>NZ_VXLC01000009.1 GCF_008704205.1 Nocardia colli | reverse complement strand
CACTGTGCGGTATCTGAAACAACACACAGACACTGCAGCAGACATCATGTCTGCGAATATCCTTGCTCAGGCAGGGGTTTCGTGGCTGATTGTCAGCGCTGCTGTGTGGATAGTTTCATAGAGTTACGGCGGCCATAGCGGCAGGGAAACGCCCGGTCCCATTCCGAACCCGGAAGCTAAGCCTGCCAGCGCCGATGGTACTGCACTCGACAGGGTGTGGGAGAGTAGGACACCGCCGGAACATCATTGCAGAAGACCCCCAACATTGTTGGGGGTCTTCTTGCGTTTACGGCCCAGCGCGCCGAAGCCATCGATCTCCTTGTGCCCGAACAAATCTGCCTTGATTGCTTCCATCCGGATGCGCGCCAGCGACGAATGCTAGGTGACCATTCCAGATGGAATGACCGCACAGTCGATGGAAAGGTTTGCGATGACAATCAAACGTGTGACCGGGCCACGGATTTCGGCCCTCCTCGCCGCCGGGGTGCTGGCGACCTCGGTACTCGGCTACAGCACTATCTGCGCGCCGGCCTCGACGGCTGAGGGCGGCGACGGGCCGGAGGCCTCGGAAGACCTCAAGTGCACCGGAGGTAAAGGCACCGTCTCGATCGCCGAGAACGATGACGGTGTGATCGTCGGGGCGGCCTTCCTCGGGGGCGGATTCACCAAAGAATCCGGAAGTGAGAAGTCGAGGTGCCCGAGGGAGCAGAAGAACCCTGACGAACCCCTCGGCAGGTCGGGAAAGGTGGCCATCGCTAAAAAGGGCGACGCCTGCGAGATTTCGGCGAAGATCGGCGAGGCCGAAGTGGAGGTCGAAGAAAACGGCGAGACGACGATCGAGAAGTCTCAGGCCGGCTCGGTCGTCGTCACCGCCCCGCTCAACGATGCGAAGTGGACTGCAAAGGCGAACGACAAGGCCAAGGACGGCGATGGTGAGGAGGCATCCATCACGGCCGAAGGGGACATCCAAGGGGTGAAGCTGACCGATTGTGCGACCGTGCCCCAGGGGATCTTCAAGGTGACGAATATCGTCGCCACGATGAAGGGCCGGTAGCGGTTCGACGCGATGGCCTGATCCGTGCGGATCAGCCCATCGCGTCGAGTATCGATCAGCGCGGTGCTCGGCAGAATCTCGTCCTGACAAAGGGGTGACCTGTGCCCGGAGAGCGCACGGATGTGTTGGCGCGTCTCGCCATCGTCATGGCCCGGCATCGCCGGCGGGTCTTCGCGGGGTGGCTCATCGCGATGGCCATCGGCCTATTCGGCCTGCCGCAGCTGCTGGGATCGGTGGTCTCGCCGCCGGTCGAGGTCTCTGGCGCCGAATCGCAACGGGCCACCGAGGTTCTGGCGCGGGGTTTTCCGTCGCTGGGCAACGACCCCATGATCGCAGTGCTGAATTCCCCGGCTCAGCGCTCCACCGATCCGGTCTTCCACAGAGCGATCAGCGCGGCGATACGGGCGCTCGGCCGCCAGGAGGGCATCGACGGGGCGATAGTGCTTCCGCTGGTTGGCGATTCGAAACCGGTGTCCGCGATGGCCGACACACTGGAACCGCTGCGCCCGCTATTCCACGACGAGCACACCGCATACCTGCTGGTGGGCACCTCCGGCACGGATCGGGAACGCCAGGACCGGATACCAGCACAGCAGGCAGCGATCGACGAGGCCACCCGCGCGGCATCGGGCGACTCGGTGCGGGCGTATCTGGTCGGGGTGTCGGCGTTCGGTGAGTCGGCGCAGCGCGCCGAGATCGCGGATCTGCTGCACATCGAACTCGTCGCGATCCCCGCGGCGATAGTGCTGCTGCTGCTCGGTCTGCGCGCTCCGGTCGCTGTCGTGGTCCCCATGGTGATCGCGGCCGCGTCGGTGCTGACCACACTGGGACTGTTCGCGGTGTTCACTGGGGTGTTCCGAGTCGACGGCATGCTGCTGGTCGGTGTGAACGCCGTCGGGCTCGGCATCGGCATCGACTACGCGTTGTTCGTGACGAACCGCTATCGGGAGGAACTGGCGGCCGGCGCCTGCCCGGAGCAAGCCATCGGCACCGCCGCGGCGACCACCGGACGAACCGTGCTGTATTCGGGTTTGATCTTGCTGCTGGCCTGCACGAGTTTGTTCCTGGTGCGCTGGCATGTGTTCGCGCAGGCCGCATTCGGTGTGCTGGTCGTGGTTACGGTCGCGCTGATCGCCTCGATGTCGTTGTTGCCTGCCGTTCTCGCCGTCCTTACTCGGTGGCTCGAGTGGCAACCCGGTTGGATGTCGCGGTACCCACCGCGCACCGACAGTCCGTCGAATGGGCGTCTGGCTCGATGGGCCGGACATTTGATGCGCCGCCCCTGGCCGTACGCCATCGCCGCCACCGCGGGCCTACTGCTGGCGGCCACGCCCATGCCCGACCTGACGCTGGGCATCAACCTGGAACGTCAGGCCTTGGCCGGCACTCCGGATCGACTGGGCCACGAGATCGTTGATCGCGACGTGCCGGGGCTGACCAGCGCCATCTATGTCCTGTTGCGGCGCGAAGCCGGCACCGACGAGCCGGACACCGGGCCGCTGCTGGCCGCTTTGCGTGCGGATGCCCAGGTTGCTGCGGCCAGCCCGCTAGACAATGGTGTCGATCTCACCGCGGTGCTCGTCATCCCGCGGCAGTTGCCCGACTCGCCCGCGGTGGTCCAACTGGTGCAACGGATCCGCACGCAGATCGCCCCCGCCGCCGCGCCGCCCGGACCGCCGGTGCTGGTCGGTGGATCGAGTGCTTTCATTACCGATCTGCTCGCCGAGACCTCGGCCAAGCTGTGGTGGGTGGTCGGCTGTGTACTGGCGATGATGTTCGGTGTGCTGGTCGTCGTCCTGCGCAGCCTGGTACTGCCATTGAAGGCGATCCTGATGAGCCTGCTTGCGACCTGCGCCGCGTTCGGACTGACCGTTCTGCTGTTCCAAGACGCGGTATCGGGCTCGGCGGAGCCCAGGTTTATCTGGCCGCAGGTGCCGCTGATCGTGTTCGTGGTGCTGTTCGGTTTGTCGACGGACTACGAGTTGTTCCTCGTTCGTCGAATCCAGGAGGAGTATCAGGCCACTGGCGACAACCGTGGCTCGGTCTCGAC
>NZ_VXLC01000080.1 GCF_008704205.1 Nocardia colli | reverse complement strand
ACTGTGCAGTTCTCAAACAACACACCCGAAAAAGTTTGATTCCAAGACCGGCCCGGCGGAACCGCCGGCGGTATCAGGGAGACTCTCCCGGATCGTCATATTGCCTAGAGAGAATGTGTTCTCTCAGGACCCAACAGTGTGCCGATATATCTCTCGCGGTCGATCGCTGAGGATCAACCATTCGCGTGAGAAGTAGTCAGTGTTCCACCCATGAGCGTCCGCCGGAAAACGAATGTTTCCGAAACGGTCTCTGCCACAACCACTGTCACCTGTGTGAAGCGTCGTGGAGATGTGCTCCTTAGAAAGGAGGT
>NZ_VXLC01000008.1 GCF_008704205.1 Nocardia colli | reverse complement strand
ATCAGGCCACTGGCGACAACCGTGGCTCGGTCTCGACCGGTCTGCAACGCACGGCCCGGCCGATTTCACTGGCCGCGGCGATTCTCGCGGTTGCCTTCGGCAGTCTGCTGGTTTCCGACATCAGCGGCCTGCGCGTGTTCGGATTCGCCATCGCCATGGCCTTGATCATCGACGCGACCGTGATCCGGCTCGTCCTGGTGCCCGCGTTGATGCAGATCATGGGCCGCTGGAACTGGTGGTTCCCCTCGTTCCCCCGATACCTAGGGAAGGAGCGGAGATGCCGACCACCGGTCGATCGAATATCTGTTGACCGGAGCGACCGGTCGTCGGTGCCGCGCTGACCCTGGAACTGCTGGAAAAGACGGACGCACCGATCCACCTGCTGGTGCGCGACGGCGACTCGGCGGCCGAGCAGCGTTGCCTGTCGGCGCTGCGAGCCGGCGACCTCACCTCGGCGGCGGTCGTCGGCCAACTGCCGGCCCGGGAAATCACCGACGTGTGGCACTGTGCGGCGTCGCTCAGGTTCGAGGACCGCAGCAGGTACCAACTGAGCAAGATCGCCGCGGAACACCTTGTGGCGGAGCGTGACTCGATGTCGACCTGCATTTGGCGCCCGAGTGTCGTTGTCGGGCACAGCCGGACGTTGTCGGCGACCAACTTCACCGGGCGGTACGGACTGGTTCGCGAGTGCATGCGGTTCGAGCGGTGTGCGGAGCGAATCCTCGGTGCGCGATTCCTGCCGAAGCGGGTGGGCGCCTGCGTCGACCCGACCGCGGAGATCAATCTTGTTCCGATCGATCTCGTTGTGCAGCAGGCAGTTTCGCTGTCCCTGCGGCCGGGGTTCGCGGCCGGGATCGTGCATCTGACGAACGGGTCGGCCCCGTCGGTCGGGGATGTCGTGTCGGTTGTGGCGGCCACGGCAGGTGTGCGCGAGCTCGAATTCGTCACCTGCCCGAGTAGCCTCACCGCGATCGAGCGCCGACTCGACCGCACCATGGGGTTTTATCCGGCCCAGGGCGGTGGCACCAAGTCTTTCGCGCAGGATGTCGCCGAACAGTACGGCGCGGCCATCCACTTCCCGATGGACGTGGACTATCTGCGCTCGCTGATCGACTGGTACGTCGACCATGCGGGGCTCGCCGACAAGGCAAGGGCCGCTTGATCGTTCGGGACCGGCCGGCGCCCGTCTCGACGGGCGCCGCCGTTCAGAACAACCGGAACTCGGTGCTCTCCGTACCCCGCAGGGCGTCGTAATCGAGGACGAGGCAGCGGATTCCGCGGTCTTCGGCGAGGGTGCGGGCCTGCGGCTTGATCTGCTGGGCGGCGAAGACGCCGGCCACCGGGGCGAGCAGGGGGTCGCGGTTGAGGAGTTCGAGGTAGCGGGTGAGTTGTTCGACGCCGTCGATCTCGCCGCGGCGTTTGATCTCGACCGCGACGGTGCCGCCGTCGGCGTCGCGGCAGAGCAGGTCTACCGGGCCGATGGCGGTCATGTATTCGCGGCGGATGAGGGTGTAGCCGGGGCCGAGGTTGGTCACGTGCTCGGCGAGCAGGACCTGAAGGTGGGCTTCCACACCGTCTTTCACCAGGCCGGGGTCGACGCCCAGTTCGTGCGAGGAGTCGTGCTCGATGTCCTCGATGGTGATGCGGAGTTCCTCGCCGGCCTTGTTGGTGACCACCCAGAGCGCCTTCGCGCCATCGGGGATGTCGGCGGCGCCGCGCTCCTCCAGCCAGCACGGCGGGCTCATCCAGTTCAGCGGCTTGTACGAGCCGCCGTCGGAGTGCACGAGGACGGAGCCGTCCGCTTTCACCAAGAGCAAGCGGCGGGCCATCGCGAGATGGGCGGTGAGTCGCCCCACGTAGTCGACCTGACAGCGAGCAATCACTAGGCGCACCCCAGCACTGTAGGTGACCGGGTGCGGGAGCTTGTCGTCAGCCCAACAGGATTGCCGCGGCCAGGACCGCGCTGGTGGTGAGCAGGGCCTGCTCGACCCGGGTGAATCGGCGAGTGACCGGCGTCTTGGTCCGGATCATGCCGTAGCCGACGGCCGTGCCGATGCAGAAGGCCAGCAGGTGCCCGACGTTGGTGAAGGTCTGCCCGAGCAGCACGCCGCCGATCGCGGCGGTGAACCACACTGCGGCCCAGGCGATCCGCAGCCGGTTCGGCACGACGAATACCAGGGCGCCGATCAAGGCCATCGAGCCGTAGCTGATGCCGACGTCCTCGCTCCAGCGCACACTCGCGGGCAGCCAGTCGAATTCGACGGCCACCCAGAGCCCGCCGGCCACGAGCAGCGTCGCGCCGATGTGCCCGGCCAGGAAGACGCGCACCATGTGCAGCGCGCCGAAGCGCAGCTCGGCCAGCCCGAGCAGGCAGGCGAGCAGCGGCATGATCAGCCAGGCGGTGCCGACGTCGCCGATGACCAGCGCGCTGGACAGCAGCGTGACCACGCGGCCCTGGAGCAGGTTGTGCAGATTGGTGCTGGCGTGCAGCACCACCTTCGACTGGGCGGAGTCGCTCAGCACGGAGAAGATCGACGTGACGATGACCAGCGCGGTCAGATAGCCGACGGTCGCGGGCACCCGCGGTCGCCACCAGCGAGGACCGACGACCGTTGCCGGGTCGTCCGTGATCGTGGCGACGGCCATGCGTACCTCCGTGTCTGTGCGGTATCTCTCCATGATCGAGTTCTCCGCTGCGCTCGATCAGGGTATTCCCTGTGATTTTGCTGCGAAACTGATCGCGGCGTGCGGCGGAAAAGGTGTTGCGGGCGGTGCCCTACTGTGCCATATCAACCTGAGAACGGCAGGGCGAACCAACCGACCTGCCGATCGCATTCGGCAAACCAGCACGTCGGACGGACCGGCCGGGTAAAGGCGTCGGCGACCGGGGAATAGTCTGGGGAGCATGCCTCGTCGTAAACCGCGCGCAGACGGTCACACGGGCCGCTCGCGCACGGGCGGCGCGCCGCTCGGTGATGTCTTCGGCCGGACCGAGGCCGGGCCCGACGGCGACGAGACGTACGTCGTCCGCACCATCCCAGGGTCCCGTGCGGTGAAGACCTACCGCTGCCCGGGGTGTGACCACGAAATCGCCCTCGGCGTGGCGCACATCGTCGCCTGGGCCGCGGACGGCGGCGAGGACGACCGCAGGCACTGGCACAGTGGTTGCTGGAACGGGCGGCAGACGCGGGGTATCACCCGACGCTGGTCGTAGGCCAGATCGCCGGCTCGGCGTCGACGGAGCCCTTCATCCTGAATGTCCGTGTCGCGCCGGGTCATTCCGCAGTTCGCCCGAATATCGTTGCCAGCGAGGCGATTCGCCCGATACGTGATGTTCATGCCCAAAGTCCGGTTGGTGCAGGCGATTCCGGGTAAGCAACGCCCGAAGGCTCCGGGAATTAGTAAGGCCGCCCCGGTGTCGGGGCGGCCTTGGGTTGAATTCGGTTGGGGTACTGCGCTAGTCGCCGCGTGGCCCGCCGAGATTAGTTGCTGATGTCGGCGTTCTCGCGCTCCTCGTCGACGATGTCGTCTTCCTCGGAGGCAGCCTCGGAGATGGCCTTGCGGCTGGAACCGGAGACCTGCTTGGTGTTGTTGCCGATCTTGCGCTGATCCGGAACACCGTCCAGCAGTTCGCTTTCCCGGTTGACCGCGGCGAGCATCGCGGGGACCGAGTCGAGCTGGCCGCGGATGCCGAGCAGCTGGGCGAGCACGCGTCCACGCAGCACGCGCATTTCCTCGGCCAGTTCCTTCGCGTGCGCGATCTTGCGCTCGGAGGTCTGGGTCGCGGAGGTGATGAGGCGGTTGGCCTCGTCGGTCGCGTCCTTGATCCGCTGTGCGGCCTCGGCGCGGCTGGTGGCCTCCAGCTCCTCCATGGCGCGGGTGAGCTTGGTGCGCCGCTCGGCCATGGTGACCTCGAAGTCCTGCTGGGTCGCCTTGCGCTTGGCATCGGCTTCCTTGCCCAGGCGGTCGGCCTCGGCCTGCGCGGCTTCGATGATCTTGGCGGACTCGGTGCGCGCGTTGGCCAGGGTCTGCTCGAACTCGATCTCGAGCGCCTCGCGCTTTTCCTTGGTTTCGGCCAGCAACGACTCGTACTTGCCACGCATCTCGGTGGCTTGCTGCTCCGCGATCGACACCATTTCCGCGGCCTCGGCCTGTGCCAGGGCACGGACCTCGGAGGCCTCGTCGGAGGCCAGCCGCAGCATGCGGGAGATGCGGTCGGACATGCCTTCCGCGGTGGTGGGCGGCACCGAGAGTCGGTCGACCTCCTTGCGGAGCTCGTCGATCTCGTCACGCGCATCCTCGAGCTGGCTCGCGAGGTTACGGGCTTGTGCCGCAGCAGCATCCCGGTCGGTAGCGGTGACCCTTAGTTCGGCGTCGAAGCGGTCGAAGTAGTTGCGTACCTCGTCTTGCGCATAACCCTTGCGCACAACGGTGAAGGGCAGTGCAACGAAGCGATTGCGATCGGACTCAGGTGACGACATGGCACACAAACTACAGCCTACAGAGACCTGATGGTGACTCGACCGCGAATGTGATTCCGAAGAGTTTTTCCCGCCCGATCTTGATACTAGTGCGTAACATTCGCGTTCGGCTCGACCAACTCGATCAGCACACCGCCAGCATCCTTGGGATGGATGAAATTGATGCGAGAATCCGCTGTTCCAGGCCTCGGCGCCTCGTACAGCAAACGCAGACCCCGCGCGCGCAGGTGCGCGGAGACGGCATCGATGTCGGTCACCCGGTAGGCCAGTTGCTGCAGGCCCGCCCCGTTACGGTCGATGAACTTGGCGATGGTCGACTCCTCGTTGAGCGGAGCCAGCAACTGCAGGGCAGTGCCGCGATCGGGGGCGCCGGGCAGCGACAACATCGCCTCGTGCACGCCCTGGGCATCGTTGACCTCGCGATGGGTCTCGATCATGCCGAGATTCTCGGCATACCAGGCAACCGCGACATCCAGGTCGGGCACGGCGACACCGACGTGATCGACGGCGACGACGTAGTCCGCGGGGATGAAATCGGCCGAATCCATAACGTTGCTCACTACTCGAAGGTAGCCGTTACCTGCGTACCGGCAAGTTGGGCACAGCGGTTACCGTGGAGTACGGAATCCTGCGAAACAAGATAGCGAGGCTGCTGTGACCACTTCCGTGATCGTCTCCGGTGCACGTACCCCGGTCGGTCGGCTGCTCGGCGGCCTCAAGGACTTCAGCGGTTCCGATCTCGGCGGCTTCGCCATCAAGGCCGCGCTGGAAAAGGGCGGCGTCGCGCCCGAGCAGGTCGACTACGTCATCATGGGCCAGGTGCTCACCGCGGGCGCGGGCCAGATCCCGGCCCGGCAGGCGGCGGCCGCCGCGGGCATTCCGATGGACGTGCCCGCGCTGACGGTCAACAAGGTGTGTTTGTCCGGAATCAACGCGATCGCGTTGGCGGATCAGCTGATTCGGGCCGGCGAGTACGAGGTCGTGGTGGCCGGCGGCCAGGAGTCGATGAGCCAGGCCCCGCATCTGCTGGAGAAGAGCCGCGAGGGGTTCAAGTACGGCGACGTCACGCTGCGTGACCACATGGCCTACGACGGCCTGCACGACATCTTCACCGATCAGCCGATGGGCGCGCTGACCGAACAGCGCAACGACACCGAGCCGGTCAGCCGCGAGGAGCAGGACGCGTTCGCCGCGGCCTCGCACCAGCGCGCGGCCGCGGCCTGGAAGAACGGCGTGTTCGACGACGAGGTGGTCCCGGTCTCGGTGCCGCAGCGCAAGGGTGACCCGCTGGTGATCGCCGCCGACGAGGGCATCCGCGCGGACACCACCGCGGAGTCGCTGGCCAAGCTGCGTCCGGCGTTCCGCAAGGACGGCACCATCACCGCGGGCACCGCCTCGCAGATCTCCGACGGCGCGGCCGCGGTCGTGGTGATGAGCAAGGCCAAGGCCGAGGAGCTGGGCCTGAGCTGGATCGCCGAGATCGGCGCGGCCGGCGTGGTCGCCGGTCCGGACTCGACGCTGCAGGAT
The DNA here is from genome assembly GCF_008704205.1 of Nocardia colli. Taxonomy (GTDB): domain Bacteria; phylum Actinomycetota; class Actinomycetes; order Mycobacteriales; family Mycobacteriaceae; genus Nocardia; species Nocardia colli. The sequence continues at coordinate 388,931 of NZ_VXLC01000008.1, read as the reverse complement.
CAGCCGGCCAACGCCATCGCGAAGGCGTGTGCGCGCGAAGGCATTTCGCCGGCCGACCTGGATCTGGTGGAGATCAACGAGGCGTTCGCCGCGGTCGGCGTCGCCTCGACCCGCAAGCTGGGCATCGACCCGGCGAAGGTCAACGTCAACGGCGGCGCGATCGCCATCGGGCACCCGCTGGGCATGTCCGGCGCGCGCATCCTGCTGCACCTGGTGCTGGAGCTGAAGCGGCGCGGTGGCGGCGTCGGCGCGGCCGGGCTGTGCGGCGGCGGTGGTCAGGGCGACGCGCTGATCGTGCGCGTGTAACCGAGTTTCTCGCCACAGCCCCTGCGAACGCGTTTCGCGGGGGCTGTGCCGTATTCGGACGAAAGCCGCACTCCGGTCCCGGCTTTCGCGGTGTCGACGCTCGAGTCGAGCCCGCACGATGTGACTCGCCCCACTACGACACGTCGTAGTGCATCCGGCACAATGGTGCGCATGGGCAATGTCTTCGACCTGAGCAGCGTCGCGAAGCGGTTTCGTTTCATCGCGGTGCTCGAGGCGATCTCCTGGGTTTTCCTGATCGTCGGCATGGTGTTCAAGCGCCTCCCCGAGCCGGTGCTGTGGCCGGTCAAGGTGTTCGGCATGACGCACGGCATCATCTTCGTGCTGTTCGTGATCGCCGCCATCATGGCCGCGCGTGAGCTGGGCTGGAACGCGCTGACCACGGTGCTCGCGCTGCTGTCCAGCATCCCGCCGTTCTTCACCGTGGTGTTCGAGATCTGGGCCGTCCGTTCGGGCAAGCTCGGCGAGCTGAGCAACGCGGTTTCTGCCGACTCCGGAGCCCCGGCCGCCGCCACGTCGTGACAAACTGGAAACCGTGACTCGACCTGCCGCACGCCGCCCTTCGCCAGCCGCTGTCGCCGCCATGTCCGGGGCAGTTGATCTCTCCGGTCTGAAGCAACCGCCCGCCGGCGCACCCAGTGCGGCCGGGGGCGGCGACTACGCGGTGAACGAGGCGAACTTCGAGACCAAGGTGCTACGCCGCTCGGTGCAGGTGCCGGTGGTCGTCGCGCTGTATTCGCAGCGTAGCCCGGGCAGCGTCGAGCTGGTCCGGACGCTGGAGCGCCTGGTCGGCGAGAGCGGCGGCGCCTGGGATCTGGCCACCGTCGAGGCCGAGGCGAACATGCGGATCGCGCAGGCGTTCGGCGTGCAGGGCATTCCGACCGTGATCGCGGTCGCCGGCGGGCAGCCGCTCGCCGACTTCCAGGGCGCGCAGCCCGAGGCGCAGGTCCGGCAGTGGCTGAGCGCGGTCATCGACGCGGTGGCCGGCAAGCTGCCCGGCGGCGAAGAGCCCGAGGAAGCGCCGGAGGATCCGCGGTTCGTCGCCGCGGAGACCGCGCTCGAACAGGGCGACATGGCCGGCGCCGAGGCCGCCTACGAGGCGATCATCGCCGCGGAGCCGGGCAACGAAGAGGCCAAGGGCGCACTGCGTCAGCTGCGGTTCCTGACTCGCGCGCAGGTGCTTCCGGAGTCCGCGATCGCGACCGCCGACGCCGACCCCGCCGATGTGGACGCCGCGCTGGACGCCGCCGACGTGGAGATGCTCAACCAGCAGCCGGACGCCGCGTTCGATCGGCTCATCGGCGTGGTCAAGCGCTCGGCGGGCGACGACCGGACCAAGGCCCGCACCCGGCTGCTCGAACTCTTCGAATTGTTCGACCAGGCCGAGCCGTTCGTGGTCGCCGCGCGCCGCAAGCTCGCCGCCGCGCTGTACTGACTCGGCGGTCCGGGACCGGCTCAGCTGTTCGGAGCCAGCCAGACGGCGCTGTTCGGGGCCAACGCGATGGTGGCTGACGCGGGACGACCGTGCCAGCCCTCGTCGGTGGCCTTGACCGCACCCAGATTGCCGATGCCGGAGCCGCCGTATTCGGCGGCATCGGTGTTCAGGATCTCCGTCCACGTTCCGGCGAAGGGCAGGCCGACCCGGTACTCGCCGTGCACCGCGCCGGAGAAGTTGTAGACGCACGCGACCACGGATCCGTCCGCGCCGTAGCGCAGGAACGCCAGCACGTTGTTCGCCTGGTCGTTCGCCTCGATCCAGGAGTAGCCGCCGGGGGTGGTGTCCTGGCTCCACAGCGCGGGATGGGCGCGATAGACGGCGTTGAGGTCGCGCACCGCGGTCGTGATCCCTTGGTGCAGTGGGTTGTCCAGCTCCGCCCAGTCCAGTCCGCGATCGTGGGACCACTCGCGGAACTGGCCGAAGTCCTGGCCCATGAACAGCAGCTGCTTGCCCGGATGACCCCACATGTAGGCCAGAAGTGCGCGCACCCCGCCGGCTTTGGCGAAGTCGTCGCCGGGCATCCGGGTCCACAGCGTGCCCTTGCCGTGCACCACCTCGTCGTGACTGATCGGCAGCACGAAGTTCTCGCTCCACGCGTACATGGCCGAGAACGTGATCTCGTTGTGGTGCCAGGAGCGGTGGATCGGGTCGCGCTGCAGGAAGCCGAGGGTGTCGTGCATCCAGCCCATGTTCCATTTCATGGTGAAGCCGAGGCCGCCGACGTCGGTGCCGCGGGTGACGCCGGGCCAGCTGGTGGACTCCTCGGCGATGGTGACCACGCCGGGATGGTGGCGGTGCACGGTGTTGTTCAGGTCCTGGAGGAAGTCGACGGCCTCCAGGTTTTCCCGGCCGCCGTACACGTTCGGCTCCCAACCCCCTTCGGGGCGTGAGTAATCCAGGTACAGCATGGAGGCGACGGCGTCGACGCGCAGGCCGTCGATGTGGAATTCCTCGATCCAGTAGCGCGCGTTGGCCACCAGGAAGTTGCGCACCTCGGGCCGGCCGAAGTCGAAAACGTAGGTGCCCCAGTCGAGTTGCTCGCCGCGGCGCGGGTCGGCGTGCTCGTAGAGCGGGGTGCCGTCGAAGCGGGCCAGCGCCCATTCGTCGCGCGGGAAGTGCGCGGGGACCCAGTCGAGCAGCACGCCGATGCCCGCTTTGTGCAGTCGATCGACGAAGGCGCGGAAGTCGTCCGGGGTGCCGAAGCGCGCGGTGGGGGCGTAGTACGAGGTGACCTGATAGCCCCAGGAACCACCGAATGGGTGCTCGGCGATGGGCAGCAGTTCGATGTGCGTGTAGCCGGTGGCCTGCACGTAATCGACCAGCTGGTCGGCCAATTCGCGATAGCCGAGGCCGGGGCGCCAGGAACCGAGGTGTACCTCGTAGACGCTCATCGGCGCCTGGGTCGGGTCGGTGCTCGCGCGGGTGTCGAGCCAGGCCTGGTCGTCCCAGGTGTGCTGGCTCTCGGTCACCACCGAGGCGGTGGCGGGCGGCAGTTCGGTCGCGAAGGCCATCGGGTCGGCGTGGTCGATGGTGCGGCCGTCCGCGCCGTGCACGCGGAACTTGTACAGGGCGCCGGGCCCGACGCCGGGAACGAAGACCTCCCAGACGCCGGAGGTGCCGAGCGCGCGCATCGGTGCGGTGTTGCCGCTCCATCCGTCGAAGTCGCCGATCACGGTGACGCCGCGCGCATTCGGCGCCCACACGGCGAACGAGGTGCCGTCCACGTCGCCGTCGAGGGTGGTGTAGTGCCGCGGGTGCGCGCCGAGCACGTCCCAGAGTCGTTCGTGGCGGCCCTCGCCGATCAGGTGCAGGTCCAGTTCGCCGACCGTCGGCAGGAAGCGGTAGCCGTCGGCGGAGAGAATGGTCTGGCCTCCCTGATAGGTGGTGACGATGCGGTAGTCCATGAGGTCGGGGTAGGGGACAACGCCGGCAAAAATGCCGTGCCCCAACGACTTCAGCGGATGGTCGGCGCCGCCGACGCGCGCGGCGACCGACTCCGCGTGCGGGCGCAGCACACTGATCTGCGTGCCGTCCGGATGCGGGTGCGCGCCGAGCACGGTGTGCGGGTCGCCGTGGGTGCCTGCGGCCAGCAGCATCAGATCGCGGCGTTTCACAGTGTGCTCCGATAGGCGAGTTCGGTGCGGGCCTGCTGCGCGACCGGGGGCAGGGTGAGGATGTGCGCGACCGCGACGGACGGGTCCAGGCGCACGTAATTCGTTTGGGCCCAGTGGTATTCCTCGCCGCTGACCTCGTCCAGCACCACTGGGTGGTCGTGCCATTCGCGGCCGATGGCGGGCAGGTCGAGCGAGACCATGCCCCATTCGGGGGCGAACGGGTTCAGGTTCACCACCACCAGCACCGCGTCGCCGCTGCTCGGATCGACCTTCGAGTAGGCGATCAGCGAGTCGTTGTCGACGTGGTGGAAGTGGATGCAGCGCAACTGCTGCAGGGCCGGGTGCGCGCGGCGGATCTCGTTGAGCCGAGTGATCCACGGCTCCAGCGATTCGCCGCGGGCCAGCGCCTCGGCGAACGGGCGCGGGCGCAGCTCGTACTTCTCCGAGTCCAGGTATTCCTCGCTGCCGGGACGGACCGCCTGATGCTCGAACAGCTCGAAGCCGGAGTACACGCCCCAGGTCGGTGCGAGGGTGGCGGCGAGCACCGCGCGGATGGCGAACATGCCCGGGCCGCCGTGTTGCAGGCTCTCGTGCAGGATGTCGGGGGTGTTGACGAACAGGTTGGGCCTGGCCTCGTCCGCCTTGGCCGCCAGTTCCTCGCCGAACTGGGTCAGCTCCCACTTCGCCACGCGCCAGGTGAAATACGTGTAGGACTGGCTGAAACCGCGGCGCGCGAGCCCGTACAGCCGGGCCGGGCGGGTGAACGCCTCGGACAGGAACAGCACGTCCGGGTCGGTGCGCCGGACCGTGGCGATCAGCCACTCCCAGAAGTCGGCGGGCTTGGTGTGCGGGTTGTCGACGCGGAAGATCTTGACGCCCAACTCGATCCAGTGCCGGACCACGCGCAGCACCTCGGCGTACAGGCCGTCCGGGTCGTTGTCGAAGTTGACCGGGTAGATGTCCTGGTACTTCTTCGGCGGGTTCTCGGCGAAGGCGATGGTGCCGTCGGGCAGCGTGGTGAACCACTCCGGATGGGTGGCCACCCACGGATGATCGGGCGCGCACTGCAAGGCCAGGTCGAGGGCCACCTCGAGACCGAGTTGGGCTGCGGTGTCGACGAATTCGGCGAAGTCGGCGGCGGTGCCGAGCAGCGGGTGCACGGCGTCGTGCCCGCCGTCCTCGGATCCGATCGCCCACGGCGACCCGACATCACCGGGCTCGGCGACCAGGGTGTTGTTGCGGCCCTTGCGATTCACCTCGCCGACCGGATGGATCGGCGGCAGGTACACCACGTCGAAACCCATCCCGGCGATGCGCGGCAACTCCTTTGCCGCGGTGGCGAACGTGCCGTGGATCGGCTTGCCGGTCTTGTCCCGGCCGCCGGTGGAGCGCGGGAAGAATTCGTACCAGGAGCCGAACAGCGCGCGCTGCCGTTCCACCTGCACGGTGTGCTGCGGGCCGCGAGTGACCATGTCGCGCAACGGGGTCGCGCGCAGGATCTCGGCGATCTCCTCGGCGAAGGCCGGCGCCACCCGCGCGGGCAGCTGCTCGTCGCTGCGCAAGGCGGCGGCCGCCGCGCGCAATCGCTCGAACTGCTTCTTCGGCACCGCCTGCGCGGCCCGGTCGAGCAGGCGGGCGCCGAGCTCGAGGTCGTTGTCCAGGTCCGCGGCGTTCTGGCCGACCGCGAGCTTCGCCTCGACCGCTGAGCGCCAGGTCGCGATCGGATCGCTCCAGCCCTCGATGCGGTAGGTCCACGCGCCGGGCAGGTTCGGGGTGAAGGTGGCGTTGAACACGTCCGGCTCGAGATCGGGCGTCATCCGGATCCGGATCGGGCGCGACGAATTCGGCCCGCGCACGGTCAGCGTCGCCGCCACCGCGTCGTGGCCCTCCCGCCACACCACGGTGCGCACCGGGAAAACCTCCCCGACGACGGCCTTGGCAGGCCGACCGCCTGCGATGGACGGGGCAGTGTCATCGATTGCGATGCGGCCGGTCACGGAACCAACCTACCGGCAGCGGGGCCGATGCACGGGATCAGCGCGGGAACGACGGTCAGCGGGCGTCCACCGCGAGACCGAGGCCGAGCGCGACCAGGATCGCGCCGAGCACACGTTCGATCCGCTGCCTGATGCCGGTTCGGCGCAGCCAGCCGCCCGCGCGGTCGGCGGCCAGCACGATGCCCACGCACCACGCCGTGTCGACCACCAACTGGATCAACACGAGTGCCATGACGGTCGGCAGCACCGGTCCGGTGGACGGCAGGAACTGCGGCAGGATGGTCAACCCGAACACCGCCGCCTTCGGATTCGCCGCGATCGACACCAGCGAGGCGCGAAACGCCGCGCCGGGCGTCCGGCCCGACGGCAGCAGCTTCGTCATGGTGCTGCCGAACTCGTCGTCGTTGCGCGCACCACGCCACGCCTGCACGCCGAGCCAGATCAGCACCACCGCGCCGACCACATGCATCGCGGTGTTCAGGTACCGGTTGGCGACCAGCAGCACCGACAACCCCGCGCCACCGGCGATATTCCAGCCGAGTACGCCGATCTCGTTTCCGGCGACCGCTGCCAGCCCCGCCGCGCGGCCGTCCCGCACCGAGCGCTGGAGGAACAGGGCGGTCGCAGGTCCCGGCAGCGCGGCGAGAATCAGCGAGGCCAGCAGGAATTGCGGAAGAACAGCGACCCAATGCGGCATCCGCCGATGCTGACGTCGAATAGTTTCGCTGTCAATGTATTTGGGGGCACGGGCGCGGATAACGGGCCACGGCGGCGGCGCGAAAAGTTGGACATGAAGCTGAAAAGCAAGCAGGTTCAACGGTTCTCGGGTCGTTCCGTTGTCATCGCCGCTGTGACCGGTGCTGCGTTGGTCGGGCTCGCTGCCCCGTCCGTCGCCTCACCTACCGACCCGGTCGTCCATTTCAGCCCGACTCTCACCCGCGCTATGCCGGGTGGCGGCGACTGCGCCGCGATCATCAACGCCGAAACCGTGCCGCAGCCGCAGGCCGGAACGTTCGGTGTCCGGCTGAAGATCACTCAGACCGGTGAGCGCTGCGGCGCCTACCGCGTCGCCGTGCGCTGGCGGAACCTCGATACCGGAATCGAGAACGGCCAATCACACCGGGTCACCGGAACGGTCATCGACGCCAAGGACAACATCATCACCGGCTTCGGCACGGCGCCGGGTGTCGGGCGAGTAGAAGCCCACATCGTCACCACCACCGAGGATCACCGGGATATGGAACACCTGTCGGGAGACGCGACCTTCACCCTCCGCTGAGGGGTGGCGTCGAGGGGGAGCGGTTGATAGCGGGCGGGCACGTGTCCGCCCGCTACCACCGTCAACGCAAAGGGCACGCGGCGTGAACGACGGCGCAGTGCCAGGCATCCTTCTGGATGGAAATTGCGCGTGCTGTGCGCCACACCGCCGGGGCGGCCGGAACCTGCGACGTTCGGTAGGGTTCGGCGGGTGAAGGCACTTCGTCGATTCACCGTCCGTGCCCATTTGCCCGAGCGGTTGGCCGCGCTCGGCGAGCTTGCTACGAACCTGCGCTGGTCGTGGCATCCGCCGACGCAGGATCTGTTTGCCGAGCTGGATCCGCAGCGGTGGCTGGAGATGGGGCACGACCCGGTGCGGATGCTGGGGGAGGTGCCGGCCGCGCGGGTCGACGAGCTGGCGGCGGACCCGGAGTATGTGCGCCGGGTGGATGCCGCGGCGGCGGACCTGCGCGACTATCTGGCCGCGCCGAGCTGGTTCGAGCGGCGGGCCGGCGAGGAGGGGGTGCGCGGGATCGCGTACTTCTCCATGGAGTTCGGGGTCACCGAGGTGCTGCCGAACTATTCGGGTGGGCTCGGGATCCTGGCCGGCGACCATCTGAAGGCGGCCTCGGATCTGGGGTTGCCGTTGATCGGTGTCGGATTGCTCTATCGCTCAGGCTATTTCCGGCAGACGCTGTCGGCGGACGGCTGGCAGACCGAGCACTACCCGGACCTGGATCCGCAGGGGCTGCCGTTGCGGCTGCTCACCTCGGACAACGGTGATTCGGACCCGGCGCCGGTGCTGATTCATGTGGCGATGCCGGATCAGCGGGTGCTGCGGGCGCGGGTGTGGATCGCACAGGTCGGCCGGGTGCCGTTGCTGCTGCTGGATTCCGATATCGCGGAGAACGATCCGGAGTTGCGCGCGGTCACCGACCGGCTCTACGGCGGCGATCAGGAGCACCGGATCCGCCAGGAGATCTTGGCCGGCATCGGCGGTGTGCGCGCGGTTCGCGCCTACACCAACGCGACCGGTCTGCCCGACCCCGACGTGTTCCACATGAACGAAGGCCACGCCGGATTCCTCGGTGTCGAGCGCATTCGCGAATTCGTCTCTACCGGACAGGATTTCGACACCGCCCTGGCCGCGGTGCGGGCGGGCACGGTGTTCACCACGCACACCCCCGTCCCCGCGGGCATCGACCGGTTCCCGATGCCGATGGTGCGCCGCTACTTCGGCGGCGCGCACGGCGAATCCGAATCCGCCATGCTCCCAGGACTTTCCGTGGACCGGATCGCGGCTCTGGGCCGCGAGGCGGATCCGTCGGTCTTCAACATGGCGCACATGGGCCTGCGACTTGCCCAGCGCGCCAACGGCGTATCGAAACTGCACGGCGAGGTCAGCCGGGAAATGTTCGCCGCACTGTGGCCGGGCTTCGACGCGGCCGAGGTGCCGATCGGCTCGGTCACCAACGGCGTGCACGCCCCGACCTGGGCGGCGCGCGAGTGGTTCGACAAGGCGCGCAAGCACATCGGCGCCGACCTCGTCGAAGAGGCGCGCGGCTGGGAGCGGCTGCGCGACGTCGACCTCGGCGAGCTGTGGTCGACGCGAAATGAATTGCGCGGCATCCTGGTTGCCGAGGTGCGCCGCCGTGTGCGTGCGTCCTGGCTCGACCGTGGTGCGGCGGAAGCCGAATTGGGCTGGGTGGAAAGCGTTTTCGACCCCGACGTGCTGACCGTCGGCTTCGCCCGCCGCGTCCCCACCTACAAGCGCCTCACCCTGATGCTGCGCGACCCGGAACGCTTGCGCGCCAGGCTGCTCGACCCCTACCGCCCCATGCAGCTGGTGGTCGCGGGCAAGAGTCACCCCGCCGACGACGGCGGCAAGGCGCTCATCCAGCAGGTCGTCCGTTTCGCCGACGACCCGGAAGTGCGCCACCGCATCGTCTTCCTGCCCGACTACGACATGTCGATGGCCCGCTACCTGTACTGGGGCTGCGACGTCTGGCTGAACAACCCGTTGCGCCCGCTCGAGGCGTGCGGCACCTCCGGCATGAAGTCCGCGCTCAACGGCGGCCTGAACCTGTCCATCCGGGACGGCTGGTGGGACGAGATGTTCGACGGCGAGAACGGCTGGGCCATCCCCACGGCCGACGGTGTCCGGGACGAGCACCGGCGCGACGACCTCGAGGCCGGGGCCCTCTACGACCTGTTCGAACGCACCGTCGCGCCCCGCTTCTACGATCGCGACGCCGCCGGCATGCCGGTGCGCTGGGTCGAGATGGTTCGCCACACCCTGCAGACCCTCGGCCCGAAGGTGCTCGCCTCGCGCATGGTCCGCGACTACGCCGTCGAGTACTACGCGCCCGCCGCCAACGCCTACCAGCAGGCGACCGCCGACGAGTTCGCCGCCGCCCGCGCCATCGCCGACTACCGCCGCCGGGTCGAATCGGCGTGGCCGGCGGTGAAGGTGATCCAGGTGGACAGCGCCGGCCTGCCGGACACGCCGATCATCGGCGCCAAGCTGTCGCTGACCGCGCGCATCGACCTCGGCGGCCTGCGGGTTTCCGACGTCGTCGTGCAGGCGGTCCTCGGCCGGGTGTCGCCCGCCGACGACCTGTCCGACGTCACCACCGTGGCCATGACGCACACCGGATCCGATTCCGGCGTAGAGCTTTTCACCGTGGACACGCCGGTCCCGCTGTCCGGGGCCGTCGGCTACACCGTGCGGGTACTGCCGCACAACGAACTGCTCGCGAGCGACGCCGAACTCGGTCTGGTCGCCGCCCCGAGCGCGTGAACGCTACCGATCCGGGCTGAGCTGGACGAGCCCCTTCGGATCCCACGGCAGCGGTCCGGTCGGAAAACTGAACCGGATCAGCCGATGCGGCGCGGCCGCGTCGAAGTGCAGGGTGAACGCGGGCAGTATCCCGTGGATCACCTTGTCCAGCAGGCCGTTGATGTGCGCGAAACTCGGCTTCGCCTTCACCTGCCAGGCGTCGAAGCGCCCGGCAGGCACGTCGACGGTGGTGCGCTTCTCCACCTTGACCTCCACCGGCCAGTGGATCGAGTACGCCAGCCACAGGTTGATCGTCGCCTTCGCACCCTTGCTGAACTCCAGCCCGCGAAACGTCGTCGCGCCGCCGAGCAGTGAGGTCAGCGGGCTCGGGAACGGCTCCACTTTGCCGCCGAACTGGAGGTGCGCGGTGCCCGCGAAGTTGCCCTCCTCGCGACTGACCAGCGTGTCGCCGAGCTTGCTCTCCGCCACGTAGCTGAGCGTCGAGAGCGTGCCGCCGCTGCGATCGAAGACCTGCACGACCTCCATCTGGAAGTTGTCCGGCAGGCTGACCTTCAGGTTCGTCCGATAGCGGGTGTCGCCGTCGTGCTCGACCAGCGACGACGCGCGGTACTGCGCCGGGTCGCCGCCGACCGTCGCGACGTAGTGGGACAATTCGCCGTGTTCGATGCCCGGATCACGAAAGTTATTGCGCACCTTGAGTTCCCCTCTGTCGCAGACAGCGTAAGACAAACTGTCTGAGATGGCTACCGCTGAGTCGGGTTCCCCGATTCAGTGAATCGTCGGCTAACGTGCCTGGGCACGCCCGTACCACTCCCCGACTGGAGACCGCCCATGGCCACCGCCGTACCGACCGAGCCCCGAGGTCGCGTCGACGCGTTCTTCGGCATCAGCGCGACTGGTTCGACCATGAAACGCGAGCTGATGGCGGGCACGGTCACGTTCCTGGCCATGTCCTATGTGCTCGCCGTGAACCCGTCCGTGCTCGGCGACGAGGGCGCGCTCGGCGCCAAGGGCATTCCGATGCAGGCGGTGTTCACCGCGACCGCCGTGGCCGCGGTGTTCGGCACGCTGGTCATGGGGCTGTGGGCGAAGTATCCGATCGCGCTCGCGCCGGGCATGGGGCTCAACGCGTTCTTCGCCTACTCGGTGGTGCTCGGCATGGGCATTCCGTGGCAGGTCGCGCTGTCCGGGACATTGCTGTCCGGCATCATCTTCTTCCTGCTCGCCGTCACCAAGGTGCGCGAGCGGATTCTCAATGCGATTCCGATGCAGATGAAGCTGGCCGTGGGCGCGGGCATCGGGTTGTTCGTGGCGTTCCTCGGGTTGAAGAACGCGGGCATCGTGGTGAACAGTGAGGCCACGCTGGTCACGCTGGGTGACTTCACCAAGGGCACCACGCTGCTTGCGCTGTTCGGGCTGGTCGTGACCGTGGTCTTCCTGGTCATCGGGTGGCACGGCGCGGTGCTGTACGGGATCGTGCTCACCGCCGGGGTCGGCATCGTGAGCGGGCTCGTCGATCTGCCGAACGGGGTCGTCGCCGCGCCGAAGGGGCTCGAGCACACGTTCGGGCAGGCGGTCATTCACCTGCCGGACGCGTTCACCGGGCAGATGGCCGTGGTCATCCTGACTATGCTGTTCGTCGACTTCTTCGACGCCTCGGGCACGTTGATCGGCGTCGCCAACCAGGCCGGCTTGCTCGACAAGGACGGCAAGCTGCCGCGGGCCGCGAGCGCGCTGGCCGCCGATTCCGTCGGCACCATGGCGGGCGCGGTCATCGGCACCTCGACCACCACCGCCTACGTCGAATCCACCGCGGGCGTGTCCGCGGGCGGGCGCACCGGATTGACCGCCGTGACCACCGCCGGCTGGTTCCTGCTGGCCATGTTCTGTTACCCGATCTTCGCCGTGATCGCCGGTTCCGGGGAGGTGACCGCACCCGCGTTGATCGTGGTCGGCGTGTTGATGGCGCGGTCGCTCGGCGAGATCGACTGGAATCGGCTCGAATATTCGGTGCCCGCGTTCATCACCATCGTGATGATGCCGCTGACCTACTCGATCGCGAACGGCCTGGCCATGGGCATGCTGTTCTACCCGATCGTGATGGTCGCCAAGGGCCGGATCAAGGACGTGCACCCCGCGATGTGGGCCCTGCTGGTGATTTTCCTCGGATATTTCTTCTTCCTGGCCGAATGAACCCAGCGCCGCGGCGCAACGTAGATCAGAATAAAGACCGGCTCTTGGAAAGTTAGGCTGCCCTGTGCAAGAATCGGACCGCAGTCCGCTTCAACGCCGAGGCCATTGACCAGCTGTTCGGATTCTGACTTGCAGGGACGAGGACCAGCATGACCACAAAATCTGTTCTGGAACGAGCCACCGCCAACACCGAACTCGACGGCGTATCCGCCGACATCGGGCTTTTGATCATCCGCGTCGTCTTCGGCGCATTACTGGCCGCGCATGGGGCGCAGAAACTCTTCGGGTGGTTCTCGGGCTTCGGCTGGGACACGAATGCCGCCATGTTCGACGGCATGGGTTACAACCCGGGCAGATTCTTCGGCACCCTGGCCGGGTTGAGTGAAATCGCCGGCGGTGTGCTCCTGGCGATCGGCCTGCTCACGCCCCTCGCCGGCGCGATCGTTTTGGGCACCATGATCAACGCGATCAACGCCACGTGGGCGCCCGGGCTGTTCGGTCAGAACGGCTGGGAAACCCCGCTGCTGTTCGGTGTCGTCGGCGCGGGCTTCGCCTTCACCGGGGCCGGACGGTTCTCGCTCGACCACGGGCGGCCCTGGCAGCGACAGGGATTCGTGATCGGTGCGGCCGCCGTCGCGCTCGGCGTGGTCGCCGCGGTGATCACACTCATCTTCAAGTGGGTCCTCTGACCTACTGCTGCACCTCGGCGCGGTGACCCCCCCAGGTCACCGCGCCGAGTCATGTCACAGTCGGGGAAGCTGTGTCGTCGTCTCGTTGTTGGGCGGAAGAGTTGAGGACAGGGAGACGGTGATGGGGATCGAGATCAGTAATCCGGCGGAGTTGCACGATCCGACTGGGTTCGGGTACAGCCACGTGGCTCGGGTGAGTGGGGAGTTGGTGCTAATTGCGGGGCAGTACGACTCCGATGGGGAGGGGCATACGACTAGTAGCGATTTCGCGGTTCAGGTTGGTAATGCCTTTGCGAATCTCGGGATCGCTTTGCGCTCAGTGGGTTTGGACTATGCGGATGTCGCGCAATTGCGGACGTTCATTGTTGATCACGACCTCGACAAGCTGGCGGTGATCGGTAAGAAGATCGGGGAGATCTGGGGTGGGCGGCCGCCGGTGCAGACGTTGAATGGTGTTGCCGCGCTTGCGTTGCCGGGGATGTTGTTCGAGGTGGATGCGGTAGCTGTGCGCGGTTGATCCGGTCGGTCGCCGGGGTGCGGCGGCCGAACTGGAAGGGGGTCGGTGGACCTGATGCTTCGCTTTCTCGGGCTTCGCCGTGTGACCTCGGCTTCCGGCACGCCTCCCAGCTCGAGGGTTACCTGACGAAGTAGCTTGCTCTGGTGGGTGAGCGCGCACCCGATTCCGCCGCCGGACTGGAACGATCCAATTGGATTGCTCTAGTTTGGAGTGGAACCAGGGGGAGAGCTTGTGCGTCTTATCCTGTGTCGGGGTGTCTGGGCCGAAGTCAGGAGAGATATGCAAACCGCCGTTGTGTCGCCGAAGGTCGTTGTGCGGACGGTCCTGGCCGGGATGGCGGTGGTCGGGCTGGTCGCTGGGTGCTCGCCTACGAAGGACGGGAACCCGACGACGGCTGGGACACCGACCAACGACGGGAAGAATCTCTTCAATCCGTGCACTGACATGTCCGATGCGGCGCTACAGGCCACCAAGGTGGACCCGGCATCGAAATCGGTCGTCACCGATGCCCCGGCAGGTGGGGTGGTCGCCCGGATTTGCAAATGGACGTCAACCGAGGGCCCCTACTTCGTGACTGTCTCGTCGATGACATACACGCTGGACGATGTGCGGAAGAACCGCGAGGTCGTCGTTTTGGGCGATACACGAGTCGGCACACGATCTGGCCTGCTCTCCCGCACGAAGGACGACGAAGACAAGCTGGGGTGCTATGTCAGCCTTCCTGCGGCCCAGGGCTTGGTTGAAGTAAGTGTCGGTTGGCGCTACAGCGAACGTGCTTCGATGCCCGAGGCGCCCCCCTGCAAACTTGCAGTTCGGCACGCTACTGAGCTCGAGCCGTACCTGCCGAAGTAGATGTGATAGATGGCCGAAATTTGTTGGACCATCAACGGCCGTCAACGTTGGAGAACGTGTTTCTGGTGAGGAGGGACGATGTCGGAGTCTGAGCAGAGCGCAAGTGCCCAGATGGAAGCGGCGGTGGCCCGGTGGCAGGCATTGAAGAAGCAGGCCGAGGGAGGCGAGCTTCGTTTGGATACGCAAGTTGGGGCGGCTCTAGCTCAGCATGCCGAACAGATGCGGTCCAAGCTCGACGCGATGATCGTCAGTGCCGACAACCTCAAGCGACTGAACGGTTTTGGAACGTTGACGTCCGCCGAAGACTTGCGAGTCAAGTTCGCTAATAAGGCGAACAGCGGCGACGATTCTGCGGTCAAGCGACTCAAGCAGAGCGTCGAAGTCCTGACGTTGATGAGTGACACCTATAACCTCGCCATCGGCAAGCTCACCCAGTCCGACCAGGCCGCCGCCGACAAACTTGCTCAGCTGGACATGGGGGATTCGTGATGGGGTTGTCCGTGAACGACTGGCTGGCTGCGATCGGCAACACTGCCGTGGGGGCCGGCGCGGGAAGTGTGATCAGCTCGCGGAACGAGGCCGACAAGAACAAGCACGATGATCAGCAGCAGATCTCCGACCAAAAGACGAAGTGGGACGAGGACCGCGGGTACGTCAACAACGAATGGGCCGGTTTGCTGTCCGAGTATGGCAGTGCCGCGTTCGCAGGTAGGGCCATCACGGCGCAGGACCCCTTCGAAACCATGTCTCACCAGGCAATCTACGACGCGCTTCAAGGCGTGGATTCGAACGCGATCAACACCGTAGCCGATGGTTGGCGCAATCTGGCCAAGGACGGCCGAACCGCGGTCGATGAGTACTCCAAGGGTGTCGAGAGGTCCATAACCGAGCATTGGACCGGTAAGTCCGGTAGCGGTGCGATCGACGCCACACGTGAGTTCGCCCAGACCTTTACGAAGCTCGCGGCCTCGTTCCAAATGGTCGGGCACGGTTTGGATCTGACGCAAGGCCACCTGGCTCAAGCCAAAGGCTCTGTGCCCAAGCCGGATAGCTACACCACCGGCGACAAGCTCATCGACATGCTGCCTGGTCAGAACGTCATCAAAGGGCCGACCTATCGTGCCCAAGAAGCGGAGAGCAACGCGCGCTTCGCGATGACCGAGTACTACCGTCCCGGCGTAAACGAGGTCGACGGCATCACTCCGATCCTCCCCGAGCCGACCAGCACCGTGGACAAGAACAACCCGGATGGTCCGAACAACAATCCGAATTCGAATCAGCCGGGTAGTCCGAACAGCAACAACCCGAGCGGGTCGCCGGACACGACGGACAAGAAGACGACGGACGATTCGAAGAAGCAGGACAGCACCGTCGATCCGTCGACGCAGCCGGCCAGCACGGATCCGAGCGACACCACGGACAAGAAGACGACGAACACGACGCCGGCCTCGACTACGCCGGCGAACACGCCGACCGACGATCCGAGTAAAACGAAGACGCCGTCGACCCCGTCGACTCCCTCGAACAACCACCCCACCACGACGTTCCCCGGCTCGCCGTCGCGCACCCCGGGTACTCCGAGCTCGACGACCCCCGCTCCGGGCAAGAGCATTCCCGGCAAGGCGGGCACCCCTTCGACAACCGCGGCCACCACCGCCGCCCGTTCCGCGTCGTCCGGCAAACCGGGCACCGCCGGCGCTCCAGGCATGGGTGCGGGCGCAGGCCGCGGCAAGGGGGACGAGGACGGGGAGCACAAGACCCCGGACTACCTGATCTACGACCGTGGTTCGGAACTGCTGGGCACGCAGCCGCCCGCGCTTCCACCGGGCGGGGTCATCGGCGGATGAACGAATCCCGCTGGCGCCTGGACGGTTTGATGTTCGAGCTGGCGCTGGAGGCGCTCGGCCGCGACCGTCTGCCTTATCCGCTGCGCTACACGATCGAAGGTGTCGAGGCCTACGAGGACTATCAGCGGCTGCGCGCGAATGCGCAGCGACAGCTGTCGGGTTTCGCGAGCCCGGATTTGTTCAACGCGCTGAATGTGTTGCTGGAACCGCAGGTTCGGATCGAGGTGCACGGCTTCTTCGGCCGCGATTTCAATCAGGTGGTGCGCGTGCACGCGGGCATGACCGGACGTGCCGCCACGGTCGCCGTCCAATTGCCCGGCCCGACACAGGAATACGGCCGCGATATCCTGCTCACCCGCTGCCCGCCGCAAGCTTTACCCGCGCAGATCGCCGCGCAGCTGCCGAATTGCGCGCCGGGCAAATACCCGACGATCAGCGGCCGCCGCTCGGATTTGACCAGGGTCGAATACGCCAAGCACCCGACCCGCCTGTCGCACACCGAGCAACTCAACCGCATCGTCCGCCGCCCCCGCTCCGGGCTGGGCGAGGTCGGCGTGTTCGCGGGCGGCGCGATCGACAGCAGGCCGACCACCGACGGCCGCGGCTTCCACTGGATGGACTACCTGCCCGCCGACGGCCGCTACCTGCTGCACAACCACGGTGACGACGAGTTCACCCTGGTCCCGGGCTCGGCCGAGGAGATCCAGCGGCAACTGCACTCGCTCATCGACACCACCTATCGCGCGGCGGCGCACAGCTGGTGATCAGGGTCGCAACACCAGCACGGTATTCGCCCCGTGATGGAATTCGTAACTGATCTCGCGGAGACCGGTACGAATACCTTTGTCTTCCAATTCCTTTCGGAGATAAGCGACCAGGTCGTCCTGCGCATTACCGAGGTGGTCGACCAGTGGATAGGCGCGGATCTCGCCCGCGCAGACGCGAGCCAGCTCCACCAGCGCGGCGAGGTGGAAATCGGCGTCGAGCCGGTCGGCGTAGGTGAACAGCAGGTGGGAGCTGAGCGCCAGGTCGAAGCTGTCGTCCGGAAAGGGGAGCGACGGCAGTTCGGCGGCGACATACCGTCCAGGATTGGCGAGCAAATCGGCGCCGAAACGACGAGCCGCCGCGTGCCGCATCTCGCGGTGCTGGCGCGGCCCGCCGTACCAATCCCACCGGTATCTTTCCGAATGCGCGGTGGCCCAGTCGCTTCCGCGATCGGTCTCGGAAATCGCGAGTCTGCGCAGGTCATCGAGTGGATGGCGGTAGACCGGATCGGTGGCGGTGACCTGGGCGCCGAGTGCACTCGCCTCGGCCGTGAAACTCGCTGCGCCGCCGGGGCAGTCGAGAATTCGGCCGTGCAGATCGGCGTCGGAGAGGGAGAATATCGCGCGATACTCGGCCAATGATCTTGAGCTGACCAGGAATTCGCCTAGGACATCACTGTCGGAAGGGTGCTTCATCTGGAAACGGTCTCATGCGCGGACCGGGCGCGCGGAGGAATTTGTGGTGTCCCCGCGCCGCGTGCAGGGCTTGGCGCGGGGACCGCCGATACATTCGGTGTGGGAATTGGGGTTCACCGAAGTACCACCCTTAATTTACTTCTGTCCGGAAGCATATGCGCGCCAATGTGCGCTGTTTCACACCGCGTTTTCGGTGAGTCGTTTCAGTGCTTTCACGACGACCTCGGGGTTGGAGGTCTCCCAGTACGGCGGCAGCGAGGCGCGCAGGTATCCGCCGTAGCGGGCGGTGGCCAGCCGGGAGTCGAGGATGGCGACCACGCCGCGGTCGTCGACGCTGCGCAGCAACCGGCCGGTGCCCTGGGCGAGCAGCAACGCCGCGTGATTGGCCGCGATCGCCATGAACCCGTTGCCGCCGCGCGACTCCACCGCGCGCTGGCGCGCGGTGAGCAGCGGATCGTCGGGGCGGGGGAACGGAATCCGGTCCAGGATCACCAGGCTCAGCGACGGGCCGGGCACGTCCACGCCCTGCCACAGCGACAGCGTGCCGAACAGCGAGGTCTCCGGATCGTCGGCGAACTTGCGGACCAGCGCGCCGGTCGAATCGTCGCCCTGGCACAGCACGGGCGTGTCCAGCCGTTCGCGCAACGCCTCGGTGGCCGCCTTGGCCGCGCGCATCGAGGAGAACAGCCCGAGCGTGCGCCCGCCGGCGGCCTTGATGAGCCGCTCGATCTCGTCCAGATAGGCGGGCGCGAGGCCGTCGCGGCCCGGCGGGGGCAGGTGCTTGGCGACATAGAGGATGCCGGATTTGGCGTGGTCGAACGGCGACCCGACATCGAGCGAACTCCACCGCACCTTGTCGGCGTCGGCGGGCGCCTCGGCGCCGTTGGCCAGGCCGGGATCGGACTGGTTCGACGACTGCGCGGGCAGGCCCCAGGTGACCGCGAGCCCGTCGAACGTGCCGCCGATTTGCAGCGTCGCCGAGGTGAGCACCACGGTCGCGGTGCCGAACAGCCTGCTGCGCAACAACCCGCCCACCGACAGCGGCGCCATTCGCAGCGAGCGCCGGGCCACGCCGCGCATCTCCTCGGCGGACAACCAGATGACGTCGTGCCGTTTGGCCGGGTCCGGTTCGTCGAACGCGGTGAGCGCGCGCACCGCGCTGTCGTGGATCTCGTCGATCGCGGCCAGCGCCTGGGTGCGCGCGGCGGCGGTCTCGACATCACCCTGCTGGGTGGTGCCGCCCTGCGGCGCGAGCGCGGTGCGGGCGTTCCACGCGGCGTCGCGGACCAGGGCCAGGACCGGGGCGACTCCGTCGGGCAGGCGTTCCCAGCGGGCGGCGGGCAGCTCGTCCAGAACGTCGTGCCACGCCTCGGCCGCGCCCTCGAGCCGGTCCACCTCTTTTTCGTCGATGAGCTTGGTGCAGCGGCGCGCGGCCGCGCTGATCGCGGACGAGGCCAGGTCGGCGGTGGCCACGCCGGTGACCCGGTCGACCAGTTCGTGCGCCTCGTCGATGACCACCACGTCGTGTTCGGGCAGCACCTGGATGCCGCTGATCGCGTCGATGGCCAGCAGCGCGTGGTTGGTCACCACCACGTCGGCCTGCGCGGATTCGGCGCGCGCCTTCTCCGCGAAGCAGTCCTGACCGAACGGACAGCGCGATTTGCCGAGGCACTCGCGCGAGGACACGCTGACCTGCTTCCAGGCGCGGTCGGTGACGCCGGGCACGAGCTCGTCCCGGTCGCCGGTCTCGGTGTCGGAGACCCACTCGTTGAGCCGCTGCACCTCGCGGCCGAGCCGGGAGATGGCGAACGCGTCGAACAGCTCAGCCTCCGGCTCCTCCGGAATCACGCTGTTGATCTTGTTCAGGCACAGATAGTTGTTGCGCCCCTTGAGGATCGCGAACTTCGCCGTGCGACCGAGCGGCTTGCTCAATGCCTCGGACAGACGCGGCAGATCCCGGTCGACGAGCTGACGTTGCAGTGCGATCGTCGCGGTCGACACCACCACCGTGCGCCCGGTGCGCACCGCGTGCCGCAGGCTCGGCACCAGGTAGGCCAGCGACTTGCCGGTGCCGGTGCCGGCCTGCACGGCTAGGTGCTCCTTGGTGTCGATCGCGTGGTCCACCGCGGTCGCCATCGTCACCTGCCCGACGCGCTCTTTCCCGCCGAGCGCCTGCACGGCAGTGGCCAAAAGTTCGGGGACGGCGGGGAGTTCGGGCACCCGAGCAGCCTACTGCCCGGCACCGACACCGATGCCGGGCGTGGTTACCCGGAAACGCTTCCTTCGAGGTCGACGCCCGCGGCGCGCATACGAGCCAGCGCGGCCTCGGTGGTGTCGCCGCCGACCCCGGCGGTCAGGTCGAGCAGGACGCGAGTGTCGAAGCCCTCGATCCGGGCGTCCAGCGCGGTCGCGCGGACACAGTGGTCGGTGGCGATGCCGACGACATCGACCGCGTCGATGCCGTGCTCGCGCAGCCAGTCGGCCAGCGTGGCGCCGTCCTCGGCCGCGCCCTCGAAACCGGAGTAGGCGGCGGAATACGCGCCCTTGGAGAAGATTTCCTGCACGGGCGCGGTGTCCAGGTTCGGATGGAATTCCGCGCCCGGCGTCCCGACGTGGCAGTGCGGCGGCCACGAGTCGACGTAATCGGGATGCGTGGAGAAGTGCTCACCGGGATCGATGTGATAGTCACGCGTCGCGACGATCGCGGCGTAGTCCGACGCCGCGATGTGCTCGCTGATCCGGGACGCGACCGCGGCGCCGCCCGCGACGGCGAGCGACCCGCCCTCGCAGAAATCGTTCTGCACGTCGACGACGATCAGGGCTCGGGTCATCATGACCTCCCGCGGTGTGAACTGAATACCTGTGGTGCATTGTGCCGTTCGCCGCGGGTCACGAAACAGGGGGCTTGCCGTAAACCCCGGCCCGCCCTGTAAACATCGCGAACCCGTCCGCTGATTACTTGGTGCCCCTGTTTTCCCGGGCATCCCCTCGACTCACCGCACGGAGCATCCATGACCCGCACCAGACTCGCGACCAGCGTCCTCATCTGCACCATCGCCTACCTCGCGACCACGGTCCTGCTCGGCAACCGACCGGAAAGCGAGGCCGACTGGGTCCGCTTCGCCGCCAGCGGCGTCTTGTTCGCGATGCTGTTCGCGGCCGGCCTGCTGTTGCTGCTCCGGCTGGCCCGGCGCTGAGCGGTCAGCTCACGAAGGTGGTGGGCACGGCCGGTTCGCCGGCCGACAGCTTCAGTCCCTCCCACGGCAGGCTGATCAGCCCGCTCGCCACATGGTCGCGGCTGTCCGACAGCGTCGGCAGATCGTCGACGAGTTTGCCGCCGCGCACCAGCGGAACCAGCAGTTCCCGCGCCTCGAACCCGTTCACCGCGGGCGCCGGCCCGGCCGCCTGGTAGACGATCTCCTCGACGATCGTGCCGGTCTGCCGGGACAACCGGATCGCCTTCTTCGTCCCGCCGCGCGACTCCTTGTGACTGCTGCGCTTGGCCACCGGCACGCCCTCGACCTCGACCAGCTTGTAGACCATGCCCGCGGTCGGCGCGCCCGACCCGGTCACCAGCGAGGTGCCGACGCCGTATACATCGACCGGTTCGGCCCGCAGCGCGGCGATGGCGTATTCGTCGAGATCACCGGACACCACGATGCGCGTCTTGGTCGCGCCGAGCCCGTCCAGCTGATCGCGCACCTGCCTGGCCAGCACGCCGAGATCACCGGAATCGATGCGCACCCCACCGAGTTCCGGCCCGGCCACCTCGATCGCCGTGGCCACGCCGCGGGTGATGTCGTAGGTGTCCACCAGCAATGTGGTGCCGATGCCGAGCGCCGCGACCTGACTGCGGAACGCCGCCGCCTCGTGCTCCCCGTCGGAACCGCTGTGCAGCAGCGTGAACGCGTGCGCACTGGTACCCGCGCCGGGCACGCCGTAGCGACGCACCGCCTCCAGATTCGAGGTCGCGTCGAAGCCCGCCAGATAAGCGGCCCGCGAACTGTCCGGCGCGGCCAGTTCATGCGTGCGCCGCGACCCCATCTCGATCATCCGCCGCCCGCCCGACGCGCTGACCATCCGCGCGGCGGCCGAGGCGATCGCACTGTCGTGATTGAGGATCGACAGCGCCAGCGTCTCCAGCACGACGCACTCGGCGAAGCTGCCGCGCACCGAAAGAATGGGGGAGCCGGGGAAGTACAACTCGCCCTCGGCATAGCCGTCGATGTCACCGGTGAACCGGTACGCGCGCAGCCAATCCACCGTCTGCGCGGGCAGGAAGTGGGCGATTACTTCCAGTTCCGCCTCGCCGAACTGGAATCGCTCCAGTGCGTCCAGCAGCCGCCCGGTGCCCGCGACCACGCCGTAGCGGCGGCCGTGCGGCAGGCGGCGGGCGAACACCTCGAAGGTGCATCGGCGATGCGCGGATTCGTCGGCCAGCGCGGCGGCCAGCATGGTCAGTTCGTACTGGTCCGTCAGCAGTGCGGTGCTGGTGACGCCGTCGCGGATGTCCACGCTGCCAACTGTAGACAGGGCGGTCGGCTTTCAGCTCGCTCGAGCCGGTGAATATGCGAGGCGCGCATGATAGGCGGGTGCCCGGCCAGCGAGTCGGGAAATGCTCGAAACAGCGCTCAGTGGGGTGTTGCTCAATCGGAGTCGAGTCGTACCCTTGACGTCATGGCCTTGTGCAACACAGTCCGAGGTGGCGTCGTGGTGGACGCCGTGGACGCGACACTGTCAGCGGCACAGGCGACCCCCGAGGCGGTCGAATACACCGAGATCTTGGAGGCGGAAGACCGCCCGTGGGTCACTGTGGTCTGGGACGACCCGGTCAATCTCATGCACTACGTCGCATACATCTTCCAGAAGCTGTTCGGCTACAGCAAAGCGAAGGCGAACGAGCTGATGCTCTGCGTGCACAACGAGGGCAAGGCGGTGGTCTCGTCCGGCTCGCGGGACAAGATGGAACATGACGTCCAGCGGCTGCACGCGGCGGGACTCTGGGCGACCATGCAGCGGGACGACTGACCAGGACGACTACCCTGACGCCGTGCGGAAGTGGAGCAGGAAGAACTCGCTGAGCGGTCTCAAACTGCGATCCGAGATGGACGCACGTGAGGCCAACGTGCTGCGCTCGCTGGTCGGTGCCGTCTCCGGATTGCTCACCGAACGCGCCGAGGCGGCGCCCGAAGACGACCTGGCCGCGCTGACCGGATTACGCACCGGAAACAGCGTCGCGCCCGAGGATCCGCGGCTGCGCCGGCTGCTGCCGGACTTCCATCGCAGCGAACCCGGTTCCCCCGACGCCGACCGCGCCGACCTGAACAGCGCGCTGCGCGGGCTGCACGAGCCGGAGATCATCGACGTGAAGCTGGCCGCGGGCAGCGTCATCCTGGACACCGTGCCGACCTCCGGCGGCAAGATCGTGCTCACCCCCGAGCAGGCCGACGCCTGGTTGACCGCGCTCACCGACGTGCGGCTGGCCCTGGGCACGGTGCTCGGCATCGACGCCGACACTCCCGATCATCTCGGCCCGGACGACCCGCGGGCGCCGCACCTGGACGTTTATCACTGGCTCACCTGGATGCAGGACTCGTTGCTGCAAGCTCTGGCCCCCTGACCCCGCGAACCGGGGTAGAACAGAACCTGAATGCGCGTAGATCGACTATTGTCGCGACCGACCGTCAGGAGCAAGTGTGAAGGTGCAAGCCGGGCAACGTAATTCGCTCACCGATGTATCCGGTCTGTTGGTCGGTCATCACACCGCGCTGGACCCGGACGCGACGCTCGGCTCCGGCGCGGCGACCGGGACCACCGTGGTCTACGCCCCGGGCGGCGCGACCGCCGCGGTCGACGTGCGCGGCGGCGGGCCGGGTACCAGGGAAACCGACGTGCTGGATCTGGCCCGCACCATGCGCCGGGCCAACGCGATCGTGCTCACCGGCGGCAGCGCCTACGGCCTTGCGGCGGCCGACGGGGTGATGCGCTGGCTCGAGGAACACCACGAGGGCATCCCGATGGACCCGACCGACCCGAGCCGGGTGGTGCCGATCGTGCCGGGCGCGGTGGTCTACGACCTTCCGTTGGGCGCGTGGGACATTCGGCCCACCGCCGAGTTCGGTTACCAGGCCGCGGCCGCCGCGTCGCTCGACTTCGAGCGCGGGGTGGTCGGCGGCGGCGTGGGTGCGCGCGCCGGTTCGATCAAGGGCGGCGTCGGCACCGCGAGCGTGGTGCTCGGCGACGGGCTCGCGGCCGGTGCCACGGTGTCCGCATTGGTCGTGGCGAACGCGGCGGGCTCGGTCTTCGACCCGCGCACCGGGCTGCCGTGGGGCGTCGGCACCGACGGCCCGGAGCACTTCGGCCTGCGGCCGCCGACCGCCGAACAACTCGCGCAGGCGAACGCGTTGCCCGCGAAAAGCATGCGGCTCAACACGACCATCGGCGTGGTGGCCACGGACGCGCCGCTGGACCCGATCGGCTGTCAGCGGCTGGCCATGACCGCCCACGACGGACTCGCCCGCGCGATCCGCCCGGCGCACGGACCGTTCGACGGTGACGCGTTCTTCGCCCTGTCGACCGGCACCTGGCAGCCGCCGGCCGCGACCTTCGAGCTGCCGCCCGCGCTCCCGCCGGACATCCTGATGGTCGATCTGCTCGGCACCGCCGCCGCGCTCTGCGTGGAACGCGCGATCGTGGACGCGATCCTGTCCGCCGTGTCGGTCGGGGAAGTCCCTGCGTACAGCGCGCTATTTCCCCGCTAGCCGCGGAGAATCCGGGACCAGCCGAAGCACTCGGGGAATAGCCGAATATTCTGGCTCGTTGTCGACAGCGACAGGTCGGCACTGCGGAAAGGTTTGACTCGTGCTGGTGATCAGGGCCGACCTCGTGGAGGCAATGGTGGCGCACGCGCGCGCCGATCACCCCGACGAGGCGTGCGGCGTCATCGCCGGACCGGAGGATTCGGATCGGCCGGAGCGCTTCATCGCCATGGTCAACGCCGAGCGCTCGCCCACCTTTTACCGCTTCGATTCCGGGGAACAGCTCAAAGTCTGGCGCGCGATGGACGACGCGGACGAGACCCCGGTGGTGATCTACCACTCGCACACCGCCACCGAGGCGTACCCGAGCCGCACCGACGTGTCCTACGCGTCCGAGCCGTTCGCGCATTATGTGCTGATCTCCACCCGCGACCCCGAGCAGCACGAGCTGCGCAGCTACCGGATCGTCGACGGCGAGGTCACCGAGGAACCGGTGCAGATCGTCGACGCGTACGAAACCGCCTGAACCGATGCTTGTTCGTGAAACCGAGGAGTTCTCATGCCGGTAACCGTGTCCATCCCGACCATCATGCGTGGCCTCACCGGAGGGGAGAAGCGCGTGCAGGCGCAGGGCGCCACGCTCAGCGCGCTGATCACCGACCTCGACGCGAACCACCCCGGCCTGGCCGAGCGGCTGCTCAAGGACGGCAAGCTGAACCGCTACGTCAACATCTACGTCGACGATGAGGACGTGCGTTTCTCCGGCGGCCTCGAGGCCGAGGTCCCCGCCGACGCGAGCGTCACCATCCTGCCCGCCGTCGCCGGCGGCTGAGCGACCGGTGGCGCGTTACGAATCGCTGATCGCGACCCTCGGCGACACCCCGCTGGTCGGCCTGCGCACGCTGTCCCCGCAGTGGGACGGCGAGAACCACGTGCGGCTGTGGGCCAAGCTGGAGGACCGCAACCCGACCGGTTCGATCAAGGACCGCCCGGCGCTGCGCATGATCGAACAGGCCGAGGCCGACGGACTGCTGACGCCCGGCTGCACGATCCTGGAACCGACCAGCGGCAACACCGGCATCTCACTCGCCATGGCCGCCAAGCTCAAGGGCTACCGGCTGGTCTGCGTGATGCCGGAGAACACCTCGGTGGAGCGGCGGCAGCTGCTCACCATGTTCGGCGCGCAGATCATCGATTCGCCGGCCGCCGGCGGGTCCAATCAGGCGGTGGCGCTGGCGAAGCAGATCGCCGCGGAGAACCCGGACTGGGTGATGCTGTACCAGTACGGCAATCCCGCGAACGCGCTGGCGCATTACGAGACCACCGGCCCGGAGATCCTGGCCGATCTGCCGGAGATCACCCATTTCGTCGCGGGTCTCGGCACCACCGGCACGCTCATGGGCACCGGGCGTTTCCTGCGTGAGAAGGTGCCGAGCATCGAGATCGTGGCGGCCGAGCCGCGCTACGGCGAGCTGGTCTACGGGCTGCGCAACATCGATGAGGGCTTCATCCCCGAGTTGTACGACGAGTCGGTGCTGACCACCCGCTTCTCCGTCGGCCCGTTCGACGCGGTCAAGCGCACCCGCGAGCTGGTGTCCGAGGAGGGCATCTTCGCGGGCATCTCGACCGGCGCGATCCTGCACGCGGCGCTCGGCGTCGCGCGCAAGGTGGCGAAGGCGGGCAAGCGCGCCGACATCGCGTTCGTGGTCGCCGACGGCGGCTGGAAGTACCTGTCGACCGGCGCGTACGACGGCACGCTGGAAGAGGCCGAGGAACGGCTCGACGGCCAGCTCTGGGCATAGCGCTCGACGGCGGTCACGCCGGTACCCTCGAAAATAGCGGGATGACGGCTCGCACCTGAGTCGTCCGCCGGCTCGACGAGGAGGTTGCGATGACCGGCGGTTCGGGAATCGGTTCGTCATTCGACCCCGATCGGATCGCGGCGATCCGGGCCCAGGTGGGGAATCCGGGTGCGTCGGCGCCGCGGACAACGGCGAATGCTCCGGCGAAATCGGACAATTTCGCCGTCGTCCGGCAATTGTGGTTGCGCGCGGGCGTGCTCATCGCGGGTTTCGTGGTGTTGCTCTACGGCATCGAGGGCGTCGACACCCTCGACGACAACCAACTCGACAACGCGGGCATCCATCCCCGTTCGGCCGACGGACTCTGGGGCATCCTGTTCGCCCCGCTCCTGCACCACGGCTGGCCGCATCTGATCGGCAACACCGTTCCGGTCCTGGTCCTCGGCTTCCTCGCGCTGCTCGCCGGCATCGGCCGCGGCCTGGCCGCCACCGCGATCATCTGGATCGTGGCCGGTATCGGCACCTGGCTGACCGGCGGCTCCGGCAGCGTGCACCTCGGCGCATCGGTCCTGGTCTTCGGCTGGCTGACCTTCCTGATCTCGCGCGGCTGGTTCGCCCGCAACCTCGGTCAGATCATCCTAGGACTCGTGGTCCTGGCCCTTTACGGCTCTGTATTGTGGGGTGTATTACCCGGGCAAGCTGGAATCTCTTGGCAGGGCCATCTTTTCGGGGCGGCGGGTGGACTGCTCGCCGGCTGGGTACTCTCTGGTGATGCACGCCGAAATCGTCGCGGGAATCAGGCTGGAATCATTGCGTCGCCACGGTGATTCTGCGGCTCGGAACGGAATGTGGGGGATCGGTTCTTGAGCGAGAATTCGTCGTGGGAGCATGGGGGAATGCGCCTCACCGTCCTCGGGTGCTCGGGCAGTGTGTCCGGCCCGGATTCCCCAGCGTCGGGCTATCTGCTGACCGGGCCGGATATGACGCCCGTGGTGATCGATTTCGGTCCCGGTGTGCTGGGCGCGTTGCAGCGCTACGCCGATCCCGGTGAGGTCGACATCTTCCTCACCCATCTGCATGCCGACCACTGCCTGGATCTGCCGGGCCTGCTGGTCTGGCGGCGCTACCATCCGGCCCCGCCGGTCGGCCGGGCCATCGTGCGCGGCCCGTCGGACAGCGCGTTGCGCATCGGCAATGCCTCGGCCGAGGTCGGCGGCGAATGCGACGACTGGTCCGACGTGATCGATCACCGGCCGTGGACGGTCGGCGAGGAGATCGAATTCGGGCCCGGTCACACCGTGTCCGCGCGCCGGATGTTCCACCCGCCGGAGTCCTACGGCCTGCGCATCGTCACGGCCGCCGGACGCACCTTCGTCTACACCGGCGACACCGCGATGTGCGATTCGGTCAACGAACTCGCGCAGGGCGCCGACATCCTGATGGCCGAGGCGTCCTGGACCCACGATCCGGCGAATCGGCCGCCCGGCATTCATCTTTCGGGCACCGAGGCCGGCCAGATCGCGGCCCGGGCGGGGGTGAAGGAGCTGCTGCTCACCCACATCCCGCCGTGGACCTCGCGCGAGGACGTCATCGCCGAGGCGAAGGCGCAGTTCTCCGGACCCGTGCACGCCGTCGCGCCCGGTGAAACCTTCGATCTCTGACCGGGTGCCCGGCTGACGTCGACCGCCATCCCCTAGGCTGTGGCGCGTGTCTAGACGAGCCGATGGCAGGGCGGACGACGAACTCCGCGAGGTAAAGATCACCCGTGGATTCACCACGCATCCGGCCGGTTCGGTGCTGGTCGAATTCGGTCAGACGCGGGTGATGTGCACCGCGAGCGTGACCGAGGGCGTGCCGCCGTGGCGGCGCGACTCCGGATTGGGCTGGGTCACCGCCGAATACGCGATGCTGCCCGCGGCCACGCACACCCGCAGCGGACGCGAGTCGGTGAAGGGCAAGGTCGGCGGCCGCACCCAGGAGATCAGCCGGCTGATCGGCCGTTCGCTGCGCGCGTGCATCGACCTGGCCGCTATCGGCGAGAACACCATCGCGATCGACTGCGACGTCCTGCAGGCCGACGGCGGCACCCGGACCGCCGCCATCACCGGCGCCTACGTCGCGCTGGTCGACGCGATCACCTACCTGGCCGCCAAGGGCGTGCTGGCCGACCCGCAGCCGATCTCCTGCGCGATCGCCGCGGTGAGCGTCGGCGTCGTCGACGGCCGGGTCCGCCTGGATCTGCCGTACGAAGAGGATTCGCGCGCCGAGGTCGACATGAACGTGGTCGCCACCGACACCGGCACCCTGGTCGAGATCCAGGGCACCGGCGAGGGCGCCACCTTCCCGCGCTCCACCCTGGACAAGATGCTCGACTCCGCGGTCGTCGGCTGCGAGCAGATCTTCGCCATCCAGAAAGAGGCGCTGGCGCTGCCCTATCCCGGCGTGCTGCCGGAGCCGTCCGAGTCGAAGAAGAAGTAGTCATGGCCCGTCGTGTGCTGGTGGCCAGCCGCAATGCCAAGAAGCTGAACGAACTGCGCCGCATTCTCGCCGACGCGGGCATCGCCGGGATCGAGATCGTCGGGCTGGACGACGTGCCCGCCTACGACGAGGCGCCGGAGACCGGCGCGACGTTCGAGGAGAACGCCCTCGCCAAGGCCCGCGACGGCGCGGTCGCCACCGGATTGGCCTGTGTCGCAGACGATTCCGGCATCGAGGTGGACGCGCTCAACGGCATGCCCGGCGTGCTGTCCGGCCGCTGGTCGGGCCGGCACGGCGATGATGCGGCCAACAACGCGCTGCTGCTCGCTCAGCTCGGCGACGTGCCGGACGAGCGGCGCGGCGCGCGATTCGTCTCGACCTGCGCACTGGTCGTCCCCGACGGCGCGGAAATCGTGGTGCGCGGCGAATGGCCGGGCGTCGTCGGCCGGAAACCCTTGGGCGACGGCGGTTTCGGCTACGACCCGCTGTTCATCCCCGAGGGCGGCGACACCTCCGCCGCCCAGCTGACCCCCGCCCAGAAGGACGCCGTCTCCCACCGCGGCCGCGCCCTCACCCAGCTGCTCCCGACGCTCGCCGAGCTGGCCGAGAGCTGAGCCGCACGCCTTTTGATTTCCCGCACCGAGATTTGCATGCGATTCTCGGTGCGGGAAATCAGAAGTGGTGCGGTGCTAGACGCCGAACTCCTGCTTGACCTTCTTCGCGTTCACATGCTCGACGAAGAACGACAGCAGCGGAATGGTGCCCGCGAGCAGCGTGCCGACCGTGCGCAGCACCGGCCAGCGCACCTTCACCGCGAGATCGGCGGTGACCAGCAGGTAGACGAAGTACACCCACCCGTGCACGACCGCGATCCAGCTCGGTGTGTGCACGTCGAAGCCGTACTTGGCGATCATCTCGCCGGTGAGCAGCAGCAGCCACAGACCGGTGATCCACGCCAGCGTGCGGTAACGCAGCAGCGCCGACTTGATCTTGGCGGTGTTCGCCCCGCCGATCGGCTTCGGCGCCAGGACGCTGTCGGTGGCCGGCGCCGCAGTGCTCTCGGTGGAATTCTCGCTGGCGGTCAACCGGCGCTCCTCTCGGTGTCGCGGGCATGCAGGCCCGCCTCGCGGACCTGATCATCGATGTCTTGGGCGTGCAGAGCGGCCAGATACCTGTTGTATTCGGCGAGCACCGGATCCTCGTCGCGCACCGCCTTCGGCCGCTCCGGCAGCAGCCCGGCCGGGATCTCGCGCGGCGCAACGGCTTTCGGCGCGGGCCGCGGCTGATCGTCGACGGGCTGCTCGCTCTCCTCGGCCTCGCGTTCCAGCCGGACGAACCGGAAGTAGGCGAACACCGCGAACGCCGCGAACAACGGCCATTGCAGCGCGTAACCCAGATTCTGGCCGGTGCCGCTCGTCGATTCGAACCGCTGCCACTGCCACCACGCCAATGCCAGGCAGCCGAGCGCAGCGACGATCACCAGCACGATGAGGGCCGGGCGATTGTGTGCCGAGCGGCGGGGTGAAGCGGACACGGCTACTACGGTACCCGTCTACTACACGGTCCGTAGGAGCAGGTCGACGGTCCGAACCCGCCCGGACGCGCAACGACCCGCCGGCGGTACGCGGGCGGGTCGTCGGGCTCAGAACTTGTAGGTGACTCCGGTCAGCCGCTCGGATTCCTCCCAGAGCCGCTTCCACAGGTCCTTGTTCTTGGACAGCCGGCTCGACGGCGACGACTCCACCGGACCCTGGGTCTGGAAGAACCGGCGCGGACCCCAGTAGACCTCGGGATCGGCATCGGGCACGGTCGCGGCGAACAGCGAGGAGTGCGCGGCCTTCCTCGGCGGATGGCCGACGATCGCGACGAACGGCTTGATGATCCGGTCGATCGGGGTCTCGGTCCGGGCGAACAGGTCGGTGGCCGAGACACCGGGGTGCACCCCGTAAGACCGCTTGCTCGAACCGGATTCGGCCAGCCGGCGCTGCAGTTCCCGAGCGAACATCAGGTTCGACAGCTTCGCCTGCGCATAGGCGAGATTGCGCTGGTAGCGACGGTGCTCGTAGTTGAGATCGTCCACCCACAGCTTCGGCGTCTGCTTGTGCGCGATGCTGGCCAGCGTCACCACCCGGTCGCGGATGCGATCGAGCAGCAGGCCGGTGAGCGCGTAGTGGGCCAGGTGGTCGACGCCCCACTGGGTCTCGAAGCCGTCCTTGGTCCGGGAGAACGGGACGTTCATCAGGCCCGCGTTGTTGATCAGCACGTCGAACTCGGCCTGCTCGTCGGCGAACTTGCGCACCGAGGCCAGGTCGGACAGGTCCAGCTCGGCCACCCGGACGTCGCCGGTGATGCCGTCGGCGACCGCCTGGGCCTTGGCCGCGTTGCGGCAGGCCATGATGACGGTCGCGCCGTTGGCCGCGAGCACCTCGGTGGTCACGGCGCCCAACCCGCCGTTCGCGCCGGTGATCACGAAGGTGCGTCCGGTCTGATCCGGGATTTCAGAAGGTTTCCACGCCATGAAATAACCTTACTCTGGAGTAAGTTCCTGGGGAAGGGTTTCCCCGCGATCTGTCGATGAGTGTCTCAGACGGAGGTGATGACTGTCACTCGGTCGAGCGCTATAACAACAGCGCTCTGCGCCGGCTGCCACACGCTCGCTACAGATCACATTCTGCCCACCCAGAGTTCACTCAGCGTCCGCTGCCGATTGGTTGCTGGAACGCGGCGGCGAGCGTGGTGCCGACCGTGTCGCCCCACACCTGCCAGGTCGCGGGGTCGAGCATCATCGAGCCGACATCGGTGGTGGTGACGCCGGGTGCCACAGGTTTGCCGGCGAACCGATCTTTCAGCCACAGCAGCGCGCGCGGCGCGCCGATCGGGTCGAGGGTCAGGTGCTCGCTGAAGTGATCGCGCACGTACTCGACCCGCGCGTTCGGATCCTGCGCGTAGTAGGCGACGAGGTCGTTGACCGGACCCACCGGGATCAGCCAGTCCGGGTTCGCCTGGAACATGAACATCGGCATGTCCGGCACCGCCTTGCCCATCTTGGTCTTGTCCAGCACCGCGACCACCGTGGGATCGGTGAACGGATTCTTCGCCAGCATGCCGACGTTGTCCGCGAACGGGAAGAAGATCGACTGGTAGCTCGCGCAGAGCTGGTCCTTCGCCGCCATCATCAGCTGGCCGAGGCCGTTCATGTTGGTATTCAGGAAGTTTCGCAGCTCCGGGTATTCGCGGGAGACGCCGATCGCGCCGGCGAAGATCAGCCCGGCGGAGAGATTGCCGTTGGCCATCTTCAGCGCGGCGGACAGGTCGGCGGGGATGCCGCCCTCGGCGACGCCGACGACGTCGAGTTCCGGCGCGTAGCTTTGCTTCAGTTCAGCGGCATGGCCGGTGGCGATCGCACCGCCGGAATATCCCATCATCCCGACCCGAGTGTTGTTGCCGGACAACTGCATCGGATCGAAGCGCTCCGCTGCGCGAATGCCGTCCAGGGTGATCCGGCCGGCCAAAGGTCCTGCGGCATAGGCCGAATCGGGGCCTTGATGATCGGGCACGACCACCGCCCAGCCTTGTGCCAGCGCCGCCTGCACCTCCAGGAACTGAGCGGCGACGAGGACCGAGCCGGTCAATGTCGCTGGGATGGAACCCATCTGGAGTTGATAGGACGGCATGCAGTAGTTGCCGGTGGAGTCCTCGGCGATCTGATAGGAGAACAGCGGCCGATCCGCGACGTACCCGCGCGGCTTCAGCACGGTCGCCACCGCAGCGATCGGCTCGCCGCGGGTGTTGGTCGACCGGTAGGACAGCTGCCAGGAATCGACGTTGACCGGGATCAGCGACAGATTGGCGACATTCACCTGCCGGGCCGCAATGAGCTGTCCCGGTTCGAGATTCGCGTAGGACTCCGGCGCCGGGCGATAGAACGCCGGGTCGAAGCCGGGCGGCATGGGCGGAATCGGGAACTGCAGCGCGGGCTGGACCGGGGGAGTGTCCGGCTCGGCGACGGCAGGCCCGGCGAGGGCGAACGGCAGCCCGATCGCCAGCGCGGCGAGGGCGACGAGCAGCTTCGATGCGTGCTTGTGCGGAGTAACCACAGATCAACCTCTTTGTTGCCCGGACGCACATGTGAGCCCAGTTGGTTTCAGATGCGTCGAGTATGCAACGCCATGACGCGGATCACAAATGCCGGTCGGTGAGACCTATCCGGCAGCCTGGTTGCCGCACGTTCGCGCCCGACGTGAACGTGCCTGGTCACGACGGTTGCGGCGGTGGCTCCGATACGGTGGACGGGTGACCATCGTGGGCAGGCAATACGGCGGACGCGCCGTAACGGAACGCAAGGCCGAGCGCCGCGCGCGGTTCCTCGACGCGGCGACCCGGATCTTCGCCGAACGCGGCTACGCCAACTGCTCGCTCGCCGACGTCTGCGCCGCCGCGTCGCTGTCCAAGCGGCAGTTCTACGAGGAGTTCCAGACCAGGGAGGACGTGCTGGTCGCCGCCTACGACCGGATCCAGGACGACGCGGCGGGCGTGCTCGTCGTGGCGCTGGCCGAACTCGATCCGCAGGTCGACATGACCGCGGCGATGACCGCCATGGTCGCGGCCTACCTCGGCTCGATCGGCTCGGACCCGTATCGGGCCAAGGTCGCCTTCGTCGAGGTGGTCGGCGTCAGCGACCGGATGGAGCGGCACCGCCGGGAACGGCGGCACGCGTGGGCCGCGCTGCTGGAGAACAGTCTGGTGCCGACAGTGGCGCCGGGCGCCCGGATTCGCGGCGGAAGTGCCTGGGGCGCAAGCGCTCTCATCGGCGCGATCAACGGACTCGCGCACGAATGGGTGCTGGCCGATCCGCGGCCCGCGGTCGGCGAACTGGTGGAATTGCTGGTGCCGATCGCGCTGTCGCTGCTGGAAGTTCCTGATCAGCGCACGGCGTAGTCGTTCAGCGACGGGGCCAGCGCGTCGAACGCCGTGCCGATGTATTCGATGATGGCCGTGGCGATTTCGTCGTTCGACTGACCGTCGAGGGTGCGGCGCATGGTCTCGTCGAACAGCACCCGATGCACCCCGCCTAATTGCGCGGCCGCCACGCGCGGCGTGATATCCGTTGCCGCCGAGCCGGTTTCGGCCGCCAAGGTGTCCGCGAGCGACTGTTCGCGCTCGTCGTGGAATTCGCGCAGCCGCGCGACCAGCGCCGGGCTGTCGCTGATCAGCTTGGCGAACTCCGGCCCGGAGAACCCGGCCACCGGATCCTGCTCGGCCGCCGCGGTCAGATAGGCCGCCCGCAGCGCCGCCAGCGCGGATTGGCCGGGCTCGCGCTCGCGCACGATCCGCGCGAGCTGATCCACGAACACGTCGTGCAGATCGAGCGCCAGGTCTTCCTTGCGCGGGAAGTAGTTGGTCACCGTCATCTTGGCGACCTGCGCGGCGGCCGCGACGTCGGCGATCGTCACCTTGTCGTAGCCGTGTTCGAGGAACAGCACGGTCGCCTGATGGGAGATGTTCTCCCTGGTCTGCGCTTTTTTCCGGTCCCGGAGGCTCAACGTCTCTGTGCTCATGCGATCACCATATCTGATACCGACCAAAATTTATGCTTGACATATTTTTAGGTCTGTTCTAATTTTGTCCTCGTTACCGAGAACGAAGGAGCGCCACCGCGTATGAATCACGGACTTGTCGAAGCGACCCCGGCCCGCACCAGCGCCAGCACCGACCGAAAGGGACCAGCCACCATGGCCGACAAGACCACCGCGCAAAACACCATCGACGCAGTCCTGAACCGCTTCGCGCCGAGTGACCGCGCGTCCGAGCGAAAGAAGCAGCGCACCAACGGATTCCCGGCCGCGCCCCGGCTCGACCGCAAGAGCGCGGGACTGTCTCGCAGCCAGGCCGCGTTCCGCGCGGCCCCGCAGCGCCCGCTGCGCATCCCCGGCCGCGGCTGATCGTCGAGTGCCCGACCCGCCGGGCGCCGGCCTTGTGCCGGCGCCCGGTTCGCTCCCTTCGGAAGGACTCACCCGTGACCCAGCTCTGCACCGCCCGCCCCACCCGCGTCTCCGGCACGGTCAGCGAAGACCCGGTCCGCGACTACCTGCGGCTCATCGCCCGCACCCCGCTGCTCACCGCCACGCAGGAGGTCGAGCTGGCGGAGCGCATCGAATCGGGTGTCCGCGCCGCCGAGCAACTCGCCACCGCCGACCCCGCGGACCAGCGTGAGTTGCGTCGCCGAATCGCCGACGGCCAACGCGCCAAGGACCACATGATCGAGGCCAACCTGCGCCTCGTCGTCTCGATCGCCAAGCGCTACCCGACACCGGTCGGCATCTCACTGCTCGACCTGGTGCAGGAGGGCACCCTCGGCATGATCCGCGCGGTGGAGAAGTTCGATCACCACCGCGGCCTGAAGTTCTCCACCTACGCCACCTGGTGGATCAAGCAGGGCATCGGCCGCGCGCTGGCCGACCAGGGCCGCACCATCCGCATCCCGGTGCACGTCGTCGAGGTGCTGAACCGGGTGACCCGCACCCGCCGGGCACTCACCCAGCAACTCGGGCGCGACGTCACAGTCGCCGAACTGGCCGCCGAACTCGACCTGACCCCGGACAAGGTGCGCGAGGTGCTCGACCATGCGCGCGAACGATTTCGCTGCACACCCCGGTGGGCGCCGACGACACCGCCGAGTTCGGCGAACTCCTCGCCGACACCGCGCCCGATCCCGCCGAGACGGCCCTCGCGACGGTGATAAAACGCCAGCTCGCCGAGGTCCTCACCGGCCTGACCGACCGCGAGGCCCGGGTGATCGCCCTGCGCTTCGGCCTCGACGGCGCCGACCCGAAGACGCTCGACGAGATCGGCAAGACCTACGGATTCTCCCGCGAACGCGCCCGCCAGATCGAGGCGAAGGGCATGGCCAAGCTGCGTCGACCGGGACGCGTGAAAGCGCTGGAAGGACTGCTCGGCTGAATCACTGCCGTGTCGCTGGACGGACAGCTCAGCGAAACAAGACCATACTGTTTTGATGACCGGTGCAGTCGCTGTCGCCGAGAAAGCTCCCGAGCCGATGAGCCGGGCGAAGATCAACCTCGTGTTCGCCACCATTGTGCTGGGCATGCTGCTGGCGGCGCTCGATCAGACGATCGTGTCCACCGCGCTGCCGACGATCGTCGCCGATCTCGGCGAGGCCGGGCACATGGCCTGGGTGGTCACGGCGTATCTGCTCGCCGAGGCGGTGGCGACCGCGCTGGCCGGCAAGCTCGGCGACCTGTTCGGCCGCAAGTTGATCTTCCAGCTCAGCGCGTTGATCTTCATCGTCGGCTCGATGATCGCCGGCCTGGCCAACGGGATGACGCTGCTGATCATCGCCCGCGGCATCCAGGGTTTCGGCGGCGGCGGGCTGATGGTCACCGCGATGGCGCTCATCGCCGACACCATCCCGCTGCGCCAGCGCGGTAAATATCAGGGCGCGCTGGGTGCGGTCTTCGGCGTCACCACGGTGATCGGGCCGACGCTCGGCGGCCTGTTCACCGACCACGCGAGCTGGCGCTGGTGCTTCTACGTCAACGTGCCGGTCGCGATCATCATGATCGTCATGTCGGCCCGCACCATTCCGCGGGTGCGCGCGGCGATCAAGCCGATCATCGACTACGCGGGCATCGGCCTGGTCGCCGTCGCGGTCTCCACGCTCATCCTCGGGTTGGAGTGGGGCGGGCAGGAATACGCGTGGGGCTCGTCGATGATCCTCGGGCTGTTCGCCGCGTCGGTGGTGCTGTTCGCGGCGTTCGTCGTGGTCGAATTGCGGGCCGAGGAACCCATGCTGCCGATGGGTTTGTTCCGCAGCAGAGTGTTCACCGTCTGCTCGATCCTCAGCTTCATCTGCGGCTTCGCCATGCTCGGATCGATCACCTACCTGCCCGCGTATCTGCAATACGTGGACGGGGTTTCGGCGACCATGTCCGGCGTGCGCTCGCTGCCGCTGGTGGCCGGGCTGCTGGTCACCTCGATCCTGTCCGGCCAGGTGGTCGGCAAGACCGGCCACTACCGGTACTTCCCGATCGTCGGCACGCTGGTGATGGCGCTCGGGCTGTATCTGATGTCGACCATGGGCCGCGACACCGGCTTCTGGGAAGAATCGCTGTACATGCTGATCCTCGGCCTGGGCATCGGCTTGACCATGCAGGTGCTCACCATCGTCGTGCAGAACACCGTGCCGTACGCGCAACTCGGCACCGCGACCTCCGGCGTCACTTTCTTCCGTACCCTCGGAAGTACCTTCGGCACAGCGATTTTCGGCACGCTGTACAGCAACGAAATCGGCCCGAACCTGCGTGAGGCGCTGGTCCAGGTGCAGGTGGTGCCGCCCGCGGTCGCGGCGAATCCACAAGCGCTGCAAAAGGTTCCGGAAGATGCGGCGGCGCCGATCATCGACGCCTACGCCAACACCATCGATCACGTCTTCGTCTGGGTGGTCCCGGTCGCGCTGGTCGGTTTCGTGGTCGCCTGGTTCCTCAAAGAGGTTCCGCTGCGCGACAGCTCCCGAACGAGCGCAGGCGATGTGGGCGAAGGCTTTTCGGTGCCGGACTCCGCGGACCGGGTGGTCCAGCTGGAACGCGCCATCGCCGGATCGCTGCGCAAAGAACACGCCGAGGGGCCGATCGGACCGCGCATCCTCGCCGACGCGGGCAGCACGCTGAGCCGCGGCGAGGCGTGGGCGCTCGGCCAGGTCTACCTGCGCGACCGCGTCCAAGGCGGCGCCACCCTCGACTCGGTCGCCCGGGCACACAAGCTCCCCGACGACGTCCTCGCGCCGATCTATCGCCGGGTCGCGGACAAGGGCTACCTGGTCGACGACGGCCACGAGCTGCGCCTGACCGATCAGGGCCAGGCCGAGCTGGACCGGGTCAAGGCGGCGTGGCGGCGCTGGCTCGACCGCAGGCTCGACGACTGGAACAACGACGACCCCGCCGACCGTGCCCTGTTCGACCAGGCCCTGGACAACCTTGCCGCCAAGCTGCTCGAGCAAGAGGCCGGCGAGCACGAACCCGCTCGCACCTGAATTCGCCCGCACTCGCCCCGCAAGACGCCCTTGCATCACAAATACTCGTGCACGTATATTCGTAGACGAGTAAGGAGGTGTGATGGCCACGAAGCGCAAGGTGAACAATCTGCTCGCGCTGGCGGTGCTCTCGGCGATGATCGACCGGCCCAAGCACCGCTACGAGATCGCGCAGACGCTGCGTGACCGCGGCAAGGACCACGACATGGTGATCAAGTGGGGCTCGCTCTACACCGTCGTGCAGAACCTGGAGAAGGTCGGCTACCTGGAGATCGTCGGCAGCGAGCGCGACGGCGCGCGCCCGGAACGGGTGATCTACCAGCTCACCGACGCCGGGCGCGCCGAACTCGTCGACTGGACCAGGGAACTGGTCGCCGTGCCGGAGCCGGAACAGCACCGCTTCGTCGCCGGCCTGTCCATTCTCTCGGTGCTGCCTCCCGACGAGGTCATCGAATTACTCGGTAAGCGCATCGACGCGCTTGGTCACACCATCGACGGTGTGCGCGCCGAACTCGACAAGGTCGCCGCCATGAAGCTGCCCCGGCTGTTCATCATCGAATCCGAGTTCGGGCTCGCCATGCTGGAAGCCGAAGCGGCCTGGGCCAGCTCGCTGCGCGACGAGCTCATCGACGGCACGTTCCCCGAGGTGGAGTGGTGGCGGCAGATACACGCCGACAACATCTCGCCCGCGGAAGTGGTCGCGTCCGTGGAAGGGAGGATGGCCCAACCGGAAACATCCTGACAGCGAGACCAGGCTCGGCGGGGTGCGGCAACACCGCCGCCGAGCCCGATTGAACAGTCTCGAACCGCGCCCGCATGCGCGCACCCGGCTACAAGGCTGGCAACCACAGGATAACTGGGTGCGTGGTGCACGGGTTGGTTCGGGGATTCGAAAAACACCCGCACCATCAATCCTGGAGACATCCATGTCACAAGTAAGAACCGCACTGGTCATCGGCGGCGGCATCGCCGGACCGGTCGCCGCCACCGCGCTGCTCGAGGCGGGCATTGATGCCCGCGTCTACGAGGCCTATCCCGGCTCGTCCTACAACATCGGCAGCGGGCTCGCGCTCGCCCCGAACGGCATTGCCGCCCTGGACATCATCGGCGCGGGCGACGCGGTCCGCGGCATCGCCAAGCCGATCTCCAAGATGGGCCTGTCCATCGGCGGGAAGGACATGTTCATGCGTGGGTTGACCGGCCTGCCGCCGCTGCAACTGGTCGATCGCGGCGAACTGCACCAGACCCTGCACGATCACGCGGTCGCCGCCGGCGTGCCGTTCGAATACAACAAGCGCCTGGTCGACGTGGTCGAGTCGGACGCGGGCATCACCGCCCGGTTCACCGACGGCAGCACCGCCACTGCCGACGTGCTGATCGGCGCCGACGGCATCCGGTCCACCGTGCGCGGGCTGATCGACCCGGACGCACCGGGCCCCGAATACCTCGGCATGCTCGGCTTCGGCGCGATCATCGACTATGACGGTCACGTCGAGCCGGACTCCATGACCTTCGCTTTCGGTAAGAAGGCCTACTACCTGTACGGGCCGACCGGCGACGGCCGTGTGATGTGGGGCGCGAACCTGCCGCACAAGGAGTACCTGTCGCTCACCGCGGCCCGGGCGATTCCTAAGTCGCACTGGCTCGGCATCCTGCGCGAGACTTACGCCGACGACACGCCCGGCGGTGAATTCGCTCGGCGCACCACCGAGGAACAGCTGGAAGTGTCCGGGGCACTGCACATCATGCCGTCGGTGCCGCACTGGTTCCGCGGCCGGATGGCGCTGGTCGGGGACGCGGTGCACGCGCCGTCGAACAGTTCCGGGCAGGGCGCCTCGCTGGCCATCGAGAGCGCCGTCCAGGTGGCTCGCTGCCTGCGCGATCTGCCGACGCCCGAGGCCGCCTTCGCCACCTATGAGCAGCTGCGCAGGCCCCGGGTGGAAGCCGTCGCCGCCCGGGTCGCGAAGACCAATCACAGCAAGACCCTCGGGCCGGTCGGACGCAAGCTGATGCAACTGATGGCGCCGCTGTTCGTCAAGCTGATGAACCCGGAGAAGAGCATGGGCCCCGAGCAGCGCTATCGGATCGACTGGGACGCCCCGGCGCAGAAAGAACTCGCCGCGGCGGCCTGATTCGCTCGAACCACGCGGGCTGATGGTCCGTACTCTCTGGGGAACATCGACCCGAAAGGACCCCGGGGGACATGCAACCTGACCATCAGCCCGCACTGCACCTGACCGGCCTGTGTAAACGCTTCGGCGGACCGTGGGTCGTCGACAACGTGAGCCTGGCGGTGCCGCCGGGTTCCTTCTTCGGCCTGGTCGGCCCGAACGGCGCGGGCAAGACGACGACGCTGTCGATGGCCTGTGGACTGCTCCGCCCGGACGGCGGCCGCGCCGAGATCTTCGGCGCCGACGTGTGGGCCGATCCGATCCGGGCGAAGACCCTGGTCGGCGTGCTGCCGGACGGTCTCGCGCTGCCGGAACGGCTCACCGGCCGCGAATTGCTCACCTACACCGGCCTTTTGCGTGGCATGCCGGAGGCCACCGTCGCCGAGCGCGCCGACGAACTGCTCGGCGTCTTCGAATTGACCGGCGCGGAAAAGACCTTGGTGGTCGACTACTCCGCGGGCATGCGCAAGAAGATCGGCCTGGCGACCGCGCTGCTGCACGCGCCGAAACTGCTGGTGCTCGACGAACCGTTCGAGGCGGTGGATCCGGTGTCCGGCAGCACGATTCGGGTCATCCTGCAACGCTTCGTCGCGGCCGGCGGCTCGGTGGTGCTGTCCAGTCACGTGATGGCGCTGGTGCAGAGCATGTGCGACCGGGTCGCGGTGATCACCGGCGGCCGCGTGGTCGCGGCGGGCACCGTGGACGAGGTGCGCGGCGAGACGACGTTGGAGGAGGCGTTCGTCCGGCTGGTCGGCGGCCGCGTCGGCGGAGAGGACGGGTTGTCGTGGCTGGCATCCTGATCCGGATGCGGCTGCTGCTCACCCGCCGCGCGCTGAGCAACGGCTGGCAGGGCTTCAGCTTCGTGGTGGGTGTGCTGTTCGGCGCCGTGTTCGCGGTCATCACCGCGGCGTTGATCGGGTTCGCCGTGCGCGATGGTGACGTCGCGAACGGGATCACCATCGCCGCAACGATTTTCGGTGTCTGGACGCTCGGCTGGCTGTGCGGGCCGGTGCTGGTCGGCAGCAGCGACGAGACCATCCAGCCGGAGCATCTGCGGCTGCTGCCGATCAGCAGCAGGCAGCTGGCCGGCGGGTTGCTCGCCGCGGCGTTCGCCGGGCCCGCGCCGGTGATCAACGTGGTCGCGTTCGGCGGGTTGATCATCCTGGCGGCCCAATTGGGTTGGGCGGCAACGCTGGTCGCCGTGGTCGGGATCGTGTTGCAGCTGGTGTTCGTGGTCCTGCTGTCCCGGGTGGTGCTGGCCTGGGTCGGCGCCGCGATGCGGTCGCGGCGGGGCCGGGATATCGGCGTGCTGCTGGCCGGGCTGCTCGGCGTTGCCTACTACCCGATGAGCTGGCTGTTTTCCCACGTGAGCGCGCTGCGCGACCTCCCGCCGTGGGCGTCCGCGGCCGTGCGCTGGATTCCGTCCGGCTGGGCGCCGGTCGCGGTAGAGGGTGCGGCACAGGGGAATTGGCTGCGCGCGCTGCTGCCGCTGGCCGGGCTGGCCGTGGTCTCGCTCGGGCTGTGGCAGGCCTGGGCGGTACTGCTGGCCCGGCGGCTGGCCGCGCCGATGAACTCCGTGGCCGGCAGCACCGGCGGCGGGCTGCTCGGCCGGGTGCGCCAGCGCGGACCGGTCGGGGCCGTGCTGATCAAGGAACTGCGCACTTGGTCGCGGGACAGTCGGCGCCGGGCCGCGTTGCTGCCGGTGCTGGTGGTCGGCATTCTGATGCCGGTGTTCCCCGCCTTCCAGGGCGGCGGCACCGGTGGTGTGCCGTTCGCGGGGGTCACCTCGGTTTCGTTCGCCGCGCTCGCCGGGGCCAATCTGTACGGCTACGACGGCACCGCCGTGTGGCAGGCGCTGGTCACTCCCGGCGCAATCCGCGCGGACGTGCGTGGCCGCTTGCTGGCGCTGATGATCGTGCTCGGGCTGCCCACGCTGCTGCTCGCGCTGATCCTGCCGGGTGCGTTCGGTCATGGGGACCAGTACCCGTGGGTGCTCGCGCTGTATTTCGCCGCGCTCGGCGTCGGCGTCGGTGCGGCCATGATCATCTCCACGCTCGCGCCGTATCCGATTCCGCAGCGCACCGGCAATCCGTTCTCCGGTTCGGGCAACCCCGGCTGCGCGAAGGTGCTGCTCCAGTTCGTCGTGCTCTTCGGTCAGCTGTTCGCGGTCCTCCCGGTGCTGGCCGTCCTGCTGATCGGCCATTTCACCGAGCTGAAAGCGATCGAATGGCTAGCCGTCCCGGTAGGCATCGCCACCGGCATCGCCGCAGCGCTGATCGCCTCCCGCGTCGCCGAAACCCGCCTGACCACCCACGGCCCCGAACTCCTCGACGCCGTCCGCCCGCGCTGACCGGCAAGCCGCACCACTTCTGATTTCCCGCACCGAAAATCGCATGCAATTTTCGGTGCGAGAAATCAGAAGTGGTGCGTGTGGACGGCCGGGTGGAAGGGGGGCGAGGGGCGTATCGGCGGGGCAATAGACTTGTGGGGTGAGCGATAGGGATTCTGATGGCAGTTTGGATCTGAATCAGTTGCGCACTTTTTTGGCCGTGCATCGGGCGGGGTCGATCACCGGCGGTGCGCGGCTGATCGGGTTGTCGCAACCGACGGTGACCGCGCAGTTGCAGGCGTTGGAGAAGCGGCTCGGGCAGCGGTTGTTCGAGCGGCTGCCGCGTGGGGTGGCGCCGACCGCGGCCGCCGCCGAATTGGCCGCGCGGATCGCCGAGCCGCTGGACGCGTTGAGTGCCGTTGCCGGACGGTCGATTACCGACAGTGACGACCCGCAGCCGCCGGTCCGGTTGGCCGGTCCCGCGGAACTGCTTGCGATACAGGCGCTTCCGGCGCTCGCCCCGCTGATCGTGCACGGTGTCCGGCTGACCGTGAGTTCCGGGCTCTCGGAGGACCTGCTGACCGGACTGCGGGCGGGACACTACGACCTGGTGCTGTCGACCGTGCGCCCGCGCGGGCGGACGGTGATCGCGGAGGCCTTGTCGGACGAGGAATTCGTGCTGGTCGCCGCGCCCGCCGTGGCCGGACGGATCGATACCGCACGGCTGCGCACCGAGGGCCCGGCCGCGCTGTCCACCCTGCCGCTCGTCAGCTATGCCCCCGACCTGCCGATTCTGCGCCGGTACTGGCGGCACGTCTTCGGGATCCGACTGACCGGCGAAGCGGCCGTCATCGTCGCGGACCTGCGCGCGGTAGCCGGCGCGGTCGTCGCGGGCGCGGGCATCAGCGTGCTCCCACGCTATCTCTGTGCAGCCCAACTCGATTCAGGCACCTTGGTCACCCTGCTCGACCCACCCGACCCACCGATCAACACCGGCTTTCTCGTCCGCCGCGCAGGCACCGACACCCGCCCTCACGTAGACCTGGTCCACGCCCGCCTACGCACCGCCGCACGAACCTGGTAGCCGCACACCCCCTGATTTCCCGCACACGCAATCGCATGCGAATCGATGTGCGGGAAATCAGGAGGTGTGCGTCAGATGGGGAAATGCGGGCCGGGGGAGAGGCCGCGCGGGACGGCGCTGATCCAGGTTGCGGCGGACCTCCGCGGCGTTTCGTGGTCGGTCAGTCGCGCGCCGCGCGTTTGCGCAGGATTTCCGCGGTCTGGGCGTCGGCGGGCAGGAACGCCTCGAGATGCAGCTCGGCGAGGGTGATGTCGGTGGCCGTTGCGAACGAGGTCAGAGTGGTGATCAGCCGTAGCTCTCCGTCGTCGCTGCGCAGCCGCAACGGCACCGCGAACCCGAGGTGATCGGGGCCCGGGTCCGCTTGCGGGAGATAGCTTTCCAGCTCGGTGATCAGCTCGGCGAGCGCCGGATCGGGGCTGCGCGACATCCGTCCGCGCAGGGCCTCGGTCACGTGCTTGCCCCACTCGGGCAGGTTGATCACCCTGCGCGCCAGCCCATCTGGATGCAGCGCGAGGCGCAATACGTTGATCGGCGACTTCAGCAGCTCGGGCGCGGCGCCCTCGGTCAGCACCGAGAAAGCGGCATTGGCGGCGAGCAGCACGCCGCGCGGCTTCACCACGATCGCCGGGTAGGGCAGGTGGCCGTCGAGAATCGTGGTCAGCGCCTCCCGCACCGGGCCCAATTCCGGTGCATCCAAGTCGGATTCGGGGAAGGCGGGCGCGTAACCGGCGGCCAGCAGCAGATCGTTGCGCTCTCGCAGCGACAGATCCAGCGACTCCGCCAGCCGCACCACCATGGTGCGCCCCGGTCGCGACCGCCCCTGTTCCAGGAAACTCAGATGCCGCTGCGTGGTGTCCGCCCGGATCGCCAGATCCAGCTGACTGACCCGACGCAGGGTCCGCCAGTGCTTGAGCTCACGGGCGAACCCCGGTGCCTCTATCGCCGTCGTCATGTTCCCATTCTTATCTGACCTGCGATGGAGGGCGATTCCGTGCAGGGTATGAGCAAGCAGGTGGGACGCGGTTCGGCTATTCCCTGCCGGGAATCGCGCGGAATCGCCGGGATCGCAAAACTTTGGGTCATGAGCAAGCAACTGAACGACAACGAACTGGCCCGCTTCGCCGAGCAGTACGCGGCGCAGTGGAACGAGGCCGACCCGGCGGCGCGCAGCAAGGCGATCCGGGAACTGTGGGCGCCGACCGGTGCGCAGACGCTGGTGGACCCGCCGGTGGAGATGCGCGAGGCAGCGGAGCAGCTGCAATTCCCGATGCCGCCGCTGGAGGTTCGCGGCCATGATGCGTTGGACCGCAGGGTGACCCGGGCCTACGCGATGTTCATCGAGTCGGGCGAATACGAATTCGCGGTCGAGGACGCGGCGATCCGGTTGCCCGCCGGGCTGATCGGCGTGAGCTGGACGATGGTGGCCAAGGCCGACGGCACGGTGGCCGGCGGCGGCTTCGAGGTCATCGGCCTCGACGACGAGGGCCGGATCGTGTCCGACCACCAGTACATCGTGGGTGTCCGATGAATGGCGTTGCCTACCACCT
Source organism: Nocardia colli (assembly GCF_008704205.1). Lineage (GTDB taxonomy): Bacteria > Actinomycetota > Actinomycetes > Mycobacteriales > Mycobacteriaceae > Nocardia > Nocardia colli. Next base: position 344,165 of record NZ_VXLC01000008.1, on the reverse strand, counting down.
GGATCCGCTGCGCGGCCTCGACGGCCTGAGCACCGCGGCGCAAGAAATTCCCGAGCCTGGTCCGGATCAGGTGGTGATCCGGGTGCGCGCGGCCTCGATCAATCGCCGCGACCTGATGCTGATGGACGGCGTCTATCCGCTGCCCGCCACGCCGGGCATCGTCCCGCTCTCCGATGGCGTCGGCGAGGTGATCGCCGTCGGCGGCAACGTGACCCGGGCCGCGCTCGGCGATCGGGTCACCGCCGGCTACTTCGTCCGGTGGGTCGACGGCCCGCAGCGGCTGGCCATGGCGGCCGAGCAGTACGGCGCCAACTTCGACGGCATGCTCGCCACTTACGCGGTGGTCGAGCAGGATTCGGTGGTGCACGTGCCCGCGCACCTGACCGACGTGGAGGCGGCGACGCTGACCTGCGCGGGAGTCGTTGCGTGGGCGGCACTCACGAAGCCGGTGCCGGTCGCGCCCGGCGAGACGGTGCTGACCGTCGGTAGCGGAGCGGTCGCCCTGTTCGCTGTGCAACACGCGAAAATGCTGGGCGCGCGGGTCTTTTCCGTAACCTCCAGCCCGGGCAAGGCCGACGGGTTGCGCAAGCTCGGCGCGGACGAGGTGATCGTCTCGACCGAGACGCCGGACTGGGATCGGGCGGTGCAGGACCTGACCGGCGGCCTCGGCGTCGAGCATGTGGTCGACGCCGTCGGCCTGCCGACCCTGTCGAAATCCGTTCGCTCCGGCGGATATAACACACAGGTCACCATGATCGGCGCCGCACGGACGCCGGTGGTGGAGTCGGTCGCGGACGTGTTCGGCACGCAGTACGTATCGATCCGCCGGATCGCCGTCGGCAGCCGCACCGACTTCGAGGCGATGAACCGGACGATCACCGAACACCGGATGCGGCCGCTCATCGATCGAGTGTTCCCGTTCGATGAGGCGGTGCAGGCCTACCGCTACTTCCGTGACGACAACCCGTTCGGCAAGGTCGTCGTGACCATGCCGTGAATCAGGGGCAGGTGGTGAGTTCCCGTGTCATGGCGTCCTTCTCGGCCTGGGTCACCCAGAGCTGGTAGGCCGCTTTGACCTGGATCTGCCTGGTCAGGTAGGCGCACCAGTAAACCTTGCTCGGCGGCAGCCAGGTGGCGGCGTCGGAGTCGCTCTTGGACTGGTTGGTCGGACCGTCCACGGCCTGCAGGTTCAGCGGATCGTTGGCCAGGTCCTGGCGCCGCTCGGCGGAAAGCTGTTGCGCGCCTTTCTGCCAGGCGTCCGACAGCGGGATGATGTGGTCGATCTGCACATCGTCGGAGGTCTTTGGACCGCGGACGAACTTGATCGTCTTGCCGGTGTACGGATCGTTGAGCGTGCCGGTGGCGACGACGCAGCGGCTGTTGTCCTTGAACGTGACCTCGGTCAGGTCGCGTTGCAGGATGTCGTTGCGGGTGTCGCACTTGTTGTGGCCACCGGGGACCGACACGTCGTCGGTCCAGGCGGTGCCGAATTGCTCACGGGTGTAACCGGTTTTGGCCGCGCGCCCGGCGACTCGGATCGTGTCGAGCAGGGCGAGCGCGTCCCGGCTGGGCATGCTGGCCGGTGCGTTGGCGCAGACCTGCGCGGTGCCGCAGCCGGCATTCGCCTTGGGGGATTCGACTCGGTTCACGTAGTAGTAGGACACTCCGATGAATGTCGCGATGGCCAGCCCTATCAGAGCGAGCCGCTGAACTGTGAACTTCATCGAGCTTCCTAACGCCAACCACCCTGAACTATAACGGGCGCCAACGTATCCGGAGGGCGAGGTCGCGGAAGTGATTGTGGGCTATGACGTTCCGCACAGCCAAGGGGGCTTGATATGAAACCACCCTCGAGTCGCCGTGCCGGCGCCGACTCGAGGGTGGCTGATCACGAGGGAGATCGTCCGTCGCGCGGTGGTGCGGCTGGTTGTCCAGTCCGTTACCGCACGCGCCGACACCACAGGGCCGATGAGGGAGGACCCGAGATGTCGAGCCGCGCCGGGCGTGCTCGCTCGTGATGACTAGGGGCAGATCGGGATTCGATCGGGGCCGGCTGAGAGTGCTACCCACGACTGGGAATTCGCCTCTCGCTCCTGCACCGCTTCGCTCCGTCCCGAATCTTGCTCGTTGCTACGTATTGAGACAGTAGATAACCGGCTTCGATCTTGGCAAGTCGATATGTCTGATTCGGGAGTTTTCTCAGGTTCATTTCAGACTGGTAGTTATATCTACTGGATTCTTACGGATGTGCCGGTCAGTTGCGGGATTTGTGCAGCGCGCGGGAGAGCGGTCGAAGCGGTGACGAGGGTCACTTCCGCGGACGGTCACAGTGCGGAGATATCCCGTGTCCAAACCGAGTGAAGGCAAGCAAGCCGGACCTCGGAAGGATAGATCATGGCAACCGTCGACGTCCTCGACTCGTTCATCTACTACCGCGATGCGGGCACCGGTGCGGTGCCGGTGGTGTTCCTGCACGGCAACCCCACGTCCTCGCACCTGTGGCGCAACGTGATTCCGCACGTCACCGGCCAAACCCGGGCGCTGGCACCCGATCTCGTCGGCATGGGCGAGTCCGGCAAGCCGGACAGCGGCTACCGGCTCGTCGATCACGCCCGCTACCTCGACGCGTGGTTCGACGCGCTGGAATTGGATCAGGTGGTGATCGTCGGCCACGACTGGGGCGGCGCGCTCGGTATGGACTGGGCCGCACGCCATCCGGGCCGGGTGCGCGGCATCGCGCTGATCGAGACCTTCCTGCGGCCGATGCGCTGGGACGAACTGCCGCCGCTCGGCGCCGAGCTGTTCCGCAAGTTCCGCAGCGCGGAGGGGGAGCGAATGGTGCTGGAGGAGAATATGTTCATCGAGTTCAACCTGCCCAGGGGCGTGGCGAACCTGTCGCCCGAGGATCGCGACGTGTACCGCGCGCCGTACCCGACGCCGGAGTCGCGCAAGCCGATGCTGGTGTGGCCGCGCGAGTTCCCGCTCGACGGCGAACCCGCCGATGTGGTGGCGATCGTGGACAACTACGGGAACTGGGCGGCCCGATCGCCGGAGGTGCCGAAGCTGGTGATGGGACTGGAGAACGGCGTCGGACTCGGTTCGCCGGAGGTGATCGACTGGGCCGCAACGACTTTCGCGAGCGCCGAAGTCGCGTCGATCGGTCCGGCCGGGCATCACGCGCCCGAGGATCGGCCGGACGAGATCGGCGCCGCGGTGGCCGACTGGGTGCGCAGGCACGCGCTGGTCGACGTGGCGGCCGCGATCTCCTGACGATCGGTGAGCGGGACCGGGCTACCCCGGTCCCGCACCCGGCGCGATGAAGGCGGCGAACCCGTCCAGCAGCCGGTGCAGGCCGAAATCGAAGAGCTTGTCGATGTCGAACTGGAAGTCGTTGCGCTCGTTCAGGCTTGCCAGTGTTGGATAGCGGCCGCTGGTCAGGAACTGCTCGTACTCCGGCTCGAGCACGTCCCACGGTTCCATCGGCGTACCCGCCCGCCGGATCCCGGCCTCCAGTTCGAGGTTCACCGCGATCCCGCGCACGTAGCTGTACAGCGAGACGTGCGCGTACATCATGGCGTCCGGATCGAGGCCGAGCTCGTCGAACGCGCGCACGGCCCATTCGGTGTGCGCCAGCAACTTCGGCGCCGGCTTCGGCTGATTCACCCAGAGCGCGGCGACCACCCACGGATGCCGGTGGTACATCGCCCATTGCAGGCGGGCCAGCACTTCCAGGCGCGCTCGCCAACCCGCGGGCGGCGGGTCGGGCAGTTCGGCCTCGCCGAAGGCCTCGTCCGCCATCAGCAGCACCAGCTGATCCTTGCTGCCCACATGGCGATACAGCGACATCGTCGGCACGCCGAGTTCGGCGGCGACCCGGCGCATCGACAGCGCGGGCAAGCCTTCCGCATCGGCGATCGCCATGCCCGCGCGCACGATCGACGCCGCGGTCAGCTCGGTGTCGGGCTCGCGCGCGGGAGCGGCCTGCGAGCTGTCCACCACGGTGCCGACGCCCGGCACCGCCTTCGCCGCGCCCGCCTGGCGCAGCACGGCCAGCACCTTCGTCGCGGTGGCGATGGCGACGCCCCACTCCTTGGTGATCTGCCGGGCGGAGGGCACGCGATCGCCGGCCCGCAGTTCGCCCGAGCTGATCCGTTCCTGGATCTCCGCGGCGATGCGCAGGTAGGGCGGAGTGGCGTCCGCCGAGCCAGCTGTACTAGTACGCATATGACTGATGTTAGCTAATCATCTCGCAATATCTGCACTAGTACGGTCTGTACAACGTACACATCGGCATGTACGTTGTACCTCGACAGCTCGAATGTGCAGAGAAGTGGGAACGCCATGAAGAACACGAACATCCTGATTTCCGGCGCCGGAGTCGCGGGCCCGGCGCTGGCGTACTGGCTGCGCCGGCACGGCTTCACCCCGACCGTCGTCGAGCGGGCGGCAGCACCGCGCCCCGGCGGCTACGCGGTCGACTTCCGCGGCGAGGCCATGACGGTGCTCGACCGGATGGGCATCCTCGACGAGATCCGCAAGTACAGCACCACGATTCGCGACAGCGAGGTGGTCGACCCCGACGGCCGCCACGTGGTGACCATGCCCGCGGCGATCTTCGCCGGTGAGCTGGAGGTGCTCAAGAGCGACCTCACCGATGTCCTCTACGCGCTGACGAAGGACACGACCGAGTACCTCTTCGACAACTCGATCACCGCCCTCGACGAGGACGCCGACGGCGTTCTGGTCAGCTTCGAACGCGGCGAGCCGCGCCGGTTCGACCTGGTGGTCGGCGCGGACGGGCTGTACTCGAAGGTCCGCGCCCTGGCCTTCGGCGACCACGCGGACTACATCCACCACCTCGGCGTCTACAACGCGATCTTCTCCACCGACAACTTCCTCGGCCTCGACTACGAGGGCCGGGGCTGCCAGCTGGCCGGCGGCCGGACCGCGAATGTGTTCAGCACCAGGGACAACGCCGAGGCCCGCGCGTCGCTGTACTTCGGCTCGGACCCGCTCGACTACGACCGAGGCGACGTCGCGGAGCAGAAGCGGATCATCGCGGAACACTTCGCCGGAGACGGCTGGGTGATCCCGCGCCTGCTGGACGATCTGGCGGCATCGTCGGACCTGTACTTCACCCCGATCAGCCAGGTCGTGATGGACGCCTGGTCGGCAGGGCGGGTGGTGCTGCTCGGCGACGCCTGCGCGTGCGCCTCGCCGCTGTCCGGCCGCGGGACCTCCCAGGCGCTGATCGGGGCGTACCTCCTGGCAGGCGAATTGGCCACTGCCGCAGGCGATCACGACGCCGCGTTCGCCGCCTACGAAAATCAGCTGCGCGAGTACGTGAAAACCAATCAGGAAGGCGCCGTCGAAGTAGTCGGCATGCTGTTCGCCGAGCCGCCCCCGCAGGAGGTGTTCGACGCCATGGCCGCCAACCCGCCGGAGGCCGACCCGGAGTTCCTCACGCTGAAGGACTACTGACAATTCGGCTTGCGCCGCACCGCCCACCGGCCGAAGGATGGCGGGATGAGCACGGAGGCACACACCGGCGCGCCGGCCGAGGAGCAGGCGCTGGTCGGGCGTGCCGTTGCCGGGGAGCGCGACGCGATCGCCGATGTAGTACGCCTGCTGCAAGATCCGCTGTACCGGCTCGCCCTGCGCATGGTGTGGCGCCCCGCCGAGGCCGAGGACGCGACCCAGGAGATCCTGCTCCGCGTCCTCGGCAACCTCGCCACCTGGCGCGCCGAGGCGAAGCTGCTGACCTGGGCCTACCGCATCGGCGTCAACTATCTGCTGAACCTGAAACGCCAGACGCCGCAGGAAGCGGCCGAGCTGAGCCTCGACGCCTACCGCGACGGCCTGGCCGACGGGCTCGCGGAAGCGGACTACCGCGGCCCGGAGGCGACCCTGCTCACCGCGGAGGTCCGGCTGACCTGCTCGCAGGCCATGCTGCAATGCCTGGCCCGCGACGAGCGGGTCGCCTTCGTCCTCGGCGACGTCTTCGAACTCAACTCCACCGATGCCGCCTGGATCCTCGGCATCACCCCCGCCGCTTACCGAAAGCGCCTGGAGCGCGCCAAGAAACGCCTCGGCGACTTCCTCACCGCCACCTGCGGCCTGGCCAACCCCGAGGCCTTCTGCCGCTGCTCGCGCCGCGTGGACAAGGCCGTCGCCCTCGGTCGCGTCGATGCGCGCACACCCGGCTTCGCCCGCCACCCGATCACCCCCGGCGGCCGCACCGTCGTGCAGGCCGAGCAGCAGATGGCCCGGCTACACGACGCGGCCGCCGTCCTGCGCGCTCACCCGGATTACGCTGCGCCGCAAGCGAAGATGGACGTCATCGCGGGTCTGCTGCATTCCGGTCGCTTCCCGCTGCTGGATTAACCTGTCGCGGGACGGAGCAAGTCGCCGCTGAACACGCCGCGGGCGGTGCCGCCTGCCACCACCGACCAGGCGGCGACCAGCAGCAGATACAGGGCAACGGCGGTGGCGGCGAACAGGTTTGCGCCGGTGTGGGTGTAGAGCACGGTGCTGCCGGTGACGCAGGTGCCGAGCGGGAAGGTGAAGCCCCACCAGGTCAGGTTGAAGGTCAATTCGCCTGCGCGGTAGGTCTTTACGGTGACGGCCAGTGCCAGGGTCAGCCACAGCATGGCGAAGCCCCAGGCGGCGATGCCGTAGATCACCGAGAAGACCAGGAAGCCCTTGGCGTACAGGTCGGGCAGGGCGAACGGTGCGGCGTTGGCGAGAAGTCCGGCGGCGGTGATCGATTGGCCGAGCGGGCCGAGCACGATCCACAGGGTCGGCACCATGCCTGCCTGGGGGGTGCCGTGATGCACCAGGCGGGACCAGATCATGGTGATGGTGACCAGCGCGGCGAGCAGGCTGAGGCCGAACATGGCCACGCAGAACAGGATCATGGTCAAGCGCAACTGGCCCGCGGGAGTGTGCGGGACGAGCAGCGCGCCCATCGCGGCCGAAACCATCGGCGGCACAACGGGCATCAGCCAGCCACCGAAGGCGGCATCGGCCTCGGCCCGGTGCCTGGTGAACATCCGGTAGGGGATGGCGCCCGCGGTCAGCAGGCCGAGGACGGTGCCGGCGGTCCACAGCACCCAGTCGACGGCCACGGCGGCCGGCAGGCCGATCACGTCGGCGCCGAGCAGCAGGGTTCCGCCGCCGACGGTCAGCAACGCCATCGGGGGAGCGCCGAAGAACTGTGACATCACCGGGTGGTTGCGGTGATCACGGGCGGTATCGGGAAAACGCACCCGGTGCGCGAGCCACGCGCCGCTCAGGGCCACCAGCAGCGCGGCGGCCAAGGCCCATACGACGGTCGCGGCGCCGCGCAACCCGGGGAACTGCATCGGCAGGGTGGCCGCCGCGGTGGCGACGATGCCGGTGCCCATCACGGCGGCGAACCAGTTCGGGCCGAGTTGGCGCAGGGAGCCGGGGCGGCGGTCGGCACGATGGTCGAGCTCGCCGACCACGCGCCGCGGCGAGGCGGGGCGGAAGGTCACGGTGGCGGTCATGTCTTCAGCGTCGTCGCAGGTCGTCGCGTCGGGTAGCGGGCACGTGCCTATGCATGCATAGACTCGTTCTATGCCTCTGTCGCCCCGTGTCCCCGACCTGGCCGCGCTCGACCTGCTGCTTACGGTGATCGAATTGGGCAGCCTCGGTCGTGCGGCGGCCGCGCACGGCATCAGCCAGCCGTCCGCGTCGTCCCGGATCAGCTATCTGGAGAAGCTGGTCGGCATGCCGGTGCTGGAGCGCACCACGCTCGGCTCCCGGCCGACCCGCGCCGGTTCGCTGATCGCGGAGTGGGCCCGCGGCGTGGTCCGGGCGGCGGAGCAACTCGACGCAGGCATCGACACCTTGCGCGCCGAGCGCGACTCGCACCTGCGCGTCGCGGCGAGCCAGACGATCGCCGAGTATCTCTTCCCGGCGTGGCTCATGAAACTGCGCGCCACCGCGCCGGGCACGGCCATCGCGCTGGAGTCCGGCAACTCGGTCGAGGTGGCCAAGGAGGTGCTCGACAACAAGGCGGCGATCGGTTTCATCGAAGGCCCGCAGAACTTCCGCGGACTCCAGTCGCACGTCGTCGCGCACGATCACCTGATCGTCGTCGTGGCTCCGACGCACCGGTGGGCTCGTCGCGGCTCGGTGACCCTCACCGAACTGGCCGAAACTCCGCTGATCCAACGGGAAACCGGCTCTGGCACCCGAAACTGGTTCGAGCACGCGGTCTCGCGCAAGCTCACCGGCTGGAAACCCGAGGTCGCCTTGGAGCTGTCCTCCACCACCGCGATCAAGACCGCCGCCGCGTCCGACGTCGGCCCGGCGGTGCTCAGCTCACTGGCTGTCGCCGCCGAAATCGCCGCCGGCACACTGGTTTCCCCCAAGGTCACCGACCTCGAACTGGAACGCACGTTGCGCGCCGTATGGCCGACCGGGCAGCGGCTGACCGGGCCCGCGCGCGAGCTCTACACGATCGCCCGCGCCGGCTAGCCCTCACGCACTGTCGGCCGGCTGAGCGGTCGGGGGAACGCCGGTGTCCAGGAACCGGATCAGCCGATCGATGCGCGCGGTGTGGTCGACGCAGCGCTCCAGATGATTGGCCAGCAGCGCGACATTGATCGCGGCGGTGGCCGGCTGGTCCGACGCGGGCGCGGCGAGGGCCGAATGCAGTTGCTTGTGCAGCAGTTCCATCGCGTGCAGTCCGGGATCGTGTTCCCCGGGCGGTTCCTGATGACCCGTCGCGACGGCCTCGCCGCTGAGCGCGGTGCGCGTCGCGGCGAGCCGGCCCATCTCCGCGAGGATGTCCAGAATGGATTGCGGCGCAACATGTCCCGGATGGCTTTGGTACACCTGATCGGCGACCCGGCTGACCAGCCCGCCGATCCGGGACAACTCGGTCGCGATCTGAATGGCGGTGACCACGTGCCGTAGATCGCGGGCCACCGGCGCCTGCAACGCGAGCAGCACCACCGTCCGTGCCTCGCACGCGCCGTACATCTTCTGCAATTGCTCGTCCAGGGCGAACACCTCGTAGGTGGCGGTGAGGTCGGCGCCGACGAGTGCGTCGGTCACCCGCTCGGCCGCGTCGTGGGTGAGCCGGCACATCAGCGTCAAATCATTGGTCAACGCGACGAGCTCGCGGGTGAACTGGGTGCGCACGCGCAAATTCTCGCCCATATCCGGGCGGCCGGGCACATTTATCCCCTCCTGGACATGAATTGACGGTGCAGATGATGCCAACTCGATGCGGTCTGGCCGAAAATAGGAAGGGCACTTGACCGCGACTGACAGGATTGTGGCGTGAAGCGCGATGTCTCAGCTCAGCTCGAGGTGGCGATCACCGCGCCGACCACGCTCGAATTCCAGATCGCCGTTGCCCGGCAGCCGAATCTGGAACTGAACGAGTCGCTGGTGTTCGAGCTCGACGGCTGGGCGATCACGCCGTGGGAGATCCTCGGCCCGCACGGCACCCGTATTCACAAATTCTCGGTCGGCCCAGGCACTTTGCGCGCGCACTATCGCGCGACCGTGCTCGGCACCGCGATTCCGGATGCCGGCTCCGACTACGACCGCGCACTGTATCTGCGCCCCAGCCGATTCGCCGAGTCGGACAAGCTGCTCGGCTTCGCCGCCACCGAATTCCCGTCCGGCACACCGGATGCGCAGCTCGCGGTGCAGGTCGCGCAGTGGGTCGGCCGACGGATCCGGTACGTGGCCGGCAGCAGCGACCCCATCGACGGTGCGGTGGAGACGCTGCTGTCCGGTGCCGGTGTGTGCCGCGACTTCGCGCATCTGGTCGTGGCCCTGTTGCGCGCGGTGAAGGTGCCCGCGCGAGTGGTGTCGGTGTACGCGCCGGGCTGTTCACCGATGGATTTCCACGCGGTCGCCGAGGCCTATGTGGACGGCGCCTGGCGGGCCCTCGACGCCACCGGGCTCGCGCCGCGCTCGACGCTGGTCCGGATCGCCACCGGCCGCGACGCCTCCGACGTCGCCTTCCTGGACAACCACGGCGGCGAGATCATCGTGCACAGCTTGCAGGTCACCGCCCTGGTCGACGGCTTCCTGCCCTTCGACGACAACGTCACCCTGACCTCGGTCTGCTGACCGCGCTCAGGAAATGTTCTTCAAGAACGACACCGCGTTCGCGCTGCCCGCCACCACGACATCCAGCTTGCCGTCGCCGTCGTAGTCGGCGATGGCCGGCGTCTGCGGCTGCGAGGTGACGCCGAAATCGCCGGTCTTGGTGATGGTTCCACCATTGCCGGTGAAGACGACGATCCTGGAGTTCAGCACCGCCGACATCGCGGCGTCCAGCTTGCCGTCCTTGTTGAAGTCGGCGGCGGCGATGCTGGTCGGGCCGAGGCCGGAGACGGCCACCCGGTCGGTCTTCTTGAATCCGCCGTTCCCGTCGGACAACAGCAGCGTGGTGCTGAAGGAGAACGAGTCGGCGGTGATCACGTCGTCGATGCCGTCGCCGTCGAAGTCGCCCGCGCGCACGTCCTCGGTGATCAGGCCGGATGTGCTCGCCCCGCGCCGGGTGAAGCTGCCGTCGCCGTTGCCGGTGAAGACGTGCACCTGTTGCAGCACATCGTTGTTCACCGCGATGTCGATCTTGTTGTCCGAGTTGAACTTTCCGACCGTGAACGCGGCGGCCACCCCGGGGATCAGGCTGGTCGGCCCGGCGTCCAGGGTGCCGTCGCCCTTGCCGAGCCAGGTCTGCACGCCGGCCGGGGCCAGACTGAGCACGTCGGCCTTGCCATCGCCGTTGGCGTCCGCGACGATCACTTCCTGTTGTGCGCCTTCGAGAGTCGTGTACTTCTCGGCCGCGCGGAACGTACCGTCGCCGTTGTTCACGAAGGTCGCGATCGTCGTCCACGCCTGCGCGACGACATCCGGCTTGCCGTCGCCGTTCAGGTCGCCGACGCCGACCGCGCCGAAGCCGATCCCGACGTCGCCCACTCTGGTTCCGGTGTTGAACCGGCCGTCCCCCTTGCCGGTCATCAGAATCGGGCCCGCCCCTTGGAAATCGGCCGCGACGACATCGGCCTTGCCGTCGCCGTTGAAGTCGGCGGTGACGGTGCCGATCGGAGACGGGCCGGGTCCCCACGACGGAAATTGGCCGCCGGACGGTGAATCCACCTTCGGCGCGAAATTGATCGCCCCCGCGGCGTGCGCGGGGGCGGCGGCGATCAGGCCGGAGCCGATCAGGGACAGTGCCGCGGCGGTCGCGGCGAGAACTAGGCCGCGCGAATGCAGGGATGAATCATGCATGAGTGGTCCTGGTGTGTTCAGAGTTATTGCAGGGCACGGACTTTATGACGTGCATCACACTGAAACACTGCTATTCACACCAATTCGTCGGATTGCCCACCGCGTCCGTATTCGGCTGTTGCACTGTGCCAAAAGCGCTTTCGGCATTGTGTCGGCAATTCGCGCACGTCGTGCGGCACACTGCCCAAGCCGGTGCTACGGTCGGCCCCATGCCGAGCAAGCGCGATATTCAGCACCGACTGGTGACCACAGTGCAGCGCCGGGTCGTCAATCCGTTGCAGCGCAAGGTGCCCGCCCAGCAGTTGCTGGAGACCGTCGGCCGGGTGAGCGGACAGCCGCGCATCACCCCGATCGGCGGGCGCAAGGTCGGCAACGAGTTCTGGCTCGTCTCCGAGTTCGGCGACCGCTCTCAATACATCCGCAACATCAAGGCGAACAACCGCGTTCGACTGCGTCTGCACGGCGCCTGGCACGCGGGCACCGCACACCTGCTGCCCGAGGACGACGCGCGCGCCCGGCTGCGCGAACTCCCGCGCGGCAACAGCGCGGTGGTGCAGCTGGTCGGCACCGACCTGCTCACCGTCCGCATCGACCTGGACGTCTAGCCGAGGACTACTCCGTCGCGCACTTCGACCAGAACTCGAACGGGCCCTGGACGCTGAAGTCGTTCTGCGCCCTGGCCTGAGCCTTGTTCTGCGCCTCGGGAATGGTGAGACCCCAGGCGGAGGCCCAGCCGTTGTTGCGGCCGAAGGCGAACGCGACGCAGGCGTCCTTCGACCAGATGGGTTCCTGGCAGGAGAACCCGCACGCGGCCTGGGCCTGGCCGACGGCGGCATCCTGGCCGAGCGAGCTTCTGGCCCAATGCACTTCGTTGCTCGCCTCGTTATAGGCCGCCGCGATCCACACGGTCGCGGGCTTGGGCGGGGTCGTGGGCGCGGGGGTGATCGGCGGGACCTTGGCGGTGGACCGGGGAGTGGTCGGCGCGCCGGCCGCGCTGGTGGAGATGGCGAGGCTGGTCGTGGTGGTCGCGCCCGCGTCGTCGCGGTGGTGCTTGGCGTTGTTCTTCCACACCTTCAGCCCGATGATCCCGGCGATCACCAGCACGGTGAGCAGGATCGAACCGATTGCGGCGAGCACCTTTCCGCCACCGCCGCCGCCGGACCCGGATGGGCCGGGCCCGTACTGCGGTGGATATCCCGGCGGGGGCGGACCCGGCGGGAAGCCACCCTGCTGCGGCGGATACTGCTGCGGCGGTTGCTGATACATCGGTTGCTGCTGATACTGCGGCACCGACGGGTACTGCGAAACCTGCTGCTGCTGCGCGTACGGGTCGTAGGGTTGTCCCTGCTGATACGCCGGATCCGGCTGACTCAGCGGATTGAACACGGTCGGATCAGACGGCGGCACGGGTTGATAGGCCGGATCGGGCTGGCTCAACGGGTTCAGCTGAGTCGGGTCCGGGGGCGGTTGATGCCCCTGCCGGCCCATCGGATTGAGCATCGTCGGATCCGAGCGCGGATTGCCGGGCGCCTGCTGCTCACCCTCGCGCGCATTGTGCGCGTTCGGGTCGTAAGGCTGCTGCCCGGGATATTGGCCGGGTGGGTATGACATGCGCCCCCGCTGTTGTTCGTCTCGATCAAGGCCGAACCAGGGTATCGGCTCGGTAGCCAGTTATCTGCCCCTGTCAGTAGGGGCCGGTTGCTGAAATACATCGACTGGAGGGTGCATGACAATCGAGATTCCCGAGAAGGCGCGGGACCTGCTGGAACGGCCCGTCTACGCGAGCCTCGGCACGACCAGGCCGGACGGGGCCCCGCAGGTGAACCCGATGTGGTTCGTGTGGGACGGGGAGTTCATCTGGTTCACCCACACCAACTACCGGCAGAAGTTCAAGAATCTCGCGCACGAGCCGCGGGTCTCCATCTCGATCTACGACCCGGACAACCCGTACCGCTACCTCGAGGTCCGCGGCGAGCTCGACCACATCGATGCCGACCCCGAGGGCGCGCTCTACTCGAGCCTGTCCGAGCGCTACGGCAACGGCCCGGTGGTACCGCCGGACGCGAAGGACCGGGTGGCGATCGCGATCCGGCTCACCGGTATCCGGGGCAACGCCACCGAGCGCTGATTCGCGTGCTCCCGGCCGCCGCGGCGCGGCCGGGAAATCGGGCAAATCGCCCCGCTGCACCGCTCTGACCAGGATGCGGAGGGTTAGCTGCAACGATGGAACACATGATCCGTGTGTTGACCGACCGCTGGACCGTGTTCATTCCTATTCTTGCCGCCCTCGCGCTGGCCGCCACCTGGGGCCGAAGTCTGTCCGGGGTGGCCGTCGTCGCGGTGGCCGCGGCCTTGATCGGTGCGGTGCTCGCGGCGGTCTATCACGCGGAGGTGGTCGCGCACCGGGTCGGCGAGCCGTTCGGGTCGCTGGTGCTCGCGGTCGCGGTGACCATCATCGAGGTGGCGCTGATCGTCACGCTGATGATCTCCGGCGGGGACAAGGCCGCGTCGCTGGCCCGGGACACCGTCTTCGCCGCCGTGATGATCACCTGCAACGGCATCTTCGGTCTGTCCCTGCTGGTCGGCGCGCTGCGCAGACGGGTGGCGGTGTTCAACGCCGAGGGCACCGGCGCGGCGCTGGCCACGGTCGCGACGCTGGCCACGCTCAGCCTGGTGCTGCCGACCTTCACCACCAGCCAGTCCGGGCCGGAGTTCTCCGCCGGGCAGCTGGCCTTCGCCGCGGTCGCCTCGCTGGCGCTCTACGGGCTGTTCGTGATGGTCCAGACGGTCCGGCATCCGGACGACTTCCTGCCGGTCGAGGGCAACGGCGTGGTCACCGACGACGACGAGCACAGCGAATCGCCGACCAGCCGGGCCGCGCTGCTCAGCCTGGCCATGCTGTTCATCGCGCTGGTTTGCGTGGTCGGGCTGGCCAAGGTGGTCTCGCCGTCGATCGAGTCGGCCGTCGCCGACGCCGGGCTGCCGCCGTCCGCGGTCGGCGTGGTGATCGCATTGCTCGTGCTGCTGCCCGAGACCCTCGCCGCGGTGCGGGCCGCGCGTCGCGATCAGGTGCAGATCAGCCTCAATCTCGCGCTCGGCTCGGCGATGGCCAGCATCGGCCTGACCATTCCGGCGATCGCGGTGGCGACCATTTGGCTGGACGGTCCGCTGGAACTCGGGCTCGGCGCCACCCAAATGGTGTTGCTCGCACTCACGATCGTGGTCGGCGTGCTCACGGTTGTCCCCGGTCGGGCGACGCTTTTGCAGGGCGGGGTGCATTTGGCACTGTTCTCCGCTTTTGTTTTCCTGGCAGCCAGTCCGTAGTGGAGCGTGATTCAGCTCACGGCTGAGAATCGAAATTCGGGATCGAGTGACCGGGGTCACGCCCTTTCGGTGTGCTGACTGTTGTCCCAGCGTGCACCGGCGTGTCGCGATATCGCGTCTACCTTGTCTTTTTCGCTGATTTGGTCCGCATCGCAATGACACCGCGATCTTGCTCAGAGTTAACCGGCCGACGTGATGCGAGTCATATTGATTAGCAAAATGCGCTGATAACTTGTTGCAGAACGCCGAACTGCTTCCATTCGGACGTTTTGACCAGCGCTTTCGGCTAGTCGCGGGCAATCGAATAGGAGGCGATGATCACACCGTGATCAGCTTTACTGTTACCGATTGTCACCGATAGCTTCTTGGTGGCAGTGACGCCCATCATGGAGAGAGCGATTGTGAAACCTGAGACACACCGGCCTGGCCGGGGCCACGCGTGGCGCCTGTGACCCGGGCTCGCTCGAGCGCTACTGCCGTTCGTATCGTCCGCAAGAACTTCTCCGACACGGTCGTCTCGTCCTTGCGGACGTTCGGCCGGGCCGTGGACATCGCGCGCGAATCGGTGACCGGCACGGTCACCGGGATCGCCCGCGGGCAGTTCCAGTGGCGCGAGGCGACGACGCAGGCGTGGCGCCTGGTGACCGCCACGGCGATCCCCGCGATCCTCATCGCGATCCCGTTCGGCGTCATCGTCTCCATTCAGGTCGGCAATCTCATCCACACCCTCGGCGCGGATTCGCTGCTCGGCGCGACCGGCGGCCTGGGCGTGATCAAACAGGGCGCTCCGCTGGCCACCGGATTCCTGCTGGGTGGCGCGGGTGCCGCCGCCATTGCCGCCGATCTAGGCGCGCGCACCATCCGGGAAGAGATCGACGCGCTCAACACGATGGGCATCAGTCCGATCCCGCGCCTGGTGATTCCGCGGCTGGTCGCGATGATCCTGGTCGCGCCGCTGCTGAACATCCTCATCATCTTCGTCGGCATCGTCGCGGGTTACGCGGTCGCTGTCGGCGGCCAGAACGTCACCCCCGGCAGCTACTGGGCCACCTTCGGCTCCTTCACCACCGTCGCCGACGTGTGGGTCTCGCTGCTCAAGGCGGCGCTGTTCGGCTTCCTCGTGGTGGTCATCGCCTGCCAGCGCGGGCTGGAGGCGAAGGGCGGACCGCGCGGGGTCGCCGACGCGGTGAACGCGGCCGTGGTGCTGTCGGTCGTATCGATCGCCATCGTCAACCTGGGCGTCACCCAGGTGGTCGAGATGTTCCTGCCGACCAGGCTGGTGTGACGTGGCTGCCTCCAGTTACGCGCCCAGGGGACTGGGCTGGATCGCCCGCTTCTATCACCGGCGCGGCCTGCTCCTCGCGCGCTTCGAATCGCTCGGCTTCGTGCTGGCCTTCGTCTGGCAGGTGCTGTCCTCGATCCCGTCGACGCTCAAGCACTATCGCGACGAGACGTTGCGCATCATCTCCGACATGACCTGGGGCCGCGGCTCGGTCATCGTCGGCGGCGGCACCGTGCCGATGATGATCGTGCTCGGCCTGGTCATGGGTGCCTCGGTGGCCGTCGAATCGTTCACCATGCTGAACATGCTCGGCATGGGCCCGGTCACCGGCATCGTGTCCGCCTACGCGACCACCCGTGAGCTCGCGCCGATCGCCGCGGCCATCGGCTTCGCCGCGCAGGCCGGCTGCCGGATCACCGCGGAGATCGGTTCCATGCGCATCTCCGAGGAGATCGACGCGCTCGAGGCCATGGGCCTGCGCTCGGTGCCGTTCGTGGTGACCACCCGGGTGATCGCCGGCGCGATCTCGATCGTGCCGACCTTCCTGATCGGGCTGATCCTGGCCTACCTGTCCTGCCGCGGGCTGATCACGCTGGTGCACGGCCAATCCGCGGGCGTCTACGACCACTACTTCTTCCAGTTCGTGTCCGGGTTCGACGTGGTCGCCGCGGTGATCAAGGTGGCCATCTTCGCCACCGTGGTGATCCTCATCCACAGCTACTACGGCTTCTTCGCCACCGGCGGGCCCGAGGGTGTCGGCATTGCCTCCGGCCGCGCGGTGCGCGCCTCGTCGGTGGCGATCGTGGCCATCGACATGGTCCTCACCATCGTGCTGTGGGGCTTCAACGCGACGATCAGCTTTACGGGGTAATGGCGATGCCGAAGTACGGAATGCCCGGAGTGGCCATCGACAAGCGGCAGACCCGGCTGGTCGGGGTGGTCGCGGTCGGCGTGATCGTCGCCGTCCTGGCGGCCAGCCTGATCTATCGAGAGTTCCGTTCCGACAACGGGTTACAGATCACCCTGCACACCGAACAGATCGGTGACGGCGTGCTGGAGGGCACGCCGGTGCGGGTCGACGGCGTCCAGGTGGGCACGGTCGCCGCGATCGCCCCCGACGAACGCGGCACGCAGCGAATCACCTTGCGGCTCAACCAGGCTCAACTGCACGGCCTGGACGACAGCATGAAGGTCGACTATGCGCCGGCGAACCTGTTCGGCATCAGCGAGATCGGCCTGCGCCGCGGCTCCGGCGGATCCGCGCTGCGCGACGACAGCGTGATCGACCTGACCGGCAGCCACACCGACGCGGTGTTCGACGCCACCATGGGCAGCATGCTGCGCAGCCTGTCGCAGACCGGCGACTCGGTGCTCACCCCGCAGATGGCCACGGTGATCAGCCAGGTCTCGCACGACATGAAGGCGTTCACCCCGCTGGCCCAGTCGATCATCCAGGTGGCCCAGATCGTCACCGACAACCAGCGGATGCCGCCCTCGGAGCTGGCCGGCCGGCTCGGCCCGGCGTTCTACGGCGCGGGTGATTTCGCCGGCGCGAACGAGCTGATGGTCTACATCCTGCGGAATATCCCACGGCTGCAAAGCAATCGGGACGCCTTCGATGCCGGCGTGCGGATGCACACCGAACGGCTGCTGCCCGGCATCGCGAATCTCGGCGGCGCGCTCGGCGGCGACCTCTCCGGGCTCACCGACCAACTCGGCCCGGTGCTGGCGCTGCTCGCCCAGATGGTGCCGCAACCGCGCCAGTCCGGCGCCGACCTCACCGAACTGCTGCGCCGGCTGCGCGCGGCCATGGCGGATACGCCGGACGGGCCGGTGCTGAACGCCGAGGTCGATGTGAGCGGGATGCCGGTGCTCGCGCCGCTGCTGGGCGGTGTCCGATGAACGTACGCTCCGCCGGATGGCGCCTGGCCCTGTTCGCCGCCGTGATGATCGGCGTGCTGTTCATCGTCTGCACCGCGATCAAGCGGCCGGTCTCCGGACCGACCGAGCAGCACGCCGCGCTGTTCACCGACGCCAACGGCCTCAAGGTCGGCGACGACGTGCGCATGTACGGCGTGCAGGTCGGCAAGGTCGACGGCGTCGCACTGGACGGCACGCAGGCGCGAGTCCGGTTGTCGCTCAAGACCGATGCGCCGATCTACGACAATTCGAAGCTGGCCATCCGCTATCAGAACCTCACCGGTCAGCGCTACATAGACCTGCAACAGCAGCCGCAGCCCGGCAAGCGCATCCCCGCCGGCGCGACCGTCGGCACCGACCACACGGTGCCCTCGTTCGACGTGACCAGCATGTTCAACGGCCTGAAGCCGGTGCTGGCCACCATCTCCCCGGAGGAGATCAACCAGTTCAGCGCCAGCATGGTCGCGCTGATCGAGGGCGACGGCAACGGCATCGGGCCCGCGCTGGAGGCGATCGACAAGCTCGCGGCGCACGTCAAGGACCGGCAGACGGTGATCGACGCGGTGCTGCAGAACCTGTCCGACCTGCACGACACGGCCAGCGGCAAGATCCACTACATGGTGCCGATCCTGGCCCGGCTGGCCGACGTCATCTCCGGCCTGCAATCGAATATGACCGGCCTGGCGCAGTTCGCCGCGGCCGCGCCGTCGGTGCTCGGGCCGCTGGACAACCTGTTCAACGCGCTCGGCCTGCAGGGCCCCGACGACGTGAACGCGTTGATCCAGAAGATCTTTCCCGATCCCCAGCAGGCCCTGGAGGTGTTCGACAAGCTGCCCGGGCTGCTGGCCGGCTTCGACGCCGCCATCCCGAAATCCGCGGTGGCGGGCTGGAAGCCGCAGTGCACCAAGGGGCAGGCCGACGTGCCGCAGGTATTCGGCGTACTGATCGCAGGACAGCAGGTGGCGATATGCGCTGGTTGACCAAGATGTTCGCCGACCGCAAGGTGATCGGCGAGCCGGAGCGCAAGCGGCGCGAGATCCGGCTCGGCATCGTCGGCGTGGTGCTGGTGGCGATCCTGGCGATCGCGGCCGGCGTGCTCTACGTCGTCCCGTTCGGCAAGAAGACCTACACTGCCGAGCTGTCGGAGGCCCAGTCGGTGCAGTCCGGTGACGACATCCGGGTCGCCGGGGTGAGCGTCGGCACGGTGAAATCGCTGGAGCTGAAACCGGATCGGGTGATCATGCGGTTCACCGTGGACTCCTCGGTGTTCGTCGGCGACCAGTCCACGCTGGACGTGCGCATGCTCACCATCGTCGGCGGCAACTACGTCGCGTTGTTCCCCTCCGGCGCCAAGCCGTTGGGGGACAAGCACATTCCGGCCGATCGGGTGCGCCTGCCGTACAGCCTGGTGCAGACCTTCCAGGACGCGGCCGAGCCGCTGCGCAAGATCGACGGAGATACCTTGCGGCGCAACCTCGCCGCGCTCGGCACCTCGGTCGCGCAGGCTCCCGACACCTTGCGCACCACGCTGGACAGCCTCAACAGTTTCGTCGACGACCTCAACCGCCAGCACGTGATGATCTCCAAGGCGATCGCCAACGCCGACGAATACGTCACCATGTACGACGGCGCGAAGAGCTCGCTCGGCCGGCTGGTGCAGGCCACCAACCTCCTGGAGGACCTGGTGCTGGACAAGCGCGCCGAGCTGGCCGAGGGCATCCGGCTGCTGCGCGCGGTGATCAGCAAGGCCGCCGCCATCGCGCCCACCTACGCGGAGATCAAGCCGAAGTTGCAGCCGCTCTTCGACGCGGTGCCGCGGATGGAGGAGCTGCTGGGCCGGCTCGATCCGGTCGTCGGTTCGGTGCGCGACATTCAGCAGAAGCTGTCGAACCTGGCCATCCCGGACGACGGCGTGCGGATCGACCAGTCCGGCCAGACCATTACCGCACCCCCGAACGCGCTTGCGCGCGTGTGTGTCCCGGTGCCGGGGAGGGATTGCTGATGCTGCACAAGGTCCTCGGATCCCGGGCGTTCATGTCGGTCTCGGGCGCGGTCGTCGCGATCGTGCTGGTGGTCGTCGGCTACTTCATCGTCTTCGATCCGCTGAAGCAGACCGAGAGCTATTGCGCGATCATGCCGGACACCGTCGGGCTCTACGTCGGCAATCAGGTGACCATGCGCGGCATTCCGGTCGGCACGGTGACTTCCATTGCCCCGCAGGGCAAAGCGGTGAAGGTCGAGTTCGCCGTCGAGGCGGACAAGCCGGTGTACGCCGACGCGGGCGCGACCACGCTGGCCAACAGCATCGTCGCGGCGCGCCAGCTGGCCGTCGTGACGACCGGCAAGAACACCGCGCGCTGGAACTCGTCGCAGTGCATCACCAAGACCATGACGCCGAAGAGCGTCACCGAGACGCTGAACGCGGTCGCCCAGCTGTCCGCGGAGATCTCCGGCCCGGACTCCAAGACGCCCAACGCGCTGGCCAACGGGCTGTCCCAGTTGAACGCGGCCACCGCGGGCACGGGTCCGCAGATCAACGAGATCATCAAGCAGCTCAGCGGCGCGATGGCCTCGCCGGACGCGGACATCGGCCACCTGGTCGGCGTCTTCGACGCGTTCTCCTCGGTCGGCAAGAAGGTCGAAGAGCATTGGGGCGACATCGAATCCATGTTCACCCGGTTGGCCCCGGTGCTCGTCACGGCCAGGGAGGACCTGCTGGTGCCGGGCGCGGACGTGATCGACGGTCTGGCCCAACTGCTTCCGGTGCTCAACGACCTGACCACCGCGTTCGGTGATCCGATCATGAAGACCCTCGATTTCACCGTGCCGCTGGTGAAGTTCCTGCGCGCCCGGGTCGGTTCGCTGGCCCAGGTCGTCTCGATGATGCCGGTGCTGACCGACGCGTTCCGCGCGGTGGGCAACGGGATCGCCTACACCCCACCGAAGGTCGCGATCCCGCAGGAGGCCTGCGCGGCGGTGAACCTGGTGACGCCGGGGCGCTGCACCGCGGACGGCGGCGTGGCGAAGATCGACATGGCGGACCTGGTGTTCGGAATGGCAGGTGCGCGATGAGGATTCAGCGAGACGACGCGGGACGGTTGACCGTCTCCTTCCAGCGCCCCGAAAGCCACCGGCGCGGTGCGCGTTTCACCGCGGGCGTCGCGGCGGTCATGGTGGCCGTGCTGCCCGCCGCCGGCTGCGCGTTCGACCCGTCGTCGGTGCCGGTGCCCGGCGCCGAGGTCTCCGGCGCCACCTACAACATCAAGATCCAGTTCCAGAACGTGCTGAATCTGCCCGCGCGGGCCAAGATCATGGCCAACGGCGCTCAGGTCGGCACGGTTTCCGATGTGGCGGTGGTGGATTCGGCCAAGGCCGGCGGCCGCGGCGGCTACGTCGTGGTCGAGGCCCGCATCTCGAAGTCGGTGCGGCTGCCCGCCGCCACCCGCGCCGAACTGCGGCAGAACACCGTGCTCGGCGACATCCACCTCGCCCTGCTCACCCCGACGAACGGCTTCGACAAGCTGCTGCCCGCGGACGGCACCATCCCGCTGTCGCAGACGAAACCCCCGGTGCAGCTGGAAGACACGATGTCCGCGCTGGCCACTTTCACCCAGGGCGGCGCGATCCAGCAGGTGCAGGACACCATCCAGCAGCTCAACGACGTGCTGCCCCAGGATGTCGGCCGGACCGCGCAGATCGGCAAGACCATGGCCGACGACGCGGTCGATCTGGGCAATCACCTGGACAAGCTGGACTCGCTGCTCGACGGCATCGACCGCAATTCCAATGTGCTGCACGAGATCCGGCCCGAACTCGCGCAGCTGCTGACCCAGGAGTCGGTCGATCAGATGAACGGCATCGCGCCGTCCATCATCGGCGTCACCAAGATCTTCGACGCGCTCGGCCCGATCGGCACCTCGCTCACCTGGCTCGGCCCGCTGCTGACCAGTGCCGACGGCACCGTGCAGGCGTTCCTGCCGCTGCTGGCCTCGGCCCGGCCGCTGGATCTGAGTCAGCCGTCGAACCTGCAAACCCTGGTCTCGCTGATCCGCGACAAGATCATCCCGTTCGCCGAGCGCGGCCCCAAGGTGAACATCGTCGGGGTGAAAACCGACGGCGCGGCGGTGCCGGTGCAGGACCAGACCGACCGGATCATCCAGACGCTACGCATGATCGGAGTCGTCCGATGAAGCTCGGTTCGCTCGCCTCGCTCGGCGGCATCGCCGCCATCATCGTGCTCGGCGCGGGATATCTGACCTTCGGCGTGGTACGGGTCGATCCGCTGCGCGACTACACCCACGCCACCATGGTGCTGGCCAATTCCGGTGGGCTGGCGGTCGGTTCGCCGGTGCTGCTCACCGGCATCGAGGTGGGCCGGGTCAACTCGGTGACCAACAGCATCGCCGGCGTCGAGGTCGGCCTGAAGCTGGTCGCCGACCGGCAGGTGCCCACCGACAGCATGGTCACCATCGAACACCTCTCCGCGCTCGGCGAGCCGTACGTCGAGTTCCGGCCGAATTCCGAAGGCGGACCGTACATTCGGGACGGTCAGCAACTCAAGACGGCGAATGTGCGTACGCCGCTGTCGATTCCGGAGGTCGCCCGGCTGGCCACCGCGACGCTGAACCAGCTCGACCCGAACATCGTCGGCTCGCTGGTGAGCACCGCGGAGCAGTCGCTGGTCGGCACCGACGGCGCGATCCCCAACCTGGCCCGCTCCGGCGACCTGCTCGCCGCGGCCATCATGAGCCGCAACCCGCAGATCGTCTCGCTGCTCAACAGCCTGCAGAACACGGCGACCAATATGGACTGGGTCGGCCCGTCGTTCAGCGCCGCCGCGCCCGAGTGGACCAAGTTCGCCGAGGCGGTGAGCAACCTGGTCACGCACGTGGGCAGCATGGTCGACAGCGAGCCGATCGACCAGTACACCACCGGCAACGGGATCGCCCCGTTCACCGAGAGGACCGTCGCCGCGCTGCGTGAGTTGCAGCCGGAGCTGAGTTCGCTGGCGCCGATCCTGCGCCCGCTGCTCGACGCGATCGTCTCGGCCGCACCGCGGATCGATATCTCCGCCCTGATCTCCCAGGCCCTCGCCGACGTCGACGCCGACGGCGCCGTCAAGGTGCGGGTCGCCATCAAGTAGGAAAGGAGGCCGCGATGTCGAACGACGTTGTGACCGAACCGAAGTCGAACACCGACGAAGAGACCACCGCGGCCGCGCCCGCGGCGGGCAAGGGCGGCCGGACCGTGTCGATCCGCCTGTCGACCGTCGCGTTCGGCGCCGCGCTGGTGGCGCTGGCCGCCGCCACCGCCGTGTTCGCCACGCTGTGGGCCTCGGCGCGCGGCGACCTCAGCGACCGCGATGCCGCGGCCGCGGCGAACCAGCACGCCGAGCAGGTGGCCACCGACTACGCGGTCGGCGCGTCCAACATCAACTTCCAGGACGTCAACGGCTGGGTGGTCAAGCTCAAGTCCAACACCACCCCGCAGCTGGCCGGCAAGTTCGACGCCACCGCGTCGAAGTTGCAGGACATCCTGGTCCCGCTGAAGTGGACCTCGACCTCCACCCCGATCACCGCCAAGGTGATGAACACCGACAACGGGGTCTACAAGGTGAACGTCTTCCTCAACGTCACCTCGACCAGCGCCCAGACGCCCGAGGGCGCGCAGACCACGGTCACCTACACGGTGAACGTGGACCCGAACAACGGCTGGAAGGTCGCCGACGTCGGCGGGGTCGCGGGCGCGCTGCCCAAGCAGTGACCCGTCCCAGCAAACGAGTTTACCGGTAGCTATTTCTGGTAAATGGCTTCTACCTGCGTAAACAAAAAATACATAAAGTGAGCATCGACTCAGCAACCTTCGGGTAGCGTGCCGTGAAGATCAACTTTCGTACCGGTATTTCCTGTCCATACAGTGAAGGCGGTTTCGATGGTGGCACCCGGCGGCAGTCACGAACCCGAAGGGGGCGGCGGCGCCGACAACCGTGGCCTGGTCGTTGCGGCGGTGGTCGCCGCGGCGCTGGTGCTGGTGGTCGCGATCGGGCTGTTGCTCGGGTCGAGTGACGACTCGAAGGACGAGAAGTCGGCCGCGACGACGGTCACCGCGAGCCCGTCGGCCGAGGGCAACGCCACCTCGACGCCCAACCGGGTGAGCCCCGGGCCCGCGACGCCGGTCGCGCCGGTGCCGCAACCCGCTCGCAAGCTCGGCGACGACTGCTCGGCGGGCGGCATCCTCGCCCGCTGGGATCTGCGCGCGGGGCAGTGGGCGTGCGTCCCGGCCGGGCAGGACGTGCACCGCATCGGCGACGACTGCTCGCACGACGGAATCGTCGCGCGGTGGGGACGGGGGCCCGACGGGCGCTCGGTCTGCCTGCCGCAGGGACAGGGACCGGACATCCACGCGGTCGGTGACGATTGCTCGCACGACGGGATCGCCGCGCGGTGGGGTCTGCCGCCGGATGGCCGCTGGGTCTGCGTGCCGCTGCCGCCGGGTGCGCCCGCGCCGGTGCCGCCCAATCCGGGCCCGCCGCCTGCCGATCCGGGCCCGCCGCCCGCGGATCCCGGACCGCCGCCGGTCTACTCCGGCCCGCCGGCCGTGAATCCTGGCCCGCCGCCGGTAGACCCGGGCCTGCCTGCTGATCCGCCGCCGCCTGCGCCTGCGCCGCCACCGCCTCCGCCACCGTTGTTTCCCGGACTGCCGCCCTTCATTCCGGTGCCGCCGCCCCCGCCGCCCGCCCCCTGATCGGGTCCGCGAAAAATCGATCGACACGGCTGAGATGCTCGATGGCGTGACCGTCGTGCCCGAATTCTTCGCCACCCGACTCGCCGACCAGGAGGGTGCACCGGCCCGCGCCTGGCTCGACCGCCTGCCCGACCTCGCCGCGCACTATGCCGATCGCTGGCGTCTCACGTTCGACGGACCGTCCATGCACGGCTACGGCGCGCTGGTGCTGCCCGTCCGGCGCGCGGACGGCACTCCGGCCGTGCTCAAGCTGGCTTACCTGACACCCGAGACCAAGGACGAACCGGTCGCGCTGGCCGCGTGGCAGGGTGACGGCGCGGTGCTGCTCTATGAGAGCGACGCCGCCGACGGAGCCATGCTGCTGGAACGCCTGGATGCCGGGCGCTCCCTGCACACCGAACCGATCGAGGACGCGGTGCGGATCACCTGCGAACTCCTGCGCAGGCTGGCAATCCCGGTGCCGCAAGGCATTTCCCGGAATCTGCGCACCGAATCCGCGGGCTGGGCCGAGGAACTGCCGAGGGAGTGGGCCCGGCTCGGCGAACCGTATCCGCGCAAGCTGCTGGACGCCGCCGTCGAGGTGTGCACCCAGCTCGGACCCGTCGCGGACCAACTGCTGGTGAACGAGGACCTGCACTTCGAGAATGTGCTTGCGGCACAACGGGAGCCGTGGCTGGTCATCGATCCGCAGCCGCTCGCGGGCGATCTCGAATTCGCCACCCTGTCGCTGTTGTGGAGTCGCCGAACCGAATCCGCGCTCGACGACCGCTTCGCCGCCGTGGTCGACCACGCCGGACTGGACGCCGAGCTGGCCCGCGCCTGGACCCTCGTGCAGTGCGCCCGGAACTGGTTGTGGTTCGCCGAGGAGCCGGGCTGCGACGACCCCGGCTACCCGTCCGTCCAGGAGATCGGACCGTGGGCGCTGCGCTGATCCTCAGGCGTGCGCGGTCTTTCCGCCGTCGATGACCAGCTGGGCGCCGGTGAGATACGGGTGCTCGGGGGAGGCCAGGGTGAGCGCGAACGCGGCGATCTCGGCTGCCGTCGCCAGCCGGCCGAGGCCTGGAACATTGCTGCTCGCCCACTGTTTCATCATCACCTGGTACACGTCATCCGGGATGTTCTCGAATCCGCCTGCCCGGCGCACCAATTCGGTGTCCGTGGTGCCGGGGACGAGCGCGTTGACCCGGATGCCGCTGGATGCGTAGTCCAGGGCCGCGGCCTGCACCAGGCCGACCAGGCCGCGCTTGCTCGCGGTGTAGGCGCCGCGTCCGGCGTCGGTGGCGAGCGCGTTGCTCGACGAGGTGACCACGATGGTGCCGCCGTTGCGCAGCATGTGCGGCACTTCGTATTTCATCGCGAGGAAGGTGCCGCGCAGGTTGGTGTTCAGCACCCGGTCGAAGTCCGCGGTGCTGTACTCGTGCAGCTTCTTCTGCACGGTGATGCCGGCGTTGTTGAACGCGACATCCAGTCCGCCATAGGTTTTCACGGCCGAGTCGACGAAATTGCGCACGTCCTCCTCGATCAGGACGTCCGCGCGGATGTAGGTCGCCTCGCCGCCTGCCGCGCGGATCTCGCGCTCCACCGCACGGCCGCGGTCCTCGCGTCGCCCGCAGAACGCGACCCGCCCGCCTTCGGCCGCGAACAGCTGCGCCGCCGCCGCGCCGATGCCCGAGGTCGCCCCGGTGATCAGCACGGTCTTGCCCGCGAACCGCCGCAGCGCGGTGGGCGTGAACTTCGGCGGGTTGGAATTCGCGCCCAGCGCAACGCCGCCGGCCAG
The DNA here is from genome assembly GCF_008704205.1 of Nocardia colli. Lineage (GTDB taxonomy): Bacteria > Actinomycetota > Actinomycetes > Mycobacteriales > Mycobacteriaceae > Nocardia > Nocardia colli. The sequence goes on along the minus strand of NZ_VXLC01000008.1, from coordinate 317,832 downwards.
ACCCGCGACCGCACCGACCGCGAGACCGGATGCCGCCATCGTGCCGAGTAGCCGCCTGCGGCTCGGCCGCGACTTGTCGGATCCCGCGGCGGGTTGGGTCGAGTTGTGCGGTTCGCCGCCGTCGGACGCGGGCACCGGGTCGATTTCGTTCGTCATGCCCTCACCTTCTCGGCAATCGCTCTCCGGCGACTCCGCCCGCGGGCCCGAATCCCGGCCGCCCGGAGGAGGCCGCTCCTCCGGCGGGAGGAGCCGGGCGGTCTCGGCGCGCGGCATGATGAGGACGTGGTGCGATCGGCGGAAGTGACGCGTGGCGTGGAATCGTGGCTCGACGCGCGGTTCCTGCCGGTGCGGATGCTGGTGCTCGCGGTGGCCGCGGCGGGGTATCTGGTGTTCCTCGCCGATCGGCCGAGCCTGCTGGACTGGGCGATCGGCGCGCTCGCGGTGCTGGCGACGGCGGGCGCGATTCGCTGGCCGTTCGGCACGTCGATCCTGGTGAGCGGGCTCTTGCTGCTCGGCTTCGAGATCGGCGATACCGGTCCGATGGTGGCCAAGGTGGCCGCCGCGATCGCACTGATCGAGTTGTCCGCGCGCCGATCCGGCTGGCAACCGTGGCTGGCCGCGTGCGCGCTGGCCGGTGCCTACCTCCTGCATCCCAGCGGTGATCTGGCCGCGAACGGTTATCGCGCCGTGGTCATGGCGGGCGCACCGGTGCTGATCGGCATCCTGCTGCGCACCGCGCGCGAGGGCGCCGACCACGCGCGCCGCGAAGCACACGAGATCGCCCAGCGCCGCGACGCCGAGGTCGCCGCGGCCCGCGCCGTCGAGCGCACCGCCATCGCCAGGGAATTGCACGACCTGATCGCCCACCACGTGTCCTCGACCGTGCTGCGGGTCGGCGTCGCCCGGCATGCCATGCCCGACGCGCCACCCGGCGCACTCGAGGTCCTCGACGACATCCACGCCAGCGGCAAAGAAACCCTCACCGACCTGCGCAGACTGGTCGCCATCCTGCGCGACCCGGCGATGACCGGCGACTCCTTCCTCGCCCCCGCCGACCTGCCCGCCGCACTCACCGCGGTGCTGGATCGCGCGCGGCAGTCCGGGATCACCGTCGAGGCCGAGGTGACCGACGACATCGTCGAAGTCGATGCGGTACTTGCCCTTACGCTGCTGCGCCTCACTCAGGAGGGCATCTCGAACATCGCGAAACACGCCGGGGCGGGAACGAAAGCGTGGCTGACCATTGCCATGCAGGATGACGATGTCCGGTTCACCTTGCGCGACAACGGAACTCCGTCCGGCGCCGGCAACGGTTCGGCCGCACACCGATCCGGCGGCCACGGGCTCGGCCTGATCGGCTTGCACGAGCGCGTCGAACTGCTCGGCGGCGACTGCATCGCCGCCCGCGTCGGCGCGCAATGGCAACTCGCCGCGCGCCTTCCGCTCGGCAGGCCGGTGCGGCCATGACGATTCGCGTGCTCATCGTCGACGACCAGCACCTGGTCCGCGCGGGCCTGCGCATGCTCTGCCAGACCGACGACGGCCTGGACGTGGTGGGGGAGGCCGCCACCGGCACCGACGCCGTCCGCCTCGCCGAACAACTGACCCCCGACGTGATCCTGATGGATCTCCGCATGCCCGGCATGGACGGAATCCGCGCCACCGCAGCGATTCTCGCCAACCGGCCCGCCGCCCGCGTGCTCGCCCTCACCACCTTCGACGACGACGATCACCTCTACCCGGCGCTGGCCGCGGGCGCCTGCGGCTTCCTGGTCAAGGACGCCTCACCCACCGACCTCCTGGACGGCATCCACCGCGCCGCCGCCGGCGATCACCCCTTCTCGCCCGATATCCTCCGCCGCGTGGTCGACTCCGCCCTGGCCGCCCGCACCGTGCCGCCGCCGCGCGCACCCGTCGCACCGGACGGCCTGACCACCCGCGAATCCGAGGTACTCGCCCTGGTCGCTGAGGGCCTGGCCAACGCCGACATCGCCGACCGCCTGCACCTCGGCGTCACCACCGTCAAGACCCACATCACCAACCTGATGACCAAAACCGGCACCACCAACCGCGTCCAACTGGCCGTCCTCGGCGTGCGCGGCACCTGAAATTGGCTGGACACGGCTGAGAGGCTCGATAGGTGAGCATTGTTCCCGAGTCATTCGCCGAGCACATCGCCCGAACCGCGGGGGAGGAGGCGCGGCCCTGGCTGGCCGGTCTGCCCGCGCTGGCCGAGGAATTCCGGCAACGCTGGCAACTGAGCCTCGATGGCTCCGCGATGTACGGCTACGTCGGGCTGGTGCTGCCCGCCACCATGGCCGACGGCACCGCGGTCGTGCTGAAAATGAGCATGGTGGAGCCAGAGACCCGCGACGAACCGCTCGCGCTCGCCACCTGGGGCGGGGTGGGTGCGGTGCGACTGCTCGACAGCGATCCCGAGCGCGGCGTGCTGCTGCTGGAACGCCTGGATTCGAGCAGGTCGCTGGAGACCGAGCCGATCGACGACGCCGTGCGGATCGCCGCCGGCCTGCTCCGCCGGCTCGCGATCCCGGCCCCGCCGGGACTCGGCCGCGACCTGCGGACCGAGGCCGAACGCCATGCGGTGGAGCTGCCGCAGGACTGGCAGCGCCTCGGCGAGCCGTTCCCGCGCAAGCTGCTGGATGCGGCCGTCGAAGCATGTAATCAGTTGGGCCCCAGTGCCGCCCGGCTCCTGGCGAACGAGGACCTGCACTACGAGAACGTGCTGGGCGGCACCCGTGAACCCTGGCTGGTGATCGATCCCAAACCACTCGTCGGCGACCCCGAGTTCACCACCCTGTCGCTGATCTGGAATCGCCGCTCGGAGTCCTCGCTGGACGACCGGTTCGCCGCGATCGTCGACGGCGCGGGTCTCGACCCCGACCGGGCCAGAGCATGGACTCTCGTTCGCGCCGTGCGCAATTGGCTGGACTTCCTGGACGACGACGATCTCGACGACGACGGCTACTTCGCGGTGCAGGACATCGCGCCGTGGGCCCTGCGCTGAGTGTGGTTGCTATGCGGCGAAAGTGGGTACGACGAACCGTTCGACCAGCGCCCGCTCCGTGGCGGGATCGGTTGCGGGCCAAAACAACAGTGACAGCACCACCCGGACGATCCACTGCCCAGCGGCGGGGTCGGCGGTGGCGATTCCGGTGAGGTCGACGGCGGCGTCGGCGAGGCGGGGATTGCCCGCGAGGAACCCGTCGATCTCCCGCGGGGTACTGGCGTTCAGGAACGCGACCACCACCGGGTCGGCCCGGATCACCGCCAGCGACTCGAGGATCGCCTGCGTCACCCGTTCGGGTCCGCTGAACGGTGCGACCGACCGTCGAATGAGCTGGGCGGTCCGGGCCGTCGCCGCCGCCAGCACCGCCTCGCGTAAGGCCGACTTCCCGCCGACGTAGCGGTAGACCGTCGCCCGCGAGCAGCCTGCCTGCGCGGCGACGTGGTCGATGTTCAGTCCGCCCATTCCGGCACGGGCGATCAGCTCGGCGGCTGCCGCGTGGATGCGTTCGACGGCGAGCTCGCGGCGGTCGCCGCCGGCCAGCCAGTCCGGTTGCCGGGTCATCAGGAACCCCGATTCAGGCGAGATACGGTTCAAATATTTTGTCTCACGGTGAGACGAATGCACCCAGTCTGCCACAGGAATGCGCAGGTGTTCCCGATCCCTGAGACAGACACCGATAGCGGCGCTGACCAGTCGATTCTCACTTTTCCTAAACGGTTGACTCGGCCGCGGAACATGCGAAATCTGTTGCAGAGAAACAGATATCGGCCCAACGGAAAGGCGGCGGCGATGACCAATGCGCTGGACGCGATCGATCTGTTCGAGCCGGGCCTGCTCGACGACCCGTACCCGCTCTATGCGCGGCTGCGCGCGGACGCACCGGTGCATCGGGTGGCCGGCACCGATTTCTTCCTGGTGAGCCGGTGGGATCTGGTGGTCGAGGCGACCGCCCGGACGACGGACTTCTCCTCGAACCTGACCGGCGCGCTGGTTCGTCAGCCGGACGGGTCCGCGACGGTGTTCGGGCTGGATGACCGCCGCGACGCCGTGCACGTGCTCGCCACCGGCGACGACCCCGCGCACCTGCGGCAGCGGAAGCTGGTGTTGCCTACCTTGGTCGCGAAACGCATTCGGGCACTGGAGCCGACCATCACCGTGACCGTGGATCGGCTGTGGGAGAAGGGATTCGACGGCGAAGGTATCGAGTGGATGTCGGCGATAGGCGATCAGCTGCCGATGACCGTGGTCGCCGGCCTGATCGGCCTGCCGGACAGCGATGTTGTGCGGCTGATGAATTGGGGATACACCAGCACCGAGCTGCTCGCCGGTGTGGTCACGACCGAGCGGCTCGGCGCGGTCGTCACGGCGTCGGTCGAGTTAGCGGGCTACCTGTACGAGAAGCTCGCGATTGCTTGCGCTGCGCCGCAGGACGACCTGCTCGGTGACCTGGCCCGCGCGTGCGCCGCAGGCGACCTCAGCCGCGAGGTCGCCGTCCTGATCCTGGTCCAATTGGTCGGCGCAGGTGGCGAATCCACCGCGGGCCTGCTCGGCAATGCCGCCCGGCTGCTCGCTTCCGATCAGTCCATGCAGCGCCGGGTCCGCGCGCAGCCGGACCTGCTCGAACCATTCCTGGAGGAGGCACTGCGGCTGGAATCGCCGTTCCGGGCGCATCACCGCCATGTCGTCGCCACCACCGAGTTGGGCGGCGTCGAGTTGCCCACGGGCAGTCACCTGCTGCTGATGTGGGGTGCCGCGAATCGCGACCCGGCGGTATTCGCCGAGCCGGACGAGATCCGGCTGAATCGTCCTGTCCCGCGCGGACATCTGGCCTTCGGCAAGGGCATCCACTTCTGCGTCGGTGCGGCATTGGCGCGACTGGAAGCCCGAATTGCCCTGACCGCGCTACTCGAACGCACCGACGAGTTCCACCTGCTGCCCGATGCGGCCCACTGGGTCCCGAGCATCTTCGTCCGCCGCCACCAACGCCTGCGCTTGACTACCGTCTGGCCCCCGCGCACGAATCATCAACCTGCGCAATGAATTGCCAGCAATTCCAGGCGCAGCGGCACGACTGGTGCGCGGCAATCGTCAATGTGGGTGTTGTGCTGCGTACTTCGCGCGTTCGAGGGCGCGGCGGTGGGCGCGCTCCGGGTTTTCCAGGTCGGCGGGCAGGCCGTGCTTGGCGAGGCGGTGCGCGCGGTTCATCGGCATGAAGGCCGCGGTGTAGAACAGCGCGAGCAGCACTGCGAGCAGCACCATCGCACCGCGCAGCCACAGCTCGCCGGGGAAGAGCAGGAAGACGACGAACAGCGGGGTGAACGGGATCATGCCGCGCACGATGTGCCGGGTGGTCGCGTGCTTTCCGGCCAGGTCGTTGCGCACCCAGTCCAGCATCGAGTCGGGCAGGCGGCGGCCGAACGCATAGCCGATCCACTGGATGGGATTGGGCCGCCGTGATTTTCGGGACATTCGCACTCCTGACGAGAGCTAGACGGTGATCGTTCGACGCGCGGCCTCGTTGACGCGGGTGAGGACCTCGCGCAGTTCCTCGAGATCGGCGAGGGTGACGCCGAGCCGCTCGACCACCGCGGGCGGGATCTTTTCCGCCTGCTTGCGCAGCGCGGCACCGGCCTCGGTCAGCTTCACGACCAGGTTCCGTTCGTCTCGGCTGTCCCGTTCGCGGGTGATGAGCCCGGCGCTCTCCAACCGCTTGAGCAGCGGCGAGAGCGTCGGCGAGTCCAGCTGAATGGCCTCGGCGATCGCCTTCACCGACATCGGCGCCTCGCCCCACAGCGCGAGCATCACCAGATACTGCGGGTGGGTGAGGCCGAGCGGTTCCAGCAGCGGCCGATACACGCCGAGCACCGCGCGATTGGCCACCGCTAAGGCGAAGCACACCTGGCGGTCGAGCTGCAACGGATCGTCCATCTGTCCTCCTGTCGACCTACCATTAAGATTAACGCACAAACAGTTAGTGCATGAAGTATATGGGCGACATCACGTCGGAGAAGCGTGGTTCCGGCGCGGGTGATCGTTAGTTTGAGACACATGAACTCCGACACAGGCCGCATCCGTGAGCTCGACGCCGTGCGCGGATTCGCCCTGTGCGGGATTCTCGTGGTCAACATCTGGCAGCTCACCGACATGGCCGTGGTGCGCGCGCCCGGCGAGATGATCCCGCTGCGGCACCTGCTCTCGGTGCTGTTCGAGGGCCGCTTCTTCCCGATCTTCTCGTTCCTGTTCGGCCTGAGCTTCGCGCTGTTCCTGGACAGCGCCGCCCAGCGCACCGACCGCCCGCGCCTCGTCCTGATCCGTCGGCTCGTCGCACTCGGCGTCCTCGGCCTCATCCACCACCAGTTCCAGCCCGGCGAAGCGCTCCTGCCCTACGCGCTCGTCGGCTTGGTGATCCTGCTGCCCGCCGCCGGCCTGCCCCGCCTGGCGATACTGGTCGCCGGCCTCGCCGCGACCATCGGTGTCGCGGTCACCCTCGGCGGCGGCTTCGGCCTCGTCCCCGGACTCTTCCTGCTCGGCTTGGCCACCGCCCGCTACGGCATCCCCGACACCCTCGAAGACCGCGGCTGGCAGATCGCCGCCGTGTTCGCGCTGGCCCTCCCCGCGGCGGTCCTGACCGCGATGTGGGAGTACCGCGTCCCCTACCTCGACCTCCTGATCAGCAACGCCCCGCCGATCGCGGGTCTCCTCGGCGCTCTCGCCTACCTGACCGGCCTACTCCTGGTCTTACGCACCGAAACCGGCAGCGTCCTGTCCGAGATCTTGGAACCGATGGGCCGAATGGCCTTGACCAACTACCTCACCGCCACCGCACTGATCCTCCTCGCCGAACCCCACCTCGCCCTCGCCGGAACCGCCAAGTACGGCATCCTCCTCGCCTTGGCCGCCGCGATCATCACCATCCAAGCGCTCGCCAGCTGGGCCTGGCTCAAACTCTTCCGCTACGGCCCCGTCGAATGGGTGTGGCGCTGCGTGACCTGGTGGGAATTGGTTCCCGCCAGGCGCATCCCGGAGCCCATCCGGTACCGGTAACGGCGAATCAGCCGAGCTTCACCGGCAGCGTGAACGGTCCGCGATGCCGAAAGCCCGAGCGCCACGCGATATCTCGCTCGTCCACCGTCAATGTGGTGCCCGGCCAGCGGGTGAAGATGTGGTCGAGGGCCGTCGCGGTGAGCGTGCGCACCAGCGCGTTGCCCAGGCAGGCGTGCAGGCCGTAGCCGAGGCCGAGTTGGGCGTGGGGTGCGCGGGCGAGGTCCAATTCGTCCGGGCGGTCGAAGATTTCGGGGTCGCGGTTCGCTGAGGCGAGGCACAGCAGGACGGTCTGACCGGCGTGGATGGTTTGCCCGCCGATGGTCAGGTCGGTGGTGGCGAAGCGTGGACCGGCGAGGACCTGCGGCGACAGGTAACGCAGCAATTCGTCCACCGCTGAGGGTTTTTCGGTGGTGTCGCGCAGGATACGCAGCTGATCCGGGCGGCCGAGCAGCGTCAGCACCGAGCCGGCGATCAGGTCTACGAGCACCTCGTACCAGACGAACAGGAGGTAGAACAGCAACCCGGCGAGCTCGTCCGCGGACGGGGAGCCGGTGTCGTCGTGTGCCGCTACCAGCCGGCCGAGCAGCGTGTCGGCGCGCGTTGCCCGTCCCTGTTCCGTTGTCGCGGTGATGATCGCGAGCATGGTGGTCAGCGTGTCGCGAGCGCGCGGAGGATCGGCGGAGGGGAGGAGCGTCGAAGTCGCCCAGCCGAGCAGGGTTTCGCGTTCGGCCGCTTCGAGCCCGAGCAGTTCGCCGAGCACGGCGGCGGGCAGCGGGACGGCGAGTCGTTCGACCAGGTCGATTTCGGCTCCCGAATCCAGTTCGCGCAGAAAGGAATCAACCAGGATCGGGGCGCGGTGCGACCATTCGGACAGTCGTCGTGGCGACAGTTCGCTGGTCACGAAATGGCGCAGGCGCGCATGCTCGACCGGATCGGCAAGCAGGAATGCGAGCAACGACGGCGGGACGGCGAAACCTCGATAGTCTTCTGGGCCTGCCCGGTGAATGTCGGTCGACAGCCGATCATCCAGCAGCCCCGCGCGCACATCGCCATACCTGGTCACCAACCATGCGGGCGGACCATCCGGCGTCCGAACCCGATGCACCCCGCCCTCGGCCCGCAACCTCGCCAGCGTCGGCCACGGATTCGCCGCGAACCCGGCATCGAATACGTCCGTCACCGGTTCATCATCTCGCATTGCGCGGCAAGACTTCTCGAAGGTCCGGCACCCACCGGCCGCCGGTCAGCAGGCTATCGTCCGGCAAATCTCACAGTCGCGAATCGGCGCGGCGGCTGAGCAACGCTGGGCAGGCATCGCAGACTGGTCGGTCATGGACCAGTTGGTGCTGATGTTCGTGATTCTGTTCGCCGCGATCTTCGCCGAGCCGTTGGGGAAGCGGCTCGGGGTGGCGTCGGCGGTGTTGATGACGGTGTTCGGGTGTGTGGTGGCGCTGGTTCCGTTCGCTCCGCGGATCAATATTCCGCCGGATCTGATCTTGCCGTTGGTGCTGCCGCCGTTGCTGTACGCGGCGTCGCGCCGGACATCGTGGCGGCAGTTCGCGGAGAGCTGGGGGTTGATCGCGCTGCGGGCGTTCGGGCTGGTGGTCGCGACGGCCGCGGCGGTGGCCGCGGTGTTCCATGCCTGGTATCCGGCGTTGCCGATCGCGGCCGCGGTCGCGTTGGGCGCGTTGGTCGCACCGCCGGATCCGGTGGCGGCCACCGCGTTGGCGGGCAGTCTCGGGTTGCCGCGCCGGTTGGTGGTGGTGCTCGGCGGTGAGGGGCTGTTCAACGACGTCACCGCGATCGTCATCTACGGCGTCGCGGTGCAGGCCGTGGTCACCGGAAAGTTCTCCGCGCCCCGTGCGGCAGCGGAATTCGTGATCTCGGCGGTGGTCGCGATCGCGGTCGGGTTGGTGCTCGGCTGGGCGGGCAGCCGGTTGACCAACTATCTCGCGGAGGCGACGTGGCAGGTGGCGTTGAGCCTGCTGCTGCCGTTCGCCGCGTATGGGCTCGCCGAGGCCTGGCACGGGTCCGGCGTGCTCGCGGTGCTGGTCTGCGCGCTGTACCTGACCGACGCCGTCACCGAGTTCGGCGACTCGGATTACCGCCTGGTCGGCGCCTCGTTCTGGGACATCATCGAAATGCTGTTGAGCGGCTTCGCTTTCGGCCTGATCGGCCTGGAACTCGGCGCGGTGCTCGACGCGACCGGGCACGACTGGCCGAAGCTGATCGGCGGGGCCGGGGCGGTGGTCGCGGTGGTGGTCGGTCTGCGCCTGGTCTGGCTGTTGACCACCTGGGCGATCGGCCGGGTCTGGTGGCCGAACGCCGACGAGCCCTACACCTGGCGCGAGACGGTCGTCACCTGGTGGGCCGGGATGCGCGGCGTCGCGACGGTCGCACTGGCACTGGCCATTCCGTTCGTGACCGACGACGGGAAGGACTTTCCCGGCCGCACCGAAATCCTGTTCACGGCGTTCGTCGTCGTCCTGTTCACCCTGCTGCTGCAAGGGCCGACGCTGCCGTTCGTCGTCCGGCTCACCGGTGTGCACGCGGACACCCAGAAGGAACGCGAACTCGAACGTCAGCTGTGGGACCGCGTGATCAAGGCCGAGATGACGAGACTGAAAGAAGTTGCCGCCGAACAAGATCTACCCGACGACGTCTACGAACGTCTCCGGGACGGCTTCCGTCAGCGAATGGCGCGCGCCGACCCACAGGCGGCCGACGCGGATGCCAAAGCAGAGGCCGAGCGAAACATGAAGCTGGCCAAGCGGTTACGCGTCATCCGCGACGAGGTGGTCGAAGCAGGACGCCGCGAAGCACTCAACGCCCGGCGCGAACCGGGCATGCCGCCGGACCTCGTCGACCGGGTGACCCGCCGGCTCGATCTCGGCAGGCGCTGAGCCGGCCGAAGATCGAATCGTGCAGGCGGACAGCAAGATCAGCTTGCCGCCACGCCGGTGCTGCGGATCGCCTCGAGCACCTCGTTGTAGGTGAGGTCGGAGTTGACCGTGGCGGATTCGGACGGCACGTCGATGTCGACGTAGTCGACGCCGTTGACGCTGCGTAGCGAGGACTCGATGGCGGAGGCGGACTCATGGGTGACGTTGTGCAAGGTGATGGTGTACGAACTCATGCCCTTCGGATAGACCGATTCCGGGCCGGTAAACGCCGGCGAACAGTCGAGTTCGATTCCCTACGTTTGGTTGTCGTGGCCCCGGGAATAGCCGGGATGTCATACAACTCGACACAACAGGATTGTCATGATCATCATCATCGGGCTCGTCGTCTTGATCGCAGCAGTGATCGTCGGGGTCGCCGGCGTGGTGGCGAACAACGGCGAAGCCCACTTCCTATCAAGTGATTTCGCCGTCTTCGACTACCACTTCCATGGCTCCAGCGGTCTGCTGTTCGGCTACGGCATCGTCCTCGGCGCCATCGGCGCCGTCGGCCTTTCCTTACTGCTGACCGGTGTATGGCGTGTGTCCCGCCGAAACATGGCGGCACGTCGTGAGCTCAGGCAATCCCGCCGCGAAATGGCGGCGGTCCGGCGCGATCTGGCGGGCGGCAGCACACCGCCGGCCCGCAAGGAGCCCGTACCGCAGCCGCACCGCGAGCCCGTCTGGAGTCGATTCGTGCGCCGTCCGGCCACGACTCCGGCCGGTGGCACACCGCGCGCCGACAGCACGACCCGCGTGCAGGCGCCGGCGTCGAAATAATCATCGAGAAAAGGAAATACGACCATGATTATTCTCGGACTTGTCCTCCTCATCGCGGGGTGGCTGCTCGGAATCGGATTGCTCACCACCGCAGGCATCATCATCCTCGTCGTCGGCCTCGTGCTCATGATCGCCGGATCGGTCGGCCGCCCGGTCGGTGGTCGGCGCTGGTATTACTAGGGCCCGGCCATGAGTAAGTTCGAAGATCGGATCGCGCACCAGGTGCAAGCCGCCCGGGGCAATGCGAAGAAATACCTCGGCCGGGCGGTGGGCAACCGCCGCCTGGAATCCGAGGGACGTCGAGAACAGGCTCGCGGCAACGTGAAACGCGCCGCGGACAAATTGCGGGACGCGTTCAAACGCTGACCTGACGGCCGGTTTCAGCCGAGGGGCACACCAAGCCCCTCGGCTAAAACCGGCCATGACGCTTTCAGGGCGTCCTGCCAGTATCCCCACGAGTGCGTCCCGGTCGGCTGGAAATCATAGGTCGCCGGAATACCCAAGGCGTCCAGTCGATCTCGCATGTTCCGCGTGCACCAGTCGGCCGCCGCCTCGATCACGCTGCCGCCGGCCACCTGATCGACGAAGCCGTTCGGTCCCTTTTGCACGTACTTGCCGCCGGGCACGTCGTACATCCCCGGCACCCCGGTTCCGCTGGACAGGAACAACTTCAGCCCGCGCAACCGGTCCGCGTGCACGTAGGGATCGTTCGCCTGCCACATCGGATCATCGGGCGGCCCATACATATTCACCGTATTGCCGCCGCCCCACATCTGCACCGCCAGGTTCACGAAGCTCTGCCCGACCGGATCACTGATCTGCGCGCACCCGCTGTAGGACGCGACCGCCCGATACAGACCCGGCTTCGCGATCGGCAGCTGCAACGCCGAGGTCCCCGACATCGACAGCCCCGCAATGGCATTCACGCCGTTCGTGCCGAACTTCGCGTCGATCAGCGGTGGCAGCTCCTCGGTGAGGAACGTCTTCCACTTGTACAGCCCGAGTTTCGGGTCGGGCGCCCGCCAATCCGTGTAATAGCTCCACTGTCCACCGACCGGCTGCACCACATTGACGTCCTTGGTGCCGAGGAAGCTCAGCGCGTCGGTGTTGAGCTGCCAGGTCGCCTGGTCCTCGCCGCCGCCCCCGCCGTTCAGCAGATACAGCGTCGGCCGCGGCACCGAGTCATCCGCCGGCCGTTGCACATTGACGGTGATGTTCTGCCGCATGGCCGCCGAATAGACCTGGAGCTGCACCGTCCGGTCGTTCACCGCATGCGATTCGGTGATCGCGGAAGTCGTCGCGGCCGCGATGTTCGCCGCGTACGCCGGTGCCGCTCCGAGCGTCAGCGTGACCGCGAGCAGCAGGCTCGCCGCGTAGGTTCTTCGGCAACTCGGCACCCAGTCCAGGGTAGCGGCGGATTCGCTACGCGATCCGAATCCTCAGGAGAGCCTCAGCCGCGGAACGCCGCGATCAGGGTGTCCGTCAGGCTGTCCAGGTAATCGGGGCTGGTCGGCTCCCCGCCCAGCAGCCGTCGCCAGAACAGCGGGGCGATGCACAGATCGAGGGCGAGTTCGAGATCGAGCCCGGCCGGGAGTTCGCCCCGATCGATCCCGCGCCGCAGAATTTGCCCGACTTTTTCCCGGCGGCCTAGCCCGACGGCCTGCAACGCGTCGGCGACGGCGGGCGTGCGAATGCCCTCGGCGAGCAGGTCGGGGATAATCCGCGAGGCGAGCGGGTGACTGAAACCCGCGGCGGTGACCTCGAGGAATGCCCGTAGATCGCCGCGCAGCGACCCGGTGTCGGGCACCTCCGCGGCGGCTACCGCGACCTGTTCGACGAGCGCGAGCACCAGTTGCTCCTTGGTCGCCCACCGCCGGTACAGCGTCGGCTTGCTGACCCCCGCGCGTCGCGCCACCCCCTCCATCGTCAGCTTGCCGTAGCCGACCTCGGCCAGTTCGGCGAAGGCCGCGCGGGTGATCGCGGTGGTGACCTGTGGCTGCATCACCGCGGCTCCGGCGGGGACGCGGGGTGAGTCCGTCATGTCACCTATCTTAATCACGTCGACACGGTTGCGTTTCGTCGTGAGTCGTCGTACCGTCATTCATGCACGACGAAACGCAACCGTATCGACGTATAGATCGAGGTAGAGCGATGAAATTCCAGTTCGACAACGAGTCCTTCGACTTCGAGACGCTGCGCGCGGCCGGCTTCGCGAGCTACGGCGGGGCCGATCTGGGCGAGGTGCTGGCCACCGCGAGCCGGATCACCGACGGCGACGAGGAGGCCTGGCGGCGCGAGTGGCAGGCCACCGCCGAGCGGGTGCACGCGATCGGCACCGACGCGCTGGCGAAGGGGCGCACGATCAGCGCCAGGGAGGCGCTGCTGCGCGCCTCGAACTACTACCGCACCGCCGAGTTCTATCTCCGCGACAACCCCACCGCGGACCCGGTCGCCCGCGAGCTGTCCCGTCGCTCACGCGAAACTTTCGCGCAGGCAGCCGAATTGCTCGGCACCCCGGTGCGCGAGGTGGCAATTCCCTTCCAGGACACCACCCTTCCCGGCTACCTCTTCCTGGCCGACGACTCCGGCGAGCCGCGACCGACGGTGATCTTCAACAGCGGCTTCGACTCCACCCTGGAGGAGGCGTGGTTCGCCCTTGGCGCCGCCGCGGTCGAGCGCGGGTACCACGTGCTCGCGTTCGATGGGCCGGGTCAGGGTGCGGTGATCCGCGATCAAGGCCTGCCGTTCCGGCACGACTGGGAGGCGGTCATCACCCCGGTCGTCGACTTCGCGCTGAGCCTGCCGGAAGTGGATCCGGAGCGAATCGCGGTGTACGGCTACAGCCTCGGCGGCTACCTGGTCGCCCGCGCGGCCGCCTTCGAACACCGGATCGCCGCGCTCGTGCTCAACGACGGACTCTTCGACTACCACACCGCCAACACCAGGGCGATGCCCGAATTCCTCGCCGAGTGGGTCGAGTCCGGACGCGATGCCGAGGCGCTCGCGGTCACCGGGCTGATCATGGCCTTCGACACCACCGTCCGGTGGGCGCTGCGCAACGGCACCTGGACCTTCGGCGCGACCTCACCGGCCGACTACATCCGCAAGACCAAGCCGTACACCCTGGACGGCATCGCGGACCGGATCGACTGCCCGACACTCGTTTTCGACGCCGAGAACGACCTGTTCTTCAAGGGGGAGGCGCAGCGCGTCTACGCGGCCCTGACCTGCCCGAAGGAACTGATCGTCGGCACCGAAGCCGAGGGCGCGGGCGCGCACTGCCACATGGGCGCCATGCTGCTCACCCACCAGCGCGCATTCGATTGGCTGGACGGCATTTTCGAAGCGCTGCCGGTCGCGTGATCGCGGTCGCCTGCTGGGTGGCCGGAGCCGGGCTGTTCCCCTCGCCGGGATCAGATCCCGGCGACGCCGGCGAGTTGCCCGATGCCGTAGGTGACCGCCATGGCCAGCGCCCCGCCGATCACCACCCGGAGCACCGCGCGGCCGCGTTCGCTGCCGCCGAGGCGGGCGCTGACCGAACCGGTGGCCGCCAGCGCGACCAGCACGGCGGCGAAGGTGATCGGAATCCGCAGCGGGACCGGCGGCAGCAGAATGGCCAGCAACGGCAGTAGGGCACCGAAGGTGAACGACACCGCCGAGGAGAACGCGGCCTGCCAGGGGTTGGTCAGGTCCTTCGGATTGAGTCCCAGCTCGGCCTCGGCGTGCGCGGTGAACGCGTCGTGCGCGGTGAGCTCCTCGGCGACCTTGCGGGCGGTGTCCGCGGACAGGCCCTTCGCCTGGTAGATGCCCGCCAGCTCGGCCAGCTCGAATTCCGGTTCCTCGCGCAGCTCGCGCTGCTCCTTCGCCAGCAGGGCCCGCTCGGAATCGCGCTGGGTGCTCACCGAGACGTACTCGCCGACCGCCATCGAGATCGCGCCCGCCGACAGTCCCGCGATGCCCGCGGTGAAGATGGCGCTCGTGCTGGTCGTCGCGGCGGCGACGCCGACCACCAGGCCTGCCGTGGACACGATGCCGTCGTTCGCGCCGAGCACCCCCGCGCGCAACCAGTTCAGCTTGGACGCCAACCCCTCGGCATGGGGTTCGTGCGGGTGCGCGCCCGCGGGTGCACTGGTCGTCTCGTCCATGAATCGAAGACTAAGCGAAAGTCGGCCGGCCGACCGGTAGCTCGCTCAGCAGCCCGGCGACAGGAACGCCCGCAGATATCCCGCCGACTGCCGCAGGTACATCCACGCCCAGAACCGCAGTCCCGACGCGCTCGGGCTGGCCACCATGGTCAGCTCGCCGTCGAAGCATTTCGACACGATGTAGCGCGCCCGCGACACGTGCGGGGTGTAGGTCACCACGATGATGTGCCGCCAGCCGAATTGCTGTGCCCGCCGCCGGATTTCCTGCGCCTCGCCCTCAGTGGTCCACGGATCCGGGACGAAACAGCTGACGGTGAAGGCGAAGTGCCCCGCGCAGTATCTGTCCATCTCGTGGTCGTCGAGCCCCGTGGAACGCGAAATCAACAGCGTCGGAGCGTATCCCTGCTCGGCGAGCTCGAGTCCGACATCGAACCGCTCGTACGCGGTACCACCCAGCACCACGATGGCATCGGCCTTGCGCAACGGATCGGTCTGCGGATAGACGTACACCGGCAGACCCGCGACCCCGATCCCCAGGATCAGCGCGAGCAGGGCTCCGAAGAAGATTCCAGCTCGTCGCAGGCCGGTCACTCGCCCGACGATACCGAAATCCGCGCGCGGGCCGGTTTCACGCAGGCGGGAAGCGTCCGGCTCCGCTGTGATCCGCCGGCCTCGAGCTCAGCGGCACAGCTGGTCCAGGTACTGTCGCAGCAATTCCTGAACCCGCTCCGGCGGAACCTTTTCCGGGCGGATCAGGGACTGCACGGTGAGGCCGTCGACGAAGACGTAGAGGCGATCGGTTTCCGATTCCAGATCGATGCCGTCGCGTAGCCGGCCGCTCGCGGCCAGTTCCCGCATGATCCAGGTGACGAGTTCCGCGGTGGAGTCATAGAGTTCGTCGCTGCTCTTGCGCAAGGCCGGTTCGGTGAGCACGCGGCCGAGGAACGCCAGCCACACCTTGGTCACCGCGCGTTGCCGGGGACCGGTCGGCAGCAATCCGGTGAGCAGGATCTGTGCGGCGCGGTCGAGCGGATCCGCGGCCAGGTCCAGTTGCCGGATCCGGTCCATCATTCCTTCGCCGACCATGCCGAGGGAGAAGGCGAGCAGCTCGGACTGGGTGGAGAAGTAGTGCCGCAGGCTACCCATCGAGACGCCGGCCTCGGTGGCCACCTTGCGGACCGACGCGTTCTCCAGCCCGTCGCGCTGGATGACCCGCCACACGGCCTCGGCGATCTCCTGCCGGCGCTGCTGATGGGCCTGTTGGTCGACGGTTCTTGCCACCTCGTATTTGTAGCACGACTGTGTTAGCTTTCGATAAGTAACACAGTCGTGCTGGGAAAGGTGGGGACGGAGATGCGATGGTTCGGCGTAGTGCTCGGGATCGTTGCGCTGATGGCGACGGCCTGCGGGGGAGGCCCGAAACGGGACGAGACGGTGTGGTCGCCGTGTCCGGGCGTCGCAGGCGACGGGCGGGTGTGGGAATGCGCGACGATCACCGCGCCGCGGGACTACCGGGCGCCCGGTGCGGGCACGATCGATCTCGCGCTGATTCGAACCCGCAGCGCCGATCCGGCGAGGCGGCTCGGCTCGCTGGTCTACAACCCGGGCGGGCCCGGCGGCTCCGGCCTGGAAACCGTGGTGGGCGTGGCTTCGCGGTTCTCGGCCTTGCTCGATCGGTATGACCTGGTGTCCTGGGATCCGCGGGGTGCCGGTCGCAGCTCCGCGGTCGATTGCTCGGATGGTGGACTGCCGGAACGGGTTCCGCGTACGGACGCCGAATGGGCGGCGATCGATGCCGGCAGTGAGCAGTTCGCCGACTCGTGTGTGGCGGCGTCCGGACCGCTGCTCGCGCATATCGGCCTGTTCGATTCCGCGCGCGACATCGACCTCGTTCGCGCGGCGGTGGGCGACGAGAAGCTGAACTACCTCGGTGTTTCCTACGGTGGTCAGCTAGGCGCCGCCTACGCCACGCTCTTCCCGCAGCGGGTCGGCCGCATGCTCCTGGACGCGCCGGGCACGCCACTGCGCACCTTCCGGCAAAGTCTGCTCGATCAGTCCGCGGGTAGCGAGGCGGCGTTGCGGCAGTTCCTGAGTTTTTGTGTGGCTCAGGGAAATTGCCCACTCGGTGGCACGGAGCAGGCGGCGTCGGACGGGATCGACGCGTTCCTCGCCCGGGTCGAGGTATCGCCGTTGAGCACCGACCGCGGTGCACCGCTCACCAGGCCGGTCGCCACGGCGGCACTCGGCCTCGGGGTGGCGGCCCCGGAGGTCTGGCCACATCTGACCACCGCACTCGCCCATGCCTATTCAGGCAACGGCAACGAACTCATCGGCTACGCCGACCTTTTCGCAGGCCGCCGCCCGGACGGCTCCCGCTCCAACTTCGCGTCGATCAACACGGCCGCCAACTGCGCGGACTATCCGGACTTCTACAGCATCGACCAGGTTCGCGGGATCCTGCCCGAGTTCGCCGAGGTCTCACCGCGTTTCGGTGAGCTGACCGGCCTCCGGTTGGCCGAGTGCACGCATTGGCCGGTGCACGGTGTCGGACGCGCTCCGCTGAGTGGCGCGGGTGCGGCGCCGATCGTGTTGATCGGCAATACCGGTGATCCGGAGGCCCCGATCGAGTGGGTGTCCGAACTGGCGCAGGCGCTGGCGTCGGGTGTTCTGGTCACCTATCACGGGGTGGGGCACGGTGCGTACGGCGGCGTGAACGACTGCGTCGACCGTGTGGTGAACGCCTACCTGCGCGAGGGTGCGGTGCCCGAGCGGGGGACTGTCTGTCGATAGCTCGACTCACGGGAATATTGGACGACACCTAGTATGTTCCATTCCATGGAATGGAGTTGTGCGGCTCTGAAGGCGACAACTCCACGAGATAGTGCACATGGTCCCACTTTGGTTGAGCCATGAGCATGACAAGGAATGGAGTTTCTCGTGGCGGAAGCACGCCTGGTCGAGCTGTTCGACCAGCTGGTGCGGGTGGAAATCCTGCTGTGGAACACCGTCGAGCGCCGACTGCGCGACGACCACGCGCTGCCGCTGCCCTGGTTCGAGATGATGCGCGTCACCGACCGCCTCGGCGGCGCACGGGTACGGGATATCGCCGAGGCGATGACCATCACCGAGGGTGGGGCCAGCAAGGTCGTCGATCGAGTACAGGCCGCGGGCCACGCCGAACGGCAGCGCGATCCCGCCGACGGTCGCTCGCATCGAATCACGTTGACGCGCAGCGGTACCCGTCTGCTGCACGCCGCGACGACGACGGTCGAGGCCGAACTCGCCGAACGGATCGGCGCGGTACTCGGCCCCGGCTCCGTGGATCGCCTCGAGGCCACGCTGCGCCTGCTCCGCTCCGCCAACCTGTCCGCCGCGCCCACGGCGGAGCAAGAGAAGGAGTAAACGAATGTCCGCGATCCCCACCACTATGCGGGCCGTCGTGCTGGACGGCCCGGGTCCCCTGGAAGCCTTGCAGATACGGAACCTTCCGGTACCGACGCCGCGACCGGGCGAAGTGCTCATCCGAGTAAAAGCATTCGGCCTCAACAGATCCGAACTTCACACGCGCCTCGGACTGGCGGAGGGCGTCACCTTCCCGCGCGTGCCGGGCATCGAGGCGACCGGCATCGTCGCGTCCAGTCCCGGCGGCGAATTCGAGGCCGGCCAACAGGTCGTCGCGATGATGGGCGGCATGGGCCGCACTTTCGACGGCGGTTATGCCGAGTACACCTGTGTCCCTGCGGCCCAAGTGATTCCGTTTACCAGCGCACTGGACTGGCCCACCCTCGGTGCCGTCCCGGAAATGCTGCAAACCGCCTACGGTTCGCTGACCATCGGCCTCGACGGCCGGCCGGGGCAGTCGATTCTGATCCGTGGCGGCACCTCCTCGGTCGGCGCGGCCACCGCGATCCTCGCCAAGCAGCGCGACATGATCGTCTTCGCGACCACCCGTAACCCGGCCAAGGCCGACGCACTGAAGCAACTCGGCGTCGATCACGTGCTGATCGACAACGGCGAGGTCGCCGACCAGGTCCGGCGCATCGCCCCCGACGGCGTCGACACGGCCCTCGAACTCGTCGGCACCCCGACCCTGCCGGATACCCTGCGCGCCACCAGAATCCACGGCGTCGTCTGCTTCACCGGCATGCTGTCCAACGAGTGGCTGGTCGAGAACTTCTATCCCATCGGCTATCTCCCGCAGGGCGTCCGGCTCACCGCCTACGGCGGCGACGCGAGCGACCTGCCCGCCGAGGTGCTGCAAGACTTCCTCGACGCGGCCGCCGCCGACCGGATCACCATCCCGGTCGACCGCGTCTTCACCCTCGACCAGATCCGGGAAGCCCACGGCTACATGGAATCCGGCGGCGCTACCGGCAAACTCGTCGTCGCGCTCTGAGCCTCGTTGTCCCAGCCGATCCGGTAGTCGTACATCCAGCTCAACGGACCGACACCGGTTTTGGCGGCCTTCTTCAGGAAGTAGGGCGTGAGCAGCCGGACCAGCAACCGGCCGAACCCGCTGGACGCCTTGTCGCCGCTGGTCGCCGCGCCGTGCTGCACGACACGTTCGACCCGGTCGCGGCGGCGCTGCTCGTACACCGCCAGCGCATCGGCGGTATCCGGCACATCGCGCAGGCAGATCGCCAGTGTCACAGCGTCTTCCACCGCCATCGACACACCCTGCCCGAACGAGGAGGCCACGGCGTGCGCGGCGTCGCCGACGATGACCATGTTGCCGGTGTGCCACGTCCGCACCGACGGCATGTCGTACTGGTTGAAGCCGGAGACGAAGGTGTCGTCCGGTGTCGCCGCGACAATGCGAGCGGCGGGCGTGTGGTCGACCGACAGCAGCTCGACGAGCCTCGGCATTGAACGCGCGATACAGGTCGCGGCGCTTGACGCTGTGCGTGGTGGTGCCGTCGGGGAGGGTGCCGCCGATCGGCGTGTCCACGATGTGCTTGCCCGCGCTGGTGGCGAACGACAGCGTGCCGGTCGGGTGGCCCGTCTCCGTGACGACGTGTTCGGCGTCGAGCAGGGCCAGCGCGGACAGCCCGTTCACCGCGACCGTCAGGTACGCGCCGATCTGCTCGGCCGCCGCCTCCTGGTAGGCCTCGCAGACGATCGGCTCCAGCCCGGCCCGCTGCAAGGCCATGGCTGTGACCGGCCCGGCGATGCCGCCGCCGATGATCAACGCCTGCTTCATGGTGTGCCTCCGAGGTTTCGCTTTTGCAGGCCGCGGTCGACTCGGTGGACGCGGCCGCCGCTGCGGTCCTCGGCGTCAACCGGACCGATCTGCGCTGTCTGGAGATCCTCTTGGCCGGCGACTCGACCCCGAGCGCGCTCACCACCGCGCTTGGCCTGACCAGCGGCAGCGTGACCACGATGCTCGACCGGCTGGCCAGGCTCGACTACGTCGTCCGCGAGCCCGAACCGGGGGACCGGCGCAAGGTGCTGGTCCGGATCACGCCCGAGGCCGCCGCGAAGGCCTGGCAGATCTACGGACCCATCGCCGCGGAGGGCGCGGACGAGGTGGCCCGCTACACCGCCGACGAACTGCGCACGATCCTCGATTTCCTGCGCCGATCCCGCGAACTCCAGGAGCGCCACCGCACCCGGATCACGGCCCTGGCCAAGGATTTTCGCGCCTGACGTCCGGATGTCGGCTCGGAATTCGTGTTCGGTGACCCCGCCGCCCTCGATCAATTCGGCGGGGTCTTCGACGTGACCTTCGAGCCTTGACGTCGCGGGTCCGCGCAACGGCTCGCGCACCCCGCGAGCGCGAGTCGGCGCGGACCCGAGTGACCGCTCGGTCCCAGTTCCGGGCGGTCGCGAGTCCGCACGACCCCTCTCCTGCGCACCATTGGCGATGGTGTGGTCGCATCGACTCAGCAGGATGCCAGCCGCGGTTCAGCGACCGATAAATATCGAATAAACGTTCGTTATTCGGTGCGGCAGATTCGCGCTCACTCCGCTCCGGTGCCGAACAACCGGTCGATGCTCGGCGGTGAAAGCCCCGCGCGGGTGAAGATCTCGGCCGCCTCGCGGAACTCCTGCTCGGCGCGCACCGGCCGACCCCGCGCCGCCAGCGCGGCGGCATGCAACGCCATCGCCCGCGCTCGATCGATCGGATCGGCGGCCTTGGTCAGCAGTTGCAGCGCGCCGGCGGCATGCGTCTCCGCCTCGGCCACATTGCCTGCTTGCAGATGGATCTGCGCCAGCCGGGTCCGCGCCCAGCCCTCCCACAGCCGCACGCCGTTGTGTTGCGCCGCACGCACCGCCTCGCCGCCGAGTTCGATCGCGCGCTGATGCTCGCCGAGCATCGACAGGGTGGCGGCCAGTTCGTGCGTGGCCCAGCCGAGCGCGACCGGATTGGACGACTCGCGCGCGAGCGCGATGGCCCGCTCCGCCATCTGCACCGCCTCGTCGTATTGCCCTGCCTCGCAGTAGGTTCGGGTGACCAGCGCCAAGCACCAGGCCTCCATCGAACGGTCGCCGAGGGTGCGGGTGAGCTCCGTGGCGTGCTCGAAATGCCGATGCGAGGCGTACGCGTCGCCCATCCGCCGGGCGGCCACACCGAGCAGCACCGACGCGAGCACCGAGAGCCTGCGGTCGACGTCGTTGGCCGGCGGCCCGGAGACCGCGCGCAGATGCGGCAGGCTCGCCTCCACCTCGCCGAGCCCGACCTGGAGCAGCGCGCCGAGCGCCGTCCGGATCCGGCGCTCGGCGTCCAGGTTGTCCTCGGCGATCGCGGTGTCCAGCAACGACTCCAGCGCGCGGGACAGCTCGCGCGCACCGGTGCCCGCGTCCATCAACTCGGCCATCACCCAGGCCAGATCCGCCGCCACGTCGAGTGCCCGGCCGCCGACGCGCGCGGCCTGTTGATGCAGTGCGATGACCACCGGACGCTCGATGTCGTTCCACGCCTGGCCATCCGAGCCGCTGGCGAACGCGCGACCGGGAACGTTCGTCGCGACCAGCAGCCGGGTCGTGTTGCTGTAGTCGATCGCGCTGAGCAGGTTCTTCGCACTCGCCAGGTGATAGTCGAGCACTCGGACCAGCACGGCGGATTCGTCCTCGTCGGCCACCCCGCGCGCGAACAGCCGCAGCAGATCGTGGAATCGGTAGCGGCCGGGCGCGGTCGTCTCCAACAGGCTGAGGTCGACCAGGGATTCGCACACCTCCTCCGCGTCATGCGGGGAGATGCCGAGGATCGCCGCGATCCCGTCGACGGACAGATCGGGCACCTCCGCGAGCGCCAGCGTGCGAAAAGCCTTGGCCTGCGCGGGAACTAGCTGTCCGTAGCCGAGCCGGAACACCGCCTCGACCGCGAGCTCGCCGGTCTTCAGCACGTTCAGCCTGCTCTTCTCGTCGGCCAGTCGCTCGGCGAACGACGCGATCGTCCATTGCGGCCGGACCGCGAGCCGGGCGCCGACGATGCGCACCGCCAGCGGCAGCAGGCCGCAATGCGCGACCACCGCCCGTGCCGACTCCACTTCGGCGCCAACGCGTTCCGCGCCCAGAATGCGGACGAGCAGCGCCATCGCCTCGGCCGTTTCGAGCACGTCGAGCCGGGTGCGGGTCACCGCGGGCAACTCGGTCAGCGCGGATCGGCTGGTGATCAGCACCGCCGACCCGGCAAGCAGCGGGGCCACCTGCGCGTAGTCCCGTGCGTTGTCCAGCACCATGAGTATTCGCCTGCCGGACAAGCGAGTTCGCAGTTCGGCGGCACGTTCGTCGACACCGGACGGGATGTCACCCTCGGCCACCCCGAGCGCACGCAGGAAGCCGCCGAGCGCCGCACCCGGGGGAGTAGGGACCGGGTCGACGCCGTGCAGGTTCGCGTATAACTGCCCGTCCGGGAACCGATCTCGCACCCGGTGCGCGACATGCAGGGCGAGGGTCGTCTTCCCGACCCCGCCCATGCCCCCGACCGCGGAGATCGCCACCGCACTGCCCGCGCCGGTCAGCTGCGCCGCCAACTCGTCCACCAGTCGCTCCCGGCCGGTGAAATCGGCGATGTCGGGCGGCAATTGGGCGGGCGCCTGGTCGAGGCTCGGCTCCGCGCGGGTTTCGGTGATCGCAGGCATCGCGCCGCGCAGGATCCGATCGTGCACCACGGTCAGCTCCGGACCCGGCTCGACCCCGACGCCGTCCACCAGGGCGCGGCGGGCCTGCGCGTAGGCGTCGAGCGCGTCGGACTGGCGGCCGCAGTTGTACAACGCCGTCATCAGCAACGCCCGAAACCGTTCGCGCAGTGGATGTTCCTCGATCAACGAGGTGAGCTCGGCGACCGCGTCGGCGCTGCGGCCGGTCTCGATGTCCAGGGCGAGCCGATCCTCCAGGATGGCCAGCCGCCACTGCTCCAGCCGCGAGCGCTGCCGTTCGGCGAACGGGCCGGGCAGCCCGCTCAGCGCGGTGCCCTGCCACTTGCTCAGTGCGGCAACCAGATTCGACCGCGCGGCGGCGGGCCTGCGGTCCCGGACCTGTCCGGCCGCCGCGACGAGCCGCTCGACCTCGGCCACATCGGTCGACCCCGGCGGTATCCGCAGCGCGTAGCCGTCCCCGATGGACACCAGCACCGTCGACGGACCGCGCGCCGGCCGATCGGGTTCCAGTGTCCGGCGCAACTGCGCGACGTGGGTGCGCAGCGCGGCGATCGCGCGCGGCACCGGCCGCTGCCCCCAGATGCCCTCGACCAGCTCGGCCGCGGTGACCGCGCTGCCGGCACGCAAAAGCAGGGCCGCGAGCACGGCCCGGCGCTGCGGCGGTCCGAGCTGTAGCGCTTCCTCCCCGCGCCACGCCCTGACCTCGCCCAAGACCACGAAATGCAACAACGGACCTCCCGAACGCTGGGAGTTTAACGCGGCGCGGCGTGGCGACCGGGGAGCGGATCTCGGCCAGGTCGGATACGCGGAAAGCTGGGGCCCCGCGCCGCCAGTGGGCGCCGGACCTCCGGCTTCCTGCATCGAAGGGGATCAGCTGGTCGTGCGGGTGCTCCGGAACGTGAGCGCGACCAGGAAGGTCAGCACCGCGATGCCGACCGCCACGGCGAACGCCGTCGTGGTGCCGCTGACCAGCACCTGCTGGGGCGATCCGGTCGCGCCCAGCGCCGCCGTGCCGAACACCGTGACCAGAATGGCCAAGCCGAGCGCGGAGCCGGTCTGCTGCAACGTCTGCAACGCACCGCCCGCCGCGCCGGCGTCGCTCGGCGGCACGCTCGACATGATGATCACGTTCAACGGCGAGAACGCCAGTCCGATACCGAACCCCATCAGCACCATCGCCACGAACAGCAGCGGGAAATATCCGCTGTCGGTGCGCAATTGCGTCAGCAATGCCAATCCGGACCCCATCAACGCCGTGCCGACCAGGGTCACCGGCTTCGGCCCGAACCGCGGCAGCAGCCGGGGGATCAGCCGGATCATCGTGAACATCAGCACCGCGGTCGGCAGGAACGCGAAACCCGTTGCCAGCGCGCTCAATCCGCGCACCTCCTGGAGGTACTGGGTGAGGAAGAAGAACATCGACATGCCCGCCATCGGCCCGAGGAACATGTTGGCGTAGGCGGCGGCGCGATTGCGATCGGTGAACAGCCGCAGCGGCAGCAGGGGCTGTGCCGTGCGCAGTTCGATCGCGACGAACGCCACGAGCAGGAGCACGCCCGCGGCCAGCGAGATGTCGGTGGTCTCGTTGCTCCAGCCGTTCGAGGCGGCGCTGATGAAGCCGTAGACCAGCGCGGCCACACCGCCGGTCGCGGTCACCGCGCCGGGCAGATCGAGGCGGGCCGGCTGGCGCACCGCGTCGGGCAGGTACCGCAGCGCGAGCAGCACGACGACCAGGCCGAAGGGCACGTTGATGAACAGCACCGAGCGCCAGCTCAGCCATTCGGTCAGCAGGCCGCCGAGGATGAGGCCGATGGCGAAGCCGGCGCTGGACATGCCGGAGAACAGCGCGAGCACCCGCATCCGGGCCTTCGGTTCGCTGAACGTCGTGGTCAGCAGGGCGAGCGTGCTCGGGCCGGCCATGGCCGCGCCGATGCCCTGGACGACGCGGGCGACGAGCAGCCAGGTCGCCGACGGCGCCAAGCCGCCGGCCAGCGAGGCCAGGGTGAACAGGGTGGTGCCCGCGATGAACAGGTTGCGCCGGCCGAACAGGTCGCCGGCCCGGCCGCCGAGCAGCAGCAGGCCGCCGAAGACCAACGTGTAGGCGTTCATCACCCAGGACAGGCCGGTGGCACTGAACTCCAGGTCGGTGCGGATGCGCGGCAGCGCGACATTCATCACGGTGATGTCGAGGATGATCATCAATTGGCAGGTCAGCAGGGTGACCAGCACGAGGCCGGAACGGAACGGCCGGGTGCTTGGAGCGGACGTGGGGGTGCCCGCGGAGATGGTGTTCGTGGACAAGAAGCGCTCCATCGATTCGTGAGCTAAACGGAGAGAGTCTCCGCTTCCGATAGAGCTATCATATGGAGAGATTCTCCGTTTACGCAAGACTAACCGGAGACTTCATCCGTTTCCACTGGAGGGACCGTGGCCGAACCGTCGACCGCGCGGCCGATGCGGGCCGACGCGCGGCGCAACTATGAGCGCATCGTCGAGTGCGCGCGCGAGGCGTTCGCCGACGACGGGCCCGAGGTGCCGTTGGACGACATCGCGCGCCGCGCCGCGGTCGGCCCCGGGACGCTGTACCGGCACTTCCCGAATCGGGAGGCGCTGATCGAGGCGGTGTATCGGGCCAGCATCGAACAGCTGAGTCAGCGCGCCTACGAATTACTCGAAACCGAGACTCCCGCAGACGCATTCGAGCAGTGGATGCGCGAGCAGGTGGACTTCGTGATGGACAAGCGCAGTCTCACCACCACGTTGAAGGCGCTGATCGATCACGACTCCGAGACCTTCGCCCTGTGCCGGGGGCTGATCAACGGCGCGGCCGCCGCGTTGTTGAAATCCGCACAGGACGCGGGCGTGATTCGCACCGATATCGAGCCGCGCGACATGCTGCGGCTGGGCCACGGCATCGGCATCGCCTGCGAGAAGACGCCGGAGGCCGCCGAGCGACTGATCGGGGTCACGCTCGACGGGTTGCGCGTCGCCAAGTAGCCGGCTCACGTCCGGTTGCGGCGAATCGCGGTCGGCGTCGTGCCCCACCATCTTCGGCAGCAGCGGGTGAAGGTCGACTGCTCGGACAGTCCGATGATCGAGGCGACCTGGCTCATCGGCATGTCGGTGGTGGTGAGGTAGCGGCGGGCCTCGTCGCGGCGGACGTCGTCGAGGATGGCGGCGAACGAGCTGCCCTCCGCGGCCAGGCGGCGTTGCAGGGTGCGCGGGTGGACGGTCAACAGCTTTGCGACGGAACCGATTTCGGGCGCGACGGTGCCGAGTAACTGTTGCACGGTGGCCCGGACCTTGGGCACCACCGAACCATCGATGCCGCCCGCCTGCCCGGCCAGGAATGCCATCGCCAACCGGTGCAGGTTCTCGTCACCGCCGCTCAGCGGCAGCCCCGGCAGATTTCGCGGCACCCGCAGCGCGGCGTACGGCCGGTTGGTCCGCACCGGTGCGCCGAAGAATTGCTCGTAGCGGGCGATCGGCGCGGGCGGCCGGTACGGCAGCTCGACCGAGAGGAGCCGGTAGTGGTCGCCGGCCAGCCGTTCGATGGTGTGGTGCACGAACGCGAGGCCGAGATCGGTGGCCTGGATAGGCGACAGCATGCCCGGCTGCACGCCGTAGTGCAGAGCGAGCACGCCGCGATCGCCGTAGGGGTCCGGTTCGGTGGTCAGCGTGAGCGCGCGGGCATGCAGGAACAGGTAGCGCGCCGAGCATTCCAGGACGTGGGTCAGCGACGGCGAGTTCCGGATGGCCAGGGCGAGCGGGCCGAGCATGTCGAGGTCTTGGCGGAGTGAAATGCGCAGGCCGAGGTCGTCGCAGTCCAGGCGCTGCGCGGCCAGTTCGAGCACCGCGGCCAGGGCTTGATCGGGGATCAGCAGGTCGTCGGTGTCGAGCGCGGCGATCGGCAGCCCACAGGCCAGGGCGTACTGCTCGGCATCGCCGCCGAGTTCGGCCACCGTCGCGCGGAAGCCGCGCAGCCCGGCGGATCTGATCACGCTCATGTCGCCCAGAGTCAAATACTTGTCGCGCAAAGTCAAGAACGCGCGTCGATTCGGT
The DNA here is from genome assembly GCF_008704205.1 of Nocardia colli. Lineage (GTDB taxonomy): Bacteria > Actinomycetota > Actinomycetes > Mycobacteriales > Mycobacteriaceae > Nocardia > Nocardia colli. The sequence continues at coordinate 290,732 of NZ_VXLC01000008.1, read as the reverse complement.
CCCAGACTGGGACCATGAGCGAGACCGTAGCCACCGAACACCTCGATGTCGTGATCGTCGGCGCCGGTCTGTCCGGCATCGGCGCCGCCTACCGGTTGCAGACCGAATGCCGCGGCAAGACCTACGCCGTGCTGGAGGCGCGCGCCGCGATGGGCGGCACCTGGGATCTGTTCCGCTATCCCGGCATCCGCTCGGACTCGGACATGTTCACCCTCGGCTACCCGTTCAAGCCGTGGCGCGAGGCCAAGTCGATCGCCGACGGGCCGTCGATTCGGCGCTACATCAACGAGACCGCCGAAGAGTTCGGCATCGACCGGCACATCCGGTATCAGACCAAGGTGCTCGCCGCCGACTGGTCGAGCGAAACCGCCAGGTGGACACTGACTCTCGAAGAGCGCGACGCCGCGGGCGCCGTATCGCGGCGCGAGCTGACCTGTGGCTTCCTGTACGCGTGCGCCGGCTACTACAACTACGACCACGGGTACACGCCCGAATTCCCCGGTCTCGCTTCGTTTTCCGGTCAGGTGGTGCATCCGCAGTTCTGGCCCGAAGACCTCGACTACGCCGGTAAGCGCGTCGTCGTGATCGGCAGCGGCGCCACCGCGGTCACCCTCGTGCCGTCGATGGCCGGGCAGGCCGAGCTGGTGACCATGTTGCAGCGCACGCCGACCTGGATCAGCGCGGTGCCCGGCCGGGACAAGTACGCCGACCGGATCCGTGAGCTGCTGCCGCCGGAACTGGCGCACCGGGTGATCCGCACCAAGAACATCCTGTTCTCCATCGGCTTCTATCAGTACTGCCGTCGCCGTCCGGCCGCCGCGCGCAAACTGCTCACCGCGCTCACCACGCGAATCCTCAAGGACGAGAAGGCGGTTGCCGAACACTTCACGCCCACCTACAACCCGTGGGACCAGCGCCTGTGCGCGGTCCCCGACGCCGATTTCTTCCGGGCGATCAAGAAGGGCAAGGCCGAGGTCGTCACCGATCACATCGATAGCTTTGTGCCGGAAGGCATTCGACTGAAGTCCGGCCGAATTCTCCAGGCGGACATCGTGGTTACCGCCACCGGCCTGCAAATGCTGCCCTTCGGCGGCATCACCCCGCGCGTCGACGGCGCGCCGGTCACCCTGTCCGACCAATTCATCTGGCAGGGCGCGATGCTCACCGGCCTGCCCAACTTCGCCGTCTGCGTCGGCTACACCAACGCCTCCTGGACGCTGCGCGCCGACCTGAGTTCCCGCTTGGTCTGCAGGGTCATCAACCATATGGACCGCCGCGGTTACGCCGCCGTCGTCCCGAAGCCCGACGGCAAGCTCAACCAGCAACCGCTGCTCGACCTCGCCGCCGGCTACATCCAGCGCTCGATCGCCGACTTCCCGCACCAGGGCGATCGCCACCCCTGGAAGGTCCGGCAGAACTACCTGCTCGACTCCGCCACCACCCTGCGCACCGACCTGAACAAAACCCTCGCCGCCACCCCGAAGTCGGCCGTCCGCGAACCAGTCCTGGCGCTGCGCTGACCGTCGAACGGGACATCACCGCGCCCCGCCCGGCGTGTCGCCACAGTGATGTCCCGTTCGCCGAGGTGATCTTCTCGATAGGGTCGGGGGGACGGCGTGTGCCTTCCGACGTGAGGAGTTTTGGATGTCCGACTGGAACGCGAGCATCATCGAAGAATTCCATGCCAACGCGGGCAAGGTGGGTGGTCCCTTCGAGGGGCACGATCTGCTTCTGCTCACCACCACCGGCGCGAAATCCGGCCTCCCGCGAACCAGCCCGGTCGCCTTCATCCGTGACCAGGACCGCGTCGTCATCATCGCCTCCAAGGCCGGCGCCCCCACCAGCCCCGACTGGTACCACAACCTGCGCGCCAACCCGGAGGTCTCGGTCGAGATCGGCACCGAAACCCACAAGGCCACCGCCACCCCGATCACCGAGGGCCCCGAGCGCGACCGCCTCTACGCCGCCATGGTCGAGGTCATGCCCGGCTTCGCCGAATACGAACAGAAGACCGACCGCGTCATCCCGGTCGTCTCCCTCGCCCTCGAGGACTGACGCACTCCGCTTCCCGTGGTGGTGGACCGGCCGGCGGCGCTCGCCGGGCCGCCGCTGACCTCGGGTCGCTGACGTCGTCGACCAGTCGGGTTAGGGTCGAAGCCATGCGATACGCGATCTCGATTCCGCAGCATGCCGCCGACGGGGGTTTTCGGCCGAAGGAGCTGCGGGAGTATCTGGATCGGGCCGAGGAGCTCGGGTTCGAGGGTGCGTGGATGACGGAGCAGGTGCTGGGGGCGGCACCTAGTTCGAGTCCGTTGGAGACGTTGGCGTTCGCGGCGGCGTGCAATGAGCGGTTGCGGCTGGGGTGTGCGGTGTTCGTGACGCCGCTGCACAATCCGGTGCATCTCGCGAAGCGGATCGCGACGGTGGATCAGTTGAGCCGGGGACGGCTGGAGGTCGGCGTCGGGATCGGCGGGCGGGGCCGGATGTTCTCGGCGTTCGGTGTAGATCCCGAAGACAACCTGGTGCGGCGATTCAACGAGGGCTTACGGGTGATGAAGTCGCTGTGGACCGAGCCGACGGTCGATCTCGACGGCGAGTTCTGGCAGCTGGCCGACGCCGCGATGGAGCCGAAGCCGTTCCAGAAGCCGTACCCGCCCTTGTGGTTCGGCGGCAGTAAGCCCGCGGCACTGCGGCGAGCAGTGCGCCACGGGGACGGGTTCTTCGGCGCCGGATCATCGACGACCGCGCAGTTCGCTGAGCAGGTTCCGATCGTCCGCGCGGCCCTGGCCGAATCCGACCGGGAAGCAACAGATTTCCGTATCGCCAAACGCGTCTACATCGCGGTGGACGACGACGCCGACCGTGCTCGGCAACGGATGTCCGAGGCTCTGATCGCCCAATACGGCGACTACGGCAAGAAACTACTGCCGGTCGCCGTCTGCGGATCGCCGGAAACCTGCGTCGAAGGACTACGTGCGGTCGCCGCGGCCGGCGCCGAAATGATCCTGATCAACCCGCTTTTCGACTCGGCGGCCCAGATGGAACGGATCACCGCCGAGGTATTGCCGCACGTCGACTGACGCGGTCTAGGCGGCAACCCAAACCCGCAGCGGGCCAACCGGCGTGTAGCCGTGGTGGATCGCCGCGGTCAGGTCCGCGTCCCGCTCGTAGCCGACAATGCTCAGGCCGGGCCACAATTGGTGAACCGCGCGCAAACAGCCGGCCCAAGCCTCGGCAGCCTCGATGCCGTCATAGAACAGATTGGTCACACCCACCACGTTCCGGCTTCGATGAGCGACCGCGCCGGCGGTGAACCGGTCGTCATCCCGGCGGCCGAGCACCGCCACCGAATCGTCGGCCAGCAGCTCCGGTCGAAATATCTTGCGGAGTAACGGATCCCTGCTCCAGGCGCTTGCCCATTCGGTCAGCGTGGCAGGATCATCGATCGATGTCCAACGGCGTGACGAGGCCGGCGGCGGAAGGTCGGCCGGTCGATAGATCCACTGCGCCTCGAACAGGACGCGGAAACCTGCCGCACTGAGATCCAGACACGCGAAGCTGTCCTTGACGGACGCGCCGGGTGCCGTGCGATCGATTCGGCCCAGCAGCTGATCCGCGGTCGTCTGCGGGCTGAGGGTCACCGCGTCCGGATACAGCGGCGGGGTCCGCCGGGCGTTCGCCCACGCGGTGGCATCGAAGTCACCGGTCAACCCGTGGGATCGGCACACCGCCGCGCACCACGCGGCATTGTCGAGCGCGGCCGCGCGCACCCACTCGTTCGTGTCGATCCGCGCGGTCACGGTACCCATCGTTACAGATTACGGAATCGTGATGTAACCCTGCGGTTTTGTCCTTTCCGTGCAGGCGAATATCGGGCATCATCCGATTGGTATCGAATCGGCCTGGGGCAGTGGCCGGTTACCTCTGGCGGGGCGGTTCTTCCATGGATTGGGTAAAGCTGTTTTTCGAGACCGCGCCGATGTGGTGGGGTCCGCAGACGGTGCGCGAATCGGACCGGCAGCGCGCGGCATCCATCGCGCGGCTGGCGGGCGACGGGGTCGAACGAGTCCTCGAATTGGGTGCGGGCAGCGGGACGACCGCGGTGGTCATGGCGGATCTCGGCTACTCCGTGACCGCGGTGGAACTCAGTTCGGTGCGCGCGCAGCAGGCGCGGGAGCGCGCGGCCGAGGTCGGCGGGCGCGACCTGCGGATCATCGAGGGTGATTTCTATCAGGTCGAGCTCGGTGCGCAGTTCGACTGCGTGGTCTATTTCAACGGCTTCGGGGTCGGCAGCGACGCCGATCAGCGAAAGCTGTTGCGCCGGGTCAGCGGTGAATGGTTGCGTCCCGGCGGTGCGCTGATCCTCGATGTGTTCAGCCCGTGGAAATGGGCCCGCGCCGCAGGCGAGATCGATCACGAGCAGTACCTCGTCGACCTCGCGAACCTGACCGACTACGACCCGCTGACCAGCCACTTCAGCGACCGATGGTGGCCGGTCGACAAAGAATCCCAGGCCCTCGATCAGTTCGGCCGCTGCTACGCGCCCGCCGACCTGCTGCTGTTGGCCGAGGGCACCGGCCTGACCGTGGAGCGGATGGAACTCGACGGCGCGGAACTCCGGACAGACCAGCGGAATTCGACAACGCACCCGCTCTGGGACGCCTGGGAATACCAGGCCGTGCTGCGCCGGGAAACCACCTGACCGCGAAGCCGTGCTGAACAGGATTGTCCAGCACGGCTTCTCGGCGGATCAGGCGCCGATCGAGCTGAGCAGCATCGGGAGCGCGTTCTGCATCTGCACCTTCCAGGCGTCCCAGTTGTGGCCTTGCCCGGGCACATAGCGTTCGTCGACCTGGGCGCCCAGCTCTTGCAGGTGGTCGACGAAGCGGAAGTTCTGTTCGTAGGCAAGCGATTCCACGGCATCGCCCTTGCCGTAGGAGACGAACAGCGGGATGTCGGTCAGCTGGCCGGCTTGGCTGTAGGGATTGTTGGCGACCCAGATATCACGATGGTTCTGGTAATCGCCCCAGACCCGTTTCCAGTCGGCGGCGCAGCCCTGGCCCGGCTTGTCGGGTTCGCCGGGCGCGCCCGACTCGTGCAACGGGTCCACGTTCCCGCTGAACGAGGCGGCGGAGTTGAACCAACCCTGGTGGGCGGCAGCGAACTTCATCGCGCCGAGACCGCCCATCGAGTTGCCCGCGATGGCCCGGGTGGTGTTGGCGTGGTAGGTGGATTCGAGGATGGTGCGGACATCGCCGAGCAGGTACTTCTCCCACGCGGGTGGTCCGCCGTGGCCGTCGTTGTACCAGTCGGAATAGGCGCTGCACCAGCTGGTTTCGGGCAGCACGAAGATGGCGTTCTTGCCCGCGGTGAGCGCTTCGAGGTTGCCCTTGTCGGTCCAGGATTTGTGATCGTCGAAGCCGCCGTGCAGCACCCAGACGGTCGGCCAGCTGCGCGTGGATTCCTTCGTCCAGCCCGGCGGCAGCAGCAGCCGGACCACCTTGACGGACCAGTCCGGCCCCTCGAGGTTGGGGGAGGAGACGCCGATATCGAGAATGCGGTCACTGACCCGGGTTTCCCAGCGGACCGTGCCCGCTGCGGCCCCGGCGGGCACATCGACCGTGAAAGGCAAAGTGAGGCTGGTGATTACGGTGGCGATGGCCAGGGTCAGTCGGCTGAGTCTGGGCAACAGGTGATCCTTTCCTCCCCGGATCGGCTCCGAACCGCTCGATCCCGCAGGACTGAATCTAGAGCAGATCACCCCTTTGCGAATAGTGTTGTTCGCAGATTGGGACTTCTCACGAACTGCCGGACCCGGCTGAATCACCCTGCAAAGCAGCGCTTCTCGACCGCAGAACCCGATGGACAGCGAATGCGAACCCATCCGGCACAGTGATCCACATGCGTATCGCGGTATACCTGGCCCACCCCCGACCCGACAGTTTCAACAGAGCTCTGTTCGACGCGGTCGTAGACGAATTGCGGGGGCACGCGGTTGATGTCGTGCCGCACGATCTCTACACGGAGGGCTTCGATTCAGCCCTGTCCGCAACGGATACCGAAACCGTCGACAGCACAACGGCCGACAACGAACAGGTCCGCCGATACCAGAACGAACTGGCCGAACTCGACGCCCTGATCTTCATCCACCCGAACTGGTGGGGCATGCCACCGGCCATCCTGACCGGCTGGATCCAGCGAGTCCTCACCCCCGCCGTCGCCTACAAACTGACCGACGCCGCCGGCGAGCCCATCGGCCTGCTCCGAGCCAAGCGCGCCCTTGTCCTCAACACCTCCGACACCACCGAAGAACGCGAACGCGACATCTTCGGCGACCCGCTACAGCAGATCTGGGCCGCCTGCGTCCTGCCCTACATCGGCATAGAAGACGTACGCCGCAAGGTATTCCGCACCGTAACCGACTCGACCGACCAGTGGCGCGCCACCTGGCTCGCCGAAGCCCGCACCCTGGCCGCCGCGCTCGCCACGGACTACTAGACCGATCGGATCACGTGAGCACATGCTCACGTGTCCTGATTGTTATCTCGAACAACAAATTGGTCGCTTGAACAGGTTGTGCTCTGGGTCACAGTCGAATATGTTGCAGCGAACAACATTCGCTCGACCTCGACCGCCCGGGCACTCCGGGGCGGTGGTTCCACGAAAGGCCCCCTCATGCGTAAGGGCATTCTCGGCGTCGCGGCCGTCTCGGTCGCCGTGCTGACCTCCTTGACTTTGACTGCTTGCGGTGACGACTCGAAGAGCTCGGGAGGTGGCGGTGCCAAGATCGGGGTGATCCTGCCGGACAGCAAGACCTCGGCCCGCTGGGAGACCGCGGACCGCAAGTACCTGCAGCAGGCGTTCGACTCGGCCGGCGTCAAGGCCGACATCCAGAACGCGCAGGGCGACAAGACCGCCTTCCAGACCATCGCCGACCAGATGATGACCAACGGCGCCTCGGTGCTGCTGATGACGAACCTGGACAGCGGCACCGGCAAGGCCGTGATCCAGAAGGCCAAGTCGCAGGGCGTCACGGTCATCGACTACGACCGGCTCACCCTCGGCGGCGGCGCGCAGTTCTACGTGTCCTTCGACAACGTGAAGGTCGGCAGCCTGCTCGGCGAGGGCGTGGCGAAATGCCTGACCGACAAGAACGCGAACAAGCCGGTCGTCGCCTACCTCAACGGCGGCCCGACCGACAACAACGCCACGCTGCTGAAGACCGGCTACGACGGCGTGCTGAAGCCCAAGTTCGACGCGGGCCAGTTCGTAAAGGGCCCGGATCAGGCGGTCCCGGAGTGGGATAACACCCAGGCGGGCACCATCTTCGAGCAGATGCTCACCGGCACGCCGAACATCGGCGGCGTGGTCGCCGCCAACGACGGCCTGGCCAACGCCGCGATCGCGGTGCTGAAGAAGCAGAAGCTCAACGGCCAGGTGCCGGTGAGCGGCCAGGACGCCACGGTGCAGGGCTTGCAGAACGTGCTCAAGGGCGACCAGTGCCTGACCGTCTACAAGGCGATCAAGAAGGAAGCCGAGGCGGCGGCCGAACTGGCCATCGCGCTGACCAAGGGCCAGCCGGGTCAGGCGAACGGCACGGTGAAGGATCCCGAGGCCAAGACCGACGTGCCGTCGGTGCTGCTGGAGCCCAAGCCGATCTACGCGCAGCAGGTGAAAGACGTTGTCGCGGACGGCTATGTGACCAAGGCCGAGCTGTGCACCGGCGAGATCGCGAAACTCTGCGCGGACAACGGCATCTGATCGCATCAGCCCCTTCCGCCGTTTCGATGAGGGGACGGCGGAGGGGGCTCCCTTCTCAGGAGCATCACCATGACGGAAACGCCCGTAGTTGAATTACGCGGCCTGGAAAAGAGTTTCGGGGCGGTTCACGTCCTGCACGACGTCGCCTTCAGCGCCTACTCGGGTGAGGTGACCGCGCTGGTCGGCGACAACGGCGCCGGAAAGTCCACGCTGGTCAAATGCATCGGCGGCACCCATCCGATCGACGCGGGCGAGTTCCTGTTCGAGGGCAAGCCCGTTCAGGTGCACAGTCCGCGCGACGCGGCCGCCCTCGGCATCGAGATCGTGTACCAGGACCTCGCACTCTGCGACAACCTCGACATCGTGCAGAACATGTTCCTCGGCCGCGAACGCAAGAACGGCATCGTGCTCGACGAGTACGCGATGGAGGAACTAGCCGGAAAGACCCTGGAGAGCTTGTCCGTTCGGACCGTGAAGAGCGTCCGCCAGCAGGTGTCGAGCCTGTCCGGCGGCCAGCGGCAGACGGTCGCGATCGCCAAAGCCGTGCTGTGGAACAGCAAAGTGGTGATCCTGGACGAGCCGACCGCCGCGCTCGGCGTGCAGCAGACCCAGCAGGTGCTCGAACTGGTGCGCCGCCTGGCCGACCGCGGCCTCGCGGTGGTGCTGATCTCGCACAACATGAACGACGTGTTCGCGGTCTCGGACCGGATCGCGGCGCTGTACCTGGGGCGGATGGCCGCCCAGGTCCGGACCTCCGATGTGACCCACGGCCAGGTCGTCGAACTGATTACGGCAGGCCGCAGCGGCGCACTGGGCCTGGACGCGAATGGAGCCAAGGGATGAGCGCCGTTACTACCGAAACGCCCACTACTGCACCGGTTTCCGAGTTAGTGAACACCTACGTCGGCCGGGTGCGCAGCGGGGACATGGGTGCACTGCCGTCCGTGCTCGCCCTGGTGATCCTGTCCTGCGTGTTCTGGGCCGCGCGCCCGGTCTTCATGTCCGAGGCCAACTTCGCCAACCTGTTCACCCAGGGCGCGGCCATCGCGGTGATCGCGATGGGCCTGATCTTCGTGCTGCTGCTCGGCGAGATCGACCTGTCCGCCGGCTTCACCAGCGGCGTCTGCGCGGCGGTGCTCGCGGTCTTGCTCACCGACCGCGGCTGGCCCTGGTACTTAGCAGTTTTGGCGTCGCTGCTCACCGGTGTGGTGATCGGCCTGACGATCGGCGCGATCGTGGTGAAGATCGGCATCCCGTCGTTCGTGGTCACCCTCGCGGCATTCCTTGCGCTGCAAGGCGTCGCGCTGAAGATCATGGACAACGGCCGCAACATCTCCATCCGCGACGACACCATCCTCGCCATCGCGAACAAGAACGTCCCGCCGCTGCTCGGCTGGCTGATGTATCTGGTGCTCATCGCCGGCTTCGCGTTCCTGCAATATCGGAAACTGCGGGCCCGCAACAAGCTCGGGCTCACCGGCGAGACCGCGCCGGTGATCGTGGCCCGGATCGTGGCGGTCGCGGTGGTGCTCGGCGTCGCGGTGCTGGTGCTCAACGGCGAACGCAGCCGCAACCCGGAACTGCACTCGCTCAAGGGCATGCCGATCGTGGTGCCGTTGATCGCGGTGCTGTTGCTGCTGTGGACCTTCGTGCTCAACCGGACGTCGTTCGGCAGGCACATCTACGCGGTCGGCGGCAACGCCGAGGCGGCCAGGCGGGCGGGCATCACCGTGGATCGGGTGAAAATCCTTGCCTTCGTGCTGTGTTCGACGATGGCCGCGGTCGGCGGCCTGGTCGCGGCCTCCCGCGCCAACTCCGTCGATCCGAACACCGGCGGCAGCAGCGTGCTGCTGCTCGCGGTCGGCGCGGCGGTCATCGGCGGCACCAGCCTGTTCGGCGGACGCGGCCGAATGCTGGACGCGGTGCTCGGCGCCGCGGTGGTCGCGGTGATCGACAACGGAATGGGCCTGATGGGCTACAGCGCGGGCACGAAGTTCGTTGTGACAGGATTCGTGCTGCTCTTGGCGGCTGGCGTAGATGCCTTGTCGCGCAAGCGCACAGTACTCCGTAGGTAACTCACGCATAGCGAAGGACGGTGAATGCGAGCAGCCCCCTCTCCTGATGAGATCCGCAAGAGCAACCTGGCAGTGTTGCTCCGGCACGTCCATCGCGACGGTCCGGTCTCGCGGGCCACGCTCGCGGAGCGAATGGGGCTGAACCGCAGCACCATTCTGGCCTTGACCGCCGACCTGGCCGCGGCCGGTCTGATCCGCGAGGAACTTCCGGGTCAGACCGGCAAGGCGGGCCGTCCCTCGCTGGTGGTGCGGCCGGAATCGGAGCGGGTCTACGTCATCGCGCTGGACGTCGGTGCCGACCGGCTCGCCGCGGCCCGGGTCGGTTTGGGCGGCTCCGTTCTCGATCAGGTCGAAACCACCAGGCCGCGTGGCACTTTCGACCCGGACGACGTAATCGCCTCGCTGGCCACGATGGCCCGCGAGCTGATCGGCAAGGCCGCGCGCGACGCCCTGTGCGTCGGTGTCGGCGTGGCGTTCTGCGGGATGGTGCGCGAGGAGGACGGCGTCGTCCGCTACGGCCCGAACATCGGCTGGGTCGACGTGCCGTTCGGCGCCAGCCTGACCAGGGAACTCGACCTCGGCCTGCGCGTCGTCGTCGGCAACAACGCCAACCTCGGCGCGCTCGCCGAACGCGAACGCGGCGTCGGCGCGGGCCTGTCCGACCTGATCTACCTGCACGGCGACGTCGGCATCGGCGCGGGCATCATCATGGGCGGCCAGCTGCTCGGCGGCGAGGGCGGCTACGCGGGCGAGGTCGGTCACATGATCGTCAACCGGGACGGCCGTCCCTGCGCGTGCGGCTCGCACGGCTGCCTCGAGGTCGAGGCCGGCGAGCTCGGCTTGATCGCCGCGGCCGGACGCGACGACCCGGCGGGGCGGGCCGCGGTCGAGGCGATCGTGGAGGCCGCCGCCCGCGGCGACTCGACCGCCAGGGACGCGCTGCATCAGGTGGGGGACTGGCTCGGCTACGGCGTTGCCAACCTGGTCAACATCTTCAACCCGTCGATGGTCGTCTTCGGCGGCGTGCTGCGCGAGATCTATCTCGCCTCGGCCGCCCAGGTGCGCAGCCGGGTCGCGGTCGACGCGCTGCTCGCGGTCCGCGAACGAGTGCGCCTGCGCACCTCGGCGCTCGGTGGAGACGCGACCTTGATCGGCGCCGCGGAGCTCGCGTTCACCGATGTGCTGACTGACCCGGTGCAGACGCTGGCCCGGATCTCCGCCGCGCGCGCCTGAAACCGGGTGTGGGCCAACCACGGTCGGGCGCGAGCTTCCCGCTGCTCACCAAAGCCGACTACTATGCGCAGACCACCGTTCGGGTGATCGAGCACACGATGCGTGAGCGACAAAAGGGGTTTCGATGGATAGGCCGGCGTGGGCGCCCGAAGGCGTGGATATGCAACAGGCGAGCCCGGCACGAATGTACGACGCGCTGCTCGGCGGCTCGCATAACTTCGACATCGACCGCAATGCCGCGGAAATGGCCAAGCAGCTGGTACCGGATCTGCCCCGGCTGGCGCTGAGCAACCGGGCGTTCCTGCGCCGGGCGGTGCGTTTCCTGGCCGATTCCGGAATTCGTCAGTTCCTCGATATCGGGTCGGGGATTCCGACAGCGGGAAATGTGCATGAAATCCTGCAGACCATCGATCCCGATATTCGGGTGCTCTACGTGGACATCGATCCGGTGGCGGTCGCGCATTCGCGCGCGATCCTGCGGGGCAACAGCCGGGCCGCCGCCATCGAGGCGGATCTGCGCAAGCCGGCCGAGCTGCTCGATCGGGCCGGCGATACCGGGTTGATCGATTTCGACCAACCGGTCGGTCTGTTGTTGATCGCCGTATTGCACCTGCTCTCCGATGACGACGAGCCGGTCAAGAAGGTCGCCGACCTGCGAGCCGCGGTCGAACCGGGCAGCTACGTCGCCATCTCGCACCTGACCTCGGAGATGCGACCCGAGGATGCGGGCAAGCTCGGTGCGCACGCGACCGACAAGAGTCGAGTTGGCATCCATTTTCGCAATCGGGACGGCATCGTCGCTATGTTCGATGGATGGGACCTGATCGAGCCCGGCGTAGTCGAGTTGCCGGTCTGGCGCCCGGAGTCCGAGCGGGATCTGCACGAGGCGCCGGGCCGTTCGCTCGGGCTGGCCGGCGTCGGTCGAAAGGTCTGAAGCGCGAACACGAACCAGCAGGGGGTCCCTGAGTGGGGTCGCACGAGCTAGCGATGCGGTGGGCCGAGGCGCTCGACGGCGCGGTGGCCCCCACCCTCACGCGGACCCAGATCGAGGCGATGCTCGCCGGGCTCGGTGCGGCGCTCGAAGCGGTGGTGCTCGGCACCGCCGAGCTCAGCGTCGCCCGCGAAGCCGCGTCCGTGCTGGTCGCGGCCAACTATCGGGACGCGGTGGCGGTCAGCCGCTCGGTGGTGGTGATCTGCCACGACCTGGTGGCCGACGTCTGCCCGGACCGCGGCGGCGCGGACTACGAGCGGATCCGCGATCGCGCGGTGATCGCCGCCGCCGAGTTCGCCGCGGGCTTCACCGCGGCGCTGCGGTCGGCGGCGCTGGCCGAGCAGGAGGCCACGTTGGTGGCGACGCTGGCCGCCGCGCACGATGCTGAGGCTAAACGGCAGCTGTCCGAAGCCAGGTTCGCTGCCGTCTTCGCGGGCGCCTCGGTCGGCATCGGCACCATCGATGTCACCGGAAGGGTGCTCGACGCTAACCTGGCGATGGCCGAAATGCTCGGTCTGCCAGTGGAAGTCATGCCCGGCCAGACCGTGGACGCGCTGCTCGGCCCGGCGAACATCGGGTATGCCTTCGCCGAGTTACAGCGGCTGCTGAGCGGGGCTTCCGACCGGTTCCGGCTGGAGACCGATCATCTGCGCCCGGACGGCACCATCACCACCATCGACCTATCCATGTCGGCCGTGCGGGACAGCGCCGGGCAGGTGCGATTCCTGATCGGGGTGGCGGTCGACATCACCGAGCGCAAGCAGCTGGCCGACCGGTTGTGGCACGACGCAAACCACGACAGCCTCACCGGATTACCCAACCGCACACTGTTCTTCGACCGATTGGCGAACGCGAGCCCGCCGATCGGCGTGTGTTATCTCGATCTCGACGGGTTCAAGGAGATCAACGACGTGTGGGGACACACGGTGGGGGACAAGGTACTTCGGGTGGTCGGGCAGCGACTACGCGCGGCCGTGGAGCCGGTCGACGGGCTGGTCGCCCGGCTGGGCGGCGACGAGTTCATCGTCTTGATCGAAAAGTGCACGGGCGCGGAGAAATTGGCCGAGGTGTCCGGCTGGCTGTCGCACGCGCTGGTGGAGGCGATGGAGGTGGAGGGCCATCTGGTGACCGTCGCCGCCAGCATCGGCACCGTCTTCCTCGACGATGTGCCCACCGCGCCGGACCAACTCATGCACGCGGCCGATACGGCCATGTACCGCAACAAGGCCGCGCAGGGCATGCGCGAGTCGCGGTTCCGGCAGCGGTAACTGTCAGCGAGCGTTCAGCGCGCGCAGTAGATGGTCGGCCAATCGTTCGAGGTAGTCCGGCTCGGCCTCGGCGTGCCGGACGCTCAACCGCCAGAACATCGGTCCCGCAATCAGATCCAACGCCAGTTCGACGTCGGTATCGGCGGGCAGCTCGCCGCGCTCGATGGCCCGCTGCAACAGCTGGAGCCCCAGCGCTCGTCGCGGCTGTCCGATGGTGGCCCTGACCGCCTGCGCCAGAACGGGATTGCGGCCGGCCTCGGCGGTGAGATCGGGCAGGATCGCCGCCATTCTCGGATGGGTGAGCCAGGTGTGCAGCAGCGCCAGGGCGGCCATCAGGTCGGTGCGCAGCGCGCCGGTATCGGCGAACTCGGCCAGCTCGACGCTGAACTCGCCGAGCACCGAGACCACCATGTCCTGCTTGGACGGCCAGCGCCGGTAGAGGGCGCTCTTGCCGACGCCCGCGCGCTTGGCCACCGCCTCCATCGACAGCCTGGCGTAGCCGTTCTCGGCCAGTTGCTCCATCACCGCCGCGGTGACGGCGGCGGTGATCTGCGGTTGCAGGACGGCGGCACCGGTGGGAGCGCGTCGGGGCTTCTCGGACATGGCCGCAGTATACGGAATGGACGATACGGTACCGTCTCGACTATATTAGGACGGGACGGTACCGTATCGTCCATATGAATGGGAGGGCTCATGCCGCAATCGGCACGCACCCCGGCCGAGGTCGTCGCGGAGGCGTTACGGCTGCTCCTGGCCAAGGACATGGTCGGATTCGCGGGACTCTGGGCGGAACGGGGCAGCATCGAATTCCCGTTCGCACCGGCCGGGTACCCGGCGGAGGTGACCGGGCGCGCGGCGATCGAGGACTACCTGCGCGACTATCCCGAGCAGCTCGACATCCGGGCGATCGACGCGCCGACCGTGCACGTCACCGAGGACCCCGAGGTCGTCATCGTCGAGTTCGCCGCCGACGGCATCGCCGTCCGGACCGGGCGGCCGTACCGGATGCGCTACATCGCGGTGATCACCGTGCGCGCGGGCGAGATCGTGCACTACCGCGACTACTGGAACCCGCTCGCCGCCGCCGAGGCCCTCGGTGGCGCCGGTGAGCTCACGTCGTTCGGTGCTACGGAGGGGAAGTCCATGAGTGAAGCGACCATCCTGGTCACCGGCGGCACCGGTACCACCGGAAGCAGAATCGCCGCGGGACTCGTGGCGGAAGGCGCAGAGGTGCGGATCGCCAGCCGGAACCCGCAGGGCGACAATCACATCCGATTCGATTGGCACGATCCGGAGACGTACGGGCCCGCGCTGAACGGAGTGGACGCCATCTACCTGGTCCCGCCGATCGGCGCGACCGATCCGGCCTCGATCGTGGAACCCTTTCTGGCTCAGGCGGTTCAGGCCGGTGTGCGGCGCGTGGTGCTGCTCGGCTCGTCGGCGGTTTCCGCCGAGGCACCGGGGCTGGGAAAGCTATACGGCGCAGTGCGCGGCGCGGTGCCGGAATGGGCGGTGCTGCGCCCGTCCTGGTTCATGCAGAACTTCGTCGGCGGACATCCGGTGGCGGCAGGCATCCGCGCCGCGGGCGAGATCGTGACCGCGACCGGGGACGGCCGGGTGGCCTTCGTCGACGCGGAGGACATCGCCGCCGTCGCGGTGCGCGCGCTGCTGGATCCGGTTCCGCACAACACCGAGCACGTGATCACCGGGCCGGAGGCGTTGAGTTACGCGCAGGCCGCCGTCATCATCGCCGAGGAGACCGGGCGCGTGGTGCGGCACGAATCGGTCGGGGTCGCCGAATTCGCCGACCTGGTGCGCGAATCCGGCGTGCCCGCCGACTACGCGGCGTTCCTCGCCGGGCTCGACGACGACATCCGGCGCGGCGCCGAAGACCGCGTCACGTCGGTGGTGCCGGACGTGACCGGTCGGGACGCCGGGTCGTTCCGGGCGTTCATCGCCCGCAACTGGACTGAGCTGGCGGTGGACATGGCGGCGGAAGTCGTTGTGCTGCCGGGTGGTTCAGTGCACTGAGCGCGGTCCGTCGAGCTCGGCCAGGCTGTTCGGCACGAAGAACGGCGGCGTGCTGCGGCCGCAGATGCGGTAGCGGCCCCAGAAGTCGAGGTCGCCGATCCGGGCGGGGGCGGTGCCGAAGGCGGTACTGACCTCGCCCGCCGCTTCGTCTCCGACGGCGGCGGCGAGTTCTCGGTTCGGCCGAATCCGCCCGTACCAGCGGTAGATTCCGTCGATGCCTTGAAAATGGCCGCGCAGGGCCAGTTCGACGGGGATGCCGGCGCCGTCGATGGTGACGATCGCCGGTCCCTCGTAGTCGTAGTCGTCGGCGGGGTCCGTCATGATCGGTCCTATTGGTCGAAGGCGATGTCGACATGGTCGGTGAGCGGGACGGATTGGCAGGCCAGGGTGAGGCCGACGGCGAGGTCGGCGTCGACCAGGGTGTCGTTGCGCAGCATCCGGACCTCCCCGGAGCGCACGGTGCACGCACAGGCGCTGCACGCGCCCTCGCGGCAGGAGTAGGGGGCGTCGAAGCCGCCGGCGAGCAGGACATCCAGCAGCGGCGTGTGCCGCGGCCACGGCAGTTCCAGTCGGCGGCCGTCGAGTTCCACCGTTGCGGTGGCCGGGGTTTCGGCGTCGTCGCGATCGATCACGATCTCCGCGAACGGATCACCGGTCAGTGACCGGTAGATCTCGGTGTGCACGTGTCGTTCGGTCATCCCGGCGGCAATCATCGCGGCCCGCGCGGTGCTCATGAATGCCGTTGGGCCGCAGAGGAAAGCATCGAAGCCGGTGTACGGCCAGAGGCGTTCGGTCAAGGCCTCGGCGGTGGGCAGCCCCCGCGCCGACTCCAGCCAGTGGTCGACGAGGAGTCGATCGGGATACTCGGTCATCATGTCCGCCAGTTCGGTGCCGAAGATGACCGAGGACGCGTCCCGATTGGCGTAGAACAGATAGATCGTGCCGGTGCCCGCGACCAAGGCCGATTTGATGATCGAGATGACGGGGGTGATGCCGCTGCCCGCGGCGATCATCAGCAGGTCGGCGTCCAGCGACTTGGGGGTGAAGACGCCGGACGGGGACAGGGTAGTCACGCGCAGGCCGGTAACGGCGTTGTCGCACAGCCAATTCGACGCATAGCCGCCCTCGGTGCGTTTGACCGTGATGATCAGATCGTCGTCGAGATGCGGTGAGCTGGACAGCGAATAGCAGCGCGCGACCGAACCGGTCCGCTCGCCCGGGATGCGCAGCGTGAGGAATTGCCCTGGGCGATGGCGGAATCGCTGGGTCAGCAGATCCGGCACCTCGAAGACCAGCGAGACGGTATCGGCCGTCTCGCGGATCACCTCGACGATTTCCAGTTCGTGCACGTGGGTGTTCGCGGTCGCCGCGGGTAAGGGCGCGGCGGTGTCCGGGTCGGCCATGCTCACGCGGTCCCCGACAGCTCGGCCATGACGTCGTCCGGCAGTGCGCGGGCCAGCCGCAGGATGCGGGTGCTGACCGCCCCGCGGACGAACCCGATCTCATATCCGTAGCGCAACAACATCTCCCCGGCGAACTTGGCGTTCTCGCGGTAGTTCGGGCTCAGCAAAGCGACGGCCAGCCCGTGCAGCGGGTGGATGCCGACCGAGCGATAGACCCGAGGCGTGACGATGGCGGGCTGGATGCCGAACACCATGACCGAGAACGCCAGCCGGTGCGCGGCATTGACCAGCTTGCCGTGCTTGGCGATCTGGCGCACGAGTTCCTCACGGGCATAGGTGATGTGCCTGGCCTCCTCCAGCACGTGAATCTTGTTGAGCTGCCGCATGTGTGGCTGAATGCGCGGATCGTCCATGTTCTCCCGCTGCAACCGATCCAGGGTCTCCTCGACCAGCAGCAGCCCGCCCATGGTGGCCGGGCCCATCGGGACCAGGCCGATCAGCCGTACCGCCTTGAACAGCGGCTTGGGCAGGAACGGCTGATAGGCGCGCAGGCCGGACTTGTTGATGAGCCTGCTGAACATCGTGGAATGCCTTGTCTCCTCGCCGACTTCGGCCAGCGCGTAGCGGCTGTGGTCGTCCCCGGGGTCCCCGTGTTCGAGGTATTGGCGCAGCAGGAACGCGGACAGGCCGGACTCCACGATGATGCCGAAGCTCAGCGCGCTGACCGCCTCGTGCATGCCGAGCGTGCGGCGCTGCTCCTCGGTCAGCCGGTCCCACAGGTACGTGCCGTACAGCGTCTGCCGATGATCGAGCATCCACTTCTTGTCCGGATCCAGCGGCGCGTCCCAATCGATGTCGACCTCACCGTCGTACGCGCGATCGGCCGCGGACCGCAGCAGGCGCTGGGCGGTCTTCTGCCGGTCGCCGACGTTCTTGCCGCGGGTGGTCGACATGCCCGCCGTGCTGACCGCGTGCCGGTTGGCCGGCGTGGTGTCGTGGGTGGTCATCGCTGCCTCCTCGAGGTGGTGCCGGGCCAGACGCGGCCGAGCCGGAGAATCGTTGTGGTCAGTGGGCCGCCGAACAATCCGATCTGAACGCCCTGGCGCACAAAGGATTCGGTGTAGGTGCGGGCCGAGGCCGAGTAGTGGCGGCTGAGCAGAGCGGTGGGCAGGGCGTGCCGGGCGCGCACGCCGGCCGCGCGATACGGGCGCGGCGCGATGAGCGCCGGATAGAGCACGCTGGTCGCCGCCGCGGTCCAGAGCGCGGCGATCGCGTTGGAAAGCCTTCCGTGCTCGTCGATTTCGGCGATCAGCTCGTCCTGCGCGTAGGCCAGATTGCGTTGCGCCGCGACCCGGTGGATCTTCATCAGCTGCCGTAGATGCGGCTGGACGTCCGGATCGTCGGCGATCGCGGCGGCCAGGTCGTACATGGCCTGCTGGATCAGCAGTGTCACCGCCGAGGTCGCGGTGTTCTTCGGCGTCAACAGCACCAGCCGGGAAACCACCTGGGCGAGCACCGGTCGTCGATACGGAGCGAGGCCGCTCTTGTGCACCATCCGGCCGAACATGGCCATGGTGCGGCTGTCGGCGTGGATGCCGGCCAGCGCGGCGCGGGTCTCGTCGTCGGCCGGGCCGGAGGCCTCGATGATCTCGCGGAACAGCAGCATGGACCGGGCGGCGTCGGCGTAGACGGCCAGCGTCAGCAGGTTGGCGAGCTCGTATCTGGCCAGGGTGGCACGCTGTTCGGTGCCCATCCGATGCCACAGCCAGGTGTCGTGGATGGTGCTGAGATTGTCCGGCAGCCAGTGCTTTCCGGGATCGATCGGCGCCGACCAGTCGATATCCAGGTCGCCGTCGTAGGTTTCGTCCGCGGCGTCGAGCAGCAGTCGCCTGGCGCTGAGCCTGCGCTCGGCGACGGTGCGTCGTCGCCGTACCGGTGCACCCGAAGTGGTTGTCGGCGAGTGGAATTCGATCGGCTCGGGGCTCGGCGTTCCCATCGTGCTCGGCTCTCTTCCGGGTCACGCGCGTGCGTCGCCGGCCTCGACCCGCAACGGCGCACGATCGCGAAAGTTGTATCCGGTACCGCTGGTACCGATACCCTTGAGTCTGGAACCGCCGGTCGGTATTGTCAAGATTGTCTGAGACACGGAATGGCCAGGTTCGAAAAGGTGGACGCCATGGCGCAACGCAGCGCAGCCGACCGCAGCCCGCACGCCGGCGCCGACTACTACGGTGACGCAACGCTCGTCGTGCGCGGCGTGGAGGTGCCGGTCCGCCTGGAACTTCGCGGCTACCCGGAGCCGACCGACGGCGTCTACCGCTGGGTCGGGCGCATCGAGGCCAACGACGCCCTCACCGAGATCCTCGGCGACGAGCAGCGAACCGCCTGCGTGGTGCGCGCCGGCGCGGACGCTCGGCCCGCTGTGGTGGGCGACCGCGACCTGTGGGATCGGTACCGGATCATGGGCAAGAGCACCCCGCCCTATCCGCTGCCGTAGGTGTCCTGTCGACACGCCCGGGGCGATTGTGCAATAGCGAAGGAACTGTCCGACCGGCCACGGCACGGGTTTCGGTTCTGTTAGAACCGAAACGACTGAGACAGTGCGTCGGGCAGGCGCCGTCTCGATCCGGAGCAGTCGTGCCGAGAGTGGTTGGTCAGATGAAGATTTCGCCTATTTCGATGATCGGTGTCGTATTCCTCGGCGTGCTGTGCGGAGCGCCGCCGCGTGCGGCCGCGGATACCGGTTCGGCGGGGACGTCGCCCGAAGTGTTCACCGTGACCACCACCGCCGACGGCGCGGCGGCGAATCCGTTCGACGGGCAATGCCGCACCGACGCCGGCGAATGCACGCTGCGCGCCGCGGTGCAGGCCGCGAATGTCCGCCCGGGCAGCACCATTCGAGTTCCCGAGGGCCGATACGAGCTGACCATCCCGCCGAACTTCTGGAACACCAACGGCCCCTTGATCGACCCCGCCACCGGCGATCTCGACGTCAACGCCGACACCACCATTCAAGGCGCAGGGCAGGATCGCACCGTCATCGATGCCGGGCACCGCGATCGCGCCGTGCTGACCACGGCGCACGTCTCCATCTCGGGGCTCACCATCACCGGCGGCAATGCGGCCGAGCACGAGATCCCGCTGTTCGAGACCGGCGGCGGCGGAATCGCCAACTCCGGCAAGCTGATTCTCGATCACGTGACCGTCACCGGGAACGCCGCCGACTACGGCGGCGGCATCTTCAATATCCCGGTCGCAGACCTGAAAGCCACCGACAGCATCATCACCGGCAATGCGGCGGGCGAGGCCGGGGGAGTCCGCTGCGACAACACCTGCACCTTCACCCGCACCGCGATCACCGGCAACCACGTGGTCAACCCGCGCACCAAGTGGTATCGCTTCGGCGGATTCGCCGGCCGCGGCGGCGGACTCGACATCCGCGGCGTCGGCGAGGTGGTGCTCATCGACACTGTCGTCACGGGCAACAGCGCGGACGAGGGCGGCGGCGGCATCAACATCGCCCCCGCCTATCTCGACACCCTGCCGTATCAGTTCACCGATGTCGTCAATCCCGGCATGGGGCATCTGATTCTGCGCGGTTCGACCATCGCGCAGAACACCGCGGGACTCGGCGAGCAGAACTGCAAGAAGGTGTTCGCCGTCATCATCTCCACCGGCGGCAATCTCGGCAACGATCACTCCTGCGACCTCACCGCCGCGGGCGACGAGGTCCGTCCCGATGCGGGTATTCGCTGAAAATATCACGACCAGAAGGAAATTCGCTATGGGATCGTTCAATGTGGGCGATTGGATGACCGTTCTCGGTCAGGCCTTCGCCTGGGTGATGTCGATGCTGGTGTCCGGCGCCACCGCCGGATCGTCCTGATCAACTCGCTTGCCGCGCGGCCGGGTAGGTCCGGAAACCGCGCACGAGAGTTCCGGTGGCCCGGCTGGCCGCCGTGCGAATCGAGGTGTCCCGCAGCAGCAGTCCCGGGTCGTGGTCGAGCAGTCGCCGCTCCAGATCACGCAGCGCGGGACCCGGCTCCACCCCGATCTCGTCCATCAGCAACCTGCGTACCTTTCGCAGCTCCGCGAGCGCGTCGGCCTGCCTGCCGCTGCGGAACAGCGCGACAACCAGTAGCTCCCAACGACGTTCGCGATACGGCGCCTGAATAACGGCCTCGCTCAAGGCCGCAACCGCCGCCGCGGTGTCCCCGGATGCCAGCCGGGCGGCCTGCAACTCCTCGATCGCCAACTCCCGCAGCTCCAGCAACTTCGCCCGCGCTCCGAGCAACTCCGGCGAATCGCCGAGCTCGGCCCACGGCTGCCCGCGCCACAACGCGAGACTCGCGCGCAGCGTGTCGACCGCCTCGGCCGCCCTACCGTCGACCAGCGCCCGAAGGCCCGCGGCGACCAGTTCGGTGAACTGCCCGTGATCGGTCTGCTCGGACGCGAGCAGCAGCCGATAACCGCATCGATCGAGCTGGAGCAGCCGGCCGGAATGCGGCCCGAGCGCGGCGCGCAACCGGTGCACCACGACCCGCACATTGGCGCCCGGCTGATCCAGCGCCGCACGCCCCCACAGATATTCGGCCAGCACCTCGTTCGAGACCGGCGAGCCCGCCGCGAAGGACAGGGCGGCCAGCAGCTGGCGCGGCCGCGGCGCCCGCAGATCGATCGCAACGCCGCCGATCTCGATCTCGATCGGCCCGAGAACTCGGCACATGACCGTATTCGTCAGGTTTTCCACGATTCCTCCGCACAGCAATTTGTCCGGGTAGTAGCCCCTAGGTTAGGCGCGGCCACCTGCGGAAACATCGTTCTGAATGCGGATGTTTTTCCGCGCTCGCTCCGCTATATTTGAGATGGCTCAAAAGGGGACTTCGAACAGCTCACCTGCCACTGTCGCGGGCGAAGGCATTCCATCGATATCGGACTTCAATCGTGCTGCCGCAGCGGCATATGACGCGTCCGTGAGCATCGCCTCGATCCCGCTTCGAACAGTGTCCGCCGTGGCCATATCCGGAGGCACTACCTGAGCCGCACCCACCACCTGGCAGGCTGCTGCCGTCGGGAATTGATCCGCGCCGCGTGGCAGCAGAAGCAGCGGAAGCCCGTGCGACAACGCGGCCAGCGTCGTCCCCGCGCCCCCGTGACAGACCACCGCATCGCACCGCGCCAGCACCGCCGCGAGCGGCAACCATTGCTCCAGATGGATATTCGCGGGCAACGAGCCGAACGCCTCGGGATCGTTCGTCCGGCCGACCGTGACGATCGCCTCGACCTCTAGATCCGCCAACGCCCGCAGCACCGGCTCGAACATGCTGGGCTGATTGAAGATAGGCACCGTGCCGAGCGAGAAGTAGACCACCGGCCGATTACCGAGCTTCTCCGCCCAGTCGGGCAGCGCCTCGGCCCGCGACCCCGGCACGTGCGGCTGGATCGGCCGTGCACATCCCGCCGCCGGACCTCGATCTCGTTGCAGTGCAACGGGAACCGGATCCAGATAACCGGTCCGATACATTCCGGCATGTGGGTCCGGTGCGAGACCGGCCGAATCCCACAGCGGTGCCACCCATTCCGCCATCGCCGCCATCAACTCCGACTCCAACAGCAACCCGGTGCCATAGGTGATCGACGGAATCCCCAAGGTAGCGGCCACGATCGGCGCCGCGAGATCCACCGGCGGTTGCAGGATCAGATCGGGCCGGAACTCGGCCGCGATCCGGCTGAGCTCGGGCAGCTTCGCCGGCGCCATGACCCGCGCGAACATCACCGCACCGATCCGCCACGGTTGCCCGCCACCCGCGAACACCGGATCGGCGACGGCCTGTGCGGCCGCGACCGGCGCGGGTGGCCCGGCGACCGCGGTCGGCAGCCCGGTCGCGCGCACCCGGTCGGCCAGATCCGGTGCGGTGACGACCAGTACCTCGTGACCGGCCCGCACCAACTCGGTGAGCAACGGCAGGGCGGGCGCGAACACGCCTTCCATCGGTGTGGTCGAACAGAGCACACGCACGGGAACTCCTTACCTATAGCTGACTATATAGTGAACTATAGATATGCTGGTGGGCATGTCAAGACCGATCCAGCCCCGCGGTGGCCGTCGCCAGGCCACGCGACGCAAGGTGGCCGAGGCGGCCGCGACCCTGTTCGCCGAACACGGATACGCGGCGACCACGCTGCAGGCCGTCGCCGACGCGGCCGGCGTGCACGTGCAGACGATCTACCAGGCGTTCGGCACCAAGGTCGCGGTGCTCGCCGAGGCGGCCGCAGTGCTCGTCGCCGGCCCCGACGAAGAGGCCGCCACCCCGCCGCCGGAGCGGGAATGGGTGCGCGAACTCTTCGCCGAGCCCGACCCGGTGCGCCAACTCGCGCTGTACGCCAAGCACATGCGGCAGGTGTCCGAGCGCTATACCGGCCTGCTGGACGTCATGCGGATGACCGCGTCGGCGGACCCCGATGTCGGCAACTTTCTCGCCGAGGCCGAGCGCGGCCGCTACGACGGACCTCGGCACATCACCCCGGAACTGGCCGCGAAGGGCGCCCTGCGCCCGGGCCTCAGCGCCGAGCGCGCGGCCGACATCATGTACGCGGTGACGACCTACGACGTGTACCGCTCGCTCATCGAGGACCGCGGCTGGTCCGGTGCGGACGCGGAGAACTGGGTCGCGGACAGCCTGGCCCAGCTCCTGCTCGCGCCGGAACTGTTGCCCCGGTTATGAAATGGCGGCGCGCAGCCTTGCCGCGAAGCTGTCCACGCGCCGTTGCTGTTGCGCGGCAGCCGCTTTCGAGTGATGGATCTCGATGCTCAGGCGGCCGTCGAACGTACTGAGGATGCAGGTGCCGCCGGGTTGCGGCGGAGCTCCGAGATCGGTTGCCGCGGTGAGCGTGGAGCGGAAGTCGTTGATCCGCAAGCCCTCCGGTGCGCGCAGCTCCGGCACCCGGCCCCAGTTGGTCATGATCACCAGGCCGGGGACCGGCGCGATGGCGCTCATGCCCATTTCGGGAATGTGTAGCGGAGTCTGCTGCACGATGCCTGCCGCCAATGCGACCCGCAGCGACTCGCAGATACCGCGGGCGAGATCGAGCAGGCCGGCGGGCTCGGCCGGGGTGTAGGTGGCGAATCCGAGCAGATTGGTGCCGTCGGTCAGGCCCGCTGTCGGCGTGATCCTGGTGCGCAGATCGACCGGATAGATGTAGAGCAGTTCGGTGAGCGGCAATTCGCGAATCTCGGCCTCGCTCAACAGAACTGCCGCGGAGACGAGGCCGTTGATGGTCACGCCCTCCCGATGCCCGAGCTCGATCAGCGCCGCGGTCTCGGCCGTCGAAAGGCGGCACCGCGAAACCTGCGGCGCGCTCTGCCAGCCGTCCTCGTCCACCACCGGGTCGGTGGCCGGCGCCGATACTGCCGGCTGCTCGTCCGGATCCGGAAAGGTCATCTTCTCGACGCCGCGTTCGGCCAGCAACTCCTCGATGGACGCCGGATACGGGCGCACCCGCCGGTCGAGCGAATGTCCGGCAACGGCATCGGTGTAGCACGACCACAGCTCGGCCAGCACCGCCAACGAGTGATAGGCATCGGCCACGCTGTGATGCGTCAGCAGTGTCACGCTGGCGGTGTCCCCGGCGCGGACCACGCACACCGCGCTCAGCGCGACCCGTTGATCGAATTTCTGGTCGATCAGCAAGCGACCCGAATCGTCGTCGACCACCGAGATTTCCGGCGTCGCGGTCGAGGTCACGAGAACGTGGCCGCCATCGTCGGACGGTTCCAGCCGCGCACCGAACACCGGATAGGCGCGCACGACCGCCGCATACGCGGCGGACAGTGCCGTCAGGTCCAACCGGCCGGACACCTCGACGGCGTATCCCACATAGGCTCCGACCCCCGCGAACATCAGTTCACTCGGGTCGAGCGGGCGGACAACAGTGGACGTGGTCATGGAGCTCCCCTTCAAGCCGTACCGAGTTATGCGTGCCGACGCCAGATCAAAGACCCCGCACGCGCGCCGGAGCAATTGGTTATCCGGCCGCCGGTCAACGATTGCCGAGGGGAGTTTCAGGCCCGTCTCAGAGCGGTTTCGCGCGGCGGGTTATGCGACGCCGGCCTCGCGGACCGCGTCCAGATGCGCCGCGAGCAGCCGCACCCGGCGTCGCTGCTGCACCGTGGTCTCCACCGGATGATGGATCTCGATACTGAGCTGATCATCGAACGTGCTGATGATGATGGTGCCGCTCGGCTGCTGCAACCGATGCCCGGCCCGGTCCGGTTTCGCGATCATCACCGTGCGAAAGTCGTTGACCCGCAACCCTTCCGGTAGTCGGGGCGGTTCGATCCGGCCCCAGTTGGTGGCCAGCACGATGCCGGGCGCCCGCGGCGGCGGACCGGACGCGATGTCGGGGATGTGCAGCGGCGTCTGCTGCACGACGCCGCTCGCCAGCCCGCGGCGCAGCCCATCGCTGATCCCGCGGGCCAGGCCGACCAGCGTCGGGCCCTCCTGCCGAGTGGGCACGAAATCGGCGAAGCCGAGGACGTTCGTGCCCTCGGTGTGGCCGATCGCCGGGGTCACCCGGTTGCGCAGGTCGACGGAGTAGGTGTAGCTGAGCTCGGTCAGCGGCAGCTCGCGCAGCTCGGCCTCGGTGAGCAGGATCGCGGCCGAGGCCAGCCCGTTGATCGTGGTGCCCTCGCGGTGCGCGAGGTCGGCGAGCGCGGCGGTCTCGCGCTTGGTCAGACGGCAGCGCGCCGTCAGTGGTAGTAGATAGGGCGTGTCGTCCTCGACCGGTTGGGTCGTGCCGAGCGATTCGGCGAGGGCCAGGGGACGCGAGAAGCCGGTTGCGTCGGACATCTTTTCCACGCCCCGGGCGTGCAGCAGGTCCTCTACCGTGTCCGGAAACCGTCCTGCGGTGTGCGCCGGCTTGCGGCCGCGGCAGATCTCGCTGTAGCAGACCCACAGTTCGGCGAGCACCGCCAGCGCATGACACGCGTCCGCGACACTGTGATGGATCACCAAGGTCACCCCGGTGCTGTCGCCGTCGCGGACCACGCACAACCCGGCGAGGGCCGTGCGCTGGTCCAGCCGCGCACCGCTCAGCAACTGTTCGGGATCGCCGTCGACCACGGTGATCTCGGGTGTGCTGCCGGTTGACTCGACCAGGAGATGACCGTGCGCGTCGGGCTCGAGATGCGCGCCGAGCGCCGGATGCGCTCGGACCACCTCCTCGAACGCGGCGGACAACGCGACCAGACTCAACCGACCGGACAGTCGCATCGAGTAGCCGACGAGAACCTCACTACCGGCGAAGATCTCCTCGCTCGGTGCCAACGGCCGGATGACGGTAGCCGTGGTCATGTCGAAATACCCTCCACATGAGACTGCCCATCGAGGCTAGCCCGAATAACGGGCCCCGCACGGCCTTTCGGGCTCATCGCCTCTGTGTGGTGTATCGCGCATACCGAACGAGCTGTTTCCGGTCGTTGCCACAACGAGACCATGTTCGGCGATCAGCCACTGACCACAGAGGCAGCGCAGGTAGCGGACGTTGCCGTGGGCGGACACGACCGTGGGCGACGGCCAGGAACAGGAGGGGCAGGTCAGGTCCATTGCCCCAGCCTGATGTAATGAGTCAGTGCATTTCAACCCTTACGGTGGCGCGGCGGCCGAACTCGCCGCCCGGCTGGTGAACGCGGGTCCGGACGAGGATTTGCGGGAGTTACTCGCTGCCGCAGATTACAAACCGCTCGGTACCCTCAAGCCCGCGCAGGACGCGGAACTGCGCCGGTGGATCGGCGAGCTCAGCGCGGTGTTCGACGATCCGACCGTGCGCCGGCTCAACGCGTTGCTCGCGAAAACGACCAGTCAGCCCTATATCTCGACGCACGACGACCGGCTGCCGCACCTGCACTTCGCGCAGGAGACCGCACCGGTCGACGAGCGGGTCAAGGCGTACACGGCGGTCGGTTTGGCCACGCTGTTCTGCGACGACCCGAATCGCATCGGCCGCTGCGCGCGCGACGGGTGCGACGACGTCTTCGTCGACACCTCGCGCAACGGCAGGCGCCGGTTCTGTTCGGCGCGGTGCTCGAACCGGGTGCACGTGGCCGAGCATCGGTCCCGGCGCGCCGGCTGAGCTCAGTACGCCTTCTCCGCCGGCACGATTCGCCCGGAATCAATTGCGGCGAGCAGCTTTTCGTAGTCGAGGTCGGTTTGATCGGCGTAGGCGACGGCGAAGTCGATCATCGCCCGGTCGAAGGTGTCGCCCGAGCCGAGATACGAGGCGATGGCGACGCGGTCCCCGGATCGCGCGTGCGCGCGGGCCAGGGTGTGGCCGCACAGCGCCGCATAATCGCGCAGGTAGGACCGCGACATCTCCTCGATGGCCACGGAGCCCTTCATGTCGCGCAGCTGGCGCCAGTAGTAGTGCCGCCCGTCCGGCCCGGCCGCCCAGCCGAGGAAGATGTCGCTCGCGGCCTGGGTGAGTCGCTGCCCGTGCACGACCCGATGCCCTTGGTTGCGGAACTTGCTCGCCGCGGTGTGCGGCGCGAGTACCGACTGTTCGGCCTCCTTCACCTGCAAGAACAGCGGGCTGCCGCTCATCCGCCCGGCGAGCAGCGCGATGAAGCAGCGGGTGCCGACGCTGCCGACGCCGACCACCTTGATGGCCAGATCGAGCATCTCGTGCCGGTCGAGCAGCACCCGGCGTTCCTCGGCCAGGGTGCGGCGGTAGTCGCTGAACACGCGCTGGATGGTGGCGGCGTCGAACTCGCCGATCGGGATCAGCAGTGGCGGGCGGTGCCGGATGCGCGGGATGCCGTCGGCGTCCGGCTCGGTCAGCTTCTCCAGGGCCTGCAGGTTGGTGCGCGACCGCGCCTCGGCGAGCGCTTGCTCGACGCCCTTGCGGCGCTTGGGTTTCGGGGCGAGCGCGGCCAATTGGTCGGCGTCGATCTTTTCGTACCAGACGGCCAGTTCGCCGAGTCCGGCCAGCCGGGTCATCGCGTCGCGATAGGCCTGAGCGGCCGCGCCGACCGCGGTTTCGGCGTCGGTGTCGGCGAAACCGTTGGCGCGGGCGGCGACCGCGATGCTGGCCGCGAGGCGCTTGACGTCCCATTCGAACGGACCGGGCAGGGTCTCGTCGAAATCGTTCAGGTCGAAGACGAGCGCGCGTTCGGGGGAGGCGAACAGGCCGAAGTTGGACAGATGCGCGTCACCGCACAGCTGGACGGTCAGACCCGTGTTGGGGGAGGCGGCCAGATCGGCGGCCATGATCGCGGGCGCGCCGCGCAGGAACGAGAACTGGCCCGCGGCCATCCGCGCGTATCGGATGGGTACCAGCTCGGGCACCCGCGTCTTCGCCTGGCGTTCGAGGATGGCGATCGGGTCGGCGCGGTCGGCAGGCGGCTCCCACACCCCCAGCGACCGCCGTCCGACCCGTTTGCGCGCCCGGCGGCCCTGTTCGGCCGCGCCGCGTTCCACGATCGCCAAGGTGTCCGTCATCGGGACAGTTTGTCATTTGATGGCAATCGGCGAGCAAATCTGTTCCGAGTGTCGCCCGCGCTCGCGCCACCAGGACGCGAAGGCGAGGACGCCCAGGACCAGCATCGCGAGGGTGATCACCGCGCGCAGCGGACCCAGCGGGACGACGGCGACGTTCAGGTCGTAGAGGACGTGGGCCGCGATGAACGGCCAGATCAACTGCACGCGGAGGTAGGCGTAGCGCAGCAGCGCACACCAGACCGCGACCATCAGTAGCGCGGCGGGGCCGTAGTAGAGATGGAACGGAAGCCGCAGCGCCATGAGCACCGCCAGTTGCGCGGGCCAGGACCAGCGCAGGCGCAGCATGATGGCCATCGGCAAGGCGAGCAGCATGGTCTCCTCGACCAATCCGGCGCGCGCACTCCAGGCCACGCCGTCCCACGCGGACATGGCGCCGATCGGGCTGCCGTCGGCGCCGGTGACCCAGTCGGGGAAGAAGCCGAGGCCGACCAGGCCGAGCCACATGGTGAGGTAGCCGGCGCCCATCGCGCCGAAGAAACCGGCACGGACGGGTCGACCTGCGCGCAGACCGAGTTCGGCCGCGGTCAGGCCCAGCCATCGATGTGCGGCCCAGAGTGCGAGTGCGGCAAAGGGAAAGGCCGTCCAGCCTGCGATGCGGTAGGCGTGGGCAGGGAAGCCGGTCCAGTCGGGGTCGGTTCGGGTGATCAGCAGGACGACGGCAACAACGGTGGGTGCGCCGAAGGTCAGGATAAAGGCGGCGATTTGCAGAATCCAGGCTTTGACCGCCCAGGAAGGTGAAGTCATCGCGCCTTTCCGTTCGCGGAGGTTATGGCCGATCGGAAATTAGCACAGGAGTTTCGCATCACCGCATCGCTATGTATGCAAGTCGAAAGTCGTGGATGAAGATGCTCAATTGTTATGTAGCCCAGAGTTATGTCATTTATGTTGCGGCATGCATGACTTCCATCTTGCGATGCCTCGCGTGGGAAGCTGAGTTGGGTCGCAGTTGCCGGATCGATGAAAGTATCTGCTGCGCAGCATGATTTGACTGAAAATGGTTCGATATTCGGTGTCTGCGTGGGTCGTGAATGACGGTCCTCCACGGGAATTGTGACCGCACGGGGATTCGACTGTTACGGGTTCAATCGCGGTGGCGTCGACCGCAATGGCAACCTCCGCGCGGCAATATTCCACCGCCGCAGCAGAATCCGCCGCAGCAGACTCCAGTGTCCATTGCGCCGCAGCCCGAACCCGGTCGAGCCATTCCGGCGCCACCTGCCGCCGCCGGTCGAGCAGATAGTGCGGCCGCCGGTCGAGCCGGTCGCCCGGCTGCTTCCGTGCTGACTGGATCCGGCACCGCGACATCGTGTCCGGCAATTCGGACACGTCGAGCGGTTGCGCATCGGCGGACGGTGATCAACAGTGGTGTCCAACGGTGTAGTGACGGGAGGCCGGCATGGACCACGCGGACGTGGTTGTCGTCGGTGCCGGATATGCGGGACTGTCCGCGGCGCGGGCATTGCGGGCGGCCGGACGCGAGATCGTCGTGCTCGAGGCCGCCGGCCGGGTCGGCGGGCGGGCACTGACCGAGCGGATCGGCGACGACTGGGCCGTCGACCTCGGCGCTCAGTGGATCTCCGGTGGTCACACCCGGTTTGCCGCGCTGGCGCAGGAGTATGGCGCCGAAACGTACGCGGCACCCGCGGACGGCGCGAATCTGCTGGTCGAGGGCGCGGTCCGACGGCCGTTCGCCGGTGCGCGCCCGCCGCTGCCGCCGCTCGTACTGGTCGTGCTCGCGCAGGCGATGTGGCGGATCGAGCGGCTGGCCGCGCGCATCGACCTGGCCCGGCCGTGGGCCACGCCGGGCGCCGATCGGCTCGACGCGATGACCGCGGCGACCTGGCTGCGCCGCAACCTGCCCGAGCGCCGGGCCAGGCATCTCGCCGAGGTGATGATCGGGGAGGAGTTGTGCGTCGATGTCGGCAGCGTCTCGATGCTGGCGCTGCTCACCACTATTCGTGCCGCGGGCGGCGTCGAGGCGGGAGTGACGGCCGAGACGGTTACCCGGTTGTTCGTCGACGGCGCCGACGGACCGGCCCGCGCCATCGCCGCCGAATTGGGTGACGCGCTGCGCTTGAATGCTCCGGTCGCGGCAATTCAGCAAGTGGCGGAAGGCCTTTCGGTGCGCGGCGAATTCGGTGAGGTGCGCGCCGCGCAGGTGATCGTCGCACTGCCGCCCGCGCTGGCCGGCCGGATCGCCTACGACCCGCCCTTGCCTGCCGCGCGTGATCATCTGACCCAGCGGATGCCGATGGGCTCGGTGTTGAAGGCGTTCGCCGTCTACGAGCGGCCCTTCTGGCGTGACGACCGACTAACCGGGCAGGCGTTGAACCTGCACGATCCGGTTCCGGTCACCTTCGACGCCACCCGCCCCGGCGGACCGGGCTGCCTCGGCGCTCTCGTCCCCGGCCGCGCGGCCCATCGGCTGGCCGCACTGTCCGCCGGCGAACGCCGGGCCATGATCATCGGCTCGCTCGTGCGCGCCTTCGGTTATGCGGCGCGCGATCCGATCGATTTCCGCGAGAAGGTCTGGGCCGACGATCCCTACACCCGCGGCGGTTACGGCGCGTTTTTCCCGCCGGGTGTGCTGACCAGTATCGGTTCGGCGCTGCGTCAGCCGATCGGCGCGATTCATTGGGCGGGGAGCGAAACTGCCACGGAATGGACGGGTTATATCGAGGGGGCCATCCGTTCCGGCGAGCGGGCGGCCGCCGAGGTGCTTGCCGAATACCGCGTGACCGCAGTGGGGTAATGCTTCGAAACTGGTGCTGGCCTGCGGTTTACGATGGCCGTAACGGTGTGCAGTATTTAACTGGTCGTGCGTCCAGTTTGAGATCCGAATGATAGACCGAATAAGAAAGCGCGTACACAACTGTTTACGCTTCCCTGACGTGCGGCGTCCTTCTTGAACCAAAAAGCGCCGATTGACCTGGGTGAATAACCAATGGTGATCTCCGTTATGTTGACTGAGATTCCGCCAGGCGCGAACCATGGAGCGCATGGCACATCTAGCAAACGTTCAGCAAAGGCTGGTGCGGCCGAGCCGTACCTTCCCGGCCGCGCTGCTGGTGTTGTGCACAGTGCTGGCCGGCGGATGGTTCGCCGGAACCGGCCCGGCAGTCGCGGACCCGGACCTGTCCGGATGCGTCACGGATTCCTCGGTTCCCAATGAACTGACGATCACCTGTGACCCCGGCGCCGGTGTCGGTGAGCACGCCTTCATCCGCTGCCGCGACCTGCTCGGCCTGCCCCACACCCATATCGGCACCACCATCGGCACCGGTGGCGGATGGTCCAGGGCGAATTGCGCCCCGGCCGAAACCGGTCCGGTCTGACCCGGGCGGGGCTTTGACCCCGATATCGCCTTCCGCGCCGGAGCCCGCGAACTCTCGACTACAGGGCCACGTGCGCATCGTTGACCAGCACGTCCTCGGACAGGTTCACGGAGAGGCTCCATAAATGCGTGTAGTCACCAAGGAACGTCAGCGCGAAACCAAAGCATCGGCCAAACACCGCAAGAGCGTGGAGAAGTCCCGGCGCGGGATGTATGCCGCGGCCACGTTCGCCTCCATGGCGACCGCCATGATCGGCGCGGGTCACGCCTCCGCCGACATCGACTTGCCGCCGCCGCCCGCCGATCTCAACGGCATGCTGTCCGGCGCGGGCGATGTCGCGGGACAGGTACTCGACCCGGGGCAGCAGGATGCGCTGAACAACGCGCTCGGTGCGGCGAGCGCGGCGAGTGCGAACACACCGTTCGGCGATCAGGTGAACTCGGCGATCGACACCTATCGCGCGGGCGGCGCGCCGCCCGCGCCGGAGTCCTGGTTTGGTGGTTCCGGTGCGGGTGGTCAGAGTGCGCCCGCTGCGGTCGCCAACGAGGTGGCAGGCCGGGTTCCCGCACCCGTCGCCGATCTCGCGGCTACCGTCGCGCAAATCGCCGGCTCGGGGATGCCGCTCGATCAGCTCGCTACCTGGGCAAACAAGACCTTTCCCGATGGTCCGATGCGCGGTCCGGTCAACGACCTGCTCGCCTTCGTCGAGCAGGCCACCGAGTTGGCCGGCACCCGGCGCAGCGGCACGACGCCGGCCATCGACGACCTGATCGATCAGGCGCGCACGCTCTTCGGGTTCCCCAAGGACGGACCCGATCCGGTCAAGGGACTGCGTGATCTGCTGACTCCAGCTGTGGGACAACAGGATCCGGTGGCGCAGCAACTGCCGCCCGGACTGCTCGCGATTGCCGCACCCATCATCGGCTTGTTCGCGCCGCAGCTGGCGGGCGCGGGGCCGGTGCTGGCCTTCCTCGCACCGCTGCTCGCCCTGGCCTCGAACCCGGTTGCCGGGATCGGCGCGGTATTCACCCAGATCCGTGAAGCCGTGCGCGGACTGGTGTCCGACGCCAGGCATCCGGCGGCGTTGCCGCTGCTCGCGATTCCGCTGGTCGCGGTGCTCGCGATCGTGCCGCTGTTGTTCGCGGGCGGGATCGGTGTGGCCGCGGTACTCGCCCTCGGCGCGGTGGTGCTCGGTGCGATTGTCTTGGCCCCGTTGGTGATCGGTGCGCTGATCGTCGGGGGGCTCATCCTCGCGGTGCTCGCGATTCCGGTGCTGATCGTGCTCGCCGTGATCGCTATCCCGGTGCTGCTCATCGCGATTCCGGTGGCGCTCGTCGCGTTCGCGGTGCTGGCACCGGTCGTCCTGGTCGGTGGGATCGCGGCGATCGCGGTGGCCATCGTCGGCGGAATCGCCCTTGCCGTACTGGCATTGGCCGGTGGGCTGGTGCTGAGCGTGGTCGGCTTCGCGGTGCTGACCGTGGGTGCGCTGCTGGCCACGGTCTTCGTGCCGATTCTCGGACTGGTCGTCGCGCCGCTGCTGTTCACCGGTGCGCTCGCGTTCCTCGTGGTCGGTCTCGTCGCCACGGCCGTCGCCTTCTTCGGAGTACTCGGCGTGGCCGGACTCGCTACTGCCGCACTGTTCGTCGGCGTCGGGTTGCTGTCGTTGCTGACTCCGTTCGGGCTGATCGCCATTCCGATCCTGATCGCGCTCGCGGCCGTCGCCCTGGTGGCGTTCGGCGCGGTCGGTCTGGCGGGTGGCGTGATCCTGGCCGTGGTGGCGCTCGCCGGGCTGCTGGTGCTCTCGGTGGCGGGCGGGGCCGCGGTGACGGTGCTGCTCGCGTTCGCCGTGGTGGCGACCGCGATTCAGCTTGTCGCCGCGGCGGTGTTCTGGGCCGGATTGGCCGCTGCGGGAATCGTTTTCGCGGCGCTAGGTGCGGTGGGCGTCGCGCTCGCGGTGGTCGGTGGGCTGCTCGCCACCCTCGCGCTGGTGTTCGCCGTGCCGGTCCTCGGGCCGCTGCTGGCGCCGCTGCTCTTCATCGGTCTCGTGGCCATTCCGGCGGCGATCGGGCTCGCGGTGTTGTTCGGTGGGTTCGGGTTGATCGCGTTCTCGGTGTTCGCCTTGACCGGGACGGCGCTGCTGGCGATCGCCGCACTGGCTGGGGCGACGCTGCTCGCGACGCTGGTGTTCATGGTCACCATGCCGTACGCGATCCCGATCATTCTTATTGCCGCACTGGCCTTCTCGATCATCACGGGAGCCGGCATCGGCGTGGTCGCCGCGGCGTTCACGGTGGTGACCTGGATCGGTGGCGGCGCGATCGTTCTCGGTCTGCTCGCGTTCGCGCTGGCCGTCGTGGCGACGGTGTTCGCCGGCGGCTTGGTGGTGTCGGTGCTGTCGTTCGTGATGCTCGCCCTCACCGCGCTCGCGCTGATCGTGATCAATCCGCCGCTGGCGCTGATCGCGCTTCCGCTGCTGTTCGGCGGGGTGCTGCTCGGCACGTTCGCGACCCTCGGCACCGTGGCCGTGGTCAGCACGCTGCTCGGCGGATTCGTCGCGGCGCTCGGGCTCGGGCTGGTGGCCTCCTGGGTGTTCTTCGGCGTCCTCGCGCTCGGCGTATTCGTCGCCGCGTCCGCGCTGTTCCCGCCGCTGCTGCTGGTATCGGTGCCGCTCGCGGCGGCGGCCTTCGCGGTCATGGCGGTGCTCGCCCTCGCGACGCTCGCCGTCGGCGGCGTGGGTCTCGGCGCGATCCTGTTGGCGGGCGGGCTGATTGCCGCCGTGCTCGCCGTGGTGGCGGTGATCGCCACCGCCGCGGTCGGCGTCATCGGGTTCGCCCTCGCCGCAGTCCTCACCCTGCCATTCCTGATCTTCGGACCGTTCGCCGTGGTGGTGTCGACGGCCCTGTCGCCGATCATCGCCCTTGCGCTGCTTGCGGTGTGGTCGCCGATTCTGGCGGCGGGCTTGGTGGTCGCGGCACTCGGTGCCGGCATCGGCCTGCTCGGCTTGGTCGGGCTGCCCGTTCTCGCGGCGATCATCGGCGTCTCGCTGGTGGCCATCACGACGGCCCTCGCGGTCACACTGTTCCTCGGCAGCCTGCTGCTCGACTTCGCCACCCTCGGCCTCGCCGCCGCAGTACTCGCGCCGCTGGTCGCGCTGGCCGGACTCGGCGCCTTGGCGCTCCTGGCCCTTCCGGTGCTTGCGCTGCTGGCTGCGCCGGTGCTTGGTCTGGCCGCGTTCGGTGTGCTTGCGGCGCTCGCTCTTCCGGTGCTGGCCCTGCTCGCGTTGCCGGTGCTCGGCCTTGCGGCGCTGGGTGCGCTCGCCTTGGTCGCTCTTCCGGTGCTTGCCGTGGTCGCGCTGCCGGTCCTCGGACTGGCCGCGCTCGGTGTGCTTGCCGCCGTGGCGATTCCGGTGATCGCGGTGCTCGCGCTGCCGGTTCTCGCACTACTCGCTCTGGTGGCGATACCGCTACTCGCGCTTGCCGGATTGGCCGCCCTGGGCGCGACTTTCGTCGCCGGCGCGGTCGCAGGCGCAACCGCACTCGCGGTGGCAGTCCTCGGTGCCCTCGCAATCGGCGCTCCACTGGCCCTGCTGGTGATCGTGCCGCTGCTGGCCCTGGCCGCCGCCGGTGCTCTCGCCCTGCTGGCGCTGCCGGTCCTGCTGATCGGCGGAGCACTAGCGGCAGTGGTCGGCGTCCCGCTCGCCGCTCTAGGCGCACTGGCCCTGCTCGCGTTGCCGATCGTCCTGATCGGTGGGGCATTGGTCGGACTCGCCGCTCTGATCGGCGTGCCGCTGGCAGCGGTGGGCGCCATTGCGCTACTTGCGATTCCGGTACTGCTGGTCGGTGGCGCGCTGGCCGCCCTCGTCGGTATCCCACTCGCCGCCCTCACCCTCCCCGTCCTCCTGGTCGGCGGCGCTCTAGCCGCCTTGGTCGGCGTCCCAGTCCTGCTGATCGGCGGTGGACTGGCCGCCCTAGCCGCCGCCTTCATCGCGGTGAAACTATTGATCTGCCTACCCCTGACCCTCGGCGCAATCGCACTGCTCGCCCTTCCCGCACTGCTCGCGGGCGGTGCGCTGGCCGCACTAGTCGGCATCCCGCTCGCCGTGGTCGGCGCGCTCGCGCTGCTTGCCCTTCCGGTCTTGCTGGCCGGTGGCGCGTTGGCTGCGCTGATTGGTGTGCCGTTGGCGATCGCGGGTGCGCTTGCGCTGCTTGCGCTTCCGGTTTTGCTTGCTGGTGGAGCGTTCGCTGCGGTGATCGGGTTGCCGTTGGCGGGCCTTGGGTTGTTCGCGCTGGTCGAGATTCCGAAGTTGCTGCTCGGTTGGGCTTTGGCTGCCGGTGCTGCGACGCTGTTGGCGCCGTTTGCCGCGGTGGGGGTGGCGGCGTTGGTGGCCGCGCCGGTGGTTGGGTTTGCGGGGCTGGTTGGTGCGCCGTTGGCCGCGGTGGGGGCGGCTGCTTTGGCGGCGGTTGCGCTGGCGGTTGCGGTTCTGCTTACGCCGGGGGCTCGGGTCGGGATCATCTCGGGGATCCGGGCGGCGCTGGATCGCAATGGGCCGCTGGGTGCTTCGGGTGGTGGGGCGGCCGCGGCGGGCACGCAGTTCCTCGACGACATTCCCGACGATCCGACCCTGGAGCAACTGGCGGCCTCGTTGCAGCAGCTGCTCGCTCCACTACCGAGCCAACCCGCGCCCGCGCCGGTCGCGTTCGCCGACCTGCCCTACACCGGAAAGGGGGCTGCCGAAGCGGTGGCGCACGATCGCGCCTCGCGACTCGTCAGCGTTTCGCTGTGACGAATCCTGCACTGTGTCAAGCCATCTAGCGAAGGAGATCAGACATGACGCACACCACGGAGACCCTGCACCTCGAGTACCTCTACGGCCCGCAGTGGCAGGACGCGATCCGGATCATCGAGCGGTCCGGCCAACTGACCGCCGAGGAACGGGAAAAGCTGAACGCCGCGGCGAAAAAACTGATGCAGGACAAGGTTTCGGCGCTGTCCAACGGCTCCGGCCTGGAAGGCGGCCTCGGCAGCCTGCTGGCCGGCCTCGGCATGGGCGCGAATGCCCAGTCGGTAGCGGCACATCCGCTGAATATCGCCACCGCGACGGCAAAGGCGTTCGGGCGCTCCCGCAACGTGCAGGTCGCCGGCCTGATCGCCGGTCAGGCCGTGTCCCCGAACGCGGCGACCAGCCCCGGTGACCTCAGCGGCCTGCTGGAGTCGTTCGGCTCGATCGGCGCGGTCACCGTGGTCGGTCAGGCCGTCACCGCCGCGGTCCTGAGCGACCTCGTCGGCCAGGGCGAATTCACCAAGGCCGTCTACGACGAGCTGATGCAGCCATGGCGCAGCAACATCAACGGGTAGTCCACGACGAGACCGAAAGGGGTTGGCACCATGTTCGATTCGCGAAACATCGGTTCCGGTGGCGTGGCCACCGACGCGCTCGGTGGTCTGCTCGACGTCCGATCGGCCCCCATCGCGTTCGGCTACTACGAACGCAATGAGGTCGCCGTCGCCCAAGGCGTCGAGTGGAATACCCGGTCCCGCACCGCCCCGATCGGGTGGTGGAACCGGCACCAGCACGTGCAGGCCGGCTTCGGCATGGCGATGGTGCTGACCCTCGCCTTCGTACCCGCCGTGCAGAACGCGATTCTCACGGTGCTGACCCATGCCGGGTAAGCCGGGTAGGTCGTCACGCCGGGGGAGCTCCCTCGGCGTGACGACCATGGCCGCGCTGTTCCTGGTCGCCGCCGCGCTGCTGAGCGCGTGTTCGAGCTCCGGGCCGACCGACGGCCTGCGCGACCGAGTCGCCAACGCGGACACCGCGGATTGCGCACTCGGCGGCCAGGCCGTCGCGGGCCTGCGCGACACCTTCCGTCAACTGTCCGAACAACTCGACGGACTCGGCCCGGCTGCCACCCGCGGCGACGTCAGCGACGTGAAAACCCGTGTAACCCAGGGTATGTGGCTGTCCAACCAGGTCTCGAACACGATCAACCCGGTGGTCGACCGGATGGGCTCCCCGCTCATCGGCAGCGCCTACCGCGACGTCGCCACCGCGGGCGGTCAACTGCACAACTCGCTGTCCGATTTCGCCGCCGTCCTCGACAACGGCAACCCGGCCCAGCCGGTCGCCGACTCGGTCACCGCCGCCCTGACCTCCCTCAACGGCTCGATGGACCGCATGCGCCGCACGTGCCCCTCCGTCTTCGCCGAGCCGAAGGGCCCGCAGTACGGTCCGCCGCTGAGCGCCCGCTGAATCAGGCTCCTGTCGAACGTCTTTCGAACAGCCGATCCCTGGCAACCGACAGCGCGCGCGACACCGCGCCGGTGAGGACCCCATCGTCGCCGAGCGTGCTGGCGACGATGCGCGGGTTCAGCGGCCCGAGTTCGGCCATCCGGCGTGCGATGGCGGTGCCGAGCAGATCGAGGTTGTTGCCGATACCACCGCTCAGCACAACGAGTTCCGGGTCGAGGATCGAGGCGACGGCGGTGATGAGCGCGCCGATCCGCCGTCCCTCGGATTCGACCACCGCGAGGGCCCGCGGGTCACCCGCGGCCGCAGCGCCGAAGATTTCCTTGGCGGAAGCTCCGGGCAGACCGGCCTGTTCGGCCGCCCGGGCGACTCCGCCTGCCGCGGCGACGGTTTCGGTCATGCCGCGCTCGCGCGCATCGAGTGGGGGAGCGTCGACCTCGGTCGCGGGCAGGAACGAAACCTCGCCCGCCGCACCGGTATTGCCGACATAGAGCTCGCCGTTGATCACGATGCCCATGCCGACACCGGTGCCGATCGAGATGAGCACGAAGTTGCGCACGCCCGCACCCGCGCCGAAGGTGAGCTCGCCGACGGCGGCGAGATTGATGTCGTTCTCGATGGTCGACTCGACCTCGAGCGCGTCCCGCAGCTGCCCGACCAGCCCGGCGCGCCCCCAGCCCGGCAGGTTCTGCGCGTAGTCGAGGCGCCCGGTGTCCGGGTTGAGCACGCCGGGACTGCCGATGACCGCGTAGTGCACGTCCGACCAGTCGACCCCGGCCTCCTCGGCGACCTCGTCGGCCAGCGCCCGCACCCGGCGCACCAGATCGGCGGCCGAACGCGCGGAGTTGCGCACATCGCGGCGGCCGATGAAGTCGCCGCGCAAGTCGGCGATGGCGAGGCGGATCCAGTTGCGGCCGATGTCGATGCCCGACACCACACCGGCGCGCACGTTCACGTCGTAGAGTGCGGTGGTCGGCCCCGGCCGGCCGCTGAGCGACCCGACCAACTGCACCAGCCCGGCGTGCTCGAGTCCCGAAAGCGCCGCCGACACTGTCGGTTTCGACAATCCGCTGGCCTTGGCTAGCTCACCGCGCGAGGCGGGCCCGCTGAGCCGCAGGTAGTCGAGCAGCAACCGCTCGTTCATCGTCCGAAGGAGCTGGGGATTGCCGACCCTACTCATCAATCCTCCTGCTCGTACCACTGGACACCTCGGTGTTAGTAAACTACCTTTCTTACCAACGCTCAACCGGGCGCTCTCACTCTCCTCTCGGCACGGTGACCTCATGCGTCGAATTCAGCTCCTCACCGCGGCGGCGGCCGCACTCGTCCTGGCGGCAGGCTGTAGCTCCGGCGACAGCACCAAAGACGCGAAATCGGGCAGCGACTCCCCGACGATCGCGCTGCTGCTCCCGGAATCCAAGACCACCCGTTACGAAGCCTTCGACCGCCCGCTGTTCGAGGCGAAGGTCAAGCAGCTCTGCGGCAACTGCAAGGTGCTCTACTTCAACGCCGATCAAGACGCGGCCAAACAGCAGGGCCAGTTCGAATCCGCGCTCACCCAGGGCGCGGACGTCATGGTCTTCGACGCGGTCAACGCGGATGCCGTTGCGCCACAGGTGAACACGGCGCGGCAGAAGAAGATCCCGGTGGTCGCTTACGACCGGCTGATCTCCGGCATCAGCTACGAGTACTACGTGTCCTTCGACAATGTGAAGGTCGGCAAGGTGCAGGGCGAGGCGTTGCTAGCCGAGCTGAGCAAGCGCGGCACCACGGACAAGGGCCAGCTGGTGGTGATCAACGGTTCGCCGACCGATCCCAGCGCGGGCGACTACAAGAAGGGGGCGCACGAGGCGCTGGACGGCAAGGTCAAGATCGGGCGCGAGTTCGACACCCCCGACTGGTCGCCGGACAAGGCGCAGCAGCAGATGGAGCAGGCCATCACCGCGCTCGGCAAGGACGCGATCGTCGGTGTGTACTCGGCCAACGACGGCATGGCCGGCGGTGCGATCGCGGCGCTCAAGCGCGCCGGTTACGCGACGCTGCCGCCGCTGACCGGACAGGACGCGGAACTCGCAGGCGTGCAACGGATTCTGACCGGCGAGCAGACCATGACCATCTACCTGGACTACCGCGCTCAGGCGGAGAAGGCCGCAGAGCTGGCCGTCGCCCTCGCGAAGGGCGAAAAGCCCACGGCCCCGGCCAAAACCAACAACGGCGCGACCGACATCCCGTCCTACCTGCTCGACGCCATCGCGGTCGGCAAGGACAACATCAAGGACACCATCGTCAAGGACGGCCTATACACCGTCGCCGATATCTGCACGCCCGACGTGGCGGCAGCCTGCCAGGCCGCAGGTATCAAATGACAGCTCCCACAACGGTTCTGTCGGCCCGCGGCCTGACCAAGCGCTACGGCGCGGTGCAGGCCCTGGCCGGCGCGGATCTCGAGGTGAACGCCGGTGAGGTGGTCGCCCTGGTCGGGGACAACGGCGCGGGCAAATCGACACTGGTGAAGGCGATTTCGGGGGTGACCGTGGCCGACGAGGGCGAGATCGTCTTCGCCGGCGAGCCGGTCCGGATCACCCGCCCGCAGGACGCGCAGGCGCTCGGCATCACCACGGTGTTCCAGGATCTCGCGCTGTGCGACAACCTCGACGTCGTCGCCAACCTGCATCTCGGCGCGGAGACCAGCATCTGCAGCATGCTCGACGAGATCGAAATGGAGCGCAGCGCAAGGGATCTGCTCGCCTCGCTGGATGTGAAGATCAAGGACGTGCGCGCACCGGTGTCCGCGCTGTCCGGCGGGCAACGGCAGTCGGTCGCCATCGCGCGGGCGCTGCTCGGACGGCCGCGGATGGTGATCCTGGACGAACCGACCGCGGCGCTCGGCGTCGAACAGACCGCGCAGGTGCTCGCGTTGATCGGGCGATTGCGCGAGCGCGGCCTGGGCGTGCTGTTGATTTCACACAACCTGGTCGACGTGCGGTCGGTCAGTGACCGCGTGGTGGTCTTGCGGCTCGGCCGCAACGCAGGTGAGTTCGAGACCGCTAAAGCGACTCAAGAAGATATCGTGGCAGCGATCACGGGAGCAGCTGCATGAGTGACGTAGTAATGAAAAGGCCGGTCTGGCAGGGAAATCAAGGGCGCGGGCTAGCCGATGCCGCGCTGGATCGGCTACGGCGCGGCGAGGTCGGATCGGTGCCGGTGGCGATCGGCCTGGTCATCATCGGCGCGGTGTTCTACCACCTCAACGCCCATTTCCTGTCCGCGGAGAACCTGACCAACCTGGCCTTGCAGATGGCCGCGACCGGCACCATCGCCCTCGGCATCGTGCTGGTGCTGCTGCTCGGCGAGATCGATCTGTCGGCCGGTTCGGTCAGCGGCCTGACCGCCGTGGTGATGACGCTGCTCTATGTGCGGCACGGCTGGAACGTCATTCTCGCGGTGCTGGCCGCCATCGCGGTCGGCGCCGCGATCGGTCTGCTGCACGGGCTGATGCGGACGATGCTGAGCATGCCGTCGTTCGTGGTCACGCTGGCCGGGTTGATCGGCTGGCAGGGTTTGATGCTGTATCTGCTCGGCAAGGAGGGCACGGTCAACCTGCCGTTCGACCGCGGCATCGCGACCATCAGCGATACCTGGCTGCCCGCCGTGCTCGGCTGGCTACTGGTGGTGTTGCTCGCGGGCGGACACCTAGTCGCGAGTCTGATCACCCGGCATCAGCGGGTACACGCCGGCCTCGACGTGACCGCCCCGGTCTGGATCGTGGCGCGCTCCGGCGGTCTCGGCATCCTGCTGGCCATCACGGTCATCGTGCTGAATTCCGATCGCGGCGTGCCGCTGACCTTGGTGATCTTCGGCGGACTGGTCCTCGGCCTCGACCTGATCCTGCGGCGGACGGTCTTCGGTCGTCGGATGTACGCGGTCGGCGGCAATGCGGAGGCGGCTCGCCGGGCCGGCATCAACGTGACCTGGATTCGCATCTCTGCCTTCGTCGGCTGCTCCGCGCTGGCCACCATCGGCGGCATCCTGGCGGCGTCGCGCCTGGTCGCGGTCAACCAGAGTTCCGGCGGCAGCGACATCCTGCTCAACGCGATCGCCGCGGCGGTGATCGGCGGCACCAGCCTGTTCGGCGGACGCGGCCGTGCGTATGCCGCATTGCTGGGAATTCTTGTCATCCAATCGATTACGAATGGCATGCTGTTGTTGAACGTGGACTCCTCGGTGCGCTTCATGGTCACCGGTGCCGTGCTCGCGATCTCGGTCGCCATCGACTCGGTCGCGCGGCGCGGAGCCGAGGGAGCGCGCTGAGCTATGGGGGGATCTTGCGATCGCCCCTAGGAGGGCGCCTGGGCGCGGCAGGGTTGTCCCGCGTCCAGGTGGTCCCTTCGCTGCGCTGTGTGCCGGCGAACATCCGGTAACAGACCTGGGCAAACGACCGACACGGTGGGGGAGTTGTGAATGAGTTCGGAGCCGTGTGGGTCGGGGTGTTTGGAGTGTGTTCGTGGATCGCAGATCGACGTGGAGGTTTCGAGCTAGGGCGCTAGTCGTGGCGGCGTCGCTGTGCCTGGGTGTCGGCACCGCGGCCGGCGCGCAGGCGGAGGCACCGGCCCCGCCGAGTACGACATGGGTCGATACGCCCGCCGCGCCCGATGGGTCGGTGATCGCGCGGGTCGAGCAACCGGACGGGCGCAATATCCGGATCTGGGTGCGGTCGGCGGCGATGGACGGGGCCACCTTCCCGGTCGACATTCAACGGCCCGCCGATACCTCGCAAGCCCGGCCGACGCTGTACCTGCTGAACGGCGCGGGCGGCGGCGTCGACGACGCCAGCTGGCAGTTGCGCACCAATGTCCTCGACTTCCTGTCCGACAAGAACATCAACGTGGTGCAGATCGTCGGCGGGCAGTTCAGCTACTACACGGACTGGATCAACTACGACCCGGTGCTCGGCCCGAACAAGTGGAAGACCTACCTCACCGAGGAACTGCCGCCGCTGATCGACGCCGCGCTCGGCACGAACAAGGTGAACGCGATCGCCGGCCTCTCGATGGCGGGCACCTCGGTGCTGGCGTTGTCGATCGCCAAGCCCGAGCTGTATCGCAGCGTCGCCTCCTACAGCGGCTGTGCGCAGACCAGCGACCCGATCGGGCAAGCCTTCGTCCAGATGACGGTCGAACGCGGCGGCGGCACCATCGACAACATGTGGGGCCCGCCCGGCGATCCGCTCTGGGCGGCCAACGATCCGCTGGTGCACGCGGACAAGTTGCGCGGCGTGAACCTGTTCGTCTCCAGCGGCAGTGGCCTGCCGGGCGCGCACGACACCCTGGACGGACCGTTCCAGATCAAGCCCGGCGTTTCGCAGTGGGCCGATCAGCTGGTGGTCGGCGGCGCGATCGAGGCGGGCATCCGGGCCTGCTCGGCCAACCTGCAAAACCGGCTCGACCAGCTCGGCATCCCCGCCACCTTCGACTTCACCCCGACCGGCACGCACTCGTGGGGCTACTGGCAGGACGCGTTCGTCGCGTCCTGGCCGGTGCTCGCGAAGGGTCTCTACAGCTGACCGCCCGCCGACCGCAGGCCTGTGATCCACGTCATCCGACGTAGTAGGCTGCGGTCGGCATAGGGTGGGCTAAGGTGGGTAAACAGATGCAGATATGCGCATACGTGGCGGTGATGAAAGCGGGCGGCTAATGGGACATGAACACGAGCACGGACACGGCCATGGGAACGGCGGTCACGGGCACTCGCACGGGGTTTCCGGCGATGCCGATCGTCGCTGGCTGACCGTCGCGCTGGCGCTGATCGGCGGTTTCATGCTGGTCGAGGTCGTGATCGGCCTGCTGGCGAATTCGCTGGCCCTGCTCTCGGACGCGGCGCACATGCTGACCGATGCGGCGTCGATCGTGCTGGCGCTCACCGCGATCCGGCTGGCCGCGCGTCCGGCGCGCGGCAAGTACACCTATGGATTCAAACGGGCCGAGATCCTGTCCGCGCAGGCGAACGGCATCACACTGCTGGTCCTCGCGGGCTGGTTGACCTACGAGGCGATTCGGCGGTTGCTCGATCCGCCGGAAGTGACCGGTGGACTGGTGGTCGCCACCGCGATCGTCGGCATCGTGGTGAATGTGGCTGCGGCCTGGGCGATCAGCAAAGCGAATCGCTCCAGCCTGAACGTCGAGGGCGCGTTCCAGCACGTGCTCAACGACCTGTACGGCTTCATCGCGACCGCTGTCGCCGGCGTCGTCGTGCTGCTCACCGGATTCGCCCGCGCCGACGCGATC
This sequence comes from Nocardia colli, assembly GCF_008704205.1. Taxonomy (GTDB): domain Bacteria; phylum Actinomycetota; class Actinomycetes; order Mycobacteriales; family Mycobacteriaceae; genus Nocardia; species Nocardia colli. Next base: position 246,549 of record NZ_VXLC01000008.1, on the reverse strand, counting down.
GCCACCCTGGTCGTCGTCGCGCTGATGGTGAAGGCCGGCCTCGGCCTGGTCCGCGAATCCGGCCGCATCTTCCTCGAAGCCGCGCCCGCCGGCGTCGACCCCGACGCCCTCGGCCGCCGCCTGGTGGAGATGCCCGGCATCGACGAGGTGCACGACCTGCACGTCTGGCAGATCACCTCCGGCAACGTCGCCCTGTCCGCCCACGTGCTCGTCCAACCGGGCGCCGACTGCCACGGCCTGCGCCAGCAGATCGAACGCCTCCTCGACCACGACTACGAAATCACCCACACCACACTGCAGGTCGACCACTCCCAACTGGTCTCCGCCGCCCCCACCCCCAACGCCGACCGCCTACTCCCGGTCTTGGAGGAACACTGCGACGAGTCCCACGGACCCGTCCACCGCGAGCGCCCCGAGGTCGGTCACACCCACTAGCCGGCATGCCCGATTTTACAAAGCGTCCAAACCTCGCACAGGGCATCCAACCCCTCGCCCGAGGTACGCACGCTCCGTGATTCCTACCGCTATCACCCGAATACTGTCGAGTCGAGTCAAAGGTCGTTGAGTGATCTTCAACAGCGACCTTTTGACTCGACTCGATGCACGACCCTAGCTTCTCTGAACCGGACCACAGCCAAGTAACCACGCCGGAACCTCCACGCTGCCCATCCCAACTGCGGGAGGTAGGTCGGGGACCCGGCGCGACGTGCCCAGCATCATCCGATCATTCCCGGGGAGCAGGTTCGCCTACCCGGTGGGTACACCTAAGATTTCCCAGAGTGACCTGGCGCTCGGAAGCTGAAGACCTACCCAGGTTTTCACTGAAGCAGTGCCGGGCGCGCCGTGTGCCGTACCCGACTTACCTCCGCGGTCGGATGCGCGGCGTCCAGTTCCAGCGTGGTCACTTGGCTGTGGTCCCGTCACAAACGCTTCAGACGATAGCGGTGGCTTTCTTCGCATACCTGATTCATCCTTCGCATGACTGATGTTGCGCTGAGGGGTGTGCGAAAGATGAAGCAGGTGTGTGAAGTTGGCCTATCTGTCGCTTGGTCTGTGCGTTAGGCCGGTTGCGAATCCGGGTTGCCGTTCGGACGCTGCACGATGCAGGTAGTCCGACTGCGGGTTGGTTGACGCGGGTCAAATGGCGTTGGTTGATCTTGAACAGCGATCTTTTGACTCGACTCGATGCTCGCTCCTGCCCGGCACCTGCTACTGGCCGAGGCGGGGGAACGGCTGCTCGGCTTCGAGGAGGTAGGCGAGTTCGAGGAGGGTGCGTTCGTTGCCGTGGGTGCTGGCCAGTTGGATGCCGATGGGGAGGCCAGTGGGGGTGCGGCCGGCGGGGAGGGTGATGGCGGGGGTGCCGGTGATGTTGTTGATGGGGGTGAAGGAGACGTAGGTGCGTAGACGGTCGAGAAGGGTTTCGAAGGGGACGGTGGGGCTGAGGTAGCCGAGTTCGGGGGTTTCGTGGCCGAGGGTGGGGAGGAGTACGGCGTCGTAGGGGCCTAGGGCGCGTTGGTAAGTGGCGGCTGCGGCGCGTAGTCGGTAGAGCATGGCGGGGGTGCGCCAGGCGCTGCGGAGGAAGTAGCGGCGTAGACCGAGGGTGAGGTCGTCCAGTCGGGCAGCGTCGAAGGTTCGGTCGGCGAGCTTGCCGGTGGAGGCGACGAAAGTGGCGAGCAGGCCCCAGTATTGGAGGAACGCGGTCTCCAAGGCGTTATCGAACGGCATGGCTACCGGTTCCACGTGATGGCCGTGCGATTCCAGTGTGACGGCGACCTTTTCGACCGCGTCCCGGGTCGGGCCCGCGGGTACCGAACCGCCGATGTTCTCCAGCAGCAGCGCGATACGCAGCGGCGTCGACCCCGGTCCCTCGACGTACCCGATCGGCGGCAGCGCGGCGTTACTCCAATACTGTTCCGCCGCAGCGGTATACGCGGCTGTGTCGCGCACCGTCCGGGTCAGCACACCTTCGCTGACGATATTGACCGGCAACTTGCGGGTCAGCGCGGAATCGATGTGCCGCCCCCGGCTCGGCTTCAGCCCGACCAGCCCGGTGCAGGCCGCCGGAATCCGAATAGATCCGCCGCCGTCGTTGCCGTGCGCGATCGGCACCACGCCGGAGGCGACCAGCGCGGCCGACCCGCCGGACGATCCACCCACCGAATAGCCGGTGTGCCAAGGGTTTCGGGTCGGACGCGCGAACGGCGGCTCGGTGGTCGCGTTGAACCCGAACTCGGGCAGCGTGCTCTTGCCGAGCACGGTCATTCCGGCACTGAGGAATTGGCGGGTGTACGCCCCGTGCGCCCGCGCGGGCTTGGCCTGGAACGCTTGCGCGCCGTGGGTCGTCGGCATACCCGCGATGTCGGCATTGTCTTTCATGAACGTCGGAACCCCGTACAACGGCCCGGTCCGCTCGGCGGGCAGCAGCGGTTTGGCGTAACTCTCGTACGCGACCGCGGCCAACTCCTCGACCTTGCGCGCCCGCTCCACCGCTGCCGCGGCGAGTTCGCGCGGACTTCGTTCCCCGCTGCGCACCAGCTCGGCCAGCGCGACCGCGTCGTGCTCGCCGAGCGCGTCGTCGGCGAAGGAGTGGAGGCGGGTCTGAGCGTCAGCGGTCACTCTTCGAATCTAGCGACCCGGCGCGCGACGGACCGTCTGTCCAGTGGTGGCCGTCACGCGCATACGGTGGAACGGCAACCAGGCTTGACGAACAGGAAGGAAGTCCATGGTCCCGTCGGTCTCCGACCCACTGCCGCCGCAAGGGCGCATCGGCGAATTGCTGTTCGCGCTGCCGCCCGCGGGACGGCGCTGGAGTCCCGGCCTGCGGTCCGCCGCGGCGTTCGCGCTGCCCGCCGCGGTGGTCGTGGCGGCGGGACATCCGGAGAAGGCGTTGTTCGTGCTGTTCGGTGCGTTCGCGGTGATGTACGGGGAACGCCGGGCGTATCGCATGCGTGCCGGGGTGGTGCTCACCGCCGGACTCGCACTGCTCGCGTCCTGCGGCGTCGGCGCGGTGCTCGGTCACGGACTCTCCGGTGGACTCGGCGCTTCGCTGCTCACGGTGGCCATGCTGACGATCGTCGCGGTGGTCGCCGTCTACGCCATCGACGCGTTGCGCCTCGGTCCGCCCGGCGCGCTGCTCTTCGTGATCGCCTGCGGCGGCGCGATGATGGCCGCCGAAGCGGGCATCTCGACCGCGGCGCTGTTGTCCTGCACGGCATTCGGCGTCGGTGCGTCGGTACTGGCGTCGATGGCCGGTGTGCTGCGCGACCGGCGCAAGCCCGAACGGGTCGCCGTCGAGGCCGCGATCCACGCCGTCGACTCCTACCTGTCGGCGCGTGCCGCCGGCCGCCCCGCCATCGACCTGCGACATCAAGCGGGCGGCGCGGTCGCGGAAGCCTGGGCCGCGGTCTACGACGCGGGATTGCCGAGCAGAACACCGGATTCGGAATTGCTGGCCACCCTGGTAGCCGCCCGCCGCCGCCTCGCCGGCCCCGCCTACGACGACACCAACGACCTGGTCGTAGACCCGCTGATCTCGTTCGTTCGCCCCGGCGTCTGGTTCCGCCTGCGCCGTTCGCTCTCGTTCGACTCGCACGCCGCCATCAGCGCCTTCCGCGTCGGCATCGCCTGCCTGGTCGCCGGCGGACTCAGCGCTCTGCTCGGCCAGGACCGCCCGCACTGGGCGGTGTTCACCGCGCTGATGGTGTTGCAGATCGGCCCGGACCGCGTCCGCGGCAAGGTGCGGGGCATCCACCGCTTCGTCGGGACGGTCGTCGGCCTGGTGTTCTTCGGCGTGATCCACCAGCTCGCGTTCACCGGCTACGCCCTCATCGCGCTGGTCGCCGCGCTGCTGTTCGGCATGGAGCTGTTCGTGCCGCGCAACTACGCCCTCGCCGCGATCTTCATCACGCCGATCGCGTTGCTCGCGGTCGGCACGACACCCGGGGGAGCCGTCGCGCCGCTGATTCGGGATCGCTTCATCGAGACCGTGATCGGCGTCGGCGTCGCGGTACTGGTGCCGCACGTCGTCGTCCCGCGCGCACACCGCCGCACTTTCCGCTGGATCGAGATCCGCGTCTGCGCGGTCGCCCGTGCCCTGCTGGAACTTTCGCGCACCGAACCGGCGGGCGCCCCCGCCGTCGCGCTGACCCAGCAGCTGCAATTCGAACTGGTCGGCGTCGCCCGCACCGGAATCGACTCGGCCACCGAGGACCCGCGCTGGACCGCCGCGCATTGGCCTGCCCACGCCGCCACCGCCCACCTCGGCTACGACCTGCTCGCCGCCTACTGGGAGCTGCCGCCCGGTGCGCTACTGTCCGACCCGGACCGCTGGGCCGCGGAATTCGACGCACTGACCGCGCTCCCCGACACCCGGTAGCGCAACGCTTACTCCTGCTAGCGTTCGAGCATGCAGGACAGTGTGACAGTGCGAATGGCCGCGCCCGCCGACAAGATCTGGGCGCTGGTCAGCGATATCACCAACACCGGGCGATTCAGCCCGGAGACCTTCGCCGCCGAATGGCTGGGCGGCGCTACCGAACCCGCCGTCGGGGTGAAGTTCCGCGGGCACGTCAACCGCAACGGCTGGGGCCTCAAGTACTGGACCGTCTGCCGGATCATCGCCGCGGACCCCGGCCGCGAATTCGCGTTCACGGTGCTCGGCCCCGGCGGCATGTCCATCAACACCTGGACCTACCGCTTCGAAACGGTCGAGGGCGGCACCGACGTCACCGAGTCGTTCCGCCTGCACAGCAACCCCGTTCTGCGGGTGTATTCGCTGCTGGCCGGGCGCGCCCGCACCAAGACGAACGTCGAGGGCATGCGGGAGACGTTGAACCGCATCAAGGCGTTCGTCGAGCAGTAGGTCAGTTCACGCAGGGGATCGTGCTGCCGATCGTCGTGGTGACCGGCTTGCCGGCATCGGGCGCGGGGTCGGTGGTGGTCGACGGCGTGGCCTGGGTGGTCGACGCGGTGGTCGGCGTACTCGTGCTCGAGGTCAACTCGGTGGGCATGGTGAAGTCGCTGCCGAGGGTGACCTGGATGTGTCCCGCCGTGACGTTCGACGAGGCGGTCGGCGTGAGCCCGCCGAGGGTCTCGGCCAGCTGGGTCGCGTCCGCCTCGGCGCCGGCGCCGTAGGTGACCTTGGTCGTGGTGAGGGTGCTGCCGAGGTTGCCGACCTCACCCTCGCGATAGCCGCGGTTGGTCAGCGCGGTGGACAGCTTGCCCGCCATGCCGGTCGCGCTGCCCGCGTTCTGCACGTCGACCGTGCTGGTCGGTGGATGAGCCGGGGTGGTACTCGGCGCGGGGACCCCGAACGCGGCCCGCACTTCCTTCTTGATCGCGGCCGGATCGATGATGTTCACGTCCTGCCCGTTGATGTTGTCGTAGCGCAACACCGGCAGCGTCCGGAACTCGACCGAGATCGAGCCCGCCGCGCCCAGGTTCTTGGCGAAATCGAGCAGGTCCCAGTTGTCCGAGAGCACCACGTCCTGGTGCGCGACCTTCATCAGGTCGTTCAGCTTGCCGAAATTGGTCAGCGTCCCGGAATCCTTGAGCGACTTGGCGACCGAGGTGAGATACGCCTGCTGCCGGTGTGTCCGATCGAGGTCGCCGTTGTCCAGGTTGTGGCGTTGACGGACGAACGCGAGCGCGTCGGAACCGTTGAGGTGCTGCGGCCCGGCGGGGAACTTCGCGCCGGAGTAGTAGCTGTCGTCGACCGCTTTGTTCAGGCACACGTCGACGCCGCCGAGCGCCTCGGCCAGGTGATAGAACCCGGCGAGGGCGACCTCGGCGAACCGGTCGATGGGCACGCCGGTCAGGTTGCGGACGGTGGACACGATGGACGCGCGTCCGGCCTCGCGACCTGCGCGTTCGAGGGTGACCTGATCCTTCTCGCCCTTGGCGATCAGCTTGGCCTCCGCGTCGGCCTTCTTCAGGCCGTACGACTCTTTGATCTTGACGTGGTCATACCCGGGGATGCCGGAGACCGCGACGTAGTCGTCGCGCGGGATGGAGAACGCGACGATCTTCTGCATGTCCGCCGGTATGTGCAACAGGATCAGCGAATTGGCGTTGTAGCCGCCGTCGTCGCTGTCGCCGGCGTGCAACTGGTCCAGGATCTCCTTCGACAGGTCGTTGCCGTTCTGATCCTTGCGCGAGTCCAGGCCGATCAGCAGGATGTTCAGGTCACCGCCGAGCGAGCGGGGCGCGTCGGCGCCGATCGCGTCCGTGCGGTTGAACCCGTTGTTGAAGTCGATCTTGGCCGACCAGGCGAATCCGGTGCCGGAAAGCACCGCGAGCGCGGTCACCGAGACGACGACCCGCACCCCGATTTTCGCCGCACTGCGCAGCCGATGCGGTTTCTCCGCCCGACGTGGTGGTTTCGCGGCCACCCGCCGTGCTTTCGGTGCCGCCCGCCGATGCCGCGCGCGCGGCGCGTCCGGGTCGGTGACCCGGGCAAACTCGACAGTGTCGTCGTCGGCCATCGCCGCAGACTCTGTGCCCTGCTCTTTCCTCGGCACTCGCGCCACGGATCGTTCCTCGCCGTCTTGTTCCTCGTCCGACTCGTTCGAGAGTACGCACGCGCGCGTAATACCCAGATCATCCCCGGTTAGGCAGCGGAAAACGAGAGCGCGGCAACTGGGGCTCTAGGCTCGGGATCATGTCTGCTCCCGTGCTTCTCGTGCTCGGCGCCGGTCCCGGTGTCGGATTGGCTGTCGCCCGACTTTTCGCCGACGACGGCTATGCGGTATTCCTCGCCTGCCGACTGCCCTCCGAGGCCGAGCCGCTGGCCGCACAGTTACGCGGCGAGGGCTTCGACGCGGAGGGCGTCGGCGTCGATCTGTCCGATCCGGCCGACATCGCCCGCGTGGTGACCGCGGTGGGGGAGCAGCACGGCCGGATCGACGTGCTGCATTTCAACCCGAGCATGTTCCGGCAGTCCGATCCGTTGCAGCTGTCGGTGCCGGAGTTGATCGAGGATTTCGCCATCGGTGCGGCCGCGCTGCTGCCCGCCGTCCAGGCGGCGCTGCCGTTCTTCGCCGAGGGCGCGCGGGTGCTGGTCACCGGGAGTGCCGCGGCGGACAAGCCGTGGAATCAGGCGGCGTCGCTCGGCGTGCAGAAGGCGGCGGTCCGGAATCTGGTCACCAGCCTGGATACCACCTTGGCGCCCAAGGGTTTTCGCGCCGTCGCGGTGCAGATCAACGGCGTGCTCGGCGAGGGCGCGTTCACCAGGGAGCGGGTCGCCGAGGCGCTGCACGCCGCCGCGACCCGGCCCCTCGGCGAATGGACGCCGCACACCTCCTACGACGGTTAACGAGGCCGGATCGCGGCGTACTCGATCGGCATATGCGCCGGGCCGCGCAGGTTCACGTGTTCGCGATAGACCGGCGGATCCGTGGGCAGGCGCGGTGATTCGACGCGTTGCGCGAGCCGGGTGAGCGCGATCCGCGCTTCCAGCCGGGCCAGTGGCGCGCCGAGGCAGAAGTGCGCGCCGAGTCCGAAGGCGAGGTGGCGGCTGTCGCGCGCCGGGTCGAAGCGGTCCGGATCGGGGAACGCGGCGGGGTCGCGCTGTGCGGCGGCGATCAGCATCACCACCAGGTCGCCGCGCTCGACGGTGAGGTCGCCGACCGGGAGATCCTCGGCGGCGATCCGCGGAATCAACTGCACCGGCGGATCGAAGCGCAGCGTCTCCTCGACAACGCCCTGTGCCCGTTCGGGATTCGCGCGCAGCGCGGCGAGTTCGGCGGGGCGGCGCAGCAGCGCGAGGGTGGCATTCGCGATCAGGTTGACCGTGGTCTCGTGCCCGGCGACGAGCAGCAGCGCGCAGGTGGAGATCAGCTCGTCGTGGGTGAGCATGTCCCCGGCGTCCTCCGCCGCGATCAGCTGGGAGAGCAGGTCCGGTCCCGGATCGGTGCGGCGGCGTTCGGTCAGACGCTCGAAATAGCGGCTGAGTTCGGTTCCGGCGCGCTGCAATTCGGCCGGATCGACCTGATGTTCGGCGGCGTGCCGGGACGTGGGGTCCAGTGTGCGCGACAGCAGCGAGGACCAATGACTCAGCTGCGCTTCGTCTTCCAGCGGCACACCGAGCAACTCGCAGATGACGGTCACCGGCAGCGGGTAGGCGAATTCGGTGACGGCGTCGAATGTCTCTGCCGCCGAATGCTTGTCGAGGATATCGTCGACGATCTCGGTGATCCGCGGTTCGAGCTGCTGCACCACGCGCGGGGTGAACGCCTTCGACACCAGCCGCCGCAGCCGGGTGTGATCCGGCGGATCGAGGAACAGGAACGACGGTTTCACCTGCTCCGCAGGGGTATTCGAGGCGTCGTAGATCGGCATCGAGCTGAGTTGCAGCTTCCCCAGCGACCGGTCGACGCTCACCCGCGGGTCGCGCAGGACGGCCGCGCAGTCGGCGTGGCCGGGCACGATGACGACCGGCGCGGTGCCGATCCGGAACGGTCCGCGCTCGCGCAGCCGGGCGAACAGGGGATAGGGGTCCGGTCGCTCGGCGGGATCGAGCAACCGGATGTAATCGGCGATCGACTGTTCTGACGTCATGGGACTCCCACCTTCATCGGCCCGTGCCTGGCTGCGCTCGGCTGGGTAGTATTATTCCGATACCGACAGTAGGAATGCAATACCGATGACGGATGCGAAGATAACCGCATGACCATCCGACGCCCGGCCGATGATTCGGTGACCCGTGTCGTCGAGCTGCTCGGCGACCGGTGGAGCATCCTGGTCATCGCCGAGGCGTTCTTCGGCGTGCGCCGGTTCAGCGATTTCGCCCGCAATATCGGCATCACCAACCGCAACCTGCTCACCAGCCGCCTGCGCATGCTGATCGACGCGGGCATCTTCGCCCGCACCGACGAGGGCGGCGGCCGGGTCGACTACCACCTCACCGCCGCGGGGCGCGAGCTGTATCCGATCATCATCGCGATGTCGGCGTGGGGCGACCGGCACCTGGCCGACCCGGACGGACCGCCGCTGATTCTCGAACACCGCACCTGCGGTCACGCGATCACGCCGGTGACGGTGTGCGAACACTGCCGCACCGAGATCGACCCGCGCGACGTCGAGCCGCACCCCGGTCCGGGCTTCCACGCGCCGCCCGCCACCGAGGCGGCCGGCTGACGATCAGGACAGGGCGAGTGCCGCCGCGATGATCGCCTTGGCCGCCCGGTCCACGTCGGCGTCGGTCGTCCGCCAGTTGCTGAACGCGGCGCGCACCGCCGGCTGCCCGTCGTAAACCGTTGGGGTCACGAAGGTTTCGCCGGTCTCGGCGATCGCATCGACCAGCGCGCCGACCCGCTCGGACGTCGGCCGATCGGCCAGCGTGAAGCAGGCGACGTTGAGCCGGACCGGAGCGACCAGCCGGAGCAGGCCACTCGCGGTGAGCTGCTCGGCCAGGCTGTTCGCGCTGGCGATATTGCGCTGCACGATGTCCCGGTGCCCGTCGCGCCCGTACGCGGTCAGCGAGAACCACGCGGTGAGCGCGCGCAACCGCCGCGAGTTCTCCGGGACCAGATGTCCGAAATCCGGTGTGTCACTGGGGGCGGTCAGATACGCGGCGGAATTCAGGAAGACCCGCAATTGCAGATCCCGATGCCGGGTGAACTGCACCGCCGCGTCGTAGGGCACGTTCAACCACTTGTGCAGATCGACGCACACCGAGTCCGCCTCGCCCAGTCCATCGACCAGCGTCGCGTGCTCCGGCGTCAGCGCCGCGAACGCGCCGAACGCCCCGTCGACATGCAACCAGAACGGATAACGTTGCCGCAGTACGGCAATCGCGCGCAGATCATCGAAGTCGACGGTATTCACCGTCCCCGCATTGGCGACCACGATCGCCGGCCGGCCATCCAGCGCCGCAAGCGCTTCGGCGAGCCGATCCACATCGACCGCCTCCCGCCCGGGCCGGGTCGGCACCAATCGCACACTGTCCCGGCCGATTCCGAGCATGGACAACGACTTCACGATGCTGGAATGCGGCGTCCCCGACAGCACCGGCACCGCCCCGAGCGCGCCGACTCCGGCCTGCGCCACCGAAATCCCCAGCTGCTCACCCAGCCACTCCCGAGCGATGGCCAGGCCGACGAAATTCGACATGGTCGCCCCGCTGACGAACGCCCCGGTGTGCTCCTCCAGCCCGAACATCCGCCCGATCCAGCGCACCGTCTGGCGTTCCAGCTCGACCGCCGCGGAATCCTCGCCCGACATGGCGTTCTGATCGAGCACCCCGGTCAGCCAGTCGCCCGCGACCGACGCCGGCGTGGCGCCACCGGTGACGAAACCGAAGTAGCGTGGCCCCGCGCTCCCGGAGAACTGCGGCTCCCACCGCTCCCGGAACCGCGCGAGCGCCGCGCGCAGGCCGACGCCGTGCTCCGGAAGCTCCTCGGCCCCCACCGCTTTCGGCGCCCGCGCGACCGGCCGCGTCTCGATGCCGGTCAGCATGTCCGTCGCCGACTCCCGCACCGCATCAAGCAGTGCGGGCAGCTCGGCGAGGTCGTTGGCAAGGTTTTCGTCCACACTCCGACGCTACGAGTGACCCATACGTTTTGTCGGGAGCCAGTCCGAAGATGCTGGCCTTACTACTTCAGCGCGCTGCCGGCCTGCCACTGATCCCACGGCACGCCCCAGTCGCCGTTCTGCCAGACGTCGAGCGGCGCGCCGCCGGTGTTGCGGACCTCGACCACATCGCCGGGCACCGCGAAGTCGTAGAACCATCGCGCGTTCTCCGGGCTCAGGTTCAGGCAGCCGTGCGAGGTGTTGGTGTTGCCCTGCGCCCACACCGTGGAGGCCAGCTCGTGCAGGTAGATGCCGTCGGTGCTGATCCGGGTCGCCCAGTTGATGGTTTCCTTGTAGCCGAGCCGGGAGTTGACCGGCAGGCCGAAGGTGGAGGAGTCCATGATCACCGGGTTGGCCTTGCTCATCACCGTGTAGACGCCCGGCTGGGTCCAGAAGGTGATGGTCTTGCCGCCGACGTTCTCGCTGCCGCCCATGCCCATCGAGGTCGGCATGGAACGGATCAGCTTGCCGTTCTCGAACACCTGGACCTGCTTGTTGTTGTCGTCGGCGATGGAGACGTGCGAGGCGCCGATGGTGAACGACGCCTTGGTGTCCTCCTGGCCGTACAGGCCGCCGCCGAGGTCGACCGCGTAGATGTTCGCCTCGACCGAGACCTTCGTGCCGGACGGGTAGTACTCCTTCGGCCGCCAGTGCACGTGCTGGTTGTCCAGCCAGTACCAGGAGCCCTCGACCTGCGGGGTGGTGGTGACCTTCAGCCGCTTCTCGGCGAGCGCCCGGTCCGGGACGTCCTCGTCGAAGTGCGCGGCGATCACCGCGCCGACGCCGAAGGTGCCGCCGTCGAGCAGGCCGCCGCCGGTGGTCTCGAAGTACACCTTGGTCTGGTTGTTCGGCGTCAGCGTGGAGAACGTCGAGGTCAGCGGGCCGCTGCGGCCGGTGATGGTCAGGCCCTCGGCGGTGATCGTGTACGAGTGGCCGTAGCCGACCGGCTCGGTGGGCTTCCACGCCGTCTTGTCCGGCGTGAAGATGCCCTCGATGGGCTTGCCCTTCTCGTTGGTCATGGTGACCGAGGTCAGCACGCCGTCGCCCGCGGTCACCTGGACCGGGGCCTTCGGATCGACATCCTTCGCGCCCGACGCCGGGGTGATGGAGATGGCGGGAGGCGCGGGGTCGGCCGATCCCGGCTTCTTCGACTCCGACGCTGAACAACCGGCAACCACCAGTGCCGTTACCAGGATGACAATCCCGGCAACACTGGATCGGAAGCGGCGACTCGACATGATTTCTCCTGTGTTCGCCGTGCGCTTCCCGCTGCGCACCCTCGACTTACTATCCCGCTCAGCAGTTTACCGGGCCGCGAGAGTGCGCTTTCGCCAGTGGAGCCCCGTCAGTTGTCGGGGCCTAGCCGGAACTGGATCGCCAACTGCTGGGCGGCTTCATCGCCGAGGAACGGCTGGAGGAGGAGAAAGAGAATCATCGACATCGACACAGGCCCCGATCACGAAACGCGGTACTTCATTCCCCCGGTGGTCGCCGAGCCCCGACCTCGACGGCACAGCCCGACCTGGCACACATTCGATTCCCAGGTTATGGCCGCCGACGATGGTCGGCAACCAGGCCGGTGCGGCCCGGGCGTGGCGCTGACCAGTGGCGAGCGCCACAGCGGATCTGCCGGATACTCGTTGACGGCTCATGTTTGCTCATGATTTGCTGACTCATCTTCGAGCGATCGACCGGCACGATGGGAAGGCTTGTGATGATCAGCATGACAACCGCTCCGCAGGACCGGAGACGTATCGGCGCCCGGAGCACCGGCTCCGTCGGACTACCCGACGCGGCAGTCGAACGCGCCGCGATCGAACGCTTCTACGAGCTCCTCTTCCTCCAGGACCACGAGCAGATCCTGGACCTGGTCACCGCCGACGTGCGATTCCACGCGCCGTGGCAGCTGCCCGGCCTGCCGGACACCATCCAGGGCCGCGCGGAACTGGGCGAGAGCATGCTCTGGTGGAGCGCCGAGCTGTGGCAGCCGGGCAGCCTGTGCCGCATCGCCGTGCGCCCGTTCGCCGCGCCGCACTCCTGGTTCGCCAATATCGAGGGCGACTTCACCGCGGTGGAGAGCCAACGGCATTACCACGCAACATTTCTCAGCGAGATCCGGTTCCAGGACGGCCAGATCGCCGAGGTGCAGCAGCATCACAACACGTTGAACCAGATCATCGCGCTGGGCGCGGACGTGCCCGGCATCAACGTGCCCGGCTATGGCGTTGCCGCGCACCGCGATTGCGCGACCGAGGTCGCCTGACGACTCATCGCGCGGCGGGATGCGGCGCGTTGATCCGGAACGAGTCGGCCGAGGCGTAATTCCAGTCCTCGCGCCAGGCCGCCGGGGTCTCGGCGAGAAGCTCTCCGGGAGTGAGCCATTCGTACAGCTCGGCGTAGGAGCGGACGGTGGTGGCGGAGATCCGTTTGCGCAGCATGTGCGGGGTGAGATCGGCCGGCTGCTGGACACCGAGGGTGGCCATCAGTCCGACCGCCTGCTCGACGACCGCCTGGTGATAGCGCTGAACCCGGAGGCTCTTGTCCGCCACGTCGAGTGCGCGGGCGCGCTTGGGGTCCTGAGTGGCCACGCCGACCGGGCACTTGTTGGTGTGGCAGACCATGGCCTGGATGCAGCCGACCGCCATCATCATGGCCCGCGCGGAGTTGGTGAAGTCGGCGCCCTGGATCAGCCGGATGACGATATCGCTTGCGGTGGCGACCTTTCCGCTGGCGCCGAGCTTGATCCGGTCCCGTAGTCCGGTGCCGACCAGCGCGTTGTGCACGGTCATCAGCCCGTCGGTGAGCGGCAGGCCGACATGGTCCTCGTATTCCAGTGGCGCGGCGGCGGTTCCGCCCTCGGCGCCGTCGACGGTGATGAAGTCCGGCGTGATCCCCTCGGCCAGCATCGCTTTGCAGAACGCGATCACGTCGATCCGGGAGCCGACGCAGAGCTTGAAGCCGACCGGTTTGCCGCCGGACAGTTCGCGCAGGCGCGCGATGAACTCGATCATCTCCCGCGGCGTCGAGAAGGCCGAATGCATCGGTGGACTCACGCATTTCACGTGCGCGGGCACGCCGCGGAAGCCGGCGATCTCCGCGGTCACCTTCGCCGCGGGCAGCACGCCGCCGATGCCCGGTTTCGCACCTTGACTGAGCTTCAACGAGATTGCCTTCACCCGGTCGTCGGCGGCCTTGTCCGCGAACCGCGCCGGGTCGAATTCGCCCGCCTCGGTGCGGGCGCCGAAATAGCCCGACCCCAGCTCCCAGATCAGGTCGCCGCCGCCGTCGAGGTGATAGGAGGTGAGTCCGCCCTCGCCGGTGTCGTGCGCGAAACCACCAAGGGCCGCACCGCGATTCAAGGCGCGGATGGCGTTGGCCGACAGCGCGCCGAAGCTCATCGCCGAGACGTTCATGAGCGACATCGCGTAGGGCTGAGTGCAATCCGGCCCGCCGACCATGACCCGCGGCGGCTCCGCGGGTTCGGGCACCGGCGCGATCGAATGCACCAGGTAATCGCTGCCGATCGCGTTCAGGTCGCGCTCGGTGCCGAAGGACTGCTCGCCGTGAATTCCCTTGGCGCGCTCGTAGATCGTCGAGCGGACCTCGCGGTCGTAGGGGCGGCCGTCGAAATTGCGCTCCACGAAGTACTGCTGGATCTCCGGCCGGACCTCCTCGAGCAGATAGCGCAGATGCCCGAGCAGCGGATAGTTCCGCAGCAACGAGTGCTTGCGCTGGAGCAGGTCGTAGACGCCGAGCAGCAGCAGGGCCCCGAGCAGGATCAGCACCACCGACCAGGCCCAGCCGCCGATCACGGCGGCGAAGCCGACGATCAGCACCAGCGGCACCAGCGCGCCGAACAGGAAGAAACGCAGCATCGGCCATCCTTCTGAGCGAATGCGACCTGGAGTGGAACCCCACCCGACAGCGGAACCGATCCTACTGATCCGGGCCGCCTGAGCGGGCGACCGCGAGCAGGCCGAGTGGGTCGCGGCCGGCTGAACGGGCGGCATCGGGCTCGAACTGGCAGGCTCGGGGCATGGCTACCAAGCGGTTCATTGTGTACGGGGCGGGTGCGGTCGGCGGCAGCCTCGGCGGGCTGCTGCACCGGGCGGGGCACGAGGTCGTGCTCATCGCGCGCGGGCCGCATCTGGACGCGATTCGAGCGGACGGGCTGCGCCTGGTGACCGGCGACGGTGCCGAGTCGTTGCCGATCGAGGCGGTGGCGAGCCCGGCCGAACTCGACAGCGCGCCCGGCGACGTGGTGCTGCTGGCGATGAAGAGCATGAATACCGAAGCGGCACTGCGGGACCTGGCCGCGGTGGTCGATCCGGCGACGCCGATCGTCTGCGTGCAGAACGGCGTCGCCAACGAGCGCGCCGCGTTGCGGCTGTTCCCGAATGTGTACGGCGTCTGCGTGATGTTCCCGAGCACGCACCTGGAGCCGGGCGTGGTAGAGCCGTACGCGTGGCCGGTGCCCGCCATCCTCGATCTCGGCCGATACCCCGCAGGCGTGGACGAGACGGCGGAATCCATTGCGGCGGCGTTCCGTTCGGCGGGCTGCCAGTCCGAGCCGCGGGCCGACGTCATGCGCTGGAAGTACCACAAGCTGCTGATGAACCTCGGCAACGCGATCGACGCGACGGTCCAGCCGGGCGACGGCGTTGCCGAGCTGCTCGAACTCGCTCAGGCCGAGGGCATGAAAGTCCTTGACGCGGCGGGCATCCCGTTCGTGTCGCCGGCCGAAGACCGGGCCCGGCGCGGTGACATCCTGAAGATCGACAGCGCCCGCCGGTCCGGCAGTTCGTCGTGGCAGAGCCTGGCCCGCGGCACCGGCACCATCGAAACCGACTACCTCAACGGCGAAATCGTGCTCCTCGGCCGCCTGCACGGGGTGCCGACCCCGGTCAACGAGCGGATCCATCTGCTGGCCAACTCCTTCGCCCGCGACGGCCGGGCGCCCGGATCGCTCGCCGCGAACGACCTGCTCGCGGCGCTCGACCGGCCCGTGCTGTGATAGAACTTGCCCGGTAGTTCGGCCGAATGCGGCCGGTGTCGGCGGTCGAAGGAGGCGCGTTTTGTCCATGATCACGGTTACCCGCGAGATCGCCGTCCCGCCGGAGCAGGTCTGGTCGGTGATCACCGACCTCGACCGCACCGCCGAGGTCATCCGGGGGATCACCAAGCTGGAACGCGTCGACAGCGGCACCGGTTTCGGGGTCGGCACCAGCTGGCGCGAGACCCGGGTCATGCTCGGCAAGTCCGCCACCGAGACGATGACCGTGACGGCCATCGTGCCCGGCCAGTCCTACACCACGGAAGCCGACTCGCACGGCACCCACTACCGATCGATCTTCACCCTCACGGCCAAGGGCAACAACACCCTGCTGGCAATGGGTTTCGAAGGGACGCCGCACGGCAAGGTCGGCCGGGTGGCCGCCTTTATCGGCAAGCTGCTCGAGGGACCGACCCGGCGCATGCTCCGCCGCGACCTCGACGACATCGCGGCCGCCGCGGAGCGCTGAGCGACTAGACCGGCGGCCGGATGTCGAGCAGCTGCTCGAAGAAGCCGCCGATCTGGTTCACGCTGTCCACCAAGTGGATCTCCAGGATCCAATGGCAGATCCGGCCCTTGGGATCGAGGCGCCGCATCGGCGGGGTCGAGCCGGTCGCGACGTAGGAGGTCACCGCGGTGCCGGAGATCTGCTTGTGCGGGAACTCGCCCACCAGGTGCCCGGCGATCTTCGCGGTCACCTCCCAGCCCTGCGCCTTCGCCTGCTCGGTGACCCAGGCGAAGAGCTGTTCGCCGGTGATGTCGGGATGCGCCTCGAAGTAGGCTCGGCCCGCTTCCCAGAACGGTTCCAGCGCGTCGCGCAACTTCAGCTTGGCCGGATCGTCGCCGAGCACATAGGTGCGGCCGAAGTCGGCCTCCCATTCGGCGAAGATCGGCCCGAAGTCCAGGAAGCAGATGTCGTCCGCGCCGATGATCCGGTCCGGCGGCTTCGCGTCGTACGGCTCGAGCGTGTTGATCCCGGATCGCACGATCCGCTTGTGCCAGAACCGCCGGGTGCCGAACATCTCGTCGGCGAGGTCGCGCACCTCGTCGCTGACCTCCGATTCGTACTTCCCCGGGGCGATGATCCCGCGCGCGATCACCTCGTCGAACAACGCGACCGCTTTTGCCTCCGCCGCCAGCAGCGCGGAAACCCGCTCGGCCTCGACCACATCCAGCGTTTCCATAACCCCGACCCTAGATCATTTCGGACGCCCGACCAGTAGTCGATCCGGTACACGCGAGGTCCCCGCGCGATCGCCGGATCATGAGCACGTTTCTTGCGTCGCGTGCGGCACGGGCGGGAAGAATCGACGCATGCCAGTGTTGACCGGCGACTTGGTCGCCGCCGAGCGGTTCACTCAGTCGGCACAGCCGGACATCGCCACCGGCGACGGGTTGCTCCTTCGACCGTGGACGGCCGACGACGCGCCTGCGGTTTTCGAGGCATACCGCGATCCCGCGATCCAGCGCTGGCATGTCCGCAGCTCGGGCTCGGTCGCCGAGGTGCGGGACTGGCTCGAACGGTGGGCGCAGGCCTGGAGCACGGGCACCGCCGCCAATTGGGCGGTTTCTGACCTCGACACCGGCCGGCTCGTCGGCCGGGCGGCGTTGAAGAACCTGGAGCTGGCCGGCGGCGTGGCCGAGGTCGCCTACTGGACGATGCCCGCCGCCCGCGGTCGAGCCGTCACGCCGCGCGCGGTCCTCGCGATGACGAACTGGGCTTTCGCGGTCGGGTTCCATCGACTCCAGCTGTCCCACTCGGTGGCGAACCAGCCGTCCTGCCGGGTGGCAGCCAAGCTCGGCTTCACGCTGGAGGGGACCATGCGCAGCGCGGGCCTGCACGCCGACGGTTGGCACGACATGCATCTGCATGCCCGGATCAAGACCGGGTATCCGGCCGGCATGAGTGGACCGGAGAAGGATCGGACGACGGCCGAAATACAACAGCAGGAGCCGGATTTCGCGGCAGAGCATTCCAAGGCGACACACGCCGACGAGCATCCGCAGGGGGCCGAACTCGAAACCGACGAGTCGACCCCGGACGGGCACAGCGGAATGGACGGCTAGGCACCGGGTTTCGCGGGGGCGGCCGCACACAGCGCGGTGGCGAGGACGGCCCGGATGTCCGCGTCCTGTGCGTCGCTTTCGCCCGGGTAGAGGTTGGTCATCACGGTTGCGCTGCGGCCGTCGGTCGTGATCACGCCCATCGTCTGGAAGCCGGGGATGCCGCCGTCGTGCCCCCAGTACCGGCCGCCGCAGGGCAGCGGCGTGCTCTGCAAACCCAGACCGTAGGCATCGTCGAAGGAATTGCCTGTCGGCCGGGTCGTCATCATCGCCTGAAGCTCCGGTTGGCCGAGCAGGCGGCCGTTCAGCAGGGCGTCGAGGAACTGATTCAAATCCGTTGCGCTGGAGATCATCCCGCCTGCCGCGCCCGCGACCGACGGATTGAACTCGGAGATGTCGACCGGATCGGCGCCGCCCATGCGGTGGTAACCCCGCGGATGATTGCCCGCGATGCTCGGTTCGTCCCCGGGTACGGAAGTGTCGCGCAGGCCGAGCGGCCGAATGATGCGCTGGTCGATCGCGTCCGCGTACGGTCGGCCGGTGGCCTTCTCGATGAGAAGTCCCGCCAGTAGGTAGTCGGTGTTGGAGTACGCCCAGCCCGTGCCCGGCGGGAACGACGGCGGCTGGTCCAGCGCGAGGTTCACCAGTTCCAATGGATCATGATGTGTGAGTGGATCTTTCAGGACCTGCTCGACGGACAGATAGCCCAGGTAGTCGGGCAGCCCGCCGGTGTGCTGGAGCAACTGCCGCACCGTGACGCCCTGCCCGCCGTTGCGAAGCACGCCGGGCAGGTACTGCTCGACCGGAGCGTCGAGGGCCACCCGGTGCTCGCCCACGAGTTGCAGCACCACGGTGGCCACGAACATCTTGGTCATGCTGCCGATGCGGAACCGGCTGTCCGCCGCGACCGGCGCCCGGGTTTCGAGGTTCGCGACGCCGCTGGTCAATACGGTCCGGCCGTGCGCGTCGCGCACCTCGATCAGGACTCCCGGTGCGCCGTCGGCAGTGGTCAACCGTTGCAATATGTTTCGCACTTCGGCGTAGCTGGACGGAGTTGCGGTGTCCGGGTGATCCGCGGTTCCGCACGCGGACAGCGTCAGTGCGGCGGTGGCGCACACTAGAGTGCAGATGTACCTGCGCATTTCGTCCTCCCGCAGTCGGTAGGACTCAGGCTATGAAGGTCGGACCGGACGCGCCTCACCCCGGAGAGCCAAACCACCACGCTGCCTTGCGCTACCCAGGTACCGGACGTACCCGACCGGTGCTAGACGCGCCGGATGCGGGCCAGCCAGGCGATGACATCGATGGAACTGCCCTCGGACACCCCGATGTCCGGGTTCTGCTCGAGCGCTGACGCGGTAACCCTGCCCCGATAGTAGGCGGGCTGGATATCTTCCAATTCCCAACCGTCGGCGAAAGATTCGCGAATCACCGAGTCGCTGATCTGCGGCCCGAAACCGGGTCCGGCATCCGACAGCGCCAGGATATTGACCAGCCCGCCCGGCTTGCAGAGCGCGTGCAGACTGCGCACGTACGCGGCGCGCGGCTCGGGCTCGGTTCCGAAGACGTGGAACAGCGCACTGTCCACGATCGTGTCGAACACCGGTGCGTCCTCGGCGACACCGAACGCGATGGCATCGGCGACCTCGAACTTCGCGGCCGGAACTCCTTGCGCCGCAGCGTTTCCCCGCGCGAACTCGACCGCACTCGACGACAGATCGATACCGAGCACGTCGTACCCGAGCTTGGTCAGCAGAATCGTGTGCTCACCCGCCCCCGAACCGGGATCGAGCACCCGCCCGCGTATCCAGCCGTCGCGCTCCAGCGCGACGATCGCAGCCTGCGGTTCACCGATCACCCACGGCGCGACATCGTTGTCATAAGCGGCATTCCAGAACTCAGCTGATCTCGTCATACCTCGATCGTCCACCCTGAACCGAAGTTGAGGTCAACCCTGCGTTTATTCGCTGGAGCGAGACTGAACATCTCCCTATCGTCCAATCCGAAACCGCAGGCGAACCGAAGGGCAGCATGGGCATCGACTATCGGTGGCGAGGCGAACTCACCGACGACGAGGTCGTCGAACTGACCCGATCCCACGGCGGGAACGCAGAAGCGGGCTGGTGGGATCGCGTCCGCACGCACAGCCTCGGTTGGACGACCGCTCGTTCCGGCGCGGCACTGATCGGCTTCGTGAACGTCGCCTGGGACGGCGCCGAGCACGCCTTCCTGCTCGATCCCAAGGTCCGCCCCGACCACCAGCACAACGGCATCGGCACCGCACTCGTCCGCAGCGCCGCCGAAGCCGCCCGCCGAGCAGGCTGCACCTGGCTGCACGTCGACTTCGAAGAGCGGTTACGCCCCTTCTACCTCGAAGCTTGTGGATTCCGCACGACCGCCGCCGGTCTGCTGTACCTGCGCCTGTAGCTCGCGACAGCGTCGGCGGTGTGTCCGGCCGGCGAGCTCGATGTTCGGCCGAAACAACAGGCCTGACAACAGGTTCGAGCTCGCCGGCGGGCGCGGAATCAGGCGACGGCGACCAGGCGGGCGGCGTTCGCCGCTTCGTCATCGGCGGCCTGGTTGGCGGCCAGTTCGGCCTCGACGCGGTCCCGGTAGCGGGTGAGCTCGCGCTCGGCGTCGGCGGCATCCCAGCCGAGGCGGGCGCCGATCAACATGGCGACCTCGGGGGCGGCCAGCAAGCCGCGATCCGAGGCCTCGATGGAGATGCGGGTGCGGCGGGTGAGCACGTCGTCGAGATGCAGTGCGCCCTCATGAGTTACCGCGTAGACGATCTCGGCGGCGAGGTACTCCTCGGCGCCCGCGAGCGGCTGGGCCAGCGTGGAATCCTCGGCGATCAGCTCGAACAGGTCGTGCACAGCAGAGCCGTACCGGCCGAGCAGATGCTCGACGGTCGCCTTCGACAGCCCGGCGCGCTGCGCGACGCTGTCCAGATCGGCGGCCATCTCCTGGTAGCCGACCGCACCCAGCAGCGGTAGCTTGTCGGTCACCGACGGCGCGACCGCGCGGCCCAGACCCTGCACCGCCGCGTCCACCACATCGGCGGCCATCACCCGGTAGGTGGTGTACTTGCCGCCCGCGATCACGAACAGGCCCGGAACCGGTTCCGCCACAGCGTGTTCCCGCGACAGCTTCGCGGTGTCACTGGACGCGCCGGACACCAGCGGGCGCAGTCCGGCGTAGGTGCCGACGATGTCGTCGCGGGTCAGCGGCTCGCGCAGCACCGCGTTGACGTGATCGAGGATGTACTGCACGTCGGCGTTGCTCGCGGCCGGATGATCCTTGTCCAGCGACCAATCCGTGTCCGTGGTGCCGATGATCCAGTGCTGGTGCCACGGGATGACGAACAGCACGCTCTTCTCCGTGCGCATGATCAACCCGGTGTCCAGGTCCAGCCGCTCGCGCGGCACCAGGATGTGCACGCCCTTGGAAGTGCGCACGTGGAACGGGAATTCGACGCCCGTCATTTTGTTCATCTCGTCGGTCCACACACCGGTCGCGCTGATCACCCGGCGGGCGCGCACGGTGTACTCGCACCCGGTCTCCAGATCGGTGACGTGCGCGCCGACGACCCGGTCGCCGTCGCGCAGCAGCCCGGTCACCTTGGTGCGGGTCAGCACGGTCGCGCCGTGCTGGGCCGCGGTGCGGGCGATCGTCATGGTGTGCCGCGCGTCGTCGACCTGCGCGTCGAAGTAGCGGATCGCCCCGGTCATCGAGTCCTCGCGCAGCGCGGGCGCCAATTCCAGTGCGCGCGTGCGGGACAGGTGCCGGTGCATCGGCAACGCGCGTGCGCCACCGATCGTGTCGTACAGGGCAACGCCCGCACCGATGTACGCGCGCTCCCACACCCGATGCTGCAGCGGCAGCAGGAACGACACCGGGCGCACCAGGTGCGGCGCCAGCTTGTTCAGCAGCAGGCCGCGTTCCTTCAACGCCTCACGCACCAGCCAGAAGTCGAGCTGTTCGAGGTAGCGCAGCCCGCCGTGGATGAGCTTGCTGGAGCGGCTGGAGGTGCCCGCCGCGAAGTCCCTGGCTTCCACCAGGGTGACGCTCAGGCCGCGGGAAGCGGCGTCCAGTGCGGCGCCGGCGCCGACCACGCCGCCGCCGATCACCAGCACATCGATCTCTTCGTCGCCCAGCGCGTCGATGGCCTCGGCGCGGTAGGCGGGGTCTAGTCGTGCAGACATGAATCTCTCCTTGTTTCAGTGATATTCGCGTCGGCGACTCAGTCGTCTACGTCTATCCAGTCGAGGGTGCGCGACACGGCCTTCTGCCAGCGGGCATAGCCGCGTTCGCGCTGCTCCTCGGACCAGGTGGGGTTCCAGCGCTTGTATTCGTGCCAGTTCTGCACGAGTTCGTCTGTGCTGCTCCAGAATCCGACCGCCAGCCCGGCCGCGTAGGCGGCGCCGAGCGCGGTGGTCTCGGCGACCACCGGCCGCGACACCGGCACGCCGAGGAAGTCGGCCTGGATCTGCATGCACAGCTCGTTGGCGGTGACGCCGCCGTCCACCCGCAGCACATCCAGCGGCACACCGGAGTCGGCCTGCATCGCCTCGACGACGTCACGGGTCTGGTAGCAAATGGATTCCAGCGTCGCCCGCGCCAGATGGGCGTTGGTGCTGAACCGGGACAACCCGACGATCGCGCCGCGCGCGTCCGAGCGCCAGTACGGCGCGAACAGGCCGGAGAACGCGGGCACGAAGTACACGCCTCCGTTGTCCTCGACCTGCCTGGCCAGCGATTCGCTTTGCGACGCACCGGAAATGATGCCCAGCTGATCGCGCAGCCACTGCACCGCCGAGCCGGTCACCGCGATCGAACCCTCCAGCGCGTACACCGGCTTGGCGTCGCCGAGCTGGTAGGCGACCGTGGTGAGCAGCCCGTGCTGCGACCGCACGATCTCCTCACCGGTGTTGAGCAGCAAGAAGTTTCCGGTGCCGTAGGTGTTCTTCGCCTCGCCGGGCCGGAAACACACCTGCCCGACGGTGGCCGCCTGCTGATCGCCGAGCACGCCCGACAGCGGCACCTCGCCGCCGAAAGGCCCGTCGGCCCTGGTCTTTCCGAACAGTTCCGGGTTCGACGACGGCGCGATGGTGGGCAGCATGGACCGCGGAATGCCGAAGATGGACAGCAGTTCGTCGTCCCAGTCCAGCGTCTCCAGGTCCATCAGCATGGTGCGGCTGGCGTTGGTCGGGTCGGTGACGTGCACCCCGCCGTCCACGCCGCCGGTCAGGTTCCACAGCAGCCAGCTGTCGGTGGTGCCGAAGATCGCCTCGCCGCGCTCGGCCGCTTCCGCGACGCCGGCGACATTGTCCAGGATCCAGCGCAGCTTGCCGCCGGAAAAGTAAGTGGCGGGGGGCAATCCGGCCTTGTGCCGGATGGTGTCGCCGTGGCCGGCCCGCTCCAGCTCGGCGGCGATGCGGTCGGTGCGGGTGTCCTGCCAGACGATGGCGTTGCAGTAGGGGCGCCCGGTGTTGCGGTTCCACACCACCGTGGTTTCGCGCTGGTTGGTGACGCCGACCGCGGCCAGGTCGCTCGCCTGGAGATCGGCCTTGGTGAGCGTGCTCTGGATGACCGCGCGGGTGCGCTCCCAGATCTCGGTCGGATCGTGCTCCACCCAGCCCGCCTGCGGCAGGATCTGCTGATGCTCGAGCTGGTGGCGGGCGACCTCGTTGCCGCTGTGATCGAACACCATGAAGCGGGTGCTGGTGGTGCCCTGGTCGATGGCGCCTACGTACTGGCTCATCGTGGTCCTTTCGAAAGAAAACTACGGAGAGAGAAAGAGATTCAGAAAAGGACCTGTGCGGCCAATCCTGCCAGCACGCCGCCCAGCAGGGGACCGGCGATCGGCACCCAGGCGTATCCCCAGTCGGAGTTCTTGCCCGCGGGCACCTGGGCCGGGCCGGGATCGGCGAGCGGTTCGGCCGAGCGGCCGCCGACGGTCGCGGGCTCGCGCACCGCCGTGGTCTTGTGCACCGGCAGCAGCGCGTGCGCCAGCCGGGGGCCGAGATCGCGGGCCGGGTTGATGGCGTAGCCGGTCGGCCCGCCGAGCGAGGCGCCGATGCCGACGACCAGCAACGCCGCGGCGAGCGGGCCGAGTCCGGTCGCGGTGTGGCCCATGGCCAGCAGCACCAGCACGAGGGCGAAGGTGGCGACCACCTCGGTGGCGAAGTTCCAGGGCAGGTTGCGGATCGCCGGGCCGGTGGCGAAGACGCCGAGCTTCTTCTCCGCGTCGGTCTCCTCGTCGAAGTGCCGCTTGTAGGCGACGTAGGCGAGGTTCGCGCCGACGAACGCGCCGGCCAGCTGGCCGAGGATATAAGCGAGTGTGGTGGCGACGGTGACCTCGACGCCGGGGGTGTACTCGTCCGCGCCGCTGAACAGCACGCCGATCGTGTACGCGGGATTGAGGTGGCCGCCCGTTTTATACGCGACATAGACGCCGGCGAGCACGCCGAGTCCCCACCCGAAATTGATCAGTAGCCAGCCGCCGTCGAATCCCTTGGATTTGGTCAGCAACACATTCGCGACTACGCCGACACCGAGTAGCACCAGCATTCCCGTGCCGAGTGCTTCACTCAGGAAGATCGAGCCGAAGTTCACCGTTGAGTCTCCGTTCGCCCTGCCGGCCGCGGTCGCGACCTTGCGGACCTCGACGTTACGACGGGATTAACTCCAGGCACATAGGACACGTTCGACAATGCTGAACGGTCGGGCTGGCTGCGGGTGGCCGCTGCCACTACTGTCGGGCGCCCGAGGGGGTCGACATGACGCACGTCACACCGGCGCGCCGGGTGTGTTGCTCTCCGTTTACTAGGTGTTCGACATTGTCGAACCGAGAGGTTAGGTTTCGGTTCATGCCCGGTCCGATCCAATCGATCGAACGAGCGGCGGCCATTCTGCGGCTGCTCGCCCGCGGCGCGGGCCGCCTCGGCGTCGGCGAGATCGCCGGCGCACTCGACCTGGCCAAACCCACCGCACACGGCATCCTGCGCACCCTGCAGGGTGTCGGCTTCGTCGAGCAGGATTCGGCGACCGGCAAGTATCAACTCGGCGCGGCGCTGCTCCACCTCGGCACCAGCTATCTGGATGCCAATGAGCTGCGCTCGCGCGCGATCAACTGGGCCGACGCGCTGGCCGCCCGCACCGGCGAGGCGGTCCGCATCGGTGCGACAGCGTTCACCCACCCCGCCGGCTTCGCCGGCAACCGTCCCCCCTTCGACGGAGCAGTAGTCGTCGTGCATCACGTGTTCCGTCCGGACAACACCGAACAGGCCCTCGAGCTGGGCGAACTCTTACCACCCCATGCGACCGCCCTCGGCAAGGTGCTGCTCGCCTTCGACGCGGAGCTCGCGGCTGCCGTGCGCGGGGGTGACCTGCCCTCGCTCACTCGGCGCACCATCGTCGACCGGGTCGCGCTCAATCGCGCCCTCGCCGCGGTCCGGCAGGCCGGCTGGGCGGGGGACACCGAGGAGTTCCGGCCGGGCGAGGCGGGCATCGCCGCGCCGATCCGCGCGCACGGCGGACTCGTGGTGGGCGCCATCGGCATCAGCGGACCGGTCGACCGGCTCTGCGACCCGCAATTACGGCACCGTCCCGCGTTGATCACCCTCGTGCGCGACGCCGCGCACGCGGTCTCGCGCGATCTCGGCGCCGGACACTGACCACACCGTTTCACCTCAGGAAAGGACGCGGATGACGCAGCGGTTCGTGCTCGCCATCGATCAGGGCACCACCTCCACCAGGTGCATCCTGTTCGATCAGCGCGCACGCCTGGTCGCGGTCGCGCAACGCGAGCATCAGCAGCATTATCCGCGGCCCGGGTGGGTCGAGCAGGACGCGATGGAGATCTGGCGCAATGTCGACCGGATCGTGCCGCAGGCGCTGCGCGACGCCGGCATCACCGCGGATCAGATTGCGGCCCTTGGCATTGCGAACCAGCGCGAGACCACGGTGGTGTGGGATCGACGCACCGGCGCGCCGATCCGCCGGGCCATCGTCTGGCAAGACACCCGCAGCGAGGATCTGGTCCGCGAGTTCGAGGAAAGGCCTGGCGCGCAACATATCCGGGAGCTATCCGGGTTGCCGCTGGCCACCTACTTCGCCGCGCCGCGGCTGCGCTGGCTGCTGGATAACATTGCGGGCCTGCGTGATCGGGCCGAACGCGGCGAGGTGCTATTCGGCACCATGGAGACCTGGCTGATCTGGAACCTGACCGGCGGGGTGGACGGCGGCCTGCACCTCACCGACGTCACCAATGCCAGCCGCACCCTGCTGATGAACCTCGCCACCCTCGAGTGGGACGCGGAACTGCTGAGCTTCTTCGGCATCCCCGCGGCGATGCTACCGCGCATCCAGCCCTCGACCGCGTCCTACGGCACCACCCGCCGCGTCGTGCCCGGCATCCCGATCGCCGCCGCCCTCGGCGATCAGCATGCCGCGCTGTTCGGCCAAACCTGTTTCGCGCGTGGGGAAACCAAATGCACCTACGGCACCGGCGGCTTCCTCATGATGAACACCGGCCGCGAATTGGTGCAGTCCTCGCACGGCCTGCTCACCACCATCGGCTACCAGATCGGCGACGAGAAGCCGGTGTACGCACTGGAGGGCCCGATCGCGGTCACCGGCTCGCTGGTGCAGTGGGTGCGTGACAACATCGGCCTGGTCGCCAGCGCGCCGGAGATCGAAACCCTCGCGCGCACAGTGCAAGACAACGGCGGCTGCTACATCGTGCCGGCCTTCTCCGGGCTGTACGCGCCGCACTGGCGCAGCGACGCCCGCGGTCTCATCGTCGGCCTGACGTCCTATATCACCAAGGGCCACCTGGCCCGCGCGGTCCTGGAGGCGACCGCGTGGCAGACCCGCGAGGTGGTCGACGCGATGAACGCCGACTCCGGTTTACAAGCCCGCGCCCTGCGGGTCGACGGCGGGATGACCTCCGACAACCTGCTCATGCAGATCGTCGCCGACGTCCTCGACGTCCCCGTCATGCGCCCGTTCAACGCCGAAACCGTTTCCCTCGGTGCGGCATACGCGGCCGGCCTGGCCGTCGGGTACTGGCCCGATCTGGAGGGTCTGCGCAACAACTGGCGGCTGGCCGCCCAATGGCGTCCGCAGATGGACCCGGTACATCGCGCCGACGAGTACGAGAACTGGCAGCGCGCAGTCCAATTGACCTTCGGCTGGAAACGTTCGAAGCGCCATCCGGCGGGCGCTTGACGCCGATTACGTGGTAGCGACCGGCCTGCGCAGCGAGCCTTCGATATTCGAACGCACCCGCTGCGCGGTCCGGCGCAACCGGCCGCCCTTGAGTCCGGCCTCCAGCTCGAGGCGCAGGCGTCCGTTGTGCAGGGCGGTGCGCAAACCCTCTGCCGCGCCGGTGATTTCGGACACAGCCAGGGTGGCGCCGTTCTGGAATTTGCGCTCCGAGGCGGTCTCCGGCGCGTCGTCGGAGGTGGCGATCAGGAACCGGTCGGGGACCGCGAGCTTGTGGATTGTGCGCATGGTGAGCAGGTACTGCCGCAGCAGGGACCCGCTGGTGTAGGGCAGGTCGTACTTGTCACACAGCGCGCGCACCCGGACGGCGATCTCGGCGTAGCGGTTGCTCGGCAGGTCCGGGAACAGGTGGTGTTCGATTTGGTAGCACAGGTTTCCGCTGGCGAAGGCGAGGGTCGGGCCGGCGTCGAAGTTCGCGGTGCCGAGCATCTGGCGCAGGTACCACTCGGACTTCGTCTCGTCCTCGAGCGCGGCGGGGGTGAACTTCTCCGCGCCGTCGGGGAAGTGGCCGCAGAAGATGACCACGTACGTCCAGGCATTGCGCACGACGTTGGCGGTGAGGTTCGCGGTCAACGCGCGGCGCCAGCGCTTTCCGCTCAGCGCGGGGAACAGCACGTAGTCCTTGATCGCCTGGCGGGAGATCTTCTTCAGGAAAGCCATTGTCACCGCGGTCTTTTCGGCCTTCGACTCGAACCGGTCGCGGTCGGCGTAGAGGCCGTGCAGGCCGATGCCCCACTCGAAGGTGGTGGCCAGCAACAGGTTTTGCAGCGGTTGCAGCAGATGGCTCGGGTTCCACTCCTGGTCCCTGGTCACCCGCATCACGCCGAAGCCGATGTCGTCGTCCATGTCGATCACGTTGGTGTAGACGTGGTGGCGATAGTTGTGCGAGTACCGCCACTGCGAAGACAGCCCGACCATGTCCCATTCCCAGGTGCTGGAGTGGATCTCCGGGTCGTTCATCCAATCCCATTGGCCGTGCGAGACGTTGTGCCCGATCTCCATGTTCTCGACGGCCTTGGCCGCGGCCAGCGCCGCCGTGCCGAGCAGCCAGGTCGCCTTGTTCCGATTCACCGCGATCAGCAGCCGGGCCGCGATGTCGAGGGCGCGCTGGAATCGAATGGTGCGCCGGATGTAGGCGGCGTCGCGGCCGCCGAGCGACTCGCTCACGTCGCGATGGATCGCGTCGAGCTCGGTGCCGAGCGCCTCGATGTCTTCCTTGCTCAGGTGCGTGTACACGGCAATGTCGGTGATAGCCATTGGTCCTCTTCGGGTGGATCGGCTGCGCGCAGGCGCAGGAAAGCCCGGTCAGGCCGCCGACTCGGGTCGTGATCGGCGTTGCTCAGGTGAACCGAGCTCGATGATCGGCCGAAGAAATGGCCGACGATGATTCTTGCCTCGACGGTACCAGCGCCGCGGACACCGCCACGGCAACAGCAGGCGGACGCCAGTACAACGGGACATGACCGCACCGCGTATCGGCTGCGCCGGGACACGACAACATCCCAGTGGGACGCCGATCATGCGCGGTTCCGCGCGGAAGGGGTTGAATAGAGGGGATTGGCTATTCGCGGCCGATCGGAGGAGGCTCGACGAATGAGTCAGGAAAGCGGGCAAGGGTCCGGGCTGTTCAGCCATGACACCATTCCCATCCAGGTGTATACGCCTGCCGA
This sequence comes from Nocardia colli, assembly GCF_008704205.1. Classification (GTDB taxonomy): domain Bacteria; phylum Actinomycetota; class Actinomycetes; order Mycobacteriales; family Mycobacteriaceae; genus Nocardia; species Nocardia colli. The sequence goes on along the minus strand of NZ_VXLC01000008.1, from coordinate 217,902 downwards.
GAGCAGTGACGTACATCATCAGCCGGTATTCAGTAGAGCCGAAGATGGCTCCGGGTCTGCTGTCGGGGAGGTCAATCCGCCGCACGCCTGACGCCGGACATGACCCGAGCCCCCGCATCTCTCGACGAGATGCGGGGGCTCGAGTCGTTTCCGCGGCCTGCCACAGTCGGCTAAGTGAATAGCCCATAGCGTAATGAAGGTCACTGACCAGCGTCTTTGCTGATTGCTCTTCCAGGTGTGAGCCAGGTGATGTTCAATAAGTGAATATCCGCTAGTCACCGTTGATGGGAACGACATGAGCAGACGCGCCGTCGTCGCCGGTGTGGGAATGATTCCGTTCACCACGCCGAGCCGGAGCCAGACCTACGACGTCATGGGCACGAGAGCCGCGCGGGCCGCGCTGCTCGATGCCGACGTCGACTACGCCCAGATCCAGCAGGCCTACGCCGGCTACGTCTACGGCGATTCGACCTGCGGGCAGGCGGTGATCTACGGGCTCGGGCAGACCGGCATCCCGGTGATCAACGTCAACAACAACTGCTCGACCGGATCGTCGGCCCTGTTCCTCGCCCGCCAGGCGGTGGAATCCGGTGCCGCCGAAGCGGTTCTCGCCGTCGGCTTCGAGCAGATGCAGCGCGGCGCGCTGGCCCGTGGCTACGCCGACCGGCCGAGTCCGTTCGCCCGCTTCGACGAGGTGATGGACGAGATCCAGGAGCGCGACGAATCCCCGTTCGCGGCACAGATGTTCGGCGGGGCCGGGCGGCAGTACGCGGAAAAGTACGGCACCGCACCGGAAACCTTCGCCAAGATCTCGGTGAAGTCGCGCAGGCACGCGGCCAACAATCCGTTCGCGGTGTTCACGGATCCGGTCACGGTCGCCGAAGTGCTTGCCTCGCCGCACATCTACGGCCCGCTCACCCGGCTGCAATGCTGCCCGCCCACCTGTGGCGCGGCCGCGGCGGTCATCGTCAGCGAGGATTTCGCCAGGGCCAACGGCATCGACGCGTCGATCGTGATCCGGGCGCAGGCGATGACCACCGACTTCCCGTCCACCTTCGCCGAGAAGGACATGACGAAGATCGTCGGCTACGACATGTCCAAGGCTGCGGCACAACAGGTTTACGCGGCCTCGGGTGTCTCGCCCGAGGACATCAGGGTGGTCGAGCTGCACGACTGCTTCACCGCCAACGAACTGCTCACCTATGAGGCGCTCGGGCTCACTCCCGAGGGCACGGCGGAGAAGTTCGTCAACGACGGCGACAACACCTACGGCGGCCGGGTCGTCACGAATCCGTCCGGCGGGCTGCTGTCCAAGGGGCATCCGCTCGGCGCGACCGGGCTCGCGCAATGCGCCGAATTGGTCTGGCAGTTGCGCGGACAGGCCGAGGGACGGCAGGTCGCCGATGACCTGAAACTCGCCCTGCAGCACAACATCGGGCTCGGCGGCGCGGCCGTGGTGACCCTGTACGAGAAGGTGAGCTGACCGAATGCCGTTGGACCAGAGCGTAATCGGCAAGCCGCTGCCGCCGAGCACCCTGATCGTGGAGGCCGGACGGCTGCGCTTCTTCGCCCAGGCGATCGGCGAGCGGAACCCGATCTTCACCGACCTCGACGCGGCGAAAGCGGCGGGATACCCGAATCTCCCGGTGCCGCCGACCTTCCTGTTCGGCATCGAGCTGGACAATCCCGATTCGTTCAGCTGGCTGGCCGACCTCGGCATCGACCTGCGCCGGGTGCTGCACGGCGAGCAGTCGTTCATCTATCACGCCACCGCGGTGGCGGGTGACGTGCTCACCGCGACGCCGACCATCGGCAACGTCTACACCAAGAAGGGCGGCGCGCTGGAGTTCATCGAGAAGACCTCCACTGTCACCCGCGCCGACGGCACCCTGGTCGCCGAACTGAAATCCGTGATCGTCGTGCGCAACCCGGAGGCAGCGAAATGACCGACCTCGCATCCGTCGACCTCGGCACCGAACTCGCGCCGCTGCGGGTGAAACCGATCTCCCGGACCACGTTGGCGCTGTTCGCCGGCGCCTCCGGCGATCACAACCCGATCCACATCGACCTGGACGTGGCCAAGTCCGCCGGGCTGCCCGACGTGTTCGCGCACGGCATGCTGTCGATGGCCTACCTCGGCCGGCTGCTCACCGATTGGGTTGACCCGCAGTCGATCCGGAGCTACCGGGTGCGTTTCGCCGCCATCACGCCGGTGCACGCCGAACCCACCGCGACCGGCAAGGTCGTCTCGATCGACACCGTGGACGGCGAACGCCGGGCCACCCTCGAACTCGCCGTCACCCTCGCCGACGGCACCGTCACACTCACCGGCGACGCCGTCGTCGCCCTCTGAAAGGAATTGCCGCACATGGGAACTCTGGATGGCAAGGTCGCTATCGTCTCCGGCTCGGGCCGCGGCATCGGCCGCGAGATCGCGCTGAAACTGGCCGGTGAAGGCGCGAAGGTGGTGGTGAACGACCTCGACGCCGAACCGGCCAAGGAGACCGTCGCCGCCGTCGAAGCCGCGGGCGGACAGGCGGTGTCGTGCGTCGGCAGCGTCACCGAGGAGGGCTTCGCCGAACGCTTCGTGCAGACCGCCGTCGACGAGTTCGGCGGGCTGGACATCATCATCAACAACGCTGGCTACACCTGGGACTCGGTCATCCAGAAGATGACCGACGAACAGTGGGACGCCATCCTCGACGTACATCTCAAGGCCCCGTTCCGGATCCTGCGAGCCGCGCAGCCGGTGATCGCGGCGGCGGTGAAGCAGGCCAAGGCGGCCGGCGAGCCGGTGCCGTGCCGCAAGGTGGTCAACATCTCCTCGATGGCGGGCACCGGCGGCAATGCGGGACAGGCGAATTACTCCTCCGGCAAGGCGGGCGTGCTCGGCCTGACCAAGGCGCTGGCCAAAGAGTGGGGCCGCTACAACGTCACCGTGAACGCGGTCGCGTTCGGGCTGATCAAGACCCGGCTCACCGAGGCGCCCGCGGGCACCGGCGGCACCATCGACGTGCAGGGCAAGGAGATCAAGGTCGGGGTGAACCCGAACCTGCTGGCCGCGATGGAGCAGATGATCCCGCTCGGCCGCGGCGGCACGCCGGCCGAGGCGGCCGGCGCGGTGTACCTGCTGTGCCTGCCCGAGTCCGACTACGTCAGCGCGCAGACTCTGGTCTGCGGCGGCGGCTTCAGCATCTAGGACCGAGGGACCGCCATGTACCTGACCCAATCCCTGCACCGCAATCTGCAACTGAATCCGGATCGCCCGCTGACGGTCTACGGCGACCGGGTGCGCACCTTCGCCGAATCCGCCGATCGCATAGCGCGTTTCGCCGGTGCGCTGGTCGCCCTCGGGGTCCGGCCGGGGGATCGGGTCGGCATGCTGGCGCTGAATTCCGATCGCTACTACGAATATCTGTACGCGGTGCCGTGGATCGGGGCGGCGGTCAACCCGGTGAACATTCGCTGGAGCCCGGCGGAGATCGTGTACTCGCTGCGCGAATCCGACACCAGGGTGCTGCTCGTCGACGACGCGTTCTCCGCCATGATTCCCACACTGCGGCAAGAGTTTCCGGAGTTGACCTCGGTGATCTTCTGCGGAGACGGTGAACCGCCGGCCGACGTGCTGCACTACGAGACGCTCGTCGCCGAGCACGAGCCGGTCGAGGACACCAGGACCGGCGGGGACACCCTGGCCGGTGTCTTCTACACCGGCGGCACCACCGGGCATCCCAAAGGCGTGATGCTCAGCCACGACAACCTGATCATCTCCGCGCTCGGCAGCACGGCCGGCGGCGAATTCGTGAGTCTGGGCGGCACCGTGCTGCACGCGGCGCCGATGTTCCATCTCGCGGACATCGCCATGCTGACGGCGGGGAACCTGGTCAACTGCACCCACGTCATCGTGCCGATGTTCACGCCCGCCGGCGTGCTGCGGGCGATCAGCGAGCACGGTGTCACCAATGTCCTGTTGGTGCCCACCATGATTCAGCTGCTGGTCGACGATCCGGCGATGCTGGACTTCGATCTCGGCACCGTCGAGACGGTGACCTACGGCGCCTCGCCGATCGCCGAGGCGGTCCTCGGACGGGCCCGAAAAGCTTTTCCCACAGCAGGATTCACTCAGGCGTACGGCATGACCGAGCTGGCGCCGGTGGCCACGCTGCTGTCGCCGGCCGATCACGACGACCCGGCGCTGCGGCGCTCGGCGGGCCGCGCCACGCCGCACGTCGAGGTCCGTATCGTCGATCCGGACGACAACGAGGTGCCGCGCGGCGCGGTCGGCGAGGTCGTCGTCCGCGGCGACAACATCATGCTCGGCTACTGGAATCGACCGCAGGACACCGCCGTTGCCCTGCGCGGCGGCTGGATGCACACCGGCGACGGCGGCCGGATGGACGAGAACGGCTACGTCTTCATCGTCGACCGGATCAAGGACATGATCATCACCGGCGGCGAGAACGTGTACTCCGCCGAGGTGGAGAACGCCCTCGCGGCGCACGCCGCGGTGGCGTCGTGCGCGGTGATCGGGGTGCCGGACGACGAATGGGGCGAGCGGGTGCACGCCGTCGTGGTGTTGCTACCCGGCGCGCAGGCCACCGAGGCGGAGCTGCGCGCGCACTGCAAAGAGCTGATCGCCGGATACAAGGCGCCGCGCACGGTGGAGTTCACCGAAGCGTTGCCGATCTCCGGCGCCGGTAAGATCCTCAAGCGCGAACTGCGCAAGAAGTACTGGGATCCCAGCGACAGTCAAGTTTCCTGAGGGGCGACATCGAATGGTGAACGGGCCGGACCTGGTCCGTCCGGCCCGTGGCACCAGGCCGGCGAACCGGCGTGCACTGATCGTCGCGGCGGCCACGGAGTTGTTCTGCCGCAACGGATACGGGAACGTGGGCATGGGTGAGGTGGCCGAGGCGGTGGCCATCGGCCCGTCCGCGCTGTACCGGCATTTCCGGGGCAAGCAGAGCCTGCTGGCCACGGTGGTCGAGGAGGCGCTGACCGTGTTCGCCGCCGCGGTCGAATCCGCGGCGGACGAGCCCGACGACCTCGCGCACACGCTGGCCGCGACCGTGCTGGCCGGCCGCGATGTCGGGGTGCTGTGGCGGCGCGAAGCCCGGCACCTGTCCGACGCGGATCGGGCCGCGTTTCGCATCCAGGCCAGGCAGATCGGCGCCCGCCTGGCCGAGATCATCGCCGCGCGCCGCCCCGAGCTCGATCCGACGGCCGCCGACCTGCTCTCCTGGGCGGCGTTGGCTGTCGCGAATAGTGTGTCGTTCCATAGTCTTTCGCTGCCCGAGCCCGAATTCACCACGCTGCTGGGCGAATTCATCGCCGCGGTGCTCGCCGCGCCGAATCCGGTGCTGGGGGAACGGGGAGACCGGACGGTCGCGCAGGCGCCGCTCGCCGCGCGTTCCCGGCGCGAAGCGATCCTCACCGAGGCGACCACGCTCTTCGCCGAACGCGGCTTCGCCAGCGTCAGCATGGACGACATCGGTGCGGCCGTCGGCATTGCCGGGCCGAGTCTCTACAACCACTTCCCCGGGAAAGTGGACATCCTCATGGCGGCCATCGTCCGCGGCGACGAATGGCTGCGCATCGACCTGAACCGCGCGCTCGCGCAGGCCACCGACCCGCGAGACGGACTCGAACGGCTGCTCGCGGGTTACGGCGCTTTCGTGTTCGAGAATCCGCACCTCATGCAGACCCTCGTCTCCGAGGCGCGGCATCTGCCCGACGCGGACCATCACCGAGCGAAGGCCGCGCAACGCGCCTACATCGCCGAATGGGTGCACCTACTGCGCAAGCTGCACCCCGATTGGGACCCGATCCCGGCTCGTATGCGAGTCCAAGCCGCCCAATCGATGCTGAGCCATCTAGCGCTGACCTCGCACCTGCGTGCCTTCCCCGACATCGTGTCCGCGTCGGCGGCGATCGGCGCCGAGGTGCTCGGCCTGTCCGGATTACGCGGCGGCAGTGGATAACAACGCCATCGGCCGCACCGCGACGGCCTCGACGCCGCGCGGGCGCAGTTCACCGATGAACGTGACCGGCTGACCCGCGGCGAGCGTCTTGAAACCGGGGGAGTCGATGCAGGAGTACTCGACGAAAACGCCGTCCGGGTAATCCGCGGATTCCAGGAACCCGAAGCCCTTCGCGGTGTCGAACCAGCGAACGGTGCCCTGCACCCAGACCTCGCCCTCGCTCATGACATCGCCTCGAACGCCGCCGGGAACTCGCCGGTCCCGGGTTCCATCACCTGCTGCCACCAGTCGGCCAGCGGGCTCGGATCTGGCCACACGACGGCGGGGCCGGAGCGGGCGGTGGTGTTGGTCGCTGCTTGCTGGGACGGTCTGATCTTGTCTGGACGGACCACGACGGACGATCTCCTCAGGGTCGAAACCTAGCGCGGGCACCCCGCGCAACCCGGGTGCCCGCAACGGCGTTATCGAAACTGTAAGCAGCCGAAGGAGTATTCGTCCTGACTTCCCGGTCCTACCGGTACAAAGTCACACTTCGTTGCGCCCGTTCAGGAGGCCCAGGGGCCGATGCCGCCGACCTTGTCGATGCGGATGCGGGTCAGCAGGCCGGGCGGTGCGTCGGCCGGCGGGAAGCCGGCGTCGGGGCTGGCCAGCGTCGCGGCCAGTTCGGTGAGGAGTTCGGGGGCGCCGCCCTCGACGATCCGGGCGGTTCCGGTGACCGAGAGGTACGGGCGCATGACTTCGCCGCGCTCGGCGGACAGGATCGTCACCGCGACCCGGCTGTCCCGGCGGACATTGCGCACCTTCTTGTATTCGCCCAGGTGGGCGGTGACGAGCTCGTCTCCGTCCGGGCCCGATTGCAGCGCCACCCACACCACGCTCACCTGCGGGCTGCCGTCCGGGTTGATCGTGACCAGCGTGGCGTCCGCGCCGGCGCCGATGAGCGCGCGAGCATCGTCGTCGAGTTTCATGCCTTGTTCTACCAACGGGCCCGCCCATTCATTCCCGGCTTGCACACCCGCGAAGCGTGTCGGTCCGCTGTACTAACGTCGCGGTATGCGGCTTCACGTGGGCTGTGCGATGTGGACGCACGCGTCATGGCAGGAATGGCAACCGGCTTCGGGGGATCGGCTGGCGGCCTACGCCGAGCGGTGCAATGCCGTCGAGGGCAACACCACGTTCTACGCGATACCGGCGCGGCGCACGGTCGAGTCGTGGGCCGGGCAGACCGCGCCGGATTTCCGGTTCGTGGTGAAGCTGCACAAGTCGATCACCCACGAACGCAGGCTGACCGGCGTCGACGACGAGATGCACGCGTTCCTGTCCGCGATCGAGCCGCTCGGCCCGCGCACGCACGCGTTGTGGGTGCAGTTGCCCGGTTCGTTCGGGCCTAACGATCTCGGCGCGCTCGCGCTGTTCCTGCGCCGGCTGCCGCCGTACTACCGCTCGGCGGTCGAGGTCCGCCATCCCGCGTTCTTCGAGAACGAGCAGGCCGCGCGGCAGCTGGAAAGCGTGCTCGGCCGGGTCGGCGCCGAATGGATACCCTTCGACACCACAGTGCTTTTCGACGGACTCCCGGTCACCGCCGCCGAACAGGAGGCCTATTCGAAGAAGCCACGTCTGCCGCGCCGGACGCGCGCGCTGACCGAGTACCCGATCGTCCGCTACCACGGTCGCGACTCGGCCGAGCGCACCGTCGAGGGCTGGCAGCCGTGGATCGGCACGGTCGCGGACTGGCTGCGCGAAGGACGCTCGCCCACCGTCTTCATCCACACCCCGGACAACGCCCAGGGCGTGACCCTCGCCCGCCGTTTCCACGCCGAGGTGGCCGCCGAGGTCCCCGAACTGACCCCGCTGCCCGAACCCGCGCCTATCGAGCCGATGACCCTCTTCTGACCGCCGAGGCACCGTAGGCAACCGCGAGAATCACCGCGCAGCCGATGATTTGGAGCGGCGCGGGGCGCTCGCCGAGGATCAGCGCGCCGAGCAGCAGCGAGCCGACCGGCGTCAGCAGAAGCAGTCCGGCGCCGACCGCGCTGGGCACCAGCGGCGAGTACCGGCCGACGAGCAACCAGCCGATCGCCCCGTTGGTGAGCGCGGTGACGGCAGGGACGGCGATCGAGACGGATTATCGAGCGGCCTACCGGCTGCCGATGGGTTGTTGCAGCAGTCCGGCGAGCACCGTGCCCGCTCCTTGCAGCCAGATCGGCCAGCTCGCGGGATCCAGCGCCATCGATCCCTCGTCGTGGATGGAGCAGCCCGGCTCGGCGGGTACGCCGTCGAAGCGGTCCTTCATCCACAACAGCACCCGGGCGATGCTGTCGATCTCCAGCGTGATGTGCTCGCTGAAATGGTCACGGGTGTAATGCACTTGGGCGTTCGGGTCGCGGCAGTACTCGTCGACCAGGGTGTTCACCGGGCCGACCGGAGCGATCCAGTCGGGGTTGGAATTGAAGATGAACATCGGCATCTTCGGCACCGAATGACCCATGCGCAGCGCGTCGAACACCTTGCTGGGCACGGGATCGTCGAGCGGGTCGGGGGAGTCGTACATGCCGTCGGTCAGGTTCATGAAGGGCAGCAGCGCGGCCGAGTAGAGGCACAGCGAGTTCTTGATCGGCGCCAGCGTCTTGCCGATCGGTTTCATGTGCTGCTCGTTGTACGCGGCCAGCTCCGGATACTCCCGCGCGACACCGAGCAGGCCCGAAAAGATCAGCCCGGAGCCGAGATTGCCGCTGGCCAGCTGATACATCGCCTTGATGTCGGCGGGAACGCCACCCTCGGACGCGCCGACGATATTCAGCTCCGGCGCGTAGGACGCGGCCAGTTCCGCGGTGTGCCCGGTGGTGATCGCGCCGCCGGAATACCCGGCCAGCCCCACCTTGGTCTGCGGGCCGAGCCCCATCGGCTCGAAGTTCTCCGCCGCCCGGATGCCGTCGAGCGTGATCCGCGCGCCGAGCGGACCCGCGGCGAAGGCCGAGTCCGGGCCCTCGTGATCCGGCATTGCCACCGCCCAGCCCGCGCCGAGCGCGGTCAGCGGCAGCACGAACTCGAACGGGATGTCGAACTGGCCGGTGATATTGCCCGGCACCGAAGCCTGTTGCAGCACATAGGATGCCGCGCAGTACTGCGCGTTGGAGTCCTGCGGGAACTGGTAGGACAGCAGCGGGCGGGGCGCGCCCGCGTTGTCGCCGCGCGGCTTCATCAGCGTGGTGACGGCGGCGATCGGTTCGCCCCTGGTGTTGGTGGAGCGGAACGACAGTTGCCAGGCGTCGATGTTGAACGGGATGACCGAGTAGAACGCCAGGTGCACCGCGCGGGCCGCGATGATCTCGCCGGGTTGCTTCGAGGCGACCAGGTCCGCGGGTGGTGCGTAGAAACCCGGATCGAGTTCCGGCGGCGCCGGCGGAATGGGAAACGGCAGCGGCGGCTGCACCGGAACCTCCTGCGCGACCGGGTTTTGTGCCGGTGTCGCAATTGCCGGTATTCCGACAGCTACCTGAATGCAAGTCGCGATAAGGGCGATGAAAGCCGCAGTGCGGAATCGCCCGAACTTTCCGGGTACGACTGTGTTCATTGAGCTTCTTTCGCTGGTGAGCGGTGATGATGAGATCCAGGAAATGGATCTGTCGGGCGCAGAAAGTATTCCGGCCACGACCGCGTGCTCGTGTACGGCACGCCGCGCGTCACCCACCAGAATGTCTGTAAGGCTAAGTAACAGCAAATGCTAGAATTAGATGCGGGACCAGAGGCAAAATACTAATTTCTTCGGGGTCCGACTGTGCATATTGCACAAACATCGCGACGGATAATGGCCCGTACCAGGGAAGCCTCGGGGGCTCGGGCTTGTGCTCGGCTACAACCCGTGGTCGCCGAGTTGGTGGCTGGGCCAAGCGCCGCAACCCTCGCCTCTGCCAGGCTGGGCACAGCGCTATTCCGGATTTCGGTTGACGCCTCTCCCGAGGAGCCGCTCTGATGCTCTCCACGATCATTCGGACGATCGTCGTGAACGGCGTGCCGATCGGCTACACCGACACGGGCGATCCGAACGGCCGATCCGACAGTCCCGTCATAGTTTTCGCGCACAGCCTCCTGTTCGGCAGCTGGATGTTCCGCGCGCAGATCGACGTGCTGCGCGAGCACTACCGCTGCATCGGCATCGACTGGCGCGGCCAAGGCGGCACCCAGCCGACCGAGGACGGCTACGACATGGACACGCTCACCACCGACGCGGTCGGTCTGATCCGCGCGCTGCGGCTCGCGCCGGTGCACTGGGTCGGCATCGGCATGGGTGGCTTCGTCGGGCAGCGGGTCGCGGCCCGGCACGGCGAACTGATCCGCTCACTCACCCTGCTGTCCACCAGCGCAGGCCCGCAGGACCGCAGCAAGATCGGCCGTTACGTCCGGTTGACTTGGGCGGTACGCCTTTTCGGCGTCGACCTGGTCCGCGGCCAGGTGGCGAAGCTGCTGTTCGGCCCGGCGTTCCTGGCCGATCCGGCCGCCGCGGACACCATCGCCGAATGGGCCGAGCGGCTCGAGCGCATCGACAGCGCGGGCACCCGCAAGGCGATCCGCGGCGCGATCGGTCGCGCGCCGGCCGATCCGGAGATCACCGCCATCACCGCGCCGACCCTGGTCGCGGTCGGCGTCGACGACGCGGTCACCCCGATCGCGGACGCGTGGCGGCTCACCGAGCTCATTCCCAAGGCGCGCTTCGAAGTGATCGAGAATGCGGGCCACTGTTGTGTTGTGGAGCAACCGGGCGTGGTCACCGCGCTGGTGCAGAGCTTCTTGGCGGATATCGACTGATGCGGGACGACTCAGGCGATGGCCCGATCCGGCTGCGGGGTAAGGATTTTGTCGCCGTAGGTCTGCGCGCAGCGCAACGCCAATTCGATATAGGTGGCGCGTTCCTCGATGGAATGGCCGAGCAATTCCTCGGATTGGTTGATGCGATAGCGAACCGTGTTGGGGTGCACGTTCAATTGTTGCGCGGTGGCCGGGACATTGCGGCCGCCGGCCAGATAGGCGAGCAGAGTTTCACGCAATCGGGCGGTGGTCTCGTCGGCACCGGTCAATGCGCCCAATTCCCTTGTCGCCAGCACCCGCATCGCTTCGACGCTGCCGTCGCCGGTGGTGAGGCAAACCAATTCGACGTCGGCATAACGGATCACCGTTGCGGCATGGTCGGTTTCGATGGCCACGCGTTGCGCGGCGATGGCCTCGCGATGGCTCTGCCGGAACCCGGCGATATCCGGCGCCGACGAACCGATGGCGGCGTGCAGGCCCGGTTGACCGACCGCGGGCAGCGCCGCCAGATCCGGCACGCTCGACGTGGCGATCCACGCCCACATGCCGCGCACGCCGGAGGAGAGCATGAGCGGGCGCGGCGCGTCGAGCAGCGCGGCGATGTCGTTGCCGAACTTCTCCAGCGTGCGCACCGGGTCCGGGGTGGCCGCCGCGTCGTCGGCCCACAGCACGATCGCGGTCTGATAGCGGCGCAGCGAATGACCGAGCTGGGCCTCGGCGTGGTCGATGTCGATCGCGTCGCCACGCAGCAGCGAGCCGGCCAGCCCGAACCGCCGCGCCAGCGCGCCGCGCTGCCACTGCTCGCGCTCGTCGGTGTAGACCGCGACCGACGCCTCCACACAGGTGTCGGTCCATTCGAGCACGCGATCCCAGAACAGCAGCAGCACCGCGCTGCGCAGCTGGTCGTCCTCGATCGCCTTGTTCAGGAAATCGGTGATGAACTGCCAGAGCATGGCCTGCCCGACCCGGTAGGTCCGCATCACCACGTCTATGCCGAAACCACGCCGGGCGACCGTGCGGGAGAGCGCGAGCACCTCCGCGGGCGCGTGCACCTCGAACACCTCCCGGCTCACCATGGCGAGGAAGCTGCGCCAGTGCGAACGGGTCGCGGCGTGCAGCATTTCGGCGAGTTCGGCGTCGCCGGGCAGTTGCGCGTTGACCTCGTTGATCTTGCCGTCCACCAGGTCGACCAGCTGCTGGGTCTGCTCGTCGTTGCGAGCCTGCGCCCCGAACTGGACGAGCCAGTCGAGGGCTTCCTGATCCAAGGCAGTCATAGACCACATTCTGCTGCCCGGGCTGTCCGGGCGCGGCGCATTCGTCCTATCGGCGCGACGAGATGTCAAGTACCGCCGCCCAGTTCGGGGTGCCGCGGAGTAACCGGTCGCGATTACCGACTGGTCGGGATCCATCGTTGAATTTCCCTGTCTGAAAAGTTCGCGACGCACACTGCGGGAATGCGGCTCGACGCCTGCCGGATGGGTAATCTGAGCACGTTCCGCCGACGGGTGGAACGGCAATTCAATGAGTCCGATCGGCACTGACCCAACTCCTGGAGGGCCGTAATGAACGGATCGCGAAAACTATGGGCCGGTTTGTTTATCGGACTCGTGGGCATAACCCGGTCATGAAACCGGAGGACGCCGCGCGCCGCCTGTTGGAGGACATTTTGGCGCGGTATACGTCGTTGGAAGAATTCCTCGGCCTACTACGTGTCGACCCCCTTGTCGATACGACGGAACTGCCTCCGATATCGGCTTACCTCTGGACCATTCCGACGATCACCTGAGCGACGGCGGATCAGCGACGGTCGATCGAACGTGGTCGGCGGGACTCGATGTCGTGCGCGAGATCGGTCCATTTGATGGCGAGTGCGGCGAGCCGGGACCAGGCCGCGTGTACCCGTTGTTCCGGAACGTTCTCGGCGGTCATCAACAGATGGTCGGCGAGGATCTGCGCGGCGGCCATGCGGTCGACGGTGCCGCCGAGCGACTCGGGCGGGCGGTCCTTACCGCGCCGGGGCGGCACCTGCTTGGCCACCCAGTCGTCGATCACGGCGACGACTTCGGCACGGCGGCAGTCGATTTCGACCAGCCGCTCCGGTTGGGCGCGACGCGTGTGGTGCAGCTGCGCCAAGGCTCGGGCCAGTTGGATGACGAGGTGGTCGCCTGGACGATCACCGGTGTGTAAGCGGAGTGCGGCGGACAGTTCGTGCCAGTCCGGCAGGAGCGGGCGCCGGGCGCCGCCGTCGATCGACATGGCCCGCGCCCTGGGTCCGTCGGCGGTCTGCACGGTCACGTGAGGTGGTCGGCGCGACCCGGCGCGTGCCCCTGGCAAATGCGACCGGCTCGTGCCTCACTACGGAGACTCGGTGTCGTGGTTCGCGCGCGCGATCGCGCGTCCCCCAGCTCTCGGTTGTCCAGCTGCGTGGGCAAGGTAGGCCTTCCCTGGCGACGGTCGAGGTGCATCCGGCCCCGGCGACCAGCCATATTCCTCTGGGTGGACCGGTCGTTCTGCGCGTACCCGAGATAAGGGAGCGAAGCGCCCGGAGCCGGATGCACCTTCAAGTTTCGGCCATCGGATGGTCGTTCGGAAGCCGAATTCAGGTCATTCCGGGCGTTGTTTGGCCTCTTTGGTTATGCCTCCGCAATCCATGACGTGACGTCGGACGTCGGCAGGGCAGATACTAAGGTAAGTTGATAAATTAGACTGATTAGGTAAGCTCAGAATATGACCGACGACCCGGATGCGTCCGATGTTGCCGCCGCCCTGCTGGTCGGGGTGGGCGCGCTGGTACGCCGGTTACGGCAGCTACAGCTCGAAGACGCGCTCACGATGCCCGAGCGGACCGCGTTGGCCCGGCTCGATCGCGAGGGACCCGCGACCTCGGCGGAATTGGCGCGCAAAGAACAGATCACCCCGCAGGCCATGGGGGCGACGCTGAGTGCGCTGCAAGCTCGCGGCCTGGTCGAACGGCATTCGGATCCGGCGGACCGTCGACGCGTCGTGCTTGCGCCGACACCCGCGGGTTCCCGGGTGCTGACCGAAAAACGCAGTGCCAAAACCGAATTGATGGCCCGGGTACTCGTCGAAGAGTTCACGGCCGCGCAGTTGAAACAGCTGGCCGCGGCCGCGCCGCTGATCGAGCGGCTCGCGCGCGACATCTGATCCGCAACGTTCGATAGGTGCATTTCCGATGATCGATCTGCAACAGCAGCGCACCGAAGCGCCCACCACCGACGGCTACAAGTGGGCTGCGCTGACCAATACCACTGCCGCCGTGTTCATGTCGGCGCTGGACGGTTCGATCGTGCTGATCGCGCTGCCGGCCATCTTTCGCGGCATTCATCTGGATCCGTTGGCGCCGGGCAACATTGCCTACCTGCTGTGGATGATCATGGGGTACCGGCTGGTGCAGGCCGTGCTGACGGTGACCGTCGGGCGGCTCGGCGACATGTACGGGCGGGTGCGGATCTACAACGCCGGGTTCGCGGTGTTCACCTTCGCGTCGATCCTGCTGTCGGTCGATCCGCTCGACGGCGGGCACGCGGCGATGTGGTTGATCGGCTGGCGGGTGTTGCAGGCCATCGGCGGGTCGATGCTGACCGCGAACTCGGCGGCCATTCTCACCGACGCGTTTCCGGAGCGGCAGCGCGGATTCGCGTTGGGGATCAACCAGGTTGCCGCGCTGGCCGGGATGTTCATCGGGCTGGTCGCCGGCGGACTGCTGGTCGCGTGGGACTGGCGGGCGGTGTTCTGGGTGAACGTGCCGATCGGGATCTTCTTCACCGTGTGGGCCTATCGCACGTTGCGCGAGACCAGCCGGGCCGTCGGCGGACGCATAGATTGGTGGGGGAACATCACTTTCGCGGTCGGGTTGAGCGCGCTGCTGGTGGCGGCCACCTTCGGCTTGCAGCCGCACGGCGGGCACACGATGGGGTGGACCAGTCCGGCGGTGATCGGCCTGGGCGCGGCCGGGCTCGGACTGCTCACGGCGTTCGTCGTGATCGAAAAGCGGGTCGGCGCACCGATGATCGAGCTGAGCCTGTTCCGGGTGCGCGCTTTCACCGCGGGCAATCTTGCGAGTTCGGCCATCGCCATCGGTCGCGGCGGTCTGCAATTCATTCTGATCATCTGGCTGCAAGGCATTTGGCTGCCGTTGCACGGTTACGACTACGCCGATACTCCGTTGTGGGCGGGCATTTTCATGCTGCCGTTGACCGCCGGGTTCCTGGCCGCCGGCCCGGTCTGCGGGTATCTGTCGGACCGGTTCGGTTCGCGGGGACTGGCCAGCAGTGGTGCGTGGCTGTTCGGGGCCAGCTTCATCGGATTGCTGCTGTTGCCGATCAACTTCAGCTACTGGGCCTTTGCGGTGCTGATCGCGATCAATGGGATCGCCAGCGGCATGTTCGCCTCGCCCAATTCCTCGGCGATCATGGGGAGCGTGCCCGCGGACAAGCGCGGTGTCGCCTCGGGGGTGCGGTCGACCTTCCAGAACACCGGCACCGCCGTGTCGATCGCGGTGTTCTTCGCCCTGATGATCGCCGGTCTGGCCAGCAGCCTGCCCAACACGCTGACCAACGGGCTTCAGCAGCAAGGGGTTCCGGCGTCGGTCGCCGCGCAGAGTGCCGAGTTGCCGCCGGTCGCCACACTCTTCGCCGCTCAACTCGGGGTCAACCCGATCCAGCACATGCTCGAACCGAGCGGAGTGCTACCGACTCTCAGCACTGCACAGCAACAGACGCTCACGGGTCGAGAGTTCTTCCCGCAGTTGATCTCCGGGCCGTTCCATACCGGTCTGGTCATCGTGTTCGCATTCGGCGCGGTGCTTGCCGCGCTCGCGGCGCTCGCGGTACTGCGCGGCACTCGAACCGAATCCACACCGGCCGAGCGGGACTCGGATCCGCATGAATCCCGGACAACCAACTAGGAGCAGCACCCATGGCACTCAGCACCCTCGACGCCCGCACTGCGCTCGTCCTCATAGACCTGCAAAAGGGCATCACCGCGATGCCCGGGTCGCCGTACCCGATGTCCGAGATCATCGATCGGGCAGTCGAACTGGCCGATGCCTTCCGTGCGCACCAGTTGCCCGTCATCTTGGTGCGGGTCAGCGGTGCCCCGGACGGCTCGGACTTCGCGCCCGGCCGCAGCGATGCCCCGCGCCGTTCGGGCCAGCGGCCGGCGGGCTGGGATGTGATCGTCGACGAATTGACCGGTCACTCCGAAGATCTCGTCGTCACCAAACGCAACGTGGGCGCGTTCTACGGCACCGACCTCGAGCTGCACCTGCGCCGCCGCGGCATCACCCAGATCGTGCTGGGCGGCGTGGCGACCAGCATGGGCGTCGAATCCACCGCCCGGGCCGCGCACGACCACGGGTATCACGTCACCTTCGCCACCGATGCGATGACCGATATGGACGAGACCGTTCACGCGCACAGCGTCACCCGGGTCCTGCCGCGCTTCGGCGAAACCGGCACCACCGCAGAGATTCTCGAGCTGCTGGAGAAAACCCGCTAGTTCCCGTGGCGGCGGGCCCGGTCACAGCGGTGGGGCGTCGGGTTCCAGGAGTCGCTTGGGGTGCATGCCGTCGACCTGGCCGATGAACGGGGGATGGATGCTGTAGCCGAGCATGCGGCGGATGTCCTCCGACACGGTGCGGACGGTGTCGCGGGTGATCGAGAGGGTGAAGGCTTCCTGGGGGCGCAGCCACGGCTCGCAGTATTGGGCGGTGGCGGCCAGTCGCGGCTTCGGTGAGCGGTTGGCGCCGCCGCCATGCCAGAGGGTGCCGAGGAAGAAGACGCACGAGCCGGCTTTCATCACCACGGGTTCCCGCTCGGCCGCTTCGGGCAGGCGGTGGGCCCACAGGTGACTGCCCGGAATGATGTCGGTCGCGCCGTTCTCGGCGGTGAAATCATCGATCGCCCAGATCGTCGCCGCACCGAGGGCGGCGCGCGGTCGGGGCAGGGGATAGAAGCCGTCGTCGGTGTGCAGCATCTGCGCCTGCTCGCCGGGCAGGATGTTGATCACCTGCAACATCGACAGCAGGTAGTTCGGCAAGAACAGCCGATCCAGCAGCGCCAGCACGCGCGGATGGTCGGCGATCCGGTCGCAGGCGCGGGTCTTGTTCAGCACGCTGTAGATACGTTGGGTGGTGTGCCCCTCGAAGTCGTTGCGGCCGCGCCGATCCAGCAGTGGCGCCACGGCTGCGCGGATTTCGTCGAGTTCCTGCGGGGTGAGCAGATCGGGCAGGATCACGTATCCGTCGCGCTGGACCGCGGCCAGATCCGCCGCGCTGAGCGCCGGGTCGATGGTCGCGCCGCTGCTCGCGGTTCGCCGGTAGGTCCCGGCCAGATCGCCACCCAGGTCCATCAACGATGACACTTCGGTGCTCATGGCGGCTCCTCGAGATCGGAACATAACTGAGTTCGGTTATGCTTCGACTGTGGCACGTGCACCGATCGGACGTCAACAACTTCTCGACGCCGCCCGCGACGAACTGGTCCGCGGCAACGGCGTGCTGGAACTCGTCGCGCTCACCCGGCGCGCAGGTTTGAGTACCGGCGCGCTCTACCATCACTTCGGTTCCAAAAGTGGCTTGCTGGCCGCGATTTACGACGGCTTCTACGAAGGGCTCCGGCACGCCATCGCCGACGCCCACCTACCCGCCGACGCCGACTGGGCGACCCGCGAACACGAACGCACCCGCCGTTTCGTCGCCTACCACTTCGCCGATCCGCTGGCCCCGGTCCTGCTCGACCGCGCCGCCCTCGACCCGCAACTCACCGAACTCGAGGCGGTCTATGTCCAGAACATGAGCGACAACGCCGCCGACAACATCCGCCGCGGCCAAGCCAACGGCGAACTCCCCGCCGACGTAGATCCGGACAGCGCAGGCGCTTTCGTCATCGGCGGTCTGCGTTACGGCATCGCTCAGCAACTCCGCATCACCCCACTCCCGACCCCCGGCCAAGCCGCCGACCGCCTCTGGCGTCCAACCGCCGCCGCCCTCGGCGTCGCCTGACGGCTGCCGGCCGATCGGCGTGAGTTACCTGGGAGTCGTTGCGGGGGTAGAGGATTCGTCGGTGCGCAGGGGTGCGCCGACGTGATGCAGGTGCTTCAGCGCCTCGGCGTAGGACGCGATCAGCCCGGTCTCGTGGTACGGCACACCGATTTCGGCGCAGTAGTCACGGACGATCACCTGGGCGCGCCGCAGATTCGGCGTCGGCATGCTCGGGAACAGGTGGTGTTCGATCTGATAGTTCAGCCCGCCGAGGGCGAAGTCGGTCAACGCGCCGCCGCGCACGTTGCGCGAGGTCAGCACCTGCCTGCGCAGGTAGTCGGGGCGATCGTCGCCGGTCAGGGTCGGCATGCCCTTGTGGTTCGGGGCGAAGATGCAGCCCATGTACAGGCCGAACAGCGCCTGGTGCACGGCGAGGAACGCGATGGCCTTGTCGGCGGGCAGGACCGCGAACAGCACCGCCAGATAACCGGCGAAGTGGGCGAAGAGCAGCGAGCCCTCCAGCACGCGGCGCTTGACCGACCGATTGCGGAGCGCACGGACGCCGGCCACATGGAGATTGATGCCCTCCAGCAGCAGCAGGGGAAAGAACAGGAACGCCTGCGCGCGCCCGATGAATCGGGCCAGTCCGCGGCTGGCCCGCGCCTGCCGTTGCGACCAGACCAGAATGTCGGGCGCGACATCGGGGTCGAGTTCCTCGTGGTTCGGATTGGCGTGATGGCGCGTGTGTTTGTCCTGCCACCAGCCGTAGGCCAGGCCGATGCCTGCGTTGCCGACGATTCGGCCCACGATCTCGGTCGTCCCGCGCAACCGGAAGACCTGGCGGTGCGCGACATCGTGCATGACGAGTGCGACCTGAGCGAATATCACCGCCATGAACGCCGCGATCAGCAGCGTCCACCACGAGTCGCCGACCAGGACGAACGCCGCCCAGCCACCGATGAACGCGAGCCCGACCAGGCTGAGCCGGACGGCGTAGTAGATCGGACGTCGATCCATCAGTCCCGCGGCGGAGATCCGGCGCAAGAGGCGGGCGTAATCACCGTCGCCGCCGCTGCGCCGCGCTGATCGTGGAGCTGACTCTGGGACCAAAGCCGAAGTCGTCATTGCTGTCCTTCCGTCAGTCCTCGGGCCGGGCACTGACAGACCGAAGCTATCGGCTGATTTCTCGTCGCGGGTAATCCCTTGGTATGACGCGGAATAGGACTCCAGTGTGATACCGGGAGTCCGCTCGAATCATCGGATGATCCGGGACGAATCATGATCGCTGAAGGCCAGACAATTGGGGCCTTGCTCAATCCCGTTGATGGGCAACATGATTGATCTGTCATCGGAGGGGGTCGACGGCGTAACCCCAGGCTTGACCCCGCCCGTTCGAATCGCGCAGCAGCCCAACAAGATCGGCCCCGGCAATACCCACGCCGGGGAACGCCCGCATTTCACGAGATATGCGGGTATCGCTCGACGAAAGGCATCGCAATGAAACACCTCGGCGCCGCATTGGCCACGGCCGGACTGGTTCTCGTCTCGGTCCTCGGCACAGCGGGTACCGCGCACGCCGCCACCGGCGACTTCATCTACACCACCCCCGATGGTCAGCGGCACACCCTGCACGACCCCGAGAACGGCAAATGCCTCCGCATCCTGGGCGTGGCCTACACCGAAAACGCCACAGATCAGGCCGCGGAAACCTTCCGCAACTCCACCTGCACCGAACCGTTCGGCGAACTCTTCCCACCCGGAACCCGCGAAGAGAACTCGAACTTCCAATCCGTGCGCTTCGGCCGCCCGATCTGATCCGTCCTAGCGCGCACACCAGGGCCCGTCACGCAGGCGGGCCGTCTGGTTGCATCGCTTCGACGAGCAGATCGTGGGTCTCCTGGTCCCCAACTCGTCGGCGACCGGTCGGGACGGGCGAGCTACGCACCGGCGGCTCGGATCGGCACCGCGATCCACGACGGGTGCTGTGGATCGTGGTGGATTCGCAGAGCGGCCGGTTGCGGGTTGCCGAATACGTGCGGGAAGTCGGCGGTCTGGACGGCGACGCGCAGTCGGTGGCCGGGCTCGATCACCGCGCCGGTGGGGAACACCTCGACATCCGCCTCGACCGGTTGATCAATGGGCATGGGCCGCTGGGATTCCCGGGTGAACGGATGCCACGGTTGCACGATCATGCCGTCCTGCACCATCGACCTCGCCTGGTCGAGTTCGCGTAGCGACAATCGCTGCAAGCCGGAGCTGAGCTGGGTGACTTTCCCGTCGGGGGCAACGTCTTCCACCCGGACGGCGACGATGCCGTCCGGCGCCTGGGCGGCAATGACCAAGTGCGCGTTGATCGCCCCGGCGAGGTGGATCGGCGTCTGCGCCGCGGGCAGGTCGTAGGTGAGTCCGCTCAGGTCGTTCACCTGTTGATCGCGGCTGCATTCCGCGCCGACCATCTGGCTCATTCCGGACGTGGCCTGGGCCGTGGACGCCGAGCAGAATCCGGCCAGCGGCTGAGCGGGCACGCTGTCGGGTCCGCCGTCCCCGTCCTCGGCGGTGAGGATGCCGGGGCTGCCGACCTGGGCATTGCTCGCCAGCGAAAACTTGCGGTAGCCGACGTCGGCAGGCGGCCACTGGGCGGTGGTCCGATACTCGCCCGAGCCTAATTCGATGTAGGTGACCGGCGCGACGTCGTCGTCGAGCGCCGGGTCCGGCACATCGCGGACGTAGTGGTCGAGCCAGCGCAGGGCCAGCTCCGGCTGGTTCGGTCCGGACAGCGGTTCGGGGTGCAGCGGCGATTTGACGCCGGTGGCCGCGGTCGCGGCGGCGCCGTGCAGCCAATCACCGATGATCATCTTGACCGGAACCCGGTTCGCCGACAGCCGTTGATACAGCAGCGGGCCGCCCCGCTGGAACAGGTCGTAGTGCGAGGTCGTCATCAGCGTCGGCACGGTGATCCGGTCGGCCACGTCGCTCGCGGATCGTTCCCGATACCAGGGACCGTCGAAGGCGAACTCGCCATCGCCCTGCTGTCCGGGCAGCACCTGGAATCCGATGTTGTTCCGCATCCGGTCGAGCGCCTTTCCGACCGGATCGCCCAGCGCCGACGGCGATACCGGCGGTAGCGAACCGCCACCGGTGATGATGCCGATCAGTCCCGACTCCATCACGGTGGAGTTGGCGCCGCCGTTCATGAACAGGTCCCGGTAAGCGTCCACCATCGCCACCGCCGGAACGATGGCCCGCAGTGCGGCAGGCTGCTGGGCGGCGGTGGTGAGCGCGGCCAACCCGCCGTACGACGCTCCGGTCAGGCCGATGCGTCCGTCGCTCCACGCACGTTCCGGCGCGGCCGCCCAGTCCACCAGTTCCTTGCCGTCCAGCTGATCGCGGGCACTGTTGAGACCCCACTCGCCGTCCGAACTCCCGGTGCCCCGGATGTCGGCGACCACCTGCACATACCCGCGCTCTACCAGGTAGTCGAAGGCAAAAGCCAACGGCGGCAGATTCTTCTGGTACGGCGTCTGCGTGACGATCACCGGGAACCGTCCCGGCGCCGCTTGCCCGTTCTCGGCGGGCCTGCGGATATCGGCCCGCAGCACCACGCCGTCGCTCATCCGGACCTCGGCGTCCTTCTCCACCACGATCCCGTACGTCGCTGGGCGCGGACTCCATGCCGCGTGCTCGGGCGCGGCGCTCGCCGGCACCGCCACCGCGGCCAGCATCGCCAGCACTATCGCCGAATTCCGCGCGCCTCGAAGCATGGTGCTACCTCCGACTCAGGCGGTCGGGCCGCCGACGGGTCTGGTGCAGGTCCTGCGCAAACTACGCAAGGGTGCCACGCTGCCCGACCCGCGACGGATCGGTCTCGGCCGACGCGGCGTGTCCGGTCGGCCTGGGCGGACGTCGTCGGTGCGCTGCGCTCACCCGGCGTGACCCGCGTGGTCCGGGCATGATGATCCGATGGAGTCCGGTCAGCGCAGTGAACCACCGCAAGTGGCAGGGGAGTACGAGACGCTCGTCGGGTTTCTCGAGTTTCAGCGGGATACGTTGGACTGGAAGTGCTCGGGGCTGAGCGTTGAGCAGCTTCGGCGGCGGGCGGTGCCGCCGTCGGCGCTTTCGCTGCTCGGTTTGATCCGCCATCTGACCGATGTCGAACGCACGTGGTTCGCCCGGGTCTTCGAAGGCGACCAGGCGCCCCCGCTGTACTGGGGTGCGAATTCCGTCGACGACACCGACTTCGTTGTCGAGCACGCCGACGTCGACGAGTCGATCCGGTTGTGGCGCAAAGAATGTGCCCGCTCCCGCGACATCGTGGCCGGTTGCCGCGAGCTGGACAAGGTCGGTGTCCGGTACCCGACCGGCGAGTCCTACACCCTCCGCTGGATCCTCACCCACATGATCGAGGAATACGCCCGCCACAACGGACACGCAGATCTGCTCCGCGAGATCATCGACGGCCAAACCGGCGAGTAGTGGTTACGCCGGGTGCAGAATCGGCTCGATCCGGTTCAGTTCGGTGATGAGATCGGTAGCACCGGAACGAATTCGCGGGTCCGGGTCGCGGGTCAGCGTCGTGCAGATGCGGACCGCGGCGTCGCGTTCAGCGGCGAATACCCCGTAGACGTCCTGCAAGGCCGTGCCGATCCACTCGGACTGAGTCGCATCCGCTACGGCGAATGCGGCGGCGACAATCGAAAGCCCGGCCGCGTCCTTCCGGCGAAGCAGGGCCTCAGCCGTCACGGCTGTGACGAAGGTGTCGTCCTCATCTAGAACGAGAGATGCCAATATCGCTCGCGCATCGGTCATTTCGGCGAACGCGGCCAGCCCATGGCCGGCGTCGGCGCGATCCCGGACGTCGGTGCTGCGAGCCAACTCGGTCAGTGCGACGACCGCGGCCCGTCTCGCGTCGTTGCTCACACCGTCTCCGCAGCGCGCAACGCCGGTGGATTTCCCCGCATCGTCGGAAGATAGCAGCCGATCGGATTCCGCCCCCGGAAGCGACCGGATATGCTGGTGAAATGGAGCGTTGCTCCGAATGTGGGGAACCGCAGGCCGAGGAAGGAGTGCCGCGTGAGTGCAGATGCCGAGTCGACGATCGTGAGTCCGGGTAAGCGCGCGGACGCTCGACGCAACGAGAAGGCGCTGCTCGATGCCGCGGCCTCGGTGTTCGTCACCGATGGCGTGAATGCCCCGGTGCGCCGGATCGCTGCCGAGGCGGGGGTCGGTATGGGCACGATCTACCGGCACTTTCCTACGCGGGTGGACCTCATTGCGGGCGTCTACCGGCATCAGATCGACGCGTGCGCCGAGGCCGGACCCACTCTGCTCGCGGCGGCATCGTCACCGTTCGACGCGCTGCGCCGATGGGTGGATCTGTTCGTGGATTTCCTGGCCACCAAACACGGGCTGGCCGCGGCGATTCGTACTGATCCCGACAGTTTCGCCGGACTGCACGCGTTGTTCCTCGATCGCCTGGTCCCGGTTTTCGACGACCTCCTCTCCGCCGCCCGGGACGCGGGCGAGGTCACCGCCGACATCACCGCCTACCAGCTGATGCGCGGAATCGGCGACATCTGTGCGGGCGCGGAGATGACCGATCCGAACTACGACGCGCGCATCACGATTCGGCTGCTGCTCGACGGCTGCCGTCGATAGTTCCGCGGCGTCATCCCTGATCGGCGTTCTGCCGCTGCTTCGCGCGATGCGTCAGCGCATCGACGATCCGCTGCCACGCCGGCGACGCATCGGAGATCCGGGACACGACCAGCTTCCGCAGCCCGGGCTGCCCGGCCTCGCGTTCGTGGGCGATCTCCCAGGCGTCCAGGTCATCGATGAGCTGATTCAGGCGCGGATCATTCGGATCCCAGTCGACCGCCTGATCGCAGGCGACAAACAGACGGGTCGTCTCGGGATCGTCCAGATCCGCGTTCTTCTCCCGGATCCGCTGCGGCAGCGCCCGCGGATCCAACGCCTGCATCAGGATCCACGAATCCCGTTCGAGCAGCACCCGCTGTTCGCTGATCCCGAGCCCGCGCATCCGATCCAGAATGGCGACCACCTCGGCGGGCAGCACCAACTTCTCCCCGCTGTCCAATTCGCCGATCCGGCGCCGGTATTCGATCAACTGATCGATCTTGATCTGCAATTCGGCGTCGATATCGACGATGGCCGAGGCGAATTCGGCCGGCTGCGCGTGCAGCAGCGCATCGATTCGGGCCAGCGGCACACCGGCATCGGCCAGGGTCCGGATCCGGATGAGATCCACCGCCATCTGCGCGCTGTAGCGGCGGTACCCGGAGGCGTCACGCTCGGGCTCGGGCAGCAGACCGACGTGGTGGTAGTGCCGGACGGTGCGCACGGTCACCCCGGCGGTCGCCGCCAGTTGACTGATCGTGAGCACCGTCCTCCTCGGGTCTGCGTAGAACATCGAGTCTAGGGCCGCGACGCCCGGTCCACGACGTCGCGGATCGCCTGGACCACCGCGTCGGGCCGGTCGAAGCAGAGCCGGTGGTGCAGGGTGTCGGAGATGAGGCGTTGTTCGCCGTGCGAGACCGTGCGCACCAGCGCCGCGTCCATTCGGATCTTGGCGTCGTTCATCTCTCGCGTCGCCGGCTCCGGCTGAGTCGGGTCGGCGCCGACTACGGAAAGCGCGATCACCGGGACGTCGGGAAGCCCAGGCCCGGAACGTAATTCGGTGGCCAGGTCGGCCAGCGTGCGGCGTTCGGCGAGACCCGCGCGCATCCATTCGGCGCTCACCCGCGCATCGATCAGCGGTTGCCGGATGTGCTCCGGATAGCCTGCGTACAACTCGGCGTGCGTCTCGCGCAGCGCCGGGCGCATCTGTTCGAGCTGCGCCAGATCGGGTCCCATCCGCTCGATCTCGGCCAGACTCGAACCGGCCGGCATGAAGTCGTCCCAGTCGCGATGGAGGCCGTCCAGCCAGACCAGCCCCGCCACGTCCTGCGGATACAGCTGCGCGAACCGGTATGCATAGAGACCGCCGAGCGAGTGCGCCGCGAGAACCCAAGGGCCAGGGATGTTTTGAGCCTGCAACAGCTCGCGCAGTTCACTGGCGACCGCGGTCGCGGTGCGCGGCAGGGGGAGTGGATCGCTGTAACCGGTGCCGCCACGGTCATACAGAACCGCGGTGGTGAACTGCGAAACCTGTTGCTGGACACCGAAATAGTCCAGTCCGACCGCGCTCGCACCGGTCAGGAACACGACAGCGGGCCTGCCGCTGCCCGACCGATGCGCGAAGAGACGGCGGCCGTCGATCTCGTGAAATCCGCCGATCGGCGGAGCGAGCCGAGTCGAGGAGGTGCTGTTGTTCGTCATCCGACGATGCTCCAACCTTGACGCAGGGTCAAGGTCAAACCCGGGCCGGGAACCCGCCCCGATCCCCGGCCCGCGATTGTCACTGCGCGGTTTCCGTCCAGCGGACCGGCAGCTCGTGCACCCCATAGATATTCATGTCGGTCTCGAGCTCGACCTCCCCGGCGGGGACGGCGAGCTCGTCCTGCCGCGAACTGAACCGGGTGTCGGCCATCAGCTGACGGACCTCGGCATAGCCGGTGACCAGCTACCCCTCGTGACCATCGGGAAAGATCAACGGACTGACCGGCCGGACCGCGCGCAGTGCGGTGATCTCGCGGGGCGGGTCGAACGGCCCCGCGTTGCGTTCCATCGGCAGCCGTGCGGGACAGGAATGTCTTGACTCATGGGAATACTGTCGCCAGCCCGGCTGATATCGACCTGACACGGTGGGCTGCGGGTTCAGCAGTGGTTATCCAGGGTGGACCGAGGATCGTCGACCATGCACGGCAGAATGGTCCGGTGCAGATCGGAATACTTGGACCGCTCGAGATCCGGCTAGCGGACGGCGGATCGGTAGAGGTACCAGGTGCGCGGCTGCGGGCGCTGTTGATCGCCCTCGCGCTCGAACCCGGTCGCGCGGTCCCGAAAACGACCCTGGTCGACTGGATTTGGGGTGAGCAGCCGCCGTCGGAGGTGGCGAATTCGTTGCAGGCCCTGGTGTCTCGGCTGCGCCGGGCGCTGCCCGACGGTTCGCTCGACGTGCAGGCCGGCGGCTATCGCCTGACCGTGTCGCCCGACGCCGTCGACGCGGTGCGCTTCGAGCGGCTGCTCGACCAGGCCCGCGGTGGTGGCGACGCGCATCGCGCCGAACTGCTGCGCGAGGCCGTCGAGCTGTGGCGCGGCGCGCCGATGCAGGACGTCGACGTGCGCGACAACACCGCGGTCGACACGGTGGTCGCCCGATTCGAGGGCCTGCATCTGGCCGCACTGGAAGATCTCTACGAAGCCGAGATCCGGCTCGGCCGCGACGCCGACCTGGTCACCGAGCTGACCGAGCTGGTGGCCCGGCATCCGGCCCGGGAACGGCTCGTCGCCGCGCTGATGCGCGCGCTCGGCGCGGCAGGCCGGGGCGCGGAGGCGCTGACCGTGTACCAGCGCGCCCGCGAGGAACTCGCCGACACGCTGGGCGTCGACCCCTCACCCGAGCTGTCCGCCCTGCACGTCGCACTGTTGCGCGGCGAAGTGGGCGCGAAGGAGACAGACCGCAAGACGAACCTGCGCGCCGAGCTGACCGAATTCATCGGCAAATTCACCGACGTCGCCGCCGTCCGCGAACTCATCGCCGACCACCGCCTCACCACGCTGACCGGGCCCGGCGGCTCCGGAAAAACCCGGCTGGCCGTGGAAACCGCGCGAACCATGCTGGACGACCTGCCCGACGGCGCCTGGCTGGTGGAACTGGCGTCCCTCGGCGCGAGCGGCGACGTGGCCCAGTCCACGCTCGCCGCGCTCGGTCTGCGCGACGCGCTGCTCGGCAACGCGACGAGCGCGGAACCGATGGACCGGCTCGTCGCCGCCATCCGCGAGCGCGAAACCCTGTTGATCCTGGACAACTGCGAGCACGTCATCGACGCCGCGGCGGCCTTCGCGCACCGGCTGCTCGGCGAATGCCAGCGGCTCCGAATCCTGGCCACGAGCCGAGAACCCCTCGGCATCACCGGCGAAGCGTTATGGCAGGTCGAACCGCTGGCCCTGCCTACCGAAGACGCGAACCCGGACGAGATCGAGTCCTCCCCGGCGGTGCAGTTGTTGCGCGACCGAGCGGGCGCGGTGCGCAAAGACCTCGCGACCGATGCCCACGCACTGGCCACCATGGCCCGCGTCTGCCGGGCCCTCGACGGCATCCCGCTGGCGATCGAACTGGCCGCGGCCCGGCTGCGCACCATGTCCCTCGATCAGCTCGCCGACCGCCTCGACGACCGGTTCCGGCTGCTGACCGGCGGCAGCCGGACCGCGCTGCCGCAGCATCGGACGCTGCGCGCGGTGGTCGACTGGAGCTGGGAGCTGCTCACCGACGCCGAACGGGCGGTGCTGCGCAGGCTCGCGGTGTTCGCCGGCGGCGCGAGTCTCGAAGCGGCCGAACAGGTGTGCGTCGGCGCCGAGGTGGAGCAGTGGGAGGTGCTGGAGCTGCTGACCGCGCTGACCGAGAAATCGCTGCTGCGCAGCAGCGGGGACAGCGAGCCGCGCTACCGGATGCTCGACACGATCAAGCAGTACGCCACGGACCGGCTGGCCGAGGCGGGGGAGTCGGATGCCACGCGCCGGGCGCATCTCGCCTACTTCACCGGACTCGCCGCGACCGCCGAACCGCACCTGCGCCGGGCCGAGCAGCTGGAGTGGCTGGCCGTGCTCGAGGCCGAGCACGACAACATCGCGGTCGCCATGCGCGGCGCGCTCGCGGCCGGCGAGGCGATCGGCGCGATGCGGCTCGCCGTGCAGGCGGGCTGGTACTGGTGGCTAGGCGGGCACAAAGCCGAGGGCATGGAGCTGCTCACCGCGGCCGCGGAGATGTCCGGCGAGGTGGACGACGCGACCCGGGCCATGGTCTACGGGCTGGTCGCGCATTTCGCCAGCACCGGGCGCAACGACGAGTACGACGTAGCGGAGTGGATCCGCCGGGCCCACCGGTTCAACCAGCTCAGCCAGACCGCGCACCCGCTGCTGGCGTTCATCGACGCGCTGGAACGCATGTTGCAGGGCCCGGAGGCGTTGCTGACCGCGTTCGAACCGCTGCTCACCGCCGAGGATCCCTGGGTGCGGGCGCTGGCCCGGCTGCAAATGGGCAAGATGCGGATCGTGCTCGGGCAGGACGGCCCGGAGGCGGACGCGTATCTCGAGGCGGCGCTGGCCGAGTTCCGGGCCATCGGCGAGCGCTGGGGGATGTCGTTCGCGCTGACCGAGCTGGCCAATCGGATCGCCATGCGCGGCGAATTCGCCGGTGCCTGTGAGCTTTACGCGCAGGCGATCGCGGTGGTCACCGAGGTCGGCGCGATCGAGAACATCGTCGAGATGCGGGCGCGGCAGGCGCAGTTGTATTGGCTCGCCGGAGATTCGGCCGCGAGCACGGCCGCGATGGACGAGGCGCAGCGATATGCGGACCGGGCGGCTTGGCCGAACGCACTCGCCGAGCTGGCCTTGACGAAGGCAGAGCTGGCCCGCTGGAGCGGCGACCTCGACCAGGCGCACCACCAAATCGAGGTCGCGACAACACTGTTGGGCAAAGACGCGGAACAGCCGACGGTCGGCGCGATGATCCACGGCATGCGCGGCTACCTCGCCGACTCGGTCGACGAAGCCCGCGCCGAGAATGCGGCGGCGTTCCAGGCGGCCTCGGCGGCGGGGCACGCACCCCTCGTCGCCCAGGTGCTGGTCGGAATCGCGGACCTGGCCCTGCGGCTGGATCGGAACGAGCAAGCTGTGCGGTTACTCGCGGCGAGCGCCGGCGTGCGCGGACTGCCGGATCGGTCCCATCCGGACGTGGCCAGGATCGAGCAGAGCGCACGAGATCGCCTCGGCGAAGCGAGCTTCACCGAGGCGATGAACGAAGGGGCGCAAGCGGATTGGCGTGAGCTGGTCGCGACTACGCTCGCTTCGTGAACGTGTGCCGCGACCACAGGTATCCGATCAGGGCGAACGCGGCGCACCAGCCGAGCGCGGCGGCGGTGTAGCCGCCGGACGGGTGGCCGGTGAGGAACCCGCGCAGTGACTCGATGATCGGCGTGAACGGCTGATACTGCGCGAACTGCCGCACACCCTGCCCCATCTTGTCGGCCGGCACGATCGCGCTGCTCAGGAAGGGCAGCATGATCAGCGGCACCACGGTGAGGCCCGCGGCCTCCGGGGTCTTCGCCGAGATCCCCAGCGCGACGGTGAGCCACGACGCCGCGAACGAGGTCGCCGCCATGATGCCGATCGCGCCGAGCCAGTCGAGTGCGGTTGCGGGCGAACGGAACCCGAGCGCGAGGGCCACGCCGAGCACGGCCGCGATGGCGACCGCGTTGGTCAGGATGGTCGCCGCGACGTGCCCGGTCAGGACGGCCCCGCGGGAGACATCCATGACCTTGAACCGATTGATGATGCCCTTCGACATGTCCGAACTCACCGCCACCGCGGTGCCCGACAACCCGTAACTGATGGCCAGCAGGATCATTCCGGGCGTCGCGTAGTCGATGTAGTTTCCGCCGACGTCGAAGGCGCTGCCGAACACGTACACGAAGATCAGCATCATCACCACCGGCATCAGTGCCGCGTTGAATACCGTGACCGGCGTTCTGGCGATGTGTTTGAAGTTGCGGCGCAACATGATCGATGAATCGGCCAGCGGGGTGACCGACAGGGAAATGGTGCTCATTGTGCGTTAGCCTCCGCTGCTGCGTGACCGGTCAGGGACAGGAAAACATCGTCGAGGTCGGGAGTGTGCACCGAGACCTGCTCGGCCTCGATCGAATGGGCGGCGAGCCGATCCAGCAGGTGGTGCAGCGATTTCGACCCGCCGTCGCCCGGCACGCGCAAGGCCAGCGCCTCGTCGTCGCGGGTGGCGTCGGGCAGGATCTGTTGCGCCGCATCGAGTTCCGTGACGTCGGTGAAGCGGAGCTGGACGTGGCTGCCCGGCACCCGGCGCTTGAGTTCGTCGGCGGTGCCCTCGGCCACGATGCGACCTTGGTCGAGCACCGCGATGCGGTCGGCGAGTTGGTCGGCCTCCTCCAGGTACTGGGTGGTGAGGAAGATCGTCACGCCGCCTGCGGTCAAGCCCCGCACGATGTCCCACATGGTGCGCCGGCTGCGCGGATCGAGGCCGGTGGTCGGCTCGTCCAGGAACACGATGTCCGGCTTGGTCACCAGCGTCATCGCCAGATCCAGCTTGCGGCGCATACCGCCGGAGTAGGTCGCCGCTCGCTTGCGCGCCGACTCCACCAGATCGAACCGTTCCAGGAGTTCGGCGATCACCCGCTTGCTCTCGGTGCCGCGCAGGCGGTGGATGTCCGCCATCAACTGGAGGTTCTCTTCGCCGGTCAGCAGATCATCCACCGCGGCGAACTGCCCGGTGACTCCGATCGATGCGCGCACCGCCTTCGTCTCGGTCGCGATATCGTGCCCCGCGACCCGTGCCGTGCCGCCGTCCGCCTTCAGCAGCGTGGTGAGCACATTCACCGTTGTCGTCTTGCCCGCACCGTTCGGACCGAGCAGCGAGAATATCGTTCCGACACCGATATTGAGGTCGATGCCATCGAGGACGGTCTTGCCCCCGAAGGATTTGCGCAGCCCGGTGGCCGCGATTGCCGAGTTGTTCACCGCGCACCGCCGAACACCGCGTCGACGAGCAGCTTCATCGCCGCCTGGAAGGCCGCCGACAGGGACAGGGTGGCGTCGTCCACGTAGTTGAAGGCGGCGGTCATGGTTTTCTTGCCGTCCGGTGTGCTGAACATCAGCGCCCCGTGGCCTGCGGCGCCGCCGTTGTGGGTGATGACGACGTCACCGTCAGTACCCACGGGTTGCACGAAAACGCCGAGCCCATAGCCGACTTTGGCTTCCGGCGTGAACATTTCGGTCCGCAGTGCGTCGGGCAGGAGTCGGCCGCCGGTCAGCGCGGCGATGAAGGTGTGCAGGTCCTGCGTCGTCGAGATCATGTCGCCGCCGCTGGAGATCCAGGACGGATTGTGTTCGGTGACGTCGATCGTCTTCTCCACGCCGCCGTCGTCGTAGCGGTAGTAGGCGTGGGCGTGCGGTTCGGCGATCTCGATCTGGGTGGTCGGGGTGACGGTGCCGGTCAGGCCGAGCGGCCCGAGGATCAGCCGCTGCATCTCCTCGGCGTAGGAACGCCCGGAGACCTTCTCGATCAGCAGCCGGAGCACCACGTAGTTGGTGTTGGCATAGCTCCAGTCCGTACCGGGCTCGAACTTGCTCGGCTTGGACAACGCCAGGCGCACAAGGTCTTCCGGCGGATAGGTGGTGAACCGGTTGTCCACCCACTCCTTGCCCGAGATGGTGGAGGGGATGCCGGGGGCCACCGTCCCGTCCGCGGCGTACTCGCCGGTGAAGTTGAAGATGCCGCTGGTGTGCTGCAACAACATGCGCACGGTGATGCGCGGGTCGAGCTCGAACTCGGGCAGGTAGTCGACCGCGGCGGTGTCCAACGCGATCTTGCCCTCGGCCACCAGTTGCAGCACCGCCGTCGCGGTGAATGTCTTTGTGTTGCTGCCGATTCGGACGTGCCCGTCGATCGGTGGCTTGGCGGTCTCGCCGAGGCGGCTCACACCGGCGCTGCCGGTCCACTCACCCTGCTCGTCGTCGACCCGCAGGGTCAGTCCGGTGAAACCGGATTCGACGATCTGCTCGATGAGCTGCTGGAGTTCCGGACGATCCTGGGTGGTGTTCTGGAGGTTCATGGTTTCGTTTCTCTCGGATTGCTGGGGCGAAGGCCGGATCGGTCAGGCGGCGTGCCGAATGATGATGTTGCCGTAAGAGTTTCGGGCGATGACCTGCACGGTTTCGGCGTTCTCCTGAGTGCCGCCGACCGGTCCCAGCACGTTCTGCACCGCGCCGTGCTTGGCGTTGGTTTCCAGCTGCACGCCGCTGCCCGCGCGGATACCGACCTCCAGCTCGCCCATGGAGGTCTCCAGCCGGAGCACGCCGCGGGCCGCCTCGCGGATCCGGATGTCGCCCTTGGCCACCTTCGCGGTCACCGAGTCGCTCGGGCGCTCGACGATGATGTCGCCGGCGGCGATCTCCAGGTCGGATCGGCCGAGTTCGCCGATGCCCGTCAACCGGCCCACGCCGGCGTTGGCCTTCAGCTGGGAGCCGAGGGGCACCTCGACGGTCACCGCGACCGACGGGTTGCCGCCGAACGGGGTGTAGGTGCGCCAGTCTTTCGGTGTCTGCACAGTCAAGGTGCCCGCGGCGAACGCGACCTGAGTGTGTTCGGCGGCGCGTACGTCACCCTTCTTCGCTGCGTCGGCCGGCCGGACCGTGACGACGGTGTCGGTCCGGTCGGTGGCGATCACGGTGACGTCGCCGCTGAGCACGTCGATGGTGACGGCGATCGGGTCCGGGGTCTGGAAGGTGGTCATGGCTGAACTCCTGTGTCTTTCGGTCGGTGTGTGTCGGTGGGTTGATCCAGCCGGTCACTGGAACTACCTTCGCCAGGTCGGCTGATACCGACCTGACGCCGACCTGACACGCCCGCTGACACGAAGTTCGGTATCCCATTGGTGGTTCTGCACGGCGGTCTGATGACCATCGACGTGGCGTTCGGGGCGATCCTGCCTGCGCTGGCGGCCGGGCGGCAGGTGATCGCGGTCGAGTTGCAGGGCCATGGCCACACTGCCGACATCGAGCGGGACCTCACGCTGGACAACCTCGCCGACGATATCGCCGGCCTGCTCGACGAACTCGGCCTCGAGCGGGTTGATCTGTTCGGGTTCAGCCTCGGCGGGCTGACCGCGTTGCGGGTGGCGATGCGCCATCCGGAGCGGGTCGGCCGGCTGGTGGCCGCCGCCACGCATTACCGGTCCGCGGGCTACCACCCGGAAATCCGTAGTCCGCAGCCCGGCGATTCCGCGGATCGGATGCCGACGCAAGAAGACTTCCAGCAGTGGCAGGACGCGTACGCCCGGGTCGCCCCGGAGCCGGGGCGCAGTTGGCCGTCCTGCCCGGCACCACCCACATGGGTGTGCTGCGGCGTACCGATCTGCTGCTGCCGCTGGTCGAAACGTTTCTGGCGCAGCAGGATTGACGGGCAGGCCGGACTGACTACTCGGCGGTGCGACTGGTGAAGTCGAAGGATCCGCCGTCGAGGCCCCAGGAGATGACCCGGTCGGGGTGGATGCGGATGACCGCGCGTTCCTGCGGCGGGAACGGCGGCTCCTCGTCGTCCAGCGCCTCGGCCGTGCCGCGCACCTCGATGCCGCGAATCACGTAGGGCTCCACGGAAACCTGTTGATCGATGACGAACGACACCCGGCTGCCCGCTTCGACGTTGCGGAACTTTCGACTGGCGCGCATCCGCATGCCGCCGATGTCGATCGTGCCGTCGGCGTTCACCCGATAGCTGGTCGGGTTGTTCTGCACCACGCCGTCGGGCGACACGGTGGCCAGCCGGCCGATCCCGGCCTCGGCGAGGAACTGCTGTTCGTTGACGGTGAAGGTCATGTCGGTCTCCTCGGTGAATTCGATATCAGGGGTAGATCAGAACAGGATCAGCGCGGCGCACAGTCCGGCGATGGCGATGAACTGCAAGCTGACCCGGTACTTCAGGATGCTGTCCCACTTGTCTTGCAGCGCACGGGCATTGGCGGGAATGATGCCGCTCTGCGCGGCGGCGGTCTGCTGGGTGTTGATCGGCTTGGCGATGCGGACGTAGAGGGCGAGCCAAGTGAGCAGCGCCGCCACCGTGATCCCCGCCGCCACTGCGGCTCCGGCCTGCCCGGCGAACAGCGCGAACAGCAGCGTCAGCACCGCGGTGATCACACCGCCCGCACCGATAACCGGCATGCGCTTGTCGCCGTAATAGTGGCCCCAGCCCGCACTCACGGTCACGGTCGCGTCATCGAGCTTGCGATACACCGCCCGCATGATCACCGCCCCGCACACATCGGTGCCGTAGACGACGGCATTGGCGAGGACGGCGACGGCGGCGATGATCTGGCCGGTGACGATGAGCATTTCGACTTCCTTTTCCCGAAATCTAGCAGCGCTAGAAGCTGGAGCAACGGTAACATCCGCTCGCTACATTGTCTAGCGTTGCTAGATTTCGGGAGGTGCCGTCAGTCGTTCGTCACCGGCGGAACTCCGGTTGCGTCGATCGTCCGTCCCGGCAGGAACACCGCGCTGAGGGTTCGCCGGTCGCCGCGGAGATCGCCGAGGGCGAGGGCCTGATCGATCGTGAGTCCGCCCGCCGCGAGCCCGATGACAACGTCCGGGATGGCGGTGAAGATCGTGTCCGGCTGCTGGTCGGTCTGGGCGACCGCGCGGGGACCGTCCTCGTCGACGCGCAGGATCAGGCGGAATCCGTCCGTGTCGATGCCGAGTTCCACCGGTGGAGTCGCGGTGATTCCCCGCAGCAGGGCAGGGAGGGCCAGTGCGAGCCAGCGCGGCTGGAACGAATCGCCGTTACGCCCGGTCATCAGCAACGGCGCGGCCCACCGGCCGAGCGCCTCCATCGGTTCTTGGAGTCCCGCGCCCCACGGCGTCAGGGCGTACTGGACGCCCGCCGCTCCGAGCTGTCGCTGCACGATGCCGTTGGACTCCAGCGTCCGCAGCCGCTCGGCCAGGAGGTTGGTCGCGATCCCGGCGAGTGACGTCTTCAACTCGGAGTAGCGCATCGGGCCGGGGAGCAGCTCACGCACGATCAGCAGCGTCCAGCGCTCGCCCACGAGATCCAGGGCGCGCGCGAGGGCGCAGAACTGCTCGTAGGAGCGGGGACTTTTCGGCCTACGCTTGACTTCATCCATCAAGCTTGATTTTATCAACCAGCCGGGGGTGTCGCGCAACGGGCACGCCTGCCGGGCGGAGTCGGCCCCGAAACCCGCCTGGTTCGAGATGCTTTCACTCCAGAGAGGCACCTTGTCATGACTCGCGCGATGGATAATCCGGCCGTCCTGTCGACCACGCGCGGCAAGCTGATCCTCGCGCTACTCTGCTCGGTCGGGTTCCTCGACTTCATGGACGCGGTGATCGTCAACGTGGCACTACCCTCGATCCAGCATCGGCTCGACTTCTCCGAGCCGGGCTTGCAGTGGGTGGCTACCGGTTACCTGCTGACCTACGGCGGGTTCATGTTGCTCGGCGGTCGTGCGGCGGACCTGATCGGGCGTCGGCGGGTGCTCGTCGTCGGCGTGGTCGTGTTCGCGCTGGCATCGCTGGTCGGTGGGTTCGCGACCACCGCGCTGTTGCTCGTCGGTGCGCGTCTGTTCCAGGGCGCCGGGGCGGCGTTGATGATGCCTGCGGCGTTGTCGCTGGTGACGACCACCTTCGAGGAGGGTTCGGATCGGCATCGAGCCCTCGGCGCCTGGGGTGCGATGATCGGGCTGGCCTCGACCGCCGGTGTCCTGCTCGGTGGTGTGCTGACCGAGTATTTCGGTTGGCGCGCAGTGTTGTTGATCAATCCGATCATCTGTGCGGTGCTGCTCGCCTCGATCTATCGGCTGCTGCCCGATGATCGGCACCGTGCGCCGAGCCGCGACTTCGACACCGCTGGTGCCATTCTGAGCACGGGTGGCGTGTTGCTGCTGGTCTATGCGGTCGTCGAGGCGCCGCACGCGGGCTGGGACTCGCTGAGCACGATCGGCCGGCTCGCGGGTGCGGCTGTGCTGCTGGTCTTGTTCGTGGTGAACGAGTACCGGCAGCCGAATCCGTTGATGCCGTTGTCGATCTTCCGGGTCCGCGGGCTCGCGGCCGCCGACGCCACCCAGTTGATCGCGATCGCCGGATTCCTGTCGATGTTCTTCTTCCTCACCCTCTACATGCAGAACGTGCTCGGATACTCCGCGCTGAAGACCGGCCTGGTGTATCTCCCGCTCACCTTCGGGGTCGGGATCGGCGCCGGTGGCTCGACCAAGCTGATTCCGCTCATCGGAACCCGGCCGTTGATCGTGGGTGGTTGCGTACTCGCGTCCGCCGGTGTGTTTCTGCTGTCGCGGCTGCCGGTCGACGGCGAGTTCCTGACCGATCTGCTGCCCGGCATGATGGTGGTGGCGGTCGGCCTGGGCACGGTCCTGGTGTCGGTCACCAACGCCGCCAACGCCGGAGTATCACCAGACCAGGCAGGACTCGCGGCGTCGCTGCTGAACAGCTCCCAGCAACTCGGCGGCGCGCTCGGTCTCGCGGTGCTGACCACCCTCGCGACCTCCCACACCACCCACCTGCTGCACGCTGGGACGGCCCCGCCCGAAGCCTTGGCCTCCGGATTCGGTCGCGCACTGCTGGCCAGCAGCATCGCCGTCCTGATCGCTGCCGTAATCGGCCTGCGCACCTACAACACTCGCACCAACGACGCACCCATGTGACGAGCCCCGCCGAGTGGTTATCGCCTGCCGGGTGGGTGGCCGTGCCAGCGGCGATAAGCGTGGCTGAAGGCGGCGGTGTCGGAGTAGCCGAGGCGTCTGCCGACTGCTTCTACCGTCAATCCTTGGGCGAGTAGCTCGTCGGCGAGTAGTTGGCGGATCTGACCGAGGAGTGCGCGAAAGGTGGTGTGTTCGGCTGAAAGTCGTCGGTGCAGGGTGCGTTCGGAGAGACCGAGTGCGCGCGCGACCGCGGCGAGGGAGGGCATGGCGGCGGGATTCTGCAACAGCAGATGGCGGACCTGGGCCGCGGTGCCGGTGAAGCGGCACCGTTCGTCGAGGAGTTCCGCGCACTGCTGGACGCACAGCGCGGCGGTATGCGGGTCCGGGGCGGGGGTCGGCTGGTCGAGGAATGCGTGCGGGATGGTGAAAGCGTTACGGGGCGAATCGAATTCGATGATGATCGACATGCCGAACGGTTCCACCAGCGCCTGGGCGATCATGGCGTATTCGACCGGCCCGGAGTCGGTGAGCTCGAGTCGGACCGGATCGTCCATGGCCTCGATCAGTTGGCGCGCTCCCGCGGAGAGCAGGAGCGAGGCCACCTGAAAACCGGCGACCAGGTCGCGGATCAGGAGGAAGGGCCGGACATCGGCGGGAACATCACCGTCGCCGACGACCACGAGCAAGCCGGCCGCGGTCTCGGTGTAGGAGACGTCGAAGAAGTCGGAGGTGAGTTCGGTGAACCGCTGCAGCAGCCGAATCGCCTCGCGCACAGTGGAACTCGACAGCATCGCGTAGCCGAGGAGGCCGGCGCTGGTGAGCGAATAGCGCAGCCCGGTTTCGAGGCCGAGCGCCCGTGCGTCCGCGCCGCATCCGAGCAGGTTCCGGATGACCCGTAATTCCTGTTCCGGCAACACGACTGCGCGCGGATGATCGAGATCGTCTCGGCGCAGCCCGGTTCCGGCCAGGCAGTCGTCGGCGGACAGTCCATGGTCGCGGCCGGTGTCGAGCAGCAGCCGTGTCGATACCGCCGGGCGGGCTATCTGCCACCGCCCGGGACGAGCCGGTTCCCCCATATGGCGGAAACTAACAAACACCCGACAGGTTGTCACCTGTCCGTCCGATCAGCGGCTTCCTACCGTCGAAGACATGACTACCTCCTCGATTCCGTTCGACCCGGCGCGGTTGGCGCGGATCGACCGCGCGCGGCAGTACGCACCCGACGATGCGGTCGATTGCGTGGTGCGGGGACTGTTCCGAACCGATTCCGTAATCGACGCGGTCGTAGCGGATTTCGCGGCCATGGACCGCGGTGCGGGCTGGCGGGTCCTCAAGGAGGCGCTGCGTAGTCGGGATCCGAACCCGCCCGACTGCCCGGATTCGCTGCGAGAAATGCTGACACCGTTGCTGAATCCGCCGGATTGGTTCGATCCGGATCAGGTCCGCCAGGGCGCACAGCTGTGGTGGCGGTTCGCGCCCGCCGTCATCATCGGCATGGGCGGCACGCTGCTGAGCGCGTACGCCTACGGCGATCTCAACAAGCCGCAGGCGATGAACTCCCGCTCGGAGATCATGGCCGCCCGCCGCTACGAGGAAACCGCCCGCTGGGTGCTGGCGGCCACCGAGCCGGGCAGGCTCGGGCCGGGCGGTACCGGTTTCGACTCCACCATCCGAATCCGGTTCGTGCACGCCATGGTTCGGCGCCATCTGCGCGAGAGCGGTAGCTGGGACCGAACCGCGTGGGGCGAGCCGATCCACACCACCGGCATGGCGGTCACCGCGCAGGCGTTCCTGCTCCTGCCGCTGGCGATGTACGAGCTGTTCGACATCTCGCTACGCGACGACGAACTGGAGGCGATCCGCCAATTGTGGTTCTGGATAGCGTATCTCATGGGCGTGCCGGACGAGCTGTTGCCGCATTCGCTCGAGCGCGCCGCCGCGTTCAACCTCGCCGCCACGGTCGTGTTCGCGCCGCCCGACGAGGACACCGTCATCCTGACCAAGGCCTTGCTGCGCAGCGGATTGAGAGCCGAACGTGTACTACCGCAACCATTCCGGCCGATCTTGGCGCCGGTCCTTCGTCCAGTCGTGTCGACTCTGGTCTGGGGCGGGGCCGGTCGCATCGTCAATTCCGTCACCGACCCCGACGGCACCCCACCCCGTAACCATCCAGTGGTCCTGACCCTCCGCCAGGTGGCACGCGCACGGGAATGGTTGCGCCACACTGGAAGACTCGGCACCGACGAACACATCGCCGTGCGCCAGCGCGCCGTTCTCGCCGCTGCCCTCGATGCCATGAAGGCCGAGTCCGCTCCGGTCGATCCCCGGTATGCCGTTACCGCACGCCATTGAGCGACCGCCCCGGCGCGTCGACGATCGTGGCGCAAGGCCCTCATCCGCGTCGACGGACGAGGGCCGTCCGGTCAGCTCACTGGGCAGGCGCCAGCACCGGGCTGTTGTGATAAGCGGCGATCAGCCACCGGCCGTCGCGCTTCTCGAAGACCCAGGTGGCGTTCACCTTTCGCTCGTCGGCGGGTACTTCGGTCTCACCGGCGAACAGGATGGCGGATTCGCTGATGACGATCGCGGCGTCCGCGCCGACGAAGCGGATACTGAGCTGCCTGTTCACGGTCGAGCTGCCGGCGAGCGGTCCGGCGAAGGACAGCGCCATGCTCTGGCGGATCACCTCGCGGTTGTCGCGGAGCGAGCCGGTCATGATGGCGGTCGCGTCCGCGGTGTAGTCGGCGACCATGGCGTCGGCGTCGCCCGCCGCCCACGCCTTATAGGAATCGGCCAGCACGGCCTGGATCGCGGCCTCGTCGGCGGCACGATGGTTCGACATCGGAAGGTCTCCCTTGTTGATCGGCTCGCCGGGAGTGTCCGGCGAACTCAGGGATACATACCGGCGGCGGTGCCCGAACTCATCGCGCCCACGGAAAGAATTTCCGACCCGAGGTCAAGCGGGTTATCTGCGTGACCGGCTCGAGGAACGCGATGTGTTTCAGTCCATGCCACCAGCCCATCCGATTCCACTGAGCGGCAGTGGATTCCGGCTAGTCGCTGTGCGGGTCGCGCCGAGGTGGCTGATTTGCGGCGCCCCGGCGTGACCAGCGGCGCCGCAACAGTATGAACACCGCGCCGAGGAGCCCGACCGCGACGAACACCAGGATCAGCTTGCCGAGGCCGGTGAGCACACCGGCGATCGCCCCCAGGGCGAGGACCACGGGGAGAATGGCGTAGGCGGCGGCAAGCTCGAGCACGCCGAGGAACCCGCCGTCGGCTCGGCCCGAATCGGCCAGCGCCTGCCCGAAGTCGGCAACCGAGTCACCATAGAGCGGGAAGGTGAGGGCGGCTACCGCGACGAGTGCGAGCACCGACCACCAGCGGTATTTCGCGACGAGATTGCGCTCGGGCATTGCCCCGCTCCTTTCGTTTGCTCGGTCCGCAGTCGCGCTCAGGCTACGCCCGTGGTGCTGAGCAGAAACGCCGTGCAGACCTTCCAGGTTCCTTTGTCGTCCTGCAGGAGCACAAAGGTGCCGACATGGTCGCTGACAGTTTGCCCTGGGCCGTAGTCGAGCCGGACTCGCGCGTACAGCTGCGCCGCCTTGCCGGTCTGGGTGAAGTACTCGAAGTCGCTGAGACTGGTTGTCGCGCGCGCGGTCGCGGGGCCATCGGGCTGACTCGAGTCGAGCAAGCCACCCAGCGTGTCCGAGGTAGTTCGGGCATAGAGCTCGCCGCAACTGTTCGCCTTCAGGTAGTCCTTGTCACCGGCGTTGTAGCGGGTCACCAGATTGTTGACCGCGTTCTGCACTGCGGATTCGGACTCGGACGTCGCTCGGCTGCCGTCGTCGCGAGACAGCACCGCCACGACGGCGACGATGATCGCGACGAGTGCGACGATCAACGCCACCGGGACGAGCCAGCGCGACGGCTCCGAGCGACGCGGCTCGACCACGGTCGACCCGGCCTCGCCTGAATTCTGTTCGGACATTTCGTCTTCCTGTTCTGTACTCGATCGGTGGGGAGCGTCGGCTATTCGCAGTTGTCGAACTTCCAAGTGCCGTTTTCCTTCACCCACCGACGCGGGCCGCGGTCATCGGACAGTGCCGCCGGTTCGTCGTGGTAGATCACCTGAACCGCGGCCCGGTCCGCATCGGCCGATGTCACGACGATCGATGGCGGGATCGAGACGAGATCCCTTCTGACGCCGTACAGGTTTCGGATGCCGTTCTCGTATTCCTCTTCCGAAATCACGGCCTGGCATTTCGTGGAGCGCATCGCGTATGCCGCCTTGTACTGTCCCGTCGATATCAACGTGGCCAGCTGCGCGGCACCGGCGGTGACCTGTTGTACCGATTGCGAATTCGGCGCAGCGGGTGCACTTGTTCCGATGCTACAGCCGGCCGCGAGAAATGCGGCGAACGGCAGCGCGATAAGTGTTCTCGTCAAGTTGATTCGCATGATTTCCCTCCTCGCTAGGCCAGGCAGGCCGGGTTCGCACCGCAACCGGTCGGCGGCGGATTAGGGGTTGTCGTCGGCGGCGGAACTGTCACCGGCGGCGGCGACGGCCGAGTGGTCGGTGGCGGCTGCGGTTGCTGCGTCGGCTGTGGCGGCGGCGGTGCCATCGTCGTGTTCGGGGGCGGACTGCTCGGCGCGTTCTGACCTGCGCCGGTAGCCGAACCCTCGTTCGAGCCGTTACCGTCGCCCGCGTCGCCGCCGTCACCTTCCCCGCCGTCGCCGTCACCGCTGCCCAGCGGATCGGGAAGTTCTTGGCCGAGCCAGCCTTCCAGCGCGCCCTTGCAACTGTTGTAGGCCTGCAGGATGCCGAATGCCTCCAAGATAATGGTGCGTAACGCCTTGTTGTCGACCAGGAATTTGAAGATCGTCTTCGAGATCTTGTCGACTAGGTCCTTGCCCTTCTCGTTCCGGAAGATCTTCTCCAGCTGCGTCAGCAGTCCCTTGATCGGCTTTTCGAATTTAGGGAATTTGGTGGCCAGGTCGGTCAGCAGTTTGTACACGGTGCGGAATTTGGTGAACGGCGCGAGGATGATTC
Organism: Nocardia colli; assembly: GCF_008704205.1. Lineage (GTDB taxonomy): Bacteria > Actinomycetota > Actinomycetes > Mycobacteriales > Mycobacteriaceae > Nocardia > Nocardia colli. The sequence continues at coordinate 176,685 of NZ_VXLC01000008.1, read as the reverse complement.
CGAGGGAGAGCAGGCATTCGCCGGATTTCTTCAGCGTGTCCCAGCCCTTGTTCAGACCGCACCAGAGGTCGGTCCAGTCGCAACCGAACAACCCGGCCATCCGGTAGGCCGGACTCGAAATGTCCACCGGCCCCTGAGGTACTCCGGCCGGTTCCGGCGGCGACACGGGTGACGTAGACGGTGCCGGTGTGGTGCCCCGCGCCTGCTCGGTCGGCAATGCGGGGCTCGGACCTGCGCCGGCCGTCGGTCCCATGCTCCCGTTGGGCTCGGCTCCCGGCACCGGCACGATCGGCGTGCCATTGCCGGGCCCGACCGGTGGCGGAGTCAGCGCACCGGCTTGACTGCCGGCGCCGGTCCCGGCGGAAGGCTGACCGGGCAGGGCCGGAGTCGGCAACGCTGGAGGTGTCGTCGGCGGTCCCGGCGGTGGCGTCGGCGGATCCGGCACGTCGACGCAAGGCCAGCCGGGATGCATCTGCTGCCACTGCTCACACGGAATGTAGGGCCCAGCCTGCGCCGGTGCGTCGAACGGATCGGTCAGCAGGACAACCGTGCCTGCCACCAGCACAGCTCCCGTCGCCACCAGCGAGACGCCGGCGCGCCGCCATGGGCGCCGTCGCCGGCTGAGATCAGGTTCGAACATCGACTACTACCCCTTACGAAAATGAATGGCGGACGAAGCACTCGAACCAGCTGCCCCGAAACCAGCTCCGTTGACCATCCCGACGAACCCCTGGCACATCTATAGCGACCAACGCGCTACCCGGACTCCCTATTCGATCAACGCCGTAATTCCCCTGAGGAGCTTGAAATCTGCCCACCGGAGCGCGTGCCACAGCGGATGAGTGACCCATAGAAAATCATCGCAGCTATTTATTGGCAATCTTTAGTTGACCGGATCCGTCTGCCGTGATCACGCGTTCACCTGCCGTACACCCGGCTCGGCAGGTCAGATCGGGTCGTTGAGGATTCAATCCATCGTTTGTGAGCTGAGTCTCATCAGTTCCGTGATCGCGGGGTCGTGCGCGCGAGTGCGCCATCGGACGCGGCGAAACCTCATCCGTGCAGCGCACCGTCGAAACCTTGCGCGGCAACAGCCTGACCTTGGTGCGGTTCGAGCCGGATACCGTCGAGAACGACGACAGTCCGCTAGCGGAGAACAAACTGATGGACTCCGAACACACCTCATCAAGACTGTGGGACAACGCATTACTGAGCCGCGGCATCCGCAGACCGAAGACAACCGGGCAGCACGCTGACGTTGTGCACCACCGGTTACCGCCCGAATCCAGCTCCGCCCGTTCATAATCGAAGGCGGAGGACGATATGGATTTCATCGGCAGGCAACCCCGCGGCGGGCAGCGGAGCTTGCTCGTCATTCGCCCATCCTGGCGTCGGCTCTGCGGCGTGCTCCCCGTTGTGGCCGCATTGACCGTCACGCTATCCGTCAGCGCTTGCACAGCAACGACTTCCGCGCCGCCCGCCGCGCCAGGAGTCGGTCCCGCACCGGATGCGCCACCCGCGGCGGGCATTCCGATCGGCCCCGGCCCGACGAACTACACCGTGCAGTCTCAGCCCGCACCGGGAAGTTGCCATGTTCGGTCGACACCGGCTGGGCAACCACTGCCGGACCCGGTGTGCACGCCGGGCGCCGTGAATCCCAAGGTGACGCAATCGAATCTCGCGAACACGGTCTGTAAATCCGGGTACACCAAGTCGATCCGCCCCGCTGAATCGATCACCGACGCGGAGAAGAAGGCCAACGCCCAGTCCTACGGCTACACCGGCGATCCGCGCCAAGCGGAGTACGACCACCTGATCTCGCTGGAGCTCGGCGGCGATCCGAACGACCCGCAGAACCTCTGGGTCGAGCCGCCCTCGCCGGGGCACAAAACCAAAGACGGCGTGAATAATCCAAAAGATCAGGTGGAGAACAGCCTGCACAGCCTGATCTGTGCGGGCAAAGTCCCACTTGCCCAGGCGCAAAGCGCGATCGCGACCGATTGGACCGCCGCCCTGGCGACCGTCGGCCACCCGAACGGCAAGTAGCGCCTACGCACCCGAGTGTCGTTGCAGGACTAAGCGTCGCGCCTGGTTACCAGCCCGAAAGTCGCGAAGATCTCGGGATCCTGGAACACCGAATTCCGGCTGATGCCCTCGGTAGTGACCGTGAAGATCTGGAGCGTGTGCAGTTGGTAGTGGCCGTCGATGCGCTGATAGGCGGCGAATCCGGGTTGGCCGCCGTTGGCGGTGACCGGCTCCAGCAGCCAGTCCTTCCCGGCAGCTTCGAAGACCCATTCCATGAACAGGCCGTAGTTGCCTCGCCCGCTGAACCAATTCAGCATCGGCGGCATCTCCATGACGACGTCCTCGGTCAGCAGCCGCTTGAGCGCCTCGACATCGGCCCGTGCGAACGCCGTCATATAGCGCTCGACCCAGGCGCGCTGCTCGGCCGTGGACGGTTCGCTGCTCCGTTCCCCGGCCCCGATCTCCTTCAAGCGGGCGCGCGCCCGCTGCAACGAGCTGTTCACCGACACGACGGTGGTGCCGAGGATTTCCGCCGTCTCGGCCGCGGAGAAGCCGAGCACCTCACGCAGGATCAGCGCGCCGCGCTGCCGCGCCGACAGGTGTTGCAGAGCGGAAGCGAAGGCCAAGCGCAGGCTGCTGCGATCGATCACGGTGCCGGCCGGATCCCCGTTGTGCAGCAATGAATCCGGTACGGGTTGCAGCCAGGTGGCGTGCTCTCTCCGGACGAACGGCCCGAGCGGATCCGCCGCGTCCACCAGCCCCGAGGGCAGGGGTCGGCCGCCTCGGCCCTGTAGCGCGGTCAGGCAGACGTTGGTCGCGATCCGGTAGAGCCAGGTGCGCACTGAGCTGCGCGTTTCGTCGTATTGCTCGCGCGCCCGCCACGCCCGCAGATAGGTGTCCTGGACCAGGTCCTCCGCGTCGTGCGCCGAACCCAGCATCCGGTAGCAGTACGCCAGCAGCTCCGTCCGGAACGGTTCGATGCGACGATCGAAGTCGGCTTCGGTCATTCCACCGCCGCGGGGGCGAGCGGGGGTTCGAGGTGACTCCAAGGTTGGGTCTGTTCGAGTTCGGCGGCGAGTTGCAGGAGCAGGAATTCGGAGCCGAGCGGGCCGACGAATTGGCTGCCCAGCGGGAGACCGTCGGCGGTGCGGTGCAGGGGAACACTGATGGCCGGGCGGCCGGTGACATTGGCGAGCTGGGTGAACGGAACCGGGGCCAGGTTGGTGAGGACGAGGTCGCGGTAGATCGGGGTGCGCGTGATCGCCGTGCCCGCACGCAGTTCCAGCAGGACGGCCAGGATCTTCTCCAGGGCCGCAGGCGGTTTCGTCTGGCCGATGCGCAGCGGCGGCTCGGCGAGGGTGGGGGTGAGCAGCAGGTCGTAGGTTTCGTGGAATTCGCTGAGCGCGCGGGTGTAGGTGTTCCACCGGCCGTGCGCCTCGATCAATGTGGTGGCGGAGTGGGCGCGTCCGCCGGCCGCGACCACGCGGGTGGTCAGGTCGAAGTCGGAATCGCTTGCGCCGCTGAGCTTTCGGGCCTGCGCGAGGCGGGCGGCGAGGTTGGCGGTCCACACCGTCATGAAGTCGTGCGCCATCTGCCTGCTGTCCATCCGCGGCGCGGCCTGCTCGACGTGATGGCCCAGCTGTTCCAGCAGTGCCGCGGTCGCCTCGACCGCGCGCACCGCCTCGGCGTGAACCGGTGTGCCCAAAGGGGATTCATGGGTGAACCCGATGCGCAGCCGGCGCGGCGGCGCGTCCACCGCGGTGGCGTACGGCTGGGCGGACCGGCTCGGCAGGTAGGGACCGCCGGGATCGGGCTCGCTGAGCAGGTCGAACATCACCGCCGAATCGCGGACACTGCGCGACAGCACACCGGCGGTGGCGGCGCCGAAGATGTGCTCGGCGAAGTCGGGACCCGCCGGGACCAGCCCGCGCCCGGCCTTGAGCCCGAACAGCCCGGCGCAGGCCGCCGGGATGCGGATCGAGCCGCCGCCGTCACTGGCGCCGGCCATCGGCAGGATCCCCGCCGCGACCGCGGCCGCCGAGCCCCCGGACGAACCGCCCGGGGTGCGGTCGAGATTCCATGGATTGCGGGTCGCGCCGTAGGTCCGGGTCTCGGTGACCGCGACGGCGCCGAACTCGGGGGTGGTGGTCTTGCCGAAGATCACCAGACCGGCATCGATCCACCGCTGCACCACCGTGGCGTTCTTGTCGGCCTTCAGTTTTCGCAAGGGACCGGTGCCCGATGCCGTCGGATAGCCCGCGAAATCCTGTCCGAGATCTTTGAGCAAGAACGGCACGCCGGCGAACGGTCCTTCCAGCGGGCCTTCGGCCGCAGCCCGCCCGACCTCGTCCATGCGCAGGCTGATCGCGTTGATCTCGGGGTCGACCTGTTCGAGGCGGGCCGACGCGACCTCCAGCAGTTCGGCCGGGCGCACCTCACCTTTGGCCACCAACTCGGCCAGGCCGACCGCGTCGTAGGCCCGGTATTCGCTGTACCGCATGGACTTTCCTTTCGGCCGGGAGCACCAAGCGCCGGCCCGCGATATCGCGGACGAGTCGTGGTGTCGAGCACCGCCATCATGCACCCGGGTTGCCGACACGTCATGTTCGCGGGCGGTTGCCGGCCGATCGACCGGTCCCGGGCGGCCGGATGACGGAGCTATTCGCCCATCCGGCGGAGTGCTCAGCCGAAGATCGGCGTCTCGGTCGTATAGAGGAAGCGGGTCAGGGAGCGGTCGATGAACTGCTCCTCGTCCGCGGCGACGGTCGTGGTGTAGGTCTCGGAGGTGAACCAGCGGGCGGCGTCGGCGATGTCGTCGACCCACACCTCGGCGACCCCGTCGTAGAAGACGCTGCTGACGCCGGGGATCGCGTCGTCGGTGGGTAAGAGCTGGACGTAGCGCCGGACCGGGACCTCGCCGCCGGGCAGACTCGCGATCAGCGGGGTGTGCTTCTGCGTCCAGTAGTGCACGAACTCCTCGTGGGTGAGGTCAGACCGCCGGGTCAGGAAGATGCTGAGCTTGATCATTGAAGACTCCTCGTGGTCGAGATTGACTTGCCTGGGCAAGTCATAAGGTAGACCAGTATTACTTGCCCAGGCAAGTGAAATCTCTTGTTCGGGCAAGTTAGGGTGGTCGGCACGGGCATGGTCTAGTTCCGGGCATTTCGCCCGATCTCGGCCGCACCGATGAAATTCGGGTGGGTCCGCCGTCGATACAGCTGGATACACCGACAGCACACGGAGGCACTGACATGCGGAAGCTGATTCTGAGACTTGAGGTCTCGCTCGCCGGCACCACGGGTGAGCAGGTCTGGCGATGAGCGGGATCAAAGTCTTGGTGGCGGGTGCGAGCATCGCCGGGCCCGCGCTGGCCCACTGGCTGCACCGGCGCGGAGCCGAGGTCACCGTGGTCGAGCGCGCTCCCGAGCTGCGTCCCGGCGGGCAGGCGGTGGACGCGCGCGGGGTGACCAAGGAGGTCATCCGGCGGATGGGGCTGGACGCGACGATTCGCGCGGCCTGCACCGATACCGCAGGCGCGCACACGGTGGATGCCGATGGAAACGTGCTGGAGACCTTCCGTGTGGAGGACGACGGCGGCGACGGATACATCGCCGATATCGAGATCCTGCGCGGGGACCTGGCCCAGGTGCTCTACGACGACACCCGCGACGGCGTCGAATACCTTTTCGGCGACCGGATCACCGAGCTCACCCAGGACGCGGACGGCGTCGACGTCACCTTCGAAGGCGGCGACCGCCGGCGCTTCGACCTGGTGATCGGGGCGGACGGGTTGCACTCGGCGCTGCGCTCGATGGTCTTCGGGCCGCGCGAGCAGTACGTCCGCCACCTCGGGCTGGTGCTGGCCTTCTACAGCGTGCCCAACGAGTTCGGGCTGGACCGCTGGCTGCTCGACTACCAGGATTCCGGGCGCTCCGCCATGCTGCGGCCCATCCAGGACGCCACCCGGGCGATGGCCATGTTCTCCTTCCCCTCGGCCGATTTCGACGTCGACTACCGCGACATCGAGGCTCAGAAGCGGCTGCTGCGCGAGCGGATGGGCGACTTCGGCTGGTTGACCAAGGACATCCTCGCGCACCTGGGGGGCACCCCGGATTTCTACCTCGACCAGGTCGCGCAGGTCGTGATGGACCGCTGGTCGAGCGTACGGGTCGGGCTGTTCGGCGACGCGGCGTTCAGCTCGTCGCCGATGTCCGGGCAGGGCACCGGGCTGGCCCTGGTCGGCGCCTACCTGCTGGCCGGCGAGCTGGCCGCCGCCGGATGGGACGTCGAGGCCGGGTTCGCCGCCTACGAAGCGCGGATGCGTCCGTTCGTCGAGGCCAACCAGGAGATCGGCCGGTTGCACGCGCACAGCCTCACCAATCCCGCGCCGAAGCCCGAGCCGGGCGCCGAGCCCGAGGTCGAATGGGACTTCGAGCTGATCGATCGGGCGATCAACGGCGTCGAGCTGCCCGACTACGCCGGGGTGCCGGATTCCGGCCCCTCGATCGGAGCGCCGGTCACCTCCTAGTCTCGGACGCGGCGGATCGAGCGGACGGCCGGTTAGCCTGGGCCGGTGACAGTTACAGAGTTGCCCTTCGGATCCTGGCCGACCTCGATCACCTCCGAATTCGTCGTCACGGCGGCGGTTCGGCTGTGGGAGGTGCGCGTCGACGGCGCCGATGTCTACTGGTCGGAGGGGCGTCCCAGCGAGGGCGGCCGGACCCAAATCGTGCGGCGCGGTGCCGACGGCACGGTCACCGATCTGCTGCCGGACGGCATGAACGCGCGCACCGCGGTGCACGAATACGGCGGCGCGGCCTGGTGGGTGCGCGACGGGGTGCTGTGGTTCACCAACTGGGCTGATCAGCGGTTGTACCGGCTCGAATCCGGTGGTGTGCCGGTGCCGCTGAGCCCGGTTCCGGCCGGGCCCCGCGGGGAACGGTTCGCCGATGGTGAGGTCTCCCGGGACGGCACATTCCTCGTGGCTGTCCGCGAAAGCCATCCGGCCGACGGGCGCGGCGCGATCGATGTGCGCAACGAGATCGTGCGGCTGTCCGCGGACCGTGCGTCGCAGCCGGAAATCCTGGTGAGCGGACCGGATTTCGTCGCCGCGCCGCGGTTGAGTCCAGATGGCGGTTCGCTCGCGCTGGTCTCGTGGGATCACCCGTCCATGCCGTGGGACGACACCGTTCTGCGGGTGCGCGATCTCGCGACCGGCGCCGACACCGTCGTCGCGGGCGGGCCGGGGGAGTCGGTGATGGAACCGCGCTGGCAGTCCGACGGTTCACTGTTGTTCCTCTCCGATCGCAGCGGATGGTGGAATCTCTACCGCTGGACGTCCGACGGGACGGTCGCCCCGGTGATCGAGCTGGACGCCGAGATCGGTATGCCCGCTTGGCAATTAGGGTCGTCGCGCTACGCCGTGCTCGAAGACGGCAGCATCGTCTTCGCCCGTTGGCGGGACGGTTATGACGGCTTCGGATTGCGCCGGCCGGATGGGTCGGTGGCCGATCTGGACCTGCCGTTCTCCGCGATCACCGCGATCGAGCGTGTCGGTGCGGACGCCGTCGTCGTGGTGGCCGCCACTCCCGCGACCGAACTCGGCGTGTACCGGATCGAATTCGCTTCCGGCGCAGCAAAATTCGAGAGCATTCGCGCGCCGCGGGATCTCGGTCTCGACCCGGCCTCGTTTTCGGTCCCCGAGGCGATTTCCTTTCCCTCGGTGGACGACTCCGGCGCGCCACGGACCGCGCACGCGCTGTTCTATCCGCCCGCGAGCAACGATTACCGCGGCCCCGCAGGGGAACTGCCACCGCTGCTGGTGATGATTCACGGCGGCCCGACCAGTTCCGCGCTGCCGATGCTGTCGCTTCAGACCCAGTACTGGACCAGCCGAGGATTCGCGGTGGTCGACGTAAACTATGGCGGTTCAACCGGATTCGGCCGCGCTTATCGCGAGCTGCTCAAGGGTGCTTGGGGAGTCGTGGACGTAGCCGACTGCATCGCCGCGGCCGCCTGGCTCGGCGAGCAGAACCGGGTCGACGCGCAACGGCTGGCCATCCGCGGCGGTTCGGCCGGCGGCTACACCACGCTCGCCGCACTCGCCCGGACCGACACCCCATTCGCTGCCGGCGCAGACCATTTCGGCGTCGCCGACCTCGAGGCGCTCGCCGCCGATACGCACAAGTTCGAGAGTCGATACCTCGACGGTTTGATCGGCGAATACCCGGCCAGGCGCGACATCTATCGTGAACGGTCGCCGATCCATCACGTCGATCGGCTGCGCAAGCCGCTGATCGTGTTGCAGGGCAGCGACGACCCGGTGGTGCCGCTCAATCAGTCGGAGATGATCGTCGAGGCGTTGCGTGCGCGGCGAATCCCGGTGGCGTTCCTGGTCTTCGAGGGTGAGCAGCACGGGTTCCGCCGCGCGGAGAACATCCGCCGGGCACTGGACGCCGAACTGAGTTTCTACGGGCAGGTATTCGGGTTCACGCTGCCGGCATCCGAAGGCATCGAGCCGGTCGTGGTGGAGAACCTTGCCTAGCCGGGTCGTGTAAAACATTCGGGGTCAACGGGATTCGATGCCCGGCAGAATGATGTCAATGATGCCGGGCAGGTCTTCGGACGATGTGGGTTCGCCGCGCAGCAGCATGCGGAACCAGATCGCACCGGCCAGCGCGTCCATAATCGTTGCGGGATCAGCTGATCGGGCCAGTTCGCCGCGCTCGACGGCCCGCTCGAACATCGGTTGTTCCCGCTCCAGCCGGCCGGCGAAGAAGGAACGTCCGATCGCGGCCAGCTGTGGGCGGTTCGGGGCGGCCGCGAGTACCGCGGTGGCGATCGGCGCGGTCGTCTCATCGGTGAGCAGTCGGTGGATGGCCGCCGCGATCTCCAGCAGGTCGCCGCGCAGCGTCCCGGTATCCGGAACGTCGAAGCTCAGCAGATCGGAGTCCGCCAACGCGGCGGCCAGCAGCGCGTCCTTCGCGGGCCACCAGCGATACAGGGTGGTCTTGTTGACGCCGGATCGCGCGGCGACCGACTCCATGGTCAGGCCGTCGTAGCCCTGCGCGGACAGCAGGCTCAAGGTTGCCGCGAAGATCTCCTGCGCTCGTCGCGGCCCGTTGCCGGTTCGCTGATTCGATCCATCCACGCCCTGAGAGTACTACGCAACGTTGCGTTGCATTGATGGGAGTCCGACGCTAGATTGCAACGCAACGTTGCGTTGTATTTTGGAGGTAGGGCATGACACTCCCGATCGTTCTCGTGCATGGCATTCGACTCAGCGGAGCCTGCTGGCCCGCGGTCGCCGAACACGTCGCCGCCGAACGTCCGGTGGCGACGGTCGATCTGCCCGGGCACGGCACGCGCCGCGGTGAACGCTTCACCTTGGCCGCCGCGGTCGACGCCGTGCACGAAGGCATCGATCGGGCCGGTGGGCGAGCCGTTCTGGTGGGGCATTCCCTGGGCGGATTCGTCAGCACCGCGGCCGCCGCTGCCGACCCCGAGCGAGTCGCGGGATTGGTCGTCGCGGGCGCCAGCTGCCCGCCCAGTCGAGGGCTCGCGACGCCATTCACGCTGCTGCACAAGGGATTATCGGGTCGCGCCGACGGCGGTGAACGAATCAGCGGCCGGATCTTCGAGAAAGTTCTGCCGACGCGGGTGGCGCATGACATCGGACGCGGCGGAATCGCCACCGAGGTGATCCCCGATGTTGTTGCCGCCCTGCGAGATTTCGACCTGACCGCCGACCTCGGCAAATACCCGGGCCCGGTCTGGCTGGTCAACGGCGCCCGCGATCACTTCCGCCTCGGCGAGCGCCGATCCCTGAACGCGTGCACCCAAGGCCGCCTACTCGTCATCCCCCGAGCCGGCCACTACTTCCCCCTCGCCCAGCCCCGCACCTTCGCCCGACTGATCCTCGATGTGGCCGCTGCCTGCCAAACCCGGTCTGCTGCCTGATCGGCCTTGCGGCAGAATCGGTCATCGTGGTGCCTTTCCGAAGGTTTGTTGTTGCTGGATATGACCGGCCGCGTCGGTCGAACTCATCGGTGTCCAGCTGAGTCTTTGTAGGCACCTCCGTTGTGCGGGTGGGAATTTCGATCGGACGACCGTGCCGGGACGGGGGGATCTTAGGATGGCGCGTGGGCCCGGGATGGTGGGCGCCATCGAGACCGATGAGGAGCCGGTTGTGTCGGATACGTTTGTGGTTGCTGCTCGAATTCCCATGGGGCGGGAGGCATTCGAGCAGTGGTTGGAGACGCCCGCGCCGGGACCGGAGGTCATCGGGAATCCCGGTGCGATGTTCGACGGGTGGTTCTGGGACGGGAAGGCGCCGGATTGGCGACAGGCCGAGGAGGGGGTTACGCCTCGGGAGTATTTCGCCGACTGTTTCGGGGACGATACCGGTGGGCTGACCTACGTCCTGAGGTATCGGGAGGGCGCGCTCGAGGCGTATCTGATGCACTTCGGGTTCTGCGAGTCGAACATCTATACCGCGCTGGTGATGCTCGCCGCGGCCGGGCGGTTGAGCTCCGCGACGAGCCTGGTGTTGTTCTGGGCCGAGACCAGCGGATCGATGTTCGCAGCCGATTCGAGCGGATGGTTGGCGACGCTGTCGGTAGGTGTCGACGGGGCGCAGTTCGCTGCCGACATCGATCTCACGGGGGCGATCGCGGAGCTACGAGCGGCCGAGGCGAGCTACTTCGATTTGCTTGTCCGATTGTCGGAGGTGGAGGAATCGGTTGGCGCCGAAGGTAAGTCGAGTTTCGCGGCGATCGCCCGCGATCCCCGGTATGTGGATGCGGCGGTCATTGCCGAGAGCTGAACGGGCAGCGCCCCAATACTTTCCGCGCGCCGCTGCCGGTATGCGCGTTGCGCCGCGAACGGCAATGCCTTGCAGCTCTTCTCGCGAGCGTCGACATCTGTCTACCTGTCATGAACTCGTGATTCACTGTGGCACAGCCGAGCTCGCAGCCGCGCAGCCCTCGATGGCGGAACATCTGTCGACCACGCTCTCGTCGGAACAAAAACACACTCGCGTCGCTAGCCCTGCTGGACTATCATTGATCTCGTGTCACAGTTTTAGGTTCCTCTCCGCCTCTACCTGATTACCCGTGCTGATCTTCCACCGGGGACACAGGTCGCGCAGGCGACACACGCCGCGCTCGACTTTGCCATCGCGTATCCCGACATGGTCGCCGACTGGCACGCCACCTCCAATGTGTTGGTGGTACTTACCGCAGCTGACGAGCTGTCTCTCGGTTGGCTGTGCACCGATGTCGCCGCTGCCGGCCATCGGCTGGTCAGAGTCCACGAGCCCGATCTCGACGGTGCGCTGACGGCCGCCGCATTCGAACCGGCCGCCCGCCCGCTGGTCACTCACCTCCCTCTCGCCCTCACCGAACGAGGGGAGGTGAAAACATGACTATTTCCAACGACACTTAGCTGAGCGACTTGCGCGCCCAACTCGTCGAGCTCACCGCCGAGCGGGACGCGCTGCGCGCCCAGCTCGCCGGGGACCTGCCTACGGCCACACGCTGGCTGCAGCGCAAGGTTTGGCGGCAGGCCGCTGCGCTCGACGTGCTGAACCGCCGCGTCGTCACGCAACGTTTCGTGCTGCGGACGCTCGACCAGCTCGGGCGATCCCTGACGGCCGACGAATACCGAGCCGCCAGGACCGCGATCGCGAACGCCGAATTGCGGGACCGGATCGACGATCCGGACGCAGCCTGATCGGTCATCATGAGGTGGCCGGTCGCGCCGGCCACCCCATCAAGCCCCAGAAGCTCGACGGCCGAGCAGCCGCCTCTAAAGCGGCCCGTAACGGGTTCGACTCCCGTCTGGGGCACCATTTGGCTCGAACGTGCGGCATCCGGATACCACCGCGCCGGTCGACCGGCCCGGCGACGCGCCCGTCGACTGCCCCGTCTCGCAACTCGTCCATGTACTCGCGTTTGAGCACATCGGGGTCGACCATGTCCTCCGGGTCTCAGCCGACTCGGGCGGCGATGTACCCATCGAACGTGGCGAGCAATTGATACAGCTGGTTTCCGAGTTCGGTGAATTCCGTTGCAGTAAGGGGGAATCGGGGGAGAGCGCCGTCCAGCGCGACTCCGTGGCCGACAGCAACCGGCACTACCGACAGCTCGATGTAAGGCCCCTCGGTTCGGAGCAAGGGTGTGTGCAACGGGATGCGACGATCTCCAGCGGTCAATGTTGTGGGCTTGGGGACAGCGCGAGTGAGCAGCGCTGATCGTGCGGCATCGATGTTGTCGCCGAAATTGACCACCAATTCGAAGCAGATCGCCACGCCCGCTCCATCTTTCGTGTCGCTCAGCTGTTCTGGCGACGCGGTGGATAATTCACCCGGCCTATTTCGCGAGGGCACAGCCGCCGCTCAGTCGTCCTCGCCCGCGGCGGCCGCGATCGGCTCGAGCCCTGCGATCAGCTCGTCGAGTTCGTCCGCGCTGAGTACGTCGTAGGCCGGCGCCGCCAATTCGTCGGTGCGAGTCTCGATCTGCTGCTTGATTTCCCGACCGGCATCGGTGAACCCGCCCGCGGCATCCACCAGGCCGCGCTCGCGCAGCCCGTCAACGACGGCAGCCAACTGTGCCTGGGGCAAGTGATGGATCCGGCCGAACTTCTCCGCCCTCATCCCGAGAGCGAGCGCCATGAGGACATGGGCCTCGGTGCCGCTGATGCCGTGCGCGAGGAGAGCAGCATTGTGGCCGTCGCCGCGGAACTCCCGCAGCAGCGTGGCCGCATGCCAGAGTCTGGCCACCGGCTCCTCGGGCACGTCGACCGCGCGAAGTCCGGCATAGAGCGCTCGCCCCTCGGTCGGCGCGCTGAGCGCTGCTCGGGTCGCGAGCTCGGCGACCCGCACCAGATCGGCAGACTCGGCGAGCTCCCCGATCTGCTGTCGCAAGGCGTCGGCGCTGGCTCGTTCGCGCACGGCAATCGCCTCCTGCGGGGTGACCTTGCCCCAGACCCAGGGAATGTGGCGGGCCACCTCACCGTCGGCGAAGTTGTAGAAAACCGCGTGCACCACCTCCGCCGGTGCCGACCCCAACGGTGCGGCCCGCCCCGCGAAATATCCGTCCCAATAGTTGCGCATACCGAGCGCTAGAAACGCGTCGTTCACCACTTCGGAGAAGGTGATGGTGGCGATCGGCTCGACGAGCTCGAACATCCGGTGGATCTTGTCCTGTGAGTGCGGCATCGTCGGCATCTCCCATGATCGTGACCGCACCCTCATGCGCGGCCGTTCACCATAGCTACGAACCACGCGGCCCGGATCCGACAATTCCGCTCGATCCCGCTCCCGTCAAGCGTCGTCTTCGGTAGTGGGCAATGCGAACACGTCTCCCCGAAGGCAATTTCCCCGGGGATCGCGGCTCAACGGCCAAGGTTCGTCGAGGACAACCTTCACCTTCCGGCCGCCGAGATCGAGACCGTCGGCTTCGTACCCGTCAAGGCGCTCGTCGACATCGTCACTCAACAGGCCGGTCTGCTCGAGGATCGTGAAGAGCGCTTCAGCAGCGCAACTCACCTGTTGCTCCGCCTCGAGCGGGCTGGCATCGGGATGGAGGTCGAGATACGCACGCCGAGCGGCAGCAAGCAGACGCGATGCATCGGTGATGTGGAAGTCTCGCCGGTACCACAGCGAGATGTTCATACCGTCGACCAGTGGATCGTCTCCGACGCCGTCGCCCATGTACCGATACTAAAGCCCTGCTTCGGCTCGAACCCGCCCGTCAGAGCTGACGGTCGGATTCGATCGCTCGCCGGGCAGCGGCGAGGCTGTCGCGGACCTCGCCGGCCAGCGGGTGATCGGAGCCGACCGCCAATGTGATGCTCTGGTACAGGTTTTCGAAGAGTTCGGCGGCTTCGGTGAACCGACCCGTCGCGTTGGAACTAGTGGCCAAGTGCCAACCCGACCGTCAACTCCGGGCCCGCTGTCCGGTGCGCAGTTGCGCGATGGCGGTGGGGACTGTGCCTGACCACCATTGGGGGTCGGCGGTGCCGTCGGTGGTTCGGCCGTCGCGGTGTACGTAGTGCCGGACGTCTCGGCCCGGGGTCGCGAATTCGCCGGACAGGGCCCGTTCGAGCCATTCTGCGCCGAAGCGGAATATCTCGGCTGCGACTCCGCCGAGTGGATGGAACTCACCTTCGTAGACGCGAATCTCCTTGGGCGCGCGCACGAGTTCGTAGTTGGCGAGGGCCTGCTCGAGCGGGGTCAACTCGTCGAATTCGCCGATGCCGTACAGCACCGGGCAGGTGATGTCGCCGGCCAGATCACCCAGCGGCATGCGGGCCGTCAGGTCCCGGTCGAACGCGACCTCGTCGGCGTAGCCGGCCATGTACATGTAGTTGTTTTTGAAGGTCGGCTGGGCGCGCTCGAAGATGGTGTGGAAGTCGCCGGTGGGCGCCTCGAAGGCGGCGAGCGCCGCCAGCCGTGGATCCGCGGCGGCCGCGCGTGAACCCCAGTAGCCGCTCATGCTGATCCCGAACATGCCGATCCGCTGCGGATCCACTTCGGGCAGTTCGGCCAGGTAGTCGAGGTAACGACCTACCGCGCGTTCGTAGTTCGTGAGATCCACGGTGAGCCCGTTGGCGCGGGTCTCGCCCTGTCCCGGGCCTTCGATGGACAGCGCGACCACGCCGCGCGAGGTGTAGTACCGCTCGGCGGCGTAGAGGTAGTCCTCTTTGATCATGTCCATGCCGGGGCCGAGTATCACCGCCGGCGCGTTGCGCACCGGGCCCGCCGGCAGGTGCAGCAATGCGAAGATCTGCGCGCCCTCGAAGTCGAGCGCCACACGCCGGACCAGCCCGCCGCGCAACTCGCTCAGCCGCTCGACGCAGTGGTTGGCGCGTTCCCGGAAAGCGAGTTTGCGCGGGTCGGCGGCGTCGAAAATCGAGTACTGCGCCCGGCCCCACATCACCCCGGCGCGAATGTAGAGATCGGCGGCGGTGCGCGCGAAGCCATTTCGTTCGTGATGGGCTGCGCGCTGCTCGGCTTGGGCGGCGACGGTAGCCCAGGCCTTCGGCAGCATCGCCCCGCTCTGCACCAGGTCGAAGACCTTGTCGAAGTCGGTGTGGTCGTGGCCGAGCTGTTCCATGGTGCCCTTGGCCTGCGGATGCAGGGCGTCGAAGCCGCCCAGGGCCAGCGCGATATCCAGAGCCCAGCTCTGGCCTGTGGAGCGTGTGGTCATGTCGGGAGTCCTCTCTCCGATTTAGCTAAGTACTTACTTATTAAGTACTTAGGTTATGCTCGTGTCAACCCCAAATCCGCGATAGGAGACATACCGTGCCCGAACAGTCCGGTCAGAACCGCGCGGCCGCGCTGGACCAGCTCGCTCGCATGACGTACCGGCTCAGCGCGGCGGACTCCCGGCTGCGCGGCCGCGCGACCAGGTCGCCGGAGGCGCTGTCCCTGACCCATGCTCGGGCCCTGCGCGTGCTCCTCGAGCAAGGCTCCCGCACCATCAGCCAACTGGCCGCCGGGACCGAAACCACCGGCGCCGCAACCACTCAACTGATCAACGGCCTCGTCGCCGCGGGCTATGTCACCCGGGAGCGAGTCGCGGGCGACAAGCGCTCGGTGCTCGTCTCACTCACCGATGCCGGACGCGCCCGCAGCCGCGAACGTATGGCGGCGATGTCCGCTGCCCTGCAAGCAGAACTCGCGGACCAGGACATCGCCGCGCTGCGGTCCGCTACCGCGGTCCTCGACCGATTGATCGCGGTCTTCGACCGACTGTGATGCGGCCTGCCCACTCACACCTCGCGATCTGGACCTGGCAACGAGTCCATCAGGGCAGCAAGGGTTTTCCCATCCACGGTGACCGATGAGGTGTGGTCCCATACGATCCGCCAGCCGTTGGCGTCGCATCTCCAGGTCAGCGAACTTGTTGCGCGCAAGCCGGTTTCGGTGCCGTCGGCGGATATCAGCCGCGCGACGAAGACCAATCGGGAGACGGCGAGATCTCCGGACACCAGCACGTGCGGACCGTCGGCGAGACGATGGTCCGCCGCCACCAGCTGGTCGAAGACCGGCTCCCACAGCGACCGATATTCCTCGGCACTGCGCGCCACGCGGTGCTCGGGGTCTGCGTCGTCGTAGAGCAGGAGATCCTCGGCTTCCCAGTCGTAGAACTCGCCCTGGACCGCACGGAGGTCGAACGGCGGATCGCCCTGCTTGCGGTCCCACCCCCACAGCCACCGAACATGGCCCTCCGCCACGGTTTCCATCCGAGCCTGGATTTCTGCATCATTCGCTGTGCTACTCGTCATCCGTCGATGATCGGCAGGCGACCAGCCGGGCTACCAGGCCGCGCGCCTCCTGGTACCGGAGCACCTACCCATATCGCCTCAGTCGTCGGGGGAGGCGCGGCGGTTGCGTTTGGTGACCCCACGCCGCTTCTTCGCGGAGATTCGACGTTCCTTTGCGCCGCGCGAGGGCTTGGTGGGGCGGCGCACGGGCGGCGGGGCAGCAGCGGCGTCCCGCAGTAACGAGGCCAGGCGTTCGCGGGCGGCCGCGCGGTTCTGCAACTGCGCGCGTTGCTCCGACGCGGCGATCGTGAGCACCCCGTTGACCAGGCGGGTGGCCAGCCGTTCGAGCATCCGGGTGCGCAGCCACTCCGGCACCGAGGGCGAGTTGGCGAGATCGAACGACAGCTCCACCCGGCTGTCGGTGGTGTTGACGTGCTGCCCTCCCGGACCGGACGACCGGGAGAACCGCTCGCGCAACTCGGACGCGGGTATCACCAGCGTCCGAGACACGATCAGGTCCTCCGCCATGGTCCGGCGCCGCTCTTTCCGCTCAGAGAGTCGACCAGGCCACGTCGGACTAGTTCGACCGAATGGTGACCTCGCTGTTCACCATAGCGATCACCTTGTCGGCCGCGTTTCCGTCACCGCGTGCTGGTCAAAAACCGGTCGGGAAATCTCGATACCAGTCAGGCAGGTCGCATGGTTCGCATAGTGCGCTCGAATTCCCAGAAGGCGCGCACGGCGCGGATCTTCCCCGCCTCGTCGACCTGATAGATGAATACACCCTCGGCATCGATCACCTGGCCGCCGTTGTGGCTGCGGACCTTGCCGGTGTAGGCGACTTCGTTCCCGCAGGCAAAGGAGTCCTCGAACAGGAACTCGATCGACTCGTTGGGTGCGATGGCGTTGTCCCAGAACGCCGCGATGGCGGCACGACCGCGGTGGCCCTTGCCTTCCGGATCGAAATCCGAAGGGCCGACCGGGTCTTCGACGATGGCGTCCGCGGCGAACATCTCCAGCCAGGCATCCTTGTCGTGTGCCCGGACCGCGGCATGCAAGGCCTGGCTGGCGGTACGTGCCGGATGGGTTGCGGTGGTCATGGTGTCCTCCTGCTGTCGCGTCTCATGGAGCAGGTGGTAGAAGACACCCGGCCGCAGCGGCACAGTCAAGGCTGGACGCGAGTCAGCTCTGCGTCATCCGGTTCAACCAGGTCGTTAGATAGTCGAGTACCTTCGGATCGATAGTCGTCTCGATTGTCGCGTACTCGTCCGGCATACCGGTGATCGCCTGTTGCATAAGGTGATTCGCCCCCTCGAAGGTGTGCACCGTTGCCTTCGGGTTGTCTGCCAGCAGGTTTCGCATCAATGGTTCATTGGCCGCGGCGTCGACCTGCACGTCCTTCGTTCCGAAGAGCGCAAGAGCAGGGACCTTCAGCGATCGCAATGCAGACGTCGGGTCGTAAGTCGACAGCGCCGCGTATTGCGCGTTGATCGCCTTGTCGATGTCTTCGTCGCGGGCCTGCTCGGCTTCCGGAAGCTGCCGGTTCGCCGCTCGCGCATTTCTTCGCGCTTCGTCGAAATTGCCGGCGCGAAGTAGGTCGCACTCGGTTTGGACGGAATCATCACTGGCGGCCAGGCGATCGGGGGAGGTCGTCCCGGTTGCCTGAAGCTGAACCCGCATTTGATGCTTGTTGATTCCGCATCCGGTCTGCGCCGGCCCCGCCATGAGCACAGCGAATGCCACCTTGTCCGGTGCTTTTTCGGCGACCAGCGGCGCCAAGGATCCACCCTGGCTGTGCCCGAGTAGTCCGATGCGCGTGCGATCGATTTCCGGTCGTTCACGCAGGTAGGAGATCTGCGCAAGAATGTCTGACACCAGATCCTCGTAGGTGGCGTCGTCTTTGTCGCCGGTCGTCGCGCCGACCCCACGGTCATCAGTCCGCAGCACGGCATAACCAGCCTTGGTCAATGTGTCGGCCAGCACGAGAAATGGCTTGTGCCCGGCAAACTCCTCGTCCCGGTTCTGCTTCCCGCCGCCGGGCACCAGAACCACCGCGGGAAACGGGCCGCCCTTGTCCGGGATGGTCAGAGTGCCGCCGATGGTGACGGCATCATTTCTGATCGTCACGTCTGTCGAGTGATAGGCCTCGTCCGAGGTATTCATCGTCGCTGTACATCCCGCCACGACGGCCGACAGTAGCGCCGCCACAATGGCAAACCCACCACGGCCAACAATGAAACTCATGTCTACCCCTCAGCCATCCCGGTTCATGCACGGACTGTAGGCGCGGGCAATGATCTGCGGATCCGGGAAGACCCGGAGATCTACCCCGGTATGCCGAACCGCGTCCGCCGCGGTGGCTCGTGGTCAGTCCGGCAGCCGGAAGTACAACTCGCCGTTGTCATTTCGGGCTTGGATACCGATTCGGGCCAGGACATCCATGGCTGCCGCCGCATGCCCCATCGCGGGGACGACGCAGGCTTCGCGGCCGTTGGCCCGGACGTGACGCTGGCGGTGCCGGACGGCGATCAGGCCACTGCCGCCGATTCCTCGACCGCGGCCAACGCGTCCGCCAGCCGTCCCTGCGCGATCAGGGCCCTGGCCGAGTGCCGCAAGGTATTCGCGAGATTGCGCTGCTGCCCCGGCAGCACCTTGGCGAGGCGCCGCTACACCGCGACCACGATCTCGACCGTCTCGACGTCCTGTATGGACTTCTGGCCGATCCGAGTGCCCATCACCTGTGATCCCTCCCGCCGATCAACGCCATTGTCTCGACCAGTGCGGGCCGCGGCCACCCACTACTTCGAGGGGCGGGTCGAAGGGCTCAGGAGTACCCGCTGTCGTCGGGAGCGGTGTCTTTGCCGAGGTGGGAGGCGACGTCGAACCGCATGACTTGTCGGGTGTCGTCGTAGGCAGGCCAGCCGGGATCTCCATGCGTGGCGAAGTCGATCCAGGTTTGATGCATCGCCTGGGTGAGGGCGTCGGGGGCGGCGTCGCCGATGAGGTCGCGGCAGGAATAGGTGGTGGCGAAGACGAAGGGGACGTCGAGGGCGTGTGCGGCACCGTAAAGTGGTGATTGCCAAGCGAATTCGTAGACGTAGGTGGGACCTGGGTGGCGGCGTGCGGTGCGCCGGCTCGGTGATCGGAACATCAGGTCGGTGTAGGCGGCGGTGAGTGCGTGCGCGGGGGTGACGGCGCGGTCGTGGAGGCCGTGTCGTTTCAGCAGTGCTTCGGCATCGGGGTAAGTGGCGGCCAGCTCGGCTACGGCGGCTTGCGCGTCGAACGCGGCGAACTGCTCGGCGCCCAAACCGAGGTTGGCTTCCTCGAGCGTCGTACCGATCAACAGGTCGACGCCGTGTCTGCTCGGGACTCCGACCGGGTCGGGCAGAACGTCGTCACCGGTGGTGGGGAGGAACAGCGCGCGACGGTGGCCCGGGTCGATACCGTTGGCGTCGCGCAGGTCTGGGCGGGGTTGGTTTCTGAACAAAGCCGCCTGCGCGCGCAACAGGTCGGCGGCGGTGAATTCGCGGAACGCCTCTGCTGTCGGGGCGCTGCCGAGCCGGGCGGCCAATGCCTTCGTGAGTTCTTCGGTGAGCTCGAGCCCGCGAGCCATCTCGTCGTGTCCGCTCGCGACGATCGCGCGCCGGAACAGTCCAGCCGCGAGCGGGGAGTGCAGCAGCAACGCGACCGAGGTGCCGCCGGCCGATTCGCCGAAAACGGTGACGTTGTCCGGGTTCCCGCCGAACCCAGCGATGTTGTCGTGAACCCAATGCAGCGCCGCGATCTGATCGCGCAACCCGAGGTTCGTGGTCCCACCGGACAGCGCGAGAAAACCCTCCGCCCCGAGCCGGTAGTTGATGGTGACCAGGACGACGCCGTCGCGCGCGAACGCGGTGCCGTCGAAAGCAGGGGCGGCGCCCGAACCGATCATGAACCCGCCGCCGTGGAGATAGACCAGCACCGGCAGCCCACTCGTGCCGGGGTCAGGTGTCCAGACGTTGAGATTGAGGTAATCGCCGTCTCCGCTGACCCAGCCGGGCCCGGTCAGCGGTGCCAGGTTCGCGTTCGCGGGGTGCAAGACCGGCTGGGGTGCGGTAGGGCCGAAACCGGTGGCGTTCCTGGTCCCCGTCCAGCGTTCGGCAGGCGCCGGGGGCGCGAACCTGAGTGCGCCGATCGGACCTGCGGCGTAGGGGATTCCGCGGAAGCGGGCGACCCCGTCGGTGTGGTCACCGCGGAGCCGTCCTGCCGCTGTGTTCACGGTCTTCACCGACACCCCTTTCGTATCCGCGCAGTCCCCGGCCGAGGACGGTCGTCCGAGCCTGCCACAGGGTTTCGGCCGGAGATCGCCGCCGTCAGGTCACCGAGTGCAGGCCTCGGCGATGGAGACACTGTTCTCATACAGGTGATGCCGGGTGATCCGACCGTCCTCGACGGTCAGGCGCAAGGCGAAGGGTCCCTCGAACGACTTGCCGGTGGCGCGCACGGTCCCGGACAGGTGCCCGAAGACGACGGCGTCCGTGCCGTCGACCAGGTAGGTATCGATGCTGGCCCGGGCATCCTCCGGAACCACATGCGCCATGAGTTCGTCGAACTGGGCGGCACATTCGGCCGCGGTCCGGCGCGGCCTGATCCACGGCACCACCGGGTTCTCGGCGAGCAACCAGTCGACCTCGTCAGCGAACAATGCGGTGATGGCCGCGGTGTCGCCGTCGGCGCGGGCGGCGAAAAAGGCGTCGACGGTGGTTCGGGTGGCGTCTGCGGTGCTCACTTCGTCCTCCTGCGGGCTTAGCCGTGCTGCGTACCGCACGACCTTCGCAGGGCGCCGGGCACCGTGTCGATTACCTCGGAGGTAAGCGCCCCGGGTTGCCGTGCGCTGACCACCCGAAACGTGGTCAGGAGAGGGGATCGTCGCCAGGTACCGTTGGGCGGTGAAACCAGCTGATGCGCGACTCCTCAAAGACGGTGATCTCGACACCCGCGAGGAAAACCTGCGGCTCCTGTTCGTGCGGGCGGCCGACGGCGACGCATCCGCCAAGGAAGTTCTGTGCGCGCTCGTCCGCGACTATCCCGACTATCACCGGTCGCTCTACAGCCGTGCGCTGAACCGGGCGGCGATCTTCGGTGACGACACCCTGAAGGAACCGCTGCTCGCGTCACTCGCCGATACCCGGTACAACTGCCAGGCCTGGGCCGCGATGGGCTGCGCGGCGCTCGGCTTCCGCGAGGCGGTGCCCGGCCTGGTCGCGCTGCTGGACCACGCGCAGGAGATGGCGCGCGAGCAAGCGGTGATCGCGCTGGGCTCGCTCGGCGACGAATCGGTCGTCTCGGATCTCACACCGCTGCTGCGGGACTCGATCGGCGGAATGCGCGAACGCGCCGCCGAGGCGCTCGGCATGATCGGCGGCGATGCTGCCCTGGCGGCACTCTGGCACGAATTCGAGCACCGCCAGTACTACCGCATCGGCTACATCGCCAGCGCCCTGGCCAGATTCGCCCCGGACATCCTCCCGAGGCTGATCGCCGCGGCCGACAGCGACGACCCCGACCAGCGTTACTGGGCGGCCGTCGCGCTCGGTTCCACCGGCGACGATCGTGCTGTGCCGACCTTGGAACGACTGATGGCAAACGACCGGGGCTCAACGGTTTTCGACGGCATGGTGAGCGTCGCGGCGAAGAAGGGGCTCCGCACGCTCCGTCGAATCCAAGCCGCGATCGCGGCTCGCGAATCCTGAACGCTACCTTTCTCGCAACCGGGCGATCAGGCAGTCCGCCGTTTCCGGGATGCCGCCCTGGCCGCGGACGACCAGCCGGGCCGGCGGTCGATTGCCGCGCCGGGGAGTGCATTTCCCCAGTTGCCTGTTGCCGCATGTCAGGCGTTGGGGAGCAACGGATTTCGGGTTCGAGCGGAAAGAGTTCGTATCGTTGCATTGTTGCTGGCACTGCACGTAACCGATACTGCTCGACGGCAGTGTTTCACCGACTTTCGCGCCGCTGCTGTACCTCTCCTTGGAGCAAATCATGATTCGCGCCCGTGCTTTGCAGGCGACCTTTGCCGTACTCGTGACCGGCTTGCTGCCCGCCGCAGTCGCCGTTGCCGCACCCGCTCCCGCACCCATCGACTATGTCGCACTCGGCGACTCCTATTCCTCGGGCACCGGCATCGGTGAATACCGGCCCGACAGCGGTTCCTGCCGCCGGAGCGACGCCGCCTACCCCGCGCTATGGGCGGCGTCGCACACCGTCGGTTCGTTCGCCTTCAAGGCATGCAGCGGCGCGACGACGCAGGACGTGCGCAGTGGCCAATTGGCGGCGCTGAGCGACAAGATCGGTCTGGTCAGCATCACCGCCGGCGGCAACGACGCCGGTTTCTCCGACATTCTGCGCTCGTGCGTTTTCCCGGCCAGTGACACCAGTTGCGACGCCGCGGTGAACAAGGGCATCGACTACGTCAACCGCACGCTGCCCGGCCGCTTGGACGGTCTCTACCAGGACATCAAGGCCAAGGCGCCCAAGGCCAAGGTCGTCGTCGTGGGCTACCCCCGGCTCTTCGAGCGCGACGTGTGCCCGCTGAGCTTCAGCCTGCACAAGCGCGACTCGCTCAACCGCGGCGCCGACGAACTCGACAAGGTCACCGCCGCCCGCGCGCAGGCCGCCGGATTCACCTTCGCCGACCCGCGCTCCCGTTTCGCCGGACACGGAATCTGCGGCCGGGATCCGTGGATCAACCAACTCGACCTCGGCGACCCGGTCGAGTCCTATCACCCCGACAAAGACGGGCACGCGCGCGGTTACCTGCCCACACTGAACGCGGCGACCGGGCGATCGAGCCAATCCACCGACGAGTGATCGCGCATGAATTCCGCCGAAGTTAAAGGATTTCCGGCAGGACGGTGAAATGGCGGACGAAGCCGGACAACTCGGGTAGTTCGGCCGGGGTTGTCCAGCTTCGGAAGTTGTCGTGGCTGTCGCTGTAGAAATATCTGGGATTGTTTTCGTCGTAGTCGTCGAAGAAGATTCGCCAGCCGCCGTCGGGCAGGGGGATGACGCATTGACCTTCCCGTGGAGAGCCCCATTTGTTCGGATCCGCGAGTGGGACAAAAAGATACGGACCGAGCGGATCGCGCGCGATGGCGAGTTCGATGAATTTGCTGGTTTCGTTCTTGATGAACGCGTAGTAGGTGCCGTTGACCGGGACGACAGTGGTGTCGATGTAGCCGTACCCGAAGCGGTCGCAGGTGGGGCGGTCGACGGGCGCCTGGTAGCCGAGGGGGGCGCCGAGCCCGGCCAGCGGGGTGAGCCGGCTCCACGCCGACTGCAACGCCGGGGCGCCCGTGGTCATGAGGTGCGGCGTGAACCGGCAGCCGTCGGACAGCGACACGATGACATTGACCCGGCCCTGCGCGTCGACCAGCCACTCCGGCGCCCAGCTCGACGTCACGTTCAGGCCGTCCACCTGGATCGGGAAGTCGTACAGATGATTCCAGTTGATCCGGTCGGTGCTGCTCGCGAAACCGATCGTCTGGCCCTCCCACCCGGTGGTGTAGGTGAGGTAGTAGACGCCGTCGACGTGCCGGAAGACGCTGGGATCGCGAAGCAATCCGCCTGGCGGCCGGTAGGCCGGGCTGCCGTGTGGCCGCGGGCCGACCAGCGGCCGGAAGTTGATCGCGTCGTCGGATTCGTAGACGTACAAGGCGGATTCACTGTCGTTCGTGAACGCCGTCATGGTGTACCGCATCGCCGGCCCGGCGGCCGCGGCATGCCGGACCGCCAGCAGGCTGAGGGGCAAACCTGCCGCCAGCGCCAGCGCGGACCTGCGACTCATCGGTACCGATGCCACAGTCGAATTATCCAGAGCGGATTGCTATACGTACAGGTCGACACGCCGCAGGTGGGGCTCGGCATCGAGTCGCCTGCGGTGGCGTGCGATATCCCGCCGTGACCGGCCGCAAGCCCCCGCCTGGGCACACACCTTGAGCCCGGCGGCTCGACCGGGGCGAATGGCTGTGCAGCGGAACAAGTTACGGAGCCGAACTTGGTGTTCAGCCCAAGACAACCCGCCGCCGCACCTGCGACTCTCTAGTCAGGTACCAGGATCTGCCCGGCAGGCCGCACTCCGGTCGCGAGCCGGGCCCGCCACATGCATCAGCTCGTTTGCCGAACGCCGAATATTGGAGTCGGAACAATGCCCGAGCCCGCCGGTCAACCGTCCCTCGGAGCGCGCGCCCTGCCTGCCCTCCCGACCGCTCGCGAACTCCTGGACGCGATGCATGACGTTGTCCCGGAACGACATCCGGCTGCCTCGATCCTCCGCGCCGCCTGCCTGCTCGCCGCCGTCGACGAGTGGATCCACCGCCACCGCGCCGCCATCGAACAGACCGCGCCCGGTGTGCGCGCGGTCAACGCCCCCGGCATCGAACGCGCGGCCCGCACCCTGCGCCGATACCTGATCGACGGCATCGCCGACGCGGCGCCGGACGTCGACGGCCTCGGCAAGGCCGTCGACCGCCTCGCCGCCGCCTGGGTCGACTGGCGCAGCGTCACCAGCAGCGAACCCGCCCGCCAAGCCGCCACCCGCGAAACCCTGATCGCCGCCTGCGACGCCTACAACGCCCTCGCCGGCCACGACCCACACGAGGCATAGCGCCGTCGGATCCCGAGACCCGCGCGCAACGTCGGCCACGAATCATGCAGGGCGTCTTAAGCGGCGAGGTAACCGTGATTCGGGATCGGCGGGCGTCCTGTTGCCGATGTGTGCCGAATATTTTGCACACCGGCGTGTCACTTTTTGCGGAATGCAAGATTGCGTTTATGCCGTGCCACGCGGTCAGCAGATCATTCCATCCGGAATCGCCACGGGATAGCGATCGGCTATGTAATCTGGTGGAGTCCCGAGAGATTCGGGGCAGCTCCGCAGAGTGAGTCGTGGTCGCCCCTGCGGCTCACTATCGCTGTACACAGTCCGATGAGGTCCGGGAGATCCCCGGGCCTCATCGTTCGTGTATTCGGCGGCGGGTATTTCCGGCAGGGGCTCGCATCGTCGGGCAATTCATCGGTCGCAGCGAAAATTCGCACCGAATTCTCCGATCCAGACCCGCCGCGGATCCGAATATGCCGTAGTGCCGACTCGTGTCTGTCAGTCGTCGGCCACATGTACCGCCTTCGATACGACAAGGGGTTACTTATGTTTCACAAAACCGCGACCGTCGCGGTGACCGGTCTGCTCGCCGTCGCGGCGACACTCGCCGTCGCCGCGGGCGCTGCCCATGCCGCGCCGTCGTCCAGCGAAACGGCGCCGACGCAGCAGGTAGACGCCACCGGGTCGGACGCGCAGGACACCGACCTGTTCGGCGTCGTCACGCCGAAGAGCGACAAGAAGGCCGAGAAGGGCAAGAAGGAAAAGAGCGCGGAAGAGGCCCCGAAGGAGCCGACCGCCGCCGATAAGGAAGCGGCCGCGGCGCTCAATTCCGCATTGCGCGATTTCCTCCGTCCGCCGCACGGTGGCGCCGAAATGGGACCGCTCGGCAAGACCTCGGATGAGTGGCTCGATCTTTTCCTCGGACCGCAGCCCGGCGCCGAAAGCACGCCCAAGGCGAAGCCGATCCGTTGATCTCCGCGCCTTACTGATTGATTCGGCAGCAGGCAGGTCCGCGCATCGCACCGATAAGCGACGGACCTGTCTGCTGATTCAGCCGAGAAAGTCTATGTCCGAACCGATTCGGACGATCCGCCGGCGTCCGATATAGAGCAGGCCGACGCATTCCGCCAGCAGCAGCGCCCAAATGATGTGGCGACCGGTTTCGAGTCGTTCGGCCTTCGCCGCGGCGGATTCCGTTCGGATACGACCACGGGACGGATCGGCCGGGTCCACCCGGATGCCTACCTCGGTCGTCGAATCCTTGGTCTTCGGCGAAGTCCGCTGTGCGGGAGGCGCCTTGGCAGCGCTGCCGGCGGCGGGCGCCTGTGCCTCATGGCCGGGCATGGACGCCAGCACACTGTCCGGCGATTGGGCGACAACCGGTTTCGGCTCCGCAGGCAGCGCACGGGACAGTGCGGTGAACCACTCCGCGACGAATTGCACCGAGGGACGGCCCGCGGCGACCGTGGTGACCGCGTAGGCCCCGTGCCGGGTCACCGCGTCCTGATACTTGGACCAGACCTGACTGTCGACGAGTTCGGCATTGTCACTGACCAGATCGCCGATCGCGTCGAACGCCTGGGTGAGCACCTGGGTGAACCGCGGCGCAGACGAGCGCCTCGGCATCGAGGCGAACATCTTGGCGGCCAGGGTGGCCAGCCCGGCGAGCGGATCCTTCGCGCCCATGGCCCCGATCTGGCAGACCTCCTCGGGGCTCAGGACCACGCCGACAATGCTGGTCAGCGTGTTGAGCGTGATGGTGGCGAGCCGCAGCATCGCCGACTGCGCGGTCGGGTCGTCGATCAGCGAACGAGGATCGGAGGCTTCGGCGAGGCGCTGGCTGAGCGACTTGTCCCGGGAGAGGACAAGGCTGCCGGGGGAGAGGCCGTGCAGGTCCTTGTCGACGACGTCGGTGGTGGTTTTGTTGACGGTGGCGGCCAGCGCGTCGGTGATCGAGGACAGCGCGGTCAGCGGGTCGTCCAGCGGCAGCAGGGCCTGTCCGGCGATGTTGGTGATCATGTGCAGGATCGGGGCGTTCGTCGGGGAATCGCAGGCTAGGTCGCCGTCGATGCAGAACGATGCGACGCGACCGGTGAGCGCGCCGAAGTCGGGGGCCAGGTCGCGCAGCGGTCCGATGCCGCCGCCCGGTGCGGAAGCGGGCTGGGCCTGTAGACCGGCGAGCCCGTCCGCGATGGTGCCCGGCGGCGGGTCGGGTGCGAGTTTGCCTGCGGCGCCGGGGAACAACGACGCGCCGGGGTAGCGGGTGGGGTCGGCGAGCAAGGCGACGCCGGCCACTCGATCGGCGGGGACGGTGGACCGGCCGCGACCGATCTCCTGGGCGAACAGGGAGGCGATGTGTGCGCCTTGGGAGTACCCGACGACCGCCAAACGAGTGTTCTCGCAACGGTCTACGACGGATTGGGCCATCGAGCGCAACTGCTGCAGGCCACCGGTCACCGAGGTCGAATACGGGACGGCGCCGCCCGGCACGGCACCGCCGAAGCCCGCCTCGTACGGGACATACGCGCGGTCGGTCCGGTTCGGTTCGGCAGCCAGCATGGGCAGGAAGATCGCCGCGAGCATGCCGTGGTCGCTGGACGGGTCGGCATCGGGCGCCGACTCACCGGTGCCGGGTACGCCGATGGCGTAAAGCGCTGGGCAGCGGACTGATTGGCCGGTCGCGGGGACTGCCGCGCCCAGGCCGATGCCCGCGTTCATGGCGAAGGTCGTGCCTGCGACGAGTGTTCCTAGTCTCCGAATACCTGTTCTGGAGAACAGCATTCGACGCAACGTCCCCACCTTCGTGTCGATTCGCATGGCCTGAGGCTGGTTCTGGTCGGCAGAGTCTCCGGCGTCCGCCGGTCCGGGGTGGGCTTCGCCGCCACCCCGGACCGTGTCGAATCAGCCGCCGAGCAGCGCGGTCACGACGCTGGTGAGTCCCGAGGTGAGGGCGGTAACAACGGCGGTCAGGAGCGGTGCAATCATGTTCTCCCTTTCGTTTTCATCTGATGACGAGCCGTCTGGTCAGTCTTCGTGCGGTAATTCCGACGCCGAGTCTGAAATGTCGGTGGTGCTCCGTGGCGAAAACTCCAGGCGGCTGGAACAACCCGGGTGGGCGTCCAACGCTGACCATGCCGGGAACCGTCAGTGGCAGGCGTCGATAGTGTCTTCGTAACCCAGGTACGTTCGGATGGAAGAAGTTTCGGACCAGTTTTTAATTGTGCTGTGAGCTGGGGCAATGCCTGAGCGGGCGGGTGCGGCGGCCGGAACGGCGGCGCGGCGCAGGTGTTTTGTCCTTTTGGGGACAGGTGCGCTAGCCTTCCTCGGCGATCCAGCTCGTGCTCACGTTCGACAAATGGCACCGATCCGTCAATGGCGTATCACAGGAGCAAGTCATGTTGAGTGGTCTCTTCGGTTTAGTGAACAGCGTGCTCGCGGTAACGGAGAACCTCGTCGGGATTCTTACCTTCGGTATTCTGGGCTAGGCGGCGTGCACATTTCCGTTGACTCCGAATCGCATTCGGGCGATCGGAAGTGTGCGCTCCCGCGTCCTGTGTAAAGCGCATCCTGTGTGAACGCATCCGCCGGCTCTGCTCCGGCACACGATCGATGATCGAGGAGGTTTGCTGTGTCGCGTCTGTCGAAGGAACTGGCCGCTCTGGCTGTGCTGGCGGTCGTCATCTATTGCGCCGGAACGGATTCCATCGCGTTCTGGAAGTCCGAGCGTGGACCCGAGACGGCCGGAGCGGACTGGCTCGACGCGGACGACGACGGCGAGCGACTCGATCAGGTCGGCGGATTCCGTTGGTAGGCAAGGTTATTCCGTTGCTACCGGGCAGTGCTCGGGCCACCGCGCTGCTGGAACTCGACGCGTCCAGGGAGTTGCTCGCACAGGCGCACGCCAGGGCGAGTAGTGCGGCGAGCCGCGCCAGCGCCGCCGCGAAGCGAGCGGTGAACCGGGAGAAGGCCGTCGACCATGTCGCGCGCGCCCACGGCGCCGCCCGTGCCGTCGCCGCCGCCGACACCACCCGCGACGCCGCATGGCACGCCTATGTGGCGGCCAACCACGCCATCAAGGCCACCTTCTACACCGTTGCCGCCGTCGACACGGCGATCACCGTGCAGGACGCCGCCGCGACCGCGCTCACCGCCGCCAAGGCCGCCGCCTTCGCTCCGGACGACGTCACGATCGCCGACGCCGCGGCGGCCGCCGAGGAAGCCGCCGCCGGCGCCAGCAACCGCGCCTACAGCGCCCCACCGCTCGCGACCATCCCCCGAATCGGCCAGCACCTGTCCGTCAACTAGCGGTCAGAAGGCTCCGCACTCGCCGTGATGACCCGGGGTTACCGGGGGTTCAGCAATTAGTCGGTTAAGTTCTCGGTTTATGCGCAGATGGAGGCGGGGCGCGGGCGCGCTCGCGGTTTCGATGGCCGCGCTGCTGGTGCCGGGTGTGAGTGTTGCCGCTCCGCCGGAGCCGGTGGCGGGGGGTGCGCTGGGGCCCGGGTTCCTGTGGGGAGTGGCGGCTTCGGGGTTTCAATCCGAGGGGCGCGCGCCGGTGGACGGCACGCCCGACCTGGGGTCGATCAACTCGGGTTCGCGCAACCGGGTGTCACCGGACAACGATGCGCCGGACAGCAATTGGGTGCGCTACATCGAGCATCATCCGGAGTTCGACAAGTACCGCAGCTCGATCGACTTCTACGACCGGTACGCCAGTGACATCGACCTGGCGAAGTCGCTGGGGGTCAAGGTGTTCCGGATCGGTATCGAGTGGGCGCGGCTGCAACCCACGAGCCGGCTGGAGTGGGACGCCGACGGATTCCGCTTCTACGACAAGGTGATCGCGAAGATCGTCAGTTCGGGCATGCGGCCGATGCTCACCCTCGACCACTGGGTGTACCCGGGCTGGGCCTACGACGGCGCGTTCCATGGGAAGCATTCGGACACACCGGATACCGGGTGGGACAACCCCGAGATGGTGGACGCCTGGCTGACCAATATGCGCAAGGTGGTCGACCGCTACGCCGCCCGGAATCCGTTGTGGGTCACCATCAACGAGCCGGTCGCCTACATCATGCACGAGGTGCGCAACAACGCGACCGATCAGGCGCGGATGGAAGACAAGGTCGCCGACGCGCACAACCAGATCTACGACTACATCCACCAGAAGCGCCCCGATGCCCAGGTGACCAGCAATATCGGCTACGTCGCCGGCATCGACGATCAGGTGAACGGCCCGCTGTTCGACAAGATCCGGGACCGGCTCGACTACATCGGCGTCGACTACTACTTCGCCTACGAGCCGCCCGCGTCCAGCCCGCCCGCCACCGTCCGGTCCATCGCGGCCGTCGGTTCGCCGGGCATGTGGAACCTGCCGATCCGCACCGAGGGCATCTACTATGCGCTGCAACGGTATTCGCGCTTGGCCCCGGGTAAGCCGCTGTTCGTCGTGGAGAACGGCATGCCCACCGAGAACGCCACCTCCGACGACGACAACGTCCCGGGAACCGGAAACTACAACCGCAGCGACCATCTGCGCGACACCGTCTACTGGTTGCAGCGCGCCAAGGCCGACGGCATGAACATCATCGGCTACAACTACTGGAGCATCACCGACAACTACGAATGGGGCAGCTACAGCCCACGATTCGGCCTCTACAGCGTGAACGTGCGCGACGATCCCAGCCTGGAGCGGCACGCCACGAAGGCCGTCACCACCTACACCGACACCATCGCAGCGGGCGGCGTCGCGCCCGACTACCGGCCCACGCGCCCCCCGGCCGGTTGCCAGGTCGTCGACCCGACGCCCGGCTGCACCGACCTCAACGTCCCGTAGCCCGGCTACTGGCTGCCCGCCACCAGCACCGCGATCAGCGCCACCGCACCCGGCAGCGCCTGCACGAACAGGATGCGGCGGCTGGCCGTGGCCGCACCGTAGATTCCCGCGACCACGACGCAGGCGGTGAAGAAGATCATCGCCGCGAATCCGACCGGATCCGACGCGATGATCCCCCAGATCAGCCCCGCCGCCAGAAACCCGTTGTAAAGCCCCTGGTTCGCCGCGAGAACCTTGGTCTGCTCGGCGAATTCCACCGTGCTGCCGAACGCGGCCCGCACCCGCGGCGTCGTCCACAGGAACATCTCCATCACCACGATGTAGACGTGCACCGCCGCCACCAACCCGACCAGAACCTCGGCTACCACTCGCACGATCGACTCACTTCCTCGCGTACCGGCCGGGACCCGCCCGGATTACTGGTCACAGGATGACCGAAAACTGCCCGGTCCGAGTGCGGACGCGCGCAACGGGCGGGCCGACGGCTAATCCCACTGTCCCGAGTAGTCGCTCCATTTCAGGTGAACCCAGGTCGGGAACTTCCCTTCCATCCACGCCTTGCTGCAGTCGAAGCAGGCGTTGCCGGAGGTGGTCACGAAACCGCCGCGGGCTCCCTGTTCCTCCAATCCGCCGACGGATGACCGCTCGACGTGCGCACCGATGGGCAGCTTCGATTTCCAGAGAACCGGACGCGGGCCCAGTGCCGTCCCCGCGGGGAGTTGCAGCACGCCGCGCGCGAACAGGTCGTGCGCGGTGGGATTGCTCAGCGTGATCAGCGTTGCCGGTTTCCCGTCGACCTGTCCGGTCGCCGCGGAGACCTGCAAGGTGTACGGCACGGTGCGGGATTCCTGGAACGGCTTGAGGCTCTCTGTGGTTTGCGAGACCTGTGTTTGCAGCCGTTTGACGATGCTCGCGAATTCTTCGGGTGGCGGTCCGGACGGAGCGGGCGGCCCGGCGGGTGCGGCCGGACTACCGGCGGGCGACACCGGCGCTGACCCGGCCGACGGGCCGGCCGGGCTGGGTGCTGGAATCGGCGCCGTATCGACGGGCGCACCCCAAGCGGTTGACCTGGTGTCCAGAGCGACCGCGCCGACGTCTTGGTTCGCGGCCCGTGCGGCCCCGATCGAGGCGATGCCGCCCAATGCCGCAACGCTGGCCTTGTAGTGCTCGACCGACTGCGCCCGGTTCTCGTACTCGACCGCTTCCTCCGGCGTCGCGAACTTCTTGAAGCGGGTCTTGGCCACCGGATTGTCGAAGGGGCGCACCACGATCTCGCGCTCGACCCGGGTCGGTGGGCCGCTCGCGGGCCAGATCGCCGGCGCCGACTTATCTACCTCTGGTTGCGGCAGGATTCCCTTCTGCATGAGATAGCTGTTGAGCGTGGCGTCGTTCACCGGTCCCAGGTTGAGCCGGAAGCGGAAGTCGTCGAGGTTCTTCGACTTCGTCCAGATATCGGCCACCTGGTCCCTGGTCAGCTTCGCGGGATCGACCGGCTGTTCCTGAGTTCCGTGTGGATCGATGAAGCGCACGGGCGAAAGACGGGAGTACGCATAGAGATTGACGCCCGCCTCGATACCCACCGGGTCTGCGCCGGCCCACCTACCGAGCCACGGCAGGTAGTAGCGGGCGGTGTGATAGCTCATGCCGGTCTCGTCGTCGCGTTCCTTGCCGGTGTAGCGGTAGCGCTTCAGGCCGACTTCGGCGGCGCTGCGGCCGGTTTGGAAGGCGGTGCTGCCGTAGGGGTGATATTCCTCGAAACTGACCAGGGCGCCGGCTCCGTCGAGTTCCACACTGGCCGAGCCGAGATGGTTTCCGAGTTGAAAGCGGATGCGCGCGTCGGTGTTCGGCGCGGTCGAGGTTTCGACGACGGCGACGCGGCGCTGATCGTCCATGACATGCAGCGTCTCGCGCTCCAGCGTGACGGCACCGCCACGATGCTCGCGGTAGATTTCGAAGCCGCCCAGGTAAATTCGCTGATTCTTCAGTGCCCCGGTCGACGTCTCGGTGACCTTCCGGACCCGCTGGCCGGTGGAATCGTAGACGTAGTAGGTGGTTTCGGGCATTCCGCTGTGCACCACCTGTTGCGCGGTGGCACCGAGCTGGCCGCGATGGTTCCAGCGCATCAGCGGCAGGTGCGACATCGAGGTGATCTCGCCGTGCACGTCGTAGCCGTACCGGGAGCTGTAACCGCCGGTCGTGGCGTAGTCGGGCAGACCGTCCGGGTCGCCGGGCTGGCTGGTGGCGAGCAGCCGGTTGCTGTCGAGTGCGTACTGGTATCGGCGCTGCCACCGGGTTTGGCCGGGCTGGTCGACATTGCCGCCGGCGTGGTGAGCGAACTGCATGACGTTGCCGACGGCGTCGTAGCGGTAGCGCTCGACATAGTCGCGCAGGCCTTGCAGATCATTCGGATGGATGCGGGCGCCGGTGAAGGGGAAGTCACGGCGATTGCTGTCGTTCGGTGTCAGCGCGAAGTCGGTCTGTCCACCGTGCTCGCGACCGGTGGCGCCGATCAGCCGGTAGAGCGCGTCGTACACGTAATCGCTGGTGGCACTGGCTTGCACGGTGGTCGCCAGGGCCGAGTCCTCGATGCGAGTGATGTTGCCGACCGGATCGTAGACGTAGCCGATGTCCTGAACGACAGTCGCGTTCTCGAACAACAGCGAGGCGGTCGCGTCCGGGTCGGCGGGGCGGGTGGTGCGCAGCTTCGTCAGCCGGAACACGAAGGGGTCGTAGGTGTATGTGGTGGTCGCGCCATTTCCGTAGTCGATTCGGAGGCGTTGTCCCTTTGCGTTGTAATCGATATCGGTGACGAACGCGGTCGGCGTCGCGGCGCCACGCAAGTTCACGTCGACGCGCTCTAGCAGGTTGGCCTCGTTGAAGGTGGCGCGGTAGACGCTGGCATCCGGCGCGGTCACGGTGGTCGGACGGTTGAGCGCGTCATAGCGAGTCTGCGTCGTCAGTGCTGGCGCGGTCTCCAGCAATGGTGCTGCGGCAGCGGCGATTCGGTTCAGATCGGTCAGATCCGCGAGTGCGGACCAGTCCGGGGTGTCCTGATAGTCCCGAGCGAAACGGCGACCGGTGGTGAGCGGATTTCCCTTGAAATCGTAGCGCTCGGTGGTGGTCGCACCGGACCCGTCATAGATCTGGAAGGTCCTGCCGCGCAAATTGTTGCCCGCCTCCGGATGCGCCTCGCCGTACACACTTCGTTCGACGAGCACCTCGCTGTCCGGTGGCCGGGCCGGGTCACGTGGCTCGCCGCTCAACGTCGAATCACCGGTGGCGGAGACGAATACGCCGACCTGCCGGTGCAGCGCGTCATAGGTCGTCCGCGTTCGAAAGCCACGACTGTTCCAGCTGTACCAAGGTTTTCCGGCCGCGTCGTTGAGCAGCCAGCGATCGCCCGCGTCCATGCTGTGCTGGAACAGCAGCAGGCCGGAGACGTCGTAGCAGGGGGTGACGCCATAGGGGGCGAGGTTCTGCGGGTCGTCGAACGGGTGGACGCCGCCGGGCAGCGGTGGGGTGACGTACTGCGTCACCCGGTTGCCGCGGGCATCCTGAATCCACAGCGGCTTGCCCTCGGCGTCGAGTTTGGTGAAGGTGACCTGCTTTTCGTCGACGCCGTCCGTCCGGTTGTGTGCGATCGTCAGCACCGCGCGTTCGAGACTGTCGAGCAGGGTGAGTGTGGGAGTGCCCGCGTGTGCGGCGGCGAGCTGTGCCGCGCGCCGTTCGGCCGCTATCGCTGACGTGCTCATCCGGGCGTACCACGCATTGCCCGAGTCGAGCACGGTGTCGTTGGGATCGTGGGCCGTGATCTGCCACGGCGAGAAGTCGACTCGATCGACGCTGCCGTCGGGCGCTTCGGTGCGCATGCGGCGTCCCAGCGCATCGTAGAAATGCACTGGGGTGACGCCGATTTCGCTCGGCTCCTCGAAGCGGTGACCGACCGCGGGCGGGCTGAAATAGGGCTCGTACTGTTTGACCGGCTTGCCTTTGTTGTTCAGGATCGTCTTGCCGCTCGCCACCCAGCGAAGCGCCCCGCCGGGCGACTCCGGCTCGGCCTGGACCTTCTTGACGAGCACAGATCCGCTGCCGTCCGAGTAGGCGAAGTTCACCTGGACCGGGCTGGCCTGGGCTTCGGATGCGTGCTGTTCCCGCATGATTCCGGCCGCGCACGGGGGATGGGCGCCCCAGACGATGCTGCCGTTCTGAATCGTCTCGCCGAGGTAATACAGGTCTCGGGTGGTGGCGTTCCCGAGTAGCGCCTGCGCGGTCGCCGGCCGATAGTCGTCGGTCACGAAGAGCGCGATCAGGTCGGAAAGCTCCGGATCCGTTGCGGTGGAGGTGAACTCGGCGAGAGAGTCACCCTCGCCCTGCTTGCCGCTCAGAGCCAGTACGGTCGGCATGCCGAGTACATCGAACCTCAGCTGAGACCGGTTGCCGTTGATGTCCTGGACCGAGCTCGGTGCCAGCACACGGAAGTCGAAAGCGACGGTCTCGGTGCGGTTCCCGACGGGGTCGGTGCTCGTGCGGAGGAAAAGATCGCGCGAGTCGTATTCCAGCACAGTGATATTGCCGAACGGATCGGTATAGCGTTCGGGTAGATAGAAGTGCTGGGCTGCGTCCGGCTGGTAGCCGGCGATGCCGGAGCAGCGCCAATACTGGCCTGCGGTGTCCGCACCCAAGCGCTGCACGAGTCCGGGCCCGCTCAGATAGCCGCTGACCGCCCCATCGCCCAGTGCCACACTGACTTCCGGCGTCAACCTCGCGCCGAAGATGGCAGTCAGCAGAGTGTCCGTCAACGCCAGCGTGTAGATCTCGTAAGGCAATGCATGGGTATTCAGCGTGCCGAACGGCAACGGGCGATCCAGTGCGTCCGCGAAGAACAGCGACCGCGTTTGCTCGATCAGCCGCCGCTGCGGCTGCGTGCCGTCCGGAAATTGCTGGTACGGGATTGTTTCGACCGGAGTTCCGGCACCCGGGTAGTTGTCGCTGAGCTCGAGTCCGCGCAACTGATCGAGACCGAAGTAGTCTCCGGTGCTCGGCGCGATTCCGGTCAACTCGAAAGTGCTGGTCTCGCAGGGAAGCCGAAGCCGGTAGCGATCCGGTTCGACGATCGCGTCACCGGTGTGACGGGTTTCGGTGTAGGCGAGGTGTAGTCCGCCTTGTATGGCGGAAACCAAGGATTCGACACCGGCCGGCAGCAGCGGATCGTCGAGCGGCTTCGCTTGCCGGCGTGGATATCCGACCGTCACCGACTGCAGAACGTTGCCGTACTCGTCGACGCGCAGATTCAGCGTATGGCCGATTCGGGGGTCGGGCACCACGGTCGCCGGGCGGAGGTCGAGTTCGTAGTGGTAGTTGATCGCCTCGCTCTCTGTCGCATGGAACACCGCATGCCGGTTACCCTTCCGCGGCTGCACCAGGCGGAGATGGCAGCCACGTGAGCTCGTAGAGAAGAGCCGGACCGGGTGCTGACGCCCGTTGGCCAGTGCGTCGACATCCAACTCGTAGACCTCTTGGCGCAGCGGCGTCCCTCGGCAGGCTCGTAGTGCCTCGCGCAGCTCGTCGGCGGTCAGGTCGAGCGCATCGAGATCCAGCTCCGGGACGGCACGCTCGCGGAAGGTGCCGAGCACCTGCGTGCCCGGTTGGAGATCTTCGAACCAGTGCGGAAAGTACTCCCGCTCGAACTGATGCAATGCCTGAGGACTGTCGATCCGCGCACCGGTGTGGAACCAGGTGACCGTCTTGACCGGTGGCTGATGGAGCCGATGATCCTGAGTTACGTACGGGCTGTTGGTGTTCGCGTCGCCGAACGTCCCGTAGTCCTCGGTGTCGATCTGCTCTACGCGGCCGAAACCGCGGAACTCTCGTTCGGGTCCGTCGAAGTAGCCGTGGTGGTAGCTGTAGGTGCTGGTGAAGGTGGTGTTGCGCCAGCGGTCGCGGACGGTGACGTGGTCGACGACGTGGACCGGGAAGGGAAGCTTTGTCGCCCAAGGCTTTCCGGCCAGTTGGTCGGCGAGGTAGAACGCGGTCGACGGGGTGTAGCCGATCTCGGTTTCGGCGCCGAGGTTGTTCTTGACCGTGACGAGCAGGTGCGGCTTCTGGCCGCCCATCAGGTCGAGGTAGCACAGCGGGGAGTGCGCGTCGCCGGCGAGGGGTGAGGACCACACCAGGCAGGCGGTGCCGTTGCCGAGCAGGTCGAGCGCCTGTACTCGAATCGGTTCGGCGACCGGCGGAAAGACGGCCGAGGTCACCGGGTTTCCCCAGCTGTTGCCGGAGTGGTTGAGGTAGACGCGGACTCCGTCGGCGTGCAGATAGATGAGGTCGGTGGTGCCGGAACCGTCGATGTCGGCGATCAGGACGCGCTGGCTGTCGAACTGATCGGGGTGGTCGAACCACGGCGCGTTGTCCATGGTGATCTTCCGCCCGAAGTGCCCGTAGCCGAGGTTCGGCCAGTAGCAGACCTCGCCGTTGCGGATCCGGACCAGATCGGTGAGGCCGTCGCCGCTCATGTCGGCCAGCTGAACGGTCTGCTCGCTGTCGGCAAAAATTATTGCCGGGCCGCGATTTTCGTCGCGTCCGGTAGCGACGCGCTGTTCCGGGCCGAAGCCTTGCTCGCCGAGGGACGGATACCAGAGGAAGGCGTCCTGTTCGGAGATCAGCAGATCGGTGAGCCCGTCACCGTCCAGGTCGACGAAGCGCAGGTTCGGGTCGCGCCAATCCTGGTTGGGCAGTTGGCCGAACGGCGCGAACGGCGACCAGCTCGAGTCGTCGCGTTCGTAGAACCCTGGATCAGGTCCGTCGAACCGGACGACGTCGGGCTGCCCGTCGCCCGCCAGGTCGACGAATCGGGCGCCGGTCGCCAACGCGGCCGCGGGCATCGGGGCGACCAGCTCGGGTGCGCCGAGGCGGGCGGATCCGTGACCAACTGTGTTGGCGGGACTCAGGTTTCGCTTGTAGAACCAGCCGCCGCCCTGCTCGGTGAGGATGCCGGCGACACCATCACCGTCGAGGTCGACCCACTGGTATCCGGTACCGTCCAGGCCGATCGGCAAGCCTGCCAGACTATCTCGGTCGAGCTCGCGAACCTCGCCCTGGATCTGGGCTTCGCTGTAGCCGAATTCGACGGGTGGCAATGCCCTGCTGCGGTATCCGCCGGCTATCCGTCGGTATCCGCGCTGAGTGACCGAGGTGAGTTCGGCGTGAATCGGATTGCGCTCGTTCGCCGGGTCGAGATCGTGGGCGTAACCGAAGTCGGTGGACCGGACGAGGCAGTCCGCGCCGACGCCGTCTTCCCCCGGAAAGTGGTGAAACATCAAGGCGCGTCGGCACAGTCGATGCGTGCGCACCTCGAAACCGGAACGGTAAGCCGAAAACGGGTCCGGCCGATTACCCCATCCCGGTCCATCCGCGGGCAGCGGACGCGCGAGATCGTGTTCGCCGTAATCGAAGACGAGCTCGAAGTACCACTGGTCGTCGGCGGGCGGCGCGGGCCACGTGGCTACCGGGTCGAGGGTGGGGAAGTAGGGCGTGTGGTTTCCGTAGCGAATTCGCTTCGGGTACCGGTTGGCTCGGCGTTCGCGCTGGAGTTCATTGGCCTTGTCGGCAATCAGCTCGCCGTTCTCGGCCTTGTACTCGTAGCTGACGACGTTGCCTTTGTCGTCGTAACTGAGGCAGATCAACCAGCTGAAG
This sequence comes from Nocardia colli, assembly GCF_008704205.1. Lineage (GTDB taxonomy): Bacteria > Actinomycetota > Actinomycetes > Mycobacteriales > Mycobacteriaceae > Nocardia > Nocardia colli. The sequence continues at coordinate 138,226 of NZ_VXLC01000008.1, read as the reverse complement.
ATGTGCTCCGGATTCGCGGGATCGGCGATCCGTGATCGCGCGTCGCGACCGTACCAGGTCGTGACGTTATCCCGGGAGATGGAACGCCAGCTGATGTCTTGTGCGTCAGTGAGATTCGTCCACCGCTCGATGCGGGCGAACAACCCCTCGACGCGCGGACGGTACCGCTGAACGCGATAGCCGGTCCCGCCGACAGTGCGGACGGGCAGTTCTTCGCGAACCCAATTCCCTTGCTGCTCAACAAGAACCGGTGCCAGATCCTCCGCCCCGGACAGGATGAACACATCCGACTCACCGGCATCGTCATACTTCGGCAGCCCCTTGTCGGTCTTCCGGGTGATCGACGGCAGCCCCAGACTCCACCCCAACCCGAACGGCCCGTTCCCGGCCCCCGAGTCGTACCCCAACGCCAACTGCGGACCGAACCCACCACGACCAGGACTGACACTGATCGGCACGCTCAACGACCCGGTCCCGGTCACCGGATTCGCGGCGAACTTCTCACCGATCCCCTTGATCGCCCCGCCCCCCTTCGGCAGGGCGATGGTGGGCGCCGTCGGTCCACCGCTACCCGGTTGGCTCGCATCGGTCCGTTCAGCACCCTGCTTGCCCTGCCCGAAGTCGTCTGGCATTCCGCTACCCTCCGTCGCCCATGGCTACCTCAGCAGCCCTGGCCGCAATTCTGGGGAGCCGGTCGCCTGCGCCGGAACCTTCCGGTTCGCTGACCGGATCGGTGCGCTCGGCGGGGGCTCAGGCAAACAAAAACGGGATGCCCGTGCAGGGCACCCCGTTTATGCGAAAAATGTGGAGTCAGACGTTCATTCCACGACTTCCACGATGTCGCCCGGCTCGAGATGGCGATACGTGGCCTCGGCGGCATCGGGGTTCATCCGAATGCAGCCGTGCGAGTTCGAATCCAGCGGACCGATGTGGGTGGCGATATCACCGTCGAAGAAGACGGCCCATTCCATCGGCGCGTTGTGCATTGTGCTCCAGAAATGTTCGCGCTTGAAGTCGACGTCGAAGACACCGACATGCGACTCGTATCCCGGCCGGCCGATTTCGATCGGCTTCGGACCATAGATGGTCTTGCCGTCCTCCATCAGCCACATTTCCTTGGTCGACAGCCGCATGCAGGCGCGCGTCTTCGCCGCGGTGCACGGTGCGTACACCGGTGCGGGCGGCGGCGGCTGAATGATCGCAGGCACGCCGGGAATGTCCGGTCCGCCCGGCCATAGCGGTTCGGCCTGTGCGGTTGCCGTCATTGCGAATCCGGCGGTCGCGACTCCGGCGAGTACCGCGACTCTTGCCGACCAATTTCTAAAACGCTTGCTGCTCATCAAATTTCAGGCCTCTCTTCGCCTTGCCGCCACGCTGCGTGCCGAAATGCCAGAGTGATAGGAGTACCTCGTCGCAAGAAACTGGAGGATCCGAGGTGATAGGGATCATCGCGGACCTTGCGCGCCGGGTCAATCGCGGCGCGCAGATGTTTCACAATCCGAACTGTTGCCTTAACCGAACAGACCGCCCAATGCGCCGCCACTCTGCCCGGCCTGCTGGCCGCCGCCGGTGCCGCCGATGAGTCCGCCGGGCGGCAACTCCGAGGGCTGCACGATGACGAAGCCGCGCCCAGAAAAGGCCAGCGTGAGACCCTCGCCGGTGCTGCGGCCGATGAGCCGGCCGAGGCCGAAGGAGTCGTTGCGCTTGATCCCGGTTTGCAGGCTCGACGACCACGCCACCGCCGCCTGCGGGTCGGCGTAGGTCGGCTGATCGACCTGCAACACCACCGGCGAGCCGTGCGTGGTGATGGCGATCCGGCCACGCCCGGTGAACACGCAGTTGAACAACCCGGCATTGCTGGCGACGCCGGCCGCGCCCTGCACCCGGGCGACCCGGTAGGACAGGCTGGTGTCGAAGGCGAGCACGTTGGAGCCGTTGATGGTGAGGCCGTCGCTGCCGTCGAGATCGATGATGTGCACGTCGGCGGCGCTGTCGGCGAGGAACAGGTCGCCGCGGCCGGAGACGTTCATCAGCGGCACGCCCTCGCCGGTGAGCCGCTGGGTGATCGCGCGGCCGATGCCGCCGGAGCCGAGCGCCTTGAACTGCATGTCGCCCTGGTAGGCGACCATCGAACCGGCCCGGGCCATGACCTCGCCGTTGACGGCGACCTTGATCATCTTGCCGCCCTGCTTCTGGATGCCGACGCCGTTGACTTCGGCGTGGCTGGGGTTGAACAGATCGCTCTGCATCGGCAGTGCTCCTTGCTGAGGTGATGGCGCGGGTGGTGAATAGGCGGGGGCCGGCTGATATGCCGGCGGGGGCGGCGGCGGGTAGTTCGGTGCGGCCGGTGGTGGGTAGTTCGGTGCCGAAACCGGAGGGGCAGCAGGCGGATTCGGCGGCGGTGCGGGCGCCGCGGGCTCGTCGTCGATGTTCACGCCGAACGCCGTGGCGATACCGGCCAGCCCGTTGTCGTAACCCTGCCCGACCGCGCGCACCTTCCAGGCGCCGCCGCGACGATAGATCTCCACGCACACCACGGCGGTTTCGGTGGTGAGCCCGTCCATCGGGAAAGTCAGTGCCCCCGAATCGGATCCGATCGTCGCGAGCAGCGTGCCCGCGGCGGCGAAGGTCGGCGGTCCGCTGCCGTCGAGGCTGGCGGTGACCACGACCTTGTCCACGTTCGCGGGTAGCGCGCTGGTCTGCACGTCGACCATGTCGCCACGGCCGCTGCCGTGCCGGTAGGTGACGCCGGGACCGACCGGCTGGTTGAAGAACACGAAGTCGGCGTCGGTCCGGACGCGGCCGTCCGCGCCGAGCAGCAGCGCGGAGACATCGACTCCGGCCGAGCAGGTGACGGTGACCGTCATCCGGTCGGCGGGTGCGGGCCGGTTCTCGCCGCGAGCGAGGGCGGTCACCGTTGACCTGCCCGGTTGTCGGCGATCGGGCCGTATGGCATGCGATTCACGCCGTCAAGTGTGTCCCGAGACGGGTCCGTGCGCTACCGAGTCGGGCGCACGCCACGCCGAATCGTTAGCTGACGGCGGCGGTTGCCCGGCGGATGCGGGCGCCGGCGACGAGAGGGCGAAGGTCGCCGCGACCACGGGCACCGGCAAATGAGCGGTTCAATCGTCGGGAGTTCCATGGCAGCAACCGGTCGATGCGTGGCCGGCGCCGGTGCGCGGGACATCCAGGGTGGGGTTGCGGTCGAAGAAGCCGGCCGGCTTCAGGACGAAGCCGGTGTAGTCGACCGGCATGATCGGCCAGTCCTCCGGGCGCGGAAAGTGGGTGAGGCCGAAGGTATGCCAGACGACCAGGTCTTCGTTGTCGAGTGATCGATCGCCGGCGACGTACTCCGGGAGGCCTGCGCCGCCAGGGTGCTGGTTCACGAAATCGCCTGCGGCGTAACGCTGTGCGGGATCGAAGTGGGTCACCCAGAGGGTTTTCGTGGCGAAGGCGGCTCGCTTGGCGATCGGTGATTCGTCGGCGGCGAGCAGCGCTTCCTTGCCTTCTGGATGCAGCACGTACGAGACGGGTAGGCCGAGTCGGTTGTGCACCTCTGGGTTACTGATGTGCCAGACGCGGCCGACGCGGTTGTCCGCGAGCCGCTGCGCCTCCGATTCGCGGGTCAGCGCGGTCCGTTGGCGGGTGAAAGCGTTGCCGTGCGGGTTGTCCGGGCCGATCGGTACGCGGGCGCTGTCCACTTCCTCGACGCGGTTGTGGTGCCCGTCGACCATCATGTCGAGTCGTGCGCTGAACAGGTGCTGGTGGTAGGGCGCGCCGAGGCCGGGCGCGACCTGCGTGGAGAACGGGTGATCGGGGCCGGGATACGCTGCGGTGAAGACGATTCCGGTCGCCTTGACCTCGAAGCCGATGGTGCCGTCTAGGTACAGGTACCAGAAGAAGCCGTAATCGTAATTGCCCACCGTGGTGAAGAACGAGATCACCAGGCGGCGTTGCCTGCGCACCTCGCGCGACCCGGTCCAGAGGTCGGTGTGCTTCCACAGCACGCCGAAGTCTTCCTCGTGCATACAGATCGCGTTGTGCAGCACGCGGGGATTGCCCGCCTCGTCGGCGATGACCGCGTCGAAATAGGTGATGTCACCGAGGCAATCGCAACCGAGCTCGAGCGCGTTGGCGTAGCGCCCGACGAGATACTCGCCGGTGTCGAAATAGTTCTGCCAGGAGCGGATCGGCGACGGATCGGCATAGGGCACAACCATTTCCGCGATGGACGCCCGATGGATGATCGGGCGTACCCGGCCGCCGTCCTGAAAACCGATCTGGTGCAGGACAAGTCCCTCGCGGGCATCGAAACCGACCCGCACCGACCACTTTTCCCACTCGACCAGGTTTCCGTGCACGGTGAAGCTCGGCCCCTGCGGCTGCGTGATCTCGATCGGCTTCTGCGTGGTGCGCGGCGGGCCGGTGACGGCCGGATCATCGAAGTTCCCGGACTCCTGCGGCACCGCGACCGGCCCCGTGTCGATCACCCGCAACACCTCGCGGGCCATGACGTCGACGAAAGCGACGAGACCATCGATCGGATGCGCCCACGGATGGTCCTTCGCGTGCTGTTGATGGAATGCCAGGCCGCGCAGGATCCGGCGGCCTGCTTCGCCCGCGTAGTCGAACACGCCTGCCGACAGCGGCGCGACCCGCACGTCCGCGACATCCAGCCCACGGGCCGCCAGCGCGGCCGACCATTCCGGATTGCCCGACAACACCGCCTCGACCAGCTCGAACTCCTCGTCGAGCACGGGCAGTTGACCGTCCACGACCGCATCCAGCGTGCGCTGGGACAGCACAGCCTTGCTACCGAGCGACACGATCACGTCGACGGCGTTCGGCCGATCGATATCGTGCAGCAGCACCCGGAACCGGCGATCCAACGTCCCGGACCACGGGTAGATCTCGTACTTGTCCGGCTCGTCCAATCCGACATACACGAAACGCGTCGTCGGCGCGATCAACCCGGCCGCGTCGACTACGGCGCGCACCTCGGTGATTTCCGCCTCGGTCGGCAGGGCGAGCGGATGATCGGCACGTCCCGGGATCAGTGTGGGCATGGGCCCCTCCCTCTCGATGTGTGGGAAACAAGGGCTGCGTCCACTCATTCTATTCAGCAACTATTCGGACAATTGAGTCGAATCACGCCATTGACCATTTCAAGTCCACTGATCGAACGAGGATGACCGATACCGATTGCCGCTCGGCAGGCCATTAGTAACGCGACAGCAAATCATTGCTCGCCGCCGTCCGCGGAGGGTTGTGAGAACTCATCCTTGACGGTTAGCAACCGATCGGTTGCAATGTGTGAGTGAGCTACGACACGATCATCAAGGCCGGCCGCTGGTTCGACGGCACCGGTTCGGCCTCCGCGACCCGTCACCTCGGACTGCGCGGCGATCGCGTCGTCGCGGTATCGGCGCAGCCGCTCGACGAGACGGACTGCCCGAACGTCATCGACGCCGCGGGCAAGTGGGTGGTCCCCGGCATGGTGGACATCCACACGCACTACGACATCGAGGTGCTGAAGACGCCCGCGCTCGCCGAGTCGGTGCGCCACGGCATCACCACGGTGCTGCTCGGCTCGTGCTCGCTCTCGACCGTGCACGTCGGGCCGACCGACGCGGGCGACCTGTTCGGCCGGGTCGAGGCGATCCCGCGCAAGCACGTCATCGATACCATCGAGGAGACCAAGACCTGGCGGTCGGCGCGCGAATACATCACGGCGCTCGAGGAACTGCCGCTCGGCCCGAATATCGCCGCGATGCTCGGTCATTCGGACATCCGGACCGCACAGATGGGGCTCGATCGCGCCACCCGCAAGGAGGTCCGGCCCACCGCGGCCGAGCAGGCGGCGATGGAAACGGCACTGACCGAGGCGCTCGACGCCGGCTTCGTCGGAATGTCGCAGCAGCAGTTGCTTTTCGACAAGATCGACGGCGACACCTGCCGCTCGCGCACCCTGCCGTCGACCTATGCCAAGGCGCGGGAACGGCGGCGGCTCAACGCGATTCTGCGCCGGCGACGCCGGGTGTTGCAGGCCGGTCCGGACATCGCCTCGGTGCGCAGCATCGCCGCGATGACGCTGAGCAGCCTGGGCATCTTCCGCAAACGCTTGAAGACCACGTTGCTCTCGGCCGCCGACATCAAGGCCAACCCGGCGCTGGTCTACATCATGGGCCCGATCGCCCGCGCATTGAACGCGCTCGGCGGCGACTTCCGCTGGCAGCACCTGCCGGTGCCGTTCGAGGTGTACGCCGACGGCATCGACCTGGTGATCTTCGAGGAGTTCGGCTCCGGCGCCGCGGCGCTGCACCTCGCCGATCAGGTCGAGCGCGACGCCCTGATGCAGGACGAGGCGTACCGGCGGCAGTTCCGCAAGGACTACGACACCAAGTTCGGGCTGCGGGTCTGGCACCGCGACTTCTTCGACGCCGAAATCGTTGCCTGCCCGGATGATTCGGTGATCGGCAAGACGTTCGGACAGGTCGGCCTCGATCGCGGCGGCGTGCATCCGGTGGACGCGTTCCTCGATCTGGTGGTCGCGCACGGCACCAAACTGCGCTGGCGCACCACGATTTCCAATCACCGGCCCAAGTTCCTGACCAAACTGGGCGCGGATCCCGGTGTACAGCTGGGCTTTTCGGACGCGGGCGCGCACCTGCGGAACATGGCGTTCTACAACTTCGGGCTGCGCTTCCTGCGCCGCGCGCACGACGCCGAGCAGTCCGGGCAGCCGTTCATCTCGCTGGAGCGCGCGGTGCACCGGCTCACCGGCGAGCTCGCCGACTGGTACGGCATCGACGCCGGGCACCTGCGCGAGGGTGATCGCGCGGACCTGGTGATCATCGATCCGGCGCACCTGGACGCCTCGCTGGACGCCTACGCCGAGAGCACCGTCGCGCAGTATGACAACCTGTCTCGCATGGTGAATCGCAATGACGGGGCGGTCTCGGCCGTCTTCATCGGCGGCAGGTACGTCTTCGGCGACGGCACGCCCGCGCCGATCCTCGGCACCGACCGCACCGGGCGTTTCCTCCGGTCCCAGGTGCGGTGACCGCGCCACCGCGCCGAACCCAAGCCCAGCGCCGCGCCGCCACCATCGGCAAGCTCGTCGAGGCCACCATCGAGGCCATCTCCGAGGTCGGCTATCACAATGCCTCGCTCGGCGAGATCAGCCGCCGGGCCGGGGTATCCAAGGGGGGCATCTTCCGGCACTTCGACTCGCGCACCGATCTGGTGGTGGCCGCCGCCGAAGAGGTCGGCCGCAGGCACATGCTCGCGTTCGAGAATATTCGCGCCCGCGACAACACCGATGAGCCGCTGAACATGACCCATATCCTGCATCGGGCCCGCAATCAGATCCGGCAGGAGACCAACACGGTCTGGTTCGAGCTGCTGGTCGCCGCGCGCACCGAGCCGGAACTGCGGGCCAGGCTCGCCCCGGTGGCGACCGCGCTGCTCGACGACGTCGAGCGGGTCGCGGTGGCGGCACTGACCCCAGCTCTCCCGGTCGAGGTGGCCCGACTGCTGGCCACCTCGGTGGTGCACATGTTCGACGGCGAGGCGATCTTCCGTTCCACCTATCCGAGGCCCGAACTGGAGGATGCGCGGATCGAGTACGCGGCCGGCCTGCTCGAACGGCTGATGGCGGAGAGCTGAATCGGCATCGAGCTGCTGCTGGCCGCCGACGTCCGGATCGCCGCCGAGGGCACCCGGTTCAGTCAGCTGGAGGTCCGGCGCGGCATCTATCCGTTCGGCGGCGCGACCCTGCGGTTCTGGCGGGAAGCGGGCTGGGGCAACGCGATGCGCTGGGTCCTCACCGGCGCCGAGTTCGACGCCGCCGAGGCTCACCGCATCGGCCTGATCCAGCAGATCACCCCGGATGCCGCGACGGCGCTCGCCGCGGCACGCGCCCTGGCCACCGAAATCGCCTAGGACTCAGCGCCATTGGGTGTGCGCACCATCCTCGCCTCCGCGCACCGCGCCCGCGACGAAGGCAACGCCGCCGCGGCCGAACATCTCGTGGGCGACGTCACCAAGCTCTTCGCGACGGCCGACGGCGCGGAGGGCATTCAGTCGTTCCTCGAGCGGCGGAAGACGAACTTCACCGGTAAGTGACAGCGCCGGAAGGCTTTTCGAGCGGTCAGTCCTCGATGATCGCCACCGCCCTGGTCCACCCCGCGGACGCGGCGTGGATCTTGTGCGGGAAGCAGGAGATCCGGAATCCGGTGGCGGGCAACGCTTCCAGGTTGTGCAGCTTCTCCAGGTGGCAGTAGCCGATATCGCGCCCCGCCTTATGTCCTTCCCAGATGATCGAGCCGTCCCCGGTCTCGGCGAACCGGCGCGCGGTGTAACCGAACGGCGCGTCCCAGCTCCACGCGTCGGTGCCGGTGACTCGAATGCCTTGCCGGAGTAGGTGCAATGTCGCGTCCCGGCCCATGCCGCAGCCGCGGGTGAGGTAGTCGTCCTCGCCGTAGCGGGTGCCCGCGCTGGTGTTGATGATGACGATCTCCAGCGGGCTGAGCGTGTGCCCGATCCGGGCCAGTTCGGCATCGACATCGTCGGGGGTCGCCACGTATCCGTCGGGCAGGGCGCGGAAGTCCAGCTTCACGCCGGGCTGGAAACACCACTCCAGCGGCACCTCGTCGATGGTGATCGCGCGCTGCCCGTTGTCCATGGTGGAGGCGTAGTGGTACGGCGCGTCCAGGTGGGTGCCGCAGTGGGTGGTCAGCCGGATCCATTCCAGGGCCCAGCCTTCGCCGTCGGGCAGGACTTCGGGTCCGGCGCCGGGGAACATGGCGAGCATGTCGGCCACGGTGTCGTTGTGGTCCAGGTATTCGATCTCCGGGCGCAGGCCCGGCGGGTCGGAGGTGATGCCGGATCGCAGCGGGACGGAGATATCTACGAACGTGGTCATGATGTTTCGTAGCACGACCGTCGCGTGCCACGCCCGGCTTCGGCCACTCAGGCCAGGCGCAGATCCATCTGGATGGTGGTGCCGTGCACGCCGGTGTGGATGCGGACCAGGTCGGAGAGGTGGTTCACCAAAAGCAGTCCGCGGCCGCCGAATTGGAACGGCTGCGGGGGGAGCCGGCCCGCGAGGGGATTGGTGATGTGGCCGGCATCGCGGACCTGCGCGCGCAGTTGCCTGCCTTCGAGCCAGAGCGCCAGCGAGCCGCGGCCGCCGCCGTGCACCACCGAATTGGTGATGGTTTCCGCGATGACCAGTTCCAGATCGATGACGCGGTCGTCGAGCATGCCCGCCCGCTTGCCGAACTCGCCCGCGCGGTGCCTGGCCTCGGTGAGCGTGCCGGCATCGAAGGCGAGCACCTGCGCGATCGCCGGCGGCGGCGCCAGGGGCTTGTTGTAGGAGGCGAAGATGCGGTCGGGATCGTACGCGCCGCTCGGGCGTTCGCCGTCGCTGTCGATCAGCGTCGGATGGGTCGTGTGCGCGTCTACCAGGACGGTCGGGTCGAGGCGTTCGGTGTCGTACGGGCACAGGATGGTGACCTCGCGACCGGTGAACGCGGCATTGATCAGCGCCTCGTGCTGGACGCACGCCGGATACTCCGTCGCGGAACGCCCGGCCCAGATCGGTTCGCCGATGATCCGCACCCGGCCGGTCGGGTGGGTGTCGGCGAACGCGCGCAGCACACCCGGAATGATGCGACCGGGATTGCGGCCTTCGACGGTCATGTCCATCAGCCGGACCGCGTCGGCGTCGGCGCCGAGCTCGGCGCGGATCAGCTCCAGGTTCGGTCCGGGGACCGAGACCGCGACCGGTTCGTCGTTGGCCAAGCCCTTGCGGATGAACCCGACAGTGCCCGCCAGGTACTCCTCGGTGTTGCTGTAGAACAGCGCCGGGTGCGAGAAGGGATCGGCGGCGGGTGGTCCGGCGGTGGTGACGGTCATGCGCGGTCTACCTCGATTGTCGGGAGCGACGGCCAGAACAGCTCCAGGATGCGGACCAGCGTCACGGGCGGGTTGTGCAGCACGACCCGGCGCCCCTTCGCCGCCTGATTCGTGGCTTCTACCAGTATCAGGGTGCCGTGCGTGTCGATGAATGTGAGCTCGGACAACTCCAAATGGATGTCCGGAGCCACGGGTAGTTCGGCGAGTGCGGTTTCCCACGCGTCATGCGTGGCGAGGTCGACCTGACCCACGCAGCGCAGACCCGGCGGTCTACTGGTCGAAAACGTATGCAACCTGGTCGAATCCGGCGCTATGACGGGAACCCGATCGGCGGGTCTCGCTGGCTCGGCCTGCACCCTCGCACCACCCCTTCTGCCTATTCGCGGCAGGGAAATTACCTCTCGAACATACGCCCTCGCGGTGGCGCATCGATCGAGCGGCTACCCGAGTGTCCGCAGACTGCGCAGATAGTCGTCCGCGCTGCCGCTCAGGTGAAGCGCCAGGCCCGGGCCGACCCATCAGTTCCAGGCGGACGCAGTCGGCGGTCTGGAGATCAGGATCGGGGGAGGATCGACGGATCGGTGCTGTAGGCCCGCAGTCGTCCGAGCATGGCTGCCCGCGCTTGAGCGAAGGTGGCGTCGTGCTCGAGCAGGCGGGCGCGGCTGACGGCGGCGTAGCCGAGGGCGTCGAGTTCGAAGGCGAGGACGCCGGGGTCGGTGTCCGGGCGCAGCTGGCCGGTGTCGAGCGCGGTGCGAATGATGGAGTGCACGAACGCATCCCACTCGGTGGCCAGAGCGACGAGCCGGTCGTGCACCGCGCCGGGCTGGTCGTCGAACTCGTGCTGGATGGCCACGAAGAAGCAGCCGCCGGGCAGCACCAGGTCGGTATAGAACGCCAGGCGCGATTCGTGCAGCGCCCACAGCTGGGGCACGCCGGCCGGGGCCGCGAGCGCGGGCGCGACCACCCGCTCGGCCCACTGCGCGCGGGCGCGGTCGATGGCCGCCAGTTGCAGCTCTTCCTTGTCCCGCCAGAGCGAGAACAGCCCGGACTTGCTCACCCCTGCCTCGGCGGCGACCTGACCCATGCTCAGCGCGCCGAGTCCCGCGACGGAGGCCATCGAGACCACCGCGTCGAGGACCGCCGTTCTGGACCGGTCGCCGCGTGCTCGGCGCCCGTCGGCGGGGTGCCTGTTCGTCATGTGGATCATCCTATCGCAATAAGTCCGACCGATCGGTCGCAATAGCGGACGGAGGGCAAAACGGTGTGCTGGCCGCGCGATTCATCGGGAAGAGTACGTCCACCGACGGATGACGAAATGGGGGATTCCCCTGAGGCGGAGACAGATTCGTTTCGGATATTTTCAACGTATAGCGCTGGCGAACTGAAAACCACTGCAAGCCAATGCATTAGAAACCCGCCTGTGACCGGAAAAACTTCCGGCGGGAAGGGTTTTCGCAATTTTCGAACGCGATGTGCGCGTTCCCGGTGGACAAGAGGTCGATGGATGAACAGTGTGCTTTCCGGTGGGGCCAGACGGGTCCTGGTACGGACCGTGGTCGCCGCGACTCTGGCCTTGGCGCCCGCCGCGGTCATCATTCCGGCGGCGTCCGCCATCCCGTGCCACACGCCGTCCGAGGTCGGCTGCACAAACCCGGACGGCACGCTCGCCACCGGTCCGCACCATCGCCCCGGCCATGATCGTCCCGGCGATGATCGCTACGGGGCGGACGGCTACGACGTCTTCGGTTACGACCGATTCGGCTACAACCGCTTCGGCTACAACCGGTGGGGTTACGACAGATCCGGCTACGACCGGGACGGCTACACCGCCGAGGGCTGTGCTCGCAACGGCGCGGACCGTCCCGACGCCGACCACGACCGCTGCGAATGGCGGCGGTCGCGCCCGTCCACCGGCAGCGCTTCCTGACGCTCAGGAGACGGCGACCGCCTCCGGCAGCGCAGCGGCGACCGGGCGCGGCAGGCGCGTGCTGAAGGTGTAATCGCGGAACGGGAAGTGCCGGTTGCCCCACCACTGGTTCATTCCGGTGGTGGGCCGGATGGCCAGCTGGCCTTGGTAATTGACGTAGTAGGTGTTGGAGCCGGCGCAGGGTTCGGTGACCCACATCGATCCCTCGGTGCGGCGCAGGCAGAATTCGGCGAAATCGTCGTAGGCCTGTTTGGTGACGTCGACCTTGGTCGCGTTTCGCTTCCGGGCTTCGACGATGGCCCGGCGCGCGTGGGCCGCGTTGTTCTCGATGGTGACCAGGATCGAGCTGGGGATGATCGTGTTCGGCCCGCAGCCGACCAGGAACAGGTTGGGCCAGTTGGCCACGCTGACTCCCTGGTAGGCGTGGTAGTTGTGCTCGTGCCAGTAGTCGCCGAGTTCTTCGCCGGATTCGCCGTAAACGCTGAAAACAGGGGAGAACCCGCGCTCGCACACCCGGAAACCGGTGGCGCACACCAGCACATCGATCTCGTGCTCGACGCCGTCGGCGGTGATCACCCCGGATTCGGTGATCCGTTCGATCTTCTCGGTGATCAGCGCGACGCGGTCCTTCTGCTTGAAAGTCTTGAAGTAGTCGTTGGACATCGACGGCCGCTTGCAGCCCGGCGCATAGGTGGGCGTGAGCTTTTCGGCCAGTTCCGGATCGCGCAGCCAGGCCCGGTACAGCGCCCCGCCCGCGCGGGTGAGGTAGGGCATGAACTGCGGCATCCGGCGCATCGACAGCAGGCCGCCGACCAGCCCGACATCGATGCCGGCGGCGATGCCCGCCCGGATCGCCTTGCGCACCGGGGTGACCCGGCCGAGGAACCGGTCGAGCCCCCAGTCGATGCGGAAGTCGGGCTTGGGCGCCAACCAGATCGGGGTGCGCTGGAACACGGTGAGATGGCCGGCGATCTTCGCCAGCTCCGGAATCAGTTGCAGCGCCGTCGCGCCCGTGCCGATGACCGCTATGCGCTTGCCCGCGTAGTCGTAGTCGTGGTCCCAGCGGGCGGTGTGCACCGATTTACCCGCGAAGGTCTGCACGCCGGGGATGTCCGGCAGTTTCGGCTCTTCGAGAATTCCCAGCGCGCCGACGACGAATCGGGCGGTCAGCTCCTCACCGTTGTCGAGCGTGCCGCGCCACAGATGAGCTTCCTCGTCCCACCTGGCCGCGGTGACCCGGGTGTTCAGTCGGATCTTCGGGCGCAGGCCATAGGCGTCGACAACGCCCTCGATGTACTGCTTGATCTCGTGACCCGGCGGAAAGAACCGGCTCGACGTGGTGAACGGCATGCGGGACAGACTGTAGAAGATCGCCGGAATATCCACGGCCAGACCGGGATAGGTGTTGATGTGCCAGGTGCCGCCGATGCCGTCGTGCTTCTCGATCAGCAGGAAATCGTGAATTCCGGCCCGGCGCAGTTCGATCGCGGTGGCGACGCCGCCGAAACCGGCCCCGATGATGAGCACCTCGTGGTCCGGGGTCGGTTCGCCAGAGCTGTTCGGCATATCGATCTACTTCCTCGAAACAGGGGATGGGACAGTCGAACTCGTTGCTAGTCGCGAGCTGCGACAGCGCGGGCGGCCGCGGCGTCGAGGCGACGCAGGATCGCGTCGGGGACGAATCGCTCGGCCGTGCCCAGCAGTCCTTCGATGTCCATGAACCGGGCGGCGAGGCGCGCGCCCGCGGGGGAAACCCGGCCCGCCGCGCAGGCGACCCGCGCCTCGAACGGGGTCGGCGCGATCGCGGGATTGCGACCGGCGATGCGAACGATATTGCGCGCCACCGTCTCCGGGCTGCGCGCCACCAGACCGGCGGCCAGCACCGAGATGTTCCGGCCGCGGACGCCCTGCTCTTCGTCGAGACCGACGATCTGCGCGTTCGGATAGAACCCGGTGTTGATGAACGCGGGCAGCACCGCCGTGACGCCGACGCCGGTGCCGGCGAACTCCAAGCGCAAGCATTCGGTGAGCATCTGCGCGGCCGCCTTGCTCGTGCAGTACGCGGTGCTGAGCGGAATCGGCAGCACCGCCGCCGGTGAGGTCACGTTCAGTATCCGCCCGCCGTGGCCCGCGTCGAGCATCTGCCGCCCGAACAGGCGGCTGCCGTGCACCACGCCCCAGAAGTTCACGCCCATGATCCGGTCCCAGTCCTCGACGCTGTGCCCGAGGAACGGACCGGCCGTGGTGTAGCCGGCATTGTTGACCAGCACGGACGGGTCGCCGTGCGCTTCATGTACTTCGGCGGCGAAGGCGGTCATGGCCGAATCGTCTGAGACGTCGACCGCGTACGGGTAGGCGTGTCGGCCGATCGCCTCCGCGGTGGCGTGTGCGGTGTCCTTGTTGACATCGCTGACGACCACTCGCGCACCGGCTTTCGCGAATCGAATGGCGGTCTCCCGGCCGATTCCGCTGCCCGCGCCGGTCACGATCACCAGTTTGTCGTTGAACTCGGTCATCTCTACCTCAGTTCCGCTGAGCACTCCCTCGTGCTACTGTCCCAGACAACCTACACTGTGTTACACAGTGTAGACAACGGCAATGCCGCCGGGAAGAAGGAGACGCACATGCCGACCACGCCACGCACACTGGCCCGGCCCCCTGCTTCGACTGTGACGATCGAACTGCCGCGCCGCGCGAGCCTCGCGCTGCGTATCGCGCATCCCCTGTCCTACGCGACCTTGCGGATGGGGATGAACGCCATCGTGGCCCTCGCGAGCCGCGGGATTCCGTTCCGCGACGCGCGCAACTTCCACGTCAGCAACCTGCTCGACCCGCTGGCCGCGCCGCTGCTCCCGCCGCGCGGAACACGCACCCGGTCAACGCTTTTCGAGCGGTTCCGGGCGGAGTGGGTATGGCATCGCGACACCCCGAATCCGACGGAGGTCAAGGACAGCGCGATCCTCTACTTCCACGGCGGCGGGCTGGTCGCGTGCGGGCTGAACTCGCATCGTCGCCTGGTCGCGCGGATCGGCCGGGCCAGCGGCATGCCGGTATTCAACGTCGACTATCGGCAACTGCCGAAAGGGCGCCTCGCCGACACCATCCAGGACTGCGTCGAGTCCTACGAATGGCTACTCGCGCAAGGCTTTCCACCCGAACGCGTCATCTTCGCGGGCGATTCGGCCGGTGGCGGACTGACGTTCGGTCTGGCGCTGGCCGCCCGCGAGCGCGGCTTGCCCATGCCCGCCGCGATCGTGGCGATCGCGCCGTGGGCCGATTACGACCGGTCCCGCCGGGACGCGCATCCCAACGATCGGCTCGATCCGATGCTCAGCTCGGCCGCACTGGCCCTTCCGGCCCGGCTGGGCATGTGGGTGGACGGTGCGCTCGACCCGCAGCTGAGCCCGGTGAACCACCATTTCACCGGCCTGCCACCGGTATTCATCCAGGTCGGCTCCACCGAGGTGCTGCTGCCGGATGCCGAGGCGCTCGCCGAGCGCTGCGCCGAGGCCGGCGTGCCCTGCACGATGCAGATATGGGACAAGGCAATTCACGTCTTCCACGCCGCCGCCGACCTGTTGCCGGATGCCAGGCAGGCGATCGGCGAGATCGGCGCGTTCAACCAGCGCACCATCCACGGTGCGGTGCAGCGTGTTCCGGCCCGGCGCCGGTTCGCCCGCCGCACCCGGGCCGCCTGACCCTTCCGTCGAATCGAGGACGAACATGAAACCCTTCCATCCCGGCATCGCGGTGGTCACCGGCGCGGGCAGCGGCATCGGCCGCGGCACCGCCAAAGCGCTCGCGGCGGTCGGCGCGGAAGTCGTTGTCGCCGATATCAATCTCGATACCGCGCAGGACGCGGCCGAGGAGATCCGCCGGCTCGGCGGCCTGGCGGCGGCGTATCGGCTCGACGTCGCCGACACCGCCGCGCTGGAGGAATTCGGCAAGCAGGTCCGCAGCGATTACGGCGTGCCCGACGTGGTGGTCAACAACGCGGGCATCCTGGTCGGCGGGCCGTTCCTGGACGTGCCGCCGGCGGACCTGCGCCGCATCATCGACATCAATCTGATGGCGATGATCCACGGCTGCCGCATCTTCGGCGCGCAGATGGTGGAGCGCGGCCGCGGCGGGCATCTGGTCAACGTCGCGTCCATGGCGGCGTTCGCCGCCGCCCCGTATACCGCGCCCTACAGCATCAGCAAGTACGCGGTGAAGCACTTCAGCGAATGCCTGCGGGCCGAGCTGGCATCGCACCGGATCGGGGTCACCGCGGTCTGTCCCGGCCTGATCGCCACCAATCTCTCGGCCACCGCGCGCATGTCGGCCGTGCTGGACGAGCAGCAGTCCTCGACCACGCGCAAGACGATGCTCAAAGGCCAAGCGCTGCTGGGCATGCATCCGGACAAGGCGGGCCGCATCATCGTGCGGGCCATTCGCCGCAATGTGGCGGTCGAGCCCATTCGACTCGAGGCCCGGATCTCGTACCCGCTCGCGCGCTGGTTCCCCGGCCCGGTGCGCGCGATGATGACCGCGGTGGCCAAGCCCGATATCCACACCGCCATAGGGGAATACGGATTCCTCGATCGCGTCGATCGCCTCGCGGATCGGGTGCCGTTCCGCACCGGCAAGGGGGTCGACAACCCGGACAACCCCGTGACCCAGATCGAGGCGGCGCGGTGAACCTCGAGCCAGGGGTCGCCGTCGTGACGGGTGCGGGCAGCGGCATCGGTCGCGGGACCGCGAAAGCGCTTGCCGCACAGGGTGCGACGGTAATCGTCGCCGACCTCGATCGTGCGGGCGCCGACGAGACCGTGTCCATCATCGAGTCGAGTGGTGGAAAGGCCGTCGCCTATCGCCTGGATGTGGCCGACACCGTGGCGTTGACCGCGTTCGCCGAGCAGATCCGCGCCGAGCACGGCGTGCCGGACGTGGTGGTGAACAATGCGGGCATCCTCGTCGGCGGTCCGTTCCTGGACATCCCGCTCGACGACCTGCACCGGATCATCGACATCAACCTGATGGCAATGATCCACGGCTGCCGCATCTTCGGCGCGCAGATGGTCGAACGCGGCCGCGGCGGGCACCTGGTCAACATCGCGTCCATGGGCGCCTTCGCGCCCTACCGGCTCGGCACGCCGTACTGCGTCTCCAAATACGCCGTCAAACACTTCAGCGACTGCCTCCGCGCCGAACTCGCGCAGCACAGGATCGGGGTCACCGCGGTCTGTCCCGGCCTGATCGCCACCCATCTCGCCGACACCGCATCGATGGCGACGCTCACCGACGGCGAGGCCGACACCACCAAGGAGGTCGTCGCCCGGGCCATGGCCCTGATCGCCATGGATCCGGACAAGGCCGGTCGCCACATCGCCACCGCGATCCGAAAGAACCAGGCGATCAAGCCCATTCGGCTCGAGGCCTGGCTGTCCTACTACCTGTCCCGCCTGTCGCCGACCGCCCACCGCGCGGTGATGCGGGTGGCGACCGGACCCGAACTCGAACGCGTCGGGCGCACCCTGCTCGCATCCGTACCCACCCAGCTACGAGAAAGACAACGACCGTGAACTTTTCGACTCCGCTGCCGGACGAGGTCAGCACCCCCGATCACCAGGTCGCCGTAATCGGCGCGGGGCCGGGCGGACTCGCGGCCGGCGTGAAACTGAAGCAGGCCGGCGTCCGCGATTTCGTCATCATCGAACGCGCCGACGAGGTCGGCGGCAGCTGGCAGGAAAACACCTATCCCGGTCTGGGCGTGGACATTCCGGCCATCGCCTACCAGTACTCGTTCGCCCGCAACTCCGACTGGAGCCGGGTGTTTCCCTACGGTGCGGAGGTGAAGCGGTACCACATGGGCGTGGCCCGCAAGTTCGGCCTCTACCCGCACCTGCGGTTCAACACGAACGTCCTGCGCGAAGAGTGGGACGACACCGGCAACTACTGGAAGCTGCACACCGCCGACGGGACGATCATCACCACCCGGTTCCTGATCAGCGCGGTCGGCGCCTTCGTCCGGCCCAAGGAAGATCCGGGCATCGCGGGCTGGAAGTCGTTCAAGGGCAAGATCCAGCGCCCGTCCAGCTGGGACCACGACTACGACCACACCGGCAAGAAGGTCGGCATCATCGGCACGGGCGCCAGTGCGGTGCAGATCATTCCGTCGATCGCGCCCGAGGTCGCCGAACTCGGTGTCTTCCAGCGGACTCCGGTGTGGTCGCTGCCCAAGCCCGACTTCGCCATGCCGCCTGCGGGCAAGCGCGTGCTGGGCGTGCCCGGGTTGCAGGCGGTCGTGCACGGCGGTGTGCTGGTGGTCGCCGACCTAGTGCTGCGGGCCGCCGTCGCGGCGCCGATGCGCGTGGTGCGCCCGACCGTGACCGCGTTCGACCGGTGGACCATCGCCGCCTACCGCCGCTACCTGAACCGGATCATCGACGACCCGGCCACTCAGGAGCAGCTCGCGCCGAACTTCGGTGTCGTCGCCAAACGCCCGACCATGTCCAACGGCTACCTCAAGGCGTTCAACCGCGACAACGTCACCCTGACCACCGACCCGATCGAGAAGATCACCGCGCGCGGCATCAAGACCCGTGACGGCGTCGAGCACAGGTTCGACATGATCGTGCTCGCCACGGGTTACGAGGTGTTCTCCGATCCGGAGACCTACCGGCCGGGAACCATCGTGGGGCGCAACGGATTCGACCTCGGCAAGTTCTACACCGAGCACGGCATGCAGGCCTACCAGAGCGTTTCGGTGCCGGGCCTGCCGAACCGGTGGACCCTGGTCGGACCGTACTCGTGGACCGGTAGCGGCTGGCACGCCTTCGTCGAGATGACGGCCGACCACGCCGTGCGGGCGATCAAGGAGGGCCTGCGCCGCAACGCGGTCGTCGTGGAGGTACGGCAGGAGGCGCACGACGCCTACCACGCGCGCACCCTCCAGCGGGCCGCGGCGGTGCGGTTCTACTTCAACGAGCTCAACGCGCACGTGCCGACCTACTACCGGAACTCCCAGGGCGACAGCACCTATCTGCGTCCGTCCGGCTTCTTCGAGGCCCGGCGCGGCAACCGCAAGTTCCCGCTGGACGACTATCGCTACGAGAAGCAGCAGGTGTCCGCCGACCGTCGACTCGTATCGGGAGCATGAGCGATCCGACGGTGATCACGACGCGGCCGGCCGGCGGTGCGACGACATCGCCCGCCGGCCCGTCCGTCGACGCCCAGGTGGCGCAGCCCAGACCGGAGTCCTGGAAGAATCCCGGCGTGGCAACACCAACGATCGTCGACGACATCACCGAGCAGCTCGCCTACCGCGTCGCGGCGGGCAGCTACCAGCCCGGTGAGCTGCTGCCGTCGGTGCGTCAGGTGGCCGCCGAGTTCGGCGTCAGCACGCCGACCGCCAACAGCGCCCTCGGCCGGCTGGCCGCGCTCGGCTTCGTCGAGGCGCGCCGCGGCCTCGGCTATCTGGTGCGCGACATCCAGCTCTACGGCGGCATCGACACCTGGCGTTTCATGTTCCGCTTCGCCCATCGGGTGCCGGATCGCGCCGCCCGGATCTTCGCCGACATCATCGACGTCGACCACATGCTGGTCATGCAGGCCCTGCACGCGATAGCCGCCGATCCCCGCCGCTACGACATGTCGCGCGCGGTGCACGCCCTCGGCCGCCTCGAATTGCTGGTCGGGGATGAGAAATCCGAACTGGCCGACATCATGGCCGCCGAGCTGCACATGCTGCGCTGCGTCTTCGCCGCGCTCGGCAAGCCGGGTTATCTGAGCCTGTTCAACACCGTCGGCGAGATGCTGATTTCCATTCCCGAAGCAGGCCAAGCCTTTTACGATCCGGTGGAACCCGCCGGTCACGTGGTCCTGTGCCGGCAGCTCCTGGAACTATGGGAGTCGAAAACCGAGATCGAACTCCCCGAATCCGACATGATCGAGATCCTGATCCGCGAATACCACGATCAAGTCGTGCAGACGTTCAGCGAGCTCATCGGCGCGAAGCCCGCCGACCCGGGGGCGCCGGACGAGCCCTGAGCGCCTGCACCAGACAGAGAGGCTCCGCGATGAAGTCCGACAAGTCCTGGTGGCGTGCACGCGGATCGCGGGTCGGGGTGCTGGTCGTCGCGGTGGTCGTGGCATTCGGCGCGGTGACCGCGTGCAGTGACGACAGCCGGACGCAGTCGAACGATCCGGTGGTCGTGCGGACGCAGTCGGGACCGGTGCGGGGGAAGCTGGCGGGGAATACGCGCTCGTTCTCCGGGATTCCGTACGCGGCCGCGCCGACGGGAGAGCTGCGGTGGAAACCGCCGATGGCACCGGCCCCGTGGTCGCAGGAGCGGGATGCGACCAAGCCGGGGGAGAAGTGCCTGCAATCCGGGGCTCCCGGCGGTTTGGCCGGTAGCGAGGACTGCCTGTTCTTGAATGTGTGGACGCCGAAGGGCACCGCCCCGCAGCGGCGACCGGTGATGGTGTGGATTCACGGCGGCGCGTTCGCCGCGGGCACCGGAAGCGAGTACAACCCCGCGCAATTGGTGCGCGCCGGCGACATGCTGGTGGTGACGATCAACTACCGGCTGGGCGCGCTCGGGTTCCTCGGGCATCCGGCGGTGGCGAACGCGGACGGGCAGGTCGGCAATTTCGGGCTACTGGATCAGCAGGCGGCGCTGCGCTGGGTGCACGACAACATCGCCGCGTTCGGCGGCGATCCGGCGAAGGTGACCATCGCGGGTGAGTCGGCGGGCGCGATGTCGGTGTGCGATCACCTGGTCTCGCCCGGGTCCGAAAGGCTGTTCCAGGGCGCGATTCTGGAGAGCGGGCCGTGCGAATTGCAGGTCGATCGGCAGACCGCGGTCGCGCGGAGCGAGGAGTACGCGGCGGCGCTCGGCTGTCCGGGGACCGATGCCGCGGTCGCGCAGTGCCTGCGCGCCGTGCCCGCCACGAAGCTCACCGAGAAGATGTTGCAGTACACCGGGGAGGCCGGCGTCGGTCTGCCCGGGCCGATCTTCGGGCAGCCCTTGCTGCCGGAGGACCCGGTCGTCGCCTTCCGCGCCGGCAAGGCTGCGAAGGTGCCGGTGCTGATCGGCGCGAACCACGACGAGTTCACCAATTTCGTGGTCATGCAGCCGATTACCGCCGAGCAATATCCCGAGCGGCTGAAGATGTTCGGCGCGCACGCCGATGCCGTGGCCGCGCAGTACCCGCTGGCGGACTACCCGCAACCGTCGCTGGCCTGGGCGGCGGTGATGACCGACCACATCTTCGTCTGCCCGGCCGCCGACATGGCGAAATCGCTGGTTCGCACCGCCCCGGTCTACTCCTACGAATTCGCCGACGCGAACGCCGCGCCGCTGCCCATCCTCGGCCTGCCGAACCCGCCCCCGTTCCCGCTCGGCGCGGCGCATGCCTTCGAACTGCCCTACCTGTTCGACCTCGACCAGATCCCGGCGCCCGCGACCCCGGCGCAAAAAGACCTGTCCGACAAGATGATCCGCTACTGGGCCGCCTTCGTCCGGACCGGCGACCCCAACTCCCGCGGCCTGCCCGACTGGCCCCGCCACACCGGCAACCAGGCGCTGGTCCTCGAACCGGACAAGAGCACGACCACCGACCTCGCCCGCACCCACCACTGCGACCTCTGGTCCGGCATCCCCACGCCCTGATCCGACCGGGACATGACGGTGCGGCTACTCGTGATTCGGCGCGGTCCTGTCCCGCTCGGTGGCTAGGGGAGCGGGATGGTGGTGGTGCAGGTGCTGTCGCGGAGCAGTTTCGGCGCGGTGTCGGCCGGGATGTCGTACCAGAGATCCATTTCCACCCGGTTCCCCGCGCCGATGGTGAGTTCACCGGGCTGGCGCTTGATCTCCATCGCGTCCACGCTGGTCGGATGCGGGCGATCGGCGGCGTCGTCGAGCTGATAGTCGGTGGGGCGGGTGGTGTGGAAAGTGTTGTCGGTGTTGGTGATTGCCACCCGAATGCGGATGTACTGGCCCTTGGGCAGCCACTCGGCGTGCGTGCCGAAGATGTAGCCGATGCCGGGCTCGACGGTCAGCGCGGTGATCGTCAGCTTGGTGCAGTCCAGCGGCGTGCGGACGTACGCGGCGGTGGTCGTCGCGGGCGGCGGTGGGGCCGTGGCCGGTTCGGCGCCGCACGCGGCAACGGATAACAGCAAGAGCGGGAGTAGCCGGCGCACCGACTCAGCGTAGAGCGAGCGGCGTCACGGCGCGGCCAGATAACGCTCACCGAAAGTGGTTGCTATCCGGACGGTTTGATCGACGATCTCCTGGCCGTCACAATCGATGGCGCCCGTCTGCCACGCGCTGATCAGTTCGACGAAGCCGCCGACGCCGACGATGGCGTCCATGCGCAGCCCGACCTGGTCGGCATCCGGCCGCAGAAACGGTTGCGCCGCAGCGATAACCAGCCCGGCGGTCAGTTGCAGGGCCGAGCTGCGGCACTGTTCCAGCGCGGGGCTGCCGCCGTGGTGCATCAGCAGGATGCGCGCGTACTCGGGGTCTTCGGTCATCCGAGTGACCACCACCTCGGCGGCGATGCGCGCGATCTCCTGCGGTGTCCGATCGATGTTCTCGGCGAAGGCGACGGTGAGCCGGGACAGCATGTCGTCGCGCACGTTCTCCCAGGCCGCGACCAGCAGCCCGTCGCGGTCGGTGAACTCCTCGTAGAAGTAGCGGTCGTTGAGGGCGGCGCTCGCGCAGACCGCCCGCATCGTCACCCCGGTCCAGCCCTGCTCGCGCCAGAGGTCGATGGCCGCGCCGACCATGCGCTCACGCCGTTCGGCGCGGCGTTGCTCGGCGGTGCGCCCGCCCCAGGTTCCTGCTCGTGCCACGTTTCCATATTGACAACCGAGGCGGCCGACCACAAACTGGTGGCACGCGCGGACAGTGGTGTCATGCGACACCAAAGTGGGGTGGAGCCTCGGTTCGCTCGTCGTCTGCTTCGAACAGGAGACTCGATGGCTACCACCACGTACGACCCCGACCCCGCGCGCACCGACCCGCGGCCGAAACCCGCCGGGCACACCAGCACGCTGGTGGCGACCATCGAGGCGCTGACCATCGGCCTGGACTACGAAGGCGGGATGGTCGGCCGGACGAAGGGGCACGACATCCTTCGATTCCGTGCCGGGACAAGGCGTTTCGTCGCGTTCACCAATCCCGGCTATGTGGATCACGTGCTGCACGCCGGCCGGCTCAAGTACCACAAGTCGTTCGAATACGAGCTGCTGCGTGCGCTGCTCGGGGTCAGCCTGTTCACCGACGAGGACGAATCCTGGCAGCGCCATCGGACGATGCTCACCCCGATGTTCGCCAAGCGGCATCTGCACGGGCTGATCGATCTGATGATCGAGCCGATCGACGCCACCGTCGCCGGCATCGATGCGCAATCCGGGCGGGTCGAGGTCGACATGGTCGGGGAGATGGTCGAGCTCACGCTGAACGTCGTCGGCAACGCCCTGTTCGGGCAGCAGTTCGGGCGCATCGCGGCGGGCATGTCGCACCTGGTCACCGACGGCCTGCGCTTCGCCGAGCGGCTGGAACGGCTGTTCATCGTGGCCGCGCCGCCGAAGCGGGTCTGGCGGGCCGTCGCCGCGGTGGCGCTGACGCCTATCCCGTTGCCGCCGCCGTTCCGGCGGATTCAGCGGGTCGCGCAGATCCTCGACAAGGCGGTGTGGGAGGTGGTCGACGAGCGGCGGGCGCACCCGACGGACAGCCCGGATCTGCTCAACCACCTGCTGAACGCGTCCGACGACGAGGGTGGTCTGCCGGTGCGGCGAGTCCGCAACGAGGCCCTCACCTTCATGCTCGCCGGACACGAGACGACGGCGAACGCGCTGTCCTGGATGTGGTACCTGCTCGCGTTGAACCCGGACGCCAGAACGCGTTTGCTCGCCGAAGTCGACACCGTGCTGGAGGGTAGGCGGCCGACAGCGGCGGATCTGCCCCGATTGCCGTGGACCGCAGCATGTTTCCAGGAGGCGATGCGCTATTTCTCCCCGGCGTGGGCGATTCCGCGGGTGGCGATCGAGGACGACGTGATCGACGGGCATCACATTCGCAAGGGCACCACCGTCATCATCCCGACCCACCACATCCACCATGACGCCCGATGGTGGCCCAACCCTGAGGAATTCGATCCCGCGCGCTTCCTGCCGGGTGCGGGGCGCGACCGGGCGCGTTCGGCGTATCTGCCGTTCGGCGGCGGCAAGCGGATCTGCATCGGTTCGAGTTTCGCGGTGATGGAGTCGGTGCTGATCACGGCGATCATGAGTCAGAAGTTCGTCTTCGATCTGGTGCCCGGTCATCCCGTGGCGCCGGAGGCGACGCTGACCCTGCGGCCGCGCGACGGACTGCGAATGATCGCCAGGCGCAGGGAGATACGGTCAGTGACCGCCCGGGGCATGACGGAGCCGAGCGCTAGCGAGGCGCAGTCATGACGCGGATCGACCCGCGCGGAGCGGTCGTCGTGATCACCGGCGCGGGCCGGGGGATCGGCGCGGCGACCGCACTCCGCTACGCCGCCCTCGGTGCCGGCGTCGTCGCTGTCGATATAGACGAGTCCGCCGCTAAGGACACCGCAACTGCCTGCCGCGGCTCGGCTTTTCGCTGCAATGTGGCCGATCCCGCGGCGGTTGCCGAACTCGCCGACCAGATCGGCCCGGTGGACATCCTGGTCAACAATGCCGGCGTCGGCGTGGGCGGACCGTTCCTCGAGACCACCCTCGACGACTGGGCCTGGCTGCGCTCGATCAACCTCGACGGTGTGGTCAACTGCTGCCACATTTTCGGGGCAGGCATGGTGGCGCGCAGGCACGGGCACGTGGTCAATATCGCTTCCGGCGCAGGCTATTTGCCGAACCGGCGGATGGCGACGTACTGCGCCTCCAAGTCGGCGGTGATCATGTTGTCGCGGTGCCTGCGCGCTGATTGGGCGGCGCACAGGGTCGGGGTGAGCGTGATCTGCCCCGGCGTGATCAATACCGGCATCCACACTCGAAGCCGGTTGCGCGGCAGCGCGATTGCCGAACAGGACTGGATCGCCAAGGCCTTCGGCTACAGCCACGATCCGGACGTCGTCGCCAAGTCGGTGGTCGCCGCCGTCGCGCACAATCGCGGACTGGTCTCCTCGGGTTTCGAGGTGCGACTCGCCTATCAGATGATGCGAGCGCTACCCGGTCCGGTCGTGGATCTGGTCGCGCGCGTATGACGTCCTTGACGGCGATCCGCTCGACGCCACCAGCGTAGATATATGCCGTAGACATACACTGTTGACACGACGCTCTGGACGGCGTGTACTCGAAGAACGGCCGATTCGAGCGCTGGTCCCGGCCGCGACGGCCGAACTCGACACCGTGGTTGCGCGGGTCCGGCGACCATCGTCGACTTCAGCTGGATCCGAGGCAGCACCGTGACCGAAACGTCGACCCTCACCCGCGCCCGAGCACCCCGCGCCAATCGCGGCACCGAGGACTACACCACCCTGGAACCGTTGTTCGCCGAGCTCGCCGCACTGGCCGCGGACGATCCGCGCCGGACGGCTTTGCGCCTGGACCTGATCACCCGGTCACTGCCACTGGCCGAGCACATCGCGCACAGGTACGCCGGCCGCGGCGAGAACTTCGATGACCTGTTGCAGACCGCCAGGGTCGGTCTGGTGGCCGCGGTCGGCCGCTATGACCCCGGTTATGGCGCGTCCTTCGTCGCGTTCGCGGTGCCGACCATCATGGGCGAGGTCCGCCGCCATTTCCGCGACCATGCCTGGGCGGTGCGAGTACCACGGCGGCTCAAGGATATTCAGCTCAGCGTCGGGGGCGCGATCGACGTGCTTTTCCAACGGCTCGGCCGGATGCCCCGCGCGAGCGAGATCGCGGCCGAACTCGGCGTCGACCTCGCCGACGTCACCGAGGCGATGATCGCGCACAACAGTTATCGGACCTCATCGATCGACGTGGCGTCCGAAGGCGCGGGCGCGGGCGCCGCGCTGCTGGACGCGCTCAACGTCGAGGTGCCGGACTATCAGACGATCGAGAACACGCTCGCGGTACAGCAATTGGTCGCCGGGTTGCCCGAACGTGAGCGCGAGGTGGTGTTCATGCGGTTCTTCGAGGGTAAGCGGCAAACCCAGATCGCCGAGCACCTCGGCGTATCCCAGATGCAGGTCTCGCGGATTCTGTCCAAGGCTCTGGACTCGTTGCGCGAGAAGGTGTTACACGACTGAGCCGGTCAGTACCAGTGGTGCGCCTGCCAGAAGTCCCAGGCGGCGATCGGGCTGCCGTAGCGCTTGTTCATGTAGTCGTAGGTCCAGCGGATCTGCGTCACCGGGTTGAACGGCCAGTCGGCGCCGTGCGTGCCCATCTTTTCCGGCGGCAGCGCCTGGCCGAGACCGTAGGCGCCGCTTTCCGGATTGACGGCGAAGACATTCCAGCCGCTTTCCCGGGTGATGATGTTGTCGAACGCCCAGAAATGATGCGGCGGCACCAGCGTCATCGCCACCGCCTTGACCGCGGCGCGCGGCATGGAGAGGACCGAACCGGCCGGCTGGGTTTTCCAGCTGCTGGACGGCGTCGCGCAAATCGGCGGTGCGTCGGGGGCCGCGCAGTCGGTGGCGACGGCGTGCGCCGGGGCGGCGAAGAGGAATAGGGCACAGGCGGCCGCTGCGAGGGTAGGAATGAAGTACCGCATCTCGATTCGGTCCTTTCGTATCCATAGGTGAATCTCGAAGCCGGTAGTGCCAATTCAGCAAATCACTAGTAACGGGTGTTGCCGCGCAGCTGCCCCGGAGTGTCCGCCAAATGAATACAATTGCCGCACACGGGTACAACCCGTAGATCCGCTCGGGTTCGGCAAGCACCCGCGCTTTATCGGCATGCGTCCGGTGGAATTGCGAGTCCGCGATCCCGTGCGTCACGAAAACGCGTACGTCCGGCGTGTCGTCGCGCGACCGGCGGGTGCGGACACGGCGACACGCCGGGTCGGCCGATCTTCAAGTGGTGCAGGTCAGCCACGTCCGGCTTCGTTTGAAACCAGCCACTACCTGCGAAAACACTGCCGCGCGGCGGCGCACGGCAGTGATGCTTTTCAGCTATTGTCCCTGTTCATGATGACTACCCCGGGTCGGACGCGAATTCGAAGCCGTCTCGCCGCGTCGGTGGTGGGGGCGATCGTGGCAGTGCTGGTTTCGCCGTCTGTGGCAACCGCCGATGGAACGCCCGCGCCGAAGCCGCCGCCGAACGCGAAAACGGAAGCGCAGGGCGAGAAAGAGACGACGCCGCCGCGCATTCGCGGCACCAACTGGGCGGGTTATGTCGTCACCGGCAATTTCAAGAGTATTTCCGCGGAATGGGTCGAGCCCGAAGTCGCCTGCTCCGATACCGGCGTAATTCAACGGGTCGTGCCGTGGGTCGGCCTGAACGGGACGCTGGTCAACGGGAAGCAGGCCCTGCCGTTGATGCAGACCGGTTCCGAGGCGATTTGCGTGAGCGCGGCGGGCGCGCTGGCCTCGCTGCCCGGCCTGGCGATCGTGAATCTGGCCAGCGCGACCGTAGCCAACAATCCCGCGTGGTTCCGCAATGCGATCCGAGCGGCCGAGGGCGTGAACAGGGATATGGGCAATGCTGCTTCCGGCGCGTGCGCGGCCGTCGGCACCGGGTCCGCGCCCGGCGCCGCGATGTGCGCGCAGCAGACGTATCGGATGGCGTTGTGGGAGGCGTATCCGGCGAATCCGGTGATCTATCCGGACGTGACCTCGGCGCCCGGCGACAAGATGCAGGCCTCGGTCACCTTCGACGGGCACGCCTACACCATGACGGTGGCGAACGTGACGCAGAATTGGACCCGGACCACGGTCGCGCAGTCCGACGCTCCGGCGCAGACCGCGGAGGTCATCGTCGAGGGCCAGCTCAACAGTGCCCTGCCGGGATTCAGCCCGGTCGTGTTCACCAATGTGAAGGTCGACGGCAAGCCGTTGTCGGCGTTCAAGCCGGTGAGCTACTCGATCGGCGCGACCAATGGCGAGCTACACCCCGGGCCGATTGCCCAGGGCGGCACCAGCTTCACCATCGCCAAATAGGCCGCTACTTCGCCGCGGGTGCGGGCAGCGAGGGCGGGCCGGTCAATGGACCGGAGGCGTAATACGCGCGGCAGACGCCCTTGCTGTCGAGATCGGTCGCGGCCTCGATGACCGACTTTCCGTCCGGCGCGGGCAGCAGCGCCGAACTGTAGTTCTTGCAGGGCGCGTCGGTGACGCCGTCGATGACGATCGGCGCGGCCATCTCATACCAACTACCTTCGCCCAGAGCGTCGTTGGCCAGGATGGTCCGCCCGGTACTCGGCGTCACCGTGCCGTCCACGCTCGACACCATCTGACCGGACAGCAGAATGGTGCCGTTCGGCCCGGGCCCGGGACTCCAGGCCGGGTAGGGCGCGTGCTGGGTGTAGCCGCCGTCGGTTCCGGTGCGCACCATCGTGCCGAGGAAGCGCGGATCGCCGTAATTCCAACCGTCCGTCGATCTCCGGAAATAGGCGAGACACTGATGCACCTTGTCGGTATTGCAGATCTCGTAACTCAGGAAGTAGGAACCGTCCGGCAATCTGATGGCGTTGGCCATGCCGGGCCGGACGTATTTCACGTCGCTGACCACGGTCTCGGTCTGGTTGACCCAGTGCACGCCGTCGGGGGAGCGGACCTGCACCAATTTCTGGCTGTGGTCACGGCTGTCGGTCTCGTCGGAGTAGAAGGCGACGAGTTGCCCGTCCGCCGACATCGACAGGCTCGGCTCCCACGCGCTGGGTAGCAGCGGCCCCCAATCGGTGAAGCTGAACAGGCTGTTGGACGTCGCGATGCTGGACACGAATTCCCAGTGCACACCCTGATCCCGGCTCGCCCATAGTCGTTGTTCGACATGCCGCAGCACGACATCGAGCACATCGGAGAACACCGTGTCGGCCCACAGCAGCGTGCCGGCCGGCATCGTGCCGAGCGCGGTCGGCAGTTCGAACAGCGCCGAACAGCACAGCTGATTGCTCTTCTTGGACATTGAATCGGTAATCATCCCGCGCTGCTGAAAAGTCTTGCCGCCGTCGATACTCGCCATGATCGCGCCGGTTTGATTCAGCGTATTCACGCTCGCCACGATGGTCCCGTTGGCCGCCCCGTTGTGTTCGAGCCGGATCAGCCGCGGATAGAAACTGCTCTCGGGATACAGCAGTTGACGGGCCGGGGCCGGTATCGGCGGTTCCGCACCGGCCGATGGCCAGCCCAGGCCGACTCCGATAATCGTGAGCAACACAGCAACCCGGCGCACCTGATACTCCCTCGAGTCGAACAACGATGGCTCGCAGAAATTCACGGAGAAAACTCGACGTTCCTGAGCGGAGATCAGGGAAATCGTACCGAATCTCGCGTCGGCGACGGTCGACCTGAATGGGCAATCGCGTGCCGTGTCCGCTGTGGCCGCCGCAGCGCGAAGCAGCGGTTGCCGGAGCGGGCCGAATCGATCGGGCGTGCTGGCGTGCCATCGCCGAAACCCTAAGATTCCGCCGATATTTCAGCGATCACCTGCGCGGCGCTGATAGCGTTGGCGTCCCTGGGCCGACCGCAGTACGGCTACCTGAGACCTGGAGATCACCGAATGCCCCATGCTGGAATCAAGGAACTGATCACCCTCGGTCACGAGCAGAAGTACATCACCCACGCCGAGATCAACGAATACGTTCCGGAGGCCGTCGGAGATCGCGATCAGTTCGTCGGCATCATCCAGATGCTGGACGCCAGGGGCATCCCCGTCTACGAGACGGACCCCGTGGACTGAAGCTCGACCAGTTCTCTGCAGATTTCTGGCACACGGTTGCCACGGAATTGCCCTCCCTCATTTCCCATCCGCACGAATCAAAGTGCGGGTACGGCCGATCCGGATGCCGCGCAGGTTCGAATACGCAATGGCGGTGGTGTCGGCCGGGCCGGTTGTCGGTGAGACGGAGGGATGAACTGTGGTCGTTCGCGCGCGCGGAACACGTTCGATGCTGGGGGTTTCGGCGTTGCTGGCGGGAATGCTCCTGGCGGCCGGTCCCGCGCGGGCCGACGGGTTGCCCGCGGGGTGCACCGGGACGGTGACGCCGGGCAACGACACCATCACCTGCACCGACAACCTCGGGGACAAGTCGGTGATCGACACGGGGGACGGCGACGACACGATCGTGATCGAAGGCGACGTGCTCGAGGGCGCGGTGGTGCTCGGTGGCGCGGGCAAGGACAAGATCTCCGCGCGCAATGTCGGCCGGTTCATCTGCCCGGCGGACGGGATCGGCGCCAATGACGTCAACGGTGGTGTCCTCGACGGCGGTCCGGGAGATGACGAGATCACGGTCGGCGGGCAGGACCGTCCGGCCGCCTGCGACGCGGCGATCCCGAAAGGTCCCGGCGGCAATGTCGGTCGCCACGGCGCGGTCGTCGGCGGTCCGGGCAATGACGTGATCAAGGTCGGCAGCCTCGGCTACCTCTTCCAGCCCGACCCGGCCAAGCCGGAGACCACGGCCGGCGCGCACGGCGGCCGGGTGTCCGGCGACGAGGGCGACGACACCATCACCATCGACACGGTCAGCCAGGGCGAACGCCCGCCGAGCGCCACCGCGCCGGACGCGCCCGACGCCGTGTTCGGCGGCGGCGGCAAGGACACGATCGCGATCCATCGAACCGTCGGCGCGGCCGACATCTACGGCGACGCCTTCGCGCCCATCCCGGACGCGGGCGGCGACACCATCACGGTGGACGAGATGACCGGCGGCTGGGTGCACGGCGGCCCCGGCGACGACACCATCACCGGCGGCAAGCTCGGCGGCTCGGGCGCCGCGCTGTGGGGCGACGACGGCAACGACACCATCAAGGCCGCCGACATGTACCTCGGCGCCAGCGTTTTCGGTGGCGACGGCAACGACGTGCTGTCGGCGGCCTCGCTCAACAAGGACGGAAACTCCCGCGCCGCCACCGTGATCGGCGGCAACGGCGACGACAAGATCGACGTCGGCACCGTCGGCACGGCCGATTCCGTGGTGCTCGGCGACGGCAGCGACTTCGCCAGCGGCGCCGACCCCAACGCGGGCTCCGGCAAGGACACCATCACCGCGATCGCCAACAACGGCAGCATCTTCGGCGGCAACGACGACGACGTCATCACCATCGACGTCAACAACAATCTGGTCGACGGCAACGCGGGAAAGAACACCTGCACCATCAAGGGACAGGGGTCACGAGGGTCCGTCACGGCCTGCGAACAGCCGTAACGGCCGGTCCCGCAAGCGGTTCAGGGCGCGGGCTCGAACCAGGTCGGCTCATCGGACAGCGCGCGCTCGAGCCGCAGCAGATCGTGCTCGGGCAGATCCGGCAGCGCGGACAGCTCGAACCACGCCACCTCCAACGATTCGTCGTCGTTCACCCGCGCCGCACCGCCGACCGCCCGGCAGCGGAAGGTGATGTCCATGAACTGGCAGATGTCGCCGTTCGGATAGGTGTGCGCAGGCATCGCCCGGACCAGCACGATGCGCTCGGCGACGCAGCGAACGGCGGTCTCCTCGAACACCTCTCGCACCGCGCACGCCGCAGGCTGCTCCCCGGGCTCCGGCATCCCGGCGGTGATCGCCCACTTGCCGCTGTCCGCACGCCGGCCGAGTAGCAGCCTGCCCTCGTCATCGAAGACCACGGCGCTCACGCCCGGAAGCCACAGCAGCTGCGGGCCCGCGTCGGCCCGGATGATTCGGATGAAATCGGGAGTTGCCATGGCCGACAGTATTCCGTCTACCAGGACCGACGGTGGAGATCGCTTAGAGATTTGCGTGTGATTGCACAGAAATTCGCTCAGTGATTATTTCGTTATAGGTCGCGTGTCGCGCTTGCTGTTCGCTGGAATGTGCCGGAACATGGCTTGCGGATCCGATGGAATCACACAACACCCGGTGTTCTCGAAATCCATTCAAGGTTCGGTGCGCTGTTCGCATCGCGCCGACGGAGGTCGGAGGAACGCACCATGGCATCCATCGATGAAGTTCGGAATCATGGCTCTGAGCAGGGAAAAGCATATCGCGCGCTGACGATACTGGTCGTCGCGACCGCGGCGACGAGCTCCCTGCTGCTGTCCGCCGCACCCGCTCCGGCTCGCCCGCTCGGGCCGCCCGACAGCGGAAGTGTGGAAATTCCCGGCGACGTCACTATTCCGGACAATTCCGATATGCAGAATTCGGTCGCCGAGCGCGCATTCGACGCCGCGCGGTCCAAACTCGGCGCACCCTACGGCTCCGGCGCGGCCGGCCCCGACGTCTTCGACTGCTCCGGATTGGTGCAGTGGGCCTACCGGCGAGCGGGCCGCGACCTGCCCCGCACCAGCGGCGAACAACTCGCCGCAGGCACCCCGGTGGCACCGGGCGAACTGCGCGTCGGCGACCTCGTCTCGTTCTACGGCGGCGGCCACTCCGGCCTCTACGCGGGCAACGGCACCGTCATCCACGCCGGAACCGAAAGCACCGGAGTCGAACTCGCGCCGCTCGCGTCCATGCCGTTCGCGGGCGCGCGACGATTGTGAATTCGACGGCAAGCGGACGATTGAATCCGTTGTTCGCGGGGTACGCGGCCGGTAACGGGCGATACCAGACTGGTCGGCACGACCTAGGCTGAGCCCGAGCATGTTTCGAGTTCGATAGGCGTTGCGGTAGCTGGATACCGTGGTCGCCCCTGAGAAAGGGGACACGGTTGTCCTTTCCGCTGCAAAATCTTGACGGCACCCTGCCCGAGCACGTCGCGGTCTCGCTGGGCTGGGATCCGTCAGATCAGAGCCTGCTGGTCGATGTCGACGGCACCGTCTCCCCGGGCAGCCGGATCGACTTGAACTCGGCGGCATTGCTTTTCGCCGGCGAGGTCCTGTTCGATGCGGTCTACCACGAGCAACTGGTCTCCCGCGACGGATCGGTCGCGCACAGCGGCGACAGCCCGACGGGGGACGGCACCGGCGACAACGAGGTGATCACCGTCGATCTGGCGCGCATGGCGCCGGAGGTGACGACGGTGATGTTCGTCGTAACCTCCTACTCGGAGCAGAGTTTCGCGCAGATCGACAACGCGTACTTCCGCCTGCTCGACACCACGTCCGGCGCCGAGGTCACCCGCTACGTGCTGAGCGGCGGCCCGCACACGGGGATGGCGATGGGCAAACTCGTTCGTACGCCGCAGTGTTGGTACTTCGTCGGGATCGGCGAGGGGATCTACGCCCATCACGTCGTCGAGGCGGTTCCGCAGCTGGCGCGATTCCTGGCGTAGGCGTCAGAGCGGCCGGTACCCGGCGCCGACCTCGCCGCGCGCGTTCAGGTCGTTCATGATCGTGCTGATGTTGGTGCCGACCTCCGGCCCGAAGCAGCCGACGCCGAGATAGGCGTTCACCATGCCGACCAGCGTGCTGCCGATCACCACGGGCGCGCCGGAATCGCCCTTCATCACGCACATCTGGGTCCAGGTCTCGGTGGCGGTCGCGCGCACATCGCCCCACACCACGCCGCAACTGGTCCCGCTGGTGCTGCCGCGCTTGCACACGATCGCCGGGAACTGCGCGGGCCCGCCCATCTCGGTGATGGTGGTGCCGCCGACCTGATTCACCGGAGTCACTCGCTGCTCGTCGAATTCGATGACCGCGTAGTCCAGGGTGTGGTCGGTGTAGGCGAACCGGCCCACCGCCGCACCGGCCGGATCGCCTTCCACCACAACGGTTGCGCCCGGCGCGCCGCAGTGCCCCGCGGTCAAACCGACCAGCCGCTGCGCATTGTCGCGGCCGATGGTGGTCAGCGTGCACCCGACCCGTGAGTCGACCAGGATCCCGGAACCGCCGCCGACGGTCGGCGTCGTATCTGCTGTGGCGGAGGGCGTTCCGAGTAGCGCGGCGGCGGAAGCGGCGGCGAAGACGAGTGCGGTTCGTGACACGAGCATGACTCCTCTGGATCGAACTCCCGGCACCGGCTGGCCGGGTCTTTCGCGAGATTCCCGAGTCGAGCGTTTCCAAACAGGCTACGCCGCAATTGAATTGGCCTAGCGGCTAATCGAGGTCGAGCAGCGTCCGGGCGCCGGTGGCGAAGGCTTCGGGGTCCTCCAACTGCGGATAATGGCCGAGCCCGGCGAGTTCGACCACTGTAGCCGCCGGGCGCAGGGCGCGCAGTCCGTCCAGGACCGCCACCGTGGCGACCGGATCCACGGTGCCCCAAAGGAAACCGAGCGGCTTGTCCCAGTCCCGGACCGCGCCGTGCCAGCGGTCGGCGTGGGTGACTCGTTCGTCGAGGTAGGCGGTGAGCAGGTGGGTGATCCGATGGCCGTCGGCGTGCGCGAGCAGTGACCACTGCGCTGCGACCTCGCCTGCCGTCAGCGGGTGTGATTTCGAAAACAGTTGCCCGAACTCGCGAGTGAAGACAGGGCGGTTGGCCAGCCGTGCGGCCACCGGTCCGAGCGGGCCGCGCAGGATCTTCTGGATCGGCCGCAGCGAGGCCTTCTCCAGGATCACGCTGCCGTTGCTCAGCACCGCGCGGTCGAGGGTGCAGGTCAACGAGCCGTCGATGTCCCGGGCGAGCAGCTCGGTGGTCACGGAGGTGCCCATGTCATGCGCCAGCACGACGATCGGGCCGGTCACGGCGGCGGCGACCACCTCCTCGACGATGTCGGCCTGCTCGAACAGGCTGTAGTGATGCGGTCGCGGCTTCTCCGACAACCCGAAGCCGAGGAAGTCGATCGCCAGCCAAGCTCGCCCACCGAGCCGGCCGACGACCTCCCGGAAGTCGTACGAGCTGGACGGATACCCGTGCAGCAGCACGACGGTGGGTCCGTCGCCGGGCGCGGAGCGAACGAACACCGAACCTGCCCGAGTCCGCATCTGACGCCCACCGTCGCGCCACTCCTGCACCTGCATCAGTTGATCAGCCCTCGTCTGGTCAGCAGCGGCTCGATCTCGGGGGCACGGCCGCGGAAGGATGCGAAGGCGACCAGCGGGTCCACCGAGCCGCCGCGGGAGAGCAGTTCGCGGCGGAAGGCCGTGCCCTTCTCGCGGATCGACGCGGCGCCGTCGTCGAACCAGTCGACGGTGTCCGCGTCCAGCACCTCGCTCCAGATGTAGGAGTAGTAGCCGGCGGCGTACCCACCCGCGAAGATGTGGGCGAAGTACCCGGTCCGGTAGCGCGGCGGGATCGCCTCGATCGCGAGACCCGCCTTGCGCAGCGCCTCCTCCTCGAACGTCTCCGCGTCCGCGCCGGCCAGCGACTCTGCTCCGGGAACCCGGTGCCACGCCCAGTCCAGCAGTGCCGCGCCGAGGTACTCGACGGTGCGGAAGCCTTCGCCGAACCGTTCGGCGGCGGTCATCCGCTCGACCAGCTCGGCGGGCATCTGCTCGCCGGTGTCGATGTGGCGCGCGTAGTTGGCCAGCACCTCCGGGTGCGACATCCACATCTCGTTCACCTGTGAGGGGAACTCGACGAAGTCGCGGGGCACCTCGGTGCCGGAGAAGAACGGGTAGCGCACAGCGGAGAACAGGCCGTGCAGCGCGTGGCCGAACTCGTGGAAGAGCGTCCGGACGTTGTCCCAGGTCAGCAGGGCTGGTTCGCCGGCGGGTGGCTTCCCGATATTGAGGTTGTTCACCACCACCGGAAGCTGTTCCAGCAGCGTGGATTGCAGGACCAGTTCGTTCATCCAAGCGCCGCCGTGCTTGGACGGGCGGGCGAAGAAGTCGCCGAGGAACAGGCCGAGCGCGCTGCCGTCCGCGTCGAACACCTCGAAGACCCGGACCTCCGGGTGGTAGCCGATCAGGTCGTCGCGCTCGCGCAGGGTGATGCCGTAGACCAGTTCGGCGGCGTAGAACACGCCGTCGCGCAGTACCCGCTCGAGCTCGAAATAGGGGCGCAATGCGTCGGCGTCGACCGAGAAGCGCTCGGCGCGCACCCGCTCGGACCAGAACTGCCAGTCCCAGGAGTGGAGTTCGTCCTGCATCGCCGCGGCCAGCTCGATTGCCTCGCGTTCCGCGTTGGCGACCGCGGGCGGCACGAGGCGGCCGAGCATCTCCTCCACCGCCTCGGGGGTCTGCGCGGTCTGGTCGGCCACCGCGTACGCCGCGTGGTCGGAATAGCCGAGCAGTGCGGCGCGTTCGGCGCGCAGGGCGGCGATCCGGACGGCGAGGTGGCCGTTGTCGATGTCCTTGGTGAACCCACGTTCCAGCGAGGCCGCCATCACGCGACGTCGTACGTCGCGGTCCGCCAGCTCTGCCAGAACCGGCTGGTTGGAGACGTTCTGCAAACTCAACGCCCAGGCGTCGTCACGTCCTGCCGATCGGGCGTTCTCGGCAGCGGCGGTCACCGCCGCCGGGCTGAGCCCGGCCAGTTCGTCCGCGTTGTCCAGCACCACCGTCGCGGCGTTCCGGGCGGCCACGTTGTTCTGCCCGAACTCGGTGGTCGCCGCCGCGATTTCCGTATTGAGCTCACGCAGCCGGGCCTGGCCCGCGGCATCCAGCCCGGCGCCGGCCCGGACGAACCGGAGGTGGTACTGCTCGATCAGCCGCAGTTCCTCGGCGTCCAGGTCCAGCTCGGCGCGGCGGCGATGCAGCGATTCGATCCTGGCGAACAGGGCTGCATCGAGGTGGATGGCGTCGAGGTGTGCGGCCAGCTTCGGCGACATCTCCGCCTCGATCGCGTCGGTACCCGGGCTGGAGTCCGCGGACGCGATGTTGAAGAAGACGTTCGACACCCGGGCGAGCAACGCGCCCGAACGTTCGAGCGCGACGACGGTGTCGGCGAAGGTCGGCTCGCCGTCGACGGCGGTGATGGCGGCGACCTCGGCCAGCTGCTCGGCCATGCCGCGCTCGAACGCGGGCACGTAGTGCTGCTCGCCGATCTCGGCGAACGGGGGCAACTGGTAGGGCAGCGGGCTGCGCTCGAAGAACGGGTTGCTCGTCATATCTGAACCCTAGGCCGGATCGACGCCTGCCGATGTGGGGATTGCGCCGCGCGGTGTGCGTGGTGCTGCGGCACAATCGCTACATCCTCGAACGCCAACGCTGCGCCTGAGTTTCGAGACAGCTACGCCGCGTTGGTGTGCGGCGTGAAACTGACCTGCGCGTCATCCTCGTCGATCGCGATGTTCAGCGAAGCATCCAGCGCGCGTGCGAGTTTCGCGAGCAGTGGGAGAGTGGGGACCGCGTCGGACCCCTCGATCCGGGAGATCTTCGCTTGGGTGAGTCCCGCGCGTTCGGCAAGTTCGGTCTGGGTCAATCCGAGCTCGGTGCGGCGTAGGTAGACGGCCTCCGCCAATGCCATCGCCAGTCGGATCCCCTGCCGAACCTCAGCGACAGCCTCGGATTCGGCCGGTTCTCGATCGTTTCGCCTCGTCCATCGACTGTGCGTCATCACAGCTCTCCCTTATCGATCACGCGAACGAATGCGTCATGTGCGGGGCCGTGCTCAGCCTCGCACACCATTCGTGCTTGGATGGCCCGCTTCACTTCAGCGTCCTCCCGGTCTTTGGTCTTGCGGAATGTCGTGAGTAACACGATGGTGCGATCGGACCGGAACCAAGAGGTGATCCTGGTTGCGGCGCCATCGAGGGTTGGTCGTAGCTCACGGACACCTTCGCCTAGGTGACGTGCGAACGGTTCGCCGAGCGTTGTCGCGCGCTCGGCGAGCAGACCGACGTATTCGTCAACTTTGAGGAAGTGCTTCGCAGGCAGCAACTCCAACCAGTCCCGCACTTCTGGCTCGATCTCGATCGAGTACAGCGGATTCACCTTAGCAGTGTATATGTCGTCCACGACATATACGTGCACGGCGTACTTGGTGAGTGGATTGCAGCCGGTGCCCGACGGGGGGTACGGCGTTTCGCGGACGGCGTCGGCGGCCACGGTCGGGCGGACAACCTCACAGTCGGTGATCGGGGGCTGTGAG
Source organism: Nocardia colli (assembly GCF_008704205.1). Lineage (GTDB taxonomy): Bacteria > Actinomycetota > Actinomycetes > Mycobacteriales > Mycobacteriaceae > Nocardia > Nocardia colli. The sequence continues at coordinate 100,426 of NZ_VXLC01000008.1, read as the reverse complement.
GTTGTCGACATCTCGAAAATGGTTGATTACCAGCGTGTTTAGAAATGTAACGAGTGCCCTGTTTGTCCGGTTTTTGCGTTGACAGGGGGTGGGGGTGGGCGGAGGCTGCTGCTGACTTTCCGTGTGCTCTGTGTGGGGCGATCGCGGTGTCGATCAGAGGAGCAGATTGTGCGATTGCCTCAGCGTTCGGAAATTCTCGGTGGTAGAGCGGAAGTCGTTACCGGGCTCGGTGAGGGACCCGTGAGCGCGGGCAGCAGGATGGTGCGGCCCCGCACTATTCGAGGGCAGCTGAGTCGAATTCTGGTTGTGTCCTTGCTGTTGGTGTCCGTGCTACTCGGCGTGATCGTGGTCCGGGAGGTCGGGTCGTATCGGCAGAGTGGTGAGACCGTGGACGGAGTTTCGCTGGCGCTGGCGGTGCAGGACCTGGTGCAGGAGGTGCAGCGCGAGCGCGGGCTGAGCAACGGGCTACTCGGCGGAGATGCTCGGTTGGAGCGTCCGGTGGCTGATCAGCGGGTGAATACCGATCGGGCGTTGAACGCGCTCGAAGGGGGGATCGGCGATACGCCGGGTTCGGCCGAATTACGCACGGCGCTGGACAGATTCGCGACGCTGGCGACGACGCGCTGGCAGATCGACGGCCGGCAGATCAGCAGGCAGGTGGCCTTCCAGTTCTATACCGACGGCATCACCGTGCTGAATCGGCTTACCCTCGGGCTCGATTCGGCGCGGGACTCGCAGGTCCGGCACGGGCTCCGAGCGCTGTACGCGCTGGGCGACACGAAGGAGCAGACGGCCAAGGAACGCGGCTTCCTCAACGGCGTCTTCGCCGCCGACGAATTCCGGGCCGACGAGTACGGGCAATTCCAGGAGATCCGCGCCGCCAAGACGGCCGGTCTCGCCGCGTTCGCGCGCGACGCCACCGCCCGCCAGCAGCGCCTGCTCGACGCCGCGCTGCGCAGCGAAAATGCCACCAAGGCAACGGAATCGGAACAGATCGCGATCGCGTCCTACGCCGGACCGCTGGTGCGTTCGGTGGATCCGGTGACCTGGTGGGCGCAGATGACGGCGGTCATCGATGAGCAGCGCAGAGTGCAGCAGGCGATCGGCGATGATGTGCGGCAGCGCGCGGAGGTGTTGCGCAAGCATGCCGCGTTCATCCTCGGCGGCGTGCTGCTCGCGGCGTTGCTCGCGGTAATCGGCGAGGTGGCAATGGTTTTCGTGAGCGTGCGGGCGATCGTGCGCCCGCTCGTCCTGCTGGCCGACGACGCCGGCGACGTCGCCGATCGCCGACTGCCCGGCATCATCGCGGCCTGGCACGCGTCCGACGAATCGCAGCCGCCGCCACCCGAGCCGGTCCATGCCGCGTCCGGTGCCAGCACCGAGATCGCCGCTCTGGCAGCGGCATTGGACGGCGTGCAGAGCACCGCGTTCACGTTGGCCTCGGAACAGGCGCAGGTCCGGCGCAACACCGTCGAGTCGCTCGGCAACCTCGCGCGCCGCAATCAGAACCTGGTCCGCCGCCAGCTCAGTTTGATCAGCGAGTTCGAGCGTGCGGAACTCGATCCGAAGGGCCTGTCCAACCTGTTCGAACTCGACCATCTCGCCACCCGCATGCGCCGCAATGCGGAGAACCTGCTGGTGCTCGTCGGCGAGTCCAGCCCGCGACGCTGGGCCGAGCCGATCGCGCTCACCGACGTGATCCGGGCGGGGCTCTCCGAGGTGGACGACTACCACCCGGTGGTCGTGCACCGGATCGACGAGGTCGCGATCGTCGGCGGGGTGGTCACCGCGCTCGCGCACATGCTCGCCGAACTGATCGAGAACGGACTCGCCTTCTCCCCGCCCGACCTCGAGGTGGAGATCTACGGCCGGATGCTGCCGACCGGATACCTGCTGGCCGTGGTCGACCACGGCATCGGCATGCCCGCGCACAAGCTGGCCCAGGCCAATGCCCGGCTGCGCGGCGAGCAGGACTTCGTCGTCGCGCCGACCCGGTACCTCGGGCACTACGTGGTCGGGCGGTTGGCCCGGCGGCTCGGCATCGAGGTCGAGTTGAATGCGTCGCCGGTCAGCGGGATCGTCGCGCGGTTGCATCTGCCCGCGGAAATCATTGCGGGAGAGCGGGATCGGGAGGAGTCCGCAGGTGAGCAAGCCATCAGTGCGCTATCGGCCGGCGCCGATGGGCGCATGCCCGGTGGGTTGAGTTTGCAGCGCTGACCGGCCGGGTTCCGGGTCGAAAAGCCTGGTCAAAGCCCTGCACCTGATATGGCTTATGCCATATTGCCTATTCGCAAGAGTGTCTGTTACCGTGCGTCACGGCAATATACCGCTGACGACGAAACAGATAGCGGAGAAGTCATGAAGAGTGCCTGGATATACGGTGTTGTATTCCTGGTTCTGGGTGTGACCGCGATATTCATCGGCCGGTTGCGACTGAGTGAGATACCGGACCTGGCGATCGGGCATTCGAGCGCGCCCCCGGTGCTCGGGCGTCCGACCGAGAAGGTCGTCGACTACGAGATCGACGGGCCGAGCGGGACACCCGTGCGGCTGTCGTATCTGGACGATCAGGGCAACGTCAAGGACGTCTCGGCCGATCTGCCGTGGCGGACCTCGCTGCGCACACACCGGCTGACCTTGTCGACCGGTGTCGTCGCGCAATCGGACGCCGACCAGGTCTCGTGCCGGATTCTCATCGACGGCAAGCCCCGTGACGTGCAGGTCTCGAACGGTCGGTTCGCCGCGGTCAACTGCTCGGTGCCGGTGTCGTGAACGAGCGGTTGACGCGGGCCTCGGCCCGGACCCACGAGGTGCTGGTCAAGCTGCGCGGCGAACTCTCGGTGCCGTTCGACCGGACGCCGGCCCGCCGCGCACCGGGTCGTCCGTGGCCGGCGCGACTGCTCTACAGGTTCTCGCTGCCGATCATCGCGGTGTGGTTGCTGCTCGCCGGTGGGCTGAATCTCTTTGTCCCGCAACTGGAAACAGTGGTCAACGGGCACGCCAAATCCTTCTTGCCGGACGAGGCCTCCTCGGTGCAGGCGATCGTCAAGATGGGCAACTCCTTCGGCGGGGCGGGGACGAACAACTTCGTCTACGTGCTGCTCGAGGGTGACGTGCCGCTCGGCGACAACGCGCACCGCTACTACACGACGCTGCTCGACCGGCTGATCCAGGACAAGAAACACGTCAACTCGGCGATGGACCTGTGGTCCAACCCGAACTTCTCCCCGGCCGGCGAGAGTTCCGACGGGAAAGTGTCGTACGTGCTGCTCAACCTGGCCGGGAACATGGGCACGGCCCTGGCCATGGAATCCACGCAGGCGGCGCGGGACATCATCGCCGACACCACGCCACCGCCGGGCGTCACCGTGCACCTGACGGGTCCGTCCGCGGTGGTCAACGACGAGCTCGTCGCGATCAACGACTCGATGTTGCTGCTCATCATCGTGTGCGCGGGGCTGGTCGGTGTGGTTCTGCTCTGCGTCTATCGTTCGCCGATCACCGTCGCGATGCCGTTGCTCACCGTCGGCATGGGTTTGGCGGTCGCGCGGCCCGTGGTGGCCTACCTCGGCGAGCATCAGGTAATCGGCGTCTCGATCTTCGCGTCCGCATTGCTGGCGGTGATCGTGCTCGGTGCGGGGACGAATTACGGCATCTTCCTGCTCGGCCGGTATCAGGAGGCCCGGCGCGCGGGTGAGGATCCGGAGACGGCGTATTACACAGCGCTGCACGGGGTTCTGCACATCATCGTGGCGTCGGGGCTGACCGTGGCCGGTGCGACCGCCTGCATGTCCATCACCCGGCTCGCGATCTTCAGCACCTCCGGGTTGCCTTGCACGATCGCCGTAAGCGTCACTCTCGCAGCGGCATTGACGCTCGGACCCGCGTTGCTGGCGCTCGGCAGCCGGCTCGGGTTCCTGGAGCCGCGTGCGCAGTCGTCGCAGCGGCGGTGGCGGCGGATCGCGACCGCGGTGGTGCGCTGGCCCGGGCCGGTGCTCGCCGCCAGCCTCACCGTGCTGGTCATCGCCATACTTGTGCTGCCGACCTTCCGGCCCAGCTTCAACGAGCGCATCGCTCAGCCGAGCGATTCGCCGGCCAACCTGGGGATCGCCGCGGCCGATCGTCATCTGCCGCCGAACATCATGGCGCCCAGCATGTTTCTGGTCGAAGCCGACCATGATCTGCGCAATCCCGCGGATCTGATCGCGCTCGCGAAACTGACCAATGCGGTGTTGCAGGTGCCCGGAGTCAGTGCGGTGCAAGGTATTACGCGGCCGTTGACCACTCCCCTGGAAGAGGGCACGCTCGCCAATCAGGCGGGCTACATCGGTAACCGTTTCACCCAGTTGAAGAGCATGCTCACGCCGCGGCTCGACGATCTGACCGGGTTGGCCGGGCGGATCGACCAGTTGAATCTCACGATCAAAGGGGTGCAGCGGGCGCTCGACACCGGGGAGCAGGGGTTCGATCAGGTCAACGGCAGTGCCGTCGCGTTGCAGTCGGCCGTCGGCGGGGTGGTCGAGAAGCTGAACTCGCTGCGCGATACTGCCGGGCCGGCAAGGCAATTCGTGAGTTCGATCCCGAATTGCCAAGATGTCCGGGCGTGCCAGGCCGCGGTCACCGGGTTCTCGCTGTTCGATGATGTGGGCCAGCTCGACAGCACTGTCGACGGACTCGTGAGTGGTGTTCGTTCTGCCTCCCAGGCGCTTCCGCAGCTCGGTGCGCAAATCGCGGGGCTACAGAGTTTCATCACGCAGGTCAACAGCGTGCTCGCGCCGTTGCAGGGCACGCTGTCCATCCTGCTCCCGCAGATATCGGAGATCACCCAGTTCCTGGACGAGGTCAGCAAGGGCTTCACCGCGGGCGATCCCAATGGGTTCTTCTTCATGCCGAGTCAGGCGTTCGACAGTCCGCTGTTCAAAAGTGCTCTGCCGTACTTCTTTTCGCCGGACGGCAAGGTGACGCGGATGGTGGTCACGCCGCAGATGGAGGGGTTCAGCCGGGAGGCGATGGATCTGAGCGCCAAGATCATTCCGGTGTCGTTGCAGGCGATGAAAGGTACGTCGTTGGCCGGGAGCACGGTCAGTGTCGGCGGGCCCGGTGGCACGTTGCTCAATATCGAGGCGTTTGCCCGGGAAGACTTCATCACCAGCGTGGTCGCGGCGTTCGCCTTCGTGTTCTGTGTGGTGTTGATTCTGCTGCGTAGTCTCGTCGCGGCGGTTGCCGTGATCAGTACCGTGGCGCTGTCGTATCTTTCCGCCTTGGGGCTGACCGTCCTTATCTGGCAACACATCATCGGTAATCCGTTGCACTGGTCGGTGGCGCCGGTGTCGTTCATCTTCCTGGTTGCCGTGGGTGCGGACTACAACATGCTGTTGGTGAGCAGATTCAAGGAAGAACTCTCGGCCGGCATCAATACCGGGATCATCCGGTCGATGGTCAATACCGGTGGGGTGGTCACCACCGCGGGACTCGTCTTCGGCGTGACGATGTTCGCCATGCTGGTGAGTTACGCGCACAATATCGCGCAGATCGGCACCACCGTCGGCATCGGGCTCTTTCTCGACACGCTCATCGTTCGCTCGTTCGTCGTGCCGACCATCGCGGCGCTGGCGGGTCGCTGGTTCTGGTGGCCGATCAATATCCTTCGGCTGCGTCAACCCTCGGCGGCCGAATCCGCGTGATACACCGGACGGTATGCGGCTGCTGATCATCTCCGATACGCACGTGCCCGTGCGTGCGCGGGATATGCCGGAGCAGTTGTGGGGCGAGGTGGATGTCGCCGATGTGGTCGTGCACGCGGGGGACTGGGTCGAGGTGGAGTTGCTCGATCGGCTCGAGGCGCGCAGTAAGCGCCTGATCGGCGTGTACGGAAACAATGACGGCCCGGCGCTGCGTGCTCGGCTGCCGGAGGTCGCCCGGGTCGAATTGGGCGGGGTGCGGTTGGCGGTGGTGCACGAGACCGGAGCCGCCAAAGGGCGCGAACAGCGGTGTGCGCGAGACTTTCCGGATACCGATGTGCTGGTGTTCGGGCATAGTCATATTCCGTGGGACACGGTCGCGGAGAGCGGATTGCGACTGCTCAATCCGGGTTCGCCGACCGATCGGCGGAGGCAGCCCGAGCACACGTATATGACGGCGCGTATTTCCGCTGGGCAGCTGAGTGAGGTTGTGCTGCATGCCCTTCCGCGCCGTTCCTGATATTCAGGATCGGGTGGCGAGATAGATCGTGTTGGTCGACCGGCCGCGGGTCAGCGGGTTGTCGAAAGGGATTTCTTCGGCGGCGACATCGATGAAGACGGTTTCGAGGATCGACAGGAATTGGTCGTCCGGCGCGTCGTCGGACCACAGTGCGAAAGTGCCGTGCGGGGTGAGGTGTACGGACAGCGCCTCCATGCCCTCTCGGGTGTAGAAGGCTGTGTGTGGTTGGTGCAGCACATGGCGAGGGGAGTGATCGATGTCGAGAAGGATCGCGTCGTAGGTTCGGCCTGGGTTTTCCGGATCGAACCCGGCCGTGCTCACCGCCGCGGCGAAAAAGTCGGTGCACACGAGCGAAATTCGACTGTCAGCAGTCAAACCCGCAGTGTCAGGCAGCAAGTCACGATTGTGCCAATCGATCACCGCATCCGAGTACTCGACCACGGTAAGATTACGAACCCTCGTGTCCTGCAACGCTTCTTGCGCGGTATAACCCAACCCGAGCCCACCGACCACCACATCCAACTCTGCGCCGTCGGTCCGCGCCAACCCCAACCGAGCAAGCTCCCGCTCCGCAACAGTGAACAAACTCGACATAAGATACTCATCCCCAAGCTTGACCTCATAAACATCAACCCGAGCCGTAGGCTCGAACCGCCGCCGCAAACTGATCTCTCCCATCCCCGTCTGCTGCCAACCAAGTTCCTCGAAGTGTGCACTCATCGCAGTGACGATAGGCCCTGCACGACGCCATTTGCGCTGCATACCCGATGCGGCGTGGCGGAAGCAGGTCCGCAGGCCGTTGGAACGAGTTCCGTGCTCGTCATGAGCAGAAATGGACACCGAGAATGAGCCACGATGCGAAGCGGGTGACGCTGGAGCAGATCGATGGCGTCGTATGGTCAGACCCGCCGGCCGACGCGACTCGCCTGATGCGGACCGTCCATGCGCTGAGGCGCAAGTCGATCGATTCCATGACTGCCGAGGATTTCCGGATCTTGCTCGGGCAGCAGGAAAGCATGCGAACCCTGGTGCCCTGTGCGCTAAAACTGTTGGAACAGAACCTCTTAACGCAAGGTGACCTCTACCCGGGAGATCTGCTCGCCGCGACGTTGTGCATCGCTGACGAGTACTGGACCGAAAGTCCAGACCTGGCAGCGCGACTCGGCCCCCTCGTCGACCGGCTTCGTGAAGCCGGCGATCTCGATGACCACTTCCCGCCCGACAACCAGATCTGGACCCGGATCAACCAACTGCGCAAAATCGGCGTCTTGTAGGGCGATTCGGTCCGATATCCGGTGGCCCACGGCGGTCGGCTCCGGGTGATGTCGTGAGACGAAAACGGGAGGAGTCCGTTGGACTCCTCCCGTGAACGTGAGTGGTGATCAGGGCTGCAGGTTCATGCCCTGGGCGAGCAAAGGCCAGGAGTCGTGCAGGGCCTGTTCCCAGTACGGCCAGTAGTGGGTGCCTACGGGGTTGAATTGGTAGGTGGCCGGGATGTTGAGGGAGTCGAGGCGGTTCTTCAGGTTGTTCGTGCAGCCGTTGACCGCGGCCTCGATGATCACGCCGAGGCCGAGGTTGACCGCGCCGGACGGGCCGGGCGAGCTGCCGAGGTAGTAGTTGACGTCGTCCAGCACGGGGATGCCGCTGCCGCTGGAGACGTAGAGCAGGGTGCCGCGCAGCTTCTCCGCGTTGATCACCGGGTCGTTCTCGGCCCACAGCGGGCTGTTGTCCGGACCGTACATGTTCTTGGTGTCGCCGCCGGCCCAGGTCTCGGTGGCCAGCTTCACGAACTGCTTACCGGCGGGGTCGGCGATCTGCGCACATCCGCTGTAAGCGGCGACGGTCTTGAACAGGCCGGGCTTGGCCTCGGCCAGCTGCAGCACCGAGGTGCCGGAGGTGGACAGACCGGTCAGCGCGTTGAGCCCGGTGGATTGCAGCGTCTTGTCGAGCAGCGGGGGCAGCTCCTCGGTGAAGAACGTCTTCCACTTGTTCGTGCCGAGCGTCGGGTCGGGCTTGAGCCAGTCGGTGTAGTAGCTGCCGCGGCCGCCGATCGGCTGGATGACGTTGACCGGCTTGTCGGACAGCCATTCCAGCGCGTTGGTCTGGGCCTGCCAGCTGGCGGTCCCGATGCCGCCGTCGAGGCCGTTGAGCATGTAGAGGTTCGGCGCCGGCTTGGACTCGTCGGCCGGACGCTGCACGTCGATCTGAATGTCGGTGTTCATCGCAGCCGAGTACACCTTGAGGTGCCAGGTCCGCCCCGCCTTGTCGATGGAGGTGACGGCCGACGGCTTCGTCGGCTCGGCCGAGGCGGCCGCGCCGAGCAGGCTCACGGACAACGTGGCGGCGAGTGCGATCACGGTGGTCCGCAACGCGGCGGTGGTGCGTAGTGCGGAAATCTTCATCGGACCTGCATCTATCTAGTACTCCCTTATCGGCTGTGCGTCGAACCGGCGCGCGGGCTGCCCCAATCCCACACAGTGCGTCTTCCGCCGAGGCGAAACCGTTACATGACAGCGCCGATCGGCGATGGACTGTACCTCGGAATCCGGCCTCGGCGTGCCCGCCGGCCGACCCGCAGAGGCCGACCAGGACGCCTGAATCCTAACGGGCGCAAGCGAAGTCGGTCGAGGGGACATCGATCCGCCGAGTAGCCGATGTCACATTACCGAGGGGAGGCGCTTATCCGGCTTCAGGTGAGCTTGTCGGCCGGTGGAATGGCCGCCGTAATCGAATCATCATAGTTTTCTAATCATATCCAAATGGTATATGTGCGTTGAGTCACGAGATTGTCATGTATTCTGAAGTATGGCAAATGGTAAGCAATCATGTGTGAGTGAAAGTGTTTGCGAATTGGACATGGCCTGTTAACTGGATCTGGACGTGATCGCACATGTCGGTCTTTTCGACACCGGTCCGGGAGTCATTCGATGTAACCCACGTGTGCGACAGTTCTGTCCAGCTCCTGGTTAGCTGGTGGCGTCGGACCCGTTGTCAACCAAGGCTGGTGACGCGCCGAAGCCGAGTGGCGCTCAGGTGCCCTTCGGCTGCGGAATGCACACCATTTCAGGTACGCTTTCGACGAAAGAGCTATTGATTGGCTAATTTCAATTGGAAGCCTTGATATGAGCTGATGCGGTCGGGTTCATGATAGGAATCCGACGGTCGGGGGCGATAGTCGCGCCATCGACTGAAAAGACTATATGTCGCGAACTGGTCAAGTGACCAACAAATGGCGACGAGTGATCAGCAATCTGCCGAAGGCACCTGTGTGGGGAGAGATGGATGTGAGCGGTAACCCGTCCGGGCCGATGCGCGAACCAGTGCGCACGCGCCCAGTGCATACGCGACGGCCCAAGGCAGCGATCCTGCCGCGGCTGTTGGCGACGGCCGCAGAGGCCGACCCGGACGGCGTGGCCGTGCCGATGCCGGGCGCGGCGCTGCGCTACCGCGAGCTCGACGAGGTGTCGTCGCGATTGGCGCGGCTGTTGATCGGGCGCGGGATCGGACCGGGGGATCTGGTCGCGGTGGCCGTCGCGTCGCCGATCGGAGCGGTATCGGCGATGTGGGCGGTGGCCAAGACCGGGGCCGGCTTCGTCGTGGTGGATGCGAAGGCGTCGGCAGAGCGTGCCGAGTACCTGCTGTCGGATGTGCGGCCGGTGCTCGGCCTGACGGCGGGGATGCCGTGGCATCCGGGCGCCTCGATCGAGTGGCTGACGGTCGATGACCTCGATGTGCGGCGCGAACTCGTCCGGCTGTCGGGTGATCCGGTGACGTACGAGGATCGGTTGCGGCCCATCCAGGAGGACGACATCGCGTATGTCACGGCCGGCTCGACGGGTGTATTCGATGCCGTACCGGTGACTCAGGCAGCGGTGGCCGCGATCGCCGAGCACGCGCAGCGACGCCATCTGCCGGAACCGCTCAGCGCGTTCTTCGCCACGCTGTTCCCGCGGTCGCCCAAGCCCGGGATGACGCTGTCGGAATTGTTCGATGACGTCGTGGCCGAGTACCCGAACGCGACCGCGGTCAAGTTCGGCACCGAGGCACTGACCTACCGCGAATTGGATATCCGGGCAAACAGGTTGGCGCGCAAGCTGATCGCGCTCGGCCTCGGTCCGGAGAAGATGGTGGCGGTGGCGTTGCCGCGGTCGCTGAACCTGGTGGTCGCGTTGCTCGCGACGGTGAAGGCGGGCGGCGGCTACCTGCCGGTCGATCCGGCGTATCCGGCGGACCGGATCGCGTACTTGCTCGCCGATGCCGCGCCCGCGTGTGTGGTGACGGAGCCGGGGATCGCCCTGCCGACCGCGGCGCCTTCGATCGAGGTGAACGGCGATTTATCCGATCTCGACGCGTCCCCAGTCACCGACGCGGACCGAAACGCGGTGCTGCGACCGGAGAATCTCGCGTACGTGATCTACACGTCCGGCTCGACCGGGCGGCCCAAAGGAGTGCTGATTCCGCACCGCAATGTCGTGACGCTGTTCGCGAATACCCAGGCGCAGTTCGGCTTCGACCACCGGGACGTGTGGACGATGTTCCACTCGTACGCGTTCGACTTCTCGGTGTGGGAGCTGTGGGGGCCGCTGCTGCACGGCGGGACATTGGTTGTCGTCGACTACGAGGCCTCCCGTGCCGCCGATCAATTCCTGGAGCTGCTGCGTAGCGAGCGGATTACCGTGCTCAACCAGACTCCCTCGGCGTTCTATCAGCTGGCCGAAGCGGACCGCGCGGCGTCGGCGAGTGCCGAACCATTGTCGTTGCGGTACATCGTGTTCGGTGGCGAGGCGCTCGAGTTCCACCGGCTCGCTGATTGGCGCGCGCGGCACGCTGCGACGCAGCTGGTGAACATGTACGGCATCACCGAAACGACCGTTCATGCGACGAGCCATCGGGTTTCGGCGACCGACCGCAGCGTGGTCGGCACCGCCATCCCCGGTTTGCGGATCTGGGTATTGGACGATCGGTTGAAGCCCGTCCCGACCGGGGTTACCGGTGAGATCTACCTCGCGGGTGCACAATTGGCCCGCGGCTACCTCGGGCAGGCGGGACTGACGGCCGCGCGGTTCGTGGCCAACCCTTTCGAGGGCGATGGTTCCCGCCTGTACCGCTCCGGCGATCTGGCTTCGTGGAATGCCGCCGGTGATCTCGTCTACCTGGGGCGTGCCGATGATCAAGTGAAGGTGCGTGGTTTCCGCATCGAACTCGGCGAGATCGAGGCCGCGTTGCTCGCGCTGGACTCGGTTCGCCAAGTCGCCGTGGTGGTTCGCGCGGATGTTCCCGGCGACCAGCGGATCGTCGCGTATCTGGTCGGGCAGCCGGAGGTGGCTGCGTTGCGTGCCGAGATGACCAGGGCGCTGCCCGATTACATGGTTCCGGCGGCCTTCGTGGTCATCGATGCGATACCGCTTACTGCGCACGGCAAGTTGGATCGCAACGCGCTACCTGCACCGGTAGTCGACACCGCGGTATTCCGTACACCGGAGACTGCCATCGAGCTGGCAGTCGCCGAGGTGTTCGCGACTGTGCTCGGTGTGGACCGAACGGGCCTGGACGACAACTTCTTTGCGCTGGGCGGCAATTCGCTGCTGGCCACGCAGGTCGCGGCGCGGCTCGGTGCGGCATTGGACGCCCGGGTGCCGGCCCGGCTGCTGTTCATCGCGCCGACCGTGTCCGCGTTGGCCGACGAGGTCGGGCGGCATCTCGGTGCGGGTCGACGCCGGGCTTTGGTCGCCGGGCCGCGGCCGGAGCGGATCCCGCTGTCGATGGCGCAGCAGCGGATGTGGTTCCTCAACCAATTCGACCGGGATTCTGCGGTTTACAACATTCCCGTCGCGGTGCGGCTGACCGGCGATCTGGATGTCGCGGCGTTGCGCCGAGCGGTCGCGGACGTGATAGCGCGGCACGAGATCTTGCGGACGGTGTATCCGCGGCACAACGACGTTGCCCACCAATCGATTCTGTCCGCCGGGCCGGCCGACCTCACGCCGGAACCGGTCGAGGAGGCCGATCTGCTGCCACGGATCATCGAAGCCGCTTCCGCCGGATTCGATGTTGCCGTCGAGATCCCGTTGCGCGCGAGGCTGTTCAGGGTTGGCACGGGGGAGCAGCTCGAGCATGTGCTGGTGTTCGTCGCCCATCACATCTGCGCCGATGGTTGGTCGATGACACCGCTGACCCGTGACGTGATGGCGGCGTACGCGGCGAGATCCGCTGGCGCAGAACCTGGTTGGGGACCACTGCCGGTGCAGTACGCCGATTTCAGTATCTGGCAACGGGAAGTGCTTGGCGTCGAGACGGATCCGGACAGCCTGATCTCTCGACAGCTCGAATACTGGCGCACAGCGCTCGCCGGCCTGCCCGATGAACTGGAGCTGCCGTTCGACCGGTCTCGGCCGCCGATGCGGTCGTTTGCCGGTGGGCACGTGCGGTTCTCGATCGAAGACGAGGTACGGCGTGGACTGTCGGACATCGCCCGTTCGCACAACGCGACGCTGTTCATGGCGCTGCACACCGCCTTCGCGATCCTCCTGGCCAGGTGGTCGGGCACGGACGACATCGCCGTCGGCACGGTGGTGGCGGGACGCGGCGAGAGCGAACTCGACGCGGTGATCGGCATGTTCGTCAACACCCTGGTGTTGCGCACCCGCGTCGCGGGGCAGGAGAACTTCGGTGAGCTGCTCGAGCGGACTCGCGAGGTCGATCTGCAAGCGTTCGAGCATGCCGATATCCCGTTCGAGCGGCTGGTGGAGTCGCTGAACCCGGACCGGTCGACGGCTCGGAATCCGTTGTTCCAGGTCGGGTTCGTCTTTCAGAATCTGCCGGGCGCTACCTTCGAGTTGCCCGGGTTACAGGTCACAGCAGTCGATTTCGACACCGATATCGAGAAGTTCGACCTCTCGCTGGCAGTTCAGGAGACTGCCGCGGGCATCACCGCGCAATTCTCCTTTGCGCGAGACCTGTTCGACGAAGCGACGATCCGGGTGATGGCGGGCCGGTTCGCGCGGTTGCTGGCGGACATCGTTGCGCGGCCGCAGCTGCCGGTGGGCGATCTCGCGCTGCTGGCCGACGACGAGTACGCCGCGCTCACGCGGGTCCACCCCGCTGAGTCGATGGCGGGTGCGTCGATGCCTGAGCTGCTGCTTCGAGGATTGCGGTGGGGGAGGGACCGGATAGCGGTACGCGACCAGGGTCGATCGATCACCTACGGCGAACTCGACGAGTGTTCGTCGCAGCTGGCACGTTTTCTCATCGATCTCGGCGTCGGCCCGGAACGTATTGTCGCGCTGGCCTTCCCGCGCTCCTACGACATGCTCTCGGCGGTACTGGCGGTAACCAAGGCGGGCGGTGCGTATGTGCCGGTCGATCCGACGTATCCGGTGGACCGCCTGCGGCACATGGTGACCGATTCGTCGGCGGTGATCGGCCTGACCACCACCGAATATGTCGATCATCTACCCGATGACGTGACCTGGCTGATCCTCGATCACCCGGGCATCGAAGCGGCCTGCGCGCGCCGATCGGCGACACCGATCACCGACGTGGACCGGATTGCCCCACTGCGCCTGCATAATCCGGCGTACCTGATCTACACGTCGGGTTCGACGGGCGTGCCGAAGGGCGTCACGGTCACCCACGCGGGGCTGGCCGGCTTGATCGAGCACACCGTGGACGCCTTGGGGCTGGAGCCGCATCATCGACTGCTGCACTCGATCTCGCCGAGCTTCGACCCGGCGGCGTTGGAGTGGCTCTGTACGTTGTCGGCCGGCGCGACGCTGATCATCCTGCCGCCCGACGTGATCGGCGGGCCCGAGTTCGCCTCGGTACTGCGCGACGAGCAAGTGACGCATTGCAGCGCCACTCCGGCGGTGTTGAGCACCGTCGATCCGACCGGCGTGCCGACCGGGACGTTGCTGGTCGGCGGCGATGTCACGGCGCCTGAGCTGGTGGCGAAATGGCAGCCGGGCCGCCGATACATCAACGCCTACGGTCCGACCGAAGTCACCATCGCCGCGACTCTCGGCACACAGACTGCGGGCCGTGCGGTCACCATCGGCGGGCCGGTGCGTGGCGTCTCCGCACTGGTGCTGGATCAGCGGTTGCGCCCGGTGCCTCCCGGCACCACCGGCGAATTGTATTTGGCCGGTGGGACATTGGCTCGGGGTTACCAGGCTCGGGCCGGTCTCACTGCCGGCAGGTTCATCGCGAATCCGTGGGGTGAGCCGGGTGCCCGGATGTTCCGGACCGGTGACCTGGTGCGCTGGTGTACGCCGCCAGGCACGGCCACGCCGGAGTTGAAGTACGTCGGCCGTTCGGACTTCCAGGTGAAGATTCGCGGCTTCCGTATCGAACTCGGCGAAATCGACGCGGTACTCGGCGGTTACCCGGACGTCGGCTTCGCGGTCACGCTCGGCCACGAAACCCACACGGGGGAAACGGTTCTGGTGTCGTACGTACGTCCGGCGCCCGGCCGAACTCTTGACACCGACCGGCTCACCGAGCACGCCGAACGCAGCCTGCCGCGGCACATGGTGCCCACCGCGATCGTGGTACTCGACGAGATTCCGCTGACTCCGGTCGGCAAGCTGGATCGAAAGGCATTGCCGGAGCCGACCTTCGAGCCGGTGGCGTTCCGTGCGCCGACCACGCCGACCGAAGAGATCGTCGCGTCGGTGTTCGCGCAGGTACTCGGTATCGGGCGCGTCGGTGCCGACGACGACTTCTTCGCCCGCGGCGGCACCTCGCTACTCACCCTCACGCTGCAACGCGCGTTGGCCGCTCGCCTCGGCGTCGAACTGCCGATCGCCACGCTGTTCAGCGCCTCCACCGTGCGCAGTCTCGCCGCGCGCATCGCAGGCGAGGAAGCACCCACGCACAACCTCGCGATGATCACCGCCGATGCCGTACTCGGACCGGAGATTTCGACCGCCGACCTCGCACCGACCTACCAGCGCCCCACGCGTGACGTGCTGTTGACCGGTGCGACCGGCTTCGTCGGCGCCTACCTGCTGCGGGAACTCCTCGACCGAACC
Source organism: Nocardia colli (assembly GCF_008704205.1). Classification (GTDB taxonomy): domain Bacteria; phylum Actinomycetota; class Actinomycetes; order Mycobacteriales; family Mycobacteriaceae; genus Nocardia; species Nocardia colli. Next base: position 85,196 of record NZ_VXLC01000008.1, on the reverse strand, counting down.
GATGCGGTCGTCTGGTGTCTCGTCCGCGCCGAAAGCACCCAGGCGGCACGCGAACGTATCTACCGAACCTTGCGGCGATACCAACTGTGGAGCGACATACCCGAGGCCCGAATCATCCCCGTGCCGGGGGATTTGGCCGAACCTGCACTAGGACTCTCCGACGCCTCCCACGCCTGGCTGGCCGAACGAATCGACGTCATCTACCACAACGGCGCGCAGGTCAATCACCTCGAACCGTACTCTCGACTGCGCGCCGCCAACGTCGAGGGGACCCGAGAGGTGTTGCGACTGGCGACAACTCGACGAATCAAACCCGTCCACTTCGTCTCCACCATCAACACCGTGATCTCCGCCGCCCGCACTGGAACCTCGGTCGACGAGACCACCCGAATCACCGCCGTAGAACTACCCGCACAGGGCTACATCACCAGCAAATGGGTTGCGGAGCAACTGGTCCTACAAGCCGCCGAACGCGGCGTACCCACTCACATCTACCGCCCAGGACTTGTCTCCGGAGACCTGCAAACCGGCGTCAACAGCGCCGACGACTCCTTCTGGAACATGATCCGAGCGGCCGTGATCCTCGGCATGGCCCCCGAAGTCGGCGACGCGACAATCTCCCTCGCACCGGTGACCTACGTGGCCCGCGCCATCGTAGAAATCTCCATCGGCCCCACGACCGCCACCACATACCACCTGGTCAACCGAACACCCCTACCGATCCGCGACATCTTCACCTGCCTGCGCAAACACGGCCTCCCCATCGAAACCGAACCCCTCGAAACCATCCAACTCCGCCTCGCCGACGAGGCCAGCGCCCGCTACCTCGCCGGCGACGACTCCCTGGTCCGCGCCGCCCTCCTCGGCAGCAACTACACCGCTGGCACCGAAAACCCGAACATCCACTGCACCAACACAACCCAAGCCCTCACCGGCAGCGCAATCACCTGCCTACCTATCGACGAAAGCGTCCTCGACACCTACATCCGCGCCTTCATGCAGTCAGGCTTCCTGCCCACCCCCATCGGGAGCGCCAACGAATAGCGAAATGCTCAGGGCCAGACTGCGGCACCGGGAGCGGACAGGCTGACATCCCTGGGATATTCGAGGAGCTGGGATATGTAGTGATAGAGCCCGGTCTCGGTGAGGCCGATCTCGGCGAGAATCTCGGCACGGGATCCCTGGGCGATGAACCGCTGCGGGATGCCGAGGACGTGCACGGTTTTGTGCTGATGTGCGTCGCGAAGCGCTTGGGCAACAACGGAACCGACGCCGCCGACGCGGCCGTTGTCCTCGACCGTGACGATCATCCGATGGGGGAGCGCCAGGGTGAGCAGAGCCTCCGGGATCGGCTTCACCCAGCGCGGGTCGATGACCGTTGCCCCGATGCCCTGGGCGGCAAGCAATTCCGCGGCACGCACGCACATGCCCGCCAGCGCACCCACGCCGACGATCAGGACGTCACTGCGCGCATGTCGATGGAGGATATCGATGCCGTCGAGCCGGTCCAGGGCCGGCACCTCTCGCTCGATGGATCCTTTCGGAAAGCGCACGACGGTCGGTCGGTCTTCGATCTCGACGGCGTCACGCAGCGCTTCCCGCAGCGTGGCGGCATCTCGCGGGGCGGCCAACCGGAGATCGGGCACGATCTGCAACAGGGACATGTCCCAAATGCCGTTGTGACTCGGCCCGTCGCTGCCGGTGATGCCCGCGCGGTCGAGCACGAAAGTCACGCCGCACCTGTGCAAAGCCACGTCCATGAGCAACTGATCGAAGCCGCGGTTGAGGAAGGTCGCATACAGCGCCACCACCGGGTGCATGCCGCCCATCGCCAAACCGGCCGCCGACGTCACGGCGTGTTGTTCGGCGATACCGACGTCGATTGTTCGTTCGGGAAAGCTCTGCTCGAACTCGGTCAATCCGACCGGATGCAGCATCGCCGCGGTGATGGCGACGATGTCGGGTCGCTCCGCTCCCAGTCGGGCGAGTTCGGCACCGAAGGCCGAGGTCCACGAGGCCGGCGATGTGGCCGATGAGTTCGGCTTGCCGCTCACGGCGTCCAGCTTGCCGATCGCGTGAAAGCAGTCCTCGTCATCCTGCTCGGCCGGACCGTAGCCACGTCCCTTCTGCGTAACGCAATGCACGATGATCGGCCGGCCGAAGGACTTGGCCAGCCGCAGTGATTCTTCGAGCTCAGCTACATCGTGCCCGTCGATCGGTCCGACATACTTGATGCCCAAATCCTCGAATAGAGCTTGCGGCGCTAGCGCGTCCTTGAGGCCCTTTTTCATGCCGTGCATGGCGCCGTAAATCGGTCCGCCGACGATCGGCGTCTGATGTAAGAGTTCCCGACCGGCCGATAGCAGGCGTTCATACGTAGGCCGGGTGCGGAGTGCCGCCAGATGTTTGGCCAGTCCGCCGATCGTCGGTGAGTAGGACCGTCCGTTGTCGTTCACCACGATGATCAATCGTCGTGCGTCATCCGACGCGGCGATATTGTTCAGCGCCTCCCAGGCCATGCCGCCGGTCAGTGCGCCGTCGCCGATGACCGCGACCACACTCCGGTCGCCTTCGCCGCATAGGGAATACGCCTTGGACAGGCCGTCGGCATACGCCAGGGATGTTGATGCGTGCGAGTTTTCGACAATGTCGTGGGGTGACTCCTGTTGCGACGGATAGCCGGATAGCCCACCTTGTGCGCGTAGCGTCGGAAAATCTCTCCGACGGCCGGTGATCATCTTGTGCACATAACACTGGTGGCCGGTATCCCACACGATCTTGTCCTGCGGAGAGTCGAAAATCCGGTGCAGCGCAAGGGTTAATTCGACGACGCCGAGGTTCGGGCCGAGATGCCCGCCGGTGCTGGTGATGTGGTCGATCAGGAAGGCCCGAATCTCCGAGGCCAAGCGCTCCAGTTCTCCGGTCGACAGGTTCCGCAGGTCGTCGGGACGATCGATCTGGCTCAACAACTGCATGAGTGGATGCTCCTTCCGAGTGCTATCGACGCAATTCGTGCTGGGCGGGATGTTCGATCGAAGTAATCGCCCGATGCAGTCCTTCGACGACATCCGCGGACCCCGCCAGGAGGATCGGTATACCGGCGGCCGTCACGGTGGTGGTGAATCCGCCCGCGGCCTCGACAAGCGCCTGGCCTGCGGCGGTATCCCAGATCTCGAGGTCGATGCCGACGTATCCGTCCAGCGAGCCCTCGGCCACGCAGAACAGATCGCACGCGGCCGAGCCGACCCATCGCCAATCCTGAATATGTGACACCAGTGCGGGAATGATCGTGCGAATCGTGTACGCGCGGGCATCGGCATCGTGGCACAATCCGACGGCCACCAGGGCCCGATTGATGGGCACCGACGAAACTTGCAGTTGTACCGAGCTCGAATAGATCCTTCCCTTTTCCGCGGCTGCCCAATCGTTGTACGCCGGTCGGACAATCGCGCCGGCGAATATGCCATCACGATCCGACTCGACTCCTACGGATACCGCGAAATCGCGTCGGCCGTGTACGAAGTTCGTTGTTCCGTCGATGGGGTCGATTGCCCAGCGTAGGCCCGAGGAGCCGCTTCGAGCTCCGGTTTCCTCGGCCATGATCGCGTCCTGCGGATGGTGGCCGACGATATGGTCGACGATCGCCCGCTCGGCGGATTTGTCCGCCGAGGTCACCAGGTCGTATCGCGATCCCTTGATGGATGTATCCAGTATTCGCGCCTGTGCCCCGATGGCCTCTGCGCCCTTTCGTGCTGCGGCGAGCGCCAGTTCGGCATATAGCAGTTCTACATTCCGCGTAGTCGTTGTCGTCATTGCCCCTCGATTCACAAGACTCGTGCAGAAAGTTCCAAACGGAAGGATATCGCTGTGCGAGAACCCCACCTTTCTCGATATACCAACCAGCCTGGCGTCGAAATCTCGGCCATGCAACTCGGCCAGCAAGGTTCGGCCACTTCAAGACACCATGCGCGACGATCGACCGGTCGAGTCGTCTTCGGTCTGGGACTATTTGCCGCCCGGGCGTCCACCTGTGGTCATCATGGACAGGACTGGTTAGGCTGGCCGTGTGGACGCCGGAGCGGGGTGGGGCACCTCGGTGGTCGGGAGTGTGTACCGGTACGTGCGCAACGAACGGCAGGTGCCGGTCGGCGCGCTCGTGGCGGCGCTCGGTCACTCACCTGCCGACATCGATAAAGCCTTGCAAGCCTTGCGATTTCATCAGATGATCGACGATTCTCGCGACGCGGTCGGTGCGGTGCGGGCGACGAGCCCGCTGCTGTCGCTGGGCAGGCTCATGCTGGTCGCCATGGCCGATCACGCACCGGTGCCCAGCCTTTCGCAGCTCATCGCGCCCGAGACCCTGCGCCATATGGTCGACAACACGGCATTGCAGTCGGTCACCAGGCATATGGCGGTCAGCGTCGATTCCTTCACCACGCTGACCGAGACCGCCGTCACGATGGCCGAACAGAATGTCACCCTCGTGCACGCGCGCCCCTTGCTCGGCTCTTCGCGAGCGGTTCGGACGATCGTCGAATACGCCCACCTCAAGGGTCTACCGGTGACGAGCGTCTGGAATCAGGCTTACGCCTCGTCGCCCGAGACCCGAGATATACAGCGCTGGCTGCGGGACCAGAAGGTGCGGATGGTCGTGCAGCCGGAGGGAGAGAGTCGCGGCGTCGTCATCGATAACGGTCGGATCGGCGTGCTGCATCACGATCTGGAGGGCGTCACGATCCGGACCGACTGCGTGATCGCCGCGCCGAACGGTGCTCGGCCGCCGAATCGTTCGCGGCGATTCGACGTGCTGCGCGGGGTCGCCGATGGCGTCACCGACGAAGAGCTCGCCGAGCGGTTGAACGTCAGCATCAAGACCATCCGTCGCGACGTCGCCTGGTTGCGCGATCTGATCGGCTGCGATTCCCGGGCGAGCTTGGTCGCGACGACTCGAACCCTGCACTTGGTGTAGCGAACTCGGGTTTCGGCGAATCAGTCCGGGACGCGCAGGTTTTCGATCTGCCGGCGGAGGTGGTCGAGGAGTTTTTCGGGGTCGTCGAAGTCGGCGGGGTCGATGGGGGTGCCGAAGTGGATGGTGACTTGCTGGTGGCGGTCGAAGGCGGGGGCGGTGCCGCGGGTGCGGCGCATCGGGAGGACACGGTCGGTGCCGGTGGTGCCGACGGGGATAATCGGAACTCCCGTTGCCAGAGCAAGTTTCGCGACGCCGGGTTTGTAGGGTTCGTGTTCGCCGGGGGCGACGAGGCGACCTTCGGGGTAGATGAGCAGGACGCCGTTGTGCCGGAGGATCTGTTCGGCCTGGGTCAGCGCGGATTGGCCGGACTCGCCGTTGCGGCGGAGCACCGGGATCTGGCCGAGTCGGCGGACCAGCCAGCCGACCACCGGCCAGGACCACAGTTCGGCCATCGCGATGGCGATGGCGCGTCGCCGCAGCGCGCCCCACAGGAAGACCGCGTCCAGCATCGAGATGTGATTGCTGGCCACGATGACCGGACCGGTCTTCGGCACCGCCTCGCGCCCGATCACGGTGACGTGCACGAAATTCGACCAGGCGAGTGCGCGCAGTACGCGGCGCACCAGCTTGGTCGTCACCCACGCGCGTTTACCCAGCCCCTTCGGCCGCCGCGCGGATTCGTCGTTCATCGTTCCCCCACTGTCCGGCCGGTTCGGTTTCCAACCCTCAGGTTACCGACGCCGGACCGCCCCGCTCGATCGCGACATCGCGGTGCAAGGGCTGTGCAATCGGTGACGACCACAGTGGTCGTATGCGGAGCAATACGGTGGAATCGATAGAATTCGAGACCGGGTCGGTGTGGTCGAGTGACGGCACACCGATCGGGTATCGGCGGATCGGGCGGGGGCCGGGCGTGATCCTGGTCCATGGCGCGATGATGACGGGGCGAATGTTCGACGGGCTCGCGCGTGCGCTGGCCCAGGACTTCACCGTGTATGCGCCGGATCGGCGCGGGCGGGGCATGAGCGGCACCGTAGGGCCGGATTACGGGATCGAGGCGGAGATCGAGGATCTGGCCGCGGTGCTGCGGGAGACCGGTGCGCGGTACGTGTTCGGGCTCAGTTCGGGGGCGGTGATCGCGTTGCGGTCGGCGCTGGCGTTGCCGCAGATCAGCAAGCTCGCGTTGTATGAGCCGCCGCTGTCGGTCGGCGGGGTCTCGCCGCTGACCTGGGCGCCGCGGTTCGAGCGGGAGCTCGACGAGGGGCGGATCGCCGCGGCGTTCGCCACCATTCTGCAGGGCACCGCGGACGTGCGGAGCTTCGCGTCGTTGCCCCGGTTCGTGTTGCGGCCGCTGACGACGTTGATGATGCGGCTCGACATCGGCGCCGGGATGCCGGTGCGAGATCTCGTGCCGACCGGACGCTACGACGTGCAGATCGTGCGCAATGCCGGGGTCCGATGGGCAGACGTGAGCGAACTGCGTTGCGACACGCTGCTACTCGGCGGCAGTAAAAGCGTCGGCTATTTGAAGCCCGCGCTGGACCAGCTGCATACCGTTCTGCCGGATGCCGGTTATGTCATGCTGCCCGGTGTCGGGCATACCGCCGCGTTTACCGACGAGCAGCCCGAGCTGGTCGCGGTGGAGTTGCGGCGCTTCTTCGGCTGATTCGCGCGCCGATCGATATTCGCAGGAATTCGGGGCTTCACCCACGGCCGGCGGTAGGGATGAATGGTTGCAGAGCGAAGTATGCAATCAGGATCCCGCTGATCTTCCCGAGCGGACGGCGGAGGAAGGAATCGGCATGTCGGATCCTGCTGAGCGGGCTGTTATCGGGGGATCGTCGGGCGTTGACGGTGGGGCGACGTTGGTCTCGTTGTTCGAGGCGACGGCGGAGCGGGCTCCGGACGCGGTGGCGGTGACGTTCGCGGGGGCGTCGTTGTCGTACGGGGAGTTTGCCGGGCGGGTGAATCGGCTGGCCCGGTATCTGATTTCGCTGGGGGTGGGACCGGATTCGCTGGTGGGGGTGGCGATGGGGCGTTCTATCGATCTGGTGGTCGGTATGTATGCGGTGGTGGCGGCCGGGGGTGGGTTCGTGCCGTTGGATCCTGAGCAGCCGGTTGCGCGTAGTCGATACCTGCTCGGGATTACGGATGTCGTGTGTGTATTGACGACGTCGCGCGACGGGTTCGATGCGGGTGTCGAGGTCGATTGTGTTGATGTGTCGGGTTTTTCGGGGGACCCGGTCGCCGCAGGGGAACGGTTGGGGGTGTTGCGGGCGTCGAATATCGCCTACGTGATGTTCACCTCCGGGTCGACCGGTCGACCGAAAGGGGTGGCGGTGTCGCATGCGGCGATTGTGAATCGGTTGTTGTGGATGCAGGCGGAATACCGGTTGAGGGCCGGGGATGCGGTGTTGCAGAAGACTCCGGTGACGTTCGATGTCTCGGTGTGGGAGTTGTTCTGGCCGTTGCAGGCCGGTGCGCGGCTTGTGTTGGCCGAGCCCGGAGGTCATCGCGATGCGAGGTATTTGACCGATCTGATTGTGGGGGAGGGGATTACGGTCGCTCACTTCGTGCCGTCGATGTTGGCAATGTTCGTGGCAGAGCCGACGATTGGTGAATGTCGTGTTCTCCGTGATGTTTTCGCCTCGGGTGAGGTGTTACCGGGGACGGTTGCGCAAGCGTTGATTTCAGCGACTGGCGCACGGTTGCACAACTTGTATGGTCCGACCGAGGCTGCGGTGGACGTCACCTATCACCCAGTGCGTGCGGCGGATTCGGTGTCGGTGCCGATCGGCCGGCCGGTGCCCGGCACTCGGGTTTATGTGTTGGATAGCCGGTTGCGGTCGGTCGGGGAGGGTGAGTTGTATCTGGCCGGTGTTCAGTTGGCGCGGGGTTACGTGGGGCGTGCGGATCTGACCGCGGAACGGTTCGTGGCTGATCCGTTCGTGGTGGGTGAGCGGATGTATCGCACTGGAGACCGGGTGCGGTGGGCCGCTGGGGGCGAGTTGGAGTACTTGGGGCGCACGGACTTTCAGGTGAAGATTCGTGGCATTCGAGTCGAGCCCGGCGAAGTAGAAGCCGTACTGTCCTCGCACCCGGCGGTGACTCGCGCCGTCGTGACCGCTCGGCAGGGTGTCGAACAGTTGCTCGGGTACGTAACTGTTGATCCGGCTTTCGATTCCGGTGACAGCGGCGAGGCCGAAATGGTCGATCATTGGCATCGGCTCTACGACGAGGTCTATTCGGGCCTCGCGGCCGAATCAGGAGCGGACTTCGCGGGCTGGAATGACAGCTACACCGGTGCGCCGATACCGATCGAGGACATGCGGCAGTGGCGGGACGCGACCGTTGATCGTATTCGTGCGCTGAGTCCTCGATGTGTCTTGGAGATCGGGGTCGGTTCCGGCCTGCTGCTGTCCGAGCTGGCTCGCGGATGCGAACAGTACTGGGGTACAGATGTTTCCGAGGCGGCGATCCGGAACGTGCGGCAGCGGTGGGGCGATGGCGGACGCGTCATCCTGGAGATGCGTGCGGCGCATGACATGCAGGGACTACCGCGTGGTCGGTTCGACACGGTCATTCTGAACTCGGTGGTCCAGTACTTTCCGAGCGAAAGCTATCTGCGGCGGGTGATCGGGCAACTGCTGGAGTTGCTCGCGCCGGGTGGGGCGATATTCCTCGGTGACATTCGTAATCGGACGTTGCTCGAAGAATTTTCGACCGCGGTGCAGGCGGCCCGGCATCGCGGCGCCGATCCGGAGTTCATCCGGTCGCGGGCTCGGACAGCCATGCAGGGCGAAGAGGAGTTGCTGCTGGCACCTGAGTACTTCGCCGCGCTGGCGCGGGTGGTCGACGAGATCGGTGCTGTCGATATCCAATTGAAGCGCGGGAACGTGGTCAACGAGTTGACGTGCTATCGGTACGACGTCGTGTTGCGCAAGAAGCCAACGGACGCTTTGTCTTTGGGCGACGCGCCGGAGGTCCGGTTCACTGACCGCACCGCCTTGCGATCGGCCCTCTTCTCGGACTACACACGACCGCTGCGCATCACGGAAATCCCGCACGAGGGAATTGGCCGCGATATGCGATCAGTGGCCCGCGCAACCGGTGAGCTCGCGGATTCCCCCGGGATGCTGCCCGAAGAGTTGCACCTCCTCGGCCATGAGTACGGCTACACGACAGCAGTTACCTGGGCGGCCCGGAAGGGCTGTATGGACGCGGTTTTCGTGCGTGGGGTGGCCGGACGACCGCTGACCGACGTCTATCTGCCGACCGGACCGTTGCACGCTCCGTCTAGCTATGCCAGCAATCCTGGTGCTCGGGTGTTGGCCTCGGCACTGCGCCGCTATCTGCTGGAGCGATTGCCTGAGTACATGGTGCCGACGGTAGTGGTGATCGATGAGTTCCCGTCGACTCCCAACGGCAAGTTGGATATCCGTGCCTTGCCCGTCCCGGAGTTCCTCTCCGGCAGTGCATATCGGGCTCCAGTGACGCCGGCGGAGCGGACTCTCGCCGAACTGTTCGCCGAAGTGCTCAGCGTGGACCGGGCCGGAGCCGACGATGACTTCTTCGAGTTGGGCGGGCACTCGCTGCTGGCCACGCGCCTGGTCGGCCGCATCCGTGCGGTCATGGGGGTCGAGGTGCCGATCCTGACGGTATTCGATGCGCCGACACCGGCTTTGCTGGCGACTCGCCTCGATGCGGGGGTCCCCGCGCGTGCGGCATTGACCGCGCGTGCCCGCCCGGAGCGCGTTCCGCTGTCGTTCGCTCAGGAGCGGATGTGGTTCCTGTATCGGCTCCATGGGGCGTCGGCGACCTACAACGTGCCGTTGGCCGTGCGGTTGTCGGAGCGTGTCGACCTCGATGCGCTCAGGGCGGCGTTCCGGGATGTGGTGAGTAGGCACGAGAGTCTGCGGAGTGTGTTCGACGAGGTCGAGGGTGCGGCGGTGCAACGGGTACTCGATAGTTCGGACATTGAGGTGCCGGTCGCGGTGTCCGAGGTCGCGGATGTCGATACTGCGGTGCGGTCCGCGGCGCGATATCGGTTCGATCTGTCGGTCGATATTCCATTGCGGGTCAGCGTGTTCAGCGATGCCGATGAATGCGTGTTGGTCGTGGTGATGCATCACATCGCGACCGATGGTGGATCGCTGCCGGTGTTCGCGCGGGATCTGTCGGTCGCTTATGCAGCCAGATGTGCAGGGCGGGAGCCGGATTGGCGGGCATTGCCGGTGCAGTACGCGGACTACGCGCTGTGGCAGCGGGAGTTGTTAGGTGATCCAGCGGATTCAGGGAGTCTGTCGGCGCGGCAGTTCGAGTACTGGCGGATGGAGTTGGCCGGGGTGCCCGAGCGGTTGATGCTGCCGTTCGATCGGCCGCCATCGAAGGTGGTGAGTTCGCGGGGCGCGGTAGTCGAATTCGCCGTCGAGGGCGGGCTCCGGATGGCGGTGGAGCGACTGGCGCGGAGTCTGGGCGCGACGGCATCGATGGTTCTGCAGTCTGCGTTCGCGGTCCTGCTGCACAAGGTCGGTGCGGGAGCAGACATCTCGATCGGCAGCCCGATCGCCGGTCGGACCGATGCGGCATCGGCCGATCTGGTGGGGTTCTTCGCGAACACCTGGGTGCTGCGGGTGGAAGTCTCCCGGAGCCTCCGGTTTGCCGATGTCCTCGACCAGGTGCGCGGAAAGGCATTGCGTGCCTACGAGAACCAGGATCTGCCGTTCGAGCGGTTGATCGAGTTGCTGAATCCGGTGCGGTCGACGGCGCATCATCCGCTGTTCCAGGTTATGTTCGCGTTGCAGAACAACATGTTTCACGAGTTCGACTTTCTGGATGCCGCCACGACGCAGGTCGATACCGGCACTTCAAGGTTCGACATGTTCTTTGCGCTCGAAGAACTGGGTGCAGACGATGACGGCTATGTGGGTCGTGTCGAGTACTCGACAGATCTGTTCGATCAGCACACTGTCAGGACGCTGATCGATCGGTTCCTGCGCGTACTCGAAACCGTCGTGAGTGATCCGGCGGTGCTGGTCGGCGACGTCGACCTGCTCGATCCGAGTGAGCGAGCGTTGCTTGTCGCGGCGTGGGACGAGTCCGTTCGCGACCTAGACGGCGGTGCGACGTTGGCGTCGCTGTTCGGTGCGCAGGTGGCACGGACGCCGCAGGCGCCGGCGGTGACGTTCGAGGGGACCACCCTGTCCTACGGCGAGTTCGCCGGTCGGGTGAATCGGCTTGCGCGGTACTTGATTTCGCTGGGCGTGGGGCCGGACTCGTTGGTAGGCGTGGGGATGTCTCGCTCTGTCGATCTGGTGGTCGGCATCTACGCGGTGGTGGTGGCCGGTGGCGGGTGGGTGCCGTTGGATCCTGACCAGCCGGTTGGGCGCATCGACTACATTCTCGGCACCGCACGACCGGTTGTCGTGCTGACCTCGGGCATCGACTTGCCTACCGGACGTGCGCGACAGGTGCGGATCGACGAACTCGAACTGTCAGCGTTCGATGCTGCGCCACTCACCGACGCCGATCGACCCCGGCGACTGTGCACCGGAAATACCGCGTACGTCATCTTCACGTCCGGCTCCACCGGGCGGCCCAAAGGTGTTGCGGTCTCGCACGGCGCGATCGTCAACCGACTCGTCTGGATGCAGTCGGAGTATGGACTGGGCCACGACGACGTGGTGTTGCAGAAGACCCCGGCGACCTTCGATGTGTCGGTGTGGGAGTTGTTCTGGCCGTTGCCGGTCGGCGCACGTCTGGTGATCGCGAAGCCTGCCGGGCATCGCGATCCGCGGTATCTGGCGCAGGTCATCATCGAAGAGCGTGTCACCACGGTGCATTTCGTGCCGTCGATGCTCGCGGCATTCGTGGCCGAGCCGATGGCAGCCGAATGTCAGTGCCTGCGTGATGTTTTCGCGTCGGGCGAGGCGCTGCCCGGTGGAACCGCCCAACGACTGCGGGAACTGGTCGGTGCCCGATTGCACAACCTTTACGGCCCGACAGAGGCGGCTGTAGATGTCACCTACCACGAGGTGACCGCGGCCGATGTGGTGTCGGTGCCGATCGGTCGACCGGTGTTCAACACGCGCACCTATGTATTGGATGCCGGGCTGGGCCTGGTGCCGGTGGGTGTAGCGGGTGAGTTGTATTTGGCGGGTGCACAGTTGGCGCGCGGTTATGTGGGGCGGGCGGAGCTGACGGCCGATCGGTTCGTGGCGGATCCGTTCGTGCCGGGCGAACGGATGTACCGCACCGGTGACCGGGTCAAGTGGACGGTGGCCGGCGAGCTGGAGTACCTGGGCCGCACGGACTTCCAGGTGAAGCTGCGGGGCATGCGGATCGAGCCCGGTGAGATCGAAGCTGCGCTGACCGCTTCGGACGATGTCGCGCAGGCCATCGTGGTGGTCCGTACCGACGATCATCTGGGTGAGCAGCTCGTCGCCTATCTGGTTGCGGCGCCAGGCGTTGCGATTGATATCGACGCTGTGCGTGCCGATCTCATCGAGGTGTTGCCGTCGTACATGGTGCCGGCGACGGTTACTGTGCTCGACGCGCTTCCGTTGACGGCCAACGGCAAGTTGGACATGCGCGCACTGCCTGCGCCGCGGTTCGCCGCTCGGGCCGGGTATCGGGCTCCGGTGTCGTTGCCGGAGTTGGTGCTCACCGAGCTGTTCGCCGAAGTGCTCGGTGTGGTGCGGGCCGGCGCGGATGACGACTTCTTCGAGCTGGGTGGGCACTCGCTGGCGGTTACCCGGCTGGTCAGCCGGATTCGTGTGGTGATGGGTATCGAGGTGCCGATTCTGACGGTGTTCGATGCGCCGACTCCGGCACAGTTGGCGACGCGGCTGGATGCGAACTTGCCTACCCGTCCGGCCCTGATCCGGCGCGCTGATCCGGTGCGTGTTTCGTTGTCCTTCGCGCAGCAACGGATGTGGTTCTTGGCTCAGGCGCACGGGCCGTCCGCGACGTACAACGTGCCGCTGGCAGTGCGGTTGACCGGGCAGGTGAATGTCGCGGCGCTGGTGTCGGCGGTCGGGGATGTGATGGACCGGCATCAGACGTTGCGGACGGTTTTCGCCGAGGCCGAGGGCGTACCGGTGCCTCGGGTGCTGGATGTTGTGGATGTGCCGGTCACTGTGTCCGAGGTCGATGCGGCGGATGTGGATGGTGCGGTTCGGAGTGCGGCACGATATCCGTTCGATCTCTCGGCAGAGATCCCGTTGCGGGCCAATATTTTTCGCTCTGCCGATGACCACGTACTGGTACTCGTGATTCACCACATTGCCGCGGACGGTGGGTCGTTGGGACCGTTGATTCGGGACCTCTCGGAGGCATACTCCGCCAGGTGTGCTGGGCGGCAACCTGATTGGCCGGGATTGCCGGTGCAGTACGCGGACTACGCCGCGTGGCAGCGGAAGCTGCTCGGAGATCCGACGGACCCGCAAAGTGTTTCGTCGGTGCAGTACGAGTATTGGCGCCAGGAGCTGGCGGGTCTTCCCGATCGGTCGATGCTGCCGTTCGACCGACCGCGGCCGAAGGCGTCGAGCTTCCGCGGAGACGTCGTCGAGTTCGCCATCGATGCCGGATTACGTTCGGCGGTGGAGGGATTGGCCCGGAGCCGAGGCGCGACCGCGTCGATGGTCTTGCAAACGGTGTTCGCTGTCCTATTACATGAGCTCGGCGCGGGAGAGGATATTTCGATCGGGACGCCGATCGCCGGTCGGACCGATGCGGCATTGGCCGACCTGGTGGGGTTCTTCGTGAACACCTGGGTGCTGCGGGTGGATTTGTCGGGGCAGGTTCGATTCGAGAATGTGCTGGATCAGGTGCGCGGAAAAGCATTGCGCGCCTACGCGAATCAGGATCTGCCGTTCGAGCGGCTGATCGAGCTACTGAACCCGGTGCGGTCGACGGCATACCATCCGCTGTTCCAGGTCATGTTCACGTTGCAGAACAACACGTTTCACGACTTCGATCTCCCCGGTGTCAGTGCGTCGGCGATGTCGGTCTATACCGGAACCTCCCGGTTCGACTTGCTGTTCGCGCTCGAGGAGCTGAACTCCGGCGATCCTGGATACGCGGGTGTGGTCGAGTACTCGACCGATCTGTTCGATCAGGGCACGGTGTGTTCGTTTGCCGAGCGGTTCGTGCGTGTTCTGGAGAGGGCAGTGGCTGATCCGGCGATGGCGATCGCGCCGGTGGAGTCGTTGGATCAATTGCCGTCCGTCGCAATGGAACAGCAGAGGCCTCGTTCGGGCTATCGCCAACCCACGACACCGCAGGAGAAGGTCCTGGCCGAACTATTCGCGGAGGTTCTCGGTGCGGTCCGGGTCGGGGTCGATGACGACTTCTTCGAGCTGGGTGGGCACTCGCTGGTGGTTACTCGTCTGGTCAGCCGGATTCGGGTGGTCATGGGTATCGAGGTGCCGATTCTGACCGTGTTCGATGCGCCGACTCCGGCATTGTTGGCCGCTCGTCTCGATATCGGGGTGCCGTTGCGGCCGGTATTGGTTGGACGATCTGGTTCGGGGGCGGTTCCGCTGTCGTTTGCGCAGCAGCGGATGTGGTTCCTGGACCGGTTCGAGGGGGCGTTGGCGACGTATAACGTGCCGTTGGCGGTGCGGTTGACCGGACGGGTCGAGGTCGCGGCGCTGGTGTCGGCGGTGGGTGACGTGGTGGGCAGGCATGAGAGCTTGCGGACGGTCTTCACCGAGGTGAACGGCGTGCCCGTGCAGCAGGTGCTCGACGCGGTCGAGGTTCCGGTGACGGTGTCGGATATCGCGGATGTGGACGAGGCGATCGAGACCGCAGTGCGTTGTCCGTTCGATCTTTCAGCGGAGATTCCGTTGCGGGCCAGTGTGTTCCGCGGGGGTATTGATGAGCACGTCTTGGTGCTGGTGGTCCATCACATTGCCGCGGATGGCGGATCTCTGGGACCGTTGGCACGCGATCTTTCCACCGCTTACGCGGCCAGATGCGCCGGGCAGGAACCTGATTGGCCGATGCTGCCGGTGCAGTACGCGGACTACGCGTTGTGGCAGCAGGAGTTGCTGGGGGACTCGGCGGATCCAGGGAGCTTGTCATCACTCCAGTTCGAGTACTGGTCCAAAGAGCTGTCCAGTCTCCCCGAGCAGTTGACCTTGCCGTTCGATCGGCCACGGCCGAAGGTCGCGAGTTCGCGAGGAGCGATGATCGAATTCGCCGTCGGCACTGAGTTGCGATCGGCAGTGGAGCGGTTGGCGCAGAGTCGGGGAGCGACCGCGTCGATGGTCCTGCAATCGGCCTTCGCCGTTCTGTTGCACAAACTCGGTGCGGGAGCGGATATTCCGATCGGCAGCCCGATCGCCGGCCGGACCGACGAGGCGTTGGCCGATCTGGTGGGGTTCTTCGTGAACACCTGGGTACTGCGAGTCGAGGTGTCCGACGGCGTCCGGTTCGCGGACATCCTCGACCAGGTGCGTGGAAAGGCGCTGCACGCCTACGAGAATCAGGACCTGCCGTTCGAGCGGTTGATCGAGTTGCTGAATCCGGTGCGATCGACCGCGTATCACCCGTTGTTCCAAGTCATGTTCTCGTTGCAGAACAACACGTCTCACGAGTTCGACTTCCCGGGCATCGACACCGCACCGATGCCGGCCGGCACGGGAACCGCCAAGTTCGACCTGTTCTTCGCGCTGACGGAGCTGAGCGCGGACCAGGGCGGCTACACGGGCACGGTCGAGTACTCGACCGACCTGTTCGATCGGCACACGGTCGAGTTGCTTACCGGCCGATTCCTGCGCCTGCTCGATGCCGTCGTCGCAGACCCGGCAATGGCGTTGTCGGACTTGGAGATACTGCTGCCCGTCGAGCAGCGGCAGCTGTTGCAAGAGTGGAACGACACCACCGTCGCCGTACCGAACGCGACCTTGCCGGAGCTGTTCGCCGCGCAGGCGGCCGCGACGCCGAACGCGACCGCGGTGATCCGCGGTGCCGTCGAGCTGACCTACGCCCAGCTCGCCGCCCGGGTCGACCAGCTGGCGCACTGGTTGATCGCGCAGGGCGTCGGTGCCGAAGACGTTGTGGCGGTGTGCCTGCCGCGATCGGCGGAGATGGTGATCGCCGTACTGGGCGTGCTCAGAGCCGGAGCCGCATACCTGCCGGTGGATCTGGAATACCCCGAGTCCCGGATCCAGTACATGATGGCGGATTCCCGGCCGGTGACCGTGCTCGACACCTCGGCCATGGCGGCGGCGCAGCGTTATGCCGAGCAGACGCCGCTACCCGTTGTCGGTCCAGGCAACGCGGCGTACATCGTCTACACGTCGGGTTCGACCGGTGCGCCGAAAGGCGTTGTCGGTACGCACGCCGGCCTGACGAATCGTCTGGCTTGGTACCGCAAGGTTTTTCCGTGGACGCCGAACGAGACTGTTTGCGCGAAAACATCATTGAGCTTCCTGGACTCCCTGTTCGAGATCGCAGGTCCACTGACCAACGGTGGGACCGTGGTGATCGCGGACGGCGAGCAGGTTCGCAACGTCGCCGAACTGATCACCCTGATCGAGCGGCACCAGGTCCGGCGGATCGTGCTGGTGCCGAGCCTGTTGTCGGCGATGCTGGCGGACGACCGAATCGGCCGTGCCGCCGGCTGCGCAGTGTGGGTCAGCAGCGGTGAACCGTTGCCGGGGCCGGTGGCCGAGTCGTTCTCGAAGGTATTGCCGGACAGCCGTTTACTGAACTTCTACGGATCTTCCGAGGTGAGCGCGGACAGCACTTGGGCAGTGGCTGACGGCGTCGGTGCGGTATCGGTGCCCATCGGACGGCCGGTCGACAACACGAGGGTGTTCGTGCTCGACCGTGCCTTGCGCGCGGTGCCCAGGGGCGTGGTGGGCGAGTTGTACGTGGCCGGCGCCGGTTTGGCGCGCGGATACCTGGGTCGCGGCGGACTCACCGCGGCTCGGTTCATCGCCGATCCCTTCGCGCCGGAGCCGGGTGGCCGCTTGTACCGCACCGGAGATCTGGTGCGCTGGAACGCCGAGGGACAGTTGGTATTCGCCGGCCGTGCCGACGACCAGGTGAAGGTACGTGGATTCCGCATCGAGCCGGGCGAAGTCGAGTCGGCACTGTGCGGTCATCCATCGGTGGCGAGGGCGGTCGTCGTGGCTCGGGACGGTCATACCGGTCAGCAGCTGGCGGGTTACTTGGTTCCGGCCGATGTCGAAGCGGGAGTGGATGTTTCGGCGGTCCGGGAGTACGTCTCCAGTCGCCTGCCGGAGTACATGATTCCCGCCGCGCTGGTGGTCCTCGACGCGTTGCCGCTGGGCCCGACCGGCAAGGTGGACCGCAAAGCCCTACCGGCGCCGGTCTTTACCGGTGGCGCGTATCGAGCGCCGAGGACTCCCCGGGAAGAGCAGCTGTGCAGCGTGTTTGCCGATGTGCTCGGCGTAGCGGAGGTCGGCATCGACGATTCGTTCTTCGATCTGGGCGGGCACTCACTGCTGGTGGTCCGGCTCGCGCGCCGCATAGCGGAATCCACCGGTGCCACAGTCGAACTCAGAGATGTGTTCACCGAGCGGACCGTCCGTAACCTGTGCAAGCGGCTGGATCAGCCGAGAACGTCAGATCGGCACTGAGCGAACCGCCGCGCCGGGACCTGGCAGCACGTCGACATCACCCGCGTGCATCGGCTCACCGCAGTGGGCGCAGCGCAGGTCCACCCGGCTGATCTCGCCGCACGCGTGATGGCGGTAGAGCGCCGGCGGCCCGGCCGCGCCCGCGAGCCACTTGTCGCCCCAGCCGACCATCACCATGAGCACATCGATCAGCTCGGTGCCCTTCTCGGTCAGCACGTACTCGTAGCGCGGCCGCTGGTCGTAGGCCTTGCGCTCCAGCACGCCGTGCTCGACGAGATGGTTCAACCGCTCGGTCAGCACCTTGCGGGAGATACCCAGGTCGGCCTGGATCTGCTCGAACCGGGTGAACCCGACCCACACGTCGCGCAGGATCAACGGCGACCACGGCTCGCCGACGATGTCGAGGGTGCGTGCGATCGAGCAAGCCATCTCGCCGAAGTTCGTCCGTTGCATGAAGTCAGTCTAGCCATTCGAGTTCCCTTAGGGAACTTTGGTCGCGTACGACACAGTCGTCAGGGCAGGTCCTGCAACGCGGCGAGAATGACGTCGAGGAACCAGGCCTGCGCGGCGCTGCGCCCCGGCGTGCGGCGGGTGTAGGCGGCGACCTCGGCCGGCTCGATGGGCCAGGGCAGCTCGAAGGTGCGGACGGGATGCGTGCGGGCCAGCGCGCGGGCGATGCGCAGCGGGACGATGGCGACGAGTTCGCTGTCCTGCACCACATACGGCAACGTGGCGAAGCGGGTGACCCGGACCGCGATGTTCCCTTCCAGCCCATGGGTGTTCAGTGCACGCCGGGGTGCCGGGTGGCCGGTGGTGCCGTCGACGACAATCAAGCGTTCGGCCCGCAGTTCGGCCTCGGTCGGTGTGCCGGCGCTCAACCGGGGGTGGTGGGCGGCGGCCATGCCCGCGTAACCCTCGGTGAACAGCGGTATTCGATTGAGCCGCACCGAATCCAGGATGGGGCTGGCCACGATCGCGTCGACCCGGCCGCGGGTGAGTTCGTCTGTCGCGGTGTCGATGTCGAACGCGTGCACCTGCAGGGTCGCGGCAGGCGCGCGGACGGCGAGCTCGGCGAGGATCAGCGGCAGCGAGTTGACCTCGCCGAGATCGGACAGGCCGATCGAGAAGCTGACCGGGCCCGTGGCATCGAATTGGGTTGCGGCGCCGATGGTTACGTCGAGTTGTTCGATGGCGGTGCGCAGCGGGGGATAGAGCCGCTCGGCTTCCGAGCTCGGCACCAGGCCACCGGGGCCGCGGACGAAGAGTTCGTCGCCGAGCCGCCGGCGCAGCTTGCCGAGGCCGTAGCTGACCGTCGGCTGGGTGACGCCGAGGACATCGGCCGCCGCGGTCACGCTCCGTGTCTCGTAGAGCAGGACGAAGGTCCGGATGAGGTTCAGGTCGAATTCGGCGCCCATAGATCTCCTCTATACGCAGATCGCAAAAGATCTATTGGATTTCTGGTGTGGGTGATCGTAGCGTGATGACACTCACGCATCGCACATCGGGAATGAACGCCACCATGAACCTGCTGCTGTCCTGGTCAACCGGGCTTTCGGCGCGCCTGCGGCGGGTTCGCTGATGGCGACGGGCGGGCTGTTCGACGGGGTGCTGGCGGCGGGGCCCGTCGCCGAGTTGGTCAGCGATCGGGCCTGGGTGCAGGCGATGCTCGATTTCGAGGCGGCGCTGGCAGCTGCCTCGGCCGCGTCGGGTGTTATTCCGGCGGAGGCCGCGACCGCGATCGAAAAGTGCTGCCGGGCCGAGATTTACGATATCGCCGCGCTCGGCGCCGACGCGGTGCGGATCGGCAATCCGGCGGGTCCGCTGGTGCGCGCGCTGACCGCGCGGGTCGAGCCCGCGGCCGCCGCCTATGTGCATCTGGGCGCGACCAGTCAGGATGTCATCGATACCGCCGCGATGCTGTTGAGCGCGCGGGCGCTGGCCGCGTTGCGCACCGACCTGCACGTCTGCGCAACGCGGCTGGCGCAGCTGGCCGAGGAGCACGCGGGCACGGCGACGGTCGGACGCAGCCTGCTCCAGCAGGCGCTGCCGGTGACCTTCGGGCTGACCGCGGCCGGCTGGCTCGGCGGGGTGATCGCGGCGCTGGACCGGATAGATCTGGTTCGCCGGGAACGACTCGCGGTGCAGTTCGGCGGTGCGGTCGGAACGCTGGCGGCCTTGCGTGGCAACGGGATTCCCGTGCTGAGTGAGCTTGCGCGACGGCTCGAGCTGGCCGAACCGTCGTTGGCCTGGCATACCGAGCGCAGCCGGATCGCGGAGGTCGCCGGGGTGCTCGGGCAGACGTGCGGGGCGGTCGCGAAGATCGCTCGCGATATCACGTTGCTCGCGCAGACCGAGATCGCCGAGGTGCGCGAGCAAGGGCCGCCTGGCAGCGGCGGTTCCTCGACGATGCCGCACAAGCAGAATCCCGTCGCCGCCGTCCTGGCCGCCGGCTCGGCCGCTCAGGGGCCCGGGCTGGTCGCCGACCTGCTGGCCGCGGGTGGGCACGAACATCAGCGGGCGGCCGGTGCTTGGCATGCCGAGTGGCGGCCGCTCACCGAGCTGCTGCGTAGTGCCGGTTCGGCGGTGCATTGGTTGCGTGTATGTCTGGAACGTCTTCAGGTTGATCCGGTTCGTATGCGTGACAACCTCGAAAGCACGGGTGGGCTGCTCGTGGTCGAGAATGTCGCCATCGAGTTGGTGTCGGTCGCCGGGGGAGCGGTGGGCAGGCAAGAGGCAACCGATGTGGTCGCCGCCTGCTGCCTGCGGGCCTCGTCGGGCGATCTCGCCGAGCTGCTGGCCGCGGACTCCACGATCGGAAAGTTCTTGAACCGCAACCGGATCGAGGAGCTGCTCGATCCGGCAAGCTATCTCGGTTCGGCGGCGGAATTCGTCCGGCGCGCACTGCGCGATTGGCAGTCACGGTTATAGGTATTCGCGAATGAGACTCGGCTGCAAGAGCTCTCGCAGCCGGGGGCAACTGAAGGGTTTCGATCCATGGTCAAGACCGCATGGAGCCTGACGGCGGCAATGGTCATGGTGCTGCTGAGCGGGCCGGTCGCGTCCGCGGCGCCGGGTTCGCGTGACATTCCGAACGTCACGTACGCGTCCGTCGACGGTCGGGATCTGAAGCTGGATCTCTACTTGCCCGCGGCCGGCGCCGAGCCCGCGCCGGTGGTCGTCTACATATTCGGTGGCGGCTGGCAGGTGGGCCGGCGGGACGACTACGGCGTTCCGATGCCGTGGGACCTCGGTCAGGCGAGCAAGTTCGAGGACTTGACCAAGGCCGGTTACACGGTGGCCGCGGTGGACTACCGGTACTCCACGCAAGCTCCGTGGCCTGCCCAGATCTATGACGTGAAGTCGTCGGTGCGGTGGCTGCGGGCCAATGCGGCGACCTATGGGCTCGACCCCGATCGGATTGCCGCCCTGGGCGAATCGGCCGGTGGGCATCTGGCGGCGATGCTCGGCACGTCCGGTGACGTCGCCGGGTTGGAAGGCAATGAGGGGGTGACCGGGTACTCGAGCCGGGTGCAGGCCGCCGTCAGCTGGTTCGGTGCGACGGACCTGCTCACGATGGATCAGCAAGCGCCCAAGGATGGGTTGAGCCTGCCCCACGATGCCGCGGCATCGCCCGAGGGCGTGCTGCTCGGCGGCTGCGCACCCTCGGCCTGCCCGGATCGCGCGCGCAATGCCAGTCCGGTCAGCTATGTCACCCCCGACGATCCGCCGACCCTCTTCCAGCACGGCACACACGACCACATTGTCCCGTTCGGGCAGAGCCTCGAGCTACAGGCCGCGCTGGACGCGGCGGGTGTGCCGACCGAGCTGCACGGATACGACGCCGATCACGTATTCCTCGGCGCGGTCTCGCCATTCGAGATTCGCGGCACGCTGATCAACTTTCTGAACCGGTACCTGCGGAAGAACTAGCACCTCTCGATGTCCTAAAAGGTGGGTTATTTGGCCTTGCAGTCATCGCGGGGTGGGGCGACGATGAGATATGGCCATTCGGAAGGTGCTCATCGTCTGTTTCGACGGCGTGCAGAGCCTCGACGTGACGGGGCCGCTCGAGGCGTTCACCGGGGCGAATACCGCCCGGGCCTGGCTCGGGCAGGAAGTTGCCTACACGATCACTACCGCTAGCCTCGGCGGGAAACCGGTGCGCACCTCGAGCGGTTTGCTGATCGTTCCCGACACGGACCTGGACAGCGTCGAGGATCCGGATGTCCTGTTAGTCCCCGGCGGGTTGGGCGGTGCCCAGCACGACCCGCGGATGGTGGCGTGGGTGCGGGAGAACGCCGGGCGGGCGCGGCAGATCGTCTCGGTGTGCACGGGTGCGTTCCTGCTCGCCGAGGCGGGCCTGCTCGCGGGGCGTCGGGTGACGACGCACTGGGCGCATTGTGCCGCGCTGGCCGAGCGCTTTCCTGACGTTCAGGTGCTGACCGAGCCGATTTTCGTTCAGGACGGCGCGATTTCGACCTCCGCCGGGGTCACCGCGGGTATCGACCTCGCGTTGGCCATCGTCGAGGACCACCTCGGCAGGGATACGGCGTTGGCCGTCGCGCGGCACCTGGTGGTGTTTCTGCGGCGGCCCGGTGGCCAGGCCCAATTCAGCGTTCAGCTCGCCACCCAGATGGCCCAGCGCGAACCCGTGCGCGAGGTGCAGCAGTGGGTGGCCGAGCATCCGAATTCCGACCTGTCCGTGGAGGCGCTCGCGCAGCGGGCGAGTTTGTCGCCGCGGCAGTTCACCCGGGCGTTCTCGGCCGAGGTGGGCATGCCCCCGGGACGTTATGTGGATCGAATTCGCCTGGAGGCCGCGCGTCGCCAGCTCGAGGACACCAATCACAGCATCGAGGAAATCGCCGACGACTGCGGATACGGCACGACGGAGGCGATGCGGCGCGCATTCCTGCGCGTGGTCGGCGTCGCGCCTGCCGAATATCGGCGACGTTTCCAACCGAGTTTCGTACCGTCCCTAGGAGAATCATGAAGATCGCGATCCTGCTGTTCGATCGTTTCACCGCCCTGGACGCCGTCGGGCCCTATGACGTGCTCAGTCGCCTGCCCGGCGCCGAGGTCGTCTTCGTCGGGGAGTCCGTCGGCCCCGTTCGCAACGATGCAGGCAGCCTCCGGCTGGTCGTCGACGCCGAGCTGACCGAGGTACTCGACCCCGACATCGTGCTCGTTCCCGGCGGCCCCGGCCAGACCGCGCATATGTCGGACGGTCCCGTGCACCAGTGGCTGCGATTGGTCGACGAAACCAGCACCTGGACAACATCGGTCTGCACCGGCTCCCTCATCCTCGCCGCCGCAGGACTGCTCACCGGCCGCCGCGCCACCTCCCATTGGCTGGCCCTCGACAACCTGACCGCATTGGGCGCGACCGCTGTCAGCGAACGCGTGGTCCACGACGGCAAATACGTCACCGGCGCCGGCGTCTCCGCAGGCATCGACATGGCCCTCACCCTCGCCGGAATAATCGCCGGCGACGAGGTAGCCCAATCCATTCAACTCATGGCCGAATACGACCCCCAACCCCCGTACAACGCGGGCTCCCCAGCCACCGCCCCCGCCGAACTCGTCACCCGCTTCCGCGAATCCAGCCGCCACCCCCAACCCCAGCCCTCCTGATCGAAAGGTCGCTCCGCGTAGACGATTTCACTGGTCGGTGTTATGGAGTCAACTGACCGGCTTGGTGATCTAAGTTCTGGATGACGAACTTTGATCGTGTCGAGCTATAGTCGGGGTATGGCAAGCGACCCCAAGCAGCGCCGGGCGGCGCGGCACGCCCAGCCTGATGCCGTGGCCGCGCCGCCGGCGCGTAAGCCGCCCATCACGGTCGAGCGGATCACCGAGGCCGCGCTACAGGTCGTGGCCGAGCAGGGATACGACGCGCTGACGATCCGCAGCGTGACGAACGTGCTCGGCACGGGACCGTCCTCGCTCTATGCCCACATCGTCAACAAGGCCGACATCGACGACCTGCTGGTCGGCCGGCTGTGCGCCCAGATCGTGCTGCCGAAGCCCGATCCGGATCGGTGGCGCGAGCAGATCCGCGACGTGTACGCCCAGCTGCGCGACCAGTATCTGAAGTACCCGGGCATCTCGCGTGCCGCGCTCGCGATGGTGCCGACCAACCTGGAGGCCCTGCGGGTGGCCGAGGGGATTTTCGCGATCCTGCTCTCGGCGGGCATCGAGCCGCAGACCGCGGCCTGGGGTATGGACGCCATGTCGCTCTACGTCGCCGGCTACGCCCTGGAGCACTCCCTGGTCCGGCAACGGCAGAAGGCAGAGGACGCGACCTGGGTTTTGAGCCCGGAGGAACTGGCGGCCCGCTTCGGCGCCCTGCCCGAGGCCACGTTCCCGAACACCAGGAAGTACGTGACCGAGTTGACCTCGGGCAACGGGCACCAGCGTTTCGACTTCGCCCTCGGTCTGCTCATCGACAACCTCGCGCCCGGTCCTGCCGCGGACTGAACGGTCGCCGCGTGGTTCAGCTGCCGGGGAATCCGGGCGGTAGCGGCTGGAAGTCGGCCTTGAATTTCGGTCCGGGCGGCAGGCCGCGCAGGACGGCGCTGGTCCAGGCGACCGCGGGGAACCATCCGGTCACGGCGTTGGTGATGTGTTCCGGGACCGGGACGGTGTAGAAGCGCAGATCGGCTCCGTGCTCCCAGTAGTAGTTGATCGCGGGGATGACGGTCGACGGCGGGATCAGTTCGTCCCAGAGACCGTGCCACCACAGGATCGGGGTGTCGGGGATGTGCTTGCCGAGACTGTTGTCCTGCAACACTTTGACGATCTCCGGGGAGTTCTCCATCGACTTGCCCGGCTGATAGTAGGCGCTGATCGGGCGGTACGAGCCGGACAGCGCGATGGTGGCGTAGCACCGGGCCTGGAAGTCTTTCAGCAGCTGCTGGCCCTCGGCGTTGAGCAGCTCCTCGGGTTTGAACACGTCGGGGTATTCGCGGGCGAGGCTGGCCATGCCGAGCCACATGGTGAAGTTGCTGGTGCCGGTCAGGCCCGGCTCGGGTTGGGTGGCGTATTTGGCGATGCCGACCAGATCCGCCGGGGTGCCGCCGATGGTGGTGCCGAGCAGCCGGACATCCGGGGCGTAGCTTTCGCGCAGTTCTGCCGCGCGAATGGAACCGGACCCGCCGCCGGAATATCCGTAGAGCGCGATACCGGAGTCGGCGAATCCCAGCCCCGGATCGTTCTTCATGGCGCGCAGGCTGTCGAGCACCATCTTGCCCTCGGCGTAGGTGTTGAACGTGTTGAACTTGCCGTCGAAATCGGGGATGTTGATCGCGAATCCCTGCTCCAGCCAATATTGCAGGAGCGCAACTTCTTTCATGGTTCCGGTCTGCATCGTGTAGGACGGATTGCAGGCGGAGTTGGTCGAGTCGATCGCCTCCTGGAACGAGATCACCGGCCGCGGACTGCCCAGCCATGGAATTCCCGGTACGACAACGGTTGTCGCGGTGACGATCGGATTGTCGTGCACATCGTTGGTGCGGTACAGCAATTGCTTGGTGTAGACCGGGAACGGAATGCCGAGCAACCGGGTCTGCACCTCCCTGGAGCGCACGATCTGCCCTGGCGCGTAGGTTTCCAGCTCCGGCGGATCGGCGTACCAGGGATCCTCGGCCGGCACCGGAATCGGCAGCAGGTCATAGAGTCCGGGCTCGGTCGGCAATTGCGGCAATTGATTCTGATCCGGCGGGAACGCCGGGTATCCGGGGTCGGCCGTGGCGGCCCCGATCGCAGTCAGCGCAAGGCACATCGACACCGCCGTTACGCCGAGCCGCCGCATCGCGGATTTCCCCATCTCGATCCTCCAGCATCATTGCTCGGTCACGCCGACCATGCGGGTCGGCGGTCCTGAATCAGCTCAGCGCAAATGACAGCGATTTGCTATCGGCATACCGCTGATCATTGTCCGATCGGCATTGTGCACATGCACGGTCCGGGTCCGGAATGTTGAGTCTCGAGCTCTGATCGTCACGGCACTGCGTAACCTGCTGTACCGACTGTGCTCTCAGATAGCTGGACGGACAGTTCGTGGGCCGCGCGCAGGCCAGTGTCCGTTTCGACCGTGTTGCCCGCCTATGAGCGCGCGCGTCGAATCCGCTCCGCCGATCGACCGTTGATCTCCGCACCGACGTACCGAGCTAAGGCGCCTATATGACGACAGCAGCATTCCCGGACACGAAGCCTTTGGTAGCCGATCGAGAATCGGCGGCCGACGTCTCGAATGCCTTGGTAGGCACCGGGATATTCGCCGCGCTCGCGGTTCTCGTGTGGCATGTCTATGCCATCCCGCTCGGGAATCCGTACTACGGCCTTTTCGGCAATGGTGTGGATCTCTACGTTTATCAGGCGGGCGGCGCGGCCGTTCGCGCCAGGGCGGGCCTGTACAGCGGGCCGGTCTTCTTCGATATGGAATTCACCTATACCCCGTTCGCCGCACTGGTCTTCGTCACGTTGACGGTGCTCGGGCCGTTGACCATGAAAGTGCTCTGGTGGGCGGCGATCATGGCCGCGCTGGTGGCGCTCGTCATGGTCTGCCTGCGCGCCCTGCGCTATCCCAATTCCCCACGTACATGGTTGTTCGCGGCTGCGCTCGCGGTGGTGTGTACCGCGTTCGAGCCGGTGCGGTCCACGATCTGGCTCGGACAGATCAACGTGTTCCTGGTGCTGATGGTGGTCTGGGATCTCACCCGCCCGCGTACCGCACGATTGCGTGGACTCTTCGTCGGTATCGCGGCCGGCATCAAACTCACGCCCGCGTTCTTTCTCATATACCTCGCCTGCACCCGGCAGTGGCGGGCGTTCTGGATCGCGACGGGCTCCTTCGCGGCGACAATCGCGATCGGTTTCCTGGTGCGGCCCGGCGACGCCACGACATATTGGGGGCAACAGTTCAGCGCTTCGGCGCGGGTCGGACCGGTCGATTCGCCGGCCAATCAGTCGGTCAACGGGTTCTTGGCACAATTGCTGCGGTTCTACGACGTGCGCCGCTTCGCCGTGCACAATTCCGAGTCGACGGTGTACGTCGCGCCCACCTGGATGTGGCTCGCCGTCGCCGCTCTGTTCGTCGTCCTCGGCCTCGCCGCCGCGGTGCTGGCCGACCGGTCGCAGCGGACGCTGCTGGCGGTCACCATGGCGGGCCTGACCTCGGCGTGCGCGTCACCGTTCTCCTGGGGGCACCACTGGGTCTGGTTCGTACCGCTGTTCGTTCTCGCGCTGCACCACGGGTGCGTCGCGGCCACCAGATACCGCTGGTTGCCGTGCCTGGCCGTGCTGCTCACCAGCTTCTGCTGGTGGTGGAATTACCCGGGCCGCCCGCCGATCGCGGATGCGCCACATCCGATCGGCATCGGGCTGTTCATGCTGCCCCGGGACGACCTTCCGGCCTGGTGGGCGAATATCGCCGTGCCGTACTACGCGGGCTGCTACCCGTTGCTTTTCCTTGCCGCCGCCGTATACGTGATCTGCGCCGACCGTGGTCGAATGCCGAGCAATGGAACAGAAAGTTACCGACCTCGGCGAATTGCGGCAACGGAGATGCAGCCCGACTCGCTGACCGGTTGCTCGCGTGCCGGTTGAATTGTCGTCGCCAGTTGTGTTCACTGTGAGACGCACCATCGAATTATCGGTCTTGGCTCGATCGGCAAGATGACGACGATCAGATGGAGGCAGGAATGGACGCTGTCGCGAGGCATGGCGCGATTGCCGCCGAACCGCTCGGTCCGGGGTGTATGGCCTGGGAGTTGGCGGCCGATCGGACCGTGGTCCTGCAAGGTGCGGCGAGTCTGCTGATGCAGACCGCGCATCCGATCATCGCCGCGGCGGTTTTCGACCATTCGACACCCCGCGCCGATTTGGTCGGCCGGTTGAACCGGACCATCGACTCGATCTGGCGGCTCATCTACGGCGGGCAGGGCGCCCTGGACGAATCGCAACGACTGTTCGAGATGCACAAGGCGATGAAAGGTATCGACGCCGACGGGAACCGATACCACGCACTGCGTCCGGAGGCTTACGCGTGGGTGCTGGCAACCTTGTTCGACGGGTTGTGCCGCTATCGCGTGGCGATAAATGCGCCGATCCCCGAATCCGATCGGGAGCAGTTGTATCAGGATTGGCGCCAACTAGGTGGGGTGCTGGGGCTGCGGCCGACGCATATGCCGGCCGACCTCGCCGAGTTCGAGGTGTACTACGAAACGATGATCGCCGAGCGGCTGCAGACCGGCCGCGTGTTCCACACAATGTTCAAATCGCTGGTCCTCAACTACATGACGGCCTCGCCGGTACCGCACCTGCCCGACCGTGTCTGGAATCGGCTGCGGCCGCCGGCCGGGTCGTTGGTGCGGCTGTTCGCGGTCGGCCTGCTCCGGCCCAGCGCACGGGAGTCGTTCGAGCTGACCTGGACGTACAAAGACCAGCGACGCCTCAACCGGGTCGGGACCGGCATCCGCACCGTCAATGCGGCATTGCCCGCTCGGGTTCGGCACAGCGGGCTCGCCGCGGCGGCGCTGCGCACGGAGAACGGTGCGCGCCCGCCTATCTAGGAGGCGGATGGCGATATCAAGAAAATGCTGGGACTTCTGCGAGGCAGCAGTTCGCGCGTATGGGCGCGACTCCTGCCGGGCGACCGCGCAGCGTTGGCGGTACGGGGTCGGCCTCGCCGACGTCCGTATCGCGTGATCTGCTGTGCGTCAGTCCGGCAGCCAGTGCAGTTCGTGTGCAAGGGATTTGGCGACGGTACGGATGCGGCGGTGTAGAGGTGACTGCTCGCGTGGGAGAACCAGGTGGATCGTCAAGGTGGGTGCGCCCCGCAGCGGTCGCCACGTGAGACCGGCCGGTGCGACCGCGAGCGCGGTTTCTCCGGCCGGGGCGAGGGTTAGTCCGTCGCGTAGGTCCGGTTGAGACATGTCGTAAGAGACTGCGGGCGTGTGAAATTGGGGATTGAGCCGAGTGTCGCGGAACAGTGCGGACAGCTGATCGTGGATCACGGGATTGGCCGTACGGTCGGGGAGTCGCAGCGGATACGCGGCCGCATCGGCGATCTCGATCTCCGGGTGCTCGGCCAGCGGATGGTGCTGTGCCAGTTGGACTCCGGCGCGCACCCGCCGCAGCGGGAACCGGCGCACGCCACGACCCGGTTGTTCACCGCGGGTGATGCCCGCATCGATGCGGCCGTCGGCGACGGCGGGGGAGATCTCCGGTGTCGCCATCGGGACTGCGCTGACCTCGAGTCCCGGGCTGCGGCGAATAAGCCTGTCCACCAAGGCCGGTGTCGTCTCCGCCCCGGTGCTGAGGCTGTATCCGATGCGCAGCGTGCCCAGTTCACCGGACCCCGCATTCCGGGTGATGTCCCATGCCCGGTCCAGCGCTGCCAGCGCGGGCGGCGCGGATTCCGCCAAAGCTGCACCGGCCGTGGTCAATACGACGCTGCGCGTGTCCCGAATCAGCAGGCTCGTACCGAGTTCCGCTTCCAATCGGCGCATCCGGGCACTGAGTGCGGGCTGCGCGATACCGATTCGTGCGGCCGCGCGGGTGAAGTTCAACTCCTGTGCCAGCACCAGGAAGTACCGCAGGCTCACCGTGTCCGGTGCCATATGCCCCTCCCCACGATTGATAACGATCCGTTCTGAGCCTATCCCGTCCCGGTCTTTCCCCCGGCCGCACATCAGGCCCTAACCTGCGCATATGACGATTCGACCGACCGCGGTAACGGGCCAGCCTCCGTTCTCGCCCGAATCCCTATGTCCCGCAACCAGCGATGCAGGAGGCAGTCATGCATAAGTTGATGGTCTTGTATCCCAAGCCCGCCGACCCCGACCATTTCCGCCACTACTATGTGACCAACCACCTTCCACTGGTGATGGAAATGCCCGGCCTGCTTGCCTGGCGCTACAGCTTCGACGTCGCGGCGGCAAACGGAGAACCGCCGTATTTCGCCGTCTTCGAAGCCGACTTCGCCGACGCCGCCGCGATGGCCGCATCGCAGGCATCGGCACAAGGCCGGCGGGCCGCCGCCGACGTCGCCAACTACGCCACCGGCGGTGCGATCGTCATCCACTATCCGGTACAGGACGGCATCGGCTGAGCCGCTCCGGGACGCACTCTTCTGCCGCGAGGCGCTCGTTGGTCGGCCGTCCACATCTATCGCTCGACGCCGCACACATGCCGATTCGCTCTGATCGCTCCTGAACGACGATCTGGGATACTCCCGCACATGTCCACGCCCCCGACAGCATCCACCGAAGATGTCATCGACCAGCCGGTTCGGGCCCAGTTCGAGGCGTTCCTCAACGAGCACCGCAGTGCCCTCAACAGCTGCTTGGACGGACTGACCGAGGAACAGGTGCGCCGATCGTTGGTGCCGTCTCGGACTACCCTGCTGGGCCTGGTGAAGCACGCGACCTTCGTCGAGAAGGTCTGGTTCGATGAAGCAGTCACCTGCCGGTCGCGCACCGAGATCGGCATCCCCATGACACCGGACGAGTCATTCCTCCTCGACAATGACGACACCATCGCGACTGTCCAGCGAGCGCACCGCAACGCATGCGACGCATCACGCCAAGCGACCTCATCTCTGCGACTGGACGACATGGTCCACGGCAACCGACGCGGTCCGCTCCCACTGCGCTGGGTGTACCTCCACGTGCTGCGCGAGCTCGCGCAGCATTGCGGGCACGCCGACATCCTGCGCGAACAGCTGGTCAACGCAAAAATTTCCAGAACATTCGTACCGCCGAATCACCCTCGAACAACGCGTCGATCTCCTTGATCGGCGCGATAAGCCCGACAACAGTGAGCGCCATTACGGTCCAGAAGTACCACCATGGCCGGATCTGGCCGTCCCCTCCGACCTGACCCAGCTTGTACACCCACATGACCGAGAAGACCCATAACACGAAAGGGTCCCGAGAAATCGAAACGTCGCCCGCCGAAAGCCCTGGCGCACACGGCGTTCGGCCTTCTTGTTGCCGGGTTGGGTCGTCGGCATTGTCGAGAAGCTCCGCTCATACCGCTGCGCGGGCGGATCGAGCTGACTCCGTGGTCTCGCTGCCGGCCACCTCCCAACGCACCAAAATGCGAACAGTGCTGAGGGGATCACCTTTCTCGGCCATAGCAGCGATAGCACCCCCACCTACGCGCGAGGTGGCCGGTTGTCCAGGCCGAGCCGGTATCCCGGTGTTGTAGGTGATACCGGGATTGATGTTGTGTCCTGGTGGGTTTCGCGGTCGTCATCGCACAAGATGAACCAAACCTGACCGCCAGCGATCGAAGGAGCGCGATGACACTCCCCGAAGAACAACCGATCGACACTGTCAGCGGACCGTTCAACGTCTTGACTTGGCCTGGGGACAGCGACCCGGTCCTGGCCGTCCATGGTCTCTCCAGCACCAACCGGCTCTGGACCTGGTTGCATCAGGCCGCGCCCTGGGCCACTCTCCTGGCGCCCGACCTGCCCGGCAGGGGCGCGACTCCCGCCAGGCAGACTCGGCCCTCGTCCGCCCGAACCCACGCTGACGGACTGGCGGCCCTGCTCGACGCACTCGGCGTCGAGACCGCCGACGTGATCGGGATGTCGTTGGGTGGGTTCATCGCGGTCGAGCTGGCGGCGCATCACCCACATCGGGTTCGTTCGGTTACCCTGATCGACGGAGGACTACCCACCCCGGCCACGATGGCACCTGAACAGCTCGCCGGGGTACTGCGCGCGAAGTACCGTGAACAGCCCGACTGGCCTGACGCGACCGCGTATGCACGCCACCAAGCCGACACGGAAACGCCGCTGGTGGACGCCGCCGATCCGCGGTTCGTCGCGATGCTTGCCCATGAACTGCGAGATGGCACAGCTGGGGGTTCCGTGCTCCGTGACGTCGACACCGAGGTCGAGGACGCGGTCAGCGTGCTCGCCTCTGAGCGTCCGATCACCGCGCTGGCCCAGGTCAAGGCGCCGACTCGGCTGCTGCACGCCCAATGGTCCACAGGCGAGGGCAGCGCGCCGATGTACCCGCCCGACCACGTGGCGGCCCTCTCGAAGCGCACACCGTCATTGATCCACACCGAGCTTGTCCAGCGCGTGGACCACGCCGCGCTGATCATGACCGACCGCGGCGCGGAACGCTGCGCGGGCGTCCTGGCGAAGGCACTGGGACGATGAACGTCTCTTCATCCAACAAGGTCGGCTAGATCTGCGGGAGAGGCACCTCGGCGGCTCGATCCAACACACTCACATGCCGCGGTTCGGCCCGACTGGTGCGTGGTCGCGTCGTTGTTGCCTTACCCATACAAGGAGTCGGGTCCCAACGCTGAACCGTGCAGCCACAAGATCTTCCCGGCTGGCGCGAAGTTTCATGTGATCGGCGGTTTCGCGGGTAAGGGTCATGAGGTGGTGACCGTGGTCGGCACTGCTCACCGCCGCCGGGCGAGATCAGAGACCGCAGGGCGTGCCGGCCACGTCCAAGGCAGCGGTGAGAGCGGGATCCCCCATCACCCTGTCGAAATCGTCGAGGTTCGTCGCGGTCTCGAGCCGACTCAGGTGTGCCGCAGCAGTATTCAGCGCGTCTTTCAGCGCGCCCGGGTCAGCGTTGTCTGCCACGACGCGGAGGTCCCCCGCGGTGTCGAGGTAGATCTTCCGCAGCTCGGAGAACGAGTCCGCGCCGCCGAGTGCCCCGAGCCGGTTGTTCAAGTCGGTCCAGGCCCCGTTGAAGGCCGCGCACGTCGCCTTGTCGTCCACCGCTCCCGCAGTACTGGCAACCGCGGTGAGTCCGCACGCGACGACCATCAGCGCCGACACGATAAGAGTTGTTCCTCGCATGGACATGTCCCTTCTCCCGAGGTGATCCCCGGCACGGGAGATCTTCTCAACACAGCGAACTGGTACGCGACGCGGGGAACAGACCGGCCCGGACTGTGCAGGTATCGGAGGAAGGCTGTTTCGAGGTTGAGCCTTCGGCCGTCCGGATTCGTAGTCGATGCGGCTTCTCAACGCGAGTACTTGCCGTATGTCGCGCGAATCCTATGGAGTGATATCGGCTCCGTCGGATGACCACACCCGCCAGATGGCCGTGGGAATGTAGACGGTGATGCCGCGTTCGTCGTGCTGTACAGCCACGTCGTCCTTGACGCAGTCGGGGACGACGTCGTATTCCACGATGACGTGGTCACCGGCCGCGAGCGGCTGCTCGTCGCCCTGGATCTCATAGGTGATAGTTATCGGCTTGTCGCCCGCTTGTATGCGCACTCTCACGCAGCGAACCTAGTTGTCCCGGGCGCACACGGCCGCGCGCAACACCATGGAAGCGCCCGATCGAACGCACTCTTCTGCCGCTGGGCGCGCCCAGCCAACGCACAATATTGCCGAATACCGGATGTCGGGGATGATCCCGTAGTTCTCGTTGTCAGCTCCGGGTGCCGTAGCTCTGGTGTCCCGGGTGTTCGCGGTCTGCAGCACTCCATTTTCGTCATCCCGGCATGCCTTCAGGCGGGATCCGTTGTCGGCCTGTAGGTTTCCGGTCGAGGGCGCTGCCGGATTTCGTTGCGGATGGGCTGCGCGGGTAGCGTCGCCCGCGTAGAGCTCGGCCGGAGGGGATGGAGCCATGGTGGTGTCGCTGTGGCGGTGGTGGCGCTGTGTCACCTGCTGGCGCGTGGTGAGCTTGGTCTTGGTCGCATTACCGCGGGTGTTATATGCGCACTTCCCGGAGCTGCCCGACAGTAACGCCGGGGCGGTCCACGACGAGGCCGCGGTGGTCCTCGCAGAGACCGTCGTCGGGGTGGGCTACCTGCCGGCGCGGCCGCTGTTCGAGCAGTTGCTCGTATTCGTCGTAGAGTCCGGCCTCGTGGTGCTGTTGCCCGCAGTCGTCTTCGCGCTGCCGCGCAGGCTGGTCCGGCGCGGAACGCGCTGGGCCGCAGGAATTCTGGCTGTTCTCGGCACGGTAGACGGATATCTCGGGATGAAGGCGCTCGAGCACAACGACACGGCGGGATGGGATTTGCTGCTCCCGTCGCCGTTCTACCTGCTGGCAGCGGGCGCGCTCGTGCTGAGCCAACGGCAGCACCGGCCCGAGGCGAGTGAGCCCGCGACGAGCTAGCGCGGCGACGACACAGCTGGCAGCTGGGTGTTGCCACGTTTTGTAACCTGGACGCCCGCGAACACAAAACTCGATCACGAACGCATTGACGCGACACGGCCTGCGAACGCTCGCCGCCCGCAACACGGCCATGATCGAAACCGCGGCGTACGTGCCCGCCGCCGTCATGAGCGAGCTGCTCGGAATTCACATCAACACCGCCGAACAGTGGACCGAACTCGCGCGATCGAACTGGGCCGACTACCTCGCGGCCGCGAGCACGTGACGTACCGAACCCGGATACCGGTCCACGCAGCGAGGCTGGCTATTCGAAGTAGTCCGTTAGTCAGTACGCTCGCACCGCGAGCGCATAAAATCGCAGGCGCAGAACGCAATCCAGCAATCAGGCAATCGCCGACCTCGAAGCTACTGCAACAAGTCGATCATGCTCGGTCGTGGACCCAGCGCCAGGCGTTGGGCTGCGGGTCGCTATCCAAGTGGTGCGTCGTCGTCTCGGCGATGAGTTCCGTGAGCCCGCGGAGTCTGACCTGTCGGCCGGCGTAACCTCGCCACCGGGGTCCGCGGACTGCCGCTCACCCCCGACGACTTCCTGCGCTGACGGCGGGATCCGGGCGTTCGGCGTTCGGTGACCCGGGGCCAGGTGAAACGGGGCCCGGCGACACGGGATCCGGTGGCCCGGGGTCCTGTGGCGCCGGATACCGCACGGCTGCGGGAAAGCAGCGCAGCAGGGCGGCGAGCCGCGCGGTATCGCCCGCCACCTCGGTGTCTGCCCGCTCGACGGCGTCCTGGAGCGCCGCACCGGCGAACACCAGATCGCGCAATGTCGCCGCCTCCGGCACGGTCAGCCACGCATCGGGTTCGGCGTGCTCACCGCGGTCCAACTCGAGGTGCCCGCCCGCAACGGTGATGCGGAACCGGTCGCCCGCGACGTCCAGCTGGCAGCGCAGCGACAGCTCACCCGCCAGTGCCGGATCGAAGGTCGCGCGCAGGGCGAACAGGAGCGCGTCGACGCTCAGTTCCGCCGCGCCGTCCTCGGGTAGCGGTGCGCGGCTGCCCCAGTGGGCGAGCGCGCGGAGCACGGGCTCCAGTTCCTGCCCGCGCTCGGTGAGTTCATACACGGCGGCGGGCGCAGGCGGTCCCAGGCGCCTTCGCCGCACCAGGCCGTCGGCTTCGAGCTCGCGCAACCGCTGCGCGAGGACGTTCTGGCTCATCTGCGGCAGCCCGCGGTGCAGGTCGGAGTAGCGCTTCGGGCCGAACACCAGCTCCCGCACGACGAGCAACGCCCACCGCTCGCCGACCGCGTTCAGCGCTCGCGCGATGCCGCAGGGGTCGTCGAACAGCCGCTTCTTTGTCATGCCCCCGATTGTACTTGCGCAACAGGTGTGAATACTACTAAATTAGGAGTACGAACCCCGTGACCTCAGCCGGCGGCACCGTCATCGGCTGCACACGGCACGGCGATAGGGCCCCGGGTGGTGCTGGTCGGCGGCGGTCTCGACGACGGAACGGAGAACGCCCCACGCGCCGAGGCGCCGGCCGCGCACCGTGCTCAACTAATCCGTTCGCAACACCGAGAGAAGGAATCGAACCCATGGGAAAGCTCGCGATCGAGACGAGAGGGTTGAAGAAGAACTCTGACAACCCGGCCCACTCGGCCAACGCGATCACCCGTACCGAGCCCGGAACTCCCCGAAACCGGCCCGAAGTGCGGGCCGCCCACATCACTCAATCCCGGTCGACATTCTTCGACGGTGACGACCACGCATCGAGAAATGGAGAGAAGCAGTGAACGAGATGACACTTCGTGTGACGTCCGCCGACGGTACGAGGATCGCCTACGACCGGAAAGGCACTGGCCCGGCGGTGATCCTCGTCGGCGGCACCCTAGACGACGGCGCTGAGAACGCGCCGCTGGCCCGGCTCCTTGCCAACCATTTCACGGTCTACAACTACGCACGGCGCGGCCGGGGCGACAGCGGCGATACACCGCCGTACGCCGTGGCGCGGGAGGTGGAAGACCTCGACGCGCTGATTGCGACAGCCGGCGGCTCGGCTCACGTATACGGCGCCTCATCTGGCGGCGCCCTCGCGCTGGAGGCAGCAGCGGCAGGTTCGGCGATCGACAAGATCGCGGTGTGGGATGTGCCGTACGTGATCGGGGACGATCTGTGGCCGAGGTTCAACCAGTACATCGCGGACACCCACGAGGCATACAAAGCCGGCCGGGACGAGGAGCTCCTGGAACTGTTCATGAGGCTTACCGGCGGACCCGACGCGGACATCGCGGCTGGCAAACAGCACCCGCTCTGGGCCTCGTCCGTCGCGCTCGCCCACACGCTCGTCAAGGACGCCACGGTCCTCAATGACTACAAGATCCCCACAAACCGACTTGCCCGCATCACTCAGTCGGTCCTGGCGACCACCGAGGGTCCGACCACCCAGCCCCAGTTCGCAGGCCTCCCGACCGACTTCTTCGACCGCGCCGCGAAAGCGATAGTTGCTGCCATCCCCCAGACCGAACGACACACGCTCGACGGACAGGGGCATGTCGTCGACCCCGAACTCATGGCCCGTGTACTGAAGACGTTCTTCAACCAGTAACCCGTCGACTGATCAGGTCGCGACCGTGGGTCGCTTCGGAACGCAGGCCCATCGGCCACGTCAGCATCGGTCGGTGAGCGGCGGCTCCTGAGTTCCGGAGTCTCGCCCCCATCACGTCGTGATCACTGGGTCGAACGGACCCACCGGGACTGTGGCCCAACGGCCTTCACCCACCTCGGCCGAGTCTGATTCTGGCCGACACCGCCTGGCCCGGCGTCAGCGGAGCCGCCGCCCTCGTTTACACAGACCTGCGGGGGTGGTGGCTATGTCGCGAACCAATCGATTCTCAGCCCACCTGCTAAGCGGCACGAACATCCGCTCATGCCGCTGTGCGCGCTGAGCGAAGCGGTCACGCAGAGGTGGCCGGCGTGGCGTCGGCGAGGGCGGCCAGTACGGCGGTGGCGGCGGGCGGGTCGGGTGGGTCGCCGTAGGTGGCGGCGTAGATCCGGCGGTGGCGGCCGGTGAGTTCGGTGGCGTGGATGTCGGGGCGGCGGTGGGCTCGGAGCGCGAGGCCGGGCAGGGTGGCGACGCCGAGGCCGGCGGCGACGAGGGATTGCACGACGACCATGTCGTCGCTGTGCGAGGCGATGCGGGGAGTGAAGCCCTCGTGCCGGCACACGGCGTTCAGTTCGTTCTGGCATCGATCGCAACCGCCGATCCAGGCGGAGTGGCGGTGGTTGGCGAGGCTGTCGCCGGGGCTGCGGCTGATGAGGTAGATCGGGTCGTCGCCGAGGTGTTGGAGGCGGAATCCGTCATCCTCGACGGGGGCGTCGGCGTGGCGGTAGACGAGGGCGATGTCGATCTCGCCGTGCCGCAGCATGTTCAGCGCTTCGACGGGGTGGCGGTCGAACAGGCTCAGCTCGAGTCCTGGGTGTGCCTGGGCCAACCCGGCGGCCGCCGCAGGCACGATGGTGCTCAGCGCGGATGCGTTGGCGGCCAACCGGACTCGCCCGGCCTGCAGGCCGACCTGGGCGGCCAGCTCGTTGGTCGCCGCGTCGACTCGGCCCAGGATCTCGGCGGCCCGGTTGGCCAGCAACTGCCCTTCCGGCGTCAGCCGGATCCCGCGACCGATCCGCTGAACGAGTTTGACGCCGATGGCCGCTTCCAGGCGGGCCAGGTGGTGGCTCACCGACGGTTGGGAGTAGTGCAACTCCGCTGCTGCGTCGGTGACCGAGCCGTGTCGGGCTACCGCGGCCAGAACCTTGAGGTGGATCAGGTTGAGCATAGATCAAGAATATTGATGTTTTTCCGGCAGAATTGACATTAGACGTCATGCGATGTGACGACCATGCTGGCACGTGATGGGACCGCGAAGGCGGCAGGTTGCCACGAGAAGGACGACGCAAATGACCACACGGCTGGGCAGGGTGACCTGCGATCTGACGATTTCGGTCGACGGATACTCGGCAGGGCTCAACCAGAGCGAGGAACGACCGTTCGGCGACGACGGCGGAGACGGCTGGGGCGACCAGCTGCACGCCTGGTATGCCGATGCCGAGGAGAACCGGGTCGAGCTCGACCGGGGGACCGCGGCCAAAGCATTCATCATGGGGCGCAACATGTTCGGCCCCGTGCGCGGCGAGTGGGACCGGCAGTGGAACGGCTGGTGGGGCGACAATCCGCCGTACCACGGCCCGGTCTTCGTGCTCACTCACCACCCGCGCGATCCGCAGCCGATGGACGGCGGCACCACGTTCCACTTCGTCACGGACGGAATCGAATCCGCGCTGAAACGCGCACGCGAAGCGGTCGGGGACGGCGCCATCTCCATCCACGGCGGCGCGACCACCGTCAACCAGTACCTCGCCGCCGGACTGATCGACGAGCTGCGGCTGCACATCGTGCCGCTCACGCTCGGCGCCGGCACGCGGCTGTTCGACGGCGTCGCGCCACTCAATCTGCAGCAGGTGGAGTCGCGGGCAGCGAACTCGGTCACGCACCTGACCTATCGCGTGCTGCGCTGATCCGGAAGGGCGCATCGGAGCACTCTGGGCGGAGAGCTATGAAGCCTCGCGCCCGGCCGAGTCAGTCCGAGTCGGATTTCGTTGGCGTGCTGTCTTTTCGGCTGTCATCGGCTGACGACACCGCTTCCTCCAAGTTCGCGATCAACCGCGTCAGCAGAGCCGCGAGGTGCTGAATCTCGCTCTCGTCGAACCCGGTGAGTGCGTCCGCGTGGCCTCGCGCCAACACCTCCCGAGCCTCGGGCAGCAGCGACTTCGCCTGGTCGGTGAGCGCGACCAAGCTGCTGCGCCGATCGTTCGGATGCGGTGTGCGCTGGATCAGGCCATCGCGTTGCATGCGGGCCAGCAGTTCGGCCATGGCGGGCTGCCCGGCGCTGGAGCGCGTGGCCAATTCCTTTTGGGTCAGGGCAGATCCGTCCGCCAGCGAGCCGAGGACCGGGATCTGGCCGGCCGTGATGCCCAGTGCTCGCAGGCGACTGTCGTGGAGCAGCGCGAAGAGCCTGGCCGCATGGTTGATCAGCTGGGCGGGTGCCGATTCGGGGCGCCATTCCGTCATGCCGTCCAAGATACATCGGATCCGATCTAGATTTTATATCGGGTCCGATGTACTTTGCTTGCATGATCATTCGAAACGTGACAGTCATCGACGGATCCGGCGCGGCGCCGATCGAAGACGTGGAAGTCGTCGTCACCGGCGAACGGTTCACCGAGGTCCGGCCCAGCGCATCGGACGCGACGCCGGCCGACGGTGAGGTCATCGACGGCCGCGGCGGCTACCTGATCCCCGGATTGTGGGAAAG
This sequence comes from Nocardia colli, assembly GCF_008704205.1. GTDB lineage: Bacteria > Actinomycetota > Actinomycetes > Mycobacteriales > Mycobacteriaceae > Nocardia > Nocardia colli. The sequence goes on along the minus strand of NZ_VXLC01000008.1, from coordinate 46,142 downwards.
CCACACGCATTTGGCCGGCTACGCGGCCACCCTGCCGGAACCGGAGCAGGTCCCCTTCGTCCTGCGGGCACTGGCCGATTTCCGCGCGGCGGGGATCGCCGTGGTCGTGGACCTGGGTGGCTCACTGACCATCGATCACGCTGTGCGGCAAGCTGATTCAGGCGAGACGGCGAAACTCTTCTACGCCGGCCCGGTGTTCACCGGGATCGAGGGCTGGCCACTGCAGGCACACGGCAACCCGGCGATGGCCCTTCAGGTCAGCGATCCCGACCACGGTCGCCGGCTGGTACTCGAGTTGGCCGAGGACGTCGACTTCGTCAAATTCATCTACGACGGCGAACCAGGAGCTCCGGACAAGCTGTCCCGCCGCGCCTTGCACGTCATGGTCGAGGCCGCGCACGAGGCGGGGAAGAAGGCGCTCGTGCACATCCGCACGCACGCCGACATCGAAGACGCGGTAGCCGCCGGGGCGGACTGCGTCGAACACGCACCCTTGCCGTCGGACGATCTCGCCGAAGCCGGGAAACTCGCCGATCTACTGGCGAATTCCGGAACCTACTACTGCCCGACCCTGGTGACCTGGGAGCAACTCGGACACGGCGGCGACCTCGGCTACCTCCAGGAACTGCTCGTCGACGGAATCATCGACGAAGCCGAGGCGCGGGCAGTGGCGGTGCATCCGAGATTCGGGCAACCGTTCCCGCACCACCCCGCGGCGGAATCCATGACGCGTTTCCGGTACGGGATGCGAACGCTGCCGATCATGCACGCGGCAGGGGTGAAAATCGTTGCAGGCAGCGATGTCTCGCTGACGATTCCGTCGCCACCGTTGGCGTTGCTGCGCGAACTGCAGCTGTTCGCCAAGGCCGGGCTGCCGGCGGCCGAGATCATCGTCACGGCAACCCGGCACGCCGCCGAACGGATCGCGATGCCTGGCTACACCGGCACGATCACGGCCGGCTCGGTGGCCGACGCGCTGCTGCTCGACCGTGACCCGCTCGCGGATCTGCGCGCCCTGTCCGACCCGGCCGCCCGCGCGGCCATAATCCATCGGGGCCGGGTACTTCCGCGGCTCGACCGATGAGTTTGTGGCTCCCGGCCGGTCAAAGCTGATGACACCCTAGGAAAGGACACCGCCATGTCGGAGCTTCTCGTCGACTTCATCACCTCCCTCGACGGCTACGCATCGGGAGCGGGCTGGCCCGGGTTCTGGGGTCTCGAGGGCCCGGAGTATCTCGCCTGGCTCGGCGAGCAGCCCGAGGCCACCCACCTGATGGGAGCCAACACCTACCGCCTGATGCCGGGCTTCGCCGCCGGCGAGGTCCCCGATGGTCAAGACGAGTTCCGGCCGGAAGAAGAGGCGTCCGTCGACGGGCTCACCAAAGCGTCCAAGGTGGTGTTCTCCTCCTCCCTCGAGGAGCCGCTGACCTGGGCCAACTGCACGCTCGTCCGTGACGACGCCGTCGAGGCCGTCCGCGCCATGAAATCGAGTGGTTCGGGGCTCCTCACCACGATCGGCAGCCTGAGCCTGTGCCGGTCCCTGCTGCGTGCCGGACTCGTCGACCGCTTCCGGGTCGTGATGTTCCCGGTCATCACCGGCGCCACGGGCGCAGAACGTATCTACGACGGCTATCCCGACGTTGCCCTCGAGCTGATCGAGCACCGCACCTTCGACGGCCGCATCCAGCTGGTCGAGTACAAGCCCCGCGTCCTCGAGCACCCCCCGCTCGGTGCCCCCGCGTGACGCGGAACCAGCGGGTCTGTGCCCACTGCGTCAGCATCGCAATCGGCTCCTGGAGTGTCCGGCCGAGCGGGGTCAGGCTGTATTCCACCCGTGGGGGAGCTTCGGCGTATCGCTGTCGGTCGATGAGCCCGTTGCTCTGCAGGCGGCACATCCTGTCCGTCCTGCTCGCTTTGGTGATGCTCCAGTCCGGCGTGATGAAGTTCGTTCGCCCCGCGTGGATACGCCGATTCGCCGAAGCGGTCCACCTCACCACCTCCCAGCTCGTCGTGCTCGGGAGCCTGTAGAGCGCCGCGGCGGTCGGCCTCCTCGGAGGTATCTGGTTCCCGCCCTTCGCGATTGCCGCCTCGATCTCGACATCAGTCGTGCTCGTGCTCGAGGTTCGCCTCGCCTGAGCTCTGACCCGCCGCATATCGCGCGGTCCCACGCATGCGGCTCGCTCGGAAGATCAACGGGCCGAGCTCGTCGGCATCTCGCTGTTTCGTTCGACGGAACACCAAATCTCCTTGGTGCGTCGGCCTCCGATGTGAGGTGTCAGGTCCGGATCGCCTGATTCCGTCGCCCGTCGCCCGTCGCCCGTCGTGTCGTTGGCCCTGGCGCAGATTCTATGATGCCCCTGTTTGCGCCTGTATTCGCTGAATTAGGTTTCTGGTCCCGCTCGTCGTCTCTGATGGGGGCCGAATGGTCGCCCGCCCCAACCTTTTCCATCCCGACACGGTTGATTCCACTGTCAGCACGTTTCCGAGACGGACGGGTAGGGACAGATATGGGAGACATCGGGCCGGTTCGCCGGCGCATCGAGGTGATTCCGGAAACTCCACCGGTACTGCCGGTTCCACTCCGACCGGAGACTCCGGTGCGACCAGCGGTGCCGGGACCGGCCGCACCGGCGCGCGAACCCGCCCCCGCACGGTGAAACCGCTTGATGTCCAGTCTGTTTGCGCGCAGGAATGATTCATGAACACCGCACAGGACTCGCGGAACCGGACCAGGGTGGCGCGGATATTGGACTCCTCCGATCGGCCGGTGGGGACTGGGTTCCTCGTCGGTCCACAGCTGGTAGCCACCTGCGCGCACAGTGTCGCGACGGCGATAGGCGGCGATCCACACAGCTTGCTGCGACCCCGTGTGCCGGTCAGAGTGGATTTCCCGTGGTGTGCGGCACTCAGCCGGATGACCGCCCGGGTGTGTGGCTGGGTGCCGGAGTATGGCGACGGGTGCGGCGATATCGCTGTGCTGGAACTCGACGGCGCACCACCGGCAGCAGCGAGTCCACCCTCGATGCGAGGGACCGATGGTATGCCTGACACCGGATTTCGGATGCTCGGATCAAGGAACAACGAATTCGGAATTGTTGCTGTAAGCGGCGACTTTCGGACTCCGGCATCGGGGACCAGCGTGGTAGTGCTGGAAGTCGCGCATGACACACCACCGATCTCCGACTGCTGTAGTGGCGCCCCGGTATGGGGCAGCGGAGCGAACACCGTGATCGGTATGGCGACGATCTCCGACCGGCGATCGGTCACCCGCACCGCCTCCATGATCCCGATCCAGGACGTGCTTCGCGTTGTCGATTCCGTGCAAGCCTCCGACGCCGGCCAGGAGGCGTTCGACGCCGAGCCGCTCGTCGGCGTTTACGGGCTCCGGACGTTCACCCTCGACCGAGGCACGCTGCGGCCGGTGTTCGATTGGAATGGCAGCACTGCGTGGGGTGACGGAACGTGTATCGCCGAGTGCAATAGGGGCGAACGGCATCAAGTTCCGGCCGACGGCTGTACCTGTGGCGTGTACAGCTTCCGAGATCTGAACCGCCTGCGGCAGCAGTATTCGCAGTCCGCCGCGATCGTCGGTGTGGTTGCGCTCGAGGGCCGAGTGGTCGAGGGTGTCTCAGGTTGGCGAGCGCAGGCGGCGCGTCTCGTCGCGTTGTGGGAACGGACCCCCGGAGTGGTGCATGGGTTACCGGGGGTCAAGCGGTGTGGCCAGCTGGAGGATATGGTTCGCGCCTATCCTGGCCTCAGCGTGGCCGGCTCGTCGAAAAGTGGCGCTTCGAGATATGCCTCGCCCTGGCCTGTCTTGTCGCCGACTTCGCTGTCCGGCCCTGTCCCGGGCCCTGTTCTGCTGAGACCTGTGGCAGCGAGCCCGACACCGTCGCGGCGCCAACGGTCAGTCCGAAGAACACCGTCCGGTGTCGCGATCGCCCTTCTCGGCGCAGTGATATCGCTGGCGATCGTGGTGTTTACGCATGGACCGGTCGTGCTGATCGGAATCGTTGTCATACTGGCCATCATCGTGGGACCGGAGTTCAGGCATTAGGGTCCTCCGTGCGCGCCGAGGGTCATTTGGTCCGCGGGAATTCCGTTCCCCGGTTCGTGCCCATGCTCGGCGACGATTCCATCGCGCCATCTGCGAATTTGCTACGCTTGCCGAACTTCTCCGGGAGGGTTTGACACGTGCAAGGGGCTCGACGCGTGCAGGGGATAGCGGAAACCGATCGGCTCGGCGGGGCTTCGGTGCGGATTCTGACGCACACCGGCGATGTGGTCGGTGCGGGATTCCTGGTGCGGCCCACGCTTATCGCGACGTGCGCGCACGTGGTGTCGGCGGCGCTGGGTCGGGAAGCGGCGGACGGCGAAAAGCCAGAAGAGCTTGTGGCCGTGGACTTTCCGTCGGTGGATGGCGCGGATCCGATACTCGCTCGGATCCAGCACTGGTCCCCGATCCGCGCGGACGGCCGCGGCGATCTCGCTATCTTGGATCTTCTCGTTTCGCCTCCGGATTCGATTGGGCCGCTTCCATTCTGGCCCGCTGGGCAGCCCTGGGGCGGCGAGTTCCGGATGTTCGGATTTCCGGCCGAGATGCCCGGCGGTGTCTGGGTGTCCGGCGAGTTCCGAGCCCCGCAGAGTCAGGGCTGGGTGCAGTTGCAGGCAGCGACCGGCGGACAGCCGATCACCGAGGGGTTCAGCGGCGCCGCCGTGTGGGACATCGAGACGCATGCCGTGACCGGAATGGCGGTCGCCGCCGACCGCCGCCGCTACACCCGCACCGCGTTCATGATTCCCATCGACGAGGTGCTGCGGTTGAATCCGGCGCTGCTGTCGAGCCCGTATCGCGGTATGGCGCCGTTCGACGAGGAGCACGCGGACTTCTTCTACGGGCGTGACGACGATGTCGAACGGGTGCGGGAAACCTTGCGGCAGAGCGGTTTCGCCGCAGTGGTCGGACGTTCCGGTACCGGGAAGTCTTCATTGATCCGAGCCGGAGTGATACCGCGATTGCGGCCGCAGGGGTGGCAGGTCGCCGCATTCCGGCTCAGCGGTGACGTCGCGTCGGAATCCGGTGTGCGCGTGGTGGGTTCCGGCATCGCTGCGGACGAGCCGTTGTCGACCTGGTTGCTCGAGCAGGCTGCGCCCGACGCCGACGCCGCACTGCTGCAACAGCTTCCGCCGCAAGGCACAGTGTTGTTCGTCGACCAGTTCGAAGATCTGGCTGTAGCCGCCCCGCGGCAGGCCCGAGCGCTGCTGCAAGCGTTGCTGGAGCTCGCCCGCGCCGACACCGAGGGGCGCTTGGCGATCGTACTCACGTTGCGCTGGGATGCGCTGGACAACCTACTCGACGCCGAAATCGCTGAATTCCTCGGCCGCACAACGGTTGCGGTGGCACCGCTGGGCCGTGCCCAACTGCGCGATGTGATCAGCCGCCCCGCCGCGCGGGCCGGAGTGACGCTGGACGACGCGGTGGTGCAGGCGCTGATCGACGGTGTTTTCGACCAGCCCGGCGGGTTGCCGTTGCTGGCGTCGGTGTTGGCGGACCTGTGGGCTCGGCACACCGGCGGCCGGATCACCGTCGCTGATTACGAACATGTCGGCAGCGTCGAGGTTTCCATCGCCCGGCGGGCCGAACAGGTCATGGACCAGTTCACCGATCCCGCCGAGCGGGCCGACGTGGAACGGCTACTGACGTTGCTCGCGGCGCCGACCTCCAGCGGCGCCGGGTTCCTCCGAACGGTGCTGCCGATGCGGGAGTACCCCGAACTGCGCGGTGTGGCCGGGCGGCTGGCGCTCGACCGCCTGGTCGTCGTCGGCCGCGACAAGCACGGCGAAGACACCGTTGAGCTGGCGCACCAAGCGCTCATCGACAACTGGGAACGGCTGCACGACCAGTTGCAGTCCGACCGCGACTTCCGCGCCTGGCAGCAACACCTCGCGCAGGATCTGGACAACTGGGAACGGCGCGGTCGCGAGCACGACGCGCTGCTGCGCGGTACCGCGCTGGAGACCGCGAAGGACCAGCTCGATGCTCGGAAATCCGATGTGCCGCAAACACATAGGGAATTCATCGCAGCCAGCCTTCGGCTGCGCGGACGGGAAGTGCGGCGCCTGCGGCTGGTGGCAGCGACGCTCACCGTTCTGGTGGTCGTGGCCGCGTCTATGGCGGTTCTCGCCTACCAGAGCAGTGCGGCTCGTGCGGCGCAGTTGCGGTTGCAGGCGGGACGCAGCCTCGCGGCGGAATCCATGCGGGTGGCCGACTCCGACGTGGACAAGGCGTTGCAATTCGCGCAAGCGGCAGCGCGGAATGCGCCGGACGACGACACAGTGCGGACGGCGCTGCTATACCAGCAGTTACGGATGTCGTCCGTTACGGATTACCGGACCGACCTGTGGCACGACGGGACCTTCGGGGCGGCAAGTGCCGACGGGTCCGAGGTCGCGGTCATCGAGGGACGCGGCGTCACAGTGTGGGCAGGCCTGCTCGGTGGTGAGCCGACGCCGTGGCGACTTCCGCCGATCGCGGGGAAGGTCACCTCGCTGAACCTGAGCCGCAGCGGCTCCGCACTTGCCGTAGTGACCGCCGACGGCGGGGTCACCGTATGGAATGTCCGAAACCGCACCGGTCCTGCGCTGGTCCATTCGCCGGAGCCCGCGCCGCTGCTGCCCAACGGCGTGTCGACAGGCTGGGACCAGACCGGGCGGTGGCTCGCGGTACGACTCAACCGTGCGCAGGTCCAACGGGCAGACCTCCAGCAGGCTCAGCACACCGACCTGCTGGAGGTGTACGACATGGCGGGGGATGCGCCCGTTCTGGTCTCGTCCCCGCCTCCGCTGGGAGATTTCGCCCAGTTTCCGGACTATGTCGACCCGACCGGCACCATGGTCGTGATGCGCGAGTCGAATTCGGCGGGCACGCGAAATGTTCTGCGCGATGCCACAACCGGACAGCCGATCCGGGAATTGCCGGACGGCAGGATTACCTCCACCGGCCTGATCGCCGGATGTTCCGACGACCAACTGGTCGTCTCGGACGCACTGACGGGGGCTGAACGTCTGCGGTCAACACGCGGCTCGGGCTCGACGCCCGGGGATTGCCGGTGGGCCGTCGACAGCAGCGGTCGGTACGCGTGGTCGACGAACATCGGCGCCGAAGATACGCTAGGCCACGTTCAACTCGTCGACCTCCGGAGCGGCCAGGCCTTCGTCCTCCAGGCGGCCGGCCCCCGGGGCACGTTGGCCGCGGTAGTACTGGTGAGCCCTGCCGACGACGGCCCGAGGCTGACCCAGTTCACGCCGAGTGGCCTGCTGCGCTTCGCGCCGGCCGTGGCGATCTCGGACACGAATGTGTTTGCCGGATCGGTCACCGTCCAGCGGATTGTCCAGTGGAGCCCGGACGGCTCGTTCGTTGTAGAGGTCTCATGCGGCCGCGAAGATGCGAACGCGACGCTGCGCGTTGTCGAAATGGCCCCGGCCATAAGGGAAGTCGCGCGCATCTCGCTGACCCTTGCCGTGCCGGGGGCGATTCCACCCGAATCCGCTTTCCGGATCACTGCCGACGGGAAGCACCTCGTCATGGCCGGTGCGGTGGGTGCCATCACCCTCTTCTCGCTGCCCGGACTCGCTGTCGAGCGCAGCATTTCGTTACCGGTCCCGCCCGAACTCGGACCTGGACTGCGGCGACCGACATCCATCATGCAGCCCGGCGACGACGACCTGGCCGTCTTCCATGCGGGCTCGGTCACCCGGTGGCGGATCAGCGATGGTAAACAGCTCGGCCAGACCGTGCGGACTTGGCGCGACACCGACGAACTGAAGTGGATGGTGCGGGCCGGCGCGCAGGCGTTCCTCATCCCGACGCACAACGATGAGTACGTCACCGAGAACATCGACGGCGATACAGTCCGGAGCCTGGATGACGGCCGAGTGCTCCGCACGGTTCCGGTCGAACCGATCGATCGCGGCAAGCGGCAGGATGCCTTCGTCAGCCCTAGCGCTCCACAGATATACATCACCTACGACTCCGGGGAAGGCACCGTGGAGGACTTCGACCGCGGTATGGAATCACCTTCCGCACAACCATTTCCGTCGGGGACCGGGGTGGGCATGACCAACGATGGCCTGCTGGTGGTCGACAACCTCGGAACACTGGAGATCTGGGATTTCGATCGCGGTGCAAAGCTCTTCGATGTGAAGATCTCCGGCCAGCAGTACGGGCATCTCTCCGGAGATACCCTGTACGCGCTGAACCCCGGTAGGTACGCCGGCGCCGGAGGTGTGGGACGGTACTCGATCAATCTCGACCGCGATGGCCTTCTGGGACGGCTCTGCGCGATCAGTGATCGCGACTACACCCAGGCTGAACGCGACCAGCTGCCGGTGGGAGCCGAGCGCACCCCACCCTGCCGAGGGGGCTGACGATCAAGCGACCTGCTCGTCGAGGTATTTCCGGACGCGTAAGAGCCCGTCGTGGACGTATCCCTTGACGGTGCCCTCCGCTACGCCCATGACCCGAGCGGTCTCCTTGTACGTGTTTCCCTCATAGGTGTAGATGATGACCGCCTCGCGTTCCCGAGGCGGTAACACGTCCAAGAGCTGGATCAGCATGTCGCGCAAGGCGATCATGTCATCGAACGGCAGCCCGGCCTGGTCGGCGAGGACCGAGAGGCGTTCGTGCCCATCGGAATCCAGCCGTTCCCGGTCCTTCGCCGCCCGGACCATGGCATCCTTCACCAGGTTTTCCGCCGTGGTCCACAGGTACTTCCGTAGCCCTTCGACGTCGGTGATGTGGTCCGGCCAGCGGGCGTACACGCGCATGAACGCGGTCTGCACTATGTCGTCGGCGTCGACCCGGCTGCGCGTCAACTTGGTGATGCGGGCCAGCAGCATCTCGCTCGCCGACTCGTAGGCCTCCACCAGCATTTCGGCGAACGCCTGCTCCCGTTGCGCACCGCCGCGGGCGATCCGGATGACGGCCGGTTTTGTCTCGGCGGTGAGCAGCGTGAGCGGAGCCTGCGCACATTCGTGCAACACCACACGCAGCAGGGCGGCAAAGGAAATATCACGGGCCTGGGCGGGATCGAGTGGCGCGCTCATGCGATCTGGCTCCCTGTCGTCTCTCGGTATCTTATGCCCGATAGTCGAGCCAGCGAGTGGTCGATGTCCTCGAGGTCAGGATGATCGTGGCGATCGGGAAGGCGGCCACCACTACGGCGAACAGCGGGCTGAAGAGCACACCGTAGTCATCGGAAGGCCCGGCAACGGCAAGCACGACCACCGCCTCGATAACAAGGTAGGCCAAGTCGACCGCACAGCCGATGATGATCAGCCGGCGGGCCGAGGCCCGCTTACGAAACATCTGGATCCCGCCGGCAAGCAACAGTGCACCGTCGACCAAGAAGATCGGGATCGAGATCGCGAAAAGCATTCGCGGAAAATAGGTTTCGCTGTCCACGTCGAGCTCGCTCAACATCGCTATCCCGACGACGAGCGCCAGAATACTCAGCAGCCGATGCGCACCGCCGAGGCAGGCGAGCACCCCGGCCGTGACAGCGGTCCCACCACTGGGCGGGGGCACCGGGTGTGAATGGGCAAAGGCGTCAGGGGTGGTCGGGCTCTGCGTCATGGCGGATTCCTCCTAATCGAACTGACTGTTCGTAGGGATCAACCGCCATGGGTCACGAAAGGTTGGGTCCGGGAGCACATCACAGAATGTTCATGCCGCGAGCCGGGCGTTGGTCGGCCGTCCAAATCCGTTGGTCGGCCGGGCTTCCCAACGCGCGGAAATGCCTGCGGGATCAGGCGGAAACCACTTCCTTGCCGCGGGCTGTGATGGCCTGGTGCACGGTGAGGAAGAACAGCACGAATCCGATCGTCAGCAGGATGTGGGCTCCGCCGGACAGGTGCGACAGCAGCTGATATTCGCCGACTCCGAGGACGGTCCGGGCACCGATGACGGTCATGCACGACACCATCCAGAGGACACCGGCGTTGTAGACGGTGAAGAACCAGCGATATGCGCGGGTATCCGACAGGGCGAGTTGCTGTTCGAGCACCACGACGATCAGGAAGAACAGTGTTCCCAGCGTCAGTAGGTGGGTGTGGACAACGGCGAGTTCGGTTTTGCCGGTGAATTGGTGGGTTTTGGTGAGTTCGCGGTAGAGCAGGCCTGAGAACAAACCCAGTGCGGTGTAGCCGACGGCGGCCCAGTAGAGCTGTTTCATCGAGTCCTCGTTAGCGAAATATGTTGTGGGCGTGCCGGTGTCAGGCGGGTGCCGGGGTGGCGAGCTTCTGGGTCGCGGGCGCCGTGTCGGTTTCGCGGAGGAGCAGCAGGCCGGTGACGGCGATCAGTGCCGCGGTCAGGCCGTGGACGCCGAGCGCGGTGGCAGTGGAGCCGTGGTGGGCCAGGACGTTGATCAGGTCGCCGACCGGGGCAGCAGCAGTCATCAGCACGACCCAGCCCAGGGCGCGGCGCTGGCCGGTCACCAAGAGAACGCCCGCCCCCAGACCCATCGCGAGTTCGCGGCAGCCTTTCACGATGAGGATGCCGCCGCCGTCGCCGGCGGGAATGTTCGGCAGCCCGAAGCCTTGGGCGGCGCTCTCGGGGGTCAGGAGGAATGAGATCGCGAGGTAGAAGGTGAACAGAACGACGGCGGTGGCCAGGACCGTATTGAGGGTCTTGCGCGACATGGTTGTACTCCTGCGAGATTGAGACCTGTTGTCCGGCAGGGCATCCGGCCCTGCCGCGAGGTGCGCCCCGCCGGGCGCGCGTGTGCGCGGCCCGGCCGGGCGTCGAATCCTCGAGTCAGCGATCGGCGGACAGCATTTCGCCGGGTGCCAGCTCGAGGGTGAGGTGGTAGATCATCGGTCGTGCGGTGAGGTCGAGGCCGTCCTGCATCCGCAGTGTCAGTTCACGCCATTCCGGCGTGCCGAGGGCATTACCCAGCGCGGTGCCGCTGTCCCAGTCCCCGACGTTGACTAACACCGCGTCGGCCGCTTCACCGGCTGCCTGGAACATCCGGGTTCGGCGGAAACCGGCCGCGGCCGCCATGTACTGGGCGCTATCGCGCCAGCGCCGCAGGAACAGGTCCCGCTGTGCCGCGGGGACCGACATTGTGTTGATCACCGTGACGGGGGCGTCGGTGACGGGGGCGACGGGAAGGGGCGAGTCGGTTGCGTTCGTCATATTGTCACAGTAAGTGACAATATTCTTAGATGTCAATCCTGTTAGTTGGCAGTCTTGTTGAGTTGCTAATGTGGGGTCATGGTGAACCAGCCGTTGGACTCGCGCGCGGTCTTCTTGTTGTCGCAGATCGGTCATCACGTGGCGTACCGGTTCACCGAGCAGCTAGCGCGATTGGATCTGGATCCGGCCCACTTCGCGGTGCTTGGTCACCTGGCCGGCGCCGATGGACGCAGTCAGCAGGAACTCGCGGATCTACTTCGGGTGCACCGCAACGCCATGGTCGGACTCGTCGACGAACTGGAGAAGCGCGCACTGGTCACCCGGCGCCCGCACCCGGTCGACCGTCGCGCACACGCGGTCCACCTCACCGATCATGCCCGCGAGGCGCTCGCGGCGATCCAATCCGAGGCCGACGCACTGGAATCGGAAATCCTCGCACCGCTCGACGAGACCGAGCGAGCGTTGCTCCTTCCGCTGCTCCATCGCATCGCCGCGCACGCCGAACTCCCCGCCGGCATACACCCCGGCCTGCAACGACGGCGCCGTGCACGCCGGGAACCGCAGTGAACACAGTCCGCTGATGGCTGACTTCAGTACGTTTGACTGAGCGATATGGCCGCGGAGCGGGCGTTCCCAGCGGATGGTGGCCGGCCTCAGACTTGCTGGCCACCAACGCTTCTGAAATGTCTGGATCTGCCGAAGAGCGGTTGTCAGGGCAACGGAGGGGCAGGTTCCGGTTACTGCCGCAGGGGAGTGAAGAGTGGCCCCCACCTCAGCGGGGTCGGCAGAATCGTTTGGTATGCAACGTATTCCGTTTGATGTGGAAGCCTATGTGCAGCGAGTTCGGTCGAGCCCTTGCTTTATCTGTGAGGTGGCCGCCAGCCCTGGCAGTGACGGATGGCATGAGGTGGTCGCCGATACCGAGAACGACATCGCGTTCCTCTGCAAATATCCGACGTTGCTAGGGCACGTTCTCGTGGCGCCGAAGATTCATCATGAGCACGTGGTCGGGGACCTCGCCGAGGACGCCTACCTCCAGCTGATGGCTCTGGTGTATCGGGTGGCGAGGGCGGTGGAAGCGACGGTCGAGGTCGAACGTACCTATCTGCTGAGTCTGGGCAGCCAGCAAGGCAATTCCCATGTGCATTGGCATATCTCGCCGCTGCCGCCAGGGGTGCCGTATCACGAGCAGCAGTTCCATGCGCTGATGGCGGAGAACGGGGTGCTGGCTTGGACGCCGGAGCAGGCCAGCGCGTTGGCCCGGCTGCTGCGTGCTGCCCTGGTGAATTGATCGCGCAGGAGCGCACCACGAAAGGGAGCAACAGTAGCTATGGATCCGCAGAACGCATTGGCACAACACCCTGGAACACGCAGTGCCAGCGCGGCTTTCGGCAGGCAGACCGCGACGATCGACGCCGGCGCGTACATCGACCGACTCCAGGCAGACAACGCCGCCGGTCGGTGCTTCATCTGCGAACTGGCCGACGAGCAGCCAACTCCCGCGCAAACGGTCGCCTATCGTGACGAACACTGCGTCGTGTTCTTTCCGCGCTGGCCTCGCCTCTACGCCTACTGCCTACTCGCACCCCGACGCCACACGACGAACGTCGTGTCGGACTTCACTGAGCACGACTACCTCGCACTGCAACTGCGCATCCATCGCCTCGGTCGGGTCCTGGCCGAGATCACGCCCACCGAACGCCTCTACGTGTTCAGCTTCGGCAGCATGCAGGGCGTAGCGCATGTGCACTGGCACGTCGCGCCGCTCCCACCGGGGATCCCCTTTCGCGAACAGCAGTTCGCCGCAGTCGACAAGCTCGAGTACCTGGTCATTGCAGAGGCCGAGCTCGTCGAGCTGGCAGAAAGGATCGGAGCCGGCATGACCGCTCTCGCCGAGCAAGACCTCGGGCGATCGAGTGGATCGAACATGGGTGATTGTGTCCTCGGACCGCGCAAACGCTAGCTGCTGCGTAGCGGTGACCGGCTGGGGGAGCGGCTGATCGGGTGTGCTTCGGGGTGGGGTTCGTTGGTGAGTGTTGCTAGAGTTGACAGTCATCCCGCCTTAAGTGATGCTGTTTCTGGCGTCACCCGTCTGTCTTCCTGCGGGGTGTTCGCCAATGCCGCTGTCTTGCAGCATATTTGGCAATCGCGCAGCTTCCGCCGTCATTGTCGAGACGTAGTCTCGCGGGGTAGTTCGTGGCTTCAGTCGGCTTGGTCGAGCGCGCGGAGGGCGGCGTCGACCAGGGTGGTGGCGGTGCGTGCGCACAGATCGACGGCTTTGTCCGGTGCCATCGCGCGGATGTCGATGAGGACCATGAAGGCTTCCCAGCCGATGACCGTCGCCACCGCGGACACGAGTTCCTCGAAGTCCGCCGCGGGCATGCGGTCGCGCATCGGTGCCAATGCCCATTCGATCCAGCGGACTCGGCGGTAGCCGCGGCGGGGGGTGTTCGGTGCGGGTGGTGCGGCGTCGACGGTGAGTTTCACCAATCGTCTTCCCAGCGGCAGTGATTCGACGATGTTGACACCCATGGCGTGGGTCAGTGCGGCGATTCGGACGCGGGGATCGGTGGAGGTGACGTGTTGGAGGGCGACGTCGGTGTCGGCGCTGAGCAGGCCGAGGGTCGCGTCGAGCATGAGTTGGTCGAGGCTGGGGAAGTGCAGATAAACGGTGCGCCGGGAAACCTCTGCGGCGGCAGCGATGTCGTTGACGGACGGTTCGGCGCCGCTGCTGATCAGTGCCGCTGTCGCCTCGACAATGGCATTGCGGGTGCGGCGTCGCTGGGCTGCGCGCCCCGGCCCTTCGGCTGCGGAGGTAGCTCGGGTCATCGGTCGCGGTTCCTCATTTTCATGTCTTGACAGCGCCTGCTGTGCAGTCAATATACTCATCTGCATTAAGTGCACAGCAGTGCATTGAATGCACTGGGAGGAACTCGATCATCGGCGGGGGCCGATCACCCGGACGGCACGGCGGGCTTTGTCCTGCGCGACCGGCTCGAGTGGCGTGTCTCTGTTCTAGGACGGCAGGGGTAGCAGAATGGCGTATCTCGTTGTGGACCAACGCGTTCAGGACGTGCGGCGATGGGCGGAGGCGTTCGCCGAAGGCGCCGAGCGCCGCCGCGCGGCGGGCGGGGAAGTCGTGTTGACGCTCGCTGATCCAGTCGATATCGGCCGGGTGCTGGTGATCGTGCGGTTCGAGACCGCGCAACAGGCGCGGGCGTGGCGGTCCAGGCCGGGCGTGGCGCAGGAGGTCGCACGCGGCGGGGTGATCGCCGAATCGGTGAGCGTGCGCATGCTCGACGAGATGGTGGTGTCGTGAGATGTGGGTGAAACGCCGGTATCAGGATGGGTCGGCAGTCTTGACGGCATCGACGCCACAGTTGGGGGAGTCACCGTATGGAGATCGGCACAGTGCCGCGGGCGCCCGGTGCTGACCGGCAAGGCGAATTCTGTTGCGCTGCACATTTTCGAGGTCCGCAACGGCCGGATCTCGCGCGAGAACGTGTGGCTCGAAGGCGCATCCGTCGCCACGCAACTCGGCGCGGCCGCGGCGGCGTGACGGCGTTTTATCGACTACACACCTGGGAATCCCGGAAAGGGTGTCGGGTGTTCATCGCTGTGACCGAACGCGTGGGGGTGCGCGTCGGCGGGGCGGCGGGCCGCGGGTTTCCGGGCGGCTCAACGCAACCCTTCGATCGTCGAAGTGGTTGCCGGACAACTCATTCAACGAGCACGATGCGCCGCGCGGTGGGCGTCGACTGCGGACTCGAACCGACGGACGGATGGTCCGTCGAGAGTGGGAGACGTCGTGATGATCGAGCCGAGGGCAGCAGCGGAGCCGGTCCGGCGTTCGCGCCGTGGACCGGGCAACGCCGGCGCCGAAGTACACATCCTCGGGCCGGTGCGGGTGGTGAACGACGGCCGTGATCTCGGTGTCGACCGTCCGCTGGAGCAGGCCGCGCTGGTCCGGCTGGCGCTGGCGCGCGGGGTACCCGTGCCGGACGGGCGGCTGGTGGCCGATCTGTGGGGTGAGGAGGATCTGTCTCGACCGATTGCCCGTCTGCGCGTGTTGATTTCGCGGCTGCGAACGGCGCTGGGTGAACACAGCGTGATGGTGACCCGGTCACCGTCGGGCTACCAGAGCACCGTCGTCGTCGCCGATCTGATCGCCGCCGAGGCAGCCGCGGACCGGATGCACGCGGCGCAGCGCGCTGGACAGTACGCCGCGGTGCGTTCGGCCGCCGAGGACGCCTTGCGCTGGTGGCGGGGCCCCGCACTGGTCAATCTGATGTCCACGCCGTTCGCCTGCGCGGAATCGGCCCGGCTCGAACAGTGGCGGCTCGGGGTGACCGTGGCCAGGCTGGACGCGACGCTGCACCTCGGTTCGGGCGCCGAAATCGCCACGGAACTGGCCACATTGGTGCGCGAGCATCCGCAGCACGAACCACTCGCCCGGTTGTACGCGCTCACCCTGTATCGGACCGGCAGCCAGGCCGACGCCCTCGATCGGCTGCACCGACTACGCCGAGCCTTGTCCGATGAGCTCGGCGTCGATCCGACCCCGGAAACGGCCGAGCTGGAGCTACGGATCCTGCGTCACGATCCCTCGCTGCAACCGCCGCGGCCAACTCACACCATCGACATCGCCGACAGTCCAACGGACACAACATGTCCGACGCCTGCGGACGCGTTCGTCGGCCGACACGAGGAGCTGGCGGCGGTGCTGGAAAGCCTGCGTGCGCCCGCCGTGGTGACGCTCCTCGGTGGGCCGGGCAGCGGCAAGACCCGGCTCGCGCTGGAGGCCGCGCGCAAGGTCGCCGCCGCAGGCCGGGCCGTCGTGTTCGTCGAGCTGGCGACACTACAACGCAGCGCCACCATCAATCAGGCGATCGCCGTGGCCGTCGACGCGGCGCCGGAAGGCTGCCCGGAGGCAGTCCGCGCCGCCCTGACCGGGGTGGTGCTCGTGCTGGACAACGCCGAACACGTCACCGACGAGGTCAGGGCGATCGTCGAGGCCCTCACGATGCAGGTACCCGGGCTGACCTCCCTGATCACCTCGCAGCGGGCGCTCGAGTTACCGGCGGAGTCCCTGATCCGGATCGCAGCGTTGGACCACCCTGCCGGGCTCGAATTGTTCGCCGAACGGGCGATGTGCCCGCTCATGGCAGCTGATCGATCCGATGTCGTCGCGGTGTGCGCGGCGGTCGACTGGCTGCCGCTGGGCATCGAACTGGCCGCCGGTATGACCAGGACGTTCACGATTTCTCAACTGGCCCAACGGATCGACGGGCGGATCCGGCTGCGGATGGGCAGCCGTCGCGGCATCGGTGGTGGCCGGCACAGCAGTTTGCGCGCGGCCCTGGACTGGAGTCATGAACTGCTGGATCCGACGGAACAGGCTGTGCTCCGACGGATCTCGGTGTTCGCGGGCGGTTTCGAGCTCGAGGCCGCCGAGCTGGTGGTGCCCTGCGGATCGCTCGAAACAGCCGATGTCGCACCGGCGCTGGCGGGTCTGGTGGATCGTGGTCTCGCCACGGTCCTGGTCGACGGTGCGAACCGTCGTTTCGCGCTCCTGGAGATGGTGCGCGACTACGCGTCGACCAGGTTGGCCGACGCGGGAGAGGCGGCGGTCGTCCGGCAAAGACACGTGGCCTGGTGCCTGGATTTGATCCGTGCTGCGGGCGCGGTCGACGAATTCGACTCCGCCGCATCGGTGGCCGCGGCCTTCGCCGAATGGTCCAACGTGCTCGACGCGTTGGAGCACGCGGCGAATGCCCCGTGGGCGCATGTAGGCCTGCGACTGGCGATCGCCATGCACAAACCGTGGACCGTCAGAGCGTGGCATCAAGAGGCGAGCAGGCACTTCGCGGCGTTGATCGCCGCGGCGGCGACCGCGGCCGAGCGAGCGAATGCGTTGAACAGCTACGCATTCCATCTCATGCTGCTCGGCCGGTTCGACGAATCGGCGCGCCTGCTGACCTCGGCCGCCGAAGCCGCCGACGGCCTCGGCGACCACTCGCTGTCCCTCGATATCCGCTACCACCGTGGCATTGTCGACATCGAATGCGGTCAGCTCGGCGCTGCCGTCGCCACGCTGGAGGCCGGGGAACTGTACGCGCGCCGAGTCGGCGACCACACCCGCACGGCATCCTTCGCGAACGCGGGTGGAACCGCCCAATTGTTCGCCGGCCTGGCCGAATCCGGTCTCGACAGCTTCCGCCGAGCGATCCGTCTCGACAAAGAATCGAACGACGAGCACGGACTCGCCCGCGGACTCAGCAATCGAGCAACCGCGCTCGCGGCTCTAGGCCGGCCTGCGGAGGCCCTCGCGGCGGCCGGGAAGTCCGACAGCTGCGCCGAACGATGGGAGGACCGAAAGATCCTCTCGCTCAACGAATTGACCCGTGCCGCTGTCGAACTCGCGGCCGGACGGCTCGAGGCCGCGGAAAAGCACTGCCGCGCCGCCCAGTCCTATCTCGGTAACGAGATCGGCACGGCCGACGTCGATTTGGCCGATGTGCTGATCCGCAAGGGCGAGCTGGTCACCGCGAAAGCCGTGCTGGACAACGTGTACGCGCAGGTCGTGCCCGGCGGTATCGCCTGGCTGGCCGCCCGGCCCATTTCCGCCGCGCTCGCCGCCGCTCACGGCGACTGGGAGACCGCCGCGGTCCTGGTCGGACAGACCACCGGCCAGTACGCGAGATCGGGCTTCGGGTGGCAACGCTACGTCGACCGACTGCGGGACATTCAAGCCCAACTCGCCGCCCGGCGCCCGCTCACCCAAGCGGTGACGATGTCTGTCCGGCCGACACCGACATTCCGGCAACGCTACTGACCGAGGCCATCGGTCAGCTCCCCGTGCTCGAGGCCATCGTCGTCTCGGCAGGGTATCTGCGAGACCTGAAACTTGCCCAGGACGCCTTCCGGTACGGCGGCCGACCCGCGGGCTTGATGGTCCAGGCCCACCGGGCTCGCGAAAAAGGGGTGTCGCGGGTGGCGGTGGCGTCACGCCGGGACGTTCGATTCCGGATGCTGGAGCAGGCTCGGGCGGCAGCGCTGGTTCCGCTGCGGGATGCAGAGTCTCGGTTCGGGATTGTGCCCTCGCGCCGCGCAAGCGCTAGCTGCTGCGTAGCGGTGACCGGCTGGGGGAGCGGCTGATCGGGTGTGCTTGGGGGTGGGGGCGGTTGTTGTGCTCTTACACCTTGGTTGCTGGGTTCGCATGGGTTCGGGGAAACCGGCTCGGTGAGACACGCCGACACGTCGATCCTTCGTCCGAGATGGACCAGCGATCGTTCCGTTATTCAGATGAGGCCACTCGGTCGGGTATGGGGAGTGGTTCTGGTTGGTTTCAGCAAATATCTCGCGTGGCTCAACTGGGTCGTGGGTGCGGGCGGGTGTGTCGTGTATGCCCATATGCGCACGTGTTGAACGCGGGAAGTGTGCTGGGAGAGGGTTGTATGGCGCATCTGCGTCAGAGGTGGGAGGGGGGGGCTCCCGAACACGACATTTGTGACACAAATGCCGCGTGACGGCGGTGCGCGAGAGGGGACTTGAACCCCTACGTCCGTGGACACCAGAACCTAAATCTGGCGCGTCTGCCAATTTCGCCACTCGCGCGTGATGGTACGACCGTGCAAACTCTACCGGGCTTGACCGACTTCGCGAAGCTCCGGGCGGGCGTGGCGTACTGGTCGGTAACCCTACCAGGGATTATAACGATTAGATAACCATCAACATGAGGGGCGCTCATGTTTCCTACGTGTTAGTAACCCGGTAGACCAGCGTGTTCAAACATGAGGAAGGGTCATGTTTGGCATGGTTCTGGTACGTACGTACACGAATACTGGGCAGTATGCGGTCCAGGCGACGAGCAAACGTGAGGATTTCCTCATGATTCTGGCTATCCTCGCCGTTATCAGGCCCCAACGCTGAGGAACACCTGCGCACCGGAGGGAGCGGCGTGTCTCGGAGGGCATGTCGCCAGGAGAAGGAAGTCGAATCGTCTTGACGATCAACGAGAGCACCGAGACCGGTACCGGACAGAGCGCGAAGGTCGGTGCGGCCCAGGGGGCTGGGACCCGATCGCCACTGCTGGATCGCCTGCTGAACGGGACGCCCTACGCGCTCGCGTTCGGCGGACAGGGCGCCCAGTGGCTCGACGAACTGGAAGAGATCGGCCGCGACAGCGCGCTGGAGCCCGAATTGACCGCATTGGTCAACGAGGCGGAAGCGCTGCTGGAACCCGTTGCGGCACAACTGCTTGTGGTCCGTCCGGTCGGCTTCGACCCGATCGGGTGGATGCTGGAGGACGAACTGGTCGATACCGACCAGGGTGAGGTGTCCGCGGCCCCGTCGGCGCAGATTCTGCGTTCGGCCGCCGTGTCGATGCCGGGCGTGCTGCTCTCGCAGATCGCCGCGATGCGCGCGCTGCGGTTGCAGGGTCTGGATCCGGCCGAACACGCGCCGGTGGCGATCGTAGGCCACTCGCAGGGCCGTCTGGCGGCGACCGCGGTGGAGGCCGGCGGGCAGCGCGACGCCGAGATCCTGGCGGTGGCGCAATTGATCGGCGCGGCCGCCGGTTTGGTGGCGCGGCGGCGCGGGCTGATGCCGGTGGGCGAGCGCTCGCCGATGGTCGCGGTGTCGAACGTCGATCCCGACGAGTTGCGGGCCGTGGTGGCCCAGGTGGCCGAGGGCACCGACCCGGCCTCGGCCGCGGTGGTGTCGATTCGCAACGGACGCAGGCGCGCGGTGCTGTCCGGCACGCCGGCTCAGCTGGAGCGGGTCCGCCAGCGCTGCGCACAGATTCATGACGAGCAGTCGCGCGAACGCGACGCCAAGGTCCGCGGTGGCGCCATCTTCGCGCCGGTCTTCGAGGACGTGCTCGTCGACGTCGCGTTCCACCACCCGGCGCTGGCCGACACGGTGGACCTGGTGAGCTCCTGGGCCAACCAGTGCGGGCTGGACGCGGCGCTGGCAGGCGCGCTCGCGCAGGAGATCCTGGTCGATCCGATCGACTGGGTGGAGATCGTCGACGGCGTGGTTGCCGCAGGCGCGCAATGGATTCTGGACCTGGGCCCCGGCGATCTGCTGTCCCGGGTGACCGGCGGTTCGCTGAAGGGCACCGGCGTCGGCATGGTCGCCGCGGCGACCCGGGCCGGGCAGCGCAGCCTGCTCACTCCGGGCGCCGCGCCGGAGACGGCCGCACCGTGGACGGCGTTCGCGCCCCGCCCGGTTCGGCTGCCGAACGGGCGGATCGTGGTCGAGACCGCGTTCACCAAGCTGACCGGTCGTTCGCCGATTCTGCTGGCGGGCATGACGCCTACCACCGTCGACGCGAAAATCGTTGCGGCGGCGGCGAATGCGGGTCACTGGGCCGAGCTGGCCGGTGGTGGCCAGGTGACCGAGCAGATCTTCGCCGATCGGGTCGCCGAGCTGAAGACGCTGTTGCAGCCGGGTCGCGCGGTGCAGTTCAACTCGCTGTTCCTCGATCCGTACCTGTGGAAGTTGCAGCTCGGCGGCAAGCGGCTGGTGCAGAAGGCACGCACCGCGGGCGCCCCGTTCGACGGTGTGATCGTCACGGCCGGTATTCCGGAACTCGACGAATCCGTCGCGCTGATCAAGGAACTCACCGAGGTCGGCATCTCGCACGTGGCGTTCAAGCCCGGCACGGTCGCGCAGATCCGCGCGGTGCTGCGGATCGCCGCCGAGGTGCCGGACTACCCGGTGATCATGCACATCGAGGGCGGCAAGGCCGGCGGGCACCACTCCTGGGAAGACCTGGACGACCTGCTGCTGGAGACCTACGCCGAGCTGCGCAACCACGAGAACGTGGTGGTCTGCGTCGGCGGCGGCATCGGAACCCCTGAGCGCGCAACGGAATACCTGACCGGCGAGTGGGCGGCCCAGCACGGCTACCCGGTGATGCCGCTGGACGGCGTGCTGGTCGGCACGGCCGCCATGGCGACGCTGGAGGCGACCACCGCGGCCGAGGTCAAGCAGCTGCTGGTCGACACCCCCGGCACCCCCGACTGGGTCGGCGCGGGCACCGCGTCCGGCGGAATGGCCTCGGGCCGTAGCCAATTGGGCGCCGACATCCACGAGATCGACAACGCCGCCTCGCGCACCGGCCGGCTGCTCGACGAGGTCGCCGGCGACGCGGACGCGGTCGCCGAACGCCGCGACGAGATCATCGCGGCGCTGAACGCCACGGCCAAGCCGTATTTCGGCGATGTCGCCTCGATGACCTACCTGGACTGGCTGGAGCGCTACATCGAGCTCGCGGTCGGCCTGGACCGGCGCAAGGACTTCGACTGCGGCAGCGACATCGGTGACGCGATCACCGACGCCACCCGTTCGGTGTGGCTCGACATCACCTGGCGTGACCGTTTCGCGGAAATGATGCGCCGCACCGAATCCCGGTTGAATCCCGCCGATCGCGGCGAGATCCCGACGCTGTTCGCCGACGACGCGGACTTCGGGAACCCGGTCGGCGCGCTGTGCGCGCTCAAGGAGCGGTACCCGGTCGCCGAGCAGACCGTGCTGCACCCGGCCGACGTCCCGTTCTTCGTGACGCTGTGCAAGACCCCGGGCAAGCCGGTCAACTTCGTGCCGGTGGTCGACGGCGACGTGCGCCGCTGGTGGCGCTCGGATTCGCTGTGGCAGGCCCATGATCCGCGCTACTCCGCCGATCAGGTGTGCGTCATCCCCGGCACTGTGTCGGTCGCCGGTATCACCCGGGTCGACGAGCCGGTCGGCGAACTGCTCGACCGCTTCGAGCAGGACACGGCGTACTCGCTGGTCCGCGCCGGCGTGGTGCCGGTGGCGATCGACGGCCGCCGGGTCGCCGGCGTCACCACCGGCCCGATCGACACGGTGCTCGCCGCGCCGGACATCGAATGGTCCGGCCGCACCACGGTCAACCCGGTGTACCGGCTCGGCGACGTGGCCGAGTGGACGGTGGACGGCAAGGGCGCCGTGCACCCGCCGAGCGGCGCCACGCTGACCGAGACCACCGGACCGGACGCCGACAACGCGTACGTCGAGCTGACCGTTCCGCTGTTGGGCAGCAACGTGGTTCGCATCCGCATCACCGTGCCGACCGCCACCTACAACGGCGGCGCCCCGGTGGTCACCGAGGCCGACGCGCACACCGCGATGACCGCGCTGATCGCCGTCGCCGCCGGGCAGTCGCTGCCCGAGGTGAAGGGCAAGGTCGCCCACCTGAACATCGCCTGGTCGCCGGACCTGGTCGCCGACCACGCCGGCGTCACCGGCTCGGGTCTGCCGTCTGCGCTGAGCACGCTCGGCCGCACCGTCCCCGACGTGCTGGTCGGCGCCTGCTGGCCCGCCGTGTTCGCGGTGCTGGGCGCGGCTCGTGCCGCGGACGGCGCGAGCGTGATCGAGGGCATGCTGGACCTGGTCCACCTGGACCACCAGATCGAGCTGGCCGGCGAACTGCCTACCAGCGCAAGCGTTCTCGCGGTGCGGGCGGAGGCGGGCGAGACGCTCGACACCGACCTGGGCCGCGTCGTCGAGGTGCGGGTGCGCATCGCGGGCATGCTGGACCGGCCGGAGACCGGGATGTCCATGCCGACCGTCGCCACCCTCACCGAGCGGTTCGCCATCCGCGGCCGCAACGGCGCCGGCGAGCTCACCGATCCGCCGCGCGCGGCGGGCACGGTGTCCGCCGACGCCACCGAGACCCCGCGTCGCCGGCGTCGCGATGTGACCATCGTGTCGCCGCGCACCATGCACGCGTTCGCCGCGGTCTCCGGCGACCACAACCCCATCCACACCAGCGATTCCGCGGCCAAGCTGGCCGGTCTCGGCAGCCCGATCGTGCACGGCATGTGGCTCTCGGCCGCCGCGCAGCACGCGGTCTCGGCGGTCGACCCGGACAGCGCGATCCCGGCTCGCACCGTGACCGCGTGGACCACCCGCTTCCTCGGCATGGTCCGGCCCGGCGCGGAGATCGACGTGCGCGTCGAGCGGATCGCGGTCGACGCGGGCGCGGAGATCGTCGAGGTGTCCTGCCGGACCGCGGGCGATCTGGTGATGACCGCGACCGGTCGCACCGCCGCCCCGAAGACGGTCTACGCCTTCCCCGGCCAGGGCATCCAGCGCAAGGGCATGGGCCTGGACGCACGGACCCGCTCCAAGGCCGCCAAGGCCATCTGGGACCGGGCCGACAAGCACACCCGCGACGCGCTCGGCTTCTCCATTCTCGCTGTGGTGCGCGACAATCCGACCTTCCTCAAGGCCCGCGGCGTCGAACACCGGCACCCGGACGGCGTGCTGCACCTGACCCAGTTCACCCAGGTCGCGATGGCGGTCCTCGGTGTCGCGCAGGTCGCCGAGCTGCGTGAGGCCGGCGCCTTCGTCGAGGGCGCCATGCTGGCCGGGCACTCGGTCGGTGAGTACAACGCGCTCGCCGCGGCCGCCGGGGTGCTGCCGCTGGAGGCGGTGCTCGAGGTGGTGTTCCAGCGTGGTTCCGCCATGCACGAGCTGGTGCCGCGGGATGCCCAGGGCCGCAGCGACTATCGGCTCGCGGCCATCCGGCCCTCGCAGATCGGGCTGCCCGACGACGAGGTGATCGACTTCGTCAACGGCATCGGCACGGCCACCGGGGAGTTCCTCGAGGTGGTCAACCTGAACCTGCGCGGTTCGCAGTACGCGATCGCAGGCACGGTCGCCGGGCTCGAGGCGCTGGAGACCGAGATCGACCGCCGCCGTGCGGAATTCGGCGGCAAGCGGGCGTTCATCCTGGTGCCCGGCATTGACGTGCCGTTCCACTCCACGGTGCTGCGCAAGGGCGTGCCGGAGTTCCGGCACAAGCTCGAGCAGCTGCTGCCCGAGGACCTGCACCCGGAGGTCCTGATCGGCCGCTACATCCCGAACCTGGTGCCGAAGACGTTCTCCCTGGAGCGTGAATTCGTCCAGGAGATCGCCGATCTGGTGCCGTCCGAGCCGCTCGCCGCGGTGCTCGCCGACTTCGAGGGTTGGTCGGCGCGACCGGTCGAGCTGTGCCGCGTCGTGCTGGTCGAACTGCTGGCCTGGCAGTTCGCCAGCCCGGTGCGCTGGATCGAGACCCAGGACCTGCTCTTCACCGACGCCGCGCACGGCGGCCTCGGGGTCGAGCGGTTCGTCGAAATCGGTTTGGGCGCAACGCCTACCGTGGCGAACCTGGCCACCCAGACGTTGAAGCTGCCCGCGTTCAGCGGCGCGACGGTCGAGGTGCTCAACCTCGAGCGCGAGGCCGGGATCGTCTACTCCACCGACACCGATCCCGCACCGGTGGACGAGCCGGTCGAGGAAACCGTCGAAACCGCTTCGGCCGCAACGCCTGCCGCGGCCCCCGTAGCGGCTGCCGCGCCGGTCGCCAGCTCGGGCGGACCCCGTCCGGACGACATCGCCTTCACCGCCGCCGACGCCACCCGCGTGCTCATCGCGCTGTGGACCAAGCTGCGGCTGGACCAGATCGGCCCGGTCGACACCATCGAGGGCCTGTGCGACGGCGTCTCCTCGCGCCGCAACCAGCTGCTCGTCGACCTCGGCTCCGAGCTCTCGCTCGGTGCGATCGACGGTGCCGCGGACGCGGACATGGGCGCGCTGTCGGTCACGGTCGAGCGCCTCGCCCGTACCTACAAGCCGTTCGGCTCGGTGCTGTCCGACTCGATCGGTGACCACCTGCGCAAGGTGTTCGGTCCGTCCGGCAAGCGTCCGGCCGCGATCGCCGAACGGGTGAAGAAGGTCTGGGAGCTCGGCGACGGCTGGGCCAACCACGTCACCGCCGAGGTCTCCCTCGGCACCCGCGAAGGCGCCAGCGTGCGCGGCGGCGACCTCGGCGGGCTGGTCTCCGGCGCGCTGGGCGATGCCGCCTCGGTCGACGCGGCCATCGACACCGCCGTGCAGGCGGTCGCCGCGCGGCGCGGTGTCGCGGTCTCGCTGCCGTCCGCCGGTGGCGGCGGCGGTGGCACCGTCGACGCGGCCGCGCTGGGCGAGTTCACCGAGCAGATCACCGGCCGCGACGGCGTGCTCGCCACGGCGGCCCGGGTGGTGCTGGAGCAGCTCGGCCTGGCCGAGCAGGTGTCCGCGCCGGAGGCGACGGACAACTCCCTGGTCGACCTGGTCTCGGCCGAATTGGGTTCGGACTGGCCGCGTTTGGTCGCGCCCGCGTTCGATCCGCGCAAGGCCGTACTGCTCGACGACCGGTGGGCCACGGCCCGTGAGGATCTGGCCCGGCTGTGGCTCGGCAACGACGCCGAGACCGCGGAACTGCCGATCAACGGTTACCTCGGGGCCGGCGAAGCCGTTGCCGCGCAGGCCAACTGGTGGCGCGAGCGGGCCAAGCACGAGGCCCGTTCGGTGCTGGCCGGGGTCTACGAGCGGATCGGTACGGCGGCGCTGAGCACCGACGATCGCGGCGTCTGGTCCGCGGACATCGCGGTGATCACCGGCGCCAGCAAGGGTTCCATCGCGGCGGCGGTCACCGGGCAGCTGCTCGGCGGCGGCGCGACCGTGGTGGTCACCACGTCCAGCCTCAACGACGACCGGCTGAGCTTCTACCGGAAGCTGTACCGGGACAACGCCCGGCACGGCGCCGCCCTCTGGGTGGTGCCCGCGAACATGGCGTCCTACCAGGACATCGACGCGCTCATCGAGTGGGTCGGCACCGAGCAGGTGGACAACGCCGGTGGCGCGAAGATCAAGACCAAGGACGCGCTGACCCCGACCATGCTGCTGCCGTTCGCGGCGCCGCGGGTGGCCGGTGACCTCTCCGACGCGGGCGCCCGCGCGGAAATGGAAATGCGCGTGCTGCTCTGGTCGGTGGAACGGCTGATCGGTGGCCTGTCCACCATCGGCGCCGACCACGACGTGGACGCGAAACTGCATGTGGTGCTGCCGGGTTCGCCCAACCGCGGCCTCTTCGGCGGCGACGGCGCGTACGGCGAGTCCAAGGCCGCGCTCGACGCGGTGGTCGCCAAGTGGCGGGCCGAGAAGTCGTGGTCGACCCGGGTCACCCTGGTGCACGCGTTGATCGGCTGGGTGCGCGGCACCGGCCTGATGGGCCACAACGACCCGAT
Organism: Nocardia colli; assembly: GCF_008704205.1. Taxonomy (GTDB): domain Bacteria; phylum Actinomycetota; class Actinomycetes; order Mycobacteriales; family Mycobacteriaceae; genus Nocardia; species Nocardia colli. The sequence goes on along the minus strand of NZ_VXLC01000008.1, from coordinate 19,868 downwards.
GGTCGAGGCGGTCGAAAAGGCAGGCGTGACCACCTGGTCCACCGCCGAGATGGCCGACGAGCTGCTCAAGTGGTGCACCTCGCGGGCCCGCCAGGTCACCGTGACCGCCCCGCAGCAGATCGACCTGACCGGCGGATTGGCCAGGGCCAAGCTGGATCTGCCCGCGCTGGCCAAGCAGGCGGCCGAACGCGCCGCCGAGGAAGCGGTGGAAGCCGAAGCGGCGGCGACGATTTCGGCGCTGCCCGCCCCGCCGACCATGTCCTCGGTGCTGCCGGTGCCCGAATGGGGCACGGTCACCACCGATCTCGCCGACATGGTGGTGATCGTCGGAGCCGGCGAGCTCGGCCCGTACGGCTCGGCGCGCACCCGGTTCGAGATGGAGGTCGAAGACCAGCTCTCCGCTGCCGGCGTGCTCGAGCTGGCCTGGACCACCGGCCTGGTCACCTGGGAGAACGACCCCAAGCCCGGCTGGTACGACGCCGAATCCGGTGACTACGTCGCCGAATCCGAGCTGGCGGACAAGTACCACGACGCGGTGATCGCGCGCTGCGGCGTGCGCCGCTACGGCGACGACGGCGCCATGATCGACAACAGCGCGCCGCTGATGACGTCGGTGTTCCTCGATCAGGACCTGACCTTCACGGTCGGCGGCGAGGCCGAGGCGCGTGCCTTCCACGCGGCCGACCCCGAGCACACGGTCATCGTGCCGGTGGCGGATTCGGCCGACTGGACGGTGACGCGCAAGGCGGGCACCGAGATTCGGGTGCCGCGCCGGGCCAAGCTGTCGCGCACCGTCGGCGGCCAGATCCCGACCGGCTGGGATCCGACCATCTGGGGCATCTCCGCGGAGATGGCGAATTCGGTTGACCGCGTTGCCCTCTGGAACGTGGTCTGCACGGTGGACGCGTTCGTCAGCTCCGGATTCAGCCCGGCCGAACTGATGAGCTGGGTGCACCCGAGCCTGGTGGCCAACACCCAGGGCACCGGCATGGGCGGCATGTCCTCGATGCGCTCGCTCTACGTCGACAACCTGCTCGGCGAGTCCCGGCCGAACGACATCCTGCAGGAGGCGCTGCCGAACGTGGCGCTCGCCCACGTGGTGCAGTCCTACGTCGGCAGCTACGGCGCGATGGTGCACCCGGTGGCGGCCTGCGCCACCGCCGCGGTGTCGGTGGAAGAGGGCGTGGACAAGATCCGCCTCGGCAAGGCCGAGCTGGTCGTGGCCGGCGGCTTCGACGATCTCGGCATCGAGGGCATCGTCGGCTTCGGCGACATGTCGGCCACCGCGGACTCGGCGGCCATGAGCGCCAAGGGCATCAGCGACCGGTACTTCTCCCGCGCCAACGACCGCCGTCGCGGCGGGTTCGTGGAATCGCAGGGCGGCGGCACCGTGCTGCTGGCCCGCGGTGACGTGGCGGTGGAGATGGGCCTGCCGGTGCTCGGCGTGGTCGCCTTCGCGCAGTCCTTCGCCGACGGCGTGCACACCTCCATCCCGGCGCCCGGTCTCGGCGCGCTCGGTGCGGGGCGTGGCGGCCGCGAGTCCCGGTTCGCCGCCGACCTGCGCAAGCTCGGCGTCGGCCCGGACGACATCGCGGTCGTCTCCAAGCACGACACGTCTACCGCGGCCAACGACCCGAACGAGTCCGAGCTGCACACCCGCCTGGCCACGGCCATCGGCCGCTCCGACGGGGCGCCGCTGTTCGTCGTCTCGCAGAAGAGCCTGACCGGGCACGCCAAGGGCGGCGCGGCCGCGTTCCAGCTGATCGGCCTGTGCCAGGTGCTGGAAAACGGTGTGGTGCCGCCGAACCGGAGCCTGGACTGTGTCGACGAGAAGATGCAGGCGTACCCGCACCTGGTGTGGGCGCGCGAGCCGCTGCGCTTCGGCGAGAAGTTCTCGCTGAAGGCCGGTCTGCTGACCTCGCTCGGCTTCGGGCACGTCAACGGGCTGCTCGCGGTGGTGCATCCGGAGGCGTTCATCCAGGCGATCGACCCGGAGCGGCGCGCGGCCTACCAGGAGCGGGCGCAGCAGCGTCAGCTCGCCGGGCGGCAGCGGTTCACCGAGGCCATGTGCGGCGGGGCTCCGCTGTACGAGCGTCCGGCGGATCGGCGCATGGGCGGTGACGGCACGCCGGCCAAGCAGTCGCGGCAGCTGGAAGCGGATGTGCTGCTCTCGGCCGAGGCTCGCCTCGGTGGGGACGGCGCGTACCGGGCCGACGGCTTCGGTTGCGGCGCAGGCCACATTGCGGACAGTTCGGGCACCGGCCGCCAGAGCACGTCGTAGGCTCCCGGCATATGACGATCCTCGGTATCGGCCTGGACTTGGTGACCATCTCCGAGTTCGCCGAACAGCTCGAACGCGCCGGAACCACGATGCTCCGAGAGAGTTTCACCGCGGGCGAGCGACGCTACTGTCAGAGCAAGGGGACCGATCCCGCGCGCAGCTACGCGGTGCGCTGGGCGGCGAAGGAAGCGGTGATAAAGGCTTGGGCCTCATCACGTTTCGCTCGCCGCCCGCAGATCGGCGACAATCCGTATCCGCTCATCGAAGTGGTCAACGACGCGTGGGGCAGGCCGAGCATCAAGCTGCATGGCCTGGCCGCCGAATTCCTGCCGCGGGCAAGGGTTCACCTGTCGCTGACCCATGACGGGGACACCGCCGCGGCGATGGTGGTGCTCGAAGACCCCGGCGAGATGGTGGATTTGATCGAAGGCCGCGAAGGGTAAGGCGGACAGTCAGTCTCGGTGGATGCGTTGTAACCGGCTGCGTTGCAACGCCCACCAGGCTTCGAGGGCCCGGTCGGGTTCGGTGAGATCGATCCCGACCAGGTCCTGGTAGCGGCGCAGCCGGTAGCGCACCGTATTGGTGTGCAGGCCCATCGATTTGGCCGTGTGGTCGACGCGCAGGCCGTTGCGCAGATAGTGCTGGGCGGTGTCGATCAACGCTGCGGCGGTGTCGTTTTCGCCGAGCGGGGTGAGGTAGCGGCGGACGAGTTCGTCGCCGACCTCGGTGTCGGCCAGGATCGCGGGCAGCAGCCCGAGGCCGGCCAGGTCGCGCACGCCCGTGAGTTCGAACGCGTCCGCGGTCGCCATGGCCCGGGTCGCCCGGCGGAACGACGGCTCCATCCGATCCAGCCGGGCGGGCGGGCCGATGCCGGCCGCCGTCGCGATCTCCGCGGTCGGCGGGGCGTCGACGATGCCGGCGATGTCGCCGTCGATGACCGCGAGCAGGCTGCGGGCCGGGTTGCTCGCCGGTGGCTCGAGCAGCCGGACCAGCCGATCCGCGGGCAGGTCGACGCTCGGGCGGGCCCGGATCGCGTGGTACTCGCGGTAGGAATCCAGGCCGTAGCGCTCTACTTGCAGCCGGATCTCGCTCGGCGCGAGCGTGCCGAACAGGATGCCGCGGACCAGGTCGGCGCGGTGTTGCTGATCATGCAGGGTCACTTGGAATTCGGCGTCGAGATGACCGCGGGTCACCGCCAGGATCGCGGTGTCGGTCAGGGCGAGAATGTCATTCGTGAGCTCCAGCAGCTGGCCGTCGGACATGCCCAGGCGGCGGCCCATGACGACGGTCTCGTCGATCGCGAACCGCACCGCCACCCGCCAGCCGCGGAACATCTCGGTCACCGGAATCCCTTGGCGCCCACGGTCTTCCCCGAGCGCGGTGAAGACGGCCAGCTCGCCGACGGTCAGTTCGCGGCCCGCGGCGAGCGACCGCAGAATCTGTTGCACGGTGCGAATGGCGTCCGGCAGCAACGAGGCCCGGTCCAGCTGTGCGTACGCGGGGATCTCCGCGCTGAGCCGTTCGATCGCCTCGGTGGTCAGCTCGGTGGCGTGCGAGAACAGCCGAGCCAGCAGGGCGCGGCGGTCGCCAGGGGGTGGACCAGCCATTGCTGGAGGGTAGCTCTGATTGGAGTCAGCGACAAAGGGTGCGCAAGGAGTTTCGCAAATGCACCATAGCGGGCTGGTATTTCGGGGCGTAATACTGGAGAGTCGGGAAGGTTGCCGAGTCGCTGAAGGAGTTGCCGATGACCGAGTGGAACCGGATCGAACGGGGCGAAGGCCGTCCGCTGGTGTTGCTGCACGGTGGCGGGGCCTCGGCGCGCTGCTGGTTGCCGGTGCTCGATCGGCTGAGTGCGGACCGCCGGGTGATCGCGCTGGACTTCCCCGGCTTCGGGCAGACACCGGCGCCGGGCCGCGACGTACACCTCGACATGAACTGGATCGTCGATGGGCTGGCCGCCGAACTGCTGCGCCTGGGCATCGATGCGCCGGTCGATCTGGTCGGCAATTCGATGGGCGGCCTGATCGGCCTGGAGGCGACCAAGCGCGGGTTGGCGAGTTCGTTCGTCGGGCTGGCGCCGGTTGCGTTGTGGCACAAGGAGATGCCGTTTCCGCTGCGGGCGCAGTTCCAGATCGGGCTGGCCGGCGCCCTGCTGACCCGCACGCCCGCGGCCCGGATGCTCGGCTGGGCCAGGTCTGTCACCCTGTGGCCCGCCGTCGGCCATCCCGATCGGCTGACGGCCGCCGAGGCGGTCGACGTCGCGCGCGACCTCGATCGGTCCGGGCCGACCCTGCGGCGCGCGCTGAAGATCGCGAAGAAGCTGCGTTTCGACGGGGGACAGGCGATCACCGTGCCGGTCACCATCGCGTTCGGCACGCTGGACCGGATGCTGCCGCCGAGTACCAGCCAGGTCCGCGATCAACTCCCCGCGCACACCAGATGGGTCACCCTGCCGGACTGCGGCCACATGCCCATGTGGGACAACCCCGAGCTGATCGCGAACACCATCCTCGACGGCGTCACGCCCACCCGTTCGGTCGACGGGCAGACCGCCTAGCGCCCGCTGGCCGAGCGGGACTCCTTCTCTGCGACCAGCAGATACGCGACCATCAGCCGCTTGAGCTCGGACACCGCCTCGGCGTTGCTCTGCTCGTCCTGCACGGAGAAGTTCAGCATCGAATAGACGACGTGCACCAGCACCTCGGCCATCATGGTGCGCCGCGGCCGCGGGGTGCGCGGGGTGAGCGGGCGCAGCATCTGCGCGACGACCTCGGCGAACTCCTTCTCGTGGATCGCGCCCGTCGCCCGGGTGGACGGCGTCGACTGCATGGCGAGCCACACCTCGCGCCGGGACGGGTCGGTCATCCACAGGTTCGCCATGTGATCGACGAACTGGTTCATGTGCCGCAGCCAGTCCAGCGACGGGATCTCGCCGTGGAAATCGGCGAGCTCCCGGGAAACGGCAACGAGGTCTTGCCGATTCAGTTCGCAGACGATGACGTACTTGTTGGCGAAGAACTGGTAGAGCGTGCCGATCGGAACCTCGGCCCGGGCCGCCACTTCCTCACAGGTGAACGACTCGAAACCCACTTCTACGAGTAGTTCCCTTGACGCCTGTAAGAGCGCGTCGAACTTGCGTTTGCTGCGTTCCTGCGTCGGCCGTCGCCGCGGCATGAGCTCCTGTGGGTCGTCCTGCAGCTCCAACGCAGGGTCCAGACGTTGCTTCGACCTGGCCTCCGCGCGTACTTCCACGTATCCAGGCTAACGGTATGGACACACACACGACACGCGCACGGCTTCTGCGTGTTCATCTTCTGTCCGATTCACTACCCATCCAGATCGAATCTGGCACCGAACACATACCGAGCGCGCGTGGCTCCATCGCGCGAAAGGACCAGGAAGGCGTGACCAGTGGTAGCTCGATCAGTGGTAACACTCGGCGTTTCCACCGAACGTGGCGCCGTGCACGCGGTAGCGTTCGCCGACACCGGCGCCCGGCTACCCGAGCGCGTGCTGCTGCATCGGGTGAAACGAACGGCCGGCGACAGCAAAGCGGACTTGGCCGAAGCGGTCGAGCTGGCGATGGACGAACTCGCCACCGAACTCGGCCCGGATCATGACATCGCGGGCGCTGCGGTCGTCTATCGGGACGCGGCGGAACGGCGGGCCATCGTCACCCGCCTGGCGTCCGGGCAGTGGCATACCGCCTCGCTCGTGTCGTCCAAATCGGCGCACCTCAGCGTGGCCGGGATGATGACCTGGCTGGACGAGTTCGACGATCTGCTGATCTGCGAGGTGGTGCCGGGGCATCAGGCGTTCACCCTGGTAGACGGCGACCGTCGGCGGATTCTCGCCTCGATCGGTCAGGCGGGCGGCGCGACGGCGGAATCGATGGGCGCCGCGGTGACGGCTGCCTGGGATCAGTTCGAGGCGCAGGCGGTCCGGCCGGACGCGGTGGTGCTGATCGGCTCGGCGGCCGGCAAGCCCGCGGTCGTCGCGGCGGTGGATGCCTTCGGCGCGCCGGTGATTCCGTGCAAGACCTCGGCGGCCGCGTCCGCGGCCGGTGCCGCGCTGTACGCGATGGCCGATGTGGACGGCATCGGCGAGACCGAGGAGCGGGTGCGCCGGGTGCGTGGCGGCGCCGCGGTGTTCGCCGCGGCCAGCGTGCTCGCGGGCGGCCTGGTGGTCGGCGGCGTGTACGCGGCGGGCGGTTCGGCGCGGACGCTGCCGGGCGCGGCACTCAAGGACGCGCACAGCCCCGCCGACGCCAAGATCGTTCGTGGCGATTCGGGTGCGGGCAAGCTGGATCAGGTGCGGCCCGATCCGCGGGGTATCGACGGCCCGGTGCTGGACCGCCGGACTCCGGTCGCGATTTCGGACTCGGACATCTCGATCGTCACCATCGATCCCGCCGATTCCCGGCCGCAGTACTCCGCCCAGCGGTGGGGCAGCAGTCAGCCGGAGCGAACCGAGCTGCTGCCCGCCGAATCCGCGCACGAGACCGAGACGAATGCCGCGGCCTCGCTGTTCTCCGGCTCGGGCATCCCGGCGGCGACCAACAAGGTCGGCGCCCCGAACAGCGCGCTGCTCTTCCCCGGTGAGCTGCCGCCCCCGGCGGCCTTCACCGAGGATTCCTACAACTGGTGGGACAACCACTTCCGCATGATGCTGCAGTGGGCCGCCCAGCAGATCACGCCCACCTAGAACCGGAACACCTGCGGTGTAAAGGTCCGGCTCTACCCCTCCGGAGCCGGACCTTTACCTATGCCGGGGCAGTGCCCCCATGGCGCGTCAGTGTTTTGTCTTGCGCCGGAACAGCACACCCGCGACGAGATAACCCGCCAGCGCGATCCCGCCGCACCAGAGCACGGCCAGCAGCGCGCTGTTGCCGATCGGCGTGCCCATGAGCAGCCCGCGCATGGTCTCGATCACCGGCGTGACCGGCTGGTTCTCGCCGAACCGGTGCAACGCGCTCGGCATCGACTCGGTCGGCACGAACGCGCTGCTCACGTAGGGCAGGAACATGAAGAAGAACATGCACGCGTTGGCCGCCTCGGGATTGCTCACCAGCAGCCCGAACGCGGCCGCGAGCCAGGACATCGCGAGGACGAACATCGCGATGATGCCGTAGGCGGCGAGCCAGCGCAGCGGATCGCCGGTGGGCCGGAAACCGATCGCGACGGCCACCAGGATCACCAGCGTTGTGGTGAGCAGATTGCGCAGCAGGCTCTCCACCACGTGCCCGGTCACCACCGCCGAGCGGGCGATGTCCATGGTGCGGAATCGGTCGACGATGCCATTGGACAGATCGGTGGCCAGGCTCACCGCCGTTGTCGCCGAACCGAATCCGGCGCACAGCAGGATGATGCCGGGCACCACGTAGTCGATGTACTTGCCGCCGACGTTCATCGCGCCGCCGAACACGTACACGAACATCAGCAGGATCAGGATCGGCACCACGACCGACATGATCATCGTGTCCGGGCTGCGCAGCGTGTGGCGCAGGTTGCGGCTCAGCATGGTGGCCGAATCCTGGACGGCCAGCCGGGAATTGGTGCGGGTGATGGTCACAGCGCCGCTGCCTTCTGCGTGGTGGGGTGCCCGGTGAGCGCGAAGAACACGTCGTCCAGGTCTGGGGTGTGGATGGCCAGCCGGTCGATGGTGATCGCCTGATCGTCGAACTGATCGAGCAGGCGTTTGATGGTGCCGACGCTGCCGTCCGAGGGGACCAGCAGCGTCAGCTGCTCGGCGTCGATCTCGGCGTCCGGTACGGCCAGTGCGGCGGCATCCAGCCCCTGCTGGTCGGCGAATCGTAGCTGGAGGTGTCCGCCCGGAGCGAGCTGTTTGAGATCACCCGGCGTGCCCGCGGCGACGATCTTGCCGTTGTGCAGCACCGCGATTCGATCGGCGAGCTGGTCGGCCTCCTCCAGGTATTGCGTGGTGAGGAAGATCGTCACGCCGTCCGCGACCAGGTTCCGGATCACCTGCCAGAGTTCGCGGCGGCTGCGCGGATCGAGTCCGGTGGTCGGCTCGTCGAGGAAGATGATCCGCGGTTCGCCCATCAGGCTCATGGCCAGGTCGAGGCGTCGGCGCATGCCGCCGGAGTAGGTCGCGACGCGGGCGTCGCCGGCCTCGGTGAGTTCGAATTGCGCGAGCAGCCGAGCCGTGCGGCGGGCGCTCTCCGGCCGGTCCAGGTGCAGCAGCCGTCCCATCAGGCGCAGATTCTCCGCGCCGGTCAAGACCTCGTCCACCGCCGAGTACTGGCCGGTGACGCCGATGAGCCGGCGCACCGCGTCGGGTTCGTGCGCGAGATCGTGACCGCCGACCCGGATCTCGCCGCGGTCGGCGTCGGCCAGCGTGGCCAGGATGCGCACCATGGTCGTCTTGCCTGCCCCGTTCGGGCCTAGTAGCGAAAAGACCGTTCCCGCTGCGACTTCCAGGTCGATGCCGGCCAGCACCGTCTGGTCCCCGAAGGTTTTGGTCAGCCCGCTGATGCTGACGGCGGGGGTGGATGGGACTGTCATGGGGTTCCTCGAATCGAAACTGTGTATGGGTTAAACTTTGTTTAAACGGTACACAGTTTTCGGTGCGAGGCAAGAGGTCATCGAAAAGAGGGGTCGAAAGTGGTGGACACGCCGGAGGCGGACACGGGCACATCCGCGATCGCCAAGTCCTTCGCACTGATGTGGGGTGTGGACGAGCCGGGAACGCGCGGACCGAAGCGCGGGCTCAGCCTCGATCAGGTCATCGACGCGGCGATCGAGGTGGCGGATGCCGAAGGGGTCACGGCGCTGTCGATGAGCCGGGTGGCCAAGCACCTCGGCTTCACCACGATGTCGCTCTATCGATACGTGGACAGCAAGGACACGCTGCTCACCCTGGTGTCGGATCGGGCGATCGGGCTACCGCCGGAGCTGCCGACCGATGTCGGCTGGCGGGCCGGGATCGAGGCGTGGGCGTGGGGGGTGGCCGCGTCGATGCGCAGGCATCCCTGGTTCCTGGATCTGCCGTTGGCCGCGCCGCCGATGGGGCCGTGCAACATGGCCTGGCTGGACGCGGGCCTGGGCATGTTCGCCGAGACCGCCGTCCCCGAGTCGATCAAACTGCAACTCGTACTGAATGTTTCGTTGTACATGATCGGCCGGATGCGGGTCGCCAAGGAGATGGCCGACGGTGGCGAGACCGACGAGTACCCGGCCTTGTTGAGCCAGGTACTCGATCCGCAACAGTTCCCCGCACTGACCCGCGCCTTCGCCGCCCAGGCCTTCGAGGACGACGACGTCGAGTGGGACGACGCCGACCTGCGCTTCGGCCTGGACCGGCTGCTCGACGGATACGAGCAGTTCATCCGGTCCTACGCGCAGCCTTAAACCGACAGGTCGCGGCGCAGCTTGGCGACGTGGCCGGTGGCGCGCACGTTGTACTGGGCGACCTCGATCTTGCCTGCCTCGTCGACCAGGAAGGTGGAGCGGATGACGCCGGTGACCTGCTTGCCGTACATCATCTTCTCGCCGAACGCGCCCCACGCGGTGAGCACGGACCGGTCCGGGTCCGACAGCAGCGGGAAGGTCAGTTGCTCGGCGTCGCGGAACTTGGCCAGCTTGGCCGGCTTGTCCGGCGAGATGCCGAGCACGTCGATGCCCGCGCCGTCCAGGTCGGCGAGGTTGTCGCGGAAGTCGCAGGCCTCTTTGGTGCAGCCCGGGGTGCTCGCGGCGGGGTAGAAGTAGACGATCACCTTGCGGCCGCGGTAGTCGGCGAGCGACACGTCCTTGCCGTCGGCGTCGGGCAGCGTGAAATCGGGGGCGGTGTCGCCGGGGGAGAGTCGTTGGTTGTCGGTCACGTCCTGCACCGTAACCGAAGCCTCGGACAAGGCGTGGACCTACCGAACGACACTGTAGGGACCGACAAGACCGGCACCGCGCGCGAGCCCGCGGCGCTGTGCGGATCGACAGAACAGCGCGCGCCCCCGGGCAACTCCGCGCGGACGGATAGACTCGTCCGGGAGCTGAGGGTGACCCGCGAAGGCCGAACACGCACCGCGATTCGAGCCCTGGCGCGGCACATCAAACACAGGAGGCCTGAACGTGGCGAAGGATACCGAGCGGATCGAGCAGGAGATCGAGGCCGCGCGCATGCGGCTGGCGAGCACGCTCGACGAACTCGCGGTGCGCGCGGATCCACAGCGGATCGCGAGCGACAGCAAGCAGATCGTGCTGCGGAAGCTGAACGAGCCCAAGGTGAAGTACAGCCTGATCGGCGCGGCCGCCCTGGTGGTCGGGCTGGTGCTGCTCAAGATCTTCCGCTGATCGGTCCCCGAACAGCAGAACACCCGGTATGCCTCGGCACACCGGGTGTTTCTGTTTCGCGAATATCAGACCGTGGGGCAGGCGAACCCGTCGCCATCCGGATCCAGGTGCGGGCCGTAGCCCGGCTCTCCGCGAAAGAGCGGAGCCCGTCCGGCCGCGCGGGCATCATCACAGTTGGCGAATGCGCCGCCCGCCGAACCGGTCTGCGTCAGACCGGCGGAACCGGTTGCGGCGGAGCCGGTATCGACGGCCGACGAGCCGGTCCCGGAGGAGCCCGTGGGGGGCTGGGCCAGCGCGGTCGGCGCCGCAAGGAGGGTCAGTCCCGCGACGGCAGCGCTGAAGGTAAGCCGACGAACGTTCATGTATTCCTCTAGATAGTTGCTGCGGTGGATAGGGCGTCCGACCGGACGCCGCATCCACTGTCGTGACGCGTTGGCCGGTTGTCAACCGGATCGCCGGAGAACTAGGGCATTAGGGGATGTCCGTCGCGCCGCGTTCATTCGCCAAGACGATGGCCCGCCAAGTGCTCGGCGGGGATGTTTCCCATGCGTCCTGCCTGGTAGTCGTCCATTGCCTGGATGATTTCAGCGCGAGTATTCATGACGAATGGCCCGTACTGGACGACGGGTTCCTGAATCGGCTGCCCGCCGAGCAACAGCACCTCCAGGTCGCCGCTCCGATTGTGTTGGCGCGCATCGGCACTCACCGTGATCGCGTCGCCGGGGCCGAAAACCGCCAGCTGTCCCTCCTGCACCGGCCTGCGCTCGGCGCCGACCGTGCCGCTGCCGGAGAGGATGTAGGCCATCGCCGTGAAGTGTTGCGGCCAAGGCGTTTCCAGCTGACCGCCCGGGCTGATCGAGGCGTGCGCGTAGGCGATCGGGGTGTAGGTGGAGCCGGGGCCGTCGAAGCCGCCGACCGAGCCGGCGATGAGCCGGACCAGCGCGCCGCCGTCGTGCGAGCTGACCAGGGTCAGTTCGCTGCCGCGCAGATCCTGGTAGCGCGGCGCGGCGAACTTGAGCGCGCGCGGCAGGTTCACCCACAGCTGGATGCCGTGGAACCAGCCGCCGGTCATGACCAGCTGTTCGGTCGGCAGTTCGTCGTGCAGGATGCCGGAGCCCGCGGTCATCCATTGCGTGTCGCCCTCGCCGATCACGCCGCCGCCGCCGTTGGAGTCGTGGTGCACCATGGCGCCGTCCATGACGTAGGTGACGGTCTCGAAGCCGCGGTGCGGATGCCACGGCGCGCCCTTGGCCTCGTGCGGCTCGTAGGCGACCGGGCCCATCTGGTCGAGCAGGATGAACGGATCGGCGGTGCGCAGGTCGACGCTCGGGAACGGCCTGCGCACCTCGAAGCCCGCGCCCTCGCGCTGCTTCGGCGCGCTGACCACGGTACGCACCGGGCGTTCGCGCATGGTCTCGGTGGGCTGGGGCAGGCGAGGCAGGATCATCAGGTCGGGGACGGTGATGGCGGGCATCTGAACCTCCTGGTAAGGCATTTGGTGTCCATGTCAACCAACCGTGGGTAGACTTCATTCCCATGGACTGGCTGAATGACGACGAGCAGGCGACGTGGTCGGCCTACATCCGCCTGCGGCAGCGGCTGGACGCGGTGATCGCCGCCGGCCTGACCAAGGACGGGCTGTCCGCGGCGGACTACGAGCTGATGGTCGCGCTGTCGGCCGCGCCGGAGGACTGCCTGCGCGCCAAGGATCTGGCGGCCGAGGTCTGCTGGGAGAAGAGCCGGTTGTCCAAGCATCTGGCGCGGATGGACGCGCGCGGGCTGGTCGACCGGGAGCCGGTGGCGGAGGACGCGCGCGGGGTGCTGGTCCGGTTGACGCCGGCTGGGCGCGGGTTGCTGGAGCGCGCCGCGCCGAATCACGTGCGGCTGGTGCGCGAGGTGTTCATCGATTGCATCACGCCCGCCGAGGCACACGCGATGCAGACGTTGTCCGAGAAAGTCGTTGTCGCAGTAGAGGAATCCACCGAATCCGCCATCGGCGCCTGACTCGGCGGTGATCGCACAGCCCGCCCCCGCCGGCCGATATTGCCGACATCCGCACTCTCACTGGCGATCTGCACTCGAACTAGGGCCCTAGAGTCGGTGCGGGTCCCGAGTCCGGCTGCGGTCCGAGTGAGAGTGCGGGTCCCGAGTGCGGCTGCGGTCCGAGTGAGAGTGCAGATTCCGCGTTTCAGGTGGGGCGGTGCCTGCGGAACAGGGCGCGCCAACGCCCGGGAGTTCGGTTCGGCTTGGACCGGGTGGGAGCGGGCGTCGGCGCGGACGGCCGCTTCGGTTTCCGCTCGGCCCGCCACTGCGCGACGATCTGCTCGGTATCGACGGGCGCGACCTGGACGTACGGACCATGCGGCAGGCGCAGCCAGTCGACCACCCGCTTGTTGAGCTCCCGCACGGTCTCCCGGACCGCTCGCTCGGAATTCAGCTCGCGCACGACCTCCGGCAGCCGCTCGATATCCCGGCGCAGCAGCAGCGAGGGCGGCAACAAGGCGTCGCCGCTCACTCCTTCTTTCCGGAGATAACCCTTCAGCCACCAGTTCTCGTCATCGCTGCCGCGTGGAATGGGTTTGCCCGCGCCGGGCAGATTCTGGAATTCACCGCGTTCGGTCGCCTCGCGGATCTGCTTGTCGATCCACGATTCGAAGTCCAGGTTGGCTGGTTTGCGCTCGGTCATCGCGTCACCTTCGACGGCGGGTGCAGTGCCGCCAGTCTACCGAATGTGCCGGTTCGTCCCCGAAGTTGTTGTCCGGGAACGAGTCACGACCAGGGCGTGATCGGCGGCTTCACCCACATCAGCTTCTCGTCGGTGTGTTCGCGCTGGGCCGCGGGGTGCTCCGGATTCCGGGCGGCCCAGTCGTCCTTCTCGGCCAGCAGCTCGGCCACCGTCACCCAGGTTTCCTCGGTGCTCGGCGGGTTCGTGTCGGCCGCCCTGGCGAGCTTGCGCCGGGTGGCCGCGGGCATGGCCAGCAGCTCCGGTCCGGTGATGCCGAGGTGCCAGACATAGCCGGCGAGGCGCCGGGCCTTCTCGGCGCGGCTCTTGGCCGCCGTGTCGCTGTGCGCGTAATCGGTCATCGCGGAAGTCCCAAGGTCGGTGGTGAACGACCCTAGCCGGAGGGCGGGCCGGACGCGACGACGCCTCCCCGCGGGCAGGCGGGGAGGCGTCGGTGCGGGCGTGGCTCAGTACGCGCTGTTGACGTTGTCCATCGAGCCGTAGGTGCGCGCGGCGTAGTTGCAGGCGGCGACGATGTTGGCGACCGGGTCGTAGATGTCCCAGGAGGTGCCCTCGACGTGGTACGAGCGGAACGTCGGGTCGATCACCTGGAGCAGGCCCTTGGACGGGATGCCCGCGGCGGCGTTGGAGTCCCACAGGTTGATCGCGTGCGGGTTACCGGTGGACTCGCGCATGACGTTGCGGTGGATGCCGTCGTAGCTGCCGGGGATGTTGTTGGCCTGCATGATGTCGAGGGCCTGGCGGATCCAGCCGTCGAGGTTGTCCGGGTAGACGGGGGCCGGGGCGGGCGTGGGCTCCGGCGCGGGGATCGGCAACGGCAGGGGCAGCGGCGCGGGCATGGGCGCCGGGGCGGCGACCTCGGCGGCGGGCGCGGCGGCCTGCTGCACCTCGGCCACCATCGCGATGCGTGACGGAACGCTGTCGTCGGCCACCGACACCGCGGAAGAGGCGGCAACGGCCACGACGCCGGCTGCGGCGATGGCGAAAGTGACACCCTCGCGAAGCGTCGAGCGGCGGAGAGCAGAAAAGCGTCTGTCAGGCATGACGAAATCGGTTCCTTTGTCGGGGACTGGTTTCGATCCGGGCGCGCGCAGGCAGCACGGATCCAGGACGGGCGCGTGGTGGGCGCTCGCCGGTGCGGGCTGATGTGCTGTTGTGGGGTTTTGTTGTGGGGGACGCACAAGTCCCCGGAACGCGACGTTCAGTGGTGCGGTGCCGGGGCGCTCAACTGCGAGCCCGGCCGCGATGTCGCGCGGGACTCCGCATCTCGATGCGGAGAAAAACGGCCTCTCGGCGCGTCCATTCGGCGGAGGTTAGGGTTAGCGGGTCCTTTGCCGGATCCCGATCCGCCGACCGCGGCGGGCATGGGGCCTGCCATTGCGGTCGTTTTCCGAATGTGGGTGAAAAACTCCTCGGTGTTACCAAACTCCAGGTCGCTTTATGACCTGATCGCAGAATGGTCACACTAAGTGAACGGACGGTAAACGAATCATGAATGAACGGTGCTGCCGATCTTGGAACCCCTCCCGCGCCGTTGCCGAACCGTTACCTACGCAGGGAGTTTGCTGCTAAACCCAATGTGCGACACGTCACAGAAGTTTTCGGCTAACAAACCGGACTTCGGTTGTCCGAGCGCGATATTGGTCCGGATTGGGACGCGTGAGACACCCCTGGCAACCGCCCGACCAGGCGGTTTGTGACCGAAACGATCCGGGCGGTGCGCGGGACCGAATACAGGGGAGCAGCTAGCCGCCGACCCCCGCCCGCGGGGAGACAGGGAACTCCCGTTCATGAACTCGAACAGCCTGGTGTGTCGTACCGGCGTCCTCGCCGCCGGAACCGTGATGGCGGTGCTGCCGTCGTTAGGGGTCGCGGCGCTCACGCTCGGCACGTTGGCTGTGGTGGATGTGCCCGACGGGTCCGGACGCGACGTCGCCGCTCGGCAGTACGCCGTCGTGCCCACCGACGCCGGATCGGACTTCTGCCAGGGCAGGGCGGAGGGGTACTACGCCGATCCCGAAGATCGAGCGGGGTTCTATCGGTGCCTGCATTCCGGAACTCGACACATGGCCACCTATCAATTCCGATGTGGTGACGAAAGCTGGTACGACGACGAACGCTTGGTCTGCGTAGCGCGAAACCGGCGCTGACAGAGGCGAATTCGCTTGTCGTAACGGACCCCTGGCCATTCGCCGTAGCCGATGTGTCCTAGATACGTTGTTGGTCAGTAACTTTCGCCGGGACGCTCGGTACTGATCCCCGCTCGCCGCTCGCCTGCCGGAGGAGCGCGAGGGCAGCTTCGGAAGGCGAGCCTGCGGGGGTCGTGCAGACGATCAGTACCTGTTCCGGTGAACGGGCGACCGCGAGGGTCTGCTGGGTCACGGTTACCGTGCCGACGACGGGATGGTGCAGGTCGTAGGCCGCGGCGTCGCAGGGGAGTACCCGGTGGTCGCGCCAAAGGGCAACGAACTCAGGGCTTTTCATGGTCAGCTCGCCGATGAGTTCGGCGAGCAGTGGGTCGTCCGGGTGCCGGCCGACAGCGATGCGCAGGTTGCCGACCACCGCGCGGGCCTTGCTTTTCCAATCGGAGTACAGCTCTCGGCAGTGCGGGTCGAGGAACACGATCCGGCTCATGTTCGGGCGCCGGGCCGAGTCGTCCGGGCTGTGGAAGTCCAGGTGGCCGGCCAGCAGGGAATGTCCGAGGGTGTTCCAGGTGAGCACGTCCGTGCGTCGGCCGAGGACCAGCGCGGGGACGCCGTCGACGGCGCGAAGCAGGTCTCGGGTCTCGTCGGCGAGCTGTTCGGGGCGTGGGCGGCGTACCCGGGGTGCGCGACGGGCGGCGTCGGCGAGTCGGTCGAGGTGCGCGCGTTCGTGGTCGTCGAGCAGCAGCGCACGGGCGATCGCGTCGAGCACCTCGGCGGACGCGCCGCGGGACAGGCCCTGCTCGAGGCGCGTGTAGTAGGAGACGCTGACGCCGGCCAACTGGGCCAATTCCTCGCGCCGGAGGCCGGTCACTCGCCTTCGGGGTCCGACGTCCGGCACGCCGACGTCCGCCGGACGCAGCCGCGCTCGCCGCGCCTGCAAGAAATCGCCGAGGGGGCCGGGTCCGTCCATTGCTCCAGTATCGGAGTCGCGGCCGATCCCAGCCACACCTTGCCAGGGGTAGGACAAAGCGGGAGTGGTTGGCCCGCGTCCGGATGTCCAGGCTCGTTCTTGTTCCGCCCCATCGCGAACCAGAGGACGAATCACATGGACCAGATCACCCTGGGCGACGTCACCGTCACCCGCGTCAGAGAGTTCTACGGCACCGTCGAGATGCGCCCGGACCAGTTCTTCCCGGACAGCCCCGAGGGCGCCTGGGACGAACACCGCGGCCTGCTGGCCCCCGATTTCTGGAATCTCGACACCGGCGAGTGCCACTCCGCGTTGCAGACCTGGGTGTTGCGCAGCGAGGGCCGCACGATTCTGGTCGACACCGGCGTCGGCAACCACAAGGACCGCCCGTACGCACCGGTGTGGAGCCGCCTGGACACCGACTTCCTGGACAACCTCGCCGCCGCCGGCGTGCGCCCCGAGGACGTCGACCTGGTGATCAACACCCACCTGCACATCGACCACGTCGGCTGGAACACCCGCCTCGACGGCCGCACCTGGGTGCCGACCTTCCCGAACGCCACCTACCTGATGCCGTTGCGCGACTTCGACTTCTGGAACCCGGTCAACGGGCACGAGACCGTGTTCGGGCGCGGCAATCAGAACGTCTTCGAGGACAGCGTCACCCCGGTCCATCAGGCCGGACTGACCCATCTGTGGGACGGGTCGTACCAGATCGACCAGAACCTGCGCCTCGATCTCGCTCCCGGTCATACCCCCGGCTCGTCCGTGCTCCACCTGGCATCCGGCACCGACCGGGCTCTGTTCGTCGGCGACCTGCTGCACACCCCGCTGCAAATCGTCGAGCCGGAAACCAACTCCTGCTTCTGCGAGGACCCGGCCGAAGCCCGCGCCACCCGGCACAAGCTGCTCGGTCGCGCGGCCGAGGACAACGCGCTCGTCTTTCCCGCGCATTTCGGCGGGCAGGGCGCGGTGGAGGTCGAGCGCAGCGGGTCGAAATTCACGATCAAGGACTGGGCCGGTTTCGCCCGCATGTCCTGACCACACTCAGAGGAAGCGTTCCCATGCCCATATATACAGAGGCCGTCGAGACTCCAGCCGGTGCCGTGCGCGGTCTTCGCGACGAGTCCGGCGAGTTCTACCGCGCCATTCCCTACGCCATGGCTCCCATCGGCGCGCGCCGTTTCGCCGCACCTCGCCCGCACGCGGGCTGGTCCGGCGTGCGCGACGGCACCCAGCCGTCGCCGACCGCACCTCAACCGGCCCGCGACTTCGGGCGGCTCGACATGATTCCGTACTTCGGACCCGGCTGGGTGCGTGGCGCGGAATACCTGACCGTTGATATCCGCACCCCTGGCACCGACGGCCAGTACCCGGTGATGGTCTTCGTGCACGGCGGCGGATTCGTCACCGGCTCGACCCGCGCCGCCCTCTATGACGGCAGTGCGTTCGCCCGCGACGGCGTCGTTCTCGTGACGGTGAACTACCGCGTCGGCATCCCCGGCTTCCTCGACCTGCCCGGCGCACCGGCCAACCGCGGGTTGCTCGACGTGCTCGCCGCACTCGGGTGGGTGCGCGAGACGATCGCGGCGTTCGGCGGTGATCCGGGCAACGTCACGATCTTCGGTCAATCCGCGGGTGCCACGCTGGTCGGAGCATTGCTCGCGACGCCCGCGGCAAAAGGTCTGTTCCGTCGGGCGATCATCCAAAGTGGTAACGGGACAGGCGCTTTCACGCCGGAGCAGGCGCAGCGGGTGACTGTAGCGGCAGCCGCCGCGCTGGGCATCGAACCGACCGCCGAGGCGTTCTCCGCGATTCCGGACGAGCGTTTCCTGGAGATTCTGCCCGCCCTCGCCGGCCTCGACCTGCGCACCGACACTGCCACGGACCCCTTGGTCGGACTGAGCCCATTCAGCCTGGTCCTGCCGACCCAACCGGCCGACAGCCTCGCCGATGGTCCGGCCCCCGACATCGATCTACTGATCGGAACCAACACCGAGGAGGGCAACCTTTACGTCGTACCGCAGGGCAACCTGGAGTCCACCACCGAAGCCGACCTGCTCACCCTCTTTGCCCGACTATCGCCGGACCCGGAAGCCGAACTCGCCGAACACCGCACAGCCCAACCGAAAGCGACACCAGGCGAACTACGCTCCGCAATCCTCGGCGCCGCACTGTTCGGCGCCGGCACCGCCCGCATGGCCCAGGCGCACGCCCGAATCTCCGCCGGCCGCACCCACCTCTACTCGTTCGAACACCGCTCCACCGCCCTGAACGGACAACTCGGCGCCACCCACACCACCGAACTCCCCTTCGTCTTCGACATAGCCGAAAAGCCTTGGCTGCACGGCGAAACCGGCCTCCTCGGCCCCGACCCCGCCCCACCCGGCCTGGCAACCAAGATCCACGCCGCGTGGATAGCCTTCGCCACCACCGGAAACCCCGGCTGGGCGCCGTACGACCCGGAGCACCCCGCGCCGGAAATCCTCGGCGGCAGCGACGAATAGACCGGCGAACCGGCGATTCCGCCTGCAGCGCATGGTGTTCGACGCACGGCTCGGTCGCTGACAGCTGGTGTTCATTCGGCGAGCTGATCATGGGGGTGGGGGATTCCATGGGGGAATCCGGTCTAGGAGAACGAAAATGAGCTTCAAGCTTGTCGGTCGCGCCGTCGTGTTGACGGCGGCGGCTTCGTCCACCTTGCTGTTCACCGGTGTGGCCGACGCCGCCACGTCGACCGCGATCAACGGCGCCACCGCCGTCGGCGGCGGCAGCGCGACCGTTTCGGTGACCTACAGCTGCGATCCGTCGAGTGATGCCCGGCGGCTGACGGCCGTGATCGAGGACAAGACCTCGGGTGGGCTCGGCGCCGGTTTCGTCGAGCCCACGTGCAACTCGCAGAGTCACACGGTCAACGTCCCGGTGAGTCCGAGCGCCGGCGCCTTCAACCACGGCGATACCGCGAAGATCGCCACCGACCTGGTCGACGGTCTCGGCGACAGCGTCCCCGGCGCGGGCCGCTTCGGCACCGTCACCTTGGGCTAGACCACTGCTGGAAGTCGGTGGGGCGAGCGAACTCTGCCCCACCGACCCCCCGATCCATCCTGTCGCCAAATGCCCCTTTGACGTCGCCTGTTCGGAGCTGTGTCGGCTGTGCCGCGACCTGGCCTGCCCGGCGGCGCTGCCGTTTCGCACAACATCCGAATCAAGACCCCATCGGGTCCGGGCATTGTCCGGTTTGTTCGCCGATGCTGTTGATTTCGGCGTTCGAGCGCGGGTCGTTGCTGTAGTTGATCTGGTCGGTGCATTTCGCGGGTGAGGTCGGCGGGGGCTGTGGTGGCGGGCATTGTCCGGTTTGTTCGCCGATGCTGTTGATTTCGGCGTTCGAGCGCGGGTCGTTGCTGTAGTTGATCTGGTCGGTGCA
>NZ_VXLC01000079.1 GCF_008704205.1 Nocardia colli | reverse complement strand
CGCGCGACCGGTGTGTGTGTTGACCACGGCGCGCGACGAGTTCGATGCGGGCAAGACGCCTGCTGTCGAGATCGATCGCCTTGCGCTGTCGGACTACTCGGATGCGCCGGTGACCGATGCGGAACGTCTTGCGCCGCTGCACCCGTCGAACACCGCCTATGTCATCTTCACTTCGGGTTCGACCGGTCGGCCGAAGGGGGTCGCGGTCGCGCACGCCGCTATCGTCAACCGCCTCACCTGGATGCAGGCCGAGTACCGCTTGAACGACACCGATGTGGTGTTGCAGAAGACGCCCGCCACCTTCGACGTGTCGGTGTGGGAG
>NZ_VXLC01000078.1 GCF_008704205.1 Nocardia colli | reverse complement strand
GCGCCGGACTCCTCGGGCAACCCGTACCTGGCCTTCGCCGCCATGATGATGGCCGGCCTGGACGGCATCAAGAACAAGATCGAGCCGCTGGCCCCGGTCGACAAGGACCTCTACGAGCTCCCGCCGGAGGAGGCCAAGAACATCCCCCAGGCCCCCACCAGCCTGGCCACGGTCATCGACCGCCTCGAGCAGGATCACGACTACCTGACCGAAGGCAACGTCTTCACCGACGACCTGATCGAGACCTGGATCAGCATCAAGCGCGAGCAGGAAATCGCCCCCGTCAACCTGCGCCCGCACCCGTATGAGTTCGAGCTGTACTACGACGTGTAAG
>NZ_VXLC01000077.1 GCF_008704205.1 Nocardia colli | reverse complement strand
GATGAAGAGGTCGAATATGTCGACATCCGCTTCAGCGACCTTCCCGGCGTTCAGCAGCACTTCTCGATCCCGGCGAAGGCCTTCACGACCGACCTCGCAGAGGAAGGGCTAGCGTTCGACGGCTCCTCCGTCCGTGGCTTCCAGTCGATCGACGAGTCGGACATGCTCCTGCTGCCCGACTTCAGCACCGCGCGCCTGGACCCGTTCCGCGCCGCCAAGACGCTGAACCTCAACTTCTTCGTGCACGACCCGTTCACCCGCGAGGCCTACAGCCGCGACCCGCGCAACATCGCGCGTAAGGCCGAGGAGTACCTGCGCTCGACCGGCATCGCCGACACCGCGTACTTCGG
>NZ_VXLC01000076.1 GCF_008704205.1 Nocardia colli | reverse complement strand
CGGCTGAGTCAGAGCGATATCGGCGAGATCGACCAGTCGCTGGTTCGGTCGTACGGCGCGCTCGGCGATCTGCTGGTGGCCCGCACCTGCTACTTCGACGACTACCTCGAAGCCGCGGCCGTCGCGGGCATCCGGCAGATCGTCATCGTGGCCGCCGGTTTGGACGCCAGGGCCTACCGGCTCGACTGGCCTTCCGGGACTACGGTTTTCGAGCTGGATCAGCCGAAGGTGTTGCAGTTCAAGGCGTCCGCGCTCGCCGCGAGCACGCCCGCCGCCGATCGCCGCGAGGTGCCGGTGGACCTGCGCGACGATTGGCCGACGGCCTTGCGTGACAACGGTTTCGACCCCGGGGTCCCGAC
>NZ_VXLC01000075.1 GCF_008704205.1 Nocardia colli | reverse complement strand
TGCCGCGGCTTCGGCGGTGTACTTGAGCCCCGCTACATTGTCGGCGCAAAATCACTTGACCAGTGAGCTATTACGCACTCTTTCAAGGGTGGCTGCTTCTAAGCCAACCTCCTGGTTGTCTTCGCGACTTCACATCCTTTTCCACTTAGTACACGCTTAGGGGCCTTAGCCGGCGATCTGGGCTGTTTCCCTCTCGACTACGAAGCTTATCCCCCGCAGTCTCACTGCCACGCTCTCACACACCGGCATTCGGAGTTTGGCTGATTTCGGTAAGCTTGTAGGCCCCCTAGACCATCCAGTAGCTCTACCTCCGGCGTGAAACACGTGACGCTGCACCTAAATGCATTTCGGGGAGAACCAGCTATCACGGAGTTTGATTGGCCTTTCACCCCTACCCACAGCTCATCCCCTCAGTTTTCAACCTAAGTGGGTTCGGGCCTCCACGACGTCTTACCGTCGCTTCACCCTGGCCATGGGTAGATCACTCCGCTTCGGGTCTAGAACATGCGACTC
>NZ_VXLC01000074.1 GCF_008704205.1 Nocardia colli | reverse complement strand
GTACGGGTTGCCCGAGGAGTCCGGCGCACGGAACTCGATGCGCTTGGCCTTCGGGTTGTTGCCGGTCACCGGGATACGCACGGCCGCGGACCGGTTGCGCTGCGAGTACACCAGGTTGATCGGCGCCTCGTAGCCCGGAACCAGGCGGTGGTAGGAGTTCACCGTCGGGTTGGTGAAGGCGAGCAGCGACGGCGCGTGGTGCAGGATGCCGCCGATGTAGTGCCGCGCCAGATCCGACAGGCCACCGTAGCCGGCCTCGTCGTGGAACAGCGGCTTGCCGTCCTTCCACAGCGACTGGTGCACGTGCATGCCCGAGCCGTTGTCACCGAAGAGCGGCTTCGGCATGAACGTGACGGACTTGCCTTCCTGCCACGCGGTGTTCTTCACGATGTACTTGAACAGCTGCAGGTCGTCGGCCGCACCGAGCAGCGTGCCGAACTTGTAGTTGATCTCGGCCTGACCGGCGGTGCCGACCTCGTGGTGGCCGCGCTCGAGCTCGAAGCCCGCGTTCTGCAGGTTGGTCGAGATCTTGTCGCGCAGGTCGACGTAGTGGTCGTACGGGGCGACCGGGAAGTAGCCACCCTTGTTGCGGACCTTGTAGCCACGGTTCAGCTTGCCGTCCGGGTCGAACTGCGCGCCGGTGTTCCAGGAGCCCGAGACCGACTCGATCTCGTAGAAGGCGCCGTTCATGGCCGAGTCGTAGCGGATCGAGTCGAAGATGTAGAACTCCGCCTCGGCGCCGAAGTACGCGGTGTCGGCGATGCCG
>NZ_VXLC01000073.1 GCF_008704205.1 Nocardia colli | reverse complement strand
GTGTGTTGTTTGAGAACTGCACAGTGGACGCGAGCATCTTTGTTAGTAAGTGTTTAAGAGCGTACGGTGGATGCCTTGGCACCAGGAGCCGATGAAGGACGTAGGAGGCTGCGATAAGCCTCGGGGAGCTGTCAACCGAGCTGAGATCCGAGGATTTCCGAATGGGGAAACCCAGCACGAGTGATGTCGTGTTACCCGCATCTGAATATATAGGGTGTGTGGAGGGAACGTGGGGAAGTGAAACATCTCAGTACCCACAGGAAGAGAAAACAATAGTGATTCCGTGAGTAGTGGCGAGCGAAAGCGGAAGAGGCTAAACCATGCACGTGTGATACCCGGCAGGGGTTGCGTGTGTGGGGTAGTGGGGCTCACTTTCCTATATCTGCCGATGTAGGCGGGAGTCAGAAACCGTTGTGTTAGTCGAAGTGGTCTGGAACGGCCTGTCGTAGAGGGTGAGAATCCCGTAGACGAAAACTCAGCGGCTCTTGTAGTGAGTACCCGAGTAGCAGCGGGCCCGTGAAATCTGCTGTGAATCTGCCGGGACCACCCGGTAAGCCTGAATACTCCCTGGTGACCGATAGCGGACTAGTACCGTGAGGGAAAGGTGAAAAGTACCCCGGGAGGGGAGTGAAATAGTACCTGAAACCGTACGCTTACAATCCGTCAAAGCCTGTGCATCCTTTAGTGGGTGGTGGGTGATGGCGTGCCTTTTGAAGAATGAGCCTGCGAGTTAGTGGCATGTGGCGAGGTTAACCCGTGTGGGGTAGCCGTAGCGAAAGCGAGTCCGAATAGGGCG
>NZ_VXLC01000072.1 GCF_008704205.1 Nocardia colli | reverse complement strand
TCGATCGCCTTGTCCGGCAGGAACCGGTCGTTGATGTAGCGGTCGGCCAGCGTCGCTGCGGCCACCAGCGCGCCGTCGGTGATGGAAACCCGATGATGGGCCTCGTAGCGGTCGCGCAGACCCTTCAAAATGTTGATGGTGTGCTCGACCGTCGGCTCGCCGACCTGGACCGGCTGGAACCGGCGCTCCAGCGCGGCATCCTTCTCGATGTACTTGCGGTACTCATCGAGCGTCGTCGCGCCGATGGTCTGCAGCTCGCCGCGGGCCAGCTTCGGCTTCAGGATCGAGGCCGCGTCGATGGCGCCTTCGGCAGCACCCGCGCCGACGAGCGTGTGCAGCTCGTCGATGAACAGGATGATGTCGCCGCGGGTGTTGATCTCCTTGAGGACCTTCTTCAGGCGCTCTTCGAAGTCACCGCGGTAGCGGCTGCCCGCGACCAGGGAACCGAGGTCGAGGGTGTAGAGCTGCTTGTCCTTCAGCGTCTCCGGCACCTCGCCGTTGACGATGGCCTGAGCCAGGCCCTCGACGACGGCGGTCTTACCGACGCCGGGCTCACCGATCAGCACCGGGTTGTTCTTGGTGCGGCGGCTGAGCACCTGCATGACCCGCTCGATCTCCTTGGAGCGCCCGATGACCGGGTCGAGCTTGCCCTCCAAAGCGGCCTGGGTCAGGTTGCGGCCGAACTGATCGAGCACCAGCGAGGTGGACGGCGTGCCCGCCTCACCGCGCGAACCGGATTCGACCGGCTCCTTGCCCTGGTACCCCGACAGCAGCTGGATCACCTGCTGGCGCACCCGGTTGAGATCGGCGCCCAGTTTGACGAGCACCTGCGCGGCGACGCCCTCACCCTCGCGGATGAGACCGAGCAGGATGTGCTCGGTACCGATGTAG
>NZ_VXLC01000071.1 GCF_008704205.1 Nocardia colli | reverse complement strand
GGCCGCTACGCCGACGGCGGACCAGATGCCGTAGGCGACACCGATCTGCATGCCGCGCTTCAACGTTGAAACTCGCTGAGATTCGCGGGAACTATCGGGTGACATCGCACGTCAAAGGAAATACACAACCGTCATGTAGCCGAGTAGGAGGAGTTCCAGAATGGACCGTAGCAGCCCACAGTCGGCACCGAGGCCCGGATGAGCCCGCACACCGCGGCGCGACACCTGCTGGCGGACGACCAGCGGACCGAACCCGCGCCACCCGGTTACCCTGGGGATATGAGCAGCATGGACGCCGATGTGACCCTCGCGGAGTTCGAGGTGCTAGAGCGCGCATCGTCCGAGGAAGTCGACGTCGAGCTGATCAATGGAAGTATCTACGTGGTTCCCGTTCCGGATGGTGATCATGTCGAGTTCACCAGCATCGTGGGCGATCAGATTCGGGACCATTGCCCGGAGTGGCGGCTGTTCTCCGAGGTCGGCGTACGCATCCCGGCCTATCGCGAAAGCCGTGCCCGAGTGGATGGCGCGATCGCACCGCGTGGCTATTTCCGGGACCAGCCGTCGTGGTCCGACCCGGCCGGCATCCTGATGATCGTGGAAATCACTTCGGGGCGTGAACGCGACGCGGGGGTCGATCGCGTCGAAAAGCGCGATGCATACGCGCAGGCCGACCTTCCCGCATACCTGCTGATCGATCGCCATCGTGCCGACATGACGGTCTACTGGGAACCGGCGGACGGGGAGTATCGGCACACCGCCACCGTCAAGTTCGGCGCCGCACTCCGGCTGCCGAAACCCTTCGAGTTCGACCTGGATACCAGCGAATTCCTTTGATCTACACAGCGTTCGGGCGTGCCTATGGTCTCGATGACCATAGGCACGCCCTCTTGATCAGTGCTGGCCACCGAGTTCCAGTGCGAGCACGCCGATGATGACCAGGGCG
>NZ_VXLC01000070.1 GCF_008704205.1 Nocardia colli | reverse complement strand
GTGGCGACGGTGAAGGCGGCGTGTTCGGCCATTTCGTAGCCTTGGTCCCAGGTCAAGCTCCGGCGCAATGCTTCGGGCAGGGTGAGGATCCGCTCCGCTAGGGCGTCGGCGACCAGATCGGCGCGTTTGCCCTCGGGCAGGGCGACCAGCAGCAGAAACCGGGTGGATCGTTCGACCAGCGTGGCGACCGGAGACATGCCGCGCCCGAACAGCAGGTCACCTTCCCAATGTCCGGGCACGGCTCGGTCGGCGGCCTCGGCGGGGCGTTCGGCGATGTTGAGCACGCCGCGGCGCTGACCGCGGCCGTCGGGCTCGCGTTTGACTTTGGGCCGGCGCATGGCCCGGTGGGTGCGCAGATAGCGGGTCAGCTCATGGCGCAGTTCGCCACGAGCCTGGATGAACAAGGCCCGGTAGATCGTCTCGTGCGACACGTAACCCATGCTGGACTGCGGATTTCGTCGCAGCCAGCCCGCGATCTGCTGCGGCGACCACGCCAAAGCGAGTTTCTCGGCCACCACTGCGGCCAATGCCGGATCGCGGGACAGTTTGGTGGGTTTCGGTCGTGTTGCCCGCGCCCACGCCGCCTGGTCGGCGGGCAAGGCCCGATAGGAGAAACGACCGCCGCGCCCGGCGACCTCCCGCGAGATCGTCGAGGGTGCGCGACCCAGGCCGCGGGCGATACTGCGTAGCGAGTCCCCGGCGGCCAGCCCGCGCGAGATCTCTTCTCGCTCAGCCAAACTCAGGCGCACCACGCTGCGGTAGCGCGGGACCGGCCGGACCCCGCCGCAGCGTTTGAGTAGATCGCGCACCGTTGAAGGGTGCCGGCGCATCTCCCGGGCCAGGACCTTGATCGCTTGCCCGGACCGCCACCGCCGCCACACCTCCTCGGCCTGAGCCTCGGTCAACGGGGTCCTCTTCTCCGACAGCGGTCTGCTCGAGGCCATCGCGCATCACATCCGTTCCTCACCAGGAGATTCAAGTGTGTTGCGCCGACCTATTGAGACCAAG
>NZ_VXLC01000007.1 GCF_008704205.1 Nocardia colli | reverse complement strand
CACAACATCCGAATCAAGACCCCATCGGGTCCGGGCATTGTCCGGTTTGTTCGCCGATGCTGTTGATTTCGGCGTTCGAGCGCGGGTCGTTGCTGT
This sequence comes from Nocardia colli, assembly GCF_008704205.1. Classification (GTDB taxonomy): domain Bacteria; phylum Actinomycetota; class Actinomycetes; order Mycobacteriales; family Mycobacteriaceae; genus Nocardia; species Nocardia colli. Next base: position 9,873 of record NZ_VXLC01000007.1, on the reverse strand, counting down.
AGTTGATCTGGTCGGTGCATTTCGCGGGTGAGGTCGGCGGGGGCTGTGGTGGCGGGCATTGTCCGGTTTGTTCGCCGATGCTGTTGATTTCGGCGTTCGAGCGCGGGTCGTTGCTGTAGTTGATCTGGTCGGTGCACTTCACCGGCGCGGCCGGCGCCGGTTGTGGGGTCGTGGAAGCCGCTGGTGGCGGCGGCGGAGTGAGGGATTGCGGTCTTCCCGGCGTCGGAGTTCCCACGCCGGGCGCCGGGGCAATCCGGGTGGAGGTCGGCGCGGGCGCACTCGTCCTCGGTGCGGAAATACTGGTTGTCGGCATGGTTGTGCTGGTACCGGGAACGTCGGCACCCTTTCCGCACCCGGTCGCCAATTGTGCGAGTGCCGCCGTGGCAAGCACGCCGAGCATCACTTTCGCACGAAACATCTGTCCCTCCATTTCCATTCCGGCAGTGCTAGGGCCTGCTCATGGCGACGTGGGCGAGGCAAGCTCTCGCCACTCCCGCAGCGCCCGCCCCGGATCCACGTGTACAGCGCTCACACAGTCGAAGATAGATCAGACAACCGACCACCAGCCTGGGCCTAACAGGCCCAGGCTGGGCGCATCGCGGTCATATTTCACACAATTCGCGCAGAGTTGCCTAGGACTGACCGGGCGAGGCACATTCATTCGGCAGCGTTTAACCTCGGGCAGACGGGTGGGTTTTCGGAATTCGCGTCAGAGCTTCCCATAGCGAAGGCGAACTTCCCCCGGACCACCGATTCGGCGTATCGCTAGGTAGTTCATCAGCAGCCGAGCACTACGATCGGCATCGGCCTGCCGGCCTCCGCCTCGAAATCGTCGAGCTGTGAGCCCAACTGTCGCACCTGCTCGGCGATTCGTGCGCGATCGACGCCTTCGGTGACCACGGCGGTGGTCTCGATGCGCTCGATGCGTCCGTCCGCACCGGGACGTTCGAGCACCACGGACGGGTTCGCCACCAGGTTCTTGAACCACTGGGCGTTCTGCGGCCCGCGCAAGAAGCCGCTACCACGGCCTAGGCCACTCTCGATCGCCGCTCATCGCGCCTCCGGTAGCGCGAAATTCCCCGATGACATTCCGGTTCACAACCCGAATGTCTTTCGGCACAGACATGTTCATCTTTTCGCTATCCGGAGCACGAAGGCGCGGGCAACTACGGCTGAGCGGCGTGTGGGCTCAGTGCTTCGCTCAGGAAATCGGCCCATTCGAGTAAGGCAACCGCTGCGGCAGGTACCACCGCGGCTTGGCCCTGCGCGACGTGCCACAGCCCGTGGCTTTCGGTGAACCGCACTCGAACGTCCGCCGCGTCGAGTGCGGCAAAGAGTTCGACGCATTGCTCGTGCAGCAGTTCGCTGACGTCCACCTGCAGATAGGTTGGTGGCAGTCCAGCGAGAGTGTCGCGCAAGGGTGCATAACCCTCGATATCCGCAGGATTGTCACCGAGATAAGCGGCAGCGCAGACCTTTGCCCACGCCTTGGTGATGACCAGGTCACTCTTGCCGTCGGGATTCAGATTCGGATCCACCCACGGTGCTATCAGGCCGAGCGCGGCCGGTGTGAGGCCGTGCCGGGCGATCAGGCGCTGCGCGGTGGCCAGGGACAATCCGCCGCCGGCCGAATCACCAGTGATCGCAATGCGATTCGCGGGGGTGCCACCCTCGGTCAACTCGAGAAACGCGGCCTCCGCGTCATCCAATGCCGCAGGGAATGGGTGCTCCGGCGCCAGCCGGTAGTCCAAAACATAGAAGGTACAACCGGTTTCCAGTGCCAACGCCGCCACGAGCGGACGATGCGTCGCGGGCGAGCCGAGAGTGTAGGCACCACCGTGCAGGTACAGTACGGTGCCCGCACCGGCACCGGTGCTGAGACGCTCGGCGGGCCGCCCGCCCAGGTGCAGTTTCTCGACCTTGACTGCGGCGGGCACCGGTGCCGCAGCAACCTTTTCGAGCAGCCGTCGTTGTGTCCCCCACGACAGATGCCTGTTGAACGTGACCCGGTAGGTCAGTCTCAGCATTGCCTTGATCACCGGCAATGGCGGAACGAAGTTGCCCATGATTTCAAACTCTCCATCAGGTAGGACGCGGCGGTGCACCGTAGTCAGAAGCGTCGGTCGCAAGCTGGATCTGGAAATGCCCACCAGGACAACGGCACTCACCCTAGCCACCCCCGGGGCACGCGGCCGAGGTCGCTGGGTAGTGCACCCACAAAGATCGAAGATAGATCAAGGATGGGCCGCCGGCCTGGGCCAATTAGTGCCAGGCTTGATGTCCGCCGTGGCTTCGCCGTCTTCAGTACCCGTGGTAAGCCGCATCACGGCACCGGCCGCAGCCGCGCCTCGTGCTGCCCGGGCCAGGCTGGGGTTCTCCGGATTGAACGAGGTCATGGGGACACCGCGTGCGGGAGAGCAGCGAAGGCCGCCAACGCCTTTGCCTTGGAGGGCGAATCGATGACGCTGATGCAACGCGGCGCCGACCTGTTCACTTCGGTGCTGCGCCGATCGGGCGTTGAATCCGCAGTGGACTAACTGGCCCCAGAGGTCGTACGGCCCCGACCGCCAGGAAAGTCCAGCCGCCCGGCAAGGACAACTTCCCGCGAGTGCAAGGAGGAACCATGGTGCCCGATCGACCTGTGCTCGAGGTCACCGACGCCGAACTCCGTGACCTGCGAGCGCGGCTGGCCGGCACGCGCTGGCCGGCTCCGTGGCCGGTGACCGGCTGGTCGGCGGGAACCGATCCCGATGAGCTGCGGCGACTGGTCACCTACTGGGCAGCCGGCTACGACTGGCGTGCGCACGAAGCCGCCATCAACGCACTGCCGCACCACGTCGCCGACATCGCCGGGACGCCGGTGCATTACCTGCGTTTCGACGGCGAGGGTCCGGACGCGCTGCCGATCATCCTGACCAACGGGTGGCCCAGCTCGTTCCTGGAGTTGACCGGCTTCGCCCAGCGACTGGCCACCCCGTCCGAGCACGGCGGTCGCGCGGCGGACTCGTTCACCGTGATCGTCCCATCGCTGCCAGGATTCGCCTTCTCCCCGCAACGGCCTTCGCTCACGGATCCCGTACAGACCCACGAACTTTGGCACTTGCTCATGCGCGACGAACTGGGTCTGGCCCGGTACGGTGCGCACGGCACGGACCTGGGCGCGGGCATCACCTCCCGGCTGGCCGAAGCCCATCCCGACGCTTTGGTGGGTATCCACCTGACGGCCATCGCCAGCCCGGTCGCCTACGACGACGAGAGCGTCACCGCGCAGGAACGCGCCTACCTGGACTCCGTGACGACCTGGTCGACGAACGAGGGCGCCTATCAGCACCAGCAGAACACCCGCCCGGTCACCTTGAGCTACGGACTGGCCGACTCGCCGACCGGGCTGCTCGCCTGGCTGATCGAGAAGTACCGCGCGTGGAGCGACTGCGGCGGCGACCTGTCCTCGCGGTTCAGCGACGACTTCCTGCTGACCCAGGCGTCGCTCTACTGGTTCACCAACACCATTTCGACCTCGTTCCGGCCGTACTACGAGTACAGCGAGCACGTGACGCGCAGAGTCGAGCGGGTCGAGGTCCCCACCGCCCTGGCGCTGTTCCCGGCCGACCTCACCCTGCCGCCGCGCAGCTGGGCCGAGCGCACCTACAACATCACGAGGTACACGGAGATGCCCCGCGGTGGTCACTTCCCCGCATACGAAGAACCCGCGCTGCTGGCGCCCGACCTGACCGACTTCTTCCGGCCGCTGCGGTGACAATCGGTGCCGATCGCGGCGGGCACTAGTGCTCGTACTCGGGGCTCGACAACCGTAAGGCCTGGCTCAGCGCGTCGAGAACCGCGATCGAGGGGCGTGCCCTGCCCTGTTCGAGCCGCTTGATGTAGTCGGCGGAGACTCCCGCCAACCCGCCCAATTCCTCACGTCGCAAGCCCGGGGTGCGCCGCCCGGGGGTGGATCCGGGACCCGCCAGGGCAGGCGACATTCGCTGCCGCCCACCGATGCGGGGTGCACGGTGTTGTTTCGAGCAGCCCACCACGTACGTCGCCATCGATCGTTTCTTCCGCGGGGGCGTCGACACACTCACCGCCGGTGACCATCTCCGCGGCGGCCTGTCCATCTGGGAGGTGATGGCCCGGTTCGTGATGGTGTTCAGCGAAGGTTTCTCGGTCTACGTGGGACTGATTGGGCCAGGCAAATTTCTTGGGCGGTGTTTAGCGTCGTGATGACGGGCGGGTTTCGGGATTCGTATAGGGCTTCGGTTGGAGCGTGCGAATTTCGGTCCGTGCGTCGGCGTGATTTCTGAGCTTATCGAGAGGCAATCTGATGACCAGTTCGTCGTCGTACCGTGGTGTGTTGCTGGTGCACGGTGCGTGGCATACCGGCAAGGCGTGGGACGGTGTCGCGGCCGAGCTGCGTGCGCGTGGTGTGCCGGTGGCTGTGGCCGAGCTGCATCGTGGTTCGCTGGCCGCCGATGTCGCGGCGGCCGAGGCGGCGTTGGACGAGATTATGGAGTTCGGCCCGGCCATCGTGTGTGGCCATTCCTACGGTGGCGCAATAATTTCCGGTCTTCCGGAGGCGAAGGTCGCTCACCTGGTGTATCTGGCCGCGGTGATGCCTGATATCGGTGAGAGCGCTCTCGGGCTGCTCGCCGGCGTGCCAACGGGCGAACTCAGTGCGGCGATGGTGGGTGATCCGTTCGGCACCACGTCCCTCGATCCGGAGCGTGCGGGGATGTTGCTGCATTCGCACCTGGACGAGGAGCAGCGTGCGGCTCACGTCGCTGAACTCGTGCCACAAGACATGGCGGCCGGGCATGAGCCGGCGACGAGCGCAACGTGGCGATCGCGGCCGAGCACATACGTTGTCTGTAGCGACGATCGCGCCATGGATCCGGATCTGCAGCGTCGTTTCGCCGATTTCGCGACGCATACGGTGACCTGGGACAGTGATCACGGAGCTATCGCCTCGCACGAGACCGACACCGTCGAACTGCTGTTGCGCCTCGCGGCTGTCACCCCGGAATCTCTACTCGCCGCAAACCCGACCCGAATCGACAAGACCGACCACACCACGCACATCCTGGTGCTCGGCGGCGGCATCGTCGGCCTGACGGCCGCCATGCTGCTCGCCCGCGACGGGCATCGAGTCACGTTGCTGGACAAGGATTCTGGAAGCGCGGGCAGCGAGCCCGAAAGCGCGTGGGAGCAGTGGCGGCGACCGGGCGTCAACCAGTTCCGGCATCCGCACCTGCTCCTGCCCGGCGCGTATCGCTTGCTGGTGCGGGAGCTGCCCGATGTGATCGAGGCGCTCACGGCGTCGGGCGCGCGCCCGCACAATATGCTCGACGGAACCTACGAGGTGGCCGCCATCGGTGGCCGAGTGCCCGGTGATGAGCGGTTCGGCACCCTTGCCGCGCGCAGGCCGGTCATCGAGGAAGGGCTCGGTGTCGCCGCCGCCCGAACCCCTGGACTCACGGTTCGTCGTGGCACGCCGGTGACCGGATTGCTGGCAGACGGCGCGGCGGGCGGGGTGCCGCGGGTGGTCGGCGTGCTGACCGGGCACGGTGAGGAGATTCGCGCGGACCTGGTCATCGACGCGCTGGGCCGTAACTCGCCGATGAGCAAGCTGCTGAGCGATATCGGCGCGACCGAACCCGCGCAGCAGCGCCAAGAGACCGGGTTCCTCGGATATAGCAGGTACTTCCGCTCCGCCGACGGCTCGCTGCCCGCGCAACTGGCCTGGCCGCTCGAGCATCACGACAGCCTCACCGTGGTCACCATTCCCGGGGACGCGGGCACCTGGGCGGTCGCGATCTTCGTCTCCGGCCGTGATCGCGCACTGCGCGCGCTGAGCGATCCGGCGACCTGGCAGCGCGTCGCCGCGCTGTATCCCAATATGGCGCACTGGGCTTCGGCAGGTGAACCGATCACCGGCGTGCTCGCCATGTCCGGGATCGAAGCCAAACATCGCAGCCTCGTCGTCGACGGCCGACCGGTGGTGACCGGCCTGGTGAGCATCGGAGATGCCTGGGCGACCACAAATCCCATCTTCGGTATGGGAATCACGATGGGCATGTTTCATGCGGAGCTGTTGCGTGATGTGGTGCGCGAGTTGGGCATCGATGACAAAGAGAAGCTGGCGTCGCGGTTCGACGAGGTCACCGACGCGACGCTGAAGCCGGTCTATCAAGGTGTAGCCGACTGGGACCACCACCGGCTCGCCCAGATCGACGGTGACATCGCAGGTGTCGCTTACGAAACCGACGATCCGGAGTGGAACCTGCGGCAGGCGATGGAGGCGGCCAAGCTGAGAGATCCGGAGGTGATGCGCGGCCTCAGCGATATCGGTGCCATGCTGCGTGGCGCGGACGAGGTCCTGGCCACACCGGGGCTGCTGGATCGGATCATCGAGCTCGGTGCCGGAGCTGCCCGCTATCCGGAGCCGGGGCCGTCCCGTGCCGAGCTGCTGGCAGTGCTCGGGGGCGAGTGATGCGTTTCGAGACCACCGGCATCGAACTCGAGGTGCAAGTCAGCGGGTCGGGCCCGAATGTTCTACTGGTGCACGGCTATCCGGACACGCACGAGGTGTGGCGACACCAGGTGGCCGCGCTGAATGCCGCAGGGTATCGCACCATCGCCCCCGATCTGCGTGGCTTCGGTGCCTCGGAAATGCCGGTAGAGCTGGCGGACTACGAACTCGATCACTATCTGGCGGATCTGGTCGGCCTGCTCGACGAGCTGGGCGTGCAGCGTGCTCACGTGGTCGGACACGATTGGGGCGCGTCGCTGGCTCAGCTGCTGGCGGGGGCGTACCCGGATCGGGTCACCAGCCTGACGCTGCTGTCGGTGGGGCATCCCGCCTCGATGGTGGACGCTGGTCTGCGGCAGCGCGAAATGTCGTGGTACTTCCTGCTGTTCCAGTTCCAAGGCATCGCCGAACGCTGGCTCGCGCAGGATGATTTCGCCAACGCCAGACAGTGGCTGGCCACCCACCCCGACCTCGATGAGGTGATCGAGCGGATGCGCGATCCACAAGCGCTGAGCGCCGGCCTCGGACTGTATCGCACCGGGGCCGGACCACAGTCGCTCGTCGAGCCACCCGCGCTACCGCCGATCCATGCACCGGTGCTCGGCGTTTGGAGCAGCGAAGACAGGTACCTCACCGAGGAATCCATGACCGGCACCGAAAAGCATCTCAGTGGGTCGTGGCGGTACGAGCGGCTCGACGGAGTCGGGCACTGGCTGCAACTGGAGGCGCCGGACAAGGTCAACGAGCTGCTCCTCGGCTTTCTGTCCGGGTAATGGGCCGGACTGCACAGGACGACGGCCGCGGTGCCGGGCCGGAGAGCGGCACGGAAATTGACCGGCCGATGACGCGTACACCGGTACCGCTGACGTTCTTCTGCGTCGGCATTGTCGTCGCGGATCTGGAGCAGGGCGTCCATCGACTGTCCGCCGGGCTCGGGGTCGAGTTCACCCGGCCTGCAACGGTATTCGGGTTGAGCATCGCGGTATCGCGCACCGGGTCGCCCCATTATCAGCTCATCCAGGCAACCGGCGACGACGGCCCGTTCGCGACGGCGGACACCGATCGGGCCCGGTATTACGGCTGCTGGGAACAGAATACGGAGCGTCGTCTGGCCCAGCTGGCGGCCAGGGGAGTGGTGGTCGAGTGCGTGCTGCGGGAGTCGTCGCAAGCGTCGCCCTCGGCCGTCATCACCGGTCCTGATCTGGCTGGTGGCCGGATCGCGTACGTGGCCACACGGCTCCGGCCTGCCATCGAGGAATGGGCTCGTTAACCAGTCGTCGCTTCGGTGTGAGCGACCGACGCTCACATCGATCACTTCAACGCTCGCCATATGACAACCGCTTCGTAGGAAGTACAGGAGACAGCATGACCACGAAGGACACCGATATGCCCGCAGAGAGCGCGCCGGCACCAGCGCCCGTCGCTGTGATGTCACAGATGCTGGGTGGGTTTCAGGTATCCCAGGCGCTGTACGTTATCGCCAAGCTCGACATAGCGACTTTGCTGGACGACGGGCCGTTGAGCCTGGACGAGCTGGCTCGCCGGACCGGAGCGCATGCCGGCGTTCTCCGGCGTCTGGTGCGGACGCTCGCGTCGATCGGGGTGTTCGCCACCGACGGTGATCTGGTCCGCACCACCCCGCTGGGTGCGGTCCTGTCCCGGCGCCATCCGGCGTCGTTGCATGCGGTCGCGCACTTCTGGATGGAAACGCACTACCGCCCGTTCGGCGAACTGCTGCGCACGGCGCGCACCGGTGAGACGGCAGCGACCTATCAGCTCGGTGAGCACTTCTTCAACTGGATCGCCGCGGACCCGGATCGCTCCGCACTGCAGAGCCGGGCGATGGCCGAAGTCACCGCGGGGCTTCGGGCGGGGATGTTCGACAGCTACGAACTGCCCGACGGTGCGGTGGTCGCGGATATCGGCGGTGCGGACGGCGCGGTGCTGCTCACACTGCTGGCGCGGCACCCCGGGCGCCGGGGCATCGTCTTCGACCTGCCAGGGGTAGTTCCCACGGCCGAAGCACGCATCCGCGAGGCCGGACTTGCCGATAGGGTTGTGACATCGGGTGGCGATTTCTTTGCCGAGGTGCCCGAGGCCGATATCTATGTCCTCGCCTACATCCTGCACGACTGGGACGATGCTTCCGCCCTGCGCATCCTCGGCTCCATCGCGGCCGCCGCGAAACCCGGTGCGCGCCTGTTGATTGTCGAAGGCATCGTTCCCGAAGGCGACGTCGCGCACCTGACGAAAATGGTCGACTTGACGATGCTCGCGGTGAACACCGGTGGCGAGCGGACCGCCGCAGAGTATCGAAACCTGTTGAGTACCGCTGGATTTACCCTCGACAGTATCGTGAACACACCCAGCCCGTTCTCGATCATCGAGGCAACTCTTTGAGCCGAGTACTTGTGTGCGGTGTGGTTTCGGGTAAGCGGGGCATGTCGGACACGGTGGCCAGCGCGCTGGTGCTGATCGGGGTGAACTGAACGATCAGCGCTGCGGTGGCGGCCTCGGGGAGATGTCGCGGGCGTGCGTCCGTATGGGCCAGGCCGGTGTCGAGCATGCGTTGTTCGAGGTCTGTGAGGAACTGATTCAGCTCGGTCGCCGACAGCGGTCGTTGAAACGAGACGAGCATTGTGTGTGCCTTCATCGGCCCGTTCCTCCTCGTTCGGCCGGCGGTCCGGCACGGCAGTCCGAGGCCAGCACACAGGGCGATCGTCGTGGTGTCCAAGGCCCGAGGGTTATGGCGGCATGCCTACCGGGCATGGCCGCTGATCTGACATGCTGAACGCGTGTTGCCAGAGATCGAGTTGAGACACTTCCGCTATGTTCTCGCCGTGGCCGAGGACGGCACGTTCACCGGAGCGGCAACGCAATTGGGAATTACCCAACCGGCGCTGTCCCGAGCGGTCCGGGCATTGGAGACCACGCTCGGGACGGAACTTTTCGTGCGGGACCGGCACGGCGTGACGCTGACCGATGCGGGCAGGGCGTTGGTCGACGACGCGCGCGTCGTCGACGATGCCGCGCGGGCGGCCGTCGCCCGGGCCACCGCGCCGCGTTCTGCGGTCCGGCAGTTGCGGGTCACCGCACGCGGTTGTGATATCGAGGCGCTCGAGACCGTGGTCGTCTCCTACAACGCCATCCACCCCGATCGCGTCCCCGCGCTGGCGGTGATGGTGGACGGGCCGGCGCAGGTGGCGGAGGTTCGCTCCGGTGTGACCGACGTATCTTTGGTCCGCTCACCGATGGACTTGCATGGCCTCGACAGCGAACTGTTCCGCGCCGACCCCCGTGTCGCGCTGCTGCCGAACGCTCATCCGCTGGCCACCCGCCGGGTG
>NZ_VXLC01000069.1 GCF_008704205.1 Nocardia colli | reverse complement strand
TTCCTGCCGGACAAGGCGATCGACCTGATCGACGAGGCGGGTGCGCGGATGCGCATCCGTCGCATGACCGCCCCGCCGGACCTGCGCGAATTCGACGACAAGATCGCCGATGCGCGCCGGGAGAAGGAAAGCGCGATCGACGCGCAGGACTTCGAGAAGGCCGCCCGGTTGCGCGACAAGGAAAAGCAGCTGGTCGCCAAGCGCGCCGAGCGCGAAAAGCAGTGGCGCTCCGGTGATCTCGACGTGGTTGCCGAGGTCGACGACGAGCAGATCGCGGAGGTGCTGGCCAACTGGACCGGTATCCCCGTGTTCAAGCTCACCGAGGAGGAGACCACCCGTCTGCTCCGCATGGAGGACGAGCTGCACAAGCGGATCATCGGCCAGGAGGATGCCGTCAAGGCCGTCTCCAAGGCGATCCGCCGCACTCGCGCCGGCCTGAAGGATCCGAAGCGTCCGTCCGGCTCGTTCATCTTCGCCGGTCCGTCCGGTGTGGGTAAGACCGAGCTGGCCAAGTCGCTGGCGAACTTCCTGTTCGGCGACGACGACGCGCTCATCCAGATCGACATGGGCGAGTTCCACGACCGCTTCACCGCGTCGCGCCTGTTCGGTGCCCCTCCCGGGTACGTCGGCTACGAAGAGGGCGGCCAGCTCACCGAGAAGGTGCGCCGCAAGCCGTTCTCCGTCGTGCTCTTCGACGAGATCGAAAAGGCACACCAGGAGATCTACAACACCCTGTTGCAGGTCCTCGAGGACGGTCGTCTCACCGACGGCCAGGGTCGTACGGTCGACTTCAAGAACACCGTGCTGATCTTCACCTCGAACCTGGGCACCTCCGACATCTCCAAGGCCGTCGGGCTCGGGTTCACTCAGTCCAACATCCAGGGCTCGAACTATGAGCGGATGAAGCTGAAGGTCAACGACGAGCTGAAGAAGCATTTCCGGCCGGAGTTCCTCAACCGGATCGATGATGTGATCGTGTTCCATCAGCTCACGACCGAGCAGATCGTGCAGATGGTCGATTTGATGATCGGCCGCGTCGGTGTCCAGTTGAAGAACAAGGACATGTCGATGGAGCTGTCCGAGCAGGGCAAGGCGCTGCTGGCCAAGCGTGGCTTCGACCCCGTGCTCGGTGCCCGCCCACTGCGCCGCACCATCCAGCGCGAGATCGAAGACCAGCTCTCGGAGAAGATCCTCTTCGGCGAGATCGGACCCGGCCAGACCGTGTTCGTCGATGTCGAAGGCTGGGACGGCGAAGGCACCGGCGAAGACGCCAAGTTCACCTTCACCGGCAA
>NZ_VXLC01000068.1 GCF_008704205.1 Nocardia colli | reverse complement strand
CTTGGGTTCAAGGGGTGGATGCAACACCGATGAGAATCGAGTTGTTGTATGCCTCAGCAGAGTCTGCCGCGGTCGTTGCGGGGAGTGTTCTGGGATCTGGTTGCTGACGGTGTTCCCGCTGGCGAGGCGGGGTTGAGAGTTGGTGTGTCGCAAGGGTGTGGGCAGCGTTGGTTTCGTGAGACTGGCGGGGTGAAACCGATGATCACCCCACCGAGGACCACTGGGCCGCGACCGCGGCTGAGTTTTGCCGAGCGAGAGGAAATCGCTGTCGGGGTCGCGGCGGGTGAGTCGATTCGTTCGATGGCACGGCGGTTGGGTCGCTCGCCGTCGACGGTCTGGCGCGAGATCGGCAAGAACGGCACCAAGAACCATGCTCACGCGGCCGGGCGGGCACGGTATCGGCGCATCTACCGCTTCGGTGCTCGCCGCAGCGGCGCGGTCGCGGTGCTGCATTATCGAGCCGGGGTCGCCCACGCCCGCTACGAGCGCCGCGCCCGGCGCATGCGGCCCGGGAAGCTGGCCACCAGCGTGGCGTTGCGGGCCGCGGTGCAGGATGGGTTGGACCAGCAGCACAGTCCAGAGCAGATCACCGGCTGGCTGCGCCTGAACCACCCGAACTGTCCGGAGATGCAGGTGTCGCACGAAACCATCTACAAAGCCTTGTATGTGCAAGGCCGCGGCGCGTTGCGCCGCGAGCTGGTGAGCTGCCTGCGTACCGGGCGCGCGTTGCGCAAGCCCCGCGCCGGCGTCGAACGCCGAGGCCAGCGCGATCCCCTGCTCAATATCAGCAACCGGCCTCCCGAAGCCATCGATCGGGCCGTGCCCGGCAACTGGGAAGGCGATCTGATCACAGGCGCAGCCAACGGCTCCGCGATCGGCACCCTGGTCGAACGACGATCGGGGTTCGTGATCCTGCTGCACCTGCCTGAGGATCACACCGCTGAATCCGTTGCTACACAAGCCATCACGAAAATGGGTGACCTGCCCGGGATTCTGCGCCGCACCCTGACCTGGGATCAAGGCTCGGAAATGGCCCAACACGCCCGCATCACCACCGCCACCGGCATCCGAATCTACTTTTGCGACCCCCATTCACCCTGGCAGCGCGGCACCAACGAAAACACCAATGGCCTTCTGCGCCAATACTTCCCGAAGGGCACGGATCTGTCGGTGTTCCCCGCCGACTACCTCGACCACGTCGCCCTCAAACTCAACACCCGCCCCCGCAAACGCCACGGCTTCCGCACACCCCTCCACATCCTCAATGACATACTCACCGAACCACCCACTGTTGCATCGACCGCGTGAATCCGCC
>NZ_VXLC01000067.1 GCF_008704205.1 Nocardia colli | reverse complement strand
TGGCGTGGATTGTTCCGAACGGCAGCAAGTGCTGGCCCACCTGCCGGACCACGGGCTTCGGCAGAAGCATTCCGCGTGGTCGGCAGGCGCTGCACTGCGGATACTCCGGCAGGTGCACCACTGGGGGACTCAGGGGGATTCGATGTCTGGGTACCAAATTTTATCCGGCTCAACTCAGAAGAACTGAGGTAAATGTTATGCGCGCACTCACTCGACTTATCGTCGGACTGTTCACCACCGGTGCAACATTATTGATCGTTTTCGTTCCGGCTCAGGCTGATCAGGGATTCACGCCTGACCCCGGACGATGCTCGTACTACCTGCAAAACGGCACCTGCATGCGCTACTACGCCAGCTATCCAACGCAACAGGAATGCTTCGATAGGCTGGTACCCGCCATGGACGCGACACGCAGCACCGATGCGCAATGTCTCCCCCAGTACGGTGCCTTCAACCTGTACGTCGGTGGTCATTACTGATCGGGATCTACGGGCTTGGACGCAACTAGAACGGGCGCGTTAAAACGGGCCGCTTTGCTGCTGCGCGCCAACCCGGAATCGATGCTTGTGATCGACGCGATCACAATACCGAATAAGGATGGAATGTCATGAAGATGGTAACTCGAATCATTGCTGGGATGTGTGCGGCTGGTGCGGCGTTGGTCGTGGCTTCGGCTGCGGCACAGGCTTCTCCAGGGCCTTGGGAGGCATCCGATCTGCCGGGCGTGGTGATATCCGGTGGCGACCGTTCAGATGACGGTAATCACCCGGACGGCGGCTATCACAACGACGGCACCTACCCCATCGATCGCAGCAATCACAGCGACGGCGCCTACCTCAACGACGGCGCCTACCCCATCGATCGCGGCAATCATAGCGACGGCGTCTACCCCGTCGATCGCGGTAATCATAGCGACGGCGTCTACCCCTACGATTAGCAGCCAGCATCGAATGGAAATGTCGCAAAGTAGTAAGGCGGCTCACTGCTGGGCTGCGGGCGGGCGGTGTGGCGCCGCCAGGACCGGCGATCTCCGTGATCGTTTCGGTTCTTCATAGGAACAAGCACCGCAACAGGTACCGACATGCCGGGCCGCTACCGCAGATGGTTTCCCGAGTCGCCGATGCCCGGAACGCCCATTACGCCAGCACGACTCAGCAGTTACCGCACATAGTATGTCACTATCTGCGGTAACTGCTGAGCGTGACTTTTCTCCTCGATGTTCCCGGACCCCCAAGTGCCGCAGGGGATCTCAGCCGCGCAGGGAGGGAACATGGCCGACTAGACCAGCGCCATCGCGAGTGGTGGACCGACGAACGCGATGCCGAACTGGTCGCGCTGGTGCAGGGCGGGCTGGTGGTCGAGGAGAGCGCCGAGCGGGCCGGGCGAACAGTGGGGGCGATCAAGACTCAATGCGTGAAGCTGCTGCCGCCGGATCTGGTGATCAGCCAGACCACCTCGGTGGAGCGGCTGCGAGAACTGCTCGACTTTCCCGGCTACGACTGGCGCGAGTCGCTACGCGAGCGTGCTCGCCGGGCCCCGGTTGAATTGATCGACGGTGATCCCGGACTGAGCGGTGGACTCGTATGCCGGGCTCCGCGACGGGCCGACCATGTGCG
>NZ_VXLC01000066.1 GCF_008704205.1 Nocardia colli | reverse complement strand
GTCATGAATCGCATTAATGCGATGCTCGCCGCATTGCGGTTGGCGGAAGGCACGAGCACTACCGAACTGGTGCGGGAAGCGCAGCGATGGGGTCTGCCGCTCTCGGCGGCTGGTGACCGGTCACGCGACACCCACGGTCCCGAAGTAACAACGACCGCGGTGGGAGACCGCACTCGTATCTTCCACGAGGAAACAGGCGAGGGTGTTCGAGGTGATTCTGGTGTGTTGCTGGAGAATTTGGTGTTTGAGAAGCGTGCGCAAGTAGGTGTGCGGGAGCGGATTGATGTATGGGGTTGGGGGGCGTTTCGGGATAAGGTCTCGAGGGTTGTTTTTCCGGTGGGGACGCAGTTCGAGTTTATTGATGGTGCGGGTGAGGTCGGTTATTTGGGGGTGGTGGAGTTTTCGGAGATCGGTTCGCAGGTGCGGTTGATTAGTGCTGGTGATGTCGAGGGTACTGGTCGCAATGCTGTGGTGGATGTTGGGGTGTTCGGGGAGGGTTTGCGTGCGGGGTTGCCGCGGTTGGGTGCTGGCAGTGTGGTGCGGGTTGTGCAGCCTGGCCCGGATCTGGGTACTCATCAGGTGTGGGAGACGGCTCGGTTTTTGTTCGCTTTGCACGAAGGCGCCTTCGGTGCGGGAACGCGGGTGTCGTGGCGGGAGTCCGCCGAGCATGGCGAACGGGTGGTGTCGGTTGTTTCGGGTCCTGATGGAGTTTTCATTGTTGAGGATCAGTCGGCGTTGTCGGGGTCGGGGCTGCTGGATCGGTTGCGTGACGTAGGCGCAGTGGAGGTGACAGCTGTCGGGCCGCATCCGGGGGCGTCGCGCCCGGAGCTGTTGGCCGGAGGCATTGACTATTACGGTCGGGACCCGTTGACGGGTTTACCGGTGGCGTTCGCACCTGGTGAAATGGATATTCTTTACCGGGTTTCGCGGCGCGGCCTTGGTCTGCTGAGCAAACGATCTGCGGATATCGCCGAGGAGTTGCGTGCGGCGGGTGACCCGCACGCGGATGTGGATACGATGACAGCCCGGTTTACATCGTTGTCCGAAAAGTTGAGGGTGGCCGCTCCCGGGCACCTGCCTGAGTTCGTGCAAAAGGCTCGGGCTTGGGGGTTGTTGGCTCGGCAGTCAGAACCTGGCGATCTGGATCATCAATACTCCTTCCGGAATCCGATATCTGGCGAGTTCGTGCAGTTCTTGGACCACGAGGTGGATTTGCTGCAGCGGCATTCGCGGCGCAAACCCAACATGGAGAAAAAGAGTAACGAAGAGATCGTGGCCGAACTGAACTCGGCCGGAGACACCCAGGTCAACGGAAATTCAGCCAGCAAGCGGCTCCTGGTCATCTACAACAAGCTACAACTTGCGGAAAAGGACCGTAACGTTCTCGGTGTGGTGCGGGCGGCTCGTATCTGGGGGATACTGCATTCCAGCCCCGAGCCCGGTGATCTGGACTTCGAGTACCAGGGGTCCGACCCGGTCTCGGGTACCCGCGTCTCATTCCTCGGGGATCAGATGAGTGTGCTCCTGCGGCTCAACCGGCAGCCGCTACTCGGCGGTCGAGCGATCGCTGCCGAACTCGGCATTTCCGTCCCAACTGTCATAAGACGCATCAATGCGATGCGTACGGCGTTGCGTTTGGAAAAGGGTACGAGCAATGCCGAGCTGGTCCGGGAAGCACAGCGATGGGGTCTGTTACTCCCGGCGACCGGCGACCAATCAGGGCTGCTGGGTTGGCAGAATCCGGGATCGGGCAAGCTCGTGCAGTTCTGGGACTACGAGGTGGATTTGCTGCGGCGGCATTCGCGGCGCAAACCCAACATGGAGAAAAAGAGTAACGAAGAGATCGTGGCCGAACTGAACTCGGCCGGAGACACCCAGGTCAACGGAAAGTCAGTCAGCAAGCGGCTCCAGGCCATCTACAACAAGCTACAACTTGCCGGTGAGGACCGTAGCTTTCTCGGTGTGGTGCGGGCGGCTCGTATCTGGGGGATACTGGCTTCCAGCCCCGAGCCCGGTGATCTGGACTTCGAGTACCAGGGGTCCGACCCGGTCTCGGGTGCCCGCATCGCATTCTTCGATGATCAGATGAGTGTGCTCCTGCGGCTCAACCAGCAACCGT
>NZ_VXLC01000065.1 GCF_008704205.1 Nocardia colli | reverse complement strand
GATGCCGGCTACCGCTAGCCAGGCCAGACCCGAACGAGCCGCGACTGCCGTGGCCCCCAACACCTTGGAATCCTGAACACGACCAACCCAATGGCCCAGACACGACACGCCCCGGCCCATCACAAACTGAACCCACCCCGCAGCCCGGTGATACCGGCGGTGACCAGCAGCCGGGCATCGACCCGGACAACCCGCAACCACCGCTCGATGAGCCCGACGACCCAAGCCTGCCACCGCAAAGCGATCCTGACCCGCACGCTCCACCAGATCATGGCCACACCCGCGTTCCCCCTGAGCAGGAACCGGAACCAGGCCCAGTCTCGCCCACACCGTGGGTTCCGCCGCAAAGTAGCATCGACCCCGGCCCGGGTAGTACACCCGATGACCCGCCCGTGCCCGAAGAAGCACAGGAGGCGATCGAGCGTGCTGAACAGATCGTTCAAGAAGCCGCCAATTTGGCGTGGCAGCAAGTTGTCGGCGCATTTGGGCCGAATCTGCCTCCATTCTTGCTCGGAATTTTCGCCCACACGGTTTACGAGGAACTCATGAACAGCGCCTTCGGGCCGCTGTTCGCATCGGAGTTTCCGAACTTCAGGCTCGGCATCGAGGAATCGTTCATGCCCAATGGCACCGACGCAGACTACCGTGGCCAGCCAGGATCGTTCCGACCAGACACTGTCCTGCAGATGCTCTTCGAAGACCTGGCGCAAAACTGGCGTGTTATCCAGGTCTGGGACCTGAAGACCGGAAACGCGACAATTGACAAGGCATGGGCAGACATCGCACGCGGCGCTTTTGATATTACTTACAGCTGGATCAAGAATCTGAGACCGGACTAAGAGTGTCCGACGGCGGTGCCATTCATATTCGTTAAATAGGAGAGGTCACATGGGAACGGGCAAGGACATACCTCCAGTGTCACCGGAGCTGATGCAACAGATCATGGCACGAATACAGAAACCGCAAGCAGGCAAGGGGAAGGCCTGGCAAAAGGTTGCCGAAGCAGCGGCGGAAAGCCTGGGCTCGGACTGGATCGTCACCGGATCACGTATGAAGACCTCGCTGGTCCGTACACCGATCCGATGGTGGTATCAGGCAATCGGTTTCGCGCCATCAACAGTCAACGGCCAACTGGGCATGGAATACCAGCCGCTAGTCCGTCCGATTCGGGCCGGGATACTCGGTCACCACGGCGGCATTCGGCAAAGCGAATATCCTTTGCCCTTCCAACGCCAGAGCCCGAACTTCCGAGCCGACGCGCCGAGGGAGATTCCTGTCTTCGACACCGATGCCGCCGTAGACACAGTGATCTGGTGGGCGACCGGGCCGGCTAAGGAAATCATCGAATGGCAAACAGATCGCCAGTGGGCGGATCGCGATGAAAAAGCATACGCAACACGCACACCATCCGTTAGGCCGATCGTCTGGACGGCACTGCCGGGCTGGCGGGTATTGTTCGATACCGGATCCCCGTTGCCGATCATCGACTCGATCATCACCGAATTGATCGACGGCGAAGGACTGTACGACGAAGAGCGGGACTTCTGGATGCAGTTCCGTGAGCTCGCCGCAGCCGAGGGCGATCGAGCGGTGATGCTGCGATTCCTCGACGAGCAACGCCGACGCAGTCTGATTGAGCACTGTGGCGTTCCGGAATCCGCAATTGCCGATGTCCTCACCGAACAGGACTGAGCACATGGACTACTGGATCTTCGAATCCCGCGCTGTCGGCCACGCAGACGCGAACGGCGGATTCGTTTTCGACCGCGACCCCGAAGACGCCCTGATCGGTGACCCACCACTGTTTCTCGTCCGCGCCGACCTCGCCGACGAACTGACCGACTACGGCTACCGGTCGGCTCCCATTACACAGTCGATCGCACGGGATTCGGCAATACCTCAACCACCGACCTACCTCCGCCTGGACACAGCCGGCCGCTCCCCAGGTATCGACGACGCCGCTCTCACCGCCGATGGCAAGCTGGTCGTATCCAACGCATTCCTCGCGCTGGTCCTGCCCTTCGGGATCGACACCAGTGCGGACTTCCTCGCCTGGAAGGGCAGCGAAGGCGAGCACCGTTGAGCAGGAACACTGTTCACCGAGTACACCGCGCACTCCATGACGTGTGGGCACGGGTTGTCCGCTCAGGAGATTTTGCGGCGGTAGGTGAGCATGGCGAAGAAGTAGGCGACGGCGAGGATGCCGAGGCACCAGGCTAGGGCGATCCAGATGTCGCCGCCTACTGGTTGTTGGGTGAAGAGGTTCCGGACGGCGTTGACGATGTAGGTCACCGGCTGGTTTTCGGCGAACGCACGTACGGGGGCGGGCATGGAGCCGGTGGGGACGAAAGCCGAGCTGATGAATGGCAGGAAGATGAGGGGGTAGGAGAAGGCGCTGGCGCCG
>NZ_VXLC01000064.1 GCF_008704205.1 Nocardia colli | reverse complement strand
GAGTCGCATGTTCTAGACCCGAAGCGGAGTGATCTACCCATGGCCAGGGTGAAGCGACGGTAAGACGTCGTGGAGGCCCGAACCCACTTAGGTTGAAAACTGAGGGGATGAGCTGTGGGTAGGGGTGAAAGGCCAATCAAACTCCGTGATAGCTGGTTCTCCCCGAAATGCATTTAGGTGCAGCGTCACGTGTTTCACGCCGGAGGTAGAGCTACTGGATGGTCTAGGGGGCCTACAAGCTTACCGAAATCAGCCAAACTCCGAATGCCGGTGTGTGAGAGCGTGGCAGTGAGACTGCGGGGGATAAGCTTCGTAGTCGAGAGGGAAACAGCCCAGATCGCCGGCTAAGGCCCCTAAGCGTGTACTAAGTGGAAAAGGATGTGAAGTCGCGAAGACAACCAGGAGGTTGGCTTAGAAGCAGCCACCCTTGAAAGAGTGCGTAATAGCTCACTGGTCAAGTGATTTTGCGCCGACAATGTAGCGGGG
>NZ_VXLC01000063.1 GCF_008704205.1 Nocardia colli | reverse complement strand
CCACCCTTGAAAGAGTGCGTAATAGCTCACTGGTCAAGTGATTTTGCGCCGACAATGTAGCGGGGCTCAAGTACACCGCCGAAGCCGCGGCACTCCAACAATACATCCGCATCGTTCTACGGGACGGTGTGCAGTGGTTGGGGTGGGTAGGGGAGCGTCGTATGGCCATGGAAGCAGCAGGGTGACCTAGTTGTGGAGGCCATGCGAGTGAGAATGCAGGCATGAGTAGCGAAAGACGAGTGAGAAACTCGTCCGCCGAATGACCAAGGGTTCCTGGGCCAGGTTAATCCGCCCAGGGTGAGTCGGGACCTAAGGCGAGGCCGACAGGCGTAGTCGATGGACAACGGGTTGATATTCCCGTACCCGTGTATCCGCGCCCATGATGAATCAGTTGTGCTAAGTGTCCTGAACTTCCGAGAAGACCTTCGGGTCTCGAGTGGAGGGATGCACATGACCCTGGCTGGTAGTAGTCAAGCGATGGGGTGACGCAGGAAGGTAGCTGGGCCAGTCAGTGGTTGTACTGGTGTAAGCCTGTAGGGCGTGGTGTAGGCAAATCCGCACCGCATGAAGCCTGAGAGGTGATGCGTAGCCGATTGAGGCGAATTCAGTGATCCTATGCTGCCGAGAAAAGCCTCTAGTGAGTTGGTACACGGCCCGTACCCCAAACCGACACAGGTGGTCAGGTAGAGAATACTAAGGCGATCGAGAGAACTGTGGTTAAGGAACTCGGCAAAATGCCCCCGTAACTTCGGGAGAAGGGGGACCACAACCGGTGACGGCCCTTGCGGTCTGAGCTGGGGGTGGTCGCAGAGACCAGTGAGAAGCGACTGTTTACTAAAAACACAGGTCCGTGCGAAGTCGTAAGACGATGTATACGGACTGACGCCTGCCCGGTGCCGGAAGGTTAAGAGGACCGGTTAGCGCCCTTCGGGGTGCGAAGCTGAGAATTTAAGCCCCGGTAAACGGCGGTGGTAACTATAACCATCCTAAGGTAGCGAAATTCCTTGTCGGGTAAGTTCCGACCTGCACGAATGGCGTAACGACTTCTCAGCTGTCTCAACCACAGACTCGGCGAAATTGCATTACGAGTAAAGATGCTCGTTACGCGCGGCAGGACGAAAAGACCCCGGGACCTTCACTATAGCTTGGTATTGGTGTTCGGTACGGTTTGTGTAGGATAGGTGGGAGACTGTGAAGCGGGCACGCCAGTGTTTGTGGAGTCATCGTTGAAATACCACTCTGATCGTATTGGACTTCTAACCTCGGACCATGATCTGGTTCAGGGACAGTGCCTGGTGGGTAGTTTAACTGGGGCGGTTGCCTCCTAAAATGTAACGGAGGCGCCCAAAGGTTCCCTCAGCCTGGTTGGCAATCAGGTGTCGAGTGCAAGTGCACAAGGGAGCTTGACTGTGAGAGCGACAGCTCGAGCAGGGACGAAAGTCGGGACTAGTGATCCGGCACCGGCAAGTGGAAGCGGTGTCGCTCAACGGATAAAAGGTACCCCGGGGATAACAGGCTGATCTTCCCCAAGAGTCCATATCGACGGGATGGTTTGGCACCTCGATGTCGGCTCGTCGCATCCTGGGGCTGGAGTAGGTCCCAAGGGTTGGGCTGTTCGCCCATTAAAGCGGCACGCGAGCTGGGTTTAGAACGTCGTGAGACAGTTCGGTCTCTATCCGCCGCGCGCGTTAAGAAACTTGAGGAAGGCTGTCCCTAGTACGAGAGGACCGGGACGGACGAACCTCTGGTGTGCCAGTTGTCCTGCCAAGGGCACTGCTGGTTAGCTACGTTCGGAAGGGATAACCGCTGAAAGCATCTAAGCGGGAAGCCTGTTCCAAGATGAGGTTTCTCTCCCCCTTCGAGGGGTTAAGGCCCCCCACAGACCATGGGGTTGATAGGCCAGAACTGGAAGCTCGGTAACGGGTGTAGGTGACTGGTACTAATCGGCCGAGGACTTACCAACAAAGAAGCTACGCGTCCACTGTGC
>NZ_VXLC01000062.1 GCF_008704205.1 Nocardia colli | reverse complement strand
GGCCGCTACGCCGACGGCGGACCAGATCCCATAGGCGACACCAATCTGCATGCCGCGCTTCAATGCCTGGGAGAGAAACCAGAAGGCACTGCCGTAGCCGAGCACGACCAGGATCGACGGAATGACCTTGGTGAATCCGTCGGAGATCTTCAGCGAGACGGTGGCGGTCACCTCGGAGGCGATGGCAATGGCCAGCAGCAGCAGGGTCATGGCGGCAGCGTAGCGAGTGGCGCAGAATAGAAAGTTGGCGCGCTGTCGGATACGCAGCGGCCTGGGGGAACTCGGGGATCGAGGCATCGCTTCGACGACCGACGACAAAGGAGTGGGGGGTCGGTCATGGATCCGATAGAGCTCGGAATATTCGCGTGCGTCGGGCTGGCGGTCGTCGCGCCGGCCGTCCTTATCCTGGTGGCCATGCGCAATGATCAGCAACGGCGGAATGCGCTGTGGGAGTGGACGACCGCCAACAGCTGGACGTGCACGCAGAATGCCCACGCGAACTGGACGGCCCGGCTGCCCGGCGGCACGAAGGGCCGGCTCGGTTTGGCGATGACCGGCCAGTTGGGCGGACGGTGGGTGACCGTCGCGGACTACTACCACCAGACCACGCGCACCACCTTCGACTCGGACAACAATCCATCGAAGAAGGTCACGACGCACCACTACAACGTCGTCGTCGTTCACCTGGACCGGCCGTATCCGCCGATCGCGGTCGTCCCCCGCAGCCCGCTCTCGCAGCTGGCTCGTGCCGCGTTCGGCGACAAGCCCACCGCCACCGGCAACTCCGACTTCGACTCCCGCTACCGCGTCCACACCAGCGAACCCGATTACGCCCGTTGGCTCATCGGCAAACCGCTGATCGATGCCCACCTGTCCGGCACGGCCACCCACTGGAGCCTCAGCGGCCACGAACTACTCACCTATCACGCAGGCCGCTTGCAGAACCCCGACGCAATCCCGGCCCTCGCCGCACCCCTGCTCCACATAGCGGACCTACTCCCCCGCTGAACCAGCCCGCACTCTCTCGGGATTTGCACTCGCTCCAGGCGCTATTGCCAGTGCGGATCCCGAGAGGGGGTGCGTGTCAGGCCAGCCAGGCGCGGAGCTGAGCTGTGGTGGTGGCGATTTCGGTCAGCTGGACGGCGACCTGGCTGCCTGCGGTGCCCCCGCGGGCGTTGCGGGAGGCGATGGAGCCGTGCACGGTGAGAACCTCACGCACCTTCGGCGTGAGCGCCGGATCGATCGCGGCGAACTCCTCGTCGGTGAGTTCGTCGAGCCCGACGCCACGAGATTCGGCGGCGCGGACGCACGCACCCGCCGCCTCGTGCGCGACCCGGAACGGAACACCCTGGCGGACCAGCCATTCGGCGATATCGGTCGCGAGCGTGAAACCGGCGGGGGCGAGTTCGGCCATCCGATCGGTGTGGAAGGTCAGCGTGCCGACCAGACCCGCGATCGCGGGCAGCAGCAACTCCAGCTGCGCGACCGAGTCGAACAGCGGCTCCTTGTCCTCCTGCAAGTCCCGGTTGTAGGCCAGCGGTTGCGCTTTCAGCGTGGCGAGCAACCCGGTGAGGTTGCCGATGAGCCGGCCAGCCTTGCCGCGGGTGAGTTCGGAGACGTCCGGGTTCTTCTTCTGCGGCATGATCGAGGAACCGGTCGACCAGGCGTCGGCGAGGGTGATGTACCCGAATTCCGGTGTGCTCCAGAGGATCACCTCTTCGGCCATCCGGCTGAGATCGACGCCGATCATGGCGAGCACGAACGCGGCCTCGGCGGCGAAGTCCCGCGCGGAGGTGGCGTCGATCGAATTGGCCGCGGACGCATCGAAATCCAGCTCGGCGGCGATCGCCTCGGGATCGAGCCCGAGCGAGGAGCCGGCCAGCGCGCCGGAACCGTACGGCGACACCGCCGCCCGCTTGTCGAAGTCGCGCAGCCGATCGATGTCGCGCAGCAGCGGATGCGCGTGCGCGAGCAGATGATGCGCGAGCAGCACGGGCTGCGCGGCTTGCAGATGCGTCTTGCCCGGCATCACCGCGTCCGGATGCGCGCTTGCCTGCGCGACCAGCGCGTCGACCACGTCGAGCACCCCGGCCGCGACCCGGCGCACACCGTCGCGCAGCCACATCCGGAACAGGGTGGCCACCTGATCATTACGGGACCGTCCGGCGCGCAGCCGGCCGCCGAGCTCGGCGCCGACCTGTTCGATCAGCCCGCGTTCCAGCGCGCCGTGCACGTCCTCGTCGGAGTCGGCGGGCGCGAACGCGCCCGAATCCACGTCCGCGGCAAGCCGATCCAGCCCGGCGAGCATGCCGGCCAGGTCGCTCTCGGAGAGCAGCCCGGCCTTGTGCAGCACGCGCGCATGCGCTTTGGACGCGCGCACGTCGTACGGCGCCAGCACCCAGTCGAAGTGCGTCGACTTGCTCAGCGCCGCCATCGCCTCGGCCGGTCCGGACGCGAAGCGCCCGCCCCAGAGCGCCCCCGTGTTGGTGCTGCCGCTCTGCGTCATGGTGTGCTGTCTCCTCCGGGTCGGATTGCGGTCATCAGTAGGTGAGAGTGCATCTGTTCGGCGACTTCGCCGGGTACCGCGCGCCCGCGCTCGGTCAGCACGGCGACCGGGTCGGCGCGCGCCGCCGTCCAGCCCTGTTCGGCGAACCAGCCGACGGGATCGCTGCGTCCCTCGATCGGATACCAGAGCGCGTTGACGTCGAGGTCGATGTCGAGGGTGGCGAGCAACCGGTCGCGGCCGTCTTCCTGTTCGTACTGCGACGGCGCCCGGTCGTCCTGGGTCATGTTGAGCGCCAGCCGGCTTCCCGGCGCGCTGAGTGCCGCGATGGCGGTCAGGAGCCGGTCCTGCGCGTCCGCCGGGAGGTAGCGCAGCAACCCCTCGACCAGCCAGGCGGTCGGGACCCCGGGGTCGAAACCGTTG
>NZ_VXLC01000061.1 GCF_008704205.1 Nocardia colli | reverse complement strand
GCGTTGACCGCCTGAGCCCGCACCGCTTACGGGTTGATCTGTGGTAGCCAGCGCGTGGGCAGCGGAAGATCAACGGGCACAGTCGTCTCGGACTCAGAACGCACGATAGTGTCGCATTGCTGGACTTGGCCGGCGGCGACCAATGGGCGCGATAGGTCGCCCCCAGAACGGGAGCGCCCGCAGACACGGTTACTCCCGTCGGCCCGTCAGCGGATCAACTTCCTCCGGCACACCCAAATCTGTCATAGCCTTGAAACATGACCGCATCCGAACCGGTACGGCCCTCCAATGTTCCGAAGAACTGGCGGCCGTGTACCTCCTGCGACGCCACCGGCGACATCATGCTTCCACCCAGACACCGCACAGACCCGCCGAGATACCAGCAATGCAGCCCCTGCAACGGGATCGGGTGGCGTCCCCCGGACCACGTGGTGCACGAATCGCCCGGTGTCCAGGGCAAGTACTACTCCGGCCGGTAACGACGAGTCCTCCCGCTGGACAGAATGACCCGGGGAATCGACCAGTCCGCGGGCATGCAGTCTCGTGCGTGGCGCCCCAGGAATCTCTCTTCGAGCCGTCTACGACCGATTCGAGATCCTCCCCGGCACTGCCCAGACCAGTGCGAGCACAGTCACCTGAATGCACTCATTTGCCGCTGCGCGGGCGTCCTGCGTGGTGAGATCGACTGCGCCGCAGAATGTCCGCAACTGCGGATTTCAGCGCGAGTGTAGGGGCCGGCGAGGCCGTACTGATCACCGCATAGCAACTGGATGAATTGTTGACTGAGCTGCGCAGACCTGATTGGAAGCGCTATCCAGGCACGAAAGAAGTGCGGATCGTCCCTCTGCTATCGAGCCGTTCTGGCGCACAATGGGATATCTAATCTTTGGTAGCTCGGGGGTATCGGATCGAATGCGATCTTCCTTTTACTTCAAGTGGCACTATCTGCCGGTGATTTCGAGCTTTCTCTGCTGGGTCGGTGGTTTCGCCTGCGACATGGTTGTGTTGTACCTCGCGTGGCCGTTGTGGTTGCTGCCCGTGGGTCTGGTGTTCATAGGGGCCGGGTTTGTCACCGACCCGATCGGCTCGAAGTGGTTGGTAGGTCGGGAGTTGCGCCGAGAACGCCGCGCTCAGCAGGAGCGGCAGCAGTCACGCGCGGCGCTGGCGGCGAAGCGGAGGCGGCGGCGCAACGCCGGACGCGCCCGCCGCCAACCGAGGCACCCACCGATCACGCCGGATGAGGTCGAATAGGTCTGGTCTGGACGGGCCGCGAAAGGCAGATCCCCGGAGAGCCGGCGCAATCGACGCGAGTGCCGCTCAGAACA
>NZ_VXLC01000060.1 GCF_008704205.1 Nocardia colli | reverse complement strand
CGGCGCAATCGACGCGAGTGCCGCTCAGAACATCCGCTACTTAACTGCGAAGGATTGATCTCGCCACCGCGATCCCTGAACGTCCGAGGGGCCTGAGCCCTCGCAGAAGACCGCGGACAACCGGTGGTGCGACGGCGGCCGGATCCCGATGCCACGGTGTGTCTTCCGCGGTCCGGCCGCCGTTATCGGTTGGGATAGCTCGTGGTTCGAGCCCGCTCCCACGGCTGGACGCCCGCTTCAACGCGAGAGCCTTCGAGCTCTGATGCAGACCGGCGCCGTGGGGGTCGCTGGGATCGCGAACAGCTCATCGGAGGCCAGCCCACAGAGGCTTGTAAGTAGGGCGCTGCGCGTTCTCGCTCGGGTTCTGACCAGCGCAAACCCTTGCCTGATGGAGGACGAATTGGACCACTACTGCGGTATCGACTGGGCCGAGGGCCATCACGACATCGCGATCATCGACGCCGGCGGCAAATTGGTCACCAAGAAGCGGATCGGCGATGACCCTGGGGGTTTCGCCGCGCTGACCCAACTTCTCATCGATGCCGGAGACACTGCCGAGGATCCGATCCCGGTCGCGATCGAGACTCCCCGTGGCCTGTTGGTTGCCACGATCCGGGCCTCTGGTCGCCCGGTGTTCGCGATCAACCCGATGGCGGTGGCCCGCTACCGCGAACGCCACACCCTGGCCAGGGCCAAATCCGACCACGCCGACGCCATGACTTTGGCCAACATTCTGCGGGTCGACGCTCATCTGCACCGCGCGCTTCCCGCCGATTCCGAACTCGCCCAAGCGATCTCGGTGCTGGCCCGCGCCCAGCAGGATGGTATCTGGCGGCGCACCAAAGCCGGAAACGAACTGCGTTCGCTGCTGCGCGAGTACTACCCCGCGTTCCTGGAAACCTTCAGCGCCCGCTCGGCCACCAACCTCGCCGAACCCGAGGCCCGCGCGGTCCTCGCGGTCGCGCCGACCCCAGCGGCGGCCGCGAAGCTGACCAAATCTCGCGTCGCCGCAGCACTGCGCCGGGCCGGACGTCAGCGCGGCGTCGACGGACTCGCCGCGCAGATCATCGAGAGGCTTCGCGCACCGCAACTGCGACAACCGCTCATGGTCGAAACGGCGATGGGTCGCCAGGCACTGGCCCTGCTCGCCATGCTCAACGCGGCCTGCGACGGCGCTCGCGACCTGGAACAAGCGGCCTCCGAGCTGTTTCGCACCCACCCGGACTACGCCATCATCACCAGCTTTCCGGGCTTGGCCGACTCAACCGGGGCCCGGGTACTTGCCGAGCTCGGCGATGATCGCCGACGCTTCGCTGACGCTCGAGCGCTGAAGTCCTACGCTGGGTCCGCGCCGGTCACCCGGGCATCGGGCAAGACCATTTCGATCAGCTATCGCCGGATCAAGAACGACCGTCTAGCGGCGGTCGGCTGGGTCTGGGCCGCGGTGATGGTGATGAATCCTGGTCCAGCTCAACAGCATTACCGTCAGCGTCGTCAACATGGTGACCGTCACGCCCCGGCGGTCCGGCATCTGTTCAACAAGATGCTCGGCCAGCTCTATCACTGCCTGCAGACGGGCCAGGTCTACGACCCGGCAAAAGCTTTCGGACACCCCGCCACTAAGCCTGAAACATCTGCCGCAGCTTGACAGTTAGCACGATCGGAGGTCTTCTGCCG
>NZ_VXLC01000006.1 GCF_008704205.1 Nocardia colli | reverse complement strand
TTCCGCGCCGACCCCCGTGTCGCGCTGCCGCCGAACGCTCATCCGCTGGCCACCCGCCGGGTTATCGAACGCGCTGAACTCGAGGGCGAGACTATCGCGACCTGGTCCGGTGACACTCCCGCTGGGATCGCGTACTGGACCGCAACGGACCTGACCCCGCATGCGTGGAAACCGGGTCCGGTCGTTTCGGATGCGGCGC
Organism: Nocardia colli; assembly: GCF_008704205.1. Taxonomy (GTDB): domain Bacteria; phylum Actinomycetota; class Actinomycetes; order Mycobacteriales; family Mycobacteriaceae; genus Nocardia; species Nocardia colli. The sequence continues at coordinate 419,148 of NZ_VXLC01000006.1, read as the reverse complement.
AATACGTCGGCTCCATCCGACTGGGCGAGGCGATCGGCTTCGTCCCCGAGTCGCTGCTGCATGAACTGTCTTTGCGCGGCATCTCCGTCGTTCCGGTCGCAGGCGTGTCGCCCAGTGAGCTGCGGATCGTCTGGGCGCCCGCGGCAACCTCCCGCGAGATCGCGAGCTTTGTCCGGCACGCGACGCCTTCACCCAGCCTCCGATGGCGAGGCTGATCCGGGACATCGCTCGAACGGTTCACGGGTGAGCCGCAAACTGCGGGATGAGGGCGAGACTGCGGTTGTGCCGGAATCGGCAACGGCTCCGTGACAGGATGAAAGCCCTGGCAATCGAACTACCAGGGCTTTGAAAAGGTGCGCCATCAGGGACATGGTCACACTTTTGGTGTCTCTGGACACTGAAGATGTGTCCATGCGGTAGAGGCTAACCCTCAGCACTCGACCCGGTCAAGCAGCGGTCAACACGACGACTCGGACGTGGAATTGGGCGGCGTGGAGCTTGCCGGGACTGCGCGACAGTCCCGGGACAGGCCGAATCGAGATCGCGTCGAACATCAGGATGACGGATGTGTCCCAGTGGACCGGTCGGTGGTGATGCGCGCGGTTATGGGGTAGTCGTCGTGGCCGACGGCTAGTAGGTGCTGGTGACTGGTCATCGCGGCCAGCGCCCCCGCGACAGCCTGGACGTCGACCTTGATGTAGGTGGTGGTGGATGCGCCCTCGGTCGGTGTGTCCGGATAGGCACGGGCCACGCCGTAGCCGAAGTTGCGTTCGACCCAGGTCAGGGTGGTGTGGCGCAGCCAGCGCGTGGACACCCCCTGCGCGGCGGCCCAGGGCAGTTCGCCACGTACGCGGTTCCACAGGTTGTCGTAGCGGCGGTAGGTCAGTCGCCGGCTGTCGCGGTAACGCAGCAGGTTGACGCCCGGCTGCCGTGCGCCTCGCACTTCGGCGAGGCGGACCAGCGCTTGGGGCAATGGTGGGCTGATCGGCTGCCACCGCACTGTCTGCCCTTTCTCCCGCAACCGCACCAGGCACTCCTCGCTGTCCCAATCGCACACCCGTAACCCGAGAGCGCCGCCGCGGCGGCACGCTGTTTCGGTGTGCAGCCGAAGTAGCAACGCGTCCAGGACCGGGTAGTTGCCCGACGATCGCTCGACAGTGTCGATCTGTTCGAGCTCGGTGGCGGTCAATGCGCGCCGTGTGCTGGGCAGTCGGCGCGGTTTGGCGACCCGGTGCGCGGGCGAGGACCCGATAGGCATCAGGTCGTCGGCGATGGCGCGGCTGTAGATGGCGCGGGATGCGGCGATGAACGACTCGCGTGCGGATCGCCCGTAGCGACTGCTGCTGCGTTGGGCGGCATTGGCCGCGACCCGGCACTTGAGTTCCTCGATCTCGGTCGCTGTGATCGCGTCCAGGCGCCGGGTTCCGAACGCCACCGACAGGTGGTTCCAATAGGGCCGGTAGGTTCGCAGCATGCCGGGTCCGACCGCACCCATGATCCGGGGCAGGTACTCGTCCAGCGTCGGCACCGGCGGCCGTTCCTCGAGGTCAGCCGCGGTTACGCCCAAAGCGGCAGCACGCGGCGAGTTTCGGCGATCCGGTCTGGATCAGCAGACGGCACGACCCCTGCAACAACAGCGAGATCAACCGGTCTGGTGCGGCGATAACCATCAACCCGTGGGTCGGAACTGCGACCGCGACGACCATCGCCCCCACCCGGACGCCGAGCCAGCGACGCGTCGCCATCGGTAAGTCCAGCAGGCCACGGGTGGTGATCGTCCCGGCGCCGACTGCAGATCAGACCATCCAGGCACCGCTAGGGTGTGGATTCGACTGCTGCCCAACTGAAGAGAGATCTGTCATCGCCAGCGCTGACTATAAGTGGGCGTCCGTCCACTTCGACTGTGCATAACGCTCGAATCCATTCGGTGTGCCCGTGGCAGGTGCCGATGGACGTACCGGTGCGGGGATCCCAGAACCGTATTTCTTTGTCGTGCCCAGCACTGGCTACTATTTCGCTCACATTATTCTTGACCGTGGTTAGGGCTCGAATTGAGCCGGTGTGACCGAGCCAGGGTTGACCAATCAAAGAGCCGGTTCGAGGATTCCACATGCGTACTGATTCGTCGTGTCCAGCAGTAACGACCAGGTTGTGCCCATCAAGTCGCAGGGTGCACATAGCCAGAATCCAGTCGTCGTGTCCGCGCCAGGGATCGCCGATGGTCTTTCCAGCACATGGATCCCACAATCGGACGATTCCGTCGTCACCGCCCGCGGCCACGAACTGCTGTCCGCTGAAGCAAACAGCACAGATCGCACGAAGTGGCCCAGTCTGGCATGACAAGGGGTCTCCGACTGGGTCGCCAGTCCGAGGATCCCACATTCGTATCGTGCCATCGAGCGCGGCGCTGACTACAAGCTGGACTCCGTCGACCTTGATTACGCAAATGCCCTGGATCGGACGTGTATGTCCGAGCCCAAGGTTGCCGACGGCTGCACCGGTGCTCGGATCCCACAGCCGCACCACGCGATCCTCTCCGCCACTTACAACAAGCTGGCGTTTATCGGCCGTCACGGCGCACAGTGCCGCGGTCGAGCCGGGCTGATGCCACGTAATACCTAATGCCTTTCCGGTACTGGGGTCCCACAGTCGTATTGTCTTATCGACTCCAGCAGTGGCCAGCAGTTTCCTATCGCCCACTTCCACAGCGCACAGGGTGAGGATCGAATCGGTATGTCCAGCTTGCAGATCACCGATCCCGGTGTCAGGCCGTGGATCCCACAGCCGCAATGTTCCCTCGCTTCCGACGGTTGCTAAGAGGTGGATGCGATCTACGAGCACAGGGCATAGGGCGCGAACCGAACCTGCGTGCGCCGTCCATGGCTCGCCAACGATTTTGCCGGTGAGTGGATCCCACAGTCTGAGGCTCGTGTCGCTGGCGACGGCGATGAGCTCGCGGCCGTTGACTCGTACTGCGCACAACTGGCTGATTGGACCGGAGTGCGCCATCCAGGGTTGGCCGGTGGTTACGCGGGTGAGTGGATCCCACAGTGCGAGGGTGGTGTCGCTGGCGACGGCGATGAGCTCGCGGCGGTTGACCTGTACTGTGCACAACCTCGTGATCGGATTGACGGGAGTGCCTTCGGGCTTGCTGGTGATGTCGCCGGTGAGTGGATCCCACAGGGTCAGGGTGGTGTCGCTTGCGACGGCGATGAGCTCGCGGCCGTTGACGTGTACTGGGCACAACTGGCTGATCGGACCGAGGCGAGTTTCGGAGGAGTCGCAGACCAAGTTGGAAGTGCGTGGATCCCACACTTCCAAAAGTGCGCCGCTTACGCCGACGATTAGCTCGTGGTTGTCGGTGTGTATTACGCACATTTTACTCAATTTTGGTCGAATATAACTCCGTTGATCCTCAATCCCGAGACCTCCAATTGCCGTACCAGAACGAGCATCCCACAGACGAACTTTCGAATCGTGTCCGGCGCTGGCTAACAGGACTTGACCGTCCACGACCAGAGCGCAGAGCTGACTGTCGACAAACCCGGTGGTCAGCGTGCGGTATGTGCGCCCGGACCAGGTCGATGTATGCATCAGCCAGCGTGATTGGACCAGCGGAACAATCCGCTCCGCCAACGGAAGACAATGCATCCTCACCGCGTTCGAGTGAAGCCATAGCAATCGCTCCTGATTATCCGTATATCGCCAAATTGCCAAGGTCATCTGGTAGGCGTCGAGTCCGCGACGGGCCATTGAGCTGCGGACCAAAGTTTGGTGTCGTAGCAAAGCGTCAGGTTTCATGGCAAGCAAGAAGCTTGGGTCTGTGAATATCTCGTCGATTTGCTCCGTTGCCAAGGCGTGGACGGGAAGCCATGTCCGTGCGTATTCGCTTACCCCGTGTCTAAACCCGGGTTTCGGGCGAAGCGCCTCGACTATTCGAGCGTGAGCTGCCCGAATGGAGTCGTTGAGGTCCTCGCGGATACCGGCGTCCCGGTCTTCCTCGTGGCGTGTGTCCCTGCTTTTGTAGATGTCGCGAAGACTTTGATGGCGCACCGCGTAGTGTCGGCGGCCGCGGATTCGACGGGCGACGAGGAATGGCCGCAGTGTCTCGTCTAGCCATTGGCGTAGGACCGATCCATTGTTGTCGGCCAACTCCAGGAGCCTTACGAGTTCGTTGCGGTCGACGGGACGTTCGAGGGCTGCCAGCATCGCCAAACAAGGTCCGCCTACGACGGCCCAATCGGATCGGTAGCTCCATCTGCGAACCTGTTCGAGGTAGAAGCCATCCAGGCCTGGAGGAAGGCTGGAGATATCGTGCGGATCTCGTCCGTCAGCGATCTCATCGAGTACATAACGTGCATACATCCAAACGCCGGCACACTGTCGAGCCAGGGTAGAGGCGAACCACTGCCGATCGACACTATGTTCGTCGAGCCGACTGCTCAATGCGCGGTCCCAGTCGAGACGGGTCTCCAGGTAAGTGTGCAGATCAACGAGATTCGCGGTCCCTTCTACGTCGATGACCTCCCACTGGGTTCGATAACGTAAACCGGACAGTGGAATGCCGTATCGGGTGGTGGCCACTATGTGCACTCCAGCAGGCAGTAGCTCTGGTCGCGGCAATCCCAACGGGATACCAGTGTCCCGGCCAGGTGTCGACGGTTCGGCCTCGTCCAGTCCGTCGACCACCATGACCAGCGATGCCCCCGTTTGATGCTTGTTCCGGGCAACCGCGGCAGCGTGCAGGACTCGGGTCAGCCAGTCGGGCCTTTCGGCGGCGGCAGGTAAGTTGCCACCGGGACAGAATTTGTCTGCTAGGTCCCACCATCTAATCAGCTGAGCAGCCAAGCTCTTTCGTGCCTCTGCCGGATCCTTGCCTCCCTCGAACGCAGTGAAGTGGTAGACACAGGGCCTGGTCCAAACCAAGTGCGCGGCCAGAGCGGTTTTGCCGATACCTGCCTCGGATTGGACTACGACGTAACCTCGATCTTGCGCCGCAATCGCGGTGTCGATCCTCGCGATCAGTTCCTTGCGTCCGTGAAAATGCTCGGTATCCAGATGCTCCGCAAGTGCAGTCAGCTCATAAATCCGATCCGGCCACGGATCCCATGCAGTGGAGACCACCGAAACATTGACAGTAACCGGGGCGTTGATGTCGCGGCCAGCGCCGACGGCAGCTGGCCCCAGCACCCAACCTGATCCGTCGTGCATGACTACGGCGCGCTGTCGCCATACTTGACGTCGGTACCGACCGGCCCATCGATGTCGTCTCCGGCAGAGACAGATCCCGCCCCGAACGTTGCGCTGTCGCTAGCGGTCGGGACACCAGTCACCTTGGTATCTACACGATTACGAATGCTACCGTCCGCACGAACCGCGCCAGGCCCAAGAGTGGGCGAAGGATCCGCCTTGAGAGATGGCTTCTCGGTTGCTTCACGCCATGCCAGCCACCCCGTCACTCCTGCCGTGACCAAGACCAGCCCAGCCAGCCCCGCCCACCATCCCCACCCACCACCAAGCCGGTCTTTAACAACCAGCGTCGCGGTAGTCGTCGTCACAATCACCGCCGCGCCGCACGCAGCAACAATCCGTGAACCCATCAAACCCCCTGTGGCGACTAGTTAGCGGTACAAGACAACGGCCCAGTCTCAGAGATCCAATCCCAGTGGCTAGCAACGGAAGTGTAGATCTGTCCTGAGCGGACTACAGCCGAAATCCGAAGACCGCATCGAAATCGATGGTGAGCGTCGGTAATCCAGCGATCCGGTCGATCTCGGCGACAGCGGGCATGACGCCGGACACGTCGCCGATCGCGGCGTGGAACGGCTCAGCACCTGTGGCTTCGTTCTCGTGAGATCTGAAGGCACAGGGTTTCTCGTGCCGGGAACCGCAAGCAGCTAGCGCGCGAGGAGTTCGTCGATCAACACCAGTCCAGCCTTGAGATGGGGTCGGCCGTCGGGTCCGCGCGGCTGACCGAAGAATGTTGAGCGTAGCAACAGAAGCAGGACTGCCTAAAATGCATTGTCCCTCACGATCCACCATATACGAACGATGCCGCTTATCAGTGCACCTATGGTGCCGATAACAGGTGGTGCTAGCAAAACCAACCCGGGAAGCAGAAGTGAGTGCATAAACTTCGCCAAAGGGGAAAAGTTCCATTTCCATAGTGCTACATCATGCCTGTCGAATTCGGATTGCGATGTTAACCCGTGCGGTAAAAACATCAATGACAATGGACAGTCAAGCATAAAAGCGACAAAGAGGTATGTGAGGTCTGCTACGGCCTGCTGGGGTTCGTGCCAGGTCATGTAGGTAAAAAGTAAGCCCACAGCTAGTCTGTCGGCACATAAATCGAAAACCGCTCCGAAGCGACTCTGCTGATTCATGAGCCGGGCAACGAAGCCATCCATTAAGTCGCCACATACTGCTACGCCTACAGCGAGGGAGAGGTGCGCCAGGTTTCCAGTGGTAAATGCGACTCCAAACAGAACCGTGGATACGAAGCTTCGAGTGAGAGTGATGAAGTTGGCTAACGTTGGGAGTCGATGCAGATGACCGCGGCACGGCATATCGGGCTGAGGAACCCACCCGTGAATTTCCGCGCCGTGTCGAATTATTTCAGACAGTCGAGTCAACGTACTGCCTATCCTTCACCCGGGTATTTGGGTGGTCTTCTTGGTCCGCCACGAACCCAACCGTAACAGCGACTCGAATGTGCTCGGTATTTCACTAGATGTACGGTGAGCTAGCGTCCGGGCTGCTGATATTTCGTTAGCGATGCTTTCTGATATGACATGACTGAACTCGATATCTTTCACGCTGCCGAGTTGGCGGCCATTCCCAAGTGGGTTGCCGACATGGACGGCCACGGCAGGGCGGAGTTTCCGGAAATTATAGTATTGAATACCGACGGGAACTATGAGAGCCTCAGGTGACATGCGCGCAAGATGTCGTAGTCCGCCAGCTATTTCGACCGACTCGACGAATGATATCTGATGCGCTCCAGCGGGAAAGACCCAGACGTTGTCTAATTCGCCCTTGGACATCCGATCCGATAGCTTCCGGAAGCTCGCAAAGACAGCGAGGGCAGTGCCCCCAATGGATACAAAGCCAGCGCGCGATAGGATTGGGGCTGCTGCAAGAACTCTTTCATGAGCTGTCACAACCCAACGCCCGTGAAGATAGTATCGAGAGACAACGACAGCGATCCACCCGTCAAAGGCCGTAACGTGGTTTGCGACGAGGATCAGTGGCTTGTCTCCACCCACTTGGGCACCGTCGACCTCGATGGCCAGCCTGGAAAAGATGTTACTGCATACTGCTTTAGCGATAACCGCAGAGAGGGGATGGACTTCCGCAGTCTTCATAAGAAATTCCTTCGCGTCTATTGAAGTGCGCCCGATGAAGCCACTACGCAGAGCAACACGGACTCTCGCTCGGTACAGCTTTGGTTAGTCACCGCACCGTCAAAAATCTGAAGAATGCGAGGAAGGTTGAACAACTCGTCACCTGCTGCCTCTATGTAGTCTCTTAGGATCTTCGCGGAATGCCGGTTCCGCAACACGCTTCCGACGCTGATTCTGAAAGCGCGCTTCTCAAATCTATACGAGCCGAGACGCGGGTACTCGTCAAACAGCTGAGAAGCTAGAGCGTGGATAGGGAGTTTGCCCGACACCTCGTTGCACAGCTGGCGAGAAGAATATCGACTCGCGCAATCCTCAACTGCAGCCGACAGCCACGGGAAGCGGCATTCGACGAGATTATTCATCCATACATGATCGCTCTGAACAGTGAGCAGATATTGTGCAAGCAATAGCGAAATCTCTTGCGTTCTTGCAGATCGCAGATGTGAGTTGTTGTCTACGCCGAGAGACGACGCAAGACCCTTCATATCCAGCAGCACAGGTGTTGTGTCGGCCCGCAGAAATCGGGCCACAAATCGCGCGACGGATAAACGCTTGAGCAACGGCTTCCCTGCTGATTCTCGCATCATAGCCCAGTAGAGGGAAGGGGCGACTCCCGCATCGAATTCAGGAGTACCCAGTCCAGTCTGGGACACTTGAGCGCCGTCTACCAATGCTGCAGCACGGAGGGAGTCGTAACCTGCAAAAAGCTCATCGGCGCCTTCGCCTGAAAGGACTGCTCTAATGCCGCAATCACGCACTGCGGTAGAGAGCAAGTACATACCAACCGGACCTAACCGCGCAATGGGGTGGCCAATCATACGAATGACCGCACCAAAATTGAGAGCAATGTCAACTGCCGAGATCGGCACTGCCTCGTGACTGATTTGAAGCGCCGAAGCGAGATCGCGCTGTTGTGCCTGAACTTCTTTCGACGTCGCGTCCTCGGATCCGACCAAGCCGAACGATTGCTCGATCCCATGCTGCGCCGCGATGGCCGCAATCACCGCTGAATCCACTCCGCCGCTCAATAGAACGCCCATCTTCGTGTTGGACCGCAGTCGATCCACCGTTGCTCGCTCCACCGAACTCCTCAGGGATTCGGTTGTGCCGCCTGACGGTGATTCACGTCCCTGCGTGCGCAAATCATTGTTACACCATTGCTCGGTAGTAACGCTGGTCAGGGAGAACGTGACCAGCGTGCCTGGCATGACAGTCGAGACCGCGTCGATGGGCGTCCAGCCGGGCCTCGCTGCCCACCAACCGGCAGTCTCCAATAACCCGCGTACGGACATCTCACGAGTAGCGGCATTGTTCACTCCCGCCCCTGCCTGGATGGCTGGCACAGTAGAGGCTACGACAATTGACTCGTCAGTGGTTGTAAAATACAGCGGGCATATGCCCCAGCGGTCGCGGGTCGCCATCAAACGGCGGTGAACCGTGTCCACCACGATAACGGCGAACTGACCATCGATCTGACCGAAGAACTGAACGCCGTATCGAGCGAATCCGGCAGATATTACTTCTACCTCAGACAAATCTGGATCATTGAGTAATTCTCTGATCGCGGACAGATTGAAGATTTCGCCGTTGAACGCCACTATCCAACCGTCGCGACGCAACGGCTGCCTTGTATCGCCTCCCTCCCACATAGCGTGGCGCGTTGCAATAACTCGATACTGGGGCCCGATTGCAATGTTCGTTGCATCTTCCCCCCGAAGCTCCAATAGTCTTATTATTTCTTTCGAGCCGCAATCCAGAGTGGAGCCAAACTCGGCATAGATACCACACACGAGTCACTCTACTCCCTGACACAGGCCGACATAGAACTTTTGTAGAGCCGCAAGGGATGTCGCGTCTTCCGCTGTTGCGGACGACGATGCGCGGCGTTCTCCAATCTCATCGTCGAATAGCTCGAGTATGACGAGTACCGATAGCGAGTCGAGAAACCCATCGTCGGACAGGTTCTTCGAAGATCGCACTTCGTCATCTGAAAAGTTGTAGAACACTCGTGTCATGAGACGCTGTCGCATCTCTTCCCATTTAACACACATGGAGATCTTCCTTGGTCTATCCGACAACGTCGATAATGTGCGCAGCGAGAGCGTCGCCGGCTACTCGGCATCCTCGTTTATTGGGATGCGAATCAAGTATGAAAAGCCGAGAGTACTGCCGCGCAAGTCGTCCGACGTTACTCCCTGAGCTATCAGAGAGAGCGGAATGCAGATCGAAGACGGTTACGTTGGATGGCAGTGGGAGCTCAGAGGACACATGGCGGGCCACTGCTGCTGCCCGTTCTGCCGCGGAATGGCTCGTCCGCCAATGAGCAAGAGGAGGAGGGGTGACCAGCACGAATCGCTGAGACTCCAATGCAAGCCCTTCGACCAGGCCCGCGTACAGCTTCATGCGGCTCTGGAGTTCTTGATCACTTGTTATGTGCGATGCGGGGTAGCATGACTTAAAGACCACGCAGTCGAATCTCCGTGACCATTCTCGGAAGAGGCCTCGGCATGCCTCGCCGACGAACAGATCGAATATAGCCGGAGGATCCGTATCGTCGCCTGGAAGTTCGGGAGCATCGACGCGCAGACCATCCGGGCCCGTAACTCCAAACTTATTGTAATCGGCATCCCAGAGACGTATTCCTGCTACGGCCAGCTTCTCCCGCATTCCTGATTCTTGCATCAAATAGCGCCCGACCGAATGGTGAATAAAGAGGACGTGAGAAGGTGGTTCAATCTTTTTCATGACTCTTTCCGGGGTAAGGGTAAGTCAGTCGGCTATGGTTGTACATAGCAGTACGTTTCCATGCGTTAGTTAGACCGCTGAATGCGGCGACAGTATCTTTCCCGTACCCGTAGCGCTCGATGATGGCGGCCACATCATATGAGTTCTTTGCGTTGACGAGCTCATTCATCAGCGCGCGGTCAAAGCCGTAATAGTAAGAGGTCTGAGGCTGCTCTAAGGAATACGTATCCGTGGTGGGTATTCTGTTGATTATTTCGCGAGGTACGCCGATACCAGACCCTAAGGTCACAACCGAATCTTTGTCGAGATCGGCGATGGGGTATATGTCGGCGGCATCATCTCCATGTTTGACGACAAAGCCCAGCGCAATTTCGTCCCGGTTGCTGCACCCAAGGACTGCGCCATGAAGCTGCTCGGCCTGTCTATAAGCGATTGACATCCTAATTCGCTGCTTAACATTTTGCGATGCAACGATCGTTCGGATATCTTCCGACTTGAGTGTCGCCGATTCGACCGGTTCCCCATTTCGGAGCCCGATGGATAGAATGTAAACAGGGACTCCGAGTCGCAAAGATTCTTGAGGGTTGAAGTTTAGCGAATAACCATGTTCGGTCGCATCGAATGCGGTGAAATAACGCTTGATCAAGTCGGTAATGCCCATACCGACCTGGCTTGACTCAACAATTGTCGTGATGTCGCTGACACTCAGCGGGCATCCCACTGACTCTGCGGCCAGTTGCGCGTAATTGCGGGAATCTGGACTCGACGCGCCGTCCGGAAGGTAATAGGCATGCACGTTTTCGGGCCCGAGTGCAGCGACAGCTAAGTGAAGGACGGTCGCGGAGTCGATTCCGCCTGAGAGTTGAACGACAGCGCACGATCGATGGAGCTGGCGCCGGACGGCAAACTGTATCCAATCGATGCGGCGAGCGGCTTCTTCAGTGGCCATAAATCCTCACAGCTTTCCAGAATCCGGCAATGAGCCAATATCGATTACTTTGATTTCAATGACACTCGCTGTTGGGCCGATCGCGGTGGCAAGGGCGGTTCGCACGGCAGCCTCGGTGTTTGTTTCGTGGGTGTCTGCCAAGACGCGAATACTTGGTCGCTGTCCGTATATTTCATGATCTGAGGCGCTTATTTGTGCATCCAGAACCCCCGTCACGCCACAGACCACCTTACGAAGTTCAGCTGGGCGGAGAAGACTGCCCAGGACATTGATATCCTCGGCCACTCGCCCAGCAATCCAGAGGTCGCCGCCGTCTGTAACCCAACCAACGTCACCAGTAGGCCACCAATCCCCATCCTTTACTGTTGGCGCGTCGAGCGGAGACACATAGGACGTCATATGATATGGGCTGTCTATCTCTATACGCCCCATAGCAGAGTCAGTGCCGTCTGAACTGATTCTTATCTGGACGCCCGGTAATGGCTTTCCGACGTTTCCCTCTCTAAATTCTCGGATGCCCGACCTTCCGATCGACACCCGCGGGCCGAGCTCAGCCTGCCCGTACATGTTTACAATAACGGCGTTCGGGAATGTTCTCTCCAAACTGCTGACCATTGAGCTTCTCAATGCTCCGCCGGCAAAGACAAGTTCTATCGGCCCATCGAATCTCCATTGCCGGTCCATGGTCAGCAGGTGTGACTGGTGCGGTAGCAAGTACACAGCTGAATCTGGCTGGAGTTGTTCCCGGAAATCCGCCCATGCTTCGAGTGAAGTCGGGCTCACGTAGAACAACACGGGCACATCGGCAATAGAATGGCTGTGCATTATTGAGAGGCCATACGCAAACCGTGGATTGACCAAGGAGAAGTACTGTCGATCACTCCTCAACCCCAGCGCTTGACAAATCGCAACGGCGCAATTTCTTATCACTTTTTTCTGGTATCGCACCATTTTCGGCAACCCGGTAGTGCCGGAAGTTTCGATAATAAGCTCGTCGCTGAACCGGTACGGATCGCTGTTGGCCTTACCTTCCTGGAAGGTTGTCAGACAGTCGGTCGCTGCCCACCCTTCCAGCTGATAGACGGATCGTGTCGCAGACAGACGCAAGGGCGACCCGATGATGGTTGATGTGGAGCCAGCAAAAGATTCCAGATATTTCTGAATTGTGCGATCCGCGTCCGTATTATGATGCCCTACAACGTGCTCGCGCTTCAATATTGAGCCTCATCTTTTCGTGTCTTCGGGGACCTCAGGCCTGATCCTTGGCTGTCACGCGGATGGAGGCTACGCTCGCTGACGTTGGATCGTGACCTACGCTCATGACCAAGCGGCAGGTTACCCCCTTTGAAACCCTTAGACGACCGCGCGCAAAGGGACGGTATAGGCGCTTTCAAGTGATTCTCTCTTCTGGAACTTTACAACTGTCCGGTATTGAAATATCGTTTGCTCTCTCAGGATGTACGATGTTACGCACGAGGCCGTGCGCCCTACAAGATTGTTCCCGAGCTCGGCATGGAATCGTGTCCGTTGCGGTATCTGATCTGGCTCACCAGCGAGACGTTGCAGTTAAAAGGTCTTCCGGCAAAGGGTATTCTGGCCCGCGTCGGCCTCTACTCACCGTCCTGGCCGGTCGTCTAAAATGTGTTATTTCTTAAATACGTTAGGTTCGACCGGTGCGGAACGTTATCCGACGTCGCAGCCGACGCTTCATTCTGTTCCAAACGTTGTGTGTTCGGTATCGGCTATTCGTACGACAACCGATCAACACTTCACCGGCCGATATCACTTTGCGACCCAGGGCCCTTCGCCTTCGGCCGCAGTAGGCACATCAGGTCGGGCAGCCCGAGCACTGCAGGTTGGCCGTCGCCCATGGTGATCCCCGCAGTTGTGTTCGGGCAGCAAGCTTCGACCTGCGCGGCCTCCAGTTTCGAGATCACACTACGCGGACCGCCCAGGCCTTGCTCGCCGTCACACGAGCGATGTGCCTGTCACATCCGGGTGCGGTCCCAGGACCGAGCGAGATGCCCGGTCAAGTCCCGGGGCGTGGTGTAGCTGGGGTGGTTACCGCGTGATCCGAAATTTGGTCAGGCGGTGAGTTCTGTCGGGGCGGTGTCTTCCTGTTCGTCGGTGGTGGTGAGTCTGCTGGAGCGGGCCAGGACGTCGAGGCCGAGGTAGCGGCGGCCTTCGATCCATTCGTCGTGTTGTTCGGCGAGTACGGCCCCGACGAGGCGGACGATCGAGCCGCGGTCGGGGAAGATGCCGACGACGTCGGTGCGTCGGCGGATTTCCTTGTTCAACCGTTCTTGGGGATTGTTCGACCAGATTTGGCGCCAGATCTTTGGGGAAGCCGGTGAACGCCAGCAGGTCCGCGCGGGCGGTGTCGAGGTGATCGGCGACACGTGGCAGCTTTTCGGCCAGGGCGTCGAGCATTCGAACGTATTGGGCGGCAACTGATTCGGTGTCGGTCTGATCGAACACTGAATGCAGCAGGGTCCGCACCCAGGGCCAGGAGGTTTTCAGGCAGACACTCATCAGTGGGTGCGGCAGCGCTGCCAGGCCGCGCCGGGAAGGGTCGCGCCGATGGCCGCGACAAGGCCGGCGTGGCCGCAGGTCGAACAGGGTGTCACTCGCGAACATGGTCGGCCACGGTCGGGGTATCGGTGGCGCGGAAGATCCGCGTTGGAATGCCCGCTTGCTGGGCCATGCGGGCGGTGTGGGTGGCACCGGCCGAGTCGTTACGAATGAACGCCACACACAGATCGGCGCCGGCTCGCACCATCTGCTCGTTACGTACGAACCCGGCGCGGCGTCCGAGCCGGTCCCAATCGGCAGGATGTCGCTCGACCCGGCCGCCCCATGCCTGCCAGCACGCCTCGCATTGGGTGTCGGCGCCACGCGGGCAGGCCCCCCGATACCAGCACCACGTCCGGGGACCACACCTCGGCCAGCGCCGCCCGGATGGTGGCGTGGTCGGTCCAACTGCGGGAGCCAGTTATCAGGATTCGGCGGCCCCGACCCAGCGGGGCGTCGGGAGCCGGCGGTGGAGTGTGCGAGATGGTGACGGGCAATTCCAGGCGCATGCCATCGGTGTCGAAGGTGGGCTGGCTGAACATTGCTCTGGACACGACAACCTCCAGGAAGTGAAGCAGCTACCGGTGCCGGAGAGAGCCGGAAAGTGTTTGAGCGGAATCGGTCTCGACGTCGGGCCCGTTCTGCGGGGCGCGCGTCGGCAGCCGCGGCGGCGGGAAGGGTGTCAAGCCCACGGGGCGCTTTTCCCCGCGGGCTTGACACACGACCGACCGCCGACGGCACCATCTCCGAGCGCCCGCAGAACGGGACCGGCGACGCGACTATTCAGAACTCGGTGTAGTCGGTGAATCGCTCGCCAGTCGCGGGGTCGCCGTGATAGACGGCTGGTCCATCGTTGAGGTTGATGCGGATCGGTCCGGTATGATCGAAGGTGTCGATATGCACCACCGGGCGATCGTCGCGTTCCCCGCGATACACCGTGACGTCGATGTCGTCGCGGGTGATCCGGTCACCGACGAGTTCGGTGCCGCGTAGGAAGACTCGCGCCTTTGTTTTGGGGTCGACTGGATCGATGTGCAGCACAGTGTGTCCCGATCGATCCTGTTCCGCGCGAAGAGATCCCCACCGTGCGTCGGCAACGACGATCGGCGTGCGGGTGGCGGACGAATCTACCGGTGGGGTTGTACTCGACCGACGGTAAGGTTCACGGTCGCCGGTGAGTGGTGCAGGTCGGCGTTCCGCTCGGTGCGTCCTCGACTGTGTCCGAGATCCTGAGCAGCGCAAAACATTTTCGGAAATCCAAGGAACCGATTGCCTTCCGGCTGCGTCTTACCCTAGTAAAGGTCATGGATCGGGAGGGAGGCCGGGGATGGCCGCTGCAGGATTCGCCACCTCATCCGCTCGTCGTGCTACGGAATCTGTTGCGGCAGTGGCGATCAGGAGGCATGGCGCGTTCCGGCCTAGTTGCGGACGATCCGGAGAACCTGCGAAACGCGGAACTGGGGTAGTGATGGTGTCAATCAACGTAGGTGCGGTTCAAGGCCTCGCGACAGATCTCGCCGCCTCCGGCCAGATCGTGCTCGACAAGGCGACCGCAACGAGAAACGCTGCAACGCAGGTAAACCCGTCATATGTTGGCGAAGCCTGCTTAGGATTCCGGGAACGGTTGTCTGCCGCATGCGCCGACACAGCGGGGGTACTCGGCCACAGGCAGCAAGCACAGGTAGCTGTGCCAGTGCACTGCAGCAGGCGGCCATGTTGCATCAGCGGCAAGACAAGGCCAATTCGAACGCGATTAGCTCGGCGTTTGCCGGAGTTCATCAAGCCCTACACACGATGGACCGGCAATGACCGACCTGCAGACTACGACTACGCCGTGCTCAGGGTGGAATACGACGCTGAGCGCGGCATGGATCTCACTTCTTTGTTCCAGCGGTTCCGCCACGACGGCCGCGGACGACTCCTCGACTTAGGCTGCGGCACAGGCCAACTGCCCCTCCCTCTCCCGGGCTACCGTGTGCGCCGACCGCGGCGACGAATCGCCTTGGCCGGGCCGTGTCGGTAGTGGTACTAACGAGTGTCTGGGGCGGCCATTGCCGCAAGACGAGTTGGCTGCGGCCCGTAACCGGTGGAGGCGGTGAACTACGCGAACGGTACCCGCGCAGCCGGCACCCACATTTCCAGTAGAGAAGGGTCAGAGCTATTGGGGCATTGCGTAATGCTTGGAGTTCCATGCAACGAGCATGAAACACAAAATGCACGATCCGCTATAAATTCTCCGCCCCAGTCTGATGCGCCATATACGAAACCGTGCAGTATTTCCCAGGCATGGCGCACAATACAGCGCAGAGGCCTCGAAGCGCGGCAAGGTATTTGTCGCATGGTGCCTGTGCTGCGGCGCAGTCGCCGTAAGTTAACGGCATTGGCCCGGAACCCTGAGGCAAGCCTCGATCGGCCCAGGTCGCTGACCTAATAGCGGTGCAGCAACTCGAAACCACCTGTCGGAGAACGAACTTCGCTCGCACGAAAGGGACTAGCGTATGGGTGTCGATCGAGGTACGGTGATGGCAGCCACGGGGAGTGGCAGATCATGGAGGGAAGGGGCAACAATGAAAACGACCATTCATATAGCCAAATTGACCTATGCGGAACCTGAGGTTGCGACACTGGGTGCAGTGGAGGAACTCACTACCAATGGGGATTGGGTACTGAGTGACGCGGGTGGCGCTTATCGAGGGTGTTGGTCGGGGGGAGACAACGGGTGTGGAAGTAAATAACTCAAGGTGATATTCGAGGACTGAGGCGGGGCTGGTGTGATAGCGACAAATTCCTTTTATGTGGCGGATTACGCCGGCCTTTACGGGCGAGTGGACTTCGATTATGTCGATGAGCCCATTGCTTACACGTGCCTCGCTTATGGCCAAAACAGATTCCAGTCGGAGTCGTTGGGCAGTATTGCTGTGCAACGACTCCGTCCTGGTGTCGAGCCAACGACGACTCTGCGAATGGGGCAGGACTACCTGTTGCTGACTGGGTTGGTGCTTGGGCCGGTGACCACCGACCTGATGGAACAGGTGGTCACCGCGTTGAAAGGCGGCCGCTACACCGATCTGGCGCGTCTGCCCGGCGAGCTTGCCGGATGCCTGGTTACACCGCAGCGGATCTTCCTGTTCCGCAGCGTTGACAGCAACGAAGGTCTGCTTTATCGCCGCGATGGGGCACGGGTCCGCTGGTCGACAGATCCGGCTGATCTCCTGGACCACGGACGGGCCGAGTTCGATCGCGAGACGTTGTGGCGCGTCTGTCGCAGGGACAGCATCTCCGTCTTCCGCAACCTCGTCCCGGTGCACCGGGGTGAGCTCGTCATCCTTGAGTCACACGCCACCACGACAATGCTCTACGATCGAATTACCCCTCTGGAGCTGCCCCGCCGAACCTCGCTAGCCGACTACGCCGAACTGGCGTACGACCTGATCCTGCAAGCAGTTCGGCCATACGCAAACAACGGCCGGATCGGGGTCCTACTCAGCGGCGGACTGGACTCGACGACGGTACTCACCGCTCTGGCCGAAGTTGGTGCCGATGTCGTCGGCTACCACATGGACACCGATGATCGATTGGCCGACGAGTCGCGCTATGCGCGGGCGGCCTGCGAGCACTTGGGGGTGCCGTTCGTGCCGGTCCCGACAGACTGCGGCGACGGTTACCTGTCGAAGGACTGGCACTTCCCACAGCCTTACGCACACTCAGGCTACCGCTGGATGGAACAACTCGCCCAGCGCCTCCATGCCGACGGTGTTACCGTCGCCGCCTGGGGAAGCGATGGCGATGTCATGTTCGGCCCACGCCGACTCGGACTGCATGAGGTCCTTCGCGGTGACCTCACACTTCGGGAGAAGACCGCACTGTGCCGCGGGATGGTCTGCTCGCCTTGGCAACTTCGCCGCATCCTCGCGAGCGTCTTTAACTCGAACTCCGTGCTAGACGCGCGGTTGACCGCTGATACACCAGGCACCGATTTCCTCACGCCGTATCCTGACGTCCCGGATTTCGTGTTTCAGGAAGAGTACGTGCCCAACCTGCACACCCTGGACCTCGCCGTGTGGCGGCCGCGGGGTATCTGGCTGGGCTCACCTTTGGGTGGACGAGAGCTGCGGCGACTCGTGGAGCGCATGCCACAGGTATATCGGCTTATGCCATACCAGGGTCTGCTGATCGAGAAGCCGGTGCTGCGGCTGATTCTGTCCACCCGATTGCCAGCCTTGCTCTGGCGTCGGCAGGGACACGTGTGGCCGGACTCGCCGCACCAGAAGTTCGTTGTGACCCATCCTCAGGTGTTCGCTGATCTGCTTGGCGGACCTGACTCGCACCTGGTCGGGTTTGGAGTGGTCGACCCCGCACGGTTGGCCCGAGTGCTTGCCGAGCCAGCGCTGCTTCGTAGCAATTACGTGGCTCTGACTTGCTCGGCGATGGTCGAACTGTTCCTGAGAGATCACTCACGCCGAACCCGGACCGACGGAACGGAGATTCACAATGCCCGCGCTGCGACTAGCTGACCACGCCGTCTTCGACGACACTGATGGTGCGGGTGTCATCCTCGATACCCGCAGTGGTATTTACTTGAGCCTGAACGCCACCGCCACCCTTATGGTGCGGGCGGCCTTGTCGGTGGACACACTCGCCGAGACGATAGACCGCCTGCGCCAGCAAATCGAGGCCTCCGACGCCATTCTCGAACATGGACTGCGGTCTCTAGCCACACAGCTTGACCAACGCGCTCTGCTGACACCCAAGCAGGGGGACCGCTCGTGACCGATAGACCGTCTGCGGTGGACTGGGAGTACTTCCTCACCGACCTCGATCCGGCGACTAACCCGCCACGAATTCCTTTGCGGCTGCGGCAGTATGCCGTCGCCCGCACCTTCCGTGCTTTGTGGATCTACCGGCGATACGGCTGGGTGCCTGCCCAGCGCTATCTGCAGAAACTTCCTGGCGGCCCAGGTGCTGCGATCCAGACCATCTTGCCCGCCGCCACCGCTATCCGCCTTGCGCGGCGTGAGGTCCTCACCAGCCAGCTCGTCCTGCGTGTTGTCATACCCAACGGACTTTGCCTGCCTCGGTCCTTCGCGTTGGCCACCTACCTATCCGCGCTTGGATTGCCTGCCGAGGTCACGATTGCCAGGCCTCTCACCAGGGTCACCCCGAAAGACGACTTCCACTCCTGGACCGAGTTGTATGGCGTAGTTATCAACGACGAGCCCGATGTGCAGCTGGGGTACCGGGTCCTGCACCGAGTCACGGGATTAAGAGGAGAACCGAGGAGCAGCCGGTGAGCATCGCATAGTCATTACTCTGCCTTGCGTGAATTATGTTGGTGCTCAGCCGAATCGAGCATTCCTATGCTGATTTGATAGGTTTTGCGGCGATCATCGAGGACAGGGCTTCTATTCGGCTACTTCGATGCCGATGCCGATGCAGTTCAGAGAGGGACGAAGGTGGGGGTAATGGCTAACAAGGGCAGCCTGCGAGCGTTGGCATCGCTGGTTCGAGGCCATCGCGGTGCTGTCGCAGTAGCTGTAAGTTTGTCTCTGGTGGGCACTGGTGTGGGTTTGGCTGAACCGCTGCTGGCCAGTGCGACGGTCAGCGCGGCCGCCGAGCACCGGCCATGGGGGTGGCCGGTCGCCGCACTGGTGGTGTTCTTCGTTGCCGAGGCGGTGATCTCGGCGTTGTCGCAATATATGCTCGACCGCACTGGCGAAAACGTGGTCTTGGATCTGCGGATACGGATTGTCGACCGCCTGTTGCGGCTGCCGATCCGCCGCTATGAAGACCACCGTCTCGGCGACCTGCTCACTCGCACCTCCAGTGACACCACTTTGCTGCGCAACACGTTGTCCTCGGTGATGGTACAAACCGTCACAGGAGCATTGTTTGTGGTCGGAGGTGTGATCGCGATGATCCTGCTGGACCCCGTGATGTTCATCATTGTCGCGGTCACCGTCCTCGCTGGAGTGGTACCCGCGGTCGCGGCAACGTCGCGGATCCGGCAAGCGACACTATTGGCGCAGGAAAGCCTCGGAGGGATGGCTGCGGAACTGGAACGCGCCCTCTCAGCGATCCGTACCGTACGAGTCGCCGGCGCCGAAGATCGCGAACGCGACCGCATAGCCGAACCGGCCAGGAAGGCATATCGAGAAAACATATTTGCGGCTCGTCGAACGGCTGTCATCTTTCCAGCAATCACGCTAGCGCTACACGGATCGATGATCGTCGTACTCGTAATCGGCGCCCTGCGGGTATCGACGGGGTCGGTTTCATTAGCGGATCTGGTCGGATTTCTACTCTATGTCAGCTTCATCGTCAGCCCTATCGCCAATCTGGCTTTTGGCGTTGTCGCGATGCATAAAGGCCTGGCGGCTTTACAACGAGTCCAGCAGATTACGGACCTACCGACCGAAATCACAGACCAACCTGGCACGGCAGTACTACCAATCCCTTTACGGTCGGGTGCAGCCGCCGTCGAGTTCCGCAATGTGTGGTTCGGCTACGACCCCGAAACTCCTGTGCTGCGTGGGCTATCGTTCACCGTGCCCGAACATAGCCACGTCGCACTAATTGGACCGTCCGGGGCAGGTAAAACGACGGTACTGGGACTGCTGGCACGGTTCTTTGATGCCAACAGCGGGCAGATACTGATTGATGGTAGAGATATAACCGAGATGAGCCCAGCAGAGTGTCGCTCACGGATCGGTCTGGTAGAGCAGTCCGCGCCGGTCCTGTACGGCACCCTTGAGGAAAACATCCGCTATGGGTGCCCCGACGCCACCATCGACGAGGTCGAGCGCGTGGTTGCGCTCGCCGGACTCCAGGAATTGATCCGAAGACTGCCAGATGGTCTACACACACCTGTCGGAGAGCACGGCAACCTACTGTCTGGCGGTGAACGCCAACGCGTAGCAATTGCCAGAGCACTCCTGCCCAGACCACAACTGCTGCTTCTCGATGAGCCCACCTCTCAGCTCGATTCCGCGAACGAGGCGCTGCTCATTCGCACGATCAATCACATCTCTACAGAGTGCACACTACTGGTGGCCGCGCATCGCGCCTCAACCATCGAAGCAGCGGATGCACGCATCACCCTCAATCAGTCCGCAGAACTTGCGAGCACGCCAACGCCGTAACCCGCCACCCAACATCGCAATATGAATCGGATGTCCCGTTCTCGTACCGGGCTGGTCCATCCCAGCCAACAGCGCCAGGGCCCGCCGAAACAGCGGTAAGATGTTTCCGATGGCCCTCCGTGAGTTCGGAGATCTGTTGTGATGTAGCAGCTTTCGCTGCGGTTGGTGTCGGATGAGTTGTGAGTCTTGGTCGAACAGTTGGTCCGGGAGTTCGCCCCGTGACCGCAAGGCGGTGACACCGCGCCAGTCGGGTGCTCACTGTGGTCGCGTGTACGTGCTGACCAGCGGCTGCGCCTGATGATATCTGCAACCATCTTTCGTGGTCACGGGTTCTCACCGCACACCGTCGATTCACCCGGCGATTGGCTGGTAACCGCAGAAGGTAACGCGGGCCGGCCGTCCACTTGATCACCAACATCGGCTCACACGGCGCAGATCTCGATACGACGTGCGTGCTGGATTCGATCGGTCGGCATGTCGCGAAAGGCATCTGACCTGCCCTTTAAACCCAATACGGAACGCGAGAGCGGAACTTGCGCAACGCCATCAGGGCGACAGCCCAGCCGAAAATCGTGATGGCGATGACGATATACCAGTGGTAAGCCACGACCGGCTGCCCGAGCATCGGTGCCCGAACAATCTCAAGATAGTGATAGGTAGGGATGAGCTCCACTAGTTTTGCGGCTGGCCGGTGGGTGCACTGAAGGTTATTGGTGTCCCAAATAACCGGTGTCAGCAGGAATAATACCAACGTCACACTGCCCAGGATGGGCGCGATGTCGCGGAACCGGGTGGCGAGAATGCCGAACGCAATCGATACCCATGCAGAGTTGAGCACGACCAGTGCCAACGCAGGGAAAGCAAGCAGCGACGACCAGCCCAAATGTCGCCAAGTCCCGAACGCGAACAGCACTATTACGTAGATCACGAGATTATGGCCGAAGAACAATAGATGCCGCCACACAAGGCCGTGTCGTCTACCCCTTGGGGGTATGTGTTCCTACCCCCGGCGCTGCGGCCCCGGCGGGAAAAAGGGAGGTCGGCGCTTTGGTGTCCGCCGGGCGGCCAGCCAAAGAACCGGCGGCGGCGCGAGCTTGTGAGGCAATGACGGTGTTCGGTTCATCAGCGAGGCGGGCCAGGGCGACGCGGCCCGCGTCGGCGGGCCACACGTCCGGGCAACCCACCCCGGCCACGTGGTGGACATACAGCGGTACGCCCTGCACACGCGTGAGCAGCAGCTCACCACCGGACAGCACGGTAGCGCTGTTGTCGCTGTCCACACGCACGCGCCCGTGCTCGTTGGGCTCCACGTCCAGCGGCAGCAGCCGGGCAGTGGTCCGGGTCAGTCGCCACGCCAGCGGCGCACCGCAGCCACGGCAGTAGGTTTCGGTATCGAGTTCCATTGCAGCGCTACCACTCTCGGGACGGGGCCGCCGTGGCGGCCTGGTATCGACGCGACGCGTACCACTCGTGTAGCCACATGTCGCCGCGTGCGGAGTTGCACGACTTGTGCGCCGGGCGCAGGTTCTCCAGCGCGTCGGGGCCGCCCTTGCTGTGCAGGATGAGGTGATCGGCGGTGTTCGCACCGGGCCGCCCGCACAGGTGACACGTCGTGCCGTAAGTCGCCAGGCACAGCAGCCGCAGCGCTTGCGCCCGGCGGCCCGACCAGCTCACGGCCGGACCGATTTGTCGGGCACCGGAGCGAGTCCGGCCGGCTCGGCGGCCACCGGCGGCGGGCCGAGGTACTGGGGTGGCGGGCCGGGCCGCTCGATCGGCCCGCCGACGATGACGTGATCCGGTTCGCCGATCCGATCGGCCAGCGGCAGCAGGCCGGGTCGGGCAATGTTTCCCTGAGGCTTGATCAGCTCTGGAACCTGTAGCAGTTCGCCGCCGTTTTTCGGAGGATCGGTGGTAACCATTCAATTGCTCGTTTCCGTTGTGGTGCATAGATATTTGTCTGATGGATAGAGATCAAGCCTTGCCGGGTAGCCTCCCAGCGCTTGCCTCCCAGTTTTTCCGCTCACCGCCTGCTACCCCAGCGCCGATAGCCCCATGTCCGTTGGGACACAAGGCTTTCGGTATGTCCCACCGTGGTCGATGATCAGTCGATTCGGGTGAGCCGTACGCCGGTTCGCACGGGATTAGTTGAGTGAGCACATACCGGGGGCAGTCGGTTTACGGCGGACTTGCCAGATAGCGCCGTGGAACGGCTCAGCCTGCGTAGGCATCACCCCGGCGGGTAGTGGGTGCCCAGCCGCTACCGGGACCGGTGTCGACCGGTAGCGGCTGGGAGCTGGGATCGGCGCGGCACTCGGCGCAGCGCCACACCGCACCCGTAGGCAGTCGCGGAACGCGTGCCTTCGGATGGAAGGGGCGGCGGCAGTGCGGGCAGCGCGGAAGCGGGTAGTTACGCCGCACCGGGCGGGGCGTCATGGCTTGACCTCACGAGCGGAGGCCAGGGCACGGTCCATCTCGGCAGCGCAGCTGTATCCGAATGCTCGCGCGATGGCGTCGAGTTCGGCGGGCGTGGCGATGGAGTCGTCGGCGTAGCGCGGCGTCATTCGGCACCGCCGGATTCGAGCGCATCGGCCAGCTCGCGCAGCTTGGCCACGGCCAGGGCTACGGGCGGCGCGGCCGGGCCGTCGTCGGCCTGAAACGTGTGAGCCACGACACGGTCCGGGTGGTCCGGGTCGCGGCCGATGGTGATGACGGTCGAGGCGTAATAGACCGCATCCAGCAGTTCTACGGGCGTAGCGTGCCTGCTCACGACAAAGCCCCCTGTTCCCAGGTGGGAAAGGGGGCTCTCGTTAGGTCACGCGACGCGCGTAGGGCCGTTAGGATGCCTGCATGACTCTTAACAACTACGCGCACAACGGTGCGCCGAGTGATAGCGAAATCGCATCGCTCGGCACCGTTTTGGTGCGCCATCAGGGACTCGAACCCCGAACCCGCTGATTAAGAGTCAGCTGCTCTGCCAATTGAGCTAATGGCGCTTGCTCCGTGTTCCGGTGCGGGACAAACTTTAACAGGCCGAGGCGGCAGAAGTGAAATCGCGCTCTGAGCGGGGACGATGCGCGGTTCGGGCGCGGTGTTAACGCCGAACCGGGCAGTTCGGATCTATCCCGTGTAACACCCCTGTGTCGACGCGGTATTTGCGTTGGTGCGAGCTCCTCGCACTGGCAGAATGACCGGACGTGGTCTCGACCGCTCCGCGGGCACGGCGGGTTGAGCTGTAGGGACTTGAAACGGGGTTGAGATGAGCGTTGGTCGAGGTCGGCGTCGGTGGATACGACATATCACCGCACCTGTCGTGGTGTTCGCGGTGGCCGGACTGGTGTTGTCGGGGTGCTCGTCGTCGAAGACGCCGGATGCGTCCACGGTCGCGATCGACCGTAACCCGCTGCTCGAGCTCATCAAGCCGAAGTTGTTGTCCCCGATCAAGGATGGCGAGATGGGGGTCTCGCCGGGGGTGCCGCTGGCCTTCCAGGTCGAGGACGGCAAGTTCACGAACGTCACCCTGATGAATGCGCAGGGTCAGCCGGTGGGCGGCGGCAAGCTGGCCGCCGACGGCCGGTCGTGGGAGACCACCGAGGTGCTCGGTTACGGAAAGCCGTACCGGCTCAAGGCCGATGCGATCGGTCTCGGCGGCGCCAACTCGACTGTGTTGAGCTTCACCACCAGCTCCCCGGACAGCCAGACCAAGCCATATCTGCTGCCGGGCGAGGGTGAGGTGGTCGGTGTGGGCCAGCCGGTCGCGGTGCAGTTCGACGAGACGATTCCGGACCGCAAGGCCGCCCAGGATGCGATCAAGATCACTACCGAGCCGGCTGTCGAGGGCGCGTTCTATTGGGTGAACAATCGTGAGGTCCGCTGGCGTCCGGAGAATTTCTGGGCGCCTGGGACCAAGGTCACGATCAATGTGAACGTGTATGGCCGTGATCTCGGCAACGGGCTGTTCGGCCAGGACAACATCCAGTCCTTCTTCACCGTCGGCGACGCGACCATCTTCACCGCCGACGACAACACCAAGCAGGTGACGGTCGAGCAGAACGGTCAGGTCATCCGGACGATGCCGACCTCGATGGGCAAGAACAGCACGCCCACCGACAACGGCATCTATATCGTCAGCGACCGGCTCGAGAAGATCATCATGGACTCCTCGACCTACGGCGTGCCGGTGAACTCGCCGGACGGTTACAAGACGCCGATCGACTTCGCGACCCGAATCTCCTACAGCGGCATCTTCTTTCACTCCGCGCCGTGGTCGGTCGGGCAGCAGGGCTACAGCAACACCAGTCACGGTTGCCTGAACCTGAGCCCCGCGAACGCGCAGTGGGTGTATCAGAACGCCAAGCGCGGCGACATCACCATCATCAAGAACACCGTCGGCGGAACCCTTTCCGGCGTAGACGGTTTGGGCGACTGGAACATCCCGTGGCCGGTGTGGAAGGCGGGTAACGCCGACCCGCGTTGAGCCGCAACGTCAACGGGCCACCAGTGTGAACTGGTGGCCCGTTTGCTGTCGGTGGATCAGGGGAGCATGTTGCAGCCCAGGTGCGCGTCGCCGATGATGGCCAGCGCGCTGCCGGTGGCGATGCACGCCAGTTTGCTGCCGGATCCGGTGCCGACGAGCCCGCCCGCCGACCCGCTGGACGCCGAACCGGAGTCCGGCATGCCGGGCAGCCCGATGCCCGCGGCCGCGGTCCCGGTAGCTCCGGTGAAGAGGGTGGCGCCGAAGAAAGCTGCGATTACCGCGGAACGCATCACGACCTGTGTCTTTCTGGTCAAACCGGGGTGATGCTCCAGCGGCACCGCCCACGCGCCGCAGTCTACGGACGGGGTGCGCGATCCGTCCCGCAATCGGAAGAAGGATGTTTCACATTGTGATGTGGGCGGTGAGGCACCACCGGGCAAATGAAAAAGCCCGGGTCGGAGATTTCTCTCCGACCCGGGCCCCTCAGGGTGACCGACGGGACTCGAACCCGCGACAGCCAGGATCACAACCTGGTGCTCTACCAACTGAACTACGGTCACCATCACCGGATGAATACCGGCGCCGTCGATATTAGCGTGTCACCCCTTCGTCTCCCTAATCGGTTTCCGGCGAGGCGTTGACCTGGGCCGATTCGGCGGCCGTCGCGGCGCTGCTGATCTCGGCGGCGACCGCGGCGATCTCGGTGGTGGACGGTCCGGGGGCGGCGACGAACGCGGTGCGGCGGTAGTACTCCAGCTCGCGGATGGATTCCTTGATGTCGGCCAGGGCGCGGTGGGCCAGGCCCTTCTCCGGCTGGCCGAAGTAGATGCGCGGGTACCAGCGGCGGCACAGCTCCTTGATCGAGCTGACGTCGATCATCCGGTAGTGCAGGTGGGTGTCCAGCGCCGGCATGTCGCGGGCGATGAAGCCGCGGTCGGTGGCGATCGAGTTACCGGCCAGCGGCACGGTGCCCGGGGTCGGCACGTACTGCTTGATGTAGTCGAGGATCTGCTGCTCGGCCTCGGCCATGGTGACAGTGGAGCGGCGCACCTCCTCGGTGAGCCCGGAACGCGCGTGCATGTCCACGACCACCTGCGGCATGGCGGCCAGCGCCGCGTCGTCGGCATGGATCACGACATCCACACCCTCGCCGAGGATGTTGAGATCGCTGTCGGTGACAAGCGCCGCCACCTCGATCAGCTTGTCGCTGTCCAGGCGCAGCCCAGTCATCTCACAATCCATCCACACCACATATTTATCCGACACGGCAGCAACATTAGCTCTGTCTGATTTGTGACGCCTGTAGCGCGGCGTGATTGCGGCCCGCTTCCTGGGTGGGAGGCGCACAACGGGCACTTGCGGGGATACAGTTTCTGCAGATCGGCACAGGCGTTTTCGGTACGACAGCAAACACTGCGTAATGCAGTTCGAGTCTGATCAGACGGAGGATCGTGCGATGACAACCCCCCAGGAGAAAGCGGCCGCTGCGCGGAAGGCTGCGGAGGAGGCGGCGAAAGTCGCTGCGGAGGCGGCGGCTGCCGCGGAGGCCGCGGAACGTGAGCTGGCCGAGCAGGAGACGGGCGACAGCGGGAAGGCGAAGCAGAAGGCCGAGAGTGCCGCTGCCAAGGCCGACGAGACCGCCGCTGCCGCCGCCGAAGCCGCGAGCAAGGCGGAGCAGAAGACGGCGGACGCGGGGGAGGGCGCGAAGCCGGGCACGGGGTCGGCCGCCGCGCAGGAGATCGCCGCCGGGTACGCGTTCGACGGGGTGGCGCTGGAGCTGGGCACCGTCGTGGTCGATGGCGAGGTGGATCCCGCTGCGCGCGTACGCATTCCGATGCGGACGATGAACCGGCACGGCCTGGTGGCCGGCGCGACCGGCACGGGTAAGACGAAGACGTTGCAGGGCATCGCCGAACAGCTGTCCGCCGCAGGCGTTCCCGTGGTGCTCGCCGACATCAAGGGCGACCTGTCCGGCCTGTCGCAGCCGGGCGCGGCCAACGACAAGCTGAGCGCGCGCGCCGCGGAGACCGGCGCCGAGGACTGGAAGCCGACCGGCTTCCCGACCGAGTTCGTCTCGCTCGGCACCAACGGCATCGGCGTCCCGATCCGCGCGACCATCACCTCGTTCGGCCCGGTGCTGCTCAGTAAGGTGCTGGGGCTCAACGAGACTCAGGAATCCACGCTCGGCCTGATCTTTCACTGGTCGGACACGAACGGCCTCGCGCTGCTCGACCTCAAGGACCTGCGCGCGGTGATCACGCACCTCACCAGCGCCGAGGGCAAGGAAGACCTGAAGGGCATCGGCGGCGTCTCGGCGGCCACCGCGGGCGTCATCCTGCGGTCGCTGGTGAACCTGGAGGCCGACGGCGGCGACACGTTCTTCGGTGAGCCGGAACTGGATCCGAGCGATCTGGTGCGGGTCGCGGGCGGGCAGGGCGTGATCACGCTGTTCGAGCTGGGTGCGCAGGCGGCGCGGCCGGTGATGTTCTCCACCTTCCTGATGTGGGTGCTGGCGGATTTGTTCCAGACGCTGCCGGAGGTGGGTGACGTGGACAAGCCCAAGCTGGTCTTCATCTTCGACGAGGCGCACCTGCTGTTCGCGGACGCGTCGAAGGCGTTCCTGGACCAGGTGGAGCAGACGGTCAAGCTGATCCGCTCCAAGGGCGTCGGTGTGTTCTTCTGCACCCAGTTGCCCACCGATATCCCGAATCAGGTGCTGTCCC
This sequence comes from Nocardia colli, assembly GCF_008704205.1. Lineage (GTDB taxonomy): Bacteria > Actinomycetota > Actinomycetes > Mycobacteriales > Mycobacteriaceae > Nocardia > Nocardia colli. The sequence goes on along the minus strand of NZ_VXLC01000006.1, from coordinate 391,141 downwards.
AACTGGGTGCGCGCATCCAGCACGCGCTGCGCGCCTTCACCCCGGACGATCAGAAGGCGCTGTCCAAGACGGTGCGCACCTACCCGAAGACCAGCACCTACGACCTGGAGAAGGCGCTCACCTCGCTCGGCACGGGCGAGGCCGTGGTGACCGTGCTTTCGGAGAAGGGCGCGCCGACTCCGGTGGCGTGGACCAGGATTCAGCCGCCGCGCTCGCTGATGGACACCATCGGCGACGACGCGATCAAGTCGCGGGCGCTGTCGAGTTCGTTGCACAGCAAGTACGGCCAGACCATCGATCGGGAGTCGGCGTACGAGATCCTGGCGGCGAAAGTCGCTGCGGCAGAACAAGCTCCGCAGTCTGCCCCGGCCCCCGGCCGCTCGCCGAAGGAAGCGGACACCACCGCCGAGCGCATCATGAAGAACCCCGCGGTCAAGAGCTTCCTGCGTTCCGCGGCCACCGCCGCCGGCCGTGAGATCAGCCGCAGCATCTTCGGCACCCGGAAGCGCTGACCGCCGCACACCTCTCGATTTCCCGCACAGGGGATCGCATGCAATTCCCTGTGCGGGAGGTCAGAAGGTATGCGGCTGCGGTCAGCTCGCGTCGCGGTCGAGGAGGGTGGGCTCGCGGCGGACGAGTTGTGCGTAGTGGCCCTCGCGGACCGCGATGACCCGGGTGCGCGGGGAGCCGTGCTGGTAGGCGCCGGTGCACGGCACGGCGAGCAGCTCGCCCGGGCGCAGATCGGCGGGGAGCCGTGCGTCGGTGGCGAGGATGACGTCCCCGGCCCGGCCCGCGACGGTCGCGCTCACCAGCGACCCGGCCGCCCGCCGATTCGCGACCATCACGCCCGCGAAACTCCCTGTCCTGGTGCGGGTCTCGCTATCGATGACAACGGACACATGCCCGCCGTCGCTGTGCTTGACCGACAACACCCGATACAACGTCACCCCGGCCCGCGCCACGATCCCGCGCCCCGGCTCCAGCGCGATGTTCGGCCGCGGGAAATGCTGCCGCGCGCACGCCGCGTCCAGCGCGTCCTCGATGATCGCGGACAGCTCGGCGAGATTCATCTCGGCGTCCCCGTTGCGGTAGGCGATCGCATGCCCGCCACCGAGATCGAGATCGGTCAGAATCCGATCGTGGTCGTGCCGGACCAGCGCCATCTCGGCGACCATCCGCCGGATCGCCTCGCCGTAGTGATCGGGGTTGTAGATCTGCGAGCCGAGATGGCAGTGCAACCCGATCAGCTCGAGCATCGGCGTGTCCAGCACCTGCGCCACGGCCGCGGCGGTGGCGTCGCCGAGCGGGAACCCGATCGGCTCGGCCGAGTCGCACTCGACACCGGGGCACACCCGCAACAGCACCCGCTGCGGACGGGTGGCGACGGACGCGAGCAGGTCGATCTCGGCGAGCGAGCCGACCACGATCCGGCCGACCCGCCGGGCTACCGCGGTCGCCAACGTCTCACGGGATACGCCATTGGCGTGCAAGATGATCCGCCGTGGTTCGACCCCGGCGTCGAGCGCGGCGGTCAGCTCGCCGAACGAGCACACCGCGACCGAGAGTCCTTCTTTGGTGATCCAATCCGCCACCGCACCGACCAGCAACGCCGTTGCCGCGTAGGCGATCTCGGCCTCCGGAAAGGTCTTGCGATAAGCGCGGCAGCGCTGCCGGACCTCGCGCTCGTCGAGCACCCGCGCGGCGGTGCCGTACGTTTCGGCGATATCGGTGAGCGCGACGCCACCGACGACGATCCGCCCCTCGGCGTCATACCGGGCCTCGGCGGGCCATACCGCGGAATCCAGGTGTGCGGCCGTTCCCGGCCGAGTCGGCGAGAAGAAGTCCACAAGCGTCACGGGTGCTCTCCTGATCCGCTCCCCGCTTTCTCCATCTGCGGGGCCTACCAAGAACTACGCCGACCAGCCCGGCGCCGGTAGCCCGCTTAGCGCAACGTTGACCACCGCCGACCTGATCTTGACGGATCACTGACACGCCGGGGCCGCGCGGCTGCCGCGCGGCCCGCGTCGTTCAGCTCACCAGCCGATGTCGCGGCACATCAGATCCGCGACCGTCTCCCGGCGCACCAGCTCCCGGCACTGCCCGTGCCGCACGGCCACGATCGGCGGCCGGCCCACGCTGTTGTAGGACGAGGCCAGGCTGTGGTGGTACGCGCCGGTGCACGGCACCGCGAGCACCTCGCCGGGCCGCAGGTCGACCGGCAGTTGCACGTCGGTGGCCAGGATGTCGCCGGCCTCGCAGAACCGTCCGGCCACGGTCGCGGTCATGCTGGCGCAGGTCGGGTGCCGGTTCGCCACGACGACGCTGTAGCGCGCGCCGTACAGCGCGACGCGCGGGTTGTCGCTCATGCCGCCGTCCACCGTGACGTAGGTGTGCCCGCCCTCGATGTGCTTGACCGACAGCACCCGGTACAAGGTCACCCCCGCGTGCGCGACGATCGCCCGGCCCGGCTCCAGCGCGATCTGCGGGCGCGGAAAGTGCTGGCGCGCGCAGGCCGCGTCGAGGGCGTCCTCGATGATGGCGGCCAGGTCGCCGAGGTTCATCTCGCCGTCGCCGGTGCGGTAGGCGACCGCGTGCCCGCCGCCGAGGTCCAGCTCGGTGAGCACGTGCCCGTGCTCCTGGCGGACCCGCGCCATCTCCGCGACCACCCGGCGCACGGCCTCGCCGTAGTGGTCCGGGTCGCTGATCTGTGAGCCGAGGTGGCAGTGGAAGCCGACCAGGTTCAGCTTCGGCTGGCGCAGAATCCGCGCGACCGCCTCCGCGGCGGTGTCGCCGCCGAGCGGGAAGCCGAACTTCTGATCGGTGACCCCGGTGCGCACCGCGGGATGCCCGTGCACGTCGATGCCGGGGGACAGGCGCAGCAGCACCTTCTGCGAGTCGGTGACCAACGCCGAGAGCAGCGTGATCTCGGCCAGCGAGTCGACCACGATCCGGCCGACCCCGGCCTTGATCGCGGCGGTCAGTTCGTCGAACGATTTTCCGTTGCCGTGCATGATGATTCGCTGCGGCAAGACGCCGGCGGCCAGCGCGATGGCCAGCTCGCCGGAGGAGCACACGTCCACCGACAGGCCCTCCTGGGAAACCCAGTTGGCGACCGCGCGGATCATCAAAGCCTTACCCGCGTAGATGATCTCGGCCTCGGGGAACGCCTTGCGGTAGGCCCGGCAGCGCTCCCTGACCTCGCGCTCGTCCAGGACATAGGTCGGAGTGCCGTACTGATCCGCGATGTCGGCCAGGGCCACCCCGCCGATCGTGATCCGGCCCGCGTCGTCGTAATGCGTGTCGCGCGGCCATACGGCCGAGTCGAGGCGTGAGGGCATCCCCGACTTCAGCGACGGGAAGATTTCCAGCAGCGTCACGGTGTCTCCTGTGTGCGCCCCCGCTATTCCGTAGGCGGGGCCGCTGTCAGGACTACGCCGCTTTCCTCTTGGGCAAACGTCCAGCTTACGACTGCTTGACGACCGGGAGCCCGATCTTGACGGATCCCTGACCCGGCGGTGACGGGCGTCTCTAGCTGCCGAGCTTTTTGTAGAACTTGCCCGCGATCGGCGCGGTGACGGCACGCGGACCGTACTGCCCCGCCACGCTCATTCCCTTGCTGATCAGGCCGGGGACCACGCGCATCTTGTTGCGCGCCAGCGCGTCGATGGACACCTTCGCGGTGTACTCCGAGGACACCCACATGAAGTCGGGCACCAGCCGGTCGACGATCGAGGCGTCGGCCGGATCCGGCACGTCGGTGCGCACCGGGCCGGGGGCGAGCAGCGTGACGTTGACGCCCGATCCCTTCAGCTCGCCGCGCAGCGACTCGGAGAAGGTGTTGGCGAACGCCTTGCTGGCCGCGTACGTCGCGTTGTTGGGGATCGGCATGTTCCCCGCCGCCGACCCGCTGATCAAGATGCCGCCCCCGCCGCGGGAGATCATCCCCGGCAGCACCGCGAGCGTAAGGTCGTGCACCGCAACCGCGTTCAGCTCCATCTGGGCGCGCTCGTAGTCGAAATCCAGCTCGGCGACCGCCCCGAAGGTCGCGATCCCGGCGTTGTTGCACAGGATCGCGATATCGCGCGCCGACAGCTCCTCGACCAGCGCCCCGCGCTGCGCCCGGTCGGACAGATCCACCGCCCGCACCTCCGCGGTGATCCCGTGCGCCAGCGTCAATCGCTGCGCCAGCTCGGTGAGCACGTCGCCGCGGCGCGCGACCAGAATCAGCGAATAGCCGCGCGCGGCCAGGTCGGCGGCCAGCGCGGTGCCGATGCCGGAGGAGGCGCCGGTGACGACCGCGCGGTTCTCGGAAGTGGGGGAGGGCAGGCTCACGCGAGGGAGCCTAGCGGGTCAGTCGAGCCGGTCGATGGCGGCGATCTCGGTCGGGTCGGGCGAGCGGACGGGCAGCAGCGCGATCAGGCCGACGGCGAGCACCAGGATGATGCCTATGATGCCGGCCCGGTCGTTGTCGAAGAACCAGACGAACAGGCCGAAGAAGGTGGGCGCGAGGAAGGAGACGGCGCGGCCGGTGGTGGTGTAGAGGCCGAAGAGCTGGCCTTCGCGCCCAGGCGGGGCGAGGCGGGCGAGGAAGGAGCGGGCGGCGGATTGGGCGGGGCCGACGAAGACGGTCAGCAGCAGGCCGAAGATCCAGAACATCAACGGGCCGGAGACCACCAGCAGGGCGACGCCGCAGACGATCATCGAGGCCAGCGAGACCACGATGACGATCTTCGGCCCGCCGCGGTCGTCGAACCGGCCCGCGACGATCGCGCCAAGCGCCGCAACCACATTGGCGGCGATGCCGAACAGCAGCACGTCGGAGTCGGCGATGTCGTACACCCGGACCGCAAGCACCGCACCGAAAGTGAACACCCCGGCCAGTCCGTCGCGGAAGACCGCGCTGGCGATCAGGAATCCGGCGGTGCGCCGATCGGTCACCCAGAGCTCGCGCAGGTCGCGGAACAGCACCCGGTAGGAGGCGAAGAAGCCCGCGTTGGCCGCGCCGGGATCGGCGTCGGTGCGCGGCAATTCGGGCACCGCGAACAACACCGGCAGCGCGAACGCGGCGAACCAGACCGCCGCCACGATGGCGACGAGACGGATGTTGAGCCCGTCGTCGGTCGGGATGCCGAGCAGCCCGCGACTGTCGCCGCTGCCGGAGATGAAGCCGAAGTAGCAGATCAGCAGCAGGAAGATGCCGCCGAAATAGCCCATCGCCCAACCGAATCCGGACACCCGCCCGACGGTCGCCGGGGTCGACACCTGACGCAGCATGGCGTTGTAGGGCACGCTGGCCAGCTCGAAGAACGCGGAACCGAACCCGAGCAGCAACAGCCCCAGCCACAGATAGTGGTAGTCGTCGTGCACGAAGAACATCAGCGTCATCGACGCGATGCAGAGTCCGGTCAGAACCGCAAGGGAGCGTTTACGTTTCGCGGACGCGTCGAACCGCTGCCCGCTGACCGGCGCGGTCACCGCGACCACCAGCCCCGCGAGCCCGAGCGCCCAGCCGAGCCAGGCGCTCGGCGACACCCCGCCCGGGAGATCGTCGCCGACCTTGTCGGTCAGATACACGGAGAACACGAAGGTCAGGATCACCGCGTTGAACGCCGACGATCCCCAGTCCCAGAAGCCCCACGCCACCACTTGCCCGCGCCCGGCGGCCTGCCCGACAGTCGCCCGCGCGTCTACCTCACCCATGCCGCGCAGCCTAGTGTGATTTCCCCCTCGGAACGGGTCCAACACCGACACCGAAACCGGGGTATGCACCCAGTTGCATAGTACTGGGTGTCACGGCTACTCTTGCCGCATGGCCCTCGAGCACGCGTTGCTGGTTTCGCTGACCGAGCGGGCCGGCTCGGGGTATGAGCTGGCGCGCCGCTTCGACAAGTCCATCGGGTACTTCTGGAGCGCGACGCATCAGCAGATCTATCGCGTGCTCAAGCGGATGGAGGAGTCCGACTGGCTGATCAGCGAGTCGGTCACGCAGGAGGGCCGTCCGGACAAGAAGGTGTACGCGGTGAGCGCGGCGGGTCGCGCCGAGCTGGCCCGCTGGATCGCCGAACCGTCCGACACCGGCACCCCGCGCAACGAGCTCGCGGTCAAGATCCGCGCCGCCGCGTACGGCGATATCGGCGCGCTGCGCACCGAGGTCGCCCGGCATCGCGACGAACACGCCCAGCGCCTCGAGGTCTACCGCCTCATCGAGAAACGCGACTTTCCGGCACCGGATCAGCTCTCCGGTACGGCTCTGCACCAGTACCTCGTCCTGCGCGCGGGCGTCCGCGTGGAGGCGGGGTTCGTCGAATGGTGCGACGAAGTTCTGCACGCCCTGCATCCGCCCGCGACAGCCCCGCGCGCGGAGTGACCAACGGAGAAAGGTGAGACTCGCCGATGAGTTCCTACCCTCATTTATTCGAGCCTCTTGACCTCGGCTTCACCACTCTGCGCAATCGCGTGGTGATGGGGTCGATGCACACCGGCCTGGAAGACCGAGCCTGGGATACGAACAAGCTGGCCGCCTATTTCGCCGAACGGGCCCGTGGCGGTGTGGGTCTCATCATCACCGGCGGTTACGCGCCCAACCGCACCGGTTGGCTGCTGCCGTTCGGCGCCAAGCTGACCAACAAGTCCGAGGCCTACCGGCATCGGGCGATCACCAAGGCGGTGCACAAGGAGGGCGGCAAGATCGCCATCCAGATCCTGCACGCCGGCCGCTACTCCTACATGCCCGGCAGCGTGTCCGCGTCCTCGATCAAGGCGCCGATCAACCCGTTCCGGCCGCGCAAGCTCTCGGCCAAGGGCGTCGAGCAGACCATCGACGACTACGCGCGCTGCGCGAAGCTGGCCCAGTTCGCCGGCTACGACGGCTGCGAGATCATGGGCGGTGAAGGCTATTTCATCAACCAGTTCCTCGCGCCGCGCACCAACAAGCGCACCGACAAGTGGGGCGGCTCGCCGGAGAACCGCCGCCGCATCGCGGTGGAGATCGTGCGCCGCACCCGCGCCGCGGTCGGCCCGGACTTCATCATCGTGTTCCGGCTGTCCATGGCCGAGCTGGTGGAGAAGGGCCAGACGTTCGATGAGATCGTCGCGCTGGCAAAGGAACTCGAGGCCGCGGGCGCGAACATCCTGAACACCGACATCGGCTGGCACGAGGCGCGCGTCCCGACCATCGTGACCTCGGTCCCGCGGGCGGCTTTCGTCGAGTTCACCGCGAAGATCACGCAGCAGGTGAACATCCCGGTCTGTGCGTCCAACCGGATCAACATGCCGGAAATCGCCGAGGAAATCCTGACTCGCGGTGACGCGCAACTGGTTTCGCTGGCCCGCCCGTTCCTCACCGACCCCGAATGGGTGAACAAGGCCAAGCAGGACCGGGTCGACGAGATCAACACCTGCATCGCCTGCAACCAGGCCTGCCTGGACCACGCCTTCGTGCACAAGACCGTGTCCTGCCTGCTGAACCCGCGCGCCGGGCACGAGACCGAGCTGAAGCTGCTGCCCACCCGGCGCACCAAGCGCGTCGCGGTCGTCGGCGCGGGCCCGGCCGGTTTGTCCGCCGCGGTCAACCTCGCCGAGCGCGGCCATCACGTCGACCTGTTCGAGGCCGACGACAAGATCGGCGGCCAGTTCGACATCGCCCGCCGCATCCCGGGCAAGGAAGAGTTCAACGAGTCGATCCGGTACTACCGGCGCAAGCTCGAAATCACCGGCGTCACTGTGCATTTGAACAAGCGGGTGAGCGCCGCCGAGATCGTCGCCGGCCGCTACGACGAGGTGGTGCTGGCCACCGGCGTCAAGCCGCGCATCCCGAACATCCCCGGCATCGACCACCCGATGGTGCTGTCCTACGCCGAACTGGTCCGCGAGGAGCGCCCGGTCGGCAAGCGGGTCGCGGTCATCGGCGCGGGCGGCATCGGGTACGACGTGAGCGAATTCCTCACCGTCGAGGGCCATCCCACGCTGAAGCTCGACGAGTGGAAGGAAGAGTGGGGCGTCGACGCCGACGACGAGCAGGTGCGCGGCCAGCTGACCAAGCCGAAGCCGTCCCCGGCCGCCCGCGAAGTCGTTCTGCTGCAACGCAAGTCGACCCCGTTCGGCAAGGACCTCGGCAAGACCACCGGCTGGGTGCACCGCGCTGCGCTGAAGGCCAAGGGCGTCGATCACATCGGGGGCGTCAACTACGAGCGCATCGACGACAACGGCCTGCACATCAGCTTCGGTGAGAAACGTCAACGCCCGCAACTGATCCCGGTCGACAACGTGATCATCTGCGCGGGCCAGGAATCGGTCCGCGACCTGGAGGACGAGTTACGCGCCGCGGGCGTGAACCTCTATCTCATCGGCGGCGCCGAACTCGCCTCCGAGCTGGACGCCAAGCGCGCCATCGATCAGGGCACCCGCCTGGCCGCGCGCCTCTGAAATAGGCTCGGTGTCGTTGCGAGGCAACGACACCGAGTACTCGGACGATATCCGTGCAGGTGGTTACATTTGGCTGTAGTCCTGGCTGCTCCAGCGGTCGGGGCGCACGGTGAACAGCACGGACGCGGTGCCGTCCATGCGATCGACGAAGGCGCGGCCCTCTTCGGGGCCGAGGTAGCGCGTCGCGATCGCCTCGCGCGCGTCCCGCGGCGAGGGAGTGGCGGCGTCGACGACCGTGCCCTCGACGATGACGTATTGGTACGGCAGCTCTTCGCGCTGCACCGTCAGCGTCACCACACCGGCCTCCTGAACGAGCCGGGCCTTGCGCCGCCCGGCACCGGTATTGATCCGGATGTCGCCGCCGGGCGTGTAGTCGTACCAGATCGGGACGGCCGCGGGCGGACGCCCATCGGTCGCCGCGACCGACAGCACCGCAATGTGCTTGCCCGCGAGGAATTCCTGACGTTCGATCTCCGTGAACGGTCTCGGCATGCGCAGACCAACACCCCGGGCCGGGAGTGTTATTCCCGTCGGACTCGACGCGATTTCGCAGGCCGCGGGCGGGTTCCCGCATCGGCCTTGATCGTCTCGGCCGTTGCCGGCACCGTGGTCGGCGCGGCTCCGGCGCAGGCCGAGTTCGCCTACTGGCTCATGTACAACCGCGGCAACGGTCAGTGCATGACCATCGAGAACGACCCGCACAACGCGGTCGGCGGCACTGCCCGATTCGCGCCGTGCAACGCCAACGATCGACGCCAGTGGTGGCTGCGCGCGACCACCGGGCCGGACACGATCGCGTTCAGCACCCACGACCTGACCCGGGGCAAGCATCAGTGCATCGAAAACGCCGCGGGCGGCTGGGGTTTGGCCTTCCTCGGGGATTGCGACTCGGGCAACTACAAGCAGAACTTCACCCTCGAGTACGTCTTCTTCCCGGACGGGAAGGCCAGCACGGTCTACAAGGCGGCGCTGGACACCCGCAGGCTCAGCGTCCCGTCGGCCGCGGGGACGTCCTACGTCACCATCCGCGACGGCTTCGCCAATGAAGACGCGCGGATGCAGTGGGACCAGCTCCCCACGCCGTGACGTCAGGCTGAGCACATCCCGCGCGGGATGTGCTCAGCTGCGTCCATGAAGTGACTGCAAGTTATCGACTCTCAAAAATCGATGTAGCGCGGTTGCCGCCTATCCGGGATGCCGCATGGGGGATCGCTACGAATCGCGACACTGTTCAGTTCGCTGTCAATACCCCTGATAATGGCAATATTTCAGCTCCCTTGCTGCTCAGTGCTACGCAATGAGAGAGAATCGGCCTCAGTTTCTCAAAGTCGAGACGACGAGCTCGTCGCAGAGTTAAGTTAATGACTATTCCTCCACTGAAAGGCGCGAACCGGCGCTACTCGCCGTCCCTGCGCCGACCCGGTGGTGTCAGCTCAGCGAGGAGTAGCGACATGGACGGATTCAGCAGGCGCAACGCGTTGAAGGCCGGCGGAGCATTGGGCGCGTTCGGCGCACTGGCAATGGCCGGGCCGGTCCGGGCGGAGCCGTGGAGCTGGTCACCGGGCGGCTCGGTGGCCGGCAGCGGGTCCGGAGCAGACCCGCTGACCGTGTGGGATGCCGAGGCGGATCCCCTCGTCGCGGGCTTGATCGACCGCGGCGAAGTGCCCAGGGTGAACGACCTGCTCCGGACGTGGACCCGGAACGGTCAGCCCCTGCCTGCCGGATTGCCCACGGAGCTAAGGGATTTCATGGAGTACGCGCGCCAGCTCCCGCAGTGGACCGATCAGGGCAAACTCCGCACCGCCGTCGAGTTCAACAAGAAGCGCGGCCTCTATCTCGGCGTCCTGTACGGCTTGGCCAGCGGCATGATGAGCACGGTCATCCCGAAGGAGGCGCGCGCGGTCTACTACTCCAAGGGCGGCCAGGACCTCAAGGACCGCATCTCCAAAACCGCGAAGCTCGGCTACGACATCGGCACCGCGAACGCCTATGCGCCGGACGGTGAAATGGTCGTGACCTGCGTCAAGACCCGGCTGGTGCACGCCGCCGTGCGCCATCTGCTGCCGCAGTCGCCGCACTGGGTGAACTCCGCCGCCGAGGACATCCCGATCAGCCAGAACGACATCATGGTCACCTGGCACAGCCTGCCCACCACGGTGATGAAACAGCTGACCGCCTGGCAGGTTCCGATCCCGGTCGGCGAATCCGACGCCTTCCTGCACTCCTGGCAGGTGTGCGCACACATGCTCGGCGTCCGCGACGAATACATCCCCAATTCGTGGTCGGCGGCCAACTCCCAGTCCGCGCAGGTCCTCGACCCGATCCTGGCACCGACCCCGGAGGGCGTGGCCCTGGCCGACCGGCTCCTGCGACTCGGGGTCAACCTCGACCTCGCCGTGCTCAGCAAGCCGGTCCTCGGCGCGTTCACCCGCTTCCTGCTCGGCGACAAGATCGCCGACGGTCTGGCCATTCCGCGCGAACCGGTCTGGGATCCGCTGCTCCGGGTGAGCTGGGGACCGTTCATCGCGGTCCGCGAGGGCCTGCTCCCGGTCGTCCCGCTGGCGCCGGAGGCGTACTGGCTCTTCGACGAGTTCCTCCGCCAGGCGGCCCTGATCTACCTGGCCGAACTGCGGTTGCCGATCAGCATCGAGATCCCGCAGATGAATCGGGACATGAGCCAACCACCGCGCTGATCGAAAAAGATCGGCGTCGGACCAAACCGGTGATCGTAGCAACGCGAATTTCTATCCGATGCCAAGTCAGGGCGTCAGCCGCTAGTGCGGCGTGTCCTGGCTGCCATCGGGGATAGTGGCCGACTGCGAGGAGAGGTTCTGGTGACTTTGAGACAACGGCGATCGACACGCACAATAACGCTGAGCTGGGTTCTTGCCGGGGTAGTCGCCGCGGCAGGCCTGATTGCGACGGCGGGCACCGCGGCCGCGGCGCCCGCCGTCGTTTCGGTACAGGATGTGAACGACCGCCAGCAGGTGGTCACGGTTTTCTCACCCGCGATGAACCGGCCGATCCCGTTACAGATCATCCGCCCCGCCGACCGGGGGACGCCCCGGCCGACGCTGTATCTGCTCAACGGCTCCGGCGGCGGCCCGAACGAGAGCGGCTGGGATGTGCAGACCGACGCCGTGAGCTTCTTGAGCGGCAAAGACGTCAACGTCGTCACCCCGTTCGGTGGCGCCAACTCCTACTACACCGACTGGATCCGGGCCGACGCCGTCCTGGGCTTCAACAAGTGGCAGACCTTTCTCAACGACGAGTTGCCGCCGGTGATCGAGGAGTTCCTGGGCGCCAACGGAAGTCGCGCGCTGGCGGGCGTTTCCATGAGCGGCACCTCGGTGCTGAACCTGGCGATCGCCAAGCCCGGCTTCTGGAACAGCGTCGCGTCCTACAGCGGTTGCGCGCAGACCTCCGACCCCATCGGACACGAATTCGTCCGGCTCACTGTGGAGAACTGGGGCGGCGGGCAAAGCGTAGAGAACATGTGGGGCCCGGCCAGCAATCCGCTGTGGCGGGAGAACGATCCGCTGGTCAACGCGGAGCGGTTGCGTGGAACCGCGGTGTATCTGAGTTCGGGCAGCGGTATCGCGGGCATACCGCACGACACCCCGTTCGACCGGCGCGTGCTGGAGGGCCGGATTCCGCTGCCGGTGCAGATCGCCTTCGGCGGGCCGATCGAGGCGGCCATCCACTACTGCACGGTGAACCTGACAAACCGGTTGCACGAGTTGAACATTCCGGTCACCTTCGACGATCGTCCGGTCGGCACCCACTCGTGGGGTTACTGGGAGGACGACCTGCGCACCTCCTGGCCGTTCCTCGCGCAGTCGGTCGGCATCAGCTGAGATCGCTCAACCACGCAGCTGTGCGTTGAGCCGGGCGGCCTGCCGGGTGAGGTGATCGCGTTCGGGCAGGCTGGTCGCCGCCTGGGCGGCCTCGGCGTAGCGCTGGGCCGCCGTCGCCGGGTCGCCCGCACGTTCGTGCAGGTAGGCCTCGACGGCGGCATAGCGGGGCAACGTGGGGTCGAGCCCGGCCAGGGCGGCCAGGCCGGCTCGCGCGCCGTCCGCCTCGCCGACCGCGACGGCCCGATTGAGCTGGGCCACCGGGCTTTCGGTGATCCGCACCAGTTCGTCGTACCACTCGACGATCTGCACCCAGTCGGTCTCCTCGGCCCGCTGCGCGTCGGCGTGCAGCGCGGCGATCGCGGCCTGCGCCTGGAACTCGCCGAGCCGGTCGCGGGCGAGGGCGGCTTGGAGGATGTCGACGCCCTCGGCGATCAGGCGGGTGTCCCACCGGCCGCGGTCCTGCTCGGCCAGCGGCACGAGGCTGCCGTCGGCGCGGGTCCGGGCCGCACGCCGGGCATGGTGCAGCAGCATCAGCGCGAGCAGTCCCGCCACCTCTTCGTGGTCGGTCATGGCCGCCACCTGGCGGGTGAGCCGGATCGCCTCGGCGGCCAGGTCGATATCGCCGGAGTAGCCCTCGTTGAAGACCAGGTAGAGCACGCGCAGCACGGTCGCCACGTCACCGGTCTGGTCGAACCGCACGCTCGACACGGTCCGCTTGGCCCGGCTGATCCGTTGCGCCATGGTCGCTTCCGGCACCAGGTAGGCCTGCGCGATCTGTTTCGTGGTGAGGCCGCCGACCGCGCGCAGGGTCAGCGCGACCGCCGAAGCCGGCGTCAGCGACGGGTGCGCGCACAGGAAATACAGCTGCAACGTGTCGTCGGTGTGCTCGGTCGGTCCGGGCGGCGGCTCGGCCTCGATCCGCTGCTCCCGATCCCGGCGCGCCGCCTCGGAGCGGTGCGCGTCGAGGAACTTGCGCCAGGCGACCGTGACCAGCCAGCCCCTGGGATCGGCGGGCTGCTGGTCCGGCCAGCTCAGCGCGGCCTGGATCAGCGCCTCCTGCACGGCGTCCTCGGCGGTCGCGAAGTCGACCCCGCGATGCACGAGCACGCCGATCACGGCCGGCGTCAGCTCCCGCAGCAGCAGTTCGTCGATCACTCGGTGACCGTCGGCGTCGCGCCGTAGGCCGGGCGCAGCTCGAGCCACTCGTGGATCGGCTTCCCGCCCGCGCCCGGCGCCGCGGACAACTCCGCCGCCAGTTCCAGCGCCCGCTCGTAGGAGTCGACGTCGATCACCATCCAGCCGGCGATCAGATCCTTGGTTTCGGCGAACGGGCCGTCGGTGACCGGCGGGCGTCCCTCGCCGTCGTAGCGGACGAACGTGCCCTCGGGGGAGAGCGCCTGCTCGCCGACGAATTCGCCGGTCCGCTCGAGCCGGGCGGCGAAATCGCGCATGTACTGGATGTGCGCCGTAACCTCTTCCGGCGTCCACTGATCCATCGGCACGTCGTTGGCCGAGGCCGGGGCACCGCGGTAGTGCTTGAGCAGCAGATACTTGGCCATCATGTTCTCCTCGTGCGGTTCGGGCCGTCGTGGGCGTTTCTACTATGGGACGCAGCGGCGCTCAAGCGTGCTGCCGCGCCTCGCGCTGCTGGAACAACTCCTCGACCGCGCTCGGCAGCGTCGACTCGAAGTCGATCAGCTTGGCCCAGGTCGGGGTCACCACGATGCGGACCATCTGGTCGTAGAGCGAACGCACCTCGGCCTCCCAGTGCACCCGCTGCTCGGGGGTCATCTCGTAGGTGGTGTTCATCTCGAGGTACTCGTCCGGAATGCCGTCGACGACGTCCAGCTCGGCCCGGCCGCGGATGAGCAGGATCTTCGGCGGATGCACCTCGGTGTCGATGGTCAGGGCGACCATCGGGTTCGCCCGCAGCGCGGGCAGTTTCGGCGCGTTCGTCGTGGTGCACATGACGATCTGCGATCCGTTCCAGCTGAACGAGATCGGGATGTTGCGGGGCGTGCCGTCCTTGGCGACGTAGGCCAGCCGGGTCAGGTCGCGGGCCAGCATTTCCTGGCTGAGCGGCCGGTTCAGCACCTCGGCGATCTCGTTGCGGTCCATGGCAATTCTCCTTCGTCCGCGCGGCCCGTCGTGGCCGCTGATACTCCTGGGACGGAGCCGGAGTCGCCTTCTCGACATCACCTGTTCGGCAGGGCTTCAGTGCCGTGATAGAAGTACGTGCCCAGGCCGACGGTGAACACCAGGATCCCGTAGATCGAATGCTCGACCGACGCGGTGAACAGCGACTGCGTCTGCTGGTACCGGACCGCGAAGATCGCGCCGCCGAGCCCGCTCAGCACCACCGAGATCCAACTGCCGAACACGATGTGCACGTAGGCGAAGGCCGCCGCACTCGCGACCACGATCCCGGTGCCGTCACCGAAGGCCGGCGCGTACCGGTGGAACAGGAACGACCGGAAGATCAACTCCTGCGGATACACGCTCAGCACTGGATACAGCACCATCACCGCCAGCCAGATGGCCGGATTCTCGCGCGGCAGGTCGAAGAGGCTCCTGCGCCGCAGCAGCGCCACCGCCGCGGTCAGCGCGAGCGCACTCGATCCCGCCAGCCTCGCCATCGACCGAGTCTGCCCGGGCAGCGCCTGCGGCCGCCACAGCGCCCCCCGATCGAAATCCGGCGATCGCCGCAGATAACTCGCCGCGAGCGCGGCCGACACCACCAGCGCCGGAATCGGACTCGTGCCACGCATATACCGGTGGTAAACCGTTGCGCCCCCGAAGAACAACGCCGCGTACTCCGCGGTCAGATACGCCCGCCGCCACCGCCGAATCCGCACCAGCTCAGCCTAGTGCCGCCGACGGTCCGTCGCCCGGCGAGCAGCGGGCCGCGTCCCTCGCGCCCGGTGTCCAGCATCGGGTCCAGTGCTCCCCGTGGACGGCGGCCGCTCAGTCCTGGCCCTCGACCCCGAGGCTCGCTGAGGATCAGCGTTCCTTCGGCGGCCACCAGGCGCCCATGCCCAGCGAGATCAAGCGCATCTGCTGCACGGTGCGGTCGATGATGTTGTCCTGTTCGCGCGGCAGGGCGGAGATGTAGGCGACGATGCCGTCGGTGACGGTCGAGACCAGCAGGTCGGCGGCGATCTCCAGGTCCGCGGGGGACCAGGAGTCGAGCGCGGAGATGCGGGAGAGGTCGGCGACGAGTTCGCGGACGATCAGCTGGAGTTCCAGCGCGATGGATTTGCGCAGGGTGGCGGAACCGCCGTGGCGTTCGCGAGTGAGGAAGCCGAAGAGTTCACGTTTCGGTTCGACCTGGGCGAATACGAAGCGCACCGTGTCGGACAGGCTCGCGTCGGGCTTGCGGCGCACCTCGCGCAGCGCCAGGCGCAATGCGGTGATGCCGTCGTCGACCAGTTGCGCGCCGAGGTCATCCAGCGACGCGAAGTGCCGATAGAAGGCGGTCGGCACAATGCCTGCGCTACGGGCGATCTCGCGCAGGCTCAGCGCGGCGAACCCACGGTCGGCGGCCAGCGCCAGGGTGCCGTCCAGTAGGGCCTGTCGCGTGCGCTCCTTGCGCTCGCCTCGAGTTGCTGCCTGCTCGCTCATCACGGTGAGCATACATCCGTTCACCATTCCATTAATCCCAAGATGTTGTTCGTGTCACATGTTTTGCCGGTTGACACCGGACCCCGGTCATCGGTCACACTAGTTGAGTGTACAGACGTACACTGAAATTGGAACGCAACGTCGCGGCCCTGATCAGTCGACCAGCCCTCGACCAGAGGCACCCGACACGAGGCACGGAGAACGAATGGTGGATCTCATCAACCTGGTGCAGACCCTGACCTCGCCGCACCCGCTGGACCGGTACCTGGAACTCGTGCGCCCCACGCTCACCGCGCGGGAGATGCGCGCCGAGGTCATCCACGTGGACCGCTCGGTCCCCGGTTCGGTGACGCTCACCCTGCGCCCGACCCGGCAATGGAAAGGCCACGCCGCCGGGCAGTACGTCCAGATCGGCGTGGTGATCAACGGTGTCCGCCACGCCCGCTGCTATTCGCCGGTCAATCCGGCGGCCGGGCGGAGCAGGCACATCCAGCTCACCGTCAAGGCGCACCCCGACGGCCTGGTCTCGCAGTACCTCGCGCGCAACGCCGCGCCGGGCCTGGTGGTCGATCTGGAACCGGCCGCGGGCGTGTTCAAGCTGCCCGACCTGCGCCCGGACCGGGTGCTGCTGATCAGCGGCGGCAGCGGCATCACGCCGGTGCTGTCGATGCTGCGCACCCTGGCCGACGAGGGTTACCCGGGTGAGGTCGTCTTCCTGCACTACGCGAAATCGCCCGAGGTGGTTCCGCACCGTGCGGAACTCGACGCGATCGCCGAGCGGCACCAGAACTTCCGCATCGAACTGCGGCATCCGTGGCGCTCCGACAGCACCCGGATCGACGCGAGCGCCCCGTGGGTCGACGTGGCGCCCGCGCAGTCCAGCGGGTATTTCGACTACGACGAGCTGGAGCGGGTGGCGCCGTGGTTCGCCGACGCGCACACCTACGTCTGCGGCCCGCAGCCGCTGATGGACGCGGTGCGCAAGATCTACGAGGCCGAACAGCTCGACGATCGGCTGCACACCGAGGAATTCACCCTCTCGCTCACGCCGGTCAACGCCGATGACGTCTTCGGCACGGTGAACTTCTCGGCCAGCGGCATCGCCGCGGACAACGACGGCGCGCCCCTGCTGGAACAGGCCGAGGCCGCGGGCCTCAGCCCGGAATTCGGCTGCCGGATGGGAATCTGCTTCTCCTGCACCGCGGTTCGCCGCACCGGTTGCACCCGCAACCTGCGCACCGGCGAGACCGACAGTGACCCGGATCAGCCCATCCAGCTCTGCATCAACGCCCCCGTGGGCGACGTCGACATCGACATCTGACGAACAAAGGATTCCTCGACATGACAATCCTCACCGAAACCAAAGACGGCCCGCTGGTACTGAGCCCGGACCAGATCGAAGAACTCGGCAAGGCGCTCGACGAGCTCCGCGCCAGGACCGTCGCCGACCTCGGCGATCGCGATCGCGAATACCTCTACTCGATCATCAAGGCGCAGCGCGGTTTCGAGATCGCCGGCCGCGGCCTGATGTATCTCGGCTTCCTGCCGCCGGTCTGGCTGGCCGCGGTCGCCGCACTGAGTGTGTCGAAGATCCTGGACAACATGGAGATCGGCCACAACGTCATGCACGGCCAGTACGACTGGATGCGTGAGCCCGGCCTGAATTCCCGGGTCTTCGAATGGGATACGGTCTGCCCGGCGGATCAGTGGAAGCACTCGCACAACTACATCCACCACACCTTCACCAACATCCACAACAAGGACCGCGACATCGGCTACTCCATCCTGCGGATGGACGAGAGCCAGTCCTGGAACGTCCTGCGGCTCGGCCAGCCGCTGTACGCCTTCGCGCTGATGATGCTGTTCGAGTGGGGCGTGATGGCGCACGACCTGGAGATCGAGAATGTCGTGCGCGGCAAGCGATCCTGGGCCGAGATCAAGCGCACCGTGCTCGGTCAGGTCAAGAAGGCGGGCAAGCAGGCGCTCAAGGACTACGTCGTGTTCCCCGCGCTGACCGGCCCGCTGTTCTTCAGCACGCTGGCCGGCAATGTGACCGCGAACCTGGTCCGCAACGTGTGGGCCTACTCGATCATCTTCTGCGGTCACTTCCCCACCGGCGTACAGACGTTCACCGAAGCGGAGACCGAGAACGAGACCCGCGGCGAGTGGTACATCCGGCAGATGCTCGGCTCGGCCAACATCACCGGCAGCAAGCTGTTCCACATCATGTCCGGCAATTTGTCGCACCAGATCGAACACCACCTGTTCCCGGACATCCCGGCCGCGCGTTATCCGGAGATCGCGCCGGAGGTCCGCGCATTGTGTGAAAAGTACGGATTGCCGTACAACACCGGCTCGTTCAGCAAGCAGATCGGCTCGGTGTGGCTGAAGATTTGCAAGCTCGCGCTGCCGCCGAGCTTGGTCAAGAGCGATCCGTCGCCCGGTGTTATCGTGATGCGTCAGCGAAAGGCAAGCGAAGTGGGCGTGTGAATGATCGGGAAATTCGAAAGCAACAAAGACCTCATTCAAGAATTGACATCCTCGGGCGCCAAGCATGTCGGCAATATCGCCGGCATCATCGCGGGCACCGTCGCGGAGGTCACCAAGGAGATCGGTGAGTGGTTCACCGACGCGATCGAGATGAAAGAGGCCGCCGAGGCCGCCCGGCGCGATGCCGAGGCCGGGCGCGACCTGGATCTCGATCTCGACGATGATCTCGAGCCGGCCCCGAAGCCGACGATCAGCACCGAGGCGCCGTTCGTCGACGCCGAGGTGGTCGAGCCCGGAGTCGACGAGACCCGCTGATCACCACACCGGCAGCCGGCGCCGGTGCTCGGTGACATCGGTGATCAGATCCCGATACCCGTCGGTCAGTTCGGCGAGCCTGCACCACTGCAGGTGGGCTTCCCCGTCCACCTGCACCGGGAGCGTTCGCTGCTGCGGTGTCCTGCGTAGAGCTCGTTGTGCCGCAATCCATTTCGCCGCCAGTCGATCGATCACCGCGCCGAGCGTCTCGGTATGCAACGAGGCGCCGCCGCGGTGTTCGACGTTGTCGGCCACCCAGGCGTCGATGCGCCCGACCAGCTCGGCCCGATCGCCGTCGATGTCCTCGACCAGCATGCTGCACGCCACGACCCGCCCCGCCGGTGCGTCCGGTGTGTGCGCGGCCTCGATCGCCGTGCTCCTGCGTTCGTGACATTCGACGAGTTGCCGCGCGGCGCTGAGCACGCTGTGCCGATGCCGTTTCGGGTCGTCGGGTTCGCGGAAGGCGCGCAATAGTTCGGCAGGCGGGGGTAACTCTTCGGTTCCGTTACGGACGCGTGCGTATTCGGTCGGCATGTGCGTACACCCCTGCGGTAACGATCCCATTCTGGATGCGCCAGGGCCGAGGGGGATTTCGGGGAGGGGCACCCCTCGGCTCCGGCGCAGCCCCGCACTCGGACGCCACCCCCCATAGTCCACCAGCACGGCAAAGTTACCGGGAAATCCGCGACGATGCGATGAGGAAGACGCCCCGAGAAATCGGGACTCTTTCAGGAAAGCGCGGCTACCGAATCGACGCAATAGTATGGTGTACAAATCTGAAACCCGCTGGTAAATCGTTATGCACCGTTACGGCGAGGTCACGCGAGTGCACCGTCGGTATTACCGGCGGGCGAGTGCGGGCGCACGAGCAGCTATCGGATCGGCGCGGCGGCTGCGCGGCGTCGTTCGATCGGCTAGCCTCGGTGTTCGTGCCCGCCTACGTGTCATCACCCGAACTCACATTCGGGTTCATGTTCGCGCTGGAAGACCCCGAGCGAATCGGAGAGGTCGTGCGCACGCTCATCGTTCGCAAGACCGTATCGGTCTTCCGCCTCGCCCGGCTGTCCGACGACGACGGGCCACCGGAACGTTATGTGGTGAATTGGGCGGTCATACCCCAGATTTCGATCACCACCGAGGCGCCGGAGTCCGATGAACTCGAGGCCCAGGGCATCATGCTGGTCAACGCATTCCTCAGTGAGGACGGCGAAGTGAGCCTGTATTCGTCGCAGGGGACCGGTCCGGGCTAGGCGTCCCATTCCGGCACGCCGAACAGCGCCATGGTGATCTGGTACAGGTGTGCACCGAGCGACGGCAGTGCTTGCGCGCCAGGGCCTTCCAGGCAATCGCGAATGCGATCGTCGACCGCGCCGATGAGTGCGTCGAAGATGTCGGTGGGAATGTCGACCGGGATATCGCCCTCGCTGCGCCCGATCCGGAAGGCCGCGCGCATCCGGTGTGCCAGCAGCGTTTTCATCTGCCGGCGTTGCTGGGCCACGATCGGCCCGGCGACCAGGCATTCGATGTGCAACGCGCGGGCGTAGATCCCGTTGTCGGCCAGCACCTGCAGATAGGTCTCCAGCGTGGTGCGGATGAGTGCGCGCCATTCCGCCCGCGGGGTGGCCCGCACGCTGCTGTCGAGTTCGCCGAGCACGAGTTCGACCGCCGCCTCGAAGGCCTCGGCGAAGCAGTCGTCGCGGCCGCGGAACAGCTGGTAGAAGGTGCGCCGCGAGACGTTCGCGCGGGCCACGATATCGCCGACAGTTGTTTCGCCGTAACCTCTTTCGGCCACCGCCTCCAGTACCCCCAGGAACATCCGCATGCGCTGCGAATGGGCCACCGCCTCCGGCGTCATGCCATGTGTACCGCGTGGCAGACGGCCGCGGTCGACGCCGGCTTCTAATCCCATCTCCTGACAATAGTCGCTCGCCGAGCGTGATCGCGGTCATACTTGCCCATTCAGTGTGGTCCCCGTTACTCTCACATCCAGCATGGGTACGCCAGTGTTTCTAAGTAGGTAGCAAGGGGTCGAGGTCGATGAGGACAGTTCGCCGCGCGTTGAGCCGGGTCGGGATCATGGCGATCGCGACCACGATGACCGCACTCTGGGTGGTGCCGAGCACCGCCACCGCCGAGTCGCCACCGGACGGCGGTGATCTGGGCCGGCAGTGGACCGCCGCCTACGACGCCCCGGCGAAATACCCCGGACCGGTGCATATCGACTTCGATGTGCCGATCGCCATGAGCGACGGAACGGTGCTCAAGGCCAACATCTACCGGCCGGTCGACGCCGCGGGCCGGATCGTGGACGAACCGCTGCCCACGATCGTCAACCTGACTCCGTACACGAAGTTCGCGTCGCTGATCGCGGACATCGCGCTCAACATCCCGGTCCTGTCCGACGCGCTGATCCAGCTGGTCAACCGGTTCGACTTCGGCGGCACGCCGTTCGACTCGATCACCGATCTGACCAAGGCGCTGGCCGGCGGCGCGCCGCGCGCGTTCGGCGCGGACCGCAAGCTGGTGCAGCAGGGCTACACCTACATCGTCGCCGACGTGCGCGGCACCGGGTACTCGCAGGGCGCCTGGCAGTTCTTCCAGAGCCGGGAGAATCAGGACACCCTGGAACTGATCGACTGGGCGAGCAAGCAGGCGTGGTCGGACGGCAATATCGGCATGTCCGGCATCTCCTACTCCGGCATCAATCAATTCAAGGCGGCCGAGCAGAATCCGCCCGCGCTCAAGGCGATCTTCCCGATCGAGGGCAGCACCGACCCGCTCACCGATGTCGCCTTCCCCGGCGGTGGACTCGGATTGTTCGCCCCGCTGTATATCGCGGCGGTCGACCTGATCTCGAATTTCCCGGACCCGGTCGGCATCGCACTCGGCCACCTGGATTACCAATGGCTGCTGGACCGGGTGGCCACGCCGCTGGAATTCTTCGATTACATCCTGATGGCCCTGTCGCTCAACGTGGATTCGGTGCCGCAGCCGTTGAAGGACCAGTTGCTGCCCGGCAGCTCGCTGCGCTCGGCGTTCACCGACAGCCATCCGGAACGGATCCAGGTGCCGACCTTCGCCTACGGCGGCTGGCAGGACATCTTCGCCTCGTCGAGTGCGCGCTCGTTCTCCGATATTCCGCTGCCGCCCGAGCGCAAGAAGCTCATCATGGGCGACACCTACCACTTCAATCCCGGGTCCGGTCTCGGTGATCCCGGCAAGCCGCCGCGCCTGGACGTGCTCCAGAAGGCCTGGTACGACAAGTGGCTCAAGGGCATCGACAACGGCATCGACCAGTACGGCCCGGTGGTGCTGTGGCAGCAGGGCGGCGGCTGGACCACCGCGTCGTCGTTCCAGCGTCCGGACATGGAATACCAGCGGATGTATCTGTCGCCCACCATCAGCGGCACCGCGACCAGCGTCTACGACGGTTCGCTCAGCGCGCAAACACCGGATGCCGCAGCACAATTGACCGTCTCGCCGGTCAACGGGCTCACCTCACTGTGCTCCCGCGACGCGGCGGTCGAGTCGGCGGGCGCGATCAGCCTGCTCAATTTCTGCGGCCGCGACGATCGCATCCACGAGCTCGGCGGCCTCACCTTCACCGGTGCGCCGGTGGCCGAACCCACCGTGCTGTCCGGCCCGATCAACGTGCACCTCAACACGATGTACGACAACATCGAGGGCTACTGGGCGGTCACCGTGAATGACGTTGCGCCGAACGGACAGTCGACCGTGCTGGCCAGCGGACAGCTCGCCGCCTCGCTGCGCGCGGTGGACGAGGAGAAGAGCACCAAGGACGCCGACGGCGACTACACGCACACCGTGTACAAGCTGACCCTCGCCGACCGCCAGACCCTGGTGCCCGGCCAGCCCACTGTCCTCGACGTCGGCGTCAATCCGGTCGACGCCGTGCTCCAGCCGGGACATCGGTTGCGGGTCAACGTGTTCGCGAGCAACTTCCCGCGCGGGTTCCTGCCGCCGCCGCTGCTGTTCGACGGCGGCATCCTGAACTCGGTTGCGCCGCAACACCTGCTGCTCGACCCCTCGGCGCCGAGCTTCGTGAACGTGCCGCTGAGCCGGCCGCTGGGTTAACCGCGCACGACGGCCCGCAGCAGGTGCGGGCCGGGGCGCAGTTCGGCGGCGAGGTCCTGCGGGGCGAAGAAGCTGAGCCGGCGTTCGTTGATCTGGGACAGGCGCTGCTTGCGGAACTCCGCGGCGGCGTGTTCCTCCGGCGTGGAGGGGATCACCGGTTCGGGCGTAGTCGAGCACCAGCTGGCTGCCCGCGGCGAGGGTGCCGAGGTAGCCCAGGGGCGAACCGATGGCAGCGCGGGTGAGGTAGACGGTGACGCCGAGCCAGATCACGAACGCGGGCTCGGCCGGCTCGAAATCCGTTGCGCCGAGGGCCCGGCACCGAGAATGATCGCCTGCCTGGTCCTCGCGGCGACCGCCTCGGCCAGCGCGTCCTCGGCGAATCGCGATCGGGCGGCGACCAATAGCCGGATCCGGCCGTGTGTCCCCTTACAAGCTGCGACCGAGCCTACCGGGCGATTACGGCTGAGTTTGTGACACGCCATTCTCCTGCATCCCTATTCGTTGGCGTGTCGGTACCCGATCGTGGCGTCCGCGACCGCCGAATACGCGAGAATCACCTATATTCCGCACCTGGTTTGTGGCGTGGATCGAAAGGCACCCGAAAGGAGCGTCGATCATGGAACCCGAAAACCCTGTCAGCACTGCGAAACTGGCTTATCCGGTCAATCCCGTTCGTGTCCGAGGCGATCTGGATCCCGCGTTGTCGCGGTGGATGTGGCTGGTCAAGTGGCTGCTGGCCATTCCGCATTACATTGTGCTGATCTTTCTGCACATCGCCTATTTCGTCCTCACGGTGGTCGCGTTCTTCGTGATTCTGTTCACCGGTAAATATCCGCGGGCGATGTTCGACTTCAATGTCGGGGTGATGCGCTGGACCTGGCGGGTCGAGTTCTATGCGCTCGGCGTGCTCGGCACCGACAAATACCCGCCGTTCAGCCTGCAACCGAACGCGGACTACCCGGCCGATCTCGAGGTCGACTATCCGGAGCGGCTGCATCGCGGTCTGGTGCTGGTGAAGTGGTGGCTGCTCGCCATTCCGCACTACCTCATCCTCGGCGCGGCGATGAGCGGCGGCATGACGTTCTACATGTACGACGACGACAGCTGGTCCGGTGCGGGCAGCATTCCGCTGATCAGCATCCTGCTGGTGGTCGCGCTGATCGGGTTGCTGTTCACCGCGCGGTATCCGCAGGGCGTGTACGACTTCGTCATGGGCATCAGCCGGTGGACCATCAGGGTGCAGGCCTACGCCACGCTGATGCGCGACGAGTACCCGCCGTTCCGGCTCGACCAGGGTGCCCGCGAGCTCGAAACCCGTTGAGTTACACCGCAACACCGAATCCGCCCGCTGGCTCAGCGGGCGGATTCGTATATCCGGCGGACCACGTCCTCGATCTCCGGCTCCTCGATGGACAGATCGCGCACCTCGGCCCGATCGGAGACCAGCGCGAGCAGCTGTGCGGCCGTGGTCTTTTCCGGATCGAAGGCCAGTCGCTGCCGCATCCCGCCTGCCTCGGAGCTCAGTAGCCGCGCACAGGGCAGGTCGTCGATATCGGCGGCCGGCTCGGCCAGGTCGACCACCAGCACCCGCCGCGCGCCCACCGTGGCCGCCAGGCCGGTCAGCGACCCGTCGTAGACCAGCCGGCCGTGATCCACCACGAGCACCCGGCCGCACAGCCTTTCGATGTCGCCCATGTCGTGCGTGGTGAGCAGCAGCGTGGTGCCGCGGTCCGCGCGTTCGGCGCGCAGGAATTCGCGCAACCGTTGTTTCGACAGCACGTCCAGGCCGATGGTCGGTTCGTCGAGGATCACCAGTTCGGGTGAATGCAGCAGCGCCGCAGCGACTTCCGCGCGCATGCGCTGGCCGAGCGAGAGCTGGCGCACCGGGGTGTCCATGGTATCGGCCATCTCCAGCTGCTCGATCAGCTCGTGCTTGCGTTTGCGCGCGACGTCCGGTTCCAGCCGGTGGATGGCGGCGAGGATCGAAAACGACTCGCGCAGCGGCAGATCCCACCACAGCTGGGAACGCTGCCCGAACACCACGCCGATCCGCGCGGCCAGCTCGCGCCGCTGCCGGACCGGTTCCAGCCCGCAGGTGCGCACGCTGCCCGAGGTCGGCACCAGGATGCCGGTGAGCATCTTGATCGTGGTCGACTTGCCCGCGCCGTTCGCGCCGATATAGCCGACCGCCGTGCCGCGTTCGATCCGGAAGGACATCCGGTCCACCGCGGTCAGCGTCTCGCGGTGCCGCCGCCACTGCCTGCCGATCTTGCGGGACAGGGTGAATTGCCGGGTCAGGTCTTCGATGTCGATGATCGCGTCCGCCGAGCCGGATGCTGCCACGTTATCCGCCCCCTCCTTGATAGTGCCGAGTACCGAACCGCCAGAAACTCAACGCGAGCAGCCACACCCAGAGCACCGCCAGCGGGGTCAGCCAGGCCAGCCACGCGGGCAGCAGCGCCGGACCTGGCAGCCCCAGCAGCGCGATGGTCGGCAGATACGCGGTGAAGCAGACCGGAATGGCGAAGCCGAACAACAGCTTCAGCGGCGCCGGAAACACCGTGGCCGGTTGCACCGCGGCGAACGAGCCGCCGTAGGTGAAGCTGTTGGTGAGCTCCGCGCCGTCGATCAGATAGAACTGCAATCCGGCCGCGCACACGAAAATGCCGCCGAACAAGGCGATTCCGCCGATCAGGGTGAGCAGCACCAGTCCGAAGGCGGCCGCGTTCCAGTCGATGTCGTTGCGCAGGAACCCGAAACCGAGCACCACCAGCGCGACGGCCGCGCGGGCGAAGCGGCGCAGCGAGATGTCGCTGGTGATCAGCTGGAGCAGCAGTGGTTGCGGCCGTAGGTGATACGCGTCGAGCTGGCCCATCCGGATCAGCGTCGGCAGCGTGTCCAGATGGCCGAACAGCACCTGCGCCAGCGCGAAGGTCGACTGCCCGAAGCCGAACAGCAGCAGCGCGGCGTTCAGATCCAGGCCGCCGAGCACCCGGACGTTGTGGAAGATCACCCACACCTCGGCGAACTCGACCAGGCCGATCAGGAACGCGCTGAAAACCTCACTGACGAAGGACAATCGGTAAGCCTGCTGGGCACGGATGCGCGAGCGCAACACCGCCGCGTACGGGGTGAACCAGGTCCCGGCCCGCGTGAGGCCCGGCTCAGCCACCCTGCACCTCCAGCTTGCGCCGCCCGGCCGCGAGCAGTACCCGGCCGATGCCGCCGACCACCAGCACCCAGAACACCTGCACGGCAACCACACCCACGGCGGCCGTTCCGGTGATCCGGCCGGAGAGCACATCGATCGGCGATTGCAGGATCGAGGGGAACGGCGTCGCCTGGGCGATGGCGCGCAGCCAACCGGGAAACATGTGCACTGGCACAAAAAGCCCGGCGAGGAAGGTGCCGGCGACTTGGTACAGCACCCGCAGGCCGCGGGTCTCGACGACCCAGAAACCGATCAGCGCGACGGCGAACAGGCAGAGGAACGAAATGGCCACGGCGAGCAGCACGCTCACCGCGCCGAGCAGGTAGGGCAGGGGAGTGCCGGGCAGGACGAGCCCGAAGGTGAGCACGCCGATCAGCACGCTCGGCACCCCGCGCGGCAGGATGGTGCACGCGGCCCGGCCGAGATCCCCGGCCAGGTAACCGAACTGCACGTCGACCGGGCGCAGGAAATCGATCGCGATGTCGCCGTTCTTCACCCGATCGGCCAGGTCCAGCGGCGGTCCCATGAATTGCATCGCGCCGAGCAGGCCCTGCGAGAGCCACACATACGCACCGATGGACCCCTCGTTGTAGCCGCCGAAATCGCCGGTTGCCCGCACCGCGGCGAGCATCACCGCCGCCCGGACGAAGCCGAACACGCAGTTGGTGAACAGGCCGGCGAACATGGCCAGCTTGTATTGCGACTGCCGGCGGAAACCCGCGCGCACCAACTGCGCGTATACCGCGAACGCGCGCCACGAATGCCTGGTCGCGACGAGCCTCCCCTCCCCGTTTGCTCTCCCGCGCACAAAGAGTCAAGCCTAATCTCTGCCGGAGGGCACACGGAACCCCCGGCGGCGGTTTTTGGAAAAGTGCCTCATAGCGCTCGCGGCAGTGTTAGAAACACAGTCACTTCAGATTGTGTGAGAAGGATCGCCGATGACCGCCGCCGGGATGACCATTTTCGAGGCCCTCGAATCCAATGTGCGCGGCTACTGCCGGTCCTGGCCCGCGGTGTTCGACACCGCGAGCGGCGCCTGGCTGCGCGACGAGCACGGCAGGGAGTACCTGGATTTCTTCGCCGGCGCGGGCGCGCTGAACTACGGCCACAACAATCCGGTGCTGAAACGGGCGCTGCTGGACTACATCGCCGGCGACGGCATCACGCACGGGCTGGACATGTCGACCGTGGCCAAGCGCGGGCTGCTGGAAACGCTGCGGGACACGGTGTTCGGTCCGCGCGGACTGGACTACAAGGTGCAGTTCCCCGGGCCGACCGGGGCCAACGCGGTGGAGGCCGCGCTCAAACTCGCGCGGAAGGTGACCGGGCGCGCACCGATCCTGAACTTCACCAACGCCTTCCACGGGATGTCGCTCGGCGCGCTGTCGGTCACCGGCAACGCGGCCAAGCGTGCGGGTGCGGGCGTGCCGCTGCCGCACACCACGCCGATGCCCTACGACGGATACCTCGACGCGCCCGACGAGCTGGCCTGGATGCGGCGCGCGCTGGACGATTCGTCCTCCGGGCTGGACAAGCCGGCCGCGGTGATCGTGGAGACGGTGCAGGGCGAGGGCGGCGTCAATGTGGCGCGCGCGGACTGGCTGCGCGAACTCGCCGAACTCTGCGCGGCGCGCGGCATCCTGTTGATCGTCGACGACGTGCAGATGGGCTGCGGCCGGACCGGTCCGTTCTTCTCCTTCGAGGCCGCGGGCATCCGCCCGGACATCGTCACCCTGTCCAAGTCCATCGGCGGCTACGGATTGCCCATGGCGCTGGTGGTTTTCAAACCCGAGTTCGACCAGTGGACCCCCGGCGAGCACAACGGCACCTTCCGCGGCAACAACGCCGCCTTCGTCACCGCGCGGGTCGCGCTGGAGCACTACTGGTCCGACGCGCGGCTCGAGCACGCCACGCTGGCCAAAGGCGCACGGATCGAGCGGGAGCTGACCGCACTGGCCGCGACCGTCGCGGGCGCACGGGTCCGGGGTCGCGGGCTGGTTTACGGCCTGGCCTTCGACGATGCCTCGCTGGCCGGCAAGGTCTGCCAGTCCGCGTTCGACCGCGGCCTGCTGGTGGAAACCTCCGGCGCGGTCGGCGAAGTGGTGAAACTGATGCCGCCGCTGACCATCACCGATGCCGAAATCGGCCACGGCCTGGGCCTACTGGCCGACGCCGTGACCGAGGTCTGCCACTGATTCCCAGCGCCAGCGCATGACATTGCGCGCGATGATTGCCATACTCAGGCGGCACGGACTCGCGACGATCGGACGCAGGGTGTCCTGGTCGCGCAGTAGGCTTGTCTCGAATCAGGTCGCGGTAGCGAAAGACTCGGAACCCGGGAGGGGAACGGTGGACACGCTGAAGCTGGATCCGGCGGCGGTGGCCGCTTACACCGCGATCGCGGACGCGGTCTCCCAACAGTTGGCCTCGGCCGCGGCGGTCGCCTCCGGGGCGGTGAATCAGGACCGGCTGACCGCCGACCTCGGCTTGATCGGCGCGGATTTCGCGGCGCGCTTCACCACGGCGGTGTCCGAACACGCCCAGGCGCTGTCCACGGCGGGACAACTCGTCGGCACCTACGGCGAAATCCTGCGCGGCTACAGCACCGACATGCAGGGTATCGATACCGAGACCGCGGGCGTCATCACCAAGACCGGAGAGGCCCTGACATGAGAACCCTTTCCGGACTACGCAGGCGATCGGCGCCCCCGACCCGCACCGAGACCGCCGCTCCCGCCACGACTTACCTCGATCCGAACGTGGATCCGCCGATCGTCGCCGCCCTGGTGCGCCCGCTGTTGCAGCTGCGCGCCACCCTCGGCACCGGCGTCGGCGTGCCGAACCAGACCGCGACCAGCGCGCTGTCGTCCGCGTCCACGCAGGCCGCCGAGGTGGAAGGCCCGCACCGCGACGGCCTGCACGCGCTGGAGTCGACCTGGACCTCCCGCGGCGCCGACGCCGCGGTGCCCGCGCTGCGCACCACACAGACCGAGATCGGCGAAATCTCCGATCGCGGACCGGCTTACCTCAGCGTGCTCGGCGACGCGCACGCCACCAGCGCCCGCGCCGCGCGGACCGTGGACCAGATCATCGCCGACTTCCGCCGCGACGCGCGCGAGATCCTCGGCAACGCCACCGCGGCCCCGGACACCGACGCGGTGATCGCGCGCGCGACCCAGGCCCTGCGGGACGCCCTGACCACGGTCAACACCGCGCAGACCGAGATGGACGACCACAGCAGGCGACTCGACCAGATGGGTCCGCTGACGGTCACCCAGCCGTCCGGCGTCACCGCCGCGCAGCCGGGCAACGGCCAGTTCATCCCGGGCGGCACAACGCAATTCAATCCCGGCGCCACGAGCCCGAGCCAATACGTCCCCGGCACCACGGTCCCCGGCGTCGGTGCGAACGGGCAGCCGGTCGATCCGGCGCTGGCCGCCCAGCTCCAGTTGCAGCAGCAGCTGATCTCCGCGGGCGTGCAGGTCGGCACCGCCGCGATCAACGCGGGCGTCGACATCGGCACGAACATCATCGACAAGATCGCCGGCGTCGGCACGCACATCATCGACAAGGTGGCCGAGGTCGGCACGCACGCCATCGACACGGTGGCGGCCGGCGCGGACAAGGCGGTGACCGAGGCGATCCGCCCCGGCAGCACCACCGGCGGCGATCAGTCGAACGGCTCGACCAACTCCGGCAACTCGCCGAAGCTGTTCGACTTCGGCGCGGGCGCAAGGCCGTCCACGCCGTCGCAGCCCACCGGCCCCGGCACGGTGATCCCGCCGGCGCAGCACGGATCCACGGGCGGGTCCGCGCCGTCGGCGCAGGTGACCGCGCCGCCCCCCGAATCCAAGCCCGCACCGGCGCCCGCGCCCGAGGCGCAGGCCCCGGCGGACACCCCGTCGCGCTCGGCCAGCCCGGACCAGCAGTCCCATCCGGGAACCAATGGGGGAGTGGCGATGCCACCGCCGCCGCGCGCGGAGGACCAGGAGCACAAGCCCAAGGACGGTCAGCTCGGTGTCACCGTGCCGACCGCCGCTGTCGCGGTGACCCCAGTTCTCGGCGACTACGACGATGACACCCTCTGATCCGAACTCTCCGAGTCGGCCAGAGGGGCAGGGTAATCCGTTCGACACCGGGCTGCCCATGCTGCGCACACCCGTCGGCAAGACGAAGAAGCGGCGGCGCTCACCCGGTCGCCGCGCGCCGGTGCGTCGCCGAGAACCGGAGGTCGCCGTGTCGGACCCGCTCATCCCCGCCGATCCGGATCGACCGCGGCGCACCGGGGACTGGGAAGAATGGCTCGAACCGCAGCGGATGTCCGAGCCGCCGCTGGAACCGCAGATCGAGCACGACCGGCGCCGGATGCGGGCCGCGGAGTTCGACGCCGAAGGCTACGAGGACAACGTCGCCCCGGCGCCCGCCATCATCAACCGGTCCGGCATCCACCCGGGCGTCCCGCTGCGTCATCCGACCAAGCGGCGGGATCCGCAGCGCGGCAACAAGGTCCTCGCGGTCCTGATCGTGCTCGGCATCGGGATCGCGGTCGTCTCGATCCTGCTCGCCGCAGTGCACGGATTCGGCAAAGACAGCTCGTCCACCGCGGCCACCGTGACCGGCCTGACGCCCGCGACCGCCCCGGCGAAGAATTCCGCCGGAACCTCCGCCGCGCCAACGACAGTCGCGCCCGCACCGGCCTCGGCCATCGCGACCCAGGGCTGCGAACAGAAACGCACTCCCGACGCGGTGTCCGGCACCGACCCCGGCGGCACCGCCAACGGACCCGATGCCATCCTCGCCTTCGAATACGCCTACTACGTGGAACGTTCCGGCTACCGGGCGCGTGCGGTGGTCGCCGACAACGCCATCGTCTCGCCCGCCGAGCAGATCCAGCGCGGCATCAACCAGATCCCGGTCGGCACCCGCTACTGCGTGCAGATCACCCGGACCCGCGACGGCGACGACGGGCTCGCGCACTGGGAAGTCCAGCTCACCCAGCAGTATCCGGGCGAGCAGCCCAAGACCTTCACCCAGCTCATCACCACCCGCACCGTCGCGGCGCGCACCCTGATCACCGCGATCGCCTCCGCCTGAGAGTTATTCGCGGGCCGAGCGCCACGGCAGCAGGACGACCGAGACCAGCATCAGCGCCGCCCCAGCGGCGATCGCGGTGCGCGCACTGGTCTGGCCGGCCAGCACCCCCCAGGCGACGGTGGCCGCGGCGGTGACCACGCGGGCGGTGATGGTCCAGGCGGTGAGCACGCGCGCGACCTTGTCGTCCGCGGTGTGCAGCAGCCGATAGGTACTGAACGCCGGGTTGAAAACGCTGATGCAGGTGATCATCCCGATCTCGACCGCCATCACCAGCAGCAGTCCCTTCGCGCCCGGCTGCACGAGCGGCAGCCCGAGCAGCCACGGCACCCGCGCGACGCCGAACCCGAGCAGGATCCGCCGCTGCCCGTAGCGGCGGACCAGCGGCCGGGCCAGCCGGGCGCCGACAACCCCGCCGAGGCAGGGCACGCCGAAGCCGAGCCCGTACTGCCACGGCGCGAAACCGAGGTCGTTCAGCATCAGATAGGCCAGCACCGGAGCCGTCGCCATGATCAGCGAATTCACCAGCACGGTGTTGCACAGCAGCACGCGCAGCACCGGATTCGCGGCGATCGTGCGCCAGCCCTGGGTGATCTCGACCAGCCGGGACGGCGCGGCGGGCCGGACCGGCGGGGCGGGCTCGGGCACCTCGATCGAGCGAACGCACAAGGCGGACAGCACGAAACTGACCGCGTTCAGCACCACGGTGACGACCGGACCCAGCACGCCGATGAGCACCCCGCCCAGCGGCGGCCCCACCGCCGTGGAGACCCACGTGGCCGTCTCGAACCGCCCGTTGGCCGCGAGCAGATGATCTTGGGGGACAAGACCTTTCAGATGCGCGCTGCCGGCGCCCAGGAAGACGATGTCCGCGACCGCGACCACCATCGCGACCACGAGCAACTGCGGATAACTCAGCGCGCCGGCGAAGTACGCGACCGGCACGGTCAGCAGCACCAGGAACCGCAGCAGATCGGCGCGAATCATCAACTGCCGCTTGGGCCGGAACTCGATCCAGGCGCCCAGCGGGACCGCCAGCACCGCACCCACCGCGCCACCGGCGGCCGCCATCAACGACACCTGCAACGCGCCCACGTGCAGCACCAGCACCGCGATCAGCGTGAAGGCGTCCAGCGCGAGGAAGGTGCCCACCGAGCTGATCGCGAACCCACGCCAGAGCCGCTCGAAATCCCGCCCGAGCCCGGGGCCGACCACGACCTGAGCCGACAACCGATTGGTGACCATCGCAGCGATCCAACACCGCCCCGCCGCCCGGGGCAAGCCGCCCGAGCCGGGGGCAGCCGCAGTCCCTTGATTTATGGCATTGATTGACAATTCAGCGGAATGGGTGCCGATTAGGTGCCCTGGATAAGACGGGTAGTTCGGCACTTGTTTGAACGCCGGGTGTCTGCGAAGGTAATGCGTACCTCGGATAGTTTCGATTTCTATCAGTTCGATGGAGAAGGCGGGTCGGCAGATGATGTCGGTGCTGTGGATCATCCTGCCTTACAGCGCGTTTCTCTCATTCCTGGTCGGTCACGTGTGGCGTTATCGGCACGATCGATTCGGCTGGTACACCGCCATCCCGGAGACCGATCGGGCGCAGCGGATCGGGGCGAGCGCGTTCCGCATCGGACTGAGCGGCGTATTCGTCGCCCGGATCACCGATTTCCTCATGTCGGGCCCGCATTCGCATCCGGAAGGCTGGATCTACGGCACCATCACGGTCATCGAGATCTGCGCCCTGACGACCGCGACGATCGGCGCGGTGCTGCTGTTCGTGCCGGACATGATCGGCAGTCCGGCCCGCTCCGCGGTGAGCCCGCTGGACCGCATCACCTTCCCGATTCTGGTGGCCGGCCTGCTGACCTGGGTGGCGATCAAGTTCGACCCGAACTCCTCCGGCGACGGATACCGCACCGCGGAAACGCTGTTCGCCTGGTTCCGCTCGCTGTTCAGCCTGCACCCCAACCCCGAGCCGATCGAACACGCCCCGATCATCTACCAGACGCGCGGCCTGGTCCTGATGCTGTTCATCGCGATCTGGCCCTACACCCGCCTCGCCAGCTTCATCGCCGAGCCGCTCTACCGCCTGGCCCGGCGCTGGCAGCCCACCTCCTCGGCACAGCCCGAGCGGGAGTTGTCCGCCCCGCGGCGCAGCTGAGCCGGGTTCGCTGCCCCCATTTCCGGTGCTACACAAAGAAGTACAAGACCGACCGGTGTGCGCCATACTGCATGATCGGACACGGTGACAGTGCGGAAGGCGGGCCCATGGCGGATGAGCGACTCGACGCGGGCGGTTCGATCGAGCGCCGCACCATCGAGGTGATTCCCGACGCGGAGCGCCACGGCACCCCGGTCAGCCAGTTCACCCTGTGGTTCGGCGCGAACATGCAGATCACCGCGGTGGTCGACGGCGCGCTCGCGGTGGTGTTCGGCGCCGACGCGCTGTGGGCGATCGTCGGGCTGCTGGTCGGCAACGTCCTCGGCGGCATCGTGATGGCCCTGCACTCGGCGCAGGGCCCGCGCCTCGGCCTGCCCCAGATGATCTCCAGCAGAGCACAATTCGGCGTCTTCGGGGCCGTGCTGCCGCTGCTGCTGGTGGTCGTGATGTATCTCGGCTTCGCCGCGACCGGCACGGTGCTGGCCGGGCAGGCGGTGAACAAGATCCTGCACATCGACAACCCGGCGGTCGGCATTCTGGTCTTCGGCGCGCTCACCGCGGTGGTGGCGGTGACCGGGTATCGGCTGATCCATGTGGTCGGCCGGATCGCCACGGTGGTCGGCGTCATCGGCTTCACCTACCTCGGCATCCGGCTGTTCACCGAGTACGACGTGAGCGCCTACCTCGGGGTGAAGTCGTTCGACATGGTG
The DNA here is from genome assembly GCF_008704205.1 of Nocardia colli. Taxonomy (GTDB): domain Bacteria; phylum Actinomycetota; class Actinomycetes; order Mycobacteriales; family Mycobacteriaceae; genus Nocardia; species Nocardia colli. The sequence goes on along the minus strand of NZ_VXLC01000006.1, from coordinate 357,163 downwards.
ACCTTCGTGCTGGCGATCTCGCTCGGCGCGGGCTGGCAGCTCACCTTCGGTCCCTACGTCGCCGACTACTCGCGCTACCTGCCCCGCTCGACCAGCGACCGCACCACCTTCCTGGCGACCTTCGCGGGCAGCGTGCTCGGCTCGCAGTGGTCGATGACGTTCGGCGCGCTGGTGGCCGCGGTGGCGGGAAAGGCGTTCCTGGGCAACCAGGTCGGCTTCATCGGCGAACTCGCGGGCCCGTCCGCGCTGGCGCTGCTGATCTATCTGGTGATCGTGGTCGGCAAGCTGACGGTGAACTGTCTCAACGCCTACGGCGGGTTCATGTCCATCCTGACCTCGGTGACCGCGTTCAACCGGCAGTCACGCACCACGCCGTTCGCCCGCGCGGCCTATATCGTCGGCTTCACCGCGGTGTCGATGCTTGTCGCGATCGGGGCCAGCGCCGACTTCCTCGGCAACTTCAAGAATTTCGTGCTCACCCTGCTGATGGTGTTCACGCCGTGGAGCGCGATCAACCTGATCGACTACTACCTGATCTCCCGCGAACGCATCGACATCCCGGCGCTCTACGACCCGGACGGCCGCTACGGCCGCTGGAACGTCACCGCGCTGGCCTGCTACGTCCTGGGGGTGCTCGCCCAGATCCCGTTCCTGGCCCAGCAGCTCTACACCGGCCCGATCACCGAAAAGCTCGGCGGCGCGGACGTTTCCTGGATCGTCGGCATCGTGTTCACCGCCGCGATCTACTACCCGCTCGCCCGGCGCACGAGTAACCCGCCGGATCGAATGATCTATCCGGCGGGCACCGTGGTATCAGCGGAGGATCAGACTCGCGCGCGCACGAACTTGTAGATGACCAGCAGGATCACCGCGCCGACGATGGCGCCCAGGAAGGCGTGATTGACCGGCGGCTGGAGGGTGAACTTGTGCGGCGCGAACACCAAGCTGCCCAGCGTGCCGCCGACATAGCCGCCGACGATGCCGAGCACGATCGTGCCGATCCAGCCGAAGTTCTCCTTGCCCGGGACCAGCAGGCGCGCGATGGCTCCGGCGATGAGGCCGATGATGATCATCGAGATGATGCCCATGGATTCGCTCCTTGAAATTCACAGGGTGTGACGCACGGGAGACGCCGCGATCAGTGTGCGGGATACCCGGGTTTCGCGCGCGGTAATCGCGCGCCGGATACGCATCGAATGGATGAACTTCATTCCGCGTCCAGCATCGGCGCGAGGTAGCGCCGGGCGAAGTCGCGGGCCTGGTCGGCGGTGTCCAGCGGGATCGAGCTCGGCTGGGTCAGGATGAGCGACAGGGTGATTCGGATATGCAGTTCCGCCACTGTGCGCAAATGCCGCAGGGTGTCCTCGGAAACCGCTGTGTCCCCATAGAACTCGCGTTTCCAGAGGGTGACGCAGAATTCCTGGAACAGGTCGACGATCGGCGCGGCGCCGGTGGTGAGCGCGGGCAGGACGGCTTCCGGCTCGGTTTCCAGGAGCCGGCGCAGCAGCGGGTGCCCGTGCAGGAACTCGACTGTGTAGGCGCAGCTTTCGGCCATGCGTTCGGTGGCGGTCGGCTGGGTGCTGGTGGCGGCAGTGCTGCCGGCGAGGTACTTGCGCAGCTCGGACAGCAGGACGGCCTCGGTGAGCGCGTTCTTGCTCGGAAACTTCCGGTAGACGGTCGCGCGGCCGAGGCCGGCTCGTTTGGCGACGTCCTCCACAGTCGAGCGACGCCAGCCGACGACCGCTATCTGTTCGAAGGCCGCGGCGAGAATCCGCTCGGTGATCTCGTCGGCCTCGTCGAGCAGGCGGAGCACCTCCGGATCGGGCGTGGCCAGCGTGTTCAGCAGCGTATCCCTGGTCGCCTTCGGCACGGCTCTCCTTGTCGTGGTCGATCCGTCAACAGTACTGCCGAGACAACTAGACGCTCAATGTCTCGGCGGTATGAAGCAGAGCCTCGCCGCACTCCTCACCGCCGGAATCCTCGGCAATGCCGACGAGCGCGCCGACCGGACCGAGACCCGGATTCTCGACGCCGCGGTAGTCGAGGCGGCGGCCACCGGGATCTCCCGGCTGAAGATCGACGCGGTCGCGCGCCGGGCCGGGGTCAACCGGGCGACCGTGTATCGCCGCTTCACCGACCTCGACGGCCTGTTCGAAGCGGTCGTCATGCGGGAGGGCAGGCGGATGGCCGACACCGTGCTCGGTGCCGTCGACGGCGTGGTCGGGCACCCGGCCCGGCTGGTGGAAGGTTTCGTCGCCTGCATGCGCATGGCGCGCGAGCACCCGGTCATCGCCCGCGCCGCGGCCCTGGAGCCGGACCGGCTCGTCGCGGCCGGCCTCGCCGACGACGCCGCCCTGCTCCGGCTCGGCAGCGCCCTAGTGGCCGACCATATCCGCATGGCGCAAATAAACGGCCTCGCAACACATTTGGACCCGGACGAGACAGGTCAGAGCATTGCCATGCTGTTCGCGGCCTGCGTGCTGATGCCGACCGAGCAGGGCATCGATCTGCGCACCGACGAGTCCGTGCGCGCCTACGCGCAACGCACCGTGGCACCCATGGTCTTCGGGCCGAGCAAGTAGCTCGACGCCCGGCAGGAGATCCACTCGAAGATCACCGGCACCGAGCCGATCAGCGGATTGCGTTACGACGCCAACGATCCCGGCGCGCAACTGTGGATCCACCTGACCGCGTGGCATTCGGTGCTCTACACCTATGAGAAGTTCGGCGTCGACGAGGTGCCGCGGTCGCGCGCCGAGATGCGCGCGTATTACGAACGCATGCGGCCGATCCTCGCCGCGACCGAGGCGACGCAGCAGCACGTCGATCTGTTGCTGAACAGCGCGTCCACCCTGTTGCCCGACTCGGTGCTGCTGCGGCCGGTCGCCAAGCTCACCCAGACGCTGTTCCGGAAGGCGACCATCGCGACGTTGCCGCGCTGGATGCGCAAGATGGGCGGCGTTCAGCAGTCGCGGGTGACCGACGCGGCCGTCACGGTCGCCTTGCGGGTCATGTTCCGGTCGATCGCGCAAAGCGTTGCGGCGCAGCGCTTTATCGTCCGCCTGACCAGTCCGCTGACGGCGCCGGTGCTGGATCCGATCCTCTGCGCGGTGCCGCCGAAGAACCCGGTGGTCTGGACGCCGGAGGAGGCCCGCGCGCACTACGGGACGGTCCGCCCCGCCGAGCAGTACGCCCAGATCCTGGCCGCCCGCACCGCGAAGCCGCTGCCCGAGCACGCCGCCGCCGACGGCAGCGAACCCCTACTCGCCTTCGGTTAAACCCTGCCGCAGTGCGCTTTTCAGCTCAAGCGCAGATCGGAGACGCCGAGCAGCGTCGTCACCTGATCGGCCGGCATCGGGTAGTGGAAGTGCCAGCCCTGCGCGGTGTCGCAACCGAGATCGCGCAGCTGGTCGGCCTGATGCCGGGTCTCGACGCACTCGGCGGTGACGGTGAAGCCGAGCGCGTGGGTGAGATCGATGATCGTCTCCAGCAGCAGCAGATCGGTGGGACTCGCGGTGTCCGGGGTGCGGATGCGCTGGATGAACGGGCCCGCGAGTTTGACCACGTGCAACGGAAGTTGGCCCAGGTAGGCAAGATTCGAGTACCCGGTGCCGAAGTCGTCGATGGCGATGCGGACCCCGGCGTCGGCCAGGGTGTGCAGCGCGCGCAGCGGCCGGCCGGTGGTCTGCATGAACGCGCGCTCGGTCAGTTCCAGTTGCAGCAGGCTCGCGTCCATGCCGGTCTCGGCGATCACCTGCTGCACGTGGTCCAGCCAGGCGGGATCGGCCACCTCGGCGGCGGACACGTTGACGCTCACCGTCGGGGTGTGCGGATAACGGTCGTGCCATTCGCGGCTGGCCCGGCAGGCGGTCTCCAGCACCACCGCGCCGAGCGCGCCGATGTGCCCGTTGTCCTCGGCGATGTCGACGAACCGGGCCGGGCTGAGGATGCCGAGATCCGGGTGTCGCCAGCGCACCAGCGCTTCCACCGCCACGGTCTGCCCGTCGGTGAGCGAGACGATCGGCTGGTAGTCGAGGTAGAACTCGCCGTGCCGCAAGGCGGACGGCATCGCCGCGGACAGCTCGGCGCTGGTGTGCTCGCGGCGGCCGCGGGCGGCGTCGAAGATCGCGTACCGTCCGCGGCCTGCCGCCTTCGCCCAGTACATGCTGGTGTCGGCGGCCTGGAGGAATTCGCCGGTGGACAGGCCGTCGGCGCGTCCCTCCATCACGCCGATGCTCGCGGTGACGGTCAGCTGATGCTCGTGCACATAGAACGGTTGCGCCAGCGCGTGCAGCACGGTCCTGGCCACGTTGGCCATTTCCTCGACCCCGGTGGAATGCGGGATCAGCACGACGAATTCGTCGCCGCCCATCCGCGCGACCAGCTGATCGGTCCGGGACACGCAGGCGTTCAGCCGCGCGGCGACCTGCGCGAGCAGTTCGTCGCCGACCGCGTGCCCGAAGGTGTCGTTGACCGTCTTGAAGTGGTCCAGGTCGATGTAGCAGACGCCGACCCGGACGCAGTCGGCGAACGCGGCGGTGAGCCCGTCGAAGAAGCGGGAGCGGTTCGGCAGGCCGGTCAGCTGGTCGTGGTGCGCGCGGTACTGCAACCGTTCGCGCAGCGCGCGGCGTTCGGAGACGTCCTCGACCAGCACCAGCGTGTACTGCGGCTGACCGTGCTCGTCGCGGATCAGCGAGACGTTGATGTGCGTCCACACCGTGCCGCCGTCGCGGTGCCGGTAGGCCTTCTCCAGCTGCACGTTGTCGTACTTGCCCGCGAGCACCCCGGCGTACTTCTGCCACATGTCCGGGCCGTCGTCGGGGTGGGTCAGATCGGTGACCGACAGATTGCACATCTCCTCGGGCTGGTAGCCGAGCATCGCCGCGAAGGCGTTGTTGACCTCGATGATCCGCCCGGTCATGTCGGAGAGCCCGGTGCCGATCCCGGCCTGGGAGAACACCGCGCGCAGCCGGGCCTCGCTGGAGCGCAGCTGCTGCTCGACCACGCGGCGGGCGGCGATGTCGGCGGCCCGGACGCTCTCCTGTTCGGCGAGCAGCCAGGCCCGGAAGGCGCGCAGGTAACCGGTGGCAAAGGCGGCCAGCAACTCGGCAGCGCGGTCGGCGGGGACCGCGCCGGGGCCGAGCAGGTGCGCGTTGAGCACGGCCAGGCTGCGGCCGAGGACCTCGTCGCCGACGAAGTGCGCGCGGGCCAATTCGCCGCCGATCGCGGCGATTCGATCGGTGGAATCCGGGCCGGCGGCGGCGTGGATGAATTCCTGCGCCAGGGTGCTGAGCAAACGACGGGTTTCGGCAGAGCTCATGGGCACGACGTGATTTCGCGGCCCGCCACCGAGTGCGGCCGCCCATTGCCCGGCCAGTTCCGCGTGCGGCCCGCCAGGATCTGAACCGCTCCCGGCATCCCACGCCATAAGCTCTGATGGTAGTCCGATTTGCGGGCTTCCGCCCAACTGCACGTGCACGCGAACCCCGCTACGATGACCATGCTTTCGTCGCCGGCATGCGACGCTGTGAGAAGGGTTGGCGCCAGATGACCAGACCGAGTTGGGCTCCCGAGGGTATCGATCTGGATCGTCCCAGCGCCTCCCGCGTGTACGACTACTTCGTCGGCGGCATGCACAATTTCGAGATCGATCGGATGCTGGCCCGCCAGATCGAGGAGTTCACCCCCGGCGTCGGCGAAACCATGCGGGCCAACCGGGATTTGCTGCGCCGATGCGTGCGATTCCTGGTCGACGAGGGCATCACCCAGTTCCTCGATATCGGCTCCGGCATCCCGACCGTCGGCAATGTGCACGAGGTGGCGCAGGCGGTAAATCCTTCGGCCCGTGTGGTTTACGTCGACATCGACCCGGTCGCGGTCGCGCACAGCCGGGCCATCCTGGACGGAAATCCGGCCGCCACTGTCGTCCAGGCCGACATCGGCCGACCGGAGACCATTCTGTCCGACCCGCAGGTCGCTCAGCTGCTCGATTTCGATCAGCCGGTGGCCGTGTTGCTGCTCGGCGTGTTGCATTTCGTGGCCGACGACGCCGATCCCGCGGGCTGCGTCGCCCGCCTGCGCGACGCCATCGCCCCCGGCAGTTACCTCGCGATTACCCACGCCACCGCCGACGGGCAACCCGACGAGGTGCTCGAGGCGCAGAAGCTCTCCGGCCGCACCTCCACCGAGATCGTGCTGCGGGCCAAGCCGCAGATCGCCGAATTCTTCCAAGGCTGGACCCTTCTCGAACCAGGCCTGGTCCACCTGCCCCTGTGGCGGCCCGACAACGCCGCCGACGTAGGCGAGCACCCCGAACGTTCGGGCGCCTACGGCGGCGTGGCGCGTAAGGACTGATCGCCGCTCAGGCGAGGGCGGTGCGCAGGGCGAACCAGCCGGCGGCCGGGTCGGCGAAGCCGTGGTAGGTCAGGCGGATTCGTTGATCTACGTGCAAGTGGCGGTAGACGGCGAGCATCGCTCGGCGCATCGCCTCCTCCTGGAAGTCCTCGGTGCGGCGGAAGCCGATGGGGCGTTCGGGTAGTAGCGCGAGGCGGGTCAGTTCGGCGGGGTCGTCGAGGTCGAGGCCGACCGGGGCGGTGTCGGTGATGTGGCGGTCGTGCAGGATGGTGCGGCTTCGGGTCGGATCCGGCAGGCCGGTGCGGAATGCGCGGAATTCGGCGTGCACCAAGGGGCCGGGGGCGGTGGTCGAGTCGGTTTGTACCAGGTCGACCAGGTCGGCGTCCGGGGTCGGCGCGGCGGAGCCCGCGGCGAGCGGCGCTTGTTCGAGCAGGTGCAGGATGCTGCCGCCGGGGATCAACGGCTCGGGCGCGAGGAACAGGGTGACGGTGGGGCAGTCGCAACCGTGGCCGAGCAGGCAGATCTTGCGGTGTGCTGGATCGGGCATACCGCCTCCTCCATGAAACGGGCCGAATCCTCCGGCCCTGGACGGATCGGGACTTCGAGAATTGCCGATCGCTGAGTTGCCGTGGCGCTCCGACGGTCGACCGTGCCGCAGTTACCCAGTGTAGGAGCCCGGCCGACCTGCGTATAGACGGCAGCGGGTCGGTTTCGGTGCGGCCCGGGTCAGCGCACGGGGAAGTCGAAGAAGGTCTTCGGGAACGGTTCGTCCTTCAACGTGAAGTGCCACCACTCCTCGGGAAGATTGGTGAAGCCGTGTTCCTCCATCAGCTCGGCCAGCAGGGTGCGCACGGCGCGCTGGGTGCCGCCGATGGCCGGGTTGGCGGTGTGTGCGGCCGGGTCGAAGCAGTCGTAGCCGGTGCCGAAATCGAGGATGTTGTCGTGGAAGCGCTGCTCGGCCGGGAGGAAGCACTCGCGCAGCGGGTCGCCCGCGCGATACGGCTCGGGGTCGGCGGCGGGCAGCGCGACGATGGCGAGATCGAGGGTGCTGCCGCGGCTGTGCCCGGACTTCTCCGCGATGTAGCCGTCGCGGAACAGATTCGCCTTGTCGACGGTGGGGTAGAACTCCTGCTTCATCTTCACGTCGCCGAGATCCTTTGCCCACGTGACGAACTGGTCGACGGCACGCTGCGGGCGATAGCAGTCGTAGGTCTTGAGCGTGAGATTCATCGGGCGCAATTCCGCCTGCACCTTCGCCAGCGCGGCGGCCGCCTGCTTGGTCAGCAGACAGCGCGGCGCCTCGTAGCCGGCGATGCGGGTGCCGAGGAAGTTGTGCTCGCCGAAGTAGCGCGCGTCCACGAGGATCGTCGGATCGACATCGGTGATCGAGACGAAAGCCGTCTCGTCCGCCGCTGGCGTACTCGGGGCGGGCGCGCTCGTCGCCGGTGCATCGGGACTCGAGTCCCCGCACGCCGCGAGGGCGAGAGTCAGCACGCCGGCCACCGCCAGCGAGCCGATACGACGTAACGACCGAACAGAACTCATGCGTTTCTCCTCGCCATTCAGGCTGGGGTTCAACCACTTTCGCCAGCGTCGAGTCCGACGAATATGAGCATCGCACAACCCTCGCGGTTCGGTCCGTGATCGGCCGTCTGCGGTATGGTTGGCGTCGTGATGAAGCGAATCGAGTTCTATCCCGCCCGGTGAGTGCAGTCGACGAGCGCAGTGCGCTCGAGCACCCGGTTTCCTTGATCGAACAGATCGAGCGACTGCATTGTCGTTTTCCGGACGAACAAGTCTGGGACCAGGCCGTCGCAATCCTGCTACAGATGACCTCGGCCAAGGGCTACCGCACCGAGATCGATCACTGTGCCCGACAGGTGTTCACCCTCGTCGCCGCCGAAACCGCCCGCGTGACACCGACTTCCCGCCGCTGCGCCGACCTCGCCGCGCTCGTCGTAGACCTGCGCACCGGTGCCGCCGCCTGCCTCGACTGGGCCGAATACGAGCGCTCGGCCGTGCTCGACCGGTTCCTGTCGGTCCTTCGATCCCAATCCTGGCTCCGGACCTTGGAATCCGTCCCCGGCTGCGCGGACCCGTTCGTACCGCGGCGAAACCGCTGGATTCGCGACGTCCTCGACCGGCGTAACGAGGCAATAGGCCGGAACCGCTTCGAGATTCACGTCGTCGTGCCTGTCGCCCCCGGGCCGACGGTCTATCCCGTTGCGGAGACCAGGATTCTGCTCGCCGGCCATCCGATCATCGCCGAACTCCTCCCGCACGGCGTGGGGGAGCCGCCCGAGCAGCTGCTGCACCAGACGGGGCTTCGAGCCACCGGACAACCACGCCGAGTAAAGCTCGCCTCGTGCGCCGAAGAATGTTGCGGCGCACTCTATGTCACGATCGTGCGCGAAGACGGTTATGTGATCTGGCGGGACCGGGAGTCGCCGATGCCCGGCGATTCACCCGAATTCCGTTTCCCCGCAGACGAATACGACCTCGAGGTGGCCGGCGCCGAAGACGACGATTCCTGGCGATTGCTCGTGCCTCCGCGCTCGGCACGTCAGCACGGCGTCAGAGGCGAGCCGAAGACCGCCAGAGCGTTCTGCGGCAGGTAGCCCCGATCGGGCCGGCCCAGCGCGGGGCCGGCCCGGAAATCCCAGGTCGAGATCGATCATTCACCGCCTAGTTCCCGGGGTCGGGTTCCGAACCGGGACCGTTTCGGCGGATACTGGGGCGGTGACGCTGGGCGAAGAGGTTGCACCGGAGGCGGTGAGCGCGATGGAGGAGACCATCGGCATCGACGCTTGTGCTGAGCCCGGATGGTTTCGATTCTGGTTTGCCGACCAGCGGTGGGAATGGTCCGACGAGCTCGCCGCGATGTACGGGTATGCGCCGGGTGAGGTGGAACCCACCACCGACCTGCTGCTGTCCCACAAACACCCCGATGACCGGGAGCACGTCGCGAGCTGCATCGCCGCCGCGCTGGAAACCGGGCAGCCGTTCTACGGCAGGCACCGGATCATCGACACCCACGACGAGGTACGCGAGGTCGTGGTCGTCGGCGACCTCATGACCGACGGGGACGACAAGGTGATCGGCACCTCCGGCTACTACGTCGACGTGAGCGAACGGCTCGAGGAGCAGCGTCAGGAAGTGCTGGAGGAGATCCTGCCCGAGGTGATCGAGGCGCGCGCCGTGATCGAGCAGGCCAAGGGCGCGCTGATCCTCGCCTACGGGGTGAACGCGGAGCAGGCCTTCCGGGTGCTGCGCTGGCGCTCCCAGGAGACCAACACCAAGCTGCGCGATCTCGCCGCACAGTTCGTCGACGAGCTCAGGATGCTGAACAAGGAGACCGCCGGGTTCCGCACCCGCTTCGATCACCTGCTGCTGACCGTGCACGAACGCGTTTCCTGAACTACCGGTTCGTCGGCATCCCGCCGGTGGCCAACGCGAGCAGCAGCGGCAACGACACCAGCGTCAGGCACGTGACCGCATTGGTCCACTTGTAGGCGACCACGATCGCGACGAACTCGCGCAGGATCGCGCTCGGCAGGTAGTAGAAGGCGGTGCGCGCGCCGGTCACCTCCGCATCCAGCTTCAGCCTGCGGGCCAGGATCGCGGTGCGCAGGATGTGAAAGTTGCTGGTGACCAACACCATTCGGGTCGACAGCCCGCGTTCGCCGAGCAGCCGCTTGATGAAGAGCAGGTTCTCCCTGGTGGTGGTCGAGTGTTCCTCGCGCGCCACGCTGGCCTCGGGGATGCCGCGCGCCTGGAGATAGTCCGCCATCGCGGCGGCCTCCGACACCGCCTCGTCGGAGCCTTTGCCGCCGCTGGTGATGATCACCGGACGGCGTCCCTCCGCGAGCTCGGCCCAGTAGATCTGGGCCGCCCGGTCCAGGCGGCTGGCCAGCAGCGGCGATACCCGCGCGCCGACCAGTCCCGAGCCGTGCACGACGATCGCGTCCATTCCCGGCCGGTACGGCAGCCAGCCGTAGAGCAGCGAATACAGCACGAAGCTGGTGAACACGAACCCGAAATAACTCACCGCCATGACCAGCGACGCGAACAGGACCGAACGCAGGCTGCCGGTCGCGATGGCGACCCCGAGCAGCACATACGGCACCAGCAGGACGATTCCCGGCCCGATGGAGAGCAGATTCGCGATCCGTGCGCCCTCGCGGCGCATCATCTGCATGCCGTTGGCGATCAGCAGCCCGGCCAGCACGAGCACCACCAGCGGGGACAACACCACCAGCAGCCCGACCAGGGCGAGTGTCAGGTCCGCGTTGTCGCCCGAGCCGATCGCCCACACGCTGAGGACCGTGACGCCTAGGAGGAGATAGACGCCGTTGCTCAGCCGTCGCCGGTCCAGATGGAACCGCAGTGCGAAGACACCCAACAGAACCAAGCCGACGGTGAGCAGGATCACCAGCGCACGGTAACGGGCAGCCGGCGTCCGATTGCATCGGGGCCGGGTCAACGCAGCGCACGCCGGCGGATTGTCCGATACGTCCCAACGGTTTTCACGCGGATCCGGATCGGATCGGCGCTGGTCAGCGGTCAGGAGTTGGGCTTGGGCTGATGTGCGATGTGCAGCAGGTAGTCGACCTTGGCGCGGAGTTCGGGGGGTGCGAGGTCCAGCGAGGGGAGTTCGGCGATCAATTGCGCGGCCAGCGCGCGAAGCTTGACGTTGGTCGCCTGCGATCGGCGACGCAGCATGGTGAACGCCTGCTCGGCGTCGACGCCGTAGACCAGCATCAACGCGCCCTTGGCTTGCTCGATCACCGCCCGGGCAGCCAGCAGATCCGGGGAGGCGCGCCCGAGGGACGGTTGGCCGCGTTCCTCGAATAACTCGCTCATACCCGGGGGACTACCCAGCGAGCGGATTGTTATGGGGCCGTTGACAAACCTTCATAGACCAGTACCGGTACTGGTCGGTCCGCTACGGACCTATGCGGTCCAGTAGCCAGCCCGGGCCGACGGTCTTCGCACCGAGTGCTTCGACGCGGTCGCGGAGCCCGCGGTCCGCGGTCACGACGGTGATTGTTCGCCCGCGGTGCTGTTCGGCGACCACATCGACGATCGCGTCATCGCCAGAGCCCGCAGCCAAGACCACGCGCACGCCTTCGACATCGGGGTCCGCCGCTTTCGCTTTGCCCTCGAGCACGACGACCACCTCCGCGGGCTGGTCCAGCCGATCGGCCACAGTCGTCAGCTGTTCAAGCAACCTCCGGGCCGCGCCCGCGCGGTCGCGCCACCAGCCATCGGGTCGCGACCCGACGACATTCGCGGCATCGACCACGATCAACTGAACCTCGGCATCCGTCACGGGTCCAGTCTGCTCTCTTCGACTTCGATAAGGTTCGCTGACCAATTCGATCAGGCGCGCTGACCTGTTCCCCTGTCGATCAGGCGTAGGGGTCGGTGATCTCGCGCAGTGCGCCGAGCGCCGCGCGCAGCTCGCGCATGCGTCGAGCGCCGAGGTGTGCGGCCCACTCGGCCTCGATCCGATCGGCGATCGAGTTGGAGAATTCGGCCACCTGCTTACCGCGGGCGGACAGGCGAACCAGCCGGGCGCGGCCGTCGCTCGGATCGGGGACGCGCTCCACGTAGCCGGCCCGTTCCAGCTGGTCCACCAGGAATCCGACGGTCTGCTTGGTGATCTGCGCCTGCTCGGCCAGCTCGGTGAGCCGGGTGCCCTCGGCGCCGACGCGCTGGGCGACCCGGCCCTGGGCCACGGTGATGTCGTCGAAGCCGGCCGTGCTGAGCTCGGCGAAGATCCGGTCTTCCATCGACCGGTGCGCGATGTACATCAGCAGACCCGCGTTCAGCTCGCCGTCGGCCATTCCGCTCCTTGACAGTAGTACGACCAACTGACTATTTTAGTCAGTGATACTGACCAATGTTACCGGAGGTGTCCGATGCCGGCGCAACTTCGACAGCCGCTCGACCGCGAAGCCAGCTGGCGGGTCATCGAACAGCAGCGCCGCGCCATCGCCGACGTGCTCGCGGAGCTGACGCCCGCGGAATGGGAGTCGCCGTCGCTGTGTGCGCACTGGCGCATACGCGATGTCGCCGCGCACCTCGCCCTGACTCCGCAGCCGCCGTCACTCGGGGCGCTGTTCATCGCCGGGCTGCGCGCGAACGGGAACTACAACCGGCTCATCCACGATCTCACCGTGCGAGCCGCGAATCGTCCGGTCGCCGACCTGGTCTCGGTGATCCGCACCCACGCGGCCTCCCGGAAACTGCCCGGCCCCACCAACTATCGCAACATCCTGTTCGACACCATGGTGCACGGGCAGGACATTGCGATCCCGCTGGGGCGCAGCATCGACATCCCGCTCGACGCGGCGGCGACGGGCGCGACGACCGCGACCGAAATCGGCTGGCCGGTATGGGATAAGCGGCGGCTCGACGGAATCGCCTTGCATGCCACCGATATCGACTGGTCGCATGGCGAGGGCGCCGAGATCCATGGTCCGATCAAGGCGCTGCTCCTGCTGGTCACCGGGCGGGCGGCAGCGCTGGAAAGCGTTACCGGCGAGGGTGTTCCGGCGCTGGCCGCCCGACTGTTCGCCGACTAGGCGTCGATGGTCGTGCCCACCTGACTCGGCTCCGGATTCTCCAGCGCTTCGTGCAGATTCTTGATCACCCCGCGGGCGAGTGCGTAGTTGCCCACGCCGCCGACCACCGCGCCGACGCCGGCCGGAATCACCTTGCCGAACGCGAGCGCGCTGCGTTTGACGATGAACTGCACGACGAATCGCTTGACCGGGGTGTCGTTCATCCGCCGGATGATCGGCAGCTTGTTGGCCAGCTTGGTATCCCACTGCTTGGCCGAGCGCCCGGCCGCACCCAGGGACGCGGTTCCCGCCTGACCGAGCACGACGGCCGAGACGAGCGGCGGGCGCGGTGCTGCCGCCTTGCTCCCCGAAACCCCGGTCGCGCCAACGGCATACACCGTTGATGCCTCGAGGAAGAACAATGTGTCCGCACCCGCCGCGGCCAACCCGACCAGCGTCCCGACACCCGGAACCGCCGCACTCAACCCGACCACCACGCCGCTCGCGGTGACCGCGACCGAGTAATGCCGCCCGAGCCGCTCGACGATCTGTTCGGGCGATTCGCTCGGATGCCGACCGCGAATGAACCCCGTGTACTTACCCACCAGCGGCGCCTGCACCCGCGCCGACCTGTCGATCAACGAGACGACACCCTGATCGAGGAACTTCCGCAGCATTGCCAACAGCCCTTTCGGTCGGTCACTACCCATACGACAACGCTCGATTGCCGACTACGAAGTCGACCCGCCTGAGCCTACGGTTGTCACGCTCTCGCGCGGGTGATACCCGCCACCGCCGCTCCGAACCGCGCGTCGCGGCGGCGGATCTGAAACGTCGTCTCCACGCGAGAGTGAAGTTCCAGCTATCGTTACTTCCGCACGGAAGATCGTCGTATTGCTCCGATTCACTCGCCAACGGTCGAGGAGAGCACGATGAGTTCAGTGGTCGCCGATCAGATTTCCGATCGATATCTGCCGCTCGCCCCCTTGCAACGTGCCTTTCTTGCCTATGAGGCGTCGCATCCGCCGATGTCCTTCGCCATCGGCGGCGTGCTCCTCCTGGAAGGCGCACCGCCGTCCATCGATGAAGTGCGCGAGCTGTGCCGGCGGAAGCTGCCGCTGCTGCCGCAGTTGGGTTGCCGGCTCAGCGAGGGGCCGCTGGGGCAGGCGGTCTGGGTGCCCCAGGACGAGGTCGATCTCACCGTCCTGGTGACCGAACGGCGAACGGGCCCGGGTGGTTTGCAGGGCGCCGTCGACGAATTGATTCGCCGGCCGTTCGACCATGCCCAGCCGCTGTGGCGGGTGCTGCTCGTCTCCGGCTACGCGCCCGGGGAGTTCGCCCTGATCTACGCCGGCCACCATGCGTTGCACGACGGCATGTCCGTGGCCACGACCATCATGTCCACCTTCGCCGACCCCAACGGGCACGACTATCAGCCGCGGATACCGTCTGCGGCCGCCAAGAAGGGCGCGCGATCCACTGTGATGCGCACGGTCGCGCGCACCGTTCGCGGCTGTTTCCCGCTCGCTCGGCCGCTACCGCGGTCGAAGGTCTTCGGCGAGCGCACAATTCACTGGGGCCAGATCGACTTGGATCACCTGCGCGAGATCGCCCACCGGCACGACACCACCGCGAACACCGTGTATCTCGCCGCCGTGACGCACGTGCTCCGGCAGTGGCCCGAGTCGCCGTGGCACGCGCTGCGCGGCACCGGCAGCCCGGTCTGGGCGATCATGCCGCTCAGCATCGGCGGCGACAAGGGGAAACTCAGTCAGCGTGCGGTCGGGTTCCGGTTGCCGTTGCCGTGTGACGATCCGGACCCGCTCGCCCGTCTCACCGCGCTGGATGCCAAGTTGTCGCGGGAAATCCTAGGGGCGCAACGCAGTACGGCGCAGTCGATGATCGCCGGGATGCCCTACCGGCTGTTCCTGCCGTGGGCCTACCACCATTTCAGTGACCGGTACGCGCACCTGACCGCCACCAATGTCCCCGGCTGCACCGACGAGGCGAGTGTGCTCGGCCGGCCGATCGTCGGCACCGTGCCGATCGGTTTCCTGCCTGCTCGGCACCGGCTCGGGATCGCGATGACAAGCTATCGGGATCGCGCGGTCGTTTCCTTCCTCACCGACGCGCGATTGCCCGGGGCGGCGGCGCTGCCGGACATGTGGCTCGACGCGGTCGCTGAGCTGAGGTAGTGGCGGTTCGACGTCACCGGGTGGTATTGCCCGGTGCTTTCACCTGCACATTCGCGTTGTCCTGACACACGCCGTGCTCGTTCGCCGATTTCGTGGCTCGACTGCTGAGCTCGTCGAGGAAGTTCGATACGCACTTGCCCTCCATGCGTTGCCCGAAAGCATTGGGGTGCAACGCTTCATGAATCAGTCCAGGATCGCTCAGCAGATCCGCGGGCACCTGCCGGATCCATTCCTTGTCCTGCGTGGTGCCCGACGCACACACCTCATGTCCCTGGTACATCCCGGACACATCGAGCAGATGGATCGGGACATTGTTCTTCGCCGCCGCGGTGACCGCATTCTGAATTGTGCCGTTGATGTCCTTGGCGATACCCGCGAACTTTGCGAAGTCCTTGTCGAAGAACGGACATCCCCCGTCCTGCAACCTGCTGACCAGATTCGATTCGAGCGGCCCGCGCAGCTCCGAATCGGCAGCAGGCAGCGGATTCGGATAGTTGAGCACCACCAGCTGCGCATCCGGCGCGAGCGGCGAGATCGCCTCTTTGAACAGCGTCTCGTACACGTGCTCGAGTTTGCCTTCGAGCCCTGACAATTCCGGACTCGCCGCACAAACCAGATTTTTGTCCGACTCCTTCAACCCCTGCACATAAGCCTGGTACTTCTCGCCCTCGGCCGCACTCACCTGCTTCAAACCGGCCGACTGCTTCAGCACGAACTTCTTGACGCACTCCTGCGCGACCCCGCTGACCCCGGCATCATTTCCCCCGACGGAAAGGACGACATATTTGATCCCCGGATTCTGCGTCAGCCGCTCCTTCAACTGCTCGATTTGCGGCTTCTCCCCTTTGAACGAATCGGTCAGCACATGCTTGATCTCGGCCCCACCACAAGCGACATTGACCTTGTTCCGCGCAAGATCCAACGCCTCGAACGTCTCATACGGATAGATCACCGCAACATCGGACCGATGACATCCCCCCGCGTTCCCTGGCAGAATCGCCGGATAATCCCAAGTCCCGCCATAAGTTTGAAACACCCCCCGATCAACCGCACCGGGCCCATTCCCCTCCCACCGCCCACCCTCGCCCGACGCATAAGAGTCGCCCAGCAAAATCGCCGCAGGCCGATCCCCACCCCGCGCCTCGGCCCGAGCCTGCAACAGGTCCGCCCCAGCAACCGCCGGTTCCGGAAGCACGAGCCCGCCGCCCAGCACCGCCGACACCGCAACCAGAACCCACCAGCGCGACCGCCGTCCAAACCCCACGAATGCTCTCCTCAGTCACGTCCGGCAACAGCGTCCCGCGCAGCGGGTCACCGACCGGACCATTCGCCGCACTGAAGGAGTATTCGGCGCGACCGTCCGTGCGGATCGGTTCGAATCTTGGTGCGCCGGCACCGCCTAGGGGTTGTGGTCAGGTCGTGGCTCGGTGGGGTAGGCATTCTTCGAAGAAGGCCAGGGAGCGGAGGTGGTGGGCTCGGGCGGTCCAGCCGAGGCTGATGTTGTGGCCGGCGTTGGGGTGGTGGTCTACGAGAACTGTTGGGGCGGTGTGGAAAGCGGCGCTCAGGGTGCGGAGGGCGTCGGGGTCGTGGCGCCAGATGGCCTCGTGTTCGGCGAAGGTGAAGCGGACGGGGACGGGGATTTTTGCGGCGATGTCGGCGAATTGTGTTGTCCAGGTGAATACTTCGGCGCGTTCGTTCGGAGGTACCGGGCCCAGCATTGCCGCGCCGGAGCGGAATGTGCCGGGTGGGTACAGGCGCAGTGGGCCCCAGTGCAGGCGCACGGTGTCCAGGTTCAGGCCGTCGGCGAAGTCTGCGCCCCAGCCGGAGAGGTCCAGGCCGAGTACCTCGGTGGTGTCCGGGGCGGCGGCCATGGTCATGGCGACGGCGCTGCCGAAGGAGTGGCCGAGCAGGAAGAGGCCCTGTCCCACTGCGTGATTCGCGCGGAAGGTACGCAGGGCCGCCGCGATGGTGTGCGCCTGCTGTGCGATCGACTGCCCGCCGGCCGGATCGGGAGTGGAGACCGGGTATCCGGGACGGTCGATCGCGAGCATGGTGTAACCGAGCCGCGCCCCGAGTGCCAGCAGGGACACGTCGGGGTGCGCGCGGCCGTCGAAATAGTGCGCGCTGGTGCCGGCGCCGTGCAGTGCGACGACCACTGCGCGCGGGTTTTCGGCCGCGCACAGCAGCGCCGACAAGGTGAGTTCGCCTGCCACCAGGTCGATCCGGCGGACCTCGGGGGTCATTCGACGGCAGCGACACCCGCCCGGTCCTCGGCATAGGCCTTGGCGAGTTCCAGGGTGGCGCTGCTGTTGGTGCTCAGGGCATTTCGAACGTAGTCCCGCGCGTCGGCCGTGGTCGCGCGGTCGCCGAGGACGGCGGCGATGTTGTCGGTGTTCAACACCACGGTGTGCTGTGACGACGCGCGCACTCCGTCCTCGACCGGCGTGAAGGTCCACACACCGGTATGCAGCGCAAGCAGTTTCGGCAGGGTGACCTGTTTGTAGACGATCCGCTCGCCGGGAAACACCACCCGGTACGACATCGTGCGGTGGGTGGACCCGTCCTTGGCCTTGGTGTCCATCTCGAGCGTCTGCACCCCCTGTGCGGTCTGCTCGAAGCGAACCGAGGCCACATGGGGGAGCCGTTCGACCCACCGATCCGCCTCGTTCACGAAGTCGTACACATCGCCGGCCCCGCCGCGCACCACCACCGAATCCTCGAACGAGAAGGTGGATTCCGTTGCGGCAATAGTCGATTCGATGTTGCTCCGCAACGCGGCCAGTTCCGCGCGGGAATTGCGGTCGACCGCGGCCTCGATCCAGGCCAGGCCCTCCGGATCGTCGTCGATCGCGCGATACCCGTGCAACAACCGCACGCGCGAATGACCGGCCGGATCCGGCTCGATGATCCACTCCCCGTACATCGAGGCCACCGGCGGCGCCGACACCTCCTGCTGGAACCTGATCCGGAACCGGTCGGGATCCAGGGTGCGCCGCGACACCCAGCTCTTCGGTTCACCGTTCGCGGTGGCCCAGATCTGGATGCGTTCCTCCCGATCGCCGGTGCGCTGCTGATCTACGTGGATGGTCGGCGGGAAGATGTGCGGCCAGTTCTCGACCTCCGCGATCAACCGGTAGACGACGGCGGCGGGCGCCGCGATGGTGATCTCGTGTTCGCATTCCTGTACAGACATGATCGCCTCCAAGGGGGGATGAGTATCAGAAGTTGCCGAGACCGCCGCAGACGTTGAGCGCCTGAGCGGTGATGGAGGCGGCCACATCCGAGGTCAGGTAGCCGACCAGGCCCGCGACCTCGTCCGGGGTGGAGTACCGGCCGAGCGGGATCTTCGACTGGAACCGGGTCAGGATCTGATCCTCGGTGGTGTCGTAGGCCGCGGCATAACCCTGCCGGACCCGTTGTGCCATCGGCGTTTCCACGTACCCGGGGCACACCGCGTTCACCGTGATACCGGTCGGCGCCAGCTCGTTGCCGAGTGCCTTGGTGAACCCGACCACGCCGTGCTTCGAGGCCGAATAGGGTGCGCCGAGGACCACGCCCTGCTTGCCCGCGGTGGACGCGATATTGATGATCCGCCCCCACGGCTTGTCTCGCAGGCCGGCGTTGAGCACCTCCCGCGTCATCCGGAACACGCTGTGCAGGTTGGTATCTATGACGTCGAACCACACTTCGTCGGTGACGTCGGCGGTGACCCCGCCACCGCTGCGCCCGGCGTTGTTCACCAGGATGTCCACGCCGCCGAACCGGGTCGCCGCGGCAGCGACGAATTCGCGCACCGAGTCGGCGGAGCGGACGTCGAGTTCGGTCCCGTCGACGGTCAGGTCCCGTTCCCGCAGGTCCTTCACCGTCTGCGCGACGGTCTCCGCCGTGCGCGCCCCGATGAAGACCGGATGCCCCTGAGCAGCAAGCTGATTCGCCACCGCGAGGCCGATGCCGCTGGTCGCCCCGGTGATCAGCGCGACCCGGCCGGCCGGGGCGCTCATGCCGCTGTCCCGGTCGAGATGACCTGGTTGACGGCGTCGACGAACGACTGCGGGGTCGTCGAGCCGGTCAACACCGAATCATCAAGGGAGATACCGTATTCGCGTTCGATCCGGCCGCCCGCCTCCAGCAGTGCGAGCGAGTCGTAGCCGAGATCCTCGAATTCCTGCTCGGTGTCGGCGACGAAATTAGCGCCGTCGCCGCCGACTGCGGCGAACATGATGCTCTGGAATTCCTCCATGGTGAGCTGCCTGTCGGCCATGGGTAAAGCCTTCCTACTTGCAGGTCGGAGTGTGCTTGCTGGTCCGGGTCGCCTCGATCGAGGACGGCCCGGACCGCACCGGGTTGCCGGCCGGATCGGTGACCTGGGTGTCGCCGGAGCTGGAGAACTTGTCCCGGTTCTGCTTGGCGGTGTGCTGCACCGACACATACGCGGCCAGCGTGCCGTCCGGGAGGATCACGTCATGGGTGAGCTCGAAGGTGAACCGGTTGTGCCCGGCTTCCTGCCAGGTGCCGGTGCCGCTGCCGGAGGCATCGCCGGGGTGACCGAAGGTCAGGCAGATCTTGCCCGACTCGGTGAACTGGAAGATGGCCTCGTGCGGCGGGTCCTCGCTCACCTTCACCAGACCCGTCCAGGTGCCGATCGGCAGGGACTCGATGGGCGTCGCCTGCGCGGTCTGCGCCGGAACCGTACTGGCGGCCAGTATTCCGAGGAGCAGCAGAAGTGTTTTGGTCATAGGGCCGATCCTGGGCGCACCTACTCGCGTCGCACTTGAAGTCCTCTGAAAACTGTCTGTACATCGGCTCAGGCGCGGTCGGCTTCGAGCACCCAGATCGGCAGCAGCATCGCCCCGTCGGCGTCGAGTTCGGGCCGGAAACCGCTCTCCGCGAAGGACTCCAGCATGGGCGGGGACGCCACCGCCGCCAGATTGCCGAGCCGCAGGGTGTTGATCGACCACGGCGCGCCGAAGATGTCGCGCAACTCGTCCTCATCGATCGCATACGGTGCGAAGGCACCGCTGAATTCGCTTTTGGCAAAGGTGAATTGGATTAGCCGCGCCCCCCGCTTGGTCGCGCGCAACAACGCGGCGACGTGCGGTCGCCGCTGCTCCGGCTCGAGGCAGTGGAACAGCGCGCTGCTGACGACGGTGTCGAACCGGCCCGCGTACTCGGTCAGTTCGGTGGCGTCGGCGACGCCGAACGACGCCTCGACGCCCTCGGCCGCCGCTCGCGCCCGGGCCTTCTCGATGACCGTCGGCGAGAAGTCCAGCCCGGTCACCCGATATCCGCGCCCCGCCAGGTAGATGGCGGAATCGCCTGGCCCGCAACCGATATCGAGCACCTCGCCGCGAACGCGACCGGCATTCTCGAACCCGACCAGCTCGGGCTGCGGCCGATCGATCTCCCAGGGCAGTCGATCCAGCACGTCGTCGCCCGGCATGAGGGTGTGATCCTGGTAGCTCTGTTCGAAATCGACCATCGACGAATCGTTCGCCGGGATTGCGTCAGCCATCTGATCTCCTTGAGGTGAATGATGTTGATAGGATTGATATTCCGCTGCAAGTCGCGTGAATACCGATGCGGCTGTCGAGTGTCACTCACCCCACTTCAGGTAGATCACCGGCTGCTCGCGGTGGGGGAGCTGCCGCAGCACCATCCGATCGAGGCCGAAAGTCTCCCGGAGCGCGGCGGTTACACCGGGCCAGCGGGGATGCCCGAGCTCGTCGAAGGCGAGGATGCTGCCCTTGGCCAGATGCGGACGGATGGCCTCGAGTAGGTCGCGGGTCGGCGCGTAGAGGTCGAGATCGAAGAAGGCCATGCCGATCACCGTCTCCGGGTTGTCCGCCAGATACTGCGGGACGGTTTCGCGGACGTCGCCCTGGACCACGAAGGTGCGCTGCACGTGCGCGACCGGATCGCCCGACTCGTGCGCGGCGAGCACCTCGCGCAGATGATCCACCTCCTGGTCGGGCACGGCGAACCGGCCGACGGCCGCACTCGGGCTCACCTGGTCGATATCGGCGAGGTCGGGGAACCCGGTGAAGGTGTCGAAACCGATGATCCGGCGGAACGAGTTGTACGGCTCGTGCAGGCTGCGCAGCGCGGACAGAATGGCCAGATGCCGTCCGTGCAGTACGCCGAATTCCATGATCACGCCGGGGATTTCGGGCAGCATGCGGTAGAGCGCGTCCATGGTCAGCAGATCGGCGAGCTGATGCCGCCGCAGATACACCGGAAGGTTGTCGATCAGATAGACGGGCGGAATCGGCGTCTCGGTCAGCAGTTTCGTGAGCCGTTCGCGCACCTCCTTCTCCAGTGGCGACTCGTGCGGCAGCAACCGCGGGTCCTTGTACTGCGCCTCGGTCATGCGGGTTCCTTTCTGCGACAGAAGATTCGGGGATCAGGAAAGCCAGGCATCCGGGGCGGGCCCGCCCCGGCCCAGCGGCGGGAACAAGGCGTCGAGCCGGGCCAGCTCCGCCGCGGACAGCGACACCTCCAGCGCCTCGATCGCGCCGTCGACATGGGCCGGCGTGCGCGGCCCGATGACCGCCGCGGTGACCTCGGCGTGCGCGAGTACCCAGGCGAGCCCGACCTGCGCGGGATCGCGGCCGATCTCGGCGCAGAACCGCTCGTATTCGACGATGGTGTCGCGCTGCGCGTGCAGTGCTTCGAGCGCGCGGCCCTGCGCCGACTTGACCGCGGTCCCGTCGGCCAGCTTGCGCACCGCGCCGCCCAGCAGCCCGCCGTGCAGCGGCGACCAGGCGAGGACAGCGATGCCGTAGGCCCGCGCCGCCGGGAGCACCTCCGCCTCGGCGAACCGGGTGGTCAGGTTGTAGATGCACTGCTCGGAGGCCACGCCGAGGAAGTGCCGGTTGCGGGCGGACTCCTGCGCGGCGGCGAGGTGCCAGCCGGCGAAGTTGGAGGAGCCGACATAGCGCACCTTCCCGTCGCTCACCAGCTGTTCCATCGCCTGCCACACCTCGTCCCAGCCGACGGCGCGGTCGATCCGGTGCATCTGGTAGAGGTCGATCCAGTCGGTGCGCAGGCGGCGCAGGGAGGCCTCGCACGCGGCGATGATGTGCCGGGCGGACAGGCCGCGGTCGTTGGGTCCGGCGCCCATCTCGTTGCCGACCTTGGTGGCCAGCACCACCTCGTCCCGGCGCCCAGGGCGGGCCGGCAGCCAGCGGCCGATGACCTCCTCGGTGTAGCCCCGGTGCACGCGCCAGCCGTACATGTTCGCGGTGTCGATGAGGTTGATGCCCTTGGCCAGCGCGTAGTCCATCAGCCGGTGGGCCTCCGGTTCCTCCACTCGCCCACCGAAATTCACCGTGCCGAGGGCGAGCCGGCTGATCTTCAGCCCGGTGCGCCCCAGCTGCGTGTAGAACCGGTCGTGGTCCATGACGCGGCGCGCTCGTCAGAGGATTCCGGCTGCCGCCCGCAGCTTTTCGGCCCGATCGATGCGCTCCCACGGCAGATCGATGTCGGTCCGGCCGAAGTGCCCGTAGGCCGCGGTGGGGGTGTAGATCGGGCGCAGCAGGTCCAGGTCCCGGATGATCGCGCCGGGCCGCAGGTCGAACACCTCGGCGACGGCCGCCGAGATGCGCTGCGGGTCCACCCGTTCGGTGCCGAACGTTTCGATGAAAAGGCCTACCGGAGCGGCCTTTCCGATGGCGTAGGCGACCTGCACCTCGATCCGTTCGGCCAGGCCGGCGGCGACCACGTTCTTGGCCACCCAGCGCATGGCATACGCGGCCGAGCGGTCCACCTTCGACGGATCCTTCCCGGAGAACGCGCCGCCGCCGTGACGGGCGAACCCGCCGTAGGTGTCGACGATGATCTTGCGACCGGTCAGGCCTGCATCGCCCATCGGCCCGCCGAGCACGAACTTGCCGGTGGGATTGACCAGCAGGCGAACCGCCGACGCGTCGAAGGCGGGCAGCGCGAGTTCGGCGAGCACCTGATCGAGCACGTGCTCGCGGATGTCGGGGGTGAGCAGCGTGTCGAGATCGATGTCGGCGGCGTGCTGAGTGGAGATCACCACCGTGTCCAAGCGCACCGGCCGGTTGTCGCGGTACTCGACGGTGACCTGGGTCTTGCCGTCCGGGCGCAGATACGGCAGCAGGCCGGATTTGCGTACCTCGGTGAGGCGGCGCGCGAGGCGGTGTGCCAATGCGATGGGCACCGGCATCATTTCGGGAGTCTCGGTCGTCGCATAGCCGAACATCAGGCCTTGATCGCCTGCCCCCTGCCTGCCGATCTCGTCGTCGATATCGCCGATCCGGTTCTCGTGCGAACTGTCCACGCCCTGGGCGATATCCGGCGACTGGGTGCCTATCGCGATATTGACCCCGCAGCTCGAACCGTCGAAACCCTTGGTCGAGGAGTCATAGCCGACGTCGAGGATGCGCGCGCGGATCAACGCTGGGTAGTCGATGGCGGCGGTGGTGGTGACCTCACCGGCGACGTGCACCTGACCGGTGGTGACCAGCGTTTCCACCGCGACCCGCGCCGCCGGATCCGCAGTCAGGATCGCGTCGAGGATGGTGTCGCTGATCGAATCGCAGATCTTGTCCGGATGTCCTTCGGTCACGGATTCGCTGGTGAACAGTCGGGCGGCGATTTTCATGGGATTCCTCTGTTGGTCAGAACTGAAAAACTCGTTTACCGTGCGCTTTTGAGTGATTTCTCCAGTGCCCGCCAGGCTTCGCGTTCGGTCGCGGACAGGCAGCGGCCATTGCGCCGACGTGCCTCGGCGAGGTCGCGCCGCCGGTGGCTCACGTCGACCATGGACGCGTCGATGTGATAGCCCCAGCCGATCGCGTAGAAGCCGGGCGTCAGATGAATCGCGATCCGGACGAATTTCCGCCAGGCGCGGCGGCGCTTCGCCGCGCGCCGCGAGCGGGCGGTCATGACGCGAGGTCGCGCAGCCGGGGCGCCGCGGCGTCCTTGGGTGAGCGGAGCAGCCGCAGCGGCTGCCCGTCGCGGCCGATGGCCGGCCACGCGATACCGAGGTCCGGATCCAAAGCGTCTACCTCACGGTCGAATTCGGGGGTGTACTCCAGCGAGCACAGATAGGTGACCGTCGAGCCGTCCGCCAGCGAGAGCAGCGCGTGGCCGAGCCCCTCGGACAGGAAGACCCAGCGCCGGTCCACGTCGTCGATGAGCACGCTGTCCCACGCGCCGAAGGTCGGTGACCCGGGCCGCAGATCCACGACCACGTCCACGAACGCGCCGCTCGTGCAGGTCACGTATTTCGCCTGACCGGGCGGGTCCTCGGTGTAGTGGATGCCGCGCAGCACGCCGGCGGCCGAGGTGGAGGTGTTGATCTGCAACAGCTCGAACGGCCGCCCGACCGCCTTCTCGAACTCCGAGGCCTTGAACATCTCGGCGAAGACGCCGCGCTCGTCGCCGTGCATGGCCGGGGTGAATTCCCATGCCCCCGGTACCGCCAGCTCCCGAATTCGCATGGTTACCAATCCCGTCCGTGTTCCAGTAGTTCGAGCAGGTAGCGGCCGTAGCCGGAGCGCACCAGCGGGGCGGCCAGCCGGCTCAGTTGTTCGTCGTCGATGAAGCCCATCCGCCAGGCCACCTCCTCGGGCACGCTGATCTTCAGGCCTTGGCGCTCTTCGACGGTGCGGACGTAATTGGCCGCGTCCAGCAGCGAGTCGAAGGTGCCGGTGTCCAGCCACGCGGTGCCGCGGGCGAGCACGTCCACTTGGAGCCGGTCCTGTTCCAGATAGGCCCGGTTGATATCGGTGATCTCGTATTCGCCACGGGCGGAAGGCCTTAGGCCGCGGGCGATCTCGACTACGTCGTTGTCGTAGAAGTACAGGCCGGGGATGGCGTAGTTGGAGCGGGGCAGCTTGGGTTTCTCCTCGATGGAAACCGCTCGCCCGTCGGCGAATTCGATGACGCCGTAGGCGGTCGGATCCGAGACTCGGTAGGCGAAGACCGCGGCTCCGTCCAAGCCGTGGAACCGGCGCAGCCGGGTGCCGAGCTCAGGTCCGTGAAAGATGTTGTCGCCCAGAACCAATGCCGCTGAATCACCGCCGATGTGATCGGATCCCAGCACGAATGCCCGGGCCAGCCCGTCCGGTTTCGGTTGCACCACATAGTCGATGGTCAACCCGAACTGCGTACCGTCACCCAGCAACCGCTGGAACGCGCCGGCGTCCTCCGGGGTCGTGATCACCAGGATTTCCCGGATATCGGCCAGCATCAAGGTCGACAACGGGTAGTACACCATCGGCTTGTCGTAGACCGGGACCAGCTGCTTGCTCACCCCGCGCGTGATCGGATGCAACCGCGAACCGGCGCCACCCGCCAGGATTATGCCTTTCACGACCGGTCCTTCCCGTCAGCTCGGCTGTCCGGCGGGCACTCGATCGCCGGCCAGTCGTTCCAGTTGCTCGACCACCTCGAACGGCGTCGGGCGCGCCAGCATGTCGGATTGCAGTTCGCGTGCGGCAGTCTGGAATTCGGGCTCGAGCAACCGCTGTACGGCCGCGTCGATATCGCTGTCGGTGAGGTCGCCGCCCGGAAGATTCAGCCCGGCCCCGCTGTCGCGCACCCGCTCGCCGTGCACGGCCTCGTCCGGCATGTGCGAGATGACCAGCTGTGGAACCCCGTTGACGAGCGAGGTCAGCACGCTGCCCGCCCCGCCGCCGTTGATCAGCACCGAGCAGGTCGAGGCGAGCGCGTCCAGCGGAATCGGGCCGAGGTGAACCACGTTGTCCGGAATGTGGCCGAACAGCTCGCGCTGATCGTCGGTGACGGCGACGGCGAGCTCGACATCGCGGCGGGCGAGCGCGGCGACCACCCGCGGCGCGAGCACCATGTGGTCGAAGCCGAGCGCGGATTTCGAAGTGCCCCAGGTGATCCCGATGCGCGGACGCGTGGGCGGCGTAGACAACCACGGTTGCAGCACGGTGGGCCCGTTGTAGGGAATGAACCGGATCGGGCTGCGGGTCCGGCCGTCGGCGAGCTGCAACCGCGCCGGCGCGGGATCGAGGGTGACGGTGCCGTTCACCCCGATCCGCGAAATGCCGTACGGCGCCACCAGTTCGCCGACGATCTCGTCTTCGAAATCCTCGATGAGTGCGGTGAAGTCGATGCTCCACAGGTGGCGCACGGTAGGTACGCCGAGCAGCGTCCCGATCAACGGGCCGACCAGGCCGGTCGGCTCGAACACCACCACGTCGGGCCGCCACCGTTCGGCGAAGGCCACCGCGTCGGCGGCCTGGACCTGAGCGGCGGTCGCCGCGAGCCCGAATCCGATGAGCTGGCGCTGCTTTTCCTGTGCCGCGGCGACCACCGGATCGGCGCTGACCACCTCGGCCTCGGGTTTCCAAGCGCGCCTGGCGGATTCGGTGCGCAGGACGGCGAAGGAGTCGTAGTCCGGGCCCGCGCCGAACGCGGGCAGTCCGCTGTCCAGGATGGTCGGGACCAGGTCCGGGTTGCTCACCACCACGACGTCGTGGCCGCGTGCGCGCAGCGCCCAGCCCAGCGGCACCATCGGGCGCAGATGGCCTGGAATGTTCCAGGTTGCGATCAGGACGCGCATCTTCGTCTCCCTCCAGAGTCGGTGTGCACAGCGTCCTGCGGCGCGCTCGAATATCGCTCCAGCAGCGGTCGGCCCGGATCCGGCGGCAGCGTCGAGGGCTGTTGGATTCGCGCTCCGGTCGTTCTCTACCCGGGACGGCGACCATCGGGGTATTGCCGGCAGAGTGGAGGATGGTCGTGGCGCGGACGGCGGTGCTGATCGGCGGCAGTGGATATGTCGGCGGCGGCATCGGCCGGACGCTCACCGCGCGGGGATACACCGTGGTGTCGGTCGGCCGGGCCGAGTTCGACGTGCTGGCCCGGCCGGTCGCCGAACTGACCGAGCTGCTCGGCGGCGTCGATCTGGTGGTCAACGCCGCAGGCGCGCTGTGGCAGGTCACCGACCAGGAGATGGTGGCGGCGAATATCGTGCTGGTGCAACGCCTCCTGAGCGCGATCGACGCGATGGCGCGCCCCGCGCCGCTGATTCAGCTCGGCTCGGCCTACGAATACGGGGTCGCCCAAGCCGGCGGGAGCCGCGGCGTGGACGAGCCCACCCCGCCGCGCCCGGAATCCGCTTACGGCCGAACCAAACTCGCCGCCACCGAATGCCTGACCAGGTGGCCCGGGCGCGGCGTGGTGCTGCGCTGTTCGACGGTGGTGGGGGCGGAGCGCCGCGCGCCAGTCTGTTCGGGTCGGTGGCGCATCGGCTCGCCGATTTGGCTGCCGACCCGGCCGCACCGCCCGTGCTGGAACTGCCGACGTTGCGAGGCACGGTCGACCTGCTCGACCTGCGTGATCTCGGCGCGGCGGTGCTCGCGGCCGATCGCCTGCTGGCCGCCCAGCACGCGCCCGGGGTCGACATCGTCAATATCGCCTCCGGCCGCCCGGTCCGGGTCGAGCGCGCCGTGCACCGGCTGATCGAGCTCAGCGCGCTCCCGGTGAGCGTGATCACCACCGAGCGGCCGGAATTGGCGCGGACGTCCACCGCCGGCGCACCGCGGGTCCGGATCGAGAAGGCGGCCCGGCGGCTCGGCTGGTCACCGCGGTTCGGCCTCGACGACACGTTGCTCGCGCTCTGGCGGTCCGCGAATGCCGACCGAATCCGGCTGGGCAACAACTGATCCGGACTAGACCAGGGTGTTCCAGTAGTCGCGCAAGGCCTGATCCACGCTGCGGGTGGCCCGCCAGCCGAGTTCTTGCTCGGCGGTGCCGGTGGCCACCTCCAGCCAGCTCGCGACCGTGCCCAGCGCACCCGGGGCGGTCGCGGACTCGACGACATCGGCGGGCACCGCGCTGATCGAGATCAGCCGGTCCACCAACTGGCGCACTGAAACCGCTTGTCCACGACCGATATTCACCACGGTGCGCGCGGTTCGTGAGCGCGCCGCGGCGAGCACCGCGGCGCCGAGGTCGCGCACGTCGATGAAATCTCGGTAGGCGGCCAGCGGCGACAGTTCGATACGGGCCCGGCCCGCACGGTTTTCCGCCAGCATCGAGCCGACCCGGCCGATCAGCGTGCCGGGGTGCACCCCGGGTCCGATGCTGTTGGTCACGCGGAGCACGACGCCGTCCACGGAACCTTGGGCGATGGCTGCCTGGACCGCCACGGAAGCCGCCAATTTCATTCGACCATAAAGAGATTCGGGCTCGGTCGGTGTCGACTCGTCGATTCGGCCGGACGCGGGGAGCGGACCGTATTCCAGCACACTGCCCAGGTGCACATAGCGGGCGCGCAGTTCGGAGCAAGCGGTCAGCGCGGCGAGCGTGGTTTCGGTGAGGGTCACCAGCGATCGATGCAGACCGGATTCGTCCAGCCCCCAGTATGAACCGGCCGCGTTCACCACCAGGGCAGGCCGGTACTTCCGCAGCAGCTCGGTCAGCGCGCTCGGGTCGTCGGTGCTGAGATCGAGTGAGACATGTTCCGGTCCAACCGGATTCACTCCGCGCGACACCGTCGTGGTCCGATAGTCTGCCTGCAACGAGGCGACGATGTGCGGGCCGACGAAACCCGTTCCGCCGAGTACCAGAGCGGTGCCGCTGTTCCCCATGCACCCAGTGTCGGACCGGGTATTCGAGAACCACTAGGACGCGAATCGGACCGGGGACCGAGTCCACCGCACCTGTGCTCGCCCGAACCTCCAGCGAAGTTCTAGCGCGCGCGACCACTCTCGATGATGCACGACTCACCGAACAGGGAGGAATTGGAGGGCGGATGCACATCATCGACCTGTCCTCGCCAGTGGACAGCGAGCAGTACGAACCCGACCCGGTGGAGCACACGGTGCTCACCCCGGCGGCCGGCGCTCGGCACATGAGCGAGGAGATGGCCGAGCACTTCGGGCTCGGCTTCGACGTGGACGACCTGCCCGACGGCGAGTTCCTCTCGCTGGACCGGCTGAGCCTGACCACGCACACCGGCACGCACGTGGACGCGCCGTCGCACTACGGCACCCGGGCGTCCTATCGCGAGGGCGGTCCGCGGCACATCGACGAGATGCCGCTGGACTGGTTCCATCGCCCCGGCCTCGTGCTGGACCTGACCGACGCGCCGACCGGCGCCGTCGGCCGGGAGGTGCTGGAGCGGGAGTTCGACCGGATCGGCAAGCTGCCCGAGCCGATGGACATCGTGCTGCTGCACACCGGCGCACCGCGATACCAGGGCTCGCCGAAGTACTTCACCGACTTCGCCGGCCTGGACGGGCCCGCCACGAATTATCTGCTGGACCTGGGGGTGAAGGTGATCGGCACGGACGCGTTCAGTCTCGACGCGCCGTTCACCGACATCATCGCCCGCTACCGCGAGACCCGGGACCGATCGGTGCTGTGGCCCGCTCACTTCGCCGGCCGCGACCGGGAGTACTGCCAGGTGGAGCGGCTGGCGAACCTGGAACTCCTACCGCCGCACGGGTTCACGGTCGTGTGCTTCCCGATCAAGGTGGCGCGGGCGGGGGCGGGCTGGGCCAGAGCCGTTGCGCTGGTGGACAACCCGTGAGCGTGGACGAGAAGGTCATCCCGCGCCGGATCTCCCGGCTGCCGTCGCTGACCGGGTTGCGCTGGATTGCCGCGCTGCTGGTGTTCACCACGCACGCCGCGTACCAACCCGGCCTGCTGCCCCCAGGCGCCGCCGCCGAGGGGTTCATGCACGTGGTGAAGATGGGCGGCTACATCGGCGTCGGGTTCTTCTTCGTGCTCAGCGGATTCGTGCTCACCTGGTCGGCACGCGAGCACGACACCCCGGCCCGGTTCTGGCGGCGGCGCTTCTTCAAGATCTATCCGAACCACTTCGTCGCGTTCCTGCTCGCGGTCGGGCTGATGCTGCTGACCGGGCGCGAGATCGTCGGCTGGGTGCAGCAGGTGCTCTTGCTGCACGCCTGGTGGCCGGACCTGGACGTGGCCTTCGGCGTGAACGACGTCAGCTGGTCGCTGTCGGTGGAGGCGCTGTTTTATCTATCCTTCCCGCTGCTGATCGTGCTGGTGCGCAAGATCCGCCCGGACCGGCTGTGGTGGTGGGCGGGCGGGATCATGGCCGCGGTCGTGCTGATGCCGGTGATAGCGAAACTGTTGCCCGCGCAGCCGCAGGTGTGGTGGGAAGCCACGCCGGAGTACGAGTACTGGTTCGTCTACGTGTTCCCGCCGGTGCGCGCGCTGGACTTCGTGCTCGGCATGGTGATGGCGCGGATCGTCATGGTCGGCGTCTGGCCGCGGGTACGCGCGCTCTGGGCGGGACTGGCATTCGTCGCCGGTTATCTGGCGGCGTCGTTCCTGCCGACCACCTTCGCGATCGTGGCGGCGACCATCGTGCCGCTCGCGTTCCTCATCCCGGCCGCGGCGGCCGCCGACGTCGAGGGCAGGCACTCGTGGCTGGCCAGCCGGCCGATGGTCTGGCTGGGTGACGTCTCGTTCGCCTTCTATCTGCTGCACGAACTGGTCCTGTACAACATGTACCGGCTCTACGGCGACGAATTCCAGCCCACCCTCGCGCAAGCGATCGGGCTGTGGGCGCTGAGCCTCGGCGGGACGGTGCTTTTGGCGTGGGGAATGCACCGATTGGTGGAGCTTCCGATGCAACATCGTTTCTCCAGTCCGGGTAAGCGGATCACGCCGCGGGAACCGAGATCTGCCCCCTCCTGATCTGCCCAGTGAAACTTTCTATATGCGAACGCCCCCCGTGCTTGGTTACAGTGTCCGAAAGAGCAGCCCAGGAGTACTCCGGGACGTATTCGCTTTCATATCAAGGACATTGGAGAACTGTGAAGATTCTCGTGACCGGTGCCACCGGTTGGGTCGGGCGCAACTTGGTCGAGTTGCTGCTGACCGGCGGTGCCGAGGTCCGGGCACTGACCCGGCGTCCGGAGAGCGCTGAATTACCCGCCGCGGTCGAGATCGTCGGCGGTGACCTGGAAAAGCCCGAGAGTCTGTCCGGCGTGTTCGACGGCATCGACCGGCTCTTCCTGATCGTGGCCGGAGAGACCACCGCGCAGGTGGTCGACGCGGCCAAACAGGCAGGCGTGCAACGGGTGGTCACCCACTCCGCGTCGAGCGCGGGCTTCGGCGGCGATCGAGGCGGTGAATATCATCGCGCGTTCGAGTCGGTGGTGGAGAATTCCGGGCTGGCCTGGACGCACGTGCGGCCGGGCATGTTCGCGAACAACCTGCTGAGCTGGGCCGGGCCGATCAAGCGGACGGGCATCGTGCGCCTGCCGTACGACAATGCGCGGCAGGCGCCGGTGGACGAATTGGACGTGGCGGCGGTCGCCGCGGCCGCGTTGCTGGACGACTCGCACGGGGGCCGGGTCTACACCCTGTCCGGGCCGGCGGCGCTGACCAAGACCGAGCAGTTCGCCGTGATCGGCGCGGCGATCGGAAAGGACGTGCGTTTCGAGGAGATCACCCCCGAGCAGTGGCGCGCCGAGGGCAGCGAGCAGTTCCCGGGACACCTGATGGACTGGCTGCTGGAGTACTGGGAGCGCACGCTCGCGCAGCCGGAGCCGGTGCGGCACGACATCGAACAGGTGCTCGGTGTGCCGGCCCGTCCGCTGTCCGAATGGGCCGGTCTGCACTCCGATGACTTCAGCTGATTGCCCGCCGAGGGCGGAACTCGCCGGCCAAGTGGGGACGGGGACGAGGCTGTCCAGCATCCCCACTTGGGTGACGAACCGGGGCAAGCGGGCTGTCCGCCCCGGTTCAGCGCAGCCGGGCGGAGGCGCCGGCCAGCATCGCGGGACGGGTGGTGAGGGTGAGGATGTCGGCGTCGTCGTCGACGCCGAGGATCGCCGCGTGCAGTTCCTGCAGTCCGCGTTCCGGGTCCAGGCCCAGCTCGTTGACCAGGGTGACCCGCAAGCGGTGGAACACCTCCAAGGCCTGTGCCCGCCGCCCGCTAAGGTGCAGCGCGCGCATGTATTGCGCGTGCAGCCGTTCGTTGAGCGGGTGTTCGGCGCACAGCGCGGCGAGGCGGGACAGGACCTCGCGATAGCGACCGAGGCGAAGCTCGCCGTCGAGCATGTACTCGATGGTGACCAGCTTCGACTCGGACAGTTGCAGGGCCTTGGACTCCAGCACCCGGCCCGCGGCGATATCCACCAGGGCAGGCCCCCGCCAGGTACGCAGCGCCGCGTCCAGGTCGGCGATGCCCGCTTCGTCGTTTCCGTTGGCCAGGGCGGCCAATCCGGAATCGACCAGAGCCTCGTAACGGTGCATGTCGAGCGCGTTGGGTTCGACATGTAGCAGGTACCCGCCGGGGCGGGTGATCAGGATTTCTTTGGCTACCTCCGTTGCGGACATGCCGGTGACCCCGACGAAGTACTTACGCAGATTGAGGACGTACGTCTGGAGCGTTGTGAGCCCGCTCGCCGGCGGCAGTTCATCCCACAGATCGGTGATCAGAGAGGAAACCGGTACCACCTGGTCCGAATGGACCAGCAGCATCGCCAATACGGTCCGCAATTTCGGAGCACTTGGGACGTTCGATTTCCCTTGATGCTCTACCGAAAGTGGACCGAGCACGCCAAATTCCATAATTCCCCCTAAACGGCGGCACCCTTTTGGCGGTACCTAGCCTTGAGAACTGGGGATTGGGTGGTCCCCATGGATCTTCGAGTTCCCCGGACCAAACTCCTGGTCGGTACTTTCCGACGCTATACCGATTTGCCCGGATTCGTCAACGGATGGCGGTGATGTCGAGCTGGCTTGTGTCCCTTGCTATCTGGGGCTTGACTCTCCGTGGAACTCGCATCATCGGGGGGTTGCGCGGCGGCGTCGGCGCGGTTGCCGACGGTTGACTGAAAACGAAACAGGTTGCCGTGCAGGAGAATAGGAGAGGGGGATGGTACATGGCAAAGTCATGTCGCGGACCCCGACACTGTGATTGGTTGTGGCTCAGGCGATTTCGGTACATGCGGAGCAATGTGTCCGTATGTGCGCCGCGGTTGCGCGCCGACGATCCGAGATCGGGCCGTGGCCTCGCCTTTCGCACTTTCTATGTGCGCGTGGACGGGTCGCCGGGCTAGCTTGGGGGCATGACGATTCTCGTAACAGGGGCTACCGGAAATATCGGCCGAAAGGTCGTGGACCACCTGGTGAAACTGGGGGCCACCGATATTCGCGCACTGTCGAACCACCCGGAACGCACCGCGTTCCCGCCCGAGGTCGAGGTGGTCAAAGGCTACCTCAAGCGCCCGGACTCGCTGCCCGCCGCCTTCGCCGGCATCGACCGCATGTACCTCGCACCGTCGCTCGAAACCGTCACCGAGGTAGTCGATCTGGCCCGCCAGGCCGGGATCGGCCACATCGTCGCGCTGTCCGGCGACGAGAACACCAACTGGCACCCCATCTCGCAGGCGGTCGACAAGTCGGGCGTCGACTACACCCACCTGTGGACGGGCGAGTTCATGGAGAACGCCACCGACTGGGCCGATCAGATCCGCACCACCGGCGAGGTGCGCGAACCGTACCCGACGTCGGGCAACGCGCCCATCGCCATGGACGACATCGCCAGGGTCGCGGCGACGATCCTGGCCGGCACCGGGCACATCGGCGAGACGTACACCCTCACCGGGCCCGAAACCATCACCAGGGCACAGCGTTTGCAGTACCTGGCCGACGCGCTCGGCCGCGAGCTGACCTTCGTCACGGTGCCGCCGGAGGAGCTCATCGCGCAGCTCGAGCCGGCCATGGGCGACTACGCCGGTTACTTCGTCAACGGCCTGGCCACCCGGGTGGACAACCCGCAGATCGCCACCAGCACCGTGGCCGACCTGACCGGGCACGCCACCACGTTCGCCACTTGGGCGGTGGAGAACGCCGACCTGTTCCGCTGAGCCGATCGGTCGGCGCGCGGCGCCGCGAGGCCCGTTCGACGGCCTCGCGGGTCGTCGCGCGTCCGGCCGGTCGAGCGGGCCCCACCGAAGTTCGAGTGTCCTTCGAACCGACCCTCTAGCCGAGTGCGAGAGGGTGAATCCGGGCCACACGAACGACTTCGGCTGAGTCGGGTCCCCTCAGAAAGGAAGCGTGAATTCCATGGCAGAACGCGTTGTCTCCACGGCTGATCTCCATCTGTGGACCGAAGACTTCGGCGACCCCGGCGACCCCCCGCTCCTGCTGCTCGGCGCGCACAGCTCGCGCGGCTGGCCCGACGAGTTCGTCGCCGAACTCGTCGCGAAAGGCCTGCACGTCATCCGGTACGACCACCGCGACACCGGGCGGACGGTCTCGCTGGACACGGCGCAGAACCCGTACACCTTCTACGAACTCGCCGCCGACGCGATCGCCGTGCTGGACGGGTGGGGCATCGACCGGGTCCACCTGGTCTGCTTCGCGCTGGGCGCGGCGACCGGGCAGCTCATGGCCATCGACTATCCGGACCGGCTGCGCAGCCTGACCATGACCGGCGCGGCCGCGCTGACCGTGGACTTCTTCACCAGCTGCGACTGCGCCTACAGCGGCGAGCCGACCCCGAGCGGGTTGCCCGCGCCGCGCCGCGAGGTGCTCGACCTGATCATGCAGTCGCCGATCCTCGACGACCTCGACGCCGAGCTGGACCGGCGGGTCGCGATGGCCAGGGCGATGTCCGGCTCGGTGCTGCCGTTCGACCCGGCGGAGTTCCGGCGCTGGGAGGAGCGGGAGATCGCGCACTCCGGCATCGCCGGACGCAACACGCCGAATATCGACGAGCGCGCCGACATCACCGACCGCGGTCCCGAATTGGGGCAGGTGCAGACGCCCACGCTGGTGATCCAGGGCCCGCTGGACCCGGTCCATCAGCCGCCGCACAGCGCGTTCCTCGCCGAGTCGATCCCGGGCGCGC
This sequence comes from Nocardia colli, assembly GCF_008704205.1. GTDB lineage: Bacteria > Actinomycetota > Actinomycetes > Mycobacteriales > Mycobacteriaceae > Nocardia > Nocardia colli. Next base: position 322,199 of record NZ_VXLC01000006.1, on the reverse strand, counting down.
AGCTGCTCGAAATCCCCGGCCTCGGCCACTCTTTCCCGTCCGCCGCCCACCCCGCGCTGGCCGACGCGATCGCCGAGCACGTCCGGCGTGCGGAATCGGTCGCCGTCGGCTGATCTGCCGTCGAACGGACCCGCGGCCCGGACCGGGACGCGGGTCCGTTCGGTATGTATGCCCGAATCCGGCTCGGCCCGAGGGCTTCTCCAGTGGACTTCGACCGGGTGCCACCAGGTTTAGGGGACAGTCCAGTGGAGAGGCGGTAGGTCGTGAGTGCAGAGGTACGGGAGCAGACATACGCGGAGATCTGTGCCGAGGTGGAGAGGTTCTATGCCCGGCACGTCCAGCTGATGGACGAGGGGCACGCGGAGGAGACCGCCGCGACCTTCACCGAGGACGGCACCATGGTCTCCCCGCCCAAGATCGCCACGCCGATCGCGGGGCGGGCGGCGCTGGCGGCCGGCCTGCGGGCCAATGCCGATCAGTTGCGCGCCGACGGCATTCGGTACCGGCGGTGCTACAGCACGATCGTGGTCGAGGTGCGCGCGGACGGGTCGGTGTTCGCCCGGTCCTACGTGCAGGTGGTCAAGACCGAGCGGGGCAAGGGGACCATCCTGCACGCCATGTGCGTGTGCGAGGACGTGCTCGTCCGCACCGACGGCGAATGGCTGGTGGCCGAGCGGGTGGTCACCCGCGACGACGAATCCGTCTGAGCGCCAGCCGATCTCGACCGCGCTGCGAGCGGGCGTACCTAGCTTCGAGGGCATGACCTCGAAACAGAGACGCGGTGTGATCATCACCGGCGGTGGGACCGGAATCGGGCGGGCGCTGGCCCACGGCTACGCCGAGGAGCACGAAGTGCTCGTGGTCGGGCGCACGGAGTCCGCCCTGCGCGAAACGGCCGCCGGGCACGACCACATCCACGTGCTCGCGGCGGATATCACCGATCACGGTTCGGCCGAACTGGTGATCAAGACGGCGCAGCGGGCGCTGGGCCGGGTCGACGTGCTGATCAACAACGCGGCGACCGCGGCCCCGGCCCCGCTCGCGCACATCGACCAGGCCGCCGTCGAGAGCGAGGTGGCGGTCAATCTGCTGGCCCCGATCTTCCTCACCCAGGCGGCGCTGGACGCGCTGGCCGAGACCCGCGGCACCGTGCTGAACATGAGCAGTTCCGGGGCGTCCGGCGGGCGCGCGTGGCCGGGGTTCTCCGGGTACGGGGCGACGAAGGTCGCGCTGGAATTCCTCACCCGGACCTGGTCCGTCGAGCTTGCGCCGCAAGGCATTCGGGTTGTCGCGATCGCGGCCGGTGTCGTGGCGTCCGGCATGGGCGTGCGCATGGGGTCCACACCCGAGCAGTACCAGGACTTCCTCGCCGGCATCGCCGCCAGAACCCCGGCCGGCCGGGTCGGCAAACCTGACGAAATCACCTGGTGGGCAAGGCAGTTGACCGCGCCCGAGGCGGAGTTCGCCACCGGTTCGGTAGTCGTCGTAGACGGAGGTTTGAGCCTGTTGTGAGTCCAGATTCGAGCCGGGCACGAGGCGCTCGGCGCACCGTTGGTGGCACATGGAAAACGATCTCAGGAGCAGCACGATGACAGCTTCGGCCCAGCACGCCAAGGACCGCTACGACGCCAGCGGCAAGGGGGTGGTGACCTTCGTCAACACCTTCACCGTGAGCAGCGACCCGCTGGATTTCGAGCGGGTGTTCGCCGACATCTCGGAGTTCATGGCCGCCCAGCCGGGCTTCCTCCAGTTCACCCTGTCCAAGCACGTGGACGCGGCGCGGGGCAACGAGTACGTGAACATCGCGCTGTGGACCGACGTCCAGTCGTGGCGGGACGCGATCGCCGCGCCCGGCTTCGCCGACCATGCCAAGGAGCTGCGGGCCCGGGCGACCAACGTCGCCAATCTTTACGAGCCGCGGCTGGAGTTCGTCAAGGCCTGACGCCGGCCCGCAACCGTAAGGGATGTCTGAAGATGAAACGTCGTGTCGTCATGACCGGCATCGGGGTCGTCGCGCCCGGTGGCACCGGTGCCAAGCCGTTCTGGGATCTGCTGTCGTCCGGCCGCACCGCGACGCGGCGGATCACCTCGTTCGACGCCGGGCGGTTCCGCTCGCAGGTGGCCGCCGAGTGTGACTTCGACCCGGTGGCCGAAGGCCTTACCCCGCAACAGATCCGGCGGATGGACCGGGCCGCGCAGCTGGCCGTGGTCAGCGCGCGGGAGTGCCTGGCCGACAGCGGGGTGGACCCGGCCGCGCTCGACCCGGCCCGCACCGGGGTGGTGGTCGGCAGCGCGGTCGGCTGCACGATGGGCCTGGAGCAGGAGTACGTGGTGGTGTCCGACGGCGGCCGGCACTGGAACGTCGACGAGTCCTATGCGGTCGGGCATCTCTACAACCACTTCGTGCCCAGTTCGCTGGCGACCGAGGTGGCGTGGGAACTGGGCGCCGAGGGGCCGGTGGCGACCGTCTCCACCGGCTGCACCTCCGGGCTGGACTCGGTGGGGCACGCGGTCGAGCTGATCGCCGAGGGCGCGGCCGACGTGGTGGTGGGCGGCGCGACCGACGCGCCGATCTCGCCGATCACGCTGGCCTGCTTCGACGCGATCAAGGCCACCACGCCGCGCAACGACGATCCGGAGCACGCGTCGCGGCCGTTCGACCGGACCCGCAACGGTTTCGTGCTCGGCGAGGGCTCGGCGATGTTCGTCTTCGAGGAGTACGAGCACGCCCGCCGGCGCGGTGCGCGGATCTATGCCGAGGTCGCGGGATATGCCACCCGCTGCAACGCCTATCACATGACCGGCCTGCGCCCCGACGGCGTGGAGATGGCCGAGGCCATCCGGTCGGCCATGGGCCAGGCCCGGGTGAATGCCGAGGACGTGGGCTATGTCAACGCGCACGGCTCCGGCACGATGCAGAACGACCGGCACGAGACGGCCGCATTCAAACGCAGCCTCGGCGAGCACGCGTACCGGGTGCCGGTCAGTTCGATCAAGTCGATGATCGGGCACTCGCTGGGCGCCATCGGTTCGCTGGAGGTCGCCGCGTGCGCGCTGGCGATCCGCGACGGCCTGGTGCCGCCGACGGCGAACCTGCACGAGCCGGACCCGGAGTGCGATCTGGACTACGTGCCGCTGACCGCCCGCGAGGTGCCGCTGGACACGGTGCTGACCGTGGGTAGCGGGTTCGGCGGCTTCCAGAGCGCGATGATCTTGAAAAAAGTCGCATGAGGACGGTGATCACCGGGATGGGCGTGATCGCCCCGACCGGCCTGGACGTCGCCGAACACTGGGCGAATACCCTTGCGGGACAACGAAAGATCGGACGGATCACGGCATTCGACCCGTCCGGCTACTCGGCCACCCTGGCCGGGGAGGTCAGCGGATTCACCGCCGCGGATCACCTGCCCGGCCGGCTGCTGCCGCAGACCGACCGGATGACCCAGCTGTCGCTGGTAGCCGCCGATCGCGCGCTGGCCGACTCGGCGGTGGACGGCACGGCCCTGGCCGGATTCGACGTCGGCGTGGTGACGGCGAGCTCGGCGGGCGGCTTCGAATTCGGCCACCGCGAGCTGGACAAGCTGTGGCGCAAGGGACCTCAGCACGTCAGCGCTTATCAGTCGTTCGCCTGGTTCTATGCGGTGAACACCGGCCAGATCTCCATCCGGCTCGGTATGCGCGGTCCCGGCGGCGTGCTGGTCACCGAGCAGGCGGGCGGGCTGGACGCGCTGGCGCTGGCGCGGCGGCGGGTGCGTGCGGGGCAGCCGGCGATGATGTGCGGGGCCGTGGACGGATCGCTGTCGCCGTGGACCTGGGTCGCCCAGCTGACCAGCGGCCGGATCAGTACCTCCGCCGACCCCGCGCGGGCGTATCTGCCGTTCGATGCCGCGGCCTCCGGTCATGTGCCCGGCGACGGCGGGGCGCTGTTCGTGCTGGAATCGGCGGAATCCGCGACAGCGCGCGGCGTGACGTCCTGGTATGGCGAAATAGCAGGCTACGCAGCGACTTTCGATCCGCCGCCGGGCTCGGACCGGCCGTCCACGCTGCGCCGCGCCATCGAGGGCGCGCTGGCGGATGCCGGGCTCGAACCCGCCGAGGTGGACGTCGTGTTCGCCGACGCGGCAGGTACGCCGGAACTGGACCGGGTCGAGGCCGACGCGCTGCGCGCGGTGTTCGGCCCGCGCGGGGTTCCGGTCACCGCGCCCAAGACCATGACCGGCCGGCTCAGCAGCGGCGGCGCGGCGCTCGACGTCGCCACCGCGCTGCTGGCGCTGCGGCACGGCCGCATCCCGGGCACCGCCGGGGTCACCGATCCGGTACCCGACTACGAACTCGATCTGGTGACCGAGACCAGGGCGCTGCCGATGTCGGTGGCGCTGGTCGTGGCCCGCGGGCACGGCGGCTTCAACGCCGCGATGGTGCTGACCACCCAGGGCCACAACGGCATTCGACAAACCACTGACAAGGAGGCGGCATGAAGCCACTGCTGATCGCCCCGGTGCACCGCGCGCCGACCACCCTGGCCGCGTCATGACCCGGACCGACACCGAACTGGGCCGGCGGTTGCTCACCGAGCGCGGGATGCATTTCCTGTTCGCGCACGGCGGCGACCCGTATGCCGTGCTGCTGCGCGCCGAGGACGAGGACACCGCGACGCTCACCGCCCGGATCAAGGAGCGGGGGCCGGTGTATCGCAGCCGGCCCGGCGCCTGGGTGGTCAGCGATCCGGAACTCGCCGAGCAGGTGCTCACCGATCCGAGCTTCGGCACCGAGCTGCCCGCCGGGCACGTGCTGGCCGCGATAAACCCGTTCCCCGAACCGAATTGGACCGCCCCGCCGCCCGCCGGTGGCGTGCCGCTCGACGGGCTCGGCGACAATTTCGACCTCGTGCGCGACGTGTTGCGGCCGGCGGTCGCGGGGCTCGCCGCGGAGGTGCTGACCGTGCCGAGCGCGGATCGGGCCGAGTACACCGGATACGCCGTCGCGGCGGGCCCGGCGGTGGACGCGGTGCTCTGCGCGCCCCGGCTGGCCGACGTCCGCGTGGTCATCGAGGCCTTCGCGGGACTGCGAAAGCTCGTGCCGGACAACGCCTTCCTCCTCTCTGTCTTGGGCGTCGAACTCACGGTGACGCTCGCCGCGACGGCCGCGCACCTGCTGCTCGCCGATCCGGCACGCTGGCAAGCGTTGTCCGCCAACCCCGTTGGCGTCGGCGCACTGCTGGACGACGTGCTGGCCGAGCATCCGCCGTTGCGACTGGACCGCCGGGTGGCCCGCGCGGACCTGCGACCGGGGGCCGAACAGATCGCGGCGGGCGACGAGGTGGTCGTGCATGTCGGCGCGGCCGGGCTCGGCCTGCGCGGCGTGCCCCGGGTCGCGGCGTTCACCCGCGGCGCGGCGGCGACCGTGCTGGCCGCGGTGGCGGTCCGCTTTCCCGGGCTGCGGCTCGACGGCGCGCCGGTGCGCCGACTGCGCGCACCGGTGACGGGCGCGCTGGTTCGCCTGCCGGTCGCCGACTCGAATTCCCTGACCACCCACTGACGAGGAGCCGCCCGCAATGCGTGTACTCATGACGTCCCTCGCGGTAGAGGCGCACTTCAACGGGACGGTGCCGCTGGCCTGGGCGCTGCGCGCCGCCGGGCACGAGGTGCGCTTCGCCAGCCAGCCCGCGCTCACCACAGCGATCACCCGAGCCGGGCTGACCGCCGTCCCGGTCGGCACCGACCACACCCATCACGAGATCGTGCGTGACCTGGGGGCGGAGCTCACCGGCTTCTACCGCGACATCGATTTCACCGGTGAACGCGGCGGCCCGCGCGATCGCAAGGCCGCCAATTCGCTGCTCACCGCGACGTTTTACGCCCAGGCCAACAACGACTCCATGGTCGACGAGCTGGTCGATTACGCCCGCTGGTGGCAGCCGGACCTGGTGATCTGGGAGCCGTTCTCCTTCGCCGGCGGGGTCGCGGCCCGCGCCTGCGGCACCGCCGGTGCCCGATTGCTCTGGGGCCCAGATCTTTTCGGCCTCTCGCGGGAAGCCTTCCTGGCCGACACCGCCGCGTTGCCGCCGGAACTGCGCGACGACGCGCTCGAGGAGTGGCTGACCTGGACCCTCGCCCGGCACGGCCTCGATTACGACGAGCGGGTCGTCACCGGGGACTTCAGCATCGACCAGATGCCCGAGGGCGTGCGCCTGCCCAGCCCGAACGAGTCCGTGCCCATGCGGTACGTGCCCTACAACGGGGTGTCCGAGGTGCCCGATTGGTTGCGGGAAACCCCTGCGCGGCAACGGATCTGCCTGACCCTGGGCATCACCTCGCGGGACATGGCCTACCCGAACCTGATCTCCCCGGCCGAACTCTTCGACGCGGTCGCGGACCTGGACATCGAGATCGTGGCCACGCTGAACGAGGCCCAGGCGGCCGAGGTCGGCCGGATTCCGGCCAACACGCGGGTGGTGGATTTCGTGCCGCTGCACGCCCTGATGCCCACCTGCGCGGCGATCATCCATCACGGCGGCGCGGGCACCTGGTCCACCGCGGCCGTGTACGGCGTGCCGCAGCTGGTGGTCGCGGGCATGTGGGACAACGTCTACCGCGCGCAACGGCTCAGCGATCTCGGTGCGGGCCTTTATCTTCCGCCGCACGAGCTGACCGGGAGCCGGCTACGCGAGGGCGTGCTGCGACTGCTCGACGAGCCCGGGTTCGGCGCAGGCGCGCTGGCGCTGCGCGACCGGATGCTGGCCGAGCCCAGTCCCGGCGAAGTCGTGGCCACCCTGGAAGCCGCCGCTGCCCGATACAGCGCTCAGCTGACGCACTAACCGAAGGAGAGATCATGGCTTTGTTTGCCGTCCTGGCCACGCAGGCCCCGGCCCCGGGGGAGGCGAAGGAGTTTCGCGAACGGCTCAGCGAGGGCTTCGCCTACACGCGAGCCCTGGTGGAGAAGGGCATCATCCGGCACAGCTGGATCCGGGTTGGAGCGTCGGGCGGGCTCAACATCTACGACGTTGCCTCGCACGAAGAACTGCTGAGCGTGCTGTACGACAACCCGGTCAGCCCGCACCTGAAGTTCGAGGTGATCCCGCTGGCCACGCCCGGCGCCTTCGACAAGCTGGCGATCTGGAACAAGCCGGTCGAGCAGTCATGAGCGCGCTGCTGGATCGCCTGCTCCGGGCCGGTACCTCGTCGGATGCCGAAATCTCCTTGCTGGTCAAGGAATTGGGTGTGGACGCGGTGCTCACCGCGCTGATCGACGAGGTGCTGTTCCGCGCCTCCGTGCCGACCAATCCGGATCCGGTGGACATCGCGCTGGACATCACGCACGAGAGCGAGACCCGTCGGGTCGTATTCCATTGCGTCGGTAGCGAACCCATCACGCGGTCGACCGCCGACGCACCGGCCGAGATCAGCCGTGAGCTGGGCATGTCGCTGACCCACCTGGTCCGCCGCGTCTACGGCCGGCCGGACCAGCGCCGCACCGGGGACTTCAGCGACGTCTTCCTGCCCAGCCGCCCCGACGATCTGTCCCGGCTGCCGGGCCTGGTCGTCTCGACCAGCCTGGCCTCCGGCGCGCTGATGACCGGGCTGACCATCCCGCGGCACGAACTGGGCGCGCTGTGCTCGGCGTCGGGTTCGGACAAGTGGGCCAGCTTCCATTGGTACACCGGACATTACGAGCGCGAGTTCGCCCCGTACCGCGACGAGCCGGTGCGCATCCTGGAGATCGGCATCGGCGGTTTCGACGGCGACCTCGGCGGCGGCTCGCTGCGGATGTGGAAGCGGTACTTCCACCGCGGGCAGGTGTTCGGCATCGACCTGTTCGACAAGTCGGCGCTGAACCAGCCACGGCAGACCGCCCTGGTCTGTGACCAGAGCGACCCGGCGGCGCTGACCGCGCTGGCCGCGGAGTACGGGCCGTTCGACATCGTCATCGACGACGGAAGTCACGAGAACGCGCATGTGCGAACGTCATTCGACGCGCTGTTCCCGCATGTGCGCCCGGGCGGGCTCTACGTCATCGAGGACATGCAGACCGCCTACATCCCGCGCATGGGCGGCACCGACGGCCCGTCGGCGGGCCCCGACACCTCCATCGGCCTGATCAAGCGTCTGGTCGACGACCTGCACTACCACGAGCACACCCCCGGCGGCGTCCCGACCGTGACCCAGCGCGACGTGGTGGGGGTGCGGGCCTACCGCAATATCGCCTTCGTCGAGAAGGGCACCAACGGCGAGGTCGGTATCCCGCCGTGGATGGACGACGCGGCGTGGGCGGCGCTGGGCGCCCTCCCACCCACCGACTGAATCGGAGAGACCGCAGTGAACACAACCGTCCGAACCGGACCCACGCCCGACCTGTCGGTGGCCGAATTGCTGTCCGACGTCCGCGGTTACGCGGAACCCGACCCGCCCGCGCTGAGCCTGCCGCCGCAGATGTTCACCTCGCCGCAGGTGTACGAGCTGGAGCGGACCCAGATCTTCCAGCGCTCCTGGATCATGGTGGCGCACACCGATCAGCTGGCCGCGCCCGGCGATTACGTGGCGCTGTCCATCGCCGGCGAGCCGGTGGCGATCACCCGCGGCGCGGACGGGCAGCTGCACGGTATGTCGCCGGTGTGCCGGCACCGGGCGATGCCGCTGGTCGAGCCGGGCGAGGGCACGGTGAAGGATTTCACCTGCTCCTATCACCTGTGGCGCTACAACCTGGACGGCTCGCTGCGCGCGGCCACCTACATGCGCGACAACCCCGACTTCGATCCGGCCAACTGCCGACTGCCCGGTTTCGCGGTGCGCGAGTGGCACGGCCTGGTGTTCGTCAACCTCGACGCGGAGGCCCGCTCGTTCGAACCGGATCTGGCCATCGTCGAGACCGAGATGACCAACTACCGGCTCGACGACATGGTCCAGGTGAGCCACTGGACCGAGGAGTGGGCCTGCAACTGGAAGGTCGCGGTCGAGAACGGGTACGAGAACTACCACGCCATCGGCCTGCACCCGGAAACCGTGCGCCCGTTGATGACCGGCGGCATCGACATGACCGTGCACCTGGATTCGCCGTGGGTGGCGCGGCTGCTCAGCGCGGCGGGCACCCCGTTCGAGGCGCCGATCCTGCCGCTCACCGAGGCCGAGCGGTCGGTCATGTACAGCTACCGGATGTTCCCGTGCGGCGCGGTGGCGACCTTCGGCGAATCCATCGCCTGGATCAGCATCATTCCGTTGTCGCTGGATCGCACCCAGGTTCGCGGCGGCACCCTGGTGCCCCGCCAAGCGCTGGAGCACGTCTCGCTCGAGGTGATGCGCAAGGAGATCGAGTCGATCACCAGCGTGATCAACGCCGAGGACCAGGCGGGCATGGAGGCGGTGCAGCGCACCCTCCATTCCCGGTTCATCGAGCGAGGTCACCTGAGTCCCAAGGAACCCGGCGTGCTCGCGTTCTACCGCCAGCTCGCGCTCGCACTCACCCAGGAGGCCTGACCCATGGGCGGTCCGCACATTTCCCCGAAACTGCGCGCGATGATGGACGACTACGCGCAGGCCAGGGTGCAGGAGCCGGTCCGGTTCCACGAGCCGACCGGCCGCTGGGAGGTGTTGCGCTACACCGACGGGCTGCGGGTGATCTCCGACTTCGAGGTCTTCTCTAACGACCTCAGCGAGTTCATTCCGGATCACGAGGAGCTGCGCAACTTCAGCAAGGGCAACTTCCAGGCGATGGACGAGCCGCGGCACAAGGAGTTGCGCGGGCTGGTCACCCAGGGGTTCACGCCGAAGTTCGTGCAGAGCCTCGTGCCCAGGGTGGAGCAGGTAGCGGCCGAACTACTCGACGCGACCCTGGAACGCGGCCAGGACCGGGTCGACATCGTGTCCGACCTGGCCGCCCCGCTACCGGTGATCGTGATCGCCGAGGTGATGGGCCTGCCGGTGGCCGACCGGCACCTGTTCCGCAAGTGGGCGGACGCGCTGCTGGTGGACAACGGGGTGGACGCGCTGTTCAGCGAGGAGGGCGTGGCCGCGATGGCGCCGTCCATCCGGGAGATGAACCAGTACCTGCTCAGTCACGTCGACAGCTATCGCCGCTCGGACAAGGACGGGCTGATCCGCGACCTGCTGGACGCCGAACTCAACGGGCGCAAGCTGGACGATTTCGAGATCCTCGGATTCCTCGCGCTGCTGCTCATCGCCGGGCACCTCACCACCAGCACCGTGCTCACGAATTCGCTGCTGTGTTTGGACGAAAACCCGGGCCTGGTCAAGCAATTGCGCGCCGAGCCGGCGCTGCTGGGTCCGGCGATCGAGGAGGTCATGCGCTACCGGTCGCCGCTGGTGTGGATCGATCGGCGCGCGCTCACCGACGTCGAACTGGGCGGCCGGCAGATCCCGAAGGGTTCGCTGGTCAGCGCGTCGCTGGTGTCGACCATGCGCGACGAGACCGAATTCGCCGATCCGGACGTGTTCGACATCCACCGCAAGCAGGCGCGACATCTGGCCTTCGGCAAGGGAATTCACTTCTGTCTCGGCGCGCCGCTGGCCCGGCAGGAGGTCCGGATCGCGCTGACCGCGATGTTCGATCGGTTCGAGGACTTCCGGGTGGCCGAGGACGAGGACATCGTGTTCCACGACCCCAAGGACTTCAACGGCACGAAGAAGCTGCCGATGGATCTGGTGCGCCGATGACAAGGATGCTCGATCGCACCGTTATCACGCCCGCGGATCCGCGCTATGCCGAGGTGACGACGGCCGCGAACGGCCGTTTCCGTTGCACGCCGCGCATCGTGCACGTGCCGGCGACACCGGAGGACGTGCTGGCGGCGGTGCAGGCCGCGGCCGACACCGGCGCGCGCGTGGCGATCCGCAGCGGCGGGCACTGCCTGGAGGACTTCGTCGACTCGGCGGAAACCGAAGTGCTGCTGGATCTTTCGCGATTGAATCAAATCGACTACGACCCCGGGATGCGGGCTTTTGTGATCGAGCCGGGCGCGCTGCTCGGCGAGGTCTACCGCAGTCTGCTCAAGGGGTGGGGCGTCGCGATCCCGGCCGGCCTGGAGTACACGGTCGGCGCGGGCGGGCACATCCTCGGCGGTGGTTACGGTCCGCTGACCCGCATGCACGGTTGCGTTGTCGATCATCTGTACGCGGTCGAGGTCGTCACCGTCGACGCGTCCGGAACGGCGCGGATCGTCGTCGCCACCCGCGACCCGGACGACCCGCACCACGAGCTGTGGTGGGCCCACACCGGTTGCGGCGGTGGAAATTTCGGTGTGGTGACCAAGTACTGGATGCGTGCGCCGGACGCCACGGGCGACGACCCGGCGGGCCTGCTCCCGCAACCGCCCGCCGAGGTGCTCGACGGCCTGACCACCTGGTCCTGGCCGGACCTGACGCCGGAATCGTTCCGCAGGCTGCTGGCCAATCACGGCAGTTGGCACGAGCGGCACAGTGCGCCGGGCATGAAGGAGAACGCGCTGTTCTCCATCCTCACCGTGCTGCGCGCGCAGACGAACACCATCGCCCTGCTCACCCAGGTGGACGCGACCGTCGACGGCGCCGAGCGGATGCTGTCGGACTACCTCGACGCGCTCAACGAAGGCGTCGGCGTGCCGTACCACCATGACGTGCAGCGCCGACCGTGGCTGCGATCGATGCTGTGGCCGCGGATGCGCGGCGACGTCTATGGCCAGCGGGCCAAGTGCAAGGCGGCCTACCTGCGGCGGCGGTATACCGACGAGCAGATCGACGTCATCTACCGCTATCTGACCGACGACGCGTACGACAATCCGACTGCGGGCGTCATTCTCGCCGCATACGGCGGACAGGCTTCCGCGGTCGCGCCCGATGCCACCGCTACCGCACAACGTGATTCGGTCCTGAAGGCGTTCTACCTGAACAACTGGACCGACCCGGCGGGGGAAGAACGGCACATCGCCTGGATCCGGTCGTTCTACCGAGACCTGTACGCGGACAGCGGCGGTGTCCCGGATCTGAACGGCCAGTCGGACGGGTCCTACATCAACTACCCGGACACCGACCTGGCCGATCCGCACTGGAACATGTCCGAATCTGCTTGGCACGACCTGTATTACAAGGATAACTACCCACGCCTGCAACGGGTCAAGGCCGTCTACGATCCGACCGGCTTCTTCACCCACGCGCTCGGCATCAAGGCGTGAGACCCGGCCCGGCCGCCCCGCATCGGGGCGGCCGGGCCTTTTCGATCAGCCGTAGAAGCTCGCCGCGTCCAGCCCGGTCAGCGGGATCCAGTCCGGGTCGGGCTCTTCGGTCACCGCCGTGCTGTCCATCCGCAATTCGACGGCCAGCCGCGGTCGTTCGTCCACCCGCATCGACAACGCGTACAGCCCGGCCAGGATGTGCACGCACGGCCGCTTGCGGGTCCGGCAGTCGCAGGTCGCCACCTGTTCGGCCAGCGGAACCGCGAAAGTGATTCCCGCGGCGGCGAATTCGGCCTCCAAGCTGTCCGGCAGATCGCCGGTGGCCAGGCCGGGGTTGGCCGCCAGCGACTTGGCGATCAGCCGCTCGGCGTCGCGCTTGGTCTCCTCGGGCCAGCGCGGTAACTCGATCCGGACGGTGGCCTCGGTGCCGGACACGATCACCTTCGCGGTGACCACGCCGACCTCGGTGGTGAGGGTGGCGCCGTGGTTGCGTGCGACGCTGCGTGCCTTGGGCAGCAACGGATTCGGGACGGCGGCGGTGGTGGACTCGACGATGCGGGTCCAGGCGCGCCCCCAGGGGGTGGCGCCGAATTCGGCGGGCATCACGAGATCGCTCCCAGGTCGAGATCGAGGACGGCGTGCAGCTCGTCGTCGGACAGTTTGGCCAGCGCGGCCTCGGTGTCGCCGCCGACGACGACGTCGGCCATGCCGCGCTTGGCGTCGTGCATCTGCGCGATGTGGTCCTCGATCGTGCCGCCGGAGACCAGCGTGTACACGTTGAGCGTGCGCTGCTGGCCGATGCGGTGGGCGCGGTCGGTGGCCTGCTCCTCGACGGCCGGGTTCCACCAGCGGTCGTAGTGCATCACATGCGCGGCCCTGGTCAGGTTGAGCCCGAAGCCGGCCGCGCGCAGACTCAGCAGCAGCACCGGCGGCGAGTCGTCGTCCTCCTGGAAGGCCCGGACCATTTCGTCGCGCTTGTCGCCGGAGAGCCCGCCGTGCAGAAACGGCACCGGGCCGGTGCCCAGCGTCTTGCCCAGCGACGTCGAGAGCAGCTCGCCCATGATGCGGTACTGGGTGAACACCAGGGCGCGGTCGCCGTCGTCGACGATCTCGGACAACATCTCGGTGGCCCGGTCGAACTTGCCCGACCGGCCCGGACCCGCGGGACCGTCCTCGAGGTAGTGCGCCGGGTGATTGCAGATCTGCTTGAGCGCGGTCAGCAGCGCCAGCACCCGGCCGCTGCGGCCGATGCCGCTGCCCAGGCCCTGGTCGAACGCCCGGTCCGTGGCCTCGCGATACAACCGCACCTGCTCGTCGGTGAGCGTGCAGATCATCGAGGTGTACTGCTTGGGTGGCAGTTCCGCGGCGACCAATGCTTTTGTGCGGCGCAGCATGTGCGGGCGCACCAGGGTGTTGAGTGCGGCGGCGGCTGAGGTGGAGCGGCGCTGTTCGATCGGCGCGACGAACCGCTGCCGGAACCGGCCGCGGGTGCCGAGCAGGCCCGGGTTGGTCACGTTGAAGATCGACCACAGTTCGTCGAGCCGGTTTTCCACGGGGGTGCCGGTCATGGCGATCCGCACGGTCGCGGTGAGCCGCGCGGCCGCCCGGCTGGCCTGCGCGTCCGGGTTCTTGATCTGCTGGGCCTCGTCCAGCACGACGATGTCCCAGGCGTTGTCCAGCAGACGCTTGTCGCTGCGCAGCACCGGGTAGCTGGTGATCACCACGGTGCCCGGTTCCCACTGTTCGGGCAGGTCACGATTGCTGCCGTGGTAGCGCAGCACCGGGGTGGCAGGGGAGAAGCGGGCGAGTTCGCGCCGCCAGTTGCCGATGAGCGAGGTCGGGCAGACCACCAGGTGCGGGCGTTCGGCGCGGCGGATGGCCAGCAGGCAGATGGCCTGCAACGTTTTGCCGAGGCCCATCTCGTCGGCGAGCACGCCGCCGGTGCCGAGTTCGGGACGGGAGTTGAGCCAGGCCACGCCGTGCACCTGGTAGGGGCGCAGTTGCGCGTCCACCGCGGTGTCCGCGAGGGTCGCGGTAGTGCTTGCCGCCCTGCGGAATTGGGTCAGCAGCGCGGCTGGCGCGGCCACCGCCGCGCCCTCCGGATTGGTCACGGCGTGCGCCGCGATCGGCATCCGGGCGGCCAGGTCGTCGAAGTCGGCGTCCTTGTCCTCGCCGTCGCCGTCCAGCAGCCGGGCGGCCGCCTGCCAGCTCTTGACCGACTTGCCCACCTTCGCCCGCCGGTCCAGCGCGATCAGCGCGGGCACGGCCTCGTTCAGATCGATGAGCCGCACGTCCCGGTCGGCGGCGACGACCGTGCCGCCCTCGGGCGCGGCCAGCGAACAGGTTGAGACCCGTCCGGTCGGCAGGCCGTGTTCGCGCACGGCTTCGTCCAGTTCGGCGGGCCCCCACCAGGCGAAGGCGTTCTCGGCGGGGACGAATGTGGCCTGCAGGCGGGGAACTTGCGTTCGTCCAGACAGTCGGACCAACTCCTTGCAACGGGTGCTCGCCGCATTATTGTGTAGCGGTGATATTGTGTGCTGGAATTATTGTGCAGCGTGAAAGTTGTGCGACGCAAGGATACTTCAACGGATCGGGCCGTGTCACATGACTATGGGTCAGCAGGAGAAACCTCAGGTCAACGCGTTGATCGAGCTACTGCCGGACTGGATTCAGCAGTTGATCCGGATCAACAGCCTGGTCGCGACCCAGATGGGCGTGATCATGACCGACTTCCACTGCCTGCACGCACTCCAGCAGGGCGGGCCGACCACGCCGGGCGCGCTCGCCGCCCGCGTCGGCCTCACCGCGGGTTCGGCCACCCGGATGGTCGACCGGCTGGAGGCGGCCGGCTGCGTCACCCGCGCGCACGACCCGAAGGACCGGCGCAAGGTCGTGGTCGTGCCGACCCCGGAAGGGCTCGAGCGAGTCAGCTCCTACTACGCGGGGCTGACCGCCCGGACCCATCTCGACCTCGCCGACTTCACCGACGCGGAGTTGCAGGTGCTGCACCGGTTCGTCGAGCGCAGCCTGGCCAGCGCCGTCGCGGAGGCCGATCGGTTGAACGCGGGGTCGTAGCGTTCAGTGCTGGGTGAACGTCCACGTCCCCGATCCGGTCTGGTACGTCGCGAACTCGTCGTTCCGATCGATCAATAGCGCCTCCTCGGCCGCTTTGATTTCCGCGTTCTCTCGCAGCAGCGGCACCACCACGGTGGCGGTACTGTTCACCGGCACAACGACTTCCAGCGTCACCGCGGTGCCGTCGCGCTGCCAGCGGCTGATGATCTCCCCGCGCACGGTCCGCAGGGTCGCGCGCACGCTCGTGAGCGAGCCCACGACGGCGGGGGCGATGTGGATCTTGTCGAACGCGACCGCGTCGCGGTCGGGTCGGATGCCGCCGAGACCGCCGGTGAACCACGAGGTCAGTCCGCCGAGGATATTCAGATCCGCGACGCCCTCGCGGCCGTTCCAATCCCAGCTCTCCGGCAGCGCGGTGGCGCCGTGCGCGAGCCAGTATCCGTAACTGGGATAACTGGTTTCGACCGCGACGTCGTAGAGCACGTCGTGCAGGCCTGCCTTGGTGAGCACGCGGACGATCGCGACCAGCCCGATCATCCCGGCGTTCACGTGGTTTCCGGATTCCCGGATCTGCGCGACCAGCGCCGCGAGCACCGACTCCCGCAGATGCGTTGGGGGAGCGCCGATATAGAGGGCGATCGCGGTCGACGTCTGCGTCCCCGGCGTGTACGTCGCGGTGGCGGGGTCGAAGAATTTCTCGTGGTATCGCGTGGCGATCGCCTCGGCTTTGCGCCGGTATTCGAGCGACTCGTCGGCGTGCCCCAAGGCCTGCGCGATGCCGGCCATGGCGGTGGCGATCCGCCAATATCCCCAGGCAACAGTCGATTCCGGCGGGGTGAAGTGGGCGTTGTCCGGGTCGAACGGACGTTGCCAGTGCTGGCCGGGGTACATCCAGTCGCCGAAGTAGCCCTCCGCGAACTCGCCCGCCGGATACATCCCGTCTTGTTCGCGTGATCGCAGCAGCTGGAAGTAGCGCCGCATCGCCGGGTAGTGGCGGCGCAGCGACGCGGTGTCACCGTAGCGGCGGTAGTTCTCGAAGGCCTGCACGATCGGCGCGCCGGTCCAGTTGATGTCGCCGATGTACCAGAAATCGGTGGGATCGGGGACGATGCCGGGCAGCGCGCCGTCCGGGCGTTGCGCGTCGAAGACGTCGCGCAGCATCGCCTGGTTGTAGGCGGCGAAGTCGTAGCGGTGGACCCCGCTGAGCGCGACCCCGCGGTCGGCCTGCCAGCCGGCCTTCTCCCGGTTGGGGTCGGTGGGCATGGTCGGCGCGATCATCGCGCTGCGCATGCTGCGCTCGGCGATGCGGTCGATGTCGTTGAGAAGTGTTTCGGAGCAGTCGAATTCGGCGGTGGTCTCGGCGCCGGCGCGCACCGCGATCCCGGTCACGCTCGACAAGAGCGGCGGGGCCGGCAGTCCGCGCACTTCGAGGTAGCGGAATCCGTGGTAGGTGAAGCGCGGATGCCACGTCTCGACTCCGTCGCCTGCCGCCGTGTAATGGTCGGCGACAACGACATTCGGCACCCATCCGACCATGCCGCTCTGGCTGACCCGGCCGTTGTCGAGGTACCAGCCCGGGAAGAGCGCGATCCGTGTTCCGGCGGGCGCTTCCACGTCGAGCTGTGGCCAGCCGACGAAGGAGGTGCCGAAATCGAAAACGTAGACGCCTGGCTCGGGTTCGGTGAGCTCGACCGCGGCCAGCCGTTCCGCTTCGATGACCGCGGGTTCGAATTGCGCACTGAGCGTTGCGGGTATGTCGGCGGCGACTGCGGCGGATCGCCATGCGGAATGGTCGCCCTCGGGTCGATCCCAGCCGGCTTGCCGGCGCCGGGCGTCGTAGTCCTCGCCGCCGTAGTAGCCCGAGAAATCGAGGGGGCCGTCGTCGACCTGCCAGGTGGCGTCGGTGGATATCTGCTGGACTGTCCCGTCGTCGTAGCGAATCTCCAACTGCGCGATCACTTTCGGCTCACCGGAGAGCCGGACCGTGTCCCCGCTGCCGCCGAGACCGCTCTTCCAGGTCACCGATTCCCAGTAGCGGCCTTCGCGCTCGGGCACATTGAAGAAGCCGTTGCCGATCAACAGCCCGACTACGTTGTCGCCGGTCAGCAGGTGTTCGGTGACGTCATAGGTCTTGTACAGCGCCCGCTTTCGGTAATCGGTGACGCTCGGCAGCAGGACATCCGCGCCGACCTTGCGTCCGTTGAGCCGCGCCTCGTACAGGCCGAGTCCCGAAACGTAAAGGCGCGCTTGTTCGATCGGCCGCTGCGCCGCGGCGGCGAAACGCTTGGCGAAGATCGGCAACGGCCCGTCCGGCCGGGTCGGCACCGAGTCGGTGATCCATTCCGCCGTCCAATCGGCCGGCTTGAGCAGGCCGATCTCCCAGCGGGCGATTGGACTCCAGGCCGACTCACGATCGCGGTCGGTCCAGACCCGGACCTGCCAGAACACCTGATCGCGCGCGGACAGCGCCCGGCCGCCATAGCCGACGCCGACCTGTTGATCCGATGCCGTCCGGCCGGAATCCCACAGGTCCGGCCGGCCCAGCTCGAGGTTCTGCGGCGTCGAGGCGGCGCGGATCTGATACGCCGCCTGCAAGACAGAACGTTCGGCCGAGACCAGTCGCCAGCCGAGCGCGGGTGTGCGGTCATCGATCCCGCACGGATCGACCAGATAGTTCGTCGTGAGGCCGACGACAAGGACTTCGGCAGAACCGCTGGGTGGCATGCATTCTCCCCGATTCGAACGACCGCGCAGGCGGGCCGGAAATTAATTCGTCGGTGCCGATGTTAGTGCCCGGAATTGTTTCGCGCAGCCGGGTTCGAGCAGGATTCGAGCGTTCTTCGCGCGGGCGTGGATACAGTTCGGGACATGGTCGAATGTCGAGTCTGTGGCGATGTGGTTATCGAGTTCATCGACTTCGGGCGGCAGCCGTTGTCGGATGCCTTCCGGGCCCCGGAGCAGGGGGATGAGGAGTTCTTCTACCGTCTCGCGGTCGGTCGATGTGCGTCGTGCACGATGGTGCAATTGCTGGAGGAAGTGCCTCGGGCGAAAATGTTCCACACCGATTATCCGTATTTCTCGTCGGGTTCATCGGTAATGCGTGAGCATTTCGAGAACACCGCGAACACATTCCTGGAAAAAGAACTGACCGGAACCGATCCGTTCATTGTCGAACTCGGCAGCAACGACGGCATCATGCTCCGCACCATCGCGAAGGCCGGAGTCCGGCACCTCGGGGTCGAGCCCTCGGCGGGCGTCGCCGACCACGCCCGCACCCAGGGCGTCACGGTGCTCACCGAGTTCTTCGAGGCCGCCACCGCGACCGCGGTGCGCGCCGAATACGGCCCGGCCGACGTCGTTTTCGCGGCCAACACGTTCTGCCACATCCCGTACGTCGACTCGATCTTCGCGGGACTCGACGCGCTGCTCACCCCGGGCGGGGTGTTCGTGTTCGAGGACCCATACCTGGGCGAGATCGTCGAACGCACCTCGTTCGACCAGATCTACGACGAGCACTTCTACTTCTTCAGCGCTACCTCCGTGCACGCGATGGCCCAGCGGTTCGGCTTCGAACTGGTGGATGTCGAGCGGCTGGCGGTGCACGGCGGCGAGGTTCGCTACACCCTGGCCCGCGCCGGCGCCCGCGTGCCGACCCCGGCCGTGGCCGATCTGCTGGCCGAGGAGTCGGCGCGGCGTCTGCACGACCCGGCCACGCTCGCCGCTTTCGCCACCGCGGTCGGGGTGATCCGCACCGACCTGATCGCGTTGCTGCACGAGTTGAAGGCCGCGGGCGCCAGCGTCGTCGGGTACGGCGCCACGGCGAAGAGCGCCACCGTCACCAACTACTGCGGCATCACCCCGGACCTGGTGAGCTACGTCTGCGACACCACCCCGGCCAAGCAGCACAAGGTGACTCCCGGCGCGCACCTGCCGGTGCGGCCCGCCGAGGCGTTCGCGGAGTCCTACCCGGACTACGCGCTGCTGTTCGCGTGGAATCACGCGCAGGAGATCATGGCCAAGGAGACCGCGTTCAGCGCGGCCGGCGGCAAGTGGATCCTCTACACGCCGAACGTCCACGTGGTCGGCTGACGGGCTTTCCGGCTGGGCGGCCCGCTACCGGGCCGCCCACATGTCCCGCAACGAATCCCGCAGGGACCAGCGGGGTTTCCAATCGAGCACGTCGGCGGCTTTGCGGATGTCGGCCTGTAACCACGACCCGCCGTAGCTCTGTACCGCGGTCGAGGTGTCTTCCACCACGGACAGCGGGAAACCTGCTTCCTGGACGAAGGTTTCGACGAACTCGCGCATCGGCACCGCTTGGCCGCTACCGATGTTGACCACTCCGGTCACGCCCGGCCGTTGCGCGGCGGCTATCGCCGCGCCCGCCAGATCGCGCACATCCAGCCAATCCCGGTGCGCCTCGGCGATCGGCAGCCGCACCGTGCCCGCGGCGAGCAGCGCCACCAGCTTCCCCGGCAGGCTGGCCGGCGACGGGTGCGGCCCGCACACGTTCACCGCCCGCAGCACGATGCCGTCCACCGCGCCGGTTCGCGCCGCGTCCAGCACCGCCTGCGATCCGGCGAGTTTCGTTCGGGCATAGACGGATTCGGGTGCACACGGCGTCGATTCATCGACCGGCGTGCCGAAGGCCACGGGCGAGTACTCGTGCATCGTGCCGATGTGCACCACCCGTACCGGCCGACGCTGCGCCCGCACCGCGTGCAGGACTTGTTCGACCAGGGAAACGTTGGCCTGCACCAGTTCTGCCTCGGTGCGATCCCACCCGTCGGTCGCGTTGGCGGCGTCGGTCGCGTTGATCACGAGGTCGGCCGACTCCGCCCGCAACAGCTCCGCCGTGGTTGCCGCTGGTGCGGTGGCCAAATCGAGCGCGGCGAACCGATCGCACCGCAATCCCGCCGTGCGGCTGCGCGCCACCGCGACCACGCGCGTGCCCCGCTCGGCCAGTGCCGTGCACAGATGCCTGCCCACCCAGCCTGTGCCGCCCAGTACTGCAACTGTCTTGATCTCGTTGTGCGCCAACAGCTTTCTCCTCCCGATGGTTTCAGGCTAGAGGCGATGTCAAGGATCCGGTACCGCGATCGCGCTCCAGTGAAAGCTCCAGTCAGGTTCGAGTCGGCGTTGGTAGACCGGAGAGCGAATCGACCCGACTGCAGAGGACAGATCCTTGGCTACCTTGGTGTGGGACTATCTCTCGGAATACGACCGCGAGCGCGACGACATTCTCGCCGCCGTGGACAAGGTCTTCCGGTCCGGCCAGCTCGTGTTCGGCGAGAGCACCCGCTCGTTCGAGCACGAATTCGCCGCGTACCACGGACTTCGACACGCGGTGGGCGTGGACAACGGCACCAACGCGATCAAACTGGGCCTGCAGGCCCTCGGCGTCGGCCCCGGCGACGAGGTGATCACGGTGTCCAACACCGCCGCGCCGACCGTCGTGGCCATCGACGCCCTCGCCGCGACCCCGGTGTTCGTGGACATCCGCGCCGAGGACTACCTCATGGACACCACGCAGGTGGCGGCGGCGATCACCGATCGCACCAAATGCATTGTGCCGGTGCACCTGTACGGGCAGTGCGTCGAAATGGAACCGCTGCGACGGCTGGCGGCCGAGCACGGCCTGCGGATCCTGGAGGACTGTGCGCAGTCGCACGGCGCCCGGCAGCGCGGGCGGATCGCGGGCACCATGAGCGACGCGAGCGCGTTCTCCTTCTATCCCACCAAGGTGCTCGGCGCGTACGGCGACGGCGGCGCCGTCGTCACCGCCACCGAGCAGATCGATCAGCGGCTGCGCCGGCTGCGGTACTACGGCATGGCCGAGCGGTACTACGTGGTCGAGACCCCGGGCCACAACAGCCGGCTCGACGAGGTGCACGCGGAGATCCTGCGCCGCAAGCTCGGCCGGCTCGACCAGTACATCGCGGACCGCCGTGCCGTCGCCGCCCGTTACGCCGAGGGCCTGGGCGACACCGAACTCGGTCTCCCCGTGCTGGCCGACGGCAACGACCACGTGTACTACCTGTACGTGGTTCGCCACCCGCGGCGGGACGAGATCCTGGAAGCCTTGCGGGACTACGACATTCAGCTGAACGTCAGTTACCGCTGGCCGGTGCACACGATGTCCGGCTTCGCGAAGCTCGGCTACGCCAAGGGGTCGCTGCCGGTCACCGAGGCGCTGGCGGACGAGATCTTCTCGCTGCCGATGTACCCGTCGCTGCCATTGGACGTGCAGGACAAGGTGATTGCCGCGCTGCGCGAGATTCTCGCCCGCTTCTGACCGGGCTACCCCGGCACCACGCCCACCGCGGGCGTGGTGCCGGGACTGCATCAGGCCGGAACCGGAACGGCGGCAGGGGTACTGCGCCGGATGAACAAACTCGTCACCGCCACCCCGATGGCGAGGATCGTCGCCGTCATGAACCCGGGGGCCATGCTCGCGGTGAGCACATAGTGATCGGCCTGGTCCGCAGGCACATCGGCGGGCACCGTGATCCCCTTGGCGGCGCTGGTGAGTACGGTCACGAGAATGGCCAGCACCAGCGGTCCGCCCAGTTGCAGCATGGTGTTGTAGGTGCTCGACGCGGACCCGTAGTTGTCCGACTCGACGCCCGCACCCGCCATCTCGGTGGCCGGGATGAGGGTGGCCGCCATGCCGACGCCGGTCAGCGCCAACGGGCCGAAAATCGTTCCCCAGTACCCACTGTCGAGCGACAGCGTGGTCAGCCACAGGTTCCCCGCGACGAGCAGCAGCGCGCCGAGGAAGGTCATCCACCGCTCGCCGATCTTCTGCATCAGCCCGATCACCAGGGTCGAACTGATCACCAGCGCGAAACCCGTGGTCAGGAACGCGAACCCGGTCAGCAGCGCGCTGAAGCCCAGCGGCCCTTGCAGATACATGGTCAGGAAGAACGCCTGACCGATCATCGTGCCGGTCACCAGCACGGCCGAGATATAGGCGGTGACCCGGTTGCGGTCGCGGAACAACGACAGCGGCATGATCGGTTGCGCCGCTTGCCGTTCCACCATCGTGAAGGCGACGAACAGGGCCGCGCCCACCAGGATCGGCAGCCACACCGACACGGTCGACCAGCCCGACTCGCCCGCATGGGAGAGCCCGTAGACCAGCAGCGCCACCCCGAGCGCCGAGGTGAGCGCGCCCGCGATGTCGAACTTGCCGCGGATGCGGGCCTGCTCCCGGATGTAGAGCGGCGCGAGCACGAACACCGCGATGCCGACCGGCACGTTGACGAACATGACCCAGCGCCAAGACAATCCGGTGGACAGCACCCCGCCGAGGAGCAGGCCCACCACCGCGCCGGAGCTGGACGCCGCCGCCGAGGTGGCGATCGCCTTGGTGCGCTCGGGCCCCGCGGGGAACAGGCTCAGGATCAGCGCCAGGCAGTTCGGCATGACCAAGGCCGCACCGACGCCCTGCAAACCGCGGCAGGCCAGGAACCACCAGCCGGTCATCGCGAACCCGCCGACCAGCGAGGCGACGGTGAACAACACGATGCCGCCCAGGAAGATTCGGCGCCGGCCGAAGGTGTCACCGAGCCGGCCGCCCAGCAGCATCAGGCCGCCCAGCGCCAGGCCGTAGGCATTGACCACCCAGGCCAGCCCGTTTTCGCTGTACCCCAGGTCCCGCCCGATCGAGGGCAGCGCCACCGTCACGATCATCAGGTCGATGGTGAGCATGAGCTGCACCACGACGATGATCGCCAGCGCGGTGCCCGTGCGCCCGGCCGGTTGTGCGGTGCCGGGCTCCTTCCCCAGAGTCACCGGAGTAGCGTCTAACGACATTATTTCCCCATTCCTTCTGCGCGGAGAGCGACCTTGCAGAGGGTACGAGGTTTTTTCCGGAGTCGCACATAGAAAATCGAATTGACAATTCTGGAAAAATGTATCTGGAAATGGGGCAAAGGATGCGATTACATCGATTGTATGCCATTTTATGGCCAGGTAGAATGGTGTTTCGACGAGATTATGTTTGCGCCGGTTTCTATGTAGACGGCGGAGTCTCCGGCGGTCGAAGTCTGAACTACCCTGCACCGCAGTCGGGCGCGGCATGTTCGTCCTTGCGACTACCGCATTCGCTATATCTCCGAGCGTCCCTCTATGTGCTTTCCACTGGATTTGGAGGCCGCCGCGTTAGCGTCCGAGCAGACCGAAAGCGGACGCTCGGGAAGTGAGGTCGGAGTGGACAGTGGGCTACGGCGGCGATTGCAGCTCGTGCGCGGGTTGCAGTGGGTACGGGCCGCGGAAGGGGACCCGCTGGCGACGCTGCTGCGCGGTTACCCCGGGGATGCGCGACCGGTGAGCGCGGAGCCGATCTCGCGCAGCGCGACCGGAACGGTGCTGGTCGACGGTACACACGCGGGCGAATTGCTCACGGCGGGTCATGGACTCGCCGACTGGCGCCCGACCGGGACCCGGGTGATGGCGGTCGCCGCCGAGGACATCGAACCCGCCGACCCGGCGGACGTGGCCGCGCTGGCCGCCGCGGCGCCACCCGCGGTGACCGATGTCCCCGACGAGCTGACCGATCTGGTTCCCGTCGCAGAGTTGTTGTGCGCCAAAATCTTTGCCGACCTGCTCGGCGCGAACCCGGGCAGCCTGCTCGACGCGACCCCGGTGCTGGACAACCTGCTGTGCCCGCAGGAGACGGCCGTCACCGAGCGCATGCTCGCCGCCGTCGACGACCTGCGCGCCGCCCTGTGCGCCCGCACTCCTGCGTTCTTCCTCGCCGTGGTCGCCCCGCGACTCGCCGCCGACCTGGTCACGCGCACGGCCGCCACATTGCTCGCCGACGGTCGATGGCCGGACGTCGAGGGCGCGGTCGAGCGCACCCGCGCGGTGTATTCGCCTGTGCGGCTGCATCTTACGACCACGAACGCGGATGTGACCGTGGCCGGGGAGGTGGTGTCCCGCGACAGTCAGGTGGCCGTGCTCACCAGCCCCGCCGCGCCGCCGCAGCTGCTGGACCTGCCACTGGTGTACGCCACGGCCGATGCGGTGCTCACCGCGATCGCCCACCGCCATCCGCGGCTGGTGTCCTCGGGCGCCGAGCTGGAGCGCCCGCTCGCACCGGCCACCCGTGGCCCCGCCCAGCTGCCGGTCGCGTCCTTGCGCACCGAGCTGGTGGGTTCGTGACCCGGCAATCCGAACGCCCCACAGAGAGTTGGTATTTCGCATGAAGGTCGTGCTGACCTGTTTCGCCGCGCCCACGCACTTCTACTCCATGGTTCCGCTGGCCTGGGCGCTGCGCGCGGCCGGGCACGAGGTCCGGGTCGTCAGCCAGGCGTCGATGGCGCCGACCATCACCGGCGCGGGGCTCACCGCCGTCACGGCGGGTCCGGTCGAGTGGTTCAGCGACGAGCACGCGCCGGACCTGCTCAACGAGATCTTCCCGGGCTGCCTCAACCACGTTCGCGACTTCGACTACGCGGGCACCGAAACCTGGACGCACACCGGCTTGCTCGCGCTCGAGCACATGGCCGGTTCGGCGATGTTCGCCACCATGAACGACGACCGGATGGTGGACGACATGGTCGCGTTCGTCCGGGACTGGCGACCCGACCTGATCATCTCGGAGACCTTCACCTTCGCCGGGAGCATCGCCGCCCGCGTGGCCGGCGCCGCGTACGCCCGCTTCACCTGGGGTCCGGACGGCGCGCTGCGCGCCAGGCAGACCCTGCTGCGCATGTCGGCCGAGCTGCCGGCCTGTCACCGCGCGGACCCGACCGCCGAGTGGCTCTCGGCCACCCTGGCCCGGCACGGATCGTCGTTCGACGAGCGGGTGATCACCGGTCAGTTCACCATCGATGTCACCCCGCCCGGCATGCGGCTCGATACCGGGCTGCACTACGAATCCCTGCGCTACGTCCCGTACAACGGGCCGACGGTCGTGCCGGACTGGCTGCGCACGCCGCCCGAACGTCCGCGCGTCTGCCTGACGCTGGGCGTGACCGACAACGTGCACGGGCAGATCGGCCACCTCGACGCGGTGCTCGGCGAGCTGAGCCCGGTCGAGTTGTTCGACGCGGTGGCCGGATTGGACTGCGAGGTGATCGCCACCCTGGACCCGGATCGGCTGGCCGTCCCGGTGCCGGACAACGTGCGCGCGGTCGGCTTCGTCCCGCTCAACGACCTGCTGCCTACCTGTTCGGCGGTCGTCCACCACGGCGGCAGCGGGACCCGTTCCACGGCCGAGGTGCACGGGGTGCCGCAGCTGATGGTCGCGGAGGGCTGGGATGTGTTGCGCGGCAACGGCATCGAGGCGGCGGGCGCCGGATTGTGTGTTCCGGTGGAGAAACTCACCGGGCAACTGCTGGGCGACGGACTGCGCGCATTGCTGGAGGATCCGTCCTTCGCCGCGGGCGCGCGCCGGTTGCGCGACGAGATCCATACCCTGCCGACACCTGCCGCGCTGGTGCCCAGGCTGGAAGCGCTGGTCGACGCCTATCGAGAGGAACGCTGAGATGTACGAGGGCGAGTTCGCCGACATCTACGACCGCATCCACGCCCACCGCGGCAAGGACTACGCGGGGGAGGCCCGGCTGGTCGCCGAGCTCGTCCGGGCCCGCCACCCCGAGGCCGCGTCCGTGCTGGACGTCGCCTCGGGAACCGGCAGCCACCTGCGGCACCTGCGCACGGACTTCCCGGACGCGGCCGGCCTGGAGCAATCACCGGAGATGATCGCGGTGGCCAAGCGGCGCATCCCCGAGATCACCATGCACCAGGGCGACATGCGCGACTTCGATCTCGGGCGCACGTTCGATGTCATCACGTTGATGTTCAGCAGCATCGGCTATGTCGACGACTATCCCGATCTGGTGCGCGCGCTGGCCGCGCTCGGCCGTCATCTCACCCCGGGCGGAGTGCTGGTGATCGAACCTTGGGTATTCCCAGACTCTTTCGCCGACGACTACCTCGCCACGGATCTGGTTCGAGACGACGAAGGCGCGGTGACCCGCTTCTCCCACTCCGTGCGGGACGGGGGCGCGGTCGTGATGAGCGTGCAGTACCTGGTCGCGACGCCCGAGCACGGAATCCGCCACCTCACCGACCGGCATCGACTGGCGCTGTTCACTCGCGAGCAGTACCTCGCGGCGTTCGCGGCGGCGAGATGCCCGGCTGAGTTCGTCCAACCGGCGGCGTTCGGCCGCGGTTTGTTCATCGGGGTGAAAGAGCACTGAACCGCGGACGGGGCGGAGTCATTTCCGGCCTCGCCCCGTCTGCGCTCGGTTGCCGGGTCAGGGTTCCAGCGCGAGGCAGTCCGCATAACGCGGGAGCAGGTCGCGTTCCGCCGCCTCGGCCAAAGTCGGTGCGGCCGTGTCACGTTCGGACAGGATCAACGCGCCGCGCAGATCCAACCCGAGTGCCGGGTCGCGTGGGTCGAGCGCGTACTCGTTCTCCGGGATGTAGCCACCGGAGAGCAGATACGTCATCACGGTGTCGTCTTCCAGCGCGAGAAACGCGTGAGCGACCCCGATCGGCAGATACAGCCCGCGCTCGGCGCTCCCGTCCAGCTCCAGCACCTCGTGTACGCCGAAGGTGGGGGAGCCGACCCGGACATCGAGCACGATGTCGAGACACCGGCCGTGCGCGCACCACACGAATTTCGCCCGGCCCGGTGGCGGCAGCGTGTAGTGCACGCCGCGGAACACGCCCTGCCGGGAACGGCTCATCGCGCCCTGCGCCACCGGGAACAGCGGGCGGCCCAGCTCGGCGGCCAGCGCCTCGGCGTCCAAGGGAGTGGCGAAGCTGCCCCGGTCGTCGGCGAAGGCCGGGGCATCGACGGCCAGCGCCCCGGCGACCGCGAGGTCGCGTACCCGCATCAGTGCGACCGCGCGGTCAGGCTGTGCAGGCAGGCCACCAGCGTGCGTGCCTGCACGTTGACGTAGTGGCTGTGCCGCAACAGATCCACCAGCTGATGCACCGGCATCCAGCGGAAGTTCGGCTGCTCGTGCCTGCCGTCGCGTTCGACCTCGATCACCGCATAGGTGTTGCGCGACTGGTAGAACCGGCCACCCTCCTCCGACAGCAACGTGCGGTAGCGGACCTGTTCGGGCCGGGCGGCCAGCACCTCGTCCACGAATCTCGGCCGGGCGGCGGGCGGCAGGTGCCGGTAGTTGTCCGGGGTGCATTGCACGGTCGGGGCCAGCTCCACCACATCCAGATAGCCGGGTTCCGCGCGGGCGTGCACCAGCGCGTGCAGCACGCCGTGCACGCGCGCCACCAGAAACGCCACCAGCCCAGTGCCTTTCGCCGCGATCATCGGCTGGCTCCAGCCGGACACCTCCCGCACCCGCGTCTGCACCTGCACCCCGATGACGTCGAAGAACTGCCCGCTGCGATGCGAGATCGCGCCGTCGACCCGATACCAGTCCGGCACCGCGGCCAGCGGCAGCTCCCGGGTGGCGACCTCGGTGCGGGTGCGCACATCGGTGATCCAGCTGAGCACCTCGGCCATGCTGTGCAGGCTGCCCCGATCGGCGTCGCAGGATGCCAGCAGCGCCGCCTGGAATTCGTCGTGCGGCGCCGGCACCGTCTCGGCCAGCGCGGGCCCGGCGAAGGACAAGCACGCCAGCACAGTCCGCGCGTCCATGTTGATCAGGTCCTCGACGGCCAGCAGCCGATGCACCTGGCCCAGCGTCAGCCAGTGGAAGCCGGGCAGCACCGGCACGTCCTCGGTCACCTCGACGACCATGTTGCGGTTGCGCTTCTGCCGGAACCACGCGCCCTGTTCGGACTGCCGCACATCCGCGAGCACCCGGTGTCGCGCGGTGTCGCGGAAGACCTCCAGGTAGGGGACCGCGGACCCGCCGTGCACGCGCGTGTAGTTCGACCGGGTCGCCTGCACGGTCGGCGAAAGTTGCAGTCCCAGAGCGTTTCCCGGTTCTACCTTGCCCTGCATCAGCAGGTGCAGTACGCCGTCGAACTCCTTGACCAGGATGCCCAGCACGCCCACCTCGGGCTGGTTGATGATCGGCTGGCTCCAGCTCGACACCGCCGCCCCGGTCAGGTGAACCTCCAGGCCGCCGACGGTGAAGAACCGGCCGCTGTCGTGCGTGATGTCGCCGGTGTCCGGGTCGGTGTGCCAGCCGTCCAGGTCGTCCAGCGACACCCGGCGCACCGCGATCGTCGCGCGCGCCTGGCACTGTTCGAACCACTGCCGGAACGCGCCGAGATCCCCGAGCGGCCCCGCCGGATCGGAGCCCGCCACGGCCGACACCGCGAACCGGCGCGGCGTATCGGCGTCCGGACCCACGGACAGTGGTGAGGTCTGTTCCGCGGTCATGTGGTGCGCCACATCAAACTCCCTGCTCGGTCCGCCCGGTCAGCGGCCCGGCCCGGTGCGGGCGGGCCCCGATCCACCCTGACCCACCCGGCTAGAGGGTCGGTGCGCAAGACGCTCGAACTTCGCTGGGGGCTCAGCCCAGCAGGGCGCCGCCGGTGGCGTCGAGGACCGAGCCGGTGATCCAGCGCGCCTCGTCGGTGGCCAGGAACGCCACCACATCGGCGACATCCATCGCCTGACCCACGCGTTTGAAGGCGGAGAGCTGTGACATCTGCTCCACTACCTCGGGGACGGCGAAGGCGGGCCTGCCGTTGTCGGTGATGCCCGGCACGACGGTGTTGACGGTGATCCCGCGTGGCGCCAGGTGACGCGCGAAATGCAGCGAAAGCTGTTCGAGCGCACCCTTCGTCATGGAGTAGGGGATCTGGGCGGAGTTGGCGGAGCGGGTCAGGCCGGAGGAGATATTGATGATCCGGCCACCGTCGGCCAGCAGATCGAGTGCGCGCTGCACGATGAAGAACGGCGCCTTGGCATTGATCGCGAACAGGCGGTCGAACTCCGCCGGCGTGATGTCCTCGGGCATCAGGCCCGTCTGAATTGTCGTTGCCGCGTTGTTCACCAGAATGTCGAGCCACAACTCGCCGGTGTGTTCCTTCAGTCCCTGTTTCAGGCCGCCGAACAGCCGGTCCATATCGCCGGGTACCCCCAGCTCGGCGCGCACGGAAAAGGCACGGCCGCCATCTTTTTCGATCAGCTCGACGGTCTCTTGCGCCCCCGCGTCATTGCTCGCGTAATGCACCGCGATCAACGCGCCTTTGGCCGCCAATTGCCGGGCAATGGCTCGCCCGATACCTCGGCTGGCCCCGGTAACCAATGCGGTCTTGTGGGTCAGGTCGCTCATATCTCGTCGTCCCCTTCTGTCCCTCGGCGCGTGGAAAACCGCAGCCTGCCGATGCCGGTACGCCGACAGTAAGAATCCGTATTATCAAGGCGCACAATGCATTACCATGAGAGCGTGCCGGTGACGCCGCACGCGCCCCTACAGTAGCTCGCCCGCAGGCCGACCG
Organism: Nocardia colli; assembly: GCF_008704205.1. Classification (GTDB taxonomy): domain Bacteria; phylum Actinomycetota; class Actinomycetes; order Mycobacteriales; family Mycobacteriaceae; genus Nocardia; species Nocardia colli. The sequence continues at coordinate 292,579 of NZ_VXLC01000006.1, read as the reverse complement.
CACATGGCTCGATCGCCCATGGGCTGCGGATTCCGCATCGTCATGCCGGCTCGAAGCGTTAACCGGGACGGTGTCGGCCGTCCGACGGATACATCGGTGGATACCGGCGGCGATACCTTCGATGAACAGTCGAAAGGTAAAGGGAAATGTCTGAATTCGGTATCAAGGTCACGGTGGTCTCCGCAGTGGTTCTCGCACTGGGAATCGCGATGGGCAGCGGGGTGAGCAATGCCAAACCGACCGACTACTCGACGTTGAGTTGCCCGCAACTCGCGCTGCTGGCGGAGAAATACGACAGCATCGCCAACAGCGCCGGATACGGGGACAGCCCGGCCGCGCAAGCCCGTGCCCTCCAAGCGATTCAGGCCGCGAACAAGGCCGCCGAGATCCACTTGATCATGTCGAAGAAGTGCTGATCGGTGGGTTCAGGTCCGGGTCGCGTCCGCGGCGGTCAGGAGCAGCCCGGTGAGCTGGGTGATGATCGCGTCGCGGTTGCCCTCGAACTCCGGGCTGGTCAATCCGGTCTCGGGCAGACCCTCGAGCACCGGGGTGTGAATGTGGCCGCCGGGCAGCCCGGCGCCCGCGACATCGCGCAATAGCGTTGCCCGATAGGCGCTTTCGTTGGAGAGGTAACTTCCGCCGCCGCCGGCCCACGCGGTCGAGTCCGGCGGCGGGCCGTCGGGCATGGGGACGCCGGGTATGGCTGGGACGCGGCAATCGGTAATGACCGGCAGTGCCGGAAAGAAGGGCAGCAGGGCGGTATCGACCGAGGTGCGCACCTTGACCGCGAACGGGCCGGGAACGGCTGCCATTTCCGGTAACGGCAAGGTCGATCGAGTCCACTGCGGTTGCGCACCCGCGGCGGCGGTATTGGGCACGCTGCCCAGGTAGCAGACGGATTCGTTGTCGGCCTTTCCGCCGCGCCAGGCCCCGTTGTTCTGCTCGAGGTCGAATTCGCCCGGGCTGCCGACGCTGAGCGTGGCGAACAGATCCACCTGATCCGCGCCGTCGGTCAGGAACGGCCGCAGGGTCTGTTCGACGACACCGTCGCCGAAGTCGCGCCAGCGGACCGGGAACATCGCGGCGGCGAATTCGACTCGGCCCCGGTCGGTTTCGAGGACCTTGCCATCCAGCGCCAAGGCCGTTGCGCCGGAAGAATTTCCATTCCTGATCTCGGCATCCAGCTTGTAGGGGTCGAAGCCGGTGATCAAGACGTGTCGGGTGGTCGAGCGGGGCGTCGAGTAGGCGATGGAATCCTGACCGCGACCGGTTCGATCGATCGCCGCGACGAGCTCGGTGCGCTGCTGAGGCGACAACTCGAACGACGGCCGCCACTGCCGCACCGCGGCCACCTCGGCCAGCCGAGCCCAATACAGCGGCCGATCGTCACTCGCGGCCAGCGAGCCACTCGGCTTCCTGCCTCGAGCGCGGTCCACCGCGTAGCGCCACAGCTGTCGCCCATCGGCGGTAGCCAGCGTCAGCGCCGACCCGTAATCCGGGATCGAACACAGATCATCGAGGAACGACTGCACGAGACCGGTGAAACCACCACCCTCGATAAACCCCACCGACTCCGGCCTGACCGACCGCGCTTCTTCAGGACCGAGCGGAACCGACCGATCGATGCACTCGGCCGCGGAAATCTGTTCCGCGCCAACGCCATCACCGTCAGCCGCGTTCGCCGGAACACCGACGACAGTCATCGCGGTCAGCGCAACGGCAACCGCCGCCGGGCCAATCGCCAACCGCGACCTCTTCATCCGACTTCCTTCCGATTGGTAACGACGTCGAGTGTCAGTCAGGTTAGGGCATGACACCGATCTCGAGTAGCCGATGTCTGTTCTGGGGATCCGACCGAGGTCAGGCGCTGCCGGAGCGGTATGCGGCCCGGATCAGCCCGCGCAGCAGCGTGAAGATCTCGAGCGAACGCGGCTTCGCGGCGAAGTAGTCGCGCACCTGGCGTTCCACGCCGCTCTCGCTGTCCGGCATGGTTGCGGCTCAGCGCATGCTGACGAGCGAGGGTTATCGGATAGCGTGGGGCATTCGGTAGCAGGCGGGCGGTCCGATCGGCCGCCGGAACTGTTTGTCGGCGGCGCGAGCCGAGTCGGAGTAGGGGATATGGCTGTCGTTCGGGGCGAGATTGCGGTGATGCTAGAGGTTCTCGGGCTTCGGCAAGGCGACGACCGCATTCTCGCCGCGATCGTGCTGGTCGGGCCCAAGATGACGATCGAGGAATTCGACTGGGGTGAGGAGCGGTCGACGTATTACGTATTCCACGAGTCCGGGACGGACCTGCTGTTCGAAGACGAGGTGCTCGTGTCCGCGATGGTGCGCACCCAGCCGGACCACGACGACGAGGCCTACGGGCTGTATCCACGCCCGCATGACCTGCTGGAGGGCCTCTCGCCTACGGCAACACGTACCGAAGTAACCGCCCTGCTGGGGGAACCGGAGCGCGTCGGGTCGAACTTCGACCGGTACGCCGTGAACGGGCATTACCTGCACTTCGAATTCGATGCTGCCGACCGTACCGCCAAACTTACGGCGCTGCTCGAACCGGTCTGACAATCTGTCCCGACGTCAGCGGGCGCGCGGTGGTTCGATCGCGCGATGCGCAGTGACGAGATGCTCCCCGCGCGCGTCGTTGGTTGCTGGCTTCGGTCCTGCCGCCGTGGTTGCAGTGTCAGCGGTCGAGGATGTGGTGGGGGATGAACGAGGCGTCGTCGTCAGTGATCGGTCCGGTGGACTCGCGGATGCCGAGTCCGGCTGGGTGGTCGCCGACGACCCAAGCTCCGATGACCGGTCGGAATCCGTCGAAGTCCGGCAGTGGCGAAAACCCTTGGTAGATGTAGGCGCCGGAACCGAATTCTCCGCCGGTGCTGGTGCGGTCTCGGTCGGCCACGATCTTGATGTTCTCACCACATTGTCCGATTACGGGTTTCCGAACGTACTCGGTGAGTGGGCCGGGATCACCGACGAACGCGGGCAGCAGATTGGGGTGGCCCGGATGGTTCTCCCACAGGATTGCCAGCAGCGATTTATAGGACAAGAGCATCTTCCACAGCGGTTCGATCCAGCAGGTCTGCGGTAGGGATTCCACGATGGTTTCGCTGTCCTGCTCATCGATGATGAGGACCCACGAGCGGAGCTTCGTGACCGAGGTGACCGGGGATCCTTCCGGGTCGACGAATCGGTGGATCGAACGATTCCAGGTCAGGTCTTCATAAGTCAGGTCGGTGGTGTCGAGACCTGCCGCTACCGCGGTGTCCTGTAGGTATCGGCAGGTCGCGTGGAATTCGCCGGTTGGTTCGGTGCCCGGCCAGGCGAAATGCACAGCGCCAGGGGGCAGGTGTTCGCGGATTTCGCACCAGCGTTTCAGGAGCCGCTCGTGAATCGAGTTCCACTGACGGCGGCGCGGGTGCACGTCGGCGAGCCAATGGCGTTGCAGCACAGACGCTTCCAGCAGCGTCGTCGGGGTGTCCGCATTGTATTCGAGTAGCTTGACGTGGCCGTGGCCGTCATATGCCAAATCGAAGCGACCCAGGAGATGCGGATCTCGGCGCAGCCACGATCGGGTGATGTGCGGCCACAGCCATTTCGGTATTCCCAGCTCGGCATAGCGCTGATCGCGCACAACACCGTCGACCGCTTCGAGGAACATCGAATGCAGCAGTCGCACAGCGGATTCGAGGGCGCGTATCTCGTCCGTGGTGAACACATACCGGGTCGATTCGTCCCAGTACGCCCTGGCCGGCGCGCTCTGCGCAGCGGGGGTGTCGAAGTCCAAGCCCTGCGCGGTGACAGTTCGCCGCCAGTCGCGGCGGGGAGTGCGCGTTTCTCTCCGCATCGAGGTCCCCTGAACTCGTTCCGTCGGACGATGTCTTCGAGATCGGCGAAGCCTGGGGTTCCTGCATCGGCAAAGTTGCTGCCAATGTGCCGATCACGGTAGTGATGGCACCTCTAGATCGTTGTCGATCGGTGAATTCCCAGATGAATGCCGCACAAACATCAGAGCCAACATGATTTGCCTGATGCACGCGGACGCCTATCAGTCGGCATTCCTGTCCTTGGCCACGGTCCGCGCGACGTCCCGGGCTTCCCCGGATCGGGAAACGATCGCGGCGATCGCCAGAGCGGCTGCGGCAACGGCCGCGGTGGTGTGGATCGCGGTGGTGAAGGCGTCGCGCACGTGCACGGCCAGTGCTTCTCCGGCGGGTGCGGGCAGCTGATCGGCGAGCGCGGTCGCACTTCCGACGCTGCTGCGAGCGCGTTCCGCGGCTGCGGCGGGAATGTCGGACAGTGGTAGCTGCCTGCGGTAGACGGCGGCAGCGATACTGCCGAAGACAGTCAAGCCGAGCGCGCCACCGAGTTCCTGGGCGGTTTCCGACAGTGCCGACGCGGCGCCGGATCGCTCGGTCGATGCCGCGGTGAGGACGGTTTCGATGGCGCGCAGTGTCACGGGCGTGGTGGCGAAGAAGTACAGGAATTCCGAGCTCGCCAACAGCGGCAATGTTGCCTGCCTGCCGACGACCGTGAGCAGGGCGAGAGCTGCCGTGGCCGCGGCGTACGCCGCCGGCAGTGGAACCGAGCGCGCTCTGCGCCGCGATAGTGCCGAGGTCAGCGCGAGTCCGCCGGCCATTCCCGCGATCGACGGCAGCATCCACAATCCGGCGCGCAGCGGCGACATCCCCAGGACCGATTGCAAGTACTGGGCCAGCAGGAATCCGAATATCGGTCCGATGGCAAGGTTGAGCGCCATGACCGATAGCGACGTGCGGACCGCCGGACTTCGCAGCATGATCGGATCGATCAGCGGATCGTCGAGCGTGCGCTGACGCCGGACGAACACGGTCGCCAGGATCGCGCCGGCGAGAATCGCACCGGCGATGACGGTGGCCTCACCGCCGACGGTGACCTGCTTGAACCCGAAGACCAGCAGCAAGACCGCCGCGAGCGACAAGCAAGTGCTGATCAGGTCCGGGCGGGTCGCCCGAGCACGGGTGGTCTGCGGCAACAACCGTGCCGCGGCAACGACCAGGACCATCGCCACGGCGCCGGGCACGAACACCGAGCCCCACCAGAACCGCTGCAGCAGCACACCGCCGACCACCGGACCGATCGCGTAACCGGCGACGAAACCGCCCATCCACACGCTGAGGGCGAGACTCCGCTGGGCTTTGTTGCCGAAGAGGGCGGGAATCAAGGCGAGGGTCGCGGGCGTCAGCATCGCCGCCGCCGAACCGAGCACAGCGCGCGCCAGGATCAGGGTGGCGGTCGTGGTCGCCGCGGCGGCGAACGCCGAGGCAACGGCGAAACACGCGGCACCACTGATCAAGAGGGTGCGATGACCGATCCGGTCGCCCGCGCTCCCCATCGCGATCATCGTCGCCGCGATCACGAACCCGTAGATGTCGTTGATCCACAGCAGCGTCGTGCTGTCGGGATGCAATGTCGCGGTCAGCGAGGGGACGGCCACGGCCAGAACGGTCGTGTCCACGGCCACCACCAGCGCCGCGAGCGTGAGCACGGACAGCGCGAGCCAATCGCGCGCGCGTGCCCTCGATGCCGGCAGTTACTTGACCTTCTCGATTTTCGGGAAGTCGGGGCCATTGAAGGCCTTTCGGCTGGCTTCGACAGCAGCGTTTTCGGCATCCGCGGCAGTGTTGGCGAGCCCGGCATCCCGGGGTTTCTGATCAGCCCTGATGGCGGTGTCACGTGCATGCTTGGCCGCCCGCACCGTGTCATTGTTGGACATGCAACCTCTCCTGTCTTCGTCGCGACGCTCCTTCTGGATGGGACCAATCCGTGAGCAGAGGTCACAGACCGCCCCGCACGCCTTGTGGTGGCACCTATCGGTCGGATCGGGTGGAGGTCGGGTGGTAGAGGCTGGTGATCAAGGCGACGAGGAGCAGGAGCAGCAGGGTCGCGGCGGAGTAGGGAGTGACGGCCGGGGGAAGGGTTCCGGTCGCGAGGGTGAGGGTGTACACGGCGATGGCGAGCAGACCTGCTACTTGCATGACGTGGACGACTATGCCGAGGTGATGCGGGGGACGGGTGCGGTTATCGGTGGGTGCGATGGCGGCAAGAGCCAGGAGCACGGTGAAGGTGGTGAATCCGAATTCCGAGCTGGCGAGCAGGTCGGTGGAGCCGTCGGCGACGGTGTACACGGTGGCGAGAATGCTCGCGACCGCGTGCGCGCCGAACGCGCTCGCGAGCAGGCGTGACTGCGTGATTCGAGCGCCGCTCAACGCCGTGAGCAGGGCCATCGTGAACAGGGCGCCGTCGGCGAGCGGGTAGAGGTAGATCAACCAGATCTGGGCGTCGTCGGGGCTGCTGGGGTCGTTGTCGAGCAGCGCGGTGAGGATCCAGATCGCGGACGGGACCGACAGCGCGACCACCGTGATGAGCGCGACGGTGCGGCCGGTATTCAGCCGCGGCGCCCGGGCGGAGTGGGTGGTGCGCAGACGCAGCCACAGCGCGGTGATCATCAGTAGCGAGTAGCCGTGGAAACCGTACTCGACGACCAATGTCCCGCGGTGGTGGTCGCCGCCGATCTCGTGCACGGCGATCCAGGACACCATCGCCACCGACCAGCAGGCACTGGCAAGACAGGCCAACAGGTACCACCGCCGTTCGGTGCCTGCGGTGCGCAGCGTGCGGACGCCGAACGCGATGGTCGCGGCGGTGGCGAACACGGTTTGGGCGAGGTCGCCGAGCCAGCGGTCCGCAGTCGATTGCGCCGGTATCGCGTTGTGCGCGATGGCCAGGACGATCAACCCGATGGTCGCGACCGAACATACCGGGACGAACCAGGGGTGGCGGGTGTCGGTCGGTTCGGTCTGCGGCGCGGATTCGTCGGCGACTGGCGCCGGCGGTGTGCCGGTCGAGGCCCACAACCACAGCGGCTGCACCTCGACGCCCGCGCCGCCGAGGACCCGGGTGATCGCGGCGATCGAGGGCCACGAGGGGAGTTTGTCCTCGGTCGAGAGGGCGCGCGAGACGGTGGTGTGACTGACCTGGGCGCGGTGCCCGATCGTCCGCAAGCTGAGCTCGGGATGTTCGCTGCGTAGTTGCCTCAATTGCCGTGCTAACGCTTCGCGCCCCTGATCGGGATGGTTCACAGGGTCGAATTCTAGGGGTCACGCTGTCACAGTGGTGCGGATCACGCGGTCGTGGCGTTGTCATTGATCAGGTTGTGACCTGTGGCAACCCAGGTGTGACAGGGGTTTCCAGCTCGGTGTGACAGGCGGCCGGGTTCCGTTGACAGACGAGTGCCAGCTGTAGTTGCCGAGTCGATGCGGGAAGCCGCTCGGACCACTAGACCCCACGACGGGAAGGCCGATACAGCCATGGTCACCACACGCACCGCGCTCACCACCGTGCTCAGCGCATCGGTCGTCACGGGCCTGTTGGCCCTGAGCTCGGGTACGAGCTGGGCGGACTCCGTCCCGGACAAAAACCGCGTCGCGGATACCGACGACAGTTGGCACCTCTCGGTCACCAAAACCAGCGAGACCCTCGACCGCTACCCGAACCTGGCCGCGACCATGTTCACCCGCGAAGGCTTCGTCGCACTCAAAGCGGTCGCCGAGGTAACCGGGACCGGCACCCAGCCGATCACCTCAGGCGCGGTGACGCTCGGCTATCAGATCGGCTGTCAGGTCGATGTGTCCACTGGGCTCACTCTTGGCCTGGGGTTCTCGGTGGGACCGAACGCCAGCGTCACCGTCTCCCAGTTCCCCGCGGTCACCCTCGGCGCCAATGCATCGGTGAGTCCGAACATCTCGACCACGGTCAAGCCCGGTGGCATCACGACTGTCGAGTTCGGCACCAAGCCGCTCGCCGGAGCGCGTGCGTCCATCACCGCCGACCAGGTCGAAGTCAAGATCGACGCCTGCATGGGCCCGGTGACCTTGCGTTCGTTTGTCACCGCGCGCATCTCCACGCCGACCGCCGACAACTCCGTCAGCGTCTACGGCGACCCCATTTGGCTGTGAGCCAGCAGTGGCAGCGGATGCACCCCGGCTGGCCGTGTATTGATGTGCCGGACCCGCCTGCCCCACCGCCTCCCGGGCCGCCGACGACTCCGCCGCCGCTGCCGACGCCCGCCATGCCAGGGCAACCATCGCCCGGTACCGGCGGCGGCACCAGCGCGGGCGCGCTCACCCCTCCGGCAATCGGTTCCGGCAACGGCACACCGATCGTTCCGGTCCCCGGGCCGCAAATTCCAGCTGCGCCACCGCAACCACCGCCGACAGCTCCCCAACCGCCTGCCGCTGGTTCGTCTCAACCAGCGGAACTGGCACCGGCACCAGCCCGGCCGCCGTGGAGCAGTCGGTGCCGCTCGACCGGTGCGGTTCGGCAGCCCGGCAGTTGGGAGCGGTCGCGCCCGCGGCCGGAAACTGTTCGATCCTCGAGTCGCGGTCGAATGTGCGCCACGGCGGTGCCAACCCGCCATTGCGTGAGGTGAGCTGGCTGCCGGGCTGTATCGGCCCGCGCAACTCCACAGGCGGTTGTGCGTGGGCGCATCCGACGTGGGACCTGAGTCATGAGCAGAGCGTCAAATTGCAGACCGCGCAAAAGAGCGCGTCCAGAACCGCATTCTCCGCCTATTGCGCCGCGATAGTCGGGGCCGCCACGATTGAAACAACGGTCGGCGCGCTGGTCGCCGCCATCGGCGCCGCCGCGATATGTGGCGTGATCTACGATATGTTCGGCACCAATCCGGAGCCACTCGGGCCGAATGATCATATCAGGCTGATATTCGATAATACTGTCGTTCCACCGGACGTGACAAAAATCATCGTGCGAGGTTAGCGGGAGATGAAATGAACATTCAGCACACCACCAGGGATCGTGTCCTCGTTGTTGCTGTGCTCCTGAGCTTCGCGATTCTGCTATTCCTGAATCCCCGTGTCTCTCCGGCTGAGGATGCGCCGCTGACGATCGCCCTTATCGCCGTCGCCGGAATCGCGTTCGTCGCATTATTTCGAAAGGCAAGGGGACGGTAATGCCTACCGTAGCGTTCGTCGCGTTCATCATCGCAATTCTCGTCGCTGTTTCCGTCACTCGAATCAGGACCGGAAAGCGGCCCGACTTCACCGAGGTTCCCTCGTTCTGGCGGCCTGTGGCGGTGGCTCTCGTAGTCGTCACCATCGCCGCGGTCATCATGCGGATCGCGGACAACGATCTGAACCCCAGGTACGGGTCCGTGGTGTGGTCGGTGGCATTGAGCGGTATCGGTTGCGCGATCCTGCTCACGGCGCTGACCGATGTCCGGTCCCGCCGCACCGCATCGAGCGTCCTGTGCGCGGTCGTCGGTATCGCGTTCGGACTGTGGTCACTGTTCAACGGCCCATCCTGGAATGCCGAGCAGGCAATGCGAACAGATTGTGCGGATTCGGCCGCGAGCTACCGAGTTATTGCCGTCGCCGACCAGCCGGAACAATGCCCGGCAACCGCAGCACCGTGCGATATGGCGGGCGCACAACGTCCGAGCTCAGTGGTCACCGACGTCGCCACCACTGATATGTGCCCAAATGGGGGATATATGCACGCCGCTCGCCGCTACACCGTGTGCACGGATCTCCGAACGGAGGCGCCTAGGCCCTGACCCATGGGTTGTGTTCAGCGGTTGTGGAGTTCTACTGCGGCGCGGACGCTGCTTTCCAGCGCGCCTTCGATCCAGGCGGGTTTGAGGCTGGTGTGATCGCCGGCGAAATGTAGCCGGCCCTCGATCGAGCTGGTCGCCGCGTGATGCTCGTGTAGCTGGCCAGGTGTGGGAATTACCGCCTCGCCCAGGGCATACCGGGCGCGTTGCCAACTCTGGGACAGGCCGATGCCGGTGAATTCGGTGTCGACCACTGGGCCGAACATGTCCCGCATACCCGCGAGCGCGAAATGGACGCGTTCGCTGTCGGTCAGCGAATCCCAGCGCATAGCGTCGTCGGACCAGGTGTATGCGGCTAGTACTACGCCGCCGTTGGAATCCTCTGTGTGCGAGGGGAAGTAGGTGAAGCGGTTCGCGGTATCGGAGACGCAGCCGCCGCCGCGGAAGCCGTTGGGGCCTTGCTCCCAGAAGCGATTTCGGAATTCGAGCAGCACTTTGGTGGCCGCATCGTGGTGCATCTCGACGATCGCGCGACGTTTGGGATAGGACAGCATCGGCTCGAAGGAACAGAACCGTATGGAGGTCAACGGAATTGCGATCACCGCGTAGTCGGCGTCGAAAGTTGCGACCGGCTCGCACGGCGCGCCGTCGGTCGATTCGCTGCCGGTCTCGGCGGTGGTCCACACCCGCACCCCGCGATCGGTCTGTTCGACTCGGGTCATGCGCTTGCCTCGCTGAATTGCCGGACCCAACTTGGCGGTCAGCGCATCGGTGAGGCTCGCGGTGCCGCCTTCCAGCTCCCAGTACGTCGCGTCGGGGCGGATGAGGGCGTGGTCGACCATGGCCGAGATGACGCCGTAGTGCAATCGGGAGGTCAAGTTCTCGAGCGTGCCGACCGCCTCTATCTGCGGCTGCGCCCAGCCTTGCGCCATCAAATACCGATGCAGCGAATAGTCCTCGTAAGTGTTGAAAACATTTGTCCAGCCGTCGATCTGGCGTTCGATGGACTGATCGGCCGGCACCTGGGTGCGACTCATGGCCTGGTCGAGCGCGATTCGGGCCGGAGTGGCCAGACCTGCCCCGAATCCCTGGTGCACAGCACCCGGATCGCGGGCGTAGCCGGCTCGGTCGACCACTTTTCCGTTGACCTTGATCATTGTCCGACCGGCTGCCGCGGGGTGAAACTGCGGTGCGCCCACCGGACCGTTGGACCATTGCGCACCGGTGAAAGACCGATAAACCACGGGCCCTGGCTCCGCGGACTGTGCGTCGGGCCGGACATCGACATTGTGGAACTGCCGTCGCCGCAGACCGAGCTTGTCCGACAACGCCAGCACCATCGGGTGCGCACTGGGCAAACGCATAGCGCCCGCTTCGGCATAGAGGGCGGGATCGGAGAACACGCCACGGAAAGTCTTGACCCGGCCACCCGTGCGACTGCCGTTCGCTTCGATCACCGTGACTTGATGTCCGGCGTCGGCGAGCAGATTCGCCGCGGCCAGCCCGGCCGGACCGGCGCCGACGACCAGTACTCGTTTGGGCGCGGAGGTCTTCGGCAGGCCGGTGTCGATGAGGGTCGTCAGCTGGGCGAGTTTCAGGTCGTTACCGTCGGCGTCGACCTGCAACATCTCCTGCGCCAATTCCCGGCTTCGCTCGCGAGAACGTTCGGATTCGGTATTCGTCGACGGGGCCCCACACGAGCTCACCGCCGCCGAGCCGGCGACACCTACCGCACCTGCCGCCAGTGCGGTCCGCAGCAGTGCGCGTCGTTCGATTCCACTCTCCGACATGCCTGATCCTCCGTTCCGGGGGGACAGCCGATCCAGTGCAGTGTTGCGGGCAACACGCTAGCAAATATGGGTGAGTTATACGGAGGCGGCGAGATCGGCGGGCGATTCAAGTCGATAACCGGTCGCGACAGCAAGAACCGAGTGGGCGAACATGCCAGGCTAGTCGGGGTGATTCGGTCGGTCCGGATTACCGAGAACGGAGATATTCGGCGAGGCCGGGGAGATCATCGGTGGAGAGGCGGTCTACGCCCGCGGTGTATTGCGCGTCCCATAGTGCCTGCCGGGCAGCACCTGGCTGGTCGGGAGTGGCCCAGAACCGTATCCGTTTACCTTCTCGATGTGCGCGGTCGACCAGGTCCGTCAGAGTTCGTCGCTCCGCGTCCGGCATCGGGCCGATGCCCTTCCAGCGGAACAACTTCGTCCAGTCGGCGTTGATCTCGGGCATCAGCTCGGTCGGTATGCCGGTGCCGAGGTCTTCGGGCGCGCCGACGCGGAAGGCGCTGCGGGTGTTCTGTGCGGCCATGGTCGTATGGAGTTCGGTGGCGCTGGTAAAGGCCGTCAGCAGGCTGATGGTCACCGGGCCGCGCACCACTTGCCCGTTGACGTAGCGGGTGAACAGCCCCGCGTAGGCCGGTTCGCGCAGCAGTGCGTCCAGTGCTCGATAGGCCGCGGGCGCGTCCCATTTGATCTCGATCAGCAGTTGGAACTCGCCGGGATAACCGGGGATGACCGTGCCGCCGTTCGCGGTGACCAGTTGCCGCAGCGGATCCAGGTACAGCGAGCGCAACGTGCGCTCTGGGCGAATCTCGAAGGGGGTGTGGGCAACTGGCAGGTCGCTCGACCCCGGCCACGGATACACGTCGGCTTCTACGCTGGTAAAGCCTTCCGCCACAGCGTCATACAGTGGTCGTTGATGCAGATAATCGTTGTGCGCGTGGGCGCGCGGCAGAGGCTGTGCCTGAGCAGGCTGCTCCGCCACCGCGGCAGGCGATGCGCCGATCAATCCGCCGATCAGCCCCACCAGCACCAACCACGCCCAGGCTGCCCGCCTGAACGACGGAACGACGGAACCTGACGAAGAATGCCGACCGAAGCTGCGCATCCAGCGAGCTAACCGGTGACCACCGACCCTGCACAACCCCACGGCGCCGACCTTCACCCGAAATTCATTTGGATGCCCGTGCAGCAAGCCTCCCCGTTCGGCCGATCAGCCGCGCGGGGGAGTCAGCTCCGCACAGCGATGAGAACCTTGTCGAAGAATGCCTTGAATTTCGGGCAATCGGCCTCGACCTCCTTCTTTGCTTTCATGCCCCGGGAAACTCCGACCTCGGCCATCATTCGATTTTTGAGTTTGTCTTGGATCGCCTTGTCGTTGCATATATCCGCATTACTTCCGTCCAGCAGTTGACCTTTGAGCCAATGAATGACGGTGATGAAGTCCGATTTTCCGTCGATGTTCAGTTCTTTCTCCGCAGCGTCTATGCTTGCTACTATCTTGGTCCGCTTTTCCAGGCTTATCCGAGAGTTCTGGGCGCATTCTTCTTTGACGTAATCCATGAGTTCTTGAACCTCGGGTTTGAGCTCCTTGAGCGCATCGCACTTAGCTTCCGCCGGAGGCGCCGACGCTATCAACGCGATGGCTGCCAAGGTAGTCAGAGTTGCTGATACGAGGCCTGATCGGGACATGTCGGACCTTCCTGTTCGCGGCGATGTTCGAACTCGTTTCAGACGAAGCCGCCACTGCGGCATGCGTGACGGGTGAAACTGCGAGAATGGCCTGCGATTTGCGCTAGCCCAGCCGTGGTGGACTGTCGAATCTGCGCGGTAGCGTAGCAGCAGTCATCCGGGAAATTGCGTGCCGAGATCGCCGTGTTGCCGGCCTCGGGCCTGGCCCGGCCCGCGTTCTCGAATCAGGACATCGATTCGTGCCCGCAGCGCAGATTCCGCCGCTGAGTACCGACACGAACGGACTACTCTCGACCGATGACCTGCGAATTCGACGGCGAGATGGTCGATCATGATCACGCGATCGAGGTCATCGACCACCACTTCGCCACTCGAGTGCGACTCTGGAATCGCACCGTGCCGTACAACAGTGGAATGCCGCATGACGACGACTACGTCGCGATGTGCGTCGAACTGTCCGCCGAAGGAATGTCGGCCTCAACTCACGGGCTCATGGTCGACTACGTCGCGGGCCGCTCACTACCTCGGTTCCTCGACGCATTGGAACACGACTTCACCGGCTGGGATGGTGTCCGAACATGGGCGAGCATGGACCACGAGCTCCAGATCGCCGCTCGCTACCTATCTTTGGGGCACGTCCGGCTCACCTGGACCTTGCAACAGCACCAGGCATCCTTGACTTCCTGGACCGTAGCGGTGGTGACCGATCTGGAAGCCGGTGAGCAGTTGCGGCGGTTCGCAGCAACTGTCCATCGGTTCTTCCGGCCGAACGAATCCGCCCAACGTCAGTAACCAGAGTCCTGGCGAGCGAGTTCGTGAACCGAGGAGGAGTTTGAGTCCGGATCTGGCTGGGTAATCCCCCTGTGGCGCACTGTTCGTGCAGGCCACAGGGGGTTGTGGCGCCCCCGGCAGGAATCGAACCTGCGACCTAGGGATTAGAAGGCCCTTGCTCTATCCAACTGAGCTACGGAGGCAGTGGGTTCCACCATGGCCGACATTGGTCGTGCTGTCCAGCGCGCCAATTATAGCGACCGACCAGATGGCTAGGGGTCTACCGTGACCGCGAGTACGAGCATTGCGGCCATGATCACCTCGAGCACCAGGTAGAACCAGACGGGGAAGAACGCGGACGGGCTTTCGACGAAACCCGACCAGACGCGGCCGACGGCCATGCCGCCGAGCGCTGCGGCGACCGTCACACAGGCCCCGAATCTCAGGTCGCCGACATCGATGGCGGCCAATCCGAGGATGACCGCGATCGCGATACCGAATCCGCCGTAGACGGCGCGCACCTCGGCGCGCGCGTCCGCGCGGTCGGCGAGCAGCCCGAGCGGGTCGGCGAGTTGGCTGGGCCGCAGTAGCCCATAAACACCCATGGCAGCGAAGAACAACGCCACCAAGGCAATCAACACGATCGAAACGATCGACATTGCACCTCCGTGATCTGCCGACCACCCTATCGGCCCAAACCCGGCGCGGCCACGCGATAACAATCGAACTACGCTCAGTCGTATGTCGTCAGCGCAGGACCCGTCCGCTTCATCTGATCTGGAGGTCACTCGCTCGGCGGCGACATACGCGATAGTGATCGCGCTCACCGGCGCGATCGCGGCGGTGGTCGCGGCGCTGGTAGTCGGCTTGTCCGCGGCGCAGGCGCTGAGCCTGCTCGGCATTCCGGATCCGGGCGCGTTGACCACCTACGGCCTGCCCGCGGTGCGCGCGCTCGCGGATCTGTCGGCGGCGCTGACGGTCGGTTCGCTGCTGTTCGCCGCGTTCCTGGTGCCGCCGCAGGCGAGCGGCCTGCTCGATGTCGGCGGGTATCGCGCGCTGCGTCGCGCCTCCAATTTCGCGCTGATCTGGGCTTGCTGTGCGGCACTGCTCATTCCGCTGACCGTGTCCGACACCACCGGGCAGCCGGTACGCGACACGCTGCGCCCGGAGGCGCTCTGGCGCGCCATCGATCAGATCGAACTGGCCGGCGCCTGGCGCACCACGGTGCTGTTCGCGCTGATCGTCGCGGTCGGCGCGCGGATCGCGCTGCGCTGGGGCTGGACGCCGGTGCTGTTCGCCGCGTCCATCGTGACCATGATGCCGCTGGCGCTGACCGGGCACTCGTCCTCCGGCGGCGCGCACGACCTGGCCACCAACAGCCTGATCCTGCACCTGGTTTCGGCCGCGGTGTGGGTCGGCGGCCTGTTCGCGCTACTGGCGCACGCACGCCGCGGCGGCGCGCACACCGACCTCGCCGCACGCCGGTTCTCGCTCACCGCGAGCATCGCGTTCGTCACCATCGGGGTCAGCGGCGTGACCAATTCCTGGATCCGGGTGCCGTGGGACGACCTGTTCACCACCACCTACGGCCGGTTGGTGCTGGCCAAGGCCGCAGCGCTGGTGGTTCTCGGCCTGATCGGTTTCGCGCAGCGGCGCGCCGCCCTGCCCGCGCTCGCGGCGAACCTGCAGGATCGGGGCGCGCTGGTCCGCTTCGCCGGCGTCGAGGTGCTGGTTTTCGCGGCGACCATGGGTCTCGCGGTCGGCCTCGGCCGCACCCCTCCGCCACCGCCGACCACCATCCCGACTCCGGCCGAGGTCCAACTCGGCTACAACCTGGCCGGACCGCCGAATGTCGCACGGCTGCTGCTCGACTGGCGTTTCGATCTGATCTTCGGCACCTTGGCGATCGTGCTCGCCGTGGTGTATCTACTGGGTGTGCGCAGGCTTCGGGCGCGCGGCGACGCGTGGCCGATCGGGCGGACCATCGCCTGGCTGTCCGGCTGCCTGGTGCTGTTGATCGCCACCTCGTCCGGCGTCGGGCGGTACGCGCCGGCCATGTTCAGCGTGCACATGGGCGCGCACATGGCGTTATCGATGCTGGCGCCGATCCTGTTCGCGCTCGGCGGCGCGGTGACGCTGGCGTTGCGCGCGCTGCCGCCGGCCGGACGTGCGGGTGCACCGGGACCGCGCGAGTGGATCCTGGCCGCCGTGCACAATCCGGTGTCGCGCTTCCTGACTCATCCGATCGTGGCGTCGGTCATCTTTGTCGGCGGGTTCTACGCGCTGTACCTCGGCGGGATCTTCGACACCTACGCGGACTCGCACGCGGCGCACCTGATGATGAACGCGCACTTCCTGCTCAGCGGCTACCTGTTCTATTGGGTCGTGATCGGCATCGATCCCAAGCCGCGCCAGGTGGAACCGCTGACCAGGCTCGGCATGGTGTTCGGCTCGTTGCCGTTCCACGCCTTCTTCGGCATCGCGCTGATGAGCATGAACACAGTGCTCGGCGGTTGGTTCTACCGCGGCCTCGGTCTCGACTGGAACGGCGACCTGCTCGGCGATCAGCGCACCGGCGGTAGCCTGGCCTGGGCGAGCGGTGAGGTGCCGCTGGTCGTCGTGATGCTCGCGCTGCTCATCCAATGGTCGCGCAGCGATCGGCGGCTTGCCCAGCGCACCGATCGGGCCGCCGACCGCGACCACGACGCCGCCCTCTCCGCGCACAACGCGATGTTCGCGGAGCTGGCAAAACGCGACCGAGGGGTACACAAGTAAGTGAGCTTTTCGGTCGGCGCATGCCTTTGGGCATGAAGTCTCAGGTCATGGTGGAGTCGAGTTGGTCAAGGTGTGGTTGTGAACGAGCGGTCCGTAGTTTTCTCCGAACACAGACCGATCGATCGGGTCTACCGATCCGACGTACGGGCCGCGCGTAGACGGCTGGCCGGGCGGATCCGCAAGACGCCGGTCTTCCACACCTCCGTCGCCGGGCCGAACGGACCGGTGCCGGTCACGATGAAACTCGAATACCTGCAATACGGCGGCACTTTCAAGGTTCGGGGGAGCTTCAACGCGCTGCTCGAGTCGCCCGAGGGCACCGAGGTTGTCATCGCCTCCGGCGGCAACGCGGGGATCGCCGCCGCGCTGGCGGCCGCGCACCTCGGAAAGTCCTGCACCGTGGTGGTTCCCGAGTCCGCGCCGCACACCAAGGTCGCGGCCATGTGGTCGCACGGCGCCGAGGTGCTCTGGCACGGAACGACTTACGCGGAGGCGCTCGGCTACGCGAACGAACTCGCCACGCAGCGCAACGCGGTGCAGCTGCACGCCTACGACCTGCCTGCCATCGTCGCGGGCGCGGGCGTGGTCGGGCTGGAGATCGAGGAGCAGGTGCGCGGGCGGCCGCCGGTGCTGGCCGCGGTCGGCGGCGGCGGGCTGGTCGCGGGGATCGCGGCGGCGATCGGCCGGCGCCAGCAGGTGATCGGGGTCGAGCCGGAGGGCATTCCCACGCTGCACGCGGCGTTGTCGGCGAACCGGCCGGTCGAGGTCGCGGTGTCGAGCATCGCGGCGGAATCCTTGGGCGCCACCAGGATCGGCGACATCGCGATGGACATCGCGCGTCGCTATCAGGTGCGTTCGCTGCTGGTCACCGACGACGCGATCGCGACGGCCAGGGACTATCTGTGGCGTGAGTTCCGCATCGTGGTGGAGTTCGCCGGTGCGGCCGCGCTGGCCGCGGTGCAGAGCGGCGTCTACGTCCCCGCGCCCGACGAGCGCCCGGTGATCGTCCTCTGCGGTGCCAACACCGATCTCTCGGTGCTGTAACCACTTTCGCCCGCACCCCGCCGGCGGCAAGGAAAGAAGCACCGGATATCCACATTCGGAAAAGTTGTTCACATTCGCCGATCCAGGCGCCCGAACGCCCCGCGCATCGGTGAGGCTGGAGGAGTCCTCCCGGACGAGCGGAAGTTCCCGGGCACTCGCCGCGGGCCGAATGCGAAGGGGCGTAATCATGTACGAGGCGCACGCGACCGTGATCGGCAATATCGTCAACAATCCGATCAAGCGGGAATTGCCGAACGGCGAGCAGCTGCTGAGTTTCCGGATGGCGAGCAATTCGCGCCGGCTGGATCACAGCACGGGGGAGTGGGTGGACAACGGCACCCTGTTCCTCACCGTCAACTGCTGGCGCAGGCTGGTGGCCGGTGTCGAGGCCTCGCTGCGGCGCGGCGATCCGGTCATCGCGTACGGACAGCTGCGCTCGCACGAGTTCCGCGGCCGGGACGGGATAGAGCGGCGTGACCTGGAGATGCGGGCCAGCGTCGTCGGCCCGGATCTCGGCCGCTGCACCGCGCGGGTGACCAGGTGGTCGCAGATGCGGAATACTGGAGACCGCTTCGGCGCTGAAGTTCAGGTGCCGGCAGGCGACGGGCTGGGGGAGAATGTCGCAGCCGCCTCCACGGCGCCACCCCGAACGACCAACCCCGAGCACGCCGACGCCTGACCTGTGCGGCGGACTCACGGCCGCGCGCCGCGAGGGGTATCCGCCGGTTCTACTCACCGTTTCCGACACCGATAGGCTTCCTCCTTATGGCTGAGTTCATTTACACGATGAAGAAGGTTCGCAAGGCGCACGGTGACAAAGTCGTGCTCGACGATGTCTTCCTGAACTTCCTTCCCGGCGCCAAGATCGGTGTCGTCGGCCCGAACGGCGCGGGTAAATCCAGCGTCCTGAAGATCATGGCGGGACTGGACCAGCCGAACAACGGCGAAGCGTTCCTCGCTACCGGCGCGACGGTCGGCATCCTCATGCAGGAGCCCGCGCTGAACGAGGAGAAGACGGTCCGCGGCAACGTCGAGGAGGGCCTCGGCGAGGTCAAGGTGAAGC
This sequence comes from Nocardia colli, assembly GCF_008704205.1. Lineage (GTDB taxonomy): Bacteria > Actinomycetota > Actinomycetes > Mycobacteriales > Mycobacteriaceae > Nocardia > Nocardia colli. The sequence goes on along the minus strand of NZ_VXLC01000006.1, from coordinate 273,840 downwards.
TGGACCGCTTCAACGAGATCGCCGAGCTGATGGCCACCGACTACTCCGACGAGCTCATGGACGAGATGGGCAAGCTGCAGGAGTACCTGGACCACGCCGACGCGTGGGACGTCGACTCCCAGCTCGAACAGGCGATGGACGCGCTGCGCTGCCCGCCGCCGGACGAGCCGGTCACCAACCTCTCCGGTGGTGAGCGCCGTCGCGTCGCGCTGTGCAAGCTGCTGCTGAGCAAGCCCGACCTGCTGCTGCTCGACGAACCGACCAACCACCTCGACGCCGAGAGCGTGCTCTGGCTCGAACAGCACCTGGCCGCGTACGCGGGCGCCGTGCTCGCCGTCACCCACGACCGGTACTTCCTGGACAACGTCGCCCAGTGGATCCTCGAACTCGACCGCGGCCGGGCCTACCCGTACGAGGGCAACTACTCCACCTACCTGGAGAAGAAGGCCCAGCGACTCGAGGTCCAGGGCAAGAAGGACCAGAAGCTGCAGAAGCGGCTCAAGGACGAGCTCGCCTGGGTGCGCTCCGGCGCCAAGGCCCGCCAGGCCAAGAACAAGGCCCGCCTGGGTCGCTACGAGGAGATGGCGGCCGAGGCCGACAAGCACAGGAAGCTGGATTTCGAGGAGATCCAGATTCCGGCGGGCCCGCGTCTGGGCAATGTGGTGGTCGAGGTCTCGCACCTGGACAAGGGCTTCGGCGATCGCCAGCTGATCAAGGATCTGTCGTTCACGTTGCCGCGCAACGGCATCGTTGGCGTCATCGGCCCGAACGGTGTAGGTAAGACGACGCTGTTCAAGACCATCGTCGGATTGGAGTCGCCGGACAGCGGCGAGGTGAAGGTCGGCGAGACGGTCAAGCTGAGCTACGTCGACCAGAACCGGGCCGGCATCGACCCGAAGAAGAACGTCTGGCAGGTCGTGTCCGAGGGGCTCGACTTCATCCAGGTCGGCAACCAGGAAATGCCGTCGCGCGCCTACGTCAGCGCGTTCGGCTTCAAGGGCCCGGATCAGCAGAAGCCGGCCGGCGTGCTCTCCGGTGGTGAGCGCAACCGGTTGAACCTGGCGCTCACGCTCAAGCAGGGCGGCAACCTGATCCTGCTCGACGAGCCGACCAACGACCTCGACGTGGAGACCCTCGGTTCGCTGGAGAACGCGCTCGAGCAGTTCCCCGGCTGTGCCGTGGTCATCTCCCACGATCGCTGGTTCCTGGACCGCACCTGCACGCACATCCTGGCGTGGGAGGGCGACTCCGACAACGACGCCAAGTGGTTCTGGTTCGAGGGCAACTTCGAGGCCTACGAGGCCAACAAGATCGAGCGCCTCGGCCTGGAAGCTGCCCGCCCGCACCGGGTTACGCACCGCAGGCTGACCCGCGACTGACCCGATCGGGGATCGAGTCGTGCCCTCGCGCACGACCGCACGACTCGATCCCTGCTGATGCCGGAATACCGGACGCCCGTTATGTCTTGTATCCGGCACAACGCCCCCACACCGGCGCCCCACGGACGTCCCGCAGCTCGCTAGTGTGGGACACGTGAATGCGCAGGCACAGTTCGAGCAATCGGCGGCCCCCACCGTCGACCTGGTAGCCGAGCTGAACCGAGGTGCTTCGGCCCCGCTGCCGCCGCAGAAAGACCCTGTCGCGCACACCTGACGTTCGCGAGTCCGAACGATGCTGTGCCGAGATCATTCATCCGAGCTGGGCAATCGCGTGGCGAACACGGCCGTGATGGTGAACACCCCAGGATTGGAAGGGATTTCACCCCCTCGTCTTCCACGCACAGCTACTCTCGGACCGGCGTCGCTTTGTTACGGAACCGAATCCGAGGAGTTGGCGAAAAAATGACGGTCTCGTCCGAATTGTCCAGTGCGGCGTGGGCCGCGAGTTTGCCGCAGGTACTGCGTGGCGAACTCGCGACTCTCGAGGAGGCGTATTTCCGCCACGTCGACGCTGGCGATGTGGACTGCGCGATCACCGGCATCACTCAAATTTTCCGGCGGCACATGGAGTTGGCCATGCACCGCCAGGCGGACCGGGCGTTGGTCCGGGTGTACCACCCCGACGACGGCTCCGGCCTCGGCGCGGCGGTACAGCTCGTCACTGATGACATGCCACTACTTGTCGAGTCGATCACCTCGTCGCTGAGCCGGCTCGGCGTCAGCGTGAGCGAGGTGATCCACCCGATCTTCGAGGTCGAACGCGATGCGGACGGCCTACTGCAGCACGCCGCCCCGCACGAGGTGGACGGCACCAACGGCGCGACCGCGTTGCGCGAGTCGTGGATGCACCTGCAACTGCACCCGGCCACCAGCCGGGCGCTGCTGGCCAAGATCGAGTCCGGCATGCCGAACGTGGTCGCCGACGTGCGCCAGGTCATCGGCGATACCGAGTCGATCAAGGACGTGCAGAGCAGGCTGGCCGACGATCTGGAGCTGGCCGCCAAGTCGGGCACCGCGCCGTTCCCGGACACCGACCTGGTGGACACCGCGAACCTGCTGCGCTGGCTGGCCAGCGGCAACTTCACCGTGCTCGGCTATGCCCGCTACCAGCTGAGCGCCGAGCAGGGGCAGGAGTCGTCGTCCAACCCGATGCCCGGCACCTGCCTGGGCGTGCTCCGGCCCGACGTCGGCACCGATTTCCGGGTGCCGATCAACGCGGCCGACCGCCCGCTGCTGATGCTCACCCAGGGCCTGGTGCCCGCCACCGTGCACCGCTCGGTGTACCCGTATTTCATCGGCGTCGCCGACTTCGACGAGGCCGGAACGATTCTCGGCGAGCACCTGTTCATCGGTGTCTTCACCGTGACCGCGGTGCACGAGAACGTGCTGGACATCCCGGTGATCGAGCGCCGGGTGCGCTCGGTGATCGAGGAGAGCGGATTCGACCTGGAGTCGTTCTCCGGGCAGGCGATGCTCGAGGTCATCCAGTCCTTCCCGCGTACCGAGCTGTTCTCCTCCGACGCCGAGACGATGCGCCGCACCGCCCTCGCCGTGCTGAATATCGGCCTGCGCCGGCAGGTCCGGCTGTTCCTGCGCGCGGACGGCTACGGCCGGTTCGTCGCCTGCATGGTCTACCTGCCGCGCGACCGCTACACCACCCGGGTGCGGCTGGAGATGCAGGACATCCTGGTCCGCGAACTCGGCGGCGTGTCCATCGATTACTCGGCCCGGGTCGGTGAAAGCGACTTGGCGAGTGTGTATTTCACCGTTCGCATGCCCGAGGCCGAGCACGGCGCCCCGCGCTACGCGGCACCGGCCGCTGACACCTCCGAGGCCAACCGGCTGCGCATCCAGGGCCTGCTCGGCGAGGCCAGCCGGACCTGGGAAGACCTGCTGAACGACGAGGTCAGCACCTCGACCATGCTCGACCCCGCGGTGGTGCAGCGCTACTCCGCGGCGTTCCCGGACGCGTACAAGGAGGACTTCGAGGCAGGCCGCGCGCTCGCCGACATCGTCCGCTTGGAGCACCTGCGCGAGGGCGGCATCGATCAGTACCTCTATCGCAACGTGGCGTCGGACCCCGGTTCCTGGCGGTTCTCGCTCTACGTCGCCGGCCCCGGCATCTCGCTGAGCCAGGTGCTGCCGGTGCTGCAAAGCCTCGGCGTCGAGGTGGTCGACGAGCGTCCGTACCAGCTCGAGCTGGAGCCGCAGCCCGGTGGCGACCCGAGCACCGGCGGCGAACGCTGGATCTACGACTTCGGTCTGCTGGCCCGTCCCGAGCTGCTGCGCAGCGCGCTCGACCGGGACCTGGATGCGGAACTGCTGGAGTCGTCCACCCGGGCGGCCGTGCTGGAGGCCGAGGTTCGGGGCCTGCGCGAGCGGTTCACCGAGGCCTTCGAGGCGGCCTGGTACGGCCGCGCGGAAGCCGACGGGCTCAATGAACTGGTGCTGCGCGCGCGGCTGCCGTGGCGCGCGGTCTCCATCCTGCGCACCTACGCGAAGTACTTGCAGCAGGCCGGTTTCCCGTACAGCCAGGCCAATATCTCCCGGGTGCTGCTCACCTATCCGGATGTGGCGCGGCTGTTCGTCGACCTGTTCGGCGCCCGCTTCGACCCGGACACCGTCTCGGCCGAGCACGCCGCCGAACTCGAGGTCCAGGTCCGTGGCCGCATCGATGATGTGGTCAGCCTGGACGCCGACCGCATCCTGCGCGCCATCCTCAACCTGATCCGGGCGACGCTGCGCACCAACTACTACGTCACCGACGCCGAGGGCATGTCCCGCGACTACGTGTCGGTGAAGGTCGAGCCGCGCGAGATCAGCGAATTGCCCAAGCCCAGGCCGCAATTCGAGATCTTCGTGTACTCGCCGCGGGTCGAGGGCGTGCACCTGCGGTTCGGTCCGGTGGCCCGTGGCGGGTTGCGCTGGTCCGACCGTCTGGAGGACTTCCGCACCGAGGTGCTCGGCCTGGTCAAGGCCCAAGCCGTGAAGAACGCGGTGATCGTCCCGGTCGGCGCCAAGGGTGGCTTCGTGGTGAAGCAGCCGCCCGCCGCCACCGGCGATCCGGTCGCGGATCGGCAGGCGCTCGGCGCCGAGGGCATCAGCTGCTACCGCACCTTCATCTCCGGCCTGCTCGATGTCACCGACAACGTGGATCGTGCGACCGGCAAGGTGCTGCCGCCCGCCCGGGTGGTGCGCCGCGACGGCGACGACACCTACCTGGTGGTCGCCGCCGACAAGGGCACCGCGACGTTCTCCGATATCGCCAACGACGTGGCCAAGCGCTACGGCTTCTGGCTCGGTGACGCGTTCGCCTCGGGCGGCTCGGCCGGCTACGACCACAAGGCGATGGGCATCACCGCCAAGGGCGCCTGGGAGAGCGTCAAGCGGCACTTCCAGGAAATGGACATCGACACCCAGACCGAGGACTTCACCGTCGTCGGCGTCGGCGATATGAGTGGTGACGTCTTCGGCAACGGCATGCTGCTCTCCGAGCACATCCGCCTGCTCGCGGCGTTCGACCACCGGCACATCTTCCTGGATCCGAACCCGGACACCGCCGCCTCCTACGCCGAACGGCAGCGGATGTTCGCGCTGCCCCGCTCGTCCTGGGCGGACTACGACGCCTCGCTGATCAGCAAGGGCGGCGGCGTCTACGACCGGACGGTGAAGTCGGTCCCGATCAGTCCGCAGGTCCGAAAGGCGTTGGGGCTGGCCGACGATGTCGAATCGCTGTCTCCGCCGGAGTTGGTGCGCGCGATCCTGCTCGCGCCGGCCCAGTTGCTGTGGAACGGCGGCATCGGCACCTACATCAAGGCCAGCACCGAGGTGAACGGCGAGGTCGGCGACAAGTCCAACGACGCGGTCCGGGTCAACGGAAACCAGTTGCGGGTCAAGGTGATCGGCGAAGGCGGCAACCTGGGCGCGACGGCGCTCGGCCGCATCGAGTTCTGCCGCAACGGCGGCAAGATGAACACCGACGCGCTGGACAACTCGGCCGGGGTGGACTGCTCCGATCACGAGGTCAACATCAAGGTGCTGCTCGACGGTGTGGTCAGCGCGGGCCAGCTGTCCGAGCCGGAACGCAACCCGTTGCTCGCCTCGATGACCGACGAGGTCGCGCAGATGGTGCTGGACGACAATGTGGCGCAGAACTTCCTGATGGGCATGTCCCGCACCGACGCACCGCAGATGCTGAACGTGCACATGCGGCTCATCGATGATCTGGAAGCCCGCCGCGGCCTCGACCGCGAGCTGGAGGCGTTGCCCTCGGACGCGCAGTTGCAGCGCATGCTCGACGACGGCGCCGGCCTGAGTTCCCCGGAACTGGCCAATCTCATGGCGCACGTGAAGCTCGCGCTCAAGGCCGACCTGCTCGACACGGATCTGCCGGACAGCCCGTTCTTCGTGACCCGGCTGCCCGACTACTTCCCGACGCCGCTGCGCGATCGGTTCGGCGCCGCGATCAAGAAGCACCGGCTGCGCCGGGAGATCCTCACCACGATGATCGTGAACGAGATGGTCGACTACGGCGGCATCACCTACGCGCACCGGTTGAGCGAGGAGACCGGCGCGACGCCCACCGATTCGGTGCGCGCGTTCGCGGCGGCCACCGAGATCTTCGGCCTGCCGGAGATGTGGGCGCGCATCCGCGCGGCCGACGCCGCCACTTCGGTGCGCGACCTGCTGGAGCTGGAAACCAAGCGGACCCTGGACCGGGCCTCGCGTTGGTTCCTCAGCAACCGGCCGCAGCCGATCGCGGTCGGCGCGGAGATCAACCGGTACTGCCAGGACGTGCAGGCGCTGGCGCCGAAGGTGCCGGGCTGGCTGCGCGGACATCACGTCGCGACGCTCACCGATCAGTCGGCCGAGCTCATCGCCCGCGGTGCGCCGACCGACCTGGCCACCGAGGTGTTCGGGCTGCTCAACCTGTTCCCGCTGCTCGACATCGTGGACATCGCGGACATCACCGATCGCGACGGCGACGAGGTGGGTGCGCTGTACTACGCGCTCAACGAGCACCTCAAGATCGACTGGCTGCTCCAGGCGGTCAGCCACCTCGAACGAGGCGACCGCTGGCACTCGCTGGCCCGGCTCGCGCTGCGCGACGACATGTACTCCTCGCTGCGCTCGCTGACCCTCGATGTGCTCTCCGCCGGTGACCCGGAGGAAAGCGCCGACGAGAAGATTGCATACTGGGAGTCGAAGAACCAGTCCCGGCTCGGGCGTGCCCGAGCCGCGCTGTCGGAGTTGTTCGAATCCGGTACCCACGATCTCGCCACGCTGTCGGTGGCCGCGCGGCAGGTGCGAAGCATGGTGAGCGGGGTGGGCGCCCAATCGGAGGTACCACGTTGACGAGCTCGTTGAACGGTAACGGGAAGGCGCCGAGTGTGGATGACGCGTCGGGTAGCAAAGTCGTGCTGCCCAAGCGTTTTCACACCCAGGTAGAGGTCAGATGGTCGGACATGGATGCGTTCCAGCATGTGAACCATGCCCGCATGGTGACCCTGCTGGAGGAGGCGCGCATCCCGTGGCTGCTGGAGCCGGGCCGGCCGACCGCCGCGCTCGGGACCGGCTGCGTGCTGGCCGACCTGCGGGTGCGTTACCGCGGTCAGCTCCGGCACGAGGACACACCGCTCGACATCGCGATGTGGATTCAGCAGCTGCGGGCGGTCGATTTCACCATCGGCTACGAGGTGCGGGCCGCGGGTGCGGCGCCGGACTCGCCCGCCGCGGTGATCGCCTCCACCCAGATCGCCGCGTTCGACATGAGTGCGCAGCGGTTGCGCCGGCTCACCGATGCCGAACGCGACTATCTCGCCGAGTGGCTGGACTGATCCGCATCGATAGCAGCTGGTCGCGAACGGCAGCACAGCCGTGATGGCAGAACAACGCGTAATGCACGTGTCCGATCCGGCGGAGCGAGAGAACCTCGCGACGTTCCTGACTCGGGCGGTGCGGCTGGACCCCGCGGCGGTGGTACGTCTCCGCCGCCGCGCCGGGGGACGGCAGTCGGCGAAGCCGGCGGGGTGGGTGGGCGCGGGCCAGTATATTTCCGCTTGGGTGGCAACGGGTTTCGAGGCGTTGGCGGTTCGCACCATCGTCGGTGAGCTCGGCGTCGACGACGTCACCGTCGGCGCCGACATGGTGCTGGCCGGGCTCGGCTCCGGCCTGCCCATCGATCTCGGTTATTCGATGGATTCCGCGTGGCGTGGCGCGCTGCCGCCGGTGGACGGGTTCGCGCACATCGATGACGTGCCGGCCCGCACCCTCGTCGAACTCGCCGAGCAGGGCGCGCAATTGGCCAAGGAACACGGCAGCAGCCACGGCCCGCCCGCGTCCCTGCTCGATCAGACGGTGCTGACCGTCTCCGGCGGCGACACTCAGGTGCAAGTCCCGATGCGCGTCGTCTTCGCCCTCACCGCAATGGATTTCATCCCGCACTCCGGTGACAAGGCCGACTCGCGGCGCATCCTCCCCAGCGAGATCGTCCGCGTCCGCGCGACCAAGACCTGGCTGCGCATCGACGCCCGCTACGGTTCGGTCGCCCGCCGCTTGGGCGGCGGCATCTCCCTCTCCCCGAGCTGACGCCGTCCCAGCTCCCGAGGTGGTTGCCGCGCATGAGTTGTGCGTCTGCGCACGGTATTGCCAGCAATTTCGTGCGCGCCGGCATAACTGGTGCGCGGGAGGGGCGTGCTCGAGGGTGCGGTTGGGGTTACGGCAGGCCGAGCAGGCGCAGCAGGGCGGTAGTTGCGGCGGCGGCGAGGATGACGACGAGGATCGGTTGTTTGCGCCAGGCCAGGACACCGGCGACGAGAACGCCTGCGGGAAGCGCGAATCCGAATTCGCCGGAGCCAGTCGGCAGGGTGGTCACCGCAACCAGTGCGGCGATCAGAACAACGGCACCGACTTCCAATAACCGAATTGTGCGGGCCGGGAAGCGAATACGGTCACGCAGCGCCGGCCCGGACCAGCGAAACGCATAGGTCCCCAGGGCAAGCGCGATCATGCTCGCAACCAATATCATTCGACACCTGATTCGACGGTATTCAACTCACGGTTCGTAACTGCCACCGGCACAGCAGGTTCCGATGAATCCGTCTTTCCCTTGTCCCGCCCGACGAAGAACAATCCCGAAAGCGCAACGAGCACAGGCATTCCCGCCGGCAAGAACGGCGCACTGGCAACCGCGACCACAGCACCGACCAGTGCCGCACGCAGCGTCGCCATCTCCCGCAACGCCGGAACAATCAACGCGAGCAACACCGCCGGGAACACCGCATCCAACCCGAACGCCGCGGTATTCGGCGCAAAGGTCCCGATCAGCACCCCGAGCACCGCGCCGCCCGGCCAGGCCAGCAGTACGCCGAACCCGCACGCCCAGTACGCAGCTCGCTTACGTTCGACCGTCGACTGAGCCAGCGCCATCGCCACCGACTCGTCGTTCATCAGATGCACGCCGAGAAACCGCCGCCACCCGGTACCGACCGCCTCCGGCACCGACAACCCGTACGGCAGATGCCGGGCATTCACCACCAACCCGGCCAGCAGCGCAGCGATCGGGCTACCGCCGGCCGCGATGATCCCGATGAACAGAAACTCCGCACCCCCGGCGAGCACCACGAAGCCGAGCACGATCGGTAACCACGCGGGCAGCCCGGTGGTGACCGCGGTCGCGCCGTAGGACACCCCGATCACGAAGACCGCGAGGCACACCGCCACGATCCCGGAGAACGTGTCCCGGCCGAGTGTTCGCCATATCGAACGCATGTAGCTTATAGTGAACACAATGATCTGATCCGTCAATATGGTTTTCTGTTGGGTGGTCAACCACACAATGGGAGGACAAGTGGCACAGCAGGACTCGACGACGGGCACGCCCCAGGCGGTGATCGCCGCTGCCTTGCGCCGGGAACGCACCCGCGCCGGTCTCTCGCTCACCGAGGTGGCGCACCGCGCGGGCATCGCGAAATCGACGCTCTCCCAACTGGAATCGGGCACCGGTAACCCGAGCCTGGAAACCCTCTGGGCCCTGTGCGTCGCGCTGGGCATGCCGTTCTCCGGCCTGCTCGACCCGCCGCGCCCTGCGGTTCGGCTGATCCGCGCGGGCGACGGCCCGGTCGTCGCCGCCGCGGAATCGGATTACCGCGCGACCCTGCTGGCCGCCAGCCCGCCGAACTCACGCCGCGACCTGTTCCGGATCACCGCCGAGCCGGGCCAGGCCCGGCTGTCCGAGCCGCACATCCCCGGCGTCTTCGAGCACGTCCTGCTGGCGAGCGGGCGCGCGAAGGTCGGCCTGATCGACGAACCCGTCGAACTCGGCCCGGGCGACTACATCTCCTACCCGGGCGATCTTCCGCACGTCTTCGAGGCGCTGGAGCCGGGGACGTGGGCGACCTTCGTGATCGAATACACCTGACCGAGTGTCAGGCGGCCCCTTCACCGAGGTACTGCAACCACACCGGGTCGAGGTCGGCGGTCGTGGACAGCAGCCGCCAGTGCGGACCCTTCGGCGAGACCAGCGGCGAGCGCAGGGTCCAGCCCAATTCGCTCAGCATCTTGTCCGCCTTGCGGTGGTTGCACGGCGCGCAACTGGCGACGCAGTTCTCCCAGGAATGTTCGCCGCCGCGGCTGCGCGGAATGACGTGGTCGATGGTTTCCGCCTTGCCACCGCAGTAGCCGCAGCGATAGCGGTCGCGGTGCATGAGGGCGGCGCGGGTCATCGGGACGCGGGCCCGATAGGGGACGTGCACGTAGGTGCGCAGGCGGATCACCGAGGGGATGGCGACGGCGGCTTCGGCGGAGTGGACTACCGGGCCCTCGGCGTCACCGTGGACGGTGTCGGCTTTGTCGCAGATGAGCAGGACGATCGCGCGGCGCGCGGACAGTGCGGTAAGCGGCTCGTAGGTGGCGTTCAGAAGCAGCACCCGGCGCTTCAACCAGCTCGGAGTCTCACTGGGCGGCGATGCTGAGCGGTGCGCATGATCGGCATGACCGTGATGCGCGCCCGGATAATGATCGGACAAGATATGCAGCGGAGTAGCCCCCGAGCCACGATTGTGGACGTCGGCGGGCTGGAGTTGTCGGTGCGTGCGCGCCTCGTGCGATCTGGCGCTGTGCCGCTGCTTCATCTGGACCTCAATTTCATGATTGGCAGGATCATGCTGTTAGCTCGGCAGAGATTGCCACCCAGTTGACCATGGAACGACGGCTATTGCACGGTGATTTTCAACAATGTCCGGTTAACTGTGGCTGAAGAGCCGCCGGTCCGCGATTTGCCGCCCCGGAAAACCGCGGTGTGGGCTGTCGATGCCGGGCACGGGCACAATGGACGTCGGCGCATCCAGCGAATCGAGAGGGTCTATGACTTCGGGCGAGCAGACAGCAGCGGCATCGGCGGACCAGACGCCGGCGTCGTTCTACGACGCGGTCGGCGGTGCGGACACGTTCCGGCGCATCGTCGCGGCGTTCTATCGCGAGGTGGCGACCGACGAGGTGCTGCGCCCGCTCTACCCCGAGGAAGATCTGGGCCCGGCCGAGCGTCGGCTGCGCATGTTCCTGGAGCAGTACTGGGGCGGGCCGCGCACCTACGGCGAGGAGCGCGGCCACCCGCGGCTGCGGATGCGGCACAACCCGTTCGTCATCGGTCCGATCGAGCGCGACGCGTGGTTGCGTTGCATGCGAATCGCCGTGGCGGAGATCGAGCCGGAGCTGCTCGATGACGATCATCGCAAGGCTCTGCTGGACTACTTGGAGATGGCGGCGAATTCGCTGATGAACGCCCCCTGGTGAGGGCGTTTCGGTCGAGGACCGAGACGGGCCGAGGGTTTTCGGCGCGTCCCGGCGGACGCTGGCGATTTGCCCAAAGTTGAGATCGGTGCTCCGCCTAAGGGTTTTTGCCGCAAAACTTTGGCACTATTACGTCTGTGACTGATACACCCGCCGTACTGGTGCCGGTGGATCGCACCACGCAACCATGGTGGCGGTCGGCCGTGTTCTACCAGGTTTATCCCAGATCCTTCGCGGATTCCGACGGCGACGGAGTCGGTGATCTCGGGGGCGTCCGCGAGAAGCTCGGCTATCTCGAGCTGCTCGGCATCGACGCCCTGTGGGTGTGTCCGGTGATGACGTCGCCGATGGCCGACGGCGGCTACGACGTCGCCGATCCGCGCGACATCGACCCGCTCTTCGGCGGGCTCGCCGCGATGGACGAGCTGATCGCCGAGGCGCACTACCGGAACATCAAGATCACCATGGATCTGGTGCCGAACCACACCAGCAGCGAACACCCCTGGTTCCTCGCCGCACTCGAGGCCGGACCGGGCAGCCCGGAACGCGCCCGCTACCTCTTCCGCGACGGCCGTGGCCCCCACGGCGACGAGCCGCCGAACAACTGGCCGAGCATCTTCGGCGGTCCGGCCTGGACTCGGGTCACCGAGCCCGACGGCACGCCGGGCCAGTGGTACCTGCACATCTTCGCCCCCGAACAACCCGACCTGAACTGGGAAAACCCCGAGGTCTCCGCCGATTTCGAGAAGACCCTGCGGTTCTGGCTCGATCGCGGCGTGGACGGCTTCCGCCTCGACGTCGCGCACGGCATGGCCAAACCGGCCGGCCTGCCGGACATGGCGGTGGTCAAAACCGCGCTGCTCGCCAATGACGACGACGACCCGCGGTTCAACAACCCGGGCGTGCACGAGATCCACCGCCGCATCCGCAAGGTGCTCGACGACTACCCGGACGCGGTGTCGATCGGCGAGGTGTGGGTCGACGACAACGTGCGCTTCGGCGAGTACCTTCGCCCCGACGAGCTGCACCTGGCCTTCAATTTCCGGTTGGCCAAGACCGACTTCGACGCCGACGACGTGCGCGCGGCGATCGACAACTCGCTCGCCGCGGTCGCGCCGGTCGCGGCCTCGCCCACCTGGACGCTGTCCAATCACGACATCGAGCGCGAAGTCACCCGCTACGGCGGCGGTGCGGCCGGCCTGGCCAGGGCGCGCGCGATGATGATGCTCGAACTCGCGCTGCCCGGCTCGGTCTTCATCTACAACGGCGCCGAATTGGGCCTGCCCAACGTGGACGACCTGCCCGACGCGGTGCTCCAGGACCCGACCTGGGAGCGTTCCGGGCACACCGAGCGTGGCCGGGACGGCTGCCGGGTGCCGATGCCGTGGGAGGGCGTCACGCCCCCGTTCGGCTTCACCACCGGACAGCCCTGGCTGCCGATGCCGGCCGATTGGGCGGGCTACACCGTCGAGGCGCAACTGGAGGAGCTCGGCTCGACCCTCTCGCTGTACCGGATGGCGATCGAATTGCGTGGCCTGCGGCCGGAATTCAGCGGCGACCGGATCGAGTGGTACGGGAGCCCGCCCGGCTGTCTGGCCTTCCGCCGGGAGGGCGGATTGGTCTGCGTGCTGAACGCGTCGCAGGCGCCGACTCAGCTGCCGCCGGGGGACGTGCTGCTGGCCAGTGCGCCGCTCGACGGGGGGCAGCTTCCGCCGAACACGGCCGCCTGGTTGGTCTAGACCGCATCGATCCGAGGATGCTGCGGTATTCGCACGATTGAGTTTGCACGGGCGGCGTGAGAATGCATTTGCAATTTCAATGATATTGCGCCGCAACGAGTTTGTTGGATTCCAAACGTGGTCGGGTTGGAGTCCAACGAACTTTGTTGCGGCGGTGCAGTCTTCGGTATATAGGCAGCTCGTGCCGTGTTTTGGACTGCCGCATCCGCTAGTTGGACTCGAATTGTGTCCGGCGAAAGCGGCTGCGGGTCAATAGGACTGGATATGGACGGCCCGGCCGTGAAAGAATTGGCGACGCCTTCGGCTGAACAATGGAGGCGTCGCCGCACGAGCGTCCGTCAGGGGCTCGCGCGGTGGCATCCGTGAACCACTGCGTGGAGTCCGTGACGCACGAAGATCGCCTCGCTCGACTGGCATCGTGGCCCACCGAACTCCTTGCCGGACTGGAGGAGTGCTCGTGCTGAGTGCCTACGGAAATCGGTGCCGCGTACGGGTTGTGCCGCCGCGCACGAAATCGCTAGCTGATTTGTGCGCGGTAGGCGAGGTTGTGCGCGGGGGACGGGGGTGCGCGGATCCTGGCGATCCCTTGGACCGCGCGACCGAGTCGGCGTGCGCCACATTCGAATCCGGCGAGTGATCGGTGGCGGCATCGACTGATGTGCCCGGTGCGTTCGTGGATCGCTGAGTTGTTGCGGCGGTTGGTCTTTCGCGTGGATTCGGTGCGCACCGCATGTGCTGCTGTCGGCCGGTCCCGGGTGGATTGCACGATACGCATCGTCGTGAGGGTCATTCACCACGCCGATGCTCCTGTCGAACCGCGGCGGATCCGGCTATGCAGAGCATCCAGGCTGCTCCAAGCTTGCGTCAAGGGATCTTGCACTTACGCCTAAGTCGCTGGTGGACGGGATTTTTGGAGGTCAGCGCGCTGATCGCGCCAGGCATAGTTACACATTTGTGATTTTTGCTCGCGAAGGGTGGCCGTAAGTGTGACGGAGTGGCAAACTTGGTGCTGCCCCCAGTGCAGTGGGGAGCCGCGCTCGGCATTGCCGGCTGATTGCGCGCGAGCGTTGCGCTGGTCCCGAATTGAGCTGCACCGACAAAGCTTTGGGGTTCGCGAGGCACGCGATGTATCGGGCAGGAACTCATCTCGTGGTGGATCCGGACCCAGCAGCACCGGTCGGCGTGACCGGCGCGCAGCATCGCGGCCCGCGGATTCCTCCGTTCCATAGGTTGAGGAGTTGACGTGACCGGTCTTGCCGTGCCGGAATGCCTGCACCGCCCGCGCGCCCGGCGCGCTGCGGAAGTCGACGGCGCGCTATCTGTGAATCCGGGTGTCACTGACCACTTTTCGACGCGTTGAGCGCCGAGTGGGCGTCGGCCGGCGCCGAGCTCGACCTCACCCTGGACCTCGACACCGCCACCTACACCGCCCTGCGCGTCGAGTTCCTCGCGATGACCGCCGCAGCCCAGCGCGCCTCAGGACAATCCAAGGCGGTCGTAGTGAAACGCTGCGCAGGCCGCCCCGGCAAGCAAACCGTATACAACTACGCCGGCGGCTCCGGCTACCTGAGCTTCCCCAAACCCGACCTGCTGCAACGCTATTTGGAAAGCTGCAACCTCCCCGCCGACCAAGTGCAGTTCGCGGTCGACCGCTGCGCGCGGATCAGACGCAAGCACCCAGAGGCAGGCAAGCCGGGCCCCCGCAGAGCGCCGACGCCTCCGATCGAGGAGCGCAGCGCCGCTGAACTGGGGCGGACCGCGGGCACCGATCTGCCGGGCGAAAGTGGCCTGCCGGGCATCGACGTGCCGAGCGACAGCGACTTGCCGGGCACCGATCTGCCGGGCGATAGTCGCCTGCCGATCACCGATCTGCCGGGCGGCAGTCGTCTGCCGGGCATGGACGTGCCGGGCGATGGCGACTTGCCGAGCGGCGGCCCGCGGAGTGTCCGCGACTTGCCGAGCGCCGGGCTGTCGAACATCCGTGATCTGCCAAGTGAAGGTCGCCTGCCGAGCATCGACGTGCCTGGTGCCAGCGGCTTGCCGCGCACGGGCCTGCCAGGCGTCGGAGGCCTGCCGCGCACCGGCTTGCCGGGCGTCCGCGGCCGGTCGGGCGATAGTCGCCTGCCTCGCATCGATGTGCCGAGCGTCGGCGGCTTGTCGCGCACCGGCTTGCCGGGCGTTCGCGATCTGTCGGGCGATAGTCGCGTGCCGAGCGCCGATGTGTCGGGCGACGGCGGCCTGCCGAGCATCGACGTGTCGGGCGGCAGCGGCCTGCCGGGCATCGACGTGTCGGGCGGCAGCGACTTGCCGCGCACCGGCCCGCCGAGTGTCCGTGACCTGCCAGGCGTCCGCGGCCGGTCGGGCGATAGTCGCCTGCCGAGCGCCGACGTGCAGGGCGACGGCGGCCTGCCGGGCATCGATGTGCCGGGCGGCGGCGGATTGTCGCGCACCGGCCTGCCGGGCGTTCGCGGGCTGTCGGGTGATAGTCGCCTGCCGGGCATCGACGTGTCGGGCGATGGCGACTTGCCGCGCTCCGGCCCGCCGAGCGTCCGTGACCTGCTGGGCGTCCGCGGGCTGCCGCTGTCGGCGCAGTCGGCAGGATGGGCCGGGCGGTGGCGTGGGCTGGTGCGGTTGGTGGCGCCGAGAAGGATTGTCGCTGCGGTGGACGGTGCTGGTGAGCCGCGCTTCGTTACGCCGTTGCCGTCGACCTGGTACGGGTCGCGGGCGTCGGAACCATGGCAGCCGAGCAAGCATGCTCTGACCGGCGCTCAGTCGCGCGAGAGCGCCGATCGGAGGTGGGTGGGCAGCGAGTTGCGCGACTCCGGCGTTCGGGTCACGCCGGGGCGGCTGGCGCTGCGGATTGTCCGGGCCGAGCTCGAAAATGCTTGGCCGCGAGACGAATGCAACGCGATGGACTTGGTGCGCAAGGCCTACAGGACTCTCGGAATCACCCTGCGCACGCGCGCGGGCGAGGAGTCCGGGGTGCCCGTGCCGCTCGAACAGGCCGCGCCCGGTGACATTCTCACCCTCGTCGACGGCCGCAAAGGCTTGTACGTCGGCGGCGGCTGGGCGCTGCTGCTCGCGCCCGCGGCCGACGGCGCGAACCTGCATGGCATCCGGCATGACCAAATAGCCACGGCGCACCGCATCAATTGGGAGTCGGTGCCGCTCACCCGCCGGCCGCCGGGCTGGGGTGGCGTATGGCCGAACGTTAATTGGATCGTGTTGAGCGGACGCCCGGCACCGATCAACTCGATGGGTATCGCGCCCGGTGCCGCCGACGCCGTGCCGCACTACGCCGGTGCCGGGCAGCGGCAGGCCGACGAAGGGCATCGTCCGGCGTCGACGGTGGCCGCAGGTGAGCTGTCCGCCTCGACTGAAGCGATTGCCGCCCGGCATGGGCAGACCGACGAAGGGCATCGTCCGGCGTTGACCGTGGCCGGAGGTGAGCTGCCTACCTCGACAGAAGCCATCGCCGTCCGGCACTGGCAGGCCGACGGTGTGCACTGTCCGGCGTCGACGGTGGCCGGAGGTGAACTGCCCGCCTCGACCGAAGTGATCGTCGCCTCGGGTGGGCAGTCCGACGTCGGTTATCGTCCGGCGTCGACAGTGGTCGCAGGTGAGCTGCCTGCCTCGGCCGAAGCGATCATCGCCCGGTGTGGGCAGTCCGACGATGGGTATCGTCCGGCGTTGACCGTGGCCGGAGGTGAGCTGCTTACCTCGACTGAAGCCATCGCCGCCGGGCACTGGCAGGCCGACGATGGGCACTGTCCAGCCTCGGCCGAAGTGATCGTCGCCCGGAATGGGCAGGCCGACGATGGGCACCAGTCGGCGGCGACCGTGGTCGCAGGTGAGCCTTCTACCTCGACCGATGCCATCGTCGCCCGTTACTGGCAGGCAGATGATGGGTATCGTCCGGCGTCGACCCTGGTCGCAGGTGAGCTGTTTGCCTCGACTGAAGCGATGGTCGCCCGGCATGGGCAGGCCGACGATGGGCGCCGGTCGGCGTCGACGGTCGCAGGTGAGTCGCCTAGCTCGACTGAAGTGATCGTCGCCCAATACGAGCAGCTGGTGCATACGGTGGCCGAGCAGGTTGAGGCTGCTGGGCGGGCGGCTGAACCGGGGTTGGCGGCGCTGCGGGCGATTGGCGCGTTGATGTTTCCGTATGTGGGGCCGCAGGTTTGGTTGGTGCGGGAGGCGTTCAAGGCTGTTGATCTGCCACTGTCGGAGTGCATTCGGTTCGAATTGCCGATCATGGCGGTCGCTCTGCGGCATGTGGCGTTGCGTCCGGGGGACATCGTGTTCACCGAGTCCGGTGTGCTCGGCTTCTATGGGGAACACGGTGAGCTGGTCTATTTGGGGCCTGCGGGCAGCCCGGCTACCAGCGCGTTGTCGCCCGCGCTGTACGTGGCGGCGTGGCGGGTGAGCGCCGTCCCGGCGCACGCCGGTTATGGGCTGACCAGTCAGGTGGAGGTGGTCGAGCATGACGGGGCGGGGCGTCTCGTGCGGATCTGTTCGGCGGGGGAGCGGCGCAGCGGCCGCCATTGCCGGTGTCCGGAAACTGACGAGGTGATGGCGATGGTGATGGCGGTGCTGAAGCGGGCGCGCGAGTGCGCGGTACCGATGCCGTTGACCGAGCGAGAGTTGCTCACCGCGGCAATTCGGAGCGGCATCCAGTTTCCCGACACTACGGCCTGGGATCCGGCGCATAAGCCGGTATTTCCCCGCGACACTCGGCTGACGACCGCACCGGACGCGCTCCCCAGGAGCTCTGCGACCGCCGCGCAACAGTTGGTGGCCAGGCTGGCGACGGCGCCCGCGTCCCGCTGGAGCAGGCGACCGCGGCCCGGCGTCGCCTAGACGAAACGGGGCGATACCTCGCCCGCGTGACTTATCCGATCGGAATACTTTCATTCGATTGTTTTCGGGTGACCGTGGGGCGGTCGTTTCGAGTCCAATTCATGCCTATCGCGACGCTGAATGCATCCAAACATTTACGGATCACGCAGTCGAGTATTGGATTCAGGCCGAATCGCTAGGGGTGGCCCTCTGCCTGCGGACAGCGGTCCATCCTGGTGTCCCCTCGATTCTCGGTCACATTCCTTGCGTTCGAGTGCGAGTGAGCTCGGTGCTCGCGCAGATCCGGGCACTCAACTCGTTTATTAGTCAACCATGCGCCGGTGGCCGGAACAACCCCGACAAGTGGCCTATATAGGATAGTTGGCTGTGCACGATTTGGATCCAAATTCCAAATATGCTGGTAAGCGCTCTATTTGGGGAATTCCAATGATCCGAGCCGGAGCCTGGATCTGGACCGCGGTTGCCATTTGGAATTCGTATTTGGAATTCCAAATATTCCGTCAGCCAACCGAGCGGACATTTGGTTTGGACTGGCGGCGCATGTTCGCTGAGCGGTGAATCGATCCGGGTGGACGGGTCGAAAAGGAACGTTGAAACCCGGCCGGTTTTAGTTATGCTCGTGATCATCTCCCCGTGCGGGAAGGCGGCGACTCCGACAAACCTGCGTCTCGGGTTCGCCGGGCAATTCGATAAACGCGCGCACGCGTGCGCCGGTCACATTCCCCAGCAGTTCCCGAGTCCATCGTTCGGCTGCCCGGCGCGGTCCTCGAACGCGGATTCCTCACCAAGGAGTACGAACCAAGATGCTGAATTCGCACCGACCTCCCGCGGGCGGAGCCGAGCGTGTGGACGACGTCGAAGACCAGGTGAACGCGGACGCCCCAGTCGTACTGCCCCCGCAGCCGATCGTCGACGAGCGGCGCATGAGCCTCGGATCGATCGTGCGGACGGTCAAGCTCAACGTCTGGTTGCTCGCCGGCAGTGTCATGACCGCAGCGACCTGCGCCCACCTGGCCGGTTCCGGCCTGCCCGAGGACGCACCGCACCGCACGTTGGCCGCCGGCGCGGCGGTGTTCGCCGGTCGCGCGGGCTGGTCGTCGGTCCGCGCGCTGTGGCGCTACTTCGGCCCCGAAGAGATCTACTTCGGCGTCCGCTTCCGCCATCCCCGCAGGTGATTCGCCGGACGACGACCCGACACGATGGATTCGCGGCCACCAGAGGAGGAACTACTACACAGCATCGTCTACCGTTGGACCGTGAGCATTCTCGAGACAGTGCTGGTCTTCCTCGGCATCCCGCTGGTGATATACCTCGCGATTGCCGGATTGTCATATCTCGGTAAGCCACTCGCCGGTGAGAAGCCCGCCCACTACGACCTCGGTCAGCAGTGGACGGCGGCGCCGGTGCTGTGGAGTGCGACCGACGAGGTGACCTCGACCGGTCATCACGATTCGGCCGGGTCGTCGCATGGGCACCACGCGGCGATCGAGGCCACCAAGGCGGAGCTGATCGGAGGCCGGGCAAGTGGCAAGTTCTAAGTGGCCCGCGGTGGTCGAGGCCGACCTGCCGCACGGGTACGTGGTCACCACCAGCGGACGCGTCTCCGGCGTGCACGAGGCGGGTGACGTGTTCAAGGAGGCCCCGTTCAGCGATGACGAGCGGCTGGCCATGGACAACGTGCTCACCGAGGCGACCCGCGCGACCAAGGTGCGGTTCAACGTCTACATCGGCGATCTCGGCGAAGATCCGGCCGCCGGCGCCGACGCGATCTTCCCGAACACTCCCGAGGCGACGCGTTCGGTGCTCATCGCCGTCTCGCCCAACGACAAGGCGATCGAGGTGCGCTCCGGCCGCGAGGTCGCCGACCGCGCGAACGACCGCGTCTGCCAGCTCGGCGTCACCGCCGCGTCCAGCTCGTTCCGGCAGGGCCAGCTGATCGACGGGCTGGTGTCCGCGGTCCGCGTGATGGCCGCCGCGATCGGCCGCTGACCCTTCCGCCACCCGGCGGAGTCCCGAGCAATGCTTCCGGCGCGCTCACCCACCTCGGGTGAGCGCGCCGGTGGCATTTGCGGCGCAGCACAATTGGGTTGCCGATGCCGCGCGGCTCGCACACCGTGGTGCGGTGAAGATTCTTGTGACAGGAGCCACCGGGAACATCGGCCGCATGGTGGTCGACCAGCTACTCGCGGCGGGCGCCGACGATGTCCGGGCATTGACCAACCATCCAGACCGGGCCGCGCTGCCCGCCGGCGTCGAGATCGCCGAGGGCTATCTGGGCCGGGTGTCGTCGTTGCCCGCCGCCTTCGAGGGCGTGGAACGGATGTATCTCGCGCCGAAGCTGGAGACTGTAGACGAGGTGGTCGCGCTGGCGAAGCAGGCCGGCATCCGGCACATCGTCGACCTGTCCGGTGAAGCGCACTGGACGCCGATCGCGCGGGCGGTGGAGAACTCCGGCCTCGCGTGGACGCACCTGTTCGGCGTCGACTTCATCGAGAACGCCACGGTCTGGGCCGAGCAGATCCGTACCTCCGACGAGATCCTCGACCCGTACCCAGAGGTCGAGAGCGTCCCGGTCGCCATGGCCGACATCGCCAGGGTGGCCGCGAAAGTCCTGCTCGCCGAGGGCCATTGCGGGCAGACCTACGAACTCACCGGCCCGGAAGCCCTGACCCGGGCCGATCGCATCGAGCAGATCGGCGCAGCCCTCGGCCGCGCCCTGACCGTCCGGCAGGTCTCGCCCGAGGAAGCGATCCAGGTCTTCGCCCGAAGCATGGCTACTCCCGAGTGGTACGTGCGGGCCACCGGCTCGATGGTCGGCTGGCACCCCACGCCGGGCACCACCGTCGCCGACCTCACCGGCGGGCCCGCCACCACCTTCGCCCACTGGGCAGCGGCCAATACCGCGCTCTTCCAGTGACTTTCACGATCGACGGGACCTGACCACGCGCCCGCGGTCAGGTCCCGTCGATCGTGTTTCGGCTAATGACGGTCGAAAGCCCTTGCGCGCAAGGCGCGTTCGACGCCCGCCTTGCCCTCGACCACCAGGCGACGCAGCGCCGGCGGGTGGTCCCCGGCGAGGAACTTGTCGGCGATCGCCACGGCGTCGTCACTGATCGCCCACCCCGGGTAGAGGCCGACCACCACGGTCTGCGCGACCTCGCTGGAGCGCCGCTCCCATACACCGGAGACTTCGGCGAAGTAGCGATCGACATACGGCGCCAGCAGCTCGCTCTGCCCCGCCGGAGCGAACCCGGCGACGATCGCGCGGGTGGTGATGTTGGACGCGGAATCGTCCGAAACCACCTTCGCCCAAGCCTGTTCCTTCACCGCGGCCTGCGGCCGAGCGGTCGCCGCGGTCGCGGCATGCCGCCGGCCCGCCGCGGTCGGATCCTTGGCCAGCTCCTGATCGATGAACGGGGTGTCGAGGCCGTCGGCGTCGATCTCCCCGGCCGCGGCCAGCGCGATCACGATGCGCCAGCGCAGGTCGGCGTCGACCGCCAGCCCGGCCAGGCCGACCTTGCCCGGATCGCCGTCGATCAGCTCGCGCAGCACCTCGGTGTGCCAGGCGGACAGCTTGGCCGTGGTGAGCGCGTTGACGAAGGCCAGCTGATGATCCGAGCCCGCCTCGGCCTCGCGGGCCAGCTCCAGCAGCCGGTTCGCGTACTCGACCCAGCCGGTCTCGGCCGCCCACGCCGGATCGGCGTAGCTGCGCAGCGACAGGTTCGCCTGCATCAGCAGTCGTTGCACCACACCGATTTCCGATTCCGCGCCGACGCCGCGCTGGACCAGCGCGAGGAAGTCGCGGGCCCGGAACTCGGCCTGCCTGGTCATCTCCCAGGCCGCCGACCAAGCCAGCGTGCGCGGCAGCGGCTCGGCGATGTCGGCGATCCGGTTGACCAGCACGTCCAGCGAACCGGCGTCCAGGCGCACCGAGCAGTAGGTCAGGTCGTCGTCGTTGATCAGCACGAACTGCCCGCTCGCGACGCCGGCCAGCTCGGGCACCTCGGTGCGTTCGGCGGCCCGCACGTCGAGCTCGACGCGCTTGGTGCGCACCAGCTTTCCGTCCTGGTCGTCGTAGACGCCGACGGCCAGGCGATGCACGCGACGCTCACCGGCGCCCGGTTCCGCGCCGCCCTGCACGACCGCGAACGAGGTGAACTTGCCGTCGCCGTCGACCGTGAAGTCCGGCCGCAGCGTGTTCAGGCCGGTGGTCTTCAACCACTGCGCGCCCCAGTCGGAAAGGTCACGGCCGGAAGACTTTTCCAGCGCTGCGAGCAGATCGTCGAAGGTGGCGTTGCCGTAGGCGTGGTCGGCGAAGTAGGCGCGCAGACCGGCCAGGAACGGCTCCAGGCCGACGTAGGCGACGAGCTGCTTGAGCACGCTGGCGCCCTTGGCGTAGGTGATGCCGTCGAAGTTGACCTCGACCGCCGCCAGGTCGGGGATGTCGGCCGCGATCGGGTGCGTGGACGGCAGCTGGTCCTGCTGGTAGGCCCAGGACTTCTCCGCGTTCGCGAAAGTGGTCCAGGCGCTGGTGTATTCGGTCGCCTCGGCCTGGCACAGCACGGAGGCGAAGGTGGCGAACGACTCGTTCAGCCACAGGTCGTCCCACCACTTCATGGTGACCAGGTCGCCGAACCACATGTGCGCCATCTCGTGCAGCACGGTCTCGGCGCGGCGCTCGTAGGACGCGCGGGTCACCTTGGACCGGAAGACGTAGTCCTCCAGGAAGGTCACCGCGCCGGCGTTCTCCATCGCGCCCGCGTTGAACTCCGGCACGAACAGCTGGTCGTACTTGCCGAACGCGTACGGAACGCCGAAGTTGTTGTGGTAGAAGGCGAATCCCTGCTTGGTCTCGTTGAACAGCCGTTCCGCGTCCATGTGCTCGGCCAGCGAGGCGCGGCAGTAGATGCCGAGCGGGATGTCGCCGTGCTCGTCGCTGTAGACGTCGGTCCACTGCGCGTACGGGCCCGCGATCAGCGCGACCAAGTAGGTGCTGATCTTCGGCGTGGTGCGGAAGACGTGCTTACCCGGTTCCGCCGCAAGGGTTTCCACGACCGCGCTGTTGGAGATGACCTTCCAGTCCGGCGCGGCGGTGACGCTGATGTCGAAGGTGGCCTTGAGATCCGGCTGATCGAAGCAGGCGAACATTCGCTTGGCGTCGGCGGTCTCGAACTGCGAGTACAGGTAGACCGAGTCGTCGGTCGGATCGATGAACCGGTGCAGCCCCTCGCCGGTGTTGGAGTACTCGCAGTCGGCCTCGACGACCAGCTCGTTGGTCGCGGCCAAATCGGGCAGCGCGATGCCTTCGGATTCGTCGTAGCCGGAGATGTCGAGTGCGGTGCCGTTGAGCACCGCCGAACGCACGCCGCGGGCCACCAGGTCGATGAAGGTGCTCGCGCCCGCGGTCGCGGAGAAGGTGACCGTGCTGCGGGAGAAGAAGGTCTGCTCGCCCGGTTTGCCCGCACCGTCGGTCAGGTCCAGGTCGATGCGGTAGTTGTCGACCGAGACGGTCGACGCGCGTTCGATCGCCTGGTCGCGAGTCAGGTTCGGTGCGGACATAAGGCTCCTTCGGGTTCGAAGAACTAGCTCGGGCGTTCCCCACGATGCCACCTGGGTAAGGTTGCCCGCGCGGGAGTTTTTTGCAGACTGCCCTATGAACCCTATCCAGGATCGGAGCTGCGGAGTGAAGCATGTGCACGCCGGCAAGGTGCGCGACCTCTACGAGGACGGCGACACCCTGCTGCTGGTCGCGTCGGATCGGGTCTCGGTCTACGACGTGGTGCTGCCGACGCCGATCCCGGACAAGGGCGCGCTGCTCACCCAGCTGTCCAACTGGTGGTTCGACTACTTCACCGACGTGCCCAACCACGTGGTCTCCGCCACCGACGTGCCCGCCGAGTTCGCCGGCCGGGCGATCCGGGTCAAGCCGCTGAAGATGGTGCAGGTCGAATGCATCGCCCGCGGCTACCTCGTCGGCTCCGGCCTGAAGGAGTACCAGCGGGAGGGCTCGGTGTCCGGTGTCGCGCTGCCGCCCGGCCTGCGTGAGGGCGACCAGCTGCCCGAGCCGATCTTCACCCCGACCACCAAGGCGTCCGAAGGCCACGACGAGTCGATCACCTTCGCCGATGTGGTGAATCAGGAGGGTCGCGAGGTCGCCGAGCAGCTGCGCGACCTGACCCTGCACATCTATTCGCGCGGCGCGGCGCACGCCACCGAGCGCGGCGTGATCGTCGCCGACACCAAGGTCGAATTCGGCTGGGACGGTGACACACTCACCCTCGGCGACGAGGTGCTCACCTCCGACTCCTCGCGCTTCTGGCTGGCCGCCGAATGGGAGCCCGGCCGCGCGCAGCGCTCGTTCGACAAGCAGTTCGTCCGCGACTGGTCCACCTCCACCGGGTGGAACAAGGAGTACCCCGGCCCGGAGATCCCGGCCGACATCGTCGAGGCCACCCGCCAGAAGTACATGGAGGCCTACGAACTCGTCACCGGCCGCACCTGGACCGGTGTGCCGCAGTAGTCGTCAGGCCTGGCCGAGGTAGTCGTTCAGCCGATCCAGATACGGACGCTGGCCCGTGCCGAGCTTCTCGCGCGCGGTGTCCAGGTCGAACCACTCGGCCCGGTCGATCTCCGGGAAGCTGGCCAGCTTGCCCGAGCGCGGCGGCCACTCCATCTCGAACGTGCCGGGCACCACGTCGGCCGGATCGAGATCGCCCTCGACGGCCCAGACGGTCAGGGTCTTCTTGCCCTTGCCGCTGCTGTAGCGCACGTCGCCGAGCGGAATCCAATCACCGGCCGGCACGAACAATCCGAGCTCCTCGTGGAACTCGCGACTGGCCGCCGCCTGCGCGTCCTCCAGCTCCGGCTCGTACTCGCCCTTCGGAATGGACCACGCGCCGTTGTCCTTCCGCGCGAAGAACGGCCCGCCCATGTGCCCGATCAATACCTCGACGTGCGCGTCCGCGCCGCGTCGAAACAACAGAACCCCCGCGCTGGTCTTATCCGTCACCTACGCAGTCTGCCCCACGAACCGGCTGGTGCGTGGCATCTGGCCGGCTCATCGATGCCGGAGCTGGGCGGCGCGCAGGGTGAGGTAGTGGTTCTCCGGCGCGCTGGGGGTGCGGCCCGCGGCGGTGGTGTAGTCGGTGATCGCGGCGTCGAAATCGCCTGCCATCTCGTGCAAATGGCCGCGGACGGCGTCCAGCCGGTGATTGCCGGCCAGCTGTTCGTCCAGGGTCGCGGCGAGTTCGAGGCCGGCCGCGGGACCGTGCACCATAGCGATCGCGACGGCGCGGTTGAGCGTGACGATCGGGTTGTCCGACAGCTTGTCGAGCAGGTCGTAGAGCGCGAGGATCTTCGGCCACTCGGTCTCCTCGGTGCTCGCGGCCTGGGCGTGCAGCACGGCGATCGCCGCCTGGAGCTGATACGGGCCGGTAAGTTCTCGGGCCAGCGTGCTGGTCGTCAGCGTGCTGCCCTCGGTGATCAGCGCGCGATCCCACAGCGCCCGGTTCTGCTCGGCGAGCGGAATCAGTTCGCCGCGCGCACCGGTGCGGGCCGCCCGCCGGGAATCGGTGAGCAGCATCAGCGCGAGCAGCCCGGTGACCTCGGTGTCGTCGGGCAGCAGCCGATGCACCGCGCGGGCCAGCCGGATCGCCTCGCCGGACAGATCCGCTCGTTGCAACGCCGGGCCGGATGTGCTCGTGCTGCCCTCGTTGAAGATCAGATACAGCACGTGCAGCACGGTCCCGAGCCGGGCGTGCCATTCGTCGTCGCCGGGCCGCGCGAACGGCCGGTCCAATGTCGCCAGCTTCTTCTTCGCCCGCGTGATCCGTTGCGCCATGGTCGATTCCGGCAGGAAGAACGCGTGCGCGATCTCCGCCGTGCCGAGCCCGCCCACCGCCCGCAGGGTGAGCGCGATGGCGCTGGCCGAGGACAGCGCGGGGTGGCAGCAGAGGAAGAACATGGCCAGGGTGTCGTCGTAGTCGACCGGCAGCGCGTCCGGCACCTCGCGGTCGAATGCCGTTGTCTCCCTGCGCCGCCGGGCCACCTCGGCGCGCACCGCGTCGGCCATCCGGCGCTGCGCCACCTGGATCAGCCAGCCGCGCGGATTGTCCGGCAGGCCCTCGACCGGCCACTGGGTCGCCGCCGCGAGCATCGCCTCCTGCAGCGCGTCCTCCGCGGTGTCGAAGTCGCCGAACCGGCGGACCAACGCACCGAGGACCTGTGGCGCCAACTCGCGCAACAGGTCCTCGGGCCGCGCCGGGAGCGGTGTGTCGTCGGGCACCGCTCGCCGGTAGGTCACTGGTCGCTGGCCGGGTGACTCATCACCGGCCGTACCTCGATGTATTCGCCGATCGGTGCGCCACCCGGCCCCGGTGCCGCCGAGGCGCGCGCGGCGATCTCGTAGGCCCGTTCCGGGCTGTCCACGTCCACGATCCAATACCCGGCCAGGAATTCTTTCGTCTCCGGGAACGGTCCGTCGGTCACCAGCGGCGCGGAGCGACCGTCGGAGCTGACGATGCGCGCCTCGGTCGGGCCGGTGAGCCCCTGCGCGTCTACCAGCTCACCCGATTTGGCCAACTGCTCGCCGAGGGCGCGCTGAAAGTCTATGTGCGCCTGGATCTCCTGCGGGGACCATTCGCTGATCGGTGTGTCGCAGTAGGCGGGGGTGCGGTAGGTCTTCATCAGCATGTACTTCATCGGGTCCTCATTCCGGCTACCGGTCGACGCGCGGGTGCGGCGCTCTCGCGGTGTAGTCGGAACCAAGCGTGCCGGGACGACCCATCTCGCCGCTGTGCGAAGTGATCTGCATCACAACGGTTTCGAGGTATCGGCCAGGGCCTCGGGGTCGGCCGGCTCGCCCGCCAGGATCAGTTCCTTGATCCGGTCGGTGACGTCCCAGACGTTCACGTTCATGCCGGCGAGGATCCGGTTGTCCGCGTCCAGCCAGAACGCGACGAACTCGCGTTCGGCCACATCGCCGCGGGTGACCACGCGCGCGTAATCGCCCGGCGCCGCGTAGCCCGTGTACTCCATGCCCAGGTCGTACTGGTCGGTGAAGAAGTAGGGGAGCCGGTCGTAACTGGCGTCCTGGCCGAGCATGGTCGCGGCCGCGACGGCGGGTTGGTTGAGCGCGTTCGCCCAGTGCTCCACCCGAATTCGGCGGCCGAGCACCGGATGCTGCTGCTCGGCGATGTCGCCGACCGCGACGATGTCCGGGTTGCTGGTGGCCAGGTGTTCGTCGACGAGCACGCCGCCGTCCACGTCGAGCCCGGCCTCGGCGGCCAGCTCGATGTTCGGCTTGGCGCCTACCGCGACCAGCACCGCCTGGGCCTCGATAACGCTGTCGTCGTCCAGCTTCACCCCGGTGGCCAGCCTGGTCCCGATGCCTTCCTTGGTGGTGATCTCGGTGACCTTGGCGCCGAAGCGCAGATCAACGCCGTTGGACCGGTGCAGCTCGGCGAACACCTCGCCCATCTCCGGCCCGAGGGCCGCGAGCAGCGGTCCGTCGGCGGTCTCCACGACGGTCACCGCGAGTCCGGCGGCGCGGGCGGCGGACGCGACCTCCAGGCCGATCCAGCCGGCCCCGATGATCACCACGGACTGGGCGGCGCTGGCGAAGAACTCGATCAGGGTGTCGGAGTCCTCGATGGTGCGCAGCGTGTACACGTTGGGGGCGTCCGCGCCGGGGATCGACAGGGTGCGCGGGGTCGAGCCGGTGGCGAGGGCGAGCTTGTCGTAGGCGACCGTCGAACCGTCCGGCAGTGACACCGTCTTCGCGGCCGTATCGACGCTCTCGACGGTCGTGCCGACCCGCACCTCGACGTTGTGGTCGCGGTACCACTGGCGTGGGTGCGGGGTGAATTCGGCGAGCTGTTTCTTGCCGGCCAGATGTTCCTTGGACAGCGGCGGTCGCTCGTAGGGCAGTTGCTCCTCCGCGCCGATCAGCGTCACCGAGCCGTCGAAATCGTTGGCGCGCAATGCTTCCGCCAGTTTCGCCGCGGCCAGCCCGCCGCCGACGATGACAAAACGATCATCCGAACCCATGCGGACTCCTTGTCGAGAGGGAACCTGGACTCCTGCCGACCAACCCTACTGGGGCCGGTCGGGGCAGCAGTCGAAAACGCGGCGACCGGATGGGAACGAATCGGCGCCCGCTGTGGTTGGTTCCGTATAACGGCGGAGCTGAGCGCCGCCGGTCGAGCATGCGATTCGAGAGGACCTGTCGTGAGTGAGAAGAGCTCCACGAAAGATGTTGCGGACTTCTGGTTCGACCCGCTGTGCCCCTGGTGCTGGATCACGTCCCGCTGGATCCTCGAGGTCGAGCAGGTACGCGACATCGAGGCGCGCTTCCACGTGATGAGCCTGTCGGTGCTGAACGAGAACAAGGAAGGCCTGCCCGAGCAGTACAAGGAACTGCTGTCCAGTGGCTGGGGCCCGGTCCGGGTCGCCATCGCGGCCGCGCAGGAGCACGGCGACAAGGTGCTGCTGCCGCTCTACACCGCGATGGGCACCCGCATCCACAACCGCCGCGAAGAGTACAAGCGGGACTCGCGCATCGAGTCCCTCACCGCGGTGATCGCCGATTCGCTGGCCGAGGTCGGCCTGCCCGCCGAGCTGGCCAAGGCCGCCGAGAGCACCGACTACGACGAGGCGCTGCGCAAGAGCCATCACGAGGGCATGGACAAGGTCGGCCCGGACGTCGGCACGCCGACCATCCACATCAACGGGACCGCGTTCTTCGGCCCGGTGCTGTCCCGGATCCCGCGCGGCGAGCAGGCCGGGAAGCTGTGGGACGCCGCGGTGACGCTGGCGGACTACCCGCACTTCTTCGAGCTCAAGCGCACCCGCACCGAAGACCCCGAGTTCGACTGAAACCGGCGAGTGCCGCGGGTTCGCCCCGCGGCACTCGGACCGTGCTTGCTAGGAAACGGGTTTCGGCGGCAGCGCCGGCGTCTGGTCGATGCTCGGGTAGCCGCCCGGCGGCGGCACCGCACCCGCGGGCGGGCTCGGCCGCAACCACAGCTTGCCGTGCCTGCTGCGGTCGCGCAGCGCCCACATCCGCCAGGTCAGCACCGGGTGCGAGGACATGGCGTTGACCACCCAGACGAAGAACCCCTTCTCGGTCGCCGCCCGATCGGCCATCTCGTCGACGCCGACCAGCGTGTTCAGGTACTTGCCCGCGGCCAGCGTGGCCATCGCCGCGGGCGCGCCCGCGTGCCGATTGCAGAAACCGTGGTTGTCCGCCGTGTACTCCTGCGCGCGGATCAGCGAGTTGCCGATGATCGGCAGGAACGGGACCAGGAACATGCCCACCTGCCGCCAATACGAGGTGTGACCCGCCGCGATGTGCCCGACCTCGTGGCCGATGATGAACGCCAGCGCGTCGGGTTCCCGTGCGGCGCCGCCGATCTCGAACAGATCGCTGTACACCGCGACGAACCGGCGGAACCCGTGCCCGCTGGCGAACGCGTTGATCTGCCCGTTGCCGAGCACCACATACGCGTCCGGCACCTTCGTCATGCCGAACCGCGCGGCCGCCTCGACCACCAGCCGATGCCCCTCCGGGAACTGGGTCGGCGACATCTTGACGCCGTTCACCCGCTGGGTCGAATACAGCATGCCGCGACCGAACCAGATCAGCACCGGCGCGAACACCAGCAGCAGCACGTACTGGTCGAAGCTGCCGGTGGCCAGCAACGTCACCGCGATCGCGTACGCGATCGCGGTCAGCGCGACGACCACGATGAGCATCGGGATCTCCCAGCTGTGCCGGGCGGGCATGCCGAACGGTGACAACCCGCGCGGCTGCTGCTGGGGCGGCGCGGTCGGCGGGACCGGAGCGCCCGGATAGGGGCCGTATTGCGGTGGAACGGGGTAGGGCGGCGGCGAGCCGTAGGGCGCGTCCTGCGCCTGCGCCCACCCGGCCGGGGCATACGGGTCGACGTGCGGGCCCGTCTGATGGGGCTGGGGTTCGTGCGGCTGCATGAAATGAACTCTATTCAGTTGCTCGGGACGGAAGCGGTGTCTCGGTCGTGTCCACCGGAAGGTTGTGGCTCAGGACACTCGCGAGGTACCTCTCGATTCGCGGTAGCAGGCGCCGGTGTTAATCAGGCGGCGAACCCCTTCGTAACGGCCTGGAAACGCGCCTGACAGAATGCCTGCCATGCGCGTATACCTCGGTGCCGACCATGCCGGTTTCGAACTCAAGAATCACGTCAAGGACCATCTGGAAAAGGCGGGCCACGAGGTGGTCGACTGCGGCGCACTGGAGTACGACGCGCTCGACGACTACCCGGCCTTCTGCATCGAGGCGGCCCGCCGCACCGTCGCCGACCCGGGCAGCCTCGGGCTGGTCTTCGGCGGCAGCGGCAACGGCGAGCAGATCGCCGCGAACAAGGTGCCCGGCGCCCGCTGCGCCCTGACCTGGAGCGTGGAGACCGCCCAACTGGCCCGGCAGCACAACAACGCCCAGCTGGCCGGCATCGGCGGCCGCATGCACTCCACCGAGGAGGCGCTGGCCATCGTCGACGCGTTCGTCACCACCGAATGGTCGGGCGAGGATCGCCATCAGCGTCGCATCGACATCCTGGCCGAGTACGAGAAGTCCGGCGAGGCCCCGGCGGTTCCCGCGTACTGAGCGGTAATCGACTGTGCCCGAAGGTCATACGCTGCACCGGCTCGCGAGGCTGCACCAGAAGCGCCTCGCGGGCAGTGTGGTGCGCGTGTCCAGCCCGCAGGGCAAGTTCGCGGCCGGCGCGGCCCGGGTCGACGGCCAGCTGCTGACCCGCGCCGAGGCGTGGGGCAAACACCTGCTGCACCACTATGATTCGGGCCTGATCGTGCACGTGCACCTCGGCCTGTACGGCAAGTTCACCGAATCCGAGCTGCCGATGGGGGAGCCGGTCGGGCAGGTGCGCATGCGCATGCTCGGGGTGAAGGACGGGCAGCCCGGGTTCGGCACCGACCTGCGCGGGCCGACCGCGTGCGAAGTCCTGCTCGCCCCAGAGGTTTCCGCGCTCACCGACCGGCTCGGCCCGGATCCGTTGCGCCGCGGCGCCGACCCCGATCGGGCTTGGCAGCGCATGCATCGCTCGCGCAGGCCGATCGGCGCGCTGCTGATGGATCAGGCGGTGCTCGCCGGGGTCGGCAATGTCTACCGGGCGGAACTGCTGTTCCGGCACCACATTTCGCCGCACCGGCCGGGCACCGCGCTGTCCGCCGAGGAGTGGGCCGCGATGTGGGTCGATCTGGTCGCGTTGATGAAGGTCGGTGTGCGGGTCGGCAAGATGGTCGTGGTCCGTCCCGAGGACGACCACGGCGAGCCGTCCTACGCACCCGACCGGCCGCGCACCTACGTCTACCGCCGCCAGGGCGCGCCGTGCCGCGTGTGCGGCACACCGGTCGCGCACGCGGTCATGGAGGCCCGAAACCTCTTCTGGTGCCCTACCTGTCAGGCGGTCTAGCTTCGCCGGCTCCTCAACCCGCCACGGCTTCGTCGATGGCCGGCTCGTCCGCCAGCGCGAACCGTCGCCCGCCCGCCGTCTTCGCCGAGTACATCGCGCGGTCGGCCCGGCGCAGCAGATCGCTGAAGTCGCACGGACTTCCGGGCGGACAGAACGCGGTGCCCACACTCGCCGAGACCGGCACCGGCCCCGCCGTCGACCACACCGGGTCGCGCAGCGCGGACACGATCTTGCTGGCCAGATCGCCGAGCGTGTTGTGCGGCGGGTTGACCGCGAGCACGAATTCGTCGCCGCCGTAACGGCAGATCACCGTTTCCGGCGCGCACACCTCCCGCAGCCGGTTGGCCAGCTCGACCAGCACCTCGTCGCCGATCGCGTGCCCGTAGCCGTCGTTGATCTGCTTGAACCGATCCAGGTCGATCAGCAGCAGCCCGACGCCGCGGTTCGGGTCGGTCGACATCAGCCGCACCCGGTCCTGCAGCAGGGTGCGGTTGGCCAGATCGGTGAGCGCGTCGTGGGTCGCCTCGTGCCGGAGCCGATGCTGCAACGCCGCGATCTCCTGCACGCGCAGCGAGACCTTCGCCGAGAGGTTCTGCTCCTGCTGTGCCAGCGCACGTTCCTGCAACGCCTGGGCATAGCTGTCGATGGCCTGGCTGGCGACGAACGGCCAGCGGGTGGCGACCAGCGAACCCGGCGCGCCGGACGGGAAGCCGAGCAGCCACCTGGAGGCCTGCGCGAGCATCCGGATCCGGTCGAACGGCGCCTCGGACAGCCGGGCTCCGAGCATGCGGGCCTGCGGCACCGGGAACGGCTCGGACCTCGCGAGCGTGAGCAGCTGCTCGACGATCTCGATAAGTACCGGTTCCAGCTGTTGCGGCGCCGCGCCGGAACCCGGCTCGGCGCACACCGCACGGGCCCAGGCGCGGGCCATCGCGGCGACAGGGGGCTCGATATCGATCGACATCGAACTCACCCTGCGCAGGTGGCGTCGGTACCCAGAGGCCCTGTGCTGACACAGGTGCCGACGTCACCCCGATCGTTCGCACTGCTACGCGGTTGTGTCCACCTCGCTCGGCGCACGCTCACCGCCCCCTTTCCAGATACCCCCGTCCGGCAAAAAGGATCCTAGCAAGCCACCCGGCATCAAAAAACGCTGTTTTGCAACGTGTTCTCGATGCCTCGCGAATGGCGATCGGATATGAGATCGCAGAAGTCGCGTCGGCGTTACACCCGGATTTCGTTCGCTGAGAAGTCGCGCCGAGACGCGCTGGCGACACGCTGTAGCGCCGCGCCATGCGGGTCCCCCCGGCCGCTCGCGATACCACGACGCGATGTGGCCGAGCGGGTGGCCGGATGGGCTGCCTGCCTGGTCGCGGCGCCGAAGTAGCGGTGCGAGTTGCCGAAGGTCTGCGGGTCTTCTGCCCAGTGGGGGTGTGGAGCCGGATTTTCCTGCCCACAGCACACCCGGCGGTCGGTGGCACGGCGCAAATTACTGCTAGTGCGATTTCGGCGAGTCGTGATGTCCCCATGGGTGGCATCCTCTCCGCGACCGGTCGGGCGTGACTGGTGGCCACCCCGTGGGCCACGGCTCCCCCCGACAGGAGTCGTCACGCGTCCCATATGCTCCCCGCTTCCGATCCGACACGCCCGAGTTTCAAGGAAGAGATCCCTCTTAATTTCATTAAGTTCTGCACCGCGCGCCCCGCCCTGACCGGGGCGAGTGGCGTGCGAGACTCACGATAGGGCGTCACCGCGACCACCCGGACACACACCTGCGCTATCCCGCTGCGCGGGGGGCTGATTGGCATTTGCGAAGCAGGGTTCGGTACAGTCGGGACGCACACGACATCGTGGCGATCCCATCGATGTCGTTTGCCTGCCGGTGTAGTTCAATGGTAGAACCTCAGCCTTCCAAGCTGATGGTGCGGGTTCGATTCCCGTCACCGGCTCCACACGGAATTCAGCCTCGGCGGCGGCCGATACCCGCCGCGAGGGACAACGGGGTGTAGCGCAGCTTGGTAGCGCATCCGCTTTGGGAGCGGAGGGTCGCAGGTTCAAATCCTGTCACCCCGACCACTATTCGAGCCGATCGACGCAGGTCAGATGCGTTGGTCGGCTCGTGGCGTTTACGCGGTCCGCTCGTCGGCGGCCCGATCCGACCGCTGTTGTCCGCTGTGCGTATGGCTCGCAGAGCGCACAGCGTGTGATCGTCACCACATTCCGTCGCTGTCACGGTCTCGGCTCTGCCGGTGTCTTCGAGATGTCGGGTCGAACTGAGCGGAGGTGGTGTCTGCCGACGGTCGCTTGCGCACCGACGATACGTTGGTGTGTGTTGATCATGGACGGATCGTCGGTGTGGGGGACGCCGCCACACCGCCTCGACATGTGGGGGAGTACGCGAGAATGAGCTGTCAGGCCGCGATACCGATGGGTGCGCACGGCGCCGATACGGTGCTCGCACTGATCCGTGGCGAACAACCGGAACCGCTGTCGCTGGACATGGCCGGCCATGCGATCAGTCTCGGCCGCCGCGATGGCTTCATCCAGGCGACGCACCGTGACGACAGTGCGCGTGACTTCGTGCTGTTCGGGCGGGTGGTGGCGGTGGTCAAGGAACGGGTCTGTCGCTTCACCCTCACCTCGATGCGCTTCCCCCGTGCCTACCGGTGGCTGCCCGGACCGACTGTGCCCGAGCCGATCCCGGCCGCTGTCCGATGAAAGACGAACTCCCCGAACCGGATGCGTTCGACCAGTTCCGTCCGCTGCTGTTCACCATCGCCTACGAGATCCTCGGCAGTGCGGCCGACACCGAGGATGTGTTGCAGGACAGCTTCCTTCGCTGGCTCGACGCCGACCAGGACGCGGTCGAACACCCCCGCGCCTATCTCGTGCAGATCGTTACCCGCCAGGCGCTCAACCAATTACGGACCGTGCGCCGCCGCCGCGAGGAGTACGTCGGCAACTGGCTGCCCGAACCGATCCGCACCGAACACGACGCCAGTCACGATGTGCTGCTGGCCGAATCGGTGTCGATGGCCATGCTGCTCGTGCTGGAAACCCTCGGCCCGACCGAGCGGGCGGTGTTCCTGCTGTCGGAAGTGTTCGGCCACAGCCTCGTCGAGATCGCCGCGATGATCGGCAAGACGGACGCCGCCGTCCGCCAGATCGCGCACCGGGCTCGCGAACACGTGCAGGCCCGCCGCAAACGCTTCCAGCCCGATGCCGAGGCCAACCAGGCGATCATCACCCGCTTTCTGCTCGCGGCGCGCACGGGTGAGGTGCAGACCCTGATGGACGTGCTCGCCCCCGACGTCGTTCAGATCTCCGACGGCGGCGGCCGCGTCATCGTCGCGGGCCGCCCGATCACGGGCGCTGAGCCGGTCGCCAAGTTCCTCATCGGGCTGGCCCGAAACAGCATGGCGGACATGACCGTAGAGTTCGGCAGCTTCAACGCGCTGCCCGCGCTGCTGTTCCGGTCCGGCACCGACGGGCAGCTCGACACCGTCTTGATGATCGAGATCGACGGCGACCGCATCACCGGCCTGTATGCCGTCCGCAACCCCGACAAGCTGCGCGGCACAGACGTGCTGCGCCCACTCGACCGGGATATCTGACGGCGGTGACAGAGGCCACAGTCGCCCACATGTCACGGTCGTGGTTCGGGCGGTGTCTCAGTGGACGACCGGATCAACCAACGTGAAGGAGCCTCGTCATGAAGGCCATCATCGTGTGCACCTCGGTGTCCCATGGCAATACGAAACGGATCGCCGACGTCATGGGTCACGCCTTGGACGCCCGCGTCGTCGCCCCCGATCAGATCGATGCGGCCGAACTCGCCGGCTACGACCTCGTCGGCTTCGGCTCGGGAATCTTCCTGGGCTCCTTCCACACTCAGCTGCGTGAGTTCGTCGAAGCCCTGCCGCAAGAACCGCGCCGCACGGCATTCATCTTCGCCACCAGCGGTTTTCCCGAGGCGCGTTTCCAGCGTTTCTCCCGGCCGATGGCAAAGCTGCTGGAGCAGAAGGGTTTCGAGGTGACCGGCACCTTCTCCTGCCGCGCCCTCGATACCTACGCCCCCTTCAAACTCGTCGGCGGCATTCGCAAAGACCGCCCCAACGGCGCTGACCTCGCGGCCGCCCGCACGTTCGCCGAACGACTCCGCACCCAGGTCGCGGCCTGAATCGACTCAGGCGGTGATCGATTCGTAGGCCGCCATCAGGACGCTGAGGGACCGGTCGTAACCCGAGTCCCACAGCACCTGATTCATCGTGTACGACACCGTCATTCGATGATCGAGGTCGACCAGCACCAGCGAGCCGCCCCACCCGCCCCACGAGCACGTGCGATTCTCCAGCCGATAACCCATACCCCAGCGGATCGGGCTACCCAGGACAGTGTCGAGCCCGCGGAACTGCTCCTCGAAGACACGCTCACAGCCCGCTTCCGAGAGCAGCCGAACGCCACCGACCGCGCCGCCACACGCCAGCACGGACTGCACCAGGCCGACAGAGCGGGCGTTCCCGTGGCCGTTGACCGCCGGTATCTCGGCCCGCCGCCAAGCCGTCGTATTGGCGGCGGCCACCCCGACCGTGAATCCCTCCGGCTTGTCCCCCTGGGGCGCGGCGATCAGTTCGGCTACGCGCCAGTCGTGTTCGGCGGCCAGCCCGATATGGAAGTCCGCGCCCAGCGGCCCGGCCACCTCCTCGGCGAAGAACGTGCCGATGCTGCGTCCGGTCACCCGCGCGATCACTTCGCCGATCAGATGACCGAAGGTGATCGAGTGATATCCGCCGGCTGTTCCGGGTTCCCACCGCGGTGCCTGTGCGGCCAGCCGGGCGGTAGCCGCCGGCCACGCATACAGCTCCTCGACCGTGATCGGCTCATCCCAATCCGGCAGCCCCGCCGTATGCCCGAGCAGATGCCGCACCAGCACCCGCTGTTTCCCCGCCGCCGCGAACTCCGGCCAATACGCGGCGACCGGCGCATCCAGATCCAGCTCACCCCGGTCCGCCAAGATCAGCGCACACAACGCCACCATCGTCTTGCTCGTGGACCAGACATTGACGATCGTGTCCCGCTCCCAAGCGACACTCCGTCTCGCGTCGGCATACCCACCCCAGATATCGACCACGGCCTCACCATCGACGAACACCGCCGCGGAAGCCCCGACGTCATCGCCGTCCAGCGACCCCGCCAACGCCTCCGCCACCGCACCGAACCGACCGGCACACCGGCCGTGGATCTCCGCCATCGCCGTAACGTAGCCCCGCCCGAATCCGCAGAGCCACTCATTTTCCACGGCACGCAGGGCCGCAAGAAGATTCGGACTTTGTGTCACAGTTCGCGCCCTGCGTCGGTCTTATGGGCAGCCGACGCAAGGAGGAGCCGATGTCATCGGATCAGGAAACGAACAACACCGCGATCTTCGGGCGGTTTCATGATGCTGTGAACAGCGGTGAGCTGGAGGTGATCTCGCGGATGATCCACGAGGTTGTCGAGCCGGAGGCGGTGTTGCATACACCGGTGCCGGTCGCGGGGACCGGGGCCGAGGCGCTCGGGGCTCGCGCCGACCGGCAGGCCGGTCAGATACGACGAGGTCTTCTTCCTCCGCTTCGCCGAAGGTCGCATCACGGAGATATGGGGCCTCGTCGACACCTCCACCCTCCGGCAACAATTAGGCCTTGTCCGAGCGTGAGCAGACCTATTCGGCGTCGATCTGGGATTCGGACAGGTAGCTGTCGACCTGCTCGCCGTGTTCGTCTTCCAGGGTCACCTTGTACCAAGGGTTGCCGCGGATCTCCGGGTTGAGGCTGAGGTCGTTGGCGTCGTGTACCGCGGAGTGTTCCCGGTCGACCGCGACTACTACGCCGTGATGTCCCATGGACACGTGGCGGATTCGATCGCCGATCGCGAATTTGGGTTCCGTCATGGTTCACGCACCTTTCCGATACAGGTCACTGTATCTGGCTTGCGTGCAACAACATTGATGAACGGGTGGTGGATCGGCCGGACCGGAGGTAACTGCCGATACGTCGGTCGGCCGGCTATCGGGTCGGCAACCATCCATTGCCGAATACCTCTTGTCGAGCATATCAAACTGGTCGGTTTCTTCAGTCTGGGCGGGTTTGTCGCGCCTGCATGTGGGGCATCTCTGAGCCGACGATGCTATACAGTACAATCGTACTAAGTACGCTCGTACTGTTTACGAGAAGGGTTTCGCATGTGGGATCCGAAGAAGTATCTCGACTTCGCCGACCACCGGGCACGCCCGTTCTTCGAGCTGGTCGCCCGGATCGATGCCGAAAAGCCGCGCCGCGTAGTCGATTTGGGCTGTGGCCCGGGCAATCTCACCGGCGTGCTCGCCGAACGATGGCCCGATGCGCAGCTGGACGCGCTCGACTCCTCGCCGGAGATGGTGAAAGAGGCGCAGGAGCGCGGGATCAACGCCCGGGTGCTCGACGTCAACGACTGGGAACCGGACGCCGAAACCGACGTCGTCGTCAGTAATGCTGTCCTGCAATGGGTTCCGAATCATCTGACGCTGCTCGCCGAATGGCTGACCGCACTGCCGGCCGGCGCCTGGTTCGCCATGCAGGTGCCGGGCAACTTCGACGCCCCGTCGCACCGGGAGATCCGCGCACTGGCCACCGAGGCGCGCTGGCAGGGCAAACTCGGCGAGATCGCGTTACGCAGCGCCGACGCGGTCTCTGGGCCGGCCGATTACGCCACCGTCCTCGCGGTCGGCGACACCGAGGTCGATGTGTGGGAAACCACTTACCTGCAACGTCTTTCGGGCCCGGACCCGGTGCTGGAGTGGGTGACCGGCACCGCCCTGCGCCCACTCCGTGCCGCGCTGGACGACGAGGACTGGCGCGAATTCCGTACCGAGCTGGCGCCTCGCCTGCGGGTGGCTTACCCGGCCCGATCCGACGGCACCACCTGGTTCCCGTTCCGCCGAATCTTCGCGGTCGCGCACAAGCCTTCGGCCTGAGTCGAGTTCGCGCCGGTCGAATCGGTTGCGATAAACATACGGTCGACCGTATTGTCTCCATTATGACGGATGTGAGACAACCGATCGGCACGAGCTCGGCCGTCGTGCCGTGGACCGCGGTGTCGGTCGTCATGATCGGCATGTTCATGGCGATCCTCGACTCGTACATCGTGGTGGTCGCGGGCCCGGCGATCCGCGCGGACCTCGGCGCCTCCGAGGGGCAACTCCAGTGGATCCTCGCCGGCTACCAGCTGAGCTACGCGGTACTGATGATCACCGGCGGCCGTTTCGCGGACATGTACGGGCGCAAACGGATCTTCCTCCTCGGCGCGGTCGTGTTCACGCTGTCCTCGATCGTCTGTGCCGCCGCACCGGACCCGGGCATGTTGATCGCGGCGCGGGTCGTGCAGGGACTCGGTGCGGCGCTGATGGTTCCGCAGGTCTTCACGATGATCGCCGTGCTGGTGCCGGAGCACGCCCGGCACCGCGTGTTCGGGGTGCTCGGCGTGGTGATCGGCCTGGGCACCATCGGCGGTCAGCTCATCGGCGGGCTGCTGATCGGCGCCGACCTGTTCGGCTCGCAGTGGCGCGGCGTGTTCTGGGTGAATGTGCCCATCGGCGTGGTGACGATCCTGCTGGCCCTCCGGTACGTGCCGGAATCGCGCGCGGAAGGAGCCCGAAAGCTCGACGTGCCAGGCGTATTCGCGTTGAGTGCCGCGCTGGTCCTGCTGACCTTTCCCCTGATCCAGGGCCGCGAGGCGGGCTGGCCGTGGTGGATCTGGGCCTGCTTCGTGGCGAGCGCCGCCGCGTTCCGGCTGTTCGTCGCGATCGAACGAGGGGTCGATCGCGCGGGCGGCGACCCGCTCGTGCGACTGGCGTTGTTCGCGCAGCGCTCGTTCGCGGTGGGCATCGTGCTGGTCCTGTGCGTGTACGCGTTCCTGTCGTCTTACTATCTGGCACTGTCGATTTCGATGCAGGAGGGCCTCGGCCTCTCGGCGCTGGGCTCGGGCCTGGTGTACGCGCCCGCCGCGACGACCTTCTTCGTCTTCAGCATGATCGCGGGTCGGCTGATGCCGAAATATGGTCGGCGCGTACTGGAAGTCGGCGCGATCATCGTGGCGACCGGCTATCTGACGACCGTTCTCGTCTTGCTCTTCGGTCCCGAACTCACTCCGGCCCTGATCATTCCGACGCTGATGTTCCAGAGTCTCGGCGGCGGACTGCTCATCACGCCGCTGCTCGGCACGGTGCTGTCCGGGATCAGCCCGGACGCCGTCGGCACCGCCTCCGGCGCGCTGTCGACCGCACAACAGGTCGGCGGCGCACTAGGGGTCGCGGTGATCGGCGCGGTCTTCTTCGCCGCGTTCCGCCCCGACACGGACGGCGGGGCAGCGGCGGCGGCGCATGCCTTCGCCATGGCCTCGATCGCGACCTGCGTGCTCGCGATCGTGGTGACCGCGCTGATCTTCCGGCTGCCGCCTGGGGTCAGGGCGAAGTAAGGAAGCTGTCGACGACGCGCCATGCCCTAGGGATGGCGCGTTCGTCGTCGAGGCGCAGTGCGGTGTTGGTCACCAGGAGCACGGCGTCGATCTGGAAGGCGGCGAGTTCCGCGTCGGTCTCGGCGATCTCGCCCGCGGTCACCGCGTGCCGCAGTTCGCGCTCGAGGATGCGCAGCCACGCCTGGCGGTCGCGGAACAGCGCGTCGCGCACCGGGCCCGGCCTGCTGTCCTGCTCCGGCATGTTCGCGACCCAGAAGCAGCCGCCGGCGAACAGCGGGTTCTGCACGTAGGCCAGCCAGTTCTGCACCAGCGCCCGGAACCTGGCGACGCCGTGCGGTACGGGCCGGGCCGGCTCGACCACGGTGTCGACGAACATGTCGCGCGCGAAGTCGATGGCAGCCAGTTGCAGCGCCTCCTTGGTCTTGAACAGCGTCTGGATGCCCGCTTTGCTCAGCCCGGAGTCCGTCGCGAGCCGGCCGAAGCTCAGCCCCTCCAGCCCGTCCAGCGAGGCGATGTCGACCGCGTGCCGCAGCACGGTCTGCCGCGTCTTCGCCCCGCGCAGGAGGCGCTTGTCGGTGATCTCTGCGGGCTCGCGGTGAGCGAGGGCCGCGGGATCGGGGCCACTTTCCATACGGTCGATCGTACTCACGCTGGCGAGAAACGGACACCGGCCCGCCGGGATTGTGTTTGGATCGGCCCATGTCCTACGAGGCCGACCCGCGCGTCGACACTTACATCGACGCCTTGCCCGCCTGGCAGCAAGCGATCTGCCGGGAGGTGCGCGAGCTGGTGCACGCCGCCGACCCCGAGGTGGTCGAGACCATCAAGCGCACGGTGCAGCCGTACTTCGTGCTCGACGGCAACATCTGCGCGCTGCTTGCCGCGAAGACGCACGTCAACGTCTTCCTCTACGACGGAGCCATCGTGCCGGATCCCGACGGCATCATCACCGCGGGGCACGACAACAAGACCGCGCGCACCGTCTCCGTCCGCGAGGGCGAAAAGGTCCCTGCCGCACCGCTGCTCGCGATGTTCGAGCAGATCATCGCGAACAACCGGGCCGGTGGCTGGCGCAAACTCAAACGCGACAGCTGACGCTCAACCGACCGCGACGTCGAGGGAATCCGGCAGTTCGCCGGTGCCTTCCAGCCCGCGGGCGGCCCGCTGCGCGAGCATGGCGAGCACCGGCAGCCGCGCGTCGCCCAGTGACATCGCGTGATTGCCGAGGTGATTGGTGACGAACGCGACCGAAAGACCGAAACTCGGCATGGCGATACCGCCTGATCCGCCGATTCCGAAGTGCCCCAACGCCTGCCGGGTCAGCTTGGTGCCGACGATGCCGCGGTGATAGCCGAGCGCGAAATGCGGTGCGGCGCCGAGCACGTAGTCGAACCGCCCGTTCGGCGGCATCTGCGCGATCAGCCGGGTGGTCTCCGGCCGCAGCAGCCGCCGGCGGCCGATCATGCCGTCGTTGGCGATCGCGCCGTACATCTTGGCCAGTGCG
The DNA here is from genome assembly GCF_008704205.1 of Nocardia colli. GTDB lineage: Bacteria > Actinomycetota > Actinomycetes > Mycobacteriales > Mycobacteriaceae > Nocardia > Nocardia colli. The sequence continues at coordinate 232,553 of NZ_VXLC01000006.1, read as the reverse complement.
CGCGCCGTGAAAACCCCGTTCCAGCCGGGCATCATCGTGTCGTAGGGCTGCTCGCCGAGCGTCATGTCGGCCCAGCCGTCGTACACCGCGCTGCGCGCCGAATGCACCGCGCGCAGCGAGGCGAACGGGGCGATCATCCGGTCGAACGGCACCCGCGCGACCCCGAGCCGCGGCGACAGCTTGGCCAGCCGATGCCGCTCGCGCTGCGGGACGCCGAAATAGAAGTCGTTGTCGCCCAGCGGTTTCGCCAGCTCGGAGCGCACCAGGTCGGTGAATTTGCGCCCGGTCGCCCGCTGCGCGATCTCCGCGACGATGGTGCCGAAGGTGAGCCCGTGATACCCGGACGCGCGCAGCCGCAGCGGGTCCGGCGCGGAGGCGGCGATGGCGGCGGCCATGGCGTCGTGGTCGAGCAGGTCCGCCGGATCGTCGACCAGGCCGCGGGTGCGCTGCAATCCGGCGCGGTGACTCAGTACGTCGCGCAGGGTGATGGCTTCCTTGCCGTTCGCCGCGAACTCCGGCCAGTAGGTGGCCACCGGGGCGTCGTAGTCGAGCACGCCGCGTTCGGCCAGCCGATTGATGACCGTGGCCGCGACACCCTTGCCGGTCGAATACGACAGCGCCATCGTGTCGGCGTGCCAGCGCCGGTCGCTGTCCGCCCACCCGGCCCAGATGTCCAGCACCGGCGCACCGTTCAGGTAGACCGCGAGGGCGCCGCCGCCCTGTCGCTTGCGCCGGAACATCGAGAAGAACTTCCCGGCCACGACGGTGAAGCGGTCGTCGATAAGCATGTGCCCGTTGCTGGGTGTGCTGTCCGAACTCGCGAACGGCATGGTCAGACTCCTTTGTCCCGTACGCCAGACAAGCCGTCGCGGTAACACTTGCAAGCGGCTTGCTAACGCCCCACGGTAACGCGTGTCAGTCGTCGCGTGCAATGGGTCTGAGACAGTTGGTCCGGGGTCGGCACACCCGTCACAGCCGTGGGTCGACCGGCTCCGATTCCAGCGCGAGCACCGCGAAGACGGCCTCGTGGACCCGCCACAGCGGTTCACCCGCGGCGAGCCGGTCTAAGGCCTCGAGGCCGAGGGCGTACTCGCGCAACGCCATCGAGCGCTTGCGGCCGAGGCCGCGCGAACGCAGGCGATCGAGGTTGGCCTCGCGCAGGTATTCCGGGCCGTAGATGATCCGGAGGTACTCGGGGCCACGGCATTTCACGCCGGGCTGCACCAGCCTGCCGTCTCCGGTGGCGCCTTCGGACTTCTTCGGTCCGCGCACCAGCGCCTGCCGGGGCTTGACCACCATGCCTTCGCCGCCCGCCGTGGTGAGCTCGGTCCACCAGGTGGTGGCGGCCGCGACGCTGTCCGGATCGGTCAGATCGACGAACATCCGGCCCGTCGAGGTGCACAGCTCGGTGTCGGCCGCGACCAGGCGGTCGATCAGCGTGAGGTGCCAATCATGCTCGCGTACTGCATAATTCGTCCCTTCGCCGGCCAGGATCTGGAACGGTGCGAGCCGAAGCCCGGACAGGCCGTCGACCGGCCAGCAGTAGCGGCCATAAGCCTTGGCGAACGCCGCCGCGTCGTCCTGGCGTTCCCCGGTGCGGTTCGCCAGATCGGCGACATCCAATCCGCGTTCCGCCACCGCCGCCAACACGTCGGTAGTCGCGCCGAGCGCCGCCCGTGCCGCGGCGCCGACGGCGGCATACTGGTTGCGCAGCAACCCGATTGCCTTCGCCGACCATGGCATCAGCTCGGCATCGAGCAGCAGCCATTCGGTGCGCAGCTCATCGAACAGCCCCGCCGTATCGGCAGCGACTCGCACGCGAGTAAGCAACGCCTCGGTGTGCGCCGGATCATCGAAGAACGGCCGCCCGGTGCGCGTGTAGATCACCCCGGTGCCGCCGTCATCGACGCCGAACCGGTCCCGCGCGGCCTGAGCGGACCTGGCGACCAGGACCACCGCCCGCGACCCCATGTGCTTCTCCTCGCACACCAGCTGATCGACACCCTCCGCGCGGTAGTACGCGAACGCCTCCGCCGGATGCTCCAGGTAACCCGCCTGGTCCGACGTCGCACAGGGCGCCATCGTCGGCGGCAGATACACCAGCCAGCGCGGATCGATGGCGAAGCGGCTCATCACTTCCAGTGCGGCGCAGGCATTTTCCTCCTGCACGCCGACCCGGCCGTGATACCTGGTCTCCACCACCCGCCGGCCGATCACGTCCTCCAGGTCGAGTACGCCGGGATCGCGGTGCACCACGCCCTCGGGCGTACTGATCGTCACCGCTTCGAGCGGCCGCACCGGCTCGTACCAAACCGACTCGGCCGCAACCGAAACCGGCTCTCGCTCCGGATAGCGCAGCGCCGAGAGCCGTCCGCCGAACACCACGCCGGTGTCCAGGCACAGCGTGTTGTTCACCCACTGCAAATCGAGCACCGGCGTGTGCCCGTACAGCACCGTGGCGCGACCGCGATAGTCGTTGGCCCACGGATACCGCACCGGCAGGCCGTATTCGTCTGTCTCCCCGGTGGTTTCGCCGTACATCGCGAACGACCGCACTCGCCCCGAAGCCCGCCCGTGGAACTCTTCCTTCAGCCCCGCGTGCGCGACGACCAGCTTGCCGCCGTCGAGCACATAGTGGCTGACCAGCCCGCGGCAGAAATCGTGCGCCGCCTTGCGGAACACGTCGTCCTCGGCTTCGAGCTGCGCCAGCGATTCGGCCAAGCCGTGTGCCACCCGGACCTGCTTGCCGTCGAGGGCCCGCACGAGCTTGTTCTCGTGATTGCCGGTGACGCAGAGGCCGGTTCCCGCCGCGACCATGCCCATCACCAGCCGCAGCACGCCCGGAGTGTCCGGCCCGCGGTCGACGAGGTCGCCGACGAACACCGCCGTACGACCCTCGGGATGGCGCGCGCCGATCGCCCGGCCCGCATCGTCGCGATCGATGGCGTACCCGAGTTCGCCCAGCAGCGTTTCCAATTCGCTGCGGCACCCGTGCACGTCACCGATCACGTCGAACGGCCCGGTCAGCTCCCGCTTGTCGTTCCATGCCTTCTCGTCGACGATGGTCGCCGCTTCGATCTCGGCCACCCCGCGCAGGACGTACACCTTGCGGAAGCCCTCCCGCTCCAGCCCGCGCAGGCTGCGCCGCAGCTCGCGCTGCTGCCGGATCACCACGTGCGCGCCGAGCGAAGCCCGGTCCGGTCGCGCCGAATTACGTTCCAGGCACACCGAATCCGGTACATCCAGCACGATCGCCACCGGCAGCACGTCGTGCGCGCGGGCCACCGCGATCAGTTCCTGCCGCGACTTGGCCTGCACGTTGGTCGCGTCGACGACCGTGCGCAGTCCACGCCGCAGCCGAACGCCGGCGATGTGGTGCAACAGCGCGAACGCCTCGGCGGTCGCCGACTGGTCGTTCTCGTCGTCGCTCACCACGCCGCGGCAGGCATCGGAGGACACCACCGCGGTCGACCGAAAGTGCTTGCGCGCGAACGTCGACTTGCCCGATCCAGTGCTGCCGATCAACACCACCAGGGACAGCTCGGGCACCGAAAGCTCCGTCATCATGCCGCCCCTTCCGCTGTCGTAGTGACCTCTGATTTCGTGAAAACAGCCATCTGCGTGGGCGCCCCGAGCTCTGGATCGGGCACGCCGATCGGCACGAACCGCACGCTGTACCCGTGCCGGGCCGCGACTCCGTCGGCCCACGCCGCGAATTCCGCTCTGGTCCATTCGAATCGATGATCGGCATGCCGGAACGTGTCCGCCGCCAACGTCTCGAAACGCACGTTGAACTCCGCGTTGGGCGTGGTGACCACCACCGCACCTGGCGCCGCCGAAGCGAACACGGCGTGCTCCAGCGCCCCGAGCCGCGGCAGATCGACGTGCTCGATGACCTCCATCAGCACCGCCGCGTCATACCCGCGCAACCGAGTATCGGTGTAGGTCAGCGCCCCCTGCCGCAGCGTCAGCCGCTGCGCCACCCGTTCAGGCATCCGCTCGAGCCGCAACTTACGTTCGGCGACATGCAACGCCCGCATCGACACATCCACCCCCACGATCTCACTGAACGCCTTGTCCGCCAGCAACTCCCGCAACAACGCCCCCTCACCACACCCGAGATCGAGCACCCGCCGCGCCCCCACCTCATGCAGCGCGGAAACCACCGCCGCCCGCCGCGTCACCGCCAAAGACGTTGACCCGCCGACAGTTTCGACCGCACCGTGTCCAATCGGCACCGCGCCCAGGCCATCAGCCATCGACGCGCCGCCGCCCTGACTCCCATTCGCGCTGTCGTCACCGGTCGACGCAGTGGCATTTGTGCCGGTCGCGGTGAAACTGACGTTCGCGGTCGTGTCGACGCCGCCGTCTGTCACCGTCACGCGTGGGACATCGCTAGCGGTCGCGCCGTCCGTCGTGCTGCTGTAGGTCTCCGCGGTAGCGCCGCCGCTATCGGTCGCGCTGCCGGTGACGGGTGTGTTGTCGCTGTCGGCCGCGATGACATGGTCGCCCGGGGACGCAGCGCCGCCGACTCCCACGGCTGTGCTGCTGTGGGTCGCCGCAGTTGCGCTGCCGTTATCGGGCGTGCTGCCGGTGGCGGGTGTGTTGTCGCTGTCTGCCGCGGTGAGAGTGTCGCTCGGGGTCGCGGCGCTGCCGACTGCGACCGTTGTGCCGCTGGTATCGCTCACCGGGTTGGCCGGGAGGTTCTTCTCGTCGTCGAACCGGGTGCTCACCGGCGCACCGCTGCTGACGGCTACCGGATCTCCCGGAGCCGTCGCGTTCGAGTCAGCATCGCTGATGGAAGCCAGTCGGCTTGTGCCGAAAGGTGTTTCGGCAGACTCGATGACCTGCCCAGCCTCGCTCGGCTCGGCCTCGTCGCAGTCGTCCACCTCCACCGCGTCCAGCAGTTCCGGCTCGACCTCGTCCAACTCCGCCAATCGGGCCAACGCCGTTCGCACCAGCGAATGCCGGCGCGCCAGGTACCGGCGCGTGATCCAGCCGCGCTCCGGATGCTCGGCCAGCCACCCGCCGCCGGCCCGGATCAGTTTGTCGACCTCGTCGCCGGCTACCCAGTAGTGCTTGGCCCCGTCCAGTACCGGCAGCAGCACGTACAGGTGCGACAGCGCGTCCGACAGGAGCACGGTTCCGGACAACTCGACCCGCAGGTAATGCGAATCACCCCACTCCGGGAACGCCGGATCCAACGGCAGCGGAGTGGCGGTCACTGCCCAGCCGAGCGGCGCGAACATCCGCTCGGCCACCTCCGCCCCGCCGCGACACGGCACCGCGGGCAACTCGATCCGCAACGGCAATGCCGTCTGCACCAGTTCCGGCCGCAACGTGCACCGTCCGTGCAGCGCCGTGCGGAACACCGCGCCGATCGCCACCGACAGCAACGACGACGCCGCATACGGCCGATCGTTGACGTACTGCCCGAGGCTGAAATCCGGTGTCCCACGGGAACGTCCGCGCACCAACCGGATCGGATCGATCTCCAGCACCAGCGCCACGGTGCACCGTGTGGCCGTCGCCTCCGGGTACACCACGTGCGCCGTGCCGTACGACTGCTCGAACGCCTGCACCCGGTCGGGATTCTTGTGCAGCAAGAACCCCAGATCGGTCGCCGGCCAAGCCGCGCCGTCCGGTGGTGTGCAAGTGATCGTCAGAAGCATGTAGCGATCGTCGCGTAGGCCCGCCAACCTGCGCAAGGAAGTTTCATCCTGGCCGCAGCTACCCGATCAGCGCTCATTCCGTCGGATACGGCCAAGTCCAGTCCGCGACCGCGGGGATGTCCTCGCCGTGCTCCCGGGTCCAGGCCCGCGCCTCCCACCGCGCGTCCACCATCTCCTGCCGCAGCCCCGCGGCCCGCTCACCCAGGCTCGGCACCCGATCGATGACGTCCATCACCAGGTGAAACCGATCCAGATCGTTGAGCATCACCATGTCGAACGGCGTGGTGGTGGTGCCGCGCTCCTGGTACCCCCGCACATGCAGCCCGGCATGGTTGGCCCGTCGATAGGTGAGCCGGTGCACCAGCCACGGATACCCGTGGAACGCGAAGATCACCGGCCGATCATGGGTGAACAACGTGTCGAACTCGCTGTCCGGCAACCCATGTGGATGATCGTCCTGCGGCTGCAACCGGGTCAGATCGACCACGTTGACCACCCGGACCCGTAACCCCGGCAGCCGATCGCGCAGAATCGCCGCCGCCGCAAGGGTTTCCAGCGTCGGCACGTCACCGGCGCAGGCCAGCACGACATCCGGCACGGTGCCGAGCTCGTCGTTGTGCCCCGCCCAGTCCCAGATCCCGATGCCGCGCGCGCAGTGCTCGGCGGCATCGTTCACCGAAAGCCAGTCCGCCTGCGGCTGTTTGCCCGCGACCACCACGTTGACGTAGTGCCGCGACCGCAGGCAGTGGTCATAGGTGGACAGCAGCGTGTTGGCGTCCGGCGGCAGATAGACCCGCACGATCGACGCTTTCTTGTTCAGCACCACATCGAGGAACCCGGGATCCTGATGCGTGAATCCGTTGTGATCCTGCCGCCAAACATGCGACGACAGCAGGTAATTGAGGCTCGCGATCGGCCGCCGCCACGGCACCGCCGCACTCGCGTCGAGCCACTTCGCGTGCTGGTTGAACATCGCGTCGACGATGTGGATGAATGCCTCGTAGCAGGTGAACACCCCGTGCCTGCCGGTCAGCAGGTACCCCTCCAGCAGCCCCTGGCACATGTGCTCGGACAGCACCTCGATCACCCGCCCGGTGCGGTCGAGACGCTCGTCGTAATCGCCGATTTCGGCCTGCCAGTTGCGTCCGGTCACGTCGAGGATGTCCTGTAACCGATTGCTGGCCAGCTCGTCCGGCGCGAAGGTGAGGAAGTTGTCCGGGTTGTGCCGGGTGACCTCGCGCAACCAGCCGCCGAGCACCCTGGTCGCCTCGTGCTGCGACCCGCCCGGCGTGGCGACCTCGACCCCGAAGTCGCGCCAGTCCGGCAGGCTCAAGTCGCGAACGAGCGTGCCGCCGTTGGCAACCGGGTTGGCGCTCATCCGGTAGTCGCCCTCGGGCACCTGATCCAGCAGCTCCGACACCGGCCTGCCCAGCTCGTCGAACAGCTCCTCCGGGCGGTAGGACCGCAGCCACTGTTCCAGCACCGCACGGTGATTCGCGTCGGTGCGCGCCGCGGGCAACGGCACCTGATGCGCACGGAACGTGCCCTCGACCGGCTCGCCGTCCACCACCGGCGGACAGGTCCAGCCCTTCGGCGTGCGCAGCACGATCATCGGCCAGATCGGCCGCACCGCGTCGGTGCCGCCGCGCGCGGCCCGCTGAATCTGCGCGATGCGTTCCATGCAGGTGTCGATCGCGACAGCCATCGCCTGGTGCACCGCGGTCGGGTCGCTGCCCGCCACGATGATCGGCTCGTAGCCGTACCCGCGCATCAGCGACACCAGCTCCGCCTCCGGAATCCGCGCCAGGACGGTCGGATTGGCGATCTTGTACTGGTTCAGCGCGAGGATCGGCAGCACCGCGCCGTCGCGGGCCGGATTGACGAACTTGTTCCCGTGCCAGCTGGTGGCCAGCGGCCCGGTCTCCGCCTCGCCGTCGCCGATCACGCAGAACACGGTCAGATCCGGGTGATCCAGCGCCGCGCCGAACGCATGCATGAGCGAGTAGCCGAGCTCGCCGCCCTCGTGGAACGACCCGGGGGTCTCCGGCGCGCAGTGGCTCGGCACCCCGCCGGGGAAGGAGAACTGCGCGAAGAACGACCCCATCCCCGCGGCATCCTGCGGAATGTGGCTGTACAGCTCGGAGTACGTCCCTTCGAGCCAGCCGCATGCGTTCGGCCCCGGCCCGCCGTGTCCCGGCCCGGCCACGAACACCGCGTCGAGCCCGCGCTGCCGGATCGCCCGATTGGCATGCACCCACACCAGGTTCAACCCGGGCACGGTACCGAAATGGCCGAGCAGCCGCGGCTTGATGTGTTCGGCCCGAAGCGGCTCGCGCAGCAGCGGATTCGCCATCAGATAGATCTGTCCGACGGACAGGTAGTTCGCCGCCCGCCACCAGGCATCAATCGAGGTCAGCTCGTCGCGATCCAGTGGTCCGGCGAGGTCGGTCAGCCGGTAGGGCGCGGGGGCGACGGTCTGCCCGCCCGCGCCACCGACGTTGTCGGCCGAGGTGTCACTGCCCGAACTGGGGTGGGTCATGCGCCGACTCTCCTCGTACTGGGGGGAGAATTCCAGTCCCAGCGTAACGGCAGTTCGACGCGCGCCGGGCGACTCGGACGTCCGCCGCCCCGATGGTCTAGGGTCCGCCGCATGCACACACTCGGCAGGTTCATCGGGATCGGCACCATGGCCGCGGCAGCGTTCACTCTGGTCGCCTGTGGCTCGGACGACAAGGCGTCGTCCACTCCCTCCTCTACCTCCTCCGCCGCGAAGGTCACCGCGCAGGCGCAGGGCGCCCCGTCGGCGAGCAAGGGCCGCGAATGCACCGCGGAGGACATCGGCGTGAGCGGCGACTTCGGCACCGCGCCGAAGATCACCCTCCCGGACAACTGCGATCCGCCGAAGAAGCTCATCACCAAGGACTTGATCGCGGGCACCGGTCCCGGCGCCGCCGCGGGCCAGCCGCTGACCATGAACTACGCGCTGATCACCTGGTCCAACGGACAGAAGAAGGACAGCTCCTTCGATCGCGGCACCCCGTTCCAGCTCACGCTCGGCGGCGGCCAGGTCATTCCCGGCTGGGACCAGGGCCTGATCGGCGTGCAGCAGGGCGCGCGCCGGCTGCTGATCGTGCCGCCGGACCTCGGCTACGGCGCCAGCGGCCGCAGCGGCATCGCGCCGAACGAGACGCTGGTCTTCGTCACCGACGCGGTATCGGTCGGCAAGTAGGGCCGGAAAAGCGGCCCAGTGCAGCGCGCCCCGGCCGGTCAACTAACCTGGTCGGGATGCGTACGCCGCGTCCCTCGCCAGCCCGGCGGGTGCCGGGGTCCCGGTAGAAGTCCGGGACGACGGGGGATCGCGTCTCAACCAGAACAGACGACGAACAAGGAGCATGTCCGTGAAGAGCACCGTCGAGCAGCTGAGCCCGACCCGGGTCCGGATCAATGTCGAGGTGCCCTTCGAGGAACTCAAGCCGGACTTCGATCGCGCGTACAAGGCACTCGCCAAGCAGGTCAAGATCCCCGGCTTCCGTCCGGGTAAGGCGCCGGCCAAGCTGCTCGAGGCGCGCCTCGGCCGCGGCGCGGTGCTGGAGCAGGTCGTCAACGACGTGCTGCCCGGCCGCTACAGCGAGGCCGTCACCGCGTCCGACGTGAAGGTCATCGGCCAGCCGGAGATCGAGATCACCAAGATCGAGGACGGCGAGGAGCTCGCGTTCACCGCCGAGGTCGACGTGCGCCCCGAGCTCACGCTGCCGGAGTACGAGACCATCGAGGTCTCCGTCGACGCCTTCACCATCGGCGACGAGGACATCGACGAGCAGCTGCAGTCGCTGCGCCAGCGCTTCGGCACCCTCACCGGGGTCGAGCGCGCGGTGCAGGACGGCGACTTCGTCTCCATCGATCTGTCCGCGACCGTCGACGGCGAGGACGTCCCCGAGGCGGCCACCACCGGCCTGTCCCACGAGGTCGGCTCCGGCCAGCTCATCGAGGGCCTGGACGAGGCGCTGATCGGCCTGGCCGCCGGCGAGTCCAAGGAGTTCACCTCGACCCTGGTCGCCGGTGAGCACGCGGGCAAGGAAGCCGTCATCAAGGTCACCGTGCAGTCCGTCAAGGAGCGCGAGCTGCCCGAGGCCGACGACGACTTCGCCCAGCTGGCCAGCGAATTCGACACCCTCGAAGAGCTGAAGACCGACCTGCGCACCCGGGTCGAGCGGAGCAAGAAGGTCGAGCAGGCGGGCCAGATCCGGGACAAGGTGCTGGAGACCCTGCTCGAGCAGGTCGAGGTGCCGCTGCCCGAGGCCGTCGTGCAGGCCGAGATCGACGCGGTCACCCACGACGCCGTGCACGGCTTCGACCACGACGAGGCCAAGCTCGCCGAGGCGCTGGAGGCCCAGGGCTCGAGCCGCGAAGAGTTCGACAAGGACGCCAAGGAGTCCGCCGAGAAGTCGGTGCGTACCCAGCTGCTGCTGGACGCCATCGCCGAGGCGGAGAACACCCAGGTCGGCCAGGAAGAGCTCACCGAGCGGATCCTGTTCCAGTCCCAGCGCTACGGCCTGGCGCCGGAGCAGTTCATCCAGCAGGTGCAGCAGGCCGGCCAGCTCGGCGCGATCTTCGCCGACGTCCGGCGCGGCAAGGCGCTCGCGGGCGTCGTCGGCAAGGTGAAGGTGACAGACTCCGAGGGCAACGTGGTGGACACCGCCGAAATGTTCGGTGCCCCAGATGATTCTGTCGCCGCTGCCGACGAGGTCGAGGCGATCACCGACGTGGCCGCGGACGACGAGTCGACCGAGACCGCTGCGGCGAAGGCCGAATAAATCCATGCAATGCCAGCGTGAGAAGCGGCTGCGAGCTGTGCTGATTGCGCTGTGAGCGAAGAAGGGCGGTACCGGGAGTTCGGTGCCGCCCTGCTTCGTTAATGTTTGTGACAACGAACCAGAGATGGCCGTCGGCCAACGAGCCGGTAAGAAAAGGCAGGTATCCGTGACAGTCAATCAGGCAGGGGTCGTCATGACATCCGCGACTGCTGGTCTCAACCTCAGCGATTCGGTGTACGAGCGACTGCTTACCAATCGCATCATCTTCCTCGGCACCCAGGTCGACGACGACATCGCGAACAAGCTCTGCGCGCAGATCCTGCTTCTCACTGCGGAGGATCCGACCAAGGACATCGCGCTCTACATCAACTCGCCTGGTGGCTCGGTCACCGCGGGCATGGCGATCTACGACACCATGCAGTTCGCCGAGTGCGACATCGCCACCTTCGGCATGGGCCTGGCCGCGTCGATGGGCCAGTTCCTGCTCACCGCGGGCACCAAGGGCAAGCGCTTCGCCCTGCCGCACGCGCGGATCATGATGCACCAGCCGTCGGCGGGCATCGGTGGTTCGGCCGCCGACATCGCGATCATGGCCGAGCAGTTCGCGCACACCAAGCGTGAGCTCAACGAGCTGCAGGCGCTGCACACCGGCAAGTCCGTGGAGCAGGTCGCCGCCGACGCCGACCGCGACCGCTGGTTCACCGCCCAGCAGGCGCTGGAGTACGGCTTCATCGATCGAGTGATCAGCCACGCGAACCAGACCAACGGCGTCGCCGACAACTAGGCGCCATCCGGACTCACTGTCCGTTCAGCGCATCCGCGGCTTACACACACAGACTTTGGAGACGAAGATGGCCAACCAGTTTGACCCACGCGCAGCGCTCGGCGGTATGGCACCGCAGGGCGCCGAGTCGCGCTACATCCTGCCGTCGTTCATCGAGCACTCGAGCTTCGGCGTCAAGGAGTCCAACCCGTACAACAAGCTGTTCGAGGAGCGCATCATCTTCCTCGGCGTGCAGGTGGACGACGCCTCGGCGAACGACGTCATGGCCCAGCTGCTGGTGCTCGAGTCGCTCGATCCCGACCGCGACATCACCATGTACATCAACTCGCCCGGCGGCTCGTTCACCTCGCTGATGGCCATCTACGACACCATGCAGTACGTGCGCGCCGACGTCGCGACCGTCTGCCTGGGCCAGGCCGCCTCGGCCGCCGCTGTGCTGCTGGCCGCCGGCACCCCCGGCAAGCGTGCCTGCCTGCCCAACGCCCGGGTGCTGATCCACCAGCCTGCGCTGGAGGGTGGCATCCAGGGTCAGGTCTCGGACCTGGAGATCCAGGCCGCCGAGATCGAGCGCATGCGTCGCCTGATGGAGACCACGCTGGCCTACCACACCGGCAAGGACGCGGATCAGATCCGCAAGGACACCGACCGCGACAAGATCCTGACCGCGGCGGAGGCCAAGGAGTACGGGATCATCGACCAGGTGTTCGACTACCGCAAGCTCAGCGCGCAGAAGAAGTGATCGACCGGAGCGAATCGCCGATCCCGGCGGCGATTCGCTCGTAAGTTGCTACACCCCAGGGAATTCCGGCCGGGAAGTGCGCCTTGTTGCGTGCTGCCCGGCCGGACTGCTTCAGTGCCACGGCTGGCCCGGAAACGCTTCGGTCACCAGCCCCGATGAAACAAGCGGCCGGCCCACGAAAAGGCCGCTTGAACGGACACAACGCGCTCCGGTGCGGTGAGAACTCGCACAACCCGGCGGAGAAACATGCTCGAGTTGTCGACCTCCATCGCACACACCAGGTACGGTCAACCTAGGGACCTTTGCTCCCGGTTGACAGCACTGCCTCACCCACCGGAACCGGTCGATGCGTTTGCGACTACGGCCGGTGGCGCGAACAGTTAACGCGGCAGATAGCTGGCAACCTGGACGGACGGTTGCACGCGGACAAGGAAGTAGGGACCCACGAGATGGCGCGCATCGGAGATGGCGGCGATCTGCTCAAGTGCTCGTTCTGCGGAAAGAGCCAGAAGCAGGTCAAGAAGCTCATTGCGGGACCAGGGGTGTACATCTGCGACGAGTGCATCGATCTATGCAACGAGATCATCGAGGAAGAACTCGCTGAGTCCAGCGAGGTCAAGCTCGATGAGCTGCCCAAGCCCGCGGAGATCCGGGACTTCCTGGAGAACTACGTGATCGGGCAGGACACCGCCAAGCGCACACTCGCGGTGGCCGTCTACAACCACTACAAGCGCATCCAGGCCGGCGACAAGGGCCGCGACAGCCGCGGCGAGGTCGTCGAGCTGACCAAGTCGAACATCCTGATGCTCGGCCCGACCGGCTGCGGCAAGACCTACCTCGCGCAGACGCTGGCCAAGATGCTGAACGTCCCGTTCGCCATCGCGGACGCGACCGCGCTGACCGAGGCGGGCTATGTCGGCGAGGATGTGGAGAACATCCTGCTGAAGCTGATCCAGGCCGCGGATTACGACGTCAAGCGCGCCGAGACCGGCATCATCTACATCGATGAGGTCGACAAGATCGCCCGCAAGAGCGAGAACCCGTCGATCACCCGCGACGTCTCCGGCGAGGGCGTGCAGCAGGCGCTGCTGAAGATTCTGGAGGGCACCCAGGCGAGCGTGCCGCCGCAGGGCGGGCGCAAGCACCCGCACCAGGAGTTCATCCAGATCGACACCACCAACGTGCTGTTCATCGTCGCGGGCGCGTTCGCCGGCCTGGAGCGGATCGTCTCCGAGCGGACCGGCCACCGCGGCATCGGCTTCGGCTCCGAGGTGCGGTCCAAGTCCGAGATCGACACCGCCGATCACTTCGCCGAGGTGATGCCGGAGGATCTGATCAAGTTCGGCCTGATCCCCGAGTTCATCGGCCGCCTCCCGGTCGTCGCCTCGGTGACCAACCTGGACAAGGAATCGCTGGTCAAGATCCTCTCCGAGCCGAAGAACGCGCTGGTCAAGCAGTACGTCCGGCTGTTCGAGATGGACGGCGTCGACCTCGAGTTCACCACCGACGCGCTGGAAGCGATCGCCGATCAGGCGATCCTGCGCGGCACCGGCGCTCGTGGCCTGCGCGCCATCATGGAGGAAGTCCTGCTGCCGGTGATGTACGACATCCCCAGCCGCGACGACGTCGCCAAGGTGGTCGTCGACTCCGACACCGTCACCGAAAATGTGCTGCCGACCATCGTGCCGCGCAAGGCGCAGCGGACCGAACGCCGGGAGAAGTCGGCGTAACCCCACGTCAGAACCGAAAGAAGCCATCGCCCAAGCGCGGTGGCTTCTTTCGTTGTTACCGGCGGGAAAGAAGTTGGGCCGAAAGGGTGTGAACGCCCATCATCCTGGGTACCCGGTATTCAGGGTTGAGCACACAGCCTAGTTCTGAGCTCACGAGGAGCCCCGGGCGCAACGCATTGCCGGCAACGGACGTCAATTGCCGTGCGCGACAGGACTGAGATCCTCATGTCGACCACCCTTGCTACTTCCGCATTCCCCGCGAGTACGACGTCGAGACCGGACCCCGTGCCGAACCGAGGTGTGGCACCGAGTCGAGCGACCTTGCCGAGCCTTTCCGAAGCGGAAGCCCGACTGAGCGTCTCGATCACCGCCCCCAGCGAGAAGGTAACCCTGTGCGCGCTCGCGGGTGAAGTGGACTTCTACACCGCCGACCAGTTCCGCTCGCAGTTGATCGGCTCCTTGAACACCGCCGGGCCGCTGGTGGTCATCGACCTGTCCCAGGTGACATTCTTCGGCGTCGCCGGCCTGCACGTACTGATCGAGGCCCGCACCTGGGCCGGGCACACCGACCGCCGGATCCGCTTGGTCACCGGGCCGCGCTGTGTCGATCGGCTGCTCGAGGTCGCGGGTGACGTCGCCTCCTTCGATACCGCGGCCAACCTCGTCGAAGCGTTGCTCGACGCCGCGTAATTCCAGTGGCGGTGGTAGTCACTACGATTCGATCATGTTTGCTCACCGCCGCCTCGAACGGAAGATCGACGCGCTGAACTACAAAGTCGATCTGATCCTCCAGCACCTGGGGATTCAAGACCTGCCTGTCCTTCCCGCCGAACCGATCCGGGCCGTGCCGACCGACGCACGGCCCGCTTTCAGTTGGGCCGAGATCGACGCACTCTTGCTGCACGACAAGAAGATTCAGGCGATCAAGCGGTACCGGGAGCTGACCGGCGCCGGCCTCAAAGAGGCCAAGGACGCCGTCGAAGCGCGTCACCGGTACTGATCGGTCACAGCGGCACCGGCCGTTCGAGCACCACGTGCTTCATCACCAGCGTGGACGTCAAATGCTGGACGCCGGGTAGCGTGGCCAGCTTCTCGTCGTAAAGCTGTTGGAACGCAGGCAGATCCGCCGCCACGATGCGCAGCAGGAAATCCGGATCGCCGAACAGGCGCTGCGCCTGCAACACATGCGGTATCTCCGCGACCGCCTGCTCGAACGCGGCCACGGTGGTGCGATCCTCTTGCCGCATCGTCACGAAAACCAGCGCCTCGAAGGTCAGCCCGACGGCCGCGGCGTCGACCAGCGCGCGGTAGCCGCGGATGACTCCGGACTTCTCCAATTCCCGCAGCCGGCGGTGGCATGGCGACAGGCTCAGCCGGACTCGGGCGGCGAGCTCGGTGATCGTCAGTCGCCCGTTCTGCTGGAGCTCGGCAAGAATCTTCCGGTCAACGCGATCCATGCGGTAGATCCTTCCACAGATGGCCGCCTAGCTGCGAAAACTTGGAATCACCTCCTTGATCAACTCGCCTATCCTTCCTTCGGGTAATCATTCGAAGGGAGCAGGTCCGCATGGCTGTCGGGTACATCGCCGCGTTCTGGACGGTGTCGGTTCTGCTGATCCTGGTGCCCGGCGCGGATTGGGCGTATGCGATCGCCGCCGGTCTGCGCGAGCGTTCGGTGTTGCCGGCGGTCGGGGGACTGCTGCTCGGATACGTCGCGTTGACCGCGGTGGTGGCGGCCGGTGTCGCGGCGGTGGTCGATCGGAATCCGGTTGTGCTGACCGCGCTTACGGTGTTCGGCGGCCTGTATCTGATGTGGCTCGGCGGCACCACCCTCGCATCGGCGGGCACTCCGGCCGCGCTGCCCGAGCAGGCGAATCCCGCGCCATGGGGGACCAGCGTGCTGCGCGGTATCGGGATCAGCGGCCTGAATCCCAAGGCCATCCTGCTGTTCCTGGCGTTGCTGCCGCAGTTCACCGACCGGACCGGGTCCTGGCCGCTCGCCGCCCAGATCGGCACCCTCGGCCTGATCCATACGCTGAGCTGCGCGGCGATCTATCTGTGCGTCGGCGTCTTGGCTCGCACCGTCCTACGCGCTCGCCCCACCGCGGCCCGCATCGTCACCCGGGTGTCCGGCGTCGCCATGATCATCATCGGCACGTTGCTCTTGGTGGAACGTCTACTTTGAGTTGGCCCGCCCCGCTCGCTGCGGCCACCGACAGGTCACCTCGAGTTCGCGCACAAACTCGGAAAAAGATTCTGGTAACGAATCACTACTGCCGAGCGATGTACCGGTCATGGAGTTCCTTTTGGTCGCCATCGCTGCTGCATATATTGCGGTCGCCGACTTCGTCGGTGGCGCGGCCGGCGCCCTGGGGTCCTCCGGTAGGTAGATAGACCGGGTCGCGGGTGAACACCTGCAGGCATCCGCGGCCCGCGCAATCCCGACTGCCCCGAGGTCGACTCGAACATCGACCTCGGGGCAGATCCATGTCCGGATCAGTTCGGCTGGCAGGCGGTGTCCTGGCCGGGGAGCCGGCCGTGGACGAGATAGTCGACCGTGATGGCTCGGGCGCACGCGCTGGTGCCGGGGACCGAACCAGGGAGGCCCTTGGGCCGGGTCTGCGGCAGGACGAGATGGCCGGGCCGGCCGACCACCGTGATCAGCCGCGAGGCTGGGATTATCGAGCGGGCCGCGCGGGCGCCCGAGATCGGTGTCACCGGGTCTCGCTCGTTGGCCATGAGCAGCGCGGACCCGATCCGGTCGAAGCCCGCTGTGCTTGTGCCCGTGTGTGATTCGGGCCAGAACGCGCAGACCGCGGAAAAATTCATGCCCAAGTAGGTCAATGGTGCGTTAGCGGCGAGTTGTCTTGTGGTGTGGACGATCTCGTCGAGGTCGTGAGTCCACGAGTCGATGTCGCAGGTGCGGGCGGTCCACCAGCCGGTCCGGGAACCGGCGAGAATGACATCCTGGCCCAGGTCGTCCAGCAGCGGTGGGAGCCTGAATGTCGAGGCGGCGTTCAATTGTGCTCCGGCAGAGGGAGCGTCGAGGCCGGTTCGCAAGGTCAGCAGCTTGCGTTCGAGCGCCTCGTAGGGGCTGTTGTCGAGGCCGAAGAACAGCAGGTTGAGATCGTTGCCGCTGAAGGTGTGATCGAGGGGCAGTGGGATGGGGTGTGCTGTCAGGTCGGCGCGCAGTTTGGTCAGGGCATTCAGTACTGCGGCCGGGGTATCGCCGAAGACCGTGCCGCGGGCGGCGAGCCACGGTGCGAACTGTTGCTCGAGCACTCGTTGTTGACGCAGGGCGCGTTCGGCATAGCTTGCAGCAGTGGACATCCCAGGGTCGTCGACCGAGTCGAGCACCAGGCGCTCGATGCGGTCGGGGAAGGAACGTGCCAGTTCGAGTCCGAGCAGGGTGCCTTGGGAAACGCCGAGATAGCTCCAGGTCGGTGCATC
This sequence comes from Nocardia colli, assembly GCF_008704205.1. Classification (GTDB taxonomy): domain Bacteria; phylum Actinomycetota; class Actinomycetes; order Mycobacteriales; family Mycobacteriaceae; genus Nocardia; species Nocardia colli. The sequence continues at coordinate 215,364 of NZ_VXLC01000006.1, read as the reverse complement.
CAGCAGAGCGCGCACCAAGTCCAGATCTCGAACTGTCTGCCAGTACGTGATGGTCCCGATCGTGGAGGCACCCGCCGGGGTACGTGGTGTGCGGTCGACGCAGGACCGGACCCAGTCGCGAGCCTGGCTGAGCTGAACCCGTACCGATTCGGTCGAGAAGTCGAGCACGTCGGTGCGATCGTTACGTCCGGTGCCCATGAGTAGCGGATCGCCCGAAAGTGTTGCGTCGCAGTCCTGGTCAGTGCTGGATGCACGGGTGCCGCGTGGATCGAAACCTAGTAGGTCGTAGTTCTCGCGCAATTCGGGGAACGCCGTTGCCCACTCGATCGGATTGAGCAGCGACCCCGCCCCCGGACCGCCCGGGCTGGTCAACAACTGACGTGGCCGCGCGGTCGTCTGCTGTGCGGGCAGCCGCGAAATCTCGAAGGTCGCAACAGCTCCCGAGTCAGGCTGCGTCCAGTCGAGCGGCGTCCGCACCGACGCGCATTCCACACCGTCGAGCAGCAGCGCGCGAACGCCGGACTGCGGACTGCCGTGTGCGGCGGCGACCAGCCCGACCTCGGCACAGGGCTTCCAGTCCAAGCGTTGCGTGGCCAGCTCGGCCGGCACCTGAGGTGCACCATCGGGGTACTCGATGAAATGTGCAGGTGGCGGCTGGAATTCGGCACTGTATGAACCGCTGTCCGCCGAGGCGTGCCCGGCCATCAACGAGAAGGCAGCTGCCAGTACGGGCACGGACAAGACAGGTCGCCGTCCTCGGCGCATGGAATCCCCCTCCACCCAAATGGGCCTTGCGTCAGTGTAATCAGCTATCTCTCAGGGGCGGAAGGAAGTCGTCAATGGTTCGCCCGGGTGCCCGCTGTCGCGTCGTCTCTGCCTTCTTTGGCGTGCGTGCGGCAGATGGGTACAGCTCACCCTGTCCGGCAGATCGGCGTAAATGTCGTTGTCCGACGCTCGGCCTCGAACAACAATGGGGCCATGTCGACGGATCCGGTGCTGGCCGAAGTCCGAGCGTTGTGGGAAGGACTGGCGGCAGTACCGGTTTCGTTCAGTTCGGCGACCGGCGTCAGCGTGGTGGTTTCACCGAAAGCACTGCTCTGTCCGCCAGGCTGGGCGGGCATCATTGCGCTGCACGGGCAGGCGATAGTAACCGCTCCCAGTTCCGCTGCGGCAGTGGCGATTCGCGCCGCGGCCGGACAGCTGTCGGTGGCGGATCTTGCCGACCCCAATGTACTCGGTAAGGCCTTGCCGCTGGCGGAGGTGCTCGGCCCAGCTGTGCTGGCATACGTGGATGAGGACGGCTTCCGCCCTGCGTCGGCGAGTTCGCTGGCCGTCGAATCCTTACCGGCCGAGCACCTCGACCTGCGCAAACTAGAGGTGCGATCCGGCGATCAAGACGCGGCCGAAAGCGGCCTGGACGAGATCACATCTCCTGCCTTCGCCGTTCGCGACGGAGGGGAGCTGATCGCCGCCGCCGGATACCGCAGGTGGCCCAGCCGAACAGCGCACCTCTCCGTCCTGACCGCACCGGATCGGCGCGGCCAGGGCATCGCGCGGATCGTCGCGTCTGGTGCGGTGGCGCACGCGCTCGACGCCGGATTGCTACCCCAGTGGCGCGCACGCCGGCCGCAGTCCAGGAGAGTCGCCCGTGCCCTGGGCTTCCGTGAACTAGGCATGCAGCTCAGCATCAGGTTGAGCTGAGCACCGGTGACCGTGCCGACCGCTGCCGGGCAGCCCCCGGATTATGCAGCGAACCGAGGGCTGTTCACTGGCCTATTCAGCGGTTGAACTCACCATCGACTACCCCGGTGGTGAAGGCAGCCCATTCTTTGGGCGTGAAGACCAGCGCGGAACCGTTGGGGTTCTTGGAGTCTCGGACTCCGACGAGGCCGTCGGCGAGAAACGCAACCTCTACGCACTCATTGTTCGCCTCGCTGCGGCTGCTCTTGAACCAGCGGGCGTCAGGTGGCGGGACGCTCATGCCGCGTGCTCCCTTGCTGTTTTCCTGATCAGATCTCTGCTTGCAACCGAGTCCAGCGCAGCGTGCTCGATTGCGGTGTACAGGTCATGGTACCGCTGCACATCGATGGGTTCTTCGAGATACATGTCGACAGTTGAGCCCTCTACGTAGACCACCGTCGGCTCTACCGGCACGCCGGTAGCGGTGATGCCGAAGTTCAAAATCATGAAGGGGCCACTGGATACGCCACGCGGAAACCCGGCGCTGAACGGGAGCACCTGAAGGTTGATGTTCGGACGGGTAGACATGTCGGCGAGATGACGTAGCTGGGCCGCCATGACCTGTGGGCTGCCGGACACCCTGCGGAGCGCGGCTTCGGAGACGATGGCGAAAAGATCTGTCGGCCGGTGCTTGCGCGTCACGTTGTTCTGCCGTTGCTTCTTGATCTGAACCCACCGGTCATACTCGGCCGCATCGTCTTCCGGACGCCCAGTGAACAGGCCGCGGATGTAGTCGGGCGTCTGTAGCAGGCCCGGTATGAGTTCTGGCTGGTACGTTCGCAGTTCGACCGCCGCTGCCTCCAACTTGACGTAGCCGTCGAAATGAATAGGGACTCGATCGGCGGCTTTGTACCACCAGGTCTTCACATTCGCCTGCCGGGCAAGCGCGATCACGATTTCGGATTCCGCGTCGGAGATCCCGTACAGATCGCAGGCTGCCTGGATTTCGCGCACTTGCACGCGGCCGTTCAAGCCGCGCTCCAGGCGCTGCAAGCTGCTCGAACCGATCTCCAGTAGCTCGGCAGCCCGCTGCTGGCTCATCCCCGCGCGAGTGCGCCAATCGATCAGATACCGGCCGAGCTGCCGTCGCGGCAAGGTGGATCCGGTGTCCGACATTGCTGTCCTCCCCACTTCGGGCGGGCCGTTCGACCCGCATCGGGTAGATCATGGCAACTGCCGCGGGAGGTTTGCTGGGGATTCGGGGGACTTCATCCGGGCCGCCCGAAGCCGCACACATCACCACCCTGACAGGTGTTTCGTTGATGTGCGCCCGGTGAAGCGGTAGGGAGTCCACAGCAAACCTAGCAGCTTCGTGATCAGCCGGGCGCACCCTTCAACCAGGCAAGATAAGTCGAGGCTGCGCATGGACAACCTGCTGTTCGCGGACACACCAACTTCTCGCTGGGCCTACTGCCGGCGTCTCTGTGGTCTATCCGCGGAATACTCGGCGATGAGCCGAACCATCTTGCAGGCGAGGGGATCTCGGTGTTGACCGATCCGTTTCCGCCGAAACATCAGCTGCTGCAAGCCTGTCGGGGAGAACTGCCGGCGGACCATCCACTGCTTCGGCTTGCCCGGGAGCTGACCGACCTGCATGAGCAGAGGTTGTGCGCCGCCAAGGATACGATCGCCGACCGCAGGCATATCGATGACATCGACTCGCGGCGTGCAGGCTTGGTCCGCGACATCGATCGCTGGGTCATCCTGCAACTGCCACCTTCGCACGGCGCCGCGCACGTCCATACCGAGACGGTCGGCGCCGTTGTCGACAAGCTGGCTCAGTACACCGCTTGTGCGTTCGCGGCTTTGACCAGTGCGTCGCAGTGGGAGTTGGGCGACGCGTGGGAGCAGCTCGCCGAATTGGCTATCGGTTACGACGATTTGGCGGCGGAGTTGAGTGCTGGGCGTAGGCGTTTGCCGGGCGGTCCGTAGCCTCCTTCACCACGTGGCTTTGGACTGCTCGTTTTCCATGCGGTAGTAGCGGCGGGTGAGGTCGAGCAGGCGCGCTATTTCGTTGGTCATCGAGGTGGGGCTCATGGGAGTGGCGACGATGGGGTCGCCGGACTTGATGTAGTAGCGGCCGTCGTCGGCGTAGTCGGTCCACAGGAAGCCGCGGCCGTCGGTGGTCGGCCTGGAATCTATTGCCGGACCGGGGAATACGGTGATCTCGCCGACGGCGGTGCGGTCGCGCTTGAACATGCGGTTGAGTTGATCGTTGATGCTGACCTCGTCGGGGCGGCGGCTGTAGCGCTGCCGGTCGGCGGCGATCTCGTCCCTGCGGAAGCTCACCGCCGGATGGGTGCCCGCCTGGGCTTTCGGCAGCGCGGCCACCGCGGCCGCGGCCACCTCGCTCGGTGCGCACAGGCCCATGATCACGTCGCCGCCGGTGTCCTCCGCGGTGCCGGGCAGCTGAACGAGGGTGGCGCCGGAGCCATTTCGGACCGCGCCGTGGAAGCGGAACACCGCGGCGAGCCCGGAACCGCCGAAACCCTTGGATTCGACCCGGGTTTCGGGTTCCAGCAGCGTCGTCAAGGCGAGTTCCAGGTTCTCCGAATACCGGCCGAGCAACTCCTGAACGGCCGACTCCCGTTGCCGCACCAGGTCATCCCAGTCGACCGCCGTCGTCGGACGGAACGCCAGGGGATAGGGCAGACGGTCGCGACCGTAAGCCGACCAGAGGATGTCGAACTCCTGGCCGGTGAATCTCCAGCTGCGCACGCTCAGTTTTCCCCGATCACCGGCGGCACGGCTTTGGTCGGTTCACCGAGGAGTTCCTCGGACCAGTCCCCGATCAAGTAATCCTTGGTCTGGTGGGCGCCTTCGTCGTCGTCCTTCTTCGCTCCCGCGCCGCCCATCGGCATGCCGCTCATGCCGGGTCGGCCTGCGGCACCGGTGCTGGTTCCGGCGCGAGCCGCCAGTGGGGCCGTGGTTCCCGGTTGCCCCGGGGTGCCGGGGATGCTGCGGCCGGGGGAGGGCGTGCCGGGAGTGGTTGAGGTGCGCGGACTTCCGGGGCTGCCAGGACTGCCGGGCGAACGCGTGGTCGGGCTGCCCGGGCTGTTGCGGCTAGGCGTCGTCACCGGCGTTGCGCCGGGAGTGTTCTGGTTCGGAGTCGGCGAGGTGGTGCTCGGCGTCGACGTCGGATTGTTTGCCTGAGTGGTGGATTGGGGTGTCGTGCCGGAGGTGGTGGTCTGCGGGTTGTTGCTCGCCGGCTGGGTCGAGTTCGGATTCTGACTCGGGTCACCGGACTTGTCGCCCGTCTTGTCTCCGGACTTGTCTTCGTTCGAAGCCGGATTCTCCTGCTTCGGCTGATCGCTGGCACCGGAGGAAGTCTGCGGGCTGGGCGAAGTCGACGGCGGACTCACCGGCTGATCCGGATTGCTCACCAAGGTCGGGCTGTTGGGCACGACAGGAACACCGTTGTCCGTCTGATTCGCGACCTGCCAGTACACGGTGCGCAGCACACGCCGAGCCTCCGCGGTCGCTTCGGTCTGATTGTGGTCGTCGACCTTGAGCACACCCTCGCTGGGCAGCGTCTTCCCACGCAAGTCCGGGCTGCTGTCACTGGCGCGGGGCATCAACGCCTGGGTCTGATGCAGACCGGTATACATCTCGGACAGCTTCACCGAAATGAGCTCGGTGGAGAGTGTCAGCTGCTGCGACATGTCCACATACCGGCCGACCGATTGGACCGCCTGGTCTGCGGCCTGGCCTTTCCAACCGTTGGCGACGGTCGCCTTGATCGCGTCACCAAATGTGTGCGACTTCTCCCGGAATGCTGCACTGACGTTCTGCCACATCTGCGAGGCCTCCCACGCTTGGCCGGGTTTCATAACCTCGACCTTGCTGATGAGATCTTGCAGTGTGCTGGTCTCGATGACGAACAGATCCTGCCCAGGGTCGGTGATCGACGGCGGGTCGTAACCCTGTTCCAGATCCTGCGCAAGCTTGCTGAGATGCGAGTAGATCGCCGTACGGTCGTCGTTCCACTGCTGCTGAGCCGCGATGATCCGCGCTTGGTAGTCGTCCTGACTCATGAGCCGTCCTTCCCCGGGACGTCGAGGGTCGGGATCTGCTGGCTGTTGCTTTCATCGACCGCGTGATAGTTCGCCATGGCTTGCGCGAAGACTTGGCGCATGAGTTTGACTTCATCGATGTGCGTCTCCAGAGATGACTCGAGTGAGGTGTCGCCGCCTCTGCCCTTGAGTGCAAACTTCCGCTCCAAGACAGGACCAGACGGCATTCCGCCGAATCCCGTAGCCCACGAAACACCGCGCATAGAGCTGCGGATATCGTCGAGGTCGTCCAGATACGTCTCACACTTCGCGTCGAGATCCTTACCGACTTCTGGACTCAGTCTCAGCTCGCCTGCGTTGGCTCGGTCGAGCAGCTGGCGCCAGTCTGACGGTTGCGCAGCTGAAGCCATCGTTCAGTTCCCTCCGCCGGGCAAATATTTCGCAAAATCGTTTGCATGCCGGGTCGCCTGGTCACACGGATCGCCGAGCTTGCCGATCGAGTAGCGCGTAGTGACCAGGAACGCCACCGTTCCTGCCGCTTTTCCTTGGGGGACTTCGACCGCCACACCGCAATCGAGCCGTTTCTCGGCATCATCGGCGAACAAGAAGCGCAATGCCGGATGCCCCCCGACCGTGAGCGGTACTACGCTCTCGAGGTCTTGCCGTTGTCGAACCTGCTGAAGCGTGGGTTCGCCGGAGTAGATCCCCAGGTCGTACCATTTGGCCGTTGATCGCCAGGCACACACTTTCCATCCGGTTGGGTCGAACCTTGCGATGTCCTTGGTTCGGGTGTCGGGATTGAGTTCATCAGCGCGCAGCGCATCGTCTGGCAGCGCGGTACACGGATCCCAGATCGCCGCGTCCGGATCCTTCGATCCAGACGGCTTCGCACTCGAACTTGCTGAACTCGCCCCCGTCCCCGTAGGCGCCCCATCCGTCGTCTTCTCACACCCCGCCAACACCAACCCAACACCCACTACCAGGGCGATACCACGCAGCTTGCTCCCCCTGCTGGTCATCCGTTCCCCTAACCGCCGGTGTCCGAAATCCATCCGGAGGTGGCTGTATCCCGGTGCCCACCCCCGTTACCTGGGCAAACCGTACCGCCGACCACTGACAGCCCGCAACAACACGGGCGCATTTTGGCAGCCAGTCAAACGACCTCTGAGATCCGGACCGGAACCCACCCGACCCGGACCCTCACACAACAAATCACCACGATCGGCGATCACAAGTCAGGCGATAACGCCCAACCGGCGATCACCCCCGCTGCGCCCCCAGCAACGTGCTGTCGAACGTAGGCCGCGGCCGATCCGGATTGTCCCGAATGTGCTCGGTGGCCCGGGTGATCGCCTGGCTGTACCGCGCACTCGCCGCGTTGTGCGTCAGCAACGCGACACCGATCATCATCGGCGCCACCGCGTGCACCCCGGCGTCGAACCACCGCGCATCCCGCACGTGCGGATACGTGTTCAACCCGATCGTCAGTGCCAGCAACACGATTTCGGCTGTGACAACCTGAGTGCGACTGTTCAGCACACCCCATTCGGCCAGCTTGGTCGTGCCGATCATGATGATCACCAGACACACGCTGATCATCGCCTCGACCAGATAACTGAACCAGTACAACGGATCCGTGATGCCGTCCGGCGCGATGTTGTGCTGCACGTTGACCGCCGACCACAGCATGCCGGCGATCACCACGCCCGCCAGCGCGCGCAACGACCAGGCGCGATGCCGGTACAGCGAGGCGAGCTGCGCGTGCGGGCTGGACTCACGACGCTGTGCGGCAATGGCTTTGCGGGCCATCAGCAGGTCGCGGATGTCGGCCTTCTCGATGGCTTCCTTGGTCTGCCGGGCACGGTCGGCGGCGTTGGAGACGGCCTCCGCGTACTTCCACCGCTGACCGCGGTCCTGGGTGCGGATGCGCTCGGCCAGTTCGCGTTCGGCTTCCAGCTCGTCCTCGGCCAATGCCTCGGTCAGCGCGGGATCGAACTGGTAGGCCAGTCGACCGCGGGCCCGCTCGACCCGCCTGGCCAACTGCGCGACTTCGTCGAAGGGGTGTTCCTCGGGCATGCTGCTCCAAAAGTGGATGGGCTGAACGGAACTCGACAAATCGGGAGATGCCGGGCTGCCCGATCACCGGGAGCTGGGTAGTAGCTCGCTGCGAGGGTAGCGGACAGGTGGCACCGACACCTACTCTTCATAGTCGATTCAGCGCGCCGAGGACACGGTCGAGCGTTATCTGCGCCGAAAATCCCGGCGAGTCACTCGGGCTCGATGGCCATGTCTTCCTGGCTCCAGAAGGCGCGCATGCGGATGATCTTGCCCGCGTCGTCGAATTCCATCATGTCGATCGGCGTCAGCGTGAAGCGCTGCCCGGCGACCCGGGTGACGATGGTGAACATGAAGACGGCCTCGTTGCCCGCGATGCGCACGGTGTCCGCCCGCAGCTCGGTGTCCCGGTCGAGCGCGCCGATCACGTCGTAGAACTCGCGGATGGCGGCGTGGCCCTGCCGGACGGGGGTGCCGACCGGATCTTCGACGGTCGCGTCGGGCGCGTAGAGCTCGACGATGGCCTCGGTCGGACCGGCGCCGACCAGCTTGACGTACTGCTCGATCGCATCGCGGATCTGCTTGGTCATCGGAACTCCTGCCGAATTGGAACGTGTTCTAATTCGGCAGACTAGCAGCACAGCCGCGGGGGCGGTCAAGGATCGGTTCCGCGCTCTCGTTGCGCTGTCCAACGGCGATCGATGTGGCTCGGGCCGGTGGGGAATCCCCCCGAAAGTTGCATTGCCCCCGCAGACGCTGTGCTGTTGTCGGCATCCGCGTCGTAGGACACGGTGACGATCGGAGATCCCGATCGCGCCCGGTGCCGGGGATCGCCATTGATCCCCCGTGGTTCGCCGTTGAACCTTTATCCCGCGCTGATGCTTTCGTAGATTCTGTCGCGTTTACCGGCCGACGTGTTACCGCCGGTCCTGTGAGCGGAACAGCAGCGAATTTTGTCCTTTTTGCCCGCTGATTACTGTGTTCGGCGGCCTCTGGCCAGGAAACTCATCGCTAACTCCGCCGAACCGGTCCCGGTGTGTCGGCCTTGCGCTGCCGGTGGAGTGCTGTTTACTCGGTCCGGTCAACCAGATGTTCGAGTGACGAGTGGAAGCGGAGGAGACATGGCACTGCCTACCATGACCGCGGAGCAGCGCACTGAAGCGTTGGCCAAAGCGGCAGCGGTCCGCAAGGCGCGCTCCGAACTGATCGGCAAGGTGAAGGCGGGCAAGGTTTCGGTCGCCGACCTGCTGAAGAAGGCCGACTCCGATGAGCTGGTCAAGAAGACCAAGGTCGCCGCGGTGATCAAGGCTCTGCCAGGTGTCGGACCGGTGAAGGCCGCCAAGTTGATGGATCAGGCGGAGATCCCGGAGGATCGTCGGATCGGCGGGCTCGGCGCACGTCAGCGTGCGGCGCTGCTTGACGCCCTGAAGGACTGACGAGCTACAACTCGCGGTTGCTAGAACCGGGGAACGAAACCTCACGTCGGTGGCGCGGCTCTGCCTCGCGAAGGACCGCCTGCTCGCGGTCCTGACCACGTAGCTCAGCCCCCAGCCGCACGGACAGTTCAAACGCCCCACAGCGCCGAGACGGGCTGTGGGGCGTTGTCGTCGTCGGGGCTCAACGGCGGCGGCGCGGGAACTTGACGTTGACCGGTGCCGGGTCCGACAGCGGGATGTCGCCGCGGGGCGGCAGCAGCACACCGGCGAGACCGAGGGTGATCAGCAACGCCGCGGCAATGAGGCTGACGGCGAAACTTACCCCGCTCATCTCCATCGGCCGATGGAAAGCGTGGTAGACGAAATGCGGCACGCTGAAAACCAGCCAGCCGATGCCCGCCATGCGCGCCGCCGCGGTGGAATTGAGGACCAGGGCCGCGATGGTCACCGCGGTGAGCGCCAGGAAGAACGCGCCGACATCGCCGGCCAGATGATGGTTGTACGGGCCGTCGGCCGCGATCCAGTGCATGCCGAAGCCGGGAAAGCTGGTGTACCAGGAGTGTGGCGCGATGGTCGCCCACAGCCCGACGACCGCACCTTGAACGGCCAAGACCGCCAGGACGATTCGAGTGCTGAACAGGCGGCGGCGGTACTGCTCGAACCGCATCCGCACGCGTAACCCCTCCGGCGTGCCCTCCACCGAGATCCGCATCGGTCTCTCCGTTCCCGCCGAACCGCTCCGATCACGTGCTGTCACGGTAAATCGGCCGACCGGTCCGGGCAAGCGCGATCAGGCCAGCATCGATGTGTCGTTCGGGGTGACGACGATGCGATCCGGGTGGGTGTAGACGTTCATGGTGCCGCCGCGCAGGAACGCGGCGAGGGTGAGTCCGCTCTCGGCCGCGAGATCGACCGCGAGCGAGCTGGGCGCCGAGACCGCCCCGAGCATCGGGATGCCCGCCATCGTCGCCTTCTGCACCAGTTCGAAGGAGGCGCGCCCGCTGACGATGAGCACCAGATCCCTTGCCGGAACCAGGTTCTGCCGCAGCGCCCAGCCGATCACCTTGTCCACCGCGTTGTGCCTGCCGATGTCCTCGCGCACCGCGAGCACCGTGCCGTCGGTGGTGAACAGGCCCGCCGCGTGCAGGCCGCCGGTCGCCTCGAAGAGGAATTGCTTGCCGCGCAACGTGTCCGTCATGCCGGAGAGCACCTGCGTGTCCACCACCGCCCCGCCCTCGGCGATCGGATACCGGGACAGGGTGCGGACCTCGTCGAGCGCCGTCTTGCCGCACAGGCCGCACGCGCCGGTGGTCAGGAAGTTCTTGGGCCGCATCGGCACCGGGTGGCGCAACGTGAGATCGAGGACGTTGTAGGTCTGGCGGCCGTCGTCGTCGGTGCCCGCGCAGTAGCGGGCGGCCATGATCTCCTCGGCGACGCCGATCATGCCCTCGCTCAACAGGAATCCGTGCACCAGGTCGACGTCGTTGCCAGGGGTGCGCATGGTGATGGCGAGCGATTCGCCGCCGATCCGGATCTCCAGCGGCTCCTCGACGGCGAGGGTGTCGGGGCGTTGGATCTCACCCGTCGGCGAGATCCGGCGCATTCTGCGGCGGGCGGTGACTCTACTCATGGGCGGCCCGTTCGAGTCTGATGGTCACCGACTTGGAGACCGGGGTGTTCGACCTTGCGGCGACATGATCCAGCGGGACAAGGGGATTCGTCTCCGGGTAGTAGGCCGCCGCGTTGCCGCGCGGGGTCGGGTAGGCGATGAGCCGGAAACCCTTGACGCTGCGCTCGGTTCCGTCGGTCCACTCCGAGATCACGTCCACCAGATCGTCTTCGGCGAAGCCGAGCGCGGTGATGTCGTCGGGGTGCACCAGCACCACCTTGCGGCCGCCGTGCACGCCGCGGTAGCGGTCGTCGAGGCCGTAGATGGTGGTGTTGTACTGGTCGTGGCTGCGCAGCGTCTGCAGGATCAGCCTGCCCTCGGGCACCGGGGTCCAGCTCAATTCGTTCACCGCGAAGTTGGCTTTGCCGGTGCTGGTACGGAATTCGCGGCTGTCCCGGGGCGGGTGCGGTAGGACGAACCCGTTGCGGGCGCGCACCCTCGTGTTGTAGTCGGCGCAGCCGGGCACCACGCGGGAGATGGCGTCGCGGATGGTGTCGTAGTCGCCCCGGAAGCGCGCCCACGGGACCGGATGATCCGCGCCGAACAGGGTGAGCGCGAGATCGCAGACGATGGCGACCTCGCTGCGCAGGTGCTGGCTCACCGGCTTCAGCCTGCCGGTGGACAGGTGCACCATGGACATCGAATCCTCCACCGAAACCTGCTGTTTCGTGCCGTCGCGCAGATCCTGATCGGTGCGCCCGAGGGTGGGCAGGATCAGCGCGGTCCGGCCGTGCACCACGTGGCTGCGGTTGAGTTTGGTGGAGACCTGCACCGTCAGCGCGCAGGTGCGCAACGCGGCCTCGGTCACCGCGGTGTCCGGGGTGGCCGAGACGAAGTTGCCGCCCATCCCGAAGAAGACCGACGCGCGCCCGTCGCGCATGGCACGGATGGCGTCGACCGTGTCGAAGCCGTGCTTGCGCGGGCTGGTGATGCCGAATTCCCGGTCCAGCGCGTCGAGGAACGCGTCCGGCATCTTCTCCCAGATGCCCATGGTGCGGTCGCCCTGCACGTTCGAATGCCCGCGCACCGGGCACACGCCCGCGCCCGGCTTGCCGATTATGCCGCGCAGCAGCAGCAGGTTCGTCGCCTCCTCGATGGTGGCGACGCCGTGCGCCTGCTGGGTGAGGCCCATGGCCCAGCAGATGATGATGTTCTTCGATTCGGCCAATTGCTGTGCGGTGCGGTCGAGTTCGGCCTTGCTCAGGCCGGTCGCGGCCAGCACGGTGTCGAAATCGACTGCGCGGACCTGCTTTTCGTACTCGGCGAAGCCGGCGCAGTGCGCGTCGACGAACTCCCTATCCACCACCGTGCCCGGCGCGCGGTCCTCGGCCTCGAACAGCAGCCGGCCGAGCGCCTGGAACAGCGCCATGTCGCCGCCGAGCCGGATCTGCAAGAAGTGGTCGGCGATCGACACCCCGGTGGTGAACCCCTTGACCGTCTGCGGATCGCGGAAGCCGAGCAGGCCGGTCTCCGGCAGCGGGTTGATCGCGATGATCTTGGCGCCCTTGGTTTTCGCGCCGGCCAGCGCGCTGAGCATGCGCGGATGATTGGTGCCCGGGTTCTGGCCCGCGACGATGATCAGGTCGGCGGCGGCGAAGTCGTCGATCGAGACCGAGCCCTTGCCGATGCCGATGGAACTGACCAGCGCGGCGCCCGAGGACTCGTGACACATGTTCGAACAGTCCGGCAGATTATTCGTGCCGAAACTGCGGACCAGCGTCTGATAGAGGAACGCGGTCTCGTTGCTGGTGCGGCCGGAGGTGTAGAAGACTGCCTCGTCCGGAGATACCAAGTCGCCCAGGTGATCCGCGATCAGCCGGTAGGCGTCGTCCCAGGCGATGGGGGAGTAATGGGTGTCGCCGGGGCGCAGCACCATCGGATGGGTCAGCCGGCCCTGCTGGCCGAGCCAATAGCCCGACTTGTCCGCCAGGTCGTCGAGCGAATGGGCGGCGAAGAACTCCGGCGTGACCGTGCGCACCGTCGCCTCCTCGGCGACCGCCTTCGCACCGTTCTCACAGAACTCCGCCGGACGGCGATGACCGGTCGGCTCCGGCCAGGCACAGCCGGGGCAGTCGAAGCCGTGCACCTGATTGACTCGAGCGAGGGTACGGGCGGTGCGGATCACGCCCATCTCGTCGACCGCGCGTTTCAGCGACACCGCGACCGCGGTGACACCCGCGGCCTGCTCTTTCGGTGCGGTCACGCTCAGCGCGGACTCATCGATGTCCTCGGTCGGCCCATTACGGTGCATAGTTCGTATTGTCCTCTTCGCGCTGTCTGAGTCGGGCAGGGGACCAGCTACTTCGATGGTATGCACTCAGGGCGGTACGGGTGCGGAACACGCGCTGACCCTAAACCGCGTGCGGCATGGTGCGCGTCCCCAGATCGCGCCGGACGCCGGGCCACGTCGGCCGGGCGGGCTCGCCGGAGTTGGCTCCGCGTTGGCGCGCACGGCATTACGATGCTAGGGATCGCACGCACGTAGGCGCGGTCGTACAGAGTCCGCCGTCGAACCGGGCAGGGTCGGAGCGACGGCGGCGGTACGCCTAGCGAGAGCATGGCCGATGGGGACGCTGGCACCAGTTGCTGCGCGTGCCGGCGCAGGGCGTCGGCAGGTGGGGAACAGGCGCGCGGGCCGAGTGCTCATCGGAGCTACCGGAATTCTGTACGGCGTTGCGCTGCTTGGTTTTCCGGGGGTTGCTGCGGTCGGGGATCCGGGGTCGGGGGAACCGACTCCCGTAGTGGTGGAGCCGCGAGGGTCGACACCGAGTAGTGGGCTGAACGGCAGACAAGCTCGTGCTGGGGCCGAGCTTGTCTGGCAGTCGACTGGTTCGGCGTCGCCGGCGATGACACCCGATGGTGGTGGGATCCGCGCTGGGCCGATGTCGATCGTGCCCGCGCCGGGACCACCACCATCACTACTTTCGCGGGATGGACCTGCGGGAACGCATTTCGTCGACGGTCGGCTGGTCGCGCGGCAGCCCACGAGTCCGTTGCCGCCGTCCGGAGCGCAACCGCCGCCACCCCCGCCGCAGGACGAGAGCGGGACGCATGACGGGGTGCCGCCTCGACGGCAGCCGCCCTGCGGTGTGCCGGACGGGCCGACCTGTCCGAGTGTGCCGCCGTCGACCGAGCCGAAAACGCCGGATGCCACGACTCCGCCGATCACGACGCCGCCCGTCACGACTCCACCTACGACGACCCCGCCGGTGACCACTCCGCCGGCCACGTCGACGCCATCCGAGACTCCGACGTCCGAAGTGGTCCCGCCGCCGCCGGAAGAAGCAGTGCCGCTGCCACCGCCGGTGATCCGGCCGCCGGTTGTTGTCGCGCCACCGCGGAATCCGGTCCGGACCCCTGCGGCCGTGCCGCCCACTCCGGCGGTCCTGCCGCCTCCGCCGCCTCGAACACCGCCTGCCGCAATGGATCTCACGCCGTCCGCGGTGGGCCCGGGTGCGGGCGTCACCGCCAGCGGACACGGGTGCGATCCGCAGTCGCCCGTCGACGTCTCGATCGAGAATGTCGCCGTCGGTAAGACGGTCGCCGGGGCGGACGGGGCGTTCGAGGTGCCGCTGAGCACCGGCGCGGTGGATGTCGGCCGGCATCAGGTGACGGCGAAATGCGGGCGCACGCTGGTCGCGCCGCTGGACGTGGTGCTGGTCGGCAGCATCGGGTCGGGCACCTCGACGCTGACCGTGATCCTGTTCTTTCTCCTGCTCGGCGGGTGGTACTACGGCAATCGCCTCGTTTCGCAGCTACCCGCGCGGAGGGGCGAATGAAGAGTGGTTCCCCGGGCATTCGGCGTGCGGTCTGGCCGGTGCTGTTGCTGATCGTGCTGGCCTGGCCGGCGGCGCAGGCGGATGCGCGACCCGACCAGGTCGACATGTCCGCGAACTTCGACGGGCACGACATCGCGGGAACGACGGCGGACAAGCCGTTGCGGCTCGAGCCGGACAGCACGGTCCGGGTGGCCATCGAGCTGACCAACAACACGAGTGAGCCGTTGGAGATCCGGCACGTCGATCTCGCCGGACGGGTGCTCGGCCTGAGCTACTTCTCCTATTCCACCGCCGTCGAATTGACCATTGCGCCAGGCAAATCCGATTCGCTGCGCTATCGGCTGGAGTTGCGCGGACTGGACGGGCAGGCGACCGGGTTCATCGGCGGTGAGCTGGCGGTCTACGGTGCCGGCGATACGGCGGTGGCGAAGATTCCGGTGATCACCGATGTGCGTGGGTCGCTGTGGTCGGTCTACGGGTTGTTCGGGATCGCGCTGGCGGTGCTGACCGCGCTCGGCTTCGCGGACGCGGCGGTGGCCATTGCGCGGCATCGGCTTTCGGCGAATCGGTGGCAGCGCGGGGTGCGGCTGCTCGCGCCGGGGCTCGGGATCGGGCTGGTGTTCGCGTTCACCGCGTCGGTGGCGCGGTGGTGGGTGCCGGACACCGGTCTGTGGCTGGCGTTCGCGGGAGTCACTGCGGCCGTGGCGTTTCTGCTCGGCTACGCGTCGCCGACACCGGAACCGGACGAGGACGACGAACTCGACGACGCCGCGGACGAGGTTGACGAGGACACCACGTACCGCTTCCCGGCCGAAGGGCCGAAGTCGTGACCGAGCAGGACGAAATGGTGCGGGAGGCCTTGCCCGCGTACGACATCGGCGCCGAGCTCGGCCGCGGCGGGTGCGGGGTGGTGCTCTCGGGGACGCATCGCCGGCTGGGCCGGCCGGTGGCGATCAAGCAGATTCCGCCGCAGTTCGTGCACGACGATCAGGTTCGCCGCCGGTTCGTCGCCGAGGCGCGGGTGCTCGCGGCCATCGATCATCCGCATGTGGTACGGGTTTTCGACTATCTGGAGCACGGCGAGCTGTGTCTGCTGGTGATGGAATACCTGCCGGGCGGCACGGTCGGCGAGCGATTCGCCACGCAGGGTTACGATTCCGCGACCGCCGTCGCGATCGCCCTGTCCTGTGCCGCGGGATTGACGGCCGCACACCGGCATCGGGTGCTGCACCGCGACGTGAAACCGGCGAATCTGATGTTCGCGGCGGGCGGGGCGATCAAGCTCACCGACTTCGGGATCGCCAAGATCGTCGGCGGCGACGAGACCCTGGTGACCAAGGCGGGCGACATCATCGGCACGCCGTCCTACATAGCGCCGGAGCAAGCGCGCGGGCAACAACTTTCACCCGCGACCGACGTGTACGCGCTGTCGACGATGCTGTATCAACTGCTCTCGGGAGTGCTGCCGTTCCCGCCGGGGGACGGACCGTTGGCAATGCTGTTCGCCCACGCCTTCGACGAGCCGACCCCACTCAGCGAGGTCGCACCAGGCATCCCGGAACCCATTGCCGCCGTAGTGATGCGCGGCCTGGCAACCGACCCCGCCCAACGATTCGACACCGCCGAATCCTTCGGCATCGCCCTGGCTCAGCCCGCCGCCTACTGCTGGGGCGAGGATTGGCTTACCCCCCTTGGCATTCCAGTATTCGGTGCCGACACGATCATCGCCGCCGCGACCGGCGGCGCGCGCCCACCGAGCCGCGATTACCCGCGAACGCCGCCCGTGACGCCTGGGCCGCGTCGAGGTACACCCGTGATGCCGGAGCCGCACGCCGGTCCACCACGCGCGACACCCAGACCGCACCACGGGGTTCCGCCGCCCGATTCGGACGGAACATCGTTGTCCCCCAGCGGAAATAATCCGCCCGACCGCTACCGAACTCCGCCACCGTTTGGGCTGGTGACGTCCGGCGGGGCGACAGACCCGAGAGTCTCTCCGGGCGGATCGATGGAGGACGAGACGGCAACCTCGCCATCCGTGTCAGGTGAGTCGCCCAGTGGGGAAAGGACGCACGGGTCTAGGAGGCCGGGCGGATTGCTCGAGGGCGGGGCGGCAGTTCCGCCGTCGGCAGCGGGTGAGTCACCCGGCCCAGGGAGTCCGCCTGGGAGAACGGCGATTCCGCCCTCCGTATCGAGTGGGCCATCGAGCCCGGGGAGTCCGCCCGGGATTATGGGGCTGGGTGAGTCGCTGGAGGACCAGGCGATAATTCCGCCCTCGGCATCAGGTGAGCTGTCGGACCGCGGGAGTGTGCCGAGGTCCAGGACGCCGGGTATGTCGCCGGAACAAGGTGTCCCGCCGGGATCAGTCGAGACTGGCGGATCACCGGGCCCGCCGTCTCCGTCGGGAAACCCGCCGCCAGGGGGATCTGCGACCTCGACGGATAAGCCGGCCGGGGTTGCTCCGCCGACTACACAGTGGTCGAGGACCGGGCCGCCGCCTTCGTCGGGAGATGCTCCGGCGACGGTGCCGTGGTACCCGGCTGGGTCGCGGTCTGCTGGCTTGCCGCCGCGACCGATGGCAGGGGCTCGGCCAGTTGGTGGTCCTCCTCCGGCCGGGACTCGGCCGCCCGCTGGGCCGCGGCCTCGTGGGCAGGGTGCGCGACCGGTTCGGGGGCCGGTGACTCGGGTGCGGCCTTTGCAGGTGATGCCGGAGGGTGGGGCGCGGCTGGTCGAGATTGATCGGCGGGACCTGGTGCCGATTCAGCAGGTTGTCGGTTTCGAGTCGGCCAGGGTTCCGTTTGCCGTGGCTGTGGTCCTCGCGGTGGCGGGAGTGGTGCTTGCCGTATTGGGGTTGGGTGAGGCGACGATCGGTGGTGATCTGGCGGCCGGATCGGTCAGTCTAGGTGGGGTCGATCCGGTGACGACGCCGGTCGAGATCGATCTGACGAAGCCTATTCCGTTGCGCGTCAATGGGATCGAGGCGGATGCTGCTTCGCTGAAGGTTACGGTGCTCGGCGTTCCGCTCGGAGGCGAGACTGTTCCCTTTGTGCCGGGCGAGCAAAGTGCCATGCTTCCGCCGTCGGTCAATCGGTACGTGATGGCGGGGACGCTCACCGGGGAGCTCGTGCTGTTGCGGAATGGCAGCGAAATCGGCACCGAGCGAGTCGAATTCCACACTGTCCAGCGGCCGACGATGACCGCAACGGCGGTGGGCGTCGTGCTTCTCGCTTTGTTCTCTCTGGCTTATCTCGAGTCGAACATGCGCCGGTTACGCAGGGGCCGTGGTGGATTCGCCAACAGCTTCGGTCTGACGATCAGTGCCGCGCTCTTCTCTGTGGCTCTTGTCGGCGCTGTGTGGATCTTGTTCGGTCACCCGCCGATGGTGCTTACGACCGCAGGGTCCGCGGTCCTCGCCGCCGCAGCGGGATCGGCCGCGTCTGTCGGTGCGCGTCGAATCGGCAAGCGGTACCGCTACCTTCGCCGCGCTCGTCGCCGCCGCGCTCGTCGCCGCCGCTGAGCGTCGCCGCCGCTGAGCGTCGCCGCCGCTGAGCATCGACGGCGGGTGGGTCAGGACTCGGGCCCGTCGGGGCAGCGGTAGGTGATTACGCGTTCGCTGATGCGGACGCTCCAGCCGGGCGGCAGCTCAGTGGGGGAGGTGCCGATTCGGGTCCACTCGTCGGCGCCGGGTGGGGCGATGAAGGTGCCGGAGGTGGCGGTGGCGTCGCGGACGAAGACCTTGCCGCGGTCGACCGAGACGTAGGCGTGCACGCGGGAGACGTGGCGGTCGCGCTGGATCACGATGGGTTCGGCGGTGGCCGAGCGGACGGCGTCGTCGGCTTGCGGGCCGCGGCCGATGACGTAGGGGCGGTCCAGCGGGAACGCCGTGCCGTTTTCGAGGATCAAGGTGCCGACGGCTTGGTCTTTCTCGGCGACCGGACGTACGAGTCGGGCGCGGTCGGCCGAGGTCCTGTGCAGCGCAACGGGTTCGGGCAGATGCGTTTGGGACCAGGCGAGCTGGCGGTCGGCCGCGGGACGGTTGCCGATCGGCGGGCGCGGTCTCGCGCGTGGTCGCGCCGATTCCTTCGGATGAAGCGTGGTGGACGACGACGCAGTCGCGCTGGAGCGCGTCGCAGACGGCGCGGACGAGCCCGGCGCGGGACGGGCCGCGGCCGATGCGCGGGCGGTCGACGACTTGGCCGAGGTCGACGCATCGGACACGGCCGAGGCCACCGAGGTCGGCGAATCGACGGCCTCGTCGGCGCCGGTCGGTTCGGGGGTCGCGGCGAATCCGGCGGCGGCGGTCGGCGCCGGTTCGGTTGTCGACGTGGGTGCCGACGGGCGGGGCGTCGAAGAACCCTTGGCCGTCTTACCCACACGGCGCAGCGCCACGTTGAGCACGAAACCGCCGCCGGGAACCACACCCGCGCGCAGATCGGTGCGCGGCAACGCTTTCAGCGGCGTTCCGGTGTCCGTGCCGACGGTGATCCGGCGCAGCGGTTCGCGCACGATCTCGTCGACCCAGGTGAACGCGCGCGCACCGTCGAGCCTACGGGTGCCCTCCGCGCCGTTGATCTCGGCGAAGACCGGACCGCGCAGCAGGATCAGCGTGCCGTCGTCGGCCGGCGCCACCACGCCGAACGGCGGCGTCTCGGAGGCGCCGCCGAAAACCACGGCCGCCAGCCGCTGGGCGAGCGCCGCGCCGGGATGCTCGGCATCCGCGACCGCCTCGATGGCCCCGAGGATTCGATCCGTGGCGGCGGTTTCCCCCGCCAGATACACGACGACGCCGCCGAAGCGCGCGACCAGGCCATGACCTTGCGCGATACCGACAGTGGACGATTTGCTGCGCACCCGCGCCCTCCTTCCCGGCGCACTACCGACATTCGAAGCCAGCATAGAGCGTTGCACGTCGAGCGGATCGGCGGTTGCGGCGATGGTGGGCGCTTGCCGGGATGTGTAGTCGTGTCCAGATGGAAGTATCGAACGGCTGCTGAATTCGTCAGCGCCGCTGGGATTCTGGTGGTTTGCCGGGCGCGGTGCCGGTCGCGCGTAAATGCCGACGGCCTGGTGGTTCGTCCAATTCGCCTGGTGCGACAAGTGTGGCGACCGTCTCGCCCGACACCCGGTTCAGCTGTTATATCCGCGCGTCGCAAAGCTGAGTGTCGGCTGAGCGCAACCGTGCTCGGTCGCCGCAGCTGCCTCTCGTAGTCCGAAGTTGGCCTCGCCCTGCGCGCGTGACTCCGGCCGGTACTTGGGATTCGATCCGTTGAGTCGACCGGAAAGCTCCGACGGTCCCGCCTTCGGCCACATCGTGCCGCGTCGCACTCCGACTGTGAGCCGCTGTACAACGACACAACGACCGCCCACCGCTTCCGTCAGCCGCACTCCCGATGAAGGGGGTACGGCCGAGAGAAACGGTGCGCGGGTTGCTCGTTTTTCGGCACGGATGCCCAGACTCAGCCGGTGAACTCCGCAGCGTTCTCCTCGACCCAACTGGCGAACGTGCGGGGAGCGCGCCCGGTGAGGATGCTGACCGTGTCGGTGAGCTGGTTGGGGACACCGTCGGTCCGGCGCCAGTAATCGAGCAGGCCGTCGGCGTACTTGGCGGGCATGTAGTCGGCCATCTGCTCCTTCCAGGCTTCGGGCGTGACCTGCTCGACGGCGATGGCGCGGCCGGTGATGTCGGCGACGAGGTCGATCTGCTCGGTGAAGGTGAGCGTTTCGGGTCCGGTCAGATTGTGCGTCTCGCCGCGGTGTTCCGGCTTGGTCAGCAGCGCGTATGCGGCTGTGGCGACGTCGATTTCATGGATCGGGTCGACGTAGGCGTTCGGGTAGGGGAGGTTGATCGGGGTGCCGGCCTTGATCGACCAGGCCCAGCTGCGGGCGTTGCCGGCGAACGCGCCGGGACGCAGCACGCTGACGGTCATCGGGGCGTCGGCGAGGCCGCGTTCGGCGTCGAGGTGCGATTTGGCGACGGGGTTGGCGTCGGCGTCGGGATCGAGCACCGAGGACGAGGACAGCAGCACGATGTGCTCGACCCCGGCTTCGGTTGCGGCGGAGACGAATTCGCCGATAGCGGCAGCTTCCGCGTAGAGGAACACGGAGCTGACGCCGGCGAGGGCGGCGGGGAAGGTGCTCGGGTCGGTGAGATCGCAAGCGACACCGGCGACTTCGGCGGGCAGTTGAAGCTTGTCGGGCCGGCCGGAGCCGACCCGGACGGCGCGGCCGTCGGCGTGCAGCAGGCTCAGCAGCTGGGTGGCGACCGCGCCGCGGCCTCCGGTGATGAGGATCATGAGAAGTCCTTGGCGAGTTGGCGATTTGATCATGAAAGGTGCGCGGCGAGTTCGTCGTGAATCGCGCGAAGCCGTCAGTGCTCGGCGGGCGCGTTGCGCGGGAGCAACCGGACCAGGCCACAGCTGGCAAGGGTGATGGCGGCGACCAGAACCAGGCTGACGGTCAGCGCGTGGACCTGACCGGAGCCGGCGGCGTGGAAGTACACGGTGGTGACGGCGGCCGCGCCGACGGCATTGGCGAGTTGCTGCACGGCGGTGAGAGATCCACTGGCACTACCGGTTTCGTCCTGCTCGATGTCGCCGATGGTGACCTGATAGATGGTGCCGAAGCAGGTGCCCAGGCCGAGACCGAGGATCAGGATCGGCACGGCGATCGCCCACGCGGCGACGCTCGTCCCGGCGGTCAGCGCGAGCACGAGCAGCAGTCCGGTGCCGGCCAGAGTGATCAGCAGGCCGATCAGGATGAGGTTGCGACCGAGCCGAGCGATGAATTGATGCGCCGCGATCGAGGAGATCACGATGCCGGCGGCCAAGGGCGCGAGGCCGATCGCGGCACCGGTCGGGGTGTAGCCGAGTCCGGTTTGCAGGAACAGTGACAGCACGTAGAGCAGCCCGGAGACCGCGGCGAAGAACACCAGACCGAGCAGCAGCCCCGAGGTGAAGCCCCGGTTCTTGAACAGTGTCGGCCGGATCAGCGGGTTCGCGGCGGTGAGCTGGCGACGGGCGAACAGGCCGAAGCAGACCAGTCCGGCGGCGAAATAGGCGAAGGGTGCGCCGGTCCAGCCGTTGGCCGAGCCGTCGATCAGCCCGAACAGCGCACCGAACATGCCTGCGCCGAGCAGCGCGGCGCCGAGTCCGTCGATCGAGACGGTGCGGTCACCGGTATCGGCGGGCAGCAGGCGGTAGGCGGCGGCGAACGCGGCGCCGCCGAGCACGATGTTGATCAAAAACATGGCGCGCCAACCGAATCCGAACAGATCGGCGTCGATCAGGAAGCCGGCCAGGATCGGGCCGCCGACCGCGGACAGCCCCATCGTGGGACCGAACACGCTGAACGCCTTGCCGAGCTGTGCGCGGGGAAAGACGGCGGTGAGGATGCCGAAACCCTGCGGGATCAGCAGCGCACCGAACGCGCCTTGGACCAGCCGGGCGGCGATGATCGAGGTCGGATCGACGGCCAGGCCGCAGGCGACCGAGGCGACGGTGAAGCCGGCCAGGCCGATCAGGAACAGGCGGCGCTTGCCGAAGCGGTCGCCGAGCCGGCCGCCGACGACCAGGAGGACGCCGAGGGCGAGGGCGTAACTCGCGCCGAGCCACTGGATCAGCGACTGGCCGCCGAGCAGGTCTGCGGCGATGGTGGGGGCGGCGATATTGGTGATCGTCGAGTCGAGCAGGTCGAGGATGTCGGCCGCGAGGATGACGGCGAGTATCGCCCACATCCGGCCGGTGACTTGGGGTTGTGCGGTGGTGGGGTGCGTGATGGTGGTCATGGGCACCTCCTTCAAGGTGAAGAGCAAGCGATCGAACTTCGATCGTTACGAACGGTGTTCGTTTGAGAAAACGATACGAGACGAACGACGTTCGTGTCAAACAGTGTTCGTTGAGCGCGTATGCTCGACCCTATGAACGCACCCGTCAGTCGCCGCGCTCGCCCGGCGAAGGCCCCGCTGAGCCGGGACGTAATCATCGAAACCGGCCTGCGCATCCTCGACGAGGACGGCCTGGCCGCGCTGACCATGCGTCGCGTCGCCCAAGAGCTGGATACCGGCGCGGCCTCGCTCTACGTCTACGTCGCCAACCGCGACGACCTGATGGCCGCGATGCTCGATCACGTGCTCGGCACGATCGCCGAACCGACCGGCGACACCTGGCGCGAGCGGCTGGTCGACCTGGTCGAGACGACCGTCACAGTGATGAGCAAGCACGAGGGACTGGCCCTGGTCGCCCTCGGCTCGATTCCCACCGGGGCGAACGCGCTGCTGCTGTTCGAACGGATGCTGGCGCTGTTCGCCGAGGGCGGCCTGGACGACCTGACCAACGCATGGTCGGTCGACCTGATCTACCTGCATATCACCGCCGCGGCCGCCGAACAGAGCGCCTACAACACCAAGGATTCGTCGCAGGTCGAACACCTCGCCGAGGTCGCCCGGCACTTCGCCGAGCTGCCGCCGGACCGCTATCCGATGATCACCGCGATGCAGGGACCGCTGCTCGCGGGCGAGGGCGACGCCCGCGGAAAATGGGCGCTGCGAGTGCTTATCGGCGGCATTCTCGCCACGCCGGTCACCTGAACTCTAAGATGCGAGGGGTGTCCGTGATCCGCCCGGCGACCGAGGTCGACTTGCCAGCCCTCCAGGAGATCGAAATCGCGGCGGGTAAACCGTTCGCCGATATCGGCATGACGGCCGTTGCGGAGGACGAGCCACCCTCGCTGGAAACGCTACGGGAATTCCAGCGCGCGGGACGTGCCTGGGTGTGGGCCGACGACGGCGACCATCCGATCGGCTACCTGATCCTCGGCGTTGTGGACGGTGACGCCCATATCGACCAGGTGTCGGTGCTGCCCGGCTACCGGGGGAAGCGCATCGGTAAGCGCCTGATCGACCACGCCGTCTTCTGGGCGAAAGACCATGGGATGCAGGCGATTACCCTCACCACCTTCATCGACGTCGCCTGGAACGGCCCATACTACGAGCGCCTCGGTTTCCGCTACCTGACCGACGAGGAGCAGACGCCCGGCCTGCACGCGATCCGCGCGGCGGAGGCGGCCCACGGCTTGGACGACTGGCCGCGTGCCTCCATGAGCGCCGATCTCGACTCGTGGTCCTTCGACGGGACCGTCTCGGAAACCTAGGTCGCGGGCGCCAAGGCGGCCATTGCGGCGGGGGTGGCGGCCGTGCGGTCCTCGGCGATCAGGCCGATGCGGGTGCGGCGATCGAGGAGATCGTCGGCGTCGAGCGCGGCCTCGTGCGTGACCGCGAACTGGAATTCCGCGGCGGTGACGTCGATTCCGGGAGCAACCTGCTGAGCCAGGGCCGGATTGTCGTGGGCGGCAGCCAGAATGGCGGCCGCCTCGCTCCCGTAGCGGTCGATCAGGACCGGCGGGGCATCGATGCGGTCGCGGGCGGCGCCGGAAACCGCGCCAACCAAGGGGAGTCGCTTGGTGCGGCAGGCGCCCGCGGTGAGTCCGGCACGGGCGACGGCGGCATCGACGACGTCCTCGGCCATCTGCCGGTAGGTGGTGAGCTTGCCGCCGACGATGGTGATGACCCCGGTGGGGGAGTGCAGCACGGCGTGTTTGCGGGAGATGTCGGCGGTGCTGTCGTCCGCGGTCTTGAGTAGCGGACGCAGACCCGCGTAGCTGCCGCGAATGTCCTTGCGGGTCAACGGTTCGCGCAATGCGGTGTTGATCGTGTCGAGCAGGAAGTCGATCTCCGATTCGGTGGGCTTCGGCTCGTCCGGGACGGGGCCGGGGGCGTCCTCGTCGGTCAGGCCGAGGTACACGCGGCCGTGCGCGGCGGGGAAAGCGAAGACGAAACGACTGGTGCTACCAGGCACCGGGACGGTCAGCGAGGCGGTGAGGCCGCCGAATGACTCGGCGGAGAACACCAGGTGAGTGCCGCGACTCGGACGTAGCTCGATGCTGGGATCCACCTCGTCGGCCCACACACCGGTGGCATTGACGACGGCGCGTGCGCGGACAGTCATGGTCTCGCCGGTCAGGGTGTCGCGCAGCTCGGCTGAATTGCCGGTGACGCCAAGGGCTTCCACGCGGGTGAGGACGGTCGCGCCTGCCGCAGCCGCGGTGCGTGCCACCGCGACCACCAGGCGGGCGTCATCGACGAGCTGCCCGTCCCACGATTGGAGACCGCCGCGTAATCCGTTGCGGCGCACGGTCGGCGCGAGCCGCAGCGCCTCGGCGGCGGCGACCCGGCGGGAACGCGGCAGGATCGCGGCCGGCGTGCCCGCACCGCGGCGCAGCGCGTCCCCCGCCAGGAAACCCACCCGCACGAGCGCGCTCTGCGCGGCCCCGATGCCCGGCAGCAATGGCACCAGTTGCGGCAGCGGGCGCACGAGATGCGGTGCGGTGGTCCGAATGAGAATGCCTCGCTCCACCGCACTTTCGTGGGCGATGCCGACCTGACCGCTGGCCAGATACCGCAGTCCGCCGTGCACCAGCTTGGAACTCCAGCGGCTGGTCCCGAACGCCAGATCGTGCCGCTCCACCAGC
This sequence comes from Nocardia colli, assembly GCF_008704205.1. Lineage (GTDB taxonomy): Bacteria > Actinomycetota > Actinomycetes > Mycobacteriales > Mycobacteriaceae > Nocardia > Nocardia colli. The sequence continues at coordinate 190,148 of NZ_VXLC01000006.1, read as the reverse complement.
ACGGTCCGCAGCCCGCGCGCCGCCGCGTCGAGGGCGGCGCCGACGCCGGTGACGCCGCCGCCGATCACCAGCACGTCGATCTCGCCCTCGTCGCCGAGCCGGCCCAGCTCGCGGGTGCGGCGCTCCGCGTTGAGCGCGGAATCTCCCCTGGACACTGCGGTCATCGCGTCACCTTTCCGAGATCTGTCGAATAAGCCATCGTCACAGCACCTTTCGCTGGTCCGGCACGAGATAGCCGTCGAGCGCGTTGGCCAGCTCGGTGTCGAGGTCGGCCCCGGTCAGCAGCGGGGCGACCGTGCCCGCCGACTGGACCGCGGACTGCGCGATCAGCAGGAGCATGGTGGCCAGCTGTTCCGGGTCGCCGTCGCGGATGGAGCCGTCCTGCTGACCCGCGCGGATGCCCGCGGCGAACAGCTCGATCAGCGCGCGCTGATTGCGGCCGAGACGGCCGAAGACGTAGGTGAGCATCAGGTCGGTGTCGGTGCGGAAGATCTTGCCGAACAACGGATTCGAGCGGATCTTGACCGCGCCCGCGACGATGCCGTCGACCAGCCGGGTGCGGCCGGGGCCCGCGGTGGGCATGGTCTCGGCGACGATCGCGCGCAGCTCGCGCACCAGCAGCTCGGCGACCAGTGCGCCGGTGTCCGGCCAGCGCCGGTAGACGGTCGGCCTGCTGACGCCGGCCCGGCGGGCCACCTCGGTGAGCGTGGTGCGGCGCACGCCGAACTCCTCCACGCAGCGGCGGGCCGCGGCGAAGATCGCCAGATCGATGGCGGAGAGCGCGTCGTCGGCGGGTCCGTCTGGAGCGGTCACAGCGTCACCTTCGGGAGGTCGAGTTCGTTACTGCTTGACATTCTATGTCAAACTGTAACGCATGGTCGAGACGCAGAAGCACACCGGCGAGGAATCGGCTCCGGCGGAAAACCCGGGCGTAACCGGGACCGCGGCGAGTATGGTCTGGGATGCCTGGGGCATTCCGGCCGGACACAAGCCGCTGTCGGCACAGATCCGGGGCCTCCTGACGCAGGTGTTCGGAGTGTCCGGCGACCCGGTGGCGCGCCGCGATGAGGGCGAAGTGCCACTCCGCGAATCGGCGCTCACACCTGACCGACGCGATGGGTTGGTCGAGGTGGTCGGCGCGGACAACGTCTCGGCCGACCACCGCGATCGACTGCGGCACGCGGGCGGCAAGAGCACCCCCGACCTGCTGCGTCGCCGAGCCGACGGGCCGCAGGACGCACCGGACGCGATCGTCTTCCCCGCCGATCATCGGCAGGTACTCGCCGTGCTGGCGTATTGCGCCGAGCACGCCGTCGCGGTGGTGCCGTTCGGCGGCGGCACCAGCGTGGTCGGCGGCGTCGATCCGGTGCGCGGTCGCTTCGACGCCGTGATCGCGGTGGACCTGCGCAGGCTGGACGGGGTGTCGGAGGTCGACCCGATCAGCGGCATGGTCACCCTCGGTGCCGGGCTCACCGGACCGCGTGCGGAAGAACTGCTTCGCGCGCAAGGGCTTTCGCTCGGGCACTTCCCGCAGAGCTTCGAGTTCGCCACCATCGGCGGGTTCGCCGCCACCCGGTCGTCCGGGCAGGCGTCGGCGGGTTACGGGCGGTTCGACGACATGGTGCAGCGACTCAAGATCGCCACTCCCACCGGCACATTGGAGCTGGGCCGTCCGCCCGCCTCCGCGGCGGGACCGGATCTGCGTGAGCTGTTCGTCGGCTCGGAAGGCGCTCTCGGTGTGATCACCGAGGTGACCGTGCGTGTGCATCCGGTGCCGGAAACGATTGCCTACCAGGGATGGTCGTTCCCCGACTTCGAAACCGGTGCGGCGGCCCTGCGTTCGGTTGTGCAGGCCGGTGCGGCACCCACGGTGCTCCGGCTATCGGATGAGGCCGAGACCGGGATCAACCTGGCTCGCGCCGGTGATATCGGCGGTAACCCGGTCTCCGGCTGCCTCGCCATCACCACCTTCGAAGGCACCGAGGCGCATGTCGCGGCGCGTAGCGCGGAAGCGGGCGCGCTGCTCGCCGCGGCGGGCGGCACCGCGCTCGGCGAAACCCCGGCCGAGGAGTGGGAGCACGGGCGATTCGGCGCGCCGTACATGCGCGACGCCCTGCTGGACGTCGGCGTGCTCTGCGAAACGCTGGAGACCGCGACCACCTGGGCCAACCTCGCCGGCCTCAAGGCGAAGGTGACCGCGGCGCTGACCGATTCGCTCGCCGGACAGGGCACCCCGCCGCTGGTCATGTGCCACATCTCGCACACCTACCCGACCGGCGCGTCGCTGTACTTCACCATCGTCGCCAAGCAGCTCGACGATCCGATCGCCCAGTGGCACACGGCGAAGCAGGCCGTGGGCGACGCGATCGTGGCAGGCGGCGGCACCATCACCCACCACCACGCGGTCGGCACCGACCACCGCCCGTGGCTGCCCGCCGAGATCGGCGAGCTCGGGGTGCGGGTATTGCGCGCGGTGAAAGCCGAATTGGACCCCGCGGGCATTCTCAATCCTGGAAAGCTGGTTCCGTGACGCAGTATTCAACCCGCGCCGTGCGTGCGGTCACCGTGGTGACCAATCGGCACGCGGGCCTCGGTGCAGGGCAGGACGCCGCGGTCGCGGCGCTGGCGCGGTTGCGCGAACGCGGGATCGAGGTCGCCGAGGTGCAGGCGCCGTCGGCCGCCGAAACGGTTCGGCTGGTGCGGGATTCGATCGAGCAGGGCAACTCCGATGCGGTCGTGTGCATCGGGGGTGACGGGCTGATCAACGTGACTCTCGATGCCGTCGCGCGCACCGGAGTGCCGCTCGGCCTGGTCCCCGCGGGCACCGGCAACGACCTCGCCCGGGAACTCGGTGTGCCGACCGAGGATCCGGTCGCCGCCGCCGATATCGTCGTCGACGGGCGAACCCAGACCATCGACCTCGGTCGGATCGAGTCCGCCGCACCGGAATCGGCGCCGATGTGGTTCGTCACCGTCACCGGTACCGGGTTCGATGCCCGGGTCACGTTGCGCGCCAACGCCATGCGCTGGCCCAGGGGACGGCTGCGGTACACCGTCGCCGCGCTGGCCGAGATCTCCAGCCGGCTCACCGTGCCCTACCGGGTCGAGCTGACCGGTGCGGTCACCGACGGACTCACGAACCCTGGCGCCGGCTCCGAGCTGGCGTTGAACGCGGTGATGGTCGCGGTCGGCAATACCCGCACCTACGGCGGCGGCATGCTGATCTGCCCGGACGCGGTGCTGGACGACGGCCTGCTCGACCTCACCGTGGTCGGTGCGCTGTCCAGGCTGGAGATGCTGCGACTGCTGCCTGCGCTGTCCGCGGGCAAACGGCAGAACCATCCGGAGGTCAAGCAGTACCGGGCCGCGGAGATCACCCTGACCGCACCCGGTGCCCCCGCGACCGCGGACGGCGAACCGGCGGGCACGCTGCCGATCACCATCCGTGCCGTGCCCGGTGCGCTGACGGTATTGGTTCCCTGAATTCGCTACGCGGCGAAGGTGACCCGGCGCATCTTGTTGATATTGATCCGATCGACGATCACCAGCGACTCCGGGGCGGGCCGCAGCCCGCCACCGGCGCGTAACCGCTCCATCAGCCGACGCCAGCGAAAGCAGTGCAGCACGAAGGTCATTCGATTGGATCGCCGCCCGCGCGCATGCTGGCCGGCGCGGGCCACGGCAGTCGGGACGTCGAGCAGGATCACGTGCAGCTCCCTGCCGTATCCGGCGGCCCACAGGGAGATGATCCGGCGCGCCCATCCGGTCGTGGCGCAGTCGTGAATCACCACGGGTCCGTCCGTATCGCGCAGCGCCGCACGGATTCCCGCGAAATGCGCCACGTGCACCACCGGCCGCCACAGGGAATACGGCAGCCAGCCGAGCCGGTGCCGCAACCGATTCCGCGCTTGCAGCGAATCGAGCACCACCGACCCCTCCGGCCCGCGCGACGGATCCTCGGATTCGGTGGTCGCACCGAAGAATCGGCGCAGCACAGTGCTTTTCCCCGCGCCCGGTATCCCCGCCACCACCAGCGCCGTCATCGGCGGATACTGCAACTCGTCGATCGCCCGCCCGCGCAGATCGTGCACGGCATCCGGCGCGAGGAAGGGCAACAGCGACTCGGGGTCCGGCGGCGGCAAGAGGGCGAGCTGGGGGTTCACCTCTTCCAGGGTCCCCAGCGGCCGCTGCTCCGGCAACGGGGAAAACCCTGCTTTTTCACTGAGATTTCCCTGAACCGGACCAGCGGATGCGTTCACACCTTCAAGACTCCGCAGTTACGGTCGATCTGGCAAGAACGGACAATACGGACATGGTCGAATTGTGACCGATCAGCCGCCGCCCAGACGCCCGTTTCGACCGGATAATCCGGAGATCCAGGGTAGAAAATGCCAGAAGCTGAGAATTGCTTATGGATTCGCTTTCCCTTCCAGTTGGGACGGTAAGCTTTCAGGTGTAGGCGGAGTCTTCGGTGTCCCTCATCCACCGAAGACTCCGCCTTTCTTTATGTCCGAATCCCCGGCAATCCTGTTGTGCGGCAGCATGAGCAGCCGCAGGTACGCCTGTTCGTCCTCGCTCAGCAGCAGCGCCCGCGCGATGCCGCAGAGCACGTCGTCCGAGACGCGGGTCACCCTGCCCAACTCCAGCCGGGTGTACTGATCGACGCTCATCGCGGCCAGCTGGGCAACCTCCTCGCGGCGCAGCCCGGACACCCGGCGCGGATTGCCGACCGGCGCGAGGCCGACCTGTTCCGGCGCGATCGACGCACGCTTTGCCCTCAGGAATTCGCCGAGCTGACTCACCCGGCAAGTCTCACACGACGCGCGCGGTGTGACGCCAACCCTGGGCATTCGGACGGACCGTCCGGCGTCGGCTCGCACCCTGCGGAAATCGCTGGAGCCCGACCACTAGAATCGTCGGGTGACCAGCGCAGCCCCTGACCAGACGCGTAACCGTGCCGATGCCCTGCCCAAGAGCTGGACCCCTGGCGAGGTAGAGGCCTCGATGTACGAGCGCTGGGTAGACGCTGGCTATTTCGAGGCCGACGCCACCAGCGGCAAGCCGCCGTACTCGATCGTGCTGCCGCCGCCGAACGTCACCGGCAACCTGCACATCGGCCACGCCCTCGACCACACCCTGATGGACACCCTCACCCGCCGCAAGCGCATGCAGGGTTACGAAGTGCTGTGGCTGCCCGGCATGGACCATGCAGGCATCGCCACCCAGACCATGGTGGAGAAGCAGCTCGCCGTCGACGGCAAGACCAAGGAAGACTTCGGCCGCGAGCTGTTCATCGACAAGGTCTGGGACTGGAAGCGTGACTCCGGCGGCGCCATCCAGTGGCAGATGCGCGCGCTCGGCGCCGGCGTCGACTGGAGCCGCGACCGGTTCACCTTGGACGAGGGCCTGTCCCGCGCCGTGCAGACGATCTTCAAGCGGATGTTCGACGCCGGACTGATCTACCGCGCCGAGCGACTGGTCAACTGGTCGCCCGCGCTGCGCACCGCCATCTCCGACATCGAGGTCAAGTACGAGGACGTCGAAGGCGAGCTCGTCTCGCTGCGTTACGGCTCGCTCGACGACAACGAACCGCACGTCATCGTGGCCACCACCCGGGTGGAGACGATGCTCGGCGATACCGCGGTGGCCGTGCACCCGGACGACCCGCGCTACCAGGCGCTGATCGGCACCACCCTGGAGCACCCGATCACCGGCCGGCGGATCCCGATCATCGCCGACGATTACGTGGACCCCGAATTCGGTTCCGGCGCAGTGAAGATCACCCCCGCGCACGACCCGAACGACTTCGAGATGGGCCTGCGGCACAACCTGCCGATGCCCAACATCATGGATGTGCGCGGCCACATCGTCGACACCGGAACCGAGTTCGACGGCATGGACCGGTTCGAGGCGCGCGTCGCGGTGCGCGAGCGGCTGGCCGCCGAGGGCCGGGTGGTCGCCGAGAAGCGGCCGTATATGCACAGCGTCGGGCATTCCGAGCGCAGCGGCGAGCCGATCGAGCCGCGGCTGTCCATGCAGTGGTGGGTCAAGGTGGAGTCGCTGGCCAAGGCCGCCGGCGACGCGGTGCGCAACGGCGACACCGTGATTCACCCGGCCAGCTCGGAGCCGCGCTGGTTCGACTGGGTCGACAACATGCACGACTGGTGCATCTCCCGGCAGCTGTGGTGGGGTCACCGCATCCCGATCTGGTACGGCCCCGAGGGTGACGTGCTGTGCGTCGGCCCGGGCGAGACCGCACCCGAGGGCTACGTGCAGGACCCCGACGTGCTCGACACCTGGTTCTCCTCGGGTCTGTGGCCGTTCTCCACCATGGGCTGGCCGGACGCCACGCCGGAGCTCGAGAAGTTCTATCCGACAAGCGTTCTCGTCACCGGTTACGACATCCTGTTCTTCTGGGTGGCCCGGATGATGATGTTCGGCACCTACGTCGCCGACGACCCGGTGCTCACCGCGGGTAAGGGCGATCAGCGGCAGATCCCGTTCAAAGATGTGTTCCTGCACGGTCTGGTGCGCGACCAGTTCGGCAAGAAGATGTCGAAGTCGCGCGGCAACGGCATCGACCCGCTGGTCTGGATCAACGAATACGGCGCCGACACACTGCGTTTCACGCTGGCCCGGGCCGCGCAGCCCGGCGGCGACCTCTCCGTCGGCGAGCCGCACGCGCTGGCCTCGCGCAGCTTCGTCACGAAGCTGTTCAACGCCACCAAGTTCGCGCTGATGAACGGCGCGCGCACCGGTGAACTGCCGGACCGCGCCGAGCTCACCGACGCCGACCGCTGGATCCTGGATCGGTTCGAAGAGGTGCGCGCCGAAGTGGATTCGGCGTTCGACAGCTACGAATTCGGCAAGGCCTGCGAGGCGCTGTACCACTTCGCCTGGGACGAATTGTGTGACTGGTACCTCGAATTGACCAAGGTGCAGTTCGCCGAGGCGGGTGCGCGCGCGGACACCACACAGGTGGTGCTCGGCACCGTGCTCGACTCGGTGCTGCGCCTGCTGCATCCGGTGATCCCGTTCGTCACCGAATCGCTGTGGCAGGCCCTGACCGACGGCGAGTCCCTGGTGATCGCGGCCTGGCCGCAGGCCACCGGGGTGGCGACGGATCAGGTGTCGGCGCAGCGCATTTCGGATACCCAGCGGTTGATCACCGAGATCCGCCGGTTCCGCGGCGATCAGGGCCTGGCCGACAAGCAGAAGGTGGCGGCCAAGCTGATCGGCCTGGACGCCGCCGGGCTCACCGGACTGCACGACTCGGTCGCGAACCTGGCCCGGCTCACCGAACCCGGCGAGGAGTTCGCGGCGACCGCGACCGTGGAGGTCCGGCTCAGCGGCGCCACCGTCACCGTCGAACTGGACACCTCCGGCGCCGTCGACCTGGACGCCGAGCGCCGCCGCCTGGAGAAGGATCTCGCCGCGGCCGAGAAGGAATTGGCCGGCACCGCAGCCAAACTCGGCAACGAGGCGTTCCTGGCCAAGGCGCCGGAGCCGGTGGTCGCGAAGATCAAGGACCGCCAAGCGGTCGCCGCCGCCGAGGTGGCGCGCATCGGTGCTCGACTCGCAGAACTGAGCGGAAAATGAACCACGAACCGGAACCGCAGTACGGCGACGACCTGCGCCACCCGGCCGCCGGACCGCGGCTGAGTTCGGGCCCGTCGCCGGTCGAGCTGGCCGAAATGGCGCTGGTGGAGGCCGAACTCGACACCCGCTGGCCGGAAACCAAGATCGAACCGTCGCTCACCCGGATCGCCACCCTGATGGACCTGCTCGGCTCGCCGCAGCAGAGCTACCCGGCGATCCACATCGCGGGCACCAACGGCAAGACCTCGGTGACCAGGATGATCGACGCGCTGCTCACCGCGCTGCACCGGCGCACCGGCCGGATCACCAGCCCGCACCTGCAACTGGCCACCGAGCGGATCAGCATCGACAACGCGCCGATCACGCCCGCCCAGTACGTGGAGACCTACCGCGAGCTGGTGCCGTTCATCGAGATGATCGACGCGCAGTCGGCCGCGGCCGGCGGTCCGGCGATGAGCAAGTTCGAGGTGCTCACCGGCATGGCGTTCGCGGCCTTCGCCGAGGCGCCGGTGGACGTCGCGATCGTGGAGACCGGCCTTGGCGGCACCTGGGACGCCACCAACGTGATCGACGGACAGGTCGCGGTGATCACCCCGATCGGCCTGGACCACACCGAATACCTCGGCACCGATCTCACCTCCATCGCGGGGGAGAAGGCCGGGATCATCAAACGCGCGCCGGAGAGCCTGATTCCGCGCGACACCGTCGCGGTGATCGCCGAACAGGACCCCGAGGCGATGGACGTGCTGCTGCGCCGGGCCGTCGAGGTAGACGCCGCGGTGGCGCGCGAGGGCGGCGAATTCCGGGTACTGGCCCGGCAGATCGCGATCGGCGGCCAGCAGCTCGAACTGCAGGGCCTCGGCGGCGTATACGACGAGATCTTCCTGCCGCTGCACGGCGAGCATCAGGCGCGCAACGCGGTGCTCGCGCTCGCGGCGGTCGAGGCGTTCTTCGGGGCCGGCGCGGACCGGCAGCTCGACATCGACGCCATCCGTGTGGGATTCGCCAGCGTGACCAGCCCGGGCCGGCTCGAACGAATGCGCAGCGCGCCGACCATCTTCATCGACGCCGCGCACAATCCGGCCGGCGCGCAGGCGCTCGCCTCGACGTTGACCGCGGAGTTCGACTTCCGCAAGCTGGTCGGCGTGGTCTCCGTGCTCGCCGACAAGGACGCCGACGGCATCCTCACCGCGCTGGAGCCGGTGCTCGACGAGATCGTGGTCACCGGCAACGGTTCGCCGCGCGCGATGGACGTCGAGGTGCTGGCCGACCTCGCGGTGCAGCGCTTCGGCGACGAACGGGTGATCACCGCGCCGACCCTGCCGGACGCGCTGGAAACCGCGATCGCCATCGCCGAGGAGGTCGGCGAGGCGGGCGAGATGGTGTCCGGCGCGGGCGTGGTGGTGACCGGCTCCGTGGTGACGGCCGGCGCGACCCGCGCGCTGTTCGGAAAGGACCCCGCATGAGTGAGCCCGCCGCCCAACCTGATTCGGTACCGCCGCCCGCGACCGATCCGTGGAAGGGCTTCCGCGGGGTCATGGCGGGCACGCTGATCCTCGAGGCGATCGTGGTGCTGCTCGCGCTGCCGGTCGTCGGTTCCGTGGGTGGCGGGGTGACCTGGGTTTCGGGCACCTACCTCGTGGTGCTTGCCGTGGTGATGTTCCTCGGCGCGGGCGTGCAGCGCAGGTCATGGGCCATGCCGTTCAATCTCGGGCTGCAAGTGTTCGTGCTGCTCGGCATGTTCATCCACCTGTCCATCGGGGTCATCGGCATCGTTTTCGCGGTGGTCTGGGGCTTCATCCTGGTGCTGCGCGCGGACGTGCGCGGCCGGATGGAGAAGGGCCTGCTGCCGAGTCAGCGGGCGCAGCGCTCCTCCTGAATCCGGGACCGCCGCGTTGCCTTGGCAACCGCCGGTTCGGTACCCACTGGGGGTTCCGGTTAGAGTGTGCGCCGTGACTGAGCAGACGTTGGTACTCATCAAGCCGGACGGTGTGGCCCGTGGCCTCGTCGGCGAGGTGCTGGTACGAATCGAGCGCAAGGGCCTGAAGATCGCGGCCCTCGAGCTGAAGCATGTGTCCGAGGACTTGGCCAAGGGCCACTACGCCGAGCACGCCGAGAAGCCGTTCTTCGGCTCCCTGATCGAATTCATCACCTCCGGCCCGGTCGTCGCGGCCATCCTGGAGGGGCCGCGCGCCATCGCGGCGTTCCGGCAGCTGGCCGGCGGCACCGACCCGGTCGAAAAGGCGGTACCGGGCAGCATTCGCGGAGACTTCGCCCTGGAGACTCAAGAGAACCTGGTCCATGGGTCCGATTCGCCCGAATCGGCCAAGCGTGAGATTGCTCTGTGGTTCCCGGAGTTCCCGGCCTGAAAATAGTTTGCGAGTTGAACACAGTCGTGCGCCGCGGTCAACCCGCGGCGTTCGGTATGGGATACTGACATCGGCTGCTTTTGATGCCGACTGTTCGCGCAGGTACGTGGACTATCGGGGCCATCGCAGCCGGATGACACACCGCGGTTCGATGCCGATCATCGCTGCCACGGACAAAAGGCTCGGTCGCCGGGCCTGCTGTTCGCGTCGGCACGCTGGATGAGCGCTCACAACTGCGGAGTTCAGCCAACAGCCAGGCGCCGCGTGACCAGTTAGCCCAAACCGACGAACAACATGGTGATAACCGGACATGCGGGGCGAGACCAGATGACCTTGCGCTGAGCGGCGTGAGGCGAACGGATAGTGCCCCCGCGTCGGCCGCTTCACTCCTTACCGGGAGGGACGCGCCCGGGGGTCCGAGGAGACTTCGTGGCCGAAAAAGAGCCATTGGAAACAACACCACAGGATGCCGAACAATTGCCGGAGCGAATCCGAGTTCACGCACTCGCCAAGCTGCTGGGGGTAACGAGCAAGCGCATCCTGGCCAAGCTCACCGAGTTGGGGTCCGACGCGCGCAGCGCGCAATCGAACGTCGATCGGGCGATCGCGGAGTCCGTCCGCGACGCGCTCGGTCCGCCGGAAGGCGACGCCCCGGCGCCGCAGGCCGCGCCCGAGCCGCCGGTCGAGGCACCGGCCGCCGCGGTCGAGGCCCCCGCCGAACCGGAGCCCGCGCCTAGCCGTGGTCACGGCGGCCTGGTCTTCTCCGCGCCCGAACCGCTGATCGGCAACTCCGGCGCGGAGAACCCGCACGAGGTCGCGCACCAGCCCTCGGTGCAGCTGTTCACCCACCCGGTCCGGGAAGAGCCGCACGTCGCCGCGCCGGTGGTCTTCGAGTCCGCCGCCGTCGTGCAGGCCCCGCTGTTCCTGCCGCCGGATGCCGCGGCCGCCGAACAGACCCGCCGCAAGCGCCGCACCGAGCGCGACGTCCGCCGCGAAGAGCCGGTGGCCGAGGAGCCGGTGGTCGAGGACGAGCCCGAGACCGCCGAGGACGAGCAGGACTCGAACGACCAGCAGAACGACGCCGACGGTCAGCCCCGTCGCAGGCGTCGTGGCCGCCGTGGCCGTGGTCGCGGTCGCGGCGAGCAGCACAGCGACGCCGACGACGAGAACGACTCGGACGACACCGAGGACGAGCAGACCGACGACACCGCCGAGACCAGCACCGGCACGGACGTCAGCGACTCGTCCGACGACAACGCCGACACCGAGGACGACGAGAACGAGTCGGACGGCGCGAGCCGTCGCCGGCGTCGTCGTCGCCGGCGCAAGGTGGCGGGCGATTCCGCCGAGGCCGAGGCCGCCACCACCACCGAAGACGACCCGCCGAACACCGTCGTGCACGAGCGCGAGCCGCGGAACAAGAGTCGCAGCCGCGCCACCACGGTCGACGAGGTGCAGGGCATCACCGGTTCCACCCGGCTCGAGGCCAAGCGCCAGCGCAGGCGCGACGGCCGCGAGGCAGGCCGGCGTCGTCCGCCGATCCTGACCGAGTCGGAGTTCCTGGCCCGGCGCGAAGCGGTGGACCGGGTGATGGTGGTGCGCGAGAAGGCGTTCCCGGATCACCCGACCGCCACCCAGGTCGCGGTGCTCGAGGACAACATCCTGGTCGAGCACTTCGTCACCAGCACCGGTTCGGCGTCCATGGTCGGCAACGTCTACCTCGGCAAGGTGCAGAACGTGCTGCCGAGCATGGAGGCGGCGTTCGTCGACATCGGCCGCGGCCGCAACGGCGTGCTCTACGCCGGCGAGGTGAACTGGGAGGCCGCCGGTCTCGGCGGTAAAGAGCGCAAGATCGAACAGGCGCTCAAGCCCGGTGAACTCGTGCTCGTGCAGGTCTCCAAGGACCCGGTCGGGCACAAGGGCGCCCGGCTGACCACGCAGATCAGCCTGGCCGGTCGCTTCCTGGTGTATGTGCCGGGCGGCACCTCCACCGGCATCAGCCGCAAGCTGCCCGACACCGAACGCAAGCGGCTCAAGGAAATCCTGCGCGACATCGTCCCGAACGATGCCGGTGTGATCATCCGCACCGCGTCCGAGGGCGTCGCCGAGGACGAGCTGGCCCGCGACGTGGAACGGCTGCAGGCGACCTGGCGCACCATCGAGAAGGCCGCCGAAGGCAAGAACGACGGCCAGCCCAAGACGCTGTACGAAGAGCCCGACCTGCTGGTCAAGGTCATCCGCGACCTGTTCAACGAGGACTTCTCCAAGCTCGTCATCGAAGGTGACCGGGCCTGGAGCACGGTCGAAAAGTACATCGGCACCGTCGCGCCGGAAATGCTCGCCCGGGTCTCCCGGCACGAGAACAACGGTGTCGACGTGTTCGAGGCGCACCGGATCGACGAGCAGCTGGCCAAGGCACTCGATCGCAAGGTGTGGCTGCCCTCGGGCGGCACCCTGGTGATCGATCGCACCGAGGCGATGACCGTGGTCGACGTCAACACCGGCAAGTTCACCGGTTCCGGCGGCAGCAACCTGGAAGAGACGGTTACCCGCAACAACCTGGAGGCGGCCGAGGAGATCGTGCGCCAGATGCGGTTGCGCGATATCGGCGGCATGATCGTCGTCGACTTCATCGACATGGTGCTCGAATCGAACCGGGACCTGGTGCTGCGCCGGCTCACCGAGGCGCTCGGGCGCGACCGCACCCGGCACCAGGTGTCCGAGGTGACCTCGCTCGGCCTGGTCCAGATGACGCGCAAGAAGCTGGGCACCGGCCTGGTCGAGGCGTTCTCGACCACCTGTGAGCACTGCCATGGGCGCGGCATCCTGGTGCACGCCTACCCGGTCGAGCCGTCGTCGGGTGACGACGGTGGCAGCCGTGGCGCGGCCCGGGAAACCGGATCGCGTCGTCGTCGTGGCCGGGACAAGGGTGCGGCGCCTGCCGCGCCGGTCGCCGCGACCAACGGGACCGCGCCGGTGGAGTCCGAGGAGGACATCGCCGTCAAGCGGGCGCATCCGGTGGCGTTGGCGATGGCCGCGCATCACGGTGACGAGGACGAGATCGCCGAGGATCGGTCGGACATCGAGAACGAGTCGGTGGATGTCGAGCCCGAGACGACCGAGGCCGAAGTTGCCGAGGCCGCCGAGGTCGCGGACACCGTCGAGACGCCCGAGCCGGTTACCGAGACCGCACCGGTCGCCGAACCCGCACCGGTCGCCGAGGTTCCTGCGGAAACGGTGACACCGCCGACCGCGGAACGTGCGGTAACCAACGGTGCGCCGGAACCGGCCCCGCGCACGAGCCGGCGTCGTCGCGTCGCGCGTTCGGCAGCGGCCCCCGCCGCCGACAGCAGCGGTGCGGTGTTCGTGTTGCCGACCCCGGAGCAGGCTCCTGCGCCCGCGGTCGACTTCACCGCCGAGATCCCGGTCGAGGTGCCGCAGCGCAAGCCGCGGCGTCGTGCCGTCGGCCGTCCCGCAGGCCCGCCGCCTGCGGAGTCGTAGCAGCTGATCTGACAGCCTCGACGCGGCCGGTCACACCTTCGGGTATGACCGGCCGCGTCGTCGGATGACGGTCACGCTGAGGCGGTTTACGGCTGTGCTGAGGGAGTCCAGCGCAGTATGGAAACGCGCCGGAATCCCACCCGCCAAGGGTTGCTCGCAGGCTGCCGACGGGCGGATTGTGTCGCTGATGGGGTGCTCTGGTAACCTAGGTCGGTCGCTGCCTGGCGATGGGCGTTATACCACGCCCCGCGCAGCAAGCCAGCCAAGAACATCTCGCGTCGCGCAGTTGTGTCGCGAGAAGAAACATGACTGTACTTAATCGAGTGGAGGAAGCCGACCGATGGCAACGTACGCGATCGTCAAGACCGGCGGAAAGCAGTACAAGGTCGCGGTCGGTGACCTGGTGAAGGTCGAGAAGATCGAGGGTAAGCCGGGTACTTCCGTCGCCCTGGATCCGGTTCTCGTCGTTGACGGGGCCGACCTGACCACCGACGCCGCAAAGCTGGCCAAGGTCTCCGTGGCCGCAGAGGTCGTCGAGCAGACAAAAGGCCCGAAGATCCGCATCCACAAGTTCAAGAACAAGACCGGCTACCACAAGCGTCAGGGTCACCGTCAGCCGCTGACGGTCATCAAGGTCACCGGCATCAAGTAAGACATCCCGAGGAGATTCAGCTATGGCACACAAGAAGGGTGCGTCCAGCTCCCGGAACGGTCGCGATTCCAACGCCCAGCGCCTCGGCGTCAAGCGTTTCGGCGGCCAGAAGGTCAACGCAGGCGAGATCCTGGTGCGTCAGCGCGGAACCCACTTCCACCCCGGCGTGAACGTCGGTCGTGGCGGTGACGACACCCTGTTCGCCCTCGCGGCGGGCGCGGTCGAGTTCGGCACCAAGCGCGGACGCAAGACCGTCAACATCGTCGTCCCGGAGCCGGTCGAGGCCTAGGCCTAACCTCTCCAGACAACAGCCGAGCGGGTCAGGGTCGCAACCCTGGCCCGTTTTCGCGTTTTAAAGACTCAGCGCGTTTTCCCAAACCCAGCGCGTTTCTTACCCGCACCACTGCGATCGACCAGTCCTGAAGGAGGATGATTCGGAAATGTCCAAGTTCATCGACCGTGTCGTACTGCACGTGCGTGCGGGCAAAGGCGGACACGGCTGTGCCTCGGTACTCCGCGAGAAGTTCATGCCGCTCGGCGGCCCCAACGGCGGCAACGGCGGCAACGGCGGGGACGTGATCCTCGAGGTCGACCCCAATGTGCACACCCTGCTCGACTTCCACTTCCACCCGCACGCCAAGGCCGGCAACGGCAAGCCCGGCGAGGGCAGCAACCGCGACGGCAAGCAAGGCGTCGACCTGCTGCTCAAGGTGCCCGACGGCACCATGGTGCTGGACAGCGACGGCAAGGTCCTGATGGACCTGGTCGGCGCGGGCAACCAGTTCATCGCCGCCCGCGGCGGCCGCGGTGGACTCGGCAACGCCGCCCTCGCCTCGAAAGCGCGCAAGGCCCCCGGCTTCGCGCTGCTCGGCGAGGACGGCGACGAGGTCGACCTCGTCCTCGAACTCAAGTCCGTCGCCGACGTCGGCCTCGTCGGCTTCCCGTCCGCGGGCAAGTCCTCGCTGGTGTCCGTGCTGTCCGCGGCCAAGCCGAAGATCGCCGACTACCCGTTCACCACGCTGGTGCCCAACCTCGGCGTGGTGCTCAGCGGCGACACCACCTTCACCGTCGCCGACGTGCCCGGCCTGATCCCCGGCGCCAGCGAAGGCCGCGGCCTCGGCCTCGACTTCCTCCGCCACCTCGAGCGGTGCGCGGTCCTCGCGCACGTCGTCGACTGCGCCACCCTGGAACCCGGCCGCGACCCGGTCTCCGACGTGGACGCGCTGGAAGCCGAACTCGCCGCCTACAAGCCCGCGCTGAGCGCCGACGCCGACCTGGGCGACCTGGCCGACCGGCCGCGTGTGGTCATCCTGAACAAGATCGACGTGCCGGACGCCGCCGAGCTGGCCGAGATGGTCACCGCCGAGTTCACCGCCCGCGGCTGGCCGGTCTTCGAGATCTCGGCGGTGAGCCGAGAAGGCTTGCGGCCCTTGACCTTCGCGCTCGCCGACCTGGTGCTGAAGTACCGCGAGGCGCATCCGAAGGCGGCGCCCGCGCGTCCGGTGATCCGGCCGATCGCGGTCAACCAGACCGGGTTCAGCGTCGTCGCCGATCCGCAGGAGCCGGGCGGTTTCATCGTGCGCGGCTCGCAGCCGGAGCGCTGGGTCGTGCAGACGCAGTTCGACAACGACGAGGCCGTCGGCTACCTCGCCGACCGGCTGGCTCGCCTCGGCGTCGAGGACGAGCTGGTCAAGCAGGGCGCCGAGCCGGGCGCCCCGGTGACCATCGGCAACGTGACCTTCGAATGGGAGCCGCAGATCTCGGCGGGCATCGACATGGTGCCGACCGGTCGTGGCACCGACATTCGACTGGAACAGGACGACCGGATCAGCGCCGCCGAGCGCAAGCACGCGTCCCGGGTGCGGCGTGGTCTGGTTAAGGACGACGAAGAGTAGACGCGCGGGTTCGGCTGCGGCCGGGCCGGCTGGGGTAGGTTCGGTGTCGGCGAGTTCTATTGCTGCGCAGGGAGTTCGATTGCGATGACAGTGAGTTCGGATGCTACCGAGGCGGATTCGGAGCTGAGCGAGGCCCGGCTGGCGATCGCGTCGGCCCGCCGGGTCGTGGTGAAGATCGGCTCCTCGGCGCTGACCAGCCTCGAGGGCGGGCTCGATACCGCGCGCCTCGATCGCCTCGCCGATGCGGTGGAGGCGCGGATGCGCGCGGGATCCGATGTGGTGGTGGTGTCTTCGGGCGCGATCGGCGCGGGGCTCGCGCCGCTCGGGCTGAGCACCCGGCCCCGCGACCTGGCCACCAAGCAGGCCGCGGCCAGTGTCGGTCAGCTGGCCCTCGCCCACGCCTGGGGCACCTCCTTCGCCCGGTACGACCGCACCGTCGGCCAAGTCCTGTTGAGCGCCGACGATTTCGCGCGCCGCGAGCACCACCGCAACGCGCAACGGACCCTGGACCGGCTGCGTTCGCTCGGCGCGATCGCCGTGGTCAACGAAAACGACACCGTCGCAACGGAAGAGATCCGGTTCGGCGACAACGACCGGCTCGCCGCACTGGTCGCCCACCTGGTCGGCGCCGACGCGCTGGTGCTGCTCTCCGACGTCGAGGGCCTCTACGACGGCGACCCCCGCAAGGGCGACGCCGGCTTCATCCCCGAGGTGCGCAGCAGCGCCGACCTCGACGGCGTGATCGCCGGCAGCGGCGGCGCGCTCGGCACCGGCGGCATGGCCTCCAAACTTTCGGCCGCCCGCCTGGCCGCCGACGCCGGCGTCCCCGTCCTGCTCGCCGCCGCCACCTCCGCCGACCTGGCCTTGACCACCGGCAAAGTCGGCACCGCCTTCGCCGCCCGCCCGACTCGCCTGTCCGCCCGCAAGTTCTGGGTCCGTCACGCCGCCGACAGCCGCGGCGCCCTGCTCATCGACGACGGCGCCGCCCGCGCCGTCGAAGACCGCCGCTCCCTACTAGCCGCAGGCATCACCGCCCTCCGCGGCCGCTTCTACGGCGGCGACGTGGTCGACCTCATCACCACCGGCGACCGCCTGATCGCCCGCGGCGTAGTCGCCTACGACAGCACCGAACTGACCACCATGCTCGGCCACTCCACCAAAGAACTCCCAGACACCATGCAGCGCCCCGTAATCCACGCCGACGACCTGGTCAAGGTCTAGACCACACCACACAACGCGCCGCGGGCCGGACAACCCGCTACTGTCGTGTTTTCCGCAGTCATATGCCGCTCGCTGATATTCGGACACATCCAACGATGCCGTGGCACCGAACCAACTGGGATCGCCTCGGTAGGTGCTTGTTTCGAAACTCGGGATAAATCGGTATGGGAGGCATGATGGCTAAACACCTGGCCGGGTTGTTCGCGGTCGGATTCTCTGTCCTGCTCATCGCCAGTTCTGGTGCGGCACACGCGTCGCCTGCGGGAGATGCCGGGCAGGCGGCGGAGAAGCAGGCGGCGAAGAATGAGCGGACTTGGTTCAGGATCGCGGACCTCTTCTGCAGCGTGGGCGGCGAGCCGATCAACCCGCAGAAGGATCTGGCGGGCTCGCGTAAACAGTTCAGCGACAGTGGAATACGCGAGTACGACGCGGCTTTCAAGATCACGCCATTGCAGTATCGCGGCGGTTATGACGCTGTCGATGCGGCACGGAGCGACATTATGGGCAAGGGCAGTAAGTTCGCACCACCGCTCGGCTCGACGGATGCCGATCTGCTGCGGCAGTGGCGGTACGGAATGTGCAACAGCGACGAGTTCCGGCGGGAGTGGAGTAACGCCCTGAAAACGGAGCAGGAAAGGTTGGGCACCAAACTCAAGCCCGGCATGGATACCGATGCGGCAATCCTCGACCTCTATGACGAGAAGATGGACAGGATGCTCAAAGTTCTCAAAGCCGAGGAGAAGGACGACACGGACGACCTCTAGGGTTTGCTCGGCGACCGGGACATCACTGAGCGCGGTTCCGCGTTTCGCGATAGTGATGTCCCGTTCGACGTCCCAGGCTCATGGTCCGCGTGTATGGCGGCTGCCAGTGTGCGGTTACTTCTGGGAGGGCACCACTCCGGGCTGGTTGGTGGTCGACGGAGGTTGTTGCTGCTGGTTTTCGTCGGGGATCGGGCCGGTGACGCCTGGCTGACCGCCTGGATCCGGCAGGGGGACAGGCGGTTGCGCGGGGGCGGGGATCGGCGGGGCCGGGGGTGGAGAGGGCAGGGGTGGGGGAGCCTGCTCGGTAGTCGGAGGCGGTGGTGCCTGTTGCGGAGCCGGTGGGGGTGCCTGCTGAGTCGACGGTGCGGGGGCCGGTTGCGTTGAGGGCGGGGCCGGTTGTGTTGACGGCGGAGCATCCGGGGTCGGCGGGGCCGGAGGCGGCGCTTGCTGAGTGGTCGGCGGCGCCTGGGTGGTCGGCGGCGCCTGGGTGGTCGGCGGCGGCGTCGGCTGCGGGTCGGGGACCGGGCGCGGCGGAGTCGTAGTGCTCGGGGGCGCTTGGGATTCCGGGACCGAGGGCGCCGGGGCGGGCGTCGACGGACGACCGTTCGGCTGACTGTCCTGCGGGATCTGTTGCGGCGGAGTGTATTCCGGCTGCTCGCTCGGCGGCGCCGGTCGACGCTGTGGTGGCGCGGCGGGTGCGGGCTTGATGTCGGCCGGCAACTCCGGCGGCGACGGCAGCGCCGGAACGGCTTTGCCCGCCATGCCATAGGCCGGCTTGTACACCATGTTCATCGCGAGCACGGCCTCTTGCCGCAGCGCCTCCTCGGCCATCTTCGCGTCTATGACGTGCGCGGCCTCGAGCAGGCGCGCGACCGCGCCGATCGGCCCGGACGAACCGGGTGGCGCGACCGCGATCTTGACCGCCTCGGCCGCCGCGGCAACGCCGCCCAGCCTGGCGCCGACCTGCCCCATCACCGCGGCGAGTTCGTCCGCCGAGGCGGCGAAGCTGCGGATGCTGGCGAACGCCGCGTCGGCTGCGGCACCCTTCCACTCCATCGAGTTCATCACCCGGTCCACGCTGCCGCGGGTGAGCGGGAAGGACGTGCTCAGCGTGCCCGCGACCTCCAGCCAGGCGACCGACGCGCGCAGCACCTCGGCGGCGTCGATCTGCTGGGTCTTGGCGTAGATCTCTTCGTGCCGCATCGACTCGAAGTGCTCCATCGAGCTGATGTAGTCGGGATCGCTGCCGGTCATCGCGGAAGCCTCGAGGCGACGGCGCGCAGGGCGGCGGCGTTGGCTGCATCGGCTTCTTCGAGTAATCCGCCGCTGATCAAGAAGGCTTCCTTCATTCGGTACGCGGCCTCGATGTAGCTGTCCAGCAACGTGGCGGCGTCGCGCGCTTTGTGATTGAACCCGGCCTGTAACTGCTGCGCGGACACGAATCCGCCGAATCCGCCCAGTTCCGCGGCGGTTTCGAGGCGCTGCTGCAGGTGGATCAACCGTTCGGCTTGCTGGTCGTACATCTCGGCGCAGCGCCGCGCGGCAGCCGGATCGAACTGGACGCTGCCTGCCTGGGCCGCTTGCTTGAACCGGACGATATCGGCTCGGCTGGTCTCGATCGTCATCGCACACCCCTGAGATGGTCGGTCCGCCTCAGACTAGCCCGTGGCCGCTTCGACCGGCACCGGTGGTTATCGGTCGGCATCGGCGGCCGGGCTCACGACTGGATGCGTTTCTGCAGTTGCGCGCCGATCTGCTCGGCGGAGGCGGGCGTGATGTGCACTTCCTTGCCCGCCCTGATCAGGTATCGCCCGTCGCCCTTGACGTCGAACCAGGTGTAGTGGATCGGCGGGGGCGGCGTCGGCTGGTCCAGCGCGGGCTCGATCCGGATATGTCCTTCCGCGCTGTGCGGTTTCAGCAGCAGCTTGCGAATTCGCGGTGCCGTCGGCTGCCGCGCGACCACCGTCGCCTCGTCGCGCACCGCGTCCGTCGGCGCGACCCGGGCCGGTTCCCGCCCTGGCGGCGCGGCGGGCAGCAGACCCGCGATCCGGATGCCGAGCTTGCCGCTGTGCCCGATCGAGAGCCGGACCCGCCCGCCGAAGTCCGGCGTCGAGCCGGGTTCCTGCACCGCGAGCACGGCCCGGTCGAAGATCGCCGCGGCGAGCAGCCGGATCTCGCTACCCGGCGTGTGCGTGCCGCCGATCGCGACGATCCTGGTCTGCGGGGCGGCGAGAATCCGCAGGCAGGCGCTCAGATCGGGGTCGGCTCGCAGCGGCAGCCGTTCGTTCAGCGTCGCGCGCAGCCGATCGGCCTCGTCCTCGGTGCGCGGGGTCTCCAGGATGCGCAACGGATACGGGTGCCGATCCAGGTCGGTTTCGCCCCACAGGTGGGCGAACTCGTCCGGAGTGAAGGTCCAACTCACCGCCCGAATCACATCCTCACCGAACCCACCGAGACTGGTTTGTAGCTTAACGGTCGTGGCGCGCGGAGGTGGTTGCCGCACCGAGCACCTAGGATTGTGGGCTAACACTGCGGTGAATTCTCGGATATATCCATACAACCCCCACTTACGTTTTGCGCGGCCCGGGTGAGCCGGTGCGTGGTGCTCCGGCACAAGAATCCGGGGGGATGGGAGCATGCCGTGCAGGTGCTGGGACCGTGGACCGATATCGCGACGATCGCCGCCGTCGGCGGCGGTAAAGCGCGCGGGCTGCACCGCCTGCGCCAGTGCGGATTTCGGGTCCCGGACTGGACCGTGCTCGGCACGGACGTGTTCGCGCAGTTCACCGCGGAGACCGATCTGCTGAGGAACGTGACCGAGGTCACATTACTGGACGACCTGGACGCGGCCCTCGGGGCGGGTGCCGCGCTGCGGGCCGATATCGCCGCGACCCCGCTGCCCGCCGAAGTCCGCGAGGTGATCGCCGACGCGTACGCCCGACTCGGCGGCTCGATCGCGGTGCGCTCGTCGGTGGTCGCGGAGGACGGCCCGGAGCACTCGTATGCGGGTCAGTTCGACTCCTTCCTGAACGTCAACGGCCTCGACGCGGTGCTCGACCGGGTCCGCGACTGCTGGGCGTCGGCCTTCTCCGAACGATCGTTGCGCTACGCGTTCACCCACAAGCAGCCACGCGCGGGTGCGGTCGCCGTTGTGCTGCAACGCTTGATCGCGGCGCGGGCCAGCGGCGTGATGTTCACCGCGAACCCGATCACCGGCGCCCGCGACGAACTGGTCATCAGCGCGGTCTACGGGCTCGGCGAGGGCCTGGTGTCGGGCGCGGTGGACGCCGACTCGGTCGTGGTCGACAAATCCTCCGGTGCCGTGCTGGAAACCGTACTGGGAGACAAGGATCGGTCGTACGTCGCCGACGGCGCGCAGGGCTCCACGATCAGCGAGATCGACCCGGCACAGCGCGAACGGCCCGCCCTCACCGACGCCGAGATCGCCGAGGTAGCCGAACTGGGCCGCAAGGTGGAAGCCGAGTTCGACGCCCCGCAGGACGTCGAATGGGCGATCGACGAAGCCGGCCTCTGGTTCCTGCAGTCCCGCCCGATCACCACGACCCTCGGTGCCCGCCCCGGCGCGCTCATCCGGGGCGCCGGCGAGGCCGTACCGGACGGCGAACAACGAATCTGGGACAACTCCAACATCATCGAGAGCTTCAACGGCCTCACCTCCCCGCTGACCTACACCACCGCCGCCGACATCTACGGCCGCGTCTACCACGGCTACGCGAAATCCCTCCGGGTCCCCGGCGCACAGCTGCGCCAGACCGAACGATGGACTCCGGTGCTGCTGGGCTACTTTCACGGCCGGGTGTACTACAACCTGCTGCACTGGTACCGCATGGTCGGCATCGCACCGGGCTACCCGCTGAACCGCAAGGTGCTCGAGGCCGCGCTCGGCGTGGCCGAACCCCTCGCCGACGACATCGCGAAAACGTTGCGCCCGTTCACCTTCGGCAACCCGCTGAGCCGCCTCCGGTCGCGAACGGTGACCACCGCGACCTACCTGCGCCGCCTGTTCGGCATCGACGCCATCGTCGAACAGTTCATGACCGACTTCTACCGCGTCTACGACGAGTACGACGCCATCGACTACACCGCGCTCTCCGGCGCCGAAGCAGATGCCGCCTACCGGAAGGTCGACCGCGACCTGGTCGAGCGCTGGGGCCCGCTGATGGTCCTCGACGCAATCCTGCTGACCTGCACCGGATTGATGTTCCTGCTGACCAAACTGCTGCTGCCCAAGGCCCCGGAGTGGTTCCTCTACGCCGTGGTCGGCCCCGGCTCCGACGTCGAATCCGCCGAACCCGCCCGCGCGATGAAGGCCCTCGCCGACGCCGCCCGCGCCGACCCCGAACTCACCGCCCTGGTGAATTCGACAGCGCCGGAACACATCTACCCCGCACTCGCGGATAGACCGGACTTCCGCGCGAAGGTCGACGCCTACATCGACAGCTACGGCTACCGCAGCCTGGACGAGCTCAAACTGGAAACCCCGGACCTGCGCGAGGATCCGGCGAGCCTGTTCGTCATGCTGCGCAGCGCATTACCGGACGCGCCGCTCGGCCACCGCGACGAGGCCGAGGAATACCTCGACGCCCACCTGCACGGCTTCCGCCGCCGGATCTATGAACGGTTGCGCGGCAAGGTTTCCCGCTGCGCCGCGCACCGCGAGCGCCTGCGCTTCTGCCGGACCAGGGCCTTCGGCATGGTCAAGCGGATGATCCGGGTGATGGGCCGCGATCTGGCCGAGCGCGGCGTCATCGACGAGTTCGCCGACGTGTTCTACCTGACCGTGCAGGAGTTGCGCGGCAGCTACGACGGTGCCGATACCGCAGACCTGCGCGATCTGGTCAACGCGCGAAAGGCGCAGCGCGCCAAGGACTCCGGTCTCGTAGCTCCGGCCAGATTCGTCACCACCGGATCGACCTTCGGCCGCGCCGAACTGGCCGCCCAGGGCTGGGTGCCGATCACCGACACCCCCGCGGCCGAAGCAGGCACGGTGCTCACCGGCACCCCATCGGCCTCCGGTAGCGTCGAGGGAACCGCGGTCGTCGTCGACGAGCCGCGCGACGTCGCGGGTGGCATTCTGGTGGCATATCGGACCGATCCCGGCTGGGTGGCCGCGCTGCCCTCGGCGTCGGCGCTGGTCATCGAGCGTGGCAGCCCACTCACCCATGTCGCGATCGTGGCGCGGGAACTCGGGGTGCCGACGGTGGTCCAGGTCAAGGACGTGACCAAGAAGGTACGGACCAGTATGCGGATTCGAGTCGATGGCACCCACGGAACCGTTACTGTGCTGGCCGAAGGAGAGGTCCGCGATGGAGCATGACAAAGACGTTGCGGCCGTACGTGATTGGCTAGCCGACCCGACCGGTTCGGCCGGTATTCGGCTGGCCGACGAAGCCGACGGCTGGGCCTACCGGAGCTATCCCGAACTGGCCGAACAGACCTGGTCGATCGCGGCGCTCATGCGCCGGCACGGCATGGGCAGCGGCGACGGCGCCTGCGTGATCATGCCGACCGGCTTCCCCTGCGTCGCCGCGTTCTACGCGGTCTGGGCGTGCGGCGGAGTGTTCACGCCGGTCGCGCCGCCGATGTTCGGCGATCTCGACCAGATCATCGCCCACATCGCCGGGATCCTGGTGCAGGCGAAGCCCCGGCTGGTGGTCACCTCGACCGAATTCGAGCAGTTCGTCCGCCAGGCGGCCACGGCGGCCGGGCGGAGCGACGAACCACTGGTGATCGACGCGGCCACGCTGCAACCGTGCCCGCCCGCGGAGCGCGTGTTCGGCGAGCCGGACGAGTGCGCGCTGCTGCAATTCACCTCCGGCTCCACCGCCGCCCCGCGTGGCGTGCGGGTGAGCTGGCACAACCTGGCCAACAACATCGCGATGATCTCCCGGCTGGTCGAGTGGCGGGCCGGCGAGGCGATGGTGTCGTGGCTGCCGCTGTATCACGACATGGGGCTGGTCGGCGCGTTCCTCACCACCGTCACCAATCAGGGCGATCTGTGGCTGATGCGTCCGGACCAGTTCGTCCGCGATCCGGCGCGCTGGTTGCGGGCGATGGCGCACGCCCAGCACTCGCCGTCGCCGTCGTTCGCGCTCGGCTATGTGGCGCACCGGGTTTCGCCCGCGGAGATCGCCGATCTGGACCTGTCCGGGTGGCGCACGCTCGCCGTCGGTTCCGAGCCGGTCGAGGTGGCCGATCTCCAGTCGTTCGCGAAACTCACCGGGCCGCTCGGCTTTTCGATGAGCGCGTACACGCTGGCCTACGGTCTGGCGGAGTCGACGCTGATGGTGACCGCCTCGGCGCGGCATCGCCCGATCACCGCGCTGCGGATCGACACCC
Organism: Nocardia colli; assembly: GCF_008704205.1. Taxonomy (GTDB): domain Bacteria; phylum Actinomycetota; class Actinomycetes; order Mycobacteriales; family Mycobacteriaceae; genus Nocardia; species Nocardia colli. The sequence continues at coordinate 165,787 of NZ_VXLC01000006.1, read as the reverse complement.
CGACACTGCGTTTCGGCGAGCCCGTCACCATCCTGGAGCGGGAACTGCTCGATGACACCCATCGGGTCGACGGCGCGGGCTGGATCACCGGACTCGGCTACTCGACCACCGAATCGACCGTCACGGTGGTCGATGAGAACGGCCACGAGCTGCCCGACGGGACGCTCGGCGAGATGGTGGTGGTCGGCGACTCCGTCGCGCTCGGCTATTCCGACGATTCCGACGGCGCGTCCACCAGGATCGTCAACGGCGCGCTGTATTCCGGTGACGCCGGATTCCTGCATCGCGGTGAGGTATTCGTGCTCGGCCGGATGGGGTCGAGCCTGAAGGTGCGTGGGCGTTCGGTGTTCATGGAGGACATCGAATCGCGGGTCGCGCAGGAAACCGGGATCACCAAGGGCAAACTCGCCGCCGTCGCGATCACCGAGCCGGGCGAGCAGGGCATCGCGCTGTTCGCGGAGGCCAAGCCGGGGGCGTGGATTCCGGAGGCGCGCAAGATCATTCGGGGTGAACTGGGGCCTGCGCAGACGGTCACCATCGTCACCGGTCCGCGCGGGATCATCCGGCGTACGTCGAGCGGTAAGCCGCGGCGACGGTACATGTGGGATCAATTCCGTAGCGGGGCACTCACGGACGCGGTTGTGTACGAGGCGGAAGCCACTCCCAGCTGTGGTCGAGTCGCGACGGACGACACCCCCACGCCGACATTGGCCGCCGAACGGGTCGGTCAGTTGCTCGACGGTGCGTTGGAAAGCGTTGCGATTCCCGCTGATTCGACCGTGCTCTTCGAGGGCTCACTCGCCGAGGGCTTCGGGAACGAGGGCTCCGACGTCGACTTCCTGGTGCTCGCCCCCGGCGACGACGAGTTGCCCACACTGCCGACCGTGCTGTTCATCGACGGCCGCCGAGTGGAGGTACGCACTCGCTCCGAGTCTCAAATGCGGCGACAGCTCGAACAAGTCGCGAACGCCACCGAGCTCGACGAGGATCTGCTCAACCGGTGTCAACGGTTCCTGCGCGCGACGGTCGTCCGCTCCGGAACCGCGGATATCGACGAATTGCGCGCGCTACTGCCGCATTCCACCTTCATGACGCTCATCGCGGACTGGTGGACCGCCCGAGCACAGCAGGCCCTGCGCTACGCCATCGCACTGCGCACGCTGAAGGCGCGCGACGAGGCGATCGACTGGGCACGTGACGGCTTGCTCCAGGCGATCAAGGGCTGGGCCGCGCGGCACGGCGAAAGCTACCTGGAAACCAAATGGCTGCCGCAGCAACTCGAGCGGATCGGCAGCGACGAAATCATCAACCGCTACCGCGATCTCAGCGATCCGGGCGCGTGGGCCGGCGACCCGGAGCGGAGCTACGGCGACACGCTGCCCGGTGTACTCGGCGATGCGAAGGCACGGGCGTTGTCCGAGCAGGCAACCTGGACACAGGCTCTAGAACTCGCCGCCGAGCTGGGCGTCGAGGGCGTCACCGACGATCCCGACCAGATCCTGTTCGCCCGGAGACCCCAGGTCACCACCTGGAACATCGGGCAGCGCGTGCACGTAATCCGCAGCGACAGCGACGTTTTCGTGCTCTCGGACAACGGCGCCCGCGCCTGGCGCTCGGTGGTGTTCCGCCATTCCCTCGCCGCGGTCCTGTCTCGGGCACCGCACGACATCACCGCCGAGCTGGCCGAGTTCCTCCGGCTCGGTTTCGTCGGATTGCAGTGGCGCTGTGGTGAAGTCCTGAAGCCCGCACTGGCGATGTGCAAACCGGGGCGGCCCTACACCCCGGTGCCGTCCGCGACGGCTCCTGCGCTCGGCGTCACCGGGGCCGCGCGTGAGGACGCGATCGCGACACTGTCGCCGCTGCCCGCACGTCGTTTCACCGAGTGCGCGATGAACCTGGTGTGGTCGAACATCGTGCTGGAGAACGCGCGCGAGGATCTGGCGGGAGCGATCAAGAACGGTCAGGGCGCCGTCGCCGACATCGCCGCGCACCGGATGATCGCGATGACGGTACGAGTGATGCTGTCCGCCTTCGGTATTCACCCACTGCCCGCCGACGTCGCACCACCATCGACCCTGCGCCGACTGCTTCCGCCACACGCCCAGCACCGTGACGACCTGCTCGCCCGGCTGGAATCGGCTCGGCAGCTACGGTTCTCGGACTCCGGCGATACCGTCGCCGGCCTCGCGGTCCTCGACGATTTCGTCACTCTCGTCCGCTCGGTCGCCGCCGACCCGGACGGCACCGCCTTTCCGGCCTCGTTCGACTCGCGCGAACAATGGCGGCGCACGCTCGCCATCGGCTACGACTGGCTGCGCATCGCCGGCTATCTCGACACCGACCTGCCTCTCGACGAGGCCCGCGACCTGCTGGCCTCCGGCGGGCAGCAGCCGCACCTACGCGTGGAAGGAACGTCGCAGCCATGACAGCCGTCGCCGACGCCGCGGTCGCCGAGCAGGTACGCAGCCTGGTTCAGGCCATGGCCCCGGACCCGCATGCGCTCGCCGCCGACGACCGAAGGCTGGTCGAGGATCTGGGTTTCGAGTCGCTGCGGTTGATGGAGCTGACCGTCGCGCTCGAGCGGACCTTCGCTCTCCCGCGCCAGCGGCCGGAGCGGCTGGTCGGAATCCGCCGGGTCGGCGACGTCATCACGCTGGTCGCGACCGGCCTCGCCGCTGGTTCCGGCGAAGAGCCCGGTCGACAGGTGCCGAAGGATCGCAGCCGGCTGCTCGGTCACGTCGGCGCCGAGCGGCAGCACGACGACGGAATGGGCAGGCGCGACACGATATTGGTCACCGGCGCGAGCGGGCTGGTCGGCTCCGAGGTGGTGGCGCGCCTCGCCGCGGCCAGCTATCCGGTCGCCGCGGTACTGCACAACAACTCGCGCATCGTCCGCAACGACGGCACCGCCCTCGGCGCGGGCAGTCCGGTCGCAGGGGACATCCGGATGCCGGGATTCGGTCTGTCACCGCGTGATTCCGCGGACCTGTCCGAACGGGTCGGCACGATCGTGCACTGCGCGGCCACCACGGCGTTCGACGCCGACGCGACCGACTACCACGAACTCAACGTGCGCGGCACCGCCAACGCGGTAGCGCTGGCCAAGGCCTGGGACGTCCAGCTCGTCTACGTCAGCACCGCCTACGTGTGCGGCAACCGCAGCGGCGTGATCGACGAGAACGACCTCGATGCCGGTCAGACCTTCGGAAACCGCTACGAAGAGAGCAAGTTTCACGCCGAGCACTTGGTCCGCGCAGCCGGCCGGCACGGCCTGCGCTGGGCGATCGTGCGGCCCGGCATCGTGACCGGCGCCCTCGGCACCGGCGCGATCCGCGAGTACAAGAACCTCTACACCGTGGTCAAGCTGATGGTCGAGGGCAAGCTGCGCTCGCTGCCCGGCCGCTATGACGCGACGCTGGCGCTGGCCCCGGTCGATCACGTCGCCGACGTGATCGCCGCCGCCGTCCTGGATTTCGACTCGGCCCATCGGCGCACCTTCCACGCGGTCGGCCGGGACACGCTGTCGCTGCGCGAGGTCTCCGACGTGCTCGCCGAATACCCTTCGTTCGAGGTCGCGACCTTCGTGCCCGCGGCGACGTTCCACGAAGACGACCTCGGCGCCATCGAACGCGAGTACTACCGGCGCATCGGCTCGCTCTACACCAGCTACTTCGAGCGGCGACTGACCTTCGGCACCTCGAATGCCGAAGTGCTGCTCGGCAAACCGGCGCCACCGACCGGCAAGGAGTATCTGCGCGTGCTGCTGGACTACTGCCTGGAATCCGGCTATCTCGGCGTGCCGTTGCCGTCGATCGAAGAAGTGCTGGCGGGCAATGACTCCGGTGGGGCGGACCGGTGACCGCGTCGCTGCGCGAGCTGCTCGCCGCGCTGACCCCGCAGCCGGAGAAGGTGGCGGCCTACGCCGACGACACCTACCTGCAAGAGACCGTCGAGCAACTCGATCGCCTCGGTGTCGACGCCGCGAAGTTCGCCAGAGAGCACTCGATGCTGCTGCTCAAGCCGGACGCGATCGTCGCCAGATCGGTCGAATCGACACTGAACTGGCTGGCGGACAACAACTTCCGGGTCGTCTCCGCTTTCCGGGTCGCGGTCGACCGGCACTTCGCCCGCGCGCTCTGGTACTTCGCCTGGAACATCGCCTCGCCCGAACGCCGGCGCTTGGCCGATCTGCTGGTCGGCATCTCCGACGTCCTGGTGCTCGTCGTGCGCGGCGAGGACGCGGAACTCCCCGTCCCCGTACGGCTTACCGAAGCCAAGGGGCCGACCGATCCGCGTAAACGTCAACCCGGCGAGCTGCGCCACCTGCTCGGCCGCCACAGCTATCTGCTGAATCTGGTGCATTCACCCGACGATCCCGCCGATGTGCTGCGGGAGCTCGCCATCTACCTGGACGAGGACCGGCGGGCGAAGGTGATCGCACAGGCAAGCGACGGGGCCGACCGCTCGTCCGATGCCCGCGCGATCGCGCACGACCTCTACACGCAGGCGCCGGCGCGCAGCTTCGACCGTGCCGACGCACTCGACCGGATCCTGCGTGATCTGGAGCAGGCCGGTGCCGCACCGGCTTTCGAGGATCGGACGGACGCGGACTGCGCGCGGCTGCTGTATTCCGCGTGGGCCGAGGGGCGCGAACTCGATCCGTGGTCGGTGATCGTGCTCGGGTCCTATGTACTCCCGATGCGGGTCGGGACGCAGCCGCAAACGCTGCGCCCGGTGACCGCGAAAGACTGGCTGGAGGAACGACCGTGACGGCAAACGTGGAAACGGTGAAGAACGCGACCCATCTACGTACCATCTCGCGCGAGCTGGCGCACCGGTGCGCGGTGTCGGAGGTGTTCGTCACCTCGATGGACACCGTGGCCGAGGACGAGTTCGTGGTCGGCGCCCAATTACCCAGGATGCACGCCTATTACGGCGATCACCTCGGGTCGCTCGGCCTGCGCCACGATCCGCTGCTGGTGATGGAGGCCGCCCGGCAGGCCGCGATCGCGCTCAGCCACGAGTTCTACGGCGTCCCTTCGGATATGGCGTTCATCGTGCGCACCTTCAACGGCACCGGCGCGGACACCCCCGCCTGGGAGGTCGGCACCGCCCCGGCCGATCTGGTGCTGCGCGCCCGGGTGCCGCGGCGGCACCTGCGCGGCGACACGGTGCAGGGCCTGGACATGGTGCTCGAAATCGATTGCGGCGACGAGTCGATGATGACCGTCGACGGCTCGTTCTCCTGGATGACGTCGCAGCAATGGGCCGGGCTGCGCGGCGCGTTCCGGAAAAGCCTCGGCCTCGGGCCGTTTCTCGGCGCTTCGGCGCTCGCCGATCGCGCGGTCGCGGCCGAGGTCGGGCGGGAGAACTGGCGCAATGTCGTGATCGCCGCGCCGGAGCTTTCGGGGAACATCGCGCGGGCCGCCCTCGTTCCCGACCTGGGTCATCCGTTTCTGTTCGATCATCAGCTCGACCATGTTCCGGGCAGCCTGCTGATCGAGGCGTGCAGGCAGACCGCGTTGGCCATGGTGCTGCATCGAGCGCCCCGATTGGAGTGCGTCGGAAGCGCTTTCGAGCGGTTCGTGGAGCTGGATCGTCCCGCCGAGTGCGTCGCGGAGATCACCGGTCAGCAGGCCGACCGGACCGTGATCCACTGCGAGATCCGGCAGGCCGACGCGGTCGCCGCCGAGCTCGATCTCGAATTCGCCGACGACGAACTGGGTTTCGACGCCGAGGAACCGGAGTCCGCGTGACGAACCCGCTGGTGTCCGTGGTGCGTATCGCCCGGTTCACCGCGGTGATGTACAAGCCGCACTACCTGCTCTACGGGGTGCTGTGGGTGCTCGCGCTGGAGGGCATCGCTTCGCTTGTGACGCAGCCGGATTCGGCATGGCGGCCGGCCGGTGCCACCGTGGTCCGGATCGTCGTGGTCGCGTTCGTGCTGCTGTATCTGCGGATGGTCGACGAGCAGAAGGATCTCGAATACGACCGCGTGCACAATCCGGACAGGCCGCTGGTGACCGGTGCGGTGAGTGCGGTCGAACTGCGCGTCGCGATGGGGGTCATCGCGATCGGGGCCATCGCCGGCAGCCTCGCGCTGTCCGTGGGCTCCGCCGTAATGATCACTGTCGCATTGGCTTACGGGCTGGTGCTGTGGGGTCTGGAGCAGTTGTTCGCTACCGTGCGCACCAACATCCTGGTGAATCTGGTCGTCACCTACCCGGTGCAACTGCTCGTCACCGGCTACGTCGTGGTCTCGGCGATCGACACCGGTGAGGTGCGCGCGCACTGGCAGGCCGCGGCGGTCGCCGGTGTCTTCGCCGGCGCGTTCCTCCAATTCGAGTTCGCCAGAAAGACATCCCGCGAGCGTCGTCCGGGCGAACTGCTGTATTCGAACGCGCTGGGCACGAACGGCGGTGTCGCCGCCTCGCTGCTCTGCGCGGTCGCGGCGGTGCTGTTCGATCTGCTTCTGGTCCGGCCGTGGGACTATTCGCCGCCGTTGTCCCTCATTGCCTGGCTGCCCATTGCGTTGCTGTTGATCCCCGCCCTCGGCGCACTGAAGTTCCTGCGCGGCGACCGCACGGACTATCCACCCGTCCCTGCCGTCATCTTCATCCTCGTCCTCTACCTCACGCTGATTGCCCAGGCCCTGACCTTGTCTTAGCCAAACCGGCCGCTGTGCCACCGTCGTGTCCCGCACCGGCGAGCGTCGTGTCTGGTGGAATGGCCGAGGACGATCAGGGGGACGTTTCACGCTGATGCGGCGACCGGACCGATTCCGGCTGGGTTGCACAATCGCGCCGAGAAAGGGATCCCCAGTGAGCACTGTGCTGCGACGAATCGTCGGAGGTGGCTGCTTGTTCGTGCTCGCCTGCGGCACCGTGATCGCCAGAGCCGACCAGGCGACCGCCGACCCCGGCGGTTGCTACGTCGACCGCGGCCTCACCGACGCCGTCGCCCTCTGCCACGAGGGATACGGATCCACCGTGCTGGAAGTCGAGTGCCTCGGCATCAGCGTCCCCGCAACCCCCGACAGCCCCATCTTCGGCCCATACCCCGGCACCGATTCCCCTTCGGCGGCCGTCGGCCAGTCGATGCGCGCCTCCTGCGTGACCACGACCGCCCTAGGCATCACCACCCGCGCCTTCGTCTCACCCTCCTGAGGCGTCGATCGCGTCCCGCAGCACCGCCGCCGTCTCCCGGAACGCCCCGGCCGCCCCGGTCCAATCCTCCTCGACCGCAACGAGATACACCGCACGCGCATGCACAAGCGGTGCCTGCAACGACTCCGGAACCCTCGCCACCGCCCACTCGGCAGCCCTATCCTTGGCCGCGATCTCCCCGGTCGTCACCGTCATCCAAATCCGCGCCAGCGTCAACAGCACATTGCGCGTATCGGATTCGAGCTCACCGAGCAGCCCGGGCACCCCGGCGACCATGGCACGCGACAGATCGGCGATAGGAACCGAGGCGAACACCTCCGCAGGCGGCGGCCCGACCACCACCGAGTCACCCACCAAATCACTAACCGGCGGATACCGCTAAGGCCGCACCTTCCGGAAGCGTGGCATCACAAGGTTATCCGGTGATGGCGGTGTCAGGGTTAGCTGATCTTTCGTACTGCGGTGACCATTGCTGCCGTGTATTGCACGGTGAAGGTGCCGCCGGCCGCGTCGATGGCCGTGCCGAGGCCGGCGAGTACTTGGTCGAGGAGCGGTTGGGGGAGTCGGGTGGTGGCGCCGGTGGTGGCGGAGTATTCGAGCCATTCGTCGCGGGTGTACTGCTGTTCCCACTGGAATTGCTGTTGCTGCGGCTCGCCGAAGGCGCCTGACTGGCGGATGCCGTCGGAGGTCTTGTCGCACATCGACGCGTAGAGCTGCAAGGCGGAGCCCGTGGGGATTCGGCCGACGGGGGAGTCGGGGACCAGCCGGCGGAAGACGTCGGCGAAGGCGCGCTCGAGTTCGGGCGGTGGCTGGCTCACGTTCCAGAACGGGGCGAGCACTCCGCCCGGTCGCAGCACCTCGGCCGCCTTGGCCGCGCCGGCGACGGTGTCCACCCAGTGCCAGGCCTGCCCGGCGACGACCAGGTCGAAGGTCCGGCCTGCGGGATCCCAGGTTTCGAAGGTGGACACCTCGACTTCGGTGCCGCCGCGGCGCGCGAATTCGGCCATGCGCTCGTCGGGTTCGACACCGACCACGTGGCAGCCCGCCGCGTGGAACTGCCGCGCGACGATGCCGGTGCCGATGCCGACGTCGAGGACATCGCGTCCCGGGCCGGCGGCGATGATCGCCTGCACCATCGCCTCGGGATACCGGGGCCGGGAGCGGTCGTAGCGTTCGGCATCCACGCCGAACGACTCCGCGATTTCGCGTGCTCGATGCGACTCTTGCTGCGGAAGGGGCGGTTGCCCCGAAGGTATAGTGGGCATGCGCCCACTATAAGTGGGCACATGCCCACTCTTCAACCCGCGATGCAAGGAGAACTACCCAGTGCCAACCGGAGTGGCCATGCGCGACGTGCGCGAGCAACTGTTCGACGCCGCCGAACGCATCCTGATCCAGGCCGGCCCGAGCGCGCTGACCAGCCGCGCGGTCACCACGGAGGCGGGCTGCGCCAAGGGCGTGCTGCACCGGCACTTCGCCGACTTCGACGATTTCCTCGCCGAACTCGTGCTCGACCGCATCGCGCGGATCGACCAGCAGAGCGCCGCGCTGCGCGAGATCGCAGGCACCGGCACGGTCGTCGGCAATCTCGGCGACGCGTTGACGGACGTGTTCGGGACGGTCGCGGTGGCCATCGTCAGCCTGGTCACCTTCCGAGACGAGTTGCGCGCCAGGCTCCGCCGGACGCGGCCGACTGGTGTTCCGCTCCTCGCGGAGGCAACGGCTATGATCGCCGACTACCTCGGAGCCGAGCGTGACAAGGGGCGCATCGTGGCCGCAGCCGACGTAGAAGTGCTGGCGCCCACGCTGATCGGCGCCGGGCATCTCCTGTTCGCCGACCGCAAAGGCACACCGCCGGAATCCGAAGCCGTCCGCCGGGTGGTGAACACGGTCATCGCCGGCGTTCTGACACCTTAGACGGGTACGGCCTCGAGAATATTGTCCGGCGAGACCGTCGGCACGATCCGGCTCAGCGTGAACCCGAAGCGCGCCAGGAACTTTCGATACTCCTCGGCGGTACGTTCCCGCCCGCCCGTGTTCACCAGCATCTCGAGATCGATGTACTTACCCGGATGCGGTCGAGTGTTCTCCGGGACAACCAGTTCGATAATCAACAGGCGCGCATCGGGTTTCATCGCCGCGCGCACCGTCGACAGAATCCGCCCCGCGTCGTCGTCGGCCCAGTCGTGCAGGATGTGCTTGAGGATGTAGGCATCACCGCCGTGTGGAACCGCATCGAAGATCGATCCGCACTCGACCGCGCACCGGTCGGCCAGGCCGAGTTCGGCCAGCCGGCTGCGCGCCGACTCGGCCACCGCCGGCAGCTCGAACAGAATCCCCTTGGATCGTGGTGCCCGGCACAGGATCTCGGCGAGCATCGTGCCCTCGCCACCGGCGACATCGACGAGCGTCTCGAACTGCGCGAAATCGTAGGCCGCGAGCAGTGGAGCGAGCCCGAGGCCGCCGCTTGGCCGACCGGCTTCCCGGTGCGCACCGCGTCGACGAGATGCGACCAGTTCTCCCGATGAATCGAGCACCCGAAGAACAACGCGGCATCACGCAACGAAACGTCGGCATCACGCCGCAGTGCCCGCGCCATCGAAGTCAGTGCGTACCGGCCATCGCGCCGCCGGGTGAAGATCCCGTGACCGATCAGCAGCCGCAGCAACCGATGCAGCGCATCCTCATCGGCCCCGACCGCCTTCGCCAGCTCGGCCCCACCGAGCGGTCCATCGGCCAGCGCGTCGGCGACCCCGAGCTCGGCGGCGGCATGAATCGCCTGCGTCAGCCATCCGGCGGCGAGCATCTCCATCACGGCGACCTGCCCCGGCACCAGCTTGCGATAGGCGATCGACAGCCCGTTGCGTACCGACTCCACCGCACGAACCAGCCCCAGCGGCGGCATTCTCGGCTGGTCGGATGCCACGGGTGACTCCCATCCGCCCGACGGTCGGCGTTTTTGCGCCAACCAGCAGGTTACGGGCCCCGCGCGTGGTGGGCCGAACACCCGGCCGGTGGAAGCGGGCCTGCTCAGAAATGCCAGCGCGTCGCGCCGCCGGGCTCGACCGTGCCGAGCGCCATCGCTGTCGTCGCGGTGATCCGGTAGATGTGCCAGGGCGGCGGGCCGGCGGACGGGGCGCTGTATTCGGCGGTGAGCGCCTGGCCGGTCTCGTCGGGCTTGGCGGGCCAGCCGTCCGCGGCGTAGCGCGCGGCGATCTCGGCGACCGCCGCCGGGTCCGTCACCAGCGCGGCCGTGCCGTTGACGGTGAGGTCGAAGTCGTGCAGGGAGATGCTGATCGCGCAGCGCGGATCGCGGGCGAGGTTGCGGCCCTTGCGGGTTCGCGCGCCGGTGGTGAACCAGAACGCGCCGTCGAGCCAGAGCGCGCCGAGCGCGGTCAAGTGCGAGCTGCCGTCCGGGTTGATGGTGCTCAACCAGTAGGTGTGCCGGTTCGGGCCGCCGGTGTCCGGGGCCTGCGGGATGTTCGCGTCGAGCGTCGACTGGACGGTCGCCCAGTCCAGCTCCGGCAACGAGTAGAGGTCCGCGAGGTTGGTGGTGTCCATACTGTGATGACGAAACGACGGCGCGGAACTCATCGGCAGCAGACGCGCCCCCGCGGGCTTACCGCCGAGCCCGCAACACCACCGGCAGCCGGGACGGTGCGGCGACGAAGTCGCGATTCGACGGTTTCACCTGGTAGCCGGGGTCGGCGACCGGCTGCCACCGGGCGAACAGGGCGGCCGTCGCGAGCGTGATCGTCATCAGGGCGAAGTTGTTGCCCGGACAGTGCCGATTGCCGACCCCGAACGGCAGGATCGCCTTCTTGTCGATCTCCTCGGCCCGGCCGGGAAACCAGCGATCGGGGTCGAAGGTTTCCGGGTCCGGGTAGTACTGCGCGTTGTGATGGATCATGTACGGGCTGTACACCACCATGGCGCCGTCGGGCAGCGTGGTGCCGCCGAGCGTGACCGGACCGTCCGCGGTGTGCGTACTGACCCACGGCCCCCAGAACCGCAGGGTCTCCAGCACCACCAGCCGCAGGTAGGGCAGCTCGGCGACATGGTCGGGCGTGACCGGCCCGTCGCCGACGAAATCGTCCAGTTCGCGGCGCAATTCGGCGGCGATGTCCGGGCTGCGCATGATCTCGTGCCACACCCAGCCGAGGATCGACGCGGTCGAGCCGACGCCGGCGGCGAGCATGAGCAGCAGCTCGTCGATGATCTCCTCGTCCGATAGCCGGATCCCGGTCTCCGGGTCGCGGTGGCGCACCAGCGCGGAGAGCACATCGTGGAAATCCCGGTCGGCGCGGCGGTATTCGGCGACCACCGCGCCGATCTCCGCGCGCAGCCGGTGCGACTTGGCGGTGAACCGGCGGTTGGCCACGACGCGCAGGCGGCGCACCGGCGGCGGCAGCGCGGCCCGCTGGATCACCTGGCCGAGCAGCCACGGAATGGTCTGCTGCACTTCCCGTTTCGCGTCCGCGCCGAACTCGGCGGTGAACAGCGTCGAGGAGATGGTGTCGAGGACGAGCCGGTGCGCCTCGTCGACCAGGTTCAGTGTCCGGCCCGGCCGCAGCGATTCCGCCCACGTGTTCGCCAGATCGGCGGCTACCGTGGCGTATTCGTTCAACCGGCGCTGCCGCAGCGCGGGCGCGATCATCCGGCGGCGCAGTTCGTGCGGCTTGCGGCTGAGCACATTGGACGCGCCGCGAATCACCTCCTGGATCGCGTCGCGCAGCTCCTCGCGGTGGAATTCGCCCGCCTCACCGAAACTCAGCTCGCGAATGAGGTCGGGGGTGGTGAGCACGTAGGCGGGGCGCGGCCCGAGGTAGATCCGGACGATCGGGCCGACGTCGGCCAGTGACGTGACGAACTTCAGGCCGTCGCGCAATGCCACAATGCTGTGGCCGAGTAGGGGAAGCCGCCCGGGGGCGGTGGGAACGTTCGGAACAGTCTGCGGCATAGCGGGTTTCGCGTCTCCGACCAGTTCGGTGTAGATCGAGAGGATGGTTTCGGTGAGGCGGGACTGCCGTGCGGTATCGCCGTGCTCGGTGAGGACTTTGCGCATCGGCGTCAATTGTTCTGGGTGATCGGCGAGTTCGCGCAGCGAATCGGAAAGTGCCGCCACGGACGGGTCGCGCGTGCAGACGCCGCCGCCCTCGGGCACCGTCTCGGCCAGATCCGGATCGCAGTAGACGACGGGCAGCCGCATCGCCACCGCCTCCAGCAGGGCCATGCCCTGAGTATCGAAACCTGAAGAGGGGAAGAGCAATACGTCGTGCGTCGCCATAGCGGCCAGGCAGTCCGCCTGACTGACTCCGCCGTGCAGCCGTACGCGATCGCTCAGGCCACCGGTCTCGATCGCCGCCTGCGCTCGCTCGTACAGATCTCCCGAGCCGTAGATGTCGAACGCGCAGTTCTCGACCCGGCGCACCGCCTCGATGGCTTCGAGGAGCCGTTTCTCCCCGGACAGCCTGGCACACCACAGGATTCGCAGCGGACCGCTTCCTGGCCCGCCCTCGAACTTCTGCGCCTCGTCGAGGAGTTCATCATCGATTCCGTTGGAGATCACCCGAAGCGGCCGATCCAGCCCGTGCGCCAGGATGCGCTCGGCGAAGTGTTCGGTCGGCACGATCACCCGATCGGCGGCCTGCGCCTGCGCGACCATCGTCCGCCAGGCATGCCGGGCTGCGCGGGATTCGTTGTTGCGCGGCATCTCCCCGCGATGAGACACGAAACGTCCGTGCAGCGCGCGCATGGTGAGTGCGGACAGATACGGCACGGGGGAGGTGTTGGCGATGAAGACATCGTCGCGACTGTGCACCGTGTGCACCACCGGAATCCCATGCCGCCGCGCCGCCCGCAGCCCGGCGATGGCCACCCCGTAGGTGGTCTGGGTGTGCACGACATCGATCGGCCCGCGCTCGGCGAAGACCGCATCGATCGACCGGTTGTTCGCCGGAGTCGGCAACACCATGGCGAAACCGTTGACCACAACCCCGCCTAGTGCGGAAAGGACCACAATGTCCTGCTCCGATTCGGTAGATTCCGGCGTGGGCGCGGTGAACACGGTGACGCGGTGGCCGAGCCGCTCGAGCCCGCGACGCTGGGCATGTACCGAGGTCTGGATCCCGCCGAGGGTCGCGGGATGGAAGTCCGTGAACAGCGCGACGTGCATGGGACCACGGTACGGACATGTGCACCACGCGCATGCTGGAAGAACGACGAGTCGCCGACCTGCGGCCCGACGAATGCGGGAGCGCCCGCCGAGTACAGGAGCTGGCATGAGAGTGGCGATTCCGTTGACGGGCACCCGCGGCGACGTCCAACCCGCCGTGGCGCTCGGCCTGGAGCTGCGCAGGCGCGGCCACGACGTGCTGCTCGGCGCGCCGCCGAACCTGGTCGACTTCGCCACCCGCACCGGCCTGTCCGCGGTCAGCTGCGGGCCGGATGTGCAACAGCTCTATGCCTCCGACGAAGGCCAGAAGGCACTCGCCGCGGGCAGCAGTTTCCGGCTCATGCAACTCGTCGGCAAGCAGATGGCCGACTACGCCGAGCAGATGAACCGCGAGGTGATCGACGTCTGCGCCGGCGCGGACATCATCGTCTCGACGATGCTCACCGAGGACCGGGCCGCGTCGGTCGCCGAGGCGATGCGGGTGCCGCTGGTCTCGCTGCACGGCTTCCCGTGCCGGAAGAACACCGCGTACCCGTTCCCGGGCGCGCTGCCGGCGGACTGGCAGCCGCCGGGTGTGGTGAACCGGGCCACCTGGTTGCTTGCCGAGAACCTGCGCCGCGTCGTCTTCATGAAATACCTGAACCAGCTGCGCAAGGAACTCGGCCTGCCGCGATCGACCGCCGGTCCGGCCGCCGTATTGGAACGCGACGGCGTGCCCGAGGTGCAGATCTACGACCCCGCCCTGGTGCCCGGCCTGGCTGAGGAGTGGGGCGAGCGCCGCCCGCTCGTCGGCTTCCTGCCGCTGGAACGGACCGCGCGCGAAGCCCTCGGCGAGTTGGCTGCCGATCACGGCGAGGTGATCGCCTGGATCGCGGAGGGCGAGCCGCCGGTGTACTTCGGATTCGGCAGCATGCCTATCCGGGACACCCACGCCGTGCTCGCCATCGTGGCGGAGGTGTGCGAAAGCCTCGGCATCCGCGGCCTGGTGAGCGCGGGCTGGAGCGATCTGGCCGCCGCCGACGCGGAAACCGGGGCGCGGGTCAAGGTGGTCGGCCCGGTCGCGCACGACATCATCTTTCCGGTGTGTGCCGCCGCCGTGCATCACGGCGGCATCGGCACCACCTTCGAGAGCCTGCGGGCCGGTCTGCCGACGCTGGTCTGTTCGGTGTCGTTCGATCAGCCGATGTGGGGTGGACAGGTCGAACGTCTCGGTGTCGGAGCGCATGTGAGCTTCCGCAAACTCGACCGCGATCGGCTGGAGGCCGGGGTGCGGACGCTGCTCGAGCAGGGGACCGCGCAGCGGGCGAAAGCCCTTGCCGGCGAACTGCAATCGCACGCGGACGCGACCCCGCGCACCGCCGACATCGTCGAAGCGGCCGCCGGGTGAGCAGGCGAACCGCGGCGGTGGCATGAGCCGGCCGGTAACGGTCGTCACCGATTCCGCCGTCATGTTCCGGCGCGCGGTGCGGCACACGCTGCGCAGCCGCGACACGCTGCTGATCTCGATGCTGCTGCCCGTGCTGATCATGCTGCTGTTCGTGTACGTGTTCGGCGGCGCGATCCAGGTGGACGGCCCGTACATCGACTACGTGATTCCCGGAATCATCCTGCTGTGCACCGGATTCGGCGCATCGATCACCGCGACCGCGGTGGCGACCGATCTGCGCACCGGCGCGGTGGACCGATTCCGGACGTTGCCGATCTTCCGGCAGGCACTGCTCGCCGGGCATGTCGGCGAAGGCGTCGTACGCAATATGATCGCCGTCGCCATCGTGCTGGCGGTCGGCACGATCCTGGGATTCCGCTCGGACACCGGCTTTTTCGCGTGGCTCGGCGCACTCGCGATAATCCTGCTCTTCGTCCACGCGATCACCTGGATCGCGGTGGCACTAGGCCTCCTGGCGCAAAACCCCGAGGCAGCAGGCGGATACACCTACGCGATCATGTTCATCCCGTACATCAGCAGCGCCTTCGTACCCACCAGCTCCATGCCGACCTGGCTCCGCGGTTTCGCCGAACATCAGCCCGCGACACCCGTGATCGACACGCTCCGCAACCTGCTCACCGGTGGCACGGAGAGCAGCGCGCTACCGGCCGTACTCTGGTCGGCCGGCCTGGCAATAATCGGATATGTCTGCGCCGCAGTGCTCTTCGCCCGCAGGTCGCGGAATTGAGTCCAGCCGTATCCGGAGCCCGACGCCTGAGGTGCGCTACGGGGACGGTTCCGGGCGGGAATCCGACCGCGCGCGTTCGCGTTCGGCGGCGGTGGCGAGGTAGTCGCCGAGTTCGTGGCGCAGGGTGACGTCCAGCGAGCGGGCCAGGGTGGAGTGCACCGAGGCGACGGCGAGTTCGCGCATCTTGCTCAACATCATTGTGGTGTCGCCGATTTCGCTGCTGGTGTCGGGGAGCCAGCCGGGGCCGTGCTCATCGATGATGTGCTGCTTGGCGGCGGTGATCATGATGTGGGTGATGTCGTCGATACGATCGGCGACCTTGGCGTAGATCTCGATCAGCGTGCGCAGTTCCAGGCCGTACTCGTGCAGCTCGGCGAACGAGGTGAGCAGCTGGGTTTCGGTGAACACGACCGTGTCACCCTCGAGCCGGACCAGTTTCATCTCGCGCAGCCGGTCGACCAGCTCGTCGGCCTCCGCGCCGAGGATGGTGCCGATCAGCTCGCGCGGAACCTCGAACGTCTCGTCCTTGGCCCAGGACGCCGTGACCGCGTGTTGCAGGCCGAGCACCTCGGTGAGGTCCTTGCCGGTTTCCCAGCTGGTGATGAAGTCGCCGATGTGCGAGGTGGTGAAGCCGCGTTGCAGCAGCGCGTCGATCAACCGCAGCCGTTCCAGGTGCGAGTTGTCGTAGATGCTGGCCCGGCCGTCCTTGCCGACCGGCGGCGGCAGCAACCCACGCTCCTGATACGCGCGCACGTTGCGGGTGGTGGTGCCCGCGGCGCGCGCGAGGTCATCGATCCGGTACTCCATCGATCCCACCTCCTCGCCCACCACGGCCCCGGTATGCCGGCGACCGAACAGCCCGATCATTGATCGACCGAGTCTATCGCCAAGGTCGCCGGCGACCGTCATCTAGGAAACCGCCGCGATCCGGGGCCTCCGCGCGTTGCGATCCGCGGCGACGACCGTGTAGTCGGCGAGGTCCACGGTCCGCAGCTGGTTGACGTACTGCGTGGCGAACCCCGGATACATGGTCGCGTTGAACCCATCCTCGGTCAGGTACCAGCTGCGGCAACCCGAGTTCCAGGTGGTGCTGGTCAGCCTGCGCTGCATGCCCGCGTTGTAGCGGTCCTGCCGGTCCTTGCGGACGTCGAGGACGCGCAGATCCTGCTCCAGGATGGTGCCGACGGCACTGACCAGGTAGTCGATCTGCGCCTCCATGTACACCAGCGCCGAGTTGTGACCCGGCCCCGAGTTCGGCCCGAACGTGAGGAACAGATTCGGGTAACCCGACACCGCGACGCTCTTGTAGGCGTACGCGCCGCCCGACCATTCCTCGGCCAGCACCCGGCCGTCGCGGCCGACGACCGGAACCGGGGTGCCGGTCTTGGACACGTCGAAGCCGGTCGCGAAAACGATGCAATCTGCCTGGTGCTCAACACCTTCCGCGGTCCGGATGCCGCGCTCGGAGAGCTTGGCGATGGGCCAGGTGATCAGCTTGCAGTTGTCCCGTTGCAGGGCCGGGTAGTAGTCGTCGGTCATCAGCAGCCGCTTGCAGCCCGCCCGGAAGTCCGGGGTCAGCTGACGGCGCAGCCAGGGATCCTTGACCTGCCTGCGCAATTGAGCCTTGCCGACCAGCTCGACCACCCGGGTCAGCGGCGTGTTCCAGACGACGCCGAGGGCGACCGACTCGTGCCCGTAGAACCAGGCCTGCCGCGCCAGCTGCTCGGCGGCCGGCACCCGGCGATAGATCTCCTTGGTCACCGCGTTGGTGCGCCGGTTCACCCGGGGCAGCACCCAGCCCGGCGTGCGCTGAAAGACCTTGACCGAGGCCGCTTTGTCGACCAGCTCGGGAATGATCTGCACCGCGCTCGCACCGGTGCCGACGACGGCGACCTTCTTGCCGGTGAAGTCGTAGTCGTGATCCCAACGGGCACTGTGGATCTTGTGCCCCGTGTAGTCGTCTATTCCGCGGATGTTCGGAAAGCTGGCATTGGCCAGCGGTCCCGAGGCGAGCACGACCGCGCGGGCGCGCACCGTGCCCTGGCCGTCGATGCTGATCTCCCACTGCCCGGCGTCCTCGTCGAAGACGATGCCGGACACGTTGCTGCCGAACCGGAAATGCGGTCCGAGCCCGAACTCGGCGGCCATCGACTCGATGTAGCCGAGGATCTCGTTGCTGCCCGAGTAGGTGTGCGACCAGTCCGGGTTCGGCGCGAAGCTGTAGGAGTACAGCCGCGACGGAATGTCGCAGGCCGCACCGGGATAGGTGTTGTCGCGCCAGGTGCCGCCGATCGCGTCGCCGCGTTCGAAGATGGCGAAACCGTCGATTCCCTTCTGTTTCAGGCGAATCGCGGCGCCGATGCCGGCGAACCCGCCGCCGATGATGGCGACGTCCAATGTCTGATTGCTCATCTGCCCTATGCCGCCGGCTCGTAGGTGACTTCCTTGACCCAGGTCGGGTCCCTGCGCAGCAGCGCCTTCGGCACCCTGGCGGTGATCTTCACCAGCGCGTCGGCGAACAGGTGGTACGGGTGGCCGCGGTCGATCACCCAGCCGCCCTGCATCTTCACCAGCTGATACATCGGCAGCCTGCGCGCGAATTCGCTGCGCTCACCGACATTGGCGTAGCGTTTGAGCGCCGAGTACAGCTTCTCCTCGTCGACGCCCATCTCGACGATGTTGTCGCGCATCTTGTTCAGCAGTGGCACGTAGCTCAGCACGCCGATGATCAGCGACGGCTTCAGCCAGCCGCCGACGAGATCGGTGGCGAGCTTGCGGATCTGGGCGTGACCGAGCACATCCATCACCGCGAAATCGACGGCCAGGTGCCGGGATTCGTCGTTGTTGATCTTCTTGAACACGTCCTGGCAGACCGGGTCGTGGATCTCGTCCATGATGAACTTGACCAGCGCGCCGTCCAGCGCCACCTCGAGCATCGGAATGACGGTGCCCAGGAACGACAGCGACATCCCGTCGGCGTACTTGTCCAGGAAGTCGATCACCAGCTTGACGTTCACGTTCGGCTGCGGGATCTCGTCGCCGTCGAGCATGCCCCAGCGTCGCATCAGCGCCAGTTCGGCATTCGCGTGCCGCTGTTCCTCGGCGTGGAAGTAGCGGTAGATCTCGCGCAGCGTCTCGGTGGGCGCCTTCTTCGCCATGGCGGCGAAGCCGCGCGCGCCGACGTTCTCGATCCACATCAGATCGGCCATGAACGGCTTGAGCTTGGCGTGCAGCTCGGGCGAGATGGTCTCGGCACCCGGTGCGTCCCAATCGATGTCGGCCAGCGCCCACTGCCGGTCTTTGATCTTGGTGAGCATGTCGTCGAAGTCCATCGTGATGGCCATGTCAGACTCCTGTCTTGTCGGTGACCGAGGTGCGGTCGGTGGAAGGCGAGTTGTCCTGGGGCAGAACCCGATCCAGGAGGCCGAGGACGTAGGTGTACTGGGCGGGGAAGTAGCGCTTGAGCCGCCAGACGACGTGGGCGTCCAGCTGCGGCAGCACATACAGCTGCCCGCGGTCGTGAGCGTCGAGGGTGCTGCGGGCGACGTACTCGGGGGAGAAGCCGGTCCAGCGCATGAGGGTGTCGGCCAGGCTCGCCGACTGCTGAGTGATCCGGCCGCCCTTGGCCACATTGGTCTTCACGAACGTGGGGCACAGCACGGTGACCGCGACACCGGTACCGCTCAGCTCGGCGGCCATCGTCTCCGACAGCGACATCACGCCCGCCTTGGACACGTTGTAGACGGCCATCGACGGCGCGGCGGCGAACCCGGCCGCGGAGGCGACATTGATGATCCCGCCCCGGCGCGCGGCGCGCAGCTGCGGCGTGAACACCTCACATCCGTGCACCACACCCCACAGGTTGATGCCGAGCGCCCACTCCCAGTCGTCGAATCCGACCTGGCCGACCCGCTTTCCGCCGATGCCGACGCCGGCATTGTTGATCACCAGGCTGACCGGGCGCTCGAACAGTGACTCGGCAAAGCGCGCAAGGTTTTCCACGTCCTCACGCTGCGCCACATCGCAGCGGAACGCGTGCGCGGTGCCGGGATGCTTGCGTTCGATCAGCGCGACGGTCTGATCGGCGCGGGCCTCGTCTATGTCGGCGCAGATCACCTGCCCGCCGCGGTCGGCGAGCTCCAGCGCGAAGGCCCGGCCGATGCCGCTGCCCGCGCCGGTCACCACCGCTCGCGCGCCGTACGTGCGCCGTGGCCGATTGCCAAGCGGCAGCAGCTTTTCCAGTCCGAACATCGTCAGCTCACCTTCTCGGAGACAGTGCGGTCGGCCAGTGCCGCGCGCAGGAACTCGGCCGCGCGGGTCAGGGCCTGATCGGCTTCGGGGACCAGCGTCGGCAACGCCTGGAAGACGTGCACCTGACCCGGCCAGATCTCCAGTTCGCAGCTACCGCCCGCGGCGCGCACCGTCGCGCACAGCGCTCGCGCGTCGGCCCTGAGCATTTCGGCGCCGCCGACCTGAACGAGCATGGGCGGCAAGGGGATACCCTCCGGCACGGTCAGCCGCAGCCGGGGCAGGTCGTCGGGCAGGCCCTTGGTGTACTCGCGCGGCATCCGGCTCGCGGCCGCGGCGGAGATGAGCGGATCCCGTTGCTGCCGTTCCTGTTCGGCGGCCAGCTTCAGGGTGAGGTCGAACAGCGGCGAGAACATCGTCACGGCCGCGGGCTGCGGGACGCGGTGGCGATTGTTCTCGATGAGCAGGTCCAGCGCCAGGTGCCCGCCGGCCGAATCACCGGCGACCACCAGGTCGTTCGCGGCATAGCCGCGGTCGAGCAGCCAGCGGTAGCCGGCCTCGATGTCGTCGGCCGCCGCCGGGAAGCGGTGTTCCGGGGCGAGGCGGTAGTCGATGACGAAGACCGGGAGTCCGGTCTTGCGGGACAACTGCGCGGCCAGCCCGCGATGGGTGCGCGCCGAGCAGATGACGTAGGCGCTGCCGTGGATGTAGTAGACGGCTCGCCGGCCGAAGGAGACGCCGGCGGCGCGGACCCATTCGCCGCGCACCGGCCCGGACCGAACCGGCGTGATGGCGGTGCCGCGGGGGACCGGACCGCCGATCGCCATGAAGGTGGCGACCAGCTTGCGGGCGAACCAGACGCCCGGGGCGTTCATCGGCACCGCGTTGTTCAGCGGGCGTAACCCGATCTGGGTGGCCGCCGCGGCCAGTGAGGACCGCGCAGAGGCTCTGGCAGGCACCTTGGGGATCGAGGTCTTCGTTGACCTTGTCATGCGTTCAGAATCATCCATGGATGTGCCAGTTGTCAATGGCACATTCATTGCAGGCTGATCGCGATCGGTCCTGACCTGCGAAAACGACTGCGGTACCAGCAGGTCTGCTGGTACCGCGGTCGGTGGTCGGTTCGGCGGTCAGCGCGCTTTGCGCAGGCCCAGGTATTGCAGGGCGGCGAAGCCACCGACGGTGGCCGCCTGCATGACCGTCCAGATCGAACCCACCGGATTCAGGTCGAGGGCGCCTTCGATCAGGGCGGCGAGGCTGACCACGACCCAGGCGGCGTTGCCCGCGATCACCACGCGGGTGGCGGCGGTGCTGATCGTCTGCCGGGTACCGATGATCGCCACCGCCACGCCGTACAGCGTCAGGAAGATCCCGATCGGAATGCCGATCTCGGTGTCCAGGCCGAGCAGCGACTCCAGCGGCTCGGCCAGGGCGAGGTAGGCCAGGCCGTTGACGCCGGTGACCACGGCATCCAGGCGGAGCGAGAGGCGCAGCAACTTCGGGCCGGGGGCCAGGACGGAGGACAGGTAGGACGGGGCGGTGGTGGTCATGGCGGAGTTTCCTTCAGTGAATCAAGCTGGGGCGGAACGGGTTCAGGCGGCGGCGGGCACCTTGTCGAGGAAGCCGTACACGTTGGCGATGCGGCCGTCCTCGATGACGGCGACGTCGAAGCCGACGATCACGGCGGGGGCGTCGGCCGGGCCGAGCTCCCAGGTGAACCGGACCTGATCGTGGTGGGCGTCCACCGGGCCGGCCAAGCGGAACGTCCAGCCGGGGAATTGTGCTTGCGCGGCGGCGATTCCGGCGTCGATGGCGTCGTGGCCGGCGACCGCCATCAGCGGGTCGGTGTAGCCGGCGGTCTCGGTGAAGACCCGGGCGACGGCGGCCTTGCGGTCGGCGGCGTCGGTGGTGTTCCAGGCTTCCAGGTACTGGGCGACGATGGTGTTCATGATGGCTCCTTCGGGGCTCTGAGCTGCGGTTTCGCTGTCGTTCTTGCTGACAGGAACTACGTTATGGCCGCAGGGGGGTGCCCCGAATCAGTCATCTATAAGTACTTTTCGCCGCCGAATACGTACGTCGCCGGTCGATCGTGTTCAACGGGACATGGTGGCGTGCTTACTCGCACATTGCCGCAGTCATGTCCCGTTGATCAGGGGAGGTCAGTAGCCTCGGTCCGGATCGATGGGTGCCAGGAGGTCCTTGCCGTTGACGAAGCGTTCGACGTTTGCGCCCGCGTGGTCGGCGAAAGCGGCCAGGCGCAACTGGGGCGGGTTCGAATCATGCGGCGTGACAATGGCATTCGGGAGTACCCAGAGCGGATGGCCGTCCGGCAGCGGTTCTGGTTCGGTGACGTCCAGCCCCGCGCCGGCTATCGCACCGGAGGCCAGCGCGGTGACCAAGGCGTCGGTGTCGATCAGACTGCCACGGGCGACGTTGATGACCCACGAGGACGGCTTCAGCCGGGCCAGCACGTCCGCGTCGATCAGATGATGGGTTGCCGCGGTGGCCGGCGCTGCGACGATCACGTGGTCCGTGCGCGGCCACACCCGGGAGAGATGGTCGGTGGAGATCGTCTCGATCGTGTCCGGGATGCCGGGGCCGGTGATCGGACGGCCGGACCGGTTGACCGCGATCACGTGCGCGCCGAGCGGGGTGAGCATCGGGATCAGTGCCCGCCCGATCCCGCCCGCGCCGACGATGGTGACCGTCTTGCCGCGCAGCGAACCGATGTGCGGGAAGAAATCCTGCTGCCGCCAGCTGCCCGCGCGCAGCTGCTCGGGCAGATAACGCACCCCGGCGAGCAACAGCATCAGCGCGTGCTCGGCCACGCTGGCCGCGAAAGCACCTGCGGCGGAGGTGAACTGGACCTTCGGGTGGGCAGCGATCACGCCCGCGGTGAACCAGTCCTCGACACCCGCGGCGGGCAATTGCACCCACTCGATCGTGTCCGGCAGCTCAGCCGGGAACTGCCCGGGCGTCCCCGCCCAGATCAACCCACGCGCCTCGGCCAGACCGGCGACCGTCGCGCCGCCGCTCTCGACCGCCTTCACCAGCAACGCTGGAGGCGGATCGGCCGGCCCGATCGCTATCGCTACTGCCGGTCGGCTCATGGATAGACCTCCTTCGAAGCAGGACCGCGGGTGCGCTGGCGACAGCGCCGCAGCGACGTTAGCACCGCCGCCGCGACGGCACTCGGCGCGTCCGATGCCGGCCTGGTAAACCACGCCGCGCACCATTTCGCCCGATGCGCTCGAATCCGCTAGCAATCCCATGCGCGGCGCGACATTCTGTGCGCGCAGCGCCAAGGCGGGTTCGAATTCGCCATGCCGACGGCGCGTGCGAGTTTGCCTGGCGCGCCTGGTTTTGCCTGCGGATTTGCGCGCAGCGGGTGAATTCGTGCGCTGTGCGGTGGACTAGTCGGCGTCGAGATCGGTTTCGGCGTCGAGGTCGGCGTCCACCTTGTCGCGGTCGGCCCATTCCAGCAGCTGATCGATCTCGAAGACCGCGTCGTCGATGCCCTCGTGCAGGTCGCCGAGTTCGGCGAAGCGGGCGGGGACGGTCTTGATGGTGAAGTCGCGCGGGTCGACCTCGGGGATCTCGTCCCAGCGGATCGGGGTGGAGACGGTGGCCGTCGGGACGCCGCGGACCGAGTAGGCGGCGGCGATGGTGTGGTCGCGGGCGTTCTGGTTGTAGTCGACGAACAGCAGCTTCGGATCGCGGTCCTTGCGCCACCAGGTGGTGGTCACGTCCTCGGGGGCGCGGCGCTCGACCTCGCGGGCGAAGGCGAGCGCGGCCCGGCGCACCTCCTTGAACCCCCAGTTCGGCGCGATACGCACGTAGATGTGTAAACCGTTGCCGCCGGAGGTCTTCGGCCAGCCGACCGCGCCGAGCTCGTCGAGCACCTCGTGCGCGACCCCGGCCACCCGCTGCACCCGCGACCACGGACAGTCCGGCATCGGATCGAGATCGATGCGCCACTCGTCGGGGCTCTCGGTGTCGCTCGCGCGCGAGTTCCACGGATGGAACTCGACCGTGGACATCTGCACGGCCCAGATGACGTCCGCCAGCTCGTGCACGCAGAGCTCGTCGGCATGCCGGCTGTAGCGGGGGAAGAAGACGCGCACCGTGTTGATCCAGTCCGGCGCGCCCGCGGGCAGCCGTTTCTGGTGCACCTTGTCCCCGGCCAGGCCCTTCGGGAAGCGGTGCAGCATGCACGGCCGGTCGCGCAGCGCGCGGACGATGCCGTCGCCGACGCTCAGGTAGTACTGCACCAGGTCGAGCTTCGTCGCGCCGGTCTCCGGGAAGTACACCCGGTCCGGGTTGGAAATGCGGATCGTGCGGTCGCCGACATCCAGTTCGATCGCCGACGCCGCAGCCTTGCTGGCCACGGGTCCGACGATAGCCGAACCGGTAGCTGTCCCGCCGTCCGAAAACGCGCATCGCTGTGTGCTGCGTTCTGGTATGCATGTGGGTATGCGCGAGCGAATCATGGGCAGGCGTGCTCCGTTCGTTCCGGAGCCGGGCACTGGCGAGGTGGAGTCATGAGCAAAGCGACGCGGGTGACCGTGACGTTGGATCCGCAGGTGGCCGAATGGGCCAAACAGGCGGCCGACCAGCAGAATCGCAGCCTGTCCTCGGTGATCAACGCCTCCCTGCGCACCGCGCTCGTGCACGACAGCCTGGCCAAGCTGGCCGTCGACGACGCCGCCGAACAAGCTGCCGCATACGACGACTTGAACGTCACCGAAGCGGCCGAGACCGACGCCCGCGGCGCCGCATGAGACGCGGTGAGGTCTGGCGTTACTCCCCGGCCCTGCGCGACGGCACTCCGCTGCCCAGGCGCATGTCGGTCGTGCTGGTCTCCGACTCCGCGGTGATCACCTCGCCGTACCGCTGGCTGCACGTGGTCCCGCTGCGCGACGCCGACCCCGGCCACGTGCTGGCCACGCACACCGAACACGGCTGGGCCGACACCCTCGAACTACACCGTGCCTACCGCCCCTGGCTCACCGAGCAACTCGGCGAACTGACCACCAGCGAGTCGGAATCACTCGACGCCAGATTGCGCGCGACCCTCAGCCTGTAAATCAGCCGCTCCGCTGCTCGCGAACACCGTTGTGGCCGGTAGCTCGACGAGCACACTGGAGCTCATGAGAAAACTGTTGCGAGCGATTCGAAGACTATTGGGCGGCAAGGTGACCACCGGCGGTGGCCCACCAGGCCGCGAAGGCGGCGGCGGCACGGCCGGCGTCCGCGAACCCCGCCGCCCGCTACCCCCGGACGACCACCTGAGCGCAACCCGGCGAATCGAACCCGACCCGAAAACGATCACCCTCCCAGACCCCCGCAACTGAGCCACGCCCGACCGCGAATCCCGCAGCACCCCGTCGCACGAATCGCAGCGAGCCAACGATCGACCTCGACAATCGAGCGGAGTCGAATGGCTGCTATCGAAGATCAACTGGCCACCACTCGACTCCGCCCGATGCACACCGCACCAACGGCAACCTCGCAAGCCCTCCACACACACAAACGGCGTGTGGCCCCAACTCGCCACGCCAACAACAGCATCCGCACCAGGGATCCGCACTGGCTTCAGAGCCCTATTCTCGGTGCAGATCCCGAGAGGGAGTGCGGGTCTCCGGCAGGCGGGCTCGGGAGTCGCCTTCGCAGGCAGGTTCACCGCTGACGGGACTGCGAGCCACCATGGAAACCGCCGCTGACCGCCCCACTCGTGTCCAAAGCGTTTGTGACGCAACCACAGCCAGATGACCACGCTGGAACGCGAGATTGCGCACCTGACTGCGGAGGTAGGTCGGGTACGGCACACGACGTGCCCAGCACTGCTTCAGTGAAAACCTGGGTAGGTCTTCAGTTTTCACTGGCCAGGCCCTGTTGGGAAGTCCTTAGCGATACCTAGCAGTCAGGTGCGCCTGCTCCCAGAGATGATCGATAGTGCTGAGCGCGTCGGGTGGGGTACCGACCTACCTCCCGCGGTGGGCATGGGCAGCGTGCGAGTTCCGGCGTGGTTACTTGGCTGTGGTCCGGTTCAAAGAGGCTTAGGAGACCAGGGGAGTCGGGTGGCGGTGGTCTTCGGCGAACGAGTCGAGCCAAAATGTCGTTCTTGCACATCGAGTCGAGTCAAATGGTTGCTATTGAAGATCGACTAGCGACCATTTGACTCGACTCGATGGGGGCGGGTCCTATCTACGTGACCGAGGCGAGTGCGAAGGGCAGTACCGCGTCCGCGCCTGCGCTGCGCAGGGCGTGGGCGGCGAGGGTGAGGGTCCAGCCGGTGTCGGAGAGGGTGTCCACCAACAGGATCGGGCCTTCGACGTCGGTGAGGTCGGGGACGTCCCAGGAGTCGAAGAGACCGGCGACGCGGTGCGCCGAGTTCGCGGCGGACACCGGTGCGCGGTCCGGGCGGTTCGGCAGGGTGCCCAGGTCGTGCAAGCGGCCGATCTCGGCGAGTCCTGCTGCGAGAGTGGCGGTCAGCACCGGATAGCGGTGTGACTCGAGGGCCATCACCGAGGTCGGGCGGGTGGTCCACTTCCAGTCGCGCAGGACGGCGACGCAGGCTTCGAAGACCTTCTCCGGGATCGGATCATCGGGTCCGTCGAGCAGGGTGCGCAGGCGCTGACCCCAGCCGAGATCCGTGAGCCGGCCGAGCACCCGGCCGGTTTCGGCGCCGCCGGTGATCTTGCCGGACAACGGGATTCCGAGCTTCGCCATGCCGGTCGGCCACTGCTTGCGCGGGCTCAGGTCCAGCCCCGGACGGTCCAGGCGAGCACGAGTGGCAGCGACCGCCTCCGCGTCCACCGACACATCGGGCCGAGTGCCCGTGCAGTTGTCGCAACGCCCGCATCCGGCCGAATCCGACTGTCCCGCAGGCAAACCCGGGTCATCCAGCTGCCGCCGCAGGAACTCCATCCGGCAGTCGCCGGTCGACTGATAATCGACCATCGCCTGCTGCTCGACCTCGCGCGCCTCGGACAGCCGCTCATACCGCTCGGTGTCGTAGGTCCACGGCTGCCCGGTGGAGATCCAGCCGCCGCGCACCCGGCGCACCGCCCCGTCCACATCGAGCACCTTGAGCACCATCTCCAACCGCGAGCGGTTCAGCTCGACCAGCGGTTCCAGCGCGGCCGTCGACAGCGCCCGGTCGGTGTCGAGCGCATCGAGCACCGAGCGCACGATGTGTTCGCGCGGAAACGCCACGGAGGCAAAGTAACTCCAGATCCGCGCGTCCTCGGGCCCGGGCAGCAGCACCACCTCGGCGCGCTCGGTCGCGCGGCCGGCGCGACCGACCTGCTGGTAATAGGCAATGGGCGAGGACGGCGCACCGACGTGCACGACGAACCCGAGATCGGGCTTGTCGAAACCCATCCCGAGCGCCGAGGTCGCGATGAGCGCCTTCACCTCGTTATTCAACAGCGCCGACTCCAGCGCCTCGCGTTCGGCGGGATCGGTCTGCCCGGTGTAGGCCGCGACGTTGTGTCCGTGCGAGTTCAGCACGTCGGCCAGGTCGTGCGCGGCGGCGACGGTCAACGTGTAGACGATCCCGGAACCGGTGAGGTTGTGCAGGTGCCCGCTGAGCCAGGCGGTGCGTTCCACCGCGTCGTCGAAGCGCACCACCGACAGGTGCAGCGACTCGCGATCCAGCGTGCCGCGCAACACCAGCGTGTCGGTGCCGATCTGGGTGGCGACATCGGTGACCACCCGGTCGTTCGCGGTAGCGGTGGTCGCCAGCACCGGCACATCCGAGCCGAGATCGGCGATCAACGTGCGGATCCGCCGGTAGTCCGGCCGGAAATCGTGACCCCAGTCGGAGACGCAGTGCGCCTCATCGATCACCACGAGGCCGGCGTCGGCCGCGAGCTTCGGCAGCACCTGATCGCGGAAGTCCGGGTTGTTCAGCCGCTCCGGGCTGACCAGCAGCACGTCGACCTCGCCGGACGCGACCTGCGTGTGTATTTCGTCCCATTCGGTGACATTGCCCGAATTGATTGTCGCGGCAACCACTCCCGCCCGTTGCGCGGCGGCGACCTGGTTGCGCATCAGTGCGAGCAGCGGCGACACGATCACGGTGGGCCCGCGACCCGCCCCGCGCAGTAGTTTCGCGGCGATGAAGTAGACGGCCGACTTACCCCAGCCGGTGCGCTGCACGACCAGCGCGCGGCGTCGCTGCACGACCAGCGCCTCGATCGCGATCCACTGGTCCTCCCGTAGCCGGGCGTTGGGCCCGGCCAGCTCGCGCAGCAGGTGTTCCGCGCGCTCGCGAAGGTCGGGTGCGGTGAGGTCGATCGCCGGGACATCGGTCGCCGTGGTCATGCGCTCCATCGTGCCCGACGGTACCGACAGGAACCGTGCTCGTCGCGCGCGCCCGCCCCGCCCGTGCATGTTGTGGATCAATACCGGTCGGACTCTCGGTATGCGCCCAGCTTTGTCCTACACTGCGTGAATCGCTGCCGAGTGGCCGAAATCCCCGGCCACGGCGGTGTTCACCACGAGTGAGTGCGGTTCGAGACGATACGAGGCTTCCGTAGACGCCGAGGACGAGTCGAATGAGCGAGCGAGTCAGGTCACAGCACGCCCGGTGCGGGACTGAGCCGAGCGTCGGCGAGGCGCGGTCATGAACGACTACCTACGGCTGCTGCGGGACTGGTGGCGCGACGGCGTCGACTACCGCTGGGTGGTGAACGCCCTGGCCGACCGCTCCGCGCTCGGGGTGGTGAAGTTCGCGATCGGACTGTGCGGGCTGGCGACGCCGCTGATCAGCGTGCTGACCGTCACGTCGTCGGCGGGCCCGCCGAGCGTGCTCGGCCGGACGGTGCTGTGGTGCATCGTCGGCCTGTCGGTGGTGTGGGTGGTGCGCTGGTGGGCGTTGCCGTGGCCGAGCCGAGTGGAATCGCTGAGCCTGCTCGTGATCGGCGACGTATGCATCACGGTGGTGTGCGTGCTGAGTCCGGGCAATGTGGTCCGCTCGGTCGGGATGATGCTGCTGTTGATCGTCGGCATCTACGTCAGTGCCTTCCACAGTCCGCAGGTGCTCGCCGCGCACACGGGGTGGTCGCTGGCTTCGGCTGTGGTGCTGTCGATTCCGCTGTTCGGGGTCGGCGACGCGGCGTCCGCGGTGATCATGATCCTGGGCATGGTCGCGGCCACGGTGGTGCCGCCCGGGCTGCAATTCTGTTACTGGGTGCTGCGGTCCGACATGCTGTCCGATCCGTTGACCACGCTGTTGAGCAGGCGCGGATTCGAGTATCACTCGGCGATGATGGTCGGCGGCTCCGGCTCGGTTCCGGTGTGCGTCATGATGGTCGATCTGGACCGGTTCAAAGCCGTCAACGACACCTTCGGACACCACGCGGGGGACAAGGTGCTGGTGCGCACCGCCGATCGGTTGCAGCACGCCGCGCCCGCGCACAGCGTCGTCTCCCGGCTCGGCGGCGAGGAATTCGCGATCGTCGCGCGCCTGCCCGTGCCGACCGCGGTCGATGCCGCCGAACGATTGCGCAGCGCGGTCGCCGAACCCGTCGGGTCGATCTCGGTCACCGCCAGCATCGGCATCGCCGTCGCCGACGCGGGCGCGGATGGCTACCGCCGCAGCCGGGAGCTGGTGCAGGATCTGATCCGGTGCGCCGACAGCGCGATGTATCAGGCGAAACAGCGGGGCGGCAATACCGTTGTGGTCGAGCACATCACCGCGTTGCAGGGCATCGATACCCACGATGTGACACGGTCGGCGTGAGGATCGGGCTCTGCCGTAACGACATCCGGCGCGGTGTCAGCTGGTTTCCTGGGCGAGCGTGATCAAGCGGGCGCGAACCAGGTCAGGACGCTCCTCGGCGATAAAGTGACCGCAGTTCGCCACCCGTTCGAGGGTGTAGTCGTCGGCCTTCGCGGTCTCGGCCGCGGCGAGCGAATGGTGTACGGCGCCATCGTCGATACCGAACACAGCGCGGATCGGAACGGTGGCGCGGCGGGTTTCCCCACGCCGGGCGGCACGCGGTAGCTCACGCAGCAGGAACGTGCGATAGGTATCGACCGCGGCACTGGCGACAAGCGGATCGCGGAACCGATCGGTATAGACGCGAATGACTTCCGGGCCGAACTCCGCGCGATTCTTCGCGGCTTTGCCGAGCATCACGTCGAGCACCCGGGTGCGCGTTTGCAGGATCTTCCCGAACGACGCGACGACCGGTTGATAGAGCAGGAACCGCCACAGATGCGGCAGGAAACCCCGCGCCGTCTGCCACGGATGCGCGATGTTCAGCACCAGGTATCCGCCGAACCGCGCGGGCTCCCGCAGCACCATGAGGTGGCCGATGTAACCGCCCCAATCGTGGCCGACGAGCAGCACCCGATCGAGCCCGAGTTCATCGATCAGTGCCAGCACATCGGAAGCGATGTCGTCCTTGGCCCATCGATGCGGCGCCGGTCCGGACCAGCCATAACCCGGTAGATCCGGCGCGATGATCCGCAATCCCTCCGGCGGATCGGCCAGCAGATGACGGTAGGCGTAGTGATGCTGCGGCCACCCGTGCAGCAGGAGCACCGGCCGACCGTCCGCGGGCCCGGCCTCGGTCACATGGAACCGCACGCCGCGCGCGGTGACGAAGGATCGGCGGACGCCCGGGATCGCCGGGGGATCTTCCGCCGACGAGGAAGCCGGACCGGAATCCCGTTGCTGCTGACGCATACTCGATGGTAACCAGCCGGGCAACGGCGCGGCATTCGACGCGAAATGACCATGATCGGCGGAGAATGAAGCGCAGAGGTTCCCCGGCACCGGGGTCCACGCAGGAGGGCAACCATGTCGAGCCAATACCAGCCGCCGGCGGGCTGGTCGCCGCCGGGCACCCAGTTCCAGAGTCGCAGCGGCTTCGGCCGAACCCTGGCCGGCACGCTGATCTCGTTGGTGATCACGCCGATCGGGATCGGGCTATCCGCGCACGGTGCGCTCGACACCAGGCAGTGGGTGATCCTGGGTAGTTCGGCGGATCGCTGGGGTTCGAACTTCCAGATCATCGGCGGCGCGGTGCTGCTGTTCCTGGTCGCGGCGCTGGCCGCGTTCTCCCCGGTGGGCACCGCCATCGCGGGCCTGGTGTGGGGCCTGATCCCCGGGATCCTGCACATCCTCTTCCCGGACGACACCTACCGGCAGGTGGAGAATCTGCCCGAGCTGTCCGACGATTTCCATCTGGCCCTGCACAATTGGATATTGAACGGCTTCGCACTGCTCACCGGCATGTTCCTGGTCGGCGCGGCGTTCGCGGCCACGTTGCGGCGCAAGTGAATCGAGGCCGCGCCCACTCACGGTGGGCGCGGCCCGGATTCAGCCCTTGACGCAGAGCACCTGGCGCAGCGTCGCGACGACGTCGACCAGGTCGCGCTGTGCGGCGATGACCTCGTCGATGTCCTTGTACGCGGCCGGGATCTCGTCGACCACCCCCGCGTCCTTGCGCGACTCGACGCCTTCGGTCTGCGCGACCAGATCGGCGACGGTGAACTGCTTCTTCGCCGCATTGCGGCTCATCCGCCGTCCCGCGCCGTGCGAGGCCGACTGGAACGAGGCCGGATTTCCCTTGCCGCGCACCACATATGAACGGGTACCCATCGAGCCCGGAATCAGCGCGAGATCGCCCGCGCCGGCCCGGACCGCGCCCTTACGGGTCACCAGCATCGGGATGCCGTCGATGAGTTCCTCGGCCACATAGTTGTGGTGGCAGCTTATCGGCTGCTCGAAACGCACCGGGCGCTCGGCGAATTCGTCGCGCACCGCCCGGCACACCAGGGCGAGCATCACCGCGCGGTTGCGTGCGGCGTACTCCTGCGCCCAGGTGAGGTCGCGGCGGTAAGCGTCCATTTCCGGTGTCCCGGAAAGGAATACGGCCAGATCGCGATCGGGCAGATCGACGTTGTGCGACAGCGTCCGCGCGACGGCCATGTGCCGCTCGGCGAGTTCCTTGCCGATATTGCGGCTGCCCGAATGCAGCAGAATCCACACCGCGTCGTCCTGATCCAGGCAGACCTCGATGAAGTGGTTGCCGCCGCCCAGGGTGCCCATCTGCTTGTGCGCCTTGGCTTCTCGCGTCTGCACACCCTCGTCCAACGAGGCGAAAGAACGCCAGAAGGTATCCCAGCCCGCCCGCAGCGTCGCGGTGCTCGCGCCCAGCGCGGAGACCTCGCCACCGAGCTTGGTCACGTTGACCGAGCTGTCGTGCGCGGAGAAACCGACCGGGACCGCGGCCTCGATCCGGGAACGCAGCGAACGCAGGTCGTCCGGCAGATCCGCGGCCGTGAGGTCGGTCTTGACGCTCTCCATTCCGCAGCCGATGTCCACACCGACCGCGGCCGGGCACACCGCGTCCTGCATCGCGATCACGGAGCCGACCGTCGCACCCTTGCCGAGGTGCACGTCCGGCATCACGCGGACGCCGTGGACCCATTTCAGCGCGGCGATATTCCGCAGCTGCTGCAGCGCGGCCTGCTCGACCGCGTGCTCTTCGGCCCACATAAGCGTCTGCGCGCGGGTGCCGCGCAGCTCGACGGGAAACATTGTCCGATCCTTTCGTTGGTTTTCCTGATCAACGGTAAAGATCGGCGCGAATAAGTGCACTTGAATAAATACCCGGGCAGCTCGAGTATTTACCCGTGCGGTCAGCGGGTACCGGGGTAGGCGTCCTCGGCGTTGATGTGGGCGATGCCGGTGGCCAGGCGTTCGGCGTCGGCGGTGGTGATCAGGTCCTCGGCGATCCATTCGTCGAGCAGCCGGCCGAGGCCACGGCGCCACCAGAATGCGCCGAGAAAGTGCAGTTCGGGCAGGCCGTAACCGTCCGACGAGTAGCACAGCGAACGGAACGGTGCGAGTTCGAGCGTCTCGGCGAGGACGGCCTGGGCGCGGTGTCCGACGTAGGGAACGGTGAGCCCGATATCCATCCGGACATGCGCGAAGGCGTGGGCCAGATAGGCGGCATTGCGATGGAATGGCCAGCAGTGCAGCAGCATCACGGTCAGGCCGGTGTGCGCGGTTTTGCGGAGAAAATCGGTGAGCAGCAACGGATCCGCGCGATGTAGTCGCAGGTCGGTATCGCCGAAACCAGTGTGGAATTGCAGAGGGAGACCGTATTCGGCGCCGATGCGGACGCCGAGTCCGACCAGCCAGCCGAGCAGATCCGGGTCGGTGAGGCGGTGCTCGGGGAACACCGATTTCGGCGGTCGGTCGCGCAGCGGGAAATCCAGGCCGCAGCGGTAGGCGACGATGGTCTTGAGCCCGACGGCATTTCGGGCGCGCTCACGCAATCGCGCTTCGATCTGCTCGAATACCGTTCTGCCCGCGCCGACCTCGGCGATGACCTGCTCGGCGACCTGTTCGATCCGTACCACCTCGCGCACTTCACCGTCGGTGAGCGCACCGAATTCCGCGGTCCCGCCGCCGAATCCGGTGTCGATGAACCAGCTGGTGGTGCCGGTGGCGCCCAGCAGGCGGGTGGCGACTTCGCGCCAGCCGAGTTCGGCTCGATGGGTCAGGTAGGCGTCCGGGCCGACGTGTGGCGGGAGGTCGAGGGCCGGTGCGCACCAGCGGCGGACCGCCAGTCCGATCGCGGAATCGAAAGTGCCGGTGGGTCCTTCGCTGAGTAGCCGCTCGAATCCGGGACGATCCAGATCGTGCGGGACGACGCCGTGGCAGTGGTGATCGGTGAGGGTCAGGCCGTCCGTCAGCACGTCAGAACCGCCAACGGGTCAGCGCGACCAGCTCTTCCGGGGAGGTGTCCCGGTAGCGGTCGGCCTCGGCGCGGCGCACGGTGAGCAGGGCGTCGTGCAGTTCGGGGCCCATCGCCTCGGCCAGCACCGCGGAGTCCGCCAGTCGGTCGGCGGCTTCGCCCGGGGTGGTCGGCAGCCTGCGCACGCCGGAGAACATCAGCTGTTCGGCGTCGAATGTGACCGGGTCGCCGGTGATTTCGGCGGGCAGGCGCAGTTCTTCGGCGACGCCGGCCAGTCCGGCGGCGATCACCGAGCCGACGATCAGGTAGGGATTGCCGGTCGCGTCGAAGCATTTGACCTCGGCGTTGGCCGCCCACTCCTCGGTGCCCTGCACTCCGGTGATGAAACGCAGGGCCGACTCCCGGGTCTCCCGCCCCCAGCATTGCCAGACGCCTGCCCATCGGGACGGGACGAGCCGCAAGAAGCTTGCCGGATTGCCCGCGCCGACCGCGACGAGGGCGGGCAGTTCGCGTAATACTCCGGCGAGGAAAGCCTCACCGGTGCGCCGCATTCCGTACGGGGCGTCGCCGGTGGCGAAGATCGGCCCTCGGTCGTCCTGGGCCGAAAAGTGCAGGTGCGCACCGGAACCGGTGCCGCCGGGCTCGAGGCACGGGCCGAGCGCCGCGCGCCAGCCGTACTGGAGACTCACCTGCCGGATCGTGTGCCGCACCAGCACCGCGTCGTCGGCGGCGCCGACCGGATCGGATGGCTGCACGGACAGTTCCAGCTGGCCCGGCGAGTACTCCGGATGGAACTGGTCGACCAGGATTCCCTGCCGGTCCAATATCGCGACCAGCTCACGTGCGTAGTCGGCGACCTGCCCTAATCGCACCAGGCTGTAGGCGGGTCCGTGGGCGGCCGGGGTGTAGTCCTCCGTGCCCTCCTGGCCGACAGACCACTCGGTCTCGAAGGTCATCGACAGCCGCAGCCCCGCCTGGCGCGCCGCCTCGGCCTGCCTGGTCGCGAAGCCGCGCTGACAGGCCGCGAAGGGCGTCCCATCCTGCGTGTACTTGTTGGTCGGCGCCCACGCCCAGCCGGGTTGGCAGGCGAGTTCGGTCAGCGCCGATAGATCCGGCACCAGCCGCAGATCACCGTCGGGGCCACCGAGATACCTGCCGGTCGTCATCAGGTCATCGAAGGAGAACGTCTCGAAGCACGGCGACACCCCGACCCCGTGCCGCGCCGCCTGCGCCAGCCGCCGCATCGGCACCGTCTTCACCCGGGTGATCCCGGCGTTGTCGATGAAGGTCAGCGCGACCATGTCGGCATCCAACCTGCCGATCACCGCGTCGTTGTCGTCCGCGGACGGTATGCGCTCCGGCATGGTGGGCATGAACGTCAACGATAGCCGCCGAACCGCCCACACAACACCAGCCGCGTCGGCGCCACCCTGTCGAGATCCGCACTCTCACTCGGGATCTGCACCCGATGTCGGCCTCCAGAGACGGTGCGGATCCGTAGAGGGTGCGGCTGTTGATTTCCGTTGGGGAAGGGTCAGTTCGCTGGGAGGGCGGTGCGAATCTCGTCTGCGGTGGGGATGGAGCTGCTGGCGCCGAGTTTGGTGGTGGCGAGGGCGCCTGCGGTTCCGGCCCAGTTCAGGGCGTATTCGGGGCCGCGGTGCCAGGCGGCGGCCAGTGCGCCGGTGAAGGTGTCGCCCGCGCCGGTGGTGTCGATGACGTCGACTCTGGGGCTTGGTTGGCTCAGCTCTTTGCCGTCCGGCCCGCGGTAGGTCGCGCCGTCCGCGCCGCGGGTGACGACCAGGTGGGCGACCGGGTCGAGGGCGCTGCCGAGTTGCTCGGCCTCACCCGAATTCACCACCGCCACATCGATATTCGCCCACAGCTCGGCGGGAAGGTCCTGGGTGGGCGACGGATTCAGCACTACCGTCGTGCCGTTCGCGCGTGCGTGCCGCGCGGCCGCCGCCACCGTATCGAGCGGAATCTCCAACTGGCACAGCAGAATATCCGCGCCGGCGATCGCCGCGAGGTCCGCGTCGGTGAGCTCGGTCATCCGCGCGTTCGCGCCACCGACCACGATGATGCTGTTCTCCCCGCCGCCGTCCACCACGATCGCGGCGACCCCGCTCGGCCCGTCCACCGTCCGCAGCCGCTCGACGCCCACCCCCGAATCCGTCAGCACTCGCCGAAGTTCGTCCGCGAACACGTCGTCGCCGACCGCACCGAGAAACTGCACCGCCCCACCGGCCCGCCGCGCGGCGATCGCCTGATTCGAGCCTTTCCCGCCGGGCACCATAGCGAACCCGGTGCCGAGCACCGTCTCGCCGGGCACCGGCCGCCGATCGGTGGTCGTGACCAGGTCCATGTTGATACTGCCGAGCACCGCGATCGAGGCAACGTCCGTCTTTTCGGCCATGCCGTCACACGCTAGTAGGGCGGTGTGCAGCGGTGGATCGGGCCTTGGGCCGGGTCAGTAGGCTGTACTCCATGACGGTAGGAACGACGACCGAGCCGGATACCCGCGAGGTGGTGCACGAGGCCGCACGCAAGGCTCGGGTCGCGTCGCGTGTGCTGGCGCAGCTGACCACGGCGCAGAAGAACGAGGCCTTGCACGCCGCCGCCGACGCCCTGTTGGCCGCGGCCGACACGGTGCTCGAGGCCAACGGCGAGGACGTGCTCGCGGCGCAATCGGCGAACGTGGAGGAATCGCTGATCGACCGGCTGCGGCTGACCAAGTCCCGGATCGACGGCATCGCCTCCGGCCTGCGCCAGGTGGCCACGCTGCCCGACCCGATCGGCGAGATCGTGCGCGGCTCGGTGCTGCCGAACGGCCTGGAAACCCGTCAGGTCCGGGTGCCGCTCGGGGTGATCGGCATGGTCTACGAGGCCCGGCCGAACGTCACCGTCGACGCGTTCGGGCTCACGCTGAAATCCGGCAACGCCGTCCTGCTGCGCGGTTCCTCCTCGGCCGCGCACTCCAATGCCGCGCTCGTCGCCGTGCTCCGGGAATCCCTTGTCGCGCAGGGTCTTCCGGCCGACGCCGGACAGCTGCTGCCCAGCGCGGACCGCTCCAGCGTTACCCATCTGATCCAAGCCCGCGGCCTGGTCGACGTGGTCATCCCGCGTGGCGGCGCCGGCCTGATCAGCGCCGTCGTCCGCGACGCCACCGTGCCGACCATCGAGACCGGCACCGGCAACTGCCACGTCTACGTGCACTCGGCCGCCGACCTGGACATGGCCGAGCAGATCCTGATCAACGCCAAGACCCGCCGCCCCAGCGTCTGCAACGCCGCCGAGACGGTGCTCATCGACGACGCGATCGCCACCGTCGCGGTGCCCAAGCTGATCGAGGCGCTGGAACGGCACGGCGTCACCGTGCACGGCGACCTGCCCGGCCTGGTGCCCGCGAACAGCAAGGACTGGGGCGAGGAGTACCTCACCCTCGATATCGCGCTCAAGGTGGTCGACGGCCTGGACGCGGCCATCGAGCACATCAACACCTGGGGCACCGGGCACACCGAGGCCATCGTCACCGGTGAGCTGGCCGCGGCCCGCGAATTCACCGGCCGAGTCGACGCCGCGGCCGTCATGGTGAATGCTTCAACCGCGTTCACCGACGGTGAGCAATTCGGCTTCGGCGCCGAGATCGGCATTTCCACGCAGAAGCTGCACGCCCGCGGACCCATGGCGCTACCGGAGCTGACCTCCACCAAGTGGATCGTGTGGGGCGACGGCCAGATCCGGCCGGTATAGGTATAGGGGAGCGAGCGACGCTCGTTCCCAAGGAAGGACTGCACGTGGCCCCCACCTCCGAGACGACCCAGGAGCCGATCTTCACCTCGGTCGACGATGTGATCGATCAGCTGGCGACCACCGGCTATCTCGCCGACAAGGCGACCGCCACCTCGGTGTTCCTGGCCGACCGGCTCGGCAAGCCGCTGCTCATCGAGGGTCCGGCCGGTGTCGGCAAGACCGAGCTGGCCAGGGCGGTCGCGCAGACCTCCGGCGCCGAGCTGGTCCGGTTGCAGTGCTACGAGGGCGTCGACGAGGCCCGCGCGCTCTACGAGTGGAACCACGCCAAGCAGATCCTGCGCATCCAGGCATCCAGCGGCCGCGACACGTCAAAGAGTGACTGGGAAGAAACGAAAGCCGACGTCTTCACCGAGGAATTCCTGCTCTCCCGCCCGCTGCTCACCGCGATCCGGCGCAGCGATCCCACGGTGCTGCTGATCGACGAGACGGACAAGGCCGACGTCGAGATCGAGGGCCTGCTGCTCGAGGTGCTCAGCGATTTCGCGGTGACGGTGCCCGAGCTCGGCACCATCGTCGCCACCCGCAAGCCCTTCGTGGTGCTGACCTCCAACGCCACCCGGGAGCTGTCCGAGGCGCTGAAGCGCCGCTGCCTCTACCTGCACCTGGACTTCCCGGACGAGGAGCTGGAGCGGCGGATCCTGGCCAGCCGGGTGCCGGAACTGTCCGCGGCGGTCGCGGCCCAGCTGGTGCGAATCGTGCACGTGTTGCGCGGCATGCAGCTGAAGAAGCTGCCGTCGGTGGCCGAATCGATCGACTGGGGGCGCACGCTGCTCGCGCTCGGCATGCACGATCTGGACGATTCGGCGGTGCGGGCCACGCTCGGCGTGGTGCTCAAGCATCAGAGCGATCACCAGCGTGCGCTGGCCGAGCTGAAGCTGGCCTGAACCGATGGCCGCGCGATCGCAACCCGCGCCGGACGCGGAACTGACCGCGCCGCACGGGCTGCCCGGTCATCTCGTCGGATTCGTCGAAGCGCTGCGGGAGCGCGGAATTCCGGTCGGGCCCTCGGAAACCGTGGACGCGGGCCGGGTGGTGACCGTGCTCGATCTGCTCGATCGGGACGTGTTGCGCGAGGGCCTGGCCTGTTCGCTGCTGCGCCGGACCACCCATCGCGCGACGTTCGACCGGCTCTTCGACCTGTGGTTCCCGATCGCGATCGGGGAGCGCAGCGGCGCCCGCGACGAGGTCGAGATTCCGCGGACGCCGACGGGTGAGGTGGACATCGCGGCGCTGCGGGAAATGCTGGCGGAGATGTTGACCCAGGAGTCGGGCGACGCGCGGCTGGATGCGTTGGCCGCGCAGTTGGTCGAGCAGCTCGGGCAGTATCAGTCGGCGAGTGGATCGTCGTTCTCGGCTTATCAAGCGTTGAAAGATGTTCAGCCGCAGACCTTGCTGGCCAAGATCCTGGCCGGGCTGGCGGCCGGTCCGGATGCCAGCGCGTTCGACACCGAGATCGCCCGGCGGGCCGCGCGCGGGCGAATCGACGCGTTCCGGGCCTCCGTGGAGGCGGAGACACGGCGGCGGGTGGCCGAGCGGATCGGGCGCGAGCGGGTCGCCAGTTACGGTGTGCCGCGCCAATCCGAGGACGTGGACTTCCTGCGCGCCTCGGAATCCGAGCTGATCGAGATGCGCCGCAGTACCCAGCGACTCGCGCGGATTCTGGCCTCGCGACTTGCGGTGCGGCGCAGGCATTCTCGCCGCGGTGAGATCGATCTGCGCAAGACGCTGCGCAAGTCGATGTCGACCGGTGGCGTGCCGATCGATCTGGTGAACCGCAAGCCGCGGCCCGGCCGGCCGGAGCTGGTGCTGC
Source organism: Nocardia colli (assembly GCF_008704205.1). Taxonomy (GTDB): domain Bacteria; phylum Actinomycetota; class Actinomycetes; order Mycobacteriales; family Mycobacteriaceae; genus Nocardia; species Nocardia colli. The sequence goes on along the minus strand of NZ_VXLC01000006.1, from coordinate 126,677 downwards.
TGTGCGACGTGTCCGGCTCGGTGGCCGGTTTCAGTAATTTCACCCTGCTGTTGGTCAGCGCGTTGCGCGAACAGTTCTCCCGGGTACGGATTTTCGCGTTCGTCGACCAGACCGACGAGGTGACCCAGTTCTTCGATCCCCGCACGCAGCTGGACAAGGCGATGAACCGGATCTTCACCGAGGCCAGGGTCGTCGGGATGGACGGGCACTCCGACTACGGCAACGCGCTCGCCGGATTCGCCCGGGACTTCCCCGACGCCGTCACCGCGCGCAGCTCGCTGCTGATCCTCGGCGACGCGCGCACCAATTACCGTGACCCCGAACTGGAAACGCTGCGCGGGTTGGTGCGCACCGCCAAGCACGCGCACTGGCTCAATCCGGAGATGCAAACCAACTGGGGTTCCGGCGATTCCGCCGCCGACAAGTACCGGCAGGTGATCGAGATGCACGAATGCCGTTCGGCCAGCCAGCTGACGGCCGTGGTCTCGATGCTGCTGCCGGTGTGAGGACCTGACATGGACTACCCGCGACTACTGAAGTACTGCCTGGCGAAACCCGGCGCCTGGGAGGACGAGCCGTGGGAAGGCGATGTGGTCGCGAAGGTCGGCGACAAGATCTTCGCGTTTCTCGGCGAAACCTCGGTCGGACTCAAGTGCGGCCGCACCCGGGAGGAGGCCGACGAGCTGACCCGGGTATACCCCGATGACGTGTCGGCCTCGGCGTATATCGGGCGATACGGGTGGAACGTGGTCAAGCTCGGTGGTGTGGTTCCCGACGATGAGCTGCGGGAACTCGTCGATCAGTCCTACGACGCGATCGTCGCCAAGCTGCCGAAATCGAAACGGCCGACCGCCTGACAACCGCACCATCAGCGTTCGTTAAGCGAACCATTGGGCGATGCCGCAAGGATTGCCCACCATGGTGGAGAGAACGCCCAATGGTGTGGCGGCGGTGGAGGACAGCTATACGTTCCAGGTGGATCTGCGGGGGATCGTCGACTTACTCTCCCACCACCTGTATTCCAGCCCTCGGGTGTACCTGCGCGAGTTGTTGCAGAACGCGGTCGACGCCGTCACCGCGCGGGCACAGCGAGACCGGTTGGCGCCTACGGCGATTCGGATCGTCATCGATGAGACCGGTCTGCGGATCAGCGACCCGGGGGTGGGGCTGACCGAGGCGGATGTGCACCGGTTCCTGGCGACCATCGGCCGCTCGTCCAAGCGCGACGACATCGAGGGAGCGCGGCGAGAGTTCCTCGGGCAGTTCGGTATCGGGCTGCTGGCCTGCTTCACCGTGGCCGAGCAGATCCGGGTGGTCACCCGATCCGCCGACGATCCGGCCGCCGCGCCGGTCGAATGGCTGGCCGCCGCGGACGGCACCTACTCGGTGCGCCTGCTGGAGCCGGAGGAGTTTCCCGAGCCCGGCACCACGGTGCAGCTGACGCCCCGGGTCGGCGCGGAATCGTGGTTCGGGGCGCGCCGGGTGATCGAACTCGCCCGTGAATACGGGTCATTGCTGCCGTACGCGGTGACGGTCGAATCCGACGGTCTCATCGTGCCGGTCACCGACGGGCCGCCGGTGTGGCATCGCGACTATCCCTCCGCCATGGAACGTCGCGAGGCGCTGCTCGAATTCGGCGAGCGCACACTGGGATTCGATCCGCTCGACGTCATCGATCTGGACGCGGAACTGGCCGGGGTGAGCGGCGTCGCGTATGTGCTTGCGCAGCCCGGTAATCCGGCCGAGAGCAGCGCGCACCGGGTGTACCTGAAAGGCATGCTGCTCGGCGACGCCGTGCGCGGGCTGCTGCCGGACTGGGCGTTCTTCGTGCGCTGCGTGATCGACACGGACTCGTTGCGGCCGACCGCCTCGCGCGAGGGGCTCTACGAGGACGAGCGGCTCGCCATCATCCGCGAGGTGCTCGGCGACCGAATCCGCGACTGGCTCACCGAGATCGCGGCCGAACAGCCGCAGCGACTGGCCGCGTTCCTCGCCGTGCACTCCCTCGGGGTCAAGGCGATGTCCACGCATTCGCCGGAGCTGTTCCGGATCATGCTGCCGCACTTGAGTTTCGAGACCACCGATGGACGGGTGTCGCTGACCGAGTTCGCGCGTAAGCATCCGGTCATTCGAGTGACCTCGTCGGTCGAGGAGTTCCGTCAGGTGGCGTCGACCGCGGCGGCGCAGGGGATCGGGATCGTCAACGGTGGGTACGCCTACGACCGGGAGCTGGTCGCGTCGCTGCCGCGGCTGATGCCCGGGGTCGAGGTGATCGACCTCGATACCGACACCATCACGGCCGCACTGGATCCGGTCGACCCGGCCGAGGAACTGGCGTTGACGCCGGTGCTGTCTATTGCTCGTGCGGTGCTGGATCCGTTGTCCTGCGATGTGATCGTGCGTGCGTTCCACCCGGTGTCGGTGCCTGCGCTGTATCTGGACGGCCGCGGCGCGCGCAACGAACGCACCAGGGCGGAAACCGCACTCGGGGCCAACGAGCTGTGGAGCGAGATCCTCGGCGCGCTGGACGCCGCTGCCCCGCGCGCTCAGCTCGTGCTGAACTACCACAGCCCGGTCGTGCGCAGGCTCGCTCGCATCGGCGACCCGGCCTTCCTCAAGACGGCCGTCGAATCGCTGTACGGGCAGGCCCTTCTGATGACCCACCGCCCGCTGCGTGCCGCCGACACCGCGCTGCTCAACCGCGCCTTCGGCGAATTCCTCAGCTGGGCAACGCAGCGTGCCGCGGGCACCGGCGAAGAGACGGAGTGAACGTGGACACCGCCGAGATCAATGAGGCGCTGGCGCAGGTCTATTCGTTGCCGCACGGCCGACTACGCGTCGAGCGGCTGGAAATGCTTGCCGCCGCGGCGAAGTCGGAGTCCGACCGGCATCTGGAAGGCCGGGTGCTGCTGGAGCTCGCCGAGTCGTACACCTATGCGAGCGAACGCGACCTGGCACCGGTCGCCTACGGCCGGCTGCTGCGGATCTACGACGAACACCCGGCCGAACTCGGGTCGCTGACGCATTCGGTGCACTGGTACCTGAAGTGGATGACCTGGGGGTTGATCGACAATCCCGCGATACCGGTGCCGACCGTCTACCGCTGGTTCGACGAGCTCGAAAACCGTTATCGGCAGCGGGGTTACAGCCTGCGGCCGGTGCTCGCGCTGCGTGGGGAGTTGGCGCGGAAGCTGGGGGATGCCGAGGAGGGGGCGCGGCTGCACGAAGCGGCGCAGGCAGCGCCGCGTGACGGGATGTCGGACTGCGACGCGTGTGAACGCAACGAATGGGGGACCGGCAGAGCGGCTTTGGGGGACGACGTCGGTGCGCTCGCGCATTGGCAGGCGGTCATCGATGGTGATCGCACCTGCGCGGAAGAGCCGCACCGCGTGCTCGGCCAAGCGCTGCTCCCGTTGATGCGCACCGGTCGCATCGCCGACGCCCGCGGCGCGCATCTGACCGGATACCCGCTGGTCCGGCACAACGACAGCCTGCGCCCATCGGTCGCGTTGCACATCGAGTTCTGCGCCCTGACCGGCAACGAAGGCCGCGGACTGGAGATCCTGTCCGAACACGCGCGCTGGCTCACCGACCCAGGTGCCGACGCCGGCGCCCGCCTGGCGTTCCTCACCGGTGTTTGCGTACTGCTGCGCCGACTCGTGACCCTCGGCCTCGGCTACGTGCAGGTCACAGGCGGAACCGTCGATTCCCTACTGGCAGAACTCGATACGGAAATCGCCGGACTGTGCGCGCGATACGACCTCCGCAACGGAAACTCCGCAGTAAGCACCCTCGTCGCCACCCGCCTCGCGAGACAACCACTGCTGGAACGCCTTCCACTCGGTCTGCGCAGTCGGCTGCCGGAGGCGAAAGGGGGCGCGAGCACGTGTGGTGACGAATCGACCGCCATTGATGCAGCCACAGCGGGTGGAGTATCAACCGATGCTGCCGCGTTCGCCGGCAACGGGTTCTCGACCAGTGGAGCTGGTTCCGAAGGCAGCGCCAACGCGGCGGGTGCGTCTCCAACTGGCGGTGCTGATGCTGAAAGCAGCGCTACACCCGGTGGCACGGCATCTGCCGACGGTCCGATCTCGCCGGGCCGGGAACCCTCCGCTGCGAGCGGTGTGGCTCTCGCGGGTGGCGTCTCAGTCGATACCGATGCGCTTATCGGCGACGGGTTCTCGACCGGTGGTGCTGGTTCGGAAGACAGCGCCGATGCTGTGAGTGCACCTATCTCTCCGGGCGCGGGTCCAACCAGTGGCGCTAACTCTGAGAGCGGTGCTGAATTCGGGGGCGCGGTGTCTGCCAGTGGTTCGGTGTCTCCTAGGCGTGCGGCTTCCACTGATGCTCCCTCTGGAGGCGGTGACGCGCTGACTGGCGGAACAAGGTTTGCCGGGGGTGTAGCTCCTGCGGATGCGCCTGGCACGACAGGCGATGCCGATCCTGTGGGTATTGCGCGCTCGACGGGCGGTGCTGCACCAGCAGGCGGCGGTGCTGCGGGCGGTTCTGTTCTGGGTGGTTCGGGTTCTGTTGGTGGGAGCGCTTCGGGTGGTGCTACGGCGCCGAGTGGTGCGGCAACCTTTAGCAGCACAGGTCGGCTGGGCAGTGGTGTTCAAACAGGTGGGGGAGTTGCGGTGACCGGTTTTGCTTCTCATACAGGTGTCGGTTCATCGGGCGGTGCGGTGCTCACCACCGGTGTTGCCCGACCGGCGGCCTCGTTCCCCGAGGAGTGGCCCGACGGTGTCGTTTCCGACGATGAACGGTTGGCGGAGGTGCAGCGGCTGGCGGAGGTGGGGGCTGCTCGGCTCGCGGATGCTCCGGAGCAGGCGGAGGCTCGGTTGCGGGAAGCGTTGACGGTCGGGGCGGGCATCTTGCCTGCGGAGCATCTGGCGCGGCTCAGTTCGCAGCTGGTCATCGCGATTTCCGGGCAACCGGATCGCGAGCTCGACCTGGCTGACGCAGCGGTGCGGGCCGCGGCCAGGTGGGAGGGGGTGTCCGAGCCGGATCTGTTGCACCACACAGTGATTGCCGCCCGCGCATTTCATCGCGGTCGGCGGCACGGTGAGGCGGCCGCACTCTTCGAAGAAGCGTTGGCGGCGGATGGAATTCCCTATCCGCCCACTGAATTGGCTACGGTCCGTGCGCAATTCGGCGATTCGCTGAACGCGCTGCACCGATACCACGATGCCGCACGTCAGTTCGCCCAGGCCGCGCAGTTGATCGAGCACGATCCCGACCGCCGTGGGCTGCACGCCGAACTCGCCTTGTCGGCGGCGATCGCGCTCGAGTACTGCGATCAGGATGCGGCAGCGGTGGCCGCGTATCAGCGGGCCGCCGAACTATTCGGCGCGCTCGGGAACGTGGTGTCTCGTGCTCGCTGCGTACGGTCGGCCGCCTGGCTCCAACTGTGGGTCCCGGACGTCGCGCCCGGCCGCCCGTGGCTCAGCGCGATGCAGTCGTTGATCACCGAGTTGATCGAGAGCGGCTCGCCGACCGCCGAGGTATCCGAGGAACTCGCCCAGACCCGCCGCGAACTGGGCGAGATGCTGGACGCGGAGGACGGTTACGGGCTGGCGGGGGAGTAGCCGGGCCACGGGCGTGCGCGCAGTCGATCACGCCCGTGGCCGCGGCCCGAACCCGCCGACCGCATCCCGGCTTGCCGCTCCTGGCCGCGTGAAGCCGACCGATTAAGCTCAGCACTCATGCAAGAGACAGGTCGGCGCGGCCGCAAACTGGGCGTGATGGGCGGCACCTTCGACCCCATCCACCACGGTCACCTGGTCGCCGCCAGCGAGGTCGCGAATCGGTTCGCGCTCGATGAAGTGATCTTCGTCCCCACCGGTCAGCCCTGGCAGAAGGCCGATAAACAGGTCAGTCCGGCGGAGGATCGCTACCTCATGACCGTGATCGCGACCGCCTCCAACCCCAGCTTCTCGGTCAGTCGCGCGGACATCGACCGGGAAAAGGTCACCTACACCGTCGACACGCTGCGGGAGATGCGTGACCGGCATCCGGACGCCGAGCTGTACTTCATCACCGGAGCGGATGCGCTGGCCAACATCCTGACATGGCAGGATTGGGCCGAACTGTTCGAACTGGCGAGGTTTGTCGGGGTGAGCCGTCCGGGGTACGAGCTGAATACCGATCATCTCGAGGAACATCTGCGCGATCTTCCGGCCGATGCGGTGACCATGGTCGAAATCCCGGCGCTGGCGATCTCGTCGAGCGAATGCCGGCGCCGCGCCGCCGAGAACCGGCCGGTGTGGTACCTCGTCCCCGATGGCGTGGTGCAGTACATATCCAAGCGGCACCTCTATGTGCCCGCAGGAGCGGAAGGTAGCTGAGTGAGCGAGCGTAGCGGGGGGCAGGCAGTGACCGAGCGTAGCGAGGGAACCGAAAATAGAGCTGCCCAAGCAGTCATGCCGGAGCCGAGCGTCAGCGAGGTGCAGGCATGAGTGCTTCTGTAGAGGCAGTCGAGATGGCTCAGGTGGCGGCCCGGGCGGCCGACGAGAAGTTGGCGCTCGATGTGGTGGTGCTCGACGTGTCCGAGCAGTTGGTGATCACCGACTGCTTCGTGATCGCCTCGGCGCCGAACGAGCGCCAGGTCAACGCCATCGTCGACAACATCGAGGACAAGCTGCGCGACGCCGGGCACAAGCCGGTCCGGCGCGAAGGCACCCGGGAGGGGCGCTGGGCGCTGCTCGACTACGTCGACGTCGTGGTGCACGTCCAGCACAACGACGAGCGCAACTTCTATGCGCTGGAGCGGCTCTGGAAGGACTGCCCGGTCGTGCCGGTCGACGGCATCGGCGGGCCGGACGCGCGGGTCGCGGCGGTGAACGGCGACGCGGAGAGCGACACCGAGTGAACGAGCGATTCATCGGTGAGCCGGTCCTCGGAAAGGCGCGACCGTGAGCAAGTACGCCCACGTGCGCAACCTGATCCTGTTGCGCCACGGGCAGACCGAATGGAATGCCGCCGACCGGATGCAGGGTCAGATCGACACCGATCTCACCGAGCTCGGCCGCCGTCAGGCGAAAGAGGCTGCGCGCGAACTGGTTTCGCGTAACGCGATCGCCATCATCTCCTCGGATCTGCGCCGCGCCTTCGAAACCGCTTCCGCCCTGGCCGATCACACGTCCCTCGACGTGGTGCCCGATCCGCGCCTGCGCGAAACCGACCTCGGCGACTGGGAGGGGTTGACCCATCTCGAGGTCGACGCCGACTACCCCGGCGCGCGTCAGGCCTGGCGGCTCGACGCCACCTACCGGCCGCCGAACGGGGAGAGCAAACTCGAGGTCGGCGCGCGATCGCTGCCCGTGGTGCGGGAACTGCTCGTCGAGCGGCAGGACTGGCCCGGCCGGACTATCATCCTGGTGGCGCACGGCGGGCTGATCGCCGGTCTCACGGCCGCGCTGCTCGACCTGCCTCCAGCGAACTGGCCCGTCCTCGGCGGACTGGCCAACACCAGCTGGGTGCAGCTCAGCAGTCACGGTCCGAGCATCGACCAGCCCGGCTGGCGCCTTGACGTGTGGAACGCATCGGCGAAGGTGGCCCCGGATGTCCTCTGAAGATCCGATTCGGCAGGTGCCGGACGAGCTGTTCCGGAAGGCCTCGGCCAAACCGGAACGTTCCGTCCCGGACGCGCTGTTCGGCCCGCCCCCGGTCCCCCCGGCGGTGGAGCCTGAAGCTGCTGAGTCGGGTTCGACGGAGGAAGAGGCGCCGGCCGAACCCGAGGGTTCCGCGCCCGCCAGCTCGGTCGACCCACCTCCTGATGAATCAGGTGGTGTCGCAGGTGGTTCCGTCGACGGTGTTGTCGGTCGCAGAGCTGCGGATGTGATCGTTTCGGCTGATCCGGTTGCCGGGTCGGCCGAAACCGTCGAATCCGCTGTCGGCGTTGGCTCTCCGTCTGCTGTGGGCGAATCCGCCACTGCGGCGGCTGGTTCCGGCGCCGCTGAGACCGCTGCCGACGGAGGCGCCGCGCGGTCCGAAGGGGAGGCTGCGTTTGTGTCGGCTACGGCCGATTCGGAAGAATCTGCCGCGGTCGTCGAGGTGTTTGCGGGTGAAACTGCCGCCGATTCCGGTGCTGCGGCTGATGTGTCGACTGTCCGCCCCGTACTGCTGGTGATCGCGGATTCGCTGTCCTACTTCGGGCCCAAAGGTGGGTTGCCTGCGGATCATCCGCAGATTTGGCCGAACCTTGTTGGGGCCGAGCTGGATTGGGATGTCGAGGTGGTCGGGCGGATCGGCTGGACCTGCCGGGATGCCTACTGGGCGTTGATCGGTGATCCGCGGGTGTGGGCGGCGGTGCCGCGTGCCGGTGCTGTTGTATTCGCTGTGGGCGGTATGGATTCGCTGCCCTCGCCGCTGCCGACCGCGCTGCGCGAGCTGATCCGCTACATCCGTCCGCCTGTCGTGCGTCGTGGGGTCCGCGCCACCTACACCTGGTTGCAGCCCAAGCTGTCGAAACTCGGTCGGCCCGTGGCACTTCCGCCGAAGGTCAGCGTGGACTATCTGGAGCAGTCGCGGGAAGCGTTGGCGCACTTGCGACCTGACCTGCCGTTCGTCGCGGTGCTGCCGTCCGTGCACAACTGTGACGCCTACGGGCGCGTGCATTCCGGACGTGAGCGTGCGGTAAAGGCGCTGCGTGCGTGGTCCGCGCGCACCTCGGTGCCGCTGGTCGACCTCGGTGAAGCCGTGCGCGACAACATCTTCTCCGGCGACGCGAACCCCGACGGCATCCACTGGGGCTGGGCCGGGCATACGGCCGTGGCCAATGCGATGGTGAAGACCCTGCAGGAGGTTCGGTAGTCCGTGGCCGTCGTGGTCGTGACAGATTCGTCCGCCAGCCTCCCTGCCGAACTCGCCACCGAGCTCGATATCGCCGTCGTACCCCTGCATGTCCTGATCGGTGACCGTGCGATCCGCGAAGGCGTCGATCCGGTCGACATCGACTACTCCTCCGACACCGTGACCACCTCGGCGTCGTCACCCGGCGAACTGCGCGCCGTCTACGAAGCGGCGTGGGAGCGCAGCGGCGGTGATGGTGTTGTCGCGGTGCATATTTCGCGCCAGCTCTCCGGTACTTGGGAAGCGGGCAGGCAGGCCGTCCGCGACATGGACGCCGCCGACCGAGTGCGCCTCGTCGATTCACTCGGCGCCGGCCTCGCCACCGGTTTCCCGGTCTTGGCCGCCGCGCGCCGGGCGGCTTCCGGCGCATCAGTGGACGTCGTCTACGACACCGCAGTCGCCGCATCCAGCCGAGCCCGCACCTTCATCCTGGTGAACCGTACCGAACAACTACGCCGCGGCGGCCGATTAAGCTCCGCCGCAGCCTTTTTCGGCAGCGACCTCGTCACCAAACCCCTCCTGCAAATCGTCGAGGGCCGCCTCGAACTCCGCGAAAAAGTCCGCACCCGCTCCAAAGCCTTCGCCAAACTCGTCGCCGCAGCAGTAGACGCAGCCGGCGAAGACGGCGCCGCCGTAGCCGTCCAACACCTCGGCGCCGAAGAAGCCGCCCAAACCGTAGCCACCCAACTCCGCGACCTCATCCCCGGCATCCGCGAACTGATCATCGCCGAATTCGGCCCCGCCCTAGGCGTCCACCTCGGCCTAGGAGCTGTAGGCGTCCTGGTCCTCCCCGGCGGCTGCGACTAGCCCTGGTCGCTGAACGGGACTCGACCGCGCCCAAACACCAGTAGCACCGCACCCATGTCCCGTCTGGTGCACATCCCCCGGCGACCGGGACACGGCTGAGCCGAATATCGAGTGCTGGCACCGTCATGTCCCGTTCGATGCCCATCGTTACCGCCAAGGGGACCTGGTTGAGTCGAGTGTCAGTGATTGCCCGGTGATGTCAGCTCGATGGGACCATTCGGCGAGTTAGCGAAGGGCAGGAAGGGTTCTCGATCGTACCGGCTGCGTTGATCGGGACATGGCGAACGCGAGGCGAGTGGCACCGCGGCCAGGTCTTGCTCTGCGCTTCCTACCACGACCGGGACTTGGCGGACCTGATTGTCGAGTGGCGTCCCGCTCGGTGCCCATCGTTAGGGCGAGTGGGACTTGGCTGAGCCGAAGGTCGAGTGGTGGCGCACTCGTGTCCCGCTCGGCGGTAGTGGGCCGTGCGGAGGGGACGACATCTAGCTGTCGCTGAGTGTCGGGTGTCATTCATGAGGTATCTATCGGCGGCGGTGGCCAGCGGTGCCTGGTTGAGTCAGTCGGGACAATGTGGAGACGAGACGCACGCGGCGCCACTTTCATGTCCCTATCGGCACTCATCCGTACGGCGAGTGGGACTTTGCTGAGCTGATTGCCGAGTGACGCCCCGTTCGATGCCCATCGTTAGGGCGAGTGGGACTTGGCTGAGCTGATTGCCGAGTGACGCCCCGTTCGATGCCCATCGTTAGGGCGAGTGGGACTTGGTTGAGCCGAAGGTCGAGTGGTGGCTCGCTCATGTCCCGCTCGGCGGTTGTCCCGACGGCGAGCGGGACTTGGTGGAGGGGTTGGCAGGTGGTGGCTGGGGGTGTTCCGTTCGGTGGATATCTGCTCGGGGATATGGGCTGTGACGTCGTGGGAGAAGGGCGTTGAAGGGGTGGGCTAATCATGGGAGCCGGTCAATAATCTGGGTGAGTGGAAGGGGAGTGTGGGGCGGGGGTTGCGGTTAGCGTGGCGGGGTGACGGGTTCTGCGGGGCAGTCGGTTCGGTCGGTGTTGCGGGTGGCGGTGGTTGAGTGGGGGCATTCGGATGCGGAGGTTTTGCGGGGGGAGATGGCGGCGGAGGTTGGGCCGCGGTATGCGTATTTGGCGGAGACGTTGCGGGTGAATCCGAATGCGGTCGATCCGGATACGGTGCATCGGACGTTTGTTGTGTATTCGGGGGAGCCGGTGGGGCATGCGGCGGTGCGGTGGAATGCGGGTGAGCTAGAGCTCAAGCGGATGTTTGTTCGGCCGGGTTATCGAGGGTCGGGTGTTGCGCCGCTGTTGCTTGCTGCGGCGGAAGATGCTGCGCGCGAACAAGGTTTACCGCGATTGATCTTGCAGACCGGTCATCTGCAACCGGAGGCTGTGCGGTTCTACGAACGCAGTGGGTATCACCGGATACCGATCTTCCCGCCGTATGAGGTTCTGCCGCTTTCGAACTGTTTCGCCAAGGAACTGGTCGGTCAGCAAGTCGCGGAGTCGGATTGACGCAGAATTCGGGCGCCGAGGCGGACGGCATCCCAGTCGGTGTCGGGTCGACGCGCCTGCGCTTGCGTCAGCCAGCGCGCTCGATCCTGTTGCTCATGCTGCAACAGGTCGAGATCGATCTCGATACCCGCTGGGGGACCGGATGATTCGAACTCGCGAACGCGCTCTTTCATCGAGGACATCAGATAATGGTCGAATTCAACTACGGCCGTGCGGAATTCGTCGGTCGGCACGCTGACCCGGCCGGTCGGGGGACCGGTGAACTCGATTTCGCTTTCCGGATCTGTCGGGTAACGCCAAGCGACAGTGACGGAATCGGAGTCACCGTCGACGGTTCGCCACCAGCGTATGTGCGGGCCGAACCACAGGTATCCGGTGTCGAGGGTGCGGTCGCCGTACCAGGTCGACGCGGCGTCGACCTCGGGTGTGTCCGCCCATGACCAGTCCGTGGGTTCGGAGCCGACGAAGTCGATCAGGTCGCTGGGCACCGGCTCCAGTGCGCCGGGTAGCAGCGTGAGCACGTCCTCCCACAGGCGGGCAACGTAATACTCGACGTAGCAGTCGTACGACATCTCCTGCTGGCCGGCTTGGGTCCGGAGCAGGTCGGTTGTGCGCTCGGAAAAGCGCAGTAGCTCATGGTCGCCGAGATCGATGTAGTACCAACCCTCGGTGAGCGCGAACCAGTGCAGAGTCCGGTACTGATCTCCCCACGGTCCGACTCGGTCCAGCGGCGACAAGCCGAAGCGGAATCGGATCACCGGGCAAGTTTTGCACTTCGCCGTCCGCCACGCCCGACGATCGATCTGCGCGCCGTCGGCGAGTTGTCCACACTCTCGAAGTTGTCCACAAACTGGCTGAATTGCCTGGTCGCCCAAGATCTTTGGGCGCGGTCCGGAGCTAGCGTCGCCCTCATGTCACGACAGGACGAACGTGAGCGGATTCAGCGCCGGCTCGGCGCACTGACCAGCCGTGTCGGTGCCAGCCGGACGGGGATCGCGGGTGCGGCCGAAGCCTCGCGTGCCCTCGGTGGTCGCCGGGCACATCTGAGTGCGCCACCTGCGGCGGGCGGCTTCGGTGAATTGGCACGTGACCAATGGAAAGAGACCGGTGCGCGGTCGAAGCAGTTGGCGCACGCGGGGGCGTCGGTTGGCTTGGTGCAGGGTGCGGACCGGCGGCCGGTTGGACTGGGTGGCGGCAAGACCGCGGTGTTGCCTGAGAAATCAATGCTGTCCGGAAAGCCGGGGTCTCAGGTACGGGGTGGGTCCTTGACGGCCGCATCTCGGCGCTCGAATGAGCCGGATGTCAGTGCGGAGTTCTCCGATAGTTCGGCAGTCCGGGTACGCGATGAGTTGCTGGTGGACGGCGTGCCCGATGTGGACCAGCAATGGGGTGAAGCGAGCACGGAAGGTCTGGCGTTTTCCGCGGGGATGGAATCGGAGGATGCCGAATCGTCAGAGGAGCGGCGGTCAAATGAGGTGGGCTTAGCGGCAAGCAGGGTGTCTTCCCGGCGCGCGTCGCGGTTTGGCCTTACGGAGCTCAGTGCGGGTAGCGGTCCTTCTTCACGCGTGGGGAAGTGGGATCTCGCAGAGCTGCCTGCTGAGCCTGAAGACGACGACGAGGATCGCGATTTCGGTCAGGTGCGCTCGCCTGGATGGCTGGATGAACCCGCCGCGGATCGTGGATGGTGGGATCGGCTTGTGCCGGAGCGATTTCGGGGCACTCGACTCGATCCGGAACGGCGGGGCCTGTGCACATTGCTGGCGATCGGTGTGGTGGCGATGGTGGTTGCCGCCGTCGTCATATTTCATGAGCGGCCCGTCGCCCGTCCGGTTCCGCCGCTGCCCGCCATGCGTACAACCACGGCTCCTGTCGTGGCGCGAATGTCGGGTGCGGAGCCACCGAGCGCGGCCGCATCGCCTGTGGCCGCACCGGTTCCAGTCGAACCGAATATGGCGGCCGGCGCTGAATTGGTCGTCAGCGTCGTAGGTTTGGTGCACCGCACGGGATTGGTACGCCTGCCTGCCGGATCACGCGTCGCCGATGCCCTGACCGCGGCAGGCGGCGCGCAGGACGGTGCCGACCTCGCCGGCCTCAACCTGGCCCAGCGGCTGATCGATGGCGACCAAGTCCTCGTCGGCCCACCCGGTCCGAACCCAGGCCCGCCAAAACTCGGCAGCACGACCATCAACGCAGGCGGCCGCACCTCCGCCTCGCCATCCGGATCCGCCCACCCGGCAACCCCTTCCGGCCGCGTCGACCTCAACACCGCATCCGAATCCGAGCTGGAAGCACTCCCCGGCATCGGCCCCGTAATGGCCAAGGCGATCGTCGCCTGGCGTACCACTCACGTCCGCTTCACCGACGTAACCCAACTCGGCCAAGTAGACGGCATCGGGCCTGCCCGCCTCGCCCGTCTGCGCGAACTGGTGAAGGTATGAGCACGAGTCGACGCGGTGCTGGTTGGGATGATGGCGGCGTCGCAGGTGCTGCGGGGCAGAGATCAGCGGGATGGCGACGGGAGTCGAGGCGGGGCGGGGAGGGAGATCCCGGAGTTGATGAAGAGCCGGAGGTGCTTGATGCTCGGTTGTTGCCTGCGGCGGCTTGTTGTTGGGGAGCAACGATTGTCGCGGTGACGGCGGGGTGGGTGGCGGGGGTGTTGCTTGCGGTGGCGTTGGTTGTGGTGGCGATCGGGTTGTGGGTCTTGTTGTTGTGGGGGATGGCGCATCGGGGCGAGCGGCGGCGGGTTGTCGCGGTGGTGGCGCTGGCTTCGGTGCTGATGGCGGCGGGGTTTGCGGTGGCTGCGGCGTGGCGGGAGCATCGGGTGGCTACGCATCCATTGCGGACTGCGGCGGGGTTGTCGGTGCGGGTGGTGGTTACGCCTGGTGGTGATCCGAAGGCGTTGCGCGGCAAGTCTTTCGGGGGTAGCCGGTGGGTGGTGCGGGGCAGTTTGGCCGGGTACCGGTTCGGGGAGACGACGGTGCGGGCCGGTGGGGCGGTGGTGATTCTGGCGTCCGGTGATGCGTGGGCTGAGCTGGTGCCGGGGCAGGCGGTCGAGTTCCAGGCGCGGGTGGATTTACCGGCGCGTCGGGATTTGACCGTGGCGATGTTGCTGGCGCAGGGATCGCCGCAAACCGTTGGCGAGTTGCCTTGGTGGCAGCGGGTAGCTCGTTCCGTGCGAACGGATTTCGCGACTGCGGCATCCCGCGCGTTGCCTCCCGAACCGGCCGGGTTGTTGCCCGCGTTGGTCGACGGAGATACATCTGCGTTGCCCGATGAACTTCGTGAAGAGTTCGAAATCGCTGGCCTGGAACATCTTTGCGTGGTCAGCGGCGCAAACTTCACCATTCTGTTGTCGGCGGTGCTCTTGGCGGTACGGGTACTGACCCTCGGTCCGCGGGCCGGGGCGTTGGTCGCCGGGGCGGCGCTGGTGATGTTCGTGATCATCGCACGGCCTGATCCGAGTGTGTTGCGAGCCGGGGCGATGGGCGCGATCACATTGCTGGCCTTGGTGACTGGGCGTCGGAAGCAGGCGCTACCCGCACTGTGCGCGGCGATCATCGGCTTGCTCGCTGTGTGGCCGGCACTCGCGGTTTCTGCCGGCTTTGCCTTGTCGGTGTGCGCGACCGCCGGATTGATCCTGCTGGCACCGAGTTGGGCGGACTGGTTGCGGGCGCGGGGTTGGCGGCGGGTACCCGCCGAGATCTTTGCGGTGGCGGCAGGTGCCTTCGTTGTCACCACGCCGCTCATGGTTGCCTTGGATGGAAAGGTCAGTCTGGTCGCGATTGTCGCGAATGTACTGGTGGAGCCGGTTATTGCGCCGATAACGGTGATCGGTGCTATCGGCGCGGTGCTGTCCTGCGTCTGGCTGCCGCTGGCTGTGCTTGTAGTGCGTTGCGCGGCACCGCCGATGTGGTGGTTGCTGTTCGTCGCCGAGCACGTGGCAGATGTGCCGGGTTCGTCGGTCGAGGTACCTGGCGGACTGCTCGGCGGGCTGATCGCTTGCGTAGTTGTCGCTGTGGGCATTCTCGCGTTGCGCTTCGCTGTAGTACGCAGAGTGGTTCTGACTGTGGCATTCGGTGTGGCGGCGGTGGTGATCCCGGTGCGGATCTGGCATCCCGGCTGGCCACCTGAGGGGTGGGTGCTGGCAGCCTGCGACGTGGGACAAGGTGACGGCCTTGCCTTGTCGGTCGGGGCGGGTACTGCGGTCGTGATCGATGTCGGGCCGGAAGCGCGACCGATGCGGAATTGCTTGGACCGCTTGCACGTAACTCGTATTGCCCTACTGGTATTGACGCATCCGCATGCCGATCACATCGGTGGCATCAGCGGTGCGTTGGACGGTCGGGCGGTGGCTGCGGTAGCAGTCGGACTGCATGAACTGGAGGGGTTGGCGCCGCGCGTGGGTAGTACTTCGGTCGCCCAAGGTGTGGCTACGCAATCAGTTTCGGAATCGGCCGGAGGTCGTGAGCTCGAAACCGGATCAAACGGTGGCTGCGGACTGGTGCACGGAGCGAGTTTGCCGCAGGTGCAAGGTGATTCGTCGCAGCATCAGAGTGGCACAGCGAGTAGCCGATCAGATTCAGCGGTTGAGGATATGGCCGGGCAATGTCGGCCGGTCGGCGATTCATGCCGGCCGAGCGGCGAGCAATGCGCGGGGCTACCCGATCGACCTTCATCGAGCGATTCGCATGGTGCGAATGTCCGGCGTGGTGCGCGAGTTGAAGGACTGGCGCGGGTCGTGGAGGTTACGCAGGAAGCTGATATCCCGCTGTTGGAACTATCGGCCGGGCAGGTATTCCGCTTCGGCACAGTCGAATTGGAGGTGCTCGCGCCAGAATTGGGTGGGTTGCGGCCCACTCCTGGTGCCGAGGCCGATGAGGCCAACGATCGTTCGATCGTCCTCGCGGCGACCACATCCGCCGGACGGATCCTCCTGACCGGAGACATCGAGTCTCCCGCGCAACGCACATTGCTCGAGACCGGCGTCCCACTACACGCAGACGTCCTGAAGCTCCCACACCACGGATCCCGAACCACCACAAACGAATTCCTCGCCGCCGTACACCCACGACTGACCGTGATCAGTGTCGGCGCCGACAACACCTTCGGTCACCCGAATGCCGCGATTCTCACCGAGCTATCCGCTCTCGGCACGACTGTGGCCCGCACCGACCAGCGCGGCGACGTGCTCGTCCTGGGAGATGGGCAATCGCTACGCGTGGTGACCTCGAGATGAGGGCATACGCTGTGGCTGCCGCGAACGCATGTGGGAGAGCGCGTCGACCGACTCGATCAGGAGCTGACCTGGCGTGTCGTCGACGCGGGTTGCCGGGTGCTGCGGGGTGCTCGGTGAACACGCGGAACCTGCGGTGCGGGTCTGTCGGTGGGGGACCGTAGGATCGCTGCCGTGACCGAGCTCAGCGAGCGTCAGCGAGTGGACCAACGACACGGCGTGCCTTCGCCGATGGCGGAGGCGAGCGTCGGCGAGGTGGCGTCATGAGCGAGCGGCCCGCGCTGCACTTGGTGCTGGGGGACGAGGAACTGCTGGTCGAGCGTGCGGTGGGCGAGGTCACCGCGCAGGTGCGGGCGCTCGCGCCGGATGCCGACGCGGTGCCGATCGATCGTATGCGGGCAGGCGATGCGAGTACCGCGGAACTGGCGGAGCTGCTGAGTCCGTCGCTGTTCGCCGAGGACCGGGTGATCATCCTGGAGTCGGCGGCCGAGGCGGGTAAGGACGCGGTCGCGGTGATCACCGCTGCGGCGGTAGATCCGCCTGAGGGCGTGGTGCTTGTGGTGCTGCACTCGGGCGGCGGGCGGGCCAAGGCGCTGGTGCCTGCGTTGCAGAAGGCCGGTGCGGTGGTGCACGACTGCGCCAAGATCACCAAGTCGGCCGAGCGAGTGGAATTCGTGCGCGGCGAGTTCCGCAACGCCGGAGTGCGCGTCGCGGGCGACGTCGTGCAGGCGATGCTGGAGTCCGTCGGGTCCGACCTGCGCGAGCTGGCCGCGGCCTGCTCGCAGCTGGCCTCCGACACCGGCGGCAAGATCGACGTCGCCGCCGTCCACCGCTACTACTCGGGCAAAGCCGAGGTCACCGGTTTCGACGTGGCCGAGCTCGCCGTCGCCGGCGACCGCCCGGGCGCGATGGAAGCCCTGCGCTGGGCGAACGATCGCGGCGTCCCGCACGTGCTGCTCGCCGACGCCCTCGCCGACTCCGTGCACACCATCGCCCGCGTCGGTTCCGCAGGCCGTGGCGATCCGTTCAAGCTCGCCCAACAACTCGGCATGCCGCCCTGGAAGGTCAAAAAGGCCCAAGCCCAGGCCCGCAGCTGGACCCCCACCACGATCGGCTCTGCCCTCCAAGTCGTCGCGACCCTCAACGCCGACGTCAAAGGCGGTGCCGCCGACGCAAACTACGCCCTCGAGCACGCTCTCACCCAGATCCTGGACCTACACTCCGCAGGCTGACGGCCGCCCGGCATCCGTCGGACCGTCGCCTACGAGTTGACCAGCCGCTTGGGACGCGACGGCATTCAGAGGCCGACAAGTCCGACTGGCCTAGCGGAACTGTCCACGCCGACAACATCTTCCCCGGCTAGGAACGCCGCGGCCGTAGAAGAAGGTCAATTGCAGGACAGCGCGTTTCAGGTCGGAAGTCGCGACCGGATCGCCGTGCGAGCCGATGCTCAGCGCGTCCGCGAGGAACGGCCCGATGATGAACCACAGGCCGGCCGCCGCGGCCAGCCAGCCACCGACCAGGTGATTACGGCTCGCCAGCATCAGCCATGCGCCGACAGCCGCGGTCGCGCCGGGGAGCGCCTCGAGCCAGCCACGCGCCGAAGTCCACACCCAGGAGTCATCCGCACCGCTTGGAGAACGTTGGCCCGCGCGAACGTGGACGCGCGCACCGGCGACCTGCTGGCCTGGACCTGAAGCCCGCGCCGATTGGTCAGCAATGCCGCCTCGCCCCCGCAACAGCTTCGGACGAACACTTGTGGTGCGATGTGAGCCGGAACTGACGGTCGGTACTCGTCCTGGCCGGGCTCTTGGCACAGCGCGA
Source organism: Nocardia colli (assembly GCF_008704205.1). Taxonomy (GTDB): domain Bacteria; phylum Actinomycetota; class Actinomycetes; order Mycobacteriales; family Mycobacteriaceae; genus Nocardia; species Nocardia colli. Next base: position 108,434 of record NZ_VXLC01000006.1, on the reverse strand, counting down.
GCAGGAATGCGCAGGAACCGAACCCTTTCCGAGAGAGGAGGATCGGGCTTGTGGCTTACAAGTCGATCCGCCGCTTTCAATGAGACGGATTCGCACAGGCCGACGAGTCAGCTGTCCATGCGGACGATCATTCAGGGGCGGTGCAGCAGCTGTAGTCGAAAGTTGCTGTTTCGCAGTGGAATTGGCTGGCGTCAGCGGGTGGTGTGTTCGATTGGCGACAACAATGCTCAACGGGACCTGGTGGTGGCATTGTGCGAATAGCCCGCTGTCCTGTCCCGTTGAGTGTGGCTTGTCCTTGATCTGGTGACCGTTAGGGCGGTTGCTCGCTGTTCGCTCTGTTGTTCTGCTCGCTCGGGTGAGATCGGTTTCTAGGTATGGCTCATTGATTTGTCTTAGGCGGCCAGTAGGGGCCTTCGGATGTGTGGTGGGACACATGTGAGGGAAAACTCAATGGCTGATGATCGAGGAAACCTGCTGGCAAAGACGATTTCGATGTTGGGTCGAGTGCTGAGGTAGATCGCGACGTAGGGCGAGGTTTGTCCGGTCTCGATGGGCGTTCGGAATGGCGGACCGAGGGGTTGATGTTTGGCCGCGAAGGCTCGGCCAGTGCGTTTGTGACGAATTCGGCTAATTGATGGCTAATCAAACCGTGTCAAACTGGATTTGATTATGGACGAGCTGACTGCGCCGGACTTTCCGGTCGAGGATTCCCGGCGGGTCCGTGCTTGGCGCGGTCGGCGGCGGAGCGGTGGTGTGCATCGGCGGCCGGAGCGGCGGGTGGGGCGAACGGTGCTGAAGGTCGTTGCCGGTGGGGTGTCGGTGGCGGTGTTGGCGGGGACTGCGGTCGGGTGGGCGACCGAGGGGCGGTTCGACAAGGGGTTCACCAGGTCGGCGGCGTTGGGTGTGGATGCACCGCGGTCGTTGGCTGGTGATGTGAATATTCTGCTGATCGGGTTGGATACCCGGAAGGATCAGGACGGGAATGACCTGCCGAAGGAGATTCTCGATCAGTTGCATGCGGGGGACGGCGAAGAGGGCGGGTACAACGCCAACACGCTGATCCTGGTGCACATCCCGGCGGATATGAAAAAGATTGTCGCGGTATCGATTCCGCGCGACGACTACGTCAAGGTGTCCGGCATTCCCGGCTACACCGATGTGAAGATCAAGGAAGCGTACGGCCTGAAGAAGGCAGCGGTTCAGGATCAGCTGATCAACCAAGGTACGACCGATAGCAAGGCGCTGGAGCGCGCGGGGCGCGAGGCCGGGCGGGCGTCGATCGTGCAGGCAGTGCGTGATCTGACCGGCGTACCGATCGATCGATTCGGCGAGGTCACCCTGGCCGGTTTCTACGACCTGGCCAAGGCGCTCGGCGGCGTCGAGGTCTGCCTCAACAAACCGGTGAACGACAGCTACTACTCCGGCGCCGATTTCCCGGCGGGCAGGCAGCGGCTCGATCCCGCTCAGTCGCTGGCGTTCGTCCGGCAGCGCCACGGTTTGGAGAACGGCGACCTCGACCGAACCCGCCGTCAGCAGGCCTTCCTCACCTCGGTGGCGCTGGATCTGCGCAAGGCGGGCACGTTCACCGACGTCAGCAAGCTGTCCGCGCTGATGGACGTCGCGCACCGCAATATCGTGCTGTCGGACGGCTGGAACATCACCGACTTCCTGCGCACCCTCGGCTCGTCCGAAAGCCCGGCCGTCGAATTCCGCACGCTTCCGGTGCTCCGCTACGACAACATCAACGGCCAGGACGTCAACATCATCGACCCGGCGGCCATCCGCCGCGAGGTCCGCGCCGCCTTCGGCGACCCGGATCCCGCTGTCGCGCTGTACAACCCGCCCCGCCCCCGAACCCTGTCGCCCGCCGACCCGATCACCGGATCCGCAACGCCGACACCGGATGTCGGAAAACCCGTGGACGCCACCATCACCGGCGACACCATCCCTTGCGTCAACTGATCGCATCCAACTCGCGGAGGTGCACGAAGACCGCTGATTGAGCGAAAGCTGTTGACTGCAAGGATCTTTGGTGGCGATAGCTGAACATCACGTTTCGATGTGGTCAAGCACCTCACGCAGTCGCGACAAGCCGGTCTTCCAACCCCGCTCCAAGGCATTGCGGGCCATCTTCTGTCGACGGTCGCTGATATCGAAGCCGGTTTGGGTCACCAAAAGTCGCGTGCCACGGCCATCCGGCCGGATCGACCAATCGACAACCCATCGGGCAGGTCGGTCGGCACGCAGGTCGACCGAGGTGTAGGTCAACTGCTCACCTGGCCGAGCCGTCAGGACTTCGCATGCGATCTCTCCGAGCGGCGTAGCGCGCCGTCTGGCTGCGGACGGCAGCTGTGGCGGCACCGTGAAGACGAAGTGAGTTCCGACTGAGGCAACGAACCCGGTCGGCCGCAACAACCATCGCTCGAGCAGATCCGGGTCCGTCAGCGCCCGCCACACAGCCTCTGGCGACTGCGGGAAGAAACTACCGACCTCGACCGCAGCCGGATCCAACTCCGAATCGGGCATCATCGCGACACCGCCTCCCTGCTCGCCGTGACTATCGTCGAACTCCGCCTTCAACTCTGCCGCAAGCTCAGCGTTTTCGGCTTCCATTCGCGACGTTACTGGATTCGCCCCGCGGCCCGCTCGAAGCGCGGCCCGGCACTATGCGACCAGGTCGCGACGCCCTACGGCAGTTCCCGGGCGAAGTAGTGGCTTTCGGGTTCGCCGAGGTAGATGCCGAAGCCGGGGATCGGTTGGTAGCCGGCGGAGGTGTAGAGGTTGAGGGCCTCTGGCTGTTTGTCGGCGGTTTCCAGGACTATTCGGCGGCGGCCGGCGGTGGCGGCGTTGTGTTCGATGGCGGCCAGTAGTTGCCGGGCGAGGCCGCGGCCACGGACTTCTGCGGAGACGTACATGCGTTTGAGTTCGGCGTCGCCGTCGCGGAATCCGGGTTCGTCGCTGTTGTGGGAGCGCCAGCCGGCGCAGGCGACGGGGGTTCCGTCGAGGTAGCCGACGAGGAAGGCGCCGAGCGGCGGTTCGAATTCGGCGGGATCGGTGGGGGTGGCGTCGGGGCCGCCGTAGCGGACCACGTACTCCTGCTGCAGCTCGGCGATCAGCTTCTGCGCATCCGGGCTGCTGTAGGCCTGTGCCACAAGATCCATAGCGAAAACGCTAGCGCGGGTGTCGAGCCATTTTCGTCGGCAGCGCACCTCACAGTGTGGTCGTGAGTCGCTCCACTCCCGGTCCGGTCAGTGCGGCGAGGCCGGCGGTACGTCCGGTCGCGACGAGCAGTAGGTCACTCAGTGGCCCGCTGACCTCCGTGGGTCCATTGCCGCCGGTCCACTCCGTATCCGAGGCAGTCAGCCGAATCCCGCGCAACCGTTTGCGCGCACCGTAGAACGGACTGCGCAGCACATGGTCGAGCGCCGCGCACCCTTGCTCGGCAGGAACCGCACGCACCCGGCCGAGCGGCCGCGCGACATCCTGTCCGTGAATCAGCATGTCCACCAACGGATCCAGCGGACTCGCGCCCGGCGAACGACGAGCCGACCCCGCCGATTCCCGCAACTGCTCGATCAGCTCCCGAGAGGTGAACCGAGCGGCGTGGTCACGGGCCTGCACAGTGTTCATCCGGTTCCAATCACCCCGCGCCCGGACGATCCCGACGAACGTTCCCCACAGGGTGTCCGTGCTGGACAACGTGACATGCGCGAGCACCTCGTGCACGGTCCAGTCGGGACACAGCGATCGCACGCCCCACTCGTCCTCGTCCAGCTCGGCGAAGAAGTCGGCGAGGCTGAGCCGTTCCGCCCGCACCCAGCTCAGGATCTGATCTCGGTCCACTGTGTCCTCCGGTTCGATGTCGTCACCGATACTGACGATGCGCGCCGCCGAAATTCACCGCACAGCACGCCGCGGCGGCGCGAGCATCACTCGCGCCGCCGCGTCGACCACGTCACTCAGGAGCGCCCGACGACCTTCAGATCACCGGAGATGACATTGCGAGTCATCGGCCGGGCCAGCATGTCGTGCGGGAAACCGAGTTCGATCGCACTGGTCTGCTCCAGCCGATTCAGTTGTGCGGCATCGAATTCGATGTCGAGGGCACCGAGGTTGTCCTCCAACTGGGCTGTGGTGCGGGCGCCGATGATGGGCGAGGTGACCCCGGGATTGCGCAGCGTCCAGGCGAGCGCGACCTGCGCGGGCGTCTTGCCGAGCTCGCCGGCGACCTCCTTGACCACGTCGGCGATGTCCAGCGCGCGCTCGGTGAGCGAACCCTGGGCGGCGACTACATCTTTGCGGGTGCCCTCGGGCGAACCCACGGCCTCGTGGACCAGATCGGCGCGGGTGTACTTGCCGGTGAGCACGCCGCCGGCCAGCGGCGACCATGGGATCACGCCGAGGCCGAGCTCGCGGGCCATCGGAATGAGGTCACGTTCGACGGTCCGCTCGGCCAGGCTGTATTCGATCTGCAGGGCGATCAGCGGCGACCAGCCGCGCAGGTCGGCGATGGTCTGCATGCGCGAGACCTGCCAGGCCGGCGCATCGGAGATGCCGACGTAGAGCACCTTGCCGGAACGCACGAGATCGTCCATGCCGCGCAGGATTTCGTCGACGGGGGTCATGAAATCCCAGGCGTGCAGGTAGAGCAGATCGATGTAGTCGGTGTTGAGCTTGCGCAGGCTCGCCTCGACCGAGGCGAACATGCTTTTGCGGTTGTTGCCACCGGAATTGGGGTCGCCGGGGCGCCGCAGCATCGTGTATTTCGTTGCCAGCACCAGACTTTCGCGATTGTCCGCAGTGAATTCGCCGAGCAGTTGCTCGGAGGTGCCGTTGGTGTACTGGCTCGCGGTGTCGATGAAGTTTCCACCGCGATCGAGGTAGGTGTCGAAGATCTTGCGCGCCTCGTCTTTATCGGCACCCCAACCCCAGTCGGCGCCGAAGGTCATCGTGCCGAGAGACAGCGGAGACACCCGAAGACCCGAGCGGCCGAGCAGCCGGTAGGTATCGAGGGTGAGGGCTCCGGACATGTCCAGCTCCTTTGTCGTTGGTGCGTCTTTGTTGATGAAACCCAGTCTGGAACGGCGCAAGGAGATGGGTAAGGGAAGCTTCTTCCTGGGAAAGCCAGTCCTATGCAGCCGTAATATCGAAGGCGATGACTGGAACGGTGAACGCGACAGGCGGCGCTGGGGCACGACCCGGCAGCAATGGCGGGCCGGTGAGCGCCGCGAATCCGACCCATGAATTGGCGGCGTTCCTGCGTGACCGGCGCGAACGCCTGATGCCGGGTGATCTCGGGCTGCCCGCGCGCAGGCAGGCGCGGCGCACGCCGGGACTGCGGCGCGAGGAGGTGGCGGAGCTGGCGGGGGTCAGTACCGACTACATCGTCCGGCTGGAGCAAGGACGCGGACTGCGTCCGTCCGCGGACGTGCTGGAGGCCCTGTCGAAGGCGCTGCGGCTGGATACCGACGAGCGCGCCTACCTGTTCGATCTGGCCCAGCAGCGGCAGCCGAACGGCGGCAAGCCGAGCACGGTGGCCGCACCCGCGCTGGCCATGCTGGTGCACGATCTTTCGCCGCTACCGGCGATGCTGGTCAACCATCGCTACGACATCCTGGCCTGGAATCGGGAGATGGCGCGGCTGATCATCGACTTCGACACGCTGCCGCCGCGGCATCGCAACACCATGTGGCTGTGCCTGATGGAGCCGAGCATGCGTGAGTTCTACGTGGAGCGGGAGCGGATCATCCGCGAGGGCATCGCCGATCTGCGGGCGGCCTGGGCGGCCCATCCCGAGGACCAGGTGCTCGGCGATCTGATCGCCGAGTTCACCCACAGCGCGGAGTTCGCGCAGGGCTGGGCCCAGCACGACGTGAAGGTGAACGGACGCGGGGTCAAGCCCCTGCGTCACCCGATTGTCGGGCAGGTGGTGGTCAATTACGAGGTGCTGATGCCGCTACAGGATCCTGACCAGCGCGTCATCATCTATCGCGCGGCCGATGCGGATTCTCAGACGGCGCTGGACCGGCTTGCGGCCGATCCGGCGCCGTTGGTCGATCGGACATCGCCAGGACTCACTCCACAGAGCTGAGTACTAGCTCCTCTTCGTCTTCCTCGGACTCCTCATAGCGGCCCTCCCAGTCGTCGTACACAGGCACTTCGTCGTCCCGCGTGACCACCCATTCCAACGAGTAATTGCCCTCATCGTCGATGGGAACCATCACGTTCTCGATCTTCACCCCGAGGCCGAGGACCTCGGCGGCCCGGATCACATCGGGCAGATCCTCGCCACGGACCACGGTCTGATTGGCGTAAACGGTAACCATGCGCCGAATGGTAGCTGGAACCACCGACAGGCTGTGGGCCGATCCGGAATCCCTAGCGTGAACAGTGCGCTGACCGGGGGATGAGCACGACAAAAGCCGCCGTGGTCGTCGAGGCCACGGCGGCTGCGTCAATGCCTGTGGTACCGGATCGGTACCGGGGAAATCAGATCTTGTTCAGAGCCAGCGCGAGGGCTGACTTCTTGTTGGCCGCCTGGTTGGCGTGGATGACGCCCTTCGAGGCAGCCTTGTCGAGCTTGCGGCTCGCGGTCTGGAGCTGCGCGGCGGCCTTCTCTTTGTCGCCGGCCGCGGCGGCTTCCCGGAAGCTGCGGATCGCGGTGCGCAGCGAGGACTTGACCGACTGGTTACGCTTGCGCGCTTCCTCGTTGGTACGGATCCGCTTCAACTGGGACTTGATGTTGGCCACGCCTGTTTCCTCGTGTTCCTGTCGCTGAGTGGTTTGTGCTGGAAAAGTTCTTACGCGTGCGTCGCACCCTGGATAAACGGGTAACGCAACGCCGAAGGTCGAGGATACCAGCCGCCGCTCGGCGCACGAAATCAGCACCGGACCGCCTCGGCGAAACGCACCGACCGGTCGGTGGATCAACCGGGCATATCGCCAGTAGCGGACTAGTGATGCGAGAAATTTACCTGTGTCACACACAGCATTGCTGCTGCGTGTAGCACGATTTTTGCATGACTCCCGCCTCCCCGCTACGTTCGGCGCGATCCGCCGCGTCCGGACCGGTCGGTACGAACGGGCGGGCGGCCGGCAACGGCAAGGTCGCACCGCCCGGGTTATTCGAGGGTTATCGCCCCGGTCGCTATGCGAACGCGTTCGACGAGATGTTCGACGGCGCGGGCCGGGTGCGGCAGCCGTACAAGGGACTGTTCGCCGCGCTCGCGCCGATCGACGTGTCCGACCTCGCGGCCCGCGCGGCCGCGCTGGACCGCGCGTTCATCGATCAGGGCATCACCTTTTCGCTGTCCGGTCAGGAACGGCCGTTCCCGTTGGATCTGGTGCCGCGGGTGATCGCGGCCGCGGAGTGGGCGAAGCTGGAGCGCGGGATCAAGCAGCGGGTGGTGGCGCTGGAGCTGTTTCTCGCCGATGTGTACGGCGAGCAGAACATCCTGCGCGACGAGGTGATACCGAAACGCCTGGTCACCTCGTGTCAGCACTTCCATCGCGAGGCCGCTGGGCTGGTGCCGCCGAACGGGGTGCGGATTCATGTGGCGGGGATCGATCTCATCCGGGACGAGCGCGGTGACTTCCGGGTGCTCGAGGACAATCTGCGGTCGCCGTCCGGGGTGTCGTATGTGATGGAGAACCGGCGCACGATGGCGCGGGTCTTCCCGGATCTGTTCTCCTCGCACCGGGTGCGGGCGGTCGGGGACTACCCGAGCCACCTGCTCGCCGCGCTGCGTGCGTCGGCCGCGCCGAACGAAGCCGATCCGACAGTGGTCGTGCTGACGCCCGGTGTGTACAACGCGGCATACTTCGAGCATTCGCTGCTGGCCAGGCAGATGGGGGTGGAGCTGGTCGAGGGGCGGGATCTGTTCTGCCGCGACAACGTTGTCTACATGCGGACCACCGCGGGCGAGCGGCAAGTCGACGTGATCTACCGCCGGATCGACGACACATTCCTCGATCCCATGCATTTCCGGCCGGATTCGGTGCTCGGTGTCGCGGGCCTGCTCAATGCGGCGCGGGCGGGGAACGTCGTTATCTCCAGCGCGGTCGGCAACGGAGTCGGGGACGACAAACTCATCTACGCGTATGTGCCGACGATCATCGAGTACTACCTCAACGAGAAACCGGTGCTGCCCAACGTCGATACCTACCGCTGCTGGCTTGATGACGAGCGCGAAGAGGTGCTGGATCGGATCGGCGAGCTGGTGGTGAAGCCGGTGGAGGGGTCCGGTGGGTATGGCATCGTGATCGGGCCGGATGCATCGCCACGGGAATTGGAGGCATCGCGCCGGCGGATCAAGGCGGATCCGCGCGGGTGGGTCGCGCAGCCGGTGGTGCAGCTGTCGACGGTGCCGACGAAGGTCGGAAACGAGTTGGTGCCACGGCATGTCGATCTGCGGCCGTTCGCGGTGAACGATGGCGACGAGGTCTGGGTGTTGCCTGGTGGGCTGAGCCGGGTCGCGCTGCCGGAGGGGTCGCTCGTGGTCAATTCCAGTCAGGGCGGCGGGAGTAAGGACACCTGGGTGCTGTCGGGGCGGGATTCGCTGGCGGATCGGGAGCTGGCCGGGGCGGAGTTGGTCGGTGAACCGCCGCAGTCGGATTCGCGAGAGGTGGGGCGGGATCTGACCGCCTCGCAAGCGAATCAGCAACAGCAGCAACAACAGCAGGAACAGCGGCAGTCGCAGGGTGGGCTACAGCGGCAGTCGCCAGGCGGTCGACTACCGGAATGCGCACCGCAGCAATCAGATCGACTATCAGGGCAGGAACAACGCCAGTCCCTGGACGGGCAAACCCAACAGCAGCGGCGAGGGTGGTGACGCGCTGATGCTGGCCCGCAACGCGGAATCCCTGTACTGGATCGGCCGTTACGTCGAACGCGCAGACGACACCGCGCGCATCCTCGACGTCGCGGTGCATCAGCTGCTCGAGGACGCCACCGTCGACCCGGACCGCACCTCCCGAGTCCTGTTGCGGGTCTTGGGCATCGAGCCACCGGACGGAACCCTGGACGTCTGGTCGGTCACCGACCTCGTCGCCTTCAGCCACGACGGCGGCTCGATCATCGACTCGATCGCCAACGCGCGCGAAAATGCCAGGGGTGCACGAGAAGTCACCTCCAGCGAGATGTGGGAGTGCTTGAACGCCACCTACATCGGACTCGCGGTCGCGGAGAAGGCGGCCCGCAGCCTCGGCCCGCACGAGTTCTTCCACTACGTGCAGGACCGCGCCGCGATGTTCGCCGGCCTGTCCGACTCCACGCTCAGCCGCGACGACGGCTACCGCTTCCTACTACTCGGCCGCTCCATCGAACGCGTGGATATGACTGTCCGGCTGCTGCTTTCGCGCGCCGGCGACCGCACCTCCTCACCCGCCTGGGTGACCGTGCTGCGCTCGGCCGGCGCGCACGACACCTACCTGCGCACCCACCGCGGCGCCCTCGACGCCAACCTGGTCGCCGAATTCATCCTGCTGGACCGCCTTTTCCCGCGTTCGGTCTTCCACTCGGTGCGGGTGGCCGAAAACTGTTTGGCCGAACTGGATCAGCGGCCGAGCAGCCGGGTCGGGGCCAGGCATGAGGCGCAGCGGCTGCTGGGCCGCGCGCGCAGCGAGCTCGAATTCCTGCCGCCCGGTGTGCTGCTGGAGGACTTGCAGAACCGGCTGATGTCGTTGCAGAAGACCTGCCGTGAGGTGAGCGAGGCGATCGCGTTGCAGTACTTCCATGCGGCGCCGTGGGTGGCATGGACCGATCTGCACCGCAACAGCAACGGCAACGTGCAGGTGGAGGGCGAAGCATGAGCTGGCGAATCCGGGTGGTGCACACCACCGGCTATGTCTACGACGCGCCGGTTACGCGGTCGTTCAACGAGGCTCGGCTCACGCCGCGCGCGGACAGCAGGCAGAACGTGATCCTCAATCGGGTCGAGACGGAGCCGTCCACCCGCTCCTACCGCTATACCGATTACTGGGGAACCGCGGTCACGGCGTTCGATCTGCATGCGCCGCATACCGAATTGGAGGTCACCGGGTCGTCCGTGGTGGAGACCGAGCCGTTCGCCGGTCCGGCCGAGGAGTTGGACTGGGACGAATTGCGTGACGGGCGGATCGCCGATCGGTTCGACGAAATGCTCGCGCCCACTTCTTATGTGCCGAGCGATCGGAAGCTGGCCGGTATCGCTAGGCAATTGGCGAAAGGATTGCCGCCGGCGAAAGCCGTTGTCCGCGCTGCGGAATGGGTGCACCGGGAAATGAATTATCTCGCCGGCACCACCTCGGTACATACCTCCGCGGTGCAAGCGTTCGCCGCGCGGCAAGGTGTCTGCCAGGATTACGCGCACCTGACCCTGGTGCTGTTGCGCAGCATGGGCATTCCCAGTCGATACGTCTCCGGTTACCTGCATCCGAACCCGGCCGCCGAAATCGGCGTGACCGTGGCCGGTCAGTCCCATGCCTGGGTCGAGGCCTGGACCGGCATGTGGTGGGGCTACGACCCGACCAACAACATCGCCATCAACGAACAACACATCTCCGTCGGTGTCGGCCGCGATTACGCGGATGTGCCGCCGTTGAAAGGCATTTTCTCCGGCGGCGGCTCGACCGATCTCGAGGTCGTTGTAGAGATCACCCGACTCGCGTAGCGTCCGTCATATAATCCGTTGATCTTGAACGGCACTGTTTCTCAGCGATACCACGGCTGGCAATAGCTACTTGTCTGGAACGCGGAAGGTGGACAGATGTCAACGGCTCAAGAATTCGTCGAAGAGGTCACCGAGTACGGGCCCATTACCGACAGCAAGAAATGGGGCGCGGAGGCGCTCGGCACGTTTGTCTTGGTGATGGGCGGTGTCGGCACCGCGGTGCTCGCCGGTCCACGGGTCGGGGCGCTGGGGGTGGCGCTGGCCTTCGGGCTCACGCTGCTGTTCCTCGTTTATGCGATCGGGCCGATTTCCGGTTGTCACGTGAATCCCGCGGTGACGGTGGGGCATCTGCTGCTCGGCCGGATCAGCGTGGTGACCGCGGTCGGTTACTGGATCGCGCAGCTGATCGGCGGCTTCCTGGCCGGGCTGGTCCTGTTCGCGCTGGCGAAGAACCTGCCGTCCTACGACCGTGCGGCCGATGGGCTCGGGGCGAACGGCTGGGGGCATCACAGTCCGTCGGCGCTGAAGGGGCCGATGGGCGAGGTCGTGCTGGAGAACGGGTACGGGCTGGCCGCGATGATCATCATCGAGGTCATGCTGACCGCGCTGCTGGTGTTCGTGGTGCTCGCCTCGACCGATCAGCTCTCCGACGTCCCGCTGGCCGGCCTATCCATCGGTGTCACGCTGGCGGTCATCCACCTGATCTCGATCCCGGTGGACAACACCTCGGTCAACCCGGCCCGCAGCCTGGCCGTCGCGCCCTATCAGGACGGTGCGATGGGGCAGGTCTGGGCGTTCGTGGTGTTCCCGCTGATCGGTGGCGCGCTGGGTGCGCTGGTGTACGGCCTGCTGTTCGGCCGCTCGCGCAACCTGCTGTCCTGAGCTGTACTGGACGGGCCCGTCGACCACGTGTCGGCGGGCCCGTTGCTATTTGCGTATTCGGCTCAGTGCCAAGCGTATTCGGCGCACAGCCGGTGGGCGACGAGGTCGAAGGTCTTGCGCTCCAGGATGGCTCCCTCGCGGCGGATGCCGGCCTCCGGCACGTCCAGCACCCGGTCCAGCCGGACCCAGCTCGGCCTGCCCTCGGCATCCCAATTGCCGCTGCCGATGCCGACCCAGTTCGGGTCGTGCGCCCGGTCCGCCTTCGACGACAGCATCAAGCCGAGCAGCGTCCGGCGATCGCGGCCGACCACCAGCACCGGGCGATCCTTGCCGTTGCTCGGATCCTCTTCGAACGGCACCCAGGTCCACACGATCTCGCCGGGATCGGCGCGGCCGTCCAACTGCGGCGAGTACACGATCTGGCGGGCGCGTTCGGCCGTCGGCACCGGGGTGGACGCGGTCGGGCGCACCTTCACCGCGGGCGTGCGCCGCGCGGTCAGCGAACCGACCAGCCGCTCCACCAGTTTCGGTCCCTGCTGCCTGACGATCTTGGGACCCTGCTCCTTCGCGATAAGTCCGAGCTGCTTGCCGAGGGAGTTCCAACTTCGGGCCATATTCGCAATATAACGGCGTATCGCCGTCTTCTCACCCGCGCCGCGACCACCCCCGGCGAACTACGAATCTGCCGATCTGGGCGCGTACTGCCGCATCGAGGGGTCAGGTCGGGCAATGGCCTTCGCGAGCAGGGACGAAGCCGACAGTTGCGCGATTTCGCTTTTATAGCGTTAATGCATCGAATGTGTGAGTGCTCACTACACCGGCAGGTCCGCGTTCACGACAAGCGGCTGTCCAGCAGCTCGAGCCACGCGTCGAAGTGGGGACACTGATTCCGGAGTTCCACGACGCCGAGGTCGGCTATCGCCAGCGGACCATCGTTTGTTTTCGAGTAATGCGGGCAATAGTTGGAGATCCGCTTGGACGGCGCGGTGTCCGGACCGTCGTTGACCAGTTCGGGGCCACCTGCCACGCGCACGTCTCTGACCAAACGTTCGGCCAGCCCTGGCAACAGGCAGCCGACCTGCTCTGCGGCGGCGAACACCCAGGTCTCCAGCTCGTGCAGGATCAGATGCGGCACGAACCGGGGATCGGCTGTGGCGGCCGTGAGCGATTGTTCGACATGCGCCACCCGCTCATGTGGTGGCAGACCGGGCGGGATGTCGGCCATTCCGGGTGCGTCTGGCGGGAACGCGTAGAAGTCGAACAGCGTCGTCAGAACCTCGAGGCTCGAATCTCGCAACAGGAGCTTGATCTCCTGCTCGACCTTGGACCAACTGCTGACGCCACCGTGGTGATTAGGGCCACCCGCAGGGCGCCTTGTCGTGACGATGGACTGGCTCACCACCCACCCACGGTCGACGAGGTAGGGCCCGAGCACATTGTTGACGACGATCTCCTCGCTCTGACCTTCCACCAGGAAGTGCAGGCGGTGATAGTTGGCCGTCATGCCTGGTCAAGGTCCTCCCTGGCGGGGCGACCGCCGAGCAGGTTCTTTTCCCACAACTCGCCGAGCGAGTACTCCGCCAGCCAAGCTTCCAGAACTTCTTGGTCAGGGCGAGTGAAGCTGGACCCTCCCGCGGTCCGTTCGACGACGATGAGATCGCCGATTTCGAACTGATTCATCAATGTGACCGACTGTGTGGCGATCAGTACCTGGCTGCGCGACGACGCCTGCCGCAGCAGGCTCGCAAGTTGGACGATGGCAAAAGGGTGCAGGCCGAGCTCGGGCTCGTCCAGCACTACGAGCGCAGGCAATTCCGGTTGGAGTAGCAGCGTCGCCAGACAGACGAACCGCAGTGTGCCGTCCGACATCTGATTTCCGGAGAAGACGGCTTCCGAACCCTGTTGTCGCCATCGAAGCCGGATGCGGTCGTTGGCCTCGGGATGCAGCACGAAGTCGCCGAAGAAGGGCGCCACCAGCTGAATAGCTCCAACGATTCGTCGATAGGCGGCTTGTTCGGTTGGTTGCTCGCTTGTCTGCAGGTGATAGAGATACGCCGCCAGATTTCCGGCATCCGACCGAAGGCTCAGGTTGTCCGCGGTGGAAACCATCCGCTTGACCGGAGCATCGCTGCTGGTGTCGTGGAAGTGATAGACCTTGCAGCCCTGCAGCAACGCACGTACGTATCGAGCGACGCCAGCGGGGCGGTCGTCGGATTCCGTTGACAGACGCGATTCGCGGTGCCCGCGTCCGAGCACCTCGTTGTATGCGCGATCGAACTCAGGAGACTTGAAGTAGACGATCTCGGTTTCGAAGATCAGCTCGTCGTTCGCGGCCGGAACCAGAACGGCCTCATAGGAGTTCGGGTCCCCAGCCAGCTTCAATCGAATCCGCGATGTCCCATCTCCATCGGTGAGCAGTGCTCCAGCGCCACCGTTCAAACCGACGAACAGATTGAGCCTGCCGTCGAGGATCTGCCCGACCATGGCGAGCGCCTGGACAAAGTTGCTCTTTCCTGCGCCGTTGGCACCGACCAAGATGTTCAGCTGCCGAAGCTCGACCGTCGCCGATCTGATCGAGGTGAATCCCTCGATCTGGATTGTTTTCAGCGGTTGGCCTGGCATGGCCTAACTCTACGATGAGCCACCGACGTTCCTGGGATTGCGCACGACGGAGCCTCGTCGGCACTCGCTCACGAATCGATGTCGAAACGGCACCGGTGCCAGCCCGTATCGCACTCGAGCACACCGCTGGCGGGAGCTTCGTACTGCTCATGGGACGATAGACGGCAGTTTGCCGATACCCTGAGGAGTGGAGTGCCCGCCAGCTTCGCCGACACGACGTTCACCGATCCGTCGCGGATCCGGAACTTCTGCATCATCGCGCACATCGATCACGGCAAGTCGACGCTGGCCGATCGGATGCTGCAACTGACCGGTGTGGTCGAGGAGCGGGCGATGCGCGCCCAATACCTGGACCGGATGGATATCGAGCGCGAGCGCGGCATCACCATCAAGGCGCAGAACGTGCGGCTGCCGTGGCAGGTCGACGGCACCGATTACGTGCTGCACCTGATCGATACGCCGGGCCACGTCGACTTCACCTACGAGGTGTCGCGCGCGCTGGAGGCGTGTGAGGGCGCGGTGCTGCTGGTCGACGCGGCCCAGGGTATCGAGGCGCAGACGCTGGCGAACCTGTACCTGGCGCTGGACAAGGATCTGACGATCATCCCGGTGCTCAACAAGATCGACCTGCCCGCCGCGGACCCGGACCGCTATGCCAGCGAGATCGCGCACATCATCGGCTGCGAGCCCGAGGACGTGCTGCGGGTCTCGGGCAAGACCGGCGTCGGCGTGACCGAACTGCTCGACGAGGTCATCAAGACCGTGCCCGCGCCGGTCGGCGACGCGGACGCGCCCGCCCGCGCGATGATCTTCGACTCGGTCTACGACACCTACCGCGGCGTGGTCACCTACGTCCGCGTGGTGGACGGCAAGCTCACCCCGCGCGAGAAGATCAAGATGATGTCCACCGGCGCGCAGCACGAGATGCTGGAGATCGGCATCGTCTCGCCGGAACCCAAAGCGACCCAGGGCCTCGGCGTCGGCGAGGTGGGTTATCTGATCACCGGCGTGAAGGACGTGCGCCAGTCGAAGGTCGGTGACACGGTGACGGCCGCGCGCAACGGCGCCACCGAACCGCTCACCGGCTACCGCGAGCCACGCCCGATGGTGTATTCGGGCCTGTACCCGGTCGACGGCTCCGACTACCCGGACCTGCGCGACGCCCTCGACAAGCTGCAACTCAACGACGCGGCGCTCACCTACGAGCCGGAAACCTCGGTGGCCCTCGGGTTCGGTTTCCGCTGCGGTTTCCTGGGCTTGCTGCACATGGAGATCACCCGCGAACGGCTGCAACGCGAGTTCGATCTGGACCTGATCTCCACCGCGCCCAACGTGATCTACACGGTGCAGATGGAGGACGGCAGCGAACACGTCGTCACCAATCCGTCGTACTGGCCGGAGGGCAAGGTCCGGCACGTCTACGAACCGATGGTGAAGTGCACCGTGATCTCGCCGAGCGAGTTCATCGGCTCGATCATGGAGCTGTGCCAGAGCCGGCGCGGCGAGCTCGGCGGCATGGACTACCTGTCCGAGACCCGCGTCGAGCTGCGCTACACCATGCCGATGGCGGAGATCATCTTCGACTTCTTCGACTCGTTGAAGTCGCGCACCCGCGGTTACGCCAGCCTCGACTACGAGGAGTCCGGTGTGCAGGACGCGGCGCTGGTCAAGGTCGACATCCTGTTGCAGGGCGAGGCCGTGGACGCGTTCAGCGCGATCGTGCACAAGGACGCCGCGCAGGCCTACGGCAACAAGATGACCACCAAGCTGCGCGAACTCATCCCGCGCCAGCAGTTCGAGGTGCCCATCCAGGCCGCCATCGGCTCGAAAATCATTGCCCGCGAGAACATCCGCGCCATCCGCAAGGACGTGCTGGCCAAGTGCTACGGCGGCGACATCAGCCGTAAGCGCAAGCTGCTGGAGAAGCAGAAGGAAGGCAAGAAGCGGATGAAGACCATCGGCCGCGTCGAGGTCCCGCAGGAAGCCTTCGTGGCCGCGCTTTCTTCGGACGCCGCGTCGGACAAGCCGAAGGGCAAGTAGGGCGTCGATCCGGCGCTTGCCGACGAATCGGGAGATAATGCCTAGTAGGTGGTGAGCTATGAGGCAGAATGCGTCGGCGAGCGGTGCTGAACCAGGGAGGATGGCGATGACTGCGGTGCACGAGGACACATTCCTCACGGAGGAGTTCGAGGTGATCGAACGCGCGGCAGCCCGCGAACTCGAAGGGGTCCAGCTCGAACTGATCGACGGACGGATGGGGGTCAAACGAATGCCGGATGGCGACCACAGTGAGATTCTCAGCTGGTTGCTGATGCTGCTCATGCCGCTGAATCCGAAGCTATTCCTGTATGTCACCGGGCAGGGGCTGGCCGTTGGGCAGTATCGAAAGGGGCGAGCACGTCCGGACGGCATTCTGGCCCCGCGAGGTGCGTTCCGCGGGGCAGGTGAATGGGCGTCGGCCGACGAGGTTGTGATGGCCGTCGAGGTGACGTCACGTGATTCCGATACCAACAGGCGCGATCGGGTGGAGAAGCCGGTTGCCTACGCCCAGGCGGGGATTCCGATCTACCTGCTGATCGATCGCGACAATGGTCAGGTCGTCCTTTACACCCAGCCTGACGGCGACGGCTACACGGATGTGCACGGTTACGCCATCGGACGTGCGGTTACGTTGCCCGCGCCGATCGGTATCACCATCGACACGGAAGAACTCAAGGACTTCGCCGACTGAGGTTCGAACCTCATCGAGTTTCGATCAATACTCGCAGACGGGTTCCGCCCGTCGGGCTCTTGGCGAGTTCGGCTGTGCCGGAGTGCAGTTCGGCTTGCTGGCGGACCAGGGCGAGGCCGAGGCCGGAGCCGGGGGAACCGGGGCCCTTCACGAAGCGGTCGAAGGCGTTGGGGCATACGGACTTCGGGATGCCAGTGCCGTCGTCGTCGATGAGGATTTCTATCTTCTTGTCGACCGAATTCACGGTAATGGTGACGGTGCCGGCCTGGCCGTGTTGGACAGCGTTCGCGACTGCGTTGGTGACGATCAGCATCAAGCCGCCAGGTAGGCCGGTTAGTGTGATCGGTGCGCATTCGGTGAGCTCGATACGCACCTGCGGATACCTGCGTTGCGCGTCTTGGGCTGCGCGGTCGAGGGTTTCGCAGAGGTCGAAGGGCTCGAAGACGTCCGGTTCGGTGAGTTCGCCGACCGCAAGGCGTTCGAGATCGGTGAGGGTGTTCTCGATCTGCTGCTCGGCGAAGAGCACCTCGTTGAGGATGGTTCCGCGCTGCTCGGCGGGAATCTCCTTGGTGGCCAGCACTTGCAGGTCGGTGCGCAGCGCGGTGAGCGGGGTGCGCAGCTCGTGCGCGCAGACGGCGGCGAAGTCGCGGGCGCTGGTGAGGGCGTGGTTGGTGGCGCGGTGCGCGGCCTCGAGGCGGGTGAGCATGCGGGTGATCGCGTCGGAGAGTTCCTCGGCTTCCCGTGCGCCGCGGCCGGATAGCGGCGGGAGTTCCTCGAGGGTGTCGATGCCGTGGGTGGCGGTGGCCAGCCGGCGCAGCGGGCGGGCGGCGTAACCGGCCAGAGCCCAGCCGAGCAGCGCGGCGGTCAGTGCACCGGCGACACCGATGCCGAGGCCGATGAGCTGGCTGCGATGGATGGCGGAGGCGACGACGTCGCGATTGGGATCCAGCGAGACGAGCACGCCGGGGAGGCCATCGACGCGGGTGATGGCCACGTCGGGCGGCAGGTCGCCGTTTCGGGCGACGATCGCGTCGTCCGGGATCTCGGTCGCCGCGGTCGGTGCCTCGGTCGCGTATCCGGGGACATCGGCGGGCATCGGCGGCGACGGTGGTGTGAGAGCTGCCGCGGGTGGTCCCGGAACCCGTTCCGCCGGAACACCTTTCAATGGTGGAGCGACCCGCACCGCCATCGACGAGACCGTCTCGTCCAACTGCCGCTCACCGGTCGCGTTCAGCAACGCGGCGAACGTGATGGTCAGCGTGAGCGCGACGAGCGCCGCGACCACGCCGGAGACCAATGCCACCCGGGTCCGCAGCGACGGTGACCTTTTCACGGCTGCTCCCGTAAGACGAACCCGACTCCGCGCACCGTGTGCACCACCCGCGGTGCGCCGGGCGCTTCCAGCTTGCGCCGCAGATAGGAGACGAACACGTCGACCACATTGGTATCGGTGGCGAAGTCGTAACCCCATACCGTGGACAGGATCTGCTCGCGACCGAGCACGATGCCCGGATTGTCGGCGAGCATGGCAAGCACCTCGAATTCTCGTTTGGTCAGGTCGACCGGGGTGCCCGCGGCGAGCACCCGGTGCCCGGCCAGGTCGATCTGCACCTGGCCGACCCGCACCTGCGCGTCCGGCCGTTCGGTGGTGACCCGGCGGCGCAGCAGCGCGCGCAGCCGGGCGACCAGTTCGCCCAGGTCGAAGGGCTTGGTGAGGTAGTCGTCGGCGCCGCGTTCGAGGCAGGCGATGCGGTCGGTCACGGCGCTGCGCGCGCTGAGCACGCAGATCGGGATGTCGTTGCCCATCGCGCGCAACGCCGTGACCACGCCTTCACCGTCCAGCGTCGGCATGTTCACGTCCAGCACCATGGCGTCGGGCGCGGAACTACGCACCATCGCCAGCGCCTCGGCGCCGTCGCCGGCGGTGACTACCTCGAAATCGGAGAGTTCCAACCCGCGTCGCAGCGACGCGAGCACACGAACCTCGTCGTCCACGACCAAGATCCGGTGTCCGGTCATGGATCAACATTAGTCCCGGCCGGTCAGCGGGCGTAGGCGACGACGCACCCCGGCACGTCGGACGGAACGGCGGGGGAGGTCAGGGCGGGAGCGGAGGGCCGGGCCTCGAGCGGGGTCGCAGGCACCGCGCCGGGCGGCAGGTCGCTGCGCTCGATGGTGACCCACGGGCCTTCCTCGCCTTCACCGTGCGTGATCACCACGGATCCGTCCGGCCCGATCTCGGGGCAGACGACGGGTTCGCCGGGGACCGGATCGATCGCGATCCACGGGCCGGGTTGCGTCGGCATGGGCGGCGGTCCCGGCTGAGCCGAGGCGGCGCCCGCCATGCCCGCGATCAGGGCTGCGGTGAGCGCGGTGCCGCTGAGCACGGCGGCGACCCGGCGTCCGATGAGTGCAGTCATGAGGGGTGACTCCTTCAGATCGATGCTGTCGTCCGACTGGTCCGACGAAATCGACGGTAGGCAAAGGATCTTCACCACTTGTTGAGCAATCGTTAGAGAACTCTTAGGGTCTGGGAGGCCGCTATGCGCTGCGGCCGCGGAGCGGCAGAATCTGACCTGGTCATGGTGCAAAATTGGAGGCCGCAACCGGTCGGATAACCCACTAGAAATAGGGCTTCCGTTCTGGTTTTCCGGATGGCAAGGTTGTGTTGCTCGCCACCTGTGGAGTCTCTACAGTCCTGGAGAATGTGACAGTCGGGTTTTCCCGAAATAGTGTTAGGTGATCTTCACTCGGTCTGGCCGGCCGGTGCGGATGGTTGCTGGAAACCCGAGATGGAGCTTTCATGACGCGTGACCTGCCCTTCGATGACGACACCACCGAGGCAGCCGAGCGCACGGGTGACACCGCCTATCAAATTGCCACCGGCGTCGCGCGGGTAGCCAGGGCAGGCGCGTATGTCACCGGCGGCGCGCTGGTTGCGGCGAACGGCGGCGGCGTCCCGGCGCACCCCGGCTCTTCGCACGCGGACAGCCGCAACGCGGGCTGGGCGCACAACAGCGATCCCGACTCCGACATCCCGTCCCCGGTGATCACCTTCCCGGACCAGGTCGTCGAACCCGCCCCGCTGCCGCACGGCGGCAACTCGCCGGTCTCGCACAACACCCCCGGCTTCACTCTGCCCGGCGCGAACCCCGGCGGCGCGAACCTGCCGCTGCCGACCCTCGGCGGCGACTACGCCGGCACCGACGCGGGCTTCCCGCTGCCCGGCACCGACGCGGGCCAATCCGGCATGGGCCTGCCGAGCCTGCCCGGAGGTCAGTCAGGGCAGCACGGCATGGAACTGCCGGGCACCTCCGGTCTGTCGAACCAGTCCGGCTTCGGCCTGCCGGGCACCACCCCGGGCCAGTCCGGGATGGGCCTGCCGGGTTCGACCGGCGGCATCGGCCTGCCCGGCTCGGAAGCCGGCGCGTCCAACGGCTTCGGACTGCCGGGCACCAGCGGCACTGCCAACGATCTCGATCTGCCCGGCGGCCACGGTTTCGGCCTGCCCGGCCACGGACTCGGTCAGGCCGGGCACGGCTTCGGCCTGCCAGGCGCGAACGGCTTCGTCGCACCCGGTTCCGGCGCGTTCGACCTGCCCGGCTCGCACGCGGCCTCGACCGCGGGCACCGGCCCGTTCGACGGAGTCGGCGACGGCGGCGGTGACCCGCTCGGCATCTTCGTCGGCACCCAGTGGTCGGTCGACTTCGGCATCGGCCCGCAGGGCATCTACTTCAATTCCGAGATGAAGGTCGACGCGGGCATCGGGCACGTGGGCGACCAGCTCGACCAGTTCACCGACTTCCTCGGCAGCGGCCTGCACGTGCCCGACGGCAGCGGCCGCTCGGTGACCGATCCGAACGTGTCCGGTCACGGCCTGCCCGGCGCGGTCGGCGGACTCACCACCGCGAGCCCGTCGTCGACGCACCACTCGAACCACGCGCATTCGACGGCGCCGGCCGCCACCGCGCAGCCGATCGTGCAGCCGCTCGCCACCCCCGCCCCGGTGGTGGCCGCGGCCGCACCCGTGGCGACCGCCGCGGTCGCGCCGGTCGTCGTCGCGCCGGTCGCGACCGCCGCGCCGGTGGTGGCCCCGCCGGTCGTCGCCGCGACCCCGTTGCAGACCACGATCCAGCCGGACGTCGCGACCACCCCGATCGCGAATGTCTATACGGCGCCGCAGGGTCCGTCCGTGCTGACCGTGCCCGCCGCCGCCACGCCCGCGCTGTTCGATCAGGCCCGGCCGACGCCGGTGGTGAAGCCGACCCCGGTCACCGACCCGACGAAGCACTCGGACGGCTCGGTCACCACGCCGAACACGCCGACCACCATCACCAAGACCGTTCCGGTCCCGACGGTGCCCTCGGACGTGACCACGCCGAGCGTCCCGAAGACCCCGGATGTCACCACGAAGGTGCCGGGCGCGGGTCACCCGTCCACGTCACCCGGCGGCATCACCACCGGCCCGGACGTGCCGACCACCAAGGTCCCGGTGACCACCGGCAGCCAGCCGACGCACACGCCGACCACGCCGTCCGACGACGACGCGACCACGCCGGGCACCACCGGACCGAGCACCGGCCACGGCGGCACCAGCGGCGCCGTGACCACCCAGCCGACCGTGCCGACCAAGGACGTCCCGACGGCGACCCAGCCGGAGCCGTCCGTGCCGACCCGCGACGTGCCCACCGCGGACGTGCCGACGGCCGACATGCCGACCTCGGTCCCGACCCACGACGTGCCGGCGCCGACCCACGATGTGCCGACCTTCCAGAACCCCGCGCCGACCCAGGCGCCGGTGCCGACGTACAAGCCGCCGACGACGATCGATCCGAAGCCGCACGCCATCGCCGATCCGATCAACAGCACCCACATGGTCGACACGACCGCGGTGCCGATCCAGGATCACGCCTACTACACCGACCACTCGACCCTCGCGGTCGCGGCCGGCGGCGGTCTGTCCGGCGGTCTGCTGCCGGAATCGACGATGGCCGAGACCCACCATCTGGTGCCGGGCGGCTTGGACATAGCGTTGATGTAAACCGAGTTCGAGGTGACCAAGGGGTCGCAGGGGGCGTCCATGTCGATCAAGAGCAAACGCATGTAAGGAGGCAGGTTGTCTGCCGCAGCCGGGCTGAAGGCCGCGACGGTGAAACACCCGGACGCGATGGCGCCGCTGATCCGGATTCTGGACGAACTGCGGGAGATGACCCGATTCGCGGGGCGGGACGATCTCGGCAGTCGGCTGAGCATGGTCCGGGCCAGGGTCAGCGACCCGCGGGTGCGCCTCGTCGTCGTCGGTGAGCCGAAGAACGGCATGAGCACGCTGGTCAACAGCCTGGTCGGCGCGTCGGTCAGCGCGACCGACAGCGACCTGAGCGTGCCGGTCATCGTCGAGTACGGGCCGGAACCGACTGCGACGCTGGTGCGTTCGGTCGACGGGCGGACCGAGCGGCAGTCGGTCGATCCGCTCGATCCGGGTCCGGCGATCTCCGGTTTCGGCGTGATCCGGGCCGAGTTCACCCAGCCGAGTTCGCTGCTCGCCGACGGCGTCGTGGTGATGGACGCGCCGGGCGCGCGCGGGGCGGACAATACGACCACCTCGATGATCGCCGCCGCGGACGCGGTTCTCTACGTCACCAACGCGGCCACCGAACTCACCGTCGATCAGATCGCCTACCTGCAACGCATCCAGCAGATCTGCCCGACCGTCATCTGCGTGCTGAACAAGATCGACCAGTTCTCCCACTGGTCGCACACCCAGCAGCGCAACCGGGAGCTGCTCGACGCGGCCGGGCTCGGTTTCGCGGTGGCCCCGGTGTCCGCGGAACTGCACCGGCAGGCCGGGCTGACCGGAAACTATCAGCGCGACATCGAATCCGGTGTGCCGCAGCTGATCGATCACCTGCGCGACTATGTGGTCGCCCGCGCGGACAGCGTCGCGCTGGAAGCCGCCGTGCAGGACATCCGGCTGGTCAGCGACCACCTCGGCTTGACCCTGCGCAATGAGGTCGAGTCGCTGCGCGATCCGCGCATGCGTGCCGAGATCACCGACAAGCTGGTCCGGGCCCGCGACGACGCGGAGCAGCAGCGCCAGCGCACGTCGAACTGGCAGGTCACGCTGGTCGACGGCAGCACCGAGCTGATGGCCGACATCGAACACGACCTGCGGCACCGGCTGCGCAGCCTGGTGCGCGACGCCGAGGCCGAGATCATGCAGCACGATCCGGCGCGGCGCTGGAAGGAATTCGGCACCGACCTGGACGCGCGGATCTGCGAGGCGGTCGAAGAGAACTTCGTGATGGCGCACTACCGTTCGGTCGAGCTGTCCGAGCAGGTGGCGTCGAAGTTCCTGGCCGACAACCGGGCCGCGCCGCTGCCCAACATGCGGCTGGAGAACCCCGGCGAGGTGCTCGAGCAGGTGCAGTCGCTCGAACCGCTGGAGAGCGCGAAAGCGCGTGTGGGACAACAGTTCCTGTCCGCGTTGCGCGGCTCCTACGGCGGCATCCTGATGGTCGGCCTGGTCACCAGCATCCTGAAGATGTCGCTGGTGAACTGGTACTCGATCGGCGCGGGCGTGCTGCTCGGCATCAACGCCCTGTGGGACGAGCGCAAGAACCTCAAGGCCCGCCGGCGCGCCGAGGCGAAGGTCGCGGTGGCCCGGCTGATGGACGACGTGATCTTCCAGGTGAGCAAGGAA
This sequence comes from Nocardia colli, assembly GCF_008704205.1. Taxonomy (GTDB): domain Bacteria; phylum Actinomycetota; class Actinomycetes; order Mycobacteriales; family Mycobacteriaceae; genus Nocardia; species Nocardia colli. The sequence continues at coordinate 84,850 of NZ_VXLC01000006.1, read as the reverse complement.
TCGCGAAATCGGTTGCGCGCCATGCAGCGCGTGCTGCGCGATCACTTCACCGAGATCGCGGGCGACAACGCCAAGCAGGCGGACGAGGCGCTACGCCTGGCCGAGTCGGCCTACCAGAAGTACGGCGACCACAGCGGCGACCGGATCAAGCAGGTCGACGGGCAGCTCGGCAAACTGCGCGGCCTGCGCGAGCAGGCCGACAGTCTGGCCGTCTGACGAAAAGCCCGGCTACCCAGGGTTGTTCGCGGGGGAGTGGGCGGGCTGGAACCCACCCGCATGCCGGTTGTCCTCGGCCCGGATCACGTGGGTGACCGCGTTGATCAGGGCGAGGTGGGTGAAGGCCTGCGGGAAGTTGCCGAGGTGGCGGCCGCTGCGCGGGTCGATCTCCTCGGCGTAGAGGCGCAGCGGACTGGCGAAGCCGAGCAGCCGCTCGCACAGGTGCCGGGCGCGCTGGAGCTCGCCGATCTCCACCAGTGCGGATACCAGCCAGAACGAGCAGATGGTGAAAGCGCCTTCCTCGCCGGTCAATCCGTCGTCGGTGGTGTCGGTGCGGTAGCGCAGCACCAGGCCGTTCTCGGTGAGCCGGTCCGCGATGGACAGCACGGTGGCGCGGATCCGGTGATCGTCCGGCGGCAGGAACCGGGTCAGCACCGCCAGCAGCAGTGAGGCGTCCAGGGTGTCGCCGCCGTAGGTCTGGGTGAGCACGCCGTTGGCGTTCACCCCGTGCTCGAGGATGTCGGCCTTGATCTCGTCGGCGATGGTGTACCACTCGGTGGCGCTCTCGTATTGGCCGTGCAGCTCAGCGAGTTTCGCGCCGCGGTCGAGCGCGACCCAGCACATCACCTTGGACGAGGTGAAATGCTGCGGCTCGCCGCGCACCTCCCAGATGCCGCGGTCGGGCTCGTGCCAGTGCGCGATGGCGGCGTGAACCTGGCGTTCCAGCAGGGGCCACAACGTTTCCGGCACCTGCTGACGCGACTTCACGTGCAGGTACACCGCATCGAGCATGGTGCCCCAGATGTCGTGCTGGTCCTGGTTGTACGCGGCGTTGCCGATGCGCACCGGCCGCGAGCGGTCGTAGCCGCTGAGGTGGTCGAGCGTCTCCTCGGTGATCTCGCGTTCGCCACCGATGCCGTAAAGGACTTGCAGCGGAACGGCATCGCCGTTCTCGCCGGTGGTGGCATCGCGCAGGAAGGCGAAGAAATCGTCGGCCTCCCGATTGAGACCGAGGGTGTACAGGCCCCACAGCGCGAAGCTGGAGTCGCGCACCCACGTGTAGCGGTAATCCCAATTACGTTGACCGCCAGGGGTTTCCGGGAGCGAGGTGGTGGCGGCCGCGAGCAGTGCGCCGGTCGGGGCGTAGGTGAGGCCCTTGAGCGTCAGCGCGCTGCGCTGTAAGTAGTTGCGCCACGGGTGATCCGGGAAGTTGCCCTGGGTGATCCACTGCCGCCAGCTCTCGGTGGTCTGCCACATCTTCTGCGCCGCGTCCGCGTAGGACTTGGGCGCGGGCAATTCCGACCAGGTCAGCGCGATGAACTTCTCGTCGCCCTCCGACATCCGCGTGCGGGCGCGTGCCTCCCGGCCCTCGAGGCCGAGCCGCAGGTCGGTGGTGAGCACCAGACTCGGGCCCGCGCTCGGGTCGTCGGTGCGGACCGCGGTCGCCTCCTCATAGACCTTGCCGGTGTACTCCCAGTGGCTCACCGCGCGGTGGTAGTCGAAGGACGGCTCGCAGCTCACCTCCAGCTCGACGGTGCCGTTCACACACTTCACCGTGCGCAGCAGCATGTGCTCGGCATCCCAGTCCATCGGGGTGCGGCGATGGGTCTTGGAGCGCTGGTCGTTGTTGTGCCACGGGCCGAGCACCAGCGCGTCGCGCACGATCAGCCAGCCGGTCTCGGTCTGCCAGGTGGTCTCCAGGATCATCCCGCCGGGCAGGTAGCGGCGCGCGCTCGGCACGTTGACGCCGTACGGGCCGAGCCGGAAGTGCCCCGCGCTACGGTCCAGCATCGCGCCGAAGACGCTGGGGGAGTCCGGGCGGGGCACGCACAGCCATTCGACCGAGCCGTTGCTGGCGATCAGGCAGCTGGTCTCGCAGTCGGACAGGAACGCGTAGTCGTCGATCGGCGGGAAGGCGCCGTGCCTGCGGGATTCAGTCAGGTGGCTGAGCACCGGCAGGTCATAGGGTTCGTCGACGGTCAGATCGTCGGAAGAATCGGTAGACGACATGAGCACATCTTCGGGCCCACGGGAGCCTCCCGTCCACTGTCCGTGCCGTCGCGGCATGTTTGCCGTGGTCGCCGTGATCGAATATTCACCTTGCCCGGCTCTCAGGTGGACCTACTAGGCTGGGCTGGTGCATCAGATCGCAGGTTGGTGGGACAGCTTCGAGCTGTGGGTCGCGGGACTCCCGTTCATCCCGCAGTTCCTCGTCGTGCTCGTGGGCATGGTCCCGGTCAGCTTCGCCATCGCCTACCTGCTGGACCGCACCCTGCGCGCCCTGCTGCGGATCCTCGACCGCAGGCACGGCGTCGTGGAGGCGCTGCCCGCCGTGCCCGACACCGTGCCCGCCGACCTCACGACCGGCGAAACCCGCCGCACCGTGCAGAGCGGTGCCCGCTGATGCCTCGTTCGCGCGTCCAGCTGGCCCTGATCGCCCTGCTCGTCCTCGTCGTGGTGGCCTGGCTCGTCACCCGCTAGTTGGCCTCGCCGCTGCGCCAGTCGTTGAACCGCTTACCGATCTTGGAGACGGTCTCGCCGACCTCCTGACCGACCGTGCTGACCGCTGAACCGACATCGCGGCCGAGGTTGCGGACCGTGCGGATCAGCGGGTCCTCGGACTGGTCGAAATTGTTGCGGTAGGTGCGGGCCGCTTCCTTGATCTCCTCGGAGATGCTGGTGTTCTTGTCCTGATCGCGGCGCGGGTAGTCGCCGGCCAGCACGCGGTCGTACTCGCCGCTCTGGATCCAGCGGCGCAGCTCGGCGGCGCGCAGCACGGAGAACGGGTGGCTCTGCAATTCCAGGTTGAGCAGCTTCAGCACGCCGTCGCGCAGATCGCCGGAGCGTTCGTAGTCGTCGGCCTGGGCCAGGAACGCGCCGTGGTTCATCTCCTTGATCCAGGTGCCGCCCGCGGTCTTCATGTGCACCCGCACCGACGCGTCCACGTCCTGCACGCACAGCAGCCCGGCCCGGTCGCCGGACAGCTCGGACTTGCGGCTCCACTCCATCAGCGCCGCGACGATCGCGCGTAATGCCCAGCCGCCCACCGGCATCCAGCCGATGCTCGCGGAGATGCGCAGCAAATGCATGAGCATGGTGCGGTACACCGCGTGCCCGGACAGCGCGTGGCCGAGCTCGTGACCGACGATGAAACGCAACTCCTCGGTATCCATCAGATCGATCAATCCGGTGGTCAGCACGATAAACGGCTGGTCCATGCCGATGGTGAAGGCGTTCACGTGCGGGCTCTGGAGTACGAAGATCTCCGGCGTGGTCCGCGCGTCGAGCACGGCGACGCAGTCCTCGCGCAATTGATGCAGCGAACGGAACTGTCGTTCGTCGACTCGCACGGCCGTCGCGAGGTACAGCAGCCGGTGCTGGCGTTCTTGCAGCAAACCAGACAAAGTGCGCAGGATCGCGTCGAACCCGGACAGGGTTCGCAGCGCGACCAACGCGGTGCGGTCGGCGGGGTGCTCCCACGCGCGAGTGCTGATGCCGGGAAATCTCGTGCGGACGCGATCCGGGCTGTTAGTCATGGGATGAAACCCCCCTCTTCCTGGAACTCTGTGATTCGAACTCGGGCCGTGGCCTCTGCTACAGTCTGCCCGTGTCTTCGAGTTGTGTCCCGCGGGTCCGCCATGAACTGGCGTTGATCGCGGTCGGCAATCTCGCGGTCGCCGACATTCTCTGTCGCTGATCGGTTGACCGGGCACGTTTGCGCGTCCCTCCCTCGTAGACTGGCGTGCAACCTTTTCGCAGACGTCCCCGAACCCCCGACGGCCTACCCGGCCGATAGCCACGCCACCGCTCGCATCGACGCGGCGGCAGGTCTACCGATCCAACAGTAGTTGTCTCCGCCGCTCGAGGTCACGAGTCGGCGGTCCGTAGGAAAGGCCCACCCCGATGTCTCGCAAATCTTGGCTCTCCCCGCGCCGACGTACCGCAGTCGCCGCCGTCACCGCGTTCGCGGCGGTCGCCCTCACCGCGTGCGGCGGTGGAGCCAGTGACACCGCCGGGGGTGGTGGCGCCGACGGCAGCGGCGGCACGCTGAACCTCTACGCCTACGCCGTGCCGAAGCCCGGCTTCGACAAGGTGGTGCCCGAGTTCAACAAGACCGAGAAGGGCAAGAACGTCGTCGTCAACGGCTCCTACGGCGCCTCCGGCGATCAGTCCCGCAAGGTCAAGGACGGCGCCGAGGCCGACATCGTGAACTTCTCGGTGGAGCCCGACGTCACCCGCCTGGTCGACGCCGGCCTGGTCGACGCGAACTGGAATGCCGACGCCACCAAGGGAATTCCGTTCGGCTCGGTCGTCGCGATCGTGGTCCGCAAGGGCAACCCGAAGGGCATCAAGGACTGGGACGACCTGCTCAAGCCGGGCGTCGAGGTGGTCACCCCGAACCCGTTCAGCTCCGGTTCGGCCAAGTGGAACCTGCTCGCCCCGTACGCGGCCAAGTCCGACGGCGGCAAGAACGCGCAGGCCGGCCTGGACTACCTGAGCCAGCTGGTGTCCAAGGACCACGTGAAGGTGCAGCCGAAGTCCGGCCGCGAGGCCACCGAGACCTTCCTGCAGGGCACCGGCGACGTGCTGCTGAGCTACGAGAACGAGGCGCTGTTCTCCGAGCGCAACGGCGACCCGATCGAGCACTTCATCCCGTCCACCACGTTCAAGATCGAGAACCCGGTCGCGGTGCTCAAGAACAGCAAGAGCCAGGAGAAGGCGGTCGCGTTCCGTGACTTCCTCTACACCGCCGAGGGCCAGAAGGCTTGGGCGGCAGCCGGTTTCCGCCCGGTCGATCCGAAGGTCGCGGCCGGCTTCGCCAAGGACTTCCCGACCCCGCAGAAGCTGTGGACCATCAGCGACCTCGGCGGCTGGAAGGCCGTGGACAAGGAGCTGTTCACCCCGAACACCGGCTCCGTCGCGGTGATCTACGACAAGGCCACCAAGTAGCCGGGTTCGGCGCACGGGATACTGGACGACTGTGACTGACAGCAAGACCGCCGGGAGCTCGCCCGCTCCCGGCGGTACCCCCGGCGGCCGCTTCGATTGGTCGTGGCTGCGGGTGACCGGCTCGGTGGGTCCGCTCGGCATCGCCATCGCGGTGCTGTGGCTCAGCATCATCGTGCTGCTCCCGCTGGCCGCGCTCACCGTCACCTCGTTCGACGAGGGCTGGTCCGGCTTCTGGGACGCGATCAGCGCGCCCGCCGCGGTGGACTCGCTGCGGATCACCGTGCTGGTCTCGATCGTGGTCGCGGTGATCAACGTGGTGATGGGCACGCTCATCGCCTGGGTGCTGGTGCGCGACGACTTCCCCGGCAAGGGGATCGTCAACGCGCTGATCGATCTGCCGTTCGCGCTGCCGACGATCGTAGCCAGCATCGTGTTGCTGTCGCTGTACGGTCCGCAGAGCCCGATCGACATCCACCTCAACGCGACTCAGCCCGGCTTGATCGTCGCGCTGGCGTTCGTCACGCTGCCGTTCGTGGTGCGCTCGGTGCAGCCGGTGCTCATCGAGGCCGACCGCGAGGTCGAGCAGGCCGCGCTGTCGCTCGGTGCGGACAACTGGACCACCTTCCGCCGCATCGTATTACCGACGCTGGGCCCGGCGATCATCTCCGGCGGCGGGCTCGCCTTCGCCCGGGCGATCGGCGAATACGGCTCGGTGGTGCTGATCGGCGGCGCGATCCCGCGCAAGACCGAAATGGCCTCGCAGTACATCCAGAAGCAGATCGAGATCGACCGGCCGATCAACGCTGCGGCGGTTTCGGTTGCGCTGCTGGCCATTTCGTTCGCGTCGCTGCTCGTGCTGCGCCTGCTCGCCGAGCGTAGTGTGCGCAAGGAACAGGAGACGCGATGAATCTTTCTTGGCCCACCCGGATTTCGCTGCGGGTCGTCGCGCTCGGCTACCTGTTCGTGCTGCTCGTGTCGCCGCTGATCATCATCCTGCTGCGCACCTTCGAAAAGGGCATCGGCGCGTTCATCGACTCGATCACCACGCCCGCGGCGATCTCGGCGTTCCAGCTGTCCATGATCATCGTGGCGATCGTGGTCCCGCTGAACGTCATCTTCGGCATCTTCACCGCGCTGGCGCTGGTGCGTGGAAAGTTCCCCGGCCGCACCCTCGTTCAGGGCATCGTCGATCTGCCGTTCGCGGTCTCACCGGTGGTGGTCGGCGTCGCGCTGATCCTGCTGTGGGGCGTGCACGGCTGGTTCGGCGGGCTGGAGGGCGCCGGCTTCAAGGTGATCTTCGGCCTGCCCGGCATGGTGCTCGCGACCATCTTCGTCACGCTGCCGTTCGTGGTGCGCGAGGTCGAGCCGGTGCTGCACGAGATCGGCGACGACCAGGAACAGGCCGCCGCGACGCTCGGCGCCACCCGCTGGCAGACGTTCTGGCGGATCACCCTGCCCGCCATCCGCTGGGGTCTCACCTACGGCGTCGTGCTCACCGTGGCCCGCGCGCTCGGCGAATTCGGCGCGGTGATCATGGTGTCGTCCGCGCAGCCCGGCAAGTCGCAGACGCTGACGCTGCTGGTGCACGGCCGATACATCAACGACCACAACACCTTCGGCGCCTACTCGGCCGCGACCCTGCTGATGGCTCTCGCCCTCATCACCCTCCTGTTGATGACCCTCCTCGAACGCAAACGGGGCACCAAATGATCACCGTGACCAATGCGAAGAAGAACTACGGTTCGTTCGCCGCGCTCGACGACGTCACCATCGATATCCCGAAGGGCGAGCTGACCGCCCTGCTCGGGCCCTCGGGTTCGGGCAAGTCGACGCTGCTGCGCTCGATCGCCGGACTCGAATCGCTCGACTCCGGCATCGTGCTGATCGGCGGCAACGACGTGACCCGGGTGCCGCCGCAGAAGCGCGACATCGGCTTCGTGTTCCAGCATTACGCCGCGTTCAAGCACATGACCGTGCGCGACAATGTGGCGTTCGGGCTGAAGATCCGCAAGCGGCCCAAGCAGGAGATCGCCAAGCGGGTCGACGAACTGCTCGGCATCGTCGGTCTCGACGGCTTCCAGCATCGGTATCCGGCCCAGCTGTCCGGCGGCCAGCGGCAGCGGATGGCGCTGGCCCGCGCGCTCGCCGTCGACCCGCAGGTGCTGCTGCTCGACGAGCCGTTCGGCGCGCTGGACGCCAAGGTGCGCGCCGATCTGCGTACCTGGCTGCGCCGGCTGCACGAGGAGGTCCACGTGACCACCGTGCTGGTCACCCACGATCAGGAGGAGGCCCTGGATGTGGCCGACCGGATCGCGGTGATGAACAAGGGGCGGATCGAGCAGGTCGGTACGCCCGAGGACGTGTACGACCGGCCGGCCAACGAGTTCGTCATGTCGTTCCTGGGTGCCGTGGCGCGGCTCAACGGGCATCTGGTGCGTCCGCACGACATCCGGGTCGGCCGGGAGCCGAGCATGGCGCAGGCCGAGCACGAGGGGACCGCGGATTCCGCCGGTGTCACCCGGGCGACCGTCGAACGGGTCGTGCATCTCGGTTTCGAGGTGCGGGTCGAACTGCGCAACGCGGCGACCGGTGATCTGTTCGCCGCGCAGGTGACCCGCGGTGACGCGGAGGCGTTGCGGCTCTCCGACGGGGAAACCGTGTACGCCCGCGCGACCAGAATCCCGGAGTTGCCCGCGCAGTAATGAATTGCGCGCAAAAATAAATCAATACCCAGATGCGGCGTGTCGAAACTGAAAAGTTCTCGACTCAACTCTTAGTGTCTGAATGCGAAAGCGGGTTCCGGATTTATCGGAACGTGATTGCTGAACGCGCATTCGTGATGGTAGTCCAGCCCGGCCGGGGAACCGCCCCGGCCGCCGATCGCCGCCGCTCACCTTGCCGGGATTGTTGGCATGAGCAGGGTGTTTGTCGGAGGCGGGGAGTTGATCCATCGCCATGTCCATTACGCACAGAGTTGTTTTCGCGCTGACCGTGGTCAGTGCCGCCGTGATCATCCAGGCGAATTCGGCCGTCGCCGCTCCGGCACCGCTCATCGATCCGTCCGGGCCGATCTCGGCGCCACCGGTGGCGTTGGAAGCGCATTCCACTCCGCTGCTGCCGGATCCGTATGTCGACGGCGCCAAGCCATTGGTGATTCCGCACGGTGTGGAAGGGCGGCAGCAGCATTTCACCCCGAGCCCGGAGCAATGGGACAACGCCAGGGTGATCGTCGAGGTGGTGCGCCGGCGCGGGCTGCCGGTCTATGCCGCGGTGGTGTCGCTGGCCACGGCATTGCAGGAATCCACGCTGCGGAACTTCACCGTCGCGGTCGATCACGACTCGCTCGGACTGTTCCAGCAGCGTCCGTCGGCGGGGTGGGGCGCGCCGGAACAGGTGACCGATCCGTGGTACGCGACCGGAAAGTTCTTGGACGCCTTGCTCTTTCGCGCACCCGACTATCTGGATCGGCCGCTGTGGCAGGCGGCGCAGGATGCTCAGCGGTCCGCGTTCCCGACGCTGTACGCGCAATGGCAGGAGCAGGCCGCGCAGATGGCGTTGTGGATCCTGCGGGAGACCGCGAACAGCCGGACGGTCCGGATTCAGGCACAGCCGGTGCGATAGATCATCCGGCTGCTGGGACGTTGCTGATCTTGTGCTGGCGCACCGGAATCCGTGCGTTGTCGAGGGTTGGTGACGCAGCGGAATCGGTGATTCGGTTGCGTCGACACCACATCGGGCCGGCGGCCGAGGGTTGGGCGCCACGGTGTGTCGTCGGCTCGGCCCCGGCGAGTCGAGACAGTATCCGCTGCCGGCTCCGCCGTGTCCGGCGTTCCGGGGATTGTTAGGGGCTATCACAGCATGTGAGAACGTGTATCACGCGCGACGCCCCACGCCTGTGCGGTTGTTCGAGGCCTCCGCAAACACGGACGGGACATCGCTGAATATCGGCGTGTCGCAGTGGGATCCGGCCATCGTCGCATTCGCCGCCGTCCAGGGCAGGTGACCAGGATGGATGCTTGTGCTATGCAACCTGTGCCAAAACAGGCGGGCTGCGGACAACGTGGTGTCCGGTGGTTGGCAGGCCGGTCGCGGAGTGGTTGCGTGGACAGAGTTCGAAGCAAATCGGCTCGGCGATCAGAGGATTGCGATGGCGGTTGGTCTCGGTTTGAGCATCGGTACGGTGAACACGGTTTCCGCGCTCGCGGAGGAGGGTTCAGCGAAAGCTCCGCCGGGCCGCCGATGGGCCCAGCGCTCCCAATCCATCACCCGCCGAACGACACTCACGTTCGACAGCACAGGTCTGGCCCGGGTCGGCATGATCCCGCGGCACGGGCGCGCGATCATCGAATTCGCCGATCTCACCCAACGTTCCATCATGTCGGCGCGGGTCGGCCACCGTGCCCTCTCGCCCGCGGATCTGGTGGCCGTGGTCGCCGAGTGCCTGATCACCGAAACACTGCTGGACCAGCCACACCACGACGCGCACAGCGGCGACGTCGGCATCGCGCTCACCTATCCGGCACGTTATACCGAGACGCACATCGGCGATTTGCGCGCCTCGCTGGACGCCATCGGATTGGACAGCGTCGAACTGGTCGCCGAACCCATCGCGGCGGTGGCCTGGCTGGAATCCGACCGGGGCCCGCTCATGCCCGGGCTGGCACTCGTCTACGACCTAGGCGGCGCGAGCCTGGACGTCACGCTGGTCCGGGTCGGCGCGGGTTGTCCGAGCAACCCGATCGCCGGCCAGCCGATGCACTCCGCCGAATACGGTGGCCGGGCCTTCGGCGCGCTGGTCGCCTCGCGGGCCGGGCACGGATTGCCGTCGGCCTCTATATCGGGTTCGGTCACCGGCACGACCGCGGACGAGATGCGCACCAAACATGTGCGGGCCTCGTTGGAACTCGTTTACCGGTGCCTGCGCGCCGCCGACGTCACCATGGCCGATGTCGACTGTGTCGTCGTGGTCGGCGGCGCGGCCCGGCCGGTCGAGGTGGCGCAGGTCTTGGCGGGCGAGCTGGCGCGGCCGGTGATCGTCGCGCCCGACCCGGAACGCACCATCGCGGACGGCGCGGCGATCATCGGCCTGCGGGCCGCCGTCGCCGCCGAGGAGTCGGCGGGTAAGCACCACGGCAAGCGCCGCCAGGGCGCGCACCGGCGCGCGGCCACCAGGGCGATGGTGTTGTCGCAACGGACCAAGCAGCGACTGAGCAGAGTCGCGCTGGCCGCCGGGTTGTCCGTCGCCGGCATCGGCATGGCACTCGCGCTGCCCGCCGACGGCGTGGTCGTGGGATTGGCGCAGCTCGGGCTGCACTGACCGAGGGATCCGGTGGCGGTGGTGACGAGGGCGGCCGCCGCCGGATCTACCCGGCAGCGAAGCTGCGTCGAGTGCGGCCGCGGCCATCGGGGTTCCCTGACCAGGAGCGCCGGTGGCGGCGGCCGCGCGCATTCGCCGGTCGACCGTCCAGGTGCCGTGCGCGTTATGTCTTCGTGGGTTGACGTGTCCCGCCTTAGGTGTAACTATGGGAAACAGATAAACCTACGAGGAGAGGCAGCGACGACGATGTCTACAGCCGTGACGCCCCCGGTCGATTCCGATCTGGAGAAGGCGCAGGAGTACGCCTCGAAGCTGCTGCTGCTCTCCGAGGGATCGGTCAACAAGCACTTCGACCCGTTCGAGGACATCGACTGGGACAACCCGGACTACGCCCCCGAGGCGGGCCCGGAGCGGTGGATCCTGCCCGTTTCGGCCGATCCGCTCGGTCGCCACCCGTGGTACCTCGCGCAGACCGACGAGCGCAAGATCGCCATCGGCAAGTACCGCCAGGCCAACGTCGCCAAGGTGGGTCTGCAGTTCGAGACCATCCTGATCAGCGGCATGGTGACGCACAACTTCGGCCTGCCTAACGGTTCCCCCGAGTTCCGCTACTGCTCCCACGAGATGATCGAGGAGCACAACCACACCCTGATGTTTCAGGAGATGGTGAACCGGATCGGCGAGGACGTGCCCGGCATGGGCCCGCTGGTGCGCAAGTTCAAGTACCTCGGCGCCCCGGTCGCGGCGCTGTTCCCGAACCTGTTCTTCATGGCGGTGCTGGCCGGCGAGGAGCCGATCGACCACATCCAGAAGGCGATCCTGCGCTCCGGCGAGGACGTGCACCCGATCATGCGCGGCGTCATGGCCATTCATGTGGCCGAAGAGGCGCGGCACATCTCCTTCGCCCACGAGTTCCTGAAAATCCATGTGCCCGAGGCGAAGCCGGGCAGCAAGTTCATCCTGTCGATCGCCATGCCGATCGTCATGTACATCCTGGGCCGCTCGATCTTCACCCCGCCCCGGTCGTTCTGGCGTGAATTCGACATCCCGGACTACGTCCGCAAGGAACTGTTCTACGGGTCGAAGGAATCCAAGCAGGAGTTCAGCGACTTCTTCGGCGACGTGCGCACGCTGGCCAAGGACATCGGCCTGATGAACCCGGTCTCCAAGGCGGTCTGGAAGCTGCTCAAGATCGACGGCCACACCACCCGCTACCGTTCGGAGCCGCTGCGTTCGGCCAAGGCCGGCTGACGTGCCCTACATCGTCACCCAATCCTGTTGCAGCGACGCGTCGTGCGTGTACGCCTGCCCGGTCAACTGCATCCATCCGACGCCGGATGAGCCGGACTTCCTGACCGCGGACATGCTGTACGTGGACCCGAAGGCGTGCGTCGACTGCGGCGCCTGCGCCACCGCGTGCCCGGTCGACGCGATCGTGTCGGCGAAGAAGCTGACCGACGAGCAGAAGCCGTTCATCGAGATCAACGCCGACTTCTACCGGCAGACCCGGCCGCGGCCGCTGCTGGCGAAGCCGGTGCCCGCGGCCGAGATCCGGACCGAGCGCCAGCCCATGAGGGTGGCGATCGTCGGATCGGGTCCGTCGGCGATGTACGCGGCCGACGAGCTGCTGACCCAGCCCGACGTGTCGGTGACCGTGTTCGATCGGCTGCCGGTGCCCTACGGGCTGGCCCGGCACGGCGTCGCGCCGGATCACGACAAGACCCGCAGGGTCAGCGAGCTGTTCGACATCATCTCGGCGCAGGACGGTTTCGGCTCGTACCTGAATGTCGAAGTGGGCGCGCATGTTTCGCACGATGAGCTGCTCGATCACTTCCACGCGGTGATCTACGCCGTCGGCGCGTCCGCCGATCGCAAGCTCGGCATCCCCGGTGAAGGGTTGTCCGGCAACATCTCTGCCACGGACTTCGTCGCCTGGTACAACGGGCATCCCGATCACGTGGACCGCATCTTCGATCTGTCGCAGCAGCGGGCGGTGATCGTCGGCAACGGAAACGTCGCCCTCGACGTCGCGCGCATTCTGACCAGCGATCCGGATGCGTTGGCGGCCACCGACATCGCGCCGTACGCGCTGCGGGCGTTGCGGGAGAGCAAGATCGAGGAGGTGGTTATCCTCGGCCGCCGCGGTCCGCTCGAATCCGCCTTCACCGTGCCGGAATTCGTCGGCCTGCTCGGCGCCGACGTCGACATCGCGATCGAGGGCGAACTGCCCGAGGTGAGCGAGGGTCTGCCGTATCAGGTCGAGCAGAAGCTGCGCCTGCTGCACCGCGTGGCCGCCCGCCCGTTCGGCGAGCGCAAGCGAATCGTGTTCCGCTACTTGGCTTCTCCCACCGAGATTCTCGGCACCGATCGGGTCGCCGGCATCGAGGTGAGCCGCAACGAGCTCGTCACCGATGCCGACGGCCGCACCCGTGCGGTCGCGACCGGCGCCGCCGAGCGGCTCGACGCGGGTCTGGTGCTCACCTCGGTGGGCTACCGCGGTGTGCCGCTGCCCGGCCTGCCGTTCGACGCCGCGACGAACGTGATCCCGAACCTGGACGGTCGCGTGCTCGAACGCATCGAGGGCGCGGTGCTGCCCGGCACCTACGTCACCGGCTGGATCAAGCGTGGTCCGACCGGCTTCATCGGCACCAACAAGTCCTGTGCGCAGCAGACGGTGCAGCAGCTGGCCGACGACTACAACGCCGGTCGCCTTCCTGAACCCGCAGGCAGCGCAACGGAATTCGATCACCTGATCCGCCGGCGTCAGCCCGCGGTCCGCACTGCGGGCGCCACCAAGCGCCGCAGCCCGGTCCGTCGTCTGCTGACTCGCTCCTGACGATCTCCTCGCGGGACTACGCAGTCCCGCGAGGCCGCCGCCATCGACGCCAACGTCGCCGTCGATGGTGCCCTGTTCCAGGCGCACCGCACTCACCTCGCCGCGCACGTTTCATGCCGCCGCGCCCGAAATCGCTGATCGGTTCGCGCGCGGCGTACCGATTCGTGCGCGGCAGGCAGGTTCGATGCGGTGGTGAGCGCACGAGGCTGACCTCTTCGCGGCTACGCGCCGGACGGGGGCTGCGCAGGTTTCGTGCCGCCGCGCCCGCAATTACTAACCGGCTCGTGCGCGGCGTACTGATTTGTGCGCGGCTGGGTAGTGTTCGGACGGGTCGCGCGCGGCGACCCGTCCGGGCTTCTACTGTGCGGTGAAACCGCCGTCGATCGCGAGCGCCGCGCCGGTGATGAAGCTGGCCTCGTCACTGAGCAGGTACGCGCAGAACGACGCGATTTCGGCCGGCTGACTGATCCGGCCCAGCGGGTGCAGTGCGGCGATGGAGGCCTCGCCCTCCGGCGTCGCGCCCATCGAGTTGCGGAACGCCGGGGTGTCGATCGCGCCGGACACGATCGCGTTCACCCGCACGCTCTGCGCCGCGGACTCCAGCGCGACCGCCCTGGTCAGGCCGACGACGCCGTGCTTGGCCGCGACATAGGGCGCGACCGAGCCCATGCCGACCATGCCGAGGTTCGACGCGTTGTTGAGGATCACGCCGCCGCCGTTGGCGATCAGCGCGGGTACCTGGTGGCGCAGGCCGTAGAACACGCTGGTCAGGTTGAGTTCCAGGTCGGCCCGCCAGGCCGCCTCGTCGATCTCGCCGATCGGGCCGAAGGAGTTGAGCGCACCCGCGTTGTTGAAGGCCGCGTCGAGGCGGCCGTATTCGGTGAGCGCCGCCTGGGTGAGCCGTTCGACGTCCGCCTCCACTGTCACGTCGGTCGGCACGAACAGCGCGCGCCCGCCCGCCGCCCGGATCTCGGCGGCCACCTGCTCGCCCGGGTCCTTGCCGCGGGCGCCGAGGACTACAGCTGCACCTTCACTCGCCACCCGCAGTGCTACCGCGTGGCCGACGCCCGAGCTGGCGCCCGTGATCAGCACGACCTTCTCCGCGAACCGTGTCGCCATGGTGTCCATTTCCCTTCTCGTTCTTGCGATCTCACCTCGGTGGTGCGGTCGCAGAACCAAGTCAAGCCGTGGCGGGGTGGCCGTGCTGGCGGGAAACGGACCTGGAGTTGATGCATCATGTATCTCGCGAGCCGAGTTGAGCTGTGCTGAAATCAGCAGTGCTGGCAATGGTTTGGTTACCGACCGGTCAGTGTCTTTATGTGACCCCGAATTCTTGGGGTGGTTCGGGTTGTTGATCAGCTATCGGAGCATTGTCCGAATCGCTGCGAGATAACCAGATCGGATGGGGCGGTACGGAACCGACGCCTGTCGAGTGGGCTGAACAATTGTGCTCCGGGAGCATAGTCGCAGGTGACCCGGATCATTGTGATCAAGAGTTAAACGTTTCGCGCCATTCTCCGGCCGTTCATGTCTATTCCACATCCTTCCAGCGAGCCGAACAGCTAATCTGTGCTGGCTGTTTGGAAGACGACCGCGGCCACATGGATCTCTGTGTGATGGACGTGGTCTCGGTACGTTGACGGGATAGCATATGACCACAGGTCTGGGTTTCAGCATCGGCGCAGTGAACTCTATGACGGCTTCGGTGACCGGTGCGCGAACCCGGCCCGTCGTGCGCAGCCGGCGCACCGCGGTGACCTTCGACAGCGCGGGCGGGCTACGCATCGGCGGCATCCCGCAATTCACCATGGCTGTAACGGATTTCGCCGATCTGAGCCGCGACCCGGAGCCGATGATCGTCGGCGGGCGCATCTGGTCGTCGGCGAATCTGGTCGCCGCCGTGGTGAACGGGCTGCGCGACGCCGAGCCCGCCGCGACCGAGTCGGGAGCCGTAGCCGCTTATCCCGCAACGTATTCCGACAAAGAGGTGGCTCTGCTGCGGCAGGCGCTCGACCTGTCCGGGGCGAGTGACGTTGCGCTGGTGCCGGAACCGGTCGCGGCCGCGGAATGGCTGGAGCACGAACAGGGTCCGCTGGAGCCCGGCTTCGTGCTCGTCTACGACCTCGGTGGGACGAGTCTCGACGTGACCATTGTGCGGGTCGGACCCGACTGGGACAACCATCCGATGGTCGGAAAGCCCGTGCGCTCCTACGACTTCGGCGGACGCCCGCTCGGCGCGATGATCGCCCGCTACGCCCATGAGACCGGGCCGCGTACGACCACGCCGACCTCGATGCTGTCGATGGTCGACATCGACGGACTGCGCACCGCGCACATCCGCGACACCCTCGAGGTGGTGCGCGCCGCGGTTCGCGCCGCCGATCTCACGCTGTCCGACATCAGTCGCATCCTGGTGGTCGGTGGTGCGTCCCGTCCGGCCGAGGTGGCCCGCACGCTCGCCGAACTCGGCCGCCCCCTGGTGGTTTCGGCTGATCCAGGGCAGACGGTCGCCGCCGGCGCCGCTCTGATGGCCGCCCGTACCATGGCGCTCGCCGCGTCCGGCGGCAAGGAGCACTCGCCGCGGGTCGCCGTATTCTCCAGCGCCGCTGTGGTTTCCGCGGTCGCCATGTCGGCGGTGACGGTCTTCGGCAGCCCGTCGGCGCCCAGCGCCTCACCGGTGCTCGAACATTTCCCCGGCCTCGACGCGCCGACCACCGACACCTTGTTATACGACTCCAGCGCCGATCTGGCCGGTCACCGAGACGCCTGGGTGGCGACGCCCGCCGGCTGGACCACCTCCCGGGCCTTGGCCACCAGCGCCGCACTGCCCAAACCCTCGGCCTACGGTCTCTTCATCACCCCCGCCTCGCACG
Organism: Nocardia colli; assembly: GCF_008704205.1. Lineage (GTDB taxonomy): Bacteria > Actinomycetota > Actinomycetes > Mycobacteriales > Mycobacteriaceae > Nocardia > Nocardia colli. The sequence goes on along the minus strand of NZ_VXLC01000006.1, from coordinate 68,658 downwards.
CCACCAAACTCGGCCCCAGCGTCGCCGAATCGCGCCTCGGATCCCACAACGAGCCCCGAACCCCCGGCGCCCCAACCCCATACGGCGGCACCTACGCCAACCCGGCGTACTTCATCAACCCCCTGCCCTTCGGCCAGCTCATCCCGCAGCCGGGCCAGCCACCCGCCCCCGGCACCCCTGCCCAACCCGCGGTCCCGATCGCCGGCGGCCCGGTCGCGCCGCCGGCCGGCTCCATCCCCGCCGCGCCCCCGGCCAACCCGGCCCCCGCAGTCCCGGACCCGGTCGCCTCTGCCCCCGTCGCCAGCACCCCGGCCACCGGCGGCACCGTCGACACCCCGACCGCGGGAACCACCACCGGCCCCGGAACATCAACCGGCACAGGCACTTCTGCCTCCACCGGCGAATCCCCCGCCGGCAACACGTCATCCGGCGGAACCACCTCCGGCGGAACCTCCAGCGAACCCGGCACCGGCGGCAGCACATCGTCCGGCGAAACCTCCACCGGCGGCGGCTCCACCTCCGGCGGCACCACCGGCGGTTCCACCACCTCATCCTCTGGCGGCTCCACCTCCGGCGGCTCGACCTCACCCGGAACCTCCTCGGGCGGAACCACATCCGGCAACAGCACCTCGTCCGGAGCATCAAGCGGCGCGTCCACCGGCGGCTCCACCTCCGGCGCCTCCACCTCAGCCGGCTCAACCTCCGGCGGCAGCACCTCCAGCGGAGAGTCGTCCGGCGGCTCCTCCTCCGGCGGCTCCTCCGGCGGCTCCTCAGGCGGCTCCGGCGGCGGCCCCGGCGCCCACTGAGTCAGGGGGCGATCCGAGAATCCGCGGCCGCCAAGCAACGACCGGCAGGCGTCCAAGTCCGCAAGGTCACGTCGGTCGCCGCGACGCAAGCCCTGCGTGCGCCACCCGGGGTGGGTGAACGGGTCTGGGCGATTCAGCACGCAGATCGGCCGGTCTGCGGGGATGACGCGGTCGCGATCCAGCGGCCGACGGATGCCTTGATGGTGCACGAGGGCGTCGGCCAGGGTGTACCGCGGCGCGAGGGTCGAATTACCTCCCGCTGATTCGAGCCGATCCACAATCGTCGACGGCGACAGGGCTCTGGCCTGCTCCACCAGTCGAGCATTGAAGCGATCCGCCGAGAACCCGGTACGGGCGAAGCCGGAGAGGAGGACGGCAGCGAAACTGCGTCGTACAGCAGATGTCCGGCGACGTCCCGGACCCGCCAACCCGCGCACAACGACGGCGACTCCCACTCGTCAGCGGAGAGCGTGCGGAGCAACGAGACAAGATCGGGGCGCTCGTCCGCCAGTAGCCGTCGGACGTTCATGCCGAAAGTTGGATTAGGGCAAGCATCTTGCGTAAACGGCCGACCGGTGGAGATCCGCACCCGTCGCGGGACTCGATAGTGTTGCCGGATGCCGAGCGGTGAACTTCCGGGCCGGGTCATCTTTCTCAACGGGACATCGAGTTCGGGGAAGACGACGTTGGCTCGCAGCATCCAGGACGAGAGTGATGTTCCGTTCGTCTACTGGGGGATCGACACGCTCTTCGATCTGGTGCCGCCGAACTGGGGTGGAGGACGGGACGGGCCGCTGAGTCGCGCGGGCTTTTGGTATGACCGCACCGGTCGCGATGCCGGTGGTCACCCGCTGCTGGTCGTCCGATATGGCGAGGTCGGGCATCGAATGCTGCGCTCGGCCTGCACCGCTGCCGCCGCATTCGCACACGGCGGCGACCACCTGGTCATCGATGAGATGCTGCTGACCCCCGACCTCCTCCCGATGTGGCTGACCGCCCTCGCCGGCTTGGACGTTCAACTGGTCGCCGTCACCTGCCCACTACACATCGCAGAACAGCGAGAACTGGCCCGCGGCAACGAGATCGGCTTGGCCCGCGGCCACTACCAAACCGTTCACGCCCACGGAGTCACGTACGACATGACCGTCGACACCACCACCGGCACCCCCACCGAACTGGCCAGAGCCGTACTCCGCCAAGCCCACCACTAGCGCGCCGCCGATGCGAAATCCGTCCTCGCCTTCGGGATCTGCACCGGCTTCAGGGCTGAATCATCGGATGTGGGTGGAGGTCTCGGCGCGGGTAATCGGCGGACGCGCACCTTGCTATCGAGGCACAATGAGTTGATGGCTAATGGGGGACCCCAGCTGATCGCGCTGGATGTCGACGGGACGTTGCTCGAGACGGGCAGCCCGATCAGCGAGCGCGTGGCTGCGGCTGTGCGGGCGGCGGTCGCGGCGGGGGCACACGTGGTGGTGACGACCGGGCGGACGGTGTTGACGACCCGTTCGGTGTTGAGCGAGCTCGGGCTCGTCGAGGGGCACGCGTTGTGTTCGAACGGCGCGGTGCACGTCGATGTGGCCAAGGGGCAGCCGCTGACCGTCCAGGAATTCGACCCGGCGCCGGCGGTCCTCGCGCTGCGCGCCCTGATCCCGGAAATGATCTTCGCCGTGGAGAAGGTCGGCGTCGGCTACTGGGCGACCGGCGTCAGCCCGGGGGAGTACTCGCTCGGCGATTACCTGCTCGTCGACCACAGCGCCCTGAGCAGCGAGCCGACCCCGCGGCTCAACGGCTGGTGGCCGCAGGGCTCGCTGGCGGAAATGCTGCTCTTGCTGCGCGAACTCCGAGTCCCCGGCGCAAGCTGGGTGCACGGAGAATTCGGCCCCTGGCTCAGCGTCTCCCGCCAAGGCGTCTCCAAGGGCTGGGCCCTCGAACGCCTGCGCCTCGCCCTGGATGTCCCGAGCGACGCCACCCTGGCCATCGGCGACGGCTACAACGATCGCGAAATGCTGCGCTGGGCAGCACATTCGGTAGCCATGGCGAACGCGCCGGCCGAGGTCAGAGAGCTGGCCGACGAGGTCACCGGAACCGTCCACGACGACGGCGTCGCCACCGTGCTGGAGCGCTGGTTCCGCTCTTGATCCGGCCGTCGCCCTTGGTTGGGCGCGCTGGCGGCTGTCATGGCGGGCATCGCGATCGTTCGGACTTCGACCAGCCCACCCCTGTTGGCGAGTTATACCCGTGCGCTATTGTGAACATCGATGTTCGTAGCTGATGTCAGGACCGTCGCCTGGCCAAAGCATCGCCGCTACGTGAACGTCACGGTGTCGTCCGCGACGCCATAGCTCGATCGCCTGTTCATCGCCCGATCCCGCCGCACCGGCCGGACCGGTCGACCATCGATGGACTCGACGGAGGTTATCGACATGACCCGCACGCCGTTCTACGCGGAGGTGCAAACCCATTACGACCTGTCCGACGATTTCTTCGCCCTGTTCCTCGACCCGACCCGCACCTACAGCTGCGCGTACTTCGAGCAGGACGACTACACCCTGGAACAGGCGCAGCGCGCGAAAATCGATCTGGCACTGGGCAAGTGCGATCTACGGCCGGGCCTGACCCTGCTCGACATCGGCTGCGGCTGGGGCTCGACCATGATGCGCGCGTTGGAGTGCTACGACGTCAAGGTCATCGGGCTGACGCTCAGCAAGAACCAGCACGGCTACGTGCAGTCGATGCTGGACGAGGGCGGCTACGGCGGCCGCGCCGAGGTCCGCCTGCAAGGCTGGGAGGAGTTCGACGGCAAGGTCGACCGCATCGTCAGTATCGGTGCGTTCGAACACTTCCGGCACGAGCGGTACGCCGAGTTCTTCGACTTCGCCTACCGCATCCTGCCCGAAGACGGCCGAATGTTGTTGCACAGCATCGTCATCTACGGCCTGACCTATCTGCGTGAACACGACATCAAGTTCGACCGCACCGATATCGACTTCTTCCGATTCATCCGCGACGTCATCTTCCCCGGCGGCCAATTGCCTTTCCACAGCAGCAAATTCCCGCCGGGCATCCAGCAGTACGCCGAAGACGCGGGCTTCTCCATCGAACGGATCCACCCGCTGCAACTGCACTACGCGAAGACCCTCGACCTCTGGGCGGCCGCCTTGTCGGAGCGCCGCGACGAGGCCGAAGCTCTGTGCGGCCCGGACACCTATCAGACGTACATGCGTTACCTGACGGGATGCGCCCACCACTTCCGTGCCGGGCACATCGACGTCATGCAGTTCACCTGTGTGAAGTAGTTCAGCTCAACGGAATTCGCGCGACGATGGGCGTCGTCGGCTGAACCGACCCATTGCTCGGTTCGGCCGTGATCGCGAGCAGCGCGGTGTCTCCGGTCAGGTCCGTCGCCAGCTCGGCGCGACCACCGGAGACGTGCATCATCCCGGCCGAACGCGGCGTGCCGTCGGCCGGGATGGTCCACAGCTGGTAGCCGTGCTGATCGGCCGGCGTGGGCAGTCCGGTGACGGTGACGACCAGCTTGCCCACGCCGGCCGACACCACCGCCGTGGCCGTTCCCTCGCCTGTGGTCAGTTCACCGTTCCAGGTGACGGCGTCGCGTGCGTCGCGCACCTGATCCGCCACGACCACGTCACCGCGGTGCCCGCCGAGCAATGCGAGCCCGGTGATCAAGACGGCCACCAACGCGATCGCCGCCGCAAGGCCGACCGCCGCCCGGATGATCCACTCCCGGCGCGGCGGCGGAATATGGTTGTCCGACAACCCATTCAACGCGGGCATGATGTCCGTACGGCCGAGCGCGTCCAACACCGGCAACAGCTGCGTCTGCCCGAGCGCATCATCGACGCGCCGCTGCGGCCGTGCGCGAATATCGGCGAGCACCCGGTCTTTCATCTCCGCGGCCGGCAACGGTGGCACGGCGACGGCGAGTTCCAGCGCGACTTCACTCAGCTCGTCGACCTCGGTGCGGCAGTCCGCGCACTCGGCCAGATGTTGCTCGAACCCGACGCGCTCGGCGGTGGACAATGCGTCCAGAACATAAGCGCCGGTGCGGGCATGCAGATCGGATGTCGTGGTCACGAGCGCTCTCCCAAGCTTTCCCGCAGACGGAGCAGCCCGTCGCGCATCCGGGTCTTGATCGTGCCGACCGGCTTGTCCAGGGCCTCGGAGACCTCGCGATAGGTGTGGCCGCCGTAGTAGGCGAGGACGATCGATCGGCGTTGCAGGTCGGTGAGCCCGTCGAGAGCGTGCCGGACCGCCTCGTGTTCCAGCTTGTCCAGCGTCGTCTCCACCACGTCGTCGAATCCGTGGCGTGGCTCCAATTGTCCTGCGCGGTTTTCTCTTTCGACGTTGGCATGCTGATAGCGCACCCGGTCGACCGCGCGCCGGTGCGCGATGGTCAGCACCCAGGCCAACGCGCTGCGGCCGTGCTCGTCGAACTGGGCCGCCTTGAGCCAGATCTCCAGCAGCACCTCCTGCGCGACCTCTTCGGACTGGGCATGGTCGCGCAGGACCGTGGCGACGATGCCGAGCACCGGGCCGGCCACGAGGTCGTAGAGCGCGGCGAAGGCCTGCTCGTCCCTGCGGCCCACGCGGCGCAGCAATAGTTCCGGAGTGTTCGCCGACTCGGTCACGTCGTCGAGGGTGCGGGCGCCGGGTAGTGCTCGGGCGCGGCTGACCATAGGTGTCCTTCCAAACCTGACCAAGCCGGAGGCCGTGCGCGGGGGCAACGGCGGATGTGGGCCAGATCATATGACGCCCGATTCGCCGCGACACCCCGGCTGCCCGCGCGCCGTCGAAATCAAGACCAATCCGCGGGCGCTCCGGCTGCGACTTCTATGCAGAGCCTGCCTGCCAGCGGCGGCTCGCGCAGTGTCCCGGCCGAGGCGACCGGCCGGGACACGCGGCGGGGCATGGTGCCGGACGAACGAGTCCCGTCCGGCACCATGTCTCCGTTTGGCGGCTAGGCCGGGCCGGTTTTGGCCAGCACCTCGAGGTAGTGCGGGTTGGACATCAGGCCGAGGACGTTGCCGAACGGGTCGACGACCGAGGCGGTCACGAAACCGGTGCCCACGCCGCGCTCGGTGATCGGGTCGTACTCCTTCGCGCCGAGTTCGAGCAGGCGGTCGAAGGTGGCGTGGAGGTCGTCGACGTGCCAGTTGACGATGGCGCCGCCGGGGGCGTTGCGCGCACCCGCCGGGGCGTACGCCCGGTTGACCAGTCCGAATTCGGCCAGGTAGTCGCCGATGCGGAACTCGTAGTAGCCGCCGGGGACGGTGAAGTACGGCTCGACGCCCAGGAACTCGGTGTACCAGTCCTTCGCGGCCTCCAGGTCGTCGGCGTAGAACGTGCTCGTCGCCATTCCTCGCAGCATTTTCGATCTCCCTCTTCGGTTCGTGTCTTGCTTGTAGAAACCATCCTCCGCCCTAAAGTGCTCACCGAATGAGCACTTTTTCCGGCAGAATTGTGCGCATGCGAGCGGACAGATTGGTGGCGATCCTGCTGATGATGCAGACGCGCGGACGGGTGACCGCCGCCGAAGTCGCCGAGGAGTTGGAGACGTCGGTCGCGACCGCGCGCCGGGATCTCGAGGCGTTGTCGACGGCGGGTGTGCCGGTGTATCCGCAGCCCGGTCGCGGTGGTGGGTGGTCGCTGGTCGGTGGTGCGCGAACCGATCTCACCGGATTGACCGCGGGGGAGGCGCGTGCGTTGTTCCTGCTCGCCGGACCGTCCGCGAATGCGTTGCCGGAGGTGAAATCCGCACTGCGCAAACTGGTTCGGGCCTTGCCCCAGCCGTTTCGCACCGATGCCGCCGCGGCCGCCGATGCCGTGGTGATCGACCCGGCTCGGTGGGGTCAGACGGACCGCGAACTGCCCCCGGTGGTCGCGTTGCTACAGCGAGCAGTGGTGCAGCGCAACAAGGTTCGCCTGCGCTACGCCAGTAAGAAGGGCGAACACACCGAGCGGCTGGTCGATCCGTGGGGCCTGATCGACAAGGATGCCATCTGGTACCTCATCGCCGGCACCGAAAACGGCCAGCGCACCTTCCGCATCGACCGCATCACCGAAGCCGTCCGCACCGACGAACCCGCCTACCGTCCAGCCGATTTCGACCTCTCCGCCACCTGGAACGAGGTGGTCGACGAACTCGAACAACGCCGCGCCGCCACCGCCGCCACCGTCCTCATCTCCGACCGCCTGCTCCCGATCCTGCGCAACCAGCAGGGCCGGCACTGCGTAGTGGACGGCCCGATCGCCGACGGCCGCATCCGAGTCCAGGTCACCGCACCCACCGCGTGGATGCTCGCCCAGCAACTGGCCGGCTGGGGCGCCTCCATCGAAGTCCTCGACCCACCCGAAGTCCGCACCGAACTGGTCCGAATAGCCACCGAACTCCTCGACCGCTACCAGTCGGGGTAGTCGATTGCAGTACGACCGTACGTTCGTATTGGGGCGATTTCGTGGAAGAATAGGGAGATGTCCGAGTCCACTACTGCTGCCGGGCGGCAGCAAGGCACCGATCAGCGGTTGGCGAAAGGGGCGCGATCGCGCGCCTCGATCGCGCGGCATGCGGCCGATGTGGCGTCTGTCGAGGGTTTGACCGGGGTGACGATCGGCCGGCTCGCCGCCGACCTCAGCCTCAGCAAGAGTGGGATCGCGACGCTGTTCGGAAGCAAGGAGAGCTTGCAACTGGCCGCGGTCAAGGCAGCGCGGGACGTGTTCCTGGATGAGGTCATCACGCCGAGCCTGGACGAGTCCAGCGGGATGCCGCGGCTGCGCGCGCTGGTCGAGCGCTGGTTCGGGCAGGTCGCCGAGCCGGCTTTCCCCGGTGGTTGCTTCCGCGTGGCCACCCTCGCCGAGTTCGACAGCCGGCCCGGTCCGGTCCGGGACGCCATCTCGGCGGACCATCGTGACTTCATCACGTTCCTGTCCAACGAGATCCGTCGCGCGCAGGAACAAGGGCACCTCGGTGAACGCAACGCCGACGTCATCGCCTTCGAACTGGACGCCGTGATCTCCGCCGCCCACACCGCCCATCAGATGGGCGACGAGTGGGGTGTGGCAACAGCCCGCGCCATCGTGGATAACGTGCTCAGCTGAACGTTGCCACCGTTCTACGCGGACACTTTCGCGCTCTTGTGCCCGGTTGTCGCCGATATCCGCGGGAGATTGTCCGTGTAGAACGGTCAAGCCGACAGAGTGAGGGCGTTCGCGATCGTGGCGTCGTAGCGGTTCCACACGATGTCGGTGAGGGCTGAGTGTGGGCCGATGACGTTGGCGTGGAGGACATCCGGAGCTGCGGATACCAGGCGGTCGGTGAGTAAGCCCGGTGCCAGGAACCACGGCGCTACGAGGATGTTGTCCGCACCTCGGGTGCGCAGGCGGGAAATCGCCTGGGGCAGTGAGGGTTCGGTGGTTGCGTAGCAGATCTCGGTGATGTACCCGGTGAGCATGGCGAGGCGGCGGGCCACCTCGGCGGTGCGGGTATTGGCCGCAGCGGAGGACGAACCTACGGCGGCAACCGCAATGCCCAAGCGATTCGGCTGGGCCGCCAGCGAATCAGCCGCTTCCGACACCCGATCCCGCAACGCCCCGATCAACCGCGCATCCGGCCCGAGAACCTCGGCCTGGGTCAACTGCAACTGCGGATGCCGGGCATGCGCCGCGGCCAGCAGGCCAGGCAGATCCACCCGCGCATGAAACGCATTCCCCAACAACAGCGGCACAACCACGGCCCGCGTATGCCCCTGCGCCGCAACGGCATCCACAACCTGCTCGACCGACGGCGCATTCAGATCGAGAAACGCCAACCGCACATCGAACCCCGGCCGCGCCGCCGCCAGCTCCACAACAACCGCGGCCATGGTCGCCGCTGACCGCGGATCCCGACTCCCGTGCGCCACCGCGATCAACGCGGGCCTGCCACGCATCGGCGCAACCTCGAACCCGAGCGGTGCGCCCCCGATTGCGCGCGACTCCAGCACTCCGCTCGGCACCGCGGACGCGGCGACGGGCCGGGTCGCGATGCCGAACGGTTCCTTCATCTCAGACTCCGGTGCCGACTTCGACGGCCGAGAGCACGTCGCCGACGAGACCGGCGGCAAGCGTGTTGCCGCCGGACGGATCGATGAGCAGGAAGCTGCCGGTGTGCCGGTTGACCCGGTAGTCGTCGACCGCGAGCGGCTCGGCGACCCGCAGGGAGACGCGCCCGATGTCGTTGAGGGCCAACGACTCCGGGTTCGGGTCGGCGATCAGGCGCTGCTCGTCGAAGCGCTCCAGCAGGCTGCCGACGATCGCCTGGGTGGTGCGGGTGCCGTGCTTGAGCAGCAGGCGGGCGCCGGGGTGCAGGGGCTTGTCGCCGAGCCAGCAGACGGTGGCGTCGAAGGTGTCGATCGGCTCGGGGGCGTCGGCGACCGAGGCGATGGTGTCGCCGCGGGAGATGTCGACGTCGTCGGCCAGGATCAGCGTGACGCTGCGGCCGGTCTGCGCCACCGCGAGTTCACCGTCCGGGGTGTCGATCCGCTCGACGGTGGTGCGAATTCCGGAGGGCAGCACCACCACTTCGTCGCCCGGCGCGACCGCACCGGCCGCGATCTGCCCGGCGTAGCCGCGGTAGTCGGGGTATTCGGCGGTGCGCGGCCGGATCACGTACTGCACCGGAAAACGAAGTCCCAGTGTGTGATTGCCGGTGCTGTCGGCATCGACCGGCACCGATTCGAGGTGCTCGATCAGCGACGGACCGCTGTAGTACGGGGTGTTGTCCGAGCGGGTGGCGATGTTGTCGCCGTGCAGCGCGGAGACCGGAATCTCCAGCACATCGTCGTCGGACCAGCCGAGGGTCCGGGTGAGCCCGTTGAATTCGGCGGAGATCTCCGCGAACACGGTCGCCGGGTCATCGACCAGGTCGATCTTGTTCACCGCGAGCACCAGCTTCGGCACCCCGAGCAACGCCAGAACCGCGGCGTGCCTGCGAGTCTGCTCGATGACCCCCTTGCGCGCGTCGACGAGCAGGATCACCAGCTGCGCGGTGGACGCACCCGACACCGTGTTCCGCGTGTACTGCACGTGCCCCGGCGTATCCGCGAGCACGAAAGACCGCTGCGGCGTAGCGAAATACCGGTAGGCGACATCGATGGTGATGCCCTGCTCCCGTTCCGCCCGCAACCCGTCCACGAGCAACGAAAGATCCGGCGTCGCAAGCCCTTTGTCCACCGACGCGCGCGTAACCGCGTCGATCTGATCGGCCAGCACGGATTTCGTGTCGTACAACAGACGCCCGACCAGAGTGGACTTACCGTCGTCGACAGAACCGGCGGTAGCCAGCCTCAATAGGTCGGTCATATCAGAAATAACCCTCTCGCTTACGGTCTTCCATCGCAGCCTCCGACACCCGGTCGTCACCGCGGGTAGCACCACGTTCGGTCAATCGGGACGCGGCCACCTCGGCGAGAATCGCCGCATTGTCGGCCGCATCGGAAAGCACGGCCCCGGTGGACGATCCGTCGCCGACGGTGCGGTAGCGCACCGAAAGCGTTTCCAGCGCTTCGTCTTCCCGCGGCCCGCCCCAGACGCCGGGCGTCATCCACATGCCGTCACGCTGATACACCGGACGCTGGTGCGCGTAGTAGATGCTCGCCAGATCGATGTCCTCGCGGGCGATATAGCGCCAGATGTCCAGCTCGGTCCAGTTGCTCAGCGGGAACACCCGCACATGCTCACCCGGCGCGTGCCGCCCGTTGTACAGGTTCCACAGCTCCGGCCGCTGCCGCTTCGGATCCCACTGCCCGAAGGCGTTGCGCAGCGAGAAGATTCGCTCCTTGGCCCGCGAACGCTCCTCATCGCGACGACCGCCGCCGAACACCGCGTCGAACCGGTGCTCGCTGATCGAGTCCAGCAGCGGCACCGTCTGCAACGGATTACGGATACCGTCCGGACGCTCGGTGAGCCTGCCGTCGGCGAGGTAATCCTCGACCTTGGCCACATGCAACCGCAGCCCGTACCGCTCGACGATCTTGTCCCGGAACTCCAGCACCTCCGGCAGGTTGTGCCCGGTGTCGACGTGCAGCAGCGAGAACGGCAGCGGCGCAGGCCAGAACGCCTTGAGCGCCAGGTGCAGCAGCACGGTGGAGTCCTTGCCGCCGGAGAACAGGATCACCGGCCGCTCGAATTCCCCTGCCACCTCACGGAAAATATGGATCGACTCCGACTCCAATGCAGCGAGAGTGTCGAAATCGGTGATGCCGAAAGCGCGTTCAGTAGTGTTCGAGGACTCGCCTAGAAGTTCACTCACAATGGTCTCCGTCATGACTGGTGCAACCCGCATTCGGTCTTGGCGAGGCCGGCCCAACGCCCGCTTCGTGGATCGGCTCCCGGCTCCGGCTTCCGCGTGCACGGCGCGCAGCCGATCGACGGATACCCTTCCTCGACAAGGGGATTGACGAGGATGCCGTGCTGTTCGATGTAGTCCTGCATCGCGTCGTCGGACCAGGCGGCGATCGGATTGATCTTCACCAGCCCGAACGCCTCGTCGAACGAGATGAGCGGCGCGTCGGCCCGGGTCGGCGACTCGACCCGGCGGATGCCGGTGACCCACGCGTTGTACCCGGCCAGCGACTTCTTCAGCGGAACGACCTTGCGCAGCCGGCAGCATTCACCCGGATCGCGCCCGAACAGATCCTTGCCGAGCAGCTGATCCTGTTCGGCGACAGTGTGTTCGGGCCGGACGTCGATCACGTTCACCCCGTACACCGCCTCGACGGCGTCCCGGGTGCCCATGGTCTCGGCGAAGTGGTAACCGGTGTCCAGGAACAGCACGTCCACGCCCGCATGGACCCGCGCGGCCAGGTGCACCAGCACGCCGTCCTGCATGTTCGAGGCGACGATGTAGCCGGAGCCGAAAGTGTCCTCGGTCCACTGCAGCAGCTCGAGCGCGGACGCGTCCGTCCCGAGGTCGGCGGCGCCCTTCTCCGCGAGGGCCCGGAGCTCGTCCTCGGCCAGCTTCGCCACCAGTTCGGTTGTCACAGTTGCTCTCCCATCACGTGCCCGGCGCAATCGAGGCTCATTTCAAATCGGCCTCGTCGGCACGAACGGCCCACTGGGCGAACCGTTCGCCGTCCTCGCGGTGCTTGGTGAAGTTGCGCACCACCCGCTCGATGTAGTCACCGAGCTCGTCGCTGGTTACCTTGTGCTGACGCAGCTTGCGCCCGAAGGCGCTGTCGAAGCCGAGGCTGCCGCCCAGGTGAACCTGGAAGCCCTCCACATGATTCCCGCTGCCGTCGTCGACCAGCTGGCCCTTGAACCCGATGTCGGCGATCTGCGAGCGCGCGCACGAGTTCGGGCAGCCGTTGATGTTGATGGTGACCGGAACGTCGAGCTGCGCATTGAGATCCGCGAGCCGCTCCTCGAGTTCGGGCACCAGCACCTGCGACCGCTTGCGCGTCTCGGCGAAGGACAGCTTGCAGAACTCGATGCCCGAGCAGGCCATCAGGTTTCGCCGCCACAGCGACGGCCGGGCTTGCAGCCCGAGCGGCGCCAGCTCGTCGATCAGCGCGTCGACTTTGTCGTCGGCGACGTCGAGCACGATCAGCTTCTGGTACGGCGTGAACCGGATCCGGTCCGACCCGATCCGCTCGACGGCTTCGGCGACCTTGGTCAGGATCGTGCCGGAGACCCGGCCGGCGATGGGGGAGAACCCGACCGCGTTCAGCCCGTTCTTCAGCTTCTGCACGCCGACGTGGTCGATCGGCTTGGTCGGCTGCTCCGGCGCCGGGCCGTCGATCAGCTTGCGCTTCAGGTACTTCTCTTCCAGCACCTCGCGGAACTTCTCGATGCCCCAGTCCTTGACCAGGAACTTCAACCGCGCCTTGGTGCGCAGGCGGCGGTAGCCGTAGTCGCGGTAGAGCGACACCACGGCCTCCCACACATCCGGCACCTCGTCCAGCGGCACCCATGCGCCGACCCGTTGCGCCAGCATCGGATTGGTGGACAGACCGCCGCCGACCCACAGATCCAGGCCGGGCCCGTACTCGGGATGGTTCACCCCGACGAACGCGATGTCGTTGATCTCGTGCACCACGTCCTGCTGGCCGGAGATCGCGGTCTTGAACTTGCGCGGCAGGTTGGAGTACTCCGGCTTGCCGATGTAGCGGCGCACGATCTCGTCGATCGCGGGCGTCGGATCGATGATCTCGTTGAACGACTCACCGGCCAGCGGCGAGCCGAGCACCACGCGCGGGCAGTCGCCGCACGCCTCGGTGGTCTTGAGCCCGACCGCCTCGATCCGCTTCCAGATCTCCGGGACGTTCTCCACCTCGATCCAGTGGTACTGCACGTTCTCGCGATCGGACAGGTCGGCGGTGTCGCGGCCGAACTCGGTGGAGATCTGGCCGAGCGTGCGCAGCTGCTCGACGCTCAACGCGCCGGCGTCGCAGCGGATGCGCATCATGAAGTACTTCGCCTCGAGCAGGTCGAGGTTCTCGTCGCCGGTCCAGCTGCCGTCGTAGCCCTGCTCGCGCTGGGTGTAGAGACCCCACCAGCGGAACCGGCCGCGCAGATCGCCCTTGTCGATGCTGTCGAAACCCTGCTTCGAGTAGATGTTCTCGATCCGGGCGCGGACGTTGAGCGGGTTGTCGTCCTTCTTGGACTGCTCGTTCGGGTTCAGCGGTTCGCGATAGCCGAGCGCCCACTGACCTTCCGCCTTGCGGCGCACCGGCTTACCGGTGCGGGCGCGCGGCGCGGTCGACGCGCCTGCGGCGGCTTCCGCGCGCGGGCGATCGGCGCGAACGCGGCGCTCGGAGGCGGGGCGGTCGGGACGGGTGTGGTGGCCGGGCCGGGACTCGGGGCCGGACTGGTCGGTCGGACCGGCGTCGGTACTCGACGTCATAGGGGTCGCTCCTGCGGGGTTATTGAAATCCGTGCTGGAGGTGCGAGGGGCTGACTCGCACCTGCGGTGTCAGCGGACCGATGAAGTCGAAAATCGGGATCGCCGGGTCATGGACCCGGGGATGGGCGTCGCTGAGCTACCGAGGGGATTCGGTCAGACAGCAGGCACTACAGACGCGCTTGTAGTCGACGTGGCGACGTGCCACAAGTCGTACTCCCGATGCGCGCATGAAGCTATTGTGCCACCTCAGCGGCGGCCTTCCGACGGGGTGTCCGTATTTTCCGCAGTTTTGCGGGAAATCCCCTGGACCGTTGACCTGATATGTGACGCCAGTCATAGATCATCCGTCTATGGCGGCCGGTGATGCGCGAACGACACCGGAAGTGAACCGCGCCACGTACCCGCCGACCGCTTGACCTGAAGTTTCCTTCAGGTATCAGAGTGGGCGTCATGAGTACCGCATCCGTCGACACCGACCTCGACGCCATCCGTGAAGTAGTCGCCACCATCCAGCACTCCCAGCAGAACGAACTGGTGGACGAGTTCATCGGCCTGTTCCGCGAGGACGCCATCTGGACCACCGGCGGCGGCAAACCACTGCTGGGCCGCCCGGCCATCGCCGAGTTCACCGCGAAGGTGCTGCCCGGCGCGATGCGCGACGGCACCGTCACCTACGAGGTGGTGCACGTCCTGTTCATCCGCCCCGACGTCGCGGCCGTCAAGGTCCGCCAGCGTTACCTCACCGACGATGGTGAGCTCACCGGCGAGGGTTCGCCGATGTACGTGATGTCCAAGGAGAACGGCCGCTGGCTGCTCACCGCGAACCAGAACACCGTGGTTGCCGCGGACTGACGCATCGGTGAGCGGGAACTGGTGCAGGCCGCCTCTCGCGATACGCCTGCACCAGTTCCCGGTGATCGGTCGTCCAGATCGTGACGCCGGAGGCGAGCGGGTCGCGGGGGACCTGCACACTAGAGGGGTGAGTTCACCTGCGGCTATCCCTGTCGGCACCGAGATGTCGGGGCCGGTGCTGAGTGACTTCGGGGGCGGTCCGTTCGGGATCTACGTGCATGTGCCGTTCTGCGCGACGCGCTGCGGGTACTGCGATTTCAACACCTACACGGCCGGCGAGCTCGGCACCTCCGCGTCGCCGCAATCCTGGCTGGACGCGTTGCGCGGTGAGTTGGCCACTGCCGCAGCGCAGTTCGCCGAACTGCCGACCGCGACACCCGAGGTCGCGACGATCTTCGTCGGCGGTGGCACGCCCTCGCTGCTCGGCGGTGCCGGGCTGTCCTCGGTGCTCGACGCGGTGCGCGCGAACTTCACCCTCGCCGCGACCGCCGAGGTGACCACCGAATCCAACCCGGAATCCACCTCGCCGGAATTCTTCGAACGCCTCCGCGCGGCCGGCTTCACCCGGATCTCCCTCGGCATGCAATCCGCCGCCGCCCACGTGCTGAAGGTGCTCGACCGCACGCACACGCCGGGCCGCGCGGTCGCCGCCGCGAAGGAGGCGCGCGCCGCCGGCTTCGACCACGTGAACCTCGATCTGATCTACGGCACTCCCGGCGAACGCGACAGCGATCTCGACGCCAGCCTCGACGCCGTGCTCGAAGCGGGCGTCGACCACGTCTCCGCCTACTCGCTGATCGTCGAGGACGGCACCGCGCTGGCCCGCCGCGTGCGCCGCGGCGAACTCCCCGCCCCGGACGACGACGTGCTCGCCGCCCGCTACGAACGCATCGACGCCCGTCTCGCCGCAGCCGGTCTGACCTGGTACGAGGTATCCAATTGGGCGGCAAGCGAAGCCGCGGCCTGCCGCCACAACCTCGGCTATTGGGACGGCGGCGACTGGCTCGGTGCGGGCCCCGGCGCGCACAGCCACGTCGGCGGCGTCCGCTGGTGGAACATCAAGCACCCCGCCCGCTACGCCGATCGCGTCACTGTCGGCGGCCTCCCCGCGGCAGGCTGGGAGACCCTCACCGCGGACGAGCGCTACACCGAACGCGTCATGCTCGCAGTCCGGCTCCGCACGGGTCTGCCCGTCGAGGATTTGGATCCCGAAGGCCTCGCCGCCGCTGAGCGCGTCATCGCCGACGGCCTCGCAACTCGCGTCGCGGACCGTCTGATCCTCACCGATCGAGGCCGGCTGCTGGCCGACGGCGTGGTCCGTCAACTCCTCGTCCCTTGATCGGCATGGCCGAACGGTCATAGTGCCGCGCGACTCGTTCCCACGATCATGTGACGCAACGCTCACCTCTGCGCCCGGACTGCCACTGCCGATCATGACGACCCGGCTCGGCGTCAAGCGGGCTCGGCTCCTCCGGGGCCTCCGCAACCGCCTCACCACCGGGGCGAGCGCGGCTGGAAAGCCCCCTCGACCCGCCCCGTCACCTGCTGATTTACCGGCGTTCCGCCGCCCGATCGGCCCGTTTCAGCGAACTGCCGGGTCGGTTCGGCTGTCGCGGAGCGAGCGCGCCTTGTAGGCTTCGATCAACCCCAAGGAGATTCATGTCCCCGGCACGACACATCACCCTCATCCACGAACCGGGCGAATTCGCCGAGGCGCGGGCAAATGAAAAGGCCGAAACTGCGCGACAGAGCGCGGTGGCCGCACGCACCGTTGCCAGCTATTCACAAAATGCCGACGATTGCCAATCCCTATTGGCGATGCTCGGCTTGGACGCACTCGCCGGCAAGCAAGCCCGGGTCTGCGACTAGCACTGCAAATTCCCCGCCTCGCGGGGAAAACAAGCCCGTACGCGGCGCATCAGCGCCGGGCGAAATGCGACGGGTTACGAAAACCCCAGCGCCGCGCGATCATTGCGATCGTGCGGTGTCTGTGTCCGGGAAGCAGCATCCTCGGCCCGGACCCCGCCGGCTGATTCACTGCGCGAGGCCACCCTCCGCGCAGCTCTCGTACAGCGCCGTCCCAGGAGGTTTTCGTGTCGAATCCCACCGCACGTCCGGTCGTGTTCATCCACGGACTATGGATGCACAGCAGCAGTTGGGGCGCCTGGCTGGACGCGTTCGACCGCGCCGGCTACCAGACTTTCGCGCCCGGCTGGCCCGGTGACGCCGAAACCGCCGACGCCACCCGCAAGAATGCCGACGCGTTGAACAACCGCGGCATCGCCGAGGTCACCGAGCATTACGCGAAGTTCATCGCCGATCTGCCGACGCCGCCCGTGGTCGTCGGACACTCGTTCGGCGGTCTGATCGCCCAGAAATTGCTGGGCGCCGGTATCACCGCGGGCTGCGTCGCGATCGCGCCCGCCCAGTTCCGTGGCGTGCTGACCTTGCCGCTCGCCCAGATTCAGAGCGTGCTCCCGATACTCAGCAAGCCCTGGCTGCGCGGCAAAACGTGGTCACACACCCCCGCGAGTTATCACCGCACCTTCGCCAGCGGAATCCCGCGCGAAGAATCGGACAAATTGCTCGCCACCTATGGTATTCCGGCCCCGGTGCTTCCGCTGTTTCAAGGCGGCCTCGCCAATTTCACGCCGAATAGCGAAGCGAGCGTGGACACCAAGCGTGAGCGCGGTCCGCTGCTGATGCTCGCGGGCGGGCGCGACCGTCTGGTGCCGGAGGCGACGGTCCGCTCCGAGTACAAGATCCAGCGGAAGAACGCCGGCGTCACCGAACTCGTCGTCTTCCCCGATCGGGGTCACTCCATGCCCGCCGATCACGGCTGGCGCGAAATCGCCGACACCGCACTGGATTTCCTGCAAAAGCAGAACTTGCCCGCCCAGCCGACCGCCTGAAAACCTACCCGACCCGGAAGGACAACCATGCACCTCTCGCGCACTCTGCGGGCAGCCGTAGCCGCGGTGGCGATCACCGCCGCGACCACCCTCGCCGCCATCCCCGCCCATGCCGCACCGCTGCCGACCATCGTGCTCGTGCACGGTGCCTTCGCCGACGCCACCAGCTGGAACGGTGTCGCCGCGGCCTTGCGCGAGCAGGGCTATCGCGTTGTGACGCCGGACAATCCGCTGCGCGGCCCGGCCTTCGACGCGGCCGCCGTCCAGCGCACCATCGACACCATCTCCGGACCTGTTGTGCTGGTCGGGCATTCGTATGGCGGCGCCGTGATCAGCAACGTGCACGACTCGAAGGTCGAATCCCTGGTCTACATCGCGGCTTTCGCGCCGGTACAGGGTGAGCCCGCGCAGCTGCTGCTCGATCCGATCCGCTTTCCCGGCAGCCAGCTGCTGCCGCCGGTGCTGCAACTCGGCGTCGTCGACGACCCGAACGGCATCGCGGGCAAGAACCTCGACGGTTACGTCGCGCCCGACCGTTTCAACGCGGTCTTCGCCCAGGACGTCAGCCCCGCCACCGCCGCCGACATGATCGCGCATCAGCATTCCATCGCGCTGGCGGCCAACCTCGAGCCCTCCGGTGCGCCGTCGTGGTCCGGGACGCCGAGCTGGTACCTCGTCTCCGGTGCGGACCGGGTGATTCCGCCTGCCTCCCAACGATTTATGGCAAACCGGATGGGGGCGCACACGAGCGAACTGGATTCCTCGCACGCGTCGCTGGTCTACCATCCCGCCGAGGTCGCCGCGGTAGTCGAGGCGGCCGTTCCGCGCTGACGCCGGATACCTTCGCGCGGTCCCGCAGCCGCTCGCACGGTCCACCGATGGTGAACCGCTTGGCGAGCCTGCGGGGCCGCGCTTTTGTGCGCGGGCATAATTCGGGTGATCACGAAGGGGGATGGTGTGGGAACCGAAGGTGAAAGCTCCTGGGGGCAAGGTGCATTCGAATGTGCGCACCCGGACGAATCCGGAGCTGTCGATCTGCTGTACGCGGTCCGGCACGGGCAGAGCATCGCGAACGCGGCTTTCGCGGCGAATACGTTCATCGAGGCCGACGATATGGCCATCGGACTGACCGATCTGGGCGAGCGGCAGGCTTCCGCGCTCGGCACGTGGTTCGCCGCCCTCGACTCGGATCAGCTGCCTGAACTGGTGTTGTGTTCGCCGTATCTGCGCGCCGTGCAGACCTGGCAGTTCGTCGAACAGGAACTGCGCGGGGCGGGTCGGACTATGCCGTGCCATCGCATAGATCAACGACTCTACGACCGGCACCGCGGCCGGCTGTCCCATCTGTCGCCGATCGTCGTCCGTGAGCGTTTCCCCGAGGAATCCGCGAAGGAAGCCCGCGACCCCCTCGGCTATCGCCCGCCTGACGGAGAATCATTCCAGGACGTCGCTGATCGTCTGCGCGATGTCGTAGCCGATCTCGCCGCCGATCATCGACACCGACGCGTACTGATCGTGGCACACGACGCGGTCGTGTTGTTCCTACGTCAACTACTCGAAAACCTCACCGACGCAAAAGTTTTGGCTATCGCCGAGGACGGATTGGCCGGCAACGCCTCGATCACCAGCTGGGAACGGCACGCCGACGGCTATCGACTCCTGGCCTACGACCAGCGCACCCATCTGCCGCAGATCTGAACGGCGACGGTTCGTCCCTCACCCCGGACGTCGTCATCAAGCCGGCGATCCGCGCCGCCTCGGAAATCGAACTGCCCCCGGATTATCCGCCCTTCGAGCTCGGCCTGCTCCCCGGCGACGATTACATCCTCACCTCCGGCGCGCTAGCCGGTCAGCGCGGCTTCTTCACCCGCGACGAACACGGCCACATCACCGGAGCCGACCTCGCCGGCCGATTGTTCAACCGCGTCGGGCACTGACCCGGTCACCGCTCGATGATGTTGTCCCGCATGCCCTGTGGCAGCGCGACCACGAGTTGCGAGACGTTGCGCCGAACCTGCCCCACCCGCAGCTCCGGCGGCAGCGACTGCCAGACCTGCCGGATCTGTTCGCGCGCATGGTCCAGCTCGCCCTGCCGGGTCCACAGGGTGGCCATGTCGAGATCGAGCAGCGCCCGCCCGACCTGATCCTTCTCCGCCATCGGCAGCTCGAGCATGCGATCGCGGATCGCCTCGGCGGCGCGCCAGTCGCCGATCGAACTCAGCGCGTGCGATTGATGCCAGCGCAGAATGTATTCGGAGGTACCGAGATTGTCGTCGGTCGTCGCCGTATCGGGCAGGGCGGCGAACATCCGGTCCGCGGCGTTCACCGCCTCCAGCGCATCCCGGCGTCGCCCGATCCGCGCCTGGATGCCGGCCTCGGCCAGCAGCCCGAACACCCCGGCCGCGGTCGGCGCCCGGCCGCTCGCCGCCTGCGCCGAACGCGCCGCGGTCAGACCCTGATCCAGCGCATGGCGGTAGCACTCGTGGGTGTGCGCCATGTGCCCGGCCAGCCAGGCTTCGAGCGTCGGGTCCCCGGCCTGCCGGGCGGCCCGGCGCGCCTTGGCGAACCACATGAAGGTGTCGTGCAGGTCGGCGACATCGTTGAGCCGAAAAGCGATGAGCCCCGCGATGATTGCCTCGATGCGGTGCAACCGCCGGTGCAGATCCGCGGAGTGGTCGGTCAGCTTCACCTGCTGGACCTGCGCCAGGTCCCGCATCCGCGCCGGGATGTATTCCGAAGGCGGCTGGACGTATACGAGATATCCGCTGAGTTCGAGTCCTTCCTCCAACGCGCGCACGGTATCTCGCGCGGTGGAGCCGACTTGCGAAGCGTGGGCGACGATCAGGCGGCTCGGCGGCGCGACCGGCTCCGGATCGTCGTCGGTGTAGTCGTGGCCGAAGCCGAGCCGATCGGGCCGGGTGCGATACAACTGGCACAGCGCGTCGAGGAACTGATACGACGGCATGTCCAGGCCCGTCTCCCAGCGGGACACGCTCTGATGCGACAACCCACGGCACGACGACCCGTCGGAGGTGACGATCTCTTGTAATCGGTGCGCGACGTCGACGAGCGTGAATCCATACGCGATGCGATGGGCGCGCAGCAACGAGACACCGCAATGCGATCGCACCGCGTGCACCTGATCCCACGTCGAACCACCGGCGGCCTCGTATTCGCGGACGACTCGCCTCCCGCACGCAATGCTGTGCGGCCCGTTCATTTCGACTTCCCCCTTGCTGCGCTCAGCTCCGCATAACGCGAACGCGCGCAGTGTTGTCGGTTGTCATGCCGCGCCCACGCGTGCACATGGACGCCCCTTGTTGTCGAATCGTTCGCACACGCGAAGACACCCCGCTCCGGCGGCTCGTTCGCTCGCGCCCGTTCGACATCTCCAGATCCCTGCTATCCAGATGGTCGGACACGCGTGAGGTCTCAGCGTTGTCCGCCTACTCGACCGTATCGCTGTACTGGACTTTCGTCCATAAACACCGCGTTCTGCACGCTTGGCGCGCAAGAGCAGGGCAATCCCTGGCCGGTTGATCCGATCAGCGGCACGCTGGGTGACATGAAAAGAATCGTCATCGTCGGCAGGGTTCTGGCAGACCCGGAGTGCACCGCCGACGAGGATGACCCAGTGTCATTCGCCCATAAAATGGTGCATGTAATGACGCCTATCGCGACTGCGGTGACCGCCTTGGCCACCTTCGTGACCTGCGCCTCGGCAATGAATACCTTGGCTGTGACGGTGCTGGCCGCTGCATGGGTGCTGGCCGGCTGGCTGGCGCGCGGGCGGCGCTGCCAGTGCCGGACAGAGCGGCGGCATATCGGAATACGCCATGCCGCAGGAGGTCCCGCCTAGTCGGTCGCCACCTCTAACTGAGGCACACACTTCACCCGTGATACCGCAGCGGGACTTGTTTAGCCCCATTCCGTTGTAGCTGCGGCGAATCGCGAAAAAATACCCCGGAGTACGGTTCCGGGTGTCGGTCGCATCGGTAATGTGAGCGGCATCAACGGGTCCGAGGTCGTACAAAGCAGAGATTCAACTGACCTGCGCGGTATCGGAGCGCTGGTTCTGTTAACCGCGTCATTTGCCATGCTCACGGTGCTGTCGCGCTATCTCGGTAACGGTTTCACCCCGCCTCAGCAGGTCTATCTTCGCACGGGACTGGCGTTCTTCATCGCCATACTGGTATTCAGCCGATGGATCCGCTGGCGCACCGTAGTCCGGATCAGGATGCGGGAATGGTGCGTAGTCATCGGACGCACCGTCCTGCTGTACGTAGTCGGCACGACTTTGTTCTCGAAAGCCGCGGGAATGACGGCGGTGAGCGATATTTCGTTCATCGCCGCCCTCCCGTTGGTGTCCGCGCTCGGCATGCTGATGCGCAGCGTGCGGGTGTCCGCGGTCCGGGTGGTCTTCGTCGGCGGCTCCGCCGTCGGGGTCGCGATCCTGTCCGGATTCGGCGGTAGTGCCACGAGCTCGCTCAACTACGGCAACCTGATCGCGCTGGTCGCGATGGTGGCAATGTCGCTGAGTTATCTCGGCCGGGATTGGCACGACGGCTCATTGAACAATCACGAACTCACCGCGTTGACCCTCGGCGTCGGAGCCGTGGGGGTGGTGCTGACATCCGTGCTGCAAGGAGATGGTCTCCCGCACGTTCCGTCGCACGCGTCAGCGGTAATGCTCTGGGCCGCAATCGGTCTCGGGGGTGTGCTCAGCGTGCTGAACGTGTTCCTCATCAACTATTCGTTCGACCGGGTCGACGCGGTGCTCAGCGGCAACATGCTCACCGTCGAATGCGTGTGGGGGCTGCTGTTCGGATTGTTCTTCTTCGGTCAGGTACCCACCTGGAGCGGAATCGCAGGCGGCGCAATCATTGTGCTCTGCGCGCTGGCGCTGAACCTGCTCGACGGACGTGCCGCGCCCGCCGATGCCGAGCCCGAAAACGATGATTCGGCACCGGACAATACCGAGCCGAGAGAACCGGAGTTCGCCGCGCTCGCGACCGTCGAGCAGACGGCTCCGGTGCTCCGGATGTATCGCCCCGAAGGCCGCGAGGAACCGCGCTCATCGCGCGAAGATGAACTGGCGGCAAGTCATTCGTGGATCGGGGCGTGGACGGACGACCCGACGAATGAGCGCGGTCAGCACAGCGCGGCTAGTTGAGCCTGCAACAATTCTGGTCCAGCGACGGTACGGGCTGGTACCTAGGCGGGAAGCGAACATTCGTGTTCGCCGAACGGGTGAAACAGAATCGGGCACGGAATGTCGAACTTCGGGCGTGCGGTGAAACGCGATACCTGCTTCTGGGAAACGCCGTTTAGTCGGCCGTCGATTTTTGCCGGGTAAAGTCCAGGTCAGCGGACTGCCGCCAGCCGACCTGGACTATGTTTTGCGTCCCCGGGCCGGTCGGCCTGAGCTACTGCGGCCGCTTGTCGGGCTTCCCGCCGGTCGCTACCAGTGGTCGTTGCGGTCTTCGGCGAAGCGTTCGAGCGCGCGATCGATCCAGGCGGCGAAGTGGGTGGTGAGGTCCGCGGGGGCGGTGGGGCGGACGGTGATGTGCGGGCCGCGGACCTCGGTGTAGCGGCCGTCGCCGGTGATGTCGTGCCATTGCAGGACATTCGACGGTTGGGCGAGGGTGGACAAGGGGGCGGCGAGCAGGACCGCGGTGCCGCCGCCGTCGGTGGGACGGCCGAGCAGGCGCTGGTATTGCTCGCGCGGGGTTTGCCGGGCGACGTCTTCGAAGTGGCCGTTGCGACGCGGTGCGATGTCGTCGGGGTGGAAGGTGGCGGGGGCGGCGCTGCCCGGCTTGCAGGCGGGGATCGCCTGAACTATGCGGGCGGGCAAGGTTTCCGGGCGGAACATGCGCACGCGGATCGGGCCGTGCTCGCGATCGGTGCCGCCCTGCATGAGGGTGACGGCGCGATACGGGTTACGCGCGCCCACGATTCGGTATTCGCGCAGATCGTCGGGGCCGGTGCTGTTCTTGTGTTTGCTTGTGCCGCCGAGGATTTCGATCCGCAGCTCAGAGGTGCCCAACGTGTGCAGCGCGAGCTGGATCTCCTCCAGCTCGTCGGCGGAGTAGCGGGCGCGCACGGCGTGCCGATGCGCGGCGAACTCGTCGCGCAGGGCGAACCGGCTGGTGTAGCGCAACGGGTTGGGAAACCGATCGTGGGCATCGGAGTACCAGAGCGCCGCGAAATCATCCGGCTCCCAATTCCATTCAGCCATGCCGGTTCGATCTCCTCCACGTCGTGCGTTCGATAGGTATTACGGGTGCCCCGGTCCCGCTCGCACGCCGCGGCGAGCGGGACATGACTGCGGCGGGACCGGCGTGTCGCCGCTGTGTAGTCCCGTTCGGTGTGGGTGCGGGCGGGTCTAGGTCGGGATGTCGCCGCCGATTACGCCGCCGGGGATGGTTTTCGGGAGTTCGCCGAGGAGTTCGTCGGTGTTCTCCTGGGTGATCAGGTAGTCGGGGATCTTGTGTTCGGAGTCGTCCTCGGACTTGCCGCCGCGGGCGCCCGCCCCCATACCGCCCATACCCGGGGTGCCACTTGCGCCACGCGCGGCTGCTGCTGCGGCAGCCGGGTTGGACGTGGTGGTGCCAGGGGTGGCGGGCGAGCCGGGGATGCTGCGGCCCGGTTGCGGGGTCTTCGAACTCGGTGAACCCGGGCTGCCGGGACTGCCGGGGGAGTGCGGGGTGCCCGGGGTCGTCGGAGTTGTGCTCGATGGCACCGTCTTCGTCGGGTCTGTGGTGGGGGCACCCGGGGTGGTCGACGCCGGGGTGGTGCTGGCCGGCTTGGTGTCGGTCGTCGAGGCCGGCGTGGTCTGGTCGCTCTTCGTCTTGTCGGTCGACTTCTCGTCCTTGGTGGTCGAGTCGTCGGGCTTGCCGTCGCCGTCCTTATCGTTGGTGACGGTGGGATTGTTCGAATTCTTTTCGGTGTCAGTCGATTTGGGCTGGTTCGGCTGACCGCCGTTGGTGCTGTTCTCGTCCTTGTAACCGCCCGGCGGAGGCGTGATATCGATCGCCTTGGTGGGGCTCGTCGGCGTGGGCAAGACCGGAATCTTGCCGTCGATCTGGCTGAACGGCTGCACATAGTGCTCGTTCATCGCGACGCGCGCCTTCTGCGTCTCCTCGGACTTCTCCCGCGACAGGTCCCAGCGGCTCGGATGGAACACCCGGGAGCCGAAGGAGGTGTCGACGGTGTCGGGAATCGCCTTCTTGGTGTTGACGATTGCAGTCGCGGCGTCGCGGACGCGGGTGTGGAGTTCGGCCAGAGCTGGGGTCAGTGTGTGGGCGTCGGTTGTATACGCCTGGATCGACTTCTTCGAATCTTCCGCGGCTGGACCGGACCACGCCTGGGAGATCGAGTTCTGGATCGAGCGGGCGAAGGTTGCCACGCCTTGTTCCCAGAGTTGGTGCATCTGCCAGTACCGCTCGGCTTGGTCTATCGCGTTCGTGGTATCGAGCGGATCGAATGCATCCTTGATCTCCGGATGGTCCCAGCTGTCAGTGTGCTCGCCGCCGCCGGGAATTCTTGGTGATTCGTATCCGGTCATCGGCCGGTCCCATCCGGGAGCAGGTATGGGCCAGCGGGGAGCTGCGCCGGCGGTCGATCGGGGAGCGTGTCATTCAGCCGGGTGAACTCGGCGGCAAAGTTGCTGTCCGCCTGCATCATTCGCTCACGTGCCGACTTATGGACCTCTTGGAGGTCTTCGACAATCTTGTAGTGCTGTTCCAGGATTGTGTAAACATCGTTGCTGTTGCCATCGCCAACTTGTTTGGCCTTCTGCCTGAATCGGTCGACCACGGTCTGACCGGACACCATTTTCTCCGTGGTCTCGCCGAGGCCCCATTTGTCTTGTCGCGAGACCTGCTCGGCGATGCCCTGGATCCGGCGGATCACGCTTTTGAAGTATTCACAGTCGCGGTCTATATAGACGAAGTCCTCAGGCTTCATTTCTACTGTCGCCTGCCCCTCCCGCACCGCACTGAGCAGGTTCGCCATCGGTCGAGGCGTTGTGTCGTCACCCATGTGGTTAATCCCTCCCGGTGAATGCCGTCGTCAAGCGCGTATTTATGCCGTGGCGGGTACCGCCGACGCCACCTTTTCTGCCAGCCCGCGCGCTAAGTCGCACGTGTTGAGATGTCCGGTCGCCTTGCCCGATGGGGGGTTGGTGAGGTTGAGTTCGAGGCTCCCGCCCTTCATCTCCACATTGACCGTGCACGCGGCTTCCGGGTGATCGTCGACCTGCCGTGTCGAGATCGCATGCCGGCTACCTATGGTGAACTCCTGGCTGTCCGGAAATTTCTTCGCCCGCACCATGTCGACGGTGATGTTCGTTGTTTGGATACTGGCCGCATATCCATCGGTCTTGGCCCAAATGCATCCGCGCCACTTGACGCCACCGTTGGCATTGGAGTCGTTCGGCGTCTTGTCCCGCAGCTTCTCGGAATCGAGGATGGCTTGCGGGATGTCGGTGCAAGCGTTGAAACCAGCAGGGACATTCGCAGCAAGACCCGAGTTCGACGTCGTCGTGCTCCCCGTCGGCTTGGGATCGCCATCATTCGACGGCCCGCACCCGGCGACCACGAATACGGCGCCGAGCGCGAGGGTGGCCAACCGCCACGAGTTCGACCTGCTCGTCATCGGATCCTTCGCCCGCCGGTGCTCAGATAGATCGCACGGGGCCGGACCGGCTTCTCCGCCCCCTGTCAGATCATGCTGACGCTACCGATGCGTCAACCTGGGTGCAAGCGAGTCGCACCGCAGGTCGACGCTATCGGCGCTCGGTTCGAAAAGTTGGCAGAGATCGGGCAGGGGACCTCCCGCAAACGAAGGTCCCGGCCCTGCTCAACTGCCCGGCTCAGCCTCGTGACAGGTCGAGCCCGCCGCCGGCCAGACCGGCGGTGAAGGCGTCCCACTCTCCGGAACTGAAGACGAGTGACGAGCCGTCGGGGTTCTTCGAGTCACGAACACCGACCATGCCGTCGCCGAGAAAGGCGACCTCGACGCAGTCCTGGGTGGGGCTGCTGTAGCTGCTCTTGAACCAGGCGGTTGTCGATCGATCTGTATTCACGTCGCGTACTCCTTCGCGATCTTGCGGATGAGCGCGCGACTGCGGGACTCATCCAATGCCGAACGTTGCATTTCGAAATATGCCTGTTGGTACTTCTGCACATCGTCGGACTTCTCAAGGTACAGCGCACCGGTGTGACCCTGCATGTACACGACCGGTGGCTCGGTGAGGTGTGCCGTTGGGTGCCTTGGGAATTCGAGCAGCACGAACGGTCCCACGGCCAGCCCGCCGTACGCCTCCTGCGCGAGCGGGACCACTCGAACGGAGACGTTGGGCAGTTCGTCGACGCCGACGAGGTGATGCAGTTGATCCGCCATCACCGCCGGACCGCCGATTGCCCGGCGCAGGCTGCATTCGTCGACGATGGTGTCGACGATCAGCGGGTTGTCGGCATCGGTCAGCCGAGACTTGCGCCGCGTGAACAATTCGATCCGGCGTTCGACTTCCGCGGCGGGCATTGTGGGCGAGTCCACCCACGTCATGGCTCGCCGATATCCATCGGTCTGCAACAACCCCGGCAACAGCACCGTCTGATACGAAACAATCCGCCGCGCCGCCTCCTCCAGCCCGACGAACAAATCGAAATGCTTCGGAATGGCGTCCCCGTACGCATGCCACCATCCGGTGCGATGCGACTCCTCGGCCAATCCGAGCAGCATCCGGGTCATGTCCGGGTGCGCGCCGTACAACGCGCACAACCGCTCGATGAACAGCGGATTGAGCCGGACGGGCTGCCCGGTTTCCATCCGCCACAGTGTTTGCTTGCCAACGCCTATCGCCTTGCGCGCGGTCTCCGCGCTGACGCTGGAATTCTCCCTCAGTACGCGCAGCTGGCGCGCCAGCATGCGTCGAGGGAGGGTCGATCCGGTGGGGGTCACGACAATTCCCTTTCGTAGCCTCACTATTGGCTGTGGGTGCAACTGGAACCGCATGACGGGCTTCTTTGGAACCTTGTGAATTTTCGCCTTGTTCCGGTACTCGGAACAGTCCCGCCGCTCATTTCCGGTGCTGTACTGAACGTGCGCCCCGGTCCGTGTCATAGAAGTCCTGAAACCTTATCTGCGCGAGCGGGTTCAGGTCCACTCGGATCGGGCGCACCAGACAACCGATCGAGGTGAGTAGAGGTTCCAATATGAGCGACCCAATGTTCACGGATACCCCTGTTTCGCGCTGCGCCTATTACCGCCGCTGCGGCCTACCCGCCGGCATTCACCCGGAGGCGGGCCGGATCGTGGTCAAAGTCGGCCTGGTCGGCGCGATCACGATGCCGGCCCGGCTCGGCCAGCGCGTCCGCGACGACATGCTGTACCGTGGCTGCGCCCTCGGGCCGATCGTGGCCCACATCCGTTCCCGCCGTTGGACTTTCCTGTGCCGCCCGGACGTGCCCGACGACCAGCCGCTGTTCACCGAGCTATTCCGGCTCGATGTCGCCGTCGTTCCGTTCGGCGGCGAGATCGCGCTGCCGTCCCCGGCGGACGCGCACACCCCGTCCCGCACCTGGATCGTGCCGCCCCGCGACACCTTCCGTCCGTCCGGCGCGGTGGTCCTCGACTACCTGCGCGCCTGCACCAGGAGGCCCATCCGATGAGCGCCGCAGTGCCGCAACGAGAGTGCGGTCCGACCGCCGAACGGCCGGGTGAGTGAGGTGTTGCCGACGAGAAGCCAAGTGCTGCAAGCCTGTCGCGGCAGTGTCGGCGACCATCCGTTGCTGATCGCGGTACACGAGCTGACCACCCTGCACGAACGCCGGTCTACCGCGACCCGCGAAACCATCCGGGAGATAGACGAATACCGCGCCAGGGAGGTCCGCGACATCGATCGGTGGGTCGCCTCCCGCCTGCCTGTCCCGCACGGCGGCGCCTACCTGCACACCGAGACCATCGGCGCGATCCTGGACCGCCTCGCGCAGTTCACCGCCTGCGCCTACGCGGCGCTGGCGGAGGAGTCCGACTGGGACCTCTGGTTTGCCTGGGAACGCCTCGCCGAGCTGGCCGTCGGCTACGAGGACCTGGTCGAGGAACTCAGCGCGGGCCGGCGCCGGCTGCCGAGCAGGTGTTGATCATGAGATTTGTTCGGGTCACGCCGATTCCGGCATTGATTGGGTCACGATTCGCCGGGTATCCGAGAATCCGCGAGGGAGGCTTCATTATTGGGTTAACCTGCCGGGGATTGTTCGATAAGCCGAGGGAGTTGCCGTTGATAGTGGGCGGCAGTCGGCGCTGGGCAACCATGGCGGCAATCGCCATGGTCGTGGCCGCGCTGTGTGGGTGCGGCACTATATCCAGGGAATCCGCGGCGCGACCCAGTGCCCAATCCACCCCGCCCCGGGCGGCGAAAGCGCAGGCAGGGACGCCGGGGTCGGCCGAATTGGCGGCCATCGCGCCCGGCGCCGCCGACCTCATGGCGCGGATCCGCGCCACCGATCCGTGCGCGTTGCTGAATCGCGAATATGCCGAGCGGCTGGGCGTTTTCCAGCGCTTCGACCGCAGCCCCGGCCTGGACCGCGGCAGCGGCTGGACCGGGTGTGGATTGATACTCAGCGCTCCGGACGACGCTTATTACGCGTTCAATCTGGAACTGGACAAGCTTTACACCTCGGACAAGCGCGCGGCGGACAAGACCGAGCAGATCAACGGCCGCACCGTGTTTCGCAGCGCGAACAGCGACGACCGGCCCGACGCGTACAGCTGCGAGTACCGAATCCCCGCCGGGGACACCGGATTCGCGCACTTCCTCAGCGTGTCCAAGCTGGCGGGCTCGGCGAGGACGCCGGTCCCGTGGTCGCAGCCCTGCCGGTTCACCAGGGAATACCTCGCCGCGACCCTGGACGGCCTGGTGGCCTTGCCGCCGCGCGTCATCGACGATCAGGGCGGGCGGTCGCTGATCCAGCGCAACCCGTGCGCGGCCACCGCCCCGATCACCGCGCAATTCCTCGGCTGGCAGATGACCTCGGTCGGCTGGCCCAAGGCGTACAAGTGCGCGATCACCCTGGTCCAGCCCGGCGGCTCGCACCGCGTCACCGTCGAGATCTCGTTCGATCAGACCAGCGAGCAGATGGTCAAGACGGGGGAGGTGCTGCGCCTACCCTCCGGCCTCGACGGCGGCCAGTCCATCCAGTACGCGCGCCACACGAACGTGGAGGGCCTCACCGGCATAGAGCTGCGCACGGTCCAGTCCACCGACCCGACCCGGCAGAACTCCAGCTGCGCGATGACCCTGAACTACCGCCGCGCCGACCCGCCCACCGCCAACAACGCCCACCTGCTGACGATCTCGGTCAACCTGGCCCCCGCCGCCCCGCCCTTCCCCTTCGACGCCTGCGCCCAAGCGGCTCAGATCACCCCCACTGTCCTGCACGCCATCCCCTGACCGCCGGCCGACGGTCGGTTCGGCGGGGATCAGGAAGCGATCACTCCGTTGGGCGGCCACGCCTTTTCGCGTCCGGCGCGGATCAAGATCCGGGCGGAGGTGGCGCGGAAGAGCCCGTCCTCCGGTTGCTCCGTTCGGACCGTGTTGTTCGTTTTGTCGATGATCAAAGTGCGGTCGAAGTTGTCCCGCATCTCCCCGAAGCGGTACTCCACCTCATTCGGTTCATCTCTGACCCGCAGGTAATAGACCAGCAGTGCCACGTTGCCCCCCAGTTCCTGGATTGTTCCCCTCCACCGTTACCGACGCACCGAATCCGCGATCGGTTCCATCGAGTTCCGGATCAGTGCCGTCCCGCACACCGCCCGCCCCACCTGGCGTGCGGGACGGCGAAATGGGTATAGGCAATTAGACTGGTTGAGCAGACGACCGGGAATCGCACGGTGTTGTGTGATGCGGGATTCGCCCGGTGCGGCGTACCCGAGGACGAAGCGAGGAGGTGGGGCCGATGTCGAGCACCGAAGACAGGCGCTTCGAGGTCCTGCGCGCGATCGTCGCGGACTATGTCGCGACCAAGGAGCCGATCGGTTCGAAGAGCCTGGTGGAACGGCATAATCTGGGCGTTTCCAGTGCGACCGTACGCAATGACATGGCGGTGCTGGAGGCGGAGGGCTACATCACGCAGCCGCACACCAGTTCCGGGCGCATCCCCACGGACAAGGGTTACCGGCAGTTCGTGGATCGCATCGCCGAGGTGAAGCCGCTTTCCGGAGCCGAGCGCCGGGCGATCATGGAATTCCTCGAGTCGGGCGTCGATCTCGACGACGTGCTGCGCCGCGGCGTGCGCCTGCTGGCCCAGCTGACCAGGCAGGTCGCGGTCGTGCAGTACCCGTCGGTGTCCGCGTCCACGGTCCGGCACATCGAGGTGGTCGCGCTGAATCCCGCGCGCCTGCTGCTCGTGGTGATCACCGACACCGGACGCGTCGATCAGCGGCTGGTCGAACTCGGCGCACTGGTCGACGACGAAGACTTGGCCGCACTGCGCGGCATGCTCGGCGGCGCGATGGACGGCAAACGGCTGGCGCACGCCTCGGCGGCGGTCGCCGAGCTACCCGAGCGGGCGCCGCTGCGCCTGCGCGATGTGCTGATCCGGGTGTCGACCGTGCTGGTCGAGACACTGGTCGAGCATCCGGAGGAACGACTCGTGCTCGGCGGCACCGCCAACCTGACCCGCAACGCGGCCGATTTCGGTTTCCCCGGCTCGCTGCGTGACGTGCTGGAGGCGTTGGAAGAGCAGGTGATCGTGCTCAAGCTGCTGGCCGCCGCGCAACAGCCGGGCACCGTCACCGTCCGCATCGGCGAGGAAACCCAGGTCGAGCAGATGCGCGGCACCTCGGTGGTGTCCACCGGTTACGGCACATCGGGCGCGATCCTCGGCGGCATGGGCGTGCTCGGCCCCACCCGGATGGACTATCCCGGCACCATCGCCTCGGTCGCGGCGGTCGCCCGGTACATCGGCGAGGTCCTCGCCGAACGCTGACGGCTCCGATGCCGCTGATACCCTCGTACTTCCGGCCGGATAAAGTTGAGTGCATCCGACTAATGCTGGCCATCAGCATGCGGTTGGAACGGTGAAGCACCGTCGGCACTGTCGAGAACGACCAAGGACTAGAGAACTCAAGTGGCACGGGACTACTACGGACTGCTCGGCGTCGCGAAGAACGCGACCGACCAGGAGATCAAGCGCGCCTATCGCAAGTTGGCGCGGGAGCTCCATCCCGACATCAACCCGGATGAGACGGCGCAGGCCAAGTTCAAGGAAGTGTCGGCCGCCTACGAGGTGTTGTCGGACCCGGAGAAGCGGCGCATCGTCGACCTCGGCGGCGACCCGCTGGAATCCGGCGGCGGCGGTGGCGGATTCTCCGGCGCCGGCTTCGGTGGCCTCGGTGACGTGTTCGAGGCGTTCTTCGGCGGCATGAGCAACTCCGGTGGCGCGCGCAAGCCGCGCGGCCGGGTGCAGCCCGGCGCGGACTCGCTGCTGCGGACCCGGCTCAGCCTGGCCGAATGCGCGGTTGGCGTGACCAAGCACCTCACCGTCGACACCGCGATCCTCTGCGACGTGTGTACCGGCGCGGGCACCAACGGCAAGTCCAAGCCGGTGCGCTGCGAAACCTGCGGCGGCGCAGGCGAAGTGCAGTCCGTGCAGCGCTCGTTCCTCGGCCAGGTGCTCACCTCGCGCCCCTGCCCGACCTGCCGCGGCGCCGGCGAGACCATTCCCGATCCGTGCCACAAGTGCGGTGGCGACGGCCGCGTGCGTGCGCGTCGCGAGATCGCCGCGCCGATCCCGGCCGGTGTCGCGAACGGCATGCGGGTGCGGCTGGCCGCGCAGGGCGAGGTCGGCCCCGGCGGCGGACACGCCGGTGACCTGTACGTGGAGATCGTCGAGCAGCCGCACGACGTGTTCGTCCGTGACGGCGACGACCTGCACTGCACCATCCGCGTCCCGATGGTCGACGCGACCCTCGGCACCACCGTGGTGATCGACACGATCCTCGACGGCCCCACCGAACTCACCATCGCGCCGGGCACCCAGCCGGGCGAGGTCTCGGTGCTGCGCGGGCACGGCATGCCGCGGCTGCGCTCCGGCGCGCGCGGCGACCTGCTGGCGCACCTGGACATCGTGATCCCGGCCAAGCTGGACGGCAAGCAGACCGAACTGCTGCGCAAGTACAAGGGCATGCGCCCGAGCGAGCGCGCCGAGGTCATGTCGACCCAGTCCGAGCACAACAGCGGCCTGTTCGCCAGGCTGCGGGCCTCGTTCAGCGGGCGCTAATTGGCCGCGACGGTCTTCTACCTCGACGAGGTGCCCGAACCGGGCGCCATCGCCGTGCTCGACGGCCCGGAGGGCAGGCACGCCGCCACGGTGCGCCGCATCCGGGTCGGCGAGCCGATCACGTTGTCGGACGGGCGCGGTGTGCTCGCCGAATCGGAAGTCGTTGCGGCCCAACGTGACCGGCTGGACCTGAAGGTCCTGAATCGCACGGTAGCGCAACCGATTCCGCCGCGTGTGACGGTCGTGCAAGCACTGCCGAAGTCGGACCGCTCGGAACTGGCCGTCGAGCTGATGACCGAGGCGGGCGCCGACGCGATCGTGCCCTGGCAGGCCGCCCGCTGCATCGCGAACTGGGAAGGCAAGGCGGGCAAGGCCGTCGACAAGTGGCGCGCCGCCGCCCGCTCGGCCGCCCGCCAGTCCCGCCGCCCGTACATCCCCGAGGTAGCGGACCTGCACCGCACCCGTGACCTGCTCGACCTGATTCGAAAAGCCAAGGCGGACGGCGCAATTGTCGCGGCACTGCACGAATCCGGCACGGGGCGCTTCACCGAACTCGCCTTCGCGGACGTGCCCGAGGTCGTGCTGATCGTCGGTCCTGAAGGCGGGCTCGACAACTCGGAGCTGACCTCGCTGTCCGAGGCAGGCGCGGATATCGTCCTGCTCGGCCCCACCGTGCTCCGCACCTCGACGGCCGCGGCTGTCGCCCTGGGTGCCCTCGGAGCTCTCACTTCACGCTGGTAGTTGTCCATGTGTCGGCAGCCGCACGGGTTCTGATTTCCCGCACCCCGAATCGCCGCACTGACACGCGTGCGTGTGTCAGAAGGCGTGCGGCTGCGGGGAGCCTTCGGCCGCCTTGCCGCTCGATCCGGTCGCACGGCTGCGAAATGCCAATGCGGACACCAGGATCAAGGCCAATACCAGCAGTGCTCCAACGTAGACAACAAGTCCCGGCCAGCCGTGCTTGGTGTAAGCGATCCCCGACGCGCCGCCGATAACGCCGCTGCCCACATAGAACGAGAACAGGTACAGCGACGAAGCGGCCCCGCGATTGCCGGACGCCAGCACGCCGACCCAAGCGCTCGCCACCGTGTGCGCGCCGAAAAACCCTGCCGTGCAAAGGGACATGCCGAGCACGAGCGTCACGAGGTTGTCCGGAATGGTCAGAACCAACCCGACACCCATCAGCACCACGGTGCCGGCGAGCACTCGATGCCGGCCGATCCGATCGGCCAGCCGCCCGGCGACCGTCGCGACCGCAGTACCGGCGAGATAGAGCAGAAACACCAAACCCGCTACCGCATCAGGCAATTCGAACGGCGGCTGCGTGAGCCGATACCCGAGGAAGTTGTAGAGCGATACAAAAGTACCCACCAACACCAACGCGAGCCCGAACAACACCAGCAGCCCGCGATTCCGCAACTGACCGGCGAGATCGCCCAGCACAGTGCGGATCCCAGCAGGCCGGGCGACGAAACCCCGCGACGGCGGCAGGCTACGAACGAACCACACGGTGCACACCGCCGCAGCTACCGAAATGGTCGCTTCGGCCCATCGCCAGGACCCCAGCCCGAGGGTGAACGCCGGAATCACCCGCCCGGCCAGCCCACCCATGCTGGTGCCCGCGATGTACACCCCCATCGCGGCCCCGAGCCCCGCCGTGCCGATCTCCTCCGCGAGATAGGCCATCGCCACCGCCGGCACCCCCGCCAACGTGAGCCCTTGCAACGCCCGCCCGGCCAGCAGCACCTCCAGCGACGGACTGAACGGCAGCAGCAACCCGATCGTCGCCGAACTGACCGCGGAAATCGTCATCACCCGCGTCCGTCCGATCCGCGAGGACAGCGCACTCACCGGAATGATCGCCAGCGCGAGAAACGCGGTGGTCAGCGAAACCGCGAGCGCCGCGTGTGCGGGTGTCGCATCGAATGCCTCGGACAGGCTCGGCAGCAACGCCTGCGCGCTGTACATGGTCGCGAAGGTGGCCAGCCCCGCCGCGAACAACGCCGCGGTGATCCGGCGCTCATGCGTCGTACGCCCCCCGGCGACCGGGCGGCTCTTCGTCGAGGTCATGGCTTTCAGGATCACCGGCCACCCCTTCCGAAGGGAAATGAATAATAATGGTGAAGTTGATGCACTGAGCGCATATAGAGAGGGCAGTCCAGGCCCGCTCTGAGCTGCGCTGTGACACGAGTCACCAGGAGGGCGTGTGCTGAGCGAAGACCTCGAATGGTTCACCACGCTCGCCGAACTGGAACGCGTCGGCGCGGCCGCCGAACGCCTGCACATCGCCCAGCCGACCCTGTCCCGCATGCTCGGCCGCCTGGAACGCAGGCTCGGCGTCGAGCTGTTCGACCGCCGCGGCAAACGCATCATCCTCAACGAATTCGGCCGCATTTATTACGAACAGGCCCGCCGCGCGCAATCCGAACTCGACACCGCCGCCCAATCCATCGCCGACCTGAACAGTCCGGCCAACGGTGTTGTGCGCCTGTCTTTCCTGCATTCCTTCGGCGGCTGGCTGGTCCCGCAACTGGTCGGCGAATTCCGCCGCGGTTCGGCCAGAATCACTTTCGCGCTGCGTCAGGGGGCCGCCGAAATGGTCGCCACCGATGTGCTCAGCGGGACTTCGGATCTGGGTATCGTCTCGCCGCGTCCGGCCATGCCGGGCATCGGCTGGCGCGGCCTGCTGCGGCAGCGGCTCGCGCTGGCCGTGCCGGTCGATCACCGGCTGGCCGGGCGCAAGCAGGTGCGCCTCGACGAGGTCGCCGAGGAGGATTTCATCGCCATGCATCCCGGCTTCGGCATGCGCCGCATCGTCGACGAACTGTGCGCCGCCGCCGACCTGCGCCCGCGGATCGCCTTCGAGGCCAGCGACCTGATCACCGTCGCGGGGCTGGTCGCCGCAGGTCTGGGCGTCGGAGTGCTGCCCGAGGAGGACATCGGCCCGGCGACCTCGCCGCGGGTGGCCGGGGTGAAGGCGGACGTGCGGCTGCCCGGGCCGGTGCTGATCCCGCTCGCGGACGCCGGCGCCACCCGCGAGGTCGGGCTGGTCTGGTCGGCCTCGACGTCGGCGTCCGGGGCGGCGCGACGGTTTCGTGATTTCACCGAGGATTGGGCGCAGCGGCGCCGGGGAATCCCCTGATCATCAAGCCTCTCCGTTAGCGGCTTATTCACTGGGCGGTGTCGGTGGGGCGCGTTAAACTTTCATCAACACAGCAGCACGTCGAGACCGGAAAGCAGGCTATAGCCACTTTTGAGAACACAAGGCGAGATCGGCGACCCGACCACCTCCACAGCAGGCTCGCGCTTACCCACCCCGCCGACTGCGTCGGCTGCCGCCCCCAAGAGCGCTGGCGATGAAAACACCTCGGGTCCCGCAGCACGCACCGTGCGTTCCAGTATCGAACTCGCTCCCGAATCCGTGTTCCCGTTCCTCGGTTCGGCCGACCAGAACCTGCGTGAACTCGAAGAGTTGCTCGACGCGGACATTCACGTCCGCGGCAATTCCGTCACCCTCACCGGCAAGGCGGCCGACGTCGCCCTCGCCGAGCGGGTGATCGAACAGCTCGTCGCGCTTACCGGCCGCAACCGAGTGGTGACCCCGGAAGCGGTGCGGCACACCGTTTCGATGCTCACGGAGGGCTCCTCCGAGTCCCCGGCCGAGGTGCTCAGCCTGGACATCCTGTCCCGGCGCGGCAAGACCGTCCGGCCCAAGACGCTGAACCAGAAGCGCTACGTCGACGCGATCGACGCCAACACCATCGTGTTCGGCATCGGCCCCGCAGGCACCGGCAAGACGTATCTGGCGATGGCCAAGGCCGTGCAGGCCTTGCAGACCAAGCAGGTCACCCGGATCATCCTCACCCGCCCCGCGGTGGAGGCCGGCGAGCGGCTCGGCTTCCTGCCCGGCACGCTCAACGAGAAGATCGACCCGTACCTGCGCCCGCTCTACGACGCACTGCACGACATGATGGATCCGGAGGCCATTCCGAAGCTGATGGCGGCCGGCGTCATCGAGGTCGCGCCGCTGGCGTACATGCGCGGCCGCACGCTGAACGATTCGTTCATCGTGCTCGACGAGGCGCAGAACACCACGGCCGAGCAGATGAAGATGTTCCTCACCCGGCTCGGGTTCGGTTCGAAGATCGTGGTGACCGGTGACGTCAGCCAGGTCGACCTGCCGACCGGCGCGCGCTCGGGTCTGCGCGCGGCGAGCGAGATCCTCACGGATATCGACGACATCCACTTCTCGTACCTGACCAGCAGCGACGTGGTCCGGCACCGGCTGGTCGCGGACATCGTCGACGCCTACGACCGGGCCGAGTCGGAGCGGGCGCCGCAGGTCGGCGCGCACTATCCGGGCAACCGGGCGCAGCGCCGGGCCGCGAGCCGAGGCGATCGACACTGAGTTGCGCGCAATGTCGGTCATTCGGTCGACACCCAACGGCGTTGGGTGTCGACCTGCGGCATTAGGCTGACCGGGTGAGTATCGAGATCGCCAACGAGTCGGGTATCGACGTGCCCGAAGAAGATCTGGTCAGCGTCGCACGCTTCGTGATCACCCGGATGGATGTGCACCCGGCCGCGGAGCTGTCGATGGTGCTCGTCGATCTCGACACCATGGCGGACCTGCACATGCGCTGGATGGACCTACCCGGCCCGACCGACGTCATGTCGTTCCCGATGGACGAACTCGAGCCGGGCGGCCGCCCGGACAGCCCCGAGCCCGGTCCGTCGATGCTCGGCGACATCGTGCTGTGCCCCGAGTTCGCCGCCGGCCAGGCCCGCAAGGCTGGGCACTCGCTCGATCACGAACTCGCGCTGCTCACCGTGCACGGCGTGCTCCACCTGCTCGGCTACGACCATGCCGAGCCGGAGGAGGAGAAGGAAATGTTCGCGCTGCAGGCCACCCTGCTCGAAGAGTGGTACGAGAGCCTGCGCGAGGCACAGCGGCGGGCCGAGCTCGCCGCCCGGGACGCCAGGTTGCTGGGGAAGGCGGGCTTCACCACACCGGGTGGCGCATTAGGACCCGCGTGACTTCGCTGACCCTGATCGTGCTCGCCGTCCTGCTGGTTCCGGTGGGCGGATTGTTCGCCGGTGTCGATTCGGCGTTGAACACCATCTCGCCGGCCCGCGTGGACGATATGGTCCGGGCCGACCGCCCCGGCGCGGTGCGGCTGAGCAAGATCGTCGCCGATCGCGCCCGTTACGTGAATCTCATGGTGCTGCTGCGCATTCTGTGCGAAATCGGCGCCACCGTGCTGCTGGCCGCGGCGCTGATCTCGGTCTGGGAAGACGATTGGGCGCTGCTGGTCACCGCCATCGTCATGGTGCTGGTGTCGTATGTGGTGATCGGGGTCGGTCCGCGTACCCTGGGCCGCCAGCACGCCTATTCGATCGCGTTGGGCGCGGCGCTGCCGTTGCAGTTCATCGGCGCGCTGCTCGGCCCGCTGTCGCGGCTGCTCATCCTGCTCGGTAACGCGATCACGCCCGGTAAGGGTTTCCGCAACGGCCCGTTCGCCTCCGAGATCGAGCTGCGCGAGGTGGTCGAGATGGCCAGCGAGCGCGGCGTGGTGGCCGACGAGGAACGCCGAATGATCCAGTCCGTCTTCGAACTCGGCGACACCGCCGCCCGCGCGGTGATGGTGCCGCGCACCGAGATGGTCTGGATCGAAGCGGACAAGACCGCGGCACAGGCGATGTCGCTCGCGGTGCGATCCGGGCACTCGCGCATCCCGGTGGTCGGCGAGAACGTCGACGACATCCTCGGCGTGGTCTACCTGAAAGACCTTGTGCCCTATGCCGAACGCGGCCGCAAGGTGCTGGTGCGCGAGGTGATGCGCCCGGCCGTGTTCATGCCCGACTCCAAACCCCTGGACAGCCTGCTCGACGAGATGCAGCGCCGGCGCAACCACATGGCGCTGCTGGTCGACGAATACGGCGGCATCGCCGGGCTGGTCACCATCGAGGACGTGCTCGAGGAGATCGTCGGCGAGATCGCCGACGAATACGACACCGACGAGACGCCGCCCATCGAAGACCTCGGCGACGGCCGCTACCGCGTCTCGGCCCGGCTGCCGGTGGAAGACCTCGGCGACCTCTACGGGCTCGACATCGAAGAGGAAGACGTCGACACGGTCGGCGGTCTGATGGCGCACGAGCTCGGCCGGGTGCCGCTGCCCGGATCCAAGGTCGAGGTGCACGGGCTGATGCTGCGCGGTGAGGGTGGCGCGGACACCCGCGGACGGGTGCGGGTGCATACCGTGGTGGTGCGCAAGGTGAAGGACGCCGACGGCGCGAAGTCGAACGGCAAACGCAAAGGCAATGGCGCGGATCGGGAGACCCCGGCCGGTCGACACGAGGACGGAGACACCGAATGACCGAATTGGATCCCGAGGACAACAAACTGCTGGTGCTGGCGCGCGGGGCGATGGGCCGCGCGGGCGGGGCCAGCGGCGCGGCGGTGCGCGACACCGACGGCCGCACCTACGCGGCCGGCGAGGTCAACCTGACGGCGCTGCGGCTGACCGCGTTGCAGGCGGCCGTCGCGGCCGCGATCTCCAGCGGCGCAGAGGGATTCGAAGCGGCCGTGGTGGTCAGCGGGCGGTTGTCGGACTTCGGGGTCACCGCGGTGCGTGAGGTGTCGCCGGAGGCGAAGATCATCTTCACCGACCGCGACGGCGCGGTCTTCGAGATCGTCGACGACGCCGCGATGACGGTCGACGCGGAAGCGATCAGCGAGGTGCGCGGTGGCTGACGGCGAATTCCGTTCCGGCTTCGTCTGTTTCGTCGGCCGTCCGAACACCGGCAAGTCGACGCTGACCAACGCCCTGGTCGGCCAGAAGATCGCGATCACCTCCTCGCGCCCGCAGACCACCCGCCACACCATCCGCGGCATCGTGCACCGCGAGCACACCCAGCTCATCCTCGTCGACACCCCCGGCCTGCACCGCCCCCGCACCCTGCTCGGTCAGCGGCTGAACGACCTTGTGCGCGATACGTATTCGGAAGTCGACGTGATCACGCTCTGCATCCCCGCCGACGAGAAGATCGGGCCCGGCGACAAGTGGATCGTGCAGCAGATCAAGCAGATGGCGCCCAAGACCACCTTGCTCGGTGTGGTCACCAAGATCGACAAGGTGAGCCGGGACCAGATCGGCGAGCAACTGCTCGCGCTCTCGAATCTGCTCGGACCCGAGTGCGACGTAGTGCCGGTATCCGCGGTCAAAGGTGAGCAGATCGAGGTGCTCATCGAAGTCATCGCGTCGAAAATGCCTGAGGGCCCGGCGTTTTACCCCGACGGAGAGCTGACCGACGAGCCGGAGGAAACCCTCATGGCCGAGCTCATCCGCGAGGCGGCGCTCGAAGGTGTGCGCGACGAGCTTCCGCACTCGCTGGCCGTGGTGATCGAGGAGGTCCTGCCGTACGAGCAGAACGAGGAAATGCTCGACGTGCACGCCATCCTGTATGTCGAACGGCCCAGCCAGAAGTCGATCGTCATCGGTAAGGGTGGGGCTCGGCTCAAAGAGGTGGGTACCAATGCGCGCCACCAGATCGAAAAGATCCTCGGGACACGGATTTACCTGAACCTGCACGTGAAGGTTGCCAAGGATTGGCAGCGGGATCCGAAGCAGTTGGGCAAGTTGGGGTTCTAGGGTCGCGCGAAATCACCGGCGGTCGTCGGCCGGTGGAACACGATGCGGCCCTGTGACACGGTTGTCCCGGTCGTCGCCGTGGCTCGGTCTACCGTCACGGTCAATCGCCGATCCGCATCCGGCTGTGGGATGGATGCCAGCCGAACCGGGCCGCCGTCCGCCCCGGCGCAGTCGTTCAGTGAGATTGCTTCCAGCAGTGGGAAATTGCCGAGCGGCGTGAGGTCGTTCGGCAGAGTGACCGCGGACAGATCGAGTACTCGAAGCTGGGGCAGCGCTGCGGTCAGTGCGGGCAATTGGTCGACCAAATCGCAATCGGCCAGCGTCAGCCGTTCGAGCGAGAGCGCTCGGCCGACGGTGGTGAGTGCGGCAGGCGCACCTTCGCCGCTGAGACTGAGCTCGTTCAGCCCGTGATCCAAGAGGCAGGTCAGCCTGTACTCGACGGGAACCGGCTCGAGGCCGAGTGAACGCAATGCCGCCGGTAGCGTCGTCAACCGGGGCAGCGACTGCCAGCCCACCAGCTGAAGGCGGCGCAGGCCGGTGCACACGGTGAGCGTGTCCAGGCCGTCGAGCACCGCCTGATGGTCATTGGTGGCGAGCACCAGTTCGCGCAGGTATCCGAGTTCGCGCGAAGCGGCCAGCGTGCTCAGATCGTTGACTCCTGTCAGCCGGAACAACGAGAGCAACGCCGCTGTCGGTAGCCCGTCGGCCGCCAGCGTGCCGATGCTCGACGGAAATTCGACGATCAGGGATCGCAGATTGCCGAGCCGGACAATCGGTTTCCACTGGCGCGGCCGCCACAGCCAGAGATCGAGACCGGGCTCTGCGGGAAAGTTGGCGAGCACCTCTGTGGCGTATTCGGCCGGGTCGTAGTAGTCCCAGGTGTTGATCAGCTCCTGTTGTATCTCTTGCCGTGGGTCCGTCGCATAGCTGCCCAGCAATCGCAACGACGCCGGTCCGCCGACGAGAGCCGCTGTCCGGACCGTCGTCATCGCGCTCACATCGGGTATGCCGTCGAGATTCTTCGGCAGGTAGCGCAGCAGCGGCTCACCGACAGCGACGAGCGAAGCGGCCTCGTCCAGGTCCTGTGGCGGCACTAGGCCGGCGATCGTCTCGTCCAGTCGCCGGGCCAGTTCGCCGGAGAGCGACTCGATCGTTTCCCAGCACGACGCGGCGAGTAGACGCAGGTGCCGGCCACTCTGGTCGCTTTCGTTCGCACGGTCGAGGATTCCACCGATCAGCACGCCCCGCTGGCTGCTGTTGGCATGCCCCGCCGCCATGATGACCGTGTCGCGCCACACGTCCAGATGAGCGCGCCCGACCAGGTTGCCCATGCGATCCTGCGCGGCGGCCTCCGCGGCCGCGAGATATTCCTGAAAGGTGCGGTGCACGAAGTCGATTCGGCCATCGGCGGGGGATCGCAGAACGCCCGAGCGATTGAGCAGATAGTCCAGTACATCGTGCGGATCGACCTCGAGGTGGCGCATGGACGCGATCCTCGCGGTCACGTATTCGGCGGCCTTGTCGATGTCGACCTCGTTGAGATTGTTGTCCGACAACCGCCAGGCCAGGTCGCGGAGCACAGCGACCTTGTCGGTCAAGCTGAGCGAAGCCTTCTGCGCGCTGGGGATATGGCGCTCCGCATCGCGCCGCTGCACGAGCAGATCGACGGCGATCTGATACAGCTCCATGCGATTTCGCGGCAGCTGTCGCTTGCGCCGCAGATGCAACGAACACAGCATCGCCGCGAGCAGCGGGTTGGTGGCAAGCGCTTGCAGGTGCGGGCGATCCCGGACGCTGGCGATTAGCGCGCGTTCGTAATCCGGTAGTTCGGCCGGTGCGCATGGCAGTCGCTGTCCGCTCGCACCGACGGCTTGGTGCCATTGGCGGATGAAGGCATTCAGGTCCGACTGCGTCATTCGTTCCAGCTCGATCGGTGCGAAATCGGCGGCATCCAGCCAATCATGTTGTGCAGCAATCGGTCTGGAAGTGACGACTACTCTGGTCAGCGGGTAGGCGTCGAGCAGGCGATGGATCCACTCCCGAACCTTGTCGCGATCCGCGGGAACGATTTCGTCCACGCCGTCGATCAGTAACAAGACCTGGCCGTCCGCCAGTTGGCGATCAATCCACGCGCTGGGCATGTGGCTCGTCAGAGGGCCCGCTGCGTCATCGAGCAACTCGTGCAGCTTGGGTAGGTCGCGCGCGGCGTAGCTGCGCAGCCTGAGCAGCACGGGGACCAGGCCGTTCCATGCGGCGAGGTTGCCGGTGAAGCTCGCCCGTGCTGCGGTGACCGCCAACCAGCGCAGCAGCGTCGTCTTGCCCGACCCCGCTTCGCCGCGGAGCAGGATTCGAAGCTTCTGGCTCAACGCGGCTTCGACTCGCCCGCCGCCGAATCCTCGTTCGTCAGCCTGTCGTTTATCGCCGAACCACAGATAGGTCTGGCCGACCACGCGCAAACTCACGTAGGCGACGGAAAGCTTTGTCCGCAAGGGTTGTTCGATCGCGAAGCTGAACAGTTCGACCTCGTCGAGGGTCCGGCTGATCAGCTCGAGATACTCGCGGCGAAAGGCGGCGTCATGGTCACTGCCGTCCGGTGCGTACAGCGAACGTTTGGGCAGCCGTTCCAAGACCTGCTCGACCTCGTCGCCCAATCTGTCGATGCGCCTGAGCAACTCGGGCACCGCGCGCTCGACGAAGACCGGCAGATGACGCACGATCTGGACATAGCAGTCGCAGCATTCCGCGACGATCTGGTCATACAAGGCCGTTCCGGCGGCGCTCAGCCAAGTCGGCTGCGGCACGGTGTCGCGTATCCGGCGAGCCAGCTGCGCCGGGTCGGCATTCGACGCGAAGATCGCGGCATCGGACAGATCGGCATGCTCGAAGGTATCCACTACCGCGTCGACAACAGCGGTGTGCTCACCCTCGTCCATCCCGCGAAACTCATGGGCCAGCATGGGTTCGAGCCGCCCCGCCACCGCATCCGCGATCTGCTCGAACTGCCGCTGCACACTGCGCTGCGGCCGAAGCCCAGGAACATACCGCCGAACCAGCTCATCCATCCCGGACCGCCGATCCTGATCCCCCCGCTGCTTCGCCAGCAGAAGCTGCGCCGCCCGCCCGACCAGCGCCGTACCGAGCCGCACCGCAACGACTTCCGCGCTCATCGTTCCCCCTGTCGCAAGACTTCTGCCGATCGCTCCTCGTGGCCCTCGATGATGCCACCACCCCCGGACACCTCGCGCGAACTGCGAAGGATCGATCGCCGCTCCCACCCCATAACCTAGGGATCCGCACGCGAACTCGGGATCGGCGCACCATCCAGTCGCGCTGGACATGCTGATTCGACCTGGAAGAATTGAGATCGTGGGAGCACAGCCGAAGGACCACTCGACAGCAAGAATTGTCCTGCGTTCGTTCGGGGAGGCTGTCCGAGCCCGGCCGCATATGTTCTTCGGTTGCCACCGGGAGGATCCCGGGCTGGCCGGTGCCGTTGTCGATGCGGTGGTGCGGGATGCACTGCGGGAAACCGATCGAGCGGCCGTGCGGGTCGAGGTGGTCATCGAGTCGGACCATCGGTTCACCATCACCGACAATCTGGTCAACGAGATGGGCAAGCTCGACGCGAAGGGCTTGCCCTCGAGCCGCTGGACACTCAGTGCGCTGCTAGCGGTCAGCGCGCGCACGTGGATCGAGATCCGAACCGCGGATCGACAATGGCTGCAAGAGTTTTCGGCGACAACGACCATCATGTCGCGGTGCGATCAGGAGTCGACGGAGCGCATCGGCACTCGTATCACGTGCGAACTCGACCGCGACTATTTTCCTGCGACGACAGTGCTGCCCGCGGCCGAAGATCTGCTGAACGCGTGGGACGACCGGGCGGTTGTCATAGACCTCCGGGGATAAGCTGCCTGCCCTCGGGAGCCTTGTTCAGTGAGATTGCCACCACGGCGCGGGGCGTTCGCGCTCCCAGTGCAGTTCTGATTCCAGTTGTGCGGCAAGTGAAATCAGTAACGGCTCGGTGGAGGCTGTGCCCATCAGTTGGGCACCGATCGGTAGGCCCGCGTCGGTGAAACCGGCGGGGACGTTGACGCTGGGCCAGCCGAGGACGTTCCATGGCCAGGTGTAGGGGCAGGCGGCGGTGATGAGGTTGTTGGTGGCGTGGACGCCGATGCCGTCGATGTCTTCGGCGCGTGGGGGAGGGGTGGCGGTGGTGGGGGCCAGGACCAGGTCGAAGTCGTGGAAGAAGGTGCCGATGCGCTTGTGCAGCAACGGTTCTGCTCGGCGGGCGGCGGAGAGTGCGGGTCCGTCGAGGAGGCGGCCGAGGCGGGTGTTGGCGATTGTGCGCGGATCTACCTGGGCGCCAGGGAATTTCTGGTGGGCCGCGCGGATACCGGCCATCGATCGAGGGAGGAATGATGCGCCGATCATGATGCCGTAATGGAGATCGGCGACGGTTACGGTGTGGCCGAGTTTGCGC
Organism: Nocardia colli; assembly: GCF_008704205.1. Lineage (GTDB taxonomy): Bacteria > Actinomycetota > Actinomycetes > Mycobacteriales > Mycobacteriaceae > Nocardia > Nocardia colli. Next base: position 23,762 of record NZ_VXLC01000006.1, on the reverse strand, counting down.
AGGGTGTCGCCGATGCGCTGTACCGCGGCGGCGATTTCGGGGTCGAGCGCCGTCCTGGTCGCGGTGAACGGAGTGCGCAGCGAGAGGGCGATGCGCAGTCGGCCGGGATCGCGGCCCACTGCATCACTGGCGGAAATCGGTGCGGGAGTGTGTAAATCGCCCTGGTGCGGTCCGGCGGCCAGGTCGAGTAGCAGCGCGGCGTCGGCGACCGTGCGGGCCAACGGTCCGTTGACGGTGAGTCCGTAGAACGCTTCGGCATGCGGCCAGGTGGAGATGCGCCCGCGCTGCGGTTTGATGCCGACCAGATTGGTCCACGACGCGGGGATGCGGATGGAGCCCGCACCGTCGGAACCCAGTGCGGCAGGCACCAATCCAGCCGCGACGGCCGCCGATGAACCGCCGGAGGAGCCGCCCGGTGTGTGGTCGGCGGACCACGGGTTGCGGGTGTGCCCGAAGGACGCCGCGCTGGTGAACGGCAGCTGGCCCAGCTCGCAGGTATTGGTCTTGCCGACGATCACCGCGCCCGCCGCCCGCAGCCGCCGAACCGATTCGGCGTCTTCGGTTTTCGGCGCGAAGGTCCCACCGCAACCGAATGCCGTTGGCTCACCGGCGATATCGGTGTCGTCCTTCACCGCGATCGGCACGCCGAGCAGCGGCAGTCGCTCGCCGGCCGCTAGCCGTCGATCGGCTTCGGCCGCCTCGGCGAGTGCTCGCTCACGCCGCACGAGACGGAACGCGTTGAGCGTCGACTGCGACGCCTCGATCCGGTCGAGAGCCGCACCGACGGCGGCAACGGAGCTGATCGCACCCTGCGCGAGGGCGGCGGCATGCTCGGCCAGCCCGAGGTCGCCGGTCTGCGTGCCGGTGGTCTGCCGAGTGGGGTCCGTCATCGTGAGCTCCGTCTCGTCGTGCTTTCGGAAGACGGTAGCGCGCACCTGGTCAAGTGACTAGTTCGCCTGCCGAGTTCGAACGCTATCCCAGCGGCGCCGGGGCCGATTTCCGCCGCCCTAGCGGCTGAACTGTAGACATACATACCGAATGTATGTAACAGTGGCGGGACCGCGACGCACTGGAGGAACGATGGGAATCAGCACCGAACTCGGCCGCACACACGAGGTGGACCTACCCGGCGGCCGCATCCGCTACCACGACACCGGCGAGGGCTCACCGGTCGTCTTCGTGCACGGACTGCTGGTCAACTCGGACCTGTGGCGCAAGGTCGTCCCCGGCGTCGCCGCGGCGGGCTACCGCTGTCTCGCCCCGGACTGGCCGCTCGGCGCCCACCAGATCCCGGTCCCCGCAACGGATCTCACCCCGATCGGCGTCGCCGACCTCATCGCGGACTTTCTGGCGCGACTCGACCTGACCGACGTCACCGTGGTTGCCAACGACACCGGCGGCGCGATCACCCAGGTGCTGATGACCCGCCGCCCCGAGCGGATCGGCCGCGTGGTGCTCGCCGCGGTCGACAGCTACGAGAGCTTCCTGCCACAGCCGTTCGCCTTGCTTTCCTGGCTGGCCAGGATTCCGGGGTCGATGCGGCCGATCATCGAGTCGGCGCGCATTCGAGCGTTGCATCCGACGCCGCTGGTCTTCGGCATGGTCGCCAAGCGTCCGGTGCCGCCGGAAATCGCCGACTCCTACCTGGCGGGCCCGCTGACGTCCGCCGCCGTCCGCAAGGATCTGCGGCTGTTCCTGAAGAACGCGCACCGCCGCTATACGTTGGATGCCGCGGCGCGGTTCGCGACGGTCGCTTTCCCGGTGCTGGTTGTGTGGGCGCGCGAGGACCGCCTCTTCCCGATGTCCTACGCCGAACGCCTGATCAGCGACCTGCCGAACGCGACGCTGAAGGTCATCGACGACTCCTACACCTTCATCCCCGAAGACCAGCCCGAGTTGCTCACCGAGTCGATCCTGGAGTTCACTCGGCTGCATGCCACGCCGTAGCCAGGAGGACCGCTCCCGCACCACCAGGGCCGCGCTCGAGCAGGCCGGCCGCCGGCTGTTCATCGAGCGCGGCTTCGCGGCGACCTCGGCCGAGGAGCTCGTCACCGAGGCGGGCGTCACCCGCGGCGCGCTGCATCACCACTACGGCGACAAGCGCGGCCTGTTCCTCGCGGTGCTGGAACGGATCGAGGTCGAGTCCACCGAGGAGATCGAAACCGCCATCGGCACAGTCGATCCCGACGATGTGATGGCGGGCATGGCGGTCGGCCTCAGCGTCTTCCTGGAGATCTGCCAGCGTCCGCCGATGCTGCGGATCGCGCTCACCGACGCGCCCGCGGTGCTGGGTTGGCAGGCCTGGCGCGAATTCGAGGAGCGGCACGGCCTCGGCATGATCATCGCGATGCTGGAACGCGCGCGTGGCGCGGGCCTGATCGCCGACGGCCCCGTCCAGATGCTGGCGCAACTGCTGCTCAGCGCGCTCACCGAAGCGGCGTTGATCGTCGCGCACGCTGACGAACCGGACCGCGCCCGCGCCGAGGCCCAGCAGTCGTTGCTGCTGCTCATCTCCGGCATCATCCGCGCCTGAATCAGCTCGAGCGCAATAGTCGTGCCCGATTGCGCCGCCGCCGGAGAATCGGCCAGATGAAGCTCGTAGCGATAGGTGTCGGCCTCGCGGTCGGCTTCGGCCTGGCCGGCACGGCCCAGGCACAGCCCCTCACCCCCGATTACACACAGGCCCCGAACGGCATCGGCGTCACCGACCCGTCGATCACCCCGGCGATCTCGCCGATCCAGGTGCCGACCGCCGAGGTCGAGCGCGGCCCCGACGCGACGACCATCGTCGCGCACCCGTATCTCGCGCCGTGGGTGCACAACCTGGTCCCGATCGCGCCGAACACCGCGGTCGAGGTGCAGGGCGCGGCGCGGATCACCGTGCCGGGCGCGGCCGACGGACGCGCGCTGGTCGTCAACCCGAACGGTCACTGCCTCTTCGACGGTCCCGGCGCGCAGCCCGCCGCACTCGGCGCGACCGCGTTGACCCCCGTGCGGGTCGACACCCCGCTGTTCCAGCTGGTCATCGAGCCGACGCTGTACCGCTGATCACTCGACGAATTGCAGTTCCACCTGAGGTAATTCGACCATGACCCGGGCGCACACGGCCCGGTGCCAGGTGGCCGGATACCGCGTGTCCGGCTCGTGCTTGCTGTAGTCGTCGTTGGTTCGATACGTGTGCAGGCGCGGCGAGATCTCACCCGCGCCGATGGCGTCGACCATCGCCTCCACCACCTGCTCGGTCTCGTCGGCGATCTCGGCTAGTTCACGGGCGGCGGTGTCCGGAATCTGGAACGCTCCCCGCTCCCAGCGCTCCACGGTGCGCTCGGCCACGGCGAAGAGCCGGGCGCACCACGGCACCGGCAATCCGAGCAATTCGCGAGTGGCCCGAAAACCTGCGGCGGTTCCGGTACCGAGTAGGTCGTCCAAAGCCGAAAGCCCCTCCCCAGCAGTACGGTAGAGAAAAAGAATAGGGCAGCACGCCGACCGGCATGGGGGATTCGTCGGTGAAGTGGCAGCGGAGAGGCCGCGCCTGCCAAAGGCTGTCGGGTCTTCGTGGGAGGATGAGGCGTGCGTTTGTATCGGGATGTGGCGGTGGTGGTACGCCAGCACAAGCTGGGCGAGGCGGACCGCATCGTCACGTTGCTGACGCGCCAGCACGGTTTGGTGCGCGCGGTGGCCAAGGGGGTGCGCCGGACCAAGTCGAGGTTCGGGGCCAGGCTGGAGCCGTTCGCCTACATCGACGTGCAGCTGCATCCGGGGCGCACGCTCGACGTGGTGACCCAGGTGCACACGGTGGAGGCGTTCGCCGCCGACATCATCGACGACTACGGCCGCTACACCACGGCCTGCGCGGTGCTGGAAACCGCCGAGCGGCTGGCCGGTGAAGAACGCGCGCCCGCGCCGCGGCTGCACGCGCTCACCGCGAGCGCGTTGCGCGCCATCGCCGCCAAGCAACGCCCGCACGAGCTGATCCTGGACGCATTCCTGTTGCGCGCCATGGGTTTCGCGGGCTGGGCGCCCGCGCTGGACGAATGCGCCAAGTGCGCGACGCCGGGTCCGCATCGGGCGTTCCACGTCGCGGCCGGCGGCGCGGTGTGCGTGCACTGCCGTCCGCCCGGGTCGGCGACGCCGGCGCCGGGGGTGCTCGATCTGCTGGTCGCGTTGCTGCGCGGCGAGTGGGAGTACGTCGAGACGGCGCCCGACGGGGTGCGCAGGCAGGCCAGCGGTCTGGTCGCGGCGCATCTGCAATGGCATCTGGAACGGCAGCTGCGCACGTTGCCGCTGATCGAGCGGTCGACCCCGGTGCACGCCCCCGCCTGATCCTGCGGGACCGTGGAGACCTTCACCGCGCCTCCACAACCATCAGGCAGGATAGGGGCCGTGATCCTCCGCCGAGACTCCTCCACCGCGACCAAGGCGGGCGCTACCCGCACCGTTCGGCCGCCCTCGCAGCATCCCTCGGGCGCGCGCCCGCCGGAAATCCCGGCCGTGCTGGTGCCCAACCACGTCGCACTGGTGATGGACGGCAACGGCCGCTGGGCGCAGGAACGCGGACTGCCGCGCACCGCGGGCCACGAACGCGGCGAGGCCGTGCTGATGGACACCGTCGAAGGCTGCATCGAGATCGGGGTGAAGTGGCTCTCGGCCTACGCCTTCTCCACCGAGAACTGGCGGCGCAGCCCCGAGGAGGTGCGCTTCCTCATGGGCTTCAACCGCGACGTGATCCGCCGCCGCCGCGACGAGATGCACGAGATGGGCGTGCGGGTGCGCTGGGCCGGTAGGCGACCGCGCCTGTGGCGCAGCGTGATCAACGAACTCGAGGTCGCCGAGGAGCTGACCAAGGACAACACGGTGATGACCCTCACCATGTGCGTCAACTACGGTGGCCGCGCCGAAATCGCCGACGCGGCAAGGGAAATCGCGCGTCGGGTGGCGGCGGGCGAGATCGACCCGGAGAAGGTCACCGAGTCGACGCTGGCGAAGTACCTGGACGAGCCGGACATGCCCGACGTCGACCTGTTCCTGCGTCCGTCCGGCGAATTCCGCAGCTCGAACTTCCTCATCTGGCAGTCCGCCTACGCCGAATTCGTCTACCAGGACACCCTGTTTCCCGATTTCGACCGCCGCAACCTGTGGGCCGCCTGCCTCGAGTACGCTTCGCGGGACCGGCGCTTCGGCGGCACCAAATGAACGGCGGTACGGACATGGAATCAACGGTGAGTCCGGAACACGAGTTGCAGGCTCGGGCCGGTGCCTGCCTGGCGATCTACGACATCGACGTGCGCGTCGATCCCGAGGGTTCGATCGGCTTCGAATACGAGGGCTCGCTGTGCTCGTTGCGTGCGGTGCGATTGGCCCCCGGGCTCGATGTGCTGACGCTGACCTGCGTGCTGGCCTGGGATCGACCGGTCAAGGCACAGCTGCACAAGCGGGTCGCCGAGCGGAACAACGAGCTGCAATTCGGCTCGCTGACCGTGATCGTGCGGGAGAAGCTCGCCGACGTCATCATGCGCTACACCTTCCCGGCCGCCGGGCTCGACGACCAAGCGCTGGCCACCATGCTGGTGCTCGTGCTCTCCGGCGCGGGCCGCGCCCGTCAGGGCCTGCTGGCGCCCTGATCGAGGCCATGACATCTGTCATGGCAGATACGTGACATGCGTGCGGGGTATTCGGGGCGCTGATGCGCGAACGTTTTACCTATGACATCAGCACTGACGACCGCGGCCGTGTTCGCCGCGGCTGGCGGTTCGGGGAAGCGGGGCTCGGGGGCCCACCGGGCGACACCGGCGATCGAACTGCACGATCTGCGTAAGAGCTTCGCGGTACCCGGCCGCGGGGCTGTGCACGCTGTCGACGGGCTGGACCTGGTCATCGAACCGGGCGAGATCGTCGCGTTCCTCGGGCCCAACGGCGCGGGCAAGACCACCACCCTCGACATGGTGCTCGGCTTGGCGAAGCCGGACTCCGGCACCGTCCAGGTGTTCGGCGGCTCGCCGACGGAAGCGCTTGCGGTAGGCCGGATTTCGGCCGTGCTGCAATCCGGCGGGTTGCTGCCCGACCTCACCGTCGGCGAAACCGTGCGGCTGGTCGCGACGTTGCACGCGAACGCGCGCCCGATCGAGGAGGTGCTGGAGCGGGCAGGCCTCGCCGAGATCGCCGGCCGGATGGTCGGCAAATGCTCCGGCGGGCAACGCCAACGGCTGCGGTTCGCCCTCGCGCTGCTGCCGAATCCCGACCTGATCGTCCTGGACGAACCCACCACAGGCATGGATGTCGAAGGGCGACGGGACTTCTGGAACGCGATGCGCCAGGACTCCGAGCGCGGCCGCACCGTCGTATTCGCCACCCACTACTTGGACGAGGCCGACGCCTATGCTGATCGGATCGTGCTGGTCCGGGCGGGGCAGGTGGTGGCGGACGGCAGTGCCGCCGAGATCAAGAACCTGGCCTCGGGGCGCGCGGTCAGCGCCACGCTGCCCGGCGCCGTGCCGACCGGGTTGCTGGCGCTGCCCGGCGTCGATGACGTCGAGGTGCGCGGCGAGCGGATCGTCGTGCACACCAAGGATTCCGACGCGGTAGCCCGCTACCTGCTCACCGAGACCACCGCGATCGATCTCGAAATCACCTCGCACAATCTCGAATCCGCGTTCCTGGCGCTCACCACCGGAGACAACTGACATGACAACGCTTGCCCCCCAAGCCGTTACCGAGCATCGACGGACACCGCTCGGTGGTTTCAGCGCCGGGTTCCTCCGCCTGGAACTGCGCCGGATGCTGCGCAACCGCCGCACGATGATCTTCACACTGCTCATCCCGCCGCTGTTCTTCGTCATCTTCGGGCTGCAATCCGATTACCGGACAAAGTCTTTGGGCACCGGCAATGTGACCGGCTACATCATGGTGTCGATGGCCGTCTACGGCGCGATGCTGGCCACCACCAGCGGCGGCGCCATGGTGGCGATCGAACGCGCGCAGGGCTGGAGCCGGCAATTGCGGCTCACCCCTTTGCATCCGGTCGCCTATATCGCCACCAAGGTCACCGTCGCGATGGTGCTGGGACTGGCCTCGGTCAGCGCGGTCTTCATCGTCGGCGCGTTCCTCGGCGCGCACCTGACCCCGGTCGCGTGGGTGAGTTGCTTCCTGCTCGCCTGGATCACCTCGCTGGTCTTCGCGGCGTTCGGCCTGTTCGTCGGCTACCTGCTGCCCTCGGAGAACGTGATGCAACTGCTCGGGCCGTTGCTCGCGCTGCTGTCGTTCGCGGGCGGGTTGTTCATTCCGCTGAGTGGTTGGTTCGGGACGGTGTCGAAGGTCTTCCCGACCAACGGCGTCGCCACGTTGTCGCGGATCCCGTTCGGCGAAACCAGCACGGGGTCGATCGCGCTCGCGCTGCTCAACGTCGTCGTGTGGGCCGCGGTGTTCGTCGGCGGATCGACCATGCTGTTCCGTCGTGACACGGCTCGCTGAGCTGTCCGGTGCACCGCGGTGCGGCCGTCCCCGCGGGGTGGACGGCCGCATCGACGCGTTACCGGTCACCGAGAACGCGGAACCTCTTGACATCCCGGGCCCGTCCCCGGATCGGACGGTGATGCTCGACGCGACGGCTCGTCTCGATCCCGGTGTTCGCTGGGATGCCGAGCAGGGCCGGGCGTACGAGAGCGCCGGGAGGTCGAAGATGATGTCCACGCCGATGGTGCCGGTGACGGTCGAGCCGGGTTCGGTAGCGTCTGTGCTCGTGATCGACCGCGCGCGACAGCTTCCTCGCGATTCGTCGCATGCCAGGGGTGGGGCATGCGCGTGACGTCCTGGTTCGCGTTCCTGCGCACCGGCGGGGCGCTGGGATTCATCGACCGGGTGGTCGGCGACGGCGGCGCGGTGAACAGTCGACGGCGTGGTTGGTTCGGCGCGCTGATGTCTTCGGTGTGGATGGCCTACATGATCGCGCCGATCGTGCAGGCGTGGTCGGACGGTGAGCGGCTGCGGGTGCTGCTCGCGGTGGCGACGTTGATCGCGTACGCGACGTTGATCCTGAGCACGTTCGTCATCTTCCGGCGCCGTGGCGCGACTGAATCGGTGGAGGATCGGCCTGCCGATCCACGGCTGTGGCCGTTCCTCGCCGGCATGGCCGCGTGCACGGCTGCCCTGATCGCGTTGCTCGGTCCGGTTGCCTTGCCCACCGCGATCTTCGTCGCGGTGGCCGCGATCTTCCATCTGCCGGCCCGCGAGGCCGGCTACGTGATCCTGCCTGTCGCGCTCGTACTGTTGTTTCTGCCGGTCGCGATTCCGAGCCTGTCCGGCACGCCGTTCTGGCTGGCCTTTGTCCCGGTGGTGATCTGGGTGGCCAGGCAGTTGGGCTTGCGCGGCGAGCAACTGGCGGAGCTGGCGCGGCGGCAACGGGCCGAGCTGGACATCGTGGAGGAACGCAACCGGGTGGCGCGGGACGTGCACGACATTCTCGGTCACTCGCTGACCGTGATCACGGTGAAAACCGAACTCGCGCAACGGCTCATCGATGTGGATCTGGGGCGGGCGCGCACCGAGCTGGCCGATATCGAGCGGCTCGCCCGCGAGGCGCTGGCCGGGGTGCGCGATACCGTCGGCGGGTTGCGCGAGGTCTCGTTGCGCGGCGAACTCGCCAATGCGCGAACGGCATTGGCGGCCGCGGATATCGCCGCGGAACTGCCGGCGGACGCGCAGCTCCCGGATACCTCGCACAGCGAGTTGTTCGGCTGGGTGCTGCGCGAGGCGATCACCAACGTGATCCGGCACAGCGCGGCCCGGCACTGCACGGTGCAGGTCACGGCGACCAGCATCGAGGTGTCCGACGACGGTCGCGGACTCGGCACGAGCCAGGAGTCCAGCTCAGGACTCACCGGCCTGCGCGAGCGCGTCCGTGCGGCAGGCGGCACGCTGACCTTGTCCACGCCGAAGGAAGGAGGGGTCCGTGTCCGCGCGACCGTCCCTGCCTGAACCAGCGTATTCAGTTGTGGCTCCGTCGTGTGGGGCGTCTCGAAACAGGAAGTGGGGCAGATGATCCGGCTGTTGCTCGCCGATGACCAGGCGCTGGTGCGTGGCGCGCTCGCGGCGTTGCTGGGGCTGGAGTCCGACCTGGAGGTGGTCGGGGAGGTGGGGCGCGGTGACGAGGTGGTCGAGGCCGTCGCGCGCACGAAGCCCGATGTGGTGCTGCTCGATGTGGAAATGCCTGGGCTGGACGGTATCTCGGTCGCCGCGCAGCTGCATGCCAGCCATCCTGATGTGCGTGTGCTGATGGTGACTACTTTCGGCCGGCCCGGGTACCTTCGCCGTGCGATCGATTCGGGTGCCAGCGGTTTCGTTGTAAAGGACACTCCGGCAAGAGAACTGGCCGACGCAGTTCGGCGAGTCCAGATGGGCCTGCGGGTGGTCGATCCCGCCCTTGCCGCAGAAACCCTCACAGCCGGAACGTCGCCGCTGACCGAACGTGAACGCGAGGTCCTTTCCGCCGCCGCGGACGGCGCGACCGCGGGCTCCATCGCCAAACAGCTGCACCTCTCCGAAGGCACTGTCCGCAACCACCTGTCCGCTGCCATCGGCAAAACAGGCACTACCACCCGCGCCGAAGCTGTCCGCGCCGCCGAACGTCTCGGCTGGCTTTGACCGCGGTGGCAGTCCTTGGACCGGCACGGCTCGAGCACACAGCAGTTACACAACAGATCCGCAGGGGAGTCCCACCCTTCGCTCGTACGGTCGGGGGTTCAGGTCGGGACAATCCACATAAAAGGCGCAGTCATGGCAGAAGCCGAAGGCATCGGGGAAACCGCCCCCGTGCAGAACACGAATCCAGCAGCGGCACCGAAGCCGCCCTCACGGCTGGCGACCCGCTGGCGGGGATCACGACCGCTACGGATCGCCAGCGCGGTACTAGCGGCTGTGGTGATCGGCGGAATCGGATTCGGCGTGGGGTTGGCGGTAGGCGATGGCGGTGGCCATCATCACGGCGAGAATCATATGGCCGCGGGTCATCGTTCCGGGCGAGACGAAGGACCGCGGATGCATCGGGAAGACGGACCGCGGATGCACAGATTCGATCGCGGCGACCGGCCGGATGCGCCGGGTGGCAACGGCTCGGCTCCAGGCGCACCGGCGCAACCGCCGGCCCCACCGACTCCGACTACCGCACCGCCGCCGCCCCGCTGATCGGCGGCCCCGCAACAACTTCCGGCCGGTCAGCCGCACACGAGGTGTGCGGCTGACCGAGGCCGAGCATTGTGCGCCAGGCGATTACGGCAGCACAACGCACGCGGGACCGGCGTTGATGCCGGTGCCGACGTTCACCGTGGTGAGGAAGTAGGTCTCGCCCGAGATGTACTCGGCCGCCCAGAGCTTGTGCTCGCCCTTCTTGGCGGGAGTCCAAGTGGTGCTGGCCTTTCCGGACGCGTCCGCGACGGGTCCGACGGGCTTCAGCGTGTCCGTGGTGCGGAGCCCGTCGACCTCGTCCAGGAAGACCACCGCCACACCCGGGCGTGCGGTCGCGGTGACCGTGTAGGAACAGCCGGCGCCGATCGCACCGCCCGAGCTACCGAAGCTCAGCCCGGGCGTCACATCGATGCGGGTGACCGCGGCCCCCGCGGTGGGCGCGGCGAGCGTGAGCGCGGCGGCCAGCGCACCGAGTGTGGTCACCGCAGCAGCGGTTTTCTTCGAAACTGTCACAGCAGATTTCCCTTTCGACAACTGTTGTGTCCCATGACGGGCACGTCCCCGACACTTACACAGGCGATGGTTGTGATCAATGGGTCGGCGCGGATCGCAAGGCAGGCCGGGGAATCAGGGAGGTTCCTGATGCGCCGGCCCAGTTTTGCTGGTTTGCTCGCAGTACCGGCGACACGGGACCAACCGAGGGAGCGAACGTGGTGAACGCGGCCGAAATCACCACCTGGGTGTGGTTGGCGCTGGAGATCGGCTTACGGATACGAGATCGTTTGCGCCGCAAGGGGTCTACCGACAACGACGGTGGCACCCGGTTGACCCTGGTGATCGTCGTCGCGGCCGCCGCGAACATCGCCCTCTACGTCATGTACTTCCTGCCCGCGGACAGCGTGTTCCAGATCCCCGGCGCGCACCTGCCGTGGCAGATCGCCGGGACCGCGATCATGTGGCTGGGGCTGGTCGTGCGGATCTGGGCGATCATCGTGCTCGGCAGTTCGTTCCGCACGACCGTAGAGGTCGACACCGACCAGACGGTGGTCGATCGGGGCCCGTACCGGTGGGTGCGCCATCCGTCCTACACCGGAATTCTGCTGATCATGGTCGGCTTGGGCCTGGCCGCGGCCAACTGGATATCGTTGGTCGTCGCCGTCATCCTGCCGGTCTATGCGCTCGGCCGACGGATCGACGTCGAAGAGAAGGCACTGGTCGAGACCCTCGGCCACCCCTACGAGGAGTATCGGACCGGCACCAAGCGGCTCGTTCCCGGCCTGTGGTGAGCCGCTCGCTGATAGTCATCTGAGAATCCGGCAAACGCGACACTTTCGACCCCGCCCGCTGCGTTGACACTGGTGAGAAGGCCAACGCGGCCACCACGAAGGAGTTCGGAATGAGCCTCATCGGCACCCTGATCGGTTACGCCCTGACCGTGTTCATCGTGTTGCTGCTCGCGCGGATGGTGTTCGACTGGATGGCCGCCCTCGGCAACAGCCCGAGCTGGGCCAACCGTCCCCGCGAGCTGACACACGCCGCGACCGAGCCGGTGATCGCGCCGGTCCGGCGGGTGCTGCAACCGATCCGGGCCGGTGGTCTGTCCATCGACCTGGCCTTCACCGCGGTGTTCATCGTCGCGCTGGTGCTGCGCGGGATCGCGTTCAGCTTCTGACCTTCGTCTCAGGCGGCCGGGCCGTTGTAGGCGAGCAGCGTGCGCATACCGCGGGCGAGGGTGTCCGGTTCGAGATCGCCGATGATCAAGTGCTGCAACATGAATCCGGGTAGCACGCCCATGAGGGCGGTGGCCGTCGCGTGCGTGTCGGCGTCGGCGGCGAGCCAGCCCGCATCGCGCATGCGCTCGGTGTATTCGTAGCAGCAGGTGCGGATGCCGAGGATGGCGTCCTTGACGTACTCGGCGGCGTCGGGGTCGACCAGGGCCAGCGCCCACGCCTGCGGGGCTAATCGCAGCGGGCCGTCCGGTCCGCTGTTCGCGACCATGTGCTCGGCCATCGTGGCGACGAAACGGTCCGGCGTCGGCAGGGGATCGGCGCGGAGCAGCTCGGTCATCAGGGCGCGTAGCGGCACCGTCGTCTGGGTGGCCAGCGCGGCGATGAGGTCGTCTTTGCTCTTGAAGTAGCGGTAGACGGCGCCCGCGGACAGCCCCGATTCGGCGAAGACATCCTGCATGGACGTCTCGTGGAAGCCCTTGCGGGCGAAGCACAGGCGAGCGGCGTCGAGGATCTGCTGCCTGCGGCGTTCCAGGTGTTCTTCGCTGACTCTGGGCATGCCCATAAAGTAAAACGAACATCCGTTCTTGACAAGTTCCGGGCCGCGGGCGACGATATTCCCATCTAAGAAAACGGTCATTCGATTTACGGGAGAACGTCATGACCACCACCCAGCGAGCGCTCGCCGTCGCCGTCGGCGCCGCCCTGCTCCAAGCGCTGATGCTGATCGCCTTCGCCTGGCCCGCCGCGCACATCGCCCCGCGCGATCTGCCCATCGCCGTCACCGGCCCGCAGGCCGACATGGTCGTTACTCAGCTCGTCGAGCACAGCCCGGGCGCCTTCGATATCGCCCGACCGGCCGACGAAGCGGCAGCGCGGGTCGCCATCGCGGACCGAGAGGTGTACGGCGCCATCGTCACCGGCGACGGACCGCCGCGTGTCCTGATCGCCTCTGCCGCGAGTCCGGCTGTCGCGCAACAACTCACGCAGATCGGCCAGCAGATGGCCGGGGGACCGGCTGCGCGGGTCGAGGATGTGGTGGCCGCCGACTCCGACGATCCGCGCGGCACCGCGTTCGGCGCGATGGTGCTGCCGCTGGCGCTGTCCGGAATCGCGGCGGGCGTGCTGCTCAGCCTGCTGATCCCGACGGTCGGCGGAAAAGCGTTGGGGCTGGCTACCTTTGGTGTGGTCGGTGGCCTGTTGAGCATGGAGATCATCCAGGGCTGGATGTCGGTGGTCCCGGGTTCCTACCTCGAACTATCCGCCGTCGCCGGCCTCGTCTCCTTCGCTGTCGCAGGTGCCGTCGTCGGCCTCTCCACCGCAATCGGCCGAGCCGGCATCGCCCTCGCCGCCCTCGCCATGCTGCTCATCGGCAACCCGTTCTCCGCCGCCGCCTCGGCCCCCGAACTCCTCCCGCAGCCCTGGGGCGCCCTCGGCCAATTCCTCCCACCCGGCGCCGCCTCCTCCCTCCTCCGCTCAGTAGCCTTCTTCGACGGCGCAGGCGCCATCAAACCCCTTGTAGTGCTACTGATCTGGGCCCTCGCCGCCCTGGCCCTACTCGCCCTCGGCGCCCTACGCACCCGCCGCCCCGCCGAAACCCCCACCCCCGCACCGGTCCCCGCCACCGTCAGCTGAACCACCCGAAGCCGCACACCCCCTGATTCCCCGCACACGCAATCGCATGCGATTCGATATGCGGGAAATCAGGGGGTGTGCGTGTGTTCAGTTTTTAGCAGCTGGAGTCGTCCTCTTTGCAACTCCACATGTTCAGGAATTTGAAGTCGGGATCGGTCTCCTTGTACTTCTCCCGGTAGCCATCCTCATCGTCGAGCGCCTCGGCTTGTTGCTCGTTTAGTGCGAGTACGGCGTCGATCTTCCACTCGAAGAATTCCTCCATGCCCCGCTCGGTCGCGCAGCAGGCTTTGATGCCTTCTTTGTACTCCGAGATAACTCGCTGATTCCAGCGCAGGAACTGCTGTGAGTTCGTACACAGTTTTTCACGCGACTTGGGGTTGTATGCCCTGGTGTTATCCTCGCGGACAGTGATGAATCGATACACTCCGATGTCGTTGTCCATGCCTACCTGGTAGGCGACCGTCGAGAATATTCGGACGTTCCCGCGCACTTCATACGGTGCCGTGTCCTGGATTTTGGCGTACTGCCGATACCATTCGTAGCTGCGTGGTGCTGACCCGCCGTCCTCGCATACGAATTGATAGGCAGCTGCCGCCTTCTTCTGTTCTACATCCTCCGGATAGGCGTCAGCGTGGCTTGCCGTTATACCGAGAAATACTGCGGCGGCCATCGCAAGTATGGCGAGCGCGCTGCTTCTTGTCGCGAGCATGTTCAGGTTGTCCTCTTCGGTGTCGACGTCCATCCGGACGGGCGGCAGGTGTCGACTAGGTCTTCGTCACCGGCGAGGGCTTGGATGGAAACAGATCCGGGGTGGATAGATAGAAACAGCCCCGGAGATATCCTCCGGGGCTGTCGAACCGCTGGCTGATTCCGGTGTGGTGAGGGTCAGTTGACGGTGAAGGCGAGGGTGGGGGCGGTGGCGGCGCCTTCTTCCTTCTGGCTGTTGTAGGTCAGGACGTAGTTGCCGGTGGCGGGGGTGGGGACGACGAATACGACGTCGTTCTTCACGTTGTCGATGGTTTTGCCGGCGTCGAGGAGTTCGTTGATCGGGTTGCGGTCGTCGGCGACGATGCTCTGGCCGTCGGGGGTCTTCAGCGCGAAGTACTCGGTGAAGATGTTGCTGCCGCCGGCCGGGATCCCTGATCCGCCGGTGATTTTGATGTGCAGGGCGAGTTCGTCTTTGCCGTGCTCGCCCTTGGTGTAGCTCGGGCTGAGCTTGCCCGCGGTCACCTGGATGGTGGTCTGGTCTTGCACCAGCGTGCCGGTGACGGGGAGCGCCTTCGGCTGCACGCTGTCCACCTTGCCCGCGGCGCTGAGCGGGATCTTGGTCTGGTTGTCCGCGGCCTGCCCATACACCACGGTCATCGTGTCGATCAGGTGCTCGGCGTCCTTGGCGGACTTGACCGACGTGGTCACCTTGCCGGTCGCCGAACCGCCGCCGGGCACCGTCGGGTTGTCCCACAGCGCGCCGCCGTCGACCTCGCTGCCGACCAGCAGCGAGGTGTTGTTGCTCATCGTCTTGTTGTCGAGCGTGGTGTTCTTGTAGGTGATGTCGATCAGCACCTTCGCGCCGCCGAACTCATCCGGCACCACGGTTGCCTTGTTGACGGTGATGTCGAAGCCTTCGAACCAGCCGGTCTTGCCGACGGTGCGCACCGTCGACTGCCCCGCACCCGAATTGCTGCCCGGTGACCCGTTGGCCACCACGCTGGTGGCCGGTGTCGCCGAGACCGGTGTCGCCGCGCCGTCCTTGTCGTTGCAGGCGGTCAGGGCGAGCGTGGCCGCGCCGAGCAGCGCGACCGCCGTTGCGGCGGTGCGGATTCGGCGGCTACGTGCCGGAACTACGGATGAAAGCAGGGTCGTGCGCACGGCTGAGCCTCCCGGAAGATGTGCAACCCCAGAGCGTGACGCCCGGGTCGGCCGGGCGTTCGTGGGTTCGCGTTGAAATCTGCACGGGGAGGCTCGGTGTTAACCAGGGCTCGGTCCGCTGAGTGAACCGAAGCGTGGACTAGATCGTGGTCCGGCCGTCGCAATTGCCCGCCGACGCGCACGACTCACAGGTGCCGAACACCTCCATGGTGTGGCTGACCTCGGTGAACCCGTGCTCGCGCGCGATCGCGCCGGCCCAGGCCTCCACGGTCGGCCCCTCCACCTCGACGGTGCGCCCGCAGTGCCGGCAGACCAGATGGTGATGGTGCCCGGTCGAACACTGGCGGTACACGGACTCGCCGGAATCGGTGCGCAACACGTCGACCATGCCCGCGTCGGCCAGCGACTGGAGCGTGCGATAGACGGTCGTCAGCCCGATGCCCTCGCCGCGCTTGCGCAACTCGTCGTGCAGTTCCTGCGCGGAGCGGAATTCCTCGATGTCACCGAGCAGTGCCGCGATGGCACTGCGCTGCCTGGTACTGCGGATGCCGACCGGCTTCTGCGGAACGACACTGTTCTCTGGCACGAATTACCCTTCCTCGGCGTGCGCGACGGCGTCGACCACGATATGCGCGAGATGGTCGTCGACGAGTTCGTAGAGCACCTCGCGACCGGACCGCTCGCCGTGGACCACGCCCGCGGACTTGAGGATGCGCAGATGCTGGCTGACCAGCGGTTGGGTCACCCCGAGCGCGTCGACCAGCTCGTGCACACAGCGCGGCGACTCGCGTAACTGCAACACGATGGCGATGCGGACCGGAGCGGCCAGCGCGCGCAGCAGCTCACCCGCGTCCTCCAGGACGGTCCGCGCGGGGACCGGCGCGGGGGCGGGCGCGCGATACGGGTTGTGCGGATGGGCGGTGGCGGTCTCGGCGGTCATGGCACCAACTCCTTATTGGAAAGCGATCCCATTTTGATATGCACAGTTGCGCATGTCAAACGGACGCGCCGGAGCGTGTGCGTTCACAGTGACACGGACAGAGGTTGCCCGTGCGGTGGAAAGTTGGTTGGGCAGGGCCGATAGTCTCAACCCTGAACGCACAATCCGACTCGTAGTGGATGGAGAATTCTCGAGTGGCACCCAAGTCGAAGGTGGACACCGTTGCCAACCTCGCCAAGCGCCGGGGTCTGGTGTACCCGAGCGGTGAGATCTACGGAGGCACCAAGTCGGCCTGGGACTACGGTCCGCTGGGCGTGGAACTCAAGGAGAACATCAAACGGCAGTGGTGGCGTTCCATGGTCACCAGCCGCGAGGACATCGTCGGCCTCGACTCGTCGGTGATCCTGCCGCGCCAGGTCTGGGTGGCCTCGGGCCACGTCGGCGTGTTCAACGATCCGCTGGTGGAGTGCCTGAACTGCCATCACCGCTTCCGGCAGGACCACCTGCAGGAGGCGTACGCGCTCAAGCACAAGATCGACGACCCGGACACGGTCGCGATGGACCTGCTCGCGTGCCCGAACTGCGGCACCGTCGGCAAGTGGACCGAGCCGCGCGACTTCAACATGATGCTCAAGACCTACCTCGGCCCGATCGAGTCCGAGGAGGGCATGCACTACCTGCGGCCCGAGACCGCGCAGGGCATCTTCGTGAACTTCGCGAACGTGATGACCACCGCGCGCAAGAAGCCGCCGTTCGGCATCGCCCAGATCGGCAAGAGCTTCCGCAACGAGATCACCCCCGGCAACTTCATCTTCCGCACCCGCGAGTTCGAGCAGATGGAGATGGAGTTCTTCGTCAAGCCGGGCGAGGACGCGGAGTGGCACAAGTACTGGATCGAGACCCGTTTCTCCTGGTACACCGACCTCGGCATCAACCCGGACAACCTGCGGCTCTACGAGCACCCGAAGGAAAAGCTGTCGCACTACTCGGCCGGCACCACCGACATCGAGTACCGCTTCGGCTTCCAGGGCAACGAGTGGGGTGAGCTCGAGGGCGTCGCCAACCGCACCGACTTCGACCTCAAGACGCACTCCGAGCACTCCGGCACCGAGCTCAGCTTCTTCGACCAGACCACCAACGAGCGCTACGTGCCCTACGTCATCGAGCCCGCGGCCGGCCTGACCCGCTCGCTGATGGCGTTCCTGGTCGACGCCTACGCCGAGGACGAGGCGCCGAATGCCAAGGGCGGCGTGGACACTCGCACGGTGCTGCGCCTGGACCGCAGGCTCGCCCCGGTCAAGGCGGCGGTACTTCCGTTGTCGCGCAACGCGGATCTGACGCCGAAGGCGAAAGACCTTGCCGCGCAACTGCGCCGGAACTGGAACGTGGAGTTCGACGACGCCGGCGCCATCGGCCGCCGCTACCGTCGCCAGGACGAGATCGGCACCCCGTTCTGCATCACCGTCGACTTCGACACCCTCGACGATCAAGCGGTGACCATCCGCGAGCGGGACTCGATGACGCAGGAGCGGATCGCGCTGGACAAGGTGGAGGGCTACCTGGCCCAGCATCTGCTGGGTTCCTGAGCTTTCGACCGAACGACCCGCACCGGATGCCGGTGCGGGTCGTTCGTCGTTTTCAGCGCGTCGGTGGTAGCGGGGGAGTCGGTGGCGTCGGCGGGATCTGCGGCCGTTCCGATTCGGAACCGTTGCCGCGCACCGTGATTCCGATCGCCGTCGGGATGAGCAACGCCATGCCCCACGGCACCGCCACCCAGAACGGCCAGAAGTAGCCCGCGCCGGTGGCGACCCAGATCAGCAGGGTCAGCATGTTCACGAACACCCACGGGGTCCACATGATGACGACCCACTGCGGTATCCGCTTCAGGTCCCGGGAGCGCGAAACGCGCTGCGCGGGAAGGTCGGCCAGCACCGGATTCAGCTCACCATAGGTCTTGGCGGCGTACACCTGCTGCAACCGGTCGTCGTATTCGTGCAGCGTCAGCCTGCCCTCGTTCATCGCATGCCGCAGTTGCTCGACGATCTTCTCGCGGTCGGCATCAGACGCCCGCACATTCTCCGCTCCCACGGTTGCCAGCGTAAGGCGGTTGCGGGCGATCCGCCCTCCAATTGCCGGTCTGTGGGTTTTCGGACGTCGTCGCGCGGGAAATATCCGGGCCGAGTCGTCCGTTGACGCTCGATGTGCCGTTAGTCACCGAATCGAGGAGCTCAGCATGGCAAGAGCGGTGAAGTTCGATCGATATGGCGGGATCGACGAGTTGCAGGTGGTCGAGGTGCCGACGCCGACCGCCGGGCCCGGTCAGGTGGTGGTCGCTGTGGTCGCGGCGGGCATCAATCCGGGCGAGGCGGCCATCCGCAGCGGTGCGTTTCACGATCGCTGGCCTTCGACGTTTCCGTCGGGGGAGGGGACCGATTTCGCGGGACGCGTCGTCGAGCTCGGTGCGGAGGTCGGCGGGATCGAGGTCGGCGACGAGGTGCTCGGGTTCACCGACGAACGCGCCAGTCACGCGACGCATGTGGTGGTGCCGTTCGCTCAGGTGACGCCCAAGCCCGCCGGGTTGGACTGGGATGTGGCCGGCGCGTTATATGTAGCGGGCACAACGGCTTTCGCGGCTATTCGGGCGGTGGAGGCGAACGCGGGCGACACGGTCGTCGTGTCCGGCGCGGCCGGTGGTGTCGGCTCGATCGCGGTGCAGCTGCTGCGGGTGCGCGGGGCCGAGGTGATCGGGATCGCGAGTGCGGCGAACCACGACTGGCTGCGGAAGGTCGGCGCGACACCGGTCGCGTACGGCGACGGGCTGATCGATCGGCTCCGGGCCGCCGCGCCGGACGGTGTGGACGCGTTCATCGATACGTTCGGCGCCGACTACGTGGACATCGCCGTTGAGTTGGGCGTTCCGGTGGAGCGCATCGACACCATCATCAACTTCGCCGCCGTCGAGAAATACGGTGTGAAAGCCGACGGCAACGCGGCCGCAGGCACGATCGATGTGCTCACCGAACTGGCCGACCTCGCCGCCGCAGGAACCGTCGAGGTGCCGATCGCCGGCGTCTACCCGCTCGACAAGGTCCAAGACGCGTACCGCGAGCTGGAGCACCGGCACACCCGCGGCAAGATCGTCCTGCACCCCTGACCTCCCGCACCACTTCTGACCTCCCGCACCACTTCTGACCTCCCGCACTACTTCTGATTTCCCGCACCGAAAATTGCATGCAATTTTCGGTGCGGGAAATCAGAAGTAGTGCGTCTTCGTGGTGTACGTCGCCGGAGGCGATCTGTCGCGCGGGTCGATGGGTTGGCGCGGCTTCTGTGCACAGCGATCGCCCGGGTGGTGGCAGGCGGCCGGGGATCGGTGGCAGCGTGGCAGGAACAGGCGGTCGCTGTCGAATCGCAGGCGGTCGGCATCGGCTCAGGTCGGCGCGACCTAGTTGGGGACGTCCCAGAAGGCGAGTTCGTGGCGCATGCCCTCGCGGAACAGGGCTTCGGCGCGGGCCGGGTCGGGGCCTGCTTCGTCGATCATCTGGGCGCAGCGGCGGGTGAGGGCGGCAAAGGCGGGGTCGGCGTAGGTGTCGACCCAGCGGCGATAGCGGGGCTCGGCGGGTGGGTTCTCGGCGAGGCGGGCGCCGAGTGTGGAGTAGCCCCACATACACGGGTAGAGGGCGACGAGACCCTCGGCGTAGTCGGCGGCCGAGTCGAGCAGGAACGTCGTATATGCCTCGCAGGCAACACCTTTGGTGACACCGCCGAGGTCGGCGCTGAATTCCGCGGCCAAGGAGCGGTGTAGCGCGAGTTCGTCGTGATAGGTGGCGTGCGCCAGGTCCACCAGGTCGCCGAGGTGCGCCGGCGGGGCCTGCCAGGCCAGGCGGCTGAACACGCGGACGTAATCGAGCAGGAAGAGGTAATCCTGCTCCAGCCAGGAACGGAAGATCGGCTCGGGCAGGTCACCCTTGGCGATGCCCGCCACGGTGGGATGATCGAGCTGATGCTCGACCAGCGGGCGGCCGAGTTCTTCCAGATGTGCGGCGAGACTCATGTCGTCCAGTCTTCCGCATCCGTTCGTTTGCGCCCCGGCCGGTGTTGCCGCACGCTTGCGAGGTGTTGCGGGATGAGGATGCGACGGTGCGCGTATTGGCGCCGTCGGAACAGCGGTTTGTACGGCACGGCACCTACACGGGCCGGTCGGTGTCGGTAGCGGGAGAGCTCGATGTCGCGGCGTTGAAAGAAGCTTTCGCCGCATTGCAGGTGGCGTTTCCGGTGGTGCTCTGCCGGATCGGGGAGGACGAGGCGGGCACGGGATATCTACTGCGCCCGGGGGATTCACCGATCGGTGCTTCGGTAACCGAGGGCGACGTGGAGACTGCGGGTTTGCCGGCGACGCCGGTGGACCCGGGAACGCAGCTGGCGTATCTGGATGCGGTGGCGTCCGGGGCCGATCGATGGCGGGTCACCTTGTTCGCGCATCACAGCATCGCGGACGCCGGGCACTGCGTCGAACTGTTGTCACGGTTCTGGGCGTTCTATACGGATATCGTCGAATTTGCGCCGATAAGTGTTGTGCCGCAGGAATATCCGCAGCCGTTGGAGTGGCATGCGGCGAAGCGCGGGGTCGTCGCGGGCGAGGTGTCCGGCCTCGAGGACGTGACCAACCCGCTCCCGGCGGCGGCAACGACTGTGCCCGTTGGTGATCCGGCACCGAGCTCGCTTGCTTGGCCGAAGCGCGCTCGGTTGGACGAGGGGACGACGGCGCGGATCGTGGCACTGGGTCATCATCGCGGTATCAGCGTGAACGGATTGATCACGGCAGCGTTGCTTCGCGCGTATGCCTCCGAAAAATCCAATGCCACAGGCGGTCCGGTGTCGCTGGGCTGCCTGTATCCGGTGGATATGCGGTCCCGACTGGATCCGCGAGTAGCACCCGCCGAGGGCACCAACATGGCCGGACTCGCATCGTTCGCCGCCGAGATCGACCCCTCGGGGAGTGTTCTCGAACTGGCCCAACGGATTTCGGAAAGACTACATTCCGACCTGGCCGAAGGCATCGTGCAACAGTCGGTACTGCACTTCCCAGACTTCTACGGCCCGACCCGAATCCACTCCCTGGCCGGCCACATCGCAATCACCAATACCGGCGCCGTACCCCGATTCCGAACCCCCGCCAACCTGACCCTGACCGACTACGAAATCGTCTACCTCTCCGCCCACCCCAAACCCTCCACCGGCGCCTCCGCCGCAATCACCTTCCTGGTCTACACCTTTCACGGCCAACTAGCTGTCGGTGTACTCGGCGGCGGTACCGATGCGGACAGACTCCTCACCGCGGTACGCAAAGAGCTGACCGCGTTGTCCGCCGAGGTGATCGAGGAGTAGCCGTAGCCGATCACCGAGGGCCACTCGGTCGCACGATCTCCACGAATTGCCGCGGACAGTCAGCGATAAGTCGTTTTCGCCTGTCGATGATCGTTCCGTAGCGCGGTCGCCCGCCGCAGCCACGGTGCGGCAGCAGGCTGGTCTGGCAGGCGATCTCAGTTGAGCAGCTTCCGGCGAAGGCTCTGGCCCTAACGGCGGACGGGCACGTCGAACGGGCTCCCGGAACGCCGCGGGCTTCGAGATGGCCGGTACGGCTGACTGGGTTGTCCCAATCGGACATAGAGCGCGCTGGTCGGGCCGTGGCAGCGGGTGAAAGCGGGTGGCGGGTGCCGTGGGTCGGGCAGAATGCTGGGGGACAGCGGACGATCGGGTTGGAAGCGGGTGTGCCAGCGGTGGTGACGAACGGAGACCGGAGCAGCGGGGTCGGTGCGGCCGCGGTCGGGCTGGCGGCACTGGGGGTCGGCGAGGCGATCGCCGCGACCAGGGGCGGGTCGCTGATCGACACCCTGGGGCGGGCGGCCATCGATGCCGCGCCGGTGCCGGTGGTCGAGGTCACCGTCGCGATGTCCGGCCGGCACGACAAGATCGCTACCCGGTTGGGGATCGGTGCGGGTGTGGTCGCGGCGGCAGTCGGGCTCGCCGCGCTGCCCGAACGGCTGCGGACGCCGGTGACGGCCGCGGCCGGCGCGGGTGCCGCCGCGTTGGCGACCCGATTGTCGACTCGCTCGACCTCCACCGTGGCCGGTGCGGTCGCGGCTTCCGGAGTGCTCGCCGCAGGCTTGCGCAGGCGGCCCCGCGGGCTGCTCGGCGGGTTGGCCTGGATCGCCACAGGCGCCGGAATGTTCGCCGCCGCGCACACCTTGCACCATGATCTGGATCGCAGGCAGGACAACGACATTCGCCGCATCGGCCCGATGGGCGCGCTGGGCGTCGTGCCGCAGGACGGACTCGAAGACGAGCCGGGATTGTCACCGTTGGTCACCGCCGCCCGCCGAATGTACGTCGCCGACGTCAATCTCCGCCCGCCGCGGATCGATCCGGCCCACTGGCGGCTGTCCGTCACCGGTAAGGTCGCGCACCCATTGCGCCTCACGCTGAACGAATTGGCCGAAGACGCAGTGGAATTCGACGCCGTCATGGTGTGCGTGCACAACCACCCCGGCGAGGGCCGGGCCGCCAACGGCCGCTGGTTCGGGGTACCGCTGTCCGACCTGCTCAAGCACGCCATCCCCGAATCCGACGCCACCCGCCTGGTCACCAGAGCCGTTGACGGCTACACGATCTCACTCCCGATCGAACCGCTGCGCTCCGGCGAATGGCCCGGCTACGTGGTCATCGGCATGAACGGCGAACCCCTCACTCCCGCTCACGGATTCCCCGCCCGCGTCTTCGTACCCGGCCTCTACGGCCAGTACACCGGCGCGAAATGGCTTGGCGAACTGGAACTCACCGACGACACCCACGTGGACTACTGGTGGCGGCGCGGCTGGCCCGCAGGTCCGCTCTGGGTAACCCCGCAGGCCCGCATCGACGTGACCGCGCCCGGCCGAGCCGCCGCAGGTACCACCACGATCGCCGGGGTCGCCTGGGCCCCACCGCACGGCGTCGCCGGTGTAGAGGTCCGTGTCGGCGAAGGAGATTGGCACTCAGCCGATCTCGGCACGGAACTCGGTGCCGCAGCCTGGCGTCGCTGGCGTGTCGCAGTGGAACTCCCGCCGGGCGAACACCAGGTACAAGCGAGAGCAATCAGCCGCTCCGGCGAAGTCCAGGAAGGCCGCCACCGCCCGCCGTTCCCCACCGGCCCCTCCGGCTTCCACACGGTCACCGTCGAGGTCTGACCAGCGCCACCTATCCAACTCCTGCCCAACCGCTTGCGACGCAACGACGGACGGCCGCCAACGCGGCACCTCATCCATAGGCGGATTTCGACGCCGTGGGACCGGCGGTATCGCGCTGCGAAAATAGCGACCAAGATCAAGGGGAACTGGTGTCGGTATCGCCCGACTTGGGTTCAAGGGGTGGATGCA
>NZ_VXLC01000059.1 GCF_008704205.1 Nocardia colli | reverse complement strand
GTGTTGCGTTGACCGCCTGAGCCCGCAGGTATTACCGGACGGTGTCCCCGTCGACATCCTCGATCTTGTGTCACCTTCGCGGTGGACTTCTCGCGTGCCCGCGCCGATCGGTCAACGCCGAACGCGATAGCGCAGGTGAAGCACCCGGTTGCCCTGAATCACCACGTCAGGCTCCTCCAGTAGGTGCTGCGCGTGGACCGACCCGAAGTAGCGCTTGCCGGACCCGAACACGACAGGTACGACGTCCATCCGCACCTCGTCCATCAGGCCCGCGGCAAGCACCTGGCCACCGACGTCGCCGGCGGCGACCTCGACCATGCGCTCACCCGCAAGCTCCTGCGCCTTGGCCACGGCTGCCTCGACGCCGTCGATGAAGTGAAACGGCGCCTCGGGATCCCACCCCTCGGGCGCCGGCCGGTGCGTCACGACCACCACGTATTCGATCCCGCTCGGCGGCTTCCCCTCCCAGCCGTCGGTCATGTCGAAGACGTGACGGCCGACGAGTGTCGCCCCGATCTGGTCCCAGTACCGCCGGGTGTAGTCGTAGGACGTCTGCGACACCTTTACCGCGCCACTCTCGTCCAACGCGACGTCACCGCTGGACAACCAGTCGAACAGCGGTCCGGGCTGGTCATTCTCGTCCGCGATGAAGCCGTCCACCGACACCGAGCTGTACATGACCACCTTGCCCACGGGGCCTCCTTTGTTTGGGTGCCCCGAAACTAGCGTGTCGTGAGCTGGCGGTCTTGTAAGAAATCAATCGGCCGGCAGCGGCCAGCTGTCCAGCACGTGGCCGGGATGTTCGCGCAGGAATCGCCGCCGGACTTCGACGTACCGGGTCGGCGTGAGCCCGGTGAACGCCCGGAACTCGTGGCCGAAGTGGGCCTGGTCGAAGTAGCCTGCGCCACCGGCGAGTTCGCCCCAGTCGATCGGTCCGGCGGGGTTGATCGCGAACACGGTGGCGGCGAAGCGGTAGGTGCGGGCCATCCGCTTGGGCGTGACGCCGATGAGCTCCTTGAACCGCTGTGCCAGATGCGTGTTGCTGACACCGGCTGCCACGCTCAGGTCGCCGATCGCCATCGCTCCGCTGGTCGCCGCGATGACGCTGCTCGTATGACGGACCAGCCCCAGACCGGCGGTCTCGCACAGCCGTCGCATCAACTCCTGCTCGAGCAGCGTCAGCATCTCGTGCGGTCCGTCCGCCGTGGCCAGCCGGTCTCGCAGCTCGGCAATGGCGGACCGGCCCCAAACCTGCTCTACCGTCACCGGCCGGTCACGCAGCTCGGCCGCGGGCATCGACAGGAACGGCGCCAGCCCCCACGGCTTGAAATGCACGCCGACGGACCGGGTCCGGAGTGGGTAGCCGAACTCCAACGCACGGGTGGGCATGGTCACCACGCAGCCGTCGGCGTACTCGATCATCTCGATGTCGGTACCGGCACGGATGCGCAACGGCGCCCCGAGGTTGACGATGAACAACGCTGCGGGCATCGGCGGCAGCGTCAGCCGGGCGTACGGCGGCACACCCTCCAGGTAGTAAAGGTCGTCGATCAGCCCGTCCAGTGGCGGTCGCGGCACTCTCGACACGTACTCCACACCCATAGCATCGCCGACGCCCCGCCGGCACCGCACGCCGGGATGTTCCGCCGCGCTGCCGCCACGCATCGAGCTGACGCCGATCCCGGACGAGCGCCCGGCCACGGACCTTTGCGTGGGATACGCGCGCTGCGTGCGCGATGTAGGGTTCTCGGCCCTGCCACGCGGCGAGCAAACACCCTGAACTCGGCCTTTGCGTACGTCCAGCAGAGCGTCCCGAAATGCACTGCTGGACAACTGATCACGAGGAACTGATGTAGGTGACCTCTCGATGGATGCCTACACCAGTTCCTCGTGATCAATCGACCAGCAACCGAGTCGATGGCAGCCGAACCAAACGCCCGCATCGCGGCAATACCAGATGTTCTGCGCGGCAGTAGATCTCGCCGCGCAGAACGCCCGCCCGGCGGCAAGGAGCGCGTTGGCTGCTCTTCAAGAGTCGATCGGATCAAGCGCAAGGTACTCGCCACACTCCGAGAATTCGAAGATCGCTTCGTCGCTGTGGTCTTCGAGATTGGAGTCGATGGGCACGGCGTGTTCGGCTGGCGATTTCGGCCACACCATACGAATGAGCCTGGCTTCGCCACCCGACAACAACCGGGCCGCAGCGCGTCTCGCCAGCGTCATGGCCGTGTGATCGTCGAGGTCGAATTGCGACCCCCGCAAGAGCCACAGAAGTTGGTAGATGCCTGTGACATCCTCCTCGAGATGCTCACGAGCCTCGCGGAGGATCCATGCCTCAACACTCGGGAGATCCTGAGTCACCGCTGGAGTCTAGGAGTCACGCTGCCTGCCGGATGCTGCTGACACGCTCATCGGCAGGAGCGGACGTAGCTGATGCGGCTTCGGCGGTTGGTCCCGGTCGAGAATCTGGCCTCGGTGCACCGACGAACATCGCCGTGACCGAACGAACGTTTGAGGGCCAGCTATTCGGAGAACTAGGTGGGAATGCGCGCATGGCGGTCAGTCGCGCTGCTTGTGGCGTCGACTCTCTGCGACTTTAGCGTCGCAATCGACACGGGTCGTCTTTTGCGACGGCGGCGTGAGCTGCCTACCGTCAGGGTCGTAGCACATGCAGAACGACTTCCCGGTCGGCGTCGCAGGGAAGCATTGCAGAGACGAGTAGTCACCATTAGCCCAGCACTGCACGATCAGTTCGGAGCTCGCATCCGGATCTTCACGCTGGAGGGCTTGACGGCGTTCCGCTTGGCAATCGGTCTCAGCGGCGGCTTTCGAGCGGGGAGCCGCAGACGCACTGACTGCGGGTGTGAGCAAAATAGCCGCAGCCACTCCGAGCGCAGCGACGACACAACGCGACCGAGATCCGTACATCGAGCCTCCTGGTCTGACGAGCTTCTCGAAAATCAGGGCCCGCGCGAACTCGACACCGAGACTCGCGGTGCAATTTGCTGTCGACTCCCTATTCGGAGCCGCACTCCAGCCAGATGTCCCCAACTACAAATACGCCGAACCAGCCCTGGATCAACCCCGCCGGGCCAGCTCGGGATGTAGAACCTTTCGGTCGAGCCTCGGTCGCGTCTGCGCGCACGTCGGCAGAAGACCTCCGATCGTGCTAAC
>NZ_VXLC01000058.1 GCF_008704205.1 Nocardia colli | reverse complement strand
GTGTTGCGCCGACCTATTGAGACCAAGCCGATGAGCGCGCGTTGGTCGGTCGTTCAGATCAGTTGCACGCCAGGGTCTCCAACGCACGCTCATACGGGGATGGCCATGGCGGCCAGTCGAGCCAGCAGCCGTATCGATCCCTGACCTGTGCCTTGACGGCAATCCGATACCAATGAGACCGCGTCAGATCCACGCCAGGCTGGCAACCAACAGGTCGCCGCAGGCGAGCATCAACAGCAGCCGGACGCGATTCGGCTGGATCAACGGCCCAGTCTTGCCCTGGTTCTCCGCGAGCCACACTCATCCATCAGTAGGTCAACTCGACACAACCGCGCTCGCCGGGCTGCCCATCAGCAGGGGGGCGTGGACCACCGTATGAGTTGCCACCTTTTCCGCCGTTGCCCTCCGCGCGCGCTTGAAAACAACCCTCAGGAAGAGGAGCGCCAGAGGTGCCACCAGCACCACCGCCGGTACCGGTGGCCCCGGTGGCGCCGTCGACTCCTCGGGTGCCACTGACGATGCTGGGCTTCGACCCCGCACAACTCGAGGTTGTGGCTGTGCCACCGAGGCCACCCGCACCGCCTGGACCTTCACCTGCACCTGTCGAGGTCTCCGAGCTACTGTCGCCGCGATTGGGGTCGGGCGGCGGGGCCGACCCACCGCGCCCGCCGAGGCCACCTGCGGCGCCCGCCTGAGTTCCATCGGTCGTGGAGATGCTGGTCGCGCCCGCATCGCCGCCATCGCGGTCTCCGTTGGTGCCTGCGTCGCCAGCCCGACCCTTAGCGCCGATCGCGATGGTCAGGACTTGCCCTGGTTCCACGGACAGCGTGCAGGCAACTCTGGCACCGCCACCACCGCCACCACCGTTACCTCCGAGGGTGCCCCAACCAGCACCACCTCCGCCTCCAGGGCCGATCAGGACCGCAGTGATTGTGGTGACGCCCGCGGGTACCTCGAATGAGCCGTCGGCGTTGAAGGTTTTGGTGTCAGCGGCATATGCGGGGCCTGCCATCGGCAACGCGACCGCGCTGGCCAGACCCGCCACTGCCACGGCGACCCGGACACTGCTTCGAGCACGAACTATTCGCATGACAGTCCCCGTCCGTAGAGGTTGGCCAGCCGATCTGGCTCACCATATGCTCTGCTATTCGGACCTGCGAGCAGGCCGGATGGGTCGGGGTGTCGACAGGAATCGATCGGCAGCGAACGTCCGCAAATGCCGCCGAGCGCGCATTGGTCGGCCGTCCAAATCTGTTGATCGACAGGGTTTCTCAACGCGCACTCATGCCGAGTTCCGCACGCCCGCCGAACCACCCCGTGGAGGACGCTCACACCGGAATGGCGTGCTGGGTGACGTAATGCAGGATCAGTGTTTCGATCGATCGACGGACGGAGCCTTGCTGCCGCTCGCTCAAAGTGCTTGCCAGATCGCCGATCTCGGCTCGGATCGCCTCACGCACCAGATGCACGACGGCTCGGCCGGCTGCGGTGACGGTGACATGGACGGCGCGCCGATTTCCGGGAACCGCGATCCGTCGCACCAGTCCGCGCCGCTCGGCTCGATCGACCAGGCCGGTGACGCTGGACTTCTCCAGCTCCAGGATGCCGGCCAGCTGCTGCATGCCGATCTCGCGATCGTCGAGCACCGCGAGCATTCGCAACTGGGTGACCGATAACCCCTGTTGGCCGGCGAGGCGGCCCAGGATCGTCTGGAGGATGAACGACAGCTGGATCAGCCCGTCGACCAGGTCCGGCGCTGGATCGGGTGCGTCAGTGGTCACAGCACGTGAGATTAGCTTGATTCGGTTCGCGATACCAACTATTTTGGTTCGTGACACGAACAGTATTTGAGACGAACAATGGAGGTGGGTACGACGGACGAGAAACGCGTCGCCGTCATCATCGGCAGCACCCGCCCCACCCGCATCTGCGCCGGTATAGCCGACTGGGCACGCGACGCCCTGCGGGAGGACAGCGATCTCGACTACGACCTGCTCGATCTCGCCGAGGTCGGGCTGCCGTTCCTGGACGAACCCCGCAAGGCCGCGCTACAGCAGTACGAGCACGAACACACCCGAGCCTGGAGCCGGCGCGTGCAGAGCTACCACGGCTTCTTTTTCGTGTTCCCGCAATACAATTGGGGCTACCCCGGAGTTCTGAAGAACGCGCTGGACTACCTCTACTGGGAATGGCGCGACCGTCCCGCGAGCCTGCTGACCTACGGCACCCACGGCGGCAACCGCGGCGCCGAACAGCTCATCGGCGTCCTCCACGGACTACACATGCAACTACTCGATACCCACGTCGAAGCCGTCATCACCGACCAGGACGTGGACGAAAACTGGCAACTGCGCGACCTCGACGCCACGCTCCACCCGAACCGGGAACTGCTGCGCAAGATCGGCACGGAAATGGCCCGCGCACTCGACAGCAACTCATGACCGCAGTTCTTGCGGAGAACGGAGAAACAATCATGACAACCCGCCAGGTGGGATTCATCGGACTCGGGAAGATGGGCGGCGCCCTCGCGGGCCGACTGCTCGATGCCGGTTACGACGTCACCGTGTGGAGCCGGACCGCCGCCAAGGCAGACGACCTGCTGGCACGCGGCGCGAGGCTCGCCGAGCGTCCCGAAGACGCGATCGCCACCGGGACGGTCTTCTCGATGCTGAGCAACGAAGAGGCGGTGCGGCAGGTCTTCACCGCGGACCGGATCCGCTCCGCGCCAGCGGGTTTCGTGCACATCAATCACGCGACCATCAGTCCGGCCGCGGCGCGCGAGTTCGCCGCGGCCGGCGGGGGTTACCTCAGCGCCCCGGTGGTCGGCCGACCCGAGGCGGTGGTGGCCGGGAAGCTCGCCGTCCTGATCTCGGGCGACGCGGACGTCCGAGCCGCGGCCGCACCGATGCTCGCCGCGCTCGGCCGAAAGGTGTGGGACTTCGGCGACGCTGTGGACGCCGCCCCGACGGTGAAGATCGCGGTCAACTACCTGATCCTGCACGCGCTGCAGGCACTGTCCGAATCGATCACCCTGTTGCAGCACGCCGAGCTGAACACGGGACGGTTCGTCGAAATGATCAACGATTCGATCTTCCCGGGCGCGGTGTACAGCGGCTACGGCAACGCCATCGCGACGGGCACCTACGCGCCGCCAGGGTTCACCACCACCCTGGGCTTGAAGGACCTGAACCTCGCACTGGGCACCGCCGCTGAACTCGGCGTCGACCTACCGACCGGACCGGCCCTGCACGACGTGTTCGCCACCGCGGTCGAGCAGATCGGCGCGGACCTCGACTGGTCGAGCGTCGCCGAGGTCACCCGGCAACGGTCCACCGGCCGACCTCACTGAGCAGCACGTCCAGCTCCGGGACATGCTCTGTCGGATTCGGGGGCATGCGTGAGGCAGTCATCGGTCGGACAAAAGCGACCCAACTTCTTCCACCGCCCCCTGGGGCGGTCCGACCAACCCGACCGGACCGCCCCTATAAACGCACAACGCGGCTACCGGCGGCTGGGTGCCGCCGGTAGCCGGGTGTTATGCGTGGGTCATCGCTTGATCAGCGCGCGCAGGGCGGTGATCGAGGCCCGGCGTTCGTAGGTGATCCAGGTGAAGATCGCGGCGAGCGCGAGCGGGAAGGGGGCCAGTTCGGGTGTGCCGGCGAGGAAAGCGTTGAACCCGGCGGCGAGGACGGTGACGATGGCCAGGCCGATCGCGGCGGCGCCGGCCAGGCGGGGCACCATGAGCCCGATCCCGCCCGCGACCTCGGCGAGACCGATGAAGATCAGCAATGCCAACGGGATCGAGAAGGCGGTGGCGTTGTTGTCCATCAGGGTCTGCGGGATGAGGAGCTTCGGGCCGCCGGAGGCGATGACGAAGAACAGGCCGAGCACGATCTGCAGACTCCACAGAACGCGATTGCGAACCTTGCCGGGACGAACGGTGGTGGCGGTCTGGGTGGCGGTGATGGCGGTCATTCGGTGTTCCTTCTGAGTCGGTCGCGCCGGGTTGGTAGCGCGTTCATCAGTAAGGACGGGGGTGGTCCGGAAAACTCATCGCCGCGGCCGAAAAACGCGCGGAGGAGTCGTTCCTGAACCACTCCCACCCCGACGAACCAACGATCTCGACACCTGCCACTGGTCGCGCTATCGTCAATGTTGTTCGTTTTTTCGGAATTACGGATTTACAGGAGTAGGGATGTTCCGCAAACTCGCGACTCTGGTCGCCGCAGCTCTGCCTGTGCTCGCGTCGGGCTCGAATCACGCTGCGGCGGAAGAGATGTGCGCTTCGATTCCGGCTGCGAGCGTGACCTCGGTCGACGGGTGGCTCGGCCGGATTCATGACGATCGCGACAACATCGCGATCGCCGTGGACGACGGAACCGGAAACACGGTCGAGCGGCGGGTCGATGACCAGCAGCCCGTGGCGTCGGCGGTGAAAGTCGTGCCGCTCGCGGCCTACGCCCGCGCGGTGGCGGCGGGAACGCTGGATCCGCAGCAACGAGTGCCCGTCACCGAATGGGAACGCTGGTACCTCCCCGGCGCCGACGGCGGAGCACACGAGAACGCGCGAACTCGCCTGCCCGGCGACACGGTCACCCTCGACGAAATGGTGAGCGCGATGATCCGCGAGAGTGACAACGCGGTGCCCGATTATCTGCGCGACCGTTTGGGTGACGGCGCATTGATCGCCGCCGCCGAAGCCGGCGGGTGGCACGATTACCAGCCGCCCTCGGTGCTCGGCAGCATGCTTCGCCTGCTCGACCCGAACGTCACCGACGACTGGGCAGCGGCGCGGCATTATGCCGAGGATCCCGGGTATCGCACGGCGATACAGACCGGATCGGCGCCGAGCTACGGTGTGCAAGCATCCTGGGCGGACACCACGTGGACAGCCTCGGCACGTCAGCTCACGAACATCCACCGATCGATCGCCACCGGCAGCTTCGGACCCGGCGCGGATATCGCGCGCAGGCATCTGGAATGGCAGTCGCCGCCGGAGGCATCCGACGGAATCGGTTTCAAAGGCGGCTCATTGCCCGGCGTTCTGGCCGATGCGATCTACGTGCGCCACGCCGACGGCAGGGTCGCGACAGCGGTTCTGCTCAACCGGCACATGCCCGAACCCGCGTGGCGGGACGCAATGGAAAGTTTCAGTCAGCAGAAACTGCTGCTGCAGGCCATGACCGACCCGGAGATGATGCGCCGATTAGCGTGTGTCGTATGAGCGATGTCGATGCCAAACTCGCCGAACTGGAAGCGCGGATCGACGCGCTCGAAGGGCACCGCGGCCCCGACGATCCGGCCCGCGGCTTCGTCGAATACCAGGGCAGGGTCGACTTCGACGGCGAGATCGACTGGACCATCCGCTACAGCGCGGCCTCGGTGCTCCGATTGCCTGCCAATGCCCGGGTGGAAGTGCTTGCCGCGCTGGGGCATCCGGTCCGGCACGCACTGATCCAGGAACTCCTCGACGGCCCCCGCACCGGCACCGAGTTGACCGAAGCCGTCGGCCTCACCTCGGCAGGCCAACTGCATCACCACATGCGCGCCCTGTCCTCGGCAAAAATCGTCGAACAACACAGCCGCGGCACGTACCGCATCCCGCCACCAAAAGTCGTCCCAGTCCTGATCCTGATGACCGCCGCAGCCGATATCGCCGACCTACTGCGATAAGTGCTGGGCTTGGGACCAGCGCGGGCCTGCGGAAGGCCAACGAGCAGGGAGCATCTCAGTATCGGCAACGCGCGCAAATGCCCTTGGTCTCAATAGGTCGGCGC
>NZ_VXLC01000057.1 GCF_008704205.1 Nocardia colli | reverse complement strand
CTCGCCGATATCGCTCTGACTCAGCCGTGTCCACGCGGCCGAACCGACTGCGCTCACCATCAGCTCGGCGTACGGATCGTGGAACAACGCGTCGGCCCGCCGGCTTTCGCCCGCGCGCAGCGCCGCGACGCCGAGGGCGGTCGCGCCCACGCTGCTCACGATGTCCCAGCTGTCGTCTTCGGTCCGCATCGTCGCTCCCTTCGAGTCGAGCCGATTCCTCGACCGCCCCTGAGACTACGACTGCTTCCTGAGTGGGCCACCGGTTGCCGGGCGGCCCACCCGCAGGCTGGGCGTCGCGCCTTACTTCTGGTTCAGGTCCCGGCGCGCGGCGACCTTGGACGACAGCCCGTGGATCTGCACGAAGCCCTTGGCCAGCGACTGGTCGAAGGTGTCGCCCTCGTCGTAGGTGGCCAGGTTGAAGTCGTAGAGCGACTGCTCCGAGCGCCGGCCGTTGACCACCGCGTTGCCGCCGTGCAGCACCATCCGGATCTCGCCGGAGACGTGCTCCTGGGTCTCGCCGACGAACGCGTCCAGCGCGCGCTTGAGCGGGGAGAACCACAGGCCGTCGTAGACCAGCTCGCCCCAGCGCTGCTCGACCTGCCGCTTGTACCGGCCCAGCTCGCGCTCGACGGTGACCGCCTCCAGCTCCTGGTGCGCGGTGATCAGCGCGATGGCGCCGGGCGCTTCGTAGATCTCCCGGCTCTTGATGCCGACGAGCCGGTCCTCGACCATGTCCAGGCGGCCGACGCCCTGGCGGCCGGCCCGGTGGTTCAGCTCGACGATCGCCTCGAGCACGCTCACCGGGCGGCCGTCGATGGCGACCGGCACACCCTTCTCGAAGGTGATGATCAGTTCGTCGGGCGCCTCGAAGTTGACCGTCGCGTCGGCGGTGTAGTCGTAGACGTCCTTGGTCGGCGCGTTCCAGAGGTCCTCGAGGAAGCCGGTTTCCACCGCGCGGCCCCACACGTTCTGGTCGATGGAGAACGGCGACTTCTTGGTCACATTGATCGGCAGCGAGTTCTCCTCGGCGAAGGCGATGGCCTTCTCCCGGGTCCAGGCGTAGTCGCGGACCGGGGCGATCACGTTCAGGTCCGGCGCGAGCGCGCCGATGCCGACCTCGAAGCGGACCTGGTCGTTGCCCTTGCCGGTGCAGCCGTGCGCGACGGTGCCGGCGCCGTGGAACTTGGCCGCCTCGACCAGGTGCTTGACGATGAGCGGGCGGCTGATCGCCGACACCAGCGGGTAGCGGCCCATGTACATGGCGTTGGCCTGGATGGTCGGCAGGCAGTACTCGTTGGCGAACTCGTCGCGCGCGTCCACCACGATGGCCTCGACCGCGCCGCAGTCCAGCGCTCGCTGGCGCACCACGTTCATGTCCTCGCCGCCCTGGCCGAGGTCGATGGCCACGGCCACCACCTCGGAACCGGTCTCCTTGGCAATCCAGCTGATCGCCACGGAGGTGTCCAGCCCACCTGAGTAGGCGAGTACGACGCGTTCGGACATGGTCTGTGTGCTCCTTGTTTTCGATGCCTGTGTGCTCGAGTACGGACCGGCTTCCCGCCGCAGCGGCCCGCACGTCCTGCAAATGATTATGCACGATGATGCAAGCCCATTCACAGCGGGGGTCCCGTGGATCCCGTCACAACCCCGGATCGTTCGCGAAAGTCACTGCCCATCAAGCGAATTACCCCTTGGCGAGCCCACCCCCGTGTGCGACGCTGAAGAGCGGAATCTTCGAGCGGGTAGAAGGACGGACGCCATGCTGCACCTCATCGCGCAAGAATTCAGCACCCTCGGCAACGATGTCCTCAACATCGGACGAGCCGTGGTCGACCTCGTCCAGGACCTCATCAACGTGGGCACACCGGGCAAAGGACCAGGCGGCGGCACCGGCCAGTACCCGTTCTCCTGAACGGACGGCCGACCCGGCCGGTAATCACGAGCGGGACAACCGGTCAGCTCGCCCGGCCGAGGAGCGAATCGACCAGGGTCCCGATGCGTTCCTCGATCGTCTCGAGCGGAGCCTCGGCGTGGATGCGGGCCCTGGCCATGTCGGCCTGCCACGCGACCGCCCGGTCCGATCGATCGATCACCGCCAGGATGGTCGCGGCCATCAGCACCAGCGTCGGATAGACCTCCCCGTCGACCAGCTCGTTGATCGCCCAGCGCTCCGACTCCGCGGCCGCGTCGAGGCGGCCCTGCCGAGCCTGGATCACGCCGCGCAAGAGCGCGGCGCGGGCCCGTCCCGAGGGATACCCGGCCGAGGCGAGCACGTCGGTCGCGGCCTGCAAGGCCTGCTCCGCTTCATCGAGCCGGCCGAGACAGGCGAGCGCCATGGACAGGGCGGTGTAGGACTTGCCGACCTCGCGCGGAATGCCCAGCTCCTGGTTGAGGCGGATCGCGGTGGCCGCCTCGTCGACCGCGGCGGCTGGATCTGTCCAAGCCAGCAGTTCGGCCAGGTCCGTTTGGGCCGCGGCCAGACCCACCTCGTTGCCGACGGCCTGATACAGCTCCACCGCGTCGGTCAGGTGCCGCTCGGCCTCGTCGAAGGCGAATTGGAAACGGGCGGAATGATGCAGTACCCGGGCCAGGTCGCCTTGCAGCGAACGCTCACCCTCCGGGCACACCGCACGGACATCCAGCACCGACTCGCGCGCCCGCACGAACATGCCCTGCGCCATGTACATGTCGGCCGCCCACATTCCCGCGGTGAGACGGGTCGGACCTTCGCCGATATTCCATACCGTCGTATATATCGCCAGCGCCGCGGTGGTCCGGTCGGCGATCCGCCGCGCGTGCGCACCCACCAGGGTGAGCCGGACCCCGACGAAATCGGGCCGCCACCGCTCGTGCGGGGCGAGTTCGGCGGCCCGGCTGATGTCCCCCAGCAGGATCGCGGCTTCGGCCTCGATGCATTGGACCGCGTACGGGATATCGTGGCCGCCGATGCCCTCGTCCAGATATCGGCGCACGTCGACGAGCAGGTTGTTGAGCCCGTGGGTTCCGCCGCAGTCCCGGATCTGGTCCGCGTAGGCGATCAGCTCGTCGCCGTCGAGCGCCCCGGTCCGCAACGCGTGAAACGCCGACTCCCGCAATGCCATCAGCAATTCGGCGCGTCGTGCACCGGATTCGCGCGCGGCGCCCGCACGCCGGTCCCAGACCGCCCGCAGCAGGCGATGGACTTCGCCGGTGGCCGCGCGCGAGACCCGCTGCCGCAGCAACTGCGCCATCAGCTGATGCAGTTCGACGTTGTCACCGGCCACCGGCACCACGAACGAGTACGAGCGCAACGACTCCCAGGTGGCCCGGTCCTCGGGCAGCTGATGCTCGACGGCGACCGACCGGAAGATCTCGAAGTCGAATATCCGAGCGACACTGAGCAATTCGAGAATCTGGACTTCGTCGACCCGGACATGTTCCAGAAACCGCTGCAGGATTTCCTCGGCGGACACCGCGGCGAATTCGCTGCCCGCATGACTGACGGTGTCCAGGGCGAGGTGCAGATAGAACGGCACCCCTTCGCTGGCGGCGGCGATGGAGCGCTGCGCCCGAGGATCCGAAACCCCGTTTCCGGCAAGCAGTTCGATCCGCGCCGGCTCGGCCAGCCCGCCGATCACCAGGGTGCGGACCACTCCGGTCCAGTCCGAATTGCGCGTCGACCACCCGAGCGGCTCGCGGCCCGCGATGACCACCAGTCCCCCGCTGAGCTGCCCCACCAGATCGCGCAGCCAGCGGTCGTCCTGGGCCAGGCCCGGCGCACGGCCAAGCACCTCGTAGGCGTCGACGAAAACAACAAAGGGACGGGTGTTCGACGACGCCCGTAGGTCTTCGGCGAACAGGTAGGTGACCGCGTCCACCACGTCGGCGACGGGCAGGGAGTCGAGGGCGCGCAGAATATCGTCGATGCGTTTGCGGCGTTTGCGGCGCGCACCGGCGGCGGCCTGCTCCAGCATCCAGATCAATCGGACCGCGGGTCCGACGTACGGTAGCTGCCGGGAATCGGACAGGAACTGGCCCAGAATCTCACTCTGCGCCACGATCAGCGGATCCGTCCGGCCCAGCCGGACGTTCGGATGCAGTCGCCGCCACAGGATCTCGTAGGCGAGGTCGTAGCGTTTGAATCGGGCACCTTGGCGGCTCAGCTGATTGCGCAGCACCGCCAGCGCGTCCTCCTGCTGGCGGTGCGACGGCATCTGCAGATCGAGCATCCCGGTGCGGTACGTGCCGGCGACGCGGTTCTCGAATTCGGTGAGCAACCGCGACTTTCCGATGCCACCCACGCCGGTGAGGTTGAGCACGCGGGGACGTTCGTTGATTGCCGCGAGTTCCTCGTCGAACACCGCTAGTTCGGTTTCCCGTCCGACAAAACCTCGTTGCAGCGCTGCCACCCGGTCGAATCGAGGATGAGGAGGCATACACCGCTCCCGAACTGTGCTTACGCGGACCATCCCAGCATGGCAACATCCACGATAGACCGCGCCGCGCGCCGAGATCCCTTGTGCGGCTGTGCCAGTTCGCGGCTCGGCCGCGCGCTAGGCGATCTGTTCGATCTTGGCGGCCAGCTCCGCGCCGGTCAGCGGTTCCCGCGCGATGACGGCGATGGTGTCGTCGCCGGCAATCGTGCCGACGATGTAGGGCAGTGCGGCGCGGTCCAATGCGCTGGCCAGGTAGTGGGCGGCGCCGGGTGGGGTGCGCAGGACCGCGATGTTGCCGCTGTGGTCGGTGGAGACCAGTAAATCGCCGAGCAGCTTCGCGAGGCGGTCGGTGCCACCGATGACGCCGCGGATGGGATTGCCGTCCTCGGGGACCACATAGACGCCCGCGCCGCCGTCGGCGGCGCGCAGCTTGACCGCGCCGAGCTCGTCGAGGTCACGCGAAAGGGTGGCCTGGGTGGTCTCGATGCCCTCGGCGGACAGCAGCGCGGCCAGCTCGGTCTGGCTGCGGACCGCGTGCGCCGTCAGCAGCTCGACGATGCGGGACTGCCGGCCGGCGCGAGTGCGCGCGATCTCCGGGCCGGTCTTCCCATGTTCCGGATGCGCGACACTCACGACCGCGCCTCGCTGACGCTCGGCTCCATCACGACAAACCACCATTTCGCTTGGCCAGCAACCACACCAGCAGCGCCTTCTGCGCGTGCAACCGATTCTCCGCCTCGTCCCAGACGACGCTGTGCGGGCCGTCGAGGACCTCGTCGGTGACTTCCTCGCCGCGATGCGCGGGCAGGCAGTGCAGCACGACGGCGTCCGGTTGCGCGTGCGCGAGGAGCTCGCTGTTCACCTGGAACGGGCGGAAGGGGCCGACGCGGTCGAGGCCGTCGTTCTCTTGACCCATCGAGGTCCAGGTGTCGGTCACCAGCGCGTCCGCGCCCTCGGCCGCGGCGATCGGGTCACCGGTCAGCGTGATGGTGGCGCCGGTGTCGGCGGCGCGCTTGCGGGCGGCCTCCAGGATCCACGGCAGCGGCTCGAAACCCGCAGGCGCGGCGATGGTTACGTTCAAGCCCGCGGTGACGCCGCCTAGTAGTAGGGAGTGCGCCATGTTGTTCGCGCCGTCACCGAAGTAGGTGAGGTTGCGCCCGGCCAGGTTTCCCTTGCGTTCGACCAGCGTCTGCAGGTCGGCCAGCACCTGGCACGGGTGGAACTCGTTGGACAGCGCGTTCACCACGGGAACCGTTGCGGTCAGCGACATTTCGTCGAGCCGGGACTGCTCGAAGGTACGCCAGACGATGGCGTCGACGTAGCGCGAGAGCACCGTTCCGGTGTCGCCGAGGGTCTCCTCGCGGCCGAGCTGGGTGTCGCGCCCGTCCACCACCACCGCGTGCCCGCCGAGCTGGGCGATGCCCACCTCGAAGGAGAACCGGGTGCGGGTGGAGTTCTTCTCGAAGATCACCCCGACGCCGCGCGGTCCTTCCAGCGGGCGCTGGGAGAACGGCGCCTGCTTGAGTTCGGCCGCGAGGGTGAGGATCTCGGCCTGTTCGGCCGGGCTCACATCGTCGTCGCGGAGGAAGTGCCGTACCGCGTGCTGTGCTGAAGTCATTGCGCCGCAGCCTCCTTCGCATCTTGGGTCGCCGCGTCCAGAATTTCCGGCAGATCGGCGACGAAATTGTCGGCCTGGGTTTCGGTGAGGATCAGCGGCGGGGCGAGCCGAATCACGTTGGGCTTGGCCGGATTCACCAGATAGCCTGCCGCCCGGGCGCGCGCCTCGACCTGTGCGGACGCATCGTCGGTGAGCACGACGCCGAGCAGCAGCCCGGCCCCGCGCACGTGATCGATCAGCGGATGCTCCAGCATTTCGATGCCGTCGGCGAGCCGCTTGCCGACCGACTCCACGTGCGCGAGCAGACCCTCCTCGTCGATGGTGCGCAGCACCGCGAGCGCGGCCGCCGCACAGACCGGATTGCCGCCGAAGGTGGTGCCGTGCAGGCCCGGGGTGAGCAGTTCGGCGGCCCGGCCGGTGGCCAGCACCGCGCCGATCGGCAGCCCGCCGCCGAGGCCCTTGGCCAGGGTGATCACGTCGGGCACGATGCCGACGGCCTGGTGCGCGTAGAACTTTCCGGTCCGGCCGATGCCGGTCTGCACCTCGTCCAGGATCAGCAGCGCGCCGTGCCTGCTGGTGATCTCGCGGGCCTTGGCCAGATAGTCGATCGGCGGGACGACGACGCCGCTCTCGCCCATCATCGGCTCCAGGAACACCGCGGCGGTGTCCTCGTCCACCACGGCTTCCAGCGCCGCGGCGTCTCCGTAGGGCACGTGCACGACGCCGGCCGGCATCGGCTCGAACGGCGTGCGCTTGGCCGCCTGCCCGGTGAGCGCGAGCGCGCCCATGGTCCGGCCGTGGAACGCCTCCTCGCAGGCGACGATCTTGCGCCGCCCGGTCAGCCGCGCGATCTTGAACGCGGCCTCGTTGGCCTCGGTGCCCGAGTTGCAGAAGAACGCGCGGCCGCTGTGGCCCGCCTCCGAGGAGCCGTCGCCGAAGTGCGCGAGCAGCCGCTCGGCCAGTTCGACGGTCGGCTGGTTGATGTAGAGATTCGAGGTGTGCCCGAGCGTGCCGAGCTGCTCGGTGACCGCGGCCAGGATAGCCGGGTGCGCGTGGCCGAGGCTGTTGACCGCGATGCCGCCGAGGAAGTCGACGTAGCGGTTGCCGTCCGCGTCGTAGACCACCGCGCCGGCCCCGCGCACCAGCGCGAGCTTCGGCGTGCCGTAGTTGTTCATCATCGCGGCGCTCCACCGCGCCTGGAGGTCTTGGTCTGTACTCATTTTTTCGTTCCGTCCAGCGAGCCAACCCCATTCGAGGACGGGGCGGGCGTCACCATCGTTCCGATTCCTTCTCCGGTGAACAGTTCCAGCAGCATGGCGTGCGGCACGCGACCGTCGATGACGTGCGCGGTCGGCACCCCGCCCTGCACAGCGCGCAGGCAGGCCTCCATCTTGGGCACCATGCCCGCATCCAGGCGGGGCAGCAACTCGGCCAGCGCGGCCGTATCAATGCGGGTGATCAGCGAGGTGCGGTCGGGCCAGTCGGTGTAGAGGCCCTCGACATCGGTGAGCACCACCAGTTTCTCGGCGCCGATGCCCTGCGCGAGCGCGGCGGCCGCGGTGTCGGCGTTGATGTTGTGCACCACGCCGTCCGCGTCCGGCGCGATGGTGGAGACCACCGGGATCCGGCCCGCGCCGATCAGGTCGAGCACCGCGTCCGGGTTGACCGAGGTGACGTCGCCGACCAGACCGATATCGGTTGGTACGCCGTCGACTTCGACGGTGCGGCGGGTCGCGGTGAACAGATTCGCGTCCTCGCCGGAGATGCCGACCGCGTACGGGCCGTGCGCGTTGATCAGCCCGACCAGCTCGCGCCCGACCTGACCGAACAGCACCATCCGCACGACGTCCATCACCTCCGGGGTGGTTACCCGGAAGCCGCCGCGGAATTCACCCTCCAGGCCGAGCTTCTTCAGCATCGCGCTGATCTGCGGGCCGCCGCCGTGCACCACCACCGGGTGCACGCCGACCGTGCGCAGGAAGGCCATGTCGGCGGCGAAGGCTCGTTCGAGTTCCGGGTCGACCATGGCGTTGCCGCCGAACTTCACCACCACGATCTTGTCCCGGAACTTCTGCAACCAGGGCAGCGCGTCGGCCAGGACGTGCGCCTTGTCCAGCGCCGAAAGGTCGTGGTGGAGTTGGCCGGTCATGAGCTGTAGGCCGAATTCTCTTCGACATAGCCGTGTGAGAGGTCGGTGGTGCGGATAGTGGCTTGTCCGTCACCGACATTCAGGTCGATGCGGACCTCGATGTCCATCCCGGACAGGTCGACGTCCCGCGCGCCAGGTGCGCCGACACCGTCGATGCAGACCGGACTTCCGTTGAACGACACCGAGATCCGGTTGGGGTCCAGGGTGATCGGGGCCATGCCGACCGCGGCGAGCACCCGGCCCCAGTTCGGGTCGGAGCCGAACAGCGCGGTCTTGACCAGGCTGTCGCGGGCGACGGTGCGGGCGGCGGCCACCGCTTCTGCTTCGCTGACCGCGCCGGCGACGGTCACCAGCACCCGCTTGGTGACGCCCTCGGCGTCCGACATCAGTTGCGCGGCAAGGTCGTCGCAGACCGCGAGCACGGCGGCGTCGAGGTCGGCCTGGCTCGGGGTGACCTCGCTCGCGCCGTTGGCGAGCAGCAGGACGGTGTCGTTGGTGGAGCAGGAGCCGTCGACATCGAGGCGGTCGAAGGTGCGCCCGGTCGCGTTGCGCAGCGCCTGATCCAGCTGGTCGGCGGTGACGGCGGCGTCGGTGGTGAGCACCACGAGCATGGTGGCCAGCGAGGGGGCGAGCATGCCCGCGCCCTTGGCCATGCCGCCGACGTTCCACTTGTCCCGATGGTGGAAAGCGGCTTCCTTCGGCACCGTGTCGGTGGTCATGATGGCGTGCGCCGCGTCGAGGCCGCCGGAGAGGCCGCCGCCCATCTCGTGCACGATCTCGGTGATCGCGGGCAGCAGCTTGTCCATCGGCAGGCGGTCGCCGATCAGGCCGGTCGAGCAGACGGCGATCTCGCCGGCGCCGGTCTCCGAACCCCAATTGCTCAGTGCGGCAGCGAGTTCCTCGGCGGTCTTGTGCGTGTCCTGGAAGCCGCCCGGGCCGGTACATGCGTTGGCGCCGCCGGAGTTGAGGATCACCGCGCGCAGGCGGCCCCCGGAGAGCACCTGCTGCGACCACAGCACTGGAGCGGCCTTCACCTGGTTGCGGGTGAACACGCCCGCGGCCGCGTATTCCGGGCCCTCGTTGAAAACCAGGGCCAGGTCCGGCTTTCCGCTCGCCTTGATGCCCGCGGCGATACCCGCCGCACGGAAGCCGAGCGGGCCGGTCACGCCCTGGTTCCGCACCAGCTTGCCGATTTCGATCGATGCGGATGTCGTCACGGTGCCACTCCTACGGTGGAAAGTCCTGCGGTCTCGTCGAATCCGACGGCCAGGTTCATGGATTGCACCGCGGCGCCCGCGGTGCCCTTGGTCAAGTTGTCGATCGCGCCGATCACCACGAGCAAGCCCGCGTCGGCGTCCACCGCCACCTGCAGGGTGACGGCGTTGGAACCGAGCACCGAACCGGTCTGCGGCAGTACGCCTTCCGGGAGCAGGTGCACGAAGGGTTCTTCGGCGTAAGCCTTTTCATAGACCGCGCGTGCCTGCGCGGCGTCCACCGAGGTCGGCGCGGTGCAGGTCGCCAGGATGCCGCGCGGCATCGGCGCGAGCACCGGCGTGAACGACACGGCGACGTCGACACCGCCCGCCGCGGACAGGTTCTGGGTGATCTCCGGGGTGTGCCGGTGCGCGCCCGCGATGCCGTAGGCCCGCGCCGAACCCATCACCTCGGAGCCGAGCAGCCCGACATCGAGCTTGCGGCCGGCGCCCGAAGTTCCGCTCACCGCAACGACATTCACCCGCGGTTCGATGATGCCCGCCGCGATGGCGGGCGCGAGGGCGAGGCTGGCCACGGTCGGATAGCAGCCGGGCACCGCGATCCGGCTCGCGCCGCGCAGCTTCTCCCGCCCGCCGG
Source organism: Nocardia colli (assembly GCF_008704205.1). GTDB lineage: Bacteria > Actinomycetota > Actinomycetes > Mycobacteriales > Mycobacteriaceae > Nocardia > Nocardia colli. Next base: position 8,577 of record NZ_VXLC01000057.1, on the reverse strand, counting down.
GCAGCTCGGGCAGGCCGTACGGCCAGCTGCCCGCGTGCTCGCTCCCGTAATACTTCGTCCACGCCGCGGCGTCGGTGAGCCGGAAATCGGCGCCGCAATCGATGATCACGGTCGACTCGGGCAGCTGCTGCGCGATCGCCGCGGACTGCCCGTGCGGCAGTCCGAGGAAGACGACATCGTGCCCGGCCAGCTCGTCGACGCTGGTCGGCGCGAGCACCCGATCGGCGAGGGGCAGCAGATGCGGCTGCAACTCCCCGAGCAGACTCCCGGCGTTCGCCCCCGCGGTCAGCGCCCCGAGCTCGAGGCGCCCGGCTCGATACGCCGGATGCCCCAGCAGCAGCCGCAACACTTCCCCGCCCGCGTACCCACTCGCCCCGGCCACCGCGACCCGCAATGCGGGCCCGCTCGGCTCGGGCGTGTGCACCGAATCAACCATGTGATGATTATGCACGACCATGCAAGCTCATTCACACCGTGGGGTGGTGCGATCGTGCCCGATGCTACGTAGCGGCGCGGGTAATCCAGGCGATCAGGTCGTCTTCGACCTGGTCACGGTTGGTTTCGTTGAGGATCTCGTGTCGCGCGCCCGGATAGACGCGGTAGGTGAGGTCGGTCAGGCCGGCCGCGCGGTAGCGGGTGAGCAGGAGTTCGCTCAGGCGAAGTTCGTCGTTGAGCGGGTCCTGGTCGCCGACCATTATGTAGAGGGGTAGATCGGCGGGGACGGTGGCCGGTTTCGCCAGGCGTTCGGCGGCTACCGAGGCCAGCGACGCCATGTTCGCGGCGTCGATCTCGAAACCGCACCAGGGATGGGCCAGGTAGGCGTCGACCTGCTCCTCGTCGCGGCTGAGCCAGTCGGCCGTTGTGCGGGTGGGCTGAAAACGAGCGTTGAACAGCTCCAGCAGATCCGCGCCGGACTCGGCGATCATGACGAAGAGCTGGTCGACCGCGGTGGTGCCGCACAGGACGACGCCATCGATCAGATCCGCGTGGTCGAGGATGTACTGCTGAACGGCGAAGGAGCCGAGACTGTGCCCGAACAGCACGACCGGGAGGCCGGAATGCTTGGCGCGCAACAGCTTTGTCAGCGTCACGAGATCCTCGACGAGCAGGTTCCAGCCGTCGGCGCCGAGCTCGCCCGGCTGACCGGCGATGCTGTGGCCGTGGCCGCGGTGGTCGTCGGCGTAGACGGCATATCCACGGCCGGTGAGCTTTTCGGCGAGCGAGTGGTAGCGGGCGGCGTATTCGCCCATCCCGTGCGCGATCTGGGCGACGCCGATCGGTGCGCGGTCGGCGGGCAGCCATTCCTGGACGTGAATGATGGTGCGGTCGCTACTGGAAAAGGTGAACATCGGGGATACGCCGGCCTTCCGGTCGAACGGAACTGCATCGCCGAAATCGTCGCATCCCGATGCCGCCCGATCATATGGGTGCGCGGCACAACATTGCAGGTGAGCCGGTTGTCGCCGAGGACGAGGCGCGTCCGTGCGGCGGCGGACGGCGCTTGTCGGACCGCACCGCTACCCTGCATCGAAAGACACTGCAAGAGACGGCGATCGGGGTTGGCACATGGGCATGGTGGTCTCGTTCACGCGGGTGACGAGCGCGGAGCTGGCACGGATCAAGGCGGCCCCGCACGATGCGACCGACATCATCGACGCCCGCGAACACACCCGGAAGGAACCCAGCGGCTACATCGACAAGGCCTGGGGCGGCCTCGAGTACCTGTTCGAACACGCGCACATCGGCGTCGACCTGTTCGCCGACGGCGAGCTGATCGATGAAGACCGCATGCTCTATGCCTGGTCCGCGGACCTGGTCAATGCCACCGCCGACCAGCTGCGCGTGACCCCGTTCGCCAAGCTGGCCGAATACTTCGACGCCGAAGACATGGACGACTCCGACGTCTACCCGAACATCTGGGTCCGCGACGGTGACGAGCTGGGCCTGGGCTACCTCCGCCTCAACTACGCCGAGCTGATCCGTTTCTTCGAGTTCGCCGCCGAATCCGGCTCCGCCGCGGTCATGAGCTTCGGGTAGCCGGATCGCCGTGCGCCAGCGCGATTTTCCTCATTCGACGAGATAGCGCAGCAATGTCACGGCGTTGAAGTGCTTCGTCTCGGCCAGCCGGAGTTGGATGCGCTTGTCCAGCGAGGGAAAGAACGGGGTGCCGCCGCCGAGCACCACCGGCGCGACGAACATCTGGTACTCGTCGATGAGCCCGTGCGGCATCAGCGAGGCCCCGAGGCTCGCGCCACCGACCTCCATGACCCCGTCCCCGCCGGCCTTGAGTTTGCGTACCTCCTCGACCGCGTTCTCGCTGACCAGCGTGCTGTTCCACTGAACCTCGGTGAGCGTCCGGGAGAACACGACCTTCGGTTTCTCCGTCCACAGCCCGGCGAACTCACGCTGGATCGGCGGCGCGTCCGCAGGCACATGCGGCCAGTACTCGGCCATCAGCTCGTACAGACGCCGGCCGTGCAGCGAGATCTCCAGCGAGCGATAGCGATCGTTGTGGAACTGGTGCAGCTCGTCGTCCGGGTTCGACCAGTCGATGCTGCCATCACGGTCGTTGATGTAGCCGTCCAGAGACACGGTGAACCCATAGATCAATTTCCTCATGACCGAGCAGACCTCCTCCACGCTCGAAACTCATCGGCGGACACCAGTGACACTGACAGATGCGCCGCCACGTCACACCCGAACGCACTCTCTTGCCGCTCACACGGCCGTTCGGACCCGTGCCCGGCCACGGCAAGTTCAGGATGGGACTGAGCCTGGATGCCCTGCCGCATTCGCAACACCGCTGGACAACGACTCCGACTGGGCGAAACCCACTGCTGGGTAACGTGATAGAGCGACGACATGCTCACTGGAGTTGGAGGCTTGTAGCTGTGCTTCATCTGGACCACTTCTCGCTCGGGGTAAGCGATCTCGACGACGGCGTACGCAGGCTGGCCGAGCAGACCGGCTTCGGCAACTATGAAGGCGGGGTGTTCCCCGGTGGTGGCGTGCGCAACTGGATATTCCCGTTGGGCGCGGACATCTACCTGGAGGTCGAGAGCGCTACCGAGGCAACCGACGATCCCGCGTCGTCCTGGTTCAGGCGCGCTACCAGCGACGGCGCTGACCATTGGATGTTCTGGTGCCTGCGCGCAGACACCCTCGACGATCTGGAACAGGTCGCTCGGCGACTCGGCAGCGAGGTCCAGGTCGTCCCAGGCCGGACCGAACCGGACGGCACCCAACGGGTGGTCACCAGCACCCCTGTCGGGCAGGCAGTTCGGCGGGCTCGGCAGCAGGGCCTGCCGAACTGGTACTACCGCGACGATCCAGACAACAACCCCGCCCGCCGCGCCGTTGCCGGTGACCGAACCGCGGCCGGAGTGGCCTGGCTGGAAGTCGCTGGTGACCCCGACCAGTTCCGCAGCCACATCGGCACGGAGACTTTCGAGAACTTACCGCTGCGGTTCGTGCCCGGTGAACCGGGGCTGCACGCGGTCGCTGTGCGTAGCAGCGATGGCGAGGAGATCGTGATCCGACGCACCCCGGTTGGGCAGGACATGTTCTGACGCGACGAGATCGACTGCGGCGCAGCATATCCGGCATTGCCGACGAGCGGTCATCCCCGCTCGCGAATGCGCGACCCGCGCGGACCGAGCCGGTCAACGCGAGTCTGCGGAACTTCATCGGATCCAACACAGCACGGCCGCCACAGAACGCACCATTATGCGGCAGGTTCAGGCCGTCGGTCGCGGACGGGGCGAGCCCGCGTCGACGACCAGCACCTTCCGCCGGGCACGGCCCAGCGTCACGGCTGCCGCCAGTCCCGCAGCACCCCCACCGATAACGACAACGTCGAATGCATTCATACCGCGAGACTGCCCACCCTCCGGCACGCCCGGCAAGATAACTTGTCCGATCAACTGCGGTCCAGCTCGGCGGCGTGTGGTGTCAATTCGCTTGGTGGCCGCCCGAATTCGAACTCGCTGACCAGCGCCATCGATCGTGATGTCCGGCCGGATTGTTAGCCGAGAGGTTTCCCGATGTTCCCCACTTCCGCTGGGGAGTTCGGGTGGGTGCCAAAGCTTACAGTGAGGGCAAACCCATCGCTCTGTCCATTGTGAGGGAATTCATGTATAAGAAACTTGCCGTCCTCAGTGCTGCCATATTCGCATTCGCGACACCGATATCGGGTTCACTGGCTTCTGGTGCGCCCATACCGGATTGGGTCGTGCCGCCGGACAAGGTTGTCATCGACGTCGTGACGGTCAATGGATCCGGTTGTCCGCAGGGTACTGCGGCGGTCGAGGTCCTGCCCGACAACACGGCTTTCACGGTCACCTCCAGTCGGTACACCGCACGGGTAGGTGTGGGCGCCAGGCCGTACGACTTCCGCAAGAACTGCCAGCTCAACCTGAAAGTTCATGTCCCGCAAGGGTTCACCTACGGGATTGCGCAGGCGGACTACCGTGGCTTCGCGCATCTGGAACAGGGCGCGACCGCACTGGAAGCAGCAAGGTACTACTTCCAGGGCGACTCGTCGACGGAGTTCGCCGACCACAACTTCAAGGGTCCGCTCAATGACGTTTGGCAGGTGACGGACAAACCCGACGTCGGGGAGATCGTTTACCTGCCCTGCGGAGAAAATCGAAATTTCAACATAAATACGCAGTTGCGAGTCTATGCGGGCACCTCGGATCCGAAAGAGACCACCAGCTCTATTACGATGGATTCCCCGGACGGCAGCGTCAATACCACTTATCACTTTGCTTGGAAGAAGTGCTGATAACCCACCTGCCAGTTTTCGATCATTTCGCTATCCACACACCCGAGCCCGGCCCGGATCGGATGATCCCGGGCCGGGCCGCGATTCGCCTCTCGCTCAGTAGCGGAAGACGTTCCGTGTCGCACTCGTCCGCGCCGGCTTCAGCCGGAACGAGTGAGCGATAATGCCGCGGAGCACGCGTTGGCCGGCCGTCCGAATCCGTTGAGTGACACGGCTTCCCAGCGCGCGGAAATGCCGATTACAACGCGATTCGGATCGGGTGTCGCCATGACAGATCCCCGGCCCGTCGCCTTCTTGACTAGCGCCCAAGAAGCCTCTACCGTAACCGTGACCGACTTCTTGGATGGCGTCCAAGAAGGGCAGCGGTGAAGCAGGAGGACGCGCATCATGGAAATCAATGGGCAGGCCAATCCGCATGAGGCGGTCATGGTGCGGCGCAGTGAGGTCTCGTTCGCCTCCGGCCAGGACGAGTGCGCGGCATGGCTGTACAGCTCACCCGAGGTGAACGGCCCACGCCCGATGGTGATCATGGGACACGGGCTCGGGGCAGTTCGGGAGATGCGCCTGGACGCCTACGCGCAACGGTTCGCCGAAGCGGGGTGGTCGGTGCTGGTCTTCGACTACCGTCACCTCGGAGCCAGCGGCGGAGCACCGCGCCAGCTCCTCGACATCGGCCGCCAACGCGCCGACTGGCATGCCGCCCTGACCTTCGCGCGCACACTACCGGCGGTCGATGCCGACCGGGTCGCGTTGTGGGGCAGCTCTTTCGGCGGCGGACATGCCCTTCAGGTCGCCTCCGAAGACACTCGTATCGCCGCGATCGTGGCCCAGTGCCCCTTCACCGACGGACCGGCGTCGTTGCGCTCACGTATACGAACCGGTCCATTGAGCGCGGTGGCGTTGACAGTGGCCGGCGTCCTCGACACGGTCGGTTCCTGGTTCGGCGCCAAACCGATCCTGTTGCCGATGGCTGGCACATCCTGGATGCCCGCGTTCGTGGCCGCACCCGACGCCCTCGCCGGTGCGTCGGCACTTCTGCCCGTAGGGACTCGGCTCTCGCGGCGCACCAGCGCATTGCTGAAACGGCTGCCCTCGGTGCAGGCTCAGGTGTCGAAGAACATCGAACTGACCGAGGACAGCGCCGGGCAAGAATCCGTGACCGGTCTCGATCGCGACAGCATCTGGGGTGTCTTGCGCGGCCCGGACAGTGAATTCCATGCCGCCAACGCCCTGGCCGCACGGCTGGTGCTGCGCCTTCCGCTCGATCGGCCCGGTCGCGCACTGGCACGCTTCAGCACTCCGACGCTGCTGTGTGTCTGCGACAACGACGCCGCCGCGCCCGCGAAGACCACCAAACGTCACGCGCGGGGCCTGGCGCACGTGCACGTCCAGAGCTATCCGTGCGGCCACTTCGACATCTACCTGGGCGAGCACTTCGAACGCGCCGTGCGCGACCAAATCTATTTCCTGGCAACACACTTCGACTACACCGCACGCGCCACCCGGTAGGTCGTCCCCGGCCCGGCGACGCGAGCAGGCCAGGCACTCAGCCTGCGGCTGCGGCGAGACCGCGAGCGCTGTCGAGCAACGTCTCGATCACCGCGCGCCGCTGGGCCCGCTCGCTCGGATGCGTCAGCATGCCCTCGACAACGAAAACGCCGATCGCCACGAGCGGATCGACATCGTGCGCGGGCACCCCGAGCTCGATCAGCTCGGCCCGGAACAACCCCTCGGCCAGTGCGTGGAACTGCTCGTGCCATTCCTGGATGGCCGCGGACTCCTCGGCGCGCGTGTGCACCGTGCTCACCAACCGGCCCAGCTGCTCCAATTCCGCGACCAGCCACAACAGGCGATCAGTCAGGCTGGAGTCCAGCACTTGACTGTAGGAGGCCATCGAGTCGGCCAGGACCGCATCCAGAACCGCGATCAACACCGCGTCCTTGTCCTGGAAGTACCAGTACAGCGTGTTCGACACCACCCCGGCCTCGCGGGCGATCCGCGTCATCGACGCCGCGTCGTAGCCCTGCTCGATAAACAACCGCCGGGCCGCCACCACCAGCTCGGCGCGCTTCTCTTCCCGATCCTGCGGACGTCTGTTGCGAGGCATCTCCAGTCCCAACCTAGTTTCTGCCCCGATGCTATCTTGGCCAGCCCTCAAGAACATCCCAGGGCAGGGGAACTGTCAAGCAGGCGGTCCGACGAACATCCTCGTCTGCCGCGTGGCGCGCGGACCGAAACGGCCAGCGCGGACCCTCGAAAGATCAACGGCCCGAGGCGACTCGGGCCGTTCCGTTGTCCGCTACTGCCGACGAGCGGGTGAGGGGGCATGCGCACAAGCTGCATGCTGATAGTTGCTGCTCGGGTCATTCGGTTCGGTGTGTCTATTGGCGGCAGGGCGCCATAACTGTCGCGACGTTGTTGCCGCGCGGGCAGCGAGACAAAAACGGTGCCGGGCTGGGGATCGCGCCTGGCCTGGATGTCGGTGGATGCCGGAGATCCGCCGGTTCGAACCCTCCACCGTCACCCCGACGCACCGCGCGGCGCCGGTTAGGGAGTGATCTCCGCTCCAGCGGACGACCACACTCGCCATCGACTCAATGGCATGTAGACGGTGATGCCTTCCTGGCCGTGCTCCACATGAACGTCGTCTGCGAGGCCATCGGCGCGCTCGTACTCCACGATCAGGTAGTCGCGCGCTGCGAGCTGTCGCTCGTCGCCCTGGATCTCGAATTTTACGGTCGTCGGCTTGTCGCCAGCTTGGATGCGCACCCTCATGGCGCGAACCTATGGCACTAGTGAACGAATACTCGCTATTGCCGCGGAGCGCGCGTTGTGAGCGATCGGTGGCCGGCCTCGAACCGGTCGGCCATCAACGCTTCTGGAACATCCTCTTCTGCCTGCTTCGGGTCGGTCATCAGTCTCGGTAGGGCTGGCCAGGATGCTCGAATGGTCGCTGATCACGGCGCTCCAGGGCGGCCATCGCCCACTTCATCTCCGAATGCTCGGCTGTGCGAGGGAAATGGTCTCTGACCTCCTCGGCCGTGATCGGTGGTGCGTCCACTCGCGCTATGCGTAGCACGATTGGGGCAAGTTCTTCGGCATGATAGGCAGCGAGCTTGTGGTGTCCGTCGAGAACGAAACCACTCCAGAGGTTTTCGGCGCCGGCGCGCAGGGTGATGACCACTGGCCGTGCGCCCTGGCGGACGGCCGCGCGATACCGCTCGACCGTCCCGATGTCGGTCGGCGGCCACGCCTCGGTCGGTGTCAGCCAGTCCTCCAATGGGTAAATGCCGCTCGGCTCGTCGGGCTTGGGTTGGCTGATGCCCCACTTCGTCGAGCTGTACCAAGCCTGGAAGCCTTCGACGATCCGGTTGGTTACCGGTTCGGGGGATCGTAACTCGTAGCGGCCGTCGGCCATCAGCGTGAGCAGCGGCGCGAGAATTTCGGTGAGGTTCCCGGTGCTGTAGCCCTCGGTGGTCAGGTCACGCATAGCCTGCAACTCTTCGGGCCGGGGTGCTCGCTCCGGCGCTCGCACAAACAATCGGCCGATGCTGCCGGCGAAATCGGCTATATCCAGCCCCGCCGCGTTCCCACCCAGATAGAGCAGGCTTTGACCATACTGCCCGTGCACTCCGCAATCACCCCGGACATCGATCACTCCCGCGCCGTCGGCCACGTCGACTACCTCGATGTTCACTTGCTGGACCTTAGCGTCCGACGACTGCCGGAAGGGGCAGAGCCATCGCGAACTAGAACCTGCGGCGGACCACCAAGGAAGCGACCGCGCGGGT
>NZ_VXLC01000056.1 GCF_008704205.1 Nocardia colli | reverse complement strand
GGCGGACCACCAAGGAAGCGACCGCGCGGGTCTGTGGAAGGTCAACGGGCAGAGATCATCGCAGTGTCAGCAACGCACCAAAATGCCGATGACCGCGCATTCAATCGACCGATTCAATTCCGAGTCCACGCCGATGGCGCTCCGTGTCGGGGGCACCGAATCTTGCCCAGTAGTGCCGGACCTACCGAGCGGATCGACAGTCAGTGTCGGTGCTGTGACTGATCGTCAGTCGTCTTCTGTCTCGTCGGGAATCTCCACAGTCGCATCGCCGGACCTGACCGGCCTCGTCGTTTACGACTAGCGGTGGCGTTCAGGACTTGGTTCTGATGCTTACTACGGTCAGAAAGCCGCCGCCGAGGATCAAAGCGACCGCAAGTGCGAGTTCTAGGTACGCGCCTCCACGATCTGCCGACTTCTGCGCGTCGCCACTCCTGGATTCGTGTGCCGCCCCGTTGTGCGTTTCGACGCACGTGTCGCCTTGCGACATCCGTTTTCCGCCACAGGTCGCATCGGATGTGGTCAGGACGGGGAGCACCATGACGACGAGCAGAAGAATCCCCACTGCAACGAGCCCCATTCCGGCAAGGATGTCGCCGGTTGACCCTGTTCGCCGGTACGAGGACATGACTCCCAACCCCCATCTCCTGGAAGGGTTTCGACTCTACTCGTGCCCAGGGGACCAATTGATGCTTTCGGCAAACTCACTGGGCGGACGGGATGGTCCTTCTTCAGGAGTGCGGTTCTGGCAGCGGCCAACACAACGCTCCGTGGCTACCACGCGAAAACGATCTAGTCATGCCACGGAGGGCGCGTACCGAGCGGATGGTGGCGGGTCTCGGACTGGCTGGCCACCAACGCTTCTGAAACGTCCGGATCTGCCCTTGGTCTCAATAGGTCGGCGCA
>NZ_VXLC01000055.1 GCF_008704205.1 Nocardia colli | reverse complement strand
TTGCATCCACCCCTTGAACCCAAGTCGCGATACGCCGGCACCAGTTCCCGGTGATCATTTGTCCAGCAGTTTCGGCTCGTGCGGGCGTCGCTCCGGCTGTTTCCATTTGTCCAAGACTGCGTATCTCCGGTGGTGCAGACTGGGGAAATGGCGCTGACGTGGGAAGACGTGGTGAAGCTTGGGACGGGGTTGCCGGGGGTCGAGGAATCGACGTGGTGGCGTAGTCCGGCGTTGAAGGTCGGCGGGAAAGGGTTTTGCCGGTTGCGGGTGGAGGCCGAGGGCGGGTTGGTCCTGGCGTGTGATCTTGCCGAGAAGGAGGCGCTATTGGCCTCCGGCGATCCGGCGTTCTTCACGACCCCGCATTACGACGGCCACGCCTTCATCCTCATCGATCTGGAACGCGTTGCCCGCGAACAGCTTCGCGAAATGCTGGACGATGCTTGGTGGCTCACCGCCCCGCCGAAGGTCCGCGGGCAGCGCGAGTTCCAGGCGTAGTCACTCCCGGCTGGACTGTTCCCGCAGCCGGGCAAGGGTTTTCGCGAGGATGCGGGAGACGTGCATCTGCGAGATCCCCATCTGCTGCGCGATCTGGGTCTGCGTCATCGACTCGAAGAACCGCATGGTGAGGATGCGCCGCTCCCGCTCGGGCAGCCCGGCCAGCAGCGGCCGGATCGCGACATACTCTTCGACCCGGTCGAATTGGGTCTCTTCCTCGCCGAGCGTGTCCAGCAGCGACGCGTCGGTGTCGCGCCCGAGAGTGGCGGCGTCGATGGAACTCGGCTGGTACGCGTTGCCCGCGATGACCGCCTGGGTCACCTCGTCCGGATCCACGTCGAGTTCGGCGGCGATCTCCTTCGCGGTCGGCGACCGGCCGAGCCGCTGCGACAGCGCGTCGATCGCCGCACCGATCCGCAGATGAGTCTCCTTGACCCGCCGCGGTACTCGCATCGCCCAGGTGTTGTCGCGGAAGTACCGGCGAACCTCGCCCATGATGGTCGGCACCGCGAACGACAGGAAGTTCGAGCCACGCTCGACATCGAAGCGGTCGACCGCGTGCACCAGCCCGACCCGCGCGACCTGGGTGAGATCGTCGAACGGCTCACCGCGCCCGCTGAATTTGCGCGCGATGTGATCGGCCAGCGGAATGCAGCGGCTGATCAGTTCGGCGCGAATCGCGGTGTGCCGCGCGGTTCCCGGCTTGCTCGCGCCGAGCTGTTCGAAGAGCAATCCGACGTCGTCGTAGCCGGCGACGGTCTTGACGGCCTCGATGGTCTCGGTTTCTTCTGCGGCGTCCTCGGTGGTGACGGCCTCCGCCTCGTCGGCGGGGTTGTCCGCCTCATCGGTGACGGTATCGGCGTTGTCGTCGCGATCGGAGTCGAACACGGTGTCCTCGTCCGCCACTACGCTTTCCCCCGGACCCGACGGAACTCAACCGTCGTCGGATATCCGGAAACCGTCGAATCGAACGAATCCTGGGTTGCCTGCACCTCATCGGTGAGCGTGCGCAGCACGTGCCAGCCGAAACTGCGCTGATCCGGTAAGCCCTCCTGGCCGGCGAGCCCGCTGACCCGGACCAGCAGTTCGGTCTCGCCCACGGTGAATCGGCAGTTCAGGCTGGTGTCGGGCTTGGCGACAGCGATCAAGGTCGAGCAGACCTCGTCGACGGCGAGCCGGATATCGGCCACCTCGTCGAGCGTGAAATCGCTTAGTAGCACGAGAGTTTCGGCGAGCCCACGAACGATGGGCAGCTGTGTGACCGATGCGGCCACCCGAATCTCCACCGGGGTGCTGTAGAGCCCCTGTTCCGCCGAAATGTTGATCACCCTCATCAGGCTACCCACTCGCGCGCTGGGCAACCCCCACTACCGATAGACTGCGACGCTGTGTCCACCCCGACTTACGCGCGTCCGGCCGTCCCGATGATCGCCCCCTCCATCCTTTCCGCCGACTTCGCGCACCTCGCGGACGAGGCGCGAGCGGTAGCCGGCGCCGACTGGCTACACGTCGACGTGATGGACGCGCACTTCGTGCCGAACCTGACCCTCGGACTCCCGGTGGTCGAGAGCCTGCTGAAGGCGACCGACATTCCGCTCGACTGCCACCTGATGATCGAGGACCCGGCGCGCTGGGCGCCGCCGTACGCCGAGGCGGGCGCGTACAACGTGACCTTCCACGCCGAGGCGACCGACGATCCGGTCGCGGTGGCCCGCGATATCCGCGCGGCCGGCGCCAAGGCCGGTCTTTCGGTGAAACCGAACACACCGATCGAGCCGTACCTGGAGATTCTGCGTTCGTTCGACACGCTGCTGGTGATGAGCGTCGAGCCCGGCTTCGGCGGTCAGTCGTTCATCGCCCACGTGCTGGAGAAGGCGCGCATCGTGCGCAATCTGGTCGATGCGGGCGAGCTGCGGCTGCTGGTGGAGATCGACGGTGGCATCAACACCGACACGATCGAGGCGGCCGCGGAGGCGGGCATCGACTGCTTCGTCGCCGGGTCCGCGGTCTACAACACAGCCGATCCCGGCGCTGCCGTCGAGGCGCTGCGCAGGCAGGCCGCGGCGCTGCGCACCGTCTGATCCGCGAAAGCGGTTACAGCGCGCGGACTCTGCGGGTGCCGACGGCCCTGGTCGCCTCGATCACCGCGTTGAGCGGCGGCCGGGTGGTCGCCGCCTCGGGCGGGCGGATCCAGGTGCGATAGCCGGTGTGCTCGTCGTCGGGCGAGGGCAGCACGACCTGGCTGCCGGTGCAGGCGACCGTGGCGTACATCCGGAACAGCTCGGCGGAGACCGCGGCGGTCAGGGTGTCCGGCCGGTACGGACCGGTCAGGAAGGTCCAGCGCTTGGCCCGCGGATGATCGACGACCGGGCCCGCGATGACGGCCTGTTCGAGTCGTTGCTGCACCCGCTCGCCGAGATCGGCGGGCATGGTGATGGCGCCGTAATGCGCGCCGATATGCAACAGAATGCGGCGCGAGGTGGGATCGATCGAAGCGGGCAGGTGCAATTCCCGGCGGTACTGCACGCAGCGAACTTCCAGCGTCGAATCGAGAAGAGTGGTCACTGCGCGCCCCCAACTGTGTCGAACTTGATTTGACCCACTGTGGTTATCTGACTTCCTCGAGTGGTGGACAATCCCTGGGTCGAACTTCCTGGTTCTGCAGGCGCTTCACCAGGTCGAACGGTTCCGCACCGAACCGCCCGGTTCGGAAGTTGAACGGAAGGAATCAGCTACATAACAATATTGCGTCTATTTCGGTCACGGCGCAAGCAAACGTTAAAAGTGTGTTGCCGATGGGTATGCCCAGGATTCGCGGGTTGCTAGAAGTCTGCAAAACGCAATTGTGCGGTATCCATAGTGCGAACAAACAATTCTCACCGACATCTAATGTGCGAAATATCCGCATGCTCGAACTCAATTGAGTATTAATTAGTTATTGGCCGTTTGCTCTGGCGGGTGTCGCCTGGCTGACGGTTTGGTTCCCTCGGCGGTTGCCGGGAAGCGGTCCGATGGTTCCTTGGGTGGAACCGTGCTGTCCCCTACGACGAGCCGTCGTTAAGCTGGGGTCCAGCGGCATCGACCGGCGGGAATACCCGTCGCGGCCGGGCTGTTCCGCAACCGGGGACTACGACGCGACAGGGAGTCAGGCATGTTCACAGGCATCGTCGAGGAACTGGGCGAGATCGTCGCCACCGAGCGGTTGGCCGACGCCGCCCGGCTGACGATCCGGGGCGGGCTGGTGACCTCCGATGCCGGGCACGGCGATTCGATCGCGGTGAACGGCGTCTGCCTGACCGTCGTCGACGTGATCGGCGGCGATTCGTTCACCGTCGACGTGATGCAGGAGACGCTGAACCGGTCCAGCATCGGCAAGCTGGACACCGGATCCAAGGTCAACCTGGAACGCGCCGCCGCGCTGAACAGCCGCCTCGGCGGACACCTCGTGCAGGGCCACGTCGACGGCACCGGCACCGTGCTCTCCCGCACCCCCTCGGAGAACTGGGAGGTCGTGCGCATCTCGCTGCCCGACTCGATCGCGCGTTACGTGGTGGAGAAGGGCTCGATCACCGTCGACGGCATCTCGCTCACCGTCTCCGGTCTCGGCGTCGCCGACGAGCCCGCCGAAGCCGGCAGCAAGGACTGGTTCGAGGTCTCACTCATCCCCACCACGCTCGCCCTGACCAACCTCGGCTTCGCCTCCGTCGGCACGACGGTCAATCTGGAGGTGGACGTGATCGCGAAGTACGTCGAACGTCTGCAGCAACGCGGGTGAACGGCCGGGCGGTCGACCTCCGCGGGCGACGCCGTACTGTAAGGGCGGACCTATTTCGAGATGGAGCACAACAGACGTGACCAGGTTCGACACCATCGAGCGCGCCGTCGCCGACATCGCCGCCGGTAAGGCGGTAGTCGTCGTCGACGACGAGGACCGCGAGAACGAGGGCGACCTCATCTTCGCGGCGGAGAAGGCCACCCCGGAGCTGGTGGCCTTCATGATTCGCTACACCTCCGGCTACATCTGCGTGCCGCTGACCGGTGACGACTGCGACCGCCTCGGCCTGCCGCCGATGTACGCGATGAACCAGGACAAGCACGGCACCGCCTACACCGTGTCGGTCGACGCCCGCGAGGGCATCACCACCGGCATCTCGGGCGCCGACCGCGCGACCACGATGCGCCTGCTCGCCTCCGACGAGGCCAAGGCCGACGACTTCACCCGCCCCGGGCACGTGGTGCCGCTGCGCGCGAAGGACGGCGGCGTGCTGCGCCGGCCCGGCCACACCGAGGCCGCGGTCGACCTGTCCCGGATGGCCGGGCTGCGTCCGGCCGGTGTGATCTGCGAGATCGTCAGCCAGAAGGACGAGGGCCACATGGCCCGCACCGAGGAGCTGCGCGTCTTCGCCGACGAGCACAACCTCGCGCTGATCTCCATCGCCGACATGATCGCCTGGCGGCGCCGGCACGAAAAGCATGTGGTCCGGGTCGCCGAGGCGCGGATCCCCACGGCGCACGGCGAATTCATGGCAGTCGGTTACCAGAGCATCTACGACGAGGTCGAGCACGTCGCGCTGGTGCGCGGCGATCTCGCCGACGGCGAGGACGTGCTGGTGCGAGTGCATTCGGAGTGCCTCACCGGTGACGTGTTCGGCTCGCTGCGCTGCGACTGCGGTCCGCAGCTCGACGCCGCGCTGGAGATGGTGGCCCAGGAGGGTCGCGGCGTGGTGCTCTACATGCGCGGGCACGAGGGCCGCGGCATCGGGCTCATGCACAAGTTGCAGGCCTACCAGTTGCAGGACTCCGGCCACGACACGGTCGACGCGAACCTGGAGCTCGGGCTGCCCGCCGACGCGCGCGACTACGGCACCGGCGCGCAGATCCTGGTCGACCTCGGAATCCGGTCGATGCGGCTGCTCACCAACAATCCGGCCAAGCGGGTCGGCCTGGACGGGTACGGGCTCAAGATCACCGACCGGGTGCCGATGCCGTTGCGCGCCAACGCCGAAAACCTGCGCTACCTGCGGACCAAGCGTGACCGGATGGGTCACGACCTGATCGGGCTCGACGACATCGATCTGGGCGAGACCGCCCGCTAATTCACAAAAGGGGAATCATCGATGAGCGGTACCGGCGTACCGACTTTCGCGCTCGCGGATGCCAAGGACCTGAAGCTCGGCATCGTCGCGTCGCGCTGGCACACCACGATCTGCGACACCCTGGTGGCGAACGCCGAGCAGGTGGCCAAGGACGCCGGAGTCCTGCACGTCACGGTGGTGCGTTGCGCCGGGGCGATGGAGCTGCCGGTGGTGGCGCAGGAGTTGGCGCGCACGCACGACGCGGTGGTCGCGCTGGGCGTGGTGATCCGCGGCGGGACACCGCATTTCGAGTATGTGTGTGATGCGGTGACCGCCGGGCTCACCCGGGTGTCGCTGGATGCGGGCAAGCCGGTGGCGAACGGGGTGCTCACCACCAACGACGAGGAGCAGGCGTTGGATCGCGCCGGGCTGCCCGGTTCGGCCGAGAACAAGGGTGAGCAGGCCTGCGCCGCGGCGCTGGATGCGGCGCTGACCCTCCGGTCGCTGCGGCAGTCGGCCTAGTGGGCGGGCAGGGCCTGCTCAACTCTGTGGTGCCGGCCGGAGGCAGGCGGAGCCCGGCCGGGCGGAGTCGGTCCTACTGCGCGGTGCTGCGGCTCATGCGGAGGTGTGCGTAACCGATGCCGGTCGTACGTATCTTTCGAAGGAGCACCGAACCCGCTGCGGGGCAAGGCAATTCGCCTGAGTGGGAACTCGAGGTGCGTCCTCGCCGGGCGGTGCGTACCGCGCGGATCGTGGCTGCCGTGATCGCTGTCGCCTTCCTGGCCGGCGGCATCTGGTTGCGGACCGGGTCCACCGGGGTGAACTTCCGGGTGGCCGATCAGCTCGCCATGATCGGTATCGGCCTGCTGATCGCTGCCGCCGTGCTGCTGCTCACCCGGCCGCGGGTGCGTGTCGGCGCGAACGGGGTCTCCGTCCGGAACATCCTGGGCGACAGTGACTTTCCGTGGGACACCGTGCGCGGTGTCACCTTTCCGGACAAGAAGGCGTGGGCTCGGCTCGAACTCGTCAACGACGATTATGTGCCGATGCTGGCGATTCGTTCCAACGACAAGGAACATGCCGCGCAGGCGATGGACAAGCTCCGTGAACTGGGCGTGAAGTACACCGCCGATCAGGGGTGATCGGCGGCGCTGTTGCTGCTGCTTTGCGGATCGTCGCGCGCCGGCGAGCGTCGGCCCTCGAGCGGGTTGTTCGGCTTCGCGTTCTGTCTCGATCGCGGTGAGCCCGTTGTCGCCCACCATCGACCGGAACCGCTTAACGTTGCGCTTGTGGATGCTGTCCGGCATCTGCCCATCTGCGGTCAGCCGATCGTTCGAGTGCACGCCGTCGGTGAGCTGAAGCCGAGAAGCCTTATGGCCCAATCGGGTCCACGCCCTCCGCACTGTGCGGCGTGCTACCACCTGACGATCGCCGCCGAGATGTGCCCGTCGGCCACGGCGGTGCGGGCGCGCGGTGTCGAGGATTCCCCGCTCGATGTGTTGCCGGGCGAAGGTGGGTCCGCGCTTCAGCCGGGAGACGACGCGGAGCGCGTGTCGGGCGGGCGTGGCGGGGTAGCGCGGCGTTTGCCCGTTAATCTGCATGGTATGCAGACCGGTGCGTTCGTCCTCGCGGCGGCCTTCGCCGAGGATCCGCTGATGACCTATCTCTGGCCGCGTCCGGCGATGCGGCAGCAGGCGTTGCCCACGTTCTGGGACTCGCGCATCGCCTCGCGCACCGAGACCGGCATGGTCGACTCGGCCTGTGACGAGAACGGGAACATCGTCAGCGTCGCGCTGTGGGAGCCGGCCGGCATCGTGTCATCGATTGCCAAGCCGTTCAGCCTGTTCCACACCTTGAAGGGCAGCCTCCCGCGTGCTCTCGCCGCAGCCCGTCAAATGGAAGACGCCCGGCCCGCCGCCCCGCACCTCTACCTTGCCGCCGTGGGCACCCACCCCGATGCCCAGCGCCGAGGGTTCGCGTCATCCTTACTCGAACAGCGCCTCGCCACCTCCGCCGAACCTTGCTTCGTGGTCTCCAACACCCGCGCGAGTCTGTCCTTCTACCAGCGCTTCGGCTTCGTCCAACAGGACGAACTACCCATAGACCACGGCCCCGTGGTTTACCCCATGCTCCTGTCGCGCTGACCTAACTAACGACACCGGTCTTCTCGAGGCAGGCCTGCATCGGCGCGCCGCCGGGATTGTCGTACAACCGGATTCTGTCGCCGAGCAATCCGGTGTGATTCTCGAGATCCGCACGTCGCCCCGGATCCGCACCCCACTCTGGGCATCCGTCAGCGTGCAAAGCCCACGAGAGAGTTGCGGATTCCAGCGATGTGGCCGTTGCCCGACCACACGGACGACAGCCCGCTGCACGATCAACGGGACGTGACGGCGCGCGTACTCGAACTTTGCCGCCGTCACGTCCCGTTGATCATGGGGTCAGCGGGTATCGCCGAGGACCGCTCCCTCGCGGCGGGGGTCGGCGCCGCCGATCCAGCCGTCGGGTTCGCGTTGGATCGCACTGAGGCCGCTGGATTGCGGGGCGACCGAGACCTGGTGGCCTAGTTGGCGCAGTCGGGTGACCAGGGCGTCGTTGTTGCCGTTGTCGGCGCTGTTGATGCTGGGGTGTTCGCCGCCGAGGCCGGTGGCTGGGGCGTTGCCCGCGCCGAAGGAGAGCCCGGACACGGCCTGCTGCGGGTCCAGGCCCCAGTCGAGCATGCCGATAAGGGTTTTCACGACGAACTGGATGATCACCGAGCCGCCGGGGGAGCCGGTGACGTGGGTGAGCTGGCCGCGGGTGCCGTCGGCGGCCTTGTCGAAGACCAGGGTCGGGGCCATCGAGCTGCGCGGGCGCTTGTTCGGCTGGATGCGGTTCGCGACCGGGGCGCCGTCGGTGCCGAGCGGGTCGGCGGAGAAGTCGGTGAGCTGGTTGTTCAGCACGAAGCCGTCGACCAGGTGGAACGAGCCGAAGGCGGATTCCACCGTGGTGGTCATCGACGCGGCGTTGCCGTACTTGTCCACCACGGAGATGTGGCTGGTGCCGTGCTCGGGCGGCTGCGGGCCGACGCCGAGCGGGACCGGACCGAAGTCGCCGGGCTGCGCGGTGCCCATGCTGTGGCCGCGGTCGATCAGTGCGGCGCGTTGCTTGAGGTAGTCCTTGTTCAGCAGGGTCTGGATCGAATTGCCGGGCAGCGGAATGAAATCCGTGTCGGCCACGTACTTGTTGCGGTCGGCGTAGGCGAGCCGCTCGGCCTCCGCGATGAGGTGCACCGCGTCGGCCTTCGGCTTGCCGCCGTTGCGCGCGTCGGTGCCGGAACCGAGGTTGTCCGGGGGCAGCGCGGCGAGATCGAAGTTCTCCAGGATACCGAGGGTCGCGGCGACCGTGCTGCCGCCGGAGGACGGCGCGGGCATGCCGCAGATCTCGTGGGTGCGATAGGTGGTGCAGAGGGCGGTGCGCTTCTTGGCCTGGTAGTTCGCCAGGTCGGCGGTGGTGATCAGGCTGGGGGTGCGACCGCCGGACGCCGTGGTGGCGGCGTCGACGATGTCGCGGGCGATGGCGCCGGTATAGAAGGCGTTGGCGCCCTCGGCGGCGATGGCGCTCAAGGTCTTCGACATGGCCGGATTGGTCAGCACGGTGTCGGCGGTCTTGGCGGTGCCGTCGGGATTGAGGAAGTAGGCCTTCGCGGCGTCGTCGAGGGCGAGATCCTTGGCCGACTCGGCGATCTGGCCGGCGAATCGGGGGCTGATCGGGAAGCCGCGATCGGCGAGGCCGATGGCCGGGTCGAACAGTTCGCGCCAGCCGGTCTTGCCGTGGTCGCGGTGGGCCATCTCCAGCATCCGCAGCACCCCGGGCACGCCGATGGATCGGCCGCTGGCTCGCGCGTTCGGCTTCGGCTCGGTCCGGTTGGCGTCGTCGACCCAGCGCAGGTAGTTCTCGGTCGCCGCGGCGGGCGCGACCTCTCGCCCGTCGTAGGCGTCGACGGTCTTGGCCGTGGCGTCGTAATACATGAGGAACGAGCCGCCGCCGATGCCGGAGGCCTGCGGTTCGACCAGGCCGAGCACGGCCTGCGCCGCGATCAGTGCGTCCGCGGCGGTGCCGCCGTCGCGCAGCACCGCACACGCCGCCTTGGTCGAGACGGGGTTCGCCGTCGACACCGCGAACGTCTTCGTGTGCACCGGCGTCATCGCGGACCGGTAGCCCGTGGCGATCTCCGGGTTGGTGCTGATGTCCGGCGTCTTACCGGCCGGCGCGCCGGGTGACGTCGCGGCCACCGGCGTGCCGTTCGGCACCGTGTCGCAGACTTTGCTCGCCTTGTCCTCGTCGGACGAACAAGCCGTCACCGTCCCCAGGGCGAGCAGCAACGCCGCCGCCACACCCGTCCACGTACCTCGCGTGCGCCTCATGGGGGGACTCTAACGCTCGCCACCGACAGCGGGGGAGGGTTTTTCGTACCAACGCTCCGTGCCCGAGGTGCCGAAGGGACGTGCCGGATCCGGATGAACTGGGTTGCGCGCCAGCAGTTGTCGCCCCGCCTCGCCGGGGCACCGCCCTGGCCTGCGACGACCTCGTCCGCGACGGACCCGTCGGTACGCTGGTGCGGTGACCATCGAGGCGGTGCTCTTCGACTATTCCGGGACCCTGTTCCGACTGGAAGAGAAGGATTGGTGGGGTGACCAGTTGGTCACCGCCGACGGCCGGGCTTTCGACGTGCACGAGAAGGCAGAGCTGCTGCGCCGGATGACGGCGCCGGTCGAGCAACTCGTGCAGTTCGGCGCCGAAGGGCAATACGCCTGGGACAACCGCGACTTGGACCCGAAGCTGCATCGGCACGCCTATCTGGAGGTCCTGCGCAGATCCGGCGTACCGACCGACGACCAAGCGGAGTTCCTCTACCGGCGCATGATCGATTCGCTGGCCTGGACGCCCTACCCCGACGTCGAGGAGGTGCTGACTCTGCTTGCGGGCCAAGGCATTCAGGTCGCCGTCGTCAGCAATATCGCCTTCGACATCCGCCCCGCCTTCGTCTCCCGCAACTGGGACCGCTACGTCGACGCCTTCGCCCTCTCCTTCGAGATCGGCGCGATCAAACCCGATCCGCGCATCTTCGCCGCCACCCTGGATAAACTCGGCGTTGAACCCGCGGCGGCCCTGATGGTCGGCGACAGCGCCGAGGCCGACGGTGGCGCGACCGCGCTCGGCTGTCGATTCGCCCTGGTAGATCCGCTACCCACCGAACAGCGCCCGACCGGTCTGCTGGACGCGCTGCGCGAGCACGGGCTTTCACGCGGCGAGTGAACGGCTGATCGCCGTCGAATAACGGTTACCGCGTCCGGGTTGTCCGACTCGTCCCGGTGATCTACCGTTCTGCGCGCGCCCGTTGATTCGGGCCGAGAGCGTGTGGATCGGGAAGTGGGGGGCGCCATGGGCGCTGAGTCTTCGGACGATGATTTAGCCGTAGCCGAGCGATTATGGGCGCTGACCGAGCTGCCCGGACCCGCCAGGGAAGCCCGCGAAGCCGCCTGGGGCCTGGCCGGATTCGGCCTCGCCTACACGGCGCTGATGGGCCTGATGCTCGGCGGTGAAGCCGCAGGCGGCGCGGCCATCCAATTCCTGTTCAGCTGGCTACTCGCCCTCGTCGCCGGCGGATTCACCCGCGGCGCGAGCGGCGTCCGCATCCTGGCCCTCACCTTGGCACTGGCCCAAGCCGTGGTCGGCTGGCAAACCCACCCCCTCGACGTGCCCTTCGCCCAATGGATTGTCGCAGTGCTGTATTCGCTCGGCGCATCGATCGTCATCGTCTACCAACTCACTCGCCCCGAAGCGAAGCACTGGTTCGACATCCAGCCGTAGTCGTGGTCGAAATGTCTTGGTTGTCGGGGTTTCTTGCTATGGTTCACGGTTCTGCCGGTCACTCGCACGGGTGACCGAGGGGTTGATCGAATGGGGGAGCGTCGGTGGGCGCTGAATTGTGCGGCTCTGATCATGTCCACGCCGAGGAGGTGGCGGCATGACTCCGGAAGAGTTCGGCTATCTGTTGGGGTCGCTGTCGTTCCCGGTGGCGGGACTCGTTCTGCTCACGGTAGGGCTGGTGCAGCGGTCGAAATCGAAACCGCAGAGGTATCAGTCGTATCCAGGTCAGCCTGGTGCGTATCCGTCGCCGCCGCCGTATGGATACGCACCTCCGCCCGTCGACTACACCGCACAACCAGTCGACTCGGTCAGCCGGCCGCAATACGCGCCCACAGATGCCTATGAGCCGTACCCGCAATCTCCGGCCGGCTATCCCGCACCACCGGCTCACCCACCGGTTTATCCGCCGAAGCGGAAGGGCACCGGATTGATCATCGCGGGCATCGTGCTCCTCGTGTTGACGGTGATGAGCGCGGTCGGGCGAAACGCGTCGAACGTCCGGTCCGCCGGCGAACCTCATGTCGCGCAGTGCGTTTCAGCGGCCGGCTGCGACATCGCCCATCTCGCGGCGGCGCGAACGCGCTGAACCCGGCGCTGTGGCGGACCTGTCGGACCTGCTCGATAGGCTTGTCGGGTGGCAGATCCAGCGACGTACCGGCCCAAGCCGGGCACGATTCCCGTCGAACCCGGGGTGTACAAGTTCCGGGACGCACATCGGCAGGTCATCTACGTCGGCAAGGCAAAGAGCCTGCGCAGCAGGCTGAACTCGTACTTCGCCGACGTCGCCTCCTTGCATCCGCGCACGCGGCAGATGGTCACCACCGCCGCGAGCGTGGAGTGGACTGTTGTCTCCACCGAGGTGGAGGCGCTACAGCTCGAATACAACTGGATCAAGGAATTCGACCCCCGCTTCAACGTGCGCTACCGCGACGACAAGTCGTACCCGGTGCTTGCGGTGACGCTGAACGAAGAGTTCCCGCGCCTGTTCGTCTACCGCGGCGCGCGTAAGAAGGGCGTGCGCTACTTCGGCCCGTACGCGCACGCCTGGGCGATCCGGGAAACCCTGGATCTGCTGCTGCGCGTGTTCCCCGCGCGCACCTGCTCCAACGGAGTGTTCAAGCGGCACAACCAGATCGGCCGCCCCTGCCTGCTCGGCTACATCGACAAGTGCTCGGCCCCGTGCATCGGCCGGGTCAGCGCCGACGAGCACCGCCAGATCGTCGAGGACTTCTGCGACTTCCTGGCCGGCCGCACCGATCGCATGGTGCGCCAGCTCGAACGCCGCATGCAGGACGCCGCCGAAGACCTGGACTTCGAGAACGCCGCCCGCCTGCGCGACGACGTGCAGGCGCTGCGCCGCGCGCTGGAGAAGCAGGCGGTCGTGCTCGGCACCGGCACCGACGCCGACGTGATCGCCTTCGCCACCGACGAGCTGGAGGCGGCCGTGCAGATCTTCCACGTCCGCGACGGTCGCGTCCGCGGCCAGCGCGGCTGGGTGGTGGACAAATCCGGCGACGCCATCGACGCGCCGGAGGCAGGCAGCGAGCTGTCCGTGCTGGTCGAACAGTTCCTCACCCAGTTCTACGGCGAGCAGGTCGCGGTGGCCGAACTCGGCGAATCCGAGCAGCCCGCCACCGTGGTCCCGCGCGAGGTGCTGGTCCCCGAACTCCCGGCCGACACCGACCAGCTCCAGGAATGGCTGTCCAACCTGCGCGGCTCGGCCGTGCAACTGCGTGTGCCGCAGCGCGGCGACAAGAAGGCCCTCGCCGAGACCGTGCAGCGCAACGCGATGGAGGCGCTACAGCAGCACAAGCTCAAGCGCGCGGGCGACCTCACCTCGAGATCGGCTGCGCTGCAAGCCATTCAGGACGCGCTCGAACTCGACAGCGCTCCGCTGCGGATCGAGTGCGTGGATATCAGCCACGTGCAGGGCACCGACGTGGTCGCCTCGCTGGTGGTGTTCGAGGACGGCCTGGCCCGCAAATCCGAGTACCGGCACTACACGATCAAGGAGGCGGCCGGCGACGGTCGCTCCGACGACGTCGGCAGCATCCGGGAGGTGACCAGACGGCGGTTCTACAAGTTGCAGAAGGAACGCGACCTGATCGCCGCCGAGGACCTGGAGGCCGAAAACGCCGACGACACAGCGGATCTCCTGTCCCGCCCGGGCATCGACCCGAACACCGGCCGCCCGCGCAAGTTCGCCTACCCGCCCAACCTCTACGTGGTCGATGGCGGCGCACCCCAGGTCGCGGCCGCCGCCGAGGTGCTCGACGAGCTCGGCATCACCGACGTCGCGGTGATCGGCCTGGCCAAACGCCTCGAAGAGGTCTGGGTGCCGGGGGAAAGCGACCCGGTGATCATGCCGCGCAACAGCGAGGCCCTGTTCCTGCTGCAACGGGTCCGCGACGAGGCGCACCGCTTCGCCATCACCTTCCACCGCAGCAAACGTTCCCGCCGGATGACCGCGTCCGCGCTGGACTCGGTGCCCGGACTGGGTGCGGCGCGCCGAACCGCACTGGTTACCCATTTCGGTTCGGTCGCGAAACTGAAGCAGGCCACGGTGGAGGAGATCACCGAGGTCCCCGGCATCGGGCTGGCGACCGCCAAAGCCGTACTCGCTGCCCTGCAAGGAGGCTGAGAAACATCGGAATCATCTGCTTCCCTGCCATCCACCTATATCCTCGGTACCGTTCCATCACATGTTCGTGAACCATCCTGTTGCTCCACGGAAGGTAATCACGCATGTCTGCGCCCGATACCGGGACCGGTGCGGGATGATTCGAGAGGTACCCAAGAGACGGATCCCATAGGACATGACACGCGTCGAATCGAACAACACTGCGGGTAATCCGCGACAGACCGAGGGGCAGGCCGGCCCCTCGAGCGCTGTCGCAGCGGCGAACCCGCAGGTCGAAGTCGTCATCGTGACCGGACTATCCGGCGCGGGCCGCGGCACCGCCGCCCGCGTACTCGAGGATCTCGGCTGGTACGTGGCCGACAACCTGCCGCCGGAACTGATCGGCCGGATGGTCGAACTGGGCGCCTCCGCCGAGCCGCCGATCCGCAGTCTCGCCCTGGTGATGGACGTGCGCAGCCGGTTCTTCACCGGCGATCTCTCGGTGGTCACCGATCAATTGCGCAAACTCGGCATCGAAACCAGGGTGCTGTTTCTCGAGGCCTCCGACGACGTGCTCATCCGCCGCTTCGGTTTCGCCCGGCGCCGGCATCCGTTGCAGAGCGAGAGCAAGGACGGCACGCTCTCGGCGGGCATCGCCGCCGAACGGATCCGGCTCTCGGCCGTGAAAACCGCGGCGGACCTGGTCATCGACACCACCGAACTGTCCATCCACCAGCTGCACCGCAAGCTGGAGGAGGCCTTCGGCGGCGGCGCGCCGAGCGCGTTGCAGCTGACCGTGCAATCCTTCGGCTTCAAGCATGGGGTTCCACTCGACGCCGACATGGTGTTGGATGTGCGTTTTCTACCTAATCCACATTGGATACCGGAATTGCGGGAACACACTGGTCAGGAATCAGTGGTGAGCGAGTACGTGTTGTCGCGCCCCGGCGCGGACGATTACCTGCGTACCTGCCACCACCTGGTCGAACTGACCATGAACGGGTACCGCCAAGAGGGGAAGCGATACATGACGGTGGCAGTGGGCTGCACCGGAGGCAAGCACCGCAGCGTGGCGATCGCCGAGGCGCTCGGCGAACTGATGAGCGTGGGCACCGGCGTGCCCGAGGGATCCGCCGACGTGGTGCGGGTCGTGCATCGGGATCTGGGGCGCGAATGAGTGGATGGGAATCCGACCCGGCCATCGTCGCGCTGGGCGGCGGGCACGGCCTCTACGCGACGCTGACCGCGATCCGGCGGCTGACCAGGAAGATCAGCGCGGTCGTCACGGTGGCCGACGACGGCGGCTCGTCCGGTCGCCTACGCGCCGAACTAGGCGTGCTGCCGCCCGGTGACCTGCGGATGGCGCTGGCCGCGCTGGCCGCCGACTCCGACGGCATCTGGACCCAGACCGTGCAGCACCGCTTCGGCGGCACCGGCGCGCTCGCCGGTCACTCGGTCGGCAACCTCATCCTGGCCGGGCTGACCGAGGTGCTCGGCGACCCGGTCGCCGCGCTCGACGAACTCGCGAAGATGTTGCGCATCACCGGACGGGTGCTGCCGATGTCGCCGATCGCGCTCGACATCGAAGCGGATGTGGCTGGGCTGGAAGCGGATCCGCGGGTCAGCCGCTGCATTCGCGGCCAGGTCGCCATCGCGACCACGCCGGGCAAGGTCCGGCGCGTGCGGCTGATCCCGTCCGATCCGCCGGCCAGTCAAGAAGCCACCTCGGCCATCGAACACGCCGATGTGGTCGTCCTCGGACCAGGTTCCTGGTTCACCAGCGTCATCCCCCATGTGCTCGTCCCCGAACTACGAGAGGCGCTGGTGTACACCCGAGCCAGAAAAGTTCTGGTGCTGAATCTCGCCGCCGAGCCCGGCGAAACGGCGGGTTTCTCCGCCGAACGGCACCTGCATGTATTGTCCCAGCACGCACCGGAATTCGTGGTCGACGAAGTTTTGGTCGATTCGGGGTCGGTGCCCGAGGGTCGCGAAAGAGAACATGTGGCGAGAGCCGCCGAACAGCTCCGCGCACGGGTAACCTTCTCCGATGTCGCCGAGGCGGGGACGGACCGGCATCACCCCGGAAAGCTTGCCGCCGCACTGGATCAACTGATCCGGCAACCTCGGCCGCAAATGGCAGGGCTTCGAGTCGAGGGACGGCACATGGGTCAGGATGTGCGTTCCGGGTTGGGTGGAAAGGAGCGCGTCTCGTGGCGATGACAGCCGATGTGAAAGACGAGCTGAGCAGGCTCACGGTGTCGCAAGTCAGTTCCAGGAAGGCGGAGCTGTCCGCGCTGCTGCGTTTTGCGGGCGGCCTGCACATCGTCGGCGGGCGGGTGATCGTCGAGGCCGAGGTGGACATGGGTTCCATCGCCCGCAGGCTGCGCCGGGAGATCTTCGAGCTATACGGCTACGGCTCCGATGTGCACGTGCTCGGCGCGGGCGGTCTGCGCAAGACCTCCCGCTACGTGGTGCGCGTGTCCAAGGAGGGCGAGGCGCTGGCCCGGCAGACCGGGCTGCTCGATGTGCGCGGTCGTCCGGTGCGCGGCCTGCCCGCCCAGGTGGTCGGCGGCAGCATCGCGGACGCCGAAGCCGCTTGGCGCGGAGCGTTTCTCGCGCACGGCTCGCTCACCGAGCCGGGGCGTTCGTCCGCGCTGGAGGTCAGCTGCCCGGGTCCGGAGGCGGCGCTCGCGCTCGTCGGCGCGGCCCGCAGGCTGGGCATCACCGCCAAGGCGCGCGAGGTGCGCGGCACCGACCGGGTCGTGGTGCGTGACGGCGAGGCGATCGGCGCGCTGCTCACCCGGATGGGTGCGCACGGCACCCGGATCGTCTGGGAGGAACGCAGGCTGCGCCGCGAGGTGCGGGCCACCGCGAACCGGCTGGCCAACTTCGACGACGCCAACCTGCGCCGCTCGGCCAGGGCGGCGGTCGCCGCGGCCGCCAGGGTGGAGCGCGCGCTGGAGATCCTCAGCGACGACGTGCCCGACCATCTCGCCGCCGCGGGCAAGCTGCGCGTGCAGCACCGTCAGGCGTCGCTGGAGGAGCTCGGCCAGCTGGCCGACCCGCCGATGACGAAAGACGCTGTGGCGGGCCGGATTCGGCGCCTGCTGTCGATGGCGGACCGGCGGGCCAAGGAGCTCGGCATCCCCGACACCGAGTCGGCCGTGACCGCCGAACTGCTCGACGAGGCCTGAACGGAGTTGTCACCCGGCCGGTCGCCCGCACAGGCGACCGGCCGGGTGTCTCTGTGTGGTGGGCCCGCAACGGAGCGGGCCGAAAGCCGACAAAGGGTGCGTATGTCACCCATGCTGGGTAACCGCACCGGATTGCCAGGGTGATTGACAGCGCTGCGCCGCTGGTAGGCGGTCCGGACTGTGAGGAAACAGACCGGTCGGTGATTGATTTCGCTGGTTACCGTAGTGGTGTGTCCAGGTGCATGTCAGTGCGGTAACAGGCGGGCACTACTGTTACAAGACATCGGAATGATCCGCTTGAAAGCTGAGGAGCGATAACGTGACTGTCCGGGTAGGCATCAACGGCTTCGGTCGTATCGGACGTAACTTCTTCCGGGCGGTGGAGGCGCAGAAGGCGCTGGGCACCACCGACATCGAGATCGTCGCGGTCAACGACCTCACCGACAACGCGACTCTCGCGACCCTGCTCAAGTACGACTCGATCCTCGGCCGCTTGCCGCAGGATGTCTCGCTCGACGGCGACGACACCATCGTGGTCGGTGACCAGCGGCTCAAGGCGCTGGCCATCAAGGAGGGCCCGTCGGCGCTGCCGTGGGGCGACCTGGGTGTCGACGTGGTCGTGGAGTCGACCGGCATCTTCACCGACGCGACCAAGGCCAAGGGCCACCTCGCGTCCGGCGCCAAGAAGGTCATCATCTCCGCACCCGCCAAGGGTGAGGACCTGACCGTGGTCATGGGCGTCAACGACGACAAGTACGACGGCAGCCAGAACATCATCTCCAACGCCTCGTGCACCACCAACTGCCTCGGCCCGCTGGCCAAGGTGCTGCACGATGCCTTCGGCATCGAACGTGGCCTGATGACCACCATCCACGCGTACACGCAGGACCAGAACCTGCAGGACGCGCCGCACGCCGACCTGCGTCGCGCCCGCGCCGCCGCGCTGAACATCGTGCCCACCGGCACCGGCGCCGCGAAGGCCATCGGCCTGGTGCTCCCGGAACTGCAGGGCAAGCTGGACGGCTACGCGCTGCGCGTGCCGGTCCCGACGGGCTCGGTCACCGACCTCACGGTCAAGCTGGCCAAGTCGGCCTCGATCGACGAGATCAACGCCGCCTACCAGGCCGCCGCCGCGGGTGCGCTGAAGGGCTACCTCAAGTACAACGTGGACCCGATCGTGTCCAGCGACATCGTCACCGATCCGCACTCCTGCATCTACGACGCGCCGCTGACCAAGGTCATCGACGATCAGGTGAAGGTCGTCGGCTGGTACGACAACGAGTGGGGCTACTCGAACCGTCTCGCCGACCTCATCGGCCTCGTCGGCAAGTCGCTCTGAGGCCATGACAGTCAAAACTCTCGACGATCTGCTCAGCGAGGGTGTCGAAGGTCGGGGCGTGCTCGTGCGCTCCGACCTGAACGTCCCCCTCGACGACAGCGGCCAGATCACCGATCCGGGTCGGATCATCGCGTCCGTGCCGACCATCAAGGCGCTGGCCGAGGCCGGCGCGAAGGTGATCGTCACCGCGCACCTCGGCCGGCCGAAAGGCGAGCGGGACGCCAAGCTTTCGCTTGCTCCGGTCGCCGCGAAGCTCGCCGAAGAACTGGGCCGCAACGTCCAGCTCGCCGGTGACGTGGTCGGCGGGGACGCGCTCGCGCGCTCCGAGGGGCTGACCGACGGCGATGTCCTCCTGCTGGAGAACATCCGTTTCGATCCGCGTGAGACCAGCAAGGACGACGCGGACCGGGCCAAGCTCGCAGCCGCGCTGGTCGAGCTGGTCGGCGACGACGGTGCGTTCGTGTCCGACGGCTTCGGTGTGGTGCACCGCAAGCAGGCGTCGGTGTACGACGTGGCCAAGCTGCTGCCGCACTACGCGGGCAAGCTGGTCGCGGCCGAGGTCGAGGTACTCGCCAAGCTGACCACGGACACCGAGCGGCCGTACGCGGTCGTACTCGGCGGGTCGAAGGTCTCCGACAAGCTCGCGGTCATCGAGGCGCTCGCGCCGAAGGTCGACACGCTGGTCATCGGCGGCGGCATGTGCTTCACCTTCCTTGCCGCACAGGGTCTTTCGGTGGGTACCTCGCTGTTGCAGGAGGAGATGATCGACACCTGCAAGGACCTGCTCGACCGGTACGCGGACGTCATCCACCTGCCCCGCGACATCGTGGTGGCGAACAAGTTCGCCGCCGACGCGGACTCGAAGGTCGTTCCGGCGCACGAGATTCCGGACGGCTGGATGGGCCTGGACATCGGCCCCGAGTCGACCTCCCGGTTCGCCGCGCTGCTGACCGAGGCGAAGACGGTGTTCTGGAACGGCCCGATGGGCGTGTTCGAGTTCGAGAGCTTCGCGGCAGGCACCAAGGGCGTGGCCGAGGCCATTGTCACCGCGACCGGCAAGGGCGCGTTCACCGTCGTCGGCGGTGGCGACTCCGCGGCGGCCGTGCGTGCGCTCGGGCTGCCCGACGACGGTTTCTCGCACATCTCCACCGGCGGCGGCGCGTCGCTGGAATACCTGGAGGGCAAGGAACTTCCGGGCATCGCAGTGCTGGAAGATTGAGGAGTGCTACGTCTGTGACAAAGTCTCTCGCCAGGAAGCCGCTCATCGCGGGCAACTGGAAGCTCAACCTCAACCACCTCGAGGCGATCGCGCTGGTGCAGAAGATCGCGTTCGCGTTGCCGGAGAAGTACTTCGCCAAGGTCGATGTCTCGGTGCTGCCGCCGTTCACCGACCTGCGCAGCGTGCAGACGCTGGTGGAGGGCGACAAGCTGCTGCTCACCTATGGGGCGCAGGATATTTCGGCGCACGACTCGGGTGCCTACACCGGTGAGGTCAGCGGTTCGATGCTGGCCAAGCTGGGCTGCAGCTTCGTCGCGGTCGGGCATTCCGAGCGTCGGCAGTACCACCACGAGGACGATGCTCTCGTGCTGGTCAAGACCAAGCAGGCGCTGAAGTACGGGATCACCCCGATCGTCTGCATCGGTGAGGGCCTGGACGTGCGCGAGGCGAAGACGCATGTCGAGTACAACCTCGAGCAGCTGCGTGGTTCGCTGAAAGGCCTGACGGCGGAGGAGATCTCGAAGGTCGTCATCGCCTACGAGCCGGTCTGGGCGATCGGCACCGGCAAGGTCGCCACGCCTGCGGACGCGCAGGAAGTCTGCGGCGCGATCCGTGCGGAGCTGGCCGAGCTGGCTACTCCGGAGATCGCCGCGGGTGTGCGGGTGCTCTACGGCGGCTCGGTCAACGCCAAGAACGTCGGCGAGCTGGTCGGGCAGACCGATATCGACGGTGCGCTGGTCGGCGGTGCCTCGCTGAAGGGTGACGAGTTCGCCACCCTGTCCGCGATCGCCGCGGGCGGCCCACTGCCGTAACCGTTTTCACGAAAAGAGCCGGGCATCCGAAAGGGTGCCCGGCTCTTTCTCGTTGTGGGTCTACTCCGCGCGCAGGGTGAGGCCGCTGCCGTTGGCGTTGCGCAGAGTGAGGGTGTCGGCGTCGACGATCGCGGTTGTCTTGCCGTCCAACGCTTTCAGGACCGACTGCTCGACGTCCATCACCTCCACCGGGCACAGCATCTTCGTGGTGGCGATCTGGAAGGTGAGCTCGGTGTCGGGACCCGTTGCGCGCCCGGTCATCCGGTTGCAGCCGGCCGTACCGGTGACGCTGCCGTCGTCCGCGATGGTGAGCGTCGGTTTCACCTCATCGATTGTCTGCGAACGGATTTGGGCGTCCGTGCTGATCAGGGCGGTGACGATCCAGGTGGTGCCCTTGATCGGCTTGTCCGGCACGGCGACCTTTTTGTCCAGCAGGGTGACGGTGAGGTTGTCCGACTTCAGGGTCAGTTTCGGGCCGTCGAGCTGCCAGGTGGGGTCGGAGTTCAGCAGGCCGTTGAGCCATTCGTCCGCGCCCTGCCGATCGCCCGCGCACGCCATCAGGGTGCTGGCCAGGCCGGACACGCGCAGCTTGTGGTCGTCGAGGGTGACCGCGCCGGAATAGGAGTTGCAGCCCGCGTCCGCGGCGAGCCGGTCGTCCTTGAAGGTGAGGGTCAGCGGGCCGCCGCCCGGGATCGGCGTGCCCTCGACCCCGGTCGATAGGAAGGTGTGGCCGACCAGTTCGGGCGTGTTCGAGGGGGACTTCGAGTCGCCGCTCGAGCAGGCGCTGACCGCGAGCAGGGCCAGCAGGGCGACCGGGCCGAACCGCACGAAGTTAGCCGACATGACGCGATGGTACCGACGTCGTGCGGTCCGGCCGGGTTTTCGGCCGGTCAGACCGGCATGCCGAGCGCCGCCGCGAGAACTCCGCCGAGGGTGTTGGCGACGGCGGCGAACGCGCCCGGATCGAGGACCTGCAACGGCACGTCGCGGTTGCTGCAACCCTCCGGCGCGGGGACGTCGTTGAGCCGATCGTTGAGCCACAGCGCGGCCGAACCCGCGCCCGAGACGGCGGCGATGCCGTGCTCGCTGATCAGTTCCCTGGTGTAGAACACCTTGGCGCTCGGGTCTTTGCAATAGGTGTCGTAGACCTTGTTGAGCGAGTTGACGGGCATCACCTCGTCGAGCGGCGCCTGATAGAAGTACATCGGCGACATCGGAGTGCCCCGGCGGCCGAGGCTGATTTCTTCGAGCATGGGCTGCAATTCGGGCGCGCTGAGCGGGTCGCCGCCGGGGTAGTCGAACAGCCCCTTGATGTTCACGAACGGGAACCCCGCGAATTGCAGTGCGACACACTGTCCTTCGTGCACCACGCGGATGGCCTTGCCGAGCGGGTTCATGTATCGGTCGACGAATTGGTTCAGCTCCGGGTATTCCCTTGCCACGCCGAACAATCCGCCGAGCACGGCACCGCCGAAGGTGGAGGTGCCGTTGTTGTAATCGATCGCCGCGCGGATATCGGCCATCACGCCGCCGGCCGCGGTGCCGACCAGGTTCAGCTCCGGTGCGTACTCGCGTTGCAGTTCGGCGGCGTGCGCGGTGGGGATGGCGCCGCCCGAGTAGCCCCACAGTGCGGTGCGCGTGGCCGCTCCCGGCAGCCCGGCCGGTTCGAAGTTCTGGGCCGCGCGAATCGCGTCCAAGGTGATCCGGCCGCCGAGCGGGCCGGTCGCGTAGGCCGCGTTCGGTCCCTGATGGTCGGGCACCACGACCGCGTGCCCGAGCTGCAACATGGCCTGGACCTCGATGAACTCCGCACCGATCACCGAGTTGGTCGGGTTGGGCAGCGAACCCATCTGCAGCGCATAGGACGGCGCGCAGTTCACCGACAGCGAGTCCTCGGCGAACTGGAACGAGACCAGGCTGCGGTCGGGCGTCGGCGACGGGCGGTACGGCACGATGACCGTGGCGACCGCGGGGATCGCCTCGCCGCGCGTGTTCGTGCTGCGATACGACAACTGCCAGGCCCGCACGTTGAGCGGGATCAGGAAGAAGTTCGCGAGATTGACCTGTCGCGCGCCCAGGATCTCACCGGGCTGTGCCGTCGCGACCTTGGCCGGGGCCGGGTTGTAGAAGCCAGGGTCCAGATACGGCGGAGCCGGGGGGAGCGGGAACGGCAGCGGCGGTGCGACCGGCACCGGGTCCGCGTGCGCCATCCCGATCATCATGGGACTCATCGCCATGGTCAAACCGGCGGTCAGAGCCAGGCAAGTGTGCGCGACCATCCTCTTGGTGCCCGCGGCAGTGCCCATCTTCATTCGGAACTCCTCGACCTATACGCAACGCTGCGCGCCACGGCTCTCGGGCAAAAAGAGAGCAATTGTTTCCTAACTGGCGCGTCGACTGTA
Source organism: Nocardia colli (assembly GCF_008704205.1). GTDB lineage: Bacteria > Actinomycetota > Actinomycetes > Mycobacteriales > Mycobacteriaceae > Nocardia > Nocardia colli. The sequence continues at coordinate 20,255 of NZ_VXLC01000055.1, read as the reverse complement.
GAGTGCACTCCGGCGCTGTGTCAACGATCACGCTGACCCCATGACCGCCCATGTGGGAGCGGGCGGGCAGGATGGGTAATCATGACCGGGAGCGCCGAAACATCGCGTCCACGGCGGACGCAGCAGGAACGCCGCGCGGCCACCGTCGCCAAGCTGATCGATGCGACGATCGCCGCGATCGGCGAGGTCGGCTACCAGCGCACGACCGTGCAGGAGATCTGCGGGCGCGCCGGACTGTCCGTCGGGGCCATGTTCCGGCAGTTCGACAGCAGGCTCGACCTGATCGTGCGCACCGCCGAGGCGATCGTCACCCGCCAGCTCGCCGCGTTCAGTGTGGTGATGGAACATATTGGGGATCAAGCGAATCCGCTCGACACGGCGTTGCGGTTCTTGCAGGCGGCGCAGCAGGACAACACCACGCACGCGTTGCGCGAGATCTACCTCGCGGCCCGCTCGGACGCCGAGCTGCGGACCCGGATCGCGCCGACGGTCGAGAACTACTACGACGATATCGTCGCCGCGGTGGACCGCACCGGGGTGCTCGGCCAGTTTCCGCAGCACCTGCACGAATCGATCTTCTTCATGGCGCTGCACGTGTTCTCCGGACAGGCGGTCGTGCGGGGCGTGTATCAGCGGCCGGAGCGCGACGAAGAGGTGCTGAAGCTGGTCGGGGACATGCTGCGGAACTATGCAGACTTGGTCGGCGAATAAGGTGCGGTTGTGGACGCTCCAGGCGCCCGAGGCGGTTGCCGCGGTACGGGCGTGCGGCCGCTACCGTGCCGACTGGGATCTGGTGTCCGCGAATTTCCGTCCGGCGTATCGGGCGATGGTGGACGAAATGGCAAGGCGTGGAATCGATTGCGGGGATGCGCCACCGGTGTGGTGCTGGCCGGGCCGCGGACTTCGCGGGACCGCCGTCCGACGCACCGCGAATTCGCTTCTCGGCGACCATGAATGGGCCCACGGCCGTTGGTTACTGAAACTCCGTGTGCCGGAGGAATTTACGCTAGCCACGTCCTACTCCTTATGGAACGACCACCTCGCCCACACCTTCGGCGACCCCGACGGCCTCGCCGAAATGGACTGGACCGGCCGGCTGCACACCGACCTGGACGAACACCAGGTCACCATCCCCGAACTCCGCTCCGAATGGATCGTCCGAGCTCGCCCCTATCTACCTGATGCCGAGACAGCCGCCAGGATCGCAGCGGATCCGTTGCTGCGCGCGCCTGAGCAATAGACGCGGCACGGCCCCGGCTCGGGCGTACTTACTGAAGGCCGAGGTCGCAGTCGGGATCGCGGGCAGATCGGGCGTTGCGCGCGTCGGTGCCAGATATGCATGCGACAAGTCGTGCGGCTAGACGTTAGGCTCGCGGCGTGCACCGATTCTTTCCGATTTCCCCGCCGCTCGCCTCCTGAGCGAGGTGTAGGCGTTCTTCCGCATTCGCTCCGGTCAGCGGTCTGATGACCGACTGCGTCCGGTAGCGCCCCTTCGGCGTATCTGCGCTGCGGTTCTTCGGCATTCGAGATGCACCTCGCTTCCGCGACCCCATCCCTCTCTGTCGCAGGAGCGCAACCTTTCATGTCCATATCTCTGTCCACGACCGGCCGTTCCGGGCTGGTCTACCTTGTCGGCGCCGGAATGCTCTGGGGGACCGGCGGTTTGCTCGGCACTCTGCTGGGCCGCGCGACCGGTTTGTCACCCATTGCCGTGGCCACTTGCCGCCTGGCGGTCGGTGGCCTGCTTCTCGTCGCCCTACTCGCGGCGACTCGGCGGTCTTGGCCGCGAAACCTTGTGGCCTGGCGCAGAATCGGCGCGGTCGCTGTGCTCGCCGCCACCTTCCAGGCGTGCTACTTCGGTGCGGTGGCGGCATCGTCGGTCAGCGTCGCCACTTTGATCACCATCGGTGCCTCACCAGTCGTGGTCGCGCTGCTGGAACAGTTCACCGGTCGTCGCGCCGTAGACCGCAGACGAGCGGCGACAATCGGTCTCGCGCTGTCCGGCTTGGCCTTACTGGTCGGAGTCCCCTCCGATGACGTCGGCTCCACCGGCCTGCTCGCCGGGGCGGCCCTCGCCGTCGCAGCCGCGGCAGCCTTCGCCACGGTCACCGTCATCAGCTCCCAGCCGGTCGAGGGCCTCGACCCGATGACCACGACCGGCCTCGGATTCACCGGCGGCGCAGCCCTGCTCACCCCACTGGCCGTCACCACCGGCATCACCTTCACCCCGACCCCCGGCAGCCTCGCCCTACTCGCCGCCCTCGGCCTGGTCCCCACCGCGATCGCCTACACCCTCTACTTCCGCGGCCTCCCCGACGCAGGCCCCGGCACCGCGGCAATCCTCGCCCTCCTCGAACCCCTAACCGGCGCCCTCCTCGCCGCCATCGTCCTCGGCGAACGCCTCACACCCCTCGGCCTCCTCGGCGCCGCTCTGCTGACCGTGGCCCTCGTCCTCACCAGTAACCAATCGCGCACCGGTGAGGTCGCATAGCCGCGAATACTCAGCCTCGTGATGTCGGTCGTCGACGTCGACCGCGGCCAAGTGACCGCTTGCCAGGGACTACGTCTCAGACCCACCGGTGCGGTCCCGTTTGGTTCGGTGCGCATCCGATCGGCGGGACGAGGCCGCGCCTGCCGCTGTCCGGTCTCGCATGTGCGCAAGCCGTGTGTCGGATGATCACCTCAGCGGGTGGCTTGCGACACTCCTCGACTGCCCTGGATCCTCAGGGAAGCGACCCAGCCTAAGCTTCAGTGAGTGATCACTGCTCCGAACGCCGCTGTTTCGACCTGGGCTCCGTTGCGGTCGCCGGTGTATCGCGCGTTGTGGATCGCGCAGCTGGTCTCGAACCTCGGCACCTGGATGCAGACGGTCGGCGCGCAGTGGGTGCTGGTCGATGAGCCGAACGCGGCCGTGCTGGTGTCGTTCGTGCAGACCGCGATCACGCTGCCGGTGATGTTGCTGGCCATTCCGTCGGGCGTGATCGCGGATCTGGTCGATCGGCGCAGGTTGTTGCTGGGGGCGCAGTCGACGATGGCGGTGCTGGCCGCGCTGCTGGCGGTGTCGACGGCGACCGGGCACACCACGCCGGCGGTCCTGCTCATCCTGCTGTTCCTGATCGGCTGCGGGCAGGCGCTCACCGGCCCGGCGTGGCAGGCGATTCAGCCGGAACTGGTACCGCGCGAACAGATTCCGTCGGCGGCCGCGCTCGGCAGCATGAGCATCAATATCGGGCGCGCGGTGGGACCCGCGATCGCCGGCGTGCTCGTCTCGCTGTCCGGCCCCACCTTCGTGTTCGTGCTCAACGCGGTGTCGTTCGGCGGCATCGTCGCGGTGCTCGCCCTGTGGCGCAGGCCGGCGACGGATCGGCAGTTGCCGAGCGAACGTCCGCTGGCGGCGTTGCAGGCCGGGACCAGGTTCATCAAAGCCGCCCCGGCGATCCGGCGCGTGCTGCTGCGTTCGATCCTGTTCATCGCCCCGGCCAGCGCGGTCTGGGCGCTGCTTCCGGTGATCGCGCGCGACGAACTCGGACTGTCCTCCTCCGGCTACGGCCTGATGCTGGCCGCGCTCGGCATCGGCGCGGTGCTCGGCGCCGTCGGCCTGTCGCGGCTGCGCACCCTGTTGACGCCCACTCAGCGACTGAGCCTGGCCGCCGTCTTGTTCGGGCTCGCGTCCGCGACCACGGCGCTGGTGCACGTCGTCCCCGTCGTGCTGGTGTTGCTGGTCTTCGCGGGCTTCGCCTGGCTGCTGGCCATGTCCACGATGAACTCGACCATGCAGTTGCTGCTGCCCGCCTGGGTGCGGGCGCGTGGCCTGTCGGTGTATCTGCTGGTGTTCATGGGCGGGCAGGCGATCGGCTCGCTGGTGTGGGGTGTGGTCGCGGGTGCGATGGGTCCGGTGTTCGCGCTGCTGGCCGCGGCGGCGCTGCTCGCGCTGTGCGCGGTGAGCACGGTGTGGCTGCCGATCGGGCACAACGCGGAGCACCTGGATCAGACGCCGTCGGCGTACTGGCCGGAACCGCAGCTGGTGGTCGAGCCCGAACCCGCCGACGGACCGGTCATGGTGCTGCGCACCTACGACGTCCCGCCGGAGAACGTGGACGAGTTCATGGCCGCGATGGCGTTCGTCGGCCGATCCCGGCAGCGAACTGGGGCGATGGAGTGGCGACTGTATCGCGACGTCGGCGTGCTCGACCGCTACGTCGAGGCGTTCGTGGTCCGCTCCTGGGCCGAACACATGCATCAACACCAGGTCAGGCTCACGGCGCAGGACCAGCTCCGGGAGCAGGAGGCGTCGAAATACACCATCGGCGACGACCAGATCACCCATCTGGTCGCGATTTTGCCTGCTTAGGATCGGCGTTGCCGAGTGCCTGATTCGGTGGGATCGGATCGTCCGCATACACTGTCCGGCATGCGGATGTTCCTCGATATCCTCCTGATCATCGCCAGCGTGCTGCTGGTGCTGCTGGTGCTGCTGCACCGCGCCAAGGGTGGAGGTCTGTCCAGCCTGTTCGGCGGCGGTGTGCAGTCCAGCCTCTCTGGCTCGACCGTTGTGGAGAAAAACCTCGACCGAATCACTGTCTTCACCGGCCTGGTATGGGTCATCGCCATCATCGGCATCGGCTTGGAGATCAAGTTCGCCTGATCAGGCGCGTCACCACACCGGCCGCGATCGTCGAACCCGCCAGCACGATGGCGGCGATGACGAACGCGGCCGGATAGCTGTCGCCGATCACCGGCGCCACCACCAACGGTCCGAGCATCTGCCCCGCGCCATAGACGGCGGTGAGTGGTGCCGCCGCGTTGCCGTCCGACAGCTCGCCGCCGATCCGAATCGCCAGCATCACGATGCCGAGGAAGGTCGCGCCGAACAGCGCCGCCGCCAGCACGGCAGGCCACACCGCGGTGGTGAGCGCGGGCAGCACCGCCGAAACACACTGCGCCACTAGCGCGATCGGCATGGCGACCGCGGGACTCCAGCGGCGTGCGGCGATGCCCCACAGCACGGTCGCAGGCACCGCGGCCGCGCCGACCACCACCCAGATCCACGCGCCGACCACCTGCCCGCGCTGATCGCTGATCGCCGCCACCAGGAACGTGCCGATCACGATGTACCCGAGGCCCTCCAGGAAATAGGAGACCAGCAGCGCCCGCCACGCCCCCTTCGACCGGATCGTGGCCTTACCCGCCCGCCGGCCGGGCTGGATATCGAGCCGCCACGCGGGCAGCAGCAACACCACGGTCAGCGCGGCCGAGACCAGCCACATGCTCTGCCAACCCAGGAACGGCCGCACGGCCAGCACGAGTAGCCCGGTCAATGCGATTCCGAAACCGACTCCGCTGATGGCGATTCCGGCCGCTTCCCGGCTGCTGCCGTGCCTGGCCGCCACCCCGGCGCACGCGACGAAGATGACCGCGCTGGTGATGCCGGCGATAAGGCGAAGTGCCGCAGGAACAATCGTGGGCGCGGGCACCGCCATCAGCAGTTCGCTGACGATCAGCAGCGCGGCGGAGAGCCGGAACATGGTGCGGGTGTTCAACTCCGGCCAGCGGGTGAGCAGAATGGCGCCGAGTAGGTAACCCGCGTAGTTGGCGGTCGCGATCACCGCGCCGTCGTTGGCGTCGATCCGGTGCGCGTCCACCATGATCGGCAGCAGCGGCGTGTAGACGAACCGGCCGACGCCCATCGCGGCGGCCAGCCCGGCGGCAGCAGCGAACGCCGGGGCGAGGCTGCTGCGCGGAGCTCGAGCGAGAGTAGCAGTCACTCCAGCGACCGTACGGTCCTTTTTCCCGTCTGGGAAATGCTTTCTACGCACCGTGTATACGCTGGATGCATGGATGAGGCAGCGCTGCCGGACGGAGCGCCCACGCCGGTCGCGGCCGGCGGATCGGCAAACATCGAGCTGCGGCACCTGCGCGCGTACGTCGCGCTATGTGAGGAGGCGAACTACACCCGGGCCGCCGTCCGCCTGCACCTGAGTCAACCGGCGCTGACCAGGACGATCCAGCAGTTGGAGCGGGAGATCGAGTGCCGCCTCATCGAACGGACCTCCCGGCGTTTCGCACTGACCGACGAGGGGGCCGAGTTCCTGGCACACGCCAGGCGAATCCTTGCCGATGTCGACACGGTCACCGCCGAGCTGCGGTCCCGCGCCGCCATCGAGGTCGGTTTCGCCTGGCTGCTGCCCACCACCTGGCTCGCGGCCACCCGCCGCCGCTACGAAGCCCTGGGCGGACGCATCACCCTGCACCGCGTCGACGACCCGCTGGCCGCGCTCGATACCCGCGCCATCGATATCGCCATATACCGCAGGGAAACTCAGCTGCCGAGTCACCTCGAATCCCGCCGGATCGGCACCGAGCAGCGCGTGCTCGCCGTCGCCGCGAACTCACCGCTGGCGGAAGCGACCGACCTGCGCTGGGCCGACCTCGCCGCGTATCCGCTGGTGGTGAACGTGGTCTCCGGCACCACCCACGCCGACTCGTGGGCGCAGCCCGACCCGAACCGGCAGATCATCACCTGCGGCAACTTCGACGAATGGATCGAACTGGTCGCCGCGAACCGCGGCATCGGCGGCGCCCCCGCCGTGGCTCGCGCCCGCGCACCCCACCCCGGCGTCGTCTACCTGGACATCCCCGACGCACCACCGTCCCACGTCTACCTGGCCTGGCGAGCCAAACCCGAACCCTCCCGCGCAGTCCAACGCTTCCTCGCCCTCACCTGACCCCGGCGTCGAAATCTGCAAGGAATCCGGCCCGAGCGTTAGTCGGCGCGAGGGATGCGGCCGTCCAGGTCGGTGAAGCCGTAGGCGTCGGCGAGATCGGCTACGCGCCAGGCTGATCCGGTGCGGGCGCGGCGGTCGGGGTCGGTGGCGAGGGCGACGACCGCGCGGCCGGGGAAGCGCGGCGTCTCGGCCTGGGCGAGGTCGAAGGTGCCTTCGCCGGGCAGGGTGACCAGGCGCTGACCCTGGGCGTCGGCCGGAACTAATTGCAGCAGTTCGGTATCCACGATGCCGGGCCAGAGCGAGACGACGGTGACCTTGGTGTCGGACAGATTGTGCGCCATGTCCGCGGTGAGGCGATCCAATGCGGTTTTCGCGACGCCGTACACCGCGTTGTGCATGTATCGGGTCGCGCCGGGGGAGGAGATGCTGACGATCAACCCGTCCGACGCGATCAGCAGCGGCGCGGCGAAAGCGCTTGCCACATAATGCGATCGGACGCCGATATCGAACGTCTCGTCCCACGCCTTCGGCGGCACCTCCCAGAACGGCTTGCCGAGCCAGCGGGCGGCCGCGGGGGAGTTGTAGACGTTGTTCACCAGCACGTCGAGACGCCCGTGATCGTCGCGGATCTGCTGAAACAACCGCTGCACCGCGTCGTCGTCGCGGTGATCGCAGACGAACGGAACGCCGACCCCGCCTGCCTCGTCGATCGCGGCGGCGGTCTCACCGACCGTGCCGGGCAGCCGTCCAGGCGTGTCCGAGCGCCCGGTGACGTACACCGTCGCCCCCGCCGCACCGAGCTCCAGGGCGATGCCCTTGCCGATGCCGCGACTCGCGCCGGTGACCACCGCGATCCGGCCGGTCAGTGGGTTAGGTATTCCGCTCACGACTTCAGGACACTACCGTGAAACAAGAACACGTTCTAGGTTTTGGAGGCCGCAGTGGAGTTGACGCATCGGTTCGTGACGACCAACGGCGTCCGGATGCACGTCGCCGAGCAGGGCGAGGGGTGTCCGGTGATCTTCTGCCACGGCTTCCCGCACACCTGGTTCATCTGGCACCACCAGCTGGAGTCGCTCGCCGCGGCGGGCTACCGGGCCATCGCTCCGGACCTGCGTGGGTACGGGCAGACCGACCTGCCCGCGGACGTCGAGTCGTACACCAACGAGGCGGTGATCGGCGACCTGCTCGCCCTGCTCGACGACATCGGCGCCGAGCAAGCGGTCTTCGTCGGCTTGGACTTCGGCGCGGCCCTGGTGTGGGAGTTGGCATTACGCGCACCCGAGCGAGTCCGCGGCGTCATCGTCCTGAACAACCCCTTCGCGCCCCGCCCGCCGCGCTCGCCGTCGCAACTGTGGGCCAAGGCCGCCGCGCGACACTTCCTGCACCTGCACTACTTTCAGACCCCCGGCGTCGCCGACGCCGAACTCGCCGCTCGCCCAAGGGAATTCCTCCAGCGCGTCTACTACTCGCTCAGCGCCGACTACCACTACCTCGACACCTGGCAGTTCCCGGCGGAGGGCACCGGCTACCTCGATGTGCTGCCGGAGGCTCCGCCGCTGCCCTGGCGCTGGCTGACCCAGAACGAATTCGATACCCTGGCACAGGATTTCGAACGCACCGGCTTCACCGGCGGCCTGAACTGGTACCGCGCCCTCGACCGCAACTGGGAACTCACCGCCGACTACGCCGACGCCTCCGTCGCCGTCCCCGCCTACTTCATGTACGGCGACCACGACCCCGACATGGAAGGCTTCAGCGGCCGCGACCCCCTCACCACCCTGCGCAACCACGTCCCCGACCTCCGCGCGGTCACCAAAATCACCGACGCCGGCCACCTCGTCCAACTGGAACGCGCCCCCGAGGTCAACTCTCTGCTCACCACCCACCTCCGGGAGCTCGTCCCCAACCCCTCCGACGTCCCGGCGTAGGTCAAACGCCTTCCGTCGGTGCGCCGTTCATGTCGGTGGGTGTCGCTAATGTTCGCTCATGAGTTACAGCCTGAGCGTTTACGTCGTCGAACTGGATAGGGTCAGGGCCGCGATCGGCTCGCGGGACGACAAGCTCCGGCGCATGATCGGCGGCCGGTTCAAGGCGCAGCTGGCGCACGCCGACGACTGGTTCGCCGAGGAGATCGCGAACGGCGCGCCCGCCCGGTACGACGCGGTGCGCGCGGTCATCGACGGCGGCCCGTTCGACGCGGGCTACGGCTTCCAATACGCCTATGCGTACCAAACGATCTGCCAGTTCTACGGCAGGTTCCTGGACAACCGCTACTTCTCCCCGTTCCGCGGCAGCTGGCTGGAACAGGTCGACGAGGGCTTGGCCGAGCTCGGCATCAAGGCGATCAGCCTCGCCGATTTCGTCTACCACGCGCTGCCCGCCGCCCTGCCCCAACCGGAAGAGCTACCCGGCTATGGCGAATGGACCCCGGAGCAATGCGCCGAAGCCCTGGTGCAATGGGAATCGACGACCCCGAAGCAGCGCGAGGAGGCCGACCACGAGGTGCTCGCGGCGATCGAATCGTGCATGGAGTGGATTCGCGAGGCGCAAGCCCGGCCCGGCTGGGGGATCGCAGGCTTCTTCGTTTGACCGCTCAGCGGTATTCGTCGGCCCGCTTCGGATAGTCGGCCCACTGCGGCAGCGGTTGGTAATCCAGATAGGCGGTGAGCCGATCGAGCAGGTACTGCCAGCGCGGGCCGATTTCGCGCGCGTCGGCGGGGCTGACATGCCGACGGATCAGCTCGACATTGGTGACCACGCCGACCTGAGTCATCCGCACTTCCAGCAGGCATCCGTCGATGTGCACGATCAACTCGTGCGGCGCCTGGCAGTGCCCGACCCGCACCGCGACCGGCCGCGAGATCGGCCCGTCCATCGGTTCGATGGTCAGATTGCCGCTGCCGCCCGACACCGCGCCGAGCCAGTGCGCGAGCTGCCCGCGGTCGGTCGCGGCCGACCACACCTCGAGCACCGGCTTTCGGAAGGAGCGCAGATAGTGCAGGAGCACCAGCTCGCCGTCCGCCGCGCGATCGTGCTCCGGCCGAACCTCACCGAGCATGGACATCATCGTCATCGCCGTGCCCTCCACCGCTGGTCGTCACCGCCACTGTGGTTCCAGTATTCCCCTGTCGAATCCGAATCGCGGGAATACCGGCACGGCGTGCCTGCGCGGGATTCGACGTGGCCTCGGCGAGGACTGCGGACGGCCGCGGCATGACCGCTGGGTGACGAAGCGGTGTGCGAGATCACTACCGGATGGTAGCTTCCGGATTGCCGGCCTCATTGAAAAATAAAGTAGCGCAATACAATACAACTATTGTGCAACCTGCTAACAGCGCCTGTTAGTTGTCTTCGCCGAGATGCGGAACTGCTTGCTGGTCTGTACATTTGGTGCAGCCCGAACGCGCAGGAGGGGTCGGGACACCATCAGCATGCCTTCTTGGTCAACGTGAGTGCGGAAGTACGGAACTTGTCACAGTCATTGATCGCGCCGGAAGGCGAGCGTCGGGAACCACTGTTTCGACGTCTGCGCATGCCGCTGCTAGCCCTGCTGACCTGCGCTGCCGTCACCTCGGTCGCCGTGGTGGTCGCGGTGTACTACGCGCCGACCGACTTCCGCATCCCGCTCACCGTGGGCGCGGTTACCGTCGCTATCGCGTTGTGCGCCACGGTAACTGCGGCCGTGCACTATCGCGGCGCGGCCCGGCGAGCCCGGGAATCCGCGGCGGCGATCACCGCCGAGGCGACCGCCAGGATGGCCGCCGCGAGCGATGCCGCCGGCGTGCACGCGTGGGAAGCGAAGAACAGCGACAGCCGCCGGTCCGCGGCGATGGCCGCGTTCGCCGGTGCGGCGGGCCGCATGCAGGCGATGACCACCAGCATGCTCGCCGAACTGCGCGAGATGGAGCACCGGCACGCGGATCCGAAGGTGCTCGCCGACCTGCTGCACCTGGACCATCGCACCGCGCAGGCCGGTCGCCTCGCCGACAGCATTGCCGTACTCAGTGGCGCCCGATCCGGGCGACGCTGGGCCAAACCCATTGCCATGGAGTCGATCCTGCGTGGCGCGATGGGTCGCGTCGCCGGCTATCAGCGCGTCCGGTTGCGCGCCATCGCCGAGATCGCCATCGCCGGTCACGCGGCCGAAGGCGTAATGCACACCCTCGCCGAACTGCTCGACAACGCCTGTAATTTCTCCCCGCCCACCACCGAGGTGCACGTCTACGCCGCCGAGGTGCCCGCGGGCGTGGTGCTCACCATCGAGGACAGCGGCCTGGTGATGAGCGAATCGGCGCTGCGCCGCGCCGAGCAGACCGTGTCGAGCACGAGCACCGACAGTCGCGGCCAACGTTCCTCGGACCTGTCCTCGCTCAGCGGCACGCGCCTAGGCCTCGCGGTCGTCGGCCACCTCGCGCGCAAGCACGGCCTCACCGTGTCCTACCGCCCCTCCGCCATCGGCGGCACCGCGGTGGTCGTGGTGGTGCCGCGCGATCTCACTGCGCGCGTTGACCGTTCGCAACCGGTATCGCTGGCCACCAACCCCGCGATACCGACCGCATCGCTCCCCACCGCGACCGCGTCGTTGCCCACCGCGACCGCGCCGATCGCCGCCGCATCGCAGCCCGCCGCCGTCGAACCGGCGGCCACCCCCGAGCTGGAGCCGGTCGCCGAGCACACCAGCATGGGCCTGCCGAAGCGCCGCCGCGGCAGCACCCTGGCCGCGGTCCACCCCGCCGGCCTGTCCCTACCCTCGCTCGACGTGCCCGCGGCGACCCCGCCGGCGTCGACCACGGCGAACTTCGGTGCGTTCCAGCGTGCGCTGGCCGGTCGTGACCCCGACAACTCCGCTGCCGCAACACCTTCCCCGTCCCCTACCGTTGCCGTGGAGAATGATCGATGACAACGTCCGTGCCGTCGCAACTCAGCTGGCTGCTGGAGCAACTACTCGCCCGCACCCCGCGCACCCGACACGCCCTACTACTGTCCGGCGACGGCCTCAAGATCTGCCACACGCCGGAACTCAGCATGGACAAGGCGGACCAGCTCTCCGCCATCGCCGCCGGCATCCAGAGCCTCTCGCACGGCGCGTCCGTCGAGTTCGGTGACGGCAGAGGCGGTGTGCGCCAGTCGATGACGGAGTTCTACGGCGGCATCCTGTTCATCGTCGAGGCGGGCCTGGCGGCGCACATCGCGGTCGTCGCGGCCGAGGACGCGGACGCCGGCCTGGTCGGGCACAACATGCGCGAGCTGGTCGAGCAGCTAGGCCATCACCTGGCGTCGAAGCCACGAGTCGGGGGAGCGAGCGTGTCGTGAACAGGCCAGGGCGCGACGACGATCCGGACCGGCTCTACACACTGACCGGGGGACGCAGCAAGCCGGACTCCGACAGCTTCGACCTGGTCACCCTGGTGGTCAGCGAATGCGATCCGACCCAGGGCATGCAGTCCGAGCACGTCGCGATCCTGGACATGTGCCGCGCGCCGACCGCGGTCGTCGAGATCGCCGCCGAGCTGCGCATTCCGGTCGGCATCGCCACCATCCTGCTGTCGGATCTGTTGCACGCAGGCAAGATCACCGTCCGGCATCCCAGTACCGGCCCCAGTTACCCTGACGCGCCGTGGAATTCGGTGCCCGACTCCACCACCCTCGAGAAGGTGCTCGTTGGACTCCGCAACCTTTGACCCTCGGCCCGCCCGTGCCGACGCACCACTGAACAGCGCGACCCGCCAGGGACTGAAGATCGTCATCGTCGGCGGTTTCGGGGTCGGCAAGACCACCATGGTCCGCGCGGTCAGCGAGATCCGCCCGCTCGACACCGAGGCCACGATGACCAACGCGGGCATCGGCATCGACGATCCGAGCGGCGCGCCGGGCAAGTCGACCACGACGGTCGCCTTCGACTTCGGCCGCATCACCATCGACGCCGAAAACGTGCTCTACCTGTTCGGCGCGCCCGGGCAGGAACGGTTCTTCTTCCTCTGGGACCGGTTGTTCTCCGGTGCGCTCGGCGCGATCGTGCTGGTCGACCAGCGCCGGATCGCCGACTCCTGGTACGCCATCGACCGCCTCGAAGCGCAACGCACCCGATTCGTGGTGGCCTGCAACAACTTCGGCGGACCCTCCCGGCTGCAAGAAGTACGCGACGCCCTGGATCTGGATCCGCAGGTGCCGCTGGTCGACTGCGACGCGAGGTCGCGCGAATCCTGTAAGGGCGTGCTGATCAGCCTGGTCGAGCACATCTATGCCGATGCCCCGCGAGCGGAGACCGCATCATGACCACCTCCAGCGCAGCCGCGGCTGCCACCGGCGGCTGCCCGGTCACCGGCGCGGTGCCGCTGAGCGGCCCCCGCTTCCACACCGACCCGCAGCACCTCTACCGGGAGATGCGCCGCGAGCACGGGCCCGTCGTCTCCGTCGAACTGCCCGGCAATGTGCCCGCCTGGCTGGTGATCGGCTACCGCGAGCTGCATCAGGTCACCAGCGACCCGGAGCTGTTCCCGCGCGATGTCAGCCTGTGGAATCAGTGGCCGAACATCCCCGAGGATTGGCCGCTGCTGCCGATGGTCGGGCAGCCGCGCCCGTCCATCTACTTCACCGCGGGCGCCGAGCATCGCCGGCACGTGGCGATGGTCGAGCCCGCGCTGGAATCGGTCGATCCGTTCGAATTGCGCCGCACCTGTGAGGAATTGGCCGACCGGCTGATCGACGGATTCTGCGGTCGCGGCGAGGCCGACCTGGTCGCCGAGTTCGCCGTGCCGATGCCGGTGCTCGCGCTGGCCTGGGCCCTCGGCTTCCCCGACGAGGACGGGCCGCGACTGGCCTGGAGCATGAAGGCGCTCGCCGATGGCGGGGCCGACGCGCAGGCCGCGTACGGGCGCTACTACGAGCAGATGCAGCAGGTGCTCGCCTCGAAGAAGGCGCGGCCCGGCACCGATCTGGTGTCCCGGATGCTCGCGCACCCCGGTCCGTTCAGCGACGAAGAGTACGTGCAGGACCTGATGGCGGTCACCGCCGCGGGACACCTGCCGACTGCCGACTGGATCGGCAACTCGGTGCGGCTCATGCTCACCGACGACCGGTTCGCCGCGGCGCTCGGCGGCGGGCGGCGCAGCGTCGGCGAGGCGATGAACGAGGTGCTGTGGGAGGACACGCCCACCCAGATCCTCGCCGGACGCTGGGCGGCGCGCGATACCCGGTTGGCCGACAAGGTGATCCGGGCCGGCGACATGCTGCTGCTCGGGCTGGCCGCCGCGAACGCGGATCCGCATGTGCGCCAGCACCTGGTCGACGGCGTCGAACCCGCGCACACAGGTAATAGCGCGCACTTCGCGTTCAGCTACGGCGAGTACCGGTGCCCGTTCCCGGCGCAGCAACTGGCCGAGATCATCGCGCGGACCAGCATCGAGGTGCTGCTCGATCGGCTGCCCGATATCGATCTGTCCGTTCCCGCGCAGAACCTGGTCCGGCGTCCGTCGGCGTTCCTGCGCGGCATGACTTCTTTGCCGGTTCGTTTCACCCCAGTTCGTGCAGTCGGAGGTACCCAGTGACCCAAACATGTCCATTCGCCATCGATCCGATGGTCGGTGACCTCGCTGGAGAGACCGCCTATCTGCGTACCAACGGTCCGGTTGCGCGGATCGAACTGCTCGGCGTTCCGGCCTGGACGATCACCGAGCACGCGGTGGCCAGGCAGCTGCTGGTCGACCCGCGGCTGATCAAAGACATCAGCGGCTGGTCGCTGTGGAACTCCGGTGTGGTGACCCGGCAGTGGCCGTTGATCGGCATGATCGATGCCGGGCGTTCGATGTTCACCGTGGACGGCGCCGAGCACCGGCGGCTGCGGATCAAGACGACGCAGGCATTGTCGCCGCGCCGACTAGAGGACATCCGCCCCGTCATCGAGCGACTAACGGCGGAACTCCTGGACGATCTCAGCGCCTCGAGCGGCGGCGATTCCGTCGTCGATCTCAAAGAGGTTTTCGCGTACCCGCTGCCGATGCGCGTCGTCGGTGAGCTGATGGGCGTGGATCGGGCCGATCACCCGATGCTGCTCACCTGGTACAAAGCATTCTTCTCGCTGGTCACCCCGCAGGACGAGCGGTTGCGCGTGATCGACGAAATGGACGTCTATTACACGGATTTGGTGCGCAAGAAGACCGCGAACCCGACCGACGACCTCACCAGCGCGCTCATCCTGGCCGCCGATGGTGGGGAGCCGCTGACCGAGGAAGAAGTGGTCGGCAACCTGAAGGCTCTGGTCGCCGCGGGTCACGAGACCACCGTCGGGCTGATCCTCAACGCCGTTCGCGCGCTGCTGGCTCGCCCCGAACAGCTGGACAAGGTCCGCACCGGCGACATCGAATGGAAGCAGGTCGTCGAGGAAACCCTGCGCTGGGACAGCCCCGTCAGCCACCTCCTCATGCGCTTCGCGACCGAGGACATCACCATCGGCGACACCGTCATCGAAAAGGGCGAGGGCGTCGTCATGTCCTACCGCGCCATCGGCCGCGACACCGCCGTCCACGGCGAAGACTCCGACGACTTCGACATCACCCGCTCAACCTCCAACCGCCACTTGACCTTCGGTCACGGCCCACACATCTGCCCCGGCGCCGCACTCTCCCGCCTCGAAGCCGGCATCGCCCTCCCCGCCCTCTTCGAGCGCTTCCCAAACCTGCGCCTCGCAGTCCCCGACGAGGAAATCCGCAACCTCCCCGTCCTCACCCAAAACGACTTGGCCACCTTCCCAGTGCATTTGGCCTGACACCCGCCTACGTCCGCAGCACCCCACTCTCTCTCGGGATCTTGGTCACGACACCGGCCAGGACCGTGGTCGACCTGGCACGGACACTGCCGTTCGAGTCGGCAATAGTCATGGGTGATGCGCTGGTCCGTGATTTCGGCCTATCGGCCGTAGAGCTCGCGGCCGAATTGGCGCTGGCGCGATCTCGCCGCGGCATCGCTGCCGCACATCGTGTGGTTTCGTTCCTGGACGGACACAGCGAGAGCGTGGGCGAGTCGCGTAGCCGAGTGAGATGCTCTCCCGTCTGGGCGTGCCCGCGCCGATCTGCCAGGGAAACGTCTTCACCTCGACGCATAACTTTCTGGGACGGGTCGACTTCTATTTCGAAGGCGCCGGAGTGCTGTGCGAGTTCGACGGCCGGAGCAAGTACGGACGCCTGCTTGCCCCCGGTCAGACCGCCGGCGATGCAGTGTTCGCCGAGAAGATCCGCGAAGATGCGATGCGCGCGTGCGGATTTCAGCTGGTTCGGTGGACATGGCAAGACCTGCCCACCGAACACGCGGCAACCCGAATCCGCGCGGCCCTGGCTCGTGCGCAAACCACCCCCTTCGCCGGCTACATCGTCCAAGCCCCACTCCCACCACCCCGCCCGATTGCCATCCACCACTTGTGACACAGGTGAGCGTTCGAGCCCAGGTACGGATGCGCAGGAACCGCACTCTCTTTCGGAATCCGCACTCGAAATTGGGCCCTATTCTCGGTGCAAATCCTGAGTCAGGGTGCGGATTCGTGGCTGTGAGGTGTGCGACGTAGGCGGTGGGCGGCGGTGTTGCGGACTCGCCGCGTGCGTCCTTGTTCTGCCAGCAGGGTGAGGGCGTCGGGTGTGGTTATGGTGTCGGCGGCCTTGCGTTGCAACCAGTCTGTGGCGGTGCGGAGTTCGTCGGGGGACCAGGAATGGTTCAGCGTGATCGACTTCAGCAGGGTCCATTCGTGCAGGCGGCGAGTGAGGAAGTCGTGCGCGGTGATTTGTTCGGCGATGGCATCGGCCCACTGGTCGAAGCGGTCGGCGCCGAGTTGGATCAGTTGTGCCGCACGAATATCCAAGTGGGCCGATACTGCTGATTCGGCCATTGCCGAGTCCGGATCGCGGAGGACAGTGGCGACGAGTTCGGGCTCAGTCGTGTCGGTTGCGGCGGCCAAGTTCTGCTGATGCTGCCGGTAGCGCAAGTGCTCCTCAGGGACAGTGGTCTCGTCGCGAGTCGTCATAGACACTCCATCAATAGAGTTCGTGCGGCCATTGTCACGAGCTCAGCTCCGACATCTCGGTTTCGGCAAATCATGCTGGATCCGGCCCGCGATGCTCAACGTGTTCCCGGCCGCGCGCTCCAACAGGGCATCGGCAATTTGCCGATGGTCCCTGGCCTGTGGCTTGGGCACGACGCCGCAAAACGCCGACGAGTATTCCGGCGAAACTCGCTGCGGCGCAAGCATGGCCGGCCCGGTGAGCAGTCTGGCGAGGGTGGAAGCGCGGGGCCGGTCAATCATGGTCGGCGGCGACCATGATGCGCTGCTGATCGGAGTTCGCCGCCGCCGGATGGACGAAGGGGGACAGTTGCGGTCTGGCGTTTGTCGGTGCGGCGGTCTCGTCGCTCCTCATCTTGTCTACTCTGCCAGGAGCTTGCCCGCGGCGGTTTCTATCTTCGCTTCGTCGAGGAGGACGGTGTCGGCGGCGGGGCCTAGGGGGATGAAGCTGTTTTCGCTGGTTACTCGGGAGATGCGGCCGTCGAAGCCGGCGTCGATGAGGGCGGCGCAGAGGGATTCGGAGACGCCTCCGCTGTGGCGGGTTTCGTCGGCGATGAGGACTCGGCCGGTGGCGCGGGCGTGTTGGAGGAGGTCGTCGAGGGGGAGGGGGGAGAGCCAGCGGAGGTCGAGGACTCGGGTTCGGACGCCGCGGTCGGCCAGGCGGCGGGCTACGCGCAGGCTCATGGGGACGCCGTTGGCGAACGTGACAATGGTGAGGTCGGTGCCGTCGCCGTAGACGCGGGCGCGGCCGATTTCGGCGTGGGTGGTGTCGGAAGGTGTTGCTAGCCAGGCATTGTCGCCTGGTTCGTGGAGATCGCGGGTGTGGTACAGGGCGATCGGCTCGAGGTAGATGCAGACGCGGCCGTCTACGCGGGCCGCCGAAACGCAGGTGCGCAGCAGGGCGGCGGCGTCGTCGGCGCGGGACGGTGACGCGATGACGAGTCCGGGGATATCGCGCAGTGCGGCAATCGAATTGTCGTTGTGGAAGTGGCCGCCGAAACCCTTCTGGTAGGCGTAGCCGGCGATGCGGACGACCATCGGATTGCGGTATTGCCCAGCGGAGAAGAAGGAGAGGGTCGCCGCCTCGCCGCGCAACTGGTCGGCGGCGTTGTGCACGTAGGCCAGGTACTGGATTTCGGGGATCGGGACGAAGCCGGCGAGCGCGGTGCCGAGGGCGGTGCCGAGCACGCTCTGCTCGTCGAGCAGAGTGTCGAAGACCCGCCGCTTACCGAATTGCTTTTGCAGCCCCTTGGTTACGCCGTAGACGCCGCCCTTGCGGCCGACGTCCTCGCCGAAGACGAGCACGTCGGGGTCGCGGCTCAGCAGATTGGCCAGGGTGCGGTTGATCGATTGCCCGAGGGTCATCGGATCCGGCACCACCGCACCATGATTAAGTTCGCTGTCGGCGGGTTGAACGACATTCCGTGACGTGTTGCCTGATGTGTCGAATTGCGGAGACACCGCCGCATTCAGAGGTTCGTGCTGATCCGCGCGCCCGGCGCCGACTCGGAGCACGTCCTCGCGAACCTGTGCGGGATGGTTCGGCGCGAGTGGTGCGATCACCGAGGCTGCGGACGTCAATTTCGGTTCGCGCCAGACGAGCTCGGCTGTGGCGGTGACGCGGTGGGCGATGTCGTCGTAGCGTTCCAGGACCTCGACGGGGGTGACGACACCGGTGGCTACCAGCAGGCGGGCGGTCGCGGTGACCGGGTCGCGGAGGAGGTCGGCGGCGATGTCGGTGGGTCTGCGGTAGGCGGATTCGACGTCGGAACCGGCGTGGCCCATCAGGCGGACCGTGCGCATGTGCAGGAAGGCGGGCTTGCGGTGCTCGCGGACCCAGGCGGCGGCCGCGGTCGAAGTGGTCAGTGCGTCAACGGGATCGCAGCCGTCGGCGCCGAAATACTCCAGGCCGGCGCGGGATCCGTAGGCCTGCTGGATCCAATCGGCCGGAGTTGGGACGCTGATCCCGATGCCGTTGTCCTCGCAGAGGAACAGGATCGGCAGCGGAACACCTTGGCGCGCAGTATGAATCGCGGCATTTATCGCTCCCGCCGCGGTGGAATGGTTGGCGGAGGCATCACCGAAACTGCACAGCACCACCGCATCCGACGGCCACTCGTTCGGAACACCCAGTCGCGCAGCACGATCGATCGCGAAGGCGAGCCCGACCGCGCGCGGCAGGTGGGAGGCGATGGTCGAGGTCTGCGGGATGATGGCGGCCGGCTTGCTGCCGAACACCTTGTGCCGCCCACCGGAAATCGGATCCGCCGCCGCGGCGACGATACCGAGCAGCACGTCGCGGATCGGATCGAGACCGGGCACCCGCCGAGTGCGCTGCACGAAGAACGCTCCCGACCGATAGTGCAGCAACGCCGGATCGGTCACCCGAAGCGCCACTCCCAGCGCCGCATTCCCCTCGTGCCCCGACGACCCGATGCTGTAGAAACCGCGTTTGCTCGCCCCCAACCGCCGAGCCGCCAGATCCAACTGCCTGCTCGTCGCCTGAGACTCGAACAGCTCCAGCAGCACCTCACTGGTAACCCCGGGCGCGATATCCGCCGCCACCGCCCGCCCCGGCGTCAGCGCCCCAACCGCCGCCCGAAACCCATCATCAAGAACCTGCCCCGGACTGAACCCAGGCTTCGCGTCCCGCTCGCTCATTCGCGCCAGCATATCGTCCACCCGATGATTTTGCGCGCAATAGACACTCTGACCGGACTAATTCCCGCCATACATCCAAATTGCACTCGAATGGTCGGTCACGTCAGCGTCCAGCCAGCCATCTCTCCACCTCGCCAATCCGCAGGATGCCCGCACCCCTGTCATCCAGTCCCAGACCTGTTGTCTTGTCGGCCAGCCCAATTCGAGACCGGCATTCGCCAGACCGGACGCACCCGACCGGACCACCGACAACGTCCTGGCGGACCCACCCGCCCCAACTACGCCCCGCTCGTCGCGCAGCTCTCCGAACGGTGCGCCGATTTGAGGCCCGCCCGTCCCAACTGCGTCCCGCTCGAGAACGGGCCGTGACACAGCACCGACCCGACGTCCACCCTGACCATGGCCCGTTACGGCACGTACCAAACTCCGCCAGCGCGCCGAACGGAACACGACGCACCAGAGACTCGCCGACCACCCCCAGCCGCGTCCCACTCAACGCGCACTGATGCCGGAAACGGGACCTCACCGAGCGCCCACTCGACCCTTGCCTCAACCACGTCCCGCTCGACGCGCGGCGGTGCGCCGAATGGGACTAGGCAGAGCGCCTACTCGACGTTTGGCTCTGTCACGTCCCGGTGGGCGAGGAGCGACGGGCGGAACGGAACCATCGGCGTGAACGTCGTCGGCCATGTTTCGGCCGGCCACCCCTCAACATACCGACGGCTCTCGCATTGGCACCCAGTCGAATTCGAGGCAAACCTTCCCGTCCGCCATGTCCCATTCAACGCACTTAACCCTTAGGTCAGCGCCCGAGCGGGACA
>NZ_VXLC01000054.1 GCF_008704205.1 Nocardia colli | reverse complement strand
TCCCGTCCGCCATGTCCCATTCAACGCACTTAACCCTTAGGTCAGCGCCCGAGCGGGACATGACGGAGCGCTCACTCGACCTTTGCCTCGACCATGTCCCGCTTGTCGCGCGGCCGTGCGCCGAATGGGACTGGTCAGAGCACCTACTCGGCGTTTGGCACAGCCATGTCCCGCTCGGCAACCGGCAAGGTTCGCTCGGCCATTGCCTGTTT
>NZ_VXLC01000053.1 GCF_008704205.1 Nocardia colli | reverse complement strand
CGCCCTGGTCATCATCGGCGTGCTCGCCCTCGAACTCGGCGGCCAGCACTGATCTAGTGGGCGCTTTCCGCACGGTGACGTTACGTCATGCATTACCGTTTGATATGAGGTGCAGGGCAATGGTTCCGGTGAATCCCGACGAGTTTCAGCGGTGAAACTGAGCGATTGCTGATCCACTACCCGATGGGACGGTCGTTCGGGTATTGCGTGCATTGTTTTCTCGCCCTGGAAACCGGGATTGCATTGCGCGGTCTGTATTTTGCCGAATATGTCCCACGAGACGATGGGCCGAACGTAGCATCGCGGGATGGACTGGACGTTTGCTCAGCTGTGCGCGCACGGATGTGGCCGATGACCTCGGACGATGCCGCGAAACCGGCCGACCCCGCGGGTGATTCCGCCGTGGTGCTGCGGGCCGAGGATTTGGTGAAGCGCTACGGCGGGGTCGAGGCGTTACGCGGCGCCAACTTCGAGGTGAGCGCCGGTGAAGTCGTCGCGCTGATCGGCGACAACGGCGCGGGTAAATCGACTCTGGTGAAATGCCTTTCCGGCGCCGAGCAGCCCGATTCCGGGCGGATTGTGCTGGACGGCAAGCAGGTGGTGCTGAATACGCCGACGGCCGCGCGCAAACTCGGCGTGGAGACGGTGTATCAGGACCTCGCGGTCGCCCCCGATCTGGACCCGGCCGCGAACCTGTTCCTCGGCCGGGAGCTGGTGCGCAAGGGTTTGCCGGGCAAGCTCGGCATGCTGGACCGGACCGCGATGCGAGCCCAGGCAGTCGAACACTTCCGCCGGCTCGGCGTCACCTTGCAGAGCGCGGACGTGCCGATCGGCTCGCTGTCCGGCGGGCAGCGGCAGAGCGTCGCGGTCGCTAGGGCGGTGATGTGGGCGAGCAAGGTCGTGTTCATGGACGAACCGACCGCCGCGCTCGGCGTGGTGCAGCGCGAGCGGGTGCTCGACGTGATCCGCCGGGTCGCCGATCAGGGCATCGCGGTGGTGCTGATCAGCCACAACATGCCCGAGGTGCTGGCCGTCGCGGACCGCATCGAGGTACTCCGGCTCGGCCGGCGGGTGGCCCGGTTCACCGCGGCCGAGGCCACGCTCGAGCATTTGGTGGGCGCCATGACCGGCGCGTTGTCACAGGAGGGGGCGGCGTGAGACATCCGTGCCCCACGGCGTCGAATTCTCTGAGGTGCAGGCATGAGTGAGGTCAAGACCGTCGCTGTCGACGGGAACGGCGGCGGCCCCGAGTTACCCGAACGCACTGTCCTGCAACGACTTCTCGGCGCGAGCACGGTGTGGATCGGCGTCGTGCTGGTCGCGCTGTGCATCGTGTTCAGCGTGCTGCGCCCGGATGCGTTCCCGACCCGCTTCACCTTTCAGACGCTGCTGATCGAAACCTCGGTGCTGCTGGTGCTTTCGGTGGGGATGACGTTCGTGATCATCACCTCCGGCATCGACCTGTCGGTCGGCATGGTGCTGATCTTCTCCGGCGTGATCGGCGCGAAATCGATGGAGTGGCTCAGCCCGGATCAGGACGCCACCAACGCGGGCTGGGGCATCATCGCGATCGGCTTCCTGCTTTCCATTGCGGGCGGCGGTGTTTGGGGGCTGATCAACGGATTGCTGGTGGCCAAGGCCAAGATTCCGCCGCTGATCGTCACGCTGGGCTCGTTCGGCGCCGCACTCGGCGCGGCCCAGCTGATCACCGGCGGCGTGGACACCCGCACCGTGCCCGAAAACCTGCGCGACACTCTGGGTTTCGGCACCACGCTGGGCGGCATCCCGAACCTGGTGCTGGTCGCCACCGTGGTGACCGTGCTCGCCGCCTGGGTGCTGCACACCACCCGCTTCGGCCGTTACACCTACGCCATCGGCTCCAACGAGGAGGCGGCCCGGCGCTCCGGCATCGCGGTCACCCGGCATCTGGTGACGGTGTACCTGCTCACCGGCGTGCTGGCCGGCCTGGCCGGCTTCATGAACCTGGCCTACTTCGGCACCACCACGATCGGCGGGCACACCACCGACAACCTGGATGCCATCGCGGGCGTGGTGATCGGCGGCACCAGCCTGTTCGGCGGGGTCGGGTCGATCGTCGGCACGGTGATCGGCGTGTTCATTCCGTCGGTGCTGAAGAAGGGGTTCGTCATCGCGCAGGTGCCGGTGTTCTGGCAGCCGATCGCGGTGAGCGTGGTGCTCGTCGCGGCGGTCTGGTTCGACCAGCTCCGCCGCCGGGCCCGCGATCGGAAATAGGAATTCGACAGTGGAACAACACAATACGGCGGAGGTAGCCAAATGAGGGTGGCGAAGCGGACAGCGGTGGTGATCGGCGCGATGGTGTCGGTCGGCGCGCTGCTGGTGTCCTGTAGTGGGCAGGTGAGCAATTCGGGCGGCGGCGACAGCAAGAAGCTGGTGCTGATTCCGGGTGTCGCCGACGAGCCGTTCTACATCTCGATGCAGTGCGGCGCGCAGGACGAGGCCGCGAAGCTCGGCTACAAGCTGGACACGCAGGCGCCGACCAAGTTCGACGCCGGCTCGCAGACGCCGGTGCTGACCGGTGTGGTGGCGAACAAGCCGGGCGGCATCCTGATCGCGCCGACGCACGCCACCGCCATGGCCAACCCGATCAAGCAGGCCAAGGACGCGGGCATCAAGATCGTCGAGGTGGATACCGCGCTCGACGACACTTCCGTTGCGCTGTCGTCGATTTCGTCGGACAACAAGAAGGGCGGCGCGCTCGCGGCGCAGACCCTGGCCAAGCTGGTCGGGGACAAGGGCCCGGTACTGGTGATCAACACCAAGGCGGGCACCTCCACCACCGACGCGCGGGCACAGGGCTTCGAGGACGCGGTGAAGAGCTTCCCCGGCATCACCTCGCTCGGCGTGCAGTACAACAACAACGAGGCGGCACAGGCGGCGTCGATCGTCACCGCGACGCTGGCCGCGCATCCGGACCTGGCCGGCATCTTCGCGACCAACCTCAGCTCGGCCGAGGGCGCGGCGACCGGTCTGCGCAACGCGAACAAGCTCGGTCAGGTGAAGCTGGTCGGCTTCGACGCGAGCCCGAAGCAGGTCGAGGACCTGAAAGCCGGTACGGTGCAAGCCCTTATCGCCCAGGACCCGGCGGGCATCGGCGCTAAGGGCGTCGATCAGGCGGCCGCGGCGATCGAGGGCAAGCCGGTCACCCGCAACATCCAGACCGACATGATCGCCATCACGCAGGCGGACATGGACGCCAACTCGAAGTACTTCTACAAGCGCAAGTGCTGACAGTTACCCGATGAGGGGCCGACCGGACGCCCACGCGTCCGGTCGGCACGGGTGCGGGCCCCAATCAACGCGGGTCTTCAGCAAATACCCGGAAACACTCAAAACGGACCATCCGTGATTTATCATGATTCGCGGCGCCCCTCTGCTGGGCGGCCGTGCGCCTCGCCTTCGATCAGGTGAGGTGGCCTCTACCCCGTTCTCTGCTTGATGGCACTTCGAGTCTTCGTATAGCTCGACAGCCACCGGAAGTACGAACAGAAGGAGAAGAGGAAATGATCGGATCCATCGTGGGCAACACACTGGCAATGTTCATGGCCGCGGTCCTGGCCGTCGCTTTTCCGATCGGCGGCTCCATCATGGACGCCGTGCTGCTGCCGATGGCCGCTATCGTGAGCCCCATGTTGTTCTTGGGCAGCTGAGCGTCCCGCGTTCGCGCGGGTAGTCCAGCCGGAGCTCGGCTGGGCGAGAGGGTGCCCGACGGGACCTCGTCGTGATCGGATCGGGTTGGGCGAGATCCGATCACGGCGAGGTCGCCGTCAGTCCTCCACCCGGACCGAGTATTCCGCGTTGGCGAGGGCGTTCAGGACGTCGTCGCGATGGTTCGGGCCGCGCGTTTCCAAGGTGAGCGAGACCTCTACCTCGCCGAGCGCCAGGCGGGTGCCGGTGCGGGCGTGCGCCACGTCGACCACGCTGGCGCCGGTCTTGCCGACCACCCCGAGCAGCGCGCTCAGGCCGCCCGGTCGATCCGAAATCGTCACGCGCACATCGAGATAACGTCCGGCCGCGCTGAGTCCGTGGCCGATCAGGCGGGTCAGCAGCAGCGGGTCGATATTGCCGCCGGACAGCACCGCGCATACCGGCCCGGTCAGCTCCAGTTCCGTTGCGGAACAACTCATCAACGCCGCGACCGCCGCCGCGCCGGCCGGTTCGACGATCAGCTTGGCCCGCTCCAGGCACAGCAGCAGCGCCTTCGACAGCGAGTCCTCGTCGACCGTCAGCATCGTCGAAACATGCTCGGCCACATGCGCGAACGGCACCTGCCCCGGCAGCCCGACCGCGATGCCGTCGGCCATCGTCGACATCCGCCCGACCCGCACCGGCTTGCCCGCCGCCAGCGACCCCGGCCAAGCCGCCGCCTCCTTCGCCTGCACCCCGATCACCCGCACCTGCGGGGCCAGCTGATGTAGCGCCACCGCGATGCCGGCCAGCAGCCCGCCGCCGCCGGTCGGCACCAGCACCGTGCCGACGTCCGGGATCTGCTCCAGGATCTCCAGCGCCACCGTCGCCTGCCCGGCCACGATGTCCGGGTGGTCGAACGGGTGGATCAGCGTCGCGCCCGTGCGCTCGGCGAGCTCCTTGGCCGCGTCCAGCGCGTCCTCGATGGTCTCGCCGACCTGCCGCACCTCGGCGCCGTAGGCCTTGGTCGCCGCCAGCTTGGGCAGCGAGGCGCCCACCGGCATGAAGACCGTCGAGGTGATGCCGAGCGAGGTCGCCGCCCAGGCGACGCCCTGCGCATGGTTGCCGGCGCTCGCCGCAACCACACCGCGAGCGCGATCCGCGGCGGGCAGATTGGCGATCCGGTTATAGGCGCCGCGCGGCTTGAACGACCCGGTTCGCTGCAAGTTCTCGCACTTCAGCCACACCTCGGTGCCGGCGCGCTCGGACAGCACGCGCGACGCCACGATGGGCGTCTTCCGAATCACCGGCGCGAGCAACTCCGCGGCAGCGGCGATTCGTTCCATCCCGACCAACTCCATGCCGCACATGCTGCCACTCCCGGCCCGAAACGTCCGACGATTCTGGACCGGAGACTGAAGGCGGCCTTCGGTCAAGCGGGTCGGGCGGCTTTCGCGAGATTGTGGGCGAGGGTGCCGAGGCGGGCCAGGCGGGCATCGCCGAGGGGAGTGAGGCGGCCGCCGAGGCGGTTGGTGACGAAGCCGAGGGACATGCCGGTGGCGGGGTCGGCGAAGGCGCCGGAACCGCCGAGACCGAAATGGCCGAAGGCGGAGATCGGATCGGCCTTGGACGGTTTCATCGGGACCGCGTGGTAGCCGAGGGCCCAGGGAACGCGCAGGGCGAGAACGTAATCCGGGGTGAAGATCTGGCGCTGGGTGATCAGCTCGAGGGTTTCCGGGCGGAGCAGCTGGTAGCCGTCGAGTTCGCCGCCGTTGGCGAGCGCGCCGTAGACGCGGGCCAGCGCGCGGGCGGAGAAGACGCCGTTGAGGCCCGGCATCACCGAATCATGCAGGCGCGGATCGGAAACCAGGTCGGCGAAGCCCTTCGGGGTGGTGTCCATGGCGGCGGAGAACCTGGTCCTGCCGAATAGGCGTGAGCTGTTCTCCCAGCTCATTCCGGCGACGGTCAGCCGGGGGAAGTTGGTCGCGATGCGGTCGCGCTGGTTCTCCGGCACCCGGAACCAGAGTTCTTCGGCGGCAAGCGGTTCGGCGATCTCGGTGCGCAGCACCTCGGTGAACTCGGTGCCGGTGATCTGCCGAACCAGCTCGGCGACCAAGTGCCCGAAGGTGATTCCGTGATACCCGCTGGTGACCAGGCGGCGCGGATCCGGCTCGGCGGCGGCCAGCGCCGCCGTCACCGCGGCGTCGTCGAAGAACCGGTCGTACGGGCCGGGCAGCAGACCGCGCAGCCGGTGCAAACCCGCTCGGTGACTGAGCAATTCGCGCACGGTGATGCGTTCCTTGCCGGCGGCGGCGAAGGCCGGCCAGTACGTCGCGACGGGCTCGTCGTAGGCGACCTGACCGCGCTCGGCCAGCCGGTGCAGCAGCGTGCTGGCGACGCCCTTGCCGGTCGAATACGCCATGGCCACGGTGTCGTGCGCCCACGGCACCTCTGGCCGCGCGTACCCGGCCCAGACGTCCACCACCGGCTCGCCGTGCAGGTAGACCGCGAGCGCCCCACCGCCGTCGCCGGGTCGCCGGAAGAGCCGGTCGAACTCGGCGACCAGGGGCGCGAACCGGCGATCTACGAACTGTGCTGCCGAAACCGTCATCAAAAGCTTTCTGTAGTACGTGTCCGATCCAGAATTACACGGACGGGCCGGATCGCCGCAAAGGCCCTCCCGCGCGACCGGTTGGTTCTGCCCGAATACGTTTCCTGAGCGTCACACAGCTGACCGAAACCGCAACACGCCTGGCCTAGCGTGTTTCGCATGCCCCCGAGACGACGTTCGGCGCTGCTCGCGAGGTTGGTTGTCGACGCACCCGGCCGACCGCAAGTGATCCTCGGCGAATTGCGCCGGGTGATCCTGGACGGCGCCGTGCCGCCGTGCACCGTCATCCCGCTGCGCGAGGTGGCCGAGCTGTTCGGGGTGAGTCACATCCCGGTCCGGGAGGCGCTGAAAACGCTGATCGGGGAGGGGCTGGTCACCCACGAACCGCACGGCGGTTACGCGGTGGCCCAGCTGACCGCCGCCGAACTGCGTGAGATGTACATCGTGCGGGAGACCCTGGAGAACGCGTCGCTGGCCGCGGCCGCGCTGAACGCGAGCGCCGCCGACCGGGCCGAGCTGATCGAGGTGAACGCGCTGCTCGAGCAGGCGATCCGGGACGACGATCCGGCCGCCTACCACCGGCAATCGCGCAACTTCCACGTCGCGCTGACCAAGCCGTCGCGCATGTTCCGGCTGCTGCACATGCTGGAATCGGCGTGGAACGTGACCGAGCCGGTGCAGTCGATGGTGCACATCAGCCGGGGCGATCGGGTGCGGCTGCACACCGATCACGCGCTGATGATGGACGCGTTCCTGGCCCGCGACGTCGATCGCCTGCTGCTCATCGCCGAACGCCATCACCGCAGGCTGGAGACGGTCATCGCGACGCTGCCCACGGATACCGGGCTGCTCGCGCCGGAAGATATATCTGCCGCGCAATAGCCGGGCAATAACGGCGCAACGGGCGGGCAATGGCGAATCCCTACCGTCGGTTCGATCACAGTTTCACCTCCCGGATGGGAAAAACAATGACCGAAACCATCGCGGCACCGAGCGTCGTAGCACCGCCACCCGTCGCCATTCCCGACACCGCGCCGTCGAATTACGATCCACGGCTGACCAATGCCGACCTCGCACCGCTGCGCAAGCAGACCTGGGGTTCGTACAACATCTTCGCCTTCTGGATGTCGGACGTGCACAGCGTCGGCGGCTACGTCACCGCGGGCAGCCTGTTCGCGCTCGGCCTGGCCAGCTGGCAGGTGCTGGCGGCCCTGCTGATCGGCATCACCATCGTCTATTTCTTCTGCAATCTGGTGGCGAAACCGAGCCAGGTGACCGGCGTGCCGTATCCGGTCATGTGCCGCAGCGCCTTCGGGGTGATCGGCGCCAATATTCCGGCCATCATTCGTGGCTTGATCGCGGTGGCCTGGTACGGAATTCAGACCTTCCTGGCCTCGGCGGCGCTGGATGTCGTTCTGGTGAAGCTGTTTCCGGGTTTGGCGCCGTACGCGGTCGTCGATGACTATGGTTTCCTCGGTCTTTCGATGCTCGGCTGGGGGAGTTACCTGGCGCTGTGGGTGGTGCAGGCGTGCGTGTTCTGGCGCGGCATGGAATCCATCCGCAAGTTCATCGACTTCTGCGGGCCCGCGGTCTACGTGGTGATGTTCCTGCTCTGCGGGTACCTGATCGCGAAAGCCGGTTGGAGCGCCATCGATCTCAACCTCGGCGATGTGAAATACACCGGCTGGGACTCGCTGCCGGTGATGCTCGGCGCCATCGCACTGGTGGTGTCCTACTTCTCCGGGCCGATGCTGAACTTCGGCGACTTCTCCCGCTACGGAAAGACTTTCGCCGCCGTGCGGCGCGGCAACCTGCTCGGCCTGCCGGTCAACTTCCTGCTGTTCTCGCTGCTGGTGGTGATCACCGCCTCGCTGACCGTCCCGGTCTACGGCGAGCTGATCACCGACCCGGTCGCCACCGTCGCGCGCATCGACAGCACGTTCGCGATCGTGCTGGGCGCGTTGACCTTCACCGTCGCCACCGTCGGCATCAACATCGTGGCGAACTTCATCTCGCCGGCGTTCGACTTCTCCCACGTGAACCCGCAGCGGATCAGCTGGCGGGCGGGCGGCATGATCGCGGCGGTCGGTTCGGTGCTGATCACCCCGTGGAACCTCTACAACAATCCCGAGGTCATCCACTACACGCTGGAGGTGCTGGGCGCGTTCATCGGTCCGCTGTTCGGCGTGCTCATCGCCGACTACTACCTGGTGCGCAAGCAACACGTGGTGGTGGACGACCTGTTCACCATGTCGAAGACCGGAAGCTATTGGTATAGCAAGGGATACAACCCGGCGGCGGTCCTCGCCACCGCGATCGGCGCCGTGGTCGCGGTGATTCCGGTGCTGGCCAAGGACATCACCGGCATGTACACCGCGGCGCAGTACAGCTGGTTCATCGGCTGCGGCCTCGGCTTCGCCGTCTACTACGTGCTGGCCACCCGAACGAGGTTGGCGGTGAAGGGAGTACCTGCCTGATGCGTATCCGTGTGGTCAACCCGAACACGACCCGGGCGATGACCGACACGATCGAGGAGTGTGCCAGGGCCGTCGCCGGTCCCGGCACACTGCTCGACGCGGTGACCGCCGAGATGGGGCCCGCGTCGATCGAGAGTCACTACGACGAAGCCCTCAGCGTCCCAGGCATTCTCGCCGCTATCCGGCGCGGGGAGGAAGAGGGCGTCGACGGGTACGTGATCGCCTGCTTCGGCGATCCGGGACTGGATGCCGCGCGCGAAGTGGCCGGGGGACCGGTAATCGGGATCGCCGAGGCGGCGATGGAGACGGCCAGCCATCTGGGTCGCGGGTTCAGTGTCGTCACGACCTTGAGCCGGACCATCGGACGGGCCGCCGATCTGGTGGAACGTTATGGGCGACAACGGTTCTGCCTCGGCATCCACGCCTGTGAACTGCCGGTTCTGGCCTTGGACTCGGATCCGGATGCCCGCAAGATCGTCACCGAAGCCTGCCGCGAGGCGGTGGACGCCGACGGCTCCGATGCAATTGTGCTGGGCTGCGCGGGAATGGCGGACCTGTGTGCGCACATCCGCGACGAGATTGGTGTCCCGGTGATCGATGGCGTGGCCGCCGCGACCCTGACCGTCCAGTCACTGGTCACGCTTGGCCTGCGCAAGTCCGGCAGGGGAGAGTTCGCCACCCCACCCCCCAAGCCCTACACCGGCCTGCTGCGCAGTTTCGGCACGTTCCCGCACCATTCCTGATTTCCCGCACCGAAAATCGCATGCAAATTTCGGTGCGGGAAATCAGAAGGCGTGCGGGTTAGGCGGCGACGGCGGTGCGCAGGGCGTGCAGGGTCATGTCCGGGTCGTCGACGTCTACGACGAGGCGGGTGAACGGGCCGCCGTCGAGTTCGATGCGGACGGCGCGGCCGTCGAACCTGGTGTCCCAGAACTCTTTACGGCCCTTGCCGCGGAAGGTGCCGGCGGCGATGACGCCGGGGAAGAAGGTGCCCGGTGCGCGCACCCACGGCGGGCGCAGGTCCACTTCCGCCCGGACCACCTGGGTGATGTCGGATAGATCGAAGGTGATGTGCTCGCGCAGGGCCAGGACCTGATGCCCACCGACCACCTGGATCGTCACAGTCGTCCCCGTGACCTCGATTTCGACCATCGCGCACCTCACTTCGCCGACAACTCCTACGCACCTCACAATGCCGGGCGGACCTGGTCATAGCCTGTGTCGTTCCTATGATTTCTCTCAGGGTTTCAGGCATTGCTTTACGTAGATATGCGCATCTATCGATGCGATTGCCGGATAGTTCGCGACTCGATCCCGTGTGTGTCGGAGCAAAAACAGCATGGACGGTATGGGATTCTTCCCCTGCTCGTGCTCCACCCGTTTCTGCAGGTCCACCGCCCGCGAGAAGAGGTGCCGGAGTGTTGATGCTCGGGAAGATCGCCGCCACGACCGCCGTTGCCGCGGCATTGCTAGTTCCGTTCGATATCCCCGTCGCGTCCGCGTTGCCGCCCGCGGGCACCTGCGCGAACGGCGACTTCCGCTGGACGGCCGTGGACGGCGCGATCGACATGACCCCGCACGCGCTCACCTTCACCTCGGTCGGCACGCTGCGCGACTGTTCCGGCGGACCAGAAGGCATCACCGGCGGCACCTTCACCGGTACGCACGTAGCGACCTCGGACTGTATGCGCCCGGCGGACGGCCCGATCACCGTGGACGTGCTCTGGTCGAACGGCGAGACGAGCAGGCTGTGGGGACCGTGGCCGGTCACCATGCAGCAGCCGACCACCGGCACCCTGGACGTGGTCGACGGGCTCGGTCAGGGCAGCCGGGTCCGGATCACCGCCGACTACGAGATGATGACGCCGGCCATGGTCGGCGGTTGCCTCGGACCGGGCGTGCGCACCGGCGTCGGTCGGCTCAGCGCTGCCACGTTTCAGTGAGCGCCCGCTCGGCCAGCTCGAGCACACCGGCCAGCCACGGCGTGTAGGCATCCGGCTCGGACGCCATCGCCTCGCGGAGCGCACCCGGCTCGATCCAGACGTAGTCGGCTACCTCGTCCGGATTCGGCCGCGGCGCACCGACTGCGAGCCGGCCGACCAGCACGTGGTCCCATTCGACCTCGACCCGGCCGGTCGACGGGTCCTTGGCGCGATAGCGATACACGCCCACCTCGGTGAAGGGGGTGGCCAGACCCATCTCCTCGGCGAGGCGGACCGCCGCGGCCGCCGCGACGGGCTCGCCCGGCGCGGGATGGCCGCAGCATGTGTTGGCCCACCGCGACGGGAAACGGGTCTTCACCGCGGCCCGCTGCTGCAGCAACACCCGCCCGGCGTCGTCGAACAGCAGCACCGAGAACGCGCGGTGCAGCTGTCCGGGCGCCTGATGCGCCTGCGACACCGGGCAGGTGCCGATCGCGTGCCCCGCGTCGTCCACGAGCTCGACGGGCAGGGCCTCGCGATCGGTGTATGCCGGGGTAGCGCTGTCGGTCACCTCCCCACCTTATCGGCGGCGATCAGCAGGTATTGGAAGCTGCCCTCCCGGTAGGCGGTCAGGAACGGCTGCTCGACACCCGTCGCGAGCTCGGATTTCGTGCGCAGGTCCCAGTACGGGATGGTGGCCGCGGTGAGGTCGGTCACGTCGACCGGGACCAGGTTGTTCTCCGCCATCGCGCGGAAGTATTCGCTGCGCGGATGGATCATGCAGCCGTAGTGCGCGTCGATCCAGCTGACCGAGGACGAGCGCCCGCCGGTCACGTCGTTGGAGCAGCCGGTGATGCACACGTAGCGGCCGCCCGGCTCGAGCAGCCGGGAGAACTCGTGGAACAGGTCGAACAGATCGACGTACATCGTCGTCTCGTTGGTCCAGATGCCGCGCATCGACCACGGCTCGAAACCGGTCTCCAGCATGTTCCGGAAGTGGAACTGCACCTTGTCGTCCACCCCGCGCTCGGCGGCCTGCTCGTTGGCGAAGCGGACCTGGTACTCGGAGATGGTGACGCCGTCGACCTGGCAGCCGAAGCGCTGGTTGGCCATGAAACTCGTGCCGCCCCGGCCGGATCCGCCGTCCATCAGGCGCTGCTCCGGGTGGACGGGGCCGAGATGATCCAGCAGCAGCTGGGCCTGCGCGGTCTCCAATCGGTGCAGTTCCTTGATGATTCGTTCCTGCCGGGTGTCCTCCGGGCCGGTCAGCACCGAGAGGTCGGGGGCGCCGATGCCGTAGTGGTGGTGGTAAAGCCCGTCCACCTCACCGAGTTTCGTGTTGACCCGGTCGTCGTTCGGGTTGTTGTTCCAGTACGCGGCAACGGACTTCTGGTAGCTGGTCTGAAGCACGGCATCGGTGTCCGGATTGAGAATGGTCATGCGAATTCGCCCTCTCTCGTTGCAGCACTGGATATTTCATCGACGGAGGTCACCGCCGTCGAGGTGGTACGGCTTCGGCGGTCTACTTGTCGGAGTACCGTTTGCTCTCCGCGTGCCAGGCGCGGCTGCCGCCGAGCCATGCCCACACGCCGGTGAGGAACCGGCGTAGTTCGGCGGAGCCGACGGCGGCCAACGGGGCCGCCTCGAGTTCGACGCGGTGCATGAGCTCGTCGTGCAACTCGGCCGTGCGCAGCACCGCCTCGCGCCGGGTGCAGCCCTCCTCGGCGACCAGGACCGTCGGCAGGTTGAATTCCCTTCCGTCCGAACGATCTTCGCGAGCCATCGAGTAGAGGTCGTTCACCAGCTGGCTGGCCAGCGCGGCAGTGGTGATCACCCGGCGCACCCGCGGATCGGTGTATTCCGCGGCCTGGAGCTCGTAGCCGCCGACCATATCGATCGGCGCCATGCACGGCAGGAAGCTGTGCGGCTGCCGGTTCGTGAGGTACTCCCAGGCCTGCGGTGTCCGCCCGGACTGCCGCCAGCCCGCCTCGGCGCCGAGCGCGATGAACCACCCCGCGATCTCCGTGCGCAGCCGGGCCAATTGCGCCGGCGTGGAGAACTCTGCCAGGTGCGCGAAGCCGCTCCGGAAAGCCCGCACGATCGGATCCGCCTGCAACGCCTGCTCGATCCGGGCGGCATAGCGGGCAGGCAGATGAACGGGATCGATTGCCGCAGCAGCAAGTTCGAGCCGCGGTCCCAATTCCGCCTCAGCGCTCGACGGCGTGCCATCGGGCGCGACGTCGCTGGCTCCGGCATCACAGTAGTAGTCATCCACCGCCCACTCGGCCACCGCACACTTCGCCGCGGCAAGCAGCCGATCCGGGTCGTCACAATCGGGATGGGCAAGCATGATCAACCGCCCGAACCCCGCGTCGCGCAGCTCATCCAACTTGCCCTCGTACAAGCCGATCGAGCCCGCCCACGCGACGATTCGCTCGTTGACATCGGCCGCCAGCAGCGGGTCATCGCGCATCGGTGGTGGACAATAGAGCGGCGGGATCGCGGCCCCCTCGGCGCTGCGCCGCGTCGATGCGGTACCCAATCCAGTTGGGCCGGTGGGGATTCGGCCTCCGGATGGTTGATCGGTGGATTGAGCGGTGGCCAGACCGTTCGAGCTGGTCGATGGTGCCGCGTGCCCGACACCGATGGGAGCTGCGGAAGCGGTGCCGCCGTGGCGCGTCGATGCCGTACCAAATCCGGTTGCGCCGGTCGGGACGGACGATTCCGGCGCGGCGGAGCCAGTCGGCGGAGGCGTAACGACGGCCGGCAACACACCGCTGGCGGACTGCACACGTGGTGCTGCCGACGCTGTCGACGAGATATGCGGCGGGGCAACAGTTCCGGTAGAGATCGAAGGTTCTGCCGCGGCTGAGTTGGTCGGCGGGACAACGGGTCTGATCAGGTCGGTCGGTTTTGCCGCGGTTGAACTGGTCGGTGCGGCTGGTTGCTCGGCAGTGGGGATCGAGGTGGTGGCGGTCGTTATCTGCGGCGGCGTCGATGCTGTGGACGAGATGTACTGCGGAACAACAGATCCCGGTGGGTCGACCGGCGGGTTGATCAGTAGCGTCGCGGTTCCGAGTCCGCGCGGGCCGAGTATGCGGAGCTGATCGGACGCGTTCGAGGTTGGCGAGCCGGGGGTGTCCGGAGTAGAAGACCCGGGTGAGCCCGAGGAGGACAAGCCGGGGGCATTCGTTGTGGGTGAGCCGTGGGCATCTGGGATCGACCGCCCAGGCGAGTCCGACTGCGACGGGCTGGGAATGTCCGGTGTGGATGAGCCGGAGACCTCCGGAGCAGGCGAGCCGGCTACTTCCGGAGCCGGGGAGTCGTTGTGCGCCAATAGCAGTGGGGCACTGCCGCCTAGGTCGGAGAGGAGGGCGGCGACGGCGGTGGCTACCTCGTGGGTGGCGGGCAGGGCGAGGGTGCGGGAGAGCATCGACATGGGTCATTACTCCGTCAGTCGGTTCGGCGGGCGACGAGGACGTTGTCGAGTGCGCCTAGTGCGTCCGGTACCAGGACGGCGGCCGAGTAGTAGCAGCTGACCAGGTAGGAGATGATCGATTGGTCGTCAATGCCCTTGAAGCGGACGTTGAGGCTCGGCTCGTATTCGTCGGGGATGCCGGTCTGGTGCAGGCCGACGACGCCCTGATCCTGCTCGCCGGTGCGCAGGGCGAGGATCGTGGTGGTCTGGGTCGGGCTGACGCCGAGCTTGCCGCAGGAGAAGATCGGCACGCCGCGCCAGGCGGGGACCCGGTGTCCGTCGACGTCGACGGGGTCCGGGTACAGGCCGCGCTTGCTGCATTCGCGGCCGAACGCGGCGATCGCTTTCGGGTGGGCCAGAAAGAGTTTCGTGCTGCGGCGCATGCTCAGCAGCTCGTCCATGTCATCGGGGGTCGGCGGGCCGGACTCGGTGGAGATGCGCTGCTTGAGGTCGCAGTTGTGCAGCAGCCCGAAGTCGGGATTGTTGACCAGGTCGTACTCGCGGCGTTCGTAGAGCGCCTCGACGGTCAGGCGCAGCTGCTGCTGGACCTGATCCATCGGATCGTTGAACAGATCGGCGACGCGGGTGTGCACCCGCAGCACGCTCTGCGCGAGGCTGAGCTCGTATTCCCGGGGTGCGGCGTCGTAGTCGACGAACGTTCCGGTGAGCAGCGGCTCCCCGGCGTGGCCGGAGGTGATCTCGATCGCGGCCTCACCTTTGGCGTTCTGCGGGTGGGCCGGCGCCTCCGCCATTCTGGACAGTTGCTCGCGTAGCCGCGGCGCGTTGCCGAGCAGGTCGTGCAGGGCCTGGCGGGGGAGTACCAGAAGGGTTGTCCGGGTGACGGTTTTGACGGTGACCGGCCAGACCGCGTGCGGGTCGGTGAAGATTTGATCGCCGAAGTAATTACCGCCCGCCAGAATGCCGAGCATGGTGCGTTCGTTGTATTCGCCGGTACCGTTCTTGGTCAGTTTGCCGTGCACCACCAGCACGACCTGATGCATCGGATTGCCGAATTCGGCGACGATGCTGCCGGGCGCCAGATCATGCTGCTGGAAACGCTGCGCGAGGGCGTGCAGTACCTCCTCGTCGTCGAAATCGCGCAGGGCTGGCAGCTCACGCAATTCCGCCGGAATGACGCGGGCCTGCGGGCCGTCCACGTCGAATTCGACCTCGCCATTGCCGACGGTGTGGGTGAGCCGCCGGTTCACCCGGTAGACACCGCCTTTGACCTGGGTCCAGGGCAACATGCGGGTGAGCCAGCGGGAGCTGATGCCCTGCATCTGGGGTTCGGATTTGGTGGTGTGCGCCAGCTTGGCCGCGGCCGAGGTGCTGAGGCTCTTGCGGTGGTTGTTTTCCGTTTGGACCGGCATTTCGATAGTCATGCGTTGTCCTCACCTCGAGAGGGTCACCCCGTAATGCGGCGACGGTTATTCTGCACAGCAAAACAAGCGGGCGATGCGGCCCGCGAAACCAGTCACTCGAGCGAAATGGCTTACGCGACAGTGCGTTCCAGACGGCATCGATCTTAAGTCGGCCGGCCGGCCGCACGCAGCGAAACGGCGGATGCCGTCGCGGATGGTTACGACACGCTGCCGATCGAATCGCCGGGACATAACTTCTCGGCGGCAATCGATGGAACCGCGGACAGATCGCGGACCGGTAGCTACCGTGCGCGGCGGGCGTCGCTGTGAATCTGCCGATAATCGGCCACTGACCCTGCATTACATGCATGGATCGGGTCACAGCGGACACATAATGGACACACGATGTGGGAAGCTCATCTGAAACATCGCCGCGTACTTCTTGGGGACCGAAGGGTATCCCTCCGGTGGAGTACGCGGAGGCGGATGAGGGTTACGTTCTAGGGTAGGGCCAGGAGCGATCTTGAAGTTCAGTGCGAAGGATTTGGTCGGATCGGTGCAGCGGTTGATGGCGACCGCGCAGAACGGCCTCGAGGTCATCCGCTTCGGCGGGTTGACCCACGATGTCGAGTCGTCCCCGTTCGAGGTGGTCGAGCGGCGGCGGATGTACCGGCTGCGGCATTACTTCCCCGACGACACCACGCCGGGGCGCCCGGTCGCGCTGCTGGTGCCGCCGCTGATGGTGAACGCCGACATCTGGGACGTGAACGTCGAGGACGGCGCCGTCGGCATCTTGCAGCGCGGCGGAATCGACTGCTGGGTGGTCGATTTCGGCTCACCGGCCAGCGAGGAGGGCGGCTGGGAGCGGGACCTCGCCGACCACGTGCTCGCGGTCAGCAGCGCGATCGACGCGGTGACCGAGGCGACCGGCAGCGCCGTGCACCTGATGGGCTACTCCCAGGGCGGCATGTTCGCCTACCAGGTCGCCGCCTACCGGTACGGCAAGGGCGTGCAGAGCATCGTCACCTTCGGCAGCCCGGTCGACGTGGTCGCGGGCATGCCGTTCGGGCTGCCCTACGGGATGGTGTCCGATGTCGCAGACTTCCTGGCCGACCATGTGGTCACCCGATTGCCGATCACCGATTCCATGGTGCGCATCGGCTTCCAGATGCTCGACCCGATGAAGACGGCCAAGGCCAGGATCGACTTCCTGCGCCAGCTGCACGACCGGGAGGCGTTGCTGCCCAAGGAGCGTCAGCGCCGGTTCCTGAACAACGACGGCTGGGTCGGTTACGCCGGGCCGGCCGCCGCCGATCTGCTCAAGCAGTTCGTCGCGCACAACCGGTTGATGCTGGGCGGGTTCGTGATTCGCGATCAGCCGGTCTCGCTCGCCGAGTTGAAGTGCCCGATCCTGGCGTTCGTCGGCGAGGTCGACGACATCGGCCAGCCCGCCGCGGTGCGCGGCATCGTGCGGGCCGCGCCGAACGCGGAGGTGTACGAGGCCAACCTGGTCGCCGGGCACTTCGGCCTGGTGGCGGGCAGCACGGCGACCAACCACACCTGGCCGCTGGTGCGGCAGTGGATCGACTGGCTCGAGCGGGACAAGGTGCTGCCGCCGGAGATCCACCGGATGGCCGAGCACGTGGACAGCAACCGGCCGCGTTCGGCGGCGACCCGCGTGGTGCACACCGCCGCGACGCTGGCCGAGGCCGGCGCGGGCGTCGGCAAGGCGCTGGAAGGTATCGCGAGCAATACGGTTCGCGGTTCGGTCGAGCTGGCCGGTGAGGCGGCGCGGGCGCTGCCGCGGCTGACCAGGCTCGGGATGATTCAGCCGCATACGCGGATCTCGCTCGGGCGGTTGATCGCCGAGCAGGGCCGGCGGGCGCCGTTGAAGGATCTGTTCCTGTTCGAGGATCGGGTGCACACCAATGCGGCGGTGAACGTTCGCATCGACAACGTGGTGCGCGGGCTCATCTCGGTCGGGATCCGGCCGGCGATGCGGGTCGGCGTGATCATGGAGACCCGGCCGAGTGCGCTGGCGACGGTGGCCGCGCTGTCCCGGCTCGGTGCGGTGGCGGTGCTGCTCGCCCCGGGCAGCGAACTCGCTCGCGCGCTCGAAATCACCGGCGTGGACACGGTTGTCGCGGATCCGGAGAACCTGCGGCAAGCGGCCTCGACCGGTGCGCGGGTGCTGGTGCTCGGCGGCGGCGATTCGCGTCAGCTCGGTATTCCGTTGAGCGACAAGGTGATCGACCTCGAGCAGATCGATCCGGCGCACGTCAAGCTGCCCGGTTGGTATCGGCCCGATCCCGGGTTGGCGCGTGAGCTGGCGTTCGTGCTCGTCACCGGCACCGGTGATCGGCTGGAGACCAAGTTCATCAGCAACCACCGCTGGGCGCTGTCCGCGTTCGGCACCGCGACCACCGCCGATCTGAACCGCAGGGACACGGTGTATTGCCTTGCGCCGCTGCATCATTCGTCCGGACTACTGGTCAGCCTCGGCGGGGCGATCGCGGGCGGCAGCCGGATCGCGCTGGCCCGTTCGCTGGATCCGGCACAGTTCGCCGAGGAGGTGCACCGCTACGGCGTCACCGTGGTCACCTACACCTGGACGATGCTGCGCGACATCCTCGACGCCGAGGTGTTCCCGGCCGGGCATCGGCATCCGATCCGGTTGTTCATCGGCTCGGGGATGCCCGCCGGGTTGTGGCGGCGGACCACCGAGCAGTTCGATCCGGCTCGGGTGCTGGAGTTCTACGCGTCCATCGAGGGCGACGTGGTGCTGGCCAATGTGAAGGGCGTGAAGCGCGGTTGCAAAGGGCGGCCGGTGCCGGGTACCGCCCGGGTCGAACTGGTCGCCTACGACCCGATCGCCGAGGAGATCCTGGTCGACGGTTCGGGGTATGCGCGGCGTTGCGCGGACAACGAGGTCGGATTGCTGATCGGTAAGGCCTCCGACGGGGTGGATATCTCCGCGGGCGGGTTGCGCGGGGTGTTCGCGCCGGGTGATTCGTGGATGCCGACGGAGAATCTGTTCCGCCGCGACAGCGAGGGTGATTACTGGCTGGTCGATCGCAAGGACACGGTGATCCATACGCCGCGTGGGCCGGTTTACGGGCAGCCGATCGTCGATGTGCTCAACGACATCACCGCGATCGACATGGAAGTTGCCTACGGTCTCGAGGTCGGCAAGCGCCCGGGGACGGCAGACGGCGGAGCCGGCGGGGTGGGTAAGCGCCTGGGGACGGCAGACGGCGGAGCCGGCGGGGTGGGTAAGCGCCTGGGGACGGCAGACGGCGGAGCCGGCGGGGTGGGTAAGCGCCTGGGGACGGCAGACGGCGGAGCCGGCGGGGTGGGTAAACACTGCATAGCGGTGGCTGCGGTCAGCGTGCGCAAGGGTTTCCGGCTGGAGCCGAAGGACGTGACCGAGGCGCTGCGTGCGCTCGAGCCGAGCAAGCGACCCGATCTGGTCTACGTGGTGGACGAGATCCCGCGCAGCTCGTCGTATCGGCCGTCCACGCGGGCGGTGCAGGCGGCGGGACGTCCCGTGCCGAGCCCCGACACCTGGTGGTTCAACCGGACCTCCGACGCGTACGAGATCCTCACCGAGGACGACGCGGCGCGGATCCTCGGCGACAGCTGACGCAGTGAATCGAGTTGTCGAGCGGCCGGATTCACCGGTTCGGCCGCTCGACCCGGTCGTGCACGCGGGTACCCTGCGCCGTACCATCCGACGCTGACGTTGCTGCCCGATTTGTCAGGAGTACTTGGTGTGAGTACGAGCCTCATCTATCGCAACGCCACCCTCTACGAGTTGTTGATCCGCGCGCTCTACGGGCGGTACTACACGGCTCGCTACCGAGCGGTCGCGGCACTCGTGCCGGACGGCGCCAGCGTGGTCGACCTGTGCTGCGGACCCGCCACGCTGTACACCCGCTACCTGCGGCAGAAATCGGTCGACTACACCGGCCTCGATCGCAACGACCGATTCGTCGGCAAGCTGACCAAGGCGGGCGGGCAAGGCAAGGTCTGGAATCTGACCTCCGCCGAGCCGCTGCCCGAAGCCGACTACGTCCTCATGCAAGCCAGCCTCTACCACTTCCTCCCCGAAGCCACCCCCGTGCTCGACCGCATGCTCACCGCCGCCCGCAAACAGGTGATCATCGCCGAACCGGTCCGCAACATGGCCAGCAGCGACAACCGCGTCCTCGCCGCCGTCGGCCAGCGCTTCACCAACGCAGGCGACGGCGTCCAAGCCCACCGCTTCACCGAACCCACCCTCGACGACTTCTTCCGCCCCTACGAGTCGCAGGTGGTCCGCCAGGAACTGATCGCCGGCGGCCGCGAAAAGCTCTACGTGCTGGACGCCACCATCTGACCTCCGCACACCATCTGACCTCTCGCACACCGCCTTGCCGCCCTGACG
>NZ_VXLC01000052.1 GCF_008704205.1 Nocardia colli | reverse complement strand
TGACCTCTCGCACACCGCCTTGCCGCCCTGACGCGCGTGCGTTTGTCAGAAGGTGTGCGGCTGTGGTCTCGGCCCTTCGGGCTGTGGACGATCAAGCAGTGATCGCCGTTCGCGGTGGTCCACCGGTTCGGCGGATCCCTTTGCCGGCCGATTGCCGTGTTTCCCCGAACGGTCACGCCGAGGGGGCCGCGGCTTTCGCTTCCGGAGCGGCCGCGAGGAACCGGCCGCCGCGTTCGAGGGCTTCGGCGGCTTCGGGGAGGAAGCTCCAGAAGAGGTGGAAGGTGTGCGTCGGGGATCGGTAGAGGTCGAGGTTCGCGGTGACACCGGCGGCGCGGGCGTGGTCGACCAGGAGCCGGGCCTCGGGGAGGACGCTGTCGCCGGTGGCGGCCTGGACGAGGATCGGGGGTAGGCCGGACAGGTCGGTCCGCAGGGGCGTGAGCAGCGGGTCGTCGGCGGGGTGTCCGGCCAGATAGAGGTCGGCGAATCGAGCGGCGTCATGGGGCGTGAAGACCAGGGGAGCGTCCTCGGCCCGGGTCTGGGCCGCGCCGGTGAGGTCGATCCATGGGCACATCAACAACATTCGGCCCGGCATCGGCAGCCGGCGTTCGCGCAGGGCGAGTGTCATCGACAACGCCAGGCCCGCACCGGACGAATCGCCGGCGACGCTGACCGTTTCCGGCGCGGCTCCGGCGTCCAGGACGGACAGATAGGCGCGCAACGCATCTTCCAGCGCCGCGGGAAACGGGTGCTCGGGCGCGAGACGGTATTCGGGGACGAGGACGCGACGTCGAGCCACGGCCGCCAGCGCGCCGGCGAGATGCCGATACCCGAACGAGGATCCGGCGACGTGACCGCCGCCGTGCAGGAACAGCACGGGTGCGCTCGCCGGATCCGCTCCGGCGGGCACGGACAGCAACGACGGGACGCCGCCGGCATTGACCGCCCGTAGTTGTACGTCGGTCGGCGGCGCGAACTGCGCGTGCAGCTGCTCGACGGCGGCGCGGATCTCGGCCAGGTCGGCGCCGGTTCGATTGAGATCGACGAACAGTTCCCACAGCCGAGTCAGCCGCTCGGCGTGCTCGCCGCCGACCGAGCGGGTCATGGCGACCGCGTCGTCGAGTTCGCCGAGCACCCGCCGTGCGCGCGCGAGGAAGGCGCTGCCCGCGACGGTGAGCTCGACGCGATGGGTCGAGCGCCGCAGCAGATCACAGCCGATCAGGCGTTCCAGGCTGCGGATCTGCCGGCTCAATGCCGGCTGGGTGATGTAGAGCCGGTCCGCTGCGCGACTGAAGTTCAGCTCGTCGGCCACCGCGACGAACGCCCGCAGGTGACGCAATTCGATCGCGTCGGGCGCCGCCGTCATCTTCAATACCGCCGCATCGGTCCGGTTGCCGGGCCGCGCGCTGTCCATACCGAACAGTCTTGCGCATCGATAGCGCGCGGGTTATGCCATTGCGGGTAGTCGCTTATGCCGATCCGGCCATTCCCTCTGCCGTTCCCGCTCAGCACGATCGGAGGGACAGAACCGAACCGAAAGGCACTGCGATGCGCAAAGTCGTTCTCTACGAGCTGATGTCCCTCGACGGGTTCGCCGATGACCCCGGGCGAAGTGACTGGATGGGCGGCGCCGACGAACGGCTCATCGACAACCTCGGCCGCATCATCGCCGGCCAGGACACTGTCCTGCTCGGCCGGCGCACCTTCGACGCATGGTCGGTCCACTGGCCGGAGTCGACGATGCAACCGTTCGCCGACTTCATCAACCACACGCCGAAACTCGTCTTCGCCGGCGAACCACTCGCCCGGGAATGGACGGCGACCACCCGCGTCACCGAACCCGCCGAATCCGTTGTGGCCGAACTGAAACGAGAAAACGGCGGCGATATCGGCGTACACGGCAGTCTGGATCTCGCCCGATCCCTGCTCGCCGCTCATCTCGTCGACGAGCTGCGCCTGGTCGTAGCGCCCAATCTTGCCGGTCGGGGGCGGCGATTGTTCGCCGACAACGGCACGCTCCAGCAATTCGAGCTGCGCGGGAACGATCTATCCGGGCAGTGCCTCCTGCTCCACTACAGCAAACGGGACTGACGGATTCCCGGCTGTCGTTCGACCGCACCACGTTCGGGCCGACACGGGTGGCTGGTCCGGCACTCTGATCTCGCGGATATGGCTCAAGTCGTTCGTAGTCGCAGGCGATATCCGATCAAACCCATACGCGCCGCCCGAACCGATCACCCTTCCGTGGATCGTTCACGCCGGTAAGTGTTTGGGGGAGTTGGGGACTGGGATTTCGAAGTGCCATGGGGCGGAGCGGCCGGGGCGGGCGGCGGCCTGGGTGTGCAGGTGCAGGTAGTCCGCTCGGGAGAGGTCGATGGCACCGAGGGAGGTGAGGTGGGTGGAGCTGACCTGGCAGTCGATGAGGGCGAAATCCCAGGCGGTCAGTTGGGCGCAGAGCCAATACAGCGCGATTTTGGAGGTGTCGCGGGCGCGGGAGAACATGGACTCGCCGGCGAAGGAGCGGCCGCGGGCGACGCCGTAGAGGCCGCCGACCAGGTCGCCGGCGCGCCATATCTCGACCGAGTGCGCATGTCCGAGGTGATGCAGTCGGAGGTAGGCCGCCTGCATGTCGGAGCCGATCCAGGTTCCGGTCTCTTCGGCCCGCGGTTCGGCACAATTCGACATCACGTCGGCGAAGGCACGATCCATGGTCACCGCGTAGTCGGCACTGGTGACAGATCGACGATAGGACTTGCTCACCCGCAGATCGGTCGGCACCAGAATGCTGCGCGGGTCCGGGCAATACCAGTGGATTATCTCGCCGGGGTTGTACCAGGGAAAGATGCCCGCGGAATAGGCGTCCAACAGCCGTTTCGGCGACAGATCCCCGCCGAAAGCGACCAGTCCGGACGGATCCGCGAGCTCGACAGAGGGGAAAGGCTGGCCTGGATCGGCCAGATACATCCGCATCAGGTCGTCAGCGTCGGTCACCGGACTGACATTACCGACCTGAACGAACCGTCTCGATTGAGATTCGCCGCAGTTCAGCGCCTCCGTGAAACCGACAGCCGACGGCCGCGAAACCTGCAACCGGCGGCCGCGAAAGCTCGACGCGCGAGAGGCTAACTCCCACCGTCGCACGGTTTCTGATCTGCCGCACGCCGACTTGCCGCGCTGACACGCGTGCGTTTGTCATAGGGCGTGCGGCTACGCGGTGAGTCGTAGATCGTCACCGATCGGCGGCGGTGCGGGTGTACGAGGCCGAACCGTCAGACGATGAAGTCGGTGACTGCCTCGATGACGCGACCGACCTGCTCGTCGGTCAGATCCGGCCAGAGGGGCAGGCGGACAACGGTTCCCGAGAACTTCGCGCTGCGCACGCAGGGGCGAGGGGTGCGGCCGAGTTTGAGGCCGGCGGGGCTGGAATCCAAGGGGACGTAGTGGAACGGGGCGACGATGCCGCGGGCGCGCAGGTGCGCGATCAGGTCGTCGCGGCGCTCCTCGGTGGGAGTGCGCAGGTAGTAGAGGTGGGCGGTGTGTTCGCGGTCGGCGGGCACCGTCATCAGCTGAACGTCGTTGCGGGCGGCCCATTCCGGGAGCGCGGCGGCGTAGGCGTCCCACACGCGGTGCCGGCCGGCCTGGATGGTGTCGAACTCGTCGAGCTGCGCGTCGAGCACCGCC
Organism: Nocardia colli; assembly: GCF_008704205.1. Taxonomy (GTDB): domain Bacteria; phylum Actinomycetota; class Actinomycetes; order Mycobacteriales; family Mycobacteriaceae; genus Nocardia; species Nocardia colli. The sequence continues at coordinate 22,653 of NZ_VXLC01000052.1, read as the reverse complement.
GCGTTCAACTCGCTGGGCAGATAGCTGGAGCCGATGTCCTGCCAGGAGTACTTGTCCACCGCGCCGCGCAGGAAACGGGCCCGGTCGGTCCCCTTCTCCCGGATGATCTCCGCGCGCGCCATCAGGATCTCGTCGGTGAGCAGCAGCGCGCCGCCCTCGCCGCAGTGCACGTTCTTGGTGTCGTGGAAGCTGAGCGTCCCCAGGCTGCCGAGGGTGCCCAGCGGGCGGCCCTGCCAGCGGCCGCCGAGGCCGTGCGCGTTGTCCTCGACGATGGCGAAGCCGTGCGTATTGGCCAGGGCGAGCAGCTGATCCATCTCCGCCGCGACGCCGCCGTAGTGGATGACCACCACGGCCTTGGTCCGCTCGGTGATCGCGGCCGCGACCGACTCCGGGTCCAGGTTGCCGGTGGCCAGGTCGATATCGGCGAACACACAGGTGGCCCCGCGCAACGCCATGGCGGTCGCGGTGGAGGTGAACGCGAAGCTCGGCACGATCACTTCGTCGTCGTGACCCAGTTCCAGCAGCAGGCCGGCCATCTCCAGCGCGGAGGTGCACGAGGTGGTCAGCAGCGCGTGCGGCGCCCCGGTGATGACCTTCAGCTTCTCGGTCGCCGTCGCGGTGAACGGCCCGTCGCCGTGGCTCTGGTCGGAGCCGAGCACCGTCTCGAGGTTGGCCAGTTCGCGGCGAGCCCGGAACGGGCGGCTGAAGATGATGCGGTCAGTGCTCAACCCGGTCGTTCCCCTTGTTCGCGGTGGTCGTGGTCAGTTCCCGGGCATCGTCCGGGTAGTCGGCCGCGGCTACCGGGCGCGGCGTCGGTGAATCGACGGTCAGATAGAGCGGTTTACCGACCAGGATATGCAACGCCACCCCGAGGTATTCGGCGATGAGGCCGAGCGAGAACAGGATCGCCCCGGAGACCAGCAGCAGCACCACGATCATCGAGGCCCAGCCCTCGGGCGCCCAGTTGTCGGTGGTGAGCGCCTCGTAGACGATGATGCCCGCCATCACGCCGCCGCCGAGGCCGAGCGTCACGCCGAGCAGACTGACCAGGCGCAGGCCGCGAGTTCCGCTGCACAGCACCATCTTCCAGAACAGCGAGAACAGCCGGCGGTAGTTGTAGCCGGATTCCTCGCGGCCCTCGGCGCGCAGCACCACCGGCGCCTGCGCGACCGTGCCGACCACCCAGGTCAGCGCGACATCGAGATACACGCCGTTCGACGCGACCTCGGCCAGCTGCCGTCCGATCGCGCCGCGGATCAGCCGGTAGCTTTCGAACCGGGTGGAGTCCGGGAACGCGAACAGCGTCGCGAGCACCAGCTTCGCGCCGCGCGAGGTGATGTTGCGCAGGAACCCGTGCGGGCGGGTGTTGCTCGGCTTCGAATAGACCAGCTCGGCGCGCTCGGTGAGCGCCGCATCGAGGAAGGTGCCGATGAAGCGGGGATCGTGCTGCCCGTCCTCGTCCATGGTGACGATCCAGTCGCCGCCGGCCGCGGACATGCCCGCGATCGTCGCGGCGTCCTGGCCGAAGTTGCGGCTCAACCAGATGGTGCGCACCTCGGGATAGGCCTGCTCGAGTTCTTGCAGCACCACGTCGGAGCGGTCCGGGCCGCGGTCGTGCACCAGGATGATCTCGTCGACCTGGAAGGTGGTGCCGCCGGGCGTCTGGGTGGGCCGGGTCAGCTCGTGGAGTTCGGCGACCAGACCGCCGATGGTGTCCTCGCCACGATAGATCGGCACCACCACGGAAATGGCATGTGACCGAGACGGCCTGCCGTTCGAGGTGACCGGGGCGGGGCGGGGCGTGCGGGAGGGAATCGGCATCAGCTGGATCGACTTTCGATGACGGTGCGTGCCGGTGTCCCCCGCAGGACAGCAGGGCCCGAGCCGCCCAGAACTCTAGCATGGTGCGGGTTTCGGAATCGGGGGCTGGATCTCATGCGGCGTCCGCGGGTCCCTCCGTGGTTACGCGAGCTGCCGCCTCCGGGCCTTCCGCTACCGCCGTGTGCATCCCACCATCATCATCGCGTCGGCAGCCGGATGCCAAGCGCCACACTGCTGTGTAGGGTTTGGAACTCGTGACGGATAGTGCAGTGTCGAGGGTGACGCGCCCAGGGTCCGCCGAGGTCAACGGGGGTGACCCGGTCGAAGCAGAAGTTCCGGCCGGGGCCGACGCCGCCGGCCCGGTCGATCCCGCATCGCGCCGCAACGTCTACCTCTGGGGTCTGATCACCGCCGTCGGCGTGGTCCTCGGCTACGCCGCGGTGCTGCTCGCCAACGCCAGGCACTTCTACACCGACGACACCGAATCCCAGTACACCGGATTGTGGGTCGGCCTCGGCCACGCGCTGCGCGAGGGCACCTTCCCGGTGCTGGTGCCCGAGCGCTGGATGTCGGGCAACAACACGATGGACGACGCGGGCCTGTTCAACCCGCCGCAGCTGCTGATCGATCTGATCGCGCCGTCGGTGGACAACATGGCGCTCTACGCCACCGTGGTCAAACTGATCTTCGCGATCATCGCCGCGCTCGGCGTCTACCGGATCTGCCTGGTCTATGGCGGTAAGCCCGCCTGGTCCGCGGTGGCGGGCGTCGCGTTCCCGCTGTCCGGCTTCTTCCTGTTCTTCGACGAGGCCAGCTGGATGACCGCGCTGACCGGCACCGCGTGGCTGGTGCACGCGTGGGCGTCGTCGGTGCGCTACACCCGCGGGCAGGGCGGGCCGATCCCGGTCTTCGTCTACCTCTATCTGACCATCTCGACGCAGTACATCTTCCCGGCCGTCGCGGCGGCGCTGATGCTGCTCGCGGTCGCGGTGGGGGAGGTCATCTATCGACGCCGGTGGTGGCCGGTGCTGCGGCTGGCCATCGTCGGCGGGTGTGCCGGGCTGGCGGGTTTGCTGACGTTCCTGCCGAGCATGCTGTCGGCGAAGGTGACCTGGCGCGGCACCATGGAGATCATCAACGATCAGTTCCTGACCGTGCCGTGGTCGGAGTCGTTGAATGCCAGCCTGCCGAGCACGCGTCCCGCATTCACCTCCTGGTGGGGGTACGTGCAGCCGATGCCGGTGGTCTACATCGCCTGGTTCCTGATTCCGGCGCTCGCGTTCATCGATTGGCGCCGGGCCAAGGAGAGCTGGCGGGAACTGTCCGGGGTCGCGTTCTTCGCGGTCGTGATGCTGATGTGGGCGGCCGGGCCGGGGTCGATCGGTCCGCTGCGCTGGCCGGTCCGGGTGCTGCCGATGCTGGCCATCGGGCTGCTGGTGCTGGTGTGTGTGCTGCTCGCGCGCTACGGCACGACCAAGGATCTGAAGAATCGCGGGATCGCCGCGGGCGTGCTGATCCTGCTGCTGTGGGTGCGGACGTTCTCCGCCGATCCGCACGACGTGATCTGGCATGTGCTCGCCGCCCTCGCGGTCGCCGCGCTGGGCGCCGCGGTGCTGTGGCTGGATCGGGTCAAGGGGATCGCCGCGGCGTGCGTGCTGGTGATCGTGGCGATGTTCCCGATCGCGTTCTTCCAGGTGCAGGCCGCGCAGCCGACGCCGATGACGTGGAACCTGCCGACCAATCGTTCCGACGCGAAGGCGGCGTTCCCGGATTTCCCGGGCACCACACTGCAACTCGCCGAGCGCGGACTGGTCCAACCGGGGGACAAGAGCCTCGACGGTGCCTACGGCTCCCTGGTTTTCGGCAACTACGCCAAGTCGCTGGAGCTCACCTACGTCAACGGTTACACCCCGACCGGGCACTTCTACTTCGGTGAACTGCTCTGCATGCGCTGGGACAGCAGCGTCTGCCCGGACGCGTTCCGGCGGATGTTCACCCCGGAGCCGACCACGGGACGCAACCTGGCCGACCTGATGCTGCTGGATCGGATCGTGTTGCAGCGGGCGCTGTTCCCGGACGCGCGCAACCAGCCCGCGCCCGACGGCTGGAAGTGGGTCGACTACCCCGGGCACGAGCAGTTCATCTCGGTGCTGGAACGAGTCGACGGGCCGATCTCGACGGCGAACGGGAGGGTCGCCGCGGCCAAGAACGTGACGGCGAAGTCGATCTCGGAGACCGACACCACCAGCCGGGTGCGGGTCAGCTCGCCGAACGGCGGGCGGGTGGTGTTCGCCCGGCTCGGCTGGCCCGGCTATCGGGTGACTATCGACGGCAAGCAGATTCCGATCACCACCGTGGCCAAATCGTTTGTCGCCGTGGATATCCCCGCCGGCACGCAGGACGCCGAACTGGTGCTGACCTGGCGTCCGCCGGGCTGGAAGATCGGCATCGGAGCGCTGGCCGCGGGCGTGGTCGGCACAGGCGTGCTGCAATGGCTGTACGTGCGGTCCCGGCGGCGTGCGCAGGTACCGCCCGCCGCCAGGTAGGGTCTGGAACTCGTGGTGGAAAGCAGCGCCCTCGCCCGGCGGGACGTGTACAAGTGGGGCCTCATAACCGCGCTCGGTGTGGTGGCCGGATACGGTGCCGTTCTGCTGGCCAACGTCCGGCATTTCTACACCGACGACACCGAGTCGCAGTACGCCCCGCTGTGGGTGATGCTCGGGAATCGCCTGCGGGACGGGCAGTTCCCGGCGATGATCCCCGAACACTGGATGGCCGGTAACTACGCCATCGAGGAGGCGGGGCTGCTCAATCCGCCGCAGCTGCTGATCGATCTGATCGCGCCGTCGGTGGACAACGTCGCGCTCTACGCGACCATCGTCAAGTTGATCTTCGCGATCGTGCTCGGGCTCGGGGTGTATCGGGTCTGCCTGGAATACGGGGCCAGTGCGCCGTGGTCCGCGGTGGCGGGTGTGGCGATTCCGTTCACCGGGTGGTTGCTGTTCTTCGACGAGGCGAGTTGGTATACCGCGTTTGTCGGCACGGCGTGGTTGGTGCAGGCGTGGGCGTCGGGTGTTCGTTATGCGCGGGGGCGCAGCGGACCGATTCCGACGTTCGTGTTTCTTTATCTGGCGATCTCGGTGCAGTACATCTTTCCGGCGGTCGAGGCCGGTCTGATGATCGGTGCGGTGGCCGTCGGTGAGGTTGTCTACCAACGTAAATGGGTGCCGTCGTTGCGGTTGCTCGCGGCTTCGGCGTGTGCGGCGCTGGCCGGCCTGGCGACCTATCTGCCGAGCGCGCTGTCCGCGAAGGTGACCTGGCGCGGGACCGCGCAGATCAACAACGATCAGTTCCTGACCGTGCCGTGGTCGGAGTCGCTGAATGCGAGCCTGCCGAGCACGTTGCCCGCGTACAGCTCCTGGTGGGGTTATGTGCAGCCGATGCCGGTGGTTTATATCGCCTGGTTCCTGATTCCGGCGCTGGCGTTCATCGACTGGCGTAAGGCGCGGGAGAACTGGCGGGAGTTCACCGCGATCGCGCTCGTCGCGATCATGGGGTTGATGTGGACCGCCGGGCCGGGGACCATCGGGCCGCTGCGCTGGCCGGCGCGGGTGCTGCCGATGGTGGCGCTCGGGCTGCTGGTGCTGGTGTGTGTGCTGCTCGGGCGGTACGCGACCTTCGACGGCTGGCGGCGGCGTGGTGTCGCGGCGGGTGTGCTGATCGGGTTGCTGTTCGTGCGGTCGTTCTCGGCGGCGCCGCGGGAGCTGGGTTGGCATGTACTGGCGGCGGTTTCGGTGGCCGCGCTCGGAGCCGCGGTGGTGTGGCTCGCGCGGACCAAGGGGATGGCGGCGGCGTGTGCGCTGACGCTGGTCGCGGTGTTCCCGATCGCCTACGTGCAGGTGTGGGCCGCGCAGCCGACGCCGATGAGCTGGAATCTGCCGGAGAACCGGTCGGAGATGAAGGCGGCGTTCCCCGACTTCCACGGCACCACACTGCAACTCGCCGATCGCGGGCCGATCCCGCCGGCGGAGAAGAACCTGAAGGGCGCCTACGGGTCGCTCGTGTTCGGCAACTACGCCAAGGATCTGGAGCTGACCTACGTCAGCGGGTACACGCCGAACGGGCACTTCTGGTTCGGCGAGATGCTCTGCATGCGATGGGATACCAGCGTGTGTCCGGATGCGTTCCGGCGGGCGTTCGAGGTCGAGCCGACCACCGGGCGGACGATCGTCGATCTGATGAAGGTCGACCGGGTGGTGTTGCAGCGATCGATGTATCCCGACGCGCGCAACCAGCCCGCCCCGGACGGGTGGAAATGGGTCGATTACCCCGGGCACGAGCAGCAGATCTCGGTGCTGGAACGGGTCAACGGGCTGATCTCGACCCGCAACGGACGGGTCGCGGCCACGTCGGGTGTCGTCGCGACATCGGTTTCGGAATCGGATATGGACAGCCGGGTCCGGGTGAACTCGGACAACGGCGGACAGGTCGTATTCGCCCGCCTCGGCTGGCCGGGATACCGGGCGACGCTCAACGGGCGGGATATTCCGATCAGGGTCGTTGCGAAAACCTTTGTCGCGCTGGATATTCCGGCCGGGACGAAGAACGGCGACCTGGAACTGAGCTGGCGCCCGCCCGGCTGGAAGATCGGCGCAGCATCGATCCTGCTCGGCCTCCTCGGCATCGGCGTCCTGCAATGGGCGTTCCTGCGGACCCGGCGCCGAGACGACGAACCGAACTCGCCGACCCCCGCCGACACCGACAAACCCACCACCCCATCCCCGGACCTGGTCGACGCAAAGAGCTGAGTAACGTCAGCCCGCGGCTGGCCGTGCGATGCGCTGAGGTTGCGCGAACCGCCGCACACGTCCCCGACCGCAGGCAGCCGCACCACTTCTGATTTCCCGCACCGAGATTTGCATGCAATTCCCGGTGCGGGAAATCAAGAGCCGTGCGGCTGTAGGGGTAGCGGTGGGCCCGGACGGGGCGGGCCGCCGCTGGCACCTGCACCGAGGATGTGAACCACTAAGGGTGGGCGATCCGTCCTGATAGCTGCGCAGAGCTGACCCCCACTGCCGCACAACTCCTGATTTCTCGCACACGGAATTGCATGCGAAACCCTGTGCGGAGAATCAGGAGCCGTGCGGGAAGTCCGGCCGGACGGGGCGGACTGCCGCGCCGGTACTTGCGTCGAGGGTGCGAACCGTCGAGGGCGGACCATCCCGGTGGATGCGCAGAGCTGACTCGTGCAGCCGCACGACTTCTGATTTCTCGCACCGGTTTCTGCATGCGATTCCGTATGCGGGAAATCAAGAGCTGTCCGGCTGCGGTGCGGGCGGGCGGGCGGTGCGACGCTGCTGCGCTGGAGTTCGCCTCGAGAGTGTGTCCGCTGGTGGCGGGCGATCCATCCTGGTGGGTGCGCAGAGCTTGCCTAGCTGTACTGACCATGGACGTTGGTGACGGCGTGGCGAGCTGACATGGCGAAGACCTCCGAGTGAAGTGAGAGCTGTCTAGGAACTCATTCACCTGCCGGAGGTCTTCGTGTCTCACCGTAATGCCCCGCTCTCGGAGTTGGGCCGGTTGCGTCTTGCTCGTTGTGTCGTCGATGACGGCTGGCCGTTGCGGCGGGCAGCGGAACGGTTCCAGGTCTCGCCCACCACCGCAGCACGCTGGGCAAAGCGCTATCGCCTGCAGGGGCCGGCCGGCATGACCGATCGGTCCTCACGCCCGCACCACAGTCCGGCGCGGACGCCGACACGTACCGAACGTCGCGTCATCAAGGTTCGGGTCCTGCGCCGGTGGGGGCCGGCGCGCATCGCCTACCTGCTCGGATTGCATCCTTCTACCGTGCATCGGGCCCTGGCCCGGTATCGGCTGGCGCGGCTGCGCTGGCTCGACCGGGCCACCGCTGAGCCGATACGCCGCTACGAACACCAGGCACCCGGGGATCTGATCCATATCGATGTCAAAAAGCTCGGCAAGATCCCCGACGGCGGGGGCTGGCGCAAACTAGGACGCACCGCCGGCAACCGAAACTCCCAGGCGCACAAGCCAACCGGGCAAACCAACACCTACGGCAATCCGCGTCACGGCTACCACTACCTGCACACCGCCCTCGACGATCATTCCCGCCTGGCCTACACCGAACTCCTCGGCGACGAGCGCAAAGACACCGCCGCCGCGTTCTGGGCCCGCGCCAACGCCTGGTTCACCAACCACGGCATCACCATCCGAAAAGTATTGACCGACAACGGTTCCTGCTACCGATCCCGCACCTTCGCCGACGCGCTCGGACCGGTCATTCACCAACGCACCCGCCCCTACCGGCCACAAACCAACGGCAAAGTCGAAAGATTCCACCGCACACTCGCCGACGAATGGGCCTACGCACAGCTCTACCGCAGCGACCTCGAACGATGCGCAGCCTTCACCACCTGGCTCCACACCTACAATCACCACCGCGGCCACACCGCACTCGCAGGCCACCCACCAGCCAGCCGCGTCACCAACCTCTCAGGTCAGTACACCTAGCTCAGCCGCACTATTTCTGATTTCCCGCACCGGGTTTTGCATGCGAATCCTGGTGCGGGAAATCAGAAGTAGTGCGGCTGGGGGGCGGTGTGGTGGGTGTGGGCGCTGGGGTTCTTGCGTGTGTTGGGGTGCGCCCGCCGATCGGCTGGGTGGGCGGGGCGATAGAGTGCCTGGCGCGACTGGAGGTGGGCGTCTGATGGGTTTCAACGGTGAGCGAAGTGCGGCGTCTGCGGGTGGCGACGGGGTTGCGCCGACGGTTACGCGGGACGTGCGGTCGTTGGCTGATGCCGATGGGCCGGGGGTGCGTAGCGCGAGGGTTGATGCTTCGATCCCGGTGACGGAGTCGGTCGAATCAGCGCACGACCTCGATGTTCCAGGTTCGGTGGCGGAACCGGGTGTTGGCGAGCGTGGTCTCGATGCTTCGGGTCCGGTGGCGGCCGCGGTTCGTTCAGCGCGTGATCTCGATGGTTCCCGTTCGGTGGCGGAACCGGGTGTTGGCGAGCGTGGTCTCGATGCTTCGCGTTCGGTGGCGGACGCGGTTGGTTCAGCTCGTGGTCTCGATGCTTCGCGTTCGGTCGCGGAGGCGGTTGGTTCAGCTCGTGGTCTTGATGGCTCGCGGCCAGTGGCGGGATCGGTTGATCTGGCGCATGAACTCGATGCGACCGAGCCGGCGAAACCTGGACCACTGTTGCGGCTCGTGCAGCGGCAGGAGGTTGCGTTCGCCGCGGTCGGCGGGTTCAATACCGCGCTCGGGATCGGGTTGACGATTGTCTGGCTGGCGGTGCTCGGCGACAACGTGCCGCCGTCGGTCGCGGTGGCTGCTGCCTATGCGGTCAGCATTGTCATCGCGTTCGTGTTGCATCGCACGCTGGTGTTCCGGGTGCGCGGGCATCTGTTGCGCGACTTCCTGCGGTTCGTCGCGGTCAATTCCGGTGGGCTGCTGCTGAATATGGCGTTGCTCGAGCTGGCCGTCTCGGTCTGGCACTTCCCGGACAAGCCTGCCGCGGTCGTGGTCATGGCCTTGGTCGCCGTCGCCAGCTACTTCGGCCACCGGCACATCTCCTTCCGGCGCCGACCACCGGTCGAGCCGGACCACGCCGTCGGGTAGGTTTTGCTCATGCCGGAGCACACCTTGGACGCCACGCTGTTGAGCCTGCTGGCCTGCCCTCAGGACAAGGGCCCGCTACTGCTGGTCCGCGCGACCGAGGGCACCGTCCTCTACAACCCCCGCCTGCGCCGCGCCTACCCCATCGACAACGGCATCCCCGTGCTGCTCATCGACGAGGCCCGCGACGCCTCCGACGACGAACACAACGACTTCATCGAGCAGCCGGTAGAAGCCTGACCCACCCGGCCACGCGATAGCCGCACTTCCGCCACGGCCGGGCCCGCCTGCGGCTTTGCCCAAGCCGGCCTTTGACACCTGCCCACATGTTATTCGGCGAGTTGGTATCTGGGCGATCGGAAGGCATGCGGCCATCGAGCCGCGGGACACCACTGGCGAGGCTGAGCGCAACGCTTCGACCGAGCAGCCAGCAGAGCCCTGAGCCACCCGGCCGCACGGCACTTTCCCGTCAACCGCGCCCGTGTCCCGCACGACCGGCCGAATAGCTCCTACCGCTGTCGAACGGGACATGCCCGCAGCATTACTCGACATTCGCCGCACCCATGTCCCGCTCGGCGCGCCGGACCGGCCTCGGTGTTGTCGAACGGGGCGTGACGGTGCATCGATGCGGCGTTACGGCCGACATGTCCTGTTCGTTGTGGTTTCGCGGTATCGAACGGGATGTGAGAGTGGCTACTCGATCGTCGCCGCCACCAAGTTGCTGCCGGGGCGAACGGAACGTGGCTGACGCGCTCAGCCGATGTTGTTGCGGCCATTGACTCTCGTCCAGCCACACGTCGCCCCAAATGGGATGCAGCGGTAAGTCCGCTCGTCTATCGCTGCGGCCACGCCTAGATTGGCGCGGCTGCCTGGGAAGGGTGTTCATGAAAGCACATGGCGCCGAGTTCATTCGGCGTTTGCCGCTGTAGCGTCCCACTAGGCACCACGGACCGCCCATGGTGTTGTCCAGCGGGACATGGCCGCGCGTCTACTCGACCTTTGCCGCCACCTTGTCCCGCTCGAGTGCGCGGGGCGCTTATACCGCTGTCGAACGGGACGTGACGACGACCAGCGTGCTCAGTTGATTTGCCGCGACCATTGCCTCTCGCCCAGCCACGCTTCGCCCGGACGAATGTGACGTCGAGACCGGGTCGACCTTCGCGGCCATGTCCCGCTCGGCGTACTGGACCGGCCGGGGTGGTGTCGAGTGGGATGTGATTGCGGCATCACTCGACATTCGCCACAGTCATGTCTCGTTCGCTGCGCGGGATCGGGCTGTGGTGGTGGACGGGACATGGCGGGGAGTTCGCTTGAGTTTCGCTGCGGCCCTGTCCCGCTCGGCGCGGGTCAGCTGGGATTCGATGGGGGAGTGTCTATTTCGCCGGTCAGGTAGCGCTGGAGGGTAGGGGCTATGGCGGTGATGAGGGTTTCGGATTCGGTTGAGGCCATGGGTTCTATGCCGATTACTTTGCGGGCCATCAGTAGGCCGATCATTTGGGAGCCTAGGAGGGAGACGCGTAGGCGGCCGTCGTCTTCGGGGGTGGCTATGCGTTGGCGGACTCGTTCCATGACGACTTCCAGGATGAAGGCGCGGGCGAGGGTGTTGTCGCCGCCGCCGATGATGCTGCGGACCATGGCGACTATGCCGGGGCCGGCGGGGGAGTCCCAGACGCCGAGGACTGCGCGCAGGATGGTTTCGCCGAGTTGGTCGAGGGGGGCGGCGTCGACGACCGAGAGGGTTAGTTCGGGGTTGACCGGGAGTTGCACGACTGCGCCGAACAGTTGCTGTTTGGTGCCGAAGTAGTGGTGGACCAGGGCGGGGTCGACGCCTGCGTCGGAGGCGACGGCGCGGATGGAGGTCTTGTCGAAACCCACCTCGGAGAACCGCGCTCGGGCCGCGGCCAGGATCGCCTCGCGTGCGCCGGACTGGCCGGGCCTGCGGCCGGAGCGGGCGGGGCGATCCCCGGTGTCGGATCCGTTCGCCGTCACGGAGTGCGCCGCCGTAGCGTCGCCGCGCCGAGGCACAGGGCGATCACCGCGAACCCGGCGACCACCGCGAGGTCGCGCCACATCGCGCCGGTGGCGTTCGAGTGCGTCGAAACCTGTTGCAGCGCATCGACGGCGTAGCTCAGCGGCAGCACATTGCTGATCGCCTCCAGCCAGCCGGGCAGCTCGCCGCGCGGAACCAGCAAGCCGCACAGGAAGATCTGCGGCGCGACAACGACCGGCATGAACTGCACGGCCTGAAACTCGGTGCGCGCGAACGCACTTGCCAGCAAGCCCAGCGCGACGCCGCAGACCGCGTCGACCACCGCGATAAGCACCACCCAGCCGGGACTACCCGCCGAGTCGAGACCGAGCAGACCGAACGACACGAGACAAGCCACCACCGCCTGCGCCGCCGCGGCCAGCGAGAACGCCGTGCCGTACCCGCCGAGCAGGTCGAGTTTCCCGAGCGGCGTGGTGAGCAGCCGCTCCAGCGTGCCGGAGGTGCGTTCGCGCTGCATGGCGATGGCGGTGATCAGGAACATCACAATGAACGGCAGGATACCGAGCATGCTGATGCCGACCCGGTCGAACAGCGACACCGGGTTGAACGGGTTGGTCGGGGTGTCCTTGTAGATGAAGTACAGCAACGTCATCAGCAGGGCGGGGACCACGACGATCATCGCGACGGTGCGGTGATCGTTGCGGAGTTGGCGCAGGATGCGGGTGGTCGTCGCGATGTAGGGGCGAAGGGTGGGAGTCCGCCGCGGTGCGGACTCGAGGGTAGTGGTCATGGTTCCTGCCTAGAGTTCGATGTCATTGCGGCGGTTGCGGTCTCGGCGGGTGATCATGCGGCGTGTGCCTTCGTGATCAGTGAGAGGAACGCGCGTTCGAGATTCTGCTCGCCGGTCTCGGCACGCAATTCGTCCGGGCTCAGCTGGGCGAGCAGGTGACCTTCGCGCATCAGCAGCAGCCGATCGCAGTGCTCGGCTTCGTCCATCACGTGGCTGGACACCAGCAAAGTGGTTCCATTGGAAGCCAATTCGCGGAACTGCTGCCAAAGATCCACGCGCAAAACCGGATCCAGCCCGACCGTCGGCTCGTCGAGAATCAACAGCTCGGGTTGAGCGACCAGCGCACATGCCAACGAGGCGCGGGTCTTCTGTCCGCCGGACAGTTGATCGCCGCGCTGGAAGGCGTGTTCGGTCAGGCCGACCGCGTTGATCGCGTCGTCGGTCGCGCCGCGCTCGCGACCGTAGAGCGCGGCGAAGTACGCGACGTTCTCGTGCACGCTGATATCGGAGTAGATGCTCGGCGCCTGCGTGACGTAACCGATCCGCCGCCGCAGCTCCGCCGACCCCGCGGGCCGGCCGAGCGCGGAGATCTCCCCGGACTCGACGATCTGGGTACCGACGATGCTGCGCATCAGCGTGGTCTTGCCGCAGCCCGACGGGCCGAGCAGGCCGGTGATCGAACCGCGCGGAATCGTCAGCGAAACGTCGTGCAGAACTTCCTGTCCGCCCCGCCGCACCGTCAGGTTCTGCACCTCGACAGCAGGTGATGAGGTGTTTTGCGACATGGTCGCCTCAATTCATCGAGTGTTGAATTCACTGTGCGATGAATTTAGCGCGGGTATGCCGCAACGGCAAGGGTCGAGTGCCGCGACCTCGGCGTGTCGGCCGGATCGGAGTCGCGCGCCGCGGCACGCGCCGACGTCAGACGCTGACGTGGCATCACGGGTCTGCTGGCCGTCCCGGATGGGGAAGCGTGGCCGCTGGCTATCCGGACCACGAGTGGCCGGGCACGCTGGACCTGAATTTCGTTCGTGAGTTGCGATCGCGTGGGTGGCATCGGGGTGCCGAAGCCTGCGGGACCCGGGTGACCGATGCCTACAGGCCGCTAGGGGTGCGACTCGGCGAGATCGGCCCACGTCGCGGCTTCCGCTAGGTCAATGCCCGTGGTGCTGGGGCACTGTGCCGGCCGATCCACCCGGCTCGACGACCACGAACTGGCCCATCATCCCTTGGTCCTCATGCCACAGCAGATGGCAGTGATACATGTAAGGCGTGTTCGGGTCGGCGGGCCCGTCGAAGCGCATGGCCAGTTTCACCGTGGCATTCGGTGGGAGGAAGACGGTGTCCTTCGGTCCGGCGAGTTCGGCCGGGGGCGGGCCGTCGTTGCGCGCGAGTACGCGGAACTGCACGTCATGGATGTGGAAGTTGTGTGGCATGCCGTCGTTGTTGTGCACGGTCCAGGTCTCGGTGGTGCCGCGGGTGACGGTGAGGTCGATCCGGTCCATCGCCATCGGCTTGCCGTTGATGCCGGCGAGGTTGAGGTCGAAGCGGCGTTCCTGTACCGCGTCCGAGCCGTCGGGAGTCGATGGATGGGCAAGTGCCGCAGGCAATTCCGGTGACGGGCGCAGGGTTTCGGCGGCGCGGAGTTCGAGGATGTCGAAGGTGTCGTCGCCGCCGGCGAAGCGCTGCCCCCAGAAATCGAGTCCGGCGTCGAGTTTGTTGCCGCGCAACACCGTTCGCTCGCCGGGGCGCACCCGGACCACGATCTCGGCGCGCTCCCCGGGCGACAGCCGCACTCGATCCAGTGCGACCGGACGTTCCATCAGTCCGCCGTCGGTCGCGATGAGCGAGAACTGGCGCTCGTCGGCGAAGCCGAAGGTGTAGATCCGTGCCGTCGACGCATTGAGCAGGCGCAGCCGGACCAGCTCGTCGCCGACGGTGCGGTACGGCGTCAGGGTGCCGTTGACCATGGTCTGATCGCCGAGAAAGCCTACATCGCGGAAGATCGCCCGCGCCGAATCAAGCTTGGCGCCTTTGAATTTCACGTCCTGGACGATGACGGGCAGATCGTCGACGCCGTAGTTCTTCGGCAGCGGCAGCGCGTCGGACACCTCATCGTCGAGCAGGAACATCCCGGCGAGCCCCCGCCGCACGTGCTGCTCGGTCGCGCCGTGCGGATGCGGGTGGTACCAGAGCGTCGCGGCCGGTTGATCCACGGTCCATTGCGGATTCCAGGTCCCGCCCGCCGGAACCATCTGGTGCGGACCACCATCCATCGCCGCGGGCACATGCATGCCGTGCCAATGCACCGTCGACGCCTCGGGCAGTTGATTACGGACGGTGACCGCGACCTTCTCGCCGCGCCTGGCTCGCAAGGTCGGGCCGAGGTAGCTGCCGTTGAACCCCCAGGTCTCCGTCGCCTGCCCGGCCCTGAATTCCGTTCGCCCCGAACGCATATCGAGCTGGAACTCACGCGTCCCATCCGAACGCAGCTGTCCCTGCGCGAGTGGAGGAATGGCGAGCTCGTTGCTGAATTCCGCACTGCCGACCGTGGATACGGCCGCGTTCACATACACCAGGGTGACGCCACCACCGATCGTGAGCGCGAGCAGCACCACGAACGCGCCGAGACCGAGAAACAACCGCCGCCACCTGCGCGGCCGGGAAACCGAAACCATTCGCTGACGGTAGAAATCCCCACCCTCGCGGCACATCCGGGAGCGTCCCTATTTCACCCCTGGCCCAACCCTTGACTTTCACACCGCTGCACCAGGGTCGGCCGCCCGAATTCACTGGATAAGACCTGATCGGACTATGTGACTCAGGTCACTAAGCCGTACTGTCACGTCTGCCGGGGGTCGTTTGTCCCATGGTCGTCACCAACCTCGGTGACCGGACCATCGGAGCAACACCATGAACACCGAACAGCGAATCGTCATCCTCGGCGCCGGCTACACCGGCCTGCTGACCGCCGCGCGACTGGCTCGCCGCACCCGCAAGCTGAACGTCCGGATCACCCTGGTCAACCCGTCGCCGCGCTTCACCGAACGCCTGCGCATGCACCAGATCGCCGCCGGCCAGGAACTCGCCGACCACCGCATCGCCGACATCCTGACCGGCACCGGCGTCGAATTCGTCCAGGGCTCGGCAACTTCCATCGATCCGGAGGCCCAGCAGGTGGTCGTCGACGATGCGCTGACCCTGCCCTACGACGAACTGGTCTACGCCCTCGGCAGCAGCACCGACACCACCCTCGTCCCCGGCGTCGCCGACCACGCCTGGACCCTCAACGACCCGCGCACCGCGCACCTGTTCGCCGTGCAGCTGAATGCCATTGCCGCTCGAGGCGGTACGGTCGCGATCTGTGGCGGCGGCCTGACCGGCATCGAGGCCGCGGCCGAAATCGCCGACGCCCACCCGGGTTTGCGCGTCACCCTGATCAGCACCGGCGAACCCGGCGCGATGATGGGCGACAAGGCCCGCGCCTACCTGCACCGCACCCTGGACCGCCTCGGCGTCACCCGCGAAACCGGCCAGGCCGTCACCAAGGTCCTGCCCGACGCGGTCGAATTGGCCGACGGAACACTGGTTCCCGCGGATCTGACGCTCTGGACCGCCGGCGTCCGCGTCTCGCCACTGGCCGCCCAGTCGGGCATCGAAACCGACGTCCGCGGCCTGATCGTGGTCGACGAGACGCTGCGCTCGCTCTCGCACCCGAACATCCACGCGATCGGCGACGCGGCCGCGATCCGCATGCCCTGGGGCCGGATTCACGGCACCTGCCAGAGCGGCCTGCCGACCGCCGCGTACACCGCCGACACCATCGCCCGGCGGCTGCGCGGAAAGACGGTGCGGCCCTTCCGCTTCGGCTACTTCCATCAGCCGGTCAGCCTCGGCCGCCGCGACGGCGTCATCCAGTTCACCAAGTCGGACGACACCCCCGGCCGGTTCTACCTGACCGGTCGCCTGGCGGCTACCTACAAGGAATCGGTCAGCGCCAGCCCCGTCCCGGTGTTCCGGTTCAGCCGCCGGATGAACGTCCCGATCAAACTGAAGGCCGGCCGCCCGGCCCTGACCTGCGCGGTTCAGCCGGAGCCGGGTTTGGGAGCATGACCCGATGGTCGACGTAACTGCCCAGCAGGACCCTTTTCTCGAGCACCGGCGGCTGCTGTTCGCCACCGCGTACCGGATGCTGGGCACCGTCACCGACGCGGAGGACATCCTCCAGGACACCTGGCTGAAATGGCACGACACCGATCAGTCGACGGTGCGGCACCCGAAGTCCTACCTGGTCCGCACCGTCACCAATCTCTCCCTCAACCGCCTCACCTCCGCCCAGGCCACCCGCGAAAACTACGTCGGCCCTTGGCTTCCCGAACCACTGCTCACCACCCCGAACATCGCCGAGGAGACCGAATTGGCCGACACCGTCTCCACCGCGATGCTGGTCGTGCTGGAAACCCTGAGCCCCGTCGAGCGCGCCGTCTTCCTGCTGCGCGAGGTGTTCGGCTACACGCACGCCGAGATCGCCGACACCCTCGACCGCCCCGAACCGACCATCCGGCAGATCGCGCACCGCGCCCGCACCCACGTGCAGTCCCGCCGCCCACGCTTCGACACCGACCAAGCCGAACGCGACCACATCACCGCCCAGTTCATGGCCGCCTGCGCCGGCGGCGACCTCAACGCGCTGATGGATCTGCTCGCCCCCGACGTCACCCTGTGGAACGACGGCGGCGGCGTGGTCACGGCCGCGCGCCGTCCGCTGCACGGCCCGGATCATGTGGCCCGCTGGCTGCTCGGCGTGTTCGCAAAGCCGGTGTCCGCGGGCTTCGAACTCGAATCCGCCTACATCAACGGCGAACTCGGCACGCTGGCCTGCATGGGCGGGAATCCGGGTGGCGCGTTCACCTACGACATCGTCGACGGCCGCATCCAGAATCTGCGGTTCCAGGTGAACCCGGGCAAGCTCAAAGGGCTGTACATCGAACCGCTCGGCTGACGCGACGCGCCCACCCTCCGGCGGGCGTGGACGGCGTGTCCGATTTAGGCTCCTGCGGTGACCAACGAGAACGCGACCCCGTCCGCAGACGGGGGACAGCTGCGGGCTTCGACGCTGGAACTCTTTTTCGATCTAGTGTTCGTCTTCACCATCACCCAGCTCACCCATGTCTTCACCCATCATCCCGGCTGGCCGGCGCTGGGGCAGGTGGCACTGCTGTTCGGCGTGATCTGGTGGATGTACAGCGGATTCGTCTTCCTGACCAATGAGGTGGCGCCGAGCAGTTCGGCCCGGCGCACCTGGCTGCTGATCGGCATGTTCGGCTTCTTCGTGGTGTCACTGGCGATTCCGGACGCCTTCCACGGCACCGGCGTGGCCTTCGGCGTCGGCTACTTCGTGATCACCGCGGTGCACACGGCGCTGTTCTACAGCAACGGCGGCGAGTCCGCCGTCCTCGCGATCAAGCGGATCGCGCCGCTCAATACCCTCGCAGCCGGCTTGGTGCTGGCCGGCGGTTTCGTGCACGGCTGGCATCAGTACGCGTTCTGGGGTGCGGCGCTCGCGGTGCAGGTGCTGAGCCCGTATCTGGTCGATACCGGCGACTTCCGGATCCGGGCCAGTCATTTCTGCGAGCGGCACGGGCTGGTGATCATCGTCGCGATCGGCGAATCGATCGTCGCCATCGGCGTGGGGCTGGCGGGGGAGAAGATCACCGTGCCGCTCATCGCGACCGTGGCGCTGGGTTTGTGCCTCGCCTACGTGCTGTGGTGGGCGTACTTCGGCATCGATGACGAGCGCGGCGAACACGCGCTCGCGGCGGTGCCGGAACGGGAGCGTTCCCGGCCGGCCGTGCTCGCGTACGGATATTCGCTGTACGTCCTGCTCATCGGCATCATTGTGACCGCGGCGGGCATTCAGATGAGCATCGCGCACGGCAACGAACCCGCGTCCGTCGCGACCGCCGCCGCGTTGTCCGGTGGGGTCGCGCTGTATTTCCTCGGTCAGTTCTTCTTCCGCCGGGCGCTGCGGTTGCCGCGGGCGTGGAGCCGGTTGATCGCGGCCGCCGCGGTCGCCGCGACCACGCCGATCGGGGTGGTGTGGGTGTCGTGGGGGCAGCTGGCGGCGCTGGTCGCGGTGGGTTATGCCGCCGTCATCATCGATGACCTGATCACCTTGCGGAGTGGTCAGCACAGCTCCTACGTGTAGATCATCCGACCGATACCGGGCGCCTCGGGCACGCGATAGGTTGTTGCGAATATCTTTCTGTCGCAAGGAATTTCGCAATGAGAACGAAATCTCTGCTCGGGCTGTTCGCGGCCGTCGTCGGCCTCGGCGCGCTGGTGTCGGCGCCCGCGGCGGCGACGCCGGTGCTGCACGCGGCGTGCCCGGCGAGTCAATACGAGAACATCGACAAGAAGTGTGTGCCGCGCCCGCAGCAGGCTTTGACCCCGCCGGACGGGGCGACCGCGAAGTGCAAGGACGGCACCTACAGCTCCAGCCTGACCCGCAAAGGCACCTGCTCGGGACACAAGGGAGTCGAGCAGTGGCTGGTCGATCTGCCGTAGCCGCCGTCTTGGACAATGGCGGGTGTGTGTGCCGATGAGCTAGCCGTCGAACCGCCCGTCGCCGCCCGCCGACTGCTGGGGGCCACCCTCTGGTCCGGGGCGGTCGGCGTGCGGATCGTCGAGGTCGAGGCGTACGGGGGTGATCCGGCCGGGCCGTGGCCGGATCCCGCGTCGCACTCCGGGCGCGGGCGGACCAAACGGAACATGGTGATGTTCGGGCCGGCGGGGGTGCTGTACGTGTATCTCAGCTACGGGATGCATACCTGCATCAATGTGACGAGCGGGCCGGACGGGATCGCGAGTGCGGCGCTGATCCGGTCGGGTGAGGTGATCGCCGGGTTGGACGAGGTTCGCGCCCGGCGCCCCGCCGCCCGGTCCGACGCCGACTTGGCCAGGGGGCCGGGCAATCTCGGCAGTGCGCTGGGAATCACGTTGAGCGACTACGGAACTCCTTTGTTCGATGCGAACTCGGCGATCCGGCTGGAACTCGGTAAGGCCCTTCCCGCGAAGCAGATCGCCAGCGGCCCGCGGGTCGGCGTGAGCACCGCGGCGGATCTGGCCTGGCGGTTCTGGCTACCGTCCTCGCCGGCGGTGTCGACCTATCGGCGCAGTCCGCGGGCGCCGCGCGCCGAAGTGTCCTGAGCGTTCTTTCGCCGCGGCCGATGAGTTTTCCCGAGGGGGCACGTCCTATCAGGTGAACGCGCTATCGCCCAGCGCGACCGACCTGAAGGAAGACATCATGACCGCGATCCCCGCCCCCACCGCTCGCCCCGGCAAGACGCTGAACCGCGTGCTCTGGACCTTGCAGATCCTGCTCGGCCTGTTCTTCATCATCGCCTCCGCGCTGCCGAAGCTGTTCGGGCAGGAAGCCGCCGTGCAGTCGTTCGACGACATCGGCTGGGGTGACTGGTTCCGCTACCTCACCGGCGTCGTCGAGCTCTCCGGCGGCATCGGCCTGCTGGTGCCGCGGCTGAGCGGGCTGGCCGCGGCCGGACTGTCGATCACCATGGTGCTGGCCGCCGCGACCCAGGCATTCCTGCTGGACGCGCCCGCGCTGGCGCCCTTCCCGCTGGTGCTGGCCGTGGTGTTCGCCTGGATCGCCTACGAGCGGCGCGAGAGCATCATCGCGGTGCGGGACACGCTGTTCGGCTGAGCAAGTCGCGGGCGATCGGCGGACTTCGGTCCGCCGATCGTCGTGCTGCGTTGCGGGGTCAGTCCGTAATCGGTTGGGAGAGATCGTCTTCCGCGATGACCTGGTACACGGCGTTCAATGTCGGTTCGCCAACCAGGTCTTTGATGCGGGCGTAGCGGCGTTCCTCGATCGGTGCGATGCGCTCCATCCATACCGGGATGTCGGCGGGCTCGGCGTGCTCGATGAGGGCAAGGGTGAATAGTTCGCGGGGGTCGTCGATATTCAGCGCGCTGAGTACGCGGGTGCGTGGGTCGCCGGGGAGGGTCTCGTCGGGGATCCACGCCTTGCGGAAGGTGGCGTAGTCGACTCCGTCGTTGAGTCGGCGGGACATGGCTGCGATCAGCATCTTTGGGGGCCTTTCGGTTTATCTTGCAGTGCAAGATAAACCTAGCGACGGTTTTCTTGCAGTGCAAGAAAAATCTGGGAGGATGGTCGCGTGGTTGATCGAAGGTCCCGCCCGCGTGCCGGGCTCACCAGGGAGAAGATCCTGGACGCGGCGATCGCTTTCGTCGGCGAACACGGACTCACCGCTCTGTCTACCCGCAAGCTCGGCGCAGCGATGGGCGTCGACGGGATGAGTCTCTATCACTATGTGCCGAGTAAGGCCGCGTTGCTGGACGGGATGGTCGAGCGACTGCTCGAGCAATCGATGGCGGAGTTGCTGCCTGCGGGCGATCGGCCGTGGCCCGATGCCGTGACCGCGATGGCGCACGGGCTTCGGGCGACACTGCTCGCGCATCCCGCGACCTTGGGCATCCTCGCGACCAGGCCGGTCAACTCACCCGGCGCCTATCGGATTCTGGAATCCGGCCTGGCGGTGATGTGTGATCAGGGCGTGCCGCTGGGGCGAGCGATGGATGTCGTCAATGCGGTGATGACGTTCGTCATCGGGCACACCCTCGCCGAGGCCGGGACCACGCCCGGCCACGAACAGGCCGATGCCGCACCGGCCGAAGCGGACCCCGAGGCGTATCCGTTGCTGGCCGAATCCCTGGCCACGGGTGCGGGTCTCGACTTCGAATCCCGCTTCGCCCTGACCGTGCGGATCCTCGTTCGTGGCTTCGCCTCGAGCGGGTAATTCGCTCGACCTGGGGCGGCGGACCTCGACACACCGAGGTGGAGTCCAAGCACCTACTACCCGTGCGGAAAGATGGGACACCGTGAGCGGCGACATCATCGACGAATTGACCTGGCGCGGACTGATCGCGCAATCCACCGACCTGGACGCACTGCGTGCGGCCCTGGACGCGGGACGGTTGACCGTCTATGCCGGTTTCGATCCCACCGGGCCCAGCCTGCACGCCGGCCACCTGGTCCCGCTGCTCGCGCTGAAGCGGTTCCAGCGCGCGGGCAATCGCCCGATCGTGCTGGCCGGTGGCGCCACCGGACTCATCGGCGACCCGCGCGATGTCGGCGAGCGCACCATGAACTCGACCGACACCGTGCAGGAATGGGCCGGACGCATCCGTTCGCAGCTGCAACGGTTCGTCGACCTGGACGACCCGACGACCGGCGCGGTCATCGCGAACAACATGGACTGGACCGGGCAGCTGTCCACCGTCGACTTCCTGCGCGACATCGGCAAGCACTTCTCGGTGAACGTCATGCTGGCCCGCGACACGATCAAGCGGCGGCTCGACGGTGAGGGCATCTCCTACACCGAGTTCAGCTACATGCTGCTGCAGGCGAACGACTACTTGCAGTTGCGGCGTCAGTACGACTGCACGTTGCAGGTCGGCGGCTCCGATCAGTGGGGCAACATCATCGCCGGCGTCGAACTGAACCGGCGGGTCGACGGCGCGTCCGTGCACGCGCTCACCGTTCCGCTGGTCACCTCGGCCGACGGCAAGAAGTTCGGCAAGTCGACCGGTGGCGGCAGCCTGTGGCTCGATCCGGAGATGACCAGCCCGTACGCCTGGTACCAGTACTTCGTGAACACGGCAGATGCCGACGTCATGCGGTACCTGCGCTGGTTCACCTTCTTGTCGAAAGAAGAACTGGCCGAACTCGAGCAGGCCACGACCGAGCGGCCGCACGCGCGGGAAGCGCAGCGCAAGCTGGCGGCGGAGATGACCACGCTGGTGCACGGCGCGGCTAATACGAGCGCGGTGCAGTTGGCGAGTCAGGCGTTGTTCGGGCGCGGCGAGCTCCGTGACCTGGACGAGCCGACGCTGGGCGCCGCGCTGCGCGAAGCCGCGGTCGCCGAGCTGGGTGCGGGGGAGCCGAGCACGATCGTCGATCTGCTCGTCGCCACCGGGTTGAGCGAAAGTCGGGGCGCCGCCCGGCGTGCGGTGAACGAGGGCGGCGCTTCGGTGAACAACGAGCGGGTCTCGGATCTGGAATGGACGCCGGCCGACAGCGACTACCTGCACGGACGTTGGCTGGTGCTGCGGCGCGGAAAGAAGAACCTCGCGGGGGTACTGCGGGCAGGTGCATGAAGATCGCGGTGGCTTGAGTCACATGCGTGTGATTCAAGCCCCCGATCGGGTCCGGACCAGGGCTCTGACCTGGTGAAACACCGGAACGAACAGCGGATTTGACTCTGCGTTATCCGCCGCGTAACTTAGTTCGAGTCAGAGCGACACGGACACCAACCCGGAGCCGAGAAGCCCAGCGGAAACGCTGAGCGGATGGACCGGGAAACGAGGTAGTACGAG
>NZ_VXLC01000051.1 GCF_008704205.1 Nocardia colli | reverse complement strand
CGCACATGGTCGGCCCGTCGCGGAGCCTGGCGTACGAGTCCACCGCTCAGCCCGGGATCACCGACGATCAATTCAACCGGGGCCCACACCGGAGCCGAGGCGATCCTCACGGGCCGGCGGCTGATCTCGCGTGCCGATCAGTAGAGCGGCCCGCGGGTGAGGTCGCAGGGCTGCCCGCAGTTGGGTGGGTGTGCACGCGGTCATCGCTCGCACCTCATGAGCGAAGTGCGCGTGATCGGCGTAGCCGCAAGCATGAGCGATCGACGTCATCCGGTCCTGGCCGCTGTGCTCGAGCAGACCTACGGCGTGCTGGAAGCGCAGGATCCGTGCCGCATTCTTCGGTGAGACACCGACTTCCCGGCGGAAGCGAAGTTCCAGAGTCCGTGTACTGACATCGAGCCGCTCGGCCAGCAAGGTGATCGACATCGCACCGTAGGCCTGTTGCAGGCACTGCCAGGCATAGCCCACCAAATCGTCTCCAACAGGCCGGGGCGCCAGCGCGGAAAGCAGAAACTGATCCAAGGTGAGGAACCGGGACCGCCAATCGGCAGCCTCCGCGAGTCGTTCGACAACCTCACCCACCGCGGTGCCGAGAAAATCGACCAGATCGGCCTGCCTGCTCCCGAGTTCGAACATCTCGACGCCCAGCAGCGCGAACGCCGCAGTCGGGGCCAGTCCCACCGCAATACCCCTGTGCCGCCCCTGCTGGGTGAAACGCACGACCCGATCGTGCACACCAGTCACCGGAACGACCAAACCGTTCGGCAAGGGCGGCCCGAACAGCACCGTCACCCACCCCCGCGGGAACAACTGACGAAACACCGGGCCTGGACTCAGCGTCCGATAACCCACGTACCCGACAACCGTGTCTCGCAACGCCGCATGGGGCACCCCCCGCACGATGGCACAGTTCCCAACCTGTTCCTGACCACCCGACCGGCCGCTGCCCCTCGCGTCGTGACGTTCGATCTCATACCGTGCCGACATTCCACCAGACCCCCGAATAACGGTGCGGGTCAACGCTTTCTGCACCCGATCTGTTCACTGTGCCGGGATCACCACATGATCGCCACCAGGTTCTGTCCATTCCTTCCCCAGTTCGCCCCCGGCCCCCTACCCGCAAATAGCCCGCAGCCAACGGATGGGCACGACCTCACCGGTACGACCCAAAGTCCACATCCGGCGATTCGCGTGGGAACGGGTTCACAAACGCCCCTAAGTGGCCGCCCAGGCGTGGCGGATCGGCCGCGGTGCCGGGAGTCTTGACGGGTATCACCCTAGATTTCCATCTGGAACGTTCTGGGTCGATCCGGGTGGCGTTGTTGAGTACCCAACCAAGAACGTCCGCAAATGCCGCTGGGCGCCCGTTGGTCGACTGACCGAATCCGGCTCGGATCGTTCGGACGGCACGGAACTTCGTCGCAGCCATGGACTGGGCGCTCGTCCGGGTGCCGCGGCTCTAGACCTGATCACGGAAAGTGGGCCAGAGCCCAGAGTTCACGGACGAAGCCAGACCTGTCTCCGTCACTAGGCAGTGAAGGCCCACCGGGCTAACCTCGCACGGGTGGAGGTGGAGATCTTTACCGACGGGGCGTGCAGTCCCAATCCTGGACCTGGCGGATGGGGCGCGGTGTTGCGATACGGCCAACACGAGCGTGATATCTACGGCGGCGATCCAGGACCGACAACGAACAACCGGATGGAGCTCACCGCCCCGATCCAAGCTCTCGAGGCGCTGAAGCGACCGTCGAAAGTCCGGGTGTACACCGACAGCATGTACGTCCGCGACGGCATCACCTCATGGGTGCCGAAATGGCAAGCCAACGGGTGGGTCACCAAGAAGCGAGAACCGGTCAAGAACGCTGACTTGTGGCAACGTCTTGCTGATGCCTCCGCGCGCCACGAGGTCGAGTGGGAATGGGTCAAAGGCCACGCCGGACATCCGGAGAATGAGCGCGCGGACCGCCTCGCCGTACGCGGGGCGCAGGAAGCAGGCGGGTCCGACCAACAGCCTGGCAGGCCCACACCTCGTGTTTCCCCTGCACGTGAACCGATTCCGCAAAGTCAGGACCAGTGCAGTGCGTTCACCAGGTCTGGCGAGCCGTGCCAAATCTCGGCCGGCCCTTCTGGACTCTGTCATCTACACGACCCAGCGTTGCAGTGCGGTGCGATAACCAAAAAGGGTAAGCACTGCGCGATCGCAACCGGTGGCGGCCGATGCAAAACCCATTGGGATATCGGGGACCAGCATCCGAACGCGGGTGAATCGCAGCCCAACCTGTTCGGCTAGGGTCCCCCTTCCCTGGTCGACGACTACGCCCTCAGACGACAATCAGGCCCGGCCGCACCGCGAGCCGGACCTGATTCCGAGGTAGGCAGATGCCTACGAACGGTTGAATTCTCCGTTGAGCACCCCAGCGGTGAACGCATCCCACTCCCCGGCCGTGAACACAAGGGCCGGACCGGTTGGATTCTTCGAATCACGAACCCCCACATGCCCGTTCGCAGTGAAAGCCACCTCAACGCAATCCTTGCCCCCACCGCTGCGGCTGCTCTTGAACCACCTGGCTCCGGACAGATCAACGCTCACGCTTCGAACTCCCTCGCTACCTGACGAAGCAGGCTCTTGCTGTTGGCAACGTCCAGCACTGTTTGCCGGATGGTCTCGTACGCCCGACGATACCGGTCGAGGTCTTTGACTCGCTCGAGGTACATGTCACCGGCATACGACTCGACATAGACCACGCTCGGGGCGATCGGTCGGTTTTTACCATCGAGCCCGAAGTCCAGGATGGTGAAGGGACCTGGCGCAATCCCTAGCGGAAAACCCGCCGTGAAGCGCTGCAGTCGAACGGTGACATTGGTCGGCATATCCGCAAGGTGCCAGAGCTGCCTTGCCATGACGGACGGACCACCGACCACGTAACGCAGACTTGCTTCGTTGAAGATCACCTCCACGTTCGCCGGACGAGTCCGCCGGTTGATCAACGCTTGACGCTTAGTCCTCAGCTCGATCCGTCGGTCGAGTTCCTCGGTAGAGATGCCGGGAAAGAAGTTGCGGTCGAGCGCACGAGCGTAATCCGGCGTCTGAAACAAGCCGGAAATCACGTCCGGTCGATAGCAGCTCATCACCTGGGCGCTCGACTCCAACCCGACGTAGAGGTCGAAATTGCCCGGGATCAAATCGTCGAAGGCGTGCCACCAGCTTTTGACCGATGCCTGCATCGCCAAACCTTTGAGGGCGGCCGTGAGGTCTGAGTCCACGTCATAGATGCGACAGAGCGCTTCGACATCCAGTTCGCGAACCTTGGGTGATTGCCCCTTCTCCACCCGCTGCAGTTTGCTCGTCGACCACTGCATCATCGGCGCCACTTGCTCGAGCGTCATGTTCGACGCCAACCGCGCGTCACGGAGGTACTGCCCAAGTTGCCGCCTCGGCAAAGTGGTGTCGTTGTCCTCGATCATGCTCCCTCACTTCTCGTTACGGCCGCGCGGAGTTGTCGTCATGGGAAAAGTCTGGGGCATCCGCGACAAACACTCTGCTACTTCGGAAAAATCCTCATGAAAACCCATAGTGCACTTGCAACAGGAATACACCCAGTGTGTGCTTAACGAGCGCCCGGGGCAGACTGGCTTCTTCCGCTTCTTCGGAGATTCTTCTGAGGTCGGGCGCACCCATAGCTACTGCTGCGACCAGGGGGTCTTGATGACCGCGCCAGCTGTTACCGCCACCGCACTCGGGCCAGGCCACAACCTCCGTATGGTCCGGCTCCCGTGCCGTATCTACGGCAACGGGTTGTTGGATCCCCAGGTCAGCGGATGCGTCCAAGCGCGGATGACTGGCGAGTGGCTGGGATACCAGGCCAAGGAGCAACTCAGCCTCTCCGGACTCGCCGTACCCCGCCGCTGCCATATCTTGCGCACTCGCGGAGATGGACAGCGGCGCTGCGACACATCGGTGCGAGACCCCTCCCGACCGAATTCGAGTGCGGCACCCATAGCGCTGGCCACCTGCGTCGAGTGCGAGGACAACCGCCGGATCGGAGGAGAGCAATGAGGTTGCACATCACGTCCACCGAGCATTGTGAGGCCACGTGGTGGATCGCGCATCGACGTATTCGGGTCGAAAGTCTTCGCGACTGCCGCCCCGATCCCGATCCGGCTTACCGAGTGCAGATGGACGGCTCACGAATCGAAATACCCAATGGCACACCAGGTCTCGTGTATTTCGGCCAAGCCGACGAACGCCCGGAATTGCCGTTCGTCCGAGATCTGTTTCCGGAGCATCACGAGCTGCTGGTTCGGGTCGAAGCTGCCTATTGGGATGCGGTGAAGCCGCTTGGCTATTCACGTCTTCAGCGGCTCGACCCTACCACGCTGGACTACACGACTGACCAATGGACCATCGCTGAGATACGCGAAATTGCCCACAACGCAGGGCAATTCACGCAACCCAATGTAGCCACAACACACTGAGAGGACCCTTCCATGGGTTTGGAGGACGAGGACGATTGCACCGGCGGATGCCCGAGGATGGCATGTCACGACCGTGGGCTCTATCTGACGACCACGCTAGCGCTCTGGCGCGTTTTTCGCGCCCATGAACAACATCCGTCCTGCTGCATACAGCGAACATTGTCGTCGAAGGAGTTGGCTCGGCTGGGCCTGATCGATTTGGACATTATCGCGGTTACGCGCACGCACCAGCTCGCACCGAAGCTGCTCGAGTGGGACGCCGCATCCCTGCGCAAGCCGAATCCGGTCAAGATGCGCCGCCGTCATGGCCATGTCCCGGAATACGTAGTCAGCCCGCGGTTCGAGCCCAACTCGCCACTAACGCCCGAACAGTTCCTTACCCCCATCCGTCAGCGCTTTCCATACGTGCAGTGCGGTCGGAGTCGTGATGTCGGCGACCCGATGCCGACGCAAGCCATGATCATAGATCCTCCACTGCGCCTTCTCGGAGTGTCGTTGAGCACCAACGGTTTCGATGCATATCTTGATCCGGCAGACGATTGCAACGCCGCATTCTTCGCCATCTGGTACGCCCGGACCATCCCCTTCGGCGGCCATTCGCTGTCTCTGGTTCACACCGACACCGACACCGCGATCGCACTCACCCCCAGCAAAACCCCCTTCACTGTCATCGCCGAATTGAGCTTCGCTCGCGATCATGCGCGCGAAGCGACGATCTACCGGCGTCCCTGATGAGACCCGCACCTGGCCGCGACGTGAAAACACCAGCCAGCGCCCGCATCTGGGACTATCTGAACCACGGCAAGGACAACTACATGGTCGACCGCTATGCCGCGGACCGCATGCTGTCCATCGCCCCTGACACCCACACGCTGGCCGGGTGGTGTCGCGAATTCCTCAACCGATCAATACATTTCGTTACTGATGCAGGCATCGGACAGATCATCGATGTCGGCGCCGGCTTCCCGACCGAGCCCTACGTCCACGCTCTGGCACGCACGATCAACCCACACGTCACCGTCTCTTACATCGACTACGACCCCATCGTGCATGCTCACTGCGACGCCTTGCTCGCCACCGGGCCCGGCCTGACGGCGCTGAAAGACGACATCCGCAATCCGCACGAAGTAATGGACCGGCTCGCCGTCGCGTCACTGATCGACTTCAACCGACCGATCGCTGTGTTGATGACCGGCGTGCTCGACTACGTCACCGACGACGAGAAGCCCGCCGAGATCATGTCCACGCTTCGCGAACGGATGGCGCCGGGTAGCTACCTCGTGATGACCCACGCCTGCACTGATTCCAACGATGAGCTCCGCCTCCAAATGATCGCCGATACCGAAGGTTCCCCTGCCGAACCCAACTTCCGGACGCGCGATCAAATCGAAACGCTCATCAAAGGATTCGCCCCAATAGCGCCAGGGCTGGTGACGGTGCAGGACGCACTGGGTTCCGACCTGCCCCCTACCAGTCTCGTTGTTTTGTCCGCGGTCTGTGAGCTGGATTGACCCTCACGGTCCGTTCATAGAGTTCCATCAACAAACGAAGGACGCGATATGACCGACACATCCTCGGCGGAGGCAGACGCCCTCAGGCATGTGACGCTGCGCCAGCGTCTCGCAGTCGCCGTTGAGTACGGATGGCGCATCGAAAAGGACACCGATTCCAACGCAACGCTGACCGGTGCCGGGCACAAGCCCTGCGCCCAAGCAGCAGTGGTCGTAGTTCTTGCTGTCGTCGCCATTGCGTGGAGGTCAACAGGCAGACGACGACCTGACCTGACACAGGCCGACGGGGACGCCAGCGGTCAGATGGCGACGCAGCCATGATGTTGCCTCTGCCGTCCAACGCCATGATCCTGCAAGCGTGCGCAGGGACGATAGCGATACCGCATCCTGTTCTGCAAGCCGCTTACGAACTGGCCAGCCTGCATGAGGCACGCACGGATGCCAGTGCGGACTTCGGCGCGATCGACAGCGAGCGGGCTCGGTTGGTCTGTCGCGTCGATGCTTGGGTAACTACGGCGATACCACCGCCCTTCGACGCTGCGTATCTGCACACCGAGACTGTCGGCATGGTGGTCGATCGGCTTGCCCAGTTCTCCGTTGCCGTCCATACCGCCGCTGAGCAGAACGCGCCGACGGCGGATGCTCGACATGCTCGACATCGCCTCGATGAACTCGCAATGGCCTATGGCGACCTCTCTTTCGAGATCGCAGCAGGAACTCGGCGGTTGCCGGACTTTTCGTTCCTGTGACGGAGGAAGACCGCCTTGGAACGCCGGATCGCTGAGTCTGAGTGGAATCCGTCAGGCGTGATCAAGCGCCGCACGGTGGGACAGCTCGCGGGCTACGACGTCGGCGGAGGCAGGCATGACGGTCGTGTCGTTGTCGGTGACCGAGATGATGTAACGGCCGGCCTCCGGCTGGCCGGTCTGGACGTCGATCCAGCTCAGGTAGAGCGGAGGGCGCGGACGGCCGCCGACTCCGACGCGTTCGATTCGGAAGTGGCCCTCGGCATTACGGCGTAGCCTCAGTAGGCTGCGGATGCGTTCCTCGACAGCATGCTCACCGTCCGGGGCCCGATGCCAAGAACTCGGCGGTTCGTCACCGCGGACTCGTGGTGTGTATCCGAGCATCCGCTCGGCGGCGCCTCCCGATGCTGGGGGCATCGTGGCGGCGATGTGCCTGGGAAGCTGACTTCGCCGCGTGACCACAAGCTTGATGTCTCCGCCGAAATCAGCTGTTGTGCCGGACTTTTGGAACAAGATGACACCGAGCTCCCCGACGGCGGCGCCGAGCGAGCGGACTCGCTTGTGCGAGTTGTGGGAACGGCCTCTGCAGATGATTCGAAGGTCGGGGTGCGCAAGAACTTGGAGGGGGCCCGTCAGATCAGGATCGCCGCCTCGCGGGTAGCGGGCGCTGATCTCGGCTACGAGCTGCGCGTACTCATCCTGAGTCGTTGTCGACTCGATGATGCTGAGCGGCTCGGGGTACTCGTCGAGGCCGGTTTCAGTCCAGACCCAGGCGAATTCGTCCGGAGTGAACGTCCACACCGTCTGGGTTTCCACTACTGCTGGCCCGGCTTTACTGGAGCTGTCGTTCCCTCCGAACCCGACGGGACCGGATCGGGAGCTTCGCTGGGCGGCGACGTCGTCGAGTCGCCCCCGCTCCACCCGTACTCGGCGAAGAGATCGTCCAAAGATGGTCCGGCGCCGGAGAACCCAGTAGATTCTGCCGGCTTTGGTTCTGGGTCAACGTCTTTCAGCTCTGAATGAGTGGTGATGGGTGGTTGCGGTGTGCTCGCAGTCGGTGCTACATCGGTGTCGGTCTGGTGTTGCGGCTCGCGGTGGGCGGGCTCAACGAATGATGGTGTCGGCGGCCGCACGGTGTCGACTGGTGGCAGCTCGAGGCTGACGTAGTGATCGGTGTCGGGCAGCGCGTTGTCTCCGATGACTTCGACCGGGGAGTCCAAACCTTCGGTCCAGTCCGGGGCGACGCCACGCAGGTAGTCGGGAGCACGATGTTCCCCATCGCCCTCGCCGTCCTTGCGTCCCTTGCCGCCGGCGCCGGGCGCCATTGATCCACCCGGGCCGACTCCCGAGCGTGCAGCTGACAACGCACGAGAAGCTGGGCTGACTGCCCCAGGAGCAGCCCCGCCGGGGGCTCCTGGAATCGAAGACCCGGGACCGCCCGGCCGCGGGTTCGTACTCGGCCTCGGCATATCGAGACCAGTTGGCCCACGGCCGGGGCCGGTCAATCGAGGAGTCCCCGGTGTACCCGGCGATCCGGGACTGGCTGCCACACTCGCCGGCGCAGTCGTCGTGCCGGGACTGCTGAGCGTGCTGTCCGGCCGGGCGCCTGCCGGTGTCGTATCAGTGGGCGCTACACCAGCCGGTTGGGTTGCAGGAGGCGCGGAAGGGTCCGGCGCCGTGCCCTGCGGCTGTTCGGTGGCGGCCTGAGGGTTGGATGGATTGCCGGATCCGCCGGGGGCTGCACCCGCGCCAGTATTGATGCCGGGAGGGTTGGCGCCGTTCACGGCACCGGGATCGCCATTCGCACCTATCTGCGGCACCGCCGCGTAAGTGGGCACCCCGGACCCGGCGGGAGGAAAGGTCTCCTTGTAGACGCTGTTCAACGCCCTGATGGCTGCTTGTCGGGCTTCTTCTTTTGCGTTGTCGACCTGATCGGCGTATCCGGGATTGATCAGGCCCGGAAGTATCGACTCGACAGGGTTGTCCGGGTTGGGCACCGTGGTCACCGACGCGGGCGGCTCTGGAACGGCCAGCTTGACCGCTTCCGCGCCCCAAGCGAGGGAATCGAGCCGCTGACTCATCGTCTCGAACACTCGACTGATCTGATTGGCAACGCCCGAATACTGCTGGGCGGCAGTCTGAGCCGCGGAAGCGCTTGCACCTTCCCATTGCTTCCCATCGCCGAAGATCCGGTTCAACCCCATCAGGTTGAACGCCGACAGGTTAGCCACTTCGGAGAAGCACTCGTACCAAGTCTTGCGCATCGTCTGGAGGCCTGCAGCGTCCAAACCGCCGGCGCCCCCGGGTCCGCCGTGCACCGCGGCGTACATAGCTTCGAGGGTCATGCCCTCGAAATGCTCTTCGCTGCGCACGTAGTCCGCATCGGTGCCGGCACCGAGGTTGCTGAGTTCGGTGTCGTCGCGCCGAGACCGCGACTGCGAGTCGACAGACTTCTGCCGCGCGACCTGTACGTCGTGTTGATCCAGCAGATCCTGCAAGCCGGGGATAGGCAGGCTGGATGGCTTGTCCTGATCGCCCATCTTGGTCATTCCCCCTAGGCATCACCGGTCGGTCCGTCAAAGATTAACACGGTCGTCGGACCAGATCTTTGCTGCTGAGAGCCCATGCGAAGCACTGAGCGCAGGCTGTCGCGGGCTACTTCACAGCGGCTGCGACGGCACTATCGGCAGCGGTCGAACGAGGGGTGCGCTCGTGTAATCTGCTCTAAAGGCCAGCAGATTGGGGGCAGCGGTGACCAGCGCGAATATCGAACTCGGTCAGGCGGAGATCGCGGCATTCAACGAGGCAGCACGCTCTGGCTCGATCAGGTTCGAAGAGCACGCCGCACGGGAGGCGGTTCAGCTGTATGACCAGATGATCAACGGACTGGGGAAGATCCGCGACAAGCTGGGCACGGCGAAGGACAGCACGGGATTCGGTGGCTTTGCTTCCGGGCAGGAGCTCCAGCAAGGGTTTTCGAACAAGGCATCGGAAGGGATCGCGGTGGTCAGTCAGCTCATCGATGGCGCCATGCGCCTGCAGGAAGCCTTTCTGCGTGCGGGACAGCTGATCTCAGAGGCAGATCAGGTTAACGCCAGTCGGGTCAAGCTCCTGGGGGATACGCAAGAGACGGGTATCGGAGCCTGATGAAACGCCCTGGTATCGCTCTTGCGCTGGCCTCGACCGCGATCGTGGTCGTTAGTTGCTCGAGTGGTGAGGACGGAGGGAAGCCCACCGAGGCCAGCAGTGCGACCGTCGTGACGCCGAGTGTCGCTGTTTCCGTCAAACCTGCTCCGGATCAGCCGCGTAACTCTCTCGACCCCGTGAAGTTCGATCCGTGCGTCGGGATCGGAGATGACACGGTCGCCAAAGCTGGGTTCGAACCGAAAACCCGAGAGCGCCGCGATCAGGTTCATG
The DNA here is from genome assembly GCF_008704205.1 of Nocardia colli. Taxonomy (GTDB): domain Bacteria; phylum Actinomycetota; class Actinomycetes; order Mycobacteriales; family Mycobacteriaceae; genus Nocardia; species Nocardia colli. The sequence goes on along the minus strand of NZ_VXLC01000051.1, from coordinate 59,995 downwards.
ATGACTACGCCTTCATCGGGTGTGCTTTCGACCGTAAGGAACAAGTGCGCGGACAGGCGTTGGGTGTCGGATCGCTGACGATTTTCTCGACCAATCTGACGCTCGAGGAGTTCCGGAAGCGCGAAGGCAGTGGGGCCACAGGCATCAAGGTCAACGGACGCGATGCTATTACGTACCGGAAGCCGGCGGAAGAAGCGTGCTACGTGGTCATGGTCGGCCCGGACGCGACTATTGACCTGCGAGTGAGCAGCACCGCCGCGCTCACGAACTGGAACGCGTGCGACCACGCCCAGGAGATCGCAGGAATCATCGAGTCAGCTCTCCCGGCCAAATAGCATTGAAACGCCATGATGGTCACTGCGACGGGCTGATCCACTCCGGATACTGAACGGCAACGGGCTGCGGCGGTATCTGGAGCGTAGGGGGAAATTTCAGGGTTTTCGAGCCCGGTTCCGCAATCAGGCCGGGGATCTGCTGCTGGAACCAGCTCCGGCAGCCCTCTGGATCGGCGTCCAGATTTCTTTTGATCTTCGTTATCTTCCAGGTTCCGAAGACATTCCAGCTCGGTACCCGGTGTGCTGCCGGATCATGCTGGCCGGGGTCGTTGTCGGCGACTCCGGTTTTCCCGGGCTCACTGCCCGTGTTCTCGAGCCGGAGATCAACCACTGACATCGTGCTGGCAAAGTCGTTCAGGTTGCCGCTGTTGACGCCTTTTTCGGGAACGACATATCGGCACACCGTGGCTGTCACCGTCTTCCCGTTAGCCGAGAGTGCCGTGACGCGACTGTAGTCCGTCTCTTTCCCCGCTTGCAGGACACTATCGGCGCCCTGGAACGTCTTCTGTTCGGTGAACAGGACATCCATGTCATGGTCGTTGTCGGGTGGCGCGAGAGCTTCGCGGTACCCGATATACGCGTTGTCGATGCCGGCGCGGTTCACGAGCCACCCGGATTCGTGGGCGGCTCGCACGAGTTCGGTTCCGCGCGAGAACAAGTCGATTCCCGGCTCGGCCGACCACACGTTGGAGAAGGCCGGGTCCGGTTTCGACGGCTGCTTGTCCGGGTCGCAGGCGCAGACCCCCGTGCCGACGATGACGACGGAGAGGCAGATCACGAGGTTGCGAATGTTCCGGCTCATTTGCCTTTGCTCTGAACGTCGAGGGTGACCTGGCTGTAGGCGTTGCGCAATGTGGCGCCGTGGCCGTCGTCGTTTTGGCCGACCTTGTTGAACAGCTCGTTCAACTCAGTCGTCAGGTGCTCGTTCTTCGGGTCGAACTGAATCGCTTCCCATGACTTCAGCCCGCCGTTCTCGAACAGATCGGAGTATCTGCTCTGCAGGTTCTCCGGAATCTGCGCCTGCGAGAGTACCTCGTGGCTTCGTTGGGCAAAGTTGGGCGGCGCGATGGCCGACACTTCGGACTCGGTCGGTTTGGCGCCGGTGAAGAACTCCTTCAGATTGTCGCCACCACCGGTCAGAATGTCGCCGCCGTACTTGCCTTCTGGCAGCGTCTCGGTCAGTCCGCGGCTGGTGAGCGCCTTCATTTCGTCGTAGGCCGTGCGCTTGCGGTCGTACATATCTTGCGCGTCAGCGTAGTTGTTGCTGTGGTTGGACTCGGAGGCGACGAAGATGCCCTTGTCGACGAGGGCGTTCAGTCGTCCGGCTGTGGCCAGGCTGTCGGTCGATCCCGGCAGTTGGGGATCGTGCGCGTACAACCCTTCGTTGCGCAGAACGCCGAACATGGCAGCGCCGTTCAAGGTCTTGCCGGCACCGTTCGGGTCGGGATCGGTGTTCATGAGCCCGAAGATGTTGGCCGCGCCTTTGTAGCTGCCATTCCCTTGCGGATCGAGCCAAGTCGATATCTTGCCATCGCTGTTGATGTGATGGGGCACATCGAAGCCGGGCAATTCGGGGCGCGGGGTGCCGGCCAGTACGTCGACGTAGGGCGACATTCCCTTCGAGATCTCTTGAACCAGTGTCGGATTGAGCTGACCGATGCTGTGGCCGTTAATTCCGTGGTTGTCCATCTTGGCCAGTTCGTTCCAGCGTACGTTCGGGTCCCCGCCGCCGGCGAGGTACTCACCGACCGAGCTCATGATGTGGCCGGTCCGCTCAGCGGTCTTCACATCGATCGGGTTGTTCGGATCTTGAACGACGGCATCTTGCGGATCGAACTGGAAGAGCGTGGACACGGCGGTGCCGCGGTCACTCCACTCGTGGGTGAACACGTTGTGCATGAATTTCTCGTGGTCCGGGCCGGTCACCAGAGCTTCGACCGCGGCCTTGTCGGTGCCGGCCACGGCGAACATGTCCTCGCTGATACGGGGCCCGAACTGCCCGACTGCGCTGGGATCAGCTCCGTCGATCTGCAGTGACGGGTGGATGAAGTCGTCGGAGTTCTTGTAGTTCTCGTAGCCGTCGAGGTATTTCGCTCCCACGTCGAGCAGCTTGCGGTCGACGTCGGTCCCGACACGATACTGAGGGTCGCCGGCGCCGACGATCTTTGCGATCGCCTGGTTGTCGGCGACGCCGTTGAGGTTGACCTCACGTCCGATGCCGTATTTCGACTTATCGGTGACGAGGTCGCTGCGAGTGAGCGAGTCCTGCATCTGCTTCGGCAGCTGGCCGAGCCCGCCCTTGCCGTTGTTGGGCAGGTCCTTGTCGTCGGCTGCCACCGGTCCGGCGTTGATCGACGGATTCGACACGATCTGCAGGGAGTTCGCCAACGCGCGCTGCCCATCTGGCGGCAGCTTGCTCATGATCTGCTGGATTTCCTGCGGGCTCTTGCCGTCGAGTGAACGGCTCAGTCCGTTCAAGTACTCCATCTGCGAAGCCGGGATTGTCGACTGCTCGCCGCGCTGCAACGCAGCGATCTGATCCGGCGTCAGCTGACCAGCCTCGATCAGGCGCTGTATGCCATCGGCGCCAAGATTGACCGGTTGGGTGGTCAAGTTCGATCCGTCGGCTTTGCCTTGGTCGGCGCCGAGGGCCGCAGGAGAAGCGATGAAGGCCGCACGAAGGTCTGCACGAGCGTTGTTCAGGTCGTCGCGGAGCTTGCTGTCGGCTTGCACAGTGGACCGGACGGCATCGTTGAGTTCAGCTTGGAGGTCAAGCAACGACTGCTTGTCCTCGTCGCTGACCGTCTTTCCTGGCGGAATGCTCAGGGCGAGGGTGTCGGCGACCGAATAGCCGCGGCGCCCCGCCTCGATGAGTGCTCCGCGAGCTCGCCGAAGTGGAGCGTCTATCTCGTCGTAGCCGTTCTTGGTCCGCTGCGCGACGGTGTTGATCTTGTCGGCGAGCGTCTGCATCGTCTTCTGGTCAGCCAGCGCCCGGTCCTGGGCCGCTTGCGCGCATTGGCCCTCCCAGTACGCGTCGTTCACCTTCGTGACGGCATCGACGTACCGGTCGAACAAGTGCTCGAGGTCAGCGCCGAAAGCGATCCAGGAATCACCGAGGGCGAGCAGGCTCGAGGGATCGGCGTACTCGATCCACGTCTTGAGACTCATTCCCCGCCCCTACGCCGTCCAGTCGCCGGTCGACTTGCGATATACATCCAGGATGCTGTCAGCGTTGCTCTCGTCGGTGTCCTTGTACTGACGGGCAACGTTGGCCATCACATCCCCGGTCTCGCCCAGGCGCTCCTTGATCGTCGGAATGAGCACTCCCAGAAGCTGTTCACTCTCGAGCAACAAGCCGGCAGCAGTTGACTGCAGCTGCTCGTGCGGGCTGACAGCAGCTACCCGTTTCGGCTTGGTGCCCTCCGCTTCACGGGCCAGATCGTGCAGGGTCGTTCCGAGCTTCCCCAATGTCTCCAAATCGGCCTTGAACGTAGCCATACGCCCCCCAGGTCAACGGTCGAATGTCAAGCTTGAACGCCCTGTACAGTACCGCACCCAACCGGAGCGACAACGCGTCAAAGTTCTAGAACGCAGACGCTGGCTCCAGTCCTAGCCCCTTCACGGAATTCGGTCAGTGTGACTCATCGTCCGGTAACGCTCCGGGAGACCACTCCACTGCAACGGGTGATAAACCGAACACCATGCGGCTGCTCCACTCACATTCGTCGAGCCCGGCCCGTCGCGGTGGTCGCTTGACTACGGGCTTGCTGACGTCGTCGTCCCGCGCTTTCCTCGGAAGGCTTTAGTCCGGCATTCATCGCGTTGCTCGAGGACTTCACCACCTCTTTTCTGTTGCGCTGCTTTATATCCGGTGCTGATGCGCCTGAGTCCGGGCACCTAGGGTTTACGCGGTCCGATCGCGGTCCAGACGACCCTTCTCTTCGGAAAGCCGTAATTGCGGCGGCTGTGTCATGGTCTGCTGGCATCACTGCCGCGGAGTCGTCCTCCGATCCGCCAGCTTCGAGTCGTTGCATGAATTCCTCTAGATAGCTGGCCTTTTCAGGTCGGCCTACACCGCCATCCACGACCGTCTGATCTTCGATAGCAGCGTCGTCATTGATGTCCTTCTTGAAGGTTCCTTTGATCGCGAGAGGGTCGAGTGAGCCAACGATGACTATGTCGCCGTTCAAGCCTTTGTGACAGTCGGCGCATAAGTCGTCGCGGAGTTGCCTCCAGTCGCCGCATTCAGTGCATTCGCCGTTCAGATCAATCAATTTTGTTGTCGCTGTTTGTCTTACGACTCCATTCGGGTTGCGCTGTTTGACCCAGTCCGCGGTGACGGACTTGGTAAGGCGGTCGCCGTAGCGCCACTCGTGGCGGAACAGCCCAGGATTGTGGCTGTCGAAGTTCGTGGCGATAGTGTCGAGACGGGCTCGGATGGCCTGAGAGCGACTGTGCCCGAGCGGAAGTTCGGGGATGCCTGTGCGTCCGTCTTCGCGGCAGGTTCCGCACAGACCGTCATCGCCGTGGCCGGTGGTGATCTGGCCGGTCCAGCGGTCGATGCTGGCGCGCTCAAGCCGGCAGGACACGCACAAAGGTTCGGTGACCCTGGCGACGGCGTCGCGGTCGTAGTCGCGACGATCGACGATCAATTCGGGGCGAGGTGTCCCCTGTTCTTTGCGTTCCTCGGTGGTGAGTTGGTCTTCGTAAGCGTCCACGCGTGCCGCGCCGGCGCTTCCGGTCCGTTGGCGTGGGTCGGTGCGCTTCGTCTCATCGACTCGGCGTGCGACACGTCCGGGCCGACGCCATGGTGGGTCGGTTCGTGTTGTTGCCGCGGGCTGGGTGTCCGGGATGTATTGGTGTTGATCGGTTTTCGGTACGCAGGCTTCGATGAGTGCGCGGTGTTGTTCGTTGTCTCGCCAGAGTTTGCGGAGTTTGGTGATCGCGACGTCGTGGGTTTTGTAGCGCAGAGTGTTGGCGATTTCGCCGATCATGGCCCAGGTGGGGTCGTCGAGGTGTGTTCGGATGCGCCGGAGTTGTTGTTTGGCGGCGCGGATGTCGCGGGCGTCTACCAGGGTTCGGATGGCTTGGATTGCTTCGCGACCAGCGTCGGTAGAGCGCCGGGCGCCGGTGTTGTCGCGATCGGGTTGCGCCATAGGAACCTCCTCGACATTGGGGTCACAGGTGGCGGCGGCGAGGCCGGGTTCGGTTGGGTTGGCGTGCTGTTCGTTCGCGGCGTTTCCTTGCGGCGTCACGGATAGGGTTGCTCTCTGACGGTGGCGGTTGCGCCCTCTCTTGACCAGTGCTGCGGCACTGGCTCTCCCTGGCGGGCGTCTCGATTAGTTTGTGGGCCGGGTCTCGCTCGCCTGGTGCGGTGAATCCTGTTGTGTTCGATTGTTTTCCGTTTCGCGTCCAGTGAATCGGTTGTCCGGATCGGATCGCGGTCCGCAGGGTTGCACTGGTGGCCACGTTGGTGTCGAGTTCGCGCAGTTGCCGGCCGAATTCGCGCAGCATGGTCGCCACCTCAGCGGGCACCACATCTGGGGTTGCGTCATATGCGGGACCTGTTGTGCTGGTGCGGTTTTGCAGTGCGGTGAGTAGTTCTTCGCACGAACGATATCGCCCGATCTGGTGAAGCTCACCGGTGTGTTCGTCGCCGAGTTGTGTAAGCCGCAGCTGCCAGCCGTACCAGGGGTCGACATCGTCTACAGGGCTGTGCCCGGCCTGGATGAGCAGGGTCGGGTCGTGGGCGTGGGGGTAATGGACCTCGATGCCCTGCGCGAACAACCGTTCACGGGCACGTTCAGCGTGCTCGGCGATCTGATCGAGCCAGCTCGAGCCCACCGCGGCGAGGTCGGCGCCGTCTTGGCGTGCGGTGCGGTCGATGCCGGCCAGTTCCTCGACGGTGCCCTGTCTGCCGATACCGGCGGCGAAGTCGAGGGTTTGATCGCGTAGGTCATCAGTGTAGAGCTTGTGTTCGAATCGGCGGATTCCAGTGCGGGGGTGGCGGGCGGCGATCATCGAGGCCCGGTAGTCGTCGCACAGTACGTCGTAGTGCAGGTCGTCGACGAAGGGTTTGCCGTCGCGTTCGCGGGCGCCGCCGAGGACCGCGGCGAGGCGGTCGAGCTCGGTGACCAGTTCCGTGGCGGGGATCGCGGTAGCGGTGTTCAGCAGGTGTCGTTTTCCGCTGACGACGTCATGGGCGGCGACGGTCATATCCACTGCGGTGTCGCTGTCGGTGACCGCGCGTTCCCGTACCCATTCCCGGGCCTTCCACCAGCTGGTGTGTGCTCCGAGATCACCGGTGGCGCTTGCGGTATGGGTGTAGGTGTAGGTGGCGATGTAGGCCAGCGAACTCGTCTCGGTGAGTTCACCCAGAGCACCGCAGTGGACCAGCTCTGCGGCTTGAGCCAGACTCTCGCGTTCGATCCCGTCCAGATTGGGCGGGGCGAAGAAAGAGCCATAGAACGCTTCGTCGCGGAGTTGACGGGCGAAGTCGGGGTCATTGGCCCAGTCCTGGACCGCGGCGTCGAGGAAGCGCCACCGCAGCGCCCATTTCGGCGGGCCGGTCAGCCAGGCACTCTCCAACTGGACCATTTCGCGATGGAGCCTCAAATATTCGGTGGCGGACTCGATCGAGATGACGTGCTGGCGGAGCTGGTAGAGACCCTCATACGCCCAGCGCATCCCAGTTTCGCTGAAGTCGTGTCCCGAACTTCGAGCCTGAATGTCGTCCATGAAATCGCCTCCTTCCGGCGTGGAATCTGTTGCTTAGCAACTCCTTTCAGTGCTCGTGTCAAGTGATGTCGGCGATTCGAATCCGGTCGTTCGTTACGGCGCGCTGTGGTGTGTGTCGTAGTGGTGGTCCAAGTGGTCGGTGACGTATTCGGCGAGACCGTCGTGGGTGGGTTGGGGTTGGCGGGTGTAGCGGCAGTGGTGGGGTTGGCAGGCGGAGAAGTCCGAGATTTTGGTGAGGCGTTCGACGGTGGGCCATAGCCATTGGGTGTGCCAGGCGGTCATGTCTTCGCGCGGCAGCTCGGTGGACTCGCGCTCGCAGTAGTAGGCGGCGGCGTGTGCGCCCATCAGGGCGGTCAGTTCCTCACGCACCGAGTCGTGTCGAAACCAGCACGACGGGATACGGGAGCCCAGTTGGTAGGTGTTTCGCAGCCAGTCGACCCAGTCGAGCAGTTCCTGCCACAGTGCCGCGGCCTCGCCACGGTCGAGGTGGCGCCAGCTGTATCGGCACGGAAAGTACTGGGGCACTGCATTATTCGGTGTCGGCGATGCTGGTGTATTCATTGCGCGCCTCCGCCGTCGTTGGGCAGGCGTAGTCGAGGGGGGACGACGCCGGTGGCGATGATCTGATCGAACAGCGCGGTGGAGGCGCGGGCGTGCCCTCGCCAGCGGGGAACCTCCCATACGCTGGGCAGCCGCAGCAGGCAGGCGGGTGCGTTGCGATACAGCAGTAACCCGTGGTCGCTGGGTAGTTCCCTGATTTCGTCTGCGCGCAGCACGGTGTCGTCGTGGAGTTGGTAGGTGCGCCCGCCTTGGTGCAGGCTGGCTTCCCAGCCGCGCCGCTCCCCGATCAACCGCGAGATCGAAGCGAGTTCCTCGGTGCCGCGTAAGCCGGGCAGGATCAGCATCGCCGGCGCGGACTGGGCCAGGACGCGCCCGCCTTCGCTGCCCCAACGTAATTCGTTCTGGTCCTGGTTATGGGCGAAGGCCCACACGCAGATCCCCTTGCCGCCGGAGTCGGTCATGATCTGAGGCAGGTCCGGGATCGGGGCGACGTTGTTGGTTTCGTCCAGGACGAGCCGCACCGGTGGGTCCAGGCGTTTGCCCGGCATCCGTTGGGAGGCACGGTCGGCGACATAATGGACTTCGGCGGCCAGCGCGGCGACGAAGGGCGCCATGGATCGGGTGCTGCCCCGCGACACCAGATACAAGGTGTTCGCGCCGCCGAGCACGAACCGTTCGATATCGAAGGATTCCGCAAGGTCCACGTCTATGGCGGCGAGCAGTTTCGGCGATGCCAGCGGTTCGAGGAGTCGCGAGGCGGCGGCGAGGACGTCGTCAGTGGATTCGCTGCCCGAGGCGAGGATCTGGTCGAGTTCGCCAGCCCAGTCCGGCAAGGTACGGCTCAGGATGTCGACCGGGGTGCGGTTGGTGCGCGCCGAGATCCACACCCGTACGTCGCGGATGGAGTGGTTCGCCGTCGCGGCGGCGTGCAGACAGCAGCGCAGGACCGTGGCGGCTTTCTGTTCGAAGTAGGCGCCGTTGCGGGTGCCCTCCAGGGGCATCGCGCGTGCGGCAGCGTCGGCGCGGCGGATCGCGGTGTCGGGGTCGGTGCAGCCGGCCAGGAATGACCAGCGCAGTCCGGCGGGCCATCCGGTCAACCCTTCCGGGTCGAAGACAGCCACCCGACCTTGTTGGGCGCGTTGGGTGATTGTGGCGGCGACGAGGTCGGCTTTGGTGGTGGTTACGAGGGTGAATCCTGGTGCGTCGCAGACGCGTTGGTAGGCCACCCGCCAGGTCTTGCCCGCACCGGTCGGTCCGTGCACGATCACGCCGTCGCGGTGCTGAAGGTAAACGTGCTCGCTGGGCCGGTCGGCGAGGACACCGAGATCGACCGCCGCCCGCGATGGCTCGACGGCACGACCGCAGCGCCAGGGACGGCTCCTCATCGCCGCCACCGTCTCGGCCCTGAGGGCCTGAGCAGGCTTGGGAATTCGTGCGCAGCGCGTCGAAGCGCGCTGCGCCGGTTCAGACCGGCACTACGCAGGTCGGCTGCGGTCGCCAGGCCGGGCCGGCGGCGGTGGCGGCGTCGGCTATCGATCTCGTCGCTGGCAAGTGTTGCGCACGCGCACCACAGCACGGCCACGACGACGATGCAGATCCAGCTCAACCATGCCGGTCCTGGTCGCGGGTCGCCCGGCCAGGCCGCGGCCAGGTCGCCGGGGCGCCGCATCAGTCGGCCGAGTGTCGGGATCATCTGTTCCGGCGTGAGGAGGCCGATCCCGTGTCCGGCGAGCGCGGCAGAGATCGTGCCGCCGCCGAACACACCGGCCATCATCGTGGTGACGGCGTAGATAGCCACGACGGCTCCGGCCGGTAGGACCGGTTCCCCGCCAGCCGGATTCGGTAATCGCCGCCCGGTCATGACGCAGCCTCCTCGGCTGCGGTTGTGGCGTGGTCCGGTGTGTGCCGTCCAGTGATGGCGGCGTCTGTGTCGGTGAGCAGCATCTCCTGTGGTGAGCGGATGTGGGTGAGCAGGAATGGATCTCGGGTGCCGATCTTGACCAGGCACTGCCCGCGCCCTAACCTCACCAGCGTGTCTTCGGTACCGGCGGGCAGCCGGTAGAGGCGCACGGTTTCGGTGGCGTCATCGGCGCGGGATTGTCCGAAGAGCACCACGATGCTCGCTTCGCTCATCAACGCCCGCGCCGGAGAATCCGACGGTTGGTCGGCGGGATGATGGAACGCCGCGATCGTCGAAAGGCCGAGTCCGCGGGAGAGTTTCACGTTGCCGCGGAACACTTCGCCGGTTGATCCGGCGGCGACGTGCCAGCCTTCCTCCACGACCAGGATGGTCTGCTGATAGTGCGAGGAGCGTGCGGCCAGCTTGTTGGCCAACCACGTGTTGGCGGTGGTCATCACTACCCGCAAGGCCGGTCCTTCGGTCGGTAAGGCGCTGAGATCGAAGTGCACCAGTGGGTGGCTTTCGAGCGCGGTCCGCACGGCGGGGCTGGTGGGTGCATCGACCAGTCCGCGTAGGTCGCGTTCGGCGAGGCGCAGTAGAGCCAGTCCTGGTTCGAGTCCCCATTCCAGGGCTCGCTCGCTCCAGCGGGGCCCGAATCCGTTGCCGTCTTCGGGGTTCGGGTCCAGCAGCCGCAAGGCCAGGTCGCGGATGACGGGATCTCTGCCTGCCTGGCGGGCTTGGGTGGTGACCGCCGAAAGCGCGGCGCCGACGGCGGCCTTTTCCTTCTCGTCGAGCTCTCGTGCCATCGCGTCGGTCAGGACCGCGATCACGAGTGCTTCTTGCCCGGCCGGGACAACGCCGTCGATACCGCCGCGATGGTCCCCACGAGCACTGATGGCTGGATCCAGGAGGTTCAGGCAGGCGCCGTGGCCGCCCACCCGGAACCGGATGCTCTGCGCGCCCAGAGTGTGTGCCAGTGGCGTGTATTCGCCCAGGCCGGCTTGGGGTTTCTTGTCCAGGATGACGACTTGGCGGTTGGCGACCAATTGCCTTAGGACGCAGACGGTTTTGATCCAGGAGCTTTTCCCGCGCCCGATGTCGCCGATGACGACGATGTTGATGCCGCTGGTTTCGCTGCCGTAGGCGGCGAAGGCATCCACGATCTCCAACTCCTGGGTCAGGGTGTTCAATCCGGCGAGCACGCCGTCTTGGCGCGAGCGGCGCCGCCTCGTCGCGACATTCCACGCCTCGGCTTGGCGGGTCGTGGTCCACGCGCCCTCGGACCGTGGCTCGTACCATCCGAACCGATCCAGGCCGCGTCGACGTTTCGGTGCCGAGCACCGCGGGAGCGGATGCTGCACCCGGTCCTGCGGCGCGGCGAGCAGCCCGTCCTGCTCTGCGGGGCGCTGGGCGTGAAGCCGACCCTGTGAGTGTTTCCGAGCGCCGAAACTGATTTTCCGCCAACGGGATTGAACCCTCTCGGCCTTCGGGACGTTGGTCGAACTTCTTCGTTGTCGTGGCATGGTTGTTCGCCTCCTCATCGGGTGTAGGGGGTGGCGGCGAGGCCGCGGCCCAGAGGAACGGTGGTGAACATCGCGATGTCGTGATCGTCGGTGGCCCAGTCGATGGCGGCGATGGCCGAATCGTTGGCCGCCTCTTCCACGCGCAGGCAAGCGCGGTCCAGGTCGTCGGGGTCGCGTCCGGTGACCGCGATCGTGGCGGCGTAGATCACGCCGTGGTGCCCGGAGCCTGGCACCAGGTCGTGGCGGCGCCGAGCCGAGGCGTTGGTCAGGACCTCGGTCGATCCGTCGTCGAGTTTGCCGCGTTTGGCTTCTTTGCTTTGGCGTGCCTGATCGGCGGTGAAGTCTCCGCGCGCTGCTGCGCGAGCTCGGTGAGCGGGTACGAAGTCCAGGCGGACACTGAGGGTGCGGATGGTGGGCATCGGCGCGGTCTCTTCATCACCGGGATCTGCTTCCACGCCGGTCAGCAACGCCGCCAACCACAACGGCCCGAGCTCGACCGGTTCGATCGCGCGGGGTCGGATGTAGCCGACCCGGGTCCGCCACCGCCCGTCGGCGCCGATCGCGACGCTGTCGGGTCCGCCGATGTAGGTGGGCCAGCAGTTGGTCCAGGTGGCGTCGCGGTGGCGGTCGATTTTGAAGCTCGGATCGAGGAAGGCGCGGATGATCGCGCAGGCGCGGCGTTCGCCGAGGACATCGACGCGACCCATACCGGCGAGGGCGAGAAGTCGTGTGGCGCGTTCGGTTTCGTCGCGAACCACTTGCGCGATCGCGGCGGCGGTGGTGGCGTGTTTGGTGCGGGCCAGCCGCGCGGTCTCGGCCATGAACGCGTCGGTTTGCGGGATCCGCAGCACTACAACCGATCTGTGTTCCTCGGCCAGGGGTGCGGTCAGGTCGATCAGTGCGCCATAGGATTCGACTGCCGGCCCCAGCCGTGGGTCGGTCAACTGCGTGACTCGGGCCTCGGCCCAACGGATGTGCGGGGTCATGTCGTGCGGCACGCTGCGATGCAGTAACTGCAGGCCTCGGACGTGGGAGCCGCTGCGCGCCAGTTGCGCCAAGAAGGTCCCGAACGCGGCTGAGGAGGCGGCGTAGGCGTGGTCGCCGCGGAGCCCGTCGGCGACACCTTCTACTGCGATGATCACTGAATAGGTTGTGCGTTCGCCGGGATTGGCGGTGCGGACGATGAACATGTCGTCCAGGCCTGTTCCGGTGACCGGCAACGGGGCGGTGTTGCCCAGGGGTGGCGGGAAGTCCCAGCCTGGATCCCGGTCCGGGTCGCCGTAGTGGGGGTCGTTGCGGTGGCGGTAGATGTGTTCACCGCGGCGGCGCCGCAATCGGGTGCGGGTGTCGTGGGCGCGCCGCGCCGCCCAGGACGGCTTTTCGCGCCATTCCATCGTGGCTGCGAACACCGACACCAGTTCGGTGATCGCGGTGGCGATCGCCCACGGCTGACCGCTGCCAAGGACATAGATCGCGACCGCGCCGGCGAGGGTCACCGCCCAGCTCATCAGCACCGGACGCGACAGCCCTAGCCAGGAGCGGCGCGCGATCTCACCGCCGAGGATGCAGGTCCGCGCCTCGCTGCTCATGAGGACTCCTCGGCGTCACCCGGTGCCGCGTCGGCGGTCGAGCGTGCCTTGCTCAGCGCGCCACTGGCCGCCTGCGCGGCGACCGGCGCGGCAACCATTCCCGCCGACAACACCGCCGACCCCGCCCTGCGCACCGGAGCGGTCGCACACCGACCAGCCTCACCCAGGCCACGCTTCCCTCTACCCGAATCCGAAGAACCGCCGGTGTTGCGAACCAATGTTTGCCCGAACCGCGATTCGGTCGCAGAACGCCCGTCGCTACTACCCGCCGTGCGCCACCCCGGATCACCGGTACCGCCTCTCTCACTGGCCCCGCCGTCGGTGGGAGCGGGCTCGCTTCTACCCCGGCCTTTGGCTCCGGCGCCTCGGCTGCTCCACCACATCGCGGTGCCCGCTCCGCCGACCGCGCCGGCCATCAGCGACGGTGATTGGCCGAACCCTGCCGCGTCCGAGCGCGAGGGCAATAGGGGTGCGTAGCGCAGCAGCGACCACGGCGCCAGCCCGGCCACGCCGAAAGCGACCACGACCAGACACAATTGGCCGAGCGTGCCGAGGGGTTGTTGTTCGCCGGTGTCGGTGAGGCCAGCGTCGATGACCCCGGTCAGGGTGGCCAGCAGCAGAAACAGCAAGGGTTTGGACACCACGATCGCGACGAACACCAGCACCGGACGCAGGGCCTTCTTGCGCCATTGCGGGTGTACCCACATCCCGAACCCGATCCCCGCAGCTACAGCCAGGCATGGCAATGCCACTTGGTGCATCAGCAAACCCGCGAACACCGACAGCGCGCACACGATCAGCAGCAGGAACAGGAATAGTCCGACCAGGACGCCGCCGGCGATGTCGGTGGCGGTGAGTTCGCCTGTGAATCGTTTGAGGTGGTCGATCATTTCGCCCATGTCCGGGCCTGCCATGCGGGCGATGGATTCCGAGGCCAAGTTCGCTGCCTCGACCAGCATCGCGGCGAGCATCGGCGCGAACAGCATCAGCAACACTCCGGCGGGCATGTACCCGAACAGGTCGCCGCCGATGGTTTTGACTGTTTCTCCGCGAGAGGTTGTGCGCCACAGCGCCATCAAGGTCATGACCCCCATCACCATCACCCCGATCCCTGTGCTGAACGCGTACCAGCGCACGAACCACGCAGCGGAAGGGTCGAAGCGGCCGGTCGCGGCCAGCCCGTCGAGGACCTTCGCGCTCAATTCCGAGGCACTGGCTTTGGAGGAATTAGCCCAGTCATCGATCACCGACTGCGGATCATCGACGAACCGAACGACTTTCCCGGTCGCGTCCAACAACCAAGCGAACGCCTGGGTATACGCTCCCCCGGCGGATTGGCCCGCAGCCCCGAACATCGCTTTACCGAACCGGTCCCCGAAGGTGGTGTTGCGGTCGCGCCATTGCGCGGTCCCGACAAGCAGCTTGCCCACCGCCCGGTTCCAATCCAGGCATCGCCCCAGATCTCCACTGAGGGTGTCAGCGTGCGTGCAGTCAGCGAAAAAGGCGTGGGCACAGTAGGACTGGTGCACACTGCACGGGTCGGTCCAGGCCTGTCCCGGCACGGCCGAAAAGTCTTCGCCGGTGGCTTTGGTGATCTCGTGCATCGATTGCCGATCCGGGGTCTTGGCCCAGTCGAATCCCCACGCGTTCCACGCCGGGCTCGCCCACCGCTTCACATCCTCCGCACACGACGGCGAAGGCAGCCCGAAGCTGGCGTCGCCAGCCGGGAACACCTTGGGGAGTAGCTCTTTCGGCGGCTCTATACCGCCCTTCACCCAGCCTTCGACCTCCGAACCCGCACGCGCGCCGCCGAGCAATGTCTTCTTCTGCTCGTCGCTGGCCGACCAATACACCAGCCGATCCTCGACCGCCATGACCTCGTTGATATAGCGGCCGATATCACCTCCACGATCCGCGCATACTCCCGAAAACCATGGTGCGGTGCGGAATTCGTCGGTGCCACCGACGAATTGCCGAAGCTCGGCAGGGAAGCCGTGGGGCAATGATTTCGTCGCCGGCCCCGGCTCAGCGGGTTGCGCGGTTGCTGTGGCCGCACCACTTACGAGGCTCACTATCACGGTGGCGAACACCGCAGCGAGTGCGGCGATCAGGCGGTGTCGGTTCATCGCGCCCCCCGGTTAGTTGACGTAAACGGTGTAGTAGCCGGCCTGCAACGGCTGAGTCAGCGGGGAATCCGCTCCGGGCGCGACGACCTGGTCCGGGGAGGGCCCGACCGTGCCGATCGCGTCTTTGGTCTTCCAATCGCCGCGCTCCCACACCAGCTCCACCGTGTTGGTCGCCCAGGCGGTGACGATCGAGACCGGTGCACCCTCGGTGATCGCTGCCCTCGACACCGCAACCGTCCACACCATCACACGCGCCGAGGACGGAGTGAACGCGGTGACGCTCACCGCCGCCGGCACGAGATTGACCACCTCGAGCCCTGATGGACGGTCTCGTCCGATCTGCATCGAGCTCCGCAGGTGCGGGCCGGGATCTCGGGCGAGCAGCGCGCCCTGCACCGCGTCCATCGTGATCCGGCCTTGCCCGGCTTGAGTCAGGGCTTGCACCGTGTTCACCGCCGCGGTCGCCGCGCCTTCGCGATCTCTGCTGTATCCGATCGGGACACCGTCGTGCACGCCGGTCGGTCCGTGCGCGAGCCGCACCGTCGCGCGGGATGCTTTCCCTGGCGGGTTGTCACCATCGCAGGAGCCAAATATCAACAACCCGGCCAACCCAACGGACAAGGCCGTACCTCCACCGAGCATTAGCTTTCGCATCACTGCCACCCGCGCCCGTCGGCCACTTGCGCCGCTGGCGTTCCCTGAGGCAGTCAGAGGCTGTGCACTACCTACCGATTCCGGGCCGATGTCGGCGAATCTGATTGTCTTCCAGAGCATTTGCGTCACCTCCTGTTTGCAACGTTCTGCGCTTCACGTGCGAGGCCGGGCGGGTTGATCGTTTGGGTTATCCGCCGACGACGAACAGGATGGTCGCCACCAGTGGTGAGGCGGCCGCGACGAGTCCGACCGAGATCAGTGCGTCTTGCAGCTCTTCCGATCCTTCGGACAAGTCGTTGGCGTAGCCGCGGCTCTTGGCTCGTTTCACCTTGAACGCGCCCACGATCACCCGCACCGAGGCACCGATGATCACCAGGGCCCACACGAACGCGACGATCCGTTTCCACGTCGCATCCAGAGCACCGCCGAACAACCCGAAATCCGGACTCACCCCACCCAATGGATTCTGGATCCCTTGCGCCGACGCCGGCACCACCCCGGCCCACGCCATCGCCATCACACCCGTCGTAACCACGAACACACCGCGGCAGTATCTCGACAGTCGTTGCCGCACATAGTCTTTACCCATCATCGCTTCACCTCCCGTCTGGTCCGCCGGTGCCGTTTGCCCGGCCGCCCTGTTGGTTTCGTCGGCTTGTCGGCCTCTCAACGCGATACCGCTGATGCCTTTCACCAGTCCGAACCCTGGTCATGAGTGGCAGCCCACGTCGGCGCCGGGTATCGCCCAGTCCGCGCCTCAGGCCGTTCGTGCCACGCGGAGGCCATCCAACGCCGACGGACGAGCGAGTCCCGCTCCTCGCTGAGTCGCCGCGAGTCGGGGACAAAGGCGGTTTCTATCGGTGCATGTTGTGCGGCAAGAGATTCCGCGACACCGTCGGCGACTGCGGCGGCGACGTGCATCCATGCCCGCCTCGTCGGCCCGGGCAACCGCGACACCACGATCCGCTCCCCACCTGCCAGCACCGGGTCGTAGGGCACACGAAGCACCTGCATGGCACCGGCTCGGTCCAACACGTCAGTGATTTCGGTCTGCCGGCCGGTGTCGCTGCGTTCTGCGAGCACGATGATCGCGTTGGCGGCCAGGGTTTCGTGCCCGGCGTCGGCGATGCCGTCGAGTAGCCGCAGGGCGGCCACGACGACGTCGCGGCGGTCCGTCACCGGTACCACGAGTTGAGTGGCGTTCTCGACACTCCAACGAAACGCGGGTGCACGTTCATTGTTCCCGGTATCGATGAGGATCATCGCGCGGTGCCGCCGCAAGACGGCCAAGATCGCCGCGCATTCCTCGCGACCGACAGTGATACTGCCGCCCGGGGTTTGGTCGGAGGCCAGTATTTCGTCCAGGCTCGGCTGACGTTGCAACATCCATCCAAGCGCGGAGGCATCCCCGTTGGCAGAGCACAACTCTCGCGCGTGCGCGAGTACGTCCCACACCGATTCCGGTCCACTGCACGTCGCGGCACGTGCGGCCAGGGTGCCGCAGGATTCATTGGCGTCCCAGGCCACCACCTGCCCGCCACGGCACCGGCCGAACAACGCCGATAAAACGACAGTCGCCGGTGTTACCCCCGATCCGCCCTTTGGGTTGGCCACCGTGATCACCGGTGTACCGGGTAGCGGCTGCCGGATCCGTTCCACCGCAACCCGATATGCAACTTCTGGGCTCGATCGGGCGGGCCTGAGCCGCAACCCGGCACGGTTGACGATGCCGCGCCACCCCCACTGAGCCGGATCGGTTTCCGCCGCTGGTGCAGGGCGAAGTAGCATCGACAACCGAATCTCCCGTGCAGCCGCGACATCGTGTGCGGACGGCGGTATCGGTGCCAAGTTCGATTCCCCGACCCCATACGGATCGTTCGACTCCGCCGGTGTTTCGGGGTCCCGCTCGGTCGGCCCGTCAAGGCCTCCGCCTGCGCTTTCCTCCGGCGGTGGCCGGCGAAGTCGTTGTCGCCGCAAGTCCACCGGCCGCTCGGCGGTGTACTCCGCTTCGGTATCAACGGCAGTAACACTGCTCTCGTCCAGTGCCGGCTCGCTGTTCTGCTGATCGGCCGCCGTCGCGTTTGGACTACCCTGCCCCCGGGTGCTCGGGCCGCTCATCGGCGCTCACTCCCGGCGGCGGCGTACTCGGCGGCCAGGCGCGGAATGGCTTTCACATAACCGAGCGTTTCCGCGTTCGGGCATACCCCGCCCTGATTGAGGGTGTAATCGGGCCCGCAGTTGTACATGCTCAACCACAACTCGGTCAGCTCACCGTGCAACTTCCCTTCCGCTACAGCGTCTTTGGCGATCCCGACCAGTTCACAGTCATAGGCTGCCTGCGACATCACCGCGTCGGGGATCGAGTAGATGTCGATGCGCCCGTCCCCATCACCGTCGATCCCGTGCCGGTTCCAGGTCTCCGGCATGAACTGCGCCGGGCCCTGCGCACCGGCCGGAGAGCCGGCGAACCGGTTGAATCCCGATTCCTGACGCAACTGCGCTGCCACCAGCGGCGCCGACACCTCGGCGCACGTACCCGCAGCCTTCCTGATCCAAGGTTCGTACTCACCGGGCACAGAACCCGACCGAATCGAAACCCCCTCCACCACAGCGGGTCTCGGATCGCACCCGACCATCGCTGTGGCCGGTCCCGGTTGCCACCGAGCGCGTGAACTCCGGCGGGAACCACCCGATGCAGCCGAATCCGCTACCGGCACCACCTGCGCGCTGGTCGATGACTTGGTCGCCTGCTCGAGCCACGGGATCGGGTCGATCTGTTGCCCACCTTGCAGCCGCCCGCCGGGTACGACCTCGAAATGCAGGTGGGGGCCACTGGATTCACCGTCGCTGCCGACAGCGCCGATCGGTTGTCCAGCGTGTACTTCGTCGCCGGTCCTGACGAAGACGCCACCGGCGCCCATGTGCCCGTACACCGTCGAGAGCGGAGCGCCGCCGTAGACGGTGTCGATGATGATCCAATGCCCGAACCCGTCAGCGGGGCCAGCCGCGGCCACTCGGCCGGCGGTGGACGCAAGGATCGGTGTCCCCGACGGGGCGGCGAAGTCGACACCCTTATGCGCTGCGCCGTCGCGCAATCCGAACAACGAGGACACCGTGTAGGTGCCTTCTGCCAGCGGCATTACAACCTCTCCCTTCGATATCGGCTGATATGTGCGGGGAATGTCGGGCAGGCAGTTCGGATTCGGCGGCTTGCGGTCTCCTGACCCGAGCATGAACGCGATGGCAGCTACCAGCGCCACACTGCCGACGCCGAGCAGCCCGATCAACGGGGCGGTCATCACACCACCCCCGCGACGATGCGGATACGAGCGGCAAACAAATCTGTCAGCCAGTCAACGGCATTGCGTTGCCCATCGACGAGATAGTGCTCATAGCCCTGATGAACGCCCGAGGCAAAGAAGTTCGCCGCGGTCATCCCGTCAGAGGTCAGCTGAGCAAGGGCGTCTCCCCCTTGCCCGGTGACGCTGTCGCTCACCTGCTGCGCCACCGCGCTCAAGCCCCTGGCACCGTTCGGTGCTGTCGGCGCGGGTGCGTCGCTGTGACTCTCGGTGCCGGCCAGCGTGTCGACCGCCAGGCTCACGAACCCGAGCATCGTCGGAGCCAGTCCGACCAACCGTGTCCCGACTTCTATCGGGTTGCCGCCCTTAGCGATCGACTCGGCAAGGCCCCACAAATCCTCCTGCAACCGCCCGACCTGACGGGCCAGCGCGACAACGTTCAAATTGTCCAAGAGCCCAATAAGCACCGACGCGGCCTGCGCGGCGCCGGAGGTATCCGGGATCATCGCGACCAGCTGCGACACCGTCCGCAGATCAACGCCGTCGGCCAGGACCACCAGTGGCTTGAACAGGGTGTTCAGCTCGCCGAACAAGCCATGCAGAGGCGTCACCTTGGCCACGACGTCGTCCGGCTCCATGACCACCGCGCCGATCCGCGAGATCACCTTCACGATCGCAGGAACGTTCGTCGCGAACTTCACCCCGTTCGTGGCCACATTGCTCACCTGACCGACCACGACTGAGGGCTTCAGGATGCCCAGCGCTCGCGATGCTTGCGCCAATGTCTCCGGCGAGGACGTGCCCACCGACCCGGTCAACGGCGCAGTTGCCGAAGCCAACTTGCTCGCGGCCGCCGCCGCGCGGTCGCTGCTCGGTGCGCCCACTGTGGTTCCGGCGAGTTCGGACAATGACGCCAGCGCAGCCGGCAGGTCCGACTGTGACAGTCCCCTGACCATCTCGCCGACCTCCCGTTGTGGTGATCCCGCAGCCTCATTCGCCCGTCCTGGCACTGCCTCGGGGTACGCCTTCGCCCACGACGCCAATTCGCCGAGCGGCCCTAATGCCGTCCGAACGTCGTGCACCGCCACCGAGACATCGTTCGAATCGATCCGTCCTCGCCCCGCGACGGCGGCGATCTTCTCGATCGCACTTTGTAGACGCGGTAGGTCGATGCCGCCGACATCGGTGACAAGCGACTGGATAAGTTGCGACGCTGGATCCGTCGCGTGGTCAGTTTCCTTCGTTGCAGCGGTGCCGACCGGTTGCGACAGGACCCGACCCAGCCCTGCGAGGATGGGGTTCGCCGACGCGTTGGTTGCGCAGTATTTATCTTGCTGTGCACAAATTTCGGCGGTCACGGCCGACAACGCGCAGAACCCGCCCGGGCGCGGACCCGCAATGCCCTCGCCTTCGACTTGCGGACCGACCAGCTTACCGCCGTCAGTCCCCTGTCTCGGGTCAGCGATCAACCCCACGGCCAACACCCGATCAGCGCTGACGGGGTCTCCCGAACAGCCGATCGATGCGGCCAGATCACCCAACGCATCCGCACCTTGCGAATAGCCGGCCAGCACGAACTTCGTCGCGCCGCAGCGCTGCCCGAACCCCTCGACGACCCGTCGCGCCGCGGCAAGCCCTGCGACTTTGCTGTTCCCGTACGCCATCCCGTCGAACGCCGCAGCCGGATAGGCCGGAAACCGGAAGGCGAACTTGTCGCCGAACTGCTCCGATAGATGGGTAGCGACCGGCCCCAGCAGCCCGACCGGCTGGGTTTCGTCCGCTCGCGCGTTCGTTTCCCAGGTACCTGGCACGAAGATCCCGACCACCGCCGGGCAGTCTGGTGCATTCAATCCTTCAGCCTGCCAAGGGCTTCCGGCAGACACACCTACCCCAGCCGTTAGACCGCCGAGCCAAAGGGCGCCCACAGTTCCGGCGATCAGCAGCCGTCTCGCTGGATACGATCCCGCCGAACACCCAACCGCCGACCTCACAAGGTCTCCCGACTGGTCGGCCGCTTCTGTCGTGCCACCCAGGCATCGACTGTCGAGGCTTCCAGTTTCAGGGGAGAGTTCTTTGCCGATCCCGATTTCCAAGCCCGCGAATACAGCTCGTGCCCAGCGACCCGCAAATGACGGATACGATCCGGTGAATCCCCTGTCCGTGCACTGATTTCCCGGATACGCAGAACCCGTTCCGCATGAATGCAGTTCGGGCTTTCGACTGGAAGATCACGCATACAACCACCTCCACAGGTCCAACTCACACACAATCCGCGCTCGAACCGTTCTCGGTCGAAAAGTCACGAATAGCCGCTTAATTCGCCACATCCGCCCCCGGACGAAACCGCTCACTTGCCATCCGTCCGCAGCAATACGGCACCGAAATATTCATTCCTCGCTTGGATTTGCGATTCGATGCTGGCGCAAGCCGCAACCACTCCACCGCTCCCTGTCACCTTCCAGTCGGCGACGTTCATGAACCAGTCGCCGTAGACGCCGGTCGTCGTCGACCTTCACGTCGTACAGCCGCTCCAAACGCTCACTGAGTCCCGCGTCCCGCAGGACAACGGGGCGCCGCCGATAACGTTGAACCACTGCATGTTCCGAGTCCGCATCAGGTAGATCAACGACTGCAACACCTTGCCGCGAGAGGTAGTTCATAGCGACCCCCTGCTCCGCCCAGCACCAAGAGACCCGAGACTTCCCTACCCGGAGGTTCATTGACTCTCTGGCCGAGCGCAGAGTTGCCGAGCCGGTCAGCAGTTCTCGCCGCTGCGAAATATGCGGCGTGCTGCGTGAATCGACGCCAGGAAGAGCGTCAGAATCGTCCGGCCGTCATCCGGTTCCGCATTGGCGGTTGCCGGGCATCCCCAGGAATGGGAGAAATTCTAATATACCTAAGATCGCCTAGACCGGCAATAGTTGTCAGCGATGAAAGCTCTATTATTCTGCGGCACAGAGTATTTCAGAGATTGACCGCCGTCAGCCTGATCATCGAGGGTTCCAGGTTATGTCGAAGACTGCCTGCGGCCGATCGGAGCGGGACAGAATCGTCCATTCGGCCCAAACTGTGTCCCAATGCTCATGCTCGGAGAAGCGCACGCGAACCCTGCAGCCGATAGTTTCGGCGCCTGCCAGCAGAGCCGCTCGACATCGCGCGATGGATTCCAGATCGCTCACGTGGACCTCAGGGGATCCATGACGCCATCGGCGCAGCGGTGTGTCATCGATCGCGATCCAATCGTGAACCAGCCAGCTTCCTACGTCTGTCAGTCCGATCGCGTGACCTTCCTGGATCGGTATACGACGAAGGGCAACAGCGTGGGTATCAAATCTGGGCGGTGGCTCCAGGTCAGTGACATCGTGAATCACCGCGCGAACGACATTTTCCGCCGCTGAACAACACCTCTTCGCAGCCACATAGACGTGACGCTTACCAAGGTCGCCGGCGGCCAGAATCGTCGCAGATCCCGTCCACTCGGCCGCCGACTCCACTGGATCGAACAGCGCAAGAAAGCCAGCCCGGTCCTCCCACCATTCGAAGCGGCACATCAGATCAGCGAGAGTGCGTTCTCGATGCACCCCTGCGTCTGCAATGCCCAGCATGCGCTCCGCGACCGTACCGGCCCTCGCGATGCCAGTACAGATGTTCCACTCGAGCGTGCCGATCGCTAGCGGCCGCGGCGCTCCGCATGACGCTGCACCGGCACACAGGAGCACCGCGTAAACGCCGCCCCTCGGCCCCTCCACCGGCAGCGCCATGAGGCGGACGGCCCCGCCGGTGGGCAGCTGTACAAGTCGCACCTCGGTATCAGCGGTGGCGACACATTGCTCGACGATCGCCGGGAGACTCCGCACCATCGATGCGGTTCTGGCAATGCTCACTCGCGTCAGATTTGCGAACCGGCGTCGATACGTCCCGTCGGCAATCACCGTTGGATGTGAAGCCCCGCGCAAGGTTTCGACCACTATCCACTGGGATGGCGCCGGCTTCCTTCGTCGCTTCGACACCGACGGAAGCCGCTTCGGCATGTCGCCAGGCGTTGGGCACGACCTACCGATGCCGGACATCGTCATCGCGCCCCCGTTCCGCTAGAGGAAACTCGGCTGAACGTTGCGTATCTGCTGCAGGCATGTCGTCCTCCTCTGCTTCGCCGATGGATAACCTCCCGGTCGGCATCGGGTGGGTAGCAAGATTGTCCGCGCCTTGCGCGACCACGACGTACTCACCACGTGCTGTAGTCAAAGGAGGCCCGCGACCGTCGACGCGGGGATCGTTCGTGCCGACCGCACGACAAGGGCTGGAAGGATTTTCGATCGAGGTAGTCATGGCGCATACCGTGCAGCTGTGAAGCGACATCCTCCGCGTAATAACGCTCCGGATCGTCGACTTGCCGAACGCTACAAGGTGCACCGACATCGATGCGCCAGGACCCCGCCGGTTGCGGGAACGTTGCTCTTACGGTTATAAACCCTGAAATCCACCTGACGCAAGGAATTTCACAGCAAGACGCTGCAGAAAAATACCCCTCCCCGATAACCCCGGATCGGACGAACCGGACATGTGGGATCTGCTGAATATTCGAACCCTGAGTTCAGATTCCAAGCCCTGAATACGTGCTCATTCCAAGGTGACCATGAGACGGTCCAGACCACGAATTAGTATGCTCGCCCGCCACGGCCCTATCGGTTCAGCCGATCGCATGCTTGGGAATCGAGTAAGCAGTTGCCGGATCGCGATCGTTCCTTCCATCCGCGCCAATGCCGCCCCCAGGCACTGATGAACGCCACCACCGAACGCGAGGTGACCACGGGTTTCACGATCGAGGTCGAAAACGTCCGAAGAGGCGAAGCGCTCTTCGTCTCGATCAGCGGCGGCCAAGGCGATGAGCACCACCTCGCCTCGGCCGATCGTGTGAGTTCCAGCCGGGATGTCCGCGGCCGCGTAGCGCAGGGTCGCGACATTGACCGGCCCATTGTGTCGCAACGTCTCTTCGACCAGACGCTCCGGAGATTCCAGCGCACTAGCTGCGGACACCGTGCCGTCAGCGACGGCCAGTGCAGCGTTCCCGATGAGATTGACCGTCGTCTCGTGACCCGCTACTAAGATCAGGAAAACCGTCGACACCAGCTCAGCGTCAGACAGCCGCTCGTCCCCGTCACCTGCAGCGATCAAGGCCGAGATCAGGTCGTCACGTGGGCTGCGACGACGCTCATCGACGAGCTCACGAAGATACTGCTCCAACTGCCGGCTGTCGCGCGCTACCGCGTCTGCGTCGCCGGCGACGACGTCGATGACCGAGTTCGTCCACGCTCGAAACACCTTACGATCGGCCACAGGAACACCGAGCAACTCGCAGATAACCGTTATCGGAATCGGTGCCGCGTACGCCTCAATCAGATCGAGTCGACCGGCCTCGCTGCGTGACATCTCGTCCAGCAAGGCATCGGTGATCTCGGTGACGCGCGGACACAAAGCCGCAACACGCATTGGCGTGAAGGCAGAAGACACGATACGTCGCAGCCGCGTGTGCCGCGGCGGGTCGGAGTTGAGCATGTGCGCGGTGATCCCGCCGCTGACGGTCGTCGCACCGGAACGGCCCGCGCCAGAGCGGGCAGCAACCCCCGCGGTCGTGCGAGCGTCCTTGCACAATGCGGGATTTCGCAACATCTCGACCGCGAGACCGTATCCGGTCACCAGCCACGCACGCATACCGTTGTCGAGAACTACCGGATGAAACGACCCTTTTTCATTCAGTACACGATAGAAGTCATACGGATCCTGAAAGAAGTTGCGTGGCAATGAGATGCACTCCGCTGACGCAGGTAGCACGGTTCATTCCATTCGTCCAGTTAGCAGAACTGCTAATCTTCGAATTATGCCGAGCAGCTGGTTGCTGATTGAAACACTGGATCAACGCGCCCCATCGGTGATCGCTCAAGGAGACGCGGTCAAAGCGATGGTGCCGATCGAAACTTTCTTCAAGCGTAGCAAGGCGAAGCATGCTCTGGCCGCACTCATCTCGCATGCCTGCAAGTCCGCCGACCAGCAACAGACCGATCTACCCGGAGACAAACACGCGATCGCCGAACCGATCTGCAACGACTGGGGACAGGTCCACGGCGTGTGGCTACGCTCCGCCGACGTCACGGACACGCTCGCCTCTCCACACAACCGCGCCTGGGCCTTCGTCTGGAACCTGACCCGAGGCACAGTGACTCGCAGCAAAAGGCTTGTACCCGAAGGCTCCACCGAGGAACACGAACCCAGAGAATGGACCATCGCCGAAGCCTTCAGCGTTCTCGAAACAGGCAGCGACGCATCCGAAACCCTGGTCAAGGTCATCAACGCCGCACCTGGCACCCGCCACCAAACCACCTGGCCGCAGAAGCGACCTGATGGCACACGCCATGACATCAACTTCGCGGTCCGGATCTCATCAGAACCACCGCCCGACTCCCCCGCCGGCAGTCCCCCTGAACACATACTCCGCGGAATCTCCCACGACCTCGGACCAGCCGAGCAGCGCGACGACCCTCAATCGCCGATCATGCTCGCAGAACTGGTCGCCGCGACTACCGCCGAACCCGGAGAGTACCGCGCCATCTTCGAACTTCGGCCCCTCCGTCTGCTGCGCTGGTACGGCGAACCCTGCCCCGACCTCGCCTGGGAATACGACGAAATCAAACGTCAAGGCCGCCCACAGCTACACCCAGACGACCGTGCGATCGTCCGGCGAATGCAGCACGACCTCGACAGTGGGCGTGCTTTTGGCAGAATCCGCCTTCTCACCAGATCCGGCGACTACAAACCATTCGACGTCGTCGCCAAACTCATCGTCCTCAACCGCTCCACCACAGCGGCACTCCTCACGGTCCGAAAGGCATGAGTGACCCTATACCAGCGCCACCGACGCCCGGCCAATAGCCAGCCCGTCACCAACCTCGCCGGTCCGTCCATTGTTAAGCTTCCGCCCTCCGCCATGGTTTCACCGCAGGTGCGATCGTCTAGATGGCACTCGCTCCGCACACTATCCCGACCGGCCGTTTCTCGGTCGACATAGTGGTTGGAGCCCCATTATGCCGTCGACCGTTCGACTCGAAGCGTCTCGTGGACACCCGCTTCTGCCGATTTCCGGGCTAACCAGCAGGTTGAGCGCGGGCCGTAGGCCGCAAGTTTCGTTGGACGCTTCAAGCTACTGCCGCGGCGCGTTTGGAATGACCACCGACTAACGTCTTGCCATTTTAAGGCCGCTCTACTCAAGGTAAACGTGATTGCGTCGCGCGCTCAGGTCTTAAACCGCAAGCGCTGAAGTTGAGCTAGATTTATGCGGTTATTGATGGTATCTGGATGTTGCGGACCTAATATTCGCAACCGGTCGATAAGCAACTGCTCAAATTCTTGGATCGCACCCACCAAATCTCCGTTCTCTGCGCGCCAGCCCGCTAGATTGTTGCGGATCACTAGGGTGGCGGGATGATCATCACCGGTCACTCGGACCTGGTCCGCAAGCAACTGCTCGTACTCACGGACTGCACGCACCGGATCGCCACTCACTCCATGCAAGTGAGCCAAGGTGGCCCGAACAACGAGAGTATGGGGATGTTTGGCACCTGAAATTCGCAAACGGTCGGTAAGCAGCTGCTCGAATTCGTGGATAGCACCTGCCGTGTCTCCGCTTTCCCCACGCCAGCGGGCTAAATTGTTGCGGACGGTGAGGGTAAGGGGATCGTCTGCGCCTACAATTCGTAACCGATCTGCAAGCAGCTGCTCATATTCTCGGATAGCGCCCGAAACGTCCCCACTCGCCCCGCGTATAGCGGCTAGGTTGTTGCGAGTACCGTGAGTATTTGGATGATCCGCTCCGATTGCCCGCGTCTGATCGATAAGGAGGTGCTCAAATTCACGGACCGCGCCTGCGGCGTCCCCACTGCCCCCACGCAAGTAGGCCAGGTTATTCCGGACAGCAAGGGTGCTGTCATCGTATGCACCTACAACTCGTATCTGGTCGCCGAGCAACTCCTCCAGTTCACGGATCGCACCACCTACATCCCCACTCTCGCCACGCCAGCGGGCCAGGAGAGCACGGGTAGCAAGGGTATCCGGATCATCGACACCCGACACCCGCACTCGGTCGGCGAGCAACTCCTCCAGTTCACGGACCGCACCACCTACATCCCCACTCTCGCCACGCCAGCGGGCCAGGAGAGCACGGGTAGCAAGGGTATCCGAATCATCGACACCCGACACCCGCACTCGGTCGGCGAGCAACTCCTCCAGTTCACGGACCGCACCACCTACATCCCCACTCTCCCCACGCCAGCGCGCAGCGAAAATACGGACGATCAACGTTGCTGGATGGTCTTCGCCGAGAGTGCTGGCAAAGAGTGGCAGACATGATGCCCATGTATCTCGGTTGTCTGCCGCCCGTGTTGTTTGCAGGGCGATGATCAGCAGCAAAGCGGCTTCCGGATTGCCGTATGCGAGATGGTGGCGCACTCCGGCACCACGGGCATACGAGTACACACGTTCGCTTGTGATGGTGTCGATTGCGACGGCGATTGCGCGATGTGCGTCTGAAATAGAGAACTTGAAGCGTTCGACCTCTTTGACGGTAGGTCTGACGAATTCAGCGTGCGCTAAACCGAGCAACTCTTCATTGGTTCCAGGTTCGCTACGGCTAATCAACGCGCCCAAACGAACGACCTGGTCCCGTATTTCACCAAAAGAAAGTGGACAGCCGAGCTCGGACAGCGCAGTAGCGACCACCTCTATTGGCAGCACAGGTCCCGATCCCGCCGCCGCTAGTACCGCTAACAGTGCTGGGACTGGCGGAGGTGCCGCCGCCCGCGTCACCGTCGGATGACCTGGCGGATACGATGCGTCACCAGTTCGCCTACACTGACACCAGTCCGAAGGTGTAGCACTGTTTCGGTGTCAAGCTCCGTCAACAACCGGGCAAGGAGCCATCCTCCAGCATCGGAACTGTTCAATAACCGCTCCACGCGCTGAACCCATTCAGCCGGGTCTTGATCACCAACGACCCTCGTGTGAGCAGCCGCAACAGCCTTAGCCAGCTCCTCGACAGTTGGTGGCGGTATGAGGACTCGGTACATCTCGGAGAACGCCGAGCGGTTCTCGATTCCGTGACCAGTCCGTACACCGACGATCACCCTGACATGCGCTAAATCAACACGACGAACCAACTTCTCAATCGCAAATTCGATCAACTTAAACGTGCCGGTCTCGGCCTGGTCTATCCCGTCGATGACGATCGTGACTGGCAGTCCAAAGGTGTCGATTCTCGCCAACGGCTCAATGACCATCACGTCGAACGTATCGTTCTCATCGCTTTGAGAAACCTCCGTTAGCGCGGCCTCCGCGGCAAGGGCGAACCCCGGGATGCGGCGTGACAACTGCTGGGATAGTTCCTCGCTCAGCGACTCCATCGAAGTCGCTATCGAGACGAACGCTGCAGCCGCGACATAGTCGGCGGTGAAATGACCCCGACCCAAAACATTCGGACGGATCAGCAGCGACAACAACGTCGATTTACCTGAACCAGCCAAACCGATCACGCCGCGTAACCGCAGATGTGTGGTGTTGTATACGTCCACCACGCACCGTCGCAAAGTATCGGTCACGATGACCCCATCGGTTAACGCATCAACCAGACCCGCCATTGGGCGGTTCCACACTGCGTCATCACGCCGGGAAATATTCGGCACCAGCCACAAGCCGGGGTCACCACCGTAAGCCACACCGAAGTGTCCGGGCACCTGGAGTGGGCATCCCGTTTGAAGCGGATCCAAAAGATACACCGGCAGCAGATTCTCACCGCGCGCCGGCAGACCATGCTCGAAGACCGCCAGCATGGTCCGCGTGAAGCACCCGTCGTAGGCACTGTGCCGACCTGATGCAACGAGCAGCTCCATCCGCTGGGCGGCGAGATCGACGCGATCGGTCAACCTGCGGGTTGCGCCCACGACACCATCTTGCGCCTCGCACGCATCGACCAGCACGATTAGACCATCGACGCGATGCTGGTCGAGTTGTTCACTGAGAACCTGAACCAGATGTAGGGCATGGCTAGAAGCTGGGGGGAACCGCGAGTCCCGCGCCATTAGATAGTAGTTCTCGGCACCCGTGGCAACTCCATGACCGACGAAACTGATCAACAACGTCGCCTGGCACTTTGCCGCAGCAGCGAAAGCTGCCTCCAGCGCCGAAATCAGCTCCGTCGCAGATGGACTCAACAGCGGACCCGGCCGACTCCATGCCGACTCCCACCCTCCGAATTCATTCAACTTGGAGTACAGTGCGGTGGCTAATTCCTCCACACAGCCGAGCCGCGGCAACGCATCGCACTCCGACCCCACCACAAGCGCCATCCGCCCGCTCATTCAGACGACCTTACTCTTCGAGAGTGGTCTCAATCGGTCAGCGCAACACTTGATTGTCGGACGAACCCGGGATGTGCTGAGTTGACCGGAACGGCCTAATCCGAAGCAGGCGTCGATGAAGTCTGGCAGCGGTGGCGTGCAGGCCAAGCGATGAAGGTCCTGGCCCGCGAGATCAGTCGGCATCCATTGGCCGTGCGTGATCTGCTCAAACGCTGTGGCGGGGTCCTGCCGGGGCCCCGCCGTCGCGTGCTGTTCCTTGTCATTGGAAGGCGATCTGGTCTTCGGTCGAGACGTATCCCCCGGTCGCCACACACTGGCAGCATACGCGGTCTTGACCACACTCAATCTCTCTCTGCTCTCTGGGACGGGCCCCTCAACGGTCACCCGCGAAGTCACTCGCAACGGCGGTCGGCGCCGATATCATGGGGGCGTGGCGCGAGCGGTGCGACCGAAACCCACGAAGCTGGCGCAGGATCGGCGCTTAGGCAACCTAGTCTCTGCACTGTTAGCCAGGCGGTGGTCACCGCAGCAGATCGCGGGGTGGCTGCACCGAAGTCGCCAGGCCAATATGGGCTACGTGCCGCACGAGACCATCTGTCGGTCGTTGTTCATCCAGGCCGGCGGCGACCTGCGCCACGAAACCGACACGGTTCTTGCGGACCCGGCGGGCGATGCGCCGATCGGCCGCGACCAGGCTGTCCGACGGACGCGGAGGCCGAGCCTGTCTTTCAGCATCGCCAACGTGCGTGACGTGCGCGAATGCCAGGTATTCAGGCCTGCGGGATAGGCTGTGCTCGTACGTGGCGAGGGCGCTGGACTGCCTGTATGGTGCGCTGGTTGTAGACGACACCGGGTTCCTGAGAAGGTGCCCAGTCCGCGGGTGTGCAGCGGCAAGTACTCCGGCACCGCCGGACGTGACCCACACCCTCACACGCGCACTGGCCACCTGCCGATGGCCGCGGCACCTCGCCGCGCCCAACGGGTGAACCGGCCACCTATTCGCCCCTGCAGCCAATCCAGCTCCGCTGCAACCAGATCCACACCACCCAGGCAAACTACCCCGGCCGAGTGCCGTTGCAGTATTAGCCTCGAATCGGCGCGAGGTAGCTTGCCAAGTCGTTGGCGTTGAGTTTGTGATCGGCCAAGAGCCGGCCTATAACTTCACTACGCGTGCGATCGACCACCGCGACAGATACGCTGAATGCTCGAACGTTATCCGTAAGCTGCTTCAATCCCGCCTCAGTGAGGGCCTTCGCTCCAACTGGAGCAGTCGCGTCTTTGTACAGAGTGTTGGCGGGATGAATCATCACGGGCAGCCCCGTGCACGTGTCAGCGTATCGCTTCTTAAACCACAGTTCAGCTACTGCTAGTTGCGCTGCATCGCGCTTTCCAATCTTTGTACTTGTTGCACCGCTCTTGGCTTCTATTACCCAGTACTGACCTTCGCCGAGCGACCAAAGGTTATCAGGACCTTCACCTATCTCATTTTCTGGTCGTTGGGATTCGAAACCAAGGACCAAGCCCAGTTGTAGCAAGGCGGCCTCAAATTCTTCCGTTCGCGCCGGGTCGAACTTTAGATCGTCCAGCATCTCTTCGAAACCCAGTCGAATCGCGGACGAACCAGAAGCAAACATCGTCGTCAACCTCCGCGCGCATGTGTCAGCCTGATCATCGGAGGTTGCGATCGTGCGGATGGTTAAAGCCGACAACGGGCGGAGCGTATGAGTGTTCTCCGTTCGCGCAACACGGAGGACGTCCTGAGCTTGCGATGGGTCTATTTGGTCAAGGTAAATGGCGTGTTGCTGACGCAACCATCCCTTCAGTTTGACGTCATCCTCGGCCTCGACTGCATCAGCAAGCAGCTTAGCGGCTGTCACGAAGCCTCCCATGACGGCGGCGTCAAAGGCATGTCGGAGCGGAGCTGCGAATTGGCTGACAAAGCCAGGCTGGGGCGCAATGCCGTGTAACTTTGACTTAGCCAGTCGAACCCAGTCGGAATCACGCGACAGGGCCTGTTTTGCAGTATCCATTATTTCGCCGATAGGTTTGGCTCCCATGCTTGTCGTGACGGTTCGCGATAATTCCAGTTGAGCCTGAGTCGCGGGACTAAACCGCTTCAACGTTCTAGGATCGATAGTCAGTTTCGCGAGTCTCGGACCGATAAGAATTACCACGCAATGATCTTCGTTGCTGCGCACCCCGCGCCCAATTCCTTGTTCGATCCGCTGCACTTGTCGGTCGTCGACCCCCGATTCTCGGCTGGTAAGCAACGACTGAAGTCTTTCGTCGCCGGAGAATGAACCCGGTAGTCCATCGAGCACAAGAACTCGACATGCGTCCTGGGGCAGATCAATGCCGTCGTATCGGTTCGTCAGTACCACAAGTCCTACATGCACGCCGGATTTCATCCTCTTAACTACCGCAACGATTTGCTCATTGGTAGTCGGCGCTTCGTCTGCATAGGCAGCCCAACGGGATCGAGATGGCGCGCTAGGAACGACTACCACCGTATTGTAGGACCGACTCAACGCGGCAACTTCTTTTCGAATTTCGTCACCAGATACCGCCGGGTTAATCTCCTGGGGCGCGAGAATCATGCGCTCGCCTATATCGCCCGCAGTTAGAGGTGTGATCGGTTTCGCGACACTTTCAGGCAAGGCGCCGAAATCCGTCACTAGAACGCTGTCGTCAGAGAGCGTGGCGGTGAGATAGATCCTTCTTTTTGCTTGAGAAAACGCAGTCACATGCCCAATAGGCGGACACGGCGGAGTGATTGCAATCTCTCTTGAAGTTATAACTATTCGACAGATTGCCAGGACTTCTTGAACGGCGGGCCATGGCCAATACAGCGATGATCCGTACTTGGTCGCCTCAGAACGAAGCAGTTCACGGAGACGATCAGCCTTATGCCGTATCGCCCAGAAAGGCACGCTCAGCAGCGCGCTTTCGTAGTTCCCTTCCCGAATGTCCGCCAACGAGTCGGCAGACTGCTGCTTCAAATCCTCTTCGAAAAGATCAATTACTGGGATGAAGACGTTGCTGGAAGACGGGATGCTAAGAGAAAGCGTTTGATGGAGGGTTGAGAGTGCCGCATGCGCATCGTCGATTACTACTGATCCTATCGGCGCCATTGGCGCTGATACGCGTTTCTCTGAAAATACCGTCCTGCCGTTGAATAGCTTGTGCGTGTTCACCACGGCTATTGCCTCGGATCGAAGATACTTCGCGTCGTCCGGGTCGGTTACAACTGCAATTCCGAGATTGTGCGCTTCATCAAGCAGTTGGGTTTCCATGTAGCCTCCGCCGGGGGTTACATAAAGCGCGGGACCCAAGCCCTCGTTGAGGTAGCTTTGCAGGATAACCAGTCCATCAATCGTTTTCCCTCCGCCGGTATTCACTTTAATCACCAGATCACGCTCGGTTCGCCGAGCATGCCACCCTGTCAGGACTTGGGCCTGAACATCGCGGAGATAGCCGTATCCTGGCATCTTTCCAGGTAGTTGTTCGTACAGGTCCCGAGGTTCGGTCGGTAGCGGTGCCGAGCCTTGTGCGAGCAATTTTCCGAAGTCCACATCAACCTCCCGCTAGCGAACCTGACGGACGGCAAGCTTAGCCGTTCGATTCCAGTATTTTCACGAAGTCCTGCTGCAAACTACGGTGATCTCGCCCGGGACCGGGTAGCGATCCGGCCGTCGTGGGCGCCCGGCCCCGGGCACTGGCCGCTGGCCCGGCGTTCGCATGTGGTGGTGCCTGGTCATCAACCACGCCTGGGACGAACACAGCGCCTGGCCCGACCACTACCGCAGCCGCGAGACCACCCCGGCTTGACAACTCACCCGCGTGGGATGTCTATGTCTCGATCTGGACCCGGGTGGGCGTATGTGGCGGAGCATGATGGACGGGGGTCTGCGGGGGCATGCAGATACCGCGAGTCTGCCGTGCAGCACATTTTTGAAGGACCGGATGGTCGGTTAACCCCGGGTAAAATTCTCCGATTCCGTTGGGGCCGATGCGGTTAGAATCTCTGTCATAGTGACTTAGTGCACGCAGTTCCAAGTCGATGGGGAGAAGCAACGCGATGACAAAAGTTGTCCTTGTGTTGGTACACGGCATCGACTCGGATGGTCACTGCTGGGACCGAATGATCGAGCTTCTCAACGGAGACGACAAGCTCGACGGGAATTTCTCGATTACCAACTTCGAGTACCCCACCGGCAAGGTCGAATGGAATCTGAAACGAAGCTTCCCGAATATCGCGACGATAGCGCGCGGATTGGCGACCACGCTGAAAGAGACGGTGCCGCCACAGCTTCCGATCGTCTTCGCCGCGCACAGTCAAGGCGGCCTGGTCGTACAGCGGTACCTGGCGCAGCAACTCGATGCCGGCCGGGGCGAGGAATTGTGGCGGGTGAAGAGGGTGCTGTTGTTCGCGACGCCCAACTCAGGCTCGGAGTACGCTTCGATGCTGCGCAAGTTCGCCGGGCGGTTCGTCTCCCATGCGCAGGAGATAGAGCTCAAACCCATTGCCGAACAGGTCACCGACACCCAGAGCAAGCTATTCGATCGCGTCGTGAGCGCCACGGCGGCGACCTCGACGACCGTACCCATACCGTTCGAGGCATATGCCGGACTGTCGGACAAGGTGGTCAAGCACACGTCGGCGACGTTCGTCTTCCCTTTCCGCGGCGCGCTGCCCGGGGATCACTCGTCGATCATTCGACCCGATAATCGGGGATCGGAAATCTACCGAATCGTGCAGGGGCGCTTACTGAACCAAATACAAGCACCAACGAGCCTGGGGGCTTCCGTCGCGCCCGTGAATCTACCGGATCGGCGATCGATCATCACCAGCGCTCTCGCAGATATCGACTCACTCGGCAAGTACAGCGGCCGTCATGCGTTCGTCACGAGCATGCCACCGCGGATCAAGAACTATGTAGTCCTGAGCCCAGACAACCCCCCGATGATGGATCTACGGCAGATCGTGGATGTCTGTCTTAGATACGAGGCTACCGGACGCAAGGACCTGGTAACAGCGATGAGAGAGCTGCTCGAGCGGCACGATCCGGCCGTCGGCCGCGCGCTGGCCGCAGTCGAGGAGTGCTGGCCGAGCTGATGACAAGCAGCGAACCAGATACACCCGCTCAGGCCATCGCCGAGGCGTTGGCGCAGATCAACGCGTTAGCCGGCTATAGCGGACGGCACGCCTTGGTCAGCGGGATGTCGGACTGCATCAAAAGCAGGATGACCTTCAGCCCCGACCATCCGCCGTTACTCGACCTGCGCCGTCTGGCCCAGGTCTGCCTCAAACACGAAGGCTTGGGCTACGCCGAGTTGACCAGCCCGCTGCGCAAATCCTTCGACCCGGCCGATCACGCCGTGCAGCATGCGCTTTCGATCATTGAGCAACACTGGCCACCGGCCCGGCGACAGCCGATCGGCAGGGACCGCCTGCTAGAAGTTAACCGCACCCTCGACGGACTGGTAGAGAAGCTAGCAAATGTGGTGCGGCGCGAGCTCAGGGAGGAGGTGCGGCGCTGGAGGGTGGACTATCCACCAATCCTCGGCGTGCGATGGCGGGTTGCCGAGGATCGGCTCATTGTGCCGTGGACAGAGATCCCGGTCGGGCACGACGAGACAAGGATGAGGCACGGCGTGTTACAGGAGATCGCCGACGTCTACGACGAGATCCCTTCGGGTCGGTTGGTGGTGCTCGGCAAGATCGGCTCCGGCAAGACGACGCTGATGAACTTCTTGGCGCTGGCGATACTGGGCGAGGAGGCCACGCGGGATCCGGCTGCGGGAGTGCCGGTTATCTTCAATCTGGCGTCCTGGAACCCAGGAAAGGCCGGCATCTTCAAGTGGATGGCCACAGTGATCAACCGCGACCACCCCGGCATCAGCATCGAGGACGCGGGCCGGCTCCTGGCAGGCAATCGAATTCTCCCGATGCTCGACGGACTCGACGAGTACAAGCATGCTGCGCGACGCGCAGTAGCGCTCGACGCGTTGAGCGCCGTGGACATCCCGCTCGTCGTCGCGTGCCGCATCGATGAATACGGCGAAACCTTGGGGCATAGTCGTCCGCTACGTCGTGCCTGGGCAATCCAGCTCGAACCGCTCACACTGCACGACCTCAATGAATTCCTGCCCGCCAAGGCGCATTCGCAGGAAGGTCCGCAACTATGGCATCAGGTTCTCGACCGCATGTCGAAAGAAGAACCGGACACCGAGATACTTCGCAAGGTCCTCGACAGCCCGCTAATGGTTTCGCTGGCACATGTCATGTACGGTTCGTTGGCGGCGCACAAGAATCCGCTGGAACTGGTCCAAATATCTTGGCAGAGCTCACGCGAGCTGGAGCGTCACCTGTATGCCGGGTTCGTCGACACGCTGTATCCGGAGTCGAGGAACGACACACCTCCCGGATACGACGACGACGAGATGCCAAAGCTGTTCTACCACCGCGACGACGCCAAACGCTGGCTGCACTTCATTGCCCAGCAAGTCCAGAACGGTGAAATCCAGTGGTGGAGGCTGGGAAACGGCACCCCGCGCCCGCTGCGCCTGGTGATCTTCGCTGTCTGCGCCGCCCTCATGGGAGCGGCAG
Source organism: Nocardia colli (assembly GCF_008704205.1). Lineage (GTDB taxonomy): Bacteria > Actinomycetota > Actinomycetes > Mycobacteriales > Mycobacteriaceae > Nocardia > Nocardia colli. The sequence goes on along the minus strand of NZ_VXLC01000051.1, from coordinate 24,257 downwards.
CGGGTCTGGCTATCGCGGGCCGGGTGACCTTGCTCGGTGTCCGCCCACCCATCGGCGGCACTCTGGCAGGGCTCGTACTCGGCGCGTTGGCCGGAGCCGCGTACGGCTGGATCTACGAGGGCGAACGTCCGATCCAGGTGCAACTTTTCAGTCCAGCCGGCCGGCGAAACCTACGCTACGAACTGGTCAAAGCACCGCTTTACGGCATCACCGCAGTGTGCGCGGGCTACCCTCTGGTGGTCTGGGGCCTGCACACGTACGGACGCTGGGGATGGTTCTTGTTCGCGATCGGCGGCCTCGTCGCATCGATCCCTCCCTCTCTGGTCCAGCACTGGGCCAAACAACCCGGCCGTAAACCGCTGTGTACCGAGATCCAGATCGCCAGCAGCGGCGGTGTATTGACCTGTTTGGTGCTAGCCCTGATCGGCGCGATTCTCGATCGCCCCCCGGGCCCCTTCGGTATCTGGTCCGCTGCCGCGATCGTCTACGGCGTCCTGCTCGCCTTTGTGTACGGCCCCCAGGCCCCCATCGACGCCAACGAGCCTGCGAGCCCCATAGAGATGGTCGACAACAGCCGCAAGCACTTCCGCTACTACAGCATCGCCATCATCGTGACCTACACTGCATCAACAATATTCGTGACCGGACTGTCGTTGATCGGCATCATCGGCGCGGTCACCTACGGTTCGGTCGCAGGCCTGGCCTCCGGTGTCGTCAACAACGCCTGGGGCCGCTGGGCAGTCCTCACCCGCGGCTGGCTTCGCTTCACTGGCGACCTCCCCACCGACCTCCTCCCCTTCCTCGAAGAAGCCCACCGCCGCCACATGTTCCGCCAATCCGGTGCCGTCTACCGCTTCTCCCACGAAGCCCTGGAACGCTACCTCCGTGAGCTCCCGCCCGAAGCTTGGACCGATACCAGCACGGACGCACCCCGCACGTCCGCGCCAGCCCAGAAAACTAGGCGACCCCGGGATCGCCTTCACCGAGTTGCGGCAGTCCATTGTCCTTGCGGGCAGCGTTGGCCAGGGGTCCCGGCTGAGACCATTACTCTGTTCACCCGCGTCTTCAACCCCTCCGCGGGTATCTCGACACTGATCGGCAGTCGGTGTCGTCGTCCCGACTCTAGGTATGTACTTCACCGCCATGATGGCTGACCACTGATCTGGAGCGGAGAAACCACCCCCGGGGTCACCGAGTCTCAGACGATGGCGCGAATCCAATTTGAACGACTCAACAGGGCAGGAATTTTATGGACCAACCGTGGCCCAACCGAGCTGGTTTAGGCTCATTCGTGGACCAATTGTGGACCACGCGTTCGGCCCGTTATGCCCGCAATCAGCGGTTATGCTCGTTCTACGCGCGGGCATAGCGAGCGTTCCGTGCGTGAAATGTCCTTATCGGGTACCTATTCTGGACTGGGGGTCAGGTGGTCGCAGGTTCAAATCCTGTCAGCCCGACAGAAAAACCCCTTCCGACCTCGGTCGGAAGGGGTTTGTTCTCTTCAACGGATGCTGCAATTCGAGCGGGATCTCACAGAAATCTCACACTTTTGCCGCGTCCGGTCCCCGAACCCAGCGTTCGAGCACGTCGCGGTTGTCGGGCACCGTCTCAGGGATATCGATGTAGTGCGCCTTAGCCACCGCGGTGGTGTTGCCCAGTTGGCGGGCGGCGCGCTCGGGGTCTCCGTAGGCGTGATCGACTTCGGTTGCCGTGCCCTTGGGAAAAGTGCGGGGCGTGACCCAGGCGAAGGTTTCCCCGCGCGCTGCGTGCCGAGGCCGTCCGAAGTTGTTCGGGTTGCGCAGCGTGCCCTTGGTCGAGGGCAGCAGCAGCCGCAACGGGTTCGGACAGCCAGAGGACTTCAGGTACACGATGGCCTCGGCGATCGACTCGATCGCGTGTGGAGGCAGCAGGATTCGCCGCCAGCCGTTCTCGCTCTTGGGGAACGGCTTGCGGACCCACCGGCCTTTGCCTTTCCCCTTCACCTCGACCAGCGTGTCCGTCACATCCAGGTAGGGGTTCCTCGCAGTCGAGGTCGATGTCATCGAGGAGCAGTGCGAGCACTTCGTGTGGGCGCAGCCCGGTCCCGGTGATGATGTCGACCACCCACACCACGGCCCAGTCACGCGCGGGACCGCAGGTATAGGCCGGCGTACCGTGGACAGCCTCCCCGCGCGCCCACGCGCGCACCTGAGCGCGGAACGCGGGCAGTGCCTGCTGGTCCTCGGCCTTGCCCCGCGCCTTGTTCTTGCGCCGGGTGAACGCCGAGATCGCAGCCGTAAGAGCCATCTCGCGCCGCGTGCGTGAACTCACCCCGCGTCGGCGAGCAGGCTGCATCGACGTGCGTCACCATCGACCGGATCCACGACACCTCGTCACAGGTGAGAAAGGGCAGGCGAAACTTGTTGAACACCCGCCATTTTCGACACGTTGTTGAACACCATCTCTGCGAGCACAACGTGGGGATTCGGTCCGGCGCCGTCGGTGTCCAACAAACGAACGATTTTCGACACTGTGGCCCGGGCGTAGCGTGAGCGGCGTGGTCGCTGTAGTGGGCTTTGTCCTGATCGTTGCGCTCATCTGGTTCGCGGGCGGCGGCAGTCTCTTAGGGCTACTAATCGCTACCGCCGTTGTCGTGGGCCTCTTCGCTCTCTACATGTTCTGGGATAGCCACTAACCATCCTCGGCTCATCACTGTGAAACGATCGATTTATCGCCACCCTGCAGACGTAGATCAAGGGCCAAGGTCGAACTCCTCGGCTCTGGTCTGCGCCGGTGCGCTACGTGATCGATCACTTACTCAAGGATTCACCGCCCGGCTGCGAGTACATGGGTATGACGTTGCAGTGGGCCACGGAGGGATGGCAGAGCATCTCCAGGCACGGCCTGTGGCCTGCGCTGGCCCTGGTTTCGGTGGTAATCGGCTACGAGCTGATCGGGTGCGTGCGAAGCTTGCAGCAGCACTGGACGACTCGGATGGTGGTGCGGCAGGCCCCGCCTCACACCACCGTCCGTAGTACCGTCCGCCGCCGCGGGGGCGTGGTGTCGGAGCTGATCGTGGAGGTCGGCTACCAGGCGACCGGGTCCTCGTCGAACACCGACGATAGAGGCAGCTGAGATGGGCCCTGACGCGACAGAGCCGGTCGAGAAGTTGTTCCGGCAACACTCGGCGGCGGTGTATCGCTACGGCTACAAGGCATTCCGAGGTGATGCCGGCCAAGCCGAGGACCTCGTGCAGCAGGTCTTCCTCGCGGTAGTCGAGCAGTATCGACGCGACTTTCGCGGGCGCTCCGAACAGCACATCCTGCAACTGATCATGAAGATCGCGGTCCGGCGCGTGATCGACGCGCGTCGCCGCCAGACCACCTCGGCGGGCGTGGGCTTCACCGCACTCGATGACGCGGTCCTCTCGGCTCCGGCCCCGCCGGGGGCGGTCGGCACCGACCCGGCCGAGCAGGTGGTCAGCCTGGACACGGTGCGCAGGTTCTGGTTCGCGATCTCACGCGAGCTGACCGACACCGAGTATCAGGTGGCGCTGCTGGCGTGGGAATTGCAGTGGCCCGACGAAGAGATCGCCGAGACGCTGCAGGTCACCGTTTCCACGGTGTATTCCCATAAGAGCCGGGCACGACGGAAAATAAGAGAGAGCACCGACAAGGCAGAAACCCGGATCTTGTTCCCGCTCGAGGAGGACCTCGCCGCGGACGGATCGCGCGTCGGCGCGAAGGTGGAAGGCGAGGTGCAGGCATGAGCGAGGACAACGCGCGCGAGCAGGCCGCAACCCCCATCCCGATCAGCGACATGTTCGACGAGCTCAATCTGTTGCTGGAGCAGAACCTGCCCGAATACCGCTACGACATCGATGCCGGCTTCGAACGCTTCAAAGCCACTGTCGCCGCAGTTGACCCTCCACCTCGTCGCCGCGGGCAGCCTAACCCCCGGTCCGCGACGCTGATGGTCGACGATCGGCAGATCACCAGCAGCATCACACCCGAGTCGGCGCACTATGACCCCGGCGCGGGGGGGTGGCGGCTGAGCTGGCTGCCCGATCGGCAGCTCACACGCGAACAGGCGCTGGCAGGAATGCAACTCGACGAGTTGCTCAGCGATCCCGAGGCCGCGGCCGATCCCCAGCTGATGGCGCACGCGAACGAACTTGCCTTGCAGCTCGACCTTTTGGTTGCGCAAGCGGTCATTCTGCTGACCAAGCGCCTGATCGCGCGGCGCGACGACTCCCCCGATGAGTCTGCTCACCGGGTGGCGGCGCTCAGAGGTTGGGGAGACGGACCGCCTTCGACCTTGTCATAGACGACAGCCACACCGAGGTCTGGTCTCTGCCATGCAACGGCTGGGTTGTCAAGGGAGTATCCAGACGTTCTTGCCAGCGGAACATCGACGGGACGGGTTCGCCGCTCGTGTTCGTCGAAGGATCGTTTTCCGAACACCGGACATGACCGCATCGCAAGGCAGGCAGGCCAGTTGCGGGCGGTGTCTTCGTTGTGATGCACCTGGATCGCCGATCAGGCGTGGATGACCGGCGACGGCCCGAAAGCGACAGAACCTAGTGGCGATCATGTGGCGATCCCGGCACAGTGAACAGATCGGGTGCAGAAAGCGTTGACCCGCACCGCTATTCGGGGGGCTGGTGGAATGTCGGCACGGTACGAGATCGAACGTCACGACGCGAGGGGCGGCGGCCGGTCGGGTGGTCAGGAACAGGTTGGGAACTGTGCAATCGTGCGGGGGGTGCCCCATGCGGCGTTGCGAGACACGGTTGCCGGGTACGTGGGTTATCGGACGCTGAGTCCAGGCCCGGTGTTTCGTCAGTTGTTCCCGCGGGGGTGGGTGACGGTGCTGTTCGGGTCGCCCCTGCCGAACGGTTTGATCGTTCCGGTGACTGGTGTGCACGATCGGGTCGTGCGTTTCACCCAGCAGGGGCGGCACAGGGGTATTGCGGTGGGACTGGCCCCGACTGCGGCGTTCGCGCTGCTGGGCGTCGAGATGTTCGAACTCGGGAACAGGCAGGCCGATCTGGTCGATTTTCTCGGCACCGCGGTGGGTGAGGTCGTCGAACGACTCGCGGAGGCTGCCGATTGGCGGTCCCGGTTCCTCGCCTTGGACCAGTTTCTGCTTTCCACGCTGGAGCCCCGGCCTGTCGGAGACGATTTGGTGGACTATGCCTGGCAGTGCCTGCAGCACGCCTACGGCACGATGTCGATCACCTTGTTGGCCGAGCAGCTCGCTGTCAGTACACGGACACTGGAACTTCGCTTCCGCCGCGAAGTCGGTGTCTCACCGAAAAACGCGGCACGCATCCTGCGCTTCCAGCACGCCGTAGGTCTGCTCGAGCACAGCGACCAGGACCGGATGACGTCGATCGCTCATGCTTGCGGCTACGCCGATCACGCGCACTTCGCCCATGAGGTCCGACAGCGACCTGCGTCGATTGTGCGCGGGACGGGTCGGCTGCCACGGCGACCACCTGCTGGGATTGCGGTTGGCCCTGATGCAGGGGCGCATCAGCGGGGCCACCTTCCAGGCCGCAATCGACTATCAGTCACCAGTTCCGTTGTTCGGCTCCGGCGCCGAAGCGGCCGATCACGGGCAGGTCGATATTCACCGGCCTGGTCTGGAGGCGGTCCGCGCGATCGCCAAGATCAGCCGACACCGATCTGACCTCAGATGAGGTGACCCGCTTCGGCCGGTCGTGAACCGCAGGCCTTGTGGGAGGCGGATCAACGCTGATGTTCAGGATTGGCACTGGCATGTTTGGCGGCCAGGGCCATTCGTATTGCGTTACGCCATTCGATGGCGTGATGTTCGACGTGAGCCTGGAAAGCCGAGTCCGGCAGGGCTGCGGGGAACATAGAGCACATCCTCGCGGTGAACCCGTCGGCGGTAGCGGTGAATTGATGGAATGCTCGCGCCACTTCGACACCGTTGGCGAGGCGCCCACGACCAGCCAGCACTATCACGTCGGATTCGAGAGGCTGGTCGAAGACTTCGGTCGCATCAGGGGCGACAATGTCGAGAAAGATGTGCGGAGTGTGCCCGGCGATCAGCTCCATGACATGCATGGTCGCGAGATTGCCCTGCTCATCGTACGACCCACCGATCACATAGTGCTCCGGATGCTGCGCGACCAGCGACGCGTGATCGGTGCCATGGTCACGAAACCAGGCCACGAATTCTTCTCTGGTCAGTCCGGTGACTCGGAAGTCGTTCACAGCTCCCCGGAGCTCTCCGTTCGACTCCTTGTGCATTCGGGCGAAATATTCATCGGACCGTTTACGTTGCGCGTCGAGCAGCTCGAGCATGCCGTCATTGCCGAGTTCACTCTTGAGCAGTGCGAGCGCCCTCCTGGCTGCGGTCAATTCCCAGACGTCGATGGTCTGCTCGTCGATCGGCTCGCCGGCATGGCTGGCGGTGAACCCGAAAGGACTGCTGGTGTCTGTCAACATGGTTAGCTCCTGTCGATAGCAACATCCGTTGACCAACGATAGTTGGTCAACGGATGTTGGTCAACGCATGTTGATGACTATCGAGGTTCGACCACTGACCCGTCGAGGTTGCCGGTCAAGTAATGCTGAAACACCGGAGCGAGGTTCGTGACGAGGACGCTGGCATCCACGTCCACCAACGCCGGCAACTCGACGGCGTAGCGGCACAACGCCACACCAGCCACCTGAGCGGCCAGCAATGCGGCCCGACGGCTGGTATCCGGTGCGTCACCGGTCACGGTTCGAACGAGTTCGAGAACCTGGCCCTCGAAGATCGCGCGCATGCGCTCCTTCGCCACAGGGTGCGTGGCCACCGAGCGCAACAAGATCGTCAAAATATCGTCGGTGAGGTCGCCCTCCCACAGCCGGACGAAATGGCGAGCGAGCTGCTCTCCCAAGCGATCCGGCGGGCAGCCGCGCAGATCGGGCAATTGCAGGTCAGGATCGATCGCGGCCGCGAACAATCCTTCTTTGCTGCCGTGATAGCGCATGACCATTGCCGCATCCACACCGGCTTCCGCGGCAACGCCACGGATTGTCATTCCATCGAAACCGTTCTCGAGCAGTGAGTGCCGAGCCGCACGCAGGATCGATTCTCGAGTAGCCTCTGATCGGGGGGTAAACGCCATGACCTCAGCGTAGGCCAACGCGCGTTGACCTCTCGCGTCAGCGACGCGGGCCCGCGAGTCTGTCCCGACAGGAACGCCGCTCATGTACTTACCGGCACGCCGTCTTACAGGGCCCAGCCCGGCGTGGCGATAGTCGTTTGGCTGACTCCGCGGAGGTAGACCTCATAATCGACCGACTGGTCGGTCGAACCTTTGTTAGAATACTGAGCATGGAAGTCAGGCGTGTTGTCACCGGTCACGATCAGAACGGGAGGGCTGTCGTTGTCAGCGACAGCGAGATCGATGGGTTTCGCCCATCGCTCATGCCTGGGTTCGAGCTTCATCGGCTATGGGGTGGTGATTATGCGCCTCATTTCCCGGACGACGGAGCACAGTCGAAGATCGAAAGTCATTTCCCGCCTGTCGGGGGGTTCCGCTTCGGGATTTTTTCGATAGCGCCGAGTGATCGTCGTGAGGCGCCGCCGGGTGCCGATCAGCTGGCCAGTGGACTGGCCGAACTCGAAGCTGGCATGCCGGGATTGTTCGAACACATGGAGCCGGACGCGCCGGGCATGCACCGGACCGCGACCATCGATTTCGAGATCGTTCTCGACGGCGAAGTCTGGCTGGAACTCGACGACGGCGCGACCGTCCACCTGCGGCGCGGGGACGCGGTCGTGCAGAATGGCACCCGCCATGCCTGGCACAATCGCGGAACCGACACGTGCCGGCTGGCGTTGTTCATCTGCGGCGCGCAGCACGACCATGTTCCAGGACACGAGGACGCCGGGCAGGCGAGTCAGTCGCCGTCCGCCGTTGTTGCAGCAACATCGCGCAACCGTTCGCGGAGCAGGAATTTCTGAATTTTGCCCGTGGCCGTTTTGGGAAGCTCGGTCACGAAAATCACGCAGCGTGGCGCTTTGAACCGGGCGATCGATGCCTTGCAGTGCTCGACGATCTCGCTCTCCGTCGCGGACCGGCGATCGCGCAGCACAATGTAGGCGACCGGTATCTCACCCCAGTGGCTGTCGGGAGCACCCACCACGGCACACTCGGCCACTGCTGGATGTGAAGCCAACGCCTGTTCGACTTCGATCGAAGCGATGTTCTCCCCGCCCGAGATGATCACGTCCTTGGCGCGATCTCGGAGTTCGAGATATCCATCAGGATGCAGCACTGCGATATCGCCGGTCCGAAACCATGATCCTCCCGGTCCCGTGACTGTTGCGGCGGCCGTTGCGTCGGGATCGTTCAGATACTCCAGCATCACGATATTTCCACGCAGCGCGACCTCGCCGACGGTCTGGCCGTCCGGCGCCACGTCGACCCCTGCTGGGTCGATGACACGCAGGCGGGGACTCACAAGATTCGAAACGCCCTGCCTTGCCTTGCGCTGCGCGCGTTCATCGATCGGCAGCGCATCCCATTCGGGCCGCCACTCGCAGACGACCGCGGGGCCGTAGGTCTCGGTGAGTCCATACAGGTGAGTCACTTCGATATTGAGGGATTCGAGTCGCTCCAGCAGCGCAGGTGCCGGCGGCGCGCCACCGGTAGCGACCTTGAGCCCGGATTCGATTCGGTGCGCGTCAGAGTGGTCGGCCAACGCGACGAGGACGGTCGGTGCGGCGTTGAAGTGGGTGATTCCCTGCTCATCGATGGCTCGCCAGATCGCGCTCGCGTCTGCCCGCCTCAGTCCGATGTGCACACCGCCCATCGCGGTCACAGCCCACGGGAAACACCATCCGTTGCAATGAAACATCGGCAGGGTCCACAGGAACGTGGTCTTGTTGCTCAGCCCGAGCTGGGCCGCCATTGCCATCGCCTGCAAGAATGCGCCGCGGTGCGCATACACCGCGCCCTTGGGCCGACCGGTTGTCCCAGACGTGTAGTTGACGCTGATCGGTTGCCATTCGTCGTCGACTCGCATGTCGAGTGGTTCGGCGCTGCCGATCCACTGCTCGTACTCGTCGGTCGGGCCACCGGCCACCACGCATCGCAGCGACCGCCCGGTTTCCGCGCGGATCGCGCGGGCGAGGTCGATGAATTCGTGATCGACGAGCAGGACGTCTGCCTCGGCGTGCGCGACGATACCGGCCAGCTCCGGCACCGAGAGTCGAGTGTTGAGTGCGTTCAGGATGGCCCCGTTCGCTGGTACACCGAAGTGAGCTTCGAGGGCAAGGCCGGTGTTGGGCGCGAGCACGGACACAACCGACCCGGGCCCGACGCCTTCGGCGGCGAGCGCGCCGGCCATACGCCGGCACCGCGACGCGATCTCACCGTAAGTGAACTGCCGCCCATCGGCGATCAGGCCCAGCCGATCCTCATACACACTGGCGGCGCGTACGAGGAAGGACAGCGGTGTCAGCGGGTCGGGCCCGAACGCGGGGCCAAGCCCGCGCCCCGTCAAATCGGTGCGCACTCGAGCCCTCCGTCGACGTTCAAGATCTGGCCTGTTATGTGCTTCGCGGCGTCCGAGGCAAGAAAGAGCGCGGCGTGCGCAACGTCGAACGCATCCGTGTGCTGGCCGCGCAACGGGACCTTCCGGCGGCTCTTCGCCAACGCTGCGTCCTTCTGCTCATCGGTCAGTTGACGCGCGTCGAGACCGGCCAGCAGCAACGGCGTCTCGGCGAACCCGATCCGCAGGCAATTGACTCTGATGTTGTCCGCCCCGTAGGCCACCGCACAGGAACGGGTCAGGGCCTCGACCGCAGCCTTGGCAGTGGTGTAGCCGACCTGGGGCGTGCGCAGGAAACGCACTGCCATGAGCGATGACGTGTTGGTGATGACGCCACGGCCCTGCTTACGCATTACCGGCACCGCCCATCGGATGCCGAGAAACGCACTGTTCAGCGTGACGGCGATCTCGCGGTTCCACATCTCGAGGTCGATTTGGTCCGGCGCACCGGTCGACCCGCCGACGCCGACATTGTTGTGTAAGACGTCAATGGCGCCGAACGTGCCGACGGCAGTGGAGACGGTCTCGGCGATCGCGGCCTCGTTCGTTGCGTCTGCTTCGACTGCGATCGCTGTGCCGCCCTCGGCCTCGATGACCGCGACCGTCTGCCGCGCATGGTCGAGAACTGCGTCCACGCACACGACCGCCGCGCCGTTGCGAGCATAAGTAACCGCGCATGCCTTGCCGTTGCCCCATCCGGGCCCGCTCGAGCCGGCGCCGACCACGACCACCGTTCTGCCCGCGAGAGGCGTCGAGGCGGCAGCGGGCAGCGGTAGCGCATTCACAGCCGGGCCGTTCTGCTGTGGTCGGGTGAGGCCGCGTTACCGCCCAGCCCACGTATGAAGATCGACCATAGATATTCCGCGATCTCCCTTGGCGTCAGCTCACCTTCCGGGTCATACCACTGATACGCCCAGCTGTTCATACCGAAGAGAGCAAACGAGGCCAGGCGCGTGTTCGTCGGTTCCAAATCCCCCGACTCGATACACGCTTCGATGCTGGCCTCGACCAGTGATTGGTATTTCGCACGCTGGGCCTCGATCTGATCGCGCCGATCGCCTTTGAGCTCACGGTGGAACTGGAAGAACACACCCATGTGTCCGCGATGCGAGCGCATCAACTCCATCACATCGGTCATCGTCCCCAGCAGAAGTTGAGGCGCCGACGTTCCCGCGGCGAGACGCTTCTCGTAGTTCTCGACCAGGAACACGTTCAGCTGCCGATGGATCTCGTAGAGAATCTCCTCCTTACTGCTGAAATAGTGATACAGCGACGGCTTGGCGAGACCGGACCGAGTGGCGAGACGTCCCATCGAGGCCTCGTGGTAGCCCTCGTCGTTGAACAGCTCCGCCGCACGCCGCGCAATCTCTGCGCGCCTCCGCGCGTAATCGTCCCCAGCAGCGTCTCCCGGGAAGGCCGCTCCCTTGACGGGGTATGCCGTCTGCCGTTCGTTCGCATCGACGCCCGTCATGCGCTTCCCTTCGTTGTGGTACGCGCCGAGCCGACAGCCACGCCGCCTTCGGTCGGCGGCGACAGCATCCCGGCTGATCGCGGATCTGTGGTGGTGCTCAGTTTCCGATGATACTGTATGTTACCAACCCACCGTCCGTCCGGGCGGTCGGAATGCGAGTAGTTTGACCAGGAGCACCGAAATGGTCAGTCCTTTCGACGGGTCGTGGCAGCTCAATCTGAGCGAGTCGCGCATTTGGGACGGATCCGCCCAGAAGTGGATCTCCGATCCTGTCGGCCGCGAGGATCTGACATTCGTATTCGATGGCGACCAGCACGAGTACACCAATTCGATAGGCGTCAGTCCGAAATACCGTTGCACCTATCAGGCGCAGTGGGACGGCGACTGGGCGCCGTATATCTGCCGCGCGATCGAAGCTTCAGCTGAGCACGACCCCGGCCAGAGCACCCACCGAGTCGATCTGAATCTCCCGTCCCTACGGGTCGGAGACACGTTCGCATACGTGAAACTGATCAAGGTCAACGATCGTTTCCACTATCGGATCAGCCGAGCAGTCGACGGCACCGCGCAATACGTCATGTCCAGGCAGATGTTGCCTGGTGACCGGTCGTTCAGTACCGCACTGATGTCTGCGGCGGGCGTCTTGTCGATTGTTCGCGTGTTCGACCGGATAGGTGACTCTGCACATACTCGCCGCCCACATTGCGACGTAAGGCAAGGTGAGAATTGAAATGACAACTCGATCGAGACCGACGACCGCGGGACCACTCGATGGCATCCGGGTCATCGAGTGGGGCGGCGGGATCGCGGCTGGATTCTGCACGCATCTACTCGCAGGCTACGGGGCGGATGTTCTCCAGCTCGGCGGCTCCGATTTGCCACCCGACCACGACCAATACCTCTCGCGCGGAAAGCGCCGGGTCATCGACGGCGATGCCGTGATCGAGGAGCTCCTCGATCAGGCGCACGTTGTCGTCGACAGTCGGTCTCGGGCCGGCAGCGCTCGAATCGCACCGAGTGCCGAGCAGATCAGCCACGACCATCCAGGGCTTGTTGTCACGGCGATCACGCCATTCGGACTCACCGGGCCGTATGCGAATCACCGGGCGACCAATATCGTCTCCTTCGCCGCGGGCGGAATCATGGCGCTCACCGGTGAACGCGACAGCCCGCCGTTGCAATCGGGCGGCGAGCAAGCGTTCATGCTCGGTGGCTTGCAGGCATTCGCGGCGACATCGACCGCGCTCTTCGGCCTGCGGATGCAGGGCGTCGGTGATCTGATCGACATCTCGCTGCAGGAGTGTGCCGCTTCCATACTCGAGGCGGCCGGTCCGGCATGGGAGTACGACGGACTCTTCTTCGAGCGAAGCGGAAACACGCCGCGCGCCGAGTGGGGTATGTACCGGGCCTCCGATGGCTGGATCGGCGTATGCTGCTTGGCCCGCCAGCTTCCGGCGTTCCTGGAGATGATCGGAGTCACCGCGGAGCCGCGCTTCATGGACACGGCCCGCAGCGACGCCGACAACCACGATCTGCGGCAATTGATCGCCGCGTACATGTCCGAGCGGACGCAGCAGGAGATCGTCTCGATCGGGCCGAAATTCAAGGTCCCGGTCGGTGCGGTCAAGTCCGTCGCCGCGGTCGCCGAGCACGCACCGCTCATCGATCGCGGTTTCTTCGACGACACCGCCTACGGCCGCCTCCCCGGACGCCTCTTCCCGGGCCTCCCCTGGGCCGACCTCGAGCCGCCGACGGAGGTTCCGATCGATACCGTGCTCACCGAATGGCTCGACAAGGACGGACGTACGCCATGAAACAACTGCCACTCAAAGGGATCCGCGTCCTCGACTTGACGATGATGTGGGCCGGTCCGTACGCAACCAAGATGCTCGGCGAAATGGGCGCCGATGTCATCAAGATCGAGTCGGCAGGCGCCTGGGACAACGTGCGCACGCTATTTCCCTCCACCGATCAGGTCGACGATCCGTGGAATGCGAACTACTACTTCTCCGAGTACAACCACGAGAAACGGTCGGTCACGCTCGATCTGCGTCGCGAAGCCGGCCGACAAGCCTTCCTCCGGCTGGCACGCAACAGCGACGTCGTCATAGACAACTATCGCGCGGACGTGATGGACAAACTCGGGCTGTCCCCCGAGGTGTTGCTGGAGACCAATCCTCGCTTGGTGATCGTCAGCATGGCCGCCTTCGGCAAGCACGGCGCAGACAGCAACCTCGTGGGATTCGGGCCGATCTTCGAGATGATGTCCGGCCTGACCTCACTGTCCGGATACGACTCGGATACCCCGCAACGATCAGGAGTTTCCTACGGCGACCCGATCGGTGGTCTCACCGCTGTCGGCGCTGTCACGCTTTCCCTGCTCAACCGCGAACGCACGGGATCGGGTTCGGTCATCGACCTGTCACAGAACGAAGCCTGTGCCGCGATGGCCGGCGCGGCCTTCGCCGCATACGCGGCATCGGGATTCGTTGAGACTCCGACGGGAAACCGCAATCGCGCATGGGCGCCCGAGGGCTGCTACCCAGCACGTGGTGACGATCAGTGGATCGTCTTGTCCTGCACCAACGATGCGGAGTGGGCCGTGTGCGCGGCGTTGACCGGGCATGCGGACCTCGGGGTACTGACACTCGAGGAACGACGGACCCGACACGACGAAATCGACGAACTCATTGCGGCTTGGTCAAGCCGAATCGACCCGCGCGTGGCCGTAGAAGCCCTGCAGGCGGCAGGCGTCCCGGCAGGGCGAGTGCTGGACATGCGCACCATCAAAGACGATCCGCACCTGTACGCGCGCGGCTTTTGGATTCGCGTGCCGAACGAGAAGATGCGCCCTTACCGCAAACACGGCGTTGTCTGGCGGTTCCGCGAGGCCAATCCGACAATCGCGCGTCATGCGCCGTATTTCGGTGCAGACAACAGGGAGGTGCTCTCCTCGGTCGGCGGGATGACTCCCGCTGAGATCGACCAGCTGGAGGCCGACGGTGTGATCTCGGTCGATCTCGGGTCTCGATGAAACCTTGACCGCGGGCTTCAACCGCTGCGAAGACCGGGCGCTATCTTCAACAGCCGCACAAACATCCAGCTCACAGTGCTGATCACTCGCCCGGGTATCGACGACGTTCGTCACCGATACCCGGGCGATGCGTCTACTGCCAGCGACGGTCAGATGCGTTCGATGATGATCGCAGGCGCCATTCCGCCTGCGGCACACATCGTGACCAGCCCTACCTGCTGGTCGCGTCGCTCCAGTTCGTCCAGGATGGTCCCGATGAGGATCGCGCCGGTGGCCGCGATCGGATGGCCCAGAGCGATCGCACCGCCATTGACGTTGACTTTGTCACGGTCGAGGTCGAGATCTCTGATGAACTTCTCGGATACGACAGCAAAGGCTTCGTTGATCTCGAATAGATCGATGTCATCGATTGTCATGCCGGCCCGGTCGAGCACTTTTCGCGCCGACGGCCCGGGAGCATTCAGCATGAGGGTGGGGTCATCACCCATGTTCGCAGTGGCCACCACCCGTGCGCGAGGGGTAAGGCCGTGAGCCTTCGCATAGCCTTTGCTGGCGTACAGGACGGCAGCTGCGCCGTCGACCACGCCGGACGAGTTGCCGGCGTGGTGCACATGTTCGATCGCGAGGTCGGGATAGCGGCGATTGATCAGTTCCCGGTGCGTCGGCGCTGCGCCGTCCCGGTAGTCGGCGACGGCCTCGAAACTCACCGGTAGAGCCGCCAGCGATTTCGCCGTCGTACCGGGCCGCGGATATTGCTCCCGGTCCAGCGCAAGCGAGCCATCCCGGTTGTGCACCGGGACGAGGCTGCCGGCGAACCTGCCTTCCTCGATGGCAACAGCGGCACGGCGCTGCGACTCAGCGGCGAATTCGTCCAGTGCTTCGCGGTCGATACCCTCCAGGGTTGCAATGGCATCGGCGCATACCCCCTGGTGCGGTTGCGGGTACAGCTCACCGAGGTGAGTGTTGCCCGCGCCCAGGGGTAGCAGCCCTTCCTTCGGAGAGGACATCATCTCGGTGCCGCCGGCGATCACAAGATGCTCGTGCCCGGCCGCGATCATGGCGGCCGCGAAGGCGTTCGCAGTGATGCCCGAGCCGCAGAAGCGATCCAGGGTAACTCCGCTCACCCGGACGTCGTAACCAGCGTCGAGCACTGACATCCGGCCGATGTTCCCGCTTTGTTCTCCGACCTGCGAGCTCGTTCCCCAGATGACGTCATCGATATCACCGGTGACCAGGTCGTTGCGTTCGCTCAGCGCACGAAGCACTGTCGATGCCAGATGCTGCGGGTGCAGGTGCGCGAGTGCTCCCCTACCCGGTTTGCCGATACCGCGCGGCGTGCGGCAAGCATCGATGATGTAAGCGTTCGGCATCTGAAATCCTTTCTCGCGGTCCTCCGGCAAATTAGCTGTCGGCGCCGCTGAATGGTTTCGGGTTCGGCACAATATCTGGGATCGGCTCGATACCCGTAGCAGTTGTGTGCATTCGCCCGGTGTGCAGTCTCACGAATAGACGCCTGCACAGATCTCGGGGGTCGGTCGCGGGCTGATCCGTGCGGATCTGGTTCCGAGGCAGCATCTGTTGTTCATCGCTACCAAACCTGCTTCCGACCTATCGACCGTCCGGTCGGTCATACGGTATATTGGCTGCACAGCCGCGTCAAGCCGGAGTTCTCGCCGACGGATGCACGTGCGGGCCCAGCGATGTTTTCCTGAGCCACGGACACACATCCGAATTGACGTAAACAGTAAGGAGTCGGAAATGGGAGATGAGGCGCTCAGCCCCGCAGAAGTCATCAGCCAGTTGACCGCGCGATACAACGCGGGCGACCTAGCGGGAGCGATGTCCTACATATCGGAGGATGCGGTGAACCACGGGCCGCCGCCGACGGCAAACCTGATCGAGTGGCGTGCCCGCTGGGACGCCGCGCGGGCCGTGCTTCCCGATTTGCAGGCCAACGTTCAGCTCGTCATCACACAAGACGACTTGGTTTGCCGGCTCATCCGAATAACCGGAACCAGCGCCGCACCCGAATCCGCCGGAAAACCGGTCGATGTCCTAGGCATGGACATCATCCGGGTGCGGGACGGGCTCGTCGTCGAACACTGGGCCCTGGCAGACACCGCCGCCATGACAGCGCAACTACAAGGTGAACCACCCCAGTGAGTCCGGAACCCCTTATCCGGAGGGCGGCTCTATCGGAGAGTTCTGCCCTGGTATATGATATGCCGCGCCGTAGCGCTGGCACCACGGTGCGAGCACCGACCCGAGGCCGGATCCTCACACTCCAGAAATGGAGTGTCCGATATCCCGGTGCTCGGCGATCTATCCATTCACAATCCGCCAGATGTCGACACCCACCGCATCGAACCTTGAATCGTCACTGGTCGAGGGCCGACTTTGGGCTAACCCCGCAAGATCCGGCCTACCCTTGCAGGCGAAAAGATGCGGTGCTTGACCTGAACGGGCCGGAATCAGGGGAAGTGACCGAAATGGGTTGACGGCATCAAGAGTCGGGACGGAACAGGTGCATGATCGCCTGGCAGTCGATCATGCACTTTTACTTGCTTAGTCTTCCCTCAGAGAATGCGGTGGTCGGGCGGAAGGTGCTGCCGACAACGATCGCCGAGGACGGTTATATCGATCTGCTCGGTACCGGCGAACCCGCCTATGTGGAACTTGACCACCGTGGCGCATTGGCGGGTCGGTTCGAGCAGATCAATTTCGCGAGCCGAGCTGATCGACGGTCCATTCGATTGAGGATGTCTTTGCGCTCGCATTCCCCTGACGCACTCCACAGCGACATTATCTCATTCCAAACATGGTTACGCCAGCATTTAAGCATCCTCATCACGACGTTCGCCAAGAAGATCTTACCCATCGGGATACGGGACCAATTCTTTGCGACGGTGCACCCGTGATGCCAGATAAGTAGTTCAAGGCATTCACTCACGCATGGTTTGAGAATGGCATTCACATGCATGTAGTCGTGGCGATAGCGGTGTAGGCGCCCGCTATCTATTTCGTCTCGATTCCGGGCAAGATAGTCGTATACAACACGACCGAGATCGACATTTATGTGAGCATTAATTCCCAAAAGCGCGCCCTGATAAGGTTGACATAATTTTTGGGTCGCGTAGCGCCAAGCGATACTGTCCACCAAGCGGCCCTCAAGGGAAGATTTGGTCGCAATCATCGCTTCCTCAGCGAATCGGCCCGTCAACTCAGAAATCCACTCGGGGTCCACAAAGCCACCGAAATCACTGGCGTGGATGACATCCACCACCTTGCGAGTAACAACAATATATACATCGATAAAAACCGCACGATAATCACTCTGCTCTCGGAGACGCATGCTGAGCAATTCCAGTGAACGCAAGGCCGAAAGCGCAGTGCGAGGCCGCCACTCGATGCCATCCATCTCGATGATCGTCATTTTACACCGACCATCGATGTTGCCGTCCAATCGCCGAGCCGTCCAGGGGCATCGGTTGCGCGCTGGATTACCATCAGCCGTAGACACGAGACCGACACCGTCTCAAGGCCGGGGTTACAACTTACGTGCGCCATGAGCATAAATATTTAGAGGGCGCTGCATACGGCTGAACTTTGCGATGCAGTCTCTACCGCTACGATGCTTGCCAAAAGCGAAGAGAGTAGTTGTCGTTGAACGATCATCGATGTCGGCCTAACTAGCGATCGGGCAAGTTGCAGAGCAGAATGCTCACGAATTGCCACCATAGCGACCGAGTTCGCGATTTCCCAACAGCGGGAAGGCGCACTTCCTCTGGTTGGACAATCTCGCGCTTCAGGTCGGAACGGGCCGCGCATTCAGATGTTCTCAACACTCAGATGTTTAAATCATTCGAATGCCGTAAAGGAAGCTTCCGCTAGTGGCCAGAGTTCATTGCAATTCGATAGCCAGTGCACCCGCGAGCTGCCGCCGCTCATCGACAAATACTTCACGACCAGCGGTCGCAATGCCATCGCGGGCTTCTCCATGGCGGGCACCACCACCCTCGCGCTCGCCGCGACCAGCGGTGACCTCTACTCCAGCGTCGCCGCGTACAGCGGTTGCGCGCAGATCAGCGACCCGGTCGGCAAGGAGTTCGTCCGGCTGACCGTGGAGACCTGGGGCTGGGCGCACCTGGAGAACATGTACGGCGCGGCGAACGACCCGCGCTGGGCGCCCAACGATCCGTACGTGCAAGCCGAAGCGCTGCGCAGTGCGGATCGAAGAGTTCCGCGACAACCAGTCATCCGGCCGGGTCAGCACGCGGAATTCTGGCGGTTCTCGAACTAGGTGTAGTTGACGGCGCCCTCAGCCTTGTCTAAATACGCGTCAACACAGTCTGCCCCTCCCCCGGCGGGATTCGGTGTCGACTCGGCCGCAGGCCCATAGCTGATGTCACGAATGTCGAGGTCAGCTTCACAGCAGGTACATCGCAGGACCTGTTCAACTGCACCACCGTCGCCGTGGTGCGTCAGGACCAACGACGGACGGTCGGTGAGCCATCGGTCTCCCCAGTGCATCAGCGCCACGATGATTCCGTACAGATCGCGGCCCTTCTCTGTCAGCCGATATTCCTCACGACGCGGACGTTCGCTGTACTGCCGACGTTCCAAAACGCCGAAGCCGACGAGCTTGTCGAGCCGATCGGCCAGGATGTTGCGCGCGATACCCAGATTCCGCTGGAAATCGATGAACCGCCGGACCCCGAAGAAGCATTCGCGCAGAACCAGGAACGTCCACCTGTCCGGGACCTGTTCCAGGGCGGCTTCGACGGAATCGCGCAGCGGCCGCTCACCGTCTGTCATGAGTCTCCTCTCGTCGTGCCTCACCTTACCCAAGTGTGTTGCAATATGCTACCTAGCTGATCTAGCATCGGTAGCAATTCAAAACCTACCAATCAGCAAAGGCGGTCCCTGCTATGGACGAACTGGAACAGCTGAGGGGCGTCCCGAAGGCCGGGGCTCCCACCTCGCACAACGTCACCAGACCCTACGAGCATCTGATTTACGAGGACACCGGACAAGTCGCCACGATCACACTCAACCGCCCGCACGCACGCAACGCCCTGTCGATCGCCTTATCCGACGAGCTGATTCATGCACTCGAGGTCGTTCGCGACAGCGAGACCCTCAAGGTGCTCGTCATCCAAGGAACAGGAGGTACGTTCTGCGCAGGCGACGACATCACCGAAATGAACCGATGGGGTAACCCGAATCAGGCCATGCGCCGGGTAGCGGGATATCAGCGCATGGCGGATACCCTCGACAACCTGGACAAAATCACGATCGCCAAGGTCGACGGATACGCCGTCGGCGGCGGTCTCGAGATCACCATGGCCTGCGACTTCGTGATCGCCGCCGAAAGCGCTCGTTGGGGAATGCCGGAAGTCGACGTCGGCATCACACCCGGCTGGGGCGGTACGACCCGCCTGGCCCGGCTGATCGGACGGCGGCTCACCAAGGAAATCAACTTCCTCGGGGCCTTGCATCCCGCCCGTCGCGCGGCAGAACTGACCCTGTGGAATCGAGTCGTGCCCGACATACACCTCGAATCCGCGACCGAGGAACTGATCCAGGTACTACTCAGCAAGAACCAGCAGGCAATGCGTCAGCTGAAGGTCATCATCACCAACGGGATCGAAGCCGATCTGAAGACTGCCCAAGCATTTGAAAAACTCAGCGCCGGTCTCACCTGTGCGGTCAACGGAGCCTGGGAAGTCGACGACGCCGACCAGGGAGCCGGCTGGCTCGGGTTCCGAGAAAAGGGCAAGCTGTGGGAGCAGCGCCGCAACCTGGCTCGCAACTTCTGGACCGATGGTCCCGCGTCACAGTGAGTGCTTGACCGGTATGCCCATACATGCTTGGCCGACAGCGCTACCCGGGCCGCACCGACAGATCGCGAGCTCGGCGAGGACCGCGCCAGTATCGCCTTGCATCACTCCGCGGGCTACCGCACCATCGGCCTGCGTGACCGTATAGCCCAGCGCGTGTTCAGGCGCGGAGCAGGTTCCCGAAGATTTCGATGCCCAGCTTGTGCGCTTCGTCGAGATGGAGCACCACATCTGAGGATGGTCGGTCGCCCACGAGTCGGCCGCGGCGCGGTCGGTGAAGAAGTTCAGGTAGCGGCAGCACGCGTCCGCTGAAGAACCGGCGAGAGCATGCCCGCCGACAAACACCACCGCGGTGCCCGGTTGCGTGTGCAGACGTTGATCCTCGAGGGCGACTGTGATCGGCTCGCCGGTCACCGAGTCGCTGGAATCAGTGGTGACGTCGGTGTCGAGCATCGCGGCCAGGCCCAAAGCGTCGATTCCTCGATACGCCACGCGGCACCCACGGCCTGATTCCGTTCGGCGGCGGTGTTCGTCGCTGCCTCGGCGCCGCGTTCGCCACCATGGAGATGAACGTCGTGTTGAGGACATTACTCAGGGATTTTTCCCTGGAAACGACCGGAGCGCCCGACGAGCGCACCCACTTTCGTGGCCTTACTCTGGCACCCGCCAAGAAAGCACGAGTTACAGTACCTCGCCGATAGGCCGATTCGGCCATCCGCGACAACTGCCGGTCTCGGAAATCGAGACGCCCCGAGGACTAAAAGTCGTCGAGCACCGGCGCCACCCGCGCTCGGCATTAATTTAAACCGCCATGTCTCGAGCAGAACAGCCGAGTCACCAGTCGCAGGTCCAGGCGATTATCGACAGCTCCCCGCCACTGGGAACACAGAAAGCGACCCTACGCAGATTCTGGTGTGATACTCGTGAATCATCTCGACCAGTCACCAATTTTGTCATCGCCCTGCCATCGACCGGACAATCCGCTGGTTTTGTTACATCGTTGACGCCCCAAGAGTTCTTCGGCATCTGCAGGGATGGTCCCAATAAGTAATGGGATCGATGGATGAACGGTGTGCTCCGCCAGTGCCCGCCACGCACCGTTCAGATGTTCGTCAACACCGCAAGCGGTTTCGAACAAGTTCGATGAAAGAATCCGGCGTTGGAGCCGGAGCGACAAAGTAGGGAAACTCATGAAAATGCAGCAACTCGCCGCAACCGCCTTCATCGCTATCGCGGCCACCGGTATCACCGCAGGTACTGCCTATGCCGAACCGACCGAAGCGACCACCGCTCTCAGCAGGGTCGAGCACGGTGTCGGCTATACCTCCGAGTTGAGCCAGGACCACCAGGGCGTGAGCACAACACTGACATCCGGGCGGTTCGAGATTTCCAGGGACGGCACGGCGGTCAGCGTCACCGCGCCGGACGGTGTGGAACTCGCACGCTTGCCGATGGCAATCCAGGCGTCGGGTCAGCAAATCCACCTCGCCCCGCAGATCGGTTCCGACGGAACGACTCTGACGCTTCGATCGGCGGATGCCCCCGGAGCGGCCGTGTCGGATGTCCAAGAGTTTCGGCACAGTGTCAAAGAAATTCAGCAGGCCGACAAGGTCCAGGCAATTGCCGATGCCCACGATGTGGTCCTGCTCGGCTGCGTACCAGGCGCGATCGTCGGCGGCGCAATCGGGGCAGTGATCGGCGCTCTGGTCGGGGCCCTGCTCTTCGTCGTCGGAGCGATCGTGACGATTCCCCTTGCAGTGCTCGTAGGTGCCGCACTCGGCTGTCTGATCGCATGACCGTCGGATCGTTGAAATAGATGGTTGCGGTGCGCAAGAACTCGGAGTTCTTGCGCACCGCACCGGATTCCGCCGCCGAGTAGAAGTCACTCGGCGGCTTTCCTCGTGATGTGCGCAGCGACTCCGCGCGGCGACACGAATCAGCACCATCGGGCTGCGCGCGCTGGGACGACGGCGGTGCCAGGCTGAGATACGAGCCCTTCCCAGCCCTGGGAATCCGTGAAATCTCGGCTACATTCTGTGCGCTGTGTCGACCGGTGCCGTGCCGTTTCCCGAGGCCGAGGCACTCTGAACTTGCCGAGATCTCGCGTTCACCTGCAGAGGAAGTGGTTCGTGTTCAACACTTTCGTCGAGACACTGTTTGCCCAGGTCGACAATCGGCCGACCGACTTGCTGTTCCGGTTCCTGGAAACCGGAGACGTAGACGGCGCTGTCCGTGAAATCTCATACGCCGACCTGGGTATTCGTGCTCGAGCGATCGCCTCGGCGCTGCAGGACTCGAAGCCGCGCCGAGCGCTGCTGCTGTATCCGGCAGGCTTGGAGTTCGTCGAAGCCTTCTTCGGCTGTCTGGCCGCAGGAGTGATCGCGGTTCCCGCGCCACCGCCCACGAGGGAAATCCGTTCGTTGTGCCGGCTGCGGCGCATTGCCGCCAACGCCGAGCCGGATGTGGTGCTCGCTCCGTCGCGGATCGTCGTGGAATCGGTCCCGCTGTGCGCGGAAATCCCTGAGTTGAGTGGGCTCCGATGGATTACGTCCGACCAGATCGGGAACGAAGAGGCCGCTGTTTGGCGGGAACCCGATCTCGGTCCGGATTCGATCGCGCTGATCCAGTACACCTCTGGCTCGACTACCGCGCCGCGCGGTGTCTTGATCTCACATGAAAATCTGCTGCACAACCAACACGCGCTCGCCGTGGGGCTGGGTCACGACCAAGCGGTGGCCGAGCAATGGGACGGAGCGCTGTTCGCCAGCTGGCTGCCGATGTACCGGGACATGGGACTCATCGCGCCGCTGTTACATACGGTCTATCTCGGCGCCAATTCAGTATTGATGTCGACCCTGCATTTCCTGCAGAGACCTGAGCGATGGCTGCAGGCGATCTCCACCTTCCGCGCGCACACCAGCGGAGGCCCTGACTTTGCCTACGATCTGTGCGCGCGCCGGATCGCACCGGACCAGATCGATCACCTCGACCTGAGCCGGTGGCAGGTGGCGTTCAACGGCTCCGAGCCGGTACAGGCCGCGACGATACGACAGTTCAGCAATGCCTTCGGCCGGGTCGGCTTTCGTGCCGAATCGCATCACCCCGTCTACGGTCTCGCCGAGGCCACTCTGCTCGTCACCGCGTCACCTCCGCGAGCACGGCCGACGTTCCATGAGATTTCTCGGCAGGGCAGCGCACAAAACACCGAGTTGGTCGGTGGGGGGCACGCAGTCGAAGGGATGTCGATCGCGGTCGTCGACCCCGCGACCGGTATTGCGCATGCCGACCGAGTCGAAGGCGAGATATGGGTCGCGGGGAACAGCGTCGCCGCAGGCTATTTCCGAGACCAGCAGGCTACCTCCGAAACATTCGGGGCAACCATGCCCGGCAACGACCACCACTATCTCCGCACCGGAGATCTCGGATTCCTCTCGGAGGGAGAGCTTTTCGTGACCGGGCGAAGCACGGAACTCCTGATTGTCCAGGGGCGCAACCACAATCCACTGGACATCGAATCAACCGTCGAAAGCGCACACGACATCATCCGGGCAGGGTGCGTAGCCGCGTTCTCCGTCGGCATCGGACCGGACGGCGGACAGCCGGTCGTGGTGGCAGAAGCGCGCGGCACGGATCACCATCGACTGGCCGACGCGGCAAACGCCGTATGTGCCGCAGTCGCAACCGAGCACGGGCTCATACTCGCGGCGCTGCTGCTGATCCAGCCGGGCACTATGTTCAAGACCGATAGCGGTAGAGTCCAGCGCCTCGCGTGCCGAGCGGCGTACATGTCCGGCGAATTGCACATCATGTTCGCCAAGGACAAGCGCGCTGATTCGATGTCAAGCCATGACTGGATGTAACGCATCAGGAACGCCTTCGAGACCGACCGACCGGTCGCCGATCGCCGATCGCCCGACAGTCGGCGGCATCACAGTGTGTTGTCTCCTCCAGGTCGGGTTGCGGTCATCAGCATGTGGGAGCGCATCTCCTCGGCGACTTCACTGGGTACTCTGCGGTCGCGCCCGGTCAGCACGGCGACCGGATCGACGCACACGACCGTCCAGCCCTGTTCGGTGAACCAGCCGACCGGATCGGTCCGGCCGTCGGCTGGATACCAGAGCGCGTCGACGTCGAGGTCGATGCCCAGCGAGGCCAGCATCCGGTCGCGAGCGTCTTCCTGCTCTTGCATTTTCGATGTCAGGTCGCGCGGCGTCGTATTGATCGCCACCCGGCTTCCCGGCGCGCTGAGTGCCGCGATGGCGGTCAGGAGCCGGTCCTGCGCGTCCGCCGGGACATAGCGCAGCAACCCCTCGACCAGCCAGGCAGTCGGGACCCCGGGGTCGAAACCGTTG
>NZ_VXLC01000050.1 GCF_008704205.1 Nocardia colli | reverse complement strand
AGGACACCGCCGGAACATCCTTCACGATAGGGGACCCAGATTCTGGGTCCCCTATCGTCGTTTCAGCACGTTGCGTGCGGAAACTACGTTGCCGTGTCAGGCCCCCACCAAGACACGTGATTGAATTTGTGGGGCCCCGACCACTCTTGCGGACCTCAGAAAGGGATCACCGTGTCGGAACAGAACGACGACCGGAAGTCCTCCCCGCGCGGCGAGGGATCCGACCGCCCAGCTCAGGGCAGCGGTGGGGCCGCAGGCGACTCCTCCAAGAACCGCCCCGACCGCGAAAGCGGCCAGCGCGGCGGCTTCAAACGAAGCAACAATTCCGGCGATCGCAGCAGCTCCGGCGACTCCGCCGGCCGCAGCGGATTCAACCAGCGCGGCGACTCCGCCCAGCGCGGTAATTCAGGCGACCGATCCGGTTCCGGCGATCGCGGCGGCTACCAGCGCCGCGAGGGCTCCGGCGAGCGCGGTGGCTTCAACCGCGGCGGCGACTCGAGCTCGCGCGGCAACACAGGCGACCGCGGCGGCTTCAACCGCCGTGACGACGCTGGCACCTCCAACCGTGGCGGCGACTCGAACAGCCGCAGCGGCTTCAACCGCACCGGCAGCTCCAGCGACCGCGGTGGTTTCAACCGTGGCGGCGACTCGAATGAGCGCGGCGGATTCAATCGCAGCGGTTCGGGTGACCGTGGCGGATCT
>NZ_VXLC01000005.1 GCF_008704205.1 Nocardia colli | reverse complement strand
GCGCCGACCTATTGAGACCAAGGGCATGAGCGGATGTTGGTATCGCGCGAGCTGTCGTTTCTTCGTTGCTACGCCAGCCGATACGAAGGTTCCGTGGGTGCGAAAGGCGGGTTGGTGGAACGGCGTTGCCATCCGGAACCGTCGCGGTGACGAATGTTTGACAGCGCTGTGAGCCGTGCGGCTCTGTTCGGCATCAGCAGCGTCGGCGAGACGAGGTTCTGAGTGCAGAGACCGTGTCTATGTCCAAGGCCGCGAACTGGCAGGAGGAACGTAGGGCAGTGGTGAGCAGAATGTGGAAGTCGACAGTGATGCCCGGTGGGTTTCGAGGCGGTGCCGGTCGGGTCGGGTGGGCCTGGCTGGGGGTGCTGGCCTTGGGTTGTGCGGTGCTGCCGTTGAGCGTGCCGGGCACCGCCGCCGCCGCCGCTGCCTGTCCGACCGAGGGCGCTACGGCCGTGTGCGCGACTCCCGGCAGCTTCGGCTACACGGTTCCCCCGGGTGTGAACAGAATCCGGATCACCGTCATCGGCGCCGGCGAGGCCGGCGGAGCCGGGCTCGGTGGCGGGGCCGGAGCCGGAGTCATCTGCACCGTCAGTGGGCTGCGCGCGGGCACTGTGCTGGATGTGACCGTGCCCGCCGGAGGCAAGCAGAGCACGGACCGATCGGCCTCGGGACAAGCCAACGATGGCGGGTTCGCGGCGGTGAGATCCACCGCCGACGGCGTGGACATCACTGCTGCCGGAGGCGGTCGCGGTGGTAGCGCGGGTGGCTCACCCACCTGTACCGCGACCGGCCCCGGGCTGACGGCCACCCTCGATGCCGTCGCCACCAGCACGGCCGGGCACGATCCTTTCGAGGACCCTGAGGACCCCGGGGACACCAAGCACACCGGCGGGACGATCACACCGATCGACTTCGCCCCTCAGTGCCCTGCTCTGGCCGGGTTCGGCGGCGATGCTACAGATCCGGCCCCTCCCCCTGACCGCAGTCCCGATGACAGTGATCAGTTCGATGATCAGAAAGATCGGGACGCCAAGGAGGGTCAGGACGGCTGCGTGGTGATCACCCCGGACACCGCATGCGAGGTCACCGGCGACACGACCGCGTGCGTGACTCCCGGGATCACCCAGTACACCGTGCCGGCAGCAAAGACCTCGCTGACTATCACGACCATCGGAGCCGGAGCCGGCGGCGGCCGCGGCGGAATCGGAAGTGACGGCAGCGACGGACTCAACGGCACCGACGGTGCCAACGCCCAGGGCGGTGCCGGCGGCGGTGCCGGAGCCGCGATCACCTGCACCATCACCGGTCTGCACGCAGGGACCGTCCTCGACCTGACCGTTCCTCGAGGCGGCGCCGGGGGCGGGTTCGCTTTCTCTGGCAGCGGTGAAGGAGGTTCCGGCGGCCAGGAGGCCACCGCGGTCTACGGTCCCGGCGGGGTGCGCGTGCTCAGCCCCGGCGGAGGCGGAGGAGGCGGCGGCTACACCGGCAGAAGCCTCATCCCCGGTTTGGCCGGGACCAGCGGAAGCCCCGACGGGCAAGGAGGCGGTACCGCCGGAAGCGGTGGCACCGCCGCCCAGGAGTCCACCGGCGGCGGCCCAGGAACCTCGCCGACCTGCACCGCAACCGGCGACAGTCTGACGGCAACCCCCACGGTCTACCCCAGCACCGCAGGCACCGCCAGCAACGCTCGCACCGCGGGCACCGGCGGAACAATCACCACACCGGCTGCCGTGAGCAGCGCCTGCGGCACCAACGGTAACGGCGGCAACGGCGGTAGCGGCGGCGCCGGCGGCAACCGTGGCGCCCGCAACAGCGGCGGCGGGTCTGGTTCGGACAGCGAGCCCGGAAAGCCCGGATGCATCATGATCGTCGCATCCTGACCCGAACAACCCCCACCATCAGCGGTCAGCTCACCACCGTGACCTCTCTACTCACACCCCGATAGCGTCCCTGGCCATCACCACCGGATACACCGATGGTGATGGCCAGGGATTTCCCGGAAGACCTTCATACCCGACCGCATCAGGACGGCGCTGACATTCTGCGCATGACAATCAATGTCGCTGCGGGCCCTCGGCCAGTGTGGCTGATCACCATCCCTGTCACCCGATCGCCGTTTCTGTCACCACTTTGGATGGATGCAACGGCGTGTCGATGCTCAGCGATGAAGGGTCGCGGCAGAAGACGGGTATTTTTACGACCTTAGCTGCCGGGGCAACGCGGGCCTGATCGAACGCGCGGCATGCGGCATGTGCGGACACTGCAACGGCCCCCGGATGGCCCGGGCCGTTGATCTTCAACTAGGTGGAGCTGACCGCCTCGCACCGCGCGGGTTGCGGCATTATGGTGCGTTCATCATGCAATGCCGCGACCGAGCCACTCGGCGAACTCCTCAACCTTGTCCGCGAGTGCCTTGTCGTCCTCGACTCCTTCAGGAATGATTTTATGGCCGTATCGGCGAATGAGATTGGCTGCGGCGGCGATGGTTTCGACATCCGTGGGGAACTGGCGTCCATACTCCGCGACCTGCCGGTCGAAGTCGGCCTGATCGAAGGGTTCCCGCGACCCGTCGGTAGGGACCGGAGTAATTGTGACCTGGTATTCGCGGTCCTCGTAACTCGCGGTGAATTGACCTAAACTGCGGAAACTGTAGACCGCGCAGCCCTCAGGTTCTATTCCGCGTCGAATGACACCGACGAACTCAGCAAGCCGACCATCGCGCCACCCTTCGTTCATCCGCTCAACCTACCCAGCTCTCAAGATTGAGCCACTAGCACATACGTGGTCGATCCTTGCTCATCCCGTCCGGCACCCGGGTTGCGGCTGTCGATGCTCGAGGGATCCCGACTTGTCGGCGTAGCCGATGTTGTGGAAGTAGTCGCACCAAGCCGATGACTTGGTCACGGTCGTCGGTATGTGCGCGCATTGGGTTGTTATGTGCCGGAGGCCATGTAGGCGGCGCGGATGTAGCTGGGTGGCGGTCGAGGGTGGTGCGGGGCGGTGGTAACGCATGGTGGTGCGGGCTCGAGGAGACCGGCGGCACCGGTGTTGACGAGTGGGGAACTTAGTCGCGCGCGGTTCGGGCTATTTGGGCTGCTGTGTTTGGAGTTGTTCCACGATGGTTCTCATGAGGGCTATTTTTCGCTCGATGCAGTCTTTGAGGCTGTCGAATCGGGTGTAGTCGCCGCGGTCGACGATCCAGACCGGTGCCGAGGCGCAGGGCTGCCGGTTCGGGCACGCGAGGGTCACGTAGTCGACTCCGTCGGCGGTGGTGCCGATGACGAGGAGGTTGTCGTAGGAGTCGGTGCCCAGGTCCTGAGGGGTTTTGGATTCCTCGCGCAGGAACGTCACCAGGTTCTGGTGGGAGGGTAGGTCGCGGGAGATCTCGTCGAGGGAGTAGAGGGTGACGCCGCCGGAGAATGCCGGCCAGCCGTTACCGACGCGAGTCAGCCAGTCGCGATACTGGTCGTCCAGGCGAACCCCGAGGCGCTGCTCCGCGGCGGTGATGGTGTGGGCGGTGGCCGGGGGTTGAGGTCCTTGCAGCATCCAGTCCGATCGCATCCCGTTGGCGAGATCGGCGTCATACCAGGCCTTCTGCAGCGTCTTCAGGTCGGACACGGCTTGCGGAATCCAGTCGTCGGGCTCGCTGGTCGATGGTGTGCGTGAACACGCGCACACCGCGACCACTACCGCGATCAGCGACCATCGCAGAACACGCATCGAAAGTCTCCTTCCTCGACCGAGGATTGCTGTGACCGACTCTAGGACTGCCCTGGTGCGCAGGTTCGTATGCTTTGTAGTTGACCGGGTACTGCTTGCCTTGCGCACCGATGGATTTGTTGAGCGATTCATCCAGTGGCAGCCACCGGTACGGCGAGGGCTTCGGCGGCGGGGGCCCGGTCCACATCGTGTCGGGCACATGCCCGGCGTTGACGGCGCCGGACGGGTACATGCTCCGGTCGAAGCTGTCGCCGGTCGGGTAATCCGCGGGGTGGGACTCCTTCCATTGTTGGGCAAGCCGGCTCGCCAGCCGTGCCTCGGGTGTGTTGGTGGCGCGGATGCGCCAGGCGGGGAACATGTTGGTTTGGATGTATTCGTTGCTGCCGGTGATGTAGGCGTCGCGTTGCCGAATAAGGTTGGCGCGCTGGGGATCCGGCAGACTGTCTTGGTCTTTGGCGATGCAGACCGCGACAATTCCTTCGCAGTCTTTGGAGGTGTCACCGCGGTAGCCGCATGTAGCCCGGTTTCGTTTCGACCGCCGCAACCGGTCGGACAGGGACTGAAGGTCTGAGGGTTAGCCGCGCTCGGCCAGGGTTCGCAGTAGAGCTAGGTCGCGGCGGAAGGTGCGGGCGAACAGTGGTGCGAACAGGCGCATTCCGAGCGCGCCCGGCAGGCCGAGGGGTGGGTGCAGTTGCTCGGTCCAGTCGAGGCGCGAGACGTTCTCGGACAGTTTTGTCAGACGGATGTCGCCGCGGCCTTTGACCCAGCTCAGGTGCACGATGCCGAGGTGGGTGGGGTTCGTTCCGTCGGGGGGCTGCCATACGTCGACGCGGATCCGGTCTCGGGTGGCGATTCCGCCGATTCGGACGGTGGTCGCCACGATCGTGCCGACGCCGGAGCGCTGGGCCGAGACCACCTCGAAATCGGAGGCTTCGCGCATCCACTCCCCCTGGTTCTCCCAGTCGGTGAGCAGCTCCCAGATTCGTTGCGGCGCAGCCGAAATGTCGGTGCTGACGGTCACCACCACGGGTCGCACGGCGCGTCACCGTCCGATCAGTGCGGCAACGGCTTTGGGTGCGGCGAGCCATTCTCGAATGTTGTTGCGTATCACTGTCGTTCGTCGGCACTCACAGTAGGCGGTGACACCGTCGGCGTCGATGCCTTCGGCACGGCACAGCGCGACCGCTCGGGGCACATGCCGGTACTGGGTGACGATGATCGCTCGATCGATCCCGAACAGCCGCTTGGCGCGTTCGCAGGTGGCACGCGTCGACAAACCTTCGCCATCGGTTCGGACGATCGCCGGATCGACCCCGTGGTCGGCGAGATACTTTGTCATCGAGGCGATCTCGTCTCCGGAGGTGCCCGCCGCGTCACCGGAAACGAGGATCTCGCGCGCCTTCCCCGCCCGCACCAGCTCGATCGCGACATCGAGCCGGCCACGCAGATACGCCATCGGCGCACCGTCCGGCCCGACCTTCGCCCCGGGCACGATCACGACCGGAACCGCCGGCGCGGCGTCCGCCCCGAACCGATGACCGGCCGACACCATCCACAGCCGGCCATTCGCCCCGACCACGACCAGCACCAGCCCTGTCGCGGCGACCGCGGTCACCCCGAGCAACCTACGCGCCCAGCGCTTCCCCGCACCGTTCGTCAGCTTCCGATCGTCCACCACGGCAACCCCTTTCCCTCGATGCACGCTAGCGCTTGTCCAGCACCGGAATCGGCAGCGGCCGCCGCGGCACCGGCTCGGACACCACGATCGAGGTGGTCGTCTGGCCGAACATGAGGAAGCCGTCGAGCAACTCCTCCAGCTCGCCGATCGACGGCCCGTGCACCTTGAGCAGGAAGCAGTCCTCGCCGGTGATCCGGAAGCACTCGACCACCTGCGGGGTGTCCTTGGCCGCGGCCACGATCTTGGGGAGCTGGCCGGGTCCGGGCTTGATCCGGACCAGCGCGGTCACCGGCATGCCGACGGCGGCCGGGTCGACCTCCATCCGGAAGCCGGTGATCACGCCGAGCCGTTCCAGTCGCTGCACCCGCTCGGTGACCGCGGGCGCGGACATGCCGACGCGGCGGGCGAGTTCGGACATGGACAGTCGCGGATCGGCGTGCAGTTCGTTGAGCAGCCGCACATTCACCTCGTCCAGCAGCCGTGATCGCTCGGTGAAGGAATCTTGGCCGTTCGACCTTGATTTTCCAGACAACTAGCGCCAACTTCCTGGATAGTGCCATTCCGGCGTCGGGTATTTCTTTGGAAGATACTCCGCATGACAAAAACGTCCGAGATCGTGGCGCCGCGGGTGCCCGCCTCGGCCTACTTCGGGGTCAGCGCGATCTTCCACTATCTCGGGCCTGCGCTGGCCGTGCTGCTGTTCGCCCGGGTGGACGTGCTCGGCGTGGCGTGGCTGCGGATCGCCAGTGCCGCAGTGGTATTCGCGCTGTGGCGGCGACCGTGGCGGCTGCTCGGGCGGCTGAATCCGGCGCAGCGGCGGGTGCTGCTCGGGCTCGGCGTGCTGCTCGCGGCCATGAACGCGGCGTTCTATCTGGCCCTCGCGCGGCTGCCATTGGCCACCGTCGGGGCGATCGAGTTCGCCGGCATCATCGTGCTCGCCGCGATCGGAATGCGTAACGGCCGCAACGTGTTCGCCCTCGTACTCGCCGTGGCCGGGGTGCTCGCCTTGACCAACATCCAATTCGCCGGTCAGCCGCTCGGATTCGCCTTCGCGCTGATCGACTGCGCGTTGTTCATGCTCTACGTGATCCTCGGCCACCGGATCGCCAATACCGGCGCCGGAATCTCCGGCATCGACCAGATCGGCATCGCGATGCTGATCGGCGCGCTGGTCTCGACGCCCTTCTGCTTCGGTGCCGCGCTCCCGGCATTCACCAGCCCGGGCGCGCTGCTGGCCGGGGTAGGCGTCGGCATCTGTTCGTCGGTGATCCCCTATGTGACCGATCAACTCGCCATGGCCCGGCTGCGCCGGGACACCTTCGCGCTGATGCTGAGCATCCTGCCCGCGGTCGCCACGGTGATCGGGATCGTGATGCTCGCGCAGATCCCCACCGTTCAGGAACTGTCCGGCATCGCACTGATCGCCGGCGGCATCTCGATTCATCAGGAACCACGAGAAAACAAGGAGAAATGATGGAATACCTTCGGCTGGGCACCTCCGGTCTCGTCGTGTCCCGGCTCTGCCTCGGCATGATGAGCTACGGCAGTCCCGCCTCGCGGGATTGGATACTCGGAGAGGACGCCGCGGAGCCGATCGTCCGGCAGGCCGTCGAGTCGGGCGTGACCTTCTTCGACACCGCGGACATGTACTCCGAGGGGGTCAGCGAGCTGGTCACCGGGCGGCTGCTCGCCAAGCTGTTTCCCCGCCGCGACGACTACGTCCTGGCCACCAAGGTCTACTTCCCGATGAGCTCCGGCCCGAACGATAAAGGCTTGTCCCGCAAGCACATCATGGCCGCGATCGACGCCTCGCTCGACCGGCTCGGCGTCGACCACGTCGACCTGTACCAGATCCACCGGTGGGACTACGAGACGCCGATCGAGGAGACGATGAACGCGCTCAACGACGTGGTGGCGGCCGGAAAGGCCAGATACATCGGTGCGTCGAGCATGTTCGCCTGGCAGTTCGCCAAGGCGCAGCAGGTGGCCGAGGCGCACGGCTGGACGAAATTCGTCTCGATGCAGAACCACTACAACCTCGTCTATCGCGAGGAGGAACGGGAGATGATCCCGCTCTGCCGCGACCAAGGTGTCGGCATCATTCCGTGGAGCCCGCTAGCGCGCGGGCTGCTCACCGGTTCTCGCGAGCGCGGCGGCGGACCGACGACCGTGCGCTCCGGCTCCGATCCCATCGCGGACGGCATGTACGTCGATGACGACTTCGATGTGGTCGACGCGGTCCGCGCCGTGGCTGCCGAGCGCGATCTGCCGCCGGCGCAGATCGCACTGGCCTGGCTGCTCGGCCGGCCCGGGGTCACCGCGCCGATCATCGGCGCGACCAAACCGGAGCATCTCGCGGACGCGATCGCCGCCGAGCGGATACGGCTGAGCGAGGAGGAGGTGGCCACGCTGCAAGCACCGTATCGGCCGCATGCCGTGCTCGGCCACCACTGATCGCGGGCGCCGGTCCTGGTGTGGCGCTTACGTCGGAGTCGAGACCTCTTGCGTGACAGCGTCTTCGGGTTCGATCGGCTTGTCCGCCCGGGACCTGGTGATCGCCACACCGGACAGGCACAGCAGGCCACCGAGCACGGCGAGCAGGCCGGGCACCTCGTCGAGTGCGATCCACGCCATCAGAATCACCAGGGCGGGAACGGCATAGGTGGTCACGCCCATCTTTCCCGCGGTGGTGCGCGAGAGCGCGTAGGCCCAGGTGGTGAAGGCCAGCGCGGTGGGGAACACGCCCAGGTAGACGACGCTCAACGTCGAGGACAGCGGCGCGCGGGCGGCCTCGCTGAACAGCTGGCCCGCGAACGGCAGGCAGGCGATGGTGCCGATGACGCACCCGCCGGTGGTCACCTGCAACGCGGACGCGTGGACCAGCGCGGGCTTCTGCGCCACGACCGCCACCGCCCAGGCCAGCGCCGCGGTCAGGCACAGCACAACGCCCAGCACCGCGGCACTGCCGCCACTCGAATTCGACATCCCGACCACGACCGCGCCGGCGAACGCCACCGCGATCCCCGCCATCAGCCGCGCCGGAAAGCCTTCCTTCAGCACCAGTCCGCTCAACACCGCGATCAGGATGGGCCCGATGTTGATCACCATCGCCGCGGTACCCGCGTCGACGTGCTGCTCGCCCCAGTTCAACGCGACCATGTAGACCCCGAACCACAGCACGCCGGACACGAGAATCCCGCGCCACGCACCGCGGGCCGGCAGCCCTTCACCCCGGATGATCAGGATGATCACCAACGCGATCGCGCCGGTCAGCAGCCGGCCCAACGCCAGCGCACCCGGCGAGAAGTCTTCTCCCGCAGCACGAATGAACACAAAGGCCGAGGCCCACAGCACCACGGTGACCGCGGCCGCGAGCACGGCCTTCCGATCGCCCGAGCGAACGACTTGCTCCATTTATCGAACGCTAGAGGACCCGCCACGCGAACTCACGCGGTTTTCGGCCACGGCGTTTGTTGCGATGATCACGGGACGGCGATGGAATAAACCTGCTCGGCGACCCGGGTGCGCTGACCGTTCTTGATGAAGTAGACGTCGTAGAAGCCCGCGCTGCCCGGCTTGGCGAGTTCGATGGTCGCGCCCGCCGTGGTCTGCGCGCGGTCCGCGATCGGCGGATCGAGTGGCGACCAGGTGCGTTCCCGGCTCTGCCAGCGTGTGGTCTGCGCGTCGGCCGGCTTGGTGAACGCGGGCCACCGGTCGACGGCGATGGTCGGACCGTCCGGGCTGTCCCAGCGGAGTTTCAGTGCGCTGGAACAGTTCTCGGGCGCGGGGACCGTCGCGTTCAGCGCGCCCGAGGCCAGGTCGAGGAAGAAGACGACGGCCTGGCTGCACGCCATGTCGCGGACGTAGCTGCTGGGGACCGCGTATTGGGACAGTGCGGCCGTCCGGCCGTCGGGGCTGAACGCGCCGCTGTAGAAATACGCCTTGATGTCGGAGAGCGGTCCGCGCGTGCGTGTTTCGCCGTCGGCCTCGAGGGTGAAGAGCTGACTCTTGATCGAGTCGTACTGCTGCTCGATGTCATACCGGTTCAGCAGCAGTCGATCCTGATTGATCGCCAGCAGATCTATGTGCTGCTGCGCCGGTGGCGCCGGGTCGATGGTGCGCCACACGGTCGGCTTCGGCTGGGCGGCACCGAGATCCATGCGCATCACGGTGCCGGGTGCTTGCAGCCACACGATGGTGCTGCCGCTGGATCGGAGGACCTGACGGCAGCCGCAGGACACGCGGATCGGCGCCGCGGGCGCTGCGGTGGGCACCGCCGCCACGACGGATCCGTCGCCGGTGCGCGAATCCTCCTTCCAGAAGGCGAATTTCGCGTCTTCGGTGAGGCCGATATCGCGGGTCGTATCGAAGGCGCCCGGCGTGCGCGAGACCGTGGTGGTGCCGTCCGCGACGATCAGCTCGGTACCGGTCGCGTAGGCGAAAACATCCGTCGCAGTGCGCGGTTCGAGGACACCCGGCGGTGTGTCCGTGCAACCCGCAGCACCGAGCAGGATCGCCACCGCCGCGCAGGCGGCGATCGGAACCGGGCGTCGGATCATCGTTGCCTCCCTCACCGGCACTGCCTTGCCGTGCGGACACCGTCAGGAAGAGTCTGTCCGATGACCGCGCGCCGTGGCGGCCGATCGACGCACTACAGCCATGGCACTCCGGCGCGGAACAACACGTTGGCGTAGGGGCGCGCCTCGCCGGTGCGCACGACGAAGCGGCACTGCCCGATCCGTTGCTTGAACTCTTCGTGCGCGAGCAGTTCGGCCTGTAAGCGATTCGTCAGCAGTTCCGCCGCCTCCGGGTTGGCCGTGACGACGTCGGCGCTGCCCCAGGCCGCCTCGACGGTGATCTCGTCGAGGATCAGCTCGACTACCGGCGCGAATCGCGGCATGCCGTAGCTGATTCCGAGATCGATCACCGGTACCGATGGCGGCACCGGCAGGCCCGAGTCGCTGACGGCGAAGGTGTCGGTGTGCCGGAGGGCGACCAGGGCCGCTATGAGTTCGGCGTGAATCAATCCACCAGTACGCAAAGGAGTTCCGATCTAGTTGTGCGCGGGCGGCACCGCGGCGAGCGCCGAGACGACCTGCCCCCGAGTGGGATAGGCGGCATGGGTGCCCGGTGATTGGACGGACAGGGAGGCGGCGGCCGTGGCGAAGGCGACCGCCTCGGGCAGGTCGGCGCCGTCGGCCAGGGCGGTGGACAGCGCGCCGACGTACGCGTCGCCCGCTCCGGTCGAATCCACCGAGTCGACCTGTGGCGCAGCCTGATACGTGACCTCGACCGAGTCCGATATCTTACGGGCCAGGACCGAACCGGCCGCACCCAGCGTGACGACGACGGACGGCGCTCCACGCAGACACAGCGACCGTGCGGCTTGACCTGCTTGCTCCGTGGTTTCGGTCGCGGCACCGCTGATCGCGGCCAACTCGTATTCGTTCACCACGAGCGGATCGCACCGGCGCAGCAGGTCATCATCGAGTTGCGCCGCGGGTGCGGCATTGAGCACGAACCGGCGCGCGAGGCCGGCCGCCCAGGCGACCACCGCCAGCGGTATTTCGAGTTGCGCGACAACGACATCCGCCGATTCGAGCAGCTCTGCCTCGTCTGCACCGGATTCCCAGACGAAGTTGGCACCGGGGTCCACCACGATCTGGTTCTCGCCCGCGGCGACCGTGACGTACGCCCGCCCGGTTCGCACGCCCGGAACCTCCCGCAGCCCAGTCGTTTTCACGCCCGCGGCTCCCATCGAGTCGCGCAGCGCCGCGGCGGCGGAATCGCGCCCGACCCGTCCGACGAACTCGACGCACCCACCGACTTTGGCGGCGGCGACCGCCTGGTTGGCCCCCTTGCCGCCCGGGTTCGTCCGCGAACCGACCGCCAGCACGGTCTCCCCCGGTCCGGGCAGCTTCGCCACCTCGCACACCACATCTTGGTTCATCGATCCGATGACCACGATCAGCCCGGTCACGAGACCTGTTGTTCCACAGCGGGCTTCGCCTCCAGGTTGCCCGGCGCGGCCCCGGTGATCAACGCCACCAACCGATCTCCGTCGATCTCCCCCACCCGATGCGCTGCCACCGACCGCCCGCGGCGCAGCACCACCACGTTGTCGCAGATCCGCATCACCTGGGCCAGATCATGACTGATGATCAGCACGGTGACGCCGCGGTCGCGCAGACCACGCACCAGCTTCTCCACCGCCGCCGTCTCCCGCACGCCCAGCGCGGCGGTCGGCTCGTCCATGATCACCATCGCCTTACCCCAGGCGACCGCCCGCGCGATGGCGATACTCTGCCGCTGGCCACCGCTCATCCGCCGCACCGTGGTCCGCACCGAGGGCACATCCACGTCGAGATCCCGCAGGATCTCCCCGCTGCGGCTGATCATCGCCTTCCGATTGACGATCTTGATCGGCCAGGACGGATACACGAGTTCCCGGTTCAGGAAGAGGTTCTGCCACACGGTCAGGTCGTCGATGAGGGCGAGATCCTGGTACACGGTCTCGATGCCCATCTTCCGGGCGTCCTCCGGCGATCCGAGCCGCACCGGCGCGCCGTGGAACCGGATCTCCCCGGAATCGGGCGGCTGGACGCCGGTCAGGCAGCGCACCAGGGTGGACTTGCCCGCCCCGTTGTCGCCGACGAGCGCGGTGACCTCGCCTTCCGGAATGGTCAGGGTGACGTCGTCGAGCGCGCGGACGGAGTCGAACGACTTCGTCAGGCCGCGCGCCTCCAGCATCGGTTCGGTCATGAGATGCCTACTTCCGGAATCGCGAAATGGCCGCTGCGAGAAGCAATACCGCACCCACCGCGATCGGCTGGTAGTACTGCGAGATGCCGAGAATGGTGAACCCGTTGATCAGCGAGGTGAACAGGATCGCGCCGCACACGGTGCCGAGCACCGAGGCCTTGCCGCCGCTCAGCGACGAACCGCCGAGCACCACCGCCGCGATCGAACTCAGCAGATAAGTGGTTTGCAGCGACGGATCGGCGCCGCCGTTGCGGGCGACCAGCATGACGCCGGCCACGCCGCACAGCAGCCCGCAGGCGCTGTAGGCGAGCAACCGGATCCGGCGTACCGGAATGCCGGTCTCCCTGGCCGAGTCGATGTTGCCGCCGGTGGCGAGCAGGTGCGTACCGACCCTGGTGCGGAACAGAATGCCCGCCACCCCGAGCGCCGCGACCAGCGCGAGCAGCCAGAACCAGCGCAACGGTCCGGCGCCGTCCAGCGCCAGGCTTTGCAGGAACGGCGAATTCACCGCCACGCTGTTGCCGCTGGTGAGCAGCAGGGTGCAGCCGCTGAGCACGCTCAGCGAGCCGAGCGTGACCACGAAGTCGGTCATCTGGAAGTGCCCGATCAACAGTCCGTTGATCACCCCGACCAGCAGGCCGCCCAGGATCGCCACCACAATGCCGGCCGTCAGCGGGTATCCGTGGCTGGTGAAGTACCCGAGCAGCGCCGCCGACCACGGCAGCGTCGCGCCGACCGACAGGTCGATGCCGCCGACCACCACCGCGAACTGCTGACCGAGCGCGAGCACGGTCAGGATCGTCGACGCGACGAGCAGGTCATCGATGTTGCTGGTAGTCAGGAAGTTCGGTGTCGCGATGAAGAATCCGAGCCACACGATCACCAGCGCGATCGGCGCCGCGTAGTCGGCCAGCTTGGCCGGGATGCGCCGCTCGCCGAGCCGTCCGGGTGCGGCCCGCGCGACGTCGGCGATGGCATTCACTTGTTCACCAGCCCGGCCAGCGGATTGTCGAACGTGGTGATCGGCCGCGGGAACGCGGTGATCTGCTGTTCGACGTTGTCCGAGCCGATGAACGCGATCGGCGCCACCACCCGGTCCGGAATGGTCTTGCCCTGATGCTTGGCCAGGCACGCCTGGATCGCGAGTTCGCCTTCGGCATAGGGGTATTGGGTCACCGTGCCGTGCAGGGTGCCCGCCTTGACCGCGGCCAGCGCGGCCTGGATGCCGTCGACCGAGATCACCTTGACCTGCCCGGTGCGGCCCGCGTTCTTGATCGCCTGCGCGGCGCCGAGTCCCATGGTGTCGTTGGCCGCGAAGATCCCGGTGATGTCCGGATGCGCCTTCAGGATCGCCTCGGTGACGGTGAGGCCCTTGTCCTGCTCGTAGTCGGCGGGCGCGCGCTGCACGATCTCCAGCTTGCCCGCGACCGCGTCGGTGAAGCCCTTGTCCCGGTTGATGCCGTTCTGCTCACCGGCAATGCCTTGCAGCACAATCACTTTGCCGCTGCCGCCGAGCGCGTCGAGCATCTTCTCGCCGGCGATCTTGCCCGCGGCGAGATTGTCCGAGCCGATGAAGCTGGCGTAGCCGACCCCGGCCTGCTTGGAGGCGTCCGCGTCGATCTGGGTGTCCAGGTTGAGGATCGGAATGTTCTTGCGGGCCACCGGAACCAGCGGGGTGATCACGTTGGTCGCGTTCACCGGCACCACGGCGAAGCAGTCGTAACCCTGCGCGGCCAGCGTGGAGATCTGCGCGTTCTCGCCGTCCGCGTCGGTCTCGGACTGCCCCGCCTGCACCGCGACGTCGACCCCGAGCCGTTTGCCCTCCGCCAGCGCGCCGTCGCGCAGCGCCGCCCAGTACGGGTTGGTGAAGTTGCGGGTGACTACGGCGATCTTGAAGTCGGACGAGGCGTCGCCGCCGCGGCCGCATCCGGCGGTGAGGGCCACCGCGCTGACGAGGGCCAGGGCCACAAGCCCGATCCGGTATCGAGTGCTCATCTGGTATTCGACCTATCCTGTACGAGTTCAACTCGTGTTGACAACACGAGTTGATGTGTAGTGTGTGACCCGCATCACGAGACTGTCAAGGGTTCTTCGGCAGCTCGCTCGAATTGCCAGCACGACAGGAGTGACCCGATGGCAGTCACCCGAGCCGACGTGGCCCGGCTCGCCGGCACCTCACCCGCCCTGGTGAGCTACGTGCTCAACGACGGTCCGCGCAGCGTCGCCCCCGCGACCAGAGCCCGCATCGAAGCCGCCATCGAGCAGCTCGGCTACCGGCCGAACATGTCCGCGCGCAGCCTGCGGATGAACCGCGGGCATGCGCTCGGGATGGTCATTCCGGACGGGGCGAACCCGTTCTTCGCCGAGCTGTCCGCGGTGGTCGAGGCGGCCGCGTTCGCGCGCGGGTTCCCGCTGATCGTCGGGAATGCCGCGGGCGACGAAGCCAGGGAGCGCGCGTATGTGAGCGCGTTCATCGATCGCCGAGTCGAAGGGCTGCTGGCGATTTCGTCGTCCTGGGAGTCGGGCATCGCCGACGCCTGCGCGGCGGCCGACATGGCGTTGGTGGCGGTGGACCGGATCATCGATCCGGCGCGCTGCGCGCACGTCATGTGCCATTCCCTGGCCGGGGCGCGAATTGCGGTGGAGCACTTGATCTCCCACGGACATCGCGAGATCGCCTGCCTCAGTGGACCGCACGTGTCGACCGCCGACGAGCGGGTAGCGGGGTATCGGCAGGCACTGCACGATGCCGGACTTCCCGAAAGTGTCGTCGTGCGTGCCGAATTCGGTGGAGCCGCGGGCTATCACGCGCTCGACGAGTTGATGAGCGGCGCGACCACGCCCACCGCGGTATTCGTCACCAGCGATCTCCAGGCGATGGGCATGTTGCGCGCGGCCTACGACGCGAACCTGCGCGTCCCCGACGATCTCGCGATCGTCGGATTCGACGGCATCGAGTACGCCCGCTACACCCGGCCCGGTTTGACGACCATGGTCCAGCCGACCCGCAAGATGGGCGAACTGGCGGTCGAGCTCTTGCTGAAGCAGATCGACACCGGGTCGGCCGAACCGGGTGTGGTCAGCTTGGGCGCGGAACTGAAGACGCGTGGTTCCTGCGGCTGTGCTGACGAGTTCTGAGTTACGCCGCTGCCGGGCAAGGCATTACGCGATGCGGACGTTGCTGCCGAGGTTGCCGTCGAGCAGCGCCGCGCCGAGCGTGGTCACCTCGTGGCGCATGGCATTGCGGTGCCGCCAGCTGTCGATGAGTCCGGACTCGCGCAGGATCGACGCGTGCTCGCTCGCCGTCGCGGGCGAAACCCCAAGCCGCCGAGCGAGTTCGGTCGTGCTGCACCCCTCCGCGATCACCTGGAGCGCGGCCGCGCGGGTGCGGCCGAGCAGAGCGGTCAGCGCCTCGTTGGGCGCGCGCGGACCCCACGCGGCGGTGAAATCGTTGATGTCGCGCAGGGCAGGCACGATCACCGTCATCGGCGCGTCCTTGTCCACCAGCGACATCAGCGTGAGTGGCTGCGGCCAGGCAAACAGGGACGGGATGATGACCAGCCCCCGGCCGTCGAGGTGCTCGTCGTGGGTGCAATCGTGCTGGCGGTGGATTTCGAGCACCGGCGCGCGCCAGCTCACGTAGGGGTGCAGATCGGCCAGCAGCCGTTCCACGCCCTCGGTGGCGAGCGTGTGCGCCATCCGTTCGGCGGCCTGTTCGAGATAGGTCTGGATGTGCGACCAGCGTCCGGCGAACGCCACCGAATGGAACGCCTCGACGGCATCGGCGACCGTGCGGCGCGCGGTGCCGTCGCGATCCGACAGCTCGGCCGTCCAGGCGGGCAGCGGCGCCTGGCCCTCCCGCGCCCGGCTGCGGATGACGCTGTCCAGCTCCATCCGCAGTTCGTCGCGGGAGGCCAGGTGCAACGCCTCGATGCCCGCGGAGATCGACCGGGCGCCCCGGGTCGGCGTGATCAGATCGAGAAACGAGTCGTCGGCCGGCAAGATGTCGGCGAGCACACCGAAATTGGCCGGCATCGCGCCGCGCACCTGGCTGCGCCAGCCCGCGAAACCGGCGACGTTCCTCCGCTGCACCACCCGGGTGGCCAGCATCGTCTCCGCGATCGCGCCGAGCGGGGCGCCGACGCGGATGCGCAGCAGATCGTCCGGCGTGCAATAGATCCGCTTCATCCGCGGCCACCTCGCCTGTGCCCGGACGGACCATGCCCGCCCGCCACTGCCCTGCCCCGATACCGCAAGACGGCACCTCCGATCACCAAGAACCTCGCCACCGTACCGCGATGAGCGGGTCCAGTCCCAGCAAAAGGTCGTCGGCATTCGCCGGACCCGGCGACTCCTGTACCGCCAGCTCGTCGCGCCGCGACCACATCGGTGGCAACCGCCGCCGACCCCGTTTCCATTCCGCGACCAGACTCTCGGCGAGCCGGGCCACCGCCGGTACGACGCCGTCCTGGGGCCGCACCGCTACGTTTTCCATCATCTTCCAACTCCTCGTTGTCACTGTTCAGAGCCTATGAACGAGGAGGCAGTGCAGTCACCATGATTCGGCTCAGGCCGAAACACCGAGCACTCGACGGAGCCGAAAATCGTTTGTGGCTGTCTCGACGATCGGTGATGATCGCCAGGGCGGGGTTCGACCAAATCATCGGGTGGGGACGCAATCATGAGTCAGCCGGTCAGCGACCAGAGTTCCCCCGGCTATCTGGATCTGTTGCGGCCGAGAGGTATCCCGTTGTTGTTCGCGGGTGCGTTCGTCGGCCGGATGTCGGTGGGGATGATCCCGGTCGCGGTGGTTCTGTTCATCCAGCAGGTCACGGGTTCGTTCTCGGTCGCGGGTCTGACGATGGCGGGGTACGCGGTCGGCACGGTGGTGGCGGGGCCGGCGCGCTCCTGGATCTCGGTGCGGCTCGGGCACAGTGCGGCCTTGCTGGTGCTGTCGTCGATCAGCGGATCCGCGTTGGTAGCGCTGGTACCGGCCGCGCACGGCGACTCGTCCTGGATACTGGCTGCCCTGGTGACGGTGTCGGGTTGCAGCGCACCACCGTTCGGCGCGCTGATGCGGGTGGGCTGGTCACGAAAGCTGCCGCCGCACTGGGTATCTCGGGCGTTCGGCGTGGACTCGGTAGTGGAGGAATCGACCCTGGTCCTCGGTCCCCTGGTGGCGACCGGCGCGGTGGCGCTGGCCGGGCCCGATGTCGCCGTGCTGGTCGCCGGATCGGTGTGTGTCCTCGGCGGATTGCTGATGGCCTCGGCGGCCGAGAGGGGACGCCTGGAATCCACCGGCGCCGAAACCGGCGGCGGCACACTCTCGATGGTGGCCAGGCGAATTCGGTGGCTGCTCGTGGTGTTCGCGGGGATCGGGTTCACGATCGGCGCCACGGAAGTGGCGGTTCCGGCCCTCGCCATAGAAACCGGTCGCGCCTCGCTCGCGGGTGGACTGCTCGCCACGCTGGCCTTGGGCAGCGCGATTGCCGCACTGCTCTACGGTCGCCGGAACTGGCGCACGAGCGCCGCCGCGCGGCTGATCGGTCTCGCGCTGCTGTTCGGGTTCGGCGCCGCGCTCCTGGCCACCGTGCCCGGACTCGGTCTCGCGGTTCCGCTGCTGGTCCTGGTCGGTGTGGCAATGGGCCCCGCGGTCATGACGGTTTATCTCCTGGCCGACGCGTTGACCGAAGGAGCCGCCGCCAAAACGCACAGTGCCATTCTGGTCAACGTGGCCTGCAACGGCGGGTCCGGGCTCGGTGCGGCCGTGGCCGGGATGGTCATCGCCGATCTCGGTGTCGGCCAGGCCTTCCTCCTGTCCGGTATCGCCACCGTGATCGCAACCGGGTTGGGGTTCGCGCTTTTTGCTCGCGACCGGAAACCCCATGCGACGAACCGAACAATCCGCGCGGCTCGGCGCGAGGTCTGGGCGGTGAACCGGCCCGTAATCGGCGAGGGTCGGCGACACTCGAATTCGTGACGATCGATGATTCCGACCGGGTTCGGGCGTGGCTCGAAC
The DNA here is from genome assembly GCF_008704205.1 of Nocardia colli. Lineage (GTDB taxonomy): Bacteria > Actinomycetota > Actinomycetes > Mycobacteriales > Mycobacteriaceae > Nocardia > Nocardia colli. Next base: position 16,228 of record NZ_VXLC01000005.1, on the reverse strand, counting down.
CGCGCGCCGACGAGATGGCGAGCCTGCTGGGCACGCTCGTGGCGCACGAGACGGAGAATCCACCCGGTCGCGGCCTGCGCGAGTGTGCCAGGGCGCTGACCGACGCGCTGGCCGGGCTCGGGCTCGACGGCGAGCTCATCGGGGTGCCCGCGATGGACGCGCAGGAGGATCCGTGCATCGTCCGCGCGACGGTCGGCGACGGCGCGAAAACCCTGTATTTCCATGGGCATTTCGATGTCGTGCCGGTGCAGGATCGCGCGCAGTTCACCGCCCGGCGGCAGGACGGCAAGATCATCGGCCGCGGTACCGCCGACATGAAGGGCGGCATCGTCAGCATGCTCTACGGTGCGGCCGCCGCGCGCGAGCTCGGGTTGCTCGGGGACGGCAAGATCGTCGTCCATCTGGTGTGCGACGAGGAGACCGGCAGCGTCGCGGGGTCGGGATTCCTGCGGCGGCACAGCATGATCGACCCCGCCGCGGTCGCCATGGTCACCGCGGAGCCGAGCGCGGGCAAGATCTGGCATGCCGCGCGCGGGGCGGTCAGCCTGCGGGTCACCGTGCACGGGCGGGAGGCGCATGTCGGGCAGGCGAACTTCGGCATCAACTCGTTCCAGCACATGGTGCGGATCGCGGCGCCGCTGGAAAAGTACGTCCGCACGATGCTGGACCGGCACACGGCGTTCGCGATGGACGGCGACGACGGGCACGGATCGATGGTCGTAGTCGGCGGGCTGTCCGGCGGCGGGTCCAACTTCAACGTGGTCCCCGGCACCACCTGGTTCACCATCGACAGCCGGTTCAATCCCGAGGAGGACCTCGAGGTCGAGCTGAAGAACCTGACCACGATCATCGAGACCGCCGCCGACGGCATCGGCGCCGAGGTGACCGTCGAGCTGACCCAGTTCCAGCCGTCCGCGAGCACCGAGCCACGCCACCCGGCGGGACAGGCTCTGGCGCAATGCATCTCGCGGGTCACGGGTGCGGAACCAGCCTTCGAGATGTGCGCGGGCATCCTCGACACCCGTTGGTACGCCCAGCTCGATATCCCCGCGTTCGCCTACGGACCCGGTCGGCTCGACGTCTCGCACGGGCCGAACGAGTACGTCGATGAACAGGAGATGCGTTCGGTCGCAGCCGTTTACGCCTTGTCTGCCCTTGAGTTGTTGCGGTCACGTCGATCGGCGGACTCTCGGTCAGACCTCGATTCCGCCGAAAAGCCGATAGCCGAGGCGTAACTGTGCGATAGTGGTACTCGATTCAACAACCGAGCGACCAGTGATTGTCTGCTCGTTTACCCTACCGTGCAATAGCTTTCGGCTTTCCCTGTGCGTTTTCCTCCGAGTGGCGGGAGACCCTGTGTGGATCGGTGTCGAACTTCTCGTACGCACGATCGTCGGCGGTTTGTTCATCGCCGCCGGTTTCGCCAAACTATCCGCGACCGCGCAATGGCGGCAAGAGTGGGTGGCATCCTATGAGCTGATCCCCGGGCCGCTGGTTCGGCCGGTCGCGGCGGCGGTGCCGCTCGTCGAAATGGTCACCGGAATCTGGCTACTACTAGGCGCTTTCGGTCCTACGAGCGTATGGGTGGCGGTCGTGGTCCTGGTGGCCGTGACCGTGGCGGTGATCAGTGCGCTGATGCGCCGCCTAGGTGTGCCCTGCGGATGTTTCGGGACGCTCGGCGAGCTCATCTCGTGGCGCATTGTCGTCCGCAACCTGGTGTTCATCGCGGCGCTCATCGGTCTGGCGCTACACGGCCTCACCGCAACCATCACGATATTGGTTGCGCCGGTGCAAGTCTCGGTCATGGCAATGCTGGTTGTGACCGTCGCCATGGTGGCCCGGCGACAGTCTCGTCCCGCTCAGTACACGGAACTTGTTCCGGCAGCGATCATTCCATTCGACCGGCGCCGAGTAGAAAGGCCGCCGCTATAACTGCTACTCGACGGCCCTTCCTCCGACGCATCAGGCCGGGGCCGTCGGTGGCACCGGCGTCACCGCACTCACCACAGTTTCCCCAGTTCGCGCAGGGCGCCGCACAGAGCAGCACCGACAGCTCACCGTGCGCCGAGCGATGCAAATGCATGGAACTCGGTGGCGGCACCCTCGCCTGCCGGTGCACCGACGAGGCAACCCAGTGGCACTCCGCACCGGGCATTTGCCGCTGAGCGTCTGCCCCGCCGCCCGCTGACCCCCGCAACGACACATAATTGCCGCCAGTCGTTGCCCGGGTCGGCGGGCGGCGCGGGCCATAGTGGAGTGATGGGCAACAAGAGGACGGTCGCGGCGGTCTTCGAACCGCTGGCGCGGGCCGCACTCGGGGCGCATCCGGCGGTGCGGTTCGAGTTCTGGGACGGCAGCTCCATCGAACCCGAGGGCACGAGTGCGGGCACCATCCGCATCCGGTCCAAGGACGCACTGCGCCATATGGTTTGGGCGCCGGGCGAACTCGGGATCGGACGCGCCTTCGTGTCCGGCGCGGTGGACCTGGACGGCGACATCTTCAGCATCCTTCGATCGCTGGCCACGACGGCGCCCAGCGACGCCAAGCTCGGCCTGGACGCGGCCCGCAAAGCCATCCTCGCGGCCAGGGAACTCGGCGCACTCGGGCAGCGGCCGGCGCCACCGCCGGAGGAGGCGCGGCCACAGCGCGGACCGCTGCACACCAAACGGCGGGACGCGGCGGCGATCAGTCACCACTACGACGTCGGGAACGACTTCTATCGGCTGGTGCTCGGGTCGAGCATGACGTACTCCTGCGCGCGCTTCGTCGCCGAGGCGGACGACGGACACGTCGGCGCGAACGCGACCGTGTCCCTGGCAGACGCGCAACGGGCCAAGCACGATCTGATCTGCCGCAAGCTCGACCTGCGACCCGGGATGCGCCTGCTCGACGTCGGGTGCGGCTGGGGATCGATGGCCATCCACGCGGCCGCGACGTACGGCGTGCAGGTGGTCGGCGTGACGATCAGCACCGCGCAGATCGAGCTGGCGCGCGAGCGGGTCGCCGAGGCGGGGCTGTCCGCGAACGTCGAGATCAGGCTGTCCGACTATCGCGACCTGCGCGGCGAACAGTTCGACGCCATCTCCTCGATCGGCATGTTCGAGCATGTCGGCACCAAGCGGGCCGCGGCGTACTTCGAGACCCTGCGCGCGCTGCTGCGCCCCGAAGGCCGACTACTCAACCACGCGATCTCGTCGGCGGGCGGGTCCGTGATGGGCGCTCGCTCGTTCGTCGGCCGTTACGTCTTCCCGGACGGCGAGCTGGTCGACGTCGGGGAGGTCGCGCTGGCGATGCAGCGGGCCGGCTTCGAGGTACGCGATGTCGAAGCACTGCGCGAGCACTACGCGCTGACCTTGCGCGCGTGGGTCGCGAATCTCGAAAATGCCTGGGACAAAGCGGTTTCGCTGACCAGCGAGGGGCGAGCCCGGGTCTGGCGACTCTATATGGCCGCTTCGGCCTTGGGCTTCGAGGACGGTGGGCTCGGACTGCATCAGGTACTCGGCGTGGTGCCGGATCCGCAGGGGCACACCGGAATGCCGGGAACCCGGCGCGCATGGCAATGAGCGCCGGGTCGCGCGAATTCAGGAGCGGCTGCGCACCGGTTCGCCGCGGTACCTGGAGTTCCCGCCGTTGATCCGCAGCAGCCGCCAGGTCAGCTTCGCCGCCGGGTTCATCAGCCCGATATCGGAGGCGAGCATGCGCGCCTCGCCGAAGAAGTCGCGGCGGCGCGCACGCGCTTCGGCGCTGCGCCAGAACAACTCCCGGCGAATCCCCATCGGGATGTCGAACTCGCGGAACAGCGAGCGCGGCGGCTTCACGATCAGGTCGCAGGCGATGAACATGATGATCGGGTAGGCCAGCGACAGCGTGCTGCGCTGCACGAACCCCAGCTTCGGCACCCGCTGGCGCAGGTACTCGTGCGCGAAGGCGATGTGGCGCGCCTCCTCGGCGATGTGGATCCGCATCACGTCGCGCATGATCGGGTGCACGTTCTCCCCCGCGCGCAACACCGACTTCTGCACGTGATCGATCGGCTCCTCGCCGGCCAGGACGGCGACGAAGAACGTGGTCGGGAAGAACCGGCCGAGCAGCGGCACCAGCGGGCCGACCGCCTTCATGAACCGGCTCATGCCGGGCACGTCCAGGCCGATCCGGTTCACCATCTCCTGGAACATCAGGGTGTGGTTGACCTCTTCGGCGACCTCGTGATTGAGGTAGCGGAATTCACCGGAGCCGTTCGGCACGACGGCGAACAGATAGTTCATCACGCCGCCGATCAGCACCTCTTCGAACTGCAGGCCGACCTTCGCGACGTTGGCCTGCCGCCACATGCCGATCTCGATCTTGCGCGCTTCGGACTGCGCGAGATACCAGGGATGCGCGCCCAGCGGATCGCTGTCCGCGGGCAGGATCCAGCGCGGATCGTTCGGTACCACCGCCCACTCCGGCGCGTCCCAGTCGATCTCGGTGTACGGGTCGAAGTGCTTGTTCACCGACCCTTCGGAGAGCGTCGTCAGGATTCCCGCGTACGCGCTCTGCGCCGCGGTCCGAGACGGCGCCGTTGCCGACTTTGTAGCCATGACGTCTACCTCATATCCAGTCGAGGTTAATGTGACACATGTTTACAGTAACAGCCTGTCTCACTCAGATCTAGACCTCGGCGCGGAACAGAATCGATAGCTCGGGTGTTGCCTGATCGGGGGTCGAGACGAGACTGAGGATGAACGTGCGGGTCGAGATTTGGACCGATATCAACTGTCCGTTCTGCTACCTGGGTAAGGAGCGGTTCGGGCAGGCGCTGGCGGAATTCGCGCACGGCGACGACGTCGAGGTGGTGCATCGGTCCTTCGAGCTGGATCCGAGCCTGGCCGCCGACGAGTCGGGGCCGGTGATCACGAAGATCGCGCAGAAGTACGGGATCAGCGAGGCGCAGGCCGCGGCGAACGAGCGCGGCATCGGGGCGCAGGCGGCCGAGCTCGGTCTGCCGTATGTCACCGAGGGGCGCGACTACGGCAGTTCCTTCGACATGCATCGGCTGCTGCACTTCGCGTTGGCGCAGGGCAAGCAGGAAGAGCTGCTCGACGCGCTCAATCGAGGGAACTTCGCCGAGGAGGAGTCGCTGTTCGGCGATCACGAGCGCCTGGTCCGGCTCGCGGTCGACGCGGGGCTCGACGAGTCGAAGGTGCGCGGGGTGCTCGAGGATCCGAACGCCTATGCCGACGCCGTGCGCGCCGATGAGCGGGAAGCGGCGCAGCTCGGCGCGACCGGCGTGCCGTTCTTCGTGATCGACCGCAAGTACGGCGTGTCCGGCGCGCAGCCGGTCGCGGTGTTCGCCCAGGCGCTCGATCAGGCGTGGGGCGAGCGACAGCCGGTTATCCAGACCGTCGGCGGCGCGGACGCGTGCGGCCCGGACGGATGCGAGCTGCCGGCGCGCGATTGACCTGCCGGACAAGCGAATCGGCCCCTGATCGTTAGCTACCGATCAGGGGCCGACTCATCGTCGGACTAGGCGCAGTTACTCGGGGCAGGCTTGCCGCTGTATCGACCGTCGAGCCAGTTCAGCATCGAGGGGAAGCCGATGACCGCGGTGGTCAAGTGGTCCGGCGAGGGGAAGAGTTCGGACTCCACCCGCACGCCCGCCCGGCAATAACGGCCGACCGTGTTCGCGATCGCGTCCAGCGGGATCAGATTGTCCTGCGGGGAATGCCATTCGAAGATCGGCGCATCGGGCACGCCGGCGTACAGCTCGACGCTGTTCTCGTCCGCCACCGCCCACGCCTTCGGATCATGGGCCATCACATTGTCTTTCGCGTAATCGTCGAAGGTATGCCCGACGCCGCGCGCGATGAGGTCATTGGTGCAGCTGTTGGCGATGTCCCTGGCCGCGGCGAGCCCGCGCTGGCTCAGGGCGTCGGTGATCGGCAGCCGGTCCGGGTATTCCCGCTCCAAGCCGAGCACGGCGGCGAAGGCCAGGCCGAACGCCGGGTGCTGGTTGTGCCCGATGCCCCAGCCCATGGTCTGCAGGTTCATCGGGACACCGCCCTCGGCGGCGCCGACGATGTTCAGCTCCGGCGCGTACTTCGGCGCGAGCGCCGCGGCCCAGGCGGTCGCCATGCCGCCGCCGGAGTAACCGGCCAACGCCACCGGGCTCTTCCCGAGGGCGAGCTGCGCGAGTCGCTGCGCGGCGCGGACACCGTCGAGGGTGATCTGGCCGCCCAATTTCGCGGCACCGTAAGCACTGGTCGGGCCGAGGTGATCGGGCAGCGCGACGGACCAGCCACGCAGCAGCGCGATATTCAGCGCCGGCGCGAACGGGACGATGAAGTTCGTGTCGTTGGCGTAGAGCCCGTGCGAGATCGCGCACTGGGTGCCGAGCCCGTTGATGATGTGCTGGAACGACAGCAGCGGCGCGTCGGCGCGGTGGCCGTTCGGGGTCAGCACCGTGGTGGTCGCCGCGATCGGCTCGCCCTGGGAGTTGGTCGAGCGGAACTTGATCAGGGTGACCGAGGCGTTGGGGAAGTAGAACAGCGGCGGCATCGGTCGGCTGGCCAGCACGTCACCGTTGGCCTTGCTGCCGATGTCGGCCGGCGCGGCGTAGAACGGGTCCGGGTCCGGGTTCGGCCAGATCGGCTGGGCGTTTGCGGTGGCCGCGCCCGAGGTGACCATGACCGCGCTGATCGTCAGCGCGCCGAACGCCGCCAGGATCGGTCTCAGTTTCGTGCCACCGGTTGCCAACCGAAAAAGTCGTCTACCCACTGGGCTATACCTCCACTGCATCGCGAGAATTTCAGGTGATCCGGTGAACTGCATTTCACGTGCGCGAAACGACAATAGTCATCGGTACGCCACTTGTCGTGGGCGTGCCGGTGCGAAAGTGTCGCAGATTACATGCCGGGCTTAATGCGAATTAAAAGCTGTGCTTATAGTGCTGCGCCGGTAATGGCAACAGAGCCCATCCAGGCCGCCGCTTGCGGCAACAAGCCTGCTGGCCAGGATGTTTCAGCGCCTTCCGGCTCCGCGCCAGACCCGCACGCCGCAGCGATAATTTGATTCCGCCGACCCTCTTCAGGTCGACCTGAAATCGCTTGTTAGTTCTACTTCAAAGCATTTTCCGCTGAATACCGGTGTTTATCCGAACGTAGCGCACTCCCGAGTCGACTATCCCGTTGCCATCGTCCGGCCAGCGTAATGGCGAGGGTTCGAACGGTCTATCCGAGTACCGTCCGACACAAAGAATTCACGTGCCACTAACGAGTCGCTCCGGCGGAATTCACTGCGTGTGGGTCGCGGCGCGGCGACCGTCGCTGGGCGATAGCCGGCCCCACACCTCTGTGCGGCACGCCACACCAGGCGGGAATAATGAACGTCCACCCCAAGATTGGACTCGATCATGACCAGCGCTGACTTGTTGATCGATGCCTTCGGCCGCGTGCAGGAGAACGTGCACGGAGCCGTGTCCGGCCTCACCCGCGACGAACTGGCCGTCCAGCTGGACCCGGGCGCCAACTCCATCGCCTGGCTGATCTGGCACCTGACCCGGGTGCAAGACGACCACGTCGCCGACGTCGCGGACACCGACCAGGTGTGGACCGCGGCGGGCTGGGCCGAACGCTTCGGCCTGCCGTTCGACGACACCGCGACCGGCTACGGCGACAACCCCGACGAGGTCGCCCAACTTGGGGAAGTGCCGGCGGATCTACTCCTCGGTTACTACGACGCAGTGCACGAGCAGACGATCAAATACGTCTCCGGCCTCACCGACGCCGACCTCCCCCGCATCGTCGACACCCGCTGGAATCCCCCGGTCACCCTCGCCGTCCGGCTGATCAGCGTCGTCGACGACGACATCCAGCACTCCGGCCAGGCCGCCTTCATTCGCGGAGTCCTGTTGCGCCGCAGGTAAACCGAGGCACGAAAGCAAGGTCAGCCCGGTCTGGCAACGACTAGCGAGATGCCGGGGGCCAGTTCTTCAGGACGGCGTCGAGGGCGTCCAGGGCTCTGAGCCAGGAGTCTTCGACGTTGCGAGGGTGGGTGTCGTAGCGGCCGGTGTTCTCCAGGGTGACGTAGCCGTAGAAGGTGCCGTGCAGGAGGCGGATGGCGTCGGTCTGGTCGGGCTCGGCGAGGTCGTAGCCGCGCAGGATGGCTCGGGTCATGTCCGAGTGCCGCATGGCCGCGCTGGCGGCGGCGGTGGCCGGGTCGAGGTCGAGCTGGGCGGCGGCGTAGCGGCCGGGGTGCTGCCTGGCGTAGTCGCGGTAGGCGTTGGCGAAGGCGACCAGAGCGTCCTTGCCCGCGCGGCCGGCCAGCGCGTCGGCGACCTTGTCGGCGAGTTCGGCCAGGGCCAGGACCGCGATCTTCACCCGCAGGTCGCGGGCGTTTTCCAGGCGTGAGTAGAGGCTCGCGTCCTTGACTCCGATCCGGCGGGCCAGCGCCGAGACGGTCACGTTGTCGAAGCCGACCTCATCGGCCAGTTCCGCCGCCGCCTGGATCAGGCTCCCGTCGGTCATCCTCGCGCGCGCCATGCCGCCCTCCTCATTGCCTACATCGCTAACTTATTTGCCTAATACCTCTAGGTAGTTTAGCTTATTGACTTGTTAAAGTAGAGAGCAGTTACCATCGAGGGGAGACCTCATCATGAACGCCTCGGTTTCCCATGCCGCGCGCCCGACCGAGTTCGGCCGGATCTTTCCACCGGACGAGGCCTGGCTGGCCGGACAGCCGCCGGAGCAGATCCTGCTGCCCGAGCTGCCGATCATCGATCCGCACCACCACCTCTGGTACCACCCCGGATTCCGTTATCTCCTAGAGGAATTCGGTGCGGACACCGGCAGTGGGCACAACGTGATCGCGACCGTGCACGCCGAGGCCATGTCCGCCTATCGCACCGACGGGCCGACGGAGTTGCGGCCGGTCGGCGAGACGGAGTTCGTCGCGAACCTGGCGGAGGCAAGTGACGCGGCCGGTGGTCCGACCAAGGTGGCCGCCGGGATCATCGGACGGGCCGACTTCGGGCTCGGCGCCGAGATCGTCGACAACGTCATCGAGCATCACATCGCCGCCGGTCAGGGCCGCTTTCGCGGGCTGCGGTTCGGGGCGAGCTGGGACGCGAGCGCGGAGATCGAGCTCAGCCATCCGGACAGTCGTGCGCACATGCTGGCCGAGCCGGCCATCCGGGACTGCGTGCGCGCCGTCGCCGACCGCGACCTGAGCCTCGACCTGTGGATCCTGTCCCCGCAGCTCGCCGACGCCGCCGAGCTGGCCGACGCGATCCCCGAGTTGCGGCTGGTGCTCAACCACTGCGGTGCGCCGCTCGGCTTCGGGCCGTACGCCACCGACCGGGCCGAGCACTTCGCGACCTGGGCGCGAGGTATCCGTGAAGTGGCCGAGCGGCCGAACGTCGTCTGCAAGCTCGGTGGCCTCCTCGCCACCGCCGCCGCCTTCGACTATCGGACCGCACCGACCCCGCCGAGCTCGGAAGAGCTTGCCGCCCTGTGGCTGCCGTGGTTCGAGACCTGCATCGACGCGTTCGGACCGAAGCGATGCATGTTCGAGAGCAACTTCCCCGTCGACAAGATGGGCACCGGATACGCGACGCTGTGGAACACCTTCAAGCGGCTCGCCGCCGGCGCCTCGAAAACCGAACTGGCCTCGATGTTTTCGGACACTGCCCGCCGAACATATCGGCTTTGACTTTTGTGAACTTTAAGGAACACCCAATGACGAACTGGATCACCACCCCCATCGACCTGCCCATCCTGCGTGGCGCGCTCGAACTCGAGCACACCGCGAACGGCGTACTGCCGCACCGGCTTCCGGCATGGGCGCGGGCGCAGTATCCGGACGACTACCTGGCGATGGTCGAGGCCCAGCCCACCGGCGTGCGCGTGGCATTCCGTACCAGCGCGACCGCCATCGAGCTGGACGTGCTGCCCACGCGGACCGTGTACAAAGGCGCCCCGGCGCCCGCGGACGGCGTCTACGAACTGCGGGTCGACGGCCGGCCCGCCGGTCGGGGCAGCGTGCCCGGCGGCACCCGGCACATCATCGACATGGCCACCCAGTCGAAGATCACCGAGCAGGGCACGGCGGGCACCCTCCGATTCACCGACCTGTCGGCCGAACCGAAGGACGTCGAAATCTGGCTGCCGCACACGGAAATCACCGAGCTGGTCGCCCTGCGCACGAACGCGCCGGTCGAGGTGACCCCGGACCGCGGTCGCAAAACGTGGCTGCACCACGGCAGTTCGATCAGCCACGGCTCCAACGCCGAGGTCCCGACACAGACGTGGCCGACGCTGGCCTCCACGTTGGCCGGGGTCGAGCTGATCAACCTGAGCCTGCGCGGTAACAGCATGCTCGATCCGTTCGTCGCGCGCACCATGCGCGACACCCCGGCGGATCTGATCAGCGTCAAGCTCGGCATCAACGTGGTCAACGCGGACGCGATGCGGATGCGGGCGTTCGTCCCGGCGGTGCACGGGTTCCTCGACCTGATCCGGGACGGGCACCCCACCACACCGCTGCTGGTCGTGTCCCCGATCCTCTGCCCGATCCACGAGGACACCCCGGGCCCGGGCGCCCTCGAATTCGACGGCACGAGAGTGAGTTTCCGCGCCACGGGCGACCCGGCCGACCGTGCCATGGGGCGACTCACGCTCAACACGATCCGCGACGAACTCGCGCGAATCGTCAAGCAGCGCGCCGCCGACGACACCAACCTGCACTACCTCGACGGCCGCTCGCTCTACGGCGAAACGGATTTCGTGGAGCTGCCACTGCCCGACGAGCTCCACCCCGATCCCGCCGCCCAGCGGCGGATCGGGGAACGCTTCGCCGACTTGGCCTTCGGCGACGCGGGCCCGTTCACCGCGTGACCCACTCGACCCCGCTGCCGCCAGCGGCGGGGTCGAGGGCCACTCTGACTCAGCGCACGGTGGTTACGTCCGGACATAATCGACACCTCTGAGCATCCCAAATATGTTGCGGCACTTAAACGAATTAAGTTGCGGTGCTGTTTGTTGCGATGCGGTGACAAAGACAACAGGATGGCTACCGAGGTGTGTTGTCACGGTCACTTCTCGGACAGATAGTGGGTCTGGACTTGCCCGGAGAAAGGGGTCCGGTTATGCGCCACAAGCCCGTTGTCTGGATGACCGCCGCGGCGGTTCTCGCCGGAGTTCTGGCCTCGCCCAATGCTTCTGGCGAGCCGCCGGGGTCCCGCGCGCCGTACCCCGTCTCCTATCTGTTCAGCGATGCGGTGGACGCCGAGGCGGATCATCCCGGTGCGCCGCCGACCGGAACCAACGACTGGGCGTGCAAACCTACTGCGCTGCACCCGAATCCGATCGTGCTGGTGCACGGCGGGCCCGAGACCGTGCGACTGGACTGGGGCGCGCTCGCGCCGCTGCTGGCGAACAACGGGTACTGCGTGTACGCGCTGACCTACGGTTCGCTCCCCGGCATGCCCGCGCCGCTGGGCGCGCTCGGCGGGCTGCTGCCGATCGAGCAGAGCGCGCAGCAGTTGCGCGACTTCATCATCAAGGTGCGGGCGGCGACCGGGGCGCAGAATGTCGACATCGTCGCGCACTCGGAAGGCAGTCTGGTCACCGACTACTACGCCAAATTCCTTGGCGGCGCGAACAAAATCGATCGCTTCATCTCGATCGGCCCGGGTTGGCAGGGCACCAGCTCGCTCGGGTTCGGGGCGTTGTTCACCGCGCTGGCCGCCCGGTTGCGGCTCACGCCGGCCCTCGGCGCCGTCACGGATCCGGTCTGCGCCGCCTGCTTACAGATTCAGACCGGCTCGGAGTTCCTGCGCAAGCTGTCCGCCCCCGGCCCCACGGTTCCCGGCGTCACCTACACCAACATCGTCACCAGTCACGACGAGTTCGTGGTGCCGTACTCCAGCGGAATCGTGCAGGGTCAGAACATCACCAACCACATCGTGCAGGACTACTGCCCCGGCGATCTGACCGACCATCTGCTGCTGCCCTACGACAAGGTGGTGGCCCAGCTCGTGCTCAACGCGCTGGATCCGACCGGCGCCGAACACCCGACCTGCACGAGCACCCCGCCGAACAGCTGAACCCGCACGACGAAGTCCGCCGGCCGAAGGATTCGACCGGCGGACATAAAGGCGCCGCCGAACTCGTCGTTGAGTTCGGCGGCGCCGCTCGTGCGGAGTGCTACCAGCGACCCTTGCCCGCGAACTGTCCGAGGATCTCGTCGAAGCTCTTGCTCCACGCATCCCACGCCGCATCACCGCCATTGTTCGACGGTGCATCGGAGCCGTCACCCCAGGGATCCCAGGAGTCGCCCGTGTTCGCGGAATCGTCGGTACCCCACGAATCCCAGGGATTCCAGCCCGAATCCCAAGGATTGTCTCCATTGTCCGAATTGTCGCCAGAACCGTCACCCCACGGATCCCACGGTGAATTGTCACCATTGTCCGAAGAATCGTCGCCGCCCGGGTTCCACGGATTCCATGGATCCCAAGGCGAACCGCCGCCGGGCTTGCCGGGCTTGCCGGGCTTGTTGTCCCCACCCGGCTTTTCGCCGCCGGGCTTTTCACCGCCGGGCTTCTCGCCACCCGGCTTTTCACCCCCGGGCTTACCGCCGGGCTCCGCGGGCTTCTCGTCGTTCTGCCGATTGGACGTGCCGAAGTCCTGCGTCCAGTAGGGCGTGCCGTTCCCGCCCTTCGCGTAGCCGACGCCGATGTCCTTCAACCCGCAGTTCAGGATGTTCGCGCGGTGGCCGGAGCTGTTCATCCATGCCTTGACCACCTCTTCCGCGCTGCGTTGACCGGCGGCGATATTCTCCGCCCAGGTCTGGGCCCGATACCCGGCGGCGCTGATCCGGTCGCCCGGATCGCCCTTCGACGAGTTGTGATCCATGAAGCCGCCGGCGGCCATATCTTCCGAATGGCCTTGCGCGGCTTGGGTAAGGTGGCTTTCCGCTTTCAGCGGCGAACAGCCGGCTTTGGCACGCTCGGCGTTGGTGAGGCTGACCACCGTGTCGGCCGGAGATTGGGATTGGGGAGCGGCCAGGGCCGCCGGGGCCCCGGTGACGGCGGACAGGGCAATAGCCGAGACGCCGATAGCAGTGGAAAAAGACAGCATTGTAGCGGGAGAGAAACGCACTATTTCCTTCGAGAGTTGTCGAGCTTATAGAAAAACCACAAGCGGTTCAGCCGACCGTGGTCGGACCGAGTGCCAGTGGTTGCCAATCCGCATCGGCGTCGGGGACGGCGTCGGCGGTGTCGGTGACGGCGAGGTCGTCGCTGTCGGTGGTGTCATCGAGGTAGGTGTCGGCCGCGGCGATGTCGTCGGTGGTGTCGTCGACATCGGCGGCGAGGTCGTCGGTTTCGTCGCTGCCGAGGTCGTCGCTGTCGTCCTCGGTGACCGCGGCGGCGGGTGCGGGCGCCGCGTGCCTGCCCTTCGGCGCCGCGCTCGGAGCCGGAGTCGGGCCCGGCTGGTTGTTACTGGTGATCAGCTGGATCAAGCCCTTCGCCAGCACCGGGCCGACCTGCTTGACCAGGTCGTCCAGCACCGCGCGCAGCGGTGCGGGCAATGCCGCGCTGCCGGCGGCGAGCGTGTCCACGATCGCGGCCAGCGGTGCCGTGTTCCCGCCCGGCTTGCCGGTGCCGCCCGGATTCGCCGTGCGCGGCTTGGCATTTCCGCCCGGTTGAACGGCCGGACGATCGGCGCGGTGCACGGGCAGCTCGGCCGGCGCGACCGTGAACGCCTCCGGCCGCGCCTGCTGCTGATAGGACACGGGCGCCACCGAGACCACCGCGCGCTTCGGCGGCGCGACCCACCCGCCGTCACCCGAAGCCGAGGTCGAGTTCGCGTCGTCGGCGATGGCCTGCGCCGCACCGCCGTTGGCCGAGACCGCCAGGCCGATCAGCGTCGCCGTCGAGAGCATCGCCAATCGCGCGGGGACGACGTTGTTTCGCGGCGCGCTGTGCTTCCCCATGAGTGCCTTCCTTCGAAATGATCGATCGCTGGCGAAGCCGACAGCCCCTCCGCTGGGTACGACCTGGTTCGAACTGCCGGTCGGGAGCCGTTTTCGACCGCCGCTCTGCGGTCAAGTACGCGGTCCTGCGGGCTGTCGGCTTCCATTTCGGAGCGTAGAACTCACCGGTGTGACGAACAAGCAGAACGGACATTCTTACAGCGAATCAAGATGCGATTAACTGATGTCCGTTTTACCCATCACGACCAGATCACATACACCACCCCGGCAGATCACCACCCGATCACGGCACGGACACGAACCAATCCGCCCGGTCCTTCCGGATGAAACAGGCCGAATGCCAATCAGGAGCCTCCTGCGTGGCATCTAGCACAAGTTGTTAGACCAGCTAAAGTCATGTGAGATTTTCCTTGAATCAGCACCTAGCCAAGGCCATTTGTGGTCAAAATGGGTGCGTGACGTGCATCCTGCGACCGCGAAGGAAGGTCATGCGCCCTCACTTCGCGAGCGACCGTTCTCCAAGGAGCATCCCCAGGTCGGGGCTTCACGGAGTTATTCAGTTGAAGGCACAAGGTGATCTGGGCAACAGGAAGGTTTAGCTTGGCGTAACGTTTGACGTAACAGTCGTCGCAGTAGATACTGCTTGCACACAAGTCGGCGTAACACCCCGAAGGCGGTCATTCAGACTCTCGCCACAATTCGCGGATGAACGCACAGTTAACGAAAGAATGTGATGTGTTTGCCGGTCCATGTCGACCGGCAGGTGCCATGACTCGGTGACGGAATGCTCACTTAATTTTCAGTGTGGACCGAAGGTGCTGCGGATGAGCCGACGGCTCGATACAAAGGTTGCCGATGTCTGATTACCCCTTGCTAACTTCAAATACGATCACGCTGCGACAGTTCGATTACTTTGTCAACGCGGTACAACTCGGCTCGCTGTCTGCGGCGGCCAGGCGGTTCGGAATAACACCGTCGGCGATGTCGCAGCAGATCGATGCGCTGGAGACCTCGCTCGGCCGGAAGGTGTTCGATCCGCGCTCGCGCCGGTCCAGACTCACCAAGTTCGGCCGGGAGTTCTTCGCCCAGGCCTCGGATGTGGTCGAGTCCGCCCGGCAGGCGATGGCCATGGGGCAGACGTTCGGCGACGGCGTGATGACCGTCGGCACCACGCCGACCATCGCGCAGAAGCTGCTGCCGCCGCTCATCTACCGGATGCGCCACGAACGCAATATCGACAGCATCGAGGTCCGGGCGTTCACCGACCTCCGCGAGCTCAACGCGACGCTGGAAGAGGGCGCGCTCGATCTCGCTGTCGGCCCGCTCGAGCAGTCCGGCTCGCGGGTCGTGCACTGCTTCGGCGAGGAGGAACTCGTCGTCGTCTGCCATCCCAGTCAGCGCAGCAGCTTCGACGGTTCGTGGAAGCAACTGGTCGAGGCGCCCTGGATCCGCTGCGGCTCGAATTCCGATCTCACCGATACGGTTTCGCGCGAGGCCGGCCGGGCCGGCGTGCATGTCCGATTCGCCGTCCGCGCCCCCGACGTGACCACCGCGCTGAGCCTGGTCGAACACGGTGTCGGCGTCGCGCTGGTGCCGAAGATGGCACTGCACGGATCGGCCCGGCTGCTGTCCATCATCCGGCTGTCCCGGCCGATTCGCCGGGAACTGACCGTGCACGCACGGGACAAGTCGATGCACGTGGAGAAATTCCTCGAGGTCATCACCGACTCCGAACTCGTCCGGAAGTTCGGCGCCGCGGGCCTACTGGACATCCGCCGCCCGGAACCCGAAGTCGCACACCGCACCCCGGTACCGGTCGGCCCACTGCCTTCGTAACCCACAGCGCAACAACAGCATTCGCCCCCCGGTGAGCGCCGCCCTCGAGCGGCGCTCACCGCGGCGACTACGCGGTCACCTGCATCTGCAGTTGCAGCCGCTCTTCGACGTGATAGATCTCGGCGATCCGCCCGTCGACCACGCGCACGATATCGGTGCCGGTCAACGAAACCGGACGCCCACTGGCCGGGACACCGAACACGTCGCCGGTATGTGTGGCCGTCATCCGCCAATGATTGACCACCCACCCATCGGGCAGCTCCGCTCGCGACGGCCCCAAACGCTTCACCGCCTTGCGCACCGCGCTACCGGGCATCAGCGCCGACCGCGTGACAATCGTTGTGCGCAAACAGGTCAGGCCCCGCCGAAGCGAGGCCTGACCAGTGCCGAAAGGTATTACTTGGGGGCGGGAGCGGGGGT
>NZ_VXLC01000049.1 GCF_008704205.1 Nocardia colli | reverse complement strand
GCGGATTCAATCGCAGCGGTTCGGGTGACCGTGGCGGATCTAATCGTGGCAACGACTCGGGCGACCGTGGTGGATTCAACCGCAGTGGTAGTTCGGGTGATCGCGGTGGGTTCAACCGCAGCGGCGACTCGGGCAACCGTGGTGGATTCAACCGCAGCGGCGACTCCAGTGACCGCAGCAGCTCTAACCGCGACAGCGGCTCCGGTGACCGGGGCGGGTTCAATCGCAGTGGTTCGAGCGACCGCAGCGGATCCAATCGTGGCAACGACTCGGGCGACCGTGGTGGATTCAACCGCAGTGGTAGTTCGGGTGATCGCGGTGGGTTCAACCGCAGCGGCGACTCGGGCAACCGTGGTGGATTCAACCGCAGCGGCGATTCCGGTAACCGTGGTGGATTCAACCGCGGCGGCGACTCCAGCGATCGCGGTAGCTCCAACCGTGACGGTGATCGCGGCGGTTATAACCGCGGTGGTTCCAGTGACCGTGGCGGCTTCAACCGTGGCAGTGACTCGGGCGATCGCGGTGGTTTCAACCGCAGCGGTGGTTCGGGTGATCGTGGTGGGTTCGATCGCAGTGGCGGCTCCGGTGATCGTGGCGGTTTCAATCGTGGTGGCGATTCCGGCCAGCGCGGTGGTTCCAGCGATCGCGGTGGATTCAACCGCAGTAGTGACTCGGGCGACCGTGGCGGCTTCAACCGCAGCGGTGGCTCCGGTGACCGCGGTGGTTTCAACCGTGGCGGCGACTCTGGCGGCCGGAGTGATTCCGGTGATCGCGGGGGCTTCAAGCGTGGCGGTGATTCCGGTGGCCGGAGCGACTCCGGTGACCGTGGCGGATTCAAGCGCGGTGGCGATTCCGGTAGCCGTGGTGGGTTCGACCGCAACGATTCGCGGGGCAACGGCCCGGACGATCGGCGTCGCGGTGGCGAAGGTGCTCGCACCGGTGCCGGTGGCGATCGCTCGCAGGACCGTCGTCCGCCGCGTCCCGAAGAGCCCGATCTTCCCGATGACGTGCAGCCGGCCGACTTGGACCCCGCTGTCCGCCGTGACCTGCTGAGCCTGGACAAGTCGAACGCGGAAGCCGTGGCCCGTCACCTCGTGATGGCCGCCAAGCTGATCGAAGACGACCCGCGCCTGGCTCTGGCCCACGCCCGCGCCGCTCGGCAACGCGCAGGCCGCATCGCCGTGGTCCGCGAAACCGCAGGCGTCACCGCCTATCACGCGGGTGAGTGGGCCGAGGCCCTCTCCGAGCTGCGCACGGCCCGCCGGATGTCCGGCGGCTCCGGCCTGCTCGCTGTCATGGCCGACTGCGAGCGCGGCCTCGGTCGCCCCGAACGCGCCATCGAGCTCGGCCGCAGCGACGAGGCCCGCGCCCTCACCGGCGACGAGGCCACCGAACTGCGCATCGTCGTCGCCGGCGCCCGCATGGACCTCGGCGAATACGACCAGGCCGTGGTAACCCTGCAAACCTCCGAACTCGACCCCTCCCGCACCGGCTCAGCCGCCGCCCGCCTCTTCTACGCCTACGCCGACGCCTTGGTCGCCGCCGGCCGCACCGACGAGGGCCTCACCTGGTTCCTCAACGCAGCCTCCGCCGACCTCGACGGCGAAACCGACGCAGAAGAACGCGCCGAAGAACTAACCGGCGGCCCCCAACCCGCCGACGACCTCGAGCTGTAGCCCGACAGACGGCATCGCCGACCTCGGTCGGCGACCCCAGCCGTACGCTGCCGGACTGCGCAGCGTACGGCCGCGTTCGTCGGCACCACGCCGGTGCATCCAGTCGGCGAACCGACCTTAGAAGGATGCGCCGAGAACTCACCGGCAACGGCCAAGCAGTCGAGGACCCGGAGCTGTAGTTCGGCGACGATCATTGCCACTTCGGTCGGCGAACGAGTCACCTCAGGCACGCCGCCGAATACTCAGCGACACGCCCTGATTCGTTGTGCCGACTCGGCAGGTTCCCTTGGTGAATCGACACCAACGCGCCGAAAGGCGACCGGCAGCTGTCATCCCACCGTCGCCCGAAACCACCACCCTGCGAACAGCATCGCCAACTCGGGTCGGGGAACCAGTCATCCCGACGCACCGCCGGACCGTCCGAGACCAGGTCTCTCCCATGCAGTCGTGCGGTCCGGCTCGCCGACCTCGCCTCGACACGCGACATCCCCCCAGTGCCAACCGGTCTCGGACAATCGAACGGGACACGATGGCGGCGGATTCGGCGTGTCACCGCCGCCAGGTCCCGCTCGTCGGCAGCATCGCGCTGAAAGGGACACGAGCGGGCCCTGGGAGGGGCGCCCTATGCTGTCGTCCCGCCACTCGCTGGACCGCGCTGGTGAATTCGAGCTGTCGAACGACGTGATGGCTGGCCGAACCGGCGTGCCCCTGCCGCCATGTCCCGCTCGATGACGTGTATCGCGTTGAACGGGACATGTTGGTGGCCGTTTCGGCGTGTCGCCGTCGCTATGTCCCGCTGGGTGAACTGCATCGCGCTGGACGGGACGTGGGTGAGGCAGGGGCCCAATGCGATCGGCCCGCTGTTCGATGGATCTTGCTGGTCAAGGCCGAGTTGTCGAGCGGGATGTAGTGAGACTGGTTGCCGGTGCATACGCGACCGCGTCACACAGACGCGCACCTTTTGACCTCCGCACCCGTGTCATGGTGGCGAGTTCGTGTGCGGGAGGTCAGAAGGTGTGCGGGCGTTGGCTATTGGCGGCGAGCCGCGAGTGGAAGACGTGCCGATTGGTGTGTCGGCTACAGGCTGGTGGGATGGATCATCCAGTTGCGCGGGCTCAGGGGTCCGGTAGTCGTTGCGGGTCAGTTGCATTGCGGTCGGTCTGTGGGTTGGAATGGTGTTTCCAGAGGGCTTGACGTGCGAACTTGGGGAGGTATCGCGTTCAGGCCATGTGTCGCATCACTATTGGGCGGCTTTGGGTATCGGCGTTGTATTTCGTACGCCTGTCGGCCAGGTCGACCGCTGTGCACACCCGCGACTAGCTGTGGGAAATCCGTCAAGACCCCAAAAGCGTGCTGTCCAGTTCTTTGAATTGGGGGGTCGCTCAGTGGGATTCGTTGTGCCCGTTGAACTCTTCGGTGGAATGCGCAACTAGCCTTGGGGGGACAACGTAGGGTTCTTGTGGCGCGAAATCGCCAGGGGTGTGCCGGCTTCGGTTGGTTGCCCGGGGTCGCGATGCGGGTCAGCGATTTGTCACGGGACTGTCTGAATTCAAGGAGATGCAGGATGAGTAGTGTTCGGGCCACTGTATTCGTCGGCTTGGCCGCCGCGGCGCTGACCGCGATGGGCGCCGTTTCGGCCAGCGCGGAGCCGACCAATTATGGCCAGGAGGCCAAGAAGGCCTGCGAGCAGGCGGGCCTCGAGTACACCGAAAGCATCAACCTGCCGGGTGGCGTCAGCGCGAAGGCGACCTGCCACAAGGCCGGCGAGGACGTCGTCCAGTTCGTCCCGATGCCGAAGAACACGGACTGCTCCGTCCCCGGCATCATGTCGCCGAAGTCGGGCAAGGCCGACGGCGAAGGCAACTGCGTCACCAACTAGGCATAACCGAGCGGGACATGACCGCGGTAGATCGTGAGATACCGCACCGTCATGTCCCGCTCGTCGTTTCGGCACCGGCGAAACGCCAGATGCCGCCCGCCGCGGGACATGTGAGCGATCGACGCCCTGCGTTTCTTGTCGGCCTCCTGGCGTAGTGTTCGGATGTCTCGGACGGGCCGAAGGCAACCGTCTCGGTGCGGTTCCGGGCGTCCGGCGGATACGGAATTCGGCCCCGGGCCGATCGGTGACACGGAGAGTGGTGTGGAGCGGCTACGAGATCGCTACGAGGCATTGCTGCTGGATCTGGACGGCACCCTGTACCGCGGGCACGCGGTGATCGAGGGTGCGCCGGCGGCGTTGGCCGACGACGGATCCGCGCAGCGGCTGATGTACGTCACGAACAACGCGAGCCGGGGACCGGAGACGGTCGCCGCGCACCTCACCGAACTCGGCTTCCGCGCGAGCACCGATGAGGTGGTGACGAGCGCGCAGGCCGCCGCCCGCCTGCTCGCCGAACGACTCGTGCCCGGCGCGGACGTGCTGATCATCGGCACCGACGATCTGGCCGCCGAGGTGACCGCGGTGGGCCTGCACCCGATCCGCCGCTTCGACGACACCCCGCCGGCCGCTGTCGTACAAGGACATTCGCCGCAAACCTGCTGGGCCGACCTCGCCGAGGCGGCCTACGCCCTGCGCGCGGACGCACTGTGGGTCGCCGCCAACACCGACAAGACCCTGCCGAACGAACGCGGCCTCGCCCCCGGCAACGGCTCGATGGTCGCCGCCTTGCGCACCGCGTCCGAACGCGAACCGATCGTCGCGGGCAAGCCGTACGCACCCCTGCTCGAGGACGCCCTCGTGCGCGCCGGAACGCGCAGCGCCCTGGTCGTCGGCGATCGCCTCGACACCGATATCGAGGGCGCGAACACTGTCGGCCTGGAATCCCTGCTGGTCCTGACCGGTGTCAGCACCCTCGACGAGCTGAAAGACGCGGCCGCCGAGTCCATCCCCACCTACGTCGCCGACTCCCTCGACGCGCTCAACTACCCCCCGATTCCCGCCGAATCGGACACCGACCCGAGCGACCTCGCCGCGGACCTGGCCGACCGGTTGCGGCGCAACCCGGGACGAGCCGTGACGGTACGCGCGTCTGGTTCGGAAATCCGATAGCGTTGACGCCACGATGACTACTCCTATGCCCCGCCCCACCGGCCCCGGTATGCCCGGCGCGAACGGACCCCGCCCGGGGCCCCCGCTGCCCGGTCAGCATCTGCCTGGCGGTCCAGGGCGTCCGGAGCCGGCCGACCCGGAGCGCATCCGCAGCGAGATCGACGCTCTGCTCACCGAACTCGCCACGCGCACCAGCTGGCCGGGCTCGCCGACCGCGGCCGAGGGCGCAGAGTCGGGCACCGACATCACCCGCCGCGCGCGCATCCTGGAACAGGCGCACGACGTGCTCGTGCAGGCACTGGCCACGGTGGACAAGATCTGAGGTGGCCAGACGCGCGCGCGTGGACGCCGAACTGGTTCGCCGCGGGTTGGCGAGATCGCGGGAACACGCGGTCGAGCTGATCGGCGCCGGTCGGGTCCTGATAGCTGGAACGGTCGCGGTGAAACCCGCGACCGCCGTCGAGGCGGGCACCCCGCTGCTGGTCCGTGAGCAACCCGACGAGGTCTCCTGGGCGTCGCGTGGTGCGCACAAACTCCTCGGCGCACTGGAAGCCTTCGAGCCCGCCGGGCTGACCATCGCGGGCAAACGCTGCCTCGACGCGGGCGCCTCGACCGGCGGCTTCACCGATGTGCTGCTCTCGCGGGAGGCTCGCGAGGTCGTCGCGGTGGACGTCGGCTACGGCCAGCTGATCTGGCGGTTGCAGAACGACGACCGGGTCCGCGTCGTCGATCGCACCAACGTGCGCGGCATCACCACCGAAACCATCGGCGGCACCGTCGAATTGGTCGTCGGCGACCTGTCGTTCATCTCGCTCGGCCTGGTGCTGCCCGCGCTGGCCGCCTGCACCGCGCCCGGCGGCGATCTGCTGCCGATGGTGAAACCGCAGTTCGAGGTCGGCAAGGACCGCGTCGGCACCGGTGGGGTGGTGCGGGATCCGGCGCTGCGCGCCGAGGCGGTCCGCGATGTCGCCACCGCGGCCGCGGCACTCGGCCTGCGCACCGAGGCTGTGGTGGCGAGCCCGTTGCCGGGCCCGTCGGGCAATGTCGAATACTTCGTGTGGCTGCGCAAGGACGGGCAGCCGGAAGACGACGGTGAGCGAGTCGCTGCTCTCGTCGAGCGTGCGGTCGAGGAGGGTCCACAGTGAACGCGCCGATCAGATCGGATGGCCGGGAGATCCTGCTGGTGGCGCATCCGGGCCGGGCGGAGATCATCGAGACCGCCCATCGGGTGGCGAAGATCTTCGCCGATGCGGGCATCTGCCTGCGGGTGCTGGCCGACGAGGCCGTCGACACCCGGTTCGAGGCGGCGGCGGGCGGTTACCCGGTGCGGGTGGTCGCGCACGGCCCCGAAGCGGCGGTCGGCTGCGAGATGGTGCTGGTGCTCGGCGGCGACGGCACGTTCCTGCGCGCCGCCGAACTCGCCCGTCCGGCCGAGGTGCCGGTGCTGGGAATCAACCTGGGCCGCATCGGGTTTCTGACCGAGGCCGAGGCGGAGAACCTGGATGACGCGCTGGCCCACGTGGTCCGCGGCGACTACCGCATCGAACAGCGGATGACCATCGACTTCACCGTCCGGGTCGACGACGAGATCGTGCAGACCGGCTGGGCGTTGAACGAGGGCAGTATCGAAAACGCCTCGCGCACCGGCGTACTGGAGCTGGTGCTGGAAGTGGACGGGCGGCCCGTGTCGTCGTTCGGCTGTGACGGCATCCTGATCTCCACCCCGACCGGTTCGACCGCGTACGCGTTTTCCGCCGGCGGGCCGGTGGTGTGGCCGGAACTCGAAGCGCTGTTGGTGGTTCCGAGTAACGCGCACGCGCTGTTCGCGCGGCCGCTGGTGACCAGCCCGGCCTCGCGGATCGCGGTGGAATGCGTGGCCACCGGACACGATGCGATAGTTTTCCTCGATGGCAGGCGCAGCATCGAGCTACCGCGCGGCGGTCGCCTGGAGGCCGTGCGCGGCGCACAACCGGTGCGCTGGGTGCGGCTGGATTCCGCGCCGTTCGCGGACCGGATGGTGCGCAAGTTCCAATTGCCCGTGACAGGCTGGCGTGGCCGACGGCGAACGGAGAGCACAAATGCTGACAGAGATCAGGATTGATGGTCTTGGCGTTATTTCAACGGCCACGGCGCAATTCCACGAGGGTCTCACGGTTCTAACGGGTGAGACCGGCGCGGGCAAGACCATGGTGGTCACCAGCCTGCACCTGCTGAGCGGTGCGCGGGCCGATCCGGGCCGGGTGCGGCTCGGTGCTGCCCGCGCGGTGGTGGAGGGCCGGTTCACCGTCGATGACGTGAACGACGCGGCCCGCGCGGGAGTGGCGCAGGTGCTGGAATCGGCTGCGGCCGAACAGGATGACGACGGCAGCATCATCGCCATTCGCACTGTCGGCAGCGACGGTCGTTCCCGCGCGCATCTCGGCGGTCGCGGCGTACCCGCCTCGGTGCTGGCCGATTTCACCGCGTCGCTGCTGACCGTGCACGGTCAGAACGACCAGCTGCGTTTGCAGCGCCCCGAACAGCAGCTCGCCGCGCTCGACCAGTTCGCCGCCGACACCGTCGGTCCGCTGCTGCGCAAATACACTGTGCAGCGCCGTTCTTGGCTGGACGCGCGCACCGAACTGCTCGAACGGACCGCGCGCAGTAGGGAATTGGCGCAGGAGGCCGACCGGCTGCAGCATTCGCTGACCGAAATCGACGCCATCGCACCGGAACCCGGCGAGGATGTGCGCATCGTCGACGAGGTGCGCAGGCTCAGCGATCTCGATTCGCTGCGCGAGGGCGCGACGACCGCGCACGACGCGCTCGCCGGTCCCGTCGATTCGCCCGAAGAGGGTTCCGGCGCACTGGAATTGCTCGGTGCCGCGCTCGCCCGCATCGATGCGGCCGACGATCCCGCGCTGACCGCGCTCGGTCCCCGGCTCGGCGAGGCGATCGCGGTGGTGGTCGACCTGACCACCGAACTCAGTGGTTACCTTTCGGATCTGCCGTCGGATCCCGGCGCGCTCGACTCGCTGCTCACCCGTCAGGCCGAGCTGAAGTCGCTGACTCGCAAGTACGCGCCCGACATCGACGGCGTGATCGCCTGGGCCGACGACGCGCGCACCAAGCTCGGTTCGCTCGACGTGTCCGAGGAGACCCTGGCGGCGTTGGCGGCCGAGGTGGATATCGCGGCCGAGCGGGTCCGGGAGGCGGCGCGCAAGTTGAGTGCCGCGCGCAAGAAGGCGGCGGGCAAGCTCGGGTCCGCGGTCAGCGCCGAATTGGGTGGTCTGGCAATGGGTAAGGCCCGGCTCGAGGTCGAGGTCCGGCCGATGCCGGCGAGCCCGCAGGATTCCGCGCCGCTGACCGTCGACGGCAAGGAAGTGCACGCCGGGTCGTCCGGCATCGACGAGGTGGAGTTCCGGTTGTCCGCGCACTCCGGTGCGCAGTCGCTGCCGTTGAGCAAGAGCGCGTCCGGTGGTGAGCTGTCCCGGGTGATGCTCGCCCTCGAAGTGGTGCTGGCCAGTTCCGATCACGGCGCGACCATGGTGTTCGACGAGGTCGACGCCGGTGTCGGCGGCCGCGCGGCGGTGGAGATCGGCCGCAGGCTGGCCCGCCTCGCTCGCACCCACCAGGTCATCGTGGTCACCCACCTACCCCAGGTAGCCGCCTTCGCAGACACCCACCTGGTGGTGGACAAGTCCGACGACGGCAAGGGCAAGGTCAACAGCGGCGTCCACGCCCTGACCAAGGACGAACGCGTCATCGAATTGGCCCGCATGCTGGCCGGTTTGGACGACACCGAAACCGGCCGAGCCCACGCCGAGGAACTCCTGGAACTCGCCCGCGCCGAAAAGTCCGGCGCAACCGTCTAACCCGCGTCGGACACCCGCGCCGCCGTCCAAGGCCCCTGCCGTTTCCCGGCGAACGCCGGGATCGAGTCGTGTGGGGAGCCCCGGAGTCCCGACTCGATCTCCGGTGTTCGCCGGCGTGGACTACTAGCGCACGGCTTTTTGGGCTGCCTTGATGAACTGGGTGATCAGGTTCTTCAGGCCGAATTCCAGGACCTTGGCGGGGACGGGGAGGCTGGGGTCGGACTCCATTGTGTAGGAGACCAGGGTGCCGTTGTCGGTGTCGGTGAAGGTGACTACGCCGACGTGGCGCTTTACCGGGGCGCCCTTGACGATTTTGTATTCCATCCGCTCGCCGGGGACCAGCTTGGTGATCTCCTCGGTGACGCCGACCGGGCCGACGCCGAGCAGGTGCTGCGCGCCGACACCTTCGCGCTCGGTCAGGCCGGGCTTGGTCAACTTGACGTTGATCGGGAGGTACGGGCTGATGCTCTCGCGGTCGGCGAAGAGCCGATACACCACATCACGCGGGGCGGCGATGACGGCGTCGACGGTCGTGCTGGCCATGGGGTCTCCTCTTCGAGTTACCTGTGACGGGCAGCATATAGGTATTACCTTGGCGTCCCGTGTGTCGATGTAACCGGTGTCACAGACAGTTCACTCGATGCATCGAAGGCAGGTGCCGTCAGTCGCGTTCTTGGCCGAGGCTGATCCCGCGGGTGGCGAGCCAGGGGAGTGGGTCGATGCGGTTGGTGCCGTTGAGCCAGACCTCGAAGTGGCAGTGCGGTCCGGTGGTTTCGCCGCGGTTGCCGACCGTGGCGATCTCGTCGCCCGCCATCACGTGCTGACCGATGGTGACCAGTGACGTGTTGATGTGGCCGTAGACCGTGACCGTGCCGTCGTCCCCGAGCAGTCGCACCCACATGCCGAACCCGGCGGCCGGCCCCGAGCTGATCACCGTGCCGTCCTCGACCGCGACGATCGGGGTGCCGATGGGCGCGGCGATGTCCACGCCCGGATGCAGTGCGCCCCAGCGCATCCCGTACCCGGAGGTGAAGGTGCCGGTGGTGAACTTCATGAACAGCGGACGCAACTTCGCCTCCGCCTCGGCCGTCATCTCCTCGGCGACCTTGCTGCCGTTGCTCAGGATGTCGCTGAACTGACCGAGATCGGCCGGCCCCTCATCGAGCAACCCCGGCTCGGTAGCGGCCGGTTCCTGGGGCATCGCCTGCGCCTGGCCGAGCGCCATCGGCGCCACCGTCTCCACCGGCGCCTTGTCGGTACTGGTCACCAGGTTCTGCCCCGCGGCAACCAGCGCACCGGCGGCAACCGCGACGATCGCCGCGCGCCCCCGCAGCGCGGCCGGCGGTGCAGGCATCCGATGCTTGCCACCCCGCCGCTCGACCCGAACCGGAAGGTCCGCGACGTTCGATCGCTGCGAATCTGCCGGCGACCACGGATCAGCCGACTGCGACCACTGATCATCCGCCGCCAACTGGTCATCGGACGAGCGCGAATCGTTCGACAACGCCGCCCGATCGGACGGCGACCACAAATTGTCCGGCAGTGGAGCTCGATCCTCGGACGGCCACGAGTCGGCCGGGAGGGGCAACTGGTCGGCCGACGCCGGTGGACTGTGCCGTTTCCGCAGTTTGTTTGTGGACGGCCATGACGTGCCTGATCGTTCGTTCCGGTCCGTCGACGGCCACCGGTCGCCTGAGCGCGTTCGCCGATCCATCGACGACGTCCGCTGATCCGGCTGCGGCCGCTGATCACTCGATCGCGCCTGTTTGTCCTGGGAAGGCCACGACATTTCTGACGGCGGCAGTTGTTCAGCCGATGGCGACCGATCCCGCGAACGCCTGCGATCCCGCGAACGCCCGCGCTGATCATCGAACGATTGCCGCTGATCGGCAGGGCGTGCCGATTGATCGCCCGCCGCCCACTGATCGGCCGGCCGCGCCCATTGGTCGCCCTCGGCCCACGATTCCTCGCCAGCCACCCATCGGTCGCCCGCAGCCCACGATCCCTCAGCCGCCCACGATCCCTCAGCCGCCCACTGCTCCTCAGCAGACCACGGCTCATCCAACCCCGCCCACGAGTCGACCCTCGCCGCGTGATAGCCATAACTTTGCTGAATGCCGTCCGAATTGCGCAGATCTGCCACAAACCGTCGATCGGTGTCGGCCGCCCGGTACCGGCTCATCGAATCGACCGCATTTGTCGGCATTGTCCAGAACCTGGCGATATCGGAGAAATGTCTGGTCTTCGGCGCAAAAGCCTGGTCTCCCTGGCTATTTCGAGGCACATCACGCAGTCGTCCTTTGTCGCGTCACGTCGAGCTGTCGTCGGGGCTGATCGACGGTAACGAAACGATAGCGGTCTTGCTCGTTAGGCGCGCGAAGTAACCCGCTCGTGTGACTGGCACCACATGATCTCCGTTGATGTAGCAGCCCCATCCGCCACTGTGTCGGTGCCGAATATCGAACGGTGTGTCTGGATCGGCCAGTGCGCTCCGCGTTCTGGAACCGCGATAATCAGGAGAGGAACGGGCTAAATGGACGTCGTATCGGTATGGCGCGTTGGTGAAGTCGGCATCGCCACTGCGCTCGTGGTCGCGGGCATGTCATGCGTGATGCCCACGGCCACAGCGGAGCCTTCGGCATATCTCACTGATCGAATTCAGGTATGCAAAGACGAAGGCTACAACGCGATGGCCGGTTGGATCGGCGGTAGAAACGGACGAGAAACAACGACGAACAAGTACGGAAGAGGTAAAAGCTTCGGTTCGACGTCCTCGATGCGGGCCGGCGACTGCATCAAGACCGGCCAGCATGTGGAGGGTGGGTTCACCCCGTCCAGGGATGGTTCGGTCTGGGTGCCCGGAGGCGGGCGCCACCAGTACTTCTATAAGGCCATGTCGCCGGAGGGTGGCGATCTCGGGTATTGGGTCCGGGGCGGTGAATTCCAATGGCTGAACAACTGGCCTGGTAAATAGCGACGGGTGGTTCGTGAGCCGGTTCGATTCGCCGGCGATCTCGAGGCGGCATTTCGCGTGGCCGGAGAAGGTCGAGAAGTAGCGCCATCCTTGACCTTCTATCGGGTATGACCACCCCGGAAGTCGCCCCCTGCAACGAGTTCTTCCGCGTGTCGTAAGTCGTGTCACTGTTATCACAGTGACGTATGTGGTAGGTGGTACGGCGCGCCTCCAGCAAAGGTTGAGGGTTTGGGGGCAGCATCGGGGGCATGAAGATGCTGGCGTTGTTGTCGAGGAACACCGAAACGCTGCCCGGCCTCTCCGGGATAGCCCGGGTGGATCGCAACACCCGGCGTCTGCTGAAACGGGTCGGACCAGGGGATGTCGTCGTGCTCGACGAGATGGACCTGGACCGGCTCACCGCGGACCGGCTGGTCGAGGCGGGGGTGGTCGCGGTGATCAACACCTCGCCGTCGATCTCCGGCCGCTATCCCAACCTGGGCCCGGAAGTGCTGGTGGCGAACAATATTCTGCTGCTGGACACGGTGAGCTCGGACGCGTTCAGCAAGATCAAGGACGGCATCAAGGTCCGCATCGACGAGGGCGTCGTCTACGCCGACAAGGTGATCAAGAAGGAACCCGAGGTCCTGGTCAAGGGCATCGAGCTGACCGATTCCGACATCGCCGAGCGGATGATCGAGGCGCGCAACGGCCTCGCCGATCATCTGGAGGCGTTCGCCGGCAACACCATCGAGTTCATCCGCACCGAGAGCGCGCTGCTGATCGACGGCATCGGCGTGCCGGAGCTGGAACTGTCGATGAAACACCGGCACGTGATCGTGGTCGCCGACGGCCCGGACCATGTCGAGGACCTGAAGCGGCTCAAGCCGTTCATCAAGGAGTACGTGCCGATCATGGTCGGCGTCGGCCGCGGCGCGGACACCCTGATGAAGCAGGGCTACCGCCCCGACCTCATCGTCGGCGACCCGGACGAGATCACCTCCGCCACGCTGAAATGCGGCGCCGAGGTGATCCTGCCCGCCGACACCGACGGCCACGCCAAGGGCCTGGAACGCATCCAGGACCTAGGCATCGGCGCGACCACCTTTCCGTCCACCGGCGCGCCCGCCGACCTGGCGCTGCTGCTGGCCCACCACCACGGCGCGTCGCTGATCGTCACCGCGGGCGCGGCCGCCACCCTCGACGACTTCTTCGACCGCAGCCGCCGCGAGAGCAACCCGGCGACCTTCCTCACCCGGCTCAAGCTCGGCACCAAGCTGATGGACGCGAAGGCCGTGGCCACGCTGTACCGCAATCGGGTGTCCGGCATCGGCATCGCGCTGGTGGTGCTGGCCGCGCTGATCGCGGTGATCGTGGTGCTGCTCGCCTCCAACACCGGCACCGACGCCCTCGCCTGGGCCACCGACACCTGGGACCGGTTCGCGCTGTGGGCGCAGGGCCTGGTCGGCGCCGGCGACAAATAACCAAGGGAGAACGATGATCTCGTTACGCCAGCACGCCGTCTCGATCGTGGCGATCTTCCTGGCCCTCGCCATCGGCGTGGTGCTCGGTTCGCAGACGCTGGCCGCGGATCTGCTGTCGGGATTGCGTGCGGACAAGTCGGATCTGCGTCAGCAGGTCGACACCGTCTCCGACCAGAACCGCAGGCTCACCGATCAGCTGAACTCGGCCGACCGCTTCATCGCCGGTTCCGCTGGCCGCATCCTCGGCGGCACCCTGGCCGACCGCACCGTCGCGGTGTTCACCACCCCGGACGCCGACCCCGCCGACATCGAGGGCGTCACCAAGTCCCTGGAGACCTCCGGCGCCACCATCACCGGCCGGATCTCGCTCACCGACGCGTTCGTCGACGCCACCGAGGGCGACCGGATGCGCACCACGGTCACCAACGTCATCCCGGCCGGCATCCAATTGCGCACCGGCGCAGTCGATCAGGGCAGCATGGCCGGCGACCTGCTCGGCACCGTGCTGCTGCTCGATCCGGCCAACGGGCAAACCCGCGGCACCCCACAGGAACTCGGCCTCGTGCTGGAGACCCTGCGCGGCGGCGGCTTCCTCGCCTACGGCGACACGCAGGTGCGTCCGGCCCAGTCCGCGGTCGTGATCACCGGCAACGGCGCCAAGTCCGGCGAGAACAGCCAGGGCGCGAACATCGCCCGCTTCGCCGGCGCGCTGCGCGGCCGCGGCGCGGGCGTCGTGCTCGCCGGACGTTCCGGCGCCGCGGAGAACCCAGGCCCGCTCGCCGTCGTCCGCTCCGACGGCCCCCTCGCCACCTCGGTCAGCACCGTGGACAACCTGGACCGGGAAATCGGCCGCGTCACCACCGTCCTCGCGCTGAGCGAGCAGCTCAACGGCGGCACCGGCCGATACGGCACCGGCGAGAAGGCGACCTCGCTCACATTGGCCTCCGCGCCGCGATGAGAACCGTTCCGGCCAACTGACAGCAAACGTGCGTGGCGTTAGAACTGGACGCCTGATCCGTGTTACCGTGAAGACCCGTGGGTCATACACGGAATCAGGCGCGAACGGCCACGAAGCACATCTTCGTCAGCGGTGGAGTCGCCTCCTCATTGGGTAAAGGTCTTACCGCCTCCAGCCTCGGTCAGCTGTTGACGGCGCGTGGACTGCGCGTCACGATGCAGAAACTCGACCCTTATCTGAACGTCGATCCCGGCACGATGAACCCCTTCCAGCATGGAGAGGTTTTCGTGACGGAGGACGGGGCCGAGACCGATCTGGATGTCGGTCACTACGAGCGGTTCCTGGACAGGGACCTGACCCGGGACGCGAATGTCACGACCGGGCAAATCTATTCGACAGTCATCGCCAAGGAACGTCGCGGCGAATACCTCGGCGACACGGTGCAGGTCATCCCGCACATCACCGACGAGATCAAGAGCCGGGTGCTCGCCATGAGCGCGCCGGATGCCGACGATCAGACCCCCGACGTGGTCATCACCGAGATCGGCGGCACCGTCGGCGATATCGAGTCGCAGCCGTTCCTGGAGGCGGCTCGGCAGATCCGGCACGATGTCGGCCGGGACAACGTGTTCTTCCTGCACGTCTCGCTGGTGCCCTACCTCGCCCCCTCCGGCGAGCTCAAGACCAAGCCGACCCAGCATTCGGTCGCGGCGCTGCGCAATATCGGCATCCAGCCGGACGCGCTGATCCTGCGCTGCGATCGCGAGGTGCCGCAGGCGCTGAAGAGCAAGATCGCGCTGATGTGTGACGTCGATGTCGACGCGTGCATCTCCACCCCGGACGCGCCGTCGATCTACGACATCCCGCGCGTGCTGCATCGCGAGGGCCTCGACGCCTACGTGGTGCGCAAGCTCGGGCTGCCGTTCCGCGACGTGGACTGGACCGTGTGGGGCGACCTGCTCGACCGGGTGCATTCGCCGCGGGAGACGGTCGAGGTCGCGCTGGTCGGCAAGTACGTCGACCTGCCCGACGCCTACCTGTCGGTCACCGAGGCGCTGCGTGCGGGCGGATTCGCTTCCCGCGCCAAGGTGCTCATCCGCTGGGTGCCCTCGGACGAGTGCGAGACCCCGGCCGGCGCGCAGGCCGCGTTGCGGGACGTGGACGCGGTGCTGATCCCCGGCGGCTTCGGCATCCGCGGCATCGAGGGCAAGGTCGGCGCGATCCGCTACGCCCGGGCCCGCGGCATTCCGCTGCTCGGGCTGTGCCTGGGCTTGCAGTGCGTGGTCATCGAGGCGGCGCGTTCGGTCGGCCTGACCGAGGCCAACTCGGCCGAATTCGAGCCGGACACACCGCATCCGGTGATCTCCACGATGGCCGATCAGGAACAGGCCGTCGCGGGCGAGGCCGATCTGGGCGGCACCATGCGGCTCGGCGCCTACCCGGCCATCCTGGCGAAGGGTTCGGTCGTCGCGCAGGCCTACGGCAGCGAGCAGGTGTCCGAACGGCACCGGCACCGCTTCGAGGTGAACAACGCCTACCGTGACCGGATCGCCAAGAGCGGCCTGAAGTTCAGCGGTACCTCGCCGGACGGGCACCTGGTCGAGTTCGTCGAACTGCCCGCCGACGTGCACCCGTTCTTCGTCGCCACCCAGGCGCATCCGGAGCTGAAGAGCCGCCCGACCCGCCCGCACCCGCTGTTCGCGGCGCTCGTCGCGGCGGCGCTGAAATACAAGCTCGCCGAGCGCCTTCCGGTGGACATCCCGGACGAGGAATTCGCGAGCGCGGCGGACCAGGCCTAAGGCGATGACGCAGGACGGTGGCAGCGCCGAAAAGGGCAGCCACGATTTCGAGACCGTGTCCAGCGAGACCGTCTACAGCGGCGCCATTCTGGCGCTGCGGCTCGACCAGGTGCGCATGCCCGGCGGCAAGGTCGCCGAGCGTGAGGTGATCGAGCATCACGGCGCGGTCGCCGTCGCGGCGATCGATGCCGACGACAACGTGGTGCTGATCAACCAGTACCGGCATCCGATCGGCAGGCGGCTGCTCGAGCTGCCCGCCGGACTGCTCGACCTGCCCGGCGAGGACCCGCTCGTCGCCGCGCAGCGCGAGCTGGCCGAGGAGACCGGGCTGGCCGCAAGGGAATGGGCGGTGCTGGTGGATGTGGCGCTCTCGCCGGGATTCACCGACGAGGCGCTGCGGGTCTACTGCGCGCGTGGGCTGTACGACACCGAGCAGCCGGAGCCGGAAAACGAGGAAGCCGACCTGGAGATCGTCCGGATGCCGGTCGATCAGGCGGTGCGCGCGGCGCTGGCCGGGGAGATCGTCAACGCGACCGCCGTGGCCGGTGTGCTCGCGCTGGCCGCGGCCCGGGCCGGAAATGTCGAGCTACGTCCCGCGGATGCGCCGTGGCCCGGTCAGCCGACGGCGTTCCTGCGCCGCAAGGCCGCCGCGAAGTCGACGGACTGACGGGGGACCGCCGGTGCTCGCGCGGGAATTGGACGCCTACCTCGACCATCTCGCGGTCGAGCGCGGCGCCGCGCGCAACACCCTCGGCGCGTACCGGCGGGACCTCGGCCGGTACCTCGACTTCCTGATCGGGCGCGGCATCACCGCGCTCGACCAGGTCGCCGAGGCCGACGTCGCCGAGTTCACCATGGCGCTGCGGGCCGGCGGCACCGAATTCCCGCCGCTGGCCGCCAGTTCGGTGGCTCGCGCGCTGATCGCGGTGCGCGGGCTGCACCGCTTCGCCGCGGCGGAGGGGATGACCACCACCGATGTCGCGCACGCGGTGAAACCGCCCGCACCGGGTCGCAGGCTGCCCAAGGCGCTGCCCTACGACCAGGTGCTGAAGCTGCTGGAGGCCGCGGGCGGCGGTTCGGTCAGCGATCCCGATGCCGCGCCCGGCACCGACGGGGGTCCGCGCGGGCTGCGCGATCGTGCGCTGTTGGAACTGCTGTACTCCACGGGCGCACGAATTTCCGAGATGGTCGGGCTCGATGTCGATGACATCGACACCGACGAACGTGCCGTCGTGCTGCACGGCAAGGGCGGCAAGCAACGCATGGTGCCGATCGGCAGGCCGGCGCTCGCCTCGGTCGACGCGTATCTCGTTCGTGGACGGCCGAAACTCGCGGCGAGCGGAAAAGGTAACGCGGGCGCGCTGTTCCTCAATGCCCGCGGCGGTCGGCTCTCGCGGCAAAGTGCCTGGCAGGTACTGCAAACCGCCGCCGAACGCGCGGGCATCGCCGCGACCGTCTCCCCGCACACGTTGCGGCACTCGTTCGCCACCCACCTCCTCGACGGCGGCGCGGATGTCCGCGTGGTCCAAGAACTTCTGGGCCACGCCTCGGTAACCACCACCCAGATCTACACCCTGGTAACCGTCAACACCCTGCGCGAAGTCTGGGCCACCGCCCACCCCCGAGCCCGCTGAACCCTCAACAACCACCAGAGACCAAGCGCCAGATAGGTTCGCCTTCGCACACTTGTCTCTGACCTCGCACACCACTCCGCAGGCTGATAGATATGTGCCAGACGAAGCAGGTTTGCGAAGCCCTCTCGAAACGCCACCACAGCCAGATGACCACGCTGGAACGCAACATTGCGCACCTGACCGCGGAGGTAAGCCGGGTACGGCACACGACGCGCCCAGCATTACTTCAGTGAAAACCTGGGTAGGTCTTCAGTTTTCACTGGCCAGGCGAAGCTGAGCAGCCCGCTCGTACTCACTGGGACAGGCCGACCTCCGCCGGAAGAAACTGGACCTCAGTCCGGTTGACCTCTCTGTCGGGGTGTGGGCCTCGACGTGCGCGACGCGAGGTGAGTTGAATGCCAAAGTCTTTCATCGTCCAGGAATCCGAGGTCGAAGCGGTAGCCCTGCCGGGCGGCGGTTCCTTCCAGCTGCTCGAGGACAGCCAGAACTCCGAGGGCCTGTTCGGCGCGAACCGCCTGGTGCTCGCCGCGGGCGCGAATGGCACTCGGCCACATCACCACACGCAGTCGACGGAGATCTTCTACGTCCTCGACGGCATCATGGAATTTCTGGTCGACGGTGAATTGAGCGCGGTGCGCAAGGGCGGACTGGTCGTCGTGCCGCCCGGCACCGTGCACGCGTTCGGTGCGTCCGCCGACGGTCCGGCGGAGTTTTTGGCGGTGCTGACACCGGGTATCGTGCGGTTCGAATATTTCCGGCAGCTCGGCCGGATCGCCCGTGGGGAGGCGGAATGGGACAGCATGGACGAGTTGCACGACCGCTTCGACGTGCATTTCGACGGTGACCCGGAGTGGCGCTGAGCGATACGCGGTAGCGTCGTGCTGTTCGAGGCACGGCGTGGTGCTGCGAACACGCCGCGCGCGTCGCGGCACTTGCACCCTCGCACGCGGTAGCGTCTATCGGGAGTCGGACCGTACGAAAGCGAGGGTCGGGCCTGATCGGCCTCGCTACGCTCGGCGAGGCAACGGGCAGGAACGTATAAGGAGCAGCGGATCGTGACATCAGCCGAAGCGGCAGAGCCGCCGATGGGTGCTGGGGCGGAGCCGCGCACGGGACAGCGCACGGGTCCGTACTCGGAGGCCGCGGCCGAAACCCTGTGGGGCACCGGAGCCGAACCAGTCCCGGAGGACGCGGCGCTCGGACCGACCGGACGCCCACTGCGCCTCGTGCCGGACCCGCCACCGCTGGAACGCCACGGCGACGCCCTCATCGTCGCCATGTGCAACCAGAAGGGCGGCGTCGGCAAGACGACCTCCACCATCAACCTCGGCGCCTCGCTGGCCGAATACGGACGCAAGGTGTTGCTGGTCGACCTCGACCCGCAGGGCGCGCTGTCCGCGGGATTGGGTGTGGCCCACCACGATCTCGACCTCACCGTGCACGACCTGCTGGTCGGCTCCAAGGGTTCGATCGATGACGTGCTGATGCAGACCCGGGTCGAGAACATGGACCTGCTGCCCAGCAACATCGACCTGTCGGCCGCGGAAATCCAGCTGGTCAACGAGGTCGGCCGCGAGCATTCGCTCGGCCGCGCACTGCATTCCATCCGCGATCGCTACGACTACATCATCATCGACTGTCAGCCGTCGCTCGGCCTGCTCACGGTCAACGCGCTGGCCTGCGCCGACGGTGTGATCATTCCGATGGAATGCGAATACTTCTCGCTGCGCGGGCTCGCGCTGCTCAACGACACCGTGGAGAAAGTGCGTGACCGGCTGAACCCGCGGCTGAGTCTCTACGGCATCGTGGTCACCATGTTCGACGCGCGACTACTCCATTCGCGTCAGGTCATGGCCCGCGTCGTCGAGGTGTTCGGCGACCTGGTCTACGACGCCGCGATCTCCCGCACCGTCCGGTTCCCCGACGCCAGCGTGGCCGGCGAGCCGATCACCACCTGGGCGCCGAAATCCAGTGGAGCCGAAGCATATCGGGCGATGGCGCGGGAAGTCATCCACCGGTCGGGCCGGTGATCGGCGGCCCCGACGCCGCGCCACCCGCTACCACCCACTCGACCGGCCAAGGGGTCGCGCACGGCGACGACCACCCCTCGGGCGACCTCTTGGAGCGGGCCTCCGCGCGCGCCGACCACCCGGCAACGCCGGACCTGGGCGAAGCCCCCGACACCCCCGTGCTCGATGATGTCGAGATGCCCGACGAGCCCACGACCACGGATTCCGACCTGCTGTCGGAGTCGATCGAGGGCGACATGGCGGGTGCCGGCGATGTGGTAGTTGCCAACGACGCGAGCGATGCGGCTGCCGCAGACGAAACGGCTGGCACCGACGTTGTGGGCGACGCGGCAGACGCTGTGGCCAGCGGCGCAGACGATGCGGCGGGCGTGGGCGGCGCGGTGGTTGCGGGCAAGGTGGCGTCGAGCGATGCGGTTGCGGCGGGCGGCTCGGAGGAAACTGCGGCGGAGGAGAAGAAGTCCGGGTTTCATCTGCGGCTGAGTAACTTTCAGGGGCCGTTCGATCTGTTGCTGACGCTGATCAGTTCGCGCAAGTTGGACGTCACCGAGGTGGCGTTGCATCAGGTCACCGATGAATTCATCGCGTATACCAAGGCTTTGACCGCCGCGTTGTCCGGTAATACCGCGGCGGTGACTTTGCGCGCGGACAAGATCCTGGATCAGACCACCGAATTCCTGGTTGTCGCAGCCACCTTGCTCGATCTGAAGGCCGCGCGGCTGCTGCCGTCGGGAGAGATGACCGACGCCGAGGACCTCGAGCTGCTCGAGGCGCGGGACCTGCTGTTCGCGCGGCTGCTGCAATACCGGGCGTTCAAACAGGTGGCCGAGTTGTTCGGCGAGCTGGAGGCCGTCGCGCTGCGCCGATACCCGCGCGCGGTCGGCCTGGAGGACTGCTTCGCCGACCTGCTGCCCGAGGTTACGCTGGGAGTAGACGCGCACGAGTTCGCCGCGATCGCCGCCGCGGCGTTCCGCCCGCGCCCGGTGCCCAGGGTCGGCCTCGACCACCTGCACTCGCACGCCATCTCGGTCGCCGAACAAGCCGCGCTCGTGCTCGAACGGTTGAAGTTGGCCGGCAAGGGTGGCTGGACCACCTTCAGCCAGCTGGTCGAGGACTGCGAAGCCCCGATCGAGATCGTCGCGCGCTTCCTGGCCCTGCTCGAGCTCTACCGCGGCAAGACGATCGAGTTCGACCAGCCCGACCCGCTCGGCCAACTGTCCATCAGCTGGATCGGCGACGACGCCCCCGAAGCCGAGCAAAACCTGAACATCGAGGAGGATTACGGGTGAACGACTCCGTGGACGCCGAGGTCGCGAACTCCACCGACCTCCCCGCCGACGCCCCCGAATCCGTCGGCCACCCCGCCGCGCCGACTTCGGGCGACACCACCGCGCGCGAAACCAGCACCGCCGCCCCGGAATCCGCCGATTCCTCCGCAGCCGACAACACCGCTCGGCCCACAGACACCGCAACCCCAGCCGCCCGAGCCACAGCAGCAGCCGGCCGGACCTCAGCCGTCGCCGCTGCTACCGCCGCGCCTTCGGACGCGGACATCGCAACCGAACCAGACACCTCGACCGCAGTTACTGACAGCGCGACGTCCGCAGGTGTCGCCGACGCGACCGCTGTTGTTGCCGAGGATGCCTTGTCCGGTGAGAACGGCGCGACGGCGGTTGTCCGCGATGCGACGTCCGCCGGCGTGGACGGCGCGACATCGGCCGCGGACGCCGCCACTTCAGACGTGGACGGCACGACTTCGGACGCGGACGATGCACCCTCCGACGCCGACGACACAACCTCAGCTGCGAAGGCTGGGACTCCGGAAACCGACGCTCCCAACTCGACCACCTACGACGCGACACCAGTCGCCAAGAACACAGTGGCGGAGTTCACGCCTGAGCATTTGGAGGATGCTGAATTCCGGTCGGCGTTGGAGGCGATGTTGCTTGTCGTGGACGCTCCGGCCCCGGTAGAGCAGCTGGCGGCGGCGTTGGACGACACCACCGAGCGGGTGGACGAGGTGTTGCGGGAGATGCGGGCCGAGCTGTCCGCGCGGGGGAGCGGGATCGATCTGCGTTTCGTCGGGGACGGCTGGCGCTTCTATACTCGCAGCGAGTACGCACCATATGTCGAGCGGGTGCTGCTCGATGGCGCCCGCACCAAATTGACGCGGGCGGCTTTGGAAACTCTGGCGGTGGTGGCATACCGTCAGCCGGTGACCCGGACCAGGGTCAGCGCGGTGCGCGGCGTGAACGTCGATGGGGTGATGCGCACGCTGCTGGCCAGGGGCCTGCTCGCCGAGGCAGGCGTCGACCCGGAAACCAACGGGACGACGTATTGCACGACCGAGCTGTTCCTGGAACGGATCGGACTCGCGTCGCTGACCGATTTGCCGCCGCTGGCGCCCTTGCTCCCGGGCGTCGACCTGATCGATGAGATCAACGAGAGCCTGGATACGGACCCCCGTTACACCAGGCTGAAAAAACCCGCCGAGGCCGACTTGGACCTCGGCAGCGAGGATTGACAGGACAAAATGAATACTTCCGCTCGCCGAGATGGCACACCGGATCGCAGGAAACGCAGTGACGAGCAGCGCCCCGTGCGCGGCGCCGCTCGAAGGGGGACAGAACGCGGCGCGGCGCGCAGCGAGGGCGGCTACCGCGGCGCAGCCCCGTCGGGCGGCTCGCGCGGAAACGCGCAGGGCGGCAACGCATATCGCGGTGGCGCAGCCCAAGGCGGCGGCTACCGCGACCGCTCCGAAGGTGGCAGCCCGCGCGGCCGCTCCGATCGTGGCGCGCAGGCCGGCGGCTCGTACCGTGAGCGCTCCGAGGGCGGTAACGCCTACCGCGGCCGCAGTGAAGGCTCCGCCCAGGGCGGCTATCGCGGCTCGCGCGACAACAACTCGCAGGCCGGCGGCTACCGCGGCAACTCTTCGCAGGGCGGCACTTCTTACCGCGGCCGCTCCGAAGGTGGCTCGTCGCAAGGCGGCTACCGCGAGCGCTCCGAGGGCGGCAACGCCTACCGCGGCCGTAGCGAAGGCTCCGCGCAAGGCGGCTACCGCGGCTCGCGCGACAACAGCTACCGCGATCGCAGCGAGGCCGGTACCGGCGGAAACGCTTACCGCGGCCGCAGCGAAGGCAACGGCTCGCGCGGCGAATCCGGTTCGGCCGCCAACGCCTACCGCAACCGCAGCGAAGCCGGCTCCGGCGGGAATGCCTACCGCGGCCGCAACGAAGGCGGTTCCGGTCAGGGCAACGCCCAGTCCGGCAACTCCTACCGCGCCGACGCGCAGCCCGGCGCCAGGTCGACCGGCAGCATCCCGCAGCGGCGCGCCGCCCAGTCCGCGCCGACCGGCAAGAAGAAGAACCCCAAGCCGCAGAAGCAGACCCAGTCGAACCCGACGCTGAACAACGCCAAGCCCGCCAAGCGTCAGCATGTCGAGCCGGCCACGTCCGAGGGCCACGACAAGATGCCGTGGGGCGAGGGCGAACGCTTGCAGAAGGTCCTCGCCAAGGCGGGTGTGGCCTCGCGCCGCGCCGCCGAGGAGATGATCGCGCAGGGCCGCGTCGAGGTCGACGGCGCCATCGTGGTCGAGCAGGGCCTGCGGATCGATCCGGAACTCGCCGTGGTCCGCGTCGACGGCACCCGGGTGATGGTGCGCTCGGAGCTGGTGCACATCGTGCTGAACAAGCCGAAGGGCTGGCAGTCCACCATGTCCGATGATCTCGGCCGCCCCTGCGTCGGTGACATCGTCGCCGAGCGCATCGCGGCCGGTCAGCGGCTCTTCCACGTCGGCCGCCTGGACGCCGACACCGAGGGCCTGCTGCTGCTCACCAACGACGGCGATCTCGCACACCGCCTGATGCACCCGTCCTACGAGGTCTCCAAGACCTACCTGGCCACGGTCAACGGCGAGGTGCACAAGGGGATCGGCAAGAAGCTCAAGGACGGCATCGAGCTCGAGGACGGCCCGGCGAAGGTCGACAGCTTCCAGGTGCTGGAGATCAACGAGGGACGATCCCTGGTGAAACTGGTGTTGCACGAAGGGCGCAAGCACATCGTGCGCCGGCTGCTCGACGCGGTCGGTCATCCGGTATCCCGGCTGGTGCGTACCAATATCGGTCCGGTCGCGCTCGGCGACCAACGCCCCGGCACGCTGCGCGTGCTCGGTCGCGGTGAAATCGGCAAACTCTACGAGGCGGTGTCGTTGTGATGGGTGTGGAGATTCCGGTCGAGGCGCCCCGGCAGCTGTCGGGGACCAGTCCGCTCGTCGTGGCCATGGACGGCCCGTCCGGCACCGGTAAATCCAGCGTCTCGCGTCGCCTCGCCACCCGGCTGGGTGCCCGCTACCTGGACACCGGCGCGATGTACCGGGTCGCCACGCTGCGCGTGCTGCGGGCCGGCATCGAGCTGACCGACGCCGCCGCCATCGGTGCGGCGGTCAAGGAGCTGCCGCTGTCCATCGGCACCGATCCGCGCCGCGAGGTGATCGAGCTCGACGGTGAGGACGTGTCCGCGGAGATCCGCGGCGACGCCGTCACCAAGGCTGTCTCCGCGGTCTCGGCGGTGTCCGAGGTCCGCGATCTGCTCGTCGCGCTGCAACGCGACCTCGCCGCGGCCGCACAGCGCATCGTGGTCGAGGGCCGCGACATCGGCACCGTCGTACTGACCGACGCGGACGCCAAGATCTACCTGACCGCCTCGGCGGAGGCTCGTGCGCACCGGCGCAACCAGCAGAACATCGCCGAAGGCCGCGGCGACGACTACGAGGCCGTGCTCGCCGACGTGCAGCGACGCGACAACCTCGATTCCACCCGCAAGGTGTCCCCACTGCGTCCGGCCGACGACGCCGTGCTGGTCGACACCAGCGACCTGAACATGGATGAGGTCATCGACGAGCTGTACCGCGTTGTCGCGCAGCAGATTTCGGCGACCAGGACGGGAGGTCCGCAGTGACTGAAGACGTGATGGCCGGCGACGGCATCTGGAGCGACGAAACCGATTGGGAGCTCACCGATCTCGACGGCGAGTTCGACGGTGAAGAAGTTCTGGCCATGCCGACGGTGGCGGTCGTGGGCCGCCCGAATGTCGGCAAGTCGACCCTGGTGAACCGCATTCTGGGCCGGCGCGAGGCGGTCGTCGAGGACATCCCCGGCGTCACCCGCGACCGAATCTCCTACGAGGCCAACTGGTCCGGGCGCCGCTTCCTGGTGCAGGACACCGGCGGCTGGGAGCCCGACGCCAAGGGCCTGCAACAGTCGGTGGCCCGGCAGGCCGAGGTGGCCATGCAGACCGCCGACGCGATTCTGCTCGTGGTCGACGCCGTGGTCGGCGCGACCGCGACCGACGAGGCCGCGGTGAAGATGCTGCGCCGCTCCGAGATCCCGGTCATCCTGGTCGCCAACAAGGTCGACGATCAGAAGGTCGAATCCGAGGCGGCCGCGCTGTGGTCGCTGGGTCTGGGCGAGCCGCGGATGGTCAGCGCGGCGCACGGTCGCGGCACCGGCGATCTGCTCGACGACGTGCTCGCCGTGCTGCCGGAAACCCCGCGCGAAGGCACCGGCGGCACCGGTCCGCGACGCGTGGCGCTGGTCGGCAAGCCCAATGTCGGCAAGTCCAGCCTGTTGAACAAGCTGGCCGACGACGAGCGCTCGGTCGTGCACGACGTGGCGGGCACCACCGTCGATCCGGTCGACTCGCTGGTCGATCTCGGCGGCAAGATCTGGAAGTTCGTCGACACGGCCGGCCTGCGCCGCAAGGTCTCGCACGCCAACGGCACCGAGTTCTACGCGTCGCTGCGCACCAAGGCGGCGCTGGAGGCCTCCGAGGTCGCGATCATGCTGATCGACGCGTCCGAGCCGATCACCGAGCAGGACCTGCGGGTGATCAGCATGGTCGCCGACTCCGGTCGCGCGCTCGTGCTCGCCTTCAACAAGTGGGACCTGGTCGACGAGGACCGCCGCCTGCAACTCGACCGCGAGGTGGATCGCGACCTGGTCCGCGTCCCGTGGGCGCAGCGGGTGAACATCTCCGCGCACACCGGCCGCGCGGTGCAGAAGCTGGTGCCCGCCATGGAAACCGCGCTCGAGTCCTGGGACAAGCGCGTCTCCACCGGCCGCCTGAACACCTGGCTCAAGGAAGTCGTGGCGGCCACCCCGCCGCCGATGCGCGGCGGCCGCCTGCCGCGCATCCTGTTCGCCACCCAGGCGACGACTCGCCCGCCGACGTTCGTCCTGTTCACCACCGGCTTCCTCGAGGCAGGCTACCGCCGCTTCCTGGAGCGCCGCCTGCGCGAAGAGTTCAACTTCGACGGCTCCCCGGTCCGCATCTCGGTCCGCGTCCGCGAAAAGCGCGAACGCACCTCCAAGAAGCGCTGACCCAGCCGATCAGCTGAAGAGCCCCGAGACGCGTCCGCGCCCCGGGGCTCTTCTCCCTCGACAGCTCCGCCTAGAAGCCCCCGCCTGCGCACTTTTTCGCAAGTCGCGCACGAAATCGCCCGCAATTTCAAGCGCGGCCGCATAACTCATGCGCGGCCGCACGACTCGTGCGCGGTGGCCACCCTTGCTGATGGTGCTCAGGCGGGGACGGTGGCGTGGAATTGGTGGAGTATCTCGGCGCCGCGGGCGGGGTCCTGCATCATCCAGTAGTGGGTCAGGCCGTCCAGGACGGCGTGACTTGCGCCGAGGCGCTGTGCCATCTCGGTATCGCCGGCTACATCGGCCATGGGGTCGGCGGCGGGGGTGATGACCAGGCCGGGAATGCTTGCCGGGCCGGTGATCTCGCGGCCCCAGTCGGCATGCAGATTGGGCGTCGAGGATCGGTAGAGCGCCAGGATCGCCGCGCTCATGGTTTCGTCGTGGGTGGCGTCTATCTCGCCGGCCAGTGCGGCGCTCACCCCGCGCGGCCGGAGATAATCGCCGAAGGTGCCGCCGCTGCCGGGTACGGCGGCGCGGGCTCCGGCCATCGCCGCCTCGCCGTCGCCGGTCTGCCAGAGTTGCGCGATCTGATGCCACACGTAGTCGGGATGCCAGCCGTATACGACGTCGCTGACCCAGCTACGTATCGGCACGTCGGACGCCGTGGCCACGCGCAGTGCGAGGTGCCCGCCCCAGTCGTGTCCGACCAGATCGATCGGCCCTTCGATGGCGCGTAATTCGTCGGCCAGCCAGGCCGCGTAATCATCCTTGCCGCGTAAGTGCGCGGCGCGCGGGCTGCCGAAACCCGGGAGCCGCAGCGCCACGGTGTCGCCTTTCGTATGAGCCCGAACCTCGTCCCAGATGCTGGGCACTTCCGGTACGCCGTGGACGAACACTGTCGGCATGAGGATCACTCCGTAACTAGAGGGCGAAATCGACGTCATCGGACGCTTCTGCGCCATCGAACGTAGGTGTCGTGCGCAGCGGCGGGTACCGGCCGAACGGCTGAGATTCCCCGCCTGAGCGCTGGTATCCGACCGCCGACGGGTGTGAGATGCGCGACGCGCTGACCGTGCCGACGCGCGCGCGGGGGAGGTGACCTGGCATTATCCGTCCATGGTCATTCCCAGCGTGCTGCCGGAACGTCCGACCGCCGGAACCCCGTTCGAAACGGGGTGGCCGGTACGTCTCGCCGACACCGACGGCGATCAACGCCTTCGGCTCGACGCCATCGCCCGCTATCTGCAAGACATCGGGTTCGAGCATCTCGATGCCGTCGAGGACGGCGACACCCATCGCGGCTGGGTGGTGCGCCGGACGGTGATGGATGTGCTCAAGCCGATCCAGTTCGGCGAGCGGGTCACGTTGCGCCGCTGGTGCTCCGGGCTGTCCACCCGCTGGTGCAATATGCGGGTGCAGATCAGCGGCAGCGCCGGCGGCCTGGTCGAGACCGAGGCCTTCCTGATCCACTTCGGCACCGAATCCGGCGTGCCCGCCCGGATGAGCGACCGCTTCATGGAGCCGATGCTGGCCGCCACCACCGAACACCGGCTGCGCTGGAAGGCCGCGCTCACCGATC
The DNA here is from genome assembly GCF_008704205.1 of Nocardia colli. GTDB lineage: Bacteria > Actinomycetota > Actinomycetes > Mycobacteriales > Mycobacteriaceae > Nocardia > Nocardia colli. The sequence continues at coordinate 48,822 of NZ_VXLC01000049.1, read as the reverse complement.
CGGCGCCGGCCGCCGACGCGGACGGCGTCACCGTGCGCCCGTTCCCGCTGCGCATCACCGACATCGACATGCTGGACCACGTCAACAACTCGGTCTACCTCAGCGGCGTCGAAGAGGTCCTGGCCGACCACGACGACCTGAAGTCCGGCCCGCATCGCGCGATCATCGAGTACGTGAAGCCGTTGAAGTCCGGCGACGACGTCGACCTGGCCGCCTTCCGCACCCGCTCGGCCCTCGACATCTGGTTCACCGTCGCCGGCGAAACCCACGCGGTGACTAAGGTCGTCCCCATCTGAATCCGGTCGCCGGCTAACCTCCCAGCTCCGCGACGGTGGCGTGAGCGCCCTTGGCGTACAGCGAGTCCAGCACCGCGACATAGGCGCTCACGAACCGTGGTTCATCGATCAGGTCACCGAAAACCGAACGCGCAGTGAGGAATGCGGTGCGATCGTCGCGCTGCCGGCGGGCCAGCGGGATCAGCTGTTCGCGCAGGGGGTCCACGATGTCGATCGTCTCGCCGTGTTCGTCGATACCCTCCGCATAACGTGCCCAGCTCGCGACAATCGCGGCGGCGCAGGCGATCTCGCCGTCCGCCGCGAGTCGCTGCCGGATCACCGGGAGCACCCACTTCGGTATCCGATCGGAGGACTCCGCGCACAACCGCGCCACGGTGTCGCCGATCGCCGGATTGGAGAACCGTTCGATCAGCGTGCGCTTGTACGCGTCGAGGTCGACCCCTGGCACCGGTAGCAGGGTCGGCGTCGCCTCGATGTCCATGTACCGCAACAGGAATCGCTGGAATGCCGGATCCTGCGCCGCGTCGTGCACCAGCCGGTACCCGCTGAGATAGCCGAAGTAGGCCAGCGCCTGGTGACTCGCGTTCAACAGCCGCAGCTTCATCAATTCGTACGGCGCGACATCATCGACCAACTGCACGCCGACCGAGCCGTAGTCCGGTCGTCCGAGGGTGAACGAATCCTCCAGCACCCATTGGGTGAACGGCTCCGTCACCACCGGCCACCGATCCGCCACTCCGTACCGCCGGGCCACCTCCGCCGCCGCCTCGGGCGGGGTGACCGGTGTGATCCGGTCCACCATCGAGTTCGGGAACCGCACCTCCCGCGCCACCCACTCGCCGAGTTCGGGGTCGCGTAACCGGGCGAACGCGCTGAACGTCGCCCGCGCGACATGCCCGTTCCCCTCGATGTTGTCGCACGACATCACCGTGAAGGGCGCGACGCCGTGCGCTCTGCGCCGCGCCAGTCCCTCGACGATCAGCCCGAAGATGGTGGCGGGCAACGCATTCGGCGCGATATCGGCCTGAATGTCGGCGGCGTCGGCATCGAATTCGCCGGTGGTCGCGCAGATGTGATACCCGCCCTCGGTGACGGTGAGCGAGACGATCCGGGTGGCCGGATCGGCGAGCTTGGCCAGTACCGCCTCGGGATCGTCCGGCGCGTACAGGTATTCGACGATCGAGCCGATCACCCGGGTGGCCCAGCTGCCGTCCGGTGCCAGCACCGACAGCGTGTACAGCCCGTCCTGCGCGGCCAGCGCGTCCCGCATCCGGCGATCGGCGGGCAGCACGCCCACCCCGCAGATGCCCCACTCCCGTGCGCCGCCGGCCTCCAGCAGCCGGTCGATGTACATCGCCTGATGTGCGCGATGAAACCCGCCGACACCGAAATGCACTATGCCGGTGGTGATTCCCGTCCGGTCATAGGTCGGCACGGCGATCGCCGAGTCGAGGTCGTGCAGCGTCGCGGCACGCAACGGCTTGCTTGTGTCCCAAGTCATAACTACCCCACCACTGTTGTGTACGTCACATCTCGGATGGTACCCTCTGTGAGCAGTAGCTCACATGCTGAGCATATGTTCAGCCTCGATGAGGAGGCCGCGTGGCCACCGTCCCTTCCCGCCCGGGTACGCCCGATGACGTCCGGCTCGCGCTCCGCGCCGCGCAGCTCTATCACCTAGAAGGCGCGACTCAGGCCGAAATCGCGGCCAAACTCGGGGTCTCCCGCCCCACCGCGGGCCGGCTCATCGCCAGGGCCCGCGCACAAGGCCTGGTGCGCATCGAGATCAGCGTCCCCGACGAACTGCGCGACGCCGTGCACACCGACCTGGAGAGCGACCTCGAGCGCGCCTTCGGCCTCACCGAGGTCGTCGTGCTCCGCGACGTCCCCGACGGCTCACCCTCGGGCCTGCTGCCGCTGGCCCGGGCCGCGGTCGGCGTGCTCGCCCGCCGGCTGCAACCGCAGTCCACCCTCGGATTCACCTGGGGCCCAGAGACAATCGCCGTCGCGCACGAATTACGCACCAAGTCCGCGCGTTGCGCCACCGTCGTCCAGCTCGACGGATCGATGACCTCGGTCGACTACCAGACCGGCGTCGACTACACCCTCGGCCGCTGCGCCACCGTGCTCCAGGCCACCCCGGTCCGCCTGAACGCCCCGCTCTACGCCGACGCCGCGACCGTGACCGCGCTGGAACAGGATTCGCTGCTCGGCCATCCGATGGCGCTGGGCCGCAACGCCGACGTGATGATGTTCGGCGTCGGCACCGTCTCCACCGCGACCACCCTGTTCGAGGGCAGCTACCTCGACAGCGCCATCCTCGACGAGCTGCGCGGACTCGGCGCGGTCGGCGAGATCGGCGGCCGTTTCTTCCGCGCCGACGGCGCCGACGTTCCGGGATCGCTTGCCGCACGTACGGTTTCGGTCGGTCTCGACGCGATCCGCGCCTGTCCGGCCACGCTGCTGATCGCCGGCGGCGCGGTCAAACACGAGGCGACCCTCGCGGTGCTGCGCGGCGGCCTGGCCAAGATTCTCGTCACCGACCTCGAATGCGCGCGGTGGCTGCTGGAGCAGAAGGAGGGCGCGGCCGATGAGCAGGCATAGCCCATGGCGGAGAAACACACTGGCGCTGGCCGTTTCGACGGTTCTCGCCACGGCGGGCTGCGCGGGCGCGGGTTCGTTCACCTCCGGCGGCGGCGACACGGTCACCATCGCCATGGTGTCGAACTCGCAGATGCAGGACGCGATCAAGCTATCCGGTGAGTTCGAACGCGAAAACCCCGGCACCAAACTGAAATTCGTGTCGCTGTCGGAGAACGAGGCGCGGGCCAAGATCACCGCCTCGGTCGCCACCCACGGCGGCGAGTTCGACGTGGTGATGATCAGCAACTACGAGACCCCGCAGTGGGCCGCCAACGGCTGGCTCACCGACCTGTCCAGCTACGCCCGCAACACCCCCGGCTACGACGAGCAGGATTTCATTCCGTCGCTACAGAAGTCGCTGTCCTATCAGGGCAATATGTACTCGGTGCCGTTCTACGGCGAGTCCTCGTTCCTGATGTACCGCAAGGACCTGTTCGAGCAGGCCGGGCTCACCATGCCCGCCGAACCGACCTGGGACCAGGTCGCCGACGCCGCCGCCAGGCTCGACGACCCGGACCACGGCCGCTCCGGCATCTGCCTGCGCGGCAAGCCCGGCTGGGGCGAGGCGCTGGCCCCGCTCAACACCGTGATCAACACCTTCGGCGGCCGCTGGTTCGACGAGAACTGGCACGCCCAGCTGAACAGCCCGGAAGTCGTTCGGGCCGTGGAGTTCTACATCGACCTGGTCCGCGAGCACGGTGAACCCGGCGCGGCGACAAGCGGTTTCGGGGAATGCGCCACGCAGCTCTCCCAGGGCAACACCGCGATGTGGTACGACGCCACCTCGGCCGTCGGCGTGCTGGAAGATCCCGCCGCCAGCAAGGTGGTCGGCAAGATCGGCTACGCGCTCGCGCCGATCCAGCAGAAACCCAACTCCGGCTGGCTCTACACCTGGTCCCTCGGCATCCCGAAGACCAGCGACAAGCCCGACGCCGCCTGGAAATTCGTCTCCTGGATGACCAGCAAGCCGTACATCAAGATGGTCGGCGAGAAACTCGGCTGGTCCCACGTCCCGCCGGGTAGCCGCCTGTCGACCTATCAGATTCCCGAGTACAGGGAGGCCGCGAAAGCGTATGGGCCGCTGACCTTGTCGGCGATGGAGGGTGTCGATCCGGAACACCCGGGGGTGCGGCCGGTGCCTTACACCGGCATCCAGTTCATCACCATCCCGGAGTTCCAGGACCTCGGCACCCGGGTGAGCCAGCAGATCAGCGCCGCGATCGCCGGCCGGATCAGCGTCCGGGCCGCGCTCGACCAGGCCCAGCAGTACGCCGAGGTGGTCGGCCGGTCGTATCGAGAGGGCCAGTAATCATGTCCGAAACAACCACCGCCCCACCGCCGTCCGCCGAGAAGCCGGCCACGCCGCCGCCGCTCGTCTCCCGGCGCGACCACGTCTCCCGCGCCGAAGGCTGGCGACGCCGCGGACCGCTGCTGCCCGCGCTGATCTTCATGCTCGTGGTCACCCAGGTGCCGTTCGTCTTCACGCTGTACTACTCGACGCAGTCGTGGAACCTGGTGCGCCCCGGCTCCCGGCACTTCAACGGGTTGCAGAACTACGCGGATGTGTTCCGGGACAGCCAGTTCCGTGAGGTCGCGCTGAACACCGTGATCATGATCGTCGGCACCGTGCTCATCTCGGTGATCCTCGGCCTGCTGCTCGCGCTCCTGCTCGACCGCGCGTTCTTCGGCCGCGGCGTGGTGCGCACCCTGCTGATCACCCCGTTCCTGGTGACTCCGGTCGCGGCCGCGCTCATTTGGAAGACCACCATGCTCGACCCGATCTTCGGCCTGGTCAACTTCGTGCTGAAACCGTTCGGCGTCGGCCAGGTCGACTGGGTGAGCAAATATCCGCTGCCCGCCGTGATGGCCGACCTGGTCTGGCAGTGGACCCCGTTCATGATGCTGCTGATCCTGGCCGGGTTGCAGTCCATGCCGCGCGACATCGTCGAGGCCGCGAAGGTCGACGGCGCGAACTCCTTCGCCGTCTTCCGCGAACTCACGCTGCCGCACCTGCGCCGGTTCATCGAGCTCGGCGCGGTGCTCGGGGCCATCTACCTGGTCAACACCTTCGACGCGGTGTACATGATGACCTCCGGCGGTCCCGGCATCGCCAGCTCCAACCTGCCCTTCTACATCTATCAGCGCGCGTTCCTCGGCTTCGACATCGGCCAGGCCGCCGCGATGGGCGTCGTCACCGTCATCGCCACCACCGTGGTGGCCACCCTGGCGTTGCGCCTGCTGTTCAAGTCCTTCACCGGAAAAGAGGAAGCAGCATGACTGCGCACACCCTCGACCAGAAGTCCGCCGCCGACGCCGCGAAGCCCGCCGCCAAGGTGCGCAGGCGGCGCAGCAAGGCGGGGATGTTCTGGAGCGCCCTGGCCTGGGTGGTCGGCATCGGCTTCTTCTTCCCGGTGCTCTGGATGGTGCTCACCGCGTTCAAACAGGAGGGCGACGCCTACACCGACCCGCCGAAGCTGTTCTTCACCCCGACCCTCGACCAGTTCGCCGCGGTCCTGGACAGCGGCATCGGCACCACGCTGCTGAACTCCACCTTCGCCACCGCGATGTCGACGATCCTGGTGCTCGTCCTCGGCCTGCCCGCCGCGTTCGCCCTGTCGCTGCGCCCGGTCCGCCGCACCCAGGACGCGCTGTTCTTCTTCATCGGCACCAAGATGCTGCCGGTGGTCGCGGCGATCGTCCCGCTGTACGTGATCGTCGGCGACATCGGCCTGCTCGACAACATCTGGGCGCTGGTCATCCTCTACACCGCGATGAACCTGCCGATCGCGGTCTGGATGATGCGCTCGTTCTTCCTCGAGGTGCCCAGCGAACTACTGGAGGCGGCGAGCATGGACGGCGCGAGCACCTGGACCGGGGTGCGCGAGGTGATCCTGCCGCTGGTCTCGCCCGGCATCGCCGCCACCGCGCTGATCTGCGTCATCTTCTCCTGGAACGAATTCTTCTTCGCGGTGAACCTGACCGCCGTGCAGGCCCAGACCATTCCGGTGTTCCTGGTCGGCTTCATCACGGGGGAGGGCCTGTACTGGGCCAGGTTGTCCGCCGCCGCGGTGCTCACCGCGCTGCCCGTTGTCCTGGCCGGTTGGATCGCGCAGAACAAGCTGGTGCGCGGTCTCTCGTTCGGCGCCATCAAGTAAGGAAAAACCATGGCCACCATTCGTTACGACTCGGCTTCCTGCGTCTACCCCGGCGCGGAAACCCTGGCGGTCGACTCGCTCGACCTGGACATCGCCGACGGCGAATTCATCGTGCTGGTCGGGCCTTCCGGCTCCGGCAAGTCCACCGCGCTGCGCATGCTCGCCGGCCTGGAGGAGATCGACGCGGGCTCGATCCGCATCGACGGCGCCGACATGGTCGGCGTCCCGTCCAAGGACCGCGACATCGCCATGGTCTTCCAGAACTACGCGCTCTATCCGAACAAGACCGTCGGCGAGAACATGGGTTTCGCGCTCAAGATGCTCAAAGTGCCGCTGTCCGAACGCAAACGACGCGTCGCCGAGGCCGCCGAACTGCTCGGCCTCACCCCGTACCTGGACCGCAAACCGGCGAAACTGTCCGGCGGGCAACGGCAACGGGTCGCCATGGGCCGCGCGATCGTGCGCGAGCCGCGGGTGTTCTGCATGGACGAGCCGCTGAGCAACCTCGACGCCAAGCTGCGCGTGCAGACCCGCACCCAGATCGCCGCCCTGCAACGGCGCCTGGGCACCACCACCGTCTACGTCACGCACGACCAGGTCGAGGCCATGACCATGGGCGACCGGGTCGCGGTGCTGCGCGACGGTCGGCTGCAACAGTTCAGCACCCCCGCCGAGCTCTACGACCGCCCCGCCACCGCGTTCGTGGCCGGCTTCATCGGCTCGCCGTCGATGAACCTGTGCACCGTCGCGCTGGTCTCCGGCGGCGTCGAGATCGCGGGCACCACACTGGAATTGCCGCGCGACGCGATGACCCGGCTGGCCGCGGCGAACCTGGACACGGTCACCATCGGCATCCGCCCCGAGCAGCTCGAACTGCGCAGGGACGGAACCGGTTTCGCGGTCACCGTGGAACTCGTCGAGGAGCTGGGCAGCGAATCCTATGTCTACGCCCGGCCTTCGGCGAAGGTCACCGGCCTGGACGGCGAATCGTTCCTGTTCGTCTCCCGCTCGGCGATCCGGTCGCCGGCCAAGCTGGCCGAATCGGTCAGCCTGACCGTGACCGACGCCGCCGCGGTGCACCTGTTCCACCCGGTGACCGGCGAACGGATCACCGAATAGGCGTGCCGATACGTGAACAATGCGTTATCACTTCGTGTGCGGACAAATGCACGGTGGGCTACTAACGTTCCCTAGCGGAGCGGCCGCATCCCGCCGCTGTATGGACAACCCGCACCGGAGGCATGCGTGACCGTCGACTCCTCAGCGATCGGTAAAACCGCCCTGCACAACGTTCGCGTCTTCGATGGCCACGGCCTGACCGAGCCGACGACGGTGGTGATCGACGGGGCAGTGATCGGCACCGACGCCAGGGGGGCCGACCGGGTCGACGGTCACGGCGCGATCCTGCTACCCGGCCTCATCGACGCCCACGTCCACCTAGCCGGGCCGGAATCGCTCGACCAGCTGGCCGCGCACGGCGTGACCACCGCACTGGACATGACCACCTTCCCGCCGGACAAGCTCGCCGCACTGCGTAATCGGCCGGGTACCACCGACATTCGCAGCGCGGGCACGCCGATCATCGGCGCGGGCGGCATGCACGCGCACCTTCCCGGCCTAGCCGAGCACGCGGTCATCCACGGTCCGGAGCAGGCCGAGGCGATGGTCGCCGAGCGCGCCGCGGCCGGATCGGACTACATCAAGCTCGTGCTGGAGGCGCCCGGGGAGGGCGGCCCCGACGAGGCCGCCGCCAAAGCCGTTGTGGCGGCGGCGCATGCCCTGGAGCTGCGGGTGGTCGCGCACGCGGCGTCGCTGGGCGCCTACACCCTCGCCCTGGATGTGGGCGTCGACGTCGTCACGCATATTCCGTCCGACGGCCAGTTGCCCGCCGAGGATGTGCGCCGGATGAAGGCGGAAGGCCGGGTCGCCGCGCCGACGCTGGTCATGATGCAGGGCATCGCGACGGCTTTGGGCCGGCTCGGCTTCGCCGACAGCCTCGCCAGCGTCGCGACCCTGCACGCCGCGGGGGTGCCCATTCTCGCGAGCAGCGATGCCAATGCCGAGCCGGGCGTGCCGTATCAGCCGCCGCACGGCGACTCGCTGCACCGCGAACTGGAACTGCTCGTCACCGCGGGCTTGACGCCGGTGGAGGCGTTGAACGCCGCGACCACCCTGCCTGCCCGATACTTCGGCCTGCTCGACCGCGGCGCCATCACCCCCGGCCTGCGCGCCGACCTCGTGCTCGTCGACGGCGACCCGCTGGCCGACATCCACGCCACCCGCGCCATCACCCGAGTCTGGTGCGGCGGCATTCCACCCGCCTGATCGGCGGAAGACAAGGCGAGCCGTCGGGGTATCGCCCAACTGCCTAGGCGACACCCTGACGGCTCTCCACCTTCAGAGCGACACGACTCCCTGCGATCTGAGCAGCCTGGTCAGGTTCGCGCTCACCAGACCCGCCGCTCGCAGCACCGCCTCCGCGATCGCGGGCAGCCGGTTGAGCTCGCCCACCGTCCCGGCCAGCGCGGCCACCACCTCACCGGCGGGCCCGCGCACCGGCGCCGCGACACAGGCCAGCCCGAACCGGCTCATGTCGGTGTCGTAGGCCAGTCCGCGATCCCGCGCCACCGTGATCTGCCGGTTCCACTCGCGCGGCGAGAACCCCTCCGGTGGCGTGTGACTCGGATGCCCGATCGCCAGCACCTGTTCGGCCGCGGTGCCCGAGGGCAGCAACACCCCCGCGCGCAGCGGGAAGACCTCGTCGATCTCCCGCCCGATGCCCCCGATCAGCATCGTGTGCCCCCGATCGGTCACCGACAGGCTGAAACCACCCCGGTCCGTCGCCGCCGTCAGCTGTCCGAGCGGCCGGGCCGAGGCCGCCCGCAGCAAGCGCGCCGGTTGCCAGGTCTGCCCGAGCCGGAACACCCGTGGCCCGATCTGATAGCGCCCACCGCGGCGTTGTACTGCTCCTTCCACCACCAGTTGATTGAGTAACCGATAGGCCGTCGCCTTCGGTAGGCCCGCTGTCGACGCCAGCTGGGTCAGGCCCAGCTCGTCCCCGTGCGCCAGAGCCTCCAGCAGGGCAAATGCCCCCTCCAGCACGCCGCGGCCCCCCATGGCCGGCTTTTCCATCGTCGTTTCGTTCACTCTCTGTCCTCCCGTGCAGATACTGCAACGAACCGAGCACGTGGTGCTTATCGTTCACGGTCCAGCAAATGGAACGCCCGGTTCGCTCATCAGACCGACAACTTCCGCGGGCGGCCGACCAGCTACAGCATTGGTCCGTCGCGCCGAACCGGCACCGGGCGGTTCTTCTACACGGAAGAGTCTCCGGTTTCGGCCCTTCACCCACGTTTCATCGACGTCTCACGGCGTCGAGGGCGGTGAAATCGTCGGCGCGCGCAACCACTCGGGGGAAATTTCGGGCAGACGAAATCGAGGGAGATCACATGGTCGACAGTCTTTTCGCGGACGTGTCATATTTTCAGGCGCCGGTGGACGATTCCTATCCGCACGGCATCCTCAGCTTCCGCTCCAACGACGGCACGTTCCGCGATCCGAACTTCGCCGTCAACTACGAATGGGCTTGCCGGGCAGTCGATTCGGGGCGGCTGGCGTGCTTCGTCGTGTACTTCTACTGGCGGCCGAACTGGCTGGAGACGGTCGAGACCCATCGCGAGATGGTCGCGGGGATGGGCGGCCCGCATCCGCGGATGATCGTCATGATCGACGTCGAATCCGGGGGTAATCCCGGCGGCGATCAATCCGAGGGCATCAACGCCGCCTACTGGAATCTCGCCGACTGGCTCGGCGACCGCCGCCGGGTGATCGGCTACGCCAACCAGGGCGACTTCTACGCCATGTGGTCCGACCGTCCCGACGGCCTGCGCGTGGTCGGCGCCGGTTACGGCCGCAACCCGAACCTGCCCGGCCAGCTCGCCCACCAATACACCGACGGACAAGGCTTCGGCGGCGGCCTGCCCGAGGGCTGCCCGCCGTTCGGCGACTGCGACATGAACGCCGCCTACGACATGTCGCCCCAGGATTTCGCCGCGGCCTGCGGCGTCGGAATAGAGGAGGAATTCATGTCCGCATTGAACGAGCTCGAGCAGCGCGAGCTGCTGGACAAGACCCGGGCGATCTGGATCCAGCTGCTCGGCCCCGAGGGCAGCGGCTGGCCCCAGCTCGGCCAGAACGAGAAGGGCCAGAACCGCACCCCGGTCGACGCCCTCGCGGCCGTCGAAGACGCCCTCGAACGTCCACGGAAATAGCCGCGCACTCGGTCGCGGTGCCGGCCCGACACCACCGGCGCCGCGACTTCGTGCTGCCCGCCGCCGAGACCATCCGACGATTCACCAGATCTGACATCGCAAAGGACATCAATGACTGCCAACGAGGTCGTCACCCAACAAAGCTCGGTCGTCGGAACGGTCAAGGACCCCGATGGCAATCCGATCGCGGGGGCCGTGGTCACCGTGGCGGAGCGCCGCCTGCGCTCGGAATCGTCGCTGGGTTCGGGGGTTACCGCGCCTGACGGCCGGTACCGCGTCGACATCGGCGCGGACTCGCGGCGCGCGGTGTTGGTCGTCCGGGCCACCCTCGACGGTCAGCCCGCCATCGAAACCACGCACCAGCCCAACGGATCCGCCACGGCGACAGTCGATCTGCGTGCGCCGGTCGAGCCGCGAACCGAATACCGGACCGTGATCGACCGCGTCACACCGCTGTTGGACGGCGTGGCACTCGGCGGCCTCGGCGCGGCGGACATCACCCATCTGGCACAGGTCACCGGTCAGGATCGAGCGGCGATCGCGGCGCTGGTGGCGGCCGAGCAGCAGGCCGCCGGCACCGGCCAGTCCGTAGAGCTCTTCTATGGCGCGCTGCGCCGATGCGATCCGCTCGAGCTGGGACCCCTCGGCCGTAAGCAGCCGGTCGACCTCGAAGCCGCGCTGAGCGCGGCCGCTGCCGCCGGTGTCATCGAATCGGCCGACGGCGCCGCCGAATTCGCCCGGGCGGTGCGGGCCCGGCAGGTCTCGGACGCGGTGAATCCGGACGCCGGGAGCGCGGACGCGGTGGGCGCGCTGATCGCCGCGGTCATCGCGGATCCGGCGGCCCGCGAGCGCAGCTACGCCGCCTACCTCGATCGGTCTGCCGACTCGACGGAATTCTGGGGTGCACTCGCCGAGGACACGGTTGCGGCACCGGATGCCGAACGTCTTCGGCTCGCGTTCCGCTTGCACGGATTGACCGCGGGCAATCTGCCGCTGGTCATGGAGTTGCTCGCCCGGTTCGACGCGGGCGAGTTCCACGATCCCCGGGAGCTGGTGCGGCTCAACGGCTCCTGGTCCGACCTGATCGAGAAGTCCGGCGGCATACCGGAACAGGCGAAGACCGCACTGGATGCGGATCAGGTGCCGGAGTACGCGCGCGAATTGCGCCGCCGCCTCATCGAGGCCTACCCGACCGCGCACTTGGCGCACGAGATGTCGGCCCGCCTCGCGCACGCGCAGGCGCCCGCGGCCCAGTTCCTGGCCGCCAACCCCGATTTCGACATCGTCGGCACCCCGGTCAATGCCGACACGGTGCCTGACGAACCGGCGCGTGCCGAACTCGGCCAGATCCAGCGCACCTTCAAGATCACCCGGGACTTCGACGCCATGCAGGCGTTGCGCGACAACGGCTTCGACTCCGCCCAGTCGGTCGCCGCGATCGGCCGGGACCTGTTCGCGCGCAAGCTTTCCGGCACCCTCGACGCGGACACCGCGCACGCCGTGCACGAGCGCGCGACCCAGGTCAACGCCGCCGCCGCGAACCTGGTCGCGGACTTCCGCACCGCCGGCCATTTCGACGTGCCCTGGCTGCCGAGCCTGGCCGACCCGGCCGCGACCGAACTGCCGCAGCCCATTCCGGATTGGGAAGAACTGTTCGGCTCCGCCGACTACGGCACCTTCGCCGCCTCCCGCTCCGTGTACGGCCAACCCGCGTACCTCGCGGACCTGCTGTATTACCTACGCCGATTGGGTGCGGGCACCCCGGCGAACGAAGGCCCGGTCGCCAAGGCGCTCTACGCGCGCCGCCCTGATCTGTGGGACGTCGAATTGTCCGACGACAACACCGATCTCAGCGTGCCGTACGTCGACCTGGTCAACGAGTTGCTCGAGTCGATCGTCGCGCCGGCCACGGCGATTCCGGACAAACAGCGGCAGAGCACCGGCGACCAGGCGACGCTGCGCATCCAGCCACAGCACGTGAATTCCGGCGCATACGAGGTTCTGCGCGCTGCTGTCTACCCGTGGGACCTCCCGTTCGACCTGTTCCGCGAGCAGACCGACGCCTACCTGGCCAACGCCGGCGTCTCGCGTATCGCACTGCTGGAAATGGTTGGCGCGGCGGCGGATTCGCCGACGCTGCTGGCCGACGAGCGGCTCGGGCTCAGCACGGTCGCCGCGCGCATCATCGCGGGCGAACCGCTCACACCGGGCCGCACGCTCGCGGAGTTCTACGGCAAGCCCGCCGACACCGACCTCATCGGCGTAATGCGCAATGTCCGAACCCTGTTGGACGCGGGCTCGCTGCGCTACGCGGAGCTGACCCGGCTGCTCGACACCCGCTTCGTCAACCCGGGCGGCGTCATCTCGATCAAGGCCGACGCCGGCTCTCCGTATGACACAACGCGAATGACCGTCGTCGGGTTGGATATGCCCGCGCTCGACCGGCTGCACCGGTTCGTCCGCCTGCAACGAGTGCTCGGCTGGTCGGCGCACCTCCTGGATCGGGTGATCGCCGGCTGCAACACCCGGGGCGAGCTGGACCGCCAGACCCTGCGCACCATCGCCGCCGTCCGCAAACTCGCGGTGCGCCTGGATCTTTCGATCGAACAGGTGCTGACCTTCTACAACACCGTCGAGACCTTCGCCTATCGCGCCGACACCGAGGCGCCGCTCTACGACCGGTTGTTCCTCGACCCGTCCGTGGTCAGCACCCAGCCCGGCGCGCGAAATCCGTTCGCGCTACGCGCCGATCGCACCGAACTCTCGGTCCTCGGCAGCCTGACCGAACCGGTGATCACCGCGGCGCTACTCGCGGTATTGCAGGTGAGCGATGCCGACCTCACCGCGCTGACCACCGGGCCGCGCGCGGTGACGCCCAACCGGATCCTCGATCTGGCCAACCTGTCGGCGCTGGTCCGCACCGTCACGCTCGCCCGAGCGCTCGCGCTGCCCATCCCGGATCTGCTGCGGCTCATCGAGCTGTACGGCGGCGGTGGGCCTTTCCCCGCGTTGGCGAGCGTGTTCACCGGGGCCCCGGCGGAGAACGAGGTCGCCGCGGGCGCGCCGCTGCAGCTGCGGATGCCTGTGACCTTGCCCGCGTACGCGGACGGCATCGAGGGCGAGGTCGCGGGCGGCGCCCGGATGCTGCCGCCCGGTCGGCTCGACACCGCGCCGTTGCCGCCGATCTATGCCCAAACTGTGCTCACCGAACGGTTCTTGGACGCCGTCGACGCGATAACGGACGCGGAGCTGACGGTCGAGGAGGTGGACGCGGTACTCACCGCGACGCTGTCCCCGCAGGGCACGGTCGTCCCTGACGATGCCGCGCTGGCGGCCACGCTGACCGCGCTGCGCGCCGCGTTGCAGACGGTCTACCAGCAGACCGGGCAGACCCTCGACGAGCGCGGCGAGCTGACCCGCAAGCATCTGACCCTGCTCGGCTGGGACCCGGCGCTGGCTCAGCAGGCGGTCTCGACCTTGCTCGGCACCGTCACCTACGCGGCGAAACTGACCGAGCTGCCCGACGACAAGGTGTTCCCGCCGAAGCTGCCGATCCGCTTCAGCGCCGCCGACCAGCAGCTGTTCTTCACCGGTCCGATGACCGACAGCCAGCAGGTCCTGTTGAAGAAGGTGTACAACGGCGCCGAGTATCAGGCGGCCATCGACGAGTTGTGCAAGGCGCCACGGCGTTTCGTCGCGACCCGGATGAAGGCTCGCCGCATCCCGGTGTTCGCGGCGAGCCAGCCGACGATGCCCGCCGACTATCAACTGCCGAAGGCGTTGATCGGCAAGGTGTTCTACGACATCAACGACCACATGCTCAAGTGCCGCGGCTACCTGAGCGAGGCCGAGGCCGAAGCGTTGACCAGCGCACCGTCCGGCGCGGCCCTCGACGGCGCGGTGAAAACCCTGCTGCGCGTGCAGGAAGCCGACATCGTCGGCCCGAACAAGTTCCTCGACGCCACGATCGCGGACACCTTCTTCAAGGACGACACCACGGTGCCCGCCGACCGATTCCGGTTCGTGCTGGGCATGCTCAATCCGCTGCTGCGCACCACGCTGAGCGAGATCACCATCAAGCAGCAGCTCGGCCAGGCCACCGAGCTCGATCCGGCGACCGCCGACGTGCTGTTCGGCACGCTGCTGTGCTCGACCACGGGTCCCGTTGTGCTGAACGACTTCCTGGTGCCCGAGTTCGTCAGCAGCGACCCCGCGGTCCCGATCACCCGATCCGCGTTCGGGCAGCAGTTCAGCACGCTCAGCCGGATCTATCGAGTGGCGCTGGTGGTCTCGCGCTTGCGGCTCGGCGCGGTCGAGCTGCCGTTCGTCTTCGGCTACGCCGGCCGCGCCGGCTGGGCCGACCTGAACGAGCTGCCGCCGGCCCGGATCGTGGGCCCGGCCCCGTTGTTCGCCGAGTTCATTCGGCTGCTGGATCTCGCGCGGCTACGGGCCGTGCTCCCCGGCGGCATCGACACCCTGGACCAGGTCTTCGCCGAGGCCGACCGCCGCGACGCCACGCCCGCGGACGTGATCGGGCGGCTGGCCACCCGGACCGGTTGGAACGCAACGGATCTCACCACCCTGGCGACGCTGCTCGGCCTGTCCACCGCGGCACGCTTCCGCGACGTCGGGGCCATGCGCACCGTGCGCGAGAGCGTACGCCTGCTGCTGCGCCTCGGTGTGCTCGCCGACCGCCTCGACCTGTGGATCCACGCCGCGGTGACGCCGGCGGCGGCCGACGCCGCCTGGCAGGCGGCGAAAGCCAAACACGCACTGGCCGATTGGTCGGCGGTCGCGGCGCCGATGCAGGACGCGATCCGGGAACGGCAACGCGCCGCGCTGGTGTCCTACCTCGTCGCCAACCCGCTCTACGCCTCCGACCGGATCACCCTGCCGATCTGGACCGACGCCAACGGCCTGCACGACTACCTGCTGATCGACGTCGAGATGGGCGCGACCCAGCAGACCACCCGGATGGCGCAGGCCATCTACAGCATCCAGCTGTTCGTCCAGCGCTGCCTGCTGAATCTCGAGCCGCAGGTGCACACCGCCGACACCAGCCTCTGGGACCAGTGGGAGTGGATGAAGCAGTTCCGGCTCTGGGAGGCCAACCAGAAGGTCTTCCTGTACCCGGAGAACTACTTCGAGCCGGACCTGCGCCGGGACAAGACGCCGTTCTTCACCGAGCTGGAAAACGAGCTGACGCAAAAGGAGCTGACCGACGACAGCGCCGCGACCGCGGCCCACCATTACCTCGAACGCCTCGACGAGGTCGCCCGGATACATCCGTGCGGCATCTACGTCGACAAGGATCGCGGCATCACCTATGTCTTCGCGCGCACCGATTCCACGCCGCGGACCTATTACTACCGAACCTGGGTCAAGCGGGCCTATTGGACGGCGTGGGAAAAGATCGACCTCGATATCGGCAGCGACACGCTGATCCCGACGGTGTGGCACGACCAGCTCTACCTCTTCTGGCCGACGTTCACTCCCGCCGCCGATTCCAGGTCGGTGCGGAAATTGCCCGACGACACCCCGGGCAACGAGATGCGACCGGCGGACAAGTACTGGAACATCCACCTGAATTGGAGCAAGCTCACCGAGAGCGGGTGGCAGGCGAAACGCGTTGCCGAGGAGACAATTTCGACCAAGTATCCGCACGTCGGTGACAAAGAGACCGACTTCGATCAGTCGAATACCGCCGCCTACTACTTCCAGGTCTTCCCCGGACGTACCAGCCTGACGATGTCGGCGACATACAACAAGCTGGTGTCCTACACCGACTCCAATTCGATCAAGTACAAGGCCGTTTTCTCCGGATACTTCACGCTGAACGCCAAACAGGGGATGGTCCGGGTACTGCCGCTCGGCAGCTATGGGTATCAGGTCGACGACAACGGCAGCCCGATCGACCCGGACGAGGAAATGGAGGCCAAGGACCGCCTGGTCAAGAGCCCCTTCGAGTCGGAACCGACCAATAACGAGTTCACCGGCCACAGCTCGCTGCTCTATTTGCCCAACATACGGCACCACCCGAGCGGGCACGAGGTCGGCGGATTCTTCCCGCTGCTGCACCACTTGGCCGGCTATTTCTACCAAGTCTTCTATCAGTCGAAGCCGGGCACGGACTGGCGCGATTTCTTCGCCTTCATCTCCGACGGCCTGCGCAGCTACGTGGCGGAGTTCCTGGACGCCGACGCCAGCGTGCTTGCGGCGACCCGCTTTTCGAACTTCTATCACCCGTACGTCGAGACGTTGCTGTCCAGCCTGAAATTCCGTGGCCTGGATGCGATGCTCTCCCGTGAGATCCAGCTGATCGATGCGCGCACCGCGGGCACGTTCGAGTTCAAGAAGGAGTACGAGCCGGACCCGTCCTCGGTGGTCGAGCCCTACCCCGGCGAGGACATGGACTTCACCGCGGAAGGCGGCTATTCCCAATACAACTGGGAGCTGTTCTTCGACGTCCCGCTGCTGCTGGCCGAACGTCTGACGACCAACCAGCGCTTCGCCGAGGCGCAACGCTGGTTCCACCGCATCTTCGATCCGACCGATCGCTCGACACTGTCCTCACCGCAACGCTTTTGGCAGACCAAGCCGTTCTATCTCACCTCGAAGGAGGAGGGGCAGCCCGGCAGCTACTACCAGCAGCGCATCGAGGAGATCCTGCGGCGACTGGCCGACGGCAACCTGTCGGAGCAGGCCAAAGTGGATGCCTGGCTAGCGAATCCGTTCCAGCCCGACGTCGTCGCACGGCTGCGCACCACCGCCTATCAGAAGGCCGTGGTGATGAAGTACCTGGACAACCTGATCGCCTGGGGCGACCAGCTGTTCCGGCAGGACACCGGCGAGTCGATCAATCAGGCACTCCAGCTCTACATTCTGGCCGCCGAACTGCTCGGCCGCCGTCCGGAGGAGGTGTTCGACCCGACGCCCGGCGGCGCACGCAGCTTCCGGGACCTGGCCGGGCCCGCGACCTCGCCGAGTCCGGTCGTGCTGGCCGAGCACCTGGTCGGCGGTAACCCACAGACCTCGGCGACACCGCAGATCACCGTCGGTGTCGGCCCGGCCTGGTTCGACTACTTCCGCATCCCGCGCAACGAAAAGCTGCTCGGCTATTGGGATCTCGTCGCGGACCGGCTGGGCAAGATCCGCAGCGGCCGCAACATCGACGGCCGGGCCAGGCAGTTGGCGGCGTTCGGCGCCGTCATCGATCCGAGCCTGCTGGTGCGGGCCTACGCCTCCGGGCTCGAGCTGTCCGCGGTGCTCGACGACATCAGCGCGCCGCTGCCGCACTACCGGTTCGCGCCGATGCTCGCCAAGGCGAAGGAACTCGCGGCGGAGGTCACCTCGTTCGGCAACGCGCTGCTGAGCGCCTTGGAAAAGCGGGACGGCGAGGCACTCTCGCGCCTGCGGTCGCGGCACGAGAAGGCGATGCTGAAGGCCGTGAGCCGGGTGAAGAAGGAGCAGATCACCGAGGCCGAGGACGCGGTGCAGGTCGCCAACCAGACCATCGCGCTGGCGCAGGGCAAGCTCGACTACTACTCGAGCCGGGACTTCATGAACGGCTTCGAGATCACCCACACGGTGCTCGCCGGCGGCGCCCTGGTGGCGCAGTCGGTGGCCGCCGGCATCCACATGGCGGGCAGCGCGACCTCGCACCTGCCCGATTTCAAGGTCGGCTTCCCGACCACCGTCGGCGCCACCTACGGCGGCAGCAACGTGTCGAATTCGCTACAGAACCTGGCGAATTCGCTCGGCGAGGTGGCTACCGTGCTCAACGGCGCGGGTGCGCTGGCCGCGACCATCGGCGGCTACAGCCGCCGCCAGGACGACTGGGACTTCCAGGCGGGCCAGGCCAGGGTCGAGATCGAACAGGCCAAGCAGCAGCTCTTCGCGGCCTCTTCGCGGCTGAACATCGCGACCTCCGAGCGGGACAACAACGACCTGGAGATCGCCAACGCCACCGAGGCGGACAAGTTCCTGCACGACAAGTTCACCAACCAGGAGCTCTACGACTGGATGGTCGGGCGGCTGGCCACCAGCTTCTTCCAGGCCTACCAGCTCGCCTACGACGTGGCCAAGCGGGCCGAACGCGCCTACCGGCACGAATTGGGCGTCGAGGACTCGGGTTTCGTCAACTTCGGCTACTGGGACAGCCTGCACAAGGGCCTGCTCTCGGGCGAGCAGCTGAGCGCCGATCTCAACCGGATGGACGCGGCCTATCTCGATGCGAACGCGCGCGAGTTCGAGCTGACCAAGCGGATCTCGTTGGCACAGTTGGATGCCAAGGCGCTGCTGCGACTCAAGGAGACCGGCGTCTGCTACGTGTCGCTGCCGGAGGCGCTGTTCGATCTCGATACGCCGGGGCACTACTTCCGGCGGATCAAGAGCTTGAGCATCACGGTGCCCTGCGTCGCCGGACCGTACTCGGCGGTGAACCTCACCGCGACCCTGACCAATAGCAGCGTCCGGGTCGACTCGCGGCTGCCGGACGGTACGTATGTGCGAAAGACACCGCTGGACACCAGGTTCCGCGACTACTCAGGGCCGATCGAATCGATCGTGACCAGCACCGGGCAGGACGACTCGGGTCTGTTCGAGACCGACCTGCGCGACGAACGGTTCCTGCCGTTCGAAGGTCTCGGCGCGATCAGCCAGTGGAAGTTGTCGCTGCCCAACGATTTCCGCCAGTTCGACTACGAGACGATCACCGACGTCGTGCTGCACCTGCGCTACACCGCGCGCGACGGCGGCAACACCCTCGGCGACGCGGCGGTCGGCGAGATGAAGAAGGCCCTGGATCAGTGGATCCGCGGCGGTGGCGGCAGCGGCCCGGTGCGGGTGTTCAGCGCCCGGCGCGAATTCGCCGACCAGTGGCAGAAATTCCTCGCCACGCCGGCCGACGGAACCGGCACCGTCACCTTCGCGTTGTCGAAATCTCGCTTCCCTCAACTGTTCCGGGACCACCGCTACAGCGTCTCGAAACCCGAGCTCGTCCTGGTGCTTTCTCAGGATCTCGGTCCGGACGGCACCAAACGCTATGTCGATTGGTACGGCGAATCCGCGCTGAACACCACCGTGGACGGCGGCCCCCTGCCGCCGGCCGAGTTGAAGGCCGATCCGACGCTGGGCGGTCAGCCGCGCGCTGCCTTCCCGAACATCAAGGACGTCGAAGTGACCGACGCGGGCCGGGACTGGGTCGTCACCGTCGCCCTCGCCGGGCTCAGCCCGCAACTGCTCGACCCCGATCGACGGCTCAATCCGGATGCGGTGCTCGACCTGCTCCTGGTGTGCCCGTTCGCCCTGAAGAAAGGACAGAACTGACATGAGGATTCATCCGGATCCATTGCGGCTGCGGCCGATACCCGCCGACCGGCAATTCGATCGGGCCGCCGCGGCGGTGCCCGGCGCGTGGCGCACCCTGCCTGGCACCCTGCCGCAGGCCGCCAGCTGGGCCGAGCCGAACGACACCGCCGTCCGGCTCGACGACGGGCGGGTCCTGCTGGCCGGCGGCGAGGACGGCCGCCGCACCGCGCTGTTCGCGTCGATGGTCTACGACGTGCCCACCGGCGTCGGCACACCGATCGCCGGCCGGATGCAGACCCCACGCCGGCTGCACACCGTCACCAAGCTCCGGGACGGCAAGGTCCTGGTAACCGGCGGCGTGACCGGGGCGGCCGCGACACCGGCCCGCGGCATCAACTCGGTGGAGTTGTTCGATCCGGCCGTCGGCGGCGGCGCGTGGCGGCCGGTCGCCTCGATGAACGAGCCGCGGTTCTCGCATTCGGCCACGCTGCTCACCGACGGCTCGGTGCTGGTCGCGGGCGGTTGCTCGGCGCGCTCGGCCGACACCGATCGCGCACTGCGCTCGGCCGAGATCTACAACCCCGCAACGAATACGTGGACCACGGTCAAACCGATGACCGATATCCGGTTCGGGCACAACGCAATTGCGCTGACCGGCGGCAAGGTGTTGGTGATCGGCGGCGTCATCACCATCGGCCGCGGCCAGTACGCCGCGCTGGGCTACTGCGAGATCTTCACTCCCGGAGCGACTCCGGACAAGGGAACGTGGGCGCCGACCGCCAGCCTGCGCACGCCGCGCAAGGGTCACCAGGCGACCGTGCTGAAAGACGGCTCGGTCCTCGTGACCGGCGGCGACGTGATCACCCGCTCCTACAGTTCGATCATCGATCCGTACAGCCTGAAGTCCTGTGAGCGGTTCCGGCTCGACGCGAACGGTGTCGGCACCTGGACGGCCGACGCGGACATGCCGTGGGGGGTGAGCCAGCATCGGGCGGTGGCCCTGCCCAATTCGGGCAAGGTGCTGGTGATCGGCGGCACCGACAGCGGCGTCTTCGATGTGGGCTACTCCGACACGATTCTCTACACGCCCGGTGCGGCCGGGGCCGCAGGCACCTGGACGATCGCCGCGAACATGGCGGTCGGGCGCTGGGCGATGGCCGCGGTCGGTCTGCCCGATGACCAGGTGTTCGTCGCGGGCGGGATCAGCCGATCCGGTGCCGCGGCACCGGTTTTCGGGGAGAGCGCGCTGACCTCGACCGCGGAGGTGTACACGCCGTGACCACAGTGCGTACCACGGAATTCGCGGCCTCGATCGCGGCCGGCTCCTGGCGGACCGCGAAAGACCTTGCCTTGGCTGTGAATTGGCAGGGCATGGGCGACAATCCGGTGCAGCTCGCGGACGGTCGCGTGCTGATCGCGGGCGGGCAGGACGCGAACTTCGGATCCGTCTCCGCCAGCGCCGTATTCGACCCCGGCCCGGGCACCTGGACGGCCACCGGTCCGCTGACCGACGGGCGCAGCGGGCACACGCTGACCCGGTTGCCCGACGGCACGGTGCTGGCGGCCGGCGGCCTGCCGACGCCGCAGACCTCGCCCGCGGGCCTGGCGACGGCGGAACGCTTCGAGCCGGGCTCCGGGAAATGGGTCTCCGCCGGATCGATGAGCGTGGGCCGCGCCGCCCATTCGGCCACCCTGCTCGCCGACGGGCGCGTCCTGGTGGCCGGCGGCTTCGCGGACCGGTCCGGCACGTCCGGCACCACCGCGACCGCAGAGATCTACGACCCGGACGCCAAGACGTGGACATCCATCGAGCCGATGAACGACGCGCGATCGGTGCATCAGGCGGTGCTGCTGCTCGACGGCCGCGTGCTGGTCATCGGCGGCACCGCCGACGTCGGCTCGGGCACCTACACCGACCTCGCGTTCTGCGAGATCTTCGATCCGGCGACGGGGGAGTGGACGCCCACCGGCAGCACGACCCGGCCGCGCTTCGACGGCACCGCGACGCTGCTGCTCGACGGCACCGTGCTGGTCACCGGCGGCGGCTGGCCCGGCTGGGTGGCGGGCTGGGTGCACAACACGGGCAGCGATTGGACGACCGAGCGCTACAACCCGATCACCGGGGCGTGGACGCGCGACGCCGACTTGTCCTGTGCCCGTTTGTATCACCGCGCCGTCCTGCTGCGCGACGGCCGGGTGCTGGCGATCGGCGGGGCCAACGCCGCCAACATGTCCACCGGCCTGCGCAGCACCGCGCTCTACGACCCGGATACCAAGTCGTGGCAGCCGGCCGCCGGACTCGCCACGGGCCGTTGGGCATTCGGCGCACTCGCGCTGACCGACGGCCGGGTGCTGGTCACCGGCGGAGTCGACCATCTCGACGGGTCGTCGTACAACTGGCGGCTCGCCGCGAGCACGGAGATCTACACGCCCTCGGAGGGACAACAGTGACCGCACTCGACAGCCCACCGGTCCAGACAGCCGTGTGGACCTATGCCTCGGACCTACCCGAACCCAACCGCGCCTTCGAAAACGACGATGCCCTGGTCTCTTTGGACGGTGGCGCCGCCTTGCTCGTAGGCGGTGCCGACGCGACGTTCGCCGCGGTCGCCGCCACCGCGCTGTTCGACCCAGTCACCACCAGCTGGTCTGCGTCGACGCCGATGACCCTCGGTCGCAGACTGCATTCGGTGACTCGATTGCCGGACGGGACGGTGCTCGCGGCGGGCGGCATCTCCGGCCCGTACCGGGAGCCGTTCAATACCCTGGCGGCGGCGGAGCGCTTCGACCCGAAGACCAAGACGTGGACGCCGACCCGGGCGAACATGACCGTTCCGCGCAGCATGCACAGTGCCACACTGCTTTCGGACGGCCGAGTGCTGGTGGCGGGCGGGGCGAAACCCCGGGTGAGCACCAACGATCTGGGGTCGGCGAACTCGGCCGAGCTGTACGACCCGGTCGCCGACACCTGGGAGCCGACCGGGCCGATGGTCGACGAGCGGACCTCGCATCAAGCGGTGCTGCTCGCGGACGGACGGGTGCTGGTGGTCGGCGGCGCGGCGGTCGTCGGGCACCGTGAGGCCGTGCCGATGGCGTTCTGTGAGATCTTCGATCCGAAGACCGGAAAGTGGAGCGCGACCGGCTCTTTGGCGGTGCCTCGGCTTTCGCATCAAGCGGTGCTGCTGCCCGACGGCAGTGTGCTCGTGCTCGGCGGCGCTGCCCACGGCTGGATACCGGGCCCGGTGTATGACACGCATTCGCTGAACACCGCTGAACGGTGGTATCCGGTCACCGATCGCTGGGCGCCCGCGGCGCGAATGCCGTTCGGGCGGGACCGTTTTCACGCGATCACGCTGAAATCCGGGAAGGTGCTCGTGTTCGGCGGCGGGGACGAGCAGTATCTGTTCGCCAAGTTCCTCGCCACGTCGCTCTACGACCCGTACGCCGACACCTGGAGCGCGGTGGGGCCGATGTCCTACGGCCGCATGGATTTCGCCGCCACGCTGCTGACCGACGGCCGGGTACTCGCCGCTGGCGGTAGCAGTGGGGACGATCTGGCGGCCTCGACGGAGATCTACACCCCGTAGGCCGTCAAGCCTTGCTCGGCAGAATCGCCAGCACCAGCGCCAGCCCGGCCACGATGCTCACGCCGGCCGCCACGGTCGCGACCACCGACTGCGTCAGCGCGGCGACGCCGATGGTCAACGCCAGACAGGTGGCCACGGCCAGCATGGCGGTCACCGGTTCGACACCGGCGATTCTGGTCGGTCGATGGTTGATCACTGTCATAACACCTCTGTTCGAACCGGGCGGTGTGCGGCCGTACTCGCGGCCGCACACCGCACACATCGGGCTACTTGCCCAACGCGTTCTTCGTTTTGTCCACCGCGTCGCCGATGGCGTCCTTCACGTTCTCCACCGCGCCCTTGATGGCGGACTCGACCTGGTCTGCCTTGCCTTCGGCGCGCAGATCGTCGTCACCGGTCGCGTTGCCCGCGGCTTCCTTGGCCTTGCCGCCGAACTCGTCGACCTTGTTGCCGATCTTGTCGCTCAGAGACATCGAAACCTCCGCTGTGTCGCGGCACACCCGGGATGGATGCACACGCTGTATTGACACGGCCGTCCGGCAAACCGCACGCAACAACGCCTGAGACAACGATCACGTCATACTGGCCGTGACGGTTTCCAATCCCCGGTGTCTGACTGATGAGCGGTGGAGGAGGTGCTGTGACCACGACAGAAGCGGTTGCCGAGACCGCGCCCGATGACGCAACCCTGGTGAGCAGGTCGCGCGACGGCGATATGCGGGCCTATGAACAGTTGGTACTGCGCTATCAGGCCCAGATGTTCCGGCTCGCGGTCAAGATGCTCGCCGACCGCTCCGACGCCGAGGATGTCGTCCAGGAGGTTTTTCTCGGTGCCTGGCGTCGCCTCCCACAGCTCAACGAGGACGCCGCGTTCGTCGGCTGGCTATATCGCATGACGACCAATCGCTGCTTGAACGTGATCCGGGCCCGCAAGCCGACGGTCGAGGTCGACCCGGAGGCCACCGAATCACCCCGCTCGGACATCCAGCCCGAGCACGCGGTGCAGGTGAGCACGCAATTGGAAGCGCTGAACGCGGCGCTACAGCTGCTCACGCCCGAACAACGCGCCTGTTGGCTGTTGCGCGAGGTGCACGGGCTGACCTACGAGGAGATCGGCGACATCGTCGACGTGAATACGACGGCGGTGCGCGGCCGGATTGCCCGCGCGCGAGCCCACTTGTCCGAGGTGATGAAACCATGGCGGTGAACGGCACGACAGAACAGGATTACCGGTTGCCCTGCGGCCGGGAGATCGAACAGGTCTGGGATCGGCTCGACGCGGTCGAGGCCGGTCTCGGCGACGAACACGAGCAGACCTGTCCGCACTGCCGGGCCGCCCGCGACAGCCTGGTGGCGTTGCGCGCGGCGACCAAGGAACTGATCGAGGAGCCGGATCCGGCGCCGCCCGACCTGACCGGACGGATCATGTCCGCGGTCCGCGCCGAGGCCCGGCGCGGCCGGACCCTGGTGCTCCCGACCCCCGCGCCCGGCACGGTCGAGGTGAGTGAACAGGCCGTCGCGACGGTGCTGCGGTATGCGGCCGACTCGGTGCCGGGCGTGCGCGCCAGGCAGTGCCGGGTGCGCCGGGTCGGGATGGGCATGGACGGGGAAACCGTGGTCGCGGTCGAGCTGTCGGTCGCCATCCGGTTCGGCCACGCCACGGTCGGCGACGCGCTGCCGGTGGTGCGCGAACGAGTCACCGCCGCGCTGGCCGCGCAGGTCGGGCTGGTGCTGGAGACGCTGGATCTGGTGGTCGCGGACATCTACGAGGACGACGAAACGGGGGGCGCGCGGCGATGACGACCGATGCAGTGTCCGAGGTACGGATCGAGGCGCCGGTCGTCGCCGCGGTGGCCGCACAGGCGGCGCGCGCGGTGCCGGGCGTGGTCCGGCTGGAACCCGGTGTGCGCGGGCTGGTCTCGTCGCTGGTCCGGGTCGGCAAGCAACGCCTGACCAACACCGACCCCGCGGCGTCGGAGGGCGTGCGGGTGCGGCGCAGCGCCGGCGGAGCGCTGAGTGTGCAAGTGGACGTGGTGATTTCGGCCGTCCGCCCCGCGGCGGTGATCGGTCACGCGGTGCAACAGGAGGTTTCGCGGGTGGTGTTCGAACAGACCGGGCAGACGGTCGACGAGGTGTCGGTGACCATTCTCGATATCGAGCCGGAGCGCCCGTGACGTCTCCCAGCGATGTCATCGCCGTGATCCTGGGCGCGCTGGACACGATCGACGGAATCAGGCCCGCAACACCCCTCGGCGCGGAGAGCCCCGCTTGGTGGCCCTGGGACGCAAGAGGTTTCGCGGTCGATGTCGGACCGGGCCGGATCGAGGTGCGGGTCGCGGCGGCCGAGCTGCCGTTGGCGCCGCTGCTGGAAAAGGCAACGGCCGCACTGCGTGCCGCCTTGGCCGGCACCGACTGGTCCGGCGCCCGTTTGCGCTTGGTAGTGGCCGAACTCGATGCCGGAGCGTTCGGCGGCGAGGGGGTTACCTAGGTCACATAAACCCGCCCGTGACGATCGGGCCGGATCCCGTGTCGATCCAGATGAAGAGCCGATGTCCGCTGTACCGCAAGGGAAATCAGGAGGAGCTATGAGCACCACGACGACGACCACTGACAAGAACACGGACACCAAGGCGCCCGCGGACACCAAGGCGGCGGTCAGCCGAGTCGCCGATTCGGCCGCGACGCCGGACAAGAACAGCAAGCTGGCCAGCGACCAGGGCACCACCTCTATCGCCGACATCGTCGTGCAGAAGGTGGCCGGGCTCGCGGCCCGCGAGGTACGCGGCGTGCACGACTTAGGTGGCGGCGCGGCGCGCGCGTTCGGCGCCATTCGCGATCGCATCCCCGGCGCGTCCGCCAGTATCGGACAAGGGGTTTCGGTCGAGGTCGGGGAGACCCAGGCCGCGGTCGATCTGGAGCTGGTCGTCGAATACGGCGTCGCCATCGCGGAATTGGCGCGCGCGGTGCGCCGCAACGTGATCAACGCGATCGAGCAGATGACCGGGCTGGACGTGGTCGAGGTCAATATCAACGTCAACGACGTCTACATCCCGGGCGACGACGACGAGCGGCCGGTGCAGAGCAGCCGGGTGCAGTAATGAGCGCCACTACTATCTGCCTCGCGGTCGGCCTCGCGCTCGGCTTCGCCGGTGCGTTCGGCGGATTCGGCGCCTTCACCATCGTGCTGCTGTTCGCCGTGCTCGGCCTGGTGGTCGGCCGCTGGCTCGACGGCGAGCTGGACCTGGCCGGGCTGCTCCAGTCGGCACAGCGCAAGGGCAGGCGATGACCGCCGTTGTCGCGGACGAGTATCCGGGCGTCACCACGGTCGCCCCGCGCGCGGTCCAGCGGATCGTCGCGCAGGCGGCGCGTGAGGTGGCCGGGGTCGGCGCCGATGTGCGGGTCGACGCCAGGGTTTTCGCGAACCGGACCTCGCTCGACGTGCGACTGCCGATTCTGTATCCGTCACCGGTGAGCCGGGTGACCGAGGCGTGCCGCGCCCACCTGGCCCGCCGGACCAGCGAGCTGACCGGGCTCGCGGTGAGCGGGATCGACATCGTCGTCACCGAGCTGAGCATCGAAACCGTCGGCGGCGGAAGGAGAGTCACGTGATCCGCAGGCCGCGCCGGGCAGGTCCGGCGGTCGTCGTCGCGGTGCTGCTGCTCGCCGTCTGCGTGGCGGTGGCGGTGTCGCTGATCCAGCGCCTGGTCGGCGCGCACGAATTCCTGTCCTATAACAGCGTCGCGCATGACCTGCACGGCATGACCTGGCACGACACGCCGGTGCTCGCCGTGGGTATCGGGGCGATCGTGTTCGGCGTCGGGCTGCTCGCACTGGCGCTGTGGCCCGGCCGGGCGGCCGTGCTGCCGCTCGGCGCCGACGACGGCATGTCGGCCGGCGTGACCCGCGGTGGCCTGCGCACGGCGCTGCGCAGCACCGCGGGTTCGGTGGACGGCGTCAGCTCCGCGCGAATCCGCCTGCGCCGCAAAGCGGTCAAGGTGTCCGCGCGCACCGAACGAACCGGCGCGGACGGCCTGCCCGAGGAGATCTGCGAGACGCTCACCCGCCGGGTACAGGAGATCGGCCCGCAGCGGGTCCGGCACGTGCGGGCCAAGCTGCACGGACCGAAGACAGGAGAGGCGTGATGAGTAGCACCAACCGTCCGGCGGCGTTGAACCGGACCGTGCTCGGGCTGACCGGCGTGCTTTTGCTCGCGGCCGGCGTGCTCGCCGTCGCCGCGCACTACGGCCGGCTGCGCTGGGTGCGGTCCGACGACACCCTCGTCCCCGGCACCGACGCGCCGCCGACCTGGGTGCTGTGGGCCGCGGTCGCCGCCGCGGTGCTGATCGGCCTGCTGTGCCTGCGCTGGTTGCTGGCGCAGGTGTTCCGGATGCCCAAGTCGGTCACCTGGCGCACCGGCGGCACCGAGTGGGCCGGGACCACCGTGCTGGAGTCGGTGACCGCCGCCGCCCCGGTGGCCACCGACATCGAGAGTTACGAGGGTGTGCGCAGTGCCTCGGCCTGGTTGTCCGGCGGCCGCAGCGCACCCGAACTGCACCTGGTGGTCACCGCGGAACCGACCGCCGACATCGCCGAACTGCGCCGCCGGATTCTGGGCCACGCGGTCACCCGGCTACGCGAGGCGCTGGAGGTGGAGGTCATTCCGGTGACCTTGGAGCTCGACTTCGCCGAGGACCGGCGACCGGCCCGGGTTCGCTGATAATTCTGCACACGCGGCAGGCCTGGGCGGGCGCGGCGTTCGGGGACGGCCTACGGTAGTTTGGCCAGTTGGATCATCTCTGCGCCGTGCTCGAGCGGGCGGAGGGTCGACGCGTCGGAGGTAGCGAAGTGGCGATGCCAGGCAACCGGTTTGGTGTAGCAGGCTCAGTTCGGTCGAGCCGAGGGCGAATGGCGCTCGGTGGCGCCCTCTGCGTCGGTGTCCAGGAGAGTGCCCGATGAGTGCGGACGGAAAGGCGAAAAGCTTGGACACGGACGTGCGCTCGGTGGATTCCGCGCGAATCCTGTCGCTCACCGGTGAAATCGACATGGCGTCCGCACCGCAGTTCCAGGCCGCGGTGGACGATGCGTTGCGGGACCAGCCGAGCACGCTGGTCATCGACCTGTCCCAGGTCGAGTTCTTCGGCTCCGCCGGACTGAGCGTCCTGCTCGTGGCGGCGGAGTCGCTGCCGTCGGGCCGGCTGCGCGTGGTGGCCTCGCCGCCGGTGCGCCGCCCGATCGAGGTGACCGGGCTGGACAAGCTGCTCAGCCTGCACAACACCGTGGACGAGGCGCTCGCCGTCGAGGAGCCGCGCCGCCCGGCCTGAGGCCGGGGCAGCGCACGCTCGCGCTCAGCGCTGCCGGGGGAGCCGGACGACCTGGACGAAGAAATCGTCGATGTGCTTGATGGCAGAGACGAATTGGTCCAGGTCGACCGGCTTCGTCACGTAGGCGTTGGCGTGCAACTTGTAACTGCGCAGGATGTCTTCCTCCGCCGCCGAGGTGGTGAGCACCACCACCGGGATATGCGCCAGCTCCGGATCGGCCTTGATCCGCTCCAGCACCTGACGTCCGTCGTATCTGGGCAGATTGAGATCGAGCAGGATCAGATCCGGCCGTGGCGCACCCGCGTGCTCGCCCTGCTTGTACAGGAAATCCAGGGCTTCCTGACCGTCGTGCGCGACGTGCAGGGTGTTGCCGATCTTGTTGTCTTCGAAGGCTTCCCGAGTCATCAACTCGTCGCCGGGGTCGTCCTCCACCAGGAGGATGTCGATGGGCTGGCCAGGAATGCTCAAAAGGAATCTCCTGTGTTGTATCGGGGATCAGCCGGGCAGGCTGGGTTCGGCCTGCGCGACGATTTCTGCCGGTTCGCTCAGGTCTTCGGTCGGCACCGGGGAGTTCAGGGTGAACCAGAATCGAGTGCCGCCGGTGTATTCGGGGTCGAGCCAGATCTTTCCGCCGTGGTGTTCGACGATCTTCTTGCACAACGCCAGCCCGATACCGGTGCCGGTGTATTCCTCGCGGTTGTGCAGCCGCTGGAAGATCACGAACACCTTCTCACCGAACTCCGGCGGGATGCCGATCCCGTTGTCGGACACCGAGAACAACCAGCCGCCGGTGTCGCCGTCTGCGACACATGCGAGCTCGACCACCGGCGTCCGATCGGGCGCGCGGAATTTGATCGCGTTGCCGATCAGGTTCTGCCACAGCATGGTCAGCAGCGTCGGGTCGCCATTGATCTCGGGTAACTCGTCGGGGCGTTCCAGGCGCAGCTCGGTGTCCTCGGCGGTGACCGAGAGGTTGGTCATCGCCTTGTCCAGCGTCTGGTCCAGGCCGATCGGCACGTTGCCGTCGATGACCCGGCCGACCCGGGAGAAGGTGAGCAGATCGTTGATCAGCACCTGCATCCGCTTCGCGCCGTCCACCGCGTAATCGATGTATTGGATGGCGCGCTCGTCGAGTTTGTCGGCGTAGCGCTTCTCCAGCAGCTGACAGAACGCGGCGACCTTGCGCAGCGGTTCCTGTAGATCGTGCGAAGCCACGTAGGCGAACTGCTCTAGTTCGGCATTGGAGCGGCGTAGCTCCGCGGTCTGCGCGTCCAGCTCGGCGGTCTGCGCGGCCAGCACCGCCTCCTGCACGCGCGAGGACTCGAGCTCGGCGACGACCTGGCGGCGCATGGCCTCCACCGCCTCCGCGACGGTCGCCAGGTCGGCCGGGCCGTGCGCGGTGATGTGGTGTTCGTAGTCGCCGTCGGCGACCCGCCGGGAGGCGGTCTCCAGATAGCCCAGCGGGCGCGCGACCAGCCTGCGCACCAGCACGGTCAGCGCGAACGCGGCGATCAGGAACACGGCGACCATCGCGCCCAGCGCGGTATCCCGCACGGTGCGAGTGCTTTTCAGCTCGGCCTGATCGCGGTCGACCTCGGTGGCCAGGTCGGCGTTCTGCGCGGTGAACAGGGCGCGGAGCTTGTCGAAGGCGGCCTTGCCGCGCGTCGCGTCCGCCTCGCCGATGGCCCGGGGACCACGCGCGGCGACCGCGCTGACCAGCGGTTCGGCATAGCCGCTGCGCCAGTCCGCGGCCGCGCGCTCCACCGCGTCGAGATCGGCCAGCAGCTGCGGGCGGTCGGCCAGCAGCTCGCGGATCTTGGCCGCGGATTGTGCTTCGTCCTGTACGCCTTCGGAATACGGGGCGAGGAACTGAGCATCGGCGCCGATGGCATAGCCGCGGATGCCGGTCTCCTGGTTGATCAGCGCGCCCTGCAACCGGTAGGTCTCGGCGGTCGCGGGTTGCAACTCCTCGACCATCCGGTCGGCGACCCGGTTCGTCTTGCTCAGTTGCTGCGCGCCGATCGCCGTGCCGATGATCACCAAGATCACCATCAGGGCCAGCACGAGCATGAACCAGCCCTGCACGGTCAGCCGGCCGGCCACCGACTGCTTGCCGGGGGGAGTTGTCATCGATTGTCCTGCTTCAGGTCTCGGTGATTCCACTGCAAGTACATGACCGCCACGTCGTCTTCGAGCCCGCCGTGCGACTCGGCCAGCTGCTCCGCGCGCCGGACCAGCTCGTCGACGAATACCGCGGGATCCGCCGCGCTGATCGTGCGGGCCAGGTCGAGCAGCCCTTCCTCGCCGAGGCGGTCCCGGCCCGCGTCGGTGTGGCCCTCGAAAAGTCCGTCGGTGAACAGCATCAGGCCACTGCCGAGCGGCAGCGCGACCTCGTAGGTCGACCATTCGGCGCGGCCGGGCAGGAAGCCGAGCGCGGGACCGCCCGGCACCTCGACCCAATCCACCTGCGCGCCGGTGCGGATCAGCATGCCGGGGTGCCCGGCTCTGGTGACGACGACGCGGTGATCGCGGGGGCGCAGAACCAGGCTGGTCAGCGTGGCGAAGGTCTGCTTGCCGCTGCGTTCGGCGAGCAGGACTTCCTCCAGCAGCTGCAATTGACGCAGGCCGAAGATGTCACTGAGCACCAGGGTGCGCCAGGCCAGGCGGAGCGCGACGCCGGTCGCGGCCTCGTCCGGGCCGTGGCCGGCCACATCGCCGATCAGCGCGTGCACGGTGCCGTCGGCCTGCTGCACCACGTCGTAGAAGTCGCCGCCGAGCAAGGCGTTGGCCCGGCCGGGGCGGTAGCGCGCGACGATGTCGACCGCGCGTTCGCCGCGCAGCAGCGGGGTCGGCAGCAGGCCGCGTTCGAGGCGCGCGTTCTCCTGCGCGCGCATCTGACTGATCCGCAGGGCCGCGGCCGCGCGTTCGGCCTGTTTACGCTGGATGGCGTAACGCAGTGCGCGACCGAACAATTCGGGCTCGACCCGGCCCTTGACGAGGTAGTCTTGGGCGCCGGCGGCCACTGCGGCGAGCCCGATCTGCTCCTGGTCCAGCCCGGTGAGCACGATTACCGCGACCCGGTCGGTGTACTCGCGCACCACGCCCAGGGTCTCCAGGCCGTGCGCGTCGGGCAGGTGCAGGTCCAGCAGCACACAATCGGGTAGCTGTTCAGCGAGTAGTGCACGCGCCTCGGCCGCGGAGCGCACCCAGCGCACCGGCAGACCCGGCGCGCCATCGGCGATCAACTCCTCGACCAGCAACGCGTCGGCTTGATCGTCCTCGACCAGCAGCACCGACAGATCCGGCCAATTCCAGACGGCAGCGCGGTCTGGTCGGCGCTCAGGAATCGGTGCTGCTGCGCGGGGGGTGCTGTCGCCGTCGCCGAGAAGGCCTATCTGCCCACTCTGCCCGGAAAGCATCGACTCCGGTCTCCTTCCATCCGCGTTGACCTACTCGGTCGTCGTCGAATACGACTAACGCGGAGTACCCACATTCGCGCGGCGCACCCTCGGGCCTTGTACCACGCGACGTGCCAACATTACCGTCCCCGCGGGATCGGACGAGACTTACTGGGTGCAGTGGGTGTCGCGTACGCCGACCGGTACGCTCCCGGGCTCGCGCGGCAATGGTC
Organism: Nocardia colli; assembly: GCF_008704205.1. Classification (GTDB taxonomy): domain Bacteria; phylum Actinomycetota; class Actinomycetes; order Mycobacteriales; family Mycobacteriaceae; genus Nocardia; species Nocardia colli. Next base: position 16,609 of record NZ_VXLC01000049.1, on the reverse strand, counting down.
TACCTGGGACGCCAGGTGGTGAAGTCGAATTCGAGGTATTGCTCCGCCGCTGAAGGAATGTGGGTGAGCGTGAGTTCGGCGAGATTGCCCTGGTCGGTTTGCACGCAGAGGTGACTGCCGGTGGGCAAGTGATAGGTGTTGTCCAAGGTTTGGCTCCATGCGCCGGGGGCGATCGCGGTGCAGCGGTCCAGGCCGGAGCCGGCGTCGGTGCGCGGGATGGCGAAGCGGGCGTGGCCGTCGGTCATGGCGTTGAGGGAGTCGGCGGTTCTGGACGGGCTCATGTCTACGCCGGGTTGGTTCTGGTCGCGGACTTGTCCGGTGTCCAGGTCGATGCCCTCGACGTTGGCGATTTTCTGGTGGCCGTGGGTGAGGGAGGGGGGTGCGGGGGTGGTCGGTGGCGTGGACGGGACCGGAACCGGCGAGCCGGTCGGGGTGGCCGAGGGCGAATTCGAGCCCGCCCATTGGGCGATGCCGACGATCAACGCGATCACCGTTCCGACACTGCCCACCACGGTCCAGAAGAGTGACGACCGCCAGAAAGGCGTCGGGTCGGTCGTTCTGGTGTCGTTCGGTGCGGGCGTCGGGTCGTTGGGCGGGTTCGGCGCCGGTGGCGCACCGTTGGGTTCGTTTTCAGACATCTGCTTTTCCCCCTGTCGCCGGATGCTGGTCGGAACCTGCGCCGAGGGCATACCGCAGCCCGCGCCGCAGAAGCTTGTCCCGCGCGCGGCGAGACACGAAAGACCTTACATAGCAGGCGGCTATCCCGGCGCGGGTTTCTCCGGAACCCGATACCCGCGGTGATAATGGATTGACGGGCTTATGTATTGTTCGCGATAGCAACTAGTTGCGCGGTTCTGGTAGGTCGCCGAACTGTCGCACCGCTGAGAGTTTTACCAGCAGTAGTTAGTGCAGATCGCTTGTGTCACAAGGCTTGGTGAGCGCCGAGCCGATCCGATCGATGGCCGCGCAGCGTATTCCGGGCGACCGACGAGCGGAAGCGCGTGTTCGAGAAAGACCGCTGACAACGCAGCCGACCAGAATTAGGGCGCACATGACGAATTCCACCACCCAGGCAATGCCGCCGGGCCTGGAAGCGGACGCGGGTCCCGCACTGTCACACCGGCAGATCCTGACCATCCTGTCCGGCCTGCTGCTCGGTATGTTCCTGGCCGCGCTCGACCAGAACATCGTCAGCGTGGCGATCGTGAAGATCTCCAACAGCCTGCACGGCTTCGACGAACAGGCGTGGGCGACAACGGCTTACCTGATCACCGCGACGATCACCACGCCGCTCTACGGCAAGCTGGCCGACATCTACGGGCGGAAGCCGTTCTACCTCACGGCAATCGGGCTGTTCATCGTCGGCTCGGTGGCCTGCACCTTCGCCACCTCGATGTACGAGCTCGCCGGGTTCCGCGCGTTCCAGGGGCTCGGTGCCGGTGGTCTGATGTCGTTGGCGTTCACCATCGTCGGCGATATCGTGCCCGCCCGGGAACGGGTGCGGTACCAGGGCTACTTCATGATGGTCTTCGGTTTCGCCACGGTGCTCGGGCCGGTGCTCGGCGGCTTCTTCTCCGATCTGGACACGCTCGGCGGGATCGCCGGCTGGCGCTGGGTGTTCCTGGTGAACGTGCCGGTGGGGGTGCTCGCCTGGCTGGTGGTCGCCAAGGTGCTGAATGTGCCGCACCAGCGGCAGAATCACCGCATCGACTGGTTCGGCGCGGTGACGCTGACGATCTGCACCGTGCCGCTGCTGGTGGTCGCCGAGCGGGGCCGCAACTGGGGCTGGGAATCGCATCGGGCGCTGCTCTGCTACGGGGTCGGCGGGGTCGGGCTGCTGCTGTTCCTGCTCGTCGAGTTCCTGATGAAGGACGCGGCGCTGATTCCGTTGCGGCTGTTCAAGAGTTCGACGTTCAGTGTCACCATCGCGGGCGGGTTCATCGTCGGCATCGCCATGTTCGGCGCGATCACCATGGTGCCGCAGTACTTCCAGGTGGTGCGTGGGTTCACCCCGACCAATGCCGGGCTGCTGATGCTGCCGCTGGTCATGGGCATCACGGTCGGCGCGCAACTCGGCGGGCGGATCACCAAGAAGACCGGACGCTACAAGATCCTGCCCGTGGCAGGCACTTTCATCACCGCGGTCGGCTCGGCGCTGTACGCGCAGGTGCACTACGACAGCGTGCTGTGGCAGCCGCTGGCGTACTGCGCGGTGATCGGGCTCGGGCTCGGGTTCTGCATGCAGACGTTGGTGATCGCGGCGCAGAACGCGGGGCGGCGTTCGGATATGGGCGTTTCGACCGCGGCGGCGACATTCTTCCGGCAGATGGGCGGCACCCTCGGCGTCGCGGTGTTCCTGACCATTCTGTTCAACCTGTTGCCCGACAAGATCATCGACGCGTTCGGCGGGACGTTGCCGCCCGGGTTCGATGCCGAACAGCTCAGCAATATGCAGAGCAACACCAGCGGCATCGAGGCGCTGCCCGACGAGCTGAAGGTGCCGATCCTGATCGGCTTCACCAACGCCATGCACTGGGTGTTCTATGTCGCCGCGGCGGTGGCGTTGCTGGCGTGCCTGGTGTTGATGTTGATGAAAGAGATTCCGTTGCAGGATGCTCCGGTGCCGGCCGTCGCGCGGAAGGCGGCGCCGGTCGCGGAGTCGAGCTGGGACGAGGACCAGATCTGGGAGGGCGCCGCGCAGGCGCTCGCGGAACCCGAACCGGTACTCGCCGGGGCGGTCGGCCGGCAGGTGTCCGCCGAACACCGCGGCAATGGTTCGCACGAGTTCGCCATGGCGGCAACCGGTTCCACGGTGACGGTGCTCGACTCGGTGGAGGGGTTCGAAGGTTACGGCGACGGCGCGATCGGCGGACGTATCCGGCGGGAGAACGGGCATCCGGTGCCCGACGCCGCGCTCACCCTGATCGATCAACGCGGACATCAGGTTTCGCGGGCGACCGGCGATGCCGACGGTGGTTACGTCATCGGGGTTCCCGAGAGCGGCAGCTACGTGCTGATCATCTCGGCGACCGGCCATCAGCCTGCGGCGGTGACGGTTTCGGTCGGCCAGCGGGCCCAGCACCTGGATCTCACCTTGCTCGGCTCCGGTGAGCTGTCCGGCATCGTCCGGTCCGCCGCTCGCGGCACCCCGCTCTACGGCGCCACCATCACCCTGACCGACCTGCGCGGCGAGGTGGTCGGTGCGGCGATGACCACGGCCGACGGGCGTTACGTGTGCCACGGGATCGTTTCCGGTACTTACACATTGGTCGCCGTGGCCGAACATATGCGGCCGAGCGCGACCACGCTTACCGTTCCTGATGCCGGACTGCTCCGGCACGACATCGATATGTCGCCGATGGCGGTGCTCGTCGGTTCCGCTCTGGCCGAAGACGGGCGTCCGGTGCCGGACGCGCAGATCAGCGTGCTCAACACGACGGGTGATCTGACCGCCACCGCTCGCACCGACGACAACGGTCGTTATCTGGTCACCGATCTGCCGCAAGGGCAGTACACCGTCGTGGCTCGTGGCTATCCGCCGTCGACCAGCCAGATAACCGTCGCCGGTGGTGAGGTCAACCATGACGTGAAACTCGGCTACCAGCTGGAAGATTCGCAGTAGGCGGATCAGCGGATGTAGGTGACGTCCGCTTCGTCCCTGGTGTGCTGCATGGTCCAGAGCAGATCGGCGAGGTGGGTGGGGGAGACGGTCGATACCTCGAACACCGGCTCGCCCGCTGCCCTGGCTCGTTCCAGTTCGGTGTGCCAGGCGCTGTTTTCGATGGCCGCGCCGATGTAGAGACCGCCGACGTAGACGCCCTTCGCGGCGACCTCGGTGTGCAACGCCTGGAGGTAGTTGCGCTGAGCGGCGAGGGCGAGTCCACCGGCGACGCGCGGATTGCCGTGCACGGCACTGGCTCCCTGTGCGCTGAGGATCACGCCGTCCCCGCGGGAAAGCATGGCGGGCAAGAACTCTCGTACCAGCTCGAGCAAGGTGTAGACGCCGAGCCGCATGAGGTCTTGTACGCGCTGTGGGGTCAGATCGAGCACCGGGACGAAACCGTCGGCCGCCGCACCGTAGTAGAACGCGTCGAGATCGCCGACCGCGGCCCGAATCTGCTCGGCGAGCGCGGGAACCGCGTCGGTGTCGGCTAAGTCCGCGGTGATGACATGTGTTGTCCCAGGCAGCTTCTCGGCCAACGACTCCAGCGGTTCCCGGCGCCTGGCGACCAGCACCACGTCGTAGCCCTCCGCTGCGTAGCGGTGGGCGACGGCCTGGCCCAGGCCCGCCCCGGCGCCGAGTACTGCGATCGACTTCGACATGAATACCCCTCGAGAGCAATGAGATTCGGAGAAACCCGCACTGGCGACCCCCATGGTAGTCATGGCGACTGATCATCAGCAATACTGACGATCAGAAAAGTATATGGTTACCGCGTGCCCATTCCCGCCCGCCCGCCGCGATCGACCGACGAAGCCCCACTCCCTCGGCTCGGGTACCTGCTCAAACACGCAGCCTTGCAATACGCGGACCTGACCTCGACCGAACTGGCCCCGCTGGGCATCACCCCTCAGGAATGGGCTGCCCTGAACTGCCTGGATGATCAGCAAGAACGCTCCCAAAAGGAAGTCGCAGAACTCCTCGGCATCGACCGCACAACCATGGTCGCCCTCATCGACCGCCTGCAATCCCAAACCTGGGTCGAACGCCACCCCCACCCCACCGACCGCCGCAAAAACACCGTCACCCTCACCCCCGCCGGCCGAGCCATCCTGAAAACCGGCGCAACCATCATCGACAACTGCGAACACCAATTCCTCGCCGCCCTCCCCACCCCCACCCACCTCAAACACGCCCTGCAAACAGTGATCACCGCCAACCAATCACGCTGAACCTGTTCCGCTCGCAAGGCGTGTCGAGATGATCTCCTCCAGCTCACCCATGGTCTGGGTGAACACGCTTTCGAGATCGACCTCATACCGTTGCGCCAGAATCAGAACCGACCAAAGACAGTCCGCGAGCTCATGTTCCAAGGCTGCCTTCCCGCCTGGCATCGCCCGGGTACCCTCGGCGGCCATAACCAGCTTCGCGAGATCCCCTACATCCCCGACGAACCCGAGCATGAAGTCCGCCCGGGTCCAAGTCCGTCCCCGCTCAGCAAGATTCAGCGCGTCATAGAGGTCATGAATCGTCATCGCTCGCGCCTGAAGTTCTCGAATATCCACTCTTCGTGTCTACCTCGTGAAGCTCCGAGGGGCCTCGATATCGCCGGTTTGTCCGAAAGATCGACCAGAACAGCTGATTTCGCGTTAGTGTCACTCCCTGAGGGGTGAACTGGAACGTGTTCTAATCGGAGGGGGCTTCATCATGGCGGAATGGCGAATCGGGTCGGTGCTGTGCGCGGTGGCGGTGGTAGCAGGAGTGGGTGCAGGGCCTGCGCAGGCGGAGTTGCCGGTGGAATACAGCACGTTCAGTGGGATTCGTGCCGAGCTGTCGAATCCCGGTGGGTCTATGCCGGGCAGTAATGATTGGGGCTGTAAACCCAGTGTGGCGCACCCGAATCCGGTGGTGTTGGTGCACGGGGGAGCGGGGGCGGGCGCTCAAACCAATTGGGGGACATATGTTCCGTTGCTGGCCAATGAAGGCTACTGCGTCTTCTCTTTGACCTACGGCGCTCTCGATCTGCCGTGGCCGGTTTCGGCGCTCGGCGGGATGAGCGGCACTGCTGAGCAGAATGCGCGCACCATCGGCAGTTTCATCGAGCGGATACTGGATGCGACCGGTGCGCAGAAGGTCGATGTCCTCGGCCATTCGCTGGGCACTTACACGAATATCGTCACCACCCACGACCAAGTTGTCCTGCCGTACACCTCTGGGCTGCTGCCCGGGGACGGGGTGACGAATATCGTTCTGCAAGATGGGTGTTCGCAGGATATGTCCGATCATCTGGGAATCGTCGCCGATCCGCGTGCAGCCGCCTACGTACTCAATGCCCTTGATCCGCAGCACCCGCACCCGGTGCCCTGTCCCGCTGGATAATTCACGGCTTCCGTTCGGCAGTGGTTCCGAAGGGTTGATCCGGTGGTGGTGGTGGTGGATCCGGTCGGCGCTCAGTCTTCTACCGGCAGGTGGGGCGAGTGATAAAGCAGCGCCTCGGCGACGTCCCAGGGGTCGGTTACCGTGGGCAGGTTATCGAAATCCGCAGGAGAAATATCGACGGTGAAACTGACCGTTCCACGCCCGTCCAGGGTGACTCCGGCGTAACACCGCCAAGCCTGGAGCCGCCCCGCGCCGTTGGTCTTGGCGCAGATCGGGATCAACACGACCGAGACTATCTCCGTCAGCACAGCTTTGGTCCACAGCGGCCGGCCGTAGGCGGAGAACCCGTGGGACCGAGCCGCCGTACCGAGTTCGAGCAGTCCGAGACCGTTCACGCGCTTCACGAACGAAGGTACTTCCTGCCCAAGCAGTCCCGGTCGCGTCGGCCGCGCCTTCCCGAATCGCATCGTGCACCTTCCGAACAAGCGGCCGGGGCCGTCGCACCCGAACCGCAACGGTCACCCGACCGATGATTCCGGCCGAACGGCCCGCCCGCCACCCCCGGACCACACAGCGGCTCTCATCTGCGGCGTGGCCAACCGGCGACACGATCATTCGAGTCCGGCGGCCTGCTTCGCGGTGTTCTCCAGTGTGGCTCGATAGTTCTGCCACCAGGCCGGGTCGCCGGTGGGCATGTTGTCGTTGTGGGGGAGTAGCCCGGCGGCACCATCGATGAGTTCGCGAACGATGTCGGCATGCCCGGCATGCCGATTGGTTTCGGTGGTCACATGCACCAGAATTCGGTGCAGCGTGACGACCCGGTCCTTCGTCCACCACGGAACCGAACCTTCGGTGGTGAGGTCGAGAGCGTCGATCGTGGCGTCAGCGTGCGCCCACGCGCGGTGATAGAACGCGATGATGTCTTCCCGCGATTCGTCAACGGTCGCCCACATGTCGGCCGTCGGATCTGCCTCGAAATCAAGTTTGGTGAGCGGCTCGTCGGCCGGACGGCCGAAGGTGTCCCCGAAATACCCGAACTCGATCGTCCCGAGGTGCTTCACCAGCCCCAGCAGATTGGTCCCGGTAGGTGTCATCGGCCGGCGAACGTCATACTCGGACACACCATCGAGCTTCCACAACACAGCTTCACGGGCATAACGCAGATAACGGTGCAGATCCGTCTTAGGGTCGGAGGAAGTCATGCCCAGCACTCTGCCAGGCGATCCCCCACCCCAACTGATTTCCCCCTCCACCAACAACATTCACCCGACGGACGCGGTCAACCCGTTCGCATCGGGATCGGGCGGCGGATTACATTGCACCCCAGTGGAAGTACGAGCATCCCGGGTGATGGCTCCGCGCTGCGGCGGGGCGACGCACTCCCTAACCGGGGCAATGAATCTTCAGCTGAAGTTTCGTCTGCGTCCCGTTCTCGAGGTTCGCTGCCTGTGCCCGGGTTACGCCGTGGCGGGCGTAGGGGGCGGCGGTGGGGAGGAACCGTTCGAGTGTCAGTGAACAGCCTTGGGGTGCGTCGCCGACTGCGATGACGAGGGAGTCGGGTGGTGGGTCGCGGAGGGGGTCGGATCTGGGGAAGATCCGGGTGTTCGGTGCGTGGAGTCGGTCGAGTATGTGGTCGGTGGTGTCGCCGAGGTAGGTGGCGTAGGCGGAGGGGGGATCGTCGAAGATGACGCCGGATGTGAGTTTGGTGAAGCCATCGATGGTCACCTGATCGACCATGATCAGTGCGGGATTGGGGCCGAACCTGTGGTCGCGCCACCACCACACGCCCGCGGTGATGAGCACCAGCAATGACACGGCCACCACTATCCAGCGCCGAAATCGGTTATTCGGGTGCACAGTTCACCAGGAATTCGAAGAGAACCGACGTGCCCGCCCGGATCGCCTGACGCTGATCATCGGACAACCCCAACCATGGATCGAGCATCGCGGTCTGCTCGTAGCGCTCCACGGTCATCGAGCACGCCTCCGGCCCGGTACCGCTGAGCACATACGTCGAGCCCGGATCGACGGTGAACAGCGCACGTGTGGGCGCCCGAAGTTCGAACCGCGGCGCGATCACCGCGGCCCGGAGATCGTCCGGCGGCGGTCCGAAGAAGAACGCTCGCGAGCAGTCGATCCGGTCGACGAACTGCCCGCTGCGCACCGAATGTCGCTGCAACCCATCGACTTCGATCGCGTCCGCCAGCCCACAGGCTTGGCGGTGATACCGCACGGACTCGTCGCCGCATCCCGTGACTACCGCCGCCGCGAGCACGAGTCCACCCACCACACACCAAACACCCACTCGCACCGCGGTGCCCCCTCACCATCCACCTCGCAACACGCTACCCGACCCCCTGCGCCGCATTCCGTCCCGATCCGCCGGTGCGGCGAATCGGGAGCGGGTGCCGATAGCTCTGGTGGCTATTGCGGTGGGGCCCTGATGGATAGCCTGATGGGGTGACCGATCAGCTGGGTCCGATCGTCCCGAATCCGCACGGGCCCTACGACGAAACGAACGCACCGGATGACGATGTGCGCCGGCTGGACCTCGGGTCGATACGGATGCCGGTCCCTGCTTGGGGCGAGTGCCTGGTCGATATGGCGCCGGACGATTCGATGGTGCACTTCGTGCACTGGCAGACCCCGCTCGGGCGATTCACCGTGACCGCCTATGCCGCAGCGCCTTCCGGCGGATTGTGGGCGAGCATCGTCCCCGAACTCATCGTCGGCCTACAGGAAGATTGCCGCGGAGTGCACAGCGAACCCGGCACCTGGGGTGCGGAGGTGGCAGCCACGATGGATGATCGCGCCTTGCGGATCATCGGCGTCGACGGGCCGCGCTGGATGTTGCGCGGTGCCGCGCTCGCCGCACCGTCCACGGCCCGGCACAGTGCGTCAGCTCTGCGAGATCTGTTGCGCGGCACCGTTGTTGCGCGCGGCGCGGTCGAACTACCCGACCGCACGATGTTGCCGCTGGTGCTACCTGCCGAGTTCGCGGTCCAGATCCCTGATATCCCGAAAGACGAAGAGGGCTTGCGCTCGTTCGGCGTGCTGTGAGTTCGGCGCGACAGCTCAGGCAGGCAGGGCGTCGCCGGGAAAACCGTGGCAGGGGTGTACCTCGCAACGGATCATGTCGGCTTGCACGCACGGGTCCTCGGCCATGATCCGCGCGGCTTCCTCGGGCGGCACGGTCATGATGGCGACGCCGGCGACGGTGTCGGAGGCGACCGGGCACAGGACCGCGATGACTCCGTCGGCGCGCAGCGACACCATGCGGCGCTGGTGTTCGAGTTCGATCGCGTCCGCGCCGTCCATGGTTCGCTTCGGGCCCCACTGAAGGAGCGCGAGGCTGAAGGGTTTCGCGGTCGCGGCCAGGGCTTGGATCTGTTCGTCGGTGACGGTCGTGGTCATGGTGTGCCTCAGTTCTGGATCTGCTCGGCCAGCGAAACGATGATTCCCTCGGGTCCGCGGACGTAGGCCATCCGCCAGACGCCTTCGTATTCGCCGATCCCGCCCACCAGGCCGTAGCCGTCGGCGGCAGCGTGGTCGACCGCGGCCTTCAGGTCCTTGACCACGAAGGCGACGTTGCGCAGGCCCAGCTCGTTGGCCGGGGCGGCGGGCGAACCGGGGAGGTGATCGGGCCGGACGAAGCTCGACAGCTCCAGCGTCGTTCCGCCGCCGGGCAGCCGCAGCATGACGATCTCGGTGACCGCGCCGGTCATGCCGATCACGGTGTCCAGGAACTCGCCCTCGACGGTCATCTTCGGATCGGCCTCCAGGCCGAGTCCGACGAAAAACGCTGTCGCGGTGTCGATGTCGGCAACGGTGATGCCGATATGGTCGAAGCGTTCGGCGAAGCCCATGGGATAACCTCCTATGTTTCTCGAAGACGCTCAGGACCGTAACATCTTTGAGTTCCTTAAGGGAACCCTATTCGTCGGATCGGTCCGCGCCGAACGCAGCTCAGCGCGCGACGCCGGCCTGGATGCCGTCGAGGAGGAAGCCGAGGCCGGTGCGGAAGGTCTGGTCGGCGTCCAGGTGCGCGGCATCGTGCACCACCGTGGCCAGTGCGGGGAATCGCCCGGTCGCGAAGGCGCGCATCAGATATGGACCGCGCGCGGCTTGCCAGCTCCGCTCGTCCATGCCGGTGTCCCGCTCGGCCCGCCGCTCGGCGATCTCCCGGCGCACCGCGCCGATCACGTACGCGTTGACCGCGGCGACCACCGGCATGACGGCGTCCACCTCGAGGTCGCTCAACGCGGCCGCGACCGTCTCCCCGTTGGCCAGTGCGTGCGGCCCGAGTTGCGGTCGGCCACCGAGTAATTCGGCGAGCCACTCGTGCTGGTGCGCGGCGTCCCGAGTGGCTTCGGCAAGCGATTGCAGCATCGCCCGCCACCCGTCGCCGCTCGGCCGGATCTCGGCTTGGACGGCGTCGACCATCAGGTCGAGCAACTCCGCCTTGTCGCCGATATAGCCGTACAGCCGCATCGGGCCGACGCCCAGCGCGGCGGCGATCTTGCGAAAGGACACCCCGTCCAAGCCGTCCGCGTCGGCCAGCTGGATCGCCGCTCGCACGATCTGTTCCCGGCTCAGCGGCGCCGGCACGGGTCGATTCGGTGGCTCCGGCCTTTCCCATACCAGCATGCAGTGACAATACATCGCCTCTGTCGATACAGTGTATCGAGCTATGCGGTGTATTGAAGGAGAGCAACTTATGACCATCGCCATCATCGGAGCGGGCCTCGGCGGCCTGGCACTCGCGCGGGTATTGCACGTCAACGGCCTCGACTCGGTCGTGTACGAGCGCGAATCGGCGCGCGACGCACGCGGTCAGGGCGGCATGCTCGACATCCATTCTGGCCAGCGGGCGCTGCGCGCGGCCGGTCTGATCGACGAGTTCCACGCGATCGCCCGGCGTGAAGGTCAGGACATGCGGCTGCTCGAACCGGACGGCACCCTGCTGCTCCAGGAAGACACACCCGACGACGCCCCGCTCGATCGTCCCGAGGTCGATCGCGTCGATCTGCGCAACCTGCTGCTCGATTCCCTTCCCGATGGAGTGGTGCGCTGGGGGCACGCATGCACATCCGCCGGCCACAGGGTGCTGCGCTTCGCAGACGGCAGTAGTGCGGCATACGACCTGTTAGTCGGCGCGGACGGCGCGCAGTCCCGGATTCGCCCGCTGCTCACCGACGTTCGTCCGGCACACATCGGTCAGCACGTCGTCGAGCTCGGCATCCCCGACATCGACCGCACGCATCCCGACCTCGCGGCGATGGTCGGGCGCGGCAACTACTGGGTCATCGGCAACGGAATATCGTTGGGGGCGCAGCGAAATGGTGACGGTCGCGTGCGCATCGGCCTCAGCTTCTACAACACCGCCGAGGATTGGTTCGCCACCGCCGCGATCCCGTTCGACGACCCGGCCGCCGCCCGCGCGCGACTGAGCGATCTGCTCCCCGGCTGGGACTCCCGTTTCGCCGCGCTGATCGCGGCTTGCGACGACGCGATCGTGCCGCGGTCACTCACCACCCTGCCCGTCGGCCTGACCTGGCCGTCGATGCCGGACGTCACGTTGCTCGGCGATGCCGCGCACCTGATGCCGCCGGTGGGGGAGGGTGCCAACATGGCACTGCTCGACGGGGCCGTGCTCGGCCTCGCGCTGGCCGCCAACCCGGACGACTTCCCAACCGCCGTAAAGGAATACGAACGCGAGATGTTCGCGCGCACCAGCGCCGCCGCCCGCATGTCCGCGGACATGCAGGAATTGCTGATGTCGCCGGACGCCGCCCAGAGACTCCTTGCCTTCTTCCAACCCGGCTGAGAGCGCCCCCACCACGATCATGGCGATCTGCCGAGCCGGAAAGCGCACCGGCTGTGGCTTTCGACCCCATCCGCCGGGATTCAGGAAGATCGTCGGCTTGGCGCGAGCTGTGCTGGTGAGCATCGAAGCCACGACGCAGGCTGCGGAGGCTCCGATTTGTCGAGGCCAGGCGGTCGAACGTCGTGCAGTACGGTGGGCGACCACGGTAGCTGTCACCGAATTTCCAACGTTGTCGTCACGGGGCTTCTGGTCGGCGTGTCCGTACGGTGTCGACACGCTGACGTGCCGGAGCAACTGGGGTCTCGCGGGGCTGGTGTCGGTCCGCGAGTATTGGCCCCGCCTCGGATCTGCTCGGGGCGGCCGTCGCAGGCGAAACCGCCTCGATGTCATGACGCCCAGCCAGGAGAGCTCATTGCGAATCGCCGGTTCGATTCCCTTAGTCGCAGCCACCGTCGCCCTCGTGTTGAGTGTGGGTGCATGTAGCGACACGTCGAGCGATGCCGGCTCGACGGCAGCCCCGGCGACCTCGACGCCGGTCACGCCGACCGTGCAGTCGGGCACCACGCAACCTCCGCCCCTCCAAGCCCCCTCAGCGGAGCCTGTCGCCATCTCTTGCGGCACAGGAGTTTTCGGTCTCGCGGTCTTCGCCGTCACCACCAAGGGCAGCGCCGCATGTGCCACCGCCATCGCGGTGACCAATGCCTACGGCGAGCAACCCGCCACCGCGCGCCGCGACGTGCTGACGGTCACCGTCGAGGGCGGTTCCTGGACCTGCCAGGAGCGGCAGGGACAGGTCAACCCCTATCAGGAATGCGTGAGCAAAGCCGATCCCGCTGAAAAGGTCAGGCTCTCTTCCTGATCGGCAGGATGACGGTGACAGGGCAGGCCGACAGGCCTGCCCACCCGGCTCAAGGAGTGCCCGATGCGGTCGTCGCGATGCCGCCGTCTACCGGGATGATGCTGCCCGTGAGGTAGGACCCGGCACGGCCGGCGAGAAACACGGCGATACCCGCCATGTCGTCGTCGCGGCCGAGCCGGCGCAGCGGGGCCGCCGCCGCGATCGTGTCGCCGATGGCATCGAGCGTGGACGCCATCATCTGCGACGGGAACACGCCCGGTGCTACCGCATTCACCGTGATGTGCTGTGGGCCAAGCTCTCTGGCAAACACCCTGGTGAGTTGATGGAGCGCCGCCTTGCTGCTGGCGTAGGAGTAATTGGGTGACTGGGCGACGTGGATAGCGGCGATACTGCCGATGTTGATGATCCGCGCGGGATCGTCGACGGTGCCCGCTCTGCCAAGTGCGGGGAGCAGCGCCTGCACCAGCCAGAACGGCGACTTGAGGTTGAGGTCGAGCACTGCGTCCCAGGCCTCGTCCGGAAACGTCGCCAACGGCTCGCGCCACATCGCCCCCGCGTTGTTGACCAGGATGTCCAGGGGTTGCGAGTCGGCCCCGACAAGATCAGCGAGGCGCCGGCACTCGTCATGCCGGGACAGGTCGGCGGGAATTGCCCGAACGTCACCGAATTCGGACAGTAGATGTTCTGCCTGCGCGCACGTGGCTGCGTCGCGCGAGCTGACGACGACGCGAGCGCCCGCCTGGAGCAGGCCGCGCGCGATCATCATCCCGATGCCCTTGGTGCCGCCAGTGACAAGGGCGTACTTCCCACTCAGATCGAAACGTTCCGCGTGAGTAGTGAATTGGTTGTCCACCATTGTTCTCCGTCCCATGTTGTCGGCGCTTTCGACTCAACGAGATTGACAGCCGTCGTGGACTTCCGGGAGACCCTGGTGATACAGGTACTGCGAGAACCCCCTCGCCTGGTGCGCTGCCCCAGCCCGCATCCACCGGCATGCGATGGAAAGCCTTGTCTATCAACAGTCGGACCTTCGTTTGGCGGCCGGCTGAAAGCGGTTGCGCGCGAGGGATCGTCGACGTAGGGCTGGGCGGATGGGAGACCCCAAGATTGCTGGGTCGTCGCTCATCGGTTGGCGCGGTATGGTTCGCCCGTACCAGATGAGGGGGATTCAGTGAGTTATCTTTTCAAGCGGGCCGGTCGGCGTGGCGGTCTCGTGCCCGATGGCCGTCCGCTGAGCGCGATGTCGGTCGGAATCCGGCTGCCCGCAGCGGTTCTGCGCGTCGTGGCGTTCGGTTCGCATAGGTGACGCTGGTCCTCTCGCCCGACCTGGTGGTGGACGAAGAACTTGTTGCTGTGCCGGCGCGGCGACCCTCTCGCACTGTTTTCGTCAGCGGAATGGTGTTCACCGCTGTGCTTTTCGCGATCGGTGGCTGGCGGCGGCGCTGGATCGCCGACGACGGCTTGACTGTGTTGCGTACGGTGCGGAATCTGTTGGCGGGCAATGGTCCGGTGTTCAACGCGGGGGAGCGCGTCGAGGTCAATACCAGTACCGCCTGGACCTATCTCATCTGGTTCTTCAGCTGGCTGACGCAGGCGCGGCTGGAGTATGTGGTGCTGGGTATCGCGCTGACGCTGTCGGTGGCGGCCATCGTTTTCGCGATTCTGGGCACGGCCCGGTTGTGGGGCGGCGGGGTCCAATTGCTGCTTCCGGCAGGCGCTCTCGTCTATATCGCGGTGCCTCCGGCCCGCGACTATGCCACCTCGGGGCTGGAGTCGAGCCTGGTCATCTGCTGGATTGCGGTGCTGTGGTGGGGGCTGATCCGGTGGAGTCGCGCCGACAAGACGGGCTTTGCAAGCATTCTCGGCCTTTCCTTCGTCGCGGGTTTGGCGCCGCTGATTCGGCCGGAGCTCACGCTGCTTGGCACGCTGGCACTGCTTATGATCTGCGGTGCGCCGCAGCCGGGAATTCGGTTGCGGCCATGGATCTTCCGTGCGCTGGTTCTGGCGACGGCCGGGCTGGTGCCGGTGGCGTATCAGATCTGGCAGATGGGCTATTACGCGCTGCCTTATCCGAATACGGCCGTCGCCAAAGATGCGGGCGGCGCGAAATGGCGGCAGGGTTTGGTCTATCTGTGGAATCTGATTGGGCCGTACTGGTTGTGGGTGCCGCTTATGGCGCTGGGTGTTGCGGCCGTGCTGGCGGTGCGGTCCCGACGGATCGCTGGTCAGGCCGCTGGGCTGGCGGAATTCGAGACGAAACCGGATGTGCGCGAACGTCTTCGCCGATTCCGCGCGTGGCTGCGGACGCCGGCCGCGGTAGTCGCCCTCATGCTCGCCAGCGGTGCTTTGCTGACCGTCTACGAGATCCGGGTAGGCGGCGACTTCATGCACGGTCGCATGCTGCTGCCGCCGCTGTTCTGCGTGCTGCTGCCCGTCATGGTGCTGCCGCTGAAGTTGTCGGCCGCGCGGGCGGATTCGCGCCACACCGACCGCGCCTTTGGGATCGGGGCGTTGGCGGTGACCGCCGGCTGGGCGCTGTTGGCGGCGAACGCCACCGCTCTCGAGAACGGCCGCTCGATCAGCACGGCCGGTATCGCGGACGAGCGCCTCTACTACGTGCAGAGCACCGGTCACGAGCACCCGCTCCGCGCCGAGGACTACCTGGACTATCCGCGGATGCGCACCATGATCGGCGATCTCGCCCGAAATCCGAACGGCGGCCTGCTCATCAATTCGCCGTCCTGGAACTGGCAGCTCGTCCCGCCGCCCACCCCGAACGGCGGCGCCGGACATACCGTGTACTTCATCAACCTGGGCATGATCAGCATGAACGTGCCCCTCGACGTCCGGGTCCTCGACCCGATGGGCCTGTCGTATCCGCTTGCCGCACACACGTTCCGGTTCCCGAACGCCCGCATCGGCCACGACAAGAACCTCGACTCGGACTGGGCGGTCGTGGACGCGGGCATGGCGAACGAATATCCCGGGCTGCCCTGGTTCATCGACGAGGGCTGGGTCACCCGCATCCGAACCGCCATGAACTGCCCGGCAACTCGGGACCTGCTGGCCTCCACCCGCGCCCCACTCACCGCCGGCCGCTTTCAGCGCAACCTCCAGCAGTCACTGCGATACGCCAAATATCGCATCGACCGAGTACCGGAGTTCGAGATCGAACGATGCCAGGTGATCGACCGCGGCAACCCCGGCGTACCGAGGTGACCGGGTCGCCGACGGGTAGCGGCTCTGCAGCACCGCCGCTGTCGACAACGGGGGAGTGGAAGTCGAGTAGCCCCGGGGCGGCCCCGTTCGATCTACACCTTCGACGCGCTGTCGATCAGGACGCGAAGTCCGGGCACAAGTTCGTCGTCGCCGCGCTGACGAACAACGTTCCCTGGCTGAACCGGTAAGTCCTTTCGACCGCGGAAATCTCATCGAGAACCGTCACACCCCTACGCAGGTCGTCACACGTCGCGTAGCCCGCGGTGATCATTTCGGCGGTCGATCGTCCGGGCAGGGTGGCGTTGTTCACGCTGATCTCGTCGACGAACGCGGCTTCGGCGGTCCCGGTATCGGCTGTCGCGGCGGCACCGCCGAGCACGGCACCGCCGAGCGCGACGAGTGTTGCGGCGCCGGCAATTGCGAAGGCGCGGAGCCGGATTCGGGTGATAGCCATGATGTCATCCTTGGGTTCAGTCGCCGTTGTCGACGTTGCATCAACGATCCCGCAGCCGACGTAACCGAGGAACCCACCCCAGGGCTGATGCGGGTCACCCCTGTATTCCGCCCGCCGATCCACGCCCACCGCAGAAGCGACCAGCTCGACCAGCTCGACCGCCAGTAGAACCCCGAACGCTCATCGGTGCGGGCTCAGGCGGTCAACGCA
>NZ_VXLC01000048.1 GCF_008704205.1 Nocardia colli | reverse complement strand
GATGTCGACATATTCGACCTCTTCATCAGCGAGGAATTTGATGACCTCGTCGGCCGTGCTGAACGTCACTTGTTCTCCTTACGGATCGGTTCCCAGCGAGTGTCGATTGCATGGGTTCGTCGCGTCCAGACGGTAAGGACGCGGTGTTTCCCGGCAGTCAAGTCTGTGTTTCGCCAGTGTTACACGTACGGCTGGCCGGGTGACTAGGCCCACCCGGGCTCGAACAGCATGCTAATCCTGCCATCCGTACCAATGCGCGCTGACGTGAACTCCCCTTATGCGGTGCCGGGCGGCCGGTCGCTGCCGCATATTGTGGGAGGCATGGCACGCATGACGGGATCGTGGCTCTCCGGCCCTTCGGAGGGTGCAGGCGATCCGGCAACCTCCGAGTTCCCCGGCGAACAGCTGGGGCTGCCGAAGTCCGGTGCGGGATCGTTGTCCGGGATGGCTCGGCGGATCGCCGCGCTGTTCGTGGACTGGTTGATCGCGCTCGGGATCGCGGCGTTGATCATGCGCGGCGGGTCGGCGTCGAGTCTGACGTTGCTGATCTGGTTCGTGATCGGGGTGGCGGCGGTGACGTTGTTCGGGTTCACGCCGGGGCAGTACTTCTTGCGGTTGCGGACGGTTCGGATCGATGCGCCGGTGACGGTCGGGTTCGTGCGTGCGCTCGCCCGGCAGGCGTTGCTGGTGTTCGTGGTGCCTGCGTTGTTCACGGATTCCGATGGGCGTGGGATGCATGATCGGGCGACCGGGACGGCGCTCGTTCACTCGCGCTGACGCCGGCGCTCTCGCTGACTCCAGGCTTGGTGTCACAGATTGCCGGCCGCACCGTCACGCACTTGGCCGTCGGCACCTGGCCGGCCCTTGCGCGAACCACGGCAGTGCTTTTGGGGGCGGACGCTATCCGTCTCAGCCGGTTACGCTCCGGCGGTGTCACTCAATCCGGCCATGCTCGCGATCCGGTTTCTGCTCGAGCTCGTCGCAATCGCTTCCTTCGGCATCTATGGCTGGCGAGCCTTCGATTCGCCGTGGAAGTTTCTACTGGTAATCCTGTTGCCGCTGGTCGCAGCGGCCGCGTGGGGCACGTTCGCGGTGCCGGACGACCCGAGTCGCAGCGGTGAAGCGCCGGTCGCGATACCCGGACTAGTTCGTCTACTCGTCGAACTCGCCGTCCTCGGCGGTGGCGCCGCAGCTCTCTGGGCAGCAGATCTCCCCAGGTGGGCACTCATCTCCGCCATCGTCCTGGCCATCTACCAGGCCCTCGCCTACGACCGCCTCCTTTGGCTCGCCAAAGCATGATCATCGGGAACTGGTGCAGGCATCCGCCGAGTAGCGACCTGCACCAGTTCCCCCTGATCTTGAAGGCGGCCAGCTGCCGTCGCGGTCACACGCCTGACGCCAGTGATCGGCCTTGCCCAGGAAACGCGAACGGCCCGCGTCGCGAGGACGCGGGCCGTTCGTATGGGTCTGACTCAGCGCCGGCGAATCGTGCGCTGCACGCCGCGCATCTTGGCGCCCGCGGGCATCGGGCCCTTGGGCAGGGCCGGGCCGGTGCGCGAGCTGAGCGCGGTGAGCCGGCCCTCGATGAGGTCCATGCGCTTGGCGTCGATGTTGCGGGGCAGCTTGGTCAGGTAGCGCTGCAACTCCTTCAACGGCACCTGACCTTCGTCGTTGCCGATGACGACGTCGTAGATCGGGGTGTCGCCGATGAGCCGGGCGGTGCGCTTCTTCTCCTGCGCGAGCAGCGATTTCACCCGCTGCGGGGAGCCCTCGGCGACCAGCACCACGCCGGGCAGGCCGATCACCCGGTGCACCGCGTCGAGCTGGGTGGTCGCGGCGATGCCGTTGGACACCCGCCACTTGCCCTGCAAGTTGTCGAGCACCCACGCCGCGGCGCCGGCTTGGCCCTCGGCCTTGCCGTAGACGCTCTTCTGCACCCGCCGGCCGAAGATGATGAACGCGGCCAGCGCGCCGAGTACCACGCCGAGCGGGACGAGGAACCAGGTCAGACCGAAGATCAGGCCGATGACCAGGAAGACGGCGGTGATGCCGAGCAAGGCGCCGATCATCAACGGCAGCAGCAGCTTGTCTTCCTTGCGCTGCATCTGGAACGCCTGCCAGAGCTGCTGCCTGCGCTCTTTCGACTGCTGCTTGCGGGCCGCTTTCGCCGCGGCCTTCGCTTCCTTGGTGGGCTTACCTGCTGCCATGTCACTCAGGATAGTGCCCATGTCGTGCGAGTTTTGCCACGCCTACCGTGGCGGCGGTTATCGCCGTCGCGCCGGGGTCAATTCCAACCGCGCCTGGCCATCGATCCGAGCACGGTGAGATCCAAATCACCGGACGCCTCGGTCCACCCCATTGCCCGTAATTCCACCGGCGTGGCGACACCGAGCGCGTCCCGGAATCCGATGGCGACCGAGCGGGCGAACTCGATCAAGCTGCGCGGGGAGATCGGCCAGAACATCGTCCGGGTCCAGTTGTCCACCTCGCGACGCAGCATCGGCTCGTTCCAGCCGAGGTCGCGCAACTCCTGCGCGGCGGCATCCGGAATGGGCTGGGTCAGGTAATGATCACCGGCCAGTTCCGCGGACAATTTGATGTCGTACTGCATGAACTGGACGTACCGATTCCCGGGCGCCGCGATGATCAACGTCGCCCGCGAAGGTAGCTCAGACAGACACTGCGCCAGTGCTTGAACGAACTGTTCCCAGTCCGCGGTCACCGGCTCGTTCATTCTTCCCCCGGGCGCTCGCACTGGCCCGATCATACGCCGCCCCACCTCGGACACCAGGCGAATCCTGTTGTAGCCCCTGATACTTCGCGACGTCCATAGCGAAAACGAATGGCCCGCCGTTCGCTGGGAACGCGGGCCATTCTCCGGCATTGTCACACCGTCGCCGACGCCCCTGTTCTCGGCAGTTTCCCGAGCTCCGGCGCCCGGCCGTAGTCGCGGAACACCGGCACCGCGAGCTTGCGCTCGGCCGGACGCAGCGCCCACGAAGCCACCACGCACAACGCGAAAAACCCGGTATAGAACAGGTGATTCACGCCTGACCCGTGCGCGGCGTGCGAAACCAGCCCACCCGTCAGGTCGAAAAACGCCCCCGCATACGCCCATTCCTTCACCAGCGGAAAACGCGGGACGGCAATCGCCATGGCGCCCAGCACCTTCCAAAACCCGAGAATGCCCATCACATATGTCGGATATCCGAGCTCCACCATGCCGTCCGCGGTATCGCCACGCTGGATCAGATCAGCGACACCTCCGGTCGCCAACACGAAAACCACTGCCGCGGTAGTCGCCCAATATCCGATCGATCGTGCGTTGCCCATCATCCTGCTCCTCGCTGATTCCCAGGCGCGATCCCTGCTGCGCCGTCACCTCCCTTGACCGGTGGGTTCGCCGAAATGTGACGAGGTGTTCGCGGGCACGGTCGTCAGTTCTGCCGACCCTGGATCTCCAGTTCCAGCTGATCGAGGGTTTCGGTATCGGCGAGGAGATCGATGGCGACGATCCGTCCGTTGGACACGGTGAACTCGAAGACCACCCGGGGTGTGCCGCGCACCGACCAGACCGCGCCCGCGCGACCGTCGATGAGCGCGAGACGGGCCGCTTGCGCGCGCCCGGAGAAGGTCTGGGCGACCGCGTCCGCGCCGAGGGCACCGATGGCGCCGGTGGCCATGGCGGCGGCGTCCACGCGGAGTACCACGTCCGGGTCGAGCAGGGTCAGCAGTGCGCCGAAGTCGCCGCCGCGAGAGGCGGCGAGGAACGCGCCGACGACTTCGCGCTGCCGATCCCGGTCGACGCCGGCCCGCGCGCCCTGTACCCGCCGGCGGGCCCGGCTCGCCAATTGCCGTGCGGCGGCGGAGGTTTTGCCGACGATCGGGGCGATCTCGTCGAACGGCACCGCGAACATGTCGTGCAGCACGAACGCGAGCCGTTCGGCCGGGCTGAGCGTGTCGAGCACCACCAGCAGCGCCAGGCCGATCGAATCCCCCAGCACCACTTCGTGTTCCGGGCCGGTGACGGGTTCGGCCGGCTCGTGGTCGTCCAGCGGCTCCTCACGGCGGGTCTTCCGCGATTGCAGCATGTTCAGGCAGACCCGCGCGACCACCGTGGTGAGCCAGCCGCCGAGGTTGTCGATCGCGTCGGCATCCGAACGGCTCAGCCGCAGCCACGCGTCCTGAACCGCGTCGTCGGCTTCCGCGCCGGTGCCGAGGATCCGGTACGCCACCCCGTGCAGGTGCGCCCGCTGCTCCTCGAACCGCGCGGCCAGAAAATTCGCGTCCATCTGTCACATTCCTTCGATAGCTCCGGTCAAGCAAACGAACCGGGCCACACCGGATCGAGCCGACAAGGAGCACACCATGACCGCTGGACTGCACACCATCGTCTACCCCGTCACCGACCTGGTCAAGGCGAAAACCCTGTTCAATGCCCTCTTCCACGCCGAGCCCATCGGCCTCCTCCGGCCCTGACCAGGTCGCCCGCGAACGGGGGTGGCAGGGGTGTGAGGACCCTGTTTCGAGAGGTAGTGGGTCCGGTACCGATCCGTTGAGTGGTGGCACCGTGCTGTTCAGCTGGTGGTCATGGGGCGGTGTTAGTTTGCGGTGCGTGTGTGCGCGGTTGGTGGTGAGCGTCCATGACGTCGCACCGGCGAGTGCGGCTGAGACGGCACGTTGGTGTGCTGATGCCGACGGGTTCGGGATTCCGGTGTCGTTGCTGGTGATTCCCGGGCCGTGGCGGGGTGCGTCGCTGGCCGGGCAGCCGGACTATGCGAGTTTCCTGCGGGAACGCCGTGACGGTGGAGACGAGATCATGGTGCACGGATGGTCACATCGGGCCGGACCCGAGGGTGGGTGGCCGCGGCGTGCGCTCGGCCGGGCGGTGGCGCGGGGCGCCGCGGAATTCGCGGCACTCGATGTCGACGAGGCGGCCGCCAAATTACGCGCCGCCAACGCGGTGATGGCCGAATCCGGGCTGTCGACAACGGGTTTCACTCCGCCGGGCTGGCTGGCCTCGCCCGCCGCGGAACGCGCCCTGCGCGCGGCAGGTTTCTCCCACACCACCGACCACTTCGGCGCAAAGGACCTACGCACCGGCCGCCGCCATCGCGGCTTCGCCCTCTCCCACCGCCCCGGCGACGGCTGGTCCGAACGCTTCGGCGCCGCCATGCTGGAAACCCTGGCCCGCCGCAACGCCGCCCGCGGCGGCCTCGTCCGCCTCGCCCTGCACCCCGACGACCTCCACCACCCCGGCCTCCGCGAAGCCACCCTCCGCGCCATCGACGCAGCCCTGCAAGCCGGCGCCCACGCCACCACCTACGCCGACCTCGTCGAAGCGACGGTGAAGTAATGCGAACAGTCAACTGGCGCAGCGTTGCCCGTGATTTCTCGGCGCACACGATTACTTGCCCCGGCCCGGCTGGATTGGTGGTCCGATAGTGCGCATCGTGCAGATCGCGAACTTCTATACTCCGGCGTCCGGTGGGTTGCGGACTTGTCTGGATGAGATCGGGCGGGGGTATCTGGCGGCGGGGCACAGTCGGGTGCTGGTGGTTCCCGGGCCTGCGGATGGGGATGAGCTGACCGGGTCTGGGCGGCGAATTACCGTGCACAGTCCTAAGTTCGGTGCGGGTGGGTATCACGTACTGACGGCGCGACGGACGCGGGCGGTCCTCGATCGGCTGCGGCCGGATGTGCTGGAGTGCAGTGACAAGTTGAGTGTGCGGTGGTTGGCGCCGTGGGCGCGCGGGGCGGGCGTGCCGCTGGTGTTGTTCTCGCACGAACGCATCGATGCGATCCTGCGCACGCGCGTCCCACCGGGTTTTCCGTTGACGACGGCCGCCGACCTGGCCAACCGCCGCCTCTGCGTGCGAGCCGAAAAGGTCGTGGTGACTTCGAGTTTCGCGACGGCGGAGTTCGCCCGCATCGGGGCGACCAACGTGCGGCGCGTCCCGCTCGGCGTCGACTTGACCACCTTCCATCCGGTCGATCCCACAGACGAAAATTCCTGGGCCGCAGACGAACCCGTCCGACTCGTGCTGGTGAGCAGACTCTCCAAGGAGAAGCGCGCCGAACTGGCCATCGAAGCAGTGCGCGTCCTGGTCGAATCCGGCCTGCATTGCGAACTAGCCGTCATCGGCGACGGCCCGCTACGCCCCCGCCTCGAACGCCTCGCCACCGGCCTCCCGGTCGCCTTCCACGGCCACCTCACCGACCGCACCACCATGGCCACCCTGGTAGCCGAAGCTGACATCGCGATATTCCCCTCCCCCGCAGAAACTTTCGGCCTCGCCGTCCTCGAATCCCTCGCCTGCGGCACCCCCGTCGTCGTCCCCGACGCCGGCGCCGCCAACGAACTGGTCGACGCCCCGGGCTCCGGCATCATCTCCGACGGCTCCCCCCACGGCCTCGCCGCCGGCGTCCGTGACCTCCTCACCATCCCCGCCCCCCAACGCCGCCACGCCGCCCGCTCAGCCGCCGAACGTTTCCCCTGGTCGGCCACAGTCGCCGGCATGCTCGCCCTCTACGCCGACTACGAAACCCCCGCCCGCACCGCCTGACTCGAACGTTGCGACGCAACCACCCAGCGGAAGGTTGCACCTCCCGTACCTGAATGCCATTCGAAGGCCCGCCGACAAGAACTACGGAACAGCCTCGGGTACAGGTTGATTCGGCGGTTTCGCCGGAGTCTGGTCCAGTTCGTCGTGCAGGGTCGGAGAATTCGCCAGTAACGCTATTCCGGTGATCACCAGGGCGGCGGCCAGGGCGAGCAGGGCGGGGCGGGGTTGGATGGTTACGGCGAAGAGGGTCAGGCCGGCGGTGTAGCTGAGGACCGGGTCGGTGATGGTCATCGCGGTGAGGGCGGTGGGGAGGGAGCCGCGGGCGTAGGCCTCCTGGGTGAGCAGGCCGCCGAGGACGGTGGAGATCGGGATGCCGAGGAGGGCCCAGCTCAGGTGGGGCAGGGCCGAGGTGGCGATCACCACCAGTACCGCGGTGGTCGAGAAGCAGCAGCCTGCGGCGACGGCGACCAGGGCCGAGCGCAGTTGGGGCGAGTGCGTGAGTCGGGAGACGGCGATCAACGTGATGATCGCGGCGAACACACCTGCGCCGACGCCGGGCAGCATCTGCGGTCGCACGTCCGCGTGCCCGGGCGCGCTCTGCCCGACGAGCAGGATCAGCCCGCCGCACACGAAAACCGTCCCCGCCCAATCCCGTCCGAGCAACGCCCGCTTCCGCCGCGCCGCCGCGAACGGCAACGCGAACAACAGTTGCACCACGAGCAGCGCCTGCACCACCGCGATCGCACCGAGCCGCAGCGCGACCGCATGCACCACGAACCCGGCCACATTCGCACCCTGCCCGGCCAACCAGCGCCGATCGGTGATCAGCCGGCGCGCGATCCCCACGATGACCAGGAACCGCCCCTGCGCCGCCTCCGTCGCGGCCTGCCGCGCCGCCCCCTGCTGCAACGCGGCCGAGACGGCGAACAAGAGCGCGGCGAACAGCGCGAGGGAGATCGTCCCCACCGCGAGCACGTCCACGGACGCGGTGCCAAGCGTGTCGGCGGCATCCGGCATGCCGTCCATGCTTGCGGGCGGGAGTGAACGCCGGATTGCATCCGCCCGGCAGCTCGGCAACGGCCGCACTGCGGTCCCGCCATCGACTGGAAACACCCCACCCCGGTTCCATGGGCTGGACGGTCGTCCGGGCACACTCGATAGTCCTATGGTGAGCGAACGAACCGTCGTGCTGCGGGTCCTGTGCGGGCTGTTGCTGTTGCTGGCTGTGGTTACTCCGGTGAGCGCGGCGGCGGAGCCGCTCGGGGTGCCGTTTCAGTGGAAGCAGGCGTTCATCGACGCTCCGGACGGCACGCGGTTGCACGCGGACATCCTGCGGCCGGAGGGCATCGCGGACGACGTGCGCACCCCGGTGATCCTCACGGTCAGCCCATACCGCGCGCACCTCGCGTACCTCAGCGAACCACGGTTGAGCGGCGGCCCGTCCACCGACAACCTGCAAGCGGACATGTTCCTGAAGGCGGGCTACACCTACGTCATCGTCGATCTGCGCGGCTTCGGCGGCTCGTCCGGCTGCCCGGATTTCGGCGGACCGGGCGAACGATCGGATGTCGCGACCGCCGTCGAATGGTCCGCGAACCAGCCGTGGTCCACGGGCAAGGTCGGCATGTTCGGCGTCTCCTACGAGGCATGGACCGGCCTGATGGGTCTGGCGACCAAGCCGAAGGGCCTGGCGGCGGTCGCGTCGTTCGAGCCGGTGGTCGACCCGTACTCGTACCTGTACATGCAGGGCGTCTCGTGGAAGTTCTCCGGCAAGCCGATCACCGAGAGCGGTGTGCGCCCAGCCGATTTCGCTGGCCTGGAACACCTGCTGATCGCGTCGACCCCGGCCCGCCCGGACGATTCGCCCGAATATCGAGCCGATGCAGCACAATTGCCGATCCAGTGCTACCAGCAGTACCTCGCCGACATGACCGACCATGACGGCAACTCCCCCTTCTGGCGCGACCGCGACCTGCTTCCCCGACTGCGCGGCAACACGATTCCGTTGTTCCTCGGCCAGGGCTTCGTCGACTACAACACCCG
Organism: Nocardia colli; assembly: GCF_008704205.1. Taxonomy (GTDB): domain Bacteria; phylum Actinomycetota; class Actinomycetes; order Mycobacteriales; family Mycobacteriaceae; genus Nocardia; species Nocardia colli. The sequence goes on along the minus strand of NZ_VXLC01000048.1, from coordinate 20,328 downwards.
CCCCTACCGCGTCTTCGACCTGTGGAACGGCCTCGGCCCCGGCGAGCACAAGGCCTGGTTCGGCCAGTGGGGCCACCGCACCTGCCACGACAAGTGCGACACACCACATTTCGACACCGAGCTGCTCGCGTTCTTCGACAAGCACGTCGCCGGCCGCGACGTCCAGGTGCCGGGACCGCGAATCACGGTGGGCCAGTTCGACGGTCGCTGGCGCGCCGAAACCGCATGGCCGCCCGCCGATGCCACCCGGGTCCCGGTGGAGCTGCGCCCCGGCGGCTACACCGACCGCGGCCTGCTGCCCGGACCGGATCGCGAATTCTGGTCCGTCTCCGCACCTTTGACCCAGGACCAGCACCTGGCCGGCCTGCCGTCCGTGTCGCTGAAGGTAACCGGCCCAACCAATGCCACAGTCGCCGTCGAGCTCTACGACATCGCACCCAACCAGCAGGCGACCGTCATCACCCGCGGCATCGCCCCGATCAGCGGCGACACCGCCGAAGTACGCCTGCTCGCGCAGGATTGGCCGATCGCCGCCGGGCACCGAATCGGCGTGCGCGTCACCGACGTCGTCGACGACGTGTGGTCACACTCCCCCGCCTTCGCCCCGGTGACCGTGACCGAGGCACACCTCGAGCTCCCCATGCTGACCGCACCCCGCACGCCGGACCTGCCGGGCGGCGTCACCGAGGGCATCGTGAAGTGGCGAAACGAGAAGACCATACCGGTCGCCCCCGGCATGCTGGACAATGCAGTGGTGTCCATGAATTTGCCGAACCGCACCGGCGACCGATGACGGAACCCGTCGACGACCGCACCGCCGAGCGCCTTGCCGTGGCCTTGCGCTGCGCCACGGTGTCCACCGACACCAGGGGCGAGGTAGACGACCCCGCCTTCGCCCAACTCTCGGCACACCTCGAGCAATCCTTTCCGCGGGTGCACGCGGAGCTCGAGTTGGAGCGATTCGGATACAGCAGGCTCTACCGGTGGCAAGGCATCGAGCCGGACGGGGTCGCCGCGATCCTGCTTGCGCATCAGGACGTGGTTCCGGTCGACGACCCGCACCGCTGGACCCACCCACCCTTCGCGGGCGTCGTCGACGACGAATTCATCTGGGGCCGTGGCGCAATCGACGACAAGAGCCGAGTGCTGGCCATCCTGGAGGCGGTCGAGGCCGCCCTGGCCGAGGGAATTCGCCCGCGCCGCACCATCTTCCTCGCCTTCGGACACGACGAAGAAGTGTTCGGCGACACCGGCGCGATGCACATGGCCGATCGCCTCCGCCGGCTCGGCGTGCACGCGGACCTGCTGCTCGACGAGGGCGGCATGATCACCGAGGGCGTCGCCGACGGCGTCGAGCAGCCGGTAGCCAACATCATGCTCGGTGAAAAGGGTTATGCGACAGTACAACTGTCGGTCACCGCGGTGGGCGGTCATTCGTCCATGCCGGGCAAGCAGACCGCGGTCGGCCGCATCGCCCGCGCGGTGAGCCGCATCCAGGACAATCCGATGCCGTTGCGGATGACGCCGATCACCGCCGACATGCTGTCCCGGTTACGGCAGGCAATGCCATCGTCTCGCCGCCACCTGCTCGGCATCGCCGGTTTCGCCGCACCGCTGATCACCCGGGTGATGGCGCTGCGCCCGCACACCGAGGCGCTGGTGCGAACCACCACCGCCCCCACGGTGATTCGCGGCGGCGTGAAGTCGAACGTGCTCCCCCAGCACGCCGAGGCCGCCGTCAACTTCCGCATCCTGCCCGGCGATTCGGTGCAGTCCGTGCTGGAGCACTGCCGGAAGGTGGTGCGCGACAGGGGCGTTCATATAGAGGCGGAAGGCATGTCCTCCGAGCCGACGGCGAACCTCGACCCAGGTCCGGCCTTCGAGCTCGTCGCGAACATCGCTCGCGCCATCGTGCCCGGCATCGTCGTCACCACCGGCATCGTCCCCGGCGCCACCGACTCCCGGCACTATGACGACTTGGCCGGCACCCGGTGCAACTTCGCCCCGATCGTGCTCGGTGAACGCGATCTGGCCACGATCCACGGAACCGACGAGCGCCTCTCCCGGCTCAACTACGCTCGACTCATCGAGTTCAACCGGCGGCTGATCGCCCAGTTCGCGCAGTCGCCGGCCACCGTGCCGCAGACGTCAGGAGCCGATGCATGACCGCCGAGCCCGAGGCGACCGGAAGTTCCGAGCCGCAGGCCACCGCCGCCGACACCAGCAGCGCCGTGCCCTCGACGGACAGTCCCGCCACACCGCTGGCAGACACCGTCGAATCACCGGTCGTCAGCGCCCCGCAGATCCGCACCACCACCGGCCGGTTCGACGGCACCGGCAGCGGAATCGCCTGGCGTGCATGGCTTCCCGAGTCCCCGGCGCGTGCCGTCATCGTCCTCGTGCACGGCGTCGCCGAACACTCCGGCCGCTACGTCCACGTCGGCCAGCGCCTCGCCGGCGCGGGCTTCGCCGTCTACGCCCTCGACCACATCGGCCACGGCAAATCCGCAGGCAGCAAGGCCAATATCGGCTCGATCGACGGCGCCGCCGACAACGTTTCCGCCATGCTGGACATCGCGACCCGCGAGCATCCCGGCATCCCGCGCTTCCTGATCGGCCACTCGATGGGCAGCCTCATCGTGCTGCACCTGGCCACCCGCGCGCCGATCGACGTCACCGGCATCGTGCTCTCCGCGCCGCCGCTGGACATCTCCGCGGGCAACGCCGTGCAACGCGCGCTCGCTCCCGTGCTGACCCGGCTCACCCCGAATCTCGGTGTGCTGCAACTCGATTCCACGCACATCAGCCGCGACCCCGAGGTCCGGCGCGCCTACGACAACGATCCACTGGTGTACCGCGGCAAGCTCCCCGCCCGCACCGCCACCGAGATCCTCAACACCACCGTCCTGGTCAAGGGCAGGCTGGCCAAGCTGACCGTCCCGGTCTTGGTCCTGCACGGCACCGCCGACGCCCTCGCCGCACCGTCGAGCACCGACCTCATCGAGCAGGGCGCCGGCTCGACGGATCTCACCGCGATCCGCTACGAAGGCCTCTACCACGAGATCTTCAACGAACCCGAGCAGGACAAGGTGCTCGGCGACGTGGTGGACTGGCTGGAAACGCACGTTACCGGCAAGTAAGATTCGGGGATGGGAACCACCGGATCCGTCGCGTTCATTCGCGCCAGCTGGCACAGCTCCATCGTCGGCAAGGCCTACGAGGGCTTCACCGCCGAGTACGCCGATCTCGGCTACGACCCGGCGACCGTCGAGGTCTTCGACGTGCCGGGCGCGTTCGAGATCCCGCTGCACGCGCAGCGGCTCGCCCGCTCGGGCAAGTACGCGGCGGTCGTGGCGGCGGCGCTGGTCGTGGACGGCGGCATCTACCGGCACGATTTCGTCGCGTCCGCGGTGATCGACGGCCTGATGCGGGTGCAGCTGGACACCGATGTGCCGGTGTTCTCGGTCGTGCTCACCCCGCACCACTTCCACGAGCACAGCGAGCACGTTGCCTACTTCACCGAGCACTTCGTGACCAAGGGGGCCGAGGCCGCCCGCGCGCTGGCGACGACGCTCACCTCGCTGCGCTCGCTGCCGGTGTAAGCGGCTTACTTGTAGCGGGACAGGCAGGCCTGCTCGCCCTCGAGCACGCCGGTGCGGAACGCCTCGACGCGCTGATACCCGCTCGGCACCACCTTGCCGTTCACATCACTGGCGGCCAAGCCGTCGGAGAGCAGTTCGGAGACGGCCTCGTCCAGGTCGCCCGCCGACAGGCGCGGGTCGCTGCCCGGCTCGCTCAGCTTGGTCGTGACCACGCCCGACAGGCACGCGGTGCGCAGCCCGGCGGTCTCGGCACCGGTCAGGCCGAGTTTGCGATCGTTCTGCACCGCAAGCACATACCGCGATACGAAGATGACGAAGGCGTTGTAGTCGCCGTTCACCACCGCCGAGAGCGGGTCCTCGCGACCCTTCACCGGCGCGCCGCGCTTGGCCAGCGCCGGTACCTCGGTGCCGATCGTGTTCGTGCCGGGGCAATACGAAACCGGTTCGGTCGCGGTGACATTCGGGCAGTTCTTCACCACACCGGAGTAGTCGAACCGCGGCTTCCGGCCGGTCGGGAAGATCTTGGTCAAGGCCTGGCTCACGCTGTTCAGCGACTCGGTGGTCACCGGAAGCTGAGCGAATTCCTCACCGGGCTCGAACGATACGGGCAGCGTGCCGCGGCGCTGCGCGATCTGCTGCGTGGTGATCGACTTACAGCCCTGCGCGCCATCGGAATAGCCGATCTGCACCGCCGTCACCCGCTCGAACGCCGAGCCGTGCGCGTTGCTCGGATCGCTCGGATCCTGATCGCGAATCGCCACCGTTGCCCCGAGAACGGAGTTGAGCCCGTCGGTGGTGTTCAGCGTGAAATGCGCCGACGCCCCTTCCGCCACATGACGTAAGAACACGCCGGCCAGACAGTCGGCCTGCTGCTCGAGCACCAGTGTCGGCGTCCGCATACCCGCGAGCCTGGCCTGCCCCTGGATGGCGTGCCCGTATTCGTGCGCGAGCACCATCACCACGGCCATCTCGCCGAACTTCTCCACGACCGCGGGCAACAGCACGCCGCGATCCCACCCGATGGTGTGGTCGAGGCTGCAGTACGCGGCGTTCACCACGTGGTACGTGGACTCGCCGCAGAACTCGATCGCCTGCTGCTTGGGGGCCTTCGCGTCCCAGGATTCGAAGACGGAGACCGGCGTGAACGTGCCGGGAAAGATCTTGGGGTAGGCCGCGGTCCAGTACTCCTGGAGATCGGCGATCGCGTTGAGCGCGAGCTTGTCGTATTTGCCGCCGTCCCCGTTGACCGCGGTGAGCGGCGCGTCCGGCACCCCCTTGCGCGGTCCGTTCGGACCGTTGGCGGTCATCGACCCGGCCACCTCCCAGACGGTCTCGCCGCTTGGCGCCGTGGCATTCGGCGCAGGCTGCACGCCTTTGTCGCACCCGGCCAACACCGCGCCGAACAGCGCGAGCACGGTGACCGCACCGAGGCGCAGCCGTTGTCTACTCGTCATTCACGGGCCTCCCGACTACCGGTGCCCAGAGCGTTACCCGCGCGCCGAGCGTTCACACGGTAATCGCCGGGTTCCCCGCGCGCGCATCACCCTCGGCGAAGGACTCCCGCGCGGTGACCGGTACCGACCGTGCCTGCGCGATCAATTCAACCGCACCCGGGCGATCAACGCGCGGTGATCGGAGCCGGGAACACTCAGCGTGCGCACCTCCTGCGCGGTGGCATCGGCCAGCAGGATGTGATCGATGCCGATGATCGGACCCCAGGAACGATCGTTCGGGAACGTCGGCAGCAAGCCGGCGCCCACCTGGTCCGCGGCCGACTCGAAGCGGCCGTGCAGCAGATCGCGATACGCCGCGTGATCACGAGTGGCGTTGAAGTCCGCGCCGACGATCGCGGGACCCGTTTGCGCGTCGAGGATTTCGCGGATCCTGGGCATCTCGACGAGCCAGTCGGAGAAGTTGAACGGCGGCGGGATCGGGTGGAAGGCGAACACCGTGATCGGTCCGCGCTCAGGGTGATCCATGATCGCGGACACCTGGTTCAGCACGAAGCCGTCGTATTTCTTGGTGTCGCGCAACGGGTATCGGCTGTAGATGCCGGTGCCGCCACCACCGTCGGCGGTCGGCTGGAGGTAGGAGTACGGCAGTTGCTCGCCGAGTCGAGCGGCGGCCAACCGGTCGACCGCGGGATTCGTCAGTTCGTCCACGGTGAGCACATCGATCCGGTTGTCCCGCACCGCCCGCACCACGGCGTCGACGTCCGCCTGCCCGAACAGCAGGTTCGACTGCATCACCATGACCTCGGGCCCGCTCGCTGCCCGGCTCTCCGGGACGAACGCGGGCACCAGCGTCCACAGCACCACACCCACCAGCACCCCGGCCACACCCGCACTGCGCCAACCACGCGCGATCAGGAAGATCACCAGCCCGACCACCGCACCGACCATCAGGTACGACGCCCCCGACTGCGCCAAGACCAGCGTCTTATTTTGCCAAGCTCCGAAATGCAGCACGACCCCGACGACCCCCGCCGCCAGCGCGCACCATCCCACCCCGAGCACCACTCGCTCCAACCATTTAGGCATACCCCGACCCTATGCGTCGGATGTGGAGATGTTGTGCGCCGACCGTGGAGTTCCCGGGAAGGCGCCCGGAGATCGGCAGCCTGGCAGCCCTGTATGGCAGGCCCGGGTGGCATCCATCCAGGGCGCTCGCGGGTCCGAATACCCCTCGTGCGGCGGATCGGCAGGCAAATGAACAAGGCCACTCCGTAGTACGGCGGGACCGCTCGACGCTCCCGGAAAACCGCACTTCGCCGTGATCAGATATCCCAGAACCGAACAACGAACCTGGAGGGTCCATGCTCGTACGTTCACGCATTCTCATCCATTCCGCGATCGCCCTCGGCGTCCTCGTAGTGATTCCCGCACACGCTATCGTGCGCGCAGAGCCGCCTACCGCGCCGACACTGTGTACGAAACAGCAAGAAATAGCTGCCGACAACAAGCACGCCGAGACGGGCGATGAATCTGCCGTCAAGAAGTGTGTGCATCTGCGGATACAGAGCGCGCTGCTCCGAAAGGAGAATGTGCCGGTCGTACAGGGCCCGAACGGACCGGAGGACCCGGAGAAGATCACCCCTTTCACATTGAAGACGGATATCGGGGTTACGCCGCAAGAACGCAAAAAGATGTTCGGCGAAGGCGAATTGAACGAGAACGGAAGCGACCACGACTACGCGACGGCGGCGACCAGCGCTGCTTTCTACACCTGCTACTACGTGGCTCGATCAGGGGGTGCGCTGTGCTCCTCCCCCGCAGCCGAGAAAGCAGGCGCGCAGGACGATGAACAACTGAAGGAATTCCTGATCAAGAAACGCGGCGGCAACGACGGTCAAGAGCACGCCGACAGCCGAATTGATCCGGCTCTGGTCAAGGCCAAGACGACCGCGCTCACCGCCGAAGGTTGTGCCAGGGCCCTCGCGAACTATGGCACGTGCACCCAGCTGAACGAATCGGAGGAGCCGGACACCTCGGACGACCTCGAAAAGGACAGCCAGCGGGAAGAGATTTCGTCTCTGGTGCAAAAACGCATCGACGCCAACACGGCCGAAAAAGCAGCGGTGGACGCCGCAAAAGCGAACGGCTGGCTCGCATAGGCGCATACGCCGACGACCTGAAGTCCGCCGCCTAGAATGAACCGCAAACGCCGGAGGAGGGTCTGATGTATGTCGAAGAGTTCCGCGTCGCACGCCCGCTCACCGTCGACAGCGCCGAAGAACTCTTGCTGGCGATGCTGGGGTATACCTCGCGGATCACGGTCAGCAGCAATGGGCGAAGCGTGAATGCGCCGTTGCTGCCTACCTGTTCGGACGTGCTGCGGTTGCGGGCGGGGAGTGTGGTGACGGTGACCGTCGAGCAGGGTCACCGCCCCGAGATCGACGAAGATCGCCTCGCCCTTCGCGAATTCGTCGACCGGTTCCAGGAACTCACCGGCGGGTGATCCCCTAGCGCACAGGCACATCCCTCGTCCCCGCGCCTGCCCGCGCGGGGTGCCTGTGAGCTAGGGAAGGTCAGCCCCGGTTCATCAGATCGATCAGCGCTTCGCTCTCGGTCATCAGCGAGCCGCCCGCGAATTCCAAGGTCGCATAGGATCTTTGGGCCGCCGCCGGGTGGCCCGCGCCGCAGGCGTCGGTGACCATGATCGGCAGGTAGCCGAGGTCGAGACTGTGCCGGATCGTCGGTTCGATGCCGACCTCCATGGCGATGCCCGCGATCGCGTAGGAGTCGATTCCGCAGTCGCGCAACGCGATATCCAGCGGGGTCGCGGCGAAGGCGGACATGGTGATCTTGTCGAAGACCACCTCGTCGGCGTTGGGGGTCAGCTCCGGCGTGAGCTGGTATTGCGGCGATCCCTGCGGAAAGCTGGCATGCAGTTCGTCCAGGTCGTCCACCCGCTGCCATTGCATGGCGGTGCGCAGTTGCGAAACGCCGGACGCGGCGATCGGCAGCGACACGTGCCGGGTATAGAAAACCCGGAAGCCGTTGGCCCGCGCGGCATCTCGCAGCTGAACACAGTGCTTCACGATTCGCTCCCCGTCGGGGATCTGACCGACGATGCCGACCTGCATGTCATAGATCAGCAACGCCATCCGCGCCGGATCGCAGGCGTCCGCCACGGTTTGCGGAATGCTCAGGCCGAAGGCGTTTCGCATGGACGCGCCCTCACTTGGTCCGGTCGTAGGGCTCGGCGACGTCGACCTTCGGATCCATCAGCGCCTCCAGCGGCAACGGGGCCTGCACCGGAACGTAGGTCCACTCCAGGTAGCCGGCCTTGGTCAGCGGGAAGTCGGCGACGTACTTCTGCGCCTCCTCGACGCTGTCCACCTCGAACACGATCACCACGCCCGGCTCGTCGGCGCGCGCGTAGTTCTCCCGCACGATGCCCGCCTTCCACAGCCGCCACACATTGGCGACCTCCTCGGGCAGGTACGGGTTGATGGTTTCCAAGGTCACGCCGGGCTTGAAACGGTCGAAAACGATGACCTTCATAGGGATTCGGGCTCCATGTCTGCGATAGGAATGCGGTGGTCCAGTCCATGGAATCGCGATGATTACAGTGTTACAAGAACGCACTTTTTGGTGAGTACCCGAAAGGCCAGCCATGCCGGAGAAGCGCTACCACTGCGCGGTGGAGGTGACCGTCGACCTGATCGGCGGCAAGTGGAAGCCGGTGATCCTCGCCCACCTCAAGGAAGGCGTGCGCCGCTACGGCGAGCTGCGCCGGTCGATGCCGACGACCAGCGAGAAGATGCTGGTGCAGCAGTTGCGCGAGCTGGAGGCGGACGGTCTGGTGCGCCGCACGGTCTTCGACACGGTGCCGCCGCAGGTCGAATACGACCTGACCGACGAGGGCTGGAGCCTCGTGCCCGCCCTCACCGCGCTTTACGAGTGGGGCGAAAAGCGCGCCGAGCGAACAGGTTTACTGATCGAGCCCGCGCCGTCGATCGCGAACTAGGTCATGTGTCACGATTGACTCCCGTCGCACACCGCTGTGTGGAGGGAAGGAACTATGGGATCGCTGATGTCCAGGCGGGTCGTCATCACCGGAGGCGGTCAGGGTCTCGGGCTGGAGATCGCCCGCGGTTGCGTCCGCCGCGGCGCCTCGGCCATCCTGATCGATATCGATGCGGTCGCGCTTCGGGACGCGCAACGCGAACTGGGGGAACAGCACTGTGCGGTGTTCGTCTGCGATATCACCGATCGTGGACAGGTCGCGGCCACGCTGACCGCGATCGGGCATTCCGGCGGCATTTCGGCTTTGGTGAACAATGCGGGCGTCTTCACCAACGACGCCATCGAGGCGGCCGACCCCGGCCGCGCTTCGCTGGCTATCGCGGTGAATGTCAATGGAACGATCAACATCACCGACGCCGTCCTGGAACAGGGCCTGCTGTGTCGCGAAACAGGTCAGATCATTTTCATCAACTCGTCCGCCGGGGATCCGCTCCATACCGGGACGGGCGCGCGCGAAAGGGTCTATGCCGCAACCAAAGGCGCATTGACCGGGTACTCGAAAGCCATCGAAGGCGCAGCCAAAGGCACGCCACTGCGGGTGACCACGATCTTCCCCGGCGGTATGGACACGAATCTTTATGTGAACGCGGGCATGTCGGCAGAAGACGGGCACAACAAGCCGTGGCTCATCCCGCCCAGCCGCGTCGCCGAAGCCGTCACATTCGTGCTCGAATTGCCGGTCGATACGAACATCAGCCGGCTGGCAATCGGCCCCAACCTCTAGGTCGCCTACTACTGGCCGAAAACCCGCTCCACCACCGCTTTTGCCCGCCGCGTCACCCGCATGTAGTGATCGAGGAACTCGCTGCCGTCGTCGTTGGGCCACCCCGCCACCCGCGCGACCGCGGACAGCAGCAGCCCCGGACCGGGCAGCTGATCGGTCGGCTTCCCGCGAACCAGCACAAGCGCGTTGCGCGCCTTGGTCGCGGTGAGCCAGGCGTCCCGGAGCAGCGCGACATCGGCCGCGTCGAGCAGCTTGGTCTCCTCGATGACGGTGAGCGACTCCAGCGTCGACGTGTTGTGCAACCCGAGCACATCGTGCGCGTAGCGCAACTGCATCAGCTGCACGGTCCACTCGATGTCGGCGAGACCACCACGCCCCAGCTTGGTGTGCGTCGCCGGATTGGCGTTGCGCGGTAGTCGTTCCGCGTCGATGCGGGCCTTGATCCGGCGGATCTCGCGCACCGCCTCGTTCGATACGCCGCCTTCCGGATAACGCACCTTGTCGATGACGTGCAGGAAGCGCAGTCCGAGCTGCTGATCGCCCGCGACCTGGTGCGCCCGCAGCAGCGCCTGCACCTCCCACGACTGCGCCCACTGCTGGTAGTAGGCCGCGTACGCCGCCAGCGTGCGGACCAGCGCCCCGTTGCGCCCCTCGGGTCGCAGTCCGGCGTCCACCAGCAGCGGCGGGTCGGTGCTCGGCGCGCCGAGCAGCTTCTGCACCTTGTCCGCGACGCTGTTGGCCCACTTCACGGCCTTGGTCTCGTCCTCACCGGGACGCGGATCGCAGACGAACAGGACGTCCGCGTCGGACCCGTACCCGAGCTCGTGCCCGCCGAGCCGGCCCATCCCGATCACCGCGAAGTCGGCGGGCGCGGGCGCGCCCATCTCCGCCTCGCTCGCCCGGATCACCGCTGCCAGTGCGGCTTCCAGCACCGCGACCCACACCGAGGACAGCGCCCGGCAGACCTGTTTGACCTCGAGCATCCCGAGCAGATCCGCCGACGCGACCCGGGCCAGTTCGTGCCTGCGCAACGAACGAGCCGCCGCCACAGCACGTTTCGGATCGTCGTACCGGGCCGCGGCCGTCATGATCCCGCGCGCGACGTCTTCCGGCTGCGGGCTGAGCAGCAGCGGGCCGCCGGGCCCGTCGGCGTACATCCGAATGGTGTCCGGCGCGTTGATCAGCAGGTCCGGCAGGTACTCCGAGGAGCCGAGCACGATCATCAGCCGCTGCGCGATCGCGCCCTCGTCGCGCAGTTCGCGCAGGAACCAGGTCTGATCGCCGAGCCCCTCCGACACCCGCCGGTAGGCGAGCAGTCCGGCGTCGGGATTCGGTGTCTCGCCGAGCCATTCGAGCAAAGTGGGCAGCAGCAGCGCCTGGATTCGGCCCTTGCGCGACACCCCGCCGGTGAGCGCCTTGAGGTGACTGAGCGCGTGTTCGGGCGCTTGATAACCCAGCGCGGCCAGCTGCCGGACCGCCGCTTCAGGGCTGAGCCGCAACGCATCGGGCTCCAGCTTGACCACCGACTCGAGCAGCGGACGATAGAACAGCTTGGCGTGTAATCGCCGCACCCGCACGGCATTTCGGCGGATCTCGTTGCCGAGCACGCCGACCGCGTCCTGCCTGCCGTCGGGGCGGATGTGCGCGGCGCGGGCGAGCCAGCGCATGCCCTCCTCGTCGTCCGACGCGGGCAGGGTGTGCGTGCGGCGCAACCGTTGCAGTTGCAGCCGGTGTTCGAGCAGCCGCAGGAACTCGTACGACGCAGTGAGATTCGCGGCATCGTCGCGGCCGATGTAGCCGCCGGCGGCCAACGCCGTCAACGCCTCGACGGTGCCCTGCACGTGCAGCGAATCGTCGACCCGGCCGTGCACCAATTGCAGGAGCTGGACGGCGAATTCGACGTCGCGCAGGCTGCCGTGCCCGAGTTTCAGTTCGCGCTCACGCATGTCGGCGGGGACCAGGTCTTCCACCCGGCGGCGCATCGCCTGCACGTCGGCGACGAAGTCGGGTCGCTCGGAGGCGGTCCACACCATCGGCATCAGCGCGGCCTTGTACTCCTCGCCGAGCTCGAGGTCGCCGGTCATCGGCCGGTTCTTCAGCAGCGCCTGGAACTCCCAGGTCCGCGCCCAGCGCTTGTAGTAGGCGACATGCGATTCCAGCGTGCGCACCAGCGCGCCGGCCTTGCCCTCCGGCCGCAGCGCCGCGTCCACCTCGAAGTAGGCCGCGCTGGCGACGCTCATCATCTCCGCCGCCAGCCGGGTCGCGGTGGCGTCGGCGGGTTCGGCGACGAACACCACGTCGACATCGCTGACGTAGTTCAGCTCGCACGCGCCGCTCTTGCCCATGGCGATCACCGCGAGCCGCACCGGCACCGGGCCGTCCTTGCAGACCCTGGCCACCGCCACGGACAGGGCCGCGGTCAATGCGGCATCGGCCAGCGCGGTCAGATGACGACCGACCACCTGGTACGCCAGTACCGGTTCGTTCTCGACGGTCGCGGCCAGATCGAGCGCGGCCAGCAGCATCAACTGATCGCGATACCGCTTGCGTAGCAACGCGACCACCTCCGGCCCGGACTCACCGGCGCGGAACAGCAGCGGGCCTGCGTGCGGCCCCTCCTCCGGCACGGCCTGCACCGCATCCAGCAGATCGGCGATCAGTTCGTCACGCGTCGGCAGGTCCTTACGGCGCAGGATCTGCCAGGCCGCCGGGTCGACGACCAGATGATCGGCGAACGCGCTGGACGAGCCGAGCAGCGCGAACAGCCTGCCGCGCAACGCCGTTTCCGCACGGATCGCCGAATCCAGTGCGGCCCAATCGCTTTCCATCCGCTCGCGCAGCTTGACCAGCGTGTTCAGCGCCAGATCGGCGTCGGGCGCGCGGGACAGCGCCCATAGCAGCGGGATACTTTCGACGTTGTCCCAGCCCAATTCGCGCAGCGAGGCAGCGGCGGTGGGCTCGAGCAGACCGAGCCGACCGACGCCGGGGACCGCGGAGCGGGCAGTCGGTGGCCGGACCATAGGTCTCAAATTACAGGTTCGATGCCAACGACTTGTCCCCACCTGGACATACGTTCGGTTGCAGAAATGCGCCTTGTTCTACAAACCGAGGTATTCCTTGAGTTCGTACGGCGTGACCTGGCTGCGGTAGTCCGCCCACTCCCGGCGCTTGTTGCGCAGGAAGAAGTCGAACACGTGCTCGCCGAGCGTCTCCGCCACCAGTTCCGAGCGCTCCATCGCCTGCAACGCCTCGTCCAGCGTGCCGGGCAGTTCGCGGAAGCCCATGGCCCGCCGCTCGGCAACGGTCAGCGACCACACGTCGTCCTCCGCCTCCGGCGGCAGCGTGTAGCCCTTCTCGATGCCGCGCAGACCGGCCGCGAGCAGCACGGCGAAGGTCAGGTAGGGGTTGCAGGCCGAATCAGGGCTGCGGATCTCGACGCGGCGCGAGGAGGACTTGTTCGGCGTGTACATCGGCACCCGGACCAGCGCGGACCGGTTCGACCGGCCCCAGGAGGCCGCGGTCGGCGCTTCGCCGCCGTGGATGAGCCGCTTGTAGGAGTTCACCCACTGGTTGGTGATCGCGCTGATCTCCGGCGCGTGCTCCAGGATGCCCGCGATGAACGCGCGCGCGGTGCCGGACAGGTTGATCGGGTCGTCCGGATCGTGGAAGGCGTTGGCCTCGCCCTCGAACAGGCTCATGTGCGTGTGCATCGCCGAGCCCGGGTACTGGGCGAACGGCTTGGGCATGAACGTCGCGCGCACGCCCTCGTCGATGCCGACTTCCTTGATCAGGTAGCGGAAGGTCATCACGTTGTCGGCCATGGACAGCGCGTCGGCGTAGCGCAGGTCGATCTCCTGCTGGCCGGGCGCGCCCTCGTGGTGGCTGAACTCGACCGAGATGCCCATCGACTCCAGCGCGTCGATCGCGTGCCTGCGGAAGTTCGGCGCGGAATCGTGCACGGCCTGGTCGAAGAAGCCGCCGGAGTCGGCCGGGATCGGCTGCGAGCCGTCCACCGGGCCGTTCTCCAGCAGGAAGAACTCGATCTCCGGGTGCACGTAGCAGCTGAAGCCGACGTCGGCGGCCTTGTTCAGCTGACGGCGCAGCACGTGCCGCGGGTCGGCCCAGGACGGCGAGCCGTCGGGCATGGTGATGTCGCAGAACATCCGCGCGGAGTGCTGGTGACCCTTGCTGGTCGCCCACGGCAGCACCTGGAAGGTGGATGGATCCGGACGGGCGACCATGTCGGCCTCCGACACCCGGGCGAAGCCCTCGATGGCCGAGCCGTCGAATCCGATGCCCTCCTCGAAAGCGCCCTCTAGCTCGGCGGGGGCGATGGCGACGGACTTCAGGTAACCCAACACATCGGTGAACCAGAGCCGCACGAAGCGGATATCCCGCTCTTCGAGCGTCCGCAGCACGAATTCCTTCTGGCGATCCATGTCCGCGAGAGTAAGCACCCGGCGTTAAATCCGTGTTACATACACGCTGAGTGTGCTGACCTTGTTGTGCGAAAAAGACATCACAGCCCGTCGGGTCAACAGGTGAGGCCGGCCTCCGGGTCGGTCAGGTCGACCAGGTAGTCGATGACCGCCTCGTCCACGCACGACGAGCCGCCGGACAACGCGATGGTGTGCCGGTTGCCCTTGTAGGTCACCAGCGAGGCGCCCAGCTGCGAAGCCAGGTCCACGCCGGCCTGGTACGGGGTCGCCGGGTCCTCGGTGGTCGAGACGACCACCACCTTCGGCAGCCCGGTCACCGTGATCCGGTGCGGCTCACTGGTGTTCGGCACCGGCCAGGCCGTGCACGCGTCCAGCGGGGCCGCGCCGGTGCCGCGGCCGTCGTCGAGGAACGGGGCCGCCTTGCGGTATTCGGCGTCCTGCTTGGCGGTGATGCCGCGGTCGCTGATCCGCGGATCGTCCACGCAGCGAATGGCATTGAACGCGTCGGTGGTGTTGCTGTAGGTGCCGTCGTCGCGGCGGCCGTCGTAGAGGTCGGCCAGTTGCAGCAGGGTGTCGCCGCGGCCGTCGCGCAGTTCGGAGAGGCCGAGGGTGAGCACCGGCCACAGATCGTTGGTGTAGAGGGCTTGGCGCACGCCGGTGAGCGCGTCGCTGTAGTTGAGGCCGCGCGGGTCGGTGGTCGGCACGGTCTTGTCCCACAACGGATTCACCAGCGCGCGGAACCGCTGCACGGTCTGGGTCTTGTCGGTGCCGAGCGGGCAGTCCGCCTTGGTCGTGCAGTCCGCGGCGTAGGCGTCGAACACCTTCTGGAAGCCGGCCGCCTGGCGCAGCGACTCCTGCACCGGGTCCTGTGCGGAGTCGATGGCGCCGTCGAGCACCAGGGCGCGCACGTGGTCCGGGAACTTCTCGGCGTACGCCGAACCGATCTTGGTCCCGTACGAATAACCCAGGTAGCTGAGCTTCGCGTCACCGAGGGCGGCACGCATCACGTCCATGTCCTGCACCACCTCGCGGGTGCCGACGCGGGCCAGGAAATCCTTGCCGGTGCGTTCGGCGCAGTGGTCCGCGTACTGCTTGTTCTCGTTCTCCGCCGCGGCGATGCCCTCGGGCGTGTTGTCCTTCTGCGGTTCGGCGCGCTCGGCGTCCTGCTCCTGCGCGGTCTCGCAGACGATGGCCGGGGTCGAGGAGCCGACGCCGCGCGGGTCGAAGCCGACCCGATCGAAGCGCTGGGCGAGCGGGGTCTTGTTGCCGAGCGAGGACATGGTCAGGCCGGACTCCCCCGGGCCGCCGGGGTTCATCAGCAGCGAGCCGATGCGTTTGCCGGTCGCCTTGATCCGGGAGACGGCGATCTGCGCGGTCGGCCCGTCCGGGTTGGCGTAGTCGACCGGCACGGTGATCCGCGCGCACTGCGCGTTGGGCGCGAAGCGATCGTCCTGCGATCCGTACCCGGTGCAGCTACCCCACTGCACGGTCTGCGAATAGAACTTCGTCAGCTCGGCGGGCCCCGCGGGCATCGGCCCGGTCGGATGACCGTTGATCGTGCACCCCGCCGCCACCAACGCCAGCACCGCCACCATCAGCGCACCACCGCGCCCACTCCGAACCAAAGCCATCCACTGATAGTGGCAGCTCGTCGGCTCGGCAGAGACAACGCACCGGTCAGACGCCTTATCCGCTGCCGGTTCGAGGTAGCGAGTGTGTTCCTGACGCGGATTGCCGCATGCGTGAAGAACATCCACTGCGCGCCGGAGGTGTGATCAATCGCATCGGGCGAAGGTCTTAATCCGGCCGGGTAACTGCTGGCACACTGGATTTCGTCAGACGAACCCGGGGACCCGGATGGGCCCCGAGGAGACACCAGACGAAAGGGACGAAGATGTCCGTATCCGATTCGGAAACCCCTGCCTACGGTGCGGCACCCGCCCAGCCCAAGAAGGCTATGCGCAAGACCCGGGTGCACCATCTGCAGCAGATGAAGGCCGACGGCCAGCGTTGGGCCATGCTCACCGCGTACGACTATTCCTCGGCCCGGCTGTTCGAGGAAGCAGGCATCCCGGTGCTGCTGGTCGGCGATTCCGCGGCCAACGTGGTCTACGGCTACGACACCACCGTGCCGATCACCGCGGACGAACTCATCCCGCTGGTCCGCGGCGTGGTGCGCGGCGCACCGCACGCGCTGGTGGTGGCCGACCTGCCGTTCGGCAGCTACGAGACCTCGCCGCAGCAGGCGCTGGCCACCGCGACCCGGTTCATGAAGGAGGGCCAGGCGCAGGCGGTGAAGTTCGAGGGCGGTGAGCGGGTCGCCGAGCAGATCGCGCTGATCACCTCGGCCGGCATTCCGGTGATGGCGCACATCGGGTTCACCCCGCAGAGCGTCAACACCCTCGGCGGGTTCCGCGTGCAGGGTCGCGGCGACGGCGCCGAGCAGCTCATCGCGGACGCGATCGCGGTGCAGGAAGCCGGCGCGTTCGCCGTTGTCATGGAGATGGTTCCGGCGGAGGTGGCCGCGCAGGCGACCCGCAAGCTGACCATCCCGACCGTCGGCATCGGCGCCGGCGTGGAGACCGACGCGCAGGTTCTGGTCTGGCAGGACATGGCCGGCTACACCAGCGGCAAGACCGCGAAGTTCGTCAAGCGGTTCGGCAATGTCGGCGATGAACTGCGCACGGCCGCGGCGGCCTACGCTGATGAGGTAGCCCGGGGCACCTACCCGGGGCCAGAACACAGCTTCTAGTGGAGTAACGATGAACGGCCGAGCAGTGCACGCACCAGCCGCACTGCTCGGCCAGTCACCCGAGCCGCTGATCGATTGGGCGTCGGGGGTGCTCAAGGCACACGAGATCGAGGTGACCGGCGCGCCGACGGTGACTCGCCGCCGCGCCTGGTCGCTGATCGTCCGGCTGCCGACCGATACCGGCCCGATGTGGGCCAAAGCCAACGCCCGCGCCTTCGCGCACGAGGGTCCGCTGCTGCAGCTGCTCGCCCGGCTGCGGCCCGGCAGCGTGCTGGAACCCCTTGCGGTGCAAGCGGATCACGGCTGGCTGCTCAGCCCGCACGGTGGCGAGACCGCCCGCGACACCGATGCCGAATGGTCCGGTCTGTTCCGTTCCTACGCCGAACTCCAGCAGTCCGTCGCGCCGGACATCGACGCCCTGATCGCCACCGGCACCCCGTACCTCCCGCCCAGCCGGCTCGGCACGGTCTACCGGCATTTCGAGGCCCGCATGCCCGGCCTCGGCCGGCGCATCGAGGAGGCCGCCGGCGAACTGGCCGAATACGGCAGGCTCACCATCGAACACAACGACGTGCACACCGACAACGTCTTCGCCGGCGCCACCCCCGGCACCGGCCGGCTGTTCGACTGGGGCGACGCCGTGATCACCCACCCGTTCCTGTCCCACCGCATCCTGCACAACCCGCATCGCGACGACTACTTCGCGCAATGGCCGGGGCCGGTCTCCGCCGCCGAGATCACCCTCGCCGAACGTCTCGCCCCGTTGATCGCGCTCAACCCGTGGCGAACCATCGACACGTCCATCCCCCGCTTCGCCCGTTTTGTCGAAGCGCTGCTGGACGAGCTGCGCGTCACATTCCGATAGCCGCGAACAGGGGTGTGAGAGCCACACACTCCGGGCCACCGCGGCGAATCAATGGCAGACTCGATGCGGACATTCGCGATCAAGAGCAGAGGTACCGATGCCGCACAGCCGTTGGATTTCACGCAGCACCCTGCTGCTGGCGGGCGTTATCGCCGCCGCAGCACTGACCGCCTGCGGAAGCGAGTCGAACCCGGCTCCGACCGGGAGCTCGAGCTCGACAACGGGCTCGGCGACCGCGACCACCAAGCCGGGCGGCACCGCGGGCACACCCAAGCCGGGCACCACCCCGGATATCTCCGACGCCGCGTCCGCCCAGCTGTGCGACATGATCAAGCCCGAGCTGTCGAACTGGCGGGTGCAGGGGCCGACGCTCGGCCGGATCGGGCTCAACGCCCTGGTGCACGAGTGGGCGCTGCGCAACGGCGGCATCAACGGCGCGGTGCTCGCCGACAAGCCGATCATCGACCGGCTGACCACCAAGAGCTGCCCGGACGTGCACAAGGAGGCGATCCAGGCGCTCGAGCTCCCTGACCTCGCCTCGGGTCTGGCGTTCTGATGGGCGACGCACAGTTGCGGACGCTGTACCCGGAGATCGAGGCCTACGACTCCGGCATGCTCGACGTGGGTGACGGCCAGTCGATGTACTGGGAGGTCAGCGGCAACCCGGACGGCAAGCCGGTGGTCTTCCTGCACGGCGGCCCCGGCGGCGGCACCTCGCCGGCTCAGCGGCGGTTCTTCGACTCGGCCGCCTACCGGATCGTGCTGCTCGATCAGCGCGGCTGCGGACGCTCCACCCCGCACCTCGCCGACGACCCGAGCCTGGCGACCAACACCACCCAGCATCTGATCGCCGATATCGAGGCGCTGCGTACCCATCTCGGCATCGAGCGCTGGCAGGTGTTCGGCGGCTCGTGGGGTTCGACCCTCGCGCTCGCCTATGCCGAGACCTACCCGGACCGGGTGACCGAGCTGGTGCTGCGCGGCATTTTCCTGTTGCGCCGCAAGGAAATCGACTGGTACTACAACGGCGCCGCGGGCTACGTGTATCCGGACGAGTGGGAGAAGTACCTCGCGCCGGTGCCGGAGGCCGAGCGCGACCAAGACCTGGTCGAGGTCTATCACCGGCTGCTGCACTCCGCCGACGAGCAGGTCGCGCTCCGGGCCGCCATCGCCTGGTCCACCTGGGAGGGCGCGACGAGTTCGCTGCTGCCGCAACCGGATCGGGTCGCCGAGTCCGCCGATCCGCGGTTCGCGCTCGCCTTCGCGCGGATCGAGAACCACTACTTCCGCAATCACGCGTTCCTCGACGAGGGCCAGCTGCTGCGCGACGCCGGCACCATCGCGCACATTCCGACGGTCATCGTGCAGGGGCGGCACGACATCGTCTGCCCCACGGTGAGCGCCTGGGATCTGCACAAGGCGTTGCCCGCTTCGGAGCTGCACATCGTCGAAGACGCCGGACATGCCTCCTTCGAGCCCGGCATCACGCATCATTTGATAGAAGCCACCGATAGATTCGCGAAGGCGGGGTAACCATGACGGCCACCGCAGGCAAGGCCATCGTTGCGGCACTCAGCGACAACGTGGACCGGCTGCTGGCCGCTGAACCCGAGGTCCGCGCGGACGAACCGGATTCGGTCCATCAGATGCGCGTGGCCACCCGCAGATTGCGCAGCGTGCTGCGCTCCTACCGCGGGCTGTTCGAACGGACACCGGCCAGAACGATGGGCGACGAGCTCAAGTGGCTGGCCGGTGTGCTCGGCGTTGCCCGGGACGCCGAGGTGCGGGCGGAACGCTTCGAGACGTTGCTGACGAAACATGGTCAGCAGAGCGAGCATTCGGCCGCCGACCTCGAATTGGTGACCGCGCGGTTGGTCACCGCGGAGAACGACAAATACGCCGCGGCGCACGCGGATGTGCTGCTCGCGTTGGACAGTGTGCGTTATCGCGAGTTGCGGGATGAACTCGCCCAGTGGCGTACCGAACCGCCGCTGCGTTCCTCGCGCGCCAAGGTGCCCGCCGCGGAGTTCTTCGGCGTCATCCTGGAACGCGACCGCGAGCGCGTCCTCGATCTGATCGAGCGGGAAACCACCGTCACGCCGGCCGAACGAGTCGAGCTGCTGCACGATATCCGCAAGAGCGCCAAGCGATTACGGTACTCGTGCGAGGCCGCCGAACCCGTCCTCGGCACCGACGCCGGCGACCTCGGCAGCCGCGCCAAACGACTACAAACCGTGCTCGGCGACCACCGCGACGCCGTCGAATCCCAGCACGCCATCTACGGCATCGCCGCAGACGCCGGCGCCGCAGGCGAAGAAACCGCCCTCTACCGAATCCTGGCCGGCGCCGAAGACACCGCCGCCCGCCAAGCCCTCACCCGCTACCCCGACGCAGCCGCCGCCCTATCCGGCGAGT
>NZ_VXLC01000047.1 GCF_008704205.1 Nocardia colli | reverse complement strand
CACCCGCTACCCCGACGCAGCCGCCGCCCTATCCGGCGAGTAGCCGCACCACTCTTGATTTCCCGCACCGAAATTCGCATGCGATTCTCGGTGCGGGAAATCAGAAGTAGTGCGGCTGCGTGCATCCGGCGGGCCGGGGGGTGCACCTGTTCAGGCGCACCGCCCGCATGGGTTCACCCTCTGGGAGCGCTGGCGTTCTCCGTCGGCCACATGCACCCGCCACAGCCGCACACCTGCTGATTTCCCGCACACGGAATGGCATGCGATTCCATGTGCGGGAAATCAGGAGGTGTGCGGCTGCGCGCTCAACAAACTTGACCCCGGCGCCGAAGACACCGCTCCGCTACCCCGACACCGCGGCGGCGCTGTCCGGCGAGTAGCCCGCAGCCGCACCACTCTTGATTTCCCGCACCGAAATTCGCATGCAAATTTCGGTGCGGGAAATCAGAAGTGGTGCGGCTGCGTGCATCCGGCGGGTCGGGGGGTGCACCGCTTCAGGCGCACCGGCCGAATAGGTTCGCCCCAGGGAACGCTGCCGTTCTCCGTCGCCCGCGTGCACCCGCCACAGAATCCGCAGCCGCACACCTGCTGATTTCCCGCACACGGAATGGCATGCGATTCCGTGTGCGGGAAATCAGGAGGTGTGCGGCTGCGTGGTCAACGAACTCGGTTCCGGCGCGGCCGCTGATGGGCGTGGCCGTCGGACGGCGGGGGCGGCCGATGCTCAGCGGTAGGTGAGTCAGGACGCGTGGGGTTGAGTGGTCGGTGGGGCGAGGTCGGGTGCGGCGGGGTAGGCGAAGCTGATCTTGCGGGTGGTGGGGTCGGCGGAGACCAGGCGGACTCGGACTGCTGCGCCTTCCGGCGGTTCGCCTACGCAGGGGCCCAGGACCGGTGGGTCGGCGATGAAGATCTCCGCGGCTCGGTTGCCGTTGGCTTCGCGGACGACCACCGCGTCGAACTCGGTGCCGGCTCGCTCGGCGAGCAATGTGGATTCGGTGAGGTCGATGCAGGAACGTTCGACCTTGTTTGCTATCGAGTCGCTGCGGCGCATGCTGTCGGCCGTTTCGATCAGGCCGTCCTGAACCCATTGCGGCACTTCGGTTCCCGCGCAACGGGCCAAACAGATCTCGGTGCTGAATCGGTCGGTCAGCCGCCGTAACGGTGCGGTGACGTGGGCGTATGGTGCCCGGATCGCGCTGTGCTGCAGGCTTTCCGGCGTCGCGACCTGGGTGTCCCCGTTCACCACGGTGTAGGAGGCCCCGCGCAGCAGGCTGGTCGCCTCCGACATGAGCACAAGCGCGGCAGGGGTATTCGGGTCCAGCCCCGCCAGCATCTGCCCGACCGACAGCCCCTCAGGCCATTCGACCCCCAACGCGGCCGCCGTGCGATGCATGGACGCTATCGCCGACTCGGCGGGCGGCGGCATGGTGCGCAATAATGCCGGCGCTCCCCCGTCGATCATGATTCGCGCCGCGCACATCCCGGTCAGCAGTGAAACCTGCTCGTTCCAATCATCCGCGGCGGTACGCGGTTCGACGATCAGCCGCCAATGTCCGTCCGACTGATCGTCGCGAACAATGCTCTGCGCGGGCAGCCGCAGCCCGATCGCGCCGCGCAGCAACCCGGCTTCGATGCGCCGCGTGCCGAATTCCGGCAGGGCCGCGATCGAAGGGTGCAGTCGCCCGGCGTCGGCATCGGCTTGCACGCCCGCGTAGTCGAGCCGGGCCTCCGAACGCACCAGCGCCCGCTCGACCGAAAACCGTTGCGGTTCAGCCTTTTCGTCGAGCTCGATGGTCCACAGCGCGACCGGCCTGGTCTGCTCGGGCAGCAGGCTCGCGGTGCCTTCCGACAGCACCGGCGGGTGCAGCGGCACGGTGCCGTCGGGTAGGTAGAAGGTTTGCCCCCTGGCGCTCGACTCCTTGGCGAGCGCGCCGTGCGGATCGATCACCGCACCGACATCGGCGATGGCGTAGTGCAGCAGAAAGCCGCTGCCGGTGCGTTCGAGATGCAGGGCCTGGTCCAGATCCATGGCCCCGGGCGGGTCGATCGTCACGAACGGGATGTCGGTTCGATCGGCCCGGTCGCCCGCGAACGCGTCGGACGCGTCGCGGGCTTCCGCGGTGGCCTCGGCGGGATACGCCGAGGCCAGACCGAATTCGGAACGGATGGCGCCGAAATCAACCGGCGCCGAGACGATCCGCTGATGCAATTCCACGCTGAGGGTGCCAGACCTACTGCAGCGCCAGCATGGTGCCGTTCAACGAATCCAACGGGCCGTACACGGTAAAGGTGACATGTCCGCCCGGAACCGCGGCCGACACCGCGGCCGCCGCGTCCAACGCCTCACCGAACGAAGCCGCCGAAGGATGAGGCAGACCACCGAGGGTCTGACCGAAACGGTTCTGGGCGACCCAGACCGTGTCAGCCGGGCTGAGGTCGACCTGCACCCCACCCGGCAGCGGCGTCACCGCTACGGCACTGGCGGAGCCAGCGCCCATCATGGCGAAAACCGAAGCAGCCCCGGCGATCAACGCGCCGGCGACCAGTGAGCGAACAATCCGCATAGAGTTGAGACCTGCTTTCCCGCATTCGAAGTGTGAAGGGCTCGTTGCGGCCACGCAACGGGCCGTGCCAACGCGCACTACTTTATGACGTCGATCACGGTCCGGCTAGTTACCGGCAGATACGCCCGGCGAGTTCACCGCCCCGACATGGCCGCGACGTGGCTGCTAACGTGGGCCGCCGTAGCGGGTCTCACACTTCGACCGCACTTTTCGAAACGTCCTGTACGTCGACAATTGGGAGTTCCACGGCTATGTCATCGATTCTGTACGACTACCTGTTGCCGCTCATCGGAGCAGACCAGGCAGCGTATTGGGCCCAGGTCTTCGTCATCGCACCGGTCTGACCCACAAGTCTTCTGCCACAAGACGTCGCCTCCCGTTCACCGGACGGGAGGCGACTTTCGTCCCGGACCGCTAGCATCCCGCTCCGTGATCAGAACTACCGCCGCTATCGCGGCCAGCGCCACCCTCGCCGCCCTGCTGCTCACCGGTTGCGGGGACGACAAGGCAAGCAGTGCCTCCCCCTCCTCCTCGGCTCCCGCGGCGGCGTCCAACGGCGACGCGCAAGTTGTCGACAACGTGAAGGCGGGCGCGTTCGTCGTCAGCTTCCGCGGCGCGTTCCCGAAACTCGCCGACGGCAAGGACGATCCGAAGATCGCCACCATCCTCAGCGACACCTGCAAGGAGATCAAGGCGAACAAGTCCGAGGACGACGTCGTCAAGAGCATCGTCAAGCGGTCCTCCGGCAAGGTCGAAGCCACTACCGAGGAGGCGCGGGCCATCTACCAGATGGCCAAGATGATGTGCTGAGTCAGCGCTCTTTCAGCCACGGCAGGTAGTCGGGCAGATATTTCAGCACGTAGCCGATGGTGATCATGCTGATGATGGCGATGACGGGAATGAGCACGGACATCGGTCCGGTCCTAACGTTGAACTGCCGGTGCGGGTCGTACGGCGCCGAAAACGGTGTCGGCGGTACCCGTATCGGTATACGCCGGTCGAGTTACGCGCGTGTGCCGTTTTCCGTCGTCGCCGGCGATTCGTCCGGCGAATCGAGTCGGCGCTGCTCCGGGCTCGCAGGGATCGCTGCGGGCTCGGCGGGTGCGGTGATCCCTGCGGGCTTGTCGGATGCGGCGACCGCCGCGGGTTCCGCGGGTGCGGCGACCGCGGCGGACTCGGCTGGCACCGACTGCTGTTGCGGCGGTGGCGAATTGGTCGCAGCCGACGGTGTCGCGCGTTCGAGGAAACGCAGCAGCTCCACCGGGAACGGCAGCACCAGCGTCGAATTCTTTTCCGCCGCAACCTGAACCACGGTTTCCAGCAGCCGCAGCTGCAACGCGGCCGGCGATTCCGACATCTGCGCACCCGCCTGCGCCAGCATCTTCGAGGCCTGCAACTCACCCTCGGCGGAGATCACCCTGGCCCGGCGTTCGCGTTCCGCCTCGGCCTGACGCGACATCGAGCGTTTCAGCGAATCCGGCAGTGCCACATCCTTGATCTCCACCCGATCGATGTGCACGCCCCAGCCGAGCGCCGGGCTGTCGATCATCAACTCCAGGCCCTTGTTCAGCTCCTCGCGGTTGGACAGCAAGCTATCGAGGTCGCTCTTGCCGATGATCGACCGCAGCGATGTCTGCGCCACCTGCCCGACGGCGAACAGGTAGTTCTGCACCTCCACCACCGCGAGCACCGGGTCGAACACCCGGAAGTAGACGACGGCGTCCACCCGCACCGTCACGTTGTCTCGGGTGATGCCCTCCTGCGCGGGCACCGGCATGGTGACGATCTGCGTCGACACTTTGCGCATCCGGTCGACGAACGGAATCAGCAGGCGCAGCCCCGGTTCCCGGGTGGAGACCACCCGGCCGAACCGGAAGATCAACCCCTTCTCGTACTGCGCGACCACCCGCGCGCTGGCGGCGGTCAGCACACCGCCGACGATCGCGCCCACCCCCACTATGCTGCCGATAACGGCGAGTAGGTCCATGCCTGGCCCCCAAGCGCGCCCGGGTGCAGCAGAGGCGGGCGCCTGGGCGCTCCGGCCCCGCGGCTACCTCCATGATGGCACCGCGGAACCGGTTGCGGCAGAAGATCAGACTGCCATTATTTCAGCGTCAGCCGCTTGACCGCGGTGCCACTCTCCAAGCTCTGCTGATTGTCGCCCGACACCAAAGTGCTGAACACCCTGACGGTTTCGCCCGCCGCGGGAGTGAACGGCTCGGCATCCGGGATCTTGCCGGCGGTGACGGACACGGTCTGGCGTTCGGTGTTGCACGTCGCCTTGGTCGTCGCACCGATCGTCTGCTGCGCGCCCTCTCCCGTGCTCCGGACGAACACCTGCAATGTCACCGTCTTGCCGGGCGCCTCGCACTTGTAGGCCACCGACACCTCCACGCCACCGCCGCTCAATTCGGCGCCGGTGATGTCGACGTTGGTCGTCGGGGGCTTCGGCGGGGTGGTGGGGGTCGGCTCCGCGCCGGCCATCCCGGCGCAGGCAACGGTGGCCAGAGCAGCCGCCGCCGCGAGGACCCCCGCGCGACGCAGCATGGTGTGAACGTTGATGACGATCTCCTAGCAGTCGATCCCGCGGCAGCCCCGAATCGGGCACACCGCACAAAACCTCGACCGACAATGTACTGGTATCCGATGCGTCCCGGTTGTCCCAATCATTTGGCCACAGAGTGGATCTCAGCCGTTAACCCGGAGTTCGCCGGGAGAGCCCCGGCGGGCGGACGAGTTGGCCTGTAAGCCGGATCCTGTCCCCGGTTCGCACCGGGGGGCGACCATCCATCTGGACACACCGTTGCCGGGTGCCTCGAGCGGTCCACCCGCAGGCTCGGGCGAGCAGCCCTCGAACACCTGCGCAGCCGCACCGCGAACGGTGCGACCTTTGACCTTGCTCCGGGCGGGGTTTACCTAGCCGCCCCGGTCACCCGGGGCGCTGGTGCGCTCTTACCGCACCGTTTCACCCTCACCACACGACCCGAGGGTCGTGGGCGGTCTGTTCTCTGTGGCACTGTCCCGCGGGTTGCCCCGGGTTGCCGTTAGCAACCGCCCTGCTCTGTGGAGTCCGGACTTTCCTCGGCGCCGGGCAGCGGCACACATGTGCCCGTTCCCGATGCCGCGGTCGCCCGGCCAACTCGTCCGCCGTACCAGAGTACTGGTCACCATCCACGCCACCAGGGTGCGACCCCCGTCAACACAGTACGGTTGGGATCCATGGAACGTGTCGAGGTCGGCTTCCCCTCCGGAAGCGAGCAGTGCGCCGCCTGGCTCTACCGTCCGGATGGTGCGCCCAAGCCCCGCCCGCTCGTCATCCTGGGGCACGGCCTAGGGGCGAATCGGGAGATGGGGCTCGACCGGTACGCACGGCGCTTCGCCGCCGCCGGCATGGCGGTCCTGGTGTTCGACTACCGGCATTTCGGCGCGAGCCAGGGTGAGCCGCGGCAGGTGATCCGGATCGGGCGCCAGCGCGAGGACTGGCAGTCCGCCATCGCCTACGCGCGCACCATCCGCGGCATCGACGCGACCCGGATCGCGTTGTGGGGCACCTCGTTCAGCGGCGGGCACGTGCTCGCCGTCGCCCCGCACGACGACTACCTGGCCGCGGTGGTCGCGCAGGTGCCGTTCACCAGCGGCTGGTCCTGCGCGATGGCCAAGGGGCCGATCAGCATGACCAAGGTGACCGCCATCGCCGCCACCGACCTGCTCATCGGCCCGCTGCGGCGCAAGCACGTCGGCATCCGGCTGGCCGGACGCAAGCGCTCCGCCGCCCTGATGAGCGCCGCCGACGTGCCCGAAGGCAACGGCAGGCTGGCCGAGGAAAGCGAGCACTACAAGCCGAAGGTGGCTGCCCGCATTGCCTTCTCGGCCCTGTTCGACTCCCCCGGCAAACGAGCCAAGTCCCTCAAAATGCCCGTCCTCTACGCACTATGCGACAACGACTCCATCACCCCCATCAAGTCCGCCCTACGCGCCGCCGAACGCACCAAGCACGCCGTCGTAAAGCGTTACCAAGCAGGCCATTTCGACATCTACTTCGACGACGTCTTCGAAAAAGCCGTCTGGGACCAAACCGAATTCCTGGTCTCCATCCTGCGCCCGTAGATGTTCCGCCCACCCAGGTCGAACGTCATTGACCTCCGGTAGGTGACGCGACTGCCCTGCGAGAGTGCGGGTCTCGGCCGGTAGTCGGCGAAAGGGCCATCCGCTCACCGTGATTCGGCGAGGAGTTCGCGAGTGACTGCACTCCTCCACCACTTTTCGACGCGATCCGGGGACCAGCCGCGTTCGACGGTGAGTTCGGTGTACACGTCGATGTTGCAGAGGGCGGCGTAGATGTCGAGGGCGGATTCCAGGTCGACGCCGGGGCGGAAGGTGTGGGGCGGCCAGGCCTCGAGCACCTGGCGGTGGGCGTCGTCGGCGCGGTTTCGCGCGTCGCGGTAGGCCTGTGCCAGTTCGGGTTCCGTGCGGCCGGCCTCGCGCAGCAGGACGATCACCTCGCCGGCGCGTTCGAACAGGCGGCGGTCGTAGGCGATCATCGCGGCGAGTTGCCGGGGTGGCTCGGGGGCGGTTTCGAGTTCGGCAAGTAGCTGGGAGACGTCGGCGGACAAGTCGGCGGAGTCGGCCAGCGCCCAGGTCAGTCCGTTCTTGTTGCCGTAGGCCGCGTAAATAGTCGGGACGGAGACGCCGGCTTCGCGGGCCACGTCGCGCACGGTGGTCGCGGCCCACCCTTTCGCGACGAACAAGGTACGCGCGGCGCGGGCGATGTCGGCGCTGGTCTGCTGCGCCTGAGCGGTGCGGCGCAGCGAGTCGTAGCGGCGACGGGCCGGTTCCTCGGTCACAGGGGTTCCCCTTTCGGTTTTCGCTACTTATATTCAATATATGACAGATAAGACAGAGCGGGTAATCGCCTGGTCGTTCCCCCGTATCGGCGGTCTTGCCGCCCTCGGTTTCGCGGTCGCCATCGTCGGCGCGAATCTGATCCTGGCACCGGCGGGCATGCCCGCGGTCGGCGCCGACGTCGAGGAGGCCGACGCCTTCTTCACCGCGAACTCCGGTCCCGCCGGATTCGCCTCCGCATTCATGCCGGTCGCCTGGATCTGTGCGCTCGTGTTCGGCGCCGCCGCGGTCGCCGTGATCTGGCCGCGCGAGCGCACCGAAGGCTCGGCCTGGTCACTGGTCGGATTCGCCGGCCTGCTCTTGCAAACTGCCACCTTCGTCGGGGTCGGCGCTGTCCGCCTGGCCCTCACCGCCACATCCGACCACACGCCCGCGGGCACCGCCGGACTCTGGGCCTTCCACAACGCCCTGTTCTCGCTCAACGGCACTTTTCTCACCGTGGCCCTGGTGGGACTGTCCCTCGGCGGCATCCGTACCGGCCTCATCCGTCGCTGGCACGCCAGCCTCGGGTTGGTCGCGGCCGCAGGCCAATTCATCGCCGCCACCATCACTCCAATGATCATCGACCACGCGAACCCACTCGCCTCGATCAGCCTGGTCAGCTGGCTGTTGTGGGTGGTCTGGATCGTCACCTACGGCATCACCTTCCTCCGCCTGCAACCTGATCACCAGCTCGTCACCGCCTGAGCCGCACACCCTTTGCGTAAGCCGCACACCCTGTTCGAAGGATGTGCGGTTTACGCAGAGGGTGTGCGGGTCTCACTCCGGCAGCAGACCCACGGCCATGTGCCGCTCCAGAGTGGGTGTGCGGCAAGGTGATGTCGGCGGACGTAGATTGTCGAGGACACCTCCGGAATCTAGGAGCCGCGATGATCGATCCACTGATCCTGGAAGCTCGGCGAGCCCATCTGCTCGATCAACTGCGCGAACTGCGGCGTGGGGTGAGTGAACTGGCGGAGGGATACGGGGCGCTTCAGACTTCGGGGCTGCTCATCGACACCGAAGGTATCGGGGCTCTCACCACGCCTGCCTATTGTGTGGCCGGCGCCCGAGAAGTGTTCGAGGAGGCCACGATCGAACTCGATGCCGCCGTCGATGCTCTCGATCGTGCGGGGATGTATACGACCCGGCTTCGCGCGGTCGTCCTCGACTGAGGACTGCCACCGTAGTCCAGGTCGAGTCCACGGACATGGGCGCGGACAGCGGACAGCGGACGATTTCTCAGCAGCCGCCGATATGGCCAGCGATTTCGTGCGCGTCGGCACGGGCGGTGCGCGCGAGAAATACTTGTCGGCACCCACCGCTACAGTCCCCTGCTATGAACCCCGCGACTGCCGTCGTCGCCGAGATCGTGAGTGGCATCGACCCCTTCGACGCCCTCGAACAGGACCACCTCGACGAGACCCTGGCCTGGCTGGCATCCACCGATGACGTGTACCGCCGCGTCAAACCGGCAACGCCGCCACGCCATCTGGTTTCCTATGTCGTGCTCGTGGACCCGGACGCCCGGGCAGTACTCCTCGGGCACCACCGCCTCGCCGGACTGTGGCTACCGACGGGCGGCCACGTCGACCCCGGCGAACACCCGCTCGAAGCGGCTCGTCGCGAGGCGACCGAGGAAATCGGCATCCATCCCGATTTCACCGTCACCGGCCCCGACCCCTTCTTCCTCACCGTCACCACCACCAACGGCACCGACAGCCACGAAGACGTCAGCCTCTGGTACCTCATCCGAGGGGCCCGAACCCACCCCTACACCCTCGACTCCCGCGAATTCAGCACCGAACACTGGTGGGACATAGACAAATTCGCCCTCCCCGACTCCGACCCCCACTTCCCACGGTTCCTGGCCAAGCTGGACAACGCGCTCTCCCGAACCCCGGCTCAGTAGACCGTGCAGCCGGGCTGCGGCAGGATATAAGTCGATAGCGTTCGTGATGGGGGTGGGTATGCGCGAGCAATTGGCGTGGGTTGTCGGTGTGCTGCGGATCGCCGCCGTCACATCGGTGGTGCTGGTCGGCACGGCTTGCGCGGGATCAGACGACAAGCCGGATGCCGGGCTGGACAAGTTCTATCGGCAGTCTTTGCAGTGGAGTTCGTGCGCGGACCTTCCGGGTGGCGGCGAGATCGCCGAGGCGGGGTTCCAGTGCACCCGGGTGCAAGTGCCGTTGGACTACGCCAAGCCCGATGGCGCTACCGCACAGATCGCCATCTCACGACGTCCGGCCGGTGGTGACCGGGTCGGCTCGCTGCTCACGAATCCCGGCGGCCCGGGATCCCCGGGTCTGGCGTTCGCCGCCTACTTGGCGAAAACGCCGATCGCGCAACGCTTCGACCTGGTCGGCATCGATGTACGCGGACTGGGCGCGTCCACACCGAAGGTGACCTGCTTGACGAAGCAGGAGTTCCAGGCCGAACGCAACGACCTCGACATCGACATGTCCCCCGCCGGCATCGCACAGACCGAACAGGAAAACCGCGACTACGTCGCCAAATGTGTCGACCGCACCGGCCTCGAAGTGCTCGGCCATGTCGGAACCGCCGATGTCGCAAGGGATTTCGATGTCATCCGGGCGGCACTCGGGGACCAGAAGTTGAACTACCTCGGCGGGTCCTACGGCACGCGACTCGGCTCGACCATCGCCGAACTGTTCCCGGATCGCATTCGCGCGATGGTGCTCGACGGCGGCGTCGACCCGGCGGCCAACATGATCGACCCGATCGGCATGTCGACCGGATTCCAACACGCCTTCGAGGCGTACGCCGCCAGTTGTGCTGCCGCGCCGGGCTGTCCGCTCGGCGCCGATCCCGCGCAGGCGCGGACCGCGTTCCGGGCGCTGATCGATCCGCTGATCGATCACCCCGCCACCACCGCCGACCAACGCGGACTCGGCTACAACGACGCGCTGAGCGCGATCATCAATTCGCTGTACAGTCCGCTCCTCTGGCCGGGCATCACCCAGGGCCTCACCGAACTGACCCAGGGGCACGGCGACACCCTGCTGAGCATCGCCGACATCATCGCCTCACCCGAGGTGGTCGAACGGGATGTGCAGACCGCCGTGCTCTGCGGTGAAGAGACCCGGGTGACCGATCGAGCAGCCGCGGCCGATCTCGACCGCCGAACCCGTGCTGCCGCACCGGCATTCGACGACGGCCGGGCGACCGGTCAGGCGCCGCTGGACGTGTGCGCCTTCTGGCCGCTGCCCACCGTGTCCCAACCGCACACGCTCAACGTGCCCGGTTTGCCGCCGGTGGTCGTCGTGTCCACCACCGGCGATCCCGCCACGCCGCATCAGGGCGGGATGAACCTGGCCCGCGACCTGCACGCCTCGCTGATCACCTACGAGGGCGTGCAGCACGGGGTGGTCGGCCAGGGTGTTGCCTGTGTCGACGAACCGGTGCTGCGGTATCTGGCCGATCTGACCCCGCCCGCACCAGATCTGCGCTGCGTCGCGGCGGGCTGACGCGCACCGGAATCCGCCAGCCGAACAGCGATGATTTCGCTGATAGCGCAACAGATTCCCGGAACGTCGTCGCACACCTACGGTTAGCGCATGCAGTCACCGATCACAGGCACCGCAGCCGGCGTTCCGTTCACCGCACTGCCACCGGCGGGCGACGGACCCGCGCCGTTGATCGTCACCTGGCACATGCTGGACGCGCCGCGCACGGACGCCGCGTTCGCCGCCGCGCTGCCGATGCACGATGTGCCCGCGTGGCGGGTGCATCTCGGCATGCCGATGTGCGGGGCGCGCATGGTCAACGGTTCCACGGACGCCATTGTGGAGCTGTTCACCAAGGACCCGCTGATGCTGTACTTGGCCCCGTTCGTCCGGCAGGCGACCGAGGAATTCCCGGCCGCCCTGGCATCTGTTCGTGAACAGTTGCCGGTAGCCGACGGCCCGATCGGCATACTCGGCGCCTCACTCGGCGGCGCGGTGGCCCTGCGCGTCCTCGCCGAGACCGACACCCCGATCTTCGCCGCCGCCATCCTGAACGCCGCCGTCCGCATGCGCTCGGTCGTCGACATGTTCCCCGGCCCGTACCCGTACGACGCCGAGTCCGAGCAGGCAGTCGACAACCTGGACTTCGTCGCCAAGGCCGGCGCGATAACCGGCCGCGCACCCTTGCTGGTCATCAGCGGCGAACTGGATCACCCCGCACTGCGCACCGACGCGGCCGACCTCGTCACCGCCGTAGGCGACGGTGCCGAACTGCTGACCATCCCCGGACTGGCACACCCCCTCGCCGACGAGCCCGGCCTCGAACCCGCACCACAGTCACCTCAGGCCCGCGCAGCAGACGCCGAGCTCACCACATGGTTCAACCGTCAGCTCGCCGCAGGCAGGTAGCGCCCGGGTCCAAGCCGCATTTGATGCACGAACCGTCCTCTTGATTGATGTTGCAGCATTCGTCAGGAGGACGTTCGGTGCGTCAAGTCAGGTCAACGACCTTTGGCCCGTGCCTGATACGTCCGCAGAAACTGCGTGCGGCCGTCAGCTGACGGTTGTCAGCGGCGTTGCAGCAACCACCACAGGGCGAACCGCCCACCGCCGGAGCGTCCCCGGAATAACCCGAGACCATCAGCTGGCACGTCGTCAGCGGCGACGCAGCAGTCGCCAGAGTACGAGCACGCCCAGCGCGGCGAGCGCGGCAGTGGGTGCTGGTTGGCGGCGTGCTGCAGCGAGTAGTGAGCGCTGTTGTCCCGCAACGGGTTCGGGTGTGACCGCACCGAGGCGTTCGGTGGCGGCGCGGGCATTCGCTGTCGCCTCGTCGGTTCGTTCGACGGCTTGTCGGATAGATTCGGCGGCTTTTTCCCTTGCAGCTGTGGCCTTTTCGTCGTCCGCGTGCTGCGCCTCGGTGTTCCCCGCTGCCGGGTTGCGCGATTCTTCCGCGGCTTTCGCTTCGGCCCGGTGCACGACCTCGACCGCCTTCTCCTCAGCGATCCGGCGCATTTCCGCGGTCTTCTCCTCCGCGCGATGTTCGGCCTCGGCCGCCCTCTCCCGGGCGGCGTCGGCTACCTCGTTGAATCTGTCGCGCTCGGGACGGTCTGTGTGACTCATCATTTCCTCCTGTCTGCTGTGGAGTCGTCCACCGATGGCACGACGTCTTCAGCGCCGCTGTGCTTTTCGGCTTCCTCATCGGACATCGAGCGGGTGTCGCGGGGCGGCAGGAACGGTTCCTCGTCGGCCGGCCAACCTTGCTCGATGCGCCGGCCGCGGGCGAGTTCGGCGTCGAATTCGGCGCCGAGCAGGACGGCGACGTTGGAGAGCCACAGCCACACCAGGAAGACGGCGACGCCGCCGAGGGATCCGTAAACCTTGTTGTAGGAGCCGAAATTGGCGACGTAGACGGCGAATCCGGCGGACGCGGCGATCCACAGCAGCACGGCGAGCACGCTGCCGGGACTCATCCAGCGGAAGCCGGGTTGCTGCGCGTTGGGCGCGGCCCAATACAGCAGCGCGAACGCCAAACTGACCAGCACCGCGAGCACCGGCCATTTCGCGATGTCCCACACCATCACTCCGGCCGACCCGACACCGATCCACCGGCCGAGCCGTTCGGCGATCGAACCCGTGGCCACAACACCGATGGCGCACAACGCAAGTAGCACCACCATCGTCGCGGTCAGGCCGACGCGCACCGGGACCGTCTTCCAGATCGGCCGTCCCTCTTCGATGTCGTAGATAGCGTTGGCGGCCCGCATGAATGCGCCGATGTAACCCGAGGCGGTCCACAACGCGGTGCCGAGGCCGATGATCGCGAACGGACCGGACAGTTGCGGCGAATCGTGCAGTTGGTTGATCGCGTCGACGAGAAACGCTGTGCCACTGCCGGGTCCGATCTCCCGGATGGTGTCGACCAGCGACTGGGTGGCAGACGTTCCGAGCGCCCCCAGAATCGCAGTGAGCACGATGAGGCCGGGGAAGATCGACAGCACGCTGTAATAGGTAAGTGCCGCAGCCCAATCCATGAGGTTGTCGTCCAGGAACTCTGTCACGGTCCGCCGCAGCACGCCCCACCAGGAGCGCCAGCGCAGCACCGACGGCCCCTTCGACCAATCGACCAAGCGGTGCACGCGCCGCGCCGCGGCCTGCTTCGGCATGCCCGTTACCTCCCGATCGGGGAGCGGATACCCGGGTGCCGCGCAAGCAAACTCGACGCGCTACAGGTTGCGCACCATCTCGTATTCGATCTGCGGTTCGCCCGGCCGGACGAACCCGCTCACCCCGGTGCGCACGAATCCGTGCCGCAGATAAAGCCGTTCGGCCACGGTGTTCCCGTCGGCGAACTCCAGCCGCACCACCTTGTGCCCGCCCGCGCCGGCCCAGTCGAGAACCGCGCGGACGAGCATGTCCGCAACCCCGGTGCCACGCGCCTCCGGCGCAACCCACATCGAAATCAAGTGCACGCCATCATGTTTGAAATCCGGCATACCCGCAACCGTGCCGAGCTCGACCCCGTCGGCGCTGGCCACGAACTGCGCCCGATCGACCAGCGCCGCCCGCCAATCCGCCTCGGTGCGCGCCTGCGCCTCGGCCAGCGTCGACCCGAAGAACTGCGGGGAGTCGGCCAGCGCCCGCAACCGGACCCGCCGGAACACTTCCCACTCGTCGGCGGTCAACAGCCGGAGGTCGATCGTCGAGATGTTCACCCAATTTTTCTACTTGCCGGGCCGCTGCCAGCGCAAACGGTTTTGGCGAGGGCAGGATCAACCCGCCTGTCCGGCACGCAATCCGCTGAATTCGACCGCGGCGAAGATCGCGACCACCGCCGCTCCGATGAACATGAACGCGACGCCGAGACCGGTCAGGTCGATCAGTCCGGACAGCGTGAGCACGACCATCCCGACCGCCGACAGCGCGTTCACCGCGACAACCGCGCACGCCTGACGGAACGGGATCTCCGGCGCACCCGCGATGAGCAACAGGGCGAGGGCCCCGCCGAGCATGGCGACCCCGAACGGGATCGACCAGGCCGTGGGCAGGCCGAGGGGGTCACGCAGGACCACCGCGCCGGCCAGCAGGACGACTCCGAAGGCGCCGGTGCTCCAGCCGTCGACACGCAGCGTGGTGCGCAGGAAATCGGTGCTCAGCGCGGGTTGGGTGGCTTGGCGGGTCGTGCTCATATCCAGCTCCTGGTCTCGAGTCGGCAGGGCCGATCGGCTCCCGGAACCCAACCTTGCCGACGTGAGGTGAGCGTCTCAATAACCTCCGAGGTCATGACCGCGCGACCCAACCGGTGATTAGCCTGCTCAGGTGGCACAACCTCGACTGGAAACCCGTTCGCAGGCCGGCCTGCTGCTGCGCGAGTGGCGGCAACGCCGCAGGCTCAGCCAGCTCGACCTGGCGCTGCTGGCGGACACCTCGGCCCGGCATCTGTCGTATATGGAGACCGGCCGCGCCAAACCGAGCCGCACGATGGTGCTGCGCCTGTGCGAAACGCTGGAAGTGCCACTGCGCGAACGCAATACGCTGCTGCTGGCCGCCGGCTACGCACCGGCCTACCGGGAGAGCAGTCTCGACGACGCGAACCTGACCTCGGTGCGGAGCGCGCTGGAGACGATGCTGACCGCGCACGAGCCGTACCCGGCGGTGGTCGTCGACCGGCTGTGGAATGTGGTGACCGGCAATGCGGCGATGGCCGTGCTGATGCATGGCGTCCCGGAGCATCTGCTGCTACCGCAACCGAATGTGTATCGCCTGGTTCTCCATCCCGAAGGACTGGCATCGAGACTGGCGAACCTGAGCCAGGTCCGAGAGTTGTTCTTGGAGCGCCTGGTCCGGCAGGTCAGCGCGAGCGGCGACCCGCAGCTGACTGCGCTCTACGACGAGGTTCGCCGCTATCCGCTGCTCCCCGATCTCCCGGGCGAACCGAAAACCGAAGCCGCGCAACCGAGCCCGTTCGAGGTCCCGATCCGCATCCGCACCCCGATGGGCGAGATGTCGATGTTCAGCACGATGGCCACCTTCGGCGCACCCGCCGACGTCACCCTCTCCGAGCTGGCGATCGAATTGTTCTACCCCCTGGACGAATTCACCGCGACCGCCCTGCGTGCGCTGGCGGCCGCGGCGAATCCCCGATCCGATTAGATGAGCTGGAACCCGGCCCCGACGCCGCCCTGCGCGTTGATCGCGGCGAGAATCACCAGGATCGGCTGGAAGAACGCGGGCGAGTGCAGCGGGTTGGCGGCCGTGGTGCACGGCACGTCGAAGCCGACCGGGCCGAGACCGGTGAGCCGGCCCTGGTTCATCCCGACCAGCCGATCGCCGACGACCACCGGACCACCGGAATCGCCCGGCTTCGAGCAGTATTGGTTGATGCTGGTGCCCTCGAGCTGACCCCACACGACGCCACAGTCGGTGCCGGTGGTGCGGCCGCTGGAGCACACGGTGGCGCCGGGGCCCGGGGCCTCGCCGACGCCGGCGATGGTGGTCGGGCCGACGGTGCGCACCGGGGTGATCTTCGCCGGATCGAGTTGCAGGACCGCGTAATCCAGCGACTCGGCGTTGTCGGAGAAGGCGACCGTGCCGAGCACACCGGCCTCGGGCGTCTGCTCCGAGATCACCCTGGCACCGGTGGGCGCGCAGTGACCCGCGGTGATGCCGACGAGCCTGCCCGCGCTGTCGTGCCCGATCGCGGTCAACGAGCACACGGAGTTGTTGTCGAATGCGATGCCGGAGCTGCCGCCCAGCACCGCGGTCGGCGCCGCCGACGCGGTGCCCGAAGCCCCGACGACCACGGACGCGATGGCCGCCGTCGCGAGCGCCATCGACCTGAATCTTGTTGTCACTTCTCTCCTTTTCGAAAAAGCGAGCACGGCACTGACTGCCTTGCTCGCCCGGACCGGGGAGGGAACCGCCCCCGACACACTCTGCGGTCGCCGGATCAGCAAGCGAATTCGCCTGCGCAGAGGAATTTCATCGACGCTGGTTATCTACTGGCTAACTCAGCATTGACATGCGGCAGGCGGGTCCGCAACAGACCTGTGCGCTGTGCCACGATCGATCCCCGAGTGAGACCCGAGCCACACGATGGCAGATCGGCTCTGAAAAACGTTCGCCCGAACTGACTTTCACCCTCACCCAACCCCAGCTGCGGCCGAATTGCCCGGCCGACGAGACTCAACTGTTATACGCCGCGCAACCGCCGCACCGCGAATCCTGGCGGAAACCACCAGGCCGGCCAGGGCTCGCGAGACACGACCACCTCATCCTCGGCAGATGCTGACACAGCAGGATGACCGTCGCCGAGCTTCCGGCGACGGGTAGGTGAACATGGCGGGTCGAGCGCATGGCGAGGCCCGAAGATGTTGGAACAACGGACAATTCGCCCAGCGACTACAGGTACGAAGTGTCGTTCACCAGACGCACCGATGAGCCGCCGTCGGGATAGAACTCCGCGATCGACAGCGACGCCAGATCCAGATGCAACCGGTACAGCAGCGACGGCCCCACCCCGAGCGCCAGCTGCAACAGCGTCTTGATCGGCGTCACATGGCTGACCACCAGCAGGTTCGCGCCCGGATACAGCCCGACCAGGTCGCGCCGGACCGCGTCGACCCGCTCGCGGACCTGGTCGAAGCTCTCCCCGCCCGGGGCGGGCAGCGACGGGTCGCCGAGCCAGCGGCCGTGCAGTTCCGGATCGCGCTCGGCGGCCTCGAGGAAACTGAGGCCCTCCCAATCGCCGAAGTCGGTCTCGATGAGGCCGTCCATCACGGTGAGCGGCGCGCCCAGCGCGGTGGCCGCGGCCTCGGCGGTATCGCGGGCCCGGCTCAACGGCGAGGTCAGCACTGCGGAGATATCGCCTTTGGCGGCAAGCATTTTCGCGGCGCGCGCGGCCTGCTCGCGACCGAGTTCGGTCAGCGGTGGGTTGCCGCGGCCCGAATAACGGCGCTGCACCGAAAGTTCGGTCTGACCGTGGCGCAGGAGCAGCAGCCGGGTCGGACGACCCGTGGCTCCGGTCCAGCCGGGCGCGGGTTGCGCGGCGACGGCCGAGACGACCGGATCCGCTGCGGGCTCGGGCTTTTCGGCCTCCCGCGCGGTGCGCACCTCGTCGACCAGGTTGCCGTCGTCCATCGCCTCATTCGCGAGGCGGTCGGCATGGGAGTTCTCGGCGCGCGGAATCCAGGTGAAACTCACCCGTTCGAACCCGGCGACGAGCCGGCGGGCCCGGTCGGCGAGCGGAATCATGGCCGCGTGCTTGACCTTCCAGCGGCCGGACATCTGCTCGACGACCAGCTTGGAATCCATCCGCACCGTGACGATCTCGGCGCCGAGTTCGGCCGCCGCCTCCAAACCGGCGATGAGGCCGCGGTATTCGGCGACGTTGTTGGTCGCGATACCGATGAACTCGCGCCGTTCCGCGAGCACCCGCACATGGTCGGCGGCGAAGACGACCGAGCCGTAGCCCGCCGGTCCCGGATTGCCGCGCGAACCACCGTCGGCCTCGACGATCACTTCGCGTTCGGTCACCGCAGGGCCCGCCGCGCACGGGCGATCACAGCCCCGATTCCTTGGTGCGCACGAGGATCGCCCCGCACTCCGGGCACCGCACGACCAGCTCGGGGGCGGTCTTCGCGATCCTGGCAATCTCGCCGCGATCCAGCTCGATCCGGCACGCGCCGCACCGGCGGGCTTGCAACAGCGCCGCGCCGACGCCGTGCTGGGCGCTCTGGCGGTCGTAGATCGCCATCAGGTCGGCCGGGAACAGTGCGATCAGCTTGGACCGGTCGGCGTCGCACCGACCCTGCGCCACCTCGAGATCGGCGAGGGCCTCGTTGCGCTGGGTCTGCGCGTCGGCCAGTTCCTGCTCGGTCTTGTCCAGCCGGGCGCCGGCGTGCTGGTAGTCGTCGGCCGAGGCTTCCCGCTGCTCCATCACCTCGAGCAGCTCGTCCTCGAGCACCGAGCGCCGGCGCTCCAGGCTGCCGAGTTCGTGCTGGATCTCCGAAAGCTGTTTGGCGTTCACCGATCCGGCGGTCAGCATGCCCTTGTCGCGCTCCTCGCGCTTACGGACGGCGTCGACCTCGCCTTCCAGCTTGCGGATGTCGCGATCGAGGTCGTCCAGCATGATCTGGACGGCGACGGCGGCATCCTTGTGTGCGTTGCGCTCGGCCTCCAGCCGGGCCACCTCCTGCTGTTCGGGCAGCACGGTGCGGCGGTGCGCGATCCGCGTCAGCTCGGCGTCGACAGCGGCGAGCTGTAGCAGCTTGGCCTGGATCGGTGGGTCAACATTCAACGCGGACAAACTCCTGGACGCTGTGGATGGGTCGGTGTTCAACCGTACCCCGCCGACCCGGCCCCGCTGACCGACGCCGCACCAATCGGTGCGGCCGACTCGGTTGCCCGGGCGTGGCCGCGGTCACGGGCAATATCGCGGCTACGCGCGAGCCCGGTTACGCGGGCGCGCGGGTCTTGATCGCGTCCCTGGAGACGAAGACGTCGTATTCACCGGGGACGGCGATCACCGCGTTGCCGTAGGCGGAGCGCACGAACGGCTCGGTCCACCAGCGGCCCTCTCGCATGTCGGTGAAGAAGTCCTGGTCGCCGTCGTTGAGGAAGATCTGATGCTGGGTGGGTGACACACCGTCGAGACGCTGGCCGTACAGCCGGCTGATCTTGTAGCCGGAGTGGAAGCCGAGCGCGTTCACCCAGGGCTCCAGCTCGACGATGCCGGACTGCAGCACCCACATGTCGCCCTCGACCTGGTACTTCAGCTGCTGGTCGTCGTGCTGGTCGTCGCCGTAAAGGGTGAGGTCGACATCGAGCAGGTGTTCCTGGCCCGGCACCTGCTTGGCCACCACATGCGCCGCCTTGATTTCACCGGTCAATCCGAGATAGGTCTGCATCAGCGTCGCCAGCCACAGCAGCAGCACCGCGACCAGCAGCAGCACCAGACCGCTGCCGCCGCGCGCGACCAGCGCCCGCATCCCGACCCGGCGCGCCCGCAGCAGTCCGGACACGAGCAGCGCGACGCCGACCAGAAGGATCAGGATCAATCCGACCTGAACGATGCCGAAGTTCACCGGGAAATTCATGCGGTAGTTGTACCCCCGGAACGCCGGTCGACTCGCGGAAACCACGCTCCGCGTACACCAATCGGGCAGACACGCCACGACACGCCGTAGCGCGGTATGGTCAGCTGCGTCACAATTCGAATTCTCGGGGGTTTTGCATGTTGATCTGGGGTTGGCGTCGGTACGTCACGCGGTTGGCCGTACTCACTCTGGTGTGCGGGAATTGTGGCAATCCGGCCGCGCACACGCTGCACAAGTTGGTCACCAAGTTCACGCTGTTCTTCATCCCGCTGATCCCGTTGAGCACCAAGCATTCGTTGCAGTGCACCTGGTGCGGGGTCGAGTCGAATCTGGTGCAGCAGCAGGTCACCGAGCTGCTCGGGCAGGCGCAGGCACAGAACGTGCAGGGTGCACAGCAACCTGTGGATCCGTCTTGGCAGGGACAGCAGCCGCGCAATTATTGAGCTGATCGCTGGCGCGTGGCGGGTAAGCCGGTCGGGGATGTCCGGCAGCAGCCGCGCGATAACTGGGCTGATTGGCGCAGCTGCCGTGGGCGAGATGTCCGGCGGCAGCGGCCGCGCGACTGTTAGGCGTGATCGGGCTCAGCTGGGGCGGGATGTCCGACAGCAACCAGCGATTGGTCTGATCAGGCGTCTGTAACCGGCGGGCCCGATGCCCGGCAACAATCGACCATCGCCCTGATCAGACGTCAGCAGCCGGCGGACGCGCACCTGGACTCAAAGACCATCGGTCCGACGGGCGTCAGCAGCCGCCGGGCGGGATGCCCGGCAGCGGCAAGCGGCATCAGGCCTGATCAGCCCCTAGCGCTGATTGTCCACGGATCGGTGCGCTGCGTCGAGACGCGGGTCTCCAGAGTGGGTAGGGCGGCTTTAACAACTCCTTCTGCCTGTGCGCACCAAGGGAATTCGGTGGCCCAGTGGGCGGCGTCGATGAGGGCGGGGCCGCCTTTGCGGAGGTGTTCGTCGACCGGGTGGTGGCGGAGGTCGGAAGTCACGTAGGCGTCAACGCCGTGGCGGGTCACCGCGTTCAGGTAGGAATCGCCTGCGCCGCCGCAGACGGCGACCTTGTAGATGGAGCGGTCCGGGTCGCCTGCCGCGCGGACGCCCCACACGGTCGGCGGCAAGGCTGCGGCGACTCGATCGGTGAAGGCGCGCAACGACTCCGGGGCGGGCAGGGTGCCGATACGGCCGATGCCGACGGGCGAGGGCAGCGGGGCACGTTCGGTGATGTGGTAGGCCGGATCCTCGTAGGGGTGGGCGGCGCGCA
Organism: Nocardia colli; assembly: GCF_008704205.1. Classification (GTDB taxonomy): domain Bacteria; phylum Actinomycetota; class Actinomycetes; order Mycobacteriales; family Mycobacteriaceae; genus Nocardia; species Nocardia colli. The sequence continues at coordinate 46,822 of NZ_VXLC01000047.1, read as the reverse complement.
GGGCGGCGAGGATGGCGGAGCGGGCGGCGGGTGGGGCGATCACTTCGAGGCGATCCTCGTCGATGTGCTGGAGTTCGCCGATCGTGCCGATGGATGGATTCGCTTGTGCGACAGGACGGAACTGACCTACTGCGGGGACGCGGAGCGCGCAGTCGCGGTAGTCGCCATTGCCACCTGCGCCGGCGGCGAACAGGGCAGCGAGCACCTCTTCGGTGTGTGACCGCGGCACTTGGACGATCCAGTTGTCCACGGAGGCTTCGGGTTTCGCGTCGATCGGACCGATGACGGTGAGACCGATGGCGGCTGCCAGTGCGTCCGAGACGCCCGGGTCGGCCGAGTCCGCGTTGGTGTGCGCGGAGAACAGTGCGCAACCGGAACGGATGAGCCGGTGCAGCAGTGCACCTTTCGGCGTATCCGCCGCAACAGTGTCCACGCCGCGCAGCAACAGCGGGTGGTGCACAACCAAAGCCTGTGCCCGCCAATCGATCGCCTCATCGACCACACCGGCCGTCACGTCGACCGCGAACAACACCCGGGTGACCTCGTCCCCCGGATCACCCGCGACAAGCCCGACCGAGTCCCACGACTCGGCCAGCTTCGGCGGATAAGCCGCGTCGAGCACCTCGATGAGATCCGCCAGCGTAGTCATTGTCCACCCTCCTCAGTTCCAGTCACACACTGCCGCAACAATTTTCCCGAGTACAACGCGGTGTCCAGAATTCGCACCGCATCCGCTGCCCAGCCCATCGAGCCGCGTGCAAGCGTCGAGCCCCGCCGCAGCGTGTGCATCGAGGTTACGAGCGCCTTCGGTTAACGCAGGCTCGTCTGTCGTCCGAATCGTGGATACCGGAGGACCTACCTCATCGACGCCACCGCGCATCGGTGGATGGTTCGATCGGACGCCGGGCACGGCATCGGTGCGGCGGGCCGCGCGCCATGCGACACCGTCTTCGGCTGAGATACTCACCGCAGATTCGCCGTTCGAATTGCGGCTATCAGTTGGTCTACTTCCGTGGCACCGCGCACCGCCACCCGCAGGTGGTTCGGGCCGAGACCGGGGAACGTGTCGGCGCGGCGGACGGCGATGCCCTTGTCTGCCAAGTGTTTTCGGAGTAGTTCTCCGTCGGGGACATGGAGGAGCAGGAATGGGGCCTCGGCCGGGGTGTGCACCTGGACGCCGAGTTCGGTGAGGCGAGCGATCATCGCGTCGCGTTCGGTCGCGATGGTCTGGGCGCGTCGTTGTTCTTCCGCGATGGCAGCGGGTTCGGCGGTGGCGGTGATCGCCTCGAGTTGCAGGGTGCCGAGGGGCCAGTGCGGGCGGCCGTGATTCAGGCGCGTCAGGAGTTCGGGGGTGCCGAGGAAGTAGCCGCAGCGGAGTCCGGCGAGGGCCCAGGTTTTGGTGAGGCTGCGCAGGACCAGTAGGTCGGGGGCTGTGGAGCCGGCCAGTGATTCGGGTTCGCCGGGGATCGCGTCGGCGAACGCCTCGTCCACGACGATGATCCGGCCTGGTGCGCGCAGGGCGTGGATGGTCTCGGCCGGGTGCAGGACCGAGGTGGGGTTGGTCGGATTGCCGAGTACGACGAGGTCGGCTTCGGCGGGGACCGCGGTCGGATCGAGGGTGTACGGCGGTTCGAGCAGCACCCTGCTCACCTCGACGCCGGCCTCACGCAGTGCGAGTTCCGGCTCGGTGAAGGACGGGTGGACCACAGCAGCCAGGCGGGGTGCGAGGCGTGGCAGCATGGCGAAGCCTTCGGCGGCGCCGGCCAGCAGGAGAACCTCGTCCGGGCGGCGGCCGTGTCGTGCCGCGACTGCGCATCGGGCGGTGTGATCTTCCTCGGTGCTCGGGTAGCGGCCGAGGGTGTCGAGCCGGGCCGCGAGTCGCTGCCGCAGCCAGTCCGGCGGCGCGCTGCCCTGCACGTTCACCGCGAAATCGAGCATGCCGGGGCGAGCGTCCACGTCGCCGTGGTGGCGCAGTTTCGCGGGATCGACGCTGTCCTCGGGCACGAGATCACACCCTACGTGGCGGGCCCGTAGGTCGACCGGCCAGAATGGCTGTCGTGGGTGAGCTGCATGTGTCGTTCGTCTGTACCGGCAACATCTGCCGTTCGCCGATGGCGGAGAAGATCTTCGCCACGCATCTCGACCGCGCGGGACTGGCCGATCGGGTGCGGGTGAGCAGCGCGGGTACCGGTTCGTGGCACGTCGGCGACGAGGCGGACTCGCGCACGAACGCGACGTTGCGCAAGTACGGCTATCCGACCGGCCATGCCGCCGCAGCCCTCGGCGCCGATCATCGCGACGCGGATCTGTTGATCGCGCTGGACACCGGGCACGAGCGTGAGCTGGCGCGGCGCGGTGTGCCGTCGGATCGGCGCAGGTTGCTGCGCAGTTTCGACCCGGACGCCGACGGGTCCGACGTGCCCGATCCCTATTACGGCGACATCGCCGACTTCGAACTGGCCCGGGATCAGATCGAAGCGGCGATGCCCGGCCTGCTCGATTGGGTGCGCGAGGCGCTCGGCGAGCCCGTGGCCGACGGGCGCGGCTGATGCGCAAGCTGACCTTTCTGCTACGGCCGAGTTGGGTAATTCTCGCCGCGGTGGTCGCCGTGTTCGCTTACCTGTGCTTCACAGTGCTCGCGCCGTGGCAGCTCGGCAAGAACACGACTACTTCGCATCGCAACCAGCTGATCGCCGACTCGGTCGGGGCCGCGCCGATCGACATCACCACCGTGCTCGGTAGTTCGGCCGACGACGACTCGCACACCGAATGGCGCAAGGTCACCGCTGCGGGCACCTATGTTCCGGACTCCACGGTGCTGGTCCGGCTGCGACATCTCGACGGCGCTCCCGGCTATTCCGTGCTGACCACGTTCCGGTTGGACGACGGACGTGTCCTGCTCATCGACCGTGGACTCGTCGCGGCAGTAGACGGCTCCCGCCCGCCGCCGATCCCCGACCCGCCCGCCGGCCCGCAGCGGCTCGAGGCCAGAGTCCGGATGTCCGAAGGCATCACGCCCGGCAAGGACCCGTCCGTCCAAGACGGCTACCGGCAGGTCTACTCGATCGACACCACCCAGGAAGCCGCCTTCCTGCAACAACCCCTCACCCCCATCCCCACCGGCGAACGCGGCGGCTACCTCCAGCTCGACGAAAACCAGCCCGGAGTCTTCACTCCCACCCCCCTTCCCCAACTCGACGCAGGCCCCTACCTCTCCTACGGCCTCCAATGGCTCGCCTTCGGCATCATGGCCCCCCTCGGTCTCGGCTACTTCCTCTACGCCGAACTCCGCGAGCGCCGCCGGGAAAAGGTAAGCCCCACAACCCAACCCGCCGAAGCCGTAGCCGCTACCCCACCCACTCCCGCAGGCACCGAATCCCCCACACCAACTCCGGCCGCCCCGCCGACAACCGAAGCGCGCCTGGCCGACCGCTACGGCCGCGGGCGCGACTGACTCGGTTCGACAACCTGCGGCCGCTCAACGGTTCGCATCACCCGCCGCCTCGAGCCCCGACCACCTTCGACGGCAATCGAATCCGCCATCACGCCAACGCCGGACCGCGATCTCCTCGGACGCGTCTATCCCGACCGTCACGCTCGGCCTTCTAGCAGACCAACCACGGACGATCGCGGCAATCATGGGGTTCCCCGTGGCAACCGAAGCGCGTCCACCGACCGGTACAACTGCCGGCCCGACTTGGAAGCGCGGATGTCCGTAGCCGAAGGCGCGGATCGCGGAATCTTTTCGACCGATCGGGGGCGGCCCCGCTGGCGGTCCAGGGTCGTGACTGTGGGAGAACTAGCTGCGCAGTGCGGCCCAGAGGGCGGCGATGGCGAGGGCGGCGAGTTGTACAGACTCTGACATGTGTACGGCGCGGTGGAGATCGGCGACAGTGGGGGCGGGGCCGTCGCCGAGGGTGGGGCGGAGTTCGGTGCCGTGGCGGTATTGGGTGCGGCCGCCGAGGCGGACGCCGAGGGCGCCGGCCATGGAGGCTTCGACTACTCCGGCGTTGGGGCTGGGGTGTTTTGCGGCGTCGCGGCGCCAGGCGTGCAGGGCGGTGGCGCGGCGGCCGCCGACGACCGGGGCGAGGGCGACGGTGAGCAAGCCGGTGAGGCGGGCGGGGAGGAGGTTGGCGAGGTCGTCGGTGCGGGCGGCGGCCCAGCCGAAATTGTTGTAGCGGTCGTTGCGGTAGCCGATCATGGCATCGAGGGTGTTGATCGCGCGGTAGCCGAGCAGGCCGGGTACGCCGGCGATGGCGCCCCACACCAGCGGGGCGACCGTGGCGTCGGAGGTGTTCTCGGCGATGGATTCCAGTGCGGCGCGGGCCAATCCGTCGGCGTCGAGGACCTCGGGATCGCGCCCGCACAGCGAAGGCAGCAGAGCCCGCGCGCCGTCCATATCGCCGGCCTCGAGCCGATCCGCCATCTCGCTACCGGCCCGCGCCAAACTGCGACCACCGAGCACCGTCCAGGTTGCCAACGCAGTCACCGGCAACCCCAACCCGCGGACCCCGACCCCCAACCCGACCACACCGCCCACCAACAGCACCTCGTGCAGCACCCCCGCACTACGCCGATCCGCATACGTCACCGATTCGAGCGAACTTGCCGCCGAACCGAATCCAGCCACCGGATGCCACCGCCGCGGATCCCCCAACACCCGATCCAGCACAAACCCGACCACCAACCCAGCCGCCGTAGACATCCCCTTCTGCACCCACCGAGCGTATCCGCTCCCCCACCCACCCCACCCCCGATACCCAACGGGACCTGACAGCGCTCCCTCCCGCACAACCCCACCACCCCGTCCCGCTCGCAACAAGAGTCGCTACTGACCAACGAGCCAACTCCGGTCCAGCACCCCGAACGCCCAATGCCGCCCACCGAACGGGACACGATGGCGCTCCCTCTCGCACAACGCCACCACCATGTCCCACTCGCCGCCAAGGCACGCTGGCTCGTACGCGAACACCCCAACGGGACCTGACGGAGCTCGCACTCGAACGATCCTGCCGACATGTCCCGCTCGCGGGCAGGCTGACGAGCGTGTCTCGCCCATCCACTCGGGACATGGTGGTGCGCTCGCTAGAACGATGCCTCCACCGCATCCGGTCACCGCCGACATGGGAGAGGGCAACGCGACGGGAAAACTCGCGTGCGGCAGGCGAAACGGGCGGCTTCCCAGCGCCGCCGACGTGGCGGAGTTACGGACCGCTCCACATGCGCCGGGCCAATCCATACGAGGCGAACCGAGCCTCAGGTCTCCTGCCCAACGGGACATGGCGATGCTCCCTCTCGAACGATGCCTCTGCCGTGTCCCGCTCGCGACGACGGGTCCGACCGGCGGACGGATTGGGTGGGTTTTATGGGTTGCCGAGGGCACTAGTGACGCGGACCTCGCTGGTGGTGGGCGTGTCGGGTTGGGAGTGGTCGGCGTGTCACACTCTGGTTCTCTGCGTCGTCAACCTGGTGACGCACTCATTGGACTCACGCCCCGGCGGGGCGGAACGATCGAACGGCGAACAGCAGTGACTTCGGAACAGCCTTCTACTCCGGAACCTCTCGACCAGGCCGAACTGGCTCGGCGGTTCGAGGAGCACCGGTCGTATCTGCGCAGGCTCGCCTACAGCACGCTCGGCAGTCTCACCGATGCCGACGACGTGGTGCAGGAGGCGTGGCTGCGGTTGCAACGCCAGTACGAGGCGGGCACCGCGGGGCAGATCGAGAACCTGCGCGCCTGGCTCAGCACCGTCACCGGGCGGCTCGCGCTGGATCAGCTGGGGTCGGCCCGGGCGCGCCGCGAGCAGTATGTCGGCGAGTGGCTGCCGGAGCCCGAGGTCACCAGCTGGGACGATCCGGCGGACCGGATCACCCAGGACGAGCGGGTGACCACGGCGCTGCTGGTCGTCCTCGAATCGCTGTCACCCGCTGAGCGCACGGCGTTCGTCTTGCAGGACGTGTTCGGGATGACCGGTCCGGAGGTCGCCGAGGTGGTCGGCCGCACCCCGGCCGCCGTGCGGCAGCTCGCCTCCCGCGCCCGCAAGCGGGTCGAGGACGGCACGCCACGCTTCCCCGCCTCGGCCGACGAGCAGGAGAAAGTCGTCTCGGCCTTCGCGGTCGCCTGGCGTTCGGGTGATCTCAGCGCGCTGCTCGGCGTGCTCGACGCCAACGTCAGCCTGACCGCCGACGGCGGCGGCAAGGTTCCCGCGATCCGGCAGCCGGTGCACGGCGCCGAGCTCATCGCGAAGATGCTGCTCGGTTGGTACCACGCACCGTCCGCGGCCAACGGCTGGGGACGCGCGGTGCTGGTCAATGGCGCGCCCGGCCTGGTCGTCTTCGACGGCAACCACACCGGAGTGTTCGCCTTCGTCATCGACAACGGCCGCATCGTCGCGATCAACGTCGTCCGCAACCCCGACAAGTTGCGCGACCTCCCCACCAGTGGTGAGCCCGACTGGTACCTCGGCGCTACTGCCACCGAGGACGAGTAGTCCAGGCGCGCAACGTTTGTGTCTGCCGCACACCCTCGCTACCAGGTGTGCGGCAGACACGGCGAGAGATCCCACCGGTCGTGTTCAGACGAATAGCCCACACACGCAACGCCTGTATCAGCCGCGCACCCTCGGCACCAGGTGCACGGCTGACATAACAAGCGCAGACGTATCACCACGTTCACGAGCAACGACACATGGTGGCAGCATCGGCTGCGAGACCGGCGGTAGTTGCGTCGACGGGATAGTGGAGCCGCACACCTCTTGATTTCCCGCACACGTAATCGCATGCGAATCGATGTGCGGCAGATCAGGGGGTGTGCGGCTGTCGTTGGGCGACCGTGCAGTCAGCCTGCCAACCCGACAGGCCGGGATGTTGGGTATCCGTGTGCCGCAGCGACTTCCGCTGACAGCAACCTTCCGGAGTCCGCGGTCAACCCGTGGGCGAGGTCGGGGTGGGCGGCGCAAGCTTCTTTCCAGCCGAGGTCTGCGATGGCGCGGACGTACGGCAGTGTGGCGTTGGTGAGGGCGACGGTCGAGGTGTGGGGTACCGCTCCCGGCATGTTCGCGACGCAGTAGAACAGCGAATTATGCACGCGGAAGGTCGGATTCGCGTGCGTGGTGGGGTGGGAGCCGGCGAAGCAACCGCCTTGATCGATGGCGATGTCGACGAGCACCGAGCCGGGGCGCATCTGCGCGACGAGGTCGTCGGAGACGAGTTTCGGGGCGCGGGCTCCCGGTACCAGGACCGACCCGATGACCAGATCGGCGGACGACACCGCGCGTTCGATCTCCGCGGTGTTCGATGCGACCGTGGCGACCCGCCCGTCGAACCGCGCGTCCAACTCCCGCAGACGAGGCAAGTTGGTGTCCAGCACCGTGACTCGCGCACCCATACCGGCGGCGACCGAGGCGGAATTCGACCCGGCAACTCCCCCACCGAGTACCACCACATCCGCCGCCCGCACTCCCGGCACCCCGCCGAGCAACATCCCGCCACCGCCCAGCGGCGCCATCAGGTGATACGCGCCGACCTGACTGCCGAGCTTGCCGGCCACCTCACTCATCGGCGCGAGCAACGGCAGGGAACCGTCGGCGGCGCGCACGGTCTCATAAGCGATGGCGGTGATCCCGGAGCGCAGGATGGCATCGGTGCAGTCCCGCGACGCCGCCAGATGCAGATAGGTGAACAGCACCTGGTCTCGCCGCAGCCGCGGATACTCCTCGGCGATCGGCTCCTTCACCTTCAACACCAGATCCGCCTCCCACCAGACCTGATCGACAGGCACCAAGCGCGCCCCCACGGCGGCATAATCGACGTCCCGGAATCCCGACCCGGCGCCCGCCCCCGCCTCGATCAACACCTGATGCCCCAGCGCGGCCAACTCCCCGGCCCCGGCCGGTGTGAGGGCAACCCGGAACTCCTGCTCCTTGACCTCGCGTGGCACTCCGATCTTCATAACGCCATCGTGAACCCCGCACCCGGCGTGCGCCACGAACGACGCGCGGATATCACACGATGATCACGAGACGGCCCGGTCACCGATCGTTTCTGCGCAAGTTGATCAGCACGCCGACAGGGGGCTGGACAATCGGCGCTGTCTGGGCAGCACCCTGGACAATCGGCGCACTCCGGGCACCGCCCCCGGCAATCGGCACAGCCCGGGCACCACCCCCAGCGATCGGCGCACTCCGGGCACCACCCTCGACAATCGGCACAGCCCGGGCACCACCCCCAGCGATCGGCGCACTCCGGGCACCACCCTCGACAATCGGCACAGCCCGGGCACCACCCCCAGCGATCGGCGCACTCCGGGCACCACCCTCGACAATCGGCACAGCCCGGGCACCACCCCCGGCAATCGGCGCACTCCGGCAGCACCCCCAGCGATCGGCGCCGTCGGCGCGAATCCCGCTGATCGCCAACGAACTTCCGTCCGGTTGCGACGGACGCCCTACGCGTTATGATCTTCGGTTCCGCGCGAGTGCGCGGGTGCTCGAGGGCTGAGGGTTCAGCTGGTGGGGGAAGATCGTGCAAGACCAGTGGTACAACCATGTCGATCCGGCCGCGGGCGGCGGTCCCGGTGAGCAGCAAGCTCCGGATCTCGGTGGGCAAGCCAGTGAATCGTGGCCCGACAGTCGATGGGCAGCGCAGGAAATTCCTGCAGCACAACAGATTCCCGGACCTGCCGTGCAAGAGGCCGACGCTCGAACCACCGGCGAACCGTCGACAAGCAACCCATGGGCATCGCCGGCAATGCCTGCCGCGCAATCGGATTCGATGCTAGACACCACTCCGCGACCGGCCGGACGCCGGAAGTGGGTGCTGCTCGCGCTGGCCTCGGTACTCGTACTGGTCGGGTCGCTGCTGACCGGCGGCTACTTTCTGCTCCGCCCGGAACCGATAGCCCTGGCGGTCGGCGACTGCGTCTCACTCGACGTCACCGGGCCGGTCGAATACGGCTGTGCCGACGGAAAAGCGTTGTACCGCATCACCGCCCGCGAGTCGGTGGTGTGGCCGCTGGAGTCGGCGTGCATGAAGTATCCAGATGTCACCAAGGCGGTCGGCGATGTCCCGAGCGCGAACCCCGGAGTCGTGCTCTGCCTGACCCCGACCCGCTTCAACACCTCCGATCCAGGCGCGCTGCAGGCCGGCGACTGCATCGAGGTCACCGGCGCGGGCGACACAGTGAATCGAATTCCCTGTGCGGTCAACAAGGAAACCAAGGTGCTCAGCACCGAGTTGCATCGCCAGGTTCCGGTCACCGACCAGGCGTGCCGCGATCAACCACAAGCCCGGCAGGCCTTCGCGCAGCCCTCGCTCGGCGGACGAGCCATCGTGCTGTGCACGTTCATCACCGACCCGCAGAACATCGACTCGGCACAGGTCAACGACTGCACCAACCAAGACCTCCGCAAAATAGTGCGGTGCGATTCCCGTGAGGCCAACTATCGCGTGCTGACCGTCCGCGCACTGCATCAACGGCCGGCGAAGCCACAGTGCCCAGAGGTGTTCGGCGCGAACGCCTTTTCGATGACACACAACGAGAAGACCGATCTGGTGCTGACGATCTGCCTGGGCCCGTCGGACGACAACGCCGTCCTCTACTCGAAGGTCGGCGACTGCGTCGTCTCCGGCGGCACCGGCCCCGCCGACCGCTCACGCCGCGCCGACTGCGCCGACCCGGCCACCACCCACAAGGTGATCGACCGCCACGAATCCAACGACGGCAACTGCCCGGCAACGTCACCCGCCTGGATCACCTTCGATCCAGGCGTCACCAACGGACTGACGATCTGCCTCGCCCGCAAGTAGCGCGAGCCAGGTGCCGACGGCCATCGCGTCGAACAGCGCGAACGGCGTTCTGCGCTCCCACCTTGTGGCGCTTCGATTTTCGCCGCTGGCGACACGGGAATCGTCGACGCCAGCACACCATTCACCGCGGCGAACAGGCGTTCAGGTGAGAACAGCGCGGACGTGTCCGCCTGGTCTCACCCCAGCGTGACCACCTTGGCGGTGCCGGAGATGACGGTGTCGGCGCGATCGACGAGGGCGGCGCGGACCTGGACTGTTTGGCCGGGGCCCAAGGGGGCGCCGTTCAGGGTGACCACGGTGGTCTGCTGGTCGCCGGTGCAGTTGATGTCGGTCTGTTCGCCGATTGCCGAGGGGGCGTCGGCTTCGGGGGCGCCGACCATCACTTTGACGGCGGATACTTCGGTGGGGTTGTCGCAGCTGTAGTTGACCTGCACGTTCACCGGACCGAGGCCGTCGACGTCGATGGAGTTGGCGGCGAGGGCGGGGGCTGCGGTCGATACGACGGCCAGGGTCATTGCGCCGAGAGTGGCAACGGCTAGGGCCGGGCGGTAGTTCCGGGTGGTGACCATGGATCTTCATCCTCCTGGGTAGTGGAAGTAGATCGCGGAACACAATCGGTGGAGATCGCGGGTATCCCGTACCGGATGCCCATGTTGCCTCATGGCTAACCGTCAGCAAAGGGTTTCGCGGCGAATACGCCCAGGTTGTGTCGTCCGGCAGCGTCGATCAGTCCCGGTCAGGTCATTTCGGCTGGGAGATTCCGGAACGTTTCGATGTTCTCGACCAGGAAGGATTCGAGAGTGCGCGGGGGTTTGCCGAGGATTTGGGCGACGGTGTCAGTCGGGCGTTCCGGTTGGGCAATGGCCAGTTGCTGGATTTCGGTGATGTGGGTTGCCAGCCACGGCGGAAGCCCGGATTGTTCGGTGAGGTGTCGGTGGAAGTCACCGGGAGATAGATCGGTGTAGCGGATCGAGGTGTTGAGCAAGGAGGTCAGGAGGGCTGCCAGCTGTGGGTAGCTGTATGTTTCGGAGCCGGTGAGAATGTATGTGCCACCAGCGATTTCGGGCCGTTTCAGCGCTGCGGCCGCGACTTCGGCAATATCTCGGCAGTCGATGTAGTTGCAGGCGGTCTCGCCCATGACGCCGAAGATGCTGCGCCGAGTTGCCACCTCGGGGGCGAGGAGCAGCAGCTTTTGCATGAATGCGTAAGGGCGCAGGATCGTTTGGGTCAGGTCGGTGGCGCGAAGGACCTCTTCGATTGCGTGATGCCAGCGCGATACGGCTACCGGCGAGTCCGAAGCGACCGCCGGAGCCGAGAGTTTGACGACGTGCTCGATACCGCACTCTGCCGCGATTTCGATTGTGCGCGTTTCGAGTTCGACCTGGCCGGGACTGTTGGTCATGGTGAGGAAGAGCTGGGTTGCGTCGTGGAACGCAGTTCGCAGCGAAGCCGTGTCCGCCGCGTCGGCGTACCGGATCTCGACGGCCGGCGAATGCGCCATGGCACGCAAGCGATGTGGATCTCGGCTCAATCCGCGGCAGGGTATTCCGAGGTCGAGCAGGTGGGTGAGGAGTGCGCTGCCGGTCGATCCGGCGGCCCCCATTACGACGATCATGCGTGCGCCTTTCGTTGGACCGCACACCAGCGCCACGTGATGATCGTGGCGGCCAGTGCGGCGGCGATCGGGAAGTCGAGGTGAATTCGATCGGGTAATGACGTTGTGGTGGTGAGGATTTGGGCGACCAATGCACCGACTGCGGCCGCGCCGAGCCCGAATGTCGTCGCGCGGAAGACAGATGACGCCCGCCCCGAACGATGGATCCGAATTCCGCTGTACCGCAGCCACATCCCCAGCAGGAGTGCGACGAGCGCGGACGTCCCGGCGATCGACGTCACCGCGGCGCGCAGCAGATCCGCTCGCCCAGTGATCAATCCGCCCGCCCCCGCGCATACCGCCGGAGCCAGGTAGGCGAACAGCACCTCTTGCCACAGCACGAATCGAGGAGGCGCGGCCGTAATATTCATCTAATTAGGTCCCTAACTATATGGTCATGCTTGAACCCGCCGAACAGAGATCGGCGGTCAGTCTTCCGTGAGTGCGCCCATGCCGTGGCCGATGCGCTCGAGCAGATCGAGGAAGACCGCCCGCTCGTCGCGAGTCAATCCCCCGACCATCGACTGCAAGCGCCCGAAATGGTCGGCCGCCATATCGCGCAGCTTCTGCACGCCCCGGGCGGTGAGCACCACCACCACGGCGCGACCGTCCTCGGCCGAAGCCCGCCGAACCACCAGACCCTGCTGCTCCAAGCCATCGATCAGCCCGGTAATCGTTGCGCGCGTTACCCCCATGCTCGCCGCCAACTGCGAAGGCGACTTCTCCCCGTCCGCGTCTTCGAGGTCGGCCAGCAGTCGATACCGCCCGGTGGACAACCCGAACCGCGCGAAATGCGTCTCGGTCGCCTGCCCCAGCCGCGCCCCCACCGCCAACAGCCGCACCGCGACAAGCACCGCCTGCGGATCGATCTCGGACTCCAGCCCATAACGCCGCAACTGCGTCCGAGCCTGCCCCAGCGTGGGAGTCTCCGGAGCTTCCGGTTCGGTCGTCATGAAACTAATATGGCACCTAACTAAATGCCCGTCAACGTCGCCTGCTCAGCCGAGGCCGACCGCTTTGCCGTTTGGCCTCTCCGGCCCGAGGATGCGATCGAGGAGATGGTCGACGAGGACAAGGGCGTCGTCGGCGGTGCCATAGCCCTGGAGCATGCCCTGGGCGAGGCCACCGATAGCCATGGCGATGAGTTCGGCGTCGAGTTCCGCGTTGCCGGCGAGTGGGGTTCGACGGAGTTGGTCGGCGACAATGGTGACCAAAGCCCTTGGGGCGGCAAAGGTTTCCTCGGCGGTAATGCCCTGTCCCGTGATCGCCGCCCAGCCGAAGGCGCCGAGGATGAGCGTCTCGGCTCGACGTTGAGCGTCGAGGGGCAGCAGTTCGGTCAGTACCGCGCGGATGGCTTCGCGGGGGTCGGGGTCGGGACCGAGCGCCGTCCACCGTGCACCGAAACGTGCGCCGGCGTCTTCCATCACCGATCGATGGGTGGCCAGGAGGAAATCCTTCTTGGTGCCGAAGTAGTACTGCACGAGGCGGACCGAGATCCCAGCCTCGGCGGCGACCGTCTGGAAGGTCACGGCTTCGAGGCCGCCGCTGACGATGACCCGCCGCACCGCATCGGTGATCTGGCGTCGCCGCACCTCATGGTCGACCAATCGTGGCACGAGACCTGCCGCCTTCCCTTCCTGCCGGAGAACTTACAGCCCTAGATGGTACGCACGTATCGCTTCCGTGATACGGACATATCACTTTATGTGATACGGTCATATCGTAAAGACGAAGTAAAGGGGAGGCGCTCATGCCGAAGATCGGGAAATTCACCAACGACGAGGCGCAGGCCACGTTCACGCGTGTCTACGACACCGTGGCCGCGCAATGGCCGGTGCCGTCGGAAGACATCGATGTCGAAACATCTTTCGGGACAACGCGAGTGCGCAAATCCGGGGCCGGGCCGGGCGCACCGATCGTGCTGCTGCCTGGCATCGGGGGCAACGGCATGATCTGGTATCGGTTCATCCGCGAACTGACGCGCGACCGAGTCGTATATACGCCCGACGTCATGGGCTGGGCGGGGCGCTGCAAGCAGACCGCGCCGCTACACAACGCGGAAGACGTCGCGAAATGGCTGGCCGAGACGCTCGACGGCCTCGGTGAGGATCGAGTGCACCTCGCCGGAAACTCTTACGGCGCATGGCTGGCCGGAACCGTCGGAGTGTTCCACCCCGACCGCCTGGCAAGTCTGACCATGTTCGAGCCGAGCGGAGCGACCTTCACCAAGCCGAGCTGGGGGCTGCTGTTCAAATTCCTGAAGGTAGGCCTGCGGCCGACCCCTGAGCGGATGCGGAAGCTCAACGAGTGGCTGATGCCCGGCTTGGAAATGACCGCCGACGAATTCGCGGTCGTCATGGCGATCGTGAAGTTCCGGTCGGGAGTGCCGTGGGACCGCCCGTTCACCGACGAACAACTGGCCGGCCTCACCGCGCCGAGCCTGCTGCTCTTCGGCGCCGAAACGGTCGTCAACGATCCCGAGCGCTGCGCGGTTCGCGCCCGCGCGCACATCCCGTCGGTCGAGATCGAGATCTATCCGGGCATCGGACACGATCTGCTGTGGGCCAATCCGGACCAGGTGATTCCGCGCTTCCAGGACTTCATCGCCAGTCACGATCAAGTCCGGGCGTGAACCAGCGGTTCACGAGTGGAATCGAGTGGTCTCACTGAGATCGGCGCGCGGCACCGTGACGGCGTTGGCCGCAGCCGAGGGGTCTGCGTAGCCGAAAGAGATGCCGAGCAAGACCTTTCGGTCCTCGACACCCAACTCGGCACGAATGGTGTCGGCGTAGAAACTCAGCAGTCCCTGCGGGCAGCTGGCGATGCCGTACGCGGTCATCGCCAGCATGAGCGTCTGCGCGTAGATGCCCACGTCGGCGGCCATCCGCACCTCGGCGTTGGCGGCGGTGAACAGCAGCGCGACGTGCGGAGCGCCGTAGAAGCGCAGGCTCTGGGCGTTGTAGGCCTCGCGTCCGGCGTGGTCGTCGCGGGCGATGCCGACGGCCGTGTACAGCCGCTCCCCCGCGTGCTGCCGTCGCTGCTGGTAGGTGCCGCGATAGAGATCGTCGCTGTAGGGGAAATCGAGCGAGAGGTGGTTGCGCGAGTGCGCGGCCACCAACGCCTCGGCGAGGCGATCGCGGGCCGCGCCACTGACCACCTCGACGTGCCAGGGCTGGGTGTTGGAGTTCGAAGGTGCCGCGCCGGCCAGCGAGAAGACGGCCCGCAGCGCGTCCTCGGGGACCGGGTCGGGACGAAAAGCGCGGGTGGCTCGTCGTCCACGGATCAGGTGTTCGGCGTATTCGGGCTGGTGGTCGGTGATCATCGCCTCGTGTCCCGGGAGTTCCAAAGTAAACGAGATCGTTTACCTAATGATGGACCCTAGCGGAGAATCCGCCATAGGTAAACGGCAACGTATACTTAAGCCGTGATCGACGAACACGAAACCGCCCGACGCCGCGGACGCGGCGGACACGAGCGCATCCTGGCGGCCGCCACCTCGTTGTTCGAAACGCAAGGAATCAACACCACGAGCATGGAGCAGGTCGCCGCGCAGGCTCCGGTCTCCAAACGCACTCTCTACCAACACTTCCCGACCAAGGACCAGCTGGTGGTGGCATACCTGGGCCACCTCATCGAGACCGGCCGCACGATGGACGGCGTGCTGGACCGTGCGGATCTGCCGCCCAGGCAGCGACTCCTGGAGTTGTTCGCCGTGCCGGAATCCGCGGGCCCGATCCGGGGCTGCCCGTTCATCGATGCCGCGGCCGAGTTCCCCGATCCGGAAAGCCCGGTGCACGCCTACACGAAGCAGCAGAAACAGCGCTTCGCCCAGCGCATCACCGACCTCGTACGCCAACTCGGCGCGACGCACCCCGAAGTCCTCGGCGAGCAACTCGCGATCCTCGCCGACGGAGCCGCCAGCCGATCCATGGTGCTCAACGACCCCGCGTCCGGCACCCACGCCCGAGCCGCCGCCGAGGCCCTGCTCGATGCCGCCTCCGGAAACCGGGGTGAGGCACAGCGTCCGATTCCGCGCCTTGACCCTCCCGCGACGTGAGGCCGCACAGTGCCAGACATGGAACCCATCGAGCACACCGTCGGCGTAGTCGCCCAGTTGACCGGGGTATCGGTCCGCACCCTGCACCACTACGACGAGATCGGCCTGCTGCACCCCAACGGCCGCAGCGCGACCGGATATCGCCGCTACGACGCCACCGATCTCGAACGGCTGCAACGCATTCTGTTCTATCGCGAACTCGACTTCGGCCTCGACGACATCGCCGCCCTGCTGAACGACCCGGGCCTGTCCGACGAAGACCACCTGCGCCGCCAGCACGACCTGCTGAACGACCGGATCACCCGGCATCGGTCCATGCTCGCCCTGATCGACAAGGAATTGACCGCCCGCAAAGCCGGAATCGCCCTCACGCCCGCCGAACGCCTGGAAGTCTTCGGCGGCGACCGCCTCATCGACGCCGCCGACGAGGCCGAACGCCGCTGGGGGCACACCCCCGATTTCACTCAGCGCCGGGAACGCAGCGCGAATTACACCAAGCAGGACTGGCTCGACCTGCGCGCCGAACAGCGCGACATCCACCAGCGCCTCGCCGACGCCATGCACGCCGGCACTCCAGCCGACGACGAAACGGTCATGGACCTCGCCGAACGACAGCGCCGGCATCTCGAAAAGTGGTTCCACGACTGCGATTACGACACCCACCGCCGCCTCGCCGAGGATTACCGCGCCAATCGCCGGCTCGGCCGCAATTACGACGACATGGCGCCGGGACTCTCCCGATACATCCACGCCGCGATACTGGCGAACTGCGCACGCCACCAGTCTGATTCGTGAGGACGACCGACCCCGCGCCGGCCGACTCCACGCACCGGACCGGTCCGGCCGGACCGGTCCTGGCGGGCAATCTTCGCGTCATCACGCACTATCGACGCCGAATCCGGGCGAAAATGTCCGCCCAGACCGGGCCCGTCAGACAGTGATCTCCTCGCCCAGCGGCGGAATCCGCAGCTGCTTCTCCCGCCCGGCGTACGCGAACAGCAGACTCAGCCGATCGAGGGTCTCGCTGAAATGCACCCACCCTTCGCCGTGCACCGGCACGATCACCGCATCGCCGAGCAGTTCCGCCGCCTGCACCGCGGTCCGCGCGTTCAGCGTGAGGTCGATATCGCCGAAGTGCCCGACGTTCGCCGCGCCCACGAACAGCACCGCGGCATCGATCTGCCCGATCCGCTCGACGATCTGCGCGACCCGGTCGACCGAGGCGTTGTCCCCCGAGACGTACACGGTCGGCTGACCGTCGGCCTGCAAGACGAACCCGGTGACGATCCCGGTCAGCGATTCGCACCCTTCCGGCCCGTGCAGCGCGGGAACCCCGGTGATCCGGACGTCGCCGATCGTCACCGTCTCCCAATTCTCCAGTCCCCGAACACCATTGATCCGCTCGGCGGCGCCGGGCGTGGAAAGCACGGTCCCGGCGGTCTGCAGGAACTCACGCCCGGCGTTGTCCAGGTTGTCGGCGTGCTCGTCGTGCGAGAGCAGGACCACGTCCACCGCGCCGACCTGGTCCGCCGACACCGCCGGGCCGATGAGCTTGTGCAGGGTGACCGGTCCCGACGGGTAGTCGCCGGGCTCGTCGAAGGTGGGGTCGGTGAGGAAGGTGAGGCCGGCGTACCGGAGGCGCACGGTGGGTCCGCCGATGTGCAGAACGTCGAGCTGGTTGGTGGTTTCGATCGTGTCGGTCATGGCATTGAGCTTGTCAACCGGTTGGCGCCCCCAACAGTGGCCCGAGAGCCGCCTACCGCTAAAATCGGGCCATGCATACCGTGGCTGTTCTCGCCTATGACGGCATGAGCCCGTTTCATCTCTCCGTGCCGAGCCTCGTGTTCGGCCGGGTCGGCATCGGCGGGGACACGCCGTATCAGGTCGACGTGTGCGCCGAGAGACCCGGAATCCTGCGCACCCCAGCGGGTTTCGATATCGAGGTGCGGCACGGACTGGACCGGCTGGTGCGCGCGGACACGGTGATCATCCCCAGCTGGGAGCGCGACATGCCGCTGTCCGCGGAGCTGCGCGCCGCCCTGCGGCACGCGCACACGGCCGGCGCGCGGATCGTCGGCCTGTGCCTCGGCTCGTGGGCGATCGCGGTCAGCGGACTGGCCGACGGCCGCGAGGTGACCACCCACTGGGCCGGCGCCGCCGCCCTGGCCCGCGCCTGCCCGAAGGTCCGGGTGCGGGCCGACACGCTCTGGTCCGACCTGGGCGACGTGATCACCTCGGCGGGCGTCGCCGCGGCCCTCGACTGCTGCCTGCACCTGGTCCGCAACGACCTGGGCAGCCGCGCGGCCACCGAACTGGCCAGGGACCTGGTCACCGCGCCCCACCGCAGCGGCTCGCAAGCCCAGTACATCCCGATCGCGGTCCCCGACGCCACCGACGACGACCCGATCGAACGCGCGATGGTCTGGGCCAGAACACATCTCGGCGAACCGATCGATCTCGACGGCTGGGCCCGCGTCGCGCTCATGTCGCGGCGCACCTTCACCCGCCGCTTCCGCGACCGCACCGGCAACAGCCCGCAGCAGTGGCTGCTGCACCAGCGCGCCGACCGGGCCAGGCTGCTGCTGGAAACCACCGACGACACCATGGAACGCATCGCCACCGACACCGGCTTCGGCACCGCGGTCAGCCTGCGTCACCACTTCCACCGCATCCTCGGCACCAGCCCGGCCGCCCACCGCGCGTTGTTCCAGGGCGCACGGCTAGGTTCGTCGGCATGAGGATTCAGATCGGCGAGTTCGCCCCGGAGATCGATGACGCGGCGTGGGTCGCGCCCAACGCCACGGTGATCGGCCGGGTGCGGCTCGCGGCCGAGGTCAGTGTTTGGTACAACGCGGTGCTGCGCGGCGACCTCGAGCAGATCAGCGTCGGCGAGCGGAGCAATATCCAGGACGGCTGCGTGCTGCACGCCGATCCGGGCTTCCCGCTCACCGTCGGCAGCGGAGTGTCGGTGGGGCACAACGCGATCCTGCACGGCTGCACGGTCGGCGACGATGTGCTGGTCGGCATGGGCGCCACCGTGCTCAACGGCGCGGTGATCGGCGCGGGCAGCCTGATCGCGGCCAACGCGCTGATTCCGGAGGGCGCGCAGATTCCGCCGGGGTCGCTGGTCGCCGGAGTGCCGGGTAAGGTCCGGCGCGAACTCAGCGAGGCCGAACAGGACGGCATTCGACTGAATGGGGCTGTGTACCTACACAACACGGCGAATCACCGTGCCGCAAAAGAGGTGTGAGACAGAGCACACTGATCAAGCGACCAGTAGGAATCGCTGATAACATTTTGCCAGCGTGCCCGGTGACTCGGGGTCTCCTGCCGATACGGTAGTCGTGGCGGCTTGTAGCGCAGTGGATAACCCACGCGGGTCGGTGGGTCCGGAAGCGTGCAAGGCAGGAGGTATCGGTGATGGTCTACGTGCAGTCGAGTATGCACCGGTCCACGGGGCGGATCAGCCTGGCCGACATCGCGGCCCAGCCGGGCGGCGTCGAGGCATTACAGCGACGAGTCCATGAATTACGTTCCAGCGGAGTCGATTTCGCCGCGAACGCGATCGAGCAGGAAATGGCGGCGCTGGACTTACCGCGCCAGTGACCTCCATCCCACGGTCATCGCCGGCTATTCGGCGGCGGTGACCGTGGCCAGGCCGGCCGTGGTGTGCTGATCCAGCACCATCAGTGCCGCCCGCACGCGCACCTTTTGCCAGCCACCGTCGACCCGGCGCAGCCGCAGCGTGCCCTCGGCGCGATGCCGGGCCAGCTCGCGCGACATCTCCAGCGCGGCCGCCAGATCGTCCGGATGAATCTGCGGCGGCGGCTGACCGGGCAGATCCGCCCAGGCGATGCCGGGCATCGGCGCCCCGATCCAGCGAATCAGTTGCAGCGAGCGCAGATTCACGATCGCGCGGTACTCCCCCGGTGCCGTAGACGCTTCCAGCAGTTGATATTCCAGGATCATCGGCGGCGGCGCGGCGGGCACCGCGATCGCCTCCCCGATGTCCTGGGTCACCCCACGGAACAGCACCTCCCGGCGGCCGTCGGCATCGACCTCGATGATGATCCGGCAGGCGAAATGTCCTGCGCGCAAGGCATCGTCGTCGCGGCGGACGGTCCACACCGCCTGATGCTCGGTGCCCGGCGCGGAATTCACGATCTTCGCCAGCGCCTCGCTCTCGTCCCGATTGGTGACCAATCGGGTGAACGCGCCCGCGATGGCCAGTTCGGCCTCCCGGTTCTCCGGCGCGACGCCGTACAGGTCGAGCAGGTCCACGCTGCGCACCGACCGATTGGTGGTGAGGTTGAAGTACCACGCCCCCACCGGTTCTCGCGGCGGCAGCGGCTCCTTGACCGGTCCGATCCATAGTCGTACGGCGTGCGCCCGCTCCGGGGTGATCAGCAGCGGCTCGGCCCGCACGGTGCGGCGTCCGTCCGCCGAGACTCGGTCGATCAGCGTCCGAGTCAGACACGCTTGTGCGAGAGCGGCTTCCGCGTCCGCGAGCGAGAGCGGGTTACGCAGGATATTGCTCAGCGGCACGAACGATTTGGGCGCGGCGCCGAACGCGATCACCTTGCCGGGTATGCCCGAAAAGCATTCGACCAGGATCCATTTCGCCATCAGTCGCGCCCGATCGATCGCGCAAGATCGTTTGCCGTCGTGAGAAGCGTTCGACCAGTTGACATTTCAACAACACCCGTTCCTGATCGCGCACGGTTACGCGGTCAGGAACGAAATACCATGTCCAGCACTCGTTCGTGATACGAGCCCGCGAACCTTGTGATCAGGTCCACAAGAAGGGCGTCCAGTCCGACAAGTACCTTGGCCTCGCCCCGCGCGGCTCCGCGCAGGATCGTCCTGGCCGCCGCGGCCGGGCTGGTGCGCGCGACATGCCCCTCGAACCGCCGCGCGACCGCCTCGGCGTCGATGCCGGGCGCGACCAATGCCGACCGCGCGATGGAGGTGAGCACGCCGCCTGGATACACCGCGGTCACCCGGACCTTGCCGCCCGCGGCGCGCATGTCCTGGCGCAGCGAGTCGGTGAATCCGCGCACCGCGAACTTGGCCGCGTTGTACGGGGCGTGCTGCGCCATCCCGACCAGCCCGAACGCCGAGGACGTGTTCACCACGTGCGCCTGCTCGGCGGCCAGCAGGTAGGGCAGGAACGCCTTGGTGCCGTTGACCACGCCCCAGAAGTCCACGTCCATCACCTGCTCGAAGTCGCTGAACGGCGACTCCGCCACCCCGCCGACGTGCAGGATTCCGGCATTGTTGAACAGCGCCTCGACCCGTCCGAAGTGCGCGACCGTAGCCGCCGCGTGCGCGAGCACCGCGGACCGGTCGGTGACATCCAGCGTGGTCACCGCCGGCTTCTCGCCCTCCTCGGCGCACAGCCGCCCGGTCTCGGCGACCGCGTCGGCCGATTTGTCCGACAGCGCGAGCAACGCGCCGTCCCGGGCCAGCGCCAGGGCCAGCTCGCGGCCGATGCCGGAGCCGGCTCCGGTGATCGCCACCACTCGGTCCGCGAAATATGCCACCGCTCAACCCTTTCCAGCATGCAACATCCAAATCGGATATCCATGAAGGCTAACCAGACAAAGCTGGACGCGCGACCTATCCCGCATTCCGGCGATCCGCGACCGGCCCGCCGCACGCCGGTGAAATAATGAAGGT
Organism: Nocardia colli; assembly: GCF_008704205.1. GTDB lineage: Bacteria > Actinomycetota > Actinomycetes > Mycobacteriales > Mycobacteriaceae > Nocardia > Nocardia colli. Next base: position 25,625 of record NZ_VXLC01000047.1, on the reverse strand, counting down.
CCATCACCCGCACCGTCGCGACGCCTTGACGCACGCCCGGCACTCGCACGAATCGACTGGAGACCAGATGCCAACTGTCCCGCCCATGCTGCAGCGCATCCTGGACAAGCCCGTCGCCGACGGCGAGAAACTCCTGGAAAGCGCGCTCTCGGCCTTCCTGGACTTCGGCATCAAGCGGACCAGCATGGGCGAGATCGCCCGGCGGGCCGGCATCAGCCCGGCCACCCTGTACCGGCGCTTCGAATCGAAGAACGAGCTGGTCGAAGCGGTGAGCGTGCGCGAGGCGCAGCGGTTCGTGGCGATGATCGACAAGCAGGTGCGGGCCGTCACCGGCTCCGAGGACCAGCTGATCGAGATCTTCGTCGCGTTCATCACCGCCATCGCGAACAACGAGCTGCTGCGCCGCCTGCTGCGCACCGAACCGGACCTGATCCTGCCCCGGCTGACCACCGACGCCGGCCCGATCCTCACCGTCGGCCGCAGCTACCTGGCGGAGAAGCTGCGCGAACTGCGCGACACCGAGAACACCTACGACTTCGACGCCGACCTGGTCGCCGAGATCATGGCCCGGCTCGCGCTGTCGCTGGCGCTCACCCCGGACGGGCTCATTCCGGTCGCCGACCGGGACGCCGCCCGCGAGTTCGCCCGGCGGACGTTGATGCCCATGGTGGGCGTGCACGTCTCCGCGTAGTCAGAGGACCGGCAGCGACACACTGAACGCCGTCGCCACCCGCTCGTCCAGCTCGGCCCGCGCAGCCGCGTCCGAAGGCCTGCCCGCGACGAACTCCCGAGCCAGCTCGACGATGGCCGCCGAACCCGCCGAACCCGGATTCGGCAGCGGTAGTCGCGAGACGTACTGAGTGATCCATCGACGCCGGCCGGAGTACAGGCGGTTGCCGCAGACCGCGTCGTAGAACCGCAGTCCGAGCCCCGAATTCGCCACGCCCATAAGCAGATACGCGAGGCGTTCGGCGTCGGCCGGGTTCGTGGCCAGGTCGGGTAGTGAGATCCAATAGCAGTCGCCGTTCACCACCGCGCCCGATCGATCGAGAGCGAATCGGGGACGGTCGCTGATGTCCGGGAAGACCAGCTTCGGTTCGCGCCACAGGTGCGGGCGCTGGGGTACCCAGATCTCGAACCATTCGCGGCCGCTCGGGGCCAGATAGTGGCGGGCGGCGAGGGTGTCCTTGTGGGTGCGCAAATATTCGGCGGCGCAGGAGAATTCGTTCAGATCGATCGGGGTGCGGTTCGGGCGGGTCAGATCGTAGGGGTATAGCACGCGGGTGTCGTGGGCTCGGGCGATCCGCCACGGTTCGAGATCGTGGTGGGTGATCAACTCGCGCAGCAGTTCCGGTTCCGGTGGCGGCTCGACGTCGGACCATCGGTCGGAGATGAACACCTTGTCGGCAGTTGTCTTGATACCCACCCGGATTCGGGCGACCTCGCCGAAGGAGCGCCAGGTGGTCGCGGCGATGCCGGATAGCCAGGAGTCGACTTCGGCGTTGGACATGCGCCACGCGGTCTCCGGTTCCGCGTTGCGGGGTAAGGTTTTTCGGCGTCCAGCTCGTTTAGGCACCTTTTCCGGTGGCGACTGTCGCGCCCGAGTCGATCCGGACGGCCGCAGCCCCTCGGTGGGTACGTTCGACGCCGCCCCATCAGATCGCGTTGAACGCCCGGCCCACAGGGTGAAACTTGCCCCATCGGGCCGCGTCGGGCCCTCGGCGCCGAGCGCCGCCCTCGACCCGTCAGGTCGCGACGGCCCGTCGGTCCGCGGATTCATCCTCACCTCATCAGGTGGCGGCCGACCCTCGGCCCCGGGACTCGCCCTCGGCCCAGCAGACAGCGCCCGCCCCTCAGCCCCCGAGCTCCCCCTCGGCTCAACAGATTGCGCGCGCTCCTCGGTTCCCGGATTCGCTCTCGGTCCATCGGCCCGCCGCACCCCCGTGGCCTGAAGGTCCACGCTCAGTTCATCCGAATCGTCCGCACAGTCCTGCGCGGAAATCTCCGGTGCCGCGGTGACTTCCCTTGCCGACCGCGTCGCATGTCCGGTCACCAATGTGCCGACTTCGATCGCGAAAGTCCGACCTCGGTGTGCGACAAGGCAACCGCGCTCACCGGTCAGCGCTTCGAAAAGGTCAGTCGGCGAGGCAATTCGGCCGCCCTCGACCTCATACGCGGAGACATACCGGCATTCGCCGCGGCACTCGCTCCGCGTCGCGATGGTGATCGCCGGCAGCACCGCCGCCTCGAACAACTTGGTGTCCCCCAGGTCGTACAACTCCACCGGCGTCAGCTCGGCCAGCAGCAACCGCCGAATGTTCGCGCCCGCCTTGGTCGTCAGAAATCGGTTGGCGCACAACAACCCGAGTACCCCACCGGCACAGAGCAATCGAGGCAACGTCGCGACGAACGGATGCGTCAGATCGATCCGTCCGCGCAATCCGTACTGCTTACTCAGCAGTTGCGCGGTCTGTCCACCCAGCTGCTGGGTCCGCACGTACGGCGGATTCGTGATCACGGCATCGAACGAGCCCTCCGGGAGCTCCTCGGCCGCGGTCAGGAAGTCGCCGACCTGCCAATCGACGCCACCTCCTGCGGTTCGCGATCGCGCGACCGCGAGCGCCGCCGCGTCCAGGTCGTACCCGGTCAACTCGACCCGGACCCCCGGCAGCCGGATCGCGGCCTCGTCCCGCAACGCGAACAGCAACTCCCCGTCGCCGCACGCCGGATCGAGCACCCGCAGTACCCCGGTTTCCGGCCGCGGCACGTGCGTGAGCAGCCGTCCGGCCAGGAAGCGCGCGAGCTCGGGCGGCGTGTAGTGCCTGCCGTGCCGCTTGCGATCCCGTGCGGCGGGGGCTCCGGACGCCATGCGCTGGATTCTGCCCTGTCCGCGCCCGGCATTCAGGGCAATGCGCGCACTGGCCGGGCAGCACGCGACAACGACCGGCTTCCGCTGCTAACGTTCGGTCTCATAATGGGACCACATGAAGGAGCGGCGATGACCACAGCCGACACGGCCACCGACCAGTACACGGCGTTGGCCAGGGTGCTCGACGAACGCTGGACCTGCAGGCAGTTCCGGCCCGAGCCGGTGCCGCGGGAGGTCATCGAGACGCTGCTGCGGCTGGCCCAGCGCACCGCCTCCTGGTGCAACACCCAGCCGTGGCAGGTCGTGCTGACCGAGGGCGCGGGCACCGACCGGTTCCGCGCCGAACTGCTCGCGCACATCCAAACCGCAACGCCGGAACCGGATTTCCCGTTTCCCGCGCAGTACACCGGGGTGTTCCGGGACCGCAGGCGCGAGTGCGGCATGCAGCTGTACGACAGCGTCGGCATCAGCAAGGGCGACCACGAGAAGACGATGCGCCAGGCGGTGCGCAACTTCGAACTGTTCGACGCGCCGCACGTGGCGATCGTGACGACCGAGGCGGATCTCGGCGTCTACGGCGCCGTCGACTGCGGCCTCTATCTGGGTAATTTCCTGCTCGGCGCGCAGGCCCTCGGGCTCGGCGCGGCACCGCAGGCCGCGCTCGCGTCGTATGCGCCGTTCATCCGCGGCTACTTCGGCATCCCGGACAATCGCCGGGTCGTCGCCGGGATCTCCTTCGGTTACCCGGACACCGAGCATCCGATCAACGGATTCCGCACCTCGCGCGCAGACCCGGATCAGGTAGCGACCTGGTTCACCGGCTGATCCGCTTCGCTCGCCGGCGCGAGCAGGCCCGGTCCGGCCTCCGGCAGCACGTCGCGTGCGGTGAGCTCCGTGCCGCACTCGTCGCAGCCGAGGGTCACGTGCGCCTCGCCCGTGCAGCCCTGGTGGGTGTAGCGCACGGGCGGGCCGTCGGGGGCCAGGTAGGTGTCGCCCCAGTCCCGGATGGCCATGAGGATCGGATAGATGTCATGGCCCTTCTGGGTGAGCCGGTACTCCTCGTGCGCGCCGACCTCGGCCTTGCGCTTGACCAGGATCTCGTGCTCGATCAGCCGATCGAGCCGGTCCTGCAGGCGGCTGCGGGAGATGCCGAGCGCGCTCTGGAAGCCGTTGAAGCGGCGGATGCCGGAGAACGCGAACTTCAGGATCAGCAGGGTCCAGCGGTCGCCGAAGATCACGAGCGGGCGCGTGATCGAGCACGGCACGTCGGCAAGTTCTTCGTAGCGCACTTCTCGATGCTACCGAGCGGGGGTTCGCCGGCGGCCGTTCATGACAGCGTCGCCGAGACTGGAGCGTCGCGTATCCGCTCGCTATTCGGATCGGCGTCCGCCAGCGGCGGGACGTCTTCACCGTCGAGTACCTTGCGCATCCGTTCGGTATCCAGCTGTCCTTCCCACTTCGCGACGACGAAAGTGGCGACGCAGTTGCCGAGCAGGTTCACCGTGACCCGCATCGAGTCCATGATGCGGTCCGCGCCGAGCAGCAGGGCGACGGCGGCGACCGGGATGGAGCCGTGGCCGATCGCGGTGATGGTGGCCGAGAGGGCCAGGAACGACGAACCCGGCACGCCCGCCATGCCTTTCGAGGTCAGCATCAGCACGCCGACCGCGGTGAGCTGCTCCCACAGGCTCAGGTCCACGCCGAGCGCCTGCGCCAGAAACAGCACGCAGATGGACAGATACAGCGTCGCGCCGTCGAGATTGAACGAATAACCGGTCGGCACAACGAGTCCCGTGGTCGCCTTGGAACATCCGGCCTCGCTGAGCTTGATCATGATGCGCGGCAACACGACTTCGGTCGACGCGGTACCGAGCGCGAGGAACAGTTCGTCCTTGATGTACTTGACGAACTTCCACAGATTCACCCCGGCGAACACTCGCGCGACCACCGCCAGGATCGCCAGAAACAGCAGTGCCGCAAGGTAACAGCAGGCGATGAGCTTGCCGTAACTGCCGAGCGCGGACAGCCCGTACTGGCCGACGATGTAGGCCATCGCACCGAACGCGCCGAGCGGGGCCAGCCGCATGATCCAGCCGATGATGGTGAAGAAGATCCGCCCGATGTGATCGATACCTTCGAGAATCACCGGTGGGCCGTGCTCACCGAACTTCGCCAGCGCCAACCCGAACAGCACCGCGAAGAACAACACCTGCAACAGCGCGTTCTCCGCGAACGCCGAAACCACCGACGCCGGAATGATATTCAGCAGGAAGTCGACCGTGTGCGGCAGTTCACCGTTACCGGTCTTCTTCGCGATCCGCTCCGCACCGGTCGCCAGCGTCTGCGGATCGATGTCGAAACCCGCCCCCGGCTTCACCAGATTGCCGACCACCAACCCGAACAGCAGCGCGAACGTGGTGACGACCTCGAAGTAGATCAGCGCCTTCACCCCGATCCGCCCGACCGCCTTCATGTCCCCCACATGCGCGATCCCGAGCACCACGGTGCAGAAGATGATCGGCGCGATCACCATCTTGATCAGCTTGATGAACCCGTCCGCCAACGGTTTCAGTTCGGCCCCGAACCCCGGCCAGCACGCGCCGACCACGATCCCCGCCACGATCGCCACCAGCAGCTGGACGAACAGCGACCGGTACCACGGGGGCTTGCGCACGGTCGGCGCTGCTGCTGCGGAGTCGATGGTGACGCTCATCCGCGAACCGTACGAACCTCATGTATCCGACCGATGTCCCCGATGTTGCCGCCCGAAAACCCCGCGGATATATGACCGGCAGCCACGAAAATGGGCCCGGGTAACTACCCGGGCCCACTGTTCGGCGCTCAGGTCAGAGCGGAATGTTCTTCAGGTGACTGGCCCGCGCCGGAGCCGCAGCTAGCGCGGCAGCGATGATGCTGCGCGTCTTCGCCGGATCGATGACCTCGTCGACCACGCCGATCGCGACGGCACGCTCGACACCGCCGGCGATGCGCTCGTGCTCCGCAGTCAGACGCTCGTGCAGTGCTTCGCGCTCCTCTTCCGGAGCGGCAGCCAGTGCCTTCTTGTGCAGAATCCCGACGGCAGCCTTGGCCCCCATCACCGCGACCTCGGACCCGGGCCACGCGTACACCGCGGTCGCCCCGAGGGCACGCGCGTTCATCGCGATGTACGCACCGCCGTAGATCTTGCGCGTAACCAAGGTGACCCGGGGAACGCGAGCCTCGGCGAAGGCATGCAGCAACTTCGCACCGCGACGCACCACACCTTCCCACTCCATACTCACGCCCGGCAGATACCCCGGAACGTCGGTGAGCACGATCAACGGGATCCCGAACGAATTGCACAGCCGCACGAAACGCGCTGCCTTCTCGGCACTTTCAGAGTTCAGGCAGCCACCGAGCCGAATCGGATTGTTCGCCAGCACACCCACCGTGCGCCCGGCCAACCGGCCGAGACCGGTGACGATGCTGCGCGCGTACCCGCCTTGCAGCTCCTCGAACGAGCTCTCGCCATCCACGTTGTCGAGCAGCTCGTGGATGATCGGCTTCACGTCGTAGGCGCGCTTGGCCGACTCCGGCAGCATCGCCTTCAGATCGACGTCACCGTGTTCGGCCGCGACCAGATCGAACTCGCCCTGCTCAGCGAACATCGACACCAGACGACGCGCGCGATGCACCGCATCGGCCTCGTCATCGGCGACGATGTGCGAGACACCGGACTTCTTGCCGTGGGTGACAGGTCCGCCGAGGGTCGCCATGTCGACCTGCTCGCCGGTCACGCTGCGCACCACATCCGGGCCGGTGACGAAGATGCGGCCCTCCGGGGCCATGATCACGATGTCGGTCAGCGCGGGGCCGTACGCGGCGCCACCGGCGGCGAAACCGACAACCACGGAAATCTGCGGGACCAGCCCGGACGCGCGAACCATGGCCTCGAAGACCAGTCCGACCGCGTGCAAAGCCTCGACGCCCTCGGCGAGCCGAGCCCCGCCGGAATGCCAGATACCCACGATCGGGACACCGGAATCGATCGCGGTGTCGATCGCGTCGACGATGTGCTTGCAGCCCTCCACACCCATCGCACCACCCATCACGGTGGCATCCGAGCAGTAGGCGACAGTGCGCACGCCGTCGACCTCACCGATGGCAGCGAGCACACCGGACTTGTCGCGCGGGTGCAGCGGAAGAATCGTGCCGGGATCGAAGAACCGCTGTAGTCGGCCGAGCGGATCGCGCGGATCCAGCTCCGTCCCTTGTTGCAACGCGGGAGCGATAATCGTCATCGCGTTCTCTCCTCACCTCGATGAGCGCACCGCCACTGCGGCGGCAAAATGTGGAAACCCCGGCGGGTTCGGACCTGCTGGCCCGATCCCGCCGGGGTCGTCGTGCAGTCGATCAGGCAGTTATGCCCGACCGAAGGCGAGCGCCACGTTGTGCCCACCGAAACCGAAGGAGTTGTTGATCGCGTACTCGATCTCCTGACGGCGTGCCTCGCCGTGAACCACATCCAGATCGATCGCCGGATCCTGGTTCTCCAGGTTCAGCGTCGGCGGGACGATGCCGTCCCGGATGCTGAGCACCGTGAGTACCGACTCGAGGGCGCCGACAGCGCCGATCGAGTGTCCCAGTGCGGATTTCGGGGCGTAAACCGAAGCGTGCTTGCCGATCGCCAGGTTGATCGCGTTCGCCTCGGCGGTATCACCGATCGGCGTCGCGGTCGCATGGGCGTTGACGTGCGTGATGTCCTTCGCGGTGAGACCAGCGGTCTGCAGCGCTCGGGTCATCGCGCGGGCCGCACCGACACCATCGGGGGCGGGAGCGACCAGATGGAAACCGTCGGACGTGATACCGGCACCCAGCAGACGAGCATGGATGGTGGCACCGCGCGCCTTGGCGTGCTCCTCGGTCTCGACGACCATCAGCGCGCCCGCCTCACCGAAGACGAAACCGTCGCGGTCCTTGTCGAACGGACGCGAGGCACCCTTCGGATCGTCGTTGCGGGTGCTCATGGCGCGCATCATGCTGAACGCCGCGATCGGCACCGCGTCGATGTAACCCTCGACACCACCGGTGACGACCATGTCGGCATCGCCCATGACGATCATCCGCCATGCGTTGGCGATGGCCTCCGAACCGGACGAGCATGCCGAGACCGGAGTGACCACTCCTGCCCGGGCCTTCAATTCGAGGCCGACAACGGCCGAAGGGCCGTTCGGCATGACCATCTGCACTGCCAACGGCGAAATCTTGCGATAGCCACCGCTCTTCAGCTTGTCCACCGAGTCGATGAGGGCGTCGCCGCCACCCAACCCGGTGCCGATGGCCACACCCAGCCGTTCCGGGTCGACCTCCGGGCTGCCTGCGTTGCGCCAGACTTCGCGACCGAGCACGGTCGCGAGCTGCTCGACGTAGGCCATGCGCCGGCACTCGACTCGGGTCAGCAGGGTCTCGGGCCGAACCTTCAGGTGACCGCCGATGCGGACCGGAAGGTCGTATTCCTCGACGAAGGAATCCTCGAGAACGTCGATACCGCTCTCGCCGTTGAGGAGTCCCTTCCACGTCGCATCGACATCACCAGCGATCGACGTGGTCGCCGCCAGGCTAGTGACGACGACGTTGGGGAAGTTCCCGTTCAAGGTGGAAGGAGTGGTCACAGTGTCAGCCCTACTCGGCGTCGAACTTGGCCTTGAGCTCCGCGGCGGCTTCGCTGTTCTCCGCCTCGAGCTTCTGGATGTAGCCGACAGCGTCGCCGACCGTCTTCAGGCTGGCCAGATCCTCGTCCGGGATCTTCACGCCGTACTTGTCCTCGGTCTGTACCGCGATCTCGACCATGGACAGCGAGTCGATGTCCAGGTCATCGACGAAGGACTTCTCGATCGTCACCTCGGAGGGTTCGATACCCGTCACCTCTTCGATGATCTTGCCGAGTTCCTCGACGATTTGTTCCTGGGTCAGAGCGGCCACTTCGTGGCTCCCTTCTTGTTCTTTGTAGGGCGTGTACTGGTTTTTCGGATCGAGACGGCCGAAGGTTACGTCCGCTCGGTCACAACCGTGCATATCGATGCATGGCTGCGCAGGAAAGCTAGCCGGAGATGCTTACCCCGGCCAACGCGGGGAGGTCTTCCGGGGTCTTCAGGGCCACTGTGCGTGTGCCCTTCAGCTCCCGTTTCGCAATGCCGACGAGGGTGCCCGCCGGTGGCAACTCTGCCACCATGGAAACCTCTGCCCGCCTTACGGTTTCGGTGCACAGATCCCAACGGACGGGCCGGGTGACCTGGGCAGCAAGCTTGTTGATCGCGTCGCGACCCGAGGTGACCGGCTTGCCGTCGAAGTTCGACAGCAACGTCCTGGTCGGGTTGTTCGGCACGATCTGCGATATGGCATCGGTCACAGCCTCCTGTGCCGGCGCCATGAACGCCGTGTGGAAAGCACCCGCGACGGGCAGCGCGCGAATCCTTGCCTTCTCCGGCGGGTTCGCGGCGAGTTCCGCCAGCGCGTCCAACCGGCCCGCGGCCACAATCTGGCCCGCCGCGTTGCGGTTGGCCGGAATGAGGTCGAGCTCTGCGAGCCGTGCGAGCACGGTGGCCTCATCGCCACCGAGCACCGCGGACATGCCGGTCGGTTCCAACGCGCACGCCTTGGCCATCTCCGAACCACGGATGGCGGCCAATCGCACCGCGTCATCCGGGGAGATGACCCCGGCGACAGCGGCGGCGGCGAGTTCACCGACCGAGTGCCCGGCGACGATGGTAGCGGCCGGAAGCGAATCCGTGGGGATTTCCGCATAGGCGAGCAACGCGGCGGCCACGACGAGTGGCTGGGTCACTGCGGTATCGGTTATCTCCTCCGCCGTCGCGGTGGTGCCGAGGCGAACCAGGTCGAGCCCGGAGGCCATCGACCAGAGGATAAGCCGGTCACGCGCGCCAGGGAGATCGAGCCAAGGCGCGAGCATGCCGGGAGTCTGGGACCCCTGTCCAGGGGCGAACAACGCGATCACTCCCTAAGGGAACACTGTGAGGTGCCTCGCCGGAGATGTCGACGCGAATGAAGCTTGCCCTCACGTTTTGTGGGAGTCCCACAAAACGCCATGTGGGTCGATCGGATCGAACGTCCCACGAATTCCGTTACAGGCCCTCTTCGCCCACTGTGAAATGAGTGGCCTCTGGGGTTGGTGTTGACGTTTCGTTACGGGTTCGTGTCAAACGACCCACGGTGGCGGCGATTCTGAGCACGTACGCGTCCCGCGGATTCATCGGATCACGTCCCGTGATTTCGGCAATCCGTTTGAGGCGGTAGCGAACCGTATTTGGATGGACGTACAACTGACGCGCGCACGTCTCGACGGCTCCACCGCAATCCAGATAGGCCTCGAGCGTGTCCGCCAGTGACGATCCCGCCGAGGCCAACGGAAGGACAAGATACTCGTTCAACGCGTCGATCGCAGCTCGATCGCCGAGCAAAGCGCGTTCCGGCAGCAATTCGGTCGCATGCACCGGGCGTGGCGCGCCGCGCCAGCCCACCACGGCCTCCATGCCGGCCAGCGCTTCGACCGCGCTGGCGTGCGCGGCGCCCAGCGTGCGGGTGGTCGGGCCGATCACCACCGGGCCGTCGGAGAAGACGTCGGCGAGCAGGTCGGCCAGAAACGGCGATATATAAGAGGAGTCGCCGAGATGGCCACTCACGACCATGACCAAGCGGGTGCCCTGTACTACAGCCAACGCGGCACGGCCGTGCCTGGCCGCGATCGCGTGCACCGCGCCCACCGACGACACACCTTGCTCGCCAGGCGGGGTGCCGACCAGCACCGTGGCCGGTGCGGTGGCATCCCAGTTCAACGTGGCGGCCCGGGACAACATGTCCGGCCCGGTGTCACCACGCACCACGGCGTCGACGACCAGCGCCTCCAGCCGGGTGTCCCACGCGCCCCGCGATTCCGCGGCGCTGGCGTACACCGAGGCGGCGGCGAAGCCGAGCTCACGCCCGTACCGCAACACCGCCTCGGTGAGCGCGACCAGCTGCCGGTCGTTGCGCGCCAGCGCGGGCAGCCACTGTTCGAAGAACTCCATGGCCACCCGGACCATGTCCACGGTCTGGCGCAGCGTCAGCCGCCGCGCCAGATCCTGCGGGATCACCTGGAACGCGTCGAGGCTGAACCGGATGTCGCTGTCCGGGTCCTGTAGCCATTCCAGGAAGTTCACCACCGCGGTCTGCACCAGCATCTGGACACCGGCGCGCTGCGCGGCGTCCAGATCGGCGAAGAACGGCAACCGATCCTGCATCGACCCGACCGCCTCGGTAGAGAGGCGGCCCGAGAACTGCTTCACGCGTTTGAGCAGCGTGTCCGGTAGTGGGTCGCGGGTTTGCCGGTTCGGGGAGAGCGCGCCCGTCGGCAGATACACCTCGTGCTCGGAAGAGCCCTCGGAGATCCGTCGCGGCCGCGGCGGTTTACGGTCCACCATCCAATCGTCCGCTACTCGCCGTCCCCGTCGGAACTCGAGGCGTTCTTCGGCGCGGCGTCGACGTCATCGATGCGGTACTTGCTCGCGGCCTCGATCACCTTGGCATTGTCGATCTTTCCCGCCTTCGCGAGACCCGACAGCGCCGCTACCACGATCGATTGCGCGTCCACATTGAACACCCGGCGGGCCGCGGCCCTGGTGTCGGAGAAGCCGAAGCCGTCCGTGCCGAGTGTGATGAAGTCGCCAGGAACCCACTTGCGCACCTGGTCCGGAACCGCACGCATCCAGTCGGTCGCGGCGACGAACGGACCCTCGGCGCCGGAGAGCGCCTCGGTGACATACGGCGTGCCGTGATCCTCGTCCGGGTAACGCAGTGCGGCGATCTCGCGCTGCAGGGCCTCCTTGCGGAGTTCACCCCACGAGGTCACCGACCAGACATCGGCCTGCACGCCCCACTCCTCGGCGAGCAGCGCCTGCGCGCGCAAGCCGTCCGGCACGGTGACGCCGGAGACCAGGATCTGTGCCCGCACCTCGCCTTCGCCACCGGGCTTGTACAGGTAGATGCCCTTGAGCAGGCCGGCGATGTCGACGCCCTCCGGCTCGGCCGGCTGCTGGTACGGCTCGTTGTAGAGGGTGATGTAGTAGAAGATGTCCTCGCCGCCGAAGCCGCCGTCCGCCTTGCGGGTGTCGGTGCCGGGCACCGCGTACGGACCCGGTTCCGGGGTGCCGCCGCCGTACATCCGGCGCAGGCCGTCGCGAATGATGTGCGCGATCTCGAAGGAGAACGCCGGATCATAGGTGACCACAGCCGGATTGGTGGACGCGAGCAGCAGCGAATGGCCGTCGTTGTGCTGCAGGCCCTCACCGGTGAGGGTGGTTCGCCCGGCGGTTGCTCCGAGCACGAATCCGCGCGCGAGCTGATCCGCCGCGGCCCACAGACCGTCGCCGGTGCGCTGGAAACCGAACATCGAGTAGAAGATGTAGAGCGGGATCATCGGCTCGCCGTGCGTGGAGTACGAGGTACCCACCGCGGTGAACGACGCCGTCGAACCGGCCTCGTTGATGCCCTCGTGCAGGATCTGCCCGACCGAGCTCTCTTTGTAGGCAAGCATCAACTCGGCGTCGACCGATGTGTACAACTGGCCGTTGCGGTTGTAGATCTTCAACGAAGGGAACCACGAGTCCATACCGAAGGTACGGGCCTCGTCCGGGATGATCGGGACGATCCGCTTGCCGATCTCCTTGTCCCGCAGCAGCTCCTTCATCAGCCGCACCAGCGCCATGGTGGTGGCGACGGCCTGCTTGCCCGAGCCCTTGCGCACCGACTTGTACGCCTCGTCGCCCGGAAGTTGCAGCGGCTTAGCTGTGGTGCGTCGTTCGGGCAGGTACCCGCCGAGCGACTTGCGCCGATCGAGCATGTACTGGATCTCGCGCGACTCCATGCCCGGGTGGTAGTACGGGGGCAGGTACGGATCCTTCTCCAACTCGGCGTCGGTGATCGGAATCCGTTGCAGGTCACGGAAGTCCTTCAGATCCTGCAGGGTCAGCTTCTTCATCTGGTGCGTGGCGTTGCGGCCCTCGAAGTGCTTGCCGAGGGTGTAGCCCTTGATCGTCTTGGCCAGGATCACCGTCGGCTGACCCTTGTGCGCCATCGCGGCCGCGTAGGCGGCGTACACCTTGCGGTAGTCGTGGCCGCCGCGCTTGAGGTTCCAGATGTCCTGATCGGACAGGTCCTGCACGAGCGCCTTGGTCCGTGGGTCACGACCGAAGAAGTGGTCGCGCACGTAGGCGCCGTCGTTGGCCTTGTAAGTCTGGTAGTCGCCGTCGGCCGTGGTGTTCATCAGATTCACCAGTGCGCCATCGCGATCCGCGCCGAGCAGCGCGTCCCACTCGCGGCCCCAGATCACCTTGATGACGTTCCAGCCGGCGCCGCGGAAGAACGACTCCAGCTCCTGGATGATCTTGCCGTTGCCGCGCACCGGGCCGTCGAGCCGCTGCAGGTTGCAGTTGACCACGAAGGTCAGGTTGTCCAGGCCCTCCAGCGCCGCCACGTGTGCGAGACCGCGCGACTCCGGCTCGTCCATCTCGCCGTCGCCCAGGAACGCCCACACGTGCTGATCGGAGGTGTCCTTGATGCCGCGGTCGTGCAGGTAGTGGTTGAACCGCGCCTGGTAGATGGCGTTCATCGGGCCGAGACCCATGGACACCGTGGGGAATTCCCAGAAGTCCGACATCAACCGCGGGTGCGGGTACGACGGCACGCCGTGCCCCGGACCGCCGTGGCTGTATTCCTGCCGGAAGCCGTCGAGCCGGTCGGTGCCGAGCCTGCCCTCGAGGAACGCGCGCGCGTAGATGCCCGGCGAGGCGTGCCCCTGGATGAAGATCGAATCGCCGCCGCCGGAGTGATCCTTGCCGCGGAAGAAATGGTTGAAGCCGACCTCGTACAGCGCTGCCGAGGAGGCGTAGGTCGAAATATGGCCGCCGACACCGATGCCGGGGCGCTGGGCGCGATGCACCATGATCGCGGCGTTCCAGCGGATCCAGGCACGGAAGCGCCGCTCCACCTCTTCGTCGCCGGGGAACCACGGCTCGTTCTCGGTGGGAATGGTGTTGACGTAGTCGGTCGACGTCAACGCGGGGATGGCGACACGGCGTTCACCGGCCCGCTCCAGCAGACGGAGCATGAGGTAACGCGCTCGGCCGGGGCCCTCACGGTCGAGCATTTCATCGAACGACTCGAGCCATTCGCTGGTTTCCTCCGGGTCGATGTCCGGTAGGTAGGACGCCACCCCTTCGCGGATAACCCGAACACGCTCGGTCGGCTGGACTTGCGATCCGTTCGGATCGCGGCCGGCCGCGGCGGCGGGATCGGATCCAGCGGGTTGCGCTGGAGCGGAAGAGTGGATCAGGTCGGTCAAATCTGCTCCTCGTACAGGGGGTGGACATGCGGATAGCGTCGGTATCCCCGAGTGATGGCGCGTGGGTTTGCGTACCACTCGTTTACGTAAGGTCGGGGCGCACCCTCCATCCTTGCCGATGGTGTGCCCCAGGTCATCATGTCAGCAGGAAATCCAGTACCGTGCGCTGGGCAACATGAGCCGAGGCCGCGATAGTTTTCCAGCGCCAGCGAGGCGCACGTCATACGGGAGGACGATGAAGACGCTGGACCCGCGCGGGTTCGGATTGGTGTGCGCGACCGGAGCGGTCGTCGTCGGCTTGGTCGTGGCCGGCTGCGCGAACCGGGTCGAGGGCACGGCCAACCCCAATACCGCTGATCTGGCGGCCTACAAGACCGAGGCGGCAGCCTCGTCGGCCGCGGCCACCTCGTCCAAACGCGCTGCGGCGCAGGACCGGGCGATCACCGACAACTGCGCGCAGTTCCCGACCACCACCGGTGTCGGGGTCTCCAAGTACAACGAGTTCATCGACGCGCACGACGCCAACGCCGGCGACTACGCCGCCAAGCGCGAGCTCGCCGCGTCAACCCTCGATGACGCCGCGAACAAGGTGGAGACCGGAGTCAACACCGGCAAGGACGCGCTGCCGCCGGAACTCGCGGCAAAATTCACCGATTACGTCACAGCGGCCCGCGCGCTCTCCGCCGAGACCCGCAAGATGACCTACACCGCACCTGTCGGGCCGCTCAACGACGCAAGTAGGCGGGTCAACGACGCGCGCAACGCCGTCCGCGACGCCTGCCCGAAGCGCTGAAACGGTCCATGACACAACATTGGCACGCGACATTCCGGGCCATTTTCTGCGGATCGGCTTGCGCTGGCGGCAATAACCATGTTCGCTTGCAACTACCTATTGTCGGGAGTTGAGGAGGACACCACCGTGGTCGCCGCGGCGGACGCGCAGAACTACGCTCAGAAGCTTGGCATTACACACGGCTTGGTTGTCCAGGAATTGGGCTGGGACGAGGACGTCGACGACGACTTGAGAGCCGACGTCGAGGAGTCCATCGGCAGCGATCTTGTCGATGAGGATTCCGATGAAGTAGTCGACGTCGTGCTGCTCTGGTGGCGTGACGGGGACGGTGATCTGGTCGACGCACTGATGGATGCGATCGGTCCACTCGCCGACGAAGGCTTCGTCTGGGTACTCACGCCCAAAACCGGACATCCAGGACATGTAGAACCGAGCGAAATCGCAGAATCCGCACCGACCGCCGGTCTGACTCAGACCTCGGCGATCGCTCTGGGTAGCTGGGCGGGTAGCCGCCTGGTGCAACCGAAGGCGCCCTCGAAGCAGCGCTGACCCACCTTTCGCTATGGTGTCGCCGGGCGGTGATCGCGCCGCCCGGCGGAAACCCGACACGATGGAGGATTTGCGATGCCGCTCGAAGTTGGCACTGTCGCGCCGGATTTCACGCTCAAGGATCAGAACAACCAGGATGTCAGCCTGTCGGACTACCACGGCAAGAAGAACGTCCTGATCGTCTTCTACCCCCTCGCCTTCACCGGCATCTGCCAAGGCGAGCTGTGCAAGGTTCGGGATGAACTGCCCAAGTTCCAGAACGACAACGCGGAGATCCTCGCCATCTCCGTCGGCCCTCCCCCGACCCACAAGATCTGGGCGGCCGAACAGGGCTACGTCTTCCCGTTGCTCTCCGACTTCTGGCCGCACGGCGCCGTCGCCCAGGCCTACCAAGTCTTCAACGAGAAATCCGGCTACCCCAACCGCGGCACCTTCGTCGTAGACCGCGACGGCTACATCCGATTCTCGGAGATGAACGGCCCCGGAGAGCCCCGTGACCAGGCGGCTTGGGAGAAAGCGCTCACCGCGCTAGATTCATAACCCGGTCGGCAACGATCGAGGGCGTATAGCTCAGCGGTAGAGCTCTGGTTTTACACACCAGCGGTCGGGGGTTCGAACCCCTCTGCGCCCACAGATGAATGTCCAGCTAACGCCCCTATGCGTGGGGCAAGGACTGCCCTGCAACTTCGCACTGTGGGGCAGGCATGGGGCACTCGCACTGAGTAGCCCGCGACAGCGACAGCTGTTCCCCGTTAGCTGGTCGCGTCACCGTCACTTGAGAGAACCGCTTGGACTCGTGCCGGATCCCAGCTGGAGCCTTCTGCCAATCGCCAAGCTGCCAGTACGCGGTGGAGCTCGACGAGTTGATCACACGGTTCCGCCGACACCACGCCATCAACGACTCGGACGAAGCGGGAGGGGGCGGGCTGTGGTGCGACCGAGTGAGATCGAGTCCGAGCTGCAAGCACGACTATCCCTGAGAAATGTGTGGGTCACGGGATCCGGCTACCAGTTCACCGTAGTCGCGGTTGGGCAAGTGTTTGCGGGGATGACGGCGGTGCAACGGCAATTGGCGGTTCAGACGGCACTAGCCGAATACATTGCAGATGGGCAGGTTTGGGGCCTAGAGGTCCATGCCTATGCGCCGCTCGAACGCGGCACCGAGACGCACTGAACCCGACGAACTCTGACCAATCGCGCCGGCCGCAGGCAGCCAGGCGAATCCTGACCGTCTCGCCTACGCGGCATGGGCACGGAAGTTGCAGCTGTGGCAGTACCACGCGGCTTCACCCGCCAGAGCGGCCGCGTGCAGAAGCTCCCCGCATTCCGGGCACAGGGGCGGGCGGGCGTTCGCCCACCGGTCGACGGTCTCGACGAGCGCGCTCCCGGCGCCTTCAATGGCAAGCATCTCGGCGGAGCGGTCGTAGAGCCAGATCTTGGTGTAGTCGGTGGCGCGCAGCGCCCAGATCCGGGCGGTCTCGACGAGCTCCTCGACGTCATCGGAACCCAGCCGCGTGACCAGCACGCCGTGACCCGGGTACACGGTGTGAGCTTCCAGACCGAACCGCGCCATCAGCTACCGCCCGAACCAGTATCGACCGGAACCAGATCGGCCACCCGCGCGGGAAACGAATAGCCGCCCGGTGCGTCCGTCCGGATCGGCTCGACGAGCGCATGATCCTCGTCGACCTCGACGACCTGGAACACCGAAATCCCACCAGCGACTAGCAACACTCGATCACCAATGTTCACCACGTCCGCAGCCTCTCCCGGGCAACCAATCAGTATGTGCAAATATAGCAAGTATGTTCGAATACTGGAGTGAGGAGTTCTCCGCGTCGCTCCGCCGTGTCGTCGACCCGCCGGCGCCGGTTCTGATCGACCTGAGCACCGCGATCACACCCCAGGGCCCGTTCCGCAGGGATGCCGTGTCGATGCGCATCAAACCCGCGGGTCTCTAGCCAGTTGATTGTTGTTGCTGCGATTTGGGGCTGGGGTCGGTCGGTTCGCGGCTACGGTCTGTGGCCGTGCAGATTCCTCGTTGGCAGGTGTTCTGGTGCGATCCGGCTTGTACGGCAGTGGTTTTCGATGATGATCCGGTGTTGGCGGGGCTACCGTCGTTGGCTGAGTGGGCGCGGCGGCACGGGACCAGGCCAGGGCAGCCGGTGTTGTTGCATTCCGATGGCCGCTACGCCGTGGCGGTCAACGGATTCTTCGCCTCTGCTCGGATGCGCAGCGCGGCGGAGGAGACCCGGCGTAAGTACGCGACTGAGTTGGTGACGTGGTTGGGGTTCCTGGATGCGATCGACTGCGGCTGGGACAAGGCTGGTGTTGAGGAGATCGACTCGTTCAAGTTCTGGCGGATGAGCGATGAGGCCAACCCGCGAAGGGTTGCCGGAGGCTCGGTTCGGTCCGGGTTGGTGGCGATCAGCGCGTTCTACGAGTGGGCCGAGCGCCGATACGGTGTGGTCAATCCGGTGGTCAAGACCGCGATCCGCCGTGGCGGGCGTGATGGAGTGGTACAGGGGTATCAGGCCACGCCAAAGGTCGTGCGGGACCGGGATGTGAAGTGGCTCGATCCGGGTGGGTATCGGCGGTGGCGCGATATCGGTTTGCGCGGCTTGGATACCGCCGGGCGTGAAGTTGCGTTGTGGCGTGGACGAAATCCTCAGCGCGACTGTGCTTTTACTGACGGTCTGTACGGGACGGGTTTGCGGCTGCGGGAGTGGGCGAGTGTGCTGGTGAGCGAGTTGCCGGCCGATGAGCCAGCGCGGGGGTTCTTCACGGGCAGGCTGGCGGCTGCGTGTGCGAAGGGCGGTCGCGGTCGCCGGTATTGGATGCCTGGCCATGTGCTGGCCGATGTGCTGGCCTACGTCGAGGGTGAGCGAGCCGCCGCTATACGTCGTGCGCAGGCACGCGGACTTTACGAGCGAGTGGCCCCGCGCCGGATCGTAACGGGTTTATCGGGTGGGCGGCGGTTGGAGCTGCGGGATGAGGCGGGCCGGGTGTCGTCGGTGCCGCTGGATGGTTTGGATCCGCGGGCGCGGCGTCGGTTGTTCCTCGACGGTGCAGGCGGTTTGGTGCCTGCGGCGTTGTGGTTGAACGAGGACGGTCTGCCCCGTGCGGTGCATGGCTGGCAGCACAGCTTCACGGCCGCGAACACTCGTGTCGCGCACTGTGGGTTGTCCGGGTTGGCCGCGACTGCGCACATGCTGCGGCATTCGTTCGCGTTGCGCTGGTTTTCGGTGGGCCGGCTGGTCTATGAGCGGCGCTTCGCGCATTTGGCTACGGCCGAGCTGCGCGATTTCCGCGCTCAGTTCGGTGACACCTGGTACTTCGTGATGACGCTGCTGGGTCATCGCAGTGTCGCTACGACCATGAACATCTATCTAGAGCCGTTTCGCGAACTGGATATCGCCTTGCTGATCGAGCACGCTCACGGCGCGGCGATGGATGGGCTGCTGGCGACGATGTTGCAGGAGCATCCGCGGGTGTGCACCGACCCATTGGCGAGTCGGCCGTGAGTGGTCACGGTCGGCGCGCGGCATTACCTCACACCGGCTACAGCACCCCGCCGCGTCGAGATCCCCTGGGCGAGAAGCCTTTCCTTGTCCGGTACTTTCCCGAGCGGGGTGGCCGCGGTGCCGAGTTCGACCTGGCGGAGCTTGCGGTGTCGGATGCGATGCGCGGTTGGCTGGCCGAGGCGCTGGAGGGGGCGACCGGGCCCAGCGGCGGCTACCGGACGGTGGCCTCGGCGCGAACTCTGTGGCGGGCGATTCGGTCGTTCACCGCCTATTTGAGCATGCTGGAGGCCATCCCGACGGTTCCAGGGCATCTGCGCGGTGTCCATTGGGACGGTTTCCTGCTGGCGCAGCCGAGGCCGTCGCGGGCAGGGTTGATCTGCGCGATGCGCGCGGTGATGCGCTGTGCTCGCGATGTTCCCGAGGACTTCGCGATCCGTATGCAACGCAACTCGACCGGGCGAGAGCACAGCCGCAAGCTGCCCAGCTACACCCCCGCGGAGTTCGCGCGAATCACGGGGGCGGCGAAAGCCGACGTCCGTGCGTGTGTGCGGCGTATCCGTGCCGGGCGCACGCTGATGGCGGCATGGCGCGCCGGGCAGATCGAGCGGGGCGCCGATCGCCGGCGGTGGGAGCAGGGATGGTTGCTCGATCACATCGACCGCCACGACGAGGTCCCGCACTACACGAACGGCACGACGCACAACAAGTCCACCCAGCACGGCGGGACAGCGGTGTTGTTCGCGCAGTTGTATCCGACCCACCGTGATCTGGCCGCCGCGGCGACGCTGTTGATCTGCTTGACCGGGCACAATCTGTCGACCGTGGTGAGCCTGCCGGTCAGCCACCACCGCCCCGACGGTGATGCCGGCTCCACGCGCACCGCGATCGTCGAGGCCGTGAAACCTCGCCGCGGCCGCACCCTGGCGTCGATGAGTGTGGCGTTGAGTGATACCCGCGGTGATCGGGGCGAACAGGTCGATCTGTCTTCGGCGTTCGCGGTCTATCGATTGCTGGAGCAGATGTGTGGGCCCGTGCGCGAGCGCGCCGGAACCGATCAGTTGTTCGCCTACTTCACTCCCAAGCGGGGCATGCAGTTCCTGCCCGGCTTGCGCGGCCAAGCCATCGGTGAATGGTCACGCTCGATCGAATTACGCAGCGACAGAGTCGATCCTGTCACCGGCGAACCCGGCCCACTACTGGTGGACACACGACGGCTACGCACGACATGGTTGCAGCTGCACCAGACTCCGGTGGCCCACACCGAGACGACCCTGGCCAACGACTATCTCGCGCGCGACCGCGGCAACCTGGCCGAGTACCAGCAGGTCGTGGCCACGACCCTGGCAGAACAGGTCGACGCGGCGCGGCGGGAACCGCTGATGGGCACCGTGAACGCCGAGCAGATCACTCGCGCACGCACCGAACCCGACACGGTCGCCGCCGAAATCGGCGTGACCACCCCGGAACTGAACCAGCTGATCGATGGCGCGTTGGACACGGTGCTGGGCGGATGCCTGGACAACACCCACGGACCGCACGCTCCGGCGGGGCAGGCGTGCACCGCGTCGTTTCTGCTGTGTTTGTCGTGTCCGTGCGCCCGCGCCACACCGGCGCACCTGCCGGTGATCGTGGCAACCCACGACCGGCTGCGCGAGCACGCCGCCGCGATGACCCCGCTGCGGTGGGCTCAACGCTTCGCCGGACCGCTCGCTCAGCTAAGCGAGATCATGCATCGTTTCCCGGCAGCGGTGCTCGATGACGCGCGCGCCCGCATCGACGCTGGCCACCAGGAGCTGGTGGAGCAGCTGCTGTCACGAGCGCTGGATCGGCGATGAGCGCACCCGCACCCGGAGGCGGCGCCGGGTTTCGGCCGAATCCGGGCACGGTGGTGCTGGCCAATCGGCCATTGCACCCCGGCACCGATATTGCCGCGCTGTCAGTTTTCGGTGAGAACCGGTGGAATCTGACCCCCGCGCTGCTGCACCCGCACGCGGAGGCGGTCTCGATCAACTTCGCCTCGGCGCCGGAGGCGTTTCGTGAGGTGCTGAAGCTGTTGTGCTGGTTGATGATCAACCACGACGGCGACGACGCGGTGGTGGGCCTACTGCGCGCACGTCGACCGGCGATCCAGACCGTGTCCACCGGGTTCCGGTCTCTGCGCGCGTTCACCGACTGGCTCGCGCTGCGCGGGCACACTCGATTCGGGCAGGTGAGCGCCGTTGACCTGGACGACTATTTGGTCGAGGTGAAAGCCGCCGAGACCACCCATGGCTTGCGGGAGGATCTGCTCGCCGCGGTGATCAAGATCTGGGCCTATCGCGGCTTGCTCGACGAGAGTGACCGGCTCCCGGCCGCCCCGCCCTGGGACGGTGACCGTCCACACCACCTGCTCGACGGTTCCCGTGACGGCGAACTGACCACCCCTCGTATCCCTGCGGAGACGATGAACGCCCTGCTGCGGTGGGCGCTGCATCTTGTCGAGGATCTGGCCACCGACATCACCGCGGGACTGCACGAGTATCAGCGCCTGCAAGCCCGCGGCCGGGGCGCGGCCGCGGGCCGGGCACGCTATCGGCGCCGCCCCGGCGAGGTCGCAGCCGACCTGCACACGCTCATTCGCGCGCACGCACGCCTGGGCATCGGTTTGCCCGGATTACGCACGCCTGCCGGCGAACTGGTGTGCAACCTCAATTATCTCGCGCGGCTGCTCGGCACCAGGCCCGATACGCTGTGCCGCCCCGCCAGCCAGCAAATGTTGCGCACCAGCGGCCTTCCGATCGAGGAAGGCTCAGCACTGCTGGTCGCGCCGACCGCGACGATCGATGGGCGGCTCTGGCGCGAGCGGCCGATCGAGGAATCCGAAGCACGACCGTTGGCCCGCCATCTGATCGCCGCGTGTTTCGTAGTGATCGGCTACCTGTCGGGCATGCGATCGGGAGAGATCTTGTCCCTCGAACGTGGCTGTCTGCACCGCGACCCCGCCACCGGGCTGGTCCTGGTACGCGGCCGCGAATGGAAAAGCGTGCACGACAGCGCTGGCGAACACCTCCCCCAGGGGCGGCCACGCCCGGACCCCTGGGTCGTCGCCGAACCTGTCGCGACCGCGATCACCGTGCTGGAGAAGCTGCACCGCGAACAACTGCTGTTCCCCAACCGGCTCGATCCACGCCCGCAGAAAACCTCCGACGCCGGCCATCGGTACCGCGACGGTAAGGCACGCACCTCCACCCACATCAATAGCGACATCGCCGCGCTGATCGACTGGATCAATCACTACTGCGCTGAGCATGGCCGCACCGACGCCATACCGCCGGATCCGGAGCATCCCGACATCACAGCCCGTCGGCTGCGCCGCACCTTGGCGTGGTTCATCGCCCGCAAACCCCGCGGGCTGGTCGCCGCCGCCATCCAATACGGGCACCTCAAGATCCAGATGACCCTCGGCTACGCCGGAACCTACGCCTCCGGGTTCCCCGATGAGCTGGCCTTCGAGGAATGGCTCACTCGCCTGGATACTCTGGCCGATGCCCACGAGCACTTACAGGGCGGCGAGCATGTCAGCGGTCCGGCCGCGCAACGCTACCGGCTCCATGTTCAATCCGCGCCGCGCTTCGCCGGGCAAGTCCTGCGCACAACGCGCGATGCCCGCATCTTGCTGGCCAATCCCGCCCTGCAGATATATCCCGGCCACGCCATGACCTGCGTGCTCGATCCCCGCCGAGCAGCATGCCGGTTGGCCCAAGACGACGTCGGCGATCGCATCACCCCGGACCTGTCGGATTGCCGCCCCAACTGCGTGAACATCGCACGCACCGACCGCGACATCGCGCTCGTGCGCGCCCAAGCCGCCCGGCTGCGCGAGATCGTCGAAGACCCCCTCGCGCCACCGGTGCGGGCCGCCCGCCAACGCGCCGAACTGCATCGACTGCTGCGGATCCTCGCCGAACACCACGGCCACACCGGAGGCCGGGATGTGTGACCGCGAGATGGAACGGACCGCGATTCGCGCGGCGATGCAGCGGCTGATCGATGGGACCGCCTATCGTTCCACCGGTGCGCTCAACGTGCTGCAACTTGCCGCCGAGGCCGGAGTCAAACGCTGGCTGCTCACTCACAAACACACCGATCTCGCCGAAGAGTTCCGCACTCGTATCCGTGCCGGCACCGAACCCGCCTCACCATTGCATCGATCTACCCGCCGTGCCGAGGCTGCCGAGCACGCCAATCAGGCACTGCGAGAAGACAACGCACGACTGCGCGCACAAATCGCTGTCTACGCTCAGGTGATCCACGAACTACGCACCGAACTGGCCGGCCCGCGGATCCGCCACGGACTCGATATCATCCGCGAACTGCCGAAACGATGACGCAACCCCACCCGGGCTAGCTGTTGCCGAGACCTGCTTGCATCGGTGAAATCTGATGCTGTCCGAGCGAGTGTCCGGCGGCTAGGGCGTGTCTGACAAACGCGCGGTAATGCCGATTACACGATGTCTTCCGGTGAATTCGCACGCCTGATCCGACACGATCGCTGACGGAGCTGATCGAGGATTGGTCGTGCGACAGCAGCGATGCGCATGTCTGATGCCCGACCTGCACTACCCGCCGACGTACCCCAATCCCGGCGCCTCGGGCAGACCTGGCCGCAGTCGATACGCGCATCGGTCGTCGGCTCGGTCCGGCGTATCTCGACGGACATCGGCCGACATGACGCGTTGCAGTTCTAACCAAGGTTCACGTCGTATTTCATTCAAGCCCCCCACAAGTCCAACTCGTCAGCTGTATCGAATCACTGCCGCACTGCTCACTCCGCAGCACTGCAAGTTTGCAACATGTTCTCGAAACGTTGAGCTGGATGGCGTGCCATCGGGAGCAGAAGGGATATTCGATGACTGTTCAAGTTCATGTGTCGGCACGCGTCTGCGCAGCTCTGACAGCGCTGACCGGTATCGTGCTGCTGACTTCTCTCGCTCCTCCGGCGTCAGCTGCATCTGGATGCGGCGCTGATAAGTCGGACTATAAAGGCACCTTTCGTGCATCTCAGAACGTCTATACGCTGACCTTTGATGGCAGCGGGGGCGTGGTGGCCGATAAAGGCCGCTATGACTATAGGGGGACGTTCACGATGGATGAATCCGGCGTTACGATTAAGCATATGAGAAAGGCAGACTATGATAACCCCGATGTCGAGGTTGTCATCAAGGTGCGTTCAGTGAGCTGCTATGCAGGAGATTCTACCGTTACGGCATTCGGTGGCGTCGTTGAATCGAGCTACGCCAGCACTGCTACGTTCTACAAAGAGTAATGTTTGCCGCTTGGTGAAGCCCTGACTTGGCGTTACGAAATTGTCGCCGAGCGCGACATCGGCGAGCATGTGGACCGAGCCGAAATGTTTCGGCTCGGTCCGACCCGAGGCTCGCGCCCTGTCGGAAATAGTTGGTGTTCAACAGGTCTGGACCGACCCGCATGAACAGTCAAGCTACCGACGTCTGATTGGACGGTTGTCCGAACATCCGGTAATGGCACCCTGGGCGCGCGTTGGCGAACGCAAGATATTGCCGATGAGCGCGTCAGAGTATCTGCCGCACAACGCCGTTCGTAGACTCCGGCTCGATCTTGTCGCCGCCAGTGTGAGGGGACATCGTGTTCAGACAATTCGATCGTGTGGTGATCGCCAGCGACGACTTCGAGGATCTCGGTGCACCGCGCGGCGCGATCTGCTTCATCCTTGACCTGTACACCAGCGACGAGTTCGAGTTGGACTTCTCCGCGAACACGCCGCCTTCACCGTCGCCACCGGTGTCCCGGTCTACTTCTGCGACCCGAAAAGTCCCTGGCAGCGCGGCAGCAACGAAAACACGAACGGGCTTCTACGCCAATACCTTCCCCGACATCTCGACCTGCGCACATACAGTCAAGCCGACTTCGATGCGATCGCCGACGAACTCAACGGGCGCCCTCGACAAACCCTCGACTTCAGGACACCATCAGAAGCACTCGAAGAGGTGTTGCGTTGACCGCCTGAGCCCGCACCGCTGGGCGGGCGTTCTGCGCGGCGAGATCGACTGCCGCACAGGATATCCGATATTGCCGATTACTACCAAGCACTCGCCGGCCCTCTAACGGACCGTCGGATCGATAAGCTGTTGCCGTGAAAGTGATGTTGGGAAAAGGTGATGGCTGTGAACTGCCCGCCACCGCTGTCTATTGGCTCAGCGACGATCCGCAACCGGGCATCGTCCTGGTCGAGTTGGTAGATGCGTATGGTCGGCCGCACCAGCTGGTAGGTAAGACCGCCTCGTTCGGCGCGGAACTGCTTCCTACATCCGCCTATCCATGTCCCACCACAGTCCAGTGCACCATCGAGGACATCGACGACGGGATAGCCACCGTCAGCACTTGGTGGTTATCCGGTGGCCCCGACGATGTGCCGTTCGTCTTCGACGTACGACTGGACACACTCGGTCCGACTGACCGCCTAGCACCGCCCAAGCTTTGACGTAGGGAGAACCAACG
>NZ_VXLC01000046.1 GCF_008704205.1 Nocardia colli | reverse complement strand
GGGATATCTAATCTTTGGTAGCTCGGGGGTATCGGATCGAATGCGATCTTCCTTTTACTTCAAGTGGCACTATCTGCCGGTGATTTCGAGCTTTCTCTGCTGGGTCGGTGGTTTCGCCTGCGACATGGTTGTGTTGTACCTCGCGTGGCCGTTGTGGTTGCTGCCCGTGGGTCTGGTGTTCATAGGGGCCGGGTTTGTCACCGACCCGATCGGCTCGAAGTGGTTGGTAGGTCGGGAGTTGCGCCGAGAACGCCGCGCTCAGCAGGAGCGGCAGCAGTCACGCGCGGCGCTGGCGGCGAAGCGGAGGCGGCGGCGCAACGCCGGACGCGCCCGCCGCCAACCGAGGCACCCACCGATCACGCCGGATGAGGTCGAATAGGTCTGGTCTGGACGGGCCGCGAAAGGCAGATCCCCGGAGAGCCGGCGCAATCGACGCGAGTGCCGCTCAGAACATCCGCTACTTAACTGCGAAGGATTGATCTCGCCACCGCGATCCCTGAACGTCCGAGGGGCCTGAGCCCTCGCAGAAGACCGCGGACAACCGGTGGTGCGACGGCGGCCGGATCCCGATGCCACGGTGTGTCTTCCGCGGTCCGGCCGCCGTTATCGGTTGGGATAGCTCGTGGTTCGAGCCCGCTCCCACGGCTGGACGCCCGCTTCAACGCGAGAGCCTTCGAGCTCTGATGCAGACCGGCGCCGTGGGGGTCGCTGGGATCGCGAACAGCTCATCGGAGGCCAGCCCACAGAGGCTTGTAAGTAGGGCGCTGCGCGTTCTCGCTCGGGTTCTGACCAGCGCAAACCCTTGCCTGATGGAGGACGAATTGGACCACTACTGCGGTATCGACTGGGCCGAGGGCCATCACGACATCGCGATCATCGACGCCGGCGGCAAATTGGTCACCAAGAAGCGGATCGGCGATGACCCTGGGGGTTTCGCCGCGCTGACCCAACTTCTCATCGATGCCGGAGACACTGCCGAGGATCCGATCCCGGTCGCGATCGAGACTCCCCGTGGCCTGTTGGTTGCCACGATCCGGGCCTCTGGTCGCCCGGTGTTCGCGATCAACCCGATGGCGGTGGCCCGCTACCGCGAACGCCACACCCTGGCCAGGGCCAAATCCGACCACGCCGACGCCATGACTTTGGCCAACATTCTGCGGGTCGACGCTCATCTGCACCGCGCGCTTCCCGCCGATTCCGAACTCGCCCAAGCGATCTCGGTGCTGGCCCGCGCCCAGCAGGATGGTATCTGGCGGCGCACCAAAGCCGGAAACGAACTGCGTTCGCTGCTGCGCGAGTACTACCCCGCGTTCCTGGAAACCTTCAGCGCCCGCTCGGCCACCAACCTCGCCGAACCCGAGGCCCGCGCGGTCCTCGCGGTCGCGCCGACCCCAGCGGCGGCCGCGAAGCTGACCAAATCTCGCGTCGCCGCAGCACTGCGCCGGGCCGGACGTCAGCGCGGCGTCGACGGACTCGCCGCGCAGATCATCGAGAGGCTTCGCGCACCGCAACTGCGACAACCGCTCATGGTCGAAACGGCGATGGGTCGCCAGGCACTGGCCCTGCTCGCCATGCTCAACGCGGCCTGCGACGGCGCTCGCGACCTGGAACAAGCGGCCTCCGAGCTGTTTCGCACCCACCCGGACTACGCCATCATCACCAGCTTTCCGGGCTTGGCCGACTCAACCGGGGCCCGGGTACTTGCCGAGCTCGGCGATGATCGCCGACGCTTCGCTGACGCTCGAGCGCTGAAGTCCTACGCTGGGTCCGCGCCGGTCACCCGGGCATCGGGCAAGACCATTTCGATCAGCTATCGCCGGATCAAGAACGACCGTCTAGCGGCGGTCGGCTGGGTCTGGGCCGCGGTGATGGTGATGAATCCTGGTCCAGCTCAACAGCATTACCGTCAGCGTCGTCAACATGGTGACCGTCACGCCCCGGCGGTCCGGCATCTGTTCAACAAGATGCTCGGCCAGCTCTATCACTGCCTGCAGACGGGCCAGGTCTACGACCCGGCAAAAGCTTTCGGACACCCCGCCACTAAGCCTGAAACATCTGCCGCAGCTTGACAGTTAGCACGATCGGAGGTCTTCTGCCG
>NZ_VXLC01000045.1 GCF_008704205.1 Nocardia colli | reverse complement strand
GTCATGAATCGCATTAATGCGATGCTCACCGCATTGCGGTTGGCGGAAGGCACGAGCACTGCCGAACTGGTGCGGGTGGCGCAGCGATGGGGTCTGCCGCTCTCGGCGGCCGATGACCGATCACGCGACATCCAGGATGGTAGTGCTGCCGTTCCCGGCTACGAGTCACGACTGGCGCCGACCGAATCATCGGCACCCGATGGCTACGTTGGTGCCGCGGCCCAGCACCTCGGCGCCGGTGCCACCGAAGCCGAAGACGGAGTCGCGTCCGAGACCGGAACCGAAGCGGCGGAAGCGCTTTCGGGCGGCCCCGGCGGTCCGGCACGCGCCGACGACAAGGGCAAGGTCGATTCTGACGAAAGGCCGAAGTTGTTCTCGGTGCCGCCGCCGGATCTGGGTGTGCAGGCTGTGGGAGTGATCGGGAATACCGAGAACACGGTGCTGATCGCCCGGAACGGCATGGATGTCGTGGTCGTCGGGCCCGGCGACAGTATCGAGTGGGACGGACAAGTTGTCCTGCGCGCCGCGCAGATCAGGTTGAGTTCGGATCCGCAGATGACGTACGAGGTACACGCCGTACTACTCGGTTACTTCGAGTGGGCTTTGGGTCCAGGTGGCGCGCGAGTGGGTAGGCCGAAGCGTGACGTGGATGGTCAGCCGCCGACTCAGCTGTTGTTCTACCACGGAGATAAGGCAGTCCAGGTGGGTGCGGGCGCACTACTGGCGATCGAGCCTGAGGACGACGATGAGATATACGTCGAGAACCTGAGTGGGCGGGTCACGCTGGCGTCCGAGGCTGTGCACGCGTTGGGCTTGGGCGGTCCGGCTGCGGCGATGGTCGCGCATACCGGCCCGGTGTTCGCGACGCAGAATTCGCAGCCGGTGGTGCGGTCTTCGGATGCTCGGGCGGGGTCCCGCGCGGACTTCGCGGTGCTGATGAATAACCTGAGCAGGGAGACAAAGCGGGATCCGCAGGCCTTGGTGGAAATGTTCCATGAATACCCAGACCAGACGGTGGGGGTGCGGTTCTTCGTCGACGGTCAGCCGGTGTGGGTACGAATCGATCGGACTCTGCCGCACGAGACGTCGCAGTCGTCCGGAGAGCCGATGTATGCCGGACATACCGATGGTGAGCCGATGTGGGCGGCGTTGGCGCAGAAGGCATTCGCGTTACTGCGGCCTGATATCAATGCCATGACCACGGTATCGATCCGCCCGTTCGGCGCACCCGTTCAGCCGCCGCCGATCGCGCCGATGCCTGGTTCGTCGATCACCGTACCGGCAGGTCGATTGACCATCGTCGATCAAGACGGTGAACTGCTCAGTGTCCGACCTGGTGACGAGTTGCATGGCACGGTCGATCCAGCGAGCCCGGATCTGCTCACAGTGTGGATCGGTGACGAGTCGACGGCTGCGCGGCATTCGGTGCACCGAAACCTGCTCGGTGAGCTAACGCTATTACCCCCTGGGAGCGACGGCGTCTACCACTGGACGGCGCCGGCTGTCGAAGTCACCGGACTGCGCTGGCTGTCACCGAATGGCGCCGAGCGCCATGCGCCCGTCGGCGAGCCGGTATCGCTGCGCGTCGGCAGTGGGGGTGAACTCCTGTTGGACGAGAAGACTCGGGTTTCCCCGCAAGCGCTGGGACGGCTCGGGCGCTCGATAGTGCGGGGGACCGGTCCGGTATTCGGTGCCGCGGGACCAGTGCCCACTGATGCGGCCCAAGGCAGGGCAGGGGACTGCTATCTGATGGCGACGCTGATGGATATCGCCGAGAACAACCCGCAGGCGATCAGGGACATGATCGTCGAATATCCCGATGGCACGGTTGCCGTGCGGTTCTTCACCGCAGGCGGCGTACCGCAGTGGGTACGGGTCACCAGAGACTTCTACGCCGACGAACAGGGCTGGGTGATTTACGCGGCTCACGACGCGGATCACGCCGTGTGGCCTGCGTTTATCGAAAAGGCCTACGCGGTCTGGCGCGGCGGTGACTACGCCTTGATGAAGGCCGGGTACGCCGCGCACGTGATGGGGCAGTTGCTACCGCCGTACGAGCTGAACGCGACCGGAACCGCTCCGCAACCCGTGCGCGCCCTCGAACTGGCCACTTTCCTGCATCCGATGCGGTTCGGTGTGGACACCCTCTATGACCTGATCATGGAGGAGCTCGGTGCGAATGCTGTTGCGGATACGGCATTCGCGTTCGCGCGACGACTCGGCCAGCTCGAGCCGATCTGGGACCGAGCGAGTGTGTACGAAAAATCCTCGGTCGAACAGTTCCAGAGTTTTCTGGGTCGCCGCCTGGAATCGGAGGAGCGGGCGCAATGGCAGCCCGAGATCACTGCCGTGCTCGACTATCTTCGCCAGGCCAATGATCCCGAGCAAGCTATGACCAGTGCTGTTGTCCAGCAACACTTCTTGGATCTGGTCCGATTCCTGCGCGGTCGTGGCGACCAGATTCTGCTGAGCACTCGTCGCTTCACCGAGGCTGTGGAGGACGTCACCAAGTATCCAGGGTTGGTGGGCAATCACACTTATGCAGTAGTGGATGTGCGTTACGGCGCGACCGGAGGCATCGAGCTCGTGCTGCGGAATCCGTGGGTGGACAACCCGGCAGTGCCGCAGACGATCGACGGATTGACCTACGGCCCGGCCCGCACCCTGATCCTGGATGCCGCACATTTGACCAAATTCAAGTTTCTGTCCACCCGCGGTACCGGCACACGCTTCGCATTCGGGAACACCACCGCGCGGCCGTTGAATAAGGCGTTCGCTCCCGAGTCCAACCCGCCCGCCACGCACGACGGGTCCGCCGCTGCGCGAGCGGACACTCCGGCCGACCATCAGGCCACGTCGGCCGACCAGACCCCCGCCGACCTGCGCGTCGGCCCGAATCCCAACCAGGACAACGGCATCTCCGACGAAAAGGCCGGGCCCGGCGTCGGCAGGGATAGCTCGGTGCTCGCGCCGCCGGGGAGCGACGCAACGACCGACTCCACCCCTCCGGCACAGAGTTCGACGTCCACAGCGCTCACCCATCCGCTAATTACGGCGAGCGCCGGGCAGGTGAATCACATCGTCCGGAATTTGGGTTCGCAGCGTGACGGGCTGAAAGAGATCGTCGACATCGTCCCGGTACCGCAAACGACAGCAACGTGGCTGCGCGAACAGCTCTACCGTCACGTGGTCGGGGCAAATGGGGAAGACGAGCAGTTCCGAGCCGAGCTCGCCCAAGTGGTCACCCCCCGTCTGATCAGCAGCGAGTGGTCGCGGCTGCTCACCAAGCTGGGCCTGCCGCTGCGCGTGACCTACCGTGGCCGCCTCTTCCCCGTCTCGATCCGCCTGCGTCTGCGCAACGCGCGGCCGGCCGAGGAGCAACTCCCGCCGGTGGGCGACCGCGACGCCGAAGGCAACGGTCCGCCGGTCGCGCTGTGGCACTACACGCGCGGTTGGACCTCGATCGGCAATAGCGCCAGTGAACATGACCTGCGATCGATCTCGGGTTCCTACGGCGCGAAAGTGGAGAAGTACGAACGCGGCTTGCGCAGTCTCGATTTGACACCGCAAGGTTCGGTCATCGTGAACCAGTACGCCACGCGCATCGAGGCCGGCGCGACGGTCGAGTCGACAGTCAAGAGGCTGAGCAAGGGCTCGACCATTCCGCACACCTACGAACAGGAGTGGCAGTTCAGCCTGAACCAGGGTATCGACGATGTCCTGCCACCCGATAGCAGCGAGAAAGTGTGGCATGATATCGCCGGGGAGACGCCCGACCTATTGTTGATCCGGATTCCGAAATTCTTGGTCGACAATATCGAATTGCCACGCATCGATCCGAATAATTTGAAAACGGTCCCGGCGGTCTTCCATCCCGAGCAGGCCGGCGAAACCGTGCCGTCGTTGTCGAAGTTCCCGTTCTACTCTGCACTCAGCATCCCGAACCACGACGAACTGCTCCTGGACGTATTTCAGGGGTTCCGCGAACGACTCGTGGGCATCTCCAGCAATTCCCTAGGCGATCTGATGGACTTCTTCAAGGAAGAGAACATTCTGGGCAATATTCCGTTGATGCGCGACGGGTGGCTACCTTCTCCTTCCTGGCTGAACTCGGAAAATGAATCGCTCGGCTTCTTCTTGATGCGAGTCGATTTCGAGGGTGGTACCGAACTCACCGGCCCTACCCATGAGAAATTCGGCCTGGAAATCTATACCCTCCGCGAGCTGGGCGTGACGGGCAAGTCGACGATCACCAACGAATCCGGTACGCACCCGGCATTCACCGCAACCGTCGGCGAGGGGGATCCCTTCCCGGAGACCGCATACCCCCGCCGCGGCGGCCAGTTCACCTTCCGGGGTGGCGTAGCCGACCACTCCAGCCATTCCCTCAGCTACGGCAGGAAGGCGCACACCTCGCGGGCGCTGCGTCTCCACGACGATATGCTGCACACGACACCCCGCATGCGCGTCCACATCGTCCTGGTCCGGGACGGCAAGCGTTTCGGGCCCGCGGCGGGAACCCCGCTGGCCAACGGGAAAACGTACCCGACCAACACGCTGGTGCCGCCGAAGGGAGCTCTGGGCAGCACACCGACCGCGACGCCGCCCCCGCCGTCGCAGAATACTCCGGGCCCGATTCGGTATCTGCCGCCGAAGCTGCTGCATTTGCGTCAACTGAGCCTCGACACCACCCCGTTCGGGGTCACCGGCACCGCCCCGCTGTTCGCCGGCGCCGAAAAGTTTCTGTCCGACAACGGCTTCTTCTCGAGCGAACATGATGAGCCGGGCGTGCTGGACTTGATCGAGCAGAAGGGGCTCGCGACCGCACGCGAGAACAATATCGCCGCCTTCGAGCGAATGAGGGCACAGTCCGATTTGGTTGCCGCTTTTCCCGAAATGATCGATGGCGAAGTAGACGAGACGAATCTGACGCTCGAGGGCGGTGCCATCCAGTGGTTCAAGAAGCCGGGCCGGTTCGGTACCGAGAGTATTTCGATCAGGATTGTCAGCAAACGCTACTACGCTTCGCTGGACCGCCCACGCGACGATGTCAGCCATGACCTGGCACTGCCTAAATTCCAGACACAGAACCGGGTAGGCATCAACCTGCCCGGCAGCACGCAGTTCGACGCCGCCTCGCTGCAGGGGAATTGGAACGGTGGCGGCAATCTGGCGAGCACCAACCCGTTCGATGTGCCGAGCAATCAAATCATCGCCGGCGTGACGCCGAGCTGGGTCCACGCGTACCACGACTCGGCGGGTGCGACATACGGGTTCGACACCGGCGCCACGAATATGATCATCAGCCCCGCCGACGACGGCACACAAAACTTCACAGTACCCGTCATGCATTGGATGGAGATCTCCTACAGCGATGGCGAGGACCCGGACTTGATGCGCAGTGCGGGCGTGGTCCACCTCAATGTGCCCACCTATCGCACGGAAAACCAAAAGCCGGCCGACCCGTCCCCGCCCCCGGTCGCGACCATTCGGAAGATCACGGACGAGGACATCGACCAGCTCGCCGCACCGACCCGAGGCCTTCCCGAGCAGGCGGTCGTCCTCGATGCCGGCTCCAGCACGAAGATCCGCCAGGCTGTTTTCGCTCTCATCAACGGAACGAGCACCGATACCGAGCAGGTCGAGCCGACCGAGCCGACCATACCGGGAGCATTCCCAGTCGATCCCGAAGAGGATGCGGTCCTTCCGCGTTGGAATCCGCAACCGGCAGCGGTGCCCGAGCAGACCAGCCCGCCTACCGCCGCCCTCCCGACCTCGGAAATTCCCATTGTCGTCGTCACCGATCCATCCGGCACGCTGCACACTGTTCTGCCGGTACCCGGCACCGAGACCGCCACCGCGCCACCTCCCGCACGGATACCCGGTGAATTCCCCGTCGAGTCGCCCGAGCAGACCACACCTCGCCGGTCCGACACGCTGCCATCGGACGTGCCGGCGATCATCGTCACCGACCCCTCGGGCGCGCTGCACGATGCGTCCCGGGCACTCTCCGACCCCGAATCGGAACCCGCTGTGCGCCAGGGCTTGGTCGAATGGGGGATCAACAAGATTGCCGTCGGCGGTAACTGGCTCTGGGAACAGTCTTTCGGCGGGCGCACTGCCAACCCGGAGTCAGCGCCCTACCAAGTCATTCACACCGCCCTCTCTCCGCAAGCGCAGATGGCGTCGCTGGTGCAGACCTCACACAGCTCCGACGAGATCGAGGGGGTCGGCACCGCGGGCGTCGTCGCGGGCACCGACTACATCATTCGAGTCGAGTCTTACCTCACCGACGTTGTGGTGCTGCCGAAATCGGTGCGGATCAACACCGAGAACTGGTCTCCCTCCCAGGACCATGCGAACGAGAAATCGGACACTCTGCACAGCGACCAGTTCGGCCTCAGCGCGACACAGCGCTTCGGCGACCATGCCGACGACAGCAGCATTCCCGGCGGCACCTACCAGCACGCGGTCTCCCGCTCACGGCATGCCACGGTTGCCGAAACCATCGGCACCAACCGGATAACGACGACCTCCGTCAAAGCGGCCGGGACGAATCCGGCCGGACCGCGCGGCGAAGCCTATCGTTTCACCGCGCGGGTAGTGCACGTGGTCACCGTCGACACGGGTACCCGCAACCTCATCACGGGTACGGGGAACGATCTCGCCGCCATGGTGCAGCGCGGCTCCAGGGTGGTGCGATATCTCACCGACATCGTGCAACGCCTCGTCGGAGCGTCGGAGCCGACAGCCTATGGCGACAACAGCCTGGTCGTCGATGATCCCAGCGGGACAGAATTCCTGGTTTATGACAAGGATCTGCACCTGCATCCCGATCTCGCCCGCCTGGTCAAGGAGAGCGGCGTGCACAAGATCGTCAAGCAGAAGCGGGCCGATCTGTTCCCGCCGATCGGCTACGTCCTGAGTCACGGCGCCCTCACTTACGGCAACGTCGTCAAAGCGAACATCGAAGGGGGGCACGGCGGCTTCAAAGCGGCTACCAAGAAATTGGTGGAGTCGGTGGCGCCGGGTGTGCTCGATCCCCGCTCTGCCAATCACTTCCGCGGCGTCGTGTCGCAAATCAACAAGTACACCTCTCTTTCCGGCACCCGCACCCTCGCCAACGGCCCGGGCGCCAAGTCGTTCGCCTTCGTCGACCGCAGCTACCCGTTGGCTCCGCGCCTGGTCGAGGTGGTCTTCGAAGCGCGGCCACATCCCAAAGCCGACCTCGACCGGATCCGCGGACGGCGGCTGCCCGATGGCGTCGCGCTGGAGACCAATTTCCTGCACACGACCGCCAACGGCAACGCACTCGGCGGCAGTTCTACGGCGATAGGCACCAGCCGAAGCGGTGACGATCAGTGGAGCTTCAACCCCAGCTTCCAAGTGGAAGGCGGCGTACGCCCCACCTTCAGCTTCGCCGTCAAAGGCACCGGAAGCGCGGGTGGCAGCAGGGATTCCAGCCGAGTGCTGAGTACGTGGCTGCGCGGCGACGACACCGCGCGATTCGCGGTGCCCTACGTGTACACGGTCACAGTCAGATGGTGGCTCCTCGATGGTGCGCATACGACCCGCCTGACGCGCCTCGCCGCATTGACGGCGGGAATCCTGCTGGGACTGGATACCTCGCAATGGGGCCGGCCCAACAGCTCCGTCTCGACGTCCGTCAATTCCGTCAACCACATCCAGTTCCATGTCGACGATGCCAGAACCGTCGGCGACACCGGCACCGTCATCCGCCGCGTCAGGCCCGACATCTACAAATCCGATCCGTCGGTCGCCCGCCCCGCCCCGCCCGCGGGAAGTGTGGCGATCGAGATGGAGATGCCGGCCAGTCTCCGCCCCTTGCTCGCGCAGCCGTGGTTGCCGAGCAGGCCGATCCAGATCTACTGGTTCGACGCGATCGATCAGCTCGACCGAGCGCTGCGTGCGGTTGCCCCCTCGGTCGAGGCCAACCGCCGGACCCGGTCCGTCGAGAGCATGCTCCAGGTCCTCAACACGCTGGCCTGGACCGGCCTGCCGACCGTCTTGGGGCCCGCTGCCATCGCCGCCTTCCTCGACAA
The DNA here is from genome assembly GCF_008704205.1 of Nocardia colli. Classification (GTDB taxonomy): domain Bacteria; phylum Actinomycetota; class Actinomycetes; order Mycobacteriales; family Mycobacteriaceae; genus Nocardia; species Nocardia colli. The sequence continues at coordinate 91,402 of NZ_VXLC01000045.1, read as the reverse complement.
TGTCGACGCATCGGACCGAATCCTGCCCGTTCCGGTTGCCCACCCGCCAGGCAGGCAAGTCACCGGCATCACCGTCGAAGTGACCCTCTACTCGCCCGAGATCGATCAAACCACCGGGGCAATCGCCCTGGACAGCTTGGAGGTCACGTCGGAGAGTTTCGAGTCCGAGGCAAGCCAGGCCAACACCTTTATGCCCACCATCGGCGTGAGCGTCCCCGCCACCGCGGATGCCAGCAACCGCGGCGCCCCCGCGGGCTTGCCCCTCGGCGGCGGCGCCAAGGCGCACGGCATGTCCAGAAAGGTCGGCAACCAACGCCGCACACTCACCCGCATCGGCACCACGGCCCTGAACGCCGACGGGCTCGGCTCGGACAACCACCGCGCCTGGACCCTCTTGCTGCTCAAGCTCATCGGCCCCGAGGGCACCCTCTGGGTCATCGGCAACGCCGTCCTCCGCACCACCGGTGCGTTGCGCACACCCATCGAGCCGACCACTGCCCCCGCAACCCCCGAGCAGCCCGCACAGCTCACCGACACCACTCCTGCCCCGGAACCCGCGAAGCAACCTGCGCAAAGCCTCGAGACCACCGATCCTGCTGTGGCACCGGGCAACTCGACCGAGGCAACGAACCGACCAGCCGTGCCGGATACGCCCACCATCGAGCAGCACACCACGGAGCAAGAACTCGGTGCGCTATCCGAGAGCCCGGGCCCGGCGCCACTGGAGCCGATTGCCGATCTCGATGCGGCACCCGAGAGCGCACCCGCCCACAACATCGCGCCTGTGCACGGTGTCCGGTGGCAAGGGCCTCGCTTGGCCACGGTGGGCGGTATCGCCGCACCGGCCGGGCAGGTCTGGGAATCCATGCGTGACGACGGTGACTGCCTGCCCCTGCTGCTCGAACGCGTCGTCTATGCGGATAACCCGCCGCTGACACAGGAGATACTGGATCAGCGAATCGCCGCATTGCGCGCGGAGATCGTGACCGAGATCGAAGCGAACGCCGAGGACTACTTCGAGCAGTTCGTGTCCCTTGTCGACGCGGCCGCCCTAGCCCCAGCCGAGGCAGAACTGCTCACTTCCGAGGAATTGGCCGTCCTGCAGACCGCACGAGACGACAACCGACTCCGCGCCGAATTCGACCGGCAGGTACAGGCGATCAGGACTCCGCGGGTCTGGCGAAACGCGGCAAGCCACTTGACATCTCAGGCGGCCGGTGCCGTACTGCGGCGGCGCAGGCTCTTCCTGGCGCTACATAACGAGTATTACCGGACGCGCGGTGTGATACTCGGCGCGGAAACCACCGAGGCGCCCTCCGCCACAGCCTTGAACCACGGCAATCACTTCTATCTCGCGGTGCCGGCTGAAACTCGCACGCCCGATTCTCAGTCGCCCGCACGCATAGAGCAGTCCACCGACCAGAAAACGGCATGGCAGCAAGAGATGCTCGACACGCTGGCACGCAGTCAGCTCGGCGAGACATCCCAAGATGACATCGGTTACCAAGGTGACCCGAGCGACGCTCCACGGGGCCCACCATCGGAGATCGCTCGACCCTCATCACCCTCCGGTTCTGTCGATCCGACCGGCTCTGCCGAGCCCGTGCCACTGCTCGACCGCGATCCGGACGACACCTTCGACGCCGGACAGCCGGACCCCGCAACGCCCTCCCGGCCTCAGTCGCCGGCCGACAGCGCCTCGATCCACAGCACCGACACCGATCTCCCTGCCGGGTCCCAGGAATCCCTTGTCCGCCAGCCGATCACGGACGAACAGACCCGCATCGGCGCACCGTCCGACGGTGTGGACAGCGACCGATCGCCCAGCGCTGCTTCCGGAATCGAGGGCATCGTGCCGCCGGCCGGCTTGGGCACGTCGGATACCTGGTGGCAGGATGGCGGTGAAACCTGGTGGAACAACCTGGGTTTCGATGATCTCGCACCTGCCGAACAGCTGCGTCTGCTGACCGAATTCCCGGCGCTGCGTACCAGTGTTCCGATGGACCTCGAGGACGTACTCCACGGGAAGCTCTTGGCCTTGGAGGTGGCTCGGCTCGAAGGACTCGCCGACGATAGCGGCGAGCTCGCGCCGGAGGTGGTGCGGCAGTTGCACGAGCTGGATTCGCCTTACACCTACCCGGGTAGCGGGCGAACCTGGTGGGACAATCTGCTGTTCACCAACTGGTTCAACCGAGAACGGCTCGGACTGTTCGAGAAGTTCCCCGCGCTGCGCAACAGCGAAGCCCTTCCCGCCTCGATCCGGAACTCCCGCAACATCCAGTATCTGCTCCTTCGGAAGTACTGGTTCATGGAGAACGCCGACAAACCCGACGACCAACTGCCACCGCATCTGCGGGAACGGCGGCACAACTTGGCCGTCCCGCGCATGTTCCTGCGGACTGCCGTAAGGAATGCCGGGGTGGCTGCCGATCGTCGCGGTGGCACGCCCTCGGATGTGCACGTGCTGACGTTCGTCCAGGACGAATCGGGTCGTCACGGCCTCATGGTCATCGCTTTCGGGCCGGTCGACAACGCACCGACAGTGCACTGGCACGCACACTCCGCCGCCTCCGCCGATTCGATGTACGAGTTGACCGGCCGCGCCGCAGGCCAGCACGCCGAAACCGTCCGCGACCATCCCGGTGCCGCCACCGTCGTCTGGATCGACTACGACACCGAGAAAGCCGGCGACCGCGCCGACCGCCTGGGGACAGCGATAGCGCAATTCATCACCCACCACAGCGGCACGACTGAGGTCCACGTATACGGATCTGCGGAGCTCACCGCCTCCCTGCCGCGCACCCGCTCGTCGACGGTGACGGTGCATACCTCGTTCCTCGACACCCCGGCCGCTTCGCAGCCCCTCGGCGATGTGCGCGTATTCACCAGCGACCGCGACGCTTCCGACTTCGGGCACAGGACGCTGCGCACCATGCACCAGCAGCCTCCGGACGTCCGCGCGGCGCTGCTGACCTACCAGCAAACCGCCGCGGTCACCAACGCGCTGTTGCGCAGCGTGGGCACGAGTCTCGAGGAAACTTTCGGTGGGTTCCAGCGCTGTGCCGCCACGTCGGAACTGCTGGTCGAAGGACACCCCTGGGTTCCGAATTTCGCCATGCTGGTCGAGGCGAGAAATGGTCTCCGGGAGAGCTTGATCAGCAGGTGCTCGGCAGCCGAAGCGCAGGAGCTGCGGCTATTACTGGACAAGAACGCTGACGATCTCACGGACTTCGACCGGGACACGGTGCGAAGGCTGGAGGACGCGCACCTCAGTGCTTCGGAAACTCGGAGGCTGCGTGCGCTGAACGAGCTTATGCAGCATCCTCGCCCGCCGGCTCGCTGGGAGCAGATCCGTGTCGATGGAAGGAGCTACGACCGGTTCGTCAAAGCATATCGAACACATTTCGCTACTGCGCCCACGCTGGAAAATATCCGCCGATATCTCGAACTGCTCGGCCAGGGAACCAACCAGCTACTTCATGTGACGAAACCGTTCCTCGTCGTCCGAGCACTCGGCAACGTCGACTTCATGGCTATCGACGAACACGGTAATACGCTCGGCGGACGCAAAGATCTCGGTCTGCTTCGAGGTCACATCCAGCGGGATGGCGGCCTCTTGTCCACCTCCCTGAACCCCGAATTCTTCGAACTAAGCACCGACCCGAACATCCGCCTCGAACTCGTCGTTCCAGCGAACATGACGGAACTACGCGGAATCTATCTTGGTCGCGGCGGCCTGGAGAAGAACGCACACGAGAACGAGTTGTTGTTCGCGAGCAACACTCCGTATGTCATCACCGGAATCGGCACAGACCCCTTCGATTCGTTTCACCGTTCGGACCTCGTCGTCCTGCGCGGACACTTTGTGGCAGCACCCGTGCCCGGCGGAGGATCCGCGCTGCTCGAGCGCGAACCGGACGACACCTTCGACGCCGGACAACCGCAGCTCGCTCAGTCGCCGGCCGACAGCGCCTCGGTCCACAGCACCGACACCAACCTCCCTGCCGGGTCCCAGGAATCCCTTGTCCGCCAGCCGATCACGGACGAGCAGGCCCACCCGGTGATGCCGGTCCGCTTGGCCGACATTCGATCCGAACAGGCCGAGGACGAGCCGGATGAGCCGTCGGTTCCGCTCAGCGGGGAGGACATCGAGTCCGGGCCGAGCTCGGACAGCAAGTCCGTGCACCGGGTCGACGATTCGGGCGCGGCCACGGCACAGACCTCCGGCGCTGACCAGCGGAACCGGCGTGGTGACGGCCTCGTTGCGCCCGTGATTCCCCGTCGGACAAGCTCGCGCCCGAAGTTCACCCTCGACATTCCGGGTCGGCAGTCGTCAGTGGCGCCCGAGCAGCGCGCCGAGCCCTACCGGATGAGCCGGATTCCGCTGCGGATCACCTACGACTGGGCGACCAGTCGGCCCGATTCCTTCGAACTGTGGGAATCGGCCTGGGAGACAAGGCAATTGACACCGCTGTCTACGATCCCAGAAGTGCCGGAGTCCGACGTTTCCACCGCGGGGACGGATGGCAGCGCGCCGGCGCGTGGCGGTAACCCGGCACCCGGGCAACCTATCCGCAGGCCACGCACGCTGGCGCGCTTGCGCGGCTTCGTCTCTCGTATCGGGGCACACCGCAGCACCGGCGAAATGACGACCCAGCCCGCTCAAAGCCGTGGCCTGCGTGCTGCCGCCCGGCAGTTCATTCGCCAACCGCTCAGCGGCACAACGCGTTCAACGGCGTCGTCCACCCGCGGTGACGGCAGCACCGCCCATACGGCCGTCACCGGCCGATCGCGTATCGCCGCAGGCGAGTTCGGGCGCGACGATTGCCTGACCCGGTCGTTGACCGACATCCAGCGCGACAACAACAGCGCCGCGATCCGGCCGAACTATCGGTCCCGGGCGCTGTTCGGCCGCTCGTCACAGAACCTGCCGGGTCGCTCACGGCGCGAAGCCGAGAAGGCCGCAGGCGGCAAACTCCACGGATATGCCGACGAGCACGGCATCGAACAGGAATTGGCACGTCTCGGCCCGGGTGCACAGGCCGAGGTCATCGGCGTGCACCCGGCAGTCGGCGCCAACGGCATAGGCGCACACGGCTACCGGATGGTCAACGAAGGCGGCGTCATCGATGCCAGGGACTACGACGCCGAGGGCAATCTGATCAGCAGACCTGCCGGGCATGGCAGTTCGGTCGGCTATTACGCCGTGTTCTATGCCCCCGACGGTAGCCTGGCTCGCCCGCGGCGTCCGCGCGGTGGCTCGATCCCGAAATTTCCTGCCGATATCCGCGTCGGCGCACCCTACGATGCGACCGGCACCCGGCTTCCCGGCAGCCCGACGGCCGGTCCCAGCCGCGCCGCTGACACGACACCGCACCCGGCCGGGAACCAGCGCGTCACCCCGAACATCGACGGCAGCACACCAGCCCACACCGGCGACGCATCGGGCGCGCAAACCGCGCGCACAGCACGATCGGCAGGTCGTCTGCGGCACTTCGTCTCCCGCCTACGCGGTCGGGACGCGCCGGCCGGTGCGACGGCATCCGTTCCGGCACAACAGACCGCGGCTCAACCGCCGGCAAGCACTGCGTTCCGCAGTATCCGCACCCTCTTCCGGCCGCCCGTTCCCACGCCGAGCGGCGCGACCACGGTGCACCCCATGCCCCGTACGGGGCGACGCTTGCGGAGCTTCGCCTCTCGCCTGCCCAAGTCCAGCGTCGCGACACGGTGGCTGGCCAAGTTCGGCGAACAGGAGCAGTCAGCCGTCGTCGCGCATGCGGGCAAACCTGATGCGGTGAACGACTTCCTGGCCGATCCTGACTTCTTCCTCGACTATCTCGATGATCCCGATGAGCTCGCAGAGGTGGATCAGGTTATGAAGTTGTTGTGGCCCGGTCAGGAGCCACCCGCGTTCGATGATCTGGCATCGAAGCTTGACGAGGTGGCCGGCGATGCGAATTTGGAATTCGCGGTGAGTGGTGTTCGGGAGATTCTTGCCTCCGATGACCCGCGCGGGCGGTGGCAGCGGGTGGTGGACGACGGCCGCCGGTACCGGGAGCTGATCGATCATTTCCAGGTTCATTTGAGCGTGCAGTTCAGTATCGGGGAGGTGCGTGCGCAGGTCCGGAAGTTGGATTCCGTGACCGCGGTGCGACTGCCTATCACGACGGCTGTGCGGGTGGGGGCGGGTCTGAGCGTGACTGTCGAGCAGTTGACGATGTCGGGGGAGGTGGGTTCGGAGGTTTTGATCGGTGGCTTCGTCGTTGGTGCGGTCCTCGGTGAGGACTCCTCGGTGGTCGGGCGGCAGGTCGAGTTGATCGTGCCTGTCGGGGCTTATGGATTGTTGTTCGGTGACCCTGCCGCCCCTCAGGTCTTGCTGCCGCGTGACACTGTGGTGCGGATTGTTGAAATGCCCGCGGATGGGCGTGTTGTGGCTGAGGTCGTGCCGTCTGTTGCTGAGAGCGTGCGTTATGTCCCTGGCCGGGATGACCGGCGCGCGTCGGTGGATTCGTTCGATTCGGTCGACTCGGCAACGTCCGTGCCGCCGCATCGAGGCAGGTTCGTCGGGGGCGTGCGGTACTTCAGTGACGACGCCACTCGAGAACGCTTCGCGCACAAGACCCTCCGCAACTGGGAAACCATGCCTGGCAACGTGATCGACGCACTGCTGGCTTATGAGAACTCGGCGTTGATCAATATCGCGCTTCGCAGGGGCGGCTTGTCCGGACTCGAGCAGTGGGTTGACCAGCTCACCGAGAGTGCCGATTTGTGGCTGGCTCGGCAGGAGGAACTGCAACGCGGCGGAGTTTCCGGTGCCGATCCCGAACGCGATTGGGAGCAAATCCAATCCGATGCCAACCTGGAGGAATCGTTCCGGGAGGACTTCGGGTCCAATGCATCCCAGCGGGTCAAGACGAGCGTGCTACGAGAACACATCGGGTTGCTCGATAAGGGGACGGGTGAGCCGCTGCGCCTGGACGGGAAAGTTCACGTCACGCGCAGTCTTGTCGTTATCGATTTCATGCTCGCCGTAGACGGCAAGCCTCTGGGAGCAAGGGATCCGGACCTGTTGATCGGTGTGGTCCAAGAAGAACCCGGCTATATGTCCACCTCGTTCACCTCCCGGGACGTCCATATGCTCGACTTGTCGAGGTACCGGATGGCGTTGACGGTGCCGCCCGGCACTCGCGGTGTCTACATCGGTAGCGATGCCAGGGACCGCTACAAGCGAGAACTTGTGTTGCCCCGCAATACTCGCTACCGGATCACCCGGATCGAACGCCGCCCCGGCCGCAACCCGGTCCTGCACGCGGAGATCATCCTGGCGACCGCCGACTCCTCCGACAGTCCGCCCCGTGCGGGTCCTGTCCCGGCCTCAGCTGGGAAAGGCAAGCAGCCCAGCGATATCGACGTCGCCGACGCACCGGCGCCGCCGCGCACCGAGGAACTGCCGGAAGTCAGTGCCTACGCTGCGGCGGTGTGGGGCGCCCCGTCCCCACAGGTCGCGTTGGCTCTGGTCGCGCGCCTGGACCCGCGCACGGTGGCGGCGGTGCGCGCCGCGTATCCGGGCGTGGACCTGGCTGCGGATCTTCGCGCCGCACTGCCGGACGAAGCCGACTATGTCGACCACGTATTCGCTGCCGTGCCAACCGAATCCGCGGCACCGCTGCCGGTGGAACGGGAGCGCGGCGCAGAGGTCGGTGATTCCAGCGCGGCAGTGCGCCCCACCCCGCGGCGGGAGCCCAGCGCCGATGCACAGGTCCAGGACGGGTCTGCAGCGCATGTCTCGCATCCCAGCACGCCGGACGTTCGCGGAAACTGTGGGCCGTTGGCTCTCCGGTACGCCGCGGACCAGAATCCCGGCGCCCCGATTCGGGGGCCTGCGATGTGGGTTGGATTGTCCGGTATGCGTGGCGAGGACTTCGAGTCCGCCGCTGCCGCACCGTTGCAACCCGTCGGCACTCTCGTGCCCGTGGTCGCCGAACTTCGTGCTCTCGGACCCCGCGCTTTGAGCCTCGTCGTAGATGTCTATGCCGGTCCGGATGCGCGCGGGTTCGGCGCGCACGCCGTAGTGCTCTACCAGCGGGACGGAGAGCTACGGATTCATGATCCGGTGACCGGTGACCACGCTTTGGCGAACCATCCCATCGCGCGCAGTCGTTCGGTGCTTGCGATCGTGTACGCCGATGAGGGGAGTGTGCGGACTCTGGCGGAATACCCCGTCGACGGTCTGCGCGCCCTCAACGGTGCGCTGATCGGTGCGCCACTTACCGACAAGGAATACTGGATCATTCATGGTATCGCCAAAGGTTATACGGATGGGGATATTCTGGAACATCTGAATCGCAACGGCTTTCCCGATCTGGATATGGCGGAGGTCACCTTCCTCGTTAATTCTTTCTACGCTTCGGCAGGAATCGAGCGGACGGGACTTCTCGCGCGTGAGCCGGGCGGAAGGCTGTTCCAGGTGTTCATGGCGAGTTTTGGGAGCCGGATCAATCAAGAAACGCTCGACGCGCTTCCACTGCGGTTGAGCCCATTGGACAAGGCAGTATTCGAATACATTTCCAATCATTCAGGTGGCGATGTACCCAACCGGGAATTCTATAAAGAGGTAGGCGCAGCTGTCACGGGTCGACAAGTAGACGGTAGAACGCTCGGCCGGGTATCCAGTGAGGCGGCGGAGAACGCGATCAGGTCGATACTGATCAGGGTTGGGATTTCCAGGAGTGAGTGGAAGCTTGACAGGCGCGGGCGGCATAACCTGAGGGAGACTGTGGTGGCGCTCGCTCGCAGTCTCGGCGGGGCGATCGATGCCGAGACGGTCGCCGCGTTCCGCAGGGCCGGTGGGGCTCAGCAGTGGCGGGCACCGCCTGGGCCGCGTCCGTTGCACGTGGTCGGCGAAGGGATTGTCGACGGCAGTAGCGTTCATCCCGGTGGTGTTGCGGGCTCGGAACCGGTCGGTCCGGTGATCTCTGGTTCGGGTTCCGGTGTCGGTGATCCGATCCGGCCGTCGCGAGGGGATTGTGGGGCGCGGGCGCTCGAGTATGCCGCTGGGTTGAATCCCGGTGCTGGGATTCGGTCACCGGGGGTGTCGGTCGGGTTGTCCGGTATGACCGGTCCGCAGTTCGAGTTCGGTGCCGGTGCGCGACTGCAACCGCTCACTGCTCTCGTTCCGGCCGTCGTCCGGCTTCGTATGCTCGGTCATGGTTCGCTGAGCCTTGTGGTCGGTGCGCACTTCGGTGTCGATGCGCGGGGTTTCGGTGCCCATGTCGTTGTGCTGCACAATCGGGGCGGGTCGCTGTGGGTCTACGATCCGGAAACTCGGGTCGATCACCCCTTGGAACAGCATGTCTTCGCCGAGGCTCGGGTATGGCTGGTGATCGTGTACGGCCCGGATAGCGGCCCGCAGGCCATCGCGGGTTATCCCGACGACGGTGCCCTCGTTCTCGGCAGTGCTCTTATCGGTGCGCCGCCTGCCGCTGACGGTATGGATTACTCTGCGGGTTTCGAGACGGGCGGCTATCCGGAGGCGAATGGGCAAGGACTGCCGCGCGTCGAAGTATTCCATGGGCACCCCGAGTCGTTTCCGGGGAATTTCCGATTCGACGCTGAATTCCTATATCCGCCCGGTACTCTCGTGCATATCATCGAAGATGCCGGAACTCTGCTGCTCACTGCCCCCGGCAACGGATGGGTCACCGCAAATTATAGGGACGACGGTAATCCGGGACCATGGGTGCAAACGTTCGCGGGCGACATCGAAAACGCCGCCGCATATTTGATCGGATACCTGTCGGAGGTTGTGCCAACGCTAATCGAAATCCATTACCCGACGCCGCTGACCGCCGCCGAAATATGGGCGACCGCCGAGGAGTACGACACGGCTGGGTCCCTCGCCGACGGTGGTGCGCCACTCGGTGGGGGCCACACCGATGTCTCGCCTGCCGATACTCGCGCCAACAGGGTGACGAAGCCGACCAGGGCGGAGCTCGAGGAAGAGATTTTCGAATATCTTTACGAGAATCGCAACAATGCATTCAATGCTGGATACGAGGGTATCAATGCCCATCTGGCAAGCAAGAGCTTCGGTAGTCTTTCCAGGTCGGAGGTGCACAATTCGATTTTCGATATACTGAACAAGATAGACGTGCCTTTCAGAGCCGCAGAGTTCGTCGCCGCCGAGTGGCCGGCCGTCAGGTTCTTGAACATCGCCGCGCAGTGGCCCGATGCCGTCGAGGCGTACCGGGCGTCGCGTGGCGGGCCGTCGGACGGCAGTGCACCCGTGCCCGCGCGGATCGGCGCCATCCCCGGCCGCGACAATTGCGTTCCGCTGATCCTCACCCACCTCGGCGAGTTCATCGGCAACACCGGGTTCCGGCCCGATGAGCTGTACGACGGACTCGCAGGCAACAGCCACCGGCAACTCGAACGAGCCGTTCCCGGCGCCCGCTTGCACACTGTCCCCGGACCCGACACCATCACCGGCGTGCTCCGGGCGCCGGGCCGGGCAACCCACGCCCTCATCGTCGAAAACCACACCAGCGCAGACGAAAACAACGTCGGCGCACACTTCCACGTCATCACGCACATCGGTAAGGCCGGTCGATCGGGCACCCAAGACCTCTACACCCACGACGTAGATCCCCATGATCCACAGCGCATCCGAACCGACCCGCACACGCCGCGCCCACAGCAGCACATCACCACCACCGACGTCATCTACCTCGACAAGGACGGCAACGTCGTCGCACCACCCGACCACGACCACACCCCAACCGCACACCCCCGACACCGCATCGGCCTCGATGACGCCACGGCAGGCACGCAGACCGATCTGTTCGAGTTCCGCGAGTTCCGCGCGGCGTTCGACGGCACCGAATACCCGCCCGGCACGACGCTGCGTTTCCGGTCCCGGAATCGGGAACTGACCGCCCAGTTCGTCCGCGACAGCGGCACCGGAGAAAGCCTGGTGATCACGCGGGACGGAGGCGACGCACCCACCCGTTCCACCACGCGAACGACAGCGGAGTTCTGGCGCCGCCTGCGGCCCGAACACCTCTCCCTGTTGTTCGACGAGGTCGAAGTGGCGCAACCACCGCTGCGCGGCCCCGCTCCGCAACGGGTCCACGAGATGGTCGATATTCTGGACGAACTGTCGGACAACGGATTCCACACCGGAACGTCCATCCGTCTTCGAGACGGCAGCCGCGAGATCGTCGCGGTGGTCCGCAGGGACGGGGCATTGGATCTCCGGGTACCGGGATCCGATCGGCCTGCCGAATCGCGCGTGATCGGCACAGAGCAGTTCAAACGCCTCGTCGTCGAACAAAGAATTCGGTCCGCCAAGGTATTCCCGCCCATGCCGCATTCGTGGCAGCGCATCGACCCGGAGGGCGGACGACTCTTCCCGACGTTGGCGCGCATCGTGCACAGCGCGGATCCGTCGAAGGTAGCGACCGAACTCGCCGACTACATCGAGCAGCACAGAGCCGTCTTCGAACCACATATCAGCAACCCGGACCAACCTGGCGCTACGTCCGCCGAGCTACTGGCACAGGAGCTTTCGGCGTTGCGTCGGAAATCCGAACCGATCCCGACCACCGGCAACCGACTCGGCGCGGAAGACCTGGACCTGCGGCTGGCCGCGATCACTCTGAAGCACGAGCTCAACATCATCGCGCTGGAACCGGACCGGCCGATGATGGAGATCGGCGACAACACCGACCACCCGTTCATCTTCCTGCGGCGATCCGAAGACGGCGGTTACGAACTGGGACTCACCGACACCGGCCTGATGTTCTCGACCGTGAAACCCAGCCTGCCGGTGACGGGCACCAGCAGGGCGAGACCGATACCACGAGAACATATTCCGCCACCGCGCACCGAGATGCTGGCCGGTGGGCCGGAGCCGCAGCTCGTGGGCGCCGCGCCGCGGAGGAAGTACATCAACGAACGACGCCCGATCGCTCCGCCGACCCACCACGACGCCACGCGCCTCGCACACCTCCCTGGCCGAGTACACCGAAAAGCTTTCCAGGAGGAGGCACTGACTCAATATCACACCCCGACCCACTACATGGACGACGCGGAGCGCGAAGCGCATCGGCGTTTCGTCGGTCCGGACGGCAAGCTGTACAACGCATACGACGGTCATCCTTTCGACACCGGCGACAGCCCGAACTGGATCTTCGTCATGGACGAGTTCGGGAACCTGTACGCCGCCGAGAAAGAGTTCGGCCTGATCCAGCACTCGTCCTTCCTGGGTGGGCGAACCGTCTGCGGCGTCGGCTATTTGAATGTGCGCAAGGGGGTTCTCACCAATATCATTGACTACAGCGGTCACTACGCGCCGCACTCGCAGATGAACGACTACGCCATCGCCGTGCTGCGCGGGCAGGGTCTGCGGCTGCACCCGAGATTCCAGCGGGGGATCGTCGATGCCGATTGGGAGATTCGGCCGCGGGACGCGGAAGTGGAAAGGGAAATTCAAGCCGACGCCTGGGCACGTTGGCAGCGCATCACCGCCAACGGCCCCACCCCCACGCGGCCTTTCCGAATCCATCGAGCGGTCACGGTAGACGGGCGTCTGCAGTGGGAAGCGTACAAAGAGCTGACGCGGGACGATTTTCCACCCGGCACGGTCATCAGTTTCCGCGACGCGCACACCTTCACCGTCGCGACCGTCGGGTCGGACCACATGCTGCACGCGGTGGAACACGACCAGAACGGTGGCGCGCGAAGCTACGACGTCGGCTTCGACACTATGCGCGCGCACCTCAACGCCCGCGGCGTGACGGAGGTCAGAATCGAAGTACCGCAACACCCGAGCGCTGCCGTACCCGAGTCCGCCCAGGACTTGAACGAACTGCCGTCCGAGGTCCGAGGCGCGCTGCGCGCACACATCGCGCGACCGGACTTGCTGGACCAGTTCCTGACCGATCGCGAGACAGTGAGCTCCTATATCGAAGGAGTCGGCTACCACCACCTCATGGTGGAGCTGGTGAGCTCGGGCGGCTCCGCACCCACCCTCGACGAGCTGGCACGGATGCACCGCGATCCCGGTCCGTCCGCACAGAATTCCGCCGTCGTGGAGCAAGTCTTCCAGGCCGGCGATCCAGCGGGGCTGTGGCAGGAAATGCTGACCAATCACGGAATTCACCACGCGATCGACGCGCACTACCGCAAGCATGCGGACCGGCCGTTCGAGGCCGATACGTTCGAGCACCAGGAACGGGCACTACGCACGCTGGCCGACAACCCCCTGTCCATCACCGAGCCACTGCATTTCATCTACGACCTGTCTGCTCCGCCCTTGGCCGGCGACCCGCTGCGGATGCCCGGTCGCACCGTGCGACGCGACACCTTCATCCTCGGCGTGCTCGCGGGTTTCGAGCCACCACAGCAAGATACGTACCGGGTCGATCTCACCGTGTATCCCGGAACCCAGGGTCTGCTGTTCACCGATGACGGCCTACCACGAATATTGCTGGCACAGGACATCCGCATCACCGGCATATATCCGGACGGCGACCATGTCCGGTTCACTGCCGAAACACGTTCGGGCAGTACCGATTCCGAGGGCGACCTCAGCGCCGGCCTCGTTCGGCTCTCCGTCACGGAAGATCCACTCGACGGCGGTGCGACGTCGGACTCATCGAGCTGAGCGTGCCGCACCGAGGCGAATGCGAGCTTCGTTTGACGGCGACCGAGTATTCTGCTTGACTGCTGGTCAAATCAGCTTATTCCTAGTAAACCCCATTGGGGGACTGAGGATCTGGAGTGTTGGAATCGCAGAGTTCGCCGCCCCGGGACGGGGATCGGGATGGTCGTGGGCCGGGTGGCTGGGCGGTGGTTGCCGGTGCGTCGGGTGGGGTGGGGCGTGCGGTCGCGTTGCGGCTGGCCGATGACGGCTATTCGGTGGTGGTGTGCGGTGCTGATGGTGCTGGTGTGGAGGAGACCCGCAGCTTGATCGAGTGGTCCGGTGGACGGGCGATGGGCTTGGCGGCTGATCTCGGCGACCCGGTGGTTGTGCGTGGGGCGATCGGCGAGGTGGGCGGATTGCTCGGCCGTGCTCCGGTGCGGGTGCTGGTCAACAATGCCGGGGAGGTCGACTATGAGTCGGCCGAGGATGTGTTCGATGTGGTGTTCAATCTGAACGTACGGGTGCCGTTGTTGCTGACCGGTGCTTTCGCGCCGCTGATGGCGGCGCGTGGGGCGGGGGCGATCGTGAATGTCTGTGCGCGGGTGGGTACTTCGGACGATGGTCAGGTGCAGGCGGCGCAGGCGGCGTTGGTTCGGCTGACCCGGTTGTGGTCGGTCGAGTACGGGCCGCAGGGTGTGCGGGTCAATTTCGTGGACCCCGGCGACCTGCTCCGTCCGCGGCGGGGAGGCAAGGAGGAGCGGCATTCGGGAGGTGCCGACGACCCGGGTGAGGTAGCGGAGGTGATCCGGTTCCTGGTCTCGCCGCAGGCGGCCTACGTCCAGGGCGCGGTACTGACCATGCATGGAGCGGAAGCCGCGCTGATCGCCAGTCGGCGTCCGTAAACGCCCGCCGGGGGCCCAGGGCTATTTGTGGCGGGGCTCGAGCAGGCTGGCGATCATCGCCGTGGCGTGCCAGCGCTCGAAATCCGCGTGGCTCCAGCCGCGTTCGGCTATCAAGCGGTGGTAGTTCGTGTACTGGAGTAGTAGCCAGAGCACGTCGGTCGCGGCGTCGGATGAGATTCCTTGGCGCAGCGATCCTTTCGCCGCGACGGCGGCCACGACGTTACCGGCCGTCTCCAGTAGTTGCTGCTGCGTCGATTTCAACAGTTCCGCCAGTTCGGGATCGGTGCCTGCGGCCTGCTCGAGCACTACCTGCAACGGCCCCACGCGCTGCATGGTCGCGGCCGTATGGGCGGCGAACCGTTCGAGCAAGCGCCGAGGGTCGTCGATCGTGAGAATCTCGGCCATCGTCGAACCGGCCTCGGTGCCGTCACCGTCATTGCCTTGGTACTGCCGGGCGAGCGCGAACAGTTGGGCCTTGTTGCCCGCGGCGAACACGGTGGGGCGGGAGACTCCGGCGTAGGTGGCGATCTGATCGATGGTGGCGCCGGCGTATCCGCGTTCGGTGAACACCTGCATCGCGGCCCGCACCACGATGTCCCGAGTGCGGCGCGCAGCCTCCTCGCGCACCGGGGAGGAGTAGGTGCGCTGCGAGCGATTGACGTCTGCCATAAGGTCTGATTTACTCTCAGTCATGTCATTTTATTCACGGTCAGCCCAAAGAGGTGGCTGACGTGGATGCGCCAGGATCGCAGGGATCAAGGAACTGTGCAGGTTCGGCCGCCGGCGGATGTCCGGGAGTGGCGGCCCGGAGCGCGCAGCGGGCCGGGCGTCCGCGCGCTACACCCTCGACAGGGTGTAGCTGATGTCGGCCTCATCCGATGTCTTCTCCTGTCGCCCCGCGGCGGGTATCCGCCGACATGTTTTCTACGGCAAGAAGCGTATCAGTCGGCTGTGCGCACTTGTCGGATGCTGGTGACAATGCCGTTCGGAAGATAGAGAAGCGCAATGAATCAGCCCATCAAAATAAATCCCGACGGACTCCGCCAGGCGGCAGCCGGTTTCGATGAGGTCGCCGAACAGCTCGGGAAAATCCACGAGACCCTCGTCCAGTCGACCGAAGCCCTGGGCGAAGCCTGGGGAAACGACAAGTTCGGCAAGAAATTCGCCGACGGACCCAAAGGATACAAAGTCGGCCGGGACAATAATTTCAAGTCGCTGACTCAGCTCGCCGAAGTTGCCGGGCAAAATGCGAAGAATATGCGAGACGGGGCGAAGGTTTTCGAGGAGAACGAAAAGTCCCAGTCGCAGTGATTTCGATCGACGAGCCGGAGGCTGCTGGTGGTGAATGAACGGCTGCGCGCCGATGCCGCGATGATGCTGGAAGCGATGACGGAACAGATGCAGGGCGTGGCGCGGATTCACCGCGACCGGGCCCGGCTCATGGCGACGGTCACCGCGTGCGACAAGCGGATCGCGGTGACGGTCAACGCCGATGGCATCCTGATCGAAACCAGATTCGCCGATGATATCGGCGACCTGTCCTACAGCGAGATCGCCGCGGCGATAACCGAGGCGGTACAGGGAGCCGCCAAGAAGGTGAGCGAGCAGGGGCGCCTGCTGATGGAGCCGTTGCGGGAGCATAAAGCCCGGTTACCGCACCTGTCCGAGCTGATCGGGGGGATGCCGGACATCACGTCGATGATGCCGGTGCCGCCGGTGGTGTCGACCGCGCCGCCGAATTCCCCTGAGCGCCGCGACGACACGGACGCGGAGTTCGGTGCCGCACAGCGGCGTGGACGGCGGTCGTTGGTCAGTGACCTCGACGAGTAAGGCCGTTGCGGGATGAGTTTGTATCTGCCACCGGAGTTGCGTTGGTTGGGGTGGATCGCCGGCAGCACGTGGCCGGACGGTGACGAGGACAAGATCTGGGCGGTCGCGGCCGCCTACAAGGACACCGCCGCCGCACTGCGCGCGGTGATCCCGGATATCGAGAACGCCAAACGCACCGCGGTCGCCGCTTATCCCGAGGGGGAGGGCGGCGAGAAGATCGCCGCGATGTTCGACCAGCTGCTCGTCGGCGATCAGTCGCAGGAAGCGCTGGCGAAGCTCATGGACCAGGTCCACGACGCCGCTTTCGATTTCGGTACGCAGATCGAGGCCGCGAAACTGATGACCATCGTGTCGCTTGTCGCGCTGGGTATCGAGATCTTGTGGGCCTGGAAGTTTCCACCGACCGCGCCCATAGAGCAGGCGGCCGCGGAAGTGGCCACCCAAATCTCGCTGCGCCGCCTGGAAAGACAGTTCCAGGAACGGATTCTGGCGAAGGTGCTCTCGGTGTTCGGCGAGAAGTTCGCCAACCTCAGCAAGAACTGGGTGCTGAAGATCCTGGAGTGGGGCGCCATCACCGGTGCCCTGGACGCGTCCGTTCAGGTCGGCCAGATCGCCGCCGGGCACCGCAAGAATTTCAACTGGGAACAGTTCGGTACTTCGGTGGCCTCTGGACTAGGCGCGCCGTTCGGCCGCTCGGCGGCCAACTGGGTCAACAAACGGACTACGAGCATGCTCGGAAACAAGCTACAGAACCCCTGGGTTCGGGGCGGAAACGGGATGGTCGTCGGGGTAGCCGCCAGCCCCGTATTCGGCTTCTTCGGTGGTCTCGGCGCCGCGGTGATCATCGGTGACTGGGCCGGGACACTGGGTGACCCCCATGGCTGGGTCGGCGGCGCAACCCAGAGCGGGGTGGTGGGCGGTCTGCACGGACGCTTGGGCGGCAAAGGGCTGCACAGCAACTTCGAGGTCAACTGGAAGCTGCCGGGAGATGGGTCGGTGAATGTCAAGACTCGCCTCCTCGACGCGGGCGGATCCGTTCCGGAAGGGTCTCCGAACCGGTTCGGCGGCAACGGTTTCGGCGACGAGATCAGCGTGACCCAGCACACGTCGAGTGGTTCTCGGGGTGGTTACGAGTACCTGGGCTCCGAGGGGTCCGCGCATGATCCGTCACGGTCGACGCGTTCGGCCTCGTTCGCCGGGAGCACCCATTCGGACGGACGGCTCGCGCCGCCGCTGCGCGGTCTCTCGCACTCAGGGCCGGGCAGCGACAGCGGATCGGCGTCGAACCATTCGGGTCGGAGTGATCAGGACTCCGCGGCAACACGAAGCAACCACGGCGGCAGCCACTCGAGCGGTTCCTCCGTTTCCGGAGGATACGAGAGGCTGTCGAGCAATGGTTCGGAGTCCGGATCGCGCGAGAGGCTGTTGAGCAACGGTTCGGGGTCCGGATCGCACGAGAGGTGGTCGAGTAACGGTTCGGAGTCGGGATCGCACGACCGGCCGTCGAGTAGCGGCTCGGAATCCGGCTCCCCGGGGAAGGGGGCCGGTGGTGGTCCGGGGTCCGGCTCGAACGAGCGGTCGTCGAGTAGCGGCTCGGCTGCCGGACAAGACGCAAAGCCATCGGGTCAGGAGTCCCGATCCGCGCCCGCCGGTGGGGGAGGGAGGTCCGAGACGTCGGCATCCTCGAATTCCACGGCGAAGAGCGGAGATTCGGCGGACTCGAATGTGGCGCAACCGTCCCGAGGGTCATCGTCGTCGAATCCGCCTGCCGACGGCCGTGTTTCGGCTGCGACCGGCGGACCGGGCGATCGGTCGGCCGGCGGGCTCGCCGACGGTCGTGGCGGCGGCCCCGCGCGTGCCGTTCCCGACGGGGATGGTTCGGCAGTGGTGCAGCGCCCGTCGGCAGCGCAACCACCGAAAGTCGGCATTCAGGCGCCGTCGCGCGGGTTCACGCCGGACTCGAATATTGTTGCGGGCCAATCACAGCGCGGACCCGCGTCGGTGTCCTCGGTCGGCTCGGGTGAGCAGCGCGGGCCCGCGTCGGTGTCTTCGCTCGGTTCGGGTGAGCAGCGCGGCCCCGCGTCGGTATCCTCGGTCGGCTCGGGCGAGGCGCGTTCGTCGGTGAATGCGGAAGGCGCCGGACCGCAGCCACGACGACCCGTCGACCCGGGGTCCGGTGCGGTTGCGCCGCGGCCGCGATCCGACGGGGATCAGTCGCCGGTGCGGGCATCGGTGCCGCCGGAAAAGCATGGCGGGCAGCGCGGACAGGAGGGCGTCGAATCGGACGCCGGCCGGACGTTCGACGGCGACGGAGACCATCCCTATCGGTCACGCAACGATCGGGATGAGGTGGTGATCACTTCACCTGATGGCACCAAGCACCGGGTGGACGAGGACCACAACATCTTCATCAGTCGTCCGGGCGAAGACACAGTGCTCAGGATCGGGCCGGATCGCTCGGTCGATTTCCTGCCGTTCGCCGGCAACCACACCGTGGCGCAACCTGCTGCACGGTCCGAACCGGCGCAGGGGACGGCTCGGAACGGGGAATTCAGCTTCGGCCGTGCCGACGGTACGCGGCACACGGTGCTTGGCGACGGCTCGGTGCGCACGACGTCACCGGACGGGTCGACGACGGTGGTCAAGCGCGACGGCAGCGCCGATATCCGTTCGCCGTGGGACGACCGGACGCTGATCCACGCGGACGGCACCGTGGTGGAGTCCGGGACGGACCGGCCGACCGTGATCACCAGTCCGGACGGGACCAAGCAGACCATCGAATCCACCAATGCTGCCATCGTCGAGTTCCCCGACGGCACCACACATGCGGTGTTCGATGTGTCGGTTGTGCAGGGTGGCGGGCGCACCGAGCACCCCGATCAGACGGTGATTCACTACGACCTGAGCGACCCCGCGAACAACGCGGCGCACGATCGACCGGACGACCCGGGTCCGGATCGGCCGCGCAAGCTCGGCACCTTCCAGATGGATCGGCCCGACGGCACTGGCTTCGAGTCTTCGCCCAAGGGCATCAAGGTCTTCGACGCCGATGGCACCGAATATTCGCGGGGACCGCGCAATTCGGTGCGCGTGACCGCGCCGAACGGACAGACCGAGTCGCGGCCGATGAACGAGCCGATCGAGTTGTCCAACGGCGCGCGGTTGGAGCGGACGCCGCAGGGCTTCCGGGTGGAACACGGCGACGGCTCGGTCTCCGAGATCGGGCCGCGCGGCGCGAGTTTCACCGACGGTGATTGTGTGGTGCGCGGAACACGTTCGAACGGAACGGCTTTCGTCAAACATCCCGACAACACCCTGCGGGAGATCCGGGGTGACGCGGCAATTCGAGTCACCACACCGGAGAAGACCTCCTGGGGCAGCAGGGGTGACGGCACCATCTGGAAGGTCGACGACAAGAACCGGGTGCATGCCTTCGCGCCCGACGGGACGTCGGCCCCGTTGCAGGACCTCGACCCGCGCTCGCTCAGCGGCGCCCACCTGAACGCCAAGCTCAAGCCGCATCTCCTGAACGGTGACGACACGCCGATGGACCCGTACAGTGCGCCGATGGCACCCGGTCCCGACGACTGGATTCCGCAGGAGTACATCGACGACCGACCACCGCCGACCATCACCATCATTTATGAAGATTCGCCGTATTACGATGAGTCAGAGGGGTATTGGGGTCCGACGTACTTTTGGGGGCCGCCGGGCGACTGGCCGCCGCCCGATGCGGAGCAGGGTGACGGGGGTGCCTCTGGTCCCGGTCCGGACGACGGCGACCAGGACATTCCGTGGCCGGAGGATGCCGACCGAAGCAACGGCACGGGTGGTCCTGGCCGCGTCGGCGATGATGGCGATACCGGTGGGCCAGGCGATTCGGAGAACGGCAACTCCGGTGACCGTGGTGGGCCCGGCGACCGCAGTGGTTCCAGTGAGCGTGGGTCCGGTGACCAGGGTGGGTCGGGTGACCGTGGTCAGTCCAGCAACCGGCACAACCCCGATGACCGGCACAACCCCGATGACCGGGGCGACTCCGGTGACCGGGGCAACTCCGGCGACCGAAGTGGTTCCGGCGATCCCGGCGCGTCGGATGACGACCGGCAGCCGCCGCCCCGACTCGAGCCGCCCGCACCGCCGCAACCGGACCCGAATCTGCTGGCGAAGATGCTCGAGAACCTGCGGCAGACGGCCGGGATGGTGCCGCCGCCGGAGCCCGGGGAATCGTCTGCGGCATCCGACGAAGGCGACCCGAGCACAGGTGCGCGCGGGCCGGGCGGCGTGTCACCGGATTTCTGGCGCTTGGGCCCAGGTAACGGTCTGCCGACGGCAAAGGGAGGGTCGGCCGGTGACCCGCGCGCGGAGGGATCGACCGATGCTTCCGAGCGATCTCGGCAATCCCCGAGCGGCGGAGACGGTTTCGAGAATCGACTCGACCGCACGCAGCATCCTGCCGAGCAGACGGGGACGCAAGCCGATCCGAGAACATCCGGACAGCCTGATGCGCCAGGCCGTCCTGGTGCGACGCAGCATGCGGATACTCAGCAAGCTAGCCAGCCTGATGGGACGAACTACGCTGATAGGGAAGGTAACTCGGGATCAGCCAAGCCTGGCGACCAGGTGAGCGCAGACAACCTTGTTACTGATCCGGGCACCGAGGAGAACGCGACGGATGGCACCACGACCGGAGATCGGTCGGGTGCCAACGGCTCCAGCGGCGAATCGGGCGCGTCTGGTTCCGCTGATGGGCACTCGGCGCCGTTGGCCGGAAACCGTACGGGCGATGGGGAATCGTCGGGCAACACGCAGAACTCCGATCACGCACCGCAACATCGGGGAACTCCGGGACAACAGGGGAACTCCGAGTCGAATGCGAACGGGACGCAGTCGTCCATGCCGGGGCGGATGCCTGTCTCCGCGCCACCGGACGGGCACAACTCCGCCGCGCCATCGGCACCCGGTATGGCGCCTTCCGCGCCCGCGCCTGGGGCCTCGTCCGCCAGGACATCGTCCGGCGGTGTTGCCGGTGCCAAGAAGAAACAGTCGCGGCGTGCGCGCAAGAAGAGCGACGCGCCTCGCAAACTGCCGACATCGGTGTTGTTGCCCCCGCCGGACGAGGCGCGCGAGCCGCGCGCCGGAACCGGCGATTCGACCGATGTCCCGTTCACGTTAGGGGCCTCGATCGTCACGGTCGAGCCGGTCATCGAGAAGCGAACTATCACAGAGACCACGAGGAGCACGACGGATGGCTGACGACGGCAAGGGCTCGAAAATCAACGATACGTCAGAGGCCAGTCGCGACGATTGGCACGATTTGCGTCACAATGCCGACAATGAACTATTGAAGGCAGGCACGGTCGAACTCACTCCGGAGGTATTCGCGCGGTGCGCGCAGGCCTGCCACGATATGGTCGGAAAAGCCCAATGGTATCGGGATTTCATCCAGTCCGAATCCATGGACAATTTGAAATATATTTCCGATGAAGCAGGTGGTCAGGCGCTGACTATTCGGTTCAATCTGAAGGGCACCGAGGTCAGGGACCGATTGGACCTCTTGCGGTGGACCATGGAGGACATGGGGGACACGTTCATCAGGGCGTGCAAACAATACTTGTCCGCCGACGAGGTCAGCAGGGCCGGGTTCGACAAGATCGGCGACCTGCAGACTGTCACACCCATCCCTCCGTCGGCGCCGAAACCGGTGAACGGCGACCCGCCCGGCCAGGGCGAGCACCCGCCCGTCCCGGAGGCGCCGCCCGGCCCGGATAATGGGAACCCGATCCACGTCACCAGCGCCGACGGATGGAGTATCGACCGATTCCATGAATTCCGGCTGGCACTGGAGGGCAGTGATCATGTGACGAATAATGCCGGAGAAAAATACGCTTGGATGGCGGAAAAACTCCGAGGTGATCTCATGGATCTGAACACCAAACTCGGCAATGTAAAAAAAGAGATGTGGAGCGGTCAAGGCGCGGATCGTGCGATGGAAGCGATCAATCGGTTTACCGAAGGTTCGCTCAATTTCGCCAAAGCTCTGGACTATCTGAGCGCGGACCTGATTTATTGCTCTAAATGGATTTTCGCCATGTTCAATGACACGCCTGGACAGGCGGAAGCCTATACGAACGAATGCAAGAAATCGGACTGGCTCAAAGGTTATCGCGAGACATACAAGGCTGTTTATGAACCAGGTATCGCCGGCGCGGTCAACGTGATGCCGCAGATTGTCATGACCGGCACCGTTCCCCAGCCGCCCCCTGGAGATAACAAGAACGGTCAAGGTGATGGCAACGGGAAAGATGATGCCTACCACCACGATAAACGCGATCAGCAGGCCGATAATTACAACTTCGATCGCATGGCGAGAAACCAGAATGGTTCCAATGAGAACCGGAACGAATCCAACGGCAACGCGAATAACTCGAGCAATGGCGGTGGAAACAATCAGGGCAGCGGTAACAGTGGTGGCAATGGCAACAGCGGTGGTGGCAACAGTGGCAGCGGCAATAGTGGCGGCAGTGGCAACAGCGGTGGCATAGACAAGAACAGCCCGAACTACAAGGCCGGCTATCAAGACGCCAGCAATCAGGGCCCCGGCGATAAACCGGCCGGTAACAGCGGCAACGGTTCGAGCGGTGGCTCCGGCTCGAATGGTGGAGGCGACGGCAACGGGTCGGGCTACAGCGGTTCCAAGGCCCGAGTCCCCGAACCCGAATACGGCGGTGGTTCCGGACCCGGCAATGGGTCGAGCAACGGGTCGGGTTCGGAAGGCAAGGGTGGCAGCGGTTCGCAGAGCGGTGGCAGCGGAAAAGAGGGCGGCAGCGGAAAGGAAACCGGCAGCGGAAAAGAGGGTGGCGGCGGTTCGCCGGGCGGCGGCAATCCGAACCCACCGGGTCAGCAGGGCCCGCTGGGATCGCCGCAGGAGCTGCTCAACAAGCTGCTGCGCGGCGAGAATCCACTGAAGAATCTGAGCCCGGAGGCCCTGCGCAAGGTCGGCGCGGACCTGCTCGGCGGACTGAGTCCGGAACTGCTGAAGAACATGACCCCGGAGGGTTTGCAGAAGCTCACCTCCGACCTGTTGCAGGGGCTGAGCCCGGACCAGCTGAAGAAGCTCGGCTCGGACATTCTCGGCGGCCTCACCCCGGAAGGGCTGAAGAACCTCGGCCCGGACGTGCTGAAGAACGTCGACCCGGAGATCCTGCGGAACCTGAGTCCGGAAACAATGCGCGCACTGGGCCAGACCATGGCGCAGACGCCGGGCGGCGCCGATCTGATCAAGCTGTTGACCGACGGAATAAACGGGTTCACCAAGACGATCGGCGATGTCGTCAAGAGCGGCACCGAAATGCTGGCCGGTCTGGCGAACACCGGGGCGCTCGGCATTCCCGGCCTCGGCGAATTGCAGCACACGGCATTGCCGACCGACAGCCCGTTCGCGAAGGATCTCGCGGCCGCTGTGCGCAGCGCCGGCGGCGGCGCGGGCATTCCTGGCCCGGGCGGTGGTGTGCCGCACTCGCAGCTCACCGCCCAGACCGCACCGTTCGAGGCATCGAAGTTGTTCCCGCGGGCGGCGATGCAGCACGAAGTCGGGGCACAGACCCAGAATCAGATTGCTCAGCCAGGTTCCCAGTCCGGCATGCCGATGGGGCCCGGTCCGGGGCCCGGCGGCGCGCAGGGCGCGGGCGCGGAATACAAGCGGCCCAAGTATCTCGACTCGGAGACACACCTGGATGAGGGCCTCGGGCCGGACATCAAGCGGGTGCGGCCGGTGATCGAGCCGTGACGCTGCAGTGGAAGTTCACCTCACTCGAATTTCTCGTGCTGTGCGAGCAGTATCGCGCAGGGTCGTTGCCGCGGCCGTTGCTGTTCCAGAGCGACGAGGAGGTGATGTCCGACGACCTGGAGCAACGAAAACGCTTGGTATGGGCGGAGTTGCAGCCCAGGCTGGACAGCTCGTTCGCGGGCATGGCCCATGTGCTGCGTGCCCCCGAACTGTATGTGCTGCTGCAGAGTTGGGACGAGCGGGAAAGAACCGACCGGGACAAGGTGCTCCGCGTGCATGTCGCGCGGGCGGGTGCGCTGGGGTTCGTCTTCGAACAGGTACCCGGGGAACTCACCTTCGATTCGCCTATGGTCGTCGTGACCGAATGCGATCCGCGAGCCATGGCCGTCGCGGTGGTGCAGGCGATGCCGGACGTGGGAGCCGGTCGGCTGCCGGATATCCCGATCGTGACCGACCCGGTCGAGCACATCGCGCCGAGTTGGAGTGCCAACTCGGTGTGGGACGACGTCGAGTCCCGGCCGGTGTATCGGACTCAGCGGTTCTTCGAGCAGCGTGCCGATCTGACCGGGGTGATCACGGTCGCGCAGGGCCGATCGAAGTTCGGCCCGCGTGGACTGCACGAGACGACGTTGCTGTGGCGGGACGTGGCCGACGACGGACGATACGTGATGGCGCTGGACGATTCGCCCGTCGCCGTTGCCACCAGCAGACAGCAGTTGGTCTATCGGATCCACCGGGACATCGAGCACTTGCTCGAGCGCATCGAATCGCATTGGGAGGACGGGCGTCCCGAGGATCGGTACTGAGTCCGGATCACAAGATTCAGGAGAGTGTCATGGCGGCAGGACGTCGTATCCAAGTGGACACCGCGCGTTTGCGGCAGGCGGCGGAGCAGATGGACGAGGTCGGCACGGAGACGAAGAACATCATCGCGAACTTGCGGAATATGATTGAGGCGCAGGGATTTCCGTGGGGTCGAGATGACTACGGCAACAAGTTCACCAAAGGCGGAAAGGGCTACAGCACTTCCGAGACGAACCTGCTCGCCGGCGGCGACAACATGTCGGAGTCAGCGGGCAAGTTCGCCAAGGGGATGCGCGACGCCGCGGACACGATGGACAAGATGGACGACCGCGCACAGTAGTTCCACAACTCGGCGCTAGCGTCTCGGCTCCAGGAGTTCGGCCAGCGTGACAGTGTCGCGCACGTAACGCTCATACGGGAAGCCGACGGCCAGCAAGGCATCGCGTAGTTCGTCCTGGAGTGGCTTACCACTGGTGTGGAAGGCGTTGCGGCCGGCTTCGGTGGTGCTGACCAGTCGCCGGCGTCCGTGCTCTGGGTCCGGGTCGACCTGGATGAGTCCGGCTGCTTGCAGCGGGCGCAGGGCCCGGCTGATCGCCGGGTCGGAGACCGAAAGCGCTTGCGCCAGTTGGTGCTGGGTCATCGGCCCACTCTCGTCCACCATGCCGAGCAGCCGCATCTGGCTATAACTCAACCCACCCGAGGCTTCCACGCGCCGCCGAGTGGCCTCACCGAGCAAAAACACCACGCGATGCAACAAGTCACCCAGCCCATCATCCATGGTGCGAGCGTACCAGAATCTTGTGTGGTTAATATTAACCACACAACGCTGGCAGATCCCGGCCCGCCGGTGTTGCAGAGCGGATTGAGGCTGCGTCGACGGAATCGGTGCGTTCTGTGGGCTCGGGCGTCGGTTTCTGTCCTTGCGTTCAGGGGTGATGTCGGAAAGCGGCGAGATCGATCTCGCTGGCTCGGCGCCGGCCCGGCCGCCTGGTTGCCTTGTGCTGCGAAGAGATTGCGGCGGCTGGTCCGCTGAATGGGAAGCACGGAGGCGGTTGTGGCGAATGTTGTGCTGGTGCACGGGGCGTGGAGTGATGGGTCGCTGTGGCAGGAGGTGATTGAGGTCTTGGATAGCCAGGGGCATCAGGTGCGGGCTGTCCAGTTGCCGTTGACCTCGCTCAGCGATGACGTCGCCTGGACACGGCGGGAGATCTCGAGTTTCGACGGGCCGGTGACACTGGTCGGGCATTCCTACGGCGGCATGGTGATTTCCGGGGCTGCCTGGCATAACGAGCAGGTCGACTCGCTGGTGTTTGTCGCGGCTTACGCTCCAGAGGAAGGCGAGACGGTCGCATCGCTCAGTAACCGTGGTGCGAAAATGCCTGGCGGTGAGGCGATCCGGTTCGCTGCCGACGGTTGGTCGATCATCGATCCCGCCGAGTTCGCCGATGTGCTCGCCGCCGATGTCCCCGCCGCAACGGGCAGAGCGCTGGCCGCAATACAGAAGCCAACCCACGGCGCATGTTTCTCCCAGCCTGCGGGGCCGGGTGGGTGGCGCGATCTGCCGTGCACTTACCTGCTGTCGCTGGAAGATCGGATCTTCGACCCCGCGTTGCAACGTTGGTTCGCTGACCGGACGAACGCCACCCTCACCGAGCTGCACTCCAGCCATCTGTCCCCACTCACGCACCCCGAAGACGTGGCCGCCGCCATCGGCAAGACGCTCGACGCCGAACGGTTGGGTTTGTCGGCTGATGCGAGACAGGGTGTCGAAACATCGAGATAGTCTCTGCCGCCGCACTTTTCCTAATTCGGCAAGCTTTCCGACGATCGCGCCGTGGCCGGTTGGCTTGACACAGCGGCGGCCCTGCGGGGCTTAGACCTGTTGCGATCTGCACGTCCGATCGCCGGCCCGGACGACACCAGACCTAACAGGGGCTACGTGCCAGTTCTCAGCTCGGGCTCTGTCGACTCCGGTAGGCCGCGACGCTGGCCCTGTGTGCGCAGGTTCGGGTGCAGTACTGCTTCGAGCCGTTGCGGGAGAGGTCCACGAAAGTGGCCCGGCATCTCGGCCCGGCGCATGCGCCGAGACGGGTCGGACCGAGGGTGGCGATCACGGAGGCCAGTGCGCTGAGTGTGGTCGCGGCCAGGTGCGCCGAGTAGCGGTCGGTATCGGACGTGACCTCGGTCCACCAGCGGTCGTGATCGTGGCGCAGCGCCGGGGTGGCGCGGCTGTTGCGCAGGCCGTCATTGATCAACACCGCAGCTCCAACCGGGTCGGTGCTCGCTTGTTCGAGCACGGCACGAACCGTCTCGCGCACCGCGCGGACCTCCGCCAGGTCGGCGCGGGTGAGACGCTGCCGCATACCGGCCGAACTCGCAGGCTCGACCGCTGAATGCGCCTCGGCAAAGTCCCGGAGCTGCTCCACAGTCTCGAGCGCATCCTCGCCCTTGACCGGCCTCGAGGTGTTGGCCAGATCGACGGCCGTCTGGACCGCCGAGTCGTTGTTACACGCATCAAGCATTTGACGTGTCTCCTCGCTGCTCCGTAGTGTGACACCCATAGTAGCTTTCACGTGTCACCATCTGTGGGAGGAGGCGACGATGCCGCAGACGATCCCGTCTGAAAGAGATCTCAGCGGCGGATCGAAACACGCCTCCGACGGCCGCTGGCTGGGTCTGATCCTGGGGATGTTGGTGCTGCCGCAGTACGTAGCGCTCGGCGCACCGTCGGTGGCGCTGCCGGCCATCGGCCGCGCGCTCGGGGTGCCGTTCGGGGCCACGGCGTGGATCCTTGCCGCATGGTCGCTGACCTCCGCGCTGGCGATGCCGGTCGCGGGTCGGCTGATGGCCCGGTGGGGGTCCTTCCGGGTGCTCGTGGCCGGGGTCGTCGCACTTGCCGCGGGCTCGGCGCTCGCGGGAGCGGGCCCGACGCTGGCGGTCGTGATCGTCGGTCGGCTGATCGGCGGCGCCGGAGCCGGTGCGACCGTGATTGCCGTATTCGCCACGGCCACAGCCCTTCCCGGGCGGGAACGGATCCGCGCGCTGGGCATCATCGCGGCCGCCAGCGCGACGATGTCGGCGTGCGGGACGCTGCTGGGCGGGGCGGTCACCGCATGGCTGGGGTGGCGTGCCGTGCTCGCGATCCCGGTCCTCGCACTGCCCCTGCTGCTGGTCGCATCGGCGGGTAGGCGCACTTTCCCGCGGATCGGCGAGCGGGACGGCTCGGCCGGGCGACTCGACATCGTCGGCGTGGCGGTGCTGTCGGTATTCGCCGGCTCGTTGATCACGCTGCTGCAGGCACATTCGGTCGGCCTGCCCGCTCCGGTCACGCTCGTGGTGGCTGCCGCCGGGGTGCTCGCCGCGGTGGGACTGTGGTGGCGGGTGTGGCGCACGCCCGATGGGTTCGTGCCTCGGCGGGTGATCGCGGCCCGCGGCTTCCTGCCGGCCGGGCTGGTCGGCGCGACGATCTTCGCCGGCTACTACGGGGTGCTGTTCCTCGCCCCGTCCCTGATCGAACAGGCCACGAGCGGTGGCCCTCTCGTGGCCGGCGCGCTCTTGGTCCCGGCCGCCGCCTGCTCGGTGCTGGCCGGCCGCGTGATCGGCACGGTGACCGACCGGTTCGCAGGTTGGCAGATGTCGGCTGGGCTTGCGGCACTCACCGTAGTCGGCGTGCTCGTGGTCGCGATCTTCGACGGACCGATTCCGATTGTCGTCGGCGCGGCGCTGACCGTGTGTGGCTTCACCGGCGCCCAGGCCGTATTGGTAAGCCTCGCACCGGAACTGGTCGCCGCGCGCGACCGCGACACCGCGCAGGGCCTGCTCAACTTCATGATCTTCCTGGGTGGCGGGATCGGTCCGGCTGCTGTCGCGGGCCTGTCCGGCATCGCGTCGGTACCGGTGGCTCTCGCCGTGCTCGCGGCTCTTCCGCTGGCCGGACTCGTCCTCAGCCTGACCCGCCGTCCTGGCGCAGGCCGTCGACCTGAACCTGATGGGCGATGACGGGCCACATCCGTCGCCGGCTGCATCCACATCCGATCCGATAACTATCGAGGAAGCGAGTCCGCTATGCCCGCCGAGCCATTCGAAGTCAGCATCACCGAAGCCGAGATCGCAGACCTGCGTGCACGATTGCGCCGGACGCGCTGGCCCGAGCCGGAGCCGGTGGACGACTGGTCACAGGGTTTGCCGCTGGCTTACGCGCAGGAGCTCTGCCGCAGTTGGGCCGAGGACTACGACTTCGGATTCGCCGCGCGACTGAACGCTTTCCCGCAGTACCGCGACACAATCGACGGGCTCGGCATCCACTTCCTGCACGTCCGCTCGCCGGAGCCGGACGCGTTCCCACTGGTGCTCACCCACGGCTGGCCGGGCTCGGTGCTCGAATTCCTGGAGGTCCTCGGCCCGCTGACCGACCCGCGCGCGCACGGCGGCGACCCGGCGGACGCGTTCCACGTGGTCGCGCCGTCGTTGCCCGGGTACGGCTGGAGTGACAAGCCGTCGACGACCGGGTGGGGCGTCGAACGCATCGCGCGTGCCTGGGACACGCTGATGGTCTCGCTGGGTTACGCGCGGTACGGCGCGCAGGGCGGTGACTGGGGTTCGGCGGTGTCCGGCGCGCTGGGCGAGGTGGCGCCCGAGCGGGTCGTCGGCTTACACCTGAACCTGGCGTCCGTGGCGGCGGGCACGTTCGACGACCCGACGCCCGCGGAGCTGGCAAACCTCCAGTCCGAGAAGGCATTCCAGCGCACCGGCCGGGGGTACTCGGCGATCCAGGCGACCCGGCCGCAGACGCTCGGCTACGGCCTCACCGACTCCCCGGCAGGCCAGGCCGTCTGGATCGCCGAGAAGTTCTGGGCCTGGACGGACAACAACGGCCACCCCGAGGACGCGGTGTCGCGGCAGCAGCTCCTCGACGAGATCTCGGTCTATTGGTTCACCGCGTCGGCCACGTCGTCCGCGCGCCTGTACTGGGAGAGCTTCGCCAACTTCCGGGACAAGGTCACCGCGCCGGCCGGGCTGTCGATCTACCCGCGCGACATCACCCGCCCGTCACGGCGCGAGGCGGAGCTCCGGTTCACCGACCTGCGCTGGTTCGAGGAACTGCCGCGCGGCGGCCACTTCGCCGCGCTGGAGCAGCCGGCGTCGCTGGTCGAGCAGGTGCGCGGATTCTTCCGTCAATTCCGCTGACTGCCTGTCGATTTCGGTGGCGGTCCGTTGTCTGACCATCGCCGCGAATCCCCGTCCGGGCAGCGGTGCCGGGCGGGGATTCGAGTCGGACGTTCAGTAACGGAAATGGCGCAGAATCGGCCCGCAGACGTGCCATTCGTCGCCGCCGTCGTGCGCCTCGTGGGCTAGATGCGCGACGTACCACATGACGTTGTCCTGGCCGTCCGTGTTCTCCCCGTTGACGTGCTGCCAGATCTGATCGTCTTGGCTCGTGCCGTGGGCGCCCCGGAGATCCTCTGCTCCGTGATAGGCGACGATCGCCACGTCCAGATTCGAGAACCAGTCGCTGGTGCCGTCGAACGGTCCCTTGTCGATCAGGAACCCACGGTTGGTGTCCTTGTTCATCACCGCCCAGCGGTTGTCGCCGGTGTGGACCGTCGACACCTCGCTCGTCTTCGGATTCCAGCCGGGGCCATATCCCCAGTCCTGACTTGTCGGCAGATGCTGAAGCGCGAGATTGTTCTGCGACCCGTCGATATCGAAATCGAACCGCCAATAGACATGGTGGCGATGATTGTAGGGATGCTGGAGTCCCGCGCTGTACATCTGCGGCAAAATGATGCCGTCGTCCCGGAATATCCAGCGATTGAGCAGACGGTAATTCACGATGCGGTGATAGGAGTCGACCACCAGGAATCGGAATCCGTCGCCCGGACTGCCTTCATATACCTCGACCGGTCGTTGCAGATTCGAGGTTCCCATCTGATCCTTATAGGGACCGCCGCCCTGGTCGTATTGGACTCGGATCATCGGCACGCTGGCCTTGTACAGCACCTTCTTGCCCCGATAGAAGACCTCACGGAACCTGATCGCCTCGGTATCGCCGTCGATCATCTCCCAGTTGAATGTCCACACCGGAGCCTCCGGCGGCCAACTCACCACTCCGGACACGCTCATAGCAATCCCTTCGGAAACAGGCCGGCCTGCACGACCTCGTCGGTGCTCAGGTCGACGATGGCGAAGGCGGCCGGCATCCGCAGATCCCGCGGCCCGAACCGCAGATCGACGAGCCGGTGCCCGTGCCTGGGGCTGTGGATGTCGACGTCTTCGATGATCAGTCCCAGACCGGTGCCGACGTCGATTCCGTTGTCCGGCAAGTGACCGTCCGCGCGGACCAACTCGATCGCGCGCCGCTCCTCCTGCGCGGATACGGCCGGCTGGTTCGACGAGGTGGTGACTTGCACGACCGCGCGCTGAGCCGGGTCGACGATCGCCTCGATGGTGATGTCCGCGTCGTAGTCGTAGATGACGACGACGGGATACTCGGTGTTCCGATCCAGCTCTCGGGTACCGACGCTGATGATTTCGTACCGTTTGCCGCGCAGCAGCTCCTCGATTTCGGTCGCCGCGAGGGCGATCTCGGGTGCCGCCGCCGCACGCCGGTCGAGTTCGGCGAGGCTTCGCTCCTCGTACCGCACCGGCGTGGTCTCGACGGCCGGGAGAAATCGCCCCCAATCCTCGGCGTCGCTGTATTTCGGTTCGATGACCGGACCCAGATTTATTATTTCCGTCTTCAAGAACCCCGGTGGGGGAAGTTGAAACCTTTCAGGCATGCGAGCCTCCGCTTGTCCAGATTTGTTTGCGCACGGTGTTTTGCGCACTCTTATACTTCGGCGGCGAGTTGCGCCGGAGCGTGAGTATTTCCGTACCCGAATTGCACGCTGATCAGCCGCCTATTATTGGGGTAGTCTGCGCGGTCCGCTGAATGAAAAGTGGCTTGACGAACCGGCGGTGCGCCGAGCCCTGCGGCAGGTGGCCGGCGGGGTACCCGGCAGACTGAGGGGATGAGTTCTGGTTCGTCGGTTCGGCCGTCGCCCGCGGATCTGGCCGCGGCGCAGGACAAGACTGTTCCCGATGTGATCGGGCCCAGCTTGCGTGTGCTGTTCTGCGGAATCAATCCGGGTCTGTGGTCGGGGGCCACCGGACATCACTTCGCTCGTCCGGGAAATCGGTTCTGGCCGGCCTTGCGCCGGTCCGGCTTCACGCCGCGCTTACTGCGCCCCGACGAACACCGGGAACTGCTCACCTTGGGCATGGGGATCACGAATGTGGCCGCACGCACCACTGCCAAAGCCGACCAGCTGACCGCCGACGAACTGCGCGCCGGCGGACGTGCCCTGGTCGGTCGGGTCGAGCAGTACCAACCCCGAGTCCTCGCCGTACTCGGTATCGGCGCCTACCGCACGGCGTTCGGTCGTCCACGCACCACCGTCGGCCCCCAACCCGAGCAGATCGGCGACACCGCGGTGTGGGTGCTACCCAACCCCAGCGGCCTCAACGCCCACTACACCCTCGACGCCCTCGCCGCGGAGTTCCGCACGCTGCGCGAGGCGGTCGACACCGACTGACCCGCCTCCGCATGCGATCGGACAGGTCACTCCAATGCTGCGTAGAGATGATCGGTCAGCGTTGTGGCAGTGGGGTATTCGAACACGATCGTGGTCGGCATGGAGATGCCCAGGGCGGCGCGCAGGCGATTGCGGAACTCGACGGCACCGAGGGAGTCGAAGCCCAGGTCCTTGAAGGACTGGTCGATGCCGATGGCGGCGGGGCCGTCGTAGCCGAGTACCGCGGCCGCAGTGGATCGGACGAGCGCGAGTATCTGCTCGCGTCGTTGGGTGGGGTCGAGTCCGGCGAGGCGGCCGAGAGTGGGCGCGCCGGGTGCGACGCCTGTCTTCGGCGCTGCTCGCACCAGGCCGCGGGCCAGCGCGGGAAGGATCTCGCCCGACTGCATGGCGGCGATGTTCAGCCGGGCGGGCAGGGTGCAGGGGCGGCCGAGCTCGATCGCCTCGTCGAACAGGTCCAGGGCCTCGGCTGATGACATCGCGACGAGCCCGCCTCGTGTCACGCGAGTCCGATCCTGCTCGCGCAGATGCCCGGTCATGCCGGTGGCATCGGCCCAGAAGCCGAAGCCGAGCGAGACGGCGGGCAGGCCGAGCTGGGATCGGTGCGCGGCGAGCGCGTCGAGGAACGTGTTGGCCGCGGCATAGTTCGCCTGGCCGGCCGGGCCGATGACGCCCGCGATCGAGGAGCACAGGACGAACATCGACAGCTCGGATCCGGAGGTCGCCTCGTGCAGATTCCAGGCGGCGTCGATCTTCGGCCGGAGCGCCGTGTCGAGTTGCTGCGGAGTCATCGTATCGATCACCGCGTCGTCGAGGACGCCGGCGGCGTGGATCACGCCGGTCAACGGCGGGTCGATGTGCGCGATCGCTGCCCGCAACGAATCACGCTGCGCCACATCGCATGCCACGATCCGAACGGCCGCGCCGAGCGCGCTCAGCTCGCGGTGCAGTCGGGCCGCACCGGGCGCCTCGATGCCACGGCGGCTGAGCAGCACCAGGTTTCGGACGCCGTGGCGGGTCACGAGATGCCGCGCGAGCAGCGCGCCGATGGCGCCGGTGCCGCCGGTGATCAGAACAGTGCCGGCCTGCCGTTGTTCGGCCGGGATCATGAGCGCCAGCTTGCCGACGTGTCGCGCGTGACCGAGGAAGCGCAGTGCTTCCGGCGCACGACGGATGTCCCAGCGGCCGACCGGCAACGGCCGCAATACACCGGATTCGAACATCGCCGCAATGTCGGCCAGCGCCTGCTGGATCCGCTCGGCACCGACGTCGAGCACGTCGAAGGCCTGGTATGCCACGCCGGGGTGGGCCGCCGCAACGGCGGCCGCGTCGCGGAGGTCGGTCTTACCCAGCTCGATGAACCGGCCGCCGCGGGGGAGCAATCGCAGTGACGCATCGACGAAATCACCTGCGAGCGAGTCGAGTACGACGTCCACACCGGCGCCGGCGGTGGTCGCGAGGAACGTCTGCTCGAACTCGAGCGTGCGCGAGTCGCCGATGTGGTCGTCGTCGAATCCGAGCGCCCGCAGCTCGAGCTGCTTGCCGGGGCTCGCCGTGACGAACAGTTCCGCGCCCCAATGCCGGGCCAGCGCGATCGTGGCGAGGCCGACACCGCCGGTCGCCGCGTGTACCAGCAACCGCTCGCCGGGCTCCAATCGCGTCAGGTCACGCAGGGCGAGGTAGGCGGTGAGGAACACCGCGGGCGTGCCGGCGGCTTCGGCGAACGACATGCCCGCCGGAATCGGCACCACCAACCGGTGATCGGCGATCGCGGTCGACGCGATCGGACCCAGCAGTCCCATCACCCGGTCTCCCGGCACGAGCGCCGTGACGTCGTGGGCGACCTCGACCACGACACCGGCTCCGTCGGCGCCGATTTCGGCGTGCACGTCGGCGCGGGACTCGTCGTACATGCCTAGCGCGATGACGACGTCGCGGAAGTTCAGCCCGCAGGCACGGACCGCTATCCGGACCTCACCGTCCCGCAACGGCCGCTCCGGTTCGGCAAGCGACTCCAAGCGCAGGTTGGCCGACTGTAGCGTTCCGGTGCCGGCGGTCCGCAACTGCCAGGGCCCGGCATCGAGCAACTCGGGTTCGTCGACCATGTCGACGCGGGCGCGAACGAGCCTGGGCGCGTAGATGTTTCCGCGCCGGTAGGCGAGCTGTGGTTCATCGCCGGCCAGCGCCGCCGATATCGCCGCGCGGCGGTGTACCCAATCGTCGACATCCACGAGCGCGATTCGTCCCGGGTGCTCGTTCTGCGCCGCCCGCAGCAGCCCCCACACCGGTGCGTGCACGAGATCTTCCACGTCCTCGCCGCTGTGCACCGCGACCGCCCGGCAGGTGACGACGACGAGCGGGCTGTCGTCGTCACGGGCCAGCCACCGCTGGATCTGCTCGAGCACCGCGGCCAGTCGCGTGTGCACCGCCCGGGGGAGATCGCCGTCGGTCACCGGCGTCGCCCGGCATCGCAATATATTGGGAGACTGGCTGATTCGTTCCGAGCGGGATTCCGGGATCAGCACCGGAACCCAGTCGATGCCATACACCGGCGCACCCGCCAACTGCCGTCGACCGATCGACCGGAATTCGAGCGTATCGATCGCGGCGACCACGGACCCGGCGGTGTCGAACAGCGTCACCGTGGCGCGATCGTCGGCCTGCATCGCCACGTGCGCCCGCAGCGCGGTCGCGCCGACCGCGTACAGCTCGACGCCCTCCCAGGCGAACGGCACTGTCACCCTGCCGGTTTCGCGCGCGGCGAACGGCTCGATCAGCATGTGCAACGCGGCATCGAGCAGGGCCGGATGGAGGCCGAAGCCCGCCGTGCCGGAGGGGAGCGGCACCACGACGTCGGCGAAGAACTCCGCATCCCGCACCCACGCGGCACGAAGCCCGCGAAACGCCGGGCCGTATTCGTAGCCGCGGGCCGCGCATCGTTCGTAGAACTCGGCGATGTCGACCGGCGTCGCGTCCTTCGGTGGCCAGGCCGGGACGGCGGTCGGCGAAGCCGAGCGTGGGCGGGGGGACACCGCGCCGGCGGCGTGCAGCGTCCACCGCGCCGAATCGTCGGTGCGCGTATAGCACCGGACCGGTCGCCTGCCCGAGGATTCGGGCTGGCCGATGATCGTTTGCAGCTGCACCGCATCGGTGTCGGAGACGACGAGCGGCGTGTGCAGTACCAGCTCGGAAAGCCGTGGGCAGCCGACCCGCGCACCGGCCGCCAGGACGAGCTCGGCCATCGCGACACCCGGGAACAGGACCGTTCCGGCGACGGCGTGGTCGGCGAGCCAGGGCTGGCGGTCGACGGACGCCTCACCGGCGAAGGTCACTTCGCCCGACTCCGGGTGTTCGACTATCGCATCGATGAACGGGTGCACCGCCCCGGCTCCGCCCTCGTCGGGCGCGAGCCAGAATCGGTTGTGCTGAAACGGATATACCGGCAGGTCGACTCGTTGTGGTTGCAGCGCTTCGAGATAGGTCCGCCAGGAGGAGACCGCATGCACCGCGGAAAGCAGGAAGCGGCGCATGCCGCCCTGGTCGCGCCGCACGGTCTCGATCACCGTCACGTCGCCGGTGTCGAGCGTTTCCTCGATACCGACGGTCAGCACCGGGTGCGGGCTCACCTCGACGAAGCTGCGGTACCCGTGCTCGTAGGCGGCGCGCACCGCCGCCTCGAATCGCACCGGCTGCCTGAGGTTTTCGAACCAGTACCCGGCGTCGATCACGGTCGGCTCGAGCGGGCCGCCGGTGACCGTCGAGAAGAACGGCACCGTCACCTGTTCCGCGGCGGCGGTCTCGATCCCGGCGAGGGCCGAGCGCAATTCGGCGCTGATCGCGTCGACCTGGGCCGAGTGTGCCGCGTAGTTCACCGGAATCCGTTTGACGCGAAGGTCGTTGGCCGCACTGTGCTCGATCAGTTCCGTGATCGCGGCGGCGTCGCCGGACACCACGGTCGCCCGCGGTCCGTTGAACGCCGCGACGCTCAGTCGGCCGGACCATTTTTCGAGCAGAATGCCGACCTCGTCGACCGGCTGCGGGATCGACACCATGGCGCCGCGCCCCGCGATGGCGATGAGCGCGCGGCTGCGGACGACGACGACCCGTGCGGCGTCGGCCAGCGACAGCACCCCGGCGACGTAGGCGGCCGCGATCTCGCCCTGCGAATGACCGACGACCGCGGCCGGTTCGACGCCGATCGAGCGCCACAGGCGGGCCAGCGAGGTCATGACGGCGAACAGCACCGGCTGCACCACATCGACTCGATCGAGGCCGGGCGCACCCGGCCGGTGCCGCAGCACGTCGAGTAGCGACCAGTCCACCAGGTCGGCGAACACGGCGGCGCATTCGTCGATGTGCTCGGCGAATGCCGGTGCGGTGTCCAGCAATTCGATCGCCATCCCCACCCACTGCGATCCTTGGCCGGGGAACACGAACACGGTGTTCCCGCCCGGCCTGCCGGTGGTGACGACGTTGTCGGCGGCCCGGCCCTCGGCGATCGCGGTCAGGCCCGCGCGCAGTTCGTCGCTGTCCGCGCCGACGACTACGGCCCCGCAGTCGAGCCTCGCCCGACCGGTGGCCAGCGACCACGCGAGATCCACCGGCTCCTGGTCCAGCACCGTCAGCAGCCGGGAAGCGTGCTCCGCCAACGCCTGTCCCGTTTTCGCCGACAGCGCGAGCGGAACCACGACGGGCGGTCGGCGCCGCATCGCGGTAGTCGGTCCGGTCGGCGCCTGTTCGAGGATCACATGCGCGTTGGTGCCGCTGATGCCGAACGCCGAGACACCCGCGCGACGAACAGGGGAGTGCGCCGGCCACTCGGTCGGGTCGGCGACGACCCGTACCGCGCCGGCCGACCAGTCGACCGCACTGGTCGGCCGATCGACATGCAGCGTCGGCGGAATCGTCCCGTGCCGCATGGCCTCGACCATCTTGATCACCCCGGCGACGCCCGCCGCGGTCTGCGTGTGACCGATGTTCGACTTCACCGACCCGACCAGCAACGGCGTTGCGGCCGTGTGCGTTTCGCCATACGTCGCGATCAGCGCGGCCGCCTCGATCGGGTCGCCGACCGTCGTTCCGGTGCCGTGCGCCTCCACGACGTCGATGTCGGCGGGCGTGAGTCCGGCGTCGGCGAGCGCCTTGCGGATGACCCGTTCCTGCGCGGGGCCACTCGGTACCGTCAGTCCGTTCGACGCGCCGTCCTGATTGATCGCCGATCCGCGCAGCAACGCGAGCACCGGATGATCGTGGCGCCGGGCGTCGGAGAGCCGTTCCAGGACCAGGACGCCCACGCCTTCGCCGATCCCGAAGCCGTCCGCCGCGGCCGAGAACGGCTTGCACCGGCCGTCTTCGGCGAGCGCGCCGAGATCGGCGAGCTCGATGATGGCACTCGGCGAGCTCAGCACCGTCGCACCGCCGGCCAGCGCGAGCGTGCAGTCGCCGGTCCGCAATCCCTGGGCCGCAAGGTGTATCGCGACGAGCGAGGAGGAACATGCCGTGTCCACGCTGATCGCCGGGCCGGACAGCCCGAGTGTGTACGCGACCCGTCCGGACGCGACGGCCGGCGCGGTGCCCGTGGTCAGGTGGCCCGCCAAACCCATGCCCTCGGCGGCGAGCCGACCGCCGTAGTCCAGTGCGGCGACGCCGAAATAGACCCCGGTTTCGGAACCGGCCAGCGACAGCGGATCGATACCGCTGCGCTCCAAGGCTTCCCACGATGTTTCGAGCAGCAGTCGCTGCTGTGGCTCCATCGCCAACGCCTCGCTCGGGCTGAGGCCGAACAACCCCGCATCGAACGCGTCCGCCGCGTCGAGAAAGTTCCCGTGCCGGGAATTGAGCGAGGCCGGGAATCTGCTCCGGTCCCAGCCGCGATCGGCCGGGAATTCCGACGTGGCACTGCGGCCGGCGGCCGCGAAGCGCCAGAGATCGGCCGCCGAGGCGATACCGCCCGGATATCGGCACCCGATGCCGACAATGGCGATCGGGTCGGCGGCCGCGCGGACCGGCTCAGCCATCGACGAATCTCGGATACAGCGCCCGCATCAGCTCGAGCGCGATCTCCATACTGATCGCGTCCACGTTCGCCGACATGTTGGTGACGACCGCGATCGACGCGTCCTCGGCGGGATAGCGGTACACCGCGCACGACGAACCGGGCATGACGCTGTTGTGGCCGAGCAGCGCGCCGAGGCGCTGCACCCCGAGCCCGTATCGATGGAAGGCCCGCCGCCGGTCCAGGTGTATCGGCGTCAATCGCGCCCGCTGCGACTCCGTGGACAGCAGCGTGCCGTCGGCCAGCTCGCGCACCCAGACCAGCAGGTCGTCGACCGTGGAGATCATCCCACCGGTCGTCCACAGGACATGGGGGTTCATGTCGCCGAGCTCGCGCAGCGTGCCGTCGGGCATGCGGGTGTAGATCGTCGGGTGCGGCTCGGGAAGCTTTGCGACCGAAGGGAATTCGGTGCTGACCAAGCCGGGCAGCGCGGCGACGACATCGTCGTTGAGCACGTCGGCGGCGCGTTCTCCGGTCACCCGCTCGAGCACGAGGCCGAGCAGAATGTAGTTGCTGTCGCAGTAGTCGGCCTTTGCCCCCGGCTCGAAAACCGCAGGCCCGCTTCGCATCAGATCGACCTTGCGCGCTTGCGGCCAGTCCGCGTCGGGGGTGTCGAAGGACAGCTCGTCGCGCGTCGGCAGCCAGTCCGGCAGGCCGACGAAGTTGGCCACACCGGAGGACATATTGAGCAGCTGCCTGATCGTGATGCGCTCACCGTTCGGGATCCCCGGGACGAACGGTTCGA
Source organism: Nocardia colli (assembly GCF_008704205.1). Classification (GTDB taxonomy): domain Bacteria; phylum Actinomycetota; class Actinomycetes; order Mycobacteriales; family Mycobacteriaceae; genus Nocardia; species Nocardia colli. The sequence continues at coordinate 52,064 of NZ_VXLC01000045.1, read as the reverse complement.
GAGGGTCGTCGAAACCGAGTCGCCCCCGGTCGATCTGCTGGAGAACGGCCGTCGCGGTGAACGACTTCGTGAGGCATCCGATGCGATAGTGGTCGCCGAGCCGGAACGGTTCGCCGGTGGTCAGGTCCGAGACGCCGAGCGCGAGCTCCCACCGCTGATCGCCCACTTCGACGACCGCGCCGAGGCCCGGCAGGCGGTGCTCGTAGAACTGCGTCTCGAGGACGAAATCGAGTGTGTCACAGGCTATCTCGTCCAGCATGGTCAGACGACGCGGAATTCGCGTTCAGTGGGCCGGTTCTCCCGGATCCGTCGGACCAGTTCGACGACCCGCTGGTTGACCAGCGCCTCGAACGCGTTGCCGTCCACCGGTATCGCGACCGGATTCGGCTTGGGCTCGATGACGTAGCGGCCGTCGTCGGCGAGGTCGCGCCAGCGCAGGAGATAGCCACGGCGGTCCTGGATCCAGTGCACCCCGCTGCCCGGCTCGACCTTCAGCTCGCCGAATTGGGTCGCTCTCGCGTTGCGCCAGTGGTCGGATCGCTGCTCCGGCGACTCGTCCCCCTCGAGCACCTGCGAGGAGCCGTAGCTGTAGTCCATGCCATCCGGCTTCTCCGAGAGGATCGGGATTTCGCCCCGCCTCCCGGGTCCGACCTTCGGCAATTGGTCGAGCACGGCCTTCGCCAGTCCAGGGACGTCGGTCTCGTAGACATTGATGTCACCACCGCGCTCGGCGGTCTCGCCGGGCTCCTGGGCCAACACCACTGCGAAGCTTTCGCGCCGCAGTCCGACCACGCGCGTCACCGCCGACATGTCCGTCTCGTCGTCGGGCGCCTCACCCGCCGCCCAGATGACGATGTCGGGCTTGACGACGGCCTCCCACAACTGTTGTGCGTCCTCCGGAAGAATCGCCAGCAGTCGTTCCGCGGTTTCCCGCTTCGCCTGGTAGTAGTCGCTCTCGTACTGGTGAGTCGGCCAGTGCGTCAGCGGAAACGGCAGGGTGTCATCCGACATCAGCTCCCACAGCACGACGAGCTCGAGCGACGTCAGCCGCCCCCGGTGAACGCTCACCGCTCGACGACCGGCTTCGACGTCACCGGGGCATCACCGATCGCCTCCTCGATGTGCTCGGTCGAATCGAGGTAGTCGGCTCGCTTGTGCTCCTTCTGCTGACCCTGGGCGCCGGGACCGGGGCCGGGGCCCATGCCCATTCCCGCGTTCGACGCGAGACCGGCACGCGCGCCGGTCGCGGCGCCGTTCGCCGTCGCCTCGGCCCGCGGGAACAGCTTGGACGCCTTGTCCAGATTCTGGTTGACGCCAGTGGTTTTCGGTGCGCCGCCGGGACCGGGGCCCGCGCCCTTGGACCCGGCGGTACCCATCGCCTTCTTCGCCTGCTCTTCCAGGTCCTTCAGGCTCGGGATGCCGGGGATGCCGGCCAGGCTCGCCTGCTGTGCGGCCTGCTGTGCCGCACTGGCCAGTTGCGATCCGACCTGCTGGGCGGCCTGCGAGAGCTGCTGGCCGATCTGCTGCGCCATCTGCGCGGCCTGCTGGCCCGCTTGCTGTGCGGCCTGCTGGGCTGCCTGTTGCTGGGCCTGCTTCTGCTGTTGCTGGGCGCGCAGCTCCTGGTCCGCGCGCGCCTTCGCCATCTGTTCTTCCAGGGCTTTGCGCTGCGCTTCGGCGTCTTGGCGCTGCTTTTCCGCCTGCGCCTGGAGCTTCTGCTGATCTTGGAGCGCGCTCTTCTGCAGGCCAGGGGGTCCGGGCGGCCCAGGAGGTCCGGGCGGCCCTGGAGTCTGGTGCGGCGACCGGGGGTCCGGCAGACCGGTCGTCACCGGTTGGGGGAGCGGGAAGGTCGGCATGGACCCGTCCGCGGATTTCCCGCCGGGAACGAAGATCTGGTTCATGACGTCGTTGGCGCGCTGGGTGAGCAACTGCTTCATCTGCGCGCGCGTCTGATCGGTCTCGTAGTCGCCCGAGGTCTTGATGATCGACTGCCCGTTGATCAGGTTGCCCTTGGCGTCCGGAATGTTGTTTCGCGTGTTGTCCAGGACCTCCGCCGAGTAGTCCAGACTGTGCGCGACCGCGTTGATCACCGTGGGGAGGGTCGAGAGTTGATCGGCGTAGCGCTGGACCGCCGCCGACGCGCTGCGGCCGCCGCCGGAATCCCACGAATCGTGGATCTTCGACTTCACCTCGTTGGAGAATTTGCCGGCGAGTGCTTGCAGCGCGTTGCCGTGATTGCGCCAATTCGTCGCCATCCCGCGCACCGATGTGGAGTTGATCGAGTCACGATAGGCGACAAGGGTTTCCAGGTCCTTGCCGTAGGTCTCCCAGGCGATCTCGCCGGTCTCGGTCCCGACCTTGTCGTCCGTGCCCAGCACGGTACTCGCGGGTACGTTCCCGTCTTTCGGCTTGAACTCGTTCAGGTTGTACGACTTCGGCTTACTCGGCGGTGGCGAGTCACCCATTGGCTACCTCCATGGACAGCTGGAACCTTACGGCTTCTTCGGCCGGAAAGCGTCCACTGCCGAATCGTATGTGGAAATCGCAGCGGTGGTGGCGTGTTCGTTCTGCAGATACGCACGGCCGGCCGAGATGAAGGTCTCCAACATGTCGTTGACGACCTCGCGGTGCTTCGTCAGCGCGTACTTCAGCGAGGAGTCGCCATTGTTCGCGCGGTCGTTGTAGCGCTTGGCGAGGTCCGTCGCGTTCGGGAGGTTCGTGCCGAAGCCCTGGACGGTGGCGAGGTGATCGGCGTCGTTGATCGCCTTGTCGAGCTCGGTGATCATCTGACTGCACATCTTGGCGCAGTCCTGTGCGGCCTGCGGTTCCAGCCGGATGTAGTTGTCCTTGGCGGCCTTGGTCAGGCGGTCGAATTCGCTGGGGTCTGCCATCGGCTGGTCCTTCTACGACGGAACACGGAAACAGGGCGTCGGCGCAGCGCCGCCCGGGCGCTGGCAGCTATGGGCTGATTGCCACACCTATAGAACTCCCCACCCGACCTCGTACGCACTGGTTTCGTCATCATAACGGACGGCCGGTGCCCGTCCATGACCAAGGTTCAAGGGGCACGGCGGTGCGGATTCGACCGTTCCGAGCGGCATCGGGCGGTTGTTGCCCTGCGGCGCCGGCGCTCGAAGAGGGCCGAGTTCAGATTGCTGGCCCTTGGCCCGTTACTCAGTAAAAGGCCCGTGTGGAGCGCAGTGAGTGTCCGGCGACGGTTGTTCTCGGCCACTACTGCACGGTCGGTCGGTGCGTCCGGATCGGATTCCGCTGCTCGAACCAGTGCGTCGACCTCGTGCACCGGGCCAACCCTTGCTGATTTCGCTCCGGGCGGGTGGGCTATGTCGCGCGGCGCGTGATTCGAGCGCAGGGCCTCGCCCCTATGAACGTCCGGCGATGTTGCGGGGGTGCGCGGTTCGAAGCGGACGTCCGGCAGGTCCTGAGCACCTGTAATCGCCTACGATGCAAGAGATTTCGGCGACGCCGCGGCGCCTGTGCAGACGATGGCGGCCGGGTTTGCAACGGTGCGATCATGAGAATTCGGCGCGCGAGTAGGCTGTGGGCATTGGACCTCTCACCGTTGCCGAAGTGCGGTGGGTGCCGCGAGGATTTGTGGACTCGTGAGCGTCGCAGGGGGCCGGGTACGACGGCGTGCACCATTGCCTCGGCAGCGCGGGAATGAGCGGGTAATTCGGTAGATCACCCTTCGGCGAAAGGCGCGCAATCGTGACGTCGGCAACGCTCCCTGGATCTGCAACACAAGCACTGAAATCCATTGTCCAGCAGGGCTTTCTGGTTCAGCCATGCACTCCGCACTGTCAGGTCGTCCAGCGCGACGGTGACCACGCCGTCATCGGTGTGTCGCCAGGAAACAGCTACTTTTCCGCTCAGCGAATCCGGGATCTCGCGCGGTGGGGCCTGGCGCACTTCGATCGAGTCGACATCGTCTACACCGACGTGTATGTGGCCGAAATGTTCTCGGCGATGGGATATTCCGAGATCGAGGCGCGGCGCAAGGCGGACAAGAATCTGCGCGGTGTGCGCGCTAAAATCGTTGCGGCCGTTGACGATGCGGATCCGGCGGGACAGCGACTGTTCGCGCGAGCGATGTCGGACTTCCGGTCCAACGACGCGTACCGGGCCCTGCACGCGGATCTGCTCAGGCGATCGGCTGAGGACGAGGAATTCCGTGCGGTGTGCGCGGAACTGGTGGCGCGGTTCCTGTCCTCGAAAGCCCAGGACGGTGTCGCACCCACCCCGCGTCAGCACGAGGTGTGCCTCGACTACATCCGCGCCGAGGTCCCACTGTTCCTGGACACGCCCGCGATCCTCGGAGTGCCGTCGTCGCTGAACTGCTATCACCAACTGCTGCCCATGGCGGAACTGCTGTATGCGCGCGGATCCGGGCTTCGCGCGTCCCGCAATCAGGGACACGCCATCGTCACGCCCATCGAAGGAGGCGTCGCATGACGACCGTCGACATCCTGCCGGCGTTCCCGTTCTCCGCCCGTGGCGACCGAATTCCCCATGAGGTCAACGTCCTTCGCGAAACCACACCCGTACGCAAGGTGCGCACCCTCGCCGGTGACGCGGCTTGGCTGGTGAGCTCCTACGCCCTGTGCAAGCAGGTCCTGGAGGATCGCCGGTTCTCGTTGAAGGACACCTCCGCTCCTGGAGTGCCACGCCAGTACGCCCTCACCATCCCGCCGGAAGTGGTCAACAACATGGGCAATATCACCGGTGCGGGTTTGCGCAAGGCGGTGATGAAGGCCCTGAACCCGAAATCGCCTGGCCTGGAGGAGTTTCTGCGAACCACGGCCACGAGTCTGGTCGACACCCTCGTCGCCGAGGGTGCGCCCGCCGATCTGCGTAACGATTTCGCCGACCCGTTCGCGGCCGCACTGCACTGTCACATCCTCGGGATTCCGCAGTCGGATGCGCCGAGGTTGATGCGCAGTCTGCACATCGCGTTCATGAACTCCGCGGAGCCCATCGCAGCCGCCGAGCTCAACTGGAATCGGGACATCACGTACATGGTCGAGCGCCTCGACGACCCGGCCACCTCGGGGCTGATGGCCGAATTGGCGGCATTGCGCGACGATCCGGAATATTCGCACGTATCGGAACAGATGCTGGCCACCGTCGGAGTCACCATGTTCGGGGCGGGCGTTATTTCCACCGGCGGCTTCCTCACCATGGCACTAGTTTCGCTCATTCAACATCCGGAACTGAAAGCCCAGTTGCTGGCCGACCCGGCGTTGATACCCGCCGGAGTGGAAGAGTTGCTGCGCATCAACCTGTCCATCGGCGACGCGCTCCCACGACTGGCGACCGAAGACGTCGAGCTCGGCGACGTCCGGATCGGCAAGGGAGAGTTGGTGCTGGTGCTGGTGGAAGGCGCCAATTTCGATCCCGCCGCCTTCCCCGAACCCGAGACGGTCGATCTGAATCGCCCCAACGCCAGTGCGCATTTGTCCTTCGGCGGCGGTCAGCACTTCTGCCCGGCCACCGCACTGGGCCGCCGCCACGCCCAAATCGGCCTGGAAGTGCTACTGGACCGCATACCGGGCTTGGACCTCGCCGTGCCCATCGACCAACTCGTCTGGCGCACCCGCTTCATGAAACGGATCCCGGAACGCCTACCCGTTCTGTGGTAGCCGCCTGACCGGCGATCACCAGTTGCGGACCATCGCCGTAAGGCCGGGCCGAGATTTCGGCCCGGCCTTACGAGTGGCGAGGAACCCCGCCGATTCGTTCATGATCTGCTGACCGCATCCGATTCCTGGGACAAGCTCGTAATGCGAGAACTGAGGAGAGGACGATGAGTAGTACTACACCGATAGAGCCGAGGCCGCTCACGGAGCTCGAAACGAGCGTCGTGACCGAACTGCTGTCCGCCTCGGGCAAAGCCGGTGCTGGTGACTATCTGGCGCAGGTCCCGTTTACACAGGTCATCGGCACTTGGGGTGAGGGTTCCCCGAGCGTCGATCTGAGGGTTCCCGCTGGTGCGACAGCTGCCTCCGATTCAACAAGCGGAATCTTCATCGATGGAAGCGTCACCGACCGCAAGGGTGCACCGATCGGCGAAGTCATTCTGTGGGTCGAGGACGGAAGACTCAGCGCAATCGAGCACACCTGGTACACCGACGAACGCCCGAAGACGCTGCCCGACCCCTCGCGGATCGAGATTTAGAAAGCACTCAGCGATATCTGGGGGCGTGCGAGTACTGGTGCGTTCCTATACTTTTGGCCGCATGCTCAACCAGGGGTTCCGGCTGCGCGATCGTAGGGTGCGGGGGCCCTGGGGCCTTTATGCGATGGCTGCCACGATCGGGCTGCTGGTGTCCGTGGTCGTGTTGCGCACGCCGGCCTGCTATGTCTATGAGTGCCGAGAAGGGTTGGTGTCCTTCGGCTTCTCGGCGGGGTTGATCGTCGTCGGGGTGAGCGGCACGCTGGTCGTCACCGCGGTGTTGATCGATCGTGCGGCGCGCCTGGGGCGGCCGCAGTTCAAGTGGGCGAAGCTCGCGATGGCCGGAGTGCTCGTATCCTCGTGCAGCGGTGGGACACTCCTGGCGGTCGACGGGCCCGGTAAGCCGTCGCTGTTCCGGGAATCCAGAGACATCCAACGGGCGCTCGCTCAAATGCCTGGAGTTCAACGGGTTTCGACCGAAAGCGCCGCGAACTTCTCGGCGATTGTCGTGCTGACCGAGGAAGCGTCGGCCCAGCAGACCGCAGCGGTGATCGAGGGCTTCCGCGACCGGATAGCTGCCGCACCCGACTTCCGTCGGTGGCGCACGGATATCGAGTTCCGCCGACTCGATGATTCCTTCAAAGCCGGAAACGAGGGATTCGCCACCGCTGCGGCGCGCGCTGCCGAATGGCACGCCCTGATTCGTGCTTTTCCCGAAGCGCAGGTGGCGTGGACCTACAACTGGGCCTACTTCGCGGATATGTTCCTCGGACCGGGAGACCTGATCTCCGAGGGAACCTTCGGTGCGGGTGCTATCTCCCTGAAACCGTTGCGCACGAACGACTTCGATGCCATCGGCGCGGCATATCGGCGTCTGATCCGAGAGTTCCCCGATCTCGGGAGCGCGAAATGGGAGATCGGCTACTCGGCTCCGGCGCGGAGGCTGCTGCAGATGAACCACCGATACCCGACCGAAGCCGAGCTTTCCGCCTGGCAACGGCTCGGTGAGGATCATGACCCGCCCCGCGATGTGGTGATGTCTTCCGAATTCGCCCGCCCCTCGAGCTCTCCGACCGTACCCGGCGTAACCGAGCAGCTCCGGTCGGAGGATTTCGACGATGCCAAGGTCCTGGCCGAGAAGCATCTGCCGATCCTCGCCGAACTCCGCACGCCGATCGCGTACCTCGCGACGACATCGTCCACCGACTCGCTAGGTAGCAGTGGCGTTCGGTCTCTCTACAACGGAAACCAGCCGCCCTACGACCGGAGCGTGCAGATCACCGTCAGTGGTTGCGATCGCCATACCTACTACCATCGGAACCCAGCTGAGCAGGCGCTCGCGCTTCGGTACGAGAATTGCTGACAAGCAATACGCACCGATGAGCGTCGCCACCACCGTCGTTCGAACCGCACTGCCGCCCAAGGAGGATTCGACCACTGTGAAGCTGCTCGTTACCGGCGGGGCCGGATATATCGGCTCGGTCGTCGCCCACCAGCTCGTCGAGGCCGGCCACGAGGTCGAAATCCTCGACAACCTCTCCACCGGCTTCGCCGCCAATTTGGCTCCCGGCGCGCGGTTCCACGAGATGTCGGTGCATCAGGTCGCCGACATCCTGACTCCGGCCGCCCGGTTCGACGGGGTGCTGCATTTCGCGGCCAGCATCGAGGTCGCCGAATCGGTGGTCGACCCGGACAAGTACTGGCACAACAACATCGAAGGCTCCCTCGCGCTGCTGCGCGCGATCCGGGCCGCCGGCGTGCCGCGGCTGATCTTCTCGAGCACCGGGTCGATGTACACCGGCGACGGCGCCACCGCGTTCGACGAGACCGCCGAGGTCCGGCCCCGAAACCCTTACGCCGCAACCAAAGCCACCGTCGATCAGCTCATCACCGGCGCCTGCGGAGCCTCGGCCACGCTCGGCGCGGCCACCCTGCGCTACTTCAACGCCGCCGGCGCCGTCCGCGCGACCAGCGGAGCCCACCTGGGCGAGCGCCACGACCCGGAATCGCACCTCATCCCGATCCTGCTCCAAGCGGCGGGCGGGCAACGAGACACCTTCACGCTCTTCGGCACCGACTACCCGACCCCCGACGGCACCTGCATCCGCGACTACATCCACGTCTCCGATCTCGCCGCCGCGCACCTGCTCGCCCTCGATACCGTCGAGCCCGGCCGCCACGACATCTTCAATCTCGGTAACGGGCAAGGACATTCGAACCGCCAAGTGCTCGACACGGTGCGTGCCGTCACCGGAGTCGACTTCCCCGTCCGCATCGAAGGCCGCCGGCCCGGTGACCCCGCCGTGTCCATCGCCTCCAGCGACAAGGCGCACCGTGAACTCGGCTGGAAACCCCAGCGCCCCGACCTGGCCGACATCGTCGCCGACGCGTGGCAGTTCCATCAGGCCGTGGTCGAGACGGCGCTCGTCCAGAGCGCAGCAGGCCCGCGGCCGGCGGAAGGACCGGGAACTGTGCCTACAGCGGGGTGATCGCGCGGACGACGAGCATGTGCTGCGGACTCGGGCAGATCAGGTTGTCCCAAGGCAGCCAGAGTGATTCGGTGTTGTCGGGCGGGTAGACGCGCAGGGTGTTGGTGCGCAGGGCGGCGCACTCGTTGATCTGCTTGGGGTAAGAGATGAACTCGAATTGCGCTGCCGCGCCGGGTGCCAGCGTGACCGGGGCAGGCTGGGGCGCCTGCGGACCCTGGTCGCGGGTGGCGGGCTCGCCTACCGGATCGCCGGTGGGGCCGTTGGTTTGCGAGACGCCCGGGAACCCTTGCAGGACACAGGTTCGCGAGCTGGAGTTGATGAACCTCAGGAACCAGGTCCCGCCCACCTGGCCGCCGATTCCCTTGTCCAGGCGAAGCTGGGCGGTCACGCATTTCGGGGGCGCGGTGTCGGCGGGCGGCTTCGGCTCTGCGACAACGGTTTTGGTTGTGGGCACGCTAGGCGCGTCGGGCACACCGGGGGTGTCGGGCGCGGCGGTCGCCTCGGGCACGCTGCCGCCGGGCTCACTCGTGCGCCCCGGCTGGGTGGACGGTTCGGTTTGCGCCGAAGGTATCGGCGTTCGGGTGGGCGCCGGCCCGGGTGCCGAGTTCGAGTCGCAACCGCTTGCGGCGAGCGCGACGCCCGCCGCGAAGCCGGCGACCAGCAGTGATTTGATCCGCATGAGATCCCCTCCAATTGGTACCGCACCCATTCGGTATGCAAGCAGCACATCGAGGTGTACCAGTCGCCGTTACGTCCCGCGCCGGCGCGGATTCGGGTAATCGGCTGCGAATCAACGCGGTTCGCCGCGCAGTTGCCCGAAACCTCCTGCTCTGGGCACCTTCGGTCGAAGTGTTAACACCAAGCCGTGCGGACCGTGCCCCAGAAAGAGGGGGGTCACCAGGCCCCCTGGCGGCGTGACTCCCGGATCGTGGAAGTGACCGCCTCGATAGCTGCGTCAGTGGTAGTTGCGTGGACCGACAGCCGCACGGCGCCGGCGTGCACCGTGGCGGTGACGCCCCCGGCAGCCAGACGCTTACCCAGTTGTGCCGGTTGGTGATCGGCGAGCGCGAAAGCGAGGATCCCGGCACGGTGCGCAGGGTCGAGCGCGGAGCGGATCATCGGGTCGAGGGGGAGGAGCGCCTCGTGCAGCGCGTCGATCCGTTCGCCGATTCGGCGTTCGATCCAGGCCGGCCCGACGGATTCGACCAGTTCGAGCGCGGCGGCGAAGGCGGCATGATCGACCGGGCTGAGATTGGTGAGGGAAAATCGCGCGGCGCCGTGCGCATGCGGATGGATCAGCCCGTCGTAGTGGGTGGGATCCACGGCGCCGGTCCATCCCGACAACAGCGGATCGACCCGTTCCAGCGCCCGATCCGACAGCGCGAGAAATCCGGTGCCCCAACCGGCGCGCAGCCATTTCTGTCCACCGACCACGAGAATGTCGCACACCTCCCACGGTTGGGTGGTCACACCGAAGCCCTGGATGCCGTCGACGATCAGCAGCCGCTCGCCGATGACCTCCCGGATACCGGCGAGGTCGGCTCGATAGCCGGTGGCGAAGTCGACGGCGCTGACCGACACCGCCGTGGTGTCGGGCCGCAATTCCGCACGGATCCCTTCCGGCGTCATCCGGCCGCCGGGTGGAGCGAGCACGCGCAGCCGGAACCGACCGGCCTGGGCGGCGCGCGCCCAGGGATAGTGGTTCGCCGGAAAGTCGCTGCCGCTCACCAGAACCTCGCCGATCGCCGGCTCGAACGGGATGGCGAAGGCCGCCTGGAACAGCCCGGTCGAGGTGTTCGGCACCAGCACCACCGACGACGTCGCGAAGCCGGCCAGCCGCGCCACGGCCCGGACCGCTCGGTCGGTCGCGCTCATCAGCTCATCGACCGTATCCGGGCCTGCCATCGCACCGGAATGCATCGCCGTGGCGCTCGCGGCGACCACGGCCCGCGACGGGGGACCGTACCGCGCGAAATCGAGATAGCCTGTGGTTTCGCAGAATTGGGCCAGATACGCGGCCCGCGGATCGGTCACTGGTGCACCCGCGCCAGGAATTGGCGGGTACGGCTGTGCGCCGGATTGCCGATGACCTGCTCCGGCGGGCCCATCTCGACGACAACCCCCTGATCGATGAAAACCACCTGGTCGGCCACCTCCCGCGCGAAGGACATCTCGTGGGTCACGACGATCATGGTCATGCCCGCCCGGGCCAGTTCGGTCATCACGCTGAGCACCTCGCCGACGAGTTCCGGATCGAGCGCGCTGGTCGGCTCGTCGAACAGGATCAGCTTGGGCTGCATGGCCAATGCCCTGGCGATCGCCACCCGCTGCTGCTGTCCGCCGGAGAGCCGGCCCGGGTATTCATCGACTTTGTCGGCGAGGCCGACTCGATCGAGCAGGTCCTTTCCCTGCTGCCGCGCCTGCGCCACCGGCGTCCCCTTCACCCGGACCGGCCCCTCGATCACGTTCTCCAGCGCCGTGCGATTCGGGAACAGGTTGAACCGCTGGAACACCATGGCGATCTGAGCGCGTTGCTTGGCGAACTCACGCTCGCGCAACTCGTGCAGCCGGCCGCCGCGCAACCGGAACCCGATCGGGTCGTCATCTACCCAGATCTCCCCGGAATCCATCGACTCCAGATGGTTGATGCAGCGCAGGAAGGTGCTCTTGCCCGCGCCGGAGGGACCCAGCAGCACGACCACCTGACCGCGACGGACGACGAGATCGATGCCTTTGAGCACGTCGACGTCGCCGAACCGCTTGCGCACCGACACGGCCCTGACCAGAACGTCGGGATCTTCCTGCGTGGCTGCGCCCGGTGACGGCTCGGGTTCGGTTGTGCCCGTTGTTCGCTCGCTCATGGAGTGGTCCTGACCATCGGAGGGGTGCCGAGGGATCGCCCGATCCGCCGCCACGGTGTTCGGCCGCCATTCGAGCGGTCCGAGGCCGAGTACCTCCGTTCGAGGAAGTACTGGCCGACGCTGGCCACGCTGACCACGACCATGTACCAGATCGCGACCGTGAACAGCGTCTCCATCGGATTCAGGCTGTGCGAGGTCAGGTTTTGCGCGGCCTTGATCAACTCCAGGTATCCGATGACCGACGCCATCGAGGTTCCCTTGAGCATATTGATGAAGTCGTTGCCGGTCGGCGGGATGATCACGCGCATCGCCTGCGGCAGAATCACCCGCCGCAGCACCGTGCTGGGCGGCATGCCGATCGACTGGGCGGCCTCGACCTGCCCCTTGTCCACGCTGTTCAATCCGGCCCGCACGATCTCGGCCATGTAGGCGCTCTCGTTCAGCCCTAGCCCGAGCAGCGCGGCGACGAAGACCGTCATCAGGGTGTTGGCCGACTGGTCGAGCAGGGTGACGTCGACGAACGGGATCAAGATCGTGATGCGCGGAAAGATGAACGCGAGATTGAACCAGAGCAGGATCTGCAGCAGCACGGGCAATCCGCGGAACAGCCAGATGTAACCGCTGGCGAACCAGCGTGCGACCGGATTGCGGGAGGCCCGCATCAGCGCGACGACCACGCCGAGAACGATCGCTCCCGCCTGCGCGACGACGGCCAGGAGGATGGTATTGACCAGGCCCTCCAGGATGATGGGCTCGGTCAGCAGCGCGGGTATGGACGCATAGTCGATCTGGCCCTGCGACATCGCAAATCCGAGCGCGCCGAGGAGCACCAGGATGAGCACGCCGGATACCCATCGGCCCCAGTGCCGGAGGGGGACCTTGGGCAGCAGCGTGACCGCGGGCGCCTCGTCGCGGACCGTGCGGAGGTCACCCGGCATTGACCGTTACCTTCTGCAGCGCGCCCGAGGTGATCTGCCAGGCAGCCAGGATCTTGGTGTAGGTCCCGTCGTCGACAAGGGATTGCAGTGCTTTCTGCAATGCGTCGGTCAGCGCCTTGTTGTCCTTGGCCAGGCCGATCCCGTACGGACCGCCGTTGAGTGGCGCCTGATCGACCGTCTCGAAGAACTTTCCGTCGCCGGCGGTGCGGGAGATATACGCCGCGGACGGCAGGTCGTTGAGGATCACCGCGATTCGGCCGGACCGCAGCTGCTGCTGGTTCTGCGCGTCGCTGCTGGTGTCGGTGATGGTGAGGGCCGGCTTGCCCGCCGCCGTGCAGGTCGCGCTCTGCGACTTGGCGAACTCCTGCTGACTGGTTCCGGTCACCACCGCAATGGCCTTGCCGCACAGGTCATCCACCGTGTGGATCTTCTCGGGGTTGCCCTTGGCCACCATCATGGTGATGCCCGAGGTGAAGTAGTCCACGAAGTCGATCTTCTGCTGGCGCTCCTTCGTGTCGTTCATGCCCGCGATGGTCGCGTCGATGCGTCCGGTCTGCAGACTGGTGATCAGCGAATCGAAGGACATGTCGCTGTAGGCGACGTCGAGGCCGAGCTTCTTCGCGGCGGCCGTGATGAGGTCGACCTCGAACCCGACGGCCTTCTTGCCGTCCGCGCCGTAGAAGTTGTTCGGCGGCGACTGCACGTTCGAGCCGACCGACAGCGTGCCCTTGCCCTTGATCGCCGCGGGCACCTGGCCGGCCAGGGCCGGATCGCTCTGCACCGCGTTCACGATCGCGGAGTTGTCCGGGATCGCCGATCCGCCACCGTCCGAGCCCGCGGTGGACTCGCCGCCGCGGCAGCCCGTGGTCAACAGGATGCCGGCCAGTACGACCAGGGTTGAGTAGCGGCGCAGGCGCGCCGTCGGGTGGGTCACGGGATCTCCTTCGATCTGTGTTCGACGATGACTGTGCGGTGTTCGCCGCCCGGCCGGGCGGCTCATCGCCTGAGGTGCCCCGACTCCCGGACGATCAGATGAGTCGGGACGACGACCTGCCGCGGACTGCCGGTCCGCCCGCCGATGCGGTCGAACAGCATCTCGGCCGCGCGCGCCCCCATCAGCTCGGCGTCCTGGGCGACCGTGGTGACGGCGGGGCGCAGCAGATCGGCAAGGTCGAAATCGTCGAATCCCACGTAGGCGACCGACAATTCGGGAGCGGAGCGCAGATGGCGGATGAGCGCGAGGGTGGCCCGGTTGTTTCCGGTGACCACGGCCGTGACCGGTTCGGGCCCGCCGGCCCACCGCTGCCAGATCTCGGCCTGACTGCTCGGTGTGTGTAAACCCATGCCGACGAGGTCTGTCGCGTCCAGACTGTGTTCGCGGATCGCGGCGAGAAAGCCGTCGCGGCGACGGCCGGCCGTCCAGAAATGCTCGTCGTCGCCGAGGTAGCCGATCCGGCGATGGCCCGCCGCGACGAGATGCGCCACGGCCAGTCGCACGCCGCCTTCGTTGTCGGAGACCACCGAATCGAACTTCGCGCTCGAACTCGGCCGGTCGACGAAGACACATTTGGTTTCCGGGGCCAGCTCGGCCTCGAGCGCCACCTCACCGGCCAGACTGGCCGCGACGATCAGCCCGTCCACCCGGCGGGCGAGGAACGCACTCGTCAGTTTCGCGGCGCGCGCGGAATCACCCTGCGCCGATCCGGCCAGCAACAGGTAGTCCCGTTGTCTTGCCACCTGTTCGACGGCGGCCATGATCGTGCTGTAGAGGGGACCGGTCAGGTCCTCCATCACCAGGCCGATGCTCGCGGTGGCGTTGCCCTGCCGCAGAATTCGCGCCCCGTCGTTACGGCGGAAGCCCAGTTCGTCGATGGCCGACCGAACCCGCTGCGCCGTTTCCTCCCGGACACCGGGCTCACCGTTCACCACCCGCGACACGGTCATCAGCGAGGCGCCGGAGCGCCGCGCCACATCCGCCATCGTCGGCCAGCGCCGCCGCTCACCCTGCGCCGGAACGTCGCGCTCAGGGTCTGGTAACGTTACCATCGGACAAAGGTGACGTGTCGGAAGTCCTTTGTCAACCCCCCGACGGCTTCTTCTGACCGCCCGGCCTACGGAACTTTCTCGATCATTCTCATCACGCTGGTCAGCTTCGCGGCATAGCTGGGCTCGGTGGCGTAGCCGGCCGCCGCGACTTCGCGGGCAAAGGCGTAGGGATCGCCGGTGTGCGCGAAGGCTTGTGCGTAGCGCGGTTTGAGCAGCGTCTGTGCGTGGCCGTCGAACGACTGCACGGGGGAGTCGAAAGCGCGGAACCAGTCGCGGACGACATACTTGTAGCGGCCGTCCGGCCTCGGGGTCACGGAGATGATCTCCGGGTAGCCCCGCACATTCGGGGTGCTGTGCACCTCGGTAGTCACGCAGAGCTTCCGCTGGACGGCGGGCACACTCGGGCCCGCCTTGACGCCGAAGAAGTTGTTGCCGCATGCCTTTGCGCCCCAGCCGGTTTCGAGCGCGGCCTGGCCGAGGGTGACCAACCAGGGGATGCGACTGCGGGTTTCGTCCGCCTTCGCGTGCGGGCGGTACTTGCGGACGAACTCGGCAACGTGCGCGGGTACTCGACCGCTCGGCTTCGGCACCGGGCCTGGTTTCGGTGCCGGCTTCGGCGCCGGCGCGACATTCCCGCCGAGGCCGGGAACAGGTCCGGCGAACAGCGGACTCGGGGTCAGCGCGCCTTCCCAGCTGAGGTCGACGTGGATGTGGTCGGTGTGCGGATTGCTCCCGCCGTACGGCCGCCAGCCCTTGGCGCGGAACTGCCATCCCCACTGCCGGCGATTCCAAATGATGTACGCCACTTGGAGTTCCACCGCATTGGCCTGCAACCAGGCGATGTATGCCTCGGCCTGGGCGCGCTGCCCCGGGTCCGCCGCGTTCGCGGTCAGATCGATCGAACGACCCTCGCCGTGCAGTGACGGCGTGCCGAACGTGGTGGCGCGGCAGTTGAACGTCCCCGCGTGCCGGCCGGTCGATCGCTGCCATTGATTCGCCATCGCGCGGGCACCCGGCTGTTCCCCGGTCGCGCACTTGGTGAACGTGCCGCGCCGGACGACGCCCGCGGCGCGATCCGGCGTCCGAGTCGGTGTGGGCGTCGGCGTCGGCGTCGGAACGGGTCCGGGCCTTGGGGCAGCGCGGTTTTGGCGATACTGCCGGACATGCGCGAGCGCCGCCGCGTTGGCCTTGCCCGGCAGATAGGTCCAGGTATCGGGTCGCCCGCGGACATCGATGTGAGCGAAATTGCCCCCGACACCGAGCGCGATGTCGTTGCCGCAGGCGTCGATCGCGAGCTCGGCGATCTGCAACCCGGTGAGTCCGGCGATGGTGATGTCGGCGGCCTGTCCGCTGCAATGCCTGCTCAACGTCGGCTGCTGCCCGCGTGCGCGATAAACCGCCACGTTGTTCGCCCAGGAACGGTATCCCGAGCTGATCTTGACCGGCCGTCCCACCTTGTCCCGGATCGCTTGCAGGCAGCGGACCAGGGCCGGTGAGATCCGGGCGCGATCGGCGGGTCGGCCACCGCTGCTGACGAGTTCACCGACGGTGAAGTTCCGCGCCAGCTTCTGCTTGCGGACCGCGGGCCCCGTGTCATAGAGCGGGAAGCCGGTGTTGTTCGGATCCCAATGCTCTTGCCCGTGCGCCGACGGGCCCGGCCTGGCCACGAGGACGAGTCCGGACGGAAACGTCTCGCCCTCGAACAGAGTTTCCGCGCCGGAAAAGGTTTCGTCGAACTCGTGCTGCTCGACCTCGCCGGATTCCTCGGCTTCGTCCACCTCCGCGTAGCCGAACTCCCCGGAGCCGATGTCCTCGGAGTGGACCGGCTGATGGTCGTATTCGGCTGCGCCCGGGTAGTTTTCCTGGACCGGCCATTCGGCGACGGTGCTCATGACGCGGCTCCCCTCAGCTCAGTAGGTGTTCTGGTAGACCACATTGCGGCGCTCCCTCGGCTGGCGCACGGGTGCCGCCGCGCGCGCGTTGATCTCGGCGAGGGTGACCACGGCGCTGCCGCTGGTCCAGAAATTCTTCGCCTGTCCGCGGGCGACGAGCTCGACGCACGCCGCGTGCGCGCACTGGCTCACGCCGGCCCGGGCGGGATGGAATTCGTAGTAGTCGAGCATCGAGATCTCGAGCCGGGTGGCGGGCTTCTTGCGCCAATCCTTCGCCACCGGCGGAAGCACCCGCCATTGCACGCAGTCGATGGCGCCGTAGGCGAATTGCAGCTCGCTGTCGCGGTATTCGCTCTGTTCGATCCGCGTCATGCCGGAGGTTCCGCCCCGGGCGATCGACTTGCGGATCTTATCCCGCACCCCGGCCGAGCGCTTGATCATGTCGGCGACATCGATGGTGACCTCGGTGCCGCTCGCGCCGAGGAAGTGTGCGAACAGCCGGGCCGCGAGCGGGCCCGCGGCGATGACCCGCGCCATCGAGAACATCGCGACCTGGCGCGGATCACCGAACGCGCACGCGCAGTCGACGGCCGATTTCGCGTCGAGGCGATGGGTGGACAGGCTGCAGCTCTGCCGGAATCGCTGTTGCATCTCGCTCCACGGCGCCGCCGGCTTGCAGTCGTCCTGGGACGGCTTGCACGCTCCGAGGCCCCGGCTCGCGAATTTCGGCGGGCACTGCACACTCCGTGGACCTTCCTCCTCGAACGACTCGCGTTCCTGGTGCTGGCAACCGCACTCCTGCGACGTCGACTCACCGAGGTACTCCGCTGACTCCCAGGCGGTTTCGCCCCAGTACTCGCCGTCGCCCTCCTGCGGAGTCCACAGCTCGTCGGCGGATTCGCGGGCGACGATGCCGCCGCGCAGGTTCGCGGACGCGTCGGCCAGCAGCTGCCAGCCGAATCGGCGCGGAATATCATTGTGCGGCACTCGGGTTCGCTCGACCCGGAAGTTCGGCGACGCCGCGCCGCCGACCACCGTTGCCACCCGCTCGCTGGCCCGCGCGGTGCCCTCGCCGGGGCGATAGAGCACGCGCAGCGCACCGGTTCCCGTCGCCATGCGCTTGCGGGCCCAATCGATCAGCGCCTTCGGGTCGTTGTACAGCGCGTCGAAGGTGTGCACCTCGTCGGGATCGGTGTGGCCCAGAATGGCCATCAGCGCGGCACCGCCGCCGGAGTGGGCGGTCAGGATCAGCCGATTGCGCCGCACGGTGGTTCCGGTCGCGGCGCCGAACCGGGCCAGCGCGTCCTCGATCAATCGGTGCAGCGCACCGGGTTTGGTGAGCGCGGGGAACGTGTACCGTGCCGGGTTGCCCTTCGGCTGGTGATGGCCGCGCGGCAGGATGAGTAGCGTCGGGGCGGTCCGCCCGACAGTCGACGGGTTGGCCGGATCGGTGAAATCCAGTCCGCTGATCGGCTTCTTGTGCTTCACGATGTTCATCGCCGCGCCCTGCCCGGCGTAGCCGTGCAGATGGACGACGACATCGACCACCGACGGCTCGACCATGCCGTTCCACTCGAGCAGCAGATCCGGCGGTGTGCCCGCGTGCGAGCGCAGCAGCGGGTGGCGTTTGACGAGCAACCGGCCGGGCGTCACCGAGACCGGCTGGGCGTCCTCGTAATCCGCGTCCTCATAGTCCGCGTCCTCGTAATCGGCTTCTCCGTAGTCCGCGTCTTCGTAGTCGGCGTTCTCGAAATCGGCGGCCTCGTAGTCCGCGTCTTCGTGGTCGGTCTCGGCGTAGTCGGCAGCCTCGAAATACCCGGTCTCACTGTCGACTTCGAGGTCACCCTCCTCGTGGTCGGCGTCCTCCTGACCGTATTCGGCTCCGTAGGTGTAGGTTTCCCCGGACTCCGCACCGCCGTACCCGGTTTCATCCAGTTCGGTGTCGGAACCCTCGTTCTGCCAGCTTGTTTCGCCGTCGTATTCCGTGTCGCCCACGTCCTCGGCGAACACATCTTCGCGAGTGGGCCACCCGCCGGGGTCGGGCGTCGATTCGGGCGAGGCGAAGATCGACGATTCGGCAACAGTACTCATATCAGGCTCCCAATCGGTGTCGCGCGGTGGCGAACGACTCGGCGTCCCAACGGCTCAGAGCCGAGGGGCGACTCGTCGATGTCCGTTCGTCGCGGGCGCCGCCGGTGCGGTCGCGCCGGACAGCACGCCGGCGGGCAGCAGTTTCGCCGGTTGCGCGGAACGGACCTGGTTCGTGGTGCGGCGCATGGTGACCGCGAGGTCCTTGACCCGCTCCCCGGTCGCCGACTGCCACAGGTCGATGATTCGCGTCATCGTCTGCGCGGGCTTGGTCCCGGTCCCCGGCACGCCGGTGGAGCGGTAAAGCAGCGCGGCCTGGGGCTGCTCGTCGAACACGCCGAGCTCGATGGCCCACAGCAGCGGTGAGACCAGGGAGGCGAGTTCGAAGAGCTCGCGGGCCTGACGCGACGGTGCGACGCCGACCCGGGCCCCGACCGTCGCGAGCCGGTCGGCGGGATTGCCGCCGGCGACACCGGCGTTCGCGCTGAGGTCGCGCACCACCGCGCTTTCGTAGTCGACGGTGAGATGAAACCAGTTCAGCAGGCAGGCATAACTGAACTCTTCCCGGGACAGCATCCCGCCGAGGCGGCGCAGCCGCAGCATCTCCGCGAGCGTCTGGCACAGGTACCCGATGTAGCTCGCGTCGGTCGGATTCGAACCGGACGTGTTGCGCTCGTTCTCGATACCGAGCCAGATCTGGCGGAGCAGTTCGTTCCAGATCTCGATGAACCGGATGCTGCTCGCGGCCCCGGCATCTCGCTTCCAGGCCTGGCTGTCCGCGCCGGGCGCCGGATGCGGCAGATCGAGTCCGAACATGCGCCAGTAGGCATTTCGCCGGTTCACCCGGGCGTCCGGGCGCAGCTGACTGGTCAGGCCACCCACCCGGAACAGCGGCGGATCGCGGAAGAACAGTTCCTCGGTGGCGCGCACCCAGGTCATGGTTTCGACCGTCGGCGCGGGCAGCGTTTCGCCGACGACGTAGCGCCGCACCACCTCGGCGAAGATCTCCACGATGCCGGTGCTTTCCACCAGGTACGCGTAGAACATGTGGTCCCAGAGCGGCACCACCTGCGGGTCGTTGCTCGGGTTGTAGCCGAGCGGCGGAGTGAACGGCGGCGTCCCGGCCGGCCCGCGCACACCGGACCTGAACGATTCCTTGATGAGGTTGTCCGGGATCTGGGTCAGCTTGACCGCCGCCTGGTCGCCGAGCGGCACCGCGGTCGGGTTGAAGACTTTGGGCCAGGCGGTGATTCCGCCTTGCGCCCAGATCTCGTCCAGCCATCGGCTCAGCTGCTCGGGGTGGAATGTGAAGACCGCATCAGCCGGCGTGAGCCCGCCGGTGAGTTTGGGGAGCTGAGTAGCCAACTGTCGAAACATGGCGCTGCCTTCCTTAAAATGCTTGCGGCGAGTCGGAGTACACGGCGACCCTGGAATCGGAGCCGGAGGTGTCGATCGGCACGTACGTCACGAAGCTGACGAGCCGGACGCGCTCGTCGCAGTCCTGGATCTGCACCGCGATCGCCTCATCGGCATGGGGGAGTCTGAACGTCGGTCGCTGCTCGCAGTCCGCACCGTTCCCGCCGTCTCGGCTGTCCTGGTCGTAGATCTGGACGAGGACCGCGGGAAGGCGGTTGCCGCGGTAGATGGCGACGACCCGCTCCGCGTAGTGCGGCAGCGCCCGTTTGAATACCAACCGGCTGTGCGGCACATCGACCTGGGCGGGCAGCGCCTGCGTCGCCGGCCCTTTGGCCGAGAGGTTGCGTGATTGCAACGCGTACTGCAGCTCCGAGAAGATCGACAGCGTCAGGTCGTTGCCGTCCTCGAGCGTGTTCGACGGGGTGCTGTCCGGCGGCCGGTACTGCTGAATTATGGCGGTGCACAACTGGATCAGCTGATCCACGTTCGCGGGCCCGTTGCCTGGCTCGTTATCCATGTCGGTCTCCTATCTATCCGTTCAGGCGGCGAGTCGGTCGCCGCCACCCATCCGTCGCAGCCAGGTCTCCATTGCCGATGGCGCGGTGGATGATTCGAGACCGCGCAATACGGTCAGCGCCAGAATGCGCATCGGCTCGACCCGTTGCAGGTAGGTCGAGGTGTAGAGCGATTCGCCCGCGCGATCGGCCAGCCGGGTGAGCTCGTTCGGCGCCACCCGCCGCGGGTCGGCCAATGCCGAGAGCGGCACGCCGTGGAAGGCGCGCATCGGCACCCGGGTGCACACGTCGGCGATCGCGGGCAGCAGCGGCATGCTCGCCGCGACGATCGCCGCGACATCCGAAGGCGCCTGTGCGAGTGGGTGTCTGGTCATCCAGCGGGTCGCCAGCGCGTCCCACGGTCCGGCCCCGAACCAGGCCCGGCACAGCGCCGCGTTGAACTGCACCCGCAGCGCCGAGACGGGGTGCGGGTCACCGAAGGGCATCCGGTACACCTGGCTCGACGGCCCGTCCACGACGGTCGCCAGCGCGGGCACCGGTGCGTAACCGAGCAGGCAGAACGCGTAGACATCGGCCGCCACCTCGGAGGCCCAGCTCTGCCACGCCTCCGCGGCGACGGGGCTGTGCGGTGCGAGCGCGGTGTGCAGGGCGGCCGCCAATTCCTTTGTCCAGCCGGTCAAATGGGCGACTTGATGACCGGTCTCGTGTACCAGCGAGGTCGGCTGCCAGAGATTGTGGCGAGTGATCTTGATGGCGGCGGCGGGGGACAGCGAGGCGTCCCAGAGCCGGGCGCCGGCCCGCAGAATCGAGGCGCCCATCCCTTTGTCGAGGTAGGTCAGCACCGAGGGCGTGTCGATGCCCAACGGCCGCAACACCTGATCCATGCTGTGCACGGCCAACGCGTCCAGCCCGCGCAGCACCGCGGCGATGCGCGGATTCGTCCGGGTGTTCACCGCGTCGCAGTAGAAGTCGACGACGGCCTCGGCGCGACTGTAGCGGCGCCGCAGCCGGAGTAGCTCCGCGCGTGCGGTTTTCAGGTCGTTCGGCGTGGTCGCGCCCTTGATCGTGAAGAGAGTGCGATCGGCCTGCGCGGTGAGCCTGCGCGCCTGGCCGCTGAGGCTCGCCCGGACGCTGAGCCCGAGATAGGACTCGAGCTCACGCCAGGCCGCCGGCGACGCGCTGACCTCGAGGTCACCCAGCGCCGCGCTGGCGCGCCGCCAGTGCCTCGCCTCGGTGGCGAGAGCGGCTGTCTCGGTGGCGAATCGGGCGTCCATCACTTCAGTCCTGGGGTTGCGACGACTTCCGGGGCCGGGATCTGCGCCGAATCCGGCTGAATGCCGGTGAAGGTCACCGACAGCGTGACCCCGTCGGCCGGATCGGCCACGGCGGCGGCGAATTGAGCGCCGCGCTGCGCGAGATAGGTGGCGATGCCGGTGCTGGTCGCGGCGGTCAGCTCACCGGCCAGCTTGGCGGCGGCGGCCGGGTCGGTGACCACGGTGGCCTTCAGCAGCCGTCGGGCGATCCGATACTGCAGGCGGGGCAGGAAGATCTCGCGCAAGGCCGACAGCACGGCGGGCAGGTCGCGCTGCCCCGCGGGTGCGGCCCGGTGCAGGCGGGCCTGCAGACCGCGAGCTCGCCGCTCGGACAGCTTGATCACGATGGCCATCCGCTTGGTCGCGGGATCCCAGCGCACCGTCGTGAGCCTGCGTGGCCGACGGGCCTTGCGACCGGGCATTTTCGCGACCCGGACCCGGAAGTACCGCTGACCGGGCACGGGCCGGTAGGCGCCCGGTCCGGTCCCGACCGTCCGGCGGCGGCCCAGCGCGGGTTCGCGAAGCAGCAGTCCCGCGGCCTCCGCGGTGAGCGGCTGGAATTCGTCGGCGCCGGGTTGTTCTGCGGCAGGCAGGGTTTCGTCCCGGGTGAGGTGTCCGAGCAGGGTGCCGGGCAGCGTCTCGTAGAGGTCGATCTCGGCCTGCACCGGCCACCGGTCGACGCCGCGGTCGAGCAGATAGGTCTCCAGCGTGCCGCCGTCGTTCCAGCGCACCGCCCGCGCGACCTGCCGCGGGATCGGCATCGCGAAAACCCTGGTGTACTTGCGGAATCGGTAGCGCGGCCTGGTCGAGCGCGGCATCATCACCCAGAAGCCGCCCTCCTCGGAGGTCTCGCGTTCCGGCAGATCGGCCCGCAACAGCCGGTCCGGCAGGTAGGCGGCGGCGGACTCGGCGAACGCGCGCTGCACCGCCGCACTGACCTGCAGGGGATCGGTGAACGCCGCCTCGGGCAGCTCGTCGAGCACCCGGGTGACCGTCGCCTCGACGGCCGAGGCCAGCGCCTCGCCGGGAATCGTATCTTCTTCCTGCCCAGCGGTTTCCAGGCCGAGCGCGGTGAACCCGACGCCGACCACCGCCCGGGCGATCATGACCGACGGGTCCTGCCCGGCGATCTTCCCGATGGTGCGCGCGGCTTCGGGACCGACCATCCCCTTGATCAGCTTGGCCAGCGGCTGCGCGATCAGATTGACCAGTTTCGCCCGGGCGCCGGTGACTTTCAGGCCCAGCTTGAGCAGCGGCCGGATGGCCAGCACCGCGGGCACGAACTGCTCGATCTCCGCGATCGGCTCCTCGGATCCGGTGTAGGCGCTCAACTGTGCCGCGAGCCGGGCCCGGGCGTCGTCCAGCTCGGCCACCGTATTGTGTTCGGGCTCTTCGGAATCCGCCTCGTCGAACTCTTCGGCGCCGGCCTCGTCGGTCTCCTCGGCGGTGAACATCGCGAAGAGCTCGTGGTCGAATGCCTCGGCCATGGCTGCCGCGGTGCCGAATTCGTCCGCGCCCTCGTCGGCCTCGTCCGCCGATTCGTCGGCGGCCTCGCCGATACCGAGACGCTTCGCCAGGATCGGGACCAGCGGGCGGATCTCGGCGGGCAGGATCCGGGTCAGTGGGTTGAGCAGCTTCTTGACGACCCCCTTGAGCAACGAGAGCCCGATCTTCTTCAGCCGCTCGAGAATGGGGCCGATCAGGTGCTTGCCGATGGTCTGCAGGCCGCTCTTGATCGTGTTCAGCCCACTCTTGGCGATGCCGATGACGCCCTTGACCGGATTCTTCACGAACCCGATCGCCTGCCGGACCTTCTGCTTGATGACCGACTTGACCTTGCGCACGATCTTGCCGAGAAAGTTCTCGAACACCTCCGACCCGAGCGCGGCCGGGGTCTCCAGCGAGTCGAGCAGCTCGTCGAGCTCCTGCTCGGCGAGGCCGTGCAGATCGGCGTTCTCCAGGCCGCTCGCGAAGCTGTCGATCGCGCGTTCCCATTCGCTGATCAACGGGGCGATCCACTCCTGCAGCGATTCCCGGCATTCGGACTCCGACGGCGTCATCGACCACTGCTGGGCATCCGCGAGCGCACGGGCGGCGCCCTCGTCGAGCAGCTGCTCGAGCGCCTCGGTGAACTCCTCGTCGTGCAGCGCCTCCAGGAACTCGGTGGCCAGCTCCGACTGCTCATCGGCCTCGGAGTAGGAGTGCTCCCCGAAGGGGGACTCGGTGAACGAGTAGCTCTCGAACGGCGACTCGTCGAATGCGGCCGTCGGTTGTTCGGCCGCTTGATCCACCGCCTCGCCGAAGGGCGACAGCCCGGAGAACGGCGAGACATAGTCCTCGGTATCACCGCGAGACTCGGTGTATGAGTCACTGCGCATTGTGGTCACCTCCGCAAACGACGGGCGTTTCGCGTCACTGTGCGGGACCGTGGTGTGCGCAAACGTCAACGCTTTGTCTCGTCGGACGCCGCATCCGTCCGCAGCTCGCCGAGCAATTCGCCGATGTGCGCCAGCGAGGCATCGATATCGGCGAAAACCCACTCCTGACCTGAGCCGAGATCGCCGGTACCGGTCAGCACCCGGATGATCAGTCGGCCGCGGTCACGCCAGGCCCGCACCACGATGGTCTTGCTCTCCGGTCCACTCACCGGACCACGGTCGCGCGTGGCCGTACCAGCTGCCGTCAATGCCGCGTGGGCGGTGTTGACGCGGTGTTGACGCGCGCGCAGCGCGGGCTCGGCACGCTTGCTCGACCGGCCAATTCCCGGCCTGGGACGGAGGGATGATTCGATGCGGCTCGCCATCTGCTTGCTCGGTGGATTCGCGCTGCGGGTCGACGCGAGCCATGTTGCGCTGCCCCAGCATTCGCGCCGGGTACTGGCATATCTGGCGCTGGACCAGATCGCCGAACCCGATTGCGACCGCGGGGTACTCGCGGAGCGGTTGTGGCCCGACGCGACCGTCGACCGGTCGCGCGCCAGCCTGCGGACCGCGCTGTGGCGGATCCGGCAGGCCAGTCCGGTACTGGTGCGCGGGGAGGGTGGCCGGGTGCGGCTCGGTGCCGAGGTCGAGGTCGACGTGCACGAGTTCCGCCGCAACGCCGAGCGGATGCTGGCTGAGCAGTGCGACTGCCCGCGCGACCGGGCCGCACTGCTCGCCCGCACCAACGATCTGCTGCCGGGCTGGGACGAGACCTGGCTGCTGCTGGCCCGGGAACAGTTGCGGCAGATGCGGTTACACGCGCTGGAGGTGGACGCGCGCAAGCTCGCCGAGCAGGGGCGCTACCCGGAGGCGATCGATGTGATGCTGGCTGTGGTCGCCGAGGAGCCACTGCGTGAGTCGGCACAGGCGGCTTTGATCGAGGCCCACCTGTGTGAGGGCAATGTCGTGGAGGCGCGCAGGCAGTTGGGCATGTTCGCGGACCTGCTCTGGACCGAGCTGAGCATCCGTCCGTCGCCGGAATTGTTCGGCCGGGTCGGCATGGTCGCGCCGCCGCCGCCCACCCCGCGCTCAGTCAATGGTCATGTCGCGCTGGGCAATCGACGCCTGCTCCCACACGTGCGTGCCTGACGCCGGATGCGAGCGGCGGGCGTGCACCGACGCGAGCACGGACACCCGGGCGCCGTGGGCGGGCACCAGTGCCGCCGGCCAGTGCGCGGTCACCGTGCGCCAGCGGCCCGGTGCGAGCTCGAAACCCACCGTCGCCGTCTGCGCGGGGAAGAAGTCGGCGGGGTAGGTGGGTGCGGTGGTCGTCGTGGCCCGGACGGCGAAGGTCACGACGAAATGGCGGCACGGTCCGGCCGTCGCGCGATTGCGCACTCGGGCGTGAATCCAGTTGTCCTGTCCGGCCTTCGGATTCGCGTGGGTGGCGACGCCGTCGTCGGCGCGGCGGACCCACAGGGCCGGCGTCGCCACGAATTCGAGACGTGCGTCCGGCGTCGACTCGGCGAAGCCGTAGACGAATCGGTGAAAGGCATCGACGAGATCCGTTGCACCGGAGCCGGAGACGAGGTGCGCTGCCAAATCGGCTGTGCTGACCGGCGTTCCACGACCCGCCCGGTACAAACCCGCCATCAGTGTGCGCAGCGGGGCCGCGCCGATCCGGTCCGCGACACCGCGGAAGAAGCGGCTGCCCTCGTCGTACGCCGACACCGGGGTGGTGCGCTGGAACGGCCGCCGGGAGCAGAGCTGCACCGGCGGCCGGGTGAAATCGAAACGCTCCGTGCGGGTGTCGCCGTCGTCGCGGAAGCTGGTGTACGCCTCGTCCCACCAGCCGTCGGTCTGCGCCGCCGGGCTGATACCGCGAGCGAACCACGAGTGGAACACCTCGTGGCCGAGCGCGCCGGCCGCGGTGGTCGCGCCGCCCGCGTATTCCATGCCGCCGTCCGCGCCGTGGAAGAAGCAGACGAACCGGCTGCCGAGGAAGTCACCGAAGCTGGTCTCGTAATCCGCGAGCAGTGTGCCGACGCGGGCATTCAGCGCGGGCAGATTCTCTTGACCGCCAACCGGTTTCCAGGTCTCCACCACCACCGATCGCCGCGACACCGGCAGCACGACGGTCGATGAGCGCAGCACGACCGCGTCGGACGGACGGAGCTCGAGCAGCGCCGACATCGTGGTGAACCAGGCCGGGAAGCGCACGGTCCAGGCGTTCGCGCCGACCACGGTCGCCGTGCCGTTGGTGATCAGGGAGTGCGCGACCGTGGTTGCGGTGAGCCGCAATTCGAGCGTCCACGGGAACTGGTCGAAGGGCAGGTTCGACGGAAACCAGGCCTCGAGATAACGCCCCGCGTACAGATCGGACATGCCGAACGACCAGCGAAGCCCACCGTGCACCCGGCGCAGCACCGGCGGATAGGCGCCGCCGAGGTCGGCGTCCGGCGTCGCCAGCCGATAGGTCACGACCAGCCGGTGCGCCGATCCGGCGGCCTGCGGGACGCCGATGACCCGGATCGAACTGTGCCGGCCGGCGCCGGTATCGCGTGCCGCGATCTTCGCCGGGTCGAGCCGCGTCCCGTCGAGCCGGCAGGTCTGCACGGTTTGCCGGAGGTCGAAGATCGGCGATCCGGCGTGCGGACCGACCACGTAGTCGACCGTCGCCTCGACCGTGCCGTCGCCGGTCGCGGCATCCAGGGTGACGACCGCGCGCAGTTCCCGGATGTGCATCGGCACCGCGCGCAGCCCGCCGATCTGTGTCGGAGGTGGCGCGTTGGTGAAGTCGGCCGACATCACGTCAGCATGCGACGGCCCCGTGCCCGGGAGCGTCAATATCGCGTAGTCGCGGCGAACGCGGGCAGGCCGACCCGGTGGCCGAGCTCGGTGGACGGGCGCAGTTTCAGTTCGCGCCACAGGGTCGCCGCGAACCGGTCGAACTGCCTGCGCGCCTCGGCGGCATTGCCCTCGCCGAGATGGGCGTCGATGAGAATCGCCTGGGCCGATTCGCGTAACGGCTCCTCGGCGACAACATGCAGGATCAGGTCGATGGCCTGCGGATACCGTTGCTGCTCGCAGTACCTCCGCGCGACCGCCTCCAACGTGTGCAACCGCAGCAATCGCACCTGTTCCCGGAACAGCAACAGCCAGTCCTCGTCCCAGCCGGGCAGTAGCTCGACCGCGGTGCACAGCATCCGGATATTCGCGGGTGAGCAGTCGGCGCCCGACAGCATCGCCTCCGCGCGCTGCCGGAAGCGATCGACGTCGACCGCGACGTAACCGGCCAACCGCACGCGTTCGGCATCCCCGGCCAGCAGCTCGGGCCCGGCCCGCCGAATCCGCCACAACGCCGTGCGCAGGCTGGCCGCGGACCGCTCCGCCGACGAGTTCTCCCACAGCCGCTCCGCGAGCACCTGCCGCCCGCAATCCGCCCCGGTCATCCGGTGCAGCGCGAGGTAGGCGAGCACCCGTTGGGCATGCAGCGGGAGCACGATCTTCCGCCCGCCCTGTTGCAGCTCGAACCCCCCGAACAACGAGACCTGCGAAGTCGGCCGCGGCCCCTCGACGGAGGCGGGCTTACCGGCTGCGCACGTCGTGACCCGCGGGTCAGCCGGACCAGGCCGCGCCGCCCACCCCATCATCGCTGATCTGGCTACCCACATTTCGCTCGTCTCTCGGCCGACAATGCTGTCGATACCATCAGACCGCAGGTCAGGACTCCGAACACGAGTAGATCGCTACCCGAATCAGGCGAAGAACCTACTGCTTGTCCTCCCAGATCATGGACGCGAGCTGGTCGCGATCGGCGGCGCCGAGTTTGAAACAGGCCCGGTAGATGTGGCCCTCGACGGTGCGCACCGAGACGCAGAGCCGCTCGGCGATCTCGCGATTGGACAGTCCGCGCGCGATGAGCGCGGTGATTTCCCGTTCGCGGGCGGTGATCGGCAAGGGCTGGGCCGCGGACACGATCGCTGGGGTGGTCGCCCCGTCGCACCGGGCGGCCAGTTCGAGGGCGCGCGCCGCGGCCTGCGCGCTCAGCAGGCGTTGTGCCGCGCGGTCGTGCATCGGGACCCGCTGTGCGGCGGAATCGGCTGCGGCCGGCAGTAATCCGGCGTTCTCGAACTCGACACTGACCTCGGCCAGTGCCTTGACGTCGGAGTGGCCGAAGGCGGCGGCGTGGCGGGCGTAGATCCCGACCACGGGACCCTGGACGCGGCCGGCGAGCGCGTGCAGGCGGGCGGCGAGGGTGCGGTCGCCGAATCGGGTGGCGAAGTGCAGGGCCTCGGCCTCCAGCGCGTATTGCCCTGTGCTGTGCGCGATTTCGGCGGCCTTGCGGGCCAATTCGATCGCGGAGTGCTGGTTGTGGGTTGC
Organism: Nocardia colli; assembly: GCF_008704205.1. Lineage (GTDB taxonomy): Bacteria > Actinomycetota > Actinomycetes > Mycobacteriales > Mycobacteriaceae > Nocardia > Nocardia colli. The sequence goes on along the minus strand of NZ_VXLC01000045.1, from coordinate 23,516 downwards.
GGCCGCGAGCCAGGCGCGGGCGATCATGCGCTGCGGTTCGTGCAGGGTCATGTGGGGTCCGGTGTGTTCATCCGCTTCGAGCAGGACCCGCTCGGCTTGTTGCGCGTCGCCGAGCGACGCGTAGGCGCGCACGAGCAGCAGCCGCGCCGGCAACTGCCAGGGGAGCGCGGCCTCGGCGTCGAGCGCCGCCAGCGCTTGCTCGAACGCGGCGATCGCCTCGCGGTACCGGCCGCGGTAGGTGGTGATGACACCGACCGCTATTTTGGCGATCGCCCAACCGGCGAACTGTCCCGCGGACGAGAATTCGGTGCTTTCGGTGGCGCGCTGCTCGGCCAGGTCGAATTCGCCGATGATCGTCAGCGCCAGCACATCGCAGTAGCGGACCATGGCGCGGATCATGCCGTCGCTGGCTTTGCGCTGGGCCCGGCTCCGGGCCGCGATCGGGGCGAAGTCGGCGCCGCGCCCGGCCACCGGCATCGCCAGTCCCGCGGCGAACGCGGCGAAGTCGACGGCGTGTCCGGGCGAATTCGGGTCGGCGAGAACACGTTCGGCGGCGTCGATACCTTCGGCGATACGGCCCTCGTGCACCGCCATGGCGGCGTTCACCGCATCGAGGACGAGGCGCAGTGCGGGATGCTCGACGCGGTCGCCGAGCAGGTCCATCAGTTTGCGGGCGCGGTCGGCATCGCGCAGGGACCAGAACAACAGGCTGGCGCGGGGAATGCCCCACTGGACGAGTTGAAGTTGATCGAGGTGGTCGGGGTCGAAGCCGGCCAGGATTTCGTCGGCTTCGAGCGGACGTCCCTGCCACAGCAGGGCGCGGGAGAGCAGTTCGGCGGCCGCCAGCCCGCCGCCGCGGTCGTTGGCGGCCCGCGCGAGTCGTTCACCCAGCGGCAGATTGGACAGCGCGACAGCGTCTTTCGCGGCGGTGATCAACAGTTCGTTGTCGATGGGCTGGTTGCTGTCGACGCACAGTTGCGCCAGCCGGATCCGGTGCGCGGCGGTGCCGAGATTCTGCTCCCGCAACATCTCGACGATGCGACCCCGCAGCTTGCGGGCCGCGGCCGTGCCGATCTGGCGGCGCACGACATCACCGAGGAGCGGATGGCTGAACCGGGCGCTGCTCGGCCAGCCGTCGTGGCTGATCCGGATCAGGCCGGCGATCTCGGCGGCGTCGACGGCGTCCTCACCGACGAGCTCGGTGAGGATGTCGATGTCGAGCGGTTCGTAGATGGCCAGCGATTTCAAGGCGTCCAGGACCTGCTCGCCGGCCCGGGCGAGCCGCTCGTCGAGCAGGGCGACGAGCCCGGACGGGACGGCGGTCGGCCCGCGCAGCTGCCAGACGCCGTTGACTTCGGTCAGGGTGCCCGCCTCGACCGCGCCTTCGATCATGTTGCGCAGGAACAGCGGGTTGCCGCCGGAGGATTCCCACATGACGTCGGCGCTGAGGCCCTCCAGGGTTCCGCTCAGGACGGTCTCGACCAGGCCGACGCACTGCTCCTTGGTCAGTGCGGCCAACTCGATGCGTTCCAGGTAACCGTCCTTCCACAGCGAGGTGACCGCGTCGGGCACGGGTTCCCCGGTGCGAACGGTGGCCACGATGTGCGCGCTGTGATCGACGGCGATTTGGTGCAGCAACGTCGCGGACAGATTGTCGAGCAGGTACGCGTCGTCGACGCCGATCACCGTGTCCTGTTGCGCCAGAAGGTTTTCCCGCGCCGAAGACAGCAGCGCGATGGGGTCGCGCGAGGCCGACGGTGCGATCCACGGCGCGAAGACGCCCAGCGGAATGGCCTGGGACGATTCGGTACACGCGGCCCACCGCACCGGGTTGCTCAGGGCCGACGTGACGATCCTGGCGAGGGTCGTCTTGCCGATGCCCGCGGCACCGACGAGCACGACGCCACCGGTGTCGGTGCTCGTCAATGCCGTGCGGACCGCCTCGAATTGGTCGGGACGATCGAGCAGCTGCCAGCGATCCCCCATGACCGATAAGTGTAGAGACTGCAATGCGTGGCCGCGATATGTTTCCCCCGGCGGGCAGTCCCCGGGGTGGTCGACCGGTCGGGGTGGTGGACGCGGGTCTGGATACGGCGCGGCGGTCATCGCGGAAGTTGGTCCACGGTCGGTTCGAGCCGAGGGGTGTGGTTGACGCCGTGCCGGTAATTGCTGGACGCCTCGTACACCCGCTGTTTGAGCCGGTTGATCGATCCCATCGGCCGGTGGGCCCGCAGGCCACGCCAGGAGTTGAAGGACAGGACGTCGTCGCCGAACGTGCGCCGCTCGGGGGTGTCGGGATCCTGGATGTCGAACCGGATGGTTGCGACCGTCCGGTGCGGCGAGGCGTCCTCGGACCAGGCGACGGTCGCGTCCTCGATGGGCATGGCGTCCGGATCGGTGCACAGTTGCACGCGCAGCTCGTATTCGGCGCTGTGCGTGGCGAAGAAGTCGACGACCTGGGCCTGGTGGGCGTTGCTGCCCGCGTCGCGGCGCACCGGCCGGCCCCGCAGGGCCGTGACCTCCGGCGACACCGGAATGTAGAGGAGCTTGGCGATGTAGTCGCCGAAGCGCAGCGGCGCCGACGAGTAGAACGTTTCGCCCAGAATGTGGGTGTTGGGCCGGATGAACACGGCCAGGTTCGGGGGCAGGGGACGTCCGATGCGCCGCAGCAGGTGCTTGTCGAGCGCGGAAAGGATGGTGCTGCCCGCCTGGAGGACGGGGTCGGGGAGCCGGGCCAGCACCCACGCGACCGGCATCCCCCGGCGGAGATAGGCGTGGGCGTCGGCGAACAGGAACTCACGGTGGGTGACCATGATGAAGTCCTGCGTGGTGGCCTCGTCGCCGGGCAACGCACGTGCCCCGCGGACACCGAGCACCTTGATTCCCAGGCCGCGCACGCCGCGCAGCTGGTCACTGCGGATCACCCCTGAGGTGCTCGAGAGGCGGGCGATGACGGGATATGAAGCGGGAGTGGCGAAAAGGCCCTGCGCCAGTTCGGGAGGCAGGCCGGGGGGAACGGTCAGTTCGCCGCGCAGGATGCCGTGGCTCTTGGCGTGCGCGTCGCGCAATCCGTGCTTGTATTTGCGGTAGGCGCGTTCGTTGTTGCCGCGGAGCACCGCGATGATCTTGTCGATGATCTGTTCTTCGTCGGGGCGCGGTTGCTCCAGGTCGTCGCGGTAAAGAAGGTACTTCTGCGCGGTTATCCGCGGTGCTGCCACGTCGGTCATCGGGATCGCTTCCTTTGCCTGGTCTGGGGATCGACGCTCCGCCACGGAGCGAACGGGTTGGCTACGCCGTCGAGCGCGGGCGCCAACGAGGGGAAGTGCCGCAGCAGCACGCTGCGCATGGTGTTGTCCCGCACCCACGCCATGCCCGCCTCGGTGTAGACCTCGGGCCGGAAGTCGGTGGTGAAGAACCGGTCACCGGACAGCCGGCGGGAGGCCATCAGCACGAACAGCCGAAATGCGGTGTCGCTGAAGCCGAATCCGGGCGGTTTGGGTTCCGCGTACAGTCCGATCATGAGGTCGACATTTTCGACATCGCCGTAGACCTGCTCGAGCTCACGCGCCCACAGTGGGTTGTCGGTCAACTCCTCGAATGTGGCGGCAGGTCGCAGCCGCAGTTGCCGGCGGAACTCGTTGTAGCGTGGCACGCCGCGTTCACGGACCCGCAGAATGTCCACGGTCGCAAGGTCCAGGAGCGGATGTCCGGGGCGCGTCAGGTTCTGCAGATGACGCGGATAGTTGTGCAGCGTCAGCGTTCCGGGGTAGGCGCGACCGAACGAGTAGAACAACTCGTCCATCGAGGTTTCGGCGAGCCGCTCGCGGATGTGGGCGACCCCCAGATCCGGGAAGGGATGCTCGGCGCGGACACTGTCGTCGGCCAGGCTGCGAACCACCAGATTGTCGGGTATCAGCGGATGCATCCGATACACGGCGACGAATTCCTCGGTGAGCGAGAACGGGATCCCGCTGTCCTCGAGGGCGGATCCCGGTATGCCGCACAACACTTCGCTGCCGCTGAGCCGGCCGAACCTTCGTTGCACTCGCTCACCGAGAACCCCGAACCAGTTGGCGCGCATCGCGGCAACCGTGGTCGGGTGGGCGATGATCGCCGGTGTCCAGTCGATGGTGTGGATCTTGGCGATCAACGCCGAATTGACCAAACGTGCCGTGTTGTAGAGGTTTTCGTCGGTCATGTGCGGGTAGCGCTGGGCCAGCTGATCGCAGATCGCATTGTGCTCGGCCATGAACAGCGCATGCAGCAAGGCGAGTCCGACCCAGGCGTTGGCGGCCGCGCTGGACAGTTCCAGCAGGCCTTCCACACTGATCGGCGGCAGTCCCAGCTCGTCGACCTCGAGTCGTCCTTGCTTGCCGGTCCGCAATGCGTCGGCGAATTTCGCTGTGCTGCCATAGATTTGCGAGGCATCCCACCAGTGGGTGTCCGCGGTCGGGTAGGTCGGGGGTCCGCCCGGAGTGGGGCTGGCGACCGCGGCGGTGCGGGGAATCGTCATGGGCCGGGCCGGCCACGAATCGTGATCGCTCAGCGGAACCGCCCACGGCTCGGTGTCGGCGTCGTCGTGGCTGACCCAATCGTGCACCTCGAACTGGATCCAGGCGGCCGCCAGGAGGTTCAACGTGGTGGCAGGCTGGAAACGGTCGCGGGTCAGCAGCTGCTGACTGACCAGCCTCGGGTTGGGCTCCAGGATCCGGGCCGGATCCTCCGGGTAGGTGTGCCGCAAGGGGACGTTGCGCCCGAACCGGCAGCCGACCGAGCCCGCTCGCGGATCATCGGGGGAGTTGTAGGTCCCGTCGATCGTTCGCGCGCGGAGCTGTTCGCGGCCGCCGGCCGGGTCGGCGGGGAGTGGTCCGGCCGGATGCGGTCCGGTGTCGAAGAGGTTCGCCGAGCGCAGCCGGGCCCGCAGCCCGACCAGGACGGCCAGTCCCAGCGGCTTGGGCAACCTCGGCCAGCCGACGGCGCGGTCGATCGTCTCGGCGACTCGAATCAGCAGGTCGATCGCGCGGGGTATTCGGCGGGCCGGCGGCGTGGTCGCCGGCGACGGTGTCGTCGGTTGTGCCCTGACTATCAAAGGACCTCCCAGTGGCGGGCGCGAGCGGGTGGCTCGTCCGAGATCGGATCGGATGCATAGTCTTTGGGCGGGCAGGGGTGCACGTCTTGCGTAGTCGGCTACTTCAAACCCGGCCGTCGCGCTCGGGCCGCTGATGTCGCTACCCGAATTTCGCGATGGAACCGGCGGTCGGGATCGCAGCGCGCCGCCCACGGCAAGCGCCCCCGGATGTCGTCCGGCAGGTAATCGAGTAGCGAAGTACGCACGCGAGTCGGCAACCAGTTCGCCAACGCTGTCTTCGATGGTGTTGCCGACCGCGGGGAGGTACTCGGGGCGGGCACCACGAAAGGGCACTGGTGTGATCACTCCGATCGAGATCAAGGTCAATCTCGCCGGCGACGTCGCGGACGCGCTGGCCCGGTTACGGTGTTCGGGGAACCCCGCTACCGAGCGCCGCATCTGGTTCGCCGAATCCCGCAGTGACCGCTCCGGCACCGCATCGGCGTTGCTGTCGAGCCGGATCGTCATCCGGTTGCGCAGCGGTGAGCGCGACGACCTCACCGTGAAGCTACGGCCATGCCGCCGTTCGCAATTGGCCGGTCGGTGGACTTCGCCGTTCACCGATGAGGCCTTGGAGTACCGCATCGAAAGCGACTGGTGTGGCGAGCGGCGGGTGTTGTCCGCCTCGGCCGTGGGTAGGCGGCCGCCCGGATCGCTGCGGGATGCCGCGCTGCTCGGGACCGATGTCACCGCCGCCTTGGACTCCGCGCAGCGCCAGTTCCTGGTGAGCTGCACACCCCCGGGCGTCGCGGTGGATCACCTCGCGGCGATGGGACCGATCGCGTCGACGAAATGGACCAACGTGCGCTTAGGGGATCTGGAGGTCGATGTCGAACGTTGGTGTATCGCCGAGCTCGAGTTGCTCGAGTTGTCGCTCAGAGTCACCGCCAGGCACCGGGAGTCGGACGCCGAGATGGAAAGTCGCGCTGCGGCACAGCAACTCGGGTTCGAGGCCATGGTGCGCCGGCACGGTTTGTCGGTCGCGGCCGGTGAGACGAAGACCGAGCGGGTGCTCGCCGCGTTGGTGGCTCGGTCGCACCGGCAGTGATCGACCGCAGTGTTCGTCGGCTGTCGGACTGTGTGTGCGGCTGAGCCCTAGAGCCTTGACCAGGAGACTAGGGCCTCGCGCGGCTGTTGTGCTCGTGGTTCCATATCGGGGGCGCAGGACGAGGCGGAGGATTTATGGGATACGACTGCACATTGCATCTGGTGGACGAGGGCGCGATCCGGGAGGAGTTCGTGCCCCGGTTGCTCGGCAGTTCGCCCGGGCCGACGGCGTTGGATCGGGTGCATCCGGGGGCCGAAGAGGTGTGGCGGCAGGTGCGGGAGCTGCTGCTCGGCACGGACGGGCGAGCCGCCGCCGAGGCGGTGTCCGTGGCGGCGATCATGTTCAGCGCTTCGATGCTGCCGTACCGGTACGAGCGGGGACTGGCGCTGAGCCTTGCGTTCGAAGCGGGGCGGGTGTTCCCGGACGCGGTGTTCGAGCCGAAGGCTACCTACGAGCCGGACGGCCTGTTCGCCGAAGTCGTTGCGGCGCATCCGCAATTGCGGGGACGGTTCTCCTCCGGATGGTTCAGTGGGAACTATTCGACGGGCCTGTATGTGCCCGCCGATCAGGTCGCGGAGGTGCTGGAGTGGCTGGAAGGGCAGCTCGCGCCGATGCCGAAAGGCGAGCAACGCAAGTACCGGGGGATGGTGGCGACGCTGCGGGCGGCGGTCGACCGCAAGCTGGGGTATTGGGAGGCAACCGATCTCGCGGTACCCGCGGCGGGTGAGTTCCCGGGAGATCCGGAGCTGATGTGGGCGCAGTACCTCGGCAACGACGGGGTTCCGGCCGCCGCGGTGGAGACCGCGCCGGCCTCGCCGCTCGCGAGCGTGCTCGACGACATCGTCGACGGGTTCCTGTTGTCGCACAGCGACGGCCGGACACCGTGGGTGGAATTGTGGGACCTCGAGGCCTGGCCGCCGCGTTTGGCGTTGCAGCGCAAAGAATTCTGGGTGGGGGCGGCACGGTCGCCGTCCGGCGGGTGGCTCGCGCAGTCCACCACGGACACGCAGGCGCGCCCGCGGGTGTTCGGACCGATCCTGGTGGACGGCTCGGACGATGCCCCACGAGTACTGCCTGGCAAAGGGCCGGGCGAGGCCGACCTCTACGCGCACGAGTGCTACTTTCTCGGTGAACGGCCCGTGGTGTTGCACGAAGTCAAGACCCACCTGCTGAGATTCGGTGGCTTGAATATCGGTGACCCGCTGCCCGGCCCGCTGTGGCTCACGGAATCCGGTGCGTGGGAACAGATTCCGGGCATCTCGGCGGCCGCCGTGGTGAAGAGCTCGATCGGCGATGCCGCACTTCCGCTGACCGGGGCCGCCCGGCTCGCGGACGGCAGCACCGTATTGATCTGGGACGGAAACGGTTACGAACTCGACGCGGCGGGCACCGGCTGCATCCGGTCCTTCGAAATGAGCGCACAGCGCTCGTTCGTCAAGTTCACCTCGGTACCGGCGGGAGACGACGGATTCTTCTACCTGTCCGATCGCGACCTGTACGAGATCCATCGAGGTGGTACGCCGATCCGGCATGGTGCGGCATGGACGAATGTGATGGCCGTGCGTCCGGGACCCGAAGGCGGTCTGCTGCTGAAGTTCGGTGGCAATGACGAAGGCGACGTCGGCGTCCTCTACTTCCCGGAGCAGGGCACGTATATCCCACTGCCGCCGGAGATGTTCGATGACAGATCCAGCTACTCGGCCCTGTACTGGAGCCGGGAAGCCAATCGAATCATTGTGTCCGGCAACGGTTTTGTCGCTATTCCGGTGAAAACTGTGCTGGCCCGACCAAGATCGGCGGTGTAGTGTGCGTCCAGCAACTCGCTGTGGATCCCACCTCTACTCGTCTTGGTTCTCGATCAGCGGAACGCAAGGAGAGAGAAGAGTGTCGCTCGCCGTTATCGTTTGTCCGCGGCGCATGGCGAAGATTTGAAACTCGTTGTGGAGTTCCGGGTCTTCATCGTTTCTGACCCATAGGGTGCCGAACGAGCCCGGCGCTATGGTGCCGACTTCGTTGAAGCTGTCCAGCACACTCCAGTGCGGATGGTTTGTATACCCGCCGAAATGTAGCTGGATTTGTCCGTTGACCCGCCTGAGGTCGACGAGCCCGCTTCCGGTGTCGAAGGCGTCGAGCTTGGCCGCTAAGGCCCGGTACGTCGATTCGAGCTGCGCATGATCGTCGTACTCGACGTCGTACTGAACTGTGAGCCATCCGTGGTATTCGAACACGCGTCCTCCTCGAGCGGATGTTTGGCTGCCTTTCGGATCGCGGCGGCGCTAAGTCGGCGAACGAGTGATCGGCGGCTGCGGACTTCGCAGTCGAAGACCGCGTACGGATCGTCCTTTGGCTCGCGACGCCGAAGCAAGCCTGCCAGGTGGCGCCGCTGTCGTCAGCGCGTGACGGAGCGGTTGATCAGTTCGAGTACGGCGGTTTTGACGAGGTTCAACTCGTCGTCGCCGATGCCTGATTTGTAGAGGAATTCAATGCCCTGCATGACGGCGATCAGGGCGCGGGCGGTTGCTTCCGGGTCGAGGTCGGGGTCGATCTCGCCGGTTTCCTGGGCCTGGGTGAGCTGGCGGGTGAACAGGGCGCGGGTTTCGGATTGGGCTCGGCAGGCGCGAGCCCGGATCTCCTCGTCGTGGGTGCTGAGGGCGGCGACGGTGCTGGCCATCAGGCAGCCCTGGGGCGGCAGGTCCATGCGGCCGCCGTCTTCGAACACGACCGCCGAGGTGATTCCGTGCCAGGGGCTCGGGTCCGCGGTGACGGCGGCCTCGAGTCCGGTCGATTGACGGGCGCAGTAGTCGTCGAGGATCCGGAGGAACAGGTCGCGTTTGCTGCCGAACGCGCCGTAGAGACTCTGTGTTCCCAATCCGGTTGCGTCGGTGAGGTTCTGCACCGACGTGTCCGCGTAACCGTTGCCCCAGAACGTATCTCGCGCGGCAGTGAGGGCGGCCTGCTCGTCGAACTTCCTTGGCCTCGCCATAGCAGAATGATACCGGTTATTGAGTGATCCCTCAAAATTTGACAAACCGCGCCGTCTCCGCTGTATTTGAGTGATCGTTCAAAAAACTGGGAGAGGGTGCCACAGATGACCACACGACTGCTCGAGGGCAAGACCGCACTGGTGACGGGAGGGTCCAGGGGTGTCGGCGCCGGTATCGTCGCCCGGCTGGCCGCGGACGGCGCGCGGGTCGCGTTCACCTACGCCAATTCCGCGGAGCGCGCGCAGGCCGTCGCGGCCGCGGCCGGCGCCGCGTACCCGATCCGCGCCGACAGCTTGCACGAGCAGGACGTCGAGTCCGCCGTCGCGCAGACCGCCGACCGCTTCGGCACCCTCGACATCCTCGTCAACAACGCCGCCGTCGCCACGATGGCCGCGATCACCGACCTGAAGATGGCGGAGATCGATGCGATGTTGACGATCAACGTGCGGTCGTCGATCGTCGCCATCCGAGAGTCGTTGGCGCACATGGGCAACGGCGGGCGGATCATCAATATCGGCAGTATCAACGCCGACCGCACGCCCTTTCCCGGCCTCTCGGTATACGCCATGACCAAGGGCGCGCTGGCTAGCCTGACCCGCGGCCTCGCACACGAATTGGCCGCGCGCGGAATCACCGTCAACAACATCCAGCCGGGCCCGATCGACACCGACGCCAACCCCGCCGACGGGCCAACCGCGACGGCTCAGCTCGGAGTGATGGCAACGGATCGATTCGGCACCGCCCCCGAGGTCGCTGCCCTCGTCTCGTATCTCGCCGGGCCCGACGCGGCCTACATCACCGGCTCGAGCCTGAATATCGACGGCGGGTATACCGCGTAACCCTGCCCGTTCGCTGATGCAGGAGGCGCCACTTCAGCGCGCGAGAAGCCGGGAGAGCAACGACCGCAGCCCCCGGCTTCTCGATCAAGCAAGATGAGGGCGTGCCCGAGGTGCGATATTTCGAGAAGAACGACGATGGCGTGGTGCGGTTCTGGCGGATCCGTCGTGAGGGAATCCGCTGTCACATGTCCTGGGGGCAGGTGGGCGGCCGGACTCAGGGGTCGAGCATGACACTCGACGACCTTGCGCATGCCGAGCGGCATCTGGCCAGGAAGATCGGCGAAAAGCAGCGCCAGGGATACATCGAGATGGCACCGCGGGCGGCCGAGGCGGCCGACGAGATGGCGGACGCCCCACTGCTCGACGTGATGCGGGCGCATGAGGACAAGCGGTACGCGGGCGCCTGGAATGCTTACTGGGCAGGCTATGCGGCGGTCGCCGGGCACGCCGGGGTGTTCGCGAAATTCCATGACTTCCAGGGCGGGCCGGGTCCCTTCTACGACTATCTCGTGCTGAGCGAGGACGAGCGCCGTGCCCTGCATTTCGTGGTCAAGCAGCCGGGTCACGATTCCCGGACCGTGTCCGCCTTCCTCGACTTCGTCTGCCCGCGAATGGAACTGGCCTTCGACGGCCGGTCCCACCACAAGCTGCCGTTGCCCGCGCCGATCGGCCGATTCGATCACGTGCTGTTCCGGGCCCCGTCACTGTGCGGCAACCGGTACGGCGGCCGAATAGGCGGGGCCGTACCGATTCTCGACTGCGAGATCTGCGACGACGACACCGAGACACTGGTCGAGGCGCGGATGCAGGGGCGGGACGCGATGCCCTCGACCAGCTGGGATCGCGAGCCCTACCCGGTGATCGACCTGAAATTCGATCTGCGCAGTGCCAACGGCTTCGCCGAACTCGGCGGTCGATCGTCACTGCGCGAGAAGACATTCAAGGTCTACCGGCGATCGATGCTGGAGCGGGGGATCAGGCTGTTGTCGGCGGCGGAACCCGGCAGCCGGTTCGAGATCCGGAACTACCGACGGGAAATCCTGGCCCTTGCTCCGGCGGACGTCGCCCCGCAGACTCCGGCCGAGATCGACCGGTTCCTGCTGGGCGACGTTGCCGGGCAACATGATTGAGCCGAGATCCGAGTCTCAGTTGAGCGACTTCAGCACTCCGCGGTCGAAGGCGATCGCCTCGTCGAGGCGACCCTGGAGCGCCTTGTTCGCCCAGTCGGGATTGGCCAGCAGCGCGCGGCCGACGGCGACGAGGTCGAACTCGTCGCGTTCGAGACGATCGAGCAACTGATCGATACCGGCCACGTCGGCCTGCTTCTGCCAGCCGGCGGCGCCGACGAACTCCTGGTCCAGCCCGACCGAGCCGACGGTCACGGTGGCCTTGCCGCTGAGTTTCTTGACCCAGCCGGCGAGATTGAGGTCGCTGCCGTCGAATTCGGGCAGCCAGTAGCGGCGGGTCGAGGCATGGAAGGCGTCGACGCCCGCGTCGGCCAGCGGGGTCAGGATCTGCTCGAGCTCGCCCGCGCTCTCCGCGATCTTCGCCTGGTAGTTCCCGGACTTCCACTGGGAGAGCCGGAAGAACAGCGGGAAGCCGGGGGAGACCGCGGCGCGCACGGCTTCGACGATCTCCACGGCGAACCGGGCCCGGGATGCGGGGTCGCCGCCGTAGCCGTCGGTGCGCTGGTTGGTGCCGTTCCACAGGAAGCTGTCGATCAGATAGCCGTGCGCGCCATGCAATTCGACGCCGTCGAAGCCGAGGCGCTCCGCTGCCGCCGCGGCATCGGCGAACGCGGCGACGGTGTCGTCGATGTCGCGCTGGGTCATGGCATTGCCGGTCGGGCCGCCGTCGAGCCCCACGCCGGACGGGCTTTCGGCAGGCGGCTCGGTCGCCGTGCGGGCCACCCCGGTGTGCCACAGCTGCGGAATGATCCGGCCGCCGGCCAGGTGCACCTGCTCGGCCACGTTGGCCCAGCCGGCCAGGGACTGCTCACCATAGAAGTGCGGCACATCGGGGTAGGCGCCGGCCGCGGCCCGGTTGATGTACGTGCCCTCGGTGACGATGAGACCGACGTTGTTGGCCGCCCGGCGGGCGTAGTACTCGGCGACGTCGGCCCCCGGAACACCGTCCGGCGACATGTTCCGCGTCATCGGCGCCATCGCGATCCGGTTCGAAACGGTCAGATCGCCGACCGTGAACGGCCGATCCAGCAATCGCCGGATCCGGGTGGTGTCTACTGCCGAAGTCATATCGTCTCCAAAGTCGGCGCCGAGCTGATGACAGCACCATGGTCGGCTGCGGGGAAGAGCAGGTTCTCGAGCGTGGAAATAGTTGAGCAACTCAAGCGACTCACCGACAGTACAACCGCAACTGCTTGATTCTGTCAAGCATTCCAGGGCGCGGCACGGGCTCGAGAAGCTTGAGTTCATCAAGTATTCGGCCTACCTTGGCAGAGTGCCGCACTCCTCACCACCCGCATCGCCGACCGCGCTGGACGTGATGGCGACCCTCACGGAGTTCTGCCGCGTCTATCAGCAGGACTTCCTCGCCGCGGCCCAGGGCCTGGACCTGACCTACAGCCAAGCCAAGCTCGTCTGCCTACTCGCCGGGCCGTGGTCGATGCGGGAACTGGCCGAAGCCCTGTCCTGTGACGCATCGAACATCACCCTGCTGATCGATCGATTGGAGCAGCGCGGCCTGGTCGAGCGGCACATCGACCCGTCCGATCGCCGGGTGAAGAAAGTGGTCGCCACGACCGAGGGCACCGCGATCGCCCAGCAGGTCCGCGAACAGATGCACGGCGTCCGCGCGGCGCTGGAAGCGTTGAGCCCGGCACGCCGACGCAGCTTGCAAGGCATCCTCGAGCAGATGCATGCCCATATGACGATCCGCCCGGACTGACCCTCAGGCAACCAGCTGTTCTCGGGCATACTGCCGGAACGCGTCCAGCAGACTGGAATCCTCGGTGCGGGTCGCCAGGACGACCCGGCTCGGCGCGACACCGCGGAGCGGGATGAGCGCGAGATCTGTTCGGGTGGTGTCGACGTGGCCGCGGGTGGCGACGGCGAGCGTGTCGCCGGCGGCGACGAATTCCCAGGTGTCGTCGAGGGTGTTCATCGCGGGGCCGGTGGGCGCGGGCCGGCCGTCCGGTCGTGGTTCCAAGCGCCAGAAGGCGTTGCTGGTGGGGTCGAGGCCCGGGACCCATTGCAGGGGTTCGTCGGCGATGTCCGCCAAGACCGCGAACGGCTGTCCGGCCAAGCGGTGGTCGAGGGGGACGACGAGGACGCGCGGTTCGTCGTAAAGGTGAGTGATGCGCAGCCGATCGGCCGGAAATGGCGCGCGGGTGACGACGGCGTCGACCTGGCGGTCGAGTAAGGCCTCGGCGGGACGGCGCCACCCGAGATACGTTGTCCGTACGGTGACCTCCGGATGCCGACGGCGTAGCTCCCTGGTCGCCGCGGTGATCACCAGACCCGGGGTGTATCCGATCGAAATGCTGCCGGGCTCGGCGGTCGCCCGCGCCGCGGCCGCGGCGTCGCCTGCGGCACGCAGCAATATCCTGGCCTTGGGCGCGAAAGCGTGCCCGGCCTCGGTCAGCTGCGCGCCCTGTGGTGTCCGGTGGAACAGCCGCACCCCCAATTGCTGTTCGAGGCCGCGGATCTGACGGCTGAGCGACGGCTGCCCCACCCGCAGCGCGGCCGCGGCCCGGCTGAAATTCGCCTGGTCCGCGACAGCCAGGAAATAGCGGACCACCCGGAGGTCCAGATCCAGCGGCACGACTTCGGTCATCTCCCCACCGTAGCCACGCCCCCGCCCTCGGCTATTTCTGGCCGGCGCACGCCCGTCTGCGCGCTGACGTCGGACGATGCCTCGCGGGCATGTCCGGTTCCGGACTGGGCATTGGACGCCCGCCCGTCCCGGTCACACGCTGAAGACAGCCGCCGAGCAGGCGCTGTCATCCCGTGAGGAGCGCACCGAGTGTTCACAACCCGCAACGACTTTCGCGCCGTACTAGACGATATCGCTCGCGGTCCGAGCGAACGGCCGATCGAAACGCCGCAGTCGACCCGGATTTCGGTCGACGGGCACGAGCTGCTGAACTTCTGCGCCAACGACTATCTCGGGCTGGCCAACCATCCGCGCGTAGTCGCCGCGGCGAAGTCGGCGCTGGACACGTACGGATTCGGCATGGCCAGCGTGCGTTTCATCTGCGGGACCCAGCCGCCGCACCTCGCCCTCGAACGCGCGATCTCCGAGCTGCTGCGCACCGAGGCGACCCTGTTGCAGAGTTCGTGTTTCGACGCCAACGGCGGGATTTTCGCGGCGCTGCTCGACGAGCGGGACGCGGTGATCAGCGATGAACTGAATCACGCGTCCATCATCGATGGCATCCGCCTCAGTAAGGCGGTTCGATATCGTTATCGCACAAGGGATATCGATGATCTCGAGGTTCAGCTGCGCCGAGCCGCCCGGTTCCGCCGTCGCCTCGTCGTGACCGACGGTGTGTTCTCCATGGACGGCGCCCAGGCGCCGCTGGCCGCGATCTGCGATCTCGCCGACCGCTATGCCGCGATGGTCATGGTCGACGACTCCCACGGGGTGGGCGTCCTGGGCGCGACGGGCGCCGGTACCACCGAGGCGGCCGGGATGCGGAACCGAGTCGACATCATCACCGGAACGCTCGGCAAGGCGCTGGGCGGCGCGTCCGGGGGATTCGTCAGTGGCCGAACGGAAATCGTCGAGGTGCTCCGTCGTCGTTCGCGCCCGTATGTGTTCTCGAACGCGGTGCCGCCGGTCGTTGTCGCCGGGTCGCTCGCCGCGCTCGACGTGGTGAAAGCCGGTGCGGTCGAACGGCAACGGCTACGCGAGAACGCGAAATCGTTCCGTCGCTCGATGATCGAGGCCGGTTTCGACGTGCTGCCCGGCGATCACCCGATCATCCCGGTTATGTTCGGTGATGCCGCTGTCGCCGACCGGATGTCGGCGGCCTTGTTCGGGCACGGCATCCATGCGGTCGCCTTCACCCACCCGGTCGTGCCCCCGGGCGCGGCGCGCATTCGCATCCAGCTCTCGGCCGCGCACACGGACGGCGAGATCGCCTGCTGCGTAGCGGCATTCGTTCGGGCCCGGCGCGACATCGCGGCCGATGCGCACACCGGGACGGTCGATGAGTAGGGCGGCGTTCGAGCCGCCGATGCGGTGGCCGGACGGCAAGAAGGCGGCGGTCATGATCACCGTGGCCCTGGAGTTGTGGTCGCCGGGCCACTGGCCGGTCTATGCCCCGATGGCTACGGCGTGGCCACTGCCGGGAGTGCACGATACGCACAGCGTCTCCTGGTCCGAATACGGCGCCACCACCGGGGTGTGGCGGTTGCTCGACATTCTGCGAGCTCATCGCATGCCCGCCACCTTCGGTATCAACGGCCTTGTCGCCGAACGCTTTCCACAGGCGGTACGGGCCGTGCAGGATGCCGGGCACGAGATCGCCGCGCACTCCTACGCACAGGATGTCATCCCCGCCCTGCTCGACGTGCGCGCCGAACGCGAGAACATCCACCGCTGCACCGCGATCCTCGAGGATCTCACCGGAGTGCGCCCGATCGGCTGGATGAGTCCCCGGGCCTCCGGCACGGAGCACACCCCCGAGCTACTCGCCGAAGCCGGATACCTGTGGTCCGGTGATTACAACGACTACGAACTACCCCGGGTGATGACGACCCGGCATGGCCCGCTCGTCGCACTCATGCACAGCGAGCTGTCCGACATCCGCGGCGGCGCCGGGCCCCGGGCCTACCTCGACAGCCACACCGGCCTGCTGGCGGACGTGCTCGACGCCCCGGGCCCGGGAATCTACAACCTGACCGTGCACGCCCACGTCGGCGCGCGGCCGCTGCTGTCCGGCATGGTCGACCGGATCCTCGAGCGGCTCGGGACCGTGCGCGAACAGGTGTGGATCGCCACGCACCGGCACATTGCCGAACATGTTCTTACCCAACAGAATGCACAAGGGAGCTGGATCGAACATGGTTGAGACGCTGGTCATCGGAGGCACGGGTGCGATGGGCGGCGCGGTTGTCCACCGACTGCTCCGCTCGCCCGGCGACACCGTTGCCGTACTCACCCGAAATGCCCACTCGGACAAGGCCGCCGGGCTGCTCGCGCATGGTCGGGTCCGTATCGTCCAGGGTGATCTGGACGATCCGGAGAGCGTCCGTGCGGCTGTTTCCGGTATGGAACAGGTCTTCTGTAATACCGACTTCTGGTCCGGTGCAAGCGTTCTCGGTGAATATCGGCGAGGGGTCGCCGTGCTGGAGGCCGCGCGATCGGCGCGGGTCGAACGATTCGTCTGGTCCTCGCTCGACAGCGCCGTGACCCTGACCGGTGGATCGATACCCGTACCGCATTTCGACGCCAAGGCGGCGGTCGCGGCACACATCAACCTGCTCCGCTCCGACGAGATGATGCGTGAGGTCGACAACGGCTGGTACACCGAGCACGTGTCGATCCTGACCACCTCGCCCTACTTCGAGAACCTGCGGGAACGGCTCGCACCGCAGCGCGGCCCGCTCCCCGACGGACGGTCCGGGCTGTTGTTCGCCTTCCCGTTGGGAACCGGGCGGTATCCGCTGATCGGCCTGGACGATATCGCGTGGTTCGCCGATTTCCTGTTCCGGAACTGGCAGAGCTGGGGCGCCCGCGACCTCGCCGTCACGGCGGACAGCCTGACCGGTGACGAGATAGCCGCCGCGGTCGAACGAGTCAGCGGGACGCCGTGCCGGTACGACCCGATGCCGCCGGACACGCTGCGCTCATCGATGCCGGGCGTCGGCCACGATTACGCGGCGATGTTCCGCTTCTTCCAGGCCCGCGACGTCCTCGCCCTCGACCGCGACCTCGCGCACCTGCGTGCGCTCCATCCCGGGATGATGACCTTCGAAGACTGGCTGCGCGCTACCGGATGAGCCGGGCGCGAGCCGGAGCGTCGGCCGTGGATCGGTCCGTCGTCGCCTTAGCCTGAGGTAATGGCCGTGCTGAGTCCGCGCGAACGTCCGAGGCGTTGGTCGCTCGACGACATCGTCGTCACCGATCCGCCGATCATCCGCCGGGCGATCGGCGCGGCGAGCATCGGCAACATCACCGAGTGGTACGACTTCGGCGTCTACGCCTATTTCGAGCCGACTATCAAGGAAGTGTTCTTCTCGCATCTGGGCGACACCGCGGGCACGATCGCCACCTTCGGCCTGTTCGCGGTGGCGTTCCTGGTCCGCCCGTTCGGCGGGATGTTCTTCGGGCCGCTGGCCGACCGGATCGGCCGCAACCAGGTGCTGGCCACCACGATGATCCTGATGGCACTCGGCACCTTCGCCATCGGCTGCATCCCGGACCAGAACTCGATCGGCATCTGGGCGCCGATGCTGCTGCTGTGCGCGCGGTTGCTGCAGGGCTTCTCCACCGGCGGCGAATACGGCAACGCGATGACCTTCATCGCCGAGTACGCGCCGGACCGGCGGCGCGGGTTCCTCGGCAGCTGGCTGGAATTCGGCACCTTCACCGGATATCTGCTCGGCGCACTGGTCGTCACGCTCGCCGACGCCACCCTGACGCACGAGCAGTTGCTGGCGTGGGGCTGGCGATTGCCGTTCTTCGTCGCGCTGCCGCTCGGCATCGTCGGCGTCTATCTGCGCATGCGCCTGGCCGACACCCCGGCCTTCGCCGCGCTGGAAAAGGAATCCGAGGAGCGCGAGAAGTCGAACAAGACCGGCGACGAGGCCAAGATCCTGGCGAAGCTGTGGCCCTACGTCCTGGTCTGCATGGGTCTGGTCGTCGTCTGGAACGTCCCCAACTACATGCTGACCTCCTACATGCCGACCTACGTCACCTCGACGGTGCCGGACGCGACCGGCGGCGGGGTGTCCTCGTCGACCTCGCAGTGGTTGCAGATCGGGGTGATGGTCGTCGCGCTGCTGACCATTCCGGTGATCGGCCTGATCTCCGATCGGGTCGGCCGCAAACCGATCATCTGGACCGGGATCGCGGGGCTGATCGTGCTGGCGTTCCCGATGGTGCTGCTGGTCCGCACGGACAATGCGTTCACCGTCTTCGTGGGCCTGCTGATGATGGGGCTGACGCTGATCTGTTTCAGCGCGACGATGCCGTCCACCCTGCCCTCGCTGTTCCCGACGAAGGTGCGCGGGGCGGGGCTGTCGGTAGCGTTCAACGTCGCGGTGTCGCTGTTCGCGGGCACCACCTCGGTGGTGGTCGGCGCGCTCGTCGGCGTGACCGGCGATTTGAACTGGCCCGCTTACTATCTGATCATCGCGGGCGTCGTGGGCGCTGTGTCGGTCTACTTCCTGCAGGAACCCAACGGCAAGCACATGTGGGGTTCGGCGCCGGCCGCGCAGTCCGAGGAGGAGGCAGCGGAGTTCGTCGGGGCACAGGCACCTTCGTAATCGGTTCGCTCCGGTCGATCTGCTGCCCATCGTTCTCGCAGCGAGACTGCCCGCCGGGCTCGGGTTCGCCACTACAGTGGGCAGCATTTCCGTTCGGCGAAGGAGCGTGTGTGACGACGACCCGACAGGTGCGGCTGGCCAAGCGTCCGCAGGGGCGGCCCGATGCGGACACGTGGAATGTGGTGACCGAGGAGCTGCCTGCGGTGGGGGCGGGTGAGATTCTGGTGAAGGTGGATCTGATCTCGATCGACCCGGCGATGCGCGGATGGCTCAACGACGTCCGGTCGTATCTTCCGCCGGTCGGGATCGGTGAGGTCATGCGGTCGCTGGATGTCGGCACGGTGGTCGAGTCCACCCATTCCGGTTTCTCGGTGGGCGAGACGGTCAGCGGGACGTTCGGCGTCACCGAGTACGCGATCAGCGATGGCAGCGGCGTAGAGCGGATCGATCTGGCGGTCGCCCCGGCGGCAACGTGGCTCGGCGCGCTCGGAATCACCGGCATGACAGCCTATTTCGGGCTGATCGATGTCGGAAAGGTGCAGGCGGGCGAGACCGTGCTGATCTCCGCGGCCGCCGGTGCGGTGGGCAGTGTCGCCGGGCAGATCGCAAAAGCGTTGGGCGCCACGGTCATCGGTATCGCGGGTGGTCCGGAGAAGTGCCGCATGCTCACCGAGGAATTCGGTTTCGACCTGGCGATCGACTACCGCAGCGAGAATGTGCTGCGGCGGCTGCGCGAACTCGCGCCCGGCGGCGTCGACGTGTTCTTCGACAACGTCGGCGGGGAGATCCTCGATGCCGCGCTGGCCAACTTGCGCAGGGGCGCCCGGGTCGTCATCAGCGGGGCGATCGCGTCCTACAACGCCGAGAAGCCGCCGCCCGGCCCGTCCCGGTACATGTCGTTGCTGGTCTTCCGGGCGTCCATGACGGGGTTCGTCGTGTTCGACTACGCGGACCGCTACGGGGAGGCCGTCGCGCAGATCTCGAAGTGGCTGGCCGAGGGCAAGATCAAGCCCCGCGAGCATGTCGTCGCGGGCGGCGTCGATCAGTTCGGCACGACGCTCGAGATGCTGTTCACCGGTGCGAACACCGGCAAGCTGCTGCTGGCCATCTGAACACGGGCGACGACACCGGTCGATCCCCGCGCGAGCACGGTAGCCCGCGCGGGGATCGAACGTCAGCGGTGACTCGATCGAGCAACCCCGACCGAGTGCCGCGTCAGGCGCTGAGCGGCGCGGCGGTGACTTCGTAGCCGAGGTTGGTCAGGACCTCGTTGGTCGCCTTGGCGAAGTTGAGCGTGATGAAATGCAGGCAGGGCGCGCCCTCGTCGATGAGCTGCTGGGCCATCTCGGTGGCGATCTCGATGCCGGCCGCGCGCACCGCGGCCCGGTTTTCCTCGGGACCGGTACCCGCCGCGGCGCGCAGCCGTCGCATGATCGACGCGGGCAGGGCGCGGCCGCTGAGTTCCTCGGCACGCGCGATGGTGCGCAGGGAGGTGATGGGCATCAGTTCCGGGATGATCGGTTTCGCGCCCTGCTCGGCATCGGTGGCCGCGACCCGATCACGCAGGCGCAGATAGTGATCGACCTCGAAGAACATCTGGGTGATCGAATAGTCCGCTCCGGCACGGAGTTTCGCGGCCAGGAACGCGGCGTCGGTGTCCAGGTCGGGGGAGTGATGGTGCCCCTGCGGGAACGACGCGACCCCCACATTGAAGTCGCCGAGATCGCGCACGATTCGCACCAGTTGCTCGGCGTACTCGACACCGTCGGGGTGGCGCTGCCACTCGCCGAGCGGATCACCGGGCGGATCCCCGCGCAGCACGAGCATGTTGCGGATGCCGCAGTCGGCGTAAGAGCCGACCAGCGCGCGTAGCTCGGCGATGCTGTGCCCGACCGCCGTCAGATGGGCGACCGGCAGCAACGTGGTCTGCTGGGCCAGCTGTCCGGTGATCCGGGCGGTGCGGTCCTTGGTCGAACCACCCGCGCCGTAGGTCATCGAGACGAACGCCGGATGCATGCGCTCGAACTGCCGCACCGTGCGCCACAGCCGCGCTTCGCCGGCGGCATCGCGCGGCGGGTTGAACTCCACCGAGAACGGCACGCGCGGCCCCGAATGGATGCGCAGGCTCTCGACGACCGAAGGAACGCCGGAGACTGCCGGGGTGATTCGAGCAGGGAGCCCGTGATTCGAACGGTCACGTCCGGGAATGGAATGCATGGATGAACTCCAAGTCAGCGGCCAGTGGCCACCGCCGAAACGAACCGGTACCGAGGAGCCCACGAAGCATCAATCCCGT
This sequence comes from Nocardia colli, assembly GCF_008704205.1. Classification (GTDB taxonomy): domain Bacteria; phylum Actinomycetota; class Actinomycetes; order Mycobacteriales; family Mycobacteriaceae; genus Nocardia; species Nocardia colli. Next base: position 2,765 of record NZ_VXLC01000045.1, on the reverse strand, counting down.
GCCCGGGTCCACTCGGCGTAGCACCCGATCCACGAGGCGACGACCGCCGGATACGGTGTACCCGGCACAATCGGCAGGTCCTCGGACTCCTGGGCACCGACCCGAGTTCGGGTGCGGTCCCGGAGTTTCGCCGGGTTCCCTCTCACCGGCCACGCACTGATGTACGAGACCAGTTCGACGCCTTCGTGCGGTCAGGGGCTCCTCGACTCCGCCTCCGGCGAACCAGTTGCACCTGCGAATATAGCGAAGTCCTGGGGGATCACCAAGGACAGGGGCCCGCCGTGGCGCGGGTGACGCGCCGTGGATCCGAACCGCGGGTCGGTTTGCGGCGCGCAGGATATCATCTGTGGGACGCGGTGTGGTGCGAGACGGAAATGGGCGCGATACCGCTGCGAGTCTTCGAGAAGCGGGGTAGTGGTCATGGTCGCGGAACCGGTCCGGATCGCCGGTATCGACGCGCGCGTCGTAGAGCGTGGTCCGACCGCGCTGCGGATCGCGATCGGTGGTCAACTGCGCAAGCTGCGGGAAGCGAAGGGCATTATGCCCGCCGCGGCCGGCAATCACATTCGTGGTTCGCACGCCAAGATCAGCCGGCTCGAACTCGGGCGCACCGGCTACAAAGAGCGCGACATCCGGGATCTGCTGACCCTCTACGGCGTCACCGATCCGGACGAGCGCGAGATGTTCCTGGACCTGGCGCGCAAGGCCAATGAGCCCGGCTGGTGGCACCGCTACAGCGACCTGCTGCCACCCTGGTTCGAGACCTATCTCGGCCTCGAGGGCGCCGCGCAGTCGATCAGAACCTTTGAGGGGCAACTGGTTCCGGGGTTGCTGCAAACCGAGGACTACACGCACGCGGTCATCGAGGTCAGCCAGCAGAACGCCGAGGCGGTGCGGCGGGTGGAGTTGCGCGCGAAGCGTCAGCAGGTCCTCGACCTGCCGGACGGGCCCCGGTTGTGGGCGGTGCTGGACGAGGCCGTGCTGCACCGGCCGATCGGCGGCCGGAAGGTGCTGCGCGAGCAGATCGAGCATCTGGTGGAGGTGTCGTACAAGACCGGCGTGACGATCCAGGTGCTGCCCTTCGCCGCCGGCGTCCACGCGGCCGCGGGCAGTTCGTTCACCTTGCTCCGCTTCGCCGAGCAGGAACTACCCGACATCGTCTACCTGGAACAGCTGACCAGCGCGTTCTACCTGGATCGCAGCGACGATCTGGAGGTCTACCGCGATGTGATGGACCAGGTTGCCGTGCAGGCGGAAACACCGGAGCGCTCACGCGCAATGATGCTCGCGGCCGCCGAGCGGCTCTGAACAATTGCCCGAACCGATCAGCCGCCTCCTCACCTCAGGGCCGAGCAGCCGCTGAGCCGCCGCCGGACTTCACCGCCAGCCCGTACTCGATCGCCGTCGCATCCGGTGCGGCCGCGGGCGTCGACGCCGTCCCGGCGGGCTTCGCCTGTGTATGGATCACCCCGTTGTCCGCGGTGCCCGGACCCGCGGCAATCGTGACCCCAGCCGCGATCGCGGCGGCGAACACGGTGCCCGCGATGATTCGTTTCATGGTTCCTCCCGTGGTCGAACCCTCTCGTTTTACTACGTTCTTGGCGCAACCCGGGTTCACCTCTTTGCCCAGCCCCCTTGCGCCGCAATAGGTTCAGGGCGGGTGCCAGTCAGGCTCGGCGGTCGCGGCCGGCGTAGTGGTTTTCGGCGTACCAGTCGCCGCGGCCGGTGGGGAGTAGGTCGAGGATGTTCCAGACGGGGGACAGTTGATCTATGCCGCGTTGGGCGTCGTCGAGGAAGTTCGCGGGCAGGGTGTAGTGGTGTCGGACCTGGTCGCCTTCGGGGGTGAAGACGCTGATCATCGGGCGCTGGTCGCCGTTGGGGCGTTCGGCGTTCAGGTCGGCGTTGAAGGTGGTGTCGTGGCTGGAGAGGATGCGCAGGCCGTCCCAGCCGCGGCGCAGTGCCCACGCGCGCAGTTTCGGCAGGGGAGCCTTGGCGATGACGGCGAAGCTGGTGCGCTGGGCCAGGTGGTGGGCGACGCCCTGGAAACCGTCGACCCACATCGAGCACATGGGGCAGGCTTCGTCGTCGTCCGGATGGAACATCAGGTGGTAGACGACCAGAGTGTCGTGCTCCCCGAACAGTTCTCGCAGTCGCGTGGTCCGGATCGGTTCGGGGCGGCCGAGATCGGCGGGGCCCTCGGCGAAGGAGTAGTCGTCGAGGAGGAGCCCGGGTGGCACCCGCCGGCGCGCGGCGGCCACCTCTTCGATCTGATCGCGCAGCGTGCGTTCGGCTTTCGCCAGTCCGATCCGGGCCGCGATGTACTCCTCGCTGGCCCCGTTGGGCCACATCGGCTCCATCGCCGCGGCATCCACTTCGCCCATGACGGGTTCATCTCCTTTGGTTTCGGATAGTGAACGTGCCCCTGCTCAAGGTAGAACAGCGACACCGGGAGCTCAAGGGAGACACGGGGTGGCGACGAACCCGGGGTTGCTTCTTCGACGCAGGAGATTACTGTATATTTATGTATCTATCTACGCGGTGGTGAGGAGCGCGCGATGTTCGAGAGGTTCACCGACCGCGCGAGGCGTGTCGTTGTCCTGGCCCAGGAAGAGGCCCGGATGCTCAACCACAACTACATCGGTACCGAGCACATCCTGCTGGGGCTGATTCATGAGGGTGAGGGTGTCGCGGCGAAGTCGCTGGAGTCGCTCGGTATTTCGCTCGAGGGGGTGCGGAGTCAGGTCGAGGAGATTATCGGGCAGGGT
>NZ_VXLC01000044.1 GCF_008704205.1 Nocardia colli | reverse complement strand
GTCGGTGTGGGAGTTCTTCTGGCCCTTACAGATCGGTGCCCGTCTAGCCGTGGCAAGGCCGGACGGGCATCGTGATCCGGCGTATCTCGCGGGAGTCATCAGCAGCGAGCGGGTGACCGTCACGCATTTCGTGCCGTCGATGCTCGCGGTGTTCGTCGCCGATAGGGCTGCGGCTCGATGCGATTCGCTGAGGCTGGTATTCACCTCGGGTGAGGCGCTGCCGCCGAGGCCCGCACATCGGTTGCGGGGGTTGACCGGTGCCGCGGTGCACAATCTTTACGGCCCAACCGAAGCCGCGGTCGACGTGACGTTTCACGAGGTCGTCGACCTGGATGCGGACACGGTGCCGATCGGCGCACCGGTATTCAACACCCAGGTGCACGTGCTGGATTCACGCCTGCGCCAGGTGCCGGTAGGGGTCGCGGGCGAGCTCTATCTGTCGGGCATCCAGTTGGCCCGTGGCTACGTCGGACGACCGGACCTCACCAGCGATCGCTTCGTGGCGAACCCCTTCGCCACCGGCACACGGATGTATCGCACCGGCGACCTCGTCGCATGGACGCCGGATGGGGAACTGGAATACCTGGGCCGCACCGACTTCCAGGTGAAGCTGCGCGGCCAGCGCATCGAGCTCGGCGAGATCGAGAACGCCCTCACCGGGCTGGACGAGATCGCGCAGGCGGTCGTCGTACTGCGGGCCGACAACGCGGCGGGCGAGCAGTTGGTCGCGTACCTCGTCACCAGCTCGAGTGCTGCCATCGACCCCGATGCGGTGAAAGCGGATCTCGCCGGCCGGCTACCGGCATACATGGTGCCCACGGCCTACGTCGTGCTCGACGACCTGCCGGTCAATGCCTCCGGCAAACTGGACCGAAAGGCGTTGCCGGCACCAGTATTCGAGACCGTCGAGTTCCGCGAGCCGGTCACCGCGGTGCAGCGCCTCGTCGCGAACATCTACGCCGACCTGCTCGGCGTGCAGCGCGCCGGCCT
>NZ_VXLC01000043.1 GCF_008704205.1 Nocardia colli | reverse complement strand
ACATCTACGCCGACCTGCTCGGCGTGCAGCGCGCCGGCCTGGACGACGACTTCTTCGCCCTCGGCGGCAACTCGCTGACCGCCACCCAGGTGGTGGCCCGGCTCGGTGCCGCTCTGGACGCGGACCTACCCGTGCGTGCGCTGTTCGATGCGCCGACGGTAGCGGCGCTGGCCGACTACGCCGAAGCCCAGCGTGGTTTCGGCGGCCGTGCGGCACTGCAACCGCGACCCCGGCCGGAGCGCATCCCGCTCGCACCCGCCCAGCAGCGCATGTGGTTCCTCAACCGATTCCTGGCGGACGAGCAGACCGGACCCGGCGACGCCGTCGACAACATTCCCGTCGCCCTCCGTCTGACCGGTGTCCTCGATATCGCCGCGTTGACCGCGGCACTGAGTGATGTGGTGCAGCGGCACGAGACGCTGCGCACCGTCTACCCGGACAGCCAAGACGGTCCCGAGCAAGTGATCGTCCCTGTCGCACAGGCAGTTCCGGATCTGCACGCCGAACAGATCACCGAGGAAGCACTGGCCGGCCGGCTGAGCCAGCTGGCGTCGGCCACCTTCGATCTCACTCGTGAAATGCCGATGCGGGCAGCGCTGTTCGCCATCTCTGCCGACGACCACGTGCTGGCGATTGTGCTGCACCACATTTCAGCGGACGGCTTCTCGCTGGGCCCCTTGTCCAGCGATCTGATGACCGCTTACGCCGCCAGGCGGGAAGGCATACCACCCACCTGGGACGCGCTGCCGGTGCAATACGCCGACTACTCCCTGTGGCAGGCCGATTTCGCGCACACGGACCGCCAACTCGACTACTGGCGACACACCCTCGACGGTCTACCCGACCAACTGGACCTCCCCGCCGACCGCCCACGACGGGCGGTGGCATCGCATCGCGGCGCAACCCACCGGCTCCGGATCGACTCCGACTTGCACAGCGAGCTCGGCGAATTGGCCCGCAAACGCGAGACCACCCTGTTCAGCACCGTGCACGCCGCACTCGCCGTGCTGCTCGCCCGGCTCTCCGGCAGCACGGACATCGCCATCGGCACCCCGGTGGCCGGTCGCGGCGTCGCCGCGCTGGATCGACTCGTCGGCATGTTCGTCAACACCCTCGTGCTGCGCACCCAGGTCGACTCCCGGACCCGGTTCGAGACCCTGCTGGATACCGTCCGCGACCAGGACATCGATGCATTGTCGCAGGTAGATGTCCCGTTCGAGCGGCTCGTCGAACTGCTCGCCCCGACGCGTGCCCAGAGCCGCCATCCCCTGTTCCAAGTGGCGCTGACCTTTCAGAACTTCACCCTGCCCCGGTTCGACCTGGCCGGCCTGCGCGCACAACCCTGCGAATTCGACGCTGCCGCAGCCAAATTCGATCTGCAATTCACGGTGGTCGAGGCGATCGATCAGGGTGGCCGGGCAGACGGCATGGACATCGAGATCACCTATGCCACCGACCTTTTCGATCCCGAGACGATCGCGGTCCTCGGCCGCCGCTTCACCCAGGTGCTGGCCGCCATCGCGGCCGACCCGACCGTGGTACTCGGCGACATCCAGTTGCTCAGTGCCGAGGAGCAGCATCGGGCGCTGCACGAATGGGCGAGCACCGGTGCGGATACGGCCGCCGTCGGCACTCTCGCGGACAGGTTCGCACAGGTCGCCGCGTTGGATCCGGTGGCCGACGCGGTTCGCGCCGGTGAACGCACGCTGAGCTACGCCGAGCTCGACGAGTGGTCCAATCGCCTGGCTCGTCGACTGATCGCCGCCGGCGTCGGTCCGGAAACGCTGGTGGCGGTGGCGTTGCCACGCTCGGTGGAATTGGTCGTCGCGCTGCTCGCCGTGGTCAAGGCGGGCGCCGGCTATCTGCCGATCGATCCGAACTACCCCACCGACCGCATCGAGTACATCCTGGACGACGCCCGTCCGATCTGCGCGATCACCAGCGCTACCACGGAATTGGCGCGTGGCTGGTTCGGCGGACCGGTGATCGACATCGACGCGACGCACTCGGTAACCGCGGACAGCGCACCCATCACCGACGCCGACCGCCGCGCGCCACTGCATCCCGCTCAGGTCGCCTACGTCATCTACACCTCCGGATCGACCGGAAAGCCCAAAGGTGTTGTCGTCCCGCACCGCAACGTGCTGCGCCTGCTCGACAACACCCAGCGGCAGTTCGATTTCGGCCCGTCGGATGTGTGGACGATGTTCCATTCCTACGCCTTCGATTTCTCGGTCTGGGAGCTGTGGGGTGCGCTGCTGCACGGCGGCACCCTGGTCGTGGTCGACTACTACACCTCCCGCTCGCCGCAGCAGTTCCGCGAACTGCTGATCGCGGAGCGGATCACGGTGCTCAACCAGACTCCGTCGGCGTTCTACCAGTTGATCGCCGCCGACCTCGCCGCGGCAGACGCCGCCCAATTCGCTTTGCGGCACGTCATTTTCGGTGGCGAGGCCTTGGAACCGCAGCGCCTGACCGGATGGTTCGACCGTCATCCGGACGGTCCGCGCCTGGTGAACATGTACGGCATCACCGAGACCACGGTGCACGTGTCCTTCCGTCCCATCGACGTGAACACCGGGTCGGCCAGCGTAATCGGCGGTGCGATACCGGGATTGGCGATCCGGGTCCTCGACGACCGGTTGCGGCCGGTGCCGGTCGGCGTACCCGGCGAGATCTATGTCTCCGGTGGGCAACTCGCGCGCGGCTACCTCGGCCGCCCCGCATTGACCGCCAGCCGGTTCGTCGCCGATCCCTATGCCGACAATGGTGCACCGGCCTATCGATCCGGCGACCTCGCCCGCTGGACCGCCGCCGGCGACCTGGAGTACCTCGGCCGCGCCGACCAGCAGGTGAATCTGCGCGGCTTCCGCATCGAACTCGGTGAGATCGAGGCCGCACTGCTCGACGATCCCGCCATTCGCGAGGTGGCGGTGGTGGTCCGCGCCGATCTGATCGACGAGCCACGCATCGTCGCCTACACGGTGGCCGAAGACGATCTCGATGTCGCGGGATTGCGCCAGGCCCTCGGACATCGGCTGCCGGAACATATGGTGCCTGCCGCGATCGTCTCGGTGCCCCGAATCCCCCTGACGGTGAACGGAAAACTCGATCGCGCGGCCCTGCCCGCGCCGGTGTTCGAGTCGACCGGTTATCGCCGTCCGGCCACGATGGCCGAGCAAATTGTGGCTGCGGTCTTCGCCGAGGTGCTGGGTTCGGACGCGACGGTGGGCGCGGACGACGACTTCTTCGCCCTCGGCGGCAGCTCGCTGCTGGCGGCCAAAGCGGTCGCGCGCATCGGTGCCGCGCTGGATCGAACGATCGGCGTTCGCGCCCTGTTCGAAGCGCCACGGGTCGCCGATCTCGCCGCCCTCGTGAGCACCGCCACGGCAGGTACCGCCCGGCCTGCACTGGTGGGAGGCGCACGCCCGGAGAGGATTCCGCTCTCGCCCGCGCAGCAGCGGATGTGGTTCCTGAACCGATTCGATCGAAACTCCGTCGCCTACAACATCCCACTGGCCCTTCGACTGTCCGGTCAGCTGGATGTCGCGGCGTTGCAGGCGGCCGTCGGTGACGTGATCGGCAGGCACGAATCGCTGCGCACCCGGTATCCGGAGCGGGACGGCGTGCCGGTGCAGCTGATTCTCGGAGCCGCCCAGGCAGTTCCATCGCTGTGGCCCGTCGCTGTGACCGAATCCGAGCTGCCACACCGCATCCGCGAGCTCGCCGGCTTCACCTTCGACGTGACTACCGAAGTGCCCGTACGCATGCGCCTGTTCCACCTGAGCGACTCTGTTCGCGGCGATGACGGAGCGCGCCGAGGCGAGTTCGTCCTGGCTGCGGTCCTGCACCACATCGCCGCGGACGGATCATCGGTCGTGCCGTTCGTGCGCGATCTGATGGTCGCGTACACCGCACGGCTGGATGAGTGCGCTCCTGGTTGGCCGCCGACCGCCGTGCAGTACGCGGACTACGCGCTGTGGCAACACGCGCTGCTCGGTGCCGAAGACGATGCCGAATCGTTTGGTGCGCAACAGCTCCAGTTCTGGTCGGCGACGCTGGCCGGACTGCCCGATCAGCTGACGCTGCCGACGGACCATCCCCGTCCCGCACGGCAAAGCCTGCGCGGCAAGAAAGTCCGCTTCGCGGTGGACGCACAGCTGCACACCGATCTCGTCGCACTCGGCCGCAAACACGGCGCGACGCTGTTCATGGTGGTGCACGCCGCCTTCGCGGCCCTGCTCGCGCGATTGTCCGGCAGCGGGGATATCGCCGTCGGCACGCCGATCGCGGGTCGCGGCATGGCCGAACTCGACGACGTCATCGGAATGTTCGTCAACACCTTGGTATTGCGCGCCCACGTCGCGGCCGATGAGCCGTTCGACGCCCTGCTGCAGCGCGTGCGCGCGGTGGATGTCGCGGCGTTCTCACACGCGGACGTGCCGTTCGAGCGACTGGTCGAGGTGCTCAACCCGACCCGGTCGACAGCGCGGCATCCGCTGTTCCAGGTCGGCTACTCGTTCCAGAATCACGAGCGCGGCACCTTCGAGCTTCCCGGCCTCGACGTGCGGGAGATCGAATTCGACAGCGAGGTAGCACAATTCGACCTCCATCTGTTCGCCGTCGATCACTACAGCGCGGACGGGATGCCCGAAGGCGTCGATCTCACCTTGGGCTATGCGACCGACCTGTTCGAGGCCGAGACCGCCGAGCGGATCGTCGCCCAGCTGTGTCGCCTGCTCGAATCCGTGGCGGCCCAACCCGACGTCGTCGTCGGCGACATCGATGTGCTCGGTGCTGCCCGGAACCAGGTACTGCACCGGTGGAACGACACCGCGGCTCCGGTCGAGTCGGTGACGCTGGCGGACCTGATCGACGCGCAGGTCGCACGGACGCCGCAGGCGGTGGCGCTGATCGACGCGGCAACGGGATATGAGCTGACCTACGCGCACTTCGACGCACGAGTGAATCGTCTGGCGCGCAGGCTGATCACGATCGGCGTCGGTCCGGAGACGACGACGGTGCTTGCGATGCGACGCTCGATCGACCTGGTCGTCGCCATGTATGCCGTGATCCGCGCCGGCGGCGCCTACGTTCCGATCGACCCCGACCACCCCGTGGATCGCATTGTCTACATCGTAGATACCGCCGCCCCGGTGGCGATCCTGACCACCGCACGGGACGGCCTGCCGATCGAAACATGCATTCCTACCTTGGAAGTCGACCGCGTAGACCGCACCGGCATCCCGGCGACAGCACTCGACGATGCGGCCCGCATCCGCCCACTGCGCCCCGATCATGCGGCCTACCTGATCTTCACGTCCGGCTCGACCGGTCGACCGAAGGGCGTGTCCGTCCCGCACTCGGCGATCGTGAACCAACTCGCTTGGCTGCGGACCAATTTCGCGCAGGGCCCGGCCGACCGTGTCCTGCTCAAGACTCCGGCCACCTTCGACCTGTCGGTCTGGGAGTTCTGGTCTCCACTGGTGACCGGCGGTCGCCTGGTCGTCACCGAGCCAGGCACGGAACGAGATCCGGATCGACTACGCGACCTCATCGACCGGCACGGCGTCACGATTCTGCACGCGGTGCCGTCGCTGATCGGCATGCTCCTCTCGACGGCATCCGAGCTGCCCGCCTCTCTCCGCCAGGTACTCGCCATCGGCGAGGCCTTACCGCCCGCGACCGCGCTCGAGTTCCGGCGTCGCACGTCGGCGCGGCTGTTCAATCTCTACGGTCCCACCGAAGCCGCTGTGTCGATCACGGCATACGAAGTGGATGCCGATCCAGCGCACACGGTCCCGATCGGCTCACCAGCCTGGAATAGCCGGGTCTACGTGCTCGACGCGCGACTGCGGCCGGTACCGGTCGGCGTTCCCGGTGAGTTGTATTTGGCTGGAGCTCAATTGGCTCGCGGTTACCAGAGCCGACCTGGACTGACCGCGGACCGGTTCGTTGCCGATCCGTATGCCGGCGGCCGGATGTACCGGACCGGCGACATCGTGCGCTGGCGTTCCGACGGCACCCTCGAATACCTGGAGCGCGCGGACTTCCAGGTGCAGATCGGTGGATTCCGGATCGAACCAGGCGAGGTGGAGACCGCGCTGCGGCGGCAGCCCGGAGTGCATGCCGCGGTCGCGGTGGCGCGAGCGGATGAACGGGCCGGCGCACGCCTGATCGCCTATGCCGCTGTGTCGGCGCAGGATTCGCGGAATCGGGCCGAGCTGCCGGCGATCCTGCGGGACGCGCTCGCGGGTGAGCTGCCGACCTACATGGTTCCCGCCGCGGTCGTGGTGCTGGAAACGCTGCCGCTCAACGTCAATGGCAAGGTCGACCGAGCCCGGCTGCCCGAACCGGTATTCGCCGAGGCCGCCTTCCGGGCTCCGAGCACCGAGTTGGAGAAGGTCGTCGCGGCCACCTTCGGCGACGTGATCGGCACCGGCACAGCAGGACTCGACGGCCACTTCTTCGCCATGGGCGGCAACTCGCTGATGGCGACTCGGTTGGCCGCCAGATTGAGCGCCGCACTGGGCATGCACGTGCCGGTGTCCGCGGTATTCGAGGAACCGACGGTCGGTGGGCTGGCCGAGCACCTCGCGACTCTCGACGACAGCGATGCGCGACCCGCACTGGTGCGGCGGAACGACCCGGCGCCGGCGGCGTTGTCGCCCGCACAGCAACGGATGTGGGTGGTCAACCGGCTGGCACCGGATTCCGCCGCCTACAACATCCCGACGGCACTGCGCCTCACCGGCGAATTGAACCTGGCCGCACTGAGAGCGGCGCTCGAAGACATCCTCGATCGGCATGATGCCCTGCGTACCCGGTATCCGGACACGGGCGACGGACCGGTGCAGGAGGTGCTCCCGGTCACCGATCTGGCTTTCGACCTCACCCCGGTACCGGTAGCGCAGGCGGACATCGCAGAACGTATCGCCGAATTCGTCTCCATCGCTTTCGATATCACGAAGGCGCCACCGGTTCGTGCGGCACTCTTCGCGGTGGCCGCCGATGAGCATGTGCTCGTCGTCGTACTGCACCACATCAGCGCCGACGGCTACTCCGTCGCGCCGATGACCCGGGACCTGATGCGTGCCTACGTCGCCCGTTCGGCCGGCCGAACACCCGACTGGGCACCGCTGGACATCCAATACGCGGACTACAGCAGCTGGCAGCACGAACTCCTCGGCTCCGAACACGATCCGAACAGCCTCGCCGCCCGCCAACTCGCTTACTGGAAACGCGAATTGGCCGGAGCGCCCGAACTGCTCGCGTTGCCCACCGACCGGCCCCGACCAGCCCGCCGCGACATGCACGGCGCGACCATCGAATTCGACGTCGATACCGAACTCACCGGCAGGCTGGACGAACTCGCGCGGGACCACGACACGACGCTGTTCACCGTGGTCCACGCCGCGTTCGCGGTACTCCTCGCCAAACTCGCCGGAACCACCGACATCACCGTCGGCGCTCCCGTCGCCGGGCGCGGCGCTCGTGAACTGGACGACCTGATCGGGATGTTCGTCAACACGGTGGTGCTGCGCACGGAGGTAGACCCGCGCACGAGCTTCCGCGACCTGCTGCGCCAAGCACGCGAGCGGGACCTGGCGGCGCTGTCGCACGCGGACGTCCCGTTCGAGCAGGTGGTCGAGGCGATCGGCCGCCCGCGGTCCAGCGCCTACCCGCCGCTGTTCCAGGTGCTGTTCACCTTCCAGAACCTGCCGACCGGCGCCGTCGCGCTACCGGGCCTGGACGTCGAGGCTCTCGATCTCGGCCTCGATGAAGCGAAGTTCGACCTTCAGCTCACCGCCGTCGAATTGTTCGACGCCGATGGTGCTCGAGCTGGCCTGAGCATGCGATTCGGTTACGCGACAGACATTTTCGACGCCGCGACGGTTCGCTCCTTCGCCACGCGGCTGACGCAGGTGCTGACCGCAGTCGCCACCGACCCCGCGATCGCGATCCGCGCAATCGACATCCGCGCTGCGGCGCAACGACAACCCCAGCCCACGCCGGCAGATCTGCCCGCGCTCATCTCCGCCGCCGCCCGCGTCGACCCGGACGCCGTCGCTTTCACCCACGGCGACCGGACGATCTCCTATCGCGAACTCGACGCGAAACTGACGACCGCCGCGAAGGCGATGGGTGCCGCCGCGAAACCCGAAGCCCTGATCAACATTTCACTCGCCGGGCTGGTGCCCGGCATCCTCGCCGCCCTCGGTGGCGGCGGTCTCGCGGCCTTGCTGCGGACCCTGCTGGCCGAGGTGCGTGCGGTGCTCGCCGACTCGGCGTCGGTAGTCGATTCGGAAGGAAACAGCTGATGTCCCACACAGATTCGGTTACACCCGACGGACTCGGCACCAGATCAGCGCTCGGTGGGCATGCCGCGCTGCGCCGTGCGTACGGAGTCGACGACCTGCCCGGGTTGATCGAGACCGTCGCCGGGCTCGAGCCGGACCGGGTCGCGTTGCGCCACAACAACCTGACCGTCACGTACGAGGTGCTCGCCAACGAATTGGCGCTGCTGGCCGAAGCGATGGGCGACAGCCTGGGCGCGGCGGCACTGGTGCCGGTCGTGGTGTCGAGTCAGCTGCCCGCGCTGCTGGAATCAGCCGACGGAGCATTGGGCACGGTGCTGACCGAGCTGCTGGACGATGCGCTGGCCGCGGCCCGGAGCGTGCTGTCCGTCGAGCCGCCGCCGGTCGAGACGCTGGTCAGCGAATTCGAGCGGCAGGTGCGCAGCACTCCGGACGCGGTGGCGCTCGAATACGCCGGCGCGACGCTCACTTACGCCGAGTTCGACGGCAGGGTGAATGCGCTGGCCCACCGGCTGATCTCGCAGGGCGTCGGCCCGGAGGCATTGGTGGGATTGGCTGTTCGCCGCTCGTTCGACCTGCTGATCGGCATGTACGCGATTCTGAAAGCGGGCGGTGCATATGTGCCGATCGATCCCGACCATCCCGTGGAGCGGATCGCGTATGTGCTCGAGGTCGCGCGCCCGGTCCTGGTACTGACCACGACCCGCGATCATCCGGAGTTGGGCGAGGTTGCGACTCTCGACATCGACGAATTCGACAGCAGCTCAGACCAATCAGCGGCTGACGAATCCGTGCGACTGAGCGCGGACAACACCGCGTACGTCATCTTCACCTCCGGTTCGACCGGCCGCCCCAAGGGGGTCGCCGTGTCGCATCGGTCGATCCTGGCCAACCTGCGCTGGCGGCAGCGTCGGTACCTGCTGCGAGCGGACGACGTCGTCTTGCAGAAGACGCCGTTCACCTTCGATGTCTCGGTGTGGGAGTTCTTCTGGCCGTTGCAGATCGGCGCGCGGCTGGTCATCGCCGCTCCGGACGAGCATCGCAGCCCCGCGTACCTCGCCCGGATCATCGCCGAAAGCCGGGTCACCGTCGCTCATTTCGTGCCGTCGATGCTGGCGGTGTTCGCCGATGAGCCGGCGGCGGAAACGGCAGTGGATTCGCTGCGCCTGGTCTTCGCCTCCGGCGAGGCCCTTCCGGCGGCGACCGCCGCCGCGTTCCGCGATATCAGTGGCGCCACGCTGCACAACCTGTACGGCCCCACCGAGGCCGCGGTCGACGTAACCGCGCACGAGGTCACCGGTGCCGACGTGACCAGCGTGCCGATCGGGACACCCGCGGACGACACCGACCTGCTGGTGCTCGACGACAATCTGCGCCCGGTGCCCACCGGCGTGGTCGGTGAGCTCTACCTCGCAGGTGTGCAGCTCGCCCGCGGCTATGTGGCGCGGCCCGGCATCACGGCCGAGCGGTTCGTCGCCAGCCCGGAGGGACCGGTGGGGGAGCGGCTGTACCGGACCGGCGACCTGGTGCGCTGGGTGGCCGGTCGCGACGGCGGACCGGATGAACTGGAATACCTGGGCCGCACCGACTTCCAGGTGAAGCTGCACGGCCTGCGGATCGAACTGGGTGAAGTCGAGGCGGCACTGCTGCGGCATCCACGGGTCACGCAGGCTGCGGTCGTACTGTACCGGCAGCACAACAGCGATCATCTGGTCGGCTACGTGGTGGGCAGTGGAGTCATCGATCCGGTTGCGGTGCTGACCTCCGTGCGGCGGGAACTGCCGGAGTACATGGTGCCGTCGCTGGTCACCGTGCTGGACGCGATGCCGTTGAACGTCAACGGCAAACTGGACCGCCGCGCCCTGCCGGAACCCGAATTCGGCTCTGCTGCGGCCACTTATCGTGCACCGGAGACGGCCGCCGAGGTTCAGGTGGCCGGGATCTTCGCCGGCCTGCTCGGCCTCGACCGGATCGGCGCCGACGACGATTTCTTTGCGCTGGGCGGGAATTCGCTCATCGCGACGCGCGCCATCGCTCGCATCTCGACCGCGCTCGGGGTAACCATCGACGTGCGGGACTTCTTCGATCGACCGACCGCGGCCGCGATCGCGGCCGCGGCCCAGCACGGCGTCGATCGCCCACCGCTGGTGGCGGGGGAACGGCCGGAGCACATTCCGCTGTCGCCACCGCAGCGGCGCATGTGGTTCCTGAATAGATTCGGCACCGACACGGAATCCGCCCGCGCATTCGATACCGCTGCGGTGGACAACATTCCGGTGGCGTTGCGGCTGCGCGGCGAGCTCGACGTGGCCGCGCTCTCCGCGGCGATCACCGATCTGGTTGCGCGACACGAAGTCCTGCGCACCGTCTATCCGCACACGGTGGCCGGGCCCGCGCAGCTGATCCGCCGGGTGCACGCGGTGTTCGACCTGACACCGTCCGAAGTGCCGGAGCACAAGCTGGCGGACGCGATCCTGGTGGTCGCGTCCCAGGGCTTCGACGTCGCCGAAGAGATCCCGGTTCGGGTACGCCTGCTGCGTTGCGGGCCGGCCGATCACACGCTGGTGCTGGTCGTGCATCACATCGCCGCCGACGGCGTCTCGCTGGGCCCGCTGGTGCGCGACCTCGGCACCGCGTATGCCGCACGCCGCGCCGGACGTGCCCCCGGCTGGGCCCCGCTCGCGGTGCAGTACGCGGACTACGCGCTCTGGCAGCAGCAGGTGCTGGGCGACGAGGCCGACCCGGATTCGGCGGCGGCCCGCCAGCTGGCGTTCTGGCGGACCGAACTGGCAGACCTTCCCGCGCAGCTGGATCTGCCCGCCGACCGGCCGCGGCCCGCGCGGGCGTCCTATCGCGGCGCGACCCAGGAATTCCGCCTCGACGCGGAGCTGCGCGCGGCGATCGAGGAGGTCGCTGCCCGCTGCCAGGCGACGCCGTTCATGGTCCTGCACGCCGCGCTGGCCGCACTGCTGGCCCGGCTGTCGGGTACGACCGACATCGCGATCGGCACGCCGGTGGCCGGCCGCGGCGATGCCGCGCTGGACGACCTGGTCGGGATGTTCGTCAACACCCTCGTGCTGCGCACCGAGATCAGCGGCGCGGCGACCTTCGCCGAGCTGGTCGGGCAGGCCCGCGACCGAGACCTGCGCGCGTTCGCCCACGCCGGCATTCCGTTCGAGCGCCTGGTCGAGGTGCTGAATCCGGCCCGATCCCAAGCCAGGCATCCGCTGTTCCAGGTGGCGCTGTTCATGCAGAACCTGGGACCGGTCACTCCGGATCTGCCGGACCTGGTCACCGATCCGGTCGACTTCGATCCCGGCTTCGCCAAATTCGACCTGCAACTGACGATCTCGGACGCCGATGCGGAGTACCGCGCCGAATTCACCTATGCGACAGATCTGTTCGACGCACCGACGGTGCGGGAGTTCGCGGCCAAGCTGGTCCGGTTGTTACGCACGGCGGTGGCCGAACCGCAGACACCCGTCGGCGACATCGCCCTGCTCGATGCGGGCGAATTCGACTATGTCACCGCGAGTTGGAATGCCAGCGGTCACAAGGTTCCCGACCGCTTCCTGCACGAGGGCTTCGACAATCAGGTCAGGCGTACGCCGAATGCCGTTGCTGTGCAGACGGATTCGTTGCAGATGACCTATACCGAGCTGTCCGATCAAGCCAACCGTATGGCCAGGATGCTCATCGAATCCGGCGTCGGTCCGGAATCGCTGGTGGTGCTGGCGATGCCGCGCTCGATCGAGCTGGTCGTCGCCATGTACGCGGTCGCGCGGGCCGGCGGGGCGTATGTCCCGGTGGATCCCGCGCATCCGGACGAGCGGATCGGGCACATTCTCGATACGGCCCGGCCGCACTCCGTACTGACCACGCGTCTCGCCGGATTCGTGCTCCCTGCGACGGTTCCCGCTGACGTGACCGTGCGGCACGTAGATGAACTGGACCTGTCGGCGTACTCCGCCGCCAAGATCAGCGAGCGTGAGCGGCGCGCCCCGCTGCACCCGGAACACCCCGCGTACGTGATCTTCACGTCCGGCTCGACCGGCAAGCCCAAGGGAGTGTCGGTCAGCCATCGTGCCATCGCCAACCAACTGGCCTGGATGCACGCCGAATATCGCCCGCGTACCGGCGATATCTACTTGCAGAAGACCGCGACCACCTTCGACGTATCCCTCTGGGGATACTTCCTCCCGCTGCGCGCCGGCGCCACATTGCTACTCGCCACACCGGACGGCCACCGCGATCCGCGCTACCTCGCGGAAACCATTGCTCAGCACGGCGTCACACTCACCGACTTCGTTCCCGCCATGCTGTCCGTCTTCGCCGCCCACGCGCTGCCCGGCGAACTCGACTCCCTGCGTGACGTTTTCGTCATCGGCGAAGCGCTGCCACCGGAGACGGTGGCCGCGTTCCAAGCGATGAGCGACGCCGGATTGCACAATCTCTACGGACCCACCGAGGCCGCGGTCTCGATCACCTACCGCGAGGTGACCACCGACGACACCGCGGTCGTGCCGATCGGGGAGCCGGAGTGGAATTCCCAGGTGTATGTGCTGGACGCGCGTATGCGGCCGGTGGCCATCGGCGTGCCGGGGGAGCTGTACCTGGCCGGAAACCAGCTGGCGCGCGGCTATCACGGCCGGGTCGATCTGACCGCGGACCGCTTCGTCGCGAATCCGTTCGGGAACGGCGGCGAACGCATGTACCGCACCGGCGATCTCGTGCGGTGGAGCCAGGACGGAGAGCTGGTTTACCTGGGCCGCACCGACTTCCAGGTGAAGTTCCGCGGGCAGCGCATCGAACTCGCGGAGATCGAGACGGCGCTCCTGGCCTCACCCGAGGTGAGCCGGGCGGCGGCGCGGCTCGTCACCGGTGCGTCCGGCGACTTCTTGGCGGGCTACGTGGTCCGGACATCAGGCACCGAGCTGGATCCGGCTGCCCTCAAAGCCGCTTTGGCACAGCGGCTTCCCGCCTACATGGTGCCGACCGCGCTCGTCGAGCTGACCGAGTTCCCGCTGGGAAGCAGCGGCAAGCTGGACCGTGCGGCGTTGCCTGTCCCAGCGCTGGCGACCGAGCGGTTCCGTGCTCCGGTCGACGCGGCGCAACGACTGGTCGCTGCCGTGTTCGCCGAGGTCCTGCGAGTCGACCGGGTCGGTCTGGACGACGACTTCTTCGCGCTCGGCGGCAGTTCGCTGGACGCCACTCAGGTGACGGCACGCGTGGGCGAGGCCATCGGAGTTCGAGTCCCGTTGCGCGCCTTGTTCGAAGCGGCCACGGTTGAGGGGTTCTCGGCGGCGGTGGATGCGTTGAGCACCGCAGGGGCGCTCCGGCCGGCATTGACGCGGCGGAATCGGCCGGAGCGTATTCCGCTGTCGCCGGCACAGCAACGGTTGTGGTTCCTCAACCGCTTGGAGAGCGAAGACGGCCCGTCCGGCGTCTACAACCTGCCGGTCGTGCTCCGGCTCACCGGACGGCTCGATACCGCCGCGCTGGAGCGTGCCGTGGTGGACGTGCTGCTTCGGCACGAATCGCTGCGCACTCTGTATCCCGATACCGATACCGGTCCCTACCAACTGATTCTGGATGGCGCCGATATCGGTCTCGCCCTCAACCCGGTCCCGGTCGAGCGGTCCGAGGTTGCGTCGGCGATTGCCGCGATTGCGAGAGCCGGATTCGACGTCACCACCGAACTACCCTCGCGTGTAGCGCTTTTGCTGGTCGACCGGGACGATAACGCACGCGGCGTCATCGGTGACGAGTACGTGCTCGTGTTCGTGATCCACCACATCGCCGCTGACGCACTCTCGATGCCGCCGCTGGTCACCGATCTCGTGCGGGCCTATCTCGCCCGCTTGATCGGCCACCGACCCGACTGGGCGGAGCTTCCGGTGCAATACGCGGATTACAGCCTGTGGCATCGGGAGTTGCTCGGCGCACCGGACACCCCGGGTGATCCGGCCTACCAGCAGTTGCGATTCTGGCGCGACGTGCTCGACGGCGCACCGGCGCAGATCGCCTTGCCGACCGAGCGGCCACGTCCCGCTGTACCGTCGAATCGCGGTGCGGCAGTAAACTTCACGATCGAGCCCGCGGTGGTCGCCGCGCTGCGCGTCATCGCACAGCGCAGCGGTGCGACGTTGTTCATGGTGCTGCACGCCGCGTTCGCGGCGACGCTGGCCCGGCTGAGCGGCAGCGACGATATCGTGATCGGCTCGCCCATCGGCGGGCGCGGTGAACGCGAACTCGACGCGCTCATCGGCATGTTCGTCAATACGCTGGTACTGCGGACGCCGGTGGCCGCGGACGCCTCGTTCGGTGAGCTCGTCCAGCAGACACGCGATGCCGATCTGGCCGCGTTCGCCAACGCCGACCTGCCCTTCGAGCGATTGGTCGACGCCATGGCGGTCGACCGGGGCACCGGAGCACATCCGCTGTTCCAGGTGATGTTCAGCTTCGGTGCAGCGCAGCCGGTGCTGCGCACCGGTGCGGTCGAGGTGCCCTGGCTCGCGATCGAGCCGGTCGAGATAGAGGACAGCGGGGCGAAATTCGACCTGCACCTGGTGGTCAACGAGCAGCAGGACGGCCCGGGGCTCACGAGCAGTCTGCGCTACGCCACCGATCTGTTCGATTCGGCGACCATCGAATCGTTCGTCGCCCGCTTCCTGCGGATGCTCACCGCCGGGGCGGTGGACTCGCGGCAGAAGATCGGCGGCATCGAGCTGCTCACGGACACGGAATATGAACGCGTAGTGCACCGGTGGAATGACACCGCACAGACGATCGACGAGACCCGAACGCTCGCATCGCTGTTCGCCGAGCAGGCAGTGCGCACACCCGATGCCATCGCCCTCACCTTCGAGGGCACGAGTCTGTCCTACGCCGAGTTTGCTAGCCGGGTGAATCGGTTGGCCCGCTGGCTCGTGGTGCAGGGCGTCGGCCCGGATTCGCTTGTCGCGCTGGGTATGCGGCGGTCCCTCGATCTGGTGGTCGGCATGTACGCGGTCGTCACCGCGGGCGGCGGCTATCTGCCGCTCGATCCGGATCACCCGGCCGAGCGCACCGAACACATTCTCGACACGGCCGCCCCGCTCTGTGTACTCACGTCCGGCACCGATCTGAATCTCGCGGTAGCGCAGCAGCGTATCGATCGACTAGACCTGTCCGGCTACTCGTACGCACCGCTGACCGACGCGGACCGTCTGGCACCGCTGCGTCCCGCGAACATCGCGTACGTCCTGTTCACCTCCGGCTCGACCGGACGGCCGAAGGGCGTGGCGATGAGCCACGCGGGCATTGTGAACCGGCTGCTGTGGATGCAGTCCGCCTATGTGGCCCTCGACGCCGACGACGTCCTGTTGCAGAAGACTCCGGCCACGTTCGATGTGTCGGTGCCGGAGTTCTTCTGGCCGTTGCAGGTCGGCGCGCGGCTGGTGCTCGCGAAGCCGGACGGACATCAGGATCCCGCCTACCTCGGTGAGCTGATGCGCCGAGAGAGCGTGACCGCAGCGCATTTCGTGCCGTCGATGCTGTCGGTGTTCGTCGCGGACGAGATCGACGTGCCCACGCTGCGGAACGTGTTCTGCTCCGGCGAGGCACTGCCCGCGGTGACGGCGCAGCGCATGCGCGAGCGGACCGGCGCGCGGGTGCACAACGGATACGGGCCCACCGAGACGGCGGTGGAGGTGACATTCCACGAGGTCACCGACGCTGATGCGCAGACGGTGCCGATGGGTGCGCCGATCTGGAACACCCGGGCGTATGTGCTCGACGCACGGCTACGGCCCGTGCCGGTGGGGGTGCCAGGAGAGCTGTATCTGTCGGGGGCGCAGTTGGCCCGCGGCTATTGGGGCCGTGCGGATCTGACAGGTGATCGGTTCGTTGCCGATCCGTTCGATCCAACGGGCGGACGCATGTATCGCACCGGTGACCTCGTCGCCTGGACGTCTGCCGGAGAACTGGAGTTCTTGGGCCGCAACGACTTCCAGGTGAAGATCCGTGGCCTGCGGATCGAACTCGGCGAGATCGAATCGGTGCTGCTGTCGCTGCCTGGCGTCGCCCAAGCGGTAGCCCTGGTTCGGAACGACCACTCGAACGGTGACCAACTGGTGGCCTACCTGGTGGGGGACGGCGCGCTCGACAGCGACCGGCTACGTGCCGAATTGGCCACGCGACTACCGGGATACATGGTGCCCCGGCATTTCGTGATGCTCGACCACCTCCCGGTGAACGCATCCGGCAAGCTCGACCGAAAGGCGCTGCCCGCGCCGGTCCTCACCTCCACTGCGTTCGAAGAACCGGTCGGGTCGGCGGAATCGCTTGTCGCCGGGACATTTACCGCACTGCTGGGCGCGGATCGCGTCGGCGCCCAGGACGACTTCTTCGCACTCGGCGGAAACTCGCTGATCGCAACCCAGCTCGCCGCCCGGCTCGGGAAGGCGACGGGCGCCGAGGTGCCGGTACGTACGATCTTCGACGCGCCGACCGTGCGCGAACTGGCGCTGCGGCTCACCGTCGACCGGTCGGCCGACACCGAACTCACTGTGCTGCCGCCGCTCACGGCACAGGTGCGTCCCGACCCGATCCCGCTGTCGATCGCCCAGCAGCGCATGTGGTTCCTCAACCGGTTCGACACCACCGGCAGCGGTTACAACATTCCGTTCGCGCTGCGGCTCACCGGCGCCCTGAACGTCCCCGCACTGGAAGCGGCGATCGCCGACGTGATCGCGCGGCACGAGACGCTGCGCACGATCTATCCCGAACAGGACGGGGCCGCAACCCAAGTGGTGCTGCCGGCGGAAACCAAGCTGGTGGACCTGGTGGTCCGCGCGGTGCGACCTGCCGAGCTGCCCGACCTGATCGCCGGCGCGGCATCGAGCGGGTTCGACGTCACCGCCGAGGTTCCGCTACGAGTTCGCTTGCTGCGCTTGAACGATGGCGAGTCGGCCGTAACTCCTGGCGGTCAGGTGCACGTCCTGCTGTTCGTCGTGCATCACATCGCCGCCGACGGTTGGTCTTTCGCGCCGTTGACCCGCGATCTCGCCGCGGCGTACGTCGCGCGCTGCGCGGATACGGCTCCCGCGTGGAGCCCGCTTCCGGTGCAGTACGCCGACTTCGCGGTCTGGCAGCGGACGGTGCTCGGCTCGGTCGAAGACCGGCGCTCCGTGCTGTCCGGCCAGCTGGGGTACTGGACGGGCCGGCTCGCGGGCATCCCCGAGGTGCTGACTTTGCCGTCGGACCGGCCACGGCCCGCGATTGCGACCAACCACGGCGGAGCCGTCATCGGACGGCTGGATTCCGAGCTACACCAGGAGATTCAAGACCTCGCCGCGGCTCACCGGGTGACACCGTTCATGGTGCTGCACGCGGCGCTGACGGTGGTGTTGAGCCGCTACGCCGCGAGTACCGACATCGTGATCGGCGCTCCCGTCGCGGGCCGCGGGGACGCCGCGCTCGACGAACTCGTCGGCATGTTCGTCAACACCCTGGTGCTGCGCACCGAGATTCGACCCGATGCGACGCTGGCTGAGCTGCTGGCCACAGTCCGTACGGCCGACCTCGCCGCCTTCGATCACGCGATGGTGCCGTTCGAGCAACTCGTCGACGCCCTGAATCCGGTTCGCTCCCAAGCCCACTCGCCGCTCTACCAAGTCGCGCTCACTCTGCAGAACCAGGCGGACCCCGACTTCCAGCTGCACCGGCTGAACATCGCCGCACTCGAGGTCGGGCCGGCACCGATCCAGCTCGACCTCGACTGGACGCTCACCGACCGCTATGCCGCGGACGGTGCACCCGCAGGCATCGACGTTCACCTGCACTACGCACTCGACCTGTTCGACGAGCGGACCGTGCGCGGCTACCTCGCCGCCTTCGAGCGCGTGCTGCGCGCACTGGTGCGCGACACCCGCACGCTGGTCGCGAATGTCGACCTGATGTCGAGTGCCGAACGCGGCCTGCTGCTGTGTGATCGCAACGCCACCGCCCGGGCACTGCCCCCGGAGACGCTCGATGATCTGCTCACCACCAGGGTCCGGACCAGCGGTGATGAGATCGGCGTATACTACGAGGGCACCGAGGTGACCTACGCCGATCTCGCCGCGCGGGTGAATCGCCTAGCCCGCTGGCTCATTTCGGCGGGCGTCGGCCCGGAGACGATCGTCGGTCTCGCGACATTGCGATCGGTCGACATGCTCGTCACGATGTTCGCGATCGTCCGCGCGGGCGGCGCGTACCTTCCGATCGATCCCGCCCACCCCGCGGATCGCATCGCACAGGTCATCGAGAGCGCCGCACCGGCATTGGTGCTGACCGCGGGTGGCGCCGAGCTGCCGGAACTAGACGGCGTGCGCGTCATCGACCTGGCCGAGCTTCCGCTAGGTGAATTCTCGGATGCCCCGGTGACGGATGCGCACCGGAGAGTGCCGCTGCGCCAAGATAATACGGCGTACGTGCTGTTCACCTCCGGTTCCACCGGCCGGCCGAAGGGTGTTGCCGTCACCCACCGCGCCATCATGAATCAGCTGCGCTGGTTGGAATTCCGCTACGCGGTGACCGCCGCCGACCGAATCCTGCAACGCGCCCCGCTGACCTTCGACGTGTCGGTCTGGGAGTGCTTCCTGCCGATCGCCGTCGGCGCTCCGCTGGTGATCGCCCGTCCCAGCGGGCATCTCGACCTGGCCTATCTCGCGGGCCTGCTCCGCACCTACGGCATCACCATCGCCGAATACGTGCCGTCGGTGCTCGCCGCGCTGATCGGCGAGGGCATGGGCGACGCGTTGCGCTCGCTCCGGCACCTGCACTGCGGCGGCGAGGCGCTCACTCCGGATCTGCTCGCGGCGCTCCGATCCACCCTCGACGGCGTGGTGCACAACGCCTACGGACCGACGGAGGCGGCGATCTCGGCCGTCTTCCACGAATTCGCCGCCGCCGATGCCGAATCCGGCCTGGACGTGGCTATCGGCCGTCCCTGCTGGAACACGCGCACGTACGTGCTGGACGCCCGGCTGCGGCCGGTGCCGATCGGGGTCACCGGTGAGCTGTACCTCGCGGGTGACCAACTGGCTCGCGGCTACCAGGGACGCCCCGGACTGACCGCGGAACGGTTCACCGCGGACCCGTTCGGCGTGCCGGGACGGCTGATGTATCGCACCGGCGACCTGGTGCGCTGGAATCGGGACGGCGACCTGGTGTACCTGGGCCGCAACGACTTCCAGATCAAGCTGCGTGGCCAGCGGATCGAACTCGGCGAGATCGAGGCGGCGCTGGCCGGGACCGCGGGCGTCACGAACGCCGCTGTGCTGCTCGCGCGGGACACCGCTGGATACGAATGCTTGGTCGGCTACGCGACCGGCACCGACCTGAATCCCGAAGCGGTGCTGGACGACCTGCGGGATCGGCTGCCCGCGTACATGGTTCCCGCGCATCTGGTCGTACTCGACGAGATGCCGCTGACCACCGTCGGCAAACTCGATCGCGCCGCACTGCCTGCCGTCGAATTCATCGGCACGGCAGCGGGATTCCGCGCCCCGCGCGAGGGCGTCGAGTCGGTGCTTGCTGCACTGATCACCGATCTGGTCGGGTTGACCGGCAGCAGGATCGGCGCGGACGACGACTTCTTCGCTCGCGGCGGCAATTCGTTGCTCGCCATGCGGCTGGTCGCCAGGGTCAATGCCGCGTTCGGTTGTGTGCTGACGGTACGTGCGGTGTTCGAAGCACCCACGGTGGCCGAACTCGCAACGCGGATCGCGGATTCCGCTCAGCCGGCCTCGGACACGTCGCGGCCGGTTCTTGCCGTGCGGGAGCGTCCGACTCGTATCCCCTTGTCGCTCGCACAGACTCGGATGTGGCTGCTGAATCGCCTCGACCCGGAATCTGCCGTCTACAACATCCCGATCACCATCCGGCTGACCGGCGCTCTGGATACGGATGCGCTGCGAGCAGCTCTGCGTGATGTCATCGACCGGCACGAATCGCTGCGCACCATATTCCCGTCGGATCAGCTCGGGCCGGCGCAGGCGGTGCTGTCCGGCGACGAGGTGACCGCGCTCGACCTGCACCCCGTCGACGTGGCCGGAACGGACCTCGCATCGGCCGTACTGGCAGTGACCGCCGTCGGCTTCGATTTGCGCACCGCAATGCCGGTGCAGGCCAAGCTGTTCCGTGCCTCGCCGGACGACCACGTGCTCGTCGTCGTGGTGCACCACATCGCGGCGGACGGCGTCTCGACCGCACCGCTCGCACGGGATCTCATGGTTGCCTACACCGCACGGACCACGGGTGTGGCCCCGCAGTGGCGTCAACTACCGGTCCAATACGCGGACTTCACGCTCTGGCAGCACGAAGTGCTCGGGTCGGCCGATGACCCCGAATCGCTGCTGGCCGCGCAGATCGCCCACTGGCGCACGGAACTCGCCGGACTCGCGCCGGTGCTCGAACTGCCCGCCGACCGCCCGCGACCGCCGGTCGCCTCCGGACGCGGTGCCGCCATCGAGTTCGCCGTGTCCGCCGAGCTGACCGGATCGGTCGCGGATCTAGCTCGCAGGCAAGGTGTTTCGTCGTTCATGGTGATCCATGCCGCCTTCGCTATGCTGCTGGCCCGGCTCGCCCGGGTGGACGACGTCGCCATCGGCACGCCCATCGCGGGGCGCTCCGAAGCAGCACTGGACGACCTGGTCGGCATGTTCGTGAACACCCTCGTGCTGCGCTCCCGCGTAGCTCCGGACATGTCTTTCGCCGAACTGCTGAGCGAGGTACGCGACGCCGACGTACGCGCGTTCGCGCATGCCGACCTGCCCTTCGAACGACTCGTCGACGAACTGAATCCGGCACGCGCACAATCGCATTCCCCGATCGTGCAGACACTGCTCACCTTCGAGCACCGCGAGGACACCGTCCTGCGACTGCCCGGACTCGAGGTGTCGGCCTACCCGATCGACAGCAAGGTCGCGCAATTCGATCTCAGTCTCGAACTCGCCGAGTACGTTGCTGATGCGGGCACTGCGCTGCGAGGCGTGATGCGCTACGCGACAGACCTTTTCGACCAACGCACTGTCGAGTCTTTCGCGGCGCGGTTCGTGCGGGTCCTCGAATCCGTATCCGCGAACTCGTCCATCGCCCTCGGCGATATCGAACTACTCGACACCGCAGAGCGTTCGCTCGTGCTGGACCGGTGGAACGACACCACACACCCGATGGAGATCGGACAGACACTGGTCTCGTTGTTCGAGGCGCAGGTAGCCAGAACACCGGAGGCGACCGCCCTCACCCTCGACGGGACAAGCCTGTCGTACGCGGACTTCGCCGCGAAGGTGCACCGCCTGGCCCGGTGGCTCGTTGACCAAGGCGTCGGCCCGGATTCCCTGGTCGCGCTGGGTATGCGGCGCTCGATCGATCTGATCACCGGCATGTACGCGGTCATCGCGGCGGGCGGCGCGTACGTACCGCTCGATCCCGACCATCCCGCCGACCGCATCGACCACGTGCTCGAGACCGCCAAGCCGGTATGCGTGCTCACCTCCGGCATGGACCTGGATGGTGTCGCGGCGCGGCAATTCCGCGTCGACCGACTGGACCTGACCGGTTATGCGCCGACCCCGCTTACCACCCTGGACCGAGTCGGCGTGCTGACCTCGGCGCACACCGCCTACGTCCTCTTCACCTCCGGCTCGACCGGCCGCCCCAAGGGCGTCGCCGTGCCGCACGCCGCCGTCGTGAACCGGCTGCACTGGATGCAGCAGACCTACCCCCTCACCGCTGACGACGCGGTGTTGCAGAAGACCCCGGCCACTTTCGACGTGTCGGTATGGGAGTTCTTCTGGCCGTTGCAGATCGGTGCGCGGCTGGTCGTCGCCCGCCCGGACGGGCACCGCGACCCCGCATATCTAGCCCGCTTGATCATCGAAGCGGGGGTGACCACGGCCCATTTCGTGCCCGCCATGTTGTCGATGTTCATTGTCGAGCGAAGGGCAAACGAGTGCATTACGCTCCGCAACGTATTCGCCTCCGGTGAGGCATTGCCCGCGCTGGCCGCGCAGCGGGCGCGTGAGGTGATCGGAGCGCGGGTGCACAACCTGTACGGACCGACGGAGGCCACCGTCGACGTCACCTTCCACGAGGTGACCGCGGCCGATGTGGTCAGCGTGCCGATCGGCAGGCCGGTATTCAATACCCAACTGCTGGTGCTGGATTCGCGGATGCGACCGGTGCCCGTCGGAGTGCCGGGGGAGCTGTATCTGGCTGGCGCGCAGCTGGCGCTCGGGTACCTCGCCCGGCCGGATCTGACCGCGGACCGGTTCGTCGCGAATCCGTTCGCCGGGGGCGCGCGGATGTATCGCACCGGCGATCTCGTCAAGTGGAACGCCGACGGCGAAGTGGAGTACCTGGGCCGCACCGACTTCCAGGTGAAGCTGCGCGGTCTGCGGATCGAGCTCGGCGAGATCGAGACCGCGCTGACCGCGCTGGATTCGATCGCGCAGGCCGTCGTGGTGTTGCATTCCGATGATCGGCTCGGTGACCGGCTGGTGGCGTACGTGGTTGCCGCCACGGGACATTCGCCGGACCTCGACGGGGCCCGGTCCGCGCTGAGCGCGGAATTGCCCGCGTACATGGTGCCTTCGGCGATCCTCCCGCTGGATGAGCTGCCGCTCAACACCTCCGGCAAGATCGACCGTAAAGCCCTGCCCGCGCCGGTCATCGAGGCGACCACCTATCGCGCACCGGCCACCGACACCGAACGCGCGGTCGCCGACATCATCGGCGAACTGCTCGGCCTCGACCGGGTCGGCGCCGACGACGACTTCTTCGCCCTCGGCGGCAATTCTCTGATCGCGACGCAGGTCGCGGCCCGGCTCGGCGCCGCCTTCGACGCCGAGTTCCCGGTCCGGATGCTGTTCGACGCGCCGACCGTCGCCGGGCTGGCGGCCCGGGCCGGACGGCAGATCGGCACCGGCAGCAGGCCACCACTCACCGCGCGCACCCGTCCCGGGCTGGTACCGCTGTCGCCGGCCCAGCAGCGCATGTGGTTCCTCAACCGCTTCGATCCCACCGGCACCGTGCACAACATCCCGGTCGTTGTCCGGCTCACCGGCTACCTCGACCCGAATACGCTGGCCGCCGCTGTCGCCGACGTGGTCGGCAGGCATGAGACGCTGCGCACGCTCTACCCGGACCACGACGGCACCGGTTACCAGCGGATTCTCGAACCGGACCGGGTGCCGTCGCTGCACTCGCTCGAGTCGGCGGCTGCGCTGCCGGAGTTCATCGCCACGCCGTTCGACGTGACGAGCGAGGTGCCGTTGCGCATCGGACTGATCCGGCTCTCCGATCGTGCGCACCTGCTCGCCCTGGTCGTGCATCACATTGCGGCCGACGGCTTCTCGATGGCACCACTGGCCCGGGATATTGCCACCGCCTATGCGGCACGCGCCACCAGGACCGCGCCCGCCTGGGCCGAATTGCCTGTGCAGTACGCCGATTACGCGCTATGGCAGCGTGAAGTGCTCGGCGCCGAGGATGATTCGGAATCGGTGGCCGCACGCCAACTGCGCTACTGGCAGGAGGTGCTGCGGGCCTTGCCCGTACAACTCGATCTACCTACTGATCGACCGCGTCCGGCGGTCGCCACGCACGCAGCGTCCAGCACGACGATCGAGCTGAATAGCAATGTCCGCGAAGGTATTACTGCGGTAGCGGCACGCTACGAAGCGACCCCGTTCATGGTGGTGCATGCCGCCCTCGCGACCTTGCTCGCCCGGCTGTCCGGCACCGACGACATCGCCATCGGCGCACCGATCGCGGGCCGCGGCGACGTCGCACTCGACGACCTGATCGGTATGTTCGTCAACACCCTGGTGCTGCGCGCCGAGGTCGCCGGAGCGGACCCGTTCGCCGAGGTCCTGCGGCGAGTGCGTGACCGCGACCTCGATGCCTTCGCCCACGCGGAGGTGCCGTTCGAAAGGCTGGTCGAGGTACTCGATCCGCCCCGATCCGAGGCACGGCATCCGCTCTTCCAGATCGCCTTGTTCTTCCAGAACCTCGCCCACGTCGAACTCGACATGGCGGGCGTCGCCGTCGCCGAATACGAGTTGGACCACCAGACAACGCCATTCGATCTTCAGCTCACCGTGACCGACAACGCGATCCAATTCACCTACGCCACGGACCTTTTCGACGAAGGCACCGTCGCCACCTTCGGATCCCGGTTCCTCCGCCTGCTGGGTGCTGTCACCACGGATCCGGAGCAGGTGGTCGGTGACATCGACCTGTTCGGCACCGGTGAGCTGCATCGCGTGGTGACCGAGTGGAACGACTCCGCGCACACCGCCTGCCTCGCGGAAATGCTGCTCGACGAATTCGAAGCACAGGCCGCGGCGACGCCGGACGATCCGGCACTGATCTTCGTTCCGGACAACGGCTCTGCCGCGACGACGATGACCTACGGCGAGCTGGACCGCCGGACCAACCAGCTGGCCCGGCACCTGATCGCGGCGAACATCGGCCCGGAATCACTGGTGGCGTTGGCAATCCGGCGCTCGGTCGACCTGGTCGTCGCCTTGTACGCGGTGCTCAAAGCCGGCGGGGCCTACGTGCCGATCGACCCGGACCACCCGGCGCGGCGGGTCGCGCACATCCTCGACACCGCGCAACCTGCGGCGCTGCTCACTACCACGGCTGACCAGGTCAGCATCGACTACGCCGGTCCGATCCTGCGTATCGATGAACTCACGCTCGACGGCTACGCGGACGACCCGATCGCCGTGCACGAGCGCCGCTCGCCGATCCACCCGCAGCACCCGGCGTACGTGATCTTCACCTCCGGTTCCACCGGAAAACCCAAGGGCGTCAGCGTTTCCCACGCCGCGATCGTCAACCAGATGACCTGGATGCAGTCCCAGTACCAGCTGTCCGCCGAGGACGTGTACCTCCAGAAAACGGCCACCACCTTCGATGTGTCGCTCTGGGGATACTTCCTGCCCCTGCGCATCGGCGCACCCCTGGTGCTCGCCGCCCCGGACGGCCATCGCGATCCCGGCTACCTGACCGAGGCCATCGAGGCCTACGGCGTCACCATCACCGACTTCGTACCCTCGATGCTCAGCGTGTTCGCGGGCCATGTCGAAACCGCCGGGCAGCGTGCCGCGCTCGACTCGCTGCGCACCGTCTTCGTCATCGGCGAGGCCCTGCCCGCCGAGACGGTGCGCGCCTTCGGTGCGGTGAGCCGGGCCCGGCTGCACAACCTGTACGGCCCGACCGAGGCGGCGGTGAGCATCACCTACCGCGACGTCACCGGCGAAATCGGCGGCATGGTCCTGCCGATCGGCAACCCGGAGTGGAACAGCCGAGTATACGTGCTGGATTCGCGGCTGCGCCCGACCTTGCCCGGCGTCGCCGGTGAGCTATACCTGGCCGGTACCCAGCTGGCGCGCGGCTACCACGGCAGACCCGACCTGACGGCGGATCGGTTCGTGGCCAACCCCTTCGGCACCCCCGGTGAGCGCATGTACCGCACCGGCGACCTGGTGCGCTGGGATGCCGACGCCGACACCGACACTGCGGAGCTGATGTACTTGGGCCGCACCGACTTCCAGGTGAAGTTCCGTGGGCAGCGGCTGGAGCTGGGCGAGATCGAGGCGGTTCTGGCCGCCGTGTCCGGTGTATCCCAAGCCGCCGCAGCCGTTGTCGCCACCCGCACCGGCGACCAGCTGGTCGGCTACGTCACCACACACAACGCGGTCGCCGAGGACGAAGTGCTACGCGCGGCCGCCGAGACCCTGCCGTCGTACATGGTCCCGTCGACCGTCCTGGTGCTGGAGGCGTTCCCGCTCAACGCTTCCGGAAAGCTGGATCGAAAAGCACTGCCGGAACCGGTGTTCGGCCGGGTCGCCTTCCGCGCTCCGGTCACACCGGCCGAACGTCTGGTGGCCGAAGCCTTCGAATCAGTCCTCGCGAGCGGGCCGATAGGCGCCGACGACAACTTCTTCGAGCTCGGCGGCAACTCCTTGATCGCCACCCGGGTGATCGCCCGCCTCGGGGCTCGCCTCGGCCGTCGCGTTCCGGTCCGACTGGTATTCGAAGCACCGACCGTGCGCGCGTTCGCGGCGTGGATCACCAATGACGCTGCCGCACTGGAACAGTCGGTCCCGCTGATCGCGGGCCCACGTCCGGCAATCATTCCGCTGGCTCCGGTGCAGCGCGGCATGTGGTTCCTCAACCGGCTCGACCCCGCCTCGGCCACCCACAACATCCCCGTGGCAATGCGCCTCGAAGGCGAACTCGATGTGCTCGCCCTGCGTGCCGCCTTCACCGATGTCGTTGCCCGGCATGAGGTGTTGCGCACGGTCTACCCCGTCGATGCGACCGGCAGTGGCCATCAGGTGATCCTGCCCGCCGAACCGGCACCGATACAGCTCGCGAGCGAAGACCTCGAGGGCCGTCCGGTCTCCGAGCGGATCGCCGAATTCCTGGTCGCCGGTTTCGATGTCACCACCGAGGTGCCGGTGCGCGCGGTGCTGCTGCGGGTGCACGAAGCCGAGCACGTGCTGGTCGTGGTGCTGCACCACATCGCCGCCGACGGCTATTCGATGAGTCCGCTGCTGCGAGACCTGCTGTCCGCCTACCTCTCTCGCGCATTGGACACGGCACCGAGCTGGCCGGACTTGGCCGCGCAGTACGCCGACTATGCGCTCTGGCAGGCCGACGCAGTGGATTCGACTGCACGAGAGCAACTCTCGTACTGGACCGAGACGCTGCGCGACCTCCCGGCCGAATCGGCACTGCCGACGGACCGCCCACGTCCCGCGGTGGCGACAGCGCATGGTGCGAGCGTGCGTGCCCGAATCGGCAGCGAAGTCGCCACCCGAATCGGCGAAATCGCGAGGCAGCACAACGCAACTCCGTTCATGGTGGTGCACGCCGCCTTGTCCGTGCTGCTGGCTCGGCTGTCCGGCGCTGCCGACACCGCCATCGGCACCCCGGTGGCCGGACGCGGCGAAGCGGCCCTCGACGACCTGGTCGGCATGTTCGTCAACACCGTCGTCCTGCGCACCCGGCCGGACCTCGATCGATCGTTCACCGACCTGATCACCCAGACCAGAACCACCGACCTGGCCGCATTCGGCAACGCGACCGTGCCGTTCGACCGAGTGGTCGACGAGCTGGGCATCGAACGCTCCCCGGCCCGGCATCCGCTCTTCACCGTCGCTCTGAGCTACCTCAATACCGGCACCGCCACCTTCGACGTGCCCGGATTGGCGCTCACCGCAGTCGAATTCGACGAGCCGGTGGCCCGTTTCGATCTCCAGTTCACCGTCGCCGCCGAGCCCGATGCCGACGGTCACCTCGCCGTCGAACTCGACTACGCCACCGATCTTTTCGACGAAGCCACCGCCGCAAACCTGCTCCGCAGATTCGGTCGTCTGCTCGGCACTCTCACCGCCGAACCGGACCGTCCGATCGGGGCCGCGGACCTGCTCGCCCCGGCCGAACGCACCGAACTACTCGCCCGCCGCGGCGCACACCCCGTCGAGCCACACACCCTCGCCGACCTGATGGCCGCCGCCGTGGCCATGAACCCCGCCGCCACCGCGCTGATCTCGGCCGACCGCACCCTGACCTACCGCGCACTGGACGAACAATCGGCACGCCTGGCCAGAATGCTGATCGGCCACGGCATCGGCGCCGAAGACGTGGTCGCCATCGCCATCGAGCGCTCGATCGAATCGCTGCTCGCCGTCTGGGCGGTCGCCAAGACCGGCGCCACCTTCGTCCCCGTCGACCCGACCTACCCGGCCGAGCGCATCACCCACATGCTGTCGGATTCCACGGCCGCCCTCGGGCTGACCACGAGCCGCTCGCACCGGACGCTGCCGGCGGACGTCGAATGGCTGGTCCTCGACGCGCCCGCGACCGCGGTCCGGATGCGGCACACCAGCGCGGCCCCGATCGCCGCGGACGAGCTGATCCGCCCGGTCCGCGTGGGCAATCCGGCCTGGATGATCTACACGTCCGGTTCCACCGGAACCCCCAAGGGCGTGCTCGCGACCCACGCAGGCCTCGCCGGAGTGGCCCGCGCCCAGCGCGACCGGTACGAGATCACCGCGGCCGCCCGCATCCTGCACGTCGCCTCGCCGAGCTTCGACGCGTCCATGCTCGAACTGCTGCTCGCCCTGTCGGCGGGCGCCGCGCTGGTGATCGCGCCGGCCGGGGTCTACGGCGGCGCCGAACTGACCACGCTCCTGCGTGAGCAGCAGGTGTCGCACGCCTTCATCACCCCCGCGGTGGTGCGCACCCTCGACCCGGCCGACCTGCACGACCTGCGGCACCTGACCGTCGGCGGCGAGTCCTACGGCCCGGATATGGTGCGGCGCTGGGGAATCGGCCGCGCCTTCTACAACACCTACGGCCCGACCGAGACGACGATCATCACCACGATCAGCGCCCGGCTGCGCCCGGACGATCCGTTCGACATGGGCACCCCGATCCATGGCATGTCGGCGGTGATCCTCGATGCCCGGCTGCAACCGGTGCCGGTCGGCGTCACCGGCGAGCTTTACCTGCGCGGACCCGGTCTGGCCAGGGGTTATCATTCACGGCCTGGTCTTTCGGCCGAGCGGTTCATCGCCGACCCCTATGGTCCGGCAGGCGGGCGGCTCTATCGCGCCGGCGATCTGGTGCGGTGGACCACGACAGGCGCGGTCCACTATGTTGGACGCTCGGATCAGCAAGTGAAGGTACGTGGGTTGCGCATCGAACTCGGCGAGATCGATGCCGTTCTCGCGACTCATGCCTCGGTCGAGGCGGCGGTGACCCTGGGGCACACGGATGCCGCAGGTGTGACATCGCTGGTTTCGTATGTGGTCGGCCGCGGAATCGACGCCGAAGAGCTGCGGGCCCATGCCGGTCGCTCGCTGGCCGCCTACATGGTGCCCGCCACCGTCATGGTGCTCGATGAGCTGCCGTTGACGCCGGTCGGCAAGCTCGATCGGCAGGCCCTGCCCGAGCCGGAGTTCCGGGTGGCCGAGTTCCGCGCGCCCCGGACCGCCGCCGAACAGGCCGTCGCCGAAGTCATCACCGACGTGCTCGGCCTCGACACGCAGATCGGGCTCGACGACGACTTCTTCGCACTCGGCGGCAACTCGCTGACCGCGACTCAGCTCGCCGCACGGCTCGGCAACCGGCTCGCGCTAGGCGTCGGTGTGCGGCTGGTGTTCGAGCATCCGACCGTCGTCGCGCTCGCGGCGGCGGCTTCGGGAGCGGCCCAGTCGGGTCCGGTGCTGGCGAGGCGTACGGAAACCGGTCCGGTGCCACTGTCACTGGCGCAGCAGCGCATGTGGTTCCTCAACCGTCTCGATCGGCAATCGACCGCCTACAACATCCCGCTTGCCGTGCGGTTGACCGGTGATCTCGATGTCGCCGCGCTGAATGCCGCGATCGCGGATGTGGTCGACCGGCACGAGGTGTTGCGCACCGTCTACCCGCAGCACGAGTCGGGCCCGGTGCAGGTGGTGCTCCCGGCGGGGGAGTCGGGCACGCCGGTGCTCGCACCCATCGCCGTTCCCGCCGACGATCTCACCGCCGCCGTCGCGGACTTCGTCGGCGGCGGATTCGATGTCGCCGAAGCGGTTCCCGTGCGGGCCCGGCTGTTCGTGCCGGTCGCCGCGGACGCGGCGGCGCGCGAACACGTGCTGGTGGTCGTCGTGCACCACATTGCCGCCGACGGTTCGTCGCTGGTGCCGCTGGCCCGGGACGTGATGGTCGCCTATGCCGCGCGCAGGCAAGGTAGTGCGCCCGAATGGGTCCCGCTGCCGGTCCAGTACGCCGATTACAGCCGGTGGCAGCGCGAGTTGCTCGGGGCCGAGGACGATCCGGATTCGCTGGTCTCGCGCCAGCTCCGGTTCTGGACCGGCACCCTCGACGGCCTGCCCGCTCAGCTGACCCTGCCGACCGACCGGCCGCGGCCCGCCATCGTGGCCACCCGCGGCGGCCACGTCGACTTCGCCATCGACGCGCGGGCGCACGCCGGTCTGATCGCGCTCGGCCGGGAGTCCGGGGCCACGCTGTTCATGGTGCTGCACGCCGCGTTCGCGGTGCTGCTCGCTCGGCTGTCCGGCACCACGGACATCGCGGTCGGCACGCCGGTCGCCGGGCGCGGTGCCGCCGAACTCGACGACGTGGTCGGCATGTTCGTGAACACGCTGGTGCTGCGGGCCCAGGTCGACGCGGGCACCGGATTCGCCGAGCTGCTCGATCAGGTGCGGGCCGCCGATGTCGCCGCGTTCGCGCACGCCGATGTCCCGTTCGAGCGACTGGTCGAGGTGCTGAACCCCGAACGGTCGACGGCCCGGCATCCGCTGTTCCAGGTCGGCTTCTCCTTCCACAACCAGGCGGGCGCCGACTTCGCATTGGACGGATTGACCGCCACCGCAGCCGATTTCGACTCCGAGGTCGCGCAGTTCGATCTGCACCTGGTGGTCACCGACCGTTATGACACCGAGGGCGTGCCGACCGGGATGGCGGCCTCGATCAGCTACGCGACCGCATTGTTCGATGAGGGCACCGTCGCCGGATTCGCGGGCCGGCTGCAACGACTGCTCGCGGCGGTCTGCGCCGATCCGCAGGTCCCGGTAGGCGATCTCGCGCTGCTCGACCGGGCGGAGGCCGAGCGCATGCTGATCGCATGGAATCGTCCTGAACGCGAATTCGCCACGACCACACTGATTTCCGCGTTCGAGGCGCAGGTCGCCCGGACGCCGGACGCGGTGGCGATCGTGGATGGCGCCGAAACCCTCACCTATGGCGAATTCGGTGCTCGGGTAAACCGGTTGGCGCGGGTACTGATCGACCGTGGCGTCGCGCCGGAATCGGTTGTCGCCCTGGCCATCCCGCGTAGCGCGGAGCTGCTCGTCGCGATGTACGCGGTGGTCACCGCGGGCGGCGCGTACCTGCCGCTCGACCCGGCCCACCCGTTGGATCGCACCGTGCGGATACTCGCCGCAGCGAGCCCGGAACTGGTGCTCACCTCGGCGGCGCATCCGATGCTTCCGGTTGCCGTGTCGAATCACGCTGTGGTGCTGGATATTTCGACGATCGATCCGTCCATCGACGCACGGCCGGTACGAGACAATGAGCGGTCGGCGTCACTGTCACCGTCGAACACCGCGTACCTGATCTTCACCTCCGGATCCACCGGAACCCCGAAGGGCGTGGCCGTTCCGCATGCCGCCGTCGCCCATCAGCTGGAGTGGATGCAGTCGGAATACGCGCTCGGCGCCGACGACGCCACCCTGCTGATGACCTCGGCCGCCTTCGACCTCTCGATCTGGGAATTGTGGTGGGCGCCACGGACCGGCGCCAGAATCGTGCTGGCCCCCGCTGCCGCGCACCGGGACCCGGCCCAGGTCCTCGACCTGATCCGGCGCGCCTCGATCACCACCGTGACCCTGGTCCCGTCACTACTGGCCATGCTGAGCGAAGCCGCGGGCGATCGGCTGCCGCGCTCCCTGCGCAGGCTGCTCGTCATCGGTGAACCACTCCCGGCGACCACGGTCTACCAGGTCCGCGGCCGGACCGACGCTCGGATCGACAACCTGTACGGGCCGACCGAGGCGGCGGTCTCGGTCACCCGCTACCGGACCGTTCCCGGGACGCGACACACGGTGGTGCCCATCGGCACACCGGAATCCGGCAGCCGCGTCTACGTGCTCGACGACCGGCTGCATCCGGTCCCGGCCGGCGTCACCGGCGAGCTGTACCTCGGCGGCGCGCAACTGGCCCGCGGCTACCACGGCAGGCCCGAACTGACCGCCGAGCGCTTCGTGGCGGACCCGTTCGGCGCGCGGGGTACCCGGTTGTACCGCACCGGTGATCTGGTGCGCTGGGGAGCCGACGGGAACCTCGAATACGTCGAGCGCCGCGACTTCCAGGTGAAGGTCCGCGGCTACCGCATCGAACTCGCCGAGATCGAGCACGCGCTGCGCTCGCGGCCCGCGGTGTCGGAGGCCATCGTCGTCGCGCAGCACGCCGGCGACGAGAACGCGATGCTGGCCGGGTATTTCACCGCCACCGAGCCGGTCGATACGGACATCCTGCGCGCCGCGGTGGCAGACCTGCTGCCCAGCTACATGGTGCCCGCGGTGCTGCGGCAGCTGGACACGCTGCCGCGCAACGCGAACGGCAAGGTCGACCGGGCCGCCCTGCCCAAGCCCGAACCGCGCGGCCACGAGTTCCGCGCCCCGGCGACGGAACTGGAGCGGCAGTTCTGCGCCTGCTTCGCCGAGGTGCTCGGCGTCGACCGGATCGGCCTGGACGACAGCTTCTTCGAACAAGGCGGCAATTCCCTGCTCGCCACCCGCCTGGCCGCCCGGTTGAGCGCGGCTCTCGCCGAGCCGATTCCGGTCGTCTGGCTGTTCTCCGCGCCGACGCCGGGGGCGATGGTGACCCAGTTGGCCCAGCACCGGTCGGGCCGTGGGCGGGTCGATGCGGCCGCCGCGTTCGACGTGCTGTTGCCGTTGCGCGCCGGCGGATCGCGCGAACCGCTGTTCTGCCTGCATCCGGCGGGCGGCGTCGCGTGGTCGTTCGCCGGTCTCGCCGCCCATATCGACCCGGAGCGCGGCGTATACGGCATCCAGTCGCCCGCGCTGAGTTCGGCGGCGCCGCTGCCGGAGTCGATCGAGGACTGGGCCGGGCGGTATGTCCGGGAGATCCGGGCCGTGCAGCCGGAGGGCCCGTATCACCTGCTCGGCTGGTCGCTCGGCGGCGTGCTCGCGCACGCGGTCGCGGTCCAATTGCAGGACGCGGGCCAGCATGTCGCGCTGCTGGCCATGCTGGACAGCTCGCGGCAGAGCACGGTGGACGAGTCCGCGACCGTCCCGGTGGCGGATCTGCTCGGTGGGCTGCTCGGCGACCACGCCGCCGAAACCGACCTGGATCTCACCCAATTGGCGCTCCGGATGGCCGAATTGCCCGAGCCGTTCGCCTCGTTCGGCGCCGACCGGCTCGCCCGGGTGCTGGACGCGGGCACCCGTGCGGTGAACCTGATCACGCGTTACCGACCCCGCCCCTACAAGGGCAATCTCCTCTATTTCACCGCGGCCCTGGACGATCCCACCGGTGCTACCGGGGCCGCAACCTGGGCGGATGCCGTCGACGGCACCGTGCACAACCACGCCGTGCATACCTCGCACTGGCGGATGACCACCGAGTCGGCGCTGGCCAGGATCGGCCACGTCCTCACCGCCCTGCTGGAGCGTGCCGACCGCACCTGAGCCCCTCATACCTGACCCAACCAGGAAGAAGGAAAACCCCGATGAACAACCCTTTCGACGATGACGGCGCACAGTTCTACGTCCTGATCAACGACGAAGGCGAGCATTCGCTCTGGCCGATCTTCGCGGCCGTACCGGGTGGCTGGACCATCGCCTACGGCGCCGCGGCGCGTAAAGCCTGTCTGCACTACGTCGAAACGCATTGGCTCGATATGCGACCCAAGTCACTCATCGAGGCCATGTCCAACGAAAGTCCCTGAGGTTCCGGACAACCGCCCAAATCCACCTGTATGCGCGGGGCGCGCCGGTCCACATCCCCCCTGCTGACCGCCGCGCCCCGCCCCCTACTCGTACTTCGCTGCGCCCCAGTGCATCATGGACCTATGACGAATCAACGGATCACCCCCACGCTGCCGGAGACGTTGATCGAAGCAGCCCGTCGCTGGGCGGGCGGACGGCCGACACCCGCACAGACGCAACAGATCAGCGGCTGGCTGGATCGAGTGATGCACCGCCAGCACCCGCAGGACGCCGCGCAGGCGTAGCGGCACAGCGGCGCGAATGACGCTCCGCTATGCCTTGGTTCGTGCCGACTCGATCACCGCGCGAGCATGCTGGCGCCACTCCGCGACCGCGCGACCGCGAAATCCGGTGAGCGCCGCGTCGAACTTGCTCGCCCGCTTGGTGACGGTCAGCCCGATATACGTGTGATTACTGGTGATCGCCTGTGTCGCAACGGAACACGCTTCGTCGATCTCGCCGGCGCTCAGCAACGCGGTGGCGTGCTCGAACCGGACCAGCGCGGGCTCCATTGTTTCCTGCGGGTCGTAGAGGCTGAGTGCGCGCGCCGCGGCCTTGGCGGTTTCCGCCGCCCGGCCGAGATTGGAGTTGCCTATCGCCTGATAAAAAGCAAGTTTTTCCGGTCTATAGGAAAAGATCCCAATCGTAAGCTCTTCCTGCCCAACATTTTCCAATGCGCGTCCGGATTTCTCGATACACCGGGCAAACTGGACAGCATTTCCCAGGCTGGCATGCGCCCGCGCGGCCATTCCCCACAGCCAGGCGGCGGCGGGTCCGTGTGCCGGATTTTCTTCGAGGCGTCCGTCGAGCAAGCTCAAGACTTCCGCCGGTTTGTCGCTATAGGTCGGTAGATATGCGAGACCGGCCAGCGCGATATCCTCGGAATAGCGATCGCCTATGTCCTGGGCGGCGTGGATCGCG
Source organism: Nocardia colli (assembly GCF_008704205.1). GTDB lineage: Bacteria > Actinomycetota > Actinomycetes > Mycobacteriales > Mycobacteriaceae > Nocardia > Nocardia colli. The sequence goes on along the minus strand of NZ_VXLC01000043.1, from coordinate 48,886 downwards.
GTGGCGTACCACATCCTGGCCTGGCCCAAATGTCCTTCGTTGAACAGGATTTCGCCGACCACGTTGGCCAGCCTGCCCGCGGTGCGGACCAGCCGGACCTGATGGTGGGTGGCCTGCCGCTGCGCGAGAGTGCCACGGACAGTGCGGAATTGCTCGAGTGTGGTGTGCAGCAGCTCGTGTGGCGGCACCTGCACCACCCGCTTGCCGAGCGCCTCGGCCGATTGCTCCAGCAGCCCTAGCCTGCGCTCGCTGATGGATCCGGCATCCAGGGTGGCCAGCATCTTCTCCGGCTCGCCCGCGACCAGGTCGGCGGCCGTGCCGGTCAGACCGACCCCGATGCAGGCCAATAACTCTCGCCTTCTCACGTCGTCATCCTCGACTTCCTTGTCGAGCCCGATGTCCCTACCGAGCTGGGTTTCCGTATCGGGCGCCGAGTCGGAGGCTTCGAGGTCGAAGCCCGTGTCCCGGCCCGCGGTGACGGCACGCTCGAATCGTGCGACGACGACCGGATCGGCTTCTGACACGACCTGGTCGAGCAGACGTTGGCTTGCGGCATGCATCCGGGTTGTCCGGCCGTTTTCCCACAAGACCACGGTGCGCGGGGTGACGCCCACCAGACGTGCGAATTCGTACCGACTTCGCCGCATCGCGGCGCGAAGCGCACGGACATCCTCGCCCGTCCAGTCGATCTCAACCATAGGTCCTGCTTCCTCGCACCAGGCTGATACAAACGGAAACTACCCGCAATTACCGCATTCGGGTCTGTTATCCACCGAATCGCAACATGCACGCTGAATCAGCACCCGGCGCCGGGGTTCTGCCCAAACCCTTACCGGGGCGCCGGCATTCCGGAATCCGACGCACGGTCCCGACACGGCCCGATCCATCCGTGTCGAGCGGTGATTCCGTGGGGCGCTCAGGCGCCGGGTGCACTGGCTTTACTCGGAGGTGAACAATGGACGTATTGCACACGGATGTTCGTGAATTGTGGCTGGTACAGAGCCGCGACTGCACGCAGGATCCGGTGGGTCTCAGCTACGACCGAGCGCGGTTCATCCTCGCCGTGCACGGCGGTCACGGCGCCCGTTGTCACCAGTACCTCGGCGCCTCGGCCTACTGCTGTCGCCGGGCCGCCGAGAAGTGAGCAAGGCGGGCTCGACCGCAGCCGGGCCCGCCTTGTTTCGGGGTCGATTCAGGCCGCCGCGGACAGCGCCTCGAACTCCTTGTCGGTCAGCGTGATCCGCGCGCCCTCGGTGTTCTCCTCGAGATGCGCGATGCTGGACGTGCCCGGAATGGGCAGCATCACCGGCGACCGGCGCAGCAGCCAGGCGAGGGCGAGCTGGGCGGGGGTCGCGCCGTGTTCCTTGGCGATCGCGTCGAGCGGTCCACCCGGCTTGGCGAGTTCACCGGTGGCGATGGGGAACCAGGGGATGAAGGCGATGTTCTCCCGCTCGGCGTAGTCGAGCACGTCCTCGTCGGTCCGGTTGGTCAGGTTGTAGAGGTTCTGCACCGAGACGATGGTGGCGATCTCGCGCGCCTGCTTCAGCTGTTCGACGCTCACCTGGGATACGCCGATGTGGCGGATCTTGCCCTCCTGTTGCAGCAGGACGAGCTCGCCGAGCTGGTCGGCCAGCGGCACCTGCGGATCGATGCGGTGCAGCTGGTAGAGGCCGATCTGCTCGACGCCGAGGTGGCGCAGGCTGAGTTCGGTTTGCTGGCGCAGGTATTCGGGCCTGCCGACCGCGCGCCAGTCGCCGGGGCCACTGCGGGTGAACCCGCCCTTGGTCGCGATCACCAGGTCATCGGCGTAGGGGTGCAACGCCTTTCGGATGAGCAGTTCGCTGACGAACGGGCCGTAGGAGTCGGCGGTGTCGATGAAGTTGATGCCGAGTTCGACGGCGCGGCGCAGCACCCGGACCGCCTCGTCGGGGTCCTTCGGATCACCCCAGACGCCGGGTCCGGTGAGCTGCATGGCCCCGTAGCCGAGCCGGTGGACGGGCAGGTCCCCGCCGAGTGCGAAGGTGCCGGACGCTTCGGCAGGCCGTGCGTGGAGGTTGGTGCTCATGGGTTCGGTTCCTTCCGGAGTGGAATTACGCGAAAGCGGACGAACTCGAGTGAAAGGTCAGCCGATCGCGCGCAGCAGTTCCTCGGCCACCGCCGCCGACGAGGCCGGATTCTGCCCGGTGATCAGGTTGCGGTCGACCACGACCTTGGGCGCCCACGGCTCGCCCTCCTGGAAGTCGGCGCCGAATTCGACGAGCCGATCCTGCAGCAGCCACTTGGCCTGGTCGGCCAGCCCGGCCTGCTGCTCCTCCACGTTGGTGAAACCGGTGAGGGTGTAGCCCGCGAAGGCGTTGGCGCCGTCGGGGCCGACTGCGGCGAGCACTGCGGCGGGGCCGTGGCAGACGATCGCGAGCGGCTTGCCGGATTGCAGTGCGGTGGTGAGGAGTTCGCCGGACTCGGGGTTCACCGCGAGGTCTTCCATCGGGCCGTGTCCGCCGGGGTAGAAGACCGCGGCGTAGTCATCGAGGTCGACCTCGGACAGCTTGATCGGGTGCTGCAATTCGGTGCTCGCGGCCAGTACCGCGGCCCGCTGGTCGGCGCCTTCCTGGCCGCCGTTGAAGTCGGGGGACAGGCTGCCCTGGTCGACCGGCGGCACCACGCCGCCGGGGGTGGCCACCACGATCTCGTGGCCCGCGGCCTTCGCCGCCTCGTAGGGCACGGCGAACTCCTCGGCCCAGAAGCCGGTCGGGTGGGGGGTGCCGTCGGCCAGGGTCCAGGTATCGGCGCCGGTCAGTACAAAAAGTAGTTTCGCCATGTCATCGACAGTAGGACCGTCGCCGATACGTGGCCAATGGGATCGCCGATATCAGACATCGGAATTCTGATGGCTCTCGCGCTCGGCGAAGACCGTGCGCGCCACCCCGATTCCATTGAGCGCGGCCGGGAATCCGGCGTAGCCGGCCATCTGGATCAGTACCTCGACGACCTCGGTTTCGGTGCCGCCGACATTGAGCAGGCCGTGGATGTGCACGCCGAGCTGGGGCGCGACGCCGAGCGCGGTGCACATGGCCACCGTCACCAGCTCGCGGGTCTTCAGGTCGAGCCCGGGCCGGGAGTAGATGTCGCCGAAGGAGAACTCGATCAGGATGCGGGCGAAGTCCGGGGCGATGTCCTGCAACGAGGCGATCACCTGCTCGCCCGCGTGCCCGTCGACCTCGGCCAGCTTGGCCGATCCGCGCTCGAATCGGTCACCGTCCGGCGCGCCTGCCGCGGCGGGCTCGGCGGGCAGGTCCGTCCGGGTGGCGAACACCTCCTTCGCTGCGGTCAGGCCGTTGAGCGCGGCCGGGAAACCCGCGTAGACGCTGGCGTGCACCATGACCTCGACGATCTCGGTGCGGGTCGCGCCGACGTTGAGCGCGCCGTCGATGTGGAATCGCAGCTGGGGCGCGGCATTGCCGAGCGCGGCCAGCGCGCCGACGGTGGCGAGCTGGCGCTCGCGCAGGGTCAGGCCGGGCCGCGAGAGGATGTCGCCGTAGCCGAACTCGACGGTGATGCGGCCCAGATCGGGGGCGATATCGGCCAGGCTGTCCAGCACGGCCGGACGCTCCTGCCCGCCGATGTGCTGGAGCAGCGCGAGGCCGCGCTCGTAACGATCGTTCTGGCCGGTGGCGTCCTGTGTGCTGGTCATGGCACGACCTTAGAAGTTGGAGTGCGCTCCAGCGCAAGTGCCGCGGACGCCTCATCCTTGAAGGGGAGGTGAGATCAGGGGGAATCTCGGGGTGCGTCCCCGATGTGGCCCGGCGGCCTGCTCAATAGCGTTTCGGGTATGCGATTCGCCCCGATCATCGTCGCCATCTCCGCGGCTGCCCTGCTCGCCGGGTGCACGTCGGGCCGGGAGTCGGACACCGCTTCCGGTATGTCGGACAACAAGATTCGCGCCGTGCAGGCCGATATCGACGCCGTCGTGGCGACGGGGGTCACCGGGGCGATCGCCACCGTCACCGATAACGGCAAGACCGTCGTACTCACCAGCGGCGTCGCCGATATCGCCACGGGCGCAACGATTCCCGCCGATCCGCCGCAGCGCGTCCGGGTCGGCAGCATCTCGAAGACCTTTACCGGTTCGATCGTCTTGCAGCTGGTCGCGGAGGGCAAGGTGCGGCTGGACGAGCCGATCGAGACCTATCTGCCCGGCCTGTTGCGGGGCGAGGGGATCGACGGGCGGGCGATCACGGTGCGGCAGGTGCTCCGGCATCAGAGCGGATTGCCGGAGATCACCAAGGATCCGCGCATCGACGAGTATCAGGCGGCACTGGAGAACCGGATCATGACGCCGGCCGAGGTCATGGCGATCGGGCTGCTCCGGCCCGCCGACTTCGCCCCCGGCGCCCGCTTCGAATACAGCAACACCAACTACTACGTCGCGGCGATGCTCGTCGAAAAGGTCACCGGCGCAGCGTATGCCGACGAGCTGAACCGGCGCATTCTGCGACCGCAGGGGCTGTCCGACACCTATCTGCCCGCCGCCGGGGATCGCGATATCCGCGGTCCGCATCCCAAAGGCTATGCGGTGGTGGACGGTACGCTCACCGACGTCACCCGCATCGAGCCGTCGGTGCCGTGGGCGGCCGGTGCGCTGGTCACGACGGGTTCCGACCTGAACCGCTTCTACTCCGCATTGCTCGCCGGGCAGGTGGTTCCCGATGCCCAGCTGCGCGAGATGCGCGATGGTGTGCTGATGGACGAGGGCCTGAAGATGTACTACGGACTCGGCCTCGGTCACACCACATTGCCTTGCGGCGCAGAATATTTCGGACATTCCGGCGGCATCTTTGGCTACAACTCCATTGCCGGCGCGACGCCGGAGGGTCGCGCGGTCACATTCACCTTCACCAAATCGGTGGATACGATGCCCGACCTGATCGGCATGCTCGGCCACGCACTGTGCCCGTAGGGCTTTCCTCGAGGGGTCTCCGCCGTCCGGGCGCTCAGCGTCCGGACGGCGGTGTCATGTCGCTCAGAGGAGGTTCTCCTGCTTGCGGATTCGGCGGCGCACATCCGCCATCAGGCTGTGGGTTCCGCCGTGCCGCAGGAAGCGCGGGATGAACCGGTTGACGAAGGCGACGAACACGAACAGATGCTCGAAGCGCCGCTGATCGGCGGCGGTCCATTCGACCCGGAGTTGTTCGCGGAAAATCGGCGCGAGGAATCCGATGGTGAGGAATTTCAACAGGTTTCGGAACGGCAACCGCAGATACCAGTGGATCATCCGCAGGTTCAGCAGGTCGTCCAGGTAGCCGCGCACGTATTCGTCGATCGAGACCTGCGCGCAGGCCTCGTTCCAGTACTGATCGAATTCCGCCCGGGTGGCGGGCCACATCTCCTCGGTGACCTGCAAGGTGGTGCCCAGCGTCGAGGACGACACATAGAACGCCTCGGCCTGCTCGTCACTCATCCGGCCTTGCAGCAGTTGGTAAGTGTCCTCGAAGCCGATGTACAGGCAAGCGGCGACCCATAATTGGAGATTCCGGTCGAATGCGTTGTACTTCACCGGTGCGCCCGGCGCCGAATGTACTTGCCGGTGCGCGACATTCACTGCCTCGCGATAGGCGAGCCGCTCCGCGTCGGTGCCGAGAATGGCGACGGCCAGATACTGCGTGGTGGTGCGGGCACGCTTCCACGGATGCCGCATCAAGGACCCGGACTCGACCTTGCTCTCCGCGACGCCGTAGCCGACGCCGGGCCGGGCCATCTGCATCGCGACATTGGCCGCCGCGCCGGCGAAGGACCAGAAGTCCAGCGCGTCGGTCAGCTTGATCGCGCGTTTGGTGATCGGGCGGTGAGCGGTGCCGATGTGGATCCGGGTCTGGTCCTTCGACAGCGGGATGGCCTGTTCCGAGGGGTGAGCGGCGGCGGTCATGAGGGAGTCCTTTCGGGTCCGGAATCGACTCCGCAGGGCGTGAACAACCTGTGAACTATTGATAACTTAGGTGCGTGCGACCCCTCGCGTCAACGGGTGGGACTGCATGGGGATATTCCTGGCTGTCTGGCTGTGAATGTCTGCGAAAGGGTTCCGCAATGTGCGGAATCGTGCGTAACATACGGGCCCATACCGGACCGTGAGGCGTCCGGGAAGGATCCAACGGCGGATCCCGGTTCGGGGCCTGCCGTGGGCGTCCGGTCGTTTCGACCGGCACGCGAAAGGACGCGCATGCTCAAGAGGCTGGATCGGATATTCAGCTACGAGATGAAAGTCTCGGAGTTCCTCGGGACGCTGATCATTCTCGGCATCCCGTACGGGTTGATCGGTGTCATCTGGACACTCACGCACACCAGCCAGCTACGGAACATGCACGGCATCGACGTGGTCATCTCGTTCCTGGGCTCGATCGTCTGCTGGCCCGTGCTCACCTTCTCGAATGTGTGCATGACCTGATGATGATCTTGGTCTGGCTCATCGACATCGTGGTGATCGGGGTGAAGGTCCTGGGTGGGCGCACACGGGTCAATCCGGTGCTGCGGTTCGGCCTGTGGCTGGCTGTGCTGAGCACCCTCGTGGCGGGCGTCGCCGTCGTCGGCTACCTCCTCGTGCTGCTGCAGCGGCAGTTGAGCGGCACCGCGTGACCCGGAGAGGCAGGAACGAGTGACCACCACCGAGCGACCGCCGGAGCGGACCGATCTGGAGCGGGCCGTCGACGACCTCCGGGGTCTGTGGCAGCGGCACCCGCAGCGGTCGCTGGAGACGCTGGGCAGGCAGGTGAAGCTGGGCCGCGACGCCGTGCTGGAGATGCTGCGCGCGATCCTCACCCGCCGGTTCCCGTTCCAGGAATTCATCAAGCAGTGCGCGTTCATGGCCAGCGTCTCCGCCGCGCCGACGGTGTTCGTCGCGATCCCGGTGGCGGTGGTGGTCTCGATTCAGTTGGGCGCGTTGGTGAGTCAGGTCGGCGCGACCACCTTCATCGGCGCGGTCAGCGGCCTCGGCATCATCCGCCAGGGCGCGCCGCTGGTCACCTCGCTGATGATCGCCGGCGCGGTCGGCTCGGCCATCTGCGCCGACCTCGGCTCGCGCACGATCAGGGAGGAGATCGACGCCATGATGGTGATGGGCGTCGATCCGATCCGCAGGCTGGTCGCGCCGCGGCTGGCGGCCGCGGTGCTGGTGAGCATGCTGCTGTGCGGCTTCGTGGTGTTCGTCGGCTTCGCCACCGGCTATCTGTTCAATGTCTATGCGCAGGGCGGCACTTCGGGCACGTTCATCAGCACGTTCGCCTCGTTCGCCGTCGCGAACGACCTGATCGTCGCGCTGCTGAAGGCCGCGATCTTCGGTGCGCTCACCGCGATCATCGCCTGCGACATCGGCCTGCACACCAAGGGCGGGCCCGGCGGCGTGGCGAATTCGGTGAACGCGGCGGTGGTCAATTCGGCGCTGATGCTGTTCGCCACCAACATCATCATCACGCAGGTCTACAACACGCTGTTCCCGGCGAAGGTGCTCTGACATGGGCTCGCGCTATACGCCACCGGCATTGCAGCCGTTCAAGGTCGTCGGCGGCGCGATCCGCGGGCCGGTGCGGGCCAATCAGCGGCTCGGTCATCAGGCCATCACCTTCGTCGCGGCGGTCGTGGCAATACCGTTCGTGCTCAAGCACTATCGCAAGGAAGTGCTACGGCTGACCGCTGATGTGGGCTGGGGCAACGGGTCGCTGATCGTCGGCGGCGGCACCGTCGGCGTGGTGGTCATCCTGTGCGGATTCGGCGGGATCACCGTCGGCATGGAGTCCTACACCGCGCTGAACCTGCTCACGATGAACCCGCTGACCGGGGCGATCTCGGGATTCGCCACCACGCGCGAGATCGGCCCGATCCTGGCGACTTTGGCGTTCGCCATCCAGGCGGGCTGCCGATTCACCGCGCAGCTCGGCGCGATGCGGATCTCCGAGGAGATCGACGCGCTGGAATCCATTGCCATCCGGCCGCTTCCGTACCTGATCACGACCAGGATGATCGCCGCGACGCTGACCATCGTCCCGCTCTACAGCGTCGGTCTCGCGGTCGCGTACCTGATGACCAAGCTGTCGGTGCTGTTCCTCGGCGGCACCTCCGCGGGCACCTATGACCACTACTTCTTCCAATTCCTCAACGGCGCCGACGTTTTCTACTCGGTGCTCAAAGTGGTGGTGTTCGTGATGATTTCGACGTTCTTGCAGTGCTACTACGGCTACGTCGCGACCGGCGGGCCGGAAGGGGTCGGGCAGGCGGCGGGGCGCGCGATCAAGATGGTGATCGTCGTCATGGTGTTCGCGAATCTGTTTCTCACGCTGGCGATCTGGGGCATCGATCCCGGCTTCCGGATCTCGGGATAGGGGGCGCGATGATCATCGATCCCAGTGGCCGCGGGCCGAGCGCGCGTCAGCTCTCGCTGGCCGGCATCGCGCTCACCACGGTGCTGTTGCTGTTGTTGTTCCTGCTCGGGCTGCGCTATACCGGTCGTTTCGAGGACAAAGTAGGCGTGGTCGCCCTGCTCACCAGCACCGGCGACGGGCTGCCCGAACACGCCGACGTGAAGTTCCGCGGCATGATCGTCGGCTCGGTGGCCGACGTGGAGGTGGTCGCCAAGGGCGAGCGCCAGCGCGCTGAGATCGACCTGAAACCGGCTGTCGCGGCGATGATTCCGGCGGCGGTGACGGCCAGGGTCATCCCGAACAACATCTTCGGCGTGACCGCGATCGAACTCGTCGACAACGGGCACACCACCCAGACGCTGCGCGCCGGTGCGGAAATCCCCGAGGACACCAGCGAGGGCACCGTTCAGTTGCAGACCACGCTCAGCGTGCTGCGCGACGTGCTCGACCACATCCAGCCGGAGAAGCTGGGCCGGGTGCTCGCGACGCTGGCCGACGCGCTCGACCCGTCCGTGCGCGTGCCCGGGTCCACCATCGAGCGCTTGGATCTCTGGCTCACTCAGATGCATGCCATTCCGGGGATCGGCGACCTGCTGGGCAATCTCGGTCGCGCCGCAACGGCATTGAGCGTGTCCGCGCCCGATCTGGTCGGGGTGCTGTCGGAGTCGGTGACCACCGCCCGCACGCTCACCGAACGCCGGGACCAGCTGGTCGCGCTGCTGACCAACGCGAGTGGGGCGGTCGACTCGGTGAATTCACTGTTCGCCCGCAATCCCGACGCAGGCAAGGAAGTGGTCTCCGGCCTCGGCGAACTCTTCGGCAGCTTGGCCGAGGATCCGCAGGCATTGCAGCAGACCGCGGCCAATCTCAATGTCTCGCTACAGAAGTTGCGCTCGGTGTTCGGCTTCGGCCCGAGCCGCCAGATGATCTGGAAGATGGACGTGTCCTTCACCCCGTTCCAGCAGTACACGGCCGCGGACTGCCCACGTTACGGGAGCATGGCCGGGCCGCGCTGTGGTGGCTCGTCGGTTCCGGAAACCGCACCACCACAAGAATTCCCGGCTCAGATGACGCCGAAGTGGTTGGAGTCGGCGGGACCCGCGCCGGTCGTGCCCACACTGCCTGCCATTCCGGGTATTCCGATGATTCCCGGCCTCACCGCACCGGCCGCCGCTAAAGACCCGGCACCGAACACGGTAGAGCCCAACGGTTTACGTGGCCCGGAGGCGGTAGCGGCGATCGTCGGCGGCAGGCCGACCGCCGCGCAATATCTGCTGTTGTCGCCGTTGCTGGCCGGCGGCTCGGTCGCCCCGGCGGACAAGGGCGGTCGCTGATCATGAAATCGAGAAGGGCACTGCTCGGCTTCAGCCTGTTCGCCGTCGTCGCGATCGTGCTGACCTACACGATCTGGTCCACCTTGCAGCGCTCGGTCACCGGCGACACCGACTCCTACTCCGCCACCTTCTCCGACGTCCTCGGCCTGCGGGTCGGCGACGACATCCGGATGGCCGGCGTCCGGGTCGGCCGGGTGGACGCGATCGACTTCGACGGCGACTACCGTGCGCGCATCGAGTTCCGGATCCAGCGCAGGCAGCACCTCACGACCACCACCAAGGCGCTGGTGCGTTACCAGAACCTGATCGGGCAGCGCTATATCGCGCTCGTCCCCGGCACCGGCGATGGACAGGTGCTCGCGGCCGGTTCGGCGATACCGCTCGAGCGCACCGAGCCCTCGTTCGACGTGTCCGCGCTGCTGTCCGGGTTCGAGCCGCTGTTCAGTGTGCTGCAACCGGATCAGATCAACTCGCTGTCGGAGACCCTGATCCAGGCCCTACAGGGCAACAATGTCTCGCTCAGCGCGTTGATCACCCAGGCCGCCGAGCTGGCGGGGACGTTCGGGCAGCGCGACAAGATTCTCGGCGACGTGATCAGCAACCTGAGCAGCGTCATCGCCGGACTGGCGCATCGCAGCGGCGACCTGGAAACGCTGATCACCCAGGCACGTTCGCTGGTCGAGTCGCTCTATGCGCAGGGTGAGTCGTTGAAGGGTTCGGTCGATCAGGTGGCCACTTCGACCGACTCGCTGGCCCGGCTGATCGGCCAGGTGAAGCCGAATATCGCGCGGGCACAGAACGATGCGACGAGCGGGGTGGCGCTGCTGCTGCTCAACGGGGCGTCGCTGGATCAGGCGGCCGTCGAGCTGCCGAGTCTGCTCAACGGCATCGCCCGGTTCACCAGTTATGGCGCCTACGGCAATGCCTACATCTGCCGACTGGATGTCTCGCTGTGGGGCGTGCTGCTGCCACCCGGGCTGTTCTCGCAGGTCGGCGGCAATTCGCAATCGGAGGTGTGCCGGTGATGACACGAGCGCGGTCCCTGTTCGGCCGGGTCCGATTGCCGCGGAACAGGCTGCTGTGGCTGGGTCTGCTGGCGGCGGGTTCGGTGGTGCTGCTGCTGGTCGGGTCCAGCGCCTTGTCGCAGGCTCGGTTGGGGGACAAGACGATTCAGGCGGAGTTCGCCCAGGCGGCCGGGCTGCGCGCAGGTGCGTCGGTGGATGTGTCGGGTATCGAGGTGGGGACGGTGCGCGCGGTGCGGCTGGACGGCGCGAAAGTCGTTGTCGACCTGCGGGTTCGCCGGGATCTGCGGCTCGGCCCGGACACGCATGCGGCGATCAAGATGACCACCATTCTCGGCAAGCTGCACGTCGAGTTGGTGCCCGGCAACGGAAAAGGGTTGCCGGACAGCCGGATCGTGCTGGCGAACACCTCGGTGCCGTACAACCTCGGCAAGGTCATCCAGGATCCGGTGTACAAGTCGTCGTTCGAGCGCATCGAGCGGATCGATCCGGCCAAGCTGCGCCAGTCGCTGGATCTGCTCAGCCGGCAGATGGGTGACTCGCCGCAGCTCACCGTCGAGGCGCTGAACAGCGTCGGCGCGCTGGCCAAGGTGATCAACGATCGTCGCGACGAGGTCGACGTGCTGTTGAAGAGCATGGATCAGGTCTCGCAGCTGGTGTCGGACAATCGCAACAGCGTGTTGCTGCTGCTGACCCGCGGCGAGGCGATCGGCAACGCGGTCGCGCAGCGCCAGACCATGCTGAAGTCGTTGCTGGACAACGTCGCCGAGCTGTCCCGGCTGCTGCAGCAGATGGGCCTGGAGAACAACGATCAGCTCGGGCCGATGATCCAGAGCCTGAACACCATGTCCGAGGGCCTGGAGAAGAACAAGGACAACCTCGACTCGCTCTACGAAATCATGCCGGTGGCCCTGCGGCAGTTCAACAACGCGCTCGGCAACGGCCCCTACGGCGACGTGTGGGCGCCGTGGATCTTCCCGGACAACTGGCTGTGTTTCGCCGGTGCGGTACAGGGGTGCAACTGATGAAAATAGGTACTTTCTGGAAAACCGCGGTGCTGTGCTGGGCCGCGGCGACGGCCTCCGGCTGCTCGCTGCTGCCGGACAGCCTCAGCACGCTGCCGGAGGAATACCTCGGCGAACACCTGCGGATCAGCGCCGATTTCGAGAACGTGGCCGGCCTGTACGCGGGCAACGACGTCGCGATCCTCGGCGTCCCGGTGGGCAAGGTCGACACGGTGACCGCCAGGGGCAGCTATGTCGAGGTGACTATGTCCATCGACAAGAACGTCAAGGTGCCCGCCGGCGCGGTCGCCGCGCTGGTGTCGCCGCAGCTGATCACCAACCGGCACGTCGAGCTCGCGCCCGCCTACGAGGGCAACGGACCCGTGCTGGCAGACGGCGCGCACATCCCGCTCGAACACACCCGCACTCCGGTCGAACTCGACCGCATCCTGGACAATTTCGATCAGCTCGGCCGGGCGTTGAAGGGCGACAACGAGACCGGGCCGATGGCCAGCCGGGTGCTGTTCCCGCTGCTCGACGGCAACGGCGACAAGCTGCGCGAAACGCTCGACGCGATGTCCTCGGCGTTCGAGGTGAGCCTGGCCAACGGCGACCAGATCTCCAACACCATCGTGAAACTCAACGAGATCACCCAGATCATCGCCGAAAACGACCAGACCGTACGCGATTTCAGCGGCCGGCTCACCGAAATGGTGCAGCTGATGGGGGATCAGGCACCCGGGTTGCAGGCTGTGCTGACGCAGCTCAACGACTTCGTCACCAACACCTCCACCGTGGTCGGCACCAACCGTGAGCAATTACTGGGTGCGCTGACCAGATTCACCACGCTCACCGGTCAGATGCGGGCCAACGCGCGATCGGTCACCGAAATCGCCGACGTCACACCGCTGTTCTTCCAGAACCTCGCCAACGCGACCAGCCGCGAACATCAGGCGCTGCGCCTGCACGGCCTGCTGGACAAGTCGGTCCTCGACGGCGAGGCGCTGTCGGTGTTCTGCGAACGGGTGCAGATGCGCCTGGACGGCTGCCGGACCGGCAAGATCCAGGACTTCGGGCCCGACTTCGGCCTGACCGCCGCACTGCTCGGACTGACCAAATGAGGACGAGAGCGCTCGCCACGCTGGCCATCGCGGCGGCCGTCGGCGCGAGCTCCGGCTGCGCCGTGACGGTGGACAACGTCCCGCTGCCCAAACCGGGGATCGGCGGACCCGGCTACACGCTGCACGCGGTGTTCAAGGACGCGCTCAACCTGCCGGCGAACGCGCACGTCAAGATCGGCGGCACCGACGTCGGCACGGTCTCCGCGATCAGCACCACCGACTTCCTCGCCGACGTGGAAATGCAGATCCGCCAAGACATTCAGCTGCCCCGCGGCACCACCGCCGAACTGCGCCAGGCGACCCCGCTCGGCGATATGTTCGTCGCGATGACCCTGCCCGCCAAGCAGGACAGCGCCGAACTGCTGCGCCCGGGCGACACCATCGCGCCCGACCACACCGCGACCGGTGCGTCGGTGGAGCAGCTCATGATGTCGGTCTCGTTGCTGCTCAACGGAGGCGGCCTCAACCAGGCGGCGCGGATCACCTCGGAGATGAACTCGATGTTCGGCGGGCGCGCACCGGAGCTGTCGCATCTGATCACCGAGATGACCGACGTGCTCGCCGCACTCAACCAGCGCACGGCCGATGTGGACGGAGTGCTGTCCGGGCTGAATACCCTCACCGGCGAATTGGCCAGGCGCAAAGCCGAATTGGGCGCGGCGGCGGACACCTTCCCGCCGCTGATCGGCCTGGTGGCCGAAAACAACAAGGCCATCGCCGATCTCATCGCCAAGGTCTCGGTGACCATGGCCGCGCTCGGCGATTTCACCGACACCACCGGCCCGGATTTCCTGAGCCTGTTCGACAGCATCCAGCGGTTGATGTCCGGATTCGCCCAGATGGGTGACGATCTCGCCGGGGCGTTGGACGGGCTGCACGCCATCTACCCGTCGATCTCGGCCAGTCTCGATGGCCCGGTGCTCGCGGTCGCGGCCACCGTGTCCTACCTCAGTGTCGGCGCGCTGACCGACCCGAAGGGCAGCAGGCCACCCGAAATCGGTGACGTACCAGCCTTTATCGGCAGCCTGGCGCAGGTCATCGAAAAGGTCATCGGCCGGCTGCAGGGCGGTGTCCGATGAATCCGCCGCTGTGGCAATGGCTGGTCCGGCACCGGATCGCGGTGGCCAATATCGGCCTGATCGTGGTGCTCGTGCTCGGGGTGTCCTATCTCGGCGCCAACGTGCTCCGGATCAATCTGCTGCCGAGCACGTACACGGTGCGGGTGGAGCTGGCGAATTCCGGTGGCCTGGCGGCGAACAACGACGTCACGTTCCGCGGCACCCGGGTCGGCCGGGTGCACGAGGTGCGGATATCCGGCGACGGCGTCGCGGCGATCGCCGAAATCGACAAGGCGGCACGGATTCCGGTGGGCGGCACGGTCGCCGTCGGCCGGCTCTCCGCGGCGGGGGAGCAGTATCTCGACTTCCGGCCGGACGTGAACAGCGGGCCGTTCCTCGGCGACGGCGCGGTGATCGAGCGGGCCCGGACGACGGCGCCGGTGACGGTGCAGTCGGTGCTCGGCAGCATGAGCGGCTTGATCGGCGGCATGAATCCGGCACGCCTCAATGTGATCGTCGACGAACTCGACAAGGCCCTCGCGGGCGGGCCGGATCGGTTGCGCAACATGATCTCCGGCATCAGCCGGGCCATGGCCGGGCTGACCGATCTGCTGCCGCAGACCAGGCAGCTCATCGAGAACCTCGAGGTGATCGCCGATACGACAGCGCACGCGCAACCGGACCTGACCACCCTGACCTCCGGTTCCAGCGCCCTGTTCCAGCAGTTGACCGCCGCGGACCAGGAGGTGCGCAAGTTCCTCGACCTCGGGCCCGGTCAGCTGGCCACGCTCGGCGGCATCGTGCGCGACACCGAGGATCCGATGACCAACCTGGTCACCAACTTCGTCGCGATCACCAAGGCCGCCAAGCTGCGGGCACCGGCCATCGCGGCGCTGTTCCCCGCGCTGCGCACGGGTTCGGCGGCGATCGGCGTTCCGGCGCACGACAACGCCTATCACACCCTGGTCGACCCGTGGCCGCGCCCGAGCTGCGACTACGACACCATGCCCGTGGTGCCGACCACGAAGACCGTGGACACCAGGGTGCGGCTCTACAACTACTGCGTCACCAGCAATCCGGCGCTACAGGTTCGCGGTTCGGCGAACGCGCCCCGGCCGAATGTGCCGGACAACGGATCCGGCCCGCCGCCCGGCGTCACCGGCAATGAGCTGTCCCGACCGGCACCTGGCAGATAGGAGCACATCCGATGAACGACAACGGCGAGATCGCCGCACCACCCGAGGACTCGACACCGGTGGGGTCCAGCAATGTTGTGGCCGAGCAAGTTTCAGCAGAGGCAGAGCCGTCTCCGGCCGCGCGCAAACGGCTCCGGTTGGTCCCGGGCCGCACCGGGCGACTTGCCCTGCAAGCGGCCGCTGCCGTACTCCTCTGTGCCGCAGTCGCTTCGACCGTCTTCTTCTACCTCCAGAACAAAGGCAACAAGGCCACCATCGACGCCAACGCGGACGCGCGCGCCGCCGCCTGCAAGTACGCGCCGATCCTGGCCGACTACGACGCGAAGAAGCTCGACGACTACTTCGCCGCCGTGCTCGACGGCGCGACCGGCGACTGGAAGAAGCAATTCGACAGCACCAGTAAGGAACTGCGCGAGGTGCTCACTCAGGGCGAGGTGGTGTCGAAGGTCAACGATGTGCAGTGCGCGATCAAGACCGGCGACGAGAGCTCGGCCGAGGCCATCGTGGTGATCGGCCAGACCATCACCAGCATGCGCACCCAGGGCAAGCCCGCGCCCGGCCAGCTGTCCATGGTGATGCGGCTGGCGAAGGTCGGCGACCGCTGGCTGGTGAACAAGGTGAACTCGCCGCTGGCCCCGCCGGCGCAGCCGTAACTACCCGCCGCCGGGACCGAACAGGACGACCCGCATCAGGTGAATCACCCGCTGCCGCGAGCACACCGGGTCGTCGGAGCCGAAGCGCTGCCCCAGATCGACGACCAGGGCCAGTGCCGCGTGCACCAGCAGCCTGGCGTCGGCGGCGGACAGCTCGGGCCGGACGCCGACCAGCAGCTTGGCCCACTCTTCGACGTTGAGCCGCTGGATGTTTCGCAGCACCGTCCGATCGTCGGCGGGCACATTGCTGATCTCGGCGTAGTAGACGAAGGTCAGCTCGCGCTCGGCGAACGACCCGGCGACATACAACTCGATCAGTGTCGTCAGCGCCTGCTCCGGCCCGTCCGCCGCCGCGACCGCCGGACCGATCGCGGCCGAAACCCGGTCCGCGGCACGGCGGAACGCGGCCGCGAGGATATCGCCCTTGCTGCGATAGAAGCGGTACACCGCCGACGACGCGGGCAACCCGGCCGCGGTGGCGATGTCCTCGACGCTCACATTCGGATAGCCGCGCTCATGGAACAGCTCGATCGCCCGCGCCAGCAGCAGCTCGTGCTTGAAGGTCAACGGGATCTCCGTTGCCACAAGGGGTTCGGCGGGTGCGGCCGAAGGGGGCAGGGTGTAGCCGGCGACCGCACGGCACGCGGTGCCGAGCAGAGTTGTCAACGCCCGCAACGGGATCGACACGTGGTGATCGCCGATGCTGCTGAGCACGCTGAGTATCGCGGCGGACAGCACGGCCCGATCCGCCTTGTCCAGCTCCGGCCTGGTCTCGGCGAGCAGCGTCATGAGCACCGAAGTCACCTGTGCCAGTTGGCCATCCAGGATCGCGGCATCGGCGTCCTCGAGATAGCGGCGTTGCCAGCGCAACAGCGCGGCACTGCGCCGATTGGCGATCGAGGACGCGATCAGCGCATCGATCACCTGCCCGAGTCGTTCCTCGGCCGGCAGCGCGCGGGCCGAGTCCGGCAGGCGCACGGCCGCTTCGCTGAGCCCGCCGAGCCGCAGGGTCTCCTCGCGGAACAGCGCGTACTTGCTCGGATAGTGCCGGTAGAGCGCGGCCGAGCTGATGTCGAGCCGGGACGCGATGTCCTCCATGCTCACACCGTGGTAGCCGAGCGACCCGAACGCCTCCGCGGAGGCGGCCGCGATCTGCGCCCGACGATCGCGCGGCCGCCGCCGGACCACCCGCGCGGCGGATCCGTCGGACGCCTTGTCCGCGGCGCGGCTTTCCTGGGCACCCATGCCGCGATGGTAGCCGAATCGGACGCTCGGCAACGGGGCCTTGATCGGTTGGAATCAAACTGAATGGAAGATCACAACTAGGGGTATGATTTGGTCCGCTACCTCAATATCTATCAGTTCAAAGATATGGAATATCGCGTAACATAAACGACCGGTCGGTACCCCGGTCTCGCCAGCTTGCCCGGGTGTCTAAACGGCGGCTGGACGCCCGAAAAGGACCACCTGCATCAGCAGGCGCACCCGCTCCTGCGCCGCCATCGGCTGGTTGTCGAACGCGCGGCCCAGATCCACCACCAACGCGAACGCGGCGTGGATGAGGAAACGCGCCTCGGCCGGGGAAAGTTCCGGCCGCACCTCGCGCAGCAGCCGCGCCCACTCTTCGACGCTGAGCCGCTGGATGTTCCGCAGCACCGTGCGTTCCTCCGCCGGAACATGCTGGAACTCGGTGAAATACACGTAGGTCAGCGCGCGCTCGGCGAACGACCCCACGACGTACTGGTCGATCAGCGTGGTCAGGGCCCCCTCCGGGCTGGCCGCGGTCGCGACCGCCGGGCCGACCGCGCCCGAAACCCGTTCCGCCGCACGGCGAAACGCCGCGGCCAGCAGATCGCTCTTGCCGCGATAGAACCGATACACCGCCGACGCGGCGGAAAGCCCTGCGGCGGTGGCGATGTCCTCCACGCTGACATTCGGGTACCCGCGCTCGTGGAACAACTCCACCGCCTTGCGCAGCAGCAGCTCGTGTTTGAACGAGTCGGGGATCTCGACCACCTGGAGCGGCTCGGTGGGCCGCTCGGCCGGCAGTTCCGTGCCGATAATCGGCTGGCAGGCCGAACTCAACAGCCGGGCAAGGGATTTCGCCGGCAGCGTGGCGTGATGGTCGGCGATGCTGGTGATGGTGCTCAGCAGCGCCATGCGCAGCACGCGAATATCGTCCTCGGTCAGCTCCGGCCGCAGCACGGCAAGCTGGTCGCCGAGCGCGCCGAGCACGGCGAACTGCTGATCGTTCAGCGTGGTCAGGTCGTCGGGCTCGAGGTAGCGACCTTCCCAGCGCACCAGCGTGACCGTCGGCCGGTTCTCGATGGTGACCGCGATGAGGGCATCCAGCACATGGCGCAGCCGCCGCTCGGGCGACCACGCGGCGGCCTCCGCCGGCAGCTCGACCGCCTCGGTCATGGCCCGGCCGACCCGCAGCAATTCCTCCCGGAACAGCGCGTACTTGCTCGGATAGTGGCGGTACAGCGCGGCCGAGCTGATGCCGAGACCGGTGGCGATGTCCTCCATGCTGACACCGTGATAGCCGAGCGCGCCGAACGCCGCGGCCGAGGCGGCGGCGATCTGGGCCCGTCGATTCTTCGGCCTGCGCCGGATCTCCCGGGGTGCCGAGTCGCCGGTGCTCGCCTTCCGCGCCGTACGGCGATTGTCGACACTCATGCGGACATCGTACTTATCCGAGCAGGTGGGACGGGCTACGGCTCGGTACGGGGCGGCCGCCGGAGCGGCCGGGTGCCCCAGGTCACCCGGAATCGGGGGCGGTACCTGCCGGAAGGCGGCGGCCGTCGCCCCGACCCGTAGGCACGGGTCGGCGCAGGTGAGTGCCGACACAGCCGATCGGCCACGGCCGGGCCGAGCGCAGTTCCCGATCAGTCGCGTGGCGTGATGACCAGCCGGGCCTTGCGTTCGGGGACCGTGGTGATGTTGCGGGTCTTGCCGCGTTCCGGCTCCGCGTCCTCTGGTCGCGAAAGCGAATGGCGCACAAGGATTTCCCGCAGCACCGCAGTGCCCTCCATCAGCGAGAAACCCGCGCCGATGCAGCGCCGGACCCCACCGCCGAAGGGCAGCCAGGTATTCGGGGCCACCTCGCCGGAGAGGAACCGGTCCGGCCGGAAGGCGGCGAGGTCGGGATAGTTGTCGGGGCTGCGGTGTGCCAGCAGGATCGAGGTGTTCACCACCGTGCCCGCGGGCAGTCGGCGGCCGCCGACGGTCAGATCCCTGGTCAGTTTTCGGTTGGTGCCGTTGATGATGACGTGCAGCCGCATCGCCTCCTTCATCACGGCCTCCAGGTATTTGTCGTCGCCGGTGCGCGCGGCGGTGACGGCGGCCTCCTGGATGTCGGGATGCGTCGCGATCTCATACAGCGCCCAGGACAGCGCGGACGCGGTGGTCTCGTGCCCCGCGAGCAGCAGCGTGATGAGCTGGTCGCGCAGCTCGGCGTCGGTGAGCGGCGGGTCGTGATCGTCGCCGGTGCCCGCGTGCAGCAGCCGGGACAGTACATCGGTGCGTTCGGCCAGGTCCGGCGCGCGCCGCCGCGCGGCGATCTCGGCGTAGAGCAGGGCGTCGACCGCATGCATGTTCTCCGCGAATCGTTTCCACGGCCCGATCCGGCGGAGCAAGGGCGACTTGATCCCGAGGAACACCAGCGGGTTCAAATGGACGATCCGCCGCAGTCGCGGCGCGAGTTCGGCGCGGGTCTGTTTGTCGGAGACGCCGAACACCACCTGGACGATCACCTCGAGCGTGAGCGCGTTCATCCGGTCGAGCGTGATCAGCGTGGAACCCGGTGTCCAGCGGTCGATTTCGGCGACGGCGATCTCGGCGACCAGGGCGCGATAGTCGCGCAGTGCGGAACCGTTGAAGGCGGGCATCAGCAGCCGTCTGGCGCGCGCGTGCTCGTCCTCGTCGGTGAGCAGCAGCGAGTGCTGGCCCATCACGACGCCGAGGATCTGGTTGCCTTCGCCCGCGTGCAGGTCACGCGGGTTGCCGGCGAAGATCTCCTTGATGTGCTCCGGGCGGGAGAACACCACGGAGTGGTCGGCGACCGGCGGGATGCGCAGCGTGAAGACGTCGCCGTACCGGCGTGCGATGGCGGGCACGAAGCGCTGCCGATCGAGCTGGAAAAGGATGCTCTGCACGAAGGCGGGCAGCCGCGACCCCGGCGGATACGCGGTGGTCTCGTCACGCTCTCGGACGTCCTGTGCGGCCACGGTGCCACCTTCGTTGAGTATGAGACGAACCTGTTTCATACACGCTAGGAGATCTACGCCGCACGGTCTATAACGCGACAGGTAATCAACCGCACTTGACGCGACGGCGGCGAACGGCCATCCTGGGTCGGTCAGCACCTCGCTAGGCGAGGCTCCTGCGCGAACACAGGCCACTGATCCGACGACGTCGAGAGACGCCCAGGATCAGGACAGATCGCTTCGGATTAAGGGGCGATCCCAGGTGGCTTCCCGACCAGGGATACGTCGTGCAGTGCCGAAGCTCTGACGAGAGGGGTGCCCGCCCGGCCGTTTTCCCGGCGTTCCCCTGCCTTGCGTGGTCCGGCAACGATATTCAGCGACGCGTGCGTCTCGGCGGCAGGGAGGTGAGGGATGTGAAGTCAGGCGATAGTCCGTATCCGAGTACGGATTCGACCCCCCACTCGCTCCCGGCCCACCACCGCCGTGTGATCGACTGAACCCGAAGCCTTTTCGATTCGGGCGTTCGGTCGTGCCCGAAAACGGTTGTGGTGGTGGGCCTTTCTCCCGAAGGAGTCCATCATGACGTTCGCATTCGCCCGTGAGCTACCGGTGTGGCCGGCGCTGGTCCACTCTGCTCGCCGCACGCTGGCTCGGTACCGCCTCACCCCCGAAGAACAGCGCAATCTGGCCGAGGCGCGTGCCGCCAGGGCAGCCATTTTCACGGCCGCCCTGGGCGGGCATTCCTACTACCGGTGACCTACGCGCCGCCGCCGTTGGGGCGCTGCGTGGCGTACCAGTCGAGCAGGTCCGGGTTGTCGACCGCGCTGCGTTCGACCACCCGGGCCGCGTCCGCGCCCTGGAACAGCTTCTTGATCGGCACCTCGAGCTTCTTGCCGGTGCGGGTGTGCGGGATGCCGGGCGCGAGCAGGATCTCGTCCGGGACGTGGCGCGGGGAAACCTCGGTGCGGATGGTGCTGTTGATCCGGGTCTTCAGGTCGTCGGTGAGTTCGGCGCCGGGCGCGAGCACGACGAACAGCGGCATCCAATATCCGCCGTCCGGCTGTTCGGCGCCGATGACCAGGGCCTCGGCGATCTCGGGGAGACGTTCGACGGACTGGTAGATGTCGGCGCTGCCCATCCGGATGCCGTGCCGGTTGAGCGTGGAGTCCGAACGGCCGTGCACGACGATGGAGTTGCGGTCGGTGATGGTGATCCAGTCACCGTGCCGCCACACGCCGGGATACATGTCGAAATAGGCGTCGTGGTAACGCTTTCCGTCGGCGTCGTGCCAGAAACGCACCGGCATGGACGGCATCGGCTTGGTGAGCACGAGCTCGCCGACCTCGTCCCGGACCGGTTGCCCGGTGCCGTCGAAGGACTCCAGCGCGGCGCCGAGGAAGCGGACCGACAGCTCGCCCGGCCAGGCCGGGACCGTGCGCGCGCCGCCCATGAAGGCCGACACCACGTCGGTGCCGCCGCTGAGCGAGTTGACCTGGACATGGTCACCGGTGTTCTCGCCCAGCCACAGTGCCGACGAGGTGGGCAGCGACGCGCCGGTGATGCCTACGGTGCGCAGCGCGGACAGGTCGTGCTCGGTGCGCGGCACGGCGCCCGCCTTCATGCAGGCCAGCACGTACCCGGGGCTGGTGCCGAGCACGGTGGTCTTGGTCTCGGCGGCGATGCGCCACAACGCATCCGGGGCCGGGTAGGTCGGGCTGCCGTCGTAACAGACGATGGTCGCGCCGGTCAGCAGGCCGGAGACCTGGAAGTTCCACATCATCCAGCTCGGGCTGGTGTACCAGAAGAAGGTGTCGGCGGGTCCGATATCGGATTGC
This sequence comes from Nocardia colli, assembly GCF_008704205.1. Lineage (GTDB taxonomy): Bacteria > Actinomycetota > Actinomycetes > Mycobacteriales > Mycobacteriaceae > Nocardia > Nocardia colli. The sequence goes on along the minus strand of NZ_VXLC01000043.1, from coordinate 27,050 downwards.
AGCGCAACGGCTTTGAGGTGCTCCAGCAGCACGCCGCCGTGGCCGTGCACGATGCCCTTGGGCAGCCCGGTGGTGCCGGAGGAGAACACGATCCACAGCGGATGATCGAAATCGACCGGCTCCGTGGTGATCACGGCGGGCGCGGCCTCGTCGTTGGTGATCGCCTCGGTCCAGGCGGTCGCGTCCGAGACCTCGAGGCCGAGCTGGGAGACCGCGATCGTGCCGCGCAGCGTGCTCAGTCCGGCTTGCAGCGCGGCGATGTCGTCCCGCTTGTCGTGCGCCTTGCCGCCGAATCGGTAGCCGTCCACGGTGATCAGCACGGTGGGTTCGAGCTGACCGAGCCGGTCCAGTGCGGCCTTGGCCGAGTAGTCCTGCCCGCAGGCGCTCCAGACCGCGCCGATGCTGGCCGTCGCGAGCAACGCGACGACCGTCTCCGGGATGTTGGGCAGATAGCCGGCGATCCGATCGCCCGCCTGCACGCCCATCGCACGCAGGGTGCGGGCCAATGCCGCGGTGTCGTCGATCAATTCGGCCCAGGACACCTCGCGCGGCGGTGCGTCCTCGGTGACCCCGATGATCGCGGGCCGGTCGCTGCGGAACTGGCGGATGAGCTGATCGACGTAGTTCAGCCGCGTGCCCGGGAACCATTGCGCGCCCGGCATTTCGGCGTCGGCCAGCACCTCGCCGGCGACCTCGCCGAGCTCGAAGTAGTCCCAGACCGCGTGCCAGAATTCGGGGAGCTCATCGACCGACCACTGCCACAGCGTGTGGTAGTCGGGCGCGACGAGGCCGGTGCGTCCCTCGACGAACTTCGCGAAGTCGGTGATCCTGGCGTCGGCGATATCCTGCTCGGTCGGCACCCACTGTGGTTGCACCGCGTTCCTCCTGGCTGTTCGAACTGGTGGTCAGGCGCGCTCGGCGCGCCGCACGATCTGCTCGGCATGTCGCAGGACGGGGGCGTCGACCATGCGGCCCTCGAAGGCGAACACACCACGATGCTTGGGTACCTCGTCGAGTACCCTTCGGGCCCAGTCTATTTCGGTCTCCGACGGCGCGTAGGCCGCGCGGATGACCGCCACCTGGCTGGGATGGATGGCCACCTTGCCGTCGAATCCGACGGCGACCGCGTCCAGTGCTTCGGCCCGCAGGCCGTCGAGATCGCGGATATCGAGGTACACCGAGTCGAGCGCGAACTTCCCGTACGCCTTGGCCGCGAGCAGCGAGGTGGACCGAACATGCCGCGCCACATCGCGATAGCTGCCGTCGGCATGCCTGCTCGACTGCCCGCCGAGCCCGGCGACGAGGTCTTCGGCACCCCACATCACGCCGATCGCGTTGCCTGCGGTCATCGAATCGCCGACCGTGATCGCGCCGAGCGGGGATTCGATCAACGCGAGCACCTCGTACTCGGCCAGCGCCGTGATCTGTTCGGCCGATTCACATTTCGGCAGCATGACGCGCCGATAGCGGGTGTCGGCCAGCGCGGCCAGATCGAGAGCGTGCTCGTCGGTACCGGCCGCGTTGACCCGGACGAACGTGGTCTCGGGATCCAGCGGCGTCTCGACGAGCGCCTTGCGCGCGGCGGCCTTGTCGCCGGCGGCGACGCCGTCCTCCAGGTCGAGGATCACCACATCCGCTGCGGCGGCGGCCTTTTCGTAGCGTTCCGGCCGATCCGCCGGGCAGAACAACCACGCGGGCCCCGGCATCGTCCAGGTCATGACTGGCCGGACTCGGGACGCAGGCGGATCATCGCGTTGCGCACCGCGACCGCGACGACGGCGCCGTGCTGATTGCGCGCGGTGTGCCGGAAGGTGACGATGCCCTCGCCGGGCCTGCTCTTCGACACCCGCTTGTCCAGCACCTCGGTCTCGGCGTAGACGGTGTCCCCGTGGAACAGCGGCGCGGGGAACTTCACCTCGGAGAAGCCGAGATTGGCGACGGTGGTGCCCTGGGTCAGGTGCGCCACCGCGAGGCCGACCATGGTGCCGAGGGTGAACAGCGAATTGACCAGGCGCTGATGGAACGGCTCCTGGGCCTCGCTGTAGGCCGCATCGATGTGCAGCCCCTGCGGATTCATGGTCAGCGTGCTGAACAGCACGTTGTCGGTCTCGGTCATGGTGCGGCCCGGCCGGTGCTCGTACAGCACGCCGGTCTCGAGCTCCTCGAACCACATGCCGGTCTGCACGACCCGGCGCAAGCTGTTGGTGTCGGTCATAGCCCGAGCTCCCGTCCGATCAGCATCAACTGCACCTCCGTTGTGCCCTCGCCGATTTCGAGGATCTTGCTGTCCCGGTAGTGCCGGGCCACCGGGTATTCGTTCATGAAGCCATAGCCGCCGAAGATCTGGGTGGCGTCGCGGGAGTTGTCCATGGCCGCCTCGCTGGCCACCAGCTTGGCGATGGACGCCTGCTTCTTGAACGGCTTGCCGGCCAGCATCAGCGCTGCGGCGTCATAGTAGGCGGTGCGGGCCGTGTGCGCCCGCGCCTCCATCCGGCCGATCTTGAACGCGATGGCCTGATTGCGGCCGATGACCTGGCCGAATGCCTCGCGCTCCTTGGCGTAGCGCACGCTCTCGTCGACGCAGCCCTGCGCGGCGCCGACCGCGAGCGCCGCGATGGCGATCCGGCCCTCGTCCAGGATGCGCAGGAAGTTGGCGTAGCCGCGGCCGCGCTCGCCGAGCAGATTCTCCTCGGGCACCCGGACGTCGGTGAAGCTGAGCGGGTGGGTGTCCGAGGCGTTCCAGCCGACCTTGTTGTAGGCGGGTTCGGCGACGAAACCGGGGGTGTCGGTGGGCACCAGGATGGTGGAGATCTCCTTCTTGCCGCCCGCCTGACCGGTCACCGCCGTCACCGTCACCAGCGTGGTGATGTCGGTGCCGGAGTTGGTGATGAACTGCTTGCTGCCGTTGATCACCCAGTCACCGCTGTCGGCGATCGCGGTGGTCTTGGTCCCGCCCGCGTCGCTGCCCGCGCCGGGTTCGGTGAGCCCGAACGCGGCCAGCGAACGCCCGCTGGTCAACTGCGGCAACCATTCTTGCTTCTGCTTGTCGTTGCCGTAGCGGTAGATCGGCATCGCGCCGAGCGAGACGCCGGCCTCCAGCGTGATGGCCACGCTCTGGTCGATCTTGCCGAGTTCTTCCAGGGCCAGGCACAGCGCGAAGTAGTCGCCGCCCATGCCGCCGTACTCCTCGGGGAACGGCAGGCCGAACAGGCCCATGTCGGCCATGCCGGCGACCACCTCGTACGGGAAGGTGTGCTTCGCGTCGTGTTCGGCGGCGACCGGCGCGACCACCGTCCGCGCGAAATCGCGCACGGTCATGGCGAGGTCGCGGTACTCCTGCGGCAGTGCGCCGGTGGACAGGAAGTCGGTCATGCTGGGTTTCCTTCTCGCTCGGCGGTATTCGAGTCTTCGGCGGGTGCCGCGACGATGCGGGCCAGTACTTGATCGAGGCGCACCTGGGTGCCGGGCGTCACGAGTATCTCCACGGTTCCGGCGATCGGCGCGGTGAGCGAGTGCTCCATCTTCATCGCCTCCACGATGACCACCGGGGCGCCCGCGGCGACCTGGGTGCCGGTGTCGGCCTGCACGGCGATCACCGAACCCGGCATGGGGCTTTTGATTTCGGCGTCGCCGACGTGTTCGGCGGCGCCACGCACGCTCGCCTCGGCGACCTCGCGCAGCATGGCGATGCCGGTGGGCCCGGCGAGCCACAGCTGGCCGTCGGATTCGGCGATCCGGTACTCGCGCCGGATGCCGTCCAGGATCAAGGTCAGCAGATTGCCGGCGAAAGTCGCTGTGACCGAGGTCGATTCGCCTTCGGCGATGCGCGCGGTCGCGGCGGCGGGGGTGCCGGTCAGGTACACGTGCTCGGTCCGGTCGCCGCCGGTCAGCCGGATCGAGGTGGGCGCGGCGTTGCCGATGCGCCAGCCGGACGGGACGTGCCAGGGATCGCTCGGCGTCGCCGGCCAGCGCCGCAGCCAGCGGTAGGTGGCGGCGGCCAGGAACAGCTCGTCGTGCACGGGGGCGGGGTGGAAGTCTGCGACCCGGCGGTCGAGCAGCCCGGTATCCAGGTGTCCCGCCGCGACATTCGGGTCGGCGAGCAGGAAGCGCAGGAACTCGATGTTGCTGGTCGCGCCGAGCAGCACGGTATCGGCCAGTGCCCGATCGAGTTTCGCGATCGCGGCGGTCCGGTCCGCGCCGTGGGTGATGACCTTGGACAGCATCGGGTCGTAGTCGCTGCCGACCACCGTGCCGACGCGCAGGCCCGAATCCACCCGGATGCCAACGCCTTCGGGCTCCACGAGATCGAGCACCGTGCCGCCGGTGGGCAGGAACCCGCGACCGGGATCCTCGGCATAGACCCGGGCCTCGATGGCGTGGCCGATCATCCGGATCTCGTCCTGCTCGACCGCGAGCTTCTGCCCGGCCGCGACCCGGACCTGGCATTCCACCAGGTCGACGCCGGTGACCAGCTCGGTGACCGGGTGTTCGACCTGTAGTCGGGTGTTCATCTCCATGAAGAAGAACTCGTCCGGCCGGTCGGCGGAGACGATGAACTCGACCGTGCCCGCGCCGACGTAGTCGACGCTGCGCGCGGTGTTGCAGGCGGCGGCGCCGATCCGGGCCCGGGTCGCGGCGTCGAGCAGCGGGGACGGGGCTTCCTCGATCACCTTCTGGTGCCTGCGTTGCAGGCTGCATTCGCGTTCGCCGAGATGCAGCACGTTGCCGAACTGGTCGGCGAGCACCTGCACCTCGATGTGCCGCGGGCGGGTGACGAAGCGTTCCAGGAACAGGGTGTCGTCGCCGAACGCGGACGCGGCTTCGCGGCGCGCGCTGAGCAGGGCCTCCGGCAGCTGCGCCGGATCCTCGACCAGCCGCATGCCCTTGCCGCCACCGCCGGCGGAGGGCTTGACCAGCACCGGGTAGCCGACCTCGCGCGCGGCCTCGATCAGGTCGGCGTCGGTCAGTCCGGGCCGGGCGATACCGGGCACGACGGGGACATTGAAGGCGGCGACGGTGTTCTTCGCCGCGATCTTGTCGCCCATGACCTCGATCGCGCGGGCGGGCGGGCCGAGGAAGACGATGTTCGCGTCCGCGAGCGCCGCGGCGAAAGCGGCGTTCTCGGAGAGGAATCCGTATCCGGGGTGCACCGCTTGAGCTCCGGTGCGCACCGCGGCGTCCACGACTTTGTCGATGGCGAGGTAACTTTCGCGCGCGGGTGCCGGACCGAGGCGCACCGCCGTGTCGGCCTCGTGCACATGCCTGGCGTCGGCGTCGGCATCGCTGTAGACCGCGACCGAGCGAATGCCCATGGCGCGCAACGTGCGAATGACCCGCACCGCGATCTCGCCGCGGTTGGCCACGAGGACGGTGTCGAACCCGACGGGATGAGATTTGTTCAGCATCGCACTCACATCCGGAAGACGCCGTAGGAAACGGGTTCGAGCGGCGCTTGCGCGCACACCGAAAGGGCAAGTCCGAGGACGGTTCTGGTGTCCGCGGGGTCGATCACGCCGTCGTCCCAGAGCCGGGCCGTCGAATAGTAGGGGTTGCCCTGGCTCTCGTACTGGTCGCGGATCGGCGCTTTGAACGCCTCCTCGTCCTCGGCCGACCACGGCTGCCCGGAGCTGTCGAGCTGATCGCCGCGCACCGTCGACAGGACGGAGGCGGCCTGCTCGCCGCCCATCACCGAGATCCTGGCATTCGGCCACATCCACAGGAAGCGCGGCGAATACGCGCGCCCGCACATCGAATAGTTGCCCGCGCCATAGGATCCGCCGATCACCACGGTCAGCTTCGGCACCCGCGCGCAGGCCACCGCGGTGACCATCTTCGCGCCGTGCTTGGCGATGCCGCCCGCCTCGTAGTCGCGGCCGACCATGAAGCCGGTGATGTTCTGCAAGAACAGCAGCGGGATCTTGCGCTTGTCGCACAGCTCGATGAAATGCGCGCCCTTCATGGCGGATTCGCTGAACAGCACGCCGTTGTTGGCGACGATGCCGACCGGGTGGCCGTGGATGTGCGCGAAGCCGGTGACCAGGGTCTTGCCGTACTCGGCCTTGAACTCGTGGAAAGTGCTGTCCCCGTCCGGATCACCGTCGACCAGGCGAGCGATCACCTCGCGGACGTCGTATGGGGTGCGCAGGTCGACCGGCACCACGTCGTACAGCTCGGACTCGGGCGCCGCGGGTGCCACCGGCGGCAGCACCGCCCACGGGGCCGACGGCCGCGGGCCGAGGGTCGCCACGATGCGGCGCACGATGCGCAGCGCGTCCTGATCGTCCTCGGCCAGATGGTCGGTGACACCCGAAGTGCGCGAATGCAGTTCGCCGCCGCCGAGGTCTTCCGCGGTGACCACCTCGCCGGTCGCGGCCTTCACCAGTGGCGGCCCGCCGAGGAAGATGGTGCCCTGATTGCGCACGATCACCGCCTCGTCGCTCATCGCGGGCACGTACGCGCCGCCCGCGGTGCAGGAGCCGAGTACCGCGGCGATCTGCGGAATTCCCTTGGCGCTCATATTCGCCTGGTTGTAGAAGATGCGCCCGAAGTGCTCGCGATCGGGGAACACCTCGTCCTGCTCGGGCAGGTAGGCGCCGCCGGAATCGACGAGATACAGGCAGGGGAGCTGATTCTGTAGCGCGATCTCCTGCGCGCGCAGATGCTTCTTCACTGTCATCGGGTAGTAGGTGCCGCCCTTGACGGTGGCGTCGTTGGCCACGATCACGCATTCACGGCCGGACACCCGGCCGATCCCGGTGATGATCCCGGCGCCGGGGGATTCGTCGCCGTACATCCCGGTCGCGGCCAGTGGCGAGAGTTCGAGGAATGGGCTGCCCGGGTCGAGCAGCTGGTCCACCCGCTGGCGGGGCAGCAACTTGCCGCGCGCCACGTGGCGATCCCGGGCCTTCGCAGACCCGCCGAGCGCTGCGGCGGCCAGCCGGGCACTCAGGTCGTCCACCAGCGCCTTGTGGGCGACTCGGTTGTCGACGGCCTCTTCGGTAACGGTCATGACTTGGTCCTGTCGGTCAGTTAGTCGCCGATAACTGGAATCCAGGTTAATCTTGGTTAACCGAGATGTCCAGGTAGGGCGAAAGGAGCGCGTGTGACCAGCACTGACCCTGTCACGCTCACCCGCCGTGAACAGCTGAAGGCGCAGCGACGGCAGCAACTCCTCGACGCCGGTGCCCGGCTCATAGCCGACCGTGGTTTCCTCGGCATGCGTCTCGACGACCTCGGCGCGGCCGTCGGCATCAGCGGGCCCGCGGTCTACCGCCATTTCCCGAACAAGGAAGCGCTGCTGGTCGAACTGCTCGTCGGCGTCAGCCAGCGACTGCTCGACGGTGGCAAGGCGGTGGTCGCGCGCACGGCCGGCGCGGCCGAGGCGCTGGACGGTCTCGTCGACTTCCACCTCGACTTCGCGCTCGGCGATCCGGACCTGATCCGGATCCAGGACCGCGATCTGGAGAACGTGCCCGCCACCGCCCGCCGGGAACTGCGCCGGACCCAGCGCCAGTACGTGGAAATCTGGGTCACGGTGCTGCGCGAACTGCATCCCGGGCTACCCGAGGAGACGGCGCGGGTGCAAGCCCACGCCGCCTTCGGGTTGATCAACTCCACCCCGCACAGCGCGAGCACCGCGACGGCCGTCCGGGCCAGGCCCGTGCTGCGCCGAATGGCGTTGTCCGCCTTGGGGTGAGGGCTCGATCATCGAGCGCTCCAGCCGCCGTCCATGGTGTAGGAGGCGCCGGTCACCATGCCCGCGTCCGCCGAGACGAGCCAGCTCACCAGCGAGGCAACCTCTTCCGGCTCGACCAGGCGTTTGATCGCGCTCTCAGTGAGCAGGATCTTCTCCAGCACTTCCTGCTCGGGGATGTTGTGCGCCTTGGCCTGGTCGGCGATCTGCTTGTCCACCAACGGGGTCCGGACATAGCCCGGGCTGACGCAGTTGCTGGTGACGCCGTGCCGGCCGCCCTCCAGCGCGGTCACCTTGGACAGGCCCTCCAGTCCGTGCTTGGCCGTCACGTAGGCGGACTTGAACTCCGAGGCCCGGAGTCCGTGCACCGACGAGATATTGACGATCCGGCCGAAACCCTGCCGGTACATGTGCGGCAGCGCCGCGCGGATGAGCAGGAACGGCGCCTCGACCATCAGCGTGAGCAGCGTGCGGAACTGGTACGGGGCGAAGTCCTCGATCGGGCTGATGCTTTGCACCCCTGCGTTGTTCACCAGGATGTCGATCTCGAGTTCGAGCGTTTCCAGTTCGTCGGCTTCGAGAAGGTCTACCGCCCAGGACTTTCCGTCTAGCTCACGGGCCAGCGCTTTCGCGCCCACCTCGTCGATATCGGCGATGGTGACCTGGGCGCCGCGGGCGGCGAGGGCCCGCGCACAGGCGGCGCCGATCCCGCTGGCGCCGCCGGTGATCAGGGCGGAACGGCCGGTGAGGTCGCTCATTTGACGGCCACCGCGGCGGGCTGGCCGGCCAGGTATTCGGCATCGGCGAGGTCGACGGTTTCCAAATCCAGACCTTTCGTTTCCCGGGCGAAGTAGACGGCGACGACGGTGACGGCCGCGGCGATGGCCAGGTAGATGGCGATCGGCACCGCGGACTTGTAGGTGTTCAGCAGGCGGACCGCGATGATCGGCGCGAGCGATCCGGCCACGATCGAGGTGACCTGATAACCCAGGGACACACCGGAATACCGCATGCGGGTCGGGAACATCTCGGCCATGATCGCGGGCTGCCCCGCGTACATGAAGGCGTGGAAGACCAGGCCGATGATGATGGCGAACAGGATGACCGCGTTGTGCCCGCTGTCCATCATCGGGAAGGCGAAGAAGCCCCAGGTGCCCGCGGTGACCGCGCCTATCAGGTAGATCGGCCGCCGGCCGAAGCGGTCGGACAGCCGCCCGACCAGCGGGACCGTCACGAAATGCACGGCGTGCGCGGCGAGCAGCCACCAGAGGATGACCTTGGTGTCGACGTGCACCTGCACCTTCAGATAGGTGATGGTGAAGGTGACGACCAGGTAGTACAGGATGTTCTCGCCGAAGCGCAGACCCATGGCGGTGAGCACGCCGCGCGGGTAGCGCTTGAGCACCTCGACGACGCTGAGCGAGGTCGCCTTGATCTGCTCCAATTCCTGTTGCGCGGCAACGAAAATGGGCGCGTCGGTGACCTTGGTGCGGATGTAGTAGCCGACCAGCACGACCACCGCCGACAGCCAGAAGGCCACGCGCCAGCCCCAACTCAGGAAGGCCGCGTCCGACAGCCAGGTGGTCAGCGCCAGCAACACGACCGTCGCCAGCAGGTTCCCCATCGGCACCCCGGCCTGCGGCCAGCTCGCCCAGAACCCACGGCTGCGGCTCGGACTGTGTTCGGCCACAAGGAGAACCGCGCCGCCCCACTCACCGCCGACGGCGAAACCTTGGATGAAGCGCAGCACGACCAGCAGCGCCGGCGCCCAGTAACCGATCTGACCGAACGTCGGCAGGCAGCCCATCAGGAACGTCGAGGCGCCGACCAGGATGAGGCTGAATTGCAGCAGCTTCTTGCGGCCGTACTTGTCGCCGAAATGCCCGAAGACGATGCCGCCCAACGGACGTGCGGCGAAGCCGACGGCGTAGGTGATGAAGGCGGCGAGGATCGCGTCCAGATCGCTGGTGCCCTTGGCGAAGAACACCTTGCTGAACACCAGCGTCGCGGCCGTGCCGTAGAGGAAGAACTCGTACCATTCGACGACCGTGCCCGCCATCGATGCGGCGACCACCCGTCTCAGGCCGGTCGGCACCCCGCCCGGGTCGCTTGGCCACAATGCACTGCGCACGCTCATCGAACTCTCCTTCGTGCCAGGGGTCACATCAGGGTGTAGATGTGATGGCCCCCACAAAACTCGGCTGCAACGAAGTATTAGTGCAGATCGGTTTGTCCGCAATGACTAGATGTGCAGTACGTATCTGCGAGGATGCAGATATGAACGTCGGTTCCGCGGGGTCTGCCCGTCGGCCGAGCGCGGACGACCTGTTGGTACTGCTCGCTGTCGGCCGATCGGGTCGTTTCGTGTCGGCGGCCGAGGAACTCGGCATCAACCACACCACCATCTCCCGGCGGATCGCCGCGCTGGAACACACCCTCGGCGGCCGGGTGCTGACGCGCGCGGCCGGCGGCTGGGAACTCACCGAACTCGGCAAGGAAGCGCTGGCGGCGGCCGAAGTGGTCGAGTCCGCCGTCAAGTCCCTCGCCGCCGACGCCGACGGCAGCCGGGTATTGGAGGGCGTGGTCCGGATTTCGGCCACCGACGGCTTCAGCGCCTACCTCGCTGCTCCGGCGGCCGCCGAGGTGCAACGTCAACATCCCAAGATCACCGTCGAAATCGTCGCCACCACAAGGCGAGCCTCGACCCAGCGCTCAGGTCTGGACCTAGAGGTAGTCGTCGGCGAACCACAGGTCCACCGCGCCACCGCGATTCGTCTCTCCGACTACTGCCTCGGCCTCTACGGCAGCCGAGACTATCTGCGCGAACACGGAACTCCCGCGACCATCGATGACCTGGCCCAACATCCGTTGGTCTACTTCATCGATTCCATGCTCCAGGTAGACGACCTGGACCTGGCCTCCAGCTTCGCCCCCGCGATGCGCGAATCCGTCACCTCCACCAACGTTTTCGTCCATGTCGAAGCCACCCGGGCCGCCGCAGGCATCGGTCTGTTGCCTTGCTTCATGGCCGACCGGCATTCCGACCTTGTCCGTGTTCTCCCCGCCAAGGTCTCGGTCCAGCTCGCCTATTGGTTGGTCGCGCGCGCTGAAACTCTCCGCCGCCCTGAAGTAGCCGCCTTCGTAGACGCTCTCCGCACCAAGGTCTACCGCGAACAGAACGCCCTGCTCGGCTACCGCAAGTAGGTGTGCTCAGGCCGAGTGCGGGACGAATCGCGCTGGAACGTCCGAGTTCTGGGTCAGGTGACCGTCGGTCATGGTGTGGACGGCCGTCATGCGGTGCAGGTGGGTGCGGTCGTGGGTGACCAGGAGGGTCGCGGCGTTGTGGTCGTGGACGATGGTGAGGATCAGGTCGATGATGGCGGCGCCGCGTTCGGTGTCCAGGGCGCTGGTGGGCTCATCGATGACGAGCAGGGCGGGGTTGTTCATCAAGGCGCGGGCGATATTGACCCGTTGACGCTGACCGCCGGAGAGCTGGGCGGGGCGCTTGGCGTGCTGGTCGGCCAGCCCGACCGCGTCGAGGAGTTCCAGTGCCCGAGCCCGGGTTTCGTGGCGCTGACGGGGCGAGATGTGCAAGCGCTGGCCCAGGTGGGACATGACCTGGAGTTGTTCGACGGCGGTGAGGGCGGGGATCAGGTTCGGTTGCTGGAAGACGATGCCGATGGAGGTGCGGCGTAGTTCGGCGGCTTCGCGGCGGCCGACCGTGGCGAGATCGACGCTGCCGGTCGAGGTTTGGAGGTCGATGCGACCCGAATCGGCGCGGATCAGGGTGGATGCGACGGCGAGCAGGCTGGATTTACCCGAGCCGGACGGACCGGTGATGGCGGCGATCTCGCCACCCGCGACGCGTAGGTCGACGCGGTCGAGTGCGGTGAGCCGGCCCGCTCCGTCGGGGTAGGTGAGGGTGACGTCATCGAGGGTCAGGGTGGTGGTCATAGGTCGGAAGCTCCAGTGCGTCAACGAGTCTTGGGTTCGTGCCGAGTCAGCGTCCCGCGCCGAGTGCGGTCAACGGGTCGGTGGTGAAGAGGAAGCGGAGCGCGAAGGCCGCGCCCAGCAGGCCGAGGACTATGAGGGCCAAGGCGGGTAGCAATGTGGTCGCTGGGCTCAGGACGAAGGGGAGCGCATCACCCATGAAAGCGGCTGCGGCGACGGTGATTCCGAGCCCGACGGCAACACCTGCGGACAGGACGATGGCGGCCTGGGCCAGCGCGTCGCGGACCAGCGATCCGGAGGTAGCGCCCAGGGCCTTGAGGGTGGCGATATCGGGCATGCGCTGGACGGTCCACACGGTGAAGAACGCGCCGATCACCAAGGCGGAGATGGCGAACAGGAGCACGGTCATCAGGGTCAGCGAACCGTTCTCGGCTTTGTACGCGCTGAGCGCGGACAGCGCGCCGGACGGGTCGGTCGTCTGGGTGTGCGCGGTGGCGTTCAACGCTGCCTGATTCGGCACGCCGGAGACGGCGAGCACGGTGGCAGCACCGGAGCGCGGGCTCATCGCCTGCCAGTCCGAGAGGGTTGTCCAGACCACCGGAGTGTGGCTGTACCAGTCGTCTCCGCGCACCGCCGCCACGGTGAAATCGCGGCCGCTGATCATGACGGAGTCGCCTGCGCCCGCGCCCAGATCTTTGGCCGCGCCCGTGCTGAGCACCACGCTCCCGTTCTCGGTTGCGGACCGGTTGCCGAAAGCCGTTCCGGTGGTGCCGAAGAAGGCCACCTGCACCGCGGCGCGGCCACGCGGATCGACCTTGCCGTGGCTGATCCCGATCGGGGCGACGGTGCCGTTCGGGCCCGCCGCGGCCTGCCAGGCGGCGACCTGCTCGGCGGTCAGCGTCGAGGCGTCGAACGACGGCGCGGCGCCGGTGTCGGCGAAGACGACGGTGTCGCCGGGGAACGATTCGACGGCCGAGATGTTCTGGTGCGCGAGCCCGGCGGTGAGCCCGCTGAGGAAGCTCACCAGCAGCGCCACCAGCGTGACGACCAGGGTGATGAGCAGGAAGCGGCCGCGGGCGGCGCGCAGATCTCGGAGTGCGACGAACATGCCTTCACTGTTCCGCGCGGGGAGCCCGCGGCCATCGCGCGCGGGAAGGAAAGGCGCACCATCGAACGGTGGGTGGCGTTTTACACCTTTCGATGGATGCCGCCGGGGTAGCCGCACATAAGCTGGCAAGGTGCACTCGTCCCCGCTCACGCCCGTCTTCACCGCGCTGCGGCTCGGACTGCATGTGCTGATGACGGCGCTGGCGGTGGTGATCGCTGTGCGTGCGCTGCTGCCCGGCGCGCCGCACCCGGTCCCGGTGGTGGCGCTGACCGTGGGGTTCCTGGCGACGTACTTCGCCGGTCACGTGCTGAGCGGCCGCCGCGGCGGGATCGCGATCTGGTTGACCGCCTTGACGGTCTGGTGGCTCTGCCTCGTCGTGCTCGCCCCGGACGCCGGATACCTGGCCTTCGGCCTCTTCTTCCTCTACCTGCATCTGCTCCCGCGGCCGTGGAGTCTGCTGGCGGTGGCCGGGGCGACCGCGATCGCCGTGGTGGGTTTCGGGGTGCACCGCGGCTGGTCGGTGGCCGGCGCGATCGGCCCGATCTTCGGCGCGGCGGTCGCCGTCGGTATCGGCCTCGGTTATCAAGCGCTGTTCCGTGAGTCCGCCGAGCGGCAGCGACTGATCGACGAATTGCTCAGTACCCGAGCGATACTCGCCGAACAGGAGCGCACGGCAGGCAAGCTGTCCGAGCGTGAGCGACTCGCGCAGGAGATCCACGACACCGTCGCCCAGGGCTTGAGCAGTATCCAGCTGCTACTGCATGCCGCGGAACAGTCGGCACCGGATCACCCTGCACTGCAACAGATTCGGCTGGCGAGGGAAACGGCCGCCGAGAACCTCGCCGAAACCAGAAGACTGATAGCCGAATTGGCTCCCGCCGCACTCGACGGTCAATCGCTCGCACAGGCCTTGGAGCGAATCTGCTTGCGCGCGAATGCCCCCGGCCTCGCCACGCAGCTGGTGGTCGAGGGCACCCCCGAACGACTGCCGATGCCGATCGAGGCAGCACTGGTGCGCATCGCGCAGGGCGCGGTCTCGAACGTGGTGCAACACGCGAAGGCCGACCGAATGCGCCTGACCCTGACTTACGCCGACGCCGAGGTCCTCCTCGATGTCGTGGACGACGGCATCGGCATCGAACCCGATGTCCTCGATCACTCGCCGTCCGGCTCGTTCGGCCTCGCCGCCATGCGTTCCCGAGTAGAGCAGCAGGGCGGCACCATGGCGGTGGAATCGGAACCGGGTCACACCGCCGTCACCGTCGCCTTCCCCCTCGAACCCGCTGCCCCCGAACCGGATTCGGCCGAACCGGGAGACCGCGCATGATCCGCCTGCTGCTGGCCGACGACCACGCCATCGTCCGGGCCGGCCTGCGCGCACTGCTCGACGGCGGCGACGACATCACCGTCGTCGGCGACGTGCCGACCGGCGAGGCGGCCGTCGCGTTCTGTGCCACCACCCCGGTGGACCTGGTGCTGATGGACCTGAGCTTCGGGCCCGGCCGCTCCGGCGCGGACGCCACCGCCGAGCTGCGCGCGCTTCCGCAACCGCCGAATGTCCTGGTGGTCACCAACTACGACACCGACGCCGACATCCTCGGCGCGATCGAGGCCGGCGCCTGCGGCTACATCCTGAAGGACACCCCGCCCGCCGAACTGCTCGCCGCGGTCCGCTCGGCCGCCGCGGGGGAGAGCGTGCTGTCGCCCGCGGTCGCCTCGAAGCTGATGACCCGGGTGCGCCGCGCCGACACCACCCTGAGCGCCCGCGAGATCGAGGTACTGCGGCTGGTCGCCGACGGCCGCTCCAATCGGGAGATCGCCAAGGAGCTGTTCCTCAGCGAGACCACGGTCAAGTCCCACCTGGTGCACATCTACGCGAAACTCGGTGTCCGCTCCCGCACCTCGGCCGTCGCCCGCGCCCGCGAGCAAGGCGCGATCTGAGCGCGACATGCGCCCGCTGCTGCCCCGTCCGGCCGCCTGCGTGCCCCTAGGCTGAAGCAATGGCTTCTCTTTCGGATCCTCAGGTGCGGGAGTTCCTGCTCGACGGCACGCGGACGGGCAAGGTGGCCTTCGTCGCCGACGACGGCCGGCCGATGGTGACGCCGGTCTGGTTCGTGCTCGAGGATGACGAACTCGTCTTCAACACCGGCAAGAACACCGCCAAGGGCAAGGCGTTCGCGCGCGACGGCCGGATCGCGGTGATCGTCGACGTCGAGGCCGAGCCGTACCCGTCGGTGCAGCTGCAAGGCACCGTCACCTTGTCCGAGGATCCGGAAGAACTGCTCCGCACCGCCACCGAGATCGGCGGCCGCTACATGGGCGCCGACCGCGCCGAGGAATTCGGCAAGCGCAACGGCGTCCCCGGCGAACTCGTCGTCCGGCTGCGCCCGACCAAGGTGATCGCCCACTTCGACGCGACGGCCTGACCCGAACCTCGCTGAATACACTCACCCGCATGACCGTGCACTTCATCGGCGCCGGGCCGGGTGCGGCCGACCTGCTGACCGTGCGGGCGGTCACCCTGCTCGGCTCGTCGCCGGTGTGCCTGTACGCGGGCACCTACCTGGACCCCGAGGTCCTCGCGCACTGCGCGCCCGACGCCGAACTGATCGACACCCAGCACCTGGACCTCGACCAGATCACCGAGCATCTGGTGCGCGCGGACCGGGCAGGCAAGGACGTGGCCCGGCTGTGCTCGGGTGACCCGTCGATCTACTCGGCACTGACCGAACAGACCCGCAGGCTCGATAAGCACGGCATTGCCTGGGACGTGACCCCCGGTGTCCCCGCCTACGCCGCCGCGGCCGCGCTGCTCGGCACCGAACTCACCGTCCCCGAAGTCGTGCAGTCGGTCGTACTGACCCGAACCCAGGCGCGTTCGACCGCGATGCCCGGCACCGAGGCCCTGGCCAACTTCGCGGCCACCGGCGCCACCCTCGTGCTGCACCTGGCGATCACCCGAATCCGCGCGCTGGCCGCCGAGCTCGTCGCCGACTACGGCAGCGACTGCCCGGTTGCCGTGGTCTACCGCGCCAGTCAGCCCGGCCAGCTGATCCTGCGCGGCACCCTGGCCGGCATCGCCGATCAGGTCGAGGCCGCCGAGCTGCGGCAGGCCGCGATCATCCTGGTCGGCAAGGCCCTCGCAGACCCGGTGTCGTGTGCCGAATCCCACCTCTACGACCCCGCCCGCGCCCGTCATCGGTGACCCGCCGCGCCGCCCGCGCGGCCCGTCGCGCAGGATGTGAGGTCTGCAACATGAGACCCGCAAAGTACGGACAACTCGACTGCCTGTGATGATGTCGGTCAGCTATCGAGGTTGGTTGGTTCGGTGCGGGCGACGACGGTAGATTGGTTCGGTGATCTGCAGCGAGATTCCCGGCATTGCCGGTCGGTGGGTAGTGGGCGCGGTCGCGCCTATGTAACAAGGTCACCCTGGCGAACAGATAGTGCCAATGAGCTTTTTTTGCCTGATTGATTAGAGAACTGAACCCCGAGACGCGGGCGCCACGCTGGGATAGGTGAGCGTCCTGTCCGGGTGTCGTCGGGGAGCGCTTGCGTGGTGTTCCGGAAGCGAGGTTACGGTTGGACCGGCTGGATTTCGGCGGAAACGGCGAAGCTGGTGACGAACGGGCAAACGCTGGTTCGGGCTACTTCCCGCTGTCTCCTGCGCAGCTGGGCATCTGGTACGCGCAGCATGTCGACCCGCAGGTGCCGGTCAACATCGCGCAGTACGTGGATCTGCACGGCGCGCTGGATGTCGAGATCCTGGAACAGGCCAGCATCGACGCCTCGCACGAGCTCGGTTCGGGCTTCCTGCGCATCATCGAACGCGACGGCGAGCCGTTGCAGTACGTCGATCACAGCATCGCCGACTACGACAAGGTCACCTATGTAGATCTGCGCGCCGAGGCCGATCCGGCCGCGGCCGCGATGGAGTGGATGCGGGCCGAGTACAGCCGGCCGATGGATCTGACCACCGATCGGCTGATCGCGGTCGCGGCGCTGCAACTGGCCGACGACCACTGGTACTGGTACTCCCGGGCGCATCACGTCACGCTCGACGGCTTCGGCGCCATGACCAACCTGAACCGGATCGCCGAGCTCTACACCGCCTACACCAACGGCACCGAGCCAGCCGTCTCCAAGGCCACCGATCTGCACACGCTCTATGAGCAGGAAATGGCCTACCGCGAGAGCACGCGGTTCAGCTCCGACAAGGAGTACTGGATCCAGCGGGTCGCGGGACTGGAGGACGGCACCAGCCTCACGGGCCGCTCCGCCCCGCCCGCCGCGATCAACGGGATCGCCAGCGCGGCGCTCTCGGATGAGCAGAACACGCTGCTGGAAGCGGCTGTGCAGCGCCATGATTCGTCGCCGGCCGGGCTGCTGCTGGCCGCGTTCGCCGGGTATCTGGCGCAGTGGAACGGCGTCGAGGACGTCATCCTGAGCCTGCCGGTGACCGCGCGCACCACCGCGGCGATGCGCCGCTCGGGCGGTGTGTCGTCGAACATCGTGCCGCTGCGGCTGCACGTCGGCCACGACACCACGGTGAGTGAGCTGCTCAAGCAGGTGACGGTCGAGGTGTCCGGCGCGCTGCGGCATCAGCGTTATCGGCACGAGGACATCCGTCGCGACACCGCCGGCGACGGCATGGTGACCACGGAGTTCTTCGGGCCGTGGGTCAACATCATGCTGTTCCACGACGAGCTGGTGATGGGCCCGATGGTCGGCCAGCTGCACGTGCTGTCCACCGGCAGCATCGAGGATCTCGGCGTCAACTTCTATCAGTCGGTCGCGGGCACCCGCTCGCACATCGACTTCGAGACCAACCCGAACCTCTACACCGAAGCCGAAGCGGCGCGCCATCATTCGCGCTTCCTGGAGTTCTTCGACCGGTTCCTCGCGGCGGCGGACGATGCCGCGGTCTGGGCCTTGGACGTCACCACCGCCGACGAGCGGGAACGCTCGCTGCTGGAGTGGAACGACTCCGACCAGGAGGTGCCCGACACCACGCTGTCGGCGCTGCTGGATGCGCAGATGCCGGTAGCGCCGGACAACATCGCGCTCGATTTCGAGGGTGCGACCCTTACCTACGCGGAGTTCGACGCGCGGGTCAACCGGCTGGCCCGGTTCCTGATCGCCGACGGCGTCGGCCCGGAATCGCTGGTCGCGCTGGGCATGCGGCGGTCGCTGGAGCTGGTCATCGGCATGCACGCGGTGCTGAAGGCCGGTGGCGCGTATGTGCCGATCGATCCGGATCATCCGGCCGATCGCACCGCCTACATCCTCGACAGCGCGGCACCGGTCTGTGTGTTGACGCTGTCCGCCGATGAGCTGGAACTGCCGGATGCGGTGCGGCAGGTGCGGATCGACACCCTGGATGTGTCGGAGTTCTCCGCCGCGCCGGTGACCGACGCGGACCGGCTCGCGCCGCTGCGCCCGGACAACACCGCCTACGTCATCTACACCTCGGGTTCGACCGGACGCCCCAAGGGCGTGGCGGTCACCCATCACGCGATCGTCAATCAGCAGCTGTGGATGCTCGACGAGTACCGGCTCACCGCGGACGACGTGTATCTGCAGAAGACCGCGACCACGTTCGACGTGTCGCTGTGGGGTTATTTCCTGCCGCTGCTGGTCGGCGCGAAGTTGGTCATCGCCTCGCCCGACGGCCATCGTGATCCGTTGTATGTCGCGGACATGATCGAGCGGCACGGGGTCACCGTGACCGACTTCGTGCCGTCGATGCTGACGGTGTTCGTCTCGCACGCGACCCAGGCGCAATGTGCCACGCTGCGTGCGGTTTTCGTGATCGGCGAGGCGCTGCCGCCGGAGACCGCCGCCGGTTTCCGCGCGATCACCTCGGCGGGCCTGCACAACCTGTACGGCCCGACCGAGGCCGCCGTCTCGGTGACCTACTGGGAGGCGACCGCCGCCGACACGGTGACCGTGCCGATCGGCATCCCGGAGTGGAATGTCTCGGTCTACGTGCTGGATTCGCGGCTGCGACCGGCCGCGATCGGCGCACCGGGTGAGCTCTACCTCGGTGGCCGTCAGCTTGCCCGCGGTTACCGCGGTCGTCCGGATCTGAGCGCGGATCGTTTCGTCGCGAATCCGTTGTCGGCCAACGGCGAACGTATGTACCGCACCGGCGATCTGGTGCGCTGGAACGACGCGGGCACGCTGGAATACATCGGCCGCACCGACTTCCAGGTGAAGTTCCGTGGTCAGCGCATCGAGCTCGGTGAGATCGAGACCGATCTGCTCGCGCATCCCGCGGTCAGTCAAGCCGTTGTGCTGGTGATGGATACCGCCACCGGTCAGCAGCTGGTGGCGTATGTGGTTCCCGCGCCGGGGCATTCGGTGGATCCGACCGAGCTGACCAGGTTCGCGGCCGAGAAGCTGCCGAGCTACATGGTGCCGGCCTCGATCATGGTGCTGGACGGGTTCCCACTCAACACCTCCGGCAAGCTGGACCGAAAGGCGTTGCCGGAGCCGGTGTTCAGCGTGGACGCGACCAGCTTCCGCGCCCCGCGTACCCAGGCCGAGCAGATCGTGGCGGGCATCTTCGCCGACGTGCTGAGCCAGGACCGGATCGGCATCGACGACAACTTCTTCGATCTCGGCGGTAACTCGCTGGTCGCGACCCAGGTGGTGTCGCGGATCGGGGTGGCGTTCGGTACCCAGATCGGGGTGCGGGCGCTGTTCGAGTCCCCGACCGTGGCCGGGATCGCCGCCCGCGCGGAGAACGCGAGCCAGACCGAGGGCGCGCGGCCGCCGCTGGTGGCCCAGCAGCTGCCCGAGCGGGTGCCGCTGTCGCTGTCGCAGCAGCGGATGTGGTTCATCAATCAGTTCGATTCGACCGTGCCCGCCTACAACCTGCCGTTCGTGGTGCGGTTGCGCGGCGAGGTCGACCTGGACGCGTTGCAGGCCGCGCTGATCGATGTGGTCGCGCGCCAGCAGTCGCTGCGCACGATCTTCCCCGAGTCCGGCGACGGCGGTTACCAGCAGGTGCTGCCGGTCGAGCAGGTCGATCTCGGCATCGCGATCGAGCCGATCGACGAGGCCGAATTGCACGGTGTGCTCACCGCTTTCGCCTCCACCGGCTTCGATGTGTCGCGGGAACTGCCGATCCGGGTCCGGGTCTACGCGGTGACCGGCGGCCGGGACAACGGCACCGCCGATTACGCGGTCGCGTTCGTGGTGCATCACATTGCCGCGGACGGTTTCTCGTTCGGCCCGCTGGCCCGCGACGTCGCCGCCGCCTACCTCGCGCGCGCCGCGGGGCAGGCGCCGAGCTGGGCGCCGCTGCCGGTGCAGTACCAGGACTTCAGCGTCTGGCAGCGCGAGCTGCTCGGCGCCGAGTCCGACCCCGGTTCCATGGCGGCCCGCGAAATCGCCTACTGGCGCCGGGCTTTGGCGGGGCTGCCGGATCAGCTCGATCTGCCCGCCGACCGCCCGCGCCCGCCGGTGCAGAGCTTCAGCGGTGGCCGGGTCGCGTTCGACATCGATGCCGAACTGCACCAACGGCTTTCGGCCTTGGCGCGCGCACAGGGCGTCAGCCTGTTCATGGTCATGCACGCCTCCCTGGCCGTGCTGCTCGCGCGTTTGTCGGGCACCAATGACATCGCCATCGGCACCCCGGTCGCCGGGCGCGGCGAGCAGGCCCTCGACGACCTGATCGGCATGTTCGTCAACACCCTGGTGCTGCGCTCGGAGGTCGACGGCAGCGAGCCGTTCACCGAATTCCTCACCCGCACCAGGGAAACCGACCTCGCCGCGTTCGCGTTCGCCGACGTGCCGTTCGAGCGCCTGGTCGAGGTGCTCAACCCGACCCGCTCGCAGGCCCGGCACCCGCTGTTCCAGGTGATGCTGTCGTTCCAGGAAATGTCGCACGCGACCCTGGAATTACCCGGGCTGTCGGTCGCCGCCGACGAGCTCGAGGTCGATATCGCCAAGTTCGACCTGCAGTGGACCGTCACCGAAGAGCGTGGCGCGCAGGGCGAACCCGCCGGCATGGCCGCCGTGGTCTCCTTCGCCACCGACCTGTTCGACGCCGCGACGGTCACCGAATTCACCCGCCGCTACCTGCGCGTGCTCGAGGCCGCGGTCAGCACACCGCAGGCCGCCGTGCGCGACATCGACATCCTCGACGATGCCGAACGCGCCACCGTGCTCACCGGCTGGAACCAGACCGCGCACGAGCTGCCCGCGGCGACCGTGCTCGAGCTGTTCGAGGAACAGGTTCGCCTGCGCCCGAACGACATCGCCGTCCTGTTCGACGGCGGCACCCGCAGTGCCGGTGAATTCGGCCCGCAGGTCCACCTGACCTACGCCGAGTTCTCGGCGCGGGTGAATCGCTTGGCGCGCAAGCTGATCGCCGAGGGCGTCGGCCCGGAATCGCTGGTCGCCGTCGGCATCCGCCGCTCGGTGGACATGCTGATCGCCATCTACGCCACCATGACCGCGGGCGGCGGCTACGTGCCGATCGACCCCGATCATCCGGCCGAGCGCACCGACTACGTGCTGGCGAACTCCACGCCGGTGTGCGTGCTGACCACCCTGTCCGACGACGTCGAGTCCGCCGACTGCCCGGTGATCGCCGTCGACACCCTGGATTTGAGCGAGTTCGGCGACGGACCGGTCACCGACGCCGAGCGCCGCGCACCGCTGCGCCCGACGAACACCGCGTACGTGCTCTACACCTCCGGCTCCACCGGCCGGCCCAAGGGCGTGGCGGTCAGCCACGCCAGCGTGCTGAACCAGATCGCCTGGATCACCGGCGAATACCGCATGGGCCCGGCCGATGTGGTGTTGCAGAAGACCCCGGTCACCTTCGACGTGTCGGTGTGGGAGTTGTTCGGCACCTTGACCGTCGGCGCCCGGATGCTCATCGCCGCGCCGGACGGGCACCGCGATCCGATGTACCTGTCCGAGATCATCGGGCGGCACCAGGTCACCATGACCTCGTTCGTGCCGTCGATGCTGTCGGTGTTCGCGGGCGCCGCGTCGACCGCCGAATGCGCTTCGCTGCGTGCGGTTCTCGTCGCCGGTGAGGCGCTGCCGCCGGCGACTGTCGCCGCGTTCCGGCAGTTCTCCACCGCCGCGATGCACAACCTGTACGGCCCGACCGAGTTCACCGTGCACGCGACCGCCTGGCACCTCAACGAGGTCGCCCCCACGTCGGTGCCGATCGGCCGTCCGGTGTGGAACGCGCAGGCCTACGTGCTCGACGAGGGCCTGGAGCCGGTCCCGGTCGGCGTGCCCGGCGAGCTGTACATGGGCGGCGTGCAGACCGCCCGCGGCTACCACGGCCGCCCCGATCTGAGCGCGGAACGCTTCGTCGCCAACCCCTTCGGCGCGCCCGGCACCCGCCTCTACCGCACCGGCGACCTGGTCCGCTGGGTCGAGCCGCACGACCCCGAGGTCGGCACGGCAGGCGTGCTGGAGTACATCGGCCGCACCGACTTCCAGGTGAAGTTCCGCGGCCAGCGCATCGAACTCGGCGAGATCGAGGCCGCGCTGCTCGACCACCCGGCCGTCACCCAGGCGGTCGTGCTCGTGCTGGACACCGTCGCGGGCGATCAGCTGGTCTCCTACGTGGTCACCCCCGCGGGCCCGGTCGACATCGACAACATCAAGAACGCCCTGCACCGCACGCTGCCCGCCTACATGGTGCCGTCGGCGATCGTGGTGCTGGAGGCGTTGCCGCTCAACCCGTCCGGCAAACTCGACCGCAAGGCGCTGCCCGCGCCGGTGTTCGAGGTGCGCGAATTCCGTGCGCCGACAACGCCGATCGAGGAGATCGTCGCGCAGATCTTCGCCGAGGTGCTCGGCATCAACCGGGTCGGCGTCGACGACGACTTCTTCGAGCTCGGCGGCAACTCGCTGATCGCGACCCAGGTCGCCTCCCGCCTCGGCATCGCGCTGGACACCCGTGTCCCGGTGCGCATGCTGTTCGAGGCGTCCACCGTCGCCGCGCTCGCGGCCCGGGTGGAGTCGCATGCCGGTGACGGCGCGCGCAAGGCGCTGGTCGCCCGGGTCCGTCCGGAGGAGGTGCCGCTTTCGCTTGCGCAGCAGCGCATGTGGTTCCTCAACCGGTTCGACACCGCGTCCGCGGTGAACAACATCCCGGTCGCGATCCGCCTGTCCGGTGACCTCGATGTGGCCGCGTTGCAGGTGGCGGTCATCGACGTGATCGACCGGCACGAGTCGCTGCGCACCGTGTTCCCGGAGACCAAGACCGGTCCGGTGCAGGTGGTCCTGGACGCGGCGCAGATCGTGCCCGACCTGACGCCGATCCCGGTGACCGAGCACAACCTGATCGACCACCTGGTCCAGCTCGCCTCCATGGCGTTCGACGTGACCAACGAAGTGCCCTTGCACGCAAGGCTTTTCGAGATCAGTGAGACCGAGTACGTGCTCGGCATGGTGGTGCACCACATCTCCGCCGACGGCTGGTCGATGGGCCCGCTGGCCCGCGACGTGATGGTGGCCTACGCCGCGCGCACCTCGTGGGAGGCGCCGGCCTGGTCGGCGCTGCCCGTGCAGTACGCGGACTACGCGCTGTGGCAGCGCGAGGTGCTCGGCTCCGAGGACGACCCGAGTTCGTTGATCGCCAACCAGATTCGCTACTGGGCCCGCGAACTCGCGGACCTGCCGGACGAATTGGTGTTGCCCGCGGATCGGCCGCGCCCCGCGGCGGCGTCCTATCGCGGCGGTACCTATCCGTTCGTGATCTCGGGCGAGACCCAGCGCGCGCTGGTCGATCTGGGCCGCAGGCACAACGCGTCGCTGTTCATGGTCATGCACAGCGCGCTGGCCGTGCTGCTCGCCCGGGCCAGCGGCACCGGCGACATCGCCATCGGCACGCCGGTGGCCGGTCGCGGTGAGGCCGCGCTGGACGACCTGATCGGCATGTTCGTCAACACGCTGGTGCTGCGCACCGAGGTCGACGGCGCGGCGAGCTTCGCCGACCTGCTCGCGCAGGCCAGGGAGAAGGACCTGCACGCGTTCGCGCACGCGGACGTGCCGTTCGAGCGGCTGGTCGAGGTGCTCAACCCGGCCCGCTCGCAGGCCCGGCATCCGCTGTTCCAGGTGATGCTGACCTTCCAGAACACCCGGCAGGCCAGCCTCGAGCTGCCCGGACTCTCGGTCAACGGCGTCGACTACGACGCGCGCCTGGCGAAGTTCGATCTGCAGCTGACCCTGCAGGAGACCCAGGACGAACTCGGCGACGCGGCCGGCATGTCGGCCGAATTCTCCTACGCCGAGGACCTTTTCGACGAAGCCACGGTGGCCGCGTTCGCGCGCAGGCTGGACCGGGTGCTGGCGGCGGTCACCGCCGACCCGAACGTGCCGATCGGCGATATCGACCTGCTTGCGCCGGAAGAGCAGGCGCAGGTGCTGGTCGACTGGAACGACACCGCGCACCAGGTGCCCGCCGAGACCCTGGTCTCGCTGTTCGACGCGCAGGCCGCGGCCACGCCGGACGCGGTGGCCCTGGTCTTCGACGAGGAGCGGCTCACCTACCGCGAGCTACAGGTGCGGGCCAACCGCATCGCCCGGCAGTTGATCAAGGCGGGCGTCGGCCCGGAATCGCTGGTCGCCCTGTCGATCCGCCGCTCCAACGAGCTGGTCATCGCGATGTACGCGGTGCTGCAGACGGGTGCGGCGTACGTGCCGCTCGACCCGGATCAGCCCGCCGACCGGATCAACCACATCGTCGACACCGCGCGGCCGCGGATGATCCTGTACCGCTCGGCGGACGGGTTCGACATCGATCTGCAGCGCGAGGTCTCGGTCATCGCGATCGAGGGCATCGAGGGTGTGCCGGGCATGGCCGCCTCCAGCGGCGCGCCGATCACGGATGCCGAACGCACCCAGCCGCTTCGGCCGGGCAATACCGCCTACGTCATCTTCACCTCGGGTTCGACCGGCCGGCCGAAGGGCGTGGCGGTCAGCCATGCCGCGATCGTCAACCGGTTGCTGTGGATGCAGCACGAGTACCCGATCGGGTCCGACGACGCGGTGTTGCAGAAGACGCCCGCGACCTTCGACGTGTCGGTGTGGGAGTTCTTCTGGCCCTTGCAGACCGGCGCGCGACTGGTCGTGGCGAAGCCGGACGGGCATCGCGACCCGGTGTACCTGGCGCAGATCATCGCCGAACACGGCATCACCACGGCGCACTTCGTGCCGTCCATGCTGTCGGTGTTCGTGTCCACCCTGGGCAACGAGAACGGTGACGCGGACGGTTACCCGTCCTCGCGGTTGCGGCAGGTGTTCGCCTCCGGTGAGGCGCTGCCCGCGCCGACCGCGCAGCGGCTGCGCGAGCTGACCGGCGCCAAGCTGCACAACCTGTACGGCCCGACCGAGGCCGCCGTCGACGTCACGTATCACGAAGTGACGGAAGCGGATTCGGTCTCGGTGCCGATCGGCGCCCCGGTGTGGAACACCCGGGTCTTCGTGCTCGACGCCCGGCTGCACCCCGTCGCACCGGGTGTCGCGGGTGAGCTCTATCTCGCGGGCGATCAACTCGCGCTCGGTTACCTCGGCCGCCCGGATCTGACCTCGGATCGCTTCGTCGCCAATCCGTACGGCGGCGCGGGGAAGCGGATGTACCGCACCGGTGACCTCGTCACCTGGACCCCGGCCGGCGAGCTGGAGTACTTGGGCCGCACCGACTTCCAGGTGAAGCTGCGCGGCCTGCGGATCGAGCTCGGCGAGATCGAGGCCGCGCTGCTGACCCAGCCCGGCGTCGCACAGTCGGTCGTCGTGGTGCGCACCGACGCGCACGCCGGCGATCAGCTGGTGGGTTACGTTGTCGCCGAATCGGATTCGGTGATCGACACCGACGCGGTGAAGCTGGCGCTGGCCGGCCTGCTGCCCGGCTACATGATTCCGGCCGCGCTGGTCGTGCTCGACGCCTTCCCGGTCAACGCCAGCGGCAAGCTCGATCGCCGGGCGCTGCCCGCGCCGGTGTTCGAGGCCAAGCAGTTCCGCGCCCCGGCCACGCCGATCGAGGAGATCGTCGCGGAGGTCTTCGCCGACCTGCTCGGACTGCCGCGCGTCGGCGTAGACGACGACTTCTTCGAACTCGGCGGCAACTCCCTGGTCGCCACCCAGGTGGTCGCGCGGCTGAGTGCTGCGCTGGACACCGAGGTCGGCGTGCGCGTGCTGTTCGAGGCGCCGACCGTGGCGGCGCTGGCCGCCCGGGTCGAGTCGCGGGCCGGAACCGGTGCGCGGCAAGCGCTTACGGCACAGGTGCGCCCCGAGCGCCCGCCGTTGTCGCTGGCCCAGCAGCGGATGTGGTTCCTCAACCGCTTCGACGCCGACTCCGCGGCCAACAACATTCCGGCCGCGGTGCGGCTGGAGGGTGCGCTGGATCTGGCCGCGCTGCGCGGCGCGGTCGCCGATGTGGTCGCGCGGCACGAATCGCTGCGCACCGTTTACCCGTCCCAGGACGGCGTCGCCTATCAGCGGGTGCTGCCCGCGACCCGGGCGATCCCGGATCTCGAGGTCTTCCCGGTCGCCGAGGGGCAATTGCTCGGCGCCCTCTACGAATTCGTCGAGCGCGGCTTCGACGTGACGGCCGAGCCGCCGGTGCGGCTACGCGCCTACCAGCTCGGTGACCAGGACTACGTGCTGGTTGTCGTGGTGCACCACATCGCGACGGACGGCTTCTCGATGCGGCCGCTGGTCCGCGACCTGATGACCGCCTACGTGGCCCGCACCTCGGCGTCCGAGCCGGGCTGGCCGCCGCTCGCGGTCCAGTACGTGGATTTCGCGCTGTGGCAGCGGGAAACCCTTGGCTCCGAAGACGATCCGACCTCGCTGATCTCCGAGCAGCTCGACTACTGGCGCACCGCGCTCGACGGCCTGCCCGACGAGCTGCGCCTGGCCGGGCGTCCCCGGCCCGCGGTCGCGTCGTATCAGGCTGGGACACACCGCTTCCGGGTGCCCGGCGAGCTGATCGACGAGCTGAACCGGGTCGCGCACGCGCACGGCACCACGCTGTTCATGGTGGTGCACAGCGCCTTCGCGGCACTGCTGGCCCGGCTGAGCGGCTCCGACGACATCGCCATCGGCATCCCGGTGGCCGGTCGTGGCGAGCGGGCACTGGACGACCTGGTCGGCATGTTCGTCAACACCCTGGTGTTGCGTGCGCAGGTCGACACCGACGCGTCGTTCACCGACCTGCTCGCCCAGGTCCGCGAGCGTGACCTGCAAGCCTTCGCGCATGCCGACGTGCCGTTCGAGCGGCTGGTCGAGGTGCTCAACCCGGCCCGTTCGCAGGCG
>NZ_VXLC01000042.1 GCF_008704205.1 Nocardia colli | reverse complement strand
TCGGCATGTTCGTCAACACCCTGGTGTTGCGTGCGCAGGTCGACACCGACGCGTCGTTCACCGACCTGCTCGCCCAGGTCCGCGAGCGTGACCTGCAAGCCTTCGCGCATGCCGACGTGCCGTTCGAGCGGCTGGTCGAGGTGCTCAACCCGGCCCGTTCGCAGGCGCGGCATCCGCTGTTCCAGGTGATGCTGTCGTTCCAGAACCTCGGCCGCGCCTCGCTCGAACTGCCCGGCCTGCTGGTGTCCGAGCTGGGCATCGATCAGCCGACCGCGAAGTTCGATCTGCAGCTCACGCTGAGCGAGGTGCAGGGCGCCGAGGCGGCGATGGACGCCGAACTGCTCTACGCCACCGACCTTTTCGACGGTCCGTTCGCGAACGCGTTCGCCGAGCGCTTCCTGCGCGTGCTGGCCGGCGTCGCCGCCGAGCCGACCGCGGCGGTGGGCGATATCGAACTGCTGGACGCGGCCGAGCGCGAGCTGGTCGTGCAGCGGTGGAACGACACCGAATTCCCGGTGGACGCGGCCCTGACCTCGCCGGTCGGCGATGCCGCGGCGACGCTGGTCTCGCTGTTCGAGGCCCAGGTCGCGCGGACGCCCGAGGCACACGCGGTGACGTTCGAGGGGACAAGTCTGTCTTACGCCGAGTTCGCCGGGCGAGTGCATCGCTTGGCGCGCTGGCTGAAGCAGAACGGCGTCGGCCCGGAATCGTATGTCGCGCTTGGCATGCGGCGCTCGATCGACCTCGTGGTCGGCATGTACGCGGTGAACGCCGCCGGTGGCGCCTACGTGCCGCTGGATCCGGACCACCCGGCCGAGCGCACCGACTACATCCTCGACACCGCGCGCCCGGTCTGCGTGCTGACCTCCGGTACCGACCTGGAATCCACCGGCTCCCGGCAGGTGCGCATCGATCAGCTGGACCTGTCGGAGTTCTCCGACGCGCCGCTGACCGACGCGGATCGGCACAAGCCGCTGCGTCCGGCCAACACCGCGTACGTGATCTTCACCTCCGGTTCGACCGGTCGCCCGAAGGGTGTCGCGGTCTCGCACGCGGCCATCGTCAACCGCCTGGTCTGGATGCACGCGGAATACGGCCTCGCCGCCTACGACGTGGTGTTGCAGAAGACGCCGGCCACCTTCGACGTGTCGGTGTGGGAGTTCTTCTGGCCCTTGCAGGTCGGCGCGCGCCTGGTGATCGCGAAGCCGGACGGCCACCGCGATCCCGCCTACCTGGCCCGGCTGATCATCGAAGAGCGGGTCAGCACGGCGCATTTCGTGCCGTCCATGCTGTCGGTGTTCGTCGCCGAGGAGCGGGCGGGCGAATGCGTCAGCCTGCGTAATGTTTTCGCCTCCGGTGAGGCGCTGCCCGCGGTCACCGCGCAGCGGCTGCGCACGCTGACCGGGGCGCGGCTGCACAACCTGTACGGCCCGACCGAGGCCGCCGTCGACGTCACCTTCCATGAGGTGACCGAGGCCGACACCAGCTCGGTGCCGATCGGCGCCCCGGTGTTCAACACCCAGGTGTACGTGCTGGATTCGCGGCTGCGGCCGGTTCCGGTCGGCGTGCCTGGTGAGCTGTATCTGGCCGGCGCGCAGCTGGCGCACGGCTATGTTGCCCGCCCGGACCTGACCACCGAGCGGTTCGTCGCGAACCCGTTCGGCGACGCCCAGCGCATGTACCGCACCGGCGACCTGGTCTCCTGGACCGAGGACGGCGAGCTGGAGTACCTGGGCCGCACCGACTTCCAGGTGAAGCTGCGTGGTCTGCGGATCGAGCTCGGCGAGATCGAATCCGCGCTCACCGCACTGGAATCCGTCGCGCAGGCGGTCGTGCTGGTGCGCACCGACGAGCGGACCGGCGATCAACTCGTCGCCTACGTGGTCGGCGACCCGGACCGGGCGTTGGACGTCGAGTCGGTCAAGACCGCGCTCGGCGCGCAACTGCCCGCGTACATGGTGCCCTCGGCCTATGTGGAGCTCGACGCGTTCCCGCTGAACCCGTCCGGCAAGCTCGATCGGCGGGCGCTGCCCGAACCGACGTTCGCGGCCAAGACCTTCCGCGCTCCGGCTACTCCGGTGCAGGAGATCGTCGCCGATACCTTCGCCGCGGTGCTCGGCGCCGAGCGGGTCGGCCTGGACGACGACTTCTTCGAACTCGGCGGCAACTCCCTGGTCGCCACCCAGGTGGCCGCGCGACTCGGCGAGGCCCTCGACACCCAGGTCCCGGTGCGCGCGCTGTTCGAGGCGTCGAGCGTCGCCGCGCTGGCCGCCCGCGTGGAATCGGCTGCGGGACAAGGCGGCCGGGCGCCGCTGGTGCCGCAGGAGCGCTCCGGGCTGGTGCCGCTGTCGCTGGCCCAGCAGCGGATGTGGTTCCTCAACCGGTTCGACAACCGCACCGCGGTCAACAACATCCCGGTCGCCATCCGGCTCACCGGCGAACTCGACGTCGCGGCGCTCAACGCCGCGATCGGCGATGTGCTGGCCCGCCACGAGGCGCTGCGCACCGTCTACCCCGAGGTGGAAGGCACCGGCTACCAGCGCGTCCTGTCTGTCTCCGAGGTGTCGTCCGAGGTCGTCGCCGAGGCGGTGACCGCGGCCGAACTGCCCGCGCGCATCGTCGCGCTGGCGAGCTACCACTTCGACGTCACCAGCGAGATCGCTTTCCGCGCAAGCCTGCTCAGCCTGGACGCGCGGAACCACGTCGCGGTGCTGGTCATGCATCACATCAGTGCCGACGGCTTCTCGCTGCGGCCGCTGCTGCGCGATGTGGTCGTCGCCTATAGCGAGCGCACCCGCGGCGAGACGCCCGCCTGGGCGCCGCTGGAGGTGCAGTACGCGGACTACGCGCTGTGGCAGCGCGACGTGCTCGGCGTCGAGCACGATCCGGAATCGGTTGCGGCCCAGCAGATCGCGTACTGGGTCGAGCAGTTGCGCGATCTGCCCGATCAGCTCGAGCTGCCCGCCGACCGGCCGCGCCCGGAGATCGCCTCCAATGCCGGTGGCACGCACAACTTCTCGGTCGACGCCGAGGTGCACGCCGCACTGGCCGAGCTGGCTCGCCGGCGCGGGGTCACGCTGTTCATGGTGGTGCACGCGGCGCTGGCCGCGTGGGCGGGCAGGCTGTCCAACAGCTCCGACATCGCCATCGGTACCCCGATCGCCGGGCGTGGCGAGCGGGCCCTGGACGACCTGGTCGGCATGTTCGTCAACACGCTGGTGCTGCGCAGCGAGGTCGATCCCGCCGCGAGCTTCAGCGAACTGCTCGAGCAGGTGCGCCGGACCGACCTGGCCGCGTTCGGCAACGCCGATGTGCCGTTCGAGCGGCTGGTGGACGTCATCAGCCCGGCGCGCTCGCAGGCGCACCACCCGCTGTTCCAGGTCGCACTGACCTTCGAGGCGGCCTCGGCGGCCGACATGGGCACGGTGGAGTTGCCCGGCCTCGACCTCGACGTGGTCGAATTCGACGCGGGCACAGCGAAGTTCGATGTGCAGCTGACCGTCGGCGAGACCGCGGACGGTGCGCTGGCGCTGTCCTGGAACTACGCGACCGAGCTGTTCGATCCGGAGACGGTGGCCGCGTTCGCCGACCGGCTGGTGCGCGTGCTGCATACCATCGCCGAGGATCCGCAGATCGCGGTCGGCGACATCGACCTGCTCGGCGAGTCCGAGCGTCTCGATGTCTCGCAGCGCTGGGTGTCCTCCGGAATGGACGGCGGCGCAGGCGTTTTCGGCGAGACCGATGCGACGCTCGGCACCGTGTTCGACGCGGCCGTCGCCGCGCACCCGAACCGCGTCGCCGCGCGTTTCGGCGTCGAGCAGCTGACCTACGGTGAGCTGGATCGGCGCGCGAATATCCTGGCGCGCAGGCTGATCGCGGACGGCGCCGGACCGGAGTCGCTGGTCGCGGTGATCCTGCCGCGCTCGCTCGACCTGGTCGTCGCGCTGGTCGCGGTGGTCAAGACCGGTGCTGGTTATGTGCCGGTCGACCCGACCTACCCGGCGGACCGGATCGCCTTCGTGCTCGCGGATTCCCAGCCGACCAGCGTGATCCTGGACTCGACGGTCCAGGTGACGGTGCCGGCGGAACTGCCGAGCGTGGTGCTGGACGGCTTCGCCGTGGAGACCGGCAATATCGAGGACGCCGACGACGCGCCGATCACCGACGCGGATCGCAACGCGGCCCTCTCGCCCGACCACGTCGCTTACGTCATCTACACCTCCGGTTCGACCGGCCGCCCGAAGGGCGTCGCGGTCGCGCACCGGAATGTGGTGCGGCTGTTCGCCAATACCGATCGCGACTTCAACTTCGGTCCCGACGACGTGTGGACGCTGTTCCACTCCTACGCCTTCGACTTCTCGGTGTGGGAGCTGTGGGGCCCCTTGCTGTTCGGCGGCACCCTGGTCGTGGTCGACTACTACACCTCGCGTTCGCCCGAGCAGTTCCTGGAACTGCTGCGCGCGGAACGGGTCACGGTGCTCAACCAGACCCCGTCCGCGTTCTACCAACTGGCCGAAGCCGATCGCAACGCCGCACCCGGCGCCGCCCCGCTCGCGCTGCGCTACGTGGTGTTCGGCGGCGAG
Source organism: Nocardia colli (assembly GCF_008704205.1). GTDB lineage: Bacteria > Actinomycetota > Actinomycetes > Mycobacteriales > Mycobacteriaceae > Nocardia > Nocardia colli. The sequence continues at coordinate 15,111 of NZ_VXLC01000042.1, read as the reverse complement.
GCCCTCGAACTGCGCCGTCTCTCGGATTGGGTTGCCCGCCACGGTGATTCAGCTCCGCTGCTGGTCAACATGTACGGCATCACCGAGACCACGGTGCACGTGTCCTACCGCGCGCTGGACGCCGCGACCATCGCCGCCGCCTCCGGCAGCGTGGTCGGCCGGGCCATCGCCGGTCTGCGCGTGTTCGTGCTCGACAACCGGCTGCGGCCGGTCCCGGTCGGAGTGGCCGGCGAAATGTATGTCGCCGGACCGCAATTGGCCCGCGGCTACCTCGGTCGCCCCGACCTGTCCGCGACCCGGTTCGTCGCCAATCCGCTGGCCGGGTCGGACTCGGTGGGTTCGCGGCTCTACCGCTCCGGTGACCTCGCGCGCTGGAACCGCTTCGGCGAACTCGAATACCTCGGCCGTGCCGACGATCAGGTGAAGGTCCGCGGTTTCCGCATCGAACTCGGCGAGATCGAGTCCGCGATCCTGGCCCAGCCGGGCATCGCCCAGGCGGCGGTCATCGTGCGCGAGGACCAGCCGGGCGATCAGCGGATCGTGGCCTACGTGGTCGCCGAGCCCGAGATCGTCCCCGTGCTGGATCGGGTCCGCGACGGTGCCGCCGAGCGGCTGCCGTCCTACATGGTGCCCTCGGCGCTGGTGCGGCTCGAGTGGATTCCGTTGACCGTCAACGGCAAGCTCGATCGCCGGGCGCTGCCCGCCCCCGCGGTGCAGTCGCGGGCCTTCCGCGCGCCGGTCACCCCGGTGCAGGAGACGGTGGCCGCGGTGTTCGCCGAGGTGCTCGACCTGCCCAGGGTCGGCGTCGACGACGACTTCTTCGATCTCGGCGGTAACTCGCTGATCGCGACGCGGGTGGTGTCCCGCATCGGTGCCGCGCTCGGTACCACGGTCGCGGTGCGCGCGCTGTTCGAGGCGCCCACCGTCGCCGCGCTGGCCGCGCGGGTGGAATCGCATGCCGACGGGGCCGCGCGGGCCAGGTTGGTCGCCCGGCCGCGCAAGGCCGACGAACTGGTGCCGCTGTCGTTCGCGCAGCAGCGCATGTGGTTCCTGAACAAGTACGACACTTCCTCGGCGGCCTACAACCTGCCGATCGCGATCCGGCTGAACGGCTCGCTCGACGTGGCCGCGCTGCGGCTCGCGGTGGCCGACGTGGTGCGCAGGCACGAGTCGCTGCGTACCCGCTACCCGGAGCACGGCGGTACCCCGGTCCAGGTGATCGTGCCCGCGGAGAACATCGCGCTCGACCTGCACCCGGTGCAGGTGGATCCGGCCGAGCTGACCGCCGTGGTGACCGACTTCGTCACCACCGGATTCGATGTGGCCGAACAGGTTCCGCTGCGCACCCGGCTCTACAGCGCGGGTCCGAACGAGCACGTGCTCGTCGTCGTGGTGCACCACATCGCGGCGGATGGCTTCTCGATGGGCCCGCTGACCCGCGACGTGATGCTCGCCTACTCGGCGCGCACCCAGGACAGCGCGCCCGGCTGGGCGCCGCTGGCGGTGCAGTACGCCGACTTCGCGGTCTGGCAGCGCGAGGTCCTCGGTACCGAGGACGATCCGGACTCGCTGATGGCGCGCCAGGTGGCGCACTGGCAGCGGGCCCTCGACGGTGTCCCGGACGAGCTGACCCTGCCCGCGGACCGGCCGCGCCCGGCGATCGCCTCGTTCCGCGGTGCGACGCTGCATCGCGAGCTGCCCGGTGATCTGGTCGCCGCGCTGGAAGACATTGCGCGCCAACGCGGTGCGTCGCTGTTCATGGTGATGCACGGCGCGCTGACCGTGCTGCTGTCGCGGCTGTCCGGCGCGGACGACATCGCGGTCGGCACGCCGATCGCGGGGCGCGGCGAGCAGGCCCTCGACGATCTGGTCGGCATGTTCGTCAACACCCTGGTGCTGCGCACCGGGATCGACGCCGCCGAATCGTTCACCGAGCTGGTGGATCGGGTGCGGCGCACCGACCTGGACGCGTACGGCAATGCCGACGTGCCGTTCGAGCGACTGGTGGAGCTGCTCGCACCGGAACGCTCGCAGGCGCGCAACCCGCTGTTCCAGGTGATGCTGGCGTTCCAGAACCTGGATCGCACCAGCCTCGAACTGCCCGGGCTCTCGGTGTCCGCGCTCGACCTCGAAGAGAACATCGCGCGCTTCGACCTGCAGTTCACGCTGTCCGAGCTGGGTGAACCCGGCACGGCCGGAATGGCTTTGGCACTGACCTACGCCACCGAACTGTTCGACGAGTCGACCGCGGCCGAGATCGCCCAGCGCTGGCAGCGGGTCCTGGAGGCCATTGCCGCGAACCCGGCCATCGCGGTCGGCCAGATCGACGTGCTCGATGCCGCGGAGCTGGCCGACCTGACCGCGCGCACCGGTCCCGAGGCCACTCCGGCGCGGACGCTGCCGGACCTGATCGCCGAGGCCGCCGCTATCGACCCGGCGGCGCCCGCGGTGGTCTTCCAGGGGCGCAGTCTGTCCTACGCCGAACTCGACGAACGCTCGAACCGCCTGGCCCGCTTGCTGATCGAGCGTGGTCTGGGCACCGAGGACCTGGTCGCGGTCGCCGTGCCGCGTTCGGGTGACTCTTATCTGGCCGAATGGTCGGTGGCCAAATCCGGCGCCGCCTTCGTGCCGATCGACCCGACCTACCCGGCCGACCGGATCGCGCACATGGTCACCGACTCGGGCTCCCCGGTCGGCCTGACCGTGACGTCCGTGCGCGGCGACCTGCCGGACTCGGTGGAATGGCTGGTCCTCGACGAGCTGGATCTGTCCGGCGTCGACGCCGCCGCGATCACTGATGCCGAGCGGGTACGGCCGGTGCGGCCGGAACACCCGGCCTACGTCATCTACACCTCCGGCTCCACCGGCGTCCCCAAGGGCGTCGTGGTCACCCACGCCGGCCTGGCGAACTTCCGGGACGAGCAGAACGCCCGCTACGACGTCGACTCGTCCACGCGCGCACTGCATTTCGCCTCGCCCAGCTTCGACGCGTCGATCCTCGAGTTCCTGCTCGCGATCGGCCGCGGCGGCACCCTGGTGGTCTGCCCGCCCGGCGTGTACGGCGGCGAGGAACTGGCCGAGCTGATCCGCGCCGAGCGGGTCACGCACGCGTTCATCACGCCGTCCGTGCTCGCCTCGCTGGACCCGGCCGCGCTGGCCGGCATGCGGGTGATCGTGGCCGGCGGCGAGGCGGTCCCGGCCGACCTGGTGACCAAGTGGGGTGGCGCGCCGGACGGTTCCGGGCGACGCTTCCACAACGGTTACGGCCCGACCGAGACCACCATCATGACCAACATCAGCGACGCGCTGACGCCGGGCGATCTGGTCACCATCGGTGGCCCGACCCGCGGCATGCAGTCGCTGATCCTGGACGCCCAGCTCCGGCCCGTTCCGGTGGGTGTCGCAGGTGAGCTCTATATTTCGGGCATCCAGCTGGCCCGCGGCTACCACGCGCGCGCCGGGCTGTCCGCTGACCGGTTCGTGGCGAATCCGTATGTCGCCGGGGCTCGGATGTACCGCACGGGTGACGTGGTCCGCTGGACGCGCACCGGTGAGGTCGAGTACGTCGGCCGGTCCGATTTCCAGGTCAAGGTGCGCGGTTTCCGTATCGAGCTGGGCGAGATCGACGCGGCGCTGGCCGCGCACGAGAACGTCGACTTCGCGGTCACCGTGGGCCACAAGAGTTCCGCCGGCGCTACCTCGCTGGTGGCGTATGTGGTTGCGGTGCACGGCCGTTCGATCGATGTCGCGGCGCTGACCGCGCACGTCGAGGATCGGCTGCCCGCCTACATGGTGCCGTCGGCGATCATGGTGATCGACCGGGTGCCGCTCACCCCGGTGGGCAAGCTGGACCGGAAGGCGTTGCCGGAGCCGGTGTTCGCGACCGAGGTCGTGTTCCGGGCGCCGCGTACGCCGGTCGAGCAGACCATTGCCGAGGTGTTCGCCGAGGTGCTCGGCGTGGAGCGGGTCGGCGTCGACGATTCGTTCTTCGCGCTCGGCGGCGACAGCATTGTCTCCATTCAGCTGGTGTCGCGGGCCAAGGCGCGTGGCGTGGTGTTCACGCCGCGGCACGTCTTCGAGCAGCGCACCGTGGCCGGGCTGGCCGCGGTCGCCGAAACCGCCGACGCCGCAGCGGCTTCGGCCGTGGTGCTCGCCGAGCTGCCGGGTGGTGGCGTCGGCACGATGCCGCTGACCCCGGTCGTGCGGTTCATGGCGGAGCGGCGCGGTTCGTTCGGGCGGTTCAACCAGACTCTCGCGTTGGAGTTGCCGGTCGGTATCGACCGCGCGGGCATCGTCGCGACGGTCGGCGCGGTCATCGACCGGCACGACATGATGCGGGCGAGCCTGCGGCAGGTCGACGGTGAGTGGGTTCTCGAAACCGCCGCTGCCGGAACGGTCGACGTGGACGCGTTGGTCGATCACACCACCTTCGACGCCGGTATCGATGAGGCCGAGCTGATCGAGATCGCCTCCGCCGCACTGGATTCCTCGCTGGATCGCCTGGATCCCGCTGCGGGCGTTGTGGTTCGGTTCGTCTGGCTGGAGCCGTCGAGCAGCGAACGCGCCGGGCGACTGATCGTCGTCGGTCACCACCTGGTGGTCGACGGTGTCTCCTGGCGCATCCTGGTGCCGGACTTCGTCGCGGCCTGGGGCCAGCGCACCGCGGGGCAACAGCCCGAGCTGGTCGCGCCGGCCACCTCGATGCGCGCTTGGGCGCACGCTCTCGAACGTGAGGCGCGTAGTGCCGAACGGGTCGCGGAACTCGAGCACTGGCGTTCGGTGGTCGACGCGGCCGATCCGCTGCTCACCGAGCGGCCGATGGACCCGGCGGTCGATACCTCCGGAGTCATCGAGAAGCTGCAGGTCGAGGTGTCCGCCGAGGTCACGAAGGCGCTGCTGACCAAGGTGCCGGCGCTGTTCCACGGCGGCGTGAACGACGGCCTGCTCACCGCGCTGGCGCTGGCGACCGCGAAGTGGCGGGCGCGCCGGGCGGGTGCCCGCGGCGATTCGCTGCTCATCCGACTGGAGGGCCACGGCCGCGAAGAGGACATCGTGCCCGGCGCGGACCTGTCCCGCACCGTCGGCTGGTTCACCGCGATCTTCCCGGTCCGCTTCGACCTGTCCGGCATCGACATCGATGCCGCGCTGGCCGGCGGGCCCGCGCTCGGCCAGGCGGTCAAGGCGATCAAGGAGCAGCTGCTCGCGGTGCCGGACAAGGGCGTCGGCTACGGCCTGCTGCGCTACCTGAACCCGGAGACCGCCGCCGAGCTGCCGGTCGAGCTGCCCGGCCAGGTGAGCTTCAACTACCTCGGCCGAGTGTCCGAGGGCGACGTGCCCGAGTCGCTGCGCGGCTTCGGCTGGATCCCGGCCGCCGAATTGGGCGCGCTGGGCGGGGCTTACGACGCGGACATGCCCGCGATGGCGCCGCTGGACATCAACGCGATCGTCACCGGCGACAAGCTGACCGCGAACATCGGCTACCCGTCGACGCTGCTCGACGCCGCCGCCGTCCGCGAGTTCGGCGAGCTGTGGACGACCGCGCTGGAAGCGGTTGCCCGGCACGCCAATTCGACCGGCGCGGGCGGGCACACCCCGTCCGACTTCGGGCTGGTGCGCAGCACGCAGGGCGATATCGACGGGTGGGAGCGGCGCTTCCCGAACCTGGCCGACATCTGGCCGCTGTCCGCGCTGCAAGCAGGTCTGCTGTTCCATGCCAGGCTCGCCGCCACCTCGGTGGACGTGTACACCGCGCAGGCGGTGCTCACCCTCACCGGCCGGGTGGACGCGGCCCGGTTGCGTTCGGCCGCACAGGCTTTGGTCGATCGCTACGAGAACCTGCGCACCGCGTTCGTCACCGATCGCGACGGCAGCCCGGTGCAGGTGGTCCTGGACAGCGTCCGGGTCGCCTGGTCCGAGCACGACCGGATCGAGCAGGGCAACGGCGACGATCTGATCGCCGCCGACCGGACCAAGCGCTTCGATTTGGCCGAGCCGCCGCTGATCCGGTTCACGCTGATTCAGGTGGCGCGCGATCGCTGGCAGTTCGTGGTGGCCAACCACCACATCCTGCTCGACGGCTGGTCCATGCCGCTGCTCATGCAGGACCTGCTGGTGCTCTACGCGGCGCACGCGGACACCAGCGTGCTGCCCGCCGTGCGGTCCTACCGGCACTTCCTGGAATGGACTGCGCAGCAGGATCATTCGGCCTCGGTCGCGGCGTGGGCGAACGCGCTGCGCGGGGTCACCGAGCCGACGCTGCTGGCCCGGCCGGATGCCGGACGCGAGATCACCTCGCTGTCCGGGGAGTACTTCTTCGAGCTCGACGAAAAGGCCACCGCGCGGCTCACCGCGCTGGCCGGTTCGCTCGGCGTCACGCCGAACACCGTGCTGCAGACCGCGTGGGGCATCCTGATCGGCCGGATGACCGGCCGCGACGACGTGCTGTTCGGCACCACGGTGTCCGGGCGTCCGGCGGATCTGTCCGGCGTGGAGTCGATGGTCGGCCTGTTCATCAACACCGTGCCGGTGCGGGTGCGCTTCGACCCGGCGGAGTCCGCGCAGCAGCTGCTCGCCCGGACCCAGGGTGAGCAGGCGGATCTGCTCGATCACCACTACGTCGGTCTCGCGGATATCCAGTCCGCCGCGGGCATCGGCGGGCTGTTCGACACGCTCGTGGTGTTCGAGTCCTACCCGGTGGATGCCGAGGGACTGCAAGCGCAGGCCTCCGATATCGACGGTATGGCGGTCGTCGGCCTCGACGCGGCCGATGCCACGCACTACCCGTTGACGCTGATCGCCCAGCTGGATTCGAAGCTCCGGGTCCGCGCGGGTTACCTGCGCGACCTGTTCGACGAGCAGACCGTGCGGCGCATCGCCGACCGCCTGATCCGGGTGCTGACCGCGATCACCGCCGAACCGACCGTGCCGGTGGGCGATATCGAGCTGCTCGATACCACCGAGCGCGAGCTCGTGGTCGCCGGCTGGAACGACACTGCGCACGAGGTGGATTCGGCCGCGACGCTGGTCTCGATGTTCTACGAGCAGGCCGCGCGCACGCCCGACGCGACCGCGCTGAGCTTCGAGGGGACACATCTGTCCTACGACGAGTTCGCCGGTCGGGTGAATCAGCTGGCACGGTGGCTGATCGCCCGCGGTGTCGGCGCGGAATCGTATGTGGCGCTTGGTATGCGGCGCTCGATCGATCTGGTCGTCGGTATGTACGCGGTCGCCGTCGCCGGTGGTGCGTATGTGCCGCTGGATCCGGATCATCCGGCCGAGCGCACGGAATACATTCTGGCCACCGCTGATCCGGTGTGTGTGCTGACTTCGGGCAGTGACCTGGACATCGATACCGCGCAGGTGCGGATCGACCTGCTCGATCTGAGCGGGTTGTCCGAGGACGCGATCACCGACGCGGATCGCCGGTCGCCGTTGCGTCCGTCGAACACCGCGTACGTGATCTTCACCTCCGGTTCGACCGGTCGTCCCAAGGGTGTCGGTGTCGCGCACGCGGCGATCGTGAACCGCCTGGTGTGGATGCAGTCCGCCTACCAGCTGAACGCCGCGGACGCGGTGTTGCAGAAGACCCCGGCCACGTTCGACGTGTCGGTGTGGGAGTTCTTCTGGCCCTTGCAGATCGGTGCGCGACTGGTGGTCGCGAAGCCGGACGGGCATCGGGATCCGGCGTACCTGGCCGAGGTCATCAGTGGTGAGCGGATCACCGTCACCCACTTCGTGCCGTCGATGCTCGCCGTGTTCGTCGCCGATGGCGCTGCGGCGCAGTGTGATTCGCTGCGGCTGGTGTTCGCCTCCGGTGAGGCGCTGCCGCCCAAGCCCGCGCATCGCCTGCGCGAGCTGACCGGTGCGGCGCTGCACAACCTCTACGGTCCGACCGAAGCCGCGGTCGACGTCACCTTCCACGAGGTCATCGATTCCGACACCGACACGGTGCCGATCGGTGCGCCGGTGTTCAACACCCAGGTGTACGTACTGGATTCGCGGCTGCGGCCGGTTCCGGTGGGTGTCGCGGGTGAGCTGTATCTGGCGGGCACGCAGCTGGCTCGCGGGTACGTCGCGCGTGCGGATCTGACGAGCGATCGGTTCGTGGCCAACCCGTACGGCGCGACCGGTGAGCGGATGTACCGCACCGGTGACCTCGTCCAATGGGTGACCGCATCGCGAAGCGATTCGATGGGGGGTGGCGGCCGGGCGACGGGTGGGCCCGCGACGGGTGAGCTGGAGTACTTGGGCCGCACCGACTTCCAGGTGAAGCTGCGCGGTCTGCGGATCGAGCTCGGCGAGATCGAGACCGCGCTCACCGCGCTGGACGAGGTCGCCCAGGCGGTCGTGGTGGTTCGTGGCGATCAGCACACCGGCGATCAGCTCGTCGCGTATGTCGTTCCCGCGCCGAATGTCCGGGTGGACACCGAGCTGCTGCGCGAGGACTTGGCCGAGCGGCTGCCGGCGTACATGGTGCCGTCGGTGGTGCTGGTGCTCGACGAGTTCCCGCTCAACGCCTCCGGCAAGCTCGATCGCAAGGCGCTGCCCGCGCCGGTGTTCGAGGCCGCGGTGTTCCGCGCGCCGACCACGCCGGTGGAGGAGATCGTCGCGGCGACCTTCGCCGAGGTGCTCGGCCTGGAGCGGGTCGGCCTGGACGACGACTTCTTCGCGCTCGGCGGTAACTCGCTGACCGCCACCCAGGTGGCCGCGCGGCTGTCCGCCGCGCTGGACGCCGATCTCGGTGTCCGCGAACTGTTCGAGGCGTCCTCGGTGGTCGCGCTCGCGGCCCGGGCGGAGACCCACACCGGCGCCGGTGCGCGGGCGGCCCTCGCGCCGCAGCAGCGACCCGACCGGGTGCCGCTGTCGCTGGCGCAGCAGCGGATGTGGTTCCTCAACCGGTTCGATCCGGACTCGGCCGTGGACAACATCCCGGCCGCGGTGCGGCTGTCCGGTCTGCTGGACCGGCAGGCCTTGCAGATCGCGGTCGCCGACGTGCTGGCCAGGCACGAGTCGCTGCGCACCTTCTATCCGGAGGTGGACGGCGCGGCGCATCAGGTGACCGTGCCCACCGCCAAGGTGATCCCGGACCTCGCACCGTTCGACGTGACCGAGGCCGAACTGCCGCAACGGCTTTCGGAGCTGGTGCTGACCGCGTTCGACGTCACCACCGAGGTTCCGTTCCGGGCCAGGCTGTTCGAGGTCAGCCCGACCGAGCACATCCTCGCCCTGGTGGTGCACCACATCTCGGCCGACGGTTTCTCCATGGGCCCGCTGACCCGGGACGTGATGACCGCCTACGGCGCTCGCGTCGAGGGTGGCGAACCCGCTTGGCGGCCACTGGAAGTCCAGTACGCCGACTTCGCGCTGTGGCAGCGCGCGGTCCTCGGTGACGAGGACGATCCGGAATCGGTGATCGCCCAGCAGATCGCGTACTGGTCGAACTCGCTGGCCGGGCTGCCCGATCAGCTCGACCTGCCCACCGACCGGCCGCGGCCCGCGGTCGCCTCCGGTCGCGGCGCGACGCACAGCTTCGAGATCGACGCCGAAACCCACGCCAAGCTCACCGAATTGGCCCGCACCCGGGGTGCGACGCTGTTCATGGTCACGCACACCGCGCTGGCCGTGCTGCTCGCCCGCCTGTCCGGCGAGGACGACATCGCGATCGGTACCCCGGTCGCGGGTCGTGGCGAGCGCGCGCTCGACGACCTGATCGGCATGTTCGTCAACACCCTGGTGCTGCGGACCCCGATCGAGCGCGGGGCCACGTTCACCGATCTGCTGCGCACGGTGCGCGCCACCGATATCGCCGCGTTCGGACACGCGGATCTGCCGTTCGAGCGGCTGGTGGAGATCCTGAACCCGGCCCGCTCGCAGGCCCGGCACCCGCTGTTCCAGGTGCTGCTGTCGTTCCAGAACCTGGGCCAGAACAGCCTCGAACTGCCGGGGCTGACGGTCAGCGGTGTCGAATTGCCGATCGACACGGCGAAGTTCGATTTGCAGCTGACGCTGTCGGAGAAGAACGCCACCCAGGCGACTAATGGCGCACATGCGGCTCCGGCTGGGATCAGTGCCGAATTCATCTATGCCACGGATCTTTTCGATCCGGAGACGATGGCGGAGCTCGGGCAGCGGTTCAACCGCCTGCTGGGAGCGCTTGCGGCGGAACCGGATCGGCCGATCGGCGATATCGCGCTGCTGGACGAGCGGGAGACCGAGCAGGCGCTGCGCGGCTGGAACGACACCGCGCGGGATCTCGGTGCGCCGAGCACGCTGGTCGCCGAGTTCGCCGCTCAGGCTGCGGCTACCCCGGACGCGGTCGCCGTTGTAGACCCGGCCACCGGAAACTCGTTGAGCTACGCCGAGTTCGGTGCGCGCGTGCATCAGTTGGCGCACAAGCTGATCGAGGCCGGGGTCGGCCCCGAGAGTTTGGTCGCGCTCGGATTGCGGCGATCGGTCGACCTGGTGGTCGCCGCGTACGCGGTGCACGAGGCTGGCGGCGGCTATGTGCCGCTCGACCTCGACCAGCCTGCCGATCGAGTGAACTACGTACTGGATTCGGCTGATCCGGTGTGCGTGCTGACCACGTCCCGTGATGCGTTCGAGGCGGACGGCCGGACTGTGCTGTCGATCGATGAGCTGGACCTGTCCGGCTACTCGGCCGAGCCGGTCACCGACGCCGACCGTATCGCGCCGCTGAAGCCGCAACACCCGGCGTACGTGATCTTCACGTCCGGCTCGACCGGTCGACCCAAGGGCGTCGCGGTGCCGCACGCCGCCGTGGTCAACCAGATCCGTTGGATCACCGGCGAATACGGCATCGGCGCCGACGACATCGTGCTGTTCAAGACGCCGGCCACGTTCGACGTGTCGGTATGGGAGCTGTTCGGCCCGATGACCACCGGCGGCCGCATCGTGGTCGCCAGCGCGGACGGGCATCGCGATCCGCAGTACCTCGCGGACGTGATCGCCGCCGAACGCGTCACCATGACCTCGTTCGTGCCGTCGATGCTCACCGTGTTCGCCGGCAACGTCGACGTCACCGGTGGCAGCGACGCCCTGGCCTCGCTGCGGACGCTGTTCGTGGCCGGTGAGGCGTTCACCGCCGACGCGGTCGAGGCGATCCGCCGGGTCAGCTCGGCGGAGCTGTACAACCTGTACGGCCCGACGGAATTCACCGTGCACGCCACGCACGGCCCGGTGGCCGACGACGTCACCGGCGCGGTGCCGATCGGCCTGCCGGTGTGGAACGCCCAGGCCTACGTGCTGGATGCCCGGTTGAAGCCGGTGCCGTCCGGCGTCGCGGGCGAGCTGTACCTGGCCGGCGCGCAGCTGGCGCGCGGCTACTTCGGCCGCACCGATCTGACCGCGGATCGCTTCGTGGCCAACCCGTTCGGCGCCGAGGGCGCCCGGATGTACCGCACCGGTGACCTGGTCACCCGCGACGACACCGGCGCCATCGTCTACATCGGCCGCACCGACTTCCAGGTGAAGCTGCGCGGCCTGCGGATCGAGCTCGGCGAGATCGAAACCGCGCTCACAGCCCACGATTCGGTGGCTCAGTCGGTCGCCATGGTGCGCTCGGACGCGCACACCGGCGATCAGCTGGTCGGCTACGTGGTGCCGGTCGGCGGCGCGACGGTGGACGTGGACGAGCTCCGCACTCACCTGTCCGGCCGCCTGCCGTCCTACATGGTGCCCGCCGCGCTCGTGGTGCTCGACGCCATGCCGCTCAACCCGAACGGCAAGCTGGATCGGCGCGCGCTGCCCGAACCCGCTTTCGAGGCAAGGGAATTCCGCGCACCGTCCACCCCGATCGAAGAGATCGTGGCGAACACCTTCGCCGAGGTGCTCGGACTGGCAGGCACCGACGGCGAACGCGCTGTCGGCGTCGACGACGACTTCTTCGAACTGGGCGGCAACTCGCTCATCGCCACTCAGGTGGTCGCCCGGCTCGGCGCCGCCCTCGACACCCGCGTCCCGGTGCGGATGCTGTTCGAGGCGCCGACCGTCGCCGCGCTGGCCGCCCGGATGGAAGCCCACCAGGGCACCGGGCGTCGCCGCGAACTCGTCGCGGGACAGCGCCCGGCCCGGATTCCGCTGTCGCTCTCGCAGCAGCGGATGTGGTTCCTCAACCGGTTCGACACCGACTCGGCGGTCAACAACATCCCCCTGGCCGTCCGGCTGACCGGTTCGCTCGACACCGACGCGCTGCGCCAAGCGGTCGCCGACGTGGTCGACCGGCACGAGGTGCTGCGCACCGTCTACCCGGAAACCGCCGACGGTCAAGGCGTTCAGGTCGTGCTGCCCGCCGGGCAGGAACCCATCGACCTGACCCCGATCGAGGTGTCCGAGACCGAAATCCAGGACCGGGTCAGCGAATTGGTGCTGACCGGCTTCGACGTCACCGCCGAGGTGCCGGTGCGCGCCCAGCTGTTCCGGGTGGCCGGCTCGATGGACGGCTCGCAGCCCGACACGCACGTGCTGGTCTTCGTGGTGCACCACATCTCCGGCGACGGCTGGTCGGTCCGGCCGCTGGCCCGCGACGTGATGATCGCCTACGCGGCCCGCTCACGCGGCGACGCCCCGGCCTGGCCGCCACTGCCGGTGCAGTACGCCGACTACGCGCTGTGGCAGCGCGAAACCCTTGGCTCCGAAGACGATCCGGCCTCGCTGATCGCGCAGCAGGTCGCCTACTGGTCCGGCAGCCTGGCCGGGCTGCCCGACCAGCTGGACCTGCCGTCGGACCGCTCGCGGCCCGCCGTCGCGTCCAATCGCGGTGGGGTGTACGAGTTCTCGCTCGACGCGCAGCTGCTGCGCGAGCTGAACGCGCTGGCCAGGGAACACGGCGCGAGCCTGTTCATGGTCGTGCACGCCGCGTTCGCCGCGCTGCTCGCCCGGCTCTCCGGCAGCGACGACATCGCCATCGGCACCGCGGTCGCGGGTCGCGGCGAGGCCGTGCTCGACGACGCCATCGGCATGTTCGTCAACACGCTCGTGCTGCGCACCGAGGTCGATCCCGCGGCGCCGTTCGCGGACCTGGTCGCCCGCACCAAGGACCGCGACCTGGCCGCCTTCGGGCACGCGGACCTGCCGTTCGAGCGGCTGGTCGAGATCCTGAACCCGGCCCGCTCGCAGGCCAGGCACCCGCTGTTCCAGGTCATGCTGTCGTTCCAGAACACCGGGGAAGCCTCGTTCGAGCTGCCCGGGCTCGAGGTCGCCGGTGTGCCCCTGGACGTGGTGACGGCCAAGTTCGATCTGCACCTGAGCCTGTCCGACCGGTTCGACGCCGAACGCTCCGCCGACGGCATGACCGCGGAATTCGCCTACGCGACGGACATGTTCGACGCGGGCACGATCGCCGGGGTCGCGGAACGGCTCGTCCGGCTGCTGAGCGCCGTCGTCGCGGATCCGTCCGTGGCGGTCGGCGATGTCGAGCTGCTGGATTCGGCCGAGCACGCACAGGTGGTCGCGCGCTGGAACGACACCGCGCACGCGGTGGATGAGTCGGCGACGTTGGTGTCGATGTTCGAGGCGCAGGTTGTTCGGACGCCTAATGCGATTGCGTTGACGTTCGAGGGGACGAGTCTGTCCTATGCCGAGTTCTCGGCGCGGGTGAATCGTCTTGCGCGTCATCTGATCTCGCTGGGTGTGGGCCCGGATTCGATGGTCGCTCTCGGTATGCGCCGGTCGATCGATCTGGTTGTCGGCATGTACGCGGTGAGCGTTGCCGGTGGTACTTATGTGCCGTTGGATCCGGATCATCCGGCCGAGCGCACTCATTACGTGCTCGATACCGCGCGACCGGTGTGTGTGTTGACCACCGCGCGCGACGAGTTCGATGCGGGCAAGACGCCTGCTGTCGAGATCGATCGCCTTGCGCTGTCGGACTACTCGGATGTGCCGGTGGCCGATGCGGATCGTCGTGCGCCGCTGCGTCCGTCGAACACCGCGTACGTCATCTTCACCTCCGGTTCCACCGGCCGGCCGAAGGGTGTCGCGGTCAGCCACGGCGCGATCGTCAACCGCCTGGTGTGGATGCAGGCCGAGTACGCACTGCAAGGCAACGATGTGGTGTTGCAGAAGACGCCCGCGACCTTCGATGTGTCGGTTTGGGAGTTCTTCTGGCCCTTGCAGATCGGCGCCCGCCTGGTCGTCGCGAAGCCGGACGGCCACCGCGATCCCGGCTACCTGGTCCAGGTGATCACCGAGCAAGAGGTCACCACCGCGCACTTCGTGCCGTCCATGCTCTCGGTGTTCGTCGCCGAGCAGCGCGCGGACGAATGCACCAGCCTGGTCAACGTTTTCGCCTCCGGTGAGGCGCTGCCCGCGGCCACCGCGCAGCGGATGCAGGAACTGACCGGTGCGCGCCTGCACAACCTGTACGGCCCGACCGAGGCCGCCGTCGACGTCACCTTCCACGAGGTGGACGAGTCCGACGCGGTGTCCGTGCCGATCGGTGCTCCGGTGTTCAACACCCAGGTGTACGTGCTGGATTCGCGCCTGCACCCGGTGCCGGTGGGCGTCGCGGGTGAGCTGTACCTCGCGGGTGTGCAGTTGGCCCGCGGCTATGTCGCGCGTCCGGAGCTGACCTCGGATCGGTTCGTGGCCAACCCGTTCGGGGCTGACGGCGAGCGCATGTACCGCACCGGTGACCTCGTCACCTGGACCCCGCGTGGTGAGCTGGAGTACCTGGGCCGCACCGACTTCCAGGTGAAGCTGCGTGGCCTGCGGATCGAGCTCGGCGAGATCGAATCCGCGCTCACCACACTGGATTCCATCGCGCAGGCCGTGGTGGTGGTCCGCTCGGACGACCGCCTCGGCGATCAGCTCGTCGGCTATGTCGTGCCCTCCGCGGGTCAGCCGGTCGACCTCGACGGCGTGCGCGCCGAACTCGGCGGCGAACTGCCCGCGTACATGGTGCCGTCGGCGTTCGTGGTGCTCGAAGCGTTCCCGCTCAATGCCTCCGGCAAGCTCGACCGCAAGGCGCTGCCCGCGCCGGTGTTCGAGGCCAAGGTGTTCCGGGCGCCGTCCACCCCGATCGAGGAGATCGTCGCGGGCACCTTCGGCGACGTGCTCGGCGTCGCCCGGGTCGGCCTGGACGACGACTTCTTC
>NZ_VXLC01000041.1 GCF_008704205.1 Nocardia colli | reverse complement strand
CATCGACCGCGTGAATCCGCCCGAGAGGCCACCTGCACCAGTTCCCGCTGATCATGAACGTGGCCGCTGGCGGGCAGGTTCACACCTGGAGTACGCCTCCGGCTCCACCGCTGCATTCTGCGGACCTCGAACTCGGCCGTGATCGGTGAGATTTGTACTCTCGCTCGGGATCTGCGCTCACTTTCGCGGCCCTATTATTGCCTCGGATCCGAGCTGATGTGCGGCTGGTCAGCGGTCCCAGCTCCCTGGGACTCGCTCAGGCGACGCGGGCGGTGTCGGACAGCACCGACATGACCGCGCGGCGGCCGATGTCCAGCGCCGCGGCCAGCAGGGTGGTGTCGCGGGCGGCGCTGTCGATGTCGGGGGAGCCGAGGGGCGGGTGGATCTGCAAGACGGAGTCGCCGAGTTCGGCGAGGGCGCGGTCTTCGACGGCCTGCTGATGCGGCCGCTGGACCCATGCGCGGTACGCGCCGGGGGCGATGGCGCGCAGGTAGCTGCCGCCGACGACACGATGCAGCAGCGAGGCCGGCGGTCGTTGTTCGTCGATGCGGCGGGTGCGCAGGACGAGCGCGTGCGTCGCGCCGTCGCGGACCGCGGTGCGGATCGGGACGGTCTCGGTGAGCCCGCCGTCGAAGTAGTGGGCGTCGCCGAGCGCGACCGGCGGGCCGGCCAGGATGGGCAGCCCCGCGGAGGCGCGTAGCGCGCGCATGAGGGTGCGTTTGTCGACGATGTGCGGGTGCAGGTCGACCGCGCGGCCGGTGCGGATGTCGGTGGCGATGGGGTGAAAGGTGGTGGAGTTGGCCAGGATCGCCGGGAAGTTCATGCCCTCGACGCCGTCGTAGACCTGATGCACCAGGTAGCGCAGGTCGAACGCGGGACGCCCGCGCAACAGCCTGGCCGGGTCGATGGCGCGGCGCATGATCTCCGGATCGGTCCAGGAGCGCATGCCCGAGCGCGCGCGGCCACCGAGCAGCCAGGCGCCGTTGATCGCGCCCGCGGAGGTGCCGTAGACGGCGTCGAAGACCGCGCCCAGGCCGAGTTCCTCGATGGCCGACACCATGCCGCTGGAGTAGACGCCGCGACTGCCGCCGCCCTCGACGACGAGCACCAGCCGATTCCCGTCGGCGCGATTACCCGCCGCGCGACGGGCGCGGATCAGCTCCGCGACAACGGAGACGATCTGCGTACTGGTCACCGGACCACGATACGACAGAGCGGGCGCGGACGTCATTGTCCTGCGCCCGCCCGAAGCGGTGTTCGCCCTACGTTTACGCGCGCTACTTGATCTCGGCGAGCACCGTTCCCTGAGTGATCGCGGCGCCGGCCTCGACGGTCAGCCCGGTGACCACACCGGCCTTGTGCGCGTTGACCGGGTTCTCCATCTTCATGGCCTCGAGCACCACGATCAGGTCGCCCGCCTCGACGGTCTGGCCCTCTTCGACGGCCACCTTCACCACGGTGCCCTGCATCGGCGCGGTGACCGCGTCACCGGAGGCCGCACCGGCGCCGGCGCCGCCACGGGTGCGCGGCTTCGGCTTCTTACGGACCACACCGGCGCCGTTGCCCGCGGCCGCGCCGCCGCCACCGAGGCTGAACTGCCCGGGCAGCGACACCTCGACGCGACGCCCGCCGACCTCGACGACGACCTTCTGCCGGGGCAGATCCTCGTCCTCGTCGGTCGGCGCACCGGCGGTGTACGGCTCGACGGTGTTGTTCCACTCGTTCTCGATCCACTTGGTGTAGACGTCGAACTTCGTGCCGTCACCGATGAACGCGGGGTCCTCGACGATCGCCTGGTGGAACGGGATGACCGTGGCCAGCCCCTCGACCCGGTACTCGGCCAGCGCTCGCCGGGCCCGTTCGAGGGCCTGGGTGCGGTTCTCGCCGGTGACGATCAGCTTGGCCAGCATCGAGTCGAACTGCCCGCCGATCACGCTGCCCTGCACCACACCGGAATCCACGCGCACGCCGGGGCCGGTCGGCTCCTTGTAGACGGTGACCGGGCCGGGGGCGGGCAGGAAGCCGCGGCCGGCATCCTCGCCGTTGATCCGGAACTCGAACGAGTGCCCGCGCGGGGTCGGGTCTTCCTTGATGGTCAGCTCTTCGCCGTTGGCGATGCGGAACTGCTGGCGCACCAGGTCGAGGCCCGCGGTCTCCTCGGTGACCGGGTGCTCGACCTGCAGGCGGGTGTTCACCTCGAGGAACGACACCGTCTCGCCCTGCACCAGGTACTCGACCGTGCCGGCGCCGTAGTAACCGGCTTCCTTGCAGATCGCCTTGGCCGAGGCGTGGATCTTGGCGCGCACGTCGTCGGACAGGAACGGCGCGGGCGCCTCCTCGACGAGCTTCTGGAAACGACGCTGCAGCGAGCAGTCGCGAGTGCCCGCGACCACCACGTTGCCGTGCTGGTCGGCGATGACCTGCGCCTCGACGTGGCGGGCCTTGTCCAGGTACTGCTCGACGAAGCACTCGCCGCGACCGAAGGCGGCGACCGCCTCGCGGGTGGCCGACTCGAACAGCTCGGGGATCTCTTCGATGGTGTGCGCGACCTTCATGCCGCGGCCACCGCCACCGAAGGCGGCCTTGATCGCGACCGGCACGCCGTACTCCT
The DNA here is from genome assembly GCF_008704205.1 of Nocardia colli. GTDB lineage: Bacteria > Actinomycetota > Actinomycetes > Mycobacteriales > Mycobacteriaceae > Nocardia > Nocardia colli. Next base: position 7,065 of record NZ_VXLC01000041.1, on the reverse strand, counting down.
TGGCGAAGGCGACGACCTCGTCGGCGTTCTTCACCGGGTCCTTGGTGCCTGCGGCCATCGGGGCCTTGGCCCGTTCGGCGATGTGCCGGGCGGTGACCTTGTCCCCGAGATCGCGGATGGACTGCGGCGAGGGGCCGATCCAGATCAGCCCGGCGTCGAGGACGGCCTGGGCGAAGTCGGCGTTCTCGGACAGGAATCCGTAGCCGGGGTGGATGGCGTCGGCGCCGGAGCGCGACGCGGCATCGAGGATCTTGTCGAACACGAGGTACGACTCGGCCGAGGTCTGGCCGCCGAGCGCGAACGCCTCGTCGGCGAGCTGCACGAAGGGAGCTTCGGCGTCGGGCTCCGCGTACACCGCGACGCTGCCGTAGCCGGCATCCTTGGCCGCCCGAATCACGCGCACGGCGATCTCGCCTCGATTGGCTACGAGTACCTTCGTGATCCGTGCGCTGGCGTGGCTGGGCACTGAGCCTCCTGTGTGAAATCTTTTTTAGTCGCCCCGTGGTCGACGAAACTACGTCTGGGCGAGTGTAGGCAGTCTGCCAACAGACGCCGAACTCGGCCAGTCCTACTGAACAGTAGGTCGCGGATCACAACGGTGCCATCCAGATGGAAGTACCTGCGTGCGTTACTTACCGCGGGCCCGGCGTCCGGCGCCGGCCGGGGCCGCGCCGGGTTCAGTCCCCTTGGCGATCGGCATGCGCACCGAGTTGCCCCATTCGGTCCACGAGCCGTCGTAATTGCGCACGGTGTCGAAGCCGAGCAGATAGGTCAGCACGAACCAGGTGTGGCTGGAGCGTTCGCCGACCCGGCTGTAGACGACCAGGTCGTCCTCGCTGCCCAGCGCGCCGTAGATCTCGTCCAGCTCGGCGCGTGAACGGAAACGGCCGTCGTTGTTGAACGCCTCGGTCCACGGGATGTTCGCGGCGGTGGGGATGTGCCCGCCGCGCAGGGCCGCGTCCTCCGGGTTGATCGGCGGCTGGATGAGTTCGCCGGAGTACTCGTCGGGCGAACGCACATCGATGAGCGGCTTGCCGAGGTGCGCGAGCACGTCCTCGCGGAACGCGCGGGCGCTGCTGTCGTCGCGTTTGACCGCCGGATAGTCGCTGGGGGTGAGGTGCGGGGTGTCGAAGGTGGTGTCGCGTTCCTCGGAAATCCAGGCGCCGCGACCACCGTCCAGCAACCGCACATCCGGATGCCCGAACAAAGTGAAAACCCACAATGTGTGCGCCGCCTGCGCGTTGCCCCGATCACCGTAGATCACCACGGTATCGTCTCGCTCGATTCCCTTGGCGCGCATCAACTCGGTGAATCGGGCTCCGTCGATGTAGTCACGTGTGACCGGATCGTTCAGATCGCCCCGCCAATCGATCTTGGTAGCGCCGGGAACATGTCCGATGTCATAGAGCAATATGTCCTCGTTGGACTCGACGATCTTGAGTCCTGACGTGCCGATGTTTGCCGACAGCCACTCCGTGGTTACTAGTCGGTGAGGATGTGCGTAAGAACCAAATGCGGGATGAGGGTCCGGAGCAGCGGGCACGATGTGGGTCCTTCACGCGTGGTAGACTGTGGTTTCAGCGGTTCGGGTCTCACAGCGATGGTATGTGTGAGGCGTTAGTGACTCTCGTTTCAGATCACAAATCGGCTGAATGAGCGAATAAATCGCACCTGCATCCGATAAAGTCTCCCGGGAGGAGGGGTGAGCTATGTCCGATTCTTGGCCGCGGCGGCGACTGCTCGCGATCCTACGTGGCGCCAGCGAGCCTCTCGACGCCCAGGAACTGGCCAGAATCACCGGACAACACGTCACCACGGTTCGGTTTCATCTGGACGTGCTCACCAGGGAATCCCTGGTGCGGCAATTTCAGCAACCGCCCCGCGGTCGCGGACGTCCGCGCATCGGATACAGCGCGGTGCAGCGATCGGTCGGTTATCAGGAACTCGCGCAGGTGCTCGCCGATCAACTCGGCCCGGATCCGCGCCGGCGTTCCGAGGCGGCCATCGCGGCCGGACGCTCCTGGGGCGCGAAGCTGGACGCCGGTGACCATCGGGTCGAATCGCTGGAAGACGCGAAAGACGTCGCTATGACGGTGCTTTCGGAGCTGGGCTTCGCACCCGAACGCGATCCGAACGAGACCAGCGAGCAGGCGCTGATCCGGCTCACCGCGTGCCCGCTGCGGGAACTCGCGCGCACGCACTCCGAGGTGGTCTGCGGTGTGCACCTCGGCCTGATCAAAGAGGTACTCGATCGCAGCGGCGCGCGCGGCGATGTGAACGTGCGGCTGCATCCGTTCGTCGAGCCGGAACTGTGCGTGGTCCGGCTGGAGATGATGGCGCGGCGCGAGCAGGAAATGCGGCGCGAGCCGGACGGGCGTGAGGTGGTCACGGTGCCGGTGACCGGGGATGCGACCGGGTCGGAGCCGCTGATCGCGCCGCCGTCAGGTGGCCGGGTGGCCCCACAACTGCGTAACGGCGACCCCAACGTCGCCAAGCAATCGGCGCAGCAGTGGTAGACCGATCCCGATCACGCTGGACGGATCGCCGTCGATCCGCTCGACGAACCAGCCGCCAAGTCCGTCGAGCGTGAACGCGCCCGCCACCTGCAACGGCTCGCCGGTGGCGATGTAGGCGTCCAGCTCGTCGGGTTCCGGTTTGGCGAAATGCACTGTGGTGGAACTGCAGTCGATCGCCTCGGCGATGATCTGGCCGTCCTGCAGGCGCAGGACGCAGTGTCCGGTCACCAGATCGGCGCTGCGCCCGGCCATTTCGCCCCAGCGGGCCCTGGCCACCTCGGCGGTATGCGGCTTGCCTTGCAGCTCGCCGTCCACCAGCAGCATCGAATCACAGCCGACGACAACACAATCGGCGGCGAGTTCGGGAATCGTCGCGGCGATCGCCGCGGCTTTGGCCTTGGCCAGTTCGACGACGACCACCTCGGGCGAGGTGCCGTCGGGCAGCGCGGCCTGGATCGCGTCCTCGTCCACGTCCGACACCCGGACGATCGGATCGATGCCCGCCGAACGGAGTACTTCCCGGCGGGCCGGCGACGCGGAGGCGAGAACGAACCTCGTCACCCGCGCAGGTGCGACAGCTGCGGGAAGGCGTAGGGCGAGAACGGGGAGGTGCCCCGGTGCATGAAGGTGGGCCTGCCCCACATGTCGGCCGGGCCGGACGGGGCGGCGGCGCTGTCCGCGGCGGCAGAGAGCACGCACACCAGCGCCGCGATCTCCTCGTCGCTCGGGTTGCCCTTCACCACGGTGAAGAACGGCGCGGCGGCCGCGACGGCGGACTCGGCGACGGCCGCGTCCGCGTCGGCCACTGCGACCTCGTCGGTGATCGCACCGACGGTGAGGTCCAGTTCGGCGGCGGTCAAAACATCTTCTTCTGCCACGGTGGTCACAGTGCCAGATCCCTTCTTTGCCTGATCAGGCGAGTTCCTCGGTCGCAATCAACGGACGGATGATGCGATCATCCTCGGATCCACTCATTGCGTCTCTACATCCAGTGTGCGCGGCCTACCGAGCGTATCGCTGGATCGACGCGGGGTGTTGCGGCCGGAATCACAGCGGGATGTTGCCATGCTTCTTGGGCGGCAGCGTTACCATCTTGCGCTCCAACAGCCGCAGCGCCGAGACGATCTGGCCGCGCGTGTGCGAGGGCGGAATGACCGCGTCCACATAGCCGAGCTCGGCGGCGATGTACGGGTTCACCAAGGTGTCCTCGTACTCGTTCTGCAGCTGAAGCCGCAGCGCATCGACGTCGTCGCCGCTCTTGGCGGCATCGGCGAGCTGCTTGCGGTAGACGAAGCCGACGGCGCCGGAGGCGCCCATCACGGCGATCTGCGCGGTCGGCCAGGCCAGGTTCACGTCGGCGCCCATGTGCTTGGAACCCATGACGTCGTAGGCGCCGCCGTAGGCCTTGCGGGTGATGACCGTGATCTTTCCCACAGTCGCCTCGCCGTAGGCGTAGAGCAGCTTCGCGCCGCGCCGGATGATGCCGTTGTACTCCTGGCCGGTGCCCGGCAGGAAGCCCGGCACATCGACCAGGGTGAGGATCGGGATGTTGAACGCGTCGCAGGTGCGCACGAACCGCGCGGCCTTCTCCGAGGCGTCGATGTCCAGGCAGCCGGCGAACTGGGTGGGCTGGTTGGCCACGATGCCGACGCTGCGGCCGTCGATCCGGCCGAAGCCGACGATGATGTTCATCGCGCGCTCGGCCTGTACCTCGAGGAACTCGTCGTCGTCGAGCAGGCGACGGATCACCTCGTGCATGTCGTAGGGCTGGTTCGGCGAATCCGGGATGATCGAGTCCAGCTCGCGGTCCTCGTCGGTGAGCGAGTCCTCGATGGCGCCGTCGATCGGGTCGGTGGCCGGGAAGCGCGGCGCCTCGGCGCGGTTGTTGCTCGGCAGGTAGGACAGCAGGTCCTTGACGTAGTCGAGCGCGTCCTGCTCGCCGGAGGCAACGTAGTGCGCCACACCGGATTTCACCATGTGCGTGTGCGCGCCGCCGAGGTCCTCCATGGTGACGTCCTCGCCGGTGACCGTCTTGATCACGTCGGGTCCGGTGACGAACATCTGGCTGGTCCCGTCGACCATCACCACGAAGTCGGTGAGCGCCGGGGAGTACACGTGCCCGCCCGCGGCCGCGCCCATGATCAGCGAGATCTGCGGGATCACGCCGGAGGCCTGGATGTTGCGGTGGAAGATCTCGCCGTAGAGGCCGAGCGAGACGACGCCCTCCTGGATGCGCGCGCCCGCGCCCTCGTTGATGCCGACCAGCGGACGGCCGGTCTTGAGCGCCAGGTCCATCACCTTGACGATCTTCTCGCCGTAGACCTCGCCGAGGCTGCCGCCGAACACGGTGACGTCCTGGCTGAAGATGCAGACGTCGCGGCCGTCGATGGTGCCGTAACCGGTCACCACGCCGTCGCCGAGCGGCCGGTTCTCCGCCAAGCCGAAGTTCACGCTGCGGTGCCGGGCCAGCGCGTCGAGCTCGACGAAGGAGCCCTCGTCCAGCAGCGCCAGGATGCGTTCGCGGGCGGTCATCTTGCCCTTGGCGTGCACCTTGTCGACCGCGGCCTCACCCATCGGGTGCTGCGCCTCATCCAGCCGATTCCGCAGGTCAGCCAGCTTCCCGGCGGTGGTGTGGATGTCGGGGGCGCCCGCTGGATCTTGCGCGGACTGCTGCTGGACACTCGTCATGGCTCCGGAGTGTAACGAGTGACAGTGTTTCCCACTAACCCAGTAGGGGCTACCAGTGGGTAAAAAGCGCAGCTAGATCGGGTTGCCGGAAAGAAACTCCAGGGGTTTTGGCGTATTTGCGCCGGTAGAAAATCGGTATCAATCCACGTGGGTGGCCAGATAGCCTGGAGGAGTCCAGTTTTCGTGCTCAGGGGGAGGAGCCCAGATATGTGGGAATGGAGCAAAACCGTCGCGGAACACGCGGCCGCTGCGGCTTGGACGAGCTGTCACGAGTTCGAGTCGGAGCCGACGATCCTGGATCCGGACCAGCGGAGCGAGGCCACGCATGGGGACGGCGAAGGCGCCGACGGTGCGGCCCGCGCGCCGAGTGACGAGATGTACATCCTCGTCGGCTAGTCCCGCGACGACCTTGTCCGGCAGGCTGCCGCGCACCAAGTAGCCTGCCCCTGTGACCAGGTCTCCTTTGGATGCAGAGCAGTTGCGGCGCAGTCTCACCGAATTGCCCGAGCTGTCGTTCTTCCGCCACATCGAGGTGGTGGAGTCGACCGGGTCCACCAACGCGGACCTGATCGCGCGCGCCGGCGAACCAGACGCCGACCGCGCGGTACTCCTTGCAGAGGCGCAGGAGCAAGGGCGCGGCCGGCACGCGCGCACCTGGGTCAGCCCGCCGCGGGCACAGATCTCGCTGTCGCTGCTGGTGCGACTGGACGGGATCGAGCCCGCGGTGCTCGGCTGGCTGCCGCTGCTCACCGGCATCGCCGTGGTGGACGCACTGCGCGCGACCGCCGGTGTGGCCGCGAACCTCAAGTGGCCCAACGATGTGCTGATCGATGGCCGCAAAGTGGCGGGCATCCTCGCGGAGGTCGCGACCGGCAACGCCGCACCGGCGGTGGTCATCGGCATGGGGTTGAATGTCAGCCTCACCGAGACCGAACTGCCGGTGCCGCATGCCATTTCGCTGACCATCGCGGGCGCGGAGAACACCGACCGGACGCAGATCGTGCTGTCGATGCTGACCGAATTCGCCCGCCGGTTCACGGCTTGGCGCGACGCGGGCTGGCAGACCACCGATCTCGCCGCCGCCTACCGCGAGCGGTGCGCGACGCTGGGCGTGCAGGTGCGCGCCGAATTGCCCGGCGGCCGAACACTTACCGGCATCGCCACCGACATCGACGACGCGGGCCGCCTGCTGATCGGCGACCAGCCGGTCTCCGCCGGCGACGTCACCCACCTGCGCGCCGAGTACTGAAAACGAAACAGCCGCACAGTTTCCTGTGCGGCTGTTCGCGATCAGGCAGGTTGCAGTGCGGCTTTCGCGGCTTCGCGGGCGAACATGCGGTCGCGCTGTTCCTCGAACTTCAGTACGTCCTGTTCGAGCTTCTCGATGAACACCCCGAGTTCCTCGCGGGCCTGTTCGCCGCGCGGGCCGAAGTCGTTGCGTTCGAAGATGTTCCACTGCTTGAGCACCGGCGCCACCACATCCTCCAGGTGCTGGCGCAGGTCGTAGATGCCGTGCTTGGCCATCAGGACGCCGTTGCGGCGGAAGTTGGGCATGCCCGCGCCGGGCATGACGAAGTGGGTCAGGATCTTGGTGATGGCCAGCATCGCCTGATCCGGCGCCAGGTCGAGGCCCGCGGCGCACATGTTGCGGTAGAAGATCATGTGCAGGTTCTCGTCCGCGGCGATGCGTTGCAGCATGCGGTCGGCGATCGCGTCGTCGCACACCCGGCCGGTGTTGCGGTGGGACACGCGGGTGGCCAGTTCCTGGAACGTCACGTAGGTGACGCTTTCCATGAATCCGCCCCAGTTATCCGGCGCGGCAACCCCGTTCGTCATGTGGATCATCCGCGCCGCTTCGAGC
>NZ_VXLC01000040.1 GCF_008704205.1 Nocardia colli | reverse complement strand
GAATCCGCCCCAGTTATCCGGCGCGGCAACCCCGTTCGTCATGTGGATCATCCGCGCCGCTTCGAGCGCGACCGGATCGACGCCGCGGGTGACCACCAGGTAGTCGCGGATCGCGATGCCGTGCCGGTTCTCCTCGGCGGTCCAGCGGCCGACCCAGGTGCCCCAGGCGCCGTCCTGGGAGAAGTTCTCGGCGATCTCGCGGTGGTAGGAGGGCAGGTTGTCCTCGGTGAGCAGGTTGGTGATCATGGCGACCTTGGCCACCTCGCTCAGCTTGGATTGCTCCGGCGCCCAGTCCTGTCCGCCCATCGCGGCGAAATTGCGGCCCTCGTCCCACGGGATGTAGTCGTGCGGGTGCCAGTCCTTGGCCAGCGCCAGATGCCGGTTGAGATTCTGCTCGGCCACGGGCTGCAATTCGGTCAGGATTTCCAGCTGAGTCAGGTCTTTGGTCACACATTCCTCCACGGTCGTATTCGGCGACTTTGTTCGAGCAGAACTGCTTGGCGACAGAGCGTTCGAGCCAGATCGAGCGGAGAACTCCATGCGCGGTTTCGGCACACGCAGGCAGACGATTGTGCAGCACGACGCGGTCCGGTGTCCGGCATTTCGGCATCTTCACGCGGTAGTGTTCCGGCCATGGGTTATCCGGAGGATGTGCTTGCGCCGGAAGAGCAGCTGATCCTGCACCGTCATCCGCACTGGAAGATGTTGTTCTGGCCGATCGTGACGTTGATCGTCATCACCGCGCTCGCCGGTTTCGCAGGGGGACTCGCTTCGCGCAAGGCCGAGGGGACGACGCGGACGGCACTGCTGATCGCGGTGCTGGCCGTCTGGCTGATCGTCGTCGTGTGGCGTTGTGTCGCACCGGTTCTCAGCTGGAAGTCGACGCATTTCATCATCACCGACCGGCGGGTGCTGGTCCGGCAGGGCGTGCTCACACACACCGGCATCGACATTCCGATGAGCCGCATCTCGAGCGTGCAGTTCCGGCACGGGCTGTTCGACCGGATGCTCGGCACCGGCACGTTGATCATCGAATCGTCCTCGTCGGAGCCGCTCGAGTTCGATGACATCCCGGCCGTGCAGAAGGTGCACGCGCTGATGTACCACCAAGTCTTCGATGTCGAAAACGGCGATAACGGACGCGGCGAGTACAGAGGCGAGCACGGCGACTACCGATGAATGAGGCAGCACGCATGAGGGGTAGGGGGCGGGTAACGGGTAAGCCCGTTAACCTGGGCGTATGACGGCCGTACTGCTAGCTGAAGACGACGAGGCGATTGCCGCGCCGTTATCGCGTGCGCTGGGGCGCGAGGGGTACTCGGTCACCGTCGAGCGCTTCGGTCCCGCCGTGCTCGAGCGGGCCCTGGAGGGCCACCACGATCTGCTCATTCTCGACCTCGGCCTACCCGGCATGGACGGGCTCGAGGTGTGCCGCCAGGTCCGCGCCCGCGGCGCCGACCTGGCCGTGCTGATGCTCACCGCGCGCACCGACGAGGTCGACTTCGTGGTCGGGCTGGACGCGGGCGCCGACGATTACGTCGGCAAGCCGTTCCGCCTCGCCGAGCTGCTCGCCCGGGTGCGAGCGTTGTTGCGGCGCAGCGGGATCGGCGACGACACGGTCGAGGTCGGCGGCATCCGGCTGGAACCGGCCGCGCGCCGGGTGCTGGTGAACGGCGTCGAGATCGGCTTGGCGAACAAGGAATACGAGTTGCTGAAGGTGCTGATCGATCGGGCGGGCCAGGTGGTGCCGCGCGAGACCATCCTGCGCGAGGTCTGGGGCGACGCCGAACTGCGCGGTTCCAAGACCCTCGACATGCACATGTCCTGGCTGCGCCGCAAGATCGGCGACGAGGGCCCGATGGCCGAGCGGCGGATCGTCACCGTGCGCGGTGTCGGTTTCCGGCTGAATACCGACTGACGTGCGGCGCAGAATCCTGCGGTCCATGCTCACCGTGCTGACCCTCACCACGGTGGTGCTCGGCCTGCCGCTGATCTACACGGCCTGGCTGTGGGTCGAGGACATCACCCGCGACGATCTGCAAAGCAAACTCGAGCGGATCGCCACGGCGATCATCGTGCAGGAACAGAGCGACGGCATGGTGCTCGGCGAGCTGGACACCCGCTCGGTGCAGCCGCTGCTACCGCAGGACGGCAAGCTCACCATCATCTATCCGGCCCCGCACGACAACGCCTCGCGCATGGACGTGGGTGTGGACCAGGTTTCCGACCCCCTGGTCGAGTCGCTGTCGATGGGAACCAAGGGGTCGCTGCGTCTGGAGGTGCCCTCGGCGCCGATGCACGCCAGGCAGCGGCAGGCGGTCGCGGTGGTGGCCTTGGCGGTGCTGGCCTCGCTCGGGGCGGCGGTGTCGGTCGCGGTGATCACCGCGCGCCGGGTGGCCGACCCGTTGCGTGATGTGGCGGCGCGGGCCGCGCGGCTGGCGATGGGGGACTTCCGGCCGGATCCGCGCAGGCACGGCATTTCCGAACTCGATCGGGTGTCCGACGTGCTCGACTCGGCCACGGTCGAGATCGCCGGGCGGTTGCAGCGTGAGCACGCCCTGGTCGCGGACGTCTCGCATCAGCTGCGCAGCCGGTTGACCGCGGTGCGGTTGCGCTTGGACGAGCTGTCCACGCACGCCGATCAAGAGGTGGTGCACGAGGCCGAGGAGGCGATGGCGCAGGTCGATCGGCTCACCGATGCCATCGATGACCTGGTCCGCGCGTCCCGCGACGAGGACGCGGCCGACCTCGATCCGGTGCCGGTGATGGAGGAATTGCGCGGAGTGGTCGCCGAGTGGACGCATCCGTTCACCGAGAAGGGCCGCGCGTTGAAGCTCATCGGGGACGAGTCGTTGCTCGCGCCGATCACCGGATCGCGGCTGCGCGAGGCGGTTTCGGTGCTGGTGGACAACGCGTTGATGCACGGCGGCGGGACCTGCACGGTTTCGGTGCGCACCGTGCGGCCCGGCGTCGATCGGGATCCGCTGGTGTGTGTGGAGGTTGCCGACGAGGGTGACGGGGTGCGCGACGAACTCGCGCCGCACATCTTCGATCGGGGTTTCTCCGCGGGCGGCTCGACCGGTGTGGGGCTGGCGCTGGCCCGGGCGTTGGTGGAGGCCGACGGCGGGCGGCTCGAATTGCAGCGGCGCAGGCCGGCGTTGTTCGCGGTGTTCCTCGGATCGTCGGCGTATCGCACGCAGAACGCGGTGGTCACCGAGCCGCGCTGAGCCGGGTCAGTTGCGGCGGAATTCCTCTTCGACCAGATCTTCGAATTCGGCGGCGATCTCGTTCATCTCGTCCGGGAACACCCAGCGGCGCATCGCCCAGAAGCGGAAGGCCATCTGCAGCAGATTGCCGATGATGAACGCGCTGATGAAGTCCGCGACATTCTCGACGGTGAAACTCACGTCGGGTTGGCGCAGGTCGAAGACGTAACTCGAGATCCACAGCGGAATGAACGCGAGCACCACGCCGACGCCGCTGACCCCGAAGAACAGCAGCGCTTCGTGATGGCGTTCGCGGCCGCCGCGATTCCGGAAGGACCATTCGCGATTCAGGATGTAGGACGCGATCACCGCGATGACACCGGAAATAATCTTCGCGGTGACCGGCTTCTCCGAAAGCACGGTCCATTTCAGCGCGTAGAAGATGCCGCTATCGATCACGAAGGTCGTCGCACCGACGATGGCGAACTTGATCAGTTCCCGATGCCGGTACGCGATCTCCGCGAGCGGCTTGGGAAGGACGCTCACCACGTCGTCGACGAATGACACGGGGCCGAGTGTACCGCTACCCGGTGGTGGTGCCTCGGGTCGTGCGCGTGCGGGCCGGTAGTGGGGACAATTCGGTCAGCGGCTCCCGCTGACGGATATTTCCGCCGGTTATGACAATATTGTCGAACGTGAGCCCTGGCCGGTCCTTCGATCCCTCAGTTATGCCCACCGTCACCATGATCGGCGGTGGCCAGTTGGCGCGTATGACGCACCAGGCCGCGATCGCGCTCGGCCAGCGGCTACGCGTCCTCGCCGAGAACCCCGACGATCCAGCCGCCCAGGTCAGCCCCGAGGTCGTGCTCGGCAGCCACAACGATCTGACCGCGCTGCGCAAGGCGGCGGTCGGCTCGCACGCGCTGACCTTCGATCACGAGGGCGTGCCGACCGAACACCTCGAGGCGCTGGTCGCCGAGGGCGTGAACGTGCAGCCGCCGCCGCGGGCGTTGATCTTCGCGCAGGACAAGCTGGCCATGCGGGTCAAGCTGGGCGAGCTCGGGCTGCCGATCCCCGCGTTCACTCCGGTTACCGAGGTGGCCGACGCGGTGCGGTTCGGCGAGGAGCACGACTGGCGAATCGTGCTCAAAGCGGTACGTGGTGGGTACGACGGTCGCGGCGTGTGGATGCCGGAGTCGGCCGACGAGGCCACCGCGATCGTGACCGATCAGCTCGCGCACGGCGTGCAGCTGCTCGCCGAGGCGAAGGTCGATCTGAAGCGCGAACTGTCCGCGATGGTGGCGCGTTCGCCGTTTGGGCAGGCCGCGACCTGGCCCGTGGTGCAGACCGTGCAGCGCAACGGCCAGTGCGCCGTGGTGATCGCGCCCGCGCCGGACCTCGACGACGACCTGGCCGCCGAGGCCGAGGGGCTCGCGCTCAACCTGGCCAAGGAGCTCGGCGTGGTCGGCGCGATGGCGGTGGAGCTGTTCGAAACCCACGACGGCACGTTGCTGATCAACGAGCTCGCGATGCGCCCGCACAACTCCGGGCACTGGGGCATGGACGGCGCCCGCACCGGACAGTTCGAGCAGCACCTGCGCGCGGTGCTGGACTATCCGCTCGGCGACACCAGCCCGCTGGCCCCGGTCACCGTGATGGCCAACATTCTCGGTGCGGCCGAGGCGCCCGCCATGTCGATGGACGAACGCCTGCACCACCTGTTCGCGCGGATGCCCGACGCGAAGGTGCACATGTACGGCAAGGGCGAACGCCCCGACCGCAAGATCGGGCACATCAACATCCTCGGTGACGATGTCGCCGTGGTGCGGGAGAAGGCCGAGCGAGCCGCGCAGTGGATGTCGCGCGCGGTATGGACCGACGGATGGGATCCGCATGAGTGAGCACGACGTGAACGGCCCGCAGGTCGGCCTGATCATGGGCAGCGACTCCGACTGGCCCACCATGGAGGCCGCCGCGGAAGCGTTGGCGGAGTTCGGCATTCGCTTCGAGGTCGGCGTCGTCTCGGCCCACCGCACCCCGCAGCGCATGCTCGACTACGCCCGCGACGCCGCAGCCCGCGGTCTCCAGGTCATCATCGCCGGCGCCGGCGGCGCCGCGCACCTCCCCGGCATGGTCGCCTCCGCCACCCCCCTCCCGGTGATCGGCGTCCCCGTCCCGCTCAAATACCTCGACGGCATGGACTCCCTCCTCTCCATCGTCCAAATGCCCGCCGGCGTCCCCGTAGCCACCGTCTCCATCGGCGGCGCCCGCAACGCCGGCCTCCTCGCCGTCCGCATCCTCGCCGCCCACAACGCCCCCCTCCGCACCCGCATGGAGCAATTCCAAGCCGGCCTGGAAAAAATGGTCCTCGAAAAAGACCAAGCCCTCCGCACCAAACTCCTCGGCTGATCAGCGGTTGCGACTGCCCACCCGCAGCGCCGCAACGGATTCCACCAAACCCGCACTATCGAGGGCGTCGATTACGTCCTCGATAGTCTCTGGTGGATTGGTGTGCGAGTCCGCGATCTGCTGGATGCACGCCCAGACCACGCGATCATCGAGGTCGATCTGGTCGAGCACGAAGTCGTCCGGACTCTTCGCCTCAATGTTCCAGGGGGCCAACGCTTCTGCCGGGAAGTCCGTGAGGTTCGAGGTGACGATGACCTGTGCGCCCGATTTGATCGCCGCCGCGAGGACATGTCGATCATCGGGATCGGGCAGCTTCAGGCCCTCGATCAGTGGTTCGTAGCCGTCGACTCGGCAGTCCGGGACGGCGTCATTCATGAGTTTGCGCAGCCTGGCCAGCTTCTCGTTGGCGTCGTACACCACGACGAAGGCCATGTTCAGATGCCGAGGTCTTGGCCGAGAGCGGCCAACTCGTCTGCTGCCGCCTTGCTCTTCGCCTCGTGCTGCTTCTGGTATGCCTTGAGGTCTTCGTACCTGACTCGTCGGTGCCTACCGACCAGTCGAAACGGGATCTCACCACCCTCCAGCAACGCCACCACGTAAGGCCGGGAGACGTTCAGCATGTCTGCTGCCTGCTGGGTGGTGAGCTCGGCATGCGATGGGACCACCGATACGCCTCGACCTTCGGCGGCTTGCGCCAGGATGAACGCCAGCAGGCTGACGGCTTCTCGGGGCAGGACCAGGGCTTCCTCGCCGGGGTGCTCCTGCATGACCCGGATGTTCTGCTCGGCGGGGTGCCGCATGAGGTAGTCCTTGATCCTCCGCATTGCGCGCGCGGCCACCTCGGGGTCGATCTTCCCGGGCTCGGTGCGCTTCGCCGCCTTCATGTTCACCGCAACCACCTCCTCATTCGCAGTATACGAAACAAACGAAATATTCGAAAGAGAGCCGCGCCGCCCTGGCGTGGTGGGTGGTCTCGCTACGGTGAGGGCGTGACTACTGGTGACATCCGCCCGCGTAGCGGGGACGACAACACGCGGTTTCGGCTGACGGTTGTCGATCAGGCGTTGCGGTTGTTTGCTGAGAAGGGGTATGAGGCGACGACTGTCGATGAGATCGCGGAGGCGGCGGGGATATCGCGGCGGACGTTCTTTCGGCAGTTTCGATCGAAAGAGGATGTGATCTTCGCCGATCATGAGTCGCAGCTGGCGCAGGCGGCGGAGTTTCTCGCGGGGGAGCCGGGGGATCCGTGGGAGACGGTGTGCGAGGCCGTGGTTCAGGTGTTCGAGCGGTTCACCCAGTGGCGGGAGATCGCGGCGCGGCGGTATCAGGTGGTGCGGCGGGTGCCGGCATTGCGCGAGCGGGAGATCGTGACGGTGTTCCGGTACGAGCGGCTGTTCACCGATTACCTGCGGGACCGGCTGCCCGAGGTGCCGGACCTGGCGCGGGTGCAGTACACCGCCGCGGTGACCGCGACGCACAACTATCTGCTGCGTCGCATGGTGCGCGGCGAGTCCGACGCGGGCGCCGCGGACCTGCGCGTCGAACTGTCCGCGATCCCGCGCGGCACGCCCCGCCGCCCGGTCGACGAGCTGGTGATCGCGGTGTTCCCGCGCGACACCCCACCCCGGCAGGTCGCCGATCTCGTGGCCCGCAAACTCGGTAGTCTTTGATCTAGGTCAGTGCGACCAATCTGACACTGAGTGCCAGGAAGTATCCGCACGTTGCGGCCATTCCTGGGCGTATACTTGAGAACGGTGTGGCACTGAGTGCCGACATGTACCGACGACCAGGAGTGAGCCCCATGGCGGGAAACCCCGATTTCGACCTGTTCAAGCTCGAGGACTTCCACGACGAACTGCGTGCGGCCATCCGCGGTCTGGCGGAGAAGGAGATCGCGCCGCACGCGAAGGACGTCGACGGCAACTCCCGCTTCCCGGAGGAGGCGCTCACCGCGCTCAACGCCGCCGGCTTCAACGCGGTGCACGTGCCGGAGGCCTACGGCGGCCAGGGCGCCGACTCGGTGGCCACCTGCATCGTGATCGAAGAGGTCGCTCGCGTCTGCGGTTCCTCCTCGCTCATCCCCGCGGTCAACAAGCTCGGCACCATGGGCCTGATCCTCAACGGCTCCGAGGAACTCAAGCAGAAGGTGCTCGCCGACATCGTCAACGGCGAGATGGCCTCCTACGCGCTGTCCGAGCGCGAGGCCGGTTCCGACGCCGCCAGCATGCGCACCCGCGCGAAGCAGGAGGGCGACGACTGGATCCTCAACGGCTCCAAGTGCTGGATCACCAACGGCGGCAAGTCTTCCTGGTACACCGTCATGGCGGTGACCGATGCGGACAAGGGCGCCAACGGCATTTCGGCGTTCCTGGTGCACAAGGACGACGAGGGTTTCGTGGTCGGCCCGCTCGAGCACAAGCTCGGCATCAAGGGATCGCCCACGGCGGAACTGTATTTCGAGAACTGCCGGGTGCCGGGTGACCGCATCGTCGGCGAGCCGGGCACCGGCTTCAAGACCGCGCTGCAGACCCTCGACCACACCCGCCCGACCATCGGCGCGCAGGCCGTCGGCCTCGCGCAGGGCGCGCTCGACGCGGCCATCGCCTACACCAAGGACCGCAAGCAGTTCGGCAAGGCGATCGCCGATTTCCAGAACACCCAGTTCATGCTCGCCGACATGGCGATGAAGATCGAGGCCGCCCGCCTCATGGTCTACACCTCGGCCGCCCGCGCCGAGCGCGGCGAGAAGAACCTCGGCTTCATCTCCGCCGCCGCCAAGTGTTTCGCCTCCGACGTCGCAATGGAGGTGACCACCAACGCCGTCCAGCTGTTCGGCGGCGCCGGCTACACCACCGACTTCCCGGTGGAGCGCATGATGCGCGACGCGAAGATCACCCAGATCTACGAGGGCACCAACCAGATCCAGCGTCTGGTCATGTCCCGCGCGCTGCTGCGCTGAGCGTTCGATAACTGAGGCGGCGCCGAGATTCGTTCTCGGCGCCGCCTTTTCGTTGCCGGTCAGGAGATTTCGGCGAGCGTGGAGACGACGATGCGGGCGACGGCGATCTGTCCCGCCGGGGTGAGGTGCACGCCGTCCGGCTCGAACAGGCCTGAGCCGGGACGCGTGACGCCGAGGGTGTCGATCGCCGGTTCCGGTCGGTCGAGTAGTAGTCGTGCCGTCTCCTCGTGATCCTTTGTGCGCCAGCTGATCTGCGCCTGCTGAAATGGGGGATAGGCCGCGATCAGTGCCTCGTCCATGTCGTGCGGGGTGAGCCAGATCCACTGTGCGCCACTCAAACGCACACCTTCGTCGTGCAGCAGGCTGAGGTTGCGGGCCGTCTCTTCGGCGCTGACCACGCGCGGCCCGTCGCTGCCGAGTCGTTGCGCGTCATTGGCGCCGAGTTGGCACAGCACCCAGTCCGGACGCCGGAAGCTCAGCGCGGCAATACTTTTCAAAGTCTGCGTGGTCGTCGCCCCGGACACGGCCAGATTGGTGAGGGTGATCCCGTCGTCCGGTCGCCGCAGCTCGAGCAGGTGCCGCAGGATTTCGAACCAGGACAACCGATCGGCGGTGCTGCTCTCGCCGAGCGCGACCACGTGAGCGCCGGGCGCGAACGGCAATTGATCGACCTGGGCGGCGACCCACGCCTCGGTGAGCAGTCCGGCCGCCGCCGTGCGGGCCTGTTCGGCGAATTCCGCACGCAGCGAGTGATATTCGTCTGCGGTGAGTCCGAACAGCGCCGCGATATGCGCGTCGTCGATGCCGTTCAGGAACGGGAGCGACAGTTCGGGCCGCTGGAATCGGGCCAGCTTGGCGGCCATCTGGGTGGTCATGGTGTTCCTTCCGGGGAGTTATGAACGAGGTAGGAGGAAGCCCACGGCGATCAGCCAGGCCATTCCGGTGAAGCGGGCGATGGGTAGCAGGAAAGCGGCGGCGGTGACGGTCAGCGACGCGGTGGTGCACAGCGCGATGAACGCGATCACCAGCCCCGCCGTCAGCAGCCACGGCGCGAGCCGTCGTCGGGGCCGTGCGCTGAGCGCGATTCCCGCGATGAGCAGGCCGGTCGGCATCACATTTCCGGGTCCGCCGCACAGAAACGCGAGGGTGTGCAGCGCGCGGATCAGCGCCGGGTCGGTGGCCACCTCCGGCACGGTGAGCACCCAGCTGACCACGGCGGAGCAGATCAGGAAGGCCGCGGCGAGCGTGCCGCCGATCGTCGTGAGCGCCGGTGCGAATCCGTCGGCGATCCGCCGCACCCGAGCCGCGACGCCCGCCACGTAAAGGACCAGCGGGATGGCGCTGGCGAATTGCAGCACCGCGCCGGTGCGGACGGCGCCGGAATGGTCGCGGAAGTAGGCGAACGCGTCGTCGGCCGATCCGAACGGCGACGGAAACGGGCTGCCACCGGCCAGAACCGTGCTGAGGACGAGCCCGGCGACGAACAGCCCGGCGGCAACGGCCGCGAGCGGGCCGAGCGGTGGTTCGAGGCTTATCGCTGGTCGATCGAGGGGAGTTGGTGCTGAAAGCGCCATGTCAATCCGTTCTTGACTGTGAATCGTTCTTATTGGTGAACGATTATCCGATGGGTACGATAGCCGCGTGGCCGAATCGGAGCAAGAGGTTGTCGAGCAGGGGCAGGCGCGCCCGATGCGCGCGGTGGCCTTCGGCCTGGCCCAGCTGGGCGCGCATGCGACGCAACGCTTTTCCGAACGCATCGCCGAAATCGGGCTCACCCCACCGGAAGTCGGCATTCTGCGGATGATCGCCGCCGAACCCGGCCGCAGTCAGCGCTCACTCGCCGCCGCACTCGGCGTCGTCCCCAGCCGGGTGGTCGCCCTGATCGATCCCCTGGACAGCAAGGGCCTCATCGAACGCCGGCGCAGCGCCACCGACCGCCGCAACCACGAACTGCACCTCACCGCGGCAGCGGGCAAGCTGCTGGCCGGCCTGGCCACCGTGGCGGTAGCGCACGAAACGGAATTGACCGCGGCGCTGTCGGACGCCGAGTATCGGCAATTCGCCGACCTACTCGATCGTCTGGTCGCCGCCCGGGAGTTGGCGCCGGGCGTTCATCCTGGTTACCGCGACGCGGAATAGCCGCCGATAGTTGTGCCCTCGGTCAGAGTCGAACTGACACTGGACGGGTTTTGAATCCGTTGCCTCTGCCATTGGGCTACGAGGGCAAACGGGTCACCGCATGGGTGACCCGTGAAATCAGCCGACCAGGTCGGCGTATTCGCGGTGTTCGCCGATGTACTTCTCGACGTACCAGCAGGTCGGGATGACAGAGTAGCCGTTGTCGCGGGAGTCTTTGAGCGCGTATTCGACGACCTCGGCGGCGACGCCGCGGCCGCGGAATTCTGGAAAGGTCATTGTGTGATGAAAGTCGCGGACCTTCGGATCGTCGCGCTGGGCGTAGTCGGCGTAGCCGGCGAGGGTGTCGTCGAGATAGATCTCGAAACGAGTGTCGTCGACGTTGTGCTCGAGCCTGGTGGTCATGATCTGGTGAAACTCCTTCGCGACCGGGAATGTTCCGTGGACTAGAGAATTGCGCCTGGATTCAGGATGCCGTTCGGGTCGAGCGCGTCTTTGATCCGGTGGGTCAGGGCCATGACGTCGGCGCCGAGCTGATCGGGCAGCCACGCCTTTTTCAGCCGCCCGACGCCGTGCTCCCCGGTGATGGTGCCGCCGAGCGCGATCGCCAGGTCCATGATCTCGCCGAACGCTCGGTGCGCGCGCTCGGTCATGGCGGCGTCGTCCGGGTCGTGCACGATCAGCGGGTGCGTGTTGCCGTCGCCGGCGTGCGCGATCACCGAAACCATCACGTCGTTGCGCTCGGCGATCGCGGCGACGCCGGTCACCAGGTCGCCCAGTCGCGGCAGCGGAACACCGACATCCTCGAGCAAGAGCGTGCCCAGCTTCTGCACCGCCGGAATGGCGAAACGCCGTGCCGCCGTGAAGGCTTCACCCTCTTCGGGATCTTCGGTATGGAAAACCTCTGCCGCGCCCGCCTTTTCGCATGCGGCGACCATGATTTCGGCCTCCCGCCTGGCGAATTCGCCCGGCGCGTCCGAACGGGCGACCAGCAATGCCGCTGCTTCGCGATCCAACCCCATGCGCAACTCGTCCTCGACCGCGTTGATCGACACCGAGTCCATGAATTCCAGCATGGAGGGCCGCAATTCACCGGTGATGGCGAGAATCGCGTCGACCGCGGCGCTCAGCGACGCGAAGGTCGCGACGACCGTGCTCTGCGGCGGTTGCGCGGGCAGCAGGCGCAGCGTCAGCTCGGTGATGATGCCGAGCGTGCCCTCGCTACCGACGAACAGTTTGGTCAGCGACAGCCCGGCCGAGTCCTTGAGCCGTGGCCCGCCGAGCCGCAGCACCGTCCCGTCGGCCAGCACCACCTCCATGCCGAGCACGTAATCGGTTGTCACGCCGTACTTCACGCAGCACAGCCCGCCCGCGTTGGTGGCCGCGTTGCCGCCGATCGAGCAGATCTCGAACGACGACGGGTCCGGCGGATACCAGAGCCCGTGCTCGGCGACCGCGCGCTTGACCTCGGCGTTCAGCAGTCCGGGCTGCACCACCGCGGTCCGGGTGACCGGGTCGATCGCGATCGCCCGCATCCGCTCGGTGCTCAGCACCAGACCACCGTCCACCGCGGTCGCGCCGCCGGACAGCCCGGAGCCGGCGCCGCGCGGCACCACCGGGATCCGTCGCTCGTGCGCCCAGCGCAACGTCGCCGCGACATCGTCGGTGCCGGTCGCGCGGACCACGGCAAGCGGCGTGCCGGCGTCGGGGTCACGTGCCCAGTCCTGCCGGTAGCTCGCGAGCAGGTCGGGGTCGGTGACCACAGCACCATCGGGCAATCCATCGATCAGGTCATGCAGCTCCACATCCCCACGCTAGCCCGCCCGGGCGGCGACGCCACGCAAGCCACCGAATGTGATGTCACCCGCCACAGTGGCGTTCGTGCCGGTTCGGGATAAGAATGCCGAGCAGATCCACGCAGCGCCGCAACGCAACTCGGAGGGATGTTCGGATGCAGGACGAATCGCACGGTCGCCGCGAGCTGGTCGCCGCGATGTTCTCCAGCGAGTTCGTCGAGGGCGGCATCGACCCCGCGGTGCTACGCCGCGTCCACGCCGGCGACCACGCCGAGTGGCTGACCGCCCTGGACCGCTCCGGCATCTTCGGCAAGGAAACCCTCGCCGACCTCACCGCCCGATGGCACGACAACCCGCGCGACCTCCTCGACACACTGCTCACCGAGGCCGACGACGTCACCAAGCGCCGCTGCCTGACCGCCTGGGCCGGACTCGACCGTGGCACCTCTGAAGCCTCCGCAGCCCAGATCAGCTGAACACCCAGTTCGCTGAGTGATCACCTAGCGGACACCTGCCGCTGGCAGGCTGGCTGCGTGCACGAGCTGGCGAGAACCACCGACACGGTCGCGGACCGGTTCACCCGATGGTGCGAGGCCGTGGTGGCCTGGCTGCCGTGGGGGCTGAATCGGCTGGTCGCCCCGACCTTCCTCGGTTTCGCGCTGATCAACAGCTTCACCTTCGCCGTCGATCTGGTGCTGCTGACCGTGTTCCACGGCTGGTGGGGCCTGCCGGTGTGGCTGTCGATCACCATCGCCTACATCTGCGCGTTCGGCCTCAGCTTCGTGCTCAACCGCACCTTCAATTTCCATTCGCACGCCCCGGTCGGCAAACAGGCCGCCGTGTACGGCGTGGTCGTCGCGATCAACTACGTCGCGTTCATCCTCGGCGTCGGCAGCGGCCTGACCGCCCTCGGCCTCGAATATCACCTGGCCCGGCTGCTCGCGGGCGGATGCGAGGCGGTCTACATGTACAGCACGATGCGCTGGATCGTGTTCCGCCGCGCACCGGAATCCGAACTCGCACCGCACGTGAGGTCTTAGCGACTACAGCGCGCGCGACCTGGAGCAGCGGTCGTGGTCGTTCACGACGCCGCTCGACTGATCAGCGTCTCGGTCCGGTCGCCTTCGACGATGATCGCGTCGTCGTCGGTGAGCGCCCAGTGCGCGACGCCGGCCGCGCGGTAGGACTCGGCGAGCGCGCCGCATTCGCCGGTCGGATCGGTGGGGGAGTCCAGATGCGGCACGATCGCGCGATCGACCAAACCCAATCCGTCCCACTGCGGTTCGATCCCGCAGGTCGGTAAGACCTCGGCGGGGTCGTCCACCGTTTCGATCCCGTGCAGATCCGGCGTCAGCACGCAGGCGCCCGCGCTGTAGCCGGCGTACACCAGCGCGTCGGCGGCGAGCAGCTTGGGTAGCACGAGATCGGCGCCGCTGCGGGCGAATTGGGCGCGCAGCACGAAGGTGTTGCCGCCGCGCACCCACAGCAGCGGGAACTGGGCCAGCGTGCGCTCCAATTCGGCTGGGTTGCCGACGAAGTCGCGCAGGTCGACGGTCTCGGGTGCGTAGCCCAGCTTGCGCAGCGGCACCATATCGCTGGTGACCGCGCCCGCCCACATCTCCGGCCAGGCATCACAGGCGTTGGGAATCAACGCAACCCGCCCCGGCTCGCCGACCATCGCCGCGAGCCGGTCGTAGTGCGCCCCGAATCGGTAGCTGGACAGGAACAGTCGCACCCGAACTCAGAAGGTGAAGGCGAGATTGGCGACCAACCGCCGGCCGAGCTCTTCGTCGCCACTGATGGCGATCTCGTCCAGGTGCTCGTCCGCGGTAGTGCGTCCGCCGCCGAGCCGAACGAAAAGCTCTGAGGGCAGCCGGATTTCGACGGTGGCGGGTTCGTCGAACGAGTCCACGAAGCCCGCCCGCCCCGCCACCTGAATATGCAGCGTCCTGGCCAGCGCTCCGGTCAGGACGAACGTGATCCGCGAACCGTCCGGCGCTCCACCCTTTTTCACCACGACGCGCGGCACACTGCCCAGGAATTCGGCGAACCCCAGCTCCCCGCGCGGCCCGCCCTCCTCGACCTGAACACCCAGCGCGTCCGCGAGGTCGAGCTCGTGCATCCAGCAGTCGAACAACCGCACCCGCATGAACCGCCCGTAAGCGACCTGTCCGATCGGCGACTGGGTCAGCGCCTGCCATTCCTCATCGCCCATGGCGGCCAAGGCTTTCCGCCTGCGGTCGACGATCTCGCGGAACACCTCCAGCAGCTGTGCGCCGGGCATCGGCCGCAGCCGGTCCACCCAGATCTCGTTGAACACCGCGGTCTCGTTGCGCACATGCGGCAGCGTGCTCACATCGGTCTTCACCGTGATCGGGTCGTGCGGCGGCGGCCGCTCGCCGAGCAGCCACGATTCGGTGCCGACGACATGCGCGACCACATCGAACACGGTCCAGCCCGGCAGCGAAGTCGATGCGCGCCACTGGTTTTCGTCGAGGTCGGCGACCAGCGCGGCGATCGCGTCCCACTGTTCGGACAGGCGTGCGGACAGCTCGGTCCGGTCCAGCGTCGGGTCGGTCATCCCTGCACTCCTTCGTCCGGGGCTTCCATGCCCAGTTTCCCATCGAGGCCCGGCTTTTCGTCGCGCTCCAGCGCCGCGATTCCGCCCTGGATGGCGGTCGCGGTGGATTGCGCGTCGTGCGGCCGGCGCAGCATCACCCCGGCGGCGAAGCGGAACTTGTCGCCGTGCTTGCGCGGGATCACGTGCAGGTGCACGTGCGGGACGGTCTGGAAGGCGGCGGTGCCGTCGTTGAGCAGCAGGTTCGCGCCGTCGGCGGCGAGCGTGCTGCGCCGCACGGCGAGCGCGAGCCGATGTCCGGCGCGGAACACGTACGCGCCCAATTCGGCGTCGAGATCCTCGAGTTCGGTGGCGTGCTGTTTCGGCACCACGAGCATGTGGCCGCGGGCGATGGGCCGGATATCGAGGAAGGCGCAGAGGATGTCGTCCTCGTACACCTTCGTCGCCGGGGCCTCGCCGGCCACGATGCGGCAGAAGACGCAGTCGTTCACACCGCAGGACCTTACGGCGTACGAGCGGTGCCGAACACCCCCGACCGCGAATCGCCCATGACGCACGTCACTCTTCGAAGCCGCGTCCACGCCCTGACCTGGTGTCGAACCTACGGGTAAGTAATGGACCCCTGAGTGCGCTCTTGTTCAGGCCACTCGTAGCGACAACCATCAGTATCGGCGCTCATCCGAACAGCTGAAAGCGCGGGAGGTGACCATATTGTCCGCAGCCAACTGGAGAATCCGGCAAACCGGCGGAATCAGGCATGATCTTGTGACGGGCGTCTCAGCGTTCCGCACAAAGCGCCAGGTACAGTTGCGAGGATTTGGGCGACCTTACTCAGAAGTAACATCGTCCGGTCGTCCCATCTGATGCCTGAAGCTCAGCACGAGAAGGAACTGACATAGTGGAGACAACGCAGAGCGTAGGCGACGAGTCGCCACGCGGCGCGCGTGTCGGAGTCGTTCGCGAGTCCAACGCGGGCGAACGACGTGTCGCATTGGTGCCGAAGATCATTCCGACCCTGTTGAAGCAGGGCGTGCAGGTGGTGATCGAGTCCGGTGCCGGGCTCGGCGCGCTCATTCCCGACAGCGCCTACGAAGCGGCTGGCGCGACGATCGGCGATCCGTGGTCGGCCGAGGTGGTCGTCAAGGTCGCCCCGCCCAGCGACGCCGAGGTGGCGAAGCTGTCCGACGGGCAGACCCTGATCGGCTTCCTGGCCCCGCGCAACGCGGACAACCAGATCGGCAAGCTGAAAGCCGCCGGGGTGCAAGCCTTCGCGGTCGAGGCGATCCCGCGCATCTCGCGCGCGCAGGTGATGGACGCGCTGTCCTCGCAGGCCAACGTCGCCGGATATAAGGCCGTGCTGCTGGCCGCGTCCGAATCGACCCGCTTCTTCCCGATGCTCACCACCGCGGCGGGCACGGTGAAGCCCGCGACCGTGCTGGTGCTCGGCGTCGGCGTCGCCGGACTCCAGGCGCTGGCCACGGCCAAGCGCCTCGGCGGCCGCACCACCGGCTACGACGTGCGCCCCGAGGTCGCCGATCAGGTGCGTTCGGTCGGTGCGCAGTGGCTCGATCTCGGCATCGACGCCGCCGGTGAGGGCGGCTACGCCCGCGAGCTCACCGACGAGGAAAAGGCCAAGCAGCAACAGGCTTTGGAAGACGCGATCAAGGGTTTCGACGTGGTGATCACCACCGCGCTAGTGCCGGGTCGCCCCGCGCCGCGCCTGGTGACCGCCGCCGCGGTCGAGGGCATGAAGCCCGGCAGCGTGATCGTCGACCTGGCCGGGGAGACCGGCGGCAACTGTGAACTCACCGAGCCCGGCGAGGTCGTGGTCAAGCACGAGGTCACCATCGCCTCGCCGCTGAACCTGCCCGCCACCATGCCCGAGCACGCGTCCGAGCTGTACTCGAAGAACATCTCGGCGCTGCTGGAACTGATGCTGGTCGACGGAAAGCTCGCGCCTGACTTCAGTGATCAGGTGCTCGCCGATTCCTGCGTGACCCGTGAGGTGGAAGCCTGATGTACACCGAACTCCTCGCGAACATCGCGATCCTGGTCCTGTCCGGGTTCGTCGGTTTCGCGGTCATCTCCAAGGTGCCCAACACCCTGCACACCCCACTCATGTCCGGCACCAACGCCATTCACGGCATCGTCGTGCTCGGCGCGCTGGTCACCCTGGGCAACGTGCAGGACCCGTCGATCCTGACCCAGATCATCCTGTTCGTCGCCGTCGTGTTCGGAACCCTCAACGTCATCGGTGGTTTCGTGGTGACCGACCGCATGCTCGGCATGTTCAAGGGCAAAAAAGCGGCCCCCGTGAAGGCGGATAAGTGATGCATACCTTTGACAATGTGAGCTACCTGGTCAACGGGCTCTACATCATCGCCTTCGGCATGTTCATCTACGGTCTGATGGGCCTGACCGGCCCGAAGACCGCGGTGCGCGGAAACCTGATCGCGGCGGTCGGCATGTTCATCGCCGTCGTCGCGACGCTGATCTCGGTGCGCCACACCAGCAATTGGATCCTGATCATCGCCGGTCTGGTGGTCGGTATCGCCCTGGGCGTGCCGCCGGCCAAGTTCACCAAGATGACCGCCATGCCCCAGCTGGTCGCCGCGTTCAACGGCGTCGGCGGCGGCACGGTCGCGCTCATCGCATGGTCGGAATTCATCAACAGCCAAGGCTTTTCGCACTTCGACGAAGAGCCCACCGTGCACATCGTGGTCGGCTCGCTGTTCGCCGCGATCATCGGCTCGATCTCGTTCTGGGGCTCGCTGATCGCGTTCGGCAAGTTGCAGGAGATCCTGCCCGGCCGCCCGCTCGGGCTGGGCAAGTTGCAGCAGCCGCTGAACCTGCTGCTGCTGATCGGCGCGATCGCCGCGGCCGTGGTGATCGGCATCGGCGCCACCGATGATGGTGTCTCTCAACTGTGGATGATCGCGGTGCTCGTGCTGGCCGGCGTGCTCGGCCTCGCGGTGGTGCTGCCGATCGGCGGCGCGGACATGCCCGTGGTCATCTCGCTGCTCAACGCGCTGACCGGATTGTCGGCCGCCGCAGCGGGTCTGGCGCTGAACAACACCGCGATGATCGTGGCCGGCATGATCGTCGGAGCGTCCGGCACCATCCTGACCAACCTGATGGCCAAGGCGATGAACCGGTCCATCCCGGCCATCGTCGCGGGCGGATTCGGCGGCGGCGGAACGGCTCCCGGCGCCGGCGGCGACGGCGAGGCCAAGCAGGCCAAGGCCACCTCCGCCGCGGACGCCGCGATCCAGATGGCCTACGCCAACCAGGTCATCGTGGTCCCGGGTTACGGCATGGCCGTGGCCCAGGCCCAGCACGCGGTCAAGGAGATGGCGGCCCTGCTCGAGGCCAAGGGCGTCGAGGTCAAATACGCCATCCACCCGGTCGCCGGTCGCATGCCCGGGCACATGAACGTGCTGCTGGCCGAGGCCGAGGTCTCCTATGACGCGCTCAAGGAGATGGACGACATCAACGGCGAGTTCTCCCGCACCGATGTCGCCCTGGTCATCGGCGCGAACGACGTCACCAACCCGGCCGCCCGCGAGGACGCCAGCAGCCCGATCTACGGCATGCCGGTGCTCAATGTCGACCAGGCCAAGAGCGTCATCGTGCTCAAGCGCTCGATGAACTCCGGCTTCGCCGGCATCGACAACCCGCTGTTCTACGCCGACCACACCTCCATGCTGTTCGGCGACGCGAAGAAGTCCGTCGGCGCGGTCACCGAGGAACTGAAGGCGCTGTAAGGCAGCCGGATTCACGTGAACGACCCTCCGCCGATCAGGGCGGGGGGTCGTTTTTCGATCGTGAGATAGTTTCATCCGGACCTATTCGCCTCAGGGGGAAACAGCTATGTCGCAGGGCTTTCCGCCGCCCACCGAAACCGGTGACGGCGCAACGGGTCTCGAACTCGCGGTGCCGGTGCGCCGAAAACCGTGGCAGGCACGGTGGATGGTCAAGCTCGCCGTGCTCGTCGTCGGTGTCGTGGTGTGCCTGGTCGTCGGCGTCGTCGTCAATATGAAATCGGCTCCCGGCGAAGCGAAGATCACCGCCGGGAGCTGCGCGAAGGTGTGGGGCACGACCAGCGCCGCCGAACTCGCGCAGGCCGCGTGCACCGACCCGGAGGCCAACTACCGGGTGGCGCTGCGGGTGGACAACGACGTCGATGCCTGCCCGAGCGCCGATTACGCCTACTACAAGATGGCCGGGCCGGACGGCTACCGGTTGTGCCTGACGCTCAACGCCGCCGAGGGCGACTGCTTCGAGGACCTGCCCGGGTTCGTCAGCCGCAAGACGCCCTGCGCGCCCCGCAGCTACCGGGTGAGCAAGATCGTGCCCGGCGCCACGGATCGGCTGCTGTGCGGGCGCGACACCAGAGCCCAGTGGGGCCTGGTCTATTCGACGCCGGAGCCGGCCACGATCTGCCTGCGTGAGGTCGGAAGATGATCGTCCGCGATTTAAATTGCTGGACAGGGCCGGTCGGCAACCCTGATCATGCTCCAGGTGTCCGCACGTAATGAGCCTCTTCGGTTGATCGACCCGAGCGAGCCCTCGGCCGATCTCGCCGAGCGGCTCCCGTGGGCTGTCACCGTCGATTCCGCCTACACCACCCGGGACACGATCGACGCGCTCGCGGTGGCCCCGTTCCTGCGCGGTGATCAGCCGTGCGCGCACATCGCGCGCTTCGAGCGGATCAACCCGGAGGCGCTGCTGCGCCCGGAACACGGCCGGGTGGTGCGTTCGGTACGGGAGGACGACAGCCTCGCGACCCTGGTGGTCGGCCCCGGCTGGTCGCTGCGCGCGATGAAGTGGTCGGGTGGGTCGGCGATGGTCGAGGTCACCGCCGAGACCGACGAACTGGCCGCCGCGATACTCGCCGAGTCGACCAAGGGCGCGGCCGCGCAACCGGAGGTCGGCGAGACCATCGAGATGGGCTTCTGGCACATGGGCGGGCACGGTCCGCAGCGCCGGGGGCACGCGATTTCGGCGCCCGAGTGGCCGGCGATCCGCGGCAACTATCCCGGCGACGTCGCGAACGCATTGGATCGGCTGATGGCGTTGACCGCGGCCGACGTGCGCGGTCGCCTGGTGCTGCTGCACGGACCGCCGGGCACCGGAAAGACCACCGCGTTGCGTGCGCTCGCCCGGACCTGGGCGCCGTGGTGCCAATTCGACTGTGTGCTCGACCCCGAGGTGATGTTCGGCAAGCCCGGCTACCTGATGGACGTGGCGGCCGGTGTCGACGGTGACGACGAGTCCGCCAAGCGCTGGCGCATGCTGGTGCTGGAGGACTGCGACGAGCTGATCCGCGGCGAGGCGAAAGAAACCGCGGGTCAGGGCCTTTCGCGGCTGCTCAACCTGACCGACGGCATGCTCGGCCAGGGCCGCGACGTGCTGGTCGCGATCACCACCAACGAGGACCTGTCCCGGCTGCACCCCGCGGTCACCCGGCCGGGTCGCTGCCTGGCCCAGCTCGAGGTCGGCCGGCTCTCGCCCGCCGAGTCGGCGGCCTGGCTCGCGCGGGAACGTCGTCCGGACACCCCGGCCGATGCCGCCTGCCCGGACGGCGCGACGCTGGCCGAGTTGGTGGCGCTGCGCGACGGCGACGGCAAGATCCGTTCGGTGCGCGACGATCCCATCAATTCCGGCCTCTACCTGTGACGCAGTCGGCAATCGGCGATCGCACGCAGTGCCGATCGATCGGCTAGATTCTGTGGGTTCGTCCGCCGCCGCACGCGGTGGAACTGCGTGAACCCTGGGGAGGGGAATCCATGACCACACCACCACCGAACTATCCGTATCCGGGGCAACCCGGGGGACAGGGTTACGGGCCGCCGCCGGGTTATCCGCAGCCGCCGGGTCCGCAGGGGTATCCGCCGCAGCCGGGATACGGCTATCCCAACAACGGTTTTCCGCCCGCCCCGCCGGCGCGCTCCGGCGGCAAAGGCAAATTCATCGTCATCGGGATCGCCGTCCTGGTCGCGATCGGCCTGCTCGTCGGCGTCGCCGTGCTGATGCGCCCGGACGGCGACAAGGTCGCGGTCGGCGAGTGCGCGAAGCTGTCCGGCACCACGTTCAAGGCCGAGTTCGCCACCAAGGAATGCTCCGATCCCGAGGCCAATTACGTGGTCGCGCAACGGATCGACGGCGCGAACAAGGACTGCGCGACCAAGGACTACGCCAGCTACTACCAGACCGGCAGCAACGAATACACGCTCTGCCTGCGCCTCAACGTGAAGGAAGGCGACTGCGTGCACAGCAGTCCCCTCGGCGCCAGCACCAAGGTTCCGTGCACCTCGACCGCGGATTACAAGATCGGCCGGGTGGTCACCGGCGCGGCGGACAAGTCGGCGTGCGGCGCGAAGTACGGCGCGGACAGCACCATCATCTACCCGAAACCGGACCCGATCACGCTGTGCCTGCTGCCGCCGAAGTAGTAGTGGGTCAAGCGGATTCGGCGCGGGCCGGGGCGACCACCCCGGCGTAGCGGCAGCACACCAGCACCGCGACCAGCGGCACGGCGATCGCGGTGGTCAGGGGGACCACCGCGGTCAGCCAGCCGATCACGGCCGGGCCGGCGAGCAGGCCGAGATAACCGACGCTGAACACCCGGGACATGTCGGTCGCGGCCTTGCCGGAGCCGAGATTGCCTGCGGCGGTGAAGATCTGCGGGACGCTGCCGGACAGGCCGAGGCCGGTCAACGCCCAGCCGAGCAAGGTCAGCGGGATCCACGGGGATGCCAGGATCAGGGCCAGGCCGAGTGCTGAGATGAGCATGCCGTAGCGGACGACGGCGACCCGGCCGAAGGCGCCGCTCACCCGGTCGGTGGCGAGGCGCCCCGCGGTCATCGCGACCGAGAACGCGCCGAAAGCCAGTGCGGCGGTAGCAGCGTCGGCGTCGAGATGCTCGCGCATCTGCAAGGTGCTCCAGTCGCCGGCGACGCCCTCGGTGAGCAGGACGGCGAAGGCGATCATGGCTAGCGCCAATACTTTTCGGCGGTGTTCGCGCGCGTCGGACGGGCGATCCTCGGTGCCGTCCGGTTGGGGCTCGGCGATCGATGGTTTCGGGCCGGCGTCGCGCAGCAACCGCGGCAAGGCGGCGAAGGTCAGTGCCACGCAGCCGATTGCCGCGGAGGTCAACGTTATTCGGATGTCCAACCCGGCCCGCAGGGTGGCGGCGCCGAGCAGCGACCCGAGCAGTCCGCCACCGGAGAACAGCGCGTGGAAGGCCGCCATGATCGGGCGGCCATACGCCCGTTCCACGTGCACCGCTTGGGTATTCATCGACACGTCCAGCGCGCCGTTGCCGAAACCGAAGCAGGCCAGCGCGATCGCCAGGGTGACCGGTCCGGTCGCCAGGCCGGGGCCGACCACCGCCACCGACGCGATGATCGCGGCGGCGGCGACCAGGGTCCGGCTGCCGAACCGATCGGCGAGCGGGCCGGCGATGCGCATGCCGACGATGCCCGCGCCCGCCATCAGCAGGATGAACATGCCGAGCGTCGATTTCGCGACGCCGGTCCGATCGGTGATCGGCGGAATGTGCACGACCCACATGGCCAGCAGGAACCCGTTCAGGCCGAACACCGTGAACACGGCGGCCCTGGCGACGCGCGTCGGTCGATCGGCAGTCGGAGTCAGCATTATCTCGACGGTACCGATGATCGTTCGATCTCTGCCCCACCCCCTCGATGTCGGCCCAGACCGGCGCGACCACACGGCATCCGGGGCGGGACATCCTCGGCCCGCCGTCCGGAAGCCGGATCGCGCCGTTGCGATCCGGCTCCACGGGTCGTCTGCACAGCCTGTACTTTGTCCAACGCCGCACTAGGCCTGGATGTTCCAGATTCCGGTCGATGCCGTGTCCCGGACGTAGTCGGTGAAATCCCTTGGCTCCCGGCCCAACGCGCGGCGCACGCCGTCGGCGGTCTTCGAGTTGCGGCCGTCGAGGATCGTGCCGAACAGGTAGTCGAGCAGGCTGACCACGTCGGCGGGCACCTGGTAGTCGGTCAGTGCCGCAACGAATTCCGTGCGCGAGACCGGGATGAAGGCGATGTCGCGCCCGGTCGCCGCGGCGATCTCCGCGACCGCCTCGGCGAAGGTCAGCGCGCGCGGTCCGGTCAGTTCGTAGATCTCGCCCTGATGCCCGTCCGCGGTGAGGGCGAGCACGGCGACGTCGGCGATGTCGTCGGCGTGCACGAACGGTTCCGGCACCTCACCATTGGGCAGCGCGACCTCCCCGGCCAGGATGTAGTCGGTGAACGCGCCCTCGCTGAAGTTCTGGGCGAAGAAGCTGCACCGCACGATGGTCCAGTCGAGGCCGGATTCCTGCACGATCTCCTCGCACTCCACCGCCTCCGGCTCGCCGCGGCCGGACAGCAGCACGAGCTTGCGGACCCCGCTCTGCTTCGCCGCGGCGGCGAACGCGCGGAGGGTCTCGGGTGCGCCGGGCACCGCGAGGTCGGGCTGGTACGCGACGTAGGCGGCCTGCACGCCGGCCAGCGCGGCGGGCCAGGTGCCGCGGTCTTCCCAGCTGAACGGGATCTCCGCCGAGCGCGACCCGATCCGGATCGACTGTCCCGCCTGCGTGAGCCGGGCGGCGACGCGGCTGCCGGTCTTGCCGGTCGCGCCGGTGACGAGGATGAGGTCGGTTGTGTTGCTGTTTGTCATGGTTCAAGTACATCGGCGCGGGGCGAGACGAGACATAGTTCAGCAGCTCATGACCATGTGTAATCGTCTACTGTGGGTTGCGTGGATGCGCTCGCCAGTCTGCTCGAAGGTCCACGTGCCCGAGGCGCGTTCCTGATGTGCTCGTTGCTGAAGCCGCCGTGGTCGTTGCACATTCAGGACGAGGCGCCGCTCACCGTGGTGTCCATGGTGCGTGGTGGCGCCTGGGTCATGCTGGGCCAGAACTCGCCGCGTCAGCTGTGCGAGGGCGATGTCGCGATCTTCCGCGGGCCCGACCACTACACCGTCGCCGACGACCCGGCCACCGAGCCGCAGATCATCATCCATCCCGGCAACGTGACGAAGACTCCCGACGGCGAAGTCCTGTGCGAGACACTGAGTCTCGGCGTGCGGCAGTGGGGGACCGACGCCGACGGCGCGACCATGATGGTCACCGGCACCTACGAGTCGGCCGGTGCGGCCAGCCAGCGCCTGCTGCGCGCCCTGCCGCCGGTCATCGTGCTGCAACGCGGCGATTTCGACACCCGGCTGCTCGACATCCTGGTCGACGAGGCGATCAAGGACGAGCCTGCCCAGGGCGCGGTGCTCGACCGGCTGCTGGACATGGTGCTGATCGCCGCGCTGCGCGCCTGGTTCGCCCGCAACGACGCGCCCGCCTGGTACCACGCCTACAGCGACCCGCTGGTCGGCAAGGCGCTGCGGCTGCTGCAACACAATCCGGCGCACGGCTGGACCGTGGCCAGCCTGGCCGAGGCGGTCGGGGTGTCCCGGGCCGCGCTCGCCCGCCGGTTCACCGACCTGGTCGGCGAGCCGCCGATGTCCTTCCTCACCGAATGGCGGCTCGCGCTCGCCGCCGACCTGCTCGCCGAATCCGACGCCACCATCGAATCCATTGCCCGCCAAGTCGGTTACGGCAGCGCCTTCGCCCTGAGCACCGCCTTCAAACGCCACTTCGGCGTCAGCCCGCGCGACCACCGGCAGGGCGCCACACCCGCTGAGCTATCGTCGGCCGGGTGACGCAGCAGTATCCGGTCCTCTGGCCGATGCCGACCCGCTGGGCGGACAACGACCACTACGGGCACGTGAACAACGTGACGTACTACTCGTACTTCGACACCGCGGTGAACGCGTGGTTGATGCACGCCACCGGGACGGACATCCGTGAGTTGCCCGCGCTCGGCGTGGTCGCGCAGACGTCGTGCCAGTTCGTGGGGTCGTTGAGCTTTCCGGATCAGCTTCAGGTCGGGTTGCGTATCTCGCGGCTCGGGCGTTCCAGCATCACCTATGACCTGGCCATTTTCCGGGACGCCGATGGTGAGCTGGAGCTGGCCGCGACGGGCGTTTTCGTGCACGTTTACGTCGACGCGGAAACCCGTAAGCCCGTGGAGATTCCGGCCGTCATCCGCACCGCCGCTACCGCCCTCGTCACCGACTGATCCGGTGCGGCAACGGGTTTGCTGCTAACTTCGGTACGGCGGCCTGGGAGTGGTCGCCGGTAGAACATGCTTCGTGGGGGAATGTTGATCAGTCGGTTGTTCGCTGTGTTTTTGTCTGTTGTCGCGGTACTGGGAAGCGTTGGTATCGCTGGTGCTTCGCCGCTGGGTGTGCCGGTGTTGCCGCAGCCTGGCGGCCAATTTCCGGTCGGCACAACGGTTCTGCACCTGGTCGATGCCGCGCGGCCGGATCCGTTCGTGCCCGAGCGGTCGCGGGAATTGATGGTGTCGGTGTTCTATCCGGCCGCCGAGGTCGACAGGTACTCGCGTTCGCATTACGCGTCCACCGAGCTGATTCCCGCGCTGGAGAAGAGATTCGGCGTCGAGCTGCCCGGCCTGCTGACCAACTCTTACAGTGGTGCACCCGCACTCGCGGGGCCGGCGTATCCGGTGGCTCTCTTCACGCCGGGGGCTGGGGTCTCGCGGATAATCAGCACCGGCCTGGCCGAGGATCTCGCCAGTCGCGGTTATGTGGTGGTGACCATCGACCACACTTATGAAGCGCCGGTGGTGGAGTTTCCGGGCGGCCGACTGGTCCGAGCGGCGCCGATGGCTGCCTTCGACAAGGAAATTCGGCACAAATTCACCGACGCCAGAATGCTGGACACCCAGCTCGTCCTGAATTCGCTCACCGCGCTGTCGCGTGGGGAAAACCCGGACGCGGAACATCGCGACCTGCCCGCGGGTCTCGACCGCGCCCTCGACCTGGACCGGATCGGCATGATCGGTCACTCCCTGGGCGGGTTCATCGCCGTCGAATCGATGCACGAAGACCGCCGCATCGACGCCGCGATCGACCTCGACGGCCAGATCGGCATCGACGAGGACTTCGGCCGCGCCGCCACCGAAGGCGTCGACCGCCCCGTACTGGTGCTGCGCAGCCAGCAGATCGCCGAGGTCGGCGACGCCGAACCATCCCTGGACGCCTTCTGGCAGCACGGCACCGCCTGGAAGCGCGAACTGACCCTCCAAGGCTCCGCCCACTACGACTTCACCGACCTGCCCGCCCTGGTCCCCGACGCAACCCGCCCCGTCACCAAGCAATACATCGGCCCCATCCCCGCCGCCCGCGCCACCACCCTAGTCCGCACCTACGTCGCCGCCATGCTCGACAAATTCCTCCGAGCCCACCCCGACACCCCCCTAGACCACCCACCCACCACCCCCGACCTCACCCAAGACCGCTAACCCCGCACCACTTCTGATTTCCCGCACCGAAAATCGCATGCAATTTTCGGTGCGGGAAATCAAGAGTGGTGCGGCTGTATCGGCCACGGACGGATCTGCGGACGTGGGGCGTCGGGGAGGGGCGCCGGGGTGATGGTTGCGCGGGGGGTGGGGCGGGGCTCGTGGATGGCGTGTTGCCAGCGGTGGATCGCGGAATCGCCGGTGAGGTCGTGCCAGGTCCAGCGGACCATTCGGAGGCCGGTGTCGCGGATGGCGTCCTCGCGAAGCTTCTCCTTGAAGACGGCATCGCCGGGTGCTTGCCCTCGCTTCAGCAGTCGGCCGTACTTGACCTGTCCATCGAATTCGCCGACGACTCCCGCCGATTCGTCGTAGAAGTCCACGCGACCCAGGAATTCTCCTGTCGCGGAACGTACTTCACCCTGTTGAGCGGGGACGGGTATCCCATGGCGTTTGAACATCACCCGGCTTCGTGATTCGCCGACGCTTTCACTGCGCCCATCGAGGAAGCTGATAGTCCTGCGTGCCTGTGATATTCCGTTGCGGCGGTTGGCGAACTCGAGCTCGAGCGCTAGTTCCGATGCAGTGATCCCCAGCATCCGCACTGCTGCATCTCCCACCACCACGGCCTGCTCGAAAGGGAGGGTGCGAGCCAAGT
Source organism: Nocardia colli (assembly GCF_008704205.1). GTDB lineage: Bacteria > Actinomycetota > Actinomycetes > Mycobacteriales > Mycobacteriaceae > Nocardia > Nocardia colli. Next base: position 70,729 of record NZ_VXLC01000040.1, on the reverse strand, counting down.
CGACAACCGTCCGTGCGGGTGACGTGGTCCGCCATCCGTCGATCTCCACCACCCCGTCTGAAATCGGAGCGCAATGAATTTTCGACGCACGACGGATTCGTCCACCATTGGGCCGGTCTCGCGTTACGTGGACCAGATCTAATGCTGTTGCCCACAAAGGCAATTCATAGAGCACGGCGGCGGATTGATGACTGACAATCGCGTCCTCGGTCAGCGTGGGCAGAACCGATTCGATGAGAATCCGGTGCTTCCCGGCACTGTCGCGGTTGTCGAAGCCGACCTGCTCGACGTAGCAGCCGTGGCCCAGGCGACGCCAGCCCGGCCCGCGATAAAGCTGGCGAATATCGTGGTCGGTATAACCCTGCGTCAAAACGTCTCGGCGGCGCTGTATCTCATCCATGGCGACGATCCTCACCACGAGAACCCCCGCTGCCTACCTCCCCACCCACGATTGTGCATAACACGCACCTGTGGAGAACTTGGTAGTCGATCAGCCGCACCACTTCTGATTTCCCGCACCGAAAATCGCATGCAAATTTCGGTGCGGGAAATCAAGAGTGGTGCGGCTGCGCTAGATGCGGCTCAGTAGGGTTAGGGGGTCCTCGAGGAGGGTGGCGGTGGTGGCTAGGAAGCGGGAGGCCAGTTCGCCGTCGATCATGCGGTGGTCGAAGCTGATGCCGAGGGTGGTGACCCAGCGGATGGCGAGTTCGTCGCGGAAGACCCAGGGGCGCTTGCGGATTGCGCCTAGGCACAGGATGGCGGCCTCGCCGGGGTTCACCAGGGGGACGCCGGTGTCGACGCCGAAGACGCCGACGTTGGTGATGGTGAAGGTGCCACCGCGCAGGTCGGTGGGGCTGGCGGCGCCGGATCGGGCGGTTTCGGCCAGCCAGCCGAGCTCGCGGGTGAGGTCGCGCAGGCTCAGCGACTGCGCGTCCTTGAGGTTCGGCACCAGGAGGCCGCGGTCGGTGGCCACGGCGAAGCCGAGGTTGACGTAGTGCTTGGTGACGATCTCCTGATTCGCCTCGTCCCAGTAGGTGTTGATCTCCGGGAATTCGGCCAGCGCGGCCAGTGCCGACTTCGCCACCAGTGCGAGTGGGGTAAGGGTCAGTCCGGCAAAGGATTTGGTGCTGCGCAGGTGGTCGAGCAGTTCCATCGACGCGGTGCAGTCGATGGTGACGAAGGTGCTCGCCTGGGGGATGGTGCGGGCACTGGCCAGCATGGCGGCCGCGGTGCGCTTGCGGACGCCGCTGATCGGGGTGCGGTCCTCGCGAGACGCTGGCCGGATCACGCCGGCGTCGGGGTCGGTGACGGCCGGTGCTGGGGCTGCGGGGGCTGCCTGCGACTGACTCGCCAGTGTGCGGGGTTGCGAGACCGGGACCGCGCCGCGCACGTCTTCGACGGTGACCGCGCCGTCCGGGCCGGAACCCGCGACGAACCACAGATCGATACCCAGCTCGCGGGCCAGTCGGCGGGCGGCGGGAGTGGCGGCCGCCCTGGTCGTGGTCAGCGGTGGTCGGAGGTTGCGCGAGAAGTGTTCTACGGCTTCATATTCGGGGTTCGACGGAGTGGTGGACGCGGGTGCGGTCGAATCCGACTGCGCGGCGGGAGATTCGGATCGTGCGGCAGGAGATTCAGATCGTGCGGCAGGAGGTTCGGATGGCGCGGCGGGTGATTCAGATCGTGCGGCAGGAGATTCAGATCGTGCGGCGGGAAGTTCGGATGGCGCGGCGGGTGATTCAGATCGTGCGGCGGGAAGTTCGGATGGCACGGCGGGAGATTCAGATTGCACGGTGGGTGACTCGCCCTGCACTGCAACATCGGATCGGTGGGCGGCGAGCCCCTCGCCATTGACCGGCTCCGACCCCTGACCAGGTTCTCGGACAACGGATGCCGCAGGCCGACGACGCCGAGACACCGTCTCGCCTTCCGGCCCGTAACCCACCAGAACCGCGGTCCGCCCGGCACCCGGCGCATCACTCGCCACATCCGAGCCGTTCTTCGCACTGCTCGGTCCGGCCGGCGCCTCATCACTCTGCACCCGGATCAACGGCGCCCCCACCAGCACCGTCTCTCCCGGCTGCGCAAGCAACTCGACCACCCGCCCGGCGAACGGCGAAGGCAGCGCCACCACCGCCTTCGCCGTCTCGACCTCGGCGATCGTCTGATTCAGTTGCACCTCGTCACCGACACCGACCGACCACGACACCAACTCGGCGTCGGCCAGCCCTTCCCCCAGGTCGGGCAGCCGGAACTCCAGGACATTCTCCGGCTGGCGGTCACGATCTTCCACGTGGGCACCTCTCACTACGACGGACCGGCGGTCAGGCGGCGAGCGTTCGGTCGACCGCGGCCAGGATGCGGTCGGGGTCGGGCAGGTGGAACTTCTCCAGCTTGGCCGGCGGATACGGGATGTCGAACCCGCCGACGCGCAGCACCGGCGCCTCCAGGTGGTAGAAGCAGCGTTCGGTGATCCGCGCCGCGATTTCCGCACCGAGACCGGCGAATACGGGCGCCTCATGCGTGACGATCAGCCGGCCGGTCTTGGCGACCGACTCCTCGATCGTGTCGAAATCGATCGGCGACAGACTGCGCAGATCGATCACCTCGAGCGAATGCCCTTCCTCCGTCGCGATTTTCGCGGCGGACAGCGCGGTGGCCACGGTGCCGCCATAGGCGACGACGGTGGCATCGGTACCGACGGTGCACACCCTGGCGCGATCGAGCGGCAGCCCGCCGTCGCGATCGAGCGCGAGGAAATCGACGTCCGCCTTGTCCCAGTAACGCCGCTTGGGTTCGAAGAAGATCACCGGATCATCCAGCGCAATCGCTTGGCGGATCATCAGATACGCGTCGGCGGGATTGCTCGGCGTCATCACCCGCAACCCGGCGGTGTGCGCGAAATAAGCTTCCGGCGATTCCGAATGATGCTCCACCGAGCCGATCCCGCCGCCGAACGGGATACGAATCGTGATGGGCGCGTTGACCTTTCCCTGCGTCCGATAGTGGATCTTGGCAACGTGCGAGACGATCTGATCGAAGGCGGGATAGACGAATCCGTCGAACTGGATCTCACACACCGGCCGGTAGCCGCGCAGTGCCATGCCGAAAGCCGTTCCGATGATGCCGGATTCGGCCAGCGGGGTGTCGACCACCCGGTTGTTGCCGAAGTCCTTCTGCAACGCGTCGGTCACCCGGAAGACGCCGCCGAGGCGGCCGATGTCCTCGCCCATGAGAATGACTTTGGGGTCGTCCTCCAGTGCGCGGCGTAGTCCGGTGTTCAGTGCGCCGGCGAAAGTGGTGATCATGAAGGGACTCCTTCCGGTCGCGCGGCCGCCTCGCTGGGATCGCCAGCCAGGTATTCCGCGTACTCCCGTCGCTCTTCGGTGATGAGCGCGTGCGGGGTGGTGTAGACGTGCTCGAACAGTTCCATCGGTTCGGGGTTGGGCATCTCGATGGTCGAGGTGCGCACCTGCCGGGCCACCTCGTCGGCGTGTTCGGCGACCTGACGCTCGAAGTGGTAGTCGAACAGCGATTCGCGTTCCAGCAGCCTGCGCAGCCGGTCGATCGGGTCGCGGCGGGCCCACTCCTCGGTCTCCGCGGACGCGCGGTAGCGGGTGGGGTCGTCGGCGGTGGTGTGCGGGCCCATCCGGTAGGTGAGCGCCTCGATAAACGACGGCCCGCCGCCGGAGCGGGCGCGCGCCACGGCCTGCCGGGTCACCGCGAGCACCGCGAGCGCGTCGTTGCCGTCCACCTGCACGCCGGGGATGCCGTAGCCGTAGGCCCGGCGCACGATCGGGGTCTGGCTCTGCACCCGGACCGGTTCGCTGATCGCCCAGTGATTGTTCTGGCACAGGAACACCACCGGCGCGCTCCAGCTCGCCGCGAAGCCGAGCGCCTCGGCGATGTCGCCCTGACTGCTCGCGCCGTCACCGAAGTAGGCGATGGTCGCGATCTCGGCGCCGTCCAGGTGCGCGGCGAAGGCGTAGCCGGTCGCGTGCAGGCCCTGCGAGCCGACGATGATGTTCGGGTTGGTCATGTTGACCGCGTTCGGGTCCCAGCAGGAGTGTGCGACGCCGCGCCAGAGCCGGGTGATCTCGGTGGGATGCACGCCGCGGCAGTAGGCGACGGCGGCCTCGCGATAGCTACAGAACACGTAGTCGTCGGGGTGCAGGGCGTGCGCGGAACCGACCTGGGTGGCCTCCTGGCCGAGCAGCGGGGCCCACAGGCCGAGCTGGCCCTGCCGTTGCAGCGCGGTTGCCTCGGTGTCGATCCGCCGGGTGACGACCATGTCTTCGTAGAGCGCGCGTAGCTCTTCCTGGCCCACGTCGGCGACCAGGGCGGCGTGTTCTCGATCGAGGACACGACGACCGTCGGGCTGGACCAATTGCACCGGATACTCGACCTTGTCTGGCATCGGTGGCCGCCTCCTCACCATTCAGGTGTGCTCTACCTCACAGCATCCACGATAATGCGATGTGCGCAAGTGATCGACACGCGAATGCGCAGAATGCTCAATTCTTACCCCTTTGGCAATGTCATACTGCGTTGCATGACCAGAGAAAACGTCGACGTGACCTTGGACGCCACCGACGCCAGGCTCTTGCTGGAACTGGTCGCCAATCCGCGAGCCACCGGCGTGGAGCTGGCCGCCCGGCTCGGGCTGTCCCGCAACACCGTGCAGGCGCGGCTCTCGCGCTGGGAGGCCGGCGGTGTGCTCGGCAGTTTCGAGCGCCGGGTGCAGCCGCGCGCGCTCGGCTATCCGCTGGCGGCGTTCGTCGCGGTGGTCGTCGATCAGCACCAATTGGATTCTGTCGTAGACGAACTCGCGGAAGTGCCCGAGGTGACCGAGGTGTGCGGCATGACCGGGCTCACCGATCTGACCGTGCGCGTGGTCGCCAGGGACGCCGACGATCTGTATCGAATTGCCGGGCAGATCTTGAAGATTCCCGGCGTGGAGCGGACCAACATGGCGCTGGTGATGCGCGAATTGGTCGGCCCGCGAACCGCTCCGCTGCTGAATCGACTATCGCGCGGTAGCTGAAGCTAGGGTGCGGGGATGGAGATTTCGGGCAAGGTTGCGATCGTCACGGGGGCCGGCGCGGGGATCGGGGCGGCGCTCGCCCGCAAGCTGGTGGCCGATGGCGCGCGGGTGGTGCTTGCCGACCTCGATGCCGACGGAGCGGCCCAGGTTGCCGAATCCCTCGGTGCCGCAGCGGTTGCGGTCGGCGGCGATGTCGCGGACGAGCAGGTGATTCGCGGACTGATCGAGCGCGCTGAGGCCGAATTCGGCCCGGTGGACCTGTATTTCGCGAATGCGGGCATCGGCGGTGGCGCCGGGCTCGACAGCACTGACGCACAGTGGGCGGCTGCGCTGGAGGTCAACGTTCTTGCCCATGTTCGGGCTGCGCGGCTGCTGGTTCCCGGTTGGCTGGAACGCGGGACCGGTTACTTCGTGACCACCGCGTCGGCGGCTGGGCTGCTCACCCAGCTCGGTTCCGCGCCGTATGCGGTCTCCAAGCACGCCGCCGTCGGCTTCGCGGAGTGGCTGTCGGTCACCTACGGAGACAAGGGCATTCGCGTGAGCTGCATCTGCCCGATGGGTGTCGACACCCAACTGCTCAACGGCGGCCTGGTCCCCGCAGAGCACGCCGCCGAAGCCGAACTCGCCGTGAAGGCGGTCAAAACCGCCGGTGCGGTCCTCTCCCCGGACGAGGTAGCCGAGGTCATCACCGCCGGCGTCGAAGCCGAACACTTCCTGATCCTCCCGCACCCCGAGGTGCTGAAGATGTACCGCTACAAGGGCACCGACTACGACCGCTGGCTCGATGGCATGCGCCGCTTCCAGGCCGCCCTGCAAAGCTGAGCCTGAGATATAGGTGTGATGTCACGCGGGGGAAACATTGGGGGCGCTCGATGTAAAGAAGACCGACTAGTTCTTTAGGTATGGCAGAGACAGCGCATCTCGTCGATACCCGGTTGCCGTTCGGGCGGCAGCTCACCTTCGGGATTCAGCACGTGCTGATCATGTACACCGGGTGCATCACGGTGCCGCTGGTGTTCGGGGCGGCGGCGGGGCTGGATCGGGCCACCATCGGGGTGCTGATCAGCGCGGATCTGCTGATCGCGGGGGTGATCACGCTGGTGCAGAGCCTGGGTGTGGCGAAGCTCGCGGGTGCGCGGTTGCCGATCATCTGCGGGGCCACGTTCATCGGGCTCGATCCGATGATCCTGATCGCCAAGGAGTACGGGCTCCCTGCGGTGTATGGGTCGATGATGATCGGCGGTGTTGTGGGCGTCGCGCTGGCGTATCCGTTCGCGCGCCTGGTCCGGTTCTTTCCGCCGCTGGTCACCGGGACGGTGCTCACCGTGGTCGGGGTTTCGCTGATCGGGGTGGCGGGCGGGCTGATCATCGGCAACAACCCGGCGGCGCCGGACTTCGCCGCGCCGTCGCATATCGGCCTCGCGGCGGTCGTCTTCGTGATCGCGGTCGGGTTCATGTGCCTCGGCCGCGGCATGGTCGCCCAGCTCGGGGTGCTGATCGGGCTGGTGGTCGGGATCGTGATCGCCGCCCCGATGGGTTTGATCAATACCGGAGGGATCGGCGGGGCCGCCTGGGTCGGCCTGCCGAAACCGTTCCATTTCGGCGCGCCGGAGTTCCCGATCACCGGGGTGGTCGCGATGAGCGTGGTGATGGCGGTGGTGTTCGCCGAGTCGACGGCGAGCATGCTGGCGATCAGCGAGATCACCGGAAAGCCGATCAGCAAGGGCGATTTGGCGCGTGGCCTGGTCGGCGACGGACTCTCCGGCGTGCTCGGCGGCGTGTTCACCGCGTTCGTCGACACGATCTTCAACCAGAACGTCGGCGCTGTCGCCGCCACCCGGGTCTTCAGCCGCTACGTCACCGCCACCAGCGGCGCGATCCTGGTCCTGCTCGGGCTGTTGCCCCGTTTCGGCGCGATCGTCGCGGCGGTGCCGCAGCCGGTGGTGGGCGGCGTCGGGCTGGTGCTGTTCGCCACGATCGCCATCGTCGGCATCGACACCCTGCGTAAAGCCGATCTCGCCGACCGGGTCAACGCGACCATCGTCGCCACCGCGCTCGGTGTGGGCCTGCTGCCGGTGATGGCGAAGGACATGTTCGTCCACTTCTCTTCCTCCGCGCAGATCCTGCTGACCAGCGGCATAACCCTCGGCGCGGTAACAGCTTTCACACTCAACCTGCTCTTCAACCACACCAAACTGGGCGTGCTCGCGCGAAGCGGTTCCATCCCGACAACAGTCGAGCATCCGACCGGCACCGAGCCAAAAGCCCACCGCGACAGGGCCACTCCGACCCCGTCCGCTCCGGCGCCCGCCTGACCGGCCCGGGTCAGTCGCGCAGAGCGAGCACCCTGCGGACCACCAGTCCCGCGATGAGCGCCCAGAAGGCGGCGCCGATGCCGAGGAAACCTACCCCGGAGGCGGCGATCAGGAAGGTGATGATGCCCGCCTCGCGGTGTTTTTCGGAGCTGAGGGCGCCGGTCAACGCTGCGGCGAGCGTGGCCAGAAGGGCAAGGCCCGCAACGGTTTCCAGGACACCCCTGGGTGCGACGGCGATGAAGGTGACCAGAGCGGCCGAGCCGAGGGCGACGACGAAGTAGATGACGCCCGAGGTGAAGGTAGCGATCCAGCGCTTCTTCGGGTCGGGGTGCGCCGACGGGGCGGCCGAGAGGGCGGCGCTGATCGCGGCCAGATTGATCGCGTGCCCGCCCGCGGCCGCGCCGATGATCGTGCCGATGCCGGTGACGGTCATCGCGGCCCGCCAAGGGACTTGGTAGCCAAAGGATTTCATGACCGCGGTGCCGGGGATGTTCTGCGACGCCATGGTGACGATGTAGAGCGGTATCGCGACGCCGATCATCGCCTGCCAATTCCATTGCGGCAGCGTCAGTTCCACCGAGGGCACCATCGCGGCGAAGTCGAGATGCTTGTGCTGCACGGCAATACTGATGCCGGAGCCGACGGCCGCCGTGCCGAACGCCGCGATCACCGCCCAGCGCTTGGCCACTCGTTGCAGCACCAGCCATACCAGGATCACCGGAATCACCACCGCCGGGCTGGCCGGCACCGCCTTCACCGGCGCCAGGCACAGCGGCAGCAGCACGCCGGCCAGCATGGCCTGCGCGATCTCCACCGGAATCGCGGCCACCAGCCGGCCCAGCCGCTGCCACACGCCGGTGATCACGATCAACACCCCGGCGATCGCGAACGCGCCGACCGCGGCGGGCCAGCCCCCTGCCACCGCGCCGGTGCTCGCCAGCAGCGCCGCGCCGGGCGTGGACCAGGCCAGCGTGATCGGCATCCGGTATCGGTAACTGAGCAGCACCATGCCGATCGCCTGCGTCACGCACAGCGCGAGCAACCCGGAGGCGGCCTGGGCCGCGTTCGCGCCGACCGCGTTCAGTCCGCTCAACACCACGGCGAACGAGCTGGTGAAACCCACCAGCGCGGTGACGACGCCCGCGCCGATCGCCTGGGCGCGCCCGGCCTCGGGGGCAACGGGGGATTCCGGCTCGGCGGGCGCCGCGGTGGCCGGGGAAACGTTCGACATTGTGGCGATCCTGCCCGCAACTGGACTGGTCCGTCACGGGCCAGTCGGCCGAAACTGGACCGAATTGCCGAATGATCGCGACCAGGGCGTTCACCGCGGCGCATTGCCCGGCGACCTGGCGGTCCGATCGCCCGTCCCGGCCGTTCTTACCGGCGAGTAGCGCTGGGGTGCAGCCACATTGCGCAGCTCAGATGCGTAGGGTGGTGGGTATTCGGTGCGCGAAGGTGCGATTACTGGACTAGGAGCCTGGGTTGAGCGCGGTACTGATCTCGCCGGTGGAGCTTCGGGAGGCGTTGCCGGACAAGCGGGTTCGCCTGCTGGACGTCCGCTGGGCGCTGGGTGACCCGGACGGCCCGCAACACTATCTGGACGGCCACATCCCTGGCGCGGTCTTCGTCGACATGGAGACCGAGCTGGCCGCGCCGCCCTCGCCGGCCCGCGGCAGGCATCCGCTGCCGGACATCGCGCAGTTGCAGCGATGTGCGCGCAGCTGGGGCATCCGCAACGGTGACCCGGTGGTGGTCTACGACGCGACCGGCGGCATGGCCGCGGCCCGCGCCTGGTGGCTGCTGCGCTGGGCGGGCATCGCCGACGTGCGCATCCTCGACGGCGGACTGCCCGGCTGGACGAACTCCGGCGACGAGCTCGCCACCGGCACCGAGCCCGATCCGGAACCCGGCGATGTCGAACTGAGCCCGGGCCACCTGAAGGTCATCGATGCCGACGCGGCCGCCCGCTGGCGCGGCGTGCTGCTCGATGCCCGCGCGGGCGAGCGCTACCGCGGCGAGATCGAGCCGATCGACCCGCGGGCCGGGCACATCCCCGGCGCGATCAGCGCCCCGACCGCCGAAAACCTCGACGCCAACGGGCGTTTCCGGGCCCCGGCCGAACTGCGTGACCGGTTCGCCGGATTCACCGCGGAACCGGTCGCGGTCTACTGCGGCTCCGGCGTGACCGCGGCCCATCAGGTCGCGGCGCTCGCCGTCGTCGGTATCGAGGCGGCGCTGTACCCGGGTTCCTGGTCGCAGTGGTCGAACGATCCGAAGCGACCGGTCGCGACCGGAAGCTGACCCTCGGTATCGGCCGCGGCGGATTCCGGCCGGCTCGCTCGATGACTCAGAGGCGCAATGACCGGCCGGGCGGGAGAATGTGCACGGTGGTGTCGGGGGCCAGGTCGGCGGCGGCGTCGCGGTACCGCGCGGGGTCTCGGGTCGCTTTGGTCATCACGCGGTCACCGAGGGGACCGCTGGTGAAGGCGTAGTGGATGGGGACCGCCAGGCGGGGGCGCAGGGCGCGGGTGAGGTCGGCGGCGTCGGCGGCGTCCATCACTACCTTGCGGTTGAAGGCGGGACGGATGCGCAGGCCGTTGATGGGGAGCAGGGCCAAGTCCACCGTGGGGAAGCGCTGAGCGATGTCGTCTAGTTCGGCGATGCGCAGGGTGTCGGCGCCGAAGAAGACGCTGTGGTTGTCGGCGCGCAGGACGAAAGTGATTTCGGGGACGCCGTGGCTGGCGGGTGTGGCGGTCACCTCGACTGGGCCGAGCTGGGTTCGCTGCCATGGATCCAGCTCGATCACATTGCTGAATCCGGCCGCGTGTACCGCTTTTGCGAGTCCGCGTACGACCGCGAACGGGACGTTTTTGTCCGGGTAAGCACGCAGCGCGTTCAGGTCGCAATGGTCGTAATGGGCGTGGCTGATCGCAATGCCTGCCAGCTCGGGCAGGTCGGCCGCGGTGGCGATGCTGCGCGGCTCGCCCTGGTGGTAGAAGGGGCGCTCGGAAAACCAGGGATCGGTGAGGATTCTGGCGCCACCGAAATCGAGCAGGACGCTGGCGTGGACGATGCGAGTCACGCTGACGGACATAGAGATTCCTAACCAGACGGCTGTCTACTGATACTATTAAGTGGACACTCGTCTTGTTACCCTGTCAAGGTGCAGGCAAAAGCTTCCAGGAATCGCAATCGACGCGGCGACGGTGCCCGTCTGCGCGACGAAATCGTGGCCGCGGCGAGCGGATTGCTGGAAACCCTGGATGGACAGGACGCGCTGTCGTTGCGTGCCGTGGCGCGTGCGGTGGGCATTGCGCCGCAGAGTGTCTATCTGCACTTCGCCGATCGACGCGACCTGCTCACGGCGGTGTACGAGGTTCGATTCGCCGAGCTGCGGACCGCGCTTTCGGTCGCGGACGCGGCCGACGGACCTGCTCGCCTCGCCCGAATATGCCGTGCCTACTGCGAATACGGCCTCCGGAATCCGGGCCACTACCGAGTTCTGTTCGGCACAGCGGGCACGCCCGGTTGGGAGCCGACCGATGCTCAGCTGCCAGGCCTGCCGGTCTTCCGTCGGCTAGTGGATGCCGTCGAGGCGTGCGGCAGCGCGGATCCGACCGCTACCGCCACCTGCCTCTGGGCCGCGATGCACGGCCTGATCACGTTGCGCCAGGATCGCCCCAGCTTTCCCTGGCCGGACCTCGACGTACTGCTCGAAACACTGATCACCGCACACCTGTGCGCCACCCGAGCTCGGTGACGATGCGATCTCAGGGTTGAGTTCCGCAGCGGCAAGACAATTCGACGGCTTGCCCAGTTCGCCGATGCTCAAGGGCACGTACGCGCCACACCTTGCAGCGCAAGACTGTCCGCTTCGGTCAGTGCCAGCTCGTATTGCACGGCCACGGTCAAGTACTTGCCCGCGTAGAAGCAGTGGTTCGCGCGCGCAGGTGGCAGCCATTGGGCAGGGGTCTTGTCACCCTTGGCCTCGTTGGTGCGCCCGTCGGTGGCGAGCAGGTTGAAGTCGAGGTCGTTGGCGAACCGGATGCGACGCTCGGGCGGCCAGCCCGCCGCGCCCAGATCCCAGGCGGCAGCCAGCGGAAAGACATGGTCGATCTGCACGTCGTTGGCATCGGCCTTCTTGAACGGGATCTGTTTGCCGGTATACGGATCGTTCAACGTGCCCCCGACAACCACGCAATCACGCGTCCCCGGCCGGAAACTCACCTCTGCGAGCTGCCTGGCCAGCACATTGTTCCGGGTATCGCAGCCATCGTGCCCGCCGGGCCCGTCGTTGTCATCGGTCCAAGCCGGACCGAACACGCACCCCTGTCCCGCCTTGCATCCACGCTCGTAACCGCCGGGATGCGGCCGATCCGGCACCACTCGCACCCCGGCCAGCAACTGCTCCAACTCGGCCCTGGTCGGACTACCCGGCGCGGGTGCGACCGGGCCGACGCCGAGTTGAGCGCACCCGGCAGCGCACATCGCCACGAGCGCGCCGACGACCCAGCGCCGAATGTCCATGACGCCAGATGTACACGCGGGGACCGACATTCGTAAGACCTGAAGCACAAGCGGTTGTCAGAACTGGAGCGACACAACCCTCACAGCCAGGCACGGGCGAGCAGGTCGTCGTCGGCGACCTCGCTTGCCCGCGGCGGGAACCGGGTGGCCGAAATCGACTCGGAATTGGCGCCGTCGTGCCCGATCAGCCACGAGCCGCCGCGCTCCTCGCACTCGGCGAGCTTGGCGAAGGTGGCGAGCAGGAAGGCGATGGCGTCGTGCGAGTCGAGGGTTCGGGCCAGGCGCTGCGATTCACCGGGGCGGGACAGGTCCAGCCACACACCGGACTGACCGTCGAGCCGCATGCCGACGATCTTCTCGGCGTTGATGAAGGTGAATTTGCGCCGTTCCCATGGCGTCGTCGGCGTGAAGCTCTGCTCGAGAACCTGGAGCAGAATCGTCATGATTGCCTCCGTTGACCAGCGGATATTCAAGTATGTTCCGCCCGCGCCCAGAAATCCAGAGAAGTGCGATCGCGGCGCTTGGATCGGTGTCGGACCCACCTGCTTGGATGGGTTGATGCTGCACGGTCTGTGGTCGCCGGGATCCGGGTTGCTGCTCTGGCACGACTCACCCCTCACCATGCTGCCCGACCCGTTGGGCAGCGTCTTGAGCGCGTCCAAATTCCGGCACCGCGCCGACGTGCTGGTCACCGGTCCGGACGGCACCGACACCGAGCAGGTGCGCGCGCACGCGATGGCTCCGGCGGCCGCGGCGACGGCCTTGCGGCAGCGGCTTCCGGCCGAGGCGGTCGCGGGTGACCTGCGCTTTCTCGCGCACGTCGCGCACGGGGTGGAGCGCTGGGTGCGGGCCGGCCGGATCGTGCCGGAGCTGCGCCGCGAGGACGGTCAATGGTGGGTGCGCTGGCGGCTGGTCGGCGGCGAGCGGCAGCGCGCCTGGCTGGCCGAGCTGGCCGTGGCCATGCCCGCCGCGCTGCGGGTGGCCGGTCGGCCGAACACGGTGCTCGACGATCTGGTCACCGAACTCACCGACCCGATCGCGCGGACGCTGATCGACCCGCTCGACGCGGATCACCCGCTGGTGGACGCGCTCGTCCGGGATATCCCCCTGGACGCGGGCAGCTACCGGGTGGCCGAAACGCTGGAGCACTGGCGCGCCACCCTGACCGGCGACGAGCCGGAACTGGTGCTGCGCCTGCTGGAACCGGACGGCGAGCTCGGCACCGCGGACGAAACGGTGGCGCTGTGGCGGCTGGAGGTGTGCCTGCGCGTCGACGGCGAAGCACCGAATCCTGTTCTGCTGCACGCCGATCCGAATCTGCTACGGATCGCGGTGGAAAAGCTCGGCGAGGCGCAGCGGGCCTACCCGCGACTGCGCGACCTGCCGAGCGACCCGCGCTCGATGGACCTGCTACTGCCGACCGAGGTCGTGGTCGACCTGGTCGAACACGGCGCGCACGCGCTACAAGCCGCCGGCGTGCGGCTGCTGCTGCCGCGCGCCTGGAACGTCAGCGCGCCGACCATGCGGCTGCGGGTGGAAAGCGCGGTGCCCGCCGCCGAAAGCACCGTCGGCATGCCGGGACTCGTCTCCTACCGCTGGGAACTCGCGCTGGGCGACACCGTCCTCACCAAGGCCGAGATGGAACGGCTGGTCAGCAGCAAATCCGATCTGGTCCAGCTGCGCGGCGACTGGGTGCAGGCCGACCACAAGGTGCTGGCCGCGGCCGCTCGTTATGTCGCCGCGCACACCGACACCTCGGAGATCACCTTCGCCGACCTGATCGGTGAACTCGCCGGCGGTCGCATCGAACAGGTCCCGGTCACCGAGGTCACCGCCACCGGTTGGGCCGCCGACATCCTGGATCGCACCCGCGAACTCGAGCCGATCACCCCGCCGATCGGGTTGAAGGCCCAGCTGCGCCCGTATCAGGAACGGGGCCTCGCCTGGCTGGCGACCATGAGCCGCATGGGATTCGGCGCGATCCTGGCCGACGACATGGGGCTCGGCAAGACCGTTCAGGTGCTCGCGCTGCTGGTGCACGAGCGGGAGGCGGCCGCGAGTACGCAGGCAGCAAAAGGCAAGTCGACGAGTCGTGCCCGTCAGCCGGCAGAGGCGAGTGGGCGGGCGGCCGCGAGCACCGAGGCGGAAACGGGCAAGTCGACGAGTCGTCCCCGCAAGTCGGTCGACGCGAGTGTCGAAGGTGCGGTGGTGATTTCGCTCGATGAGGCGCGGCGGCGCAAAGCCGCCGGGGGAGCGGACGAGAGCGTCGTCCGGCAGGACACCCCGGAAAGCGTTCGGCCGGACGGCATGCCGGGCCCCACCCTGCTGGTGTGCCCGATGTCGGTCGTCGGCAACTGGCAACGCGAGACCGAGCGTTTCGCCCCGGACCTGCGGGTGTGGGTCCACCACGGGGTCGGCCGGCGCTTAGGCGACGAACTCGATGCCGCAGTGGCCGAAGCAGACCTGGTGATCACCACGTACTCCCTGCTCGCGCGCGACCTGGACGAGCTGAAACGGCAGTCCTGGGACCGGATCGTGCTGGACGAGGCGCAGCACATCAAGAACGCCGGCACCAGGCAGTCCCGCGCGGCCCGCAGCCTGCCCGCGCGACATCGGTTGGCGCTCACCGGAACTCCGGTGGAAAACCGCCTGGAAGAGCTGCGCTCGATCATGGATTTCGCGGTGCCGAAGGTGCTCGGCAGCCCGCAGACCTTCCGCGCCCGCTTCGCGGTGCCCATCGAACGCGAGCGGGACGAGAACGCGATCAGCAGGCTGCGGATGATCACCCAGCCGTTCGTGCTGCGCCGGGTGAAGACCGATCCCGCGGTGATCACCGATCTGCCGGAGAAGCTGGAGATGACGGTGCGGGCCAACCTGACCGTCGAGCAGGCCGCCCTGTATCAGGCGGTGGTCGACGACATGCTGGCCAAGATCAAGGACGCGAAGGGCATGGCCCGCAAGGGCGCCGTGCTCAGCGCGCTGACCCGGCTCAAGCAGGTGTGCAACCATCCGGCGCACTTCCTCGGCGACGGCTCCGGGGTGCTGCATCGCGGCAGTCATCGCTCCGGCAAGCTCGCCCTGGTGGAGGACGTGCTCGACGCGGTGCTCGCGGACGGCGAGAAAGCGTTGCTGTTCACCCAGTTCCGCGAGTTCGGCGAGTTGATCGCGCCCTACCTGGTGGAGCGTTTCGGCACGGAGATCCCGTTCCTGCACGGCGGGGTGCCCAAGGCGCGCCGCGACACCATGGTCACCCGGTTCCAGGAGCCGGACGGCCCGCCGCTGATGTTGTTGTCGCTCAAGGCCGGTGGCACCGGACTGAACCTCACCGCTGCCAATCATGTTGTGCACCTGGACCGTTGGTGGAACCCGGCGGTGGAGAACCAGGCCACCGACCGCGCCTACCGGATCGGTCAGCAGCGCAACGTGCAGGTGCGCAAGCTGGTCTGCGTCGACACCATCGAAGAGCGGATCGACGAAATGATCAACGGCAAAAGGCAACTCGCCGATCTGGCCGTCGGCGCGGGGGAGAACTGGATCACCGAGCTGAGCACCGACGACCTGCGTGAGCTGTTCACCCTCGGCGCCGAGGCGGTCGGCGAATGAGCCCTTACATCGACTACAACGAGTACGGCAAGCGCCGCCCGGTGCGCGGCGGGGTCGAGGCCCGCAGTCGTCGTGGCGGTTTCGGCCGCACCTGGTGGGGCAAGGCGCTGATCGATGCGGTCGAGCAGATGGCCGACGCAGGCCGGATGTCGCGCGGCCGCACCTACGCGCGGGCCGGTCAGGTGGTGAGCTACCGGATCGAGCCGGGCTCGGTGACCGCGGAAGTGCAAGGCAGCCAACCGCGTCCGTTCACCGCGGTGTTCACCGTGCGCCCGCTGCGCGAGGAGGAACTCGAGCTGCTCATCGAGACCATCCGCGACGCACCGGGCATGCTCGCGGAGATCGCGTCCGGCGCGCTGCCCACCGCGCTCGGCCCGCTGCTGCTGCCGACCACCGCGGCCGACCTGGATTTCACCTGCACCTGCCCGGATCCGGGGTGGCCGTGCAAGCACGTGGCCGCGGTCTGCTACCTGCTCGCCGAACGCCTCGACGAACGCCCGCGCGAGATCCTCGCGCTGCGCGGCCTCGACCTGGACACCCTGATCGGCGGCATCGAACGCGACCTCCAGGCGAGCACCGATGCCGATGATCCCTACGGCAATTCGGCCCGGTTGCCGGACCTGCCGAAGCTCGAATTCCGCCCCGCCCCCGACGACCTGGACTCGATGCTGCTGCGCAAGGCGCTGCGGATGACCTCCGCCGAGGAGCCGGTCGCCGCGGCGGGGCTGCGCGAACTCAACGCGCTGTATCGCATGTTCGAGAGCTGATCGAGCTTGGTGAGCATCCGGCGTCGGGGCTTGCGGTTGTCTCCGGACTTTTCGGGGCGGGATCAGGTCCGGTGACACAGGGACCGGGACTTCCCGACACCGGATGCCTCACCCAGTCTGCGCGCAGGGAACCCGCCCCGGAACTGCCCGAGGGTTGCCCAGCCGCTGCCCTTGCACCGAACTTCGGGCAGTGCCCCGGCCCCGCCTAGGCTGGTGCCCGTGGCAGGCGAGGGTTCGTTGCCGGAATCCGGCCCGGGCAGCGACGATCTAGGCGTCGCTGTCCCGCTCGCGCGGCCGCCGCGGCGGGTGGTGTCGCTGGTGCCCTCGTTGACCGAGGCGGTCGCCGTGACCTGTCCGGAGATCCTGATCGGCGCGACCGACTGGTGCACGCATCCGGCCGAGCTCGCGGTCGAACGGGTGCGCGGCACCAAGAACCCGAATGTGCGCCGAATCGTCGAACTCGCGCCCGATCTCGTGCTGTGCAACATGGAGGAGAACCGGCGCATCGATGTCGATCGCCTACGGGCGGCGGGAATTCCGGTGTGGGTCACCAGAATCGAGACGGTGGACGAGGCACTCGCTTCGCTGGCAGGGCTTTTCACGGTCGCCCTCGGCATGGGTATCCCGCAGTGGCTCACCGACGCCGAATCCGTCTGGGCGCCAAAACCGTCCACGCCGCCGCGCAACGCGGTCATACCCATCTGGCGCAATCCGTGGATGGTGGTGGGCCGCAACACCTTCACCGGTGATCTGGCCGGCCGACTCGGCCTGCATCTCGTGCACGCCGACCGGCCGGACCGCTATCCCCGCCTCACCGAGGCGGAACTGATCACCGGCATCGACCTCGCCGTGCTACCCGACGAGCCCTACGTTTTCACCAGAACCGATGGCCCCGAGGTCTTCCCGGGAACCCCGGTCGCCCTGGTGGAGGGCCGCAGCCTCACCTGGTACGGCCCGTCCATGGCCACCGCACGGCAAACCCTCACCCGGCAGCTGGCGGCGGCCTTCCCCGGCGGTGCTCAGCCGAGTTCGTAGTCGAACCACATGTGGTGCGTGCCGTCCTCGTCCACGCTGAGCCCGCCGGTACCGGTGATGCCGGCCAGGTCGCCGGTGCCGCTGGCCGGGACGATGACGAACGATTCGGCGGTGCGGTCGGCGCCCGAGGTGGTCGCCGAGTGGGCGAAGTTGAAGCTGCCCGCGGCACCGTTCAGCGCGCCCTCGAACGACTCCATCGCGACGTAGGTCCCGGTCCCGGTGGCCTGGTCGAACGCCGCGGTGAACAGGGTCGCCGAGCGACCGGTGATCTCGCCGTCGAACTTCTTCTCGATCTGCGCGACGCCGACCGGGAGCGCGGTGTCGATGGCCGGCTGGGGGACCACCTCGGTCGGGACGAACGAGACGACGGAGAAGGTACCGATTGCTTTCATGCCCCGGATCGTAACGACGGCCACCGACAATTCCGCGGGTCCTAGGCCGACGTCGCGAACCGGTAGTCGGACAGGTCGAAGTGCCCACTGCGCCAGGCCGCCTCGACCGTGGTCGACGGCCGCAGCGGCACGTCGCCGTGCTTGTCGAAGTAGTAGCTGTTCGACACGGAGCAACTGTCCTGCCAGAACACCTGCCCGCCGCGGCGGTCGAGCATCTCCTGGAAGAAGCGGTCGTTCGCCTCGCGGGTCACCTCGACCACCGTCGCCTTGCCCGCACGGGCATGCCGCAGGCAGCGCAGGATGTGCCTGGTCTGGTTCTCGATCAGGGCGAAGTAGGACGAGCCGTTGTAGCCGTACGGGCCGATGATGGAGAAGAAGTTCGGGAAGCCCGGAACGCTCACTCCCTCATAGGCTTGCAGCCGGTTCTCGTCCCACCACTTCTCCAGGTCGATGCCGCCGATGCCGCGCAGGTCGTAGGTCGGCATGTTGCCGGATTCCATCACCTTGAAGCCGGTCGCCAGCACCAGGATGTCGACCGGATATTCGGTGCCACCGGCGGTGCGCACGCCGGTGCTGGTGATCTGTTCGATCGGGTCGGTCTCCAGCACGACGTTGTCCCGGTTGAACGTGGCCAGATAGTCGTTCGAGAAGCTCGGCCGTTTGCAGCCCAAAGCGTAACGGGGCGTGAGCTTTTCCCGGATCACCGGATCGTGCACCTGGCTGCGCAGGTGGGCGTGGCCGGCCCGCTCGCCGAGCGCGGCGGTCGGCAGGTTCTTGTGATAGTGCGCGGCGATCGGGAAGGTGATCTCCACATAGGTCTGGCTGATCAGCCGGGTCAGCGATCGCGCGCCCGGAATCCGCAGCGCCCACTGCACCGGCTTGGGCAGCGGCAGGTCGAGCCGGGGCAGGCACCAGATCGGCGTGCGCTGGAAGACGACCAGCTGCTCGACCTCGGGCGCGGTCTCCGGAATCACCTGCACCGCAGAGGCTCCCGTGCCGATGATCGCGACCCGCTTGCCGCGCAGGTCCTGCCGGTGGTCCCAGCGCGAGGTGTGCATGGTGACGCCGGCGAAGTCCTCGACGCCGGGGATCTCGGGCAGCTTGGGCCGGGTCAGCACGCCGGTGGCGCTGATGACGAAGCGCGCGGTCAGCTCGCCGCCGTCGGCGGTGTGCAGCCGCCAGCGGCAGCCGTCCTCGTCGAACTCGGCCTCGGTGATGTTGGTGTTGAACCGGATTCGCGGGCGCAGCTCGTATTTGTCCACGCACGATTCGGCGTACGCCTTCAATTCCCTTCCGGGCGCGTAGGTCCGGGACCAGCTGGCCCGCTGCTCGAAGGAGAACTGATAGCTGAACGACGGAATGTCCACGGCGATACCGGGATAGGTATTCCAGTGCCAGGTGCCGCCGACACCGTCGGCCTCGTCGACGATCAGGAAATCGTCGAATCCGGCCTCCCGCAACTTGATCGCGGCGCCGATCCCGGAGAATCCGGCGCCGACGATGATCACCTCGTGATCGATCCCGTTGCTACTCATGCCTCCACCTCGCTGGCGCTCGGTTCCGGCATGCGCAGCGCGCGCTGGCACATGATTCGCTCACTTCGTTCGCTCATGCGACCTCCCGTTGTCGGCGCGGAGCTTCCGCTCGCGGCACCGCCCGTGCGTCATGGGCCGTGTCCCGCGGCGAAGACGGCGGAGTCGACCCGTGCTTAGTGCGGCCGATGGTAATTGGCCGCACATGCCACCAATTAGGCGCGCGGTGCGGTAGTTTGTCAACCATGAGCCTGCGCGTACCGGCCCGGACCTGGGGCGGCCGCACCACCGAGGAGCGCCGCGCCGAACGTCGCGCGCGGCTGATCGACGCCGCCCTGGACATCTGGATCGAGAACGGGTGGGCGGCGGTGACCATGCGCGGCGTCTGCCAGCGCACCGCGCTCAACGACCGCTACTTCTACGAGCACTTCGCCGACCGCGACGAACTGCTCGGCGTCGCCTGGGACGCGGTCTGCACCGAGGTGTTCGCCGAACTGGCCGCCATTTTCGCCGAACACGTCGAGCGGCCCCCGCTGGAAATCCTGCGCGCGGCCGTGACCCGTGCGGTGCGGCTGCAATCCGACGACAACGGACGCGCCCGCATCCTGCTGGCCGAGCACGCGGGCAGCGCCGTGCTCGAACAACGTCGCAAAACCATGCTCGCCGACGGCACCGAGCTGCTCGTCGCCACCTCCCGCCCCTACCTGCGCCCGGACGCCGACGAGCTGGAATTCCGGATGAGCACCCTGGTCGGCATCGGCGGCTTCATCGAACTGCTCACCGCCTGGCGCACCGGCACGATGGACATCGACGGCGACCGCATCATCGAACACACCTGCCGGCTCGGTGCCCTGATCGGCACCCAGTACCTCCCGCCGGAGATCATTGCCCCTGTCGGATAACACCTTTCGGCGCTACGCGTCGATCCGGTACACGCGTCGGGCGGTATCCCGGAAGATGTGCGCGAGTTCCGTTTGCCCGCCGCCGTGGCCGGTGACCGCGGTGGCGACTGCTTCGATGCTGTTGCTGATGGTTGTAATCGGTTTGTCTACGGGGAAATTCGAGCCCCAGATCAATCGGTCGGCGCCGAATGCGTCGAGGGCGTGTTCGATGAGGGGGTGAATTCGGTCCACCAGCACGGGAATTGGGGTGGTGGTGCCGCGCCGGGGTACCGGATGGCCGAGGACCGGCATCATCAGGCCGCTGACCTTCGCGACCACGTTCGGTTGTTCGGCGAGCGCGGACAAGTCGTCGCGCCAGCGCAGATACAGCGCGCGGCGCACGCTCGGGTTGGTTCCGGTGTGCTTGCCGATCGGGCCGAAAATTCCTGCGGGAGTAGCGAGATGGTTGAGCACGATCGGCACCTCCGGGTACCGCTCGGCCAGCGCCGTCACATCGGGCAGGGCATGCGAGTAGACCCAGGCCTCGAAGGAGAGGTCTCGCTCGGCCAGCCGCCCGAACCCGTTCAGGAATTCCTTTGTGGTGAGCGCGCCCGGATGGTCGGCGTACGGCCGCACATCCGGATCGGGGTGATGGGCCGCGTGCGCTCGGATGCCGCGCAGCAGGGGCGCGGCGGCCAGGTGTGCGTCGAGCAGCGCGGCGAATTCGGGCGCCGCCGGGTCCGCGTTGCCGAGAATGGCGCCCAGCTCCGGATTGTCGCCGCCGAAGGGTAGTCGGGCCACCCACGCCGTCTCGTCGGCCTCGGCCAGCGGGTCCTTACCGGCCCAGGCGACCTCGATGTGCACGATCGTGTCGATCGGCTCGTCGCCCGCGTCCGCGCGATAATCCGCGGGCAGATACGGACGACTGAAAGCCGTTGGATCCCCGGTGAATTCGCGATCCCGCCGCGGTGCGACCCGTTTCGCCAGATCCATCGGGATCGGCAGCATCCGCAGCAGCCTCGCCGTCCCGCTGAACGTCCGCGGTGTGGTGAACGGATCCCACTGATGAATATGTGCGTCGATGATCCGAATACCCGATAGATCCATGTCCGCCGTCCCAACGCGCCGAGGGCCTTGACCCGGCGATTGTCACACGGCAGCCGCACCGCTCGTTCGGAATCGACGCAGCAGGCCGTGATTCATCCGCGCTGCCACAGGGTCAGCGCGCCCCGAACGCGGCCAAGAAGGTATCGACGGCCGCATCGGCGATGGCCCGGTATTCGGTCGCCGAGACCTCCCGGGTGCCGAGCCGCGACCGCGCCTCCAGCGGCGCGGTGAGCAGGGCGAGCAGCTGTTCGGCGGCCAGCGCCGGGTCGCCGATCCGCAACTTGCCCGACAGCGCCAGTCGCGCGAGCCGATCCGCCATCGCCTCGGCGATGCGCCGCGAGGTGCGGTCGAGCACCTCGTCGGTGAGCTCGGGGAAGGCCGCGAGCTGGGCGTAGGTGAGCGCCCGCAAGGCACGGGCGCGCTCGCCCGCGCACACCGCGAGCAGCTCGGTCGCGACCTCGGTCAGCGCGGGCCGCAGGTCGTCGCCGGGATCGCGCAGCCGGTCGGCCACCGCGAGGGTCTCGGCGGCGACCGCGTCGGCCGCGGCCAGCACGGCGTGCCGGAAGAGCGTCTGCTTGTCGGTGAGGTGGTTGTACACCGTGGGTTTGGCGACGCCGGCCTCGTCGGCGATCTCCTGCACGCAGGTCTTGTCGTAGCCGCGCCGGGCGAAGACGGCGAACGCGACATCGAGGATCGCCTGCCGCTTGTCGATGCGGCCGCGCGCCGTCGTAGCTCCCGTCACTCCTGCATGGTAGCGCCCGCTCGGCCTGAATTGAACTCATAGGTTCACTCTTGTGGATCTACCGATCAGTTATCTAGATTGAACCCATCAGTTCAATTCGAGGGAGGTTCCATGATTGTTCACCTGCTGCGCTTCGGCTTCCGAGACGAGACCACCGACGAGCAGAAGGCCGAGGTGCTGGCACTGATGCGGCGCACGGCATCGGTCGAGTCGGTGTCGTTCTCGACCGTCGGGCAGAACCTGGGGGACAGCTCAGCCGGCCTGACCCATGCCTACTGCGTGGGCATCGAGGATCTGGCGGCGTTGGAGCGGTACATGCACGACCCGGTCCACCTCGACGGTGATCCGCGGATCATCCCGCACGTCGCGAAAATCGCTATCGGCCCGGATGTTTCGGACGCGCCGGATCCCGCACTGCGGGAAAAGATCATGGCGCTGCACGAGGCGAAGCTGGCGAAATACCCGGAGTGGGCGCAGCTGATGCAGACCGTTCCCGAGGTGCAGATCTTCTGAGCCGCTTACACGTTGCGCCGGTACTGGCCGCCGACGGTGAAGAAGGTGTCGGTGATCTGTTGCAGGGTGCAGACGCGGGCGGCATCCATCAGGACGTCGAAGATGTTGTCGTCGGTGCGGGCCACGGCTTCGAGGCGGGCGAGGGCGGCGTGCGCGGAATCGCGGTGCCGGTGCTGGAATTCGCGGACCCGGGTCAGCTGGGACTGCTTCTCCGCCTCGGTGCCGCGGGCCAGCTCGATGTCGTGTTTCGGTTCCCCGTGCGGGTTGCGGAAGGTGTTGACGCCGACGATGGGCAGCGAGCCGTCGTGCTTGCGGTGTTCGTAGCGGATCGACTCGTCCTGGATCTTGCCGCGCTGGTAGCCGGTCTCCATCGCGCCGAGCACGCCGCCGCGTTCGCTGATCCGGTCGAACTCGGCCAGCACCGCCTCCTCGACCAGGTCGGTGAGTTCGTCGATGAGAAAGCTGCCCTGCAACGGGTTTTCGTTCATCGCCACGCCCCACTCGCGGTTGATGATCAGCTGGATGGCGAGCGCGCGGCGCACCGATTCCTCGGTGGGGGTGGTCACCGCCTCGTCGTAGGCGTTGGTGTGCAGGCTGTTGCAGTTGTCGTAGATGGCGATGAGCGCCTGCAACGTCGTGCGAATGTCGTTGAAGCTCATCTCCTGTGCGTGCAGCGAGCGGCCGGAGGTCTGGACGTGGTACTTCAGCTTCTGCGAACGGTCGTTGGCGCCGTAGCGATCTCGCATCGCCACCGCCCAGATCCGCCGGGCGACCCGGCCGATCACCGAGTATTCGGGGTCCATGCCGTTGGAGAAGAAGAACGACAGGTTGGGCGCGAAGTCGTCGATTCGCATGCCGCGCGCGAGATAGGCCTCCACATAGGTGAATCCGTTGCTGAGGGTGAACGCGAGCTGGCTGATCGGGTTCGCGCCTGCCTCGGCGATGTGATAGCCGGAAATCGAGACGGAGTAGAAATTGCGAACACCGTTGCGCACGAACCATTCCTGGATGTCGGCCATCATGCGCAGGCTGAATTCGGTGGAGAAGATGCAGGTGTTCTGGCCCTGATCCTCCTTGAGGATGTCGGCCTGCACGGTGCCGCGCACCGTCGCCAAGGTCTTCGCCCGGATATCGGCGGTTTCGTCCTCGGTCGGCGCCCGTCCCTCGGCGGCCGAGAATCGTTCCAGCGCTTGATCTATCGCGGTATTGAGGAAGTAGGCCAGGATGGTCGGGGCCGGGCCGTTGATGGTCATCGACACCGAGGTGGTCGGCGAGGTCAGGTCGAAACCGTCGTAGAGCGCCTGCATGTCGTCGAGCGAGGCGATGGAAACGCCCGAGGTGCCGACCTTGCCGTAGATGTCGGGGCGTTCGGCCGGATCGTGGCCGTAGAGCGTCACCGAATCGAACGCGGTGGACAGCCTTTTGGCGTCGGCGTACTCGCTGAGCACCTTGAACCGCCGGTTGGTGCGGAACGGGTCGCCCTCGCCGGCGAACATCCTGGCCGGATCCTCGTTGTCCCGCTTGAACGGAAACACGCCCGCGGTGAACGGGAAACGCCCCGGCAGGTTCTCCGCGCGCAGGAAGCGCAGCAGCTCACCGTGATCGGTGTACCTGGGCAGCGCGACCCGCGGAATCGAGTTGCCGGACAGCGTCTCCCGGCGCAGCGGCGTGCGGATCTCGCGGTCGCGAATCCGCACCACCTGCTCGTCGCCGCGGTAGGACTCGGCCAGCGCGGGCCATTCGGCGAGCAGCGCCGCGTTCTCGGCGGTCAGCTCGGCGCGGGCCTTGGCGGCCAGCTCCGCGACGGCGGCATCGTCGGGCAGTTCGGCGGCGACCTGTTCGACGCGCTGCACCCGTTGCGCGGCAACGATTTGCGCGGCCGTCGTCGCGTGATACTCGCGCACCGTCTCGGCGATCTCGGCCAGATAGCGCACCCGCGCCGGCGGAATGATCTGCGCGAACCGGGTTGACGTGCGGGTGTTCACCCGGGGCAGCGCACCCTGCTCCAGCCGCAAGCCGCGCTCGGACAGCAGCCCGGCCAGGTGCTGATACAGCGCGGTGACCCCGTCGTCGTTGAAAGTCGCCGCGCTGGTGCCGAATACGGGCATGTCCTCCGGGGACGCGGTGAACGCCTCGCGGTTGCGGATCAGCTGACGCGACACATCGCGCAGCGCGTCCGCGGCCCCGCGGCGCTCGAACTTGTTGATCGCCACCACATCCGCGAAATCCAGCATGTCGATCTTCTCCAGCTGGGAGGCCGCGCCGAAGTCCGGGGTCATCACATACATGGACACGTCGACATGGTCGGTGACCGCGGCGTCGCCCTGGCCGATGCCCGGCGTTTCCAGGATCACCAGGTCGTAACCCGCTGCCTTGCAGGCGGTCACGATCAGCTCGATATTGTCCGGCAGTTCGCGCCCGCCCCGGGTGGCCAGCGAGCGGAAGAAGATGTGGTCGCCGTCCAGGGCGTTCATCCGGATGCGGTCGCCGAGCAACGCACCGCCGCCGCGCCGCCGGGTCGGGTCCACCGCGAGGATCGCGACGCGCAGCTTGTCCTGCTGGTCCGAGCGCAGCCTGCGCACCAATTCGTCGGTGAGCGAGGACTTTCCGGAGCCGCCGGTGCCGGTGATGCCGAGCACCGGCACCGTGCGCGCGGCGGCCGCCTGGATCAATGCCTGCCGGTCGCCGTCGGACAGCGCGTCCTGTTGCAGGCAGGTGATGGCGCGAGCCAGCGCGGCGCGTTCACCGGCGAGCACCGCCTCCAATACCGGTGGCTCGGTGGCGAGATCGACATCGCAGGCGCGAATCAGTTGATTGATCATGCCGGGCAACCCGAGTCGCTGACCGTCCTCGGGGGAGAAGATAGTCACCCCGGATTCGGCGAGCCGCGCGATTTCCTCGGCGACGATGACCCCGCCGCCCCCGCCGAATATCCGAACGTGTTCGGCCCCCGCCTTTTTCAACGCGTCGGCGAGATATTCGAAGTATTCGACATGGCCGCCCTGATACGAACTGACCGCGACGCCCTGCGCGTCCTCGGTGAGCACCGCGTCGACCACCTCGCTGACCGCGCGGTTGTGCCCGAGGTGGATCACCTCCGCGCCCTGCGCCTGCAGGATGCGCCGCATGATGTTGATCGCCGCGTCGTGTCCGTCGAATAGTGCTGCGGAGGTCACGAAACGGACGGGGTTGGTCGGCGTGTGCAGCGTGTGGTCGGCCACGGCATTCCTCCGGCGATATCCAGTCGGCGTCCGATACTAGGACGTCAAACTAATCCTACGGTGATGCCGATCACAGCGCCAGGTAGTACACGCCCGGTCAATTCGGGAATGTCGGCAATCGAGGTTCCGCTCATCGTGAATGCAAATGGCGACAACCGGCACCGGCTCGAGTTCCGATGTGACGCGATGCCCTAAATCCGAAATCCATCTGCACAAATCCACCAAAAGGAAGATCCATGGGACGGAACTCTTATCGGTTCGCCGCCGCGGTAGCCGCCCTCGGCCTGTCGACGTTCGCCGCGCCGTTCGCGCACGCCGAACCCGCGCCGCTGAACGGTCTGTTCGCCTTGGCGCCCGGCGTCTGCTCCGGCGGCGCGGTGACCGGCAGCTTCTTCCGGATGATCCTGCCGACCGGGGACGCGGGCGGCCCCTACCTGGCCAACAGCGACTCGGCGTGCAGCGATCAGACGGTGACCACGCTGTCCGCGGGCAGCGACGGCGGCCTGGTCAGCGGCAGTTACCAGCCGCAGCCCGCGGCGGCCTTCGACGGCGCGGGCAACGCGCGGTCGGGGCGGGTCACCACCCCGGTCCGGTTCTACGGCGTCGATTTCGCCACCGCGACCAACCCGACCGATCCGCAGACCGGCGGCGGCACCTCGGTGCCCGCGATCTACTCCGACGGCGGGCAGCTGTCCGGCGATCTGAGCAGCCTCGGGGTCACCTGGAACAACCAGGTGTTCAACCAGGGTGCGCCGAAGCCGGGCGGTGGACTGCCGGGCAAGACCAGTCCCGTGCGCGGCAGCATCGACGGCTCGGGCAACTTCGTGATCGAGTGGACGAGTCAGATCGTCGGCGGTCCGTTCAACAACTTCACCGGGCTGTGGCATCTGGCCGGTCAGTACCGCGGCGGCAGCGTCCCGCAGGCTGCACCGGCGGCCGCGCCGATTGCCGCGCCGCCCGCCGCGCCCGCGGCCGCGCCGGCCGCTCCCGCCCCCGCTGCTCCGGCCCCCGCGCCGGCGGCTCCGGCGGTCCCCGGCACGGCGGCGGCCGCGCCCGCCGCCGTGCCGGTGGCGCAAAATCAGGCGCAGCCGATCCACGCCGATCCGGTGCTCGCCTCGAAGACCATCGAGGTCCCGCGCGGCAGGCACACCCCGGCGTGGGTGGTGCCGACGCTGCTCGTCGTCGCGGTCGCGGCGGCCGGGGTGTTCTTCAACGCGGACCGGATCGTCCGTCGGCAACGGCAGTGACGGCAGTGTCGGGGCTGCCCGCCTATTCGGAGTTCGTCTCGAATCCGGAACCCGCGCCGCCGCGGCCCCGGAAACGGTGGCCGTTCGTGCTGATCATCGCGATCGGCGCGCTGCTGGTGCTCGCGCCCATCGGCACCGGCATGTTCCCGCGAGCGGTCAAGGGGGAGGCGATGATCGACGCGTTCGAGCCGTACATGACGCGGTCGAGCATCGACGGGTATCGCCACGATCTTCAGGTGCTCGATGACGCGCGGACCAATGTCGTCACGTTGCAGAAGAACGGCCAGCAGCCGGGCAGCTTCGAGCGGGTGGACCAATTCGTCCGCGACTACCCGGAGATCAGCTATCACATGTCCGGGATGATCGGCGCGATCGACGACAACCGGGGCAATTACGAAAAGCTCGCCGCGGTACCGCCTTTCGGCACGTTGCCGTGGTTGTTCGCGCTACCCGGCGTGATCCTGATCGGCGCCGGCGTGCTGGGTTACCGGCGCGCGAAGGAGGGCAGGCAGGCGCTGGTCTGGCGCTCGGTCGCGGGACTGGCCGCGCTCGGGTTGATCGCGGTGCCGCTGCTCGGCGGGCTGTTCCCGGCCTCGCCCGCGGCGCAACCGCTGATCAACGACCTGCGCCCGATCCTGACCCACGACGAGGTCCGGAAGTTGCAGGGCTACTTCGTCACCCTGGTCGCGGCCGACGGCGAACTCAACAGCCGCTACACCGCCGCCGTTCGCGCTGTCCACCCCGAGGCCGATCTCACCGGCATCACCACGCTCGAAACTCGTTGGCAGCCGATGACTTCGCGGTTCGCCGCGCTGATCGGCGCGATGAACGACAACGTGCGCAACTTCGATGCCGTTGTCGCGCTGAACGATTCGACTCGCCCGATCGGCTTCGGCGCGTTCCGTGGACTCGGGTTCTTCTACCTGGTGCCCGGCATCTTCGTGCTGGCCGCCACGGTCGAGGGCCTGCTCCTGCCGAACCGGTTGCGGGCCAACACAGTAGGAGGGAATCCGGCATGAGCGCACGAAAGCTGATCGCGGCGACAGTCCTGGCCGCGCTGGCGCTGGGGGTGTCGGGATGTTCCAGCAGCGACGACACCCCGGCGTCGAGCGGGCCGGAGCCGCTGGTCGGATTGCTGCGCTTCACCCCGGGTTCGGTGTCCGGCGACAGCGTCGCCGGTACCTGGTTCCGGATGGTGCAGCCGGGCGGTACGCCGGAGAAGGGCCCCTACATGCCCAACGGCGACTCCCCGGCGCAGAACGGGTCGACCACCCTGCTCGAACCGGGCACGGCGGGCGGCCTGCGCATCGGCGGATATCAAAGCGAACCGAATCCCGGCTTCGCGCAGGGTAATTCGCTGTCCGCGTCGATCACCAAGCCGACCAAGTTCTTCGCCGTCGAGTTCGGTATCTCCACCAATCCGACCGACCCGCAGACCCAGCGCCGGGTGCCGCCGCCCTCGGTGACCAACGACGGCGGCAAGTTGACCGCCGACGTGTCGTCCTGGGCCGCCTCGTGGAACGACCAGGAGTTCAACCAGGGCGCGCCGAAGCCGCCGGAGAAGCAGGACGCACAGGTGGCCGGCGCCGAACAGGTGCAGAAGGTCTGGGACTGGGTGGCCAAGCAGTGGTTCGACAAGCCCACCGCCGATGCCGCCCAAGGCCCCCCGGCCACCGGCACTTTCGACGCGAAGACCCGCAAGTTCACCCTGCAGTGGACCAGCCTCATCGTCGGCGGGCCGTTCAACGGTTTCACCGGCGTCTGGCACCTGGAGGGCTTGTACGAACCAGCCGCCGCTGCGCCCGATTCGCCTGCGGCCCCGGTCAAATAGACAGCAGAAGGAGTACGGCCCGATGAGTTCTCGCACGACGACCAGGCCCGCGCTCGCCAGTGCCATCCGCGCGGTGGCCGCGCTGACGGTCATCGGCAGCGCGGTCGCGGTCACCGCGTTGACGGTGCGTCAGGACGACGACGTCACCAGTGTGGTGATCACCCAGGAGCAGCCGGCCGCGGCTGCCCGGCCGGCCGCGGCCGCGGCTCCGGTCGAAACGCCGCCTGCCGCGCCGGCTCCCGCGCCTGCGGCCCCGGCCCCCGCACCCGGCGGTGGCCCGGTGCCCGCCGCGTCGGTTCCGCTCGGCTCGGGTGGTGCGTCCGCCGCCGTCGCCATCAATCCCGGGACGACCGCGCCGAACACCGGTGCGCCCGGCGGTTCGGTCCCCTTGGGCGCGGGTGCGCCGAACAGCTCGGTCCCGCTCGGTGGCGGTGCGCCGGACAGTTCGGTTCCGCTGGGCGGCGGCGCGCCGAACAGCTCCGTTCCGCTCGGCGGCGCGGGCGGCGCCAATCCGTTCGCCGCCGCACCGCTCGCGGCGCAGCCCGCATGCCCGATCGGCTGGCCCGCGCCGAAGCAGCAGGGCGGTCTCGCCTCGCTGATCGGACTCGCCCCGCTGGCGGGTCCGTTCTCTTCGGAGGCGTTCGCGCTCGGCTCGGTTTACCAGCCGATCCTGCAGCTCGCGGGTCCGGTGCTGGCCGAGATCGCGCCGATCCTGGCGCAGTACCAGCCGGCGATCGACCCGTTCATCACCCAGGTCCAGGGCGTGGAAGCCATTGTCCTGCAAGCGATCCTGCCCTACTACGGCCCCTACCGCGGGCAACTGATCGCGGCCGAGGGCGAGCTCGCCAAGGTACTGGCCCCCATCCTCACCAACGCCTACAACAGCGAAGCCGCCTCCTGCTTCGTCGCCTGGCAGGGCCAGATCATCGACCAGGCCAAGGGCGGCCGCATCACCGTCGCCTCACTGGCCCACCCCGGCACCGTCGTGGAGCTCGGCCCCGAGTCCTGACCCCCGCGCACCCCCTGTCGAGCCGCGCACGAATCCGCCCCACATTCCCTGCGCGGCTCGACAGAACCTGCGCGGCAGCGATCCCGCTGCCACAAAACGGTTGCCCGGCCGCAGCGCGCGATTTGTCGTCTTGCGTGTATTGCGTTGTCCCGCGAGTGAATTTGCTTGGTATTTCGTGCGCGGCTGGACAGCGGGTGCGCGACAGTGATCGTCGTGTTGCGTATGGCCGCGGCGGCGCGTTGGTTGGTGCGCCGCGCGCATGGCGTTGTGCGGCCGATGGAATTGCTGCTTATGACGTGCGCGGTGGGAGGGGATGTGCGCGGGCCCGGGCGGCGGTGCGCGTCGGCTGGTGTCCTGTGCGCATTATGTTGCCCTGCGCATGAATTCGTCTGACATTCTGTGCGCGCGCCGATAAGGCGCGTGCCACTGCGATTGCCATGTCTCATGCCGCTCCGTCGACACGGGCGTGCGCTGGTCGGTGGCCCGCGCGCATGGTGCTGCCGCGCGTGAATTCACCGCTCGTATCGCGCGGGTGACGGAAAGTGTGTGGCGGGTGGCGCGTTGGATTGGTGATTTCTGGGTGGTGCGGCGACCGCCGGAGATAATGAGCGTATGGCGACACACCAGAGTTCAGCTGTGCGGAAGCTGGTCGAGCAGGGTGTGCTGACCGAGGCGCAGTTCGACGCGGTCATGGCGGCGCTTGAGACGCGGGAGTCGCGGCCGCGCGGGAAGGTTCTGGCCGAGATCGCGGCCTATATCGGGGCTGGGCTGGTGTTTTGTGGCATCGCGCTGGTGATCGGGTCGTCCTGGGACGATCTCGCGCGCGGTGGGCGGGTCGCGGTGCTGCTCGCGGTGTCGTTCGGGCTGGTGCTCGGCGCGATCGCGGTGGTCGGCGGGCCGGGAAAGCTGTTCGCGCGGGATCCGCACGGGTCCCGGGTTCGGCTCGCGGCGGCGCTGCTCGCGCTCGCGGCCGGGGCGATCGCCGGGACGGTGGGGACGGCGTTGGACAACGGCACCGGTGACGCGGGGTCGTGGGCGGCGATCGCGGGCCTGGTGGCGGCAGTGCTCGGCTATCTCGCGGTGCCGTCGGTGATCGGGATGCTCGCGTGCGGTGTGCTCAGCGCGCTCCTGCCCGCGGCGCTCGGTGATCTCGCGGGCGTCGACGACGTCTGGTACGCGCTCGGGATGCTGGTGGTCGGCGGAATCTGGTTCGCGCTCACCAGGATCGGCGGTTTCGTGGAGACCTGGCTGGGTTACGCGATTGCGGTAGGGATCTCGTTGATCGGCGCGGCGATCATCGATGTCGACGACTGGTGGGCGTTTCTGCTCAGCCTGCTGGTGGCTGTCGTCTGCTTCGCGTTGTTCGCCGAGCAGCGTTCGACCGTGCTGGTGATCGGCGGCGGACTCGCGGTCGCGCTGGCAACCGGCCAGGCGGTCACCGAGTGGACCGACAGTGTTCTCGCCGCGGCGGTATCCGTGCTGGTGGTCGGGAGCGTGGTGCTCGCCGGTGGCGCGTTCATGCTCACCAGGGCGCCGAAACCGTCCGCGTCGAACGCGGCTTAGACGGTCGAGGCCGTTGCCCGCGGCCGGTTGGGCGATGGATGGACCATGCCTGTTGCGCGTTGTCCCGGGTGTGAACTGTATTGCGCTCGGTGAACTGCCTGGTCGATGGCATATTTCGGCCATTCCCGATGGTCGGGCGTGCACGCTGTCGGAGGTGGGATGGGTCACACTCGGTATTTACATGGACGTCCAACTATAGGATGACCGCATACCGCGCCAAGCGGTGTCATGGTCGGCTACCAGAACAGGACTGGCATGGTTCGCGAACTCACTCACTTCATCGGCGGGCAACACGTCGCGGGCACCTCGGGCAACTTCGGTGACGTCTTCGACCCGAATCTCGGCCAAGTGCAGGCGCGGGTGCCGCTGGCCAGCAAGTCCGAGGTCGAGGCGGTCATCGCCGATGCCGAAGCGGCACAGCCGGTCTGGGCCGCGTTCAACCCGCAGAAGCGGGCGCGCGTGCTGATGCGCTTCCTCACTCTGGTGCAGGACGAGATGGATTCGCTTGCGGCGCTGCTGTCTTCGGAACACGGCAAGACCATCGCCGACGCGAAGGGCGACATCCAGCGCGGCCTCGAGGTGATCGAGTTCGCCGTCGGCGCGCCGCACCTGCTCAAGGGCGAGTACACCGAGAGCGCGGGCACCGGCATCGACGTCTACTCGATGCGCCAGCCGCTCGGCGTCGTCGCGGGGATCACCCCGTTCAACTTCCCGGCCATGATCCCGCTGTGGAAGGCCGGCCCGGCGCTGGCCACCGGAAACGCGTTCGTGCTCAAGCCTTCCGAGCGCGACCCCTCGGTGCCGCTGCGCCTGGCCGAGCTGTTCCTCGAGGCCGGCCTGCCGCCGGGTGTGTTCAACGTGGTCAACGGCGACAAGGTGGCCGTCGACGCGCTGCTGCACGACCCGCGGATCAAGGCCGTCGGCTTCGTCGGCTCCACCCCGATCGCCCAGTACATCTACGAGACCGCGACCGCGAACGGCAAGCGCGCCCAGTGCTTCGGCGGCGCGAAGAACCACGCGATCGTGATGCCGGACGCCGACCTCGACGATGTCGCCGACCAATTGATCGGCGCCGGTTACGGTTCCGCGGGCGAGCGCTGCATGGCCATCTCGGTGGCGGTGCCGGTCGGCGAGGAGACCGCGGATCGCCTGCTGGCCAAGCTCACCGAGCGGGTGGAGAAGCTCAACATCGGCCGCTCCGACGATCCCGGCGCCGACTACGGCCCGCTCGTCGGCAAGGACGGCGTGGATCGGGTGAACAACTACGTCCAGATCGGCATCGATGAGGGGGCCGAGCTGGTGATCGACGGTCGCGGCGTGACCGTCCCCGGCGGCGAGGACGGATACTTCGTCGGCGCAACGCTTTTCGACAAGGTCACCCCGGAGATGCGGATCTACCAGGAAGAGATCTTCGGTCCGGTGCTCACCGTCGTCCGGGCCAAGGACTACGAAGAGGGCCTGCGCCTGGCCAACGAGCACGAATACGGCAACGGTGTCGCGATCTTCACCCGCGACGGCGACACCGCCCGGGACTTCGCCGCCCGCGTGCAGGTCGGCATGGTCGGCATCAACGTCCCGATCCCGGTGCCGATCGCGTACTACACCTTCGGCGGCTGGAAGCGTTCCGGCTTCGGCGATCTGAACCAGCACGGCCCGGACTCGTTCCGCTTCTACACCAAGACGAAAACCGTCACGCAGCGCTGGCCTTCCGGGATGAAGGAAAGCAATGCGTTCGTCATCCCGACGATGGACTGACCATGTTCATCCTCGACGAAGACGAGAAGGCGATCCGCGACACCGCGCGCGGATTCGCCGACGAGTTCCTCGCCCCGAACGCCCTGGAATGGGATGAGCAGAAGCACTTTCCGGTCGACGTGCTGCGCAAGGCTGGCCCGCTCGGGCTCGGCGGCATCTACGTCCAGGAGGACGTAGGCGGTTCGGGCCTGCGCAGGCTCGACTCCGTGCGCATCTTCGAACAGCTCGCCACCGGCTGCCCGGCCATCGCGGCCTATATCTCCATCCACAACATGGCGACCTGGATGATCGACGCCTACGGCGATGCGGCGCAACGCGATCGCTGGCTGCCGAGGCTGACCTCGATGGAGCTGCTGGCCAGTTACGCGCTGACCGAACCGGGCGCGGGCTCCGACGCTGCGGCGTTGAGCACCAAGGCCGTTCGCGACGGTGACGACTACATCTTCAACGGGACAAAGCAATTCATCTCCGGGGCGGGCGCCACCGACGTGTACGTGGTCATGGCGCGCACCGGGGCGGCGGGCGCGCGCGGCGTCTCGGCGTTCATCGTGCCCGCCGATACGCCGGGAGTTTCCTTCGGCGTCAACGAAAGAAAGATGGGCTGGCACGCGCAGCCGACCCGGCAGGTGATCTTCGAGGACGCTAGGGTGCCCGCGGCGAACCTGCTCGGCGCAGAGGGCGACGGCTTCCGCATCGCGATGAACGGCCTCAACGGCGGACGGCTGAACATCGCCGCCTGCTCGGTCGGCGGCGCGCAGGCGGCGCTGGAGCAGACGGTGCCGTACCTGGCCGAGCGGCAGGCGTTCGGCAAGCCGCTGCTGAAGAACGAGGCGCTGCGCTTCCAGCTCGCCGACATGCGGACCGAATTGGAGGCCGCCCGCACCCTGCTGTGGCGGGCCGCGGCGGCGCTGGACGCCGACGCGCCGGACAAGGTCGAGTTGTGCGCCATGGCAAAGCGATTCGCCACCGACGCGGGGTTCGAGGTCGCGAACAAGGCGCTGCAACTGCACGGCGGCTACGGTTACCTGGCCGAATACGGCCTGGAGAAGATCGTCCGAGATCTGCGGGTCCACCAGATACTCGAGGGCACCAACGAAATCATGCGGGTGGTTGTCGCCCGCGCGGTGGTAGGAGCGGCATGAGCGAACGAAGTGAGCGAATCATGTGCCAGCGTGCTTCGCTCATGACGGAGCCGAGCGTTAGCGAGGCGCAGTCATGAGTGAACCGGAAGTGCTGATCGAGAAGGCGAATGGGCTCGGGCTCATCACGTTGAACCGGCCGAAGGCCATCAACGCGCTGAATCACCCGATGACCCTTGCCATCAGCGATGCGCTGCGTGCCTGGGCGGACGACGACGAGGTGCGCACCGTCGTCCTCACCGGTGCGGGGGAGCGCGGGCTGTGCGCGGGCGGCGACATCGTCGCCATCTACTCCGACGCGACCGGCGGCGCCACCGGCGCGGATTCGCCGACCGGCCGCTTCTGGCGCGACGAGTACGTTCTCAACGCGTTGATCGGCAACTACCCGAAGCCGTACGTGGTGGTGATGGACGGCATCGTGATGGGCGGCGGCGTCGGGCTGTCCGGGCACGGCAGCCACCGGATCGTCACCGAGCGGTCCAAGATCGGCATGCCCGAGGTGGGCATCGGCTTCGTCCCGGATGTCGGTGGCACCTACCTGCTTTCGCGCAGTCCCGGCGAGATCGGCACGCACGTCGCGCTGACCACCGCCCGGATGAGCGCGGGCGACGCCATCGCGGCCGGCTTCGCCGACTACTTCGTCGCCACCGAACACCTTCCGGCGCTGCTGGATACGCTGCGCACCGAGGCGGTCGAGGTGGCGATCGCCAAGTTCGCCACGGCCGCAACGGAATCCGGCCTGCTCGCTCAGCGGTCCTGGATCGACGCCTGCTATCGAGCGGACACGGTCGAGGAGATCGTCGCGCGCCTGCAGGCCGACGAGGCGCCGGAGGCCGCCGCGGCCGCCGCCGACATTCTGGCGAAATCGCCTGTCGCGCTGAAGGTGGCGCTACGGTCGTTGCGGTCCGCGCGTACCGCGCCGGACCTGGAGACCGTGCTGAACGAGGAGTACCGGGTCTCCATCGCGGCGCTGTCCTCGCTCGATCTGGTGGAAGGCATCCGCGCGCAGGTAATCGACAAGGACCGTAATCCGCAGTGGTCACCGGCGACCCTCGCCGAGGTCACCACCGCACAGGTCGACGCATACTTCGCCGAATTGGGCGATCAGGAACTGGGTTTGGTGAGCAATGACTGAAAAGATCGGATTCCTCGGGCTGGGCCACATGGGTGCGCCGATGGCGGCGAACCTGGTGAAGGCCGGATATGAAGTGCTGGCCTACGATCCGGTGCCCGCCGCCCAGGAGCAGGCCGTCAAGGACGGCGCGATCGTGGTGAGCACGGCCGTCGAGGCGGCCGACGCCGGTGTCGTGATCACCATGCTGCCCAACGGAAAACTCGTCCTCGACGTGTACGCCGAACTGCTCCCCGCGGCCAAGCCCGGCACCCTGTTCATCGACTGCTCGACCATCGACGTCGCCGACGCCAAGTCGGCCGCGGTGCTCGCCATCGGCGCGGGCCACCGCGCGCTGGACGCCCCGGTCTCCGGCGGCGTCGCCGGCGCGGCCGCGGGCACGCTGACCTTCATGGTCGGCGGCGGCGCCGAGGACTTCGCCGACGCGCTGCCGCTGCTCGAGGTGATGGGCGGCAAGGTGGTGCACTGCGGCGGTTCCGGCGTCGGCCAGGCGGCCAAGATCTGCAACAACATGCTGCTCGGCATCTCGATGATCGGCCTGTCCGAGGCGCTGGTGCTCGGCGAGAAGCTCGGCCTGACCCACCAGTCGTTCTTCGACGTCGTCTCCACCGCGTCGGGCCAGAGCTGGGCGCTGACCACCTACTGCCCGGTCCCCGGCCCGGTGCCGACCAGCCCCGCGAACAACGATTACCAGCCCGGTTTCGCCACCGCGCTGATGAACAAGGATCTGGGCCTGGCGGCGAACGCGTTGCGCGAGAACGGCATCGACGGCCAGCTCGGGCTGCTCGCGGCGGAGATCTACAACCGGTTCAACGAGTCCTCGGGTGCGCGGGACTTCTCGGCGATCGTCACCGAGATCCGGGACCGCAGCGACGTCCCGAGCACGGACGCCTGACCCGATATTTTCTAGAGGATGACATGTCTCGAACATGCGTTCGACTCGAGGTATTGTTCGAGCCGTGTCTCCACTTTCCCGCCAGGACTGGGCCAGGATGAACCTCGAACAGGTCCGTGACCAGCTGCTCGACGCGGCCGCGTTCGGCAAGTACTTGCCGCCCGAGCAGCTGGAGAACGCCGCGGGGAAGATCGCCGAGGGCCTGCGGGTGTATACGGAATTGACCGGCGATCCGGGCGCTGGAGTGTGAATTCCGTTGTGCTGTAACAACTTCAGAATACCGTCGGGACGTTGCGAGCGGGTCGGTAAACCTGGCTGCTGTATCGTCACCGATAATCCTGACCCCCGACCTAGAAGGTGCCGAGTGACCGACTTCGAGACGATTCTGCTGGAGCGCAAGGGCCGGGTCGGCTGGATCACGCTGAACCGCCCGAAGGCGCTCAACGCGCTCAACGCCCAGGTCCTCGATGATGTCATCGCCGCGCTCGACGAGCTCGAGCGCGACGACGAGATCGGCGCCGTGGTCATCACCGGCTCGGATCGGGCCTTCGCGGCCGGCGCCGACATCAAGGAGATGCAGCCGAAGTCGTACATGGACATGTTCCTGAACGACTACTTCGCGCGCTGGGACCGGCTCGCCGCGTTCCGCAAGCCGACCATCGCCGCGGTGGCCGGTTACGCCCTCGGCGGCGGCTGCGAACTGGCGATGATCTGCGACATCCTGATCGCGGCCGACACCGCGAAGTTCGGCCAGCCGGAGATCAAGCTCGGCGTCATCCCCGGCATCGGCGGCTCGCAGCGGCTCACCCGCGCGGTCGGCAAGGCCAAGGCGATGGACCTGGTGCTCACCGGCCGCAACATGGACGCCGAGGAGGCCGAGCGCGCCGGGCTGGTCTCGCGCATCGTGCCCGCCGCCGACCTGCTGGACACCGCGCTCGAGGTGGCCGACACCATCGCGTCGATGTCGCTGCCGGTCACCATGATCGCGAAGGAGGCGGTCAACCGCTCCTTCGAGACCACGCTCGCCGAGGGCCTGCGCTTCGAACGCCGAGTGTTCCACTCGCTCTTCGCGATCGAGGATCAGAAGGAAGGCATGAGCGCGTTCGTGGAGAAGCGGCCGGCGAAGTTCACCAACCGCTGAGCAGAATGCCTGTCCACTTAGCCGCGAGTTAGCCGAAACTCGACGGCGACGGTCCGACGATCTCCACCGGCGTCGACGGGGTGCCGTGGCTCGGTTCGGTCGACGGCCGGTCCATCGCGAGGATGCCGGCGATCGTCGCGCCGAGCGCCGCGGTGACCGCGACGGCGGCGATGAGCTTGCGCCGGTCGACCGGGCCGTGCACCAGCGAGGCGGACAGCCCCGCGCCCGCGCGGGCGCGGGCCATCCGCACGTCGCCGCTGTGGCGTTCGGCCGCGAGCAGTACCGCGCCGCGGGCCGAGACGTAGTCGGGTTCCGGGTCGTAAATGATCGGCAGGTCGATCAGCTCCGCGAGTTCGTCGCGGATGCTCGGATTGCGGGTGCAGCCGCCGAGCAGCACCAGCGCCTCGGGTTGCACGCCGCTCTCCTCGATCAGCTGCCGCACGAACGACGCCGAATGATGCAGGCTCGCGGCACACAATTCGGCCAGGTCGCTGCGGGTGACCACCTCGCGGCCGCCGGAGATCGGGTCGATCGCGGTGACCACCCGCTCGCTGCTCAACGCCTCGCGATGCCTGCGGCTGGTCAGCTTGTCGGTGAGCACGCCGCCGCGCGCGAGCTGCCAGCGCAGCAGCGCGTCGTAGCCGTCGCCGCCGAGCACCGTGCTGCGCTTGCCCGCGAGGATGGTGTCGGTGCGGCAGTCGGCGTGCGTGATGGTCAGGCCGGACGTGCCGAGGTCGTAGAGCAGGACCGAGCCGTCGTCGGGCAGCTGTCCGGTGAAACGGAGATAGCGCAGTTGCGCCAGGGGCTCGTCGACGATGGTCAAGCGGTTGCGGCCGGCGCCGGTCCGGATGGCCTCGGCGTGCAGGGTGCAGCGGCAGGTCACGGCGGTTCCGGTGACCAATTCGTCGCGCCGGTCGGCCGCGCCGCGCATCTGGCGGATGGCCTCGAAGACCGGTTCCTCGACCCCGCCACCGGCGCGCCGGGGCACCTCGCAGCGATCGATCGGCGGGAGATGCGGCTGATCGGAGTGAGTCAGCATCGCGCGAGCACCCCCAGCGCCCGCCGATACCCCCAAGACCAGCACCATGGTTTACATGGTGAACCTTTTTGCCGCCGCTGCCAAGACAACGGGCCGGGAAATTCGCTAGTTGGATGCCGGACCGTTACGCCGTGGCCAACTAGCGGGTGTATCAAACCGACCGGTACGACCGTCTCAGTCCGGTCCGGTCGCGGACCAGCGCGCCGGTTCGTCGCCGGTGTCGAAGTCACCTGCGGCATGTCGGAATTCCGCGAGTAGCTGCAACAGCGTGTGCAGCCGATCCGGCGCGAGACCGGGTAACGCGAAGACGCGGGTGTTGAGTTCCTCGGTCGCCTGCGCGACCAATTCCCTTCCGGCATCGGTGATCTCGATCAGCGTCGCGCGCCGGTCGGTCGGGTGCGGCACCCGTTCGACCAGCTTCGCCGCCTCGAGCCGATCGACGGTGTTGGTCACGCTGGTCGGGTGCACCTGCAGGCGCGCGCTGGCCTTCGCCATCGGCAGTGCGCCGGTCTTGCTGAAGCTCAGCAGCATGAGTAATTCGTAGCGGGAGAAGGTCAAACCGGTCGGTTTCAGTGCCTCGTCCACCCGGGCCATCACGATTTGCTGGGCGCGTACCAGCGAGGTCACCGCGGCCATGCCATCGGCCACGTCACCCCAGCCGTGGCCGACCCACTGGCGATGGGCCTCCTCGATCGGGTCGAGCGGAAGTGGGCGTGGCCGAGACATTCTCCGATCATTCCATGCGGGTGGGCGCGGTTCGGGGACATCCGGCGGGCTCGCGGTCACACTCGCTTCGAATCAGCGTGAGTGCAAGGGTGGGTCCGGGCGCCCGCGGACGGCACTATCAATCGTGAGGCGGGCGTGGCTGAGTGGTTGAGGCAACGGTCTGCAAAGCCGTTTACGCGGGTTCAATTCCCGCCGCTCGCTCCAAGGGGTTCGAGGGTCGCTCCAGCGGCACCGCTCGGTCCGGCGTACGTGACCGCCGGACCGAGCGCCTCGAGCCGGCGGTGGCGCTCAGCCGATTCCCGAGAAATCCCGCAGCACAACGTGATTGCGGTCCGCGGTGGTGCCGAGCGTGTAATCCGGGAGCAGGCCGAAGTATTCGGACCTGGTGGCCGCGCTCCAGCGGCGGGCCGCTTCGGTGCGGGTCTTGTAGAAGTTGAGCATGTAGCCGCCTTCGTAGAGGCGGAGCAGGCTGTAACCGCCCGGATATTCCTTCACCGCAGCGACTTCCAGGAATTCGACGGCGCAGCCGGTATCGGGGCGGGTGCGGCGATTGCGGTGGGTGTGGCCGCTGTGATGCAGGAAGACGCCGGGGGAGCGGTCGTAGCGGGCTTGCAGTTCGGCGCTGTCGCGGCCGTTGAGCACGAAGCCCGGGCCGGCGAGATTGGTCAGGCCCGATTCGATGGTGACCGGGTGATGGCCGAAGACCAGGGTCGGGCGGTCGGGGTCGGCGCGGAGCCGCTCGGCGAACAGGTCGAATTGGGGGCGGTCGATGCTGCCGCCGGAGCCGTCGAGTTCGCTGGTGTCGAGGCCGAGCAGGCGCAGGCCGCCGGATTCGTGTTCGATCAGTTGCTGGCGCGGGGTGAAAGCCTCTGCCCAGCAGTCGTGATGGTCGGCGGGGGCGGGCTGACAACCCGCGTAGTCCGGGCCGGTGTGCGGGCGGTCGTGGTTGCCGCGGACGACGAGGTAGTCCTCGCCCAGCGTGCCCCACCCGTCGAGTTGTGCGCGGACGGCGCGCGAATCATCCAGGGCCGCTTCGCTGGTGAGGTCGCCGGCGATGAGCAGTCGTTCGGCGCCACGGTCGGGGCGGCGCAGATCGTCGAGCATGGCGGCGAGCATAACCTCGGGGTACGGCGGGACGTCTTGCCGGACGCCGGGCGGCAGGTTGGCGACGAGCAGACCGCTGACCTCCTCGCCGTAGTGCACGTCGTTGGCGAGGGCGAGGGTGTGCAGCGGCCGGCCGGGCGGGGGCACCAAAGTGGTGAATCGGCCGGTGGATTCGGGAGTTCCGGGGCTGAGCGTGGTCAAGGAGAGCGCGGGGACCGCGCACACGCCGTTGGACCAGGCCTCGAAACGGTAAGTACGACCGGGTTCGAGTCCGTCGATCTCGGCGTAGTGGAAGGGCGTCGGCTGCGCGTCGGCGTAGACCGGAACCGGTGCGCGCGCCGAATCCGCCGGAGCCAGGCGCAGTTCCGCGTCGGAGTCCACCGGCACCAATCGCCCGGCCGGATCCGGCGCGACCGTCGTCCAGGTCACGACCACCGACCGATCGGTGATCGTGACCACCTCCAGATCGGTGGCGATCAGCGGATTCGGTTGGGCCCGTGCCGAACCCGGACGCGCCAACGGCAACAGCGCCGCAAAACCGATGGCGCCGAGCACCGTTCGCCGGGACGGCCCGCAACACGCGGCTCGTTCGTTCATGCGCGCGGGTGTGCGGTCAATTCTTGCCGGTGACCGCGGAGCAGACCTTCCACTTACCGTCTTCCTTCTTCAGGTGCTCGGTGGTGCTGGTGTCGGTATCGGGCGCCTGACCCGGCACCTCGAGGGTGAGCTTGCCGATGATGTGCGCTGTCGCGGTGTCGCCGGTGATCACGATGTTCTCGATCTTATCGATGTTCACCGCGACCGTCGCGGACTCGAACTCCTGCCGCTGTTCCTCGGGCAGCGCCTCGAACTCGGCCCGGTCCGCCGCGCACGCCTTCGCCGCTGCGGCCTGGAAACCCTTGTTGTCCAGCGTGTCGTAGAAGTCGTGGATCGCGTTCTCGATCCGTTTTCCGTCCGAGGCGAGCGGGCCCTTGCCCTGCGCGGTCAGCACGGCGCCGAGCACCACGACGCCGCCGAGCGCCAGCAGCACCACCGCGATCAGCCCGACGATCAGGCCGACCTTGCTCTTACGCGACGGCTGCTGCCCGGGCGGCGGCGGGGGATAGCCGGCCTGCGGGTAGCCCGCCGGCGGCGGATATTCGGTGGGCTGCTGCTGCTGCGGATACTGCGGTCCTTGCTGCGGCGGCTGCCCGCCCGGCGGATAAGTCATCGTCTCGTCCTCCGTCAGCCCCCCTCGGCTTCCTCGAAGGTTACGTCAACGGGGTACCCGGGCGAGCGGGAAATGGCCCCGCCTGACTCGCTGGTCGGCGGCTCGGGCATGTCCCTCGTCGGCGTGCGGCCGGCGGACTATATTTGCCGGGTGCGGATGACCGCCCATGTTCGTTCGTGCAGAAGGAGATTCGAATGCGCAGACTGATCGGCATGTCCGTCCTCGGCGTCGGGTTGCTGGCGATCGCGCAGGGCGCGGGCGTTGCGGGAGCCGACCCGGCACCCGCCGGACAGGGCACGTTGCGGGTGCAGGCCCAGATGACCGGCGCCGAGCCATATGCCGTGGCCGGCGCGCAGATCGGCATCACCACCTGCGCGGCAGGCCCGATGCTCACCACCCTGACCACCGGACCCGACGGCACCGCCGCCACCAACCTGCCGCCCGGCTGCTACCAGGCCCAGTTCACCTCGGCGTCCGGCTGCGAGCCGAAGAGTTCGACCTCGGTCAAGGTGGACGTCGTCCCCGCCGCCACCCAGACCGCCGACTTCAAGGTCAGCTGCGCCTGATCGAGTTGCGAACGGGACGTCGCTGAGGCGCTACTCGCATTTTCGCGCCGCCAGGTCCCGTTCGGCGCGCCGCATTCTGGATGTCACTATTTCGGCTTTGGTCGTCCGGTTGGGGGCGGTGCTCGTCGCGGTGACGATCTGGTGGCTGGTGCTGTATCACGGGGTGAATGCCGTAGGCGACGACGAGTACACCCGCGGTGGGCATGTGGTGCGTGCGGTCGGTGCGACGCTCGGCACGGTGACATTGATTTATATGCTGTGGCTCGGCTGGGCCGATCTCACCGTGCAGTCGTCGATGTCGAAGACTGTGCCGGCGCTTATTGCCCTCGTCGCGCTGGCGCTGCTCTACGAGGCCGTCCCGGAAGAACT
Organism: Nocardia colli; assembly: GCF_008704205.1. Taxonomy (GTDB): domain Bacteria; phylum Actinomycetota; class Actinomycetes; order Mycobacteriales; family Mycobacteriaceae; genus Nocardia; species Nocardia colli. The sequence goes on along the minus strand of NZ_VXLC01000040.1, from coordinate 28,327 downwards.
GATCTTCCGCGGCTATTTCTTCTCCAATCTCGCCGAGCGCTGGTCGACCGCGATTACCGTGATCGCCCAGGCGGTACTTTTCACGCTGTGGGGCGTCTTGATCGGCGCGGCCACCTCGATCGAACGAGTCATCCTCTTCTTCGCCTTCTCCGTGGTCCAAGGCGCGCTTCGCGCAACCACCGGAAACCTTTGGGCCTGCATCGGATTCCACGCGACCTTCCAGGTGGCCACCCAGTTCCTCGGTCGGCAATGGAACTACATCGACCTGAACGATCCCGACCTGAGCATCACCGGTCTGTCCTTCGTGGTCATCCCGTTCCTGTGCACAGCGATCGTGCTGTGGGTAGTCGCCCGAAAGCGCCGCCGGAACTGATCGCGCCCGGCGATCGCAGGTAGAAGACGCTGGGAAGCCGACGTTTTCGGCCCAACCCATCTGCCGCTCCCTCCGCTACGAACAAGAGTCGGAGCTCGATTGCTACCGGCCGGAACAGTGTGGGACGTCGGGCGCGGTCGGTGGACCAGGTGGTGCGAGCAAGGGGTGAAATCCGGCATTTCGGTAATTCCGGATGGTAGCGTCTGGCCCGCGATCGAGTTCTTCATCCGCTCTACCCAGGGTTGTGGCTGCGCCGGTTCTGGCTTGCAGGCCGATTCGGTGTTGCCGTCGGACCACCGTTTGGACGATGGGAAGGATTTCGATGGAACATCAGCAAGAGGACATGTCGAGCTCGATCCGTGGCCGCCGGGGAGTTCGGCGTGGGGTGTTTATCGCCGCGAGCCTGGTAGGTGCATCTGCACTGGGATACAGCATGATCGGCGCTACGCAGCCGATCGCGGCGGCAGCGGATGACAGCGCGCCGTACACCTGCACGATCCCCGACACCAAGATCAAGGTGGCCAAGGACGAGGAAGGTTTCTACAAGCTCGAGGTGCCGGACGTCGCCATGTCGGGTGACGGGGCAGGCTGCAAAGAGGGGCTCGTCGCGACCGAGATCACCATCGAGGACAATCGGCCGACGTATGACGGCAGCACGAGCGGTAAGTGCATGATGGAGATCGAGAAAATAATCGACGACGGCAAGAACTTCAAGAAAGGCGGTGGCACAGTCACCGCTGACATGAAGGGCGGCGCGTCGGACATCATGGCCACGGCGGAAACGACTGCGGCAAGCCCGCAAAAGGAAACCACGGCGAAACTCACCGGCAAATTCAAGGGCCTGAAGTGGGAAAAGTGTGCGGCCCAGGGGTTCGAGAACGCCACGATCACGTTGACCGGCGGCAAGATCACATTCACCCCGAAGTAGAGCTTGTGGCCAGCGGTTGTAGCCGCACTCGGCTCATCGAGATCACCTAGTTCATCGCGCTGCGTCGATACCCATCGACGCAGCGCGTCTGGCATCTCGCCGAAGCGAATCGCCCGACACCCCAACCTGTTCCAGAAAACAGAACGGCCCCTGATCGCATGCTGCTGATCAGGGGCCTCTCTGCGGTGCCCTCGGCAGGATTCGAACCTGCGGCCTTCTGCTCCGGAGGCAGACGCTCTATCCCCTGAGCTACGAGGGCGGGATAGGTGTCGAGCGGTGACGGTGACGCCGCCGTTCGGGCGGGGAAAGCGTATCGCATCGGTCGCCTGGAGCCAAAAAGGGTTGTCGGGGGCGGCGGTTCGGGGTCAGTTCGGCGGGAGCGGGACCGCGCCCCGTGCGGTGAGCATGGTGGTGATGAGCTGGGCTTCGCCGCGCTGGGTCTGGTCCATGGTGTCGGCGAGAGTGCGCACGGCGGTGGTTTCGGCGTGCTCGCCCGCGTAGTCGATCATCGGCAGGCCGCCCTGGTGGTGGCGCAGCATGAGTTGCAGGAAGAGGGTGTCGAGGGCGGGGCCGGTGGCTTGGCGCAGCGCGGCGAGGTCGCCGGGGGTGGCCATGCCGGGCATGGTCGGCATGGGGCCGGACATGGTCTGGGTGGCGCCGGAGTGGCCGTGGCCGCCGGGTTGCGCGCTCATCCAGCCCATGTAGCCGTCGACGCTCTGCGCGGGCTTGCCCCACAGTTGCAGCCAGCCCTGCATCCGGCCGACCTGGTTCTGCTGGGTGGTCATGATGTCGTAGGCGAGGCGGCGCACGTCGGTGTCGGTGGAGCGGACCAGCACCACGCCGGCCATCTCGACGGCCTGCGCGTGGTGGGCCGACATGTCCTGGGTGAAGCCGACGTCCACCGCGCCGGGATCGGGTTCGGACGAGTTGTTCAGCGGCAGCCGGATCAGCGCGCCGATGGCGACGCCGATCAGGATGGCGCCGATCACGCCGAGGACCAGCAGCGCCGTGCGCTGCCTGCGCACCTGGGCGCCGAGGCCGGACTCCGCGGAATCCGGCTCGACCTCGATGCTCACTATTGGCTCGGCTGCGGCTGGGCCGGCCCGGGCTGCGCCGGGTTCGGCACGGGGCGGGGCTGGTTCGGCGCCGGCGCGCCGGGCAGGCCGGGCAGTCCCGGAACCCCGGGCACGCCCGGCAGGCCGCCGGGCATTCCGCCGACCTCACCCGGATCCTGCTGCAGGCCCTTGCCGTCCATCGGCACCGCGCCCGGTCCGGGCGGGGTCGGGTCGAACGGCGGCGGGTTGTCGGTGTCGAACGCGATCGTCGAGCAGTCCGCGCCGACCTCGGGGTAGGTGTAGTTGTTCAGGCGCAGTGCGGTGATGAACTGGCCGACGCGCTTGTCGTCGGCGCTGTCCAGCTTCAGCTGGTGTCCCCACGATTGCAGCGAAACCGCGTGGTCGAGACCGGGGTACGGCGACATCAGCGAGTACGCCTTGCCCTGCACCTTGCTCTCGAGCGAGTCGATGCCCGCGGCGTCGACCTTGTCCGGGTTGTAGGCGATCCAGACCGCGCCGTGCTCGAGCGAGTGCACCGCGTTCTCCATCCGGATCGGCTTGTCGTACACGACGCCGGTGCAGGTGGCCCAGGACGCGTCGTGCGGTCCGCCGAACGCGGGACTCTGGTCGTAGGCCACCCGCTGGGTCGGCCCGATGTGCAGCCCGGCCGGGTATTCCTTCTTGACCACGCCGGGGATCGAATCCGAGGGGTCCTTGCGTTCCGCGCTGGGCGTGAACTTCTCCAGGTCGGCCTTCTCCTGGTACTTGGGTACCAGGCTGTAGGCGAGAGCACCGATGAGTGCGATGATGACTACGGCCGCGCCGATGGCCAACCAGGGGATCTGACGATTCTTCTTCGGCAGTTGTCCACGCCCGCCCCCTTTGCGGGACCCGGACAACTTGGCGGCGGCCTTGGCCGATTTGGCGCTGGGACTACTCGGCATCGCTCGTTGTGCTCTCTCGAGGTGATGGATCCGCAGGGTGCTGTGGATTGCGGACGGTTCCGGCGCAGTGCCCACTCGAGGTGTACACCCGCCAAGACCATAGGATAGAGACTCGTGACTCCAGCTGACCTTGCAGATCTCCTTCGCGCCACTGCGGCGAAGGTGCTTGTCGAACGCGGACTGGACCCCGCGGTCCTGCCCGACGAGGTCACTGTCGAGCGCCCCCGCAACCCCGAACACGGTGACTATGCCACGAACGTGGCGATGAAGGTCGCGAAAAAGGCGGGCGCGAATCCGCGCGATCTGGCGACCTGGCTCGCCGAGGCGCTGAGCGCCGCCGACGAGGTGGCCTCCGCCGAGGTCGCCGGGCCCGGCTTCCTGAACATCCGGCTGGCCGCGTCCGCGCAGGGCGCGATCATCGAGCAGGTGCTCGCCGCCGGCCCCGCCTACGGCAGCGGGGAGACGCTGAAGGGGACCCGGATCAACCTGGAGTTCGTCTCGGCGAACCCGACCGGTCCGGTGCACCTCGGCGGCACCCGCTGGGCCGCGGTCGGCGACGCGCTGGGCCGGATCCTGGCCGCGCAGGGCGCCGACGTGGTGCGCGAGTACTACTTCAACGATCACGGCGCGCAGATCGAGCGCTTCGCCCGGTCGCTGGTCGCGGCGGCCACCGGCGCGCCGACCCCGGACGACGGTTACGCGGGCGCCTACATCGGCGAGATCGCGAACACCATCGTGGCCGCGCACCCGGACGCGCTGTCGCTGCCCGAGGACGAGCGGCAGGAGCTGTTCCGCGCCGAGGGCGTCGAGCTGATGTTCGCCCAGATCCGGCAGACGCTGCACGAGTTCGGCACCGACTTCGACGTGTTCTTCAACGAGAGCTCGCTGTTCGAGTCCGGCGCGGTGGCGCAGGCCGTGGCCAAGCTCAAGGATTCCGGCGATCTTTATGAAAAAGACGGCGCCTGGTGGATCGCGAGTTCGGAATACGGCGACGATCAGGATCGCGTCGTCCTCAAAAGCGACGGCAACCCCGCATATGTGGCCGGCGATATCGCCTACTTCCAGAACAAGCGGGACCGCGGTTTCGATCTGTGCATTTACATGCTCGGCGCCGACCACCACGGTTATATCGGCCGGCTGAAGGCGATCGCGTCGGTTTCCGGCGATGATCCGGCCACCGTCGAGGTGCTGATCGGGCAGATGGTGAATCTGCTCAAAGACGGTGTCGCGGTGAAAATGAGCAAGCGTGCGGGCACCGTGGTCACGCTCGAGGATTTGGTCGAGGCGATCGGCGTCGACGCCGGGCGGTATGTGCTCGTGCGTTCCTCGGTGAATTCGAGCATCGATATCGACCTGGACCTGTGGACCAGCCAGAGCAGCGAGAACCCGGTCTACTACGTGCAATACGCGCACGCGCGGACCGCGTCGATCGCGCGCAACGCGGCCGAGCTCGAATACGACAAGGTGACGCCGGATCTCGCGCTGCTCACCTCCGACGAGGAGGGCGAGCTCATCCGCACCCTCGGCGAGTACCCCAGGGTCGTGAGCAGCGCCGCGAGCCTGCGCGAGCCGCACCGGGTCGCCCGCTACCTGGAGGAACTGGCCGGTACCTATCACCGCTTCCAGACCAACAAGAACCTGCGCGTGCTGCCCCTCGGGGACGAGCCCGTGAGCCCTACCAACGCCGCGCGCTTGGTGCTGGTCAACGCGACCCGTCAGGTCCTCGCGAACGGCCTCGCCCTGCTCGGCGTCAGCGCACCGGAGCGCATGTGAACGGGCACAAGGACTTTCCGACGAGCGCCAGGGAGGAACTACTATCGTGAACGAGCGTAGCGAGCGAACCGAAGGCGCAGCCGCCTGCGCGGTCACGACGGAGCCGAGCGTCAGCGAGGTGGAGTCGTGAGCGCGCATCCTGCTGGGCCTCGGCACGCCGAGATCCCGCACGCACCCAACCTGCCGGAGCGCCCTCGCGATCCGCAGCAGCTGATCGATTTGCCGGCGAATGTCTGGCCGCGCAACGCGTCCCGCGACGACGACGGCGTGGTGCGGCTGGCCGGTGTGCCGGTGCACGAGCTGGCCGCCGAATTCGGCACCCCGCTGTTCGTGGTGGACGAGGACGACTTCCGGTCGCGCTGCCGCGACATGGTGCGTGCGTTCGGCCCGAACGCGCGAGTCCACTACGCGTCCAAGGCTTTCCTGTGCGGCGAGATCGCCCGCTGGATCCGGGACGAGGGCCTGTCGCTGGACGTGTGCTCCGGCGGCGAGCTCGCGATCGCCCTGCACGCGGGCTTCCCGGCTGAACGAATCGCGTTGCACGGCAACAACAAATCGGCGACCGAGCTGGAAGCCGCGGTCACCGCCGGGGTCGGGCACGTGGTGGTCGACTCGCTGATCGAGATCGAGCGGCTGGAGGCCATCGCGGGCCGCGCCGGCGTGCTGCAGGACGTGCTGGTCCGGGTTACCGTCGGCGTGGAAGCCCATACGCACGAATACATTTCGACCGCGCACGAGGATCAGAAGTTCGGCTTCTCGATCGCCGGCGGCGACGCCATGGAGGCGCTCGCGCGGGTCTTCGACGCGGACAACCTGCGCCTGGTCGGCCTGCACAGCCACATCGGTTCGCAGATCTTCGAGATCGACGGCTTCGAGATCGCCGCGCGCCGCATGCTGCGGTTGCTGCACGACGCCATCGAGAAGTTCGGCGTCGACCGCACCGCGCAGATCTCCACGCTGGATCTCGGTGGCGGACTTGGCATTTCGTACCTGCCCAACGACGATCCGCCGCCGCTGGACGACTTCGCCGGCAAGGTGCGCGACCTGGTCGCCGCCGAGGCGGCCGCCATCGGCCTGCCCGAGCCGAAGATCGCGGTGGAACCCGGCCGCGCCATCGCCGGGCCGGGCACGGTCACGTTGTACGAGGTCGGCACCATCAAGGACGTCTCCCTCGACGGTGGCCTGCGCCGGCGCTACATCAGCGTCGACGGCGGCATGAGCGACAACATCCGCCCGGCGCTGTATCAGGCGGACTACGACTGCCGCCTGGTCTCCCGCTCGTCCGAGGCCGCCGCGGTGGTCGCGCGCGTGGTCGGAAAGCATTGCGAGAGTGGCGATATCGTCATCCGCGATACCTGGATGCCGGAGGATGTCGGCCCGGGTGATCTGGTCGCCGTCGCCGCGACCGGCGCGTACTGCTACTCGATGTCCAGCCGATACAACCAGCTGACCCGCCCCGCGGTGGTCGCGGTACGCGACGGGCAACCGCGTCTCATTCTGCGCCGGGAAACGGTGGCGGACCTGCTCAGCTTGGAGGTTGAATCATGACAAATCCTGCCCAGAACACTTGGGGGAGAGATCAACCGATCGGTGTAGCGGTCCTCGGCATGGGCAATGTCGGCACGGAGGTTGTGCGGATCCTGCGCGACCACTCCGAAGACTTGCGTTCCCGCGTCGGCGCGCCGCTGGTGCTGCGCGGCGTCGCGGTCCGCAATCTGGACAACGACCGTGGCCTGCCGCCGCACCTGCTGACCACCGACGCGGACGCGCTGGTCGCCCGCGAGGACGTCGACCTGGTGGTCGAGGTGATCGGCGGCATCGACCCGCCGCGCCGGCTGATCCTGGCCGCGCTGAACGCCGGCAAATCCGTGGTGACCGCGAACAAGGCGCTGCTGGCCGACTACACCGGCGAACTCGCGGCAGCCGCCGAGCGCAGCCGCGCCGACCTTTACTTCGAGGCCGCCGTCGCCGGCGCCATCCCGGTGGTCCGCCCGCTGATCCAGTCGCTGGCCGGGGACCGGGTCAACCGGGTGGTCGGCATCGTCAACGGCACCACCAACTTCATCCTCTCCGCGATGGACGAGACCGGCGCCGACTACGAGGTCACGCTGAAGGAGGCCACCCGCCTGGGTTACGCGGAGGCCGATCCGACCGCCGACGTGGAGGGCTACGACGCCGCCGCCAAGGCCGCGATCCTCGCCTCGCTCGCGTTCCACACCCGGGTCACCGCGGCTGACGTGTACCGCGAGGGCATCTCCAAGATCAGTTCCGAGGATCTGGAGACCGCGTCCGCGCTGAACTGCACGGTCAAGCTGCTCGCCATCTGCGAGCGGGTGCCCGCCGGACCGGGCGAGCCGAGCGTGGCCGAGGGCGGCAAGGACCGTGTCTCGGTGCGCGTCTACCCGGCGCTGGTCCCGCGCAAGCATCCACTGGCCGCGGTGAGCGGCGCGTTCAACGCGGTGGTCGTCGAGGCGGAGAACGCCGGACGGCTGATGTTCTACGGACAGGGCGCCGGCGGCGCGCCGACCGCGTCCGCGGTGCTCGGCGATCTGGTGATGGCCGCGCGCAACAAGTTCTACGGTGGCCGCGCACCGGGCGAATCGGTTTATGCTGAGCTACCGATCGCGCCGATCGGCGATACACCCACCCGCTACCACGTGAACCTGCAGGTGGCAGACCGTCCCGGGGTACTTGCCGCGGTGGCGGGCGAATTCGCCAAGCACGGGGTGAGCATCTCGACCGTCCGCCAAGAGGGGCACGGCACGGGAGCTCGCTTGGTCGTGGTTACCCACCACGCCGTGGAATCTGCGCTCGCGGACACCGTCACCGCCTTGGGCGAGATGGAATCCGTCACATCAATCACCAGTGTTCTGAGATTGGAAGGCACCGAAGAATGAGTACGACTGGCGTGGCGCCGCAGGCAGGAGTGCACTCCCGCTGGCCCGGTCTGATCGCGGCCTACCGCGATCGGATCGCAGGTGCGGCGGAATGGGAGCCGGTCACCCTGTACGAGGGCGGTACTCCACTGGTGCCCGCACCGCATCTGTCCGAATTGACCGGATGTGACGTTTATCTCAAGGTCGAGGGCCTGAACCCGACCGGCTCGTTCAAGGACCGCGGCATGACCGTCGCGATCACCGATGCCAAGTACCAGGGTCAGCAGGCGGTGCTCTGCGCGTCCACCGGCAACACCTCGGCATCCGCCGCGGCCTACGCGACCCGCGCGGGCATGACCTGCGCCGTGCTGATCCCGCAGGGCAAGATCGCGATGGGCAAGCTGGCCCAGGCGGTCATGCTGGGCGCCAAGATCATTCAGGTGGACGGCAACTTCGACGACTGCCTGGAGCTGGCCCGCAAGGTCACCTCGGACTTCCCCAGCATCGGTCTGGTGAACTCGGTGAACCCGGCCCGCATCGAGGGCCAGAAGACCGCGTCGTTCGAGATCTGCGACGTGCTCGGCCGCGCGCCCGACGTGCACGCGCTGCCGGTGGGCAACGCGGGCAACATCACCGCGTACTGGCGCGGCTACCGCGAGTACTACGCCGACGGCATCACCACCCAGCTGCCGCGCATGCTCGGTGTGCAGGCCGCCGGCGCCGCGCCGCTGGTCAACGGCGCCCCGGTGAGCAACCCGGAGACCATCGCGACGGCCATCCGGATCGGCGCGCCCGCGTCCTGGAACGGTGCGATGGCGGCCAAGGAGGAGTCCGGCGGCGCGTTCCGCGCGGCCACCGACGACGAGATCCTGGCGGCATACCGCCTGGTCGCGGCGCACGAGGGCGTGTTCGTCGAGCCCGCTTCGGCGGCCAGCGTGGCCGGCCTGCTCGCGGCGCACAAGGAGGGCTGGCTGGATTCCGGCCTGACCGTCGTGTGCACCGTCACCGGCAACGGGCTCAAGGATCCCGACACCGCGTTGCTGGGAATGCCGCAGGTGCAGGCGATTGCGGTCGACCCGGTCGCGGTCGCCCACGAACTAGAGCTGGCCTGAGTTGAGTTCGCGCGAAGGCCAGTTGTACGTGCGTCCACGGGCCGCGAGCATGAGTCGCACGCTGCCCGCGGGACTTTCGGTAACCGCGCGGGTGCCGGCGTCCAGCGCGAACCTCGGTCCCGGGTTCGATTCGCTCGGTATGGCTTTGGGGATCTACGACGAGATCGAGGTGCGCACTACCGATTCCGGGCTGAACATCCGGGTCGAGGGTGAGGGCGCCGACGATGTCCCCTGGGGCCCTTCACATCTCGTGGTGCGCGCGATCGAACGCGGACTCGAATCCGCGGGTGTCTGGGCGGACGGGCTCGATGTGGTGTGCCGCAACGTGATTCCGCATTCGCGCGGGCTCGGCTCCTCGGCCTCGGCCGTGGTCGGCGGGCTGGCCGCCGGCTGCGCGATCGCGGCGAAGTTCGACGCCGCGCTGGCCACCTCGGACGACCAATTGGTGCAGCTGGCAGCGGAATTCGAGGGTCACCCGGACAACGCGGCGGCCAGCGTGCTCGGCGGCATCGTGGTCTCCTGGACCGAGACCGACCGGGCCGCCGACATCGGCCAGGACGGCGTGCCGGTGGCCGAGCATCACGGCCGGGTCTACCGGGCCGTGCGGCTGGACGCGCATCCGACGCTGCGACCGGTCGTGCTCATTCCGGAGGAACGTTCTGCGACCGCGCACACCAGGGGTTTGCTGCCCGAGACGGTGCCGCACGGCGACGCCGCGTTCAACGTCAGCCGAGCGGCCCTGGCCGTGGTCGCCTTGACCCAGCGTCCGGACCTGCTGATGCCCGCGACGGCCGACCGGCTGCATCAAACCCAGCGTGCGCCCGCGTTACCGCTGACCACCGCGTGGGTTTCCCGGCTGCGTGCGGCCGGAATCGCGGCCACTGTGTCGGGCGCCGGTCCCACCGTTTTGGCCTTGGGGACCTGCGAATTCCCTGCCGAACTCCGTGAACTCGCGGCGATGGACGGGTTGCGGGTGGTCGAACCAGGACTTGCCGATGGAGTCCTGATCGACTGACGGCGCGTCTGGCTTGCCGAGATTCGCAATGGGCAGCTATCCTGAGCGAGTCCGTACATCGTGCGCATCAGACGCCGGTGCTTCATCAGGGCAATCGCTCCAGCAGGCTCCAGGCTCGAGCCTCCAGGCCATGGGGGTGCTGCGTAGCTGCGCAACTGGAATGATCACTCCCCACCTCACACCACCGGTGGCGAAGCGGACGGACGCATCCGAGTCCGGCAGAATGCCCGGACTGCGGGACGAACCCTCGAAACAGCACACGGCAATCGGGGGAAGGAAAGGATTTCCGTGACAGATACGGACCTGCTCGCGACACCCGGGGTGGAATCCAACCCAACATCTCCGGGGGACCGCGAAAGTGACTCCGGACAGATTTCGAAGATGAGCGAACAAACCGACGTCGCACGATCGGGGCTGACTGGAATGTTGTTGCCGCAGTTGCGCGCGCTCGCGGGGGAGCTCGGTATCCGAGGCACCTCCGGAATGCGCAAAGGCGATTTGATCGCCGCAATCAAGGAAAATCAGGCCGGTAAACCGGCCAAGGGTGAAAAGCCCGAAGGGGGACAGGCCAAGTCCGCGGTTTCCGCCAAGGCCGATACGCCCGGTAATACGGAAGCGCCGGCCACTCGGTCGACGCCCGCTCGGGCCGAACAGGGAACTCTCGATGTGGATCCCGCCCCGGCGAAGAAGGAAACTCCGGTTGCCGAGGCGGCTGCCCCGGCGAAGGAATCCGCTCCCGTGAACTCGGCGCCGGCTGAGACCGCGTCCGCCAACCCGGCCGAATCCACCGAGGATTCCGGTCGCGATGGCGGTCAGCGTGGTCGTGGTCGGCAGCGGCGCGGCCGTGACCAGGCGCGATCCGGTGGCGGTGAGACCGCTTCGACCGATGCGCGTGGTGACGAGCCGAAGCAGGACACCGAGCAGGGCGAGCGGCGTCGCGAGCGCAACCAATCGGGCGAGCGCAACCAGACCGGTGAGCGTAATCAGAGCGAGCGCAACCAGACCGGTGACCGTGCACCGGCGGGCGAGCGTAATCAGTCGGGTGAGCGCGGCCAGTCCGGCGAGCGCAACAACCAGAACGGCAACGGCGGCGGAAACGCCAACGGCGGCCGCAACAACGACCGGAACAACGCGCGCAACAACAATGACGACGACGAAGAAGGCGGTCGCGGGCGGCGGGGACGTCGATTCCGCGAGCGGCGTCGTGGTCGTGACCGCGAGCCGGGCACCGGTGGCGGCGAGGCGCGCGAGCTGGAGATCCGCGACGACGACGTGTTGCAGCCGGTCGCGGGCATCCTCGACGTGCTGGACAACTACGCGTTCGTCCGGACCTCGGGCTACCTGGCCGGACCGAACGACGTCTACGTCTCGATGAACCTGGTCCGCAAGAACGGCCTGCGCCGCGGTGACGCGATCACCGGTGCGGTGCGTGCCCCGCGCGACGGCGAGCAGAGCAACCAGCGGCAGAAGTTCGACCCGCTGGTCCGGCTGGACACGGTCAACGGCGGTGAGGTCGAGGCGGCCAAGCGGCGTCCCGAGTTCAGCAAGCTCACCCCGCTGTACCCGAATCAGCGACTGCGCCTGGAGACCCAGCCGAACAAGCTGACCACCCGGGTCATCGACCTGATCATGCCGATCGGTAAGGGCCAGCGCGCCCTGATCGTCTCGCCGCCGAAGGCCGGTAAGACGACGATCATGCAGGACATCGCGAACGCCATCGCCATCAACAACCCCGAGGTCTACCTCATGGTCGTGCTGGTCGACGAGCGTCCGGAAGAGGTCACCGACATGCAGCGTTCGGTGAAGGGTGAGGTCATCGCCTCCACCTTCGACCGGCCGCCATCAGACCACACCTCGGTCGCCGAGCTCGCCATCGAGCGGGCCAAGCGACTGGTGGAAATGGGCAAAGACGTTGTGGTGCTGCTCGACTCGATCACTCGATTGGGCCGCGCGTACAACAACTCGTCGCCCGCTTCGGGTCGAATCCTGTCCGGTGGTGTCGATTCCACCGCGCTGTACCCGCCCAAGCGGTTCCTCGGCGCGGCGCGCAACATCGAGAACGGCGGCTCGCTCACCATCATCGCGACCGCGATGGTGGAGACCGGATCCACCGGTGACACGGTCATCTTCGAGGAATTCAAGGGCACCGGTAACGCGGAGCTCAAGCTGGACCGCAAGATCGCGGAACGGCGCGTGTTCCCCGCGGTGGACGTCAATCCGTCCGGTACCCGTAAGGACGAGCTACTGCTCAACCCGGACGAGGCCGCGGTGCTGCACAAGCTGCGTCGCGTACTGTCCGGCCTGGACTCGCACCAGGCGATCGATCTGCTGATCGACCGTCTGAAGAAGTCCAAGAACAACCTCGAGTTCCTGATGCAGGTGAGCAAGACCGCGCCTGGCGCTCTGGACGAGTAGGTCCGCAAGTCGTACTGCCGAGAGGGCTCCGTGCAAGCGGGGCCCTCTCGGCGTTTGCGGGCCGAAGAACAGGACTCCGATGCCGGCCGCGCCGCTGATCAGGAAACCGAGGATGATCGCCGAACTCGCCACCGCACTCCCCTCCGGAGCGGTGGTCGAGGACTGGACATAGTCGGCGGTCCCCGGCGCGGCCGTGGTCGTGGTGTCCGGAAGGGCACACCAGCCGACCGCGACAGCGAGAATCAGCAGACCGAAAATCGCGGACGCGACCCGGATGTTCACAAGTTCTCCCTTCGCTGCTCACGGCACGCCGTTGTGCTGGGGTTTCAACTCTATGAACGAAGCTGTTCGTGTACGTGAGTAGCGAACTACCCGTCTTCAGGGTCCCGGAGGCACCGGCCGAGCGCGTGCCCGGACTTCCTGGGGCGGCAGCGATGGGGGGAGTACCTAGGGCGGGAACAAACCACTTGCCGGGGGTGTTTTGGGAGCGTAGGGACTGTTCTGGCATACTGAACGGTCGTTGCGTCTGCTCTGTTCGAGCAGGCCTCCCGCCTAAGTCGGCTCCGGTTCACGTTCGGCGCGAATCTCGCGTGAACGACCCGGCGGCCAATATCGAGAGGACACCCATGAAGGCAGGAATTCACCCGACGTATGTCGAGACCACGGTCGTCTGTGGTTGCGGCAATACCTTCCAGACTCGCAGCACCAAGGAGTCCGGACACATCAACGTCGAGGTCTGCTCGCAGTGCCACCCGTTCTACACCGGCAAGCAGAAGATCCTCGACACCGGTGGCCGCGTGGCCCGCTTCGAGGCCCGCTACGGCAAGCGTGCCGGCAAGAAGGCCGACGCGGACGACGCCGCAGCCAAGTAGCTTCCTCGCCGACGCCCGGTCCTGCTCACGCAGGCCGGGCGTCGGTGTTTTGTGCGGCCTCGAGCATTCGCTCTCGCAAGCGCTTTAAATGGGGTCGGTCCTTTCAAACAGAAAGAGGAAGCACGTGACGCAACCGTCCGCGATCGACGACATTCTGGCCGAGCACGCCGGTCTGGAGACGCAGCTGTCCGATCCGGCGCTGCACAATGATCCGGGCGCGGCCCGCCGGGTCGGCAAGCGCTTCGCCGAGCTCGCGCCGATCATGGCCACCTACACCAAGCTGAAGTCCGCGCGCGACGATCTCGCCGCCGCGCAGGAACTCGGCGCCGACGACGCGACCTTCGCCGCCGAGGTCCCCGACCTGGAGCGCCAGGTCGCCGAGCTGGAGCAGACCCTCGCGGACCTGCTCGCCCCGCGCGACCCGCACGACGGCGACGACGTGGTGCTCGAGGTGAAATCCGGTGAGGGCGGCGAGGAATCGGCGCTGTTCGCCTCCGATCTGGCGCGGATGTACGTCCGCTACGCCGAACGGCACGGCTGGAAGGTCGAGATCCTCGACGTCACCGTGTCCGATCTCGGCGGGTACAAGGACGCGACGCTGTCGATCAAGAGCCGGGACGCCGCGCGCGACGGTGTCTGGTCGCGATTCAAGTTCGAGGGCGGCGTGCACCGGGTGCAGCGCGTTCCGGTGACCGAATCGCAGGGCCGCATCCACACCTCCGCCGCCGGCGTGCTGATCTACCCGGAACCCGACGAGGTCGAGGCCGTGCAGATCGACGAAACCGACCTGCGCATCGACGTCTACCGTTCGTCCGGCAAGGGCGGCCAGGGCGTCAACACCACCGACTCCGCCGTCCGGATCACCCACCTGCCCTCCGGCATCGTGGTGACCTGCCAGAACGAGCGTTCGCAGCTGCAGAACAAGGCCCGCGCCATGCAGGTGCTGGCCGCGCGGCTGCAAGCGCTCGCCGAGGAGCAGGCCGATCAGGAAGCCGCGGCGGGCCGGGCCAGCCAGATCCGCACGGTGGACCGTTCCGAGCGCATCCGCACGTACAACTTCCCGGAGAACCGGATCGCCGACCACCGCATCGGCTTCAAGGCGCACAACTTGGACGCCGTGCTGGACGGCGACATGGACGCGCTGCTCGACGCCCTCGGCAAGGCGGACCGCGAAGCTCGAATGGCCGCAGAATAAACACCTTTCGGAAGAGTTGCCGACATGTCTATGACCCGCGAAGCGTTGCGCCCGGCCATCAACGACGCCATCGAGACGTTGCGTCAGGCCGGGGTGCACAGTCCGCAGGCCGATGCGGAGCAACTGGCCGCGCACGTGATCGGGGTCGAGCGCAGCAGGCTGGTGCTCACCCCGCTCGTCGCGCCGGACCGGCTGGCCGAGTTCCGCGCGCTGGTCGATCGGCGGGCGCAGCGAATTCCGTTGCAGCACTTGACCGGAACCGTCGCGATGGGGGAGATCGAGCTCGCGGTCGGGCCCGGCGTGTTCGTGCCGCGACCGGAAACCGAGCTGCTGTTCGCCTGGGCGCTGGCGCAACTCGAGGCGCTGCCGCACGATCACGCACCGATCGTGGTCGACCTGTGCACCGGCTCCGGCGCGCTGGCGCTGGCCATCGCGCACGCGCGCCCCGACGCCGATGTCCGTGCGGTGGAACTCGATCCGGCCGCGCTGAGCTGGGCCCGGCGCAATGCCGACCAGTGCATCGCCGACGGCGACACGCCCATCACGCTCTATGCCGACGACGTCACCGACCCGGCGCTGCTGACCGAACTCGACGGCCGAGTCGACCTCGTGGTGTCCAACCCGCCCTACATTCCCGACGGCGCGCAGCTGGATCCCGAAGTCGCCGACCACGATCCGCACCGCGCCCTGTTCGGCGGCCCGGACGGCCTGGACGTCATCCGCGGCATGCTGCCCACCATCACCCGCCTGCTGCGCCCTGGCGGCGCCACCGCGATCGAGCACGACGACTCGAACGGCTCGGACCTCGCCGCCCTGCTGGGCAAAAGTGATTTCACCGACATCGCCGAACATCCCGATCTCGCGGGCAAGCCCCGCTTCGTCGTCGCGACCCGTTCCTGACCGCCCGGTGCCCGGATTGCCGCATTCGCCGCGGCCGTCGACTGGGGGATGGTGGTCCGCGCGCATGCCCGTGACAGGATGGTGGCCGTGAGTACCGTCTATGACTGCGCGGATCCCGACACCCGCGCCGCCGGACTGACCGCAGCCACCAGCGCCCTGAAGTCCGGGCGACTCGTCGTGCTGCCCACCGACACGCTGTACGGCCTGGCCGCGGACGCCTTCGACTCCACCGCGGTGAGCTCGCTGCTCGCGGCCAAGCGCCGTGGCCGCGACATGCCGGTGCCGGTCCTGGTCGGCTCCTGGCACACCATCGACGGACTGGTCTTCTCGGTCCGCCCGCAGGCCCGCGAGCTGATCCGGGCGTTCTGGCCCGGCGGCCTGAGTCTCGTTGTGCAGCAGGCGCCTTCGCTCGCCTGGGACCTCGGCGACACGCGGGGCACGGTGATGCTGCGGATGCCGCTGCACCCGGTCACGCTGGAACTGCTCCGTGAGGTCGGCCCGCTGGCGGTGTCCAGCGCCAACGTCTCCGGGCAGCCGCCGGCCAAGACCTCCGACGAGGCCCGCGACCAACTGGGCGACCTGGTCAACGTCTACCTCGACGGCGGCCCGGCCGACCACGCCGTCGCCTCCACCATCGTCGATCTCACCGCCGATCAGCCGCGCATCCTGCGCGAGGGCGCGGTACCCATCGCCGACATCGCCGAGGTGCTCGGCATGTCGCCGGAGGCGCTGACCGGCGCCTCCATCCGATGATCGCTGGGTGCCGCGGATGACCGGTTCGGGTGCAGTCGTCCCCCTGCGGGAGCTATTGCTCGTCCTGCTCATCTCCGCGGTCGTGACCTTCCTGGCCACCGGCGGCATCCGGGTGCTCGCCATCGGCTTCGGCGCCGTGGCGGTGCCGCGCGATCGTGACGTGCACATCAAGCCGATTCCGCGGATGGGCGGGGTCGGCATCTACGTCGGGGTGGTCGCGGCGATGCTGTTCGCCTACCGGCTCCCCGCGCTGCGCCGTGGTTTCGATTACACCCCGAACATTCCGCTCGCGGTCCTGGTGGCGAGCACGATCATCGTCGCGGTCGGCATCGTCGACGACCGCTGGGGCTTGGACGCGCTGACCAAGTTCGCCGGCCAGGTGACCGCCGCGGGTGTGATGGCCGTCATGGGTCTGAGCTGGTACAGCATCTACAACCCGTTCAACAACACCACGGTGTTCCTCGACGCGCTGCAAGGCGGCCTGATCACGGTCGCGGTCACGGTGACCCTGGTCAACGCGATGAACTTCGTCGACGGGCTCGACGGGCTCGCGGCCGGGCTGGGGCTGATCGCGGCGGTCGCGGTGTTCATCTTCGCGATCGGCCTGATGAATCAGCAGGGTGGCTCGGTGGACACCTACCCGCCCGCGTTGCTGGCCGCCGCGCTGGCCGGCGCCTGTCTCGGCTTCCTGCCGCACAACTTCCAGCCCGCGCGGATCTTCATGGGCGACTCCGGCTCGATGCTGATCGGCCTGGTGCTGGCCGCGGTCTCCACCAGCGCGTCCGGCCGGATCCCGCTGCAGGGCTTCGGCACCCGCGACATCGTCGGCCTGCTGTCGCCGCTGCTGCTGGTCGGCGCGGTCATGTTCATTCCGGTGCTCGATCTGGTGCTGGCCATCATCCGGCGGGTGCGCGCGGGTGTGAGCTTCTCCACTCCGGACAAGATGCATCTGCATCACCGATTGCTGCAGATCGGGCATTCGCACCGGCGCGTGGTGCTGCTCATCTACTTGTGGGTCGGCATCCTCGCGTTCGGTGCGGTCGGCACCGCATTGATGAACCTCACACTGGTCGTCCTGCTGGTCGCGGGCGGGCTGGTCTTCGCCCTGGTGGTGACCGCCATTCCCGGGCTGCGCCGCGGGGAGGCAGCGGGGGACCGGCCACCGTCCGGGTAAGGTTCGCGAATGTGAACTTCACTCCCACTCCGGTCCCCGGTCCCGATGCCCCGCTCAAGGCGGCGTTGCGCTACGGCTTGATCGGTTTGGGCGCGCTGATTGTGTTGTCCGTCGCAATCGGCGCCGCGGCCGCAGGCATGCCCGGCCTGTGGGGTGCGTTGATCGGCTCGGCTATCGGCGGCGGCTTCATTCTGACCACCGCCGCGGTGGTGTTGTTCGGCGCCAAATTGCCGCCGTCCACGGCGGGCATGGTGATGCTGGCCAGCTGGGTAGGTAAAATGCTGGTTGCCCTTTTGGTCATAGCAATACTGAATCAATTCGACTTTTATGACCGAATGGTCCTTTTCCTGACCGTGATCGGCGCGTTGGTCATCGTCCTCGGTGCGGAGACGTATGGCGTTGTCAGACAGAAGGTTCCGTACGTGACGGTGCCGGATTCGACCCCGGAAACACCGGCTCGGGAAGATTGATCCCCACCCACCTACACGCTGTCGTAGATAACTTGGTAAAGTGTTGGTAAGCAAGCAACCAAGCGAGGGGGGATCGCCAAGATCCCTCCGAGTGCCGCTATGCTTACTGCCGTGCCGGGCTCTGAGGGTTCCGGTTCTGCATGTCGACGATGTCGCCGACACACGTACAGACGCCAGGTGGAATCAAAACCCGCCGCACAGCTGCTGACGAACTTCGAGCCGACCTGAGTCGACCCAAATTGATCGTCAATGTCCGATCGAACCGTGGGATCAACCGAACCCACGGCCCGAACACGGGAGAGAACGCTGAGCGTCACCACTTTGGCGGGCGAGTTCCACGCGCCATCGCTGTCCGACTTCTTCCCTCCAGCGCTGCTGTTCGAGGGTACGCCGTTCGAACTCGATCGTTTGATGCTTATCAGGCTGATCATGTCGGCGGTCCTGATTGTCGTGATGCTGCTGGCTTTCCGGAATCCCCGTCTCATCCCGCGCGGACTGCAGAACATCGCCGAAACCGGTCTGGTGTTCGTCAAGGAGCAGATTGCCGACGAGATCCTCGGTAAGGAAACCGGTCGCAAGTACTTTCCGCTGATCGCGACAATCTTCTTCTCGGTGCTCTTTCTGAACTTCTCCGGCATCGTTCCGGGTTTGAACATCTCGTCGAACGCCCGAATCGGCTTTCCGCTGGTGCTGGCGCTGATCGCCTACATCGCGTTCAACTACGTGGGTATCAAGAAGTACGGGTTCTGGACCTACCTGCGCAGCAGCGTCGTGGTGCCGAATGTGCCGCCCGCGCTGCATGTGCTGCTGATTCCGATCGAGTTCGTCTCGACGTTCGTGCTGCGTCCGTTCACGCTGACCGTCCGACTCATGGCCAACATGCTGGCCGGCCACATCATGCTGGTGCTTTTCTTCAGCGCCACCTGGTTCTTCCTGTTCGACGCGGTCGCGTGGATGAAGGTGTTCTCGCCGTTCTCGCTGCTCGCGGGTCTCGGGTTCACCCTCTTCGAACTCCTGGTCATCTTCTTGCAGGCCTACGTTTTCGCCCTGCTGACCGCGGTCTACATCGGACTTGCGCAGCACGCAGATTCGCACTGACCCACAACTACCGGATACCTGCTACACACGCCGACCGGCGGGTGAGCAACAGAAAGGGAAATGGAACCTCATGAGCCTCGCTTACTTGGCCCAGGAAGCCGCTTCGAACTCTGACAAGATCAAGGGCTACGGCGCCATCGGCTACGGTCTCGCCGCCATCGGCCCCGGCATCGGCGTTGGCATCGTTGTCGGTAAGGCGATCGAGGGCATTGCCCGTCAGCCCGAGCTCCAGGGCACGATCCGTACCAACATGTTCCTCGGTATCGCGTTCACCGAGGCCCTCGCCCTGATCGGCCTTGTGGCCGGCTTCATCTTCTGATTGCCATGAACGGGCTTTCTGTGTTCGCCGCGGATGCGGGGGAAGACATCAACCCCCTCATCCCCGAGACTTACGACATCGTGTGGTCGGTGGTCTGCATCGCGATCATCGGCGTCGTTTTCTACAAATATGTGATCCCTCGCTTGCTCAAGGTGCTCGACGAGCGCAGCGATAAGATCGAGGGCGGCATCGCCCGGGCCGAGGCCGCGCAGGAAGAGGCCCAGCTCACACTGCAGCAGTACCAGCAGCAGCTGGCCGAAGCTCGGCTCGAGGCATCGCGCATCCGTGAGGACGCGCGCACCCAGGGTCAGCAGATCCTCGCGCAGATGCGCGCGGACGCGCAGGCCGAAAGTGATCGCATCGTTGCCGCTGGCCAGAGCCAGCTGGAAGCACAGCGCCAGCAAATCCTTACCGAACTGCGCTCCGAACTCGGCCATACCGCCGTAGATTTGGCCGAAAAGATTATCGGGCAGTCGGTTTCGGACGAAGCTAAGCAGGCGGCGTCGATCGAGCGGTTCCTGACCGAACTCGACGACGAGTCGAAAGCCGGCATCGGGGTCGGAAGGTAGCGACGCGAAAGTGAGAAGCATGTACGCAGCGAGCCGCGAGGCCTGCGCCCGGTCTCGGGAGGCGCTCAGGGCCGCTCTGACCGGAAGCGACAGTGTCGCGGCCACAACGGGTTCCGAATTGTTCGCCGTTGTCGCCGTGCTGGACGACCAGCGTTCGCTGCGTGTTGCGCTCGCGGACGTGTCGGTGCCCGGTTCGGTCCGGGCCGAGCTCAGCGAACGGGTCTTCGGCGGCAAGGTCAGCCCGGCCACTCAGGCCGTGCTGACCACCGCCGTGGCCCAGGACTGGTCCCGGACCGCCGACCTGGTCGACACCCTGGTGTTGCTCGGGCAAGAGGCGTTGCTGGAGTCGGCGGCCGACAGCGGCCGGCTCGACGCGGTCGAGGACGAGCTGTTCCGGCTCGGCCGGATCATCAGCGACAACCCCGACCTCGAGCAGGCCCTCGCCGACCGGACCAAGCCGGCCGAGGCCAAGCGGGAACTGATCGATCGCCTGCTCACCGGCAAGACCGAATCCATCACCCTAACCCTGGCTGAGCAGGTGGTGACCAGGCAGAAGACGGCAGTCGGGGTGGCATTCGACGAACTGTCCGACCTGGCCGCGGCCCGTCGCGACCAGATCGTGGCGCACGTGCGTGCGGCGATCGAACTGTCTGCGCAGCAGCGCGAGCGGCTCGCCGCCTCGCTGAATCGCATCTACGGCAAGCCGATCCAGGTGCACGTACAGGTCGACCCGAGTCTGCTGAGCGGGCTGGTCGTACACGTCGGCGACGACGTGATCGACGGCAGCGCCATCGGCCGGCTCGAACGGCTGCGTCGGTCCCTGACCTGACGTCCCCACTTCCCCCCGACATTCGACACAGCGAGAGCAGGAAGAACATGGCGGAGCTGACGATCTCCTCCGACGAGATCCGTAGCGCGATCGAGAGCTACACGCAGAGCTACACCCCCGAGACCTCCATCGAAGAAGTCGGTGTTGTCACCGACACGGCCGACGGCATCGCGCATGTCAGCGGCCTGCCTTCGGCAATGGCCAATGAGCTGCTGGAGTTCCCGGGTGGCGTGCTCGGCGTGGCGCTGAACCTCGAAGACCGCTCGATCGGTGCGGTCATCCTCGGCGAGTACGCCGACCTCGAAGAGGGCCAGCAGGTCCGCCGGACCGGCGACGTGCTCTCGGTTCCGGTCGGCGACAAGTTCCTCGGCCGCGTGGTCGACCCGCTCGGCCAGCCGATCGACGGCCTGGGCGAGATCGAGTCCGAAGAGCAGCGCGTGCTCGAGCTGCAGGCCGCCTCGGTGCTGGAGCGTCAGCCGGTCGAGGAGCCGCTGGCCACCGGCATCACCGCCATCGACGCCCTGACCGCGATCGGCCGTGGCCAGCGTCAGCTGATCATCGGCGACCGCAAGACCGGCAAGACCGCGGTCTGCATCGACGCGATCCTCGCGCAGAAGGCGAACTGGGATTCCGGTGACCCGGCCAAGCAGGTGCGCTGCATCTACGTCGCCGTCGGCCAGAAGGGTTCCACCATCGCGGGCGTCAAGTCCGCGCTGGAGGCCAGGGGCGCGCTGGAGTACACCACCATCGTCGCCGCCCCCGCGTCGGACTCCGCCGGCTTCAAATGGCTTGCGCCGTACACCGGTTCGGCCATCGGCCAGCACTGGATGTACCAGGGCAAGCACGTCCTCATCGTGTTCGACGACCTGACCAAGCAGGCCGAGGCGTACCGCGCCATCTCGCTGCTGCTGCGTCGCCCGCCGGGCCGCGAGGCGTACCCGGGTGACGTCTTCTACCTGCACTCCCGTCTGCTGGAGCGTTGCGCGAAGCTGTCCGACGAGCTGGGCGCCGGCTCGATGACCGGCCTGCCGATCATCGAGACCAAGGCCAACGACATCTCGGCGTTCATCCCGACCAACGTCATCTCCATCACCGACGGCCAGGTCTTCCTCGAGTCCGACCTGTTCAACAAGGGCGTCCGCCCGGCGATCAACGTCGGTACCTCGGTCTCCCGCGTCGGTGGCGCGGCCCAGACCAAGGGCATGAAGAAGGTGGCCGGCTCGCTGCGTCTGGAAATGGCGCAGTTCCGCGAGCTGGAAGCGTTCTCCGCGTTCGCCTCCGACCTCGATGCCGCGTCGCTGGCGCAGCTCGAGCGTGGCGCCCGCTGGGTCGAGCTGCTCAAGCAGGACCAGTACTCCCCGGTCGCCGTCGAGGATCAGATCGTCTCGATCTTCCTGGTCGACGACGGTCGCTTCGACTCGGTTCCGGTTGCCGACATCCGTCGGTTCAACAGCGAACTGCTCGAGCACCTGCACCGCGCCGCGGCCGACGCCTTCAAGTCGATCGAGGGTGGCAAGGTGCTCAAGGACGAGGCCGCCGACCAGATCAAGTCGGAGACCGACAAGTTCAAGCAGGGCTTCCTCGCCTCCGACGGCAGCCGTGTGGTGAACGAGGCCGAGGCGGGCGATCTCGAGCACGAAGAGGTCGAGACGCTCTCGGTCACCCGCAAGCACGTCGAGAAGTGACCCAGGTCCGGGACTGATGCGAGTTTTTCGTAAAGACGATGCGAATGAAGGGAGTGTGAACCGCTGATGGCAAGTTTGCGTGAATTGCGCTCCCGCATTCGTGGTGTGAATTCGATCAAGAAGATCACCAAGGCCCAGGAGCTGATCGCGACCTCGCGAATCTCCAAGGCGCAGGCCAGGGTTGCGGCCGCCAAGCCGTATGCCGAGGAGATCACCAAGGTCCTCGGTGAACTGGCGAACGCGTCGAAGAACCTGACCCACCCACTGCTGACCGAGCGCGCCGAGCCGCGCCGGGCGGCGGTGCTGGTGATCACCAGTGACAGCGGCATGGCCGGTGGCTACAACTCCAACGTGCTCAAGCGCGCCGAAGAGTTGATGCACACACTGCGTGGCGAGGGCAAAGAGCCGGTGATCTACGTGATGGGCAACAAGGGCCTCACGTACTACACCTTCCGCAACCGCACCCCTGTCGCCTCGTGGACCGGGTTCTCGCAGCAGCCGAAGTACACCGATGCGTCGGCCGCCTGCAACCACCTGGTCGAGGCGTTCATGGCCGGTTCCGAGGGCGTGGTTCCCGCGCCGAACGGCACCGGCGACATCGCGGGCGTGGACGAGCTGCACATCGTGTACACGCGGTTCGTGTCGATGCTGACCCAGACCCCGGAGGTGCGCCGGCTGGCGCCGATCCAGGTCAGTTACGTCGACGAGAACTTCGACATGGGTGAGGACTTCGTGTCCGATTCGCCGACGGCGGATGTGCACGCGCAGTACGAGTTCGAGCCTGACGCCGATGTGCTGCTGGCGGCCCTGCTGCCGAAGTACATCAACACGCGTATCTACTCATCGTTGCTCGAGGCAGCGGCATCCGAGTCCGCGGCTCGGCGCACCGCAATGAAGGCAGCCACCGATAACGCCAACGACCTTGCCACGGATCTTTCCCGGCAGGCGAACTCGGTGCGGCAGGCCCAGATCACGCAGGAAATCAGCGAAATTGTCGGCGGCGTAAACGCGCTGGCTTCGAGCTCGGACCGCGACTAAGCGCAGGAAGAGAAAAATGACCGCAGCAGTCACGCAAGACAACACGAGTCGGACCGGCGCAGACTCAGGTCGCGTCGTCCGAGTCATCGGCCCCGTCGTCGACGTCGAGTTCCCCCGGGGCTCGATTCCCGATCTGTTCAACGCCTTGCACGCCGAGATCACCCTGACCTCGGTGGCCAAGACGCTGACCCTCGAGGTTGCCCAGCACCTCGGCGACGGCATCGTGCGTTGCATCTCCATGCAGCCCACCGACGGCCTGGTCCGTAGCGCCCCCGTCAGCGACACCGGCAAGCCGATTTCGGTGCCGGTCGGCGACGTGGTCAAGGGCCACGTGTTCAACGCCCTCGGCGATTGCCTGGACAGCCCGGGCCTCGGCCGCGACGGCGAGCAGTGGGGCATCCACCGCAAGCCCCCGTCATTCGACCAGCTCGAGGGTAAGACCGAGATCCTGGAGACGGGCATCAAGGTCATCGACCTGCTCACCCCGTACGTGAAGGGTGGCAAGATCGGCCTGTTCGGTGGCGCCGGTGTCGGCAAGACCGTGCTCATCCAGGAGATGATCACCCGTATCGCGCGGGAGTTCTCCGGTACCTCCGTGTTCGCCGGCGTCGGCGAGCGCACCCGTGAGGGCACCGACCTCCGCCTGGAAATGGAAGAGATGGGCGTCCTCCCGGACACCGCCCTGGTCTTCGGCCAGATGGACGAGCCGCCGGGCACCCGTATGCGCGTCGCCCTCTCGGCCCTGACCATGGCCGAGTACTTCCGCGACGTGCAGCACCAGGACGTGCTGCTCTTCATCGACAACATCTTCCGGTTCACCCAGGCCGGTTCCGAGGTGTCGACCCTGCTCGGCCGCATGCCGTCGGCCGTCGGTTACCAGCCGACCCTCGCGGACGAGATGGGTGAGCTCCAGGAGCGCATCACCTCGACCCGTGGCCGGTCGATCACCTCGCTGCAGGCGATCTACGTGCCCGCCGACGACTACACCGACCCGGCGCCGGCCACCACCTTCGCCCACCTCGATGCGACGACCGAGCTTTCCCGCCCGATCTCGCAGAAGGGCATCTACCCGGCCGTCGACCCGCTGACCTCGACCTCCCGCATCCTGGAGGCCTCGATCGTCGGCGACCGGCACTTCGCCGTGGCCAACGAGGTGAAGCGGATCCTGCAGAAGTACAAGGAACTGCAGGACATCATCGCCATCCTCGGCATGGACGAGCTCTCCGAAGAGGACAAGGTCCTC
This sequence comes from Nocardia colli, assembly GCF_008704205.1. Taxonomy (GTDB): domain Bacteria; phylum Actinomycetota; class Actinomycetes; order Mycobacteriales; family Mycobacteriaceae; genus Nocardia; species Nocardia colli. The sequence goes on along the minus strand of NZ_VXLC01000040.1, from coordinate 3,691 downwards.
GTCGGCCGCGCCCGTCGCCTGGAGAAGTTCCTCGGCCAGAACTTCATCGTGGCCGAGAAGTTCACCGGCCAGGTCGGTTCGGTGGTTCCGCTGGAGCAGACCATCGACGACTTCGACCGGGTCTGCAAGGGCGAGTTCGACCACTTCCCGGAGCAGGCGTTCAACAGCTGCGGTGGCCTCGACGATGTCGAGGCGGCCGCGAAGAAGATCGCCGGAAAGTAGTCCCCGATGTCGGAAATGTCAGTTGATCTCGTCGCCGTCGAACGGCTGCTCTGGTCCGGCCAGGCAACGTTCGTGGCCGCGCAGACCACCGAGGGTCAGATCGGCATCATGCCGGGACACGAGCCGCTGCTCGGCCAGCTGGTCGAGGGCGGCACCGTGGCCATCGTCTCCACCGAGGGCGAGCGCATCGTCGCGGCGGTGCACGGCGGCTTCTTCTCGGTGACCGCGACCACGGTCCGGATTCTCGCCGAGTCGGCGGAATTCGCCGACGAGGTGGATGTCGAGGCGGCCCGGCGCGTGCTGGCCGACTCGGCGGCCAGCGAAGAGGACCAGCTGGCGGCGCAGGCCCAGGTCCGCGCTGCCGAGCAGGCCGCGAACGCGTAAGAGACAACCGGATACCGAGCACGAGACTGTCGGCGGCGAAGGGATCTTCGCCGCCGACAGTCGTCTTAAAAGCACTGACGGTCGTCTTAATACACGGCCCCCCAGTTTGTAAACTCGGTGTCGTGGTTGAATGACCGCACGGCGGTGCGCTCTACGGGTCCGGAGGCGATGGCCCCAGGTATCGGATCTGGGGGCCGGAGTCCTATACCTGCTGCGTGTGTACGCGCAGTTGGAGGGCTTGCGGGGACCGCCAATTGAATAGAGCGTCGACGCCACGGCGACAGAGCGAAGGGACGAACTGCATTGCAGACCGGGATGGTTCTCCTGATCATTCTGGTGCTCACGCTCGTGTTCTTGGCCCTCGCGTCGACCTATCGCCTGATCATGTTGCGGCGCGGCGGAACTGCCGCCCTGTTGCGGGTGCTGCCCGCGCGCGGTGGTCAGGGTTGGCGACACGGATTGATCCGCTACGACGAGGACCGAATGGTCTTTTTCAAGTTGACCAGTCTGAAACTCGGACCCGACTGCACAATTCGCCGGCAAGGCATCGAGATCGGTGACCGGCGCGGACCGGTCGGCGACGAATTCGACATCATGAGTGACGACATCGCGGTGATCGCGGTCTCCGATCGAGACGGCAGCTTCGAGCTGGCCCTGGATCGAGCGTCGCGGACCGCATTCTTGTCCTGGGTGGAATCGCGCCCCTCGGACCGCACGCGCAGGATGCGCTGAGCTCGCGGAATCAGTTGTTGCATCGGCAGCGGTTAGGGTTGGGCCTGTGAGTGTTCATCTGACGCGGATCTACACGCGCACCGGCGACGACGGGACCACCGGTCTCAGCGATTTCTCGCGGGTGGCGAAGACCGATCCGCGCCTGGTCGCGTACGCCGATTGCGATGAGACGAACGCCGCGATCGGGGTGGCGATCGCGCTCGGGCAGCCCGCGGAGCAGTTGCGCGAGGTACTGCTGCAAATACAGAACGATCTGTTCGACGCCGGCGCCGATCTGTCTACCCCGGTTGTCGCGGAGCCGAAATATCCGCCGCTGCGCATCACCCAGCCCTACATCGATCGGCTCGAAGGCTGGTGCGATGAGTTCAATGCCGAACTGCCGGCACTGAATTCGTTCATCCTGCCCGGCGGGACACCGCTGGCCGCGCTGCTGCACACGGCGCGCACGGTGGCGCGGCGCGCGGAACGGTCGGCCTGGGCGGCGGTCGAGACACACCCGGACGACACGAACGTTTTGCCGGCCAAGTACCTCAATCGGCTCTCGGATCTGCTCTTCATCCTGAGCCGCGTGGCCAATCCGGGCGGCGATATCCTGTGGAAGCCCGGCGGAACCAGGTCGAGCACCTGATAATGCTCGAGGTACGAGGACACACGTCCGCCGGCCCGCAACCCGAACTACCGTGGCACCCACCGGTGCGCTGAATACCCGGAGTGGCGGAACAGTGCCGCAACTATCCTTGCACCCAACAGTGCGCCGAATACGCGGAGAGGCGGCATGGAACGGTTTTTGGTTACCGGCGGGAATCGACTCGTCGGTGAAGTCGCGGTGGGGGGCGCCAAGAACAGCGTCCTCAAGCTGATGGCCGCTGCCTTGCTGGCCGAGGGCACCACCACGATCACGAACTGCCCGGACATTCTCGACGTGCCGCTGATGGGTGACGTGCTGCGCGGTCTCGGCTGCGACGTCGCGATCGACGCGGGGGTGGTCACCATCGACACCCCGGCCGAACCGAAGTATCACGCGGACTTCCCCGCGGTGACGCAGTTCCGCGCGTCGGTCTGTGTGCTCGGTCCGCTGATGGCGCGCTGCAAGCGCGCGGTCGTGGCGCTACCCGGCGGGGACGCGATCGGTTCCCGGCCACTGGATATGCACCAGGCCGGCCTGCGGTTGCTCGGCGCGACCAGCGAGATCGAGCACGGGTGCGTGGTCGCGCGGGCCGATGAGCTCCAGGGCGCCAAGATTCGGCTCGACTTCCCTTCGGTGGGGGCGACCGAGAACATCCTGATGGCCGCCGTGCTCGCCGAGGGCGAGACCGTCATCGACAACGCCGCGCGCGAACCCGACATCGTCGATCTGTGCAACATGCTGGTGCAGATGGGCGCCCGGGTCACCGGCGCGGGCACCTCGGTACTGACCGTGCAGGGCGTCAAGCGCCTGTCGCCGACGACCCATCGCGTGATCGGCGACCGTATCGTCGCCGCGACCTGGGGCATCGCCGCGGCGATGACCATGGGTGACGTCCGGGTGACCGGGGTCAATCCCAAGCACCTGTCCTTGGTGCTGGACAAGCTGCGCTCGGCAGGCGCGCGTATCTCCTTCGAGCAGGACGGTTTCCGGGTCGTGCAGGCCGAGCGTCCGCGCGCGGTCAACTTCTCCACATTGCCGTTCCCCGGCTTCCCGACCGACCTGCAGCCGATGGCGATCGGGCTCGCCGCGATCGCCGACGGCACGTCGATGATCACCGAGAATGTCTTCGAGGCGCGGTTCCGGTTCGTGGAAGAGATGATCCGGCTCGGCGCCGACGCGCGGACCGACGGTCATCACGCTGTGGTGCGCGGTATTCCCCGGTTGTCGAGTGCGCCGGTGTGGTCGTCCGATATTCGGGCCGGCGCTGGATTGGTACTCGCCGGTTTGGTTGCCGACGGAACCACGGAGGTGCACGACGTCTTCCACATCGACCGCGGCTACCCGAACTTCGTCGAGCAGCTCCAGGCGTTGGGTGGCGAAGTGAAGCGAGTCGGCGCCGCGGAGTGAGGGCCGGCGCCGAAAACGCTTCCGGCCCAGCCCTGCCCGCACCGGAGATGCTCCGCGTCACCCCCTCTGATCAGGGGATTTGACATGGTGCACGCAGACACGTAACTTAGTTCGAGTCAGAGCGACACGGACACCGACCCGGTGCCGAGGAGCTGAGTGGAAACGCTCAGCGACGGCCAGGGACACGAGGTAGTACGAGGAGCGCCTGACGCTCACACTGGTTCGATCGAGACCCTGGATTTGGTTCTGGGGGAACGGCTGAGCTAAGCTGGATAAGTTGCCTCACCGATCAAGCGGACAAGATCCGGGCGATGGTGC
>NZ_VXLC01000004.1 GCF_008704205.1 Nocardia colli | reverse complement strand
GAAAGGTATTACTTGGGGGCGGGAGCGGGGGTGAACGGCTGGTTGATCGTGGTGAAGTACTGGATCGCCGCGGCGATCGCGACCGGCGCGGTGATGAAGATCTGGCCCGCGACCGTGCCGAGGGCGCCCATGGCGGCCGCGCCACCGAGGCAGCCGGCGATGATGCCGCCGACGAACGGACCGAACAGGCCGACGATGGTGCCGCCGACGATCACGCCGCCGAGCGCGCCGCCCAGGACGCAGCCGACAGCCGCGCCGCCGAGGCCGCCGACCAGGGTGGCGATGGAGGCGCCGAGGCTGATCGTGCCGGTCATCCGCGACCAAGCGGCCTGCTCACGGTCGTACTCGGACTTCCACGGCGCCTTGTCCTCGAACGGCAGGGCGACCGGCTTGTAGGTGGCCTTGGCCAGGTCGAGCTGCGGGGTGAGGGTCGCGGTGCGGCCCGCGACGTCGGCCGCGATCGGGAACTCGAACTCGTCGATCCGGAACTTCAGCGGGGTGCCGGCCACCACATTTCCGTTGGCCGCCTTGATCTTCAGCGCGTCGCCCTCGACGACGATCGAGCCTGCGTCGATGGAGACGATCGCCTGGGAGTCGGTGGACTCGGCGGTGAAATTGATCGGCGCGTCAGCGTCCGCGGCCGGAGCCGCGTTGACGGTGCCGGCCGAGACGCCGAGCGCTGCGATCAGCAGCGTGGCCGTCGCGGCAAAGTTCCTCATCAACATTCTCAGATCCTTCTTAGGTGTGGTCGGGATGCGGTGAGCTTAGGATAGGCACTCCTAAACCTGTCAAGAGGTACGTTCTACCCCCGAGACGCCGCCCGGAGGCGTGCTTCATCACCCCAGATGCCAAGGCAGGCACCGGGTTACGCGATTTCGCCGCCCGATCGAGCGGTCAAGGCGTCGTCGTGGTTACCTCTCCACCCGGTCAGTGGGCACAAGGACCTCGAGCCAGGCACTCAGCACCGGCTCGGCCGCCAGGGTCGCGAAGTCGGCCTCGTCCACACCGGCGGAGCGCCACTTCTCCACCAGTGACATCAGTCGCACCGAATCCAAGCCCGCATCAGTGAGATCCGCGTCTACCGGCACCTCGTCCGGTGTCACACCCAACGCGGCCGCGATATCGGCGATCACGTCCTGGCGGCCGAGGGTAACCGGCTCGCTCATGTTTTCCTCCGTGTCAGTCAGCAAGGCCGCGTCAGGCCGCATTCGATTGCCGCAGCGCGAATTCCAGCGCGTCGGTCGTCGTCACCGCGCCGCAGCGGCGGGCCACGTAGTTCATGGCCATCAGGTGTTCGTCCCGGCCGAAGTCGGCGGTCGCGTCCAGCACCACGAACGGCTTGATGTCGTTCATGAACGCGTCCGCGGCGCTGAGCATGCAGCCCATGTGCGCGTACACGCCAGTGACGACGAGCTGGTCGCGGTTGTAGTGGTTCAGCAATTCGCGCAGGTCGGTCCGCTGGAACGCCGAGTAGCGCCACTTGGTCACCTGGATGTCGGCCGGACCGGGCTTCAGGTCGGCGACCACGTCGGTGGACGGACCCGTGGTCAACCCGCTACCCCAGAAATCCGCGAGAATGCCGCGGCGCGAGGGATGTTGATCGCCGGGCTGCATCGTGTAGATCACCGGAACGCCGGCCGCGTTGCACCATTCACGCAGCCGCCGGATGTTCGCGATGACCGACGAGATCGGTTCCTGGTCCAGCTGATACGCGTCGATGAAGTACCGCTGCATGTCGTGGATCAGCAGCGCCGAGCGCGACGGATCCAGCGACCACGGCACCTGGTTCGCCACGATGTCGTCGCGTCCCGGTATCGAATACGGTGCTATCGGCGGGATAGCCAACAGTCTTCTCCTGTTCAGTGATGTCGGACAGTGTCAGGCGTCGAACGTGGCGCCGCCATCGACCCGCAGGTCATGCATGGTGATGTGGCGGGCACGCGGGGAAGTCAGGAAGTAGATGCTCTCGGCGACGTCTTCGGGCTGGGCCACCCGGCGCAGCGGGATGCCGAGGCGGAAGTTGGCGGGGTCGCCGGCCAGCACGTGATCGCGGGCAGACTCGGACAATTCGGCCGCGTCCTCGGCCCACATGCCGCGCAACATCGGTGTGTCGGTGGATCCCGGGGACACCATGTTCACCCGGACGCCGGACGCGGCCACCTCCAGGCCGAGCGCCATCGCGAACGCGCGGGCCGCGGCCTTGGACGCGCCGTAGGCGGCCATGCCGACCCGCGGGGTGCCCGCGGCGTTCGAGGTGACGACCACGATCGAGCCGCCACCGTTCGCGGCGAGCACGGCGGCGGCCCGCCGGGTGACGTTCATGGTCCCGGTGGCGTTCACCGCCAAGCACCGATCCCATTGCGCGGCAGTCAATTCCGCCACCGAACCGGTTTCCAGGATGCCCGCCGCGTGCACGACGGATGCGATCGGGCCGACCCGTTCGGCGGCCGCGGCGAACGCCTTGTCCACCGAATCGGCATCGGTCACATCGACCTGTTGCGCGTGGGTGATGCTCTCGCCTCGGGTCGAGCCGATCTCGGTGGCCACGTCGTGCACCGCGGGATCCTGGTCCCACAGCACCACCGGCGCCGCCGATCTGGCCGCGAACATCTGCGCCGCCGCGCGGCCGATACCGCGGGCCGCACCGGTGACGATCACACCACCTTCGACTTTACTCTCCCGAGACATGTGCTTAGCCTAACCTTAATTCTCGATAGAAGTAAATCAACGACGTTTCGGCTGAAGGAGTTCGCCAGTGCCGTCTCAATCCGACCTAACCCCTTGGCCCGCAACGGAAGTCGAGCAGTATCGCGCATTGGGGTACTGGACCGGCGAGACCTTCCCCGGCATGCTCAGCGCCCGCGCGGCGGCGACGCCGGACGCGATTGCCGTGTTAGACGACCGGAATCGGTGGACCTACGCGCAACTGGAGACGCGCGCCAGTTCACTCGCGGCCGGGTTCCTGAACCTCGGCGTGCAGCCGGGCGATCGAGTGCTGGTCCAGCTGCCCAACATCGCCGAGTTCGTCGAGGTGATCTTCGGGCTCTTCTACGCGGGCGCGCTGCCGGTCTTCTGCCTGCCCGCGCACCGCCAGTCCGAGCTGATCCCGATCGCGCAGGCCAGCGGCGCGGTGGCGATCGTCACCTGCCATCACCACCAGAAGTTCAACCACGCAACCCTTTCCGCGATCCTGCGGGACAACTCCGCCGCGCTGCGGCACCTGATAATCGTCCCGGACCGGCAGGGCGCCGCGCTGCCCGGCGGCACGCACGCCCTCGACGACCTGCGCGCCGAACCACGCGAGCTGCCGCAGGTGGACGCCGCCGACGTCGCGTTCCTGCAACTGTCCGGCGGCAGCACCGGGACGCCGAAGCTGATCCCGCGCACCCACGACGACTACCTCTACAGCGTGCGCCGCAGCGCCGAGCTGTGCGAACTCGACAGCACCAGCGTCTACCTCGCGGCTTTGCCGGTCGCACACAACTTCCCGATGAGCTCGCCGGGCATTCTGGGCGCGCTGGTCGCCGGCGGCACGGTGGCGATGGCCATCGACCCCTCCCCCACCACCGCGTTCGGCGCGATCGAACGGTTCGGCGTCACCATCACCGGACTGGTCCCGCCGCTGGCCCGGCTGTGGGTCGAACGCGCGGAAGCAAGTACCAAGTACGACATTTCGAGCCTGAAGGTGCTGCTCGTCGGCGGCGCCCGCTGCCCGGACGAGCTGGCCCGCCGCATCCGTCCCGCGCTCGGCGCGACGTTGCAGCAGGTGTTCGGCATGGCCGAGGGCTTGGTCTGCTACACCCGGCTCGACGATCCGGAAGAGGTGGTGCTGGCCACCCAGGGTCGCCCGATGTCCCCGCACGATCAGGTCGCGGTGGTCGACGAGCAGGGCAACCACGTCCCGCCCGGCACCGACGGCCTGCTGATCACCAAGGGGCCGTACACAATTCGCGGGTACTACCGCAACCCCGAGGCCAACGCGTCCTCGTTCACCGCGGACGGCTGGTACCGCACCGGCGATGTGGTGAACCTGCGCCCGGACGGCAACCTGGTGGTCAAGGGCAGGCTCGGCGACCGGGTCAACCGCGGCGGCGAGAAGATCTCCGCCGAGGAGATCGAAGCGCACCTGCTGGACCACCCGCTGATTCGCGACGCGATCGTCGTCTCGGTGCCGGACGAGCGGCTCGGCGAGCGCAGCTGCGTATTCGTGCTGGCCGCCGACCCGGCCACCCCGCCGGCACTCGGCCAGATCCGCCAGTTCGTCCGCGAACGCGGCGTGGCGACCTGGAAGATCCCCGACCTGCTCGAGGTCGTCGACAGCTTCCCGGAAACCAGCGTCGGCAAGATCAGCCGCCGCTCCCTGCGCGCCGCACTCACCGCGCAGGCATCCGCGACCTGACCCCGCCGGATCTGCCGATTCTGGTTCTCGCGATTACTACCGACCGAGACGACACGCTAGGGTAGGCAAACCTAAATATTACTTCGCCTGTCACCGCTCGGAATCGTGGAGAAATTACCAGATGGAAGGTACGCGCGCACGGGCCAGGCGCTGGCCGGGGTGGCTGCTGGCGGCTGCCGTACTGGTAGCCGCCTGCTTGCTCAGCCTCATGATCGGCACCAAGGCGATCCCGGCCGGGCAGGTGTGGGATGCGCTGTGGGGTTCCGACGGGTCGGCGGACGCGCTGGTCATCACCGAGTATCGGGTACCGCGCACGCTGCTCGGACTGCTCGCCGGAATCGCACTGGGCGTGGCCGGCTGCCTCATGCAGGGGCTGACGCGCAATCCGCTGGCCGATCCGGGACTGCTCGGCATCAATGCCGGAGCGGCGTTCGTCATCGCGATGGCGGTCTCGTTCCTGGGCGTCACCGAGATCACCTCGTACGTGTGGTTCGGGTTCATCGGCGCCGCACTGGCGTCGGTCGTGGTGTATCGGCTGGGCACCGCGGGCAGGCAGGGGACGGATCCGGTCCGGCTGACGCTGGCCGGAGTCGCCATCACGGCCGTGCTCTCCGGACTCACCAAAGGTCTGATTCTGCTGAACCCCAAGGCCTTCGACCAGATGCGGAACTGGGATGCCGGATCGTTGACCGGGCGCGGTCACGACGTCATCGCCGGCGCCGCGCCGTTCATTCTCGTGGGCCTGGTGGCGGCGGTGATCGCCGCGCGCTCGCTCAACGCCGTCGCGCTCGGTGACGACCTCGCCCACGCCCTCGGCGTGCACGTCGGGCGGACCCGGCTGCTCACCGTCACCGCGCTCACCCTGTTGTGCGGCACCGCGACCGCCGCGGTGGGGCCGATCACCTTCGTCGGCTTGGCAGTGCCGCACATCGCACGCTGGATCGTCGGACCCGACCAGCGCTGGATCGTCGCCTACTCCATGCTGCTCGCGCCGATTCTGGTGCTTGGCGCGGATATGCTGGGACGCATCATCATTCGGCCCGATGAAGTCGCGGCAGGATTGGTCACCGCCTTCCTCGGCGCACCCATCCTGATCTGGCTGGCGCGGCGACCCCGGGTGGGTGCGCAGTGACCGCGATCGATTTCGGCCACTCGGTGCTGGTGGTCCGGACCCGCCGCCTCGCCGCGCGGGTGAGTGTTCGCACCGTGGTGGTGTGCGCGGTCCTGGTCGTCGCGGCCCTGGTCGTGGCCGTATTGTCGCTCGGCACCGGCGATTACCCGATTCCACCGGATCGGGTGCTGCGGGCGCTGTTCGTCGGGGATCAGCGTTTCGACCGGCTCGTGGTGTGGGAGTGGCGATTTCCCCGCGTGGTGCTCGCGCTGGTATTGGGTGCGGCGCTCGGGGTGAGCGGCGCGATCCTGCAATCGGTGACCCGCAATCCACTCGGCAGCCCGGACCTCATCGGCTTCAACACCGGCGCTTACACCGGCGCGCTCATCGTCATGCTGGTGCTGGGCGGCGGCGGATTCGAGACCTCGGCGGGCGCGTTCCTCGGCGGATTGGCTGCGGCCCTGGCCATTCAGCTGCTGGCCTTCCGGCACAACGTCACCGGCTTCCGGCTCATCATCGTGGGTATCGGCGTCAGCGCGATGCTGGCCTCGGTCAATACCTGGCTCATTCTGCGCGCGGATCTCACCGCCGCCATGTCGGCGGCCGCCTGGGGCGCCGGCTCGCTGGGCGGGGCCAACTCGGCGCAGATCGGGCCGGCGCTCATCCTGCTGGCGGTGCTGGCCGTGGCCGCGGTCGCCGCCGCGCCCCGCTTGCGCATCCTGGAATTGGGTGACGATCTGGCCCAGTCGTTCGGCGTCCGGGTCGGACGTGACCGCCTGCTGCTGATCGTGCTGAGCGTCGCGTTCTGCTCCGTCGCCACGGCCATCGCCGGGCCTATCGCCTTCCTGGCCTTGGCCGCACCGCAATTGGGCCGCCGCCTGGCGCGCACCGCGTCCACCGCCTTGGCCCCGGCCGCTGCCATGGGTGCGCTGCTGCTGGTGACCTGCGACTGGATCGCGCAACGGCTGTTCGCGCCCACCGCACTTCCGGTCGGCGTCGTCACCGTCTCGGTGGGCGGGTTGTATCTGGCGTATGTGCTGGTCGCCGAGGCGCGACGGAACTAGGGGAAACGACCATGAACGAGAAACACAGCGCCGGAATCGAAATGGCCGCGGATCGCGCGCCGGCGCAGACGAACGGCCACAGTGCGCCAAAGGACCAGGTCCGATTGCGAGCCGACCAGGTGCGCCTCGGCTATCGCGGCCGGATCATCAGCGACCAGCTCTCGGTGGATATCCCGGACGGCGCCTTCACGGTGATCATCGGCCCCAACGCCTGCGGGAAATCCACCCTGCTGCGCGCGCTGGCCCGGCTGCTCACCCCGGAGGACGGCGCAGTCCTGCTCGACGGCAAAGCCATCACCGCCTATCCGGCCAAGGAGGTGGCCCGCCGCATCGGCCTGCTCCCCCAGTCGTCCACCGCGCCGGACGGCATCCGGGTCGCGGATCTGGTTGCACGCGGCCGATATCCGCACCAGACCCTGCTCCGGCAGTGGTCGCAGGCGGACGAGGCAGCGGTCACCGCGGCGATGGCGGCCACCGGCGTCACCGATCTGTCCGCCCGCTCGGTGGACGAGTTGTCCGGCGGCCAGCGCCAACGCGTCTGGATCGCCATGGTGCTGGCACAGGAGACGCCGATCATTCTGCTCGACGAGCCGACCACCTACCTGGACATCGCGCATCAGATCCAACTGCTGGACCTGTGCCGCTCGCTGAACCGGGAATCCGGCCGGACCGTGGTCGCCGTCCTGCACGACCTGAACCACGCCTTCCGCTACGCCGATCACCTCATCGCCATGCGCGACGGCCAGGTGATCGCCGCCGGTGCGCCGCGCGAGATCGCGACCGCCGAGCTGGTGCGCGAGGTCTTCGCGCTCGGCTGCCGGATCATCGAGGACCCGGAAACCGGTGCGCCACTGGTGATTCCGCTCGCCGAAAACGCGGCCGCCACGGAGTGATCCGGCGCCGGGGAGCAGCCGGACAGGTGACCCGGGTCATGATTTCCGTCTGAAATTAATGTTAGGCTAACCTTCCTTGCGCCGGTACGGCCGGACGCTGCCCGAGCCCGGGCAGACCGAGGGACGAGGCGCGCGAACAATGCTGATGAAGGGAGCTTTCGTGGGACCGGAGGACCGGGACGAGTCGAACGACGGTCACCGAGGACTACCGCTCACCGGACCGCAGCTGGGCATCTGGAACGCCCAGCGCTTCGACCCGGAATCCGGCCGCTACCTGGTCGGCGAGGTACTCGAGATCTCTGGCGCGAAACCCGTCGACGTGGAACTGCTCGCCGAGGCCATCCGCCGCACCGTCGCCGAAGCCGAGAACATGCGGCTGCGGTTCCGCGAGACCGCCGACGGCCCACGGCAATTCGTCACCGAGGCCGCAGCCGTCCTGCGGCCGGTCATCGACTTACGCCTGGCCGCCGAACCGTTCGCGCTGGCCAACGAGGCCGTGGCGCTGGAGCGGCAGCGCGCCGCCGAGGACTGCCGCGTCATGGTGGACCGGCAGCTCTACAACTACACGCTGATCCGCGTCACGGACTGCGACGTGTGGTGCGTGCAGCTGTACCACCATCTGATCGTCGACGGCTACAGCGCGGCCATGCTCTCCCGGAAGGTCGCCGCCCACTACACCGCGCTGCGCCGTGGAAAGCCCACGCCCAAGCAGACTTTCGGCACCATCGCGACCCTGGTCGCGGAGGAGCAGGAGTACCGCGCGAGCGAGCAGTTCCAACAGGACCGCCGGTTCTGGCGCGAGCAGCTGACCCCCTGGCCCGACATGGACGGCCGCGGACAACATGTGGGCGGGGCGGTCGAACGCACCCTCCGCGCGGAAACGGCGCTGTCCGCCGAAACCCTTGCCTGCCTGCGCGAATGCGCCGACAACTACGGCATCACCTGGGCCGATGTACTGGTCGCCGCCTACGCCGCCTTCCTCAACCGCCAACTCGGCACCTCCGACGTGGTGCTGTCCATGCTGCTCATGGGCCGCGTCGGCCGAGCGGCCCTGACCACCCCGGCGATGGCCGTCAACATCCTCCCGCTGCGCCTGCGCGTGCACGCCGCCGACCGGTTGAGCGAACTCGGCCCCCGGGTGGCCGAAGCCCTGCGCGAGGTCCGCGCGCACCAGCGCTACAGCGGTGACGACCTGGCCCGGGACTTCCACGGCTACAACGCCGGTGAACTCCTGCACGGCGTCGGCATCAACCTCAAGCTCTTCGACTTCGCCTTGGACTTCGACGGCTCCCGCGGCGTCCTGCGCAATATCGCGGGCGGCCCGCCCGAAGACCTCGGCCTCACGGTGACCCCGCTCCCCGACGGCACCCTCCTGCTCGGCTTCGAACCCGATGCCCGCAGCAACGACCCCGAGACAGTCCAGCAGCGAATCAACGGCCTGGCTCGCGCGATCGTCGCGTTCACCGGCAGCGACAAGCCGGCGGTGGGCGCACTCGAGCTCATCGACCGAGAAACCCGAAGCCGCCTGCTGGACAGCCGTTTCGGCCCCACCACAACCGCTGCGGTCGAACTGGTGCCGGATGCGTTGACGAGACTGGTGGCCGAGCAACCCGACGCCGTCGTCCTCGCAACGGCCGAAGGACAGTGGACCGCAGCCGAGTTCGGCCATCGGGTCGACACGCTCGCTCGATTCCTGCGTGCGCACGGCGTCGGCCCGGAAGCGATCGTCGGTGTGGCACTGCCCCGCTCGGCCGATCTGGTGGTGGCGTTGTTCGCCGTTTGGCGGGCCGGCGGCGTCCATCTCCCGCTGGACCCGGAACATCCGGCCTCGCGGCTGCGCGCCGTAATCGCCGATGCCGCACCGACAGTGGTGCTCAGCTCCGATCTGCTGGCCGCCGATTTGCGGTCCGACCACGACGGACCGTCCTCCGCCGTGGAAGACGCGCTGCCGCCGATCATTCCGGCCCGGGTGTGGCACGCCGGGCCGGCGGAGGGCGCGGACTCGGCGGATCCAGTTGAGCCGCAGCCACTCCCGGGCAACGGCGCATATCTGATCTATACCTCGGGCTCGACCGGCCGCCCGAAGGGCGTGCTCGTGGAACACCGCGCGCTGGCGCACCTCTTGGCTGCCCACCGTGCCGGGATGTACGCCGACACGGCCGCGCGCGCCGGCCGGCCACTGCACATCGCGCACACCACCTCCTTCGCCTTCGACGCCGCCATCGATCCGCTGCTCTGGCTTCTCGACGGCCACCGAATCCATGTGTACGACAGCGATATTCGTCGTGACCCCCGCGCACTGGTCGAGGCGTTCGCCCGGGACGGGATCGACGTCGCCGACGGTACGCCGACCTTCGCCGCCGCCCTGCTGGAGCACGGGCTGACCGACATCGCACTGCTGGCGCTGGGCGGCGAGGCCTGCCCACCCGATCTCTGGCAGGCGATTCAGCATGCGGGGATCCCGGCGATCAACCTGTACGGGCCGACCGAGGCCACGGTGGACGCGCTCTGCGCCCCGGTGCAGGACGCGCGCCCGCGCATCGGGCTGCCGCTGCCGGGAGCACGGATCTATCTGCTGGACAACGCTTTACATGCCGTCGCCGACAATCAGGTCGGCGAGCTGTATCTGGCCGGGCCGCAGGTGGCACGGGGCTATCTCGGGCGGCCGGAGGCCACCGCGGATCGGTTCGTGGCCGATCCGTACGGACCCGCGGGCGCGCGGATGTACCGCACCGGTGACCGGGCGCGGTGGGTCCCGGGGCGGGGCTACGAGTACGTCGGACGTAGCGACAATCAGGTCAAGATTCGCGGGCATCGAGTCGAGTTGGGCGAGGTCGAGGCCGCGCTCGGCAGCCTGCCGGAGGTGCGGGCGGCAGCGGCCGATATCCGGGAGATCTCGGGCCGGCCGACGCTGGTCGGATACGTCGTACCCTGTGGGGCCGTGCCGAATTCGGTGCATTTGCGGTCGCGGCTGGCGGATCTGGTGCCCGACCATATGGTGCCGTCGCGGTTGGTGATGGTCGACGTACTGCCGCACACCGTGAACGGCAAGGTCGATCGCGCGGCGTTGCCGGAGCCTGCCGCGGAGGTGGCCGGACGGCTGCCCGCCACCCCGGCCGAATCGGCGATGTGCGAGGTGGTGGCGACCGCGCTCGGGTATGACGCGGTGAGCGTCGACGACGACTTCTTCGGGGCCGGCGGCGACAGCATCACCGCGATCAGCGTCAGTAGCCGGTTGCGCGAGCGAGGGCTCGTGCTGTCGCCGCAGCAGCTGCTCACCCGGCGGCCGCTGGCCGAGCTCGCCGCCTCGGCCACGGTGCTCGGTGCCGGGAAAACGGCGCCCGAGGCCGCCCCGACGCGGCCGGCGGCGCACGTTATCGCGTTGCCGCAGCAGAGCATCGGCGAGCTGACGGCCCGCTACGGGACGATCGACGATGTGCTGCCGCTGTCCCCGCTCCAGGAGGGGCTGCTCTTCCACGCGCTGCGGGACGGGGACGCCGATGTATACACCATGACGGCGCGCTTCGACCTGGACGGCGCGGTCGATCCGGATCGGCTCGCGCAGGCCTTCGAACGGACGCTGGACCGGCATCCCAATCTGGGCGCGGCCTTCTGCTACGAGGAGTTCGACCAGCCCGTCCAGGTAATCCCCGGCGAGCGCCGAATGCTGTGGCGCGTCGAAGATCTGCGCGGGCTTTCGGCCGAGGAAGCCGAGCGTGCGGCGGCGGAACTGGGCAGGCAAGCGGGCAGCGATCCGTTCGACATCGCCGAACCGCCGCTGCTGCGCGTGCTGCTGATCCGGTTGAGCGACACCGCGCAGCGCCTGATTCTCACCGCGCATCATCTGCTGGCCGATGGCTGGTCGGTGCCGATCATCCTGCGGGAGACGCTCACGCTGTACCACGGCGACGGCGAAAACCTCGCTGTCCCTGGCTATTACGGGGATTACCTGGCTTGGCTGATCGCCCAGGACACCGATGCCGCGATCGCCCGATGGAGCGAGTACCTGCGGGGCGCGTCCGCACCGACGCTGGTCGGCGTCGCCGGACCGCACTCCCCCGCGCAACTGCTGCGAATCCCCTTGCCGGACAACACCGCGACCGAACTGGAACGACTCGGGCGCGAGCACGGCCTGACCATGAGCACGCTCATGCAGGGTGCGTGGGCGCTGGTACTGGCCGATCATCTCGGCCGCGCCGACGTGGTGTTCGGCACGGTCATCTCCGGACGCCCGGCGGATCTGCCCGGCGTGGAGCAGACCGTCGGCCTGTTCAGCAATACGATTCCGCTTCGGCTGCGGCTGGATTCGAGCCGATCGCTGTTCGATCAGCTGGTGGACTTCCAGCGCGGCGCGTTCGAGATGCAGGAACACGGCTACCTCGGCCTGGCCACCGTCGAACGGGCGGCCGGACTCGGCCGGCTGTTCGACTCCCTCGTCGTCTTCGAGAACTTCCCGAAATCCGGCCTGCGCCAGCCGGATTCGCACGAGTTGCGGGTCGCCGACGTCGCGGTGCACAGCCTCACCCACTTCCCGGTCACGGTGACCGCGAGGCCCGGCGATCGCTTCGACCTACTGCTGCACCATGATCCGGCGGCAGTACCGGAGTCCACGGCCACCCGGCTGGCCGAGCGGCTGGGCACGGTGCTCACCGCCCTGACCGCGACGCCCGCGGCCACGGTCGCGGCGGTGCTGGCCGCGACCACGCAGCGCGAGACCCACGGCGCCACCCTCGCGGACTGGGGTACGGCGGTCGATCCCGAGGCCCCGGCGGTCACCTTCGAGGGAGCGACCATCAGCTTCGGCGAGTTCGAGGCCACCGCCAATCGCCTTGCCCGCTGGCTGATCTCGCGCGGCATCGGCACCGAGACCGTGGTGGCGGTGACCATGCCCCGTACGCCCGACGCGGTGATCGCGGCGCATGCGATCGTCCGCGCCGGCGGCGTCTACCTGCCGATCGATCCCGAACAGCCCGCGCAGCGCATCCAGCAGATCCTCGACACCGCCGCTCCCGCACTGGTTCTCGGTACCCTCGACGACCTGGACACCGCGGCCTTCGCCGACACCCCGGTCACCGATGCCGAGCGGATCGCGCCGCTGCGCCCGGTGAACACTGCCTACCTGCTGTTCACCTCCGGATCCACCGGCGTGCCCAAGGGCGTCGCCGTGGCGCACGAGGCGATCGTGAACACCTTCGAATGGTTGCAGCGCCGGCACGGTTTCGGCCGCGGCGACACGGTCCTGTACCGCACTCCGCCGACCTTCGACGCCTCCCTGCTGGAGCTGTTCCTGCCGCTGCACGTCGGCGCGCGGATCGTGCTGACCCGGCCGAACGGGCACCGCGACCCGTACTACCAGGCGCAGCTCATGCGCGCCGAACGGGTCACCGCGCTGCAGATGACCACCTCCATGCTCACCGTGCTCGGTGAGGAGGCGGACCTGACCGGATACACCGATCTGCGTTGCGTTTTCACCGGCGGCGAGGCCCTGCCCCCGGCCACCGCGCACCGCATCTCCGCCCTGACCGGCGCCCAGGTGGACAACCTGTACGGTCCGACCGAGGCCGCGGTGTGCATCACCTATCACGAGGCCACCGGTCTGGATCAGGTGTCGGTGCCCATCGGCCGCCCGGCCAGCCGGGCCGGCGTCCGGGTGCTCGACGAACGGCTGCTCCCGGTGACCGCCGGCGCCATCGGCGACCTGTATCTGACCGGTGTGCAGCTGGCCCGCGGCTACTTCGCCCGCCCGGACCTGACCGCCGCGTCGTTCGTCGCCGATCCGCACGGCAGCGGCGAAAGAATGTATCGCACAGGCGATCTGGTGAAATGGAACCCCAACGGGGAACTGGAGTACGTGGGCCGCGGCGACAGCCAGATCAAGCTGCGCGGCCAGCGCATCGAACTCGGCGATATCGAGGCCGCCCTGCTGGGTTGCGCGGGCGTCGCCCAGGCGGTGGTGCTGCTGCGCGAGGACACACCGGGCGATCAGCGCCTGGTCGCCTATCTCATCGCACGCTCCGGCGTCGACCTCGACACCGAGGCCGTGCGGGATTCGGTGCGAACGGCCCTGCCCGCGCACATGATTCCCGCCGCGTTCGTGGTGCTCGCCGAGATCCCGCGCACGACCAGCGAGAAGATCGACCGCAAGGCGCTGCCCGCACCGGCCGAGCCGGCGACCCCGGCCGAACCTGCGCGGGTGGTGATCACCGGTGCGGCAACAGAATTCGCGGATGCCGACACAGCGGAAGCGGTACGTGCGGCCATGGCAGCGGCGCTGTCCGCCGCCGAACTCGACCTGGATGACGACTTCTTCGCCACCGGCGGGCATTCGCTCACCGCGGTCCGGCTGGTCGGCCGGCTGCGCCGCGCGGGACTGGCGGTCGTGCTCGACGATGTCTTCGCCGCCCCCACCGCACGCGCACTGGCGGCACGGATCGCCCAGGCCGACACCGCCGTCGAGGGCGCGACCGAGGAGGGGCTGGCTATGCTGGGCAGCCGCCTCGATCATGTGCTGCCGCTGCGTGCCAACGGTTCCGGCGCACCGCTGTTCTGTGTGCATCCGGTGGGCGGCACCGCATGGCAGTTCGGTCCGCTGGCCCGCCTGCTGCGCGCCGACCGGCCGATCATCGGCCTGCAACTGCCGACGCTGAGCGGCACCGGTTTCCAGGCCGAGACGCTCGACGAGCTGGCCCGGCACTACCTGGCCACCATCCGTGGCATCCAGCCGCGCGGCCCGTACCACCTGCTCGGGTATTCGCTCGGCGGCACCATCGTGCACGCCCTGGCCGCGCTGATGATCGCCGAGGGCGAGTCCATCGCCTATGTGGGCATGGTGGATTCGCATCCGCTGGCCAACCTCGTCGATCAGGCCGAACGGGCACTCGCCGATCCCGCCGATCTGGATCGCCTGCTCCCCGAACTGCCCAGTGACGCACCGGAACTCGCGGCGGCGATCCGTACCGCCGCGGCCACGCTGCTCGGCATGGTCACCCGCTCGACCGCAGCGGACTATCGCGGCCCGATCGCGCTGTACTCCGCCGACGACGGCGCCGACCCCGGACGCGCCGAGGCTCAGCGGACCGGCTGGCATGCGCTGGACGCGCAACTCACCGTCCGCCGACTCCCCTACTCGCACTTCGACATCGTGTCCCCGAAGGGCTGGACCGAGATCGCGGCGCTGCTCGACGTGGATCCGGTGATCCACCCATGACCCCCTCCCCTAACCAGAAAGAACACCCCTCCATGTCGCTGTACCGAAAGACGGCCCGCCTGCGTGCCGCCGTCGCGCTGCTGATCCTCGCGCTCGTCGCGCTGGTGGCGGGCTGCAATAGCTCCGCAACGGACGATTCGAGCAAGTCCGGCACCAGGGAGGTGCAGACCGCCAAGGGCGCGGTCACCGTGCCCGCCGATCCGCAGCGCATCGTGGTGGTCAACGGCGTGCTCTCCGGATACCTCTTCGATCTGGGCGCCAAGGTGAAGGCCGCGGATCCGCGCATGCTGGGCGTCACGCTGAAGCCCGGTGAGTTCCCCGCGACCTGGGCCGCGGAGGCCAAGCAGCAGGGCACCGTGGCGGTCCCCTCCGGCGACAACATGAACCTGGAGTTCATCGCCGCGCAGCAGCCGGACCTGATCATCGGCGGCGGCCCCGGCTACCCGGGCCAGCAGTCGATCGACAACTACGACAAGCTCACCGCCATCGCACCCACCGCGCTGGTGCCGTCCAACGCCACCGACTGGCAGGACCAGTTGAAGGCGGTGGCCGACATCGTGAACCGCTCGGCGAAGGTGGACAGCCTGATCAGCGCCTACAACGACAAGGTCGCGAAGGTGAAGGCCGGGATCAAGCTGCCGCAGGGCGAGGCCGCGGTGCTGCAGTCGCGTAAGGACGGCAAGCCCACCCTGATCGCCCCCAACACCTCGCTGGCCGGACTGCTGACCTCGGTCGGCATCAAGATGGACGACAAGGTCGAGGCGAAGGCGGGCAACCCGGCCCGGCCTGCAGCCGGTGACTGGGTGAGCTTCAGCCCCGAGCTGCTGAGCACGGTCGTCGACGCCCCGGTGCTGTTCGTGATCACGCTCGACGGCGGCCGCAACATCGCCCAGCTGAAGGAAGACCCGCTGCTGGCCAAGCTGCCCGCGTTCCAGAACGGCCAGCTCTACGAGCTGCCGGCGACCAGCCAGCGTCCGGATTACCGCAGCGCCATGGCCACCCTCGACCTGTTGGCGGAGCGCTTCAAGTGACATCCTTCGGTGGCTTATTGATCGACACCTCGCCACTGCGGGCCAGCCGGGAGTTCCGCAATGCCTTTGCGGCCCGGCTGATCTCGGTGCTCGGCATCGGCCTGCTCATGGTGGCGCTGCCGGTGCAGGTCTATCAAGCCACCGGATCGTCACTGCACGTCGCCGGCGTCACCGCGGTCACCGCGGTCGCTCTGTTCGCCGGAAGCTTGGCGGGCGGGGTGATCGCGGACCGGTACGACCGGCGCGATGTTATTCAATGGTCGCGTACCGCAGCCGGTTTCGGCTTCCTCGCGCTCGGGTTGAACGCGCTGCTGCCGGATCCGTTCCTGGCTGTCATCTACGCCGCAGGCGTGGTGGACGGCCTGGCCGGCGGTGTCAGCGGATCGGCGCTCATGTCGGTGATCCCCAAGCTCGTCGGTCGGGAGAAGGTGGCCGCCGCGGGCGCGCTCACCTCGCTCACCACCGATCTGGGCACCATGATCACCCCGGCGCTGGCCGGCCTGCTGATCGCGAAAAGCGGTGTCGGGCTGGCCTTCTTCCTCTGCGCGGCCGCGACCGTCGCCACCGTGGGGCTGATCCGATCCATCGGACCGCAGCCACCGCCGCAGCGGGAGGTCGCGCATCCACTGCGCGAACTCGCCATCGGCATCAAATTCGCCGCCAGGCACCAGGTCATCCGGGTCACGCTGTTGACCGGCATGATCGCCATGCTGGTGAGTGGTCCGCTGGTGCTGCTGCCCGCGCTGGCGAACGACGAACTCGGCGTCGGGACCACAACTCTCGGCCTGCTCTATGCCGCACCGGGTGTCGGCGCGGTGCTGGGTTCGCTGACCAGCGGCTGGATCGGTCGCAGCACGCGACCCGGCCGGGCGCTGCTGATCTCGATGGCGGTCATGCCGCTCGGCGTGATCGTCGCCGGTCTCTGGCCGCATGCCGCGCCGGTCTTCCTCGGCCTGGCCGGGTTCGGTCTGGCGCGGGCGCTGAACATCGTGTTGCGCTACACCATCCTGCAGCAGGCGGCCCCGGAGGAGCTGCGTGGCCGGCTCTCCGGCCTGCTCATGGTGCAGTCGGTGACCGGGACCGCGGTCGGCTCGATGGCGGCCGGTCTGGTCGGCCAATTCTTCACGCCCGGAACCGCTCTCGTGGTCTACGGGCTGTCCGTACTGGTATTGGGCGGATTGACGGCCGTCGCCGCCGCGCCGCTGTTGGGAAAGGAGAACTCCTGATGGATCGTGCCGGCTATGCCGATCACATCGCCGAGGCGCTTGCGGGGTCGCACGGAACCAAGGTCGGATACCCGATCGGCCTGTGCGCGGTAGAGGTGGTGCGCGCCGAGCAGGTGGGCGCGGGCCTGATCCGCATCACCTTCGGCGGCCCGGATCTCGCCGAATTCCACAGCTACGTGCCGGATGAGCATGTGCGACTGGTCTTTCCGGACGAGGAGGGCGTGCTGCGGCTGCCGCAGAAGGACGGGCTCTCCCTGGAGTGGGGCAAGCCGCGTCCGGTGTCGCGGGAGTACACCGTGCGGCGCTTCAGTGCCGAGGACCGGGAACTGGATATCGACTTCGCCGTGCATCCGGGCGGTCTCGCCTCGGATTGGGCGCTGGCCGCCACCCCGGGTACCCCGATGCACATCGCCGGTCCGCCCGGCGGCGTGGTGGTGCCGAAGACCTACGACCGGTATCTGCTCGCCGGCGACATCACCGCGCTGCCGGCCATCGCGCGCTGGCTGGAATGGCTGCCCCGCGAGTCCGCCGGGTGGGCCGTCATCGAGGTGGGCGGTCCGGAGGAGGAGATCCCCCTGGACGCGCCCGCCGGCTTAGAGGTGCACTGGGTGCATCGCGGCAACGCCGCGCCCGGCACCGGCGACGCCTTCGAGAAGACGCTGCGCGCCCTCGAAGTGCCTGCCGGAGAACGGACTTACGTCTGGCTGGCCGGCGAGTCGGGCGTGCTGAAGCCGCTGCGCCGCTGGGTGCGCAGCGATCTCGGCATCGATCCGAAGGACTATCTGATCGCCGGGTACTGGAAGCGCGGCATCGCCGACTACGACCGGGACGAATAGGAACCGGCCTGCCTGCTCAGCGTGCCGGCTGGTACCGGTTCTTCAGGAAGTAGTCGACGACCGTGCGGCCCACGGTGTACCCGTTGTCGAGGGACAGCCGGAAGCCCGCGGAGTGCTGCTCGAGGTGGTCGAGCACACTCTGCCCCGGGTACGGCTGATCGAAATTGCTCACCGTGCGCAAGGCCAGGTAGCGGTTGAGATAGCCGTGCCGGTCGAGGACGGCGGCGGTGGCGTTGTCCTCCATCTGCGTGGTGCAGTAGGTGCCCTGGCCGTTGGTGCGCACGCCCATGATGTAGCGCGCGGTGTCGGAGAGTTCCTTGCCGGAGAACCAGTCGTCACCGGTCATGGTGTCGCACTTGGTCACCGACGGCTTGCGGTCGCCCTGACCGAACTGGACGCGTTCGGCGGCGGCCTCGGGGCTGTCGGCGAGGGTGGCGTGCTCGGTGAGGCCGAAGGCGGTATCGATCAGCTGATCGTTCAGGCGGTAGGCGGCGGTGTTGTAGTTCTCGACGGGGCGGTAGCCGTACGGCAGGCCCGGCGCTTCGGCCGGGATCAGGTGGTTGCCGAGGTCGAAGTCGACGACCCAGCGGGCCCAGGTCGCGGAGCCCAGGGTGGCCTGGTCCGGCGGCGCGCCCGCGGTGCCGACGGTGAGGAAGTGCGCGTTGGTGAAGTCGAGTTTCGGGCTGTCCAGCACGGCCATCATGGTGGCCGCGGCATTGGCCTTGCCCTGCCCGGTCTCCGCGACACACAGTCCGTCGTCGTTGCAGTGCACCGGCTTGTAGGAGGTGGGCACGTCCACGGTGATCGGCAGCGATTCGCGCTGCAACCACGGCTCGACCTCCGGGTCGAACATCGTGATGACCAGCACGCCGACCTGCACCGGCACCGCGGACGACTCCCCGCCGCCGCCGCATCCGGCCGCCGAGGCGACCGCCGTGAACACCGTCAACGCGACTATCCAGCGACGTAGTGGCATCGGATGATCCTATGACAAGTCCCCTTGCCGCAGCCCCGTGCACCGCGACCCACCTGAACGGCCGATAATCACGGAAAGCTACCCATGTAGGTTTGGACGGCAGGTTTTCTTGCGGCACAAGCGCGGCGAAGTCCGCGCCGAGTGAAAGGCCTTTCAGCATGACGTCATCGGCGGGATCGAACGCACGCGCCCACATCGGGGTCACCGGCCTCGCGGTGATGGGAAGCAATATCGCGCGCAACTTCGCCCGGCACGGACACACCGTCGCACTGCACAACCGCAGCATCGCCAAGACCGACGCGCTGCTCGCGGCGCACGGCGACGAGGGTGACTTCGTCCGCACCGAGACGATCGAGGAATTCGTCGGCGCGCTGCAGAAGCCGCGCCGGGTGCTGATCATGGTCAAGGCCGGCGACCCGACCGACGCGGTGATCGAGGAACTCGCCGCCGCGATGGACGAGGGCGACATCATCATCGACGGCGGCAACGCGCTGTTCACCGATACCATCCGCCGGGAGAAGTCGCTGAGCGAGCGCGGCCTGCACTTCGTCGGCGCGGGCATCTCCGGCGGCGAGGAGGGCGCGCTGAACGGCCCGGCCATCATGCCGGGCGGGCCCAAGGAGTCCTACGAGGTGCTCGGCCCGCTGCTGGAATCGATCGCCGCGCAGGTCGACGGCACCCCGTGCTGCACGCACATCGGGCCGGACGGCTCGGGCCACTTCGTGAAGATGGTGCACAACGGCATCGAGTACGCCGACATGCAGCTCATCGGCGAGGCCTACCACCTGCTCCGCGACGCCGTCGGCTACGACGCCAAGCAGATCGCCGACGTGTTCACCGGCTGGAACCAGGGCGAGCTGGAAAGCTACCTGGTCGAGATCACCGCCGAGGTGCTCAACCAGGTCGACGCCAAGACCGGCAAGCCGCTGGTCGACGTCATCCTGGATGCGGCCGAGCAGAAGGGCACCGGCCGCTGGACGGTCAAGGCGGCCCTCGATCTCGGCGTCCCGGTCACCGGCATCGCCGAGGCCGTGTTCGCCCGCGCGCTGTCCGGCGCCACCGATCAGCGCCGCGCCGCCGTGGGGCTCGCCTCGGGGCAGCTCGCGGACAAGCCGGCCGATGTCGAGCAGTTCACCAAGGACATCGAGCGCGCGCTGTACGCGTCCAAGGTGGTCGCCTACGCCCAGGGCTTCGACCAGATCGCCGCCGCCAGCACCGAATACGACTGGAACCTGCGCCCCGGTGACCTGGCCACCATCTGGCGCGGCGGCTGCATCATCCGCGCGCGCTTCCTCAACCGGATCAAGGACGCGTACGACACCAACGCGCAACTGCCGAGCCTGATCCTCGATCCGTTCTTCCAGGAAGCCATCGAGAACGCCATCGACAGCTGGCGGCGCGTGGTCGCGGCGGCCGTGCAGCTCGGCATCCCGGTCCCCGCCTTCGCCTCGTCGCTGGCCTACTACGACGGCCTGCGCGCCGAGCGTCTGCCCGCCGCCCTCACCCAGGCCCAGCGTGACTTCTTCGGCGCGCACACCTACGAGCGCATCGATATGCCGGGCAAGTACCACACGCTGTGGAGCGGTGACCGCAGCGAAATCCAGGCCGACTGATCGAGTCCGCACCGAGCGCCCGGCCGAGCAATCGGCCGGGCGCTCGTCGTTTTCTGCGGCAGATCAGCTGACTTGGTACTCCGCGCTGCATTCGCCGTTGGTGTAGTTCTGGCCCTCGCCGTGGTTGAACACGCCCAGGTTGAACAGGATTCGGCCGGGCTTGGTGGGGATGCCGGTGACGGTCAGGGTGTTGTCCGAGCCCTTCACCTGGGCGGAGGTGTCGGCTACGCCGCTGCGGCCGGTGTCGAGATTCGCCCAGTTGACCGAGAATTTCTGGTCGTAGGCGATATCCGTGCCCGCATTCGTGTGGACTTTCAGATCGACCGAGCCGTTGGCGGACGTCGCGAACACCTCGCTGGACGCCGGAGTTTGGAACGGCTCCACCGGGACCGGGTAACTCATCGTGCAGATCGGCGCGGACGGATCGTTCGGGGCAGCGAAGGCAGCGGGTGCGCCGGCCGCGGTTACTGCGAGGCAGGCGATCGCGGCGATCCCAAATCGAGCCGAGCGGGTTCCTGATTTCATCGAACCGTCCCATCAATCATCGAGATGAACTGGATGAACCTGGTTGCCACGGTGCCGAATAACGGTCGACAACGCCGGCAACCAACACCAGGGTAGCGACGACATCGGCGGCATGGCAACGTTCGAGAAATCGAAATAGGCTCTAGCAAAAGGGATCTCGACTAGCAAGACGTCAATTTGTCTGGGGCACAGCAATTCTGATGATGACCTGCGCAGACGTTGCCTGACAACCCGCCCGGCAAGGCATTCTGCGCGAATCGACCACCGCTGTCCGGTGTGCCTGATTCGGCATCCGGCAAACCCGCCCGAGCGCCGTACTGTGATCCGCACCACGCTCTTCGATGAAATTGCTGGCAGCTTGCAGTTACCCCGGTCGCCGTAGCGCATCGACACAGCCGCACTTTGCACGCCAGGCGCGAATTTTGCCGAACGGCGCGGCATCATGGCAGATATGCGCGTACTTATTCAGCTTCGTCCGTCCGTCGATCTGATTACCGCAGTGGCCGATCGCGCGGTTCCGGTCGCCTCCGCCGATGTTGCCGGGCATCTGTCCGGGATCGCCTTGGATCATGCCTACGCGCCGATCGCGGTGCCGAAATCCGTTCCCGCGGTGTCGGATACCGCCCGGTTGCAGTATTCATTGGCACCGGCGGACGCGTCGGTGCTGGTGCGCGGGGAGATCGAGGATGACGGCATAGCGGACAGTGTGTCGCGATTAGCGACAGCGCGCGGAGTGACCGGAGTCTTCGCTGATCCGGTGATCCAGACCAACCTCACCTGCGGCGGCACGCCCGCCGTCGGCAACTGGCACGATGTCGAAACCCTGTTGCACCACAGCGATTTGGCGGCGGCGGGCCTGGACGGTAGCGCGGTGGCGCTGGCCATCGTGGACACCGGGATCAACGCCGCGAAGGTCAAGCAGGTGCGCGGCGGATCGGTGACCATCGACAAGGCGCGCAGCTGGAATCCGTCCGGCGTCACCGGCACGGCGGGTGAGTTCCCGGTGGACCACGGCACGATGTGCGCGTTCGACGCGCTCATCGCCGCACCGAAGGCGTCGCTGCTCGACCTCCCGGTCTTGCAGAGCCGACGACAGGGCGGCACCGTCATGGAAGGCCTGCTGTCGGATGCGCTGGCCGGGTACGCCCACCTGCGTACCGTGCTCACCGATCAGCCCGCCGCGTCCCGGGCCCTGGTGATCAGCAACAGCTGGGGTTCGTTCTCGCCGAGCTGGGATTTTCCGGTCGGAGCGCCGGGCAATTACTCCGACAATCCGGCGCACCCGTTCAACGTGATCGTCGGCTCGCTCGAAGCCGCGGGCGCCGACATTCTCTTCGCCGCGGGCAATTGCGGGCGGGACTGCCCGGACGGCCGTTGCGCCTATCCGGACAAGCCGATCGGCGGGGCCAACTCGCATCCGAGCGTGCTGTCCATCGGCGGCGTCGACACCGCGGGCAAGCGGGTGGGCTATTCGTCCCAGGGCCCCGGCCGGCTGACCGACCGCAAGCCGGACGTCTGCTCCTACACCCATTTCCTCGGGTCGACGGCTTTCGGCGCCACCGAACCGGACACCGGCACCTCCGCGGCCACGCCGGTGGCGGCGGGCCTGGTCACGGCCATCCGCACCCGCTGGTCGGCCACCGCGCTGCCGCCCGCCCAGCTGCGAGAGTTGCTGCAGCGCACCGCGACCGCGCAGCCCGGCGGCTACAACTACGACTACGGGTACGGCGTCGCCGACACCACGGCATTGCTCGCGGAGCTGAACCGGGCGGCCACCCGCGCGTAACGTGGGGGCATGCCGCTGCTGACCGTCCGGCTCCCGCAGGAGGCGACCTTGGACGCCGCCCTGCGGGAGCTGAAACTCACCGCTGACGATGTCGATACCGCCTACGGCCTGGTGGCGGTGGATCCGGCGAACGGCCTGTACGCGCTGCGGGTGACCGACGCGGCCGCGGCCCGGATGAGTTCGATCGGGACCGAGATCTTCGCCGACCCCCGGATCGAGCCGGGCAACGGATCGGCGTTCGATCCGAAACCCCGTGCGTGAGAATCGGGCTCAGGTTCGGGTCACTATCGGACGATCGAGTCCATCCAGTCGATGACGGCGGCCCGATACTCGGCGGTGTTGGGCGCGAGGTTCACCGAATGCCCGGAACCGGGCAATACGAACGTCCGCAGCTTCGCGTCGGGACCGAAATACGGCGCCTCCGCCGCTTGCAGGGCCGCGGTGTCCGCGCAGATCGAGAACCCGGGTCCGCAGGACAAGATGTCCTTGCTGCCGTTGACCACCATGGTCGGCGCGGTGATCAGGCTGGACATCCCCGGCAGCGTGGACATCAGCCCGTCGGGATACTCGGTGAGCGAGAAGGTTTCCTTGGTCGCCTCGTCGGCGGCGACCACCTTCGGATCGAAATTGTCTCCGTAGAAATCCGCGGCGCGGGAGCCGGGCCGGGACACCAGATAGCCGGGGTCATAGCCACGACCGGCGAACGCCGGATCCTGGGCGGCCGGGTAGTACGTGCCGATCACCCCGAGCACTCCGGGCACGTACAGCGTGTGTGAATATCCGGTCAGCAGCACGCCGTCGACGTCGTGATACTTGGTGGCCTCCATGACGGAGGTGCCCGAGCTGAGCGAATGCCCGCCGGTGACGATCTTGCCGAACGGCTTCGGGCCCGGCAGACCCTGGCGCAGTTGCTGCACGATGAGGTGCAGGGCTTCCGCGGTGGCCGTCGCCGTCAGGGTCGCGCTCGGCGGCTTGGTGCTCGCGCCGTTGCCGAGCCGGTCGACCACCAGCGTGGCGTAGCCCGCGCCGTTCATCGCGCGCCGGAAGTTGTACGTCGCCGGCTCGTACTGGAAATCCCAGTAGGAGCCGTTGTAATTGGAGCCCGCCATCAACACCATGACGGCATCGGCCGGCCGGTCCGTCGGCTGGCATAGCTTCCCCGCCAGCGTTCCCTGCGGCACCGGGAAGGTGATCTCCTGGCAGCGATCCGGCAGCGAAACTTGGTCAGCCTGGGCAATACCCGGCGTCAGACAGAGCATTGTTGATATGACAAAAGCCCGTATCGAGGCCCGCACGCGACCGGCTCCCCTCGGAGTTATACGCGGATAACCACTTCGGCATCCTTGTTGAGTCATCAACCGGGAGGCTAACCCGCGCGCCGGATGATGCGCAATACCTATCGCGAAGTTGTGGCAACTGCGCCCGCGCGCCCCGCCCGGCGGAGATGCGTTGGCCCACTTGACAAACCAGCGCTACCAGCAAGGCGACGATCAATACCGCACCTTTCGGGCACATCGGGCGGCAACCGCCTGAGGGCGGGAGCTTTGCCCGCTCCCGCCCTCAGGGCTATCGGTCGTCCGCGCCGGCCGGCGGCGCGATGATCAGAACATCGAGGCCAGCCAATCACGCACTGCGGCTTGATAAGCGGTGGTGTTCAGGGCGAGATTCACCGAATGCCCGCTACCCGGTAAGACAAAGGTGCGCAGCCGGGCGGCAGCAGTGAAATACGGCGCTTCCGCGGCGGCCAGGGTCGCCGTGCTCGCGCAGGCGTTCAGGCACAACCGATCCGCACTTCCGTTGACCACCATGACCGGCACGTTGATCAAGTTGGTCGCCGGCGGAAGGGTGGACACGAGACCATCGGGATACTCGGTCAGCGAGAAGACCTCCTTGGTCGCCTCGTCGGTCGCGAGCACCGCGGGGTCGTAATCACCGGCGCCATAGAAATCGTCCGCCCGAGTGCCGGGCCGGGTGGTCAGGTAACCGGGGTCGTAGCCCTTTCCGGCGAATTGCGGGTCACCCGCAGCCGGGTAATAGGTGGCCACCACGCCGAGCGTGCCCAGCAGATTCAAACTGTGCGAAAACCCGGTCAGCAGAACGCCATCGACGTCGTGATGGGTGCTCGCCTCGATGACCGCGACCCCCGAACTGAGCGAGTGCCCGCCGGTGATCACCTTGCTGAACGGTTGCACGCCGGGCAACCCCGCACGTACCGCGCCGACGAGTTGATGCAGGGCGACGACCGAACCGGTCGCCGTCAGCACCGCGCTCGGCGGCCGGGTGCTCGCGCCGTTGCCGAAGCGGTCGACGACCAGCGTCGCATACCCCGCGGCGTTCATCGCGCGCCGGAAGTTGTACGTCTCCGGCGCATACGGAAAGTCCCAATAGGTGTGGTTGTAATTGGATCCCGGCATCAGCACCAGCACCGTGCTGGTCGGTGTCGCCGGCATACAGAGAGTGGCCGCCAAAGTGCCCGTCGGGGGAACGGCAAAGGAAATTGCGGTGCAGCCGCCTGGTGGTGATGTGTCGTCGGCGTGGGCTACAACCGGAACCAGACACAGAATTGATGACACGACAAACGCTTTTAAGAAGGCCCGCACGAGACGCGCTCCCCTCGGAGTTACACGAGGATAACCACTTTGGCATCCTGATTCAGTTGTCAGTCCGGAGGTTAGACCGCGATCCGGTGGACTCGCAACGGTTATCGGAAAACAAATGAATACTCGTTACCGTCGCAACCACCGACGGACTTGGATTGCCGCACTTGATAAATCGCCACATTTCAGTTGGACAAACGCTCAACTATTGATCGGCGGAATGAGTTTCACGAAATCGGCCTCGATGCACGTCCGGGTCGACCGCTCCGGCAACGACTTCGGACGCCTGCGCGTCGGACGCCGGGCGACCGAGCCCGGCCAGGGCCGGCCACCATTCGGCGAATCATCGCACCCCCCAGCATGATTCGCGAAACTCGCAGGGTAGACCACCCCGAGCACGCAGTCCGCCCGTCCGGGAAGGTAACAGTACGACAACGAGTCGTACCCGAACGCTCACGAGATCGCGCGCAGCAAACCGCCGGTCTAGTATCCGACCCATGGGTACGCGAGCGGTGCACTTCGTCGGGAGTTTTCCAGCGGAGAGCACAGACGCCGCAATGAGAGCGATGCTGGACAGCGTCGGTCCGCAGCTACGAACACTGCCCACCGGCGAAACGTGGCGCTACGAGTTCTACATCCGCCCCATCATCGAAGACCTGGTTGCGCAGGGCGCACTGGAATCGAAACGACCCGGGCAGTGGCGCACCAGCCGGGAGCGGACTATCTATCGGCCCGCGGGCGGCCGGAAACTCACCGGCGACATGATGGATCTCGGATATTTCCGCGAGGCGCAGGAAGCAGTCCCGGTATTCAACGCACTACGCGCGGAACGGGATTTGCCCGGCGTCACACTCCAACTGGGGATGGCAACCGACTTCACCATGGCGTTCGTCGCGCTCGGCCCCAAGGGGGTGCGGGAAAGCAAAAAGGCGTTCACCGATGCCACCGTTCGCGACATCGTGGCGATCCGGGAATTGGCCGGTGACGACGTCGTCATCCAGCTCGAGGCCACCGCGGAATTACTGCTGATGGCGAAGACGCAGCCGCTGCACCGTCTCCTCGATCGCGCACTCGGCGTCGGGCGCGGCATCGCCGAGATCGCCGCGGCGTCCCCGCCGGGCACTCGATTCGGCGTGCACCTGTGCCTCGGCAGTATGAACAACAAGGCCCGCGCCACATTGCGCACCATTCGACCGGCCGTGGATCTGGCGAACTCGATCGCGCGGCAGTGGCCCGCCGACCGCACCCTGACATTCGTGCACGCACCCTTCGCCGCGGGCGACATCCCGCCGTCCGCAAAGCCGAAATTCTATGCGCCCCTTGCTGATCTGGCGCTGCCCGCGGGCACCGCCTTCTACGCGGGCATGGTGCACGAGAGCCCGACCGAAGCCGAACAACTGCACACCTTGCACCTCGTCGAGCACGCGCTCGGCCGTCCGGTCGACGGCGTCGCCACCGCGTGCGGCCTCGGCCGCCGCCCACGCACGGTCGCCGACGCGCTCATGGCGCGAGCGAATACACTTGCTGCGAAAGGGTGATTCGGTGCGCGGGCCGCACGGGGTACACCCCACTGTGGCATAGCACACCATCCAGCCGGGAAGATCGCTACGATTGTGGTCGAGGATCGGGAGGACACCTTGTCGGACGTAGACCGAGCGCCAGGACTCAACCCGAACGTGCCGAGCTCTGCCCGGATCTATGACTACATGCTCGGCGGCAAAGACAACTACGACGTCGACCGCGAGGTTGCGCATCGGATGCTGGCCATCGCACCCGACACCAAAACCCTGGCCTGGTTCATCCGAAAATTCCTGGTGAAGGCGATCGAGATGGCCGCCGACGCGGGCGTGCGGCAGTTCGTCGATCTGGGTTCGGGCATCCCGACCTCGCCGAATGTGCACGAGGTCGCGCGCAAGATCCACCCGGAAGCACGCGTGGTCTACATCGACAACGACCCGATCGTGCACGCGCATTGCGATGCGCTGCTGGCACATTCGCCCGGCGTGACGGCATTGAAAGCCGACATCCGCCAGCCCGAGGACATCATCGACCGGTTGAAGACCGGCGCCCTGATCGACTTCGACGAGCCGGTCGCCGTGCTGATCATCGGCGTGCTGCACTACGTGATGGACGACGAAGACCCGTACGGGATCGTCGCGAAGTTCCGCGACCTGATGGCGCCGGGCAGCTACCTCGCGATCACACACGGCTCCAACGACACCCACCCGGACTTCATCACCCAGTCCCAGGACGACACCGACAAGAGCCCCTCCCAGGTCATCTACCGAGCGCACGACCAGGTCGAGGCGTTCTTCGACGGCTTCGACCTGATCGATCCGGGCGTGGTGCCCGCGCAGGAATGGCTCGACGACGACCTGCCCGCCACCCGCCTGGTGATCTACGGCGGCGTCGGCACCAAGGCGAGCTAGCGGCGGCGACGCCCGTCCACCGGTTCCCGCGGCGGGAGCCGGAAACCGATGCGCGCGCCGGGTCCGTGCTCGGCGAACACCGTGCCGTCGTGTGCGGTGATGATGTCCGCGACGATGGCGAGCCCGAGCCCGGAACCCGGTGTGCCCTGGGTGTTCGCGGCGCGATAGAACCGATCGAAGATGGCGGTGGTGTCGTCCGCGGCGATGCCGGGCCCTTGGTCGCGGACGGTCAGCTCGGTGCGATGAATGTGCACGTCGACCGGGGTGTCCGGCGGGCTGAACTTGATCGCGTTGCTGATCAGGTTGTCCACACATCGGGCCAGGGCGCGCGGCCGGGCCAGCACGGGTGCGGGATCGTCCGCGGTGACGGTGATGATGCGACCGCTGCGGTGACGGAAGCGCTGCGCGCAGTCTTCGGCCACCGTCGACAGATCCAGTTCGACGGGTTCCTCGGCGGTGTGCTGATCGGTAGCGAGTTCGACGAGTTCGGCGACCAGATCGTCGAGCGCGGCGGACTCCTGCACGAGGGTGTTGAGCACCTTGGTCTCGTCCTCGGCGCCGAGCCGGCCGCGGGCCCGCTGCAACAGTTCGGCGCTGCCGCGAATCGAGGTCAGCGGGGTGCGCAACTCGTGACTGGCGTCCTGGACGAGCCGGTGCTGCTGCGCGCGAGAACGGCGCAGCGCGGTCAGCATCGTGTCGAAACTGCCGGTGAGCCTGCCGATTTCGTCGCGACCGGTGGGCGGCAACGGCACCGACAGGTCCTGCGTGGTGCTGATCTGCTCGGTCGCGGCGAGCAGGCGGCGCACCGGTCGCAGGATGCGCCCGATCGCCAGCCAGCTCAGCAGCGCCGACAGCGCCACCGCGATCACGGTGATACCGCCGGTGCGCCAAAGGAATTCGTTGTCGATCCGTTCGGACTCGTGGTAGCGCTGCGCCACCATCACCGCACCGCCGCCGGGGCGCGGCTTGGTCAGGATCCCGTACGGTTCGCCGTCCAGGTCGATGTTGTATTCGGCTGTGCCGCTACCGGTTCGGGCCACCCGGTGATCCGCGTCGGAGACCGGGAGCGACATGTGGCCCGGCAGCAGCGGGCGCGCGCTCCCGTCGGCCGACAGCAACTGCTCGATGGTGTCGGACCGCTCGGGCAGCACCGCGGGCAGCACGGCGATGACGGCGTCGACCCGGTCGTTGAGGCTGCGGTCGATCTGATTACCGACCAGCTCGCTGACCCCGCGATACGAGGTGGCGAGCGTGACCACGATCGCGGCCACCACGGCCACGATGACGACGAGGGTGATCCGGGCGCGCAACATCAGGCGGGACGCACGGCGTAGCCGACATTGCGGACGGTGTGGATCAGCCGGGATTCGCCCTCCTGCTCGGTCTTCCGACGCAGATAGCCGATGTACACATCGAGCGAGCGCGAATCGGTGTCGAAGTCGTAGCCCCAGATGTGTTCATAGATCCGGCTGCGGGACAACACGATTCGCGCGTTGCGCAGCAGCAGCTCGAGCACGTCGAACTCGGTCTTGGTGAGTTCGATGGCCCGGTCCCCGCGATGCACCTCGCGGGTCGCCGGGTTCAGCGTCAGATCCGCGACGGACAGCACCTCGGTGTCCTCGTCCAGCGCGCTGCGCCGCAGCAGCGCGCGCAGCCGGGCGAGCAGCTCGTCGGTGGCGAACGGTTTGGGCAGGTAGTCGTCGGCGCCCGCGTCCAGCCCGGCGACCCGATCGCCGATCTGATGGCGCGCGGTGAGCACCAGGATCGGCAGCCGGTCCCCGCGGCGGCGCAGCAGCCGGCACAGCGACAGCCCGTCCATGCGCGGCATGACCACGTCGACCACCGCCATATCCGGCTCGATCTCGGCCAGCATCTCCAAGGCCTGCTGTCCGTCCGCGGCCAGGTGAACGGTGTAGCCCTCGAAGCGCAGCAGTTGATCGAGGGTGCTGCGCACGTGCGGGTCGTCCTCGACGACGAGCACCGAGGCGGCGGGGGCGGACGAGTTCGGTGTGCTCACGCTGCCATTGTTGCTGGTGAGTAGCGAGTTCGCCGGCATCGGCGGTCCACTTCGTGACCGCTGTCACGTGCCGTGGATTCTTACGTGATTCTGTCGTTGTCCTCGCCGACCCTTGACTTCTACCGCGCAGGATTCTCCTCAACACCCCGCCGAATGCGGGAGTTGCTTCAAGGGAAGGGATTTCGAGTATGCGCAACGGAATGCGGGCAGTCGCAGGCTTGGTCGCCGCACTCGCCGCCACCACGCTGATCACGGCGTGCGGGGACAGCAAGCCGGCCGGCCCCGACTGGTGCCCGACGGTGCCGGGTCATCAGGTCGAGTGCGGCGTGCAGTCCCGGCCGCTTGTCTCGGAAAAGCCCGAATTGGGCACCGTCGCAGTGAGTTACGCGCTCGTCCGGCGCAGCAACCTGGATGCGCCCGCCGCGGGCACGATCGCCCCGAACCCGGGTGGGCCCGGCGTCCCGCTGATCGACCACGCCGCGCAGGCCACTCAGCTGTCCGCGCAGTTGCTCGACGATCATGATCTGCTCCTCGTCGATCCGCGCGGCACCGGCCTGTCCAGCCCGTTGGATTGCGGCGCGGACGAGGCCGGATACGAGATCGGCACCCGCGAATACCAGCAGCAGACGGTGGCCCGCTGCGCCGAACAGCTCGGCCCGCGCGCGGCCGGCTACACCTCGGCCGCCACCGCCGACGACTTCGACGCGATCCGCGCCCGGCTCGGCATCCCCAAGCTGGTGCTCTACGGCATCTCCTACGGCACCTACCTGATGCCGATCTACGCCGAGCGCCACCCCGACACCGTGCAGTCGATGGTGCTCTCCGGCGCCTACCCGCCCGAGTTCGACCTGCTGTCGCGCCCCAACGCCGAAGCGGTATCGCTTGCCCTGCAACGGATCTGCGATCGCAGCCGGGCCTGTGACGGCGCGACCGCCGTCGCCGACCTGCGCACGGTGACGCAGCGCCTGGCCGCCCAGCCGCTCGCCATCGCCGGGCGGAATCCGTTGCAGCTCAGCGAAAGCAAGTTCGCCACCCTCGCCTTCGAGGTGGCCAGCACCAGCGTGGGCGCCGACCCGACGCAACCGACCCTGATGGGCGCGCTGCCCGCCGCCCTGCACAGCGCCGCCAACGGCGACGACACCGGGCTGCGGCAGTGGGCCGAGCAGGCGGGCAGTGAGCCGACCGCCGAGAACATCGACCTGTTCATCACCGTCGCCTGCAACGACTACCCGAACATCTGGAAGCGTCAGTCGCCGCTGAACGAGCGGGTGCAGCAGTACCGGGACGGACTCGCCGCGGCCGGATCCGACGGCGTCGGCGCGTTCAGCGCCGAGGGATTCAGCGCCGGTATGCGCGACGGCGGTGACGCGTGCATCCAGTGGCCCGCCGTCACCGATGCCTACCCCGGCCGCCCGGCCTCCGCGCTGCCGAACGTCCCGGTGCTGGTCATGTCCGGCGACCTCGATGCCATCACTCCGGACGCGAACGGCAAGCGGGTCGCCGCCGGCTTCCCGAACGCGACCTTCCTGTCCGTGCCCAACACCGGCCATGTCCCCGACCTGGAGCCCAGCGGCTGCATCACCGACCTGGTGGCCCGCTTCATCCGGACCGGCAACACCGGACCGACGTCCTGTGTGGATGCCATCCCGCCGATCGCGGTCACCCCGGTCCGCTGATCTACCCAGCCGAATAACGCCCAGCCCCGACACAGCGCGCGCTGATCGAAAGTCGAACAGCCGCAATGCCATCCCCGCGCGAGCGGACGGTGAGCGCTGTTGTCGGGGCGGGGCGTTTCCGCGTTTCCGGGATCGTAGAACTCGCGTGTCCCCAGTCACTTTCCCCATCTTGCGTGACCACCGTCACTTAGCTATCTTGTGCAATGTCACACGTCACATGACATCTGGATCGACCGTTGATCCGGACAATCGCGCAGATGGAGGCTTCACATGTCCGAACCGATCACCTCAGCCGCGACCAAGCCCTGGCACGGGATCCTGGTCGCGACGACCCTGCCGTTCGCTGAGGACTACTCGGTCGACTACGACGCCTACGCCCAGCACGTGCAGTGGCTGGCCGCCAACGGCTGCCACGGAGTGAGCCCGAACGGGTCGCTCGGCGAATACCAGACCCTCGACGACGAGGAGCGGGCCAGGGTGGTGCGCACCGCCATCGAGGCCGCGCCGGACGGCTTCACCGTGATGCCCGGCGTCGCCGCGTACGGCGCGTTGCAGGCGCGCAAGTGGGCCGCGCAGGCCGCCGAGGCCGGCGCCCAGGCCGTGATGCTGCTGCCGCCGAACACCTATCGCGGCGGGCGGGACTCGGTCCTCGACCACTACCGCACCGTGGCCGAGGTCGGCCTGCCGATCGTGGCCTACAACAACCCGTTCGACACCCGCATCGACCTGACCCCGGACATCCTGGCCGAACTGCACGGCGAGGGCCTGATCGTCGCGGTCAAGGAGTTCACCGGCGACGTGCGGCGCTTCTACGAGATCAAGGAGCTCGCCCCCGAACTCGACGTGCTCGTCGGCTCGGACGACGTGCTCCTGGAACTCGGCATCGCCGGCGCGGTCGGCTGGGTGGCCGGATACCCGAACGCGATCCCCCGGGCCACCGTCGAGCTGTACAACGCCGCGGTCAACCGGGATCTGGACAAGGCACTTCCGCTCTACCGCGAGCTGCACAAGCTGCTGCGCTGGGACTCGAAGCCGCAGTTCGTGCACGCGATCAAGCTGTCCATGGACCTGGCCGGCCGCAACGGCGGCAAATGCCGTCCGCCGCGGGTTCCGCTCGCGCCGGAGCTGATCGCGAAACTCACCGAGGACACCCGTGACCTGCTCGCCAAGGGTTACCGGTAGGCAGTCTGTAGCTCGGTGCACACGAAAGACGAGGAGTTGGCGATGAGCACGATCGAATCCGTTCGCGACACGACCGCCGAGGAGGTCGACGGCATTGCCGCCGCGGCCGCCACGGCGGCGGCGCCCTGGGCGGCGATGGGTCTGCCCGATCGGTCCCGGGTGCTGCGCGGCATCGCCGATCGGCTGGACGCGCAGGCCGCGGAGCTGATCCCGCTGGCCATGCGGGAGACGCACCTGCCAGAGCCGCGACTGGCCGGTGAGCTGAAGCGCACCAGTTTTCAGCTGCGGTTGTTCGCGCAGACCGTGCTCGACGGCGATTTCCTCGACGTGCGCATCGACACCGCGGACGCGGACTGGCCGATGGGCGCGCCGCGGCCGGATCTGCGGCGGATGAATATCGCGCTCGGTCCGGTGGTGAATTTCGCGGCGAGCAACTTTCCGTTCGCGTTCTCGGTCGCCGGCGGCGATACCGCGTCCGCGCTGGCGGCGGGTTGCCCGGTGATCGTCAAGGCCAGTCCCGGGCACCCCGCGCTGTCCCGCGCGGTCGGGCGGCTGATCGACGCGGCACTCGCCGAATGTGGTTCTCCGAGTGGCACTTTCGGTCTCGTATTCGGTCGCGACGCTGGTGTGCAGGTGCTCACCCATCCCGCCGTCGCCGCCGCGGCGTTCACCGGGTCGACCGCGGGTGGGCGGGCGCTGTACGACCTGGCGGCCGGTCGGCCGGTGCCGATCCCCTTCTATGGCGAACTCGGTTCCATCAACCCGGTATTCGTCACCCGCGACGCTGCCCGGACCCGGGCAGCGGAGATCGCTTCGGGTCTGCTGACGGCGGTCAGCGCCAGCGCGGGTCAG
This sequence comes from Nocardia colli, assembly GCF_008704205.1. GTDB lineage: Bacteria > Actinomycetota > Actinomycetes > Mycobacteriales > Mycobacteriaceae > Nocardia > Nocardia colli. The sequence goes on along the minus strand of NZ_VXLC01000004.1, from coordinate 984,340 downwards.
CTGTGCACCAAGCCGGGCCTGGTCGCAATCCCGGAGGAGGCAACGGTTTTCAGTGAGTTGGCTCAGCTGATCAGGGACCGTCCGGTGCCCACCGGCGACCCGCTCAACGCGGAGATCGCCGCCGGGTTCGCCCGTGCTGTCGAGCAGGTTCGCGCGCATTCGAACGTGGAACTGCTCGCGGGCGGCGGACCTGGCGAGGCGCTGCTCCTCGCCACCACGGCGCGCACGGTGTTGTCCGATCCCGAGGCATTGCTGCACGAGATGTTCGGCCCGGCAACACTTCTGGTCAGCTATCGGAACACCGACGAGCTGCTCGAGCTGGCTCGTTCGGTGGGCGGTCAGTTGACGGTCTCCCTCTTCGGCGATCAAGTCGACGACACCGCACGCGCGTTGATCGCCGCCGCGGTGGACACGGCCGGGCGGGTGCTGTGGAACAGCTGGCCGACCGGGCTCTCGGTGACCTACGCGCAGCAGCACGGCGGCCCCTACCCGGCGACGACGGCTCCGACCGCGACCTCCGTCGGCACTGCGGCGATCTCCCGTTTCCTGCGTCCGGTGACCTATCAGTCGGTGCCGGAGGATCTGCTGCCGCTCGAACTGCGCACGGACAACCCGCTTTCCGTGCCGCGCTCGGTGAACGGGGCCCGCGCACGATGACCGGAGCCGCGCCCCTGCGGGGATCAGACGTCCTGATCATCGGCGGCGGCATGATCGGATGTGCGCTCGCGGACCGGCTCAGCCTGGACGGCGCCTCGGTCCGGGTCTGCGAGCGGGGCGGGGTCGCCTCCGGCACCACGGCGCACGGCGAAGGCAATGTGCTCGTCTCGGATAAGGGACCCGGGCCCGAGTTGGCGCTGGCCCAGTTGTCCCGGCGACTGTGGCCCGCCGTGCTCGAGCGGATCGCCGAGCGACTGCCCGACGACGCGGCCGGCATCGAATGGGAACCCAAGGGCGGCATAGTCGTTGCCACCACCGAAGCGGGCGCTGCCGCACTGGGCGCGTTCGCCGACGGACAGCGCGAAGCCGGAGTGCGGTGCGAACATCTCGACGGGGATCAGCTGGCCGCGGCCGAGCCCGCGCTTACCCGCGATGTGTGCGCGGCGGTGTATTACCCCGAAGACGCGCAGGTCCAACCCGCCGGTGCCGCAACGGCTTTGCTCGGATCCGCCGTCGCGGCAGGCGCGATCGTCGAGACTCGCTGCGAGGTCACCGCGCCGCTGATCCAGGACGGCCGGTTGGTCGGGGTGGAAACCACTCGCGGACAACGGCATGCCGACATCGTGATCAATGCGGCGGGCCCGTGGTCGGGCATCGTGTCCGGACTACTCGGCGCACCGATCGCGATCAAGCCCCGCCGTGGCGACGTACTCATCACCGCACCCATGCCGCCGACCGTGTTCCACAAGGTCTACGACGCGGATTACGTCGGCGCGGTAGGCAGCTCGGACGCCGCATTGCAATCGTCGGCGGTGGTCGAATCGACCAGGGGCGGCCCGCTGCTGCTCGGCTCGTCCCGCCGTCAGTGCGGCTTCGACGATCGGATCCAGCCGGACAGCCTGGCCGCCATCGCCCGAAAGGCGTTGCGGCTCTACCCGATCCTCGCCGACGTCGCGATCATGCGGGCGTACGGCGGCTTCCGTCCGTACGTCGACGACCACCTTCCGGTGATCGGCCCCGATCCACGGCTGCCTGGCCTCTGGCACGCGACCGGGCACGAGGGTGCGGGCATCGGCCTGTCGGTCGGTACCGCCCAGCTGATCTCGTCCGCACTGGCCGGGCAACCGGCCGAGGTCGACATCGCGGCCTTCGCCATCGATCGCCCCGCCGTAATCCCTAGCCGCACCGAACCGACCCAGAAGGCATCCCGATGACCGAACCCGCCGACCCTCATCCGACCGAAGGGCACCTTCAGCCCGCCAGACCGACTGAAAGCGCCCCTCGGTCGATGGCGGATGTCCGACCGGGTGCGACGTTCGGCCGGGACGGGGGGATCGTGTGAGCGCGCGTTCGATTGGGGCGGATGTTGATTCGGTTGGGCGGAGGGATCGGCCGCTGGCGGTGACTGTCGATGGCACGTCGGTTGCTGGTGTGCATGGTCAGACGCTTGCGACGGTGCTGTTGGCCGATGGTCGGTCGCACTGGCGAACCGGGCCTGACGGTGGTTCGCGTGGTGTGTTCTGTGGCATCGGTGTGTGTTTCGACTGTGTCGCCACCGTCAATGGGATTCCGGATGTTCGGCTGTGCCGTCGACCGGCTCAAGATGGCGACCGGGTCACCACTCAAAACCGTTCGGCGGCACAATGAGCCGGCATGTAGTGGTGGTCGGTGGGGGTCCGGCGGGCACTGCGGCCGCCGAATCCGCGCTGCGGCACGGCGCGACGGTGACCCTGATCGACTCGAACGAAGCCCTCGGTGGTCAGTACAACCGGCGCATCCCGGCCGCGTACGGCGTCCGTCAGCCGCTCGCTATCGGGCACGGGTATGCCGCGGCCGCCCGCCGCGCACGGCTGCTGATCGAGCACCCGCGTTGCGAATACCTGTCCTGGGCGTCCGTCTATCAGATCGAGCGTCACCTCGAAGGTGGTTGTCCCGCAGTACGTTTGCTGATCGGTGTAGAGGGCGACCGGCGAGCGCATCGGGTAGTGCAAGGTGACGCACTGGTTCTCGCCACCGGTGCCTACGACCGGGTGTGCCCGTTCCCCGGTTGGGATCTGCCGGGCGTCTACACCGCCGGTGCCGCGCAGACTCTCGCGAAGACCCAGCGGCTCTTGGTCGGCAAGTCCGTATTGCTTTCTGGTACCGGCCCATTCCTCCTACCGGTCGCACAATCGTTGGCGGACAACGGTGCCCGAGTGCAGGCTGTGCTCGAAGCCAACCCCGGTCGCCGGATCGCCAAGCAGTGGGCGGCGCGACCGTGGGAACTGCGACACAGTGCGGCCAAGGCCGCTGAGCTGATCGAATATCTGGCCTGCGGTGTGCGGCATCGGATTCCGCTCCGCACCTCGCGCGCAGTGGTCGCAGTCTCAGGTGACGGCCGGGTGGAAGAAGCCACCGTCGCTCGACTCGACGAGAGCTGGACGCCGATCCCTGGCAGCCATATCACGGTGCCGGTAGACGCGGTCGCAGTCTCCCATGGCTTCACCCCGCAGCACGAGCTCGCGGTCGCCGCCGGCGCGAAGCTGACCCCGGACGGCTTCGTCCAGGTCGACGGCAACCAGCAGACAAGCGTCGAATGCGTTTGGGCCGCAGGAGAAATCACCGGCATCGGCGGCGCTCAGGTCTCCGTCATCGAGGGAACCGTTGCCGGTCTGGCCGCGGCGGGCGCCGCCTCGGATCGCGCGCTACGGACACGCCACCGCACCGCCGAGCAATTCGTGACCCGTCTCGCGACCGCGCACCCCATCCGCTCCGGCGTACTGACCTGGTCGCGCCCCGACACCGTCATCTGCCGCTGCGAGGGCACCACCTGCGGCGAGCTGACCGCCGCCTGGTCCCGCGCCGCGGGCGAGAGCTACCGCTCCGCCAAACTCGCCACCCGCGCCGGACTCGGCCCGTGCCAGGGCCGAATGTGCGCGGCGAACATCGAGGCATTGCGTGACCGGCCGTACGCCGACAGCGCAACTCCCACAACAGGTCTCGCCGCGGCCGGTCCCGCCTGGCGACCGCTCGCCGCCCCCGTGCGCCTCCGCGAACTCGCCGAACTAGACGAAGGACAGTCCTGATGCGCAGCAACAGAATCATTTCCGCGATCGACACCCACACCGAAGGCATGCCGACCCGGGTGATCACCGGCGGGATCGGCACGGTCCCCGGCGACACCATGGCCGCCAAGCGCATGCACTTCATCGAGCACCTCGACGGCTTGCGCACCCTGCTGGTCGACGAACCGCGCGGCCACGCGTCGATGAGCGGCGCGATCCTGCAACCGGCCACCACCGGCGACGGCCACTACGGCGTCCTGTTCATCGAGGTCAGCGGCCTGCTGCCGATGTGCGGACACGGCACCATCGGCGTCGCGACCGCCTTGGTCGAGGCGGGCATGGTGCCGGTCACCGAACCGGTCACCGACATCCGCCTCGACACCCCCGCCGGCCGCGTCGTCGCCTCGGTCGCGGTGACCGACGGCCACGCGGATTCGGTCACCCTGCGCAACGTACCCGCCTATTGCGACAGCCTGGACAACGAAGTCGAGGTATCCGGCCTGGGCACAGTGCGTTACGACATGTCCTACGGCGGCAACTTCTACGCCATCGTCGACCTCGGCAAGCTCGGCCTGCCCTACGAACGCGCGCACAAGGACCGCATCCTCGACGCCGGACTGCGAATCATGGCGGCCATCAACGAGTCTCGTCGCCCGGTCCATCTCGAAGACGAACGCATCGCCGGCTGCAAGCACGTCCTGTTCCTCGACCCCGCATCCGAGCCGACCCACACCCGCAACGCCTTGGTCGCCCACCCCGGCTGGTTCGACCGCTCCCCCTGCGGCACCGGCACCTCCGCCCTGCTCGCCCGCCAGCACGCCCGCGGCCTCCTCACCGACGACCAAGTCCTGCAAAGCGATTCGTTCATCGGCACCACCTTCTACGCCCGCGCCATCGACACCGCCACCGTCGGCGACCGCCCCGCCATCGTCCCCGCCATCACCGGCCGCGCCTGGGTCACCGGCACCGCCAACTATCTACTCGACCCCACCGACCCTTTCCCCGAGGGCTTCCGATTCTGACCAGCACCACCACCTGAAAGGCCAGTCATTAACGCTTCTCCTGCATGGAAGGCAGGGGATTTCACGCTCAGACCGCAACCGAACCAACCACCCGAAGGAGGTGATCCGATTGTCTGACATCCTCAACACGTATGTGGCCGCGCTCTGCCACAGCCAGAATCACCCTGGCGGCGTTACGGTCCCGGCTCTCCGAAAATCCGCAGCCCTGGCACCGGAAGGTTCGCTCCCCGAGTTCGAGTCGCTGCTTGGCTCTCGCGAAGCAACTCGAACACGTCATGCTCGTATAGGCGGGCTGAACCAACACCACCCTCCGGCCAGCCCGCACACCACGCTCGATCAACTCCCGCTTCGCCGCACCGATCGCCGCGTCAGCGGCCTTGCGCGCCATCGTGGACTTCGCCAGAAACCTCGGCTTGAAATCCTCTACTGCGATCAGCTCATGATGATCGACAACGGCTTTCACCCATGTCCGCACATCATGCTGACTCTGACGGGCGGCCTTGATGTGCAACCTGGCCGCCTGGCGCGCTGCTTGTTGGTATCCGCGCGACTGCGGACCCTGCTTGCTGCGGCGGCGAGCCATCTTGCGTTGTATCCGAGCCAACTCGGCCGCGCAGCGTGCCCGATGCCCGCGATACGGCAGATCGAACTTCGAGCAAGTGGTCGTGGCCGTGACGCGCACACCCCAATCGACGCCGATAAGGCCTTCGGCGGCGGCCGGAAGTTCGGCGCTACGGCGCACGACAAACGACGCGTACCAATGCCCGACCGAATCCCGGGTCACACGCACACTAGTAGGTTCCGAGGGCAACTCTCGCGACCACACCACAGGAACAATCACTCCCTTTGCCAGAACCAGTCGTCCGTTTCGGATGCTGAATCCCCGCCTGGTGTACTCCAGCGACACACGAGCCCTCTTGCGGGTCTTGAACACCGGCAGTCCCCGGCCCTTGACAGTGCGCGACTGCGTCACTGCCTGCACGTACGTCCGCAGCGTCTGTTGTTGAGCGACCTGAGACCCATCCCGCAGCCACGTATTCCGCGCGCGGGCCCCGGTGAGCTGCCTGCTCAGCAGGCCAAAGGGCGTCGGCGCTTTGCGCGAATTCTGCTGATGGACAGCCTCATTCCAGACAAACCGGCACCGACCCCACTCGGCCAGCAATGCCGATTCCGCAGTACGGCCCGGCCACAAACGAAAGCTGTACCGCACCACCTCATCCATGCGCCACAACCTAACTGCCACCACCGACACCGAATGGAGGACAGCGCTTCCCCTCATCAATGAGGGCTGTCCGCGCTGAAAATCTGATGAAGACTGTCGTCACCAGGCCCGCGCGTCCACCGCTCAGCAAGCGCGGGGTCATGCGGCGAATGCCGGTAATCGTCGCCGACACCGGCGATTTCACGAAGAGCATGGGGCTGTGGCAGCTAGTCGCGCTGAGTCTCGGCGGGCTGGTCGGGGCGGGGGTGTTCTCGCTGGCCGGGGTGGTGGCCAACGAGGTCGCCGGTCCGGCGGTGCTGGTCTCGTTCGCCATCGCGATCATCGCCTCCGGCGCGGCGGGGCTCTGCTATGCCGAGTTCGCGGGCATGGTTCCGCGCGCCGGGTCCGCGTACACCTACTCGTATGTCGCGCTCGGCGAGATCATCGGCTTCATGATCGGCTGGGATCTGTTGCTGGAGTACACGGCCATCGTGTCGGTCGTCGCGATCGCGGTGTCCGGGTACCTGAACTACATCACCCACTACATCGGATTCGACCTGCCCACTTGGGCGCTCGGCGCGCCGGGCACCGGATCCGGGCACAAGGTCGACCTGTTCGCGGTGCTGCTGTGCCTGCTGCTGGCCTTCCTGCTCTCCCGCGGCACCCGCGAATCCGCCCGGGTGCAAACCGGTCTCGTCGCGCTGAAGCTGGTGATCGTCGCAATCGTGGTGGTGGCGGGCGCATTCCACATCAAGGCCGGTAACTATCAGCCGTTCTTCCCGTTCGGCGTCGGCGGCGCGGTATCCGGTGCGGCCCTGGCCTTCTTCGCGGTCTACGGCTACGACGCGATGAGCGCCGCCGCGGAGGAATCCAAGGACGGCAAGCGGCTGATGCCGAAGGCGATCATGATCAGCCTCGGCATCGCGTCGCTGGTCTATCTGCTGGTCTGCCTGGTGATCGTCGGGATGGTCAACTACACCGACATCAACGTCTCCGCGCCGTTCTCCAGCGCGTTCGACTCGGTGGGCATGGGCGTGCTCGGCCTGATCATCGCGGTCGGCGCCGTCGTCGGCGTCACCACCTCGGCGTTCGCCAATATGCTCGCCGTGACCAGGGTCGGCTTCGCGATGAGCAGGGACGGCCTGCTGCCGGCCTACTTCGCCAAGTCCAGCCCGGTCCGCAAGGTGCCGTCCCGGGTGATCTGGCCGGTCGGCATCGTGTCCGCGCTGATCGCCGGCTTCCTGCCGATCCGCGAGGCCGCCGAGCTCACCAATGTCGGCATTCTGATGGCGTTCATCGTGGTGGCGCTCGGCGTCATGCGGCTGCGCCGGACCCGCCCGGAGGTCGAGCGCGCGTTCCGCACCCCGTGGGTGCCGGTGGTGCCGCTGATCGGAATCGTCTTCTCGCTCTGGCTGATCAGCCACCTTACCTGGGTCACCTGGCTGCGGTTCGTGGTCTGGCTGCTGATCGGCCTCGCGGTATACGTCGCGTTCAGCTACCGGCACTCGAAGCTGAACGATGCCGACCGTTCACTAACCTGATACCAGCGGTGCTCGCACACAGGAGAAACCCGGAGCGCATTGATGATCGAACGGCTGGATATACCCAAGCGGCCCACGCTGCGCGATCACGTGTCCGACGCGCTGCGAGCCGCGATCATCTCCGGTGAGCTCGAACCCGGAGTGCTCTACTCGGCCCCGTGGCTGTCGGAGCGCTTCGGGGTCTCCCCCACCCCGGTGCGCGAGGCGATGCTGGATCTGGTCAAGCAGGGCCTGGTGGTGTCGGTGCCGAACAAGGGTTTCCGGGTCACCGAGATCTCCGACGCCGACCTCGATTCGATCGCCAAGATCCGGATGCTGCTGGAACCGCCGAGCGTCCGGGCGATCGTCGGCGAGATCCCCACGGCGGACATCCCGGGCCTGCGCACGCAGGCCGACAAGATCGTGGACGCGGCCAAGCGCGGCGATCTCGTCGAATACGTCGACGCCGACCGGCAATTCCACCTGATGCTGCTGGACTACTGCCACAACCCGCGGCTGTCGCAGATCGTCGGCGACCTGCGCGCCCAAACCCGCCTGTTCGGTCTCGCCGCGCTCGTCGAGCGCGGCGAGCTGGACAAGTCGGCGCAGGAGCACCACACGATCATCGACTTGATCGAGACGCAGCGCGACGAGGAGCTGGAGCGATTCCTGCGCAAGCACATCGGGCATGTCCGCGGCATCTGGGCGGCCGGTAACGCACCCGACGAAGACATCTCGTAAGAACTATCGGCTCCGCATTTTCTTTGTCTCCAGCTCGCTGGACACATCCGACTCCGCGAGGAATTCGGCGGTCCGCTTGGCCAGCGCGTCGGCCCACCAGAATGCGCTGGCGATCTGGAGAAAGCCGTTCACGTCGTAATTGATCGCCAGAAACGACACCAGAGTGCCTTTGCCCGCGGTGTAGAACAGCGTCTGGATATGCAGGCCGCCGCCCGCGTCGACCAGCATCGCCATCGCGGGTTCGTGCTCGGTGACGAGCCTGCGCGCCTCGCCGGGATGCAGCGCGCGCACCGACCAGAATTCGCCGATCCCCGGCGTCTTGTAGTACTTGAGCCTGCGCTCGGCGAACGACGGGTTCTTGGTGGCGGCCATGTGCACTGCCGCGGCGACCGTGGTGATCGGCGCCGCTGTGGTGAGCACGACGCCGACCTTCGCGGGAGCGATCAGTCCGGACATGCGGTTCCTAGGGTCAGCCATCGTGGTATGGCCAACGGTAGGTGCCGAAATCCCTTGTCAGTATCCGTCGTTCGACCGACTCAGGCTGCCCGGCTTGCGCCCGTACACCATCGATGTGGGCCCGATCAGGTGCCGCTTCTTGATGTTCACGAAGCCCGCCTCGCGGAACCAGTCCGCGCATTGGGTCGTCGTGGCTTCGAAACCCTCACGCATCTCCAACATGATGTTCAGGCTGGACAGCGAACTGATGAGGTTCTGCTTGCGCCCGGGATCGGTCATGGCGTCGTAGACGAGCAGTGCGCCGCCGGGCGGCACCGCCGCGTAGGCCTTGGCGATCAGTTCACGCCGCACGGTCTCGCTGTAGCCGTGCAGCACGTGGCCGAAGCTGATCACGTCCGCGCTGGGCAGCGGACCGGCGAACATGTCGCCGGAGGTGAACCGGATGCGGTCACCGAGTCCGAACGACTCGACGTATTCCTCGAAGATCGGCTGCACGGCGGGCAGGTCGTAACTGACCCCGCTGATGTGCGAATGGGTGAGCGCGACCCGCACCGGCAGTGCGCCCTGTGCCGCACCGACATCCAGGAACGTCCGGAACCGCTTCCACGGAAAGCGCGCGGCGATCAGCATGGCCTCGCCGGTCGAGATCCCGGTCATGCCGGCCAGGAATTTCCGCAATGCGGTCTGATCGCCGTAGAGGGTGGAAAAGAATTCGCTCTCGCCCTGTTCCTCTTCGGCTCCGGGATTGCCGGTGCGCAGCAGATCCCCCAGACCGGACCACAGATCGTAGAGGCGAGTGCTGGACAGCTCCATCAACCCGCCGATATAGCTGGGTTTGGCCCGGTCCAAGAAGAGGGCGGCCTGGCGGGAATTCGTGTAGCGCCCAGCACGATCGCGCCGCAGCAGACTCATGTCGACGAGCGCGTTGAGGAATGGGCCCGCGGCGCGTGGATGCCAGTTCAGCCGGTCCAGCAATTCCTGCTGCGACAGCGGACGCACCGCCAGTTCGGTGAACACGCCCAGCTCGACCGCCGTGAGCACGACCCGGGACGGCCAGAAGCCCATCCCCGTTTCCAGGATCTGCTGCGGGTCGGCGAAGCGCCGCAGCACCGGACCGGCGATCCGGCTCTGGAAGGCCTTCATCAACAGCAGCTCCCGGCGCAGGTCTCCGTTGCCCGGGGCCGGGTCGAGCACGTCGGGCGCCGTCGGGTCCGGGGTGGACGCGCGGTCGTCGGTCGGGCTCTTGGGTTGTGCCATCGTGCGACTCCTCGGTGGTGCGGACGTCGGGTCACTGCTCACCGGCGATCATCGGGCGATGATGTAGCCGTCTTCCGGTCGGTGGTCGCGGGAACGGCGCAGGTCGGCGATGGCGAACGTGCGTTGCACCCAGCGGTCCGCGCCGTCGTAGCGGGGAGTGAACGCCGTACGGCCGTGGACGGTGACCCGATTGTCCACGATGACCAGGTCGCCCGGGGCGAGTCTGGTGATGTGCGCGACCGTGTTGCAGGCCTGGCCGAATTCGGTCAGCGCCGCTTCGGCGCGTGCGGTCAGCGGTGTGGTGGCGATGGTGGCCATTCGGATGTCCGGGTCTTCGACCGACCCGGACAGCAGGGGTTTCGGCGCACGGGCCTCGCCGTCGGAGGAAAACGACGGCGGCGGGGCGGTGATGAATTCCGGCGCGAACAACGCTTCGCGGCTCGCGGCGGTCAGCAGCGGCAGCACTTCGCGCAGGCAGGCGGTGCGCAGGCCGGCCACCTGATCGTGGTCGGCGCGCAGGCACAGCAGCAGCACGTAGTCCGGTTCGTGCTGGTGAAAGGCGTTCTCGTTGTGAAAGGTGAGCAGCACCGAACCGGCGTTGCCGGAGAAGGTCTCCTTGCCTCGCACCGGCACGACATCCTGGACGAGCGCGCCCGACTTCTCCGCCAGGTACGCGGCGGGATCACCGAGCCCGCAGGCCAGCATGGTGAGCACGGCCGCGGAAACGGTCGCGACGCGCTGCACCGAATCCGGCGTCGAGGGCGTCGCGGGCAGCCTCGCCTCGTCGACCGGGAGGCCTTTGATCGTCAGCGTGCCGCGTACACCGGAGTGCCGCCGGAATTCGCGCACGCCGCGACGCAGCGGACGCGGCAACGCATCCCAGGAACGCCGTGCGCGAGCGACCCATTCGGGATCGTCCACCTGATCCCGCGGACCCGCACAGAGTGCGCGCGCCAGCTCATCGATCTCGGTCGTGTCGGCCGAGTTCAACTCCAGGTCGACGGTGGTCTCGGCGATCTCGTACGACAACGCGCTCTCCTGGATCGGAAAAATAAAGGCGGCGAATCACTCTCGGTCGATCAGCGGTGCCGGCGGGTCGAGATGGCCTCGGCGAGGTAGTGGTCGCCGAAGCGGATCAACGGGGCGTACTGGGCCGCCCGGCGGTGGCGCATCAGGCGGAGTTCGCCGACGGCATTGTCGGGGCCGGTGGGTAGCTGTGCGATGGAGCGGCGCAACCGGACCATCGAATAAGCCAGCGTGACATGGCGTTCGCTGTCCACCAGGTCGGCTTCGAGCAGCGCGTCCCTGGCCTCGGCGAGTTCCGGGTCGCGGGCGTGCAATTCGGCGAAGGTGTCCGGCAGCACGCCGAGCAGATCCTTCATCGCGCCGCGAAAGGTCTTGTAGCCGCGGTGTTGTCGGCCGCTCAACGGAATCGACACCTCCGGCGGCTGCATGGTCGGGCGGACCGAGGCCATGTAGTACTCCACCGGAATGGTGCTGGCGTGGGTCATCGCGGCGGGGAAGCCACGCACATAGGTGGTCGCGTGGTCGAGCCGGGTCAATGCGGTCTCGGTCGCGCCGTCGCGTAGGTGTTGCGCGGCATCGGTCACCGCGACGGCCGCGCAGATGTTGAACAGGACGTGGACCTGGTGCCCGACGAGCCAGCGCGCGGTCCACTCTCGCTCTTGCGAAAGCTCTTCCACCGCTGCCGAACTGGGCAGGGTCTCGCCGGATGGCGGGTCGGATTCGGTGGCGCCGGTGAGGTCGAGCGCGGCCTGTCGCATGCCCGCGACCTCCACCGCCAGATCAGCGCCGGACAGCGGGGCTCGACAGAGATCCCGCACACCGCGGTAGACGACCAGGAGTCCGTGCAGCGCGGCCTGTTGATCGGACAGATCCACCTCGCGGACCCGGAAGAACGACTGGCTCACCGACTCCGCGGGTAGCTCCTCACCGATGATCGGCCCCGCCTCTGCCGACAGCGCGTTGACCAGCTCACCGGCCGCGGTCGCGGCGTGCTGGAGTGCGGCGGTGCGCTCGCCCGGACCGGCATGTGTCGGCACTCGTGCCAGCGTCAGCGCGGTCCGCTGTGCTTCCGATCGGATGCGCGAGTTCAGCTTCGGGACGGTCCCCCCGTCCGCCAGTCCTCGGAACACGGCCACGGGCGGATGCGGGTCTGCCACCGAGGTACCCATGGTCAGAGGATATCCGCAACCGGGGTCACGGCGCTGGATTGTCGCGATCGTGCGAGTGACGAATTCCTTTGGCACACCAGCTATTTCATGGCACATAAAGCTGGCCGAGGCGATTTGCTCCAAGTACGGCACGGCAGGCTCTCGCCGACTTCACCGTCGGCCCACCCGACTACCACGGCATCGACCTACTAGGTTCGGATATATGCCATCGTTCACACCACGCCGCCCATGGGGTTGCCTGCTGCCGCTGGCAATCATGGTGCTCGTCGTCGCCGGGTTCGCCGTCTACCTGAAACTTCAGAGCAAATCCGAGCAATCCCACCCGGCCGCCGCCGCGCCGCCCGATCTGTGCGCGGCCATCGGTCCGGCGATGTTCGAGCGGCTGGTGCCGTCCGGCGTGCCGGATACCAAGGCGAGCTACTCCTCGGGCTCGGATGCGGCGTGCGACTACAGCACCGCGGACGGCCGCCCGGTCGGCTCCGACACCTATGGCTACCTGCATGTGCGGCTGCTCCGCTACGGCCAGATCGGCTGGAAATCCGGAGCGGATCTGGCGGACGACGCCCAGACCTCGGCGTGCGCGGGCAGCGCGTCGGCCGGTCCGTACCACGGCGCCAGCGGGCTCGGCGACAAAGCCTGCGCCGTCTACAGCGACGAGGGTCCGGGCGGGACCGCCCACGGTTCGATGGTGATGCGCCGCGGCGCCGACGTGTTCTGGGTCGACTATTACACCCACCCCGGCGCCGCGAACCGGGCCGAGCGGGCCGTCACCGAGGTGGCGCAGGCCGCGCTCGCCGGCGTCCGATAGTCGAAGTCAGCCGCTGAACGCCACGTCCGCGGCCTGCTCGACGCCGGCGGTGCGGCCGGGCGCGGTCTGGAACCGCCAGTAGAGGTTGGTGTGTGCGATGACCTGCTCCGGCGGCGGCGCACCCCATTCGCTCTTGTCGAAGGTGGTGTGCGCGTCACCGACGAGCGTGACGTCGTAGCCGCGGGCGAACGCGCCGTGAATCGTGGACCTGATGCAGGCGTCGGTCTCGGCCCCGGTGACGACCAACCGTCCGATGCCCGCTTTCGCCAGCACCTCCTCGAGGTCGGTGTCCTCGAAGGAGTCGCCGAACATCTTCTGCACCAACGGTTCCGATTCCAGGCGGATCAGCTCCGGAACATAGTCCCAGCCTTCGCTCCCCCGCACCAGCTCCTCGGAGTTGTGCTGAATCCAGACGACCGGAACACCCTGGTCGCGCGCCTTGTCGACCAGGGCGCCGATGGTGGCGACGACCGCGTCACGCTGATACGCCTCGCCCACGACGCCGTTCTGCACGTCGATCACCAGCAAAGCGGTGTTCGGTCGGTCCGACAGCACTGTCATGATGGGTCTCCTCTACTGGCCGAACAGGCGCTGACAACACCGATCACGGTAGACCGGACCACCGACAGACCGCGTGGACCCGAGACGTCACGCAGCCGGATTCACTGACGTTCGGCGAGTTCGGCCAGCCGGTCCAGCGATGCCTGCAGCTTCTCCGGCGTGGTGGCGCGGGCCCGGACGAGGCGCTTCTCGTCGGTCAGCTGCGTCCAGTCGTAGGTGTGGGTGACCCGGCTGTGCGTGTCGTCGATGGGCTCGACCTCCCAGCGCCACAGGTGTCCGGGCGGCTGCTGCCCCGGCTCGGACGGCCGCCAGGCGATGCGCCGGCCCTCTTCGAACTCGACCACATGGTTGTCCCGGTCGGCGCCGGTGGTCAGCGTCATGACGAACACGTCGCCGACCGCGCGAACCCGTTGCTCCGCCGCGGCTTTCGCCAGATTCTCGTTGCCGTCCCAGAGCGGCTGCCGGGCCGGATCGGCGATCAGTTCGAAGACCTGTTCCGTGCCTGCCGCGATGTCCCGGCTCGCGGTCACGGTACGCGAAGACTCGATGTTGTCCGTCATCCCCTGATCGAAGCATCCCGCCACCGGCTTGCGCCAGGGGCTCGGCGATCAGGATTGCAGCGGAATCTTTCCCGGCAGCGGCGGAAAGCACGGCAACGCAGGCGCTTCGACGGAGTCACCGTCGGCGATTACCTGAGCGGCCGCCATTCGAAAGAAATTGTTTGAGCATTACCGGCTTATACCCACGTTCGTCAACGCTGATATTCCCCAGTTCCACGCACAAGAAATTCAGTCAAACTTATTGTGCCGCTCAGTGCATCGCGACGTCATGAACGCGTCACCGACGCCTGGTCTCATCACTTCTGTCCGATCCGGAATCTATGAGATTCGAGGAAGTGCAATGCCGCTACCGAAGCCCACCCGGCTCAGCATCATCGCCGCACTCGCCACCACCCTCATGGTGAGTGCCCCGCAGGCCTCCGCAGCACCCGCCTCGACCCCCGAGCTGAAAGTGCTGACCTACAACACTTTCCTGATGAGCAAGAACCTGTATCCCAACTGGGGACAGGACCATCGGGCCGCCGAAATCGCGAAGACCGACTTCTTCAAGGGCAACGATGTCGTCGTGCTGCAAGAGATGTTCGACAACGAGGCCTCGGACGCGCTGAAGGCGAAAGCCGCAGCGGAGTACCCGAATCAGACGCCGGTCGTCGGCCGCTCGAAGGACGGCTGGGACGCCACCGGCGGCAAGTACAGCGCGCTGACTCCGGAGGACGGCGGGGTCACCATCCTCAGCAAGTGGCCGATCATCCGCAAGGAGCAGTTCATCTTCGCCGACGCGTGCGGCGCGGACTGGTGGTCCAACAAGGGGATCGCCTACGCGGTCCTCTCGGTCAACGGCAGCAAGGTGCACGTGGTCGGCACGCACAGCCAGTCCACCGATCCGGGCTGCAGCGCCGGTGAGGCGGCGCGCGATCGGTCGTTGCAGTTCAAAGAGATCGACGCGTTCCTGACCGCGAAGCGCATCCCGGCGAACGAACAGGTGCTGCTGGCCGGCGACCTGAATGTCGACTCGCACAGTGCCGAATACGGTTCGATGCTGGCCGACGCCCGCCTCGAACCCGCGACCGCCCGCACCGGGCACCCGTTCTCCTTCGACACCAAGGAGAACTCGATCGCCAACTTCCGCTACCCGAACGACCCGCGCGAGGATCTCGACTACGTCCTGCACCGCAAGGGGCACGCCAAGCCCGCGAGCTGGCAGAACCGGGTCATCAAGGAGACCTGTCCGGCCTGGACGGTGACCAGCCAGGGCAAGGACTACACCTACACCAACCTGTCCGATCACTACCCGGTGACCGCCGGCGCCTGATCCGCTGAGCGGACCGCGCCCGGCTCGCCTGCACTGCGGACGGGCGCGGTTTCCGCTGGTAGCGGACGGATTGTTGAGCACCGATGCCGGTGCGGCAGCGGCGAGTGAAAGTTGTTGCCACAGAACCGGGTCGTGCGCCCTATGATCGCCACACAGCGAGAGTGGAGAGCGCCGCATGACCGCAGTTACCAATGCCGGTACCACCGGATATTCCCGCGTGATCGCGCCGCCGGGCTGGAGCCGCTGGCTGGTTCCGCCCGCCGCGCTGTCCATTCATCTCGCCATCGGGCAGGCCTACGCGTGGAGCGTGTTCAAGCCGCCGCTGGAAAAGGCGATGGACATCTCGGGGACCGGCAGCGCGCTGCCCTTCCAGATCGCCATCGTCATGCTCGGGCTGTCCGCCGCCTTCGGCGGGACGCTGGTCGAGCGCCGCGGACCGCGCTGGGCGATGACCGTCTCGCTGGTGTGTTTCTCCTCGGGCCTGCTGATCTCGGCGATCGGCGCGTACGCGAATGCCTACTGGCTCATCGTGTTCGGCTACGGGTTCGTCGGCGGGATCGGGCTCGGCATCGGGTACATCTCCCCCGTGTCCACGCTGATCCGCTGGTTCCCCGACCGGCCGGGCATGGCCACGGGTTTCGCGATCATGGGCTTCGGCGGTGGCGCGTTGATCGCCTCGCCGTGGACGACCCAGTTGCTCACCACCTTCGGCAAGGACCACGTCGGCATCGCCGAGACCTTCCTGGTCATGGGGTTGGTCTACGCGGTGTTCATGTCGGTCGGCGTGCTGCTCGTGCGGGTGCCGCCGCCCGGTTGGCGGCCTGCGGGCTGGGTGCCGAAGGCGAATACCGCGAAGCTGATCAGCGAACACGACGTCGCCGCCAATGACGCGATCCGCACGCCGCAGTTCTGGCTGCTGTGGATTGTGTTGTGCTTCAACGTGACCGCGGGCATCGGCATCCTGGAGAAGGCAGCGCCGATGGTGATCGACTTCTTCAAGCAGACCTCGACGCCGGTGACGGCGGCCGCGGCGGCGGGCTTCGTCGCGGTGCTGTCCGCGGCGAACATGGCCGGGCGAATCGGCTGGTCGTCGCTGTCGGATGTGATCGGCCGCAAGCACATGTACCGGATCTACCTGGGCGTCGGCGCGCTCGCCTATGCCATGGTGTGGTCGGTCGGGCAGACCAGCAAGCCGCTGTTCATCCTCGGCGCGATGGTGATCCTGTCGTTCTACGGCGGTGGATTCGCCACGGTTCCGGCGTATCTCAAGGATTTGTTCGGGACCTACCAGGTGGGGGCGATCCACGGCCGGCTGCTCACCGCGTGGTCGGCGGCGGGTGTCGCGGGACCGTTGATCGTCAATGCCATCGCGGATTCCGGTGCGCGGCACGGGAAGACCGGGCCCGAACTGTACGGGGCGTCGTTCGCCATCATGATCACGTTGCTGTGCCTCGGTTTCGTCGCCAACGAGCTGATCCGGCCGGTCAACTCGAAGTATCACCGGAAGGTTCCGGCGGAAGCCGTCGTCACGGAGGGAAATCCGGCATGACCGAACTCGACAGCGCCGAACCGGCTCCGCCGCGGCGCATTCCGCTGCTGATCTTCGCCTGGCTGTGGGTGGCCGCGCCGTTCGCCTATGGGCTCGATCGGCTGATCGTGAACCTGCTCAAGCTGTTCCAGTAGGGATCGTGTCCCCGGTGTAGATGTGCAGCGGGTGCAGGCCCCAGGATCTGGCGACTTTCTTCGCGAGGTCGGCGAGTTCCGCTGCGGTGTGCGCCATCTCGGGCTTGAGGCTCTCCAGAGCCCAGTGGATTCTGCCGTCGGACTCCGACAGCCAGGTCGCCAGCGCGACCGGCTGCCTGGCCGTGCGTGGGACGTCGATGCCCTGCACCACGGCGCGCTTCATATGCAGCGACGGCTCGAATCCGGCGAGCTGCGGGGCGATGAACGAGTCCAGAACGCCCATGTTGGAACACATTCCGACGGTGATCGGGACCGTTTCCAGGAGCCGGTGCACCACGCCGTCGGGCAGCACGTCGAGTAGATCGGGCGGCATCTGGCGCGGCTGGGAGAGGACGCCGGAGCCGACCGCAGCCACCGCCGCGAAGGCCGCCTTGCTGACCGCGCGCAGGGAGACGAGGTCGTGGCTGTCCAGCCAGTCGCGCTGCACCACGATCGGCACCCTGGTGAAGGAGTTCGAATCCGGTTGATCGCGTTCGCGGAGGACACGGACGGCGGGTGTCAGTACCGGCGGGATGTTGTCGATGAGGGGGCAGCGGCGCAGGAGGTCGGCGGTCAGTGCGAGGTACAGCGTGTTGGTCGTGCCGCCGTCACGCTCGGCCGCCGATTTCCATTGCGCCGCATCGAAGGTGACGATCGCCGACTGCTCGTGCCAACCTTTGGGGTCGGGCGCGGGTTCCGGTGCGCGGGAGAACAATGCTGTGCGCACGGCAGCGCGATGCAATGGGTCGCGGGCGGCTCGTCGCATTTCCGTAAACGCTTGGCGCGCAATAGCGATGCCGCGGTGATAGCCGTCGGAGAGTTCCTCCCACGCGCCGACCTGTGCATCGAGGCCGGCGTTCGTGGCGAGTTCCGGATCGACCAGACCGGCCTCGGCCATCAACCCCGCGTGACCGTCGGCGACCGCGTGCGACTTGGTCAAGCAGACGACCATGCCACCGGAATGTGTTGCTACCGCGGACAATCGCCATCCGAAGCCCGCATCGGGATCGAGCCGATACTGTGCCTGCTCGTTCGCCCAGGTCAACGCGTCGGCCGCATCGATCGGCGCGGGCGCGACATACAGCGGAAGCGCGTCGGCGGCTGGCACCCACCGCGCGCGAGCGAACGGGACCATCGAGCGGTGCACCCGCCGCGCCAACGGGCCGGATTTCAACAGCGCGTACATCTCGTTCAGCTGATCGTCGCCCGGTCTGCGACCGAGCACCGTCAGCGTCTGCGTGACAACCGGCATCCCGTACCCGTGATGCAGCCGCAAGAACGCCTTGTCGGTGAGATTGACATACACCGGCCCCGCCGCCGGGGACCCACCATTACGGGCGATGTCGTTCCGATCGGCCCGAAAGCCCCGAGTAATGGTTGCCATGAATACTCCTGTGCGCCAGGCCGCGCGATCGATCACGTCGTCCGTCCGCAGCCGAACGCCCAATAAACGGATTCCACCGAACGCATCCGGCACAGGTTGTCTCCCTGCCGGATTGGAAAGCCCGAGCTCCCACTGAATACAAGTATTCGTCAACTAATCTACCGTAACCACATATCAACGACACCGGTGAGAACCACCACATAAATAAGCCGTAAGTATTCGCATTACGCGCAATTCCCCGGTCGGGCCGGCGCTGCCCGATCGCAGCACAGACACCGCCCCACGAGCCTGCGCTGCCGGGGCCTGGTCGGCCGGGTGGTGTTTCGAACCGGGCTCGCCGGGTATCTGCCGGACGTTCGGTTCGACGGAGATGAGGACGTCTGATGAGTGGGTTGTCGACTGGGACGAATCGGTCTCGTGGCCGGCAGGGCGGGGGTGGGAACTCGTCCACCGCCGAGCGGTTTGCGCAGCACGAGATTTTCGAGCGATTTGCCCGCGCCGGGTTCGTGATGACCGGGATCGTGCATCTATTCGTCGGGTATATCGCCATCCGGATCGCGCTCGGTGGGTCGGGCGGCAATGCCGATCAATCCGGCGCGCTGGGGGAATTGGCGAGTAAGCCGGGTGGCATCGTGCTCATGTGGGCGGGGGTGGTGGCGTTCGTCCTGATGGGGTTGTGGCGGCTGGCGGAGGCGGCGTTCGGGAGTGCGTCCAAGCCGGAGAAGGACAGCAAGAAGTCGGAGGCGTTTCACCGGGTGAAGGCGTTCGCGCTGGCGGTGATCTATTTTTCGTTCGCGGTGTCGGCGTTCGGGTTCGCCCGTGGGGCGGGCAAATCGAGTAGCGAGCAGAGCACCGGGATCACCGGTCGGTTGATGCAGAACACGGCGGGCAAGGTCGCGCTGGTCGTGGCCGGGCTGATCATCATCGGCGTCGGCGGATATCACGTCTACAAGGGCATCAGCCGCAAGTTCGTCAAGGATCTCGAGGGCAACACCACTGCCCTCGTGCGCCGGCTGGGCACGACCGGGTATATCGCGAAGGGGCTCGCGGTCGGGGCCATCGGGTTGCTGGTGATCCTCGCGGTCGGCAAGGCCGAGCCGGGCAAGGCCGCCGGCCTCGACGGCGCGTTGAAAACCCTTGGCGCGCAACCGTATGGCGTGATCCTGCTGGTCGTAGCGGGTCTGGGCATCATCACCTACGGTCTCTACAGCTTCGTCATGGCCCGATACGCCAAGATGTAGCCGCCGGCGCGTGGGGCAAGATCGAGGCATGAGCTCCACCAACGGACCGCTGGCACCCGCGACCGTGGACGAATTCCGCGGCCTGGCGCGCACTCGGCTGCGTGAATTCCCGCATACCGAGGTCCCGGACACACCGGGCCTGCGCCGGGCCGCGGTGCTGCTGTGCGTCGTCGCGGAGGACGACGGCACGCCGTCGGTGGTCGTCATCCGGCGGGCCTACCGTGGACGCAATGCCGGTCAGTGGGGATTGCCCGGCGGCAGGCTGGACGAGGGCGAGACCGCGGAGCAGGCCGTAGTACGCGAACTGCACGAGGAACTCGGCCTGACCGCCGCGCCCGCCGACCTCCTCGGCCGGCTCGACGACTTCCCCGCGGCATCGGGTTTCGCGATCACCCCGTTCGTGGCGGCGCTCCCCGATACCGCCGAGCTGAAGCCGAGCCCGGACGAGGTGCACTCGGTGCACCTGGTGCCGCTCGCCCGGCTGGCCGCCGACGATGTCCCGCACTGGGTCGCGCCGCACGAGGCGGTCAAGCAACCCGAACTCCGCAACAGCGCGGCGTCCGTGCCGGAAAGCGTTGGCCTGCTTCAGATGCGCCTCGGCGAGGGCATGACCATCCATGCCCCCACCGGTGCGCTGCTCTGGCAGTTCCGCGCGGTCGTACTACTCGGGCTGGATCATGCGGCCGCCCGCGTAGCCCACTTCACCCAACCCGACTGGACTCAGCACTAGGACAAGATTTTTCACCGGCGAGCAGCCAGTGCGTGCACGGTGCCGTCGGTGGTGAGGACGAACAGCCAGTCGCCGGTCACCGACATGGCCGAGGCGACCGCGCCGCCGAAGTCGTACTGGTTCAACTGCTTTCCGGTGCGCCGGTCGAGGACAACCAGTCGGCCGTCCCAGGTGCCGACGTATACGACGGTCTCGGTGGTCAGCGCGTGCATCGCGGGCGCGTTCGGTGCCGCCGTGCAGCCTGCCGCCACTCGTGCAGGATCGTCGAGTGGCCCTGTGCCCGGCAGATAGCCGATCTCGGTCGCCCACAAGGGTTCTGCCGGGTTACTCGCCGACGTATCGAACGCGCGAACCTTGCCGTCGATGGACGCGACGTAGACCAGTTGCCCACGGACAGCCGGGCTGGTGATCGGTGGCGGGCCGGGTTCGCAAGCGCTGCCGGGGATTTCGGCATGCCACAGGGCACGGCCGTCGCGCGGATCATGACCACTCAGACCATCACCGGTCATGGTGACCAGCTGCCGCCCACCCTCGGTGAGCGCGGGCGACGAGTGGCTGAACAGTCCGCCCGCCGTGTCGACGGAGTATCGACTGGTGCAGGTGGTCAGGTCCATGGCGATGAGCGATTGACTCGAACCTGAGTGCAGGTAGGCGGTTTTCGTGTCTGTCCCGCGCACGGCGGCGCTGTGGAACTCGCCCCAGCCGGCGGGCGCGGCGAAGCCACCACCGAGCCGGGCTCCGGTGCCTGCATCGCGGCAGACGATCTGGTCGTAGGCCTGGTAGACCGCGACCGCGCGATGCTGGTCGGGTAGGTCGAAGACGCTGACCGGCCCGCCCGCCCGGCCGTAGCGGCGCACCGTCTCGCCGGTGCGGTGCTCGTCGTCGATGGTCTGCCAGTCCACGACACCGGTGCGCGAGTTGAGCGCGTACACCCGGCCGACGCCGGTGGTGAGATAGACCTGGCCGCCCTGCACGGTCGGGAAGGACTCCGCGTCGCCGTCGAGGTAGGTCCGCCACAGCTGCTTGCCGGTGTCGCGGTGATAGGCCAGCACCTGGTTGTACGGCGAGGCAAAGGCCTGGGAGGACACGATCACCATGTCGCCGACCACGGCAGCGCCGTTGAGGGCGAAGTGCTCCCCGGTATTGGCCGACCACCGCTGGTCCAGCACTGCGCCAGGATCGGAAGCCGCGGTGGATCCGCCTGATTCGGCACCGCCTTGGCGCGGCCAGTCCGCTCCGGCGGCCGGTGGTGAGCCGACCGGCAGCACGCGGAAGGTGCTCGTCAGCACGGGCCATTTCCCGCCCGCGGTGTCGGTGGCGATCGCCTCGACCCGGTAGGTCCCCGGTTGCAGAAACAGAATGCTGCCGTGCGCGGTCGCCGCATTGGCGCGAACGGGTGGGCACGCCTCGGCCCGTCCGCCGGGCGGCGTGTAGCAGTTCACCCAGCCGGGCGCGGCGTCTGTGCTGCCGAAGCGCAGGTCCGCGCGCCACACCTCGCCGCCGCGGTCGTCGCGCACCAGCACCTGCGCACTCGCCGGAGTCCGTCCCGCGTCCTCGACGTACAGGTCGACCGGGATCGATGCGCCGGAGCGATGGGCGCTCTCGGGTGCGGGACTCACCAGCGCCGTCCGGTCGTGGACGAAGAACTGCCGGTGCACGCCGGAGACGTAGCCAGTGTCCTCGTTCGCCGGCGTCGCCCGGTCGTCGGTGATGCCGGCGAAATCCAGGACCTTGTATCCCGGTCGCGCGCCGTCGATTCCGTAGGTGGCGCCCATGTTGTTCACCTCCACCGAGCGCGGGAACGCGCCGCGACGGAACTCGCTCTGCTGATTGTGCCCCGAGGCGAACATGCGCACGTCATAGCGGGCCAGCTCATCGATGGTCGGCTGAATAGCCTGTCCCGCGCCCCATTTGGTGAACAGCGACCGGTGGGCGAAGACGAACACCTGCTTCCCCGTCGCATGGCGGCGCAAATCCTCACGCAGCCATTGCAATTGCGGCGCGAGGCCGGTGGTGTCGTAATTGTCCTCCAGCACCACGATGTGGCGGCCGTTGCGGTCGAAGCTGTACCACTCCGGACCCAGGTTGCGCCGATAGAGCTCCATGCTCGCGGAATACCCGGACGCCGTTCCGGTGCCGCCCGCGTCGTGGTTGCCCATCACCGGGTAGAACGGGCGGCCGAAGCGCCCCTTGGTCAGACCCGCGCGCAGGATGTCGTAGCTGCCCTGGCGGCGCTCGGGAGCGGTGTAGTCGGTGACGGTGAGGTCGCCGGTCGCGATGGCGACGGTGCCCTCCCGGTTCCTGGCCATCGCCTCGACCTGGCCGGTCCATTGGGCCCGGCTCGCCGCCGCGGCGGCGTCGCTGCGGTTGTCGGTCTCGGTGTCGGACAACATCAGCCACGCCTCCCGCGGGTCGGCCGCGTGTTTGTCGGGAACCATGGCGAAGTCGATGTTGTCCTGCCGAGTCGCGCCCTCGGTGAGCGCCCGGAAGTAGCGCGGGACCGAGTCCTCGCGCAGGACCGGGGTGTAGCCGTCCGGCGAAACTACCTGTACCAGATCGGTTTCCCGGCGGCGCGGATCGATCCGCAAGCTGTAGCCGCCGTCCTTGCCGGTCTTCGCCCAGACCGCTCCGTCGGTGACGGAGATGCCCGCCAGACCCGGCTCGTCCCGGTCGCGAATTCCGTTGCCGTTCTTGTCGTCGAAGACCGTGCCGCGCGCCTCGACCGAGGCATCCGCCGCAAAGGCCGGAGTGGGTGCGGTGATTGCCGTCAGAGTGATGAGCAGACTTAGCAGATATTTCCACACGGAAATAACTCTAAATCTAGCGTGCCGCAATGAGACCCGGCTCTCACTACAGTTCGTCCGATGTACCGCGGTTGTTCAGCGGATCAATCCTCCAGGAAATTCGCGGCGGTCCGGCGGCGGCGGTCCACGGTTACGGTGAATACATCCGGACGTCCGTAATGTCCCGTCGGATCGAAATTCTGCCGCTCCCTTGCCACTTCGCCCGGATCGATATCGGCGATGACGAGTCGTTCTTCGCCGGCTATCGGTTCGATCAGCCAATCACCGTTGGGGCCGGCGAGGGCGGAGCCGCCGTCATAGCCCGCGGGCTTACCGACTGCCAGAAGTTCGTCGCGCAGCGGAAAGTCGGTGGGCACGTCCGCGTAATCGAGAACAGCGCCGACCGCGAGCGAGTACACCCGGCCTTCCATTGCGACGAAACGGGTTATGTCCCTGGTGTTTCGGACCGACCCCGGCCAGGTGGAGACGTGCAGGGTCGTGCCGTCGGCATACAACGCATGCCGCGCCTGCGGCATCCAGTTCTCCCAACAGGACAGACCACCGACACGGAACTCGCCGACGTCATGCGCACGTAGCCCGTTACCGTCACCGATCCCCCAGACCATCCGCTCCTCGTGCGTGGGCATCAACTTGCGATGCGCACTCACCACGCCGCGAACCGGATCGATGGCGACCAGCGTGCAGTACACGGTGCCGCGGACCCGCTCGGTGATGCCGAGATAACAGAACACCCCGAGATCGGCGACCGCCTCCCGCACCGTGGCGATATGCGGCCCATCGAGTGTGACCGCCGCGTCCAAATAATAAGCGTAAGCGGCCTTTTGCTCCGGATTGTCGAACCGCGCCCCGCCGGTCCTGGCCAACCAGATCGGATAGCCGGACAGAAATGTCTCCGGAAAGGCGACGAGCTCCACCCCCGCCGCCGCGGCCTGGGTCAAATAGTCGACAACAATCTTGGTCCCGGCCGTGGGGTCGAGCCAGGCAGGCCGTGCCTGCGCCGCAGCAATTCGCATGCGGCGACCCTAACGCCGGATTCAATTGGCCTGCCCGATTTGGCCGTTCATCCAGTCGCCGAGCCACTGGATGGCGTTGCGGCCGGAATCGTCGACGACCAGGGCGCCGTAGTTGATGTGGGCGTTGGAGGAGAAAAACGTTGCGGCGCTGAGGCCGTCGCGGATGAGGCCAAGCAGGTTGATGCCAACCTTGGGCGGCGCGGTCTTGGCGAGTGCGGCACTCAGGTCGTCGATGTCGAGGTGCTGGGTGTTCTTGCTGCCGAGCAGGCCGGTGGCGACGGTGGCCAGTTCGAGGCCGACCGGCAGCAAGCCGGACAGCACGGCGGCCGCGCCGGCCGGGTCCGGCGCCCGCCCGGGCGGCGGGACCAGTTTCTCCACCACCGACCAGGCGATCTCCTGGATCTGGCCGACCAGGGTGGCCATCCGGATGACGTCCACGTTCGACAGGATCGAGGTCATGGACGCGGCGATCTGGACGTACCCCTGCGAGTTCGGCACCGTGGAGAGCACCTGCGCGACCGATTTCAGGTCGGCGCTGGCGACCAGATCTACCAGCGGTTTGAACTGGTTGTTCAGCGCACCGGCGACCTGATGGGCGCCCTGGGCGTCCATCGCCGCCACCTTCTGCGGCAGCAGCGCGAGGTTCGCCATGATCGCGCCGAAGTCGAGCGCGGTGACGTTGGCGACGACGTCGAGGGTCTGGTCGACCAGCATGGTGGGCTTCAGCATCGCGAGGATCTTGGTCGCCGAGCCGAGGATGGCCGCGGGCAGGTCGGCCAGCGGCGCGATCTGATCGACGAGGGCCTCGACCTTGATGGTCAGCGTGGCCGCGTCGGGCGAGTTCACCTGGAGGGTATGCACGCCTCGGTTCAACAGGTTGGTCGCGGTGTCGGTAATCGTGCTCACCGCTGTGGCGGCGCCGGTCAGGTCGGACTCCCCGGCCTTGATCAGCACCTGGCCCGCACTGTTCTCGGCCGATCCGGCGGGGGCATCGGCGAGTCGGGCGGCGGTATCGGAATCATGTAGCCCGGCAAGGATCTTGAGGTTGCCTTCCAACTTCGCGGCGGTGTCGCGAAGCTGGGTCAGGTTGATGCCGCCCGGCGCGGTGAGGCCGGTGGACAGCTCGTCGACGGCGCCGGCCAGACCGGGGAGGTCGGCCTTTGCGGCATTCGCGGTCAGGGTCTTGGCCAGGGTGGAGTTGCTGAGCACCTTGCTCAGCAGCGAGCCGAGCTTCCCCAGTAACGGGTTGTCGCCCTTCTTGATCGAGCAGTACAGGTCCCCGGGATCGCAGATCGAGCTGACCCGCCCGGTGAGCTTGCCCATGCCCAGCGGCCGCGGATCGGCGATCCCGGAACCCACGGTGTGCGGGCCGACGGCGGTTTCGCCCTTGGTGCCCGCGGCCGGGTCGGCGATGAGTCCCACGGCAATAACCCGTTCGGCGGGCACCGGGCCGCGGTCGTTGCCGATCTCGGCGGCGACGTCACCCGCGGCGTCCGCGCCCTGGCTGTAGCCGGTTATGGTGAATTTCGCTCCGGGACAACGATTGCCGTAGTCATGCAAGGCCTTGCGCGCGTTGACCAGCGCGGTGTTCTTGCTGTCGGCATAGGTGTAGCCGTTGTCGAAGGCGCGGGCCATGTACGGCGTGAAGTAGATGTCGGAGCTCGGGCCGTGCTGGCGCTGGATGGCCTCGGCGATCGGGCGGAGCATTCCGATGGGCTGTGCGGGGTCGGCCTTTTCGTTGGTTTCCCAGGTGCCGGGAATGAACAGGTTGAAGGTGTCCGCGCAGTCGGCGGGCGCCGCGTGCACGACGGCCGGGGCGGCGACAGTCGCGGAGGCGACGGCCACCCCGAGCGCCACCATCGTCGCCACCACGTAGCGATTGGACGAATGCGTGACTGACATCTGAACCTCACTACGCGCGAAATTGCCGATACGATGCGCATGCGTATTCAGCGCGGCAGCCGAATGCGCCGCGCTGAATATCGCGTTCCGGGTCAGGACAAATGACCGACCAGCAAACTGAGCAGTTTCAGGGCCACCTTGGCCAAATCCAATCCGGTGCCGAGCGATCCGGTCGATGATCCGCCGCCGCTGAGGGAATCGCCTGCGTCGCTGGACCCGGAGTCGCTGGACCCGGCGCTCGCGGCAATGTAGTGCACGGTATCCATAACGCTGAGGAGTGTGGACATGTCTCAAACCGCCTGTCTGGTAACGGTATTGACCGAGCAGCACCTGAGCACAGGTGCCTGGATCATGGGGATGTTGGCAGCAACCAGATTCCCCTCGGATCCCCGTCGCGTCCAGATGTTCAACTGGGGAAGTTGTGCCGTAGTGGGCCTTTCGGAGCGAATGCCGGTGGCAGACCGGCAGGTTTTCTGATCTCCCCACTCCGCACTGGGGATTCGACGCCAAGGAAATTCTCAGACGCGTGCGACATTCTGACCCGCACGCGGAGAGATCTGCCGCGGGACGGAAGGAGAAATCGGTGCGCAATGGTGAGCTCGGACGGCGGGGATTCCTCGGGGTACTGGGTGCCGCGGTCACGACCGCAGCGGTCCGGCCCGCGGTAGCGGGCGCGGCGAACGGCACTCGCGCGTTCCTCGGTTCCTATACCTCCGGTGGCGCAGGCGGTTCCGGCATCAGCGTCGCCACCGTCGATCCCGGCAGCGGCCGGCTCGTCGTGGAAAGCACTG
Source organism: Nocardia colli (assembly GCF_008704205.1). Taxonomy (GTDB): domain Bacteria; phylum Actinomycetota; class Actinomycetes; order Mycobacteriales; family Mycobacteriaceae; genus Nocardia; species Nocardia colli. The sequence continues at coordinate 957,419 of NZ_VXLC01000004.1, read as the reverse complement.
TGCGCGTGGCCGATCCGTCGTTCCTCGCATTGTCTCCCGATCGGCGCTACCTGTACGCGGTGAACGAGGGGTCCGGCCCGGGCACGGCCACCGCGCTCGATCTCCGGGGGCCACGACCGACGGTATTGAATACCGTTGCGGTACAAGGCGATGCGCCCACCCACCTGTGCGTCACCCCGGACGGACGGTACGTGCTGACCGCGAACTACACCTCGGGCAGCGTCAGCGTGCTCGCCGTGGGCCGGGACGGACGGCTCGGCGCGGTGGTCGACGTGGCAAAGCACACCGGCAGCGGACCGGATCCGGATCGTCAGACCGGACCGCACGCGCATCAGGTCTCGATCGATCCGTCCGGCCGCTGGGTGCTGGCGGTGGACCTGGGCGTCGACTCGGTCTACGTCTATCGGCTGGCCGGCGGCAAGCTGAACCAGCACGCGCGGGTCGCGCTGGCGCCGGGCAGCGGACCGCGGCACTTGACCTTCCATCCCAACGGCCGCAACGCCTTTCTCGCCAACGAGCTGAATTCCACGGTGACCGTGCTGAATTGGCGGGCCGATCGCGGCGAGCTACGGGCCGGGCAGTCGGTGCCCGCGGACCAGAACGCCGGCGGCGACCGGAACTATCCCTCCGCGCCGGTGGTCGCCAGGGACGGCCGATTCCTCTACCTGGCCAACCGGGGCCACGACAATGTCGCGACCTTCGCCGTGGTCGGCGAGATGCTGATGCCGATGGGCAGCACGCCCTGTGGCGGAAAGTTCCCCCGTGATCTGACCCTGAGCCCCGACGGCAGGCACCTGTACGCGGCCAACCAGAAGTCGAATTCCGTGGCCCTGCTCGACCTCGATCCCGTTACCGGACTGCCCGCCGCACCGTCGGCCGTGCTCGCCGCGCCCGCGGCCACCTGCGTGCTGTTCGAGTAGCGAGTCAGCCTCTCGTACACCAGATTCCGGGCTGCCGCCGCAGGTAGACCGGTCCCCAGTTGCGCGCCAGTCGAGATGGCCGACCAGGTTGGTTCTACTTGGTCCTAGATCATCCATGCTCGTTCACGCGTGAAAGGGTTTCTGAATGCGCAGAATCACGCATATCACGCTAGGTCTGCTGGTGGTCGCCGGCAGCCTGGTGGCCACGCCCGACGCTTGGGCCGACGCGGACAACGGCCGGCTCGGCAACCTCGGCCGCATCGTCGACGACGGTACGACCACCACCATGTACTCCGGATCGGCCGCGGTCCGGGTCAACTTCCCTACCGCGGGCGCGGTGCGGGTGCAGCTGGCGCCGGACGGCAAGTTCACCGATCCGGCCCGCGACAAGATCGTCCTCCCGACCAAGGTCCCACCCGCCAAGACGAAGAAGACGGACAAGGGCGACTACTGGGCCATCACCACCACCGATCTCACCCTGCGCGCCTACAAGTCTCCGCTGCGCTTCGCCCTCTACGACGGCACCAACCGGCGGCAGATCTGGGCCGAGTCGGCGCCGCTGTCCTGGACCAAGACCGCGACCACACAGAGCCTCGGCCGGGGCAAGGACGAGCAGTTCTTCGGCGGCGGTGAGCAGAACGGGCGGTTCAGCCACCGCGACCAGACGATCAAGATCTTCGCCGACGACAACTGGAACGACGGCGGCGCGCCGAACTCCCAGCCGTTCTACCTGTCCAGCAACGGATACGGCGTGCTGCGCAACACGTTCGCGCCGGGCAACTACGCCTTCACCGATCCGGCCCGCACCACCCACGAGGAACGCCGCTTCGACGCGATCTATGTGGTCGGCGACGGCCCGAAGGGGGTGATCTCCGCCTACACCGCGCTGGTCGGCCGGCCGTTCCTGCCGCCGATCTACGGCCTCGAGATGGGCGACTCGGATTGCTACCTGCACAACGCCAATCGCGGTGAGCGGCACACCCTCGACGCGGTCGGCATCGCCGACGGATACGTGCGCAATCAGATGCCCAACGGCTGGATGCTGGTGAACGACGGCTACGGCTGCGGTTACGAGAATCTGCCGCAGGTCGGCGAGGGACTGCGCAAGAACAACATGCAGCTCGGATTGTGGACCGAGAACGGACTGCCGAATCAGGCCGAGGAGGTCAAAGCCGGTGTGCGCGTGCGCAAGCTGGACGTGGCCTGGGTGGGTCCCGGCTATCAGTTCGCCTTGGACGCGTGCGACAGCGCGCACCGCGGCATCGAAGAGAACAGCGACGCACGGGGTTTCGTCTGGACGCCGGTGAGCTGGGCGGGCGCGCAACGCTGCGCGGTGCTGTGGAGCGGGGACCAGTCCGGCACCTACGACTACATCCGCTGGCAGATTCCCACCTACGCGGGCTCGACGATGTCCGGCATCGCCTACAACACCGGCGACGTCGACGGCATCTTCGGCGGCAGTCCCCGCACCTACACCCGCGACCTGCAGTGGAAGGCGTTCCTGCCCACCATCATGTCGATGGACGGCTGGGCGCCCAACGACAAGCAGCCGTGGCGGTACGGCGAGCCCTACACCTCGATCAACCGAAAGTACCTGCAGCTCAAGGAGAGACTGCTGCCCTATACCTATTCTTATGCGGTCGAGGCGAATCGCACCGGGGTGGGCCAGGTCCGGCCGCTCGCGCTGGAGTACCCGCACGACAAGGCGACGTGGGGCGAGCAGGCCCGCTACGAATTCCTTTCCGGGAAGGACTTTCTCGTCGCGCCGGTATACAACGACGCCGAACAGCGGGACGGCATCTACCTGCCCGAAGGCACCTGGATCGACTACTGGAGCGGCCGCACCTGGACCGGGCCGACCACGGTGAACGGCTACAACGCTCCGCTGGACACGCTGCCGCTGTTCGTGCGGGCGGGCGCGGTGGTCCCGATGTGGGCCGAGGGCACCCAGTCCTGGCGGACCCGCGACCAGAGCGTGCTGAACCTGGACGTCTACCCGCAGGCCGCGGGCAACTTCACGCTGGTCGAGGACGACGGAGTAACCCGCGGTTATCAGCGCGGCGAACAGGCATCGCAGAACTTCGCGGTGCGCTCGCCCGAGGCCGGTGCGATCGAGGTGAGCATCGGCGCCGGTTCGGGGTCGTATCCGGGCAAACCGGCCGCGCGCCGCTACGAGATCGCGGTGCACACGGCCGCGGCGCCGAAGGCAGTCCAAACCGCGGCGGGTCCGTTGACTCAGCGGACCAGCCGGGACGACCTCGACCGTGCGCCCAACGGCTGGTGGTTCGACCCGAACGACCGCGGCGGCATCGTGCACGTCAAGACCGATCCGGTCGATGCGGCGAAGAGTCAGTCGGTGGTTCTGCGGTGACGATTTCCCTGGCCCGGCCCGAGGTGGCAGATTCGGAGGGTGCGGGTTATGGGTGAGGGTGGTTAACTCCTCTCGGATTGTCAGCTCGAAGGGAGTAGGGGTAGGCGTGGTGCAGCTCGGAGTGAACGAGTCGTTCGCGGACTACCTCATCGAGGGCGTGCTCGGTCGCGGCGGGATGGGCACTGTGTATCTGGCGCAGCATCCGCGGTTGCCGCGCCGAGTCGCCCTCAAACTGTTGAATCGCGAGGTCTCCGCGGATCCGGAATTGCGGCGGCGGTTCGAGCAGGAGGCCAATGTCGTTGCCCGGCTGGATCATCCGGGCATTGTCGGCATCCACGATCGGGGCACCCACAACGGGCACCTGTGGATCGCCATGCAGTACATCCACGGCTCCGACGCCTCCCGGTTGAATCCGCGGGACGTGCCGGTCGACCGGGCCTTGCGCATCGTCTCCGAGACCGGTTCCGCGCTCGATCACGCGCACAGCCGTGGCGTGCTGCACCGTGACATCAAGCCGGCGAACATTCTGCTGTCGTCGCCGGATACCGGGCGCGCGGAACGGGCGGTGCTGACCGACTTCGGGATCGCCCGGCTGCTCGATTCGAATACGCAGCTCACCTCCAGCGGCACGTTCAACGCCACGCTCGCCTATGCCTCGCCGGAGCAGCTGTCCGGCGAGCGGGTCGATCACCGCTCCGATCAGTATTCGCTCGGCTGCACCTTGTTCACGCTGCTCGCGGGGCATCCGCCGTTCGCGGCGACGAATCCGGGACAGGTCGTCGCGGGGCACATCAGCAAGCCGGTGCCGCGGCTCAGTTCCGTTCGGCCAGACGCACCGCCGGCGTTGGACGAGGTCATCGCCCGGGCGATGGCGAAACGGCCGGACGAACGATTCGACAGCTGCCGCGAGCTCACCGCGGCGGCCTGGGAATCGCTGCACGGCCGTCCGCCCGCTCGAACCGCCGTGGCACCGGCCCGGATCGCTCCGACGGCGTTGAATCAGAATCCGCCGAGCCGGCCGTCGGTACCGTCGCAGGCCGCACAGCCCGCACGCCCTCCCCAGCCCGCCCCGGAACCGGCGGCGGCCGGTGAGCCGTCCCCGTCGAGCGGTTTCCGCGACGCGCTCGGTGCCTGCGTGCTCGCGGTGCTGCTCGGCTGCCTGGTCGCCTACGAGGTGGTGTCGCCCCGGGAACCGGTCATCCGTGCGTTCCTCGCGGACGGCGAGCCGCGCCTGGCCCCCTATGCCGCGTCCGGTGTCGCGGGCGGCGGCGCGGTGGTGTTGCTGCTCTGTGGTGCGGTTCTGCTGCTGGCGCGTAAGCGATTGGGCCGTGCGCTGGTGGTTTTGGGGTGTGCGGGCTATCTGGCGAGCCTGGCGCCCGTCCGGTTCGGCTACGACAGTCCGGCCGGCACCACCGGGTGGACGATGGCAGCGGGCGTCGGATTGCTGTTGCTGACAGTGGTTTTCGCCATGTCCAAGCCGACGGCCCGGTGGCTGCGGGCGGGTCGGGCACGACGGTAGCGGGAATTCTGGAATTCGGGCCGACGAAATATCCCCGAGTCCATTTCCGGGGGCGAATTGAGCATTTCGGGTAAAATCTTTCGCGTGTCTAATATCAGTCGCCGCAACCCGCTCATTTCGGTGGCCGCATTGGGACTTATCGCGGCGCTTACCGCAACTGCCTGCAACTCAGAGGCTTCGAAGAACGATTCGAGTCCGCCGCCGAGCTCGTCGAGCGCGCCGGCCCAAGACAATACGCAACTCTTCCACGATATCTACAAGCAATTGGTGGAGACCGACACTTCGCACTCGACCGGCAGCACCACGGTCGCCGCGAACGCGGTCAAGCAGCGCCTGCTGGACGCGGGCTTCGCCGAATCCGATATCCAGATCTTCGAACCGGTGCAGCGCAAGGGCGACCTGGTGCTCCGGTTCACCGGGTCCGGGCAGCGTAAACCGTTGCTGCTCTTGGGCCATCTCGATGTGGTCGAGGCCAAACGCGAGGACGGGTGGAACACCGACCCGTACAAGCTGACCGAAACCGACGGCTTCTACGCCGCCCGCGGTTCGATCGACGACAAGGCCATGGTGTCCGCGCTGGTTTCCGGCCTGATCCAATTGAAGCGCGAGGGATTCAAGCCCAACCGCGACATCGTGCTCGCCCTGACCGCCGACGAGGAGGCCGGGACGGACAACGGCGCGAAATGGTTGATGGACAACAAAGCCGACCTGATGAGCGCCGAATACGGCCTCAACGAGGGCGGTCGGGCGCTGCTGGTCGACGGGAAGCCGTCGCTGCAAGGCGTGCAGGTGGCCGAGAAGACCTACACCACCTACCAGGTGGAGGCCAAGGCGAGCGGCGGTCACAGCTCGGTGCCGACGCCCGACAATGCCATCTACACCCTCACCGCCGCGCTGAATAGGCTTGCCGCATACCGGTTCCCGACCTCGCTCAGCGACCCGGCCAAGGACAACTTCGGCGCGCTGGCCGCCGGGCGCACCGGGCAGGAAGCCGACGACATGCGTGCGGTCGCGGCGGGCAATCCGAGTCCGGAAGCGCTGGAACGGCTTTCGGCGACGCCCGAGTACAACGCCCAGCTGCGGACCACCTGCGTGAGCACCATGCTCAAGGCCGGGGAGGCCGAGAACGCGTTGCCGCAGACCGCGACGGCGACGGTCAATTGCCGAATTCTCCCGCAGGACAACCCCGAAGACATCGACAAGCAGTTCAAGGCCGCGCTCGCCGACAGCAAACTGAACGTCACCCGCAAGCTCGATCCGGCCGGCGGCATCTCGCCGGCCAACGGCGACGTCATGGCGGCGGTCACCTCGTTGACCAAGGAGCTGTTCCCCACCGCCGCGGTGAGTTCGTTCATGTCGACCGGCGCCACGGACAGCAAATACGCGCGCAGCAAAGGGATTCCGATGTACGGGGTCAGCGGATTGTTCATGGTGTCCGCCGATGCCGGCCGCATTCACGGCGTGAACGAACGAGCGCCGATCGCCGGACTCGACGCCAGCCGCGAATTCCTCTACCGACTGGTCAAGCAACTGTCCCAATAGTTTTCGACCCGATGTGACTCGCCGCGCCCCTGGGTGCGGCGAGTCACTCTGTCTGGTCGAGGGATTCGAGTTCCGTGCGCAGCTCCACCACCTCGGCGGCGAGTTCGTCGCGCAGCTGCTCGCGTTCCAGCAGGCTGGCGCGCATGCTGTCGATGGTGTCGTTCATCGCGGCCAGCTTCTGGTCGGCCCCGTTGAGCCGCCATTCGATGACGCCGCGGCGATCCACGTCCTCGCTGGCGTTGCGCACCCACTCCACGACATAGTCCAGCCACTCCGGCTGCTTGGGCATCTCCTCGTCGCCGTCCCAGCCGCGCCGGGTCGCGGTCTTCGGCGAGAGCACCCGATCGCCGGCCGGCCCGGCGATCGGCGCGTTCATCTGCACGTGGCTGAGCTTGCCCGCCGTCGTCACGATGGCGGTGATCCGGTAGCGCCCGGCCAGGTGCATCTTCAATTCCGCCGCGCCACGACCGTCGGCATCCATCGCGCCGAGCCACGGCCCGTCGGCCGCGCTGATGATCGACTCGAGCACGCCGAGCTGCCCGACCGCGCGGCGAACCCGGTTCGCGCGCTCGCGTAGTTCGTCCGGTGTGGCGGTCATCTGGTCCCAGTGCATCGCACCTACTTCCTCGTCGACCGGCTCCCAGGGATTAGGAACTGCTACGAACGTACATTCGCCGCGCGCTCGAACGACGCAGACGTGCGGCGGCGGCGACACTTGACTTGGAGTGCACTCCAGGTCGTAGCGTGGGGAAATCTCGGTTACCGACACATAAGGGGAAGCTCGATGGAGCTCGGTTTTCACGTTCCGATTTTCGACATCGACGGTGGTACCACCGCTATCGCCGGCGAACTGGCCAGGGTGGGCGCCGCGGCCGAGGCGTCCGGCGCGACCTGGCTGTCGTTCATGGACCACTACTTCCAGATCGAGCCGACCGGGCTGCCCGCCGAGTCGAACATGCTCGAGGGTTACACCACGCTCGGCTTCCTGGCCGCGCACACCTCCACCATCGAACTCGGCCTGCTCGTCACCGGCGTGACCTACCGGCACCCCGGCCTGCTCGCCAAGATCGTCACCACGCTCGACGTGCTCTCCGGCGGCCGGGCCACGCTCGGCATCGGCGCCGCGTGGTTCGAGCGCGAACACCTCGGGCTCGGCGTGCCGTACCCGCCGATCGCGGAACGGTTCGAGCGGCTGGAGGAGGCGTTGCGGATCTGCCGGCAGATGTGGGATCCGGCGGACAACGGGCCGTTCGACGGCAAGCACTATCAGCTGGCCGAGACGCTCTGCTCGCCGCAGCCGATCAACCGGCCCAAGGTACTCATCGGCGGCAGCGGCGAGCGCAAGACGCTGCGCCTGGTCGCGCAGTACGGCGACGCGTGCAATCTGTTCGGCAGTTCGCCCGCCGAGGTCGAGCACAAGCTCGAGGTGCTGCGCCGGCATTGCGACGACGTCGGACGGAATTACGACGACATCCGGGTGACCATCATGGCCAACAATCCGCGGCCGAACCCGGGCACCCGCGACGAATTCGTCCGGACGATGGCCGACTACGCCAAGCTCGGCGTGCACGCGGTGATCATCACGCCGACCACCGGGGCACCGGCCGCGTGGATCGATGCGATGGCGCCCGCCGTCGCGCAGCTGGCCGAACTCGGCTGACCGAGTCAGGGTCTACAACGTAGACGATCGCCGAACAAGGTGGGAGTCAACCTTGTTCGGCGATCGCTATTGCCGATCGGCTACAGTCCGCCGGCGAGTGCGCCGAGGCCTTCGCCTAAGCCGCCGAGTCCGCCGAGGGCATCTCCGGCTTCGCCGAGTCCGCCCAGCGCGTCGCCGGCGCCGCCGAGTCCGCTCAGCAGCTCGCCGAGTCCGCCGAAGGCGTCGCCGCCGCCGGTGAGTGCGCCGAGGCCGTCGTCGGAGGGAGCGTTGAACCAGTCGAAGGCGTCGGCGGACGCGTCACCCGCGCCGCCGTCGGCGGACGCATCGCCCGCGTCGTCGGAGAAGAGGTCGCTCCAGGAGTCCTGGAGCGAACCGCCTGTGTCGTCGGCGGATTCGTCCGAACCCTCGCCCAGCGCGTCCTCGGACCAATCACCGCCGTCGGACGACTCGTCACCCGATGAATCCTCGGACGCATCGCCGCCGTCTGCCGAGGAGTCGTCGGCACCCTCACCCCACGGGTCCGCGGACGAATCACCCTCACCCTCCGAAGATTCGTCCGAACCGTCGCCGGACGGGTCCTCCGCCGAATCGCCTGCGCCGTCGGAAGATTCGTCCGAACCGTCACTCGACGGGTCCTCGGCCGAATCGCCCCCGTCCTGCGTGGGGTCTTCCGAACCGTCACCCGAAGGATCCTCGGACGAGTCGTCGCCACCGGAAGGCTTGTCACCACCGGGCTTGTCCTTGTCGCCACCCGAGGGCTGGTCGCCGCCGGGCTTGCTTTTGTCACCACCGGAAGGCTTGTCACCACCGGGTTTGTCCTTGTCACCACCAGAGGGCTTGTCCTTGTCTCCCCCGGACGGCTTGTCTTTGTCCGAGCCGTTGGACGCGCCGAAATCCTGTGTCCAGTACGGGGTTCCGTCGCCGGCCTTGGCATAGCCGACGCCGATGTCCTTCAGCCCGCAGTTCAAGATGTTCGCGCGGTGGCCTTCGCTGTTCATCCACGCGTCGACCACCTCGGACGCGCTGGTCTGGCCCTGAGCGATGTTCTCCGCCCAGGTCTGTGCCTTGTAGCCCGCCGCGCTGATCCGGTCACCCGGATCGCCCTTCGACGAGTTGTGGTCCAGGTTTCCGGACGCGGCCATATCTTTGGTGTGGGCCTGCGCGGCCTCGGTGAGATGCTCTTCGGATTTCAACGCAGAGCAGCCGGCTTTGGTGCGTGCCGCGTTGGTAAGGCTGATCACCTCATCGGCGGGAGAATCGGGACCCGCCGAGGCCGTGGGAGCTCCAGCAAAAGTCACAGCAAAAGCTGATACTCCGAAAGCGGTGGACAATGTGAGCATTGTTGCCGGCGAAACTTTCCGCGGTGCACTGTGCTTACCCATGAAATGCCTTCTGGTTGCTGGTCAGCGGCCTCGAGTCGGCCGGATCAGGCGCTGCCGGTGAGCAGGCCGAGCAGCGGCGCGAGTCCGCCGGCGGCCTTGCTGCCGGTCGCGGCGCTGCCGGAGACCGCGGTGCTGCCGGTGCTGAACGCCTTGGCCAGCGGGGTGACCGCGGCACTGCCGGTGTTGAGGCTCTTCGCCAAACCGCCGAGCGCGGCGCTGCCGCTGTTCAGCAGCTCGAACGGGTCGGCGGGCTTGTCCGCGGCCGGCTTGGCCTTCGGCTTGGCGCCGGGCTTCTTCTTCTTGGGCTGCACCGCGTTTCGGCTGTGGTGGCCCTGTCCGTTCGCGGCCAATACCCGCTTCGCCTTGGCCGGCGCAGGCGCTACCTGGTCGCCCGCGGTGGTGGTGCTCGTCGTCGTTTCCGCGACGGCCTGGCCCGCGCCGCTGTGCGCCGAGACGCCGAGGCCGATCAAGGTGGCCGTCGACAGAATTGCCAGCCGGGCCGGAATCTGACTTTTACTTGGTGCGCTGTGCTTACCCATTAGACGCTTCTTTCGTCAGTGGTCGATCACCTGCCGGATCGCCTGTCCGCCAAAGGCACAGGCTCTGCTTCGAGGTTAGAACTCGGCAGCCGAACCCACGACTTGTAAGCCGAATTCTAAAATCGAGTTGAGAGCTGATTAACAGCGACACAGGCGATCACGAGCAGATCACGCCCCGATCACATCCGATCACGAGCGGTCCACCGCCGCCGACCTGGGCGGTGGACCAAGCCACGCGCGTACCCGGTGTGCACCCTGCGGCGCGGCGCACCCACGCGGCAGGATCCGGCCGAGCCGCTACCGGAACGGCGGCTCGTTGAACGTGCGCAGCTTGCGCGAATGCAGCCGATCCCCTTCGGCGCGAAGCAACTCCACGGCCCGGATGCCGATCTGCAAATGCTCCGAAATCGCGCCCTCGTAGAAGCGATTCGCCTGCCCCGGCAGTTTGATCTCGCCGTGCAGCGGCTTATCCGAGACGCACAGCAAAGTGCCGTAGGGCACCCGGAAGCGATATCCCTGCGCCGCGATGGTGGCGCTCTCCATATCGATGGCGACCGCGCGGCTCAGATTGAATCGCAACGCCGACGCGGAGTATCGCAGTTCCCAGTTCCGGTCGTCGGTGGTGACCACGGTGCCGGTGCGCAACCGCTGCTTCACCGCTTCGCCCGGCATTCCGCTGACAATCTTGGTGGCGTCGTAGAGCGCCCGCTGCACCTCGGCGATGCTGGGAATCGGAATATCCGGCGGCAGTACCGAATCCAGCACGTGATCGTCGCGCAGATACGCGTGGGCGAGCACATAGTCGCCGATCGCCTGGCTTTCCCGCAGGCCGCCGCAGTGCCCGATCATCAGCCAGGCGTGCGGGCGCAGCACCGCCAGGTGATCGCAGATGGTCTTCGCGTTCGACGGGCCGACGCCGATGTTCACCAGGGTGATGCCGCGTCGATCGGCGGAGGTCAGGTGCCAGGCCGGCATCTGATGCTTCTTCCAGGCCAGGTCGGAAGTGGTTGCCGCGCCGATGGTTTCGGCGGTGATCACGGTGCCGCCCGGACAGGACAGGCCGTCGTAGGGGCTGTCCGGGTCGGCGATCTGCGCGCAGGCCCAGCGCACGAATTCGTCGACGTAGCGGGTGTAGTTGGTGAACAGCACGAACGGCTGGAAATGGTCGACCGGGGTGCCGGTGTAATGCTGCAACCGGGCCAGCGAGAAATCGGTGCGCAGCGCGTCGAAATGGCTGAGCGGGAAGGTGTCGACGGCATTGAAGATGCCGTCGGCGGTTTCGTCGCCGATGCTGGCCAGGTCGGTGGTCGGGAAATAGCGCGCCATCACCGCGGCCATCGAGCTGTCCAGGGCGAGGTCGGCGCGATCGATCACATAGGGGAACGGGATCTCTTGGCGCGACGGCAACACCTCGATGCGCACCTCGTAGTCGCGCTCGATCATCTCCAGTTGTTCGGCCAGATAATGGCGCAACAGGTCCGGGCGGGTAATAGTCGTCGCATAGCTGCCCGGCCGGGTGAACCGGCCCCACGCACGCGAACGATCCTTCGACGGGGCGGCGCCGTCCCAGCTGATCCGGAGTTCGGGATAGACGAACAGGCCGCCTTCGCGGGTGGCCTCGTCGGGCACGGATCCGTTCTCGACGAAGGCCCGGATCGCGTCGCGCAAGGCGGCGACGGACTGCTCGTACAGCTTCTCCAGCTGGTCCAGAGCCTCGGCGCTGGTCAACGAATTGGCTGGTGACCGATTCGGCATGTGTCTCCCTGCGTCGCGTTCGTACGTTCCGAGGACACCGTATTTCACGCCGGCTACGGGCCGGCGAACCGGCAGTGACCAGCGTTGCGCCCGGCTCGGCCGGGACTCAGTCCGCGTCGCGCAGACGGCCTGCCGCCGAACGCACCAATTCCAGTATCCGGGGCCATCTTTCGGACTCGGGATCGATGAGGTCGAAGTGGTGGGTGTGCGGTAGGACCAGTGCATCGGCTGGGCTGTCCTGGCTCAGCGCGACCGGGACGGTCTGGTCGTCGGTGCCGTGCACCAGGAGGACATCGGGTGGGTTCGGCGGCAGTCGGCGTTGGGGATCCAGGTCCGCGTATCGGCTCGGGTGCTGCTCGGGGGTTCCGCCCATCCATGCGGTGACCGCGCCGTCCCCGAGATGCAGCCGGGAGGCGCGGGTGAGGTCGGCTACCGGTGCGAGGGCGAGGATCGCGGCCGGTCTCCGGTAGGCCCGGGTCAGTGCCAGCATTCCGCCGGCGGAGTGGCCGGCCCAGAGGACCGGCTCGGTCAGTTGGCTCTCGAACCGGTCCAGGTCGTCGATCGTTGCCTGCGGATCGCCCGGTATCCGCCGGTATTCGAGCAACACCACCCGCACGCCCGCCCTGGCCAGCGCGCGGGCGAGCGGCCGGGCATGGGTCCGATCGATGGCAGGCCGGAAGTAGCCGCCGTGGATGAAGACCACGGCCGGCCCGGTTTCGCCGAAGACCTCCAGCACCTGGTCCGGGTGCGGGCCATAGGCCGTGCCGGCGCCCGCCTCGGCGCCCTGCTGAATCAGGCGCTCGACTACTGCGCGTTCCTCGTGATCGATGCGCCGGCGGTCTGGATCGGTCAACGGAGACTCCCTTCCCTTGCAGGCAAATTAGCAAAGTTTCGGTGCCGGTCCGCTGGGGTCGATCGGTCTATGGCCCGTCGGGGATGCTCGAGGTACATTATTTATACGCGTACTAAAACTGTGAACGGGAGAGCGATGACCGCGATCGACCTTGCGGAGGCGAGGGTGCAGACCGCACCGGCACCCCGCCCTGATTCCGCGGCGGGACAGCACCTTTCGGGTTTGCTGCGGCCGCACGCACCGAGTTTCGCCGCGGTGATCCTCACCCAGGTGATCGGCGCCCTCGCGGGTCTCGCGCCGCTGCTCGCAGCGGTCGAACTGGGGCGAATTCTGTTGTCGCCCGGGCCGATCGATCACCGGCACGTGTGGGTGGTGGTGATCGCGGGTGCGGTAGGCATGTTCGTGCGACTGGTGTTCACCGCCGCGTCCGCCGGGATCGGGCACATCGTCGACAACCAGGTGCAGCTGTCGTTTCGCCGGCGGCTGGCGCAGCAGTTGGGGCGGGTGCCGATCGGCTGGTTCGCCCAGCGCCGGACCGGTGAGTTGGCGAAGGTGGTCGGCGAGGACGTCAGCGCCGTGCATCCATTTATCGCGCATGCCCCCGGTGAGCTGGTTTCCGCGTTCGTGGTGCCGCTGGTCGCGTTGATCTACCTGTTCACCATCGACTGGCGGCTCACGTTGGTCGCGCTGATACCGGTGGTGCTGGCGATAGCGCTGGTCCCGCTGATGATGACGCCGGCCCGGCAGCGCGAGCAGGCGGAGTTCGATACCGCCATGGGACGGATCGCCAGTTCGGTGGTGGAGTTCGTGCAGGGCATCTCGGTGGTCAAGGCGTTCGGCGGTTCCGGGCGGGCGCACGGTAAATTCCGCACGGCCGCAGATGATTTCGTCGACGCCTTCCTGCAGTGGGTGCGCGGCGTCTCGGCGATCGCCGCGGGGATGCAGTTGGCGTTGTCGCCGCCGTTCGTGTTGCTGGTCCTGTTGATCGGCGGTACGACGCTGATCACGAACGGTTCGCTGGCCCCGGCGGATCTGCTCCCCTTCCTGCTGCTCGGGCTGGGGTTGACCGCGCCGGTGGCGGCGCTCGGTCACGGGTTCGACGATATGCAGGCCGCCGGACGCGCGGTCGGCCGGATGAAGGACGTGCTTGCCGTGCCGCCCCTGCCGGAACCTGCGCATCCGGTTGCGCCGCAGGGACATCGGGTGGAGCTGCGCGGCGTTCGATTCGGTTACGCCGCCGACCACGAGGTGCTGCGCGGGATCGATCTGGTGCTCGAACCGGGGACGGTCACCGCGCTCGTCGGGCCTTCCGGGAGCGGGAAATCCACACTGGTGCAGCTGTTGCCGCGATTCTTCGATCCGACCCACGGCTCGGTCGTGCTGGGCGGGGTCGATCTGCGCGAGCTGAGCAGCGTCGATCTCTATCGGACGGTTTCCTTTGTCTTCCAGGATGTTCGACTGCTGCGCGCATCGATCGCGGACAACATCGCGCTGGCGGTGCCGCACGCCGATCTCGCAGAGGTGATGCGGACAGCCCGCTTGGCGAACATCCATGATCGGATTCTGGAGCTGCCACGTGGCTACGACTCGGTGATCGGCGTCGATGTCAAGCTGTCCGGCGGTGAGGCGCAACGCATTTCGATCGCCCGCGCGCTACTCGCGGCCGCGCCGGTACTGGTGCTGGACGAAGCGACCGCCTTCGCCGACCCGCAGACCGAACACGCGGTGCGCGCGGCCCTTTCGACGCTGTCCGGTGATCGGACCATTCTGGTCATCGCGCATCGCCTGGAGACGGTCGCCGATGCGGACACCGTGGTGGTGCTGGACGACGGAGCGATCGTAGAGCAGGGACGGCCCGCCGAATTGCTCACGCAGAACGGCAAGTTCGCGGAATTCTGGCGATCGCACCAGGGCGCGATCAGCGACGAGATCGACCCGCAGGTGCGGCAAGGAGACGAGCTCCGATGATTCGAATGCTGTTGCAGATCCTGGGACCCGAGTATGCCCGGACGATGCGCCGCACCATGGCCCTGATGACGACCACCGCGGTGGCGGAGGGTTTGTCCTACGCGCTGCTGGTTCCCGTGCTGCGCGAACTGCTCGGGAGCGATCCCGGGAATGCGCGGCCGTGGCTGATCGCGTTCGCGGCGGCGGTCGCGGTGTACGCGGTGCTGCGCTATCGCAGTGATCTGTCCGGATTCCGGGTCGGGGCAACGATGTTGCGCGGGATGTATCACCGGCTCGGTGATCATCTGGCCCGCTTGCCGATCGGGTGGTACAGCGCCGATCGGGTCGGCGAGGTGTCCGTCATGGCCAGTCGTGGTCTGCTGCAAGCGATGAGCGTGGCGGCGCATCTGCTCGCGCCGTTCATCTCGGCGTGCGTGACGCCGCTGACGATCATCGCGGTGATGTTCGCCTTCAATTGGCAGCTCGGGTTGGCGGCGCTGGTCGCCGCGCCGATCGTTGCGGCAGTGCAGATTTGGACGGGACGATCGATGGCCGCCGCCGATGCGGAGAGTGCCGAGCGGAGTCGTGAGTCGTCGGGACGGGTCATCGAGTATTTGCAGGCGCAGCCGGTGCTGCGGGCGGGTGGCCGGACGGGCGAGCGTTTCGAGCTGCTCGACGACTCGTTGCGGGAAGCTCAGCGCGCGGCTCGTCGTTCGACGCTCTCGGCGTTGCCCGGGGTGGTCGGCCTGACGCTGACCGTGCAGGCGATGTTCACCGCGCTGCTCACCCTCGGCGCGTATCTCGCGCTCGGCGGAAACATCGGCGCGGCAGAGGTTTTGGCCATCCTGGTGCTCACCGCCCGCTGCGCCGACCCGCTGCTTTCCCTGTCGGATATCGGCGGCAAGCTGCGCGGCGCGCGGTCCGAGCTGGCCCGGCTCGACGCGGTACTGCGCACCGAGCCGCTGCCGGAACCGCGCGAACCGATCCGGCCGGTCAACGGTGAGCTGGCGTTCGAGTCCGTCACCTTCCGGCAGAACGGTCGCACGTTGATCGACGACCTGTCGCTGTCCGTGCCGGAGGGACAGCGGCTCGCCGTCGTCGGCCCGTCGGGTGCGGGAAAGAGCACGCTGCTGCAACTGCTCGCACGGTTCTACGACGTAGACGCGGGCGTGGTGCGCGTGGGCGGCGCCGACGTCCGCGCGATCAGCACCGAAACGCTGATGCGGCAGATCGCCATCGTCTTCCAGGACGTCTACCTCTTCGACGGCACCATCGAGGAGAACATCCGCCTCGGCCGTCCCGGCGCCGACGACGCCGAGGTCCGCGCGGCCGCTACCGCGGCACGCCTGGACGAGGTGATCGACCGCCTGCCCGGCGGCTGGTCGACCAACGTCGGCGAGGGCGGCGCGCTCCTGTCCGGCGGTGAGCGCCAACGTGTTTCGATCGCCCGAGCGCTCCTGAAGAACTCCCCCATCGTCCTGCTCGACGAGGTGACCTCCGCCCTGGACCCGGTGAACCAGGCGGCCGTGCACGAGGGCATCGAACGCCTGATGGCCGGCCGCACCGTGGTCATGGTCGCCCACCGCCTGCGCACCGTCCACCGCGCCGACCACATCGTCTTCCTCGACGCCGGCCGAATCGTGGAACAGGGCACCCATGCCGAACTCCTGCACCGCGCAGGGCGATACGCCGATTTCTGGGGCATCGCCATGGCACCCGCGGCGAGTGCCTGAGTCGGTCAGGGGGTTCGGCGGGCGGAGGTCATCAGCCGGTTGGCGAAGGCGATGACCAGGGGGCGGAGTTCGGCTGGTTGTTCGATGACGAAGGGTAGGTCGAGGGAGGCGAGTACGGCGGGGAGCCAGTCGAGGCGTTCGGCGCGCAGTTCGACGTGCGACCAAGGCGGTGCTCCGCGCACGGACGGTGGCTCCGTCACGGTCGCGATAGAAGCCGGAAGCCGGGTGCGGATCTGCTCGGTTGTCCCTTGGATTCGAAGGGTCACCTCGTATCGATAGGGAGCGGTGGCGAGGCCGGTGAGGAGGCGTTGCGCCGGATCGAATCCGGTTGGTGGGTCGAAGGAGCCGGGCAAGGTCCGGGCTTCGGTGATGCGGTCCAATCGGAGGGTTCGGTCTTCGCTGATCGCCGGGTCCGCGCCCGTCACATACCACCTGCCGGAGTGGGCGACCAGCCCGTACGGGTGCAGGGTGCGTTCGCTGCGGCGGCCGTCGGCGGCGGTGTATCGGATGGAGATCGGCCAGTGCCGGCGTACGGCGTCGGCGATCGTGAGCAGGACTGTGGTTTCCGGAGCCGCCGACGCACCGGGCGGTGCGGTGAAGGCGAGGGTGTCGAGGACCGCGTCGAGTTTGCGGCCGAGCCGGTCCGGCAGCACCCGGCGGATCTTGGCTGCTGCCGTTTCGCTCGCCGCGCCCGTGGTCGTCAGCAATCCGGCTCGCCGACCCGCGACCAAGCCGAGCAAGACGGCCAGCGCTTCGTCATCGCTCAGCATGAGCGGCGGCATGCGGTAACCAGGGGCGAGCCGATAGCCGCCGTAACGTCCGCGCACCGATTCGACGGGGACGTCGAGGTCGAGGAGGTGATCGACGTATCGGCGCACAGTGCGTTCGTCGACGTCGAGGCGGCCGGCCAGTTCGGCGACGGTTCGGGTGCCGCCCGCTTGCAGGAGTTCCAGCAGGGTGAGCACGCGGGCGATCGGTCGAGGCATGGTGAAAGTCTCTCGCGAATACCGGGCGGTTTCTGTCCGGTATCGACCGTAGCGTGCGGTCAGTAGCCCCGACCGATCAGGAGAGAATCCATGAACTTCGTCTCGATCCGCATCATCACCGGCGACGTCGCCCGCCTTGTCGGCTTCTACGAACGCGTCACCGGCGTGCGGGCGAACTGGGCCACCGAGGACTTCGCCGAACTCAGGACCGACGCGGCAACCCTCGCGATCGCCAGTACCCGAACGGTCGCGCTGTTCGGGACCGACTCGGCGCACCCGGCCGACAACCGCAGCGTCATCATCGAATTCCTGGTCGACGACGTGGACCGCGTGCACCGGAACCTGACCGAGTTCGTGCCGGACTTCGTCCAGGAGCCCACCACGATGCCGTGGGGCAACCGCTCACTGCTGTTCCGCGACCCGGACGGCAACCTGGTGAACTTCTTCACTCCGGTCACCGCGGCGGCGATCGAGAAGTTCGCTCGCTGAACCGAAGCCGGGCAGCGGCAGGATCACACCTGCCGCACCCGTTCGTCCGCCGGATGTTCCGCCGGCTCCGCGTCTGGCTTCGAACTCGAGCGCAGCGCTACAGCGGCGGCCGCGAGCAGCACCATGGTCAACCAGAGGTAGGCGTTGCGATAGAGCACGCTCGGCCGGGCCCGATCCGCGTAGTCGAAGATGCTGACCAGCGTCGGATCGTAAAAGGTCAGCAGGCCGCTGGAGACGACAAGCGCGGTCAGCAGGAAACCGATCGGCGCGATGAAACCACGACGGCGCACTGCGAGATCACCCATATAGATGAGCAGCGGTGCGAGCCAAACCCAGTGGTGCACCCAACTGAACGGCGACACCGCGGTCATGGTGACACCCACGCAAACCACCGCGGCAAGTTCGCGTCCGGTCTGCGAGAACCGCCGCGCGAGGTACAGGCACAGTGCCGCCATCGCGGCCGCCCCGACCAACCAGAGCAGTTGATGCGCGCCCTCGACCCCGACCCGGCGCGCGATCAGGCCGCGCAACGATTCGTTGGACAGGTTCCCCGGCACGCCGACCCGTTGCGGGTCCATGAACGCACCACCCCAGAACGTCAGCGAATCCTTCGGCAGCACCGCGAATCCGATGATCATCGTCGCGACGAGGGCACCCACCGCGTTCGCCGCGGCTCGATACCGCCGCGTGACCAGCAGGTAGAGCACGAAGAACGCGGGCGTCAGTTTGATGCCGGCGGCGATACCCGTCAGCACGCCCTTCCATCGCGACGTATCCGGCAGCGCCATATCCACGATGACGATCAACAGCAGCAAGATATTGACCTGCCCGAACGCCATGGTCATCCGGATCGGTTCGCACCACATCAGCAGTCCGGCGATCGCGACGGCCGCGATGGCCAGCCGCCGGTCGCGCCGGTAGCCGAGCATCGACAGCGCCACCCAGCACGATGCGGCGAGCATGACGAAATTGCCGAGACCGCCGACCCACGTGTACAGGTCGCCGTGCAGCCAGCGCAGCGGAACGAACAGCAGCGCGGCGAACGGGGTGTAGACGAACTCCCAGACGCCGCGGGTATTGCCGAGCAGCGGACTGTCGTAGACCGAAACATGATGGCTCACGCGGTCTCCGGCGATCTGATAGACGCTCAGGTCGATCAGGTGCATCATGATCTGCCGATGCTCGAGCACCTGGACCAGGTAATACGCGCCCGCGACGACTCCGGCCAGGACGATCGTCCACCAGACGGCCGGCGCGATGGTGCGCGGCGAATCGTTCGGCGCGGCGGAGGATGCTTCGATGTTCTCGATGGTCGAACTCGACAAACTAACTCCCAGATATCGGACTCCGTTCGCGCCACCCCACGCTAGCGGCGCTCGGGCGCTCTTTCCAGCGCGACCGCAACTGGGCATACCCAGCGCCGCGCCCCGTACACGACCCCTCTCGGTCCGACCCGGAGACCGGAAACAGGTGATCAGGAATCGAGAAGCGCTGGTCACGACCCAGCGCATAGCGTCGGTCCCATGAACATCAGCACTGATCAGACCGCTATCGAAGCCGTCACCCTGGAGGTGCCCGACCCCGCGGCCGCCACCGCTTTCTATGCCGCCGCGTTCGGCCTCTGCGACCAGCTGCGGGTCCGCGCCGCCGCGGCCCCGACCGCCGGATTCCGCGGCTACATCCTGTCCCTCGTGGTGTCGCAGCCGAGCACCGTCGACAGCCTGATCGGCACCGCGATCGAGGCCGGCGCGACGACGGTGAAGCCGGCCAAGAAGAGCTTCTGGGGCTACGGCGGCGTGGTCCAGGCGCCGGACGGGGCGATCTGGAAGATCGCGACGTCGGCGAAGAAGGACACCGGACCGGCCACCCGGAAGGTCGACGATCTCGTGGTGCTGCTCGGCGTCGACAACGTCAAGGCGACCAAGCAGTTCTACGTCGACCGGGGCCTGACCGTGGGCAAGAGCTTCGGCAGCAAGTACGTCGAGTTCGAGGCGCCGGCCGGGTCGGTGAAGCTGGCGCTGTACGGGCGCAAGGCCGCCGCCAAGGACGCCGGCGTCGACCCCGAGGGCAGCGGGTCGCATCGGATCGTCCTCGGCAGCGGGATCGGCCCGTTCGCCGATCCGGACGGTTTCGCCTGGGAAGCCGGGCACTAGCCGAGGCTGAAGGGTTGGCCCCACAGGGTTTCCGAATCGTCCATCACGTTGTCGTGCACGGTGACCGTCGTGTACGCGCGGGCTTCGGCGGCGCCCGCGCAACCCTCGACGGACAGTGTGTGATTCACGTATTGCGTGATGCCGGAGGTGCCGGTGAAGGAGTAGTCCTCGATCTTCTTCGTGGCGACCTTTCCCGGCTCGAGCTGAATGCTCATCGAGGGATCGGCGTAGGGCGAGACGCCCGATTTGTTGACGGTGCCGCCGGCGTTACCGCCCGCGCTGAGACCGTCGTTGCCGCCGCCGTCCTTGCCCGGCTTGTCCGGGGCATCGGGTTTCGGGTCGCCGGGGGTGTCGCCGCTGCCGTCCGCGTGCGTGGCACTGCCGAGGTCGACCTGGCAGCCCACGAGGTAGCCGGTCTCGATCCGGCCGCCGGTGACCGTGACACCGGCGGGGACGGTCAGATGAATCGACGTCACCCCCGATACCCACGCGTTGCGCGAAAGTGGGCTCGCCGCCATCGAACCGGAGATCTTTGCCTGTTCACCGGTGCGGTCGACCGCGGCGACGACACCGCCGTGAATCGTGAACTGGTCGTGTCCATCCGGGAGCGTCACCGCCGTGTCCGCCTGGGCCAGACCGACCGGGACCAGTACGAATGCGCACGCCACCGCGGCGCACAACGAACCGCGCATCGCGGTGTTCCTCTCGTTCGATCGCATGCTCAACCCACGCTGAACGGGTCGCCGTACAGGGTCACTTCGGCGGAACCTTGGTCGTTGGTGACCGTCAGCGCGCTGTATGCGCGGGCCTGCGCGAATCCGCCGCAGCCGCTGAGCTGGATACCGCGGTTGCGGTAGGCGATTCCGACGGCGCCCGCGGCCGGATCGAGTTGCTTGGTGCCGAACTTCACCACCGCTACCGCGCCCGGGCCCAGTTTGATGCTGGGGTTCAATTCCGGAGAGACCGAGTCGGGCGAGAGGTAGACATCGCCGCCGAGGGACAGTCCGCCGGACAGATCCACCTGGCAGCCGACCAGATACCCGGTCTCCAGGCTGCCTGCCGTCGCGCCCGGGATCGTGGCGTAAGTGGTGCCGGACAGCTGCGCCGTCCGGGACATGCCGTTCGCGGCCAATGACGGGGAGAGGACTGCGGTTTCGCCGGTCCTGGTCAGATCGACCGGGATGCCCGTCGCCGTCGTCAACGCCTGTTCCCCGTCCGGCAGCGGGACCACCGTGTCGGCGTTCGCGCTCCCGCAGCCGAGCAGCAGCGCGGCCAGCGCGATGCCGATCCCGGCCGCGCTTCGGCCGGCGCCTTCCACAACCCTCATCAAACCTCAACTTCGACAGCCAGCAGGAACCGCAAACTTCGCACGCGAAGTTGAACGTCAGCTGGGAATCAGCGGTGGGCTTGCTGTATGCCGGTGCGTGCGCCCAAAGAGGTTCTGGTGGGATCGAATTCGCGATCAGGGGTTCGGGACGACGCCCGCGCGGCGTAGTGCGTCGACGGTGGTCTCCGGTGAGGTGTTGAAGCAGAACACCGCTCCGCTGAGCAGGTTGACGATGCGTTCGAACAGCACGGTGTGCTCCGGCATCATCCGGATCGCTCCCCCGATCATCGCCACGGCGATCGGGCCCTCGGCGAGGTGGGCGCGGATTTCGCGTTCGGCGTCGTCGGGTTCGGTGCCGATCAGGCAGGACACGGCATCGAAGCCGGCCGCGCGCATGGCGGCGTGGCCGGTTTCGATGCGGGCCAGCAGTTTCGGCTCGTCCAGGTCCGGGAATCGGCTGTAGTCAAGGACTTTCGGGTGTAGGCCGATGGTCAGGACGCGACCCGTCGTGGGTTGTTCTTCGTGGACCATGCCGGCACTCCCGCCTCCGATTTACCTTTGATTGCAAAGTTAATTTGGAGTCAAAGGTATGTCAAGGACGCTAGGGCACCAGCAGGTACCACTCCGCGAATGTGCCCTTGATCGGCCACGACGCCGCCATCACCTTGGCCGGGCCCATTCCGACCCACAGGTCCGCCGTCACGGTGTCACCCGGTGTCGCGCCGGCACCGACCCAGACATCCTGGGTCCGCGGACCCGCCGAACCCACCCAGCCCAGCTTCACCTGATTGCCGCACGGGCCGCCCAGATAACCCCGCGGGGTTATCTGGGCCAGCACATGACCCGGTCGGCGCGGCGCCGCCTCGAGCGCGACGTCGATCAGGCCCGCACAGACCTTCGCGTCACCGAACGCGAACAGCGTGGTGCCGACCGTGGTCACCTGCGGCAGCGGATCCGCCTGCGCCGGGGTCGCCACCGCCGCCATGCACACCGCAGCGCTCACCGCTGACACCAACCCCGCTACCATCCGCCGCGCCCTCATCAGTTGAAACCCTTCTCACAGAACGACATTCGTGACCGCGCCACGCGCGTCGGCCACCAGACCCCACAACCCGGCGCGCGCAGCTTTGCGCGGCGGCGGGTGTTTGCCGGGCCAGCGTAGCGAGGAAAATGAGGTGGTGTCGGCAAGTTAAGACCCGCCTAATCGCTTCTGAAGTTCAGCTGCGCCAACCGAATTGGGCGATCACGGCGCCACCGTGGATCGCCGCCATCGGCGTCGGCTTCGTGCGGTCGCGGGAATCAGGGCGCGAGGGCGGTGACTTCCACTTCGATCTGCCAGTCGGGCTGCGCGAGGGAGGACACCTCGAGCAAGGTGTCGGCCGGATAGGGCTCGGCGAGAAACTCCTCGCGGAGCTGAATTACCTTGTCCAGGTTGGCCGCCATGTCGGTGACGAAGATGCCGACCTTCACCACGTCCCCCAGGTCCGCCCCGGCCTCGACCAGAACTCGCCGGATGTTGGCGAACGCCTGCCTGCCCTGGGCCAGGAAGTCGTCGGAGACCGTTTTCCCCTGCTCGTCGATGCCGGCCTGGCCGGACACGTAGAGCACGCCGTTCGCCTTGATCGCCTGCGAGATCTTGTACGGCTGGTACCAGTCCGGCGTGGTGGCGATCTTCTCGATGCGCTGTGTGGTCATCGCCGTTTCCTCTCGAACATTGCATGTACATGCAATAAATGTAGGTGCATGCACATATTGTCACTGCATGTATCCTGATGTCAACACAGGAAGGCGGTGATCATGGACGCGACCGACTGGGATCAGCTGGTGACGCTGCACGGCATGGTGACCCACCGGCTGGCCAAGGAGATGCAGCGCCGCCACAACATCGGACTCTCGGAGTACCAGGCCCTGTGCCGGCTCACCCAGGCCGACGACGGCGAGCTGCGAATGCAGGAACTGGCCGAGCTCATCGGCCTCAACCAGAGCTCGGTCAGCCGCCTGGTCGCCCGCCTGGAAACCAGCGGCCTGTCCCGTCGCGACCTGTGCCCCAAGGACCGCCGCGGCGTGTACACCGTGATCACCGAGGAGGGGCGCGCCCTCCAGCGGAAGGCCGAGCCGACCTACCAGGCGGCCCTGACCGAGGCGATGGACGAGGCGGCCGCGGACGTCCGGGTGCGCGAGTTCGCCGCCAAACTCCGTTGAAGTCACTCCGCGCCAACCGAATTCGGTTCGGCTGCCTCCGATAGGGTTCCGACATGGCGACCGACCCGCCTCCGCGGCTCGACTATTCCGACTACCCGAGCATCGTGATTCCACTGGAAGCCACCACCGGCGTCGGGATGCACAGTCATCCACAGCATCAACTCACCTGGGTGCCCGACGGTGTGCTGACGATGGAGGTCGGTTCCTGCCGCTGGATCGTGCAGCGGTCGCGGGCGCTGTGGATTCCCGGCGACACCCCGCATGCGGTGATTCCCAATTCGTCGTGCGAGATGCTCTCGCTGTTCTTCGACCCGGCGGACTGCCCGCAGCAGTGGGACCTGCCGACGGTTGTCGATGCCACGGGGCTGGTCGGGCCGCTGCTCAGGTATCTCGTCGGGCTGCCCAACGGAGCCGACGCCGAACGCGGGCGGGCCAACGCGGTGCTGTGGGATCTGGTGAAACCGCTCTCGGTGACCACGATTCCGACCATCTTGCCGACGGATCCGCAGGCCAGGCAGGTCGCGCTGGCGATCAAGCGGGATCCGGCCGATACTCGTGGGCTCGACGCATGGGGCAGGCAGGTCGGCGCGTCGCAGCGGACGTTGTCGCGGCGGTTCCGGGCCGAGACCGGTGTGAGCTTCGAGAGTTGGCGGACCTTCGAGCGGCTCAATGCGGCGCTTCCGTTACTCGGTGCGGGACTGCCTATTTCGCAGGTGGCGCGGTCGGTGGGTTACCGGACTGCCAGTGCGTTCATCACCGCGTTCCGACGGGAAATCGGCACCACTCCCGCCGCGTATTTCGGTGGGAGTGGCGCCGATTCGGAGAGATCTAGACCGGTTGCTTGACCAGCCGTCTGCCTATGAGGAAGGCGAGGGCCGAGCCGAGTACGGCGACGACGCCGATGCCTGCACCGAGGTTCGCCAGTGCGTTGAGGGCGTCGATCGACGCGGTGTTCGCAGTATCGGTCAATGACGTTGCAGCGCTGGCGAATTCCGGCGGCAACGCATGGACAACCTCGGCTCCCGCACCGGCGCCGACACCGTCGAGGAACTGTTCGCGCAGCCCCGTCGGGATCTGGTCGGCATGCGAGAGCGCATCGAATCCGTTGCCCGCGCGGTCTTTTGCGGTGTAGCTGAACAGCGCGCCGAGGCCGGCCACGCCGATCGCCATGCCGACCTGACGCAGCGTGCCGAAGGTGGCGCTCGCCATGCCCGCGTTCTCCGCGGCGGCGAAGGTCAGGGACGCGGCCTGGGTGATCGCCGTGATGGCGCCGAGTCCGATGCCGCCGATCACCATCCCGGGGACAAAGTGCGTCCACGAATCACCTTGCTCGAAGCCGCTGATCAGCACCATGCCCAGAGCAACGAGGGCCATGGTCGCGGGCAGCGCGATCGGAATCGGGATCCGCTTGGCGTAGATCGCCGCCAGCGGTGCCGTCGCCAACGCGGCGATGCTGATCGGCAGCAGCCGCAGACCCATTTGCAGCGGGGTGTAACCGAGGGTGTTGATGAGGAACAGCGCGAGATAGTTGGAGGCCGCCATCAGCGTCGCCATGTGGGCGACGGAAACGATTGCGGTACCGGCGAATCCAGGCTTCTTCAGCATCGAAGAGCGGGTGCGCGGTGCGGAACTGCCACACCATGAAGAGCACGAGCAGCGCGATGGCGAGCGCGGCCAGCGTCACGCTGGTCGCCGAACCCCAGCCGAGAGCGTTACCGCGGGTCATGCAGTAGACCCCGGCCACGAGTCCGCCGGTGAGCAGCAACGAACCGAGCCAATCCGTGCGCCGCTCCGGCGTGCGCGGCGATTCCGGCATCCGCAGCACCGCGATCGCGATGATGACCAGGCCGATCGGGATGTTGATGGTGAAGACCGATCGCCAGCCGAACTGGGTGACCAGCAGTCCGCCGAGCACCGGACCCGCGACCGAAGCGCCCGCCATCACCGCTCCGTAGATGCCGATTGCCTTGGCGCGCTTGGCCGAATCGGGGAAGGCGACCGAGAGCAGTGGCAGCGCGGTCGCGAACAGCATTGCCGCGCCGACACCTTGCACCGCACGGAGAATATTGAGCTGCAAGATCGTGTCCGAAAGCGTCAGCGCCAGTGACGATGCCGTGAACACCGCCATGCCGAGCACGAACATTCGCTTGCGTCCGTAGCGATCGCCGACCGTGGCGAAGGTCAGCAGCACGCCGGCCAGCGGAATCGCGTAGGCATCGATGACCCACTGGAGGCCGTCGATCGACGTGTTGAAGTCGGTGCGGATATCGGCGAGCGTGGCCGAGACGACGGTGGCGTCGAGCATCAGCATGAAGATCGCCGAGCACACCATGAACAGCACCAAACCGGCGCCGCGACGGGCGTCCGAGCCGACCCAGGCCGGGCCGGGCGGCATGACAGTAGTGGTTGACATCGAATCCCTCACTTCAGCGCATGCAGGAATGCCGTTGTCCTGCAAACGATTTCGATTGAATTGCGCATCCGGAAGGGGCGCGTCTCCAACGGTAATGAGGGAATCCCGCGACGGGAAGGCGAAATGAAGACAACCGATTTCGTTTAGCGGACAGGTTTAGCTGCCTCAGCCCTCGGACAGCTCCTCGGCCGAAGCCTGTCCAGCTGTGCTGGTGCGATGGAGGAAGTCGGCGATCAGCTCGAGTTCGGCCTCGGAGTAGTGCGCGCAGACGTCGTCCATTCGGCCGTTCATTCCGGCGAACAGCTCGAAAAGCGTCGAATTGCGTTCGCGGACAGCGCGTATGGTGACTGCGCGGCGATCCGCGGACTCCGGGTCGCGCTCGCGCGCGACCCAGCCGCCTTTCTGTAGCCGGTCGAGGATGCCGGTCAGGGTCGCCGGATGCAGCCCGGCCTGGCGCGCCAATGCGGTCGGGGTCATCGGCCCGTACCGGTTGACCAGGTCGAGGCAGGTCCAGTCGATATCTCTGAGCTCGACCCGGCCGCCGAATCTGCGGTTGAGCAGCGACAGCTGAATGTTCAGGTCGCGCACGGCTTCCTTGACCGCAACCGTGAGCTGCCGGCGCTGGCGCGCCCTGGCCCGATCTGCCCCTGAACTCACCCGGCACTACTTTCACGTCAGGTTGTATGGATTCCATACTGTATCGCGGCGCCGGATCGTTCGACGCCACCGCAGACCGGGTCGGCGCGTGCCCGTCCGATCAGGCCGGTTCGACGCGGAAGACCGCGATCCGATGCGCCGCCTCCGCGACCCCGTCCGGCGTGGCGGTCGCGGCCAACCCGGTGGTCACGAAGCGATTGCCGACGCTCGCCGGACTGGTCGTCACCAATTCACGCAGCAGCACACGACGCTCCTCCACCGGCACCTCGACCAGCCGAGCAGTCGACGACTTCCGCCCCCGCGTCAACGTGACAGTGCTCGCATCCCGAACGTTCACCACCCAGGCAGCCTTCGGAAACGCCTGAAAGATGTACCGCCCGCCACCCACCTCGTTCACCGCGATCGGAAACGTACGCAACTCCCCACTCCGCCGCCCCCTCACCGTAAGCAACTGCATCGGCCCAAAAGCGATCCCCCTGCGCTGCAACCCAACGATCACCCGATTGATCGTGTTGGTCATCCGGCGATATCTGTCTGCGTTCATGCCCCGCAACCCTTCTCAGAAGATGCCGCAGCAGAAGCTACGGTTCTCATATAATATCAGAAGCATACGATATTTGACCCTGGTCGGCGACCAGGACCAGACAGCACCACCGGCCCCATCCGTACGAGCCGCACAACGAGCACCTCGAGGCAAGGTGCCCGGCCACCAGCCGGGCACTACTCCCCTCCAGCAGTTACGCCGACCTGGCCACCGAACTCGAAGCGCTGATTGGTTCGACAGCGACCAGGGCCGACGCCAGCGAAGCCGATGGGTTGAGCCTCGAGTTCGACTCGGGCGTTGCGATTCATGTTCCCGTCCACGAGAAGTACGAATCTTGGGGAATCGTCGGGCTGGATGGCTATCGGGTTATCTGCTTGCCGGGCGGAGAGTTCGCCATCTGGTCTGCCCGCCGAATGAATTCCCTTTTCTAGCAACGGATTCCCCTGGGATAGCGGAACGAAGCGAACTTTTGCACAGCCGGAGTTCACCCTTCAATGGCTCACACGAGATCTCCACGAATACGCCACCGCATGTGCACCGCTGACCCGCATTTCACCCGAGCGCTGTATGGGCGCCCATCACGCAGGTCAAGGCGTGGACCGGAAGGGCGACCGCCGGGCGGGCAAGACGTGAGACATGCGAACGGACTCGATTCGTGCGGGCGGTATACCGTCGCGGAAGCCCGTCGCAGATGCGCCACTGCATACCGCGCAGGTGATTCCATGCGGTAGCTTTTCAGAGTCGAGGCAGACGTGCGGACACGCCGCCATCGAAAGGGCCGCCGAGGGGCGCGGCCAGGAGAAAGGGGTACGCGAGACGGCGCGATGCCCCGCCCGCGCCGCGGCGCGATACCCCCCGAACGGGGGGAGCCGGGGCGGCGGTGTCGCTGGTTAGGCTGAGGTGGGACTCGATCCCGGATTGCCTGCGCCGTGGCCGTCAGTGCACTCGGCTGCGCGGCGTATCGGAAGCATACGGACCCGGGAGGGAATCCATGACCAGTGGGGGTAATGCCGGTTCGTTCCGGGCAGGGGCCCTATCCGTACCGAATTTCCCTGGCGCACATACACACTGCTCGGAGATCGTCGAACTGCCGATCAGCGGGCTCCGACCGGCGGATGCGCCACCCCGCGCGGCCGCGGAGAACACGGCACACACGCGCGCGCTGGCCGAATCGACGACCGCACCCGCGCCCATCGTGGTCCGGCGCGCGACGATGCAGGTCGTCGACGGCTGGCATCGATTGTGCGCGGCTCGGCTGCGCGGCGAAAAGACCATCGCGGCAGTGTTTTTCGACGGCGGACCGGAGGAAGCGTTCGTGCTGGCGGTGCAACTGAACACCGCGCACGGCCTGCCGCTGTCGCTGGCCGAACGCAAGGCCGCCGCGCTCCGCATCCTGCTGTCGTATCCGGACTGGTCGGATCGCGCGATCGCCGCCATCGCCGGGGTCTCGCCCAAGACCGTTTCGGCGATCCGCAGGCGGTCGCCTGTGGAAGTTCCACAGGCGACCGGTCGGATCGCTCGTAACGGTGTCCGGCATCGGTTCGGATCGCAGGGCCGGCAGCGGGCCGCCGAGCTGTTCACCGCCGATCCCACCGCGTCGACCCGGAAAGTCGCTGTGGCGGCGGGTATTTCGGTCACGACGGCGAAGGATGTGCGCAAACGGCTACTCAGCGGCAAGAATCCGGTGCCACTGCGCCGCTCCGCGCGTCGTCCGGCTTCCACGACCGACGCCGCCGACCGGTCCGAGGCGACGCCGATCCCGCTCGCGCAGCGGATGATCACCGCGGAGATGTTGCATCAGCTGCGCAAGGACCCGTCGCTGCGTTTCTCCGAGACCGGCCGAAAACTGCTGCGGTGGTTGGAGTTTCCGTTCGATGACGACGTGGAGTGGGATGACGTCATCGGCAATGTCCCGAGTCACTGCGCTCCGCGCATCGCCGAGCTCGCGCGCCGACGTTCGCAGGACCTGCATCGGCTGGCACAGCTGCTCGACCCGCCCACCCGCGGAGCATTCTCCGCGTAAGCGCCATAGACGCCTGACGATCGGCATCAACCGCCGAAACAGCTGCCATGCAACAGCTTTCGCTGTGCACACGCAACACCGGCGCTACGCCGAGAGAAGCGACCGGCCACCGCCCGCCTCCAAGGTTACGCCTTCGACGTCTCATCCCAAAGACCCACCGCGCCAACCGCTTCCCGCGCCGCGTGGCCGAGATCGTCAGCGCCGCAGAACACCCCGTCAAAAACTTTCACTTTTCTTGTGCGCGCCTGCCCCACCCGCTACCGTTGATTTCGAGGATATTACCGCGGGTTCCGAAGTGGTAAACAGGGCTCCAGCCGATCGACGGGGGTTCTATTCATTGCAGGCAAATCTGCCCGGGCGGGCGAGTATTGCGGATCAGCAACCGATGATTGTTTCGGTATTCACCCCGGGGGCCGGTGGCCTCGAGGGGCAGGAGGCGTAATGAGCCAGGGATCGCTCACCGACAATTCTGAACATTACCGATGCGTCGGCATCGGTATCGGACCAGCAAATCTGAGCCTGGCGTCGCTGCTGTACGAGCAGCCGGACGTCTCGAACCGGTTCTTCGAAAAGCGGCGCGACTTCCGGTGGCACGACGGCCAGCTCCTGCCCAATACCTCGCTGCAGGTCTCGATGCTCAAGGACCTGGTCAGCCTCTCCGACCCGACGAACCGGTTCACCTTCCTGGCCTATCTGCATGCCAAGGGCCGGATCTACCACTATCTGAACGCGCAGTTCGATGCGGTGCCGCGCAGCGAGTTCCGGAACTATCTCGAATGGGTCAGTTCCATGAACGAGAATCTTGTTTTCGGTGAACAGGTGCGGTCGATCGAATTCGACGGGGTCTTCCGGTTACGCACCGGCAACCACACCGTGACGGCCGACAACGTCGTGATCGGCGTCGGCCGGAAGCCTTATGTTCCGCCGGTGGCCGAAAACCTGCTCGGGCCTACGCAATTCCATATCAGCGAATTCGCCGACAAGGCAGCCGGCCTCGCCGGAAAACGGGTCTGGGTGATCGGCGGCGGCCAGTCCGGCGCGGAGGCGTTTCTCGAACTGATCTCCCGCCCACGCAGCGAGCTGCCGCGCCGGGTGGGCTGGATATCCCGGCGGCGCAACTACTTTCCATTGGACGACTCGCCGTTCACGAACGACTATTACATGCCGGGCTATTCGGAGTACTTCTCCGGCCTCCCCGGCGCCGCCCGCGAAGCGCTCAACTTCGCCCACGTGCTGACCAGCGACGGCATCTCCGAGGCGACCCTGCGCGAGATCTATCAGCGCATCTACCTGCACCACTTCGTCGACGGCGCAACCGATCTGGTCGCCCTGTACCCGAACCGTGAGGTGCTGCGGGTCACCGGCGATCCCGGCTCCGGCTGGGACATCACCTTCACGCACAACGACCAGCCCGGCGCGGAAGAGCACGCCGAGGCGGATGTGATCGTCTGGGCGACCGGCTTCCGCACCGACGACATGGAGTTCCTGTCCCCGGTCGCGGACCGCTTGGAACGCGACCACGACGAATACCGAATCGACTCGGATTTCGCCGTCTGCTGGGACGGCCCGGCCGACCGAAACATATTCTTACAGAACGGGGCCCGTCGCCAGCGTGGCCTCGCGGACACCAATCTGAGCCTGCTCGCCTGGCGCAGCAAACGGATCGCCGATCGTCTGCGCGGCATCCGCTCCGACGATCCGCACGATTCCTTCCTCGAATGGTCGGCCAAGGCTCCCGACGACCGGAGCGTAGAGCGATGACGAGCCGGACCGTCGCCGTGGTCGGCGGCGGCATCATCGGCTGTCTGATCGCGCGCGAGGTGATTTCGCGCTCCCCCGACACCCCCGTCGTGGTGTTCGACCGGGACGGCATCGGCAGCGGAGCGAGCAGGCGCTCCGCGGGACTGCACTTTCCGCGCGGAGCCACCGAGCGGGTGCGGCGGATGACCGCCTACAGCCACGACTACTACCTGGACCTGGTGGCGCAACATCCCGCGCTGCCGATTCATTCGGTCGACATGACCGTGGTGGCGACGCAGACCGCGGCGAGCCTCGGCGAGGTCTACCTCGACCGCGCGGCCCTGACCCCGACGGTCGCGGTGCCGGGCGGTCTGGTCCGGGTGCCGCGCGAGGCCGGCGTCTGGCGCGGTCACGGTTGCCACTACGCCGACGTGTCCGCGGTGGCGCAGGCAATCGCCCACGAGCTTCGCCCGCGCGTCACCTTCCGGGAAGGCCTGCGCGTCAACGCAATCGAAGACGCCGAAGGCGAGGTGCTGCTCCGGCTCAGCAGCGGAGAGACGTGCACGGCCGCCCGCGTGGTGCTGGCCCCTGGACCGTGGCTGGCCGACCGCGCCTGGCGCGACCTGGTGGCCCCGCTGAACGCCCAAGTCAAGAAGGTGGTCGCGCTGCACATCGAACAGCAGCCGGGGCCCGACGACGGCGTCATCGTGTTCCAGGACGAGGACGCCTTCCTGCTGCCGCTGCGCCACCGCGGGCACTGGCTGTTCAGCTACACCCACGACGAGTGGGACGTCGACCCCGACACCGTGTCCGGCGGGCTCGACGACCGCGTCTTCGCGGCGGCACTGCCACTGCTGCACCAGTATTCGCCCGCGCTCGCCGAGCACGCCGTGGGCGGCCGGATGTTCTGCGACGCCTACAGCGTCGATCGGCAGCCGCAGGTGCGGGCGCTCGACCCGGCCGGGCGGGTGATCTTCGCGGGCGCAGCGAACGGGTCGGGTTATCGGCTGGCCCCGGCGATCGCGGCCGAGGCCGTCGGCCTGCTGCACCTGGACGGGCAGCCAAGTCAGCCACCGAAGGAGATGAGTCCCGCGTGATCATCAATCGTTTCGACACGGCCGAACTGCACGCCGCATTCGGCATCGACATGAGTTCGATCGACGGATTCGGTTTCGGCGCCGGCTGGGCGCGGGTGGCCCCCGGCCGGCACTCCGATCCACACCAGCACGACGAGACCGAGCTGTTCCTGGTGGTCAGCGGGCACGGCGACGTCGTCGTGGACGGTGCGCGCCATCCGGTCTCCCCCGGCATGGCCGTGCTGTTCGACCCGTTCGAGACCCATGTCGTGGAGAACACCGGGTCGACGGAGCTGGTGTTCTTCGACCTGTACTGGCGTGATCCGAGCCGGGCCGCCCGGGCGGCGACCGGACGCAGCGACCGGCGACGGTTCGGCGAGCGGCCGATCTTCGTGTTCTCCACACCGCCGACGCCGAACGGCGACCTGCACCTCGGACACCTTTCGGGCCCCTATCTGGGTGCGGATGTGTTCGTCCGTTTTCAGCGGATGAACGGCGCCCAGGCCTGGCACCTCACCGGCAGTGACGATTATCAGAGTTACGTGGTCGATCTGGCGAAACGCGAGGGCAGGGAGCCCGCGGCGACGGCGGCGCACTACAGCGCCGAGATCGCCGAAACGCTGCGGCTGATGGACATCGAACCCGATCAGTACACGGTGACCGACACCGAGCCCGCCTACCGGACCGGCTTGCAGGAGTACTTCTCTCGCCTCGTGGCGTCGGGATCGGTTGCGCCCCAAGCGGGTCCGGCGCTGTTCGACGGGACGACCGACGACTACCTGTACGAGGTCGACGTGTCGGGCGGTTGCCCCGGCTGCGGCGCGACGACCGGCGGCAATATCTGCGAGGGCTGCGGCGAGCCGAATTCCTGTGTCGACCTGAGCGATCCGCGATCGAAACGATCGCCGGCGACCCCGCGGATCGATTCGATCACCCGATTCACCTTGCCGTTGCACGAATTCGCGGCCGAGCTCGCCGCGCACCACCGCCTGGGCCGGGTTCCGGCGCGGCTGCGCGAGCTGGCCAGTCGAGTGTTCGCCCGCACGCGGCTCGATGTGGCGATCACCCATCCGGCGACGTGGGGCGTGCCGCCTACCGAAAAAGGCGCGGACGGACAGGTCATCTGGGTCTGGCCGGAGATGTCCTACGGGTTCCTGCACGGCATTTCGGCGCTGGGGCGTCGCCTCGGCCGGGACTGGCAGGCGGGCCGGCCGGAGCAGGACTGGAAGATCGTGCATTTCTTCGGCTACGACAACAGCTTCTACCACTCGATCCTGTATCCGGTGCTCTACCGGCTGGCCTTCCCCGACTGGCACCC
Organism: Nocardia colli; assembly: GCF_008704205.1. Taxonomy (GTDB): domain Bacteria; phylum Actinomycetota; class Actinomycetes; order Mycobacteriales; family Mycobacteriaceae; genus Nocardia; species Nocardia colli. Next base: position 924,270 of record NZ_VXLC01000004.1, on the reverse strand, counting down.
CGACATCGACTACCACGTCAACGAGTTCTATCTGCTGAACGGCGGCAAGTTCTCCACCAGCCGACGAAATGCCGTCTGGGGCAAGGAAATCCTCACGCCGGACAGCGTGGACGGGGTGCGGTACTTCCTGTCCCGGACGCGACCGGAGTCGCGGAGTACCAACTTCACTCGGGATGACTACGCGGCCACCGTGCGCGAGGAACTGATCGGCACCTGGCAGCAATGGCTCAACGACCTCGGCCACCGCATCCAGACCCGGTACGGCGGCCAAGCGCCGGACGCCGGTGTCTGGACACCGGAGCACACGGCATTCCTCGGACGCCTCGGCGCCCGGTTGTCCGCGGTGACCGCCGCCCTCGGCCCGGACGCGTTCTCGATCGCGGTCGCGACCGCGGAACTGCACGAAATCGTTACCGACACAGTTGAATTCGCCGAGCGAGAAAGCGCGGTGGCGACGATCGAGGGCTGGCACGACGAGGCCCGCACCGCCGTCGCGCTGGAACTGGCCGCGGCACGGTTGCTCGCCCACTGCGCCACACCGGTGCTGCCCCGGTTCGCCGGGCGGCTCGGCGAAGCCCTCGGCGGACAGCGCCCGGACGAGTGGCCGCACATCGTGCAACTCGTGCCCGCGGGCACCCGGATCGACCTGGTGCGGGAGTTCTTCGCCGAACCAGCGGTCACGGCGGCGGAGCCGGTCGGCGTGGGGAGCGCCTGATGGATTCGGTGATCAACAGGATCGTCACGACACCGCCGCCTGCGGGCTATCACGCCACCTTCGCGCGGCTGGGCACGACGGAAACGATCGAGCTGCGCGAGTTGTCCGCGCTGGCCGACTGTTTGGCGGTTCGACTGCGCGAATTGGGCGTGGCGCCCGGGGATCGCATCGGGATTCTCGCCGCGAACTGCCTGGAGTGGGTGCTGCTGGATCTCGCCGCGTTGCGGTGCAAGGCGGTGACCGCCGGGCTGGAACCCGGCAAATTCGAGCCTGACGCGGCGCTGCTCGCGCGCTACGACTTGAAGCTGCTGTTCACCGATCAGCCGTCCGCCGCCGCCGGCGTCCGGCCGATCAGCGAGGCGCGCACCCTCGCCGGCCAACCCGCGGACCCACTGCCCCCGGTCCGGTACGACAGCGACGAGGCGACGACGCTCAAGTTCACCTCGGGCAGCACCGGGGTGCCGAAGGGACTCGCGGCCAGCGTGGGCAGCATCGACAGCTCGCTGCGCGCGGTCCAGGACATGTTCGCGCACGGCCCCGGCGATCACCTGTTCGTCTTCCTGCCGCTGGCGCTGTTGCAGCAGCGGTACTGGATCTATTCGGCGCTGTGCTTCGGCCACGACGTCACGGTCAGCACCTATGAGGCGGCGTTCGCCGCGATGCGGCAGGTGCGGCCCACCGTGGTGATGGGGGTGCCGGGTTTCTACGAGACGGTGAAACGGCATCTGTCCGCGCAGGCCGATCCGCAGGTCGCGGCCAAGGAGTTGCTCGGCGACCGAATCCGCTACCTGTGGACCGGTTCCGCGCCGGCCGGCGCGGACATGCTGCGCTTCTTCACCCGTCTCGGCGTGCCCATCTACGAGGGCTACGGGATGAACGAGACCTGCATCGTGGCCAAGAACTATCCGGGCGCCAGCAGGGAGGGCAGCGTCGGGCGGGTCGTGCCCGGCAAGGAGGTGTTGTTCGACGCCGACGGAGTGATCAGCGTCCGCAGCGATTATCCGGTGGCGCGGCGGTACGAATACGGTGCGGCCGGGCCGGCGATGGGGGTGTTCGGCGCGGACGGCACGGTCCGGACCGGCGATATCGGCTACCTCGACGACGACGGGTTCCTCTACATCCGTGGTCGCGCCGACGACGTGATCGTGCTGGCGAACGGGAAGAAGATCATCGTCCGGCCGATCGAGGAGCGGATGGCGGCGAGCCCGGCGATCGAGCACTGCGTGGTGTTCTGCCCGGCGCAGACCCAGCTCGTCGCGGTCGTCTCCCCCACGGCCGAACCGGCCGACGAGGCGGCCATCGCCGAGCACGTCGAGCGCACCAACGCCGAGTTGGAGCGCGACGAGCGCATCGGCCGGATCGTGCTTGCCCGGCCGCGGTTCAGCATCGACAACGGACTGCTCAGCGCGCAGTACAAGCCGAAACGGCGGCAGATCCTCGACCAGTATCGACGGGAAATCGGTGAGAAAGGAAGAACCCATGCCTGATGTGGAAAAGGCTGTGCACGACAACTTCCGGAAGGTGATCGCGTCGAACAACGCGCAAGGTGAGCTCGATCCGGACCTCGACATGGTCGACGACTACGGGCTCACCTCACTGAACAAGGTCCTGTTCCTGACCGCGGTCTGCGACGACACGGGCATCTCGCTGGCGAACTTCACCGAGGAGAACGTGGCCGCGATGCGCACCCTGCGCGACGTGACCGCCGAGCTGTCCCGGCACGCGGAAAGTGCGGTCTGACATGGGATGGGCAGAGCTTGCGCCGGCGCGGCTGGAGAACGATCACCTCCTGCTCCGGCCGATCGAGCCGGCGGACCGGGCGGCGCTGTGCGAGATCGCGCTGGATCCGGACATCTGGCGGTACTTCGTTTCGCTGGTGGAGACCGAGGCCGACTTCGACGCGTTCTTCGACGCGGCACTGGAGGATCAGCGAGCCGGGCGCCGGGTGGTCTTCTACATCGTGGACAAGGCCAGCGGGCGGGCCGCGGGCAGCATGAGCTACGGGAACCTGGCCGAGCGCGACGGCAGGCTGGAGATCGGCTGGTCCTGGCTCGGGCGCGATTTCCGCGGCCGCGGGCTCAACCGGTGGGCGAAATACCTGCTGCTGGAGCACGCTTTCGAACGGCTCGGCGCGGAACGGGTGGAGTTCAAGACCGACGTGCTCAACGAGCAGGCGCGGCGCGGTCTGCGCAATATCGGGGCGACCGAGGAGGGGGTGCTGCGCAGTTTCAATCCGATGCCGGGCGGCCGTCGCCGCGACGCCATCTTCTACAGCGTGCTGTGCGGCGAATGGGCCGGTGTCAAAAGCAAATTGGCGGCTTATCCGAAGGTGCAGTTGGCGGGCGCCGTCGAATGAGCGCGGTCCTGCGGACTCCGTTCATTCGAGTCGAGGGTGACTGTTTCGCCCTCGGCTATCAGCACGGGCAGGCCAGGGCCGCCGAGTTGCGGAGCTTCCTGGACGACGGGCTGTGCCGGTTGAACCGGCTCCTCCCCGCCCCGGTCTCGCCGGCCGAGCTGGGGCCGACGATCGACGCCTACCTGGCCGAGATCACCGCTGCCACACCGGAATTGGCCGAGGAGATCCAGGGTCTCGCCGCCGGGGCGGACCTCGACCTGCGGGAAGCCGTGCTACTGCAGGTGCGGCGCGAAATCCTTGGCTACCAGAAGATTCCGACCGCCGGGGACTGCACCACCTTCGCGTCGGCCGATCCCGATCCGGTGCTGGCGCAGACGGTGGATCTCAACGGCAATCTCGACGATCAGATCAGCGTGCTGGAGATCGCGCGAGCCGGGACAGCGCGGCGCGCGCTGGTGCTCAGTTTCGGCGGGCTGCTCGGCTACCTCGGCCTGAACAGCGATGGGCTCGCGGTGGGATTGAATCTCGTGCTCGGCGGGGAGTGGGGGCCGGGTGTGCCGCCCTACCTGGCTATCCGGCATCTGCTCGACCACGCGGGCTCGGTGGAGGAAGCGGTGGGTCTGTTGCGGGAGTTGCCGCTGGCGAGTTCGCGCAACATCGTACTGTGTGACCGCGACGGTGCCGCCTATGTCGAAGCGCTCGGTACCGAGTTCAGGGTCGAGTACGGGCCGAATGTGTTGCACACCAACCATTTCCTGCATCCCGATTTCGCAGCTCAGGACGAGATCAACGTGTTCGCCCGCAATTCCTCCGTGCGCAGGCTCGAGGTGTGCCGGTCCCGGCTCGCCACCGCGGGCACCGAACCGGAGGACCATTTCGCCGTGCTGTCCGCGCCACCGATCAACGTCACGGACAACGGGGACATCCGCCGCGAACGGACGGTGGCGGCGGTCGTGTTGTGCCCCGGTCGCGGCCAATTGCACCTGCGGCCAGGTGATCCCGTGGTGCACCCCACCGAAATCTTCACGCTGTCCTAGGAGCAACGATGAGCTTCGATGCGGGCATCCTCGCCCTTCCGTTCTACGAGCCGCGACATGTGCAGCGCGCCCAGCAGATCGAGAGTTGGTGCGCGGAAAACGCTGAGCTGTGGGATGACTCGAGCGCCGATCCGGATGCGGCCGGGCTGCGGATCCTGCGGGCGCTGGGTGAACACGGCTGGTTGGCCGCGCTGGATCCGGCGGCGGGACCGGAAGGCTCGGCGGCCGGTGACTGCCGCTCCCTGTGCCTGCTGCGCGAGGGGCTGGCCTACGCCGACGATCTCGCCGATTTCGCGTTCTCGATCCAGGCGCTGGCCGCGACGCCGATCGTGCGGCACGGCAATGAAGAACAGCAGCGACGGTATCTCGCGCCGATGGCGAAGGGCACGCTGTGCGGTGCGTTCGCCATCTCCGAACCGGACGTGGGGTCGGATGTCGCGGCGATCGGTCTGCGGGCCGACAAGGACGCCGATGGTTATGTGCTGAACGGGGCCAAGGCGTGGATCGCGAACGGCGGTATCGCCGACCTGTTCTGCGTCATCGCGCGGACCGGCGAGGGGCCGGGCGCGCTGGGGCTGACGGCGTTCCTGGTGCCCGCGGATACCCCGGGATTGACCGTGGGACAACGGGTTCCGCTGATCGCGCCGCGCTCCTTCGCCGATCTCGAGTTCACCGACTGCCGGCTGCCGAAGGACAGCGTGCTCGGCCGGCCGGGCGCCGGCTTCGTGATCGCGATGGAGGTGCTCGAACGGTTCCGGATGACCGTGGGCGCGGCGGCGATCGGGTTCGCCCGCCGGGCCACCGATGCCGCGCTGAGCCACGCGAAGAACCGGAAGATGTACGGCGCCAAGCAATTCGACTTGCAGCTGGTGAAGGCCACGTTCGCGGACATCGAGGTCGAGCTGAACGCCGCCGCGTTGCTGGTGGCCCGCGCCGCGTGGGCAGCCGACCGCGGGGATCCGGCCGCGGCGAAACACTCCAGCATCGCCAAGCTGTACGCCACCGAGCACGCACAGCACATCGTGGATGCCTGCGTGCAGGTCTTCGGCGCGGCGGGGCTGGTCGCGGACAGCGTGACCGAGCGGCTGTACCGGCAGATCCGGTCGCTGCGGATCTACGAGGGCAGCTCCGAGGTGCAGAAGATGATCATCGCGGGCTCGCTCGGCGGGCGGGGGCGGGCGAAATGAGTGCGTTTCTAGCCCGGCAGCCCCGGCGCTCGGCTCGGGTGCGGCTGTTCTGCTTCCCGCATTCCGGCGGCGGCGCTTCGGTTTTCCGTGGCTGGCCGCAGGACTTGCCGGGCTGGGTGGACGTGCTGCCGGTGCTGCTTCCCGGCCGGGAGGAACGCGCGGACGAGGCGCCGCAGGCCGATCTGGACGAACTGGCCGATGCGATCGCCGAGACGCTCCGTCCGCATCTCGACGTGCCCTTCGCGTTGTTCGGGCACAGCCTGGGCGGCCTGCTCGCGTATCAGGTGGCGGTGCGGCTGCCCCGGGCGCCGGTGGCGCTGCTGGTGGCGGGCTTGGCCGCGCCGCACCGGCTCGCACCGGAGCCGATGCACGAGTTGTCCGACGACGATCTGCTCGATCGGATCTTCGAGCTGGGCGGCACCCCGGCCGAATTGCGCGATGAGCGGGATCTGCTGCGTTCGGCGTTGCCCGCGCTGCGCGCGGATGTGACGATGTTCTGCACCTACCGGCATCGGCCTGCCGCGCCGCTGGCGTGCCCGATCGTGGTGTTCAGCGGTCGCGACGACGCCCTTGCCGCACCGGACGATGCCGCCGAATGGGGCGCGCTCACCGACGGGGCCGTGCGAACGCGCGAATTGCCCGGTGGTCACTTCTTCGTCCGGACCCATCGCCGCGAGCTGACCCGGATGATCGCCGCCGAATTGCGCCGATGCCTGCCACCGAGCGATGAGTCACGAACGCCGGCCCCGGAACCCGTTCTGCGCGGGCGTATCGAACCGGTCGCCGTCATCGGTATCGGCTGCCGTTTGCCGGGCGCGGATGGGCCCCAGGCACTTTGGCGGTTGCTGATCGACGGCGTGGATGCGGTGACCGAGGTGCCCGTGGAGCGCGCCGACCATCCGACCGTGCTCGGTCGGCTGCCCGCGGTCCCGTCCGGGTTTCGCCGCTTCGGCGGATTCCTCGAGGACGTCGAGGGTTTCGATGCCGCGTTCTTCAGCATCTCGCCCCGGGAGGCCGATCGGATGGATCCGCAGCAGCGGTTGCTGCTGGAGGTGGCGTGGGAAGCATTGGAGGACGCGGGGATTGCGCCTACCGCGCTGGCGGGCACGCGTACCGGTGTCTTCGTCGGGCAGATGGGCCGGGACTACTGGGAATTGCAGGCCCGGCAGAGTTCGCTCGACCTGCACGCGCTGACCGGCGGCGGGTTGTCCTCGTTCCTGTCCGGGCGGATCTCGTTCGCGCTGGACCTGCGCGGGCCGAGCGTGTCGGTCGACACGGCGTGCTCGTCGTCCCTGACCGCGGTGCATCTGGCCTGGCAGAGCCTGCAACTCGGGGACTCGGACGTCGCGCTGGCCGCCGGGGCGAACCTGGTGCTGCTGCCCGAGCTGGCCGCGATCTACGAGCAGGTCGGGTTGATGTCGCGGCGGGGGCGCTGCCGGTTCGGCGACGCCACCGGCGATGGGTTCGTCCGGTCCGAAGGTGTCGGCGTGGTGGTGCTCAAACCGCTGGCGCAGGCGCGCGCGGACGGCAATCGTGTGTACGCGGTGATCGCGGGTAGTGCGAGCAACAACGACGGCAGCGGGGGCGGTTCCCTGGTCGCGCCGGCGCAGGATGCACAGGAGCGGTTGCTGCGCGACGCGCTGGACCGCGCGGGGGTCGATCCCGCTGCGGTGGATTACGTGGAAGCCCATGGCACGGGGACGAATACGGGTGACGCGATCGAGCTGCGGGCACTGTCCCAGGTGTTCGGTGGAACGCGCCCCGATGGGCGGCCGTGTCTGGTCGGTTCGGTGAAGACCAATATCGGTCATCCCGAAGGGGCGGCCGGGATCTCGGGCTTCATCAAAACGGTGTTGAGCGTGCATCATCGGCTGATTCCGGGGAATCCGCTGCTGACCGAACCGCATCCGGTCTTGCTGGAGCCGGGCACGCCGCTCAGTGTGCCGACCGAACCTGTTGCGTGGCCGGAGGATTCGTCGCCGGTAGCCGGTGTGACGTCCTTCGGTTTGTCCGGAACCAACGTGCACGTTGTGCTGACCGCCTCCCCCGTGGTGGCGGAAACGGACGACGACGATGCGCCTGAGTCGCTGGTGCTGCCGCTCTCGGCACGCGATCCCGTTGCCGCGCGGGAGCTTATAGCTGCGTATGCGGACCGGCTGGACGGCGCAGACCCGGTTACCGCGCGGCAGGTGTGCGCCGTCGCGGCCCGTGGTCGGGCGCATCACGAATGGCGTTCGGCGGTGGCCGCTTTCGACGGCGACGGACTGGCCGCCGCGTTACGCGATCGGCTGCTCGACGAGGTCGCACAGCAGCCCTCCGGCGGACGCCGCGTCGCCTTCGTCTTTCCCGGGCACGGCAGCCAGTGGGTCGGCATGGGTCGCGAGCTACTGAACACCTCGGCCGCATTCCGCGACGCAATCGAAAACTGTGACGCGGCAATTCGATCCGCGGCCCGCTGGTCGCTGCTGAAGGTGCTCGCCGACGACGACGGGACGGAGCTGGCCAAGACAGCGGTGATCCAACCGGCTGTGTGGGCGATGCAGGTGGCGTTGACGCAACACTTGAGGTCCTGGGGAATTCGGCCCGATATCGTCATCGGTCACAGCTTCGGGGAGGTGGCCGCCGCCACGGTCGCCGGGGCGATCGATCTACCTACCGCCGCCGAACTCATCTGTCGCCGTGGTGAACTCACCGCGCAGGCGGACGGCCTGGGCGGGATGGTCGCGGTGGCGATGCCGGTTGCCGAGGCGGAGGCGGCCGTCGCGCGCTACGGCGATCGGATCGTGGTGGCCGCGCGCAATAGTCCGCGTCTGACGGTGTTGTCCGGTGAGACGGACGCGCTGGACGCGTTGCTCGCCGAGCTGCGCGACTCCGGGGCCCGTGCGGGGCGGGTGCGGATCAACTTCGCCTCGCACAGCCGGTTCATGGATCCCCTGCAACCGCAGCTGATCTCCGCGCTCACCGGAATGCGGGCCGCGCAGGTTGCCGTGCCGTTCCGGTCCACGGTCACCGGCGAGCGCATGTCCGGTCCGGATCTCGACGCCCGGTATTGGGCCGGCAACCTGCGATCCGCCGTTCGATTCGCCGACGCCATAGGTGCTGAAATTGCCGAGGGCCCAACGGTTTTTCTTGAGATCAGCCCACATTCAGTGCTGGCGCAAGCCATCGAGCAATGCCTCGCCGACAGTGACAGCGGGCTGGCGGTGGCCGGGCTACGCCGGGACGAGTCCGAAACCACGCGGCTCGCGGAGATCGTCGCCGGCTTGTACGCCGCCGGTGTCGATCCGGATTGGACCGCGCTGTACCCGACGCTCACCGTTCCGGACGAGATGCCGACCTACCCGTGGCAGCGGCGGCGCACCTGGTTCACGCCGGTCGAGTCGGCGCCGGTCGACACACAGGTCCCCGCCGCATCACCCACGGTGGTCTCGGCTACCGGGGGTCTGCTGGACACCCTGACCGCCGAGCTCGGCGCGGCGCTCGGCCTTCCCGCGCAACGGATTCCGCGCCGTCGCCCGTTGCGCGACGTCGGCTGCGACTCACTGGCCGCGGTCGAGATCCGGGCCCGGATCGAGCAGCGCTGGGGAACCCAGATTTCGTCGAGCGCGGTGCTCGCGGCGAGCGTCGAGGACCTCGCCGAGGCGATCACCACTAGCCGCCCGGACACGGGCGGCCGGAAGGAAATGGAGGGATAGCCGTGACTTTGCCACAATATCCCGGAGGCGGTACTGCCGTGCCGTCGCTACCGGAGCACGACCCCGACGATCCGGTCGAGAACGCGGTGATCAGCAGGCTCACCGCGAACTGGCATCGGCGCGCGATGGTGAAGCGCCCCGAGCCCGACCTGGACGAACTGTTCGAACCCGCCCGGCCCGACTATCCGGAAGGTCTCATCCCGTTCCGGGACCACCCGACCTACCAGGCCATGGACCCCGATCTCCGGGCGCGGTTGCTCGGCTGGGGCTGGGTGGCCTTCAACAAGCACATCATGGACACCGAACAGCACGTGGTGAACCCGACCTTCGCGCTGGTCATCGACGAAACCTTCGACACCGGCCTGCAGATGGAGACGCTGACCACCTCCATGACCCAGGCGATGCTGGACGAGCAGTACCACACCCTCATGCACCTCAATGCCAGCTCGGTGATGCGGCGCCGGCGCGGCTGGCGGATGCCCGAGACGGCACTCCCGCTCGGGCACAAGGCCTCCCGGCTCCGGCAGCGCATGGAACGCAGCGAGCACCGCTGGCAGCGCGACCTCAGCGCGCTCGCCTTCACCACGGTCGCCGAGATCTCGATCAACTCCTACCTCGATCTGATCGCCGAGGACGACGAGATCCAGCCGATCAACAAGGTCACCGCGACCATGCACAACCGCGACGAGTACTGCCACTCCTCGATCGCCGACGAGATCGCCAAGGCGGTGTATCACCGGCTCGGTCCGGCCGAACGCGCCCTGTTCCGGGAGGCTATGGTCGACGGGCTGGAAGCGTTCGCCGCGAACAACTTTCCGACCTGGCATCGGATCGTCGATCTGGTCGGGTTCGACGGCGGACACGAGATGCTGCGCGAGGTCGAGCACGACCCGTCGGCGAAGCGGTTGCTGTCCAATTTCAGTGGGCTGCACAAGTTCTGCAGCGAGCTGGACATACTCGAGGAGCTCACGTTCGATTGGTCGACGGTGACGGTCGAGGGCCCGTGAGGGCGGACTCGACAGCTGACACCCCGGCGGTTGCGCCGAAATCCGCGGTGGCGGTGCCGATCTGGCTGGTGGCCGTCGGCGTGTCGCTGGTCGCGCTGAACCTGCGGCCGCCGATCACGGCGATTTCGACGCTGATGCCGCAGGTGCAGCAGCAGGAGGGGTTCAACAGCACCGTCGCCAGCCTGCTGGTGGCGGTGCCGATCGCGTGCTGGGTCGGCTTCTCCGGGCTGACGCCGCGCATCGGGCGCACGCTCGGGCTCAACCGCACCATCGGGTTCGCGCTGCTGGTGTTGTTGGCCGGCTTCGGTATTCGACTGCTGCCCGGCGTGCCTGCGCTGTTCGCGGGGACCGCGATCATCGGTCTGGCCATCACCGTCGGCAACGTTCTGGTGCCGGCCGCGATCAAGCGCGATCACCCGGCCCACGTCGGGTTGCTGACCGGGCTCTACACCATGTCGCTGTACACCGGTGCGGCCGCGGCCTCCGGAATCACGCTGCCGCTGCAGGATGCCACCGGGTTCGGCTGGCGCGCGACGCTGGGCCTGTGGGCCGTTCCCGTGGTCATCGCGTGGCTGGTCTGGTTGCCGCAGTTGCGCGTTCGCAGCGACGCAGGCACCGGACCCGCGTCGGAGGGCACGCCGCGCAGCCTGTGGTTACAGCCGCTGGCCTGGGCGGTAACCATCTTCTTCGCCATGCCCGCGCTGCTGTTCTACACCGTTTCCGCATGGCTGCCAACGATTCTCGTGGACGCCGGCATGAACGCCTCGGTGGCGGGCGGCATGCTCTCGGTCGCCAATCTGGTCGCGGTCCCCTCCGCGCTGGCCATGTCCATCCTGGTGAACCGCAGCGAACGACAGGTCTGGGCCGCCACCTCGACCGGCGCCGTGCTGGCCATTGCCTTTGCTGGACTGCTGATTTCGCCGACCGGTGCGGCGATCGTCTGGATGACCCTGCTCGGCATCGGACTGGGCGCCGGCACCGCGATCGGCTACTCACTCCCGATCCTCCGGTCGCACGACGCCCAGACAACGGCGAAACTGACCGCGATGAGCCAAATCGCCGGCTTCGCCCTCTGCGCGATCGGCCCGGTCCTGGCCGGCGCCCTACACGACCTCACCCACGCCTGGACCTCGGTCCTGGTCCTGCTGATGGCGCTTTCGCTCGTGCAGATCGTGTCCGGCGCACGAGCCGGAACCCCACGCTTCGTCTCCTGAATCGCCCCTTTCGCGCTTTACCGTCGAAGCCGGTGAAACCCGCTGCCCCCTAGGATGTTTCGCCGTTGGGGCCGAAGAGGCGGGCGACGTCGGGGGAGTCGAGCCACTTGGAGTAGGTGGGCGACTTGGGCCAGCCGTCGGGGGAATCCTGCCATTCTTCCTGGCGGCCCCAGGGCAGGACGTCGATCAGCGCGAAGGTGTAGCTGAGTTGTTCGGTGCCGCGGCCGTTGGTGTGCCAGGTGCGGTAGACCTTGTCGCCGTCGCGGAGGAAGACGTTCACCCCGAAGCCGGCGCCGGGCGGGGCGTCGACGTCCGCGCCGAACGAGCTTTCCGCGGACGAGTACCAGTCCATCTTGTTGCCGACTTTGGTCTTGTAGGCCAGCGCTTCCTCGATCGGGCCGTTGGTGACGATGACGAAACGCGCATCGTAGTTGGCCAGCAGGTCCAGGCGGACGTACTGCGAGGTGAGCCCGGTGCAGCCGCCGCACTGCCACTCGGCGCCGTCGGACCACATGTGGTTGTAGACGATGAGCTGGGAACGCCCGTCGAAGACGTCGACCAGCCGGACCGGGCCGTCCGCGCCGATCAGCGTGTAGTCCGGGAGCTCGACCATCGGGAGTCTGCGGCGCTGGGCGGCGATGGCGTCGAGTTCGCGGGTGGCGGCCTTCTCTCGTATCCGTAAATCGTCGAGCGCGGCTTGCCAAGTCTGCCGGTCTACGACGGGTGGCAGTGCGCTGGTGGTCTTCTCGGTCACGGTTCCTCCCGGGGTTTCGGATCGATCTGCTGTGTAGACCCGGGACAGCCACGAAAATCATCGGTCTCGGGCCGGATCATCGATACCAGCCGAGGTCTCTGCTAACGTCGATACCTAGCAGATCTAGGTATCGGAGTCCGGTGCACATAGACAAAGACTTGGTGGCGGCGTCGGCGACGCCGCTGGTACTCGGGATACTCGCCGACGGCGAGTCCTACGGGTACGCCATTCTCAAACGGGTCAACGAGCTGTCCGGCGGGCGCATGCAATGGACCGACGGGATGCTCTATCCGTTGCTGCACCGGTTGGAACGGCTGGGGCATGTGACATCGAGCTGGCAGTCCGCCGACAGCGGGCGGCGGCGCAAACACTATGCGATCACCGAGTCGGGTCGGGCCGCGCTCGCGGAACGCCGCACCCAGTGGGCGGTCGTGGCCGAGGCACTCGGGCAGGTCTGGCGCAGCGTCGAGCAACCGCCGGACGCGGCGAAGGGATGGGCGTGATGAGTACCGATGCCGAGCTGGAATCGCAGATCGGGCAGTGGCGCGGATATGTCCAGCGCCATCAGGCGATCTCGGCTGCCGATGTCGAGGAGATGGAAGACCATCTGCGCGAGCAGGTTTCGGACCTGACCGGTGCCGGGCTGGCGTCCGACGAGGCATTCCTGGTCGCGGTGAAACGGATGGGCAGCGTGGACTCGATCTCGCGCGAGTTCGCCCGTGAACATTCCGAGCGGCTGTGGAAACAGTTGGTACTGCTGCCGGCGGAGCCGGAAGGCGGGGACGCTCGGCCCAAGCGTGAGCTGATCGTCGTGCTCGCGCTGGCCGTGGTTGCGGCGCTGGCGTTGAAGGCCGGCCTTGCGTTGCTCGACGGCGCGACGGCGGCGCGCAATCTCAGCCTGTTCGTATTGCCTTTCCTCGCTGGATATTTCGCATGGAAGCGGCAGGTCCGCCCGCGCGTCGCCGCCGCGTTGCTGGTGCCGTTCGCGCTCGCGGCCGTGGTGCTGAACGTCTTTCCGTTCGAGCCGGACGGATCGACCGAGGTCATCGCCGCGATCCACGCGCCGATCGCGTTGTGGTTCGCCGTCGGCCTCGCCTACGTCGGCGGGGACTGGCAATCCGACCGGCGCCGAATGGATTTCATCCGGTTCACCGGTGAATGGATCGTCTACCTGACCCTGCTCGCGTTCGGCGGCGGCGTGCTGATGGGGCTGACGGTCAACGCGTTCGACACGCTCGGCATGAGCATCGAATGGGTCATCCAGGACTGGGTGGCGCCGTTCGGCATCGCGGGCGCGGTGATCGTCGCGGCCTGGCTGGTCGAGGCCAAGCAGAACGTGGTGGAGAACATCGCCCCGGTGCTCACGCGCGTGTTCACCCCGCTCACCGTCGTGATGCTGCTCGCGCTGCTGGTGGCGTTCGCGGCCAACCGCAGCGTCATCGACATCGACCGCAATCTGCTGATCCTGATGGACCTGATCCTCGTGGTGGTGCTCGGATTGCTGTTGTACGCGATCTCCGCGCGCGATCCGCGACTCGCACCCGACACCTTCGACCGGCTGCAACTGCTCCTGGTCATCAGCGCCCTCGCCGTCGACGTGGTGATGCTGGCCGCAATGCTGTCCCGCATAGCGGAATTCGGCTTCACCCCGAACAAGGCGGTAGCCCTCGGCATGAACCTGGTGCTCCTGGTGAACCTGGCCTGGTCGGTCTGGCTCGGCTTCGGATTCGTCCGTGGCCGACACGGATTCGCCGACGTCGAACGCTGGCAAACCCGTTACCTCCCGGTTTACGGGGCGTGGGCCGCAGCCGTAATCGTCGTACTCCCACCGATTTTCGACTTCGCCTGAACGGCGAAGCCGCTGCGGTAGGACAGATCGTCCGCAGCGGCAAGGTCGATTCGGTGTGCTATCAAGACGGTTCGAGGAGTTCGGCCAGCGCGAGGGTGTCGTTCAGGTAGCGGTCGTAGGGGAAGTCGGCGGCGAGTAGGGCGGTGCGTAGTTCGTCGACCAGGGGTTTGCCGTTGGTGTGGAACGCTTTTCGGCCGGCTTCGGTGAGGCCGACCAGGCGGCGGCGCTTGTGGTCGGAGTCGGTTTCGATGTGCACGAGTCCGGCTTCTTCCAAAGGGCGTAGTGCGCGGCTGACGGCCGGGTCGGAGACCGCCAGCGCTTGGGCCAATTGGTGCTGGGTGACCGGTTCGATGTCTTCCAGGGTTCCCAGCAGGCGGATTTGGCTGTAGCTGAGCCCGGCGGTGTTGTCCACTCGCCGCCGGGCCGCTTCGCCGAGTAGGTACACCACGCGATGCAGCAAGTCTCCGAGTCCATCGTCCACGTGTCGAGCATAACCGAGTGTTGCCTGGTTAAGACTTGACGGCGGCGAAGGCGGTCTCGGTCTGCTCGGTGGCGGACAGTTGTTGCGAGCGCCGGGCGAGGATGATCAGGACGGCGGGGAGGAGCAGGTCGCAGACCAGGACTCCCCCGGTGTTGCCGGGCTGGTGGTCGCCGTTGGCCAACCACTGGTAGACGTGACCGATCAGCGCGCCCCAGAGGAACATTCCAGCGCCGAGGCCGATGGTGATGCGTTCGCGAGCCGTCGCCGAGACGGCGCGGAAGCCCATGACGGCGAGGCCGAGGTTGGCGAACGCGATCTCGAACTGGAACGGGGTCGAGTCGAAGCCGATCGCGGTCGCCATGACGTCGGGAACCAACACGAAGGTGATCGTCATCCACAGGCTGCCGAACCCGAGTGCGACGACGGCCCACCACCGGTGCCAGGTTTCGAGCGCCGCCTGACGGGAGGGGCTGTGCCGGGTGGCGACGAATGCGCCGACGACCGCGATCAGCGGCCAGATCAAAGGAACGGAGGTCTGGGCGAGGTAAGAGGTTGTGCTCATGACCTCAGTCTTGCATGGTTAATATTAACTACGCAAGACTCTCTTTCGAACTCACGTCCCACGCCGGCCCCAATGGCTCACAGAGCGCGTTGATACTGGTCGGGCCAGGCCGTTTTATCCATCGGGGGCTGGCGTAAGGCGAGGTACGGGTCGCGAAGCAACGGACGTCCCAGCATCGCGGCGTCCAACTGACCGTTCGCCACCAGTTCGCCGACCAGCGACACGTCTGCGATCTGGCCGACCGCGGTGACCGCGAGTCCCGTCGCGTTCTTGAGCGTCGACGCGAACTCGACGTGGACCCCGGGCCGCTTCGGCGGGCGAGCCTGCTGGTCGCGCACCACCAGTCCGGATGTGACGTCCAGGAGGTCGATCCCCAGGGCCGCGAGTTCCTTGGCGAACAGCACCGCGTCGTCGATGGTGAGCCCGCCCTCGACCCAGTCCGTGGCGGTGATCCGGACGGAGACCGGGTTGCCGGCCGGGAATGCCTCCCGGACTGCGCGGGCCACCCGCAGCGCGAGCCGCATCCGATTCTGCGGACTGCCGCCGTATTCGTCGGTGCGGTGATTGGTCAGCGGTGAGAGGAACTCGTGCAGGAGGTATCCGTGCGAGCCTTGGATCTCGACCACTTGATATCCGGCCAGCGCGGCCATCCGGGCCGCATGGGCGAACGCCTCGACCACCTCATCGATGTCGGCGTGATCGGCTTCCCGCGGTACGGCCAAGTCGCCGAACGGAATCGGCGAAGAGCCGAACGTCCGCCAGCCGCCGTCGGTCACCCCCACGGAACCGTTCTGCCCGTCACCCACCCAGGGCAGCTGGTGTGAACCTTTGCGGCCGGCGGCCTGCAATTGAATCCCGGGAACCGTGCCGCGCTCGCGGATGAACGAGGTCAGGCGGCGGTGCGCGGCGGCCTGGTCCTCGTTCCAGATGCCGAGGTCGGCGGTGGTGGTCCGATGCAGCGGGCCGACGGCGGTGGCCTCGACCATGATCAGACCGACCGCGCCGACCGCGCGGGCGCCGTAGTGCACGAGATGCCAGTCGTTCGGTTTTCCGTCCGGGCCCGCGGCGTATTGGGCCATCGGGGACATCCACACACGATTGGGAAAGGTGACTTCCCGCAGTCGCAGTGGGCTCAGCTCGGGTCGGGTGGTCACAGCCGAACTCGCTCCTGCACGCCGGCCAGCAGCTGCGCCGTGCCTTCGGGGGCCTCTACCTGGAAGTGGTGACTGCCCAGGTCGATGAGCACGATGTCGAGGCGGTCCGCGTAGCGGTCGAGCGCCTCCTGGGTCACCAGGTCACGGATCGCGAAGACGGTGATCGGCGGCTTCGTTTCGCGCAGCGCGGCGTCCATGTCCCAGTGGATCAGGCCTTCGATGGCCCGCAGGCCTGCGGGTTGCCGCACCGCGACCATCTTGTCGAAGTAGGCGTCCTGGCGCGCCTGGTCCGTTCCGGCCGGCGAACCTCCCTCGACGAGACCACGCACCGCACCGGCGAAGTCCGTTCGGAACATGTGCACCATCGCCTCGGTCTGCTCGTCGTCCAACGCGGGGAACAGCGACAGGTAGTGCAGCGCGTCGAGCGCGACCACCTGCGAGACCAGATCGGGGAACAGTCGGCCGACCTCGACGGCGACCGCGCCGCCATGCGAGTGACCCGCCACGATCACCGCGTTCGCCGACTCGGCGCGCAGCACCGCGGCCACGTCGTGCGCGAACTCCTCGATGGTCCAGACGTCCCGGGTCGACCGGGACTCGCCGTGCTCGGCGAGATCGATCGCGAGGACCCGGTAGTCCTCGGGCAGATGGTCGGTCACCGCATCGAAATCGCTGCGGTCGCAACCCCATCCGTGGATGAGCGCCAGGGTCGGACCTTCCGCCGGACCGCTGGCGGTGTATCGGATCGTCGTGTGGCCGGATCGCTGAACCTCGCGGTTCTGCTTGGTCCTACCTGAAGTCGTCATGCAAACCTCGCAGTGATCGTTGCGTTAGTGATCTCACCGTAGCGCAAACGCATCGATCACTGCAATAAAAAAAAGCAATGATCAGTGCAATAATGGACGTATGTCGGTGTCGAACCCCTCTCCAACCCACGCAGGTAGCAGGCCTGGGGGGCGTTCCGCCCGAGTCCGCGCGGCCGTACACCGGGCGGCCGAAGAGCTGATCACCAGTGAGGTCGCCGAGCAATTGACCATCCCCGCCATAGCCGCCCGCGCGGGCGTCCACGCCACCACGGTCTACCGTCGCTGGGGCTCGGTCGGCGAGTTGCTCGCCGACGTCGCGACCAGCCGCTTCTCCGGTGACATCGTGGTGCCGGACACCGGAAACCTGCGCGGTGATCTGGAGCGCTACGCGTGCGACCTGGCCAGGGACCTCTGCGATCCGGACACCCTCGCCCTGGTGCGCGCCACCATCGGCATCGGCGGAGAACAAGGGTCCGCCGCCTGCCGCGGGGAACGGCAACAGCAGCTCGAGGCGATCCTCGAACGCGATCAGGGCCGGGGAAACCAGCCTCCGACCTTGGAGCGCACCACGGATGCGGTGCTCGCTCCGCTGTACTACCGGGCCGTTTTCACCAACGATCCGCTGACGCCCGAGTGGGCACACAGCCTCGTGGCGCACCTGTTGCCGGACTGATACGTCCGGTACGAGGTCGGCTTTTTCCGGGCCCTATGTGCTTCTCCCCCATCGCTATTGGGCCCCGTCACCTCGGCGTAGTACATCACCGTCCGCAACCCGCAGGGGAAAGCTGCGTCAAATGCCGTGCAGGACACGATCTAGTGCCGCGCGGCCCACGGGTCCCCAGTGCGGCTTGCCGCCGGGGAGGCCTCGATCTCCGTTCTGTCCCATGAGCATCAGGAAGAGACTTTTTATCGCGGCCAGGCCGCGGGCGCGCCGGATTGCCGCGTCGTCTGCTTGCGCGTAGCTGCCGAAGAACCGTGCGGCGGTGCCCGCGGGTAGCAGCACCCACGCCGCGGCGAGGTCCCACGCCGGGTCGCCGGCGAACATGTCACCGAAATCGACTATGCCGGAGAGTGTTCCGTCCGAGACGACGACGTTCGCGGGATGGAGGTCGCCGTGCACCCACACCGGCGGGCCCGTCCACGCCTGGGCCGCAACGGCTTCCGCCCAGACGCTGCGGACATCGGCGGCGATGTCCTCGGGAGCAACGGCCTGAAGAAGGTTCTCGAAACCGTCCGTGTAGTTCCGGGGATGGCCTCCGCGATCGGCGGAGATCGGCGCTTCGGCCGGTGCCTCCACATGCAGTGCCCGAAGGAAACTCGCCAACGTGTCGGCCGCGTGGGCACTGCGGCTGATCATGCCGTGATCCAGCGGCTCGCCGGGAACCCACGTCATCACCGTCCAGTGCTTGGGGAAACGCTCGGACGGTTCGCCGAACCGCACCGGGTTCGGCACCGGGAGCGGCAGGCGCGGGGCTAGAACCGGTAGCCACCGCCGCTCCTTGAGCTGGAGCTCCGGGGTCGGGTCCATGCGCTGCATGCGCACGGCCAACTCGTCTCCGAGACGCCACATCTGGTTGCCCCAGCCGCCCGCCACCTCGCGGATGGTCAGCCTCGCAAGGTCCGGATGCTGCTCCTGTAGCAGGTCCCGGACCAGGTCTGCGGTGATCTCGAACCCGTTGTCGGTCATCCGGATTCAGTGTACCGAGGCAGACCGACCGCGCCCGGTCGTCGTCAGCGGTTGGCGATCACCGCGGCGAGGGTATAGGTGTGCTCCACCGACCCGTCCCCCAGTGTTCGCGACGATTCGAGGCGCAGATGCTGCGGCGCGCTGCCGGCCGGGGTGAGCCGCATGCCGTCGCCGAGCAGGATCGGCAGCAGGACGACGCCGAAACTGTCCAGCGCATTGATGCCGCGGAAGGCCTCGATGGTTCGCTGACCACCGACCAGATGTACGTCGCCGTCGAAGTCCGCGTCCCGCATCGCCTCGAGCAGCTTTTCCGGCGTCGGCGCCGACACCACGTGGTCGGGAGTTCCAGCTGGAAGGGGACGGGTGGTCAGCACGAACACCCTGAGGTCGGGCCACGGCCAGGTCGGCGAGCCGACGGCGGGTTCGAAGGTGTTGCGCCCCATCACCACCGCACCGCAGCCGGCGATGAATTCCGGCAGGCCGTGCGATCGCCCGGTTTCGAAGGTCGGCATGGTCAGCACGGCCGGCAGACCGTCGGCCGATGTGATGAAACCGTCGAGGCTGACACCGATATGGGTCTTGATTTTCATGTGTCCAGCTTCGGCGGCGCGATGTGCCTGATCAACGGCCGAATTCGCACACCAGCCATTAGCCGGCCTTATCAATGTCTATGATTCGGGCGTGGAATTGCGTGCCGTCGAGATCTTCTTGGTGCTGGCCGAGGAGTTGCACTTCGGCCGGACCGCACAGCGCCTGTACCTGACCCAGCCGCGGGTCAGTCAGACCATCAGGGCACTCGAGGAGAGCATCGGCGGAAGACTCTTCGACCGAACGTCGCGACAGGTGCGGCTCACCGCGCTCGGCGAGCGGTTGCGCGACGAACTACGCCCCGCACATGACCAATTCCGACATGCGATCAGCACCGTCACCGAGCTGGCGCGTGGCGTCAGCGGTGAATTGCGGGTCTGCCTGGCGAGTTACGCGATGGCGGGTCGCCACTTCACCACGATCGTCCGGGAATTCACCCGCCGATATCCCGATTGCCGGCTCACGGTGACGGAGGAGTTTCCCGGCGAGTTCGCGCGCCTGCGCACCGGCGTCTATCACCTGATGTGCCATCGGCAGCCGATCACGGAACCCGATCTGACCATCGGCCCCACCCTGAGTCGCGAGCCGAGCATTCTGCTGGTGCAGGCCGGGCACCGCCTCGCCGTGCGTGGATACGCGACGCTCGAGGATCTCGGCGACTACGCCGTCATACCGCGTGGCGATATTCCGAAAGCCTTGTACGAGAAGTATTTTCCGCTCACCACTCCGGCGGGAAGGCCGATCAGGCGCGGCTCACCGATTGCGACGACCAGTGACATCTTGCATCGCATCGCGGGAGGTGAAGTGGTTCATCCGACCTCGGAGTCCTTCGTGAACTACTACCACCATCCGGACGTGACTCATGTTCCGCTGCACGGGAATCCGGAGGTGGAAAGCGCACTCGTCTGGGTCACCGAGATGGAGAACGCTGCGGTCCGCGCCTTCGCCGAGGTGGCCGCGGAAGTGCTCGCCTGCGCCGGATCAGTCGGCGGCCGGTCCGTGCAGATCGGTTCGGCGCGAACCGATCTGGGTTAGACCCTGGTCGATGAACCGGATCATCCACTCGAAACTGCTGTCGGTGTCTTCGCTCCACTGGAAACCGTTGGACGTCTGTAGCGTGGCGAAGCCGTGGAAGGCGCCGCGTAGCGCGCGCATCGCGTGCACCATGTCCTGCTCGTCGATGTCGTAGCCGTGCAGGACCGTTTCCATGGACTCCAGCAGCCGGGAACCGCTGTGCAGCATGGGATCTTCCGGTCCGGTGTAGGGCTCGCCGATGGTGGCGGCGTAGCGGCCGGGATGCGCGACGAGGTAGTCGCGGAAGGCGTTGGCGAAGGCGGCCAGCGCGCCGGTTCCGGAGCGATCCCGCATGGCGTCGCGGACCTGCTGGTCGAGTTCGGTGATGGCCAGGGCGGCGATGCCGTGTCGCAGGTCGGCGAGGCTGTCGATGTGCTTGTACAGCGACGGGGTGCGCACACCCAGCCGCTCGGCCAGCGTGCCCAGCGCTAGATTCGCGAAACCGATCTCGTCCACGAGGGTCGCTCCCGCCGCGACGACGTCGGCTCTGCTGAGGCCCACCCTAGGCATGGTGTTCCTTCAGGAACGGCAGGATCACCTCGGTGGTTTGCCCGACGGCATCGAACTGCGGGTAGTGCCCGCTGCCGTCGATCACGGCGAGGCGGCCCAGCCCGGCCGGCAGTGCGGCGACGATGCGTTCGCCCTCGGCCTGCGGGCTCGGGAAGTCAGGATCGGCGGAGCCCATGATGATCAGCGTGGGCTGAGTTACGTTGGGCACCTGCGCTTCCGCGTCCGCGGGTGTCGTCTTGCCGGTCTTCATGAACTCGGCCATCCGGCCCGGCTCGCGCAGCTTCGCCGCGACCGTGGTCAGGTACTCGTCATAGTCGGCGGGCTTGACCGGAATGGCCACGCTCAAGTACTTCAGCCACTGGCCGACGCTCTTGAAGATCATCGTGCCCATCAACGGCAGCATGCCGCGCCGGTGGCGCGAGTTGGTGAGCAGCGCACCGATATCGGCCTTCTGGGTCAGCGTGAACGGGTTGATCTCCACGATCGCCCGCACGAGGTCCGGCCGCCGTGCGGCGGCGATGGTGGCCGAGCCGCCCGAGAGCGAGTTCCCGACGATGACCGCCGGCCCACCACCCAGCTTCTCGATGACCGCAAGCAGATCCTCGGCCACATCGGTCCGGCTGATGGCTTCCTTGCCGGTGACCGAGGTCCAGTTCATGCTCGACTCCCCGTGGCCGCGCATATCGGTGTTGATCACCCGGTATCCGGCACCGACCAACTGCGGGATCAGGTGCCGATAGGCGTGCCGGTCCACGCCCATCCCGTGCGACAGCACCACCAGCGGCCCGGTGCCGGCCTCGTCGTACGCGATCCGGCCACCGTCGATGTCCACATACAGCGTCATGGTCTCACCCTTCGAGAAAAGCTAACTGCATTAGCCACTAAAGCTAATCGCATTAGCCACGGGCGTCAACCCCATCGGGGATGCAGCAGTAGACGAAGTTCCTGGCCGGACCACGTAGCCACCGACCGACTCTCAGTGGTGGGTTACGTGGTTGGCACGGATGTGACCGGGGCGGGGCGAATCTAGCGTTATGAGCATGGAAAACAACACGAAGACCAGCACCGATATCAACATTCAGCTCGAGGTGGCCGATCCGCAGGCCGCGGCCGCGATCTATGACGCCGCGTTCGGTTTGGGGGACCGGCTCGGGTTCCGGGCCGCACAGGAGCCGACGACCGGCTTCCGTGGATTCATTCTGTCCCTGGTGGTTTCGCAGCCGTCCACCGTCGATAGCTTGGTCGGGACCGCGGTCGATGCCGGGTTCACCGTCCTCAAGGCCGCGAAGAAGAGCCTGTGGGGTTACAGCGCGGTGATCCAGGCGCCGGAGGGGACGATCTGGAAGATCGCCACCTCGAAGAAGAAGGATGTGGGTCCGTTCACCCGCGAGATCGACGACATGGTGTTGCTGATGGGCGTGACGGACGTGAAGGCCAGCAAGCAGGTGTATGCCGATCGCGGACTGACGGTGTCGAAGAGCTTCGGCGGCAAGTACGCCGAGTTCGAGAACCAGGGCTCCCCGGTCACCCTAGCGTTGTACCCGCGCAAGGCGGCCGCCAAGGAGGCAGGGGTCGACCTGGACGGCAGTGGATCGCACCGCATCGTCATGGATGGCGGCATCGGATCGTTCACCGACCCGGACGGGTACCTGTGGGAAGCGACGGCCTGAGCCGGGTGTCAGGCTCCGCCGTCGGCGTCGAGCCGGGCGGCAGCCCGCTCGACGATCGAACCGGCTATCGGGTTGCCGGACACCGTAGTCCGTGCCGCGGCGACGAGGCCGCGCGCATCCCGATGGCCGGCCAGGGCAGCGGCTTCGGCGCGCAGCGCGACATACCAGTGCCGCCAGATCCAGATGGCGCGTTCGTCCAATGCGTCGGGCTCGGTGGACAATTCGGCCAGTGCCTGTTCGGGCCGGCCACAGTCGAGCAGCACGATGGCGTCGAACACGGCGCGGTAGGCGGACCGATAATCGGACGTGCCGGCGAGGATGTCCACGATGTTCAGCCACTCGGCGCGCGCGACGTCGTCGCCGCGCAGGCCGTGGGTCATCGCGACGGCCGCGGCGGCCGGCGCGAGACCGGGGGCGTACGGCCGGCCGGAGAGTTCCCAGGCGTCGAGGAATCGTCCACTGGCGGTGAGTACTTCATCGAGGTTGCCGGCCAGCGCATCCGCGACCAGCAGCGCGGAGGTGGCGAAATCACCGCGCTCGGCCAGCAAGGGCAGGTCGCGCAACTGTTCGGCCCAGCGGTGCGAACCGTCGAGGTCGCCGACGCCGATACCGATCTCGGCCGCCTCGGACAGCGCGTTGACGTGTTCGAGGGCGCTGGCGGGCGTGCGCGGCATGGCGGCCAGCAGGGAGACGCGCCGCTGGGTGGTCTCGGCGGCGGCGAAGATGTCCCCGGCCCAGCATTGTGCCGCGGCGAGAGCGTCGAGGGCCGCGCTGCGGGCGAACGGGTCGCCGGTGCGATCGGCCAGTTCCACTGCCCGTAGCGCACGCGAGATCGCCACGGAGACAGATGTTTCCGATTCTTTCGGATCGGCGCGTGCGGTATCGGCGGACGCGATCACTTCAGGCGCAACGGTTTTCGACTCGGTGGTATCGGCGAGCACACCACACTCGGCGAGGGCCACCGCGGCAAGTGCGGCCGGGTCCACACCGGCGAGCGATCGTGCCTCGGACAGCAGAGCCGCGGCCTCGCCCGCCGCAACCGGCTGCGCGAACGTGTCGGACATCCGGTAGGCGGTGATCGCCGCGGTGGCCAGATCCCGGGCCGATGCTGCGGAATCGCCTGCCCCGACTGCGATTTCGGCGGAAGCACGGTACAGGCGGTACATGTCCTCGCCACGCATCCGGCACCCGGCCACCTCGGCGGCCCGCCGTAACGCCCCCGCGGCCACGACCGGGTCATCGGTAAGCGCCGCGGCCTGTTCGTAACGACGCTGGGATTCACTGATCAGATTTCGAGCAAAAGCCAACTGCGCCAAGGAAATCGCCAGCGCGTACGCGTCGTCCCGACGCTCGGGCAGCGCGGCCACCCAGGCCAGTGCGGCGCGCATGTCGTCGGCGACGGCATCGAACGCCCGGTGCCAGTCGCGGGTCGCCGACGTGGGATCGGCGATCAGCTGTCCGGCGGTTTTCGAACACCAATCCAGATGGCGCGCAAGGACTTCGTCGAGTTCACCGGCCGTGGCCAGTTCTTCCCGTTCGTATTGGCGGATGGTCTCCAACGCCCGGTATCGAGTGCCGCGCGGGGACGGCACCATGGTGAGCAAGCTTTGCTCGGTGAGCCGAGCCAGCCCGTCGGCGACCGCGATCGGATCCAGGTCCGCCGATCCCGCCACCACCATGGCGTCGGCAGCGGTGAACGGCGCGGCGAACACCGCGATCCGCCGCAGCACGCGCCGGTCCTCGGCGGTCAGCAGCGCCTGACTCCAATCCAGCATGGCCCGCACGGACCGATGCCGTTCGTCGGCGCGGCGACCGCCGACGAGCAGTCGCAACGGATCCGCGAGGCTCGCGCCGAGCCCGTCGAGACCGAGGGTGGGCAGCCGGGCGGCCGCGAGTTCGATGGCCAGCGCCAGCCCGTCGAGCCGGCCGCAGATCTCGTGCACCCGAGCCGACTGCTCGGCGTCCACCGGCCAGCCCAGCGCCGCGGCCCGATCCAGAAACAACGCCACGGCGTCATCGCCGAGCGACAGCGGCGGCACCGTGAAGACCTGCTCGAACGGCACCATGAGCCGCGCGCGGCTGGTGGCCAGCACCGTCACGTTCGGACAATGCGCGAGCAGGTGCTCGGTGAACGGCGCCACCCCGTCGCGCAGATGCTCGCAGTTGTCGAGCACCAGCAGCACCCGGCGCTCCCCCAGCGCGGCCGACACCGACTCGTCGAGCGTGCGCCCCTGCTGCTCACCGAGCCGCAGCGCCCGCGCCACCGCGGCCCCGGCCATCGCCGGATCGGTCACCGGCACCAGGTCGACGAACCATGCGCCGCCGGTGAATTCACCGGAGAGGTCCGCGGCGACCGCCAGGGCCAGCCGGGTCTTGCCGACGCCGCCGGGCCCCAGCGCGGTCACCTGCCGATGCGTCCGCACGGCCTCGCGCAGCGCGGAACGCTCCCGCTCGCGGCCGACGAACGAGGTCAGCGGCGTGGGCAGCACGGCGGCCACCGCGCCGCCGTCGTCCGCCTGCGCGAACTCGGAAGCCCGGCCGGCCAGCGCCCGCCGGTCGACCACCCCGACCTTGCGCAGCAGCGAGGACACATGGGTCTCCACGGTCCGCACGGAAATGAACAGCTGCGCCGCGATCTCGGCATTGCTGCGATGTTGCCCCACCAGGGCGAGCACCTCGGCCTCACGGTCCGAGATCCCCAGCTTCGACTTCGACACGCCCACATTCTCACGTACCACCGATTCACCCGCACGAGAGCATCTCCGTGGCGCGCTCCGTGGTCAGCACGGATGTCCCGGGAACGCGCCGGCAATACCGTTTACCCATACCGAACAGCACAAAGACTTCAGGAGCAGCTATGACCGCGACCAAGGGGATCAAGACCGTCTTGCACCCCGTCACCGACCTGAAAACGGCCACGGCGGTGTACACCGCACTGCTCGGCGTGCCGCCGCAGATCGAGGGCACCTACTACGTAGGTTTCGACATCGACGGCCACCACATCGGCCTGGTCCCCGACGGCGGCCCGCAGGCCATCACCACCCCGGTCATCTACTGGGAGGTGTCCGATATCGAGGCCAAGCTGGCCGAACTGACCGCCGCCGGCGCCACCGTGAAGCAGGCGCTGCGCGATGTCGGCGAGGGCCGCCGGGTCGCCGAGGTCCTCGACCCCGACGGCAACGTCGTCGGTCTGCTCCAAGATCGCTGAAACCCACCCACCGAAACCAACCCGCACCCGAAGGAAACCGAAATGACCACTCGCACCACCACCAAGAACCAGCCCACCGTCGGCTTCTCCGCCGAGGAGCGCGCCGCCATGAAGGACCACGCCCAGGAACTCGGGACCGCCGCGCGCCGCGGCGCCCGCGCCACCAAGGCCGACGGCACCGCGGACGTCTTGGCGAAGATCGCCGAAATGAACGACTCCGACCGCGCGCTGGCCGAACGCATCCACGCCATCGTCACCGAGCACGCCCCGCACCTGAGCCCCAAGACCTGGTACGGCATGCCCGCCTACGCCAAGGACGGCAAGATCGTCTGCTTCTTCAAATCCGCGGAGAAGTTCAAATCCCGTTACGCCACCCTCGGTTTCGAAGACAAGGCCACCCTCGACGCCGGCACCGTCTGGCCCACCTCCTTCGCCCTCGCGGGCCTCACAGCCGCCGACGAACAGATGATCGGCGCACTGGTCGCGAAGGCCGCGAACTGACCCCGTCCGGAAAGCCGGCCGCACGAACAGGAGAGAGAACATGAAGTTTCGCACCCACGTCGAGCCGCCCGAGCCCATGCGCGGCCTGGAGATTCCGCCCGAGGTGGTCGCGGCGCTCGGCGAGGGTGCACGGCCGCCGGTGACGATCACGCTCAACGGTCATACCTGGAAGAGCCGGGTCGCCCTGATGCGCGGCCGCTACCTGCTCGGCCTCAGCCACGCCAACCGGCAGGCCGCGGGTGTCGAGATCGGCGAGGAGGTCGAGGTCGAACTCGAACTCGACACCCAGCCGCGCGTCATCGTCGAGCCCCCGGACTTCGCCCGGGCCCTGGACGACGATCCGGTCGCCCGCGCCGCCTACGACCAGCTCGCGTACAGCCGCAAGCGCGAACACGTGCACGCCATCGAGAGCGCGAAGAAGCCGGAGACGCGCCGGCGACGGATCGAGAAGGCCATCGCCACCCTGCGCGGCTGAACCCCGGAGCGCACTCGAATGTCAGGGGGCGACCGACGCCCAGTCAGCGAAACCGGTGGAGTCGTGGCGGCCGAGGCTCGCGTGATCGAACAGGCCCCAGCCCTCGGCGTCGCCGCAGCGGGCGTGGGCGACGTATTCGACGACACCGTAGGGGACGCGAGCGATGATCTCCGGATCGGTCAGGTCATACGAACTGGATTTGACCCAGTCGCGGCCCATCCACCGACCGTGCAGCCACTCGGGGTCGCCGCCGTAACCGCATCCGACATGCAGGGCGACATGCGCGCCGGTCTGCACGTCCACCTCGAGCGGCCTGCCGTCCGGAGTGCTGAGGGTCAACTTGGCCGCGACGACATGTCTTGTCCCCGAGCGGTATTCGAGCTG
The DNA here is from genome assembly GCF_008704205.1 of Nocardia colli. Classification (GTDB taxonomy): domain Bacteria; phylum Actinomycetota; class Actinomycetes; order Mycobacteriales; family Mycobacteriaceae; genus Nocardia; species Nocardia colli. Next base: position 897,356 of record NZ_VXLC01000004.1, on the reverse strand, counting down.
GACGTGCGGCCAGCCGAGTTGCTCGACTCGGCCGTCCGGCCAGATTCGCACGGCGTCGTTGAGCGTGCGATAACCGTCGGGCTCCTCCTGCACGATCACCACGATGGCGAAGTCGTCGAAACGCAGCGGCACGTACAGCCACCAGTACCCCTCGGTTGTCCCGGCCTCGCGCCCCGCGGGATCGGGCTCGCCGACCGGGCGGATGCCCCAGGACCGATCCCGCGTGCCGACCCAGACATCGGGGTCCACTGTGACGTCCGTGCCGTCCACGTGCAGGGTGCCCGCCCACGTTCCGACCTGAGCGAACCGGGTCGCCTCGATGATCGGCCTGGCTCCGGACAGAATCAGGTGGGGCTGTTCCCGCACGGCGGGGAAGGAACCGTTCCAGAGGATGTCGCAGCCGAGATCATCGTGTTCGCAGATCACCCGGATCTGTTGCAGCGGCTCCCGCACCTCGATCCGGTAGCCGCCGACCTGCTGCGTGAGACTGCGTTCGGCGAGCGCGTCGGAGAAGCGGACGCTTCGTTGCGTATTACCTTGCCGGACAGTGAGATAGGCGTCGATTACGCCGAGATTCGGGTAGACGCCGAGCCCGGTGATGAGAAAGGTTCCGCCGTCTCGGTCGTGGGCGTTGAAGTAGCTGCGGTCGTAGAAGTTCCGGTCGCTGGTAGCCACCCTGGCCAGCGACAGCGGGGTCTGGTGGATGGGGTACTCGTCCAGCGGCGCCGGAGCGACGCCAAGGGTCCGGGTCATCAGCTGTTTCCTCTCAATCCCATGCATAGGTTCCGTCGAGCAGCGCGGTGAGCCCGGCTCGGTGCATGACGTAGTCGTCGCGGTCGGGAGTGTCGGTGTCTTCGCCGAAATGGATCATCCGGCGCTTGATCCTGGCCATGCCGATGGCATGCCGCAGCGCGGCGTAGACCAGGTGGAAGTCCAGATCGCGCACCGAATGTCCGCTCAGTTCTTCGTATTTCGTGACGACATCGGCGCGGCACAGAAAGTCGGGCAGTCCCGGGTGGTCGAAGCGGGTGGCGATATCCTGGAAGAAACGGTGCATGAAGATGAGCCACGCGAGGTCGATTTCCCGCGGGCCGAGCGCCGCAAGTTCCCAATCCAGCACGCCGACCGGCTCGAAACCGCGGTAGAGGATATTGCCCGGCCGCGCGTCGCCCCACAGCAATACGTCAGGTCCCGGTTCGGCGGGCCAGCGCGCCTCCAGCCACTCGAACCCGCGCTCCACGATCGGGATTCGAAATCCGTCGTCGACGAGTCCCCAGCGGTACAGCGCGCGAACGGAGTCGACGTGCCTGCGCAGTGCCTGCCCCGGTCCCGTGAGCATCGGAAACCGCACGGCCGGTTCGGGAATCGCGTGGATCTTCGAGATCACCTCGACGGTGTTCGCGGCGAGCCGGGCACGCTCCTCGACCGTGGCATCGAACAACCAGCCGGTGAACACATACGGCGGATTGTCCGCGGGTATCCGGCCGACTATCCGCTTCATCACGAAAAATGTTGCGCCGAGCGGTGATTCGTCGGTCTCCAACCAGCACAGCTCCGGCATCGGCACATCGGTGGCGGCTGCCACGCCGACCATGATGTCGAATTGCCGGGCCAGGTCATAGGTCTCGAAGACCGGGAACGAGTCGAGTTCCGGGGCCATCCTGGCTACGAAAGACTCGCGGACGGGCAGACCGCCGACCGTCCATCTCGCGTCGAAAAATACTGTCGAGCTGGACATTCCAGAACCCTCTGGACTCGACAGCGCCGAAATCTCGGGCGGCTGGTCGGCGGCGATTCTGGTGGCCAGCCATCGAGACAGCGCCGCGGCGATACTTTCGGCGTTGCGCGCACTCACCGTCAGCTGTCGGCGCGCGGTCGGATCAGGATTGCCGTCGCTCATCGTGCTCACGGTAAATGGATGGACAATCCGTCGAATCACGACTGGAAAAACCCTCCCACTGAGCGGAATTCGCCCAGACCACGGCCCTGGCCGGGATGGCGCAGTCCATCGTCTCCCGGGCCGCGCCGAAGTCATCGATCGTCTGGTCGATGACCGCTACGGTTCGAGAACTCATCTCGGCTAGATTCCAGTCATGGATGTTGATCGGGTGGACGTGGTGTCGCTGCTCGACAGCCTGTGCGTCGATCACGGTTTCTGCCTGCCGCCGGACGAGCGGAACAGGTTCTGCACATCGCCGCCTTCGGACGTCGACTCGTTTACCGACGCTGTCTTTGTCGCCGAGGGGATGGACCCGCATGGGGACAAGCACCTGCGTGCGTTGGTCCGTCAGAAGGTGATACGCGCGTTTCCGGGTCAGGAGTCCTAGCTTCTTGCTATAACTCGAGCAGGATTCCTCTCGGGGGTGGCGATGGGCCGGCGCGAAAGTTCGTACAAGGTTCGGCGGCGGGATGACCGGGTGCGGGTCGGGTCCTTGATCGAGCCGGTTGCTCCTGTGTGGGCGATCAGGATGAACATGCGGACCGCGAGGGTGCTCGGGGTCGATGACGTGTGGTTTTCCGACCACACCAAGTCGGCGTTTCCGGCTGCCGCGTGGAACGTTCGGTTTTCGCCGATGGCGCGCTTCGTTTCCTCGCTGGACGCATACCTGGATCCGACTGTCGCACTTGCTCGTTGGGCTCGTCCGCGCGGGCCGGTGATGGGGGTCGCGGTCACCGATGTGGTCCGGCGCAGTCCGGCCGATCTGGCGCGGGCGTGGATGTCGTTGCATCATCTGTCCCGCGGCAAGGTCGTGCTGGGGATCGGGTCGGGCGAATACGAGAACACCGTCCCCTACGGACTGACCCTCGAGCCGCGCGCCGGGCGCTTGGCCGACGCCTTGACCGCGTTGCGCGCCGCGTGGGCCGCTCCGGACGAATTGCTCACGCACACAGGGCCGTTCCACGACTGGCACGCCGCCAGATTCGGGCTGCCACCACTCGATGGCACGACTCCCCCGGTCTGGGTCGCCGCGCAAGGCCCACGCGCGTGCCGGATCGCCGGGCAGCACGGCGACGGCTGGATGTTCATCCTCAACGACACCACCACCTCCTGGCACACCGCCGCGACCCACTTCGCGCGCGGCGCCCAGGACGCTGGGCGCGACCCGGAAACCTTGCACCGCAGCGTGCTACTGGCCCCGCTGCTCGCGCCCGACCAGCGTGTCCTCGACGAACTGTGCCGCGCGCCCTTCATCCAAGCCATGGCGCTGGTCATGCCGGGAGCGAGCTGGACCGCGGCCGGGGCGACACACCCGCTCGGCGCGGACAACCCCGGTTATTCGCAGGTCGATCCCGCCGTCTTCGAGGGCGAGCGGTTCGCCGAATACAGCAAACATGTCACACCCGAATTGGTGCGCGCCCTGATGCCGTCCGGCACCGCCGCCGATGTCGAACGCTGGCTGGACCCCTACCTCGACGCGGGACTGAACCACATCCTCTTCTATGCCTTCGCCTCCGCGGTCAAACCGACGTTGGCCGCGGCCGGCCTCCGGGAACAGCGTCGCCTGATCAGCAAACTGAAGAAACGGCGACCAGGTCCGCTCGCGGTGGGGTGACGCGCCGATCGGTCGAATCTCGCTGCCAGGTGGTCGAATCCGACGCCCGCCGAGAGTCGGGCAACGCTTACGTCGCGAGACGGTCGATATGCGACACTGGCGCGGTGCAGCCTAAGCGCAGGATTCACTTCGTGGGCAGTTTGCCCCCGCAGTTGGACAGTCCGGAAAAGGCAATGGCGTTCGCCGTCGACACAGCCGGGGAATTCCTGGACGGCCTCATTCCGGGCGGTGAAGCGGATCCCTATCGCGCCCAGTGGTACGTCAGACCGATCATCGACCGGCTCGGCAAGATCCCGGCGCTGGCGCCCGTGCGCACCGGTGATTGGTCGACGCTGCGTTCCCGCGACACGTTCCGGCTTCGGGCCGGCCGATCGCTGGCCGAGGCCGATGTCGACGCCGCGCTCGGCTATGCGGCGGAGGCCGGACGGGCGATGGACGCGCTGGCCGAGGTGCGCCGCACCGATCCCGGACTGCGCTTGCAGGTAGGCATACCGACGCCCTTTGTCATCGGTTTCATCGCCTTCGAGGCGCGGATGCTGCTGCGGCGTCGAGGCTCGGTCGGCCACGGTGACCGAGGCTTTCCTTATTATCGCCCGCTTGTCGACGCGACCGTCAGGGAGATCGTCCGGATCCAGGAAGCGTTGCGGGACAACGTCGTTTTCCAACTCGAACTGCCGGCGGAGACGCTCATCTGCACGGGAACACCCGCGGGCCTGCGGCGCGCTCCGGCCACCGCGGTCGGCCGAGCCATCGCCCGACTCGTCGCCCGGGCGCCCCACGACTCCCGTTTCGGCATACACCTCTGCTACGGGAGCCTCGACGACAAGCCGGTCGTGCGGCCGAGATCGGCGGCCCCGGTCGTCACGCTGGCCAACGCGATCGCGCGATACTGGCCTGCGGGAAGGCAGCTCGAGTTCGTCCACTTCCCCATCGGCGACGGCAAACAGGCGCCGGTTCGGCCGCGGTACTACGCGCCGCTGGCCGGCCTCGAATTGCCTGCCACCACGCGGGTTGTCGCCGGACTCGCGCATCCGGCGCAGCCGCTCGCGCAAGCACGGGAGGCGCTGGCGACGGCGGAGTCGGCCTTCGGCGGCCTGCTGGACGTCGCGTCCCCCTGCGGACTCGGCCGCTATGCGACCGTCGACCGGGCGCGGTCCGCGGTGGCACACGCAGTCGCCTTGGCTGAAACAGGTTCGTAAAACCTTGTGTCGGAACATGGTTCGCCGATGGTTCAAACCGGGGGCCGGTTCGGGCGGGCAAAGCAGCGCCTCGTTCGGGCAATGCGCCCATCGGGGCAGCAGATCTGCGAAGGCCCCCCGTCGGCGGTAGCGATCGGCTACGGTTACCCCTGTGGTCCATGGAACCGAAGGGCCGGTGTCGGCGGACGACCGAACACCGCAACCATTCAAACCCGATCAGCCCAATTCCGCCCGGGTGTATGACTACCTGTTAGGCGGAAAGGACAATCGCGACACCGACCGCAACCTAGCGAACGAAATGCTCGCTGACGCACCCGAAGTCAAGACCGTGGCCTGGTTCGCCCGGAGTTTCGCGCTCAAGGCGGTCCGGATGGCCGCGGAAGCCGGTATCCGTCAGTTCGTCGATCTCGGCTCGGGCATCCCCGCCTCGCCCAACCTGCACGAGGCAGCTCGGGAGATCGAGCCGTCGGCCCGGGTGGTGTACGTGGATTACGACCCGGTGGTGCACGTCCATTGCGAGGCGCTGCTGGCCGACCCCCATGGTGTCTCAGCATTGCTGGGCGACATTCGGCGTCCTCGCGACATCATCGATCAGCTGACGACCAACTCCCTGATCGACTTCGACGAGCCGGTGGCGATCCTGCTCATCGGCGTGCTGCACTACATCACGGACGACGAAGATCCCGCCGGGATCCTCGCCACCTTCCGCGATCGGATGACACCAGGCAGTTACCTGGCAATCACCCACGGCTCCCTCGATACCTCCCCCGAGATACTCGAGGTGCTCACCGCTACCAAGGGCACCTCGGCCCAAGTCGAATTCCGGTCCGCGAAACAGACCGAAGCGTTCCTCGCCGGCTTCGAGTTGTTCGAACCCGGCGTGGTGCCGATACAGCAGTGGCTCCGTCCGGATCTGCCGGAGACTCGAATGGTCATGGACGGCGCCATCGGCCGCAAACCCTGAGAAACCGGCCGGAACAGGAGTAATCTCGTACGCGCGAATTACTTTGGCCGCCTGAACATTCGATGACATGTCAGGCATTGTTCCAGTCAATCAGAGGATGAAAGATGAAGACCCTCAAAATTGTCGCCGGTAGCGTGTCGACGATCGTAGCGGTCGCTGTGGTCACGACTGGCGCCTCAGTTGTCAATGCCCCTGTCGCCGCCGCCGCTCCCGGTTTGCTCCCCATTACCAGCGAAGTCCCCACCCTGGACGAACTCAACGCTCAGGTCGATTTCCTGATCGAAGAGCCCGGCTCCGACGAGGCCAAGGCTGCCCAGATGGAAGGCGGCATGCGCGCGGTCGTGGTTGCCCGCACCCTCTACAACCTCGGCTGGTACCGAGCTCCGCTCGGGTCGAATGACATCACCGGTCCCGAAACCCACAACGGCAACGTGCACACCGCGAAGCTGGTCAGCAAGTCCGTGGGAAAACCGACCTTGCAGGCGACTGTGGTCTGGAAGCGTATCGATGGTGCCTGGAAGCTGTCCAACAGTTCCGTGTGCGAGGGCGTCAGGGCCGTGGGCCTGCCGATGGCCTGTGACTTCTGACCGGCTCCGAGCGCCGTGATAGATATTCATGACCTCACCTTGAGCTACCCGGGCGTAACCGTCCTCGAAGTCCCCGAACTGACCGTGGCTGACGGGGCACTCACCTACCTGATCGGTCTCAACGGCACCGGCAAAACCACGCTGCTGCGGTGTATCTGCGGTGTCATCGCACCTGCCGCCGGCACCGTCCGGGTCGACGGCACCCTCGTCCGGGCCCATCACACCACGCCGGCAACGCTCGGCATGCACCTCAACTACCGAGCGTTCGACCCACGCCACACCGCCCGCCGGCACCTCCGCTGGCTCGCCCGTGCCCGTGGCGTGCCCACCGGTCGAGTCGGCGACGTCCTCGAGATCGTCGACCTCGTCCGGGTCGCCGATCGCAGGCTGGGGCACTATTCGCTCGGCATGCTGCAACGTGTCGGCATCGCCGCCGCATTGCTCTCCGACCCGCGCACCCTGCTGCTCGACGAACCGCTCAACGGCCTGGATATCGCGGGCATCCGCTGGATCCGCGAACTGCTGCGCGACCTCGCCGATGCCGGGACCTGCGTCCTGGTTGCCACGCACCTGCTCGATGAGGTCGCACGCAACGCCGACCACGTCGTCATCCTCGGAAACCAGCGCGTACTGGCGGACCAGCCGTTCGCTCAGCTCATGAACACCCTGGGTGCCGGCGAGACCACCCTCGAAGACGCCTACGTGCGGATCGCCGGCCTGCCGACTCACCGAGCATCCGGCGTTGCGCCATGAACAATCCCGGTCCGGCCACCATGATTCGCCGCGGCATCGCCGCCGAATGGACCCGCACCACCGGACGCAGCTTCCTGTGGGCCGTCGCGGTCCCCCTCACCTTCGCGCTGCCGCTGGTCGTCACCTTCGGAATCGCCGCCGTCGCAGAACGACTCGCCACCCTCCCCGGACAGAGTTTCGTAGCCCCGGTCTCCACCACGAACTCCGTGTACTGGGTGATGACCTTTTCCGTGTCCATCATGATGGTCACCGCCGCCTACGCCCACGCAGCCCAATGGCGGGGTCAGACAAGCGATCTCAATGCCTTCCTGTTTCCCCGGACCTGGACGGTCGCGCTCGCCCGGTGGTTCTACTACGGCATCATCGCGGCAATCTCGACGGTTGTGCTGCTCGTCGTCGTCATGGTCACGTTGCCCCACCAGTTCCCGCAGCTCTATGGAGATGTAGACATCACCGACTCGGCCGGCATCCGGTTCCTCTGGACCGTCCCGATTTACGCGTTCGCCGCATGCGGAGTGGGTATCGCGGCCGGGTCACTGATTCGCACCCCGTCCGCCGCCGTCGCAGCCCTGCTGTTCTGGGTCTATGTGGCCGAGAACTCGCTCAATCTGCTGCCCCATGGGTTCACGCTGCAGGCCTACGCGCCGTTCCTCAATGCCGTCGCCGCAACCGGGCAGCAGGTTGCTTTCCTCCCGCGCTTCGGCCGCAACGGATCTCTGCTCTACTTCATTCTCGTCGCCGCGGCGCTCTTCATCATCACCGCCGTCGTACCCGTCCTCGTACGCCGGTTGTCCGGACGCCGCAAAACGCTCACCGAATCAGGCACAACCTGAGCCGAACTCCGCGACTTGCGGCCGCGCGATCATCCGGCGACTGGACGGACCTCGAGCGGAAGTCGCCTCGGCCCAGGAATCGGGCCCATGGCCTGCGCGATCTTCTTGGTCGCGACCGGGTGGAACTCCCATTTCGACAGCAGACTGAGCAGAGTCGTTTGCAGGACTATCCACGCCACGTTGTTGCCGATACACATCTGGCTGCCCATGCTGAACGGAACGAAGGTCCGGCATTTCGACCCGGCGGGCGACCACCGATCGGGGTCGAAGGTGTCGGGCTCGGCGAAAAGGTTCGGGTTGCGGTGAACGGCGGCAAGGCTGTAGCCGATATCTATCCCAGCGGGGAAGGTGAAACCGCCGAGTTCGACCGTCGTGACGGTGCGGCGGGTCTGCAGTAGCGGCGAATGGAGCCGGGTGACCTCGTTCAGGAACCGGTTCAGGTAGTCAAGTTTGTCGAGGCTCCGAGGACTGGGATCTTCGACCGTGGACAGCTCTTTCCGCAGTTGCGCGGCCACCTCCGGGCGCTGCGCCAACTCGTGCAGAGTCCAGGTCAGCATGGCGGTCGAGGCGTCGATCCCGCCGAAGAGGATGGTCACTGCCTGCTCTGCCAGGAACTTGTCGCTGCGGGGTTCGTCACCGAACGAATTCAGCAGGAGGTCGATCAGGTCGTTGCGGCGTTCACCGCTCGCCCGGCGTGCGACGAGCAACTTCTGGCAGAACTCCCGAAGCTGCGTGCCTGACGACAGGAAATTGCGGTTCACCGCCAACGGCAGTTTCGCCAACCACTTCGGCAGCACACTGCCCACTATCGCGCCCGCCGCGATGTCCTCGATGAGCCCGACGATGAGTTTCAACTCGTCGTCGTCTGGCTCATGGGAGAACATGGAGCCGAGCAGGTCGGTGATCACCAATCCCAGCAGCGCGGAACGGACCTCGACAATCTGGCCGGGCTGCCACGAACTCGCCAATACCTCCGCGTTACGCTTTATCGCGTGCGCGTAGTTTTCCAGCAATGTCCGATGGAATGCTGGTTGCAGCAGCCGGCGAAGATCCCGGTGTTGCTGACCATCCGCGACGATGAACGAATCACCGAATATGAGGCGAATTCGTTCGAACAGAAGCCCGCGCTCGAACTCGTCGGAGTTTTCCAGCAAAACCTTGTGCAGTAATTCGAAATCGGTGATGACATAGACAACGCGACTGCCGATATCGACCCGCGCTATTTTCCCGACATCGACCAGATCGACCATGAACTGAACCGGATCGCGCCGCAATCGCCAACCGTGGCCGAGAATCGGCAAATGCCCGGGCCCGCACGGGACGTCCCGGAAATCCACTGCGGGTTGCCTTTCCGTCGGCCGGTTCGAGGCCAGCGGCTTCTGGTGATCGGACGCCATCTCAGACATGAGCGATCCCACTCCTTCCCTGCTGCCCGCCGGCGTGATCGCCGGCCAACCGGTCCAGGCCGGCGACGGCACGACGCTGAGTGCCCCGCCTGCGCGAAGCGGTCTTTACGAGCAGGTCAGTCAAAGCCAACTCCCGGATCAGCGGTCGAGCAACGATCTCCGCACAACTGTCGGCACATTCGCCTCGGTCGCAGACCTCCCCGATCGTCCACAGAGGAACACCTGGGTGAATAGGTGTCCACCGAGCGGGATCGCTGAGGCCTGTTGCCCGTCAACACGTTACATTAGTCGGGATGGCATCCCGGCCCCGGCTCTTCCGCCGAATCCCCACGGGCCGAGCGCTATTCACAATCGACCCCACGTCTTCTGCAACGGCGTCCCGGTGTCGCCAGCGGCGACGTCGAAACCACCATCCTCATCTGCGCACCGAATTATGCGGATCGGCTTGACTATTGGACGCGTCATGTTCGTTCGAACCACGGTGAATACCGGATGGATTTCCGCGAAATTCTGCGATCGCGCAAGGGAGATCCGCTCGCCGACTACCACGTGGCCGAACGGATCACCGCGGCATCCCGACACGCAACACTGGTGTACGGACTCAGCACTGCGAGTCGTCGCCGCGGCAGGAAAGCCCCCAATTCTGGTCGAGTGTCCGGTCATCGAGTGAAATGACCGACCGATGGGTCACAGCGCGACTCCCGCCGTTTACGAGATCCGGTCCACCGTCGATGTGTCGGCCCGGGACGCATTCGAGCAGTGGGAAGGCGCGGCGGCCGTCGTTGGCCAATTCTTTCGCGGTGTTGCCCCACTGCAGACTCTGTCCAAGCAGACGGTCTTGGCCTTCATTCGCCGCAACTACACGAATCCCGAGCTGACCGCCGAGCAGATCGCGCGTGCCTGCATGGTGTCGCCGCGCAGCCTGTACCGGTTGTTCGAGGACACCGAGCACGGAATAGGCGCCCGACTGATGCGGATGCGGCTCGACCACGCACGGAAGTTGCTCCGTACCCACCCCTTCCGGTCGCTGGCATCGGTGGCGGCCGCGTCGGGATTCGCCTCCGAGACCCACACCGAGGGCGCGGCGATAGTTCCGCGGTCGACGTTCTTCCACAGCGTGGTCACGCTGGTGCGGTGCATGCGCAGCATGGCGGCGGTGTCGACGAAGCGCACGCATCGAGGTCTCGGGAAAGGGTTGCGCTCCAGATGTTTCCAGTGCTCGGCACACGGCAGCGTCCAGCAGGGCCAGCGGCCGACCGTGACGTCGGGCGAGGGCACTCACACCGGGCCCAGCTGCCGCCAGCGCAGCAGCGCGTCGTAATCGGTATCGGTGACCGCGGCCAGGCTGCGCGCACCGATGTACGCTCGGCCTCGCCGCATGGGCCGAAGGCCGCGGCGTCAGGGATCCGGGACGACAGCGAGGAATTGCCACGCGCGCGTTGCCGCTTGGAGATTGAATCGGACATTCATATCGCGCAAATCGAAGCCCGTGAGTTCGCGGATGCGGCCGAGACGATAGCGCAGAGTGCTGCGATGGATGTGCAACACGGCGGCGGAATCGTCGTAATTGCCGCCGCATTCGAGATACTGGGCCAGGGTGTACACGAGGTCGGAGTGCCGGTTGTCGTCGTAATCCAGGAGGGCGCCCAGCCATTCGCGCACGAAGTCCTCGACCTGCCCCTGGGTGTGGGCCGCGTCGACCAGACGATAGAAACCGAGTTCGTCGAATGCCGTCGCGCCGTCCGGGACACGCGACCGTTGCCGGATGTGAACCGCGCGGCGCGCATCGGCGAAGGATCGCGCGAAATCGCTCGGCTGCTCGCACCGGCCGCTGATGCCGATGGTTATCGGCGTCGTGTCGACGCCCTCGCGCAGCGCGTGATGGAAGGCGGCCGGATCCGGTCTGCGGTCGGTGATCAACACGATCATGCCGCTGTAACGCCCTTGGATGGCGTGCAGACTCGCGGCCGACGCGGCGCGGCTCGCCGTCTCGGCGATCGCCTCGAGGTGGCTCGCGCTGTGCACGAGAACGACGTAGTGCGCTCCGCGCAGATCGTGGCCCAATGCGTCGGCGCGGGCATAGGCGCTGTCGTTGTCGGTGCCGGAGGCAAGATCGTCGACCAGATCGCGACGTAACCGCAACTCGACCTCGGCGAGATTGCGTTGGTGTGCGAGTTCGAGGGCGAGCATGGTACTGCCGTACATCAGCGCGAACAGCTGAGCGTCGGCCACCTGGTCGTCGGGATCGATCAGCGCGAGTGTGCCGAGGATCTCGGCCCGCGGCTTCACCAACATGATCACCCGATCGTGGACCCGCAGCGGCGCATTATGCGTTGCGAGCCGACGCAGCAGTCGATCACGTTGCTCCGGTGCGGTTTTCGGATAGCGTTCCGGTCGGCCGGGTCCCGACCAGGCCCGCAGATTGCCGAAGAGGTCCTCGACCACGACCGGCAAATCGGTCAGCTGGGCGATGGCATCGGCGATACCCTGTTCGCCCTGTCCGTAGGCGGCGGCTCCGGAGAGCACCTCGAGTGCCCGCGCCTGCCGTTCGAGACGCAGCACAGTGGCGGCCAAATGCTCGTTGATCTCGGTCAGTTCGGTCGCATGCAGGCCGGCGCGCTCGTGGGTGGCCGCATTGGCCAACGCCGCACCGGTGACCTGCGCCAGCACTTCCAGCAGGAATATCTCCTCGGGTCGCGGCGCGCGATCGGAGCCGACAATCAGTGAACCGACGACTCCGGACCAACTCCCGAGGACAAACGCCCAACCCCATTTCTCGTCGGCCACACTCACACTGCCCGCACCGTCCTGCGCGCTGACCTGCGCGTCCAGGCCTGGCTGTGCGGGCCGCTCCTGCGGATCCCGCCGGAATTCGCCGTCCACCCGACGGTAGCTCGCCAGCGTGCGACACGAGCCGAGGGACGGGACAGCGGCACCGGCCATGCGCAGTATTTCGACGACTTGGTGCTCGCCCGACAGCGCCGCGGACAACGCGCACAGCCCGCGCAGCGACACCAGCTGAGCATCTGCCGATCCGTCGACGACGGGAAAACTCAGCAGTGGCTGGTTCATGGCAAAGAGGTCTGGCTTCCGAGGTCGGATGATGATCATCGAAATACCCCAACTCATCCGGCGTATGCCGATCCAGACAATATGCACCGTTAATGCATCAAAGCAGCAAATGGAATATCTCGAATACCGTCGACCATTCGGCGGTACCCGGATGCTTGGCTTTCGGGGCGATCGCGACGAACGTCTGCGCGAGCGCCACACTCAGGCCGCCGGCGATCAGCGGCAGCCTGCGCTCGGTCTCCTCCGCGAGCGCCACGTCCAACGGCGGATGAGCGACGAGTTGGTCGAGCAGCGGTTGCAGCTCGATCTCCTCGTCCAGCTTCTCGAACCGATGGATGCTCTGCTGCAGGCCTGCGGTGATCGGCAGATCCCACGGTTCGATCACATCGCGCGCGTTCGCCTTCGCCGACGCCTTGGCGACGAGGAACAGGTCGTAGATCTTCTCGTCGATGAACTCGTTATAGCGCTCGATGTCATTGTGGTGCACCTGCAGCCCGGCCGCGGCGCGGAAAAAACGCTGAAATTTGACAACGCCCATTATCGGCATTCAGATCAGCCCCTCTCGAAGTATTCGTGAATGTGGCGCACCGCCATTGCGCCTTCACCGACGGCGGACGCGACCCGTTTGACCGAGCCGCTACGGACATCGCCCACCGCGAAGACGCCGGGCCTGCTTGTCTCGAGTGGCAGCGGCCGACGGCCCGGATCGTGCTGGTCCTCGGCCGGATATACCGCGTCCAGCCCGGTGCGGACGAAGCCGTGCGCGTCCAGCGCGACAGAATCCGCCAACCACTGGGTGCACGGCGTCGCGCCGATGAAAACGAACAGTGCCCGCACCGGGAGCGTCTCTCGCTGCGCGGTGTGATTGTTCTCGACCTCGATGGCATCGAGCTCGCCGACTCCGATCAACTCGCGCACCTCGGTGTTGCGATGCACCGTCACCCGCGGGTGCTGCTCGATCCGTTCGACCAGATATCGGGACATGCTCTTGCCTAGGTCGTCGCCCCGGATGAGCAGGTGCACGTGCGCGACCCGCCCGGCGAGAAACACCGTCGCCTGTCCGGCGGAATTGCCGCCGCCGACGATCGCCACCGGGTCCACGCCGCACATCGACGCCTCCTGATGGGTAGCGGCGTAATACACACTGGTGCCTTCGAAGCGCTCGATCCCGGTTACGGCGAGTCTGCGATAGCGGGCACCGGTGGCCAGGACCAGCGTGCGGCCGAGCACCGCACCGCCACCGGCCAGCCGCAGCAGATGATGTCCGTCCTCGGCCTCCAGCCCGACCACCTCCGCGGACACCAGCAATCGAGCACCGAACTTGCCGGCCTGGATGACCGCTCGCTCGGCCAGTTCGGTGCCCGAGATGCCCGCGGGAAAGCCCAGGTAGTTCTCGATGCAGGAGGAGGTGCCCGCCTGCCCGCCCGCGGCGATCGCCTCCAGCACCGAGGTGTCGAGCCCGTCCGAGGCGCCGTACACCGCGGCGGCCAGACCGGCCGGGCCGGCGCCCACCACGATGAGGTCGCACACGTCGCGCAGCGGCTCCGGCACCGGTAGGCCGACGAGTCGCGCCAATTCGGCATTCGTCGGGTTGCGCAGCACGCGCTCGCCCCGCCAGATGACGACCGGGGTGTCCTCGGCCGCGACACCGAGATCGGCGAGGAGCTGCTCGGCCCTGCTGTCGCGCTCCAGGTCGATCCAATTGTGCGGCAGACGGTTTCGCACGGCGAACTCGCGCAGCCGCCGGGTGTCGGGTGAGTAGCAGGACCCGATGATCCGGAACCCGGATACCATGCCGAGCAGTCCGCAGCGGCGGATCAGATACGCACGCAGAATGAGGTCGCTGAGCATCGGATCGTGTTCGACCAGTGCGCGTATCCGGTCGACCGGAACGGCCAGCACTTCGCCGTCTTCGATCATCTGCGCGGTGTAGAACGCGACCTGACCTTCCAGCAGACCCAGCTCGCCGAGGAATCGGCCCGGCCCGTGAATTCGCAGCACCCGTCGTTCCACCGCATCCTCGTCGACGATCGCGACGGTGCCGGACAGGATCACGAAGAACTCATCGCTGGGCGCGCCGGCCCGAACCAATATCGCACCGGCACTCACCGGCCGCCGGTCGCCGCCGACGGCGAGCGTCGCCACCTGCGGCTGCGACAATCGCGGAAACGCGCCCACGTCATCGGGGGTTTCGACGCTCATCAGACGAAATTCTGGTGGACGTAGCACCAGCGCCAATTCTCGCCGGGTTCCATCGATTCGACGATCGGGTGACCGACCCCGCCGGCGTGCGCTCGCGCGTGCCGCATCGGGGACGAGTCACAGCAGCCGACGTGCCCGCAGGTCAGGCACAGCCGCAGATGCACCCACGGCGTGCCTAGTTGAAGACACTCCTCGCAACCCTGCGGTGTCCGCGGCGTCACCGACCGGATCGCCGCGACGTGGGGATCAGTATGGATCGAAGTCATGCGCTCACGTCCTTCTCCGCTCGGTCGGACAGGTTGTGGTCCAGCCATCTGCGCAGTTCCGGCATCGGAGCGGCGCCGGCCTGCCGAGCCAGCACCGCGCCGTGGTCGAGTATCAGCAGGGTCGGCACGGCCCGGACGACGAACCGCTCGGCGGTGCGGGGTGCGGCATCGACGTCGACCTTGACCAGCTTCAGCCGGCCGGCGCGTTCAGTGGCGAGCTGTTCGAGGGCCGGGCTGACCAGCACACAGGGCCGGCACCAGGTCGCCCAGAGGTCGACCAGGACCGGCACCGAAGACTTTTCGGTCACCTCGGTGAAGTCGTCGTCACCGGCCGCGACGATCCACGGCAGCGGTGTGTGGCAGTTACCGCAGCGCGGTGTGCCCGCCGCCACGGCCGGTACCCGGTTCGTCTTCCCGCAGTTCGGGCACTTGATCGTCGTGGTTTCCATAGTCATACCTCGTTTCACGCGGCGACCGCGGGCGCGGTGTACGCGACGGCGAGCTCCGAACCGGCCACGGTGACGGTGACGGTGCCGCCCTGACCGATATCGCCGCGCACGAGCGCCCGGCCGATCTTCGTCTCCACTTCGTGCGCGATGTAGCGGCGCAGCGGCCGCGCACCGTAGACCGGATCGAATCCGTGCTCGGCGATGAGCCTGCGCGCCTCGGGGGTGATGTCGAGCGTGATCTGCCGCTCGGCCAGGCGGTGTCGGAGTTCTTCGAGTTGCAGCACGACGATGTGCTCGATCTGCGGCAGCGTCAGCGGCGTGAACAGCACGATGTCGTCCACCCGGTTGAGGAACTCGGGGCGGAAGTGCCCGCGCAGCTCGGCAAGCACCCGATCCCGTGCGTCCGGCTTGATCTCGCCGTCGGGGGTGACACCGTCGAGCAGGTGGTGGGAGCCGATATTCGAGGTCATGATGACCACGGTGTTGCGGAAATCGACGTGCCTGCCTTGCGAATCGGTGATCCGGCCGTCGTCGAGCACCTGCAACAGCGTGTTGAAGACGTCGGCGTGCGCCTTCTCGATCTCGTCGAACAACACCACCGAGTACGGCTTGCGGCGCACCGCCTCGGTGAGCTGCCCGCCCTCGTCATACCCGACGTAGCCGGGCGGCGCGCCGATCAGCCGGCTGACCGTATGCCGCTCCTGGTACTCGCTCATGTCCAGGCGCACCATATTGTCTTCGCTGTCGAAAAGTGTTGCGGCCAAGGTCTTCGCGAGTTCGGTCTTACCGACTCCGGTGGGACCGAGGAAGATGAACGACCCGATCGGCCTGCGTGGATCGCGGATGCCCGAACGGGCCCGGATCACCGCATCGGCGACGAGTTGCACCGCCTCCTCCTGCCCGATCACCCGCTCGTGCAGGATCTCATCGAGCCGTAGCAGCTTCTCCCGCTCGCCCTCCTGTAGCCGCGCTACCGGGATTCCGGTCCACGCGGCGACGATTTCGGCGATCTCGTCCTCGGTGACCACCTCGCGCAGCAGCGGCTGCTTACCCTGCTTGGTCCGCAATTGTTCCTCTGCCGCTTGCAGATTGCGTTCCAGCTCGGTGATCTCGCCGTAGCGCAACTCGGCCGCGCGGTTGAGGTCGTAGTTGCGTTCGGCCTCTTCTGCCTCATGGCGCAGTTGCTCGAGCTGTCCACGCAGTTCCTGCACCCGCCGGATCGCTTGCCGTTCGGCCTCCCACTGGGCATGGCGCGAATCGGCCTCGGCCCGTAGATCGGCGAGTTCGCGGCGGAGCTCGTCGAGCCGCGCCTTGCTTGCCGCGTCGGTTTCCTTGGACAGCGCCGCCTCTTCGATCTCCAGCCGGGTCACCCTCCTGGTCAGCTCATCGAGTTCGGCCGGCATGGAGTCGATTTCGGTGCGCAGCCGGGCACAGGCCTCGTCTACCAGGTCGATGGCCTTGTCCGGCAGGAAGCGGTCGGTGATGTAGCGATGCGACAGGGTCACCGCGGCCACCAGCGCGCCGTCCTGGATCTTCACGCCGTGGAAGACCTCGAGGCGTTCGCGCAGCCCGCGCAGGATGGACACCGCGTCCTCGACGCTGGGCTCGTCCACCAGCACCGTCTGGAATCGGCGTTCCAGTGCCGCGTCGGCTTCGATATGCTTGCGGTACTCGTCCAGGGTGGTCGCGCCGATCATGTGCAACTCACCGCGGGCGAGCATCGGCTTGAGCATGTTGCCCGCGTCGAGCGATCCTTCGCCGCCGGCCGATCCCGCGCCGACCACGGTATGCAGCTCGTCGACGAAAAGCAGGATGCGGCCCTCGGCCGCCTTCACCTCCGACAGCACCGCTTGCAGCCGCTCCTCGAATTCGCCGCGATACTTCGCGCCCGCGACGAGCGACCCCATATCGAGCGAGAAGATCGTCTTGTCACGCAGGCCTTCCGGCACATCACCACGGACGATGCGCTGAGCCAAGCCCTCCACGATCGCGGTCTTGCCGACACCGGGGTCACCGATCAATACCGGGTTGTTCTTGGTCTTCCTGCTCAAAATCTGGGTCACCCTGCGGATCTCGGCGTCTCGGCCGATGACCGGGTCCAGCTTGCCCGCGCGGGCTTCGGCCACGAGATCGCGGCCATACTTCTCCAGTGCCTCGTAAGCACCCTCCGGGGTCGCCGAGGTCACCCGCTGATTACCCCGAACCGTGGTCAGCGCCTGCAGGAACGACTCTCTGGTGATGCCCTGACCCGCGAGGATCCGGCCCGCCGCGGTGCCAGACCCCTCCTCGGCCAGCGCCATGACCAGGTGCTCCACCGAAACGTAGGAGTCCTTGAGCCGCTTGGCTTCTCGCTCGGCCGACGCCAGCAAGGCGGCCAATCGCCGGGTGACCATCACCTGGCCCGGCGCGGCGCCGGGCCCGCTCACCTTCGGCCGGCGGGCCAGCTCGCGATTCACCTCGGCGCGCAACGCGTCGAGGTCCGCGCCGGCCTGGTCGAGCAGCCGGGGCACCAGTCCGTCCGGCTGGTCGATCAGGGCGAGCAGCAGATGTTCCCCGTCGACCTCGCTGTGCCCCAATCGCGTCGCCGCGTTCTGTGCTTCGCTCAGGGCTTCCCGAGACTTCTCGGTCAACTTGCTGGTGTCCATCGGGACGTCCTCCTTCGAGGATCGGCTTCGAGTTCTTCGATTCGGTCCAGCAGATCGAGCACCAACCCGATTGCCGCGTAGTTCAATCCGAGTCCGGACCGCAAGCGCTGGATTCGGGCGACAACGGCCACCGCGGACGGTTCGAAGCGAAGATCGGTGCCTTCGCGCGCTCCGTCGAGCAGCCCGAGCGCGACCAGTCTGCGCACCAGGCTCGGATGCAGACCACAGCGCCGGGAGAACTCGTCCAGCCGCAACCCCGCTTGCCGCACGATCACGTATCGACGGGTGGGCGCGCTCATTGCTCTCTCCTCGGATCGAAGGTCGACGCGGCGGCCAACTGCTCGAACAGCTCGCGTTCACGCGCGGTCGGTTTCGCCGGGACCATGACCTTGACCTCGGCGTACAGGTTGCCGCCGGCGCCGCGGGGATTGGGCATGCCCGCGCCGCGCAAGCGCAGCTTGCGTCCGGTCGAGGAGCCCGGCACCACTTTGACTTTCGCCTCGCCGCCCGGCGTCGGGATCGCGACCGTGGCCCCCAGCACCGCCTCCCACGGGGACACGGGCAGGTCGAGGTAGATGTCGCGACCGACCAACCGGAAGCGCGGATGCTGCTTGATATGCACGACCAGGTACAGATCTCCGGCGGGCGCGTTGCCGCTACCACTGCCGCCCTGCCCGGCCAACCGGATTCGCTGGCCGTCGATGACCCCGGCCGGGATATCGACGTCGTAGCTGCGCTCGCCGAGCCGTAGCTTGCGCTTGCCGCCGCGATAGGCCTCCTCGACGGTCAGCTCCAGGACCGCCTCCTGATCGGCGCCGGGAATCGGGCCGTATCCGCCACCCCGGCCACCGAAGATATCGCCGAATATGTCACTGAAGTCGGCGTTTCCATCGAAACCGCGACCGAAGTGCACCCGGGTTCCGCCGCCGAAACCGCCGCTGCCGCCGCCGAAACCGCCGGCGGCGGCGCCGACCCGTTCGTCGTAGTCCTCCGGCACCCGCCGGAAGTCGGCGCCGAAGCGGTCGTAGCGACTCCTCGTCGACGGGTCGGACAGGACCTCGTAGGCCTCACTGACCTCCTTGAACCGATCCTCCGCCGCCGGATCGGCATTCACGTCCGGGTGATATCGCCGTGCCAGCTTGCGATACGCCTGCTGGATCTGGTCCTTGTCGGCGTCGCGGGGAACCCCGAGGACCTCGTAGTAGTCGCGCGCCATCGACGCTCACCCCTCGCGTCTGCTGACGATCACGGTCGCCGGACGCAGTTGCTGTCCGTTCTCCCCATATCCGGGGCGCAGCACCTCGACCACGGTCCCCGGCGGCAGATCGGGCCGGTCGACCACGCTGACCACCTCGTGCATATGCGGGGAGAACGGGACTCCGACCTCCGAATGTCTCGGGTAGCCAAGCTGTTCGAGGACCTGCACCGCCTGGTCCCGGATCGCGCGGACGCCCGCGACGAGAGGGTCCGCCTCCTCGTTCGCATGTGCCAGCGCCAGTTCCAAGTTGTCCAGCATCGGTAGCCAGGCGCCCGCGACCTTCCATCGTTCGGCCGCACGCTCTCGCTCGAGATCCCTGGCGTAGCGCTTGCGCAGGTTGTCCAGATCGGCGGCGGTGCGCCGCGCGCGGTCTTCCCACTCGGAAATCTGGGCTTCGGGTTGTTCGACTACCGCGTCCGGGTCTGGGGTGTCGGTGAACGACTGGTCTGCGGAGGTTTCCATCGCCGAACCTCCTCAGCTCTGGTCGAACTCGGCGTCGATCACGTCGTCGTCACCGGGCGCGCCGGCCCGCGCACCCGCGCCCGCGTAGCTGGACTGTCCGTCGCCGCCTCCGGATTGCGTGGGCTGCAACCCGTATAGCAATTGCTGCAGCTCCGAGGTGAGCGACTGCACCCGATCCAGCGGCGCTTCCGCTTTGACCGCCTGTCTGGCGTCGGTGATCAGCATCTCGGCACGTGCCCGGTCGTGCGGCGGCGCGCTGTCGCCGAGCTCGGCGAGTCGCCGCTCCACCTGGTACGCGGCCGAATCCAACGCGTTGCGGGCATCGACGGCCCGGCGCAGCTCCTCGTCTTCGCGGCGGTGCCGCTCGGCCTCGGCGAGCATCCGGTCGACTTCGCTCTGGTCCAGATTGGACTGCTCGCTGATCGTGATGCTCTGCTCTTTACCGGTGTCCTTGTCCCGTGCGGTCACATTGAGGATGCCGTTGGCGTCGATGTCGAAGATGACCTCGACCTGTGCCTGGCCGCGTGGCGCAGGCCGGATGTCCTCCAGCCGGAACCGGCCGAGCACTCGGTTGTCGGCGGCACGCTCGCGTTCGCCTTGGAGCACAACCACATCGACCGCGGGCTGGTTGTCCTCGGCGGTGGAGAACACCTCGCTGCGCCGGGCCGGGATGGTGGTGTTGCGTTCGATGATCTTCGTCATCACCCCGCCCTGGGTCTCCACGCCCAGCGACAGCGGCGTGACGTCCAGCAGCAGCACGTCGGAGACCTCACCCTTGAGCACGCCGGCCTGCACCGCCGCACCCAACGCGACCACCTCGTCGGGGTTGACGCTCATGTTCGGGTCCTTGCCACCGGTCAGCCTGCGTACCAACGCCTGTACCGCCGGAATACGGGTGGAACCGCCGACGAGGATCACCTCGTCGATGTCGTTGGCAGTGACCTTGGCATCGGACATGGCCTGTTCGACCGGGCCGAGGCAGCGCTGCACCAGATCCGCGGTCAGGTCCTCGAACTTCGAGCGCATGAGCGTGGAGGTGAGGTGCTTGGGTCCGTTCGCGTCGGCGGTGACGAAGGGCAGGTTCACCTGCGTCTGCGTCACCGAGGACAGCTCGACCTTGGCCTTCTCCGCCGCCTCGAAAAGTCGTTGCAGCGCTTGCGGATCGGCCCGCAGATCGATGTGCTCGGCGCGCTGGAACTCGTCGGCGAGAAAGTCGACGATGCGCCGGTCGAAGTCGTCGCCGCCCAGATGCGAATCACCCGCGGTGGAACGGACTTCGACTACGCCTTCACCGACGTCGAGCAGGCTGACATCGAAAGTGCCACCGCCGAGGTCGAATACGAGCACCGTCTCATGAGTCTGCTTGTCCAACCCGTACGCCAACGCGGCGGCGGTCGGCTCGTTGATGATGCGCAGGACCTCGAGTCCCGCGATCCGGCCCGCGTCCTTGGTGGCGTTGCGCTGCGCGTCGTTGAAGTAGGCGGGCACGGTGATCACCGCTTCTTTGACCCGCTCGCCCAGATACTTGCTCGCGTCATCGACCAGCTTGCGCAACACCTGCGCGCTGATCTCCTCGGGTGCGTACAGCTTGCCCCGCACATCGAATCGGGCAACGCCGCCCTCGCCTTCGACGACGTCGAAGCTCACGGCCTTGGCTTCTTCCGAGATTTCGTCGAAGTGACGCCCGATGAATCGCTTCGCCGAATAGATCGTGCCCTTCGGATTCAAGATCGCTTGTCTGCGGGCGAGCTGACCGACAAGGCGCTCACCGCTCTCGGTGAAGGCCACCACCGATGGCGTGGTGCGCGCGCCTTCGGCGTTGGCGATCACCACCGGCTCGCCGCCCTGCCAACTCGCGATGACAGAGTTCGTAGTTCCCAGGTCGATTCCTACTGCAGTGGCCATATCAATTCCCTCGGATCGGCGCGACCGGCCGGCCGCCGGATATTCGACACCGCCAATCCTTCCGATCGCGCCCGAGAGACGAAACGGCCTGTCAAGGCGAAAAAAACTCGCCGGTTCGTCCTGCCAGGACAACCTCGCGCGCCGCGCGCATCAGGCGTCGTTCGACCGACCCTGGTTTTCCTCGAGGCGCTGGCGCTGCCGGACCCCGTACGCCGCCGCCTTGACCGCGGTGTCGTCCTCGAGACCGGACCCGAGCGCCCCACCGATGGTCGCGATCGAGGCCAACAGCCAAGCGAGGGTGAGGTAATCGGAAAAGTTCACTCCGTGCCCCAGGATGCGAGACAGCAGTTCCGGGGGAAGTGTCAGGGACGCGGTGAACAGCAGCAGGCAAAACAGGGCCACGTGCAGGACACCGACGCCGGTGACCAGGGTGACTACGGTCGCGAAGTTGTACAGCACCGATCGATCACGGTCGGACGGCGAGGTCGGCCGCTCCCAGAGTTCGTGATCGAGGATCAGCCATAGAACCATCGCCGCGATCGTCAGGATCGTCGCCGCACTCATACGCCACGGACCCATCAGGTCGGCGAACATCCAGATCGTGCTGGTGGCCAACGCGACCGCACCCGTGGCGAAAGCGCCGACGAGCACCTTCGAAAGTCCGGTGACCAGCCGCCACGGCCGGTTGGCCCGCACCATCCCGGCCAGCAGGCGCAGTCGCCGCAGACCTGGCGGAGTGAAATACCGTATGCCGCCGGGGATCCGGGCAGCTGGGAACCGCCGTGCCGCGCCGGGCGGCGGGAGTTCCGGGTCGCCGAGCATATGGGTGATCGCGAGTTCGGTGACAGTGCGGACACGTCGCTCGATGTCGATGCCGCCCACACCCGGCAGGGAAACGAGGGCGAATTTGTGGTCGGCACTGACATCGGCCACCACCGGCAGGGTTTCCGCGCGACGCGGTAAATCGGTGAGGTAGACAACGAGGTCCTCGTCTTCCGCGGACGGGTCGACAGTGTCGATCACCTCGGCGAAATCCGCTTGCTCGTCGGGCAGATAGGGCTTGGGGCGCACCCGCGTCGTCCACCGGCGCTCCGGACGAGCACGGCTGCGCAGGCCGCCCGGCAGGCGTTCGGCGAGACGCTCCGCCACGGCGGCTGCCTTGCCCGGATCCGCGATCAGCAACACCGAAACCCGCTCACCAGCCGTGCCGGCCTGTCCAGTTGCCCCGTGCTCGTTCCCATCCACGGCCGGCGGCTACCCGCCCGAGCCGCCCCCAAACACCAGGCAGCGGAAGCGAACCCACGACGGCACGGCCGGGCTAGCCCGCCCGGCAGGTCATGTCGTGTTCGGGCAAGGTGCCCTTTACCAAGTAGCTGGTGACGACGTCCGACGTGCAAGGGTTGGCGCCGAGAACATAGGCTCCGTGCCCACTTCCGTCGACGGTGACCAATCGAGACCGCTGACCGAACTTTTCGTCGAGCAGCTCACCGCCGCGGAGCGGGGTAACCGGGTCGCGCTGGTTCTGCACGATCAGCACATCGGCCGGGCCGGTGTCGTCGATCCGCACCGGCGGCTCGGACGGACCGAGCTTCCAATAAGCGCAGGGCATGACGTTCGCGGCGGCCGCACCGAAGAGGGGGTAGCGTTCCCGGTCCTCGGCGACGGCACGGCGATAGGTCCCGATGTCCTCGGGCCATTCGATATCGTTGCAGGTAACGGCCAGAAAGACCGACCAGGCATTGTCGTTCGGCGAAGGCGCTCCGGTACCGGGCGCTCGGCCGCCCGCAGGGCCGGGATGCCCGGTTTCGCGGAGCGATTTCCAGCTCTCGGCCGTCGATTTGTACAACGCCGGGCGATAGAGCGTGAAGAAGGTGCCGAACCGGAAGAGGCCGCCATCCAACCCGTCCACGGGATTCGCGTCGAGTCGCTCAGCGAGGGTGAGGTACGTCCGCCGCACCTCGTCCGCTGTGCGCCCCAGACCGTAGATGTCATGGCGGGCTGCGGCCCACTCGGCGAAGTCTGGGAACGTTTCTTCCATTCCGCGGCCGTACAGACGCATCCCGTCATGGTCGAGATAGGTGTCGCCGATGTTGCTGTCGAGCACGATGCGGTCGGCCCGCTGCGGGAACATCGAGGCATAGGCGGCGCCCAGCGCGGTGCCGTAGGAGTAACCGAGGAAACTGGCTTTGCGCTCACCTAGCGCCGCCCGGATCTGGTCCAGGTCACGGGCCATATTCGCCGTCGAGACATACCGCAACCGGCCCTCGTGGTCGTTGGCCGCGCACTGGTCGGCGACCCCCTTGGCGACCGTGGCCCGCTCGGTGACCGCCGCATCGTTCACCGCGTACGGCGAGATATTGCCGAAGTACGTCTGATCGTCGGTGAAACCGCAGCTCACCGGTGTCGAATGCCCGACCCCGCGGGTATCGATACCGATCACGTCATAGCTGTCCAGCACCTCGGCGGGCAGCCCGTGCGCGGCCAGGAATGTTGGCTGGTCCAGCCCTGGACCACCAGGCCCACCGGGGTTGAGCATCAACACTCCGCGACGCTTGCCCGGATTCTTACTCGCCAGCCGGGAGATCATGATCTCGATCTGCGCACCCTCCGGCTCGCTGTAATTCAAGGGCACCGGCACGGTGGCGCAGTGCAACTGGGAGGGCCCGGCCGCGGGATCTTCCACCCCCTCCGGACAGGCTCCCCACGACACGTGCGCCGCCGGACCATCGTCCGACTGTGCGGCCACGACCAGCGCCCCGACCAGCGCTCCGGTGAGACCGAGCACGGCCAGCAGGATCAGGCTCCGTTGTCCATTCATACGTTGCTACTCTCCGACGAAATGGCGCCGGCCACGAGCAAGCCGTCCGCAGGGCTTCGTGGGTCCGGCTGGTACCTGAACGAGTCTGTCGAGCTCATGCCGCCGGCACATCGCTCCGGCGGCGGCGATCGTGTCCGACGAAAGTCGAAGCGGCGATTAGACCCGGGTCGAGCACGCCTCAGCCGCTGGGCTGCTGCTTGCGGCCGGTCGATGCCGCGATAATGACCGGGTGGACACCGACAGCGCCGCCCCGCTCGGGGTATGGCAGCAGAGCTGGCGGCTGGCGGCGGCCGCTGTACTCGGCATCGCGTTCTGGTTCTCCCTCGCCACGGCACTGCCGGTGGGCTGCGCGGCCGATACGTGTTCGTGGTTCGTCTCCGGTGATCCGCTGATCGCACTCGGCTGCCTGACGGTGCTGCTGTGGCGGCGGCGGTTCCCGTTCCTCGTCGCTCTGGCGGTCGTGATCGCTGCGGCCGCATCGGCGCTCGCCACCGGTGCCGCGCTGCTGGCACTGTGTTCGCTGTCCACTCGCCGCCGTCCGGTCGAGATCGCGGTGGTCGTCCTGGCCTACGTGACTGCGGCGCAGTTCAGCGATGACCTCTACCCGATCACCACGCTGCCCGCTCCGGCCTGGCTGCAACTCGCGCCGCTGGTAACGAGCGCGGGAATCGCGGTGGCAACCGGTGTGGCCATCGACGCCCGTCGCGCCGAACTGCGATCGCTGCGGGACCGCGCCGACAGCGCGGAACGCGAACAGGCTGCCCGGGCCGCGCAGGCACAGGCCACCGAACGCAACCGGATCGCCCGCGAAATGCACGATGTGCTCGCGCACCGGATCTCGCTGGTCGCCATGCAAGCCGGCGTCCTGGACCACCGCGAGGATCTCTCGATCGTGGACAAGCGCACACTGATCCGCGGGATCGCCGACGGCTCCCGTCAAGCGCTGGAAGAACTCCGCGACGTCCTCGGCGTCCTCCGCGCCGATCCCGACCATCCCGAACCACCGCAACCCACTTTGGACCGGATCTCGGATCTGGTGGCCGAGGCGCGGTCGGCGGGCCTGGACGTCACGCTCGCCACCACGGTGACCGCTACTCCGCCCGAGACCCTTGGACGCACCGGTTATCGGGTAGTTCAGGAAGGGCTGACCAATGCCGCGAAACACGCCCCGGCTGCGGCGGTGCACATCACCGTAGACGGGACGCCCGGCAGGGAACTGCACGTCAGCGTCCGTAACTCGGCGGCCGCCACCGCCGTTACCCGGCCGCCGGCCTCGGGCTTCGGGCTGCTCGGCCTCGCCGAACGAATCACGCTCGCCGGCGGAACGCTCGACCATCGTCGGACGGAAGACAACGGCTACATTCTCGCCGCGCAACTTCCCTGGCCGGGACACGACCGCGAGGAAAGAGCTTGAGTGCACACTGAACAGGACTTGGTGCGCGTGGTCATCGTCGACGACGACCAGCTGGTGCGGATGGCGCTGCGACTCGTCATCGACGGCGAGCCGGATCTGACCGTCGTCGGGGAAGCCGCAGACGGGGACACCGCGATTCAGGTAGTGGACCAACAGCGGCCGGACGTAGTGCTGATGGATGTGCGGATGCCCGGCCGCGACGGCGTCGACACCGCCCGGCACCTGCGCAGCGCACCGGACGCGCCGGCGGTACTCATGCTGACCACCTTCGACTCCGACGAGCTGGTACTCGCTGCCCTGCGGGCCGGGGCGCTCGGCTTCGTGCTCAAGGACACCCCGCCCGCTCGGATCGCCGACGCGGTGCGCACGGTCGCGGCCGGCCACCCCGTGCTGTCTCCGACGGTGACAGCCCGGGTGATCGCCGCGGCGACCGGGCCGGGTTCCGCCGAATCCCGCAGCGACTCCCGCGACGCCGCGCGACAACGCTTGGCTGCCCTGTCCGAACGGGAGCTCGATACCGCGCGGGCGATTGCGGACGGGCTGGGCAACCCGGAGATCGCGGCCCGGTTGCAGGTCACCGTCGCCACCGTCAAGGCGCACACCGGCAATCTGTTCACCAAGCTGGGTGTCGCCAATCGAGTACAGATCGCGCTAGTGGTCCGCGACGCAGAACAATGACTCCGGTGCAGCGCCGAGCGACGACTGCGTCCCGACCAGCGGTACGCGGTGCGGCGAGCGGGTGGCATTCGCGACCTCCCGACCGACCGAGTTCGTGCCGCGCCGACGTCGGCAACTGGCATCATGGTGATAGCGACAGTGAATCATGTTGTGCGGTAACGGTGTTTGGGTTGTCAACCTGCGGAACCGCCGAGACGAGGGGCATCCAGGCGGTGTCGTATCGGAAAGGACCGCGGTGGGTGACAACAGCGACCACGAACCGGCGGTAGCCGAGGCGAGTACGGTCGCGGCGCGGCTACGCGAGGCGGTGACGGCGGCGAATGCGGAGGCGTCGCGCGCATTGGGCGAGGCCCGCAAAGCCGGCCTTCCGCTCTCGCGTGACGTCATCGAGTTGATCGCATTGCGGCGCCGGGTACTGACCATCGCCGAGCAACTCGAGCACGGCGGCACCCCGGCGCGCGAGCGCCCGGGCCACGACGTCGCCGCGGAGCACGATCGGCCACGGCCCCGCACCGGAAACGAGCCGGTGTTGCCGATCACCGAGCGCCATGTGATCGCCCCGCCGGGTAGCTTCGATATCGGTGATCGGCGCGATGCCGAGCACGGCAAGTCGGCGGCGCCGGTGGGAGACTCCACCTCCGCAGTCGACTGGGGTTGGTGGCAGAAGATGTTTCACAGCGATACGGAGGGAAAGATCATGGGTGTCAGTCTGGCCAAGGGCGGCAATGTGTCGCTGTCGAAGCAGGCCCCGAACCTGACCGCGGTAGCGGTGGGACTGGGCTGGGACGTGCGCTCGACCACCGGCGCCGATTTCGACCTCGACGCCAGCGCGCTGGCCACCGGCGAGAACCGGAAAGTGCTCTCCGACAGCCATTTCGTGTTCTACAACAACCTGCGCTCGCCCGAAGGCAGCATCGAACACACCGGGGACAACCTCACCGGCGAGGGCGAGGGTGACGACGAAGTGATCAACGTCGATCTCGCGGCGACGCCGCCGACGATCACCAACATCTTCTTCCCCGTCTCGATCCACGACGCCGAGGCACGTCAGCAGTCCTTCGGTCAGGTTCGCAACGCCTTCATCCGGGTCGTGGACCGCGCAACCGGGGTGGAATTGGCCCGTTACGACCTGTCCGAGGACGCCTCATCGGAGACCGCGATGGTCTTCGGCGAGCTCTACCGCCATGGTCCGGAGTGGAAATTCCGGGCGATCGGCCAAGGTTATGCGTCCGGGCTGGCCGGGATCGCCCGCGATTACGGCGTCAACATCTAGGCGGCATCGCACGCCGCGTATTCGCCGAAGCCGCAGGGCGGGGGAGCTTGGCAGCGCTTGTCGAGCGGGTGTCTGCCTCAGGGATGGACCCGCGCCGCGACCGCCAGTCGGAGATTGGCGCGTCGCAGTGCGGCTCGGGCGCCGGAGTCGGCATGGTTATTCGTCAGCCGTTGCGCCGCGTCGGACTGTGCGGCCTTGGCCCTGGTCACATCGATGCGATCCGCGAACTCCAAGGCCTCGGCCAGCAGACGCACCTCGTCGTCGCGCACGCGCACGACTCCACCGTGCAACGCGGCCAGCCACTGGCGTCCACCGGCGCGTACGGTCAGTACTCCGATGCCGAGTGGGGCTTCTAGTCGGTGGTGGCCCGGCTCGATCACGTGCGCGCCGTCGAGCGCAGGAACATCGACATACTCGGCGCCGAAGGCGAATTCGCGATAACCGGGCACCGCCAGGGTGACTGCCAAGGGTGCGGAGGTGCGTACCTGCACCCCGGGGCCGGCATCTCGTCGCATAGCGGGCCTTCTTCCGATAGTCGAGGGCACTGCGTTGGTGGACTGCCACGGCGGGTGGCGGGCCCGAACGCGGATACCCCTGTAGAAAGCGTCGAAACCTCATGTATCCGCAGACCGCAGTCTCGGCACCGGGGTCTATCCGGCCTGCGAATAGCCGGTGCAGCCGCCGTGATCCGCTAGCGGATGGCATCGAGCTGGTGCCGGGATTGAGGCCCGAGACTGCGGGTATGCGGCCAGCGTCGGCTGTTGCCGAACCTGCCCTTGCCCGCGGCGGTTGAGGCGAACTCAGCGCTGAACATCCCGAGCTGGAACGCCACCGCCGGGAACTGGCCGACGCTGTCGGACTCGAGCAGCGCGAGACCGCATGAGCCGGGTTGTCGATGGCAGACGAGCCCGCCGTCCTGGGTTTGCCCGACCGCGGCCGGAGCCGCCCGACGGGCGAACTCCGTACCGACGGTCCAGGACTCGGTAAGTCAGTCGGGCGGTTCTTGGGCGTCCTCGGGGATCGAGCCGGGGATGTTGGCGGCAAGGTCGTCATTGCCGTCGTAGCTGCCCGGGCCGAGATCGGCGGACGGGCGGCGGACCGTGTCGGGTGGCTGCGGTGCGGCACCGGTGCCGGCGAGGCCAGGTGCCGACGCACCGGGTTCCGGTGCACTGGCTTTGGTTCCGGTGCCAGGGTCGGTGTTGTCGATGGCGTCGATCGCCGCGCTCAGTTCATCGCGCAGGCGATCGGCAGCCGCCTCGTCTCCGGCGTCGGCTGCGGTGGTGATGTCTTGACGTAGCTGGGCGATGACGTCGTGCAAAGCCATGATCCTCCTAGCTGATGGGCTGACGCGGGTAGGTGGGCGCCAGCGCTGGTGCGGCCCGCTCAGATCGATCAGCCGCGGCTACGCGCTACCCGCTATGCCCGGCAGTAATCCGCAACCCCGAGTGGACGCAGACCCCCGAGGACCGGCCGATGGTGGGGAGCTTCCGGTTCTGGTTCACCACCGGCCGGTGGGAGTGGTCTCCCGAGGTATACGCCATGCACGGCTACACACCGGGGCAGGTCGAACCGAGCACCGAGCTGGTGTTGCAACACAACCATCCCGACGATCGCAATCACGTCGCCGAGATGATCACCCGCTCCATCCGCCAGGGCGAGCCGTTCTCGAGCCGGCACCGTTTCCTCGACATCCGCGGCGGCGAACATGCGGTGATCGTGGTCGCCGATCGCATCTTCGACGACAGAGGTGCTGATGTACGTCTATCGGGTCAGCGCCGAACAAGCCTTCAAGGTGTTGCAGTGGCGCTCGCAGGAAACCAATACGAAACTACGCACCCTGGCCGAACAGATCCTCACCGAACTCGGCAAAGCGCAACCCCCGCCTGCCACCGTCAATGAGTTCGACTCGATCCTGTTGACCGCCCACACCCGCGTGCCCCCGCCTGAGCGGTAAAGCGTTCAGGCACGCAGAGTTTCGCTCGGCGGGTGGCCGTAGGCACGCTTGTACGCGAGCGCGAACCGTCCCGAATGCGCGAATCCCCATTCGTAGGCGACGGAGGTCACGGTGACCAGACCGCCGGGTACGGCGGCCCGCAACTGCTCGTGCGCCGCGGCCAGCCGCAGCCGGCGCAGCATCGCCAGCGGCGTGGTGTCGAGGTGTTTGCGGAACGCCAATTGCAGCGCGCGCACCGTCACGAACGAGGCCATCGCGATGTCGGCGACGGCGAGATCCTCGTCGAGATGGGTCTCGATGTAGGAGACGGCACGCCGCACTGCCGCCGGGCGGGCGTCGCGCCGGTCCGCCGAGGTCGGGTCGTTCGCCGCCGTCGTCGGCATGACGTCCAGGACGGTCGCGGCCAAATAGTCGGCGAGGGTCGAGGCGACGAGGTCACCGGTCGGGCCCTCGGGACTCGCCGCGACCAGTTGCAGATGCGCGATCGCCCGCACCAGGCGGCGCCCCGCACCGGCGCCGGTCGGCCGATGCCCGAAGAACCGGACGGGTTTTCCCAGATCGGCGGGATCGCGGACCCTGGCCAGCAACGAGGGATCGAACATTGTGATGCTGTATCGCGCCGAACGGACCGCCCCACGATACGGTTCCGGCGGAGCCGCCGATCCGACCTCCCCTGAGCTGACCACCTCCACTTCGGTACTGCCGTAAGTTTCCTCGATGGTGCCGCTGTGTACTGCGCAGACGCACACTTTCTCCAGCGGATCGGCGTCGTAGAACAGGTCGAACCCAAGGTCCAGCTGATCCAGGCTGACCGGTCCGAGAGTGTCTCGCCGGATATGCGCGGATGTCTGCCGAGCACCGGCGTTGCCGATCTGCATAGTGGTGTAGGCGCTGTTGAGGAATACCTCGATGGCACTCAGGTCGTCGCTGTCGAATATCAGAGTGCGCACGATCCACCTCGTCCTTGTGTCGGCACAGCTTGCCGAACGACCCCCTTGACGTCGGACCGAGGTATCGCCCATGCCACGCCTGTCGATGTGGCAGTTCAGTGGCGATCTACCCGGCCCTGGTTCGTCCAAACGCGATAACGCTTGTCGTTTTCTGTCCCGTTGCGCGAGCAGACCTTCGTTATCGGGACTGACACGCACGGTTGCGGGCTGAGAAGCTGACAGGGCGTCGAGTCGACTGAGGACGTTCAGACCACGAGCGAAACCTCACCGTGAGCTCGTGCGCTGGGAAGGTTTCCGATGACCGACCACTCCAGTCTTGCCGCACCCCCTGCTCGTACCGCCCGCCGACACGGCGGCGATCCCTACGACAACATCGAACCCTGGCTGGCACAGCTGGGCGAACTGCCGTCTGGCTCGCGCGAATACGCCCGGATGCGCGAGGAAATCCAGCTCCGCTGCCTGCCGTTGGCCGACCATATCGCCCGGCGCTACACCGGGCGCGGGGAGTATTACGAGGACCTCTATCAAGTCGCCTGCCTGGGCTTGGTCGCGGCCATCGACCGTTTCGACCCGGCTCGCGGGGTTCCGTTCCCGGCCTTCGCCGTGCCGACCATCATGGGTGAGGTGCGCCGGCACTTCCGTGATCGCGGCTGGGCGGTGCGAGTTCCCCGCCGCACCAAGGAAATTCAGCTGACCCTCGCTCCCGCGGTCGAGGCCCTGTGTCATCGGCTCTCGCGAATGCCTACGGCTGTAGAGGTCGCCATGGAACTCGGCGTCGACCTGTTCGAGGTGACCCAGGCGATGCTCGCCGCCAACGCCTACACCAGCGACTCCCTCGACACCTCGGCCTACGACAACGATGAGGACTTCGCGCCCAGCGCGGCCGCCACCTACGGTGCGGTGGACCCGGGTTATCAGCTCAGCGATGAGGCGATCACCGTCGCACCGCTGCTCGATGAGCTTCCACCCCGGGAACGCCTGATTCTGCACCTACGATTCTTCGGCGGTCAGACCCAAACCCAGATTGCCGAGCGGTTGGGCGTCTCTCAAATGCAGATCTCGCGTATTCTCAGCCGAACGCTGACCCTGCTGAGAGAAACCGCCACGACCACTAAGGACTGAACCACCGAGCAGCCACATACCCGGCAAGCCGAGAGGTAGATATGGCATCCAGGGAAATCACCGTTCGCCTGGCCAAGGCCGACTGGCGTATCGTCAGCGACGCCGCTGACTGCGCGGGCATGAGTATCGAGGCCTACATCAGTTGGGGCGTACGGCTTTTGGCGTTGCAGGCCGTGCCGGGCGCGGCCTCGCCCGGCCCGGGGTTCGCCCGTCCCGAGCAAAGCCGGCGGGCGAAAACGCCGGTGGAACAACCGGAGTCGGCGGTGTGGGAGCAATGCTTCGCCGAACGGCTGTCGCATCACGCCGAACAGTTCCGCGAAGTCTGAATCCGATCGCCGGGACAGTCCGGGATGCCCGGAACGCCGATCAGTTCGAACGCAGCGTGGGATCCAGCACGATTTTCACCGCACCGTCGGTCTTGCGCTGGAACATGTCGTAGGCCTCGGGCGCGGCATCGAGCGGAAGCCGATGAGTGGCAAAGGTTTCCACGCCCAACGGGTCATCGTCACCGAGCAGGGGCATGATGTCGTCGACCCACCGCTTGACGTTGGCCTGGCCCATGCGGAGCTGAATCTGCTTATCGAACAGGATGCGCATCGGCATCGGGTCGAGCATGCCGCCGTACACGCCGATCAGCGAGACCGTACCGCCGCGGCGGACGATGTCGATAGCACTGTGCAAGGCCGACAGGCGATCGACCCCCGCGGTGCCGATCACCTTCTCCGCCAACGCATCCGGCAGGAACGCGGCCGAGCGTTGCGCGATCGAGGCGATCGGCGAACCGTGCGCCTCCATGCCGACCGCGTCGATCACCGCATCGGTGCCACGACCCTGGGTCATCTCCCGGATGACGTCGCCGATCGGCTGATCGATCGCAGACAGGTCGACCGTTTCGATGCCCCGATCGGCGACCCGGCGCACCCGCTCCGGCACGAGGTCGACACCGATCACCCGCAGACCACGCTGCGCGGCCACCCGGCACGCCATATCCCCGATCGGCCCCAAGCCGAGCACGGTGAGTGACCCGTCCTTGGGCGTCCCCGCGTATTCGACGGCCTGCCAAGCCGTCGGCAACACATCGGACAGGTACAGAAATCGGCTGTCGGGCGGCCCGTCCGGCACCTTGATGTGAGTGAAGTCCGCATGCGGCACCCGCAGATACTCCGCTTGACCGCCCGGCACCTGGCCGTAGAGCTTGGAGTAACCGAAAAGCGCTGCTCCGCTACCTTGTTCACGCACCTGAGTGGTCTCGCACTGAGTGCTCAGCCCTTGATCACACATGAAACAACGACCGCAGGCGATCTGGAACGGAACGACCACCCGGTCACCCACCGACAGATTCCGCAGACCGGCGCCGACCTCTTCGACCACCCCGATCGGTTCGTGCCCGAGCACGTCACCTTCGCTCATGAACGCGCCGAGCACCTCGTACAAATGCAGATCGGATCCACAGATTCCGGACGAGGTCACCCGGATGATCGCATCGGTCGGCGCCTCGATCCTCGGATCGGGAACAGTGTCGACACCGATCTTGCGCCTGCCTTGCCATGTCACAGCTTTCATGTCAGCTCCTGGGCCGCTCGCGAATATCGTGCCGCGACTACCCGCAGTGCGCAGGGCGAAACTGCGGGCATCGCCGCGGCGGCCGGTCGACCTCACCCAGTGATTGCCGACCGGATGCACGGGTAAGCGCGGAGCAGGAGGCGCATATGTCGACAATGCAGCACGACCATGCCAAAGCTCCGCTCATCGACGCCCTC
Organism: Nocardia colli; assembly: GCF_008704205.1. Classification (GTDB taxonomy): domain Bacteria; phylum Actinomycetota; class Actinomycetes; order Mycobacteriales; family Mycobacteriaceae; genus Nocardia; species Nocardia colli. Next base: position 863,832 of record NZ_VXLC01000004.1, on the reverse strand, counting down.
GCGGCGTACCACGATTGGGGCCGATACGGATTCACCCCGCCCGGTCATCGGCAGGGACGCGGCATCGACAAGCGCGTGCTGGAAGTCATGGGCGCGGACGCGTTCGGTTCCGATGTACTGATGAGCGCGGGACTCGACGATCGGCTGACCCGCAATGGTTATCTGCGCGACGCAGAGGAACTGATGGCCGACGCGGTCGGCGCGGATACCACGTTCTTCTCTACCTGCGGCAGTTCGCTGTCGGTCAAAGCCGCGATGATGGCTGTGGCCGGCGGGCACGACGGAGGTTTGCTGGTCGCCCGGGACAGCCACAAGTCGATCGTCGCCGGGCTGATCTTCTCCGGCGTGCTCCCCCGCTGGATCACTCCCCGCTGGGACGCTGACCATCATCTGTCCCATCCGCCGTCGCCGGAGCAAGTCCGTCAGGCTTGGGACGCCCAGCCCGACGCGGCCGGGGCGTTGATCGTCAGCCCCAGTCCGTACGGTACCTGCGCCGATATCACCGGCATTGCCGCCGAATGTCACGCCCGCGGCAAGCCGCTCATCGTGGACGAGGCCTGGGGTGCGCACCTGCCATTTCACCCCGCCCTGCCGACCTGGGCGATGGACGCCGGCGCCGACGTCTGTGTAGTCAGTGTGCACAAGATGGGAATGGGATTCGAACAGGGATCGGTTTTCCACGTCCAAGGCGACCTCATCGACCGGGCCAGGCTCAGCGCCTGCGCCGATCTGCTGATGACAACCAGTCCGAACGTGCTGATCTACTCGGCATTGGACGGCTGGCGCCGGCAAATGGTCCAGCACGGACGCGAATTGCTCGACGCCGCATTGGGTATCGCCGATGAGGCGCGCACCGCACTCGACCAGATCCCCGGCATCCGGGTCCTCGAGCATGAACTGCTCGGCGCCGAAGCCTCGCACGACCTCGACCGCATGCAGGTGCTGATCGATCTGTCCGACACGGGCGCTTCGGGGTATCAGGCCGCCGACTGGATGCGCGAGCAGCGCCGGATCGACCTAGGTCTCACCGACCATCGCCGCATCCTGGCGACCCTGTCCACCGCCGACGACACGAACACCATCGCCGGCCTGGTCGACGGCCTCACCGCCTGGCGAAAGAATCTGAAAGACCCAGAGCCACCCAAGATTTCACTGCCCGCACCCGGCGAACTCGAGCTCGAGACAGTCCAGTCACCGCGCGACGCGTTCTTCAGCCGCACCGACACCGTGCCCCTCGCCGAAGCCGCCGGACGAATCGCCGCCGAACAACTCACCCCCTACCCGCCCGGCATTCCGGCAGTCGTCCCCGGCGAACGCCTCGACACCGCGGTCATCGACTACTTACGCACCGGCGTCGAGGCAGGAATGAACGTCCCCGACGCCGCCGACCCGCGCCTGCACACCATCCGGGTCACCGCACGCTGAGCCACGCCGACACCACAACCGGTAGCGGCGGTATCGTCCGCCACCGGCTCCCTCATGGAACCCTCCAGTCCGTCGGCCTCGGTGAGGAGTTCGGACCTCGGCCGTGCGCACATGCCGATTCGACGAATTCCGGTTTGCCGGTCGGGCGGGCTCGGCCTGTGCCGAGGGAACAAGCATGCTCGATGCGGCCGATCCGAGCACGACGACCGCTGCCATCAGTCGCAGCGTTCGACTACGAGCGTCCGGCCCCGGTCGGAGGTTCTGTGGTGATCGACGTTGGAGTTCGGCGATGACGGCTATATAACTCTCGACCGCTCCTGGCCCGATTGTATTTCGCTCAAATGGTCGGACTACACGACACCAGCTGTCGCGCCGACTTCGATTAATTGGCCACGGCGCCCACGTTATCGGGGGAGGTGATCCTCCATGTCAGGTCGCCGGCGTATTCCGCCGTGAAGACGATGGTGGTGGACGCACCGCCGGCCAGCGTGCCGAGCTCGCATTCGGACATCTCCTTGTTGCTGGCGCACCGCGGGTCCTCGGTCTGCGCGGCCTGGTTCACCGCATAGCTGTCCATCTCGGACTTCGCTCTATCGATCCTGGACTGCTTCGAACCCTTGAAAACGGGCTCCGTGGCGAGTGCCCTGCGATATTGCTTGACCGCGTCGAGTGCAATCAGGGCGTCCCAGTCGATGATTCGCCCGTTGCTCGTCGTCATGACCACCGAGCCGGCCTTGCCCGGTCCGGTGTTGGTGATCGTGAGGGTGAGCGTCTTGCCGTCCTCGCCCGGCTGCACCGAGGCGCTGAGCCGCGGGCCGGTCGGTGCGCTGGTGAAGGTCACCGGCACCGATACCGTGCCCTGTACGACACCCTCGGAGCGTGCCCCACCTGAGTGATTCGTGCGGCCGTTGGCGATGACGGTCGCGGTGAGTTCGTAGCTGCCCGGACCGGGGTAGGGCACCGCGTGCAGATCGCCGGCAACCACCTCGGCGCCGTCCCGGGTCAGCCGCCAGCTTCCGTCGACCTGGCACGAGTCGTACCGGCTCCAGCCGATGGTCTTGACGAAGCAGTCGCCGCTCATCCGCACGGTAAGCCGGTTGCCGTCGGTCTCGGTGCACAAGGCAACGTTGGCCTTGACGACATCGTCACGATTGATCTCCCGAGTGGCCGAACAGGACTTCTCGACCTCAGCAGCGGACGCGGGACCGGCGAGCGGGGCGACGACCGCAGCCGAACCCACCAACAACACGCCAAGAGCGGCACAGGTTTTCATGCGCAACAGCTATACCAGCAAGATGGTGCCGCATCGGTTCGCCACGCCCCGCCGCCGGGCGCTGGCGGTGCCGATAACAAATTCCGACCGGAGTCGTCGTGGATACACGAAATGTCTTGCAGCCCTGCAGGTTTAGCCACCCTCGGGCGAGGGTCATCGTCAATACCAGCCCGGTCGCGGCCAGCGGCACCAGGATCGGGGCGATCCCGGTTACCGCCGGCAGTATCAATCCGAGTGCGGCCAGCACCTCGAGTACGCCGAGCCCCTTGATCGCGGGCGGTGGCCAACCTTCGTACAAACCCAGTCCGGAGGCGATCAACTCCTGTCTCGAGACCCCGACATTCTTCGTATCGCCGACACACTCTTGGCGTCCAACTGCCGGCCGCACGAGGGATCAGCACCGGCGCCGCGCTACCTCGGCCGGCCACGGCAGGCACCGCTAGGACGAACCATGGGATCGAAACCTGGGGTAAACCATGAGGAATCCTCCAAAACAAACAAGTCAGGCCCGGCAAATGCCGGGCCTGACTTGCGTAAACGGTGGAGCTAAGGGGACTCGAACCCCTGACCCCCACACTGCCAGTGTGGTGCGCTACCAGCTGCGCCATAGCCCCGAGTGGGTTGCTTTCAGGTTTCCCTGACTGCCTGAACGAAGTTACACCACGGGTGTGGTGGCGGCCAAATCGCGTTGAATCGGGGGTAGCGGCGGAGAGGTTGGAGTCGTAGAATCGAACACATGTTCGATTGTAGCGATCTCTCGGTGCTGGACTTTCAGGCCATGAGCGATGAGGGGCTGATCGATGCTCTTCGGACTGCGCATGGGGCGTCGGCGGCCGCGCAGGCGGCGGAGGTGTTCGCGGTACGGGAGCTGTATCGGCGGCATCGGGCGGTGAGCGCGGAGCCGGGGCCCGGTGGGGTGCGGGCGGGTGAGTTCGCGGCGACCGAGGCAGCGGTGGCGGTGGGGGTCGACGAGGGGTCGACGGCCGCGATGATCGATATCGGGCTGGCGCTGGAGGATTGGCTGCCGCGCACGCGGGCGGAGTTCGCGGCGGGGCGGATCGACCTGGCGAAGGTGCGGGTGATTATCGACAACACGCGTGCGGTGGCCAGGGAGGTGCTCGGCGAGTTGGAGCCGAGGTTGCTGGAGACGGCGGGGCGGACGACGCCGGTGCGGTTGCGGCAGGCGGCGCGGCGGTGGGCGGGGCGGCTGGATCCCGCTGGGGCGCAACGGCGGCGGGAGCGGCGGCAGGATGATCGGGACGTCCGGATTCGGGCGGTGCAGGACTGCATGGCGGTGTTCGACGGGCTGTTGCCCGCGGCCGGCGCGCAAACGGTGGCGATGCGGCTGCGGGAGATGAGTCTGGAGGTGTGTGCGGCGGATCCGCGGACGATGCCGCAGCGACGGGCGGACGCGCTGGTGGCGCTGGCGGACGGGTCGGGGCGGTTGCGGTGCGCGTGCGGGCGTGGCGCGCGCTGTCCGAAGGAGGAGGTGACGGGTGAGGCCTCGCGGCGGCCGTTGATCCAGATCGGGATCGCGGCAGACACATTGCTGGACATGCGGGACGCGCCCGCGTTTCTAGCGGGGTACGGGCCGATCGATGCCGCGTTGGCCCGGTTGCTCGCCGAACATGCTCGGTTCCAAGTGATTTCGGAGCGGGCGGATGCCGGCGATACGGAAACGCCACCGCTGGATCGGGAAGTTCTTGCGCTGGACGGGATGTGCCGGTTCCCGGGGTGCACGATGCCCGCCGCCGAATCCGAACTGGATGACGCCACGGTGCTGTGCGCACGCCACCGACGCTTGAAAACGTTGGCAGACAACAAGAAAGTGCCGTGGGACACGTGGCTGGCCGACCCGGATCGGTTGCAGTGGACCGCACCGACCGGCGAGATACACACCACGTCTCGCGAAGGTGCCCGATACCTGTTCCCGCACAACGACATCAACCTGCCGATAAGCCAGAACTTCAGCGCGCCAACACCTTCGACAGATCTGCCCGACGATGTCGCGTATCCCTTCCGCGGCCACGCCCTGGTCCACCGTCAGCTCTGCCGAATCGCACCGGAGGACGAAATCCCCGACGAAGCAACAACTCCCGCGATCAACCGGGTGTAGGAAACGAGAGGGGTGCGGACAGATGCGGACCCCCACAGACCAACTGAAGACTCGACGCGCGGCGGTCCCGGCCGACTGGGGAAGCAGGACCGCGCCGTCGAACGGGTCGAGCCGCCGACTGGTGGAGTCGGCGGCTCGGCCGCACGAAACGACGCGCGCGATGCAGGGGGATATCCGATCGCGCCGTCGAACGGGCCGGGTCGCCGGGTGGTGGATGCGGCGACCCGGCCCTCCGACCATCAGAATGCTCGGCGCGCGGCTGTCCGGCTGACTGGGGAAGCCGGATACCGCGCCGAGCGGGCCGAGTCTGCGATGCGTTCGCCGGCTCGGCCCCCGGACCAACCGAATGCTCGGCGTCCGCGGTCCCGGGGAACTCCTGGAGTCGGATCGCCCGCGTCGAGCGGGCCGGGCCGCGACCAGGTGGTGTGTCCGGTCCGGCCCCCGAGCTCAGGACTTGATGGCGATCCCGCCGACGATGATCTCTTCTACCAGCGTCAGCTTGTCCCGCACGATGCCGTCCGGCCGCCAATACGACAGCGGCACCAGGCCGGGCTCGACCAGCTCGCAGCCGCGGAACAGACGCAGGATCTCCTCGCGGGTGCGGAACCGGCCGGTGCCGAGGAAGTCGAGGAACGACTTCTCCAGCGCCCGCGATTCGTCGCCGGTGTCGAGGAAGTGCGTGATGAACAGGTGACTGCCCACGGGCACGGCATCGAGGTATCCGTCGACGACACCCTCGGGATCCTCGTCGTCGTGCAGGTGATGCAGCATGCCGACAAGCATGATGGCCACCGGCTGGGAGAAGTCGATCATGCTCTGCACGTCGGGATGGGCCAGCACGGCGGCGGGGTCGCGTAGGTCGGCGGTGATGACGCGCGTCTGGCCGTTCTCGCCCAGCAGCGCGCGCCCGTGCGCGAGCACGATCGGATCCTTGTCGACGTAGACGACCTTGGCTTCCGGTTGCAACGCCTGCGCGACCTGGTGGGTGTTCTCCATGGTGGGGAGCCCGGCGCCGAGGTCGAGGTACTGCTTCAGCCCACCCTCGCCGGCCAAGTACCTGACCCCGCGACCGAGCACCGCGCGGTTCAGTTTGGCCAGTTCATCGACCTCGGGCATGGTTTCGCGCAGATGTTCCAACACGTGTTCGTCCGACGGGTAGTAGTCCTTACCCCCGAGTAGTGCATCGTAGACTCGCGAGATACTCGGCTTCGAAACGTCGAACTCGACTGGGGCCGATTCGGAATTCGTCATCGTTCATCCCTTACGCTTACGCGCGATACTCGGACACTTGACCGCTTTTCAAAAGCCTATCCACGCAAGCGGATATCGTGCGGCGCAATTGGCCGATCTGTGTCAAAGCGACATCACGGAGCGAGAACCTGCAGCCAGTCCTCTTTGTTCACATCGATTTTCGTCTTGCCGTCGAATACAGCGGGGGTGGCCGCGGAGCCGTTGAGGGCCGCGCCGAGGGCATCGGTCGTGGCGGTCGCGCTGGTGCGGGCACCCTCGACTTTGGCGCCGGTGGAGATGCACTGCAACACCGATTCCGGGGCACCGGCGACCCGGGCGACCGCGGCGAGTTCGTCGTTGTTCAGGTCGGAGCCGCCTTCGCTCGGACGCTTGCTGGTGAACAGTTCGGTGTGGAACTTCGAATACACCGGCCCCGAACCGCCTTCTGCGACACACTGATTCGCGGCCACCGCACGCGTCGAGTAGTCCTTGCTGCGCGAGCGGGGATCGAGGAAGTTGACCAGCCGGTAGCGCACCGCGAGCTTGCCCTCGTCGATCTTCTGCGCGATCTCCTGACCGTAGATGCGCTCCATGTTCCCGCAACCGGGGCAGATCGGATCCTCGAAGATATCGATCGTCTTCGGGGCGCCGGGCCGACCGAGCAGAATCGAACCGTCCGGTTCCAGCATGACGAGCACGCCGGGATCGTGCGCGGACCCATACCCGTCGTTACGCACGCTCGCCTCGTCGTGCCCACCGCGGATCGCCAAGATAACGATCACCACGATCAACGCGAGGGCGACGGCACCCAACGCGTAGGTGGTCTTGCTGGACATGGGCCGCGGGGTGTAGTTCGAACGCGATTCGCTCACCCCAACACTCTGCCGCAACCCACGCAGTCCCCCACCGCCAACCCCCACCAGCTGCGAACTTCCACACATTCAGCCGGTCCGCCGCGCCCGAAGCCCCACCCCGCGCGCGATCTATTCGGCCGATCTGCTGCGCACGATTTCGCATCCCGCGCATGATCCAGCTAGCAAATTCGTGCGCAGCAGGCAAATCCGCGCGCAGGAACCGGCCGCCGCCCGCAACCCGCACCCGGCAGGGGTGCGGTAGAGGTAGCAGTGCCGTGCGGTCGCGGCGTTGGAATTGGTGCGCCGCGCGCAGTTTCGCCAGCGATTTCGTACGCTGCGAGCAAACGTGCGCGCGTCACCTCCGCTGATTAGCGGTCGGTGACGCGCAGGAGTTAGCGCGCGACTGAGTCGCGGGCGATCGGTCCGGAGTCCGCGTCGGCGGGATCGGTTGCGCGGCCGACCGGGCGGTCGTGCCCCGCCGATTTCCGCGCGGCCGAATCGCGCGTCGTCGCTTCCGTGCCGGATCGCTCCGGGCTGCCGATATCGGGCACCGAGCCCTCGGCGGTAACGGGCTCGGCGATCGGCGGCACCGGGCTGTCGGCGATCGGCGCACCGGCCGCGTCGTTCACCGCGTGCTCGACCTCGGCATCCTGCCCCGCCAGCTGATGATCGGCCCCGTCCGCACCACAGATGTGGTCGCATTCGCCTTCCGCCTTACGCGACGGTTTACGCAACGGCTCCGGCACCAACGCCCAGCCCACCGCCGCGACGGCGAGCAGCGCACCGGTCACCGCGAGCGCGAGACCATACGACGCCTGCTGCGCCAGCGCACCGACGGCGACCGGACCGAGCACGGTCCCGAGATCCGCCGCCATCTGGAACCCGGCCAGCACCGGCCCACCACGAGCATTCGGCCCGATGATGTCGGCGACCGCGGCCTGCTGGGTGGGCGTGAACATGCCCGCCCCGAGACCCGCCACGAACGAGGTGCCGAGCAACCACGGCAGCGTGTCGGCGATGCCGAGACCGGCCGTGCCGAGCGCACAGACCAGCGACCCGACGATCAGAAAGGGCTTGCGCCCCCAGCGATCCGAGTATCGGCCCGCGGCGAAGAGCACCGCGATATTGCCCGCCGCGAACACGGTCAATGCCACCCCGGCCATGCCGGGCGTCTGATGCAGCACCTCGACGACGAGCAACGGCACCAACGCCATGCGCACACCGAAGATCGCGGCCCCGTTGGCGAAGTTGGACCACAGCACCGCCCGATACTCCGACCGGGCCCACGCTTCCCGGAACGACATCATCCGCAGTCCACCAACGGGTTCCGGCGCGGCCAGCTGCGAATTGCGCAGCGCCAGATACACCGCGACGGTCACCACGAGCAACGCGACCGCGTAGATCACGAACGGCATCCGCAGGCCGAGCCCGGACAACGCCCCGCCGACCAGCGGCCCGCTGACCGACCCGATCAGGAACCCGGTCGACCACAACCCGGATACCCGCCCGCGCGCGGCGGGCGGCGACATCCGGATCACCAGCGCCAGCGAGGACACGGTGAACATGGTCGACCCGATTCCGCCGAGCGACCGCAAAACCATCAGCTGCCAGTAACTTTGGGCGAACGCGCTGGCTCCGGTCGACACCGCGACGATCAGCAGACCGCCGAGATACACCGACCGCTCCCCCAGCCGCTGCACCAGCCGGCCGCTGACCGGCGCGAACAGCAACCGCATCAACGCGAACGCGCTCACGATCGCCGAGGCCGCCGCGACCCCGACGCCGAAGCTGCGGGCGAACTGCGGCAGCACGGGCGCGACCAGCCCGAACCCGATGGCGATGACGAACGCGCCGCCGACCAGCACCCAGATCTCGATAGGCAGTGGCTCCGCCCGATCGCTGGACCGGGCCGGGCCGACTGCCGGGGATCTACTCACCGCCTAGCGCCTGTCCCACCACTTCCTCCGCGGCCGCCTGCACCTGCGCGAGGTGCTCGGGTCCGTGGAACGACTCCGCGTAGATCTTGTATTTGTCCTCGGTGCCCGAGGGGCGGGCGGCGAACCACGCGTTCTCGGTGGTCACCTTGAGCCCGCCCAGCGGCGCGCCGTTGCCCTTCGCCCGGGTGAGCACGGACGTGATGGGCTCACCAGCGATCTCCTTGGTGGTGATCATGTCCGGAGTCAACTTCGCCAGGAGCGCTTTCTGTTCCGTCGTCGCGGCGGCGTCGATCCGCGCGTAGGCCGGACTCCCGTAGCGGCGTTCGAGTTCGACGTAGCGCGCCGACGGGCTCTGGCCGGTGACCGCGGCGATCTCGGCGGCCAGCAGCGCGAGCAGGATGCCGTCCTTATCGGTGGTCCAGACGGTGCCGTCCATCCGCAGGAAGGACGCGCCCGCGCTCTCCTCACCGCCGAAAGCGAGGCTGCCGCTGAACAATCCGGGCACGAAGAACTTGAAGCCGACCGGCACCTCGTGCACGTCCCGGCCGAGTACGCTGACCACTCGATCGATCATCGACGAGGTAACCGCCGTCTTGCCGATCTTGGTGAGCGCGTCCCAGCCCATCCGGTTCGCGACCAGATACTCGATCGCCACCGCGAGGAAGTGGTTCGGGTTCATCAGCCCGCCGTCGGGCGTGACGATGCCGTGCCGATCCGCGTCCGCGTCGTTGCCGGTGGACAGGTCGTAGTCGTCCTTGATCGCGATCAGCGAGGCCATCGCGTAGCGCGAGGACGGGTCCATCCGGATCTTGCCGTCGCTGTCCAGCGTCATGAACCGCCAGGTCGGGTCGACGAACGGGTTGACCACCTCCAGCTCGAGGTCGTAGCGCTGGCCGATCTCTTCCCAGTAGTCGACGCTCGCGCCGCCCATCGGGTCGGCGCCGAGCCGGATGCCCGCGCCGCGAATCGCGTCCAGGTTCAACACATTCGGCAGGTCGGCGATGTAGTGGTCGAGGTAGTCGTAGCGCTGGACGTTGGTTTCCAGCGCGTGCTGCAGCGTGGTCCGCTTGATCTCGGACATGCGGTCGCGCAGCAGCTCGTTGGCGCGCGCGGCGATGGCGTCGGTGGCGGTGTTGTCGGCCGGACCACCGTGCGGCGGATTGTATTTGAAGCCACCATCGCGCGGCGGATTGTGCGACGGGGTGATCACGATGCCGTCGGCCTGGTTCCGGGTGCCGCCCCGATTGTGGCGCAGCACAGCATGACTCAGCGCCGGCGTCGGCGTGTACCGGTCGCGGGCGTCGATCATCGCGGTCACGTCGTTGGCGGCGAGCACCTCGAGCGCGGTGACCAGGGCCGGCTCGGACAGCGCGTGCGTGTCCCTGGCCAGGTACACCGGACCGGTAATCCCGCGGGTGGCACGGTATTCCACGATCGACTGGGTGATCGCGAGGATGTGTGCCTCGTTGAACGCCGTGTCCAAGCTGGAGCCGCGATGTCCCGACGTGCCGAAAACCACCTGCTGCGCCGGATCCTCCGGATCCGGAATCCGGCTGTAGTACGCCGTGACCAGATGCGCGATGTCTTCCAGGTCGGTGGGACGCGCGAGTCGCCCTGCTCGATCATGGGCCATGCTCGGGTCTCCCTTCCGTATCGGCTGTGCCCTGCTCGTCATCAGGATCATGGGCACAACCACTGTGTCGTCGACGCGGCGACGAAGACCGCGATCAGGCCGGCCGCGACACTGGTTTTCAGCAGCCGGTTGCCCGCACCCGCGCCGATCAATCCACCGAGCAGCGCCGAACCGACAATGCTAACGGTCAGCGCGCCCAGTGGCAGCAGAGAAGCGAAACGTGCTGGTACGACATGGTCTACGCGGTGCGCTGCCGCGCCGGACCTGACGAGCGGCAGGGTCATCGGGCGGCTCCCTGCCACAGTTCCAGTGGCGAGAGCGCGACATTCAGGGTGGTGAAAAGCTCCGCGTTCTGTTCGACGAACGCGCGCAGCCGGATCGGTTCGTCGACCAGCATCAGCACCAGCGGCAGATGCTCGGCCATGTCGAGTACGCGCGTGGTGTGGATCCGGGAGGACGCGCCGTAGCCTTCGATGCCGCGCCACACGCTCGCGCCGGCCAGGCCGGTGTCGCGGGCGCGCCGGACGATCTCCGCGTACAGCGGCGTGTGCCGCCATTTGTCGTCCTCGTCGAGCAGCACCGTCAGTCGCGCCGCGGGTTGCCACTGTCCTGCTTCTCCCACTGCCTGGCCCCCTTCCGTCGTGCCGTTGCCTGCCGAGTGAATCCAGTTGTCCACCCCGACGACGCCACCACCGCTCCCCCGCGGGAGCCGGGCGCCTGGACCGCGGCGCCCGATTCGAGCAGTCTACGAACCTCGAGCCGGTGGGTGGAAAAGGTGGTGAAACCGCCGAGCACTCCGATACCGAGAACGGGACGCAGCAGTCTGTGGGCTACCCACACCTCGGTGCTCAGAACCATCAGAATCCCGATAGCAAAGCATCCCATGACATTTACCGCGCGCGTCGACCAGGGGACCCTCCGCGCGCACGCCACCCGAGTCATGTTATCGGGTGTACCGGACGGTCCGTTCAGCCGGACCCTGCGGGTCACAGCACTACGAACAGCGTTGTTCATTGACATTGGGCCGAGTTCCGCGTACGAATGGCCTGAAGGTTTGGCCGAAGTTGCCTCCACCCCTCACTCACAAGGTCGGAGCAACGATGGTGGCACAGCGGGCACAACCGAATGCGCACCCGGAAACGGCGGAATCCCGCCGACCGGGTCCTCAGCAAATATCAGGCAGACGGCAACTAGCCGTCGGCCGTACTTTGCGTCGACTCTCGATCGTGGCCCTCGCGACGGCGGCGGCCGGGCTCGGACACCTCGCTCCCGCGGTGGCCGCTCCTATCTATCCGGTGCCCGACGGCGACGGCTTCTATTCCGCGCCACCGGATGTCGCGAACTTCCAGCCGGGCGACGTGATGCGCAGCAGGCAGGTGCCCGCGGCCGGCTTTCCCGGCGCGACGGCCTGGCAGCTGCTCTACCGATCGACCAATTCGGCCGACGCGCCGATCGGCGCGATGACCACACTGCTGCTGCCGCCGGGCGGCGGGATGAACCGGCCGATCGTGTCGTATCAGCCGTTCGTCAACTCGCTGGGCATGCAGTGCGCGCCGTCGCACAGCATCTTCGACGGCACCATGCAGGAGGCGCCCGCGCTGAACATGCTGCTGGCCCGGGGCTGGGCGGTCGCGGTGCCCGATCATCTCGGACCGACCAGCGCCTACGGCGCCGCGAAGCTCGGCGGGCGGCTGACCCTGGACGGCATTCGCGCGGTAAAGCGTTTCGGCCCAGCCGATCTCGGCGGTAGCCCGGTGGGCATGGCGGGTTACTCGGGCGGCGGCATGGCGACCGGGTTCGCGGCGGCGCTCGCGCCCGAGTACGCACCCGAACTGCCGATCGTCGGCGCGGCCCAGGGCGGTGTCCCGATGAACATCGGCAAGCTGGCCCAGGACGTCGGGTTGCAGCGCAGCCCGCTGTTCGGCCTCGGCTTCGCCGCCGCCATCGGGCTCGAGCGGGAGTACCCCGCCGAGTTGCAGATGGACCGGATCCTGAACCCGGCCGGCTACGCCCTGCGCAACCAGATCGCCAACGCCTGCACCAGCCAGATCATCGACGCGGGCGCGAACAAGAGCTTCAGCGATGTCTTCTACGGCGCGATGGATGCCGACCCGACGGTGGTCCGGATCCTGCACGAGAACAGCATCGAGATCTACCCCGGCGTCCCGCGCACCCCGATCTACGAGTGGCACGGCGCCAACGACCAGGTGTCCCCGCAGCTCGTGCGCGACGTCCTCGGCCGGTACTGCAGCCAGGGCGTGCGCGTCCAGCTCGACATGATCCCCGGCGCCGACCACGGCACCGCGATCGCACCGGGCGCGATCAATGCGTTCAACTACCTCGGCGACCGCTTCGCGGGACTGCCCGCTCCCAGTAACTGCTAGGTCTGTACACAGCACAGCGGCCCGCATTCGACATTGAATGCGGGCCGCTGTGTCGTTCGAGCGGAACGTCAGTGCGCGAGCACCGGCTCACCCTCCGACGGCACGGGCACCGTGTTCGGCATGAGCACCGCGGTGATCAGCGCGCCGGCCACGAAGATCGCGGTCGCCCACCAGAAGCTGGTGGTGTAGCTCTCCACCGCGGACTGGGCGACGGTCAGCGGATCCGGCGTGCGGGTCGACAGGTAGTCGGTGGCGGCCGAGGCGGCGATGGTGCTGAGCAGCGCCGTGCCGATCGAGCCACCGACCTGCTGGCTGGTGTTGATCATCGCCGAGGCCACACCGGCGTCCTCGTGGTGCACCCCGGAGGTCGCACCCTGGAACGCGGTCGACATCGCGCCACCGAGGCCGAGGCCGAGCAGGATCAGCGCGGGCAGGATGTGCGAGGAGTACCCGGTCTCCAGCCCGATCTGGGTCAGCCAGGCCATACCGCCTGCGGCGATCAGGAAGCCGCCGGACATGACGACCTTCGGGCCGAGCTTCGGCAGCACGAACGAGGGCACGGTGGTCGAGGAGACGACCATGGCCGCGACCATCGGCAGGAACGCCAGGCCGGTCTTGATCGGCGAGTAGCCCATGCTCAGCTGCATGTAGTAGGTGAGGAAGAGGAAGATCGCGAACATACCGATGCCCATGACGAACACCGTCAGGAACGAACCGCCACGGGTCCGGTCCAGCACGATGCGCAGCGGCAGCAGCGGGTTCTTGACCTTGGTCTCCAGGAAGGCGAACACGCCGATCAGCACCGCGCCGCCGATCAGGAAGCCGAGCGTGACCGGGTTGGTCCAGCTGGTCGATTCGGCGTGGGAGAAGCCGTACACGATGCCGAACAGGGCCGCGGTCACCACGATGGTGCCGGGGATGTCGAGCTTGGGCCGGTTCTCGGTCACGTGCTTGGCCAGCAGCAGCACCGCACCCACCAGGGCGACGGCGGCGAAGGCCAGGTTGACGAACATCACCCAGCGCCAGTTGGCCCATTCGGTGAGCATGCCGCCGAGCAGCAGGCCGATCGCACCACCGGCACCGGCGACCGCACCGAAGATGCCGAATGCCTTGGCGCGCTCACCCGGTTCGGTGAACGTGACAGTAAGGAGCGACAGGGCAGCCGGAGCCAGCAGCGCGCCGAACACACCCTGGCCGACGCGGGCCGCGACCAGCATCTCGAAGCTGGTGGCCGCGCCGCCGACCGCGGAGGCGCCGGCGAAGCCGATCAGGCCGATGATGAAGGTGTTGCGGCGACCGAAGAGGTCACTGAGCCGGCCGCCGAGCAGCAGCAAGCTGCCGAACGCGAGCGCGTAACCGGTGACCACCCACTGGCGGTCGCCGTCGCTGAAGCCGAGGTCGCGCTGCGCGGCGGGCAGGGCGATGTTCACGACGGTCGCGTCCAGCACGACCATGAGCTGTGCCACGCCGAGGACGGCGAGCACCCACCAACGCAGGGCGTGCGAGCCGCGACGGCCCTGATCCGGTTTCGCGGGGGCGGGTGCCCCACGGTCGAACGTGGTAGTCATGTGTCCCCTTTGTCTCGAGTATTGATGCGGAGTTGACGCCTCCGGTTACTGTTAGAAGCTACCACCATAACGGAGAGAACGCCTCCGCTTAATCCCGATACTTGATAGGATGTGGGTGTGAATCACGCCACGGCCCTCTCTCCACCCCGGCGCCTGCGTGCCGATGCCGCCCGGAACCAACAGCGGATCATCGCCGCGGCACGCGAGCTATTCGCCGACCACGGGCTCGAGATCACCCTCGACGACGTCGCAGAACGCGCCGGCGTCGGCGTCGGCACCGTCTACCGGCGGTTTGCCAACAAAAAGGAACTGATCACCGAGGTCTTCGAACAGAGCATCACCGAGTTCGCCGAGGCGGCCGAGTCCGCCTACCGGCACGCCGATCCCTGGTTCGGACTCGTCGAGTTCTTCGAATACGCCTGCCGTCATATGGCGAAGAATCGCGGCTTCAGCGAGGTGATGCTCGAACTGGAGGACGACGTCGACCGGTTCGTCGTCGTGCGCGACCGGATCAAGCCGACCGTCACCGGCATCGTCGACCGGGCCCGCGAGGCGGGCGTGCTCGCGCCCGGCATCGAGCCCTCCGACTTCTTCGCGCTGATCCACATGGTCGACGGCATCGCCGAGTTCGCCCGGCCGGTCAATCCAGACGTCTGGCAGCGTTATATGGCCATCGTGCTGAACGGCGTGCGCTCCGAGCAGACCCCGCCGCAGCAACTGCTGGTGCCGCCGCTGAACGACACCGAGGTGGAACAGGCGAAGGGCGCGTGCCAGGGACGCAAAAGGTAACAACTGCGTTATAGGTAGGCCAGATCACACACTGATCCCCTACAGTTGGACACATGACCAACTCGTGGGTGAACTGGGCTGGCGATCAACAGTGCGCACCGGCGACCATCGCCGCCCCGCGCACTGCTGATGAGGTCGCCGAGATCCTCGGCCGGGCCGGCGATGCCGGTCAGATCGTGCGCGTCGCGGGCGCCGGACATTCGTTCACCGACACCGTCCTGACCGACGGCGTGCTATTGAACCTGGCCAATCTCAACCGCGTCCTGGACGTGGACACCGCCACCGGACGCGTCCGGGTCGAAGCGGGCATCACCCTCAACGCCGCGAGCAACCAGCTGCACGAGCACGGCCTCGCCTTCCCCAACCTGGGCGACATCGACGTACAGACCGTGGCCGGCGCGACCGCCACCGCCACCCACGGCACCGGGGCCACCCTGCAAAACCTCTCGGCCGCAATGCATTCCATCGAACTGATGCTCGCCGACGGCAGCCGGGTCGAGCTGAACGCCGAGACCGATCCGGACGGCTGGCGCGCGGCTCGGGTCAGCGTCGGCGCACTCGGCGTGATCACCGCGATGACGTTGCAACTGGTGCCGTCGTTCGTGCTCGAAGGCATCGAGCGGCCGATCCCGGTGGAAGACCTGCTGGCCGACCTGGATACCTACGTCGACACCAACGAGCACTTCGAGTTCTACATGTTCGGCCACAGCCCGCTGGCCATGACCAAGCGCAACAACCCGGTCGAGCTGGTCGAGCAGCCGCGCAGCAAGGCCGCCGACTGGTTCACCGACATCCTGGTGTCCAACCACACCTTCGACCTGCTGTGCAAGCTCGCCCGCTGGCAGCCGCGCATGGTGCCGATGATCCAGCGCGGCGCCGCCTACGCGGGCAGCTACCGCCGCCAGGTCGACCGCTCCTACCGGGTCTTCGCGTCCCCGCGCCTGCTGCGCTTCACCGAGATGGAATACGCGATCCCGCGCGAGCACGCCGTCGCCGCGATCCGCGAAATCAAGGCCGTCTCCGCGAGTTCCGATACCGCGATGCCGATCGAGATCCGCTGGGTCGCCCCCGACGACGCGTTCCTGTCCCCCGCCACCGGCCGCGACACCTGCTACATCGCGGTGCACCAATACCGGGGCATGGCCTACGAACCGTACTTCCGCGCCTGCGAGGCGGTATTCGACAAGTACAACGGACGCCCGCACTGGGGCAAGCGGCACTTCCAGACCGCGGACACGTTGCGCGAGCGCTACCCCGACTGGGATCGCTTCGCCGAGGTGCGCCGCCGGTTCGACCCGAAGGGCCGGTTCAGCAACGCCTACCTGGACCGGGTGCTCGGCCCGATCGACTAGGCGTTATCCGCGCGCGGCGAGGATCTCGGCGACCAGGCGCGGGACCGCGGTGCCGATGGGTTCGCGGACCAGCTCGGTGGCCATCGAGTCGTACGGTGTCGCTTCGTTGTTCACGATGACCAGGTCCGCGCCGTTCTCGACGGCCACGGCACACATCGAGGCGGCCGGCTCGACCTGCAGCGAGCTGCCGATCGCCAGGAAGACGGCGCTGGTCTGCGCGGCCAGCGCGGCTTTCAGCATGGTGCGCCGATCCATCTGCTGGCCGAACATGATGGTCGCCGATTTCAGCACGCCGCCGCACTGCGGGCACGGCGGGTCCGCCTCGCCGGCCGCGACTCGGTCGAGGGTCGCGGCCATCGTTGTCCGGTAATCACATTCGACGCAGACCACCTCGAACATGTTGCCGTGGATCTCGATCACCCGATCCGGCGGTGAACCGGCCCGCTGATGCAGCTGGTCGATGTTCTGCGTGATGATCGTGACCGCGCGCCCGGCCTGTGCCAGCTCGGCCAGCGCGATGTGCGCGGCATTGGGCCGCGCCTGCCAGGCCGGGTTGTCGCGGCGGGCCAGCCACGCGCGTTGCCGCAGTTCCGGATCGGCCAGGTAGTTGTCGTAAGTCGAAAGCAGTTCGGCGATCGGGTCTTTCGTCCACACGCCGCGCGGGCCGCGGAAGTCGGGGATGCCGGAGTCGGTGGAGATGCCCGCCCCGGTGAGCACCCCGATGCGGCCGTCGCGGCTGCGCCACTCGCTCGTCATGACATCGAGCCTAGGGGGTCATCCGAGTTCGAATGACTCTTCGCAAGACGATGAGAGAATGTTACGCTAATCCTCTCATCGCTTTGGGTGTTGATCAAAGGAGATCACGATGACCGTGTCCGCCCTCGAATCCACCAGCGCGCCCGCGGCGCGCCGCCCGTTCGCACCGGGCACCCGGCTCTGGGACGAAACCGGCCTGATCACCTTCTCGCTCACCGCCGGTTCGGCCTTCCTGTTGCAGACCATGGAACCGAGCATCTCCGCGGTGGTCGACGAGCACTCCACCTTCCGCACCGACCCCATGGGTCGCGCCCTCCGCAGCATCGCCTCGGTGATGATGTGGATCTACGGCGGCGACGAGGCACTCGTCGAGGCCGATCGGCTGCGCACCATGCACGCCTCGCTGAACACCACCGACGCGCACGGCGTCCGGCACAAGGCGCTCGCCTCCGGGCCGTGGGCCTGGGTACTGCACACCGGAACGTTCGCCTTCGCCGAGAACGCGAAGTACTTCGCCCGCAACCCGCTCTCCCCCGCCGAGAAGGAGGCGGTCTACCAGGAGATGGTGCAGCTGATGCGCAATTTCTCGGTGGCGCCCAAGGAGATTCCGGCGAGCTACCCGGAGTTCGAGACCTTCTTCAACGACATGGTGGCAAATCAGTTGGAGGCCACCGGAACCGCGCGCGACTACCTGCGGGTGATCCGTTCCGTCGCGCCGCCGAAGCAGTTGCCGCGCGTCTTCGCGCCGATCTGGCGGCGCGCGGTCGCACCGGTCGGCCGGATGCAGTACTTCGTCACGGTCGGCACCACACCCGAGGTCGCCCGGGCCAAGCTCGGACTGACCTGGAGCGAGTCCGACGAGCGCAAGCTGCGCGCACTCGGCTGGATGATCGCCCGGGCCGTTCCGCTGCTGCCGGAACGCGTGCGCTACTTCCCGATCGCCTACGAGGCCCGCCGCCTGGAGCGCGACCGCGCACGGTTGCGCAAGATGATCGACTTCCGCCCGATCTGAGCGATGCCTTCGACGGCGCCGTGGCCACTATCGGCCGCGGCGCCGTCTTTGTTTGTGTGGCAATGGCTTTCGATTCGCCTACAAACCGACCAGTCCGGAAACCGGCTCCGATCAATCCCTTCGAACGCGACATCGGCGTCATCCGCACTTATCCTATAAAGGGCTGTGCAACAACAACTTTCGAAGCACCTCGAGTGCGGCGAACCGGCCCGATGAGGGGCGTTACTGCGGACGAGGACCTGTCCGCAGTAACGATCTTCGTCGCGCTGGTATACGTATCCCGTACGCTTCGACAGCGTTTCGGCCCCAGACAATTCTTGCTTCAGCTCCGCTCACGAAAGGCGCTTCTATGCCGCACAAGCCCAGCGTGCTGTTCATCTGCGTGCACAACGCGGGCAGATCGCAGATGGCCGCCGGGTTCCTCAGCACGCTCGCGGGCGACCGGATCGAGGTCCGGTCGGCAGGCAGCGCACCGGCCGACGCGCTCAACCCGGTCGTCGTCGCGGCCATGGCCGAGGTCGGCATCGACATCTCGGGCCGCACGCCCAAGCCACTGACGATGGACGCCGTCGGCATCTCCGACGTGGTGGTGACCATGGGCTGCGGCGACGCCTGCCCGTTCTTCCCCGGCATCAGCTACCGCGACTGGGTGCTGCCCGATCCGTCCGGGCAGACCATCGACGTGGTCCGCACCATCCGCGACCGCATCCAAATTCTCGTCGAGAACCTGATAGCCGAACTGGTCCCCGCGCTCGCCCGCTGAGGTCCGATTTGTTCAAGACCGGCGGGGGCGTGGGTGGTTACGGTTCGGGTATGACTCCACAACTCGACGTCATCGGCATCGTTGTCACCGATATGAGCGCCTCGGTCGCGTTCTATCGCCGCCTCGGCCTCGACTTCCCCGACGGTTCGGAGGCTGAGCCGCATGCCGAAGCGGCGCTGCCGGGTGGTTTCCGGCTGGCCCTCGACACCGAGGCGACCATCAAGTCCTTCCACGCCGACTGGCGGCCCCCGACCAGTGCGGGCCGAATCGGATTGGCGTTCCGCTGCGCCGATCCCGCCGAGGTCGACTCGGTGTACGCGACGCTCGTCGGGGCCGGATACCACGGTGAGATGAAGCCGTGGGATGCGTTCTGGGGCCAGCGCTACGCCGTCGTGCAAGACCCGGACGGTAACGGCGTCGACCTCTACGCGGCACTCTCGGCAGACTGAACCAATTCTCCACACAGGCGCCTGATCAGCCCACCTCCGACAGCGGGCGAACCTCTTCGGCGCGAGACCGAGTCAGCACCTGCCCCAACGGCATTCCGGTGAGGTCACGCACCTCCCGGGCCAGGTGTGCCTGATCCGCGAAGCCGGTGGCGGCCGCGGTGTCGGCGAACGACACCCCGCGCCGCGCCGCCGCCAGCGCGCGTTGCATGCGCAACACCCGCGCCAAGGTCTTCGGTCCGTAACCGAACGCCGCCAGCGAACGCCGATGCAGCAGCCGCGCATTCCGCCCGGCCGCATCGGCGGTCGCGCCCACCGACCAGCCCGCGTCCAACGCCGTCACCACGCGCCGCAGCACCGGGTCGGGCGGCGCCACCTCCGCCGCCCGCCGCAGCGCGATCCGCTCCAACGTCGACACCGGATCGTCGGCCTCGCCGAGTTCCTCGCTCAGCCGCCGCACCGTCCCCGACGACCACACATCGGCCAGTTCGATTCGCTGGTCCCGCAATTCGTCCGCGGGCACTCCGAGCAGCGCGGGCGCCGTCCCGGGAAAGAATCGAATCCCGGCGTACCTGGTCCCCACCGCCGCGACCGGCCGATAGGCCCGCGTATCCGGCCCGGCGATGACGAGCTGCCCGCCGACCCACAGCAGATCGATACACCCGTCCGGCAGCACCGGCATTCCGGCGTCCTGCTCGCGCACCGTCCGCGTCCACACGACCGCCCGCTCGAACCGCGACGGCCGCTCCCGGTACCCGCCGCTGCTCGAGGTCTCATCCATATTCCGACGCTACCGCCGCTCACCGACACCACCAGGGGTCGACCGCGCAACCGACCTGTTCGTCCGGCTCGCCGAAAAACTGCCGCGACCACCACGTCCGACCGTTCCTGATGGACGGCGCCCGCTTCCACCGGCTCGCTGTCTCAAAAATAATGTCTCAAAAAGAGGCATTATTTGAGATATCGGTAGACCGTCGCCCGCGAAACACCGAGGACTCGCGCGACATCCGGAACACTGCGCTTTTCCACCTGGTGCAGATGCCGAGCCTGCGCGACCAGTTCGGGCGTCATCGCGGCGGGACGCCCGCGCTGCCCGTTGGCCGGCGTGGGATCGACGGACAACAGCAGCCGCACGCCTTCGAGCACCTCGGTCCGCAACTCCGCCACCGGAGCCTCGGCATACAGCACCACCGGATCGCTCAGCCCGGCGATCGCCTGACTCGCTCGCACCCGTTCGGCAAAGGTCGGGTTCGGCCCGGCGACCAGCAGGTTCGCCTGCATCATCGTGTCCCGGAAGCGATCGAAAATGCTTCCGGGAGCGGCCAATGCGAGATCGTTGACGTTGAGCCTGAGCAGATAGCGGTACTCGATGAAGGTCTCCAGCAACCCGTGGATCACCCGCCGCCGCGCCTCGCACGGATCCGGATGCCGCGCCTCGGCGACGGTCGACTCCATGGCCGTGAGCAGCGGTTCCGCCAGCCCGGCCAGGATGTCGTACTTGCTCGGATAGTGGTACAGCACGCCGGCCTTGCTGATGCCGAGCTGTTCGGCGATCGCGCGCACCGAGGTGCGGTGATAGCCGTGCGCCGCGAACAGGGCCATCGCCACCTCGAGGATCTTCGCCTGGGTATTCGGCGCCGTTTCGTCACTCACGGCTCGATCCTACCGCTTGACTGACCGCTGGTCAGTGATCTACCTTCATGACTGACCAACGGTCAGTATCAATCTCGAGGAGGCCACCGTGCCGAACAACCCCCGCGTTCTCATCTCCGGCGCCAGCATCGCCGGCCCCGCACTCGCCTTCTGGCTGGCCCGCAACGGCTTCGCGCCCACCGTGGTCGAACGGACGCCCGCCCTGCGCGACGGCGGCAACGGCGTCGACATCCGCGGCGACTCCGTGCGCATCGCCACCGAAATGGGCATCCTGCCCGCCCTGCGCGAACGGGCCACCGACATCCGCGAATTGACCTTCGTCGACGCCGCCGACCGCCGCGTCGCGGGCATGCCGACCAGCACCTTCAATGCCGAGGGCGACATCGAGATCATGCGCGGCGATCTGGCCCGGGTGCTCTACGACGCGACCGCCGACGACGTCGACTACACCTTCGGCGATTCGATCGCCACCATCGCCCAGCGCCCCGCCGGCGTGGACGTCACCTTCGACAGCGGCAGGCAGGCCGAGTTCGACCTGGTGATCGGCGCCGACGGATTGCATTCGCGGGTCCGCAATCTCGCGGTCCGGCCGGAGGCCGACGCGCTGCACCATCTCGGCATCTACTTCGCCACCGCCCGCGTCGACGCCGATCTCGGCCGCCCGCGCTCGGTGGTCCTGTACAACACGCCGGGCAAGGTCGCCGGCGTCTACCGCTCCGGCAACCACGACATGGCCACCGCGTTCTTCGCCTTCCGCGAGCCCCGCGTGCTCGACTTCGACCACCGCGACCAGGCGGCGCAGAAGTCGTTGCTGCACCGCTACTTCGGCGATCTGGGCTGGCAGGTGCCCACGCTGCTGGACCAGGCGAGCGCCGACGAGGGCTTCTATCTCGACGCGGTGAGCCAGGTCCGGATGCCGGCCTGGTCGAACGGACGGGTCGCGCTGGTCGGCGACGCGGGCTACTGCGCGACGCTGCTGTCCGGCGCGGGCGCCGCCCTGGCGCTGGAGGGAGCGCACCTGCTCGCCGGCGA
The DNA here is from genome assembly GCF_008704205.1 of Nocardia colli. Classification (GTDB taxonomy): domain Bacteria; phylum Actinomycetota; class Actinomycetes; order Mycobacteriales; family Mycobacteriaceae; genus Nocardia; species Nocardia colli. The sequence continues at coordinate 841,609 of NZ_VXLC01000004.1, read as the reverse complement.
GCTGGCCGCGGCCGACGGAGACCATCGAGTCGCGTTCACCCGCTACCAGGACAGGCTGCGCCCGACCGTGCTGAGGCGCCAGCGCTCGGTCCGCGCGAGCAGCGCGATGCTGATTCCCGCCGCGGGCAGCCACATCTGGCTACGCAACCAGCTGACCCGCCTGTCGGTCCTGCAGTCCATGGCCGCCCGGGTCTATCGCCCGACCCCGGCCGAGGCCGCGTGATCGACCCGCCCGCCGCCCGGCGCTGAACCTCAGCGCTGGGCAGGCATCGGCATCACCCCGCGCGGGACGACGCGCACGAACGCGTCGGGGTGCGCGGCGGCGATTTTCGAGTCAGGGTCTTTGCAACCGACCGTGACTTCGCCGACCGGGGCGGCGGAAAACGTCCACACCGTCATCCAGTCCTTGCCATTCACCGATTCGGTCTTTTTCACATCCGAGGATCGTAGATCTTCGTTCCGCCCGGAACTGTCGACCACCGTGCAGCGCAGCTCATTTGCCGCCGCGCCCCACTCCGCGGGCACCCGGATATCCATCACCGCGTCGGCGGGTACCGCGACTTTCTTCGTCTCGCCGAGCGCGATCCGCACGCCCCCGCCGGTTTCGCTGTCCGCGCCCACGGCGGTCGTGGTCGCTTCCGAGCTGGACGTCCCCGGATTACTCGACGAGGACGTTTCCTTGCTTGCGGACTTGTCGTCGGAACATCCCGAGACGACCACCGCGACCAGCGCCGGACCCACCAGCCAAATCAATTTCACAGATCAAACCCTCTCGTCGTGCCCCACTTACCAGGCGATTGGTACGGATCAGCGATCGAACTGCGGGTGCGCCTCGTGACCACGGGCACGCCGCCGACAGACAGAGCATGACAACTTCGGAGTCGAATGGAGAGTACACGCGCCCGAAATCGCCGATTTATTCAGTAATTTGCCGGAGTAATGTTGGCTCGTTCGGTTGTCACCATTACTCCACGGAGACTCGTCTGATGACTTCACCCGTCGCGTTCAACGCGGTCGAAATTTCCCTGCCCGACGGCACCGCCGACGCCTACTTCGCCCATCCCGGCGACAACGCCGCGCATCCGGGCCTGCTGTTCTATCCGGACGCGCTCGGCCTGCGACCGACGCTGCGCGAGATGGTGGAAACCATTGCCGCGCACGGGTTCGCCGTACTCGCGCCCAATTTCTTCTACCGCTCCGGTCGCGCGCCGGTGGTGCCGTTACCCGATTTCAGCGAACCGGACGCGATGGGCGACTTCTTCACCGACCTCGCCCCGGTGCGGGAGGCCCTCACCCCGGACAAGGCCATGCAGGACGCGCACGGCTACCTCGCGTGGCTCTCCGCCAACGAACTGGTGGCGCCCGGCGCGCTCGCGACGACCGGCTACTGCATGGGCGGCCGGCTCGCCCTACGCACCGCGGCGACCTTCGGCGACCAGATCGCCGCCGCGGCCAGCTTCCACGGCGGCTTCCTCGCGGCCGACGACCGCCCGGACAGCCCGCACCACACCGCGGCCGACATCACCGCCGAACTGTTCGTCGCGCACGCCGACCACGACGGGTCCATGCCGCCCGAGGACATCACCCGGCTCGAGCAGGCGCTGGACAAGGCGGGCGTGCGCTACACCTCCGTCGTCTATCCCGACGCCCCACACGGTTTCACCATGCGGGACACGCCGGCCTATCGCCCGGAGGCGTACCAGCGCCACCTGGACGATCTGCTGACGCTGCTGCATCGTTCCTTCCGCCCGGAATAAAGGCCATATCATCCGATGTTTCGGCTGGAGTCGGTATCGACTCCAGCCGCCGGATCGTCTTGTGCCCGTCACGCGACCAACCGGACGGTTTCCAAGGGGGTCGTTGCCGCTGGAACCGCCGGTTCCGCATAGTGTTGTGAGTAGGCGATCACGGGAGGACCACATGGCGATGCTGTTGTGGATGGAGGAACGCGACAACGGGGCGGAGTTCCGGCGTGAGTGACGAACGGGGAACGGCGGCGGCCGCACAGCGATACTCGTCCTTCACCGGGTACCGCCAGGCCGCGCTCACGACCACCTCGTCGACCCGCCCGGTCTTCATCGGCGTCGCGCTGGTCGTCAGCGTGCTGCTGGTCTACGCGGCCCATCCCGCCGCGAAGGACGGGGCCGATCACGCGTGGTTCGTCGGCATCGCGGTGGCGGGCGTGTTCGTGGCCCGCGGGCTGCACCTGCGCCGGCCGATCACCCTGGCGCACTTCGCGGTCGCCGTTCTGGTGCTCGCGATCGCGAGTCTCGCCTACCGCGCCGAGCATCCCGGCATCGGTTTCGTGCTGCTGGCCGCCAGCGGATTCATCATGGTGCTGCCGCAGTCGAGCCGGCCACAGCCCGAACAGCTCTACCGGGTAGCCGAATTGGTCGGCCGGACCGAACTGGACCCGCTGGCGCCGTTCGCCCTGCACTCCTCGAAAACCTACTTCTTCAACGGCAATTCGACCGCGGGCATCGGCTACCGCACGCGCTTCGGCATCGCCGTGGTGGCCGGCGATCCGATCGGCGACCGCGCGGCCTTCCCCGAATTGCTCACGGAGTTCTCCGAATTCGCGATCAACCAGGGCTGGCGGGTCGCGGTGCTCGGCGCGAGCCCCGAGCTGGCCGAGCTGTGGCGTCGCCGCGCGCTCGATCACCGCGGGCTGCACGCCGTCCCGATCGGCCGCGACGTGGTGATCGACGTGGACGAGTTCAAGATGGTCGGCCGGCACTTCCGCAACCTGCGCCAGGCGGTCAGCCGCACCCGCAACTTCGGCGTCACCACCGAGATCGTGGACGAGTCCGCGCTCACCGACGCGCAGCGCGACGAGCTGCTCGCCATCGTCGACTCGTGGGGACACGGCAGGCAGACCCGCGGTTTCTCCATGATCCTGGACCACCTGCTCGACGGGCGGAACCCGAACATGCTGGTGGTGATGGCCAAGGACGAGCACGGAACGCTGGCCGGCTTCCAGCGCTACGGCGTGTCCAACCGCGGCCGCGAGCTCAGCCTCGACGTGCCGTGGCGGCGCAAGGACGCGCCGAACGGGCTGGACGAGCGGATGATCATCGACCTCGTCGACTACGCCCGCGAGCACGACATCCACCGGATCTCGCTGGCCTTCGCGCCGTTTCCCGAGCTGTTCGCCGACAAGGAGAAGTCGCGCACGGCGAAGCTGATCTATGTGGCTGTGCACCTGGGTGATCCGCTGATCCGGCTGGAATCGCTGTATCGGTTCCTGCGCAAGTTCCACGCGCTGACCGATCAGCGGTTCGTGCTGATCCGCTGGCGCGAGGTGGTCATCGCCGCCGCCGCGCTGCTTACCCTGGAGTTCGCCCCGCACCGCCGCGAACACTGAGGAAGCCGATGGAACTCACGCACAGCGATATCAAGGCCGCCGTCGAACGGGTGGCGGGCCGGGTCCGGCCGATCGCCCTCGCCCCCGCCGACGACGGGCAGCTGTGCTTCGCGCTGGAGTTCCTGCAGCACACCGGCAGCTTCAAAGCCCGTGGCGCGCTGAACTTCCTGCTCACCCACCGGGAGAACGGCACGCTGCCGGACGCGGGCGTGACCATCGCCTCCGGCGGCAATGCCGGGCTGGCCTGCGCCTGGGCCGCGCGCAGTCAAGGCGTGCGGGCGACGGTGTTCCTGCCGGCCACCGCGCCGAAGGTGAAGGTGGACCGGCTGCACTCCTATGGCGCCGAGGTCACGCTCATCGGCACCCAGTACGCCGACGCGCTCGCGGCCAGCCGCGAATTCGCCGCCAGGACCGGCGCTCTGCTCTCGCACGCCTACGACAACCCGCTGATCGCCGCGGGCGCGGGCACGCTGATGGAGGAGATCCATCAGCAACTGCCGGACCTGGACACCGTGGTGGTAGCCGTCGGCGGCGGCGGGTTGTTCGCCGGAGTAGCTACCGCCGCACAGCATTACGGCGTCCGGACGATCGCGGTGGAACCCACGCGGTGCCGCGCTCTCAACGCGTCGATCGAGGCCGGCGAGCTGGTCGACGTGGACATCGACTCGATCGCGGCGGACTCGCTCGGTGCCCGTCGGGCCACCGAATTGGCGTTGTTCGCGGCACAGAACTACAACGTCACCTCGGTGCTGGTCGACGACGCCGACATCGTCGCGGCCCGCCGAGCTATCTGGGAAGACCGCCGCCTCGCCGTCGAATACGGTGCCGCCACAGCACTTGCCGCACTGCGCGGCGGTGCCAACCCGCCGGCTTTCCGCCCGGAACCCGGCGAGAAGGTGTGCGTCGTAGTGTGCGGCGCGAATACCGATCCCGCCGATCTGGCCACCTGATCCCCGGCGAACGCCACCGAGCGGAGTTACGCTCGTACCGTCTTCGATCCCGACGGAAGCACTTCCATGGCGCTCGCATCCCGCATGGTTCCCCTCGGCACACCGGCACCGGACTTCACGCTGCCCGATCTAGATCACCGGACCCATTCGCGCGCGGACTTCGCCGGCGGTCCCGGCCTGCTCGTCGTCTTCGCGTCCAATCACTGCCCGTACGTCAAGCATCTCGAAGCGGCCCTGGGTGAACTCGTCGATTCACTGCCCATCCCGACGGTGGCGATCTGCACCAACGACATCGTCAGCTACCCCGATGACTCCCCGATCCGGCTGCGCGACCAGGCCATTCGCGCCGGCTGGACGTTTCCCTACCTGGTCGACGAGTCACAGGAAGTAGGCCACGCCTTCGAGGCCGCGTGCACTCCGGACTTCTTCCTCTACGACGCGACCCTCGCCCTCGCCTACCGCGGCGCCTTCGACGAATCCACCCCGGGCAACGGAAAACCGTTGACCGGCAACGCATTGCGCGCCGCCATCGAAGCGGTCCTGGATGGCAAGCCGGTGCCCGAACCGCACCGGCCGAGCATGGGCTGCTCGATCAAATGGCGCGCGGACTGAATCAGCGCACGACAATCCGCGCCGGCTCGGCGAGAATGAACGCCGAAGGCCGGACTTGACCGTCCAACGAAAGGGGTGGGACGTTGGCAACGATCGTCCTCGTGCACGGAATCGCCCAGGAGCAGGCCGCGGCCGACACCCTGGAGGCGCAATGGCTGCCGGGATTGGCGGGCGGGGTGCGCAACCACGGCGACAACGAGCTCGCCGATCGCCTGTGGCGCAACGGTTTACCCGGCGACATCTCGACCAGGATGGCGTTCTACGGCAATCAGTTCCTGGCCGAGGGCGCGCAGGGCACCGCGGTCGGCGACCTCGACGACGAGCAGCTCGAACTCATGGAGCAACTCGCCGAGGAGTGGTTGGCGACGGCCGCCGAGTTCGCCGGCGACCAACGCGACCGCGCGACCGCCCAGCGGTTGAGCGCCGTGCCGCCGCCGGAGGCCAAGCCGCAGGGGGCCAAAGCCGCTCTGCGCCCTGCGCTCAACGCGCTGGTCCGGCTGCGCTGGTTCGCACCGTTCGGCGTGGGGCTCGCGGAGAAGTTCGTGGTGCGTGCCCTGTCTCAGGTCACCCGGTACTTCACCGATCCAGCCGTTCGCGAGTACGCGCAGCAGCAGGTGCTCGCCCACATCGGCCCGGAGACGAAGCTCGTCATCGCGCACTCGCTCGGCTCGGTGGTCGCCTACGAGGCGCTGCACCGGGTCGACCAGGAGGTGACCCTGCTGACCATGGGTTCACCGCTCGGCCTGCGCACGGTCATCTACGACCGGCTCCAGCCGAAACCGTCCACCGTGCCCAAATCCGTTGCCGGCTGGCACAATCTGGTCGACCGCGACGACCTGGTCGCCGCCCACCTCGATCTCGTCCCGTACTTCCCGCCGTTCCCCGGCGCCGGCGTCGCCCCGATCACCGAGGAACCGCTGGACAACGGCGCGAGCCCGCACGATTCCACGAACTATCTGACGAAGGCGATCACCGGCGGCATCGTCGCCAAAGCACTGACGCCCTAACGGTTCTCGACAGCCCGCGTCCGTTCGGACGCGGCGCTGGACGCACGCCACCATAGGTACGCCGCCAACGCCAACCCCACGACGGTGAGCGCAGCACCGACCAACGGAATCGATCGCAAGCCCGATCCGTCACCGATCACCGCACCGCCCAACCGTCCGGCGACGGCCGCCGCGAGCTGAAACCCGGAGGCGTTGACCGCGACAGCCAGCGTCGGCGCCACGGCCGCTGCCGCGACAACCCGCGTCTGCATCCCGGGAATGATCGCGAACGCCAGCGCGCCGATCACGAAAGTCAGTATCGCCGCGGATATTTGGTTCCCACCGACGAGCCAGAACAGAAACAGCGCGCCGGCCAGAGCGGCAAGCAGTCCCGTCACCGAAGGCAGCAGTGCCCGGTCGGCCAACCACCCGCCCGCCTGATTGCCGACTACCGCACCGACGCCATACACCAGCAACAGCACCGGAACCGTACTCGCAGCGAACCCGCCCACATCGGTGAGCAGGGGCGTGATGAACGTGAAAACGGTGACCACACCGATGTTTCCGAGCGCTGTGAGCCCGATCGCCCACCACACCCCGCGGTCACCGAAGACCCGCAACTCACCGAACACCGAACCATCGGCCGCGGGCAGGTCCGGCATGAACCGGACCACCAACGGCAACGCCACCGCCGCACACACCGCCACCGCGACGAACGTCGCCCGCCAACCCAGACTTTGGCCGATAACCGCCCCGATCGGCGTCCCGAGCACGATCCCCAGATTCATCCCGAGCGCCACCCGCGCCACCGCCGCAGCCGCTTTGCCTGGCACCGCGGTCGACACCGCGGTAGCGATCGCCACCGCGAAGAACGTGGCCACCACCAACCCCGCAGCTCCCCGCATCACCAGCAGCACAGCGTAATTCGGCGCGATCGCCGATCCCAGATTCGCGAGCACCGCGAACAGCACCAGCCCGGCGACCAGTCGCTTACGCCTCACCCGAGCCGTCGCCACCGTGACCACCGGCCCGCCGACGATCATCCCGATCGCATACGCGGTCACCAGCATTCCCGCCGATGACACCGAAACATCAAGCCCCGCAGCCACTTCCGGCAGAATTCCGGCGATCACGAACTCCCCGGTCGTGAGACTGAACACCACCAACATCAACGAAAACACAGCAGGCCGCATCAGGCATCCTCATATAGTTCTAACTCAAATGATATGAACTAGAACTATCACAGTTCGAACCATGAGCGCTAGACTCGGACCAATGAACCGCCAGCCCCCGCCGACCGTGGACACCGAGCTCGACCGGGACGTCTGCAAGCTGGTGCACCAGTTCACCCACCGGCTCGACGTGCACGTCCGGCGCGTCGCCGAACAGCTGGACCTCACCCCGTCCCAGGTCATCGCCCTGCGCGAATTGTCGGAGCCGATCACCGCGCGCGAGCTCGCCACCCGCATGTCCTGCGAGCCGTCCAACGCGACCTTCGTCCTCGATCGACTCGAGCAGCAGGAGTTGATCCGCCGTGAACCCCACCCGACCGACCGGCGGGCCAAGCAGATCGTGCTGACCCCGGCCGGTCAGCGGCGGCGCGCCGACGCGGTCGAGCTACTCGGCGCCGAGTCGCCGCTCACCTCGCTCACCGCCGCGCAGCAGAAGGCGTTGCGCGATCTGCTGCACGCCATGGCCGAGGACTGATCACTTGAAATAGACATACGTACGCACGTATTGTTTGTTTCATGACCGTGGCTATCCCCACCACCGAAGAAACCGATCCGTTCTGCCTGCCACCCTTGGAGGCCGCGGCACTGATCTACGACGCCCCCTGGCAACGCTTCGCCGTGATCGGCGACAGCCTCTCCGCCGGCACCGGCGACCCGAGCCCGGGCTACGCCACCCTCGGCTGGAGCGACCGGGTGGCCGACGTCCTGCGCCGCGTGCACCCCGGCCTCGCGTATCTCAACACCGCGGAAATCGGGGCCACGACTCCGGAAACCCTTCGGCAGCAAGCGGATCGAATGCTGGAGTTCGCCCCCGAGCTGCTGCACCTGCCGTCCGGCGCGAACGACATCGTCCGCCGCACACCGGATTTCGACGAGATCGAACAGGTGCTGCGCGACATGTACCGCATGGCGGCAACCACGGGCGCCCGGCTGACCGTCTTCACCCTCGGCAAAGCCTATGTCGTGCCGGTCTTTCCGGATTGGCGTGACCGCGTCCGCCGGGTCAACGACCGCACCCGCAAGCTCGCCGCGGAATTCGACGCCACGGTGGTCGACATGTGGGATCATCCGCTCAACGAACGCCCGAACCTGTTGAGCGCGGACGGTATTCACTTCGCCACCGCCGGACAGGCGGTCCTCGCCACTGAATACGTCAAACAGCTCGCGCACCTGCTCGCCCCCGCGATGCGGGCCGTCCAGGACAGCCCGCCGCGGGTGGACTACTGATCCTTGGACAGCGCGGCCTTCGCCGTCTCGTAGTCACCGGTCGGCGCCGCATCGTCCTTGGTGTAGACGAGGTGCAGTACACCGGTGGTGAAGGTCTCCGAAGACAACAGCCGCAACGGCAGCGTCGAGTCACTCTCGTCGAACAACCGCAGCCCCTTGCCGACCGTGATCGGGTGCACCAGCAGGTGCAGCTCGTCCAGCAGCCCCGCCCGCAGCAACTGGCGCACGACCGACACCGACCCGCTCATGCCGATGTCGCCGCCGGGCTCGTTCTTCAGCGCGGTCACCGCCTCGACCAGATCGCCCTTCAGCACCTCGGAGTTGCGCCAGGGCAGGTCCAGGTCCTGATGCGTGACCACGATCTTGCGGGCATCGCCCATCGACTTGGCCATGCCCGCGTCCTCGCCGCCGGCGTCCTCGCGCTCCGGCCAAGCCGCCGCGAAGCCCTCGTAGGTCACCCGGCCCAGCAGCAGCGTGTCGGCGGTCCCCAGCTGCGCGGAGACCGCCGCACCCATCTCCTCGTTGAAGTACGGGAAGTGCCAGTCCTGCGGGTCGGCGACCACGCCGTCGAGCGCCACGAACATGCCTGCGGTGATTTTCCTCATCGTCCATCTCCTGGATCAGTAGTGCCGGTGTTGCCTGATCTGACGGAGCGGTGATCGGGAAATCATCGGTGCCGAGGGTCAGACCCGTTCAGCCTCCACTACCCAGATCGGCAGCAGCATCGAACCCTCGGCATCGAACTGGAGCTTCGCCCCGCTGCGGTCCATCACCGCCTTGAACTCCGGGGAAGGCTTGATCGCGGTCAGCTTGTCGTTGCGCAGCTCGGTGAGGTTCCAGTCCGGCGCGCGGAAGGTGGCGCGCAGCTCGTCCTCGCCGATCGAGTACGGGGCGTAGGTCTCGCTGAAATCGGCTGCGGAGAAACAGAATTGGATCAATCGCGCACCGGGTCGCATCGCCCGGACCAGCGCGGCCACGTGCGCTTTGCGCTGTTCCGGATCGAGGCAATGCGCGAGCGCACTGCTGACCACGGTGTCGAACCGGCCGTCGTAACCGGTCAGCACGGTCGCGTCCGCGACGGCGAACGACGCGGTCACGCCGCTTTCCGCGGCCTTGGCCCTGGCCTTCTCGATCGCCGTCGGCGCGAAATCCAAGCCGGTCACCTGGTAGCCGAGGCCGGCCAGGTAGATCGTGGTATCCCCTGGGCCGCAACCGATATCGAGCACGTCACCGGTGATCCGCCCCGCCTGCTCGAACTCGACCAGCAGCGGCTGGGGCCTGCCGATCTCCCACGGCAGCCGGTCCATGGCCAGGCCCTCGACGATGGTGCCGCCCTGGTAAGCCTGTTCGAAATCGATGTTCGTCGGGTCGATCGCGGGTGTTGCGTCATTGTCAGTCATCACTAACCTGTCCCTCGCCTTGATGGTGGATCGGGAATTCGACGGATGAAGTCTAACCAGAAACGGAGTAAGTGTCTCCGGTTTGACGTGACATGCTTCAGCCGACAGCGGACCCGTGGAAGGCCGCGCGATAACTGTGCGGACTGGTGCCGACGACCCGCTTGAACCGGTCCCGGAACGCGGTGGGCGAACCGAAACCGACCTGTCCGGCGATCCGGTCCACCGGGTGCGCGGTGGATTCGAGCAGGTACTGCGCCTGCCGAATCCGGGCGCGCAACAACCATTGCAGCGGCGTGGTTCCGGTCTGTTCGCGGAAGCGGCGGTTGAGCGTGCGGGTGCTCATCCCGGCCTGCGCGGCGATGTCGTCGAGGGTCAGGTCCTTGGCGAAATTGTCTTGCAGCCAACGGGTTACCGGTTCCAGCACCGAGCCGCGCGGGGTCGGCGGCTGGTCGTGCACGATGAATTGCGCCTGTCCCCCTTCACGTTCCAGCGGCACGACGGACAACCGGGCGGCGTCGGCCGCGACGGCGGAACCGTGGTCGCGGCGAATCAGGTGCAGGCACAGGTCGATTCCCGCGGCGGCGCCCGCCGAGGTGAGCAGTTGCCCGTTGTCCACGTAGAGCACGTCCGGGTCGACCTCGATGGCCGGATAGCGGGCCGCGAACTCGGTGGCGGCGGCCCAGTGCGTGGTCGCGCGGCACCCGTCCAGCAGGCCGGTGTCGGCGAGGATGAACGCGCCGACACAGATCGAGGCGATGCGGGTGCCGCGGGCGGCCGCCTGCCGCAGCGCGGCCAGGACCTCCGCCGGCACCGGCAGCGTGAGATCGGCGCGGCCGGGCACGATGATCGTGTCCGCGTCGGCCAACCCGGTCAGGTCGAACGGGGGCTGCAACGTGAACGCCCCGGCATCCACCGTCGGCGTGACGCCGCAGACCCGCACCCGGTAGGCGGCCCGCCCGTCGGGCAGCCTGGCCGCGCCGAACACATCGATGGGTGTGGTCAGATCCGACGGGATGACCTTGTCCAGCGCGAGCACGGCCACGACATGCATGACGCCAGGATAGGTGGCTGCCGAATTCGAGCCAATACCTGTGAGCTGCGGATATGAGGCAGATCACCAGGCCGAGGCGGTTGGCCGGAATCGACCGGTGTGTGGCAGTTTCGCCTGTTCCACACCGGTCGTTTCACCACTAGCCTCGCCGCTGTGACGAAGTTTCTGCTCTCGGTCCACGTGCTGGCCGTGATCCTCGCCGTAGGCCCGGTGACGGTCGCGGCGAGCATGTTCCCGCCGACCACGCGCCGGACCCTGGCCGAGCCCGGCAGCGAACCGGTCGTGCTGAGCACGCTGCATCGCATCTGCCGCGTCTACGCCTACCTCGGGATTCTGGTCCCGGTCTTCGGCGCGCTCACCGCACTGAGCCTCGGCGTGCTCACCGACACCTGGCTCGTCATCGCGATCGGCCTGACCGCGGCCGCCGCCGGCGTGCTCGCGCTGCTCATCCTGCCCGGCCAGCACAAGATCCTCGCCGACCTGCCCGGCACGACGCCGACGCTGATCCGCCGGCTCGGCATGGACACCGGCATTTTCAACCTGCTATGGGTCGTCGTCACCGTGCTGATGATCGTCCGGCCGGGCTCGACTACCGGGGCCTGATCACTCCGGGGCGGCCATGTGCCGGATCGTCTCGCCGCCCTTGGCGTGGTGCAGCCGGCCGAACTTGCTGTCGAGCAGGTGCGCCATGCTGTCGGCCGCACCGCGAACCGCCTCTTCCAGCGTTTCCCCGCGATGCGTGGCCGCGACCGGATGCTGTCCGGCGGGCCGGGCCTCCAGTACGCACTGCTTGTCTTCCGGCCCGCCCTTGTCGCCGTTCTGGTCGGTCAGGTGGGCCTCGACCCGCGTCAGCTGTTCGCTGAAACGGTCGAGCACCGAAGCGATCTCGGCCTCCGCCCACCGCATCAGGTCTTCGCCGCCGTGGATGCCGCTTCCGGTATTGATCTGGATCTGCACTGCGTTCTCCATTCCGTTAGGTAGCAAACTCCACGAAACCGACACTACCTGCGCGACCCGAGTGGCCGAGGGCACAGGCGGAAGGCCCGGTCCGCGTCGGACCGGGCCTGCACCGCGACTGCTCAGGCGCGACGGCCCCGATTGCGGGCCACGATGCTGAGCGCGATCAGCGGCCCGACCACGGCGATCATCAGCACCGGCGACAGCCACGCCATGGTGTGGATCGGCAGTTGGTAGGCCAGCACGATTCGGATCGCGGCCTCGAGCACCAGGCCCGCGCCCCACATCACGGTCAGCACGGTGAACGCGCGGCGCTTCGCCGGATCGGTGCGGTAGGCCGTCTCGAGCTCGGCGATCCGGGCCGGACCGCCCGCGCTGACCGCCTTGCGCGCCACCAGGTAGGTCAGCGGCTTGCCGATCATCGCGCTGATCAGGAACGCGAGACCGATCAGCACCGTCGCCGCGGAATCCTTGACGATCATCATCCGCGGGTCACCACTGATCAGCGACGCGACCAGCCCGAAGACGAAGCCGCCCAGGATGATCGCCGACATCAGCTCCAGCCGCCGGGACCGGATCGCCTGCCCGATCACCATCAGCGCCGAGACCACGGTGCCGGCGAGCAGCCCGGCGAAGTCGCTGTAACCGAGTGCGTGCAGGACGAAGTACGCGCCGACCGGTATGGCGATATCACGGGCGATCGACGCCACCCAGGCGTACTGCTTGACCGGCGACTCGGCCGGCCGGTCGACCTTGCTGGTGTCGGATGCGGTGCTGATCATCGGATGCTCCTCGTCGGCGTATTCAGCGGTGCGCTACGAGAATTGACGCTACGGAGAGCGGCGGGCGAGCAGATCTGTCAACCATCACGACTGCGGCATGACATGTGTCATGCCGGGTTACCTGGCCAGGTAACCCTTGTCCACCGGTATCTGGGCGCCGGTGATGACTCCCGACGCGTCCCCCGCCAGCCACACCACGACCTCGGAGATCTCCTCGGGTTCCACCAGTGCGTCGGTCTTGAGCAGGTTGGGCGGGAAGCTGTAGACGAAGGCCGGGTGCTGCTCGAACATCGAATACATCGACGTGTCGTTGCCGAGCGGGGTGTTGGTGCCGTAGGGCAGCACCGTGTTCGCCCGGATGCCGTACTCGCCGAGCTCGACCGCGAGCGACTTGGTCAGGCCGACGACGCCGAATTTGCTTGCGGCGTAATGGCCGCAGCCCGGCGGCGGCTTGACGCCGGCCACGGAGCTGACGGTGATGATGGATCCGCCGTTGCCCGCCTCGATCATCGCGGGCACCACCGCCTTGATCGTGTTCCACACCCCGACCAGGTTCACGTCGACGGCCTCCTGGAACTGTTCGGCCGAGATCTCCCAGAGCCGGCCCCAGCTGCACACGCCGGCATTGGCGACCACGATGTCGAGCCGGCCGAAGGTGGCGACGATCTCGGCCACCACCTCCTGCTGGCCGGCCAGGTCGCGCACGTCGACCTGCTTGGTCAGGATCTTGCGCCCCTCGGCCTCGACCAGGCGGGCGGTCTCGGCCAGATCCTCCGGCTCGGACATCGGGTAGCCGCTGTACTTCGCGGCCTGCGCGCAGACGTCGATGGCGACGATGTCGGCGCCCGCGCGGGCCAGCCGGACCGCGTGCGAACGTCCTTGTCCGCGAGCGGCTCCGGTCACCAGCGCTACTTTTCCGGCGAGTGCGGTCATAGTGTTCCCTCGATTCTCGATGGATTCAGTTGTGGGATGTGAAGGAGTAGTCGTCGATCGGCGAGAACCGGCTGAACCACAGTGCGCCGCTGATGGTTTGCGGTCGGTAGTAGAGCGCCTCGCCCTGCGAGTTGACGAAATAGGTACGCAGACCGGGATTGCAGTCGGCGGTGTAGGTGCTGATCACCTTGCCGTGCCGGTTCATCTTGCGGACCCAGCGGGCGAACGCCGCGGTGCGGACCTGTGCGACCGCGGCTTCCCGGCGCTTGGCCTCGGTGATCACCCGAACCGCGTGGCGCGCGGTGAGATCGACGAAGGTGTGCCAGGCGGCGCCGACGAAGCCCTGGGGGGCGACGAGTGCCCAGCGGTTGGGCAGGCCGGGGTGGGCGGAGCCGCCGTAGCTACGCAGGCCGTTGCTGCGGTACTCGTCGGCGAGATCGAACCCGTTGGGGCCCAGCGTCGTTCCGGGACGATAGGTCTCCGGGTCGGTGAACAGCTCATAGCCGGTGGCCAGGACGATGAGGTCGTACGGGCGATCCGTGCCGTCGGCGGTGCGAATGCCGTCGGCGGTGATTCGTTCGATCGGGTTCGCGACCAGCGCCGCCGAGTCCGATTCGAGGGCGGCGAAGAAGCTGCTCGACAGCACCGGACGCTTGGCGAGGATGCCGTAGCCCGGGACCAGCGCCTTGCGATCGGCGTCGTCGCTGATCTTGCGCCGCAACAGGACTCGGTACAGGCCGCGCCAGATCTTGTCGTACTGCGGGAGAGCCGCGGCCAGTAGCCGGCGGGGCAGCAGCGGGAGCACGTTGCAGATCAGCTGCAGCGGGAGCTCCATAGTCGCCAGCACCGCTCCGTTGATCGCCGCGGCCACGCCCGGCAGCGCCAGAATCCGTTGCGCGCGTGGCGAAAAGGCGAAGTCCGGCTTGGGCAGGATCCACGAGGGCGTGCGCTGATAGACGTCCACCCGCTCGGCCTCGTCGAGGACCGCCGCGACGATCTGCACCGAACTGGATCCGGTGCCGATCACGGCGACTCGTTTACCGCGACAGGAGTATTCGGGATCCCAGGCATTCGGCCGCAGTATCGTCCCGCCGAATTCGCCGGTTCCCGGAATCGTGTCGGTCGATTTCGCGTTGATGTATCCGCCGACCGCGTTGATCACGAACCGCGCCCGGACCGGCTCGTCCCCGGCGATGTCGAGCACCCAGACCTGATCTCGGTCGTCCCACACCTCGCGTTCGACCGTGCAGTTACTCCGAAAGTACTTGTACAGGTGGAGATCTTCCGCGACCTGCTGGTTGTACCGCTGGATCTCGGCGCCTTCGGGGAACAGCCGCGACCAATCGGCCTTGCGGGCGAACGGGAATTGATAGAACAGCGTCGGAATATCGACGGCGAGACCGGGATATACATTGTCGCGCCAGCTGCCGCCGAACTCGCCCGCCCGGTCCAGAATAACGAAATTCGTTATCCCGGAACGTAATAGGTGATAGGCCGCGGTGATGCCGCCAGGACCGGCACCGATGATCGCGACCTCGAAGTCGTCACTTGCCATGTTGTGTGCACTCTCTAGGTATTGCGGGGCGCGAGACCGTTGAGCAAGAAGTCGCCGGTGCGCGCCCGCACGTCGTCCGGGCCGGCGAAATCGGCCACCACGAACGGCAGGATCTCCAGGCTGAGCAGCACCCGGACGATCCAGTCGCCCGCGTGCAGCGGCTCCAGCCCGCGGTCGATCTCGCCGCGGTCCTGCGCCTCGATGACCAGCGTCGCCCAGAACGCCGCCCAGCTGTGGCACAGATTGCCACCGTAGTGTTCGAGCAGCGTGGCGATGATGCTCTCGGTGCGCAGCGCGGGCGAGAAGGTCTGCGGCGTCTTGACGTGGTCGTAGATCATCGCCGCCGCCTCACCGATCTGCTCGCGCAGTGTCGGCAGCGGACGGACCACCGCCGCCAGCGCGTCGATGAAGGCGTTGCACAGGTAGGCCAGCCCGGCGTTGATCGCGGTTTCCTTGTCGCCGAAGCCGTTGTACACCGTCCCGCGGGACACCCCCGCGATCTTGGCGACCTCGGTCAGCCGAAACCCGTTGACCCCGTAGCGCCGAACGCATTCCGCCGCACCGAGGACCAGCTCGATCGAGGCCTCGACCCGGGGAGCGTCCTGCGCCGCACTGCTCATGTTGAACATATTGCGTCAAGTTGTTCAATGCGTCAAGAGTGTGGCAGCGAAGTCGCCGGTATGAACTCGTCAGCGCTACGCGCGGGGCAAGCCCGGCGCGTCAATCCCGCAGTGGGTCAATCCCACAGCGCCGCAACAACAGTCTGGTAGTCGCACGGCGCGAGCGTCGAGCGTCCGGTCGCCAGCAACCACCGCTCGACCGCGCGATCACCATCGGTGCGATACGTCCGCTCCGCGCCGCGCGCGATCTCGATGACCCCGCGCTGCACCCGCACGGTCTCCTCGTCCGACAGCTGCGCGACGAAACCCCGGTAGGCACTGTCGTTTTCGCCGTCACTCGGGTTCGCCCGCGGTGCCGCGGCGATCAAGCCGTGTAGCTGCGCCTCGTCCCCCGGCGCCAGTAGCCACTTCGGATTGGGCTGGTCGGAATGGATGTCGAGCTCGACCTTGATCATGACCGTCCCCCTGGCGACGAGCGGAATGTCCGACATCACTGCCCTCCTCACGGGGCGCTGAATGGGGTGATGGTAGCCCCGCTCCGCCGCCCCCACCACTCGGCGAAACAAATTCTGACCAGGCAATTCCGACTGTCCTGTTCGCTCCTACGATGAGGTGTGCGCAACCACGTCGACCGACCCGGATTCCTGCGCGAGCTGCGGCTCGAGTCGGATGCCGTTGACATGGACGAATATCCGTTCTGCCTGCCGGCCGTGACCCAGCTCTCGCGGGCCGGCGGCCTCGCGCTGGCGCCGGGGGTCACCTTCCTGGTCGGCGAGAACGGCAGTGGGAAGTCCACTCTCGTGGAGGCGCTGGCGGTGGCCGTACTACAACGTCGCTACCGCGACAGAGGCCCTCGGACCGGATCAACTGGCGGTGTTCGGCGGGGTGTCGCCACACGAACGCTCGCATGGCGAATCGTTCATGGACCTGATGCGGCTGCGCTTCTACCCGAACGGGCTGTACCTGCTGGACGAGCCCGAAGCGGCCCTGTCACCCCGCGGCTGCATGACCGTGCTGGCGCTGCTGGCCGACCTGACCGCGCGGGGCTGCCAGTTCGTGGTGGCGACCCACTCCCCGATCCTGCTCGCGCTGCCCGGCGCGACCATCTACGAGATCGCCGAGGACGGCGACATCGGCGAGGTCACCTACGACGAGGCGCTGCCGGTCCGGCTGACCAGGGACTTCCTCGCCGAACCGGACCGCTACCTGCGACATCTGGTCGACCCGGACTGAGCCCGCTCAGCCGCCGAAGACGTTGCAGCCGTATCCCAGGTGCACGCCGTTGCCGACCCGCAGGTCCACGCTCGCGACCACGCTGTCATCGGGCGCCTGCACCGCGCTGATCGTGTGCAACCCTTGCGTCGCGGGCACCCAATCCACCAGCGCGACACCGCCGGACGGTTTCACCACCGCGAACGGAATCCCGTTGTCGTAGAACACAACCGGCTGCACCACATCGGTCAGCTTCGCCTTCGCCTGATAGGTACAACCAGTTCCGTAATTGGTCGCCGACCCGAAATTGATCCCCGGCGACATACCGACCTGCGTCACCGTGGCGCCCGCGCCCGGCATGGCACACACCGCCGCGGCTCCCACCATTCCCGCAACAACCCCGACTCGCATCCAGATGGTTCTGTCCGTCATGAATTCGGTCCTAGTCCTGGGCGCCGGAGCACCACGCACCGGCGAGATACCTTGCATCCTCACTCGCCGGGCGGATCCGTGTGACACAAACCGCCGAATGTTTCAGATCATCTGGCGGATGTCGTCGGCGATGCCGGGCAACGGCGCTTTGTCACCGATGGAAGCGAACCAATCCCAGAGTTCGAGTGCGTGATAGAGGCGATACAGCGCGGAGGTCGCAGACCAGTCCTCGGGAAGCTCGCCATAACCGTCGATGACTGCTGCCCGTTTTACGGGATTACCGTGCACGGAGTAATAGTCGGTCTTGGCCAGGTCCAGGAGTGGGTCACCGGCAAGGGCATTCTCCACATCGATGAATCCGGTCATCGTCCAATGGCCTGCGACCTGTCCGACGAGCACGTTTCCTTCGTGTAAGTCGTTGTGGCACAACACCGGAACTGTGCATCGACGGAACAATCCGACCCGGTTCGCGACGTATGCGTGGATACCAGCGTGCAATGCGGAGTCACCACCGAGCTCCGCGAATTCGTTGAGCTTCTTGGTGAACTGACGCGTCATATAGGCGGTGTTGTCCGGCTCCGGATCGAGGATTCGAGTCGTCAGATAACCATAGGAACTCTGCTCGATCCGATGGATCGCCGACAGGGTCGCGCCCACCTGCCGGTACACATGGGCGAGCTGCGCATCGTCGAAGTACGCGCTGACCTGCGACAGCGGCTGGCCGGGCAGCATGGTCAGCACGGTGAACGCGCAGCCGAGCACACCGGTGTCCGGCTCGACCCGCAGGATCTCCGGCACCGGACCGACCTCGTGTGCCCGCAACAGGCGGTAGACGAAGACCTCTTTGGCCTGCTTCCACCGCCACTGCTCGGCATACACCTTCACGATCACCGACGTCGCGGGCTCCGCGCACCGCACCTCGTAGACCGAACTCAACTGCCCGCCCGTGCGAACCCGGAGGTCGATCACGACCACATCCGGCCACACCGGACGGAGGATTTCGGTCGCCTGCGCGTTGTCCAGAGGTCGGTCGATCACGCCCTGACCGTAGAGGCGTCGCCCGCCCAAATCGACCGATTTTCCGCGCCGGCCCACATCTTTCGACAGACGCACGCGGGCGGGCGGCGTGGCCGGCAAAACCGTGCGGCAGGCTGTAGCGCGTGCGTGTGTTGCTTTTGGGAACGTTCGAGGTGCGGGGGGCAGACGGGCTGCCGGTCGAGATTCCGGGGGTTCGGGTGCGGGCGTTGCTGGCTCGGCTTGCCATGGAGGCGGGGCGGGTGGTTTCGGTGGACACGTTGATCGACGCGATTTGGGCGGAGCAGCCGCCGGCGAAGGGCGGCAATGCGCTGCAAGCGCTGGTGTCGCGGGCGCGGCGGGCGATCGGGGCGGAGCGGGTGGAGGGGGCGCGCACTCGGATATCGCCTGCTCATCGATCCCGTGGATGTGGATTTCATCCGGTTCGAACGGCTGGCGGCGGCGGGGCGGGAGTCGGGCGATCTGGCGACATTGCGCGAGGCCGAGTCGTTGTGGCGAGGTCCCGCGCTGAGCGACCTGCGCGAGATGCGCTTCGCGGCCGACGCCGCGGTGCGGTGGGACGAGCTGCGGATGGCGGCGAACGAGCAACGCCTCGGGCTGGAAGTCGCCGCGGGCCATGACGTGCTGGACGAGGTACGCGCACTGGCCGACACGCATCCACTGGCAGAACCGTTGCAGGGCTTGCTGATTCGCGCGTTGTATGCGGCGGGTCGACAGGTCGATGCACTCGACGCGTACGAGCGGGTCAAGGAGCGGCTCGGCGACGAATTGGGTGTCGACCCATCGCTCGAACTGGCCGAGCTGCACCTGGCGATCCTGCGCCAGGAACCGCAGCGACCGCGGCCTCGGACGAACCTGCGCGCTCGAGTGACGAGCTTCGTCGGTCGCGCGGACGACGTGGCCGAGTTGGCCGGACGTCTGGCGACCGTCCGGCTGATCACCCTGGTCGGACCCGGCGGCGCGGGGAAGACCCGGCTCGCGATCGAGGTGGCCGAGCGGGTGCCCGGAACCGTCTGGCTGGTCGAACTCGCGGCGGTCACCGACCCGGGCCAGGTCGGTTCCGCGGTGCTCACCACGATCGGCGTCCGGGAAGTCGGCCTGCTGGAGCAACCGAGCGGCGACCCGGTGGACCGGTTGGCGGAGTTCTTCGCGCAGCAGCAGGTGGTGCTGGTCCTGGACAACTGTGAGCACCTGGTCGACGCGGTCGCGGATCTCGCGGATCGACTGCTCGGTGCGTGCCCCGAGTTGCACATCCTCGCCACGAGTCGCGAACCATTGCTGATCGACGGCGAACATCTGCACCAGGTCGGTCCGCTCCCCTGGCCGGTCGATACCGCCGACGCGCCCGAAACATTCCCTGCGGTAGAGCTTTTCGTCGAACGCGCGACCGCGGTGCACCCCGGCTTCGCCCTCACCGCGGACAACACCGCCGACGTGATCGAGATCTGCCGCAGGCTCGACGGCCTGCCCCTGGCCATCGAATTGGCGGCGGCCCGGCTGCGCACGTTCTCCGTCGCCCAGATCGCCGCCAAGCTGGACGATCGGTTCGCCTTGCTCGGTCGCGGCAGCCGAACCGCCGACGCCAGGCATCGCACGTTGCGCGCGGTCATCGAATGGAGCTGGTCACCGCTGTCGGAATCCGAACGCGCACTGGCGATGTGGCTCGCGGCCTGTCCCGCGGGCGCGACGCTCGATGCCGTAACCGATACCGGACTCGCCGCTGTGCGCGATACCGGCAAAGCGATCGACTCTGGATCGGATCGGCTCCGCGACGCATCCCCGGCAGCGCAGCTGGCCCTGCAGCATCCGGCCGACCCGGACACACTTACCGATCTGGTGGACAAGTCGCTGGTCGAGCGCCAAGGCGAGCGGTATCGGATGTTGGAGACGATCCGGTCCTATGCGCTGGAGCGGTTGGCGGAGTCCGGCCACGAGCAGGCAGTTCGTGTTGAGCACGCGCATTATTTCCTGCGTCTCGCCGAAACCGCCGAGGCGGAGTTGCGCACCGCGGACCAGCTCACCGCGCTCGCCCGTCTCGACGCCGAACGCGACAACCTCTCGGCCGCACTGCGATTCGCGGTCGACACCGCCGACCCAGATCTCGGGCTCCGATTTATCGCCGCCCTGTTCTGGTACTGGACACTGCGCGGCATCCACACGGAGCGGCTGCGCTGGACGCGAGAGGTGCTGAACATTCCCGGCGCACCCTCCGAGAGTCTGCGAGTACTGCGCACGGTTCTCGACGAACTACTGCGCTACGAGACCGGGACGAGCGCAGGCCGCACGGTGGACCTCGGACTCGAACTCGGCGAACCGAATTCGCCCGGCCGGACGTTATTGCTCGTCGCCCCGGCATTTCTGGAGAACCGCGACCTCACCGCCTGGTCGTCACACACCGGTCTCACCGGCTGGGAACGCGGCATGGCGCTGCTGCTCTCCGCCGCGGACGATACTCGATTGGCCGAGGCCAGAACGGAATTCGAGGCCGCAGGCGATCGCTTCGGGCTGTCGACCACGCTGCGCGCGATCGCCGACTACCAACTCCGTCGAGGAGAACTGCGCGCGGCGGTATCCGGACTCGGCCGCGCCGCCGAGGCGATCGAGCAGCTCGGCAGCGCGGGTGACGCCGCGGCGGCGGGAGCGGAGCTGGCCACGGCATTGGCCCGGCTCGGCGAACTCGACCGCGCCCAAGGCGCTTTGACCCGCGCTCGACAGCACGCCGACCAGGCCGGCGAGCCCCGCACCGTGACCTACGTTCAGCTCGCCGCCGCCGAACTCCTGCTGCGCCAAGGCGATCGGACGGCGGCGCGGCGCGAACTGGACCGCATCGAGACCGGACTCGCGCACACCCCATCCGGCGCACGAGTCCGACTGTGGTGCACGGTCTTCCGGGCAATCATCGCGATACAGGACGGCGATCCGATCGCGGCCCGCCGCACGCTCGGCACTGCCGATCTCGACGGTGCTCAAGCCGAGGACCTGGCCGGGCAGGCGCACCTGCACGCCGCACTCGCTGTGCATGTTGGCGATCCGGCCACGGCGGCCCGACTCGTCGGTGTCGCCGCCGCTCTGCTCGGCGCGGAGGATCGTCGCGGTTACGACAACCTCCTCGCGCCGGCCGAGCGTGCCCGCGAGCTGCTCGGTCCGGACGCTTCGCCGCGGTCTTCGACACCACCGCCACGCTGACCCCTGCCGCCGCAACGGAATTCCTGCGCACCCATGCGCTTCAGGCGGCCTTGCGGAAGTAGGCCCGCGCAGAACCGAGCGACAGGAGCAGCACGACCAACGCCGAACCGACGGTGATGGTCGCCGACCGCCCCTTGGCCAGCGACGGCAACCAGCTCGGATACACCGATTCGGCCGCATCCAGGAACGACTGGATGTCGATGTCGCGCACGCTGTCCTTACCGGTCTTCTCGAAGACCTTCGCGACGGCCTGCGCGGCCCCCTTGTTGCTGGCCATGATCGCGTAGTTGCCCGCGATCACGATCGGCGCGAAGACCAGCGACGCGATCCGCCCGACCCGGCTGCCCGACAGGTTCAGCACCGCGAGCGCAGCCAGCGCCGCGGCCACCGATCCCGGGATCGCCGACTCGAACCCGCTGGCGTCGAAGCGAATGCCGGTGTCCACCAGCACCTGTCCGTCGTGGCCCTGCCGCTCGATATCGGCGACCGCCGCCGCCTGTGATTCGGCCCCGAACCGGGCCCGGATGGCGGGGGTGCTCAGGAACGCGCCGGCCACTAGGAATTGCGCGACCGCGGCGAGGGTGACGGTGGTCGGGCGGAACAGCTTCAGCGAGTCGGTGCTCATGTCGTTCTCCTTGTCAGCGGCGGCGCCCCGGTGGCGTCTCGGCATGAACAGAGAATCGCCGGGCGCGCTGACATGGCGCTGACACGGGCGAAAAAGCGGGTATACGCTCGATGGATGACGAATTCCGCCGCGGCCGATCCGATCACCGTCTACTGGCGTTGGGGCTGTCCGTTCTGTCTGCGGCTCGGCGCACGACTGCGGCTGGCGCGCATTCCGTTCCGCCGGGTCGACATCCGCGATCCGAAGGCGGCGGCCGAGGTGCGGGCAATCACCGGCGGGGACGAGGTCACACCCACGGTGATCGCGAACGGGCACGAACTGGTGAATCCGAGTCTCGCCGAGATCCGCGCCGCGCTGGCCGGACCGCGGCCGACGGCGTAGCGGCGACGTCCGGTTCAGACCGCGATCGGTCGGCGAACAATTCGAGCTTCACTAACCTATTCGTTGCCAGGACAGTTCTGGATGGGTGTAATTTTCGGTCATTTCCGATCATTGCGCGAACTCCCATAAATCGCCCCTGACCTGGCATTTTGCCGAGCCTCACGGCGTGCGCTAACCTTTGCGCGATTCATCGAGTTCCGACGTTCAGGCATGCGGCCGCCGCGCACAGCCTGCCCTCGCAGCCGCGATAACGCCCTGCGATCGGGCCCCGGACAATGCGATGGACGCTGTTCGAAATTTCGCATGAGCATTGCCCAGAGCCTGCTTCACACGTTTCAGCCGGCAGCTTCTGCCGAGAATCCATGACGCACAGGGAGCTCTTGGCTCGGCCACCGGCGTCGCCGAAACAGCAATGGGAGGTAGCGTTTCTATGCGCACATCAAAGGTCCTGGTCGGCAGCGCGATGGCGGTTGCCGCGGCGATGCAGATCGGTTTGGGTGGTATCGCGTCGGCGGGAGAAGGAGAGGCCCTGTCGGTCAGCGGCGTCGCTGTCGATTCGAATGGCACGACCATGACCGTCCTCGTCGGCTACACCTGCGCCGAAAACTCGAAGCACACGATGCTCAGCGTGGTAGTCGCAGAAGACGGGGAGAAGGGCGTCACCGGCACTGGCACGGCGAAGGTGGACAAGTCGACCTGCGACGGGTCAGCGCAGCAAGCAATGGTCAAGGTCGAGGCGGACACGGATGCCGACGATAAGCAGCTCAAATGGACAAAGCCCGGAAAAGGCACCGTGACTGTGTCATTCAGCGATGACATCCAGTTCAACACGAAAACAAGCGGCCTGCAGTGGGTTTCCGGAAAGGGCGCGTAGCACAAGCGTTGGTAACTCAACGGGCCGGAACTGAGCACTCAGCCGTTCACATGAACGACGACTCCTTGGTCAGCCCAAGGGCTTCGTCACCACCGGTGATGATCGGCTGGCAGTTGCCGACTCCGGTCGCACCCGTGGAATCGGTTACCCGGACCACGGTGTCGCGGATCTGATGTAAGCGGCGGGCGGATTCGTAGGTGGAGCAGTCCTCGATCCGCTCGCCGTCTACGTGCAGTCCGGGGCCGAGCCAGGAACCGTGATGCCGGCCTTCGAAGCCGAAGTAGAGACCGGCGCCGAGGTGAAACCCGGTGTCCGACACGGCTTCCAGCTTCAGCACCCGCTCGGTGCCGTCCTCGGACGTCGCGAGGATCTCACCGCCGCGCAGTCGCCGGTTGTCCGGGTCGAAGGACAGGTCGGGCACCAGGTCCTTCCACTTCTCGAACCGCCCGTCCGTGTGCTCGATCCCACCCATCACCGTTTTGCTGAAAAACCCGTCCATTCGCACGATTTGGCAATGCAGGTGCAGTCCGTACCGGGACCCGTCCGACCGAGTCATCAGGATCGGCGCCCAGATCATCCGGAACGATACCTCCGGCGGCAGCTCCATCGACTCCACATCACCGAGTGGCACCCCGACGTCGTAGCGCACGCCCCACGAGTGATCCCTGGTCGACACCCAGTCCTCGAACGTGGTCCGCACCCCGTCGATGCTGACCCACCCTGCGGCAGTGCCGATTTGGTGATAGCGCACCAGATCCGACATCACCCGATAGCCACGCCGCATGTGCGTGCGGTCCTCGAGCTGCGCGGGCAATGCCGCCTCGAAGGTCCACTCGAAAGCTACCGGCTGACAATCGTTTTCCGCCAGGCTGAACCGAATCTTCTGTAGCGGTTCCACGATCTCGTACTGAATCGGCCCCACCGACAACGCTTCCGGCGTGGGCATCAGCGTCCGGCTCCCCCGCACCGTCACCTGCTCGACGCCCCGCGAAACCCCCGCGTACCCGTCGAGCACGTTGCGATTCTTGTACTGCCCCAACCCGAACCCCAGCTGCACCGACCCATCCGGCGCACACGCCATCGCGCACACCTTCTCGGTCCACGCCAAGTCACTCGTGCCGACCGTCGCAACGGTATCGACGATCTGATGGTTGAAGCCTTCGTCAGCGGCCCCGAGCGGCCCAATCGGATTCACATCGCCTGTCCTAACACCCCGCCCGAACCTCGGTCGACCAGTGATCCCACCCACCGGACGCCGCGATCTGACCCGCCGTGCGTCAAGTCGGCAAACTCAGCGGCGGCGGAGACGCGCGCGGGGGATCTGCCCGTCGGCGGATGTGGGGCGTTGGCGTTCGCTGGCGAGGGCGAGCATGGCCAGGCCAGTGTCACGAATCAGCATGTCGAGATCATCGACCAGGGCGGTGATGGTCTCGCGGACCTGGGGTTGCGTGGTGGGGTCCAGGTCGTCGAGCACGTGGTGCAGTTGCAGGCCCACGTCGAACAGGTGCCGGACCAGACGATCACTGGCATCCGCGAATTCCGTGCTGCTACCGGGCGATTCATCGGGCAGGTCGGCGGCTCGGTGCGGGAGGCGGACGCGGGTGGAGCTGCCGGTGTAGCCGAGCCGAGCAGAATATGGCATGTGGTCCTCCTCAATCGAAACATGGCTCGACGCCACCCCCGGCCACGCTTCGGGACTCCACGGCGTTGCCTAATTTTACGGATACCTGTGCAATT
Organism: Nocardia colli; assembly: GCF_008704205.1. GTDB lineage: Bacteria > Actinomycetota > Actinomycetes > Mycobacteriales > Mycobacteriaceae > Nocardia > Nocardia colli. The sequence continues at coordinate 816,458 of NZ_VXLC01000004.1, read as the reverse complement.
TTCGCCATCGGCGTCCATGCCCCGAAACCGATCCGCGACAGGTGGGACAATGGGGACATGCCCGCCCACCGCGCAAGCGAGACGCGTGAGCTGTCGGTAGAGGATTCCCTGGACCTGCTGCACACCGTCCGATTCGGCCGTATCGCGTTCTCGCGGCATGCTTTACCCACGATCCGCCCGGTCCGGCACACCGTCGTGGACGGCTGCATCGTGATCGCCGCCGACCCGGCGATGATCCGCACGCTGCACCGCCAGGTCGTCGCCTACGAGGTCGACACCATCGATCATCACACCAGCCTCGGCCGGTGCGTGATCATCACCGGCATCGCCGACACCGTCACCGACCAGCAGGAGCTCGCGCACTACCGGGTCCACCTGCGGTCCGAGGCCGGACCGGACAATCAGCTGATCGTGATCGACCCGGACATCATCACCGGCATCGAGTACATCGGCGGCAACGGCGCCTGAGTCAGGACGCCGTCCCCTTCGCCGGATACACGGCGTCTACCTCGACCTCCACCAGCCAGCCTGCGACCGGAAGACTGGCGACCTCCAGCGCGAAGCGGGTCGGTCGTGCGGCATTGCGGATCACCGGAGCCGCGGGCGCCGCCGTGCCGAGCGGCACGAGTTCGGTATCGCCGCTATCCAGGTTGGTGTTGGCGAAGTACTGGCGGTAGGCCCGATTCCAGCCGGCATAGTCCGCGCGGTCGGCGCCCGGCGCGTTGTCCAGGAACACCCGCATGGTCGTCACGTTGTCCAGGGCCAGGCCCTGCGCCTCCAGGTTCTCCTTGATCCGCGAAAGCACCGCCATGCCTTGCGCTTCCGTGAGGGTGACGCCCGCAGGCAACACTCCACCGGCGAACAGCGTTGGGTCGATATAGAACTCGGGGCTGCCCTCGCGTGCTGCCTTGTTGGTCACGGAGGGTCCGATACCACTGGTCTTGTAGAGCGCCGCTCCGTTGGCGATCACCACTCCCTGCGCGATCATCGGATTCGCCTGTCCTGCTTCGAGAACGGGCTTGGTGCTCAACGTCTCCGTCGTCGCCTTCTCGGTGTCGGCGGAGCAGGCGGTGAGTGCGAGCGCGGCGGCGATGAGCGCGGCAGCGGCATACGGTCGGGTCATTCGATACTCCTTGGGTGAGGTCAGCTGGCGGCGACGCGGGTGTGCAACGCGGTCACCACGTCGCGAGCGGAGGTGAAAGCGCCGTGCTGCCAGGCGATCGCGTTGGACAGGTGATCCCCGGCGAAGTAGATGCGCTGGACCGGCGCGAGCAGCTTGGTGTACTCGGGGGTCGCGACACCGCCGTGCGCGTCGCTGCCGGACCAGCCGACCCACGCGCCCTCGGAATACTTGGTCCGCCGCCAGCTGCCGGAGAACGACGAGCTGATGTCGCGCCCGTACTTCTCGCCGTGAATTGTCTTGCCCTCGGCGACCGCCTTGGCCAAACGCTGCTTGTGCGTGAGCGATTCGAACGCCTGATGCCGCTTGCCGGTGTTGTAGTAGCCGACCACCACGCCGCGATCGGAGTTGAAATGGTCGTAGGGGAACATGATCTGCGCGATGTCCTTGTCGGTGTTGCTGGCGCCGCCGTAGATCCGGTCCTCCAGCTCCCACCACCGGCGCGAGTACTCGATGCCGAGCTTGCCGGAGGACACCGGCACCGCCGCCTTGAGCGCCGAAAGCACCTCCGCGGGAAGGTTGTTGGCGAGCCGGCCGACCAGATTCGGCGGCAGCGCGCACACGCAGTAATCCGCGTCCACGGCCTGCTTCCGGCCGCCCTGGGTGAACTCGACCCGCACCCCGTCGGTCGTATTGTGCAGCGCGGTCGCCTCGGCCCCGAACTTGATCCGGTCCATCCCGATCTTGCGCTGGAAGGCGTAGTAGATGCGATCCATCCCGCCGATCGGGGTCATCATCATCATGGCCTGGTCGTAGTCGAACTCGAAGCTGAAGTTGCGGCCGAGACCGCCGCGGATCACGTCCGACATCGGGTACGGCTGCCGCGGCGCGCCGAAGTTCAATCCGGCGCCGGGCTCGGAATCGTACCCGCGGCGCGGAGATCCGAGGTAGCGTCCGTCGCTGGACAGATCGCCGAAGTCGCGCAGGAATGACGACAGCGCCTCCTTGTCCGCCGTCGACAGCACGTCGTCGAGCGCTCCCCGGGACGCCGCCTTCTGCAACAACTCCGCCAGGTACCCGTACACGTCGGCCTTCGCCGTCCGATACTGGACCGACTGACCGGACAACGCCGTATCACTCTTGTACTGCACCAATGTATTCGCGTTCTGATTGCCGAAAGGCTGGATGGGGACGTCCAATTCGCGGCAGTAATCCAGGGTGATGTGACCCTGCGGGATGCGGGTGGCGCCGAGGTTGAAGAAGTGCCCGTCGGAGAACGTGCAGTGCTGGGTTTCGCCGTTGAGGTCGGTCTCGCTGGTCCCGTTGCGGATCGACCACACCCGGCCGCCCGGCCGCTGCCTGGCCTCCAGCACCGTGACGTCGTAGCCGGCCTTACGCAGTTCATAGGCCGCGCACAGCCCCGCCGGTCCGCCGCCGAGGACGACCACCGAGCTCTTGCCGGACGCCCGCCCGATCAGATCCCCCATCGCGGGCGGATCGAACCGCCGCGGCGCTTCGGCCAGCGCCGGTGCCAAGCCGAGCGTCGAGAGCGCGCCGTAGGCCAGTCCCGCGCCACCGGTCACGCCGAGGCCCTGTATCAAAGATCGCCTGGTGACAGTCAATTCGAGCTCCATCCGCCGAGATGTCCGTGCTGGGAAAATCGTCGGACGGACACGAGTCGCGGCCGCTACGGCGAGGCAACGATTCACCGATCGCCGAGTGGGAGCGGCGTCGCCGATATTTCCCACTCGCCGACGGACAACCGAAGCGCTGTCGCAATATCCGCGAAACGCGCCGCCGATAGCCTCACCGCACAAGGTGTGCGTGTGGAGGTGTGGCTGATGACTGCTCTGGCCGACGCCGTCGCGCGGTCCTTTTCGGCGGGTGAGCCGGAGCGCCCGGCGGTCTCGCCGCTGCGCGCCCTGGGGCGCAGGCAGCTGTCCGGCGCCGAGCTGCTCGGTCAGTCGGTCGCGACGACGGCGCCAGCCGCGTCGATGGTGCTGCTGCCGGTCACCATGCTGAGCCACGAGACGTTGCTGCCGGGGCTGATCACGATCGTCGTCGCGACGGTGGTGACCACGCTGATCGCCGGCTGCGTCGCGCAATTCGCCCGGCGGCTGGCCGCGTCCGGAGGTCTGTACACGTTCGTGTTCCAGGGGTTGGGTACCCGGGCGGCACTGACCTGCGGCGTCGGCATGCTGGTGAAATACCTCGGGAGTGCGGCGCTGACCATGTATTTCGGCGGGCAGTCGGCGATCGCGGTCGCGGCACAGCTCGGCGTCCACCTGCACGGGTGGCGCGTTGCGGCCGTCTATCTGGCGATCGCGGCGGCCATCGGTGGCGCGCTCGTGCGCGGTGTGCGGTTCGCCGCGGTGGTGATCCTCGCGGTCGAGGCGTGCTCGCTGACCTTCATCGCCGGATTGATGCTGCTGTCCGGCACACCGGGCGAGGTACCGATCACCGCGCCGAGTACCGACGGACCCGGCGTGCTGCTCGTGGCCCTGTCGGCGCTGTTCGCGCTGGCCGGTTTCGAGAGCGCCACGTTCTTCGCGCCCGAGACCCGGCGGCCGCTGGTGACGGTGCCGCGGACCGTCCTGTTCACCCCGGTGCTGTGCGGCGCGCTGTTCATCTTCGCCGCCTGGGCGGCGTGGTCCGGGCGGGCCGGTGTTCTGGTCAACGCCTATCTGCACGGCACGGCGACCGGGGTGAGTCCGCTCGTGGTCATCGTGCTCGATATCGGGCTCACCTGCTCGTGGCTGGCGTCCTCGATGGCGTCGTCGAATGCCGCGTCCCGGCTGGTCTATTCGATGAGCCTGGAAGGCGTGCTGCCACGCGTGTTCACCCGGGTGAACCGGCGCCTGCGCACCCCGCAGGTCGCGCTCGCGGCGATCGTGCTCGCCGTGGCCGCGGGCGACATGGTGTTCGTCGCGCTCGATGGTGTGCCGAACGAAGCGAAAATGATCGTCCGCACCGCGATCGCCGCCGCCTATCTGCTGGTGGCGGTCGCATCGGTGCGGTTCTTGCGGCGAATCCATGAAATACGTCCGCTGGATACCTATTTCGCCCGGATCGGCGGCACCGCGATCGCCGCGATGTTCGGTGCCCTGCTCGTATTCGGCACTCCGGGCAGCATTCTCGCCTTTGCCGCGACCGCGGTCTCGGTGGCCGCGGCAAGCCTGTTGTGGCACCGGTACTTACGCGTCGCTCACCCTCGAACCCTCACCACCATAGGAGTTTTCGACAGTCCCGAATCGGCCGATGTCCTACCCGGCGCCGGGGTGTTCGCCGTCAACGCGCGCGGCACCATCGCCCTGGTCGGCGCGCGGCACACCGACGCCAGCGGGCCATGACCACCCAGCACCGCCAGGGCGCGCCGAGCGGCCACGAACCGCGCGCCGTGCAGAAGGCACTGGCCCTGCTCGAGGCGGTGGCCCGGCTCGGCTCCGGCGCCACCGCCAAAAGCATTGCCGCGCATACCGGTATCCCGCCCGCGACCGCCTACCGGCTGCTGAACCTGCTCGTCGCCGACGGCTACCTGGTGCGCATCGAGGACCTGTCCGGCTTCGCCCTCGGCCGCCGCACCCGCGAACTCGCCGGTGCCGCACCGCCGCCTGCGGACAACCGCCATGTGCTCGACGAACTGCGCGCACAAATCCGCTTCGGCATCCACCTGGCCGCGTTCACCGGCAATCGAGTTCGGTTGATAGACAAGGACCCCGACCACGAACTCGGCGGCGAACACCTCCTCGGCACGCACCTGCATGCCTCGGCGATCGGCAAACTCCTGCTCGCCGCGCACCCGGAACTCGCAGGCGGACCGCTGCGCAGAGTCACCGCGACAACCATCACCTCCGCCGCCCTGCTCACCGAGGAACTCCGCCGGGTCGCCACCACCAACGTGGCCACCGAGGTCGACGAATGCCGCGTCGGCCGCAGCGCCCTCGCCGTGCCGGTGCACGCCGACGACGGTGCGCTGGTCGGCGCGCTGGCCGCGATCGGCACCACCGGTCGCATCGCCGTCCACGACCCGGCCCTGCTCGACCTGCTGCGCGCCTGCGCCGCCCGGCTGACCCTGGTCGCGGCGTAGTTGTCTGCCGTGGGCGAACATGGACCGGATCGGTTCCGCGAGGTGTAAGACTCGTCGATATGGCAGCAGAAGAGGATGGCGTCGTAGTCGATCTCGATGCGCACCGTCGTAGCGAGCCGCGCCGGAACCGGGTCGAGACACCCGCACCGCGCGAGGTCGCGACGGTCTCACCGCTGCTGCGTTCCGTCTACGGCGAGGTGCTGCGCGACGAGCGCCGGGATCAGGACCGCACGCTGGCCGAGGTCGCGGACGCGGTCGGCATGTCCAAGCAGTACCTGTCCGAGATCGAACGCGGACGCAAGGAAGCGTCCTCGGAGATGCTGCACTCGATCTGCGACGCGCTGGGCATGCCGGTCGAGTCGCTGCTGTTCCGCGGCGCTCGGCGACTGGGCGCACTGCGGCAGCTGCGCCGCCGCCCGATCGCCGAGGCGCACGTCCAACTGCTGGCGGCCTAGCCGTCAGCGATCGCGGGTGAAGATCAGCTCGTCGGCCAGGCCGTACTCCACGGCCTCCTGTGCGGTGAACACCCGATCCCGTGCGGTGTCCTTGCGCAGCTGTTCGACGCTCTGACCGGTGTGCTTGCTGAGGATGGCCTCGGTCTGCGCGCGAATCCGCATCACCTCCGCCGCCTGCAAGGCCAGGTCCGAGATGGTGCCCTGCCCCTGCGCCGACGGCTGATGCAGCAGCACCCGGGAGTGGTTGAGCACATAGCGCCGCCCGGGCGTGCCCGCCGACAGCAGCACCGCGGCCGCCGAGACCGCCTGACCCATGGCGTAGGTCTCCACCGGCGTCCGCATGAACTGCATGGTGTCGTAGATGGCCAGCATCGCCGTGTTCGAGCCGCCCGGCGAGTTGATGTACAGGCTGATCTCGCGATCGGGCGACTCCGACTCGAGGTGCAGCAGTTGCGCCATCACGACATTCGCGACGCCGTCGTCGATCTCGGTGCCCAAGAAGATGATTCGGTCGTTGAGCAGCCGGCTGAACACGTCGAAGGAGCGCTCGCCGTTCGGGGTGCGTTCGATGACATGCGGAATCGTGTACTGGGACATGGTCACAACCCCGCTCGGTGTGCGTTGGTGAAGGGTGCGATCTGGGCGAAGCCGGCCGCGATCTCGTCGACGATGCCGTATTCGCGCGCCTGTTCCGGCGTGAACCAGCGGTCGCGGTCGCTGTCGGTGCGGATCTCCTCCAGCGAATGACCGGTCTCCGCGGCGAGAATCTGCTCCGACTGCAGCTTCATGTACTCCAGGTTCTCCGCCTGGATCGCGATGTCCATGGCGGTGCCGCCGATGCCGGCCGACGGCTGATGCATCATGATCCGGCTGTGCGCCAAGCTGATTCGCTTGCCCTTGGTGCCCGAGGCGAGCAGCACCTGCCCCATGCTCGCGGCGAAGCCGACGGCCACGGTGACCACGTCGTTGGGGATCAGCTTCATCGTGTCGTAGATGGCCAGCCCGGCGAGCACGGACCCGCCCGGCGAATTGATGTAGATGACGATGTCGCGCTTGTTGTCCTCGCTGGCCAGCAGCACCAGTTCGGTGCAGGCCCGCTCGGCCATCGCGTCGTCGACCTCGCCGGTCAGTTGGATGGTCCGGTGGCGGAACAATCGATCGGCTAGTTGACCTCGGTAGTCCAGGTGCGATGTTTCGATCATGGATCAGGTCTATCGCGCGCGGACCATCGAAAGTCGCTGTGTCTGCCGACAGCAGACGCAGGTGCCCGCATGCCTGATCCAGATGCCGCTGACCAGTGCGGATGCCGAGAAGGGGTGTGGATCTTCGGTGCCATCTCGTAGAGTGCGCGAATGGTCGACAGTGTTGCGGCGGTGGTGCTGCGGGCGGCGCGGCCGGAGGATGCGGCGACGGTCGCCGAGATCTGGTACTCGGGCTGGGGCGACGCGCACCTGGGGAACGTGCCCGACGCGTTGATCGTGGCCCGCACCCGCGAATCCTTCGATACCCGTGCGGTGCAATACCTCTCGAATACCACCGTCGCGACGGTCGGCGACGCGATCGCCGGGTTCGTGATGGTGATCGACGACGAGGTGAATCAGGTCTACGTCGCCGCCGACCACCGCGGCGCCGGCATTGCCCCGATCCTGCTGGCGGCGGCGGAATCCCGGGTGCGTGACAACGGCCATCAGCGAGCGTGGCTGGCCGTCGTGCCGGGCAACGCGCGTGCCCGCAAGTTCTACGCGAACAACGGCTGGTCCGACGAAGGCCTGTTCATGCTCGACGCACCCGGCCCGACGGGCACCATCGACGTACCGTGCCACCGCTACGTCAAACGGGTCGGCTAACGCACACCGAGCACGAGCGGGAATTCCGGCCGGCCGCCGAGCAGGAACGCGCCCGCCGTCTGGATCATTTGGTCGTGCGCCATGAGATGCGTTGTCATGGTGCTCATATCGCGCAACCAGACGTCGAGCGGGCTCGGCTTGTACACCGATTCGGTGCCGACCAGCTCGCACAGGCGGGCGATGATGCGGCGGCAGGCGCGGTAGGAATGGGTGCGGGTGAGCAAGGTCTGGATCCGGATGTCCGCCGGGATATCGGCAAACCGGTTCTCGTCCAACGCATCCCACAGCGTGCGCAGGCTGTCGACCACCGCGCCCCGCGCGACGATGTACTCCATCTCGCACTCGCCCAGAATGTATTGCGCCCGATAGTTGTCCGCCCACTTCTGCCCGGTGGTCGCCACGACCTTGCCCTGCGCGAGCTCGCGGACGTAGTCCAGGGCGGCCCGCGTCGCGCCGAGCGGGATGCCGGGCATCACCCGGGCGAGGGTCTCCGGTTCGGCGAGTTTACCTGTGCCGCTTCGGGGTTCGTAGAAGTCGAAGCAGTGATGTTCAGGGATGAAGAGGTCGTCGGTCGCGTAATCGTTGCTGCCGCTGCCGCGCAGGCCGGTGCTGTCCCAGGTGTCGAACACCTGGACCTGATCGCGGCGCATGAAGAACATCTTCGCGATCGGGGCTCCGTCGGCCATCGCCACGACGTCGCCGTCGAAGATCATCGCGCCGGCCACCACGAGGTCGGCGTGGTTGATCGCGCTACCCAGTTTCCAGCGGCCGGTCAGCCGGTAGCCGCCATCGGTCCGCACCGCCCGGCCTGCTGGCGCGATCAGCCCGGAGGTGATCAGGTCGCGCGTCGGGATCAGCTCGGCGAGGGCCTGTTTGTCCAGGAACCCCGCGTAGATGCCGGTCGCCGCCCCGATCATCGCGCACCACCCGGTGGCGGTATCGCCGTACGCCAGGGCCTCGAAGACTTCCATCTGCTCCAGCGAGGTCAGCCCCGGCCCGCCGAGCTCGGCACTGAATCCCATCCCGTAGATACCCATGGCACGCAGCCGCTCGACGATGTCGCGCGGCAGTTGCCGCGCCGCATCGATCTCCTGCCGCCGCGTCGCCAGTTCCGGCGCGAACGCACGCGCCGCCGCCAGCAGTTCACCCGCCGTCGTCGATTCTCCGGTCACCATCGCCCCAATCAGCTCCAGCCACAATCGAATTCGCGTCACCGACCGCATACCGAGAGTAGCCCCGCCGCCGCTCCGCGAATCGAGTTACCGGCGAACGACACAGAGCTATCCGGGAAGCAACGCCCTCGATCGAGTATGGCCAGCCGCCACCCCCCTCGCCAGGAAACGGACCGTTGATCGAACCGGCTAGTCGCGCACCGCGGCACGTGATTCGTGCGGCACCGCATCCCCGGTGGCGGCCATGCTGCCGAGCAAGGCCAACGCACGCTCGGACTCGGAGCCAGGTTCCGCGTGGTAAGCGATGAGCAGCTGCCCGGGCGCCCCGTTCACCGAGAACGTCTCGTACGACAGTTTCAACTCACCGACCATCGGATTGACGAAGCGCTTGAGCCCCGCCGTCTTCCCCCTGATGTCGTGCCGCGCCCACAGCCGCCGGAAGTCGTCGCTCTTCAAGGACAGTTCGCCGACCAGCTCGGTCAGGTGCGGATCGTCGAGATCGCCCGCGCTCGCCCGCAGACTCGCCACCGTCTCCGCGGCATGAATCGCCCAGTCCGGGTAGATGTTTCGCGCCTCCGGATCGAGAAACATCATCCTGACCTGGTTGATCCCCGGCACCGAACAGGCATTGACCGCGACCGCCAGCGGGTTCGCGGCGAGCACGTCCAGGTGCCGGCCGAGAACCAGCGCGGGCGTGTCCTGCCACGCCTGCATCAAGGCCAGCAACCCTGGACTCACCCGTTCGGGACGCTGCGGCGCCCGTCGCCGCCGCACCACCGGACGGGCCAGCTCACGCAGGTGCGCGGCGCCCTCGTCGTCGAGCGCGAACACCCGCGCCAACGCAGCCACCACCTGCTCGGACGGATGCTTGTCCCGTCCTTGCTCCAGCCGCACGTAATAGTCGGCACTCATTCCAGCGAGCATGGCGACTTCCTCGCGGCGCAGCCCGGCCACCCGGCGCTGGCCGCCGCCGGACATCCCGAAATCCTCCGGGCGAACCAGCTCGCGCCTTGCCCGGAGAAAGACGCCCAATCGGTTGTCCGAATCCATTCTTCGAGCGTAGGCGAGGGTCCGGCCGGCTGGGTGGCCCTCCCGCTACCAGGAAGTCCGCCCCCTGGCACAACCCGCTGACCAGCGCGAATGTTGTCCTCATGACAAACAACCTCACCGGCCGCGTCGCGGTCGTCACCGGAGCTTCCAGTGGAATCGGCGCCGCCACCGCGCAGCGGCTCGCCGCCGACGGCGCGAAGGTCGCGCTGCTCGGGCGGCGCAAGGATCGGCTCGAAGAACTGGCCGATCGGATCGGTGGCGAGGTGCTCGCGGTGACCGCCGACGTGGCCGTGCAGCAGTCGGTGCGGGACGCCGCGGCGACCGTGCGGGCGGCGTTCGGTCCGGTCGATCTGGTCGTCGCCAACGCGGGCGTCATGCTCGGCGCCCCGTTCGAGTCGGCACAGACCGACGAGTGGGAGCAGATGGTCGGCACGAACATCAACGGATTGCTCTACACCGGAAGGGCTTTCATCGATGACCTGCTCGCCGCGGCGGGCAACGGCGAACGGGCCGATCTGCTGCATGTCGGCTCGGTCGGCGGGCACCTGCCGTTCCCCAACTACGGCGTCTATTGCGCGACCAAGGCCGCGGTCGCCCACCTGACCCGCAACCTGCGCACCGAGTTCGGTCCGCGCGGCGTCCGGGTGAAGACCATCGAACCCGGTTTCGTCAGCACCGAACTCGGCGCGGGCATGCTCGACGAGGACCAGAAGACCGTCCTCGCCGGGTGGCGCAGCGATATCGGAACCCTTGTCGCCGAGGACATCGCGGACGCGATCGCCTACGCGATCGCGGCCCCGAAGCGGGTGAACATCGCCGAAATGATCGTCGTACCAACGCCGCAGGGCTGACCTGAAACGAAAAGCCCGCCGGCGCAACATGCGTCGGCGGGCTCTCGCGTTCTGCCGGTATTACTTCTCGATGCCCTCGAAGTCGAACAGGCCGTTCCAGGCCAGCTCGGCCTTCTTGACCTTGTCCGAGCGGCCCGCGGCGGCCACGTAGTCGAACATCGGGATGTCGACCATGTCCCGGAGCAGCAGCGCCTGCGCCTGGCCGACGATCTTGTAGGACTCCTCCAGCGTCGGCGCCGCCAGCGCCGCGTTCAGCAGGGCGTCGAACTCCGGGTTGTCGTAGTTGACGTTGTTCCCGTCGGAGAAGCTGTAGTACTGCGAGGTGAGGAACTGCAGCATGGTCGGGTAGTCACCCTGCCAGCCGTAGCGGAACGCCTTGCCGATGGTCTTCGCGTTGATCGCGTCCCGGATGGTCTTGAACGTCGGGTACGGCGTGCCGATGGCCTCGATGCCGAGGGTGTTCTTGATGCTGTTCGCCGTGGCCTCGATCCAGCCCTGGTGGCCGCCGTCGGAGTTGTAGGCGATTTCGTAAGTACCCGACCACGGGGAGATGGCGTTGGCCTGGGCCCACACCTTCTTGGCTTCTTCCGGGTTGTAATCCAACGCCTCTACCCCGGGCAGGTGCTCGTTGAACCCGGGCAGGGTGCGGGCGGTGAAGTCCCGCGCAGGCAGCCGCAGACCGTGGAAGATGTTCTGGCTGATCTGTTCTCGGTTGATCGCCATCGACAGCGCCCGGCGACGCAGCAGGCCTTCCTGGCCGCCGAAGTGCGGTGCGTTGGTCTGGATGCCGATGGCCGCCTTGTACGCGATCGGCTTGGTGATCGCGCGATCGCCGAGATCCTTCTTGTAGCTCGCCATCGCGCTGTCCGGAATGACGTCGAGCGTGTCCAGGTTGCCCGCCAGCAGATCGGCGTAGGCCGTCTCGAAGGTCTGGTACATCACGAACCGCAGGCCCTTGTTCTTGGCCGGGCGGCCGCCCTTGTATTCGGGGTTCGGCACCAGGTCGATCTGCACGTTGTGCTGCCACGCACCGTTTTTCGCGAATTTGTACGGGCCGTTGCCGATCGGGTTCTCGCCGAACGCCTTCATATCCTTGAACGCGGCCTCGGGCAGCGGGTAGAACGGCGCGTAGCCGAGCTCGGTCTCGAAGTCGATCGACGGCTGCTTCAACGCCACGGTGAAGGTCTTGTCATCGACCACCTTCAACCCCGACATCGTCTGCACCTTCGCGTCTTTCGCCTGCACCTCGTCGAAGCCGACGATGGGTGCGAAGACGTAGCTCTGCAGCTGGGCGTTGGTACCGAGGGCGCCGTAGTTCCAGGCGTCGACGAAGGACTTCGCGGTCACCGCCGTGCCGTCGGAGAACTTCCAGTCCGGCTTGATGGTGATCTTGTAGTTCTTCCGGTCCGTCGTCTCGATCGACTGCGCCAGCTCGTCGTGCGCCACACCGCTGGCGTCGTAGTACTTCAGCCCCGAATACAGCCGGTCGACGACGCGTCCGCCCATGTTCTCGTTGGTGTTGGTGGGCACCAAGGGATTCTGTGGCTCGCCGGCGTTGGTCGTGACGATGTCGGCATCGCCACCGTCGTCCGACGAGCATGCGGTCAGCCCCAGGCTTGTGGCCATGAGCGCCGCCGCGAGCAGCGCACCAGCTCTTGTGAATCTCACGCGTTCTCCCGATTTCGAACAGATCATCGGGACACGCAGAGACACGAACCGTGCCCCACCCCGATCACCTTGGAATGTTCTCGGACAGTAACCATTCCGAGACCCGTTGTCATGGGATCCGCCGATGATCGGACCGGCCGCAGGTCACCGCGGCCGGCGGCCCGTTATGTCCGACTCTCCAGGGTCTCCTTGACCTTGGCGATGGCGAAGCCCCACGCCTGGTCGAAGGTCGGTTTCGGCGGGATGGAGATCTCGTCGGGATTGGTGACGACATCGAGGAGCACCGGCTTGCGTTCGGCGAAGGCCGCCGCGACCGCCTCGTCCAGATCCTCGGGATCGGTCACCCGGCGCGAGTGCAGACCCATCGCGGCGGCGACCGCGGCCAGATCCGGGTTGTCCAGCACGGTGCCGAATTCGGGCAGGCCACCCTCTTCCTGCTCGAGTTTGACCATGCCGAGGCGTCCGTTGTTGAACACCACCAGCGTGACCGGCAGGTCGTAGGTGACCGCGGTGCGCAGGTCGCCGAGCAGCATCATCAGCCCGCCGTCGCCGCAGAAGGCGACGACCTGGCGGTCCCGATCGAGGATCTGCGCGCCGAGCGCCTGCGGCATGGCGTTGGCCATCGACCCGAAGTTGTACGAGCCGATCAATCGGCGCGAGCCGCGCAGGCTGAGGAATCGGGACAGCCAGACCGTGGACATGCCGGTGTCCGAGGTGAAGATCGCGTCGTCGGCGGCGTGCGTATCGACCGCGGCGGCCACCGCTTCCGGGCGGATCAGCTGGTCCGGGTTGTCCAGGTGGCGGCGGATCCGGCCGAGGAGTTTGCGGTCGTGCTTGGGTTCGGCCAGGCGCTGCTGGAGGCCGGTCCAGCGCTGATACTCCGTTTGCGCCTTCTTCAGGTGCTTGTCGGAGGACTTCGTGTCCAGCTTGAGCAGGAGTTCGCGCAGTGACGGTCCGGTGTGGCCGACCATCGCGACATCGACCGGGGTGCGGCGACCGATGTGGTCGAGCCGCGAGTCCAGCTGGATGACGGTCTTGCCGGTCGGATACCAGTCCCGGTACGGGAAGTCGGTGCCGACCATGAACAGCACGTCGCAGTCCTCGAGCGCCGAATTGGCGGCGGGATTACCGATCAACCCGGTCTGCCCGACCGCATACGGATTGTCGTGTTCGAGGCCCTCTTTCGCCTTGATGGTGAGCACCATCGGCGCGGAGAGTTGCTCGGCGAGCCGCAGCACCTCGTCGCGGGCTTCCCGCGCGCCGATGCCGACGAGCAAGGTGACCTTGTCCGCCTTGTTCAGCGTCTCCGCGGCCTGCACGATCTCGGTCACGCCGGGCACCGTCGTGCGGTCACGGGCGACGAACCGGGGGCGGACATCGGTGTCCAGCTTCAGGCCACCGATGTCGCCCGGGATGGTCAGCACGGAGACGCCCTGGCGCGACACCGCCGCGTTCACGGCCTGTTCGAGCAGGCGCGGCATCTGCGCGGCATTGGTGACCGTCGCGGTGAACTCCGAGACATCCCGGAACACCGCGTCGTTGTCGACCTCCTGGAAGTACTCGCTGCCCATCTCGGAGGTCGGCACCTGACCGCAGATGGCGAGCACCGGTGCGTGTGATTTCTTGGCGTCGTAGAGACCGCCCAGCAGATGGATCGAACCGGGACCGACGGTGCCCGCGCACACCCCGATGGTGCCGGTGAGCTGGGCTTGCGCGCCCGCCGCGTAGGCGGCGACCTCTTCGTGCCGCACGCCGATCCATTCGATTCGATCCTCCCGGCGGATCGCGTCGGTGATCGGGTTGAGCGCGTCGCCGACCACACCCCAGACCTGGGTGACGCCTTCGTCCGCCAGCGCAGTGACGATCATTTCCGCAACCGTGGTCATCCTCGACTCCTCCGCGTCATAGTCGGTTCTGCTGGGCGGCCGCTGTCATCGAGAAACTCGTCGACCGGTGACCAGGCCGACCAGGAACAGCAGGATCACGGCGCCGCCGATGCAGGTGAAGAAGCTGAACCAGAGCCCGCCGCCTTCGACGTCCACGCCGAGCAGCTTCAGCAGGAAGCCGCCGAGCAGACCGCCGACAATGCCGACGACGATGTTCAACAGAATGCCCTGCTGAGCATCCGTCTTCATGATCTTGCTGGCAATCCACCCGGCAAGGCCGCCGATGATGATCCACCCGATAATCCCGAGTCCCAGCATGATGTCCTCCTGTTCGTTCGCGCCCATCGGAAAGGCGCGCTGCGCGGGTCATACCCGCCCGCGCGCGGCCCAAGCAGAGCAGCGAGGTTCACCACATCGAAACTCGCTGTCCGTTTGCCCGGCCCGCCGCCGGGTAGCCGGGGGGCATGACCGACTCCCGTCCCCGCGACAGAGTCCTTATCCCGCCCGCCGACCGGCTCGAAGTAGCCGATTCCGGTGGTGCCGTCGCGCGGATTCTGGTCGTCGTTCCGGTCCGTAACGAAGAGCGGCTGCTGCCCGCCTGCCTATCCGCATTGGCGCACGCGGCCGGGCGCGTCGAGGTTCCGGTCCGGGTCCAGCTGGTGCTCGACGGGTGCACCGATGGTTCCGCGGACGTGCCCACCTCGAATGTCGCGGTGCTGCACGTCGACGAAGGCAATGTCGGCGCCGCCCGCGCGTTGGGTTTCGCGCATGCGGGCGCGAACTGTGCGGGCGAGACCTGGTTCGCGACAACGGATGCCGACTCCGAAGTCGATGAGCGGTGGTTGCAGGCCCAGCTGGCGTACGCGCACGCGGGAAATGATGTGGTCGCCGGAATCGTCGGCGTGCGGAGTTGGGCCGATCATGCCGCCGCTACCCGGCAACGCTATGAGAAGGAGTACGGCACCGGCGGCGCCCACGGGCATGTCCACGGCGCGAATCTCGGCTTCCGGGCCGACGCGTACTGGCGGGTCGACGGGTTCCGGCACCTGCGCACCGGTGAGGACGTCGATCTGGTCTCCCGCATGGTGGCCGGCGGCGCCCGGATCGCCTGGGCCGAGGATGTCCTCGTCAGCACCTCCGCGCGCCGGGTCGGCCGCGCCCCGCAAGGGTTCGCTGCGCATTTGCGGCGACTGGAGAACACGTATCGCGCACAGAGCAGGAGCGCCTGATGCCGCCCACTGACCTCCTGGACACCGCGCCCACCGCGACCGCGCTCCAGCGACTCGCGGAGGCCGGTCGGTTGGCCTTGCCCTATCCCGGATCCGGACGCACCCTCGACCGCTGGCGCGCGCTCGCCGATTTCGCCTTCGGCAATGTGGTGATCGGACGGATGGTGGAGGCGCACGCGGATGCCGAGGCGATTCTGGCGGAGCTCGGCGGTGGGGTCGTCGAGCGTGGCCAGATCTGGGGCGTGTGGGCCGCCGAGCCGCCGAAGCCGGTGCTACAGGCGCGATTCGAGGCCGGGCGGTGGCGGCTGGACGGGCGCAAGCCGTGGTGTTCCGGCGCGACGATCTGCACGCATGCGCTGGTCACCGCGCGCGTTGGGGACGAGCGCCGGTTGTTCGCCGTCGATCTCAGCCAACCTTCCGTTCGTGCGGTGCCCGGTACCTGGCACGCCGTGGGTATGGCGGAATCCGACTCCGGTGCAGTGGATTTCACCGATGCGGTCGCTGAGCCGGTCGGAGAACCCGGGGCGTATCTGACACGAGCAGGGTTCTGGCACGGTGCAATCGGCGTCGCCGCCTGCTGGTACGGCGGGGCGTGCGCCGTCGCGCGCACCCTGCACGATCGCGCGTCCGACGAACACGCCCTGGCCCACCTCGGTGCGGTCATGAGCGGATTACACGCCGCCGCACTGTGTTTGACGGATGCCGCACGGCAGATCGACGCCGACCCGGACGACCGTTCCGGCACGGCGCGGCTGCGCGCCAGGGCGGTGCGGGCGGTGGTCGAGGACGCGGCGTCGGCGACCATCGATCGAGTCGGGCGTGCGCTCGGCGCCGGTCCGCTGTGCGCCGATGCCGAGCATGCACGACGCGTCGCCGACCTCACCGTCTATCTCCGCCAGAGTCATGCGGAACGAGATCTGGCCGATCTTGGCCGTGCCTACGCGGAAAAGGAGTTCTCATGGTTGCCGAACCGCTGATCGACCTAGCCGCCCGGGGCACTCCGGAGCGCACCTGGACCCGGTGGCGCCACCGGCGACCGGAGTTGTCCCTCACGGGCTGGCGGCATTTGATCGTCGTCGCGCCGCATCCCGACGACGAGGTGCTCGGCGTCGGCGGTTTGATCGCGCTGGCCCGCGCGCACGGGCTGCCGGTCACGGTCGTCACGGTGACCGACGGCGAGGCGTCGCACCCGGGCTCCCCCACCTGTTCGCCGACCGAGCTCGCGGATCTGCGCGTAGCGGAATCCCGCCGCGCCGCAGCGGAACTGGGTGTCGAACCACCGATTCGGCTAGGTATCGGCGACGGCAAAGTGGCCGCCGCCGAAGCGGCGGTGACCGAAGCGTTGTCCCGCGTCCTCACCGAGTGCGGCCACGCGGGCGCGTGGTGCGCGACCACCTGGCGACGCGACGGCCACCCCGATCACGAAGCGGTCGGCCGGGCCGCCGCCGCGGCCTGCGCGGGCACCGCGACCCGGCTACTGGAGTTCCCGGTATGGATGTGGCACTGGGCAACTCCAGAACACCCGGTGGTGCCTGGCAGTCGCGCCCGGACGTTGACCTTGCCCAGCACGGCGGTCGACGCCAAGTTGCGCGCCATCTCGCAATTCCACAGTCAGATCCTGCCGATGTCGGAGGATCCCGCCGATCAGCCGATCCTGCCGCCGCACGTGCTGGACCGGTTCACCGGCAACACGGAAACGTACTTCGTATGAGCGAAACCAGGCTCGCCACCGACTATTTCGACGATATGTACGCCCGCGATCCCGACCCGTGGGGCTTCACCACCCGCTGGTACGAACAGCGCAAACGTGCGCTCACCATGGCCGCGCTGCCGAAGACCCGGTACCACAACGCCTTCGAGCCAGGCTGTTCGATCGGCACCCTCTCCGCCGAACTCACCGACCGCTGTGATCGCCTGGTCTGCACCGACATCGCCGCCCAGGCCCTCGACTCCGCCGGCCGCCGCATCGATCGGCTGCCCGAATCCGAGCGCGGCGCAGTCGAATTCCGCCGCTGGGCGCTCGGCGACCCCTGGCCCGACGAACACTTCGACCTGATCGTGCTCAGCGAGGTCTGTTACTACCTCGACTCGGTCAGCCTGCGCACCGCCTTCGCCCAAGCCGTCGACCACCTCGAACCCAACGGCGCCCTGCTCTGCGTGCACTGGCGCCGCAAGGTCCCCGAATACCCGCTCTCCGGCGACCACGTCCACGCCATCGCCCGCACCACCCACGGCCTCACCGCCCTGGCCGGCTACCACGACGAAGACCTCCTCCTCGACGTCTTCATCGCCGGCGACCCCATCTCCGTCGCCACCACCGAACACATCGAGTAACCAATCCACACAGGCAGATACGTCCCATGAATGGGTTGACCTCAACCCTCCCGCTCTCGGCGGCCGTCGTGCGCCGCATCGTCGACGGATTCGACCCGTATTCCTACGACCGGCTCTACACCCTCGGCGGGCACACCATTGATCGCGACGCCGAGCAGGCCGTACGCAAGTCAGCCGAGCGGCACATCCGCTGGCTCAGCGGCGAATTCGATCATCTGACTTGATCGCTAGGCCATCGCGAAGCGGAGCAGGGCCTGCTTGTCGCCCTGCTTGATCTTGCCCTTGCGGTTCAGCACTTCGAGTTGCCAGGTAGCGCCGGAGCGGAAGGCGCGGGCGACGGCGTTGGCGTTGTCCGCGCCGAGTAGCGACGGCCAGATGTCGGCGACCTGCTGGCTGCTGCCGCCGCTCGCGTCGTAGACCTTGAAGCTGATGTTGTTCGCCTTCTCGAACGAGCTGCCCTTCTTGAAGGCGGCCGCGACGAAGACGATGGCGTCGATGCCGCCGGGCACGTCGGCGAAGGTGACGTGGACCGTCTCGTCGTCGCCGGCTGCGGCACCGGTCTGCTCGTCGCCGCTGTGCAGGACCGAGCCGTTGCCCAGCGGGTCGAGGGAGTCGAGTCCGGCGAAGCGGACCGGCTCGGCACCCTGCATGAGGATGGCGATCAGGTCCAGGTCGACGCCTTTCTTGCGGCGTGCCCAGCCGAGTGCCCCGCCGCTGGTCCCCGCCGAAGGATCCCAGCTCACGCCGACACTCAGCTTGGTGACGCCGGCGAGATCCGCGGCGCCGTCTTCTTTCTTGAGCGTGATCATGGGTTCAGATTAGCGGGGGTTTCGTAACTTCAAGCGCCAGAAAGATTCTCATTCGGGACATCGACGATGACAGCAGAGTGGCAGTGAAATCTATTGATAGCGAATAGCTCTCGTCGCCGATCAGGCGATGGAGGTGGCCTTAGCCAGCAGCCGGTGCAGCTGCCGCTGCTCCCTGGCGGAGAGCCGGCGCAGTGGCAGATGCTGGGTCATCGCGTCGACCAGCTGCTCGCGTTGGGCCGCCCCGGCGGCGGTGAGGGCAACCACTTTCACCCGCTTGTCGTCCGGCCCGGGTAGTCGCTCGACCGTGCCGCGTTTCTCCAGCTTGTCGATGATGAAGGTGACCGTCGACGGGTCGCTGCAGGTGCGGCGGGCCAGCTCGGACATCGATGGCAGCGGGGCCGCCGGATTGAGATGCCAGAGGACGTTCGCGGAGGGCACGGTGAGATCCAGTTCACGCAGGACGCTCACCAGCGCGGCATCTAGCTGGTCGGATACCGTGCGAAGCTCGGCGAGCAGGCGATAACCCAGGTCCGCTTCAGGCAGGTCCGCTGTCACGCACGACAGTGTAGCCAGCTACTTGAAGTCTCCTATGAAGTTACTTTGACACTCAAATTTCGACAGGGTGATTTCGGCGGGCGCGTCGTTCGGCAGCGGTCTCCAGATCGTTTGCCGCTTCGGCGTGCCGCGGACCGGCCGTGACCAATCACCTTGGCCGACTGGCTATTTACAAAGAGGGCCGGGGCGCGGTTCGGTGAGGCATGGGTGATCCGCTGAACGAACAGGACCTCGCGGCGCAGGCGCTGGCATTGGTGAACCAGGCGGCGGGGCCGTACCTGGACAGCCTGCCCGAGCGCCTGGTGCGCGACGCCACTGCCGACCCGCTCATCGACGAGCTCGGCGGCCCGCTGCCGGAACAGGGCGCGGGCGCATTGGCGGCGATCGAGGAGTTGCTCGCGGTCGGGACCCAGGCGTCAGTGCACTCTTCCGGCCCGCGCTTCTTCCATCTCGTGGTCGGCGGGGCGACACCCGCGGCGATGGCCGGGGATTGGGCGACCGCACTGCTGGACCAGAACGCGGGGCTGTGGGTGACGTCGCCGCTCGCGTCGCGCCTCGAGACCGTCGTGCTCGGGTGGTTGAAGGATCTGTTCGGCCTGCCGCAGGACTTCGGCGGAGTGCTCACGCCCAGTGCCACTTTCGCGAACCTGACCGGGTTGGCGGCAGCACGCTATTGGTGGGCTGATCGGCACGGAGTCGACGTGGTCGCCGACGGTCTGGTCGGGCTGCCGCAAATGCCGGTCCTGACCAGCGGATACGTGCACGCCAGCACGCGCAAGGCGTTGCAGCTTCTCGGTTGCGGACGAGATACCTTGCGCACCTTCGTCCGTGACGATGCCGGGCGGATCGATCCGGCCGCGCTGGAGCGGGCGCTGATCGAGCTCGACGGCGCGCCCGCGGTGATCGTCGGCAACCTCGGCGAGGTGAACGCCGGCGACTCCGACCCTATCGACGAGCTGGCTGATCTGGCCGAGCAGTACCGCGCCTGGCTACACGTCGACGGCGCGTTCGGATTGTTCGCGGCGATCTCTCCGCGCACGGCGCACCTAGCCCGCGGTGTCGAACGCGCCGACTCGATCACCGCCGACGGGCACAAATGGCTGAATGTGCCACAGGAGAGCGGGTTTTCGTTCGTCAAGGACAGCTCGATCCTCGGCAAGACCTTCGGCGGCTGGGGCGCCGCCTACCTGCCCACCCTCGATGACGAGCAGATCAGCTACAACATGCACGGCCCCGAATCCTCCCGCCGCGCACGGGCATTCCCCATCTGGGCGACGTTGCGCGCGTACGGCCGTGCGGGCCACCGGGAAATGGTGGAACGCCATCTCGACGTAGCCGCCCACCTCGGCCGAATCGTCGACGGCGCACCAGACTTCGAACTGCTCGCCCCAGTCCAGTTGTGCGTCACCTGTTTCCGCTACCGCCCGCCCGGCGTACCGGAACCCGACCTGGACGCCCTCAACGCCCGCCTAGGCGCGGCCATCCTCGAAGACGGCCGCGTCTACGTCGGCACCACCACTTACCGAGGCGTGACGGCGCTACGCCCCACCTTCGTGAATTGGCGCATCACCGAACCCGAGGCGGACCTGCTCGTCCAGGTCATCCGGGAGATCGGACCTCAGCTCTAGGCCAAGAACTGAAGCGACGAACGTTCGCCGCGTTGCAGAGCCTCGGTATGCGCGGCAACGTTCACCGCATCACTCAACGTCGCGCCCGCATCCAATTTCGCCACCACCCTGGCTTCGGCTTCCTTGGTAGCCGCAGCCGCGTCGAGCAGCGCCTCGACCCGCTCGGGCTCGACCACGATGATCCCCTCCTCGTCGGCAAGGATCACGTCGCCGGGAGACACCGGAACACCACCACAGGTCACCGGAATCTGCAGCTCACCGAGCTGAGCAGTAGTCCCCGCCATCGGCGTCACAAACCGGCTGTAGATCGGCAGCTCACACCCCCGAACATACGAAATATCCCGATATCCCCCATCGATGATGATCCCCCCGAGCCGCCGCACCAGCGCCCCCCGCGCGAAAAGCTCACCAGCAAAAGCGATCTCACGCCCACCCCCGTCCACAACGATCACCTCCCCCGGCGACGCGGCCTCGATCGCCCGCAGCACCCCGAAAAAGTCACCCCTGCACTGCACAGTGAACGCGGTCCCCACAATCCGCACTCCTGCCGACCGCGCCCGAATCCCACTGTCCAACACCCGAATCGACTTATCCGCATCACAGATAGCAGTCGTATCAACGGAGTCGAACTTCGCAACAACCTCATCAGCCACCATCGGCGCCACCCTCTTCAAGGCTCGGAGTATGCGGTCGCCTCGACCTTACGTCCCAGCCCGGATCTCGCCGCAGCATACCGGAACTACAGCGGGTCTTGAATATTGAGGGTGTGACCTCCCCGTGGTACCAGAACAGCGCCGCCATCGACGCCTCCGGAGGATCCACCCGGCAGTACTCGAGACCGGTCAGCGGAAGCGATTTCTTCCCCAGACACCGCACCTCCCGCGACTTCGGAATCGGCCCTTTCAGCTCGAATCGCTTGCCGGACAACGCGATCGTAGACGGCCGTGCCAATACCAATCAGGCTTGCCGAACAACCACCAGTAATAACCGAAGATGACCGAGACCACCAGAACAACAGCGGTCACCAATACCGCGACCACCTTTTCCGCCTAGAAGTCATCTCTCATACTCGGTCGAGCATGTCGGCCGATCGGCGTACAGACGCGATAGCGGTGCGCTGCGTACGGTCAGGTTCGATGGCGGGCGTTGCCGCCACCAACGGGCGCGTAACTGCGGTGATGGAACGTGCCTGTGTCATCAGGGCGGCGTTCGGCGTCGTCGCGAGAGAGGTTCGTGCCGATGAGTACTGCGCGCGCACGCGTCAACCGTCGAACACTTTTTGCCGGGTCGGGCGCACTCGCGCTCGCCGCCAGCGTGTTCGGCGTAGCCCCCGGCTCGGCCGGAGCCAAGGTGGGCTATGACCGGACGAAGGCGGTGACCTGGGCTCGGGGACGAGTGTACGACGATCCCGACCCGATCAAGTTCGACAACAACTGCACCTGGTACGTGTCCAAGGTGCTGTGGGTCGGCGGCCTGCCACAAGACGCGGACTGGACGAGTTCCAGTCCAGATCCGACGAAATGGGCGTCCAAGTGGACGGACCAGGGGCCGACCAAGACCGCGGCGCATGCCGACAGCTTGAAGAACCATTTGATCAACAAGAAATACGCGTCGATCCGCGAACTGAACTGGCGGCAGAACGACGTCCCCGACGCCCAAATCGGTGACGTGATCGGCTACGACTGGGACAACGGCGCCGACGGCTACATCGATCACCTCATGGTCGTCACCGGCTTCTCCGGAAAGTACCCACTGGTGTCAGGTCATTCCCTCCCCCGCCTCGACGCCGGCTGGACCTGGAGCGACAAAGCAAACGACTGGATCGAGCGTGCCTACACATCGCCCACCGGCAACCCGCCACGCGCCTACCTGCTCCATATCAACACCTGATTCCCAACCACACAGTGGCAGCGGCTGCTCGATCAGGAAAACCGAATCAGCCTGCGCCGCAATTGAGGACACATATGCACCACCAGCAACCATGCGTGTAGCGGAATCTCGTCATGGAAACGGTATGCGCCAAGTGAAACTCGCAAGAGGTGGGAACACTGCAGTCACCGCGCAGACAGTCACAGTGACACTCACCTGGGGATCGCGGCATGAGGTCGATCCGCAAGCGCTGCTCTTGGCAGAAACCGGAAAGATCCGGACCAACGACGACTTCGTCTTCTTCAACGCGCCACGTCACCCATCAGGTTCGGTCTCGATGGTCGAGTCCATGGCTGGCCGGGCAGCGCTCTCGATCTCACTGACCTCAGTCGAAGCTGGTGTTTCCCGGATCGTCATTTCGGGATCGGTCGACGGAGGTTCGTTCCGGGACATCCCCGATCTCACGTTGAGCGTTCAGAACGGAAACGGCACACTGATCTCGTTCGATGTCGATCAGTCGGACGCCGTCACAGCGATGGTGTTCGGCGAGCTCTACCGCAGAGGCGGAATGTGGAAATTCCGCGCGGTCGGCCAAGGCTGGACAAGCGGGCTACGCGGGCTTGCCGAGGAGTTCGGCGTCGAAGTCGACGATTCGCCCGCCACCCTGCCACCGGCGGGATCACCCGTTCCGCTGGTTGGCAACGCGCCACCTCAGCAACAGTTGGAACCCGGATGGTATCCAGACCCGAGTGATTCATTTCGTGTGCATTGGTGGAACGGTACGACTTGGACCGAGGACACCACACAATTGTTTCCGTCAGATCCCGCAGTCTGCGAGCGTTGCGGCCGGGCGAAACGAGTTTCGCGCTTCGGGAGCCCGCCACCCTGTCGACCGTGTGAGTCAGAGGTCAACAGATTCATGGAAACATGGCGGTCCCAGGCTTGGCAGGTGCTGACCACCACAGGTCCGCACGGCACCGCCTGGGACGAGCTGTGGATCGCCCTGCGCTTCCAGCGAATACATGAAACCAATGGTCGGGAAGCGCTGCGCCCGATCGCGATCGCGTATCTGGAGCGAGTGGTCACCTTCGCCTTCGCCGACGACGAAATCGAGGCGCATGAACTCGACGATTTCGAGCGGGCGGTGACCGATCTGCAAGCGGCGGTAAACCTGGGCGCTGCCCAACGACGGGTGGACGAACTTCGACAGCGCATGCTCCGCGGTCGATCACTCACCCAGGTGCGCGCCGGCGAACTGCCCCGCATCCGACGACCGGGCCTGCATCTGGAAGCTGACGAGACGCTGTACATCGACGTCAACGCAGCCCAAATCAAGTACTTGGCAAATGGACCAAGGCACAACAACGGCAGGTTGATCGGTAGCAGCAAGAAGTTGCGATTCGTCGGTGCAGGCGCCGGTACCGAATTGGCGTGGTCAAAAATCGTCTCGATTGCCAGCGAGTACGGCAACGTCATTGTCTCCGCGACTACTGCTCGCGGTGGTGGAACGTACAGCGTTCCCGACCCCGAATACGTTGCCGCCGTTCTCGAAGGAGCACTACGGGTCGCGAAGCGGCTGGTACTTGCTCCCGGGCAACGAGATTCCCGATCGATACCACCCGATGTGAAATCCGAAGTGTGGCAACGAGATGGCGGTCGATGCCAGCAATGCGGCGACACTCACTACCTGGAGTTCGATCACGTTATCCCACTGAGCCGAGGTGGGGCGACCAGTGTTGGCAATCTTCAGATCCTTTGCCGCAGATGCAACCTGGCCAAGGGCACGCGCCTCTGACCTGATCATGTCCGTGAAAAGACGGCGCAGGTGAGAGGTGGCTGCGCGGGGAGGAATTCGACCTGTATTGCGGGGTCGGCGGCTTGGGCGAGGGCGGTCAGGGCTTGAGGGCGGTAGGCGCGGAGCATGCTGATTATGGCGTCGTGCAGGAAAGGCAGGATGGTGAGTGGGCCCTGGCGGAGTGCGCCTGGTGCTGCGATGAGGAGTCCGAGCAGCGGGATCAGTGGGAGGGCCGGGGTTGGTAGGCGGGCGAGGTCTATTACCAGGAATTTGGCGCTGATGCGGGTGGCTTCGGCGATGGCGCGGGAGGCGAGGGCGGGTGGTAGGTGGTGGAAGGACATCGCGAATACCACTAGGTCGTAACTGTTTTCGGCGGCATCGATGGCGGTGGCGTCCACGACTTGAGTGTGGGCGCGTGGGTGTGTGCCGAGGGGGCCGGCGGCGATCTTGGCGACCGAGGTGGGGTCCAGGTCGGTGACGGTTACCGTGGCGGTGGGGTGTAGTTCGAGGATCTTGGCCGACAGTTTTCCGTGGCCTGCACCGAGTTCGAGGATGCGGGGATTGTCGATGTCGGCGACCAGAGACAGTGCGGTGCGGGCGTTGCTCTCGTGCCAGTCCTGGCGGTCGAGTTCGCTGATCACTACCTGTTTGATCTCGTCGGATACGTCGTAGCGGTCGATGTATTCGAGTACGTCGGTCTGCATGCGCCGGTCGAGCCAGGAGGCGTTCGGGCCGCCGCGGGGCATCGTGCCGATGTCGAAAGCACGGGATCGCTGCTCGGTCATTACGTCCTCCACGGGACCAAAGCCCCTCACTAGCCGGTGTTTTCACCGTACCGGGCGGGCAGGAGGAGGGCCGGGCTAGCGGGGATTGCCGGCGATCGGGACTCGGGTGCGCTCGGCCTGGGCCAGTGATGCGGGTGAGTCGGCGCTGCGGGCGGCGGATTGCGGTATGGCGGGCGGTATTTCGGGTGTCGGCGCGGGGTGGTAGTCGGCGAGGGTCGCAGTGCCCCATACGTAAGGGTCTGCTTGGGGACTGCCGAAAGGTGACCAGGCCAAGCGGGTTTGGCCGGTCTTGTCGGTGGTGTCGGAGTCGTAGACCAGGATGTTCATCGCGAACTTGGCGGGGTCGACCGGTGCGGGCAATTCGTCGAGCGGGATTTTCACCTCCACCGAGTAACCGCGGTAGGGCTCGGAGACGACTGCGGCCACCTGCATTCCGGGTGTCGTCGCGCCCTGATGGTTGTCGGCGTCGCGCTCGGCGGCCGGACCCCCGCTTGCCGTGTACGGCAGGATGCCGGTCTTGAAAGTTGTGGAGGTGTCGTCGGAGTCTCCACTGGGATCGATGGCAATCTCGACCGAGTCTGTGCGCCAATGCCTTTTGATGTCGTCGGCGGTCAGTTCCGCGCCCTTACGGTCGTCGGTCACGGTGACCAGCACGTATAGATCGTTGTCGTGCCTGGACAGTTTCGCGGTTGCCGCGCAGGTGTCGCCACCCTGCCAAATGGCAAGTGGCAGTTCCGGTCCCGGGTACTCCCCCGGTCCTTCGACACCGTTGAGAGTCGGCGCGACGGCAACGGCGGGGACCGTAGTTTCGGGGTTCGGTGGGTAGTCCGGTTGGACTCGGTTTGCCAGCCAAGGCAACCCGGTCCGGTCGGCCCAGGCGGCGAACTCTGCGTACAGCGGTTTCAGTTCGGTTTGGCGGTGCACCGGCACCTCGACGAAGCGGCCGTCGTCGGCCAGGACGGTGAACCAATCGGAACCGAGCTGCTGCGGGTCCGTCGGCTCCTGTGCGGGCTTCGCGGCGAAACCCTGTGTGAGATATAGGCGAGCCGCGTCACGCTCGACTTGCGCCCAGGTGGTGTTGTGCTCGCGCGAAGGTGCGCCGGACCAGACACCCATGACCGGCAACCCGGTGCTGGAGTCGGTATGCGGCTGTTCCGGAGCGTCTGGACCCAGTAATGCATCGAAGCCGTAGTTCTGGGCGAAGAGCCTCGTGGGATGCCACGGCGTCAGCGCCTCGTCGGCGATCTGCCCGGGGAAGGCGTTCGGGTCGCCGGCCATTCGGAACGCTTCGATCCCGAGCCGGGCCGAAAGCTGATGCCCGCCATGCTGATTGAACGGTCGAGGATCCATCACCACGATGGTGTGCGGTGTGGTCCGGCGGACCAGTCGTACCAGCCTCGCCAACGTGTCTCGCTCGTCCCAGATCCGCGCGGTCAGCGGCGCCGAGAGCGTGTACCAGAAGTCCGGCTTGTCGAGGTAGTAGATGTTTTCGATGCCGGCGAGGGCGGTGGCGGTGCGCTCCTCGGTCTCGCGGAGCAGACCCAGCTCGGGTCCTTCCGCCAAACCGACGGCGTTGCCGCCGCCCTCGCCGCGCGTGATGGTGACGACGCCGGTGGTCCAGCCCCGGTTTTCGTGCCACTGGCCGAAGGTGGACAGGTTGCTGGATTCATCGTCCGGGTGCGCGCCGATGAACAGCACGTCGGTGTGCGCCAGATCGCCCGCAGGCTTGTTGTCCGATGAACAGCTCGCGACCAGCCAGGGTGCGGCCAAGGCCGAGACGAGAAGGGTGCGGCGACTCAGTTTGCCCCTGAACCCACCTGTTTCCACCATTCACTGCCTCCAGTCGCCCTCCTCACCGTCATGTCGAATCACAACACATCAGTAGTCCGAGGTCGCGCCCGCGGTGTTCTCGGCGCGTCGGTCGACCGATGCCCACCACAAGAACTTGTTAGCTGACCGGCGGACTCACCCACACCACTCTGGAAAGCCTGAAACCCCTAGGGCTGCCCACCGTCAGGATCGATAGTGGTGATGACGTCGCCAGGCTCGACATTATCCGAGACGGGTTCGGAAAATGTGATCGAGAAATGATTCGGGGCGACCGAGGACGTGTGAATATGCATCCCCGTCATCACGCCACGGTAAACTCGACCATCGGCCTTCGCGAGCTCGACTCCCTGCCCGACCGTGAACTCCCCATCGACGAATCCGGTAACGATGGGCAGCCTTTGGAAGCTCACCCTGAACACGTCGTCCACCTCGAATTTACTCAACCCGTTCACTTTCCTCCGTTAGCGATGCACTTGGCCCAGAATGCGTCCTCGGCAGCGGAATATCGGATGTCGTCGGTGGAATCTTCAGCCGAGGTATGGCGTGGATCGCCCCTCGAGGTAGTGGGTCAGCCTGAGTCGCTGTGTGTGGTGCATGTCGAGGCTGTCCAGCTCGGCGGGGGCTACGAACCGTAGTTCAGTGGACTCATCGGAGATTGCGAGGTCTCCCCCGATGACACGGGCCAGGAAGCACACGTTGAACTGGCGACGGACTTCGCCGTCGCTGTAGGCGATTACGTGGCGCGGATCGGTGTAAGTGCCTACGAGACCGGTGATTTCGATGTCGAGACCGGTTTCTTCCTTGACCTCTCGCACCGCACACCCAGGGAGACTGTCAGTCATCTCCATACCGCCGCCAGGCAGTGCCCACAGCCCGCTGTCGGCGCGCCGTTGAAGCAGGATGCGGCCCTCGCCGTCGCTCACCACGGCGGAAGCCGCGACGACGAGACTGTTCGGCTCTGGTGCGGCTGGATCGTCGTAGAACTCGGTGCGCGCCATCGGCTCAGCCTTCCACGGGTCGGGCCGTCTGCAGACCGCGTCGAAACGACGGCGTGGCCGATCGAACGGGCGTTGGATCCGAGCCGCCGCTGCAAGGTGTGCCCAAACAGCCCGATCTTCGAGTAGTCGGGGCATGAAAAAGGCCCTTCACCTGCGTCGCAAGTGAAGGGCCTTTGGGCGGTGGAGCTGCCGGGAATCGAACCCGGGTCCTCTGCCGTGTCTCCAGGGCTTCTCCGTGTGCAGTTCGCTGTGTCTCTACTTGGATCTCTGGGTCTCGCGAACAAGCTCAGATGACGATCCCAGTCGCTGTTTGGTGTTCCGTTCTGGTCCGCGACCGGCCAGGACGGTAAGTCTCTCTAGCTGATGCCAGGACCCGGGTCGAGAGACGAACCCGGACTGACAGACTTGCTCTGCTACTTAGGCAGCGAGAGCGAAGTCGCGCTGATTGGAATCGGCGCTTAATTGGTTGCAATGACGCTTACGGTGGTCTCTTGCCTGCACCGACACGCTTCCCCTGAATCTACGTACAAAGTCGAAACCGTTCAGCCCCGTACGTCCCGGCACCTTGCCGGGCTGTTCATGTTAACACCGGCCACAGCGCGGTTCTTCCCATTATCGGGCCGGGTGTCCCGGCACCTGCTCACGCTGCGGCGATGAGCGCGACGGAGACGAGGGCGAGCACCATGCCGACCTGTTGCTGCCGGCCGACGCGTTCGCCGAGCAGCACCATGGCGAGCAGGACGGTGGTGGCGGGGTACAGCGACCCGATGACGCTGACCAGGGAGAGCAGCGATCCGTGGAAGGCGTGCAGCAGCGCGACGTTGGCGATCACGTCGAGCACGCCGATGTAGCAGGCCAGCCGCAGCGGCTCACCGCGCAGCCGCTTGAACTGCCTGGCCGACAGGGCGGTCATCCACACCACGCCGGTGGCGGCGCCGCGCTGGGCGAGCAACGGCCACAGCCCGGATGACGCGGCGGTCTGATGCAGGAAGACGAACATGAAGCCGAAGGCGAGACCGGATCCGACGGTCAGCAGGGCGACCTTCTTGGTGAAGCGCAGCTCACGCCCGCCGGTGATCTCTTCGGTGACGGCGTCCGGTGATTCCCGGCTGACCAGCAACACGGAGACCAGGGCAAAAGCGATCCCGATGAAGGCGAGCAACCCGGGTCGCTCCCCGATCACCAGCCCGACCAGCACAGGCACACCCGCCACCAGCACCGCGGTCAGCGGCGACACCACGGCCATCGGACCGCTGGCGAGCGCGGCGTAGAACCACCACACCGCGACACCGCTGGCCACGCCCGCCGCCAGACCCCAGCCGATCGACGCGGCGTCCGGAGTCCCGTCGACGAACGGCAGGAGCAGCAGCACGAGCAGAACCGAAAACGGGTACGAGTAGATGACGACCCGTAGTGCGGTCACCTTTCGAGCAGCGACTCCGCCGTAGAAGTCGCTCACGCCGTAGCCGAGGGCGGCTACCAGCGCCAATAGGACGGCGGTCAGCGCATGCCTTTGATGCGCCGCCCTAGTTCGCGGGTGACTTCCCGCTCGGCGTCGCGCTTGGCCAGATCCTGGCGCTTGTCGTAGTCCTGCTTGCCCTTGGCGAGAGCCAGTTCGACCTTGACCTTGCCGTCGGAGAAGTACATGGACAGCGGGACCAGCGTCTGATTGCCCTCGCGCGACTTGCCGACCAGGCGGTCGATCTCACGCTTGTGCAGCAACAGTTTCCGGACGCGGCGCGGCGAATGGTTGGTCCAGGTGCCGTGGCTGAACTCCGGAATGTGCAGCCCACGCAGCCACACCTCGCCGTTGTCGACCGTCGCGAACGCGTCCACCAGCGAGGCCTTGCCCTCACGCAGGCTCTTGACCTCGGTACCGACCAGCGCGATCCCGGCCTCATAGACGTCCAGGATCGTGTAGTTGTGCCGCGCCCGGCGGTTGGTCGCGATGACCTTGCGCCCCTGTTCCTTCATAACGATCAACCTTAAGTGACGCGGCAACCGGATTATTCCCAGGTCGAGGCGCGGCACCGGCCGAACTAGCCGCCGGGGTGCAGAACAACCCACAGGGTGAGCAGCGCGATGAAGGCGAGCACGAGCAGTACCGTGGAAAAACGCGGTCTGCCCGGCCGCGGGGGCGGGCGATGCCGCAACCACACACTCTCTACGGTCGGGTCGATCCCCCGGCGGGTGTTCGGCGGCGCGTCCGGCACCTCGGAGCTGGGGGAACTGCCCGACGAGTCCCCATCGTCCGGGCCATCACCGGTAGCCATAGCCAGCACGGTAGCCCGCACCGCCCGCGACACGCCGCAATTCCCGCGCGCCGCAACAGAGTTGGTACTCAGGCGAGACGTCGGGCGAAGGCCTGGGTGGCGGCGGAGGTCGCCACGTCGACGGTGAACACGCGCAGATCGACGGTGGCCGGGGTGAGATCCAACACCATGAAACCGAGCTCGTGGTAGTTCTCGAACAGCGCGGGGTGCCCGGCGCGCGGCGTGACCGCGGGCTCGGCGCCCACTGTCTTGGCGGCGGCACCGGAGATGATCTGGCGGGTGCCCTTGGATTCGACGGTCGGTTCCAGCACCTGGAGCGAATGGTCGTGCCCGGAGAACAGGAACTGGCAGGCGCCGGCGACGTGCTGCTCGATGAACCGCTTGACGTGGATGCCGTTGATCGGCTCGATGGGCAGGCCCTCGTAGTGTCCGGCGTCGCCGTGCGGGCCGTTGTTGAGGTACGGGTGGTGCGTGCAGGCGATCTTCCAGGTGGCGCTGGATCCGGCGATGGCCTGGTCGAGCCAGGCGCGCTGCTCGTTCATGAACTGACCGTCGACCGCCCAGTACGGGGACAGGATCGGCGGGATGTAAGCCGCGAGCGGGTTGAGATCGAGGACGAAAAACTCGATGACGGGGTTCTGCTCGGGCACCCGCACCGAGTAGTAGCGGCTCGGCATCCACCAGCGCGGTGAGTTCGCGTGGTATTCGACCTCGTGATTGCCGCGCGCCAGCCAGCCGCCGTCGCCGGGCAGCACGGAACTCGTGTCGTGGTTGCCGAGCACCATCAACCACGGGAAATCCAGTCCGGCGTTGGGGTTTTCGAACTTGTCCGCGAACTGGGGATCGGTGCCGCTGTTCGGGCCGGATTCGTAGATGTTGTCGCCGAGGCCGACGGCGAGCGAAACCGGTTCGCGGCGGTGGAATTCGCGCATGGCGTTGGCGACGGCCCACTGCGTGCGGGTCCCGGTGCCGGCGTCGCCGGTCATCAGTACCCGCACATTACGTCCGGTCGGGAAGCCGAACTTGGTGACACCGGGTGCGATCGGCACCGCCTGCGCGGGCGAGAGCCCGACCAGCGACGCGACGCCCGCCGCGCCGGCCAGGAAGCCCCGGCGACCAAAGCTGTTGTCAGGCATGCGATGTCCTCTGCAGTCCGGTGTCCCACCCGGCGACCATCTTCACCCATCGGGGGCGCGATGGCGATGCCGGGTGGGACCGGATCGACTGGGGAGACCTACTTCGCCGCGGCGACCGGCTTCTTGCTCCGGTCCAGGCCGAGCGCGTCGGACATGGTGAAGAACAGGTCGGTCTGGTCGGTGAGGCCGACCACGTTGGCCGCGCGCGGGCCGTAGGCGGCGACGCGCAGTTGCGTGCCGGTGTGCTCCTGCGAACCGCCGGCCTCGGCGTTGCCGTAGGAGACACCCATCTCGGCGCCGTCCTTGGTGACGACCTTGCTGGTCAGCGACTGCGACTTGGTCTCCAGCGGGACGATCTGGCTGCTGTGCGCGTGGTCGGCAGTGACGATCACCAGGGTGTTGCCGTCGTTCTTGGCGAATTCGAGCGCGGCCTGCACGGCCTCGTCCAGGTCGACGGTCTCACCGACCTGGCCACACGGGTTGGCGTTGTGGTCCTGCTTGTCGATCGAGGCGCCCTCGACCTGCAGGAAGAAGCCATCCTTGCGCGGCTTGAGCAGGTCGATCGCCTTGCGGGTCATGGTCGCCAGGTCGGGCTGGGTGGCGGCCCGCTCGGGGTTGGGCTTGCAGGTCTGCGCAGGCAGGTTCAGGCCGTTCTGCACGGCGAGGTCGCCGGTCCAGCGGACCGGCATGTTGCCGGGGCTGAACAGGCCGAGCACCGGCGCGTCCTGGTCGGCCTTGGTGACGGCGTCCAGGCCGGCCTTGTCCGCGACGATGTTGTAGCCGCGCGCCTTGGCCTGGTCACGCAGGGCCTGGCCCTGCCACTGACCGCCGGCCGCCTTCTGCTCGAAGCTCTTGGAACCGCCGCCGAGGGTGACGTCGGCACGGGTGTTGAGCAGCTGCTCGCTGATCGAGCCGAGGCCGCCCTTCTCCAGCGCGTTGGTCGGGCACTTCGCCGCCGTCTCCTCCGGGCCGTAGCACTTGCGGTCGGTGACGTGCGCGCCGAGCACGGCCGGGGTGGCGTCCTGGATCTCGGCGGTGGTCACGTTGCCGGTGGCCTTGCCGTTCGCCTTGGCGATCTCCAGCAGGTTGGTCTGCGGGTCACCCTTGAGGTCGACGCCGATGGCGCCGTTGTAGGTCTTGGTGCCGGTGGACCACGCGCTGCCGCTGGCCGCGGAATCGGTGACGTAGTCCGGCTTTCCGGTCTTCTTGTCCAGCGAGTAGTGGGTGTAGGAGCCGGTGAGCGGCAGCGCGTCGATGCCCTTGAAGTAGCCGCCCGCACCCTCGGCGACGTTGCGCGCCACGGTGATCTCGGAATCGCCCATGCCGTCGCCGATCAGCAGGATGACGTTCTTGGCCTGGTTGCCGTTGAGCGAGGCGCGCAGCGCGTCGGTGCGGTCGCCGGTGGTGCGGCGGGCGCCACCGTTCTCGGTGACCGTGCCCTTGGCGTTGGGGGTGAGGAGATCGCCGTTGCCCTGCTTCGTGGAATCGGACGAACCGCAGGCGGCCAGGGCCCCGACGAGAACAGCGGCGCCCAGGATGGCGCCCGCGCGGAACCGGCGGGGCATGGAACGCGACGAGACAGGGGGCATGAGCGAAAACTCCATTGTTCGTAGATACGTCGGTTGGCTGGAGCCTTGCGAGGTCTTCTGAACAAAAAGGGCATAGTGGGCAACCGGGCGGTTACCGGACTATTTCTCATTCGCATGTTCGCATACGTCTACTTGCCGTGCGACAACCCAATAGCGATGCCGCACAGTGTCTTTCACCGAAAGCGAGGGACCGAATCCACTTTCCGGTCAGCCGGCCGAAAGGTGCAGAATCTCACTCCGCGGCCAGGACCTCCAGTACTCCTTCGCCGTATTTGGCCAGCTTGTTCTCGCCGACGCCGCCGACCTTGCCGAGCTCGGCAAGGCTGGTCGGCTTGCGCGCCACGATCTCGCGCAGGGTGGCGTCGTGGAAGACGACGTACGCGGGTACGCCCTGTTCCTTCGACGTCGCGGCCCGCCACTCGCGCAGCCGCTCGAACAACGGAACATCGGCGGGCGCCAGATCGGCGGCGGCCGCGGCCTTGCCCGACTTGGCGGTGCGCGCCGGCTTGGTCGGCCGTTCGCGTTCGCGGCGCAGCAGTACCTGACGTCCCTCGAAGAGCACCTCGTTGCTCGCCTCGGTGAGCGTGAGCACGCCGTAGTCGCCGTGCACCGCGAGCAGCCCGCCGGCCAGCAATTGCCGCACCACGCCGCGCCATTCGAGGTCGCGCAGGTCGGTGCCGATCCCGAACACCGTCAGCTCGTGATGATCGTGTTGCAGCACCTTGGGGTTCTTCTTGCCGAGCAGGATCTCGATGATGTGCCCCGCGCCGAAGCTCTGGCCGCGCTCGCGTTTGAGCCGCAGCACCGTGGACAGCAGCTTCTGCGCGGGCACGGTGCCGTCCCAGGATTCGGCCGGGGTGAGGCAGGTATCGCAGTTGCCGCACGGCTGCTGATCGTGCTGACCGAAGTAGTTGAGCAGCTGCACGCGCCGGCAGGACACCGTCTCGCACAGCCCGAGCATGGCGTCCAGGTGCAGTTGCAGCTGCCTGCGATGGGCGGCGTCACCCTCCGAGGAGTCGATCATCTTGCGTTGCTGCACAACGTCGTTGAGGCCGTACACCATCCACGCCGTGGACGGTTGTCCGTCGCGGCCCGCGCGGCCGGTCTCCTGGTAGTAGCCCTCCACCGACTTCGGCAGGTCGAGGTGCGCGACGAAACGCACGTCCGGCTTGTCGATGCCCATGCCGAAGGCGATGGTCGCGACCACCACCAGGCCGTCCTCGCGGAGGAACCTGGTCTGGTTCTCCGCGCGGGTGCGGTTGTCCAGCCCCGCGTGATACGGCACCGCGCTGACGCCGTTCTCGGTGAGGAACGCGGCCGTCTTCTCCACCGAGTTGCGCGACAGGCAGTAGACGATGCCCGCGTCCCCGGCGTGCTCGGTGCGGATGAATTCCAGCAGCTGCCGATCGGGTTTGTTCTTCGGCTCGATCCGGTACTGGATGTTCGGCCGGTCGAAGCTGGCGACGAAGCGCCGAGCCGAGCCGAGATCGAGGCGCTGCACGATCTCGTCGCTGGTCTTCGCGGTCGCGGTGGCGGTCAGCGCGATGCGCGGCACGTCGGGCCAGCGCTCGTGCAGCATGGACAGCGCGAGGTAGTCGGGCCGGAAATCGTGGCCCCACTGCGAAACACAGTGCGCCTCGTCGATGGCGAACAGTCCCACCTTGCCGCGATCGAACAGTTGCGCCGTCGACTCCAGCCGCAACCGCTCCGGCGCGAGATACAACAGGTCCAACTCCCCCGCGACGAACTGCGCTTCGACGGTGCGGCGCTCATCCGGGAATTGCGTCGAATTCAGGAAGCCCGCGCGCACGCCGAGCGCACTGAGCGCGTCCACCTGGTTTTGCATCAAGGCGATCAGCGGTGAGATCACCACGCCGACCCCGGGCCGGACCAGCGCGGGCACCTGGTAGCACAGCGACTTACCGCCGCCAGTAGGCATGAGCACGAGCGCGTCACCACCGGCGACCACGTGGTCCACGATCTCGCGCTGATCACCGCGGAAGCTGTCGTAACCGAAGACCCGGCGTAGAACCTCTTGCGCCGCACCGGATTCGGCGTCCACACCGGGATCGGTGTCGGTCGCAGCGGTCGCGAATGCATCGGTGGGAGTCACCCGGCCCATCCTACGAGCGCGCGCTCGCGGCGCTACCGGTACGTCGCCAGATTTCCCAGCTCGGGTCTCGAGTCATCCACATGTGGATAAACGGCTATCCGCCGAACGGGGCCGCATCCCTGACCTGCCACTCATCCGATCGGCCGGATTTCACCACCCGACCGGCGCCTGGAGCTGCTGTTAGATTGACGCGCATGACCAGCGGGATGGGGAGAAATCGAATGGCGCGCAGCGCAATCGGGTTGAGAAGCAATCGAGTTCGGGCGGCACTGCTCACCACGGCGGTCGCGGCGGGGATCCTCGCCGGGGCGCCCACGGCGACAGCGGACCCGGTGCCGGCCATGTGCGCGGACGGCTGGGAGGCGACCACGCTGGTCGAGGGGGTGGGCAATCTGGAGAACCTCGACTCCGACGGCAACGGCGGGTTCTATGTCACCGGAATCGTCGACGGTTTCCTTGCGCACGTTGACGGCGCGGGTCGATTCGAGAAGCTGCTGACCGGACTGGACCATCCGGCCGGTGTGCGGGTCGCGGGCCCATATATCTACTTCTTGACCGGCGACGGGATGACCGAGGCTCCCGGCACACTGCAACGGTACGAGAAGGCGACCGGCGTGGTGACGACCCTGCTCACCGGGCTGAACGGCCCCAACGGACTACTGCTCCTACCCGACGGTGATCTGCTGTTCACCACGATCGGCACCACCGGAACGCCGACCGGGATCGCCCGCTATCGGCCGTCCACCGGCGAATACACCCGCACGTGGGCGGATCTGCCGCTGTCCAACGGCATCGCGCTGGCCGCCGACGGAAAGTCCGTCTACGCCGACAACCTGACGATGCGGATCTTCCGTATCCCGCTGGATGCCCCGGATCGTCCGGTCGTCGTCACCGGAATCCCGAACCTGATCTCACTACCGGACGACATGGAAGCGACTCGCGCGAACACGCTGTACGTCGCCGACCACGCGTTCGGCTCGATCAACCAGGTGAACACCGAGTCCGGCGCGGCCTGCGCGATCATCACCGGCCTGATCAAACCGGGCCCGACGCGCATCCCGCCGGACGGGACCACCTCGGTCCGCATCGCCCGCGATGGTGACAGCTGGGCGTTGTACATCACCGCAATGGACGGAACCCTGCGCCGACTACGTCCGCCGGCGGGCATCGACCTCACTCCGGCCACGCCGGCGCGGTAGAAACGAAGAGTCTCGTGGAAAGGAACCAAGCATGCCGGAATCAGCTCCCATGATCGCGGCCACACTCGACGACGCCGAGGACATCGCGAAGCTGCGCGATCGGCTCGCGCAGTGGATGGTCGACCGCGGCATCGTGCAGTGGGTGCCCGGCGAGTACCCGGCCGCGGCGGTCGCCGAGGAAGTGGCGCGCGGCGAGTGGTTCGTCTGGCGCGACGAGAACGACACGCTGATCGCCGTGGTGCGACTGCTCTGGCGCGACCCGGAGTTCTGGGGAGCCGACGATGCCGAGGCGGGCTACATCCACGGGCTGATGGTCGCCCCCGAATGGCGCGGACACGGACTCGGTGACCGGATCATCCGGTTCTGTGCCGAACAGACCCTGGCCAACGGCATCACCCGGCAACGTCTCGACTTCGCCGCCAACAATGCGGTGCTCCGGAAGTACTACACCGCACAGGGTTTCATCGAGTTACGCGAGGCGCCGCTGCCACCCCGGTTCCATTCCCACGGCACGACGAACGTCGTACTGATGGAGAAGATGCTGGCCTGATGACCGCCATGGCCACCAGGTATCTCTATCTCGCCCGGCACGGCGAGGCGACATCGGACGAGAGCACGCTGAGCGAACGAGGTCGCAGCCAGGCCTGGCTGCTCGGCGAGCGGCTGCGGCACAGTCCGCTCACCCAGGTCCATCACGGTCCGCTGCCCAGGGTGGCGGAGACGGCGCAACTGATCGTGGAGCGCTTGGACGGCGTGCCTGTGCGCGCCGCGGAGTCCGCCGGCGACTACCTGCCCTACCTGCCCCGGAAGGACGAACTGCCCGCGGAATCCGCGGATGCCCTGCTGGGCTTCCTCGCGCAGTTCCCCGCCGAGCAGCGCGACCACGGACCGCGGCTGGCACAGGCGGCCGTCGAACAGTTCACCGGTCCGGTCGAGGGTGATCGCCCCAGGCACGAACTGGTCGTCACGCACGCCTTCCTCATCGGCTGGCTGGTACGGGCCGCGCTGGACGCACCGAAGTGGCGCTGGATGGGATTCAGTCCGGCCAACGCCGCGCTCACCGTGATTCGTTACGCGCCAGGCCGACCCGACTCGGTGCTGTTCTTCAACGACACCGGTCACCTACCACCGGATCTACGCTGGACCGGCTTCCCACCGGAACTCCACATCTGAGCAAGCTGCTCAGGACCGCAAACGACTCAGCGTCTCGTCGTGCAGCAGGCCGTTCGTCGCGACCGCGTCACCACCGTGCGGCCCCGGCTGCCCGGCCAGCGAGGTGAACCGCCCGCCCGCCTCACGCACCAGAATGTCGAGCGCGGCCAGGTCCCACAGGGACACTTCGGGTTCGGTGGCGATGTCGAGCGCACCCTCCGCGAGCAGGCAGTAGGTGAAGAAGTCGCCATACCCGCGCACCCGCCACACGTCGTCGGTCAGCGCGACGAATTTCTCCCGCAGGCCACGATCGCGCCACCCGGACAGACTGGAGAACCCCAGGCTCGCGGAACTGAGCTCACCGACCGCGGACACCGAAATCGGTTTCGGCGCTTCGGCATCGAAGCTCGTCCACGCACCCGACCCCGCCGACGCCCACCAGCGCCGGGACAGCGCGGGCGCGCTCACCACGCCGGCCACCGGCACGCCGTCTTCCAGCAGCGCGATCAACGTGGCCCAGATCGGCACGCCGCGGACGAAGTTCTTCGTCCCGTCGATCGGATCGATCACCCACTGCCGCCCGGTGAACTCGGCATCTCCGCCGAATTCCTCACCGAGCACCGAATCGTCCGGCCGCTGCTCGGCCAGCACCTGCCGGATCGCCTTCTCCACCGCGAGATCGGCATCCGAGACCGGCGTCAGGTCCGGCTTCGCATCCACGGTCAGATCGAGCGCCCCGAATCGGGCCCGGGTAATGCCGTCGGCCGCATCGGCCAATCGCAGCGCGAGTTCGAGGTCAGAAGAGTCCACAGCCACGCCCGCACCCTATCGGGTCACCCCGCCACCCGATCCGCGCGGCACGACTCCGCGCGACCCACCGCCCCTTTCGCCCGCGAGCCGTTGAGCAGGGCGGAAGGCCGTCGCGGAATCACCTCACGCCACAGCGGAAACCGTGCGTGCCGCGGCCAAAGCATCGGCCCACCATTGCAATTGATCGAGCATCGCCAGCGCCGCCGCGGCGGGCTCGTCCGGTTCCCGCAGCCGCCCTTCCGCGTCGAAGAGCAGGTAGTAGCGCGGAAACGAGACGTAGTTGCGCACCGTATGCGCATTCAGTTCGTTGAAGATCTGCCGCAGATGTTCGATGGCCAGCAGCCCACCGCTCGCGCCGCTGTAACCGACGAAACCGATCGCCTTGGCGTCCCACTGGGTGAAGTGCCAATCGATCGCGGCCTTCAACGCGGCCGGAATGCTGCGGTTGTAATCGGGCGTGACGATCACGAACGCGTCCGCCGCCGCGAGCCGCTCGGTGAGCTCGAGCATCCCGTCCGGCCGCTCCGGATTCGGCTCCAGCGCCGGTGAAACGGCGGGCAACGCCAGCGGCAGGTGCGCCTCCGCCAGATCGATGACGTCCACCTCGAACGCCCCGTGTCCCCTGGCGTGCTCGGTGAACCATTCGGCCACCACCGGTCCGAAGCGTCCCTCCCGGACGCTGCCGATGATCACCGCGAGTTTCAATGCCGACATCGAGTTCCTCCCACAGGTTTCGCGACCGGGCTCGGCCGCGGTTCCCAATCTGCTGGCCGGCGCGAAGACCAGGAAGACCGCCGTGAGAGTGGTAGTGGCAGGGACACCCTCCGGCCGCCGACTCTTGTTACGTTCGAAAGGTGAGCGACAACGAGCTGGGCCTATTCCTCCGCACCCGGCGCGAGGCGGTCAGTCCGGCCCAGGTCGGCCTGCCCACCGGCCCGCGCCGCCGCACCCCCGGCCTGCGCCGCTCGGAGCTGGCCACCTTGGCCGGGGTAAGCGTCGAGTACATAACCCGGCTCGAGCAAGGCCGTGATCGCCACCCTTCGCCACCGGTGCTGTCCGCGCTCGCCGACGCGTTGCGCCTCGCCGCGAGCGAACGAGTCCACCTGCACCGCCTGACGAAATCCGCCGACGCCGGCTTCAACTGCATGGGCGGCGCCCAGCCACCCCGCGACGTGCGCCCCGCGGTCCGCGCCATCCTCGACCGCCTCGAACCCGCGCCCGCGGTGGTGGTGAACCGGCTCACCGAGGTCCTCGCCCACACCGACGCGTACCACCACCTGATGGCGCCGTTCGGCCTGTTCGAGTCCACTCCCCCGAACCTGGCCCGCTTCGCCTTCACCGATCCGCGCGCCCGCGCCGCCTACCCGGACTGGGATCACCTCGCCGATCACACGGTCGCCACCCTCAAACACGGCCCGTCCCGCAAAGACCCGCACATCGCGATGCTCGCCGACGAACTCACCGTCACCGTCGGCCCGGAATTCACCGACCGCGTCGACACCGTGCCCAGTCTCCCCGCGGCCACCGGCATCACCCGCCTCACTCACCCCGACGCGGGCCCGTTGCGCCTGGCCTATGAGATCCTCGA
Source organism: Nocardia colli (assembly GCF_008704205.1). Classification (GTDB taxonomy): domain Bacteria; phylum Actinomycetota; class Actinomycetes; order Mycobacteriales; family Mycobacteriaceae; genus Nocardia; species Nocardia colli. The sequence continues at coordinate 776,630 of NZ_VXLC01000004.1, read as the reverse complement.
TCTCTCCGCCGACGACGACCAGCAACTGATCGTCCACCTCCCCGCCGACGATGCCACCGCAACCGCCCTGGACAAACTCGCCGGACTCCGTCCGGGTGCACTCCGCGCGGTCTAGGTTCGCGCGCCTACCTACTCGAGCCTGCCGCACCCGGAGGTCATCCCGCCGACCCGCCGCCTGCCCTTCGGACGGGGCGACACCCCAGCGGAAGTCGGCGCCGAGCTCCATGGCGCCGCCCGGCAACCGCGTCCGCGCGAACACCACCGATCGCCAAACGCCGAACGCGACCCGTTCGGGCCGCACTGCTGCGGCCCCACCTTCGCCATACCAGTAGGCTTGACCATCGTGCATCCTGACGTTTCCGCTGATCTCGCCGAACTCGACGCCACCCTCAAGACGGTCGAATCGGTCCTCGACATCGAGGAGCTGCGCCGACGCATCGACGAGCTCGAGCACCAAGCCGCAGATCCCGATCTGTGGAACGACCAGGACCACGCTCAGCAGGTGACCAGCGAGCTCTCGCACGCGCAGGGCGAACTGCGCCGCGTCGAGGAATTGCGGCAGCGCCTCGACGACCTGCCGGTGCTCTACGAGCTGGCCGAGGGCGAAGAGGGCGAATCACAGGAGGCCGCGCTGGCCGACGCCGACGCCGAACGTGCCGCATTGCACGGCGACGTGGAGGCGCTCGAGGTCCGCACCCTGCTGTCCGGCGAATACGACAAGCGCGACGCGCTGGTCAACATCCGCTCCGGCGCCGGTGGCGTGGACGCCGCCGACTGGGCCGAGATGCTGATGCGCATGTACATCCGCTGGGCCGACCGGCACAAGTACTCCGTCGAGGTCTACGACACGTCCTACGCCGAAGAGGCCGGCATCAAGAGCGCCACCTTCGCGGTGAAGTCGCCCTACGCCTACGGCACGCTGTCGGTGGAGATGGGCACGCACCGGCTGGTGCGGATCAGCCCGTTCGACAACCAGGGCCGCCGCCAGACCTCCTTCGCCGAGGTCGAGGTGCTGCCGGTGGTCGAGACCACCGACCACATCGAGATTCCCGAGGGCGACATCCGCGTCGACGTGTACCGCTCGTCCGGTCCCGGCGGCCAGAGCGTCAACACCACCGACTCGGCGGTGCGCCTGACCCACATCCCGACCGGCATCGTCGTCACCTGCCAGAACGAGAAATCGCAACTGCAGAACAAGATTTCGGCCATGCGCGTGCTGCAGGCCAAGCTGCTGGAACGCAAGCGGCAGGAGGAGCGCGCCGAGATGGACGCGCTCAAGACCAACGAGGGCGCGTCCTGGGGCAACCAGATGCGCTCCTATGTGCTGCACCCGTACCAGATGGTCAAGGACCTGCGGACGAACTACGAGGTGAACAACCCGTCGGCGGTGCTCGACGGCGATATCGACGGTTTCATCGAGTCCGGCATCCGCTGGCGCATGCGGGAGCAGCCGAACTAAACGTTGCGGTTAGCGCGGCCCGCTCGCGCGGAATGGTAGGACGTACGGCGGTAATCTGTCTGGCGTGCGTCCAGTTGGGAGTTCAGTCGAGGTGTTGACCATGTCACTCGCAACGACCACGGAAACCACGAACTGGCTACGTTCCAACGGGCTCGAGATCGTGTTGCTGATCCTCGGCGCGATGCTGTTCAGCCGGTTCGCCACGTTCCTCCGGGATCGGATCACCCGCAAGATCGACGCCGAATTCCGCGGCGGCGACGCGCTGGTGCGCACCGAGGCGGCCAAGCACCGGCACGCGCTGGCGCAGGTGGTCACCTGGGTGGTGCTGACCATCGTCTACGTGCTGATAGGCGTGGAGGTGCTGCGCCGCCTCGGCTTCGCGGTGACCGGCCTGGTCGCGCCGGCCGCGGTGCTCGGCGCCGCGCTCGGTTTCGGCGCGCAGCGCATCGTGCAGGACATTCTCGCCGGGTTCTTCCTCATCACCGAACGGCAGTACGGCTTCGGTGACGTAGTTCGCATCGCCGTGACTGGAGCCTCCGAGATGGCGGAGGGTACGGTCGAGGACGTCACGTTGCGGATCACCACACTGCGCAATTCCGACGGTGAAGTGATCACCGTGCCCAACGGCCAGATCGTGAAAGTGACGAATCTGTCGAAGGATTGGGCACGCGCGGCGATCGACGTTCCGGTGTCCGCCAGCGCGGACATCACCAGGGTCAACGAGATCCTGCACGAGGTCGGTACAAGGGCGTACGAAGATCCTCGACTCAAACCACTGCTACTCGACGAGCCCACCGTGATGGGCGTCGAGGATCTGACCGTTGACCAGATGAACATCCGGATGGTTGCCCGCACCTTGCCGGGCAAGCAATTCGAAGTCGGCCGTGAACTGCGGGTGCGAGTAGCCGCAGCGTTGCGCCGGGAGGGAATCAGTGAGACCACGTAGAACCATCTCGCTCCTGAAGGAATCGGTGCGACCCACCGCGCTCCTGAAGGAATCACGACCACGCCGATCCACCGCGATCCTGATGGCCACCTGGCTCGCGACGTTCGTGCTCTACCTGTTCGTCAAGCCGGATCAACCGTATGCGCCGGGCTCCGAGCCGAGCCTGAACACCGTTCCCGCAGCGGTGAATCCGGCAGTCGCGCCACGCTGAGCTCGGTGGACTCGCCGGGCGTCGATGATCGGCAACACGGCGGACACAGGGTTGCTGGTTACACTGGCTCCCCGTGATCACCATGCGGAACGTCACCAAGTCGTATAAGACCTCGACGCGACCCGCGCTGGACAACATCACCGTCGATGTCGACAAGGGCGAGTTCGTCTTCATCATCGGACCGTCCGGCTCGGGTAAGTCCACCTTCATGCGACTGCTGCTGAAAGAGGAGAGCCCCACCGCGGGGCAGATCCAGGTCGCGGACTTCCGGGTGGACAAGCTGCCCGGCCGGAAGGTGCCGAAGCTGCGTCAGCGGATGGGGTGCGTGTTCCAGGATTTCCGGTTGCTGCAGCAGAAGTCGGTGCACGACAACGTCGCGTTCGCGCTGGAGGTGATCGGCAAGCGACGCCAGTTCATCGACCGCACCGTGCCCGAGGTGCTCGACATGGTGGGCCTCGGCGGCAAGTCCGACCGACTACCGTCCGAGCTCTCCGGTGGTGAACAGCAGCGCGTGGCGATCGCCCGCGCCTTCGTGAACCGGCCGCTGGTGCTGCTGGCCGACGAACCGACCGGCAACCTCGACCCGGATACCAGCGGCGACATCATGATGCTGCTGGAGCGGATCAACCGGATCGGCACCACGGTGCTGATGGCCACCCATGACAACCACATCGTCGACGCGATGCGCAGGCGAGTGATCGAACTCGATCGCGGCCGCCTGGTGCGCGACGAGGCGACCGGTGTCTACGGGGTGGATCGCTGATGCGCGCGAGTTTTCTGTTCAGCGAGGTCTTCGCCGGCCTGCGGCGCAATGTCACGATGACCATCGCGATGATCCTGACCGTCGCGGTCTCGCTCACCATGCTCGGCGGCGGCCTGCTCGCGGTGCGGATCGCGGACAAGACCGAGCAGTACTTCCTGGATCGGCTCGAGGTGCGGCTCTACCTCACCGAGGACGTCTCGGCCAACGATCCGGACTGTTCCGTCGATCCGTGCAAGGCGTTGATGACGGATCTCAAGGCGACCAAGGACGTCGAATCGGTCCAGTACCTCAGCCGCAACGACGCCGTTCGCGAGGCGAAGGAGAAGACGTTCAAGGACCAGCCGGAGCTGGCCAAGTACGTCAGCGAGACGCCGCTGCCCGCGTCGCTGCGGGTGAAGATGAAGAACGCGGAGCTGTATCCGCAGATCTACGAGAAGTTCTATCAGCGGCCCGGCGTCGGCATGGTGCGCAACGACAAGGACATCGTGGACCGGTTGGTCAGCCTGTTCGACGGGTTGCGCAACGCGGCGTTCGGCCTGGCCGTGTTGCAGGCGCTGGCGGCATTGCTGCTGATCGCGAACATGGTGCAGATCGCCGCGTTCACCCGGCGGACCGAGGTCGGCATCATGCGGCTGGTGGGTGCGACGCGGTGGTATACGCAGCTGCCGTTCCTGCTGGAGGCGGTGGTCGCCGCGTTGGCCGGGTCGCTGGTCGCGGTGGTCGGGCTGTTGCTCGCGCGGCCATTGGTGATCGATCGGGCGCTCGGGGATCTGTTCGCCAGCAAGGTTTTTCCGCGGATCACCGGGGACGATATCGCGATGGTCGCGTTGGTGATCGCGCCCGTCGGTATCGTGTTCGCCGCGCTGACCGCGTACGGCACGTTGCGGTATTACGTGCGCGAATAGTGTTGCGGCACTAGTGCGAGCCGGTCCGGAGTTCTGGGCCGGCTCGTTCTGATTGTCGGCCGGTGCGGACAATTCCCGCGCGGTGGACCGGGATTCGAGCGTTGTGCGTCGAAGATTGTCCGGTCAGGCCGGTCACCGCGTGGCCGGCTCCACGTCTCTGATCGAGGCGCGCTGCACGGCGAGCAGTTCGCGCTGGCGCACGAGTGCGGCGATCTTGTCATCCAGTTCGCTCTGCCGGCTCTCGACGACGTCCACGGACTTGTCGCAAGCCTGAATCCATTGGTCGACGTGGCCGATAGCGCAAGGCAGCAAGCTGCGGATGTCTTCGGTCGACAGGCCCGCGGCCAGCATGTCCCGGATGCGGCCCACCCGTTCCGGTGCGTCCTCGGCGTAGAAGCGATAACCGAGCGAATCGCGCTCCGGTTGCAGCAGGCCCTGCTCCTCGTAGTAACGGAGCAGCCGAGTGCTCACCGACGTGCGGCGCGCCAGTTCTCCGATCAACATATGACCTGCCTCACCCTCGCCTTGCCTTCACACTCATGTGAATTCCTAACTTGGCGGACATGACAGCAATTCCCCTGCGGACCACGGTGCACGGCACCGGACCGGGTCTCGTCCTCGCCCACGGCGCGAGCGGCACCATCGAGACCAACTTCGGCGCCCTGATCCCCGCCCTCGCCGCGACGCACACCGTGGTCGCCTCCGACTATCCCGACAACGACCTCGCGCTCACCCTCGACGGTCTGGCCGACGCGCTGGTCGCGGCGGCGATCGAGGCCGGGGTCGAGACCTTCACCGTTCTCGGCTATTCACTCGGCTCGGCGGTCGCGGTGCGCGCCGCGATCCGGCATCCGGAGCGCGTCCGTGGGCTGCTGCTGGCCGCCGGATTCGCCAAGGCGGACAATAAGGCTCGGCTCACGGTACAGAACTGGCAGGCCCTGATCGATCGTGATGACACCGCAGGCTTTGCACGCCTTGGGCTTTCGTTGGCGTTCAGTACCGGCTACCTGAACAGTCTGCCCGCCGAACTGATCGACGAACTCGTCCGCGCCGGTGCGACGTCCATTCCCGGCGGCACGCGGCAGCAGGCCGTCCTGGTCGAAACCGTGGACATCACCGGCGATTTGGACCGCATCACCGTGCCGACGCTGGTCGTCAACGCGACCGACGATCTGCTGATCGACCCGGCGAACTCGCGGTTCCTCGCCGAGTCCATCCCCGGTGCGGAGTACGCCGAGATCTCGGCGGGCCATGTGCTCATGCTCGAACAGCCCGATCAGTGGCGCAAGACCGTCGAAGAATTCCTGGATCGCCACCGGCTCTGATTCGGTGCGGCGTCGAACGGGACATGGCGGTGGCGTTCGCCGAGTGAATCCTCAGTCAGGTCCCGTTCGATGTGCGGTCGGTGGTGGGGCGTCGGGGACTAGTGGATCAGCCCAGGTTCTTGGTCTGTGGCCATAGTTCGGACCAGGGGGCGCGGAGGTTCCGGCAGATGAAGAGGGGTTCGCCCTGTTCGTCGTTGTCGATGTCGCGGGTGTTGTCGATGTGGCCGGCGGGCTGGATGTCGGTGCAGAAACGCGTCAGGTGGTCGCGATCCAGGCCGACCGTCAGCACCTCGGTGGCGGTGTCGCTCGGCGGGCCCCACCACCAGCAGGAGTTGTGGCCGGAGTGGGGTTTCGGCAGGTTGTAGGGTGCGCCGAAGCGTTCGATGGCGCCGGCCTCGCCATAGTTGGCGGTCAGGACGGCGACGTCGGGCCCGAGTCCGGCCCGTACCTGGCCGACTCGGCGGGTGAACTCCGGCCAGCCGATCGTTTCGCCCGCGTCGTAGTTGATCCCGAGGACCGGCGAGTCCTTCAGCATCGAAATGGGCAGTACCGGAAGGAACAGTATCGCCGAGGAGACCACGTTCGCGGCGACCACGAAACTCACTGCCGCCCAACGTATTCGTCGCTGTCCCAGCCATGCCGCGAACGGGACCGCGCCGGCCGCGAGCAGGATCGGATACATCGCGCCCAGGTAGTACGCCTTCCCGCCGGTCGCCAGGAACAGCACGAAGAGCAGGCCGTACGCCGCCGCGAAAGCGCGATAACGCCTGTCCCGGGCGAGCCGCCACAGGCCGAACGCCCACAGCGGCACCAACATTGGTCCGATCAGCCCGAACTGCAAGAGTACGAACATGATCGGCGTATCCGAGGTGCCGGAGGAACCGCCCGCGATCGCGCGGCTCATCTCCCACTGCGGCCACCCGTTGCTCGACTGCCACACCAGATAGGGCAGCCAGATCAGCACCGCGATGCCGATCGCCAGTGGAAAGAACTTCGTGGCGAACAGCTTTCGTGGACCGAACGCCAGCAGCGACGCCAGCAGCGCGAGGACCGGGAAGATCAGCAGCAGCTTGTTCTGCAAGCCGATACCGACCACCAGGCCGATCACCAGCCACCACCGTGGACCGCTGAGCCACAATGCCTTTCGGTGATCGGCCTTGAACTCGTCCGCCTCGGTATGGCTCTCGGCTTCCCCCGGCGGATCGAGCCGCCCGAACTCCCGGATCAGCTTCAGCACCACCAGCGACACCACCGACCACGCGGCCAGATCGAACACCGCCGTGCTCAATAGGTGCCCGACCCCCATGACAAACGCCGCACTCGCCACCGCGCCGGCCGCCAGCGCCTGCGCGCCCCGCCCGCCACCGAACTCCCGCGCCATCAGCCCGGCACCCACCACCACCGACGTGGCCGCGAGCACCGCAGGCAGCCGCAGCAGGAATAACGAATCGGGATAGATCGCAGCCATCGCCTTGGCAATCAGCGGCGTTAGTGGGGGCTGATCCGGGTACCCCCACGAGAGGTGGCGACCGGCCGCCAGAAAGTACAACTCGTCGCGGTGATACCCATAGCGGGGCGCGCAGGCGAACAGGACAACGGCAAAGAGCACCGCGACAATGGGCACCCGCTCAGCCTGGCACAGATACCCGGCGTATGCTGCACCTCGACGCGGTTCTTACTCTGGAGTAAGATAGTCTTACTCAGGAGTAAGATAGCCGGGGCCAAGACCTCACCCCACCCACCCGAGAAAACAGGTGATGATGAGCACTCGAGACAGCGCAACGAAGCGAAGTCCAGACACGTCCGCAGTCGGCCTCAGCCACCCCAAGCGGGACTGGATGGGCGCGGCCATGCGGGTGATGACGACCATTACCGGGTCGGAGCTCGCCGAGAAGTACAACCTGCGCAAGCCGATCGAGCGAGTCACCTACGAAGGCACCAAGACCGGTTTCCGCACGCTCGGCGCCGCCACCCGGGCCTTCGCCAAGGTCACCGGTAACGGTCAGCCGAAGCGGCTCGCGCCGAACGAGGCGAAGACGAAGGACTTCTTCGACCTCACCCCGAGCGACGAGCAGCAGATGATCGTCGAAACGGTGCGCGAGTTCTCCGAGGAGATCCTGCGCCCGGCCGCCTACGACGCCGATGCCGCCGCGAAGGCCCCGCGCGACCTGCTCGAGCGCGCCGCCCAGCTCGGTATCACCCTGATCAACGTCCCCGAGGAGCTCGAGGGCGCGGCGTCCGAGCGCGGTGCGGTCACCAATTCCCTTGTGGCCGAGGCGCTCGCGCACGGCGACATGGGCTTGGCGCTGCCGATCCTCGCGCCGAGCGGGGTCGCGGTCGCGCTGTCGCAGTGGGGCACCGACGCCCAGCAGAAGACCTACCTGCCCGCCTTCACCGGCGAGAACGTCCCGCAGGCCTCCGTGGTGATCAGCGAGCCGCGCGCGCTGTTCGATCCGTTCGCGTTGCAGACCAAGGCCGTTCGCTCGCCGAGCGGCTACCGGATCTCCGGCGTGAAGAGCCTGGTGCCCGCCGCCGCGGATGCCGAGCTGTTCCTCATCGCCGCCGAACTCGACGGCCGCCCTTCGCTTTTCATCGTTCCGTCGGACACCCCCGGCCTGGTGGTGGAGGCCGACCCGAGCATGGGTCTGCGCGCCGCCGGTCTGGGCCGGCTGCTGCTCGACAACGTCGCGGTCGGCACCGAGGCGATCCTCGGCGACGGTGACGCCAAGCAGCGCGCCGAGGACTACGCCGACGCCGTCCGGCTGGCCCGCCTCGGCTGGGCCTCGCTCGCCGTCGGCACCGGTCAGGCCGTGCTGGACTACGTGATTCCGTACGTGAACGAGCGCGAAGCGTTCGGCGAGCCGATCTCGCACCGGCAGGCGGTCGCCTTCATGGTCGCCAACATCGCGATCGAGCTCGACGGCCTGCGGCTGGTCACCCTGCGCGGCGCCTCGCGCGCGGAGCAGGGCCTGTCCTTCGCCCGGGAGGCCTCGCTGGCCCGGAAGCTGGCCACGGACAAGGGAATGCAGATCGGCCTGGACGGCGTGCAGCTGCTCGGCGGCCACGGCTTCACCAAGGAACACCCGGTCGAGCGCTGGTACCGCGACCTGCGGAGCATCGGCGTCGCCGAAGGTGTCGTGCTCATCTAACCGGCCTGTTCCTTACCTTCCAGGAGACTTCCCATGATCAATCTCGAACTCCCCAAGAAGCTGCGGGCCAGCGCCAACCAGGCCCACCAGGTCGCGACCGAGATCTTCCGGCCGATCTCGCGCAAGTACGACCTCGCCGAGCACGAGTACCCGGTCGAGCTGGACACCATGGCCGCCATGGTGGAAGGCCTCGCCGACTCCGGCACCCAGAAGATCGGCGGCGCGGCCGGCGGCCGCGAGGACGACAGCGAGTCGGACGCGCACGCCACCGAGCTGCTCGGAAACAGCAACGGCGGCAACATGTCCGCGCTGCTGAACGCCCTGGAGACGTCCTGGGGCGACGTCGGCCTGATGCTGTCCATCCCCTACCAGGGGCTGGGCAACGCGGCCATCGCGGCCGTCGCCACCGACGAGCAGCTGAAGCGGTTCGGCAAGGTGTGGGCCTCGATGGCGATCACCGAGCCGTCCTTCGGCTCCGACTCCGCCGCCGTCACCACCACCGCCGTGCTGGACGGCGACGAGTGGGTGCTCAACGGCGAGAAGATCTTCGTCACCGCCGGTCAGCGCTCCACCCACATCGTGGTGTGGGCGTCGGTGGACAAGAGCCTCGGCCGCGCGGCGATCAAGTCGTTCGTCGTGCCGCGCGACGCTCCGGGCCTCTCGGTGGCCCGGCTCGAGCACAAGCTCGGCATCAAGGCCTCCGACACCGCCGTGCTGCTGTTGCAGGACTGCCGGATTCCGAAGGACAACATCCTCGGCAGCCCGGAAGTCAACGTGGAGAAGGGTTTTGCCGGGGTCATGCAGACCTTCGACAACACCCGTCCGCTGGTGGCCGCGATGGCGGTCGGCGTGGCCCGCGCCGCGCTCGAGGAACTGCGCGCCATCCTGACCGACGCCGGTGTCGAGATCTCCTACGACACCCCGCCGAACAACCAGCACGCCGCGGCCGCCGAATTCCTGCGCATGGAAGCCGATTACGAGGCCGCCTACCTGCTGTCGCTGCGCGCCGCGTGGATGGCCGACAACAAGAAGCCGAACTCGCTCGAGGCCTCCATGTCCAAGGCGAAGGCCGGTCGCACCGGCACCGACGTCTCGCTCAAGGCCGTCGAACTGGCCGGCGCCATCGGCTACTCGCAGCGCACCCTGCTGGAGAAGTGGGGCCGCGACTCCAAGATCCTCGACATCTTCGAAGGCACCCAGCAGATCCAGCAGCTCATCGTGGCTCGCCGGATCCTCGGCAAGACCAGTGCCGAGCTGAAGTAGCAAGGTCGACAACAGAATCCGGTGTGAGTCTGGTTTGACTCGCACCGGATTTTTGTTTGCGGTTGTGGTCAGACGTGTGCCGGTGGGGCCGTGTGGCTTGGTTCGTCTTCGTGCGCAGTCGATTTCGGGATCAGAGCCGTGGCGAGTAGGCCGAGCAGGACGAATGCCGCCGCGAGGTAGCCGCCGAGCTGGATGCCGTCGGTCATGGCGGTGCGTCCGGCGTCGGCGATCGGCTGTGTCGGCGGCTGGGCGGCGAAGCCTTCGATGGCCGCGCCGGCGCTGTCGGTAATGGCGTGGGCGTACTGCTCGGCTTGGGCCGAGGGCACGCCGTCTGCGGTCAGGTGGTCGGTGACCCGTGAACCGAGTGTGGTGAAGAAGACCGTGGTCAGGATGGCGATGCCGAGCGCGGACCCGAGTTGGCGGAACGCGCTCTGGATGCCCGAGGCCTGGCCGTTGCCGGCTTCCGGGATATCGGCGAGCACGACGTTGGTGACCTGCGCGGTCGCGAAACCTACGCCGACGCCGTACAGGCACAGGACCAGGGCGAGCGACCACCAGGAGCTGTCGGTCGAGGCGAACAGGCCGAGCGCGGCCAGGCCGGCGACTTCCAGGGCCAGCCCCAGCCGAACCAGGTTCAGCGGCGACGCCTGGCTGGCCATGCCGAAGCTGGCGCCGCTGGCGATGAAGCTGCCGATGGCGATGGGCACCAGGGCGAGACCGGATTGCACGGCGCTGTAGCCGAGGGTGAACTGCAACCAGAGCGGCAGCACGGCGACGATGCCGAACTCGCCGAGCCCGATGATCAGGGTGGCGATATTGCCGTTGCGGAACGAGGCCAGCGAGAACAGGCCCAGATCCATCAGTGCCTTGTCCGAGTTACCGGTCCGGCGCAGCTGCGCCTGCCGCCAGAGGAATCCGGTCAGCGCGGCGGCGCTCAGCACGAGCGCGACCACGATCGGTGAAACCCCACTGCCCCAGGTGAATCCGCCGATGTTCAGCGGATAGGTGGTGGTGAGCCAACCGTAGGTGCGGCCCTCGACCAACCCGAAGGCCAGCAGGCCCAAGCCGAGCACCGACAGCAGGGATCCGAGGACATCCAGTCGTCCGGGCACGCGGGATGACGGCGCGACGCAGGTCAGCACACCGACCACGATCAGCACCGCCAACGGCACGTTGATGCCGAAAGCCCAACGCCACGAGACCTGTTCGGCCAGCCAGCCGCCCAGCAGCGGGCCGAGCGCGGCGGCGGCGCCGATGGTCGAGCCCCAGATCGCGAAGGCCTGACCGCGCGCCTTGCCGGTGAAGTTGGCGTTGAGCAGGGCGAGCGAGGTCGGCAGGATCATGGCGGCCCCGGCGCCCTGCAGGAATCGGGCGACGACGAGCAGCCCACCGCCGGGCGCGAGCCCCGCCAGGATGCTGGTCGCGCCGAAGACGACGACGCCGGCGACGAATACTCGCCGAGCGCCCAGGATGTCGGCGATCCGCCCGACCACCAGCAGCAGCGCCGCGAACACGATCGCGTAGGACTCCTGAATCCATTGCGCCTCAGTCGAACCCGTGTGCAAGCCCTCGATGATCGACGGGATGATCACGTTCACGATCGTGGTGTCGACCACGATCAGCGCCACACCCAGGGCAATGGCGATCAAGCCGAGCCAGCTACGGGCGGGTGTCGTCTCGTCCATTACTCCTACTTCCATGATGGAATGATTCCATGGTGAAAGTAACTAGGATCGAGTAGGTTGTCAAACGGTGTCGCGGGGACTCGCTCCGGCATGAGGAAGGCGGGCAGACGATGGACCACCCGGTGGCCCGGGCGCAGCAGGAACTGGTGATCGAGGGACTGCATGCCTACGGCGCGAACTTTCGGGAGTTCAGCCGCCGATTCGCGGCGTGGCTGGGGCTGCATTCCACCGACGCCGAGGCCCTGCTGGAAATCCTGGCCGCCGAGGAACGCGGCGCGGCGCTGTCTCCCGCCCGCCTCAGCGAGCGGATCGCGCTGTCCCAGCCCGCGACCACGGCGCTGCTGAACCGGCTGGAACAGGTCGGCTACGTCCTGCGCACGCGCGACAACAGCGACCGCCGCATCGTGACGCTGCGCAGCAGCGCCGAAGTACAGCAACTCGCCGACGAATTCTTCCGCCCGCTCGGCGAGCAGGTCACCGCCGTCATGGCCCGGCACTCCCCCGAGCAGCTACAGCAATTCGAGAAGTTCCTGACCGAACTGACGGCCGCGATGAACCGCCAGCTCGCCGAGCCGGTCAACGCTCCACTGCCACAACGGAATCTGCGCAACGACTGACACCACCTTCCCAGCGTCGCCTCCGCTACAGTGACGCAAAGTCAGTTCGGTGAAAGGAAAAGTGTCGGTGTCGATCACGAATCAGCCGATCTGACCGCACTGGACGAACACACCCAGCGTGCGACGGAGGAGTTCAACGCGCTGGAGGAGGAGTTCGACGCCGCGGGCAGCGAGATCGAAACCGTAGCGCGCGAAGTGATCTGTGAGGAGTTCTGCTTCGTGGCCGACGCATACGGGTTCGCGGATGCGGATCGCGAAGAATTGACCGCTACTCGCGAGTGGTAACGGTCGGCTTCGATCAGGTGGTAGCGACCAAGAAGTCTTCGCCGCTCGAGGGGTGGAGACCGTCGGTTCGGTTCGCGAAGTAGCGCTCGGCTAGGGCGTTTCCTGAAACATGTTGTGTGTCAGGGAAACCGGCTTCCTCGGCGACGGCCAGCATTTCCTGTGGGGTGTAGAAGCTGACGAAGGGCGTGCCGGCCGCACGGGCGCCCTTTTCCGACGTTCGGAGTCCGGCGCGGTCCGCGCCGGCGAGGTGGTCTGGCGGGAGCAGGAAGGTCATCGCCAGCGTTGAACCGGGGGCGAGCTGAGCGAGTCGGCGCAGGTTGGCCGCGTTGGTTTCTTTGGTGAGGTACATGGTTACGCCGGTGGAGGCCACGACCGCGGGGCGGGCCGGATCGAAACCGGCCGAGATCAGTTGCTCCCACCAGGATTCGCTGGCCTCGAAATCGACTGGTACCAAACGCAACCAGTCGGGGATGCCGTAGCCGAGGTCGATCAGACGTTGCCGCTTCCAGGCTTGGGTGGCGGGTTGTTCGATCTCGAAAATTGTTATTCGTGCAGCGATGTCAGGTCTGCGCTGGGCGAAGGTGTCCAAACCCGCACCCAGGATGACGTATTGGGTGATGCCGTGGTCTGTCTGCTCGGCAACCAGGTCCTCGACGAATCTGGCTCGGGACACCATCGATGCCCGAAACCTACTGGTGCCAACAGAATCCATGTCCGGTCGGCCGCGCCAGCCATCGGCGGGAGCGACTAGTTGAAGGCCGATTTCGTCCGTTAGTACGTGTGGCGCCGGGTCGACCTGGACATGCATCGCCCGCCACAAGGCGACTCGCACCGCAGTATTGTCCGGCACCTGCTCATCTGCCATGAGCTGTTCTCCTTACGATTACTTCTCGGCCTGCACACTCCAGAGCCGCCCGTCCGGATCACGGACGGTCATTTCCTTTGTCCCGTAATGGGTTTCCTCGAGTGGTGTCACCACCTCGACGATCGGGTCGGCCGCGATCGCATCCGTATCGGTCGCTTTCAGCACGAGTTGCATCCCGGGTGTCTTGTTCTTGGGGACCTCGGCGATGAATACATAAGGGCCGTCACCGTTTCGGAGCTGACCGGAGCCGTGGTCGGTCGCGAAGTCCAATTCATAGCCCAAGGCCTGGAAGAACTTCGCCGCCTTGCCCCAGTTGTGCGTCTCCAGGAACACGGCCTCAATGCCATTGGTCGTCATCAGGATTCCTTGTCTGTCGAGTCCGTCATTGCTCGTCGGCGTCGTCGAGGTAAGCGCGCAGCGCCGCGGCGACCAGCGCCGACAGCGAGAGCCCCGACTCGATGGAGCGGTGCTTGACCTGCTTGATCAGCCCGATCGGCAGGTACACGTTGAACTGCTTGATCTCCTCATCGCCCACGCTAGAATGCTAGCATCCTAGAAAGCTAAGCGCTACGGCTCGTTCTCGCCGGGGGCGACACCAGCACAGGACGCCTTGAACTACCTGCACACAGGCGGGGAGGCTTGGTAAGATCGGATCATCACGAGAGTGATGCCGAGCGGTAGGACCGCTGCGCGAACAGCGGCCCTACCTGGTGGGTTATCTAGCCAGCCAAACTCGGCGGACCAGGTTGAGCGCCCCGGCGATTACGACAGCAGCCGCAAGCATGATGCCGTAGTCGACCGGGGCCTTGCTCTTTGCCCGGCGATGTTTCGCCATACCCCACCACCTCCTTCCTGGGCGCGATGTCTGGACCATGTCCATCGCCCCTCGGAAGGAAGTGGCACCACAATACCCGGGCCCACCAACAACTTTCGGCCCGATTCGCAAACCAGTGCGAACGCATTCGTTTCACTTTTCGACCCCTCGCGCACCGATCGAAAGTCAGCCGTTACGTCATTGCCGACCTTCAACCCAAGACACGCACTTCTCCGAGATCCCCTTAGCCCGAACAAGACACGTTCAGGCGGATAGTGGACCGGGCGGGAAATGGCTGGCAACGTAACCGCCCTGCGTAATTTCTTTCGAGCTGTACCAGAGACCCTCGAGGAGCAACTGGATATGGAACGACTGAGCGTGACGCGTCGTCTTGCTACCGTTTTCGCCGCGACCACGGTGGTAGCGAGTGTTTTTGCGGGTAGTGCCGGCGCGGAACCGGCGACCGTGGATTGGGCAGGTGCCGCGCAGCAATTGCGGGCGGCGGCCGCAGGAAACCCGGCGGCCGAGCAGGCGGTGGATCGGCTGCTGGCCTCCGGGCAGGTGAACAAGGCGGGGCAGATCGCGTTGCCCGCGCAGCCATTCCAGATTCCGGCACAGTCGGATATCGGGCGCGGGGACGGGCCGGGCGTGTACGGCTCAGGTATCGCACTGGGCCTGGACGGGTTCCGCTTCGGATTCTTCGGCGGCCCGGGCACGATCGCGCCGAATCAGGGTGGCGCGAAACTGGAAGTGCTGTGGATCAACCTGTCGAGCGGACGGAGCGGGACCGAGGTGCTTTATGAGCACCAGGATGTCCCGGTGGACACCACGATCCGCACCCGGCCGCTCGACACCGGCGGCGGCATGATCGTGGCCGCGGTGTACGGCAGCCTGTGGCACCGCTGGTCGGTTCCGGTGAGCGATGCGAACCCGGACGGCTATCAGTACCAGCTCGGCACCATCTCGGTGCCCTCGTTCGGCGCCGTCTACAACTGATCGACGCTTCGGGCCCCGTGGCGTGCGCCGCGGGGCCCGAACTGTCCCCGAATCGACCTCTTGTCTGGAATTACGTAATTCCGTAGCTTCGGTGGCGTGAGTCTGGAAGAGCGGGTGGCGGAACTCGAACGGCGGCTCGACGAATGGGCCGATGAGCGCGCGAACGACAACGTGGCGGCGAACACCGACGACAGGTGGGCGGCGGTCCGCCTGCACGAGGAGTTCGTCGCGGACGACGAGCCGAACGGCGGCGTCCTGTTCGCCGGTTCGGTCCGGCTACCGGCCGGCGAGCACTACGGCTGGCAGGCCACCTTCACCACCGGCGACCTCATCGAGGACGACTGGGCCGAGACGGCGGAATGCCTTGCCGCACTCGGCAATCCGGTGCGGCTACGACTGCTGCGGGAGATCATGGGCGGCCGGCGAACCGCGGCCGAACTGGTCGGGCTGGAGGGGGTCGGCACGTCCGGGCAGGTCTATCACCATCTACGCCAGCTGGCGGCGGTCGGCTGGCTGCACACCGCCGGCCGCGGGCGGTTCGAGGTGCCCGCGGGCCGGGTGGTGCCACTACTCATCGCATTGGCCAGCGCACGGCGCTGACCGCGGGCTCAGCAGCTATTGCCACCGCAGCTGCACGAGCCGCCGGACTGGCAGCCGCACTGACAGGACGGGCCACACTGGCAGTCCGCCGGTACCGAAGTCGATCGAACAAGCGTGATGATCATCGTTGATTCAGCTCCATTCTCTGTTCGACTACCCCCTACCGGTATCGAACGCCTCGTGCGCGACGCTGTCAAATAGCTGCCGGTGCGGTTCGCGTGAAACGCCGAGACCTGCGCGCACGGCACAACCAGGGCTCGAGACCGGCACTGTGATGTGATGACCGACACGCCGCTGCTACGGTGGTGACCTCAGTTACGCCGTTCGATATCGCTAGGTCGAGTACCGACGCGAACTTGGTGGAGGTGTTCGACATGAAGGTGGCGCACGCGCTGGAGAACCTCAAGGCGCTCGGGGTGCTCAGGTCCCGCGGGGTTTCCGATCCGAAGAATCCGCTGGAAACCCTTCGGACACTGAAGGAGTCACAGATCTACGGCCCGCAGGCCACCCTGATCCGGCACAACGCGCGCATCGCGCCCGACTCCCCCGGCCTGGCCGACGAGCGCGGCGAGCTGACCTACGCCGAGCTGGACCGGCAGTCGAACGCGATCGCCCGGGGTTTGCGGGCGGCGGGGATCACTGAGGGCACCGTGGTGGGCGTGCTGGCCCGCGATCACCGCGGCCTGCTGCTGTCGATGGTCGCCGCGGGCAAGCTCGGCGTGCGGCTCGCGCTGATGAACACCGGCTTCGCCAAGCCGCAGTTCGCCGAGGTCTGCAAGCGCGAGAAGGTCAAGGCGGTACTGCACGACAGCGAGTTCCTCGGCCTGCTCGACGCGCTGCCCGCCGACCTCCCGCGCTTCCTCACCTGGGTCGACGAGGGCACCGAATTGCCTGAGGGCGCAACGACTCTCGACGAACTGACCGCGAAGAACTCCACCGCGGAGCTGCCGAAGCCGAGCAAGCCGGGCGGCTTCATCATCCTCACCAGCGGCACCACCGGCCTGCCGAAGGGCGCGGCCCGGGTCAAGGTGTCGCCGCTGGCGACCTCGCAGTTCCTCGACCGAATTCCGTTCCCGTTCAAGGGTACTCAGGTAATCGTTTCACCGATCTTCCACAGCACCGGGTTCGGCACCTGGCTCGTCGGCATGGCCATGAGCAATAAAGTGGTGGTGCGCAGGCGATTCGACGCCGAGGCCACGCTGAAGCTGATCGCCGATCACCGGGCGGAACTGCTGGTCGCGGTGCCGACCATGCTGCACCGGATGACCGAGCTGGATCCGGAGATCCGCGCCAAGTACGACACGTCCACACTGAAGGCCATCGTGCTCGCGGGCTCCGCCCTGTCGCCGGAGCTCACCGTCAAAGCCACCCGAGTGTTCGGCCCCGTGCTTTATAACGTGTACGGCTCCACCGAGTGCTCGGTCGCGTCGGTCGCCAACCCGGAGGAACTCGCGCTGGCCCCCGGCACCGTCGGGCGCGCGCCGATCACCTGCGAGGTGCGGCTGTTCGACGACAACGACAAGCAGGTCACCGCGATCAACACGACCGCGCGCATCTTCATCCGCAGCGGCACGCCGTTCGAGGGCTACACCGACGGCAGGCACAAGCAGATCATCGACGGCTACATGTCCAGCGGTGACGTCGGCCATTTCGACGAGCACGGCCTGCTGATGGTCGACGGCCGCGACGACGACATGATCGTCTCCGGCGGCGAGAACGTCTTCCCGCAGGAGGTGGAGAACCTGTTGCTCGAGCGGGAGGACATCTTCGACGCGGCGGTCGTCGGGGTGGACGACGCCGAGTTCGGCAAGCGGTTGCGCGCGTTCGTCGTGCCCGAGCCGGGGCACACGCCCGACGGCGAGGAGATCAAGGCCTACGTCAAGAACAACCTGGCCCGCTACAAGGTGCCGCGCGAGGTGGTGTTCCTCGACGATCTGCCGCGCAACCCGACCGGCAAGTTGCTGCGCCGGGTGCTGGTGGAATACGACGTCCCGGCCTGATCTGCGAGGGAGGCAACCCCAACTGGTTACCCATCGGTAGCTGCTGTTGAGATACGTGACACACCGGGTTACAGATGGTTGCTATTGTTAGCGATAGCACTGGATCCCGAAGCTGCGGTCCGCACCACCCATAAGCCCCGCACCGGGTGGGACCGCCGGAAGGTTGTTGTCGAATGGTTGTCTCCTTCCCCGCGTTGAGTGGCACTGCCCGAAAGGCCGGCGATCTCGCCCTCGGCGTGAACGTCATGGTCAAGCGGCGGCTGTTCAATCCGCTCCGTCTCGATCACGCCGCGCGTTCCGCGTTCAACGTGGTCAAGTTCGGCCCGTTCGCCGGCGTCGCCATGCACGCCGCCCAGACCAGGCCGCAGGCGGGCGCCATCGTCGACGAGCTCGGCGAGCTGACCTTCGGCGAGCTCAACGAACAGTCGAACGCCTTCGCCCGTGGCCTCGCGGCACACGGCATCAAGCCCGGTGACGTGGTGGCGGTACTGGCCCGTGACCACCGTGGCATGGTGCTGAGCCTGCTCGCGGCGGGCAAGCTCGGGGTGCGGGCGGTGCTGATGAACACCGGGTTCGCCAAGCCGCAGTTCGCCGACGTCGCCGCGCGCGAAAAGGTGAAGGCGGTGCTGCACGACAGCGAGTTCATCGACTTGATGAGCGCCATTCCTGCCGAGATTCCGCGGGTGCTCACCTGGGTCGATGCGACGGATAACGTCGATCCGTCGACCGCGACCATCGAGTCGCTGTCCGCGGGGCAGTCCACCGCTCCGCTGCCCGCCCCGGCGAAGGCCGGCGGCATGATCATCCTGACCAGCGGCACCACCGGAACGCCCAAGGGCGCGCCGCGCGACAAGGTGAGCCCGTTCGCCTCGGCGCAGTTCGTCGACCGGGTGCCGCTGCCGCACAACGGCACCATGGTGATGGCGGCGCCGATCTTCCACGGCACCGGCCTTTCCCAGTTCACCATCGGTGTGGCCCTCGGCAACCGGGTCATCTTCCAGCAGCGCCGCTTCGACCCGGAGAAGACCCTCGCGAACATCGTGAAGTACCGGGCGGATTCGCTGGTGGTCGTGCCGACCATGCTGCAGCGCATCCTCGACCTGGACGACGAGGTGCTGGCCAAGTACGACCCGAGCACCATCAAGGTGATCTTCGCGGCGGGCTCGGCCATCGCGCCCGACGTCGTCACCCGCACCCTGGACTACTTCGGCGACACCCTCTACAACCTGTACGGCTCCACCGAGTGCGCGGTCATGACCGTCGCCACTCCGGCGGACCTGCGCAAGGCGCCGACCACCGCGGGCAAGGCCCCGGTCGGCATCCGGATCGTGCTGCTCGACGAGAACCGCAAGGCGATCACCCAGCCGGGCGTCACCGGCACCATCTTCGTGGACAACGGCTTCGCGTTCAGCGGATACACCGACGGCCGGACCAAGGAGATCGTGGACGGCATGATGAACAGCGGCGACGTCGGGCACTTCGATGCCGACGGCCTGCTCTTCATCGACGGCCGCGATGACGACATGATCGTCTCCGGCGGCGAGAACGTCTTCCCGCTCGAGGTGGAGAACCTGATCGCCGGTCGCGAGGACATCTTCGAGGCCGCCGTGGTCGGCGTGGACGATCGCGAATTCGGCAAGCGGCTGCGCGCGTTCGTCGTGCCCGGCCCGGATTCCCGGCGCGACCCGCAGGAGATCAAGGACTTCGTCAAGGCGAACCTGGCCCGGTACAAGGTGCCGCGCGAGGTGATCTTCCTCGATGAGCTCCCGCGCAACGCCACCGGCAAGCTGCTGCGCAAGCCGTTGATCGAAATGGACATCGAAGCGAGCTGACCACGGTCTTCACTGGGGAAATCGCGCGCAATTGGTCGGCTACTATCAGCGCGTGAGTATCGAATTCGGCCGATCCGTCGCGGGGCACCGCGGCGCTGTCGCGCGGGTGCGCGGCGGTTCGGCCGGAGCGATCTCGGGGACCGTTTCCGTTGCGGCACATGGCTGGGCGTCCGGGGGGATGTCGCTGGACAGCACGACGCTCGCGCTGCTGGTGGCCGCCGCCTCGGTGGTCGGTGCGCTGGTGGCCGGGCTCGCGCCGCTGCGGGACACGTCCGTCGGACTGGTCACCGCGCTCGTCGCCGGGCAGCTGCTCGGGCATCTGACCATGGGGTTCGGTTCCGGGCATCTGCATCACGGCGACGCGCAGCTGACGCCGGCGATGCTCAGCGCGCACGTATTCGCGGCCGTTGTCGCCGCCCTTGTCATCCGCGGTACCGAAGCGGCGTATCGAACCGGTACCGCGGTGCTCTTCCGCGTATTGCGGTCCTATCGGCCCGCACCCATTCGCGCCGATCCGGCGTCATTCCGGACCGCCTATCGGGACCGCGTGATTCTGCGGGTTTTCGCCGCGGAATCGCTGCGGACGCGCGGGCCTCCATCCGCTGTCGCCAGCTGACTTCGCCTTAGCGCTCAATATGCAGCGCGTGTTCCGGTGTACGCCTCGCGTCACCGGCATCGCCGACGCGTCGATCTTGTCGTCTCGTCGACCTGACCGCTCCGCCGACTTCATTGTCGCCGTAAGCAATTCCTCGACCTATGTGGTCGACCCATCGATGCCGCCGAAGCGTGCCGCACCCGAAGCACCGATCCGACCGCTTATTCGCCGAACATCGCGCTCCCGAGCCGCAGAAACGAAAAGACCGTGAGCACAACAGAGATCATCACCCCCGACGCCGAATTACCCCCGCCGGCACCGGAACCGACGCCGGTACGCAATAAACCGACCGCGCGAAATGGGCTGTACGCGTTGGCCATGCGCCTGCATTTCTACGCGGGCATCTTCGTCGCCCCGTTCATTCTCATCGCCGCCGTCACCGGCGCCCTCTACGCCATCTCCCCGACCCTCGAATCGATCGTGTCGCGCGACCTGCTGACCGTCGAGGCGGGCGATGCGCCGAAACCCCTGTCCGAACAGGTCAGTGCCGCTGTCGCCACCCAGCCGAAACTCGCGCTGGCCGCCGTCGCACCCGCTCCGGGCGCCGAGGACACCACCCGCGTGCTGTTCAACGACCCGTCGCTGGGCGAATCCGAACGCCGCGCGGTATTCGTCAACCCATACACCGCCCAACCGGTCGGCGAGTCCGTCGTCTACGGCAGTTCCGGCGCGCTTCCCCTGCGCACCTGGATCGACCGCCTGCATCGCGACCTGCACCTGGGCGAACCCGGCCGCCTCTACAGCGAGCTGGCCGCGTCCTGGCTGTGGGTCATCGCGCTGGCCGGCCTGATCGTCTGGATCCGCCGCGTGCGCACCCGGCGCAACCGCAACACCGCGGGCTGGCTGTTCGCGCCGGATCGCTCGCAGAAGGGCCGCGGTCGCACGGTGAACTGGCACGGCTCGGTCGGTATGTGGGTGTTGCCGATCATCCTGCTGCTGTCCGCGACCGGCATGACCTGGTCGACCTACGCGGGTGCGAACATCACCGAGCTGCGTCAGCAATTGAGCTGGACCACACCGTCGGTCACCACGGCGCTGCCGGGAATCGCCGCGCCCGAACATGTTTCGGGCGGCGAGCACGCCGGTCACGAGATGACGCCCGCCACGTCGGCGGATCCGAGCATCCGAATCGCCCAGATCGACCGGGTATTCGCGACCGCACTGGCCAACGGGGTGGACCAGGCCGCCGAGATCACCATCCCGGCCGAACTGAACCAGGCGGTCACGGTGAAGGAGCGCCGGATGCCCGGCACGTTCACCGTCGACGCGGTCGCGGTCGACGGCACCACCGGCGCGGTCACCGACCGGCTGGCCTACGCCGACTGGCCGCTGATGGCCAAACTGACCAACTGGGGAATCCAATTCCACATGGGCTTGCTGTTCGGTCTGCTCAACCAGCTGCTGCTGCTCGCCGTCATGATCGGGCTGATCACGGTCTTGGTGCGCGGCTACCTGATGTGGTGGCGCCGGCGGCCGACCCGCCGGACCGGAAAGCCGGCGCTGGGCCGGGCGCCGAAGCGGGGTGCGTTGCGCCGGACCTCGCCATGGTTGGCGGTGCCGGTTGTCGCCGCGGCGCTGGTGGTCGGCTGGTTCGTCCCGCTGGTCGGGTTGAGCCTGCTCGCGTTCCTCGCCGTCGACCTGTTGATCGGTCTCAGGGCAAGGCTGCGCACCGCGTAATCGGTGGCGGTTCCGCTCCGGATGAGGCGGTCTGGTGCGCTGTGCGGCAGCCAGGCCGTCTCGACCGGAGCGGAACCTCGCGCACCCCGAGTGTGCTTGCGCGATCGCGGAACTCGGGGTGCGGGTTCGGCGAGCGGAGTGTCAAGTGTCGGCGCATGGCATCTACCTCCATTTCGAACAGTGCTTACTCGGTCAGCCGGTGATCAGCTGTACAGCCTGGCGACGAACGCCTGCATATTGGCGAACATCCGCTCGACCTTCTGCTCCGGATTCAGATTCTCCCGGTACCGATTGCCCAGTGCCGGGGTCTTCTTGCCGCGCGCGTACAGCGGACAGGCGAGATCGGTGCACATGTAGGTGCCGACGGTGTTGCCCTTGCGTCCGGACGGGCCCGCTTTGGCCGCCGTCAGCAGGGACACGCCGGAACCGGTGTGCGTGGTCAGGCAGATCGAGCACATCTGGGCCCGACCTGTGCCGCCGGTCTCGTAGCGCAGCGCGACACCGATCAGTTCCTCGTTGTCGTTCGGGATGACCAGGTAGGCCCGGCCGGGCAGCGACGGGTCGCTCCAGCCGAGAAAGTCGAGATCATCCCAGGGCTGGTCGTCGAGATGCCGCGGTACCGGCAGCTTCTTGGACTCGGTCTTGGAACAGTTGATGAACGACGACCTGATGTCGCGCTCAGTCACTGGCTTCATTGCGTTGCACTCCATTCCTGATTGTTAGCTGACCAAACCGTATTGACGGTACGGGCCGCGCAAGCATCGAACAAACGCATTTTGTCCAGGAATACCTGCTGTTCAGAAACTTGTGCCGCACATAACAAGACCGTTCGGTCTGCCTAGAATCGGTCGGGCGCCAGCAAAAAGCCCCCGCCCTGGTGCACCAGGGCGGGGGCTCGGCACGCTCGCATCAGTGCTCGGCCGGCGGATCCTCCTCGGACTCCGCGGGCGACGGCTGCTCCGGCAGCGCGATCGGGCGCAGGACGACCCACGCGATGAAGAGCAGGGAAACCACGCACATCCCCGCCCCCGCCCAGAGGTTGATGTTGACGTTGCCGGTTTTTGCCTGATCAGCGGCGGTATTGCTGACCAAGCCGGTGATGACCAGGACCACCCCGTAGCAGCCGAGGAGGGCGCCGACGATGGTGCGGATGTCGAAAAGCATTGCGGCTCCTTATCCGACGATGATGTTGAGGGCGATGACCAGCACCAACGCGATGCCCGCGAGCAGCACCGGGCGCTGATACCAGGGCAGGGAGGCCTGATCCGGATCGGTGCGCACGTCCTTCGGCGTTTCCGAATAGACCAGCCCGACGAGTTCGGACACGGGTTTCGGCGTGGTCACCTGGGTGACGAGCACGCTGACCACGATGTCGACCACGAACGCGGTGCCCGCGGCCACGAAACTCGAGCCCTGCCCGGACAGGTGGAACACCTTGGTCTGATGCAGGATGAAAATCACCACCGCGGAACCGGTTCCGAAGACCAGACCCATCCAGCCCGCCGTCGGCGTCATCCGTTTCCAGAACATGCCGAGAATGAACGTCGCGAACAGCGGCGCGTTGAAGAAGCTGAAGAGGGTCTGCAGGTAGTCCATCATGTTGCTGAAGCTCGACGCGATGAAGGCGGTGAAGATCGCCGTCACCGTCGCACCGACCGTGGCCAGCCGGCCGACGGTCAGGTAGTACCCGTCCGGGCGCTCCTTGCGCACGTACTGCTGCCACAGGTCGTAGCTGAACACCGTGTTGAACGCGGAGATGTTGGCCGCCATGCCAGCCATGAACGCCGCGAGCAGGCCGGCGATGCCGACGCCGAGCAGACCGTTCGGCAGCACGTCCTTCATCAGATACAGCAACGCCTGGTTATAGGTGGTGTCGCCGGTGAAGTCCGGATCCGCCACCTTCGCCGCCTTGTACTCACTCATCTGCGGCACCAGCACCGCGCTGATCATGCCGGGAATGATCACGATCAGCGGGATGAACATCTTCGGATAGGCGCCGAGGATCGGGGTGCGGCGCGCCGCCGAGATGGAGTGCGTCGCCAGCGCACGCTGCACCTCGACGAAGTTGGTGGTCCAGTAACCGAACGAGAGCACGAACCCGAGCCCGAACACGATGCCGATCACCGACAGGATGTTGTTGCTGAATCCGCTCAGCTCGTTACCCGGCCACGATTGCAGTTGCGCGCTGCCGCCCGGCGACGCGGTCACCTTGTCCCGCAGCCCATCCCAGCCGCCGACCTTGTGCAGGCCGACCAGGGTGAGCGGCAGCAGCGCGGCAACGATGACGAAGAACTGCAGCACCTCGTTGTAGATCGCGGCCGACAGCCCGCCGAGAGTGATGTAGGACAGCACGATCACCGCCGCGACGACCACCGACAGCCACAGCGGCCAGCCGAGCAGCACGTTCAGGATGGTGCCGAGCAGGTACAGGTTGACGCCCGCGATCAGCACCTGGGCGACCGCGAAGCTCAGCGCGTTCACCAGGTGCGCGCCGGTGCCGAAGCGCCTGCGCATGAACTCGGGCACGCTGCGCACCTTGGAGCCGTAGTAGAACGGCATCATCACCACGCCGAGGAACAGCATGGCCGGGATGGCGCCGATCCAGAAGTAGTGGAAGGTCGGGAAGCCGAACTGGGCGCCGTTGGCCGACATGCCCATGATCTCGACGGCGCCGAGGTTCGCGGAGATGAACGCGAGGCCGGTCACCCAGGCCGGCAGCGACCGCCCGGACAGGAAGAAGTCGATGCTGGACGAGACGCGTTGCCTGGCCAGCAGACCGATTCCGAGGACGAACACGAAATACAGGGCGACCAGGGCGAAGTCGACGGGCGCCGCGTCCAGCCGCAGCGTCGATGAGGCGTCTAGATAGGTCGAGGCCGACCGTGGTTCGGCGGCGAGCAGGGTCAGAACTGGTGAATCGGCAAGCGGCACAGCGTCCCTCCTGGCGTGAAACAGGCAGCCGAATGGGTGTCGGCCGACACCTACTCTGCGTGATTGTGCCTCACTCGCGGGCCACAATCGTGGACAAAAACCTGGGCGGTCGCTCAGTCGGCGCGGTGCGCGCCGGCCGCCGGGCCGACCACGAAGGTGCGTGGCTCGGCAAAGCCCGCGTCGGCGAACCGATTCCGCACGGCCGCCACCACGGCGTCGGTCTGCGCGCGATCGATGAGCGCGATGACGCTGCCGCCGAATCCGCCGCCGACCATCCGCGCGCCGTGCGCCCCCGCCGCGATCGCCGCGTCTACGGCCGCATCCAGCGCGGGCGTGGACACCTCGAAATCGTCGCGCAACGAGGCGTGTCCCGCGGTAAGGATCGGCCCGACCGCGCGCGGATCCGCACCGTCTCGCAATCTTTGGGCAACAGTCAACACGCGGGCGTTCTCGGTCACCACATGCCGAGCCCGGCGGCGCAACACCTCGTCGGCGATCCGGTCGAGCGCGGCCACCGAGTCGACGTCGCGCAGCGCGGCCACGCCGAGTTCTGCGGCGGCAGCCTCACATTGGGCGCGCCGCTCGGCATACCCGCCGTCGACATGCTCGTGCGGCTGCCCCGTGTCGATCACCAACAGCTCCAGCCCGAATCGTGCCAGATCGAACGGAATCTGTTCGTGCGCACCAGTATTCACGTCCGCGTCGACGCCGTCCTCGACAAACCGCCGCACATCGAGGAACAGCGCGTGCCCCGCCGTACACAGGATCGAGGCCGACTGATCCAGCAAACCGGTCGGCGCACCCACATAATCGTTCTCCGCGGCCCGCGCGAACTCGATCAGCTCCCGATCGGTGACGGTGGGCGCGAACAGATCTCGCAGCGCGATCGCCACCGCACAGGACAGCGCCGCCGAAGACGAAAGCCCCGCCCCGATCGGCACCGCCCCATCCAGCTCGAGCTCGACCCCACCGACGGCATGGCCCCGCCGCACGAATTCGGCGACCACCCCGAGCGGATACCGCGACCACCCCGGCACCCGATCCCGTTGAGCCACAAGATCGGCCACCTCGACGAGCACCGGCTCGTCCGGCCGCTGCGCCGAGACCACCCGCACCTTGGTATCGGCACGCACCCCCGCCCGGCACTCCATCACCAGCGGCAGCGCGATGGGCAGGACGAACCCGTCGTTGTAATCGGTGTGCTCACCGATGATGTTGACCCGCCCCGGCGCAACCCACATCCGCACGTGCTCTCCCGCTCTGTCATGTCCACTGGCCCTGCCACACGTTACGAGACACGCCACGGGAACACTGCTTTCAGCTGTCGAAGGTGCGCGATTCACCTCCGTGCCGCACAGTCGATTTTGATGTATTACCGGCCTGCAAAATGAGGCCGGGCGTTCTGGGAGGCACTATGATTCACACCACCCCGCGCAGCGGTCTAGTGGGGCCGCGCGGCCGCCTACTCGGGCTGCCGTGGATAGATCGGCTACGCCCGCCCTCGGGCAGACAGATCTACGGGTCCCCGCTGACAATAGAGATAGGCGCCGCGACGGGAACCGGGCCGACCGCCATGTCGGCCTTCGATGCGGCACTGCGTGAGCTGGGAGTGGGTGATGCCAACTTGATTCGACTGTCGTCGGTCATCCCGCCGCGCTCCACCCTGGAACACACCGAGCGGGTCCGTAAACCGATCCTGTGGGGTGACCGTCTCTACTGCGTGTACGCCGTGCAGCACGCGAACGAACCAGGTCAGACGGCTGCCGCAGGCATCGGCTGGGTCTTGCGTGACGACGGTTCCGGCGCAGGTCTTTTCGTCGAGCACGAGGCCGAAACCGCCGACGAGGTGACCACCCTGATCCGATCCAGCCTGAACGACATGACCCGCAATCGACCGGGGAGCTTCGGACCTGTCCACCTGCGCACCACTGAAACGCGCTCGGACGGCGTTCCCGCCTGCGCACTCGTGCTGGCCGCATACCGCACCGCCCCGTGGGGGCGGCAACGATGAGCCTTGACTCGACCGCCGCCCGCCCGTCCGGAACCGCCCGTTTCGATACCCCCCACGCGGGGGGATTCGAGCCCGGCGGGGAGACACAGCCGGGATTGCACATCACCATAGAGGGCAAGATCCCGGACGACCGTATAGACCAGTTCTACCTACTCTACGAGGAGGCGTTCGGTCCACTGCGCGCCAAGGCCATCGCCAGACAAGTTTTGCACCCGGAGGAATTTCACGCGGTGATGACCGATCCCCGGGTGGACAAGCATGTGGCAAGACTCGGTTCCGGCGAACCCGTCGGCGTGACCACGGTGACCAAGCATCTCGACACGGTCCCGTGGATCAGCCCGGACTACTTCGCCGCCAGATATCCGGAACACGCGGCCCGCGGCGCGATTTATTACGCAGGTTTCACCCTGGTTGTGCCAAGTGCCCGACACGGAGCGGCATTTCATGCCATGATCAAATCAATTGTCCAGGTTCTGGTTGCCGACCGTGCTGCGGTCGGTTGGGACATTTGCTCGTACAACAACACTCGGTACTCGTTCGCCGACAGCATTCAAGTGATGCTCGAGGACCAGGCGAACGTCGAGGTCGTGGTGGCGGACTCACAAACCTACTACGCGGCTCGGTTCACCGGGGATGGAGCGACCGAGGGGGGCTGATGACTGTCAGCGGAGAGCAGAAAGACCAGCACCGTCCGTTCCGCACATGGTGCTACGCACTGCTTCTGGGGGGAAGCGCGGTCGTGATCGCGGTGCACGCCACGGTCGATTCCAAGCTGTGGTCGTTCCTGACGCTCGCGACCGTCCTCCTCGGCACGGTCGCGATGATCAGCATCGGTCTGCGGGCGTATCGTCCGGCCCGGCCCCTGCCGTGGTACCTGCTGTGCGCTTCGGCCGTGCTGTCCGGCGCGGGAGCCGGTCTGCGCAATGCGTCCGAGCACGGGCTGCATCCGCTGGATGACGTGTGCACGCTGCTCGCCTATCTCGCGGTCGGCCTCGCCGCCCTGATCTGGTTGCGCCCGCGCCAGGTTCGCTCGAACTACGATCTGCTGCTCGACTCCGGATTGATCGGCCTCGGCGCCCTGCTCGCGTCCTGGACTTTTCTGATCTCACCGATCCTGCACAACCACGACACCACCGTGAACACGATTGTGGCTGCCACGTATCCGGTGCTGGATGCGCTGCTGTTGACGCTCATCTCGCATTCGATGGCCACCTCGACCCGCTCGGAATCCTCGCTGCGGTTCGTCCATGTCGGGCTGATCGCGGCGCTGCTCGGCGATCTCGGCTACAGCCTCGATACCGCCGGTGCCGCGACGATCGGCCGCGAGGTGATGATGATTCCGCTGCTCGCGGCCTACGCGATCGTCGGCGTCTCGGCATTGCACCCGACCATGACCGGTCTCGGCGCACCGCGCCGGATCCATCCGCATCAATCGCGCCAGCGCGCCAGCTTCATCGCGGTCGCGCTGATCGTGGCCTCGCTGGTACCGGTGGTCGGCTCATCTCTGGGGACCGTTGACCGCGTGGTGGTCTCGTCACTGTTCGCACTCCTGCTGATCGGCGTACTGGTGCGCAGCGAGCGGGCCATCGTGCGCAGTTCGCGCAGCGAGCGGCGGGCGCAGTATCAGGCGGATCACGACATGCTTACCGGGCTGTTGAATCGGTCTGCGCTGTTGCGGGCGTTGAACCTGAACAGTGAGCGTTGGGCCGAACAACCACTGTGTTTGCTGTTCATCGACCTTGACGGGTTCAAGATGGTCAATGACAGCTATGGGCATGCGGTGGGGGACGAGTTGATCGCCAACGCGGCGTCGCGGATTCGGCGGGTGGTGCTGCGGGATGATGTGGTCGCGCGGTATGGGGGTGACGAATTCGTGGTGTTGTCGCCACTCGATCGTCAAGCGGCCGCGACGTTGGCCGAGCGGCTGCTGGGCGCGTTTGTCCGGCCGTTCGAGTTGAGTGCGGGCGAGATTCCGATCACCGCGAGCATCGGGATCGCCTGCGGGTCACCGCGCAGCACCGAGTCGACCGTCTACGACCTGATCCGCGACGCGGACTCGGCGATGTACCACGCGAAGGAATACTCGCTCGGCTACGCGTTCCACGACGACGCGCGGCACGCGCCCGATTCCGTGCGGCACATGGCGAACGACCCGGCGCGGCACGGCGCGAACGAGTCGGGCCGGCGGATCTGGCGCGCGAGCCCCAGATCCACCAGCACCGCGGTCTGAACTAGTCGACCAGCTCGTCGAGCAGCCGCCGCGCGGCCTCCAGCTCGGCCTGCAGGGCCTGCACCTTGGCCTCCTGGGCTTCCCTGGCCGCGTCGAGGATGCCCGCCACCACATCGGCCACCTCGGGGTGCAGAATCTTGGCGGCCTGCGCCACCGCGGAACTCGGCACGGCGAGACCGCGCACGGCGCGCTTCTTGCCGCTGACCACGTCGACGGACCATTCGCCGTCGGCGGTGCCGGTCAGCGTGACGGTGACCTCGGGCGTCTTCGCCTTCGGCCGGGCCGGAGCCTTGGCCGCCTTGGCCGGCGATGCCGCCGGAGCCGGCTTGGCCGCGGGCTTGCTCGCGCCGCCGTCGTGTTCGTCCGATTCCGGGGTGCTCGCAACGGGTTTCGGGACGACCGGTGGCGGCGTGACAGAACTGGGGGTGGTCGGTGTCGCAGTGCTCGTCAAGGTCGACGGCTGGGTCACGGGTGATTCCTTCCTGGTTGTCGACTTCGGCTGGGCAGTGGAAACGGTCGCCGCCCCTCGTGGCGGCTTGGTCAACGTCACTTCTGTCGGAGAAAAGGACAGTACATCCTTCGATCCGGTGGGCCGGACCTGCAGGAAGTCTCCGTCGGCCGGATCGCCGAGGGAGATCACCTTTCCCGACCGTCCTTCCGGCACGCCCACCGCGGCGGCGGTGAACCACACCATGGGCGGGCGGCCTCCGGCGATATCCGTGGCGATCCGCTGAATCTCGCTGTCCGACAATGGCTTGGGCTTGGTTTTAGGCGACGGCATGGTGACTCCGAGCAATATTCGTGGATGGCTGCGTGCACAGATGATGCCGCACCGCACCGACAGATTTACAGGCCGCTACGAAATCGAGTCCCAGAACACGATTCCCGCGCGGCCAGCGAATATCGAGCTACGCCCGGTGGACCCGCGAATCGCCGTGCCGATCAACCCGGTCCGGCGGGCGCCTGCAGCGCGGGGAACCAAATATCGGCGAGCACCTCCGCGGCCCGCTCGGCGGACACATTGATGGTGCCCTGGACCGCCCAGCGGGTGAAAAACCGCTCCAGTTGGGCGACAAGCAGTTCCACGCGCAGCCGCGCCTCGTCGGCGCGCTCGGCGGGCCAGCGGGCGAGATAGGACGTCATCGCGTTGGGCAGCGCGAGGATTCCGGCGCGGGCGATCTCGCGGAACTCCGGCTCCAGCGCGGTCGCCTCGTCCCAGGCGGGCAGTAGCGCGCGGTATTCGTGGAACCATTCGATGGCCCGGCTCATCCAGGCGACCAGTTCGGCGCGCGAGCCGGTGTCCAGCACCCGATCCAGGTCCTCGTAGAAATGCAGGGCGCTGGGCGCGGTGCTCTGCTCGGCGATCGCGCGCAGCAGCTCGAGCTTGCCGGTGAAGTGCAGATAGAAGGTGGCCCGGCTACAGCCGACGGCGGCGGCGATGTCGTCGACCCGCACCGCCGCGTAGCCGCGGGTGCTGAACAGCTCCTTGGCGCCGGCCATCAGCCGGGTCCTGGTCTGCTGCTTCTGCTCGTCCCGCAGGCTGCCGCCCGCCGGATTCGGGTTCGTACGCAACGGTTACCTCGTGTCGGTCGAAAGTTCTGCTGACGTGCGACTTTCGGTGGGCAAGTCTACTGCGGACCGGCGATCTACACCGCCTTCACTAGACAATACGTCATTCACTAGACACGCTGTCTAGCCAGTGTTACCTTGTTGCCTACGTCACTCCGGAAGCCGCACGGCTACGGACGGTTTCGGCGCCGGGCGCGCCGCCGCAGGCAGGTGACCGCCCTCCCAGCACGAGGACACGTGAATTGACTCAACCCACTCTGCCCAGGGTCTGCCTCATCGGCGCGGGCCCCTCTGGGATCACCACCGCGAAACGGCTGCAGGACTTCGATATTCCGTTCGACCTGTTCGAGGCGTCCGACGAGGTCGGCGGCAACTGGTATTTCAAGAATCCCAACGGGATGTCGGCGTGCTACCAGTCGCTGCACATCGATACCAGCAAGTTCCGGCTGGCCTTCGAGGACTATCCGGCGCCGGCGGATTGGCCGGACTTTCCGCACCATTCCCAGCTGTTCCAGTACTTCAAGGATTACGTCGACCATTTCGGTTTCCGGGACAAGATCCGGTTCGGCACGAAAGTCACCGCTGCCGAACGGCAGACCGACGGCCGCTGGCTGGTCACCGCGAGCGACGGGCGCACCCGCGACTACGACGTATTGATCGTCTGCAACGGTCACCACTGGGATCCGAACACCCCCGACTATCCCGGCGAATTCGACGGCGTGCTGATCCACAGCCACGCCTACAACGATCCGTTCGACCCGGTCGATATGCGCGGCAAGAAGGTCGTGGTGGTCGGCATGGGCAATTCCGGGCTGGACATCGCCTCGGAACTGTCGCAGCGCTTCGTCGCGGCGAAGCTCACCGTTTCCGCGCGGCGCGGTGTGTGGGTGTTGCCGAAATACGTGAACGGCAAGGTCGGGGACAAACAGAGTGTGCCGCCGTGGATTCCGCGCAAGGTGAGCATGAAGCTCAAGCAGCGCTTCGTGCGCAAGTTCCGCGGCGAGATGGAGTTCTACGGGCTGCCCAAGCCCGATCACCTGCCGTTCGAGGCGCATCCGTCGGCCAGCGAGGAGTTCCTGCACCGCGCGGGCTGCGGCGATATCGCGTTCAAGCCCGCCATCACGGCGCTGGAGGGTCCGCGCGTGCGCTTCGCCGACGGCAGCACCGAGGAGGTGGACGTGATCGTCTGCGCCACCGGCTATCACATCAGCTTCCCGTTCTTCACCGATCCGGCCCTGGTGCCGGACGAGCAGAACCGCATCCCGCTGTTCAAGCAGATGATGAAGCCGGGCGTGGACAACCTGTTCTTCATGGGCCTGGCGCAACCACTGCCGACGCTGGTGAATTTCGCTGAGCAGCAGAGCAAATTGGTCGCCGCCTACCTGACCGGCAAGTACCTGCCGCCGCCGGAATCGGAAATGCACGAGGCGATCCGCGCGGCCGAGGAACGCCGGAGCGGTCGCTACTACAACTCGCCGCGGCACACGATCCAGATCGAGTTCGAGCCGTATGTGCGCGACCTGAACAAGGAAATGGCCAGGGGCGCGAAGCGGGCCGCGGCAACCGGTTACGCGCTGCCGGTGCCGGCCAGAACGTTCGAGCGCGCATGATGACCACCTCGGGCTTCTGTGCCGATCAATTCGCCGGTGTCCGGGCGGAATTGGCGAACCGGCTCGCCGCGGGCGAGGAACTCGGCGCGGCGATCTGCGTGACCGTCGACGGCGAACCCGTCGTCGATCTCTGGGGCGGGCACCGCGATCTCGATCGCACCGTGCCGTGGACCTCGGACACCCTGGTCAACGTATTCTCGATCAGCAAGACGATGACCGCGCTGTGCGCACTGCTGCTGGTCGATCGCGGCGAGCTGGACGTGCGGCAGCGGGTCGCGCACTACTGGCCGGAATTCGCGGCGAACGGCAAGGGCGACATCGAGATCCGGCACCTCCTCGGGCACACCTCCGGTGTCTCCGGCTGGGAACGGCCGATCGAACTGACCGACATCTACGACCCGGAGGCGGCGGCCGCCTGGCTCGCGGCGCAGCCGCCGTGGTGGACGCCGGGCACCGCGTCGGGTTATCACGCGCTGAATTACGGGCACCTGGTCGGCGAGGTGATCCGCCGGATCACCGGCCGCGGCCTCGGGCGGTTCTTCGCCGAGGAACTAGCCGGTCCGCTCGACGCGGATTTCCATATCGGCACCGGACCCGAACTGCACCATCGGATCGCGTCGTTGGTCCCGCCGCCGCAGTTGAAGTTCGACATGGCCGCGCTCGATCAGGAGAGCATCCTGGTCAAGACGCTCACCAGTCCCCTGCTCGATCTGCACGAGGCCAACAGCGCGGCGTGGCGGCAGGCCGAGATCGGCGCGGTGAACGGCCACGGGAATGCGCGCTCCGTGGCGCGGATCCAGTCGCTGGTCTCCGGTGGCGGCGTGTTGGACGGTCGAAGGATGTTGTCGGAGAAGACGATCGACCTGATCTTCGAACAGCAGTCGGACGGCGCCGACCTCGCGTTGCTGCTGCCGCTGCGCTTCGGCATCGGTTACGGGCTCCCCCAAGCACAAACCGCGCCGGCGGTTCCCGACGGCAAGGTCTGCTGGTGGGCGGGACTGGGTGGCGCGATCGTCGTCAATGATCTGGATCGCCGAATCACCTTCGCCTACACCATGAACAAGATGGAGCCGGGCCTGATCGGCTCCCCACGCGCCGACGCTTACCTGCGCGCGGTCTACACCGCGGTGGGGGTCCACACATGATGCGAGCGCTGCAACTCACCGAGCCGGGCGTGCTGGAACTGCGCGAAGTCCCGATCCCCGAGATCGGCCCGACCGACCTCCTGCTGCGCGTCGGCGCGGCCGGGATCTGCCATTCCGACCTGCACGTGCTGCACATCCCGTTCCGCATGCGCGACGAGCCGCTCACCCTCGGCCACGAAGTCGCGGGCACCATCGAGGCCGTCGGCGCCGCGGTCGACGGTCGTGTCGCCGGCGAACGCGGCATCGTCTACCTGTGCTGGTCCTGCGGCGTGTGCCGGGAATGCGTCAGCGGCAACGAGAATGTCTGCCTCGCCGCGGGGCGCACGGCCATGCCGCCGTGTCCCGGGCTCGGCCCGGACGGCGGCATGGCCGAGTACATCCGCATCCCGGCCGGCTCTTTCGTACCGATCGGTGACCTCGACTTCGTGCAGGCGGCCCCGCTGGCCGACGCCGCGCTGTCGAGCTATCACGCGATTCGCGGCGCCCGCGACCACCTTCGGCCCGACTCGGTCGCGGTGGTGATCGGCATCGGCGGGCTCGGCCATGTCGCGGTGCAGATTCTCGCCGCGACCAGCGCGACCCGGGTGATCGCCGTCGATATCGGCGCGGACAAGCTCGAATTGGCCGCCCGCTGCGGCGCGGCCGAAGGTCTGCTCGCCGGCCCGGACACCGCGCGCGAGATCCTCGACCGCACCGGCGGTCGCGGCGCGGACGCGGTGTTCGACTTCGTCGGCGTCGACCAGACCGCCACCCTCGCGGTGGAATCGGTGGCGCCCAACGGCGCCTACCGGATGATCGGCCTCGGCGGCGGCGCGCCGGAGCTCACCGCCGGTCCGGCCGGCGGACCCGGCTGGCCGTGGGGCGCTTCCGTGCGAAAGTCGTACGGCGGCACCAAATCCGATCTGATCGAGTCCGTCGCGCTGGCCCGCTCGGGCAAGCTCACGGTGGAGGTCGAGCGCTACGACCTGGCGGCAGGCCGCGACGCGCTCGACCGGCTGGAGCGCGGTCTGGTGACCGGCCGCGCGGTATTGGTTCCGTAGAACAGGAAGAGCGCTACATGACGAAGCCTTTCGACGCGCAGGCATTCGCCGCAGCCGCTGTGGCTCGGCTGACCGGTCCCGGTGGGCGATTCGAGATGGTGGTCGAGGACGTGCTCGGCGCACCGGTGCCGGTGCTGCGCAACCGCGGCAGGTCGCTCGGCGAGTTGGTGGCCGCGTCGGCGAGCTGGGGCGAGCGCGACTACCTCGTCAGCGAGGACACCCGGTTGTCCTTCGCCGAGCACGCGGCGGCGGTCGGCGCGCTGGCCAACGCGCTGCGTGATCGATACGGCATCGAAAAGGGCGACCGGATCGGCATTCTGGCCGCGAACACGCCCGAATGGGTCGTGACCTTCTGGGCGGCGCAGTGCCTCGGCGCGATCGCCGTGGGCTACAACGCGTGGTGGACGCCGCGCGAAATCGCCTACGGCGTCGAGCACACCACCCCCGCCGTGCTGATTGTCGACGCGAAACGCGCGGCACTGCTGGCAGAGTTGGATATTCGCGTGCCCGTGCTCACCATGGAGCACGACCTGCCCGCGCTGATCGCCGAATTCGCCGGCGGCACAACCCCGCTCGCCGAGGTGGAGGAGGACGATCCGGCGGTCGTCCTCTACACCAGCGGCACCAGCGGACGCCCCAAGGGCGCGGTGCACACGCAGCGGAACGTGCTGGCGGTCATCGGATACCACCGGTTCAACGACGCGCTCGCCGCCGAGTTCAGCGGCGCCACCGAACCGCCGAGCGGCCGCAGGTTCCTGCTCACCTCCCCGCTGTTCCACATCGCCAGCCTGCACAACCTGGTGGTGCCGCGCCTGGTGACCGGCGATACCTCGGTGCTCTATCAGGGTTCGTTCGACGGGGATCGGGTGCTGCGGCTGATCGAACGCGAACGCATCACCAACTGGGGCGCCATGCCGACCATGGCCACCCGGATGCTCGAACAGGATCTGTCCGGCTACGACCTGTCCTCGCTGGCCTCGTTCTCGCTCAACTCCGCGCCGTCCTCGGCCGCGCTGCAACATCAACTGCGCGAACAACTTCCGGTGGCCAAGACCGCGTTGGTGACCAGTTACGGCCTCACCGAATGCAGCACCGCGGCCACCCTGGCCAGTCCCGCCGAACTCGCCGCGTTCCCGGATACCGTGGGCCGCCCCGTCATCGGGGTCGCCGTGCAGGTGCGCGACAGCGCAGGCAACCCCGTGCCCGACGGGACCGAAGGCGAGATCTGCGTACGCAGTCAGTACGTGATGCTCGGCTATTGGAACGACGAGGCGGCGACCACCGCCGCGATCACCGCGGACCGCTGGCTGCGCACCGGCGATATCGGTGTGCTCACCGAGGGCAGGCTCCAATTGTCCGGTCGCCGTTCGGATCTCATCCTGCGCGGCGGCGAGAACGTCTACCCCACCGAGATCGAACAGTGCCTGGAGGAACATCCGGCGGTCCGCGAATGCGCGGTCGTCGGCGTACCGGACGCCGATCTGGGGCAGCAGGTCGCCGCGCTGGTAGTGGTCGAAAACCTTTCGGCGACAACCGAAGCGGAGCTGCGCGCGTTCGCCGCGGAACGGATCGCCTACTACAAGGTGCCGAACCGCTGGCGGCTCACCACCACCGCGCTGACCCGCAACGCGACCGGCAAGGTGGTGCGCACCGGCATCGAGGTGTGACCACTCCACACCAGAACCGCCGAAGTCCCAGCTCACTGCTTGACAACAACGTAAAATTGCAGCGGATCGGGCGACGTGTTCGCCCGGCCGCTCGCAAGGAGTCACTGTGGACATTTTCGAGCATCAGGGCAGGGCCGTGGCCTTCGAGCGCTCCGGTAGCGGCGCGCCGGTGGTCTTCCTGCACAACGCGGGCACCCAGCGCCGCATCTGGGACGACCAGGTGGCGACGCTGCGCCGCGACCACGAGGTGTTCGCCCTCGACCTGCCCGGATACGGCGAATCCGACCAGCCCGCGGACGGCTACCGGCTCGCCGACTACGTGCGGATGCTCGGCGCCTTCCTCGACGCCTACCGGCTCACCGACGTGGTCCTGGTCGGCAATTGCCTCGGCAGCGCCACCTCGCTGAGCTACACGATGAGCCACCAGGACCGGGTGCGGGCGCTCGTTCTGATCAACCCGCTGACCTGGGACACCGTCAGCTCCGGGCAGTCGGCGGCGATGGCCTGGGCGGATGCCCGGCTACCGCTCGGACCGCTGGCCCGCAGGCTCGCGCTGCCCGGTCGCGCGGTGTCGCTGATCGTCGGCAATCAGCTCGGGGCTCGCGGCAAGCGCCAAGGCCTGCAGCACTCCCCGCGCCTGCGCGCGCACTGGTCCGATCGCGGCCGCCTGCACGCGCTGCACGAGCTGGTCCAGGACTTCCCCACCTATGCCGCCCTGGACCGCTTCGACCCGCCGGCGGACTTCCCGCCGATCTGCACCATCTGGGGCAAGCAGAACCGCATCCTCTCGGCCCGCGCGGGCGCCCGGCTCAACCGCACCCTGCACGCCGAGACCGCGGTCGAGCTGCCGGACTGCGGTCACCTGCCCATGGTGGAGGACCCGGACCAGGTCACGTCGATCATCACCGAGTTCCTGACGACGACTCGGTCCAGCGTCCCGAAGGTGGTCGGCGGTCCCTGACCGCCCGGCTCACAGCGGCGCCGCGGTCGGATAGAGCTCGGTGAAGCTGTCCGACCGCACACCGCAACCGGCGCACTCGAATTCGACGCCGATGGTCAGCAACCAGTGGATCCGGGTGTGACACGTGTCGCACATGAAGTCGACGCCCTCGGCATGACAGCATGGCCGCTTGCGGATGAACCATTCGGCGCGATGCCGGCAGGGCACGGTATCGAAGCGAAAGGTGCAGCCCGGCGCGGCCGGGAGCGGGGCGACGATCGACTCGAAAGTCGTTGCGGCCGTGCTGGAGTTCATCGGCGGTACCTTCCGGCGGGGCATCTCGGTCGAGGACCGGCGGATCAGCTCGGATCCACCACCTGGTGATCGTTCGCTCAATATTTGCCGTTACCGGGTGTAGATTCTGTGTCCGATACGCCCGTAACTCCCCGCCCACCGGGTTTGATGCGACACCTTCCGGGAACCCGGTCGAATAGAGCCGTCGAGGAAAGGGATCCGTCATGTTGTTACGCCGACTTGCCCGCCCGCTTTTGGCCACTGTCTTCGTCGTGGAGGGTGTCGATACGTTGCGGCACCCGGAATCGCGCGTGAAGGCGGCGACCGAGCTGGTGCAGCGAGGCCAGCGTCAGCTTCCGGAGGAATATGCCGCGAAGTTGCCGAACGACCCGGGCACCGTTGTCCGGATCAATGCGGGTGCCCAGGTAGCTGGTGGTGTGCTGCTCGCGCTCGGCAAGGCGCCACGCCTGGCCGCGCTGGTCTTGGCCGCGACCGTCATCCCGGCCACGGTCACCGAGCAGGACTTCTGGAACGAACCGGACCCGGCGCAGAAGGCGATCAAGCGGAACGCGTTCCTCAAGGATCTCGGCCTGCTCGGCGGGCTGATGATCGCCGCGGCCGACACCGAGGGCAAGCCCTCGCTGGGCTGGCGCGGCAAGCGGGCCGCCAGGGATGCCGCGGCCACGGTGACCGCCGCGCTGCCGTTCACTGGCTCCTCGGAAAGCGCGACCGGTGAGGTGCTCAAGCGCCGGGCGCACGAAGTCGCCTCTGCGGCAGGCAGTCTCGGCAGTGCCGCGGCCGCCAAGGGGTCCGAGCTGGCCGAGACGGTGCAGCACCACGGCCCCGAATGGGCTTCTGCGGCAAAGGAACACGCCGCCCCACTGGCCGCGGCCGCGAAGGAACATGCCGCGCCGCTGGCCGAGACCGCCAAGGAACGCGGCGCGGAACTGGCCGACGTCGCCAAGCACCGCGGCGCCGAATGGGCCGAACTGGCGCGCGAGCGCGGACCGAAGTGGGCCGAGTTCGCCCGCGAGCGCGGCGCCGAGCTGGCGGAACTGGCCCGGGAACGCGGCGCGGAACTGGCCGACGTGGCCAAGCACCGCGGCGCCGAATGGGCCGAACTCGCCAAGGAGCGCGGCGCGGAGTTCGCCGAGGTCGCCAAGGAACGCAGTGCCGAGCTGGCCGACACCGCGCGCGAGCGCGGCCCGGAACTCGCCGATACCGCCCGCAAGCGCGGCGGCAAGTTCGCCGACACCGCTCGGCACCGGATGGAGAAAAGGCTGAACTGAGCCGAAAACTACGCCGTCTCTTCGTATCCGACGGCATGGTCGGCCAGCGCGGCGTCCAGCGACCGCACTCTGCGGAAGCTGGGCGCCAGGCCCGTCACCTCCAGCGCGCGATCGACACAGCGCACTGCGGTGATCAATACCATTCGGCGCCTGGCCTTTTCGGCTTGTGTCTGCGCATCCACCAGCACCCGCAGACCCGCGGCCGCCATGAAGGTCACCGGGGACAGGTCGAGTACGACCAGGACGGGTCCGGCGCCGAACAATCGGCAGAGTTGGTCACGGAAGCTCGGTGCGGTGCGCAGATCGATCTCGCCGTCCACCAGCATCATGGCGATGTCACGGCGCGGACAACACACCGAAAAACGAAGAACGTCAGGGACTTCCAGTACCGACCGGTCCAGAGGTGGGGTAGCGAACCGGTCGTCGTCGTTGCGGGACATATGCCGACTCCTCGGCCTGCCCCGCACGGGACAGACCTGTCTACCTAGTGAAGCATGGCAGGTCGGGTCTGTACAGCGTTATGGTAAGAGGGTGACGGCAAGCGACGACACGATTGTCGGTGCCCGCGAACGGATATTGTCCACTGCCTACGACTTGTTCACTCGCCGCGGCATCCGGGCGGTCGGCATCGATGAGGTGATCGCCAGGGCAGGCATCGCGAAAGCGACGCTGTACCGGCACTTTCGCACCAAGGACGAGTTGATCCTCGCGGTGCTGGAACGTCGCGAGCTCGTGTGGACCTTCGGCCTGGTCGAACAGCAGTCCAGCCGGCGCGGCAACACCGCGGAGGAGCGACTGCTCGCCATCTTCGACGTGCTCGACGACTGGTTCGGCACCGAAGGATTCGAGTCGTGCACGTTCATCAACGTGCTGCTGGAGCTGGGACCGGATCATCCGGCCGGGCGGGCCAGCATCGCCCATCTCGGCACCATCCGCGGCATCGTCCGGGCGCGCGCCGAGGAGGCGGGCCTGCGCGATCCGGACGACTTCGCCAGGTCCTGGCACATTCTGATGAAGGGCTCGATCGTCTCGGCCACCGAGGGCGACCGGCAGGCGGCGCGGCGGGCCCAATCGATGGGCCGGACGCTCATCGACAGCCATCGCGCCGAACCCGCGGCCTGAGCCGCTCAGCTCGTCGCCTGTTTGCCCAGCGCACCCGCGAACAACAGGCCGCCGATGATCGCGGCGGGGACGCCGAGCGCGATGGTGCCGATGATCGCGCCGATCGGGGCCGCGGCGGCGCCGGTGACCAGGCAGCCGCCGAGGAATCCGGGGACGGCCAGCACGCCGATCGTCGGAACCGCCGCGGCCGCACCGACCAGGGCGCCGCCCGCGACGCAGCCGATACCCGCGCCGATCGTGGTGCCGATCAGCGTGCCGAGCGCGACGCCGAGGGCGGCCACCGTGGCGAAGTTCATCACCGCGATGTTGAAGTCGGTGGATTGCGGGTCGATCGCGATGTCGCGCAACTCGACCGGCGCGGGCCGGGCGGCGGCCGGGTCGGTGTCCGGGGTCAGGGTGGCGGTGTTGCCGACGATCTTCGCTGTGATCGGCCACACCTTGTTGTCGCGTTGATAGCTGAGCGGCATCGAAACGAGTAGGCGTCCGGTGTCATCGGCGAACCGGAATTGCCCGTCGGCCACGGTCAGCGCGCCCGCGTCGGTGCTCAGCACCACCGATTTGTCGACCACGCTTGCGGTGTAGTGGATTTCGGGCGTTCCCGGGCCGGCATGCGACGTGCCCGCCGAACCGGCCAGTGCGGCAACCATGCACGCGGCCAGCGTTACCAATGTTGTTCTGCCCATGGGGATCCCTCATCTTCTCGCCTCGGCACAATCCGGGCGTGCGGTCGCCAGTACGCCGACGGCGCACTGTTGAGTACGAAAGGTGTTGCAGAGAAGCACTATTGGCGAATCAGCCGAGACTGGTCGGGTCGCCGTGCGCAGCGGTGATCGCTACCGCGGAAGGACGCTAGCCCCAGTCGGGTTCGCGATGCAACCACTGCTCGCGCAGTGTCGGCCAGGTCACAATATTTGCGGAAGGACGGGCAAATCACTCGAAATTGCCGGGAACTACAGGGCGTAGTGGGCCGACTAAGTGGCTATGCAGCGAACAGCCATGCGGATCAGCCCGCAGGGAGACTTCGGTGTGGTGGTCGAGGACTTCGACCCCACATCCCTCGATGACATCCGTGCGGTCAAGCGTGCCGTGTACCGCGAGCGGATCGCGGTGGTCAAGGGCATCGAGCTCGATCCGCACCAATTCGTCGCGCTGGCAAGCGGTTTCGGCGAGCCGATCCGGTACTACGAGCCGATCTACCACCACCCGGACGTGCCCGAGGTGTTCGTGTCGTCGAATGTGGATACCGGCAAGCAGCGGGTCGGTGTGCCGAAGACCGGGAAGTTCTGGCATTCGGACTACCAGTTCATGGCCCGTCCGTTCGACCTGACCTTCACCCACACCCAGGTGGTGCCGACGCACAGCCGGGGCACCTATTTCATCGACCTGGCTCGCGCGTATCAGCAGCTCAGCCCCGAATTGCGGGCATCGGCCGCCGCTACGGTGGCGACGCACAGTGTCCGCCGCTACTTCAAGATCCGGCCGAGCGATGTCTATCGGCCCATCTCGGAGTTGCTCGCCGAGATCGACCGCAAGACGCCGCCGGTGACGCTGCCGACGGTGCACCCGCACCCGCACACCGGCGAGCCGATCGTGTATATCAGCGAGGGCCTCACCGAGTCGATCACTGCGGCCGACGGCACCGACCGGCCCGATCTGCTGCACGAACTACTCACTGCCACAGGTCAACTCGATGACACCTTCGAGCATCCGGCGATCCGGTTGCAGACCTTCGAGCGGGGCGACCTGCTCATCTGGGACAACCGCAGCCTGGTGCATCGGGCACTGCACAACTCGACCTGCGAACCGGCCGTGTCGCATCGGGTCACGGTGTACGACGACGAGGGCATCCCGGCATGACCGGCGAGGTGTTCCCGAACGATCCGGTGCTGCTGTCGGAGGTGCTGCGCTGTTACAAGCCGCATTGCCGGTATCTGCGTGAGCTGACGGTTCAGGCGCAGGGCGAGAAAGCCTCCGCCACTGGCACATTCGAGATTCCCGAGTCCTGCTACATCGATGCGACCGGGCACCTCAATTCGGTCGAGGTGAACATCTGCTACAACCAGATGCTCTATCAGACCATCGCAATGCTGGTGCGCCACGGTGCCGGGCCGCTGTTCGGCGGGTGGACCATGGACGACTACTGGCGGCGTCAACTGCCCGACATCCTGATCACCCGGCTCGAC
The DNA here is from genome assembly GCF_008704205.1 of Nocardia colli. GTDB lineage: Bacteria > Actinomycetota > Actinomycetes > Mycobacteriales > Mycobacteriaceae > Nocardia > Nocardia colli. The sequence continues at coordinate 734,552 of NZ_VXLC01000004.1, read as the reverse complement.
AGCGAGTACCGGCGGCCGATCGATCCGCGGCGGTTCTACGGCGAATTCGCCCTGGGCGGCAGCCAGGAACGCACGCGCGCGAGCGACGGCGAGCCGTTCACCTCGCTGGACACGTCGTTCCGGTGCTGGGACGACAACGGCGGGCAGTGCGCGGGCACCGTCCGCTTGGCCATCGTGAACGCGGCGCGACCGCTCGGAGCCGCGCTGTGAGCGCACCCACCGTGACCTCGATCCTGGACGAGCACGCGCGCAATCGGCCGGACACGCTGGCCATCGCGTGTGCCGGGGTGGGACTCGACTACGCGCGGCTGCGCGCCGACAGCATCCGGCTGTCCCGCGCGCTGCGGGCCCTCGGTATCGGCAAGCGCAGCCGGGTGGCCTATCTGGGCAAGGAATCCGTCTACTACTACGGCCTGTTCTTCGCCTGCGCGCGACTCGGCGCGGTGCTGGTGCCGATCAACTTCCGGCTGACCGCGCCGGAGGTCGAGCACATCATGCGCGATTCGGGCAGCGCGCTGGTGCTGGTCGACGCCGACACCGCCGACATCGCCCGGTCGGCCGCGCCGCACGTACACGCGGTCCGGCTGGACGGCGAGGAGTTCGGCGACTGGCTGGCCGGGATCGCCGACCCGGATCTCGGCGAACGACCGTCGGGACGTGACGACGCGGTCATCCAGCTGTACACCAGCGGGACCACCGGGCTGCCCAAAGGTGTTGTACTGGCCCAGCGCAGCTTCTTCGCGATCGCGGAGGCGCTGGACGAGTCCGGGCTGGATTGGCTCGGCTTCCGCGACGGGGATCGCAATCTCATCGGCATCCCGGGCTTCCACGTCGGTGGAATCTGGTGGGCAATGCAGGGTTTCGCGGCGGGGATCACCAATGTGGCGATGCCCCGATTCGACAGCAGCACCGCGGTGGCGATCATCGAAGAGGCGCGGATCACCACGATGTGCGTCGTCCCGTCGATGCTGCGGCTGATCCTCGGCGAGCCGCGGGTCACGCCGGAGGCGCTGGGCTCGGTGCGCAAGGTCGTCTATGGCGGATCACCCATTTCGGCGACGCTGCTGCGGGAAGCGTTGGAGCTCTTCGGCGCCGAGTTCGCGCAGATCTACGGGCTGACCGAGACCGGGAACACCGCGATCTGCCTGCCGCCGCAGGAGCACGTGGCGGGCAATCCGCGGTTGGCCGCCGCCGGTCGGCCGTATCCCGGTCTGTCCGTGCGGATCATCGACGTATCCGGCGCGGAGCGGCCGGCCGGGGAGGTCGGGGAGATCTGCCTGCACTCGCCCGCCGCCATGCTCGGATATTGGAACCTGCCGGAGGCGACGGCCGAAACCCTGATCGACGGCTGGATTCACACCGGGGACGCCGGATACGTCGACGCCGACGGCTACCTGTACATCCGGGATCGGTTGAAGGACATGATCATTGTCGGCGGCGAGAACATCTATCCCGCCGAGATCGAGAACGCCCTCGCCCGCCACCCGGCCGTGGCGGACACAGCGGTGATCGGCGTGCCGGACGACGTGCTCGGCGAATCGGTGCACGCGTTCGTCGCGTGCCGGCCGGGCGAGCAGGTCCGGGTGCGCGAGCTGATGACGTTCTGCCGGGAACACCTGGCGTGGTTCAAGATTCCGGTGCGCTTCGAGTTCGTCGAACGCATTCCGCGCAATCCGAGCGGCAAGATTCTGCGCTGGCAGCTGCGCGACCGGTTCTGGGCCGAGCGGGAGAGACAGGTCAACTGAGCGCGATGGAACCACTCACCTACGACACCGTCCGGGCGGATATCGCCGATCTGCTGTATCTGGAGCCGGACGAGTTGGACGACACCGACGATCTGTTCGCCGCTGGACTGGATTCGGTGCGGTTGATCGGATTGATCGAACGCTGGAAATCTCGCGGTGCCGCACCGGCTTTCGTGGATCTGGCGGAGAATCCGACGCTCGCCGCATGGTGGGCATTGCTCGCGCCACGGGCCGCGCCGTGAGTTCCGCCCGGCCGTTGACCTCCGCGCAGTTGGGCGTCTGGCTCGGGCAGCAGCTCGATCCGACCGCCGCGGTCTTCAATATCGCCGAGTATGTGGAGATTTCCGGGGCGATAGCGGTGGGTCACCTGGTGAACGCCATCCGTTCGGCGGTCGATGAGGCTGCGGCGCTGCATGTTCGGTTCGTCGAGGACGGGCCGGGGCAGGTTGTGGAGTCTCCCGCATGGGAGGTCCGAGTGGTGGACGTCTCGGAGGAGTCGGATCCGCTGCGGGCCGCGCTGGATCTGATGAATCGGGATGTCTCGCAACCGGTGTCCCTGACCGGCGACGTTCTGTTCGCGCACATCGTGTTTCGGCTCGATGCCCGGCGGACGCTCTGGTACCACCGGGTGCATCACATCCTGCTCGACGGCTACGGCATGGCGCTCATCGCGCGGCGTGTTGCCGAGCTGTACTCGGCGTTCGTCGCTGGAACCTTGCCACCCGCTTATGCATTCGGGTCTTGGGACGCTGTCGTGGCAGCGGACGCCGCCTATGCAGAGTCTGCGGATCTCGATCGTGATCGTAAGTTCTGGCTCGACTACCTCCGCGATCGTCCTGCACCGGTGACCTTGTCCGGTGCGGCACCGCGCTCGACATCGGTTGCGGGCCGGGCGCTTCGGGAGTTCACCACCCTCGATACCGAGACGGTCGCACTGTTACGCCGCGTCGCGGAGACCTCGCGCGCCAACTGGACCGATGTGCTGACCGCCGCGATTGCCGCGTACGTGCACCGAATGACCGGGGCAGCCGAGGTGTGTCTCGCGCTGCCGGTGATGCTGCGGACCGGCACGCCCGCACTGCGGGTGCCGTGCATGACGCTCAACGGTGTCGCCCTGTGGGCCGACTTCGCGGACGATCCGACCCTGATCGACCTGACCGGGCGGGTCGCCCGTCACCTGGTGCGCAGCCGGCGCCATCAGCGCTACCGCAGCGAGCAGGTGCGCCGCGACCTGGGCCTGGTCGGCAGCGATCGCAGCATGTACGGGCCGTCGGTCAACCTCATGCTGTTCGACTACGATCTCCGCTTCGGTGAGTGTGCCGGCGCGGTGCACAACGTCACCGCGGGCATGATCGACGACCTGGTCTTCAACCTCTACGACCGGATCGACGGCGCCGGTCCGACGCTATACCTCGACGGGCACCCGGGCGCGTATACGGCGGTCGAGTTGGCCACCCACCTGCGGCGCTTCACGACCTTCCTCCGCCGGATCCTGGACCGACCGGATCAACCACTCGATGCGGCCGATCTGTTTCTGCCGGGCGAACGAGAGTGGGTGCACGCCAACAGCCGTGGCATCGATCGCCCTCGGCCCGACAGCACCGTGCCCGACCTGCTTGCCGCGCAGGTAGCCCGCACCTCGACCGCAGTCGCGCTCGTTGCCGACGGCGCGAGGCACACGCTCACGTATGCCGAACTGGCCGCACGGACACGAGAAATCAGTGCCGCGCTGACGACCGCAGGTACCCGTCGCGGCGATGCCGTAGCGGTACTGCTTCCGCGCACCAGTGACGCGATCGCCGCGTTGTTCGCCGTACTCGCGTGTGGTGCAACGTATGTTCCGCTGGATCCCGGACAGCCGGCTCCACGTTCGGCGCTGCTCCTCGAAGGACTAGAGGGCGGCGGGGCAGAGCTCAGCGCCATCATCACTACGACCGCGCTGGCCGTGCCGATACCGGACGCGCTGCTACACCGCGCTCTCCTGCTCGATGAATTGCCCGTCACCACAACCACATCGGCTATAGCCGGGGACGCACAGTCGAACGCAATCCCCGATTCGACGAGCGCGGCTCGATCCGGCCCCGTGAACCCGGCGAGGGCCGCCGTGCCCCTGCGTGCGCACCCGCCGACCCGGCTACACCCCGAGCAACCGGCGTGGGTCATCCACACCTCGGGCACCACCGGAACTCCTAAGGCCGTGCTGATTTCGCATCGGTCGGTGGCGAATCTGTACCACCATCATCGCGAGAATCTGATCGAGCCCGCGGTGGCGGCACGCGGCGGGCGGCGGATGCGGGCCGCGCTGACCGCGTCGATGACGTTCGATACCGCGTGGGAAGGGCTGCTCTGGCTGCTCGCAGGACACGAGCTGCACTTCATCGACGACGATTTACGGCGCGACCCGGACGGTCTGGTGCGCTACATCCGGGACCAGCGCATCGATTTCCTCGATGTCACACCGACTTTCGCACGAGAACTGCTGAATGCCGGACTTCTCACCGGAGCCCATCGTCCGACGGTGATCGCGCTCGGCGGCGAGGCCGCCGATCCGGCGCTGTGGACCGCACTGCGCGCCGAGCCCGGGCTTGCGGTTTACAACCTGTACGGCCCAACGGAATGCACGGTCGACGCGACCTGGACGGGCATCGAAGCGCATCCCCAACCGTCCATCGGGGTTCCGGTCACCAACGGCCGCTGTTATGTCCTCGATCGAAGCCTGCAGTTGGTGCCGCCGGGGGTTGTCGGCGAACTGTATGTCGGTGGAATACCGGTCGGGCAAGGGTATCTCGGACAACCGGCGGCGACCGCGACGCGATTCGTGGCGGATCCGCTCGCCACGACGGGAAGCCGCCTCTACCGCACCGGAGATCTGGTGCGGTGGCACAGGGACGGTCACCTCGAATACCTCGGTCGTGGCGACAGCCAGATGTCGTTGCGCGGCTATCGGATCGAGGTCGGCGAGGTGGAAGCGGCACTTGCCGCCCATGCGCAGGTCGATGCCGCCGCAGTGCGCATTCACGCGGAAGTCCTAGTTGCCTACGTCGTGCCCACCCAGGGAGCAGGGGAACCCGAGACCCAGTCACTACGGCTGCACATGGCCGGTCGACTACCGGACTACATGGTGCCGTCGGTGTACGTCACGCTGGATCGCCTGCCGCACACCACGAACGGAAAGCTGGACCGCGCGGCACTCCCCACACCGCCGGATGCCGAGTTCACCGATCGACCCGCCGGCACTCCCACCGAACGCGCCCTGGCCCGGCTCTTCGCCGAAGCGCTCGAGGTCGAGTCGGTCGGCATCGATGACGACTTCTTTGCCCGCGGTGGGCATTCGCTGCGCGCGGCGCGGGTGCTGAACGGGATCCGGGAAGCCTTCGGGATCCGGTGGGATCTGCGCGCCATGTTCGACACCCCCACCGTCGCCGGGCTGGCCGAACGTCTCGATTCAGGCCGGGACCGTGCCGAATCGACCTGGACCGCCGCCGATCTCGAAGCAGACACCCAGCTCGACAACACCATCCGGGCAACGGCCGAAGCACCGGCGATGTTGCGTACGGTGTTGCTCACCGGCGCAACCGGGTTCCTCGGAGCGTTTCTGCTCGCAGCTTTGCTCGAACGTACCGACTTACACGTGTGCTGCTTGGTGCGAGCAGACGACGATCGCGCGGCCCTGGATCGAATCGAATCTGCCTTCGCCCGTTATGGTCTCGACACCACGTGGACAGACGGCGGTCGAGTCATCGCGGTCGCGGGTGACCTCGCCCTCCCCCAATTCGGCCTGGCTCCCGAGCGCTACCAGGACCTGGCTGACACCGTCGACGTCATCCTCCACAACGGTGCCCGCGTCCATCACTTCGAGCCGTACTCACGCCTGCGCCCGGCGAATGTCGAAGGCACCGAACGCATCCTGCGACTCGCGACCACCGGCACACCGAAGGCGGTCCACTTCGTCTCCTCCATCGACACCGCCATCGCTGTCGACGGCAATCCGCCGATCCTCACCGAAGACCGCCGAGTGGCCGCGACTTCGTTGCCGCACAACGGATACGTGGCCAGCAAATGGGTCGCGGAGGGCCTGATGTACGCCGCCGCCGACCGCGGCATTCCGGTCACGGTGTATCGCCCCGGGCGCATCGGCGGCCACTCCACGACCGGAGCCTCCGGCCCCGACGACGCATTCTGGAGCCTGGTCCGCGCGATGGTCGTCCTCGAGGCCGTACCGGCGGAGATCTACGACACGGGCAGCATCAACCTGACGCCGGTCGACTGGGTCGCCGCCACCATCACTCACCTTGTCGCCCACCGGCCTACAGCCCGGACGTTCCATCTGACCAGCCAACGCTCACTGACGTTCGCCACTGTCGTAGACGCATTACGCGACCGCGGCTACCCGGTCGAGGCCATCCCCGCACCGATCTGGCACGCACGCCTGACCGCGATGGCGGATCGCGCGTCAGCACAGAACGACCACTCCTTGACCATCGCCCGCGCCCACACCGCCCACTTGGCCCCGGCCGGCGACGCCGTCATCTACGGCCGAGACGGCCTCATCGATTCGGTAGTCCCCCAACCGGATTTCGCCACGGCACTAACCGCCGGAATCGACTACCTGATCGAAACCCGATTCCTCCCACCGCCGCCTGCCCTGGCGCACCGATCGAGAAGGCACCCATGCTGATGAAACGCGCGCTGCTCCTGGCACTGGCGGCAAGCACGCTGGCCGTCACCGGCTGCACCACCTCGGTGCCCGAGGCGACCGACAACAAGCCGGCATCCGCAACCGAAGGCGTCACCAAATACCCGGTGTCCCTGGAGAACTGCGGCAAGACCTACACGTTCACCGAGGCACCCAAGCGGGTCGTCGTGATGAACGGCGGTTCCGTCGGCGAGGTCTCCTCGCTGGTCGCGCTCGGCGTCGCCGACCGCGTGGTCGCCAACGCACAGTCCTACGGCACCTCCGACGTGCCGGACCGCGCCGCCGCCATCGATGCCCTCCCGACCGGCAACATCACCCCGAACAGCCTCCAGGACATCCCCAGAGAGGCGATGCTGAACCAGCACCCGGACCTGGTGATCTCCACCGGCGGTGGCGGTTTCGCCGCCGACCAGGGCTTCGCGACCCGCGATGAACTGGCCGCCGCCGGCGCCAATACCTATGTGCCCCGGGCGAACTGCGGCGTGACCGGCGCCGTCACCGGCACACCGACGATCGAGGACAGCTACGCCCTGCTGCGCGACCTCGGCACCATCTTCGACGTGCCGAGTCGAGCCGAACGCCTCATCGCCGATGCGCAGAAGGCCGTCGCGGAGACGGCGACCCGGGTCGCCGGGCAGCCGAAGAAGAACGTGCTGCTCGTCTTCCCCGGCATGGGCATGGGCGGCGACTCGGACTTCTCCGCGATCGCCGCGGGCGGCATCTGGAACGACGTGATCGACAAGGCCGGCGGGGTGAATCCGTTCAACCGCGACGACGGCACCACCTTCGTGACGATCAGCAAGGAACAACTCGCGGTGACCCCGATCGACGGACTCGTCGTGATCAACTATCGCAGCCCCGACATCGACGCGGTCGCCAAGCGGATCCTCGACCAGTTTCCGCAGTGGAGCGCCACCAAGTCGAATAACTATGCGGTGCTGTCGGATTCGATCTACCTCGGCCCGAGCAACGACCTCGCCGTGCAACGCATCGCGAAACTGGTGCACCCCGAGCAGTTCCGATGATCCGTAGGAGCGGAGCCACCGACAGCCGGAGCGCCACTCGCCCGCCGCTGGCGGCGGCGCCGCTGCCGATCGCGCTCGCCGTGTCGGCGGCGGTGCTGCTGGCCGTGATGCTGCTGTCGATCGCGGCGGGCTCGGTCACCGTGTCCGCCGCCGACACCGGCCGGGTGATCCTGGCCCACTTGTCCGGCAAGACGGCCGATGTCGGCTTCACCGTCGACCAGATCGTCTGGAACTACCGGCTGCCCCGGGTGATCCTGGCCGCGCTGTGCGGCTGCGGTCTCGCGGTGGCGGGTGTGATTCTGCAAGCGCTGGTGAACAATCCGCTGGCCGACCCGTACGTGCTCGGGCTGTCCTCCGGTGCGTCGCTCGGCGCGGTGACCGTGGTCGTCACGGCGGGCGGCGTGCTGGGCGGCATCGGGGTGTCCGCCGCGGCGTTCTGCGGTGCGATCGCCACCATCGCGGTGGTGTTCCTGCTCGGACAGCAGCGCGGCAGGCTGGTGCCGATCCGGTTGGTCCTGGCCGGCGTCGCGGTCGGCTATCTGCTGCTGGCGGCCACGAACTATCTCCAGCTGCGCGCGACGCCGAATGAGCTACGCGCGGTGATGTTCTGGACGATGGGCAGCGTCGCCGGGGCGAGCTGGGATCGGCTCGGACCGGTCACCGTGGTGGTGCTGGCGACCGTCGCCGTCGTGCTCGCCTTCGGCCGTCGGCTCAACGTGCTCGGCACCGGCGACGAACAGGCCACCGCGCTCGGCGTCGACGTGCGCACGCTGCGGATCATCCTGCTGGTGCTGGCCTCGCTGCTGACCGGGGTGCTGATCGCGGTGGCCGGCGGAATCGGCTTCGTCGGCTTGATGATTCCGCACCTGGTCCGCCTCGCCTTCGGGCAGGATCACCGGCGGGTGCTGCCGCTGTCCGCGCTGGTCGGCGCCGCGTATCTGGTTGCGGTGGACTTGCTTTCGCGCACCATCGACGCGCCGAACGAGTTGCCGCTCGGCATCTTCACCGCCGCGTTCGGCGCCCCGTTCTTCCTCTGGCTGCTGCGGCGCAACGGTGGACTGACATGAGCGCCGCAGCCGAATTGTCCGTCGCCGGAGTGAGTGTCACGTTCGGTGCGGCCCCCGTGCTCGACCAGGTGACCCTGCACGCGCCACCGGGCACGGTCGTCGGCATCGTCGGCCCCAACGGCAGCGGCAAGACCACACTGCTGCGCACCATCTATCGATCGCTGCAACCTGCCGCGGGCATCGTCACGATCGATGGCGCCGATATCTCCGGGATGTCCATCCGCGCCGCGGCCCGTACCACCGCGGCGGTGCTCCAGAATGGTTCGGGTTCAACGGAACTCACGGTCGCCGAGGTGGTCGGCCTCGGCCGCAATCCGCATCACGGCCTGTTCAGCCGGGACACCGCGACCGACCACGACGCCGTCGCCGACGCCATGGACCGCACCGGCGTCACCGCCTACGCCGACCGTGCCATCGGCTCCCTGTCCGGCGGCGAACGCCAACGTGTCCTGCTCGCCCGAGCACTCGCGCAACAACCGCGGCTGCTCGTGCTCGACGAACTGACCAACCACCTCGACGTCCGGGCCCGCTTCGAACTACTCGACCTGATCCGCTCGACCGGCATCACCACCCTGGCGGTGCTGCACGAACTCGACCTCGCCGTCCGCTGCTGCGACCGGTTGGTCGTGCTCGATCACGGCAGCGTCGTCGCGGCGGGCGAGGTGCTGGAAGTGATGACGCCAGAACTACTCCGGACAGTGTTCGGCGTACACGCCACCACTACCCGACACGACGACAGCATCATCCGATTGCACTACGCCGCAAAGCCTTTGGCCGACCCCTGACTTGTTCAGGCGCGCATACCGCCATCGACGCGCAGCACGGTGCCGGTCACGTAGGACGAACGGTCGCTGAGCAACCACGCGGCGGCCTGGGCGATCTCGTCCGGGTCCGCCGCACGACGCAGCGGCGTGACCGCGTTGAGCCGCTCGATGACGCCGGGCGAGCCCGCTTCCCAGTCCTGGATCATCTCGGTCAACGTGGTGCCGGGCGCGATCGCGTTCACCCGGATCCCTTCCGGGCCGTAGGTGACCGCCGCCGATTCGGTGAGGCTGTTGACCGCCCGCTTCATCGCTCCGTAGGCGGGCAGTTCCGGGTTGCCCATCAGACTGCCGACGCTGGAGGTATTGACGATGGCGCCGGTGCCGGCAGTCGCCCGGATGGCGGCGATCTCGGCGACCATGGCCAGCCACAGACCCTTGAGGTTCACGGCGTAGACGTAGTCGAAATCCGCCTCCCGCACCTGGTCCATCGGGCCGGGCGGCACCCCGGCCGCGCCGTTGTTGAAGGCGACGTCGAGCCGGCCGTGCCGGTCGATTACGTGGTCGACGGCGGCGCGCACACCGTCCGGGTCGGCCAGGTCGCACACCACATAGTCCGCGATACCGCCCGTCGCACTGATCTCCTCGGTCACCGCCTTCAGCTGTGTTTCCGTCCGGGCCGCGAGCACCACCCGGGCGCCCTCCCTGGCGAACAGCCGCGCCGCGGCGGCGCCGATGCCGCGTCCGGCACCGGTGATGAAGGCGACCTTGTCGGCCAAGAGGCCGGTAGTGGCGATTGTGTTGTCCATGGCATCGAGCCTCGGCCCGGACCCCGGGCCGAGCCAGGTACCGGCTGTACCTGGCTCGGCTCCGCGACATTGGAGCACACTGAAGCGGTGGACAGACGAGAACTGGCGGACTTCCTGCGCAGCAGGCGCGAGCGGATCACCCCGGCCGACGTGGGTCTGCCCGCCGGACCACGCCGCCGCACCCCGGGCCTGCGCCGCGAGGAAGTGGCACAGCTGGCTTTCATCTCGACCGAGTACTACACCCGGCTGGAGCAGGCGCGCGGCCCGCGCCCGTCCCCCGAGGTGCTGAGCGGTCTGGCCCGCGCGCTGCGCCTGTCGAACGCCGAGCGCGACCATCTGCACCACCTCGCCGGAACACCGCCGGGCCCACCGGCCGGGCCGTCGCGCGAGGTCCGGCAGAGCATCGTCGACCTGCTGCATCGGCTGCCGCTGGCCGCGGCGGTCGTGCTGTCCGCGACGTACGAGGTGATCGCCTGGAACGACCTGGCGGCCGCGTTGATGGAGGACTTCTCCGCGCTGTCGCGACGCGACCGGAACCTGGTGCGGCGGGCCTTCCTCGGGCCGAGCCCGCACGGGCGGCGGCTGTACGGGGTGTCGGACGCGGACGCGTTCGCCCGCAGCGCGGCCCAGGAACTCCGCGCGACCGCCGCTCGCTACTCCGGCGATCCCGAGGTGACCGAGCTGGTCGCCGAACTCCTCGCCGGCAGCCCGGAATTCGCCCGGCTGTGGGCGTCACACGACATCCGGGCCGAGCCGACGCTGTGCAAGATCTTCGAGCATCCGCTGGTCGGTCCGATCGCCGTCAACTGCGATGTGCTCGACGTCGCCGATCGAGATCAGCGCGTCGTGATCTACACCGCCACGCCCGGCTCCCCGGCCGAGCAAGCGTTACAGCTGCTCTCGGTCATCGGCACACAGCGCATGGACGCTACGCCGTGAATACTCAGCCGTTGGCGCTGCGCCGTACGCCGAAACGCGTTGCGGCAACTAGATCTTCGCGGCCGCGAGCCACCCGGGAGCGGACGGTGCCGACCGGGCAGCCGCAGACTGCCGCGGCCTCGGCGTAGGACAATCCCAGCACCTGGGTGAGCACCAGCGCCTCGCGCCGCTCGGGCGCGAGATCGTCCAGCAGCAGGTTGAGTTCGACGATCTCGGTCAGTCCGTCGCGCCGGGGCACCTGCCGGTCGGCGGCCGCGACCCAGTCGACGCCGTGCGCGATCTTCGGCCGGGCCACCGCCATCCGCACCTGATCGACCACGACCCGGCGCGCGATGGACAGCAGCCAGGTGCGCGCGCTGGCGCGGCCCTCGAAACGTTTGATGCTGCCGAGCGCCCGCAGGTAGGTCTCCTGGGTCAGGTCGTCGGCCCGGCCGACCTCGGTCAGATGGGCGAGCAGTCGCCACACATCCTTCTGGGTGGCCCGGATGAAACCTTCCAGTGCCCGCCGGTCGCCACGCGCCGCGGCCAGAGCCAGGCGGGTCGTCTCGTCATCCTCGGCGGGCGTCGGCATGGTGTCGACAATAACCCTCGCCTACCGGTGTGCCGGACCGGCCCGGCGGAGGTAACGCAGGTCACCACGGGGCCGCAGTGAGCGGCGCCACGATGGGCAACCGCCGGGAACTTCGGGGTCCGGGTAGACGACAATCTGGACGTGGAGTGCAAAGTGTGCCGGACGGCGCTGTCGGCCCGGATCGACGGCGAGCGCGAAACCGTTCCCGCCACCCGGGTGGATGAGCATCTGGAGCGGTGCGCCGACTGCTGCTCCTGGTACGTCGCCGCGGTGGAGACCTCGAAGCAGTTGCGCGGCGCCTCGTCCTACGCGCCGGACCTGACCGACGCGATCTTCGCCGCCGCCGAGTTGGAGCGGCCGCAGCCATCACCGCTGGCCAGACTGCGCGCCGCCGTGCCGACCTCACGAATCGCGTTGTCCCGTGTCCTGCTCGGCTTGCTCGGCGTTTTGCAATGCGCGTTGGCGCTGGCCCAGCTGGCCGGGCTCGACTTCGGCATGAGCCATCACCACGGCGCCGAGATGACCCGGCACCTGCTCAACGAGAGCACCGCGTGGAGCCTGGCCATCGGCGTCGGATTCATCTACTGCGCGCTGCGGCCGCACGCCGCGGCAGGCGTGCTGCCTGTACTCGGAGTGCTGGTCGCTGCATTGAGCGCGTTCGTCGTGTCCGATCTCTACTCCGGCGTGGTGCCGGTGTCCCGAGTTCTGTCGCACGGCCTGCTTGTCGTCGCCTTGGCCCTGGTCGTGGTCGTCCACCGCACGCGCCGCCCGGAAACCTCCCCGCCGACCAGCGACCGCGTCCCCGTCGACCTGGTGCTGCCGCCGGGCGCTCAGCTCGGCCGCCGCACCCGCCACCTCCGCTCGACCCAAGATCCCGCCGCCTGAACGGAATTTCATGACCATCGAGCTCGAACCGATCGTTCGAACCGAAGCCCCCGAACCGAACCGCATCTCGCTGGCCGTCACCGGGATGAGCTGTGCGGCCTGTTCGACCCGGGTGGAGCGCAAGCTGAACAAGATCGACGGGATTACCGCGTCGGTGAACTATGCCACCGGGATCGCGACGATCGATGCGGTCGGGGAGATCACCGCCGAGCAGTTGTGTGCCGAGGTGGATGCGACCGGGTTCGGGGCGTCGCCGATCACCGACCGTTCCGAGCCGATCAGCTCGGCGCCCGAGGACGCGGCGGTCAACGATCTGCTGCGCCGGCTGGTGGTCGCGCTGATGGCGTTCTTCCCGCTGGCCGATCTGTCGGTCATGTTCGCCACCATCCCCAGTACCCGGTTCACCGGCTGGCAGCTGGTGCTCACCGCGCTCGCGCTACCCGTGGTGGCCTGGTCGGCGGCGCCGTTCCACCGCAAGGCTTTTGCCAACGCGAAAGCGGGGGCGGCCAGCATGGACACGCTGGTCTCGGTCGGCGTGCTGACCGCGACGCTGTGGTCGCTGGACACGATGTTCCTGCACCCCGACCGTTCCGGGCCCGCGCCCGACGGCGTCTGGGCGGCGCTCTGGGCCAGTGACGCGATCTACCTCGAGGTGGCGGCGGGTGTCACCGCATTCGTCTTGGCCGGAAGGTATTTCGAGGCGAAGGCCAAGCGATCGGCGGGCAGCGCGTTGCGGGCGCTCGCCGCGCTCGGCGCCCGCGAGGTCACCGTGCTGACCCGCGACGATCGCGAAATGCGGGTGCCCATCGGCGAACTCGTGGAGGGCCAGCGATTCGTGGTGCGCCCCGGCGAGACGATCGCGACGGATGGCCTTGTGGTGTCGGGTGAATCGAGCGTCGACGCCAGCGCGATGACCGGTGAATCGATCCCGGTCGACGTGCAGGCGGGCATGGCGGTGATCGGCGGCACCACCGCGCTCACCGGGCGGCTGATCGTGGAAGCCGCTGCGGTAGGGGCGGATACGAAGCTGTCCGGGATGATCCGCCTGGTCGAGCAGGCGCAGACTGGTAAGGCGCGGATGCAGCGGATCGCCGACCGGGTGTCGGCGGTGTTCGTTCCGTTCGTCTTCCTGGTGACGGCCTTGACCTTCGCGACCTGGTTGATCACCGGTTCCGGTGCTGGACGGGCGGGCGCCGCCGCGCTGGCGGTGCTGGTCGTGGCGTGCCCGTGCGCGCTGGGCCTGGCCATTCCCACCGCGCTGATGGTGGCGTCGGGACGCGGTGCGCAGCTCGGCATCTTCATCAAGGGCCATCAGGCGCTGGAAGCCACCCGCGACGTGGACACCGTGGTGCTGGACAAGACCGGGACCGTCACCAACGGCGCGATGAGCGTCGTCGCGGTGATCGAGCACGAATCGTTCGACGCCGCAGAGGTGCTGCGCCTGGCCGGTGCGGTGGAGGCGGCGTCCGAACACGCGGTGGCCGCGGCGATCACCCGGCACGCGCGCGCCGCGCTCGACGCCCTGCCCCCGGTCGAATCCTTCGAAGCCCTACCGGGATTGGGCGCGCGCGGCGTGGTGGACGGCCGCCGGGTGCTGGTCGGCCGGTCGCGGCTGTTCGACGATCAGTGCGTCGGCATCCCGCCGGAGATGAATCGCGCTGTCCGGCAACAGGAACGATCCGGACGCACGGTGGTGCTGGTCGCGGTCGACGGCACGGTCGTCGCGGTGATCGCGGTGGCGGACACGGTCAAGGAGACCGCGGCCGCCGCGATCGCCCGGCTGCACCGGCTCGGCCTGCGGGTCATGATGTTCACCGGCGACAACGCCTACGCCGCGCAGTCGGTGGCCGACGAGATCGGCATCGATGAGGTGGTCGCCGAACTGCTTCCGGAGGGCAAGGTCGAGCTGATCGCCCGCATGCAGGAACAGGGACGACGCGTCGTGATGGTCGGCGACGGCATCAACGACGGGGCCGCGCTGGCCACCGCGGATCTCGGCATGGCGATCGGCGCGGGCACCGACGTTGCCATCGCCGCCGCCGACGTGATCCTGGTGCGGGAGGATCTGGGCGCGGTCGCCGACGCCATCGAGCTCGCGCACGCCACGCTGCGCACCATCAAGGGAAACCTGGTGTGGGCGTTCGGCTACAACGTGATCGCCATCCCGATCGCCGCCCTGGGCTTGCTGAATCCGCTGATCGCCGGCGCGGCCATGGCGTTCTCGTCGTTCTTCGTGGTCTCGAACAGCTTGCGGCTGCGGCGAGTTCGCTTCAATCGCTGACCGGGCTCAGCGGCGGGTTTGGGCCAGCTGCTCCAGCATCGCGTTGTAGGCGGCGAGGTCGGAGTCGCCGTAGTCGTCGTCCTTGCGGTCGGTGCGGACGGCGGTGCGGCGGTCCTGAGCCACCCACTGGGTGAGTAGCGCGCCGACCACCAGCAGGATGGGGATTTCGCCGGAGACCCAGGCGATTCCGCCGCCGACGCGCTGGTCGGCGAGCAGGTCGATGTTCCAGGGCAGTTGCAGGTTGGTGTAGAAACGCGAGCCGATGACGGTGTTCATCGACATCACCGCGACGCCGAAGAAGGCGTGAAAAGGCATGACCGCGAACAGGACTCCGAGCCGGCCGAGATGCGGCAGGCGGCGCGGGCCGGGGTCGATGCCGATGATGCCCCAGTAGTAGAGGTAGCCGACGATGAGGAAGTGCACGTTCATCAGCACGTGACCCCAGTGGTAGCGGATCAGGCTCTCGAACAGCGGCGTGAAATACAGTCCGTAGAGCGAGATCACGAACAACGACAGCGCTGTCGCGGGATGCGCGATCACCGCCGTCGGTCGCGAATGCAGCACGGACAGCACCCATTCGCGCACGCCGTGCACCTGGCCGCGCTTGGCCGCCGGAACGGCGCGCAGCAGCAGGGTCACCGGTGCGCCGAGTACTAGAAGTACCGGCACGAACATGTTCAGGGCCATGTGCGTGATCATGTGCATGCTGAACATCGCGAACCCGTAGGTGCCGATGCCGGACGAGGTCGCGATCAGCAGGGCGAGGCAACCGCCGATCCACGACAGGGTGCGCCAGCGCGACCATTCGTCGCCGCGCCGCCACAACCGCAGCACGCCGAGCACATACAGGACGATCGCGGCCAAGGCGGCGGTGCCGAGTACGATGTCGAAGCGCCACAACGTGATCAGCCGCAGCAGGTTCGGGCGGTCGAACAGGTCGAAACCGAGGAACACCTCCTGCGCGGTGAACGATCGATCGGCGAAAGCCGGGGCGGGCTGTACCGCCATGGCCACCGTCGCGGCCAGCGAGACCGCGGAAAGCGCTCCGCTGCAAGCGATCAGAAAGGCAGTACGGGCACCGGGTTCACGGTGCTTCAGCACCACACGCATGGTCAGCGCGAGGCCGACGCCGACGGCGACGACCACCAATGCGAGCCGCCCGTAACCGGTGGTGAACACATCCGACCACGGCAGCAGGATCACCCACAGCACGAGCCCGCTGAGGGCGGCGGCCGCCACGCACAGCAGGGCGATCGTCGCGCCGCGGCGGACCGCGGTCTCCGCGTGTGACCCGTTGCGGCGCAAATGATCCGCGACGCACCACAGCAGTCCGGGCAGCACCGAGATCGCGAGCTGGAAGATGATCATCGCGCCGGTGCCGTAATCGTGATTCGGCCCCTCCCCCGCGTTGCCGACCATCGCGGGCGGCAGCACGCCGATGGCGGCCACCAGCAGCAGAACCACTGCCCCGTTCCAGGACAACAACATTCGCGCGCCCAGCGTCACCACGGCGGCCAGCACGGCGACCACGATCCATGCCTTCGGCTTCTCGCTCGCGTCGATCAGCGCACCGAGCGCGCCGATCCGGAACAACCCGGAGAAGGTCAGGCCGCCGACATTGGCCGCGGTCATCGGGATGAGCGCGAGCGCCGACAGCAACCACGTCAGTCCGGCCCGCTCGGCGAGTCGCAGCCCGGAATAGCCGTCGACGTCGAGGCGGCCGCGACCGGTGACCGCGGTACAGCACACCGAGTAGACCAGCGCACCGAGCGCGGTCGCACCGGCCAACCCGGCCACGACGCGCAGCAGCACGTAGGCGAGCACATCGGCGAAACCGGGATAGGCGGTGCCGGCGGCCCGATACGGGGCATCGCCCGCTTCGATCACCGACCCGAGGACGAGGGCAAGCAGAACCGCCGCCGCGACGAGCCGAACCAGGTGGACTGTCGAGCGTTTCACCTGCACGTTGCCGTCCACCATCCTCGAGAGCGAAAGTTTGCACCTGAACCAGGTCTCGCTGACCGGTCGGATGCGGCACCGGGAAAGTTCCGGCGCCGTGCGCACTGCGATGCGGGTCACATTCGCTCGACGGTGGAGCGCGCGCTCAGATGGTGTTGGCGCTCATCCCGCCGGAGATGGTCAGGGCCTCGCCGTTGAAGTGCCGCCCGCGCTCGGACACCAGCATCAGCACCGCGTCGGCGATCTCCTCCGCCGCGATCAGATCGGAGTTCGGCGGACCGGACGCGAACATCGCGGCCACGTCTTCCTCGGTGGGATTCTCCAGGTCCGGCAGCATCATTCGATACATCGCCGGATTCTGGATCATGGGCGTGTCCACGCCGCCGGGCAGCACCGCGTTGACCGAGATGCCGTACTCGACCACCTCCAGCGACAGCGACTTGACCAACCCGATCACGCCCCATTTCGCCGCCGCGTAGTGACCGGCGTTGCGCACGCCCATCCGGGCCACGATGGACGAGGTGGCGACGATGCGGCCCCACCGGCGCTCGATCATGTGCGGCACCACCGCGCGGAAGCTGTGGAAGACACCGGTCAGATTGACGTCGATCATGTCCTGCCACACCTCGTCGTCCATCTCGGCGATCACCGAGTTGGAGGCGATGCCCGCGTTGGCGACCAGGATGTCGATCCGGCCGAAGTCATCGATGGCGCGCTGGGCCACCGCGTTCATTTCGGTCTGGCTGCGCACGTCGGCTTTGAGCGGTACGCAACGGCGACCGGTCTCCTCGACCAGTTTCGCCGTGTCGGCCAGATCGGATTCCGAACTCATCGGATACGGCACGCTCGCCAGCTGCTCGGCGAGATCACAGATCACGATGTCCGCGCCCGCCGCCGCCAGCGCCACCGCGTGCGCACGCCCCTGACCTCGGGCTCCGCCGGTGATCACCGCGACTCTGTCGTCCAGATTCCCCATATCGGCCCCTCACCACATCGGTATTTTGTTCGGCCGAACTCATGCTTTCACGCGGGAATGACGTGTAGCTGCCGTTTACGTTCGTATTGTCCAGAACTACACACGAAACGTTCCGGGCCGATCCAGCGACGAAGGGAGTGCGCAGGCGCGCGTCCCAGCGCGCCCACAATGGTCCCAGGGGGCCAGATGACCGATTGTGAGTACTTCGCCGTGGATCTCGACCAGCTCGTTCGACCTTTCGACAGCACACCGACCGACTACGACGCGACCGTGGCCCGCTCGATCGACAGCCCGCGATTGCGCCGGCTGCTGAACACCGTGGTCGGGCTCTCGCACGACTCCATCGACCTACTGTCCACCATGAGTGACCGGCTGCGGGCGGTCGAGGGCATGCTCATCCGCGATCCGCTCGATTTCTGACCGGGTTCAGGCGGTCCGGCTGGTCGCCGCGGCCAGTCCGGGCGCGGCCGGTATCCGTTGGTAGCCACGGAGATTGACCAGCCCGCGGCGCTCCGGGCGGCCGGTGAGGCGCACCTCGGGGAAGCGCTCGTACAACGCGGACAACGCGACCAGGCCCTCCATTCTGGCCAGGCTGGCGCCGAGGCAGGAGTGCACGCCGCTGCTGAACGACAGGTGCTCGCGGGCGTTGGTCCTGGTCACGTCGAAGGTGCCGGGGTCGGCGAAGACCTTCGGATCGCGGTTCGCCGCGCCGAGCAGCAGCGAGACCAGTTCGCCGCGGGCGATCGGCTGACCGGCAATCTCCGTGTCGCACAACGCGGTTCGGGCGGTCATCTGCACGGGGCTGTCGTAGCGCAGGATCTCCTCGATCGCACCCGGCCACCGGTCCGGCTCGGCGCGCAGCAGGTCGAGCTGGTCCGGGTGCTGGTGCAGGGCCATCATGCCGTTGCCGATGAGGTTGACGGTGGTTTCGAAACCCGCGCCCGCGACCAGGGCGACGGTCGACTTCAGTTCGGGCATGGTCAGGTTGTCGCTGGCGGCGAGTTTGCTCAGGATGTTGTCGCCGGGCTCGGCGCGCAGCCGGGCGATGTGTCCCTCGGCGAAGGTCTCGCTCGCCTGTAAGGCGGCGGTGGCGCGGCGGAAGGCGCGCCAGGTGATGCCGACATCGAGCAGCGGCGCGCCCGCGTGCCCCATTTCGAGCATGTAGAACTGGTCTTCGCTTGGCACGCCGAGGATTTCGCAGATGATCGCGACCGGTAGGCGGCTGGCGAAGTCCTCGATCAGATCGGCGTCCGGGCGGGTGGCCAGTCCGGTGAGCAGTTCGTCGGTCACCTCGACGATGCGGTCGTGCAGCCGGCCGACCGCACGCGGGGTGAATTCCTGCGCGACGAGCTTGCGGTACCGGGTGTGCTCCGGCGGGTCGACCATCAGCATCGACGGCGGTTCGACCGGACTGGCCAATTTCGGGTCGGTCGCGCGGAGCAGGCGCCGTAGCGTGCGGGGCACATCCAGGGCTTCCGGCGGGGAGACGCCGAAGTTTTTGTCGCGCAGAATCTTTCGGCAGACTTCGTGGTCGGCGGAAACCCAGGTGAGCGGGGTGCGGACGATCGGGCCCTGCTCGCGGATGCGGTCGCCGAACGGGTAGGGGTTCGCTCCGGCGCGGTAGCCGGTCAGGATCTCGGCGAACGGATCACCGCGGCGCGCCCGCGTTCTGAGGTAGGTGCGCGGTACGGCGTGCAACACCGTCCAGCGAATCCAGTTCTTCATAGCGGCCCCCGCCTGTGGTCTCGGGTACTTCATGTTAGGCATCGAGGGTGCGCGGCGCATCGGTCCACGGTCGCAGACACGCCTGATATCCAGGGAGTATCAATTCGGCCCCTCGGCGAGGCGGGTTCCGTGCCGCAGAAGCCCAGTTGGGGAGCCACATTCGGCTCTGCCAGGGCTAACCTTCGGCAAAGTCGATCTAGGGGTGGCGTGAGACTGCTGTCACATGGTTTCGTTGATGCAGGCCGGTCGCGCCGGCCTTCAGCTGGACGGCGGTTCGGAAGGTGGCGGCGGCTGTGAGTGTGACGCAGACCGAACAACTTCAGGCGGTGCGACCGTATCCGCGGCGGATGGGGCCGAAGGGTTCCTACATCTGGAAGATGATCACGACCACCGATCCGAAGGTGCTCGGGATCATGTACCTGGTCACCGCGATGACGTTCTTCTTCATCGGCGGGCTGATGGCCTTGCTGATGCGTGGTGAACTGGCCAGGCCGGGGATGCAGTTCCTGTCCACCGAACAGTTCAATCAGTTGTTCACCATGCACGGCACGCTGATGCTGCTGTTCTACGCGACGCCGATCGTGTTCGGCTTCGCGAATGCCGTGCTGCCCTTGCAGATCGGCGCGCCCGATGTCGCGTTCCCGCGGCTCAACGCGTTCAGTTATTGGCTGTACCTGTTCGGCGCGACCATCGCGACCGCGGGCTTCATCACCCCCGGCGGCGCGGCCGACTTCGGCTGGACCGGGTACACGCCGCTGAGCACCTTCGAACACGCCCCGGGCGCGGGCGCCGACCTGTGGATCATGGGCCTGATCCTGTCCGGGCTCGGCACCATCCTCGGCGGCGTCAACATGATCACCACGATCATCTGCCTGCGCGCGCCCGGCATGATCATGTTCCGGATGCCGATCTTCACCTGGAACATCCTGATCACCAGCATCCTTGTGCTGCTTGCGTTTCCGATCCTGACCGCGGCGCTGTTCGCGCTGGCGATCGACCGGCACCTGGGCGCGCACATCTACGACACGGCCAACGGCGGAGTCCTGCTGTGGCAGCACCTGTTCTGGTTCTTCGGGCATCCCGAGGTGTACATCGTCGCGCTGCCGTTCTTCGGCATCGTCACCGAGATCTTCCCGGTGTTCTCGCGCAAGCCGCTGTTCGGCTACAGCGCGCTGGTGTACGCGACGATCTCGATCGGCGCGCTGTCGGTCGCGGTCTGGGCGCATCACATGTATGCGACGGGATCGGTTCTGCTGCCGTTCTTTTCGCTGATGACGTTCCTGATCGCGGTGCCGACCGGGGTGAAGTTCTTCAACTGGATCTTCACCATGTGGCGCGGGCAGTTGACCTTCGAGACGCCGATGCTGTTCTCCCTCGGCTTCCTGACCACCTTCCTGTTCGGTGGACTGTCCGGGGTCATCCTGGCCAGCCCGCCGCTGGATTTTCACGTCACCGACTCATATTTCGTTGTGGCGCACTTCCATTACGTGCTGTTCGGGACCATCGTGTTCGCGACGTTCGCCGGGATCTACTTCTGGTTCCCGAAGATGACCGGGCGGATGATGGACGAGCGGCTGGGCAAGTGGCACTTCTGGACCACGTTCGTCGGGTTCCACACCACGTTCCTGGTGCAGCACTGGGTCGGGGCCGAAGGTATGCCGCGGCGGTACGCCGACTACCTGCCGAGCGACGGCTTCACCACGTTGAACACGATCTCCACCATCGGCGCGTTCATTCTCGGCGGGTCGATGCTGCCGTTCATCTGGAACGTCTTCAAGAGTTACCGGTACGGGGAAGTGGTCACCGTGGACGATCCGTGGGGTTACGGCAACTCGCTCGAATGGGCCACCACCTGCCCGCCGCCGCGGCACAACTTCTACGAGCTGCCGCGCATCCGGTCCGAGCGGCCGGCGTTCGAGCTGCACTATCCGCACATGGTGGAGCGGATGCGGACCGAGGCGCACGCGGGCTGGGGGTCCGGTCATCGGTCGGCCATGCTCATCGAGGACCGTGCGGTCGCCGAGGAGAAGCAGGCTGCGGATCAGGAGACCAAGCCCTCGCTGGAGAAGCCCACCGATACCGGGATCACCCCGGAGTAGGTGTTGCCGAACCAGCAAAGAAGTTTGCCGTAACGGCTCCGTACGGGGCATCGTGGTTCGCATGACCGAGACACATACCCACGGCGGTGGCGGCAATCACACTCAGGCCGGTAGCGGCGACACGGTGGAGTTCTGGGAGAACTTCTACCAGGAGCGGGAACAGGTCTGGTCCGGCTCGCCCAACTTCCTGCTGGTCCGCGAAATGGATTCGGCCCCAGCCGGTTCCGCGCTCGACCTCGGGTGCGCCGAGGGCGCCGACGCGATCTGGCTGGCCGAGCGGGGCTGGAAGGTCACCGCGGTCGACGTCTCCGAGACCGCGCTCGCCCGTGCCCGGGCCCGCGCCGCCGAACAGGGCATCACCGACATCGACTGGCAGCAGCACAACCTCTACGAAACGTTCCCCACCGGCACCTTCGACCTCGTCACCGCCCAATACCTGCACTCCCCCGTCGCCAAGATCGACGAGCGCGCGGAAATCCTCCGCCGCGCCGCCGCAGCCGTGGCCCCCGGCGGCCAACTCCTCATCGTCGGCCACGCCGATTGGCCCTCCTGGGTAGAAACCCCACCCCACGACGTCCACTTCCCCACCACCGCCGAAGTCCTGACCGGCCTCGCCCTCACCCCCACCGAATGGACCGTCAAAACCGACGCCCTCGCCGAACGCGACCACACCGGCCCCGAAGGCCAACCCGGCGTCCGCCGAGACAACGTCCTCCGCATCCGCCGCCACTGAACCGGATCTACCTTGCCCCACAACTGAATACCACCTGGCCGTGCGATCACAGCGTCCTTGAACGCTCGATTCGCGCGGCCAGATCCGCGTCGACGATGAGCCTGCGCTCAGTGCAGGATGCTGTAGACGGCGGAGAGGATGAAGCCGTGGGGGCCGGTTTCGCAGTCGACGGTGCCTTGGTAGCCGACGCCGCAGGTGGTGTTGGCGAAGGTTACTTTGTGGCCTTCGGGGAGGATTTTGGCGCCGTTGGGGTGGGTGAAGGTGGGGTGGTCGGCGGTGACGAAGTGGGCGGGTTCGATGATGGAGGCGCGGATTTGGTTGGTGCCGGCGGGGGCGTCGAGGGAGACGGCGTCGCAGCCGACCGGGCCGCTGTTCCAGTGGAAGGCGCAGTTGCGGCCGTCGGGGGTGCGGAAGTAGAGGCCGCCGCTGTGTTCGGCGTCGGTGGCCAGGTATTCGGTGTAGTCGACCGGGGTCCATTCGTCGAGGTCGCCGGGTTGCGCCGTGGCCGGGCTCGCGGTTAAGGCGAGCGCTGCGGCAAGGGTCGGCAGTACGAGCAGGTGCGCACGCTTGAACATGATGGTCCTCCCTGGTCGGCGTCCTGCGGTCGTTGCAGTGCAGCGCGGATGCGGCGCCGGTTAGCAGGACTTTCGCCGGCACGGCCAGCGGCGTTAACCGCGATGCCGAACTGCGACGTTCGGCCGTGTCGCACAGCATGATGGACCCATGCGTGCGCTGGATCTGGCCGGAACCTGGGAGCTGACCGCCTATCTCGACACCGATGAGCAGGGCGTGATCAGCGAAGGGCCGCTCGGTCACGCACCGCGCGGGCTGCTCATCTACGGCGTAGACGGGCACATGTCGGTGAGCATGATGCGCACCGGCGAGGCCGAGCCGCTGTACAAGGGCTATGCGGGCACGTGGCGGATCGCCGAGGGGAAGATGGTGCACGGGATCACCGTGTGCACCAATCCCGAGTGGGCGGGCACCGAACAGGTGCGCGAGATATCGCTGGTCGGCGACACTTTGACGTTGACCGGGATCGTGCACGTGGGCGGACGTCCGCTACGCCGAGCGCTGACCTGGCGACGCATCCCCGCAACCGCCTGAGGAGGGCCACGATGACCCGGATCGCACTCGCGGCGCTGTTGACCTTGACCGTCTTGGGATCGGTGTCCGTCGGCGCCACAACCGCTGTCGCACAACAACTTCGACCCGAAAGGTTCGCGGTCACCGTTCGCCCGACCGTCCGCGAGACCGGCACCACCTACACCATCGACGGCACCGGCTGGGCGCACGACGCCACCGTGCACCTCTACGTCGACGGCTGGACTCGCGCGCCGAGCACCCGGAGCTGGGGCCAGGCCTACACCGACGCCCGCGGCAGCTTCCACCTCAGCCGCTTCGAACCGTTCGACCCCGGTGAATCGGGCAAACTCCAACTGTCCGTGGTGGATCCGGACACCGGCCATCGCAGCACGACCCCGATCAGCCTGCGCTGACCTCGTCCAGCCGGAACACCCGGCGCGCGTTGCCGGACAGGAACAGCTCGCGAACCTCGTTGTCCAGCTGCAGATCATCGAGTCCGGCGAGCGCCCGGTCCGGCATGATCATCGGGAAGTTGGTGCCGAATAAGACCTTCTCCCGGCCGTGTTTCTGCATATAGGCCACCAGCTCGGGCGGGTACCGGCGCACGGTGTACGCCGAGGTGTCGATGTAGACGTTCGGGTATTTCGTTGCGACCGCGATCATTTCGGTGGTCCACGGGTAGCCGATGTGGCCGCCGACGATGACCAGGTCGGGGAAGTCCAGGGCCACGTCGTCGAGGTACGGTATCGGCCGCCCGGTCTCCGAGCTGCGCAGCGGTCCGGTGTGCCCGACCTGGGTGCAGAACGGGATGCCGAGCTCGACGCACTCGGCGTAGAGCGGATAGTAGCGGCGGTCGTTGGGCGGCAGACCCCACAACCACGGCACGATGCGCAATGCCTTCATCCCCAATTCGTTGACCGCGCGGCGCAACTCGCGCACCGCGGCAACCGGCTTGCGTAGATCCACCGAGGCGACACCGACGAACCGGCCTGCGGATTCCGCGGCGAACGAGGCGACCTCGTCATTGGAGATCAGCACGCCCTCGGGCCCGTACCAGGCGCTGATCAACGCGGTATCCACACCCCCGGCGTCCATCGCGGCCACGGTCGCGGCGACCGGCGGCTGCTCGGTCGGCAGCGGCGCACCCCATCGGCGCAGCGAATCGAACATGTCGTGCTCCACCATCCGCACCGTCGGATGCTGCGCCCACGCATCGATGATCGTCATCGCCACTCCCGCTGATCGGTCGGTCACCGCAGCTCACGCTAGCCAGAACGGCGGCCCGCCCCGCCGGGATTCGAGGAATTCACCCGCGCGATCGAACTCGCGAAAATTCGTGGGGTGACCGGCGCACCGAATGGGTACTAGTTCTCTACGCCGGATCAGCGCTGACCGGCTCGAGCCAACTGGCCCGGGTGTCCGCGACGCAACGGCGCGGTGCGGACGCCCCTGGTCGGCCCGCTCACAGCAGATACCCAGCTCGCTCGCAGCTCGGCCAGCGGTAGCGCCGCGATCATGGGCAGATGATCGGAGTTGGTCAGCTGCCGTGCGCACGGCAAACGAGCCGGACATGAACGCGCGCGCCAGGCTGTCACGCCGGGTGGCGTCGGTTCCGCTCCGGATCGGACTGGTGATCGCGCTGCTCGTGCTCACCGCGTCCGCGCTGCTCGCCTCGGGAGCGGCGGTGACGTCGGCCTTGAGCCAATCGCTGACCCAGCGGACCGACGAGCAACTCTCTGACGCGGCCCGCGGCTGGGCGCAGCCCCGGCCGATGAAGCAGGTTCGGACGAACGATGGTGCGCTGCAATGGGTACCGGCCGATCTGCCCGGCCCGCTACCGCAACCGCGATCGGTAGCCGAGCAGCCGCGCCGCTTCTTCGAGCTGCACAAAAGCGCCGGCGGGCAGGTGCTGTTCGAGGTGCCCGGCGGCGGAAACGCCTCGGGGATACCGGATCTCAGCGCGCAGTCCGGTGACGCGCCGACGACGGTCGGCTCGGCCGGCGACTCGTCCCTGCACTGGCGGGTATTGACCACCTCGAACCAATTCGGCTCGACCACCATCGGTTTGCCGCTGACCGACAATCAGGAGACGGTCTCGCGCTTGATCTTCTTCGAGATCGCCACCGGCACCATCGCTCTGGTCGCCCTGGGCGTGGTCGGCTACCTGGTGATCCAGCGCAGCCTGCGGCCGCTGCGCGAGGTGGAGGTCACCGCGGCCGCGATCGCGGGCGGTGACCTGCACCGCCGGGTTCCGGTGCGCGGCGTGGACACCGAGGTCGATCATCTCGCCCGCTCGTTGAACGAGATGCTCGCGCAGATCCAATACGGCGTCGCGGCGACCGAGGCGTCGGAGGAGGCGGCCCGCAGATCCGAGGCGAAGATGCGCCGGTTCGTCGCCGACGCCAGCCACGAACTGCGCACGCCGCTGACCACCATCCGCGGCTTCGCCGAGCTGTATCGGCAGGGCGCGAGCACGGACGCCGGCCTGGTGGTCGGGCGGATCGAGTCCGAGGCCGAACGGATGGGCCTGCTGGTCGAGGACCTGTTGCTGCTGGCGCGATTGGACGAAAAGCGCCCGCTGGAGCGCAAACCGGTGGATCTGCTGACGCTGGCCGGCGATGTGGTGCACAACGCGCAAGCCCTCGCCGCCCGCCAGCAGCCGACGCCCACTTCGCCGGAACGCCGCATCGGCGTGGTGGTGGACACGGGCGAGGGCACGCTGGACGTGATCGGTGACGAGCCGCGCCTGCGTCAGGTGCTCACCAACCTGCTCGGCAACGCCGTCGCCCACACCCCGCCGGAGGCCGCGGTCATGGTGCGGCTCAAGCCTTTTCGTGACGAGGTCCGCGTCGATGTGATCGACTCCGGGCCCGGCCTGTCCCCCGATGCCGCCGCCCGGGTCTTCGAACGCTTCTACCGCACGGACACCTCGCGGACCAGGGCGAGCGGCGGCAGCGGACTCGGGTTGTCGATCGTGCACGCGCTGGTCGCGGCGCATGGCGGGCGGGTCACGGTGCACAGCGCACCGGGCGAAGGGGCCGTCTTCACCGTCGTGCTGCCGCGGGGATCAGCCTGCGACGCCGCAACCTGACCGTCGCACAATCGATCTCGGCCGCACGAACTCGAGCGAAGGCGCGGTCGCCCGCACCGCCACGTCCGAACGGTCAACGTCCGGCAGGCACGAAGATATCGCCGAGTGGATCGCCGGTCGGCGCGGCCCCCTCTTCGATGTACCACTCCCAGTGCATCACTCTGCCCAGGATCGGTGTCGGCAGCCGGAGCAGGATTTTGGCGAGCGCGGCGAAGGTGCCCGATCCCTCGACCGTCGAGCGGTGCGCGGCGACAGCGGCTTTGCGCTGAGCCGCGTACGCGCGCACATCGATGCGGTGGGTGATCTCGGAACCCGAGCTGTAGAGCGAACCGAGGACAGAAGGGCCGACGCGGACCCGCAGCAACTGGAGGAAACGCACGATGCGAGCGACGTTTTCGCGCGGCATGGTGGCATCGAGTACCCGCGGCACCCCGGCCAACTCGGCGGCCCTGGTACCGACCTCGTGTACCCGCACGTGATCGCGGTGCCCGTAGCCACCGTTGCGGTCGTAGCTCAGCAAGATCTCTGCGTTCTCTTCGCGCAATATCGCGGCGAGCCGTTCAGCGGCCTCGTCCACCTCGGCCCGCAGAAACCGCACGCGGTCAGGAGGATCCGCGAAGAGCACCGCACCGTGGCCGCTGTCCGCATAGCCGAGATGCACCACCCGGGCGACACCCAATGCCGCGGCGCTCGCCTCCAACTCGGTCAGCCGCAAGGCTTTTCGCCCGTCGAGCGCGGCCATGTGCCCGTCGGTGGCGACAACGATCACCGTCCGATGCCCGGCCGCGGCCGCCGCCGCCAATGTCCCTCCGGTCAGCAGGGTTTCATCATCCGGGTGCGCATGAAACGCGACAACAGTCACCACCGCCCCAGTTTGACACCCCGCGACCTGCCCAACCATCCGGGCGCCGCGCACTAATCAGCCTGCCGCGCATGAACTGGCCGACCGCGCACCGATCAGCCGGCGAGTTCGTGCGCGGCGAACCGCAACCTGCGCGGCAGGGGCGGTCAGCCACGCAGGATCAGCAGGAACAGCGCTTTCTGCAGTGTGTCGAATATGCGGCCGACGGTGATCACGAAGTCGACGGTGCCCATCATCACGACCTCTTTCCTGGAGCAAGGCAAAGCCTCGATGCATCGATTCAAGACCTGGCGCCGGGAATTAGGAAGGGCAACGCTTCATCTGCGGCGAAATCGGTGCGCTACATCCCGACGCATTCGATGATCGGCGCGGGATAGTCGGCGGGATCGATGTTCTCGCGCCAGGGTGTGTGTACCGCGGGACCGGGGATGTGGGCGAGTTCGGGCAGCCAGCGACGCACGTATTCGCCGTCCGGGTCATACCGCTTGGCCTGACGCAGCGGGTTGAGCACGCGGTTCGGCCGGGTGTCGGTGCCGGTGCCGGCCGCCCACTGCCAGTTGAGCTGGTTGTTCGCCAGATCCGCGTCGACCAGCCAGCGCAGGAAGTGCTCGGCGCCGATCCGCCAGTCCACCTGCAGCGATTTGGCCAGGAAGCTGGCGGCGATCAGCCTGGCGCGCCCCGGCATCCAGCCTTCGGCCAGCAGCTGCCGCATGGCCGCGTCGATCACCGGATAGCCGGTGCGGCCCTCTTTCCATGCTTCGACGGCTTGGGGATCGTCGCGCCAAGGTTTCGACCGGGGCCGATAGTCCGACCATGCCGCATCCGGCCGGGCGGCGAGCAGCTGGTGGTGGAAGTCGCGCCAGGCCAACTGCCGGGCGAACGCATGACCGCCGGGCGTCGACATGTCGACCCGGCGTACCAGGTCCACCGGCGACACGCACCCGAAGTGCAGATACGCGGACAGGTGCGAGGTGGCGTCGGCGGCGAGGTCGTCGTTGTGCTCTTCGTATCCCTCGATGGGTCCGGAAAGCCAGTCCCGCAGCACCTTTCGCCCGGTCGTCTCGCCGCCGACCGCGAGCTGCGGTGACGTCGGACCCGCGCAGAGTTCTTCGGCCTCCGGCAGTGGATCGCTGTCCACCGGCGGCATCGTGAGCTCGCGCGGCTTCCCGAGCGACTTGCGCTGATGGGTCTCGGCCCAACGACGGAAGTACGGGGTGAAGACCGCGAAATGATCTCTGCCGGTGGATGGCACGAGCTCTGCGGGATCGCTGGCCGTGATCGACGAGGCATGGGTGTGCAGCAAGCAGTCGCGCTGCTCCAGCCGTTCCCGGAGCGCTTGTTCGCGTTTGCTCGAGTACCTGCTGACATCGGCGGCGATATGCACGCTGTCCGCATGTACCTGCGCCACCACCCGTTCCACCTCCGTGACGACATCGCCACGGCGCACCACCAGCCGGCCACCGATCGCGCGTAGCTCGGCGTCCAGCTCGCCCAGCGCGGCGGCGAGGAAGCGCGCCCGATTCGGCGCGGCGAAACGACCGGCCGCGATGGCCTCGTCGACGACGAAAAGCGGTACTACCGAGGCGCCTTCGCGATGCGCCGCGGTGAGCACGGGGTTGTCGTGCACCCGCAGATCACGGGTGAACAGGGCGATGGTGACGGTCATCTACTCCTCTTCGCGGGGTGAAGTGGACACGGCCGGCGTCCATGAGGGTGGCGCCACGGCGACGTGGGCGGCTCAATGCCCGGCGCCGTAGACGCAACCCTCGCAGGCGCCGGGGGCTTGGGTCAGAGCGTGCAGAGCGGGGTGATGTCCGATCGGCCGCCGGTGGTCGGCGAGGTCAGGTATAGGCACGGATTCTCGCCTGCTGCAACAATTTCCGCGCGTATCCGATCCCACGCCTCAGCGTCGAGCATCGGTGCGCGGGCGAGGACGAAGCCGGAGGTGCGGCCGGGATCGGTGACGAGCGCCCAGGAGTAGTCCGGGCCGAGGGCGGTCACGATGTAGTTGGTCGGCCCGTCGATCCGGTCCTGCGTCGGCACGCCGGGGAAGCTGACGTGCAGCTGCGCGCCGGTCATCCGGTCGTTGATCGTTGCGGTGCCGTTGATTTCGTTGTTCATGTTCGACCAGGTGGTGCAGGTGTTGCGCACCGAGACGTTGCCCTGCGGGTCGAGCGCGTAGTTCGCCTGGGTATCGCGGGCGCAGACGAGGTTGAAGTACTGCGGCACCGCCGCGAGCTGATTCCAGGTACCGAGGTATCGGTTGAGATCCAGCGAGGACACCGGCGCGGGTGCGGCGACCGGGGTGGGGGCTGCTTGCGCGCTGCCCGGCACCAGCAATGCGACGGCCGATCCGGCCAGAGCAATCAATAGGCGAACGGGAAACCGCTTCGTTCGAGATGTCACGCGAACTCCTCGGAAATCGACGATACTGGCCATGTTAACCGATAACGATGCATGATTGATGCATACCCCCGTTTTCAAGGAGGAACCTAGTGACCTTGCTCTGGCTGCCCCGGATCGCAGGCGCGCTGACCGCGGGATACGGCGTCGCGGTCGCGGCCCGGCCCGCGGTCATGCTCGGACCGTGCGGCTGGTCCGACGACGACCCCGCCCTGCGCGCGGTCGCCAGGATGGTCGCGATGCGGGACGTCGCGTCCGGGCTGGCCATGCTGGCCGCACCGACCACGAACGCGCTCCGGCTGGCCATCGCCGCCCGGGTGATGGCCGATCTGTCCGATGCCACCGTCCTCGGCCTCGCGCTGCGCGGACGACCACAACGCGGTAAAGCGATCGCCGTCGCAGCCGGCTGGGGCCTGCTGTGCGGCGCGACCGCGGCGACCACCGTGCGGAGCTGATCGCCGTGGCCCGGGCGCCGGAGACCCCGCGCGACGCGCGATCGCCCGGGCATGATGAAGCGGGCGAACCGGAACAGGCAGAATAGGGCGATGTCCGCCGGTTCCGCTCCCGTTTCCGACGCGGCCGGCTACACGGTCCGCGCGGTTGCCGAGCGCCTGGGCATCCCCACCGCGACCCTGCGGAGCTGGAACCGCCGCTACAACATCGGCCCGCCGCAGCACCGGCCCGGCAAGCACCGGCTCTACACCGAGGCCGACATCGCGCTGCTCGGACAGATGCTGACACTGATTCAGGACGGCGCGAGCCCGGCGGGTGCGGCCGCCGCGGTGCGCGGACCGACGCCGCGACTGGGCGACCGATTCCCGTTGCTCGCCGCGGCATTCACGCTCGAAACGCGCGCGGTCTCCGATTACCTGGAGGCGCATTTCCGCGCCTACGGCGTGGTGGACACGTGGGATCGGTTGTGCCGCCCCGCGTTCGGCGAGATCGTCGCGCGCCAAGGCGCGGGCGAGAGCTGTATCGATGTGGAGCATCTGCTGTCCTGGTGCATCACCTCGGTGCTGCACCGCACCAATCCGCCGCCCGCCGCGACCGCGCCGCGACCGGTGGTGCTGGCCTGCACCAGCGGTGAGACGCACGCGCTGCCGCTCGAGGTGCTGCGCGCGGCACTGGCCGAGCGCGACGTCAGCGCGCACATGCTCGGCGCGGACGTACCGACCGGCGCCTTGACCGACAGTCTCGCGCGCCACGATCGGCCCGCCGCGGTGATGCTGTGGTCGCAGCAGGAATCGACCGCGCTGAGCTCGGCGGTGCGGGTCTGCCTCGACCTGGGGTCGCGGGTGCTCGTCGGCGGGCCCGGCTGGGATTCGGTGATCCTGCCGGAAACGGCCGAACGGGTCGCGAGCCTGTCGGACGCCGTCGATCACCTGAGCTGACCCGGGACTGCCCGAGACGCTCCGGCGACGAACCGCGCCCCGATCGATAGCGGCATTCCCGAGCACGGCGCGTCGCGGTGGACGGCCGCGCGTAGCCACGCCGAATTTCAGTTCGCGAGCAATCCGCGGATGACACCGAGGCGAAGTCCTTTCCGAGGTCGACGACACCCTGACGGCCAGCGGTCGGGTCAGCGCCGCCCATGAGACGGATCGTACGTTGCCCTTGCCACAAAACGATGCATAATCGAGGCAACACATGGAACGGCACGGCGTGGCGCGACAGCAACGCCGGCCCGATCGCTTGACCGCGGCGGCAACCCGCCGGCCACCCACCTGCGGGGTGACCGGCGACGAGGAGGAACAGATGGGCGAGCACACCGAGCCGAGCGCGGACGGCGTCCGGCGGGTCGCGGTGATCGGCAGCGGCGTGGCCGGGCTGACCGCGGCATGGGTGCTGTCCGGGTCCGCCGAGGTGACGCTCTACGAGGCCGACCATCGGCTCGGCGGCCACGCCGACACGCACGAGGTCACCGGCCGTGACGGGGTGCCCATCGGCGTGGATACCGGGTTCATCGTGCACAACGACCGCACCTATCCGACGCTGCTGCGGCTGTTCGGTGAGCTGGGCATCGCGACCCAGGAATCGGATATGAGCATGTCGGTGCGCTGCGACGGCTGCGGCCTCGAATACGCGGGGGCACGCGGCGCCGGCGGATTGTTCGCCACCCCAAGGTCTTTGGCGCGTGGGCGTTATCTGCGCCTGCTCACCGAGGTGCCGCGATTCCATCGCCTGGCCCGCGCGGAATTGGAACATGCGACCGAAACCGGCCGCACGCTGGCGGAATTCGTGTTCGCGAACGGTTTCTCCGACTACTTCGTCACGCACTTCCTCACCCCGCTCGTCGCGGCGGTGTGGTCCTGCGATCCGGGCACCGCGCTGCAATATCCGGCGCGATACCTGTTCACCTTCCTCGACCATCACGGCATGCTGACGGTGTTCGGCTCCCCCACCTGGCGCACCGTGGCCGGCGGTTCGGCCATGTATGTCCGCGCGGTCGCCGAGCGACTCGACACCGTACGGGTGGGCACGCCGGTGCGCGCGGTGCACCGGCTCCCCGACGGTGTCGCGGTGCGCGACGACGCGGACGAGGTGACGGTGTTCGATGCCGTGGTCATCGCCACCCATCCGGATCAGGCGTTGCGGATGCTCGCCGAGCCGACCGAGGCGGAGACCGAAATCCTTTCCGCCATGCCGTATTCGGTGAATCACACGGTGCTGCACACCGACGTGTCGGTGCTCCCGCGCGCACCGCGGGCGCGGGCGTCCTGGAACTACCGGCTGCCGTCCTGCACGGCGCAGACGGATCGGGTGCTGGTCAGCTACGACCTGAGCCGGTTGCAGCGGCTCGGCGACGAGCCGCGATTCCTGGTCACCCTCGGCGACGGGGACCGGGTCGATCCGGAACTGATCATCGATCGGATGGTCTACCAGCATCCGCGCTACACCCCGAGTTCGGTGGCGGCGCAGCGCCGGCTCGGCGAGATCGGTTGCGCGCGAGTGGCATTCGCCGGCGCCTATCACGGCTGGGGATTCCACGAGGACGGCGCGCTGTCCGGGTTGCGCGCCGCCGAACGGCTCGGCGCCCGCTGGACGACCAAACCTGTTGCGGCAGTGCGTACCTCGTGAACACGACCGCCCAGATAGTCCGCACGCGGATCCACCACGTGCGCCTCGCCCCGATGCGTCATGAGTTCAGCTACCGCAGCTACAGCTGGCTGGTCGATCTCGACGACCTGCCGAAGCTGCCGCGCTGGCTGCGCCCGCTCGCCGGGTTCCGCGCGGCCGATCATCTCGGCGACCCGGACCGCACCCTGCGCGAGAACGTCGACGGCTACCTCGCCGAGCAGGGTATCGACTTACGCGGCGGTCGCGTCCGGATGCTCGCCAACGCGCGGGTGCTCGGTTACGTGTTCAACCCGCTGACCCTGTTCTGGTGCCGCGACGACACCGGCGAGCTGGTCTGCGTCATCGCGGAGGTGCACAACACCTACGGCGGACGGCACCGCTACCTGGTGCGCACCGACGACCGCGGCGGCGCGACCACCGCGAAGAGCTTCTACGTCTCCCCGTTCAACGAGGTCCGCGGCGAATACCGGATGCGCCTGCCCGAACCCGCCGATCGGCTGCGGGCCGCCATCACCCTGATCGATAACCAGCCGATTTTCGCCGCCTCGATGACCGGGCGTTGCCATTCGGCCACCGTCCGTACCATCCTGCGCGCGACAGTGGCGGTACCCCTTGCCCCACTTGTGGTCTCGGCGCTCATTCGCTGGCACGGCGTGCAGCTCTGGGCGCGCGGCCTGCCTCTCGTTCCCCGGCCCGCCCAGCACTTCGAGGAGTATTCGCGGTGAGTTTAGAAACACACGTCACAGAATCACCCTCGACGTACTGGCCCGACGTCGAGCGGGTGCCGACCGGCACTCGCGCGGCGATCGCCGCGGCGGTGGCGGACCGGCTGTTCCGGCGGGCCGTCCGCACGCTGCCGATCCGGGTGGAGTATCCGGACGGGACGGTGCTCGGCAGTGGCGCGGAGGACGCGCCGCGGCTGATCCTGCACCGTCCGGCCGACTTCACCGCCCGGCTGGGGGTGGGCGGGCTGATCGGCTTCGGCGAGTCCTACATGGCGGGCGACTGGTCGGCGCCCGATCCGGCCGCGACGCTGACCGTGTTCGCCGCGCACATCGACACGCTCGTGCCCGCGCCGCTGCGCGCGCTTCGCCGGCTCTACGTCTCGAGACATCCCAGCGCCGAACGCAACAGCGAATCGAACAGCCGCAGCAATATCGCCAGGCACTACGACCTGTCGAACAATCTCTTCGAGCTGTTCCTGGACGAGACGCTGACCTATTCCAGCGCGTTGTTCCCGGCCACCGCGCCGCCGCCGCGCTGGGCCGATCTGGCTGCCGCTCAGCGGGCGAAGATCGACAGGATACTCGACCGCGCCGGTGTCGGCCCGGGCACCCGCGTGCTCGAAATCGGCACCGGCTGGGGCGAATTGGCGTTGCGTGCGGCCGCTCGTGGTGCGACGGTGCGTTCGGTGACGCTGTCCACGGAGCAGCGCGCGCTCGCGCTGAATCGCATTGCCGCCGCCGGGCTTTCCGACCGCGTCACCATCGATCTGCTCGACTATCGCCAGGTGACCGGCGAATTCGACGCGGTGGTCTCGGTGGAGATGATCGAGGCGGTCGGCTACGAGTACCTGGAGACGTTCTTCGAGACCATCGACCAGGTGCTGGCGCCCGGCGGACGCGCGGTGATCCAGGCGATCACCATGCCGCACCACCGCATGCTGGCCACTCGCTACACCTACACCTGGGTGCAGAAATACATCTTCCCCGGCGGCTTCCTGCCGTCCACCCGGCTGCTCGCCGACGTGGCCGGGCGGCGCACCGAACTCGTTGTCCGCGAACAATTGTCGATGGGCGAGCACTACGCGCACACGCTGCGGCTGTGGCAGCAGCGGTTCAACGCGCGCGCCGACCGGGTCGCGGAGCTGGGCTTCGATCCGATCTTCCGGCGGATGTGGCGGTTGTATCTGGCGCACGCCGAGGCCGGATTCCGCTGCGGTTACCTCGATGTGCACCAGATCCTGCTCACCCGCTGACCGCGCGGATCAGCGGCGGGCGCGACCGAGCAGATGACGCAGCGCCGAGGCGAGATCCGGTGTGCGGAAACGATGTCCGGCCTTGCCCAGCACGGCCGGCACGACCCGCTGGCTCGCCGCGGCGAGTTCGCGCGCGCCCTGCTCACCCAGCAGCAGCGCCGGACCGAACTCGGGCACCGGCACCAGCGCGGGCCTGCGCAGCACGCCGGCCAGGACGTGGGTGTATTCACTGTTGCGAACGGGTTGCGGCGCAACGGCATTCACCGGACCGGACAGGGTGCTGTCCCACAGCGCGCGATAGTAGATGTCCACCAGGTCGTCGATGCCGATCCAGGACAGCCACTGCTCGCCGTCCCCGATCCGGCCGCCGAGTCCGGTCGCGAACAGCGGCCGCAGCAGGCGCAGGGTGCCGCCGCGCGGCGATTGGACGATGCCGGTGCGGATCTTGACGACGCGAACCCCGGTGGCGGCGTCGGCGGCGGACTCCCACGCGTCGACCACGTCGGCGAGGAAACCGTCACCGCGCGAGGCGTCTTCGAGCAGTCGCTCGTCGCCGCGGTCGTAGCCGTAATAACCGACGGCGGACGCGCTGACGAAGGTCGGAACGCCGGCGCGGGCGGCCAGCGCGGCGAGCTGCTCGGTCGGCCCGATGCGGCTGTCGAGGACGGCCTGCTTGTGTTCGTCGGTGAAACGGCCGGCGATGGATGCGCCTGCCAGATGCACCACCGCGTCCACCCCGTCGAGCAGGCCGGGCGCGGGGTCGTCCGGATTCCATTGCCGTTCACCGGTTTTCGGAGCATGCCGGACCAACGAGACCACGGTGTGCCCGCCGGTGGTCAGGAACGCGGTCAACGCCGAGCCGACCAGTCCGGACGCGCCGGTCATCGCAATAGTCTTGGCCGTGAAGCCCGCTCGGGCCGCGTCGGCATGAGCGGCCAGATCATCGGCGAGCTGACGATAGCGATAGTCGAACATCGGGCGCAGCACGAAACCGGGCACCGGCGTCTCGACCCGGTCCAGCACCCGGGTGTGCGTGTCGTCGACGACCTCGAAGTCGTGGATGTGCCGCCAGCGCAGCAGCAGTCCGGCGGGCAGCGAGGTAAGGCCGTCGACGGCGATCTGGTCGACGAATCGTTGCGGCGGGTCGTAGCGGGTGGGGTCATGCTTGGCCACCCAGCGCAGCCCGCCCGGCAGGCCGAGCACGGCCTTGCCGTCGGCCAGCGACGTGGCCTCGGCGAGCACCGACGCGGGCTGCCACGGCGGCGCGAGCCGCGCGAACGCACCTGGACGGGTGTGCCAATCGAAAACCTCGGACCGGGGTGCCGCGACGACGCTCGAACACTCGATGCCCATGCCTCGACTCTAGCGAGGTATCGGGCCAATGCAACGTTCATGCATCGTTGTTCTCTTGCGATGCCGACACACAGGAGAATTGCTCCATGACCGATGCGTCCAGCACGCCCACGTTCCTCGACACTCTTCTCGACCGGACGATCGTGCCGGGCTACAGCCGCCTCGGGCTCGCGCTGCGCCGCCGCGGCTGGCCTGCGGATGACCCGGAGCCCGCCGCCCTGCGCGGACGCACGGCGTTGGTGACCGGCTCGAATTCCGGTATCGGGAAGGCGATCGCGGCCAGCCTGGCCGGACTCGGCGGCACGGTGTTGCTCGCCGTGCGCGACCGCGAACGTGGCGAACAAGCCTGTGCGGAGATTCGGGAAACCGATCCGGCCGCCGACGTCTCCGTGACCGTCTGCGATGTGTCCGACCCGAGTTCGGTGCGGGCCTGCGCGGACGAACTCACCGATCGACTACCGAGCCTGGATGTGCTGATTCACAACGCCGGCCTGCTGCCGCCCCGGCGGATCGAGACCGCCGAGGGCCACGAGATCACCCTCGCCACGCACATCCTCGGCCCGCTGCTGCTCACCGAGCGGCTCGCCCCGCTGCTCGCCGCCGCCGACGGAGCGCGCGTCATCCTGATGTCCTCGGGCGGGATGTACGCGCAACCGCTCGCCGTCGGCGATCCCGAATACCGGCAGGGCCGGTACTCCGGCACCACCGCGTACGCGCGCACCAAACGCATGCAGGTCGCGCTGACTCCGCTGCTGGCCGAACACTATGCACCGCAGCATATTTCGGTGCACAGCATGCATCCCGGCTGGGCCGACACACCCGGCGTCACTTCGTCGCTGCCCGGCTTCCACCGGCTCATGCGGCCGCTGCTGCGCACTCCCGAAGCGGGCGCCGACACCGCGGTCTGGCTCGCCGCGACCGCCGCGACGCTGCCCTCCGGCCGGTTCTGGGCCGACCGCAAAGTGCGCCCGGAGCACTATCTGCGCCGCACGCACTACACCCCGGACGAGGCCTGGCGGCTGTGGCTGTACTGCCGGGAAGCCGCCGGAATCACCGTCGGATAGGCCGATCCGGCGGCCGCGGCCGCGATCCGGCAATTGGAACTTGTTCTACCATGGGACGAGTCATCGTCGACATCGGAGGATTTGTCATGCCGCTGGAACCCTCGGCCGCCGAGCTGCTGACGGCCGTCCAAGCGTCCCCGCGCGCGGTCGCCGTGCACGACAAGTCCGCGTGGGTCGACCTCTTCACTCCCGACGCCGAGGTCAACGACCCGGTCGGGGCCCGTCCGCACGTCGGCCGCACCGCCATCGAGGCCTTCTACGACACCTTCATCGGCCCCAACGGCATCGTCTTCCGGGTGGAACGCGACATCGTCGCGCCGCCGACCGTGGTGCGCGATCTGACCATCGAGACCACGATGTCGACCGGCGCCCGGGTCTCGGTCCCGATGCACCTGCGCTACCAGCTGACCGAGCAGGACGGCGACTGGAAGATCGCGCACCTGGCCGCGCACTGGGAGCTGGGCCCGATGATCGTGCAGCTGTTGCGCACCGGGCCCAGCGGGCTCGGCGCCGCGCTGCGCCTCGGACCGCAGTTGATCAGCAATCAGGGCTTCGACGGCGCGCTCGGCATGCTGCGCGCGCTCGGCGGGGTCGGCCGGACCGGTCGCCGGGTGACCTCACGACTGTTCGCCGCCGCGGGCAGCACCGACATCGTCCGCGTCCGCGGGCTGCTCGGCCACTACGCCGTGGTCGAATTGCCCGCGGGCACTCCGGTTTCGGTGGAGGAGTTCACCAATCGGGCCCGGAACATGCGCTGGGGCAAGCTGATCGCCGCCGGGCGCACGGTGACCGCGTCGGTCCGCTTCGGCGATACCCGCGGTGTCGCGTTCGTCGAATTCGCCGAGGGCTCGCCGAACATCGCCGGCCTCCGCTTCTTCCTCGACAACGCCTGAGATCTACCACCGGACAAGCGAATCCGGGCGATGCCGAGCATCGCCCGGTCACGCTCAGGTGAGCTGAACCGACTTGATCTGCGGCGCCGGTTCCGGCGCGGGTTCGCGGTGCTCGGTCCAGCCGGGCGGACCGAAAACGTAGCCGAGACGGCCGCGCCAGGTGTCGGCGCCGCGAACATCGCGGACCAGTCCGGCGAGTTCGTGATAGTTGACCTTTAGCGGGTTGTCGGTGCCGATGTTTTTGGTGAGGCCGTAGCGGATGGGTTCGGATTCGGCGGCGAAGCTACCGAACATGCGGTCCCAGATGATCAGGATGCCACCATAATTGCGGTCGATATAGGGCTGGTTGGAGCCGTGGTGGATGCGGTGGTGGGCGGGGGTGTTGAACAGGAACTCGATCGGACGGCCCAGCGTGCCGACGCGCTGGGTGTGGATCGGGAACTGGTAGAGCAGGCCGATGCTCTGCAACAGGAAGATCATCCACACCGGGAAGCCCAGCAAAGCCGCAGGCACCCAAGCCATTCCGCGCAGGACATTCGCCACCGGGTGCACCCACGGCAGGCGGATCGCGGTGGACAGATTGAAGTGCTCGCTGGAGTGGTGCACGCTGTGCGAGGTCCACAGCAGCCGGACCCGGTGGTCGGCGCGATGCGCCCAGTAGTAGCAGAAATCGGTGACCACCAGGCCGAGCACCCACACCCACCACGACGTCGCGGACAGGTGCAGCGGCGTGATCGCGGCGGCCGCCACCACGGCGGAGAACGGAATCAGGTACTGCGTCAACGGTTTCGCGAGCCGGCCGAGGGTGAAGGTGGCGATGTTGGACGCGGTGTCGCGACCCGATCCGCCGTTCTTCGGCCGGTCCGGATCGCGGCGATACGCGATCCACTCCACCAGCATGAACAACGCGAAGGCGGGCAACGCGTAGGTCAGCAGTTCCACTCGGTCCATGTGATCTCCTCGGATCGTCCGGCGTCGGATTTCGACGCTACGGGCGATGGCCTGCGTAAACATCGCGCCGCCGAGGGATTCGGCGTCCCCCGCGCGGGGGACGCGATCGGGCGCGGCGGCGGGCAGAGTTGACGGCACCCCGACGACCGATCTGGCTAGGATCGCCGCGACGGCTCCGACAACCCGAAGGCGGTGGCGAACTGTTGGATGTGAGCAGGTCGCTGGCCCGCCAGTCGCTGGTGGTCGCGGCGGTGGCGGCGCTGATCGACGCCGTGGCGATCGGTGTGTGCGGCATCTTCGGCGTCGCGCCGGGGCAGACCGTCACGATGCTGGCGGGCATTGTCGTCGTCGATCTGGCCCTGGCCGGGCCGCCGCGCACGGCCGGCCTGGTGGCGGTGGCCCAGGCGCTCGTCCGGCTGGTGGTCACCTGGCTGCTGCAACGGCACGGCTTCGACGGGCAGTTCGCCGGCGTCGGCCTGCTGGTCGCCGGGTATCGGACCGGCGCGTGGCTGGCCGGTCCGAAATCGGTGCTGACCATGCTCATGCTGTGCGGTGGCGTCGCGGCCGCGCATCTGCTCGCGCACGATCACGCCGGGCACGACTGGCGGCTGCTGATCGCCTCGACGACGGCGGCGGGCTGTGTGCCGTGGCTGGTCGGCCGCTACACCGCGGCGCGCGGCGCCTACATCGCCGAGCTCGAGCAGCGGGAGCGGCTGCGCAGGCAGGAGCATCAGGTCGCGGTGGAGCGGGCGGTGACCGACGAGCGGGCCGCGATCGCGCGGGACCTGCACGATGTGATCTCCCATCACGTCAGCGCCATCGGCATCCACGCGGGTGCGGCGCGAATGGCCATGGCGGACACCGCGAATGGCGCGGCGACCCGGTCGCTGGCGGCCGTGGAGTCGAGCAGCCGGGCCGCGATGGTGGATCTGCGGCGGCAGCTCGATCTGCTGCACGGCCGCGACGACGCGGGGCAGCGGCAGCCCGGGCTGGCCGATATCGACGGACTGGTCGAACATGTGCGCGCCGCCGGATTGACTGTCGAAGTGGCCGTGCAGGGTTCGGTGGTCGAGTTGCCGGAGTCGTTGGATGTCACGGTGTATCGGATCGTGCAGGAGATGCTGACCAACGCGCTGCGGCACGGGGACGGCGAACATGCCCGGCTCACGGTGGCGTATCAGCCGAATCGGGTGGTGTTGCGGGCGAGCAATCCGATTCCACCGATCCCGTCGGTCAGCGATACTGCGGTGCCGCGTGGGCTCGGCGGGATCCGGCGGCGCACCGACCTCTTCGACGGCGACCTCGACTATGGTCCCGATGCGGCCGGAACCTCTTGGCACACCACGGTTTCCGTGCCGATCGGCGGGTCGTGACCATGCCGATCCGGGTGCTGATCGCCGACGACCACAGTATGTTCCGCTCCGGGCTGCGGGCGGTGCTGGACAGCCAGGCCGATCTCGACTGTGTCGCCGAGGTCAGCGACGGGCGTACGGCGATTGCCGAAACCGCAAGGCTGCGACCGGATGTCGCGATTCTCGACGTGCGGATGCCGAAGCTGGACGGGCTCGCCGCGACCGAAGCCATTGTCGCGGCGGGTGGCACGCATGTCCTCGTACTCACCACGTACGACAGCGACGCCAATCTGTACCGCGCGTTGCAGGCCGGCGCGAGCGGGTTCCTGCTGAAGAGCCTGCCGCCGGAGGAACTCGTCGCCGCCATTCGCATCGCGGCTCGCGGCGACGCGCTGATCGATCCGTCGATGACCCGCCGGCTGGCCGCGCGCTTCGCCGCCACGCTCGCGCCGCCGCACACCCCGCCCGAGGTCGAACACCTCACCGCGCGCGAGCTGGAAGTGCTGCTCCTGCTCGCCGACGCCCGCAGCAATGCCGAGATCGCCACGCAACTCGGCGTCGGCGAGGAAACCGTGAAGACGCACGTCTCGCGCGTGCTCGCGAAACTGGGTGTGCGCGACCGTATCCACGCGGTCGTCTACGCCCATCAGCACGGCCTGATTGCCCGCACTCCGCCCGGATATCGCTGATCAGCACCCGATGGAAAGCGCGCGGCACGCCAGGGCCGAGGTCTGACCGAAACCGACCAATTGGACGTACGGTTAACCAGACTGGCTGGTCTTCTTCCATGGATGGAGCGCTTATGCGTAGGGATCGCCCCCGAGTCGTTGTCCTGGTCGTCACGTGCGCGGCTCTGGCATTGTCCGGAGCCGGTGTCGCGAATGCTCAGGACGTCAGCGGTCAGGCGCCCGGCGCTCATTCCATCGAGCAGCCCATGACGCGCGCTTTGATCCAGCAGGCACGGCAGCGGGCCGCGAGTGCCCGCGATCGCGCCGCGGCCGCCGACCGCGCCACGGTCCCCGGCGGGAAAACCGACCGCAAGGCGAAGGCCGGCAGCCCGCGCGCCACCATCCACACCGGGATCGACAGCGCGACGAAGGCCGCGGAGGCAGCCTCGACTGCCGCCTCCGCCGCGCAGGCCGCCGCCGACGCCGCACGCGCCGCTTTGGCCGCCGTGCTCGCCACCGAGGAAGCCACCAACAGCTTCCTCGGCGCTTTCGAAGCCGATCAAGCGGTGCGGGCCGCCGACAAGGCCGCCGCCGCTCCGGAGAATGTCGAACTGGCCAATGCCGCCGCGGCGGCGGAGAACAAGGCGGTCAAGGTGACCACGCGGCGCACCGATCTGGCCGTTCCCCCGATCAAGCAGCGATAAAAAGGACCAGCGCCGAAACGCTGGCCCTTCCTATATCTTTCGTGCGGATCCGGACTACGCGCCGGCCTGCGGTTCAGCGACGGTCGACGGGTCGATGACGCCGAACGCCTCACCCTGCGGGCCCTGCAGAACACTCATCCGGCCGAATGCGCTGTCGTGCACCCCCATCAGCACCGTGGCACCCAACTCGGTGGCCTTGGCGACGGACGCGTCGGTGTTGTCCACCTGGAACCAGGTCAGCCAGAAGGACGGAGCGTCGCCGGGCGTCTTGCTCGCGTCGTTGACGCCGCCGACCGGAGCGCCGTCCTGGCTCAGGCCGAAGGTCGAGTAGACGAAGTTCGCCCCGTCACCGATTTCGGTGTAGTGCCAACCGAATACGGACGCGTAGAACTCCTGAGCCTGCTTGTACTGATCGGTGTGCAGCTCGTTCCAGCAGTACGCGCCGTCTTCGTTGTAGATGCCGGCACCGGTGTGCGCCTTGGCTTCCCACACGCCGAAGATCGCGCCGATCGGATCGGCGGCGATGCACATCCGGCCGACGTCGAGCACGTCGAACGGCGCCATCAGCACCGAACCGCCTGCCGCCGTGACCTTCTCGGCGATCGCGTCGGCGCTGTCGGCGGCGAAGTAGGTGGTCCACACCGACGGCATGGCCATGCCGTCGGGCTTGGCGCCGATCCCCGCGGCCGGCCTGCCGTGCCGTAGCGCCATCAGATAGCCGCCCGCGTCCGGCGGGCTATCCAGGATTTCCCAGCCGAATAGTTCCGCGTAGAACTCACGGGCCCGCGCGGTGTCGTCGACCTGACTGTCGACCCAGCAGGGTGTTCCCTGCGGCCAGCTTCCGTCGTGAGTAGGCATATCCGTGGCCTCCTGACCTCGGTGTACTGAAGTGCGGCCGGACGCGGCCGGCACGCGGCCAAGTCAACCACCGCGCCACGGCGGACAGGGCGGAATCGGGGTTCCGGACACGAACCGGACACACCACGCTGATTTGTTGCCGGAAGGGGGCTCGATCAGGAGTATGGCGGGATGACCACAACATCCGACGTCGGCCGGGAACGGCTGCGGCTGGACGAGCTTCCGGTTCGTCCCATTCATCGCAAGCTGGTCGCGCTGGTCGGTGCCGGACTGTTCTTCGATCTCTACGAACTGTTCCTCGCCGGGACGATCACCGGGGTGCTGAAGCAGGAGATGCACCTGTCCACGTTCCAGCTCAGCGGGATCCTCGCGTCGGCGTTCGCCGGGCAGTTCCTCGGCGCGCTGGTGATCGGCCGGTTGTCGGATGTGTTCGGGCGGCGGCGCATGTTCATGGTGAATATCGCGTTGTACTCCGGGTTCACCCTACTCGGCGCGTTCAGCCCGAACATCACGTTCCTGATGGCGACGCGATTCCTGGCGGGGCTCGGGATCGGCGCCGAGATGACGGTGTCGGACACCTATCTGTCGGAAGTGGTTCCGCCGCAGGTGCGTGGGCGGATGATCGCCATGGCGTACACGATCGGTTTCTGCGCGGTGCCGACCGTCGGATTCCTCGCCAAGTGGCTGGTTCCGTTGCAGCCCTTCGGGATCGACGGCTGGCGCTGGCTGTTCGTGATCGGCGGGCTCGGCGCCGCGGTGGTGGTCGTCGCGCGCCGGGACATGCCCGAATCGCCGCATTGGCTTGCGCGACAGGCGAACAAGACGAAGGGCCTGCCGTTCAGCGCGATCGTCAAGCCGCCGTACCGGGCCAAGACGACGCTGTTCTCC
The DNA here is from genome assembly GCF_008704205.1 of Nocardia colli. GTDB lineage: Bacteria > Actinomycetota > Actinomycetes > Mycobacteriales > Mycobacteriaceae > Nocardia > Nocardia colli. The sequence continues at coordinate 691,052 of NZ_VXLC01000004.1, read as the reverse complement.
GCGGTGATGATCCTGCAGGTGTTCGGCTACTACGGATTCGGCACGCTGGCCGTACTCGTGTTGGACCGCAAGGGATTCGAGGTGGTCACCTCGCTGAGCTACCTGGCCGTCACCTATCTCGGATACCCGCTGGGGTCGCTGCTGGCGATCCCGCTGATGGAGCGGATAGAGCGCAAGTATCTCGTCATGGGGACCGCGACCCTGATGGCGCTGTTCGGCCTGACCTTCGGTTTCGCCACCAGCGTGCCGCTCATCCTGCTGTCGGGCGGGTTGTTCACCATTGCCAGCAACGTCTTCTCCGACGCCATTCACGCGTACCTGCCGGAGTCGTTCCCGACCGCGGTGCGCGGCACCGCGTCCGGCGCGACCTATTCGCTGTCGAAGGTGAGCACCGCGCTGCTGCCGTTCCTGCTGCTGCCGCTGCTCGACCGGGCGAACGGGCCGGGGCTGGTGTTCTCGGTGATCACCGTCGCGCTGCTCACCATGGTCGCGCTGGTCGGGGTATGGGGGCCGGTGACCGGCCGGCGGGCGCTGGACGAGGTGTGAGGTTTATCGCGCGAGGGTCGGCGCGGCGTGGGACCAGCGGTGGCGGTCCAGTTCTTCGATGATGAACCGGGCCACGTCGGCGACCGGCACTTTCCAACCGCCGCTTGGTGTTTCGCCGTCCTGGACGCGGTAGGTCGCGGTCGGCGGGTCGTCGGTCAGGCGGGTGGGACGGACGAAGGTCCAGTCCACGGCGGATTCAGTGATGATGGATTCCATCAGCCGCATGTCGCCGTAGAGCTCGTTCATCAGGGTTCGGGCGAGGCAGCGGTACCAGCGGGCGTGGTTCGGGTCGTCGCGGCGGACGCCGCTGGAGGTGATGGCGATCAGGCGGTCCACTCCGGTGGATTGCATCGCGGGAACGAGGGCGCGGGCGGCGTCGGAATAGAGGCCGTGCGCGTGGCGGCCGGCCGGGCCGATCGCGCTGATCACCGCGTCGTGCCCCGCGATGGCCGCGCGCACGCTGTCCGGGTCGCGAACGTCGGCGCGCACCATGGTGAGCTGATCGGCCGGTGACAGTTTCGCCGGGTCGCGGACCGCGGCGGTGACGTCGTGACCGGCGGTCAGCGCCTCGGTCACGATGGCTCGACCCGCCCGTCCGGCGGCACCGAAGACGATGACCTTCATGGCAACTCCTCTGCATAGTTTGACGATCAGTGATCGTAACGATCACTGATCGTTCCGAACGATGCTCGCCGCGAGCACTGTTTGTCAAGCTAGGATTCGGCGCATGCCCGGCTCCCCCCGCCCCAATCCCCGCACCAGTCCCGCGAAGGCTCCGCTGAGCCTCGACGCGATCGTGGCCGCGTCCCTCGACCTGGTCGACGAGTTGGGCTGCGCCGCGGTGAGCATGCGCCGAGTGGCCCAGGTTCTCGATACGGGTTCGGCGTCGCTCTATGTCTATGTGCACGACCGGCGCGAGCTGATGCTGCTGACCCACGACCTCGCCGTGGCGGCCGTCGAACTGCCGGCCGAGGCGGACGGCGACTGGCGCAACCGGCTGGAACTACTCGTCGAACGAACCGTCGCCGCGCTTGCCGCGCACCGCGACCTCGCCGCCGTCGCGTTCACCGAGGCCCCGACCGGCCCGCACATCCTGCGACTGGTCGAAGAGATGCTGCGCCTGCTGCGGCTCGGCGGAGTCAAGGACGCCGCCTGTGCCTGGGCCGTCGACCTACTGGGCCAATACATCGCCTCGGCCGCCCTGGAGGCCGCCGCACGGGCGGCCACCGACGAACCCGCCGAGTCCGTAGCCGACACGGCCGCGCGCCTCGACGCCGTCTATCAAGCCCTCCCCGCCGACGACTACCCCACGATCCGCGAGCTCGCCCCGCTGCTGACGGTAGGCGGCAGCAAACGCGAGACGTGGAAGCTACGGGTCATCCTCGATGGGATCCTCGCGCGGGACGCCGACGAGTCCGACCGGCACGCGGCTCGATGATTCGACGCTGGTGTGGCGCGGCTAGATAGGACGGAAGGCGCTACCCGGGCCGCCTCCGGCATCTATCGCGCGCAGGATGTCGGTGATGGAGTGGGTGAAAGCGGGTGAGTGGACCGGGTTGGCCGCGGTGACGCACTCGACATTCAGGTCGATTCCGGCAACGCCGACCACTCGGCCGTTGTTCATCCCGACGAGCAGATCGTCCACAGTGACGGGGCCGCCGGAATCACCTGGGCGCGAACAGGTCTGGTTCAGGATGCGGTCACCGAGGTGACCCCAGACGATGCCGCAGTCGAAGCCGGTGGAACGGCCGTTTTCGCAGACCACACCGCCCTGGCCCGGGTAGGTGCCCAGGCCGGCAATCGTGGTGCCGCCGATCTGGCGCACCGGGGTCACCTTCGCGGGGTCGAACTCGATCACCGCGTAATCCAGGTCGTCGTTGACGTCTACCACTCGGCCGACGTCGCCGGCACCCCAATCTTGTTCGGACGCGATCGGGTCACCGATCAGAGCGCAGTGGCCGGCCGTCAGGCCGACCAAGCGGCCGGCGCCGTCGCGACCGATCGTGGTCAACGTGCACAGTTCGTAGTCGTCGAGGATGATTCCCGAGCCCCCGCCCAGCATCACTCCGGGTTCCGCGTGGGCGGGGCCGGCGACGACGGATACCGCGACCACCGCGGCGGTCATGACAGTCAGTGGAATCGTGTTCATCAAGTCTCCTCGGTTAGGAATGAACCTCCGGAACACCTGCGGCGAACATCGATAGCGATCTGCCTGTGAACGTACCCTCGAGATCATCAACGGACCGGACGAATCGGACAGATCGCCAGCTCAGCGGGCAGTGGCCTGGCGGAGTTGAGGCGAAGTGGCCCTCGGCCGAGGCGGTGGGGCGGCGCTAGCGTCGGCTCCGTGACCGAGATTCGTGAAATCAGTGCAGATCAGACCAAGTTGGCGGCGGCGACCCTGCTCGAGTTGCGCCCTCGATGGGGCACGGTGGACGCGCTGGTCGACTTCGTCGACACCGACCTGCGGCCGCGCGGCTACCGGCTCGTCGGAGTGTTCGCCGGGAACGGCGACGTGGCCGTCTCGGTGCTGGGTTTCCGCGAGGCGTGGCACAGCGCGTGGGGACATCACCTGTACGTGGACGACCTCATCACCGCGTCCACCGCGCGCGGTCACGGTTACGCGGATCTACTGATGGCGTGGGCGAAGCAGGAGGCACTGCGCCTGAAGTGCGAAGCCGTCCACCTGGATTCCGGCGTAGGCCCCGACCGAGCCGCCGCGCATCGCCTCTACATGCGCCACCACCTGAACATCACCGCTCATCACTTCACGGTGCAGATGGACAGTCACTGAGCATAGAAAACGGCCCGGAACTGTGTGTTCCTGGCCGCTTGCATGGTCAGGATGACGATATCGAGGTGGCGCACGGGTCGGGTGCGGCTGCCGATGAGCGCGATGGCGGCAGGGGCGAGTAGCCGAGACCGGGTGATTCGGGCTCCGCTCATGGCGCCGAGCAGGGCCATGGCGAAGGTGGCGCCGTCGGCGATGGGGTAGAGGTAGGTCAGTCGGATCCGGGTGACGTCGGTGCCGGGGGGACCGGCGTCGAGCGGCGCGCTCGATTGTGCCGGTATGGCGTAGCGCGCGATCGCCATGAGGGGAGTCTGTCCTCGATCGAGAATGCCCGCGAGACGGTGGTGTGGCTGACCTGTGCGCGTTGACCGATCGTCCGCAAGCTCGGCTCGGGTGTTCACCACGCAGTTGCTTCAACCGTAGTGCCAGCGCTTCACGCCCCTGCTCGCGGTGGTTCACGGGTGCGAATTCCAGGTCCCGCGCTGTCACAGTGGCGCGGATCACGGGGGTGAGTTGATGTCTTCGATCGGGTTTCGACCTGTGGCAACCCACATGTGACAGGGGTTTCCAGCGGGGTGTGACAGCTGCGCCCGTTCCGTTGACAACCGGGTTACAGCTCTAGTTGCCACAGCGATGCTGCTGATGCGTCGATCCAGGAAGGGGCAGCCGAAGTCATGCCAACCACACGCACCGCACTCACCACCGTGCTCACCGCATTCCTCGCCGCGGGCCTGCTGGCGCTGAGCTCGGGCACCAGTAGCGCCGACACCGTCCCGGACAAGAACCGCGTCGCCGACACCGATGCCGGCGATCCCATCTGGCTCTGACCCTCGACTACCGCCGAGTCCGAAACAAGGAGAGCCAACCGATGACCTCACCCTGCCCTCGCAGACGACTATCCCGTCTCGTCCTCGCGCTAGGCGTATCGGCTGCACTGCTGATCACCGACGCAGCGCTGCTCTCGGTCGCGCAAGTGGGTGCTCCCGCGCAGGCCGGACCCAATATCCCTTGTGCGCAATGGCAGCAGATGCACCCCGGCTGGCCGTGCGTGGATGTGCCCGATCCGCCGACGCCACCACCTGGACCTCCGAGCACTCCACCCCCGCTGCCTACCGCGCCGCCCGCAGTCCAGTCGCCCAGTGGTGCCGGGAGCGGGACGAATGCGGGAGCGCTTATTCCGCCACCGGTCGGCACTGGCAACGGCACACCCATCGTCCCCGTGCCGGGGGCGCCCGGCGATACTTCCCGCGCGCCGTTTGTTCCGCCATCGACGATCGGTGAACCGACACCGCTGGGTGGTGAACCGTCGGCACCTTCGGCCGGCAGCGGATCGCAGCAAGGCGAGATTGCTCCGACGACGGTGTCACCGCAGCCTTCCTCGAATGCTGTTGTGCCGGCCCTTCCGCGCCCACAAACGACCCCGGCGAAATCGGATATGGGGTCGATAACTGTTCCGCCCGGCTATATCTACGACCCCGATTGCACGCGAACACCTAACTGCGAGAAGGCCCGCCACGACTACTGCACCGGCTCGCCAGACCAGACGCCGATGCCCGGCACCAACGCTGACTTCAGCGGCGCCTGCGCCCGTCACGACATGTGTTACGACGCGGCGGACAAGACGGGGCAGGGCTACGGCGCATGCAACACTTCTCTCTATGACGACATGAAGAAGGTGTGCAGCGACGTCTATAAGGGTTACGACCCTCGCCGGGTGGTTTGCTACACGTACGCGGAGACCTACTGGGTTGCCGTAACCGCTTCCCACGGCAACAAGCTTTAGAGCGAGGAGATCAACGTCATGGCACCTACCACGAACTACTCACCGGCAGTATCCACGGCACAGAAAATCCTCACCATTGCCGCACTGGCGGCGGCGCTGATCGGTGGTTTCATCGGGCGATCCGTACCGCAGGGTGCGTTGCTGATGGCCCTTGGCATCGCGGCCATTCCCGCTGGGCTGCTTGGCATTTCGCTCAACACCCTGACCAAGAACTCGAGCGGCAAAACCCAGCGGATCCTTTACCTGGCCATGCTGGTTGCGGGTGTGGTCACCCTGGTGGTCTTTCTCATCGTACGAGGCCGCAGCGGGTCACCGGATATCGGCGGCGGGTTCCTTGCAATCGCAGCGCTGTTCGTCGGATTGCCAGGCCTGGTCGGCACACTCGCGATCGTCAACGCCGACAGGAAAACGATTCGGCAATAGGCGCTGCTGAATTCTCGAAAGCTGACAGCGAAGCAATGGTCGATACTCGTACGTGACCGGCGCACCGGCAGCCGGGATCAGCCCCAAGATGGTCAGCGAGCGCGCCGGTCACGCCGACGGTCGCTCACCCTCGAGACCGACTCGCACGTACTGCCAGGGATGGATCCGAACGCCGCAGTGCGTGCCGCGAACTACCTACTGGGCGGCACCGACCCGAACCTCACGGCAGCCCCGAGTCACTGTCCGGGCCCAGGAGAACAGAAGAACGGCCCGGAACTGTGTGTTCCGGGCCGTTCTTCGTTGTAGCGGGGACAGGATTTGAACCTGCGACCTCTGGGTTATGAGCCCAGCGAGCTACCGAGCTGCTCCACCCCGCGTCGGTAAACACAACATTACACACGGGTTCCCGTGGACGCCAAATCGCCTGGTTAGCGGCGCATTCGTCGCGCTGCGGCACGGTCTTGGAGGCGGGCTCCGGAGGTAGAAAATCAGCACTGGAGAGCAGGGTCACACAAGCCCGGAGCCAGCGGGCCGTGCACGGAGCGACGAGATCTGCGATGCGAATGGGCCTATCACCGCTCGCGGCAACCGGTTAAACGTGATCCGGGTCACAATATCGTAGTGATCTCGAACACATAACGTTGCTATAACAGACCGTCCAGAATGCGTGTCGGCGGCATTTGCGACCTGCGCAAAGGGCCATATTCGGGTTATTCGCATCATGGAATGCGAGTGTTATCAAGACGTGATCTGCCGAGATTTCTTCGTTACCGTGCGTTCACGGCCCGGATCATCCGTGAAGGGCTCGAACTCGAACCGTTCGAATACCGGCGACCCTGCCCTGCGGTTCGAGGATCCCCGACAACCTGGGGGCAGGGACCGGCGGCTTTATCGCCGAGTTGGTAGGCGCAGGGAGGGAAATGCACTTATGACTGAGAACCGGAAGTTCAACGCCCGCGCCCTCGGCTTTGCCGCTGTTACCGGCGCCCTTGTTGCCGTCCCGTTCGCACTCTCCACCGCGACCGCATCCGCCGCGCCTGCCCACAACTGGGACGGCGTCGCGCAGTGCGAGAGCGGCGGCAACTGGGGCATCGCCACCGGTAACGGCTACTACGGCGGCCTGCAGTTCTCGCAGAGCACCTGGGCGGCCAACGGTGGCCGCGGCTCTGCCAACAACGCCAGCAAAGAGGAGCAGATCCGCGTTGCGGAGAACGTGCTCGCCACGCAGGGCCAAGGCGCCTGGCCGGTGTGCGGCCAGTACCTGAAGCCGGGCACCTCCGAGCCGGAGCCCCAGGCCGTGCAGGAGCCGGAGCCGGCTCCCGAGGCCGCCGCACCCGCCCTCCCCGCCGTCCCCGGCAGCCCCAAGGCCCTGGTCGAGCAGGCCAAGTCCCTCGGCAGCGACCTGGCCAAGCAGCACGGCCTCGACGCACAGTTCCAGCAGGTCCTGGAGCAGAACGGCGCGCTGATCGAGTCGATCGCCGGCCGCTGAGTCCCGGCTGATCCCGCATCGGCGCTGCTGTCCCGGATGGGATAGCAGCGCCGATTCGTTTATGCAGACCGCTGTATAGCGATACCTTCCTCGGCAACAATCCGGGGAATACCGTGCTTGAATTCGTTTTGCTACCGAAGTTCTACTCACCGCGAATAGCTTGCTAATAGCATTCGAGGCCGGAAAACCCTTTACCGTAACGAAATACGCCGCCAGCTCCATGCTGGCGGCGTATTTCGTTCAGTTACCGACGGTGGCTAGCGCCCTGCGTCCTGGTACGCCTTGACCGCGGCGTCCAGCTCGTCGAGTGCTCGGCCGAAATCCTGGAAGTTGCCCGTGCGCATGGCATTACGCACGTTCTCGATCTTCTGGTTCAGCGCCGCGGCCGCGGCATCCTTGGCCGCGGACGAACCGGCCGGCGGCGGGGTGCCCGTGTTCGGCGGCGGAGTACCGGTGTTCGGCGGCGGGGTGCTGGTCTCCGCCGGCGGCGTGGGCACCGAACCCGGACGCGGTCGAGTACCCGAGTCGCCACCGAAAGGCGTTGCCAGCGCGCCACTTCCGGGCAGCACCTGGTTCAGCGCCTCGGCCAGGGTCGAGGCGTAACCGACCTTCACGCTGCCCGCGTCGTCCCGGTAACTCACCAGCACGCGCAGCAGCTGCGGGAAGGTCGCGGTGTTCGCTCCGGTATTGCGTTCGTTGTAGAACGGCTCCACGTAGAGGATTCCGCCGTCGGCGATCGGCAGGGTCAGCAGATTGCCATATTTGATCTTGTTCGAGTTGGACAGCAGCGTCTTCTCCCGCGAGACCTCCGGCGCTGTCGTCATCCGGTTCTGGGTCTGCTGCGGGCCGAGCGTCTGCGTATCGGTCGGCAATCGCAAGATGGTGAACTTGCCGTAATCGTCCGGATCCGACCGCACCGAGATGTAGGCCGACAGGAATTGCCGGTTGTAGCCGACCATCGCGCTGGTCAGATTGAAGACCGGCTTGTTCCCGCCCTTCGGATCGCCCAGCAGCACGTAGTACGGCGGCTGGTTGGCCGGCGCCCCGCCGTCGATCGTCGGGTCGGCGGCCACGGACCAGAAGGCGTTGTTGGTGAAGAACTCACGCGGATCGTCGACGTGGTACTTGGTCAACATCTCGCGCTGCACCTTGAACAGGTCTTCCGGATAACGGAAGTGCGCGCGCAGCTCCGGGGTGATCGCGCTCTCCGGCTCGACCGCCCCGGGGAACACCCCGCGCCAGGCCTTCAGCACCGGATCCTTCGAATCCACCTCGTACAGCTTCACCGTGCCGTCGTAGGCATCCACGGTGGCCTTGACCGAGTTACGGATGTAGCTGACCTGCTTGCGCGGCAGCAGCCTGCCGGTCTTCTTGTCGATGCTGTCCTCGACCCCGTCCAGCGAGGTCTTCTGCGCGTACGGGTAGTCGTCGAGCGTCGTGTAGGCGTCGACGATCCACTGGATGCGCCCGTTCACGACCGCCGGGTAGGCGTTGCCGTCGGTGGTCAGCCAGGGCGCGACCTTCTGCACGCGCTCGCGCGGATCGCGGTTGAAGATGATCTTGGAGTCGTCGCCGATGGCCGAGGAGAACAGGATGTTGCGCTCGGCGTACTTGGCGGCGAAGGCGAGCCGGTTGAACCAGTTGCCGATCGGCACGCCACCCTTGCCGTCATAGGTGAATTGCGCGGTGTCGGAATCGTATTCGCGCGGCCGCTGGGCATCCTTCGCGCCGACGATCGCGTAGTCCGGGCTGGCCTGCGAGATCACCTCGCCGAAATAGATGCGCGGCTGGTCGACCTTGATCCGCTGCTTGTCCGTCGGCGTGAACAGGTCGCTGACCATGAAGATCGGGTAGCCGCTGTCGCTGCTGCCCCCGGTCGCGTTCGGGTCGTCGGTCTGCGGCTTGTTGACCCGGTTGGCGGGCGCGGCGACGAAACCGTTGCCGTGCGTGTAGACGGTGTGCTGGTTGATCCAGTCCTTCTGGTTACCGCTCAACGCGGCCGGCGACAGCTCGCGGGCGGCCACGATGTAATCCTGCACATCGCCGTCGATGTTGTAGCGGTCGATGTCCAGCGACTCCGGGAAGCCGTAGAAGTTCTTCAGCTGACGCAGCTGAGTGAAGGTGGGCGACAGGATGTTCGGGTCGAGCAACCGGGCATTGCCGATGGTCTGCGCGTCGACCGGAACCTGCAGCGGGCTCTTGTTGCTCTCGCCCTTGTAATCCTGATACGTGATCTTGTCGTCGGTGATGCCGAACGCCTGCCTGGTCGCGGCGATATTGCGCTGGATGTATTCGCTTTCCTTGTCCGCGGCGTTCGGGCGCACGGAGAACTGCTCGACCACCAGCGGCCACACCGCGCCGACCAGGATCGAGGACAGCACCAGCAGCGCGGCGGCCATCGCGGGCACCCGCAGATCGCGCAGCACGATGCCGGCGAAGAAGGCGAGCGCGCAGATCACCGCGATGGACAACAGGATCAGCTTGGCCGGCAGCACCGCGTTGATATCGGTGAACGAACCGCCGGTGAAGGTGGGCTCCTTGCGGCTGCTCATCAGCAACTCGTAGCGGTCGAACCAGTAGGCGATCGCCTTGAGCAGCACGAAAAGCCCGGCGATCACGGCCAACTGGATGCGCGCGGCGCGGGTCAGCGTGCCCTCGCGGCCGCTGAGCCGCAGCCCGCCGAAGACGTAGTGCGTCACCAGGCTGGCGAAGAACGCGATGACCACCGCGACGAACAACCAGTTCAGGATCATCCGATAGAACGGCAGCTCGAACGCGTAGAAGCTGACGTCGAGATGGAACTGCGGGTCCTGCTCGCCGAACGAGCTGGTGTTCAGGAACAGATTGACGGTGACCCAATTCGATTGCGCCACCAGGCCGGACAGCAGGCCGAGCAGCACCGGGATGCCGACGCCGAACAGCCGCAGCCTGCTCATCACCGTGGTGCGGTAGCGCGCGATCGGATCGTTCGGACCGGCCACCGGCACGAACACCGGCCGGGACCGATAGGCGAGCAGCAACGCCAGCCAGACGACCACACCGACGAAAATAGCGACGCCGAGGAACAACAGGATCCGGGTCCGCAACACCGTGAGATACACGTTGCGGAAACCGACCTCGCCGAACCACAACCAGTTGGTATAGGTGTCGGTCAGTCGTGGACCGAGTAGCAGCAACGCCGCGAGGGCGATGGCCGCCAGCAGCAGTACGCGGCTGCGTCGGGAAAGCGAAGGTAAGCCGGTGGGGGGCCGCATGCCCACGATGCCACTCTCCAAGGTCCGGCGGCACTCGCGCCGATACGTCCGGCCGAGATGCCGCAGTCCGATGTTGCGGGTGGTCCTGTCGGACCGTCGGCCCCACTCTACGGAATCGGACACCGATGACACGCCCTGCCCAGTGAAGCAGCGGGTTTGTGGATTGCCCGCGCGGTTCGTTTGATTGGATGTTGACCGTGACCCCCGCAGATCTGCACGCCGAACTCGTCCTCGCCCGCTCCGTCCGCGAGGTCGCCGAATTCGTCGACGCCGAAGGATGGGGCAGACCGCCGCAGATGTTCGCGCTGGTGCCCACTGCCGACCTGGTCGCGGCCCAGCCCGAGCTGGTCGACGAGGTGGACGAGGCGGCCGAGCTGACTCCCGTTGCCCAGGAACTGTTTCCGGACGACATCACCGGCGGATCGGTGGCGCTCGACGACTTCCTCGCGACCACCAGCTGGCCGCCCGCCGTGCAGGGCTGCGTGCTGGTGCAGGAGATCGTGGTGCTGCCGCCGGACGCCGAATCCACCCTGGACGAGGCGCTGGTGCCGCTGCTCGCCGATCACGAGGCGGCCGACGCCGCCGCGCGCGCCGCCGCCGAGGCGCACCCGGATCGGCGCGAGGCGCGCCTGTTCGCCGCGGTGCTGCGCGAGGGCGCGTCGCTGTGCCTGCTGCAACTGCGTCCGGAGGAGGACGCCGACGACTTCGGCGACCTGGACCTGCGCACCTACCCGAACCTGGCGCCCAACCTCATCGACGCGCTGCACGCGACGCTGGAGTGGTCCGGGCTCGACTGACCTTGGTCAGCCGCAGCTGACCGGCTCCTTGCCCGCGTTGATGTCGTTGAGCGATTGCACAGCGCCGGTGAGGTTTTCGACCTTCACCAGGCGCAGCCCATCGGGCGTGCGCTGCTTGGCCTCGTTGCAGTTGGCGGCGGGGACCATGAAGGTCTCCGCGCCTGCCTCACGCGCGGCCATCATCTTGTACTGGATGCCGCCGATCGGCCCGACCTTGCCGTCCTGATCGATGGTGCCGGTGCCCGCGACGAACTTGCCGCCGTCCAGCTCGCCGGGGGTGAGCTTGTCGATCAGCGCGAGGCTGAACATCAGCCCGGCCGACGGGCCGCCGATGTCGGCGAGGTTGAAGTCCACCTGCAACGGCGGGCGCGCGCCCTCCCCCGGGGTCACGCCGAGGTAGCCCTTGTCCTTGTCGTCGGGCCGGGCGCCGAGGGTCACCTGCACGGTCTGCTCGGCGCTCTCCCGGCGCAACTGCACGGTCAGCTGCGCGCCGGGCGGCTGCGCGGACACGGCCGTCACCACGTCCTTCGGCGCGGCGATCGGCGCGCCGTTGATGCTGATGATCTCGTCGCCGGCCTTCAGCGCGTCCTTGGCCGGGCCGTCCTCGGCCACCTTGCGCAGCAGCACGACGGTCGGCATGTTCAGGTAGTGCAGCGAGGCGACCTCGGCGTTGCTCTCGGAATCCTTGAAGTCCTGCTGGTTGGACTTGTCGATCTCGTCCCGCGACACCCCGGGCGGATAGACCTCGGCGCGCGGCACCAGGCCGTGCTTGCCGCTCACCCAGAAGCCGAATGCCTCGAAGATGCTCAACCCGTCGCGCACCGACACGGTGGTCATGTTGAGGTGGCCGGTGGTCTGGTCCACCTCGGCGCCGCGGACGTCGACGACCTCCTTGCCGTCGACCTTGCCGAGCGTGTTGAAGGTGGGGCCGGGGCCGAGTGCGACGAACGGCACAGTCAGCACGGTGCCGAGCGCGCCGAGCACGAGCACCGGGATCAGAGCGGCCACCAGGGTGAGGATCCGACGATTCACCTGGACCACAGTAGTGATGGCCGCCGTGCGCGGACGGCAGAGGCGGACATTCGGCGCTCCCGCGCGTCCCCGATTTCGCGCCGCGCGAACATCAACTGCCTGCACTACACGCGTAACGTGAAGCATATGAGTGACGTCCCCTTCGGATTTTCGAACCGCGACGACGACGACCGCAAGCGCGGTGACGAGCCGGGCGGTCCCGAGTCGAACAACCCGTTCGGAGTGGGTGGACCCGGCGGCGGTTTCGATCCGTCCCAGCTCGGCCAGATGCTGACCTCGCTCGGTCAGATGCTCAGCGGCATCGGGCAGCCGGGTTCGGCGCAGTCCGGCCCGGTGAACTACGACGTCGCCAAGCGCCTGGCCCGCCAGCAGCTCGGGGCGAGCGTGACCCCGGTGTCGGCGAAGACCGCGAGCGCGGTCACCGATGCCGCGCACCTCGCCGAGCTGTGGCTCGACGGCGCGACCACGTTGCCCGCGGGCGCGAGCAAGACCGTCGCGTGGACCGCCAACGACTGGATCGAAGAGACCCTGTCCACCTGGCAGCGGCTGTGCGACCCGGTGGCCCAGCAGATCTCGGGCATGTGGACCGCGTCGCTGCCCGAGGAAGCCAAGGAGTTCGCGGCGCCGATGGTCGGCATGCTCGGGCAGATGGGCGGGCTCGCCTTCGGTTCGCAGCTCGGCCAGGCGCTCGGCCAGCTCGCCAAGGAGGTGCTGACCTCCACCGACATCGGCCTGCCGCTCGGACCGTCCGGCACCGCCGCCCTGCTGCCCGCGGCGATCGCGGACTTCAGCGCGGGCCTGGAGCAGCCGGAGAGCGAGATCATGGTGTTCCTGGCGGCCAGGGAGGCCGCGCATCAGCGGCTGTTCGGGCACGTGCCGTGGCTGCGTCAGCAAGTGCTGGCCGCGGTCGAGGACTACGCGCGCGGCATCCGGATGGACTTCTCCGCGCTGGAGGAGGCGGCCCAGGGCATCGATCCGTCGGCGCTGACCGATCCGGGCAAGCTCGAGGAGATCCTGTCCCAGGGTGCGTTCGAGCCGCAGACCACGCCGGAGCAGAAGCAGGCGCTGGAACGGCTGGAGACCTTGCTCGCGCTGATCGAGGGCTGGGTGGAGGTCGTGGTCACCGATGCCGTCGGCGATCGGTTGCCCGGCGCGGGCGCGCTGGCCGAGACGTTGCGCCGCCGCCGTGCCACCGGCGGACCGGCGGAGCAGACGTTCGCGACCCTGGTCGGGCTGGAGCTGCGGCCGCGCAAGCTGCGCGAGGCCGCCGCGCTGTGGCGCAGGCTCACCAGCGACGCGGGCATGGAGAAGCGCGACGGCGTCTGGGCGCACCCGGACCTGCTGCCCGACTCCAACGACCTGGACTCCCCCGCCGGTTTCATCGATTCGGTGATCGGCGGCGGCACCACCGCGTTCGACGATCCGCTGGCACAGCTGGCGGAGACCGAGGCGCGGGAAAAGGCCGAGCGCGACAAGGCCGCCGGCGAACAGTCCGGGCCCGACCTGGGCAAGGACAGCGGCCCGTCCGCCTGATTGTCCTGTTGGTAGCGACGAATCCCTGTGGATAACTACGGGATTCGTCGCTTTTTCAGTTTCGCGGGTTGCGCATACTGCCGGGCATGACATCACTGTGCCGTGGTCCGATGCTGCCCCCGCAGCTCACCGTGCTGGTGCGCCCGTCCGGCGTCGTGCAACTCGGCTGGCATCCCGAGACCGCGGTGCTGCTCGACGCCGCCGGGCTCGACGCCGACACCGTGCTCGCCTTCCTCCGGCTGCTGGACGGGACCCAGTCCCGGCCCCAGATCGTCTGGCGCGCAGGCGAATGCGGCATCGAGCCGGATCACGCGATGGCGCTGCTCGACGTCCTCGACCAGGCCGGGCTGCTCGACCACCCCGACGATCGCAGCGGGCGGATCCGGTCGGTGCGGGTGCACGGGCTCGGCCCGCTGTCCGACGCGGTCGCCACCGGACTGCGCAAACTCGGTGTCCGGCCGAGCCGTTCGCGCGACTACCGGCCGCACGCGGCGCCGGTGTCCGGCTGGCGGGCCGACCTGGTGGTGCTGGCCGACACGATGGTCACCGACCCGCGCCTGATCGAGGATCTGGTGCAGCACCGGGTCGCGCATCTGCCGGTCCGGATCCGCGACGGCCGCGGGGTGATCGGCCCGCTCGTGCTGCCCGGTGCGACCAGCTGCCTGCGCTGTGCCGATCTGCTGCGCGCGGACAACGACGCGGACTGGCCGCATCTGGCCGCGCAGTTGCTGGGCCGGGTCGGGCACGCGTCGCCGGCCAAGATCGCGGCCATCGCCGCCCTCGCGGTCAGCGAGGTGGACGACATCCTCGCCCTGTCCACCCGCCGGTCGCTGGCCACTTTGGACACGACGCTCGAGTTCGACCCGGCCACGCACCGGCTCGGCCGGCGGCAGTGGCCGCGGCACGCGGACTGCGGCTGCCGGCGAATTCCCGCTGGTCTCACCGCATGTCGGGCTCGCTCGCGAACACCGCCGCAGGAGCCGGACAAGTGATCGGGGTCACTGCCGCCGGCGGCGGCGATTCAAGATTGCCATGGCTAAGAACCGGTTCCTTCCGCCATGATGGGTACGTGTCTGAGATTGTGCGCCGCCGCTCATCCCGTAACGCCAAGTTGGCCAAGATTCCGCTCGGCATCGCCGGTCGGGCCGCCGTGGGGTTCGGGAAGAAGCTGGCCGGCGGCGACAAGTCCGAGATCAACGCACAGCTGAACCAAAAGGCCGCTGAGCAGCTGTTCACCGTGCTCGGTGAGCTCAAGGGCGGCGCGATGAAGTTCGGGCAGGCGCTCAGCGTGATGGAGGCCGCGGTCCCCGAGGAGTTCGGCGAGCACTATCGCGAGGCGCTGACCAAGTTGCAGGCCGCCGCACCGCCGATGCCGGCCGAGACCGTGCACCGGGTGCTGGACCAGCAGCTGGGTACCCAGTGGCGGCAGCGGTTCCAGGAGTTCGACGACAATCCGGCCGCGTCGGCCAGCATCGGCCAGGTGCACAAGGCGGTGTGGTCGGACGGGCGCACGGTCGCGGTGAAGGTGCAGTACCCCGGCGCGGACGAGGCGCTGCGCGCGGACCTCAAGACGCTGAACCGGATGACCGGGCTGCTCGCCTCGGTCATCCCGGGCGCCGACGTGAAGCCGATCCTCGCCGAGATCACCGAACGCACCGAGGAAGAGCTGGACTATCGCAACGAGGCGGCCAACCAGCGCGCCTTCGCCAAGGGTTTCGACGGGCACCAGGAGATCGTGGTGCCCAAGGTGGTGGCCAGCGCGCCGAAGGTGATCGTCACCGAATGGCTGGACGGCACCGCGGTGTCCTCGATCATCAAGGCCGGCGCCGAAGATCCGGAGGGCACCCGCGACCTGCGCAACCGGGTGGCGGGCCTGATGGGCCGCTTCCACTTCTCCTCCCCCGAGACCGTCGGCCTGCTGCATGCCGATCCGCACCCGGGCAACTTCATGATGCTGGCCGACGGCAAGCTCGCCGTCATCGACTTCGGCGCCTGTGCGCCGATGCCGAACGGCTTCCCGGTGGTGCTCGGCCGGATGCTCGCGCTCTCGGTCGAGGAGCGGTTCGAGGAACTCACCGAGCTCATGTACGACAACGGCTGGGTCATCCCCGGCCGCACGGTCACGGACAAGGAGATCGCCGACTACCTGCGTCCGTTCACCGATCCGATCAAGTCCGACTCGTTCCACTTCACCCGCCGGTGGATGCAGCGGGTCGCGGGCAAGGCCTCCGACATCTCCAGCCAGGAGATGAAAACCGCACGCGCCCTGCAACTCCCGGCCGAATACGTGATGATCTTCCGGGTGCTCGGCGGCTCCGTCGGCATTCTCGCCCAGCTCGACGCCGAACTGCCGTTCATGGAACTGGTCCGCACCTGGATGCCGGGCTTCCGCGAGGAGCGCACCGCCAGCTGACCGGCGCCCGTTTCTGACCGAGCCGCGTGCGCCCAATTGCGGAGGGCGGAATGGTTGGTCGACTAGCCTCGGCTCAGGTCGGATCGGCTCCGTCGACGAAGGGTGATGACCATGTCGTGCACCGGTCGGGTTATCGGCGTTTCGATCGCTGCGGCGGTGACGTTCGGGGCCGCGATGGTCGCGCCGGTCGGCGCGACGGCCGAGGTGGACGGGCAGTCGGTGGTGTCGTTGTCGGTGGGGCCGGGGGTGTCGGTCGAGGTGGTGGACAAGCGGACCGTCAGCTTGATCTGCGCGCCCACGGTCGGCGGGACGCATCCGAAAGCCGAGCAAGCCTGTCAGAACCTGGTGGCGGCGGACGGCAATATCCGGGCGCTGGCCGATTTCACCGTGCCGCCGCTGTGTTCAGCCGACTTCGATCCGGTGGTCGCGACCATAGACGGGGTGTGGCGCGGCAAGCCGATCTCCGATCACGGCTTCTTCTCCAATGTTTGTGTGTTGCGGGCTACCACGGTGTCGGTGTTCGACTTCTGACGCAGACGGGCAGCGAACACGAGGTGCACGAGCACGCCGACGACGGCCGTCATCGTCACTCCGCTGCCGAGCAGCAGGCGTAGATCCGTGGGAAACCCGCGGTAGATGCCGGGGATGAGGATCGGGAGCAGACCCGCGGTCAAAGCCGCTGTGGCGGTGAGCAGTACGGGGTCGGCGGCGAGGTCGACCTCGCGGAACATGCCGAGGCCCGCGGTGATGATCATGGCGAAGGTGATGGCCGCCGTGCCGCCGATGACCGGGCCGGGAAGCGAATTCACCAGGCGGCCGATCGGGGCGAGGAAGGCCGCGACGAGCAGCAGCGCGCCGGTGATGGCAGTGACGTAGCGGCTGCGGATGTTGGTCAGGCGGATCAGCCCGATGTTCTCGCCGCTGGTGACCATGGTCGGTCCGCCGAAAAGGCCGGACAGCAGCGAGGTTACGGCGTCCCCGCGAATCGTGCGGCCGACGGTGACCGGAGTGTCGATCTGCTTGTCCACAATCTTCGCGTTGAGCACGGTCTGACCGGTCGCCTCGGCCATCGAGCCAATGCTGAACACCAGCAACGGAATTGCGGCGAGCAGATCGAAATGCGGTGTCCCGAACAGGAACAGGTCGGGCGCCTGCGCAAGCGCGGAACCCGATTGCAGATGGAACTGCCCCAGGCTCGCCGCGACGGCGCTGCCCACCGCCATGCCGAGCAGCACGGACAAACGACGCCAGCCGGTCGGCAGCACTCGATAGGCCAGCACGGTCGCCCCAATGGTGATGGCGGCCAAGGCAACCGAACGCACCGGAGACGGATCGTCGGGCGTGGTGATCAGATTGCCCGCGACCTTCACCAGGTTGATGCCGATGACCACGATCATGCTGGCGATGACCACGGCGGGCAGGCGCGTGACCAGCCGCCGGGCCAGCGGCACCAGCACGATCCCGGCCAGCGCGGTGATGATCACCGCGCCGCTCGCGGTGGCCGGATCCGATTCCTGCGCGATCTGGATGAACAGCACCACGGCCGCACCACCGGGCAGCATGACGAACGGCAGCCCGGCGCCGAGCCCGAACCGCCCACTGGATTGCAGAATCGTCCCGATGCCGCTGAAAAGCAAAGTGGCGCAGAGCAATGCGCGGGACTGCGCGTCATCCAGATGCAGGCTGCGGCTGATCAGCAGGACCGAGGTGATCGGCGTCGCGACCATCACGACCAGATGCTGCACCGCCGATGCGAGGGCGCGACCGGGCGGCGGGACCTCGTCGACCGGATGCACTGCCGGTCCATTGATCACAGCCACGGAACATCCTGATAGCGATAGGCACGGAAGATCGCATTGGAGATTCCCGGAAAGACCTGCGCGGTATCGGCATCCGGATACTCGGTGAACGACGGCACCACGTACTCCCAGCAGATCCGCTGCGCCGGAGTCACTTCGAAGATGCGGCCGAACGCGGCCTCGGTGATCAGCGTATTGCCGTTGGGCAGCCGCTGCGCGCCACCCATGAACGGGGTGAAGAATGCCTCGCGCGGCGAATCCTGGTAAGTCCAGGCGATTTCGCCGGTGGCGCGGTCGATTTCGACGATCCGGCTGTAGGTGACCGACTCGCCCGTGCGGAAGGTGCCGTTGTCGAACAGCAGGATATTGCCGTCGCCGGTCGGCGTCGCGTGATGCTGCTGGGCGACGGTCGAGCGATCGGCGAGGGTCGTGACCGCGCCGGTCCGGCGATCGATGGTGATCACCGCGGACACGCTGCGCAGGCTCGCCACGATGGTGTCGTCGTCCAGCGGATGTACGCTGTTGATCAGCGGCCAATGCTCGCGCCAGTAATGCGGTTGCAGCGCAAAGTCTTCCGGCGTCAGATGCTCGGCCGCACGCCACTCCCAGAGCAGGCTGCCGTCCGGCGCGACCTCCCGGACGACGTCCGACCAGACGATCCCGTCGGCCTCGGTGCCGGGTACCCCGCCCTGAATGCGCGCCGCGGCGGGACCGGCCAACGGCTCGACCCCGGTGTAGAGGATGCGCCCGTCGTCGTAATGGTGGGCGTCGTGATGCTGGAATTCGTCGCGATGCTCCGACAGCAGCGTCCCGTCCTGGTCATAGCGCCCCATCGATCCACCGCTGTATTTGCGCCACATCGCGAACAGCGGGGGCTGGGCCAGCGTCGCACCGTTGTAGGCGAGCGATCCGTCGGCGAGCAGCCGTGCGTGCCGGCCCGGCCGATACGGCAGCTTCCAGCGATGCACCACCTCGCCCGCGAGATCGACCAACTCGACCAGGCCGCGCCCGGCCAGCGGCGCATACAGCGTGTAACCGGGCGACGCCGCCGCCGCATCGATACCGATCAGCCCGGTACCCCGGCGCTTGAGGGTGTTCTGCTCCACCGATCCTCCTGAATATTCAGCTCCACTGAATATTCAGTACGCTAGAAGGCCCTGGAAGCATTGCGATCACCGTGATGTAAACACGAGGATTCAGTACCCGGCTGCTGAGAAGGTGCTGAAGCAACAAGAGAGGTTTTGGTTAGGTGCATCAGAACGGAAGCGACGACCAGGCGCGCTGGCCCGGGCTCGGCAACGTCGTGCACGACCGCAGGCGTGCGGCGCGACTGACGCTGGCTCAGCTGGCTGCGAAGACCGAATTGTCGCAGTCGTTTCTGAGCCAACTGGAAAACGGGCGGACCAACACGAGCCTGCGCTCGCTGCAACGCATCGCCGACGCGCTCAGCACCACGGCGACAGAACTATTGGCCGCGGCCGACAGCACGCCGGGCTCGGTGATCGTGCGGGCCGGCGAGGGCGTGCTCGAACAGGCCGAGCGGAACAACGACGGTTCGGTGCGCTCGCTGGTCCACGGACCGCGGGATCTGCGCGCACTCGAGTTCACCGGCGGAACCGGGCGGAGCGAGCGCGAATTCACGCATCAGAACGATGAATTGATCTACGTGGTCTCCGGGACCATCACGGTCGCCGCCAACGGCGAGCAGGTGACGCTGTCCACCGGAGACTCCTATTACTGCCCGTCGGGCGTGCGCCACCGCTGGTGGGCGCACGCCGACGACACCAGAACATTATTGCTCGCCGTTGCCGACGGGCTGACGGTCCGCCGGGCACCCCACGGGCCACGGCGAACCTGATACTTCCTGCACGACAACGCAAACGAGCCGCTCACCGGGCGACGGTGAGCGGTTCGTCTGCTTTCTCGTTCGTTGGCTCGGCCCATGTCAGGACCAACCGGATCGAGCACATCGACCGGAGGGAGGGAAGTCACTCCCGGTTTCATGCCGGGACCGCGACCTTGCGCGGACGTCCGCGCGGGCGCTTACGGGCGATGACGACCCCCTGATCGAAGATCTCGCCACCCCAGACACCCCACGGCTCACGCCGATCCATGGCTGCGGTCAAGCAGCCCTTCCGGATGGGGCAGCTGGCGCACAGCGCCTTGGCCTGCTCCAACTGGTTGGGGCTCTCGGCGAACCAGAGATCGGGATCTCCGGCTCGGCAAGGCACGGACTTGTTGCCCTCCCGGGTCCGAGTGGTCGGCGCCACGGTTCCGCATGTCACGTCAGTAGTGGCCTGAGGCCATTCCTGGGCGGTGAACACGTCGTTCTCCTTCAGCTCGTTGCAGCGGTTCGTTGTGTTGTCCGCGAAACCGGGGCCGGCTGGCTGAAGGGCCGAAAAGATTGGCCACGGTTTCGCGGTGTGCGATCCGTGGCCAGGAGGTCTGGGAGGGAAGTTCCCTACCTAGGTATTCGACATCTCTGTCGAGTCCTGATCACGATCGCTTGGTGTGCGGGACGGAGGCGTGTTGCCTGCAGATCCGCCGGCTCATAACCGGCTGCTGCGGCGACGTTGACGTCTGCCGTGTCGACGACAGACGGGTGCCAGCCACCGGCACTGGGCTTGTCCGAAATGAGGGTGCACATCGGGGCATGCGTGGGCGCGAGTTGCGCCTGCGTGCCGTACACACCGATTTCGGACAGACCGATCCCCTGCAAGGCGAGGATCCCCCGGGAGGCCGACATGGGTGAATTCACCGCAACGTCGATCGCATTGAAGAATTTGATGTTCACGTCTGCCTCCCTCCTAACTCGTTGTGTGTGTTTGAACTCTGCGCGCCGGGATAACCTCCCGGTGCGTAAAACCCACCATAGGCAAGTTCGCCGGGTGGTACAACCTATTTTCTACCTGCGGTTTTGGGGTCTTGCGCGCAACCGCGAAGCGATGATCGCGAGCACCTCGCCGCCGTACTGTTCGAGCTTCTTCTGCCCGATGCCCGCGATCGACCCCAGCGCGGCGTCGTCACCAGGGAGTTGTTCGGCGATCGCGGTCAACGTGGTGTCGGTGAACACCACGAATTCGCGCACCTGCAACGCCTCGGCCTTCTCCGCACGCCACTCCTGTAGCGCGATCAGAAGTTCGGCATCGAGCTCCGCCGGGCAACGACGACAGCGGCCAAGCATAGTCGCATAGGTACCGATCAGTGGCTTCGCACACACTCGGCAGGTCGGACGCATGCCTTTCGCCTCGACGACCGGCGTCGCGATCCGGGACGCGGGCGAATCGTCGGGGACGAGTCCGTTGAGGAATCGGGACCGGCGGCGGGTGCGGCGCTTGCCCTCGGCCCGGGCCAGCGCCCAGGACAGTTGGAGATGTTCGCGCGCGCGAGTCACCCCGACGTAGAGCAGCCGCCGCTCCTCCTCCAGCTTCGCCTCGTCGCCGACCGAGCCGTCGTCGGAGAGCACGTGCTGGATCGGCAGCGTGCCGTCGGCGACGCCGACCAGGAAGACCGCGTCCCACTCCAGGCCCTTGGCGGCGTGCAGCGACGCGAGCGTGACGCCCTGCACGGTCGGTGGGTGCCGCGCCTCGGTGCGGGCGGCCAGTTCGCGCAGCAGGCCGGGCAGGTCGAGTTTGTCGTCGTGCTCGACCAGGTCTTCGGTCAGCGTGACCAGTGCGACGAGCGAGGCCCATTTCTCCCGCGCCTGCGCGCCGACCGGTTCCTCCTTGGTCAGTCCCACCGGTGCCAGCACCGCGCGGACCAGCGTGACCAACGCGGTGCCGCTGCGCGCCTCGCCGGGCAGGTCGTCGCGCGACGCGGCCTGGCGCAACGCCGAGACGGCCTGCCTGACCTCGGCCCGGGAGAAGAATCCCTCGCCGCCGCGCACCTGGTAGGCGATGCCGCGCTCGGTCAGCGCCTGCTCATAACTCTCGGACTGAGCGTTGATCCGGTAGAGCACGGCGATCTCGGCCGCCGGCGTGCCCGCCTCGATCAGCCGCTGGATCGACTTGGCCACCGCGGCCGCCTCGGCGGGTCCGTCGTCGTATTCGGCGAACACCGGCTCCGGCCCGTCCGGCCGCTGGCCGATGAGCTGCAACCGGGTGCCCGCGATGCGGCCGCGCGCCACCCCGATCACCCGATTGGCCAGCGAGACCACCTGCGGGGTCGAGCGGTAGTCGCGTTCCAGCCGGATCACCGTGGCGTCCGGGAAGCGGCGGGAGAAGTCGAGCAGGTAGCCGGGGGTCGCGCCGGTGAACGAGTAGATCGTCTGGTTGGCGTCGCCGACCACGGTCAGATCGTCGCGCTCGCCGAGCCAGGCGTCGAGCACGCGCTGCTGCAACGGCGTGACGTCCTGATACTCGTCGACCACGAAACTGCGGTAGCGGCCGCGGAACTCGTCAGCCACCGCCGGATAGTCCTCCAGCGCCGCGGCGGTGTGCAGCAGCAGATCGTCGAAGTCGAGCAGCAGGCCGTCCGGGGTGGCCTTGAGCTTCTCGTAGCCCGCGTACACCTCGGCCACCCGCAGCGCGTCGTACGGCGTCTCGCGGCGCTGCTTGGCCACCGCCGCCGGATAGTCCTCGGGCGCGATGAGCGAGGCCTTCGCCCATTCGATCTCGCTGAGCAGGTCGCGCACGCTGTCGGTGGCCGAGGAGAGCCCGGCCCGGTTCGCCGCCTGGGCGACGATCGGGAACTTGCCGTCGATCAATCGCCACGGCACGTCGCCGACGATCTGCGGCCAGAAGTATTTGAGCTGCCGCAGCGCGGCCGCGTGGAAGGTGCGCGCCTGCACCTGGGTCGCGTCGCCGCCCAGACCGAGCGCGCGCAGCCGGTTGCGCAGCTCCCCCGCCGCCCGCGCGGTGAAGGTGACCGCGAGCACCTGGTCGGCCTTCACGTGCCCGGTGGACACCAGATGCGCGATGCGATGGGTGATCGTCCTGGTCTTGCCGGTGCCCGCCCCCGCGAGTACACACACCGGACCCCGGGGCGCGCGCACGGCGGCGGCCTGCTCGGGGTCGAGCGAATCCAGCTCGAGGCCGGTCGGTCGGTGTGTACTGGTTGACGACACGGCACCCATCATGACAGTGCCCGCCGACAACTCTTGCCGCGCGCGCAATACTGTCCCCTCGTGGCACACGACACGCCGTCAACCGACGCTAGACCCGCCGACCGGCACGCGACCTGGATGGAGTTGTTCTTCGACCTCGTCGCGGTGGCCGGCATCGGCCAGCTCACCCATCTGCTCCATCGCGGCCCCTCGCTCGGTGACTTCGCCCTGTATATCCTGCTCTACCTGGCCTTTTGGACGGTGTGGGCGTGCATGATGCTGTACGGCAACATCGCCCGCGACCACACCAGGATCTATCTGATGCTCGGGGCGATGCTCGGTCTCGGCGTGATGGCCTCGGCGGTGGCCGGGATCCCGGACCGGCACGCGACCACGTTCGCGGCGGTCTATGTGCTCGTGCGCATGGTCGCCGCGCAGGTCTGGGGGCGCGGCCGGCTGGTGGTCGATTGGCCGATCGCCCAGCTGTCCGTCGGCGTGCTGCCGTGGATCGCCTCGCTCTGGGTGCCCGAACCGTGGAAGTACTACCTGTGGGCGCTCGGCCTGGTCATCGATCTGTGGCTGATGTTCGCGGTGACCGGCGACAAGATGATGGTGGGCGCGCAGGAGGCGATCGATCGCCGGATTCGCGACTCGCGCCGGCTCCAGAATGTCGAGCCGCCGAAAGTCAAGGCGCTGCACGCGGATTCGGTGCACCTCGGCGAGCGGCTCGGGCTGTACGTGATCATCGTGCTCGGCGAGGGGGTCATCACGGTGATCACCGCGGTGGGCGGGGTGATGTGGCACTTCCGGGTGCTCGCCCTCGGCTTCGGCGCGTTCGTCGTGCTGGCGAGCCTGTGGGCGCTGACCCTGATGTACGGCTTCGTGCCGCGCCTGATGACCGGCGACGATCCGGACCACGCGGTACCGCGGCAATACGTGATGGCGATGCACTGCTGGATCACCGCCGCGATCGCCACCATCACGGCCGGCCTCGGCCTGGCCGTCGAGCACGCGGAGGCCCACGTGTCCACCGGCATCGGCTGGGCGCTCGGCGGCGGGGCCGCGGCGTATTTCGTCATCACCGGACTCGGTGGCGTGCGCAGCGAGGCGGGCTGGCGCTGGCTGCTGTCCTGGCCGCTGCCGTGCGCGGTGCTGGCGGTGGCGCTCGGCGCTCTCGGCCCGTACATCGGCGCGCTCGGTCTCG
The DNA here is from genome assembly GCF_008704205.1 of Nocardia colli. Taxonomy (GTDB): domain Bacteria; phylum Actinomycetota; class Actinomycetes; order Mycobacteriales; family Mycobacteriaceae; genus Nocardia; species Nocardia colli. The sequence goes on along the minus strand of NZ_VXLC01000004.1, from coordinate 666,944 downwards.
TGTATGGCGTTGTCGCCCTGTGTGTTTGGGCATTGCTGTGTCAGACACACGCGGCAGGCCAGTGGGGCGCCCGATTCGGTCGCCCGCGCCGGAAGCCGCAGCACGGCCTCGGGATCGACGAGGTCCTATAGTCGCCGCAGGCTGCGCAGGTCGGTAGCGAACTGCGCGGCCCGCAGCCCGAGCGGACCGAAGAACTCCCGATCGCAGGCCTCCACCACGACCACCGCCCGATTCGCCAGCGCCGCACCGGCTTCGGTGGGCACCAGCGATTTCGCCCGCCGGTCACTCGGGTGATCGCGCCGCTCGACCAGGCCCTTCTGCTCGAGCGCGCGCACCACCTGCGAGGTCATCATCGGGTCGGTGGCGGCCTGCGCCGCCAGGTCGCGCTGCATCACCGGATCGCCGGCCACCGCGAGGTAGGTCAGCGAGGCGAGCAGCACGAACTGGACGTGGGTCAGATCGAACGGGGCGAGCGCCGCGCGCTGCGCCGCCTGCCACCGATTGGTCACCTGCCAGAGCAGCAACCCGGGACTCTCGTCGGCCTGCTCGAATTCGGTGTGTAGCCCTTCATTGCTCATCGGCCTCCCTTACTCGCCCGACATCGCTTTCGCGATCACCGCATGATCGTGTGCGGTGAGTTCTATCAGGCCGCGCCGCAATACCATTCCCCAGTTCGGTGAGCTGGTCAGATCGAGTCGGTCGCGCAGGTCGTCGATCGCGGTCTGCTTCGCGCCGGTCCGATAGCTGACCGCCCGGCGCCACGGTTGGAAGCAGCCGCCGCCGGGGAGATCGACCGGGTCGGCCTGCCAGACGGGGCGGTCATCGATGGTGCCGATCGCGGTGAACGCGCGGACCGGCGCGCCGGAACGGATGCCCTCGCGCGGCGAGTAGTAGATGAGTGTGTCGCCGGGCTGCATGCGTTCGACGGGTGCGCGCTTGCCGTGATTGGCCTGTGCGAAGCCGAGTTCGACGCCGCGCAGCACGTGTTCCTTCGAGACGACGCCCAACCAGTACTTGGTCATGCAGGCACCCCCTCGGCGACCGTGATCAGCGCGTCCAGGTCGGGGCGCACGGATTTGGCGAGGTCGCCGCCCATGACCTTGGTCCAGAGCCAGCGCAGCGGGCCGTCGATCGAGACGGTGACGGTGATCGTCGTGCGGCCGTCGGTTGCGGAGATCTGGTGATCGAAGATCAGCCGGGCGCCGATGAGCTTGGAGACATCGACGAACTGGGTGTCGTCGAGCCGCTCGACGACGAACGGCACCTTCGGTCCGCCCTTCGGCTTCAGGACGCCGGTCGCGCCCTGGACGAACGGGCCGTCGAGCCGGACCCATTCGGTGTCGTTGTTCCACTCCGGCCAGGTGGCCATGTCCGCCCATCTGGCGAAGAAGGCGGCGGGAGCGGCGGTCGAGGTGGCTTGCGCGGTGGCGATGATCGTCATGAATTTAGTATGCGCGCTTACTAAAACCTTGGCAAGGGTGACGAAAAAGACTTGACTGGAACACCCACGGCCTGATCGACGTTGCACAATCCGTGACTGACGCAACGCCCGACCTGACGATGTACTCGACCACCTGGTGCGGCTACTGCCGCCGGCTGAAGAAGCAGCTGGACGAGTCCGGTATCAGCTATATCGAGATCGACATCGAGCAAGATCCGGCATCGGCCGAGTTCGTCGGCAGCGTGAACGGCGGCAACCATGTGGTGCCGACCGTGAAGTTCGCCGACGGCTCCACCGCGACCAATCCGACGCTGGTCGCCGTCAAGCAGGCCCTCGCCGCACTGGCCTGAGCACCGACCGAATCCGCGCGGGCCGCACCGGCCCGCGCTGATTTTTCCTGCGCTCAGTCGAGCGCGGCCCAGGATTCCATGATGGTGCGGGCGATCGAGATCGAACCCGGCAGCAGCAACCGTGCGCCCGTCCCCTGCGCCGACCAGTCGCCGGCGGACAACGCCTCGCGCACCTCCGCACGGGTGAACCAGTGCGCCTCGGCGATCTCGCCGTCGGAGAAGACCAGCGGCTGCGCCGGATCGCCGAGCGCGGAGAACCCGAGCATCAGCGAGCGCGGGAACGGCCAGGGCTGGCTGCCGAGGTAGCTGATGTCCTGGACATCGACGCCGACCTCTTCCTTCACCTCGCGCTCGACGCAGCGCTCCAGCGACTCGCCCGCCTCGACGAACCCGGCGAGCAGCGAGAACAACGTCTCCGGCCAGCTGTGCTGGCGGGCCAGCAGCACCCGATCGCCGCCGTCGTGGATCAGGCAGATGACCGCGGGGTCGATCCGCGGGAACTCTTCGTAACCGCCCTCGGTCGTGCGCGACCAGCCGGCCTTGCTCGACGTGGTCGCCGTTCCGTCGGCGCTGTTGAATCCGGCCTTGTCGTGCCAGTTCAGCAGCGCGACCGCGGTGGAGAGCACGCCGGCGGTGAGATCGTCGACCGTGTTCGACATGCCGCGCAGATCGGTCAGCGAGCCCTGGATGTCCCGGTCACGCACGGCCCACAGGTGCACGCCGCCGTCGATCCCGAGGAACACCGCCTCGGGGCTCGGCTCGGGCGACAACTCGATCGCCTTGTCCAGCACGAGCGCGCCTTCTTCGAATCTGACCTGGCCGCGGGCGTTCACCCGGAGCAGCTTCGCCTCGCTCCAGCCCTCTTGTAAGGCCTGGGCGTCGCCCCGCGTCTCCTCGGCGCGATCGAGCACGGAACGGGACAGCAGGGGAACACCATTGAGCTGAAAGACCGGCACCCATCGAGACTATCGCGCCGGCCGTCCGGGTCCCCGCACGCGGCCTTACTTGGCCGCGCGGCGGATGTAGAGCAGCTTGTCCCCCGCCTCGAGCGAATCCACCTCGGGCTCGCCGACCCGGGCCAGCACGCCGCTGCGCACCACGCCGAGCACGATGTCGCCCAGATGCCGCGGCGAGCCGCCGATCTCCGCGGACTCCACCTCGCGCTCGGCGATCGCGAAGCCCTCTTCGGGGGTGAGCAGATCTTCCATCATCTCGACCACGGACGGCGTGGTCGTCGCGATGCCGAGCAGCCGGCCCGCCGTCTCCGAGGACACCACCACCGAGTCGGCGCCGGACTGACGGACCAGGTGGGTGTTCTCCGCCTCGCGGATCGAGACCACGATCTTGGCGCTCTTGGTCAGCTCGCGGGCGGTCAGGGTGACCAGCACCGCGGTGTCGTCCCGGTTGGTCGCGACCACCACCGAGGACGCGTTCTGCACTCCGGCCAGCCGCTGCACGTCGGACTGGGTCGCCGAACCGTGCACCGTCACCAGGCCCGAGTTCGCGGCGGCCTCCAGCGCGACCATGTCGGTGTCCACCACCACGATGTCGGCGGGCTGCACGTTGTCGCCGAGCATGGCGTCGATCGCGGTGCGCCCCTTCGTGCCGTAACCGACGACCACGGTGTGATTGCGCACGCTGTGCCTCCATCGCTGAATCTTGAACGCCTGCCGGGACCGTTCCGTCAGCACGCCGAGCGTGGTACCGACGAGAACGATGAGGAAGAGGATGCGCAGCGGGGTGATGATGACGATGTTCACCAGCCGCGCCTCGGCCGTCACCGGGGCGATATCGCCGTAACCGGTGGTGGACAGCGACACCGTCGCGTAATAGAACGCGTCCAGGAACCCGAGCGGGTCACCCGCGTTGTCGTGGTAGCCGTCCCTGCCGATGTAGACCACCAGGGCCGCGGCGAACAGCAACCCGACCGCGAACAGCACCCGGCGCGAGAGCGAAATCCACGGGCTGGTCTGCACTTCCGGAATGCGCAGCACCCCGACCAGCGCGAAATGCGGGCGATTCGACAGCCCCAGCGAGCGCGCGCGATCACCGAACATGAGACGCACCCGCCCTGCTATACCTCGCGTCGGATGTCTCCGGCACTGCTTGTCCCTCCGGCACAGCACGGGAGCCTACCCGGTGCCCGCGATACCGCCCGGCCTCGACGCGAACACCCGATGAATGCAAAGGTGCCTCATGGCAGAAAACGCACTCGCCCCCGATCGCACCTCCGCGCGCAGGCCCGCCCTGGTCCTCGCCGCCCTGTTGTTCCCCATGGGGGTGCTGCATTTCGTCATGCCGAAGCCCTTCGACAAGATGGTGCCCAAGGCGCTCCCGGGCGAGCCGCGGAACTACACCTATGCCTCCGGCGTCGCCGAACTCGGGGTCGCCACGGCGCTGGTGATTCCGCGGACCCGCGGCCTCGGCGGCCGGCTGGCCGTGCTGCTGTTCCTCGCGGTCTTCCCGGCGAACCTGCAGATGACGGCCGATGTACTCGGCAACAAGAAGGCCTCGCCGCTGTTCAAGATCGGCACCGTGTTGCGGCTGCCGTTGCAGATCCCGATGATCAGGCAGGCGCGGAAGGTGAGCCGGCTGGCGCGGAATTCCGGATGAGTTCGGCCAGTTCGGCCGGTCCGGCCAGGTCGGCGGGGGCGATGGTGCGCCCGGTGCGCACGTAATGGAAGGCGGCGCCGATGCGTTCGAGCATCTCCTGCTCGGGCCTGCCCTCCCTGGACGCCATCAGCCTGGCCCAGGCCAGCCGGTAGACGGCCAGCTGCATGGCGACCGCGGGCTCTTCCGCGGGGGTCGGCTCGGCGCCGGTCTTCCAGTCGACCACGATCCAGCCGCCGCCCGGCTCGGCGAACACCGCGTCCATCCGGCCGCGAATCACGGTGCCCGCCAACGATGTTTCGAACGGGACCTCCACGTCGAGCGGGCTGCGGTTGGCCCAGGAGGAATTGAGGAACGCGTTCTGCATCGCGGTCAGTTCGTCGTCCACGCTCGCGTCCGCGGCGGTGGTGTCGGCCGCGCCGGGGAGTTCGTCGAGGCCGAGCAGCCGGGTCGAACCGAACCAGCGCTGCACCCAGGCGTGGAACGCGGTGCCGCGGCGGGCCAGCGGGCTCGGCGGGAACGGCAGCGGACGGCGCAGGCGCGCGGCGAGTTTCGCCGGATCGGCGCGCATCTCGACCAGCGCGGTCGCGGCGATCTGGCCGGGGAGTTCGACCTCCTCGGCGGCGGCCTGCTCGGATTCGAATTCGGCGAGTAGCGCGTCTACGTCGGCGGCCCAGCCGTCCGGGTCGTCAGGGTCGACGGGTGGGGTGAGCGGCTCTAGGTCGGCGAATTCCGCTGCGGCGAAGGCGATGTCTTCGTCGGAGATGAACTCGTGCATGGGGTCGGGTGGGATGTCGCTGAAGGTGGGGGAGCTGGGGGGCGTGGGATCGTAAGCTGCGGAGTCCATGGGATCCGGTGGCAGGTCATCGAATTCGGCTGGTGGCTCGAAGTCGTCGTCCGGCGGCTCGAAGGATTCGACCGGCGGTTCGAAGGCGAAGGCCTCGTCGAAGAGGCCTTCGGGTTCGAGGACCGGTGTCGGCTGTTCTTTCGTCTGCGCCGTCTTTGCGTCTCGCGGGGCGGACGGCTGAGCGCGGAGTTCGGCCAGCGCGGCGCGGACCAGCGCGGCCCCCTGCTCGATGGGGTCGCGGCGGTTGCCGAGGGGGTCGCGGGGCCATTCAGCGGTGGCCGGGTTGTCGGTGAACGGGTTCACCGCGTCGTGCTCCGGCGGGTCGTCCCAGCGGGCGATGTCGACGACGCCGTTGGCGGGGCTGTCGGCGGCTTCGCTGGCCTGCTTCAGTTCGAGCAGGAAGTCGGAGGGCCCCTTGGGGGAGGTTCCGGTTTCGGCCCAGTGGTGCGACGAAACGAGCAGTACGCGTTCGGTTCTGGTGAGCGCGACATAGAAGAGGCGACGTTCTTCGTCGATGCGGCGGCGCTCCAATGCCTCCTTGTGCGACTTGATCGCGCGTTCCAGGTCGGAGCGGTCGTACAGGTCGGTGAGGTCGAGGACGGGGACGCCCTCGGTCGAATCGTCCTGTTGCCGGTCGCCGCGCAGCTTCGTCGGGAGTTCGGCGAGCGCGCCGAGCCAGGTGCCCGACGCGGTGCCGGACGGGAACACGCCGCGCACCACGTGCGGCACCGCGACGATCTCCCACTCCAGGCCCTTCGCCGCGTGCACGGTCAGCACCTGCACCCGGTCCTTGGCGACCTCGACTTCGCCCGGCTCCAAACCGTTTTCGACCGATTCGGCGGCGGCCAGGAAGGACAGCAGCCCGCTCAGCGCCGCACCGGAGTCGGCGGCGTATCCGGCGACCACCTCGGCGAAGGCGTCCAGGTGTTCGCGGCCGGCGCCGGTGCCCGACATGGCGCGACGGGCCTGGGTTTCGACGCCGACACCGATGGTGCGCTCCACGTCCGCGACCAGTTCGGCCAGTAGCTGGCCGCTGCGTTCGCGCAAGGCGGCCAGCTCTCTGCTGAGTGCCTCGATGCGGGCGAAGCCCGACTCCGAATACTGGTCGCGCGGACCGGGATCGGCGATCGCGTCGGCCAGGCCCGCCTGTTCGGCCGGCTCCGGGGCCACCTCGCGCAGCGCCGCGGCCAGCGTGCTTCCGTCGGTGATCTCCGGCGCGTCGCCGCTGGTGAAGCGGCTGATCGACAGGGTGCGGGCGCGACGGGCCAGCGCGGCGATATCGGCGACGCCGATGCGCCAGCGGGCGCCGGTGAGCACGCGCATCGCCGCGCTGCCCGAGCCCGGTTCGGCGATCAGGCGCAGGGTGGCGACGATATCGGCGACCTCGGGCGTGGCCAGCAGGCCGCCGAGTCCGACGATTTCGACCGGTAACCCTTGCGCGCGTAGGGCTTCCGCGAGCGGCGACGCGTCGGCGTTGCGGCGGACCAGTACGGCGGAGGTCGGTGGCGGCTCGCCTGCGGCGCGGCGGGCCGCCCATTCCTCGGCGATCCGGATGGCCAGCCAGTCGCGTTCCTCGGCGACGGTCTCGGTCAGTGCCAGCGCGACCACGCCCGGTCCCGCGTTCGGTTTCGCGCGCAAGGCGTCGACCGTCACGCCGCCGCCCTCGACGGCCTTGCGGCGCAACGGGTCCGCGACCAGGTTCGCCAGCGCCAGGGCCTCGGGCGGATTGCGCCAGCTGGTCAGCAGCGGCAGCGTCGGCGCGGGAACGCCGGGCGCGGTGGGGAAGTCGGTGGCGAAGCGCGGCAGGTTCGCGGCGGACGCGCCTCGCCAGCCGTAGATCGATTGCATCGGATCGCCGACGGCGGTCACCGCCAATCGTTGATGGCTACGCGATTCAGCTTCCCCCGCATCGGCATTCGCGGGCTTGGCTGTCCGCTGCCTGCCCGATCGCTGCCGCCCGGACTCCTCGTTCGCCGGTCGTACGTACCGGGGCTCCTGCGCGCGGGCCGTCGGGACAGCCTCCGTCGGCTGTCCACGATCCGCCTGCTCGCCACTCGGGGGCTGTGCTGACGCCGATTCGGCGCGGGGAACCGAATCGGCCTCGGGCGCACCGCCGAACAGCGCGGCCAGCAGGACACGTTGCGCGTGGCCGGTGTCCTGGTACTCGTCGAGCAGGACGAGGCGGAAGCGATTGCGTTCGGCGGCGGCGACCTCGGGGTGTTCCGCGGCCAGGCGCGCGGCCAGGGACATCTGCGCGCCGAAATCCAAAGCGCCACGGCGGCGTAACGCGTCGGCCAGTTGCTGCACGAGCGGGAGCAGGGCGATGCGTTCGCGCTGGACCTGGAGGATGCCGAGCAGGGTCTGGCTCGGCCCGCCGCGCTGGCGTGGGCCGGGCGGCAGGGTGTGCACCAGCTTTTCCAGGTCGGTGTGCGCCTCGGCCAGCTGTTCGGGCTCGACCAGATGCTCGGCGAGCTGGCCGGACAGGGCGAGGATCGCCTCGGTGACCGAGACCGGGGTGCGGTCGGTGTCCAGGTCGCCGTCCCAGGTGCGCACCACCTGGTGTGCGAGCTGCCAGAGCTGGGTCTGGGTGAGCAGCGTCGCCGAGGGTTCCACGGGCAGCAGCAGGCCGTGCTCGGTGAGCAGCCTGCCCGCGTACGAGTGGTAGGTGCTGATCTCCGGTTCCGCGCCGGAGAGCTGGGCCCGCAGCTGACCGGACGGGTCGAGGTCCCGCAGCAGCGGCGCGCCGGCCAGCCGGGCCAGCCGGGTGCGGATGCGAGCGGTCAACTGCTGTGCGGCTTTTCGGGTGAAGGTCAGCCCGAGCACCTCGTCGGGCAGCACCAGCCGATTGGCCACCATCCACACCACGCGGGCGGCCATCGTCTCGGTCTTGCCCGCCCCCGCACCCGCGACGACCAGCGTCGGGCCGGGCGGTGCGGCGATCACCGCCGCCTGTTCGCCGGTCGGCGGCGGCAGGCCGAGCGCCTCGGCCAGCTGATGCGGGGTCACCCGGGCGACGGTCACGGTTGTGCCTCGTCGGCGCCGGACGCGGGCTTGCCCGGCGGCTTCGGTCGCGCACGAACCGCACGGTGCCGGCCGATCGACGAATGCGCCGCGCCATCGATCGCCCGCTCGGGAATGACTCCGCAGCACAGGCATTCGGGTCCGCAGATCGGCAGCGGCACGCGGAAACGCTTGTCGCTCACTCGTCGGTCACCTGCCTGCCGGTGTCCTGGACGGGGCAGCTGCCGGAGACCGGGCAGTGGCGGCAGCCGTCGTTGCGCATGGCGAGGTAGCTGGGGCCCTGGGTGGCGGCGGCCGCGTCGTGAATGGTGTTGCGCCACTTGTCGAGGGCTTCGGGGTCGAGCGGCGGTTGCATGCGCTGGGTGGCGCCCTCTTTGGTGCTCGGCTTGGCGACGTACACCAGGCGAGCGCCGCCGGGCTCGCCGAGTTCACTTGCGCCCGGGTCCTGTTCGCCTGCGTCCGACCAGCCGGCGTCTGAGCCCGATCCGTCGTCTTCCGGTTCGCCGGGTTCATCGTCATCCGTGACCGGCTCGTCCGCGTCCGGCCGATCGTCGCCCGGCGCGACCAATCGGCCTTGGACAGGACCTGATTCGTCCGATTCACCGTCGGCGGAACCGGATTCGCGCGCCTCCTCGGTGGCCGAGTCGAGCGCACCCATCGCCGCCGCCACCTGATACGTCGCCAGCTGCGCGTGATCGACCGCCGCCTGCTTGGTCACCGGTGACTTGCCGGTCTTCACGTCCACGATCACGAAGCGGCCCAGCGCGTCCCGCTCCAGCCGGTCCACCCGGCCGCGGATCCGCACGGCCCGTTCGTCTTCCGTGCGCGGCGGCAGCACGCAGTCGACCGGGACCTCGACGCCGGCCTGGGTGAGTTCGCCGCGGGTGTTGCGCACCCACGACATGAACGTCTCCAGCATGGCCTCGGTGCGGCGCAGTTCCTGCCGGGAATGCCAGCCGGACCCGGGATCGACCGACTGCCAGGCCTTGTCGAGCGCGGCCCGCACTTGCGCCTCGGGCACCTGCCCGGCCAGCGCCTGCACCAATGTGTGCACCAGGTTGCCCTTGACCGCGTGCGGGTTGTCGCCGTCGGTCCCGCCGTGCCGTTCCAGCGCCCAGCGCAGCGGGCAGGTGCGCAGCAGCTCCACGGTGGACGGCGAGAGGCCGACCGCGCTGTCGTCCTCCTCCCACAGCGTCCGCTGCGAGCTCAATTCCGCGGTGCCGTACCAGTCGTCGGGATGCGTGCCGGGCACGCCGGCCCGGGCCAGCCGGGCCAGCTGATGCGCGGCGCGCTGCCTGCGGTCCGGGTCGGACTCGGGATCGCAGACGGCGCCGCGCAATTCGGCCACCAGCGAATGCATCACGAGCGCGCGACCCGGATCGGCGATCGGCAAGGCGCCGGGTTCGCCGTCCTCGTCGTGCCCGAGCAGCTCGGCGAGGAAGCGCGAGGGCACCAGATCCCGTTCTCCCGAAACGGATTCCACCGCGGTGACCAGCAGCGAACGCCGAGCGCGACTGCACGCGACCAGCAGCAGCCTGCGCTCCTCCGCGAGGATCGGCGCGGCGCGGCTCACCTGTTCGCCGCCGTCGATGACGCCGGCGGTCAGGTCCACCAGGTCCTCGGTGTTCAGCAGCGTGCCGCGCGCCCGCGGGTTCGGCCAAATCCCTTCCTGCACAGCGGCGACCGCGACGACGTCCCACTCCCGGCCCGCGGCCGCGTGCGCGCTCAGCAGCGCGACCGCTTCCTTGGGCGCGGTGCGCGGCCCCGAACCGTTCGGAATCTCCTGTTGCGTCAGGTATTCCACGAAGCCTTCGATGCTCGCGCGCGGCAGTCGGTCCACGTAACCCGCGGCGGCGTCGAACAATCCGACGGCCGCGTCGAGGTCGCGATCGGCCTGCATACCCACCGCACCACCACGTTCGGACTGCCCGACCCAGCGCCGCTCCAGTCGCGACGCGGTCCACAGCGCCCACAGCACGTCCTCCAGACCCGCTCCGCGTCGCCGCGCCTTGCGGGCCCGTTCCAACGCGTCGAGTACTCGGCGCAGGGGCGCCGCTTCGACATCGGTCAGCCGATCCAGGATGCGCGGATCCCCGGCCCCGATCAGCAGATCCCGCAGCACCTCCGCGGAGGATTGATCGATGCCGTGCAGCAGTTCGACGGACTCGCCGCTCTCTTCGGAACTCTCAGTGGGCTTCTCGGCATCGGCCGCACCCGGTTCGGAGCCGACTGCGGCGGTCTTCCCCGCAGCGCCGGCAATATCGGCCGAGTCGCCGCTCTCTTCGGCAGCCGCATCGGTCTCGCTGCTCTGCTCGGCCTCGCTACCCCGCCACTCCGAGTCCTCCGGCGTCCATTCCGGCTCCACGCCATACCAATCGGCGTCATCGGCCGCCCGCTCGAGATTCCCGATGGACGGCTCGGGCAGCCCCGAACTCCGTTCCGAGCTCTCGATCGCCCGAGCGGGCTCATCCGCCGCCCGCTCGGAATATTCGCTCTCCGGAACCTCCCGGCCCGACCGCGCCCGACTCCGCTCGGACTCCAGCACGCTGCGCCGCACACCACGCCGCAACCGCCGCAGCGTGATCTGATCCGCACCGCCGAGCGGACCCGCGAGCAGGTCCAGCGCGTCCTCCGGCTCGAACGCCGCCCCCTTCTCCCCGGCAAGCAGCGCCCGCAGCGACAGCAGCATCCAGGCCGCACCCCGCCGCCGCGCCAACGGCGTATCCAGCGCGGGCTGCTGCACCGGCACCCCCGCCGCCAGCAGCGCCCGCCGCAGCGGCGGCAACGACAGCGGCACCGAACGAACGATCACCGCCATCCGCGACCACGGCACTCCCCCGGTCAAATGCGCCCGCCGCAAGTGATCGGCAATGAGCGCCGCCTCCTTGGCCGGTGTGGCGAGCACCCGCACCCGGACCTCGGTGCCGTCATCCACCGGTTGATCGGCCCGCTTCGGCAACGAAAAGCGTTGCGGCGCACTGCCCGGCAACTTGGCCGCGACCCGCGCGACCGCCAACTGCACCGGACCACCGGCTCGGTGGTTGTCCCGCAACACGATTCGCTGCCCGTCCGGCGCGGGCAGGTCGGCGACGAACCGGGCGTCCGCGCCGCGGAAGGCGAAGATTCCCTGATCGGGATCACCGGCGATCACCGTGGTGTGCGCGCTGTGCCCGATCGCCCGGACCAGGATCGCGGCCTGCGGATCGAGATGCTGCGCGTCATCGACCAGCAGGTACCGAATCCGCGCCCGTTCGGCGGCGAGCAGCTCAGCGTCGCCGGCCAGCGCGTCCAGCGCGGCGCCGATCAGCTCGGCGGCATCGAGCGCGGGCGCGGTCGCCTCCGGCGCCTCGACCCCGACCGACCAGCGCAGCAGCATCGTCTGCTCGTACCGCACCGCGAACTTGCCCGCCGCCACCCACTCCGGTTTACCGTGCTCGCGGCCGAGGTGCACCAGATCCTCCGGCCCGAGCCCGCGTTCGGTGGCGCGCAGCATCAGGTCGCGCAACTGTTCGGCGAACCCGCCGAGCGCCAGCGCGGGTTGCAGGCGTTCCGGCCAGAGGGCGTCCGCGCCCGCCGCGATGTCGGTCAGGTCGCCGCGCAGCATTTCGCGCAGCACCGCATCCTGCTCGGCACCGGTCAGCAAACGCGGCGGCGGGTTGCCGTGCGCGGTCGCGTGCCTGCGCAGCACCGAGAAGGCGTAGGAGTGCAGGGTGCGGGCCAGCGGTTCCCTGGTCGCGCCGGGTACGCCGCCCTCGGCGTCGGGGCCGGGCAAGGGGACGGCAGGAGGCGAAGCCGACGGGGTGGGTGAGCTCAGCCGGGCGGTGATGGCGTCGCGAGCGGCACTGGCCGCCTGCTTCGAATGGGCAAGGACCAGTACGGATTCGGGATCGTCACCCGCCGCGATGCGCTCGGCGGCGAGATCGACGAGCAGGGCCGTCTTGCCCGTGCCTGGTCCGCCGAGCACCTGCCAGGGCCGCCAGCCCGGGCGCGTCGGCCCCGCCGCGGCCGCGGCGTCGAACAGCGCGCGAACGTCGGCGCCCCAGCCGCGCGGCCGGGGTGCCGCCACGTTCCGGCGAACAAGTCGCACCGCGCTATCCGATCGCACCACGCGGGCTATTGCAACAGACACGACCGACACGCCGACGGCCCCCTCGCGCGACTCGCCCAACAGCGTGTGCCCGCACCGGTCAGAATGGACCGGTGTCTGCTCTGAATGTCTATCGATTCGGCCCTGCCACCGGACCGGCGGTGCTGGTCCTGCACGGCGTGACCGGCCACGGCAAACGCTGGGAAGACCTGGCCGCCAACCATCTCCCAGGCGTCCGGATCATCGCACCTGACCTGCGTGGACACGGGCGGTCGAGCACGTTGCCGCCGTGGACCTTCGAGGCCGTCGTCGACGATCTGATCGAACTGCTCACCGCCGAGACCACCGAACCGGTGACCGTGGTCGGGCACTCGTTCGGCGGCGCGTGTGCGTTATATCTCGCCCGGCGCCGCCCGGACCTGGTCCGGCAGCTGGTGCTGCTGGATCCGGCGCTCGGGCTCGAGCCCGAGCTGGTCGGCGAGGTCGCCGATTCGCTGCTGGCCGAGCCGGACTACGAATCCGTCGCCCGGGCGCGCGCGGACAAGCTCGGCTCGGCCTGGGGCGAGGTCGCGCCGGAGATCCTGGACGCGGAGCTCACCGAGCATCTGGTGCCGACCGCGCAGGGCCGCTTCGCCTGGCGGATGAGCCTGGCCGCGATCACCTCGTACTGGGGTCAGCTGGCCCGGCCGTTCGTGCTGCCGCCGCCGGACCTGCCGACGGTGCTGGTGCAGGCGCTGAAGGTGCAGCCGCCGTTCGTCACACCGGCGTTCCGCGCCGCGCTCGCCGAGCACCTGGGTGATCGCCTCACCGTGCACGAATGGGAGTGCGATCACATGATCCCGCAAGCGCTTCCGGCCGACACCGCCGCGCTGCTCCGATCGGTACTCTGACCAGGTGCCGACCACAGACGATCAGGTCGAGCGGGTCCGGGCCCTGGTCGCGTCGATCCCGCCCGGCAAGGTGGCGACCTACGGCGACATCGCCGCGGCCGCCGGACTGTCCACCCCGCGCACGGTCGGCTGGATCATGCGCACCGACGCCGCCGACCTGCCCTGGCACCGGGTGATCGGCGCGGGCGGCAAGCCGGCCGCGCACCTGGCCGACCGGCAGCTGCGGCTGCTCGCGACCGAGGGCGTGCCGATCAACGAGGGGCGAGTGAACCTGCGCGCGGCGCGTTTTCCGTTTCCGTAAACGCGCACCCGCCGGGCCGCGCGCCGGTTACCGTTGAACCATGTCCACCCGCCTGGCGTGTGTCGTGTTCGATGCAGACCGGCCGCGGTTCATCGCGGACTTCTGGGCCGAGCTGCTCGGTTGGGGCGTGACCATCGATCGCCCCGAGGAAGTAGATGTGGCGGCGCCCGATCCCGACGGCGCCGAAGTCGCCCTGGCGTTCCTGCCTGCCGCGCGGGCCAAGCACGGCAAGAACCGGATTCACCTGGATCTTGCCAGCCGCTCGATCGACCATCAGCGGGTGCAGGTGGATCGCGCGCTGTCGCTCGGTGCCCGCCGCGTCGACATCGGGCAGGGCGCGGTGCCGTGGGTGGTGCTCGCCGATCCCGAGGGCAACGAGTTCTGTGTGCTGGAGCCGCGCGAGGAGTACGTGGACACCGGCGCGGTCGCGGCCATCGTGATGGACACCCGGGATCCGCTGCGGCTGGCCGAATTCTGGGCCGCCGCGTCCGGCTGGCCGGTCACGCACGGCGGCGAGCAGGTGGCCGGGCTGCGCTCGGCGACCGGGCTCGGCTCGTGGCTGGAGTTCGTGCGCACGCCCGAGGTCAAGTCGGGCCGCAATCTGCTGCGGCTGAATCTGGCCTCGTTCGACGAACAGTCCGTCGAGCTGGACCGGCTGCGCGCGGCCGGCGCCACCTCGATCGAGCGCGCCGGCCAGCACCCGGCGACGAGCCTGGCCATGGCCGATCCGGAGACCAACGAGTTCGGCCTGCTCCGGCCGGTGCGCGACTGCTCGACCGTCTGAGCCGTCCGCCTCCCGGGTTCGGGGCGGCGACGAATTAGCATGTCCGCCATGTTGTACCTAGCTCGAGGCCGTACTCGGTGACCGCTGCCGACGCGATCGTGCTCGCCGGTGGGCGGGCCAGCCGGATGGGCGGGGTGGACAAACCCGCGATCGTCATCGGCGGCCGCTCCATGCTCGACGCCGCCCTGGCCGCCGTCGCCAAGTGCGCGCACACGGTCGTGGTCGGCCCGCATCGGCCCGAGCTGGCGCCGGAGATCAAACAGACCCGCGAGGTGCCGCCGGGCTCCGGTCCGGTGGCGGCGATCGGGGCCGGCCTGCACACCCTCGGCTCGACGGCGCCGCTGGTGGTGGTGCTCGCGGCCGATCTGCCGTTCCTGTCTCCCTGGTCGATCACCGAATTGATCAGGCACACCTGCGAATCCGGGGCCGACGCGGTGTTCGCCGCGGACGAGTCGGGGCGGCCGCAGTATCTGATCGGGGTGTGGCGGCGCACCGCGCTGCTGGCCGCGCTCGATCGGCTGGATTCGCTGATCAATCAGCCGATGAAGGCGCTGATCCCGGCCGACTCGGCGATCATCGCGCTGCCCGGTATCGCCGACTGCGACACCGAGGAAGAAGTACGGCTGGCCCGCGCGTCGGTCGCCGGACCGGCCCCCGCGCTCGCGCTCGACGAGGCACGGAAAGTTCTGCGCGACAATCTCTCCCGGCTCACCAGCTACGCCGCCGATCTGCGTTCGGTGCCCGGTGCGGCGCTCGCGGCGCCGTTGACCGCCGTCGGGCCGCTACCGCGCTTCGATGTCTCCGCGATGGACGGCTACGCGGTGGCGGGCGAGGGACCGTGGCGGTTGCGCCGCGATATCGGTTTCGCCGGCGGTCACCGCCCGGTCGGGCTGCTGTCCGGCGAGGCGGTGCGCATCGCCACCGGCGCGCATGTGCCGGACGGCACCACCAGCGTGGTTCGCGACGAATTCGTCGAGGTGGCAGCCGATGACCGCCTGCATCGACTACCGGACACCCCGGTCCGCGACGACGTCCGCCGCCGCGGCGAGGACCGGCAGCCCGGGGATCTCGTTGCGCCGCAAGGCACTCCGGTCACCGCCGCGTTGATCTCCGCGGCGGCGAGCGTCGAGGTGACCGCGGCGCCGGTGCGCGGGCCGGTCCGGGCCAGGATCGTGATGACCGGCGACGAGATCCGCAGCGACGGCCCGCTGCACGCGGGCCAGACCCGCGACTCGATCGGGCCGATCCTGCCGGATCTGCTGTCCTGGTACGGGATTCACACCGCCGACCGGGTGCATCTGCGCGACACCCCGAACGGTTTCGACGAGGTGCTCGGCGAGGCGCCCGGCTGCGACCTGCTGGTGATCGTCGGCGCGACCGGCAGCGGCGCGGCCGATCAGCTGCGCGCCGCGGTCGACCGCACGCAGGCGCGAATACTGGTGCACCGACTACGACTACGGCCGGGCGGCTCCACCCTCGTCGCCGAACTGACCACGGGCACTACGGTTCTCGGGCTGCCCGGCAATCCGTTCGCCGCGGTGGCCACCCTGATGGCGCTGGCCCCCGCCCTCGTCGCGGGCCGCACCGGCGGCGTCGCCCGCCGCCCGCTGCTCGGCCCGCTGCACAACGCCGCCGAGATCTCCGGCCCGGTCGCC
Organism: Nocardia colli; assembly: GCF_008704205.1. Taxonomy (GTDB): domain Bacteria; phylum Actinomycetota; class Actinomycetes; order Mycobacteriales; family Mycobacteriaceae; genus Nocardia; species Nocardia colli. Next base: position 650,958 of record NZ_VXLC01000004.1, on the reverse strand, counting down.
CGCATCGTCCCCGCCCGCTTCGCCCCGCAGGGCGGCTGGCTCGGCGACCCGAACATCCGCACCGCACACCTCGGCGGCCTGGTCGACCGCGACGGGCTGGTCATCGTCCCCGCCGAGGCCGCCGACGGCGCGTCCGTCGAGTTCCTGCCGCTGCCCAGGTAGAAACCCGGTTGCCCCGGCGGCAACCGCTCGGCAACAATCGGGGCATGGGACGCAGCTATGAGGATCTGGTGGCGGAGGCCGGCGCGGTCTCGGTGGCCGGTTGGGATTTCGGGTGGCTCGACGGGCGGGCCAGCGAGCAGCGGCCCTCCTGGGGCTATCAACGGGTGCTGGGTGAGCGGCTGGGGAAAGTCGCTGCGGCACTGGACATTCAGACCGGCGGCGGCGAGGTGCTGGCCGGCGCCGGGAACCTGCCGCCGCTGATGGTGGCGACCGAGTCGTGGCCGCCGAACATCGACAAGGCCACCCAGCTGTTACATCCGCTGGGCGTGGCGCTGGTCGCCGATCCGGACGAACCGCCGTTGCCCTTCGGGGACAATGCCTTTGATCTGGTGAGCAGCCGGCATCCGGTCACCGTGTGGTGGTCCGAGATCGCCAGGGTATTGCGGCCGTCCGGCACCTATTTGGCGCAACATGTCGGCGATGCAAGTGTTTTCGAACTCGTCGAGTATTTCATCGGCGCGCAGCCGGAGGAAATTCGTAAGCGCCGCAATCCGGATGACGACCGGGCCGCGGCAATCGCCGCCGGACTGGAAATCGTCGATCTGCGCTACGAACGCTTGCGCGTCGAGTTCGGCGATATCGGCGCGGTCGTGTACTTCCTGCGGAAGGTGCCGTGGATGGTCCCGGACTTCACCGTGGACCGATACCAGGACAAGCTCCGGTCGATGCATGACGAGATCGAGGAAAATGGTCCATTCGTCGCCCACTCGACCAGATTTCTAATCGAAGCACGCAAGCCTTAACCGGTTAATATCGCTTCTACCTGCGGAAACAACCCGGATCGCCGATGCGACAGCCTTTTTTCACTTTCCCTTCCGGAATTGGTAGATGCTCGCTATCGTGAGTGTCGTTAGGCGAATAACAATCCCCGGAAAGGACCGAGTGGAGATGGCTGAAAAGTCGAAGAAAACGCCTAAGAAAATGCCGAGGCAGATGGATCGGCAGCAGCAACAGCAGCGCCAGGATCAAAACCAGAACCAGGGCATGAACCGCCCCGGCGCACCCTCGGACGGCCAGCGCATGCCGAACCAGCGCCAGTCGGACGACGATCGGCGTAACGCCGATCAGCGCCGGATGGGCCAGAACTAACTGATCTGCACCGCGCGCCGCCGGTTCACTGTCGAACCGGCGGCCGCGGCTGTGGCCGGTGCGCCGCGTTCCGCGCACCGTGCGCCGAACGCTGGTGCGCCGGGCGGCGTCCGACGTTTACTGAAACAATGCCTGTTCCCTCCCATGCGCGCGGTTACGAGTCGTTTGCCGGCACCATCGGCCGCACCACCGCCGATTCGACCCCCGAGTGGACCTACCCGCCGACCGCGCCGGCCGACGCACCGAACATCATCGTGGTGCTGGTCGACGACATGGGATACAGCGACATCGGGCCGTTCGGCTCCGAAATCGACACGCCGACCCTGGATCGCCTTGCGGCGCGCGGTGTCCGGCTGACCAACTACCACACCACCCCGCTGTGCTCGCCGTCGCGGGCCGCGCTGCTGACCGGAATCAACTCCCACCGTGCGGGTTTCGGTTTCGTCGCCAATGCCGATCCCGGATATCCCGGCCTGCGCCTGGAACTCGCCGACGATGTGCTGACACTGCCGGAGATCTTGCGCGCGAACGGTTACGCGACCTACGCGGTCGGCAAGTGGCATCTGGTCCGCGACGCCACGATGAACCCGGCGGCGCACCGGGATTCGTGGCCGACCCAGCGCGGTTTCGATCGCTACTACGGCTCGCTGGAGGGCCTCAACTCCTTCTACTACCCGAATCAGCTGGTGTCGGACAGCTCCGTGGTGGACGTCGAGGAGTACCCGGAGGGCTACTACCTCACCGACGATCTGACCGACAAGGCGATCTCCTACATCAAGGATCTGCGCGCGCACGATTCGGCCAAGCCGTTCTTCCTCTACTTCGCGCACGTCGCCATGCACGGCCCGTTGCAGGCCAAGCCGGACGACCTGGCGAAGTATCGCGGCCGCTACGCCGAGGGCTGGGACAAGTTGCGGCAGAACAGGTTCGCCGCACAGCTCGCGCAGGGCCTGTTCCCGCCGGGCACCGAGCAGAAGCCGCGCAACACCGAACCCGGTTACGAAGCGGCGGAATGGGATTCGCTCAGCGCGGCGGAGCAGCGCCGGTTCGCCCGGTACATGGAGGTGTACGCGGGCATGGTCGACAGCATCGACCAGAGCCTCGGCCGCATCCTCGACACCCTCGAACAGTTCGGCGAACTCGACAACACCATCGTGGTGTTCACCTCCGACAACGGCGGCACCGCCGAGGGCGGACCGGAGGGAACCCGCACCTACTTCGCCGAATTCGCGCACATCGACGATCCGGACTGGGTCGGCGACGTCCCGCTCGACGAGGAGCTGATCGGGACCGCGCAGCTCGGCGTGCACTATCCGCGCGGGTGGGGGCAGGCGTCGAATACGCCGTTCCGCTTCTACAAGGGACAGACCTTCGCCGGCGGGGTGCGCGTGCCGTTGCTCGTCTCGTGGCCGAAGGGCTTGCCGCGCAACGGCGAGGACAACGGCATTCGCCACGAGTACGCCTACGTCACCGATCTCGCGCCGACCCTGCTGGAGCTGGCCGGTCTACAACGGCCGAGTGTGCGTAACGGCTTGCCGGCCAAGGACTTCGACGGTGTCTCGGCGGCCGAGCTGCTGCGGGACCCGCAGGCGCGCACGACGCACACCGAGCAGTACTCGGAGATGACCGGGCATCGCGGCTTCTATCGCGACGGCTGGAAGCTGTTGTCCCTGCACGAACGCGGCGCCGACGTGGACGCGCCGAACTGGCAGCTGTTCGACGTGCGCACCGATCCGACCGAGTTGCACGACCTTTCGGCGCAGTTTCCGGACAAGGCGGCCGAGCTGGCCGCCGCCTGGGACGAATCAGCCTGGGCGAACACCGTTTTCCCGCTACTCACCCGGCAGGACCTGGCCCGCAGGCGACCCGAGGAGCGGCGCTTCAGCGAGCCGCTGCGACTGCTGCCGGGCACCCCCACGTTGGAGCGCTACCGCTCGCAGCGGCTGATCGCCTACCGGGACTTCACCATCACCGCGGAGCTGCACAATTATCGGCCCGGCGACGAGGGAGTCCTTGTCGCACACGGTGATCCGCTCGGCGGCTACCTGCTCTACCTCGAAGACGGCTGGCTGACCTTCGGCGTGAACAGCTACGGCAGATACGACTCGGTGTCCACCGGCCCGCTCGCGCCGGGCACCCGGCGGATCTCGGTGTCCGCGACGGTCCGTCCGCGCCTGCGCTGGGATTTCGGCATCGAGGTCGACGGCACCCGGGTCGCCGAACTCCGCGATCAGGTGCAGTTGGTCGGGATGTCGCCGTGGACCGGCATTTCCGTCGGGGTCGATGCCCGCGGACCGGTCGCGTGGGACCTGCGGGAACGGCGCGGCGCCTTCCGCTACACCGGCACGCTGCGCGCGATCACCTACTCCCCCGGCCCGATCCGCGTGCCGGCCGGCACCATCGAGGCGGTGGAGCGGGAGGCGGAATTCGTTGCGGAATAAGCGGATACGCCCTTACCTCCGAGGTAATTGTCCCGCCTCGGCAGGCGGCCTACGTTCGGATCGGGGTCGCGCCTCGGCGACGCCGCCGAACAAGGGAACCGCTGATGACCGCCTTTGGCTTCGCCCACCTGCGCGCCCGCAGGCCGCACGCCGACATCCTGGAATACCTGGAGCGCATCCAGGACACCTTGGATCCGTTTCACGGCCGCTTCGTCATCCACGGACCGCCCGCCGAGATCGTGGAGGGCGACTGGCCGGGCAGCATGGTGCTGCTCGAATTCCCCGACCTGGACACCGCGCGGGCGTGGTATCAGTCCGCCGCGTACCAGGCGATCCTCCACCTGCGCACGGACCACATCGACGGGGATCTGCTGCTGATCGAGGGGGTCGGCCCGGATTACGACCCGCGCGAACGGGCCGCGAAGCTGCGCGCCCAGGCCGCCGCCGGGTAGCCGGGGCGTTCGGCCGACTTTCTCCGGGCCGCTCCGGTCCGATACCGTTGACCAGGCACAACACGGCTCCACGCGATAAAGGATGCGCCTGATGGACGACAGTTCCCTGATCTGGGACGACGGTGCGCTGGTCACCATCGACCAGCGCGGGCTGCCGCACGAGGTCCGCGAACTGCGGCTCGGCACGGTCGACGCGGTCATCGACGCCATCCGGGTGCTGGCCATCCGCGGCGCGCCGGCCATCGGCATCGCGGGGGCGTTCGGCGTGGTCATCGCCACGGCCGCGCACACGGTGGACGGCGTGGTAGACGAGGATCGGGTGCAAGCCGACGCCGATCGCATTGCGGCCGCCCGGCCGACCGCGGTGAATCTCGCGTGGGCGGTGCAGCGGGTGCGGACCAAGCTCGCAGAGGGCGCGGACGCCGTGCTCGCCGAAACCCTGGACATGCTCGCCGAGGACGGCCGGGTGAACCGGGCCGCCGCGACACACGCCGCCGATCTGGTCCAGCGCCTCTGCCCGGACCGGCCGCTGCGGGTACTCACCCATTGCAACACCGGACGGCTCGCGACAAGTGCGTTCGGCACCGCGATCGGCGCGCTGCGGGTGCTGTCCGAGCGTGGCGCGATCGAGAACGTCCTGGTCGACGAGACCCGGCCACTGCTGCAAGGCGCGCGGCTCACCACCTGGGAGCTGGCCGAGGCGGGCATCCCGCATCGGCTGACCATCGATTCCGCGGCGGCCTGGGCGATGGCGACCGGGCAGGTCGATTGCGTGCTGGTCGGCGCGGACCGGGTGACCGTGAACGGCGATGTGGCGAACAAGATCGGCACCTACGCGCTGGCGCTCGCGGCGCGGCATCACGGCATTCCGTTCATCGTGGTGGCGCCGGAGTCGACGCGCGATCCGAACATGGCGACCGGGCGCGACATCGTGGTGGAGGAGCGGGCCGCCGCCGAGGTGATCGGATTCGGCGGTGTCGCAACGGCTCCCGACGGTACCGAGGTGTTCAATCCGGCTTTCGATGTGACGCCAGGCGATTTGGTGACGGCGGTAGTCACCGAGCTCGGTGTGGTGCACAGCGCTGCGGGCGATTCGGCATCGACCCCGGGGGATCCCCGGCCCGGCAAGGTGATTGCCGATATCGCGCGCGGCTTGTACCAGCGCGGGTGGATGCCGGGCACCGCCGGCAATATCTCGGTGCGCACCGGCGAGACCGCGGTGATCACCGGAAGTGGTTTGTCCAAAGGCGAACTCACCGAACACGACATGGTGACCGTCCTGGTGGCGGATTCGACGCCGACGGCAGGCAGCCGGAAACCCTCGGCGGAGACCACGATTCACACCGCGGCGTACCGCACCACGTCAGCGCAGGCGGTCGTGCACATCCATCCGCCGTTCGCGACCGCGCTGGCGACCCGGGTCGGCGCGTCCGACGCGGTGACCACCCTGCGCATCACCGACTACGAGCTGATCAAGGGCCTCGGCGGCACCGAGCCCGCGGTCATCGACATCCCGGTCTTCCCCAACTGGGCGGACGTACCGCGCATCGGCGCCGATATCGAGCGCTATCTGGCCGAACATCCTGCCGCGCCGCCGATCCTGTTCATCACGGGCCATGGGATCACCGCGTGGGGGGACAATATTTCCCAGGCGCGCGATCGCGCCGAATGCCTGGAGGCCCTGTGCGAGCTGGTGTCCCGCACCGGGCGGCTGAACGCCTTCGGCGCGCGCGACGAGACTCTCGAGATTGGACTGATATGACCCTGCTTCAGGTGATGGCCGCCGACAACGCGGCCGACGTGCGCGTGCGGACCACCGACGACGCGGTGATCGGCACCGAATTGGCCGGGCACGGTATCACTTTCGGCCGCTGGCCGGTGGTGGACAATGCCACGGCCGTCCCCTCCGACGAGCTGCTCGCGCACTACCGCGATCAGGTGGCCGAGCTGAACGAGTCCGGGCGCTACAAGCACATCGATATCGCCCGCATCCATCCGGACGACGCCGACCCGGAGTGGCCGAAGACCGCCGAGGGGGCGCGGGCGAAGTTCCTCAACGAGCACCGGCACGCCGAGGACGAGGTGCGCTACTTCGCCGCCGGGCGCGGCTGCTTCTACCTGCATCTCGGGCACGAGGTGCTGGCCGTCGTCTGCGAGGGCGGCGATCTGCTCTCGGTGCCCGCGGGCACGCTGCACTGGTTCGACATGGGCAGCCGGCCCGACTTCATCGCCATCCGGTTCTTCGAGGAAGAGGACGGCTGGGTGGGCGATTTCAGCGGTGACCGGATCAGCGAAGGGTTCCCGACCCTCGACGAATTGCTCACCAGCTCGTGATCACCACGGTCGTCCTCGACATCGAAGGGACCACCAGCCCGACCAGTTCGGTGCGGGAGGACCTGTACGGCTATACGCGGGAACGGCTTCCGGCCTGGCTGGCCGAAAACCGCACGGGCGCGGCGGAACCCATCCTTGCCGCGGTGCGGGCGCAGGCTGGGCGGCCGGACGCCGATACCGACGAGGTCGCGGAGATCCTGCGGGAGTGGCTCGATACCGACGTCAAGGCGGAGTCGCTGAAAGCGGCGCAGGGGCTGATCTGCGCGGAGGGGTTCCGCAACGGTGCGCTGCACGGGGAGTTCTTCGCCGACGTGCCGCCCGCGCTGCGGGCATGGCACGCGGATGGGCTTGCGCTGTACGTGTATTCGTCGGGATCTGTACGTAACCAACAGGATTGGTTCGCGTTCGCGCGGGGCGGCGAATTGGCCTCGCTGATCAGCGGGCATTTCGATCTGTCCACGGCGGGAGGCAAGCGGGAGCCGTCGTCGTACGAGAAGATCGCGAGTGCGATCGGGGTGGCCGGGGAGCGCATCCTGTTCCTGTCCGATCATCCGGACGAGGTCGATGCGGCGGTCGCGGCGGGGTGGCAGGCGATCGGGCTCGCCCGGCCCGGTGAGCCCAATCCGCCACGGCCACCGCATCGTTGGGTCGATACGTTCGCCGATATAGACCCTCGGGCGCTGTAGCGGATCAGCTCAGCGACTCGACCACCTTGGTGATCCGCCGGGCGCGCGTCTCCGCGCGCTTGGCTTCGGTGACCGCCGTGACGTGTTCGCGGCGGCGCGAATAGGACAGTTCGTCGAAGGTGGCCGCTAGACCGGCGGTGCTCAACGCCGCCGCCAGGTCGTCGGGGATCTCGATGGTGCGTTCGGCGTCGTCGCGCGCGACGGTCACCACGACCCGGTCGCCGGGCTGCTTGCCCAGCTCGGTGCGGATCGCCTCGAGCACGCCGAGGCAGGGGCCGGACCCCATGTCCGCGATCGAGCCGCGGTACTCGACGCCGTCGAAGGCCGCGGCGACCGGGATGCGGCCGCCGCCGCCCAGCGCCGCGACCACCTCGCCCGGCACGGCGACGTAGGCGCCGCCGCCCGCGCCGGCCTCGATGATCGCTTCGAACTGCTGCACAGGGTCGACTTTAACCTGGTCAGGCGTTGTCGTAGGCGTCCTGGAGGGTCTTGATGTCGAGCTTGGACATGCCGCGCAGCGCGGTGCCGACGGCGATGGTCTTGGCCGGATCGTCGCTGCTCATCAGGGTTTGCAGGGCCGCGGGCACGATCTGCCAGGCCAGGCCGAAGCGGTCGGTCAGCCAGCCGCACGGGCCGCCCTCGCCGCCGCCGTCGGTGAGCGCGTCCCAGAGCCGGTCGACCTCCTCCTGCGTCTCGACGACGACCTGCAACGAGGCCGAGTCGGTCAACGCGTGGCCCGGCCCGCCGTTCATCAGGGTGACCGCGTGGCCGTCGAGGTCGAGCGAGACGACGAACGCCGCCCCGTCCGAATTGCGGGAGATGTCGGTGATCCGCGAATTGGGGACCACTGCCGCGTACAGGGTGGCGGCTTCTTCGGCCGCGTTGTCGAACCAGAAGTAGGTGTTGACGGACATGATGGGCTCCTTGCCGATGGTGTGTGACTTGCTGTCACCCTCTGGTCGGAGCCGCCCGCGCCGCATCGACCTATCTCACCGAAATTCTCGAAAGTTTTTCCGACCGGCGTCGACCAGGGCTTTCACCGTCACGATATCGGCGCGAAACCGGCTATGCGCAGGGTGGGGCGGGGGCGTCTTGGAAGAGGGGTTTGGTGGTGGGTGGGGCGTAGACGACGTCGAGGATGAGGGGGTCGGGGCCTAGGTTGCGGCCGATGTGGGTGTTCCAGTCGCCTTCGGGTTCGTAGATGAAATCGCCGGTGTGGAAGACGGGGGCGACGCAGTCGGGGCCGGGGTGGGTGAGGGTGCCGGCCCGGATGATGCCGAAGACGGGGCCGTCGTGGTAGTGCCAGCCGGTGGAACCGCCGGGGGCGATGGTGATTTCGCGGACGACGAGGTCGGTGCCGGCGACGAAGGGGAGGAGTCCGGCGGGGATCTGGGCTTGGGCGAGGGTGACGGCGGTGATGTCAGTGCCGGGGGTGGCGTTGGCGGGGATGCCCGTGCAGAGGGCCGCGCCGAGCAAGATCGCGACGGCGGTTCCGCGAGTGAATGGCGTCATCGCGGGAGCATATCGGGGTGCGGTAGGGCGCGGGAATAGGCGAATTTCGCCTGGCCGGGGTGGCCGGGACGACAGAGTTCACCGAGTGTTCGCACGCGGCCCGCAGTGTCGAGTTGCCGAGCGGCCTCGACCGGCGCAGCATCGGTCGGTATGGCGTCGAATCCGCTGAATCCCGCAGGCGACATTCCGGAAACCGGAATCCCGGGCGGGCGCTCCGCCGAGATGACCATGGCCGAGCAGCACGAATGGCATCGCGACTATCTACGGCGGCATTCGGTGTCGCGCCGCAATATCCTGCGCGGCGCCGCGGCGGCCGCAGCCGTGGCGGCGGTCGGCACGTCGCCGTTCGGTAAGCGCGCCTACGCCGAGGAGGCGCAGCTCGCCGTCGGCGGCCGCCACGTCGGCTTCGGTCCGGACTCGACCAGCCAGCTCCGCTTCGCCGCGCAACTGTCCAGGCAGCCCGCGGGCACCAAGGTGTTCCTCGACCACGGCCCGACGCCCGCGCTCGGCGCGACGGTGGAGGCCGAGGTGCGCAACCTGCTCACCCAGCTGCCGACCAGCGACGGCGGAGTGCTTGCGGCCGAACAGTTCTACGCGCACGCGCCGGTGGACGGGCTGCCCGGCCGGGTGCCGCATTTCTATCGCTGGCGCACCGCCGACGGGTTCACCGGCGACATCCGCGCCGCCGCCACCGCGATGCCCACCGCGCGCGCCGCCATCGTGCCGTTCCGCTTCACCATGATGGGCGATCAGGGCACCGACGAAACACCGGCGCTGCCCTCGGGTGTCGCGCCCGGCGACTACGACGACAAGTACTACAAGGCGGACAACGACCCGAACGCGCCGCACGCGACCAACGTGCTGCGCCAAATCGCCGCGGCCAGACCGGATTTCCACATCCTGGCCGGCGACATCGCCTACGCCGACCCGTCCGGCGCGGGCAAGCCTGCCCAATTCGTCGCGCACGGCGGGAAACTCCCGGACGGCTTCGACAAATTCAACCCGTACGTGTGGGACGTCTACTTCGGCGCCATCGAGGCGAGCGCCGCACAGACGCCGTGGATGTTCGCGACCGGCAACCACGACATGGAGGCGACCTACGGCGCCCTCGGCTACGGCGGGCACGCGGCGCGACTCGACTTCCCCGGCAACGGCCCGGCCGGCTGCCCGTCGGCGTATTCGTTCACCTACGGCAATGTCGCGGTGCTCTCCCTCGACGCCAACGACGTCTCCTACGAGATCCGCGCCAACACCGGGTATTCCGGAGGGGCACAGACGAATTGGGTGGAGCGCACGCTGGCGGCCTACCGGGCCGACCCCGGCATCGACTTCCTGGTCTGCTTCTTCCACCACTGCGCCTACTCGACGACCGACGCGCATGCCAGCGACGGCGGCGTACGCGATGCCTGGGTGGCGCTGTTCGACCGCTACCAGGTGGATCTGGTGCTGCAAGGACACAATCACGTGTTCGAGCGCACCGACCCGATCCGCGGCAACGCCGCGACGAAGGTGGCCGGCGACAATTCGGTGGTCTATCCGGAGACCGACGGCACCGTCTACTACACGGTCGGCGGCGGTGGTCGGCCCCGCTACGACTTCCAGCCGGGTTCGCGGGAGTCCTACCGCGGCAACGAATTACCGGACACCACGGTGCCCAACAGTTACGTCTGGGGTTCCGGCGGCAACAAGCAGGACGAGGCGGCCCCGTGGTCGCGGGTGCGGTTCCGCAACTATTCGTTCCTGCGCGTGGACGTCCGCCCCGGGATCTTCGCCAGCGAGATGGATGTGACCGCGGTGGACGAGTACGGCCGCGAGTTCGACCGCGTCACCTACCGCAGGCAGGTTCGCGGCTGACCCGCGCGGGCTACTTCTGCTTTCTCGGCGACAGCTTTTTCGGCGGCAGCGACCGCGCGTAGCCGACGCCACGGTCGACCCACTCGCGCAGCACCGCGTCGTCGTCGGCCGCGTCGGGGGTGACCCGTAGCCAACCCGTCACGTCTCGACCACCCATCACCATGGACTCCACGAAGTCGAGCTCCAGGAGTTCATCGGCGTCCTGCGGATCGACCCGGACCAGCAGCCCGCCCTGTCTGCTGGCGGCCACGGCCATATTGCCGCCGATCAGGAAGGCGAGTCCGCCGAACATCTTCCGCTCGGACAGCTCCGGCCCGGGTTTGATGTGCAGCCGGATTCGGTCGGCGAGTTCCTCGTCATATGCCATGGCCAAATTGTCGACCCGGGCACCGACATTTTCCGGGCGAGCGCCCTCAGGCGCCGATCGCGGCGGCGAACAGCGGCCAGGACTGGTGCACGTCGTCCTGCCAGTAGGTCCAGGCATGCGTGCCGGCCGGGCGCAGGTTCGCGGTGACCGGAATGCCGAGCGCGTGCAGCCGGTCCACGAACGGCCGGGTGCAGCTGCCGACGAACGTCTCCATCACACCGCCGACCAGCACTCGGTCGGCCAGCCGGGCCGGGTTGCCGTCGATGCCCTGATCGGCGATGTTGTCGTGCTCGCCCGGCGCGCCGGTGCCCGACGAGACATACAGCGCCAGCCCGCGCAGCCGTTCGGCCTGCACCATCGGGTCGTTCGCGGCCCAGGCCGGATTGTCCGGCGCGCCCCACATGTTGGCCGGGTTCGCGCCGAACACGCCGAGTTGCGACGCGACCAGCGCCTGCGCCACCGGATCACTGGTGCGCGGGCAGCCGCTGTAGGCGCCGACCGCCTGATAGAGGCCGGGTGCGCCGGCCGCGAGGTTCAACGCCGAGGTGGCCGACATGGACAGTCCCGCAATGGCATTGCGTCCGGTCATGCCGAACTTGGTCTCCAGCAGCGGCGGCAGTTCCTTGGTCAGGAAGGTGGTCCACTGATTGCGGCCGAGCGCCGGATCGTCGCGCAGCCAGTCGGTGTAGTAGCTGGCGCGGCCGCCCATCGGCACGATCACGTTGACGTTCTTGTCCGCGAAGAACTCCGCGACGTCGGTGCGCCGGGTCCACGGCCCGCCGTCCTCGCCGCCGTCCACCGCGTTGAGCAGATACAGCGCGGGTGCACCGGCGCCGGGATGCGACATCCACAGCGTGATCGGCTTGTCCATGGCCGCCGAGTGCACGACGACCTCCATTTCCCGCCCGCCGAGCGGCCGCACATCCAGGATGCGGGAATCGGGATCGGCGGCGGCCGTGGTGGCCGGGAGGACCGCGGCGGCAACCGCGAGAAGTGGAACCAGGCATCGCATCAGCCGGCGCATGGCATCGAGTATCCATCAGCGGCGCCGCGCCGCCCGGCATTCACCGGGCGTGTTCGCCGAACGAATGAACGCGCAGGTCGGTGATGGCATCGTCGGTGACGCCGGTCACTCGCAGTCGCTCAGCTATCGACCAGCGCAGGCGGCGCGGAAGATCGGGCGCGACCTGGGTCAGGTACGCGTACAACCATTCCGTTCGGCCCACCAGGAACGGGAAGTCGGTGTTCATCATCTTCCGGATCACCAGCATCGGCAGCGGGGCGTCGAGCGGGCGGAAGTCCTTGTTCCACAGGCCGGATACGCCGCAGCCGGGATAGAACTGGCCGAGCATCAGGCCCTGCTCCACCACCGCGGTCTTGCCCGCCAGGTGCACGGAGTCGATCAGCTCGTGGCGGGTGAGGCCGGGAAAAATGGTGGCGGAGGCCAGCATTCGGGCGTCCGCCTCGGTGCGCAGGCCGCGGTAGATCTCGAAGGCGTCGTCCAGCGCGGCGGTCATGGTTTCGGCGGTCAGGTCGTCGCCGCCCGGCACCACGGCCACCCACAGGCTCCGGTGCGTGATCGTATGGCGGACAAAGGGACACACCGGTCCGTCGCGACCCAGTTCCGGATGCGGGCGGACCAGGTAGTCGCCGAGGTAGCGAATCAGGTCGGCCGCGTGCGGATTCTGCCGCGACCACGCCCCTGGATCGTCGTAAACGTTGCACCACTCGAATCCGGTGCGGGTACCGAGGTGCCTGCGTGCGGTCGAGGCGGTCACGGCGCGGTCCGGGCCGTGACCGGCACGGCGATGCGCTCGAGGTGCCTGGCCAGCATCGGGCCGATCACGGCGACGACCGCCGGGTTGGTGAGCTGGGCGTGGGTGGCGGCCACCGGGTGTTCGATGAGGTCGCCGGTGACGAAGGGCCGCCACAGGTCGGCGCCGAACAGTTCGGTCATGCCGCGGGTGGCCGAAAAGTACAGCAGGTCACCGTCGAAGACGCCGGGGCGGTAGTCGTGCGAGAGGGCGACGCCGTCGACGTAACCGCGGTGCAGGCGTTCGAGCTGGTCCGCCGACAGTCCGGTGCCGAACGACGCACCGGCGCCGGCCAATTCGGCGGCGGCCTCGGCGGCGGTCACCTCGGGCAGGGTGTCGGCGTCGGCCGGTTCGTCACCGAGCAAGTGGGTCAACAGGTCTCGCATCCGCGGCACCGGCGGCGGGGCCGCGCCGTCGGGGAAGACGACGCTGTCCAGCATGGCCAGCGCGGCGACCGAGGCGCCGCGGGCGCGCAGCCGGACGGCGATCGCGTGCGCGATCTGGCCGCCGAGGGACCAGCCGAGCAGGTGGTACGGGCCGTCCGGCTGGACGCGGATCATCGCCTCCACGTAGCTGTCCGCGAGGTCGTCGATCGTGCCGATCGCCCCGGCTGGACCGGTGAGGCTCGGTGCTTGCAGGCCGTACACCGGGCGGTCGGTGACGTATCGGGCCAGACCGGCGTAGCACCAGGCCAGCGGGACGGCGGAGTGGACGCAGAACAGGGGTGGGCGGGTTCCCTTGCGGCGCAGGGTGAGTAGGACGCCGAGGGCGTCGTCAGTGCTGTCCGCACCCGTGTAGCCGGTGATGCGGTCGGCCAGCGCCTCGACCGTGGGTGTCGTGTAGAGCCAGCGCACCGTCACCGGAACGTCCGTCGCGGCGGCCAGTTCGGCCGAGACCGTCACGCCCAGTAGGGAATTCCCGCCCAGTTCGAAGAAGTCGTCGTCCAGGCCGATGCGCGGTTGCCCGGTCGCCTTGCCGATGTGCTCGGCGACCAGCTGCTGTGTTGCGGTCGCGGGAGCGCGATAGGGACGCGGCGCGACCACCGGGGCAGGTAAAGCGGCGCGATCGAGTTTGCCGTTGCCGGACACCGGTAGTCGGTCGAGTTCGATCAGCGCCGACGGGACCAGCGCCGCGGGCAAGGTGTCGCGCAGTCTGCGCACCGTGTCGGCGGCGTCGAAGCGAATCCCGGCCGCTGCCACCACATAACCGACCAGGCGGGCCTCCGGCTGCCCGGCATCGGCGACGGTGACCACCGCGCGCGCGATCCCCGGCTCCGCGAGCAGAGCCGACTCGACCTCCGCCGGTTCGATGCGGCGACCGCGTACTTCGACCTGACCGTCCACCCGGCCGAGGAATTCGAACGCGCCGTCCGGACCGGCGCTGACCAGATCGCCGGTGCGATAGAGCCGTCGCCCGATACCGAACGGGTCGGCGATGAATCGGACGGCGGTGCCTGCCGGATTGCGCAGGTAGCCGTCCGCGACACCGAGACCGCCCAAGTACAGCTCTCCCCTGGCGCCGGGCGGAACCTGCACCAGACGCGAATCGAACACCACCGCAAGCACTCCCGGTAATGCCGCACCGATGGTGATCGGTTCGTCGGGTGCCATGGCCTCGGTTTGTGTTGCCATGACAGTGGTTTCGGAAGGGCCGTAGCCGTTGAACAGACGGACGTGCGGTGCCCATTCGCGCACCAGTTCTGCCGAGCAGGCTTCACCGCCGACCACGACGGCTTGCAGGCCGGGTAGGTCGGTGGGCGTCAGGGTGGCGAGAACCGCCGGGGTGGTGAGGAAGTGCGTGCCGCCGGTGTCGGCGATCAGCTTGGACAGCGCGGTGCCCGCGACGACCGACGTCGGCGCGACCACCAGGCGGGCGCCGGCCGCGAAGCAGGCGAGAAGTTCGAGCAGGTGCGCATCGAATGACGGGGCGTGCGCGTGCAGGACGACCGAATTCCGATCGACCCCATAGTGTTCGGTGATGTAGTCGGTCAGCGCCCCGAGGCCACGATGGGTGACGAGCACGCCCTTCGGTAGCCCGGTGGTGCCCGATGTGTAGATCAGGTAGGCCGGGTGATCAGGCCGCAAGGACCTCGGCCGTTCGGCGTCGGCGATCGGTGTGCTCGCTCGGCGATCGGCTTCCGCCAGCGTCCGGGAGTCATCGAGGGTCAGCCAATGAATGCCGCATCTGGCCGAACTCTTCCGGCCGCCGACCGCGCCGTCGGCCCGCGCGATCGGCCGCTGGCCACCGTCGCCCGCGGGGATCGGTTCGGCCTCCCGATCCGCGAAGGCCGTGTCGCACGGCAGGCAGTCACGCGCCGCGGTGACCGTAAGCCCCTGTCGTGCTCCGGAATCCGCGATCACCCTGGCGATCCGTTCGACGGGATCGTTCGGATCGACCGGCACGAAACACGCTCCGGACTTGGCGACCGCCCACAGCGCGAGCACCGATTCGAGCGAGCGCGCGATGGCGACCACGACGAACTCACCGGGCCGGGCGCCGCCGGCCATCAGCTCGCGCGCCCAGCGCGAGGACGCTTCGTCCAGCTCGCGATAGGTCATGGCGCACGTGCCATCCTGCACCGCGACTGCGTCCGGCACCAGGCCGGCGCGGAGCAGGTCGGGTAGTACCCGGACCGGACCTGCGGGATCCGATGCCACCGGGGCGGGCGGTGTGAGATCCAAAGCCGGTATCGGGCAGTCGGATTCGGCGGCCAGGAAGCGGGCGAAGTAGTCGAGGAACATGCGGTGGTGCCAGGCCAGCAGGTCGGGCCGGTAGCGGGCCGGGTTGGCGTGGAAGTCGATGCTGATCGAGCGTTCGTCGGGACCGGCCTGGTAGCCGTTGATCAAGAGGTCCTCGACCGGGCCGAGGGACAGCAGGCGCACCTGCCCGGTCAGTGCGCCCAGGCCGAACGGCTCGGTGAAGCCGAGGACGTTGACGACCGGCCCGAAGCCCCCGCGCACCACGTGCTGCTGACCGCGGTCGTGCTGCATCTCCTCGTAGCGGTAGCGCTGATGGCGCAGCCCACCGATCACCCGGGACCGTACCTGGGCGATGACGGTGTCGACGGTGCCGGTGTCGAAGCCGTTGAGCCGCAAGGGCACCACGTTCGACATCGAACCGGCCGAGCGGCGCAGGACCGCGGTGGGGCGCGCGGTGACCGGCAAGGTGAGGGTGATCTCGCTGCGGCCGGTCATCCTGGCCAGGTAGCAGGCGAAAGCGGTGACGGCCAGTTCGGGGAAGGTCGCGCCGTGACGGGCGCGGGCGGCGGCGACCAGTTCGGCGGTCGCGGCGTCCAGTGTCGCGGTGACTCGATGTGGTTGCGGCCGAGGCGCGGTGGGATGTCCGGCCAGGCCGAGTGGTTCGGGGAGTGTTTCGAGTTGGTCGTGCCAGTAGGCGCGGTCGGTCGTGGCGCGGTCTGAATCTTGGTATCTGCGTTCGTCTTCCAGCAGCTCTGACACGGACAGGGGCTGGATTGCCTTCGACCGGGCCTTGTCCGGCATCGTCACCGAGTCGTGCTTTGCCGCAATGGTGTTCACTGCCGGTCCGGCCATGGTCCGGGTCGAACCCGATGTCGCGGTGCCGGATTCGGCGTCCGCTGACCGCCATAACACGCGTGCGGTCGGACGGCGGTGACCACTGCCGGACTCTCGGGCGACACGAATAGACGTGGAACCCGAACCCTCTGGCATCGTCCCTTGCCCCGCAACGATTTCCGCGCGGTATAGCTCACCCGTCCGACGGAGCACCGCTGCGGCGCCTACGCCGTCGACCACGATGTGATGGCTGCGCAGGTACAGCAAGTGATGATCGGGCGCGATCCGGAACACCGTCGCGACGGTCAGATCGTCGGTGAGCGGATCGAGCGGCGCGCTGTAGTCACGCTCCATCTGATCCTGCGCGGCGGCGATCGGGTCCGCCTGATCGGTGACGTCCACAACCCGTATCGACAGCTCCGCCGTGGCGTCGACGTACTGCTGCGGATATCCGTCGACGAGGCGGAATCGCAGGTTCGGCGATTGGAGTTCGCGGGCCGCGCGGCGGGCACAGCGCGACATCAGCGCGACGTCGAGCGGGCCGGACAGGTCCAGATACATGGCGACCGTGATCGGCACCGCCGGCTGCAATTGCTGGGCCACCCACCAGCGCAGCTGCGCCGTCGACAGCGGATGCACCGACTGCGCCGCGGCGTCCGTCCGGTCGATCGACACCGTGTCGTCGGCTCCGGTCAACACGCCTCCCTCGGATTCGGAAGCCACCGCTGGATCATTCATCGGCAAACTTACGGCATCCGCGCTCGAACGAGCCGTAATTCCAGCACGATCGGCGCGTGCCGAGGCTGCTGTCAGCGCATATGCCGGAGGCAGAGTCGCTCAGCCCCGTTCAGCCACATGCTACGGCCACTCTAGGCATCCTCCGCGCTACCCGAGCGCTGTCAGCTCGGCGGAGCTGTCCCTGACCTCACGCCGACACAGCGCGCCGGGCCGTGATCCGCGGCCTTGCAGTGCAGCGCTGATTGCCCGAGCCACACGGCCACAGGGGGAACTCGTTGATCGCCGCCGAAACGATCAGACGACGCGTGTCCGCACCAGATCCCGGGCGGCGACGCGATAACGGTCGGCGATCAACCGGACCACCGCGGGGTGCACACCGATAGGTTCGGCAACCCCATCAGCTCCTGCATCGTGCAGGCGTTGGTGAAACAGACCGTGCGCCAACAGATACGACGCGATGAACACGCGTTCGGCACCGGAAGCACGAAGGTCCGCAACGACTTCCGGAACCCGAGGCGTACCGGTGGCGATGTAACCGAGACGCACCGGCGTACCGAGCCGCTCGGTAAGCATGGCCGCGGCACGGCGAACATCTTGGCGGGCACGGGGATCCGAGGAGCCGGCCGCCGCGAAGACGACCGCGTCACCGGGACGCCAGCCCGCGGCACGCAGCCGCATGGTCATGATCCGGGCCAACGCCGGGTCCGGACCCATTGCCGGAGTCACCGCCACCGCAGGATGCGCGCTCTGCGCCACTTCCCGCGGAACATCCTTGTACACGTGATAACCAGACGCGAGAAACGCCGGAACCACTACGGCGGGAACGGATTCCCCCGAAGCGTCGACCAGATCGCGCAAAACCTCGGCCGGCGACGGACCGAGCACGTCGACGAACGCGGTCCGCACCGCCGGAGCCGTCCCGGGTAGCTCGGCATCGCGCCCCGAAACCGCGACGCCGAGCTCCCTGGCCACCGCCTCGGCCAGCGCGGCGATCATCTGGACCCCACGGGTGCTCCTGGTGCCGTGCGCCACCAGCACTAGAGCGGGATCCGTCATGGCGTCCCCAAGGTCTGCACGTATCGCGTCGGCATGGCCGCGCCGGACGCCGCCAACTCGGGTCGCGGGTTGTTGTCGATGCATTCGGCCGCGTCCAGCGCCAGCCGGTAGCCGCGCTTGACCACGGTCTGAATCGCCTTCGGCGCACCCAGTCCCGCGCGCAGCCTGGCGATCGCCGTCTCGACGGCGTGGGTGTCGTCACCGCCACCGGGCAGCGCGGCGAGCAGGTTCTCCCGGGAGACGACCCGGCCGGGCTGACGAGCCAGCGACCGCATCAATGCCATCGGCGCGGGCGCGAGCTGGCGCACCTCACCGTCGACCACCACGCAGCCGCCGCGCACGCTGAGCGTGTGCCCCGCGGCGTAGATCCGATTGGCCCGCCGCGGCAGTTCCTCGGCGACGTGCCGAGCGAGCGCACCGAGCCGAGCCCGTCCGGGCATCGAGGTGGCCACGCCCAGTTCTTCCAGCGGCGCAGCGGTGATCGGGCCGACGCACGCGGCGAGCACTCGCCCGCGCAACGCGTGCAGCACGCCTTCGAGCAGCCCGGTTTCCTTGGCCCGCATCAACATCGACGCCACCGCGGGCGCGCTGGTGAACGTCACGCAGTCCAGATTCGAGGTCACGATGGCCTCGATCAGCTGATCCATCGGGCCCTGATCCTCCGGCGGCACCCACCGGTACACCGGCACCGGCACGACATCCGCACCGGCACAACGCAATACCTCGCAGAAGTCGGGCACCGGCTCCCACTCGGTGGTGGCGCCGTGCAGCTGCACCGCGATCCGCACGCCCTCCACGCCCTCGGCGAGCAGGTGATCGAGTACCTCCGCGGACGACTCCGACGCCGGTGACCATTCCTCGCGCAATTCGGCAGCGCGGATCGCGCCCTTGGCTTTCGGGCCGCGCGCCAGCATCCGGGTGGAGCCCAGCGTCGCGCGCAGGTCCTCCGCGACACCCCAGCCTTCGGCCGCCTCCATCCAGCCGCGGAAGCCGATCCCGGTGGTGGCCACCGCGATTCGCGGCGGATCGAGGATCAGCTGGCGGGTGACCCGCTCCAGCTCGGTGTCGTCGGCTAACGGGATGATCCGGATGGCGGGGGCGGACACGATGTCGGCGCCGCGCCGTTGCAACAGCGTGGCGAACTCCTCGGCCCGCCTGGCCGCCGTGATGCCGATGGTGAAACCGGCGAGGCAGGGGCCGGCGTCGATGGTTGTCATGCGGTTTACCCGTCCGAGGAAGCGAGCCCGGAAATTACCGGCTCGTTGGAGATCGAAACGATGCCGTCGGCTACGCGGATCGCGTACACCGGCAGCAGCGCCGATTCGTCGTCCAGGCAGCGCCCGTCGACCAGGGAGTACGCCTGCTTCAGCAAGGGTGAGGCGACGACCGGGACGCCGCCGCGGTCACCGACGATGCCGCGCGACATGACCGCGGCGCGGCCGATCGGATCGATGTTGCCCACGGCGTACAGCATGCCGTCGGCCAGCAGGAACAGGGCGGCCTGGCGGCCACCCTTCAGCAGCACCGCGACGCCGCGGCCGGGAATCAGGTAGTCGAGCCGGCACGCCTGGGTCCAACCGGTGGCGGTAACTGCGGCGATGCCGGGGGTATCGATCACGGTCATGGGTGTCATCCTCCAAACGCCTTACCCATTGGTACAGGCGCCCTGTTTCTGTGGGGTTAAGCCGTCATTTCCCGTGCGTGCCGACCGGAATGTCGGGCATCCCGAGCAGGACCGGTACCTTGCGTTCGCCGGTTTCGTCGAACGAGATTGTGGGATCGGTCTCATCGGGGGCGTTGACGAAGGAAACGAAGCGCGACAGCTTCTCCTCGTCCTCGAGCACGGCGGCCCATTCGTCGCGGTAGCCGGCGACATGCTGGGCCATGGCGGCCTCCAGTTCGGCGGCGATGCCGAGGCTGTCTTCGCAGACGACCTGCTTGAGGTAGTCGATGCCGCCTTCGAGAGCCTCCTGCCACGGCGCGGTGCGCTGCAACCGGTCGGCGGTGCGGACGTAGAACATCAGGTACCGGTCGATGTATTTGATCAGCGTCTCGTCGTCGAGGTCGCCGGCCAGCAGCACCGCGTGCTTCGGGGTGAGGCCGCCGTTGCCGCCGACGTAGAGGTTCCAGCCGTGTTCGGTGGCGATCACGCCGACGTCCTTGCCGCGCGCCTCGGCGCATTCGCGGGCGCAGCCGGACACGGCCAGCTTCAGCTTGTGCGGGGAACGCAGTCCGCGGTAACGCTTTTCGAGCAGCACGGCCATGCCGACCGAGTCCTGCTGGCCGTAGCGGCACCAGGTGGAGCCGACGCAGCTCTTCACCGTGCGCAGCGACTTGCCGTACGCGTGACCGGATTCCATGCCGACGTCGACCAGTCGCTGCCAGATCCGCGGCAATTGCTCCACCCGCGCGCCGAACAGGTCGATCCGCTGGCCGCCGGTGACCTTCACGTAAAGGTCGAATTCCTTGGCGATCTGGCCGATGGTGATGAGCTGGTCGGGGGTGACCTCGCCGCCGGGCATCCGCGGCACCACCGAGTAGGTGCCGTTCTTCTGCAGGTTGGCCAGGAAGTGGTCGTTGGTGTCCTGGAGGGCGGCCTGTTCGCCGTCGAGGATGTGCTCGCTGGAGGTCGAGGCGAGGATGGAGGCGACGGTCGGCTTGCAGATGTCGCAGCCGGTTCCCTTGCCGTACTTGGTGATCAGGCCGGAGAAGGTGCGGATGCCGGTGACCTGGACGATCTGGAACAGCTCGGCGCGGGACTGGCCGAAGTGCTCGCACAGCGCCTTGGACATCTCGACGCCGGACTGTTCCAGCAGCTTCTTGAGCATAGGAACGCAACCGCCGCAGGAGGTTCCGGCGGACGTGCACTTCTTGATGCCCGGGATGTCGCACGCGCCCTCGGCGATGGCGCCGCAGATCGCGCCCTTGGAAACGTTGTTGCAGGAACAGATCTGGGCGTCGTCGGGCAGTGCGTCGGCGCCCAGTTCCGCGCCGGCGGGCGAGATCAGCGCGGCGGGCTCGGCGGGCAGCGGCCGGCCGACCAGCGGACGCAGCGCGGCGTAGGCGGTGGCGTCGCCGACCAGGATGCCGCCGAGCAGGATCTGCGCGTCATCGGAGACAACGAGTTTCGCGTAGGTGCCCTTGGCGGCGTCGTGCAGCACCACCGACAGCGCGCCCTCGGTGACGCCGTGCGCGTCGCCGAAGCTGGCCACGTCGACGCCCATCAGCTTGAGCTTGGTCGACATGTCCGCGCCGGGGAATTCGCCTGCGCCGCCCAGCAATCGGTCGGCGACGATCTCCGCGGTGGTGTAACCGGGGGCGACCAGGCCGTAGCAGGTGCCCTCGACCGCGGCGCACTCGCCGATGGCCCAGATGCTCGGATCCGAGGTCTGCAAACCGAGATCGGTGATGATGCCGCCACGCGGGCCGACCTCGAGTCCGCTGTCGCGGGCGATCTGGTCACGCGGGCGCACGCCGGCCGAGAAGACCACGAGCGAGGCGTCGATCACCGAGTCGTCGGACAGGCTGACCCGAACGCCGTTGCCGGCCGCGTCGATCGAGGCGGTGCCGACGCCGGTGTGCACGAACAGGCCGAGATCGGTGACCAGGCGTTCCAGGATCGCGCCGCCGCCCTCGTCCACCTGGGCGGGCATCAGCCGCTGGTTGTACTCGACCACGTGCGGCGTGAGGCCGAGCAGCCGAAGCGCGTTCGCGGCTTCGAGGCCGAGCAGGCCGCCGCCGACCACGACGCCGACCGCACCGGGCCCGGCGGCCTCGGCGGCGGCCCGGATGCCGTCCAGATCGTCGATGGTGCGGTAAACGAAGCACTCCGGGCGGTCATGTCCCGGAACGGGCGGAACGAACGGGTACGAGCCCGTGGCGAGCACCAGCGCGTCGTAGGCGATGGTGTCGCCGGCCGACGTGGTGACCTTGCGGGCGTCCCGGTCGATCGACTCGGCGCGTTGGCCGAGTCGCAGTTCGACCAGGGCGTCACCGGCGTACTCGTTGCCGGGCAGCGCCAGCGCGGCGGTGTCCCAGTCCCCGACGTATGCGGACAGGCCGACGCGGTCGTAGGCGGGCAGCCGCTCCTCGCTCAGCACGACCACCTGCCACTGCCCCGCCTCGTCCCGCGAGCGCAGCGCCTCCACGAAACGGTGCCCGACCATGCCGTGGCCCACGACCACGGCGGTATTGCGCTGGGCAGGTGCGACTGGGTGATTCGTCGGGGTGCTCAAGAAGGGCCTCCAATGATCCGGTTGGCCCCACGGTAGGAAACAGGTATTGCCGCCATGCTGCGCGCGATGACCACAGCATCAACGGTTGCTCACGGGTCGGCGAATACCCACGTGAGCACGGCGCTGTGTTGCGCGGATGTGACGCAACGATTTCCGCGCGTCACCAAAACCCGACCGCGCAGAAATCGGCCGGTGAGATATGACGCCGAAATCATGAACTCCGCCGCACGGCCGCGCAACTCGAACGGTGAGATCGCCCGCACCCAGCGAACACAGGCACTGATTTCGCGAGCACATGGGTAACTCGTGGGGTACGGGCGGACTCGCTCGCAACGCCACCGCCGGTCGCCGACGCGGCTATCGCGGCACCTGAGTCTGGCCTGAATACGCGGAGAGGCGGATGAGCGAGGTCAGTTCCAGGTGTCCTCGAGCATGCGCGGCTTGCAGGCCTGCCAGGCACCGGCCAGCAACACCAGGACGGCGATGCCGAGCAGGATGAACGGGGCGAGCCAGCCGTCGGTGGCCGAGTGCAGGACGCCGAACAGCAGCGGGCCGACGCAGGCGACCGCGTAGCCGACGCCCTGGGTGAAGCCGGACAGCGCGGCGGAGCCGCCGGGGGTGTTGGTGCGCAGGTTGATCAGGGTCAGCGCCATCGGGAAGGTGCTCGGGCCGAGGCCGAGCAGCACCACCCAGAGGATGGGCGCGCTCATCGGCGCGACCAGCAGGCCGACGAAGGCGGCGATGAAGAAGGCCGCGCAGCCGACCACGACGGGGAACGGATTGCGGAATCGCGTGACGACCGTCGGCGCACTCAACGCCGCGACCAGACCGACCACCGCGAACAGACCGAGCATCGACCCGCCGAACCCGGCGCTTGCTCCGGCGTCGCTGAGGATCTTGGGCAGCCAGGTGAACATCGCGTAGGTGATCAAGGACGTCATGCCGAACATGCCCGCCATGCCCCAGGCCACCGGCGAACGCCAGACCCGGCCGGCCCGCGGCGCGTCGGTGGGCAGCGCGGTGGTGTCGTTGACGTCGCGGCCGCGCCGGTCGCGCAGCACGCCGAGCCACGGCAGCACCGCCGCGAAGCCGAGCACCGACCACAGGCCGAGGGAGATCCGCCAGCCGTGCGCGTCGGCGATCGGGACCGCGATGAACGCGGGCACCACGGTGCCGAGCTGCACCATCATGATGTAGAGCGAGCTGACCACCGCGAGCCGATCGGCGAAGTAGCGCTTCACCAGCGGCGGGATCACCACGTTGCCGATGCCCATGCCGGCCAGGGCCAGGGCGGAGAAGACGAGGAGTTCGCCGGTGCCGGACAGCAGCACCCGGACGAGCTGACCGAGGCCGGCCATCAGCATGGCGACCAGCGCGGTGCGCTCGAGTCCGAGGCGGCGCACGAGCACCGGGGTGAGCAGACCGGACACCGCGAACATCGCGGTCGGGATCATGCCGAAGACGCCGACGACCGCGGTGCCGTAGCCCACATCGTCGCCGATCCGTTCGGCCAGTGGGCTGAACGCGGTGACCGCGACGCGGAGGGTGAGCGCGGACATAACGATGGCGGCGAGAACGAGCAGACGCCCCTCCGTCAGCGCGCGCCGACGCCGCTCGACCTGCGGTGATTCCTGCTCGGTCGAGGTTTTCTGGAGGGTTGCAGTCACTGCGAAATCATAGGATGACCGGATGATAGGAGGCAATGATTTGTGATGAGCGGTACTCTATGCAAGTGCAACCAGTCCGGCGCACCAGCCTCATAGCCCAGGTCACCGAGCAGCTGCGTGCCGAAATCCGTTCCAGCCGTTGGCCCATCGGCTCCCGTATCCCTACCGAACCGGAGCTGACCGAGCTCACCGGAACGGGTCGAAACACCGTGCGCGAGGCCGTCCAGGCACTCGTGCACGCGGGGATGCTGGAGCGACGCCAAGGTTCGGGAACCTATGTGATCGCCTCCTCCGACCTCGGCGGCACGCTCGGCAAGTACTTCGCCGACGCCGAAGAACGTGATGTCCTCGAACTACGCCTCGCGCTCGACACCACAGCGGCCGCGCTCGCCGCGCGCCGCCGCGACGACGGCGATATCGCGAACCTACTCCAGCTGCTCAGCGAGCGGGACAAGGCCTACAACGACGACAACCCGACCGCGATCGAGTCCGACGTCGAGCTGCACCGCGCCATCGTCGTGGCCAGCCACAACGCCGTCTACCTAGAGTTCTACGACTCGCTGCTGCCGATCATCGAACAGGTGATCCGGGCCAGGACGTTGAAATCCGACGATTCCTTCCCCGAGGAGCACGCCGAGCTGGTGCACGCCGTGATCGACGGCGATCCCCAGCGCGCGGCCGAGGCGGCCCGCTGCTTCCTCAACACCCTGATCGCCGAATACCCGGACGTGCGCTGACTGCTCGTTCGCCCGCAACGGACGCCAGGTGAGCGACTCTCACTCGGCGTCCGTTCCGTATGTGAGTCGGAATTGCCTCGAACGTCACGCGAAGCCACGGTGCCGCAACAACCGGCCCCTACGTTGTGAAACGACCGTAGCTAGGCAACTCGACTCCGCCGGCGGCGCCAGTGCCGCGATGAGGGCCGGTCGAGTGCGAACGAGAGGACGCCGATGACTGCCATCGCAGCCGCAACCGGCACCGAGTCGGACACCGCGACTGACGCTCCATCGGACACCCCGGCCTTCCAGCACCAGACCCGCGGACGCTGGCTGGAACAGTGGGAGCCGGACAACCTGAAATTCTGGGAGTCCGGCGGCGCGCAGACCGCCCGTAAGAACCTGATCTTCTCGGTGTTCGCCGAGAACCTCGGCTTCAGCATCTGGGTCATCTGGGGCACCGTGGTCACCAGCATGGGCGCCGCGGGCTTCGGCTTCCTGGCCGGGCTCGGCAAGGGCGACCCGACCGCGGTGAGCAACGCGCTGCTGCTGTCGTCGACCCCGACCCTGGTCGGTGCGGCCCTGCGCATTCCGTACACCTTCGCCATCCCGAAGTTCGGCGGGCGGGCGTTCACCGCGTTCAGCGCGGCGATGCTGCTCATCCCGACGCTCGGGCTGGCCTACTTCATCAATCAGCCGGGCACGCCCATGTGGGTGTTCATGATCCTGGCCGCGCTGGCCGGCGTCGGCGGCGGCAACTTCTCCTCGTCGATGTCGAACATCAACTTCTTCTTCCCCGAGGGCAAGAAGGGCGCGGCGCTGGGCATCAACGCGGCGGGCGGCAATCTCGGTGTGGCACAGACCCAATTGGTGCTGCCGCTGCTGATCACGCTCGGCACGCACATCATGGCCAAGGACGCGGCGGGCTACCGGTTCGGCATCACGCTGTCCATCCTGGTGTGGGTGCCGTTCATCCTGCTGGCGCTGTTCGGCGCGCTGCGCTACATGGACAGCATCGCGACGGCCAAGTCCGACGGGAAGTCCTACAAGCTGGCGCTGACCAACCAGCACACCTGGGTGATGGCGCTGCTGTACGTCGGCACGTTCGGCTCGTTCATCGGGTTCTCCTTCGCCTTCCCGACATTGATCAAGGCCAACTTCCCGAGCCTGGCCGGCATCGGCTGGATCAGCACCATCGGCAATCTCGCCTTCCTCGGCGCGTTCGTCGGCTCGTTCAGCCGTCCGTTCGGCGGCTGGGTGTCGGACAAGATCGGCGGGGCGAAGATCACCCTGTTCGTGTTCGGCGGCATGGCCGTCTCGGTCTGCCTGATCATGGCCGCGCTGGAGCTGAAAAGCTTTCCGCTGTACCTGATCTCGTTCCTGCTGCTGTTCGTGATGACCGGCATCGGCAACGGCTCGACCTACCGGATGATCCCGACCATCTTCAGCGCGATCTCCAAGAAGTACGCCGCCGAGCACGGCCTGGATATCAGCGAGTCGACCGCCTCGGCCCGGCGGCAGGCCGGCGCGGCGATCGGCGTGATCGGCGCGGTGGGCGCGTCGGGCGGCTGGGTGTTGCAGCAGGCGCTGCGGCTGTCCAACACGCACTATCACACGATGGCGCCGGCCTTCTGGGGTTACGCGGTGGCGTTCCTGCTGATGGGCGCGGTCACCTGGTGGTTCTACCTGCGGTCCTCGTTCGCCGTGGAGCGGGTGCCGTCGCTGGCCTACGCCAAGGTGTAACCGGCACAACGCATAACGCCCGTCGGCCGTCGGAAGTCTCTGCTGCGCAGGACTTTCGGCGGCCGACCTGTGCGTGCTAGAGCAGGAGCCGGACCATGTCCGCCGTGCGCGCCAGACCGGGGAACGCCTCCGGCGTCGACCGCGGATGCAACGCGTGCACGGCGAGCCGGAACATGACCGCGCGCAACAACATCTGCGGCCATTCGGGCAGATCCCGCCACCGCTCCAGCAGTCCGTCGTCGGCGCCGCCCCAGGCGAGCGCGTCCACCACGATCACCCCGGCCGCCCACGGCGCGGGCCGCCAGTACGGCGTGATATCGGTGAGCCCGGGGGTGAACGTGCCGGCGAACAGCACCGTGCCGAACAGGTCGCCGTGCACCAGCTGGGCGGGCGTCTTGACCGGCTTGCGCAGGGTGGCCAGCTGGCCGATGAGTTCCATGCTGCGTTGTCCGTCCGGGGAATCCGCCGAGGGCAACGTGCCGCCCGCGCGCAGGCTGCGCAGCGGCACCGCCTCCCAGGCGGCCCGGTCGGCGGCGACGAACACGTCCACGTCGACCCACGGCGCCACCGGCGGCTGCACCAGGAACCGGGGCCGTTCGAGGTGGGTCGTCGCCTGATGCAGGCGCAGCGACACCGAAACCACCTCGTCGTGGCGAGGTTCCGGGATGCCTTCCAGAAAGGTGTCGGCCCGCCAGCCGGAAACCACGTAGCGGCCGTCGGTCGCGCGCACCGGGCGGGCCAGCCGCAACCCGTCCACCTTCAGCGTCTCGCGCACCTTGGCCGACCACGCCGCGCGGGCGTGATCGGCGACCGGGCTGAGCACCACGTCGCCGAACCGCCAGCCACCTTCCCAGTCGCCCAAGGTGACCGGGGAAACCTCGCGCAGACCGAACGTGGCACGCACGTGCTCGGGGGGTTCCACAGAAGTCACGGCCGTACCGTACCGCCGGGGTGGACGCTGTACAGGACGCCGCGCCGATGCGCAACCCCGACCGCTCCGGCCGGGGTCACAGCGTGCTTCGGTGGATCAGTAGACCGGCAGCGACGGGTCGATCTGCCGCGCCCACGCGATCACTCCGCCTTGCAGATGGGTGGCGTCGGAGAAACCGGCCCGCTTGAGCGCGGCCAGCGCCTCCGCCGAACGCACACCGGTCTTGCAGTGCAACACGATCGGCCGGTTCTGCGGCAGCTCGGAGAGCGCCTCGCCGGACAGGATGCGGTCCTTCGGAATGAGTTTCGCGCCCTCGATGTGCACGATGTCCCACTCCACCGGCTCGCGCACGTCGATCAGCTCGATCTCCTTGCCCGCGTCGAGCAGGTCCTTCAGCTCGCGTGCGGTGACCGTCGAGTCGGCCGCGGCGGCCTGGCCCTCCTCGGACACCACCCCGCAGAACGCCTCGTAGTCGATCAGCTCGGTGATCGGCTGACGCTCCGGGTCGCGGCGCAGCTTGATCGTGCGGTAGTTCATGTCCAGTGCGTCGTAGACCATCAGGCGGCCGAGCAGCGGCTCACCGATGCCGGTGATCAGCTTGATCGCCTCGGTCACCATCACCGAGCCGATGGACGCGCACAGCACGCCAAGCACGCCGCCCTCGGCGCAGGACGGGACCATGCCCGGCGGTGGGGCCTCCGGGTAGAGGTCGCGGTAGTTGAGGCCGCGCCCGTTCGGCGCGTCCTCCCAGAAGACCGAGACCTGGCCCTCGAAGCGGTAGATGGAACCCCACACGTACGGCTTGTGCGCCAGCACGGCGGCGTCGTTGACCAGGTAGCGGGTGGCGAAGTTGTCGGTGCCGTCGACGATCAGGTCGTACTCGGCGAACAGCTCGACGGCGTTCTCCGGCTCCAGCCGGATCTTGTGCAGCCGCACGTCGATGCCGGAGTTGATCTCCAGGATGGAGTCGCGCGCGCTGTCGGCCTTCGGGCGGCCGATGTCGGACTCGCCGTGGATGATCTGGCGCTGCAGGTTGGAGGCGTCCACCTCGTCGAACTCGACGATGCCGAGCGTGCCGACGCCCGCGGCGGCCAGGTACAGCAGCGCCGGGGAGCCGAGCCCGCCCGCGCCGATCACCAGGACCTTGGCGTTTTTCAGCCGCTTCTGCCCGTCCACGCCCAGGTCGGGAATGATCAGGTGGCGGCTGTAGCGGGCGACCTCGTCCTTGGTCAGCTCCGCGGCCGGCTCGACCAGCGGCGGCAGGGACTCAGTTGATGACACGTCCAGGACTCCTCGCATCGAATGGGTCGATCTCGTTGTGCAACACCCGCGACCAGACCGTTCTTCCCGACCTATCGTCGCGCACCGCGCGCCGGGTCAACCGCGGGGGTACGGCCAGGGGTTGAAGCGGCAGCGCTTGCCGTCCATCGGGACCACGCCGTCCGGTTCGAGGGTGGCGATGTCGTTGTTCTTGGTGCCGAAGGTCTGCTGCATCATCACCGGGGCCAGGCCGCCGTCGGTCTCGCACGGCTGGTGCTGGTGGTAGCCGATGGCGTGACCGACCTCGTGATTGATCTGGTACTGCCGGTAGGAGCCGATGTCGCCCTCGAACGCGATCGCGCCGCGCACCCAGCGGACCTCCGACAGCACCACCCGGCCGAGATCGGCGTTGTAACAGGAGGAGTCGATCGGGATCTCGAAACCGCAGGCCTTGCGGCTGGATTCGCGCGAGGTGAGGGAGACGCGGAAGTCGGTGTCGCCCTGGTCGACTCGGCGGAAGGCGAACTTCTGGTCGTGCGTCCAGCTTTTCGGGTTGGCGAGAGTGGACTCGATCAGCTTCGCCACCGACTCGTCACCGCCGAGCGCCGAGGTGTCCACGCCGTCTTCGACTTCCACCGTGTACCTGAACACCGAGTCGGCGCCGGTGCCCACCTGCGCGGTCGACCCCGGCACCACATGCCAACTGCCCGTGCCGGTTTCGGCGAAGCTGCCGCCCTGTGGGAGCGCGCCGGAGGGGAGGTCGGTGGGAAAGTGGCCGTCGCCGGTCGGCCCGCCGATGATGCCGTTGTTGGCGGCGCGCGGGCTCAGATGCCCGAGACCGGGCACACCGCCCACCGTGGTCGCCGGGTCGGAACCGCGGACCGCGTCCACCACCACCAGCACCGTGACCGCGAAGAGCACCGGCAGGGCGTACGCGCGCCAACCGTAGGTGGAGACGAATCGTCCTAGGGCGCTTTGCTTTTTGACGCTGCGCTCCGGACGGTCCCGGGTTCGGCCCTCGGTCGCGGCGGTGGGATCCCAACTGGCGCGCAGTGGTTGATGCGAACGATCCCCTTGACCGTAGAGGCCCAGCGGATCGTAGATCTCCACGCCGTTGCGATCACGTCGCGGCGCGGTCGAATCCGGCTTTGCTTCCTGGCCTGACCTTGCCACGGGTTCCGACCCTACGGAACCGGGCGCGCCGGGGCCAGCACGGCGGCGCGAATCGCGCCCGCCGCCGGACGTGACCGGCGGATCGGCGTGCCGCTCCCCGGGTCGGTCGGCGCGGAAAGTCACGATCACCAGGTTCTCACAGGGTCCGGGCGGCCCCGTCGGGCACGCCACATCCGCCGTGAGGTGCGACATTTCTCACCGCGTTCCACCAGTTCCCCGGGGCCGGTCTGCGAGCGGGCGGCAACCGAGTATCGTTCTTGGGATACCCGGTGCTTACCCCTTGCCGGGGAATCAACTGGGAGAGCCGAAATGACTGACCTCGTGGACCGGATGGCGTCCCGCAGATCGTCGTCCGAGCCCGCTAAACGCGGCACCCGGTTGCCGCGTGACGAGCGTCGTCTGCAGCTACTCGCGGCAGCCAGCGAAGTCTTCGTGCAGCGCGGCTATCACGCGGCCGGCATGGACGAGATCTCGCAGTGCGCCGGCGTGAGCAAGCCGGTGCTGTATCAGCACTTCACCAGCAAGCTGGAGCTGTATCTGGCCGTGCTGCAGAACTACGTGGACATGCTGGTGTCCAGCGTGCGGCAGGCGCTGCGGTCGACCACCGACAACCGGCAGCGCGTGCGTGCGGCGGTGCAGGCCTACTTCGATTTCGTGGACAACGAGATGCAGGGCTTCCGGCTCGTCTTCGAATCCGACCTGACCAGCGAACCGCAGGTGCAGCGCCGGGTAGAGCAGGCCACCGAGGCCTGCGTGGACGCCGTCTTCGACGTGGTGGCCCACGACTCCGGCCTGGACCCGTACCGGGCCCGGATCCTCGCGGTCGGCCTGGTCGGCGCGAGCCAATTCACCGCGCGCTACTGGCTCGAGGCCGACCGGCCCATCCCGAAGGAAGAGGCGATCGACACGACCGTCTCCCTCGCCTGGGGTGGTCTGTCCCGCGTGCCGCTGCACCCGATCGACTGAACTACAGAACGAAGCGAGCCCCTGCATCCGATGGTTGCAGGGGCTCGTTGCTGTCGGCCTGAGCCGAGAAAATCAGACGGTGGCGAAGCCGACCCGGCCGCTGGTCACGGTGCCGATCTCGACATAGGCGACCTTCGAGGCCTGGATCAGGAACTTGCGACCCTTGTCGTCGGTCAGGGACACGACGCCGCCGCTGCCGTTCAGCGCACCGGACACCAGCGCCTCGACCTCTTCCGGGGTCTGCGAGCTGTTGATCAAAAGCTCGCGCGGGCTATCCGAAATACCGATCTTGACCTCCACGGCCAACCTCCGAACGTAAGAGTCCTGTGCTGTCGATCCCAGGCTAGTGCAGGGCAACGCCGTCCCGGCAGACGCATGCCTGCGCCCTCAGCGAACAGCAGACATGACGGCGCCCCGCACACCGTTGTGCGGGGCTGCGGACTGCGGTGGTCTTACTTGGGCTCGATGAGCTGGATCTCGAGCTCGATGTTGACCTTGTCGCTCAGCATGCCGGGCAGCGGGCCGCCGACGCCGAAGTCGGTGCGCTTGATCGTGCCGGTGGCGGAGAATCCGGCGTGCCGGTCGCCGGTCGCGCCGAACTCCTGCACGCCACCCCACTCGACGTCCAGGGTGACCGGCTTGGTGATGCCGCCGAGCGTGGCCTCGCCCTCGACCTCGAAGCTCTCCGCGATCTGCACCGGCTCGGTGGCGCGGAAGGTCAGCGTCGGGCGGTTCGCGGCGTCGAGGAAGTCGGCGGTGCGGATGTGCGCGTCCCGGTCGGCGTTGCCGGTGTCGAACGACTCGAGGTGGATGGTCGCGCCGAGGGTGGCGGCGCCGGACTCGTCGACCACGAATTCGGTCTCGAACTTGGTGAATCCGCCGCGCACCTTGGAGATGCCGAGGTGGCGAATGGTGAAGGCCACCGACGAGTGCGCGGTGTCCAGGGTCCAGGAGCCGGGCTTGAGCGACTGGGTGGTCGTGGTGGACTCAGAGGAAGTTGTCATGTCGTCCACCTTGGCCGGACCGCGGTCCGTTAACCAGACCGCCGTTATCCTGGTCCTGACAGGGCGAGGCTAAGCCTCCTAGGACACGGCACGATGGATCCCATGGCTCGGAACGGTTTCGCGGAATTCCTCATCGCCCGGCGCGCTGAATTGCGCCCCGGTGACGTCGGCATGCCCGAGGGCAGGCGTCGCCGTACCCCGGGGTTGCGCCGCGAAGAGGTCGCGGTCCGCGCGGGGGTGAGCGCGGACTATCTGGCCCGGCTCGAACAGGGCCGGGACAACAATCCCTCGGTGGCGGTGATCGATGCCCTCGCCGACGCGCTGCTGCTGCGCGGCAACGAGCGCCATCACTTCAGCATGTTGGCGTTGGCCTCGGGCAACGAATCGCAGTGCCCCGGCAGCGAATCCGCCGAGGAGAAGATCGCGGACACGATCGAGTCGATCCTGCGCGCGTTGCAGCCGACCCCCGCGTTCGTGGTCGGCCGCCGGCTCAATGTGCTCGGCTGGAACGCGGCCTGGGCGGACTTCGTCGCACCGCTCGGCCTGCTCGACCACACCGAGGGCCAGCCGAACCTGGCCTGGTATACCTTCCACGATCCGGCCGCGCGCCAGGTGCTGCGGAACTGGTCCGAGGCGGCGGACATGTTCACCGCCGCGCTGTCGCGGGCCAAACTGCGCTGGCCGGGCGACAACTCGGTACTGGAGACGATCGAGGCGCTGCGCCGCCACCCGGATTTCGCGGCCCGCTGGAAGCCGCACCACGTCGGGGCGCGGGTGTCCGGGATGCTGCACATCGATCATCCGGTGCACGGCCTGGTGCAGGTTCCGTTCGAGACGCTCGAGGCCGACCGCGATCAGAGCGTCATCGTGTGGCTCACCGATCAGGCCCAGGTGCAGACGCCCGGCCTGCGACTGGTCCGACCGGCGGCCGCCAACGAGTAAGAGTTCAGATTCCGAGCTTCGCCATGCGCTCGGCGTGGCTGGCCTGCATGCGCTCGAACAGCGCGGCGATGCCGTTGAGGTCGCCCGCGGCGCCGAGCACCAGTTCGGTCAGCTCGTCGCGCTGCGCCATGACGTACTGGGCCTGGGTGATGGCCTCGCCGAGCAGCCGCCGGCCCCACAGGGTGAGCCGGTCGCGTTCGGAGCGGCTGGTCGCGACCGCGCGCCGGACCTCCTCGACGACGAACTCGGAGTGGCTGGTCTCGGCGAGCACGTCGCGGACCACCTCGGCGACCTCGGGCGGCAGCGCGCCGGCGATCTCGTTGTAGAAGTCCGCGGCGATGCCGTCGCCGACGTAGAACTTCACCATCGACTCGAGCCAGGTGGAGGGGTCGGTGGAGGCGTGATAGGCGTCCAGCGCGCGTACGAACGGCGCCATCGCGTCGAAGATGTCCACGCCGCGCTCGGCCAGCGCCGACTCCAGCGCGTT
Source organism: Nocardia colli (assembly GCF_008704205.1). Classification (GTDB taxonomy): domain Bacteria; phylum Actinomycetota; class Actinomycetes; order Mycobacteriales; family Mycobacteriaceae; genus Nocardia; species Nocardia colli. The sequence continues at coordinate 617,736 of NZ_VXLC01000004.1, read as the reverse complement.
GAAGTGGCCCATCTCGGCCGAGGCCATCTTGGCCACCGCAACCTTGCCGCGCAGCGACGGCGACAGCTTGGCTTCCTCGGCCAGCCGGTAGAACGCGGAGATCTCACCGTAGGCGAGCACCGCGAACAGATCTATGACGCCGGGATGGTCGGCGGAGACGGAATCGGTCGACGAAACACCCAGCGCGGCAGGTGACTGTGCTCCCATGGCCCCAGCCTAGTACTCGAAAACGGTCGCGCCGCCGGGGAGCGAAAGTTGTCCGAATTCAGGCGTTCTCCCCGAGGAACTTGTCCAGATACGACCATGTCGTGTCCCGGGCATCCGGCCCGGTGAGGATGCCGAGGTGGGAGCCGGGGGCGGTTTCGTAGCGGACCGAGGCCGCGCCGGTGAGCGTCCGGGTGCCCGCCTCGACGGCGGCCGCCGCGGTGATCACGTCGGTGGGACCGCCGACCAGCAGCACGGGCGCGCTCACCTGAGCCAGCTCGATGCGCCGCTTGCCCAGTTGCACGACGCCGCGGCCGATGTCGTTGTTCAGGATCAACCGGCCCCACAGCTGGTTGTAGAAGCGGCCGGGATAGCCGGGCATCTCGGCCATGAACCGGTCGATGGTCTCCATCCGGGCCAGTGTCTCGGTGCGCGCGATATTGCTGGCGACGAACCACGGGCGGGTCAGCTCGCGGTCCCAGGAGGTGACCTTGTACGCGAACCTGGTCAGCGGCGCGGGCACGCCGCCGGCCGCGCGGATGAGCGTCGAGGTGCCGATCCCGCCGGTGAGCTTGGCGACCGAGCGCAGCTGCGGGATGCCGGTCATCTTGTCGTAGTCCAGCGGGGCGCCGACCGCGGTGATCGAGCGGATCGGCAGTTCGGGGTGCGCGGCCGCGGTGAGCAAGGCCAGCGTGCCGCCGAGTGACCAGCCGACCAGATCGACCGGCTTGCCGTCGCGGTCGGCGGAGGTGCGCAGCACCGCCTCGGGCAGGATCTCGTCGATCCAGTCCTCGAAGCCCATCCGCCGGTCGCCGAAGGAGATCTCGCCGTAGTCGATCACGTACGGCGATCGCCCGGTCTCCAGCAGGAACCCGGCCAGGCTCTGATCGGGACGCAGATCGAAGCAGCTGGCCGGCGCGGCCAGCGGCGGCACCAGCAGCACCGCGGAATCCGTTGCGGCCGAGGCTGTTCCGGTGGCACCGGCGCGCTGCTCGAACCGACGCAGCTGCCGGTGCGGTTCGTCCCACAGCACCGTCGACGGGGTGGGGTCGGGCGCCTCGACGCCCGAACCGAAGGTCAACGCCCACGCGTTGCGGGCGGCGGTCGTGACGGTGTCCGCGATATTCACCCCGAAAATGTCTCACATCTCGGTACCGCCGGTAACAGGCAAGTCCGGTTTCGCGGCTATCGCTTGCCCATGGCGAGCGGATTCGCCCGCGGCACGATGGCGGCGTGCACCCGGTCGGCCAGCGGCGCGAGCGAGGTGCGCAACTCGGTGACCGAGTCGGCGGACAGCACCGCCAGCGCGCCGTTCCAGGCCGCGTCGTCCGTGCTCGCCTCGACCCGGCCGAGCAACTCGGCGCCGCTGCCGGTCAATGCCGGATTGACCGGCTCCCCCTCGACCACTCCCCTGGCCCGCAATTCGTCGAACGCGTCCGCCCACTCGCGCTCGGAGACCCCGCGCGCTCCGCGCAGGACCGATTCCGTCGCCTTGCCCGCCGCCGCCTGCATGACCATCGCCTGCCGCCCGGTCAGGCCGTGCGTCACCAAGGCCGCCACGTGCCCGTCGCCGCGATGCTCGCGCAACGCGGTGGTCAGCTGCCACAGCGCGCCCACCGGGTCCGCGGTCAGCGGCAGCGCCGCGTTGGCCGCGTAGAGCGGCCTGCCGGTCGGATCGGCCTGCTCGAGCACCGGCGCGAGCAGCGAGACCGCACGGGCACACTCCGCCTCACCGGCCCCGAGGCCGCGTAGTAGGGCCGTGGATAGGTCGAGCCGGACCGCGAGGCACTGCTCGGGCGTGGCCCGCGACCAGGCCCCCGGGAGCGCTTTGCGCACCATTTCCGGATGAAATCCGGCGAAAACCGCCTCCACTGTGGCGGCGGTCACCGCGCCGAGCGGCGCGGCCCGAAATGCGAAGTAAGTTTGCCAGTAACCACGCAGTCCGATCGCGACTCCTGCCTCCTTGACACCGGCCCCGAAATAGACCACGTCATGTAGTGGTTCGAGAGTCGTCCAGATTTGCCGCGCGGGATGAATTGCCATGTCGCGCAGCGTACGTCGATGAACGGCGGCGCGAGACCTGAGTTCGATTTCCGAATATGCGCCGACGGCAATTCGAGCCGCGCACAATATCACGCTACAATCGCACCGGACAACGAAAAGTTTCACTCGCTCGAGTTGCCGGATCTGTGCGTGCACCGCCCCGCGGTACCGCCGATCGGCATAACGGGCAGAGGTTTCGTCGTTCAGGAAAATGTGCGCGCACCAGCTCCGCATCACCAGTGCGCCGCGCCGATGTCTGCCGAGGTAGCCGCCCAGTCGCGGCACCCGAAGACCTCGCGAGCGTGGCCGGGTGAGTATCACAGGCGGAGACGTGGTCGTCGCGGGCCGACCGGTCCGCCCCACCTCGTGCGCGCGGGACGCGATTACGAGGAAGGCACGAACCTGAGCAAGATCACTGTCGAACAGGAACCCGGGGTAGCGGAGACGCTGTTGACCGCCGAACTGGACGCCACACATACCGCACCCACATTTGCCGAATTGGGCGTTCGCGACGAAATCGTCCGCGCGCTCGACGAGATCGGCATCGAACGTACTTTCGCCATTCAGGAACTCACCCTGCCGTTGGCGCTCGCCGGTGAAGATCTCATCGGGCAGGCCCGCACCGGCATGGGTAAGACGTTCGGTTTCGGCGTGCCGCTGCTGCATCGCATCGCCACCGCCGACACCGGCACCACGCCGCTGGACGGCACCCCGCGGGCACTGGTCATCGTGCCGACCCGCGAGCTGTGCATCCAGGTCACCTCCGACCTGGAGAACGCGAGCAAGTACCTGACCAACCACCAGGGCCCGCTGAAGGTCGCCTCCATCTACGGTGGGCGCCCCTACGAGTCGCAGATCGCGGCGCTGCGCACCGGCGTCGACGTGGTCGTCGGCACTCCGGGCCGGCTGCTGGACCTGGCGAACCAGAACCATCTGATCCTCGGCAAGGTCGGCGTGCTGGTGCTGGACGAGGCCGACGAGATGCTCGACCTCGGCTTCCTGCCGGACATCGAGCGCATCCTGACCATGGTCCCGGACAAGCGCCAGACCATGCTGTTCTCCGCGACCATGCCGGGCCCGATCATCACCCTGGCCCGCACGTTCCTGAGCCGACCGACGCACATCCGGGCCGAGGAAGCACACGAGACGGCCGTCCACGATCGCACCGCGCAGTTCGTCTACCGGGCGCACGCGCTGGACAAGGCCGAGCTGGTGGCCAAGATCCTGCAGGCCGAGGGCCGCGGCGCGACGATGATCTTCACCCGGACCAAGCGCACCGCGCAGAAGGTCGCCGACGATCTGGCCGAGCGCGGCTTCTCGGTCGGCGCCGTGCACGGTGACCTCGGGCAGATCGCCAGGGAGAAGGCGCTGAACAAGTTCCGCAAGGGCGGCATCGACGTGCTGGTCGCGACCGACGTCGCGGCCCGTGGCATCGACATCGATGACATCACCCACGTGATCAACTACCAGTGCCCCGAGGACGAGAAGACCTACGTCCACCGGATCGGCCGCACCGGCCGGGCCGGGCGCACCGGTATCGCGGTGACCCTGATCGACTGGGACGAGCTGGGCCGCTGGGCCGCCATCGACAAGGCGCTCGGCCTCGGCATCGCCGAGCCGGTGGAGACCTACTCGCGTTCGCCGCACCTGTTCGCCGAGCTCGGCATCCCCGAGGGCGTCACCGGCACGGTGCGCAAGACCAAGCCGGAGCGCGACGAGGACGCGGTCGTGGTGGAGCGCCCGGCGCGCGCCCCGCGCAAGCGCAACCGCAAGCGCACCGTGCGCGGTCAGCCGATCGACGAGACCACCGGCAACGACGCGGCGAGCAACGGCGCGGAGGAATCGGCGAACGGCAACGGCACGCACTCCGCCGAGGACGCACCGGCCGACGAGAACGGCGATCAGCCGGCCCGTCGCCGCCGCCGTCGGCGCAAGCCCGCGGGCGAAGGCGAGAACGGCACGGACACCGGCGCCGAAGCCACCACCGACGCCGCGAACGACAACGGAACCGACGATGCCGACTCGGGCGATCAGCCCGCGCGTCGCCGGCGCCGGCGGCGCAAGCCCGCCGGTGACAACGCGAACGAAGACAGTGGTAGCGCGGTAGAGCCCGCCACGGCTTCGGTCTGACCGACCGGATCCGCTACTCTCGCAACCGTGCTCGCACCCGAGCGGCGAACGCGCGCCGACGTCATCTCCGCTGCCGCGATCGCCGTACTCGTGGTGATCGCGGCGGTGGTGGTGTGGGTGCGCGGCGATGCGAACGGCACCGAGTCGGTGACCGCCAGCTCGCCCGTGCCGACCCCCGTCGCCGCCGACCAGCTGCCCACCACCCTGCGCGAGCTGTGGCACGCGCCGGACACGGCGAGCAGCCGGGCCCTGACCTCCGCGGGCGTCGCCGTCACCGGTGACGACGGCACGGTCACCGGCCACGACCCGCGCACCGGCCAGGACCTCTGGCATTACCGGCGGGACATGCCGCTCTGCGGGATCGAAGGCCAGTTCAGCACCGTGGTCGCGGTGTACCGCGACGAACGCGGGTGCAGCCAGGCCACCCTGCTGGCCGGTGAGAACGGCGCCCGGCGCACCGCGCGCAGCAGCTACATGGATCCGTCCGTGCGGCTGTCCGTCGACGGCACCTACGTGCTGGCGCAGGGCCCGAAGCGGCTGGAGATGTGGCGCTCGGACCTGGTGCGCACCATCGAATACGGGTTCGTGGACGCGCCGGTGAACGTGAAAACCCAACCGCGCAAAGGCTGCACGCTGCTGTCCTCGGGTTCGAGCCCGTCCCGGCTCGGCGTGCTGGAACGCTGCCCCGAGGATGCCGCCGACCGGCTGACCATGCTGAACCCCGCGCCGAAGGACAACACGGTGCCCGAGGAATTCGGCTCGCACGTGCTGACCGGCGCCGGATCGGACTCCCCGGACGCGCGAGTACTCGCGGTGTCGGACAACCGAATCGTGCTCTACCTGCCCGGCGCACCGGCCACGGCCGGCGTGGAGGCCGCGGCGCCCCGCCTGGCGGTCTTCGACGCGACCGGCAATCCGATTGTGGTGCACCAGCTTTCGGCGCCGCTCAGCGACAAGACGACGACCACCCGAATCGGTTCGGCCTACCTGGTTTTCACCGGCAACAGCGTAATCGCGTTGAACGGCAGCACCTTCGACCCGATCTGGACCGCCGCGGGCGCGCTCGGCTCCCCCGGCATGATGGCGGGCCGGCTGCTCATGCCGACCGCGGGCGCGATCGCCGCCCTCGACCCCACCACCGGCGCCGAGGTCGGCCGCATCCCGGTCGAGCGCCCCGGCTACACCGGCGCCCCCATCTCCCTCGCGGTGCTCGGCACCATCGTGCTCGAGCGGCGCGGCACCGAGCTCTACGCCCTCGGCTGAGCCTGGACCAGCCGTGCCGACCGGAGGTAACACCGGCCGGGCGGTACGGTTCGGCGCGGGTGAACCATGATGGATCCATGTCAGTACTCGATGACGCTCGACTAGTGCTGCTGCGCCACGGCGAGACCAGCTGGTCGACGCAGCGCCGCCACACCGGCCGCACCGATCTGCCGCTCACCGAGCACGGCGAGGATCAGGCCAGGGCCGCCGGTCCGCTGCTGACCGCGCTGAAGCTGCGCGATCCGCTGGTGTTCGTCAGCCCGCGCCGGCGGGCCGCGCAGACCGCGGAGCTGGCCGGACTCACCGGCATCACCGTCGACGACGATCTGGCCGAATGGGACTACGGCGACTACGAGGGCCTGACCACCCCGCAGATCCGGGAGACCGCGCCGGACTGGACCATCTGGACCGGCGCCGTGCCGGGCGGCGAGTCCGCGGACGAGGTGCGGGCCCGGGCCGATCGGGTGCTCGACGCGGTGGCCCCGCGCCTGCCCGAGCGCGATATCGTGCTCGTCGGGCACGGACACTTCTCCCGGGCGCTGATCGCCCGCTGGGCCGAATTCGATCTGCGCGAGGGCCGCCGGTTCGCCATGTCGACCGGCGCGCTGACCGTGCTCGGCTTCGAACACGACGTGCGAACCATCCTGGCGCACAACCTGGTTCCGACCGCCAATGGAGTGACACTGTGACTGCACAACTACGCCGCGCCGTCCCCGCCGACGTGCCGGGCCTGGTCGGCCTCGTGCACGACCTCGCCGAGTACGAGAAGGCCAGCGACGAATGCACGGTGACCACCGCGCAATTGGACACCGCGCTGTTCGGTCCCGAGCCCAAGGTCTTCGCGCACGTGGTCGAGGAGGACGGCGACCTGGTCGGCTGCGCGATCTGGTTCCTGAACTTCTCCACCTGGAACGGCGTGCACGGCATCTATCTGGAGGACCTCTACGTCAAGCCGGAAACGCGCGGCAAGGGCTACGGCAAGGCGCTGCTCGCGACGCTGGCGAAGGAGGCCGTCGACCACGGTTACAGCCGGCTCGACTGGGCCGTGCTGACCTGGAACAAGCCGTCCATCGATTTCTACGAATCCCTCGGCGCCGCAGCGCAAGACGCGTGGGTCGGCTACCGCCTCACCGGCGAACCGCTCGGCAAGCTGGCCAAGGAAGCGCAGTAGCTCACCGACGATGACTTGGCTCACCCCGATCGATGAGCACGCCTGGCCGACCACGCTCGACGAAGCCATGGCGATCCAGGACGAATTGCGGCCGAAGGTCGAAACCACCGGATCGACAAGGGAATTCGGCACCGCCGCGGGTATCGACTGCGCCTACTCCGAAACGGGCGCGGTCGCGGCCGCCGTCGTGGTGCTGAACACGACCACCCTGGAAACCGTCGATTCCGCTGTCGCACACGGCACTACGGAGTTCCCCTACTACCCGGGCCTGCTCGCGTTCCGCGAATTACCTACGACCATGCGGGTATTGGCGCAACTCGACACCGCGCCCGACCTACTGGTCTGTGACGCACAGGGTTTGGCCCACCCGCGACGCTTCGGCTTCGCGTGCCACCTGGGCGTGCTCACCGGCCTGCCGTCGATCGGCGTCGCCAAGTCCGTCTGGGGCGACTACCTCGAACCCGCACCCGAACGCGGCGCCCGCACCGACATCATCATCGACGGCGAGGTCGTCGGCGCGGCCCTGCGCACCAGCGCCGGGGTGAAACCGGTCTTCGTCTCGATCGGCCACCGCATCGACTTGGACACCGCGTGCGCCCAGGTTCTCGCGCTCACGCCGAAATACCGGCTCCCCGAAACCACTCGGCGCGCCGACTCCCGCTGCCGCACAGCGCTCGCCGACTAGCTGTCAACGGGACAAGACACCCGGTCAAGTCCCGTTGATCAAGATTTCTCCGGCTCGATCGCGTAGTCCGCGGCCATCCAGCGGGTGGACGCCGGGGCGAACAGCAGCACCAGCGTCGCGATGACCACCACCCCGAGCAGCGTGCCGAACACCGGCTGATGCGAGTCGGTGAGCAACGACCAGGTGACCGGCAGCAGCAGCAACTGTGCGATCACCGCGATCGCCCGCCCCCACCGCTTGCCCAGCAGCAGCCCGATGCCCGCGGCCAACACCGCCCCGCCGAGGATGCCGAACCACGCGGCCGTCCCGTACCCGCTGGTCTTCGACTGATCGTGACCGAGCAACCCGCGCACGATCAACACCAGCGCGACGACCACCGCGACGGCGCCCTCCAGCGTCACCAGCCCGCCTGCGCCACGCACCGTCCTCGGCACGCCACCGGAAACGTCACCCTTACGTTCAGCCACCCGGCAAGCCTACGACCCGCCGTAGTCGACGTCGCCGCGACCGTTGCGGTTCAGCGGCTTTTCGGACCGGCACCGGCGGCGATTAGGCTGCGGGACGTGCGGACGCTGCTGATCGTGAATCCGAATGCCACCTCGACCACTCCGGCGACTCGGGACCTGCTGGCGCACGCGCTGGAGAGCCGCACCCAGCTGACCGTCGCGCACACCCAGCACCGCGGCCACGCCGCCGAGCTGGCGCAGTGGGCGGCGACCAACGAGATGGATCTGATCGTCGTGCACGGCGGCGACGGGACGGTCAACGAGACCATCAACGGCTTCCTGCCGCTGCCCGAGCTCAACGACGGGCAGGCCTGGCTGCCCCGACTCGGCGTGATCCCCGGCGGCTCGGCGAACGTCTTCGCCCGGGCGCTCGGTATCTCGCCGGATCCGGTCACCGCTACCAACCAGCTCATCGATCTGCTGACCCTGGACCGGGACCGCCGGATCGGCCTCGGCCTCGCCGACGACCGGTGGTTCACCTTCAGCGCCGGCGTCGGCCTGGACGCGGATGTGTGCGAGGCGATCGACGAGAGCCGCGCCCGCGGCAAGACCGCCACCCCCGCCCGCTACCTCCGCACGACCGTGCGGCAGTTCTTCCGGGCCAAGCGCAAGGAGCCGAGCGTCCGGATCGAGGTCCCGGGGCACGAAACCATCGCCGACGTGCATTACGCCTTCGTAACGAACACGACCCCCTGGACCTACCTCGACTCCACCCCGGTGCACACCAACCCCGGCACCAGGTTCGAGGACGGACTCGGCGTGTTTGCCGTGCGTTCCATGGCGGTACTGCCTACACTGCTGCTTGCCAGGCAGCTCTTGGCCGCCGACGGAAACCCCAAGTCTCGCAATTTGTTTCGCGAAGACAACGTTCCGTCCGTGCGCATCGAGACGAAGGAACCCATCGGTCTGCAAATCGATGGCGACTTTATCGGGAAGCGCAACGTGGTGGATTTCACGGCCGTGCCCGCCGTCTTGGATGTCGTGGCGCCGCGACCAGAGTGATGCACGAAACGCACGAAAAACATCGTGGTAGTGCTGCGAAAACTGGGTAGAGCGAGTACAAAGGACCGGGCAGGTTCCCCTAGCGGGGGCCGATAGAGCGTGAGCTTCCCCACGGTGCACCAGATACCTATTGACATCTACGGTGTTCGTGAAAGCATTCACAAGCAACCGTGCGGAAACATTCGAGTCGCACAAGTGAACGATCCACAAACCGTCGGCGCCATTTGCGGCGCCCAGCAAAGGAGCAGAGGAATGGACTGGCGCCACAAGGCCATCTGTCGCGACGAGGACCCCGAACTGTTTTTCCCGGTGGGTAACAGTGGTCCTGCGCTCGCGCAGATTGCCGATGCCAAGCTGGTCTGCGCTCGCTGCCCCGTTACCGCTGACTGCCTGTCCTGGGCCCTGAAGTCCGGACAGGATGCCGGCGTGTGGGGCGGTATGAGTGAAGACGAGCGCCGGGCGCTCAAGCGTCGCAACGCACGCACGCGCACCCGCACCGTCGTCTAGCAGACGATCGGATTTACCGGACCATTCAGCCCCGGTCCGGTAATCGCATTTAAGCCCGGCACCCTAGAGGTGCCGGGCTCTCTTGTGCCCCAACGCATATAACGAAACGACTTACTCAACGCCCGGAGCGGCGGCCCAACGGAACCCGCAGTACCGCATCGGTACCGATATCGGCGCCCGGATGCAGGCCGATCGAACCGCCGAGTTCCGCCGTCACCAGGGTCCGCACGATTTGCAGGCCGAGGCGGTCGGAGGATTCCAGGCTGAAACCGGTGGGCAGGCCGCGGCCGTCGTCGCTGATGATCACGTCGAGCCAGCGCGCCGAACGCTCGGAACGGATTGTCACCGTGCCGTTCTCGCCGGAATCGAAGGCGTGCTCGATCGCGTTCTGCACCAGTTCGGTGAGTACCATCACCAGCGGCGTCGCGCGTTCGGCGGAGAACACGCCGAGCGAACCGGCCCGGCGGACCTTGATCCGCGCGGTGTGCACGGTGGCCACGTCGGCCATGATCGGCAGCAGCCGGTCCACCACCTCGTCCAGGTCGACCTCTTCGTCCACCGACATCGACAGCATCTCGTGCACCGAGGCGATCGAGGTGACCCGGCGCACCGACTCGGTGAGCGCGACCTGCGCCTCCTCGTTCTCGGTGCGGCGCGCCTGTAACCGCAGCAGCGCGGCGACGGTCTGCAGGTTGTTCTTCACCCGGTGGTGGATCTCCCGGATGGTCGCGTCCTTGCTGAGCAGCGCCCGATCCCGGCGTTTGACCTCGGTGACATCGCGCACAAGTACTGCGGCACCGGCCAATTCGCCGTGCGGGCGCAGCACCAGGGTGCGCAGCAGCACGGTCGCGCCGCGCGCCTCCACCTCCATCCGGCGGCCGGTGCGCCCGGCCAGCGCGGCCTGGATGTCGCCGACCACCTCCTGCGCGTCGAACGGATCGGTGATCAGCGAACGGGTCAGCACCGCGAGATCCTGACCGGCGAGGTCGGCCTGCAGGCCCATCCGGTGGTAGGCGGACAACGCGTTCGGGCTGGCGTAGACGACGATGCCCTCGGTGTCGAGGCGGATGAAACCGTCACCGGCGCGCGGGCTGGAGTGGGTGGCCGCGCGGTCCTCGGTGGTCGGGAAGCTGCCGTCGGCGATCATCTGGCACAGATCGTCGGCGCAAGCGACATAGGCGATTTCGAGTGTGCTGCGCACGCGGGAGCGCTGCACGTCGGTGTCGCGGCTCAGCACCGCGATCACGTCGTCGCCGCAGCGCACCGGGATGGCCTCGCGTACCGCGTGCACCGGTGTCGGGTGATATACCCCGGCCGTTTCCACGTCGCGATCGGCGCGCACGATCTTGCCGGACATCAACGCCTCGAACACCTGCGGATGATCGGCCTGCAAGGCCAGGGTGCCGACCAGGTCCTCGTGATGCACGGTGGAGGCTGTGGTCGGCCGGCACTGCGCGACACACACGATGTCCGCGCCCGCCGCGATCGGGCCTGCGCCGACCCAGAGCTGCAGGTCGGCGAAGGACAGATCGGCCAGCAGCTGCCAATCCCCCACCACGCGCTGCAGATGGTCCACGGCGACGCCGGGTAGGTCGGTGTGTTCGGCTAATAGCTCGCTCAGCGTCGCCATGAAGATCTACCGCTATTCGCTTCTAGGAGATGACGGCAATGAGATGCCCGGCCTTGATGGCGTCGCCCTCTTTGACGCCGATGGAGGTCACGGTGCCGCCGACCTCGGCGAGCACGGGAATCTCCATCTTCATCGACTCGAGGATCACCAGGGTGTCGCCTTCTTTGACCGCGTCGCCCTCTTTGACCACGACCTGGAAGACGACCGAAACCAGCTCGGCGAGCACTTCCTCAGCCATCTGACACCCCATTCGTTCGGTTGGTACGCCGCAGCTCACTTCGGCGAGTCCGAGCCGTCGAGCCGCCCGGCCTGCATCCGCTGAAGGTATAGCCAACCACACGTGAAAGAATGGCCTTCAATCAGAAGGGAGACTACTCATGGGCAAGCGCGGACGTAAGAAGCGTAGTCGCAAGGGCAACGCGGCCAACCACGGCAAGCGGCCGAACTCCTGAGCGAAAGCTCGGCCGAAAAACGCAGAGCGGCACGCACTTCCGCAGGGAAGGCGTGCCGCTCAGTTGTTTACGGGGTGACCTAGGAGTCGGCGGAGTCGATCTTGGTCTCCACCACGGTCACCGTCCGGCGAATCTCGAAGGTCAGTCGCTCGCGCAACGCGTCGGGCGCGCGGTCGCCGCCGCATTTGCGGCTCAGCAGACCCTTGATCTTCTCCTCGATGCCGTAGGCCTCGATGCACGGCGAGCAATGATCCATATGGTGCTGCAACCGAGCACGCGTGTCGTCATTGCACTCACCATCGAGCATCAACCAGATATCGGTGAGTACTGCCGTGCAGTCGAGATCCATATCGGGGTCCCGCTCCGCGTTCATGCCTCCACCTCGCTGGCGCTCGGCTCCGCCATGACCGCGTAGGCGGCTGCGCTTATGCGCTCGCTGCGCTCGCTCACTGCTTGACCTCCTGGCGTTCCCCCGAACGATTGAAACCACGTTCGCGCGCCACATCGGCGAGCAAACCCTTGAGCTGCTTGCGTCCGCGGTGCAGCCGGGACATCACGGTACCGATGGGGGTACCCATGATGTCGGCGATTTCCTTATATGGGAAGCCTTCGACGTCGGCGTAATACACGGCCATCCGGAATTCCTCCGGAAGCTCCTGCAACGCGGCCTTGATGTCGTCGTCGGGGAGCGCGTCGAGCGCCTCCACCTCGGCCGAACGCAGACCCTGCGAGGTGTGCTCGGCGGTTGCCGCGAGCTGCCAGTCGGTGATCTCATCGGTCGGGTACTGCGCGGGCTGACGCTGCTTCTTGCGGTAGGAGTTGATATAGGTGTTGGTCAAGATCCGGTAGAGCCAGGCGCGCAGGTTCGTGCCCTCTTTGAAGGACTTGAACCCCTGGAACGCCTTGACGTAGGTCTCCTGCACCAGGTCCTCGGCGTCGGCCGGGTTCCTGGTCATCCGCAGCGCGGCACCGTAGAGCTGGTCGAGCAGCGGGAGCGCGTCACGCTCGAACCGCTGGGCCAGCTCGGTTTCGTCGACCGCGGCACCGACTCCGTCGGTCACCACGTGATCGTCGCTCGTCACACCTGTCCCTTCGATCGCCGTACCTGCCAAATCTACCGGTACTGGCAATTCGAATGAGAATCCGGCTTCCGTCGGTGACGCCTTCGTCCAGATCGGACGTTCGTCGAGCAGTACTGGCACCGACATCTCCTTCACGTCATTTACTGGGCTGATCAGTGGCGACGGCCGGGAAGGCGGTCCCGTCCGTGCGCTGTGTATTCGCTTCCAACATGCGGGACACGTCCTGTGTTCCCGAGGCCATCGTTAAGGTCTTCGCCATGGCAGGAGCCTCGACACCGGCGATCCGGACGCTCACCCAGGCGAAGGTGGCCCATCGGGTGCACGCCTACACCCACGATCCGCGCGCCGATTCCTACGGCACCGAGGCGGTGGACGCGCTGGCCGGCGAGCTGGGCGTGACCGCGGCACAGATCTTCAAGACGCTGGTGCTCGAACTGTCCACCGGATCGCTCGCCGTCGCGGTGCTGCCGGTGCCGAATACGTTGTCGCTCAAGGCCGCGGCGGCCGCGCTCGGCGTGTCGAAGGCGAGCATGGCGGACAAGGCGAAGGCCGAACGGACGACCGGCTACGTGCTCGGCGGCATCTCCCCGCTCGGCCAGCGCAAGCTGCTGCCGACCGTGGTGGACGACTCCGCGCTGACCTGGGACCGCATGCTGTGCAGCGCCGGGCGGCGCGGGCTGGAGATCGAGGTCGCGCCCGCCGACCTGATCCGGCTGACCGCGGCGGTGACCGCCACAGTGAGGACCTGACAATCCACTTGATTCGGGACAATCTGTGCGTCAATGGACGGGCCAGATTCGTCCGACTCGAGGATGTGATGCGAAATGCCCGCGCACCAGCGTGTACGCACCGTGATCGTCGCCCTGCTCGGAACCTTCGCCGTGGCCCTCGGCACGGTCGCCCTATCCGCCCCGGCGGCGGTGGCCGCGCCGATCGTGACCCAGGTCGACTTCCCGTTCGACGGCCTGGGCACCGACGACGCCCCGAGCACCCCGAGTGCGCCGAAGGCGGACGACAAGGGGAAGAAGGCCGAGAATCTCGGCGGGGCCGTCACCAACAAGGTCATCGACCTGGTCACGGGCATCGTCAAGTGCGGGCTGAACATCGCCAGCCCGGCGGTGAAGTGCTCGCTCTGATCTAGTGCCGCGGAGCCGGGCGATCAGAGCAGACTGATCTGCCCGGCTTCCTCGTCTTCGGACACCTGGTCGAGCAGTTCCGGCCCGTTGTTCTTCACGCTGTTGACCAGCGACGGCACCGGCCGCGCCACGATCCCCGCGATGGCCGCCTCGCTCGGCGTCTCCAGCAGTTCCGCGGGCGCCGGGTGGTCCGGGTCCAACCAGGCGTCCCAGTGCTCCTGCGGCATCGGCAGCGGCATCCGATCGTGGATGCGGGTCAGGTCGCCGACCGCGTCGGTGGTCAGGATCGTGCAGGACAGCAGCGGTTCGCTCGTTTCCAGCGACTTGTCCCGCCACACCGACCACAGGCCGGCCATGTACAGCCGGGAGCCGTCGGCCTGCGCCATGAAGAACGGCTTCTTCACCGCCTTGCCCTTGGCGTCCGGGTCCGGCTCGACCACCCACTCGTACCAGCCGTCCATCGGGATCAGGCAACGCCGGTACTTCACCGCGTCGCGGAACGACGGGGTGGTGGCGGCCTTGTCGGCGCGCGCGTTGAACAGCGGTTTGCCCTTGACCGGAACGCCCGGTTCGGCGGCCTTGGTCCACAGCGGGATCAGGCCCCAGCGCATCCGGCGCAGGCGCAGCCTGGGGTCGTCGTCCTTGTGACCGTGCTCGTGCCGCTCCACCACGGTCAGGATCTGGGTGGTCGGCGCGACGTTGTAGTTGGTGAAAGTGCCCGCGCCCGCGGTGCTTTCGGTTTCATCGAGCGCGTCCAGTTCGGCCGCCAGCCGACCCGGATCTGTCGTGGTCGCATATCGTCCGCACATATCTCGATACTTCCACCTGCCACCGACATTCTCATGGACAATTGATCCATAGCTGGTGACCAGTTGAGAGTTTTGACCTACCATTCTCTCAGAGGATGGGTGGTCTGTGCCCGTCCGCTGACGCATGCGCACCGACCGGCCACCGCCAGGAGTATCCGGGATCGACGTCGTCCCGAGCCCCATCGGCAAGAGGAGAAACTCACCGTGACATCCACCGACACCAAACCGGACACGACGCTCACGTCGGTCGATCCCGCCACGGGCGAGGTGATCGGCACCCATCCGATCGCGGACGACGCGGCCGTGCTCGCGGCGGTGGCGAAGGCCCGCACGGCCGCCGCCACCTGGGGCGCGTTGAGCTACGACGAGCGCAAGACGCACTTGTTGCGCTGGTCGAGCCAGTTGGTCAAGGATTCCGACGAGTTCTGCAAGCTGATCCACGCCGAGAACGGCAAACCGCTCGACGACGCCTTCCTGGAGCTGATGCTCGCGCTCGAGCACATCGCCTGGGCGGCCAAGAACGCCAAGAAGGTGCTCGCGCCCAAGAAGGTCTCCCCCGGCGCGTTCATGTCCAACTTCGCCGCCCGGGTCGAACAGCGCCCGCTCGGCGTGGTCGGCGTGATCGGCCCGTGGAACTACCCGGTCTACACCCCGAACGGCTCCATCGGCTACGCGCTCGCCGCGGGCAACACCGTCGTGTTCAAGCCCAGTGAGTTCTCCACCAGCATCGGCAATTTCCTCGCCGACGCGTTCGCCAAGGCCAACCCGGAACTGCCCGAGGGCGTGTTCATCACCGTCAACGGTTACGGCGCGACCGGCGCCGCGCTGGTCAAGGCGGGCGTCGACAAGCTCGCGTTCACCGGCTCCACCGCGACCGGCAAGCGGATCATGGCCGCCGCCGCCGAGAACCTCACCCCGGTGCTGCTCGAATGCGGCGGCAAGGACGCGGTGATCGTCGCGGGTGACGCGGATGTGAAGGCCGCCGCCGACGCGGTCGCCTGGGGCGCCACCGCGAACAGCGGCCAGACCTGCGCGGGCGTCGAGCGGGTGTACGTCGACCGGTCGGTGCGCGACGAGTTCGTCGCCGAGGTGAAGAAGATCCTGGAGAAGGTCGGACCCGGCTCGGGCGCCGAGGCCGCCTACGGCCCGATGACCATGCCCAGCCAGGTCGACATCGTGCGCCGGCACATCGAGTCCGCGCTGAAGAACGGCGGCACCGCCGTGCTCGGCGGCCCGGAATCGGTGAAGGCGCCGTTCATCGAGCCGGTCGTGCTGGTCGACGTGGACGAGAAGTCCGAGGCGGTGCAGGAGGAGACCTTCGGCCCGACCGTCACCATCCGCACCGTCGACGGCGTGGACGAGGCGGTCGAGCTGGCCAACAGCTCCAAGTACGGCCTGTCCTCGGCGGTGTACTCGAAGAAGAACGGCCTGGAGATCGCGCGCCGGCTGCACGTCGGGGCCACCTCGGTGAACTCGGTGCTCGCCTTCGCCGCCATCCCCGGCCTGCCGTTCGGCGGCGTCGGCGATTCCGGCATCGGCCGCATCCACGGCGAGCCGGGGCTGCGCGAATTCGCCCGCCCGCACTCGATCGCGGTGCAGCGCTTCGCGATTCCCGGCATGGCCCTGCTCAGCTACTCGCGCACCCAGTCCACGATGAAGCTACTGCGCAAGCTGGTTCCGTTCATCCACGGGCGGCACAAGTAAGCGGGAAATTCGTTGCGCCCCACAGATCTCCTCGCCGTCGCACCGTAGGCACCGCCACGATGCATCGGCGGCTGGATCTGTGGGGCGGCCGCGTTCGGGCGAATTGCGTTGCATTCGGGCGACCGCCCGTGTGTCCGGTTGGGCGATGGGTGAAGATGGAACACGTGAGTTTCTGGCCAGCGCCCTATGTCGATGTCCCCGTGCACGCGACCGTGACCCTGCCTGGATCGAAGTCGATCACGAACCGGGCATTGATCTTGGCCGCACTGGCCGACGGTCCGTCGACGCTGTCCGGCGCGTTGCGCAGTCGCGATACCAACCTGATGATCGCGGCACTGCGCGCGCTCGGCACGAGCATCGAAGGCGATGCCGACACACTGACCGTCACCCCGGCCCCGCTACAGGGCGGCACGGTCGACTGCGGGCTCGCGGGCACCGTGATGCGCTTCCTGCCGTCGGTGGCCGCGCTGGCCGACGGCGAGGTGGCCTTCGACGGTGACGCGCAGGCCAGGGTTCGCCCGCTCAGCACCATCTTGGACGCGCTGCGCACCCTCGGCGCCGACATCGACGGCGACGCGCTGCCGTTCACCGTGCACGGCAAGGGCGCGCTGCGCGGCGGCACGGTGACCATCGACGCCTCCGGTTCCTCGCAGTTCGTCTCCGGCCTGCTGCTCTCGGCCGCCCGGTTCGACGAGGGCCTGGTCGTGCATCACGACGGCAAGGCGCTGCCCTCGATGCCGCACATCGAGATGACCGTGGAGATGCTGCGCCGGGCCGACGTGCAGGTGCAGGCGCCCGAGCACAGCCGGTTGGCGCAGACCTGGCAGGTCGCGCCCGGCCCGATCCGCGCGGTGGACTGGGACGTCGAGCCGGACCTGTCCAACGCGACGCCGTTCCTGGCCGCCGCGGCGGTCACCGGCGGCGAGGTCAAGATCCCGCACTGGCCGCGGCTGACCACCCAGCCCGGCGACGTGATCCGGGAGATCCTGGTCCGGATGGGCGCCGAGGCGCGGGTCTTCGACGGCGTGCTGACCGTGCACGGCCCCGATCGCCTGGCCGGCATCGATATCGACCTGCACGACGTCGGCGAGCTGACCCCGACCGTCGCGGCCCTGGCCGCCCTCGCCGACTCCCCGTCGCACCTGCGCGGCATCGCGCACCTGCGCGGGCACGAGACCGACCGGCTGGCCGCGCTGTCCACCGAGATCAACCGGCTCGGCGGCAAGGTCACCGAGACCGAGGACGGCCTGGAGATCGAGCCCGCCGAATTGCACGGTGGCCGTTGGCATTCCTACGCCGACCACCGAATGGCAACGGCCGGAGCGATTCTCGGCCTGCGGGTGCCGGGCATCGAGATCGAGGACATCGGCACCACGGCCAAGACGCTGCCGAATTTCGTTGCGCTGTGGGAGCGGATGCTCGATCCGACGCTCTCCGATCAAGGGGCGGCGCACTGAGGAAGCGCGAGTACGACGAATCCGACGTCCGGGTACGCCCGGGCAAGAGTTCGCGTCCGCGCACGAAAACCCGTCCGCAGCACAGTGATGCGGAATCCGCCATGGTGGTCTCGGTGGACCGCGGCCGCTGGGGCTGCGTGCTCGGCGACGACCCGGACCGGCACATCGTCGCCATGCGCGCCAGAGAGCTCGGCCGCACCCCGATCGTGGTCGGCGATCAGGTGGACGTGGTCGGCGACCTGTCCGGCAGGCCCGACTCGCTGGCCCGCATCGTGCGGGTCACCGAACGCCGAACGGTGTTGCGGCGCACCGCCGATGACACCGATCCGTTCGAGCGGATCGTGGTCGGCAATGCCGAGCAGCTGTTCATGGTGGTCGCGCTCGCCGACCCGCCGCCGCGCACCGGATTCGTCGAGCGGTGCATGGTCGCCGCGTACGCCGGCGGGCTGCATCCGGTGCTGTGCCTGACCAAGCACGATCTGGACGCCGGATCCGAATTCGCTTCCGCCTTCGAGGATCTCGACCTCACCATCGTCTACGGCGGCGTCGACGATCCGCTCGAACCGGTGCTCGAATTGCTCACCGGCCGGCTCACCGCGTTCATCGGCCACTCCGGCGTCGGCAAGTCGACGTTGGTGAATCGCCTTGTGCCGGACGCATATCGAGCCGTCGGCGAGGTTTCCGGGGTCGGCAAGGGCAAGCACACCTCCACCCAATCGGTGGCGCTACCACTGCCCGGCGGCGGGTGGGTCATCGATACGCCGGGCATCCGTTCCTTCGGCCTGGCCCACATCACCCCCGACGACGTGGTCGCCGCGTTCAGCGACCTCGCCGCCGCCATCGAGGACTGCCCGCGCGGCTGCACCCATCTCGGCCCGCCCGCCGACCCGGAGTGCGCCCTGGACAAACTGCCGGGCAAGGAACGCCGAGTGGCCGCCATTCGCCTGCTGCTCACCGCGCTCAACGCCAACGAGCACTGGCAGAACAACAGCGGCCCCCGGCCCGTCGACTAGTCGATCACGGCTGGGGACTTTCCCCACTGGCGCTCAGTGCCGCGGTGGATCGGTCCTGCCCGTCGGGCTGACCGGGAGTGAACGGCCACTCCTCGAACCAGGTGCAGCGGCCGTCGTCGTCGAAGCGCAGCACCCATAGGTCGCGCCAGCGCGCGGGTTGGTCCGGGTATTCGACCTCCGCCCGGACGACGGCGGTAAGCCCGTCCACCGCAACGACTTCGGGCTCGATGGTGAACGACTCGTCCGGGCTGTCGCGTCCGGTCTCCCAGAACTTCGCCAGCGCCGGTAACCCCGTGAGCGGTTCCGCCCAGGGCGAGACCTGATATCCGATTCCGGGGGCGAAGAGGTCGCCTAGCTTGTCGGTGCCCGGCGCTCGCCAGGCCCGCTCGTATTCGCCGACCCACGCCTCAACTGTGCTGCGGTCCACGACGGGCAAAACTACGCCTGTTCGCCCACCTACGGGCCGGTTCCCGCCCAAAGACACCCCGCAGCCGCACCACTTCTGATTTCCCGCACCGAATTTTGCCTGCGATTTTCGGTGCGGGAAATCAAGAGTGGTGCGGCTGATCGGGGCCGGAACGCGACAGCGCCCGAGGACCGGAGTCCTCGGGCGCTGTTACGGCGAACTGTCAGTGCCTGCGACGCGGCTTCGGCGCGCGCTTCGGCTTTTCCTGCGCGCGGGCGGCCTCGCGGCGCTCGCGGCGGGTGGTGCCGTCGCCGTACTCCTCGGCGTCGCTGTGCACCTCACGATGCCCGCCCTCGTCCGGACCCGAGTAGCTCAGGCCACGCCGGGCGGAGTCGTCGATTCCCTTGGCGCGCAACGCCGCCGGGGCGGCGCCGCTGCCGTTGGGCAGGGGCGCCTCGTCGGTGGGCAGCGGGCGCGGCGCGGCCATCGCACCGACCGGCGAACGCAGGCCCTGATCGACCGAGACGCCCTCGGGCTGCGGCTGCTGCACCTCGACCTGGAGGTTGAACAGGAAGCCGACCGACTCCTCCTTCAGGCCCTCGAGCATCGCCGAGAACATGTCGAAGCCCTCACGCTGGTACTCGACCAGCGGGTCGCGCTGCGCCATCGCCCGCAGGCCGATGCCCTCCTTGAGATAGTCCATCTCGTAGAGGTGCTCGCGCCACTTGCGGTCCAGCACCGAAAGCAGCACCTGGCGTTCGAGATTGCGCATGCTGCCCTCGCCGGCCAGCCCGTCGATCTCGGCCTCGCGCCGCTCGTAGGCCTCGTGCGCGTCGTCCAGCAGCGCCTCGAGCAGCTCGTCGCGGCTCAGGTCGCCGGCCTCGCCGACCGCGGTCTCGCCGGTCAGATCCTTGTAGCTGACCTTCACCGGGTACAGCGTCTTGAGCGCCGTCCACAGCTTGTCCAGATCCCAGTCCTCGACGTAGCCCTCGGCGGTCGCGCCGTTGACGTAGGCGGTGACCACGTCCGTGATCATGCTCTGGACCTGGCCCTCCATGTCCTCGCCGCGCAGGATCCGGTTGCGCTCGCCGTAGATGATGGTGCGCTGCTGGTTCATCACCTCGTCGTACTTGAGCACGTTCTTGCGGATCTCGAAGTTCTGCTGCTCGACCTGGGTCTGCGCGCTCTTGATCGCCTTGGAGACCATCTTGGCCTCGATCGGCACATCGTCGGGCAGGTTGAGCCGGGTCATGATCGCCTCGAGCGCGGCGCCGTTGAATCGGCGCATCAGCTCGTCGCCCAGCGACAGGTAGAACCGCGACTCGCCGGGGTCACCCTGACGGCCGGAACGACCACGCAGCTGGTTGTCGATACGCCGCGACTCGTGCCGCTCGGTGCCGAGCACGTAGAGCCCGCCCGCGTCGCGCACGATCTCCGCGTCCGCCGAGGTCTGCGCCTTGACCTGCTCCAGCGTCGGCAGCCAGGCCTGCTGGTAGGCGTCCGGCGTCTCGACCGGGTCCAGGCCCTCGCGGCGCAGGATGAGGTCGGCGATGATGTCCGGGTTGCCGCCGAGCACGACGTCGGTACCACGACCGGCCATGTTGGTCGCCACGGTCACCGCGCCCGGCCGGCCGGCCTCGGCGATGATCTCGGCTTCCTTCTCGTGAAACTTCGCGTTCAGCACGGTGTGCGCGATGCCGCGCTTGGTGAACTGCTTGGACAGGTACTCCGAGCGCTCGACGCTGGTGGTACCGATCAGCACCGGCTGGTCACGCTGGTGCCGCTCGGTGACGTCGTCGACCACGGCCGCGAACTTGGCCTCTTCGGTCTTGTAGATCAGGTCGGACTGGTCCGCACGGACCATCGGCCGGTTCGTCGGGATCGGGACCACGCCGAGGCTGTAGATCTGGTGCAGCTCGGCCGCCTCGGTCTCGGCGGTACCGGTCATGCCGGAGAGCTTGTCGTAGAGGCGGAAGTAGTTCTGCAGGGTGATCGTGGCCAGGGTCTGGTTCTCCGGCTGGATCTCCACCCCTTCCTTGGCCTCGATCGCCTGGTGCATGCCCTCGTTGTAGCGGCGGCCGACCAGGATGCGGCCGGTGAACTCGTCGACGATGATGACCTCGCCGTCGCGGACGATGTAGTCCTTGTCGCGCGAGTACAGCTCCTTGGCCTTGATCGCGTTGTTCACGTAACTGACCAGCGGCGAGTTGGCGGCCTCGTAGAGGTTGTCGATGCCGAGCTGGTCCTCGATGAACTCGACGCCGGCCTCGTGCACGCCGATGGTGCGCTTCTTGATGTCGACCTCGTAGTGCAGGTCCTTCTTCAGCAGCGGTGCGATGCGCGCGAATTCGGCGTACCACTTGCTGGACGCGTCGGCCGGGCCGGAGATGATCAGCGGGGTGCGCGCCTCGTCGATCAGGATCGAGTCGACCTCGTCGACCACGGCGAAGTTGTGCCCGCGCTGGACCAGATCGTCGAGCGAGTGCGTCATGTTGTCGCGCAGGTAGTCGAAGCCGAACTCGTTGTTCGTGCCGTAGGTGATGTCGGCGCCGTAGGCGACCCGGCGCTGCGCGGGGGTCATGCCGCCGAGGATCGCGCCGACCTCGAGCCCGAGGAAGCGGTGCACACGGCCCATCCACTCGGAGTCGCGCTTGGCCAGGTAGTCGTTGGTGGTGACGATGTGCACGCCGTCGCCGCTGATCGCGTTGAGGTAGGCGGGCAGCACCGAGGTGAGCGTCTTGCCCTCACCGGTCTTCATCTCGGCGATGTTGCCGGTGTGCAGCGCCGCGCCGCCCATGATCTGCACCTTGTAGTGCTTCTGGTTCAGCACTCGCCAGGACGCCTCGCGCGCGACCGCGAAGGCCTCGGCCATCAGCGCGCCGAGCGGGTCCGCGTGACCGTCCTCGACCATGTCCGAGTAGCGCTCGCGGAACTCGTCGGTCTTGCCGCGCAGCTCGTCGTCGGTGAGTAGCTCGTACTCCGACTCGAGGTCGAGAACCTGATCGGCGAAGTTGGCGAGCCGCTTGACCATGCGACCTTCACCAATCCGTAGCAACCTCGTCAGTGTCAGCGCAGGCACGGGTCTCGTCAGTCCTCTGGTCGGTGTGTCATTTCGTGTCGTCGGCGCCGGGCCGAGGGGTGGACGCACGGCCGGCGTGCGGGTTCGCGCTCCGAGTGCGGAATCCGCTGCACGCCCCATGGTAATGCGGTACCCCGCCGGGTCGTCCGCCCTGGTACTCACAGTACGCGGAACGCGCTCAGCTGCCAGCCCGTGCGGTGCAGCACAACGCACGCGGCGAGCGCGAACACCCGATTCCCGCGCTGATAACTGCCATAGACTTCGGCCGTGTTCGGCCCGGTCAACTCGACCCCGAGCTTGGTCAGCAGGGCCGGGCCGAGGCCGTGGCCCGGCGGCGCGGTCCGGGCGAGCGTCTCGATCGCGGCCAGCACCGAGGGCGTCATCAGCCGGCGCAGCTGGACCACCGGCCGCCGGCCGTCCAGCACCTCCAAGACGAGGCGCAGCGAACTTTCAGCGAATCGACTTGCGGCGGAACCCGTTTCGCCATCGGTGCCGTACGATGTAAGGCGTCCGTCGTGCCGGGCGCGTCGCGGTGCCGCCCGATTGGCCGGCCCGCTATGTGCCGGCATGCGACGGCAGGGCAGCGCGGCTCGTGGCGACACCGCCTCCGCGCGCGTGCGCACCGGCCGATCGCCGTCCAGCGGCGGCTCGTTTCGCGGCGCGGGCGACAGCGATGGTCGTCGGCTGTGCATCCGGTCTCCCCCTGTGATCGAATCGAGTTCCCCGTGCTCGAGTCGAACAGCTTGCCACGACCGCCGGGACGGGTAAAGGGGAACGCCGATTTCACCGGATACGCCACAGCGGAGCAGCTGAATCCCTGTGGCGACAGCACAATAGGCGTGAGGCGGCATCGAAAAAGGAGCACCGGGCAGCGTGATCACGAGACTGACGCCGCAGGACGCGTCGTTCTATCGGCTCGAGCCGAGCACCAATCCGATCCACATCGGCTCCCTCGCGATCCTCCGGAATACCGAGCCGGGCAGCGCCGCCGCCGGCCCGGCGCTCGACTACGACCGGCTGGTCGACCTGGTCGACGCCCGGCTCTCGCTGGTTCCCCGCTATCGGCGCAAGGTGCGCGAGATCCCGTTCGCGCTGGGACGGCCGGTGTGGGTGGAGGACAGCCAGTTCGACGTCACCTATCACATCCGCCGCTCCGCGCTGCCGATGCCGGGCACCGACGAGCAACTGCACGAACTGGTGGCCAGGCTGGCCTCGCGGCCGCTGGACCAGACCCGGCCGCTGTGGGAGATGTACCTGATCGAGGGCCTGTCCGACGGCCGCTGCGCGATCTTCACCAAGACCCATTCGGCGCTGGTCGACGGGGACACCGCGCTGGAGATCGGCCACGTCATCCTGGACAACGGCCCGTCACCGCGCGAACTCGCCGACGACGCGTGGCTCGCTCCCCGCGAACCCAACGAGGCGGAACTGCTGGTCGGCGCGCTGACCCACCTGGCCGCCCAGCCGCGCGAGGCCATCGAGGTGGCGCGGCGGGCGAGCGGGCACGCGTTCGCGGTGATCGGCGCGGCGGGCCGGGCGATGGACTCGGTGGTCTCCGCGGTGCGCGCCGCGACCACCGGCGCGCCGGACAGCCCCCTGAACGCGCGCACCTCGCGCAACCGCCGCTTCGACACGGTGCGCACCGAGCTGGAGGACTACCGCAGGATCCGCAAGCGCTTCGACTGCTCGATCAACGACGTCATCCTCGCGGTGGTCACCGGCGCGCTGCGCAACTGGCTGCTCTCCCGCGGCGAGGGCCTGACCGAATCGACCACGCTGCGCGCCGTGGTGCCGATGTCGGTGTATGTCGAAGGGGCGGACGGGGACCAGCTGAAACCGGCAGGCGAGGTGTCCTCGTTCCTGATCGATCTGCCGGTCGGCGAGCCCAATCCGGTGATGCGGCTGTCGCACATCGCGCACGCCACCGAGGCCAACGGCAGGCACCAGCGCGGGGTCCGCGCGCGCACGCTGGTACATCTGGCCGGGTTCGCTCCGGCGAGCCTGCATGCCATGAGCGTGCGTGCGGCGAGTACCTTCGCAGAACACACTTTCAATCTGGTGATCACCAACGCACCGGGTCCGCAGACCCCGATGTTCATCGGCGGCGCGCGGATGCTGGAGATGTATCCGGTGTCGCCGCTGCTGCGTAATCAGGCCTCGAGCATCGGGATCACGTCCTATGACGGACGCGTTTTCTACGGACTCAACGCCGACCGCGACGCGATGGCCGACATCGGCGTGCTGGCCGCGTCGGTGCGCGATTCCATGGAGGAGATGCTCGGTGCCTGCGTCTGATCAGGAGAAAATGCGGGTCTACATCCCCGCGACGGTGCCGATGCTGCGCGAGCTCGTCACCAACCGGGAGCTGCGCCCGATCGGCGGCACCGCGTTCGCGGTGACCCCGGCGCTGCGCGAGGCGTACGCCTCCGGCGACGACGAGGAGCTGGCCGAGGTGGCGATGGGCGAGGCCGCCCGCGCCTCGCTGCGCCTGCTCGCCGCCGAACGCGACGACGCCGACGACTCGGCCGACGACGCCGAGCCGGCCGCGACCGGACGGCCGGTCTACCGGCGCGCGGTGATCGCCGCCGACGTGACCGGCGTCAAGCTGCGCCCCGACCTCGACGACGCCGTGGTCAAGCTGGCCGCGCCGATCACCTACGACCAGATCGGCTGCGTGCACGTCGACCTGGCCGAGGCCGAGCCCGAGGTGGCCAAGGCGGTCGACGTGGTGGACGCCGCCGACCTCGGCGACACCGACGCCGAGTTCGTGCTCGGCGACGCCGAGGACCACCAGCTGGCCTGGTACGCCGCGCAGGAACTGCCGTTCCTGATCGAACTGCTCTGACGTTCCCTTATCGCCCGGACGTGGTGACGGACGGTCGTTCGCCCGGGATGATAGGGGTGACGGCCACGACACGTCAGCTAACCTACGATGCCGTAACCTGGCTGTTGCGTGGGCAGCGCATCCGACGAACAGGAAGACGAACGGCAGCGATGAGCTCGAAAAATGGGGGATTCTCCGTGCGGGGCGTGCGGGAGTGGCTGGAGGCTCCGGCCGCCGCGGTCGCCGAGCGCGGCGGCAGGCTGAACGTGCTGCGCGGGGCCGTGGCCCGAGTCACCACCCCGCTGCTGCCGGACGATTATCTGCACCTGGCCAACCCGCTGTGGTCGGCCCGCGAGCTGCGCGGCCGCATCGTCGACGTGCGCAAGGAGACCGCGGACTCGGCCACCCTGGTGATCAAGCCGGGCTGGGGTTTCGACTTCAAATACGAGCCGGGCCAATACATCGGCATCGGCGTGCTGATCGACGGCCGCTGGCATTGGCGGTCCTACTCGCTGACCTGCCCGCCGAACTGGTCGGATCCGGAGGCAGGCGGCAAGCGGGTCATCTCGATCGCGGTGAAGGCGATGCCGGAGGGCTTCCTGTCCAGCCACCTGGTCAGCGGCGTCCCGGTCGGCACCGTGGTGCGGCTGGCCGCGCCGCAGGGCGGTTTCGTGCTGCCCTACCCGCCGCCGGAGAAGGTGCTGTTCCTCACCGCGGGCAGCGGCATCACCCCGGTGCTGGCGATGCTGCGCTCGATGGACCGGCGCGACATGGTCACCGATGTGCAGCACCTGCATTCCGCGCGCACCGCCGAGGACGTCATGTTCGGCGCCGAGCTGCGCGACCTGCACGACCGGCACCCGAGTTTCACCTCGCACCTGAACCTCACCGGCGAGCACGGCAAGTTCGCGCTGGCCGGGCTGGACGAGAAGTTCCCCGATTGGCGCGAGCGCCAGACCTGGGCCTGCGGCCCGGCCGCGATGCTGGACGAGATCGAGCATCACTGGCGCGACGCGGGCATCGCGGACCGGCTGCACATCGAGCGGTTCGAGATCGAGCGCGGCGCGGTCGGCGAGGGCGGCACGGTCATCTTCGGCAAGACCGGCCGCACGGCCGAGATCGACGGCGCGACCAGCCTGCTCGAGGCGGGCGAGGCGGCCGGCGTGCAGATGCCGTTCGGCTGCCGCATGGGCATCTGCCAGACCTGTGTCGTGACACTGAGTTCCGGGCACGTGCGCGATCTGCGCAACGGTGACGAGCATCGCGAAGGCGACAAGGTGCAGACCTGCATCTCCGCCGCGGCAGGCGACTGCACCCTGGACGTCTGAGCGAGCGCCGGGCCTCGGCCCGGAACGCCGCCGACGTTCTTTGGGTACCCTCAAATCAAATTGAGCAGCGAAAGGACACCCGGTGGCAATCACCGATATTCAGGCGTTCGCCCACCTGACTGCGGCAGACATCGAAACACTGGGGCAGGAGCTCGATTCGATCCGGCGCTCGGTGGAGCAGTCACGCGGCGAACGTGACGCGAAATACATCCGGCGCACCATCGCCGCGCAGCGCGCGCTCGAGGTCGCCGGTCGCGCGGTGCTGTTCGGCAGCCGCAACCGGTGGGCCTGGCTCACCGGCACGGCCTTGCTCTCGGTCGCCAAGATCGTCGAGAACATGGAGCTCGGGCACAACATCAGCCACGGGCAGTGGGACTGGATGAACGACCCGGAGATCCACTCCAGCAGCTGGGAGTGGGATCAGACCGGACCCTCGTCGCAGTGGCGGCGTGCGCACAACTACTCCCATCACACCTATACCAACGTGCTCGGCAAGGACGAGGACCTCGGCTTCGGCATCCTGCGGATGACCCGCGACGAGACCTGGCGCCCGATCCACCTGGTGCAGCCGCTGGCCAACCTGGTGCTGGCCGCGACCTTCGAGTGGGGCATCGCGCTGCACGACTGGAGCATCGAGAAGGAACTGTCCGGCACGCCGCCGCGCGAGCTGATGTCCGAGCCGAACCGCGAGTTCGGCCGCAAGATCGCCCGTCAGGTGGCCAAGGACTTCCTGTTCTACCCGGCGCTCACCGGCCCGGCGTTCATGTCCACGCTGAAGGCGAACGCGACGGCCAACCTGGTCCGCAACCTGTGGGCCTACGCGGTGATCTTCTGCGGCCACTTCCCGGACGGCGCCGAGAAGTTCACCATCGAGCAGCTCGAGGGCGAGACCAGCGGCGAGTGGTACCTGCGGCAGATGCTCGGCAGTGCCAACTTCAAGGCCGGGCCCGCGATGGCGTTCATGAGCGGCAACCTCTGCTACCAGATCGAGCACCACCTGTTCCCCGACCTGCCGAGCAATCGGTACTCGGAGATCGCCGTGCGGGTGCGCGAACTGTGCGACAAGTACGACCTGCCCTACACCACCGGCTCGCTCGGCAAGCAGTACCTGCTCGCCTTCCGCACCATCCACAAGCTCGCGCTGCCGGACCGCTTCCTCAAGGCCACCGCGGACAACGCGCCGGAGACCTCCTCGGAACGCAAGTTCGCCGGCATCACCCTGCCGTCGCTGCCGAGTTCGGACACCGCGAGCTGGCTCGGCGTCGACCCGGAGACCGGGCAGCGGCGCGGGCTGCGCTCGGCGATGCGCGAGGCCAAGGTGGTGCTCAAGGAGAAGGCGCGGCAGGAGAAGGAAATGCTGCGCGAGGCCAAGCGCGCGCTGCGCGAGAAGGCCGAGCACGAGAAGGAAGCGCTGCGCGAGGCCACCGTGGCGTTGCAGGAGCGGGCGCGCACCGAGCAGGCTTCGTTGCGGCGCAAGGCCGTTCGGCAGCGGGCGTCGTTCCGTACTCGCCGCCGTCGTTGAGCGGGAAAGCCGGTACTCGGGTGAGTACCGGCTCGGCGATCAACTGATCACCAGCGCACCTTCAAGTCGCTGACCACCGCGGCATGGTCGGAGTAGAACACTCCCGGGCCGTGGCGGCGCAGGCGCTGATCGATGATGCGCGACTCCCGCGTCTCGACCTGGCCCGTGGCGAAGAGGAAGTCGATCCGCTGATCGGTGAGCAGCTGCTCTGTCGGCAGCGGACTCCAGGTCCGGCCGGGGACCGCGCAGACATCCGGGTTGGCCGCGCGGAAGGTGTCCACGAAACCCGCGTCGGTGACGGCCTTGGTGGCGGTCAGCGGATAGCTCAGCCCGAAGTGGTTCGGGCAGTTCGCCTGGGCGGGCGTCCAGTCCGCGCCGGGCAGCGTGTTGAAGTCTCCGCCGAGCAGTATCGGCGCGGTGTTGCCTCCGAGCATCCGCGGAATCTGGTTGTGCACGATGTCGGTGATGTACTGCGTCTGCGCCCGCTCCGCCTGCACCACGGCGGCCACCGAGTTGCGCGGTTCGCGGCCGTCGCGGCGGTCGATCGCGTTCTCGTCGATCAGGTAGCCGTCCCACGGATCGGTGTAGGTGAGCCAGGTGGCGAATAGATTCAGCTCACCGTCGTGCGGCACCCGCACCCGGACGCCGCCGAGATCGAAGTCGCTCACCGGGCCGCCCTGCGGCTTCGGATAGGTCGCGACGACGTCGTATTCGGTGAAGATCCACAGGTTGTCCTGCCCGGCCGGGCGATCGGTGATCTTGACGCCGGTGTAGCGGCCGTTGTGCGCGCGGCGGGTCAGCGCGTCGGTGATGGTCTCGCCGGAACCGTAGGTCTCCACGGCGAAGAACACG
Organism: Nocardia colli; assembly: GCF_008704205.1. Lineage (GTDB taxonomy): Bacteria > Actinomycetota > Actinomycetes > Mycobacteriales > Mycobacteriaceae > Nocardia > Nocardia colli. The sequence goes on along the minus strand of NZ_VXLC01000004.1, from coordinate 588,931 downwards.
TCCGGCTTGATCTCGATCACCTGGTCGATCAGGTCGTTCAGATTGTCCGGCGTGGGCTCACGGCCACCGTGCAGGATGTTCCAGGTCAGTACGCGCACGCGCGCGTGGTCGTCGGCCTGCGCGAGTGGCGCGGCCCCCACCAGCGCGGTGCTCGCGAGCAGAACAGCCGTGAGCAACGCCTTGGATAATCGCATTGTCGAACTCCATTCGTCAGAGACGCTGGAAGTTAGGTGAATCTTCGGAACAGCATGTGTCGTGCTGGCAAAAGTTCGACAAAGCGGCTGGTTGACCGGATATCCCCAGTGCGATTGAGGAGCCGATCGAGGCGCGCGCACCGGGCGGCCGAACACGCCGCCTCGAGTTGCGCACGACGGCCCGGCGGAGCAGGATGAGCGCGGACAAGGACAGGTTCCGGCACGCCGGAACTCCGTGCGAGAGAAGGCTTTACGCCGTAACGTCGATGCGCGCGACCTAGCATCGAATGATCGTGAACGCAATGGGAGATTTGCCATATCCGCGTTCAGGTCCACGTAACCTACGGTCTCGTAACTTACGGTACTGTAACCGCCATGGCGATCTCGGATGTCAAGGAATACGCACATCTCACCGAGGCCGACGTGGAAGCACTCGGCGCGGAATTCGACGCGATCCGGCGGGATATCGAAGCCTCGCGCGGTGCGCGCGACGCGCGATACATCCGCAACGTGATCCGTCTGCAACGCGCACTCGAGATCAGCGGCCGCGGCGTGCTGTTCGCCAGCTTCTTACCCCCGGCCTGGCTGGCCGGCGTCGCCCTGCTCGGCACCGCCAAGATCATCGAGAACATGGAGATCGGGCACAACGCCATGCACGGGCAGTGGGACTGGATGAACGATCCGGAGATCCACTCCAGCACCTGGGAATGGGACAACGCGGGCGCGGCCAAGCACTGGAAGCACACGCACAACTACCTGCACCACAAGTACACCAACGTGCTCGGCATGGACGACGACATCGGCTACGGCCTGCTGCGCGTCACCCGCGACCAGCGGTGGAAGCCGTTCAACCTGGGCAACCCGGTCTACAACCTGGTGCTGCAACTGCTGTTCGAATACGGCGTCGCGATCCAGCACATGGAGCTGGGCAAGCTCGCCGCGGGCCGGTTCAAGCCGGGCACCCCGGAGCGGGCCGACTTCGAGCGCAAGCGCACCGAGGCGCTCACCAAGATGGGCAAGCAGGTGGTCAAGGACTACGTGATCTTCCCGGCGCTCACCGGCCCTGCCTTCTTCTCCACGCTCACCGCCAACCTCGCCGCGAACGCGATCCGCAACGTGTGGTCCAACGCGGTGATCTTCTGCGGTCACTTCCCCGACGGCGCGGAGAAGTTCACCAAGGCCGACATCGACGGCGAGACCAAGGGCCAGTGGTACCTGCGGCAGATGCTCGGCAGTGCCAACATCTCCGGCGGCCCGATCACCCACTTCATGACCGGCAACCTGAGCCACCAGATCGAACACCACCTGTTCCCCGATCTGCCGAGCAACCGGTACGCCGAGATCGCCGTGCGGGTCCGGGAGCTCGCCGAGAAGTACGACCTGCCCTACACCACCGGCTCGCTGCCGGTGCAGTACTTCAAGGCCTGGCGCACCATCCTCAAGCTGTCGCTGCCGAACAAGTACCTGCGCGACACCGCCGACGACGCGCCCGAAACCGCCTCGGAGCGCAAGTTCGCCGGCGTCACCACCCCGGTGATCGACCCGGAGACCGGCAAGCGCCGCGGCCTGCGCACCGCCCTCGCCGAGGGCCGCAAGCGCTTCTCCCGCCGCCCCGCGCCGGCCGCGCGCGAGCTGCAACTGACGAAATAAGGCAGTCGGCCCGGATTCGCCGATCCGGGCCGCTCAGGAATGTGCACCCTATTCGATCGATTCGAATCGACGTCCCGCACATTTCGCCGAAATATGGCAGTGCCCAATGTATCTCGTGAATTCCACCCTGGTCGACGGCACCGCGTCCTGATAAATTGGGAAGCGGTTCCGGCGTCATGGGAGGACCCGGACCATTCGCAATGGGAGGGATTCACATGTTTCGTACGGTTTTCTGTGCCTGCGCCGCGGTCGCCATCGGGCTGGGCGCCGCAGGCGTCGCGTCCGCCTTCAACGGGCAATACTTCAATGGCCCCAACGCCTACTGGGATTGCAGCAGGCAGATGGATCAGGACCTGACGGACAACCCTGGTCTGCAAAGCGTCAGCTGCAAGTCCGACGGCAACGGCGGCTATACCGTGACGTTCGAGCAATGGAAGTAAAGACTTCTCCGAAACATGGCACTGCCGAATAACTTTCGTGAATCTCGGCAGGTTCGATCGCGCGCCGTCCTGATAGCGTCGGAAACGGCTCCGGCGATATGGGAGAGCCGGGCCGTGGAATCGGGAGGGATTCATCATGTTTCGTAAAGTCTTCTATGCCTGTGCCGCCGCCGCGACCATCGGCCTCGGGGCGACCGGGGTGGCGTCGGCCTACGACGGACAGGTCTACTCCGGCCCGGACGCCGAATGGGACTGCGCAAGGCAGCTGGAAAAGGACCTCGTCAACACCCCTGGCCTGCTGAGCGGTACCTGCGATCGCGATGGCAACGGCAACGTCGTCGAGCATTACGGGCAGTGGCGGCGGTAGGCATCTGACCGGTGCGGGCGGCGGAATGTGCCGCCCGCACCGTCGTGTTCCGGGCCGCTGATTGCCGCGGTCGCGCGGCTGGTTGACTGGGCCGCATGTGTGCTGCTGAGCTGAGCGTTTACGAGGCCATCCGGACCCGGCGGGACGTGCGGGCCGAGTTCACCGGGGAGCCGGTGGACGACGCGACGCTGTGGCGGATGCTGGAGGCGGCGCATCGGGCGCCGAGTGTCGGCAATTCGCAGCCGTGGGATTTCGTGGTGGTGCGCGACCCGAGCACGCTGCGCAAGTTCGCCGATCATGTAGCGGACAAGCGGGTCGAATTCCGGGCGGGGCTGCCGGCGGAACGCGCGGCCACCTTCGAGCCGATCAAGATCGAGGGCATTATCGAGAGCGGCACCGGCATCGTGGTCAGCTACGACCACGACCGCGGCGGACCGCAGGTGCTCGGCCGTGCCACCGTGCCCGAAACCGGGGTCTACTCCGCCGTTCTCGCGATTCAGAACCTGTGGCTGGCCGCCACCGCGGAGGGCGTCGGCGTCGGCTGGGTGTCCTTCTACGACCCCGAATTCCTCACCGACCTCGTCGGCTTGCCCGACGGCATCCGCCCGATCGCCTGGCTGTGCGTCGGCCCGGTGCACGAATTCCAGCAGACCCCCGACCTGGAACGCTTCGGCTGGCGCACCCGTCGCCCGCTGCACGACGCCGTCCACCACGAGACCTACCGCGCATAACGCACATTTCCCGATCTCCCGCAGACGTTTTCACTGTGCGGGAGATCACCAGGCGGGTGGCCGGAGCGTGAGGATTCACAGACCCGGCGATTGGGTACGCCACTGACGGATCCATCTCGGACAATGGATTCTTCGCGCGCGCTCGGTTTTTCAGCTTCAGGAGGTTTTGCCATGGCCAACGTCGATGCCGTCCGGTTGTCGAATGAGCTCGGCATCGACCTCGCGTCCGCCATGCTGCGCCTGCGCCGCGAGGGCCGCCCCGGCGAAACCAACCACGACACCTGCCTGCGCATCATCGCCGACGAGGGCGGCCGCAAACCGCAGACCGCACGCCGCGTCTTCACCGGCTACGGCATCCGCCCCACCGCCGACGGCACCATCCCGGCAATCCCACCCGACCGCCGCCGCTGACCCACCGCCACCCACGCCGCACACATTCCATCCCACCGCGCACAAAATCGCTAGCCGATTCATGCGCGGCACGCCAACCACTGCGCGGCACGCCAACCACTGCGCGGCACGCCAACCGGTGCGCGGCACGCCAACCGGTGCGCGACAGGCCCACCCGGGCGAAGCGCGAACACTGATCTCGGACAGTGAACCCGCCGCGCAGGTTTCCCCTCGCCGCGCACGAAATCGCTAGCTGATTCGTGCGCGGCAGGCGAACCCGTGCGCGGGAGGTGCGTTCAGACGCGTTCTAGGACGGCGGAAGCGCCGATGCCGCCGGCGGCGCAAATGCCGAGCAGCGCGGACACTAATCCCGGACCATGAACCGCCGCGCAAGCTTCGCCCCGCCGCGCAAGTTTCGTCCCGCCGCGGACGAAATCGCTAGCTGATTCGTGCGCGGCAGGCGAACCCGTGCGCGGGAGGTGCGTTCAGACGCGTTCTAGGACGGCGGAAGCGCCGATGCCGCCGGCGGCGCAAATGCCGAGCAGCGCGGACACTAATCCCGGACCATGAACCGCCGCGCAAGCTTCGCCCCGCCGCGCAAGTTTCGTCCCGCCGCGGACGAAATCGCTAGCTGATTCGTGCGCGGCAGGCGAACCCGTGCGCGGGAGGTGCGTTCAGACGCGTTCTAGGACGGCGGAAGCGCCGATGCCACCTGCGGCGCAGATGCCGAGCAGCGCAGCGTTTTTCCCGGTTCGGGCCAGCTCGTTCGCCATTGTGGTGACCATTCGGGCACCGGTGGCGCCGAAGGGGTGGCCGAGCGACACCGAGCCGCCGTGCACGTTGAGCTTGTCGATGTCGACCTCGCCGACCGCGGTGTCCCGATCGAGGCGGGTCTTGGCCCACTCGGTGCTGCCGAGCGCGGCCAGCACGGACAGCGTCTGCGCCGCGAACGCCTCGTGGATATCGACGAAATCGATGTCGCTCAACGACATTCCGGCCTTGTCCAGCGCGCGCGGCATGGAGATCGCCGGGCCGATCAGCACCTGATCGGTCGGATCGACGCTGACATAGCTCCACGACCGGAACGCGGCCAGCGGCCGATATCCGAGCTCGAGCGCCTTCTCCTCGCTCATCAACAGCACCGCGGAGGCACCGTCGGTGAGCGGGCTGGCATTGCCTGCCGTCACGGTGCCGTTTTCGGCGAACACCGGCTTGAGTTTCGACAGTTTTTCGATGCTGGTGTCCCCGCGCACCAATCCGTCGCGCGCGATCTCGGTGCCCTCGGGCGTCCGCACCCGCAGCACCTCGTCGTCGAATCGTCCCGAATCGATGGCCGCGGCGGCGCGATGGTGTGACCGCGCGGCGAACTCGTCCTGATCGGCCCGGCTGACCCCGTGGATCCGCGCCATCTTCTCCGCCGACTCCCCCATCACCTCGCCGGTGGTCCGCTCGGCGATCTTCGGCCGGCTCGGCAGCAGATCGGTGAACGGCGCGAGCTGGGTGAGCGCGGACAGATAGTCCTTCGGCTTCGGCTTGCCCAGGGCCAGCGGCGCGGCCGCGTGCACCACCTTCTGCGGCAGCTTGACCTCGGCGTTGGAGGTCGAATCGCTGCCGCCGGCGATCATGATGTCGTATTCGCCGCGCTCGATCGCGGCCGCGGCGGAGGTCACCGCCTGCAGGCCGGACGCGCAGGCGCGGGTCACCGTGTAACCCTCGCAACCCGGGTCCAACCGCAGGTCGAGGGCGATCTCCCGGGCGATGTTCGGCGCCGCGCTGGGCAGGATGACCCCGCCCCAGACGATCGCCTGCACCTGAGCGCCGGGCAGCCCGGTCCGCTCGAGCACCCCGCGGACGGCGGCATCGGCGAGCGCGATGGAATCCATCCGCGTGTATCCGGTGAACGCACGCACGAACGGCGTGCGCGCACCGGACACGATCACGGCACGGCGAGCAGCCTTGGTGGCCATGCGATTTCCTTTCGAGAGATCTCCGACCACCAAACTTACTCCATAGTAAGTTCACCGTCGACCCCCTTCGCCGACGGTGATCCCGTGCGCAGCGGCGATCCCCTCCACCGTCGCTGGTTCCGGCCTGCCGCGCGCCGTTGCGCAACAGACCGGAGGCGCCCGTCCCGACGAACGCCCCTGCTCGTCTCGGAACGCTCCGCAAGGCCGATGTCGTAGCGACTCGGCGCATCAGAACAGTAGCAATATTGCTACTGATTTTTCAAACACTTTCTATTGATTTGCCTTTGACCCTGGTCGCGCCTACCCTTGAGTGCACTATGCATAGCCCTTCGGAGCTGTCGCGGCGCCAGAAGAGATTCGGCCGAATCATCAAGGAACGCCGGGACGAGCTCGGACTCACGCAGTTACAGATCGGCGACCTCGGGGGCCCTTCGGCACCGACGATTCGCAAGATCGAGGACGGCGACGCGGCGATCAGCACCACCACGCTGAACAAACTCGACGCGCCGCTGCGCTGGCTGCCGGGCAGTGCCGCGCGGACGTACGCGGGCGGCACGCCCGCCGTCGCCGACGACCTCGGGCCGGCCGCCCGCCACCCCGGCGAGTCCGTCGTGGCCGGACCCGACTCGATCCGCTTCGAGATCGCCGACCTCACCGGCCTGCTCGCCACCGCGGGCCGGCTCAACGACGCGGTCGAGCAGGGCCGGGCGACCGATCCCCAATTGACCTCCGCGATCGACGAACTCAACCGGGTCGTGTCGAAACTCTCGGCGCGCTACGCGACCGCGATGCTGGAACGCAACGGCGGTCCCGGCCGCGTGCTACACCCCCTCGTCGAAATGGCCTTCGCGCACCTGCTCGAGGTGCCCGCCGAAGCCAGCGAGGGCACCGAACTGCAGGAACGGCGATACCGGCGCTGGCTGGCCGGACGATCGGAGGACGTGGATGCTGCGACAGAAGGTCAGTTCCGGGCACGGTGGCTGGCTGCCAACCTGGCCACGACCGCGAGTCGAAACGGTGGGCACTGAGGTGACGGAGATGACGAACGGCGCGCCGGCCAACGGGGCGCTCACGCTGAGCCACAAGATCAATCGGCTGTTCGCGGTCGTGCACCCGCGCTCGGCCCCGGAGCGCAGCAACGCGACGGTGGCCGCGCAGGCCGGCGACTACCTGCGCCGGACCGTCCCCGCGAGCCAGCTGGAACGACTACGCCGAGGCGAGTTCGACGGCGAAAATGCCGCCGCCGCAGTCGAACCGGATCTGCTGGCCGCGATCGCCCAGAGTTTCGGCGTGGCCGCGGACTACCTCACCACCACCGGCCCCGCGGCCGCGGCCATCGACCGGGAACTCGAACTCCTCGCGACCATGCGCGATGCCAACGTTTCCAGCATCGCGCTGCGCGGTTCCAACGTCGACCAGTCGATTCTCGCGAGAATCATCGAGAGCACGGATGGTCCCGTACCGCCGAGTCGGTAATATCGCTACCTACATGGGGGCACCGAGCTTGCTGTAGGAGATTCGATCGCATGGCCATGCAGGCCCAGTTCCGGAACCTGACTCGGGACGTACCGATACCGCACCCGTGGGATCTGTCGAGCTACCTCGACGATGTCGCGCGGTACCGCGGCCGGGACATCAGCCTGCTGCCGATCGATACCGCGCTGCTCGCGGGCACCGGCTGCGGCACCGGCAGCGGACTGTGGATCGCCAAGCAGGACAGCGACGTCATCGTCTACGGCGCGGACACCACCGAGTGGCACGCCGAGCACATCATCGTGCACGAACTCGGCCACATGCTGCTCGGCCACGGCCCGGAGCAGCCGGCCGACGGCGAACCCGGCCAGACCACCCCGACGGTGGCCGCGGTCGCCGAACTGCTGCCGTCGATCTCCCCCGAATCCATCGCCCATGTGCTCGGCCGCACCGACTACGGCACCACTCGCGAACGCGATGCCGAGACCTTCGCCGACATGGTCATGCTGCACGCCATGCGGCCACCGCGCCGAGACTCCTTGCTGCACCGGACGTTCTTCCGCGACCGCCGTCGGTGAGCTCACCCGTTCCCGCGATCTTCGCGGTGCCGGTGATCGTCTTCGTGGTCGCCGTGGCGATCGGGCGGTTCGCGCTGCTCCACAGCACCGCGATCGATCGCCTGCTCAACCGCTCGCTGGCCTGGACCGCGCTCTCGCTCGTCCTGCTGGAACGAGGCATCGCGCCGCGGTTCGGCAGCCTGATGCATCAGCTGTCGATGGGGTGCACCATCCTCGCGATCGCCAGCCTCTACGGCGCGGCGATGCTGTGGGCCGATGCCGATCCGCGCCAGGCCGCCCGTCGCCAGCGGTATTTCGACCTGGCCGCGACCGCGGCCGTCGTGCTGATCCTGATCATCGGCACGCCCTATCGACGCGCAGGCACGCTGCTCGGGCAGGACAGCAGCTGGCAGGAATTCGTGGTGTCCGCGCTGATGTGGGTGCCGCTGATCGCGGCGGGCAAGCTGGTCTGGCGGGTCGGCCTGCGCGAACTGCGCACCGGTGACGTCACGCCGTATGAACGCGTCGTCTTCTGCGCGCTGCTGGCCACGCCGTTCATCGCGAGCGCCGGCCTGATCAGCTCGATCGCCCGGCACACCGGCCGCTGGCAGGCCGAGGACCCGCACCTGACCCGGTGGGCGGCACCGAATTTCGGCACCGTGTTCGTGCTCGCCGCGATGCTGGCGGTACCGCTGGCCGAGCTGGTGTCGGCGCGCGCGGGCTGGGACCGATCGGGACGCAACTGCCGTCGGCTGCGCCCGCTGTGGCGCGAGCTGACCGCGGCCGTGCCCGAAATCGTGCTCCCCGCAAGCGGTTCGGTGCCACCGGATGCGCGCCTGCTGCGCATGACGGTGGAAATCCGCGACGCCCTCATGCAGCTGCACCGGTACCTGCCCGCCGACCGAGCGCTGGGCCCACCGAGCGATGAGCGCTATGCCCGGCAGCTGAAGCAGGCGATTGTCACCAAGCGCACCGGTGCCGCGCCGGCCGCGGTTGCCCGCGAGATGGATCGTTTCGGCGCCGCGTCCAACGACATCGACGCCGACATCCGCCGCCTGCTCGACCTCGCGCGGGCCTGGAATAGCGAAACTCGCAAGGCCGCAACGATTCTGGGGTAATTCGCGGCGAGGCCGAGTCATCGGCGGCGGATGGATCTACAGACCGGGGCGGATCTCCGGGCACCCAACTCGAGCGTTGACTGCCCGGAGAGATGGATAGGGTGCGGACCCTGGACTATGCGAGCCGGATGAGGCCGTAGTCGAAGGCGTGCCGACGATAGACAACCGACGGTCGGTCGGTCTCTCGGTCTTGGAAGAGGAAGAAGTCATGGCCGACGAGTTCCATCTGGTAGAGGGCGTCGTCGACGGACATCGGGGTCGCGGTGTGCACCTTGGTGCGAACGATATGGCCGGGTCCGGCCGCGTATTCCGAGTTTTCCGGCAGGTCGTCGGTGCGACGGCGGGATTCGCCGTCGGGGTGGTCGTGTGCGGCGGCGGAGCCGTTTCCGTTGGGCTGGGTGAACAGCGAGTCGTCCACCAGATCGGCGGTCGCCTGGGCGACGGAGACGGGGGTCTTGTCCCCGTAGTGCACCTTGCGGCGATCCTTGGTGCGGCGCAGGCGGCTTTCCAGCTTCGCCGTCACCGACTCCAGCGCGGCGTAGAAACTGTCGGCGCAGGCCTCGGCCCGGACGATCGGGCCCTTGCCGCGCGCGGTGATCTCCACCCGCTGACAACTCTTGCGCTGCCGACGATTTCGCTCGTGGAACAGCTCGACGTCGAAGATGAAAATGGACGGATCGAAACGTTCGAGCCGGGAGAGTTTCTCCGCGACATAGATTCGAAAGTGATCCGGAACTTCGACATTGCGACCCTTGACCACGACTTCCGCGCGGGGCGTCCTGGTTCGATCCGCAACGGATTGTTCGGTCACGTCCAAGGTGCTGTCATCCAACACCGAACGGTCGGCGTCTTGCACTGAAGGTCGTGAAGAAGTCGTCACGCGTACCTCCCGAATAATGGCCGCACAGACAACGTGCGTGCGGCGGGAATGAGCCGTGCCGATCGACGATCTCTCGGCACTTGATGTCCGAGGCGCCACCTCCAAACTCCCGGTTCGGGTGTGTGTTCGCGACGCTAGTACGACATCGGGGAGTGCGCCAGTGTTCACGCAAATTTCCCGGAGTCAAGCAGCACAGGTAACCAGTACCGCGCGTGTCGGCAGGCCGATCCGAGCCAGTGCGCGCACCGACTCGCGCGCCGTGGCACCGGTGGTCAGCACATCGTCGACCAGCACTACCTCGGCGTTTGCCGGAATCCGCGGTGTGGCCGCGCGACCGGGTAGTGTGGTGACCCGGCCGTGCAGATTGTGAGCCCGCTCACCGGGTGTCAAGCCCACCGAATCCCGCACAGCCCACCACACTCGGAGCACGGATACCATCTGGCTATCGGGCAGCCAACTCGCGGCTACCCGCGCTGTGCGGAGCACCGGATCGCCACCCCGCCGCCGCGCCGCGATCTTCCGGCTCGGTGCGGGAACGAGCACCAGCGGCCGATCCCCCGCCCGCAGGCGCGCGAGACCACGAGCCAGCGCCAGCCCGAGCGGCTCGGCCAGATCCCGCCGACCGCGCTCCTTGGCTGCCAGCACCGCCCGCCGCCCCGGCCCCGCGTACGGACCGAGCGCCCAGCACGGCACCCCCGGATCGGTGCGCGGCCACACCCTAATCGGCGGGCCGGCGAGCGCCGCCGCGCAGTCGGCGCACCAGCCGACGCCCGCCATCCGGCAGCCCGCACAAGCCGCGGGCAGGATCAGATCCAGCAAGGTCCGCATCACCCGAGTGTGCCCGCACCCACCGACAACAACCGCCGAACACAGTCCGATTCGCTTGGCCCGGAACCGGTTACGCGCGGATCAGCCGGGCAGCACCGGGACGGCGTTCGCGCCGAGCCCGGGCACCTCGCGCCAGTACGGCTCGCCGCCGTCCGGGTTGCTGGTCAGCTCCAGCACCGCGCGCGAATCGGCGGCGTACTGATGTTCCGGGTTGGCGCTGACCTGCCGCACCGGCGCGGTCAGGTTCCGGCTGGTCTGCGGGGTCGGCTGCGAACCGTCGATGGACACGGTGCCGACCGGGTCGACATTGCCTTCCCTGGAGATGATCAACCGGTCGCTGCCGAACCAGGACAGCGACACCGCGGCCGCGCTCGAGTTGACCCCGACGGGCAACGGCGAAGCCAGCGCAAATCCGCCGCCCGGCTTCGGAATGACCACCGCGACATAGACTTTCCCGTCGGCGATGAGTGCCGCCCGCACCCCGGTGCGGGAGATCCGCAGCTCGGTGATCGGCGCCCGGAAGGCCGACCCGGAACCTGCGGAGGTGAGCGCCGAGGTGTCGACGTCCTGCACCGAGACGGTGTTGGTGGACCGGTCGTTGACCGCGCGGATCACCCGCTCGCCATCGATCACCGCCCACGCGGCGGTGCCGTCGATGTTCCAGGACGGCCGGGTGATGGAGTTGCCCGCGGCGACCGGAATCGCGTTGCCGCCGTAGGTGCCGATCATCAGCGTGCGCGCCGGGTCCGGCGCGGGCCGTCCGGTGTCCGCGACACCCGCGATCAGCTGACTGTCCGGCGACAGCGCCGCCGACAGCAGGTTGTTCACCGTGCCGAAGTAGCCGGGTGCCGGGGTGATCGGAGCGTTGTTCTCCGGCACCTGCACCAGCGCGCCGCCGCGCAGCGCGTGCAGCCCGGCCTGGCTGTTGCCCAGCGTCGGCTGGCTGTACTGCTGCACATCGGCGACCGCCCAGCCGCTGCCGGTAAACCGGTCGTCGAACGGCTTTCCGTCCGCCAGCAGCACATACGGCCCGAGGATGTCCGCGCCGGCCAGGGTGAGCACCACCTGCGCGGCGAGCAGCTCCCGATCGTGCGGGTTGAGCGCCGAGGCGCCGGCGAAGTCGATCTTCACCCCGCCGAGCCCGACGCCGACCTCGTCCGGATCGCCGTTGGCCTTGGTGATGGGGCCGCGCAGGGTGATCGGCGCGGCCAGCTCGTTACGCAGCACCGGGGCCAGCGCGGGCTGGGTGCCCTCGCCGAGCATGGCCAGCAGCCGCTGGGTCAGCTGCGCCTTGGGCACCGCGGCCCAGCGCAGGTCGGGCACCACCACGCTGCTGGTCGGGTCGACGAAGTAGAGCACGTAGCGCCGGTACATCTTGCCGAACGCGATCGCGTCCATCACGACGCCGTCGGGCAGCTCGTCGATGCGCCACTCGTCGTTGACCTTGGTCATCTCGATCTTGTTTTCCAGCGGCGGGTCCGCCGAGGCCCGGTACGCGCCGTTGCTGTCCAGGTCGGCGAGCTTGCGCGCCCGGATCCGATAGGTCGCCTTGTCGCCGGTGCGCGACTCACGCAGGGTATCCGGCTTCTCCACGATCGTGGTGCCCGCGGAGTCGTCCCACTGCGCCGCGGCCGACGGGGTCATGTACTGGCGGGCCGCCAGGTGCCGGTTGGCCGGGTCGGCGGTGGCCAGCAGGAAGTCGCGCAGCAGCAGATCGGGGTCGCGCCCCTGGGTGGGCGGCGGCGGGCCCTCGGAGGTGGGCTCACGGTTGATCGTGCCGAGGGCCTGCGGCGCCGACGATTCCGGCAGGCTCGCACACCCGGACAGCACGATCAAGGCAGCAAGGGCCGCCGCGCCGAACGCGAACAGCCGCTGCGTCTTCGCAGAACCGACACGCATTCTCATGACGGTACGTCCCCTGATTCGTTCACCGCGTCGGCCCCCGCCGACGGTTGCGCCGCGCCCGGCGCCGGATGCCGGACGGCCGACGAGCCGTTTCCGGTCGAGGGTGCCGCGACGCCGTCGCCGGAGGTCGTACTCGATTCCGGCTCAACCGAATTCGGCACGATCTCCAGTTCGGCCTGCCGCACCACGACCTGCTTGCGCACGGGTTCCAGGGACAGCGGGCTCGCGCCGAGCTTCTTGCCGCGCACCAGCGGCAGGGTCAGCCGGAAGCTCGCGCCGATCCCGACCTCGCCCCAGGCCTCCAGCCGGCCTTCATGCAGATTCGCGTCCTCGACGCTGATCGAGAGCCCGAGCCCGGTGCCGCCGGAGCGGCGCATCCGGGACGGATCCGAGCGCCAGAACCGGTTGAAGACCAGCTTCTCCTCGCCCGGGCGCAGGCCGATGCCTTGGTCGCGCACCACCACCGAGACCGCGTTCGCGTCCACGTCGCCGCGCATCCGGATCAGCACCGGCTTGCCCTCGCTGTGGTCGATGGCATTGGCCAGCAGGTTGCGCAGCACCCGCTCGACCCGGCGCGGATCCACCTCGGCGACCAGCGGGTCCTCCGGCATGTCGATCACCACCTCGACCCCGGCGTCCTTGGCCAGGTGCCGCACCGTGGAGATCGCCGCCCGCGCGCACATCCGCACGTCCAGCGATTCGACCTGCAACTCCGCCACGCCGGCGTCGTGGCGGCTGATCTCGAGCAGATCGTTGAGCAGGCCCTCGAACCGATCCAGCTCGTTGACCAGCAGCTCGGCGCTGCGGGCCAGCGCGGGATCCAGGTCGTCGCTGCTGCCATGGATCAGATCCGCGGCCATCCGCACTGTGGTCAACGGCGTGCGCAGTTCGTGGCTGACGTCAGAGGTGAAGCGGCGCTGCAGGTTTCCGAATTCCTCCAGCTGGGTGATCTGGTTGGACAGGCTCTCGGCCATCTCGTTGAACGCCTGCGCCAGCCGCGCCATGTCGTCCTCGCCGCGCACCAGCATGCGTTCTTTGAGCCTGCCGTCGGCGAAGCGACCGGCGATCCGCGCCGCCGAGCGGATCGGCAGCACCACCTGCCTGGTCACCAGCGCGGTGATCGCGGCCAGCAGGACCAGCAGCACGATGCCGCCGATCAGCATGGTGCCCCGGATCAGCGACAGGCTGCGCGCCTCGGTGGCCAGCGGGAAGATGAGATAGATCTCCAGCGTGGGGATTTCGGTGCTCGGGCTGCCGATGATCAACGCCGGACCGCGGTAGCCGCTGGCGTCGGAGACCGTGGTGAACTGGCGGCTGACCTGTCCGCGCCGGACGAAGTTGCGCAGCTCGTCAGGCACGTCCTGAATCGGGCCCGCGGTGGCTTCCTGCTGGCTCGGGCCCACCATCGCGAGCACCACGTCGTAGCTGCCGGCCACGCCGGTCTGCGGGCCGCCGTCGCTGGACAGCGCGTTGCGCGCCGGCGTCAGCTGGGTACCCGTATCGTGCGTGCCGACCAGCTGGCTGTGCACCGCGTTGCGGGCGCGGCCCATCTCCTCGACCGCCGCGTTGATCTTGGTGTCCAACATCCGGTTGGTGATCTGATCGGTCAGCACCACACCGAGGATCGTGATCACGATCAAAGACAGGGTGATCGTCGAAACGGCCACCCGCAGTTGCAGCGAGCGCTGCCACAGATGACCGAGCAGTGTGCCCAGTTCGGTGAACCGGGCACCGATCGCCGCCAGCCGCCGCTCCAGTTGGTTTCTGGAGCGATCGGTCACGACCGAGCCTCGTCGTCGCTCGATGCCTCCGTCCGCACGAGCGCTGCCGCGCCTCGCTCACCGCGACGGATCACGGCGGTCCGGCCTTGTAGCCGACGCCGCGGACGGTCAGCACGATCTCCGGGTTCTCCGGATCCTTCTCGACCTTGGCGCGCAGTCGCTGCACGTGCACGTTCACCAGCCGGGTGTCGGCGGCATGCCGGTAGCCCCAGACCTGTTCGAGCAGCACCTCGCGGGTGAAGACCTGACGCGGCTTACGCGCAAGGGCGACAAGCAGATCGAACTCCAGCGGCGTCAGCGAGATCTGTGCGCCGCCGCGAGTCACCTTGTGCGCGGGCACGTCGATCACGATGTCGGCGATGGACAACAGCTCGGCGGGCTCGTCCTCGGTGCGGCGCAATCGAGCGCGCACCCGGGCCACGAGTTCCTTCGGCTTGAACGGCTTGACGATGTAATCGTCGGCACCGGACTCGAGTCCGAGCACCACGTCGACCGTGTCGGTCTTCGCGGTGAGCATCACGATCGGTACCCCGGAATCGGCCCGCAGCACGCGGCATACATCGATGCCGTTCATGCCGGGCAGCATCAGGTCCAGCAACACCAGATCGGGGCGGATCTCGCGAACCGCCGCCAGGGCCTGTGTGCCGTCGCCGACCACATGCGGGTCGAACCCTTCCCCGCGCAAGACGATCGTGAGCATCTCTGCGAGTGCCATATCGTCGTCGACGACCAGAATCTTCGGCTTCATAATTACTATGTTGTCATCTCCCAGGCCAGGATCGGGCTGCCACGCCAACACTGGTGTGAACCCGCCGCACATCTAACCCTAATGGGTAATCAAATCGGCCAATCGCCCAGCCAGCGTGGCTGGATCGTCACCTGATCGGAATATCCACCACGGCCCATACCAGTTCCGTTGAGCGAGCTCACGGTACACCGCGAGGGTGCGCTGCTGCAGCGCCGCATCACGTTCGTAGGCGTCGAGCGCCCGAGTGTGGTCCAGCTCACCCCGGCGGCGGGCCCGCTCGGCCGCGAGTTCCGGTGAGACATCGAGCAATACCTGCAACGCGGGCGTGGGCAGATCGAACCTGCCGTACTCCAATTCACCTATCCAGCTGACGATTTTGCCGTCCACGGGCTGTTCCAGCCGGGCCGCGTTGTAGGCGGCGTTGGAGGCGACGTAGCGGTCGAGCAGCACGATGTCGTTGTCCGCCAACGATTTCGTCAGTTCGTCACGCGCGTCCGCCCGATCCAGCGCGAACAACAGCGCCATCGCGTTGACCGAGGCCGCGAGATCGCCGTGCGCACCGTGCAGCGCCTCCGCCGCCAGATCGGCGTGCACCGAACGCCCGTACCGCGGAAACGCGAGCGAGGCGATCCGCACTCCGCCGGCCCGCAATCGGTCGCTGACGTCCTCCGTCAACGTCCGCTTACCAGCGCCGTCCAGCCCCTCGATCACAACCAGCACGCCCATGCCGAGCAGGCTACCTGCGCCCCCGAACCGGCCGAAGGCGCCCTCCACCCCCGTCTTCCGGGATGCAGGACGCCTTCGGTCAGGTGAACTCAGTAGCGGTAGTGCTCCGGCTTGTACGGGCCGTCGACATCCACGCCGATGTACTCGGCCTGATCCTTGGTGAGCTTGGTCAGCTCGCCGCCGAGGGCCTCGACATGGATCTTGGCGACCTTCTCATCGAGGTGCTTGGGCAGGCGGTAGACCTCGTTGTCGTATTCGTCCGGCTTGGTCCACAGTTCGATCTGCGCGATCACCTGGTTGGAGAAGCTGTTGGACATGACGAACGACGGGTGGCCGGTGGCGTTGCCCAGGTTCAGCAGGCGGCCTTCGGACAGGACGATGATCGCCTTGCCGGACTCCTTGAACGTCCACTCGTCGACCTGCGGCTTGATGTTGATCCGGGTGGCGCCGGAGCGCTCCAGGCCGGCCATGTCGATCTCGTTGTCGAAGTGACCGATGTTGCCGAGGATCGCGTGATCCTTCATCGCCTTCATGTGATCGAGGGTGATGATGTCCTTGTTGCCGGTGGAGGTGATGACGATGTCGGCGTCGCCGATCGCGCTCTCCACGGTGACCACGTCGTAGCCGTCCATCAGCGCCTGCAGCGCGTTGATCGGGTCGATCTCGGTGACCTGCACCCGGGCGCCCTGTCCGCCAAGGGATTCCGCGCAACCCTTGCCGACGTCGCCGTAGCCGCAGATCAGCACCTTCTTGCCGCCGATGAGCACGTCGGTGCCGCGGTTGATGCCGTCGATCAGCGAGTGGCGGGTGCCGTACTTGTTGTCGAACTTCGACTTGGTGACCGAGTCGTTGACGTTGATCGCCGGGAACACCAGCTCGCCGGCGGCGGCGAACTGGTAGAGCCGCAGCACGCCGGTGGTGGTCTCCTCGGTGACGCCCTGCACCGAATCGGCGATGGCGCTCCACTTGCCCTTGTCCGACTCGAACCGCTCGCGCAGCAGGTTCAGGAACACCTTGTACTCGGCCGAGTGGCTCTCGTCCTCCGGCGGAACCACGCCGGCCTTCTCGAACTGCGCGCCGCGCAGCACCAGCATGGTGGCGTCACCGCCGTCGTCGAGGATCATGTTGGCCGGCTCGTCGGGCCAGGTGAGCATCTGCTCGGCGGCCCACCAGTACTCCTCCAGGCTCTCGCCCTTCCAGGCGAAGACCGGGGTGCCCTTGGGCTCGTCGACGGTGCCGTGCGGCCCGACCACGATGGCGGCCGCGGCGTGGTCCTGGGTGGAGAAGATGTTGCAGGAGGCCCAGCGGACCTGCGCGCCGAGCGCGACCAGGGTCTCGATCAGCACCGCGGTCTGCACGGTCATGTGCAGCGAGCCGGAGATCCGCGCGCCCTGTAGCGGCAGCACCTCGGCGTATTCGCGGCGCAGCGCCATCAAGCCGGGCATCTCGTGCTCGGCGAGCCGGATCTCCTTGCGGCCGAATTCGGCCAGTGCCAGATCTGCCACCTTGAAGTCGATGCCATTGCGGACATCGGCGGTGAGTTCAGTTCGGGCGGGAAGTTCTGAGGTCGTCATAGCCTCTATCTGCCTCTCCTGGAAAGTCGGTACCAACACGCAAGGCTAATCGCTGGCGCGGCGGATGGGTACACCGTACTCACCCTTGCTAGCTTGGCGCGATGCCGAACCTTCGCGCCATCGTCACGACCGCTGTCGCCGGCTCGCTCGTGCTCGGCCTCAACGCCGCGTGCGACAGCGGATCGGACTCGTCACCGGCTACCGCGCCGCGAACGGTGGAGCTGCAAGCCCACCGCGGCGGCCGCGGTCTCACCGCCGAGGAGTCGCTGGCCGGCTTCGGTAAAGCGATCGAACTCGGCGTCAGCACGCTGGAATTGGACATCGTGCTCACCCGGGACAAAATGCCGATGATCTGGCACGACCCGGCCGTGCTCGGGACCAAATGCGCGGACACCGCACCGGTTACGCCGGACGATCCGCAGTTCCCCTACGTGGGCAAGCTGATCCACGACCTCACCTACGCGCAGACCCAGACCCTGGACTGCGGCAAGGCGCTCGCCGACTTCCCGGGCCAGCAGGCGGTGCCCGGCAACCGGATAGCCACGCTGCCCGCGCTGTTCGATCTGGTGAAGACCTACCGCGGCGCGCACCCGCGCTACAACATCGAAACAAAAGTGGAAGCCGAACATCCCGAGCAGTCCGCCACGCCGCAGGAGTTCGTCGACGTCATCCTGAGCACGGTCGCCGCAGCCGGCGAGACCGGCAATGTCGACATCCAGAGCTTCGACTGGCGCTCACTTCCGCTGGTGCGCAAGGCGAGTCCGACGATCCCACTGGTCGCGCTCTATGACGACACCACCTTCGTCGCGGGTTCGAAGTGGCTCGGCCCGATCCGCTACGAGGATTTCGCGAACGATCCGCTCGGCGCGGTGAAGGCGCTCGGCGCGAACGCCGCCTCACCCGGCTACTCGGTTCCCTACGGCCGCAAGGCCGGTGAATCCGGTTTCGCGCTGGTGGCGGACAAGACGTATGTCGAGCGCGCGCACGAACTCGACCTGAAGGTGATCCCGTGGACGGTGAACGACAAGGCCACCATCGCCGCGCAGATCGACACCGGAGTAGACGGCGTGATCACCGACTACCCCGACCGCATGCGAGAGGTCTTGCAGGAGCAGGGATTACCCCTGCCGCCTGCCTACCGCCGCTGAGCCGGGGTAGCCGGTCGGCTACGCGGCGCCGGACTCCGGCACGTCGGACTCCGCCGCGTTCGACGGCTGCGCCGGACCGCCCTTGGCCGAATTCGCCTGCGCCGCACCGGTGATCGTGGCGACCGTGCCGTACTGCTCCAGCAGGCGGCGACGCTTGCGCGGATGGATATTCGCCTTGGTGACGTCGCCGTCGTAATGCTCGAGCACCCGGTGGTCCATGATCGCCCGCCACAGCGGCGGCACGGCCGCGAACAGAATCATCGTCGCGTACCCGGCGGGCAGCTGCGGCGCCTGCATCGAGCTGCGCAGCGTCTGGTACCTGCGTCCGGGGTTGGCGTGATGGTCGCTGTGCCGCTGCAGATGGAACAGGAAGATGTTGGTCACCAACCGATCACTGTTCCAGCTGTCGCGCGGCGAGCAGCGGGCGTAATTCCCGTTCGGGCGCTTGGCCCGCAGCAAGCCGTAGTGCTCGATGAAGTTCACCGTCTCCAGCAGCGACGCGCCGATCACCGCCTGCAGGATCAACCACGGCAGGATGCCGATGCCGAAGATCGCCATCATGGTGCCGAACAGCAGCACGCTCATCGACCACGCCTGCAGGATGTGGTTGTGCACGCTGAACCAGCGCAGGCCCTTGCGCTCCAGCCGCACCTTCTCCAGCTGGATGGCCGAGCGGAAGCTGCCGAACACGCTGCGCGGCAGGAACTCCCACAGCGTCTCGCCGAGCCGGCCGCTGGCCGGGTCCTCCGGAGTCGCCACCCGGACGTGATGTCCGCGGTTGTGCTCTACGAAGAAATGCCCATAGAACGACTGCGCCAGCGCTACCTTGGCCAGCCAGCGCTCCGCGTGCTCGACCCGATGTCCGAGCTCGTGCGCCGCGTTGATGCCGATGCCGCTGACGAAGCCGAGAGTGGCTGCCAGGCCGAGCTTGTCGACGATGCTCAGCTCGTGACCCGCCCACATGGCGCAGGCGATCAACAGGCCGATCAGTTGAACAGGAAGGAAAAGATAAGTGCACCACCGGTAGTACCGGTCGTTGCTCAGCAACTCGTAATCCTCATCGCGCGGGTTGGTGCCGTCCTCGCCGACAACCCAGTCCAGGACCGGGATGACGATCAACACGATGATTGGACCGATCCACCAGAACACCTTTGCGCCCGTTTGCAACACAAGTTGCGAGGGCAAGAGTGCGCTCAGTGGAGCGATCAAGCCGAAAACCCATAAGTGTCGTTTGGGATCAGAAGATACCGCCGGTTTGCCAACCGTTTGCACGTTTGCCCCGCTAAATAGGAACCCTAACTCCGATGTACGAGAATAGTTCCAGACTGTACGGCCGTTTCGCAGATCTTGGAGGCCGAAACGTGATGAGGGTTACATCCATGGCAGTTGGTTTTTAAGCGGGCTCACAGACGCTTGAAGTCCTGGCTTACTTAGTGCAAACAGACTGGGGTTCTTCAGGGTTCGATCAGTGATCGATCCGGGCCGCCAGAATCGCTTCCACGTACGGACTCAGCAACGCACTCAACTCACCCGGCGCATCGCGTGCCGGATCCGGCGGCGTCGGGATGTAGCTCATCGCGATGCGCACGAGCGCGTGCGCGATGACCTCCGATTCGGCCGCGGTCGCCGCGACCCAGCTGTGCTGGAAAGCCAGCGACAGCCGCCGGGTCGCCTGGTCGAGCAACGGTCCAGCATCAAGGGTGATGAGCCGCAGCAGATCCAATTTCACCTCGCCGGCGAGCAGCGACTGCACCAGCGGGTCGGCGGCGGCATCGACGAAGAAATTGGTCATGCCCTCCCGGAAGGCCGCGCGGACGTCGCCGACATTGCCGGTGATGGCCGCGTCGACGTGATCGACCAGATCGTCGGCCAGGCGCAGCGAATATGCCTGCGCCAGGCCACTGCGGGAACCGAACTCGTTGTAGAGGGTCTGTCTGCTCACCCCGGCCTTGGCCGCCACATCACCGAGGGTGATCTTGGACCAGTCCCGTTCGGTGAGCAGTTCGCGCATCGCCCCGAGGACGGAGGCGCGCAAGAGTTCACGCGCCGCCTCCTGATAGGGGATGCGGGTTCCGGAGCGCGGCATACCGGCGACCCTGTCACGGGCGGTTCCCGCAGTCAAAACCTCACGACCGTTCGATTTCGACCATGTAGAAGTCGGCCTTCGCCGCGCCGCAGTCCGGACAGGTCCAGTCGTCCGGGATATCGTCCCAGCGAGTGCCCGGCTCGATCCCGTCCTCCGGCCAGCCCTTGGCCTCGTCGTATTCGAAGCCGCACTGAATGCACTGGAAAAGTTTGTAATCGCTCATTTGACGGCTCCCATCGGTTCGAAATCGATCTTTTCCCGCACCCCGCAGTCCGGGCAGCACCAGTCGTCCGGAATATTCGCCCACGGCGTTCCCGGGCGAAATCCTTCGTGCGGCGCACCTTTCGCCTCGTCGTACACGTAATCGCAGACGGGGCAGCGAAAGCGATTCATGCCTGCACCTCGCCGGTCGCGACACCGCCCTGGTAGCGGGCAATCACCTTGTCCCGCTTGGCCGGGTGGATGTTCGCGAGCGTGATGTCCCCGTGATAGTGCGCGAGCACCCGCTTGTCCATCACCCGGCGCCACAGCGGCGGGAAGTAGGCGAGCAGGATCATGCTGGCGTAGCCGCTGGGCAGGTTCGGCGCGCCGTCCCAGCTGCGCAGCGTCTGGTAGCGCCGGGTCGGGTACGCGTGATGATCGCTGTGCCGCTGCAGGTGGTACAGGAAGATGTTGGTCACGATGTGGTCGCTGTTCCAGCTGTGCACCGGGGCGGGCCGCTCGTAGCGCCCCGACGCCGTGCGCTGCCGGACCAGCCCGTAGTGCTCCAGGTAGTTGACCGCCTCGAGCAGGCTGAAGCCGATCACCGCTTGCAGCACCAGGTACGGCAGCAACTCGATCCCGAAGATCGCGACCAGGACCACGTACAGCGCCGCCGACATCAGCCACGCACTCAGCACCTCGTTCTTCGGGCTCCACCACTTCTTGTCCAACCGCGCCAGGCGGGTCTTCTCCAGGCGCAGCGACGACGTCAGACTCCCCCACACGGTGCGCGGCCAGAAGGCCCAGAAGCTTTCGCCGACCCGGGAACTCGCCGGATCCTCGGGCGTCGCGACGCGCACGTGATGGCCGCGATTGTGCTCGATATAGAAATGCCCGTAGAACGACTGGGCCAGCGCGATCCGGGACAGCCAGCGTTCCAGCTGAACCTTCTTGTGCCCCAATTCATGTGCGGTGTTGATGCCGATGCCGCCGAGCATGCCGACGGTGATCGCCAGGCCGATCTTGTCCACCAGGTGCAGGCCGTTGTCGAAACCGAGCCAGCTCACCTGATCCGCGGTGATCAAATAGCAGGCCATGACCAGCGACGCGTATTGGAACGGCAGATACAGGTAGGTGAGATAGCGGTAGTACCGGTCGTGCTCCAGGTACTCCATCACCTCGTCCGGCGGATTGTCGCCGTCCGGCCCGAAGAATATGTCCGCCAACGGAATCAGCAGATACACCAGAATCGGACCGAGCCAGAACGGCACCTGCGCCAAACGATGCCAGCCGATTGCGTTGAGCGCCAGGATCAATGGGATCCCGATGGTGAAAAGCCCAGTGGGAGCGAACAATCCCCAGAGCCACATGTAGCGCTTGCGATCGCGCCAGTCCGGGTTGGTCACCGGTTTCGCGGACGTGTCGGCGTCGGTCGACATCGTTGTCTCCAATCCAAAAGCGGCACGTCACGTGTGACGTGCGTTACCTCTGAGATGGACGATAGAGATAGATTTGTCGTTTGTCTAGACAAATCTGCTGATTTGTAAAGCAGAGTGTCGACGCAAACGAAACCACCCCGGTCAGCGCGGTGGCCGACCGGGGTGTGGGGTGTCCAGGGGTATTAGCGCAGCAGCACGTCGGCGTTCGCCGGCAACGCGTCGACCGGCCACCAGCGCAGATCGGTGGACTCCGCGCTGCGCACCGGGACCGCGCCCGCGGGCGCGGTGATCCGGAACAGCAGATCGAGATGCCGGGTCGGCGACCCGAGCGAGCAGGTGATCGGATGCGCCTGCGCGCCATACAGTTCCGGCTCCAGCCGGAGCCCGGCGATGCCCGACTCCTCGGTCGCCTCGCGCAGCGCGGCGCCGGCCACCGTGTCGTCGCCCTCCTCGCAATGCCCGCCGAGCTGGATCCAGCTGCCGACCCGCGGATGCAGGGTCAGCAGGACCTCGCGTTCGTCGTGCGAGAAGACCACCGCCGAGGCGGTGATGTGCCCCGGCACGTGCTCGCGCAGGCACCCGCGCGGCGCCGAGCCGAGGAACGCGAGCATCGCCTGGCGCAGCGATTGATCCGAACCCGCGGCCGGAGACCAGGATTCGAGCAACGCGGTCGCCGACGCGTGCAGCGAATCAGCCGTCACAGTTCGACCAGTCCAAAGCCGGAACTAGGCGTAGGACGCGGCGTGAGCGGCTCGAGCGGATGGCCGATAGCGATGGCGCCCAGCGGATTCCAGTCGTCGTCGAGGCCGAGCACAGCGCGGGTGACGTCCGGCGCGAAGATGGTGGAGCCGATCCAGCAGCTGCCCAGCCCCTCGGTGGCCAGCGCGACCAGCAGGCCCTGCACTGCCGCACCGACCGCGACGGTGAACATGGTGCGCTCGTTCGCCCGCCGCCGCTCGTCCGGATAGTCGTGCGCGCCGTCCGGCACGCAGAACGGGATGATCACCTCGGGAGCGTCGAAAAGGATTCGGCCCCGGGCGATCCGGCGTTCCACCCGATCGGCGGGCAGCCCGTCCGCGGTGAGATCGGCGCGCCACTTCTCGGTCATGGCGGCCAGCAGCCGCGCCCGCAGGCCCGGTTCGCGCAACCACACGAACCGGACCGGACGGGTGTGATGCGGCGCCGGCGCGGTCAACGCCACCGCGACCGCGGCCCGGACCCGTTCGGGATCGACCGGCTCGTCCGCGAACTGACGGATCGACCGGCGCAACAGCACCGCCTCGCGCCGCCCCTGCTCGATCGCCTCGGCGGTACCGAGCCAGAACAGGTCGTCGACGCCGCCGCGCAGCAGATCGGCGGCGCTGGACCCGTCGTCGGCGATCGGCAGCCCGCGCACCACCGCGACCGGCACGCCGCCGAGCTTGCCCTTCACCAGGTCCGCCGCGGCGGCCAGCTCGTCCGCGATCGCCACCTGGGTGACGTGCAGCTCATTGCCCTGCCCGTCGATCGCGCCCGCGTAGTCGTGCAGCACGCGCAGGCCCGAGGCGCCGATCGCGGTGTCGGTCTGGCCATTTCGCCACGCCCGGCCCATGGTGTCGGTGACGACCACGGCGACCCGCACGCCCAGCCGCTCGGCCAGCGCCGAGCGCAGGGCCTTCGCGCTGGCGTCGGGATCGGCGGGCAGCAACACCAATTCGCCCTGCTCGACATTGGACCCGTCGATGCCGGACGCGGCCTGCACGATGCCGAGCTTGTTCTCGGTGATCAGGGTGCGGCCCTTGCGCGCGAGCACCCGCACCGCCTCCTGCTCGACCAGGGCGCGGCGCATCGTGTCGCGCTCCTCCGGGTCCAGCGGGGCCTCGACGATGCGGCCCTCGACCTTGGCCACGATCTTGCTCGTCACCACGAGCACGTCGCCGTCGACCAGCCAGGGCGCCTGTTCGGCGATGTGCCGGGCGAGATCGTCGCCGGGCCGGAACTCCGGCAGGCCGGTGATCGGCAGGATGCGCAGTTCACCCGCCGCGTGATCGATGGTCACGGTTTCACTCCCGCGAGGTCCAGGGCCTCCCGCACCATCTCGGCGGTGGTCGGCGGATCAGTCATGAGCAGCGGCACGCTGCGTACTTCGACACCGGGCACGTCGGCGGTGTCGGTGGTGTGGATCAGCCAGCCGTCCAGAATCCCGGTGGCCGAGCGGGCGCCGTAGTAGCGGCCGATCGCCTCGGCGGTCGTCTCGACGCCGATCACCGACAGACATTCGTCGGCCATCCCGCGCAGAGGTTTACCGTCGATCACACCGGATATACCGATCACTTTGGCCTCGGTGGTGCGCAATGCGCCGCGGATTCCAGGCACCGCCAGGATCGCGCCGATGCTCACCACGGGGTTCGACGGAGCGAGCAAGACCACATCCACCGACTCTATGATCTCGGTCACATTCGGGGCTGGTTTGGCGTCCTCTGCCCCAATTGTGGCGAATCCATGGGTCTCGATGTTCGCGCGATAGCGAACCCACCACTCCTGAAAATGGATCGCGCGACGTTCGCCAGGGTTGTCCGGGTCGCTCACAACCACATGCGTTTCACACCGATCGTCGGTTGCCGGGATCAGTTTCACGCCGGGCTGCCACCGGTTGCAGAGCGCCTCGGTCACCGCGGACAGCGGGTACCCGGCACGCAACATTTCGCTCCGGACCAAATGCGTGGCGAGGTCGCGATCGCCGAGCCCGAACCAGTCCGGTTGCGCGCCGTACTTCGCCAGCTCTTCCTTGGCGTGCCAGGTCTCGCCGGGCCTGCCCCAGCCGCGCTCGGTATCAATGCCGCCACCGAGGGTGTACATGCAGGTATCAAGGTCAGGACAGATCCGGAGGCCATGCATCCAGACGTCGTCGCCGACGTTCACGATCGCGGAGACATCGGCATCGGGCAGCAGTTCCCGGACGCCCTGGAGGAAGCGAGCGCCGCCGACACCCCCGACCAGGACGGCAATCCGTGGCCCGCCGACGGGTTCGGTGTCCGCTTGAAGGGAAGTCACATCCGCACAGCCTATGCGCTGCCGGACCGGGCGATGTTCGGGCCATAGTTGCTGGTCATTTGCCCTGCTCCGACTCAAGATCATCTTCGAAAGCGTTCGCGGATAGTAACGGAATAGCGACGGCCGCTTGACCATCGACACGTCCGGCGTGTCTAATCACAGTCATGTCATTTCGGGTTCGCGCGAGAGTGCAAGGCGCGAACGGCTTTTCGAACAGATGTTCGCATCGAGATGACGAGCTCGGGGACGTCCGCGGGACAACGTCGCGGGGTATGGCCGTCGGTAAGCGTGTTGGTCCGACGGATCGAATCATTCTGCGCTAACACACAGTGAGGAGGCGGAGCGATGGCCAACGAGATGGTCTCGCCGACCGATTCCACAGCAGGCGCAGCACGTGGCGTCTGCGCAGAAAACGGCTGGATAGAACGCGAGGGGGGTGACGAGGTCTTGACGCCTGGGCTCAACATGGGCGACGAGAACTCGACGCCCCGGCTCAGCCTGGTCGTCACGGGCTTCGACGAGATGTTCGAATCCATCGAAGAGCAGTGGCAAGAGCGAGCCCTGTGCGCGCAAACCGATCCGGAGGCGTTCTTCCCAGAGAAGGGCGGCTCGACTCGCGAGGCGAAACGGATCTGCATGGGCTGCGAGGTGCGCGACGAGTGCCTGGAATACGCACTCGCCCACGATGAGCGCTTCGGCATCTGGGGTGGCCTCTCCGAACGAGAGCGCCGCCGCCTGAAGCGCGGCATCGGCTAGCCGACCTGGGTTGGCCCCCGAGTTATCCGCACGTGCGAGAAGTCGCTACGGCGACAACGATTCTCACGAACACACGGGTAGCTCCGGGGGTACGCCCGACCCCCTGCCCACGGCCCGCAGGCCGGCTGGGGCAGCACTGGGTGCGCAGGCACCGGACGGGCTGACTAGGTTTTAACCCATGGCACGTTCCCGTAATCGTCGTCCGCCGACCGCCCGGTCGGTGATCCGCCGTGGTCGCGGGGTACGTGGGCCGATGTTGCCGCCCACGGTGCCTGCCTGGCGCACCAGGGGGCAGAAGTTCGACCGGCTGGTGCTGGAAGCGTTCGCACCGTTGGACACCCGCTGGCACGACCGCCTCACCAAGCTCGACATCGCGGTTGACGATGTGCCGAAAATCCGTCCGCTGCATCCCGATTCGGTCACCTGGCCGGACGAGGTGGTGGCCGACGGCCCGGTGCCGCTGTCCCGGCTGATCCCGGCCGGCGTGGACCGGCACGGCACCGCCACCCGCGCCCGGGTGGTGCTCTTCCGCAAGCCGCTGGAGCTGCGCGCCAGCGATCCCGACGACCTGGTCGACCTGCTGCGCGAGGTGCTGGTCCAGCAGATCGCCACCTACCTCGGCGTCGATCCGGACATCATCGACCCGGAACCGGAATCGTAAAATCGCACCGAGCCGCGGGCACTTCGGTAACGAATGTTGTTGCGAGCAGCGATGACTGATTACCGACACCGAGTGCGCGGCCCGCAGACCGCACACTCACCCGACCTTCGGCCGACCGCATGGCCGCGAGGCTCGCCCGCTCGCCCGTGGCGCCGCCGCGTGGCGGGAGTTTTTGCCCGAATCCTGAGCGTGTCTATCCACATCGGCACGCCGGGAGGGTTACTCTCATCGGCGTGATCCCCATGCGTCGTTGTTGCCGACCAGGTTGCAAGAATCCGGCCGTCGCGACGCTCACCTATGTGTACTCGGACTCGACCGCCGTGGTCGGACCACTCGCGACCGTCGCCGAACCGCACTCCTGGGATCTCTGTGAAACGCACGGCTCGCGCATCACCGCCCCGAAGGGCTGGGAGATGGTTCGGCACGAGGGCGGATTCTCCTCCAGCACACCGGATGACGACGATCTGACCGCGCTCGCCGAGGCGGTCCGCGAGGCCGGACTGCGCCGCCGCCCGCCGGAACAAGATCAGCGCGGCTATCGCGACTACGCGCCGCCGCCGCAGCGCACCACCCGCACCGGGCGCCGGGGACATCTGCGCGTACTCCCCGACCCGCCTTCCTGAACAAACCCAGGACCGGGTCAAACCGTTGCCGCGCAACCATTAGGGTGGTGGGCATGACAGTCGCCCGCTCTGCCGAATTCGTAAACGCGGTGATCAAGGCTTACGACGTTCGCGGTGTGGTGGGTGAACAACTCGACGCCGAATTCGTCAGGGACATCGGCGCATCGTTCGCCCGGCTGATGCGCGCCGAGGGCGCGACGCGGGCGGTCATCGGACACGACATGCGCGAGTCCTCCCCCGAGCTGTCCAACGCCTTCGCCGACGGCGTGCTGGCCCAGGGCCTCGACGTGGTGCACATCGGGCTCGCGTCCACCGATCAGCTGTACTTCGCCTCCGGCAGCCTGAACTGCCCCGGCGCCATGTTCACCGCGAGCCACAACCCGGCCCGCTACAACGGCATCAAGATGTGCCGCGCCAAAGCCATTCCGGTAGGCCAGGACACGGGCCTGGCGACGATCAAGAGCGAGGTCGCCGAGGGCGTCCCCGGCTACGACGGGCCGCACGGCACCGCGTCCAGCGTCGACCTGCTCGCCGACTACGCGGCGTTCCTGCGCAACCTGGTCGACATCGCCGGGGTCCGCCCGCTGACCATCGCCGTGGACGCGGGCAACGGCATGGGCGGGCACACCGTGCCCGCCGTGTTCGACGCGCTGCCGCAGGTGACCATCGTGCCGCTGTACTTCGAGCTGGACGGCTCGTTCCCGAACCACGAGGCGAACCCGCTCGACCCGAAGAACCTGGTCGACCTGCAGGACCTGGTGGTCAAGTCCGGCGCCGACATCGGGCTCGCGTTCGACGGCGACGCCGACCGCTGCTTCGTGGTGGACGAGAAGGGCGACCCGGTGTCCCCGTCCACCATCACCGCGCTGGTCGCCGAGCGTGAACTGGTCAAGGAGCCGGGCGCGGTCATCATCCACAACCTGATCACCTCGCACGCGGTGCCCGAGCTGGTCACCGCGCTCGGCGGCACCCCGGTGCGCACCCGGGTCGGCCACTCGTTCATCAAGCAGCAGATGGCCTCGACCGGCGCGGTGTTCGGCGGCGAGCACTCCGCGCACTACTACTTCCGCGACTTCTGGGGCGCCGATTCCGGCATGCTCGCGGCGCTGCACGTGCTGGCCGCGCTCGGCGAGAAGGACCGGCCGGTGTCGGAGCTGATGGCGGCTTACGAAACATATGCGGCCTCCGGGGAGATCAATTCCACAGTGCCGGACGCGAAGGAGCGGACGATGGCTGTGGTGGAGGCATTCGGGGATCGGACGATCTCGGTGGATAGGCTGGACGGCGTGACCGTCCAGCTGGCCGACGACGCCTGGTTCAATCTGCGCGCGTCCAATACCGAACCGCTGCTCAGGCTGAACGTCGAAGCCAGATCGCCGGAAGAAGTAGACGCACTCGTAACAGAGATTCTGAGCATCGTCCGCTCCTGACTGGAATAGTGGAATCACAGGCCTTGGATTCGCCCGACTCGGGCCCGGCGTGGCAGCTGACCCGGGGGCGAGCGAGGGCGGAAACGACTCAGCGCGATGAGGGGAGGTGGGACGCCCGATGATCGCTGGAACACCGGTTCTCGACCTCGATGATGCCGCTTCGCTGGAGGCGGCCGATACCGGCGGCGCCCTGCGCTCGGCCGCCTCCGGCGGCGCTCAGGTCCGTGCCACCGCGGCAGCCGTCGGTGAAGACGCGCTCGTGCGCCTGGACGGACTGCGACCGCGCAGTCTCGTACTTGTCTCCGGCTCCGGCCGGGCCGCGCGCGCCGCGAGCCTGCTGGTCGCCGCGCTCGGCGACCGGGCCGGCCTGCCGGTCGTGCCCGTCACCGCCTTACCGCCCTGGGTCGGCCCGCTCGACGTCGTCCTGGTCGCCGGTGACGACGCCGGCGATCCCCGCCTGACCGACGCGGTGGACCGGGCGCTGCGCCGCGGCGCCGAGGTCGTCGTGGCCGCACCCATCGAAGGACCGATGCGCGCCGTCGCGGCCGGCCGCGCGGCCGTGCTGGCCCCGCGGGTCCAGGTGCTCGATCACAACCGGCTGCTGCGCTTCCTGGCCGCCGGTATCGCCGTCCTGCGCGCGATCGACCCGTCCCGCAGCGGCACCCTGGTGCCCGACCTCACCGACCTGGCCGATGTGCTCGACGCCGAGGCGTTGCGCGCCGGTCCGACCAACGAGGTCTTCCGCAATCCGGCCAAGACCCTCGCCTCGCGCATGCATCAGCGCGGGGTCGTGCTGGCCGGTGACTCACCCGCCGCGGCCGAGCTGGCCGAGCACGGCGCGGAGGTGCTGTTGCAGTCGGCCGGCCGGGTCGCCACCGCGGTGGATCTCGCCGAGGCGGTCGCCGCCAGGGCTCGAATGGTCGAGGCCGCAGGCGAATCCGCGCCCGGCTTCGATCCGCTGTTCCACGACGAAGAGCTCGACGGGCCGGTGCAGGTGGAACGCATCCGGGTGTTCGTGCTCAGCGCCGACGCCGACCAGGCGGCGGCGCGCCGGCGGATCGCCGTGTTCGGCGGCACCGGATCCAGCCTGGTCGACGCCGACCTGGTGAACGCCGAGCTCGACCTGCTGCACACCGGTCTCATCGACCCGTCCGTGCCCGCCCCGGCCCGGCCCGAGGAACCGGTTCCCGGTTCCGGCGGTGAACTCGAACAGCTCGCCGTGCTCGCGGTGCGGCTGGAGATGGCCGCCGCCTACCTACGGCTGATCGGAACCCGCGGCACCGCGACCGACAGCCAAGGGCAGTTCGGGGGAAGCTACTAGTGCACGAACTCGTTGGTGCGCTGCGTTCGTATGCCTGGGGCTCGCGCACCGCGCTCGCTCAGCTGTGCGGCAGGCCCGTCCCGTCCGCCCACCCGGAGGCCGAGCTGTGGTTCGGCGCGCATCCCGCCGATCCCGCGCACGTCCTGATCGACGGCGACTCCCGCTCGCTGCTCGATTTCGTCGCCGACGATCCGCAGCGCGAATTGGGCCCGGCCGCCGGGGAATTCGGCGGCAAGCTGCCGTTCCTGCTGAAGATCCTGGCCGCCGAGGAGCCGCTGTCGCTGCAGGCGCATCCGAGCACCGCGCAGGCGCGGGCCGGATTCGAATGGGAGAACCGCACCAAGGTCCCGCTGGACTCGCCGATGCGTAACTACCGCGACGACAACCACAAGCCGGAACTGGTGGTGGCGCTGGATCGGTTCGAGGCGCTGGCCGGCTTCCGCGACCCGCACCGCACCGTCGAACTGCTGCGCGCGCTGCAAGTGGACGGCCTCGGCTCGTTCGCCGACCTGCTTGCCGCACAACCGGATTCCGACGGCCTGCGCACCCTGTTCACCACCTGGATCACGCTGCCCCAGCACGTGCTCGCCACGCTGCTGCCCGAGGTGCTGGACGGCTGCGTGCGGTATCTGTCCGGAAAAGGCAAGCGCGAGTTCACTCCCGAGGCGCGCACCACGCTCGAACTCGCCGAGGCCTACCCCGGCGACGCCGGCGTGCTCGCCGCGCTGCTGCTGAACCGGCTGACCCTGGAACCCGGTCAGGGCCTGTTCCTCGCGGCCGGCAACCTGCACGCCTACCTGCGCGGGCTCGGCGTGGAGATCATGGCCAACTCGGACAACGTGCTGCGCGGCGGGCTCACCCCCAAGCACGTCGACGTGCCGGAACTGTTGCGGGTGCTCGACTTCGAGCCGATCGACCTGCCCGTCGTGCTGCCCGAACCGGCCGGCGACGGCTCGGTCCGCTACCGCACCCCCGCACCGGAATTCGAACTGCGCCGCTTCGACCTCACCGAGGGCTCGGCCCAGGTCCCGCTCACCGCCGCCGGTCCGGGCATCGTGCTGTGCACGTCGGGGTCGGTACGGCTGCTACACGGCGAATCCGAACTGACCTTGCATCGCGGCGCCGCGGCATGGATCTCGGCCGCCGACAGCGACATTCGCGCCCGCGCGCTGGACGGACCGGCCCAGCTGTTCTGCGCGTGCGTCGGCAAGGTCTGATTCCGGCGCGGAGTCGCGGATCGCGATGATCGGTCGGGCATCGGGTACTCCGGACACCGGCACACGCTAAGTTAGCCAGGATCGGGCAATTCGGAGAGAGGACGTCCAGGGCATGTCGGCTGGTGGTGGCAAGAAGGCGATTCTCGCCGCGTTGTCGGCGAACGCGGGGATCGCCGTGGCGAAGTTCGTCGGTGCGCTGATCACCGGTTCCGGATCGATGCTCGCCGAGGCGGTGCACTCGGTCGCCGACACCGGCAACCAGGCACTGCTGCTGCTCGGTCAGCGCCGCGCGGCGCAGGAGGCCGACGCGCTGCACCCGTTCGGGTACGCGCGCAATCGCTACTTCTACTCGTTCATCGTGGCGCTGGTGCTGTTCACCCTCGGCTCCGGATACGCGCTCTACGAGGGCGTGCACAAGATCCAGCATCCCGAGGAGCTGAGCTCGCCGATCGTGGCGATCGTCATCCTGCTCATCGCGATCGCGCTGGAGTCCTACAGCTTCATGACCGCGATGCGCGAATCCGCGCCGCTCAAGGGCGACGCGAGCTGGTGGCGGTTCATCCGCAACTCGCGCAGCCCGGAGCTGCCGGTGGTGCTGCTGGAGGACACCGGCGCGCTGATCGGCCTGGTGTTCGCGTTCGCCGGCGTCGGGCTGACCATGCTCACCGGCGACGCGGTATGGGACGGCGTCGGCACCATGGCCATCGGCATCCTGCTCGGCATCATCGCCATCGTGCTGATCATCGAGATGCAGAGCCTGCTCATCGGTGAGGGCGCGACGCCCGCCGAGGATCGGCTCATCCGGGAGAACCTGGTCGACGGCGATCGGATCGACCGGGTCATCCACCTGAAGACCCAATACCTCGGTCCCGAAGAGCTTTTGGTGGCCGCCAAGATCGGCGCGGTGCCCGGGCTCGACGTCGCTCAGCTCGCCACCGCCATCGATGACGCGGAGGCGCGCGTCCGGGCCGCGGTGCCCGCGGCGCGGGTCATGTACCTCGAACCGGATCTCTACCGCACCGAGTCCGTCTAGCGCTTACGGAGCAGGTCCGACGGGTCGGTGGTGATGCCGAACCGCTGGCGCAGCACGTGCCGGGCGGCGTGCAGGCCGGACATGCCGTGCACGCCGGGGCCGGGCGGGGTCGACGAGGAGCACAGGTACACGCCGGGAATCGGTGTGGCGTAAGGGTTCCAGCGCGCGGTCGGACGGAACGCGAACTGGCGCAGGGTCATCGCGCCCGCCGAGATGTCGCCGCCGATGTAATTGGCATTGTGCGAGGGCATTTCGGCCGCGGTGTAGACGTGCTTGGCCAGGATCAAGTCGCGGAAGCCCGGTGCGAACCGCTCGACCTGAGTGATGACCGCCTCGCTGACGTCGCGGGTGGAGCCGTTCGGCACATGTGCGTAGGTGTAGAAGGTGTGCTTGCCCGCCGGCGCCCTGGTCGGATCCACCACACCGGGCTGGATGGACAGCACATAGGGCCGTTCCGCGTGCTGACCCGCGGCGACCGCGCGTTCGGCGGCCATCGCCTCGGCGCGGGTACCGACCAGGTGCAGGGTTCCGGCGCGGTCGAGGCCCTCGGCCTGCCACGGCACCGGACCGGCCAGCGCGAAGTCGACCTTGCACGCCGCGCCGCCGTAGCGGAAACCCCTGAGCCGCTTGGCGTATCGGTCCGGGAGGCGGTGGCCCGCGATGCGCAGCAGTTCCGCGGGCGCGAGGTCGAGCACGACCGCGCGGGCGTCGTCGAACTGTCCGAGCGAGTCGACGCGGTGACCGGTGTGCACCCGGCCGCCGAGGCGTTCCAGTTCGGCGATGAGCGCGTTCGGGATCGCCTGGCTGCCGCCCTTCGGGATCACCCAGCCGCCGGCATGGGCGAGTGTGCCGAGTAGCAGCCCCGCCCCCGCGGCCGGGATGCGCCGCGGTGGAGTGATCGCGTGCGTGGCCACACCGGTGAGCAACGCGGGCGCGACATCGCCCTGAAACCTGGTGTTCCACAACGGCGATCCCTGCTCCAGGGTCCGCAGGCCGAATCGCACCGCGGTCAGCAGGTCCTTCGGCGGGCGGCGCAGGTCCGACATCGCGAGGTCGACGACCGCCTCCCAGTGCGGCACCAGCGGTCCGAACAGCGAACGCCACGCGGCGCCGTCGCCGCCGAGTCCCTCGACGGTCCGCTCCAGATCGCGCCAGGCCACGCCGGCCGTGCCGCCGTCCATCGGGTGCGCGTAGGACGCCTCCGGCGTGAGCAGTTCGACGCCGTGCGCCGCGAGATCGAACGCGCGAAAGAACGGGGACGCCAACGCCATCGGGTGCGCGCCGGCGCACACGTCGTGCTGAAAACCGGGCAGCGTCAGTTCCGCCGTGCGCGACCCACCGCCCGCGCCGAACTCGGCCTCGTACACCTCCACGGAGAGCCCGGCCTTCGCCAGAATCACCGCGGCGGCGAGACCATTCGGCCCGGAACCGACGACCACAACATCAGGCATATCCCCACGCTACCGATCCGGCTTCGGCCGCAACCGAAATGCGCGTCCGATCACAGCGGGCGCGCTACGCGGAATCCGCGCCGACCGCGGCCAGCCATTCGGCGACCAGGATTTCCAGGCGCTGCTCGCGCAGGTCCGGCCGGAGCCGGCCGCCGCGGTCGAGGGTCGCCAGGCCGTGCATCGCGCTCCAGGCCACTTCCGTCCGGGCCCCGATGTCCGCCTCGTCGACGAACGGGCGGAACAGCGCCTCCAGTTCGGCGAAGGCGTCGATCAGCAGCTGCGGCGCGTCCAGGCCGAAGACCAGGTCGACGTTCATCATGAACATCGCCTCGTAGCGGGCCGGGTTGGCGGCGGCGAAGTCCAGATAGGCGCGGGTGACGCGGCGCAGGGCGTCGGCCGGGCCGGTCGCCTCGGCGTGGGCTCGGCGCATCACGGTGGTCAGGTCGGCGATGCCTTGCAGGGCTACCGCCGTCACGATGGCCGACTTGCCCTCGAAGTGGCTGTACAGCACCGGCTGGCTGTACTCGATGCGCTCGGCCAGCTTGCGCACCGTGACCGCCTCCCAGCCCTGCGCCTCGGCCAGTTCGCGCGCGGTGTCGATGATCTGCTGATGGCGTTCGGCGCGTTCGCGTTCCTTGCGGGTCTGGGGGCTCATGACCAAAATACTAGCAGCGCTAGACAAGCTACCGAAGCTCCGTTATTGTTGCTCGTGAACCTAGCGCCGCTAGAAAACGAAGCACCACCGCACCAAGGAGCACCCACCATGACCACCGCACGCATCGCCACCGCCCTCTCCCTCGCCGGCGCGGCCTTCATCCTCTACATCGGCATCAGCTACCTGTTCACCCCCGACGCCATCGCGCCGGGCTTCGGCCTGCCCGCCTGGCCGGACGGCGACGCCGCCGCGTTCATGAACCTGAAGGGCGTGCGCGACACCGTCTTCGGCATCCTGATCCTGGTCCTGCTCGCCGCCAAGCAGCGCTACGCCCTCGGCATCGCCACCCTGGTCATCGCCCTGGTCCCGGTCGGCGACATGCTCACCGTCCTGAGCTGGAGCGGCTCCTCCGCCGCCGCCTTCGGCATCCACGGCCTCACCGCCGCCCTCGTCTTCCTCACCGGCGCCCTCCTCCTCCGCGAACACCAACTCGCCACCAAGACCACCCCCGAACCCATCGCCGTCCCCGCCTGATCCCGATTACCTGTCCGGTACCGGCATCACGCCGGTACCGGACTTTTTCGTTCCGGGACTCGTTCGCACACAAGCCATTTCGTGACCCCCAACACACCGCGATGAATTTCGCGACGCACCGCCGTCGATATCCCTGAACGCATAACAAAGCACAGGAGACCACCATGCCGACCAAGCCCCACGGCCCCGCGTCCTACTTCCCCGCCATCGAAGCCAAATACGGCCGCACCATCGATGACTGGAAAACCGCGATGCGCGAGTCCGGCCTGACCTCCCACAAACCCCTCGTCGAATGGCTCAAGACCGAGCACGCTCTCGGCCACGGCCACGCCACCGCCCTCACCCAACACCACCTCAACCCGGAAAAGTGGGCATCCTGATCCCGGACATGGCGAAGGGCCCGCAGATCCTGCGGGCCCTTCGTGTTTCACCGAGCAGTTAGGCCGAGACCAGGTCCTTGGTGTCGGGGTCCTGCTGCGGGGGCGTGCCGTGGTCGTTATCGACCATGGTTTGTTCGTCGAAGGGGAGTTTGCGGTCGAGGACCTCGCGGGTGCGGTCGGCGTCGATGGTCTTGGTCCAGGTGCCGATGAGCACGGTGGCGACGGCATTGCCGGAGAAATTGGTGAGCGCGCGGGCCTCGGACATGAAGCGGTCGATGCCGACGATCAGGCCGACGCCGTCGAGCAATTCGGGGCGATGACTCTCCAGTCCGCCGGCCAGCGTGGCCAGGCCGGCGCCGGTGACCCCGGCCGCGCCCTTGGACGCCACGATCATGAACAGCAGCAGGCCGATCTGCTCGCCGATGTCGAGCGGTTTGCCCATCGCGTCCGCGATGAACAAAGACGCCATTGTCAGGTAAATTGCAGTGCCGTCCAGATTGAACGAATAACCGGTCGGCACAACCACACCCACGGTCGTCCGCTCGACGCCCATGTGCTCCATCTTCGCGATCAACCGAGGCAACGCCGACTCGGACGACGAGGTCGCGAGGATCAGCAGATATTCGCGGGCCAGGTAGCGGACCAGCTTCAGCACCGACACCCGAGCGACGAGCCACATCATCACCCCGAGCACGCCGAACACGAAGATCAAGCAAGTCAGGTAGAACGCGATCATCAACGTTGCCAATTTCAGCACGGCGTCCAGACCACTCTTACCGACCAGATTGGCGATCGCGCCGAACGCACCGATCGGCGCCAGCCACAGAATCATCACCAGCACGCGGAACACGAGCTTTTGCAGCAACGCGACGCCACGCACGATCGGCTCGCCGGATTTGCCCATGGCCTGCACCGCGAACCCGACCAGCAGCGCGATGAACAGCGCCTGCAACGTACTGCCCGATGTCAGCGAGGACAGCATGGTCGTCGGGACGATGCTGGTCAGGAAGTCCCACGTGCCACCGGCGCTGTGCGCGGTCTTGGCCAGATCCTTACCCGCATTGACGGTCTTGCCGAGGTTCAACCCGGTGCCGGGCGAAATCACGTTGCCGACCACGAGCCCGATCACCAGCGCGACCGTCGACATGACCATGAAGTACGCGATGGTCAACCCACCGACCTTGCCGACGGTGGCCGCCGACCGGATCGAACCGATGCCGAGCACGATGGTGCAGAAGATGACCGGCGCGATCATCATCTTGATCAGGTTGACGAAGATGGTGCCGAGCGGAGCAACCGATACGCCGAACCCCGGCGCGAGCCACCCCACCAGAATCCCCGCGATAACCGCGACGATCACCGCCAGATACAACCAGTGGGTGCGGTCACGCTTACGTGCGGGTGCTTCGGGTGTTGCTTGGCTCATACGAGTTGATGTCCTCCGAGGTGGTGCCGACGTGAGGGGCCTCACGCACTCCAGGCAGAATGATGACGGTCCGGGTGACGCCGGTCACGGTTTGGTGCATTACGTTCAGCGGAGGAAAGCAGCCAGTGAGACGCGGTCGGCTATCCCTGGCCGGTCAGGCCTTCGCGCTACAGCTGATCGTGTTGACCCTGATGGTCGCTGTCGGCGCGGTCCTCGCGGTGCTCGACGCACGCCATCACAGCGACGTGACGACCACCAGGGAAGTGCGAGATGTCGCGGTGAGCGTCGCTGAGGCGCGCTCCACGCTGAGCGCTGTCTACACCACCGATCCCACGGCCATGCTGCAACCGGTGACCGAGCGCATCCGCGAGGCGACCGGCATGGACTTCATCGTCGTCATGGCGCCGGACCGCACCCGCTACACGCACACCAACCCGGACATGATCGGCAAGCCGTTCAGCGGCAACATCGACCGCGCGCTGGCCGGGGAGACGTTCACCGAGACCTTCACCGGCACCCTCGGCCCGTCCATCCGCGCGGTGACGCCGGTCTACGACGGCGGCCGGGTGGTCGCGCTGGTATCCGCCGGGGTGACCCGCGCGAAGATCGGCGATCAGGTCGCGACCCAGCTGCCGTTGATCCTCGGCGTCGCCGCGGCGGGCCTGGTGGTCTCGGGTAGCGGATCGTTCCTGCTGAGTCGTCGGCTGCGCAGGCAGACGCACGGACTCGCGCCGGACGAGTTGCGCGCCATGTACGAACAGCACGACGCGGTGCTGCACTCGATCCACGAGGGACTCGTCGTGTTCAACATGGCCGGCGAGCGCGCCGAGGTGGTCAACGACGAGGCGCGCAGGCTGCTCGAACTGCCCGACGGCGAGGTGCGCCGCGGCGACCTGCCGACCTCCATGCAGCAGATGAGCTGGGGCGTGGTCCGCGACGAGATGCATGTGACCGGCGACCGGATCCTGCTGATCAATCAGGACATCGTCACCTGGGAAGGACGGCCGATCGGCACCGTCATGACCATCCGCGACCACACCGAATTGCGCGCGGTGATGGGCGAACTCGACTCGGTGCGCAGCTTCGCCGAGTCGCTGCACGCGCAGGCGCACGAGTCGGCCAACCGGCTGCACACCGTGGTCACCATGGTCGAATTGGGCCGCTACCAAGCGGCGGTGGACTTCGCCACCTCCGAACTCCAACTCTCCCAGGCACTGATCGATCGGCTGCTGGACGCGGTCGGCACGCCCGCGCTGGCCGCGCTGCTGCTCGGCAAGGTGAACCAGGCGGCCGAGCGCAGCATCGAGTTGACCATCACCGAGGAGACCGCGCTCGATTCCATCGAACCGCTCTCCCCGCAGGAGACGGTCACGCTGGTCGGCAACCTCATCGACAATGCCATCGACGCCGCCGCCGAGAGCCCGTCGGGCTGGGTGGAGGTGACCGTGCGGCACGCGGATCCGGCGGCCGGGGAAAACGCCGAAGCTGTTTCGCCGGAACAACATTCGGCGCTGTATGTTCGCGTCGCGGACAGCGGGCCCGGAATGTCGGAGGAGACATTCGCGCGGGCGTCGCAGCGCGGTTATTCGACCAAGGCCGACCATCACGGGCTCGGTTTAGCACTGGTCCACCGCCTGGTGGCCCGGCACGGGGGGACCATTCGTACCGAACTAGATCCGGAAAGCGCGGTAACCGTGACGATTCCGCGAAAGGACGCACAGTGATCCGAGTGCTGATCGTCGAGGACGAGCCGCTCATCGCCGAGGCACACCGCGCCTATGTGGACCGCATCGAGGGCTTCACGCCCGTCGGGGTGGCGCACACCGGTCGCGAGGCGATGCGCGCGGCCGCCGATGCCGCGGCCGAGAATACGCCGATCGACCTGGTGCTCATGGATATCGGGCTACCCGATGCCAGCGGCCTGGATGTCGCCGCGGCGCTGACCGGACTCGCTCCCCGGCCCGATGTCATCGCCATCACCTCGGCCCGCGACCTCGCCATGGTGCGCACCGCCGTCTCGCACGGCGTTGTCCTTTATCTCTTGAAGCCGTTCACCTTCGCCGCGTTCCGGGACAAGCTCGACCGCTATCGCGAGTTCCGCACCGCGCTTCCGGCGGGCGAGACGGCGGTCTCCCAGCACGACATCGACCGCGCGCTCAGCGCGCTACGCACCCCCGACCAGCGCGCCACCACCCCCAAAGGTGTTGCGCCGCAAACCCTCGACGAGATCTCCCGCACCGTCCGCGCCGCCCCGGAGGGCATCACCGCCGCGGACACCGCGACCACCATCGGCGTTTCCCGGATCACCGCCTGGCGCTACCTGGAGAAGCTGGCCGACGACGGATTGGTCACCCGCCGTTCGGATTACGGCCGCGCGGGCCGCCCCAAGACCCGCTACGTCTGGAAAACCAAAGCGTGACCGGAGTCTTCGCGCAGGCGACTCGAAAGCCGGCCTGCGCGAAGACTTCCGATCACGCTCGTCGAGCTAGGCGGGCAAGTGGCCGTAGCCGAAGATGTTGATGAAGTAGTTGCCGGGGATCAGTTGGTTCATCGCATGCCACTGCCCCGACGGGTCCCGCTGGTAGTAGCTGACCCCGAAACCCGCGTCGTAGCAAACGATGTCGCCGGTCCCGAACGGACTCCAGTAGGTGCTCGCGTCCGGTCGGCCGAAATCGAACGGCGTCTTGAACAGGTGACTGCACGGGGTGATGCTCGGCTCGTAGATCGACGGCGCGGCCGCGGCGCTCGGCGCGAAACCGATCGCACCGAGGCCGACCGCTCCGGCGAATACCGCCGCGACCAGTGCCCGCGGGAAAGACTTCCGCATAAAGGTTCTCCTCGACCATTCCAGTTGGCAACAGTGAGCAAACGTAGCGGTCCCGCGACAGAGCCCCGGGACCCTGCGCAGCACCCTGCCAGAAGGACCGCTACGCCGACACTGTTTCCGACCGTCAGACGTCGGTGGAGAACCTGATTCCGCCATCCGGGATCTCCACCCCGGGCCAGACGCGCGCGCCGCGTAGTAGTTCGCAGCGGGCACCGACCTGCGCACCGTCACCGATGACGCCGTCGCGCACCAGGGCCCGCGGCCCGATCCGCGCGCCGAAACCGACGATCGACCGCTCGACCGTGGCGCCGGCCTCGATGATCGCGCCGTCGAAGATCACCGCGCCGTCCAGCCGGGCGCCCGCGCCGACCTCCGCGCCGCGACCGACCACCGTGCCGCCGATGAGCAACGCACCCGGCGCGACACCCGCACCGGGATGCACGAGCGATTCGCCGCGCTGTCCGGGCAGCGCCGGCGAGGGTGCGATGCCGCGAACCAGGTCGGCGGACCCGCGCACGAAGTCCTCGGGCGTGCCCATGTCCCGCCAGTACGACGAGTCGACGTGCCCCTGCACGCGAGCCCCCTCGGCGAGCAGCGTCGGGAACACCTCGCGCTCCACCGAGACCGGACGCCCGGACGGGATCTTCTCGATGTACTCACGCCGGAAGACGTAGCAGCCCGCGTTGATCTGATCGGTCGGCGGATCCTGCGTCTTCTCCAGGAACGCGGTGACCCGGCCGTTCTCGTCGGTCGGCACGCAGCCGAAGGCGCGCGGATCGCTCACCCGGACCAGGTGCAACGTCACGTCGGCGTTCGTCGACTCGTGCGTGTCGAGGATCGCGCCGAGGTCGGTGCCGCCGAGCACGTCGCCGTTGAACACCATCACGGTGTCGGCGCGCAGCTTGGGCAGCACGTTGCGGATGCCGCCGCCGGTGCCGAGCGGCTCGGTCTCGGTCACGTACTCCAGGTCCAGGCCGAGCTCGGAACCGTCACCGAAGTGCTCCTCGAACACCTCCGCCTTGAACGAGGTGCCCAGCACGACGTGCGTGATCCCGGCGTCGGCGATGCGGGCCAGCAGGTGCGTGAGAAACGGCAGCCCGGCCGTCGGCAGCATCGGCTTGGGTGCCGAAAGGGTCAGTGGACGCAGTCGTGTGCCCTGCCCACCCACCAGGATCACGGCGTCGGTGCCTGCATTTCCTGCCATTCAAGGTCCCCTGTTCACAGTGGATCGAATTGTCGCTCACGCGCCGAATGGCACGCGGCCTGCGCCAGTACACGCCGGGCCCGAATGCGGGCCCGTCGCCCATTGTCGCTCAGCCGCGCGCCTAGTGACCCGCTTCTTGCGCCTGTTGGCGCAGCGCAGATCGAACCGCAATCCGGGAGCGCACCGCAAGTCCGGCCCGCAGCGCCAGCCGCAACGGCAGCTGCCACCAGTGCGGATGCCGGTCGGCCTGGAATCGGTAGGCGCTCGCGTGGTGCGCGGGCAGCATCACCTCGGGGTGCCGGCCGGCCGCGTGGCCCTTGGCGTGGGTGACCTCCGCGGACGGCACGAACACGTTGTGCCAGCCCGCTTTGCCCATCCGGTCGCCGAAGTCGACGTCCTCCATGTACATGAAGTAGCGCGAATCGAAGCCGTCGATCGAGTCGAACGCCGCGCGCCGCACCAGCAGGCAGGAGCCGGACAGCCAGCCGACCACGCGCTCGGAGATCTGCTCGTTCTCCTGGCGGTAGCGGCGGGTCCACGGGTTCGTCTTCCACACCGTGCCGAGGATCGCGTGGCCCGCGCCATCGAGCAGGCCGGGCACCTGACGCGCGGACGGGTAGACGCTGCCGTCCGGTTCCAGCACCAGCGGGCCGAGCGCCCCCGCCCGCGGCCAGCGCTTCGCGGCCTCGAGCAGCTTGTCGATGGAATCGGTGCCCCAGCGGATGTCCGGATTGGCGATCACCACGAACTCGATGTCCGGGTCGATCTCGGCGACCGCCCGGTTGATCGCGCCGCCGTAGCCGATGTTGCCGCCGGTGCGCAGCAGCCGCACATGCGAATTCGCCTCGGCGATCAGCTCCGGCACCCCGTCGGTGGACCCGTTGTCGGCGAGAATCACCTGTGGTTTCTCGGTCGTGGCGTCAGCCAGCGTGGTGATGAAGTGCTCGAGGTGCTCGCCCGGTGAATAGGTCACCGTGACGACGGCCAGGCCCGCGGAGGCGGAATCGGAAGCGCTCACGGCCGCACAGCCTAGTCGGACAACCGCGCCAGCGCGTCCCCCAGTGCCACCTGCCACTGACGCAGCGGAGTCAACCCCGCATCATCCCAGGCACGGTGTGACAAGACCGAATATGCCGGTCGCCGTGCAGGTCTCGGAAATGCGGACGAGTCACACGGTCGCACGCGCTCCGGATCGGCGCCGACTCCTTCGAATACCGCGCGCGCCAGTTCGAACCAGGTGGCCTGTCCGGCATTGGTCGCGTGCAGCAGTCGCGGAGCGTCCGGACGACCGGCGAGTTCGAGCAGAGCGGCCGCGAGATCCGCCGCGTAGGTAGGGGCCCCGAGCTGGTCGTCGACCACGTTCACGGTGTCGCGTTCGCGCTCCAGCCGCAGCATAGTGGCGACGAAATCGCTTCCGCGCCCGGCATATACCCACGCGGTGCGCACCACGTGCGACTGCGGCGCGAGCTTCAGCACGGCCTGCTCGCCGGCCAGCTTGGACTGCCCGTAGACGCTGACCGGCCCGGTCGGATCGCTGGTCTCGTACGGACGATCGTGCACGCCCGCGAACACATAGTCGGTGGACAGATGAATAAGCCTGGCCCCCACCCGCGCACACGCCGCGGCCAGCACGGCGGGCCCGGTCTCGTTGCCCGCGAAGGCCCCCGCCACCTCGGACTCGGCCAGATCGACCGCGGTGAAGGCGGCACAGTTGATCACCACCGAACCCGGTTCGATCGCTGCGGCCACCGCGTCCGCGTCGGTGATATCGAGGTCGCGGCGGCCGACGCCGCGGGCCTGCGGTGCAAGGCGGAGCAATTCCTGCCCGAGCTGCCCGCCGGCGCCGGTGACGAGGAGGCGGGCGGGCTGGGCGGCCGACGTTGTCGAAGCTGTCACAGAGTCGAGTCTGGCACGCCGCCACACCTGCGATTTGCGGGTGGCCGGGCCGCTATTCGTTAGCCTTCAGTCAGTGGCTCTCGCCCGGCGCCCGCCGCAGCGCGGGGTTTGCCGGATCGAAGCGGGGATATGAGAAAGGTGGGGTGGTCACTCAGACCGTGCTGTCGAAAGAGGCCCCGAGCTTGTCGAAAGGATGTCGAGTTGTCGAGAGGACACAAAGTAGCTGCGGCGCAGGAGGTTCCGGGTGACCCGGCCGCGCGCCGCTGAATCGCTGTTACCGGCAGGGGGTCCGCTGCGCGGATTCGCCGCGCTGCTGGCCGTTGTGGTGCTCGTCATCACCGGCTTCGCCTGGCACAGCGTCGACAGCCTGATCTCCAATATCGAACGCATCGGCGGCCTCGGTCTCGGCGGCGGGCGCGACGGCGCGGTGGACATCCTGCTGGTCGGCGTCGACAGCCGCACCGACGCGCACGGCAACCCGCTCTCCGACCGGGAACGCGCGCTGCTGCACGCGGGCGACGAGGTCGGCACCAACACCGACACCATCGTGCTGATCCGGGTGCCGAACGACGGCCGGTCCGCGACCGCGATCTCCATTCCCCGCGACTCCTATGTCGACATTCCCGACCTGGGCAAGGGCAAGATCAACTCGGCGTACGGCGCGACCAAGGAGACCCAGCGGCTCAAGCTGATCAACCAGGGCGTGTCGGAGGGCGACGCGGACAAGCAGTCCACCCAGGCGGGCCGCCAGGCGCTGATCAAGTCGGTCGCCAACCTCACCGGCATCAGCGTCGACCACTACGCCGAGGTGAGCCTGCTCGGTTTCGTGCTGCTCACCGACGCGGTGGGCGGGGTCGAGGTGTGCCTGAACAACGCGGTGGACGAATGGATGTCCGGCGCCGACTTCCCGGCCG
The DNA here is from genome assembly GCF_008704205.1 of Nocardia colli. GTDB lineage: Bacteria > Actinomycetota > Actinomycetes > Mycobacteriales > Mycobacteriaceae > Nocardia > Nocardia colli. Next base: position 545,367 of record NZ_VXLC01000004.1, on the reverse strand, counting down.
GGCGGCAGCGCCTCGACGGCCCGTCCGCCTTGAGCTTCGTGCGCCAGCGGCACAACCTGCCGCGCGGTGACCTCGATCGCATCGTGCGCCAGCAGGTGTTCATGGCGCAGCTGGTCGGGCAGGTGCTCAACGCGAAGACGCTCAGCAATCCGGGACGGATGAAGCAGCTCAGCGACGCGGTCGGGCGCACGGTGGTGCTCGACGACGACTGGGACGTGCTCGCGTTTCTGCAACAGCTGCAAGACCTTTCGGGCGGGCAGGTGAAGTTCGAGACCATCCCGGTCACCGATCTGAACTACATGACCAACAACGGCGAATCCGTGGTGCGGGTCGATCCCAAGGCGGTGAAGGACTACGTCGGCTCGCTGGTCGACGGGAAGTCCGCCGAATCGGACGAACCGGCGCTGGATCCGGCCACGGTGACGGTCAGCGTGTACAACGCCAGCGGGGTCGGCGGCCTGGCCGGTCAGGTCGCACAGGCTTTGAGCGGCAAGGGTTTCCGCGAGGGCGTGGTCGGCAACTACACCGGCGGCAGCGTCACCGGTAGCCGGGTGCTCGCCGCGAACACCGCCGACGCCAAGGCCAAGGCGGTGGCCAAGGCGCTCGGCGGGCTGCCGGTGCTCGCGGATACGACGCTGTCGCCGGATTCGGTGAGCGTGGTGCTGGCGAGCGACTATTCTGGTCCGGGCTCGTCGGCCGGGGGGATGTTCGACTTCTCCGGAACGTCGAGCGCGACCGCGACACCAGTCCCGCCCGCCCCACCGATCGACGCAGGCCAGAACGGACCGAAATGCGTGAACTAGACCATGCGTGAATTCGACCAGGCGCTCACCCTCACCGAGCGGGTGCTCGATCCGATTCTCGCGCGCGAGCCGGCGAATCCGCGCGTCACCTACTACGACGACGCCACCGGCGCCCGGATCGAGCTGTCCGGGCTGACCCTGGCCAACTGGGCGGCCAAGACCGCCAACCTGATCCGCGACGAGTTCGGCCTCAGCCCCGGCGCCCGGATCGCGGTGCTGCTGCCCGCGCACTGGCAGACCGCCGCGGTGCTGCTCGGCTGCTGGTGGGCGGGCACCGAGGTGGTGCTGCGTCCCGACCAGGACGCCGAACTGGCCCTGGTGACCCCCGACCGGATCGACGACGCCGACGGCATCGCCGAGGTCGCGGCGCTGTCGCTGGACGCGATGGGCACCCCCGTGCGCGACCTGCCGATCGGCGTCACCGATTTCGCCACCTCCGTGCGCGTGCACGGCGATCAGTTCCTGCCCGGCGGCGCGGGCGCGGCACTGGACGGCATGCCGGTCGCCGAGGTGTTCGCCGAGGCGAAGAAATCCGCCATGCGGCAAGGGTTTTCCGAGGGCGACCGAGTGCTGTCGAGCACCCCGTGGGACACCCCCGCCGAACTGATCGACGGCTTCGTCGCGGTCCTCGCCGCCGGCGCCTCCCTGGTCCAGGTGGTCAACCCCGACCCGGCCCGGCACGAGCGCCGCATCGAAACCGAACGCGTCACCGCCCAGCGCGCCTGACGCACACCTGCTGATTTCCCGCAGACCTATTCGTCGGCGATTCGGTCTGCGGGAAATCGAGGCGTGTGCGGCGATCTCGTCCGCCGTCCTGCCCGCACGCAGTAGGTTTCTCCTACCACGGTATAAGCGGAAGTCCGACTAGAGGACGTTCCACATTCTGGCTGGATTCCGTACGGTTGCCATATCGCACAACGACGGAGTTGGTGAATGATGATGCCGCAGTATTGGTTCCGCTGGTTGTCCGTTCAAGGCGTGCCCCGGCTCGTGCTGCGCCTGCAAGCGCGGCGCGGAGAGCCGTTCGCCGAACTGATGGGCGGGACCACCGGACTCGCCGATCCCTATCCGCTCATCGAGCGGCTACGCGGCGAGGGCAGGCTGATCCGCACCTCCATCGCCTGGGCCACCTTCGACCACGAGCTGTGCCGATCCATCTTGCGCGACAACCGATTCGGCGTGCACAGCACCGACGGCTTCGCGGTCCCCGAGGCGGTCCGGCAGCTCACCAAGAAGTACTTCCCGCTGCCGCCGAACCCGGTGGAACCGCCGTCGATGCTGGTGATCGACCCGCCGCAGCACACGAAGATGCGCAAGCCGGTCGCCGCCGCGTTCACCCCGCGCGCCATCGGCAGGCTGCGCGACCGCGTCGAAACGGTCACCGCGGAACTCCTGGACGCGCTGCCCTCCGGCGGTTCCGCCGATCTGATCAATGCCTTCGCCGCGCAGGTCCCGATCGCGATCATCTCCGAAATGCTCGGCTTCCCGGACGAGGAGAAACAACGGTTCCTGACCTGGGGCGACCAGGTGACGCCGCTGCTCGACGTCGGCATCTCCTGGCGCGCCCACCGGCGTGCGCTGCTGGCCATGGAGGTGATGAACGACTACTTCGACGAGCACATCGCGCGACTGCGCCGCACCCCCGGCGACGACATCTTCAGCGCCCTGGTCACCGCGGGCGAGCTGAGCATGTTCGAGCTCAAGGCCTCCGCCAGCCTGCTGATGGGCGCGGGCTTCGAAACCACGGTGAACCTGATCGGCAACGGGGTGGTGCAGCTGATCAACCACCCGGAACAGCTGGCCCGGCTGCGCGCCGAACCCGAGCTGTGGCCCAACGCCATCGAGGAGATCCTGCGGTTCGACTCACCGGTGCAGACGACCGCGCGCAGCGTGCTGTGCGACCTGGAGATCGACGGCGTCCAGCTGCGCGCGGGCGACACCGTCGTGCTGTCGCTGGCGGGCGCGAACCGCGACCCGGCGGTGTTCGCCGAGCCGGACCGTTTCGACGTCGGGCGCGCGAATGCCAAGGAGCACTTGTCCTTCAGCAACGGCATCCACGTCTGTCTCGGCGCCAGCCTGGCCAGGATGGAGGGTGTCTACGCGTTGCAGTCGCTGTTCGACCGCTTCCCGGACCTGCAACTCGACGGGGCACCGGAGCGCCGGAAGTTGTTCACGCTGCACGGTTACGAGCGGTTGCCGGTTGCGCTCGGCCGCCGCGCGCTCGCGCCCGAACCCACGACCGTCTAGCTGAAGCCGACGGCCTGCTCACCCCACGCGGTGTGCAGGTCGGCGTCGGGGTCGTCGACCACCCGGTCGACGGTGTCGATCAGCAGGGTCGTGCGGGTCGACGGCCGGTACGGCGGCCAATGTTTCGAGCCGTCGAGCGCGGCGGGCACGCCGTGGGTGGCAAACGCCAACCAGCGCCGCATCATTCGGCCCGACACCTCCATGGCCACCTTGCGCCCGCCCAGCCAGAACGTCGGATCGTGGTTGAACGAGCCGAAATTGCCGAACACGTAGGGCAATTCGGTGGCGTGCCCGGCCCCGACCCGGGCCGCGCGCAGCATCGGCGTCGCATGGTCGAAGCGGTACATCCAGGTCGGCGAGTGCTGTGCGTGCGCGTCGGCCACCCAGTGCGCGGGCATCCGGAACGCGGCGTCGCCGGACATGGCCAGCGCGCCGCGGGTCTTGTCCAGATCCGGGTAGGCGGAGGTGATTTCGGCGATCCGCTCGTGCGACAGCTCCGGGTGATTGGCCGCGACATCGTTGAGCATCGCGTTCACCGCGTCCGGCGTCACCGGCATGATCGGCGAGCGGAACACCCGGAACAGCGACGCCTCGTCCTTGTTCGCGCCGATCATCAACGGCACCCGATGCGAGCGCCCGTGCTGGAACCGATCGATCGGATAGGTCGGCAGCAGATCGCCGTCCACCACCGGGGCGGCCGCCAGCCGGCCGGGTTCCTTCAACGGGACCTCGTCCAGCAGGATGCCCGCGACCTCGACGATCTTCTCGATCGGCCAGTCCAGCAGTTCGATGGCCCGGTCCGGCGTCAGCTCCAGCAGCTCGAGGAAGCGGCGGGCCACCGCGGCGGCCCGCTCCTGGCCGAACACCGTGGTGGCCGGCGGGCTCTCCGCGATCGCCTTGTGGAACAGCCCGGCCGCGCGCGGCGAGGTCAGCAGCGCGGTCACGCAACCCGCGCCGGAGGATTCGCCGAACAATGTGACATTGCCCGGGTCGCCGCCGAACGCGGCGATATTGTCGCGCACCCATTCCAGCGCGGCGATCTGGTCGTGCAGGCCGAGATTCGGGGTGAACGGGCCGGGCAGCGAGGACAGATCGAGGAAGCCGAACGCGCCGAGGCGGTAGTTCACCGTGACGATCACGACGTCGCCGGTTTCGGCCAGCTTGCGTCCGTCGTAGATGCCCTGCGCGGCGGTGCCGAGGCAGTACGCGCCGCCGTGCAACCAGACCAGGACCGGGCGCGGTTCACCGGTTTCGAAGGTGTGCACCATGTCGCCGACGTCGCGCCGGGGTGACCAGACGTTCAACCACAGGCAGTCTTCGCCCATGCGCAGGTCGGAGTCGACGGGAACCATGTTGCCCATCGTCTGCGGCGCGATGTCGCCGAAGACGGCGCAGTCCCTCGTCCCGGTCCATTCGGGCGCGGGCAGTGGCGGCATGAATCGATTTACCCCGCTCGGCGCTGCCGCATACGGAATGCTGCGCCATACTGCGACCGGACCATCCCAGCGCCCGCGCACATCCCCCGAGGTAGTGGTGGCTATCGGCTCGGCGCCGCCCACGTCCAAACCCGGTTCAGCTTCGAACTGAGTGCTCATGGTCTCGCACCTCCTGCCAGGGACCCATCGGTGTGCTGCCGGTTTGCTCCAGCGGGCCCCGCACCTCGTGATCTCTTCATCGAGAGTACGTCCATGCCGACCACCTGGGAACGCGACGCACCATTATGAGACCGTGGCGGTACGCTTGACCGATGCCGAGCTACAGCTATCGGTGCCGCGGTTGCGGGGACACTTTCGAGATGAACCGCCCGATGGCGGAGTCGTCGGATCCGGCGTCCTGCCCGAGCGGCCATGCCGACACAGTCAAGCTGCTGACCACGTTTGCCACGGTCAGCCGGGGTAGCGCGACGCCGGCACCGAGTCCGGCGGCCGGTCCCGCCGGTGGCGGCTGCTGCGGCGGAGGCTGTTGCGGCTAGGCAAGGCCCTGCCCGCATCGAGGGCGCGGCGAGCGAGTTCAGTCGCGCCGATCGGCGTGGCCGAGATCACGGTCCGGCGCGACCCGATCGCGCACCCGTTGTTTCAGCACCGCGATATCGGGAAAACCGCCGTCCGCCTTGCGTTCCCAGATCTGCTCGCCGTCCACGGTGATCCGGAAAACGCCGCCCGTGCCCGGAATCAGCGCCACCTCACCGAGTTCGGTGGCGAACGTGCTCAGCAGTTCCTGCGCCATCCAACTAGCACGCAGCAACCAGCGGCACTGCGTGCAGTACTCGATCGCGACCCGGGACATAGTGCGTGAGGGTACTCAGGCTTCGACTTCGCCGTCGAGGTAGACCCAGGCCCCGTCGGCGCGCAGGAACCGGCTGACCTCGTGCAGCGAACCGCGGGTGCCGTCGGCCCGGTAGTGCGCGACGAACTCGACCAGGCCGGTCTCGTCGAACAACCCGCCGTCCGCGGTGCGCAATATCTCCAGGAACAACCACCGCTGCCCAGGGTCGAGCTCCAGCGTCGCCGGCCGGGTCCGCGGATGCCACGATCCACGAAGATAGTCGGTGTCCCCGACCGCGAAAGCCGTGTAGCGCGAACGCATCAACGCCTCGGCGGTCGCCGCCGCCCGCTTCCCGCTCAGCACCGGCCCGCAGCAGTCGTCGAAGGCCTCGCCCCGGCCACACGGACACATCCGCGTCCCACTCATACGTCGATTGTTGCGCGCCGCTCGCAACAAAGATCAGGCCGGGTCGCCTGGAGCGCGCTCAGCGGGCTTCGACGGTGGCCAGCGCACCGGCGATCGCGACCGTCTGTTCGCGCCAACGACGCAGGTCGGTGACGCTCGGCGCGAGTTCGTAGTCGTGGTGATGCGCGGCGCGCGACAACGCGGCCCAGAGCGCGGCGACCTGCGCCGCCACCTCGGGTCCGGCGAAGGTGCGCAGCGCGATCAGCTGCGCGCGCATCGGGCAGCGCATCAGCGCGGGCGCCAGCCGGCCCCACAGCTCATCTACCGACTGCTCCAAGGCAATTCGGAGAATCCACGCGGTGGCGCGGGACCACAGGCCGCCCGCGTCGGTCACCGAGCCGGCCAGCAGGCGATCGACCGTATCGAGCCGCTCGGCCACCGATGGCCGCGGCCGCTTCGGGCCCTTCTCCGGTCCGCGCTTCGGCCGCTGCCCGCCGCCGTTGCCGCCGCGGCCGCCGTTCGCACCGCGCCGCGGTCCGCGCCGCTCGCTCATCGGCGCCTCGTCAGCGCGCGAGCCATGCGACGAATCTTTCGGTCTCCGTGATCAATTCGCGCATGCTGCGGCCGATCGGCACGTGTGCGCCCGCGGTCGCGTCCCGCAGCGCCTCGACCACCCATTTCCCCTCACGCGCGACCAGATGCTTGTTGAGGTCGTCGACCTTGCCGCCGACGCCCATCACCGCGAGCGCCACTTTCGCCCTGGTGGATTGGGCGGCATCGATGTGGCGCTCCACCTCGCGGTGGTTCATGCCGTCGGCGAGCAGGCTGCGCCTGGCCCGGCCCAGGCTCGCGGCCTCGACCGCGGACCGGCAACACGTGGCGACGAGTTCGTCGGCGATGGCCTGCGGCAGCTGCGGGGTACGCACCAGTGCGCGAGCGTCATCCAGGTAGCGGCGGACCGGGTCGCTGGACACCCGCACCTCGACCACCGAGCGGTCGCGGCGCTGCACCTCGAGCACGGTGGCGTCGAGCTGCATCCGGCGCACGGCCTCGGCGAGCCGCTCGTCGTGGGTGAAGACGACCACCTGCCGGGTCCACGCGACCGCGGCGAGCACCCTGGCCAGGCCGTCGACCTTCGCCGGGTCCATCGCCTGCACCGGGTCGTCGATCATGACGAAGCGGAACGGGCTCTCCTCGACCGTGGCGCGCGGCAGGAACAGCGACAGCCCGAGCGCGTGTAACTCGCCCTGGCTCATCACGCCGAGCGCGGCGCCGTCCACGTCGTCGACGGTGACGTCCAGGAGCACCCGGCGGGCGGTTCCGGCGTTGCCCTGCAACGTGATCGAGCCGAGTTCCACGTTGCTCTGCTGGCGCAGCGTCTGCCAGACCCAGCGCGCGGTGGTCTCCAGCGGCGTCATGCGTTCGCCGCGCAGGCCCGCGGTCGCGGACTTGAGCCAGTCCTCGGCCTTCTTGACCGTGCGCAGTTCGGCCGCGTGCGCGGCGACCTCGCGCGCGCCCTCGAGCCAGCTGACGATGCGCGGGACCAGCGGGGTCCACACCTCGTCGAGCCGGTCGAGTTCCTTGCGCGTGCCCTGCTGCACCAGGTCGAGTTCGTCGACCAACCGCGCGTGCGCGCCGCGCAGCCGGTCCGGCAGGTCGGCGGCGTAGTCGGCGGAGGTGAGCGCGGCCCAGTCGGCCCAGGCGCGGCGGACCGCGGAGGTGTCGACCGAGGGCGGGTTGCGCGGATCGAAATCCAGTTCCGGCGGAATGAGATCCGGCAGCGAGCGGGCCGCGCGCAGGGCATCGCCGAGTTCGGTGCGCGCGGTGGTGAGCGCGTCGACCCGGGCGGCGAGCTCGGTGATCGAGTCGTCGGCCGCGAGGGCCCACTCGTCGTCCAGTTCGCCGCGGCCGCAGACCGGGCACGGGCAGGTGCCGCTCGCCTTGTGGTGGTCGCGGGCCCGGCGCAACAGTTCCAGCACGCGCCAGTCCGCCTCGGCGTCGGCGGTGGTGCCGCGGGCCAAGGCCGTGCCGCAGTCCGCGAGCCGGGTGGCCACCTGCGCCACCTCGGCCGCCGTCGGCAGGGTGAGGCGGACAATCGCGCGCAGGCCCGCGGGGCCGCCCGGGTCGTCGAAGGTGCCGGACACCTCGCGCCCGACCGCGGCGAGGTCCGGTTGGGCGGGACGCAGCAGGGCGTTCACCCGGACGGCGCGGTCGTCGGCCACCGTCTCCAGCGCCTCCAGGAGTTCGAGGCGTTCCTGGCGGGAATCCCGCACGGCGCGTTCCAGTTCCAGGCGGCGCATCCGAATTCGCTCCTGCGCCAAGGTCAATTCGTCCAGGCCGAGCAGCTGGTGCAGCGCGTCGAACAGGTCGCTCGGTTTGCCGTCGACCAAGGCGCCCAGCTCGCTGTAGGACAGGAACGGGCGGTACAGCTCCAGCCTGCCCGCCCAGCGGTCCATATCGAATTCCGTTGGGGCGGTGGGCGGATGCTGTTCGGTCCAGGTCGCGTCGGGCAGGTCCGCGTCGGCGGCCCACTCCTTGCTGATGGTCAGCTGCGGCTTGCTTCCGGTGGTGAGCAGCTCCACCTCGATGCGGGCGGTGCCGCCGTCGTGCAGGTTGCGCCAGCCCTCCCGCCAGGCCGCGGATCGACCGTCCCAGCGGCGATTTCCGCCGGTGAACACCAGTTCGGCGGCCTCGGCGAAGCTGGATTTGCCGCTGCCGTTGCGGCCGACGACCAGGGTGAGGCCGGGCCCGGGCGGCAGTTGCAGCTCGGCCTGCGGGCCGATGCCGCGGAAGCCGCGGACCCGGATGGCACGCAGGAAGATCCCGCCGTCATCGAATTCGGTTGCCCGATCGTCGTTCTCGGTGCCGCCGAGGGCACGCAGGACGGTCCGGGCCACCGAGGGCGTCACCGAGGGGTCCGCGGCGAGCCGGCGGGTCACCACCTCGGTTAATCGCGGCACCGGGTCTGCGTCGGGACGCATTTGGTCGGGACCCCCTCCACCACCGAGCCGCTACACGTCCTCCGACCTCGTGCGCGGCGCCACTGTCGAAGCTCTGCGAAACGCTACCCGATCGCGTCGCATTCGCCCACCGGAGGTAATCGTCCGGTCACCAGCGAATCTGCCCGCGGGGATGGATATGGCCATCGAAACGGCTGGGGCCGCGCCTCGATGTCCACCCCTCGCCAGCCCCGGCGGGCAGCTCGATGGTGTATCACCCGATTTGGATGGTTCGGTCGAGCCGAACAGGACAGAATGCCAGAGAACAACAATGTACGCAAGAGGCTTTCCGCGGCGAAAACCGGCACGCCGCAGTAATTTCCGTGCGGAACACACCGGCCGGATCGGCACTTGTCGGTGGCCTGCGGTAGAAATCCGGTCAACCGACGAACGGGGGAAGACATGACGCGCTGGAGCGAGGACCAGGTCACGGCGCTTGCGCCGGACGCGAGCTCGCTGTCGGCCGCGCGGAAGCTGGCCAGTCGCTGGCGCGACACCGGACAGCACGACATCGCGCTGTGGGGACTGTGCCAGGGCAGCGGTGCCAAGCCCTATCAGACGATCATCGATCTATCCGGGCCCGCGTACAAGTGCTCCTGTCCGAGCCGCAAGTTCCCGTGCAAGCACGCGCTATCGCTGTTGCTCGAATGGTCCGCGGGCCGGGTCGAGGACGCGCCCGCGATCGTCGACTTCGCCGGGAGCTGGATCGGCGGCCGGATCGCCAAGGCCGCTAAACCGGCGGCGGAGGCCGGCCCCCGCACCTCGAATCCGGCCACCGCGGAACAGCGCCGGGTGCGGGTCACCGCGGGGCTGGCCGAACTCGACGTCTGGCTCGGCGACCAGGTGCGCACCGGCCTGGCGCAGGCCGATCGCTCGTACCGGGCGTTCGAGACGATCGCCGCGCGCATGGTCGACGCGCAGGCGCCCGGGGTTGCCTCGGCCCTGCGTCAGCTGCCGACCGCCGTGGTCACCAGGCCGGACTGGCCCGACGTGGTGCTGCGCGAATACGCCAGGCTGCACCTGCTCGTCGCCGCGCATCGCCGGCTGGACGAGTTGCCGCCCGAGCTGGGCGCCAGCGTCCGTACGCACGTCGGCTATCCGAATCCGGCCGAGTCCGTGCGCACCGAGCCCGCGGTGCGGGACCGGTGGATGGTGCTCGGCCTGCGGATCACCGAGGACGAACGCCTCTACACCCGGCGAACCTGGTTGTACGGGCGGGCATCCCGGCGCTGGGCCCTGGTGGTCGACCACTCGTTCGGCTCACCGGCCTTCCCCGCGGACGTGCCGCCGCTCGGTCTGCTCGCCGACGCGGACCTGCACTACTACCCCGGCGCCGCGCCGCTGCGCGCGCTGTGGGGCGAACGCCACGGCGCGACAGAGCCGTTCACCACCTTGCCGACCGATCCGGACCGGCCCGGCACGATCGCCGCCGCACTCGCCGATCACGCGAGCGCGCTCGGCGCCGATCCGTGGCTGCGCGGGTGGCCGGTGCTGCTCGTCGACGTGGTCCCGGTGCACACCGAAAATGGTTGGTACATCGCCGAATCCGACGGCACCGCGCTGCCGGTGGCGCCCACCGAACAGCCGTGGCGACTGCTCGGCGTCTCCGGCGGCCATCCGGTAACCATCGCCGCCGAGTGGACCGGCGAAGGCTTGGTGCCGGTCTCGGTGTTCAATGCCGGCGAGGTGATCGATCTGGCCAGGCTCGATCCGGTCGGCCGGAGTACGCCGAATGCCCGGGCGGCGCAGTCGGCCGACGCGGCCGACCTCACCGCCGTCGCGCTGCTCGGCACCGCCCGCCGGCCGCCGGACCTCACCGGGCTCGCCGCGCCGATCGCCGAGGCGGCCGACCGACTACCAGCCGATCCGGCGCTGCGCCTGCTCGAATCCGCGGCGCTCCAAGATGTTTTCGCGCGCGGCGGGGTGCGTGCGGCCACCGCGACCGCCCCCGAACCGGCAGAGGACGACTCCAGGCGGCTGCTCCCGCCCGTCGCCGCGGGGCGCCTTGCGCGGATGTTGCAGGAGAAGTCGCCGTTCCTGCCCGAATGGTTCACCGCGGCAACGCCTTACGACTACCGCGCGCCGGACGCGCTGTGCGGGCAGTTGCTCGACCAGGCGAAGAGCAACGTCGAGCTGCGCGAGCCGTTGCTGCGCCTGGCCGGCACCCGCGGCCGGTGGCTGGCGAGCCAGCATCCGGAATGGCGAAACCTGGTGCGGCAGCAGCCTGCTGCGGCACCCACGGAGGACGCCTGGCAGTTCGGGCAGCCGCCGGAGCGCCGGGGCTGGCTGGCCGAGCTGCGCCGCCGGGACGCCGACGCGGCGCGCGAAACCCTGGCCACCGCCTGGCCGAAGGAATCGGGTCCGCTGAAGGCGGAGTTACTCGCCGTGCTCGCCGACGGGATTTCGCGGGCCGACGAACCGCTACTGGAAGCCGGGCTGGACGATCGGCGCTCCGACGTCCGGCGGACCGCCGCCGGACTGCTGACCCTGCTGCCCGATTCGGCGTTCGCACACCGCATGACGCGGCGGGCGAACGAGTGGCTGCGCGTCGAGCACCGGATGTTGCACACCGAACTCGTTGTCGCCCTGCCCGATACGCTGGATCCGCCCGCGCATCGCGACGGCATCACCGACCGCAGCGTCGAGTTCACCTATCGGTGGGGCGGCGCTCCCGACGTCAGCGCGGGCAGGCTGCGCCAGCTGGTCGCGGCGACACCGCTCGGCCACTGGGCGAACGTGCTCGGCGCGCCCGACAAGGCGGTCAGGGTCACCATCGACGACCGCTTCCGCCAGCCGGTGTTCGACGGCTGGGTGGATGCCGCACTGGCCCAGCACGATTCGGTGTGGGCGCGGGCACTGTTCGACGCGGGCGTGCCGACCGACGTCGCCATGCTGCGCAGGCGCGAGCTGTTCGCGCTGCTGCCGCAGGCCGACCGCACCCGCCACCTGCTCGACCTGGACGGCTCCTGGCTCTCCGAGATCGAGGCGCTGCTGCCCGCGATGGGACATCCGTGGCCGGAACCCTTGGCGCAGCACCTGATTCTGCTGCTGTTCGAACGTGCCCGCGCCGCCGCCCGCCGGCCAGAAGCGCACGGCAACACCCCCAACGCGCACCGCTCGCTGCTGGCCGCGGCGTCGGTGCACCTGCCCGTTGCCGCCGCGAGCGCCGCCGCCGTGGTGGCCCGCCGGTGCGGCGATCCCACCTGGGAGCGAGCCTTCGATCAGCTCGCCCACGACCTCAACCACCGCTCGATGATGCTCGAGGAGTTGCAGTGACCACTACCGACGTGACGCCCGACCTGCTGCGTCCGCACGCCGAACAGGCCTACGCCGACGAACTGTCCGCCCTCGCGAGCGCCGACGAGCGCCCGCGCCCGCCGTCCTGGCGGCTCTCGCCGTGGGCGGTGGTCACCTACCTGCTCGGCGGCACCCTGGACGACGGCACCGTGATCAGCCCGAAGTACGTCGGCCCGCGCCGGCTCATGGAGGTGGCGGTCGCGACCCTCGCCACCGACCGCGCACTGCTGCTGCTCGGCGTGCCCGGCACCGCCAAAACCTGGGTGTCGGAACATCTTTCGGCCGCCATCTGCGGCGAATCGACGCTGCTCGTGCAGGGCACCTCGGGGACCGCGGAGGAGGCGATCCGGTACGGCTGGAACTACGCGCGGCTGCTCGCCGAGGGCCCGAGCGAGGGCGCGCTGGTGCCGTCGCCGGTGATGACCGCGATGCGCGCGGGCTCGATCGCCCGGGTCGAGGAGCTCACCCGCATCCCGTCCGACGTGCAGGACGCGCTGATCACCGTGCTGTCGGAGAAGACGCTGCCGGTGCCGGAACTCGGCACCGAGGTGCAGGCGGCCAAGGGCTTCAACGTCATCGCCACCGCCAACGACCGCGACCGCGGCGTGAACGAGCTGTCCTCGGCGCTGCGCCGCCGGTTCAACACCGTGGTGCTGCCGCTGCCCGCCAGCGAGGACGAGGAGGTCGCCATCGTCAGCCGCCGCGTCGAACAGCTCGGCGCCTCCTTGGAACTGCCGAAGGTGCCCGCCGCGGCCGAGGAGGTGCGCCGGGTGGTGCGCGTCTTCCGCGAATTGCGCTCCGGCATCACGGCCGACGGCCGCACCAAGCTCAAGTCGCCCTCGGGCACGCTGTCCACCGCCGAGGCGATCTCGGTGATCACCAACGGGATCGCGTTGTCCGTCCACTTCGGCGACGGCGTGCTGCGGGCCGGGGACATCGCCGGCGCGGTGCTCGGTTCGGTGATCAAGGATCCGGTCGCCGATGCGGTGGTGTGGACCGAATACCTGGAAGCCGTTGTCCGCGAACGGCCGGAGTGGTCCGACTTCTACCGGGCCTGCCGCGAGATCTCCGGGTGACGGACGCGACCACCAGGTAGAGGAGAAGGGGGTGACACCATGACGCAAGCACAGAACGGCTCGGGCGCGCAGACCCGCGTGTTCGGCATCCGCCATCACGGGCCGGGTTCCGCGCGCTCACTTCGGTTGGCACTGGAGGCTTTTCAACCCGACACCATCTTGATCGAGGGGCCCGCGGACGCCGATCCGCTGGTCGGATACGTTGCGGCCGAAGGGATGGCGCCGCCGGTAGCGCTGCTCGCCTATGTGCCCGATACTCCGGCGAAGGCCGCGTTCTGGCCCTACGCCGTGTTCTCGCCGGAGTGGCAGGCGCTGCGATATGCCGCCGAACACGATGTGCCCGTTCGGTTCTGCGATCTGCCCGCCACCATGGTGCTGGCCGCCGAGGAGGAGCCCGGCGACCGGTTCGACCCGCTGACCGAGCTCGCCGCGGCCGGCGGCTACGACGATGCCGAGCGCTGGTGGGACGCGGTCGTCGAATCCGCCCCCGACGCCACCGCGTTCGACGCGATCACCGAGGCGATGGGCGCGCTGCGCGAATCCGCCGAGCTGATCGCGGCCGAGCCGGAGCCGCTCGGCGCCACGCTGGACGACGCGGGCGTCAACTCCGTCGCCGAGGCGACCGCGGAGGTCATCGGGCTGGAACCGATTGAGCTCGACGCCGTCCACATCGACGCGCACACGCTGCGCCGCGAGGCCTACATGCGGCAGACGATGCGTAAGGCGTTGAAGGACGGCGCGGTCCGGCTCGCGGTGGTATGCGGGGCCTGGCACGCGCCCGCGCTCACGGGCAAGCTCGGGCCCGCGACCGCGGATACCCGGCTGCTGAAAGGACTTCCGAAGACGAAGGCCACACTGACCTGGGTGCCGTGGACACATTCGCGGCTGTCCACGATCTCCGGCTACGGCGCGGGCATCACCTCCCCCGGCTGGTACCACCACCTGTTCACTGAGACCGAGCGGCCGATCGTCCGCTGGCTCACCAAGGTGGCCGGCGTGCTGCGCGCGCACGATCTGCCGGTGTCCAGCGCGCACATCATCGAGGCGGTCCGGCTCGCCGACACCCTCGCCGCGATGCGGGACCGCCCGCTGGCCGGGTTGTCCGAGGTCACCGAGGCCACCCGCGCGGTGATGTGCGCGGGCGACGAGACCATGCTGCGGCTGGTGGTGAACGAGCTCGTCGTCGGCGAGGCGCTCGGCACCGTCCCCGAGGGCACGCCGACCGTCCCGCTCGACGCCGACCTGCGCGCTCGGATCCGCACGCTGCGGATGAAGCAGGAGGCGCTGTCCCGGGTGCTCGATCTCGACCTGCGCAAGGAACGCGAGGTCGAGCGTTCCCGCCTGCTGCACCGGCTGCGCGTGCTCGACATCCCGTGGGGCACGCTCACCACCAGCGAGGTGCGCAGCACCGGCACCTTCCGCGAGACCTGGACGCTGGAATGGCGCCCGGAGTACGCCATCTCGATCATCGAGGCATCCCGCTGGGGCACCACCATCGGCACCGCCGCCGAGGCGAAGATCCTCGACACGGCGAGTCGCGAGGACAGCACCGTCGGCGACCTGTCGGCTGCGCTGGAGGTGGCGCTGCTGGCCGATCTCGGTGGCGCCACCGACGGCCTGATCACCCGGCTGGAATCGGCCGCCGCGCTGGATCACGACATCACCCATCTGCTCGCCGCCCTGCCGGGGCTCGTCCGGACGCTGCGCTACGGCGATGTCCGCGGCACCGATACCAAGGCCCTGGCCCACGTCGCCGACGGCCTGCTCGTGCGCATCTGCGCCGGCCTGCCCGGTGCCGTCACCGGGTTGGACACCGATGCGGCGACCGAGTTCCGCACCTTGCTCGACGCCGCCCACACCGCCATCAGCACCCGCGACGACGGCTGGGCCACCGGCGAATGGCTCGGCGCGCTGGGCAAGCTCGCCGACCGCGACGACGTGCACGGCGCGCTCGTCGGCCGCGCCGTCCGAGTGCTCGCCGACGCGGGCCTCATCGACGAAACCGATTCCGCCCGTCGGCTTTCCGCCGCCCTGTCGGTCGGCAACACCGCCGCCGCGAAGGCCGCCTGGATCGACGGCTTCCTCGGCGGGCGCGGGCTGCTACTGGTGCACGACCGGGAGTTGTTGCGCCTCATCGACGATTGGCTGAGCGCGCTGCGCGAAGACCAGTTCGTCGAGACACTTCCCTTGCTGCGCCGGACCTTCGGCGCGTTCGAGTCGGGCGAGCGGCGCGCGATCGGCCGCGCGGTGCGCGACGGCGGCACGATCGCCACCCGGACCGCCGGCGAGGGCGGCAATTTCGACCTCAGTCGCGGCAGCATCGCCTTGCGCGCCGCCGCGGAGATCTTAGGAGTTCCGGTATGAACGCGGTCGATGAAACGCAGGCGCGGCGTTGGCGTCTGGTGCTCGGCGCTGCCGCCGAAGAGGGGCTCGGTGGACTCGGCGACGGCGACGATGTCGCGATGGACCGCGCGCTGTCCGCGCTGTACAACGACAACGAACGCAGCTCGGGTAAACGCTCCGGCGGGCTCGAGGGCTCCGCGCCCCGGGTGGCCCGCTGGCTCGGCGACATCCGCAACTACTTCCCCTCGACCGTCGTCGAGGTGATGCAGCGCGACGCGGTCCAGCGGCTGAACCTCACCCAGTTGCTGCTGGAGCCGGAGTTGCTCGAGGCGGTCGAACCCGACGTGCACCTGGTCGGCACCCTGCTGAGCCTGAACCGGGTGATGCCGGAAACCACCAAGGCGACCGCGCGCATGGTGGTGCAGAAGGTGGTGCGCGAGATCGAGCAGCGCATCGCCGCGCAGACCGTCGCGGCCGTCTCCGGCGCGTTGAACCGGGCCGCCCGCGTCTCCCGGCCACGGCTGCGCGATATCGACTGGGACCGCA
The DNA here is from genome assembly GCF_008704205.1 of Nocardia colli. Lineage (GTDB taxonomy): Bacteria > Actinomycetota > Actinomycetes > Mycobacteriales > Mycobacteriaceae > Nocardia > Nocardia colli. The sequence goes on along the minus strand of NZ_VXLC01000004.1, from coordinate 529,386 downwards.
CCATCCGCAAGAACCTGGCCAACTATCTGCCCGAGCATCGCACCGTCGTGCCCGAGCGGCTGGTCGGTTACGGCCGCAAAGCCCAAGCGGTGCAACGCGACGTGGTGCTCGCCATCGACCAATCCGGCTCGATGGCGGCCAGCGTCGTCTACGCCTCCGTCTTCGGCGCGGTGCTCGCCTCCATGCGCTCGCTGAAGACCTCGCTCGTCGTCTTCGACACCGAGATCGTCGACCTCACCGACAAACTCGACGACCCGGTCGACGTCCTGTTCGGCACCCAGCTCGGCGGCGGCACCGACATCAACCGCGCCATCGCCTATTCCCAAACCCTCGTCACCCGCCCCACCGATTCCCTCTTCGTGCTCATCTCCGACCTCTACGAGGGCGGTGTCCGCGATGAAATGCTGCGCCGGATCAATGCCATGAAGGAATCCGGCGTCCAGGTGGTGGTCCTGCTCGCCCTGTCCGACGAAGGCGCCCCCGCCTTCGACCACGACAACGCCGCCGCCCTGGCCGCCCTCGGCGTCCCCGCCTTCGCCTGCACCCCCGACAAATTCCCCGCCCTACTCGCCGTCGCCCTGGACCGCGGCGACCTGCAAGCCTGGGCCAACTCCAACACGAGCCACAGCTGAAATACAATGGACTACTATGCCATATGATCAGTATCTACTCTATTGCACAAACTGATCACGCTGTAATATGAATACATGAGCTCTGCACATGCCAAGGTGACCGGCAACGGTCAGATCTCGCTCCCCGCAGATCTACGCCGCCGGTGGGGTGCCTCCTCGGTGCTGGTCATCGACCGCGGCGACTACGCGATCGTGCGGCCGATCCCGACCGATCCGATCACCGCACTGATGGGCGCCCATGCAGGTCCAGGACCGGACAGCGAGGAGGCCCGAGCAGCCGAACGCGCCGCCGAACCGACAAGCAGGGAACGATGACAGTCCTTGATGCCTATGCAGTTATCGCGTACTTCCGCGCCGAGCCGTCAGCCCGCGAAGTCGCGAACCTACTAGTCGCGCCCAGCGTCCTGTCCACCGCGAACGCCGCGGAAGTGATGGATCAACTCGCCCGCGTGTACGGGCGCCACCCGGACGACGTGGAGGCAGACATCGCCCTGCTCTCCACGATCGGCATGCGACTTGCTCCCGTGACCGCCCCGCTGGGGGTGCTCGCTGGGCGTTTGCGCACTCGGCATTACCATCGCGAACGGATGGCCGTAAGCCTGGCGGACTGTGTCGCCGCGGCCACCGCACTGTCCGAGGAGCTCCCGCTGGCAACGGCGGACCCCGCACTTGCCGAGGTGGTGCGATTGGAAGGCGGCAAGGTCTACCCGCTTCCCGACAGCAAGGGCCGACTGCCCTGATCGAAGCCGAATCACCCTGAGAGACTGGAGATCGCCGAGACCAGGTTGATCAACTGCAGTGCGATGCCGAGCAGGGTGGAGAGCGTGGTGAGGAATTCCATCGGGCTCCTATCTGAACGGGCGAACCGGACAGCTCAGGAGATCCTACGACAGCGGTTGCGGCGGTGAGCCTGGTTCGGCCGACCGGCGCGGGACGAGTTCTCAGCTGGTCACGAGGGGTTTCGCGGCCACCGGGCCCATGATGCCCCAGGCCGTCGCGGCGGTCGGGACGAGCTTCGGGTGCAGTAGTGCGGAGATGGCCAGCAAACCGATCGCAACGATGACGTCCAGCCAGTAGTGGTTGCCGGTGCCGATCACGACCAGGGTGGTCAGCACCGGATGCGCGAGGGCCAGCCAGCGCCATCGGGTGCGGGTCGCGGCGACCACGGCGAACGCGAGCAGTAGCGCCCAGCCGACGTGCAGCGAGGGCATGGCGGCGAATTGGTTGGACAGGCCGCCGGATTCGGCCGAGCCGTAGACGGATTGGCCGTGCACGGCGGCCAGATCGACGAAGCCGTACTCCGGCAGCATGCGCGGCGGCGCGAGCGGCACCAGGACGTGCACGACGAGCGCGGCGGCGGTCAACGCCACCATCAGGTTGCGCGTCCATCGATAGTGCTCGGGCCGAAACACCCACAACCACAACAGAACCGCCACCGCGACGGTGAAATGCGCGGTGGCGTAATAGAAGTTGGCCGGCAGGGCGAAGGAGTCGTGGCGCACGAAGACCGACTGCAACGTCGTCTCCTCGGGTAGCCAGAGGCGATCCTCCAGTCCGAGCAGTGCACGGGCGTTGCCGAACGCGCGCACCGTGTCGTCGGCGGTCACCATCCGGCCCACCCGATAACCGACGTAGAGCACGGTGATCAGCACCAGCTGCCCGACCGCCTCGCCGCCGCGGCCGTGCACCGCCGCCCGCATCCGTTCGACGATCCCGCCCGGCGCGACCTCGAATCCGGCACCCGGCCCGCCAAGACCCACAGCCACCATTGCCCGCGGCCTCCTTCCCCGTTGAACCAGGCCGATCCCGGCAATTAAGCGGAGCTACATCCTCCGTTTAACCTAGCATCATCCCCCGGCCGACTTCACCACGGTGTGACGGGACAGACACCACGGTTCCCGCACCGCCCCGGACCTGCTGCGGGCCAGTCGATTCCGCACAGCAGAACGGCGGGCCCCGACGAATCGGGGCCCGCCGGACAGCGGTGCGCTTACAGGTCGGCGATGGCCGCCAAGGGTGGGGTCCGGGCCGCCCGGACCGCGGGCCAGAGCGCGGCCAGCACCCCGACCACGCCCGAACTCACCAGCACGAGCACCAGCTGCGACCACGGGATGGCGATCTGATCGAGCCCCAGATCCCGCAGTGTCCGCAGGAAGCCCACGCCCAGCCCCAACCCCAGCAGCATGCCGATGATGGCCCCGAAGACCGCGATCAGCATGGATTCCAGATAGATGGTTCGCCGCACTTGCGCGCGTTGCATCCCGACCGCCCGCAGCATGCCGATCTCGCGCCGCCGCTCCACCACCGACAATGCCAGCGTGTTGACGATGCCGAGGATGGCGATCACCACCGCCAGCGCGAGCAGGCCGTAGAGGATGGCGAGCAGCGTGTTGATCTGTTTGCCTTGCGCGCCTTTGAATTCCTCCCGGTCCTGCACCTGAACCACCGGGAACGGCTCGACCGCCCGCTCCAGATCAGCGCGCATCTCGGTCAGGTTCGCGCCGGGCTTGGCGGTGACCAGCACGACGACATTGCTCTGGAAGTTGACCGGCACCACCTCCTTGTAAACCACCGGCGACACCACGAGCGCGCCGAGCAACGGGGTCTTGCGATAGATGCCGGCGACGGTGAGCGGAACCTTCTTGCCGTCGAAACTGGTCGGCGAGACCTCCTGGCCGACCCGCCAGCCGCGCTTGTTCGCCTCGTCCTCGGACACCAATATGTCCCGGTCGCCGAGAGTCGCTGAGCCACGCAGTATTTCGTAATTCAGTGCCTGATCCAGCCGGCCGTCCGGCGAGGTGCCGCCGACCTGGTCGTCCCCGATCTTGAAGCCGACGCCGCGCAGCCCGACCACCTCGGCGACGCCGGGCACCGACTTGCGCACCGCGTCGGCGGCGCCGAACGGCACTCCGACGAATTGCTGACTGGCCAGCACATAGTCGGACCGCACGCCCTTGTCCACCAGCACCCCGACGCTGGCTTTCGCCGAAGCGCCGAGCATTCCGATCGCGGTCACCAGCATCAGCCCGAGGGTGAGCGCGAAAGCCGTTGCGGCCGTGCGGCGCGGGTTGCGGGCGGCATTGTTGCGCGCCATCCGCCCGATCGGGCCGAACGGACGAGTCAACACCCCGAGCCCACCGACCACCGGTCGCGAAAGCGCGGGCGCGGCCAGCAATACCGCGAGAATCAGCGCCAGCGCGCCGATGCCGACGGTCAAAGCCGCGTTCCCGCCGGTGGATTGGGCGCCGACGTAGACGAGCACCGCACCCGCCACCGCGAGCACCGCACCGACCAGCGTCCGGATCCGCAAAGAATCACCGGCGGAGGCGAATTCCTCGCGCATCGCCTCGACGGGCGGAATCTTCGCCGCCCGGCGGGCCGGCGCGTAGGCACTGAGCACGGTCACGATGAGACCGACGAGCAACCCGACCGCGATGGTGCGCGGCAACACCGTCATCGACCCGGTGGGCAACCCGAGATCGAACGCGTTGAGCACCGCGGACAGCCCGAACGCCAGCCCGATGCCGCCGGCCAATCCCAGTGCGCTGCCGACCAATCCGATGACGAACGCCTCCGCGACCACCGATCGCCCGACCTGTTGCCGGCTCGCCCCGACCGCACGCAGCAAGGCGAGTTCACGCAGCCGCTGCGCGACGATCATCGAGAAGGTGTTGTAGATGATGAACGTCCCGACGATCAGCGCGATCGCGCCGAACGCGAGCAGGAAGTAGTTGATGAAGTTGAGCGCGTTGGACACGTCCTTCTTCAGGTCCGCGCGCACCTGATCGCCGTTCTGCACCTTGTAGTTCGGCAGGTCCTTGATCAGGTTGTCGCGCAACTGATCCCCGGGTATCCCGGTGGCCGCGACATCGACATAGGCCACGTGCAGCCCGTCGGTGAACAGCTTGCGCGCCTGGGTGTCGTCGAACAGCACGCCGATGAATCCGCCGGTGTCCGAAGGCACCTGGTAGATGCCGGTGAGCGTCACATCGATCGGATCGCCCTGCGACGGGATCATCAGCTTGGTGTGATCGCCGATCTTCAATCCGGCCCGCTCGGCGCCACCCGTATTCAGCGCTATCTCACCGCTTTTCGCCGGCGGCACGCCCTGGACGAACTTGTTCGGCTCGGCGACCGCCCGCTCCGGCGGCAGATACGACTGCCCGAAGGTGGGCGCGCCGCCGGTCTGGATCGCCTTCTTCCCGTCCGGCGTGAGCAGCACCAGGACGCCGTTCACGCTCGGCGCGATCGTGCGCACCCCGGGATACTTCTGCAGTTCGTCGACGATGTTGTTCGGAACCCCTTGCGCCTGCCGCTCTTTGGGACTCACCCGAACGTCGACGCCCTTCGCCTGACCGGCGAAGATCCCGTCGAACGTGCGCTGCAACGTATCGGTGAACACGAACGAGCCCGCGATGAACGCGGTGCCGAGCACCACCGATAGCAGCGTGAGGGCGAGGCGCACCTTATGTGCGGCAAGGTTGCGTAGCGCAACCTTCCGCATCGGACTACCACTCATCAGGCTTGCTCCAGCGCCTTCATCCGGTCGAGCACGGTATCCGACGTCGGATCACGCATTTCGTTGACGATCTTGCCGTCGGCCAGGAAGATCACCCGGTCGGCGAACCCGGCGGCGTGCGGCTCGTGTGTGACGATCACCACGGTCTGCCCGAACTCGTCCACCGCGGCGCGCAGGATGGACAGCACCTCCTCGGAGGCCTTCGAGTCCAGGTTGCCGGTCGGCTCGTCGCCGAAGATGATCTCCGGCTTGCCCGCCAGCGCCCGCGCGCAGGCCACCCGCTGCTGCTGTCCGCCGGACAGCTCGCTCGGCCGATGGGTGAGCCGGTCGTTGAGGCCGAGCCGCTCGAGCACCGTGGCCAGCCAGGACTGATCCGGCTTGCGCCCGGCGATGTCCAGCGGCAGCGTGATGTTCTCCAGCGCGGTCAGCGTCGGCACCAGGTTGAACGCCTGGAAGACGAAGCCGATCCGGTCGCGCCGCAGCCGGGTCATCTGCTTGTCGGAAAGGCCGGCCAGGTCGGTATCGCCGATCCGGACGGTGCCGGTGCTCGCGCTGTCCAGCCCGGCCAGGCAGTGCATCAGCGTCGACTTGCCGGAGCCCGACGGACCCATGATCGCGGTGAATTCTCCCTTCGCGAACTCGGCCGACACGCCGTCCAGCGCCCGGACCTGCGTATCTCCCGACCCGTAGACCTTGACCAGGTCGATCGCACGGGCCGCGACATCGGTCGGTACCGCCAGGTCAGCGGTGTCGGAACCCAAAGCTTGCGAAGTCATGCACACCAGTCTTACCGCGTTCGGGCCGGTGCGCCATCAGGGAATTCCCCGACTCGTCAGGTATCGATGCGCGACGGCGGGTTACGTGGTAGCGGGTTCGGTGTGCAACTGGTCGACCAGGCCGGCCAGCGACTTGGCCAATCGGGCATTGCCCGCGGCCAGCGCGTCGAGTCCGCTGGCGCCGACGGCGCGGTTCATCGCCTGGAAGGCGAGCACGCCGCGGTGGGTGGGGAACACCAGCACCCGGCGGCGATCGGTGTCGTCGACCTTGCGGTGCACCAGGTTGTCCGCGATCATCCCGTCGATCAGCCGGGTCAGGTTGGCGCCGGTGAGCAGGGTGGCCTCCGCGAGGTGCGACATCGGGTAACCGACGCCGTCCACCACCGCCGCGAGGGCGTGCCAGCGCACGACGGAATTCTCGCCGAGACTGGTCGCGATGGCCCGGTCGAGTTCCTGCGAAGCCCTGCGCACCAGCCGGGCCAATTCTTCCAGCGCGGCGGGGGCGGTGCTATTGTCCACGGCAGTACTATATCCAACCCCGTATGGTTAATATTCAAATGGAAATATACGGTGGTGATTCCGTTGTCGCGCTACGGTTTTCGTCGCTCCACGGTGGACATCGCACTGGTGGTGCCGCGCAGTGGGTCCGCGGGCATGTTCGGTCCCTCCTGTGAGGCCTGTGCGTCCTTGGCCGTGGCGGATATCAATGCCGCCGGCGGAATTCTCGATCGGACCGTCCGGCTGCATCCGGTAGACGCGGGCGCGCCGCTGCCCGTGCTCGCCGCGACGATCGACCGGATGGTCAGCACCGGCATGGTCGACGGCGTGGTCGGCTGGCATCTGTCCAACGCGCGCAAGGTGATCACGCCACATACCGCAGGCCGGGTGCCCTACGTCTACACCACGTTCTACGAGGGCGGCGAGGACTCCGACGGGGTCTACATGGTCGGCGAGACACCTGAGCAACAGCTGTTCCCCGCGCTGCGCTGGCTGCGCGCCGAGCACGGCATCCGCCGCTGGTGCGTGGTCGGCAACGACTACGTGTGGCCTCGGGAAACCGCCAGGGCCGCAGCGGAATTCGCGGCGACCACGGATATCGACATCGTCGGGCAGACCTTCGTCCCGCTCGGCGGACGCGACTTCCGGCAGGCCCTGGAGCTGATCCATCGCTCGCCGGCGCAGGGTGTCCTGCTGTTCATGGTCGGCGCGGACTGCGCCGCGTTCAATCGCGCCTTCGCCGAGGCGGGCCTCGACGACGGCAGGCTGCGGCTGAGCATGATGATCGGCGAGGACGTGCTGTACGCGGGCGGTGCCGACAGCACGCGCGGATTGTTCACCGCCAGTGGCTATTTCGAGAGCGTCATCTCGTCGGCGGGGATGGATTTCGGCGCGCGCTATCTGCGCGAGTTCGGTCCGGCCGCGCCCGCGCTGAACAACATCGGCGAATCCTGCTACGAGGGACTGCTGCTGTTCGCCTCGCTCGCCGAATCCGCCCGCAGCCTCGACCTGCGCGCCATCGAACGGCACGCGCCGCGGGTCAGCTACGGCGGCCCGCGCGGCGAGGTGCGGGTGCGCGGCGCGCACACCACCCAGCCGGTCTATCTGGCCGATGCCGACCTGCTCGAATTCAGCGTGCGCGCCGAACTCAACTCCTGACGCTCGTAACACGAACTTCACCTTGCGGTTTCGCTGCGGCGACCTGCCTGCCTTTGTATCGTCATCATACGAAACATATTCAAATGAAAATAATGAGGTCCCCGTGCCCCTCTACTGGTTCCACTGCCGCGCCTGCGGCGGCTTCGATCTCGCCTTCGCGATGGCCGACGTGCCGGCCGCCGCGCCCTGCCCGGACTGCGCGTCGAGCAGCAAACGCCAGTTCGGCGTCGCGGCGTTGATCCGGCCCGGATCGGCGGCCACCCGGTTGATCGACGCGACCCAGCGCACCGCCGGCGAGCCGTCGGTAGTTTCCGCGCCCCCGCGCAAGTCCGTGCCGGTGACGCGAAACCCCTTGCACCGCAAGCTTCCCCGCCCCTGATACCGAAGGACACACGATGCCCGAATTACTGTTTCCGCTCGATTCCGGCAAGCGATTCACCGAGCAGAAGTACGTCGGCCACAACCGGTGGCATCCCGACATTCCCGCCGCGGTGACGGTCAAGCCCGGCGCCGAGTTCCGGGTGCACGTGCGCGAGTGGTTCGACGGCGCCATCCACAACGACGACTCCGCCGAAGACGTGCTGAACGCGCCGCTCAGCACGGTGCACTGCCTGTCCGGTCCGTTCGCGATCGAGGGCGCGCAGCCCGGCGACCTGCTCATCGTCGACATTCTCGACATCGGGCCCATTCCGCAGGAGGACGCGGGCCCGCTGGCCGGGCAGGGCTGGGGTTACACCGGCATCTTCGCCACCGACAACGGCGGCGGCTTCCTCACCGAACACTTCCCGGACGCGTACAAGGCGATCTGGGATTTCAGCGGGCAGACCACCACCTCGCGCCACATTCCCGGGGTGAAGTTCACCGGAATGACCCACCCCGGTCTGATGGGGACCGCGCCGTCGGCCGCGCTCCTGTCGAAGTGGAACGCGCGCGAGGAGGCGCTGATCGCCACCGACCCGCACCGGGTGCCGCCGCTCGCGCTGCCGCCCGAGCCGCGCGACGCCGTCCTCGGCTCGCTGTCCGGGGTCGAGTTCGACCGGGTCGCCGCCGATGCCGCGCGCACCGCGCCGCCGCGGGAAAACGGCGGTAATCAGGACATCAAGAACTTCACCAGGGGCAGCCGGGTGTTCTATCCGGTGTTCGTCGACGGCGCCCACCTCTCGGTCGGCGACCTGCACTTCTCCCAGGGCGACGGCGAGATCACCTTCTGCGGCGCGATCGAGATGGGCGGATTCATCGATCTGCGCGTCGATCTGATCAAGAACGGCATGGAGCTCTACGGCGTCGCCGAGAACGCCATCTTCATGCCCGGCAACTCCGGCCCCAATTACTCCGAGTACCTTGCCTTTTCGGGCACCTCGGTGACCCTCGACGGCGAACAGCGCTACCTCGACTCGCAACTGTCCTTCGAACGCGCCTGCCTGCACGCCATCGACTACCTCACCAAGTTCGGCTACACCCCCGAACAGGCCTACCTCCTGCTCGGCGCCGCCCCCATCGAGGGCCGCTTCTCCGGCGTCGTCGACATCCCCAATTCCTGTGCCACCGTCTACCTCCCCACCGCCATCTTCGACTTCCCCATCACCCCCACCGCCGCCGGCCCCACCCGCATCGACCCCGGCCCCGGCGCCCCCCGAGCCACCCGCTGACGCTACGAAAGCTCGCCGATTCGCCGACGAAGCATCGCCTCCAACATGACGCTGTGCTTGTCGGCGAATCCGATAGCGGATATCCGCTCGATCCCGTCCGAGACGCCCGCGACGATCCGATCGAGGGCTCGATCCATTGCCCGCCGAGGCACCGAAAGTCGTTCGGCCGCTTGGATCATGACCGCCCGGGTGAGCCTGTTGGCGCGCCCGTAGAGGTCGAGTGCCATCGGATCACGCCAGCTGAGATACGGCTGGGTGCACAACAAGTCGTAAGCCGGCGTCAGTGCCCACCGGCCATCAGGGGCATAGATAGAGAAGTTCTTTCCGTGCAGGTCGCCGTTACCGATGGCATACGAGTACGCGACCAGACGCAGCGCCTCCAGCGTCACGAGCCGAGCAGAACCACCGCCCGCCTCGCACCGGCGGGCGAGTTCGGCGATGACGACCTCCGTCTTCATGCGGTACTTCGCCGCCGGGTACAGGCCGAGCACCTGGCATGCGTCCTCCTGGGCGATCCGCACCACCTCACCACCCGCACCGATCGTTCGATCGAAGCGCGTCACCAGCAGACCCGCTGTCCCCCGCGCGTCGTGCAGCACCCGATGGTCGGCAACGGGCACGCCGCACTCCCGTGCCAGGCTCATGAAGAAGTTCTCGTTTTCGACCAGCTGCGGAAAGTCGTCCTGCGGTGCCAGCTTGAGGATCGCCGACCCGGACGCGGTGCCGATGGGCACGCTGAACTCGAGCGCCGAGACCTTGGCCTGCACACCGGGCAACCCGCGAGGATCCAGCCTGAGCGAACGGGGTCCGGAAATCTGCCCGAAGAGATCGTGCAGGTCCGGGACCAAGTCGCCCGGGTCGAACACCACCGACGGTAACGGGATCTCCAGTCCGGCAGGCAGCACGCGCACATCTCCGATCGCGTCCGCGCCGACCGCAAGCAAGATCGTGAAATGGTCGTCGGGCGAGGTCTTGGTGCCGTCGATGGCAGCGCGCAGGCGGATTCCCTCCGGCAGCAATCCCGCGAAGAACGGTGGCACACTGCCGCCGGTCGCTTCGACCGGACCGGCGTCCCTCGGTATGGTCCAAGCCAGCGCGGGCGCATCGGGGTCGTCGAGATAGTCCTCGGCATAACGGAATTCGACTCGGTCGCGATGGCGGATCAGCGAGCCGGCCAGCCGATCGCCCTTGTATACGTCGGCCGCGTCGACCCCACGCAGCGAGGAGAAGGCCATCAGCCGGCGATCCGCGCGCCGGAGCGAGTCGTCAGTGTGAGGTCACAGCCGAGGGCGGCGGCGATCTCCTGAACCAGCGACAGCCGGACCGATGCTTGGCCGGCCTCCAGCGCCTGCACGCTGGATCGCGACACACCCGCAAGATCGGCCAGATCGGCCTGGGTCAGGCGCAGCTCATGCCGGCGTGCGATGAACGCATCCGCGACGCTGCCGGTCGAGGCCCGTTTGACCCGACGAGGGACTGCCATCCGCCACTCCTTATGCTTGCCATGGCAGGCCTAACGGCAAGTTGCTCGCCATTCAGCCGCCATCCGTCCCTTATGCCTGCGATTGCAAGCATAGTCGACCAAACGGGACTCACGAAGCACATTCAGCTCTTTATGCCTGCGTTCGGAAGCATAAGATTCAGCCCAGGGCACGGCTGCCGCGATCGAACCGGCGTCGGATGCGACACCGCGAGCCGCGCTCCGCCGAGGTCGCCCGGGGGCGCAGGAACATCGACAAATAATTGCTGAGACATTGCCACTACTTGCATGGAGCGCGACGGCAATCTCTTTGGTGGCGAACGGCAGCGGATGAATTGGTGGTCAACCGTCAAGTTATCCAATATGACCCGGGGTGGATCTGGCGGTGGTTCAATCGGGGTGCGTGTGCTCTGGAGTAGCTGTTGGTGGCGAAAGGAGTTTCATGGGGCCGACGGTTGCGGAACGGATTCGCTTGCGGGTCGAGAGATTTCATTCGGAAAGGCTTGCCGGGCAGTGGGGCGGGCGGCATATTCTGCACGGTCGCGCGCCCGCGTTCGGCGATATCGTGCTCAGCAGCAACGACTATCTGGCGTTGGCCGCGGATCCGCGGATCACCCATGCGATCCGGACCGCGCTGCGGGCGGCGTATTCGCCGAGGTTTTCCTCGGGTGCTTATCTACCCGGTAATCATCCACAGGTCGCGCTGGAACGCACCTTCGCCGAGCATCTGCGCGCGCCCGCCGGAATACTCTGCCAATCCGGGTGGGACGCGAAAGTCGGGCTGCTGCAATCGATCGCGGATCCCGGAACACCGGTCTATATCGATCAATTCGCGCACATGTCGTTCTGGCATGGCGCGCGAGCGGCTGGTGCGCAGGTGTATTCGTTCCGGCACAATTTTCCCGGCCATCTGCGCGAGCAGATCCGCGCGCACGGGCCGGGCATCATCGCGGTGGACGCGATCTACGGCACCAACGGCAGCCGCTGTCCGCTGACCCAGATCTGTGACGCCGCAGATGAAACCGACAGCGTGCTCGTCGTCGACGAATCGCACGCGCTCGGCACCGACGGACCGGCCGGCGCCGGAATGGTGGCGGCGCTCGGCCTCACCGAACGGGTGCCGTACCGAATTGCCAGCCTGGCCAAGGCCTTCGGCGCCCGCGCCGGATTCGTCGGCGCGAACAGCATCGATTTCGTCGACTACTTCAAGCTGGAATCCCATCCCGCCGTCTTCTCCTCGACCCTGCTGCCGTACGAAATCGCCGGTCTCGCAGCGACACTCGAAGTGATCCGGCTGGACAATTGGCGACGACAGCGACTACGTGAGCTGTCCACGATGGTGCGCCGGGCGCTCACCACGCTCGAATTCGACCTGGAGGGCTCGGCCAGTCACATCGTCGCGCTCCAGGGCGGACCCGACGCACGCGCCATGGCCATGCGCGACTTCCTGGAGGCGCGCGGCATTTTCGGCACCCTGCTGTGCCCACCGGCCACCGCCCGCAACCATTGCCTCGTCCGCTTCGGCCTGCACGCCGGCCTCACCGACCAGCACGTCGACCGAATCATCGGCGCTTGCAACGAGATCCGCACGCACTTCGGCGCGGCCCCGCCCATCGAGCCGCAGCCGCGGCCGGCGAAACACGCGCTGCCGACCCACGCGGCGAGCGGCACCTGACGCCGAGACCGAGCGCGGGGACCCGTACAGGTCCCCGCGCCCAGCCTTGAACCGCTAACCGGTGGTCAGGACGGTGCCCGCACCGACGGTCCGCCCGCCCTCGCGGATGGCGAAGCCGAGACCCGGCTCCACCGGGGTCGGACGACCCAGCTCGACGGTCAGCTCGACCGTGTCACCGGGCATCGCTATCCGCGTGTCACCGGGCAACGTCACGTCGCCGACCACGTCACCCGTGCGGATGTAGAACTGCGGCCGATAACCGGTGGTGATCGGCGTGCGCCGCCCGCCTTCCGCGGTGCCGAGCAGGTAGACCCGAGCGGTGAACCTGCTGTGCACGGCAACGCTGCCGGGCTCGGCGACCACCTGACCGCGACGAACCTGACCGCGCTGGATGCCCCGCAGCAGCAGCGCGACGTTGTCCCCCGCCTCCGCGAATTCCATCGTGCGCCCGAAGGTTTCGACTCCGGTGACGACCGAACTCAGCTCGTCGTCCAGACCGGGCAGGGCCACCCGATCGCCGACCCGGACCCGGCCGCGCTCCACCGCGCCGGTGACCACGGTGCCTCCACCGCTCGTCGCCTTCCAGCGCACGCAGGCCCGACACCCGCACGACCGGAAGTTCGGTGCCCGGATATCCCTGGGCGGTGAGCAATTCACGGACTTTCAGCTCGATCAGGTCGACCAGTTCCGGGTCGCCCGCGTCGGCCTTGTTCAGCGCGACCACGATGTGCTCGACGCCGACCTGCCGGGCCAGCAGCACGTGCTCGGCGGTCTGCTCAGAGCGCTTGCGAGCCGCGAATGCGCGAGGCCGCGCATCACGCCGTCCCGCGCGGAGACCACCAGGATCGCGCCGTCCAGCTGGGACGCCCCGGTGATCATGTTCTTCACGAAGTCGGCGTGACCCGGCATGTCGATGTGCGCGTAATGCCTGGTCGCCGTCTCGTATTCGACGTGCGCGATGTTGATGGTGATGCCGCGTTGCGCCTCTTCCGGGGCGCGGTCGATCCGGTCGAACGGCACGAAGCTGCCGCCGCCCCGCTCGGCGAGCACCTTGGTGATCGCCGCGGTGAGCGTGGTCTTGCCGTGGTCGACGTGGCCCATGGTGCCGATGTCGAGGTGCGGCTTGGTGCGGACATCCCGGGGAAGGTCAGCTTCGGGCTCCGTCGAGCTGCGCGGCAACTGCTGCCGAGGCGGCCAGGACAGCGGCCATCGCGCCCGCGAATGCGGACGATGCGGCGATGGCGTAGCTGAACATGTCGGGAATGGTATGGGGCGAGACCGCCTCGGCGCGACGGATTTTCCGTGCGGCGCGAGCGTGATGTCCCCGGAAACCAGAAATCCGACCCCGGCGTTGCTCGGGATCGGACGGTGTAGCGGTAAGTCAGCCGAGGCGCTCGGGGTTGCAGAACACCGAGCGCCTCGATTCGCGGACTACTTCGCGGAGCTGCTGCCCGCGAGCAGCGCCTTGAGGAACGTGTCGATCGCCGCGCCGGAGCCCTCGGCCGAGCCGGTGCCGGAACCGGTGAGCGGCGGCGCCGCGACGGTGCCGTTCGCGGAGCCGGTGTACGGCGGCTTGAACGTTTCGATGGAACCGGTGCCCGAGCCGGTCAGCGGCGGCGCGGCCACGGTGCCGGGGTTGGCCGAACCGGTGTACGGCGGCTTGAACGTTTCGATGGAACCGGTGCCGGAACCGGTCAGCGGCGGCGCGGCCACGGTGCCGGGGTTGGCCGAACCGGTGTACGGCGGCTTAAAGGTTTCGATGGAACCGGTGCCCGAGCCGGTCAGCGGCGGCGCGGCCACGGTGCCGGGGTTGGCCGAACCGGTGTACGGCGGCTTAAAGGTTTCGATGGAACCGGTGCCCGAGCCGGTCAGCGGCGGCGCGGCCACGGTGCCATTCGCGGAACCGGTGTACGGCGGGGTCTGGGTGGCCGCGGAACCGGTCCCCGAACCGGTCAGCGGCGGCGCCGCCATCGCGAGGCCCGAGCCGGCCACCGCGATGGAGGTGGCGGCGAGCGCCACGAAACCGAACGTACGAATCTTCTTCAAAGACTTTCCCTTCAGAGAACAGCAGCCGACACTCCCTCGGTATCAGCCCGCTAGAGATATCACGGTAAGGGAACATTCAGGTGCGCTCTGTTGAACGCACGGCCAACGGGCTGATAACTGGAAATTTGCGCAATAGCCGACGCCACGCCGGGGAAACCGCGCAAGCCCATGCCGCGCAACGAATCCCGTTCGGCCGAGGTTTTTCCGCAGGTGACCCACTTTCGGCTACCGCGAACCGATGGCTAACATGTGATATGAGCCACACAATTTTGTTCTCACTGAACTAATCTCCTGGTCAATGATGTCGACCACATCGCGGCTCGCGCTGAATTATTAGCCTAGCGCAGGATTCGCGTTCCCTCGGCCGAAAACCGCACCGCGCCTTCGCCCGCTCGTCGAATTGTCTATCACGATCACCGGCCGGCCGCTGGCTGAATATTTACCCAGCAGCCCGCGCGCTAACCCATTCGAAAGCATCAGCTTTGGATCGGGCACCCTCCGCGGTGCGCGATCGATTCGCCTCACCGAGCTCGGTGAGCAGGTCCTCGGACAGCTCTACCAGCGCCGCGAGCGTGGCCGGGGCGAACCAGTCGGGCCGCGTCGCGAACAGAATGTCCTCGGTGGCGGTGTTGCCGCTGGCGCCGGGCGCGAACGGGCAACCTCCGAGCCCGCCGAGCGCACCGTCGACCATCGTGGCGCCCGCCTGAATGGCGGCCAGGGTATTCGCGACCCCCATACCCCAGGTGTCGTGACCGTGAAAGACGATGCGCCGCTGCGGGGTTCGCGTCCGCACGGCGGTGACCAGCGCGGCCACCTGTCCGGGATAGGCCTGACCGAGGGTGTCGGCGAGGACGATGTCGCCGGCCCCCGCGGTGCGCGGGTCGTTGGCGATGGCGACGACCCGCTCCGGATCGACCGGACCGTCGAACGGGCAGGTGAAGCTGGTGGCCAGGCACAACTGGATCGAGCCGCCCACCGCCGCGGCATGCTCGACCGCGGCCGGCATGGCGGCGACGCTGTCCTCGGTGGTGCGGCCGATATTGGCCTTGTTGTGCGCGTCCGAGACGGAGAAGCAGTACTGGAAATTACGCACGCCCGCCGCAGCGGCCTTCTGCACGTGCCGCGGCGTGGCCACCCACACCCAACAACGTTGCAGCTCTTCGGGACTCAGCGCGGCGACGAGCTCCATGGTGTTCGCCATCGGCGGCACCAGATCGGGCCGCGCCATCGAACCGATCTCCAAGGCCGGTACGCCGAGCGCGAGCAGGCGGCGGACGATGTCCACCTTGCGTTCGACCGGCAGCGCCTTTCCGGTGAGCTGCAAGCCATCTCGCAGCGTGACGTCGCGCAGCAGCGCCGCGGTCACCGCTCGTCCCGCTCCTGCCGCGGCGCGCACATCACGCCGCCCCACGGCTTTTCGTGCACGCCGGCCGGGTTCGGATGCACCGTCGGCCGGGTGAACCCCGGTGACCGGATATCGCGCGGACCGCGCCCGGGCGGGCGCCTGCGGTCTTGTCTCATTTCGCCTCCAAGGCGTCGATCTCGCTGTCGCTCATGCCGAGTAGCCCGGACAACACTTCCCGCGTGTGCTCGCCTAGATCCGGGCCGATATTACGGATGGGCAGGGACTGCTCGCCGATCACCGGGACGATCCCGGGGAAACCGACCGTCTTCGGTTCCGCCGCACCGACATCCACCGAGAACGGCTGAATCATATTGCGCGCCTTGTACTGTTCGTCGGCGACGATGTCGGCCGCGGTGTAGATGGGACCGCACGGGATGCCCGCGGCCTCGAGGATCTTCAATGCCTCGGCGCGGGTGTGCTGAATCGTCCACTCGGCGATGGCCCGGTCGAGGCGGTCGTGCTGGCGCCAGCGGCCCGCGTTGTCGTGCAGTTCCGGGTCGGCGGCCAGGTCGGGACGGCCGATCACCTGCATGTAGCGCTGGAAGATGGCGTCGCCGTTGCCGCCGATGATGATGCTGACGCCGTCGCTGCACGGGTAGGCGTTGCTCGGGGCGATGCCCTCGACCAGGCCGCCGACCCGGCCGCGGTTGATGCCGTAGGCGAGATAGTCGGGGACCAGGGATTCCATCACCGACAGGATCGTCTCGTTGAGCGCGACGTCGATGATGCGCTCGCGCAATGGAATCGGCGTCTCGCCGGGCTTGCGTTCGCGCTGGAACAGCGCCATCACCGTGCCGAACGCGGCATAGACGCCCGCGATCGAGTCGCCGATGGAGACGCCGGTGCGCACCGGCGGGCGATCCGGCTCACCCATCAGTTCGCGCAGGCCGCCGACCGCCTCGGCGACCGCGGCGAAGCCGGGCCGCGACGCGTGCGGGCCGGTCTGCCCGTAGCCGGAGATCCTGGTGATCACCAGATCCGGGTTCGCCTCGTTGAGCACCTCCGGGCCGAGCCCCCACTTCTCCAGCATCCCGGGGCGGAAGTTCTCCAGCAGCACATCGCACTGGCGGACCAGGTCGAGCACGACGGCACGACCCGCCTCGCTGCGCAGATCCAGCGTGATCGACTTCTTGTTCCGATTGACCGTGCGATACAGCATCGAGGTGTCGCCGCCGTAGAGCCGCCAGTTGCGCAACTCGTCACCGGCCTTCGGGCGCTCCACCTTGATGACCTCGGCGCCGAAGTCACCGAGGATGCGCCCGGCGGTCGGCGCGGCAATGTAATTGCCCAGCTCCAGGACGCGAACACCGTCCAACGGCCGAATACTCATCGCAACAGTGTCTCAGGGGCCCGAGTGGCGGCGCACGACGACACCTCGCTGCGACCGAACAAGATCATGCGCGCCGGCCGTCGCGCAGGATCGATGTCCGCGGATTCGACCGGCCGTGTCCGGTGTCGCCGAGCCGGCTCAAGAGGCGAGCAGCTGGGTGTCCTCGACGATCGAGTAGTGCTCGGCATTGCCGGCGATGCTGGTGCTCGCGGTGCCGTCGACGCCGACCGGGATGTCGCCGGCCAGGGTGATCCGGGTCAGCTTGCGCGGCTGGTCGTCGTAGTCGTCGATGGCGTAGTGCTGGGTGGCGCGGTTGTCCCAGATCGCCACGTCACCCGGCGCCCAGTTCCAGCGTGCGGTGTTCTCCAGGCGGGTCACCCGATCCTGGAACAGCCGGTACAGGGTCTGCGATTCGGTGCTCGACAGGCCGACGAAGTGCTTGACGAAGTGGCCGAGCAGCAGCGCCCGCTCGCCGCTCTCCGGGTGCACCCGCACCACCGGGTGTTCGGTCTCGTAGTAGCTGGACTCGAACTCGGCGCGGTAGGCCTGGGTGTTCGGGCGCAGCGGTTCTACGTTGCGGGCCGCGTAGTCGTAGACATTGGTGTGCACCGCACGCAGGTTCTCCGCGAGCAGCTTCAGCGAGGCGGGCAGCGACTCGTACGCGGCCACGGTGGACGCCCACGTCGTCGACCCGCCGTAGGTCGGCAGGTGCACCGCACGCAGGATCGACGCCTTCGGAATCCGATCGACGAACGTCACATCGGTGTGCCAGCTGTTCGCCCGCCCGTGCTCGGAGTCGATCGCCAGGCTCTTGACCCCGTGCGAGGTAACCGTCGGGTGCGGCGTAGTCGGGCTCCCGAGCAACTGCGCGAACTCGTACTGCCCGTCCTCGGTCAGCTGATCCTGCCCCCGGAAAAAGATCACCTTGTGCTCCACCAGCGCCCGCCGGATCACCTCGACGGTCGCCGCGTCCAGATCACCACCGAGCCGAACATTGTCGACCCGCGCGCCGATCCGCGCGCCGAGCTTGGTCACCGAGGCAGTGCTTGGTGCGTGTGCGACCGTCATGAGATCACCTTCGCTGTAGAGAACCCGATTAGTGCTCACCCGAGCACATCACCGAATCCCCCACCCCAACCAGGGTTTTCGTCGCCCTGATCCCAACCGGACGCTCAGCCCAGGTGTTCGCGGAGGTACTTCAGATCGTCGGCGACGCCTTCGCCGGGCGTCTCCAAGATGACCGGGGCGCCTGCGGTTTTGCAGACCTCGGCGAGGAGTTCGGGATCGATCGTCCCGTCGGAGAAGTTGGCGTGGCGGTCGGCGCCGGAGTTGAACTCGTCGCGTGAGGAGTTCAAGTGCACCAGGTCGATTCGGCCGGTGATGGCCTTGATCCGGTCGACAACACCGATCAGTTCCTCGCCGCCGGCCCAGGCGTGGCAGGTGTCGAGGCAGAAGCCGGCGCCGAAATCGCCTACGGCGTCCCACAATCGGGCGATCGAGTCGAAATGCCGGGCCATGGCGTGGTTGCCGCCCGCGGTGTTCTCGATCAGGATCGGCACGGCGAAGCCGCCCTTGTCCTGCTGGCGCTCGAACAGCTTGCGCCAGTTGTCGATTCCGGTGTCCAGCTCGGCGTCGGAGCGCACGTGCCCGCCGTGCACGACCAGGCCGAACGCGCCGAGATCGGCGGCGGCCTTCGCCTGTTGCGCGACCGCGTTGCGCGACGGCATCCGCAACCGGTTGTTCAGGCTCGCCACATTGATCTGATACGACGAGTGCACCACCACATCGATCGGGCTGGCCAGAATCTCTTCCGTGCGCGGGTGCGGCGTGGGCTTGTCCCAGCTCTGCGGGTCGACGACGAACATCTGGATGACGTCGGCGCCGAGTTGCTCGCCGAAACCGATCGGGTCGCCGTCCTGCCTGACGTGTGCTCCAATCTGCATGCGGCCAGCTTAACGACCACCACCGACAGCATTGCGCGGATTGCCGACGGGGGTTTGTTGCATCGCGCGGGCCCGGCGAGATACATCGGTAGTATCCGCGCGCTCGACCCGAAGACGGGGGTGAACACCATGTTGCAGACCGGCCAGGTCTTCGCCGGCTATGTCATAAAACGCGTCCTCGGCCAGGGCGGCATGGGCACCGTCTACCTGGCCCAGCACCCGCGGCTGCCCCGGCTGACCGCGCTCAAGCTGCTCAAACGCGAGCTGTACAGCGAGGTGGAGATCCGTCGGCGGTTCGAGCGGGAGGCCGATCTGGTCGCCGGGCTCGACCATCCCAATATCGTCACCGTGTACGACCGCGGCACCGAGGACCAGCAGCTGTGGATCTCCATGCAGTTCATCGACGGTATCGACGCCGCGTCGGTGCAGCCGCAGGCGCTGCCGCCCGAGCGCGCCGTGCAGATCATCAAGGAAACCGCGGACGCCCTCGACTACGCGCACGGCATCGGCGTGCTGCATCGCGACGTGAAGCCCGCGAACATCCTGCTGGCCCGCTCCGGTAGCGGCCGCGGCGAGCGGGTGTACCTCACCGACTTCGGCATCGCCCGGTTCCGGGACGACACCGGCCACCTCACCCAGACCGGAACCTTCACCGCCACACTGGCTTACGCGTCCCCCGAACAGCTGACCGGCTCCGCCCTGGATCACCGGTCGGATCAGTATTCGCTGGCCTGCTCGCTGTTCTGGTTGTTCACCGGCAGCGGGCCGTTCTCCGCGACCAATCCCGCCGCGGTGATCCAGGGTCATCTGCAGGGCGCGCCGCCCGCGTTGAGCAGCCACCGTCCGGGCCTGTCCTACGCCCTGGACAGCGTGCTGGCCAAGGCGATGGCGAAGCGACCGGACGACCGCTACCCCAGCTGCGCCGACTTCGCCGCGGCCGCGCGGCATGCGCTCACCAACCCCAGCGTGCCCTCGATGCCGGTGGTCGGCGGGCCGCGACCGTTCACCGCACCGCCGACGCCGGTCAGCGGGCCGCGACCGACGACCGGGCCACGTCCGACGACGGGTCCGCGACCGACCACCGGACCGCCGACCCCCACTACCGGCGCGCCCTACCAGGTGCCACACGGCCAGGGGCAGCCGAGCGGACCGAATTACCTTGCGGGGTCGAACTTCCAGACGCCGCCTCCGGCCACGGTGATAGCCCAGCCGCGAGGGACCGGACCGACGCCGCAACCGACCAGCCCGTACTCGGGCCCGCAGGGCGGGTACAACCAGGGTCCGCAGTCCGGATACAACTTCACCCCGCCACCGCCGCCGATGTCCCCGGTCGGGGTCGCCGGACAGCGACCGCGCAAGTCGAATGTCGGCCTCATCATCGGCATCTGCGTCGCCATCGTGATCCTGCTGGTCGTGGTGCTCGCCATCATCGGTGCGGTCAGTGACTCGGGTTCGTCCGCGGGCAGCACCACTACTACCTCTGCGGGTACCGGACCGGGCAATACCGTGCCGGCTACCGCGGACTCGATCAGTGCCGAATTCCCCCGCATGGTGCCCGCGACGAAGACCGAACAGGTCGGCTACAACGGCGCGAAGTGCTGGGAGACCGACACCAGCTACACCCCGTCGCCGAGCGACGGTGACCCCGATTTCGGCGCCTGGCAGTGGCAGTGGCGCTGCTACGGCGGCGGCGACAACTCCGATCCGCTGTATCGCATCTACGTCTACAAGTCCGCCGCGGACGCGCAGGCGGTGCTGAAGACGCTGCCGAGCAACAGCAAGTCGATGGACTCCAACGGCGGAAAGTCCTACACCAACTACAAATTCGACTCCGGCGGCCCGAAGATCGTCACCGCCTTCACCGGCGATCCGGACCGCGCCCAGTACGTGATGTTCACCGACGGCTCCGGCTCCATCGACCAGACCCTGCGCTGGTGGCGCTCGGCACCGCTGAACTGACCGATGCTGCGCACCGGAGAGATATTCGCCGGGTACACCATCGAACGCCTGCTCGGCCGAGGCGGCATGGGATCGGTGTACCTGGCGCGGCATCCACGCCTGCCGCGGTTGACGGCGATGAAGCTGCTGAACCCGGAAGTGTTCCACGACAACCAGATCCGGACCCGGTTCGAGCGGGAGGCCGACCTGGTCGCCCGGCTCGACCACCCGAACATCGTGACCGTGTTCGACCGCGGCGTCGAGGACGAGCAGCTGTGGATCTCGATGCAGTACATCGACGGCACCGATGCCGCAGCGGTGGACGCCTGGGCACTGGCGCCGCAGCGGGCGGTGCAGATCATCGGCGAGACCGCCAAGGCGCTCGATTTCGCGCACAGCCGCGGCGTGCTGCATCGAGATGTGAAGCCCGCCAACATCTTGCTCGAAGGCACCGGGGGCGCGGCCGAGCGGGTGTTCCTCACCGACTTCGGCATCGCCCGCTTCCGGGACGAGACCGGACGGCTCACCCAGACCGGAACATTCACCGCGACACTGGCGTACGCGTCGCCGGAGCAGCTGTCCGGCGCCATCCTCGATCACCGTTCGGATCAATATTCGTTGGCCTGCACGCTGTTTCGACTGCTCACCGGGACGGTGCCGTTCGAGGCCACCAATCCGGTCGCGGTGATCCAGGGGCATCTCCAGGCGCCACCGCCGCCGGTCAGCCGGTTGCGCCCCGGCCTGCCGGTCGCGTTGGACGCGGTGCTGGCCAAGGCGATGGCGAAGCGGGCCGACGATCGGTTCGACTCCTGTGCCGAGTTCGCCGGCGCCGCATGGCACGCGCTCACCGCGCCACCACAGTTCGCGCCGTTCCCGACCGTGGATCAGCCGTCCCCGGTGGTGCGGCAGCCGCCCACCGTGGCACAGCAGTGGGGACGCGGCACCGAAACCCCCGCGCCGCCCGCCGGTGGTCCCGGTCGCTCCCGGTCCAACGTCATGATCGGCAGTGTGCTCGGCGTGCTGCTGGTCGCCGGACTGATCGCCTCGATCGCCGTATTCTCGCGCGGCGGAACAGGTTCGGCCGCGCCGACCACCACGGTCGCCACCCCGGCCAGCCCCGCACCGACGACGACGCGCACCGGCGGCAGCACACCGACCACCAAGCCGTCGACCTCGCCGCGTCCGACACCCGACCGCAACCAGGTGAGCGCCAACGCCGCGGCGCTGAGCACCGAGTTCTCCGCCATGCTGCCGGAAACCACGCCGCGGCAATCGGTTCAGGCCGGAACCGGCTACAACAAGGCGGGCTGCTTCTCCTACGCGCCCGGGTCCGCGCCGCCGCTCGACAACGACGATCCCGCGCTCGGCGACTGGCTCGTGCTGTGGCGCTGCTTCGGCGGCCCGAACAAGGCGTCGTTCTCGTTCTACCTGTACAACTCCCCCGCCGACGTCCGCGCCGCGCTCGACGGACTACCCGCCAACGACCGGAGCACGGCGGCCAATCACGGCCACGAGTACACCAACTACACCCTGCGCGACAGCGACGAACGGCGCCCGCGCATGGTCACCGAGTTCACCGCGGACCCGCAGCGCGCCGCCATGCTCATGTACAGCGCAGGTTTCATCGCCGATCAGGCCGAACTCATGCAATGGTGGACCGCCGCCCCGCTGAACTGAGTCCACGCGCGGCGGCAGCCGGAACACCAAGGTGGCTAACCGAATTCGAGATGCACGAATTCGTGGGTCGGATGAAAGCCGATGGCCTGGTAGATCTTGCCGGCGGTGCGGTTGGCGTTGTCGGCGAAGAGACAGACGTCCAGGCAGTCGGCACGCAGGACCTGCGCGATGTGCGCGGTGACGGCGCTGGCGTGACCGTGGCCGCGCTCCTGCGGCGGGGTGTAGACGAGTCCGATGCGGGCCCAGCCGCTGACCGGGATCTGGTGGGCGGCAAAGCTTGCCGGGCGACCGTCGCGCTCCCAGAACCAGACCATGCCCGCGGCGACCCGTTTGCCGATGGCGGCCTTGTCCAGCGCGGTCGGCGGTATCCCGGCGTCTTTGTGCATGGCCGCGGCCCATTCCAGGCACAGCGGCAGCTCGGATTCGGTTGCCCGGCGGGCCTTCCCGGCCACATCGGGGATGCGCAGCGCGCCGAGCCGGTACAGCCGGGTGGTGTAGGACGGCTGGAATTCGAGGTCGAAGCGGGCGCTCCAGCGCTCGGCGAAGGCCGTCGCGTCGGCGACGAGTCCTTCCACACCCTTGTTTTCCGGAGCCACGTCAGCCATCGCATCGGCCACCGCGGGCGCGCTGCCCGCGGGCAGTTCACCGAGATACACATCCCGGCCGTGGACCCGCATCGCGACGCCGGCCACGGTGGCGTCGTCGGCATATAACGATAGGAACCGGGAGGATCCGTCGGTGGCCTGGATGCCCTCGACCTCGCTGGCGATGCTCGTGGTGATCACGGTGTGCCGCAGCGGATCACGGAGCAGGAACGATTCGGTGCGCGAGCGGAACTCGGCCGCGTCCGTGGTGATCTCGATCCTCATGATCATCCACGGTAGGCGTCGAAATCGTTGCGCGCCCGTATTTTTCGGCGACCAGCCGGGATCGCTGGGCAACCGACCGACCAGTAGTGCTGGCGGCCAAGGCGTTCAGTGGGTTCCGGCGTCAATCCGTTTCGCTGCCGCCACTGCCACCCGTGCGGAGTTTGAGCAGGATCAGCCCTGCGGTGCACGCGAGAATCAATCCGGCGACGGTGATTTCGACGTGTAAGCCGGCGATGCCGAGGACAGCCCCGACGATTCCACCGACGAAGAAAAGCCAGGCGAAGGTCCGCGAAATGATCGTGGACAGCGAGCGCGCTGACTTGTTCGACATGAGCTGCGGCGAAGTAGCCGGCACCGCGTCCTTGGCGGTTGCGGACGACGACTCCCGCTGCGACGTTGTCGAGTAAGCTCCCATCATCTACTCCTCGATGACGCCGATCAGAGAACCAATGCCGCGTTCATCACACAACGCTTCTCTCATCTGGGTACAGGCGTCTCACGCGTAACTTTGCTCACACGCTACGACCTGCCGCGTCGGATAACGGCGACACGTGCCCACGACACGCCGAAGATATCAATTCGAGATCTGAATTACTGATGTTTAAAATCATGCCTGGTCGGCGCACCGATGGGGACCGTTCGTCTGGCTGCGTGGGCCGCGCTCGAGTAAGGTGATCCCGACTCGAATCGCAGCAGGAGTGAATCACCGATGGAGAGCACCAGGACCAAGATCGCAGGTCCGGCGATCGCCGCAGGCGCGATCTCCGTTGGGCTCGTCCTCATCGGCGCCTGCGGAATCGGCAAGCAGGACACCTACGTGGCACCGCCGCCGTTGCAGTCGGACCCGAATGTCGCGCCCGTGGCGCACGAGGGACCGACTCTGACCGCGCCGAAGGTGGCCATTCCCCCGTCGCCGACCTGGCAGATCGCGCCCTACCAGGCGCCGCACGCCTCGCCGTTCACCGGATTCAGCACCACGACGCCGGGCGAGACCCCGCCGCCGGAAGAGGCGCCGGGCGCGCTGCCGAACGGGAACCCGCCGCACGAGCGTCCGTCCGAGGACGCCAGGCCCACCACCGAGTCGCCGACCACGACCGAGTCGCCCACGACGCGGCGGACCACCACCCGGCCGACGACCACCAGGCCCCGGCCCACCACGACGACGCCGGACGAGCCGACCACGCATCCGTACGGCGGGCAATCCCCCGACGACGAGTGACCCGCGGTGGTGCGCGGATCGCGCACCACCGCAAGGGTTTACAGCTCGGGCAGGGCGTACTCGCCGACCCGCGCGCTGAGCACCCGCAGGTGCTCGAGCCCGCCGCCGAGCGTGCGCTCGATCGCGGTCAGCCGGGCCACGTAGTGACCGACCGGGTATTCCGCGGTGACGCCGATGCCGCCGTGCATCTGGATGGATTCCTGACCGATGTGCCGCGCGGACCGGCCGACCTGGAGCCGGGCCCGGGAGGCGACGTGCGGATCGCTCGCCCCGTCCGCGACGGCCGCGGTGGCGTAGAGGCTCATGCTGCGCGCCAGTTCCAGGGAGACGTACATGTCGGCGGCCCGATGCGTGAGCGCCTGGAACTTCGACAGCGTGACCCCGAACTGCTTGCGCTGCTTCAGATAATCGGTGGTCAGCCGCAGCGCCTCCTCCATCGCGCCGATGGATTCCGCGCACAGGCTCGCCTGCGCCAGCACCAGCGCCGACTCGATCGCCGCTGCCGCATCGCCGTCGCCGCCGAGTAGCTCGGCCGGGGCCTGCTCGAATTCGAGCTGTGCGCCGCGCTGCCCGTCCACCGTGCGGTAGGACTTGCGGGTGACGCCGGTGGCCTCGGCGCCGAGCAGGAACAGCCCGGTCCCGCCGCCCGGCAGCTGCGCGCTGACCACCAGCTCGTCGGCGCAGTCGCCGTGCGCGACCGGGTTCTTGATGCCGGTCAGCACGTACGAATCACCTTGCGGCACAGCCGTGGTGGCGAGTTCGGTGGACGGCCAGCGGACGCCGGGCTCGGCATGCGCGAAGGCGAGCAGCTTGGTGCCCGCGGCCACCTCCGGCAGCACCCGCTGCCGCTGTTCGGCGCTGCCCGCGGCGGCGATCAGCGCACCGGGCACCAGCACCGCGTCCAGGATGGGCTCGGGCGCCAGCCTGCGGCCGACCTCGTGCAGCACGACCATCGACTCCACCGGGCCGGCGCCGACGCCGCCGTCCTCCTCGGTGAACGTCAGGCCGAGCACGCCGAGTTCGGCAAGCTGCTGCCAGACCTCGCGACTCCAGCCGAGTTCGGTGTCGGTAACCTTCAGCCGGGTCTCCGGGTCGTAATTGCGGGCGAGCAGGTCACGCACGGTGTCCCGCAGCATTTCCTGTTCATCGGTGAGATCGAAATCCATGGCGGCGCCTCACAATCCGAGGATCGTGGAGGCGATGATGGTGCGCTGCACCTCGCTGGAGCCTCCGTAGATGGTTGTCTTGCGATAGTTCAGGTAGCCGGGGCCGCTGCGTTGCGCCCAACCGGGCGAAGCGATGTCGTCGGCGCCGACCGGCAGCGCGTCCGGGCCGGCGATGTCGACCAGCAGCTCGGTGGCGGCCTGCTGCAACTCCGAGCCGCGCAGCTTGAGCACCGAGGACGCCGGATTCGGCTTGCCGTCGGTGGAATTCGAGACCACGCGCAGCTGGGTGAGTTCCAGCGCGAGCAGTTCGTTCTCCAGTTCGGCGATCCGCGCCGCGAACAACGGATCGCTCAGCAGCGTGCCGTCACCCGACTTGGTCTGCGCCGCATACTCTTTCGCGATGCCGAGCTTGACCTTGGTGCGGCCGACGCCGGTGATGCCGGTGCGCTCGTTGCCGAGCAGGAACTTGGCGTAGGTCCAGCCCATGTTCTCCTCGCCGACCAGTTGATCGGCCGGGACGCGGACGTTCTCGAAGAACACCTCGTTCACCTCGTAGCCGCCGTCGATCAGCTTGATCGGGCGGATCGTGACGCCGGGCGACTTCACGTCGAACAGCAGGAACGAGATGCCCGCCTGCTTCTTCGGCGCGCTCGGATCGGTGCGCACCAGGCAGAAGATCCAGTCCGCGTACTGGGCCAGGGTGGTCCAGATCTTCTGGCCGTTGACGATGTAGGAGTCGCCGTCGCGCACCGCGGTGGTGCGCAGCGAAGCCAGGTCCGAACCGGCGTCGGGCTCGGAAAAGCCTTGGCACCACCAGATGTCGAGCGCGGCGGTGGGCGGCAGGAAGCGTTCCTTGAGCTCCTGGGAGCCGAAGTGCGCGATCACCGGGCCGACCATCTGCGCGTTGAACGTGAGCGGCTCGGGCACCGAGGCCAGCTGCATCTCGTCCTGCCAGAGGTGGCGCTGCATCGGGGTCCAGTCCTTGCCACCCCACTCGACCGGCCAGTTCGGCACGGCGAGGCCGTGCTCGTTGAGGGTCTTGTGCGAGCGGACGATGTCGGCGCGGGACAGCTCCTGGCCGTACTTGGCGCGCTCACGGATGTCCGCGGGGATCTCGGTCCGATAGATGTTTCGCAGTTCGTCGCGGAAGGCGACATCATCGGGGGACAGGCTTATTTTCATACGCAGCTCCGTCTGTGTCTCGTACGTCCGAGTCCAACCTACCCTCCGGTAATCCTCTACTGTCGAGTGGATCACACCGGCAGGACACGCTCGCGGGCGTCAACACTGGGTGAACGGCAGCGCTACCTGGGCGGTATCGCAGACGAACTGGTACGTTGCTGCACGTGGGTTGGGGACCCCGAGACTTTGCGTATCGAGGAGTTCGAGTGAACGGCAGGACCATCGCACGCGCCGCCACGGCCGTGACAGCTCTCGGCATCGGCGCGGCGCTGACCATGGGTGGCACCGCAGGCGCGGATCCCGAACCGTCGCCGCTGGATGCCGCGCTGACCTACCTCACCGACACCGCCGGTCCCGACCCGACCGCGCAGGCGGGTGTCGCCGCGTTGACGCAGTACACCAAGCTCGCCGACGTCGCCGGGCTGCGCCACGTCACCAGCGCCTTCACTCCGTTCGCCTATGCCGCACCCACTTTCGGCTGCGGCAGCATCGGCCCGGTCACCACGATCATCGCGGCGGCGACCACCGACGGCGTCGGCAACAGCCAGGACCTCAATGTCGCGCCGGGCTCGCTGCGGTTCAGCGCCACCCCCGCGCACTCCGGTACGCCGCTGGCCTCGGGCCTCGTGGTGGCCTGGGTGAACATCAACAACGGCGCCAGCGGGATCGACTCGCTCGACGACATCACCGAGTACGGCCTGCCGTCGCTGTCCAAGACGGTGAACAGCGGACCCGGCACGGTGATCGCCTCGATGTGGGGCATCATCGACTACCCGTTCGCGCACTGCCTGATGACCCCGACCGTCGGCACCTTCATGGTGCCGGACCAGCCGGTGGCCCACCCGGCGCCGTCGAACACGAACGCCCCCGGCGGCCTGGTCACTCCGGGACCGAACGGGACCGAGGTCGGCCCGCTGCCCGCGCCCACCACCGAGCAGAAGCCCGCGCCTGCCCCGGCACCGGCACCGGCACCCGCCCCGGCCCCGGTGGCTCCCCCGTCGCCTGAGCCTGCTCCGGCGCCCGCACCCGCGCCGCCGCCGGCCCCGTCCACCCCGGGCGCGCCCGCCGGTGCCGCGGTGCACGGCGAGTTCACCAAGCCGGCCCCGGCCAACTGATTCGACGGCACCGCCGCGAACGGCGGTGCCGCACCGACTGATTCGGCTCAGCTCAGCTCGGCGAAGAAGGCCCGGATGTCGGCGACGTGCATGCGCGGACGTTCCATCGGGACGAAGTGATTGCCGGTGTTGCCCTCCGGCCAGTGCACGATGTCGTTGTCGCGCTGGGCAAGTCGCAGCATCAGCGCCGAGCCGCCGGCGTAAACGCCGGTCGGCACCAGCTTTTGGCCCTTCGGCCAGGCGAATCCGTGCTCGCCCAGGCCGTTGTACATCGGCCAGGACGAGGTGGCCGCGGTATTGGTGAACCAGTACAGGCTGATGTTGGTCAGCAGGTGGTCGCGGTCGATGACGTCCTCGGCCCGATCGGCGAGCGGGGCGAATTCGTTGAACTTGTGCATCAGCCAGCCGAGCAGGCCGACCGGGGAATCGGTCCACCCGTGCGCGAAGGTCTGCGGCGCGGCGTGCAGCAGGACGTGGTGGTTCACCCCGGTCATCCACTTCTGCATCTGATCCCATTCCGCCCGCTCGTCCGGGGTCATGGTCGGCACGTCGGCCGCGCTCGGCATGCCGACGCCGCCGTCGATGTGCGCACCGAGCACCCGATCCGGTGCGGCGATCGCCAGCTCGGGCACCACATACGCGCCGAGATCCCCGCCCTGGGCACCGAATCGCCGGTAGCCGAGGCGGTCCATCAGCACGAGCCACATCTCGGCCACTCGACGCGGCGTCATCCCCAGTTCGTGCGGCGCCTCCGAGAACGCGAAGCCGGGCACCGACGGCACGACCACATGGAACGCCTGCGCCGGGTCGAGGCCGTGCTTGCGCGGATCGGCGAGCAGGCCGATGGTCTTGGTGAATTCGACGAAGGTGTTCGGCCAGCCGTGGGTCAGGATCAGCGGCACCGCGTCCGGCTCGGGTGAGCGCACGTGCACGAAATGCACGTCCAGGCCGTCGATTTCGGTGATGAACTGGGGGAACTCGTTGAGCGCCGCTTCCTGTGCGCGCCAGTCGAACTCGGTGCGCCAGTATTCGGCGAGCTCGCGCAGGTAGGCGACCGGAACGCCACGGTCGCGGCCCGAACCGGGCAGCTGCGGTGACCAGCGCGCGCGGCGCAGCCGGTCGTGCAGGTCGTCCAGGTCCGCCTGCGCGATATCGATGCGAAACGGGCGAACGGCGATGCGGTGGTCGGTCATCGGTGCGGCTCCTTGCGTGTGGGGCTGGCGATCTATGCACCACGCTAGAACCCATGTAGGACCATTTATGTCCTAGTTATCTGGAATCCTCGGATTCATGAACGACACACCCGCACGGCTGCTTCGCCTGCTGTCGCTGCTGCAGACACCACGGGAATGGCCGGGTAGCGAACTGGCCGAACGGCTCGGCGTCACCGACCGGACGGTGCGCCGCGATATCGATCGTCTGCGTGAGCTGGGCTATCCGGTCGAGGCGACGATGGGAGCCGCGGGCGGGTATCGGCTGGTCGCGGGGTCGGCGTTGCCGCCGCTGCTGGTCGAGGACGACGAGGCGGTGGCCATCGCGGTCGGGCTGCGGGCGGCGGCGGGTTACGCGGTCGCGGGCATCGAGGAGTCGTCGGTGCGGGCACTGACCAAGCTGGAGCAGGTGCTGCCGGCGAAGCTGCGCCGCCGGGTGCGGGTGCTCGGCACCGCGCTGGCGCTGCCGGCCGACACCGGTCCGCTGGTGGATCCGGAGGTGTTGACGGCGCTGGCCGCGGCCGTAACCAACAGGGAGCGGGTGCGTTTCACGTATCGCGACGGTGGTGGCGCGGAATCGCGGCGGCATGCCGAACCGGTCGGCCTCGCACCGTCGCGGCACCGGTGGTATCTCGTGGGGTATGACGTCGACCGCGACGATTGGCGCATCTACCGGGTCGATCGGATCGAACGTCCGCAGCCGACGGCGGCGCGCTTCACGCCACGCGAACTACCCGTCGCCGATCCTGCGGCGTACGTCGCCGGACACCGAACCAACTGGGGCACAACGACTTTCCGGCTATCGGTCACTTTTCACGCGGCCGCGCAACGGATCGCCGGCCGGTTGGGTGACCAGCCCGGCGACGTCATCGGGATCGACGAGCGCACCTGTCGCCTGGACACCCTCCGGGACGACTCCCCGGAGTGGTTGGCGCACAGGCTGATCACCCTCGGCGTGGACTTCGAGGTGCACGAACCACCGGAACTGATCCACGCGTTGCGCACGGTATCCGCGCGGATCGAACGTGCCGTCGGCCCGGAAGCTCAGCGCGGCAACTGAACCCGCAGGACCGCACCGCCCTCGGTACCGGCCAGCAGCTCGTCCGGCCGTCCGGGCGTGGCGACGACCGACGTCAGCGGCTCGCCGGACAGCACCGCGCAGGCCGCGCCGGTGACCGGATCGACGCGGACCAGCTGGCCGGAAAGCGTGGTGGCGTACAGGATGCCGTCGGCATCGACGAGCAGATCGTCGGCGAAATCCGGGACACCGGGCAGCGACGAGGCGAGGTTCGCGACCACCGTTTGACTACTCGGGTCGTCGATCGAAATCCGGAGAACCTGACCGAGCGGACCTCCGTTCGCCGTCACATAGAGCGAGCGCCCCTGCGCGACAATGCCATTGGCGCCGAGCTTCGCCGCCTTCCCGGTCCAGGCGGGGTCGATGCTCCCGTCCCGGCGCACGCGGATCACACCGACCGTGGACGCGACGTAGAGATCGCCCGTCTCGTCGAAGGCCGCGCCATTGGGGAACGTGAACCCGGAAACGAAGACCTCGGGTTTCGGGTTCACGGCCGCCGGATCGAACCGGACGACGCCGCCGGGCCGGACCACGCTGGTGGGCGAGTCGCCGTAGACGACATAGAGCAGTCCGTCCGGTCCGCTGCGCACAGCGCCGGGGAATTCGACGGGAACGGTCGCGGTCAGTGCGCCCGAACGGTCGTACCGCTGCACCTCGTTGCGGTAGAGCCGGGACACCCACAGGTTGCCCTGCGCGTCGTAGCCGACGTTCTCCGACCAGTCGAGCATCGGCACCCCGGCGGGGACCGCGGTCGCGGCGAGCGCGGGCGCGCACGCGGCGATCGGCTGTGCGGCGCCGATCGGGTCCGCGGCAGCGATGGGTGCGGTGCACGCCAGCGCGACCAATAGGGCGGGGCACAGCAAGGAACCTGGGCGGCGGAGTGTTCTCAACGGGCACCTCGGGTCTCGGCAGAACGGCACGGCAATCGGCTGGAAGTCTAGCCACCTGAACAGAAGCGGTCCGTTCTCACACCGCGTGTGGCCGGGGCGAAGACCGCCGCGCCCGCTCGGCGTCGGCATGAAGTCCCCTGAGCGACAAAATATTTGGCAAGATCAGGGCATGCCATTTTTCGACGGCGAGCGCGGCCGGATGCACTATCGGCGGTGGCCGGTCGAAAACAGCGTCGCGACGGTGCTGTTGCTCCCCGGAATCGGTCAGCACAGCGGTCACTATCACCGCTTCGCCCGCACACTCAAGACCGCCGACATCGGGACGTGGGCGCTCGATACCTACGGCCAGGGCCTCAGCGAGGGCGAGCACGGCAACCCCGGCACCCTGGCGGAACTGGTCGCGGACGCGCGGATGCTGTTCGATCTCGTCCGCGCCACGGAGCCGGGACCGCCGCTGGTCCTGATGGGGCATTCACTCGGCGCGGTCACCGTGCTCGGCCTGTTCGGCGCGGCGGAACCGGAGGCGCGCGAGACGACCGCGGGCACCGCCGCGCTGGAACGCGCCTATCCGCTGCGACCGGCCATCGCGGCCGACGCGGTGCGCGGTCTGGTGCTGTCCGGCGTATCGAAGCGGGCGCTCGGCGGCGGCACCCCCGACGCGCTGGGAACACCACTGCCGCGCGGCCTTCCGATCCTCGCGGTGCACGGCGTCGAGGACCGGCGGGCGCCGATTGATGCGGTCAGGGTATGGACTCAGCGCCACGAATCGGTAGATTTACGCGAGTACACCGATGCCGGGCACGATCTTCTGCACGAGCCGGTGCACGCGCGGGTCACTGCCGACATCGCGGACTGGATGCAGGGTGCCGTCGTGGGGTTGGCCCGGCGCCCGTGAACTGAGCCTGCTCAGAGATGAGGAAGGGGGACGCCAGATGCCAGCTGACGAGAACGCCAACGGGGTCGGGAGCCCGGATCTGTCGGCTTTCGCGGCGCCGGGAGCCAGTGCCGCCGGACTACACAGCGCGGTCAACGACGGGGACCTGTGGATCGACCGCGTGCTCGTGGCGGACGGGGTGCACGAACGCTGCGCGCGCCGCTACGAGCAACTCGCCAATCAGATCGAGGATCAGATCCGCACGCTCAGCGCCGCCTCGTCGCTGCCCGGGTTCGGCGGCTTCGCCTCCGGTGACGCGCTGCGCGCAGGCTTCGAGAACAAGGCGCACGGCGCGCTCACCCGGATGTGGGAATACGCCGAAGCCGCCAGAGAACTCGCGCTGACCTTCCGGGCCGCGGGCGCGGCCTACCACCGGGCGGACCATGTGCTCGCCTCCGCCGTCGGCCGGATCGACGTCGAGGGGGCGGCGCATGCGTAAGTTGCCACGCACGCCCGAACGGTTGCTCGCCAGGCACAACGATCCGGCGTACGCGCCGAACGTCGAGGTCTTCGACAACCTGACCCATCAGGAAATCCACGACAAGGTGCAACTGCTGAATCCCGCCGTGCTCACCGGCGGACAGCAGGCCTGGGGCGACGCGGCGGCCGGGCTGGCCGAGGCGATCTCGCAGGCGCACATCGAGATTCGGGCGGACATCGCCGACGGCTGGCGCGGCAGCGCGGCGCAGCAGGCGGTCGAGGCCGTATACGGGTTCGAACAGACCGGCCAGGATCTCGCGGACGTGCTCGCGGTGGTCTCGCAGCGACTCGGCCAGGCGGGCGACGCGGCGGAGGCGTTGCGGGCCGCGGTGTCCGCGCCGTCCGGGAAGGCGCCCGATCTGGGTGCCGCTCTGCTGGATCCGACCCAGGCGACCAGCAATGTCGTCGACCAGAAGACGACCGAGCACACGCGGCAGGACATCGTGCGCTCGATGAACGACATCTACGCCGGGGTGTTCATCCCGACCGGCAACAACGTGCCCGCGTTCCTGGACGAGCAGTTCGGCGACGCGCCGGCCGCGTCGAACGGGAGCCCGGCCGCCAAGCTCACGGGACCCGGGAGCGACGCGGGAACGCCGGTCGCCCAACAGATTCCGGCGCAAGCCCCGGCAGCCGCGACGCAACCGGTCGAGGCGCAGGCCGCCGACGCACCGGCCGCCGAGCAGGCCGCGCCCAAGGAACAGCAGCCCGCGGAAACCCCACCCGCGACGGTGGCCGCGTCGAGCGCGGTCACCGATGCCGGAAGCCCCGCCACACCGGCGGCGCCCCGGGTCACCGCGGCCGCGGCGGATACTCCACTGTCCTTGGTGCCGTCCGCGACCCGCCCGCACATCGCGCCGGCATCGGCGGCCGCGGCACCGAGCACCACCACCGCGTCGACGGCCCAGCCGCTCAGCGTGCCGGGCACCCCGGGCACCGTGGGCGCGGGCACCCCGGACGAACAACGCAAACGCGAGGAGCGCCGGACCAACTCGCCCAGCACCGGCGACGCGGTCACCGGGCTCGGCGCGGGCGCGATGGGCGGCCTGATGGGCGGCGCGATGGCCGTCGGCGACGCACCCCGCCAGGGCTCCAGCGTCGCCGCCGGCGCCGCGGCGAACGCGCGCGCCCCGCGCTTCGACGACGAGGACGAGGACGACTTCCACTTCGACGACCTGCCGACCTACCTCGAACCGGCCGATGACAACGGCGAGCTGATCGGCGCCATCGATCCGACCACGCCGCCGGTGCTCGGCGAGTGGACCGAGCTGGAGTGAATTGGACGCTGACGCCGGACCAGTTCGCGCTGGCCTGGGCGCGCACCGACGGTGATCGGATCCCCTATCCGCTGGCCGTCCGGTTGTCCGCGCGCGACACCGACGAGCGGGACGCGCAACTACCGGCCTTACAGAGCTGGTGCGATCGGGTGCTCGACCCCGACCTGGAGGCGACGCTGCGTGTGCTCGGCGCGCCGGAACTGCGGATCGAGGTGTTCGGCGAGCGGGATGCCGAGCCGGGTTCGGCCGCGGGCATCCGGCCGGTGCGGGTGCTCGGCGCCGCGGCGGGCAATGTCGCGGTGGTGGCCGCGCAGCGTCCCGGCGCGACCGCAGATCGCGGCGGCGACATCCGGTTGTTCGTCGGCAGCGTGAAAAGCCTGACCGCCCGGGTCGTTTCGATGCTGCCGGAGCGCACCCCGGGCACCACCCCGCGACTGACCGCGCCGCTGGCCCGGGTCGGCGAGGACAGCCGCGACCTGGTCACCGTGCCGGTCGCCGGTCCGACCGTGCCCAGCCGGATCCGCCGCATGCTGCGGCAACCGCGCGACGGCATCGGCCAGATCGTGGTGTCCGCTCGGCGCGGCGACGGCGAGTTGCGGCCGTTCGGGGTGCTCTGCTGGATCGATGTGGTCGACGACGGCCGCTACTCGGTGCGCACCGGCACGGATGTGGACATCATTCCGGTGACCGCACACGGATTCATCGCACAGCTGCGACCGATGGTCACCGCGGCCGAACGGGCGGGCGCTTACGCCGACCGCTGGTGAGCCGCGGCGTTACGGTGGGCGAATGCCCCTCTATGAATTCGAAGGCAAACGCCCGCAAGTCGATCCGACCGCGTTCATCGCACCGACCGCGACCCTGATCGGCGACGTGCGGGTGGAAGCGGGCGCCTCGATCTGGTACGGCGCGGTGCTGCGCGCGGACCTGGCGCCGATCATCATTCGCGAACGCGCCAACATCCAGGACAACGCGGTGCTGCACGTGCCGCCGGACGTGCCGATGGAGATCGGCGCGGGCGCGACCATCGCGCACAGCGTGGTGTTCCACGGCGCATCGGTCGGCGCGGAAGCCATTGTGGGCAACGGAACCACGGTGCTGGATATGGCGAAGATCGGCGCGGGATCGATGATCGCGGCACACTCGCTGGTGCAGCCGGGCACCGAGATCCCCGACGGCGTGCTGGCCGCGGGCTCCCCCGCCGTGGTGAAGCGGCCGATCGAAGGCACCCAGGCGCAGATGTGGATCCAGCTCAACCCCGGGTTCTATGCCGAACTGGCGCAACGCCATCGCCAGGGGATCACCGAGGTCTGACACACGCACCATTTCTGATTTCCCGCACCGAAAATCGCATGCAATTCCAGGTGCGGGAAATCAGAAGTGGTGCGGCGAAGCTCAGGCGAGGAGGGTGGTGACCTCGTCGTCCTCGAGCTGGTGGAAGTCTTCGTAGGCGGTGCCGACGCCGCCGAGGGTCTCGGGCACCAGCGGGCAGACGATCTGATCGGCTTCCGCGGCGACTCTGCGCAGGGCCTCGGCCGAGGAGACCGGGATCGCGACCACGACCTGGGCCGGATGATGCCGGCGGGCGACCCGGCAGGCGACCACCACGGTCGCGCCGGTCGCCATTCCGTCGTCGACGATCACCACGGTGCGTCCGTCCAGCGGGATCGATTCCGCGTCGCCGCGCCACACCATCCGGCGGCGATCCAGCTCCACCCGCTCGAGGTCTTCGATCTCGGCGAACTCCTGCGGCGTTATCCTGATGTGCGACAACACATCCGAGTTGAGCACCCGGACCCCGCCCTCGCCGATCGCGCCCATCGCCAGCTCCGGCTGCCACGGCACGCCGAGCTTGCGGACCAGCAGGATGTCGAGGTCGCCGCCGATGATCTCGCGCAACCCGGCGGCCACCGGTACCCCGCCGCGGGGCAGGCCGAGCAGCAGCGGATGGGTCGCGCGCAGGTTGTCCAGATGCGTGGCGAGCGCGCGACCGGCGGCTGTCCGATCGGTGTAGATCATCCACTGAAACGCTACGCCGACCGGTCGCCCGATCTGTCCGCTTCGCGATACTGCGCCGATCCGCCGCCGATCGCTCGGCGTGCCGGGTCAGCCGCGTTCGGCGATCGCGAATCGGCGCAGGGCAAGGCTCGGATTGGTGGTGCGGACCTCGGCCAGCCGGGCGAGGTCGATGCCCGCGGTCAACACGCCCGGTTCGTCGCCCAATTCGGTGAGCACGGCGCCGGTCGGATCGATGATCATCGAGGCGCCCGCCCCGAGCGGCGCGGCCTGATCGGCGGCGGCCACATAAACGGTGTTCTCGATGGCCCGGGCGCGCAGCAGCGTCGTCCACTGATCCACCTTGGCCGGACCGGGAATCCACTGGGCCGGCAGCACCAATACCTGAGCGCCCGCGGCGGCCACCCGGCGGATGCCCTCCGGGAAGCGCAGATCGAAGCAGGTCTGCAATCCGAATGTCACGTCCGCCACAGTGAAGGTGGCCGGCGGCTCGATCGCGCCGGCCTCGATCACCTCCGATTCGAGGTGTCCGAAGGCGTCGTAGAGATGGACCTTCCGATACGTCGTGACGAGATCTCCGTCCGGCCCGAGGACGACGAGGGTGTTGCGGATCCGGCTACTGTCCGGCGCGATCTGTTCGACCGTTCCGGCCACCAGATGGACCCCGAATTCACGTGCGAGTTCGCCGAGTCCGGTGACGAACGGCCCGGTCAGAGGTTCGGCGGCGGCCACGACGCGCGCGTCGAGCCGGGTGACGGCAAACATCGAGTATTCCGGCGCGACCACCACCGACGCGCCTCGCTCGGCCGCCGCGCGGACGTGCTCGCGCAGCGTGGAAAGGTTGGCCGACGGGTCGGTGCCGGGGGCGAACTGGACGACCGCGACGTCCAGCTGGTTCGGTGCTGTGGTCTGATTCGTTTCGGAGCTATCCAGTTGCATAGGTCTCACCGTATTGGGGCGGTGGCCGGGCAAGCCAGCACGAGGCAGTAAACTCCTGGTCAATGAGTACCAATCAGGTCGACAGCGTTCCTGGCGACAACGACAGGGACACCGACGGCCCGACCTTCGCCGATCTCGGGATCGATGACCGCATCCTCGCGGCCATCGCCGATGTGGGCTATGAGTCGCCGTCGCCGATCCAGGCTGCGACGATTCCGCCACTGCTCACCGGCGCCGATGTGGTCGGCCTCGCGCAGACCGGCACCGGCAAGACCGCCGCGTTCGCGATCCCGATCCTGATGGGTCTCGAAACGTCCGGCAAACTTCCGCAGGCCCTGGTGCTCGCGCCGACCCGCGAGCTCGCGATCCAGGTGGCCGAGGCGTTCGGCCGCTACGCCACGCACATCCCCGGGCTGCACGTGCTGCCGATCTACGGCGGCCAGGCCTACGGCGTGCAGCTGTCCGGCCTGCGCCGGGGCGCGCACGTCGTGGTCGGCACGCCCGGCCGGGTGATCGATCACCTGGAGAAGGGCACGCTCGACCTGTCCCAGCTGAAGTATCTGGTGCTGGACGAGGCCGACGAAATGCTGAAAATGGGCTTCCAGGAGGACGTCGAGCGCATCCTCAAGGACACGCCGTCGACCAAGCAGGTCGCGCTGTTCTCGGCCACGATGCCCGCGGCCATCCGCAAGATCTCCAAGCAGTACCTGAACAACCCGGTGGAGATCACGGTCAAGTCGAAGACCTCCACCGCCACCAACATCACCCAGCGCTGGGTGCAGGTGTCGCATCAGCGCAAGCTGGACGCGCTGACCAGGGTGCTCGAGGTCGAGTCGTTCGAGGCGATGATCATCTTCGTGCGCACCAAGCAGGCCACCGAGGAGCTGGCCGAAAAGCTGCGCGCCAGGGGCTTTTCCGCCGCCGCGATCAACGGCGACATCGCGCAGAACCAGCGTGAGCGCACCATCGGGCAGCTCAAGTCCGGCGCGCTGGACATCCTGGTCGCCACCGACGTGGCCGCGCGCGGCCTGGACGTGGACCGCATCTCGCACGTGGTCAACTACGACATCCCGCACGACACCGAGTCCTACGTGCACCGCATCGGCCGCACCGGCCGGGCCGGGCGCAGCGGCGAGGCCCTGCTGTTCGTCGCGCCGCGCGAGCGCCACCTGCTCAAGTCGATCGAGCGGGCCACCCGGCATCCGCTGGAAGAGATGCAGCTGCCCAGCGTCGACGACGTCAACGCGCAGCGCGTGGCCAAGTTCGGCGACAACATCACCGAGAGCCTGACCTCGTCGAACCTGGCGCTGTTCCGCAGGCTCATCGAGGATTACGAACGCGAGCACGACATTCCGCTGGTCGACATCGCGGCGGCACTGGCCGTGCTGTCCCGCGACGGCGACAACTTCCTGATGCAGCCCGAGCCGCCGGAGCCGGTGCGCGAGCGCCGCGAACGCCCGGATCGCCCGCGCCGCTTCGAAGGTGAGGACGACCGTTCCGGTTTCGGTCAGCACAGCCGGGCCAACGGCACCGAGCTGGCCACCTACCGGATCAGCGTCGGCAAGCGGCACCGCGTGGTGCCCGGCGCGATCGTCGGCGCCATCGCGAACGAGGGCGGCCTGCGCCGCAGCGACTTCGGGCACATCAGCATCCGGCCCGACCACAGCCTGGTCGAACTTCCCGCGGACCTTCCCCCGGAGACCCTGGAAGCGTTGCGTCGCACCAGGATCAGCGGCGTACTCATCCAGCTGACCCCCGATCAGGGTCCGCCCGGACAGCGTTCGTTCACCCGCGGACCGCGCCGCGAGGGCGCGCCGGCGAAGCGACCGGAGCGGCGTAAGCCACGCTCCTGACCCGGGGAGGGTTCCCCGAGGTCAGTCGCGCTAGCTACAGTGTTGCCGTCCGGGCGTAATTAGTGCCGACGGCAGCGGGTGTCCCGCGAAAACTCGAGACGTGATGAGCGACAATGGCGCAGCCTGCTCTGGGCGACTATTGCGCAGCCCGTTCATCGTCGCCGACCGGGTGCGGGTGTCCCGCAAGACACAGGAGGGCCGCGTTTGTTCGTGTTCGGTGATCGTGTCGTCTGCTCCGCCGTCGACCTCGTGCGCGCGGCGCGCTGTGAATTCGCGCTGCTTCGCGCCCTCGACACCGAACTCGGCACGATCGCGGCCGATCCGGAGACCGCCGCCGACTGGGCGCCCGAGCCGCGCACCTGGTTCGACGACTCGCGCGACCGCAGGCTCAGCGACTTCCGCGACCGGTTCGGCAGCTCGATGGTGGAGATCCAACGCCCGCAGCACAACTCGGACAGCCCGCAGGCGCTGATCGCCGCGTTGACCGCCGCGCACGCGGAGACCGTCGCGGCGCTGCGCGCCGGGGTGCACGTGATCCACGGCGCCACCTTCTTCGACGGAACCTTCGACTGCTCCGGCGATTTCCTGGTGCGCGCGGGTCATCGGGTGCGCTACACGGTGCACGGCACCGCGCACAGCAAGGGCGACCGGGTCGGCGCCGCACTGGAACTCGCCGCCTGCGCCGACGCGGTGGACCACAGCGGATCGCTGACCGGTCCG
Organism: Nocardia colli; assembly: GCF_008704205.1. Classification (GTDB taxonomy): domain Bacteria; phylum Actinomycetota; class Actinomycetes; order Mycobacteriales; family Mycobacteriaceae; genus Nocardia; species Nocardia colli. The sequence continues at coordinate 489,711 of NZ_VXLC01000004.1, read as the reverse complement.
CTGCTGCGGCTACATCTCGGCGAGGACAACACCGCGTACGCGCTCAGCGATCTGATCCCGGTGTACCGGGCGCGCCGGCACAGGGTCGAACGCATCCTGGACGAGAAACTCAGCGAGCTGCTACCCGTGCAGTGGGGCGATCCCCGCTACCTCGCCTGCGGACGCTGCGGAACCTGCACGACGGCCTCGGCGGCCGCGCGGGATCTGCTGCTGGTAGCGGGCATGCCGACCACGACCAGGGCCCGGCTCCGCGAGGCCGGCGTGAGCACCATCGACCGACTGGTCAGCACCGAGAACACCGTCCGCGGCGTGCCGCCGCGCACCTTCACCGCGCTGCGCCGCCAGGCCGAAATCCAGCTGCGCCGGGAGGATTCGGGCCGGCCGACGCACAGCCTGATCGACCCGATCGCGCTCGGCGCGCTACCCCCGCCCTCCCCCGGCGATCTCTCGCTCACCGTCGACGGGGGCGGGCGTACGCCGCTGGCCGTGGATGTCGGCGGGCCGGGCACCGTGCACCTCACCTTCCGCGGACCGTTCGGCGTCGAGGGCGAGCCGGGCAGCGAGGCGGCGGGGCAGCGGCGCGCGCTGGAGGAGGTGCTCGACTATCTCGCGCAGCGGCGGCGGATGTATCCGGACATGCACGTCTACCACTACACCTCCGCGGTGCGCTCGGCGCTGCTGCACTGCACCGGCAGTTCCGGTGTCGGCGAGGAGATCGTGGACGAACTGCTGTGCGACGGCGTGCTGGTGGATCTGTATCCGATCGTGCGCAATGCGCTGATCATCGGCGAACGGTCCTACCGGTTGAGCAGGCTCGCGCGGCTGCTGCCCGGTGCGGCGCATTCGCCGGCGGCTGAACGGGATTGCCTGACCGTGCTCCGGCTGCGCGACTGGCTCCTGGATCGGGCGGCCGAGCAGCGCATCGACCCGCAGGCGATCACGCTGGAGCGGGCCGGATCCTGGTGTCAGGTGGCCGGCCCGGACGAGCTGGAACCGATTCCGCCGTCGCGGCCCTCGTCGTTCGAGGCGGCGCTCGCCGAATACGCCGCGGCGCAGGACGAACCGCGGCACACCGCCGCCATGATGGCCGCGGCGCTCGGGTATCACCGGCGGGAACGGCAGCCGCTGTGGTGGGCGCACGTCGATCGGCTCAGTCATCCGGTCGACGAATGGGCCGACGCGCCAGGGGTTCTGGTCGCCGAGTGGGGCACCGTCGACACCAAGTGGCATCGCAGTCCGGACCGGCCGACCATGCGCCGGTATCTCACGCTGACCGGACGGATCGGGTCGAGTTGGAGTGCGGGCGGGCCGGGACCAGCGACCGTGCTGACGCCGGGCGCCACCGTGTACACGTTCTATGACCGGCCCGCCGCCGCGGGAATGGTCACCGCCGTCGGACGCCGGGCCACCGCCGTCGCCACCGTGCTCGGCTGCTCGGTGGACGCCGAATTCGACGACACCGTCCGGCTCGAGGAACTGCTGCCCGACGGCTGCGAACCCTACGACGAACTACCCACCGCGATCGCCCCCGGCCTACCCGCGTGGGACTGGAACGCCGAGACCGCGGTCGAATTCGCCGCCCAGCAGCTGCTTGTCGCGCTCCCGGAGATCCCCGAGGGCGCCGTGTTCGACCTGCTCGCCCGCCGCCCGCCGCGCCTGCGCAACGGCGCCGCGCTGCCCGAAGTGCACGGCGACCACGCCGCCGCGATCACCGCCGCGATGCGCGAACTCGATCACTCCTACCTCGCCGTGCAGGGACCCTCCGGCACCGGCAAGACCTCTACCGCCGCCCGCGTGCTGGAACGCCTGGTCACCCGGCACAAGTGGCGGATCGGCATTGTCGGGCAAACGCATTCGACGGTGGAGAACCTGCTGGACGCGCTCGTGCGGGTAGGCGTACTGCCGGAGCTCGTCGCGAAGAAAGACGTCGAGTCGGTGGCCCCCGAATGGGTGGTCATCGATGCCTCCCGCTTCTCCCGCTTCCTGGACAACGCCATCAGCGGTTGCGTACTCGGCGGCACGCCAACGGATTTCGCAAACGAGGAGATGGTGCCGCGCGAGGCGCTCGATCTGCTGGTGATCGCGGACGCGGGGCGCTTCCCGCTGGCCGACGCGGTCGCGGTCGGGGTCAGCGCGCGAAACCTGTTGCTGCTCGGCGATCCGGTGCCGCCGGCCACGCACAGCGCGCACCCGGAGCCGGTCGGCGAATCGGTGCTCGGCTGGCTCGCCGAGGGGCGGCACACGCTGCCCGGCGAACGCGGCTACTTCCTGGATCGCACCTGGCGGATGCATCCGCAGGTGTGCGACCCGATCTCCCGGCTGTACTACGACGGACGGCTGCGGTCCAACGAAACCGTCACGCTCGCACGGGAACTCGACGGCGAGGCGCCCGGGGTGAGCACCGTCCTGGTCCCGCATCACGGCAATGCCACCGAATCCGCGGCCGAGGCGCGCGAGGTGGTCCGCCGGGTGCGCGCGCTGCTCACGATGAACTGGACCATCGGCACGCTGACCAGGCGACTGCATCCGCACGACATCTTCGTGGTCGCGCCGTACGCGGCGCAGGTCGGGCGGATTCGCACGCTGCTCGCCCGGGCCAAGATCGAGGACGTGCTCGTCGGCACGCCGGACCGGTTCCGCGGCCGGGAGGCGGCCGTGGTGCTGCTCTCGATGACCACGTCCAGCCCGGCCGACGCGCCCTACGGGATGCCATTCCTGTTGTCCCGCGCGCTGATTCACGCGGCGCTGTGCCGCGCGATGTGGAAGGCCGTGATCATTCGCTCACCGCTGCTGAGCGAGTACCTGCCCGCCTCGCCGGACGAGCTGCCCGACCTGGCCGGTTTCCTGCGACTCTGACGAAATTCGGCTCAGCCGAAGCACTTTCCTTCGCCGCGGTAGGTGGGGACGGTGGTCCGGGTGCCGTCGGAATCGACCAGATGCACCGTGTCGAAACGCTCACACAGCTCGCCCGCCTTGGCGTGCCGGAACCAGACCCGGTCGCCGATGCGCAGCTCCGACGCACCGGTCAGCGGCGTCTGCACCTCGCCCGCGCCTTCGGTGCCGATCAGGCCTAATCCCTTCGGCCACACCGGCTTCGGCACGCGCGAGGCCCCGGTCGGGCCGGACGCGATGTAGCCGCCCGCGAAAACCGTGGCGATGGAAGGGGTCGGGCGGCGCAGCACCGGCGTCGCGAAAAACAGTGCGGGCCTTGGGGTGAAGGACCGGTAGTGGTCGAACAGCGTGGGCACGTACAGCCCGGAACCCGCGGTCACCTCGGTGACGTCCGGGTCGGCGGTGCTGACCTCGATGGACCCGGAGCCGCCGCTGTTGACGATCTCCAGCTTGCCGGTCACCGACCGCACCGCGTCGAGCACGCGCGTGCGGCGCTTGGTGATCTCCGCCGCGGACGCCCGCTTCATCAGACGCAGCGCGACATTGCTGTCCGGCATGCCGGCGATCTGCGCCTCGTAGGTCATCACGCCGACCACGTCGAACTTGCGCCGCAGCGCCTCGCTCGCGAGAGTGGCGGCCTGTTCCGGCGTGCGGATCGGCGAGCGGCGGACGCCGAGGTGGATCGGGCCGATGCGCAGGGAGGCGTCGACGTCGAGGCACACCCGCGGGCGCACCCGGTCGGTGCCGACGGCGGCGCGGATGAGGGTCAGCTGGTCGACATCGTCGATCATCAGCGTGATGGACCGCAGCAGGGTCTCGTCGGCGGCGAGTTCGGCCAGGCCGGCGCGGTCGACGGTCGGGTAGCCGAGCAGGATGTCGCGGGCGCCGCGGCGGACCAGCCAGATGGCCTCGGCCAGGGAGTAGGACATGATGCCGGCGAAGCCGCCGGCGGCGGTCAGCTCGTCGCCGAGCACGGTTTCGAGGATGGCGCGACAGCGCACGGATTTGCTGGCGACCCGCACCGGGACACCGTTCGCGCGGCGCGTCAGATCGGCGGCGTTCGCGCGCAGAGCGGTCAGATCGAGGGCGGCCAGCGGCGGGTCGAGCTCGGCGGTGGCCGCGTGCAGCCCCGCAATGGGAGATGTCTCGCTCACAAAAACAACTCAACCATCAAACTGGTCAAACGTCCAGTATTTGCGGGTTCCTCATTTTCCGAGGTCACCGCGCCCCTGAGCCGACTAGATCTCGGCGGCCCTGGTCGCCAGGCTGCTCACCAGATCGTCGAGCACCACCAGCATTGTCTCGTCATTGCAGTCGGCCAGCCAGCGCAACACGGTGCCTTGCAGCACCGAGACCGCGTAGGCGGCGATGGCCTCGACCGGCTCCAGCCACTGCGCGCCCGAACGATCGGCGCAGAGTTGTAGGAAGGCGGCGACCTCGGTGTCCATCTCCCGATAGACGGCGGACGCGGCCGGGTCGGCTATGCAGTCGGTCTGCACTGCCCACCGCTCGCGCAGGGTCTGCACCGTCGCCTCGTAGGCCTGGACCTGCTTGGCCGGCGCGGCCTTGACCAGCGGCCAATACGCGCTCACGCCGGCATGCAGTAGCACCCGTAGCGCGCGCACACCTCCATGGTCCAGTGACGCGGCCGCCTTTTCGACGGCCTCGCAGATGGTCGGCCGCAGCCGAACCACTGCGGTGTCTCCTCGTACGCTCAACGACGACTCCCTCGGCGAAAAGATCTCGCGCACCCTCGTCGGCGCGACTCGTCGAACATGGCGGGCAATTCGCTGGAAATCCCAGGCTGCCCGGTCCAACGTTCATCAATGGTAGAGGGTTTCCGGGGTTTGAGAACAGGTTCAGTGGGTAATTCCAGACTGAAAGAATGTTTTGTTACCCAAACGGAATAGTGGGGGTACCACTCCGCCCTGTCCGGATTTCCCTCCCTCGGGGTCACTCTCAGCCCTGCCCGGCCGATAAGCAGACCGTTGTCCACTGTACGGGCGGGCTCGAAGGCACCCCGAATCCTGTGGCCGATCACACAGGTGAACCGCGCAAATCGGTCACCTACCGGTGTGCGGTTCGATCCATGAACGACACCCGCTCGATGCCGACGGCCGGATAGCCTTGGTCGGTGACTCTCTCGCCGCCAGCCGACCAGTACTTCATCTCCGGCACCTTCAACTTCCGCGACCTGGGTGGACTGCGCACCGACGACGGCGCGAAGATCCGCCCCGGCGTGCTGCTGCGCTCGGCGCAGCTGACCGGCCTCGACGAGGCGGGCCTGGCCGCCCTGCGCACCCTGCGGGTCAGCGACGTGCACGACCTGCGCGGCGAACGCGAGATCGACCACATCGGCCACGACCGGGTGCCCGAGGGCGTCCGGGTGAACGTCACCCCGTTCGACGCGCGGATGGCCGAGGCGCCGCCGCACCACACCGACGCGCAGGGCGCGTTCACCCACATGCTCGAGGTCTACCGGATGTTCCCCGCGCTGCCCGAGGCGCACGCCGCGATCGCCGCGCTCGCGGAGTCGATCGCGCGTGGCGACGGCGCGGTGCTGGTGCACTGCGCGGCGGGCAAGGACCGCACCGGCTGGGCCATCGCCACGCTGCTGCGCGCGGTCGGGGTGTCCGAGGCCGACGTGCGCGCCGACTATCTGGAGAGCAACGGCGCCGTCCCGGCGTTGCGCGCCATGATGACGACGAAACTGCTGGGCGGCGAGGAACTTTCGATCGACCTGCTCGGCGTGCGCGAGGAATACCTCAGCACCGCCACCGCATCGATGCACGAGTTGCACGGTGACGTCGGCACCTATCTGACGGCCGCCGGGATCACCCCGGAGCTGCGGGCCCGGCTGCGCGAGCGGATGCTGGAGTGAGACAGCATCATTCGTCCTGAGCCGGACCGCGGCGGACCAGGCCGTCGGCATCGATGGTGACCTGATCGCCGGTGTGGAACCAGGTTCCGGTGAAGCGGGCGGCGGTGGTGGTCGGGTCGTTCCAGTAGCGCGGGCAGACGTTCGGGCCGCGGCACAGCAGTTCGCCGTGACCGGCCTGCGCCTGCGGGCCCCACAGCGCCAATTCCGTACCGCCGAACGGGAATCCGAGCACGGTGTCGGCGTCGGCCGCCGGTTCCGCGTCGTCGACGGCGAGGCCGATGCCGCTGGTTTCGGTGGCGCCCCAGATGGACCATTGCCGTGCGGCCGGGAACATGTCCCGCAATTCGGCGGCCAGGTCGGCGGGAGTGGCGGGCGTGGCGGCGCGCTCGCCGCGGTGCCCGGCCTTGCTGATCCGGGCGATGTCCTCGGTGCGCACGCCGTCGGCGCGCAGCGCGGCCAGTTCGGGCAGCAGTCCGGCGAAGATCCGCGGCGTCGCCGAGACCATGTCGATCCGTTCGGCCACAATGGCTTCCGCGAGTCCCCGGTTGTCCCGGGCCAGCACGACGGTGCCGCCGACGGCGAAGGTCGGCAGCAGCTGATCGACACAGCCGCTGGCATGGGCGAGCGGCAGCAGCACCAGGTTGCGCAGCCCGTCGGTCGGCAGATCGAGCGCCGAGACCACCGAACGTATTGCCGACAAGAGGTTTTCGTTGGTCAGCTCCACGCCCTTGGGCGCGGTGGTCGCGCTGAGCTGAGTCCCGCTGGTGTAGCTGAGCAACGCCAGATCACCCAGGGCCGCACCGTCATCGATGAACGCCGCACCGTCGGGCAGGTCGGCGCCGCGCGCGATCTCCCGGCCGAGCACGAAATCCGCACTGCTGTCGGCGATCACCCGCTCGGCCACCGCGTCCGGCAGGCCGTCGTGCACCAGCACCGGCACCGCGCCGCTGAGCAGCGCGCCGAGAAACGCCTGTACCCAGCGGACACCGGTGGGCATGTGCACGGCGACCCGATCGCCGTAACCGATGCCGTGCTCCTGCAATCCGCCCGCGATGCGCGAGGCGGAATGCCACAGCTCCCGATAGGTCAGCCGCGGGCCGCCGATCTCGACCACGGCCTCGCGCTGGGAGAAGGCGTGCACCTGTAGATCGAGTAACTCGGTGAGCGCCGGGGTGAGGTTGCCGTAGCGCAGCACGCCGTCGGCCGCGCGCGCCAGCGGGTTAGCACTGGCATACGGGCGGGTCAGGGGGTATTCGACGAGCAACTGCGACATTCGTCCTCCGCGCGCCTCGAGTCAGCAGGCCCTGCGACTATATGACGCGAGTCACATTTTAGCCGGGAGAGGCGACGAACGTGTCCGGTCTGTCACCGCCCGGTGTAAGTCGCCTTCCCCGGACCGACCTCGAGGAAGCTGCGCACCGCGCCTTTCAGGTCGGCGGTGTCGAACAGCGCGCCGGACACCTCGGGCGTCACCGAATCCGCGTGTGCGACACCGCCGGAACGCCACGCCTCGATGATCTGCTTGGTCGCGGCGTGCGCCCGCGTCGGGCCGTTCGCCAGGCGGTGCGCCAATTCCCTTGCCGCCGTGTCGACGTCGTCGTGGATCGCGTTGACCACGCCCCAGTCCGCCATGGTCGCCGCGGCGTACAGGTCGCCGGTCATCACGAATTCGCGCGCCCGGCCCGAGCCGGCGCGTTCGGCGAGTCGCTGCGGCCCGCCCATCGACGGCGTCAGCCCGACCACGGTCTCCACCAGGCCGAACTTCGCCTTGGGCGCGGCCAGGATGATGTCGCAGGCCAGCGCGATCTCGAACGCGGCGGTCAGGGTGAGGCCGTGCGCGGCGAACACCACCGGGCACGGCAGCGCCTCGACCGGGTGGATGATCTGCGCGAACAGGGTCCGCCACAGTTCGGCGCCCTGCTCGACCGACAACCCGTCGAAGACGTGCACGTCCACGCCGCCGGAAACCAGCTTGCCCTCGGCGCGCAGCAGGACCGCGCGCGGCGGGTTGGCCGACAGCTCGGCGACGTCCTCGATGAGCGCGTCGAGCATCGCCCGGTCGAAGAGGTTCAGCGGCGGATGGGCGAGCGTCAGCGTCGCCACCTCCGCGCCGCCGTCGGTGATTTCGCGTTCCAGGCGAGTGGCCTTCGTATCGGTCATCCGGTCAGACTAAGTGCTACGTCTGCGAGACTGTCCAGGTGACCAAGTCGGCGGAAAGCGGCTCCTACGTCGAGCCCGGCGAGTTCAAGCGGGATACGAACTACATCACCACGCGAATCACGGCCGACGGCCGCGATGGCTATGCCGTCGAGCCGGGGCGCTACCGGTTGATCGCGGCGCGGGCCTGCCCGTGGGCGAATCGCACGCTGATCGTGCGGCGCCTGCTCGGGCTGGAGGGGGTGCTGTCGCTGGGGTTGTGCGGACCGACGCACGACAAGCTCAGCTGGACCTTCGATCTCGATCCCGGCGGCGTCGACCCGGTGCTCGGCATCCCCCGGCTGCGCGACGCGTATCTGGCCCGGTTCCCGGACTATCCGCGCGGCATCACGGTGCCCGCGGTGGTGGACGTGCCGACCGGGCAGGTGGTGACCAACGATTACGCGCAGATCACCCTGGACTTCTCCACCGAGTGGACCGAGTTCCAGCGCGCGGGCGCGCCGCAGCTGTATCCGGAGGCGCTGCGCGCGGAGATCGACGAGGTGAACCTCGCGGTGTTCCGCGACGTCAACAACGGCGTCTACCGCTGCGGTTTCGCCGGCTCCCAGGACGCCTACGAGGCCGCCTACGATCGGCTGTTCAACCGGCTGGACTGGCTCACGGAACGCCTTGCGACGCAACGCTATCTGGTCGGCGACACGATCACCGAGGCCGATGTCCGGCTGTTCACCACGCTGGCCCGGTTCGACCCGGTCTATCACGGCCACTTCAAGTGCAACCGGTCCAAGCTGAGCGAGATGCCGGTGCTGTGGGCGTACGCGCGTGACCTCTACCAGACACCGGGTTTCGGCGACACGACCGATTTCGGGCAGATCAAGGAGCACTACTACGTGGTGCACCGCGACATCAATCCCACCGGAATCGTGCCCAAGGGGCCGGACCTGGAGAACTGGCTGACCCCGCACGGCCGGGAAGCGTTGGGCGGCCGCCCGTTCGGCGACGGCACCCCGCCCCCGCCGCCGGCGCTGGCCGAACGAGTGCCCGCGCTGCGCCAACCGGACTGATGGAACCGATCAGGCTGGGTACATCGTTGTCATGACGAGCTGATTGCGGCTGGTGCCATACAGTTCACTCAGCAGACCGAAGAGGAGGGTGCCGCCGATGTTCAAAGGCGCGTTCGAGAAGACGGTGGTCCAGCTACTCGATACCGGGTCTCGCCTGCAAGGGCCCGCGGTCGCCAAGTATGTCGATCGGATCCGGCGTTCCCACCCGTCGGAAAGTCCCGCGCAGATCATCGAGCGGCTGGAGAACCAGTACTTGCTCGCGGTGACCGGCAGCGGCGGCGCGGTCGGCGCGACGGCGGCGGTGCCCGGCGTCGGCACGGTCGCGGCGATCGCCGCGGTCAGCGCGGAGACCACCTTCTTCATGGAGGCCTCGGCCGTGTTCACCCTCGCGGTGGCCGCGGTGCACGGCATCTCGCCGGAGGACAAGGAGCAGCGCCGGGCGCTGGTGCTGGCCGTCGTGCTCGGCGAGGGCGGCATGGACATCGTGCAGAAGACCGTCGGCACCTCGGCGAAGAACTGGGGCACGGTGTTCGCCAACCGGATCCCCGGGCTCTCCTCGATGAACGACTCGCTGCTCAAGCGATTCATCGTCCGCTTCATCACCCGGCGCGCCGCCCTGATGGCGGGCAAGGTCGTGCCGGCGGGCATCGGCGCGGTGATCGGCGGCGTGGGCAACCGGGCGATGGGCAAGACCACGATCAAGAACGCGCGCGAGGCCTTCGGTCCCCCGCCGGTGGTCTGGCCGGCCGACCGGCACCTCATCGTCGACGCCGATCCGCTCACCGCGATCGACCCGACGAAGCCGCAATCGCCGACCAAGCCACAGTGAACGCGGTGCCGTCGCTCGCCTTCTCCGTCCGCGGCCTGACCAAGCGCTACGGTCTGGTTTCCGCCGTCGAGAACGTGAGTTTCACCGTCGCGTCCGGGAGCACCGCAGCCCTGGTCGGGCCGCGCGGCGCGGGCAAGAGCACCATCGCGCGGACGTTGCTCGGGCTGCTCGTGCCGACCTCGGGGACCGCCGCGGTCGGCGGGCCCGGATCGAATCGGGCGCGCGGCGACGCCGATCGGGACATCAGCTCGGCGCGGGTCGTCGGCGGCGTGCTCGCGCCGCGCGGACTGCACCCCGCCCGGACCGCGCGCGACCATCTGCGGGTGTATGCCGCGGCGGTCGGTGTGTCGGATGGGCGCGTCGAGGAGGTACTCGACCTGGTCGGGCTCGGCGAGGAAGCCGGCTCGAAGGGCAGCGCGCTGTCGGCCGGTCAGCAGACCCGGCTGGCGTTGGCGACGGCCGTGCTCGGCGATCCGCCGCTGCTGATCCTGGACGAGCCGATGGACGGCCTGGAAGCCGCGGAACGTGGCTGGCTGCAAGACTTTCTGCGCAGGCACGCCAAGCGCGGCGGCAGCGCGCTGGTGACCAGCGAGAGCCTCGCCGCGGTGCTGCCGGGGGCGGACAGTGTGATCGTGCTGAGCGAGGGTGCGGTGGTCTATCAGGGCACTCCGGCGCGGTTGCGGCGCAGCCATCCCGATCGACTGGTCGTCGCGGCGTCCACGCCGATCGCGCTGGCCACCACGCTGGCCGCACGCGGGTTCACCGACGCGGTGATCCGGCCGGACGGACGGCTCGCGGTGGCCGAGGCGACCGAGACCGATATCCGGAACGCGGCGACGACGGCGCAGGTGCGGCTGGACAGCATCATCCCCGACCTGATCCATCCCGACCGGGTGCTCGCGTCGCTGACCAAGCCGCAGGGTCCGGCGGTCTCGCCCTACCCCGGTCTGTCCGGGGCCGCCCATCATCCGACGCCGACGCCCTACGGAATTCCACGATGATCACGATTGTGCCCCCGGACCTGGTGCCGTCCATCAACTCCGAGGTCCGCAAGGTCAGCACGCTGCCGCTGAGCCGGATCCTCGCGGGCGTGCCGCTGGTGGTCGCGTTGCTCGCGAGCGTGGCCAGCGGGCTGCTGGCGGGCAAGGCCGATCCGCGGAGCGAACCGGTCACCGGTACCGCGACGATCGGGCTCTACGTCGGTATCGCGGTGGTAGTGCTGGCCGCGGCCGTGTTCGGCGCGGTCGGCAGCGGCGGCGAGTACCGGCACCAGAGCATGCCGGTGACCGCGCTGTTCACCGCGGACCGCGATCGGCTCACCGCCGCGAAGCTGTTGGTAACCGGCGTGTTCGCGCTGGCTGTCGCGCTCGCGGTCGAGGTGGTCGCGGTCGTGACGCTCATTGCTTTCGGGCGCGGCAAATTCGACCTCGACCTGGAACTGGCCGCGGTGCTCGGCGGCGGACTGCTCGCCGCGGTCTGCTGGTCGGTGATCGGCGCCGGGCTCGGCCTGCTGCTGCGTTCGTCGTCGAAGGCCATCGCGGTCGTGCTCGGCTGGCTGGTCATCGCCGAGCCGTTGCTCTGGCTGATCGCCAACGGTGTCGGCGCGACCGGCTTCGTCACCCTGTTCCCCGGGTCCGCCACGATCAGCACCATCGCCGTCGGCTCCTACCCCGACAGCGACTTCCTCGCCCCCACGCCCGCCGCGGTCGTGGTCCTGTTGCTGTGGACCATCGGCATCGGGGGCGCGGGCTGGTGGAACCTGCGCCGCCTCGACCTCTGAGCCGGCGCAGCACGGGAACAAAAGACGTGTCGGTGAGCGTCGTTACCGTGGATGGTTATGGGCGGGGTTGTCGAAGCGAGTGCACACACCGAGTCCGCTGAGCGCGACCCGGACGGTCCTGGCTGGATTCGCCGGCTGTGGGCCGAAAGCCGGTCGCACCGGGGCACGCTGGCGGGTCTAGGGGCGGCCGTGCTGGCGGGTGCGGCGGTAGAGATCGCCGGACCGCTGCTGACCAAACGCGCCGTCGATGCCGCGGGCACCGGTGAGACCGCGGTGATCGGTGTGGTCGCCGGGCTGCTGCTGTTGCTGGCGCTCGGCAGGTTCGCGGCCGGGTTCGGGCGGCGGCTGCTCGCCGGCAAGTTGTCGTTGGACGTGCAGCATTCGTTGCGGGTGGATCTGCTCGGCTCGCTGCAACGCCTAGATGGTGCCGGGCAGGACGCGATCCGGACCGGGCAGGTGGTGTCGCGATCGATCACCGATCTGCAATTGGTGCAGGGGCTGCTGGCGATGGTCCCGTTGTCGAGCATGGCGGTGCTGGAGTTCCTGCTCGCCGCGGCGGTGATGCTGTGGCTGTCGCCGCCGCTCGCGGTGCTGGCCCTGCTGGTCGTGCCCGCGATCGCGGTGGTGGTCTATCGGGTCCGGCCGAAGCTGTACGCGGCCACCTGGTCCGCGCAGCAGCGGGCCGCCGATGTTGCGCAGCACGTCGAGGAGACCGTCACCGGCGTACGCGTGGTGAAGGGGTTCGGGCAGGAGGCCCGGATGGTCGACGTGCTCGAAAAGCACAGTCGCACGCTCTATTCCGAGCGAATGCGGGCGGCCGCGGTCGACTCCCGGTTCGCGCCGACGGTGGCCGCGATTCCGCAGCTCGGCATGGTCGGGGTGATCGTGCTCGGCGGATTGCTCGCGTTGCACGGGACGATCGGGATCGGCACCTTCGTCGCGTTCGCGGCCTATGTCGCGACGATGACCGGGACCGCGCGGATCATGGCCGGCGCGCTGGTACTCGCGCAGCTGACCCGCGCCGCGGCCGAGCGGGTGTACCAGGTGATCGATACGTCGCCGATCGTCACCGACCCGCCCGAGCCGACGCCGCTGCCCTCGGGCCCGCTCGGCATCGAAATCGACGCGGTGACTTTCGGATTCGACCCGGAGCAGCCGGTGCTGCGGGAGCTGGACCTGACCGTGCGGCCCGGTGAGACCGTCGCGATCATCGGGCCGGCCGGTTCCGGGAAGACGACGCTCTCGCTGCTGCTCCCCCGGTTCTATGCGCCGAACTCGGGCCATATTCGCTTGTTCGGCAACGACGACGATCGAGTCGATCTCGAGGATCTGCGTGCCGCCGAGCTGCGCAGCGCCATCGGGGTGGTGTTCGACGACCCGTTCCTGTTCTCCGACACCATCGCGGCCAATATCGCCATCGGCCGGCCGGAGGCGACCGACGCCGAGATCCGGCACGCCGCGACCTCCGCCGCGGCCGACGACTTCATCAGCGAACTCCCCGACGGCTACGACACGGTCGTCGGCGAACGCGGGCTCACGCTGTCCGGCGGGCAACGCCAGCGCATCGCGCTGGCCCGAGCACTGCTGGCGCAGCCGCGCATTCTCGTGCTGGACGACGCGACCTCCGCGGTCGACGCGATCACCGAGGCCGCGATCTTCGGCACGCTGCCCGATCAGGCCGGGCGCACCACCTTGATCCTGGCGCACCGGGAATCGACGCTCGCGCATGCCGATCGGGTGATCCGGCTGCCCGCACCGCAGAGCGCGCACCTGCCCACGCACGGCGCGACCGCCGCGATTCCCACCACCGCCGCCAACGGCAGTGCGGGCCGCACCTTCGCGGCCGCGGCCGCCGATCTCACCGAAACGCCTGAGCTGCGCCGGAATATCGCGCTGCTGCCGCCCGCCACCGAACAGCCGAGCATCGATGAGCAGCAGATGCGGCAGCCCGATCCCGAGTTCCGGCTGACCAGGTTGTTGCGGCCGGTCCGCGGGCTGGTGTTCGCCGCGATCGCGTTGCTGCTGCTGGACGCGCTGGTCGGGGTGGCCTTCCCGCCGATCGTGCGGTTCGCCATCGACAGCGGGGTCAGCGGGGACGATGCCGGTGCGCTGGGTGTGGCCGCCGTGCTCGGTCTGCTGCTGGTCGCCGCGGGCTGGCTGGTCGGCGCGGCGAACACGCTGATCACCGCGCGAACCGGCGAACGGGTGCTCTACGGCCTGCGCATCCGCAGCTATGCGCACCTGCAACGGCTCGGGCTCGACTACTACGAGCGGGAACTGTCCGGCCGGATCATGACCCGGATGACGACCGACCTGGACTCGCTGTCCACGTTCATGCAGACCGGGCTGGCGACCACATTGATCGGCGCGCTCACCTTCGTCGGGATCGCGGTCGCGCTGCTGGTGATCGACCTGTCGCTGGCGCTGGTGGTGCTGGCCACGCTGCCGCCGCTATTCGTGGCGACCGCGCTGTTCCGCCGGTTCGCGTCCACGGCGTACACGGTGTCCCGGGAGAACGTTTCCACGGTGAACGCCGACTTCCAGGAGAACGTCGCCGGACTGCGTGCGGTGCAGGCCAATCGGCACGAGCCGGTCGCGGCCCGGCGGTTCGCCGAATACTCCGATCGATACCGGCGCAGCCGGATGCGCGCGCAGGCTTCGATCGCGCTGTACTTCCCGTTCGTCACCGCGTGGTCGGGTGTGTCGCTGGCCGCGGTGATCTTCGTCGGCGCGCGCGAGGTGGCGGCCGGCACGACGACGGCGGGCACGCTGATCGCTTTCGTGCTGTATCTGGATCTGTTGTTCATGCCGGTGCTCGCGCTGTCGCAGGTGTTCGACGGATATCAGCAGGCGCGGGTCGGACTGCGCCGGATCGGCGAACTGTTGCGCACGCCATCGGCGATCGCGATCGATCGCGCCGACTCGGTGCCGATCGAGCAGCGGCTGCACGGCGAGGTCGTCTTCGACAACGTGCGCTTCCACTACCCCGGCGTCGAAGCACTCGCCCTGGACGACGTCTCGCTGACCATTCCCGCGGGCAGCACCCTCGCCCTCGTCGGCCCCACCGGCGCGGGCAAGTCCACCATCGTCAAGTTGCTGGCCCGCCTCTACGATCTCCCGGCCGACGGCACCGGCGCGATCCTGGTCGACGACACCGATATCCGTGATTACCGTCTCACCGACTATCGCGCCCGGCTCGGCATCGTCCCGCAGGAGGCACACCTCTTCAGCGGTGATGTCGCGAGCAATATCGCCTTCGGGAAGCCGTCCGCGACCGAGGCAGATATCGCCGAAGCCGCAGCTGCCGTCGGTGCGAGCGAGATGATCGCCGCCCTCCCGCACGGCATGCGGCAGCCGGTCGGCGAGCGCGGGCGCGGCCTGTCCGCGGGTCAGCGGCAGCTGATCGCGCTAGCCCGTGCCGAGCTCGTGCGCCCCGATCTACTCCTGCTGGACGAAGCCACGGCTACCCTCGACCCGGACGCCGAGGCCTCGGTGCTTGCCGCGAGTCGATCGCTGACCCGTGGCCGGACCACCGTCCTCGTCGCACACCGGCTCGGTACGGCCGCACGGGCCGATCGGATCGCCGTCGTCGAGCACGGCCGGATCGCGGAAATCGGGACCCACGCCGAGCTGCTCGCCGCGGCTGGACCGTATGCCGCACTGTGGTCGGCGGCACGTGAGACCGGGGGAATATTCTTGGTTACGGACAAGTCGTCTTCTATGAGGTGAGGTTTGTCGGGTGGTCAGTCGCTCCGTCGGTTTGCTGCTGGGCCTATCCTCAGATAGGGCGCATCGGCGCGATTCCGCTGATCCCCGTGCCGGGCACGTCACAAACGTCGCAGCGCGAAGAACGAAATGAGGCGAACACCTGCTGTGAGCAGCTCAACTTCCCAGTTCGGACAGAACCAGTGGCTAGTCGATGAGATGTATCAGAAGTTCAAGCAAGATCCATCTTCGGTCGATGAGAGTTGGCACGAGTTCCTCGCCGATTACACGCCCGAAGCCACGGGTGATTCCGGTAACAGCTCGGCCGCTCCGGCCGCGGCCGCTCCCGCGCAGGCGCCGACCCCGGCTCCGGCACCCGCGTCGGTGAACTCGGCCCCCAAGGCGAACGCGGCGCCCAAGGCCGCCGCGCCCGCACCGGCCAAGCCCGCCGCCCCCGCGCAGGCGCCGGCGAAGGCCACCGCGCGCACACCGCAGACCACCCCGGCGCCGACCTCCAACGCGGCGCCCACCTCCGGCGCCCCGAAGCCGGCCGCCGCGGCCGACGAGGCCAAGGTGCTGCGCGGCGCTGCCGCCGCGGTGGCCAAGAACATGGCCCTCTCGCTGACCATCCCGACCGCGACCAGCGTGCGCGCCATCCCGGCGAAGCTGATGATCGACAACCGGCTGGTCATCAACAACCATCTGGCCCGCACCCGCGGTGGCAAGATCTCGTTCACCCACCTGCTGGGTTTCGCGATCGTCAAGGCGGTCAACGCGTTCCCGAACATGAACCGGCACTTCGCCGAGATCGACGGCAAGCCGAACGCGGTCAGCCCGGCGCACACCAACCTCGGTCTCGCCATCGACCTGCCCGGCAAGGACGGCAGCCGATCGCTGGTCGTCGCGGCGATCAAGGGCACCGAGGCGATGTCCTTCGGCCAGTTCCACACCGCCTACGAGGACGTCGTTCGTCGTGCCCGCGACGGCAAGCTGACCGCCGACGACTTCGCCGGCGTCACCATCTCGCTGACCAATCCCGGCACCATCGGCACCGTGCACTCGGTGCCCCGGCTCATGCCGGGTCAGGGCGCCATCATCGGCGCGGGCGCGATGGAGTTCCCGGCCGAGTTCCAGGGCATGAGCGACGAGCGGATCGCCGATATCGGCGTCGGCAAACTGATCACGCTCACCTCCACCTACGACCACCGCATCATCCAGGGCGCGGAGTCCGGTGACTTCCTGCGCACCATCCACCAGCTGCTGATCTCCGACGAGTTCTACGACGAGATCTTCCACGGCCTCGGCGTGCCGTACGAGCCGGTGCGCTGGCGCAAGGACATTCGCGAACGCGGCGTCGACAAGAGCACCCGCGTGCTCGAGATGATCGCCGCCTACCGCAACCGCGGCCACCTGATGGCGGACACCGATCCGCTGCGGCTGGTCAAGGACAAGTTCCGCAGCCACCCCGACCTCGACGTCACCCAGCACGGCCTGACCCTGTGGGACCTGGACCGCACGTTCAACGTCGGCGGCTTCCACGGCCAGGAGCAGATGAAGCTGCGCGAGGTCCTCTCGGTCCTGCGCGACGCCTACTGCCGCCACGTCGGTGTGGAATACACGCACATCCTGGAAACCGAGCAGCTGCAGTGGATCCAGGAGCGGGTCGAGCAGAAGCACGTCAAACCGACTGTCGCGCAGCAGAAGTACATCCTGAACCGGCTGAACGCGGCGGAGGCCTTCGAGACCTTCCTGCAGACCAAGTACGTCGGGCAGAAGCGCTTCTCGCTCGAGGGCGCCGAGGCCGTCATCCCGATGATGGACGCGACCATCGACCAGTGCGCCGAGCACTCGCTCGACGAGGTCATCATCGGCATGCCGCACCGCGGCCGGCTGAACGTGCTGGCCAACATCGTCGGCAAGCCGTACTCGAAGATCTTCACCGAGTTCGAGGGCAACATGAACCCGGCCGGGGCGCACGGCTCCGGCGACGTGAAGTACCACCTCGGCGCGCACGGCACCTACCTGCAGATGTTCGGCGACAACGAGATCGAGGTCTCGCTCACCGCCAACCCCTCGCACCTGGAGGCGGTCGACCCGGTGCTCGAGGGTCTGGTCCGGGCCAAGCAGGACCTGCTGGACAAGGGCGACGGCCCGGAGGGTTACTCCGTCATGCCGTTGATGCTGCACGGTGACGCCGCGTTCGCGGGTCAGGGTGTGGTGGCCGAGACACTGAACCTGTCCGGCCTGCGCGGCTACCGCGTCGGCGGCACCATCCACATCGTGGTGAACAACCAGATCGGCTTCACCACGGCGCCGGAGAACAGCCGCTCGACCGAATACTCCACGGACATCGCGAAGTTCATCGGCGCGCCGATCTTCCACGTGAACGGCGACGACCCGGAAGCCTGCGACTGGGTGGCCCGCCTCGCGGTCGACTTCCGGCAGAAGTTCCGCAAGGACGTCGTGATCGACATGGTCTGCTACCGCCGCCGTGGCCACAACGAGGGCGACGACCCGTCGATGACCCAGCCGGCCATGTACGACGTGATCGACACCAAGCGTTCGGTGCGTAAGGCCTATACCGAGAGCCTGATCGGCCGTGGCGACATCTCGCTGAAAGAGGCCGAGGACGCGCTGCGCGACTACCAGGGTCAGCTGGAGCGGGTGTTCAACGAGGTCCGCGAGCTGGAGAAGTACACCCCGGAGCCGAGCGAGTCGGTCGAGGACGACCAGCGCGTGCCGACCACCGTGCAGACGGCCGTGGACAAGACCATCCTGCAGCGCATCGGCGACGCGTTCCTGAACGTGCCCGACGGATTCAACGTGCACCCGCGGGTGAAGCCGGTGCTGGAGAAGCGTCGCGAGATGGCCTACGAGGGCAAGGTCGACTGGGCCTTCGCCGAGCTGCTGGCCTTCGGCACGCTGATCGACGAGGGTCGCGCGGTGCGCCTGACCGGTCAGGACTCCCGGCGCGGCACCTTCACCCAGCGGCACTCGGTGATCATCGACCGCAAGACGGGCGAGGAATACACCCCGCTGCACAACATCGGCAGCAAGGACCCGGGCTGGTTCGCGGTGCACGACTCCGCGCTGAGCGAGTACGCCGCCGTCGGCTTCGAATACGGCTACTCGCTGGGCAACGAGAACGCGCTCGTGCTGTGGGAGGCGCAGTTCGGCGACTTCGTCAACGGCGCGCAGTCCATCATCGACGAGTTCATCTCCTCCGGTGAGGCCAAGTGGGGTCAGCTCTCCGACGTCGTGCTGCTGCTGCCGCACGGCCACGAGGGTCAGGGTCCGGACCACACCTCCGGTCGCATCGAGCGGTTCCTGCAGCTGTGTGCCGAGGGCTCGATGACGGTCGCCGTGCCGTCCACCCCGGCGAACTACTTCCACCTGCTGCGCCGCCACGCGCTGGACGGCATCCGCCGCCCGATGATCGTCTTCACCCCGAAGTCGATGCTGCGCAACAAGGCCGTCGTGTCGGATCTGAAGGACTTCACCGAGAGCAAGTTCCGCTCGGTGTTCGACGAGCCGTCCTACGAGCAGGGCGTCGGCGACCGCAGCAAGGTCAAGCGGGTCCTGCTCACCAGCGGAAAGCTCTACTACGAGCTGGCCGCCGAAAAGGCCAAGCAGAAGCGTGAAGACGTCGCGATCGTGCGGATCGAGCAGCTCTACCCGCTGCCCACCTACCGCCTGAACGAGTCGCTCGACCGCTACCCCAACGCGACCGACATCGCGTGGGTCCAGGAGGAACCGGCCAACCAGGGCGCCTGGCCCTTCTTCGGCCTCAACCTCCCCGAGGTCCTCCCCGATCGCCTCGGCAAACTGCGCCGCATCTCCCGCCGCGCCATGTCCGCGCCCTCTTCGGGTTCGAGCAAGGTGCACGCGGTGGAACAGGCGGAGATCGTCGCCGAAGCTTTCGAGCCGACCAACTAAGTAGCCCCACCCGGACGCCGGGTCGGCTCCGCCTTTCGCGCGGAGTCGACCCGGCGTTCGGCGTTTATCCACATCGACACTGGTGGGTGCGGTCAGTAAACTTCGCCAGCATGAGCGACGGGGGTACGCCGGTAACACCCGGCCAGCAGGTTTCGGTCGTTCCCGAGCAGGTTCGCGATGTCGGCAAATACGTCTACGAGCTGGCCGAGGCGCTGCGTTCGGCGCTGGATTCCGCCGCGAAAGACGTGGACGCGCTGACCAATGGGAGCTGGACCGGGGACTCGGCCACCGAGTTCGCCAACGGCTGGACCGATGTCCGCGATGGTGGCGTGCAGATCATGTCGGCCTTGACCGGCATGGCGGAGAAGCTCGGCGTCACCGCCGACACGTATCAAGCCCGTGATTCGGACAATGCCGCCGCGCTGCAGACCTCCACCCTGGATCTGCCGTGAGCTCGGAATTCTCGGTCGACCTCGAGCACCTCGACCAGATCGTCTCCCGCCTTTCCGGGCTGGCCGGTTTCGTCGCCGACCATCTCGACGAGATCGACGACCGCGTGGCCGCCTTGCACGACACCGGCTGGGAAAGCGTTGCCGCCCAGGCTTATGCGGACGCCCACCGCCAATGGGCCACTGGTGCACGCGAATTCGTCGAGGGCGTGCGCGAGATGAGCGACGCGGCGAAACAAGCGCATGCGCGCTACACCCGGGCGATCGAACTCAACAGCAAGATGCTGCAAGGGGGTTGAGCCGTGCGCATCGACTGGCAGATCTATTACGACGCCGCCAAGAAGTGCCATGACCTCGCCGCCGATCTCCGCCGCGCGGACAAACCGGTGCACGACGCCGTCAAAGGCGAATGCGCGGGCATGGCCGGGGACGCGCCCGGCTGCAAAGAGTGGGGCGAGAAGTACGACACCGCCGCGCGCGACACGATGCAGTCGTGCACCGACCTCGCGGACGCCCTCACCAACTTCGGTTATGTGCTGTACGCGACCGGATACAACTACGGCAAGAACAACAAGAGCAATCCACTGCCCGATCTGCCCGATGTTCACGAGGTGTCGAAATACCAGGTCACCATCCCGACGTCGGTGCGCAACAACGGGATCGGCATCGAACACCACGGCGGTATCCAGGAACTCTTCGACGCCCTGATCGCGCAAATCCTGAAACAGTTCGGCAAGCTACCCAACGGTGATATCGCGAAGCTCGCGACAGCGTCGTCCACCTGGAGCACCTTCGCCAATCATCAGACGGTCACCGGTGCGGCCGCCCAAATCACCACCATCATCGGCTTATTCGACAGCATCGATGACAAAACGAATCTGCCGCCGATCCTCGGCCACCTCGAAACATTGCGCAACGGCGCAACCCAGGTCGCCGCCGCGTCCCAGAACCTGGCCGTCCCCGTCGCCGAATACCACACCGGCACAGTCGATGTGCGCCGCAACTTCGAATCCTCGATCACCCAGGCCGAATGGGCGATCGGCCTCACCGTGGTCGCCGCCGCAGCCGCCGCCTTCTTCACCTTCGGCAGCAGCGCGGCCGCCGGCGCAGGCGGCGTCGGCGTCATAGTCACCAACACCGTCAACACCATCCGCACCGTCTACCAGGGCAGCAACCTCCTCAAAGCAGTAGGCCTAGCCACCACCGCCGCCGGCGCCATCGGCATAATCAAATCCTTCGACAAAGTCCCCGACCTAACCACCACCCTCACCTCCCTAGCCACCATCATCGCCATGCGCGTCCTGATCGATGATGACGGCGCTGGCAATCAGCCCGGACAGGATGGCAGCGGAGCCAACGCGCAACCCGTCGACAAACCCGAGTTCCGCCCGAATCCGGCCCATACACCTGGGCAACCCGGGTTCAACCCACGAAAAACAATCGAACCAGCCGACTCGAAGGATGTCTACGACAAGGCTATTCAAGGCAAGGATGGCAAATGGTACGGCGTGGGCGGCAACGGTGAGATCTACCGATATGCGCCCGACAACACGGGTGGGGCGCATTTCAATGGCACGACTGCTCCTGGCAGCAATACCATCAGGTCAGAAGACATCCCGATCGAAGTCCGTAGAAAACTTGGAAAGGTGCGCTGATGCTCGTCGGTGACAAGAGTCGGTTCGCGATCGAATTCGAGCTGGACGAGGAGAAACTCGCCGACTCTGCCCTGGCGGAATGGTTGTACGGACGGATTCGGTGGTGGTGTGGTGGCGAGCCGGTCGGGCTGTTCGACGACGACACCACGCTGCGGGACGCGGCCATCGAGGCTGAGCGCGTGCTCGCAGCTGCCGATGGTCGACGTGACGATGCCTTGATGCAGGTCCCCGCTCAGGAGGTGGTCGACACCATTGTTCGGGCGCTGTTCGAAGACCGGGGACAATCCGACGAGGAACTCGCAGCGGACGAGAAGAAATACCGACCGTTCCTGGTTCGTCCACTAATCGGTGAATTCGATGCCTGGGATGTCTTCGTCATCGAAGGTGCCCGCGAGGCTCGACTTATCTGGCGCCTTGCCGGTGATGCGCGGATAAACGAGACACGGCTCGCCATAGGCGAGTTCGATACAGTTCTGAAGAAGTTCCTTACCGAGCTACGATCGACGTCCATCCGCTGAAGCGTGCAGGAATCGACGATAGGCGGGCTAGGGATGAATCAAGAAATCATCGAATACGAGGATCGGTGGCTGTTGTGGCCGTTGCGGGATAGTCGGGGTAATCGTATCGAGTGGGGCTCGGATGAATTCGCGCTCTCGATGGATTCGGGGTTTCGGATCGTTGCCGGGTATGGGACGGAGTTGTCGCCGCGTTTTTACAGGGGGTTTCCCGATCGACATGTGATCACTCACTGGCCGAAGGCTGAGGTCGAGCAGATTCTTGGGGCGCCGGTGAAAGCCACGGCGTTTTTCAAGACTGGGTGCGTGCAGCTCGGATTTGGGAACGGGTGGGTCATGCTTACGTCGGAGCATTACCCAGACGTCCCTTTCTCGGTCTACTCCGGCAAGGATCTGCTGTGGCGTCGGTCGGGCATGGTCGAGCAGACGAAATATCCTGTCATTCAGGTCAATCGATGGACAGGCGATCGAATTACGGCACCGCCGTGGCCGTCTCGGCCGGCTGATCTGAACATTAATTATGATTCGGATGATATCAACGATTGAGTGAGGGCGGCGGGGGCTTCAGGGTTGCCGGGTGGGGTTTGACGAAAGTTGTTGGGGGCGGGGGGTAGGCGGGGGCTGCTGGCCTCGATATGAAATCCTCGATTCGGGGTCTCGCGGTGGCTGTCACCAGGTGGAAGCAATCGTTTTGCGGGGTCGGCAGCCCCGAGAAGTGGGGGCATTTTGTTGAATCAATGTGGCGCTCGTCACATTAGTTCTGGTTCTGGGGGATCGTCGGATATGAATATCCCTGTCGATCAATATCAACGCTTCGATTCGTCTGGGGGACAAGGCGTTCCATAGCGATCGGGGGCGGGAGAGAAAGCCTAAATGTTCCAAAAGACTGTCATGCGCGCAGGCCGCCAGATCCTCACCGTGGTTCTGCCCTTCGCGGTAGTGGCAAGCCTCGCCAACGCGGGCACCGCGTCCGCGACCGAACTCGCGGACCAGCAGGCTCGGTGGGCCGACAGCCTGTCGGCGGCCGGTGCCGAGCAGGGCGTCGAATACAAGACGACCACGTCGGCGGACCTGAAGTCCGTCTCCACCGTGCTGAACAGCGGCAAGTTCACCCTGACCGCGGATTCGTCGGCGGTGCAGGTGGAATCGGCCACCGGCGCGAAGGTCACCGAGTTCCCGATGTCGATGAAGTCGGCCGCGGGCAACACGATCGCGCTGGCCCCGCAGATCTCCCCGGACGGGAAGACCCTGGTCGTCACCCCGCAGGTGACCACGGAGATCGCCGGTGAACTGAAGAACGTCGCCGCCGGCGAACTGAAGCCCATCGCGACCAACCCGGACGCGCAGAACCACGACCCGGTGGCCAACGGCCTCGCGGCCGGCGCGATGACGGGCCTCGGCGTCGCCGCAGTCCTGTGCATCCCCGCCATCCTGGTCTTCATCGTCGGCTACTTCGCCTGCATCATCGCCAGCGGCATCAGCTACGTGGTGTTCGCCGCAGTGATCGGCGCGATCCTGGGCGCGGTCGCACCGCAGATCATCCCGCAGGTTCTGCCCTGATAACCACCTGACCGGGGCGATTCACCGGTCAGCAAAGAGCCCGCCCTCATCGAAAACCGATGCGGGCGGGCTTTTTTCGTCAGATGAAATGGCATGACCGCGGAAATCGGAATAGCGGCTATTTCATGGCGCATCAATTTCGCGCACAGGATGACCGGCGAATGCTCTACATCGAAGAAACTGCTGACCGGTCGGTCCCGTAACGCATGCGTTCCCGAGAGCCGAAACTCTCAGCCGCGCAGCGCTTCGGCCAGCGCGGGACTGAGCGCAAGCGCCGGCAGGGATTCGACGAGCAACTCGATGAGTTGTTCACGGGTAACGGGCTTTTCGCTCATCCAGGTGAGAATCGTTTCCTCCACGAAGGCAATCCATCCGCGAACAGCGAGCGACAGCCGGGGACGATCCGGGTCGTCCGGCGGGATCGGAACCTCGGTGAGCACGAGTTCGGCGATGGCACTACGAGATTCGTTGACATAGGTGACCATGCCGGGGTTGTAGCTCGACGGCCCGCGCAGGATCGCGTGATAAGCCGCGCGATTGTCCTCGACATAGTCGACGTAACGCTCGACCGAGTCACGCAGCATGTCGAACAGACCGAGGCTGCGATCCGGCGCGGTGGCCGTGAGGAATTCGGCGCTGACATGCCGCGCGATCGCCTCGTGGAACTCACCGACCGAGGCGAAGTAGTGGAACAGCAGCCCGCGGGAGATGCCCGCCTCTTTAGCGATGTCGTCGACGGAGATGTCCTGGAGCGCGCGCTCGCCGAGCATCTCCGCCCCGAGGGTGATCAGCTGCAGGCGGCGTTCGTCCGGGCTGAGCCGGACACGCTTGGACTCTCCCGAACCGGAACGACTGATACTCACACCGACATCCTACTGAACGTGATTCAATACTGTTGACTGCTGCTCAATAAGCCTCTACGCTCGGATACATGAGTCGCAAGGTTACAGACAAAGCTGTCCGCGACCGGCAAGCCCGCCGCGTCAAGACGATCATCATCGGCAGCGGGTTTTCGGGCCTCGGCCTAGCCATCCGGCTCAGCCAGCAGGGTCGTGACGACTTCCTGGTGCTCGAGCGCGGCGGCGACGTCGGCGGCACCTGGCGCGACAACACCTACCCCGGCGCGGCCTGCGACGTCCCCTCGCACCTGTACTCGTACTCGTTCGCGCTGAACCCGGACTGGACGCGCTCGTTCTCCCGGCAAGGCGAGATCCAGCAGTACATCCAGAGCGTGGCGAAGAAGTACAGGGTCTACGACAAGCACATCTTCGACTGCGACGTGACCAGTGCCCGCTGGAACAACGACACCTCCCGGTGGGAGGTCGAGTCGACCCAGGGCAGCTTCGTCGCCGAGACC
Organism: Nocardia colli; assembly: GCF_008704205.1. Taxonomy (GTDB): domain Bacteria; phylum Actinomycetota; class Actinomycetes; order Mycobacteriales; family Mycobacteriaceae; genus Nocardia; species Nocardia colli. The sequence goes on along the minus strand of NZ_VXLC01000004.1, from coordinate 464,931 downwards.
GTGGTCTCCGCGGTCGGCGCGCTGTGCGAGCCCGCGCTGCCGGATATCAAGGGCATCAACGACTTCCAGGGCGAAACCTTCCACTCTGCCCGCTGGAACCACGACGCGGACCTGACCGGCAAGCGGGTCGCGATCATCGGCACCGGCGCCTCGTCCATCCAGATCGTGCCCGCGATCGCGGGCAAGGTCGCCCACCTCGACGTCTACCAGCGCACCGCGCCCTGGCTGCTCCCCCGCTTGGATCGCCCGTACACCAAGCTCGAGCGGCTCGCGTTCAAGCACGTGCCCGGCTTCCAGCGACTCTCCCGCGCGGCCATCTACGCCGCGCGCGAGACCCAGGTGGTCGGCCTGGCCAAGCTTCCCGCGCTGATGGGCGCGTTCGAGCTGATCGCCAAGGCCAAGCTGCGCGCCGAGGTGCCCGATCCCGAACTGCGCGCCAAGGTCACGCCGAACTTCCGGATCGGCTGCAAGCGCATGCTGATCTCGAACAACTACTACCCGGCGATCAGCCGGGACAACGTGGACGTGGTCACCGACGGCATCGCCGAGGTGCGGGCGAACTCGATCGTCACCCAGGACGGCACCGAACGCGAGATCGACGCACTCATCGTGGCTACCGGCTTCCACGTGACCGACTCGCCGACCTACGAGACCATCGCCGGTCGCGACGGCCGCACGCTGAGCGAGGTCTTCGACGAGATCGGCCAGCAGGCCTACAAGGGCGCGACCATCGCCAACTTCCCCAACATGTTCTTCCTGCTCGGCCCGAACGTCGGCCTCGGTCACACCTCGATGGTGTACATGATCGAATCGCAGCTGAACTACGTCGCCGACGCGCTCGCCACGGTGGACAAGCTCGGCCTGCAGACGGTCGAGGTGCGCCGCGACGTGCAGGACGAGTTCAACCAGGACCTGCAGCGCAAGCTGGGCAGGAGCGTCTGGCTCAACGGCGGCTGCGCCAGCTGGTACCTGGACAAGCACGGCAACAACACCACGCTGTGGCCCGACTTCACCTTCGAATTCCGTAGGCTCACCCGGTCGTTCGATGTGGACGCCTACCAAATAACCAACCAGGCCACGGCCGACTTGAAAGTAGGAGCACCCCAGTGAGCAAAGACGCTTACTTCGAGAACAAAGTCTGTGTGATCACGGGAGCCGGCTCCGGCATCGGTCGCGCACTCGCGGAGAATTTGGCCAAGCGCGGCGCGAAGCTGGCGCTGTCCGACATCGACACCGAGGGCCTGGCCGAGACCGTGCGCCGCTGCGAAGCGCTCGGCGCCGAGGTCAAGTCCGACCGGATCAATGTCGCCGAGCGCGAGGCCGTGCTGCTCTACGCGGACGCGGTGAAGGCGCACTTCGGCAAGGTGCACCAGATCTACAACAACGCAGGCATCGCTTACCACGGCGACGTGATCAAGTCCGAGTTCAAGGACATCGAACGGATCATGGACGTCGACTTCTGGGGCGTCGTCAACGGCACCAAGGCGTTCCTGCCGTTCCTGATCGAGTCCGGCGACGGGCACGTGGTCAACGTGTCCAGCCTGTTCGGCCTGATCGCGGTCCCCGGCCAAAGTGCTTACAACGCAGCCAAGTTCGCGGTGCGCGGGTTCACCGAGTCGCTGCGCCAGGAGATGCTGGTCGGCAAGCACAAGGTCAAGGTCACCTGCGTGCATCCCGGCGGCATCAAGACCGCAGTCGCGCGCAACGCCACCTGGGCCGAGGGCATCGACGGCCAGAAGGCCGCCTCGATGTTCGACGCGAAGCTGGCCATGCACACCCCGGAGATGGCCGCGCAGACCGTCACCGAGGGCGTGCGCAAGGGCCACGGCCGGGTGCTGATCGGCTGGGAGGCCAAGCTGCTCGACGTGTTCGTCCGCGTCACCGCCTCCGGTTACCAGCGCATCGCCGCCGTCGTGAACCGTCCGTTCCTACCCTGATTCGAGTTCGAAAGATTATGCGGGACATCAATCTTCCGCTGCCCGTCGCACGAGCGGTGCTGCGTCCGATCTTCCGCGTCACGCTGAACCAGCGGGCGCCGTGGCGGATACAGCGCCTGCTGCTCGAAGTCGGCTCGGCAGCGCAACTGGTGCCCGCGGGCACCACCATCGATCACATCCGACTCGGCGGCAGGCCCGCCGAGAAGATCACCGCCACCAAGTCGCCCCGCGGCGCGGTGCTCTACCTGCACGGCGGCGGTTACGCGGTCGGCTCACCGGCCACGCACCGGTCGCTGGCCGCCCGGCTGGCCCACCAAACCGGTTCGACCGTCTACGTTCCCGACTACCGGCTGGCCCCGGAGCACCCGTTCCCGGCCGCGCTCGACGACGCCGAGGCGGCGTTTCTGGAGCTGGTGGACAGCTCGGGCTACCTGCCGGGCCAGATCGCCCTAGCCGGCGATTCCGCGGGCGGCGGACTGTCCCTGGCTACCGCGCAGCGGCTGATCGCCCGGCACGGGCACACGCCGGCCGCGCTCGGCCTGATCGCGCCGTGGACCGACCCGAATCAGATTCCCGAGCGCGACAGCGACCTGGTGATCAACCGCCGGTGGTCGCGCGCCTGCGCCGCCGCCTACCTCGGCGGCGGAGATTCCAGTGATCCTGGTTACGCGCCGCTCACCGGCGAATTGGTCGGCCTGCCGCCGACCTATGTGCAGGTCGATGTGGACGAGCTGCTGCACGGGCAGTGCGGCGAGCTGGTCGACGCCCTGCGCAATGCGGGCGTGCCGGTCCGGTTCACCGAGACCAAGGGCCTGTGGCATGTCGCGCAACTGCAAGCCGCGCTGGTCGCCCCGGCCGCCGCGGCGCTGAGCGAACTGGCGGCGTTCCTGCGGGAAGCGATTCAGCCGGCCGAATTGCGGGACTTAGGATAACTACGACACGGGTCCGTACTCGGCTGTAACGCACGGATCCGTTTCTGGTGGTCGACCTCACGGCCCTGACCAAGGTGTCGTAGATTACTGGCGAGTAAACCCACGTGGAAGGGCACTGATGCGAGAGTTCGAAGTCCCGGCTTCCTACACAATTCCGGAAGACGCGAACAATTCCGACAACGTCTTCCGGCACGCCGAGCAGTCGCCGGACGCGGTGCTGTTCAACGTGCCGAACGGGAGCGGTGGCTGGCAGGACGTGACGGCCGCGCAGTTCGCGAAGACCGTCACCGGCGTCGCCAAGGGACTGATCGCCTCGGGCATCGAACTGGGCGATCGGGTCGCCATCATGGCCCCGACCCGCTACGAGTGGGCCGTGCTCGACTTCGCCATCTGGGCCGTCGGCGGCTGCACCGTCGCCATCTACGACAGCTCGGCCGCCGAGCAGGCCAAGTGGATCCTGCAGGACTCCGCCACCAAGCTGCTGTTCGTGGACAGCGACAAGCACCGCGCGATCATCGACGAGATCGACCCGGCCGCGCTGACGGATCTGCGGGAGACTCTGCAGATCGACAAGGGTGTCGTCGACGAGCTGATCGGCCGCGGCACCGACCTGGACGACCAGGCCGTGCACGATCGGCGCAAGCAGGTGAACGCGGACTCGCCGGCCACCCTGATCTACACCTCGGGCACCACCGGGCGACCCAAGGGCGTCATGCTCTCGCACGCCAACCTGTACGCCGAGTCCCGCTCGGACCAGATCGCCCTCGGCACGTTCATCCGGCCGGGCAAGAAGACGCTGATGTTCCTCCCGCTGGCGCACGTCTTCGCCCGCGCGGTCGCGCTGGTCGCGTTCGATGCCAAGGTGACGGTCGCGCACACATCCGACTGGTCCACCCTGGTCGACCAGTTCGGCAGCTACAAGCCGCACTTCATCCTCTCGGTGCCGCGGGTGTTCGAGAAGGTGTTCAACAGCGCGAAGCAGAAGGCGCACGACGGCGGCAAGGGCAAGATCTTCGACGCGGCCGCGGAAACCGCCATCGCGTGGAGCGAATCGCTGGACAACGGCGGACCCGGGCTGGTGCTCAAGCTCAAGCACGCGCTGTTCGACAAGCTGGTCTACAGCAAGCTGCGCACCGCGCTCGGCGGCCAGTGCGATGCCGCGGTCTCCGGCGGCGGACCGCTCGGCGCGCGCCTTGGCCACTTCTTCCGCGGCGTCGGCGTCACCATCTTCGAGGGCTACGGGCTCACCGAGACCACCGCGGCGATCACCGTGAACACCCCCGAGAACATCCGGGTCGGTTCGGTGGGCAAGCCGATCGAGGGCCACGGCGCCAAGATCGCCGAGGACGGCGAGCTGCTGCTGCGCGGGTCGGTGGTGTTCGACGGCTACTGGGGCAACGAGGAAGCCACCAAGGAAGCCTTCCAGGACGGCTGGTTCAAGACCGGCGACCTCGGCGCCATCGACGCGGACGGGTTCATCACCATCACCGGCCGCAAGAAGGAACTGATCGTCACCGCGGGCGGCAAGAACGTCTCCCCCGCGCTGCTCGAGGATTCGCTGCGGGCCAACCCGCTGATCAGCCAGGTGATGGTGGTCGGTGACGGGCAGCCGTTCGTCGCCGCGCTGATCACCCTGGACCCGGAGGCGCTGCCGGGCTGGAAGAAGAACCACAACCTGCCCGAGGACACCCCGATCGAGAAGCTGATCGAGAACCCCGAGCTGATCGCCGACGTCGACGCGGCGGTCGCCGAGACCAACAAGAAGGTCTCGCATGCCGAGGGCATCAAGAAGGTCCGGATCCTGCCGATCGACTGGACGCAGGAGACCGGGGAGCTCACCCCGAAGCTCTCGCTCAAGCGCGCTGTGGTGATGAAGCAGCACGCCGACGATGTGGCCAAGATCTACAGCTGAGTTCACTCCGACCGCGCCGTCCGCGAATTTCATTCGCGGACGGCGCTTTTCGGTTTTCCGGGACGGGTTGTCGTGGTTCGCGCTTCAATGGGGGGACACCGTCGAGGATCGGGAGCGTGCTGAGATGACTGACGGCGCAAGGAAATTGCTCGATGAGATCCAGGCGGAGCTGGCGCCGCGCGAGGCGGACAATCGGCTTGTGCCGTTGATCGCCGCGGGCAAGGCGGCGCGCACCGTGTTCGCCGCGATCGCCACCGAGGAGTGGCGGATCACCGGAAGTGACTGGCGCAGTTTCCATGAGATGGCGGCGCGGGCGGCGGATACGCAGGCCCGCGCGTTCTTCGGCATGCTCGCGCCGGGTGAGCAGCAGGCGCAAGGGATGCTGGACGCGCTCTTCGCCGCGGCCGGCGCGGATCCGGGGACCGAACTGCCGCGGGCGGGATGTCAGGCGTATCCGGCGTATGTGGCGTGGCTGGCGGTGAACGGTGAGTCGTCCTCGGTCGCCGCGGGGATCTACGCGAACTTCGCCACGTTCGGTGCGTACTGCCGCGACGTCGCCGCGGGCATGCGCGAGCACTACGGATTCGACGACGCGGCCTGCGCGTTTTTCGACTTCTACGCCACCGATGTGCCCGAGATCGAACAGCAGGCGCTGCGGGCCATCCAGGCCGGGCTCGACTCCGCGCGGCTCAAGCGCGACGAAGCGCACCTGTATGCGCGCCTCTTCCAGAGCTATGAGCTGATGTTCTGGAACACCCTCGCCGACGAGTTCGCCGGATAACCCGACCGGGCCCATGCCGTCACTGAATGGTCACATTCCTGGGCCTTTCCCCGCAGTACGCTCGGATTCATGGCCGATCTGCGATCGCGGGTGGCGGCTGGGATCGTCTCGGCAGCTGTGACGCTCGGCGTCGCGGAACTGCTCGCGGCGTTTTTCGGCCCCGACAGCGCACCCCTCAATGCCCTCGGCGCGACCGTGGTGGACCACACTCCGGACGGTGTGCGCGAATGGGCGATCAGTACGTTCGGTACCAGCGACAAGACCGTGCTGTATATCTGCATGGCGCTGGTCGCGGTGGTGGTCGCCGGGCTGGCGGGGGCGCTCGAACGGACTTCGCGCACAGCGGGTTCGACGATTCTCGCGATCTTCGGCGTGGTCGCGACGATTGTCACGGTCGGGCGGACCAGTCTGTCCGGGGCGCTGCCGACGATCGTCGGTGTGGCCGTGGGCATCTATGCGCTGCGCGTGCTGACCCGGCGGATCGACGCGGTTGTCGAGACGACCGAGCGGGCCGAGGAACAGCACTCTGCGACCGCCGTTCGCCCGGCGGGTGAAACCGACAGCGCTACAACGGAATCGGCGGCAGCGCCGGAGACCCGCTCGACAACCACCGACAGTCCGGCCGCGTCGACAGTGCCAGCAGATAAGGCCGCGCACGTAGGAGCAGCCGCTACCTCAGGTGGCATCGCCGATTCGGCAACGTCGAACGAGACCGCGCCCACGGCAGCTCCCGCTATCTCTGGCAGCATCGCCGACTCGACTACGGCAGGTAGGACCGAGCCTGCGTCATCCATCGCTATCTCTGACTCCGCCAGCGCTGGGCGAGAGGTGGCGGCACCCGAACGGCGGCGAGTGCTGCAAGGTCTGGCGATTGTGGGCGGTCTGGCCGTTGTCACCGGTGTCGGCGGGAAGGTGCTCGGGCTGCGGCGGCGGGACGTGTCGGGTGAGCGGGCGGCGGTCGAACTACCGCAGCCGGTCGCGCCCGAGGTGCCGATCGCGCCGGGCGCGGATCTTCGAGTGCCGGGGCTGACGCCCTACCTCACCTCGAACGCCGACTTCTATCGGATCGACACCGCGCTGATCGTGCCGCAGCTGTCCAAGGACGACTGGTCGCTGCGCATTCACGGCATGGTGGATCGCGAAATCCGGCTCAGCTGGGCGGATTTGGCGAACCGTCCGGTGCTGGAGCGGCTGGTGACGCTGGCCTGTGTGTCGAACCCGGTCGGCGGCGACCTGATCGGCAACGCCCGCTGGCTCGGCTATCGCCTGGACGAACTGCTGGCCGAGGCGGGTCCGCACCCCGACGCGGACATGGTGCTCTCGCGCAGCATCGACGGTTTCACCGCGGGCAGCCCGCTGTCCGTGCTCACCGACGGCCGCGACGCCATGCTCGCGGTCGGCATGAACGGCGAACCGCTCCCTGTCGCGCACGGCTACCCCGCCCGGCTCGTGGTCCCCGGCCTCTACGGTTACGTCTCCGCCACGAAATGGGTGACCGAGCTGGAGGTCACCCGCTTCGACCGCGCCACCGCCTACTGGACCCGCCGCGGCTGGTCCGCCCTCGGCCCGATCAAGACCGGCACCCGCATCGACACCCCGCGCGGCCGCGGCCGAATCAAGCAGGGCCGCACCACCATCGCCGGCGTCGCCTGGGCCCAGCACCGCGGCATCCGCGCCGTCGAGGTCCAGATCGACAACGGCAACTGGCAACCCGCCCGCCTGGCCGACGAACAATCCCTCGACACCTGGCGCCAATGGACCTTCGACTGGGACGCCACCCCCGGCCCGCACACCCTCCGCGCCCGCAGCACCGACGGCCCCGGCGACGTCCAAACCGCCGACCGCGCCGACGTAGTCCCCGACGGCGCCACCGGCTACCCCTCCGTCACCATCCAGGTCGGCTGACGACAGCACTGCGCCCCACGGACGAAGGTTCGTGGGGCGCAGTGAGTTTCGTTGGTCAGACGGTCAGGGAGTCGGCCTTGGTGAGCTTGTCTTTCGGTTCGGCCGGGGCGGGTTTGCCGTGGCGGATGAAGAGGGCGGAGGCGAGGACGCCGACGAGCAGGATGCCTGCGGGGAGCAGGGCGGACTGGCCGAGGGCGGTGCTGAAGGCGTCCTTGACGAACTCCGGGATGGGGCCTTGGCCCGCACCGCCTTCGGCGACCTTGCCGCCGCCGAGTCCATTGGCCGACATGCGGGACGCGATCAGGGCGCTGATCGCCGCGCTGCCGAGCACCGAACCGACCTGACGGGTGGTGTTGTAGACGCCGGCACCGGCGCCGGCCTGCTGAACCGGCAGGTTGTGCGTGGCGGTGGTGGCGAGCGGACCCCAGATGCAGGAGTTCGCGAAGCCGGCCAGCGCGGCCGCCAGCAGGAACCACACGATGGACGAGTCCGGCGACATCAGCGCGGAGAAGCAGAAGATCGACGCCGAGAACAACGCGAAGCCGATGGTCGGCAGCAGCCGTGGATGCAGCCGGTCGGAGACCTTGCCGATGAACGGCGCGAAAATGAAGGTGACGATGGCCATCGGCGCGAACACCAGGGCCGACTTGGTCGGCGACAGCTCACGCACCGCTTGCAGGTAGAAGTACGACGGCACCATGAACGCGGTGACCGTGGCGCCCATCGCGGCGATGGCCACGTTGGACAGCGCGAAGTTGCGCTCCTTGAACAAGTTCAGCGGCAGCAGCGGTTCGCCGGTGTTGCGCGCCTGGTTCACGAAGAACGCGGCGAGCACCAGCACACCCGCGCCGATGATCAACCAGATCCGCAGCGACCAGTCGTAGCTGTTGCCCTCCTGGATGCCGAACACCAGCGCGAACATGCCGACACCGCTGAGCAGCACGCCGGGGATGTCGAACTTGTGCTGGTTGGTCGGCAGCGCGGGCACCAGCCAGACGGCCAGCGCGAAGGCGACGATGCCGACCGGGACGTTGACGAAGAAGATCCACTTCCAGCTCAGACCGTCGACCAGCACACCACCGAGGATCGGGCCGACCAGCGTGGCCAGACCGGCCACCGCACCCCACAGGCCCATGGCCGCGCCGCGCTTGTCCGGCGGGAAGGTACGGGTGATCACCGCCATGGTCTGCGGCGTCATCAGCGCGGCGCCGATGCCCTGGGCGGCACGCGCCGCGATCAGCATGCCGATGGTGCCGGACAGGCCGCACCACAGCGACGCGCCGGTGAACACGGCCAGGCCGATGAGGTAGATGTTCTTGGGGCCGAAGCGATCCCCGAGCCGGCCGGTGACCAGCAGCGGCACCGCATAGGCCAGCAGGTAGGCGCTGGTCACCCAGATCACCTTGGAGATGTCGGCGTGCAGGTCGGTCATGATGGCCGGGTTGGCCACCGCGACGATGGTCATGTCCAGCAGGATCATGAAGAAGCCGACGACCAGCGCGGTCAGCGCCAGCCACGGATTGCGTTGAGTGGTCATGGATTCGGAGTTCCTATCTCGGATGTTCCCGATGACGGGGGAAGAACGGCGGATGCGTGCCGGCCGGCGGCGTCGGGCAGGTGGCGAGTCAGCCGCCGGGTCTGCGGCGTCGGTGGCGGCTCGCTGTGGCTTTCGCTGATCCACGAGTGGTGATGCTTGGCGGTCCTGGTTCCGGTGACCTGATCGAAGTCTTCCCATTGCAGGCCGCCATCCTCGAGCTCGCCGAGAAAGCCGGTGACCCAGGCGATCTCGGCGCCGATCATGGCGTGCAGATACGGGAGCACGACGGTGTAGCGGCGCGGCACCTTCCGCTCGGCCGCCCAGTCGATCAGCATCGCGACCTCGCCGTGTTCGGCCTCCAGATGCCCGATCCGCTCGCGCAGCAGCGCGAGCACGTCGTCTTTGGGCAGGTTGTGCGCCTCGGCCAGCGCGACCGGGAACACCGGGTACTCCGGCGCCGGATACCGCAGGATCTCGGTGATCCTGGTGCGCAGCGCCGTCCGGCCGCGCTCGGTGATCCGGTAGGTGGTGCGCTCGGGGCGGTTGCCCTCCCGGTCGACCCCCTCCGATTGCACCAATTCCTGCTCGGCCAGCCGGGCCACCGTGTGGTACAGCGAGCCGGGGCGCACCTTGATCAGCGCGTCTTCGCGGCGCGCGATCAGCAATTGATACATCTCGTACGGATGCATGGGCTGCTCCTCGAGCAGCGCGAGCACAGCGATCGCCATGGGCGTCACCGCCGGACGCGCCTGCTGCGCCATTTCCGTCACCTCCCGCAGATCGCTCGCGCGGTCGTCGCGCGAGCCGGAACCATCGACCCGCGGAGCGAACGTTAGCCCCGTCCTACGACATGCTCCACACTTAATATTCCACGTGGAATATACGGCGCGGAACAATGCGGCCGCAAGGTCTGCCGATCGGGCGGAAAGGTGACTGTGCGCACAGAAAACCGGCCCCGACATCAGTCGGGGCCGATCGGCTGCGGGCTATTTCAGCAGGTCAGTCGGCTGAGGACACGCTGAGGTCGGGCGCGATCGGCAGCGCGTCGCCGCGCCGGAGCCGTCCGGTACCTGGCGTGCTGGCCCAGACCGCGAAGGCGAGCAGACCGTCTAAGACCATGGCCAGCACGGCGACCAACAGCGCGCCGACTAGGACACGGTCGTATTTGTAGAGGCTGATCCCGTCGAAGATGTAGCGGCCGAGGCCGCCGAGGTTGACGTAGGCCGCGATGGTCGCGGTGGCGACCACCTGGAGGGTGGCCCCGCGCAAACCAGTGAGCAGGATGGGCAGCGCGTTGGGCACCTCGACCCGGAACAGGATCTGCGTCTCGGTCATGCCCATGGCGCGCGAGGCGTCGACGACATCGGCCGGGACATTGGCGATGCCGGCGTAGGCCCCGGCCAGCAGCGGCGGAATGCCCACGGTCACCAGGGCGAGCAGCGGCGGGATCAGGCCGAGCCCGAGGCCGAGCACCAGGAAGGTGAGCAGGCCGAGCGTCGGCAGCGCGCGCATCGCGTTGGCGAAACCGACGAGCAGCGCCGCGCCGCGCTTGGTGTGCCCGATCACCAGGCCGAGCGGCAGCGCGACCGCGGCCGAGATGACGATGGTGAGGAAGCTGTACCAAAGATGTTCGGCGATCCGGTGTTCGATGCCGGCCGGTCCGCTCCAGTTCGCGCCGTCGGTGAGGTAATGCCAGGCGTCGAGGAAAAGGTTCATGCGGCACCGCCTTTCGCCCGCGCGGCTCGGGCGTCGGCCCGCACCCACGGTGTCGACCAGCGGCCGAACGCGTAGACGAGGCGGTCGAAAATCAAAGCGAGCGCGAGGATCACGATGATGCCGGCGATGATCTCGTCCGGATAGTCACGCTGATAGCCCTGGGTGAACAGCTTGCCGACGCCGCCGACCCCGATCAGCGCGCCGACCGAGACCATGGCGATGTTGGTCACCACCACCACGCGCAGGCTGGACACGAAAACCGGGATGGCCAGCGGCATGTCGACGGTGAGCGTGCGCCGCAGCGGGCTGAACCCGACCGCGTCGGCGGCGTCGATCACCTCGGCGGACACCGAATCCAGCGCCGCGGGCACCGCGATCACCAGCAGCGCGGTCGAATACAGCGTCAGCGCGATGATGACGTTCAACGGGTCGATCGTCGAAATCCCCACCAGCGGTGGGATAATCACGAACAGCGCCAGCGACGGAATGGTGTAGGCCAGGCTCGCCGTGGTCACGGTCACCCGGCGCAGCCAGGACACCCGGCGCACCAGCGCGCCCACCGGAATCGCGATGATCAACCCGAGCACCAACGGCACCAGCGCCAGGTACAGATGGGTTTTGGTGAAACCCATGATCTCGGCGAAATTGTCGATCAGGTATCTCACGTCGGTCCCCCGCCGCTCACTTCCTGTTCGAAGAAGTGCCGGTTGCGTTCGGCGTCTTCGACCGAGCGCTGGTCGGCGAGCTGTTGCAGGATCTCGGTGGCCAGCACCCCGCCCCGGACCGCGCCGGAATCATCCACGGCCACACCGACTCCGGAGGGTGAGGAGATCGCGGCGTCGAGCGCCTGGCGCAGGTCGCCGGTCGGGGTGAACAGCGAGCCGCCCGCGGAGGTGCTGTCCGGCAGCGAATGTCCGCCGCGCACCGACTCCACGCCGGTCACGTCGATCCAGCCGGACGGCTTGTGTTCCGCGTCGACGATCAGCACCCAGTCGCCGCGATCCAGTCGCAGCGCCGGGATCTCCGCGGCGGTCGCGGTCTGGATCTCGTGCAGCGGAACATCTTTCGCCGAACGGAAGGACAGTCCGCGATACCCGCGATCACGCCCGACGAAATCGGCGACGAAGTCGGTGGCCGGTTGGGACAGCACCTGATCGGGTGCGTCGTACTGCTGCAACACACCGCCGCGCCCGAACACCGCGACCCGGTCGCCGAGGGTGATCGCCTCGTCGATGTCGTGCGTGACGAACACGATGGTCTTCTGCAATTCGGCTTGCAGCCTTTGCATTTCGCTCTGCAACTCGGCCCGCACCACCGGGTCGACGGCGCTGAACGGCTCGTCCATCAGCAGCACCGGCGGGTCCGCGGCCAGAGCCCTGGCCACGCCGACGCGCTGTTGCTGCCCGCCGGACAGCTGCGCCGGATAACGAGTGGCCAGCGCTCGATCCAGGCCCACCCGATCGAGCACCTCCAGCGCCGCCGCCCGGGCGGCTTTGCGTGAATCACCGCGCAGCACCGGCACGGTCGCCACATTGTCGACGACCGTGCGGTGCGGCAGCAGTCCCCCGCTCTGGATCACGTAACCGATACCGAGCCGTAGCTTTACCGGATCGACCTTCGAAATGTCCTGTCCGGCAATGGTGATCGTGCCGGAGCTGGGCGTGATCATTCGGTTGATCATCCGCATCGAGGTGGTCTTACCGCAGCCGGACGGGCCGACGAACACGGTGAACGAGCCGGATTCGATGCGCAGATCGAGGTCGGTGACGGCCTTGGTGCCGTCCGGGTAGGTCTTACTGATACCGCGGAATTCGATATCGGACAACGGTTTTCCCCTAGCCGGTCGGTGTGTTCAGTCCCTGCGCGGCCACCCACGCGGCGGCGGCCGCCTTGGGCTCGGTCTTGCTGGAGCCGGACACGGCCTCGTTCAGCTTGATCAGCTCCGCGGTGGTCAGCTTGGCCGAGGCGGCGTTCAGCACGGCCAGCGCCTTGTCCGTCTTCTTGGCCGAGTTGAGCAGCGGGACCACGTTCTGCGCGGGGAAGTTGTGCTTCGGATCCTCCAGCACCACAAGGTTGTTCTGGGTGATGGCGGGCGAGGTGGTGAAGATGTCGGCCGCGGTCACCTGGCCTTCGACCAGCGCGCGCACGGTGGCCGGGCCGCCGCCGTCGGCGATCGGCACGAAGTTGTTCGCGGCGATGTCGAGGTTGTAGTTCTTCTTCAGGCCGGGCAGACCGCCCGCGCGCTCCTGGAATTCGGCCGGCGCACCGAATTTCACCTCGGCGGCGTGGGCGGCGAGATCGGCGATGGTGCGCAGGTTCCAGCGCTCGGCGGTGGCCTTGGTGACCACCACCGCGTCGGAATCCTCACCCGGAGCGGGGGTGCCGATGGCGAGATCCGCACCGAGCGCGGTGGCCAGCGCGCTGTTCACGTCGGCCGCGCTGGTCGCGGTCGCGTTCTTGTCCAGGTACTGGAGCAGGTTGCCGTTGTACTCGGGGATGACCGAGATCGCGCACGACCGCACGGCCGGGACGTAGGCCTCCCGGCTGCCGATGTTCAGCTTGGTGTCGACCTTGAATCCGTTGACGCGCAACACTTCCGCGTATACTTCGGCTACCGTCTCGGATTCCGGGAAGTTCGCCGAACCGACGGTGAGCCCGTCGCCCTCGCAGCTGCCCTTGCTGGCCAGTGGGTCGGGGTTGCCGCCGCACGCGGACAGGATCATGGCGACGGCCAACGCCGCGGCCGCGACGATGAACCGGGTGGCGCGCAGCGTGAGCCGCAGCGCCGACCGGCCATGCCGCGCCGCATGGGGGGTGATCGAGGTTTTCACTGGAGTCCTTCCGGCCTGACGGGCAGTGCGAGGTCCCGGGGCAACACAGCCACCGGTACATTCTGGGTGTCCATACTGCCCGCTTCAGGGTGTTCGTGTTGGCTCTGTCGGTCTCTCGGAGAGTTGGTGTCGCCGGATGGTGTTGCCCGCGTCGCTGCGGATGCTGGCTCGAGTACTGGTCGTCGCGACCGCCACACTGGCCGTATCCTGCGGTAACAGTGATGACGGCGCGCGGATCACGGTCGGTGCGGGTGATTCGGTCGAGTCGAGTGTGCTCGCCGAGATTTATGCGGGCGCGCTGGCGCGGGTCGGCGCGCGCACGTCGGTCGCACCCCATCTCGGTAGTCGCAGCGACTATCTCGCCGCCTTGGACGCGGGCCGGATCGATCTGATCGGTGAGCACAACGGCGCGCTGCTGGCGTACCTCGATGCGAAGAACGCCGAGCGCGCGCCGGACAAGGTGCCTACCGCACTGAGCATGTCGCTGCCCGAGGGGCTGGTGGTCAGCGATGCCGCCGACGGCACGGACCTGCGACCGCGGGTCGTGCTCAGCACCGAGGCCGCCACCCACGACAACGTCCGCACCATCGGCGATCTCACCCCGCGCTGCGAAACGCTCACGCTCGGCGTGGCGCCCATCCCGGACCTGATCACGCTGCCGCCCGTGCTCGAGCAGGTGGCGGGCTGTCACTTCGCCGCGACGGTGTCGTTCCCCGACGCCGCCGCATTGCGGAAAGCCCTGCTGGACGGACAGGTTCAAGCCGGTCTGCTGACCGGGCCGCCCGCCGCCGTCCCCGGCTCGACCGACGGACTGACCATGCTGTCCGACGCCGACTACGCCATCCGCACCGAAAACGTGCTGCCCCTGTTCCGCAAGGGCGTACTCGACGACCGTCAGATCAAGAAGCTGAATTACGTTGCGGGCGAACTCACCACCGACGAACTCGCGAAACTGATCCGCGACGTCCGCGACTCCGGCGCGAATCCCGCGGAGGTCGCGCGCAAGTGGCTCGACGACCACTCGCTGTAAACACCGCACGTTCGACGCCGGACCTGGCTAACGTCTGACCAGTGAGTATCAGGTTCATCGCCGGCTATGTGGCGCTCGTAGCGATATTGCTGTTCGCCTGGACGACCTACTCGGACAAGAATCCCTTGTTCGCGGCGGCGTTGATCTTCGCGCTGTGCGCGATGATCGCCATGAACGTCTGGATCCATCTGTCGCTGCGTAAGCACACGCCCAAGCGAAAGGCGCCCGGTCCCGAGCGGGACAAGGCGCCTTCCAGCAACTGAACTGACTTACTACGCAACGCCTTCGGCACGCGCGGCGGCCGCGACCGCCTCGGCGACCGCCGGGGCGACCCGCGGGTCCAGCGGGCTGGGCACGATCTTCTCCGGGCTGAGTTCGTCGGCGACCACGCTGAGAATCGCGTCGGCGGCGGCGATCTTCATGCCCTCGGTGATGCGGCGGGCGCCGGCGTCGAGCGCGCCCTTGAACACGCCGGGGAAGGCGAGCACGTTGTTGATCTGGTTCGGGAAGTCGCTGCGGCCGGTGGCGACGATCGCGGCGTACTTGCGCGCGACCTCGGGGTGGATCTCCGGGTCCGGGTTGGACATGGCGAACACGATCGACTCCGGCGCCATCGAGGCGATGAGCTCCTCGGCGATAAGGCCGGCCGACAGACCGAGGAAGACATCGGCGCCGTTGAGCGCCTCGGCGGCGCCGCCGACCAGCCCGCGCGGGTTGGTGCGGGTGGCCAGCTCGGCCTTCACGTCGTTGAGGTCGCTGCGCTCGCGGCTGATGATGCCCTTCGAGTCGAGCACGGTGACGTCCCGGACACCCGCGGCCAGCAGGATATTCGTGCACGCGACACCGGCCGCGCCGGCGCCGGACACGACGACCTTCATGCCGTCGGTCGAGCGACCCTGCACCTTGGCCGCGCCGTTGAGGGCGGCGAGCACCACGATGGCGGTGCCGTGCTGGTCGTCGTGCATGACCGGGCAGTCGAGCGCCTCGATGAGCCGGTTCTCCACCTCGAAGCAGCGCGGCGCCGAGATGTCCTCCAGGTTGACCGCGCCGAAGCTCGGGCGCAGGCGGATGATCGTCTCGACGATCTCGTCGACGTCCTTGGTGTCCAACACGATCGGGATCGAGTTGAGCCCGGCGAACTTCTTGAACAGCGCGGCCTTGCCCTCCATCACGGGCAGCGAGGCGCGCGGGCCGATGTCACCGAGGCCGAGCACGGCGGTGCCGTCGCTGACCACGACGACGAGGCGGTCGGTCCAGGTGTAGCGCTTGCAGAGCTCGGCGTCTTGCGCGATCGCCCGGCTGACCTGAGCGACGCCCGGGGTGTAGGCGATCGACAGGTCGCGCTGGGTTTCCAGCGGCGAGCTGAGTTCTACCGAGAGCTTGCCTCCGAGATGTCCCGCGAAAATCTCGTCGTGGGTGATTTCGGAAAGACTTGCAGTGGCATTCGGTGCGTCAGTCACAGGTGACACGATTTCACTCCTGCTCGGGCCGGACAAACCGGGGGACGGTTACCGCCGGGTATATAGGTATAAGGGTTTTCATTACGCTCATCGAGTGCGCTGACCGGTACGTTTCGCTGGTACGGCGGGTTACAAAAAAACCCGTAGCCGATTTCGCTGACGTGGCGCGGCACTGATCCGCGGAGCGGGAGCCGGACGGGTGGGTCCGGACAGAACATGCGGCGTGATCCTCGGGTCGCGACGGTGCGTCGCGAGGCGGAGATCTCCGTAACTCCAGTACCCGGCGGTGGCTTAGGTAAAGGAATCCGACATATTCTGCCAGCACGGTCCGCGACTTGCCAAACCGGTCGGGTTCCCGCTGTGTCGCGCGCCGGTATCCAGCCTAGAGCGGCGGAATTACCTGGCGGTAAGGGAAAACTCGCACGTGGCCGCGGCCGCGCGGTGAGTTGTCACATGGCGATGGGGTCGGCCGAGGTGAGGTGCGGGGCGGTGCCGTCCTCGTCCTCGGGCAGGATCGCCGGGGCATCCGGAACGGCCGCGGACCGCGCGCTCAGCACGCCAGGGTCGCGCAGGTGCGCGACGGCGGGGCCGCGTGCGTCGAGCACGAGCGTCTCGCGCCGGCCGCGCGGGAACGGTTCGCGCGCAGGCACCACCGAAATCTCGGTGGCCCCGACCACGCCCGCGTCCAACGCCGCGATTTCTCGCGCGTCCGGGCGCACCCAGACGTTGTCCAGGCCCCCTGACATCAATCGCACCCGCCAGTCCGCCTCGGCCCCAGGATGATCGGTGCGCCGATGCATGCCGCGGCTCTCGGTGCGGGCCAGCGCGCTGTATTTGGTCCACCGCGCCACGGCCAGCAGCGCCGCCGCCTGCCTGGCCCGCAAGCGATCCAATCCGGTGCCGCCGAGGTCGAATTCGGCGCCGGGCCACATCGCGTCGAGTTCGCCGATGCTGTCGACCAGGCTGCCCGCGCTGCGCCAGTAGCTGCGCCGCAGCGGCAACGTGTGTTCCTGCACGAGGCCGACCACGGCGCGCGGATCGATCCGCGCGACGGAGCTGAGTCCGGCGCCGGCCACCTCGCGGGTCGGGCTGCGCCGATCGGCGGTGCGCGCGTGCCTGGCCGCGCCGGCACCGGCCCACACGCCGGACGCGATGGCCCACGCGCCACCCTGACCACCGAAACCGCTGACCGCGCCGGTGATCGGTTCCCTGGTGGTCACGTCGCCCGCGCCGAAGAGTCCGCGGACCGTGGTCGCACAGTCCGGACCCGCTAGGCGCAGGCCGCCGGTGCCGCGCACGGTGCCCTCGAGCACGGCGCGCAGCGGCACCCGTCCGGTGCGGTCGACCAAGCCCTGCTCGATCAACCAGCCACGCATCGTGGCGGGCACATCGTCGAGTGCGGCGAATACCCGGCGGCCGTCGGCGATCGCGGCGAAGGCCGCGGCTCGGTGACCCTCCAGGATCGTGCCGGACTCGTCGTAGAGGGTGGCGAAATGCAATCCGAGGCCGGGCGCGGAATGCAGCGGCGCGGCGGGGCGCGGCACGTTCACCACGGGTGTCAGGCCGTACGCGCTGGAGAATTCCATGCCCGACAGTTGCGCGCCTGCCTCCGCGGCGAACAGCAGCCCGTCGCCGGTGTCCACGTCGGTGCCCGCGCCGCCGGACAGAAACGCGCAGCCGCCGGTGGCCACCACCACGGCGCCGGCCCGGACGGTCCACGCCTGGTACTGATTGTGCTGCTGCACCCCGGTCGCCCCGGCGACCTTGCCGTCGCGATCGATGAGCAGTTGCAGCGCGGGATGGTGATCGAGGATGCGCACGCCCGCGTTCAGCACGCTGCGGCGCATCCGGCGCAGATAGCTCGCGCCGTCGAGGTACACCCGCAGCGAGGAGCCGGGACCCGCGCCGGGAAACCGATAGCCCCAGCGGGCCAGCTGTTCGACCCGCAGGTGCGTCTCCTCCAGCACCCGGTGCATCCAGTCGGGGTCGCCGAGTCCGCCGCCGTTCGCGTAACCGCGGTGCACCGCCTCGTCCCTGGCCGGGCCGGGTGGGATGTTCCACAGCGAGGTGGTGCCGTGTGCGGTGGGGCCGCTGGTGCCGCATCTGGCCTTGTCGGCGAGCACGACCCGGGCTCCGGTGGCGGCGGCGGATACGGCTGCCCAGGTTCCGGCGGGGCCGCCGCCCAAAACCAGTACGTCCGTCTCGAGTTCCGCCACAAAGAGAAATGTTCGGCCACAATTCACGGAACCGCAACCATTAACCGAATATTTAGCGCTGCCGTATTCGATCCGTTGTCAGCGGAGTACCACCGATCAGCTCCACCACTGGGTCCAGAGCAATAATCCGGCGGCGATAAAAACAACCGCAGATCCGGAAAAGGCGGCGAAACCCCGACGCTTATCCGAATAAATCTGTGCCGCAACGGCAATCACCGCGGACACCGCGTGCCACGCCACCGATTCGGTGCCCGGCCCGGGGAACTCTCGCCGGGCCGCGACGACCGCGGTGCCGATGACGACGAGCGCCAGCGCCACCGTGCCCGCGGCGACGACGCCGCTGAAGCCGCGCAGCAGTTTCACGAGACGATCACCGGCACGCCGGTCGCCTTGCCCACCAGCACCTCGAATTGCGCGGGGTCGGTGGTGAACTGGCCGAGCTCGATGGTCTTGTTCGAGCCGTGGTAGTCCGACGAGCCGGTGGTGATCAGGCCGAGCTCGGCGGCCAGCTCCGCGAGCACGGCGCGATCGGCCGCCGAGTGGTCCGGATGGTCGAGCTCGAGTCCGCCGAGGCCGAGGGTGGCCAGCTCGCGGATGTCGTCCAGCGCGAGCAGCCGGCCGCGCTTGCGGGCCCGCGCGTGCGCGACCACGCTGACCCCGCCCGCGGTGGCGATCATCTCGACCGCGCGACGCAGCGGCGTGTCGGCCTTCTCCGCGTAATACGGCCCGTGCGGCGCGAGGAGTTCCTCGAACGCGGCATCGACACTCGGCACCACGCCCGCCGCGACGAGCGCCCTGGCCAGGTGCGGGCGGCCCGCGGACGGTCCGGCCGAGGCGAGCACCGCGTCGGGATCGATCGGCAGGCCGTCGGCCACCATCCGGTCGGCCATGGCCCGCACCCGCTGGATCCGTTCGGCGCGCAGCCGCTCGCGTTCGTCGGCGAAACTGCGGTCGGCCGGGTCGAAGAGATAGGCCAGCAGGTGCACCGGCACCGGCCAGCCGTCCTCGCCCATGCCGATGCAGGACATCTCCATGCCGCGGACCAGCGTCAACCCCTTCGGCAGCGCGTCGACCGCCTCGGTCCAGCCGGACGTGGTGTCGTGATCGGTGATCGCGACGACGTCCAAGCCGGCGGCGGCCGCGTTCCGGACCAGTTCGGCCGGACTGTCGGTGCCGTCGGACGCGGTGGAATGGGTATGCAAGTCGATGCGCACGCCCTCAGTCTTACAGTGCTCATGCCGAGAACCGCACCTCGCCGGGACGTAGCATCGCGGTGTGCCATCCATTCCCCCGCTGCCGTCGTTCCGCGGTTCGGGCCGTCCGGCCCGCGCGCTGCCGCGGATTCCGATCCCGACCGCGCGGGCGATCGTCGACTGCGGCGTGTACGTCGAAGGTCGGCGGCTGCCCGGCAGATTCACCCATCGGGACGCGCTCGCGGAGGTGCGCAACCGGGGCGCGGGTTTCGTCTGGGTGGGCCTGCACGACCCGGACGAGGCGCAGATGGCCGATATCGCCGAGACATTCGGGCTGCACGCGCTCGCCGCCGAGGACGCGGTCAAGGCGCATCAGCGCCCGAAGCTGGAACGCTACGACGACACCCTGATCCTGGTGATGCGGACGGTCGCCTACGTCGAGCACGAGATGCACAGCATCAGCGAGATCGTGGAGACCGGCGAGATCATGGTGTTCACCGCGCCGGACTTCGTGGTGTCCGTGCGGCACGGCGAGCATTCCGAATTGGCCTCGCTCCGTAAGGAATTGGAGGCCGATCCGGCGCAGCTGATGCTCGGCACCGGGGCGGTGCTGCACGCGATCGCCGACCACGTGGTGGATTCGTATATCGAAGTGACGCAGTCGATCGAGCTCGACATCGACGCGATGGAGGAAGAGGTCTTCACCCCGCGCAGCCGGGTCACCATCGAGTCGATCTATCAGCTCAAGCGCGAGGTGGTGGAGCTGCGGCGCGCGGTGAACCCGCTCGCGGTGCCGCTGCAGGTGCTCGGGCACAAGCCGGATGTCCCGCTGCCCAAGGAGATTCGGCGCTACATGCGCGACGTGGCCGACCATCACGCCGGGGTCGCCGAGCGGATCACCGACTTCGACGAGGCGCTGAGCGCGCTGATCAGCGCGGCGCTGGCCAAGGTCGGCGTGCAGCAGAACACCGACATGCGCAAGATCTCCGCCTGGGTCGCGATCGCCGCGGTGCCGACCATGATCGCGGGCATCTACGGCATGAACTTCACGCACATGCCGGGATTGGAAGCGACCTGGGGCTTTTGGCTGGTGATCGTGGTCACCCTGGGCATCTGCGTCGGCCTGTACGCCAACTTCCATCGCAACAACTGGCTGTAGCCCGAATTACAGGCTGGCCGCGCCGCGTTCGGGGTCGCGCACGTCGATTCCCGCCTCGGCCCAGGCATCTCGCAACGCCTGCGCCCCGCGCACCCGCACCCAGGCCGCCTCGGTGGCGGTCACCGGCGTGACCGCGAAGTAGCGCACCGGATCGGCCGGCGCGGGCAATACGACCTCGGGAATTCCGCTGTCTCCCAACAACACCGCGGTGAACGGCGCGCCGTGCCACATCTGCTCACCCAGGTCCATCAGCGCATCGGCTTGCAGCACAACGCCTTCCACCGCGGGCGCGGCGGCCAGCACGCCGAGCGTCTTGGCCAGCCCCGAGCTCGCGCCGGCCGAACCGCGCAACGTGAGCACCAGCTCCGCGCGCGGTCCCTGCACCGGATCGGCAAGCAGCGCAGTGGGATCGCCCATCGGATGCCGGGAACCACCCACCGTCGCGTAATGCACCAGGTCGCCGTCGACGATCCGCAGGATCTCGATCGGCTCCAACCCGAGGAACGTCACCGACGCCGAATCGACGCCGGTGGCCGGCACACCGAAATGGTCGAGCACACCGGTGCGGACCGTCGACAACACCTCCATGCGTCAGATGGCCAGCCGCGCAAGCATGTCCCGCGCCTGTTCCGCGGACTTCGGGTCGCACAGCACGTCGTAGCGCCCGGCCACCAACTGCATGGTGGAGGCGAAGTCGCGCTGCCCCTTGGTCGCCGCGTACGGGATCGAGGTGGAGATGACGCCGAAGATGATGCCGCCGACCAGGCCGACCAGCAGCGGGCCGAGCGCGCCGCTGGTGGTGAACAGGCTCAGCAGCAGACCGAGGAACAGGCCGAGCCAGGCTCCGCTCACCACGCCGCCGCCGATGACCTTGCCCCAGGTCAGCCGGTAGAGGACCCGTTCGACCTGCATGAGGTCGACGCCGACGATGGTCACGTCCTGCACCGGGAACTCGCCGTCGGCCAGGTAGTCGACCGCCTTCTGCGCCTCGGCGTAGGTGGGATAGGAGCCGACCGGCCAGCCGGACGGCGGCGTCGGCAGGGCCTGCCGTGCGCGATTCGAGTTCCCTAAGGGATTCGTCATGTCTCTATTCTGCTATTTCTACCGGTTATCCGGGGGTGTGAAACGCGTGGTGCGCGTCATTGCGGCCGCGCGGCCCTTTTCCGCGATCACCTGAGCCATTTTCGCGCTCGCCTCATCGATCATTTCCTCGCCCAGCATGACCGCGCCGCGCGCGCCGCCCTCGGCCGAGGTGTGGAAGGCGTACGCGTCCAGGATCAGCTCGGCCCGGTCGTAGTCGGACTGGCGCGGGCTGAAGATCTCGTTGGCGGCCTCGATCTGGCCGGGGTGCAGCACCCACTTGCCGTCGAAACCGAGTGCGGCGGTGCGCCCGGCGGCCCGGCGGAACCCGTCCAGGTCCCGAATCTGCAGGTACGGGCCGTCGATCGCGTGCAGGCCGTGCGCGCGGGCGGTGAGCAGGATGGTCATCAGGATGTGGTGATAGGCGTCGCCGGTGTCGTAGCCCTCCGGCTGCTCGCCGACCACCAGGGTGCGCATGTTGATGCTGGCCATGAAGTCGGCCGGGCCGAACACCAGCGCCTGCACGCGCGGGCTCGCGGTAGCGATCTCGTCGATGTTGCGCAGTCCCAACGCGTTCTCGATCTGCGGCTCGATGCCGATCCGGCCGACCTCGAGTCCGGTCGCCTTCTCCAGCTGGGTGAGCAGCAGATCCAGCGCGCGCACCTGGCCGGCGTCGGTCACCTTCGGCAGCAGGATGGCGTCCAGCGCGGTGCCCGCGCCCTCGACGATGGTGATCACGTCGGTGTAGGTCCACTGCGTGGTCCAGTCGTTCACCCGGACCACCCGTAACTGGGATCCCCAGTCGGAGTCGTTGAGTGCCGCCACGATATTCGCGCGCGCCTCCGCCTTGGCGTGCGGCGCGACCGCGTCCTCCAGATCGAGAAACACCTCGTCGACAGGTAGACCCTTGGCCTTTTCGATCATCTTCTTGCTGCTGCCCGGGCAGGCGAGCACCGAACGACGCGGCTTCAAGATCAC
Organism: Nocardia colli; assembly: GCF_008704205.1. Taxonomy (GTDB): domain Bacteria; phylum Actinomycetota; class Actinomycetes; order Mycobacteriales; family Mycobacteriaceae; genus Nocardia; species Nocardia colli. The sequence continues at coordinate 442,264 of NZ_VXLC01000004.1, read as the reverse complement.
TCCCATCGATCGTGGCGTGGTACTTACACCCGGCCGCGAACCTCTAGCCTGGCAAGCATGGCAGCTACCAGGGTGTACGTCGCCAGGCTGGCCGGCCTGGTGGTGCTGGGACCGGACGGCGAGTCTATCGGCCGGGTCCGTGACGTTGTGGTGGCCATCCGGTATGACCGCCAGCAGCCCCGTATCCACGGCCTCGTCGTGGAATTGCCCACCAGGCGGCGCATTTTCGTGCCGATCCTGCGGGTCACCGCGATCGAACCAGGCGTTGTGACATTGAACACCGGGACGGTCAGTCTGCGCCGGTTCAACCAGCGCCCCGGGGAGATGCTGGCGCTGGCGCAGATCGTGGATTCCTCGGTGCGCGTGGAGGATCCGGATCTGCCCGACCTGGCCGAGGTGGACGCCGTCGTGGTCGATCTCGGCATGGAGCAGACCCGCACCAGGGATTGGCGGGTCACCAAGGTCGCCGTACGCGGGCATCGCCGGATCGGGCGCAGGCGCACCGTGCACGTAGTGGATTGGATTCAGGTCTCGGGGCTGACGCCGAACGAGATCGACCGCCCCGGACAGGAAGTCACCCAGCTGCTCGAGCAGTTCGAGGGATTGCGCGCCGCCGACGTCGCACACCTGCTGCGCGAGCTGCCGGACAAGCGCCGCATCGAGGTGGCCGTCGCGCTCGACGACGAGCGGCTGGCCGACGTGGTGCAGGAATTGCCCGACGACGAGCAGGTCGAGTTGCTCAGTCATCTCGAGGTGCGCCGCGCCGCCGACGTGCTCGAGGCGATGGATCCCGACGATGCCGCCGATCTGCTCGGCGAACTGCCGGTCAACGAGGCGGAATCGCTGCTCGCGCTGATGGATCCGGAGGAGTCCGAACCGGTTCGCCGGCTGCTCGAGCATTCCCCGTACAGCGCGGGCGGCCTGATGACGCCGAAGCCGGTGATCCTCACCCCGGCCACCACGGTCGCCGAGGCCCTGGCCCGGGTGCGCAATCCCGATCTGACGCCGGCGCTGGCGTCCATGGTGTTCGTGGTCCGGCCACCGACCGCGACCCCCACCGGCCGGTATCTCGGGTCGGTGCATATCCAGCGGCTGCTGCGCGAGCCGCCGGCCCATCTGGTCGGCGGGATCCTCGACGCGGGTCTGGCTCCGCTGCGCCCCGACGTCCCGCTGGGTGCGGTGACCCGCTATTTCGCGACTTACAACCTGGTCTGCGGACCGGTCGTCGACGACGAGAACCATCTACTGGGGGCGGTCACCGTAGACGACGTGCTCGACCATTTGCTCCCCGATGACTGGCGCGATCAGGAAGAGCTGCACGAAGGGATAGCTGGACATGAGTGACAAGGGCGGCGGGGCGCGGCAGCGGCTGGAAACGCCGGTCGAGTCCCGCTTCCGCATCGATTGGGACGCCGACGCTCTCGCGCGCAGCAGCGAACGCGTCGCCCGATTCCTCGGTACCGGCCGCTACCTGGCCATTCAGACGATCATCGTGGTCGTCTGGATCGCGCTGAACGTATTCGTCATCGCCTTGCGCTGGGATCCATATCCGTTCATTCTGTTGAATCTGGCGTTCTCCACCCAGGCGGCCTACGCCGCGCCGTTGATCCTGCTCGCGCAGAACCGGCAGGACAACCGCGACCGGGTCTCGCTGGAGGAGGACCGGATGCGGGCCGCCCAGACCAAGGCGGACACCGAGTTCCTCGCCCGCGAACTCGCAGCGTTGCGGATCGCGGTCGGCGAAGTCGCGACTCGCGACTATTTGCGCAGGGAATTGGAGGAGATGAAGGAGATACTCGATCGGATCGAGGGTGCCGGCCCAGCCAAGCCGCGACGCAAGAAGAGTTCCGGCCAAAAGCAGGCCCCAGCCCCGGTTTCACCGCCTGTTGCTGACGATTGACCGGAAATACCAAACAACTACCTGACTGGTGGGTAACCTGGACAGCGTTGTCCCGAGCGGCGCCCGGGAGGGGATGTCCCAGATGGCCGCTCACACGACGTAGAGGATTGGTGTGGCTGAATGCGTATATCTGCTCCGATAACCGTCTCGGCCCTGGTCGTAGCCGGTCTGGTCGCCTCAGGCTCAGCCTCCGATCCCACAACTTCCGCCGGTGCACCCACCGCACCTGAGGCTTTGCTGGCCGCATCCACGAATCCCGCCGGATCCGCGGACAGCTCGGCCAAGTCGAGCGAGACCGGACTGTCTAAGACAGTTGGATTGCTACCGGTGACCCAGGACTCGCCCCGCAAACTCCGGGCAATGACCCCGTCCGACGGCACACCGCCGTTTGCCGGCCGAGTGCCGTTGCAGGAGATCTCGCTGCCGCTGATCGGCGGCGCGCTCGGCATCCCGGAGGTCGTGCTCGCCGCGTATCGCAACGCCGAACTCGCGCTGGAGTCCTCCACGCCGGGCTGCGGGTTGTCCTGGAGTCTGCTGGCCGGCATCGGCCGCATCGAATCCGGGCACGCGGGCGGCGGCCGCACCGACGCCGCGGGCACCACGGTCTCCCCCATCTACGGCCCCGCGCTGGACGGCACGCTGCCCGGCAACGAGGTAATCAAGGCCGCCAGCGGCGGTTACGTGCGCGCGGTCGGGCCGATGCAGTTCCTGCCCAGCACCTGGGACCACTACGCGGCCGACGGTAACGGCGACGGCGTCGCCGATCCGAACAATGTCTTCGACGCCGCGCTCGCCGCGGGCAAGTACCTCTGCTCGGGCGGCCTGAACCTGCGCGATCAGGCGCAGGAACTCCAGGCCGTGCTGCGCTACAACAACTCCACGGCCTACGCGGCCAACGTGCTCAGCTGGGCCGCGGCCTACCGCACCGGCGGCGCGCCGACCCAGGTCACCATCTCCCCCGAGCTGATCCCGCCCGGCAGCGCAGCGCCCGCGCAGATCCCGGACATGACCGCGGTGACCTACACCAACAGCACGCCGACCACGACGGCCCCCGCGGCGCCGCAGACCACCACGCCGACGCCGACGCCGACCGAGGTGATGATCACCATCCCCGGCCTGCCGCCGATCCCGTGTGGCATCTTCTGCCCGCCGCCGCCGAAGCCGCTCAATCCCTGTGAACCTGCGGTCATTCCGGCCCCCATGCCGCAGCCCGGCGAGCTCGCGGAGCCCGCCGCGGTGCCCGGCGCGCCTGCCCAGACCTTCGGCGCCGGCGTGGCCCCGAAGGATCCCGCGGTGGCCGACGCGAAGGATCCGGCGCGCCCGGATCAGCCGCCCGTCGCACCGGTCTGCACGCCGCCGGACGCCGCCCAGCAGCAGGCGCAGCCGCCGCAACCGCCCGCGCCCGGCCAGCAGGCCGTACAGACGCCGGAAGCGACCCCGGAGGCCCCGCCGACGGTCTCGGTCGAGCCGACCCCGTCCGCGGAGGCCGCGCCGACCCAGCAGCCGGGCATCACGTTGCCGTTCGGCATCGTGATTCCGCTGCCGCCCGCCCCCCAGGGCTGACGCCACACTCGAAGTAGGTCACGAAGCAGTAACAAAAAGGTCTCGGGTGCGGTAGTCTCCTCTTCGTCAGATCACGAAGGGCTCATCGAGCCGTTGGAGGGTCACCGCACAGTGGGGCGTCACCGAAAGCAACCAGCTGTCACCGTTAAACGCAGCTCGGTTATCGCATTGACCGGATTGGTTCCCGCTGGACTGATGGCATGTACTGCCGCGTCCAACGTGGGACACGGGACCACCGCGAACGCGGTGGAACAGCACCTTCCGGCGAACGATCAAGGCGAACTGGGCGCCAAGCCCGCAGCCCTGATGACGGATCCGGGCGCGACGACGGAATTCGTCGCCAACAAGATGGCCAAGCCGAGCGGACCGCCGGTGGTGAAAAGCGTTGCGCTGGCCGACAACCGGCAGCTCGCCGCGCTGCCCGCCGGGCCGATGGGCGTGCCCGGCATCGCGGTCGCGGCGTATGAGAACGCCGAGCGCATCCTCGCCGAGGAGAACCCCACCTGCCACATGCCGTGGTCGATGCTCGCCGGAATCGGCCGCGTCGAGTCCACCCACGCGTACGGCAAGGCCGACGCCGACGGCAACCCGATCAACGCGGTCTACGGCCCGGTGCTCGACGGAAGCCTCTACGGCAACAACATCGTTCGCGACACCGACGGCGGCGAGCTGGACGGCCTGGCCGGATACGACCGGGCGATCGGCCCGATGCAGTTCCTGCCGCAGACCTGGAAGCGATACGCCGCCGACGGCAACGGCGACGGCATCGCCGACCCGCAGAACCTGTACGACGCGGCCCTGACCGCCGGAAAGTACCTGTGCGACGGCGGTTTGAACATGCGCGACCTCGCCCAGCAGTCCAAGGCGATCCTGCGCTACAACAACTCGATGGCCTACGTCGCGAACGTCATGGCCTGGGAGACCTCCTACAGCAGCGGCGTCGCACCACGGGCCGGGGACCTGCCCAGAATTTGACACGCCTAAAATTCCTGCCATGCCAGTAGTTACGGAATCGGATGTGCGGGGCGCGCTCGCGAAGGTCGACGATCCGGAGATCCGCAAGCCGATCACCGAACTGGGCATGGTGAAGAGCATTGCGATCGCCCCGGACAGCAACGTCCACATCGAGATCTACCTGACCACCGCGGGCTGCCCGCTGCGCACCGAGATCATCCAGCGGGTCACCAAGGCGGTCGCGGACGTGTCCGGGGTCGGCGCGGTCACCGTCGACCTCGACGTGATGAACGACGAGCAGCGCACCAACCTGCGCAAGCAGCTGCGCGGCGACTCGGCCGACCCGGTCATCCCGTTCGCCCAGCCCGGCTCGCTGACCCGGGTGTACGCGGTCGCGTCCGGCAAGGGCGGCGTCGGAAAATCCAGCGTCACCGTCAATCTCGCCGCCGCCCTGGCCGCGCGCGGGCTCTCGGTCGGCGTCCTGGACGCCGACATCTACGGCCACTCGATCCCGCGCATGCTCGGCACCGACGCCCGGCCGACCCAGGTCGAGAAGATGATCATGCCGCCGCAGGCGCACGGCGTGAAGATGATCTCCATCGCGCAGTTCACCCAGGGCAATACCCCGGTGGTGTGGCGCGGCCCGATGCTGCACCGGGCGCTGCAACAGTTCCTCGCCGACGTGTTCTGGGGCGACCTGGACGTGCTGCTGCTCGACCTGCCGCCCGGCACCGGCGACATCGCCATCTCGATCGCCCAGCTGATCCCCGGCGCGGAGATCCTGGTCGTCACCACCCCGCAGATCGCCGCCGCCGAGGTGGCCGAGCGAGCGGGCGCCATCGCGTTGCAGACCCGGCAGCGGATCGCCGGCGTGGTGGAGAACATGTCCTGGCTCGACCTGCCCGACGGCAGCCGGATGGAGCTCTACGGTTCCGGCGGCGGACAGGTGGTCGCCGATCGCCTCACCCGCGCGGTAGGCGCCGACGTACCGCTGCTCGGTCAGGTGCCGATCGAGCAGGCCGTACGCGAGGCGGGCGACGACGGCGTACCGATCGTCCTGAGCGCCCCGGACTCCGCCGCGGGCAAGGCGCTGCTCGACATCGCCGACAAGCTGGCCGTCCGCCGCCGCGGGCTGGCGGGCATGTCGTTGAACATCGACACCACGCGCCACGGGTAGTCCGAACTCGACGACCGATTGCCGCGTGGACGTTGTTCGCCCGGTGTCGGTGGGTGGCAATAAGCTCGGGGGCATGCTCACGTTGCTGCTGTACGTGCTGATCGTCGGTCTGGTCGCCGCGGTGCTGTTCCTGCTCGCCAGTGCGGTATTCGGCCGGGCCGAGGAGCTCGGGCCGCTGCCGGAGGGGACCACGGCGACCGTGCTGCCCGCCGAGGGGATCGCCGGCGCCGATGTCCGGGCGCTGCGGTTCCAGCAGGTGGTGCGCGGTTACAAGGCGTCCGAGGTGGACTGGACGCTGGCCCGCCTCGCCGCCCGGATCGACGAGCTACAGCATCAACTGGCCGAGGCGCAGGCCGCGCGCTGGCAGACCCCCGTCGCGCCGGAATCCAAATGAGCCCGGCCGCGCTGACCGTCGCCGAGGACGACGGCCGGATCCGCTGCGCCTGGCCGCTGGAGACCCAGTTGTATCGGGACTACCACGACTTCGAGTGGGGAAAGCCGGTGCACGGCGACGACGCCCTCTTCGAACGGCTGTGCCTGGAGGCCTTCCAGTCCGGCCTGTCCTGGATCACCATCCTGCGCAAGCGGCCCGCGTTCCGGGAGGCATTTGCCGGGTTCTCGATCGAGCGGGTGGCCGAGTTCGGCGACGCTGATGTGGCGCGCCTGCTCGCCGACCAGGGCATCGTGCGGAACCGGCTGAAAATCGACGCGGCGATCAGCAACGCCCGGGTTGCTCGGGAGCTCGATATCGGACTGGACGCACTGCTCTGGTCGTTCGCGCCGGACCCCCGACCGCGCCCGCGAACCGGCGCCGACGTACCCGCCAGCACACCCGAATCCGTAGCTCTGGCAAAAGAATTGAAGCGCCGCGGGTTCCGTTTCGTGGGGCCGACCACGGCCTACGCCATGATGCAGGCGACCGGGATGGTAGACGATCACCTGGCCGATTGCTGGGTCGGTAGTGACGTGTCCGACACAGTCCGACCGGTCACTTTTTGAACTCAGGTATCCGTCCACATCCGCGATAGGGAAGAATGGGACAGGTGTAGCTCGCCAAATGCCGGCGAGCTCGCTGGTTGGTGACAACTGGAGTTCCAAGAAAGTGCGCAGCATATCGCGCAGATCTGGAGGGAGCAGAGGATGGCGGCCATGAAGCCCCGTACCGGGGACGGTCCCCTCGAGGCAACCAAGGAAGGGCGTGGAATCGTCATGCGGGTTCCACTCGAGGGTGGCGGGCGTTTGGTCGTCGAACTCACGCCGGACGAGGCCGCGGCGCTCGGCGACGAACTGAAGAGTGTCACCAGCTGATACCTCGGCGCTGGCCGCTGTGGCCGGTCTGCTGGCTTGCCCGGAATGCGCGCTCGGACTCGAGCCGCGTGATCGGGTACTGCGCTGTGGACACGGGCACAGTTTCGACATCGCCAAGCAGGGCTATGTCAGCCTGCTGACCGGCGCGTCGACCAAAATGACCGGTGACACCGCGGCCATGCTGGACGCGCGTGCCACCTTTCAAGGTGGGGGACATTTCGCACCGATCGCCACCGCGGTGGCAGCGGCGGTCGGGCCGGGCGAGCATGCGTCCGGCACCGTACTGGAGGTGGGCGCGGGCACCGGCTATTACCTGGCCGGTGCGCTCGACGCCGCACCTGCTACTTCGGGCATCGCACTGGACGTGGCCAAACCGGCCGCCAAGCGCTGTGCCCGCGCTCATCCACGGGCGGCCTCGGTGCTGGCCGACGCCTGGCGTGGGCTGCCCGTCCGGGACGGCACCCTGTGCGCCGTGCTCTCGGTGTTCGCGCCGCGCAATCCGGGTGAGGTCGCGCGCGTGCTCGCCGCGGACGGCAGATTCGTCGTCGTCACCCCGACCGAACGTCACCTGCGCGAATTGATCGGCCCGCTCGGCATGGTCACCGTCGACCCGGACAAGGATCGCCGGCTCGACACGGCCATGTCCGGCCACTTCACCGCGGTCGATCGCGTACTGGTCGAGTATCCGATGAAACTCACCCAGGCCGACGTGGCGAACGTCGTCGGCATGGGTCCCTCCGCCCACCACACGACCACCCGCATCCCGAACCTCCAGGACACCACCGAGGTCACCGCCTCGGTCCTGATCTCCACCTACCGCCCGGCCGAAGGCGCCCCTCGGTAGCTCAGACCCGCCGAAGGTCGCCTTCGGTCGATCCGGTGGCTCCGACTGCGGGCCCAGGCGCAAGCCTCAGGACTTGCGGACCTGCTCGTAGACCCCGACGGTCTGCTCGGCGATCTTGGACCAATCGAAGTCCGCGATCGCTCGCGCCCGCCCGGCCGCACCGAACTCGGCGGCCAGCACGGGATCGCCGGCCACTTCGTTGATCGCCACGGCCAGCGCCCGCTCGTATTCTTCGGTCGCGCTCGGGTCGTAGTGCACCAGCCGCCCGGTGCCGCCGTCGACGACCACCTCCGGGATGCCGCCGACGTCCGAGGCGACCACCGCGGTCGCGCACGCCATCGCCTCGAGATTCACGATCCCGAGCGGCTCGTACACCGACGGGCAGACGAACACCGTCGCGGCGGCCAGGATCTGCCGGATCTGCTCGGTCGGCAGCATCTCCCGCACCCAGAACACATTGCCCCGGCTGCGCTGCAACTCCTCGACCGCGGCGGCCGTCTCGGCCTCCAGCTCCTTGGTGTCCGGCGCGCCCGCGCACAGCACCAGCTGAATGTCCGGGTCGAAGTCGCGGGCCGCGGCGAGCAGATGCCCGACGCCCTTCTGCCGGGTTATCCGCCCGACGAACGCCACCATCGGCCGGTCCGTGCGCACCCCGAGCACGGCCAGTACCGGCCGCGCGCCCGCCGCCACCGGTCCCGGGTACCAGACGCCCGCGTCGATGCCGTTGTGCACGACGTGCACCCGGTCCGGGTCGACCGCGGGGTAGGCGTCGAGCACGTCGTGGCGCATGCCCTCGCTCACCGCGATGATCGCGTCCGCGTGCTCGACCGCGTTGCGTTCCGACCAGGAGGACAGCCGATACCCGCCGCCGAGCTGTTCGGCCTTCCACGGCCGGCGTGGCTCCAGCGAATGCGCGGTGAGTACGTGCGGGATGCCGTAGAGCGTGGCCGCGAGGTGCCCGGCCAGGCCGGTGTACCAGGTATGGGAATGCACGACGTCCACCTGTCCGGCGGCGTCGGCCATGCGCAGCTGCGCGGACATCATCTGCAACGCGGCGTTGGCGGCGTAGAGCTGCGGATCGGGTTGGTGCACTACGGCATCGGTGCGCGCGACACCCATGCAATGCACGGTGACCTCGCACAGTCGCCGCAGCTGCGCGGTCAATTGCGTCACATGTACCCCGGCCCCGCCGTATACCTCGGGTGGGTACTCACGGGTCAGCATCGCGACCCGAAGCCGGTCCTGCGCGCCGGAATCCGCCGTCGAGCGCCCGGTGTCCGTGCCGAAACTCACCAGGTTCAAAGTAGACGTTCACCTCCGCTGGGGCCACTCGCGCGCCGGTTACCCGGTAGTTTGACAGGTGTGAGGAGCCAGCCGCACGTACTCGGGATCGTGCTCGCCGGTGGCGAGGGCAAGCGACTCTTTCCACTCACGGCGGACCGTGCCAAACCAGCGGTGCCATTCGGCGGCGCGTATCGACTGATCGATTTCGTCCTCAGCAACCTGGTCAACGCGGGTTTCCTGCGCCTGTGCGTACTGACGCAGTACAAGTCGCACTCGCTGGATCGCCATATCTCGCAGACCTGGCGGCTGTCCGGTTTCGGGGGCGAATACATCACCCCGGTGCCCGCGCAGCAGCGCCTCGGCCCGCGCTGGTACACCGGCAGCGCCGACGCGATCATGCAGTCGCTGAACCTGATCTACGACGAAGACCCCGACTACATCGTGGTTTTCGGCGCCGATCACGTGTACCGGATGGATCCGGAACAGATGGTCAACCATCACATCGAGTCCGGCGCGGGCGTGACCGTCGCTGGGATCCGGGTGCCGCGCAGCGAGGCCAGCGCGTTCGGCTGCATCGACTCCGACGAGTCCGGCCTGATCACCCAGTTCCTGGAGAAGCCGGCGCATCCGCCCGGCACGCCCGATGATCCCAATGTCACTTTTGCGTCAATGGGCAACTACGTCTTCACCACCAAGGTGCTGGTGGACTCGATCAAGGCGGACGCGGACAACTCCGACTCCGATCACGACATGGGCGGCGACATCATTCCGTCGCTGGTGGCCGCGGGGCAGGCCGGCGTCTACGACTTCGCCGACAACGAGGTGCCCGGCGCGACCGAACGCGACCGCGGCTACTGGCGCGACGTCGGCACCATCGACGCCTTCTACGACGCGCACATGGACCTGGTCTCGGTGCACCCGGTGTTCAACCTCTACAACCGGCACTGGCCGATTCGCGGCGCCGCGGAGAACCTGCCGCCGGCCAAGTTCGCCCAGGGCGGGCTGGCGCAGGAGTGCATCGTCGGCGCGGGCAGCATCCTGTCCGCCGCCACGGTCCGCAATTCGGTGCTCAGTTCGAATGTGGTGATCGACGACGGCGCGACCGTCGAGGGCAGCGTGCTGATGCCCGGCGTGCGGATCGGCCGGGGCGCGGTGGTGCGCCGGGCCATTCTGGACAAGAACGTCGTGGTCGGCGAGGGCGAGATCATCGGGGTCGACCTGGAGCGCGACCGCGAGCGGTTCGCGGTCAGCAATGGCGGTGTGGTCACCGTCGGCAAGGGTGTCTGGGTGTAGCGAAGCATTGGACAGCACGGGCGTTCCGGCCGCAAGATTGGTCCCATGATCAGGCGCGCGCAGTCCGATCCCGCGCTGGAACAGGTTCGTGCCCTCGCCGCGTCGCTCGACATTCCACGGCCGTGGCAGCTGGCGAAGTTCGTCGATCACGTCGCGACGCGGCTCGGCAAGCCGATCCTGCTGCTGCCCCAACCCGAGTTGACCGCCAAGGGATTTCCCTGCGGGGTGGTCATCGAACGCCCGGACAGCTTCGCCGTCGCCTATGACGCGGCGAGCTCGGGTTATCACACCGACCACATCGTGTTGCACGAGCTCGCGCACCTGCTGCTCGATCACGCGGGCTACGTCTCCCCGGCCGCGCACCTGCGCACGCTGCGGCAGCTGTTCACCGAAATCGACACCGAGATCGTGCTGCGCGTGCTGGCCCGCACTGACTACGACGACATCCTGGAAAGCCAGGCAGAACTGTTCGCCTCCCTGGTGATGTCCGAAACCGACGCGCCCCGTTCGGGTTCCGTGCTCGGCCGCGCGATCTTCCACCACTGACGATCCGGGGAATCCGCCCTGATGCTGCCGACCGCCGTCACCTTGCCGATCACAGTGGCCGCCTGGCTGCTGCTGATCATCCGGCTGCCCTGGTTCCGCACCACGCTCATCGAGCGGCGCTTGAACATGCTGATCGCCCTGGTGACCGAGATCCTCACGACACACGAGCCGATGCTGCGCGCTCAGCTCAGCGCGCTCACCGGCGGCCGCCTGAGCCCCGGATTGATCTACCAGCTCGGGGCCATCGGATTCGTGTTCACCACGGCGACCAGCCTGCTGCTCGCGGGCGTGATGCTCGGCCGTTCGCCGTCGGCGGTCGCGGTCTACGGGCTGGCCGGCACGTCCTGCGCGGTGGCGCTGCTCTGTAGTGGACCGGCGCAGGGGCCGAGTCCGGACACCATGTACACCCAACCCGGCTGGGGACCGTTCGGCTTCTGGCTGGCGCTGGCGCCGATGTCCTACTGGATGGTCTTCTACTTCGGCCGGGTGTGCCTGGCCGAGATGCGCGAACAGAGCGATCGCCGCGAGCGGACCCTGCACGCGATGGTGCTGGCCACCGGCGGCACCGTCTTCCTGATGTTCAGCCTGACCCTGGTCAGCGCGGGGCTGCGGTCGTTCGGGCACGAAAGCTGGCTGACCCGAGCGCAGGTCGTCATCGACAACAACGCCATCTTCGTCCAGGGGCTGCCGTTCCTCGGCATCGGCGCGGTGCCGGTGTTCGCCCGGCTGATCAACGCGACCGAACTCGACGTCTGGTCGCGTCGCCGAAAGCGGTTGCTGCCGTTGTGGTTCGACCTCACCGCGGCCTGTCCCGAGATCGTGCATCGCACGTCGAACCCGGACGCCGCGCACCGTAACCGATATGCCCTGCACCGCACCGTCATCGAGATCCGGGACAGCGTGCTCATCCTGGCCCGGTACGCCACGCCCACACCGGCGGACCTTCAGTCGGAGATCGCCACGGCAGGCCAGGAACGTGAAGCGCTGGACCTCGCGGTGCGCCTGGTGCGCGCCTGCGCCGCCAAAACCCGTGGCGATTCGCCGGCGGGCACCGGCTCGTTGCGCCATTGTGCCGGTGACAATCTGGCGGAGGAAGCCGCCGAGCTGGCCGCCATCGCGGCGCAGTGGCCACGGGCGCGCGCCCTGGTGGACGCGGCGGCGATCAGAACCGCGGCGCGGGCGTAGCCGGGCAGAACGGCGCGCAGGGGCCGGGCGTGCGCGGCACCGTGGATTTCGACGGCTGACCGAAGTCGGCCGTGCTGACCAGGTAAACCACCAGCACAGCGGCGACCAGGACCAGGGCGAACGCGACCATCGCGCCGCCCCAGTGAATCTGCGGCCGGCCGTCGTCATCGTTGTTGCTGTTGTTCAGGATGTAGTAGAGCACTCGGCTCGCACCTCTTCCGCATGCCCGTTGCCGGGCATCACCGCTCTGGTATCGGATGTGCTCTGAGCAGCATGCGCCTCGAATCGCCGCGATGTAGCTGTTTGGTCCACCCGGCGGAACAGCGCTGGCGACCGGCCCACCCCTCCGGGGTCGGTCACCAGCGATCCGGCTGACCTTCGTGCGCGTCCGTCATCGGTTTCCCCGCCGCGGACGCGACCTCTCGAAGGCGAACCGGACATCGTACATCCGTTGCGGGACTTCATATTCCGTGACATGTCCCACACCGGGACGAGCTACCGGCCGGGCACCGGCGGCGCGGGCGAGGCGGTACAGAACGGTTCGCACGATCCGTGCGTCGGGGTGACTTTCGCCGGGCCGGTATCGAAATCGGCGTTACTCACCGCCACCATCGCGATCACCGCGGCGAGAATGATCAGCGCGAAGAAGATCAGCGCGGGCCGCAGCCAACTCGATCGGGTTTCGAAGATGGTGTGGCCGATGTGGCCGATTTCGAACAGTTCGTGCCCACGCATTGCGGTACCTCCGCCCGCGGAATACCCGGCGTGCGCGCAGGGAACCGCGATGTCGGTACGGACTAACCGCGCGAAGCGCAGAGCAACCCGTCGCCGACCGGAATCAGCACGCTGGTGAGTTCCGGGTCCTCGGCGATCGCGCGGGTGGCCGCGCGCACCGCCTGGGTGGCCGGATCCCGTTGTGCCGCATCGGGTACCCGCCCGCCGAGCAGCGCGTTGTGCAGCAGGATCGCGCCACCGGCGCGCAGCAGCCGCACCGCCTGGGTGACGTACTGCGGGTGCTCGAGCGGCGCGGCATCGATGAAAACCAGGTCGTACGCGCCGTCTGCGAGCCGGGGTAAGACGTCGAGCGCGCGGCCATTGATCAGCCGGGTGCGCGCGGGCGGAATCTCAGCGGCGCGGAACGCCTCCTTGGCCGCGCGCTGATGCTCCGGCTCGGAATCGATGGTGGTCAGGGTGCCGTCCTCGCGCATGCCGTCGAGCAGCCATAGTCCGCTGATCCCCGCGCCGGTCCCCACCTCGACCACGGCCTTGGCGTCGAGCAGCTGCGCGTACATGCTCAGCAGCGCCCCCACCGACGGTGGCACCGGCACCGCACCGAGTTCGGTGGACCGTTCGCGCGCGCTGACGAGGATCTCGTCTTCCACGACGGATTCCTCCACGTAGGCGAGATTTCGCTCCAAATTCGATGCCACGCCTATGAGGTTAATGCTGGGCGCCTGGTATGGGCGTTCCGAACTACTCGCCCCGCCGAGCAATCTCCGCGCAGATTTTCTCAGGTGTCCCTCAGCATCTCCATATCCAGGCCATATCCGGACAGGAAAGAGTATGGGCAACGCAAGACCAACAGACCGGCTCGACCCGGGACGCGGGAACAACGACAGACATGTTGTCGGTTGTATCCGAACGTAACGGTTTCCGGCCCGAAAGAGATTTCGGATCGGAGCCTGGTTCCGAGTTTACGGTCCCTAGTAGGAGGTAGCCCCATCCACATGGTCGATGCGGCGCGTGAGCACGCCACCCTGCCAGAGCAGATTCTGCCGATCGAATCCGACGCCGCCGAAGAGGCTGTCGATCTGACCGGTACCGCTGCTTTCGATGCCACCGGTGACCGGGCGGCCATGCCGTCCTGGGACGACCTGGTCCGCGAACACGCCGACCGTGTCTACCGTCTTGCCTACCGTCTGTCCGGCGATGCCCAGGACGCCGAGGATCTCACTCAGGACACCTTCATCCGGGTGTTCCGCTCACTGTCCAGCTACCAGCCGGGCACCTTCGAGGGCTGGTTGCACCGCATCACCACGAACCTGTTCCTGGACATGGTCCGGCGCCGCAACCGCATCCGGATGGAGGCGCTGCCCGAGGACTACGACCGGGTCCCGTCCGAGGGTCCCGACCCGGAGCAGGCCTACCACGACGCCCGCCTCGACCCGGATCTGCAACGCGCGCTCGATTCGCTCGCGCCGGAATTCCGCGCCGCGGTCGTGCTGTGTGACATCGAAGGACTCTCCTACGAGGAAATCGGCGCTACGCTCGGCGTGAAACTCGGCACCGTGCGCAGCCGGATTCATCGCGGGCGACAGGCACTGCGCGACTACCTTGCGCATAATGGAAGTGAGCAGCGGTTCGCCGCTGATGCAGCAAGTATCGGGTGAGCTGGACGAAAGCCGGCATCACCCCCAAGGTTCGGATGATGTCGGTTGGAAGGATGAGCACCGAATGAGTGGCGACTCCAGCACGCCCGGTCGTCCGCCTCGTTTTCGTCCCACCGAGCATCTGGCCAGCGAGGCGATCGCGGCCTATGTGGACGGCGAGTTGCGGATGAACGCCTATCTGCGTGCCGCCCAACATCTTTCTCTGTGCCCGGAATGCGCGGCCGAGGTCGATGCACAGCAGCAGGCGCGTATCGCGCTGCGCCAGTCGGGCCCCATCTCGATTCCGCACGGACTGCACGACAGCCTGACCCGAATTCCGCTCGCCGATCTTCCCGGCGCCGCGTCGAGCCAAACTTCGGGCACCACCGGGACTCCGCGCAACGAGGCAGTTTTCGGCTTTCTCACCGATTCGTTTGCCGCGACTCGGTGGACAACGTGGTGGCGCAAGTAGAGTTTCCCGAGTGACGACGGAATCGACGAATACCGGATCGGCCGACACCCCGGATCGCGTCCAGGGTAGGTCCACGGATTCGGCGGGCGACAGGGGAACCCTGAGGCCGCCGGACGCGCCCGTATTGGGCCCCCGGCCGGTATATCGACCCCATGTCGACAACCACACCGCGCACGCTTTCCGCAGGCCGGCGGGCCAGCGCGGGTCGTTCGCCGAACCGCTGCCGCGCGGCGCGCAGCCGGTGTCCGGCCAGGACGTGCAGAACCGTCCGCCGGACGCGGTGCTCGCCGAGGCCTTCGGCCGTCCCGACGGTTCCACCGAACTGCTGCAACGCGATCCGGACGCGGCCAACGGCGCCGCACCCGTCGCCGGCCCGGTCGATCCGTGGCGTGATCCGGACTCCGCCGCCCGCCTCGGCGCCCCCGCGGTGCCGACCCCGAAGCCCCAGCCGCTGCCGCAGGCGCAACGCCTCAGCGCGCGCGAGGTCCTCTTCGGCTCCAGGGTCGCCCCCAAGGCACTCGCCCTGCTCGCCTTGATCGCGCTCGCCGTCGGCGTGCTCGGCGGCCTGGTCGGCAGGCTGACCGCCGAACAGGCCTCCACCCTCACCTCGCGCAAGGTGACCCTCGAGCAGAGCACCGACACCGCACAGCCGCACAGCCAGATCGCCAAGGTCGCCAACGCCGTGCTGCCCGCCGTCGTGTCCATCCGGGTCACCGTCGGCGACAACGGCGCGACCGGCTCCGGCGTGGTGATCGACGGCCTCGGCTACATCGCGACGAACAATCACGTGGTCTCGATGGCCGCGCAGGACAAGACCAACCGGGCCGTCATCCAGGTCCAGTTCTCCGACGGCTCCCGGGTGCCCGCGCACATCGTCGGCCGCGACCCGAAGTCCGACCTGGCCGTGCTCAAGGTCGATGTGAAGAACCTCACCGTGGCCAAGCTCGGCAAGTCCGGCGACGTCCAGGTCGGCGACGAGGTGCTCGCCATCGGCTCCCCACTCGGCCTCAGCAAGACCGTCACCTCCGGCATCGTCAGCGCCCAGCACCGCCCGGTGAAACTCCAGGGCGAGGGCAGCGACACGAACGCGGTGATCGACGCGGTCCAGACCGACGCCTCGATCAACCCCGGTAACTCCGGCGGCGCGCTGGTCGACATGGAAGGCCGGGTCATCGGCATCAACACCGCCATCCGCAGCGAGACCGGCGGCTCGGTCGGCCTCGGCTTCGCCATCCCGGTCGACCGGGTGATCCAAGTCGCGCAGATCCTGATCAAGGACGGCTTGATCCACCACCCGACGATGGGCCTCAACCTGCGCACCAAGGTGGTGGCCAACGAGCAGATGAGCGGCGCCGAGGTCGCCGACGTGGTGGCCGGCGGCCCGGCGGCCAAGGCGGGCATCGTGGAGAAGGACGTCATCGTCAAGGTCGGCGACCGCGAGGTCACCGGTCCGGACGAGCTGGTGGTCGCGGTGCAGTCGCGCAATATCGGCGAGACGGTGAACGTGGTGTTGATCCGTGACGGCAGGCAGGTGGACGTCCCGGTAACGCTGGAATCCGACTGAGTTCACCCACTCCGGCCGAACTCCGTCGGCCTGCCGTCCCCTGCGCCGCTGGGCGACTGGCCGGGTAACCTTGATACGTGTTCAGCAATATCGGCTGGAGCGAGATGATGATCTTGCTCGTCGCCGCCCTCGTGATCCTCGGACCGGAGCGACTGCCCGGCGCGGTTCGCTGGACCACGCGCAGCCTGCGGCAGGTGCGCGACTACGCCAGTGGCGCGACCTCGCAGCTGCGTGATGAGCTCGGTCCGGAGTTCGAGGACCTGCGCAAGCCGCTGGCCGACCTGAACGAACTGCGCGGCATGACGCCGCGCGGCATGGTCACCAAACACCTTCTGAACGGCGACGATTCGATCTTCCGCAACATGGAGGACGCGCTGCCGGACAAGAAGGACTTCCTCGGCGCGAACAGCGGCATGCCGGACTATCCGATGCCGAAGCTGGAAAAACCGTTGGAGCGCAACGAACGTCCACCCATCGACACCGACGCCACCTGACCTGGCGTCACTGCGTCACGAGAAGGGTGCAGTGTCAAGAGTTCTAGACACTTTGGCCTGTCCAGCTGTCTAGACTTCCCACATGTCGGCCGATGACGTGGCGCGCGTTTTCGCGATCGAAGACAAGGTCGAGCGACTCAAAGCGGCCACCGATGGTGTGGCTGCGGCCCAGCAGACCATCAACGAGCTAACCAGGATCCGTCGTGCGGTCATCCGGGAGCTACACGCCGAAGGCTGGACCTTCGCCAGAATCGGTGCGGCAGCCGGACTTTCCCGTGCGCGCATCCATCAGGTGAGTACCCAGGGTCCGGCGCCGGAGGGTCTGTTCTTCGGGCACGGGACGCTCACGGTGCTGGTGCCGGAGGTCCGCGCGGGCCGGGTGATCGGCGCACCGGATCCCGCGGCGGCGCACCGGCTCGTCGAGTTGCTCCGGGAGCTCGGCTTCACCGCTTCGGTCGAACACTTCCTCCCCGGGCGACCGGTGGACCTGAACCGGGACGGCCTGATCGTGCTCGGCGGGCCGGAGCTCTCGCCGAGCGTGCGGCAGCTGATCGCCGCCGACCCGCGGCTACGGCGCGCGGTGGCCAGGGCGGGCGACGCCCGGCGGGGCATCGAGGATCGAGCCGCGCGCCGGGTCTATCGGCCCGGCGGGCCCGATCCGCACGACATCGCCTACCTGGCCCGGCTACCGCGTCCGGACGGGCGCGGCTCGGTGCTGATGATCGACGGCATGCACCCGCCGGGCTCGCTCGGTGCCATCCGGTTGCTCGCCACCCGATTGGCCACCTTGCACGAACGCGCGGGCACCCACCTGTTCTCCGTGCTGGTGGCCTGCCGCTTCGACCGGGCGACCGGCGAACCCCTGGAGGCCGAGCTGCTCACGCCGGTCTATCGGCACGACCCCGAAAACCGTTTGCCCGCACCGGGTATCCGGCGCTGAAAAACGCAGGCCGCCGGCGCGTGGCCGGCGGCTGCCGATGATCATCGTGACCGAATTGTGTCGCGGGTCACTCACCTCTTCCGTTCGGGAAATCTTGGTGCAATGCTTGAATAGCTAGAAGGTAACTATGCGTGATAGGTGAGCTCGATGAGTGTTGAACTTTCGACGGCGGCCAGTTCCGCACCCACAGTCCGGACGGTGCGGCCGAGGCCGACGCAGTCCGGCGCTGTCGACGCGGCCGACCCGATCATCACCACCCACCGGGTCACCTACAGCGATCGGCTGAAGCTGTTCATCGGCGCGGGCGAGACCATCGACAACTTCCTGCGCCCGCTGCGCAGGCTGGACGGCTACCACCGCTTCTCGGTCCAGCTGTCCCGGCTGCCCGCACCGATGCGCTCCGCCGACATCACCCCCGCGATCAGCTCCGCCCCCGGGCAGAACTATCTCCAGTGCACCGGCTCGGCCGACGCGCTGGTGATCGAACTGCGCACCGTTCTCGACGGTGTCGCCCACCGCCGCACCGTCGGCCGTGGCACCGGTCACGACGGCGAACCCGGCATCTGCGTGCAGGTTCCGGAGAGCATGCCCGCGCCGTGGATCTATCCGGACGAGGTATTCACGGCCGAGGACGCGGCCGAGATCTTCGCCGTCTACTTCCGCACCGGCACGGTCCCACCCGGCCTCGCACTCCGCGAGACGACCGATTGATGCGTGACCAGAGGAGGCAGTGATGAATCTGCTCGTCACAGTCGGCGGCGCCGTCCTGGCGCTCGGCCTGCTCATCCTGGTCGTCACCGTGCTCAGACGGCCGAGCAAGTCCCCCGGCCGGCTCACCGTCGCCGCCCTACAGGCGCGACTCGCCGAAGAGGGAACCCCCGTACCCGACGAGGCCGAGGAGCGCCTCGCCGACCACGTGTCGGCCGGCTCGAATCAGCCGCACACCTCCTGATTTCCCGCACGCGCGATCGTCGGCGATTCGGTATGCGGGAAGTCAGCGGGTGTGCGGTGCGTCGCTGCCGCACGGCCGAATAGCTTTCGGATAGCTAGGCTGGGAGGAGCCGGTGTACTCCGGTGTGCTCGCTCGAGAGAGGAACCGTGCTGATGCGCGCAATGCTCGAGCAACTGATAACGCTGGCGGGGCAGGGGGCCGTGGCCTTGGCGCGGGTGGTCGATACCACCGGGCCCGGGCCGCGAGAACCGGGTGCCGCGATGATCGTGACCGGCTCCGGTGACGTGTTCGGTTCGCTGTCGGGTGGGTGTGTGGAGGCAGCGGTCGTCGAGTCGGCGCGCCAGGTGCTGGCCACCGGCCACGCGGTGACCGATCGGTTCGGTTATGCCGACGGTGATGGCATGGCGGTGGGATTGACCTGCGGTGGGGAGATCGAGGTCTTCGTCGAAAAGCTGGGGCCGGATCAGGTTCCGGTGCTGTCCGCGTTGCGCGAACGGATCGCGAGCGGATCGCCCGTCGCGCTGGCGACCAGGCTGGATACCACCGCGGAGTGGAAGCTGCTGGAAGGCGGGTCGAAGGAGATCTGGCACGACGTCGATCGGGACGCGCTCGCATTGCTCGCCGCCGGACGCAGTGGCGTGGTCGGCGCCGACGAATGTGAAGTCGACGCCTCCCCGCGTCCACGGGTCTTCGTGCAAGTCTTCGGCGCTCCCGCGCGGATGATCCTGGCCGGTGCCAATGATTTCGTGCGCGCGCTGAGCCGCACCGGGCGGCAACTCGGTTACCGGGTCACCGTGGTCGATGCCCGCGAAACCTTCGCCACCTCGGCGCGATTCCCGTCCGCGCACGAGGTCGTGGTGGATTGGCCGCACCGGTATCTTCGCACCGAGCACGCGGCGGGACGCATCGATGGCCGCACCGTGGTCTGCGTGCTCACCCACGACACCAAGTTCGACGTGCCGACGATCGCGACGGCCCTGGACATCGACGAGATCGCCTTCGTCGGCGCCCTCGGTTCCCGCCGCACACACGCCGAGCGCACCGAACGCCTGCGCGCCGCCGGCGTCGCCGAAAGCAAACTGGCGCGACTGAAAAGCCCCCTCGGCCTCGACCTCAACGCCCGCACCCCCGACGAGACCGCGATCTCCATCGCCGCCCAGATCCTCGCCGACCGAGGCAACGCCTCAGCCCGCCCCCTCGACCGCCTCAACGGCCCCATCCACCGCTGAGCCGCACCACCTTTGATTTCCCGCACCGAAATTTTGCATGCGATTTTCGGTGCGGGAAATCAAGAGTGGTGCGGGAAGTCAGAGCAGGTGTTCTATGCGCAGCGGGATGTCGCGGAAGCGGCGGCCGGTGGCGTGGTGGACGGCGTTGACGATGGCGGCGGCCGCGCCGATCATACCTAGTTCGCCGATTCCCTTGACGCCCAATGGGTTCACTACGGTGTCGTCGACCGCGACGAACGAGATGTCCACCTCGGGGGCGTCGGCGTTGACCGGCAGCAGGTACTCCAGCAGTGACGCGTTGGCCCAGCGGCCGTCGCGAGTGTCGGGCAGCGAGCCTTCCATAAGTGCTTGGGACAGGCCCCAATTCATGCCGCCGAGCACCTGACTGCGGGCCAGCTTGGTGTTGAGCACCCGGCCGGGTGCGAACGCGCCGACCATGCGCCGCACTCTGATCAACCCGAGCTCCGGGTCGACCGCGACCTCCGCGAACTGGGCACCGAAGCTCATCTTCCCGTACGGCGCGGCGGGCGAGGCCGGTCGCCAGCTGCCGGTCGTCTCGATGTCCGAAAGATGGTTGCGCTCCAGCACATCCGCGTAGGCGTCGGTCACCGACGGATCATCGACCAGCCGCAGCACGCCCTCGACCCCTTCGATCTCATCGGGCGTGCGACCGCGCAACGGTGAATCGATATCCGCGACCGCGATCTCGATGAGCTGGGCCAGCAACTGCGTGCACGTGGTGTGCACCGCGGAACTGACCGCGCTCGCGCCGATCGAGCCGACGGTGGCCGCGATGTTCGGGTAGTCGGTGTTGCCGATCTCGAAGCGGATGCGGTCGAACGGCATACCCATGGCATCGCACGCGACCTGCGACATGGCGGTCGCGACGCCGGTGCCGAACTCCTGCGTGCCGGTCTGGACGACCAGCGAGCCGTCCGAGCGCAGCCGGGCATGGGCTCGCTGCGGCTGCCCCGGCTCGTACACCGGGTAGCCGGCGGTGCCGACGCCCCAGCCGAGCAGCCAGTTGCCGTCGGTGTGCGATCCGGGGGTCTGGATCCGGCCGTCCCAGCCGAACCGTTCGGCCGCCAGCCGGAGACATTCGACGTAACCGTCGGAGCTCCACGGGTTCCCGCTTTCCGGATCGACGGCGGCGTGATTGCGCAGCCGCAATTCGACCGGGTCCGCGCCGAGCTGTTCGGCCAGTTCGTCGATGGCGCATTCCAGCGCGACCATCCCGGACGCCTCGCCCGGCCCGCGCATGAAGGTCGGCGTCATCGTGTTGCCCTTGATCAGCCGATACTGCCCCTCCCAGTGCGGAATTCCGTACGCCTTGCTCGCCACCTCCAGCGACGGCTCCGCCCAGTCGTCGAAATGCGAAGTGACGGAGAGCTTGTGGTGGCGCAGCCCGGTGAACCGGCCGTCGGCGTCGCTGACCAGGGTGACGCGCTGTTCCTGCTCTTCGCGTAATCCGGTGCCGTGGAACATCTGCTCGCGATTCAGGATCACCCGCAGCGGCCGGCCCAGCTCCCGCGCGATCAGCGGGGCGAGCGTAACGTGCGGCCACATCATGGCTTTCGCGCCGAACCCGCCGCCGACGTAGTCGGTGACCACCCGCACCTTGCTCGGCGAGATGCCGAGGTGCGCCGCGATGGTCAGCTGGCTGGCCA
The DNA here is from genome assembly GCF_008704205.1 of Nocardia colli. GTDB lineage: Bacteria > Actinomycetota > Actinomycetes > Mycobacteriales > Mycobacteriaceae > Nocardia > Nocardia colli. The sequence continues at coordinate 420,523 of NZ_VXLC01000004.1, read as the reverse complement.
CGATGCCCTGGGTGGCGTCGTAGACGGTGACCGAATCCCCGTTCCACATCGCGGCGGTGACCGAGCATTCGATCGGATTGTGATGATTGGCGGCGAACCGGAACGTCGCGTCGACCGTGTGCGCGGCGGCCTTGCTCGCGCTCGCGAAGTCGCCGCGCGACTGGGACGCGGGTATCTGACCGGCGAAAATGCTGTCCGGCAGGTACTGCTCGTCGCGTCCGTCGTCCAGGCGCACCAGCGCGGGCCGCGCATCATAGGTGGCCTCGACCAGGCGGGCGGCCTCCTGCGCCACCTCGAAGGTATCCGCGACGACAACCGCGATCGGCTGACCGAAGTAGTGAATCGTGGTGTCCTGCATAGGAAAGAAGGTCTGCCCGGGCGCGGGCTGGCCGAACAGCGACGGCAGCAGCGGCACCGACGGCACCTTCGGCAGGTTCTCGTGGGTGAGCACGGCGACCGCACCGGCCCGCAGCGCGCGGCCGACATCGATGGATGTCATTGTGCCGTTGCCGATCTCGGCGCCGACGATCACCCCGTACGCGGCGTTCGGCATGGGGATCTCGGCGGTGTAGCGGGCGGCCCCGGTGACCTTGGCGTGCCCGTCGATCCGGTCGAGTCCCTGGCCGATCAGCTTGGGAACGGCGGGGGCGCTCATTTCCGCCCGCCCAGTTGCTCGGTCACGATCTCCAGGGTGCGCACCATGGTGCGTTGTGCCAGTTCGATTTTGAACCGATTCATCGCGTGGCTGCCGTCGGCGGCGGCGAGCTCGGTGGCCGCGGCCGCCGCGAAGTTCTCCTTCGTCGCGGGCTTGCCGATCAGCAGCGCCTCGGCCATCCTGGCCCGCCACGGCTTGGTCGCCACCCCGCCGAGGCCGATGCGGACATCGCGCACCTGACCGTCCGCCAGGTCCAGCGCGACCGCCGCGGAAGCCGCCGCGAACTCATAGGATTCGCGGTCGCGCACCTTCAGATAGTGCGAGTTCACCGCGAACGGCAACGGCGGCACGTCGATTCGGACGATCAGCTCGTCGGCGGTGATCGGATGCTCCAGATGCGGTGTGTCACCGGGCAACAGGAAGAAATCGTCGAAGGCGATGGCGCGGGTACCGCGCGGTCCCTGCACATGCACCACGGCATCGAGCGCGGTCAACGGAATCGCCATATCGGACGGGTGCATGGCGAAACAGTGCTCGCTGGTACCCAATACGGCATTCCCACGGTGCAGCCCCTCGTGCGCACCGCACCCGCTGCCCGGCGTCCGCTTGTTGCAGTCGAACGCGACATCCCGGAACTGCGGACAGCGCACCCGCTGCATCAGGTTGCCGCCCATCGACGCCATGTTGCGGATCTGCGCGGACGCGCCCTTCCACAGGGCGATGGACAGGAACGGGAAGCGTTCCACCACAACGGGATCGGCGGCCACCTCACTCATCCGGACCAGCGCACCGATGCGCAGGCCGCCGTCCGGCCGGTGCTCGAGATCGGTCAGCGGCAACCGGTTGATGTCGACGACGTTGTCCGGCTCCATCGCGCCGATCCGCAGCATGTCCACCAAAGTGGTGCCGCCCGCGAGGAATACGGTATTCGGGCGGGCGGTCACCGCGGCGAGCGCCTGGTCCACCGTCTCGGCGCGGGCAAACGCGATGGGCTTCATCGGTTCTCCCCCATCTCGTCGCGCGCGCTCTTTATCGCGTCCCGGATGTTCTGATACGCGGCGCAGCGGCAGATATTGCCGCTCATCCATTCGGCGATCTCTGCGTCGTCGCCGGTATGTCCCTCTTCGATGCATTTGATCGCCGACATGATCTGTCCCGGCGTGCAATACCCGCACTGGAAGCCGTCGCAGCTGATGAACGCGCGCTGCACCGGGTGCAGCTCCTCCCCCTCCGCGACCCCCTCGATGGTGGTGATCTCGCGCCCCTCCACACTCAACGCCAAGGTGAGGCAGGACAATTCGCGCTTGCCGTCGACCCAGACCGTGCACGCGCCGCAGGCCCCCTGGTCGCATCCCTTCTTGGTGCCGGTGAGCCGCAGGTACTCGCGCAGGGCGTCGAGCAGGCTGACCCGCGGTTCGAGCGCCACCGGGAAAACGTGACCGTTCACGCGCAGTGTCGCCAGCGTGTAGTCCGGACCGGCAAACTCTGGTTGCCGCGTGTCCTGCTTGGGTAGCTCCCCAATAGTCATCAACGTATCTCCTGCTCATGAGCGCGCGATGGACGGCGTCTTGAAGTAAAGAATGCGAACGTAAGACCAAAACAACACTCTAGCGTTCAGTCAGCAAACACGCTCGTTAACCAACGAACGCGCAGATCGCATCCTTTGTCGGCGCACGGCTTTCGGCACAACGCAACGAACCCGGGCGCCACTGGCACCCGGGTTCGCGCGTCGAGATATCGGTCAGGCAGCCGCCCACTCGGGGCGCAGGGTATTCATCGGCGGCCGATCGGCCAGCGACACCTCGGTGCTCTGCGCGGTGAAGGCGTCGCCGACCAGCGGGAACTGGGTCAGCGCGGCGCCGGAGTCCTGCACCCCGCTGCGGCCGAGCACGGTGCCGAGGATCTGCCTGCTCATCACGCCGAGATCGGCCAGCGGGCGATTGCGGTGGGTGCGCACGCCCAGGTTCACCTGCCCGATCGCGGACAGCCCGAGCTGATCGTAGGTATCGAGCAGCAACCCGATCTCCACGCCGTAGCCCGGCGCGAACGGGACCGAGGTGAGCAGCTCGCGGGTGCCCGCGTATTCGCCGCCGAGCGGTTGCAGCACCTGGGAGAGCTCCGGACGCAACGCGGCGAGCAGCGGGCGGGCGACGAGCTCGGTGACCCGGCCGCCGCCGTGCGCGTCCACCGCGCCGCCCTGCCGCAGTGGCCTGCGGTAGTAGGCCTTGACCAGGTGCATCGCATCGACGGTGAGCAGCGGGCCGAGCAGTTTCGGCACGAACTCCGGGTCCGGGTCGATCAGGTCGGAATCGACGAAGGCGATCAGATCGCCGCTGGTCACGGCCAGCGAGCGCCACAGCACCTCGCCCTTGCCGGGCACCGGATCCAGCTCCGGCACCGCCTGCTCGCGGGTGATCACCTCGGCGCCCGCGGCCAGCGCCCGTTCGGCGGTGGCGTCGGTCGAACCGGAATCGAGCACGATCAGCTCGTCGACCAGGGTGCCGAGCAGCGGCATGATGCTGCCCACCACGTCGGCGACGGTGTTCTCTTCGTTCAGCGCGGGCAGCACCACCGATACGGTGCGGCCGTCTTTGGCGGCGACGAGTTCGTCGACCGACCAGTGGGGGCTGTCCCAGGTGTTTGTCGTCGCCCACGCGGGGCGGTCTTCGCGGCTGTGGGGGTGGTGGAATTTCATACCAAACCTCGCAGGGTGCGTGCTGGGGGCCGGATGCCTTGGATCGCGGCGATCATGTCCACCACCCGCCGGGTCGCGGCGACTTCGTGGACTCGGAAGACTCGGGCGCCGGCGGCTGCCGACCAAGCTGTTGCTGCCAATGTGCCCTCCAACCGTTCGGAAAGATCGACACCTAGAGTCTCCCCGATGAAATCCTTGTTGCTCAGTGCCATCAAGACTGGCCACCCGGTATTTACAAGAACGTCCACTCCGCGCAACAAGTCGAGCCCGTGATAAGTGTTCTTGCCGAAATCATGGGTCGGATCGATCAGAATCGAATCCGCGCGAACTCCCGCCGCGGCCGCTTTTTCCGCCGCGCGCACCAAGGTATCGGTCACTTCGGCCACGATGTCGGCGTAGCGGACGCGATGCGGGCGGGTGCGCGGGATGGCCCCGCCGGTGTGGCTGCACACGATGCCGACGCCCTGTTCCGCGGCCACGGACACCAGGTCGGGGTCGGCGCCGGACCAGGTGTCGTTGATCAGATCCGCGCCCGCTCGGACCGCGGCCAGGGCCACATCGGCCCGCCAGGTATCGATGCTGATCAATAACTCCGGGTACTTCGCCCGAATAGCGGCGACGAACGGGATCACCCGGCGCGCTTCCTCGGCCGCGTCGACCAGCGATCCCGGTCCGGCTTTTACCCCGCCGATATCGACCAGATCCGCGCCTTCGTCCACCGCCCGGGAGACGGCCGCCATGGCCGCCTCGTCGGTGAACGTGGCCCCTTTGTCATAGAACGAATCGGGGGTGCGATTCACGATCGCCATCACTAGCGCCCGATCGGTCGCCACCGGCTTGCCGCACAAGGTAGGAAGCGGCGTAACGGTGGTACTGAACATCCTCTGACTGTACCGACCGGTGTGCTACCGGTCTCTCCACCCGGCGGTGCCGCTAGTTCTTCGGAGCGCGCCCCGCGGCCACGTCGGCGGCGTAGTCGTCGTAGAAGGGGACGTAACCGTCGGAGCGGCCCGCGAGAACGTACAGACTGCCGTCGCCGTCGGCGGCGTATCCCTGCTTGCGCAGCTCGACCTTGCGGCTCTTGAAGGTGGAGGTCTGCTCCAGCTCGTCGACCACCCGGATGAACAGCGGAACGGCGTAGCCGGGCAGCTGTTGGTAGACCTCGCCGGCGATCGCCTTGCCGTCGAACTCGACGTCCGGGGTCAGCGTCACCGCGGCCATGCCCGCTTTGCCGTCGGCGCCCGGTACGTCTACGCCGTAGACGACCGCCTGGGAGAGCGCGTGCGAGCGAGTCAGCGCGCCCTCGACCTCGGTGGTCGCCACGTTCTCGCCCTTCCAGCGGAAGGTGTCGCCGAGCCGGTCCACGAACGCGATGTGATGCCAGCCCTGGTTGCGCACGAGGTCGCCGGTGTCGAACCAGACGTCACCCTGCGCGAACCCGTCGCGGACCAGCTTCGCTTCGGAGGCGTCCTTGTCCGTGTAACCGTCGAACGGTGAGCGGTCGGTGACCTTGGACAGCAACAGCCCGACCCCGCCCGCGCCTACCTTGCGCAGCCGGCCGTCCTTGCCCCGCTTGGCTTTTCCGGTCTCGTCGTCGTACTCGACCACCGCGTACGGCAGCGGCCCGAAGCCGGCCGTGCGGTCGACGCTGAACGCGTTGATGAAGGCGATGTTGGCTTCGCTCGCGCTGTAGAACTCGACGATTCGATTGATGCCGAACCGCGTCTTGAACTCGTCCCACAGTTCCGGGCGCAGCCCGTTGCCGACCGCGAGCCGCACCTTGTGCTGCCGGTCGGTCGGCTTCGCGGGCTGGTTCAGCAGGTACCGGCACAGTTCGCCGATGTAGATGAAACCCGTTGCCTGCTCGCGGATCACCTCGTCCCAGAAGCGGGACACGGAGAACTGCCTGCCCAGGGCGAGCGTGCCGCCGGCGCCGATCACCGCCGACAGCGCGACCGTCATCGCGTTGTTGTGATAGAGCGGCAGGCAGCAGTACAGGGTGTCGTTGCCGCGCAGGCGAATTCCGAGTCCGGCGATGCCGGCCAGGCTCTTGGTCCAGCGCAGGTGGGTCATCACGCTGGCCTTGGGCAGGCCGGTCGTGCCGGAGGTGAAGATGAGGAAGGCGCGTTCCTTGGCGGTGACCTCCGCGCATACCGGCGGATCGGTGGCGTCCGCGTGCTGCGCGGCGGCCTGCAAGTCGTTGGCGGGCAACACGTTCGGCAGCGGCTCGGCCAGCGAGTCCAGCGCCTCCTTGCATTCCTCGCCGATCACGTTGAGCACACTGTTCAGCAGGCCGAAGCTGTGCGCGAGCACCTGGTCGCGCTGATGATGATTGAGCAGGCCGACGGTGGCGCCCAGTTTCACCGAAGCCAGTGCGGTGAACAAGGTTTCGGGCCGGTTGGTCATCAGCAGGCCGACCACGTCGCCGCGCCGCACACCCCGCGCGGCGAGCACCGAGGCGTAGCGGTTCACCTCGGCGTTGGCCTCGCCGTAGGTGTAGGCGGTGCCCTCGAAGCGCAGGAACGTCCGGTCCGGATGCCGGTGCGCGGCGCGCTGGAAGTACAGCCCCACCGAGGATTTGTCGTCCGGCCCGACCAGCATGCCCGCCGCGTTGCGCAGCATTGCCGGTACTTCGAGCGCCATCGCGGGCAGGTTTTGGGCCAGGCTGAACAAGCTCACCGTCGAGCGGCCGTCTGAACTCACTTGGTAATGCTCCTCATCAGGAAGGTGTTGCTCGCGCCTCCAGCGCCGTGAAGGCGGACGAAAGATCGGTGACCACGGTGATGCGGTCCATGGCGGGCTGGGGCACGAACTTACGGTCGTAGAGCTCGTCGAGCCACTGGAAAAGGCCTCGGTAGAAGCCATTCGGGTCCAACAACACCACCGGTTTATTGTGCTGTCCCAGATACCCTCCGGTCCAGGTTTCGAAGAACTCCTCGAGCGTGCCGATGCCGCCGGGCAGGGTGAGGAAGGCGTCGGCGCGGTCCTCCATGATCTGTTTGCGCTGGCGCATGGTGTCGGTGACGACCAGTTCGTCGGCGTCCACATCGGCGACCTCGCGGTGCACCAGATGCTTCGGGATCACCCCGATGGTGTTCGCGCCGCCGGCTCGCGCCGCGGTCGCCACCTCGCCCATCATCGAGACGTTGCCGCCGCCGGACACCAATTGCCAACCGCGCCGGGCGATCTCGGCGCCGACCTCGGCGGCCAGCGTGAGGTAGGTGGGATCGGCGGTGCTGGCCGAGCAATAGACGCAGACGGCGTAGGGCTGCTGTTCGGTCACCACTGGTCCTCCGTGCCGAGTGCGTCCTCGGCGGCGCCCGCCTCGGCGTAGGACAGGATGATCTGCACGATCTCCTCCACGCTGTCGGTCACGTGGATCAGCCCCAGGTCACCGGGCGAGATCTTGCCCGAGCCGCCGAGCGAATCGCGCAGCCAATCGACCAGGCCGGACCAATATCTGCTGCCGAACAGGATGATCGGGAAGCGGGTGATCTTGCGGGTCTGCACCAGGGTGAGCGCCTCGAACAGCTCGTCCAGGGTGCCGAAGCCGCCGGGCAGGCAGATGAACGCCTCGGAGTACTTCACGAACATCGTCTTGCGGACGAAGAAGTAGCGGAAGTTGATGCCGAGATCGACCCACTCGTTGAGGCTCTGCTCGAACGGCAGCTCGATGCCGAGGCCGATCGAATAGCCGCCGGCCTCGCACGCGCCGCGGTTGGCCGCCTCCATCGCGCCGGGACCGCCGCCGGTGATCACCGCGAAACCGGCCTTGGCCAGCGCCGCGCCGATCGCCCGGCCCGCCTCGTACTCCGGATGATCCGGGCCGGTGCGCGCCGAACCGAAGACGGTGACCGCGCGCGGCACCTCGGCGAGCGCGCCGAAGCCCTCGACGAACTCGGCTTGGATGCGCAGCACCCGCCACGGGTCGGTATGCACCCAATCGGTGTCGCCGCGCCGGTCCAGTAGATTCCGGTCGGCCGTGCCGGTCCCGTCCTTGCGGTCGCGGCGGAGCATGATCGGCCCGCGGAACTTGGCTGTCGACTTCTGCGTATTGGCAACCTCGCGGTCAGCGGCGTCGGTGGACATGTCGACCACGCTACCGGGGACGGCGCGAAGCAACTGCCTGGAGGCGAGAAGTCGTCCCACGTTCAATAGCCCGACCCGAGGGCGAGACAGGCCCGCAATCTACGCGGCGGCAAACCTCGCGGGCGGTCAGCTCGCCGAGCCGGTCAGGTAGTTGCGCAGCATCGCGGTGACGGCGGTGATCTGGTCGACGGGGACGTGCTCGTCGCGCTTGTGCGCGAGGTTCGGGTCGCCCGGGCCGAAGTTCACCGCGGGGATACCGCGGGCGGCGAAGCGGGCGACGTCGGTCCAGCCGAACTTGGCTCGCACTCCGCCGCCGCCGTGGCTGTTCACCGAGGCGATCAGGTCCTTGGCGGCCGGGGCGGTCAGGCCGGGCAGCGCGCCGGGCGCCGAATCGGTCACCTCGAAGGTCAGCTCCAGATCCGCGAAGACCTCGCGGACGTGCTCGACGGCCTGCTCGACCGTGCGGTCCGGAGCGAAGCGGAAGTTCACGTCGACCTCGGCGGCGTCGGGCACCACATTGCCCGCCACTCCGCCGGAGATACGCACCGCGGACAGTCCCTCGCGGTAGACGCAGCCGTCGATGTCGACCTCGCGGGCCCGATAGTCGGCCAGCCGCTGCACGATCGGAGCCAAGCGGTGAATCGCGTTGTCGCCCAGCCAAGCTCGGGCCGAATGCGAGCGCACGCCGGCGGTGGACAGCCGAACCCGCAGCGTCCCTTGGCATCCCGCCTCGATCCAGCCGCCGGACGGTTCGCCGAGCACCGCCAGATCGCCGTCGAGCCACTCCGGCAGCTCGCGCTCGATGGTGCCGAGCCCGTTGAACTCGGCCGCGATCTCCTCGCAGTCGTAGAAGATCAGCGTCAGGTCGTGCACGGGGTCGGCGACCGTCGCGGCCAGGTGCAGGAACACCGCGTCGCCCGACTTCATGTCGACCGACCCGCAGCCGTAGAACACCCGCTCCCCCGCCGCGTTCTCGGTGAAGTGCCCCGGCACGTTATCGGCGATCGGCACGGTGTCCAGGTGCCCGGCCAGCACCACCCGGCTCGGCAGCCCCCGATTCGTCCGCGCCAGCACCACATTCCCGTGCCGCAGCACCTCGAACCCGCTCGTCTGCTCGCGCAGCGCCTGCTCGACGAGGTCGGTGATAGCCAGCTCGTCCCGCGAAACGCTCGGAATATCGACGAGAGCGGCGGTCAAGGTAATCGGGTCAGCACGCAGGTCGAGGGTCACGCACCCACCCTACGACCGCGCAGCACCACCCGCGGCAGCACCGCCGCGCACATTGGGGCCCGCCGCGCACAAGACAGTCGGCGATTCCGTGCGCGTGGTGCCGATCGGTGCGCGGCCGCCCCGCACAGCTGTCACCGCGGCAAAACAGCGAGCTCACAGCAAGGAGCCGCGTCGGGTGCAGCCGCGCATGTTTCAGTCCGCCGCACACAAGACAGTCGGCGATTCCGTGCGCGTGGTGCCGATCGGTGCGCGGCTGTCGTCGAACCGTGTGGTGTGGCACATCGGCGGAGCAGGCTCACCACTTGTTACGACGGGTCGGTAATCTCTGTTGACGTGAGCATTCAGGGAGCAGCAGCAGTCGGTATCGCCAATGTGACCGCGGACGGGACCGTCCTGGACACCTGGTACCCGAGCCCGGAGCTCGGCGAGTTCGCCGAGACCGGAACCAAGCGCCTGGATGACGCGCCCGCGGAGTTCGCGGCGCTGCTCGGCTTCGACGAGGCGCGCGGGGTCGACGTGGTCGCGGTACGCACCACGATCGCCGACCTGTCCGCCGCCCCGGTCGACGCGCACGACGTCTACCTGCGGCTGCATCTGCTCTCGCATCGGCTGGTCCGGCCGCACGGGGTGAGCCTGGACGGCCAGTTCGGGCTGCTCAGCAATGTGGTGTGGACCAACCACGGCCCGGCGGCGGTGGAGGGCTTCGAGACCACCCGGGCCAAGCTGCGCGCCCGCGGCCCGGTGACCGTGTACAGCGTCGACAAGTTCCCGCGGATGGTCGACTACGTCATCCCGTCCGGCGTGCGCATCGGCGACGCCGACCGGGTTCGCCTCGGCGCGCACCTCGCCTCCGGCACCACCGTCATGCACGAGGGCTTCGTGAACTTCAACGCGGGCACCCTCGGCAACTCCATGGTCGAGGGCCGCATCTCGGCCGGCGTCGTGGTCGGCGACGGCTCCGATGTGGGCGGCGGCGCGTCCATCATGGGCACCCTGTCCGGCGGCGGCACCACGGTCATCTCCATCGGCGAGCGCTCGCTGCTCGGCGCCAACGCGGGCGTCGGCATCCCGCTCGGCGACGACTGCGTCGTGGAGGCCGGCCTCTACCTGACCGCAGGCACCAAGGTCACCACCCCCGACGGCACCGTCGTCAAGGCCGCCGAGTTCAGCGGCCAGAACAACCTGCTGTTCCGCCGCAACTCGGTCAGCGGCGCGGTAGAGGTGGTGCCCCGCAAGGGAACCGGCATCGAACTCAACGCCGCCCTGCACGCCAACGACTGACCCGTCAGGTCAGGCGCTTCTTCTGCACCTTGCCCATGGCGTTGCGGGGCAGGGAGTCGACCACGCGGATCTCGCGGGGGCGTTTGTGGGTCGAGAGTTGTTCGGCCACATGGGTGATCAGGTCTTGTTCGATGGAAGACGGTGCGTCGCCGCGTAGTACGACGAAGGCGACGATGCGCTGGCCGAGGTCGGGGTCGGGCAGGCCGACGACGGCGGCCTCGGCGACGGTGAGGTGGCCGAGAAGTACGGTCTCGACCTCGCCCGCGCCGATGCGGTAGCCGCCGGACTTGATCAGGTCCACCGACTCGCGGCCGACGATGCGGTGGAAGCCGTCCTGGTCGATAGCGGCGACGTCGCCGGTCTTGAACCAGCCGTCCTCGGTCCAGGTCTCGGCGTTCGCATCCGGGCGGTTGAGGTAGCCGTCGAACAGCATCGGGCCGGAAACCTGGAGGCCGCCGATGCTTTCGCCGTCGTGCGCGACATCTGCTCCAGCTTCGTCGCGCAATCGGGTCCGCACGCCGCGCACCGGGGTGCCGACCCAGCCGGGGCGGCGCTCGCCGTCGGCGCGGGTGGACAGGGTGATCATGGTTTCGCTCATGCCGTAGCGCTCGATCGGCGCGTGGCCGGTGAGCTCGCGCAACCGCTCGAACACCGGGACGGGCAGCGGCGCACTGCCGGACACCAGTAGCCGGGCATCGGCCAATTGCTTTGCCGCTTCGGGATCTTCGACGACCCGCGACCACACGGTCGGCACCCCGAAGTACAGCGTGCCGCGCGCGGCGGCGTACGCCTGCGGGGTCGGCTTGCCGGTGTGGATCAGCGGGCTGCCCACCCGCAGCGGGCCGAGCACGCCGAGGATCAGACCGTGCACGTGGAACAGCGGAAGCCCGTGCACCAGAACATCGTTCGCGGTCCAGGCCCAGGCGTCGGCGAGCGCGTCCAACCCGGCCGCGATCGCGCCGCGGCTGAGCACCACGCCTTTCGGCAGCCCGGTCGTACCCGACGTGTAGAGCACGAAAGCCGTTGCGGCCGGGTCGGGTTCGGGATAGGTGTGCCACGACCGCGCGTGCACCCGCACCGGCACCACCGGCAACTCGCTGCCCGCCGCGGCCTCACCGAGCCACGCCTGCGCCCCCGAATCGGCCAGAATGTGCGCCAGCTCAGCGGTTCCCGAGTCCGGCGGCACCGGAACGACGGTCACGCCGGCGATCAGGCAGCCGACGACCGCGAGCACCGTGGTCACGGTCGGCTTGGCCAGCACCGCGACCCGATCGGCCCGGGCCACCCGCTCGGCCACGGAGGTCGCGGCCCCGAGCAGATCGCTGCGGGACAGCGTCACCCCGTCGATGGTGACGGCATCCGGGATGTCCGCGCCGCCGGCGACGGCGAGCGGATTCAGGGAACTGAGCAGCAACGGCGGACCGAACGACATGCGCTCAAACTACTTCGCCCACCTCGTCCGTCCCGCAACACCTCGGCCGATCACAGGTGAATGAACCACCGATGTGACCGTTGACACACCCGATGAGGCGGTGAGACAGTAAGCGTATAGCCTTCTCAATGAGACAGGGGTCGACGATGACCAGGCCACTCCGCGCAACGACGGACGAGACCGAACCGCCGGACGAGCTCGACATCACCCAGTTCATCGACGGCATCGCGGGCCTGCTCGGCGGCGCGGCGAACGTCATCATGCAGCTCAGCACCCGGCCGGTCGGCTACGGCGTGGTGGAGAGCACCGTCGACAGCGGGAAGGTCATGCTGCACCCGGTCAAACGGCTGCGCACCACGATCACCTACCTGGCCGTCGCCATGCTCGGCACCGAGGACGAACGCGCCGACTATCGCGCGGCGGTCAATCGCTCGCATCGCCCGGTGCATTCGACCGCGTCGAGTCCGGTGCGGTACAACGCCTTCGACCCGCGTCTCCAATTGTGGGTTGCCGCTTGCCTTTACTGGGGCGCGAAAGATCTGTACGAGCGGATGCACGGCCCCATGGATGAGCCGACCGCCGACGCCTTCTACCGCTACAGCGCCCGCCTCGGCACCACTTTGCAAGTGCGCCAAGACATGTGGCCCGTCGATCGGCAGGCCTTCGCCGCGTACTGGGACGCGCATCTGGCCGACACCACGATCGATCCGCCGATCCGCGATTACTTCAACGACCTGATCGATCTGAAGATGCTGCCCTGCCCGGTGCAACTCGCCTTCGCCCGACCGCATCGCTTCTTCGTCGCGGGCCTGCTCCCGCAGCACCTGCGCGACCAGATGGGCTTCACCTGGACCGCGCGCGACGAACGCGTCCTCCGGCGCATCATGCGCACCCTCGGCACCACCCAGACCTGGCTGCCCCGGCAGGCCCGCATGTTCCCGATGAACGCCTACCTGCTCGACCTGCGCCTGCGCCGCCGCCTCGGCCTGCCCCTGGTCTGACTGGGCGATTGATCAGCTACCGCGTGTCGCGAGTGCCTTTTCACCGCTGAGCGGTGTTATCTCGAAGAGCACACCGGGGGCCGAGCCAGGAGGAAACGATGGGCTATCGGACTGTTGCGACCGCGGCCGCCGCCGCGGCGACCTACTGCGCGCTGGTCGCGCCGACCGCCTGCGCGGAACCGCTCGATCCCGACGTGGTCCCGCCGCGCACCTCGATCTCCATCCGCTCCACCCTCGGCGCGCACTGGAGCACCGCGAACGAGCACGAATCGCGCACCAGCCTCTCGCTGACGAAGCTCTACCTGGCCGACTACGCGCTGCGGCACGGCGACGGCTCGCACGCGGACCGCGACCTCGCCGAGCGGATGATCCGCTACTCCGACGACGGCGCGGCCACCACGATGGAGGCCAAGTACCCGCAGGCGCTCAAAAGCGTTGCGGCGGAATATCATCTGAGCGACACGCATTCCGCGGGCAGTTGGGGCGCGGCCTACACCAGCACCGCGGACCTGACCGACTTCCTGGACGCCAAAATGCGCACCGACCCCGGCTCACCGATCTTCGACTGGATGGCCGCGGCCGGCCAGAGCGCCGTCGACGGCACCGAACAGGACTGGGGCACAGCACGTTTGCCGTTCGTCCTCGGCACCAAGTGGGGCTGGTCGGATATCGGCGAGCCCGACGTCGCCTCGGCCTCCTACGGCCCCGGGTTCACGGTGGCCGCACACACGCACGGCACCGCGACCGAGCAGACCCTCGACATCCTCGGCGCACTCCCGCTCGCTGCCCTCGAACTGGTGACCGGTCACTGATGCCAGGTCAGGGCACCCGGAACGACACCACGATGTGATCGCGGGCGAACTGCCGGATCGCCACCTCGTCGCCGAGCGGAATCACCGTCTGCGGCGTCAACGCCAGCGACAACGCGGTCCGCGCGATCATCTCCGCGAGCGGTTCCGGGTCGTAGGCGGGCAGCTTGCCCTCGCGCTGCAACCGGGAGATGAACTCGGCCACGTAGTCTCGGCCGAGCTCGAGCACCGGCGCGCCCTTGATGGTCAGATACGGCAGCACCAGTTCGGGCTCGGTCGCCAGCAGCCGGTGCACGAGCCGGTTGTCCCGCAGCCCGGTGATGAACGCGGCGAACAGCTCGACGATCTGCTCCTCCGCACCCGCGTCGCGATCGAGCTGCCGCTGCAAGGCGGCGTCGACCTCTTCGACGAACTCGCGGGTCTGCCGCAACCCGACCGCCTCGATCAGGTCGGACTTGCTGGCGAAGCGGCGATACAGGGTGGCGAGGGAGAGCCCGCAGCGCCGGGCCACCTCGACCATGCTGGTGCGTTTGATGCCGAAGTCGAGGAACGCCAGCATCGCCGCGTCGAGCACGCGCGCCTGATTGCCGTCCTCCGGACCGGTGCTCCGCACCAGCGGCAACAGTCTGGTCAGCCTCGCCATGCGATCAGCCTATCCGGATCGCCGAAACGATGACACAAGAACCATTGCAGCGCATCATTGACACAGTTGGCGAGGCAATGAGAAGGTGAGATGAGAACCTTCTCATCCGTTCGCCGGTCCGAATCCTGCTTCGGGCCCAGAAAGTCGAGGTCAACGATGACCGCACCGCTGCATCGGGTCGAGCCGTCCGCCACGCCGTCCCTCACGCCGGAAACCGTCGAGCCGTACATGGACGGCATCGCAGCCTTCCTCGGCGGCACCGCCAACGTCATCATGCAGCTGAGCCTGCGCCCGGTCGGGCGCGGCGTGCTGGAGAGCACCGTGGACAGCGGCAAGGTCACGCTGCATCCGGTCAAGCGGTTGCGCACCACGCTGACCTACATCGCCGTCGCGATGATGGGCTCCGACGAAGAACGCGCGGCCTACCGCGAGGCGGTCAACCGCTCGCACCGCCCGATCCGCTCCGGACCGCAGAGCCCGGTGAAGTACAACGCCTTCGATCCGAAGCTGCAACTGTGGGTGGCGGGCACCATCTACTGGGGCATCGACGACCTCTACACCCGCATGCACGGACCGCTGGATCCGGCCACCGCCGAGGCGCTCTACCAGTACAGCGCGCGGCTCGGCACCACCTTGCAGATGCGGCCGGAGATGTGGCCCGCCGATCGCGCGGAGTTCCATCCGTGGTGGGAGCAGAACCTGGCGCAGCACCGCATCGAGCCCGCCCTGCGCGAATACTTCGACGGTCTCATCGATCTCCGAATGATGCCGTGGCCCCTCCGATTCACCTTCGCCAAGGTGCAGCGATTCATCGTGGCGGGACTGCTGCCACAACACGTGCGCGCGGAGATGCGGATGACCTGGACCGACCAGGACCAGCGCCGATTCGACCGGCTGCTGCGCGGCATCTCGGTCGTGAACAGCCGACTGCCGAAGCAGGCGAGGCTGTTTCCGTTGAACGTCTACCTGTTCGACCTGCGCCGGCGGATGCGGCTGGGAAAGCCACTGGTGTAAAGGCTTTCAGGACTTACTGACCAGGGCACGCAGGAAGAACGTGAGATTGGCGGGTCGCTCCGCCAATCGCCGGGTGAGATAGCCGTACCACTGGCTGCCGTAGGGCACGTAGACCCGCACCGCGCTACCTGCCGCGGCCAACCGCAACTGCTCGGCGTCGCGGATGCCGTACAGCATCTGGTACTCGAAACGATCAGGGCCGCGGTCGCTCTCCGCCGCCAGGTCCACGGCATCGGCGATCGGCTCCGGATCGTGCGTGGCCACCATGGGGTACCCGTCGCCGAGCATCAAAGCGTCGAGGCAGCGCAGGTACGACTCGGTCACCTCGTTCGCGCGCTGGAAGGCGACGTCGTGCGGCTCGCGATAAGCGCCCTTACACAACCGGATTCGCGATCCCGGCCCGGACAGCTCGCGGCAGTCCGCCTCGGTCCGGCGCAGGTAGGCCTGGAGAACCGCACCGAGCCAGGGGAATTCACCGCGCAGCTCGCGCACGGTGGCCAGTGTGGCGTCGGTCGTGGTGTGGTCTTCGGCGTCGACGGTCACCCATACGTCGGCCTGGGCAGCCTTGGTGCACAGGATGCGCAGGTTCTCGGTGGCGACCGCGGGTCCGTCGTCCGGCAGCGCCTGGCCCAGTGCGGACAGCTTCACCGACACCTCGACGGGCGGCGCGTCGATCCCCGGCAGCGCCGGACGATTCAGCGCGGCCAGGTCGTTGATCAGCGAAAGATATTCGGCCACTGTGGCATCGGCCTGGCCCCGGTCGGTGGTGTTCTCCCCGAGGAAGTCCACGCTGACCATCCGGCCGCTGTTCAGCAGGGTCTGCGCCACCTCGATCAGCTCGGCCCTGGTCTCTCCGGCGACGAACCGCCGCACGATGTCGGCGGTGATCGGGATGCCGGTGAGCGCGCGCTTCATCCGCGGCGATTCCGCCGCCGCGAGGATGAGGGGACGCAGCGGATTCACCGGTCAGTCCCCCATGTGCGGGTAGCGGTACTCGGTGGGTGGGACGAAGGTTTCCTTGATCGTGCGCGCACCGACCCAGCGCAGCAGGTTCAGCGGAGAGCCCGCCTTGTCGTCGGTGCCGGACGCGCGTGCGCCGCCGAACGGCTGCTGACCGACCACCGCGCCGGTCGGCTTGTCGTTGACGTAGAAGTTTCCCGCCGCGAATCGCAGTGCGGCGCCGGCCTGTTCGATCGCCTGCCGGTCCTGCGCGAACACCGCGCCGGTCAGCGCATAGGGTGCGGCGGCATCGACCTCGGCCAAAATGGCCGCGTACGAACCGGGTTCGGCGTCGTCGTAGACGTGCACCGACAGGATCGGGCCGAAATACTCGGTGGCGAAGGACTCGTCGTGCGGATCGTCGGCCAGCAGCACCGTCGGCCGGACGAAATAGCCCTCGCTGTCGTCATAGGTGCCGCCGACCGGGATGGTGACTCCGGCATCCCTGGCGCGCCGGATCGCGGCGGCGTTCTTGTCGAACGAGCGCTGATCGATCAGTGCCCCACCGAAATTGGCCAGGTCCGTCACGTCGCCGTAGGTGAGCCCGTCGGTCAGGTGCAGGAAGTCGTCACCCATCTTGCGCCAGACCGATCGCGCGATGTAGGCGCGCGAGGCCGCCGAACACTTCTGCCCCTGATACTCGTACGCGCCGCGAATCAGCGCGGTCCGCAACGCATCCGGATCGGCCGACGGATGCGCGACGATGAAGTCCTTGCCGCCGGTCTCCCCGACCAACCGCGGATACCCGTGATACCGGCCGATATTCGTGCCGACCTGCTGCCACAGGTACTGAAAGGTCTTGGTGGAACCGGTGAAATGAATCCCGGCCAGCTGCGGATCGGCCAGCGCCACCTCCGACAGAGCGATGCCGTCGCCGGTGACCATATTGATCACACCCGGCGGCAGGCCGGCGGCCTCGAGCAATCGCATCGTGTAATACGCCGACAACGTCTGCGTCGGCGACGGCTTCCACACCACCGTGTTGCCCATCAACGCGGGCGCGGTCGGCAGATTCCCGGCGATCGCGGTGAAGTTGAACGGCGTGATCGCGTAGACGAACCCCTCCAGCGGCCGGTAATCCAGCCGATTCCACACCCCTGCGCTCGACTCCGGCTGCTGCGCCATGATCTGCCGCGCGAACGCCACATTGAACCGCCAGAAATCGACCAGCTCGCACGGCGCATCGATCTCCGCCTGCTGCGCTGTCTTCGACTGCCCGAGCATGGTCGCCGCGGCCACCGTCTCCCGCCACGGCCCGGCCAGCAAGTCCGCGGCCCGCAGGAACACCGCCGCCCGCTCGTCGAACGGCAGTGCCCGCCACCCCGGCGCGGCCGCCATCGCCGCGTCTATCGCGCCCTGCGCTTCGGACTGCGTGGCATCGGTGTAGGTCCCCAGCACCTGACTGTGTCGATGCGGGGCGACGATATCGTGCCGCTCCCCGATCCCCGGCCGATGTTTACCGCCGATGACCAGCGGCACCTCGACGGTCTCCGCAGCGATCTCGGTCAGCTTGGCGACCAGCAGTTCCCGCTCGGGACTGCCGGGCGCGTAGGAATGCACCGGCTCGTTGGCGGGGGTAGGAACAACCGTGACAGCGTCCATACTTCAGGCTAACGCCGGCTCGCGCCTCGTGCCCTTGCCCGTCGTGCGTGTCGGGTCTCCGTCAGTGCGAGCCCGACCGGGTTACGCCGCGGCGGTCAGTCGTTCGGCGGCGGCGGCGATGCGCTCGTCGGTGGCGGTCAGGGCGATCCGGACGTGCTCGGTGCCGGTGGGCCCGTAGAAGTCGCCGGGCGCGGCCAGGATGCCGCGATCGGCGAGCCAGTCGAGGGTGGTGCGGCAGGCTTCGCCGCGGGTCGACCAGAGGTAGAGGCCCGCTTCGGAGTGATCGATGCGGAAACCGGCCTGCTCCAAGGCCTTTCGCAGAACCTCGCGACGGACCCGGTAGCGCTCGCGCTGCTGCGCCTCGTGCGTGTCGTCGCTCAGCGCGGCGGTCATCGCGGCCTGGATGGGGAACGGCACCATCATTCCGGCGTGCTTGCGCACTTCCAGCAGTTCGGTGACCAGAGCCGGGTCGCCCGCGACGAAACCGGCACGGTAGCCGGCCAGGTTGGAAGTCTTCGAAAGCGAATGCACGGCAAGCAGATTCGTGTGGTCGCCGGCGCAGACCTCGGGGTCGAGGATGGACACCGCGCGACCCTCCCAGGTGAGCCCGAGGTAGCACTCGTCGGAGGCGATGACCACGTCGCGTTCGCGGGCGAATTCGACGACCTTGCGCAGGTGGTCGACGCCGAGCACGCGACCCGTCGGATTCGACGGCGAGTTCACGAACATCAGCGCCGGTGTCTGCGGGCCGAGCTGGGTGAGCCCGTCGGCGCGCACGATCTGCGCGCCCGCGAACAGTGCACCCACCTCATACGTCGGGTAGGCGACCTCGGGAATGACGACCAGGTCGTCCGCGCCGAGGCCGAGCAGCCGGGGCAGGCCGGCGATCAGTTCCTTGGTGCCGATCGCGGGCAATACCGAGGCCGGGTCGAGACCGGTGATCCCATAACGCCGCTTGAGCGCGTCGACCGCGGCCGCGCGCAGCTCGGGGGTGCCATGGGTGGCCGGATAACCGGGTACCGCCGAGGCCGAACTCAAGGCCGTGCGGATGAGCGGATCGACCGGGTCCACCGGGGTGCCGACCGACAGGTCGACGATCCCGCCGGGATGCGTCGCCGCCTTCGCCTTCACCGAAGCGATGGTGTCCCAGGGAAAGTCGGGGAGCAGACTGCTGACCCGGTTACGCGCGGACACGGCAGAGCTACTCGCTCGCCATCGGCGGCAGTTCCTTGATGAACGGCGGGTCGTACTCGACCTGGCCGACCTTGGTCGCGCCGCCGGGCGAACCCAGCTCGTTGAAGAAGTCGACGTTCGCGTTCACGTAGCCGCTCCACTGGTCCGGGGTGTCGTCTTCGTAGAAGATCGCCTCCACCGGGCACACCGGTTCACATGCACCACAGTCCACGCACTCGTCGGGATGGATATACAGCATGCGACCACCCTCGTAGATGCAGTCCACGGGGCATTCCTCGATGCATGCCTTGTCCTTCACGTCAACGCACGGTTCAGCGATGATGTACGGCACTGCCGTTCTCCTAGTCTGTCCTCACCTTGCGGGGATAGTCCGCCCAGCGAAACCCTATCCGGACACCCCACGCTACTCCGGGTCAGCCTTACCTAACTTCAGATGTTCCGCACGCCACTCTCGCCGTCCGAAACCCCGGTCAGGACCAGGCCGTTCGGAGCCGTCCCACGTCATCGCGGGTACGGCTCCAGCTATTCGGAACCCTCCCGGTCGGTTCGCCGGTATTCCGGCAATCCGGCCAGATCCGAATTCGATCGCCGCGTGGAGCCTTGCCTATCACCGCCACCGGCAGTTACCGGAAGCCTACGCCGCTATCCCACGGTGAGGGGTAACGCCGAAACCTTGTGCTGCGGAACGCCGTACGTGGTGGTCCGTTCGCGGGCCGGGCGGCCGATGCCCGCGGCGATGTCCACCAGCTCCGCGACGGTCTTCGCCGAGCCGTGCTGCGAGCCGGCCATCCGGGAGATGGTCTCCTCCATCAGCGTGCCGCCGACGTCGTTGGCGCCGCTGTTCAGCATCACCCTGGTGCCGACCGTGCCGAGCTTCACCCAGCTGGTCTGGATGTTCTCGATCCGCCCGTGCAGCATGATCCGCGACAGCGCGTGCGCGGCCTGGTTGTCCCGGTTCGTCGGCCCCGGCCGCGCGGCGCCCGCCAGGTACAGCGGCGCGCTCTGATGCACGAACGGCAGCAGCACGAATTCGGTGAAACCGCCTGTCTCGTCCTGGATTCCGCGCAGCACGCGCAGATGGCCGACCCAGTGCTTCGGGTTGTCCACGTGCCCATACATCATGGTCGAGCTGGAGCGCAGGCCGATCTGATGCGCGGTGGTGATCACCTCGATCCACGCCGAGGTGGGCAGCTTGCCCTTGGTGAGCACCCAGCGCACCTCGTCGTCCAGGATCTCCGCGGCGGTGCCGGGGATGGTGTCCAGGCCGGCCTCCTTCAGCGCGACCAGCCAGTCCCGGATGCTCTGCCCGCCGCGCGAGGCGCCGTTCACGATCTCCATCGGGCTGAACGCGTGCACGTGCATGGACGGCACCCGCTGCTTCACCGCCCGCACGATGTCGGCGTACCCGGTGACCGGCAGGTCGGGGTCGATGCCGCCCTGCATGCAGACCTCGGTGGCGCCGTCGACGTGCGCCTCCCAGGCCCGGTCCGCGACCTCGTCCATGCTCAGCGTGAACGCGTCCGCGTCGCCCTTGCGCTGGGCGAACGCGCAGAAGCGGCAGCCGGTGTAGCAGATGTTGGTGAAGTTGATGTTCCGGTTGACCACGTAGGTGACGTCGTCGCCCACGGTGTCGCGGCGCAGTTGATCGGCCAGCGCCGCCACTGCCTCCAGGTTCGCGCCGTCCGCCGTGGCCAGCGCGAGGTATTCGGCGTCGGAGAGCCCGGCCGGATCCTTCTCCGCCGCCCGCAGCGCGGCGAGCACCTCGGAGTCGAGGCGTTCCGGCGCGACGACCGCGAGGTCGCGGGCCTGCTCCCGGATGGTGTCCCAATCGCCGAACGCGCCGACCACGTCCTGGCCGATCGCGGAATCGCTGCGGCTCTCGGTGTTGCGGCCCTCGGTATCGATCGAGGTGTTGAGGTCGACCCGGCCGGCGGACTCCCAGGACTGGTCCGGTTCCTGCCAGGGCAGGCCGACCGGCATCGCGTCCGGGTTGGCCAGGCCGGTGACCGGATCGCTGAGCGCGGCGACGTGCACGCCGATCCGCGGGTCGATCCACGGGCTGCCCGCGCGCACGTACTTCGGGTGCGCGGAGGTCCGCTCGACCAGCTGATAGCCGGCCGCCTCGGTGATCTCGCGCAGCGTGTCCAGGTTCGGCCAGGGGCGTTCCGGGTTCACGTGGTCCACCGTCACCGGCGACACGCCACCCCAGTCGTCGATGCCCGCGTCGATCAGCGCCAGGCAGTCCTCGTGCGACACCAGGTTCGGCGGCGCCTGCACCGGCACGTCCGGGCCGAGCAGCAGCCTGGTCACCGCGATGGTGGCCAGGAACTCCTCGATGCCCGCGTCCGGGACATCGCGCATGGCGGTGTCGTCCTTGGCCCGGAAGTTCTGGATGATGACTTCCTGGATGTGCCCGAAAGCCTTGTGCTGCTTGCGAATCGCCATGATCGACGCGGCCCGCTCGGCGATCGTCTCGCCGATGCCGACCAGCAGGCCGGTGGTGTACGGGACGGACAGCCGACCGGCGTCGGTGATGGCGCGCAGCCGGACCGCCGGGTCCTTGTCCGGGCTGCCGTAGTGGCATTCACCCTTCTCGGTGAACAGCCGGGTGGCGGTGGTCTCCAGCATCATGCCCATCGACTGCGCGACCGGCTTGAGCCGGGAGATCTCCTCCCACGACATCACACCGGGGTTCAGGTGCGGCAGCAGGCCGGTCTCCTCCAGCACCATGATCGAGACGGCGCGCAAGTAGTCCAGGGTCGAGTCGTAGCCGCGCTCGTCGAGCCACTGCGCGGCCTCCGGCCAGCGATCCTCGGGCCGGTCGCCCAGCGTGAACAGGGCTTCCTTGCAGCCGAGGGCGGCACCGCGCCGGGCGATGTCGAGCACCTCGTCGGGTTCCAGGAACATGCCCTTCCCCTCGGCACGCAGCTTGCCCGGCACGGTGACGAAGGTGCAGTAATGACACTTGTCCCGACAGAGGCGGGTCAGCGGGATGAAGACATTGCGCGAATAGCTGATCGTCTTGGGGCGTCCGGCCGACTCCAACCCGGCGTCACGCACCCGCGCCGCACTGGAGCTCAGATCTTTCAGATCGTCGCCGGTCGCGTGCAGCAGGACTGCGGCCTCGTCCACGTTCAGCGTGACGCCGTCCCGGGCCCGGCGCAGGGCCCGGCGCATGGCCGACGGAGAAGGGGGTGCAGCAGGAATGGTCGGATTCGGCAGTTCGGTCACGCTTGCGCCTCGCTGACGCTCGGCTCCACCGCGACCGATGGGGCTGTGTTTGTGGTTCCTTCGCTACGCTCAGTCACAGCTTCGATCATGCGCTAACCATCCGGACCTGTCTCCTTCCGATGCTGATGAGTGAGCGTAGCGACCGGAACCCACCGGGCGCGGGACGCGCCGCTCACCACGGAGCCCTGGGACAGCGAGGCACCATGTGAGCGTTGACAACTGCGCGAGCCGCGGGGAAATTCCATCGGCGCCCGGGCGAATTCCGGCAGTGCCGGTCCGGGTACGCCGCGCCGCGCGCGATCGGCAGCCCCCGAGGGCGGAGTTCATGGAACCATGGCAAGCATGTCGCAGCCGCGCACGATCATGGCCGATCCGGCCTGGCGCCCCAGTCCGAAGGCGAAACTCTTGTGGACCATTCAGGCCGTCCTGGTCTGGGTGGTTCCGTTCGCGGCGCAGCTCGTGTGGGCAGTGCTCGACTCCGGCAACCGGGGGTGGCAGCTGGGCGTGTTCCTGGTGACGCTGGTACTCGCCGGGCTGAATATCGGGGTGGTGCCGTGGTGGCGGTACGCGGTGCATCGGTGGGAGGTGACCGAGGAGGCCGTATACACCAGGGTCGGCTGGCTCACCCAGGAGAGCCGGGTGGCGCCGATCTCGCGGGTGCAGACGGTGGATACCGAACGCGGGCCGTTGGAGCGGTTGCTCGGGCTGGCCACGGTGACGGTGACCACCGCCTCGTCGGCCGGCGCGGTGCAGATCTCCGAACTCGATCTCCCGGTGGCCGAGGAGACGGTCACCCGGCTGACCCGGATCGCGGCGCAGCATCGGGGCGACGCGACGTGAGTTCTGTGGAGGCGCTCGCGCCGGAGACCGATCAACCGTGGTCGCGGCTGGACAAGCGAATGCTGCTGGTACATCCGGTCACCGAGGTGGTGAAGTTCATCCCGGTGCTGATCGGGTCGGTGATCCTCGGCACCAGCAGCGGTAATCATGTGTGGAGCATCATCCCGCTGGCCTTGATCGTCGGGTTCGCGCTCACCCGCTGGTTCACCACCACGTATCGGGTCGGGCCGACCCATGTCGAGCTGCGCACCGGCCTGGTGCAGCGCAAGAAGCTCGCGGTGCCGCGGTCGCGGATCCGGTCGGTGGACATCGAGGCGGACCTGCTGCACCGGCTGCTCGGGCTCGCGGTGCTGGCCATCGGCACTGGGCAGCAAGCGGATTCGGGCGAGAAGTTCAAATTGGACGCGCTGGATGCGCGTTTGGTACCCGACCTGCGTACCGCGTTGCTCGCGCACACCGGCGCGGCACCGCAAGGCGTTGCCGGACAACCTGTTCCGGACGATGCCGCGGTCACCGAAACCAAAGACGCGCAACCCGGACGCGAGATCGCGCATTGGAATCCGGGCTGGGTTCGGTACGCGCCACTGTCGTTGACCGGTTTCGCGATCATCGCGCCGATCGTCGGCCTGGCGTTCCAGTACGGCGTCGGGCAGGTGCTGTTCCGTTCGGACGCGGTGCAGCGGGTGGAGAACGGCGGCGCGGCGCTCATCGCGATCGGCACCGCCGGGTTGCTCGTGGTGATCGTGCTCATCGTCAGCCTCGCGGCCTGTGCGCGTTATCTGACAACGTATTTCGGCCTGCGGGTGATCGACGACGGGCGGACGCTGCACCTGCGCCACGGCCTGTTCACCACCCGGCAGATCACCCTGGATCTGGCCCGATTCCGGGGCGCGACGGTGAACGAGCCGCTGCTGCTGCGGCTGGCCGGGGCGGCCGAGCTGGAGGCCATCATGGTCGGGGCGAGCCCGCGGCAGAAGATTCTTCCGCAGGCGCCGCGCACCGCCATCGAGCACACGCTGAGCCATCTGCTCGCGCCGGATGAGTTCCAGGACAAGGCCATTGCCCCGCCGGCCGGTCCGACTCCCGGCAGCGCCCCGCTGATCCCGCACGGGCCGATCGCGCGGCGCAGGCGGTACACCCGAACGCTGGCCCCGATCGCCGTGGCCGCGCTCGTCATGCTGGGCTTTTCGGTTGCGGGCGCGGGCTTTTCGCCGTGGTGGTATGTGCTTCCGGTGGTGCTGGTTCCGATCGCGATCGCGTTGGCCGAAGACCGGTATCGCGGCCTCGGCCACACCGTGCTACCCGAAACCCCTACCAGCCCAGCCTGGTTGATCGCCCGGTCCGGCTCACTGGGCCGGGACCGGGACTGTCTGGAGGCGCCCGGCGTGATCGGCTGGACCGTCCGGCAATCGTTCTTCCAGCGCCGGGCCGGCGTCGCCACCGTCGTCGCGGCCGCCGCCGCGGGCAAGAAGCGCTATCACGTGCTCGACCTGCCGATCGAGGAAGCCTGGGCCCTCATCGACTCGGTGACGCCGGGGCAACTGGGCCAGCGCTAACGCCGGCTGAACAGCCCGGAATTGATCCGGATGTAGATGTAGATCAGCGGTGGCACCAGTCCGCAGAACAGCAGCAGCACGGTGCGCCAGTCGCTGGCCAGCATGATGTCGCCGCCGGGGCCGGTGCTCGCGCAGACGAGGAACCCGAAGGTCCACGCGGCCAACGGCAGGAACATCGCCGCGACCCGCGTCGAGACGGCGCGGGCACCCAGCACGAGCAGGATGTTCACCACGCCCGCCAGCACGCCCGACAACGGAACCGCGGTGCTGCCGAAATAGGTCGGCAGGTACAGCACCTCCAGCGCCAGCGTGATGAACGCGTCGATCACCAGCACCACCAGGATGAGCGGCGCCAACCAGGGCGCGACCGGGGCGGGCGACTCCAGATAGGACACCGGCGCGCGACCGCCCGGCTGACCGTCGACCGCCGTCCTCACGGCACCGGCGGGAAGCCGAGCAGGGTCAACAGGTGACTCTGCATATCGACGAACCCGTACAGCACCGTCAGATACAGGTCGTGTTGCGCCTGCCAGTTCGGCTTCATGCTGTCCACGAACGCGGCGATCGCGTCCTGGACCGACCAGTTGTACATGGGAGCGAGTCTATTCCGGCGCCGCGGCGGCCGTGCCCCGCATGATCACTTCTCGCCGTCGATCGGAATGTTGGCCACCACCGGGAACTCGCCGGTGTAGCCCATTCGCTCCTCGGCGATGGACAGCACCCGCTTGCGCGCCACCAGCCAGCCGACGATCAGCATCGGGATGATCAGCACCAGCGAGGCGACGGTCCAGGTACCCACCGGATAGTCGAAACCGGTCAGCACCACCACGAAGAACAGGAACACCAGCGTGAGCAGCCCGGTGTAGGGCGCGCCGAACATGCGGAACGACGGCCGCTCCGCCTTGCCCTGCTTGCTCCACCGCCACAGCTGCAACTGGCACAGCACGATGGTGGCCCAAGAGGCGACGATGCCGAGCGAGGCCAGGTTCAGCACGATCTCGAAGGCCCGGTCCGGCACCACACCGTTGAGTGCGATGCCGACCAGCGCGATCAGGCTGGTCAACAGGATGCCGCCGTAGGGAACGCCGTTGCGCCCCATCACGCCGGTGAACTTCGGCGCGCTGCCGTTCATCGACATGGACCGCAGGATGCGCCCGGTCGAGTACAGGCCGGCGTTGAGGCTGGAGAACGCGGCGGTGAGCACGACCAGGTTCATCACGCTGCCGATGCCCGGCACGCCGAGCATGGTGAAGAAGGTGACGAACGGGCTCTCCTTGGCGGTGTACGCGGTGTACGGCAGCAGCAGGCCGAGCAGCACCAGCGAGCCGACGTAGAAGATCGCGATCCGGGCGATCACCGAGTTGATCGCGCGCGGCATGATCTTGGCCGGGTTCTCCGTCTCGCCCGCCGCCGTGCCGACCAATTCGACCGCCGCGTAGGCGAACACGACGCCGGAGACGACGACGACCAGCGGCAGCACACCGGTCGGGAACAGCCCGCCGCTGTCCGCGATCACGCTCGGCCCGGTCGGGTTGCCCTGCACGGTGAATCGGCCGATCAAGAAGATCGTGCCGACGATCAGGAACGCGCTCAGCGCGAACACCTTGACCAGCGCGGCCCAGAACTCCATCTCGCCGAACCACTTCACCGAGATCAGGTTGATGCTGAGCACCAGGATCAGCGCGATCAGCGCGAGCAGCCACTGCGGGATGCTGCTGAACCCGGACCAGTAGTGGAAGTACTGGGCGATCGCGGTGGTGTCGGCGATGCCGGTCATGGACCAGTTGAGGAAGTACATCCAGCCGGCCACGAACGCGGCCTTCTCGCCGAAGAACTCACGCGCATAGGACACGAACGACCCGGAGGACGGCCGGTGCAGCACGAGTTCGCCGAGCGCGCGCAGGATCAGGAACGCGAAGAATCCGCAGACGCCGTAGACCAGGAACAGTCCCGGTCCCGCGTTGGCGAGCCTGCCGCCCGCACCGAGGAACAGCCCTGTGCCGATGGCGCCACCGATGGCGATCATCTGCAGCTGCCGCGGTTTGAGACTCTTGTGGTAACCCTCGTCCTCGAGGCTGAGGTGAGCCTTGTCGCCGACCGCCGTCATGAACCGCTTCGCCCTCCACATCGATGAATTCGAGATCACGGGAACGGTACCCGGCGAAAAATTTCGAGGTAACAGCAACCCTCAAGCTACGAATATTCGCAGCTCAGGGCACATTCGAAGATTACGCCGAAATCTGGAAGGAAGTGCGGAAGGCCAGCCGCAGCCGCGCTAGAAGTTCACTGTTCGAGGCCGGCGAACAGATCATGTTCACGGCCGTCCGTACCGACCGGTCCGCGTCGACCGCGCACCAGGGCGTAGCACTCGGCCGGCAGTACCGGCTGAGCAACATTGTTGGACAGGGCGAATTCGCGGCCGGACGGCGCCAGCGTGACCTGCGTGGCGTGTGCCCGCAGCGCGGCCCGCTTTGCCGCGAGCGCGTCGGACACGTCGATGGTGGTGGTCACGGTGCGGCTCGGCACGCTCGCCAGTTCGCCCTCGGCGGGCAACCGCCAGCCTGGTGGCAACGCGCCGGGCAACCCGTCCACGGTGCGCTTGGCCAGCGCGCTCGTGTGCTGCCGCAGCATGTCGGCGTCGGTGACGGTCCAGTAGAACTTCGGCGTGTCCCAGCCCTGCTCGGCCGCGGAATGCACTGCGGCCGTGGTGATCTGGTGGGCGCGAATGTGATCGGGGTGGCCGTAGCCGCCGTTCGGGTCGTAGCTGATCACCACCTGCGGCCGCAGTTCCAGGAGCACCTCGGTCAGCGCGCGCACGGCCGCGTCGCCCGACTTCACGAACACGCCCGGCTTGTCCGCCGCCGGGGTGCCGGCCATGCCGGAGTCGCGCCAGTGGCCCGCGCCGCCGAGGAACCGCGGCGGCGCGGCGTCCAGGGCCTGCAACGCCCGGGTCAGTTCGAGAATGCGGTAGCCGCCGAGTTGGTCGGCGCGATCGGCGGTGAGCTGGGCCCACTCGTCGCCGATCACCTCGCCCTCCTCGCCGAGCGTGCAGGTCACCACGGTCACCGGCACACCGCGGCGCCGGTAGTGCGCGATCGTGCCGCCGGTGGTGATGGTTTCGTCGTCCGGGTGCGCGTGCACCAGCAGCAGACCGCCGGTCATTGGATCTTTCGCCATTGGCCGGCGTCGCCGAAGATGCCCACCTGGATGCTGCCGCTGAGCGACGCGCCGTCCACCCGCGGGCCGGCCGCGGCGACCACGTTGTCCTGCACGATCGGCAGCACCGTGGCCAGCTCCCACAGCTTCGGCTCGGCCTCGGCCAGCACCCGGCCGGTCTCGATGCCGCGCAACGCCTCGTCCATCGGCAGTTGCAAGGTGGGGTCGCACACCCCGGACAGGTTGGCGGGCGCGCGGCGCGCCGGGTCCGAACTCTGCTGCGCCGTACCGGCGGCCCCGGTGCCGGGTTCCGGTGGCGGGCAACCGTATCGGGAGGCGAGCACGGTGGCCGGATCCGAACCCGCACGCTCCCAGCCGACGATCGCGTCGACCGTGCCCTCGACGAGCTCGCGCCCGTAGAGCTGATCGGCGGAGATGCTGCGCACCGTGGCATCGATTCCGGCACTGCGCAATTGGTCGGCGGCGGTATTGGCCACCGAGATGGCGGTGGTGTCGCCCTCGGCCGCGCCGATCCGGATCGACAGGGATTTACCGTTTTTCGCGACCGGTCGCGGCGTCGGCGCGGGCGAGGTCGGCGAGTTCACCGGCGGCGGCTCCGGCGCGCGGCCGTAGCCTGCCTCCGCGAGCAACGCGAACGATTCCTCGGCCGGCGGCCGCGGCGGCGAGGTGGGCGCGTAGCCGGGATCGGACGGCGAAAGTATCTGTGCGCGAGCCGGTTCCACCCAGCCACCGGTCTGCGCGCCGACCGTGGCGAGCAGCGCCGGATCGAGCAGCGCGAGCACCGCGCGGCGGACCCGGATGTCGCTCACCGGTCCGGTCCTGGCGTTGAGCGCGAGTTGCAGCACCCGCGACTGCGGCATGATCGCGGTGCGCACCGACGGAATCGCGGCCAGCTGCGCCTGCGTGGCGACGCCGCCGTGCACCAGCGTCATCTGTGCGTCGTTGGTGCGCAACGACTCCGCCAGCTGCGCGGGCGTGCCGCCGCGGCGCAGCAGGATCTCGTCCGGCGCGGCCGGGGTGCCCCAGAAGCGCGCGTTGCGCTCCAGCAGGACCTCTTCCCGCTGCGGATCGACGTTCTTGATCGCGAACTGCGAGCCGGACACCCGGATGCTCTTCACCCAGCCGTCCTGGAACCCGCCGGGCGAATCCTTCATCAGATGCGAGGGCAGCAGATTGGTGAACAGCTGCTGCCACGCCGGATACGGCTCGCGCATCTTCACCGTGACCAGCTTGCCGCCGTCGGCCGAGCCGATGTCGGTGATCAGCCGGTAGCCCGCCGAGTCGATCACGCCGGGCTGGGAAATCATCTGCTGCCAGAGGAATTGGAAGTCCTCGGCGGCGATCGGCGCACCGTCGGACCAGTTCGCCTCGTTGCGCAGCGTGTAGGTGATGGTGAACGGATCCTGCGCGCTGACCTCGGCCGAGGCGAGCAACGACGTGTCCGGCACCCAGTCCGTGACGCCCGGCGCCACCTGACTCGGCACCGGCCGGAACGGGCTCGGCAGCACCATCGAACTCAATGCTGCCGAGGCCGGCGACTGATCCGAACGCAGGTGCGGATTGAACCCGATCCCGATCGTGTCGATCGCGACGACCACCGTGCTCTTGCCCGGCTTCGCCTGCGTCGTCTTCGGACTGTCCGTCGTCTCGATCGGCGGTGGCGGGTTCGCCGTGCAACCGGCGAACACCGTCAACGACGCGGTCACGATGATCAACAGTGCGCGCCACGTGGCGCGATTCCTTGCCCCCGTGCTCACGCTGCGCACTCTACCCGCGACTTACAGCGCGGCCCGGTCCCGAGCCTTCCGACGCGACAGTTCGCGGCCACGCTCGGTCGCGCCCAGGATCACCTTGCGCACCCGGACCACCTCCGGTGTCACCTCGACGCACTCGTCGTCGGCACAGAACTCCATCGCGGCTTCCAGATCCAGCTGCAACGGCTTGGCCAGCGTCTCGAACACATCCGCGGTCGCGCTGCGCATGTTGGTCAGCTTCTTCTCGCGGGTCACGTTGATGTCGAGATCCTCGGCGCGCGGATTGATGCCGACGACCATGCCCTCGTAGGTGTCCGCGCCCGGTTCGACGAAGAACTGGCCGCGATCGGCGAGCTGGATCATCGCGAACGGGGTCACCGAGCCCGCGCGGTCGGAGACCAGCGCGCCGGTGTGCCGGGCCCGGATCTCGCCGGCCCACGGCGCGTAACCGTGCGAGACCGCGTTGGCGATGCCGGTGCCGCGGGTGTCGGTGAGGAAGTCGGTGCGGAAACCGATCAGGCCGCGCGAGGGGACGATGAACTCCATCCGCACCCAGCCCGCGCTGTGGTTGGCCATCTGCACCATCTTGCCCTTGCGGGCGGCCAGCAGCTGGGTGACCGCGCCGAGGTACTCGTCGGGGCAGTCGACGGTCAGCTCTTCGTAGGGCTCGTGCACCTTGCCGTCGACCAGCTTGGTCACCACCTGCGGCTTGCCGACGGTCAGCTCGAAGCCTTCGCGGCGCATCTGCTCGACCAGGATGGCCAGCGCGAGCTCACCACGGCCCTGCACCTCCCAGGCGTCCGGGCGGCCGATGTCGAGCACGCGCAGCGACACGTTGCCGACCAGTTCCTGATCGAGGCGCGACTTCACCATGCGCGCGGTGAGCTTGTGTCCCTGCACCCGGCCGACCAGCGGCGAGGTGTTGGTGCCGATGGTCACCGAGATGGCCGGCTCGTCGACGCTGATCCGCGGCAGCGCGACCGGGTTCTCCAGGTCGGCGAGGGTGTCGCCGATCATGATCTCCGGAATGCCCGCGATGGCGACGATGTCACCGGCCACGGCGACCTCGCCCGGCTGGCGCTCGACGCCGATGGTCTGCAGCAGCTCGGTGATCTTGACCTGCTTGACGCCGTCGCCGTGCATCCACGCGACGTTCGCGCCCTTGCGCAGCTCGCCGCTGTAGATGCGGACCAGCGCGAGGCGGCCGAGGAACGCGGACGCGTCGAGGTTGGTGACGTGCGCCTGCAGCGGTCCGGCCGGATCGCCCTTGGGCGCCGGGATGTTGTTGAGCAGCACGTCGAACAGCGCGTCCAGGTTCTCCGCGTCGGGCTCGTGCCCGTTCTCCGGACGCTCCATGGACGCCTTGCCCGCGCGCCCGGAGGCGTAGAGCACCGGCAGGTCGAGCGCGAGCTCGGCGGCCTCGGCGGCGGAGTCGTCCAGATCGGAGGCCAGGTCGAGCAGCAGGTCGTGGCTCTCCTCGACGACCTCCTCGATCCGGGCGTCCGGCCGGTCGGTCTTGTTGACCACCAGGATCACCGGCAGCGACGCGGCGAGTGCCTTACGCAGCACGAACCGGGTCTGCGGCAGCGGGCCCTCGGAGGCGTCGACCAGCAGCACGACGCCGTCGACCATGGACAGGCCGCGCTCGACCTCACCACCGAAGTCGGCGTGGCCGGGGGTGTCGATCACGTTGATGACGGTGACGGAACCATCCGCGTGGTGCCTGTGCACCGCGGTGTTCTTCGCGAGAATGGTGATGCCCTTCTCGCGCTCCAGGTCACCGGAGTCCATCACCCGGTCGACGAGCTCGGCTCGCTCGGCGAACGCGCCGGATTGCCGGAGCATGGCGTCGACCAGCGTCGTCTTACCGTGGTCGACGTGCGCCACGATGGCGACGTTGCGAAAATCGCGCGCAGACGACACGCTGAATCCTCCTGCTGTTAGGTGTAGGTACCGGCCGACCCCTGCAAACAGGTGGAGAATCGAAACTCACCGGGCATTGCGGCCATATACACCCTACCTGCGTTCGGGTCACCCCTCCGCGCCAGGCACGTAACTAAGGGTATGCTAACCGACATGGGCAAGGTCAAGGCTAAGCAGGTTTCGCGTCTGAAACCCAAGAAGAAGTGCTGTCGGAAAAAGACGCGCTGCGTGAAATGCCCTGTGGTCATTATGCGTATGAAGAAGTGCGAAGCCGCAGGCATCTGCGGCAAGGACCTGAAAAAGGCGCTCAAGCAAGCCCGCGCCGCCTGACCTTTTCGTCCCCTCCCGACGGGTCTCGCACCCGGCTGCGCTCGAACGTTCCGGCAATGACGGACATCACTCTCGGCACAGGTGTAGAACCGGGTTATGAGCGCCCCGCTGCTGACCGAAACCGAACTCGAACAGTCACTGACCGAACTGCCGGACTGGACCAGGGACGGCGATGTGCTGACCCGCACCGTCCAGGCGCCCACCTTCCTCGCGGGCATCGAGCTGGTCCGCCAGGTCGCCGAGGCGGCCGAGGCCGCCAATCATCATCCCGACATCGATATCCGCTGGCGCAAGGTCTCCTTCGCGCTGTCCACCCATGATTCCGGCGGTCTCACCGCGCTGGACGTCGAGTTGGCGCGCAAGATCGATCACCTGGCCGCACAGCTCGGCTGACCCGGTTCAGGCGGCGCGCGCCTGGCCTTCGGCGGCCACGTGCGCCGCCCCTTCCGGGTCCGGCTTCGCCCGCCGGCCGACCCGGATCACCCAGGCGAAGAACACCAGCGTGCCGAGCACGTCCACCGCGCCGAGCCAGGCCAGCACGGCGGGCCGCGGAATCGTCCAGATCGAATCCTGGAAGAACGAGAGCACCCACGGCACCCCGATCAGCGTGTTCACCAGCCAATAGCCCGCGATGAGCTTGGCTCCCGGGGCCCGCCGCAGCGGTCCGTAGAGCAGCCACAGCACCATCGGCAGCAGCCAGACCCAGTGATGCGACCAGGAGATCGGCGAGACCAGCAGCCCGAACAGCTGCACCATGATCAGCGTGCCCATCCGGTCGTCCGGCCCGAGCACCCGCCAGGCGAAGAACGCCAGCACCGCCACCACCAGCACGCCGGCCATCCACCACGGTCCGGACTGCACGTCGTAGCCGAGGATGCGGCTCAGCGTGCCGCGCAGCGACTGGTTCCACACCGAGCCGACCGGGCCGATCCGGTCGGCGTCGCCGAGCAGCGTGCCGAAGTAGCGCCGCGCCTCGTGCGGGGCGATCAGGAAGCTGATCCCGACCGTCGCGCCGAACACCACCGCCGACCAGACCACCGCCAGCCAGCGCCGCTGGGCGACGAAGTACAGACCGCTTATCGCCGGGGTCAGCTTGATCCCCGCGATGACGCCGATCAGTCCGCCGGACAACCACCAGCGCGAGCTGCGCACCGCGATCATCGCGCCGAGCACCAGGAACACATTGACCTGGCCGTAGTCGATCGTGGTGCGCACCGGTTCCATCCACATGCCCAGCGCGGTCCAGCCGACCGTCGCGGCCTGCCAGCCGGGCTCGCTCGCCCGCTCCGTGCCGAGGATCAGCTCCAGCGCGATGCGCACGACCACATAGAGCGCGGCGACGGTGGCCAGCAGCCAGCCGACCGCGACGGCGGTGAACGGCAGATAGTGCAGCGGGAAGAAGACCAGCGCGGCGAACGGTGGATAGGTGAACGGCAGCGGGAAGTCCGGCGTCTTCTCCGCGTAGGTGAAGTCGTAGAGCTTGTCGGTCAGCAGCGACGCCGACCCGTCCACGTAGACGTGGAGGTCGACGACGTTGATCCCGTTCTTGTTCAAGAACATCCAGAGCAGCCGTGCCAGCACGGACAGACCGAGTGCCGAGACAGCCCATCGGAGTTGACGGTTCAAATCGCAGGCTTTCGACTCGGGTGCGGTAGGTCGGCCCGGCACCCGGCGATGCGGGTGTTCGGCGACAAGAATGGATGGCTGGGACTAGATTAACCGCAGCGCCGATCCCGATCGCCGCGCCCTCGTATCACCAGATCCCTTCCGAATCACTGATAACATTTGCATCACCTTTCACACCAGTAACACCAGTAGCGCGCTACCGTCTGATAACACTGATCGTCCGCAGCACCTGTAGGGCGACGCAGCTGTACACATAGCCGCGATGTCCCTAGAGTGACCCCCGAAACGATGGCTTTTCAGCATCGGCCCCAGATGTACCCGAGGTAAGGACGGCTAGACCAGTGCTTCGCACCCGAGGATCGCGGATTGCATTGTCCGCGCTCGCCATCGCGGCGAGTGCCACGCTTGCCGCGCCGATGACGACAGCTGTCGCGGCGCCCGCGCCCGCGCCTGCGGCGACCCCGAACTCCGTGCCCATGGTCCCGGAGGGTGTCCCGATCGACGCCCTCGCCGCCCTGGCCCCCGCCATCGTCGGCTCGATCGCCGGCCCCGCCGATATCGCGGCAGGCCCGCAGTCGGCCATCCTCGATCAGGCCCGCAAACTGCTTGCGACGCTGGCCCTCCCGCCGCAGATCAAGTCGACGCTGGAACGGATCATCACCTTCCTCGACGGCAGCGGTGGCGGTGGCCCCGAGCTGCCGCAGGAGGGCCCGGTCATCGCCCAGTTCCTCTACCCGACCATCGGCAAGGGCTGCATCGGCCCGACCGCCGACTCGATCGGCACCGCGCTCGCCGTCGCCGGCCCGGCCCAGCTGCCGCCGCCGGGACCGAAGGCCGGTCAGGCCGGGTTCGTCTTCACCGCGCTCGGCACCAAAGCGCCGACGGTGGAACAGAATCCGCCGATGACCGTGCAGTGGATGAACCTGGACACCCGGCAGTCCGGCCTGCTGCCGCTGACCGACGAGGCCAAGATCAACCCCGGTGGCCCGGCCACCCTGTCCGCGATCGCCGACACCGGCGCCGGCCGCGTCGTCGCGGTCATCTCCGGCTCGCTGACCACCAAGGCCGACGACGCCGACCCGCGGACCTGCTCGTTCCTGCCGACGCTGGGATTCTTCACCGTCGCATAAGTTCCGACGCACAATGGCGGCGACTCTTCGGGGTCGCCGCCATTGCGTTTTTACGACACCACTACGGAGAATCGCTGCGATGACCCCTACCCGGGGTGCCGATTGTGGTAGACCGCTAACTATGGCGACGATCGAACATTCGATACGGCCCGGCCGCTCCATCCGGAGCAGGCGCTCGCATCGATCGATACTGTCCATCCGGTCCGAGGGCTCGATTCTGTCCATCGGGTCGGCCTACTCGATCCTGTCGATCGGCAGCGTCGGCTCGGTGTTGTCGATCGGGTCGGTCGGCTCGTTCGGGTCGGCCATCTCCTCGTTCTCGTTCACCAGCCTCGGTTCGGCGTTCTCCGGACTGTCCCGCTGGTCGCTGTTCTCCTGGCTCGGCGATCACGAGGCGCCGGACTCCCGCCCGACGCTACGGGTGGTGCCGGACGAGGAACCCGATCTGCGCGAAGCCCCGCTGAGCCACTGCCAGACCTAGCGGGTCACCACTGCCCGTAGTCGGCGGCGAGCGCGTTGTTGAGGTCGATGCCGATGCCGTCGAGCGAGCGCTTGTCGATCTCGAACTGATGCAGGTGCGCGGCCGGGTGCACGACTCCGTTGGAGCCCCAATTGTGCTGCCAGTACCAGGAACACAGGCCGGCGGCGCGGGCCAGTTCGATGGTGGGCGCGTTGGCGTACATGCCGGTGTTCTCCTTGCCGAGCACCGACTGCCAGCCGAGGAGATAGGGCGCGATCATGGTGGCGAATTCGACGGCGGTCGGGTTGTCGTCGATGGCCGCGTAGATCGGCACGTCGTCCGGACCGCCCGCGGCTAGGTGCAGGTCAAGGCCGCGCTGGGCGTGCTTCTTGCCCGCCTCCAAGCCGCCGCGCCAGTCTGCCGTCGGCCCCTTGCCGAACTGGTAGCAGGACACGATGTCCAGGTTCGCCGCGTGCAGCTCGTCGACCTCATTGGCGCGCAGCGGTTTGCCCGCCATCCATTCCGCGCCCGGGCGACGGTCCGAGACGTACCGGATCACGCCGAGATGGCCTGCGTCCCTGATGGACTCGGCCGAGGGCACGCCACCCGCGTAATCGATCAGGGTGCCGAACGAGCCGGCGGAAGCGGGCTTCGCGGAAACGGTCAGGCCGATCGCGGCTGCCGCTGCGGCATACCCGAATAGCTCACGCCGGGATACAGACTTGGAACGCATCGCAGGACTCCTTCGCGCAACCCCGACCATGGATGGCAGCGTGCCCGGCGCACCTTCCCCAAACACATAGGCACGCGCCGGGAGCCTCGAACGTGTACTTATTTCACCATATTCACATGGGAACCGCTAGACCCACGGGACACACCCGTTCACATTGGTCACACTGGTGCGCGCGCGGGTGTCCGGGGCGAGCTCTGGCTGGTGGTGGCTAGCGCACGCCGCTCATGCGGGCGGCGACGTCGATCGTCCGGCCGGAACTGTTGGCCAGTTCTTTGCGCACGACGCTCGCCACCTGGGCGATCACCTGTTTCTTGATGCCAGCGAGCGCGCCGAGCGTCGCCGCCCGCACGCCGTGCGCCTTGAACTCCAGGCGGATGTCGTCGAGGTCCGGCGGCGGCACATCGATGACGACCAGCAACGGATCGGCGGCGCGCGCGGTCAGCACCAACGGCACCTCCACGTCGGCGCGATAGCGATTGGCTTTGAGCACGTCCACGGTGATGTCGAGGCTGACCGGCAGTGTGAGGTCGAAAGACCGTGGCGTGTCCGTCTTGTCGTCCAGTTGCGGCACCCGGACGCTTCCGCGCACCGTGACCGTCGCCGACTTACCCGGGCCGGTCTTCAGCGGCCCGATCTCGATCGGCCGGCCCGCCATCCGCTCCACCACGTCGAACACCCGCTCCCGGGTCACGATGCGGGAGAAGAACCGGTGCCCGAACTCGTCGTAGCCGATCCAGTCGAACTCCGCCTGCTCCCGGTGCTCCGACCGGGTGCCGCTCACGATCGCCTCGACATCGAAGACCCGGCTGCGGCGGGCCTGCGGATCGGCGAGCATGGCGTTCACCCGCGACGCGACCTCGCGTTGCACCAGGCCCGCGATCGGGTCGAGCAGCATCTCCCCCGCCGCGTCCATCGCCTGGGCGCGCAGCACGAAGCTGACGTCGCGCTGGGTGACCGGCGGGATATCGATGACGATCAGCAACGGATCGGCGGTGCGCGCGTGCAGGGTCAGGTCGATCTCGACCCTGGCCTCCAGCCGCAGCTTCTTGCCGCCGAGCATCACCTTCAGCGCCAGCGACACCGGCACGGTCACGTCGAACGTGACGTGCGGGCCGCTGTGCAGCACCTTCGGCGTGCCGACCTTGCCCTCGGCGACGAATCCCGCGAGCCCGGCCGGGCCGAGGGAGAACGGGCCGATGGTCATGCCGCGACCGGTCATCCCGGACACCGCGGCCTCGATCCGGTCCTTCGTCACCGCGTGCGTGACGAAACGTTCGCCGAAATCGGCATAGTCGATCCAGGCCGGATCGCTACTCGGTTCGTCGGTCGACTGCATCAGATGTTCCGGAACCCTCACCGCTCGATGGACAACGGACACGGTACGCGACCGACATTGCCCAGAACTTGCACGAGTCTGAACCCGAGATCCCCGTCCTGCCGATGAGGGGGAGGCAGGGCGGGGATCGGCGACAGCGCTGCCGGGCGCCGTCACTATCTATCGTAGGGCTATCCCGCGCGCTCATCGGCCGTCTGCCCGCACCGGCTACCGCAGGCCGCCGGCAATCTCGCTCACAAGCGGCCGAATCCCACGATTCCCGGCACCTGGGCCAGCGCGAACGTGTGGATACTCACCTCGCCGAACTCGTTGCCGCCGATGGTCGTCACCGTCCCCGCTCCGGATTTCAGCACAATGTTCGTGTGCTGGCCGAATGGACTGGTGCTGTCGTACATCAGCACGTCACCTGTGCGCGGCTGATACCCACCGATCGGCGCGAACCGCCCGGCACTCGCGTAGTACTCCTGCAACGTGTAGACGCCCGGGATCCGCCACGACCCCGAATTCGGGTTCGCCAGCGGCACACCCGCCTCCCGCATCACCCAGCTGACGAAGTCCGCACACCACGGTTCGCTCACTCCTTCGGCGTACTTGCCACCCGAGCCCGGACTGCGAAACTCCTGCGCGGTCACCGCGACAATCTTGGCCTGCGTCGGATCCAGGGCCGACTTATCGATCGCCGGGAAGGCGGTACTGCGTTCCCCGACGATGGCCGCCGGATTCGAGTGGTCCTGCCACCAACGGACTCCTACTACCCCGGCGCCCGCGAGCGCGATCACCACCAGCCCGATCACGAGCCACGGACCCACTCGCCGACCAGTTTGCCCATGCCGAGGCCCCGCATTGCGTGACCGCACCCGATGCGACCCCCTGACCTGCTGTTCCGTCATCTTTCCCCCACGTTCGTCGTGCTCGCGGCCGGTCTCGGCCCTTGCTGAATTGGACGAACGAAGAAGTCGAACGGTTCCCGCCGAAAAATCACTTTCCCCGCCGACACTCTCGAGGTACCGTTCTACCACCTCATCCCAGAAGGGTAGATACCAATGGGTTTGAACATAAAAAACGAGAAGGTGCACGCCTTGGCGCGTGAGGCAGCGGAACGGATGGGGATGTCCCAGACCAGCGTCATCGAGGAGGCACTGAAGCGCATGTTGAAAGAACTCGACACCGAGCAGCACGCTCGGCTCAACGATCTCCGGCTGATCGTGGCGGATATCCACGCGGTCATGCAGGAATCCGGACAACTGCCGTTGACCACGGACGATCTCTACGACGATGAGGGGATGCCCGCGTGATCGTCGATGCGTCCGCCCTGCTCGCAATCCTCAACGAAGAGCCGGAATCCGACTCGTTCACCGAGATTCTGGGCACGACCCACAGCCTCGCGATGTCGGTCGTCAACCATTTCGAAGTAGCGATCAAAGCCGACCGGCATCCGAACCCGGTGTTCGCCCGTCGTGCTGATCAGCTGGTCGAAACCGCGCGGATCGAGCTCGTTCCTGTCTCGCTCGAGCAGGCCGCGATAGCCCGCGCCGCGTACCGCGATTTCGGCAAGGGCAGCGGGCACAAGGCACAGCTCAACCTCGGCGATTGCTTCGCTTACGCACTCGCCACCGTCAGAAAGAAGCCGCTGCTCTACAAGGGCAACGACTTCGTCCACACCGATATCAGATCCGCGGTCTGACCTCGGCGCTCGGTTCCGGGCGGCGCGCCGCCGCCCGGAATACCGTCCGGGCGAAGTGAATCCGCGCTACCCTCCCAGGACACCGGGCGACGGGGAGGTACGACCCTGGACACGCTGTGGACTTTCGTAGTACACCGGCGACATCAGCTGCTCATCGACTCCTATCTGCATGTGTCGGCGGTGTTGCAGTCGGTGCTGATCGCGACCGTGGTCGCGGTGCTGATCGGAATCCTGGTGCACCGCAGCCCGATCGGCTCGTCCATCTCGACGGCCGTCGCCAGCGCCATCCTCACGGTGCCGTCGTTCGCGCTGCTCGGCCTGCTGATTCCGGTGCTCGGCCTCGGCGTCGCCCCGACCATCACCGCGCTGGTGCTCTACGCGCTGCTGCCGATCCTGCGCAACACGATCATCGGCCTGTCCTCGGTGGATCCCGCGGTGACCGACGCGGCCCGCGGCGTCGGTATGAACCGCCTGCGCGTGCTCACCGCCATCGAACTCCCCCTCGCCTGGCCCGCCATCCTGGCCGGCATCCGGGTCAGCACGCAGTTGATCATGGGCATTCTCGCCATCGCCGCGTACGCCAAGGGCCCGGGGCTCGGCAACCTCATCTTCTCCGGACTGGCCCGCCTCGGCAGCCCGAACGCGGTGCCGCAGGCCCTGGTCGGCACGGTGCTGATCGTCGTACTCGCGCTCGTACTGGACGGGATCTACGTCCTCGTCGGACGGCTCACCACCTCGAGGGGAATTCGTGACTGACACCGAAACCCGTTCCGGCGGCATCGAATCGGCGGTGTCCGGCGCGGAGATCGTGCTCGACGCGGTCACCAAACGCTATCCGGGCCAGCGCGATCCGGCCGTCGACGCGGTGTCGATGACCATCCCGGCCGGCGAGATCGTGGTGCTCGTCGGGCCTTCCGGCTGCGGCAAGACCACCACCATGCGGATGATCAACCGGCTGATCGAGCCGACCTCGGGCACCATCACCATCGGCGGCCGCGACGCCGCGTCGATGAATCCCGACGAATTGCGTCGCGGCATCGGCTATTCGATCCAGCAGGCCGGGCTGTTCCCGCACATGACCGTCGCCAAGAATGTCGCGACGGTACCCGGCCTGCTCGGCTGGGACCGCAAAAAGATCGCCGCCCGCACCGACGAGATGCTCGATCTGGTGGGCCTCGATCCCGATACCTATCGCGACCGCTACCCGCGCCAGCTCTCCGGCGGCCAGCAGCAACGCGTCGGAGTCGCCCGCGCGCTCGCCGCCGACCCGCCGGTGCTACTGATGGACGAACCGTTCGGCGCGGTCGACCCGATCACCCGCGGCCTGCTGCAAGACGAATTGCTACGGCTGCAAGGCGAATTGGGCAAGACCATCGTCTTCGTCACGCACGACTTCACCGAGGCGGTCAAGCTCGGCGACCGAATCGCGGTGCTGGGCAACCAGTCCCGCATCCTGCAATACGACACCCCCGCTGCGGTCCTCGCCGATCCCGCCGACGACACCGTCGCCGGCTTCGTCGGCGCGGACGCCTCGCTCAAGCAGCTCACACTCACCCGGGTCAGCGATGTCGACATGGGGCAATGCCCGACCGCCGTCGAGGACGAGCCGGTCGACGTGCTGCGGACCGCGCTGGCCGGGCAGGATTGGCCGTGGGCGCTGGTGCTCGACAAGCAGCGCCGCCCGCTGCGCTGGGTCTCGGCCGAACATCTGGCGCACGCGAACTCGTTGCGCGGCACCGGAACACCGATCGGCGAGCCGCTCTCATTGCGCTCGACCTTGCAAGACGCGCTGGAGGCCCTGCTCGCGGATCAGACGGCGAACGCGGTGATCACCGGCAAGCGCGGCGAATACGTCGGGCTGATCAACATCGACACCTTGGTCGCTCACCTCTCGGCGATGCGCGCCGAACACGGATCCGGCCGTCCCGCGGCGGGTGACGCGCCGTGACGGCGGCCACCGGCACCCCGCCCGCGACCTCGGCGCCCGCCGCCCAGCGCCGGGCCGAACGCATCCGGCTGTTCGTCCAGCCGGTGGTCGTGCTGCTCCTGACCGCGGGCGTGCTGGTGTGGGCCTTCGCCCGCGACCTGACCACCACCCAGCAGGCCAGCCTCAATACCCGCAACATCGTCACCGTCACCTGGCAGCACATCCTGATCTCGGCGACCGTCGTGTTGATCGTCATCGCCGTCGCGGTACCGCTCGGCACGCTGCTCACCCGCCCCGGATATCGCCGTCTGGCACCGGTTTTCGTCGGCATCGCCAATATCGGCGCGGCCGCGCCCGCCATCGGCCTGATCGTGCTGTTCTATCTCGCCACCCGCACCACCGGCTTCTGGATCGGCGTCGCGCCGATCGCGTTCTATTCGCTGCTTCCGGTGCTGCGCAACACGATCCTCGGCTATCAGCAGGTGGATCAGACGCTCACCGACGCCGGCCGCGGCCAGGGCATGTCGGCGGTCACGGTGTTGCGCCGCATCGAGTTTCCGCTCGCGGTGCCCTACATCCTGGCCGGCCTGCGCACCTCGCTGGTGCTGGCGGTCGGCACCGCGACGCTGTCGTTCCTGGTGAGTGCGGGCGGTCTGGGCATCCTGATCGACACCGGCTACAAGCTGCGGGACAACGTCACGCTGGTGGTCGGCGCGGTTCTCGCGGTCGCGCTCGCCCTGCTGGTCGACTGGCTCGGGGCACTCGCCGAACAGTTTCTCGGGCCGAGGGGGCTCAAATGAACCGGCGCTGGCGCGGGGTGGCACTGGCGGCTGGAGTCCTGCTGGTCGCGGCCTGTGGCCTGGAATCCGGTGGCGCGGTGCCGCTTCGGGTGGGGCCGGGCAGCATCGTCGCGGTTCCGG
This sequence comes from Nocardia colli, assembly GCF_008704205.1. Taxonomy (GTDB): domain Bacteria; phylum Actinomycetota; class Actinomycetes; order Mycobacteriales; family Mycobacteriaceae; genus Nocardia; species Nocardia colli. The sequence goes on along the minus strand of NZ_VXLC01000004.1, from coordinate 379,252 downwards.
AACTCGACGGGGTCCGAATCATCGTGGGGTCCAAGGACTTCACCGAACAGAACATCCTCGGCTATATCGTCGAGTTCGCCATGTCGGCAGCCGGCGCAGAAGTGCGCGACCTGACGAACATCCAGGGCTCCAATAGTCTGCGCGACGCCCAGCTGCACGGTCAGATCGATGTCGCCTACGACTACACCGGTACCGGCTGGATCAACTACCTGGGCAAAGAGACCCCGATCCCGGACGAGGTGGAGCAGTTCAATGCCGTCCGCGACGCCGACCTCGCGGCACACGGCATGGTGTGGACGGACATGGCGCCGATGAACAACACCTACGCGCTGTTGATGAGCCAGGCCACCGCGCAGGAGACCGGTGTGCGGACGCTGTCGGACTACGCCGCGCTGATCGCGAAGGATCCGGACGCCGCGGCAACCTGTGTCGGTACCGAATTCAATGTGCGCCAAGACGGCTACCCCGGCCTGGCCCGCAAATACAACATCGATGTCGGCAAGGTCCGCAAACAGATCGTGCAGGACGCCGTGGTCTATCAGGCGACCGCCGACGGCAAGCAATGTAAGTTCGGCTCCGTGGCCGCGACCGACGGTCGCATTCCCGCGCTGAACCTCATTCTGCTGCAAGACGATCAGCGCTTCTTTCCCAAATACAATGCGGCAGTGGTGATGCGGAAGTCCTTCGCCGACGCCCACCCCCAGGTCGCCACCGTCCTCGCGCCGATCTCACAGCGCCTCACCAACGAGGCCATCACCGAGCTGAACCGGCAGGTCGACGTCGAGGGCCGCGAGCCCGCCGATGTGGCCCGCGACTGGATGGTCGCCCAGGGTTTCGTCACCGCGCGCTGACGATTTCGACTGCGCCCCAGGCGTTCTCCCCGAGCAGCAAAGGTGCGCGGCAAGTGCCGCGCACCGCGCCACGTCAGGCGCGCGGCACCCGGCCGAGGTAGTGCAGCAGTTCGGCCACCGCGCTGTCGCCGGGCGCACCGTCGACGATCTCCGCGTACGCGCCCCACTGCCGCAGCGGCTCGACGATTTCCGCCTCCTGGCCGCTGCCGGGCGCGGGGTGCCCGGTGCGCGCGGCGGTGAGCAGGTATCCCGCGAGCTCTTCGGTCAGCGGCGAGGCCTGACCGGTGCCGATCGCGATATCCCAGGCGTGCACAGCGGCATCCAGCGCGCACATCACCGCGGCGACCGAGGTCGGCAGGGCGCCGTGCGGCAACGGCGTCGGCACGTTCTCGGTGTCGTCGGCGACGGTCGCCCACGCGGCGGCGGTCTGCTCGATCGCCACCTCGACCAGCGCCGACGGCGAGCCGTCGATGGCGCCGGAGGGGGCGAAGGGGTTGTAGTCGGGGCCGGTGCCGATCCCCAGCACCGCGGCGTAGGCGAGCTGATCGCCGGCGGCGTGCTGGACCACCTGCGTCACCGTCCACTCCGAGCACGGCGTCGGCAGCTGCCACTGGTCGTCGCCGACCCCGGCGACCACGTTTGCCAGGGCGCGGTAGGACTGCGCGAGCACGTCGCGCCACACCGGGTTGAGGGTGGCGATGGAGGTGGTGGTGACGTTCATGTCCGGGCCTTTCGAGAGGGTGTTCCTTGCTTCTGACATCAGCTTATGAGTCCATTAGGCTATTTTCGTTCCTAATAAATCAGAGGTGAAATGTGACGCCGACCACAGTTCGCGTACTGCGTTTGCTGGCCCTGCTCCAAGATCGCGCGCACACCGGCCGCGAGCTCGCCGACCGGCTGTCGATCACCGACCGCACCCTGCGCAACGACATCCAGCGGCTGCGCGAACTCGGCTATCCCGTGCAGGCGCAACGCGGTGCGATCGGCGGATATCGCCTGGGTCGCGGCACCACCATGCCGCCGCTACTCCTGGACGACGACGAGGCCGTGGCGGTCGCGGTGGCCGTCGGACTCGCCGAGGACGGCGCGACCGGCATCGCGGACATCACCGACAACGTCACCCGCGCCCTGGCCAAGCTCGACCAGATCCTGCCGAAACGCTTGCAGCGCAAGGTGACCGCCCTGCGCGAGGCCACCGCCATCGGCCCCGCCACCACCGGCTCGCGCGAGCCCGACGCCCCGGTCCCCGCCGCGATCCTGACCACGCTCGCCGGCGCCATCCGCGACGCCGCCACCGTGCTGATCGAACAGCCGGAGCAGGAACGCAGCGAGGAAGTCGAGCCGTATCGCCTCATCAATTGGCAGCGCCGCTGGTATCTGGTCGCCTACCACCTCGAAACCCATTCCTGGAGTGCGATTCCCGTCGCCCGAATCCAGCAGGCCGCCCCGGGAACTCGCCGTTTCGCCGCCCGCGCGCTGCCCGACGACGACCTGGTCGCCTTCGTCATGCGCCACATCGCCAGCACCGGCTGGAAGGTGCACGCCCGGGTCACCGTCCTGGCTCCCGCCGAAACCGTCATCGCCAGAATCAATCCCGCGGTCGGCGTAGTCGAGGCCGTCGATGCCGACAGCTGCGTCCTGATCACCGGCGCCGATGCCCTGGAAACCCTCGCCATCTATCTGAGCATGCTGATGATGGACTTCCGGGTGGACGACCCACCAGAACTGGTCGACCACATTCGCACCCTCGCCCGCCGCTACACGAACGCCGTCCCGCCCGAAAACACCAGCGCCACAACACCTCACCGAAACCTGGACGAGTGACCGCAAGGAGCTGACGCCGAAATATCGCGAGAGGCGGCCGACACCGGTTCTCCCTTGCCGGACAACGACCGGCATAGGCTGCGATCCGTGGCCGACAACGAGTTGTTCCTGGAACCGAACATCGGAAAGCCGACCGAGAAGGTCGGGTACTTCGCGACCAGGGCGGGTTTCGACCGATTCGCCGCCGCGTACACCGCCGGCCTGGCCGAACTACCCGCCCCTGCCGAACAAGTCGCCGTGCCGACCTCGTTCGGCCCGGTCCGCGCCTACCGTTTCGGCGACGCGGGCGGCACGCCACTGGTCCTGCTGTCCGGTCGCCAGGCCTCGACGCCGATGTGGGGCGCGAACCTGCCGGGCCTGATGGCGGACCGCACCGTCTGGTCGATCGACAGCATCGGCGAGCCCGGCGCCAGCAGCCAGCACAAACAACTCGTCACCCCGGACGACCAGGCGACGTGGGTAGCCGAGGTACTCGCCGGTCTCGAACTACAGCGCGCACACCTGCTCGGCGTCAGCATCGGCGGCTGGCTGGCCACCCAGGTCGCCCTGCGCCGCCCCGAATGCGCGGCCTCGGTAACCCTGCTCGATCCGGCGAATACCTTTGCGCCCCTTACCTGGAAGATGATCGTCGTCTCCCTCGGCGGCCTGATCCCCGGTCTCCCGAAACGAGTGCGCTATTGGCTGCTCGGCTGGATCTCGGGCGGCATCCCGGTGGACGACTCGATCCCTGAAGGACGCCTGATCGCCTCCGCCATGCGCGATTTCACCTCCGCACAACCGATGCCGGTGCGCCCGACCGCCGACGAACTAGCCGCCATCAAGGTCCCGGTACTCGCAATCCTGGCCGGGCGCAGCATAGTTCACAACGCAACCCGCGCCGCCGAAACCGCCCGCACCATCCCCGGCGCGCAAGTCGAGGTCTGGCCGGAAGCCTCCCACGCCATCAACGGCGAGTTCCCGGAGCGGATAGCCGAACGCGTCGCCGAGTTCACGGCCGACCTTCGATAGCCCCGTCGGTTACGCACCGGTCGAAGTTCCCGGACGCGCCTGTAGAACTTCTCACGTCGCCGCTCGACGCGGTCTCTCCTACGCTCACAAGCAGTTTCCCTGTCCAGTTTGCGTGCATCGACCCTCGAGGTCCGATGTGAGAGAGGTCGGGCATGACCAGCGAAACCCCGGTGGCGCTCGTGCTGCCACAGACACCGCTCGCCCAGGCAGTACTAGCCCTGACTCTCCAAGTGGAGTCGCCGGCCATCGCCAACCACAGCATCCGCAGCTTCGTGTTCGCCAGGCTCTTCGCCGACCACATCCAGGCCGCGTCCGATGCGGACTACGACCCCGACCTGCTGTTCGCCGCGACGGTCCTGCATGACATCGGGCTCAGCGAGGCGGGCAACGGCCACCGCCGATTCGAGGTCGACGGGGCGGACAAGGCCGCGGAGTTCCTGACCGAGCAGGGTCTCGGCGCAGCCGCCGTCGACTCCGTCTGGGAGGCCATCGCATTGCACACCACGCAGCACATCGCCGACCGCCGCGGCACGCTCAGCATGCTCACCACGAACGGGATCTCACTCGACTTCGGCAAGGACACGGAGTTCATCAGCGATGAGCTCGGCGCGGCGATTCACGCGCAGTATCCGCGGCACTCCATGGCGACTTCCGTGGTGGACGTCATCGTCGAGCAGGCGACGGCACGACCGGACAAAGCACCACCGTTCTCCCCCGCCTTCTCGTTGATGCTGGAACGCAGAGCGGGACAGCGAACGATGCTCGAGCACGCCGCCGACCTCGGCCGCTGGGGTAACTGAGCCACAAAAAGAGCCGACCCGGACGAATCCGGGCCGGCTCCAATGCTTCTCGGGTCAGGCGTGCCCGACCGTCGCCGCGGCGTCCGGCGCCTTGCGCATCGGGATCAGCGCGGTAAGCACGATCGCGACGATCGCGGCTGCCGTGGCGATCAGGAACGTGGTGTGGAATCCGTCGCGCGACGGGAACACGTGCACGCCGAGCTGCATGGTCATGTGCGCCAGCACGACGCTCATCACGGCCGACGAGGTCGACGTACCGACCGAGCGCATCAGCGAGTTCAGCCCGTTGGCGGCGGCCGTCTCGGTGATCGGCACCGCGCCCATGATCAGCGCGGGCATCGCGGCGTAGGCCAGGCCGACACCGGCGGCGACGATCATCGACGCCACCATGATTTCCCAGACGCTGTTCATCAGCACTACCGCGCACAGGTAGCCCGCCGCGATCACCGCGGAACCGAGCGCCAGGGTGATCTTCGGACCGCGCGCGGCGGACAGCTTCGCCGACACCGGCGAGAGCAGGATCATCACGAATCCGGTTGGCGCCAGCGCCAATCCGGCGTTGACCATGGTCAGGCCGAAGCCGTAGCCGGTCTGCTCCGGCGCCATCAGCAGCTGCGGGAAGGTCAGCGACATGCCGTAGAGCGCGAAGCCGACCGCGACGGACGCGATATTGGTGAACAGCACCCGCGGCCGCGCCGAGACCCGCAGGTCGACCAGCGGCGAACGCTGACGCAGCTCGTAGGCGCCCCAGCCGAGGAACACCACCAGCGACACCGCGAACAGGATCAGCGTGGTCGGGCTGCCCCAGCCCCAGTCCGCGCCCTTGGTGATCGGAATCAGCAGCGCCAGCAGCGCGATCGAAAGACCGAGCGCGCCACCGAAATCGAACCGCGCGGGGGTGCGCACCGGCGACTCCGGCACGAACACGAAAACCAGTGCGGCGCAGACCAGGCCGAGGCCCGCGGCGGTCCAGAACAGCATGTGCCAGTCCGCGTTCTGTGCGATCGCCGCGGCGAGCGGCAGGCCGAGGGCGCCGCCGACGCCGAGCGTCGCGCTCATGATCGCCATCGCCGAACCCACCTTCTCGGCGGGCAGTTCGTCGCGCATGATGCTGATGCCCAACGGAATCGCGCCGACCGCGGCGCCCTGCAGTGAGCGCCCGATGATCTCGGGGATCAGCGAGGAGAAGGCGGCGCAGACCACCGAACCGGCGACCAGCGAGAGCAGGTTGACGAACAGCACCCGGCGCTTGCCGAACATGTCGCCGAGCCGGCCGCTGATCGGGGTGAACACCGCACCGGCCAGCAGCGTGGCGGTGACCACCCAGGAAGCGTTGGACGCGGAGGTGCTCAGCAGATCGGGCAACGTCGGAATGATCGGGATGACCAGCGTCTGCATCAGCGAGACGACGACACCGACCATGCCGAGGGTCGCGATGAGGACGGCCGGCGATGGACGCCTTCGGTCGTCGGTATCGGAGACGGTCGAAGACGCGTCGGCAGCAACAGTCACAAATGTGCACGCTACACACGTTGTGTATCGTGCACAATTGGATATAACGTGACGCACCCGACATAGTGAGGCCCATGTCCGAATTCGGTCCCGCCGACAACGCAGCGCTCACCCGCCTGGTCTTCGAGCTCACCCTGCTCGCCAGGCACTTCCCCGCGTCGCTGCTCCGCCGCCCCGGCTTCCAGCTCGACCGCTCGGCGTTCCTCATCCTGACCCGGCTGGAGTACGACGAGCCGCTGAGCCTGCGCGAGCTGTCCGAGGCGTTCCAGCTCGATATCTCCACGATCAACCGCCAGGTCGGCGCCATGCTCAAGCAGGGCCTGGTCGACCGCGTCCCGGATCCGGACGGCGGGATCGCGCGCAAGATCCAGGCCAGCATCAAGGGACTGGATGTACTGGCCGCCGATCGCCTGCAGAGCCGGGAAGGCATCGGGGCGGTCATCGCGGACTGGGACGGTACCGATGTCGATCAGTTGAGCAGGTTGATCGCGCGGTTCAATCAGTCCGTCGAGCAGATCGAGGAAAACCCGTGGCCGCGGCCGCCGGAGGTGCGGCTCTAGCGGACGCCGCGCGCGGGTGTCAGCTCGGAGATCGTCCGGCCGCCCGCTTTGACCGTGGCCAGGACCGGGGCGGTCTCGAGGGTGCGGATCGCGTCGAGGGCGCCGAGGCGGGCAGTGAGGTATCGGTGCAGGGCGGCCGGGTCCGGGCACATGGCCTGGGCGACGAGGTTCGCCGAGCCGGTGGTCGCGACGACGAAGGCCAGCTCTTCGTGGCCCGCCAGCGTGCTGGCGACTTCGTCCAGGTGCGCCGGCGCGATCGACATCCACAGCAGGGCCCGGGTGGTCGCGCCGAACAGGGCGTCATCGAATTCGACATCGAAGAAGAGTGCGCCGGTTGCCCGGAGTTCGGTCAGCCGCCGGGTGACCGTGGCCGGGGACCAGCCGGTCGCCGCCGCGAGTTCGGCGAGGCCGGCGCGACCGTCCCGGCTCAATGCGCCGAGTAGGGCGGTCTCGGCCGGAGACAGTGCTCGCCGCTGGGGCGAGGCGTCGGTTGCGATCCGAAGTTGTTGCTGCTGAGCAGTGTTCAGTGCGTTGACATGACCGTGCCATACACCGGGACCGCCGTGGTAGGTGTGCAGTACCAGATGTGCGGAGACTCCGGTAATGCCCGCCGTGCGTGGAATGTCGTGCAGCAGTAGCGATCGCGAGGTTCGAGCACCGAGCGGCACGTCGACGATGAGCAGGATTTCGGTGCCGCCGGACATCAGCTTGACCCACGAGGTGTCCGATCTTCGCGCCAGCGAGTTCGCGAGGTTCTGCGCGGCGGCGGTTGTGGTGGTGAGCCGAACCAGCCACTGCGCCTTGCCGATTCCGCTCGTGTCCGGAAGTCCGACGACCCGCAGGCCGGCCTCGGTACGCAGCCGGCGGTAGCGGCGGGCGACGGTCTGGGTCGAGACGCCGAGGACCGCACCGATCTGGCTGAACGGCGCCCTGCCGTCTATGTGCAGGGCGTGGATCAGGCCGCGATCCACGTCATCGAGTGTGGTCATTCCTTTCATATCACCACTCTGTGTGGAACTTTTCCACTATCTGTAAGCAGCAGATGGATCTGTTCACGGTTCCGGTCGCACGCTGGTCCAAGCAGCGGGCGTTCGACCCGAACGCCGCGCCATCAAAAGAGGAAGCAACACAATGATTCTCGTGACCGGGGCGACCGGAACCGTTGGCCGTGCCCTGATCGGCCAGTTGCTCACCGCAGGCGAACAAGTCCGCGCAACCAGCCGGAACCCCGCAGCGGCGAAGTTGCCCGACGACGTCGAAGTGGTCCGAGCCGATCTGCGCGACTCCACCCGACTGGCCGCCGCCATGCGCGATGTGGACCGGGTCTTCCTGTTGTCCACCGGACCCGGTATTCCCGAGCACGACGCCGTCGTCGCCGGCGCGGCCGCTCAGGCGGGTGTCGCGCGACTGGTCAAGCTGTCGTCCGGGCGCACCGGCGACGACACCGCCACCGATCCCATTCCCACCTGGCACCGCGCGGGCGAGCAGTCGGTGCGCGCGTGCGGCGTGCCGTGGACCATCGTGCGCCCGCTCGGATTCATGTCCAACGCACTGCACTGGGCAGGCACGATCCGGGCACGCGATGCCGTGTACGCGCCATTCGGCCAGGGCCGCATCGCCGTCATCGATCCGCGGGACATCGCCGCGGTCGCGGCCGTCGCACTCACCACCGACGGGCACGACGGTCAGATCTACACCCTGAGCGGCCCGCAGGCCCTGTCCCCCGGCGAGCAGACCGCGGTCCTCGGCGAGGTGCTCGGCCGACCGCTCGAATTCGTCGAAGTCGCACCGGCACAGGCCCGGCAGGCCATTCTCGACCACGGTGTTCCCACCGAAATGGCGGACGCGATCATGGCGCTCCGAGCCACCGCGCTGGAGTCCTTCACCTCCGTCGTGCACGACACCGTCGAACGACTCACCGGCACCCCGCCGCGTACCTTCCGCCAGTGGGCCGCTGACCACGCCACCGAGTTCCGCTCCGCCGCAGCCTGACTCGGCCCGGACAGCGCCGCGGCGGCAACCCCCGTACCATCGAGGCGTGAGGCTGGGTGTGGGGTTGCTGGCCGTGTCCGTCCTCGCGGCCGGATGCCAGGCCGGCGAAGATGAGTGGTCCGACTGGACCGTGACGGTGTACTACACCGCCGTCGAGTCCTACCACGACGGCCCGCGCGAGACCGTGCACGGCTGCACCACCATCGACTGTGTCGAGTCCGACGCCCAACTAGGCGACCTGCCAAGTGATTTCGTCGACGCCGTCCGTGACGAGGGCACCGGCCGGATCACCAGCGGCGCCAACGCCGGCGCCTACCTCAACTGGTCCTACGACACCGGCTTCTGGCTCGACTCGCACCCCCGGGACGCCGCGGGCGAAATCCTGCAACCTTTCCACAGCGCCGCCGCCGACGGCCTCGATCCCGGCACCCGCCTGCGCCTCACCGACTGCGGCATCATCGACCCCGAAACCACCCCCGCCTGCACCAGATTCCAAGCCGCCGAATGGTCGATCGGCGAAGAATTCATCCCCGGTCCCAGCGGCCCGCACCACCTCGACCTCTACATCGGCGAAGAAACCGCCCCCGATTTCCCGGACACCCCCGACTTCCCCCTCTTCGCCGGCGCCGCCCTGGAACCTCTCCCCTAGCCGAGGCGTAGCTCTTCGATCGGTTGGCCGGTGACCTCCGCGATGAGTTCGAAGTCCTTGTCGACGTGGAGCACAACGAGTTTCGACTGTTCCGCGATGGCGGCGATCAATAGGTCGGGGATCGATGGAGCGCGGTGATGCCCCTGCTCGGCGAGGGTCCGGAGCACTTCGACCGACCGGTTCTCCGCGGACGGGGTCAGGTATTCCACCGGCATGCTCGCGATGGGCGGGAGATCGAGCAGCTCGGTCAGATCCTGCGCAGATCTGGCCGAGTAGCCGGTCTCCAGCACGGTAACTGTGGAGATTCGCACCAGTCCGCGTTCGATCCGGGTAGCCCAAAGCTGTGCGTCGGGACTGCGACCGAGCCGCACCAGGGCGGACTTGTCGACGAGCCAAGGCCGCTCGCTCACGACCACGCCTGCCGCATGACCTCCGAGTCGCCCAGGTCTTGCGCTAGGCGCCCAAGCCGATCGAGGTCTGCCGCAGTCACCGGCGCCGCAGTGGACCGGAAGTCCCGGGCGATCCAGCGACGAAGGAATTCACTGCGAGATACGCCCAGATCCTTTGCGCGCCGATCTATCTCGGCGATCGTCGAGTCGGGCACATCCCGGATCAAGATATCGGTCATCCGCCTCACCTCCTTGATATCAACGATATCATCAAGAGGCAGACTCCAAAAGAGGCTCAGCGCTGTCATGTCCACGCCTCAACCCTCGACCACAGCAGCCACAACCGGAACCCGCACCTGGGCAATTGTGGATAACTCGGGGCTGTTAGGGAACGAGGCCTCAACCAGCGCAACGTGATCCGGGAGTTCGCCGGTGGCGCGGGCGGTGGGCCGCTAGGCTCTGCGGCTGGGTCGGACCCGACGTCTTGGGAGGCGCTTCGATTCACACGAAACAACACGCATGGTGGGACAACTATCTGGTCGCCCTGCTGGGGCTGGTTCTCGCGGCGGGGTTCGCGTTCGCCGCGATCGCCGCGGCCGCGGGCGGGGCTTATCCGCTGGCGATTGCTCTGGCGGTGCTGGCCGTACCGTTCGCGATTCCCACCATCGTTCAAATACTCGGTGAGCTGTTCATTTACTTGATGATTCCGGTCGCATTGGTCGGGTTCACTCTGTTTCTCCCGGTTCTGGCGGTCAGTCCGGTGGCGCGGAAGTGGGCGCGGCGGAGGTGGCGTCACCGCTGAGCCAGGGGCTCGGGCCGACGAAGATCACATAGATCATTTGGTGGTCGTCCGTAGAGTTACCGCATCGAGCTGTATGCCGCGTAACCGAAGGACGGAGGCCCCGGGTGAGCGGTGGTAAGGCTGTGAGCTGGGATTTACGTGGTATCGCGTGGTGGTTGCCTGGGCTCGTCGTGATTCTTGCAGGCGTACTGCTGTACTCGCCGTTCGGCGTTTCCCTGATCGAGGGACGCGTGGTCGTGGTGGTCGCGATGCTGGTGCTCAGCGCGTCTGCCGCGGCTCGGTGGTGGCTGGCCCGGCGAGACGGCTTGTCCGATTCCGCGACAGATCAGCTCCCGGGTGGCGACAGGGCCTGGCTCGTGCGTGCTCAGCGGTTGCTGGGTTCCGAGGCGATCCTCGCCGTAGGGTTCGGCGTCCTCGGTGTCGCCGCGCTACCCATGTCGGTGTCGGCGTCTCTCGTGTGGGTCGGGACTTTCTTCGTCGCACTCGGAGTCTGCGGGCTGCTGGCCGGTACGCGGCGCGACGATGTCCTCGTCGCGTCCGCGGCACTAGCGGGCTGGCAGGTGCTCGCCGGCGTGATTCTCGCGACGCTGCCCTTCCGCACCGGGCTGGATTTCACCGCGTGGACCATCATCACGCTGTTGATCACCGGAGTGGCGATGGTGGTCCGCGGCCTCCGGCTGACCGCGCCGCTGCCTCGCGCCAGTTCCCTGCGCTGGTGGCGTCCGGCGGCGGTCACCGTGCAGCTGATCGTGCTCGCCGTGACCGTCGGCTGGTACGGAACGATCGTCACCCAGGCTGCCCGGCAAGACGCCGAACAAACCCGGCTCGCCGCCTTCTACGAAGTGCCCCAGGGCATTTCACCCCAACCGCCCGGCACCGTGATCCGCTCATCACCGATGTCCCTACCCGGCGTGAACGGCCACGGCCAGCGCATCCTGTACTGGTCCCAGGACCGCAACGGCACTCCGGCGGTGTCCTCCGGCATGGTCTGGACGCCACTCGCCGAAGGCGCCAACCGGCCCATTCTGAACTTCGCCCACGGCACGGTCAGCCTCGGCGCCGAATGCGCCCCCAGCCGGCAATCCGGGATCGCCTCGACCATGCCCTGGCTCAACGACGCACTCGGCCGCGGCTGGGTGGTCGCCGCCAGCGACTACGCGGGCGCGGCAGGCACCGGCGACGGCGAGCACTACCTGGTCGCCGCCGACCAGGGCCGCGACACCGTGAACGCCGCCCGCGCCGCCCGCAACCTGCCCGGCACCAACGCCGGCACCGATATGGTCATCTACGGCGTCTCCCAGGGCGGTCTCATCTCCCTGGCCGCCGCCGCCCAATCCCCCACCTACGCACCCGAATTGCACCTGGTCGCCGACGCCGCCACCGCCCCGGCCTCCGACATCGCCGGCATCCTCCGCGCCAACCCACCCCAACTCCTCAACGGCTGGGCCGTCACGCCCTTCCTCACCACCCAGTACGCGAAGGCCTACCCCCAACTCGACCCCAACGCCCTCCTCACTCCACAGGCCGCCCTGCGCAACCAGGAGATGGCCGGAGCAGGTTGCGCCGCAACACCTTTCGCCGCCCTCTTCGCCCGCATCACCACCGTCCCCGGCATGGGCGACTACTTCAAGGGCGACCCCCTCGCCGACCCGTCCTGGCGCCGCGCCTTCGAGGAAAACCGAGCCCCCGACCTCCCTCCCGGCATCCCGGTCTACCTCGCCCAAGGCCTGGACGACCAACTGGTCCCCCCGAAATTCACCGCCGCCCTGGTCAACCGCTACTGCGCCACCGGCACCCCCGTAACCACCCAGTGGAACCCCGGCGTAGGCCACGACAACAACAACGAAAAAGCCGTCTCACCCCGAGTAATCCAATGGTTCGCCGACCGCCTCACCAACACCCCCACCCCCACCAACTGCGGCGACGCCCTCCCCAGCTCCCTGACCGGCGACAACCACTAGCCGACCCGCCACCTCCATTGCATATCTATCTAGATCTAGGTAGATTTGCAACATGACCTCCGTTCGAGTACCGATCACCACGGCCTCCCGCAAAGGCGTGTCCGGGCTGGTCGCCGCGAGCGAAGAGCAGCGGGTAGTGCTGACCAGCCACGGCCGACCGGTCGCCGTCGTCGATTCGGCCGACCGAATCGACGAGGACATGCGCAAGATCCGCGAAGCGAAGCTGGCAATCCTCGATGCCGCAGCCGATCTCGCCTCGAACCGGACCCGGAAGTTCAACCTCGCCGAGGTGTGCGTCCGCCTAGGCGTCGACGAGTCGCGCGTGCGCGCTCTGGCCGCCGAGCGAGTCGCGAATCAGTGAGGCGCGGCGAGGCCTTTCCTTGCGACCAGGCGGAGATCGAGTTCTCCGATGCGTTCGTCGAATACCTGGAGGATCTGCCCGCCGCCGAATGCGAATCCGTCCTGGTGGATCTGCTGACGCTGTGCGGTAATCCGGTCGGCACTCATCCGCTCAGCAACCGCGGATCCGGCGATCGGCTGACCGGCTGGAACACCCTCGATGTGCTCGGTAAGCAACACCGCGTCATCTTTTCCAGCCGGATTGTCGACGACGTCGGCATCATCGAAATCCTTTGCGCGGGACCACGGCGTGCGGACGCCGCCTACGACATGGCGAATGCGTTGATCCAGAGCGGACAGCTCACCCTCGACGAAGCCACCGACCTGTGGCAAGCACTGATCCTGCTCGACGTACTGGCCGAAGACATCGGTCTGGACGGCTGGGACTATCGGCCCGGACCAGCACCGGAAGGTCTTATCCGTACCGCCGTCGCGGCTGGATTGCTCGACGAGACCATCGCTCGGGTGATGTCGAAAGACGAGATCAATGCGGCCATGGCGCACGGGTGGGGGCCGGACGGTCCCGATCCCAGGTCTGCCCTCCGTGCCGCCCTGGCCCGTGCGCGCGCCGGCGTGGATGCCGGCGACCTGAACCGCATCGTCGCCGAGCGAAGCGAACCACGTTGTGGCGCAGTACTTCCCCGCGCCGGGGCAGCCTGCATTCGTCGCAAGGACCACCCCGGGCCACACCGCGCCACGCCCTGACTACATATCAATGCGGTAGGTATTGGTAATCAGGCTGTGTAGGGGCGTTCGGCGCGGGCTGTGCGGAGGGCGGATCCCCACCAGACGAGTTGGTTGAGGAGTTGGTCGGCGGCGGCGGTGGGGGCGGCCGGGTCGGCGAGTTTGCCTGTCGGGTCGAAGAGTTGGCCGGCTCCGTGGAAGCTCACGGTGTCGCGGACGGTGACGGCGTGCAGTTCGGCGAAGACGTGGCGGAGGTGCTCGACCGCGCGCAAGCCGCCGGAAACGCCTCCGTAAGAGACGAATCCGATCGGCTTGGCCTGCCACTGGGTGAAGTGCCAGTCGATCGCGCTCTTCAGGGGCGCCGGGTAGCTATGGTTGTACTCGGGAGTTATCACGACGAATCCGTCGGCGTCGGTCAGTCGCGCACCGACGGATTGCAGCGCTCGCGCACCCTCGGGGTCGGGTTCGTTCGACATGTAAGCGGGCAGTTGGTCTTCCGCGAGATCGATGAGGTCGACTGCGATGTCGTCGCGCTGCTTCGCGTGATCGATGAACCAGTTGGCCACAGTGGGACCGAACCGTCCCGCCCGGGTGCTCCCGAGGATGACCGCGACCTTGACCGGATTCTCTGTCATGACAGTTCCTTTCGATGTGTGCAGGTGATTGCCGCAAGCATCGAACATCAACAAAGGTTCAGGTCAAATCAGCGAGTTCTGTTCGGCATGTACGCCAGGTCAGGGACTGTCAGCCTTCCCGGTGGCTGCCCGGGACCCAGCCTCGACCTACACCGAACGGGGTGCCGCCGAGCCGGCCGCGCTCGATCTCGAAGGCGGGCCGCTTCCGGTAATCAGCCTCGAGCAGGGGTTCGACGTCGCGGCCCTCGTGAACGGCCAGGCAAGGCGCTACGAACGCGCAGTTCGAGCAGTGTGCGGGCGCAGGATTCGGGTAGACGCGTACGCCGGGCCGGAACATGTCCAGTAGCTCGTCAGCCAATTGCACACCGGCCGTGTGGATCTCGGCGGTGCTGCGCCTGATTGTGGTGCGGCGGAGACCATTACCTTCGATCTGACTGATCCGATCGGCGCTCTCCGCCGGTCTACCTTTCACGTAGGCGCGCCGTGGTGACGAGACGCCCCGGCCACCGCCGCTGGGTTCGTGCTGAGGTATTCCGCCACGACGTTCGGGTGTCCTACCGGGGATTCGCGACGGATTCTTATCGTACGGCGAGAGTTCGTTGTAGATCGTTCCCGCGATTTCCATACCGTCATAGAAGCGCCCCCACGCCCAACACGCTGCGAGCGAATCCTCATCCAGCACAAGTTGTTCCGTCGACGGGAACGGTTCATCGAGCACTCGATGGCGGACGACCCAGTAGCGGTCGTACTCATCGATGGCCAGTAGGTCGATCCGCCCGGTGTAGTGGATTCCGCCGCCGCCCGGACCCACCAACCCGTGTTCGGGATTCGCGGGATCGGGCACGATCGCGTCGAAATCGGTCTCCACCCGAATCGGCGAGAAACGGTCGACCGCCGGCGCCCACGCGAAATACCGCTCCAACAACCGGTGTGCCCGATCGAGAGCCGACTGCCGGTCCGGCGGATCACCCCCGATCGCCTCACATTGACGCGCGAGCGAGTTATCCAGCGCCTTGTTCACCAACGGCAAGACAATGGCCGCATCCCAATCCCACATCCCAGGGAAGTAGTAAACCGCGAGGGCATCCCGCACGGCCCGATCCAGATCGAATGTTGTTCGCCGAAGCGGACTTCGGCCACGACGCACGGACGCGGTGAAATCCCATTGCCGGCGGCACCGCTTGAACGCGGCCCGATCCGCGGCGCTCACGAGGTTCTCCATGGCGACCTCAGCGTGCCCGAGGCCGGTCGAGCGGGCATGAGTCGCGACCCGGCTGAGGTTCAACAGTCAGGATGATGTCGACCAGCGACTCGCGGTCCACGGCCTCCTCGCAAGGTTTGTCCGGCGAGTCGAATTCTACCGTGGACCGCAGGTCGAAGCCGCTATTTCGCGGTTGTGGTGACCGTCGGCGCGGGAGTGGTCGCGACGGATGTGGTCGCGGACGGTTGCGCCGTGGGCGACACGGTGGCGGTCGGCCGAATCGGGTCGGGGCACCGCTTGTTCCACTCACCGAGGGTGTTGATCTCGCCGGGTGTCCGCGGATCACCCGTGTAGTCGATCTGGTCCGTGCATTTCGCCGGCTTGGGCGTCTCACCGCAGACGATCACGCCGCAGTTGTCGGTGCCGCCGGGAGGCGGCGGGGTCTCACCACAAACGATTATCCCGCAGTTGTCGGTGCCGCCGGGACGCGTGGCGTTCACGTCTCCGCAAAAGATCTCGCCGCATCGGTCGGTGCCGCCGGGAGCCTGTGTCTCCGTCGGCTGAGCGGCGGGCTGACCCGGGTCACCGGCGCCCGGACGGGTTGCGGCGGGAACCCGCGGCGTACCCGGATCGGCCTGCGCCGGAACCGAACTCGTCGGCGTCACCGGCTTGGTCGCGGTGACCGAAGTCCCGGTCACCTTGCTGGACGCCGGCGCAGCGGAATCCGACTCTTTCGACCCGCACGCTGCCAATACCAGCACCAGGGCAGCCAACAGCACCCCTAGCACCGCGCGCAGCCGAATATCAACCTTCATGGTTTCCCTCTATCTCCTCCAGCTGCCGAAGCAGCACCCCGATCCGAAGGTAAAAGTACACGGAGACTGAGGATTTCGGGCAATGCGCTTTACGACGCCGAGCGGCGACTCCGTTATTCGAGTCAAGACCGCAGAATAGGTGCCCCTTGTTCACGGGGCCGGGAATGCCACGGAGACAGCGCATCCCGTGAACTGCGCCACCTGGATGAGTCAGGTCGGCCGCTTCTTGATGGCATATTGCAACGCGCTTTCCGCGTTGGCGGTGCCTTTCATCATGATTTCGAGCGCGCGGACAAACGGATCAATGCCGGTGGCCACGCGCCCCTGCTCGAGTATGGCGACGCGACGGACCCGCTGGTCGGCAAAACCACATACACCGCGTTCTCCGGAGGTCAGCGCGGTCTCGGGCGGCAGCGACACCATCGTCGGCGTCGCCTCGGCGATCAGCAGGAATCCACTGGCGGCAAATCCGCGCAGGGCCCCGAGCGACCACTCCTCCAACCGGCCTTCCTTGGTGGTCTTGACGCCTTCTCCGGTTTGCCGTCCCGCGTCCGGGTCGGTGGGCGCGTCCGCTCGCGCCGGTCCCGGAACTTCGCCCCCGAATGTTTCATAGGTCATGATGTTGATGGCCTGACTCGGATCTGTCCCCCTGGTGATCACCACGCTCTCCGCCTTGCTCAGCGAATCCAACCGCTTCTCCTGATCGCGTTGAATGCGCAGAAGTTCCCCCGCCAGTTTGCGATTCAGCTCGTTATCCAGGTATCGCTTACAGCGCGCGGTGTCCTCCGCCCACTCCTGTACCCGCGCCTCCGCGAGCGCGTACAGCTTCTGATAGGCGACCACTATGTCCTGCGCCGTGTAAGTCTCATCGGGATCATCGATCGCGGTCTTCACCAGCACCGTGAGCATTTTATGCAACGGACCGGTCGATTTGGTCGGTGGCGTCACCTGGCTGGCGAGAATGGTGGCGGCACGGGGAAATTCAGTGATCGGACTCGGTCCTGAAGTAGTGGGTTTGGTGGGATCCTGCAAAATGAGCACGGCGATCTCCAGAGCTGAACGAGATGGTGAGACCCCTTCAGTCTGAACCCTGCTCGACTCCGACTCGCCCGGAATCCGAAGCATACGAACAGGTTCGGTTCGACCGTCCGAGTACGCTGCGTACACCCGTCTACCGAAGGAAGGTTCGCCATGCCTGACGACGACGTACGCGCCGCCCTGCAACGGCATTGGTCGGCTTCCGACGCCGACGACTTCGCGACGGAACACGAAATCTACCGGGCCGACGCAATCCTCGAATATCCGCAATCGGGCGAGCGAATCCGCGGTCGGCACAACATTCAGGCTTCCCGCGAGGCCCAGCCGAACGCGAAACGCTTCACCGTGCGCCGCATACTCGACGGCGGCAACCTGTGGATCAGCGAACTCGTCCTCAAATATGACGAGGAACCGTTCTACGTCGTGAGCATCATGGAATTCGAGGGCACGGAAGTTGTCCGCGAAACCCAATACTTCGGCGAACCCTTCGCGCCGGGACCGTCCCGCGCTCAATGGGTCGAGCACATGGACTGAAGCCTTTTCAAATCCGACACGGAGCGGATTCGCCCCCTTCGATTCGCGACCGCGGTCAACGTGCGGCAGGGTTGAGCGCATCATGACTGACGAAGGCTCTCCGCAGACCAACCGCTGGCGACACGGCGCGCGACTCGCGGCGTGCATCGTCTTCCTGCTCGCGATGTTCTATCTCGTCGCCGTCGCACGAGTTATCGACATCAACCGCGTGCGCGACATGGTCGAAACAACCGGCCCCGCCGCACCATTGGTCTACGTGGTCGTCGCCGCACTCCTCGGCGCCATCCTCGTCCCCGGGCCGATCCTCGCCGCCGGAAGCGGCCTGCTGTTCGGCCCGCTGCTCGGCACCTTCGTAACCCTGGGCGCAACGGTCGGCACCGCAACAATCTCCAGCTACCTCGGCCGCCGAGCCGGCCGCACAAGCGCCCACGCGCTACTCGGCCCCGACCGCGCCGACCGCCTCGACACCAAACTCAACCGCCACGGTCTCTGGGCCGTAGTCGGCCAACGCTTCATCCCCGGCGCCCCAGACGCCCTGTCCTCCTACATCTTCGGTGCCCTCGGCGTCCCCCTCTGGCAAATGGCCACCGGCGCCTTCATCGGCTCCGCCCCCCGAGCCTTCGTCTACACCGCCCTAGGCGCCTCCATAGGCGACCTATCCGCCCCCCTCGCCTACACCGCCATCACCGTCTGGTGCATAACCGCCATCCTCGGCGCCTTAGCCGCCCACCGCACCCTCCGCACCTGGCGCCGCCGCAACACCCCCGACCCCGAGCCAACAGCAAATCCCTAGGCAGACAGAGCCCCTCGGTACTATCCGGAAATGAGCATCAGTCTCAGCTCGGCCAACGGCAGCCTGAACGTCAGCGCGTGGACTTGGGGCCCACTCCACGAACTGGTCGCCGACGCGAAAATCCTCCCGGAAGACCAGTGGGAGACAACTCGCTACAACTGCAGCACCGAACTCGACCCGCAACAAGTCGAGATACTCGCGAACTTCCTCGAACTCCAAGTCCTCCCGAGACTCGGCACAGGCGAGCGCCTACTCAACGATGGCACCGTAACGGACGTCCCCGACGACGGAACATTCCACCGCAACGACCTCTCCAAGAACTACAGCATCCGCCGCGAAATGCTGGTCCACATCATCGATTTCCTCCGCGCCGCACCGGGCTCGGTATCATTCGACTAGGCCCGCCGACGAAAATCTATACGTTGAAGCGGAATTCGACTACGTCGCCGTCTGCCATGACGTAGTCCTTGCCTTCCATGCGCACCTTGCCTGCGGCCTTGGCTGCCGCCATGGACCCGTGTTCGACCAGGTCGTCGAAGGCGACGATTTCGGCCTTGATGAAGCCGCGTTCGAAGTCGGTGTGGATGACGCCGGCGGCTTTGGGGGCGGTGTCGCCTTGGTGGATTGTCCAGGCGCGGGACTCTTTCGGGCCTGCGGTGAGGTAGGTCTGGAGGCCGAGGGTGTGGAAGCCGGTGCGGGCGAGGGCGTTCAGGCCGGGTTCGGTTTGGCCGATGGATTCGAGGAGTTCGAGGGCGGATTCGTCGTCGAGTTCGAGGAGTTCGGCTTCGACCTTGGCGTCCAGGAAGACCGCGTCGGCGGGGGCCACGGCGGCTTTCAGCTCGGCGATCTTCGCGTCGTCGGTGAGGACGGACTCGTCGGCGTTGAAGACGTAGAGGAAGGGCTTGGTGGTGAGCAGCGAAAGCTCTTTCAGCAGTTCGCCGTCCAGCTTGGTGCGCGCGGAGTAGAGGGTCTGGCCGCTGTCCAGGACCGCGTTGGCGGCGACGGCCGCGTCCAGCAGGGGCTTGCGGTCCTTCTTGATCCTGGCTTCTTTTTCCAGCCGCGGGATCGCCTTCTCCAGGGTCTGCATGTCGGCGATGATCAGCTCGGTCTCGATCACCTCGATGTCGGCGAGCGGGTCGACGCGACCGTCGACGTGCACCACGTCATCGTCGGCGAAGACGCGCACGACCTGGCAGATGGCGTCGGCTTCGCGGATGTTGGCGAGGAACTTGTTGCCGAGACCGGCACCCTCGGACGCGCCCTTGACGATGCCGGCGATGTCCACGAAGGACACCACGGCGGGCAGGATTTTCGCCGAACCGAAGATTTCCGCGAGCTTGTTCAACCGCGGATCGGGCAGCGGGACCACGCCGACGTTCGGCTCGATGGTCGCGAACGGGTAGTTCGCGGCCAGCACGTCGTTCTTGGTCAGCGCGTTGAAAAGCGTCGACTTTCCGACGTTGGGCAGGCCGACGATTCCGAGGGTGAGACTCACGAGAACGAGAGTCTACGCGGCAGGCGCGGGGCCACGACCCGCGCCTGCCCCACCGGTGATCAGGGGATAAGCACGACCTTGCCGAGATTGCCGCGATCTTCGATCAGCGCGTGCGCCTCGGCGACGTCGTCGAGCGCGAATTCGGCGTGCACGACGGCCCGCAGCTGATCCGAAGCGACGTACTGCCACAGCTCCTGCCGCCACTGGTCGAGCAGGTCCGGCTGGCGCTGCGCGATGCGCGCGATCTGGAACCCGATCACCGACTTGGCGCCGACGAGCAGGTCGTAGGCCTGGATGGTGCCGCCGCCGGAGCTGTAGGCGACGAGCCGCCCGCCGGGCGCGAGCGCGGCGATGGCGGGCCCGAGCAACTCGCCGCCGACCGCGTCCAGCGCGTAGTCGACCGGCTGCCCCCAGGACTCCTGCCCGTACTCGATCACCTCGTCGGCGCCGAGCCCGCGCACGAATTCCGTCTTCGCCTGATCCGAGACCGCACCGACGACCCGCGACGCCCCACGCACCCGCGCCAGCTGCACCGCGAGATGCCCGACACCGCTGGCCGCCGCCGTGACCAGCACCGACTCACCGTCGAGCGGGTTCGCCGCGGCGAGCGCACCGAGCGCGACCAGCCCGCTGCGGACCAGCGCGACCGCGTCCACGGCCGACGCCCCGTCCGGAATCGGCGACGCCATCGCCGCCGCGACCAGCGCGTATTCGGCGTATCCGTGCCCGAACACCAGCCCGGTCACCCGATACCCCGGCGCGTAGCCGGTCACGCCGTCACCGACCGCGACCACCTCGCCCGCGACCTCACCGCCGAGCGGGATCGGCTCGGGATGCTCGCGCACCTTCCGCACCATCGGCAGGGTCACCCCGATCGCCTCGACCCGGACCAGGAGTTCACCCGGGCCCGGGGTCGGCACCTCGGCCGACCCGACCTCGAGCACCTCAGGACCACCGCTGCGCTCGTATTGGACCCGCCGCATCACACCTCCAGAAATCGTCAGAAGACGACACGGTAACCAGTGCCCGGTGTGGGCTCATACCCAATTACGGGTCCGAGTGCTCCATCTCACCGCGCTTGCGGTCGACGCTGGGCGGCGTAGCGTGACCTGCATGGAGCCGATCACCGAGGTGGTGACAGCGCGGCCGGCGCCCATGCTCACGCCGTTCATCGATCACTATCTCGGCTACCGCATGACGGGTTATCCCGCCGGGCTGCATCGCGGGCTGCCCTCGGCGCACATGACCTTCATCATCAGCATCGGCCCGACGATCGACGTTGTGGCACAGACGGATCCGAGCCAATCCCCGCAGGAATATCGCTGCTCGGTGAGCGGGTTACAGGCGAATACCGCGCTGATCTCGCATACCGGTCATCAGGAGGGCGTCTCGGTCGCGCTGACCCCGCTCGGCAGCCGAGCGCTGTTCGGGGTGCCGGCCGCGGCGCTGTGGGACACGTCGGTGGAATTCGCGGACGTGGTCGGCCCGGTCGGGCGCGAGCTGTGGGAGCGGTTGCAGGAACCGATGAGCTGGCCGGAACGCTTCGCCACCGTCGATCGGATCCTGACCCGGATCGCCTACCCCGATCGCATGGTCGCCCCCGAGCTGACCCGGGCGTGGCGCGCGCTCGTCGACTCCGGCGGCACCGTGTCGGTCGGCGCGCTGGTCGAGGAGATCGGCTGGAGCAGACAGCACCTCGCCCGCCGGTTCGGCAACGAGTTCGGCCTGAGCCCGAAGCTCGCGGCCCGGATCACCCGCTTCGAACGGGCGCGGCGCATGCTCGAGCGCACCCCCTCGTTCATCACCATCGCGCAGGTCGCGGCCAGCTGCGGCTACTACGACCAGGCGCATCTGAATCGCGACTTCGCCGAACTGGCCGGGACCAGCCCGACGGTCTGGCTGAGCGAGGAGATTCCATCCGTCCAAGACACCGAACGGTCCGCCGGGCGACGCTGAGCGCATGACGAATCCAACCCCCACCGACATCACCACCCGCACCGCCGTCTGGCCCGCGCTGACCTTCCGCGACGCCAAGGCCATGTCCAAGTTCCTGGTCGACGCCTTCGGTTTCCAGGAGACCGCGATGTACACCCGCGAGGACGACCCGTCGATCGTCGTGCACGCCGAACTGCGCTGGCCGCTCGGCGGCGGCGTGATGTTCGGCTCCGCGTGCAAGGACGAAAGCGAGTTCGGCAAGCGCGTCCCCGGCAACGACTCGACCTACGTGGTCTGCGAAGACCCGGACGCCCTGCTCGAGCGTGCGACGGCCGCCGGGGCCGAGGTGCTGCGCGGTCTGCGCGATGAGGACTACGGCTCGCGCGGTTTCACCGTCCGCGATCCCGAGGGCAACCTCTGGAGTTTCGGCACCTACTGGGGCGAGTAGCCCGGACGACTGGGAGCACTGCGTAAGTTCACCTGGGGACTGCGGCCCGACGGCACCGAGTACCGTTGGGCCGCTGAAACATTCAGCGGCCGCCGAGACCGGACATGGCCATGCCACGGATGAACGCACGTTGCGCGATGCCGTACACCACGAGCAACGGCAACAGGATGACGATCGACGTGGCCATCAGAATCGGCCACTGGGTGTAGTACTGCCCCTGCAATCGAACCAATCCCAATGTGACGGTGGCGATCTCGTTGCGCTGAATCATGACCAGCGGCCACAGGAAGTCGTTCCAGACGGTGATCCAGGTGAGCACGCCGAGCACCATCAGGGCAGGCCGGGTGTGCGGCAGCAGGACTCGCCAGTAGACCTGCCAGGTGGAGCAGCCGTCGAGGATGGCCGCTTCCTCCAATTCCATGGGCAGCGTGTAGAAGAACTGGCGCATCAGATAGGTGCCGAAGGCGCTGCCGAACAGGCCGGGCACGATCATCGCCCACGGCGTGTCCACCCAGCCGAACGCCCGCATCAGCAGGAACTGCGGGATCACCGTGACGGTCAGCGGCACCATGAGCGTGCCGAGGTAGGCGACGAACAGCACCTCACGACCGCGAAACCGCAAGCGCGCGAACGCATACCCGGCCAGCGAGCAGAAGAACACCTGCCCCGCGGTGACGCAGGCCGCGTACACCGCGGTGTTGAGCAGCATCCGCCACAGCGGCAGCAGCTCGAACACCTTGCCGTAGTTGGACCATTGCGGGCTGGCCGGCAGCAGGTTCCGATCGGCGATCTCACCTTCCCGCTTCAACGATCCGGACAACGCCCACAGAATCGGTGCCAGCGCACACCACGCGATCCCGATCAGCACCGCGTAGATCCCCACTCCACGCAACGTCCGGCGCACGATCGCCTTGTCCGCGTTCACAGATCCACGGCCTCCCGCCGGGCAAACCGCAACTGCAACAGCGTGAGTACCAGCAGAATCGCGAAGATCACCCACGCCAGCGCCGACGCGTACCCGACCTCGTAGAACCCGAAGGCGTTCTGGAACAGCATGATTCCCAGCAGATAGGTCCCGGTATCCGGTCCCCCGTTGCTCCCGGTCAGCGCATACACCTGATCGAACGCCTGCATCGAGTTGATCACGGTGATCACGAACACGAACGACAACGGCCCGCGGATCAGCGGCAGCGTGATCGCCGAAAACCGCCGCACCGCACCGGCTCCGTCGAGTTTCGCCGCCTCGTACAGCGGCTCCGGCACCCCTTGCATCGCGGCCAGCAGAATGACGGTCGCGAACGGCACGCTCTTCCACACGGTGACCACGCTCAGCGACACCAGCGCCAGATCCGGATCGGTCAGCCAGGGCACCGGCCCCCACCCGATCCAGCCCAGCCCGATATCGAGCATCCCGTCCTCGGTGAAGATGAACCGCCACACCACCGCCATCGCCACCGTGGACGCGACCAGCGGGAGGAACGCCACGGTCCGAAAGATCCCGATGCCGAACAACTTCCGGTTCAACGCCGCGGCGATCCCCAACCCGATCACCACCGTCGGCACCAGCGTGAGCACGGTGAACACCGCACTGTTGCGTAACGCGATGAGAAACAACGGATCCGACCCGAACAACCGCCGATAGTTGGCCAACCCGACGAACCGCATCGGCCGGAACAGATCCCACGCGTGAAAGCTCAGATACAGCGAGAACCCCAGCGGAAACAACAGGAACACCGCCACCGCAGCGACATTCGGCGCGATGAACATCCACCCGGCTCGCTCACGTTTGCGCGCGAGCTGCGTGCCCTTCACGAAGACTCCAGTAGGGCATCCAGATCGGCGGTGAACTGACCGTCGAAGGAGGCGGCCGTCGCGGCCCCGCGGAGAACCCGGTTGGATCCACGTTCGAGCAACGCGGAAACCTTCCCCCAGGCAGGCGTCACCGGCAGCGGACGCGAGCTGTCCGGCCCCTCGGTGAACACCGCGAGGTTGCGAATATCCCGATGTGCCGCAGCGAAACCGGGCGAACCCATCGCGGACTTCAACACCGGTACGAACAGCCCGGACGCGGCGACGATCGCCTGCCCCACCGGCCCGGTAGCGAATTTGACGAATTCCCAAGCCTGCTCGATCCGCGGACTCCCCGCCGCGATGGACAACCCGGTACTGCCGACATCGGTGATCGAACCGGGCCCACCGTGCGGCCCCACCGGCAGCACCGTGACATCGATCGAAAGCCCCTCCCGCCCAGCGAATTCGGAATACAACCAGTGTCCGCCGAGCACCATCGCCGCCCGCCCGCCGCGGAACAGGTCCGGCGCCGAGATCGACAGCTGGTCGGCGACTCTCGGCGCCACCCGGTGCCGCACCGCGAGATCGGCGTAGAACTGGAACCCCGCGGCGAACCGAGGATCACCGAGGTTGGCCTTGGTCGGCGCCACCGACGGCGTGAACCACTCGGCCCCGTTGT
This sequence comes from Nocardia colli, assembly GCF_008704205.1. Taxonomy (GTDB): domain Bacteria; phylum Actinomycetota; class Actinomycetes; order Mycobacteriales; family Mycobacteriaceae; genus Nocardia; species Nocardia colli. The sequence goes on along the minus strand of NZ_VXLC01000004.1, from coordinate 354,457 downwards.
TCATGCCGAAGCAGGCGGCGGAGTAGTACGGCACCCACGCATCGGCAAAGCCCCATTGCCGGCCCCGGGTGAGTGTGCGTGCGGCGTCGAGGAATTCGTCGAACGACCACGCGTCCCGCCAGCGCGCCGGCGGCGTCAGACCAGCCGCCGCGAACAGCTCCCGGTTGTAATAGAGGAACACACCGGACCACTGCTCGGGCAGCGCGTACTGCCCGCCGCCATAGGTGAACGTGTCGTACAACGCCGGATAACTGTCCCGCCGCAACATCTCCGCGTACTCGGGCTCCCGCGCGAGCAACGTGCGCAGATCGAGCAGCACCCCACGCTCGGCCAGCCCGGAGTAGAGCAGTTCCCACGCCATGATGACGTCCGGGCACCGCCCGCCCGCGCAGTAGGTGAGCAGTTGCTGCTGCGGATCCGGCCCGGACATGATGGTGCGAATCCTGATGTCCGGGTGCCGCTTCTGGAATTCGTCGATGATGGTCAGCCGCACCCGGGCCTCTTCCGGCCTGGCCTGGAAGAAGAAGGTCAGCGCGTCGTCGGGCGTTCCGCATCCGGTCGCGCTCAGCAGCGGCGCGGCCAGGGCCGAGCCGAGCAGGGTGCGACGGCGGACCGGTGACACGAGCTCCTCCACGGCGGCGGGCGGGTGGATCCGGGAACCTCGGCATCAGAAACGTCAGTGTGTAGGACCGATCGGCGGACGTCGGAGCCAGCATGGCAGCATACGGATGGCAACATCGCCGGGCGAGCGAACACGCCCACCCGCACCGGCGAACTGAGGCCGCGCGGGCCACCCGTACCCGCCGCGTACCCGGATCGAGCCCCGCTCGTACGAAGACACAGTGCGAGCCGACGCGGCGCGCGCGATCCGTATCGCAATGTTCAGACTTCACTAAGTCCGGCTCATTCGCGCTTCAGTTCAGCTACGTTGTGAACGTTTCAGCAAGTCCAGCTCGATCACGGGAGAGTAGTTCGCATGGCGACCATCGAATACCTCCGGACTGATCCCGACCTCCCTCCCGTGGGTGTCGTGGACCGTTCGCCTATTACCCCTGTCAAAAAGGGCATCTTCGCCGCCATCGCGATCGTCGGCGCGATCGCCTGGGCGGTGCTCGCCATCTCGCGCGGCGAGTCGGTCAACGCGGTCTGGATCGTGGTCGCGGCCGTGGCCACCTATGTATTGGCCTATCAGTTCTATTCCAGACTCATCGAATACAAGATCGTCAAGCCGCGCGACGATCAGGCCACCCCGGCCGAAATCCTGGAAAACGGCAAGGACTACATGCCGATGGACCGGCGGGTGCTGTTCGGGCACCACTTCGCCGCCATCGCCGGCGCGGGCCCGCTCGTCGGCCCCGTCCTCGCCGCCCAGATGGGCTACCTGCCGGGCGTGCTGTGGATCGTGATCGGCGTCGTGTTCGCCGGCGCGGTGCAGGACTACCTGGTGCTATGGGCCTCGACCCGCCGCCGTGGCCGCAGCCTCGGCCAGATGGCCCGGGACGAGCTCGGTGCGGTCGGCGGCGTCGCCGCGATCATCGCCGTGCTGGTGATCATGATGATCCTGCTCGCCGTGCTCGGCATCGTCGTGGTGAACGCGCTGGCCGCGACCCCCGGCAAGGACGGGACGTTGCAGGGCGGCAGCCCGTGGGGCGTCTTCTCCATCTCGATGACCATCCCGATCGCCCTGTTCATGGGCGTCTACCTGCGCTACTTCCGGCCGGGCCGGGTCGGCGAGGTGTCCATCATCGGCTTCGCGCTGCTGCTGCTCGCCATCATCTCGGGCAACTGGGTGGCCGGATCCGGCTGGGGCCAGGACCTGTTCACCCTGTCCGGCACCACCATCGCCTGGTGCCTGATCATCTACGGCTTCGTCGCCTCGGTGCTGCCGGTGTGGCTGCTGCTCGCGCCGCGTGACTACCTGTCCACCTTCATGAAGATCGGCACCATCGTCCTGCTGGCGGTCGGCGTCCTGATCACCATGCCGGTGCTGAAGGCCCCGGCCGTCTCGGAGTTCGCCAGCTCCGGCAAGGGCCCGGCGTTCGCCGGCAGCCTGTTCCCGTTCCTGTTCATCACCATCGCCTGCGGCGCGCTGTCCGGATTCCACTCGCTGGTCTCCTCCGGCACCACGCCGAAGCTGCTGGAGAAGCAGTCGCAGGCCAGGATGATCGGCTACGCGGGCATGCTGATGGAGTCGTTCGTCGCGGTGATGGCGATCATCACCGCGAGCATCATCGACCAGCACCTGTACTTCGCCATGAACGCGAGCGCCGGCCTCACCGGCGGCACCGCGGAGAAGGCGGCCACCTACACCAATAGCCTTGGCCTGAGCGGGAATCCGATCACCCCCGCGGAGCTGACCCAGGCGGCGAAGGACGTCGGCGAGACCAGCATCGTCTCGCGGACCGGCGGCGCGCCGACGCTGGCCGTCGGCATGTCCGAGGTGCTGCACCGCTTCCTCGGCGGCACCGGGCTCAAGTCGTTCTGGTACCACTTCGCGATCATGTTCGAGGCACTGTTCATCCTCACCACGATCGACGCCGGTACCCGGGTCGCGCGCTTCATGCTGTCGGACTCGCTGGGCAACCTCGGCGGCCCGGCCAAGAAGTTCAAGGATCCGTCCTGGCGTCCGGGCGCCTGGCTCTGCTCGGCGATCGTGGTCGCCGCGTGGGGTTCGGTGCTGCTGATGGGCGTCACCGATCCGCTCGGCGGCATCTACACGCTGTATCCGCTGTTCGGCATCTCCAACCAGCTGCTCGCCGCGATCGCGCTCACCGTCGTGCTGACCATCGTGATCAAGAAGGGCCTGATCAAGTGGGCCTGGATTCCGGCGATCCCGCTGATCTGGGATCTCACCGTGACGATGACGGCGTCCTGGCAGAAGATCTTCTCCGCCGATCCGAACATCGGCTACTGGAAGCAGCACAGCAACTATGTCGCCGCGGTGGACGCGGGGAAGATCCTGGCGCCCGCGAAAACGGCCGCCGACATGGACAAGGTCGTGCGCAACACCTTCATCCAGGGCAGCTTGTCCATCATCTTCGCGGTGCTGGTGCTGATCGTGGCTATCGTCGGACTATGGGTCTGCGTACGCGCCTGGCGCGCGGGCGGCGGACCCGACAGTGAGTCGCCGGACGAGCCGTCGAAGATCTTCGCGCCGAAGTCCTTCCTGGCGACCGCGGAAGAGAAGGAGGTGCAGCGGGAATGGAACGCCCTGATCGAATCGGGGAAGGTCCGAGCACCGGGCGCCGCGCAGTCGAAAGTGACGCATTGACCGTGCACGTGACTCCGCAGGACAGCCGACCGGCTGCCCTGCGGGGCCTGCGCGCCGCTGGAAGTTCTTGTGCGACAGCGGTTCGCGCGGCCGGTTGGTGGTTCAACTCGATCCTCGGCGGCCAGGACTATCAGCGGTACGTGGACCATCTCACCCGCAACCATCCCGGCTGCGCGGTGCCGACGGAACGCGAATACTGGCGCACCCGGCACGCGGACGCGGACAACAACCCGACGAACCGCTGCTGCTGAGGCACGGCGGGGCGACGCGATGAGGGCGACGCTCCGCCGGGCTGATCTGCAGGTTCGCGCTACGACCGGGCCATACTCGGATACCTCCGGGCGGTGATGGCAGATTTCCGCTAGCGGAGTGTGCCCTTACCTGACATTGTGGTTGGCGTGACGATCACGGCGTTTGATTTCGAGCGGTGCTACCGGGCGGTATCGACCAGGGACTCCCGCTTCGACGGGCAGTTCTTCACCGCGGTGCGGACCACCGGAATCTATTGCCGCCCTTCGTGTCCGGCAATCACGCCGAAACGGGCGAACGTCTCGTTCTTACCGACCGCGGCGGCGGCGCAGCAGGCCGGTTACCGCGCCTGCCGCCGCTGCCTGCCGGACGCGGCCCCCGGATCCCCCCTCTGGAACACCCGGGCCGACCTGGCCGCGCGCGCGATGCGGCTGATCGGCGACGGCGTCATCGAACGCGGCGGCGTGCCCGCGCTGGCCGCCACTCTCGGCTATTCACAGCGGCAGCTGACCCGGGTGCTCACCACCGAACTCGGCGCGGGACCGCTGGCGCTGGCCCGCGCGCACCGGGCGCACACCGCCCGGCTATTGATCCAGACGACGGCAATGCCCATGTCCGACATCGCCTTCGCGGCCGGGTTCGCCAGTATCCGCCAGTTCAACGACACGGTGCGCGAGGTGTTCGCGGTCAGTCCGACCACCATGCGGACCGAGGCGCACAAGGTGAAGTCCACGTCGAACGGGCGTCCGGTGCCCGCCGTCAACGGGGTACTCAGCCTGCGGCTGCCCTATCGCGAGCCGCTGGACAAGGCCTGGCTGGAGTGGTTCCTCTCCGCGCACGTGGTGCCCGGCATGGAGCTGTGGGAGAACCGCTCCTACACAAGGAATCTGCGTACCCCACACGGCCATGCGACCACGCGGCTCAGCTTCCAGCGCGACCATGTGCGGGCCGAGCTGGCGCTGCACGACATGCGCGATCTGGCGCCGACGGTGGCGCGGCTGCGGCACCTGCTCGATCTCGACGCCGACCCGATCGGCATCGACGAGGCGCTGGGTGTCGCTCCGGGACAGCGGGTTTCGACGCCGGAGCTGACCGGTCCGGACACCACGCGGCTGCCGGACGCGGGCGCGGGATCACCACCGGATGCCGACGCCGCGCTCGACCCGGGTGCGCGGCGACAGCCAGTGTTCTCCCCCGGCATCCGAGTGCCGGGCTGCCTCGACGGGCCGGAACTGTTGCTGCGCACCATGATCGGGCAGCAGATCTCGGTCTCGGCGGCGGCGACGCACACCGCGCGACTGGTGGACGCGCTCGGCGACCGGGTCGACGGGCCGATTCCGCTGCTGTTCCCCACGCCGGCGGTGATCGCCGAACGGGGTGCCGAGGTGCTCACCGGGCCGACCCGGCGGATCCGTTCGATCATCGGCGCGGCCGAGGTCCTCGCCGGCGGCGAACTGGCGTTGCATCAGGGCCGCACGGCGGCCGATCTGCGCCGCGACCTGCTGGCGCTGGACGGAGTCGGCCCGTGGACGGCCGACTACGTGACCATGCGGCTGCTCGCCGATCCGGACGTGCTGCTGAACACCGACCTGGTGGTCCGTCAGGGCGCGGCGGTGCTCGGCATCGACCTCGCCGACACCACGCACTGGGCGCCGTGGCGCTCGTATCTGTCCATGCACCTGTGGAAAGCGGCGCTGACCGAGCGCGCCGACCGATCCAAGTCCGCCGCGGCCAAGTCCGCCTCCTCGAAAGCGAAGTCCGAAGCATGAACGCCCCCACCGCTGTTCGCTCGGCCAAGCGCCATATCGGTGCCACCACTGCGGATTTCGCGACGGTCGAGACGCCGATCGGTCCGTTCACCGCGGTAGTCGATGCCGACGGTGCGGTCATTGCCTCCGGGTGGACCGCCGAGGTCGGCGAGCTGACCCCCGTGATCCATCCGACCTTGCGTCCGGCCGAACTGCGGCAACGGGATTCGCTGGGTGAGCTGACCCGGGTCATCACCGCCTATCACGAGGGCGACCTCGCGGCGATCGATGCCGTTCCGGTTCGCCAGCAATCCGGCGAATTCCTCATGCACGCTTGGGATGTGCTGCGCAAGGTGCCGGCGGGCGCGCCGATCACCTACACCGAGTACGCCGCCATCTCCGGTCGTCCCGACGCCACCCGGGCCGCGGCCAACGCGTGCGCGCGGAATGCGGCGGCACTGTTCGTTCCGTGCCACCGCATCTACCGCATCGGCGGAGCGCTCGGCGGTTTCCGCTGGGGTCTGCCGGTCAAGCGCTGGCTGCTCGATCACGAGGCGTGATCGTTCCGGCTCCGTGACTCGGTCGGGCCGGCTGACGGTGCCGGTTCAGGACAGTGCTGGGGTGGCGCGCTCGATATAGCGGGCACGTCCGGCAGACCAGCCGATCGCCACGTTGAATGCCATCAGCACCAGCAGTCCGATGAGCGGCACCGTCCACGAGCCGGACAGCGAGTACAACGCGGTCGCGATCAACGGTCCGGCGCCGCCGATCAGATAGCCGATCGTCTGTGCCTTCGTCGACAATGCGGCGGCGGTGTGGTGATCGCGGGTGCGCAGCACGTACAGCATGCTCGGAATGGTTTGGCCTGCACCGATACCCACGCCGAGCAGCACCAGCCACAGCGGGGCGGTCGCGACCGGCGCGCACAGGATGCCGAGAACGCCGATGAAGCACAGTGCCGCGGCGACGGCCAAATGCAGGCGCTGGTTGCTGTGGCGGCCGGCCAGCGTCGGTCCGAAGAACCCGCCGACGGCCAGCATCAACGCGCAGATCGACAGATAGAACCCCGCGGTGGTCTGGCTGACTCCGCGCGAGACGTAAATCGAAGGCAGCCAGGCAAATACCGTGTACAGCAGTAGCGACTGCAGGCCGAAGTAGCCGGTTACGCTCCACGCCAACCGGTTTCGCAGGAGCCATGACCAGGAGTTCGAGACCGCACTGGGCACGGGCTGTTGCTCGAGCTGTGGGATCAACGCGACGAGCGCGAGCAGGGCGGGGACGAGCGCGATGCCGAGCGCCAGCGCCGTGGAGCCTGTCGCTCTGTAGACCGGCACCGTCAGTGCGGCGACGATCGCGGCTCCGACGCTGATCATCAGTCCGTATACGCCCAGCATGGCGCCGATTCGCGGGGCCGGGAACCGCTTCTTCACCAGCACCGGCGTGATCACGTTCAGCACGGCGATGCCCGCGGCCGCCACCACGGTGCCGGCGAACAGCCCCACGGTGCCGATCGAGCGAATCGCGAGGCCGGCCACCAGCACGGCCGTCGCCGAGAACAACGCGCGCTCCTCGCCGAGCCGCCCGCGCGCCAAGACCCCGACCGAGGCGAAGAGGCCCATGCACAAAGCGGGCAGTGCGGTCAAAAGCGTTGCCGCGGAACGACTCAGGTCCAGCGCGGGCAGCAGCGGCCCCGGACCGGCGAACGGGATGCGGAGATTGACACTGACCAGAACAAACGCGGTGACCAGCAGCGGCATCGACGCCGCCCGGGTGACCTGCGGCGGATCCAGAACTCGGCTCATGCCATCACTGTTGCGGCTCGAGTCGACTTGAGCGCAAGCGTCATCCGGCCGCTAAGCGGGGAACTCCAGATCCCGCGGAGTGATGGGATTGCCTGCCATCCGCTGCGCGATCACCTCGCGCATGAAATCGCACCGCCCCGCCGGATGGGAGTTCGGGCACACCAGCATGTGTTCGAGCTGCGCCTGCCCCTCGGCCAGTCGTCGCCGCTGCGCCTCGATGGCGTCGATGCGGTCGCGCACCACCTCGCGCCAGCCGTGCGCGTCGCCGGACAGCATGGCCGCGATCTCGTCCAGGCTGAGCAACCCCAACTCCTGCCACAGCTGGATCAGGCCGATCCGGTGCAGCTGATCGGCGTCGAACTGGCGCACTCCCGCGCGCCGGGCAGAGGCGGTGATCAGGCCCCGTTCTTCCCAATAGCGCAGGGTGGAGACGGACAACTTGAACCGCCGACCGACCTCGCCGATGGCCACCAACTCCTGCGCCGCGTTCTCCGTCACTTCCTCATTCGACCCCGGTACGGCGTCGAGTTCAACCGGCCGGTCAGGCGACGGTGGCCTCGAGGTGCGAGCCGGTGCGGCCGCGGCGGACGTGCAGGCGGCTGGGGATGCGCTGGCGCATTTCGTCGACGTGGCTGACGACGCCGACCACCCGGCCGCCCGCGCGCAGTTCGTCGAGCACGCCCATCACCGCGTCGAGGGTGTCGGCGTCGAGGCCGCCGAAGCCCTCGTCGATGAAGAGGGTGTCCAGCACCAGGCCGCCGGATTCGGCCGCTACGGTGTCGGCGAGGCCGAGGGCCAATGACAGTGAGGCCATGAAGGTTTCGCCGCCGGAGAGGGTTTTGGCGGGGCGGACGGCGCCGGTGTAGTCGTCGCGGATGTCCAAGCCGAGACCGCCGCGGCGCCCGCGCGGGCCCGCCTTGTCGGAATGGACGAATTCGTAACGGCCGCCGGACATTCGGCGCAGGCGCAACGAACCCGCCTGAGCGACCTCTTCCAGTCGGGCGGCGAGGACGTAGGAGCGCAGCGACATCCGGCGGTTGTTCTCGCCGCGGCCCGCGACAACCTCGGCGAGGCCGGCCAGTTCATCGTGGGTGCGTTGCAGCGGGGCAATTCGATCGACTGCTGCCCAGAGTTGGCCGCCGAGGTCTTCCAGGAGGCTGACCCGCCTGGTTGCCTCGGCGTGTGCGGCTACGGCGGTGTTCAGTTGCGTCTGTGCGGCTGCGACTGCGGACTCGAGTTCGGTCAGATCGCCGGGTTCGAGCGAGGCAGCAGCTTGGATTTCCGGTTCTGCGAGAACAGCTTCCGCGTGCGCACGCGCACGGTCCGCATTGGTGAGTTCGGCTTCGATCTCCGCCTGGCGTTGTGCGGTACGGCTCGCCGCAGTGACCACACGCGCGTAGGCGGTGAGCCGAGCAACAACGTCTTGGGCTGTCTCGACCATGGCTGCGCGTGATGCACGTTCCGTCGCCGAGTCGTCGGCGTGCGCCGAGGCTGAATGGTCGGCAGTCGCTGTAGCCGCATTGTCGGCGGTCGCTGTGGCTGCGCCGTCTGCGTGCGCCGAGGCCGGATCGCTCGATTCGGCGTTTGCGGCACCTGCGGCATTGTGCGACACCTGTGCACCGGTCGTCGCTGTCTCGGTTCGCTGCCGGCCGAATTCGCCTTCGGGGATGAAACCTGCGGCGCGGGCGAGGTTTTCGACGCGGTCGGCGATGACGGCTACCTGTTCGCGGGCGGCCGCGGCGTCGGCGCGGGCTTCGCGCAGGGTGGTGGCGTCGGCTACGAGGGCGGTGAGGCGGGCGTAGCGGCGTTCGATGGTCTCGTCGTTGCCCGCTGCGGCGCGGAGGCGGTCGTTGAGTTCGGCGAGGCGGGTGGTGGCGGTGGCTACGTTGGCGGCGACTGTGCTTCGGCGCGAATCGGATTCGCGGAGTTCGTCGTGCAGGCGGGACTCGTCGGTGCGCAGGCGGGTGAGTTCGGCGGTCAGGCCGTCGGTGAGGGCGGCGAGTTCGGCGGTGTCTTCGTAGCGGTCGGTGGCGGCGCGCAGGGCGGCGGCCAGTTCGACCCGGTCGGCGTCGCCGCCGCGGGCAATGAGCGCTTCGATCTCGCGCTCCAGTGTGGTGATTCGGGCCTGCACGCGGTCACGCGCATCCTCGGCGGCGCGTTCGGCCGTCATCGCGGACTCTTCGGCGTCCTTGGACACGGCGGTGGCGGCCGGACGGGCGGGCGCGGGGTGGTCGGCCGAGCCGCACACCGTGCACGGCTGGCCGTCGGCGAGCTCGGCGGCCAATTCGGCGGCCATGCCCGCCAGCCTGCGCTCGCGCAGATCGAGGACGCGCTCCTTGGCGTCGTTGTGCGCGGCGCGCGCCGACTCGAACTCGACCCGGGCATGATCCAAACCCGTTTTGCGGGAAGCGAGTTCGACCGCAGCGGCGGCGGCAGTCTGGAGACGCTCGCATTCGGCCGTCAGGGTCGGCAGCGTGGCGGCCGCGTTGGTCGCCTCGCGCAGGCGGACTTCGAGGGTGGCCAGCGAGCCCGGCAGTTGTTCACGCAGCCGGGTCAGCTTGGTCACCTGGGTGTTGAGAGCCGCATCTTCGTCGCGCAGCCCCGCCAGCTCCCGGTTGAGCCGAGTAGCCGCCGTCGCATCGGCCCGCACCTCGTCCAGCCCACCGATCTGCGCACTCCACCGCCGAATCGCCGCATCGATATCGGCGTCGTCCCGGATAGTCGCCGGTTCCGCAGACCGCGCCCCCGACCGATTCGCCTCGGCACCACGACGATCCCCACGTAGCGGTCGGACAGATCGCCGCCCGGCATCGATCCCGCCGGCCTTACCTGTGCGATTCGACTCGGCGCCGACGTGATCCACGGGTACCGGGCGCTCAGTGTCGTCCTCGCTGGCCGCCACCGCTCGATTCGACCCGGTACCAGGGTGATTCGCACGGAGGCGCTGGGTATCTTGTCGTTCGGTGTCGGAGGGGTCCTCGGCTTCGTCGCTCGGCTCGGGGGCGGCATCTTCGTACTCGTGCTCGAGTTGGACCAGCTCGACGCCGTTGAGGTCGGCGCCGGCGGGCTCGAGCAGGCGGGCGGCCAATGTGTGGCTGGCGCTGAGTGTTTCGGCATCGCGGCGGCGCATCTGCATGACGGCCTCGCGGGCTTCATCGATGGCGGCGGCGACCGGTTCGGCGCGGCGGGCCAGTTCTAGTTCGTCGTGCAGTGCGGTGCGGTGATCTGTGGTTGCGGTGTAGTCGTCGAGTTGCTTGCGGGCGGTTGCCATTCGGCGGCGGAGTTCGTGCAGGCGGCGTTGTTCCTCGGCGAGCGCGCGTACCCGTCCCGATTCTTGTTGGCGGCGTTCGGCTTCCGTTGCCGCGGTGGTCAGATCGGTGCGCGCGGTGGCGAGTAGTTCCTGCGACCAGCTGACCGCTTCCAGCGGGCCGAGGGTCTCGGCCGCGCCCGTGCCTGCGGCGACGCCGACCTGCGCGATCAGCCGGTCGATGCCCTGCTTGCGGGAGTCGAGGTCGGCGGTGGAGGCGCGGCGCTTATCCGCGAGCCACTGTTCGGCGCTGCCGAATCGTTCGGTGTCGAAGAGCTTTTCGAGCAGCTTCTCCCGATCTTCGTTGTCCGCCCGCAGGAATCGGGCGAAGTCGCCCTGCGGCAGCAGCACCACCTGGAAGAACTGGTCGGCGCTCATGCCGAGCAATCGGATGATCTCGTCGCCGATATCGGGTATGCGGGACAGGTTTTCACCGCGCCCGTCCAGCCAGGCCAGCGTCGCCTTGGCGGGGTCGGTGCGCATGCCGGTACCGCGTAGCTTCGGGCGTTCGAATTCGGGGATGCGGGTCAGCCGCACCCGCCGTCCGCCGAGGGTGGCCTCCAGGGTCACCTGTGGCGGAGTCTGTTCCGCCGCGTGATCGGAGTGCAGGCGCTTGCTTTCGCCGCGCGCGCCGGGAACCCGGCCATAGAGGGCGAACGCGATCGCGTCGAGCACGGTGGTTTTGCCCGCGCCGGTCTGACCGTGCAGCAGGAACAGCCCGTCGGCGCCGAGCGCGTCGAAGTCGACGACCGTGGTCTCGGCGAACGGGCCGAACGCGGTCATCTCCAGCCGGTGCAGCCTCATGCAGCCGCACCACCGCGGGCGATGCGCAGGCTGCTCGGCAGCACGGGGCGAGCGGCGGGCCGCGCGCTCACGCCGAGAGTTCCGCGGCCGAGTCGGCGGTCAGCACGTGGTCCGGTTCCGCGACGGCGGCGGCGAGTGCGCGCTCCAGCCAGGCCATTTCGCCCTTGCTGGGCTCCCCGCGGACGTCGGTGAGGAAGCTCTGCGCTACTTCGGTGTCGCGGCGGCCGTGCACCCGTTCACGGTAGCGCAGCTCCGGGTTGCCCTCCGGGCGCACCCACTCGACGTGCACCGCGTGCGGGAACCGTTCGCGCAGCTTGCGCATGGCGTCGACGGGACGGGTCGAGTCGGTGAGCACGGCAGAGACGTAGTGCTCCTCGGCAGGCGCGTGGCCCGCGTCGTTGAGCAGGTCGTCGAGGGTCCCGGTGAGCTTGGTCAGCCCACGGACCACAGGTAGGTCGCGGCGCTCGACCGAATGCAGTCCGGTGGCGTCGAGTTCGATGAGCCACACCGCTTTACGGTGCGAGCTCTCCGCGAACGAATACGGCAGCGGGGAACCGCAATAGCGCACGGATTCCGACAGCGTCTGCGGGGAATGCAGGTGGCCGAGGGCGACGTAGTCGATGCCGTCGAAGGCCGACATCGGCACGGTCTCCACGCCGCCGACCGAGATCGAGCGTTCCGAACCGGTCGCCTCACCGCCGACGACGAAGGCGTGCGCGAGCACCACGGTGCGGATCTTGTCGCGCTGCGCGATGTCGGCGCGGATCCGCGCCATCGCCGCGTCCAGGATGTCGGCGTGCGAACGGGCCTGCGGCACACCGAGTTCCGCGCGGGTGATGTCGGGTTCCAGGTACGGGATGCCGTAGAAGGCGACGGGGCCGTGCTCGTCGTCGAGCAGAACCGGCCGGTCGGCCTCGGCGACGGTGGTGCGCAGATACAGCCCGCCCGCCGCCGCGAAGCTCGCGCCGGCGCCGAGGCGCGCGGGCGAATCGTGGTTGCCCGAGGTGGCGACGATGCGGGCGCCGGCCGCGCGGATGGCCTCGAAACCGCGGTTGCACACCGCGATCGCGTCCGCGCTCGGGATGGACCGGTCGTACACGTCGCCGGGCAGCACCACCACGTCGACCGACTCCGCAGCCACCAGCTCCGCGATCGCGGTCAGTGAACGCGCCTGGTCGGCAAGCAGATCGACCCCGTGGAACGTGCGCCCGATGTGCCAGTCCGAGGTGTGCAGCATCCGCATCCGCGAAACCGTAGGCCACCGCACCGACACAATTCAATTGCCGAACCCCTCGTGTCGGATAGCCGCCCGCTCGTGCGGCGTGTCAGCGGTGATTCGTCCGGCACTCCGATGGCTATTTCGCGGCGGGTGCGCGCACGGTGTGGCCCCCGTGTGTTCGTTCGATCTTCTGCCGCACAGCCCAACCGCGAGTGCGGTTTTCGACGCCGAGCCATCCCACGAGGTGGATCGCGCGCGGCCTGATCCATGACTGCTGAGCGACGCGCGTCACGAATTCGGTTGCCACGTCATGACCGACCGCGCCGCGCCGCCGCGTATGTATGGCTTGACCGTTGTGTTTGCCGACACGGCGCTGCGTAATTGCCGACCGGCGCGTTCTTGTCGGTGGTGTGCGGCACTATCGGCGCTATGACCGCACCGATGCTCGTCGCACTGATGCTGGTGTTCGCCGCCGGGGTAGGGCTCGGCTGGCTCGGCCATGCCGCGCGCGCGGGGCAGCGGGCGGCACAGGCGGAGGCGAGACTCGCGGCGGCCACGGACAACGAGCACCTGTTGCGGCAGTCGCTCACCGCGGCGAACGAGGATGCGGCGCGCAGGCATTCGCACGCGATCGGCGCGATGGTCGACCCGCTGCGCGATGCGGTCGGCGCGCTGAACCAGCACATCCAGCAGGTCGAACATCATCGGATCAACGCGTATTCGAGCCTGCGCGAGCAGGTCGCGGGGATGCAGCGCACCTCGCTACAGCTCACCAGCCAGACGAGTCAGCTGGTCGCGGCGTTGCGCGCGCCGCAGGTGCGCGGGCGGTGGGGCGAGATCCAGTTGGAGCGGGTGGTCGAGCTGGCCGGAATGACCAGGCATGTCGACTTCGATACTCAGGTGACTCGCGCGGCCCGCGGGGACGGCGATGGCGACCGGACCGGCAATGTCCGTCCCGACCTGGTGGTGAACCTGTCCGGCGGCAGGCACATCGTGGTCGACGCCAAGGTGCCGTTCAGTGCCTATCTGGACGCCAGCATGGTCGACGATCCGGACATGCGCGCCGAGCACCTGACCAGGCACGCGAAACATCTGCGCGGGCACATCGACCAACTGGCGGACAAGGCGTACTGGGCCGCGTTCGATCCCGCGCCGGAATTCGTGGTGCTGTTCGTGCCCGGCGATCCATTCCTGGACGCGGCGCTGACCACGGACTCGGGGCTGCTGGAATACGCGTTCGGCCGGAACGTGATCCTCGCGACGCCGACCACACTGATCGCGTTGCTGCGCACGGTCGCGTTCGGCTGGCGGCAGGAGGCGCTGTCCCGGGATATGGCGACCGTGCAGCAATTGGGTAAGGAGTTGTACGCGCGACTCGGCATGACCGGCAGGCATCTGGACCGGCTCGGCGCGCAACTCGGCAAGGCGGTCGACGCGTTCAACTACACCGTCGCGTCGGTGGAATCGCGGGTCATGGTCACCGCGCGCAAACTGCACGACCTGGAAATAGCAGAACAGGAGGTGCCGGCCATCCAGCGGGTTGATTCGTGGCCACGCGCGGTGGGCTTCGCCGACGCCGACGATTAGCCGGGACAACCGCCGTGCCATAACGCCGTCCGAGGCGGCGAAGGTTAGTGTTCATAATGTGGCTGCTTCCCAACGTGTGCGAACCCGGGTGCCCGCGCCGCAACGCTCGATACTGCCGACGGTCCCGGGAATCCCGGTGGGCGCGGCAGTCCTGATCGCGGTTGCCTGCACGTTTCTGGGTTTCTTGATCGATGCGAACGGCGACAGTACCGATCTGACCGGTACCTTCGCCGCGCTATACGTCGTCGGTTGTGTCGCAGCCGTACTGACGGTCCGCTATCGCGGGCTGTTCACCACCATGGTGCTGCCACCGCTGCTGCTGTTCATCGCGGTGCCGCTGGCCTACAAGGTGCTTACCGCCGTGGCCATGACCTCGATCACCGAGGTCCTGCTGAAGCTGGCGGTGCCGCTGGTCGAGCGGTTCCCCACCATGTTCCTCGCCACCGCGCTGGTGCTGCTGATCGGCGGGGCGCGCATCCTGATGCAGCGCCGCGGCGAGCCGGCCGATCGGGGCACCGAGGCCAAGCGCGGCGAGAGCTGGGGCCGGACCGCGGCCAAGCGCCCGCGCACCGGCCGGGCGTCTGGCGCCGCCGGGCTCGCCGACTCGGCCAAGCGCCGCACCCGCCGCCCCAAGCCCGACCCGGACGATCTCGACGACATCGAAGACACCCCGCGCCTGTCTCGCCGCGCCGCCACCCCGGTCGCCGACGCCCCGCCGCGCGTGGCCACCCCGGCCCGCCCGCGCGAAGGCCGCCCGGGCCCGCGCACCGGCGCCCGCCCCGCCGCGGCCGCGCCGCGCGCCGAAAACGAACCGCCCCGTGGTGCTCCCCCACGCCGCCGCGGCGACCTGCCGCCCCCGCACCCCCAGCCCAATGTCCGCTACCGCGAACGCGATTCGAGCCGCACCGACCGCCGCCGGCCGGAAAACCTGTAGGTCGTCAGTCGCGCAGACCGCTGGCGAACGGCATCGTCCGCCAGTGCTCGATCGACGGTTTCAACGCGTCGGCGAGCATCGGCAACTGCGGCACGAGTGCGAGGCATGACAGCGTTCCTAGCCCATGCCGACAGCGTTGACGAACCGCATCACCCGCTCATCGAGCTGCCGCAGTCCGCGGCGTTAGGTCGCGGCCTCGAGTCGCAGCATTAGACCGCCGCATCGGCTGCAGCGGTAGGCCACGACATCGACCACAACGGCCAGCCACCACACCGACCCCAGTGATGGGCCGCGGCGGTGAGGGCGGCCGCGCACGCGGCGTCGGAAACCGATGGGAGCAGTCCTGAGCCGCAATCGAGGCAGGTAAAGGTTCAGCAGCAATCGAGGCGAGTCATATGGTCGCTAGCTGATCTTCGCGAGCCACCTTTTGACTCGACTCGATTCAGGCCATCTCGAGAACAGCACCACAGCCAGTCCCCCCGTCGACAACACTCGCCTCGCCCACCCAAGCCGCGGGAGAGCAGGCCGGGGACCCCACCTCACGCGCCCAGCACTACCCGGGCATCCCCTCAGCCAGGCCACAAACACCGCGGACCGCCCGCACCGGGACGTCTTCGAGTGCGCACACCGAAACCAGGACACCCCGAAACCCTGAGGGAAACGCACCTGTCCGGTGACTACTTCCCAGCCCTTCCCCTGTGCACTCGCCAGTGAAGCTGAAGACCTGTCCACGCTTTCCCGTGAGTAATGCTGGGCACGCCGCCTGCCGTACCCGGCTTACCTCCGCCGTCACTCACGCAGCGTCGAGTTCCAGCCTGGTCATCTGGCTGTGGTTGCGTCACAAACACTTCCGACACGACAAGAGCCGGTCAGTGGCGGTCAGGTGGTCGAAAAGACCTGCGAAGCGACCCCAATCCCACGACCACCAGAGATCGCTCGCCGCGCACGGGTTGTCTCGACGCGCGCGGAATTGCTTGCTGATTCGTGCGCGGGGGTGTGAAGGGTGCGCGGGGGTGCGGCTGGGCCGCGCCGGTTCAGCGCGCGCGGGTGGTGCGCAGTTCGCGGGGCAGGGCGAAGACCAGGGTTTCGTTGGCGGTGGTGACCGGCTGGACGTCGGCGTAGCCGTGCTCTTCGAGCATGTCCAGGACGCCGCGGACCAGGATCTCGGGGACCGAGGCGCCGGAGGTGATGCCGACCGTGCGGACGCCGGTGAGCCAGGCGGGGTCCACCTCGCGGGCGTAGTCGACCAGGTAGGAGGCCTTGGCGCCGGCGTTGAGGGCGACCTCGACCAGGCGGACCGAGTTCGAGGAGTTGCGCGAGCCGACGACGATCACCAGATCGCATTCGGGCGCCATCGCCTTGACCGCGACCTGACGGTTCTGGGTGGCGTAGCAGATGTCGTCACTCGGCGGGTCTTGCAGGTTGGGGAAGCGCTCGCGCAGCCGCTGCACCGTCTCCATCGTCTCGTCGACGCTGAGCGTGGTTTGTGAGAGCCAAATCACTTTCGACTCGTCGCGAACGGTGACCTTGTCCACCGAGGCCGGGCCGTCGACGAGCTGCACGTGGTCGGGCGCCTCGCCCGCCGTGCCCTCGACCTCTTCGTGCCCCTCGTGGCCGATCAGCAGGATGTCGTAGTCGTCGCGGGCGAAGCGCTTGGCCTCCTGGTGCACCTTCGTGACCAGCGGGCAGGTCGCGTCGATGGTGTGCAGGTTGCGCGCCGCGGCGGAGGTATGCACGGCCGGTGAGACGCCGTGCGCGGAGAACACGACGACCGAGCCCTCGGGCACCTCGTCGGTCTCGTCGACGAAGATGACGCCCTGCTCACGCAGGGTTTCCACGACGTGGCGGTTGTGCACGATCTCCTTGCGGACGTAGATCGGCGCGCCGTGCTTCTCCAGCGTCTTCTCCACGGTTTCCACCGCCCGGTCCACGCCGGCGCAATACCCACGCGGCTCCGCGAGCAGCACCCGCTTGCCGCCGAGGGTATCGGCGGTTCCGGCACCCGCTGAGCGGGCGATTCCGACGTTCAAGGGTATGGCCGTGGACATGCCGACAGCTTACGTGCGTGCACCGGCTCCGTGCCGTCCGGGCGTTGCGCCGGCGAACTCGTCGCGCGGCGGCGAGGCGTACTCTGTGCACGCCCGCGCATGCGCCAGAATCACTCCCGTGAGCCCCGACCTTTGCATAGCACACCATTTCGGGCAGGCTAGGACCATGTTTCGACCACCGTTCCTGGCCCGGGTAGCCGCCGGGGCCGCCGTATACGCCATTGAGGAAACTCGCCGGCTACCCACGGCCGCAATGAATTTGCCGATCACCGCCATCAGCCAGATGCTGCAGACGACCATGCACGTCCAGCAGTTCGTGACCAGTCTCGCGCTCAAGGGCGACGCGGTCTTCGATCGATTGGGCAACGCTCCGGAGGAACAGCCGGAGTGGGCCACCTTCGACGAGGACCTCGACAGCGAGCAATCCTTCAGCGGCACCGCGGCGCGCACCAGCCGCTTCGATCTGTACGCCGCCGACGAACCCGAATCGCCCTTCACCACGCAGGAGACCCCGTCCGGGCGCAACGGCCACCCGGTCGACTTCGTCGCCGAGCCGGAATCCGCTGAGCCGGAACTGGAGATCGTCCGCGCGGAGGACCCCGCGCCGGCGATCAGCGAGCCGGAAGTAGCCACCCGCTACGACTACGCCAACATGACTCTCGCGCAGCTGCGTGCCCGCCTGCGCATGCTGACCGTCGAAGACCTCACGGCGCTGCTGGATTACGAGCAGCAGACCCAGGACCGGGCACCGTTCGTGACCATGCTGACGAATCGGATCGCCACCGTGCGGGCCCAGTGACCGAACCCCGGACTCCGTCGACGGTTGGCCGGGCCGCCCCCGGCCAACCCGAGCAAGCCCAACCCGCCGCCCCGGCGAACTCCGCCGAACAGCCGTATCCGGTCCGCTCCGTCGCGATCAAGGTCGCGCAGTGGATCGATCGGCTCGGCAGCATCTGGGTCGAGGGCCAGATCACCCAGATCAACCTGCGCCCGGGCACCCGCACCGCGTTCCTGGTGCTGCGCGACCCGTCCGCGGACATGTCGCTGTCGGTGACCTGCGATCCCGACCTCATCCGCAAGTCCCCGGTCCCGCTGCAAGAGGGCAGCCGGGTCGTGGTCTACGGCAAGCTGTCCTTCTTCACCGGCCGCGGCACATTGTCGTTGCGCGTCATCGAGATTCGCCCGGTCGGCATCGGCGAACTGCTCGCCAGGATCGAGCGGCTCAAGGCCCTGCTGGCCGCCGAGGGACTCTTCGATCCGCGGCTCAAGCGGCCGATCCCGTTCCTGCCCAAGACCATCGGCCTGATCACCGGCCGGGCCGGCGCCGCCGAGCGCGACGTGCTGACCGTGGCCCGGAATCGCTGGCCCGCAGTACGTTTCGAGATCCGCAACACCGCGGTGCAGGGACCGAGCGCGGTGCCGCAGATGCTGGAGGCGCTCGCCCAGCTCGACCGCGACCCGGCCGTCGAGGTGATCGTGCTCGCCCGCGGCGGCGGCAGCGTCGAGGATCTGCTGCCGTTCTCCGACGAGGCGCTGTGCCGGGCCATCGTCGCCGCGACGACTCCCATCGTGAGCGCGATCGGCCACGAGCCGGACAACCCGCTCAGCGATCTGGTCGCCGACCTGCGCGCCGCCACCCCGACCGACGCCGCGAAACGCGTTGTCCCCGATGCCGCCGCCGAGCTGGCCGGGGTGCACGACCTGCGCGCCCGCGCCGCCGCCGCGTTGCGCGGCTGGGTCGACCGGGAAACCCGCGCGCTGACCCAGTTGCGTTCGCGGCCCGTGCTCGCCGATCCGTTGCGCGAAATCGACCGTCGCCGTGAGGAAATCGAACGGCTGCGCGCCTCGACCCGGCGCAGCGCGGAGCAGTTCATCCGCACGGAGGCCACCGCGACCAGGCACCTGCGGGAGAAGCTGACCGCGGTGGGCCCGGCCGCCACCCTCGCCCGTGGCTACGCTGTCGTGCAGCGCGTCGCCGGTCCCGAGCGGCACGTGGTGCGCACGATCGAGGACGCGCCCGCGGGCAGCCAGCTGCGCATCCGGGTCGCCGACGGCGCGGTCACCGCGGCCGCGCTCGGCACCCAGTCGCTCGGCCCGCGATCCACCGAAGACACCGAAACCAGGAGGAGCTGACCTTGGCCGAGCCCGAGACCGAAATGGCCGAGATCGCCGCCTTCGGCTACGAGCGTGCCCGTGACGAACTGGTCAACGTGGTGAAGATGCTCGAGCAGGGCGGTCTCGACCTGGACGAGTCGCTGGCCCTGTGGGAGCGCGGCGAGGCGCTGGCCAACCGCTGCGAGGAACACCTGGCCGGGGCCAGGAAGCGCGTCGAGGACGCGTTGTCGCGCACCGACCTCGAGGACGGCAAATGACGATCCGCCGGGCCACGCCGGACATCCGCACCACCGATACCGAGCGCAGCCGCGAGTTCTACAAGCAGCTCGGCTTCGAGGAGGCGATGGATCTCGGCTGGGTCGTCACCATGGTCTCCCCGTCCAACCCCACCGCACAGGTGCTGCTGGTCGGACCGGGTGCGGAGAAGCTACAGCCGAACATGAGCGTCGAGGTCGAGGATGTCGATGCCGTGCACGCGACGATGACCGCCGCGGGCGCCGACATCGTCTATCCGCTGACCGACGAGGAGTGGGGCGTGCGCCGCTTCTTCGCCCGCGATCCCAGCGGCACCATCGTCAACGTGGTCAGCCACCGCTAGGGAAAGGTGCAGGCCGGGCCGCCGCCCGAGCTGTCGACCCAGCCTGCGCGCAACATCCGCAGCAGCTTGCACAGGTAGTCGCCCGCCGAGGCGGAGCCGCTGTCGGCGACGAGCGTCGAGGTCGTCGCCTGGTCGATCGGTGTGGCGGTCGCAGTGGTGGCCGGTGCCACCAGCATGGCGGTGACCGCGAGCCCCGCAATGGTCTTCTTCATCAGCTCTGTCCGAGTTCGTCCGAAATCCCTGCCCACAAGCAGTATTCGACGACTCCGTCCGGCGCGCACGACCCCAGTCATCAGGGCCGACGCGCACCGGGGTCAGGGCTTGCTGATCGGCTGGGCCGCCGCGATCGCCTGGGCCAGCGTGACGAACGAGTCGCGCTGCCCGGCGCCGGTGATCAGCGCCCGGGACTGGCCGAGGTCGGCGATCCAGGCCGATTCCGAGCCGGGCTCGGAGTAGACGATCCACTTCTGGTCGCCGACCTGCTCGGTGCCGGTGGCGTAGCGGGAGCCGAGGACGAACCGCGACATCGATTCCTCGGTCGCGTTGCTCTGGCTGAAGCGCATGTAGGAGCCGTGGCCAGTGATATAGCCGACAGTGCTGATCGGGCCGCCGCCGGTGCCGCTGATCGATTCGCGGCTGCCGGAGTTGGGCGTCCAGTCCGAGGGCACGGCCGGGTTCCGGATGGGGAACGGCAGGCTGCGCGCGTCGGAGGTCAACGCCGCCTTCACGTCGAAGTGGGGAATCTGCCCCTGCGTCGGACCCTTTGCGGCGAAACTGCATTGGCTGGCCAGGCCGGCGAAAACCACGGCGATCAGCACGAGCGGAATCAGTGACCAGAACAGATCCCGGTAGTCGTTCATGATGCGTGGCTTTTGTGGGGACACGCACTCAGTATCCACTCGTGGGTCGGGTGCTCGAGCTCGCACCCCGCTGGGGCGTGCAGGGTGTACGCCCGTCTCAGTCGGAGTGAGACAATCGTCCGGTACGTACCGACGCACAGGAGGCACCCCGCAATGACGGCATCTTCCCCGACACCGAGCCGCCGCGAGGCGCCGGACCGCAACCTCGCACTGGAGCTGGTCCGCGTCACCGAGGCCGGTGCGATGGCCGCGGGCCGGTGGGTCGGCCGCGGCGACAAAGAGGGGGGCGACGGCGCCGCGGTGGACGCGATGCGGCAGCTGGTGAACTCGGTGTCCATGCGCGGCATCGTGGTCATCGGCGAGGGCGAGAAGGACGAGGCGCCCATGCTGTTCAACGGCGAGCTGGTCGGTGACGGCACCGGTCCCGAGGTCGACTTCGCGGTCGACCCGGTCGACGGCACCACGCTGATGTCGAAGGGTTCGCCGGGCGCCATCGCGGTGCTCGCGGTGGCCCAGCGCGGCGCGATGTTCGACCCGTCCGCGGTGTTCTACATGAGCAAGATCGCGGTCGGCCCGGACGCCGCGGACGTGATCGATATCTCCGTCCCGATCGGCGAGAACATCCGTCGGGTGGCCAAGGCCAAGAGCCTGTCGAAGTCGGACCTGACCGTCTGCATCCTGGACCGGCCCAGGCACGCCGGGCTGATCCAGGAGGTCCGTGACGCGGGCGCGCGCATCCGGCTGATCTCCGACGGCGACGTCGCGGGCGCCATCGCCGCGGCCCGCCCCGATTCGGGCACCGACATCCTGGTCGGCGTCGGCGGCACCCCCGAGGGCATCATCGCGGCCGCCGCGATGCGCTGTATGGGCGGCGAACTCCAGGGCATGCTGGCCCCGACCGACGACGACGAGCGGCAGAAGGCGATCGACGCGGGCCACGATCTCGATCGGGTGCTCACCACCGAGGACCTGGTCGCCGGCGACAATGTCTTCTTCTGCGCGACCGGCGTCACCGACGGCGACCTGCTGCGCGGCGTCCGCTACTACGGCGGCGGCGCCTCTACCCAGTCGATCGTGATGCGCTCCAAGTCCGGCACCGTCCGGATGATCGACGCCTACCACCGCCTGACCAAGCTGCGCGAGTACTCCTCGGTCGACTTCATCGGCGACGAGCACGCGGTGCCGCCGCTGCCCTGACCCGGCATCGACCCGTGAAAGACGCGCAGGCCTGCCCGCCTGCGCGTCTTTCTTATTCCGGCTGCCGCATGTGCGAATCACTACAGGCGTGGCAGCCCCACGGCCGCTTGGTGCGGCATAGGGTCGAAATCATGACCGAGGAGACGCAGCAGTACCGCATCGAGCACGACACCATGGGCGAGGTCCGGGTTCCGGTGGACGCACTCTGGCGCGCGCAGACCCAGCGGGCCGTGGAGAACTTCCCGATCAGCGGCCGCGGCCTGGAGCGCGCGCAGATCCGCGCGCTCGGCCTGCTGAAAGCCGCCTGCGCCAAGGTGAATCGAGATCTCGGACTGCTCGATCCGGCCAAGGCCGACGCCATCATCGCCGCGGCGAACGAGATCGCCGCGGGCAAGCACGACGCGCAGTTCCCGATCGATGTGTTCCAGACCGGCTCGGGCACCAGCTCGAACATGAACGCCAACGAGGTGATCGCCTCGATCGCCAAGGCGAACGGCGTCACCGTGCACCCGAACGACGACGTGAACATGTCCCAGTCGTCCAACGACACCTTCCCCACCGCCGTGCACCTGGCGGCCACCGAGGCGGTCATCACCGATCTGGTGCCCGCGCTGGATCACCTGCGGCTCGCCCTGCTGGACAAGGCGACCGAGTGGCGGACGGTGGTCAAGTCGGGCCGCACCCATCTGATGGACGCGGTGCCGGTCACGCTCGGTCAGGAGTTCGGCGGCTACACCAGGCAGATCGCGGCGGGCATCGAGCGGCTGCTGGCGACGCTGCCGCGGCTCGGCGAGCTGCCGATCGGCGGCACCGCGGTCGGCACCGGGCTCAACGCGCCCGCCGGTTTCGGCGGGAAGGTCGTTGCGGAGCTGGTCCGTTCGACCGGGCTGGACGCGCTGCGCGAGGCTGCGGATCACTTCGAGGCGCAGGCTGCGCGGGACGGGCTGGTCGAGGCGTCGGGCGCGGTGCGCACGGTCGCGGTGAGTCTCACCAAGATCGCCAACGACATTCGGTGGATGGGATCGGGGCCGCTGACCGGTCTGGGCGAGCTTCAGCTGCCGGATCTGCAGCCCGGCAGTTCGATCATGCCCGGCAAAGTCAATCCCGTTCTGCCGGAGGCGGTCACGCAGGTGGCGGCGCAGGTAATCGGTAATGACGCGGCGGTCGCGTTCGGCGGGGCGAACGGCGCGTTCGAGCTGAATGTCTATATCCCGGTGATGGCGCGCAATCTGCTCGAGTCGATTCGCTTGCTGGCCAATGTTTCCCGGCTCTTCGCCGACCGGTGTGTGCACGGTCTGGTCGCCAATGTGGATCATCTGCGCACCTTGGCGGAATCGTCGCCGTCCATTGTGACGCCGCTGAATTCGGCAATCGGTTATGAAGAAGCCGCCGCGGTCGCCAAGGAAGCGCTGAAGCAGAAGAAGACAATTCGCCAGACGGTTATCGATCGTGGTCTGCTCGACGAGAAACTCACCGAGGAAGAACTCGACCGGCGATTGGATGTGCTGTCGATGGCGAAGGTGGAAGATACTAAGTAACAGGGACTTTCGACGCCGTGTCGGGCGCCACGTTGAATACCCTCATGGTCCAGCGTGACGCCCGAACAAGCGTATGCGCGGGTAGGTCAGCCGAAGTAGACGTACCCGCGCAGGGCATCACAAAAAGATGCCGAGTGCCGTAAGGAAGGCACCTGCGCCAAGAGTCACCAGTGCGACGAGGCCCGAGACAATTGCTGAGAGGATCATTGATTCTTTCCTTTCTTGCGTCCGCGCATTGCGGATGTACTCAGCTAATCGCGAGCAATGCCACGTGTGTTTCATCACATTTCGCGGCGCAAGAAAGAAAACCGGCCGGCGCGGTAAAACCACGCGCCGACCGGGAGTAATTCAGCGCAGGTACGCGAGTTCTTCGCGCGCCTTTTCGCCCGCTTCACCGAGATCGGTCCGGGTGAAGACGTTCCACCGCTGCAGCAGCGGCTTGAACACCAGCTCGTCCTGCTTGGCCGGATCGTAGATCCCGGCCTCGGCGAGCACGTCGTCGCTGTTGCGCCCGTCGGCGAGCGTCACCGACGGCACGGTGAAACCGGCCACCTGGTCGGCAATGGCCCGCATCGCCTGATCCGGCGCCACGTTCAGGCCCGCCTCGACCAGCTCGGCGAACACGACCGCCTGCATCTCGTCGTCGATCGCGATGCGTTCGGCGATCGCGGTGACCATCGGGCTCTCGTCGAGCGCGGCGGTGTTGCGATGCCGGATCGCGGCGGCGATCTCCTCGAACGCGCAGGCGGCCAGCACGTCGAGCAGGTGCATGCCGGGGCGGCGGAAGCCGGTGGTCATGTTGTCCATCCGCATCCGCTCCAGCGCGACCGGGTCCACCGACCTGGTCGTCATGAGGAAGTTGCGGATCAGGATCTCGTGGCGGTTCTCCTCGGCGGTCCACCGGCCGACCCAGCGCCACCAGGCGCCGGTGCGCAGATACTTGCCGAGCTCGCGGTGATACGAGGGCAGGTTGTCCGCGATCAGCACGCTGACCGTCAGGGCGAGCTTGGCGACGTCGCTCAGCTCGGACTGCTCCGGCGCCCAGTCGGTGCCGTGCAGGAACGCGAAGTTACGGCCGTCGTCCCACGGCACGAAATCGTGCGGCTGCCATCCGTCGGCGGCGTCGATGTGACGGCGCAGAATGGATTCCACGTCCAGCGCGAGGGATTCGAGCAACTCGCGATCGGTCAAGAGAGTTTGCACCTAGACAACCTAGCGGTTGAGCCCGTGATACGGGGATTTTTGGAATGAGACTGGACGGGCGTCCGGGACCGCTCGGGGCGTCCCGGACGCCGCACCGACTACTGCTTCGGGGTGACCGTGGTCTTGCCGTCGACCCAGGTGATGGTGCCGCCGGAGAAGTCGCTCTCCTTGCCGCCTGCGATGTCCTTCTCGTCGCTGGTCGGGTAGCCGAGCTTGCCCATGGCGCCGCCGTTGTCCTCCCACGCCTTGCGGATCTCGCCCCAGACGATGTGCGCTTCGCCGTCCTTGGCCTTGTACACCGTGCCGCCGACGAAGTCCTGGTATTTGCCGTCCTCCGGACCGGACTCCTGCGCCTCCAGCGGAGCGCCGAGCGCGCCGGCCGGACCGCCGGACTGCACGTACTTGTCGAAGATCGCACCGGAGACCGTGAGGTCACCGCGCTGTGTGGCGATCTTGGTCTCTTCCGCGGCACCCGAGGCGTGCTCCTCGCCGTGCTGCATCGCGGCCGTGGTGGTGGTGATGGACGCTGCCGCGTTGTTGTCGTTCTTGTCGTCGTCCTTGCTGCAGCCGGCGACGATCAGGCCTGCTGCGGCGAGCAGGGCAGTGTATCCAGCCGTTCGTCGAGCGAAGTGGTGCATTTCCATCCTCTCGAAAGTGGCTACCGAGGACGTCGCCGACTCGGTGACGCCGCTGGCAGCCTAGGCCGATGTTCAGCAATGACCCGGCGAATCCACCAGGGACACGCCGGGTCATACCGAACAGCTATCGCAGGGATATTACCCGGCGACTGTGAGCGGAAACACACCGCCCAACTCAGGCGTTGGGGCCGTACTCCTCCAGCATCTCGGTCACGAGCGCCGCGATCGGCGAACGCTCACTGCGGGTCAGCGTGATGTGAGCAAACAACGGGTGACCCTTGAGCTTCTCGATCACCGCGGCCACGCCGTCGTGCCGGCCGACGCGCAGGTTGTCCCGTTGCGCCACATCGTGAGTGAGCACCACCCGCGAGCCGGTGCCGAGTCGGCTGAGCACCGTCAGCAGCACATTGCGTTCCAGCGACTGGGCCTCGTCCACGATCACGAACGAGTCGTGCAACGACCGTCCGCGAATGTGGGTGAGCGGCAACACCTCCAGCATGTCGCGGGCGAGCACCTCCTCCATCACCTCGCGACTGGCCAGCCCGTCGAGCGTGTCGAAGACCGCCTGGGCCCACGGGCCCATCTTCTCGCTCTCGCTACCCGGCAGGTAGCCGAGCTCCTGGCCGCCGACCGCGTAGAGCGGACGAAAAACAACCACCTTTCGCTGAGTTCGCCGCTCCAGCACCGCCTCCAGGCCCGCGGTCAGCGCGAGCGCGGACTTGCCGGTGCCCGCCCGGCCGCCGAGCGAGACGATGCCGATGCTCTCGTCCAGCAGCAGATCGAGCGCGATCCGCTGCTCGGCGGAGCGGCCGTGCAGGCCGAACGCCTCGCGTTCACGCACCAGCTGCACCCGCTTGTCCGGGGTGACCCGGCCGAGTGCGCTGGAGCTACTGCCCAACAACCGGATTCCGGTATGGCAGGGCAGTTCCCGGGCGTCATCGATATCGAGGACGGAATCGGAGTAGAGCTGGTCGATCTGCGCCGTGCTGACGTCGAGTTCCACCATTCCGGACCAGCCGGAAGTAACGACGTCCTGTGCGTGGTATTCGTCGGCTTGCAAGCCCACCGCACTCGCTTTGACCCGCAGCGGAATGTCCTTGGACACGAGCACCACCTGACGGCCCTCGGCCGCCAGATTGAGTGCACAGGCCAGGATTCGGGAATCATTGGTGTCGGTGCGGAATCCGACCGGAAGGACCGCGGGATCGGTGTGGTTCAGTTCCACCTGCAGCGTTCCACCCTCGGTGCCGATCGGCACCTGCTGATCCAGCCTGCCGTGCTGCAGGCGAAGATCGTCCAGGTTGCGCAGGGCTTCCCGCGCGAACCAGCCCAATTCATGGTGATGCCGTTTGCCTTCGAGTTCGCTGATGACCACCAGCGGTAGCACGACGTCGTGTTCGCCGAACCGGGTGAACGCCCAGGGATCGGACAAAAGGACCGAAGTGTCGATGACAAAGGTATCGGCCGGGGAATGCGAGGGGTGTGCCCCCTTCGCGGCGGTTCCGCCTTTCGCGGAACGGGATTGCGCCGAGGGAGCGGGAACGGAGCGTGAAGCAGTCACGGTGGGCTCCTCTTTGTCCGCGCGGCACCCGCACGAACGATCTCGCTGGACCGGTCCGTCCTGATGGGACCTGACGTTGCCGTCAGATGCCACGAGGGCCGGGTGCCGGCCCCCTCGTACTGATCAGCTCAGTCACGGTCAGGACCTCCCGTACGAGCCACACCGCCGCGGCCCGCACCATCGACGCTACCGTCGAACTACGCTTCCTCGCTCCCGCACAGGTAGGCGTGTCCGTGAATTTGTCGTTAACCTCACTCGCCGACCCGAATGCCCGGGTCGGCGCGGGCCGTCGGCGGGGCCGGTTAGAGTCGCCTGTATGGCCGGTAACGAGGACCTGGAGAAGCTGTCGTCCAAGGAACTGCACGATCGGGCGGTGAAGACGGCCGTGCGGCACGGGGACGTGAAGTTCCTGTGGCGGCTGCTCACCTCGATCCCGGCGGCCGAGGCCGCCGCGGGCAACCTCGGGGAGAGCGAGGCGGACATCAAGTACGTGCTGCCGATGCTCGACGACTACATCCACGCGGGTGACGGCGAGATCGCCGAGGTGCTGCGGCCGTTCTACCTGGAGTACCTGACCGAGCACAGCTGAGCGCCGGACGCGAGCAGGACGCACATCCCCGCACCGATGCAGCGGCGCCGGTCGGCGGAGATCTTCATCGCGCCCGCCTACCAGGTGACCGGGAGCCGGTGCACCCCATAGACGTCCATGTCGTGGCGCAGCGGGATGTCCTGGGCGGGGACGGCGAGCCGCAGCGTCGGGAAGCGATTCACCAAGGCGGGCAGTGCGACTCGCATCTCGACGCGGGCAAGTTGCTGACCGAGGCACTGGTGGACGCCGTGACCGAAGCCGACATGTCCGACGGCGCTGCGCTGGATGTCGAAGGCATCGGGCTCGTCGAACTTGGCCGGGTCACGGTTGGCTCCCTGGATCGATAGCGCGACCGTCTCCCCCGCTTTGATCGCCTGCCCGTCCAGCTCGACGTCCGCCAAGGCCGTCCGCGACGTGGTCGGCACGATGCTCAAATAGCGCATGAGCTCTTCGACGGTCTGGTCGGCTAGTTCGGGCCGAGCGCGTAGTTCGGCGAGTTGGGCGGGGTGGGACAGCAGCGCGAAGGTGCCCAGCGCCAGCATGTTCGCCGTGGTGTCCAGGCCCGCGCCGAGCAGCAGGGCGCCGACGCCGGCCAGTTCGTCCTCGCTGAGGTCGGAGTCGGTGAGATCGCTGAGCAGGTCGTCGGCCGGTTCGGCGCGCTTGGCCACCGCCAAGGTGTGGATGTGCTGCTCGACCGCCGCGAACGCCGCCGATCGGTCGGCCCCGGTCGAGTTGTTGTCGTTGGCCACCTCGACGTACCGGCGGAATCGATCGCGCTCGGCGGCGGGGACGCCGAGCAGCTCGCAGATGGTCAGCGCGGGGATCGGGAAGGCGAACGCGTCGACCAGGTCGACCGGCCCGCCGGTGCGCGCCATCGCGTCCAGGTGCTCGGTGGTGATCTGCTCCACGCGCTCGGTGAGCACGGCCATCCGGCGCACGGTGAACTTGCCTGCCAACAACTTTCGGTAGCGGGTGTGCTGCGGCGGGTCGACGCCGAGCATGTCGCCGGGCGGTGCGGGCGGCATCGGGCCCAGATCGGCGATCGGGTTGTGGCCCAGCTCGTAGCGCACGCTGAAGCGCGGGTCGGCGAGGATCGCGCGGACGGTCGCGTGCCCGGTGGCGAGCCAGCCGCGGTGGCCGTCGGGGAACTTCATGCGGACGAGCGGAGGCAAAGTGGCCAGTTCCGCGGGCGGGTCGAAGGGGCAACCGGACGCGCGAGCGGTGGGGAGTTCGACGGCTTCGGAGAGTGGCTGATTCGGCATAATTCCTGCTTCGATCTTTATTCGGATTTACCCGAACGCTACGTCGCGCTCAAAGCCTCCTCAACGATCAAAACTGCAATCCCGACCAAATAGCCTGTTGCAGGCCATATTTGAATTGCAATAGTCCTGCCGATGAATGCAATCCAGCGCTGGCGCCGTTGCAATGGTGTGCGGCTGAGCGCAATACTGGATCTGCGGTTCGCGACGAATCACGCTATCTCCAGGGGGCGATCTCATGCCGGGTGGCAGGCTGACCGGATTCGATCGCGAACAGATCGCGAATGGTCTCGCAGCGGGACTCGGATACGCCGAGATCGCCCGCCGGCTCGGCCGGCCGACCTCCACCGTCAGCCGGGAGGTCATCCGCAACGGCGGCCCGAGCCGCTACCACCCCGGGCGCGCGCACAAGGCGACCGCGCACCGCGCCCGCAGACCTAGGTCGCCCGAATCAGCGACCGAAAACACCGGGGCCACAGCCGATCCGGCGATCGAGGAATTCTTCACCCGGTTCGTCGCGCAGATCACCAGGACCGGTGTCCCCCGCACCGCGGCCGCAGCCCTGGCCTGCCTGTACACCACCGACAGCGGCAGCCTCACCGCCGCCGAACTGGCCCAGCGACTTCGGGTCAGTCCAGCCACCATCTCCGCCGCCGTCGGCATGCTCGAGGACCAGGGCCTGATTCAGCGCGAACGCGAGGGCCGCCGGGATCGCTACACCGTCGACGACAACGTGTGGATGCATGCGACATCGGTCAGCGCGCGACAGGTCCACGATCTGGCCGAGACCGCCCGGCTCGGCGCCGCGGCATTCGGCATCGGCACTCCGGCGGGCCGCCGCGCGCAGTACACGAGCCAGTTCCTCGACTTCGTCGGCCGCGACATGATCGAATCCGCCGAACGCTGGCGAAAATTTCTGGAACAACAGCGGACTCAGCACTGAGGCTGGCGCGCGCCCTTGTTCAGCCGCGCGGCAACACGGCGCGGAAGAGGCCGACGGCGGTGCCGCGCAGGAAGTTCTCCCAGCTGAAGTGGTCGTGCCACAGGATGATCCGGCCGTCGCGCAGTTCGAAGGTGCCGGTCACCCAGAACGCGATCCGCACCGGGCCGAAGCGCAGGATGTCGGTGCGGTCGGTGAGCACGATGTTGCCGTCGGCGGCGATGTGGTGCATCTCCACCCCGAAACCGAACGCGTCCTTGTCCAAGCCGAGCAGCACTTTGCGCGCCAAGCCGCCGCCGAGATCGGGTAGCGAGGTGTTCTTCCACACCACATCCGGGTGCAGCAAGTCCAGCGCATCCGAGACCGGGCCGTGTTCGAGCGCGGCGAAGAACTTCCGCACCGTGGTGATCGCGTCCTGCTGAAGTTCCAAGTCCTGGGTCATGGTCCGACGATAGGCCGAAGTCGGGCGCTGCGGCAGGCCCGGCGTGCGCGACCGCTCACCTGCCCGCCCGTCGCGCGATCAAGACGGCCAAACCGTCGAGGACGCGTTCGATGCCGAAGTTCAGGGCGTCGTTCGTGCCTGCCGAATCGGCCGCCGCCGCCTCCTCGGCGAACGCGGCGACGACCTGCGGGTAACGATCGCCCGCCTCGGTCATCATCTCGGTGAACTGCTCGGCGAACTGCACCGTCGGGTCCTCGCCCAGGCTGTGCGTCTGTTGCGCCAGGCTGCGCGCGTGGCCGTTCACCAGGACGATGGTGTCCAGCTTTTCCGGGCCGGTCAGGCCGGTGGCGCTGAGCGCGACCAGCGCGCTCTCCGTCCAGCCCAGCTCGTTCGGGCCGAAGGGGCGGGCGCCGACGGTGAGCTCCATGGCCCACGGATGGTCGCAATAGCACTGATAGATCGACTCCGCCCAGAGCCGGATCCCGGCTCGCCATGATTCCGAATCCCCCTGTAGTGCAGCGGTATCCGGCGGCGTGCCCATCGCGGCATCGAGCATCAGCGCGGTCAGGTGCTCCTTGGCCGGCACGTACCGGTACAGCGACATCTTGGTGAAGCCGAGGCTTTCCGCCAATCGTTGCATCGACAGGTTCGCCAATCCTTCGGCGTCGGCGAGCGTGATCGCCTCGGCCACGATCCCCTCCAGTGAGAGGGCGGGCTTCGGGCCCCGCTTGGGTCGCGGCTGGGTCCCCCACAGCAGCTGAACGGTGGTCGGTGTCGGCATGCGCAAATCCTTCCGGAGAACGGCTTGACTTGAAACTGTGTCTACCATACGCTGAGTCGTGTCCGGCGGAAACAGTTTCCAAAGGACGCTAATCAAGACTACAGGAGTCACCATGCGCAACCAGTCCGTTCTCATCTCCGGCGCCAGCATCGCGGGCCCGGCCCTCGCTTATTGGCTGAACCGCTACGGCTTCGACGTCACCGTCGTCGAGCGCGCCCCCGGCCTGCGCCCGGGCGGCCAGGCCATCGACTTCAAGGGCAAGACCCACTTCACCGTGCTCGAGCGGATGGGCATCCTGGAAGACATCAAGGAGCGCCGGACCGGGACCACCGACACCGTCTTCGTCGACGAGAACGGCAAGCATCTGGCCGTGATGTCCGGCGACTTCACCGGCGGCGACGTGGAGATCCTGCGCGGCGACCTGGCCGAGATCATGTACAAGCGCACCGCCGAGCACTGCGAGTACCTGTTCGGCGATTCGATCAGCGCCCTCACCGAACTGTCCGACGGCGTGTACGTCGAGTTCGAACACGGCCCGGCGCGCACCTTCGACCTGGTCTTCGGCGCCGACGGCATCCACTCCCGGGTGCGCAAGCTGACCTTCGGGCCGGAAAAGGACTTCGTCAAATACCTGGGCCACTACTACTGCGTGGCCGGCGCCAGCCCGTGGAGCAAGGACGCCACCGGACCGCGCGAACGGGTCACCGCCTACGGCCACAACGCGCCCGGCAAGCTCGCCATCAGCGGCGGGTCGAAGGCACAGCAGCTGTACATGTTCATGTCCCCCGAGCTCGACTACTCCCGCGACGACACCGCGACCCAGCGGCGCATCGTCGAGGAGGTCTACGCCGACGTGAACTGGGACGTTCCCCGGATGCTCAGCGAGATAGCCGATTTCAACGACTTCTACCTCGATTCGATCAGCCAGGTGCGGATGCAGGGCGCCTACACCAAAGGCCGGGTCGCGCTGGTCGGCGACTCGGCGTACGGAAACACCTTGGCGGGCTTCGGCACTGGGCTCGCGGTGGTCGGCGCGTACGTCATCGCGGGTGAACTCGCCGTCGCCGACGGCGACTACACCGTGGCCTTCGCGCGCTACAACGAGATCATGCAGGGGTACGCGAAGATCATGGGAAACAGCAACGCTGGAAGGTTCCTCGCGCCGAAGACCGGGTACGGCATCAAGATGCGCAACTGGTTCCTCGGATCGCGGATGTTCACCTTGATGATGAAGTACGCGGACAAGGCCGCCAACGACATCGACCTGCAGGATTACCCGGCCCTGGTCGGCCCGACCGAGATCAACTGAAACCGTTGGCCGCGCGGGATTTTCGGCCCCGCGCACCGGTTCGAGGCCGACCGGTATGCGGGGGCGATCCGCCGATGTGCTCGCACCGGAGAATTCGCTGTGTTTCGATGGAACCGAAGCGGGGCGGGGCGCGTCTATAGGGTCAGAGGCACTCATGAAAGGGGACGGTGATGGCGGTGGACAGCCCGTTTCCCGGGTACATCGAGGATGCGAAGTCCGGGGCGTTGAAGGTGCGGATGGATCCGCAGGGGTTCGTGGATATCGACAAGGCGTGTCAGGACCTGATCGACTCGCTCGTGGCGGTACAGACCGACGCCCGCGAACTCGGTGAGCGATCGTATTGGGGCCTGGGCGAAGCGAATCCCCGGCTGTCGTCGGCGATCGAACTGGTCACCCTGTTCCGCGAGAAGGCATTCGGCGGCCCGAACAACGCCTTCGACACCATCACCGACTACATCGCGGTCGCGCAGGAGATCCAGGCCATGTTCACGGCCATCCGCGATACCTACGTCCGCACCGACGCCGGGTTCGCCGCCAAACTGCGGGAGCTCAGCGTATGAACCTCGGGGCCGGCGGAACAGTCACTCCGCGAATAGGTTTCGCGGCAGCGGCGGCGGGGTTGCTGCTCCTGGCCGGCTGCGGCGAGGAAAAGGGCGCGGGCACACCGACACCGGGCACCTCGCCGACCTCGTCCGCGGCCGCTTCGAGCGCATCGACCGGGTCCAACCAGCCCACGGCATTCGACCCCTGTACGGCACTGACGCCGCAGTTCTTGAGCCAGCACCGATGGGACGCGAAACCGCCGGAACCCAAGCAGGACAGCGCGAGTGGCATCGTCTGGAAAGGCTGCCGCTATGTCGCCAAGGCGGGCTACGGCTTCGTCATCGAGACGACCAACAGCACCCTCCCGCAGGTACAAGAGAAATTCCCGGCCGCAGTGGAGGTCCCGGCGGGTACCCGCAAAGCGGTGCGCTACGAAGCGCGACCCGATGTCCCCGGCGGCTGCTCGATCAACATCGAGATGCGGTCCGGCTCACTGTATGTCCTGACCAACGTTCCGCAGACACAGGCGAGCAAGAGTCTTCCCGCCTGCGACGTCGCCACCGAAATCGCCCAAGCAGTCGCACCACTGCTGCCGGCGGGCAGCTGAACCAAACCCTACGGGGGAGCGATCATGAAACAGACCGACGGCCGCGCGATCACCAATCCCGAGAACGCGCAAAGCTTTACTCACGCCGAGATCAAGCAGGCGGCCGACGAGATGAACCCGGACGGGCTGGACAGCGCGTTCGACGCCTGGTCGAAGATCGCGACGGCGGTGACGGATGCCGGGCACCAATTCGAGACCGCCATCAAGCAGGCGATCGAACAGCATTGGGAGGGCGCGGCGGCCGACAGTGCGGTGCGCGGCATCCGCGACTACGCGACGCAGGTCGGCGAGTTCGGGGACACGCTGAACGCGCAGACCACGCCGTTGTCGCAGGCGGCGAGCGCGGCGGCGAAGTTCAAGCTGTCGGTGCCCGACGTGGTGGACACCTCGACCAATCCGCGTGGGCCGGAACTGCGTAACTCCAGCGAGGGGCAGGCCCGCGACGACATGACCACGCAGTACATCCAGCCCTACTGCACCACCGCCCCCGCCATTCCGACGCTGCCGCCGCCGATCAGCCCGATCTCGGTGACCCCGCCGGGCGGTGACAGCAGCGTCGATCCGGGTACGAGCCCCGGCCCGGCGAAGACTCCGGACCACAGCAGTTCCAGCACCGAGGATTCCAGCAAGCAAGCACCGACCGACAAGGCGGGCACGTCGGACAAGGCGTCGGACACCGGTGCCTCGGAGACCGAAGCGAAGCCGGAAGACACTGCTCCGCAGTCTGTTTCGACGGACAAGACCAACGATCCGTCGACCACCCCCGCCGCTACGACCACGGCGGCAACCACACCGAAGTCCCCGACCACCACCTCCTCGCCGTTCTCGGCCAGCCCGATCACCACGGCGATCCCCACTACGACGCTGCCGTCGGCGACCGTCACCCCCGCATCGGCCAACGGGACACCGAGCAGATCCGGCGCTCCGACCACCAGCGGTCACCCGAATACCTCGGCCACCCCGAACACCTCGGCGAGCCCGAACAGCGAAGCCCGCCAAGGCACCTCGCGACCGCCGGTGCCCGCCACCGCCCCCGTCGCCGCGGCAGCCCAGCCGGCCGCCGCTCCCGGTCGAACCGGCGCGATGGGCACGTCCGGCTACCCCGGCATGTTCCCGCACGGCGCCCGCAGTCGAGGTGAAGACGACGGCGAACACAAGTCCCCCGGTTTTCTGCGCACCGAGGAGCACGCCAAGGAACTACTGGGCGAGGTGGAAAAGACCGTGCCGCCGGTCCTCGGAGAAAAATGACGGCGCAGTGGTCGCTGTCGGCGGAGCAGTTCGCGGCGGCCTGGTTCGGCACCGGTCTCGATCGACTGCCGTTTCCGTTCCGCTTCACCAGCCGCTTTCCCGGTCTGCGCGAATACCAGATCTACCAGCAGCAATTCCGCGAGGAGCTGGCCCGGCCGGAGCGCGTCCCGCTATCGCGCACCATCACCGTGCTTGCCCGGCCCGATTGGCGCATCGAGCTTTTCGGTCATGACAACACCCGCGACGGTGTCGAGCTGAGGGCGATCGGCTGTGCCACCCGCGGCGGCGCGGGCGTGATCGCCGAGCAGACACCTGCACCCACCGGCGGCCGAGTTCAGCTGCGCCGCTGTCGGATAGACCAGCTGGCCACCGAACTGGTGCGGCTGCTGCCCGATACCCCGGCCGGCACCACCGGTGAAAAGTCGTTCCTGCTGGACGATCTCAACGACGAGCGCCCCGACCTGTTCGGCAGCGCCCCGGCCAGCGAGGTCAAGGATCGCTACCGCCGCTTCTGGCGCCAACCCTGCGGCACCCGCGGTATCGCCGCCGTCCTGCTCGGTCCGCGCAACGCCGAACCGTTGCGCACCGGCCGCCTGCGCTGGATCGACACCACGGCCGACGGCCGCTACTACGAGGTTCCCGCCAACCGCGCCCTGATGATCCGCCCCGGCACCAGCGCCGACCTCGTCCGCTATCTCGACGAGTCGATCGCCCGCGCCCGGGCCAGAATGGATTCGACATGAACCGTGTCGGTACCGGCCGGTCTGGGTAAGTTGACGGCATGACTACTACTCGGGATGAGATCGAGTCGTTTTTAGTCGAATACCAGGACTCATTGACCGCGTTCGATGCCGAACGCTCGGTCGCGCAGTGGGGCATGCCCGGCACGATGGTCAGCGATGCGTTCGTCGGTACGTTGTCCTCCGCCGCGGAGATGGCCGAAGGGCTGAAGAAGTCCTACCCGTTCTATCAGAGCCTCGGCCTGGCTTCCGTCGGTCACACCCTGCTCGAGCAGGCCGACCTCACCGCCCGCCTGACCCGGATCCACGTGCGCTGGCACTTCTACGACAGCGACGGCGCCCTGCTCACCGACGGCGACTATGAATACCTGCTGCGCCGTGAGGACGACAGCCGGCTGAAGGTGTACGTCGCGGTGGCCATCGATGATATGGAGAAGCTCGCCGCACTAGCCGCCGCCAAGGGTGTCGAGATGCCGACCGGCTGAGTGCTCAGGTGTTCCGGCGGATCGCCTCGATGAGCATCTGTGCTTCGTATTGATGGCCGATGGCGTTGGCGTGCAACGGTTGTGCCGGTGAGTTCGGGAAGACGCCTTCGGCCCAGCGACTGTCCTCCGGCGCGCAGGCGTCATGGCCGATGCTCGCCGGATACACGTCGACGAAGGTAGCGTCGTGCGCTGCGGCCTGGGCGGCAAGCACCGCGTTGACGGCTTCGACGCCGGTATAGATCTGGTCGGCCTGGCTCGGCAGCAGCGGCACCGCCGGGAAACAGCCACCCGCACGCACACGCTCGATCTTGCCCATCACGAAGACCTCGGCCTGCGGTGCACGCGCGTGGATATCATCCAGCAGCGCAGCCAATTTCGGCGCTAGGGCGGTGGCGGTCCAGCCGTCGTCGGCATAGTCGTTGATACCGAAATCTACCGATACGATCGTCGCGTCCGCGCTCACCGCATCCATCTGCGGGATATTCGGCGCCCCGAACGGAAGCGGCTGCGCCACATACATATTCGCGATCTTCGCACCGGAACACGCCGGATCACGCAACGTCACCCCGAGCGCATCCGCAGTCAGATGCGCGTAATTGTGATCGGACCGAAAACACCCCAGCGGATCGACCTGATCCGGAATGAACGGCCCCGCCGCACTCGACTCCCCCACCGACACATAAACCCCCGGCGCTTCCGCCCCCGCCGCCGAACCCCCCGCAGCCAGCACCACCAACGCACAGACCACCCGGACCACCCGCCAGCCGACCACCAGGTTGCCTCCGCGCCGAGTCGAATCCCCTACCTGAGCCGCACAAACCCAGACTGCACCCACACACTCATCCGACGAGCGCAATCCGCGAAAACACTAGCGGGACGACTCCTCAGCACCACACGACGACACGCACACAAACAAACACCGCGCCCACATCCACAGCACACACCCCCAACCGCCACAACCACGCGGTAGGAAACACAGCACCGGGCAGCTAGCCCCACACCCCTAGCCATCGGGACATGGCCGAGGCATTTCGCGAGTAGCGCCACCACCAAGTCCCGTTGATCATGATGGGCAGACGACTCTTCCGGCGAGGGCGGCGATCCGCGCGTCGAAGCTGATCTACAGAGGCGACCGGAAACGACGCGGGCTCGCATCGCCGGTGGATGACCGGATACGCGAGCCCGTCGGGTGAATCAGGCTGGTCAGCCGAGGAGGCGCCAGTCCTCCAGGCCGTCGTAGAGCGGGACGCTCTGGGCCAGTTTGGTGACTCGGTTGCGCAGGGTGTCGACGTCGGAGCCGCCGGCGAGGGCGGTGCCGATGATGTCGGCGACCTCGGTGAACTCGGTGTCGCCGAAGCCGCGGGTGGCCAGGGCGGCGGTGCCGATGCGCAGGCCGGAGGTGACCATCGGGGGGCGCGGGTCGAACGGAACGGCGTTGCGGTTCACCGTGATTCCGATCTCGTGCAGCAGATCCTCGCCCTGCTGGCCGTCGAGCTCGGAGTTGCGCAGGTCGACGAGCACCAGGTGCACGTCGGTGCCGCCGGTGAGCACGCTGACGCCCTTGCCCTTGACGTCGGCGGCGGTGAGGCGCTCGGCCAGGATCTTGGCGCCGGACAGGGTGCGCTCCTGCCGGTCCTTGAACTCACTGCCCGCGGCGATCTTGAACGCGACGGCCTTGGCGGCGATGGCATGCATGAGCGGGCCGCCCTGCTGGCCCGGGAACACCGCGCTGTTGAGCTTCTTGGCGAATTCCTGCTGGGCCAGGATCAGGCCCGAACGCGGTCCGCCGAGGGTCTTGTGCACGGTGGAGGACACGACGTGCGCGTGCGGCACCGGCGAGGGGTGCAGCCCGGCCGCGACCAGACCGGCGAAGTGCGCCATGTCCACCCACAGGTAGGCGCCGACCTCGTCGGCGATCGCGCGGAACGCGGCGAAGTCCTGCTGCCGCGGGTAGGCCGACCAGCCGGCGACGATCACCTTCGGACGAGCCTCGAGCGCGATGGTGCGCACCTCGTCCATGTCGATGCGGTGGTCTTCCTTGCTGACGCCGTAGAAGTGCGTCTCGTACAGCTTGCCGGAGAAGTTCAGCCGCATGCCGTGGGTCAGGTGACCGCCGTGCGCGAGGTCGAGGCCGAGCAGCTTGTCGCCCGGGTTCATCAGCGCCATCAGCACCGCGGCGTTCGCCTGCGCGCCGGAATGCGGCTGCACGTTGGCGAATTCGGCGCCGAAGAGTTCCTTGGCGCGATCGCGGGCGAGGGTCTCGACGACGTCGACGTGTTCGCAACCGCCGTAGTAGCGCCGGCCCGGGTAACCCTCGGCGTACTTGTTGGTGAGCACGCTGCCCTGCGCCTGCAACACCGCGCGCGGCACGAAGTTCTCCGAGGCGATCATCTCGAGCGTGTCGCGCTCGCGCGCGAGTTCGCCTGCCATCGCGGCGGCGAGCTCCGGATCGAGCTCGCCGAGAGACTGAGTATTGACCGAGGCCGTCGTCTGCGTCACCGCCACAGTCTATGGGCCCGCATTGTGCTCTTCAGCATGGGGTTCCAGGCACTCCCGGCCATCCACCAGGCGACGCGGGGTGCGGGCGGTTAGCTGTCGGCGGGCGGGAGATACCGGTCGAGGAGGACCGAAAGGTGCTGCTGCGCGTCGATGAGCGGCTGGGTGGATTTCATCGCGCGCGACTGCACGATGGCCCCTTCCAGCGTGCTGATCACGAAGGAGGCGAAGGACTTCGCCTCCTCGGCAGGCAGGCCCGCCGCCGCGAAGCCCGCGCCGAGCCGTTCGTGCCAGTCGGCGAATACCGCACCGGCCGCGGCCTGCACGTCGGGCTCGGACTCGGCGAGCGCGGCGCCGACGATCGGGCAACCGGTGCGGAACGAGCTCGCGTCCAGCGCGGTGACCCACCAGCCGAACAGCGCGTCGAACCACCGCTGCGGCGGACGCGAGGTGGTGATCTTCTCGATCACGGTCGCGAGCCGGGCGCCGGCGATGGTGGTGGCCGTCGCGACGAGCTCGCTCTTACCGGCCGGAAAGTGCTGATAGAGCGAATTGCGCGAGGCCTTGCCACGATCGAGCAGCGCGGTGAGCCCCGCGCCGGCCACGCCTTGTTCGCGGACCAGTTCGATCGCGCTCTCGATCAGCCGAGCGCGTGGACCTGCGGTCATCGAGCACCCCCTGTCCGGTCGAAGTTCCGCGTGCCCGTCGGCCAGCGCACTGCGCCATTGTGACTTACGCCACCGCTCGCCGGCCGAGCGGCGATTCCGCCCGTTGTCGGCGGCACGAACGCGGCGCGAATGGCTCCCACGCGGATCTTCTCCTCCAGCACTGTTGCATGAACCGATCGGTCCATGCTCCAATCATGACAGATGTGGACCGATCGGTTCACCGAAAGGACGGATTCATGTCGGAAACCACGATCGATCTCGCGCAGCTGACCGGCCTGGAATTGCTCCGCCTCGGCATGACGCGGCAAGACCGCCCGCCGTTCATCGGCGATCTGCTCGGCATGGAGGTGGACCTGCTCGAGCAGGGCAAGGTGGTGTTCGGGCTGCGCACCCGCCCCGATTTCGCCAACCCGCTCGGCACCACGCACGGCGGCATCTGCGCCACCCTGCTCGACTCGGTGATGGGTTGCGCGGTGCACTCCACCCTCGACGCGGGCGTCGGCTACTCCACCCTGGAACTGAAGGTCAACTACATCCGCGCGGTCCCGACCGACGGCCAGCGACTCACCGCCACCGGCACCACCATCCACGTCGGCCGCACCACCGCGACCGCGGAGGGCCGCGTCGTCGACGAACAGGGCAGGCTGGTCGCGCACGGCACCACCACCTGCGTCATCCTCCGCGGAAACCGCTGAGCCACAGGGAGTCTCGCGATGACTGAACGCAGCACCAGGGCCGCCGTCCGCAAGTTCCGCCGCGAACGCCTGATCGGCCGCTACCTGGCCAACCCGGCCGTCGGCCTGCTCGACCGCATCGGCATCCGCTCGGCCCTGCTCGCCGAACTGGAGACCACCGGCGCGAAAACCGGTCAGCCGCGCCGGGTTCCGGTCACCGTGTCGATCGACGAGCACGGCGCCTGGCTCATCTCCCAGCACGGCCGCCGCTCCGGCTGGGCGCGCAATATCGTGGCCGACCCGAATGTCCGCCTGCGCCAAGGCAAACGCTGGTACACCGGCACCGCCGCGTTCGTCCCCGACGACGACGTGATCGCCCGCGCCCGCAGCTTCGCCAAGGGCCGCGTCCCCGAATCCGCCGCCGAGTGGACCATGAAGGCGCTGGAAAGCGACCCGATCTCGGTGCGCATCACCTTCACCGACGCCTGACGAAACCTGCCCCCACCACCCGGGGCACACTGATTCGGGGCTCCTCGGGACGTAACGAGACGCACCGATTCCCACGGTTTAACCGATGGAATCGGCCACACTCCGTCTCGAGGAGCCAGTCATGCTCACCCTGATCTCGGTCCCCACCAACCCGCTCGAAGCCCTGCTCCGCCAGCTCTCCACCATCATCTGCACTATCTCCTCCGGCCAGGGCTGCGCAGTCA
Organism: Nocardia colli; assembly: GCF_008704205.1. Lineage (GTDB taxonomy): Bacteria > Actinomycetota > Actinomycetes > Mycobacteriales > Mycobacteriaceae > Nocardia > Nocardia colli. The sequence continues at coordinate 314,284 of NZ_VXLC01000004.1, read as the reverse complement.
TCCAGTAACGCACCGGCATTCCGCCCGCCGCGAGCCATCGCCCGGCGCGGACGCGACTGCGGAGCCGGCCGGCACGAACCGGAGGGGATCGCGCCGTACGACAACGCCGCGCCATCGCCCTCGGGCACCCGTACCCGCTGCCACTGCCCGGCAGCGGGTACGGGCTCGCCGCGCACCGTTCTCGCCGCGCACTCAATCTCCAGCCGCGCACCTGTTCTCTCGCCGCGCATGACTTCGCTAGCAAATCAGTGCGCGTGAGAACAAGTGATGCGCCGGGCTCGGCGCTGGTTTCCGCGTTTCAGGACTGTTATGCCGCGCGGCGGAGCGCGCCGGGAGTCAGCGGTTCGTCCAGGAGTCGACGGAAACGATCCGAACGGTCGTCCGCATCGATCGCCTTGTTCAGCCAGCCGCCGAGCAGGCGGTAACCCTCCACATAGGTGGAGATGTAGGCGCGCCAGAGCGGCGAGGACAGGAAACGCAGGGACTGGCGGGCGCGCTCCGGGGTGGTGAGGCTCCAAGTCTGGAGGAACTCCGCGACCTCGTCCTGGCTCCGGTGCTGATCGTGCAGCAACAGCGCCGCGTCCTGGCGGACGCTGATCAGTTCGGCCGAGGCGGTCGAAAGCCGTTCGGCGCGTTCGCCGTCGAAACGCAGGCCGAGGTCGGCGTAGATCTCCTGCGCCCATTTACCCCAGCCGGGGCCGACGATGGACTCCAGGGCCAGGTCGGCGAGGCCCTCGGCCATCAGGCACTGCGGGGTGTTCACCACGAACAGGGTCTGTTCGGCCTGACCGGCCGCGACCAGACCGGCCTCCTTGCGGCAGTGCTCGGTGTGATGGCCCGGGTAGGACTCGTGCGCGATCAGCACCGGCAGGTGCGTCATGTGCTGCTTGAGGTCGGAGTTGATCGCGACGCGGGAGTGGTAGTTGCCGAGGTAGTAGTTGAAGCCGGACCAGGGCTTGTCGCCGACCACCTCGTAGGTGACGTGCTCGTGGTCGGGCAGCGGGTAGCGATCGCGGACCAGTTCGCGCAGGGCGCCGGAGAACGCCTCGACGCAGGCGGACAACCGCTCCGGCGGGATCTCGTCGGCCTTGCGGTGCGCGACCACCCGTTCGGCCAGCGGGCCGGTGCCGGCCAGGACCTCGTCCATCTGCCGGTGCGCGTCCCGGTAGTTCTCCACGTCGCCCGGCGCGATGTCCACGTCGAAGTAGGCACGCACCTCCTCGACGAAACCGATGTCGTCACCCGCGAACTTGCGGCCGGAGCATTCCAGCGCGCGCAGGTGCGTGTCCAGGAACTCGGTGCGCTCCGCCGAGAGCCCCGCGTCGGCCAATCCGGCGCGCAGCTCGGCCGCCCGGCGGGCCAGCTGACGCGGCTCCGGCGCGGGAGCGTTCTGCACCTCGCGCCGCAAGGCCGGATCGCCGGTGAACGCGTCGACGAAACCGTCTTCGAGCCGGTCGAATGCCAACCCGAGCCGCAGGTACTCGGTCACCAGTGGATGCGTTGCCATCCGCCCGACATTAGTCGTTCGCCGACCCGGGATACCCCGCTATCGGTACCCCGCTTTTCGCACGCTGTTGACGCAGAGCAGAATTCGGCTATGCGGCGAGAGTTAGACCGAATCACACGGAGCCGGCACGGTATGTGTACGCGTTTGCCGAACTGGAGCGTCGGGTAAGTGGCACGAATGAGCGAGCCCAGTCCGTATGTGGAATTCGACCGCAAACAGTGGCGCACACTGCGAAAGTCGACTCCCCTGGTGCTCACCGAGGAAGAACTGAGGGGCCTGCGCGGTCTCGGCGAACAGATCGACCTCGAAGAAGTCGCGGAGGTCTATCTGCCGCTCGCTCGACTCATCCACCTGCAGGTGGCCGCGCGCCAGCGGCTGTTCGCCGCGACCGCGACCTTCCTCGGCGAGACGCACCCCGATCGGCAGGTGCCGTTCGTGATCGGCGTCGCGGGCAGCGTCGCGGTGGGCAAGTCCACCACCGCCCGCGTGCTGCAGGCGCTGCTCGCCCGGTGGGACCACCACCCGCGGGTGGACCTGGTCACCACCGACGGATTCCTCTATCCCACCGCCGAACTCACCCGCCGCGGCATCATGCACCGCAAGGGCTTCCCGGAGAGCTACGACCGCCGCAAGCTGCTGCGATTCGTCACCGAGGTGAAGTCCGGCGCGGCCGAGGTGTGCGCGCCGGTGTACTCGCACATCTCCTACGACATCGTGCCGGACAAGTTCCACTGCGTGCACCAGCCCGACATCCTGATCGTCGAGGGCCTGAACGTGCTGCAGACCGGGCCCCGGCTGATGGTCTCGGACCTGTTCGACTTCTCCATCTACGTGGACGCGCGCATCGAGGACATCGAGAGCTGGTACGTGCAGCGGTTTCTCGCGCTGCGCGAGACCGCCTTCGCGAACCCGAACGCGCATTTCCACCACTACTCCGGATTCACCGACGAGCAGGCCACGCATGCCGCGTCGGAGATCTGGAACAACACCAACCGCCCGAATCTGGTGGAGAACATTCTGCCCACCCGGCCGCGCGCCACCCTCGTGTTACGTAAGGACGCCGACCACAGCATCAATAGACTGCGACTACGGAAATTGTGATCCCGCTTACAATTTCCAGGCGGCGTCGAGGCGTTCGGCCACATTGATATCGCGGGCCGCGGCAATGTGCGGTTTGTCGATCTCCTTGGCGATATAGCGGGCGACGAAACGACGGATCTCCTGATCGACGCTGGCGAAGATGCGCAACAGGTTCCCGCGAATGGTGTCGGTGGCGACATTGATCCGCACGTCGCTGGAGCGCGGCGTCGCGATGTCGATGATCACGCGCAGCGGCTCGGCGGCGCGCACGACCAGGTGCACGTGGATGTGGCCGTCGACCTCGAACCGGTGCTTGTCCAGTGCGAGGTCGATGAGCATGTCGACGCTCAGTGGGATCTTCAGCGCGAACGAGATCACCTCGTCGACGTCGCGGCGCACCACCGCCTGACCGAGCTGCACCTGTGCACTCGCCTTGGCCAACCGGCCGGGCCCGACCCCGATCGGGCCGAAATCGAAGGCGGCGCCGGTCAACTGGGAGAACGCGCCCAGGATGCGTTCCTCGGTGGCGGCGTACTCCAGGAACCGGCGCCCGAAGTCCTCGTAGCTGATGTAGGGCGCGGTGTGGTGCCCGTCGGAGCGGCTGTCCAGGTCACTCATGACCCACCGCCCGGCTCAGATGCCGAAGCGCCGGTGTCGTGCCGCGAAGTCGCGCAGCGCCCGCAGGAAGTCCACGCGCCGGAATTCCGGCCAGTACGCCTCGGTGAACCATATCTCCGAGTATGCGCTCTGCCACAGCAGGAATCCGGAGAGTCGCTGTTCTCCGGAGGTGCGAATGACCAGGTCCGGGTCCGGCTGGCCGGAGGTGTAGAGGTGCTGGCCGATGGCGTTGACGGTGATCGACTGGACCAGATCCTCGCCGGTCTCGCCCGCGGCGATCTCCTGGCGGACCAGCGAGCGCACCGCGTCGGTGATCTCCTGCCGGCCGCCGTAGCCGACGGCCACGTTGACGTGCACGCCGCTGTTGCCCTCGGTCCGCTCGGCGGCGGTGCGCAGGCGCTTGGCGATCAGCTCGGGGAAGCCGTCGAGCGTGCCGACGATGCGCACGCTCCAATTCTGTTCCGGCGCCGACAGTTCCTCGACCACGTCGGTGATCACCTCGAACAGCGTTTCCAGCTCTTCGGGATCGCGCTGCAGGTTCTCCGTGGAGAGCAGATAGACGGTGACCATCTCGATGCCCTCGGCCTGACACCAGCCGACGAGCTCGGCGATCTTCACCGCGCCGACCCGATGTCCGTGGCTGACGTCGGTGAAACCGTTTTCCCGGGCCCACCGCCGATTGCCATCGCACATCACCGCGACGTGGCGGGGATGTTGTTTGCCGGCCAGCTGCTTCATGAGCCGGGCCTCGTAGATGCGATACGGCAAACCCCGCACCTGAACCGGAAGCTCCACGCGGCCACCCTACGCCCCACGGGCGGGATCCTGGCAGCGACCGGGTCTCCCGGTACAGTAGCGGTGGGCCGGTAACCTACGGTTCCGTAGGTTACCGGTGAGTTCAACCAGGAGGTAGCTCGTGTCCGAATCGGTCGGCGCCGCAGACCCCGCAGTGGTCGACGGCTCGGGGCCGGAGTCCCCGGCCGACGCGCTGGTGAAGCCTCGGATGCGTGGCTGGATCCACACCTGGGCGGTCGGCATCGCGGCCGTCGCCGCCATCGTGCTGGTCGCCAAGGCGGCCACCATCTCGGCGACCGCGGGGTGGTCCACCGCGGTCTACGGACTGACTGTGTGCGGTCTGTTCGGCATCAGTGCGGTGTATCACCGGGTGACCTGGCCGACCCCGCAGGCGCGCATCCGGATGAAGCGCGCGGACCATTCGATGATCTTCCTGTTCATCGCCGGCAGCTACACGCCGTTCGCGCTACTCGGCCTCCCCGGACGCACCGGGCAGACGCTGCTCATCGTGGTGTGGGCGGGCGCGCTGGCCGGTGTCGCGCTGAAACTGTTGTGGCCCACCGCTCCTCGCTGGGTCGGCGTGCCGCTGTACCTGTTGCTCGGCTGGGCGATCGTGCCGGTGGCCGGGCAGTTGAACAGCGAGATCGGCATCGCCCCGCTGATCCTGCTGCTGGTCGGCGGCCTGTTCTACAGCGGCGGCGCGATCCTCTACGCGACCAAGTGGCCCAACCCGTGGCCCACCGTCTTCGGCCATCACGAGTTCTTCCACGCCGCGACCGTGCTCGCCGCGCTCACCCACTACGTCGCGGTGTGGCTCGTCGTCCTCCGATGACCAGCACGAACGGCTAAGCTGCTCGTTCGTGTTCCTAGTCACTGCCGTTCGTGGCGTCGCATCGCCCGGACGGGCCATCGCGGACGTGCGAACGCCATGATCGCCCGGTTGGTCATCTGGGCCCTCAAGGCCCGCGCGGGTCTCGCGGCGGTGGTGATCACCGCGAATCTCAGCGGTCTCGCCGTCATCATCACCGAACTGTGGCTCAGTGGGTCGCTCAGCCGGCTCGGGCCGGACTGGATCCGGCACATCGCGCTGGCCGGCATCTATCCGACCCTCGGATTCCTGCTGGGTGTCGTGCTCGCGGTCCGGGATCGGTCCCACCATTTCGGCTGGCTCGATCAGGGACGTAAACCGACCGAAGCGGAAGCGCGGCAGCTGCTGCGGCTGCCGATCAGCATCACCATGCGCGCGTCCGCGGTGTGGGTCACCGGTGTCATCGTGGCGACCGTGTCGCTGATGCGCCTGGCGCCGGACAACGATCCGGCGGTGATGGCGTCGCTGTTCACCTTCGGTGGGATCGAATCGGTCGGGCTGACCTTCCTCATCGTGGATCGGCTGATCCGGCCGACCATTCCGGTGGTGGCGGCGGTCCTCGGGCCGACGATGCACTGGAGTTCCTCGGTACTGGTCCGGGTGGTGGTGAGCTGGGCGGTGGCTGCGGCGTTGCCGCTGCTGATGCTGATCGTGGTGCTGGGTAATCCGGTGGCGGATCCGCGCGATCGCGTGCGCACCGCGATCTACCTGTCGGTGGTCGGTCTCGGGGTCGGCGCGCTCGCCACCGCCTTCCTGGCTCGCGCAGTGGCGACCCCGATGCGCACGTTGCGCCTGGCCTTGGATCGGATCACCGGGGGTGATCTCGACGTGCGCGTCCCGGTGGGCAGCACCAGCGAGATCGGCCGGCTGGAGAACTCGGTCAACGAGCTGGCCACCAATCTGCGTGAGCGGCAACGGATGCGGGACCTGTTCGGTCGGCACGTCGGCACCGAGGTGGCCGAGCGCGCGCTGGCCGGCGGGCTGGATCTGACCGGTGACGTGCGGGTGGTCTCCGCGCTGTTCGTCGACGTGACCGGCTCGGTCGAACTGTCCACCGGGCTGCCGCCGGAGGAGTTCGTGGCCAAGCTGAACCGGCTGCTCGCGACGGTCGTCGCGGCGACCGAGGAGAACAACGGGCTGGTCAACAAGTTCGAAGGTGATGCGGCGCTGTGTATCTTTGGTGCGCCGATCGCCTTGCGCGACAACGCGACTCCCGCATTGCGGGCGGCACGGCGGATCCGCGACGAAGTGGTCGCGGCCGGGGAACTCGATATCGGCATCGGTGTCGCGCACGGGCCGGTCTTCGCCGGGGACATCGGTGCGGATACCCGGCTGGAGTACACCGTCATCGGCGACGCGGTGAACGAGGCGGCGCGGCTCACCACCGAAGCCAAGGAGGTGCCGCGGCGAATCCTGGTGAGCGGTGCCACGATCGAGGCGGCCGCGCCGCACGAGCGCGCGAAATGGACACTGTACGAGACGATCCTGCTGCGCGGGATGAAGAACCCGACCGCCTGCTGGACGGATGTCGACCAGCCCACAGCCCCTACCTCGGCGAGCAACAACGGTGACGAGGCCGCGGCACCCAGCGGCACCGCCGATCCCGAGACCGATCGCAGCGGGGTGGTCGAAGTTCGCACCGCCGCAACGGAAATCGACTGAAGCGTTGGGTATTCATTGCGGCCCGCGGTCGCATCGACAACCGTGATAGCCAGTGGTGCCCGCCGCTCCATCACTGCGGCCGCCTTTCGCGCGCGACTGACCAACCCACAATAAGCGGGCGGTCAGCCAAGCACACAGCAGCGCTTATGCTTCCGCCTCCTATCGGCCCGCAGCCCGGGCATCGCCACCACCAGTGAGGCCCCGGCCGACCAGCGCGCACACCAGCACCTGCATTCGCTCTAACGCAGCACGGCCCAGCGGCAGTCGCTGACCGACACCGCAGCGTTCACGCTCGCCTCCACACAGGAGCTCGGACGTCCGCTCTGTCGGCCTGCGACTCGACCACCGCAAGCTGGTGCCTTAGTGACCCACTGCCCAGCGCGCGGTCGACTACGCCTCGTAGCCAGCGCCTATGTCCGCTCCAAGGCTGCACGCAGTTCTCCGGCTGTCGCTACCGGGAGGTCGCATACTGTGCCGCGGCAGACGTAGGCGGCGGGCTCGCCGCCCAGCAAGGGGCGGTCCGCCAGCAGAGGCACCGAATTCGGCGGGCCAGCAAGGATTACCGTGCCGCCGGGGGCGGTGGTGCGCGCCGTGGCAAGCAGTTCGCTTGGGTCACTGGGTGATTCGGTGGCGATGGCGACCTGGAGGGGGCCGCGCAGGGCCGCCTCGGCGACCGTCATCCACTGGCCTGCGGAACGTGGGGCGCGGGCCAGGACGACTGCGCCGCGCTGGAGGGTCTGTTCGGCCAGGGCGAAATAGGGGACGGCTTGGTCGGGTTCGCTGACAGCGGCCGCAGTGAGCAGCGCTTCGGCGAGGGCGGACGCGCCTGCGGGGGTTGCGCCGTCGACGGGATCGCGGGGACGCGTGACCAGGGTTTCCGCGTCATCGGCGGTGTCGAACCAGCTGCCGGGGATGCCGGGGTCGGCGAAGTGCTGGATTGCCGTGTCCAGCAAGCGTTGTGCTTCGTCGAGCCAGTTCAGTTCGCCGGTTGCCTGATGCAAGGCGAGCAGCCCGGTGACGAGCCAGGCGTAGTCCTCGAGCACACCCGGCGATGCCCCAGCGGTGCCGTTCAACGAGGCGCGGCGCACTCGGCCGTCGATCACGTGCTCGGACAACAGGAATCGCGCGCAACGAACCGCGGCGGCGACCCAATCGTCTTCGCCCAGTGCGGCACCGGCTTCGGCCAAGGCGGTGATCGCCATGCCGTTCCATGCGGTGACCACCTTGTCGTCGCGGTCCGGCTGCGGCCGGCCGTCGCGCGACTTGCGGAGGGCAGTGATGATGTGTTCGAGCCGATCGATGTCGGCGGGTGCGGGGTCGGTGTACCGGGTGAGCACCGAGGTGCCCTGCTCGAAGTTCCCCGCGGTAGTCACACCGAAAAACTCTGCGGCCCAGGCACCTTCGATCGGTCCCAGTTCGCCGACGAGTTCGGCAGGCGTCCAGACATAGGTCGCGCCCTCTACTCCAGGCTGACCGGGCTCGAGATGCGTGTCGGCATCGAGGGCCGAGGCGAAGCCACCCTGCTCGGTGCCCAGATCATCAAGCAGGAAGTGAACGGTCTCGCGAGTAACCCGATGGGCCAGCGACTCCGGCAGATCCCTCGGTGCACGCCGCGCCAAATGCCCATAGGCCCGCAGCAATTGGGCATTGTCATACAGCATCTTCTCGAAATGCGGTATCAGCCAGGCAGGATCGACGGAGTAGCGCGCGAACCCACCGCGCAACTGGTCATAGATCCCGCCCCGAGCCATCGCGTCAGTCGTCCGAGTAACCGCCCCGAGCACCGCCGAATCGCCACTGCGCTCCCAACTACGCAGCAACCCCTCCAGCAACGCCGACGGCGGAAACTTCGGCGCCCCACCGAATCCCGCATACTTCGGATCCTCGTCCCGCAGCACCGCCGCGACCGCATGGTCGAGCAGTTCCGCCGTGATCGCCAGATCCGAGTCCGGCAACCCCGCCGCCTGCGCCTGCAACGCCTCGGTCACCTGCCCCGACGCCGTGTGCACCTCATCCCGCCGCTGCACCCAGGTCTCGCTGATCGCGGTCAGCAACTGCGTGAACGACGGCATCCCACCCCGCGCCACCTTCGGGTAGTACGTCCCGCAATAGAACGGCTCCCCCGCCGGCGTCAGGAAGCAGGTCATCGGCCACCCACCCTGCCCCGTCATAGCAACGGTCGCATTCATATAGACCGCATCCAGGTCAGGCCGCTCCTCCCGATCCACCTTGATACAAACGAAGTTCTCGTTCATCAACTCCGCAGTACCCACATCCTCGAACGACTCATGCGCCATCACATGACACCAGTGACACGACGCATACCCGATCGACAACAGAATCGGCACATCCCGCTCCCGCGCCTCCCCCAGCGCCGCAGCACCCCACTCCTGCCAGTGCACCGGATTGTCCGCGTGCTGCCGCAGGTAGGGCGAGGTCGCGTTCCCGAGCCGATTCATGACTCCACCGTCTCACAGTGCCGGTCCGCAGACGATCGGCGGTGACGAACTCATCCGGACCCAGACGTCCGCGGAAAGAGGAAGCTGCTCAATGGACGATATCGACACTCGGAACGACATACTGGATTCGGTCGGTATTGTGCGCCTCTGCTTTAGGGTCGATGACCGTTGCGTCCCCGACCTGTTCAACGAGGTCGACGCCGATCTCGGCCGGCACCGGATAGACCGAATCCGCACCCAGATCGTCGGGCGCTACGGCGATCCCACTCGGCTTCCAGCTCGCGAAAGGAACAGCGCATGGCTCAGCTTCCGATCCGGATCGAGAACATGCCGGACGACTCGGGCTTTCTCGGCATCGTGGACCTCCACGCTTACCCGACGTTCGTGAGCGAGAACTGGACGCTGGAGTCCCTGTTCGAGCATTTCAGGTCAGAAATGGGGCGGCAAACAATGCTGCTCTGGGGAACCGGCAGTGAGGGCAGCTGGCGGATAGACATATCCACCGCACCAGCCGGCCCGCAGTTCCCGATCGCCAGGCAAGCCATCGGCCCCATCACCGTCACCGGTGGTGAGCTACTCGTCGTCAACTACGAGATCCTGACGATGGCCGCCCAATTCGAGGGCGAACGCATAGACCGGCAAAAGGACTGGTACGGCTCCGGCATCGACCTGCCCAACGGCGACTACATATGCACCATCAGTCAGCTCACCGAACCTGAACTACGCAGGATGCACGACGGCCCGGACTTCCATCTCCAACTCGTCCCCGGCGAAACCCAGCCGTGGACCAAGACAGCCTGGTTCGAGCTCTGACGTCGTCAGCCTGCCGATCCGGAGGGTGGAAGCACCGATCCCGGCGCGACGCCGGTGATGGCGGCTCCGGTCATGCTGTCGCCGCCGCGGCAGAGCGGGGTCAACGCCATCGTCGAATGCGGATTGACCACAACACTCATCGGGTTCGTATAGGGAGTAGGAGCGGCCGGTGGCTGGCCGGGCATTGCCGGTATATTGGCCGGGTTGGTCAAGCAGTTGACCACGCCCGACACCACGTACGGTTCGTCGGAGTCGTTGGTGCAGCTGAGGCCTTCGCAGTTCACACCGGGCGCGAACTCCTGCGCGTGCACCACTCCCAAAGTCGTCAGCGAGACCGCCACCAAACCTATGGCCAGCGTCGAAGCCTTGATCTGCACAACATTCATTGCGGCACCTCCTGCCTCGAAAAGCCGGATGTCTGACACACATGACGATGTTGCAAAGTTTCCCGATATGATCGGGTTATCACGGTCCGCGAGAATCTTTTTCGCCGACAAATATACCATCTGCCAGCACAAACACAGCTCGCAATCCTGAACATCATGTGACACCAATGACAGCTCGGATTATCCGCATCCTGCCGCAGTAGGGCGCGGTCAACGTTCCCGGACCGATTCATAACTGGACCGTTTCCGGCGCGAAGCCTTGCCGAAGCGATGAATCGACGCGCAGTCCGCGACGCCGGCGCACGCGGTGACAGGATGGGGGGATGCCACGAATTGCTACTGCCGACAAGGTTGAACAGGCTGCGCTGCTGGAGTTCTTGCGGGAGCGGCATCGCGGGGTTTTGGTCACCAGCCGGGCGGATGGGGCGCCGCAGCTCTCGCCGGTGACCTGCGGGCTCGACGCGGAGGGGCGCATTGTCGTCTCGACCTATCCGAGCCGGGCCAAGACGCGCAACGCCCGCCGCGACCCGCAGGTGTCGATCTGTGTGCTCTCCGACGACTGGAACGGTCCGTACGTGCAGGTCGACGGCCGGGCCGAAGTCCTGGACATGCCGGAGGCGCTCGACGGACTGGTCGACTACTTCCGCGGCATCTCGGGTGAGCACCCCGACTGGGACGAATACCGGACGGCGATGGCCCGCCAGAACAAGTCGCTGATCCGTATCCAGATCGAACGCTGGGGGCCGATCGCCACCGGAGGGTTCCCGCCCGAACAGGCGGAGTAGGTCAGCGCGACGCGCGACGACCTGCCGCCTCGTTCCGCAGGACGAACTTGCCCGGCGTCCCGTTTTCCTTGTCCGCGAAGGCCTTCGACGCCTCCGCGAGCGGGTAGATGGTGGGCTCGGGAAGGCGCAGATCACCGGCCGCGAGGCTGCGGACGAGTCCGGTGAGCTGATCGCGGTTTGGCTCCACGATGAAGTAGACGGCCTTGCCGCTGCGGGGTTTGACCGGCGGCGGGGCCGCGATGGAGACCAGGGTTCCGCCGGGGGCGACGAGGGCGGCGGAACGGGACAGCACGTCGCCGCCGATCATGTCGAAGACCAGATCGATGGAGCCGCTGAAGGTTTCGATGGGCTGCTCGGCCAGATCGACGAAAATCGTTGCGCCGCAGTCCAGCACGGTCTGGCGGTCGACGGCGCGGCCGGTGCCGATCACGTCGGCGCCGGCATTGCGGGCGAGCTGCACGGCCAGCGCGCCCACCGCACCGCCGGCGCCGTGGATCAGCACCCGCTGCCCCGCGGTGAGGCCGCCGTGGCTCATCAACGCCTGCCACGCGGTCAGGCCGGACATCGGCAGGGCGACGGCCTGCACGTGGTCCACTCCTTCGGGCACCAGCGCCAGATCGCGCGCCTCCACCGCGACGTACTCCGCCGCCGCGCCGTCGCGATAGCGGTCGATCATGCCGAAGACCCGATCACCGACGCGCAGGTCGCTGGGATTGGTGCCGAATCCGAGTTCGACGACCACGCCGGAGACATCCCGCGCCGGAACGGCCGGCAGCCGTGCACGTCCGGCGCGATCCACATAGGTTGGCTCCCAATTCAATTCGCCGGGTGTGAAGGCCGCCGCGTGCACTTCGACGACCACATCTCCGACCGCGGGGCGCGGATACGGCGCGGTCTCGACGGTGAGTTCGGCGGCCCGGCCGGGTCGCGACATGCGGGCGGCCCGCATGGTTCTGCTGGTCAACATTGCTCCAGATCGGTTGTGCGGTAATGGATCAGCACGGCGTCAGTCGAGAACCGGGAAGTTCGCGCGGATGATGTTGTGCGGGTCCCGGTTCCGCTTGATCTCCCGCAGTCGCGCAAGCGTGTCCGGGTCGAAGGCCGTCGCGGCGGACTCGCCGGAAGCGAGGAAGGTGTAGGGCTTGACACCGGTGATCCGAGTACCGAGCGCGTCGGTGATCTCGGCGAACCGGGCCCGGATGTCGCCGAGCAGATGCGGCAGCCCGAGGCCGAGCAGATACAGCGCATACGGTTCGGTCACCGCGCCGCGCGCACCGTCACCGGGCGAGTTCTCCGCGAGCGCCTCACCCAAACCGCGGATCTGCACGTTGAGCAGCGGCGCGACCGGCGCGTCGATGAGGGTCTTGACCACCGCGTCGTCGAGTTCGGTGAGCAATTCACCCCGGGAGAGCGACGGGCTGGGGTCGGTGGGTTCGGCGGTGATCTTGCCGATCTCGGCCGGGGTCAGCACACCGCGGGTGTCGGCGATGACGCCATCGATCGTGTCGAGCCGACGAGTCAGGTCCTGTCCCTCGGCGGATTCTCCGAGGTAAGCGAAGTCGATCGAGACACTCGGCGCGATACCGGGAATCTGGTAGCGCTGCAACCACACCGACAACTCCGCCGGCGCGTCGGTAGTGAGTTCGGTGAACGCCTCGAACACCTCGCGCGTGCGCTCGGCCGGCCACGTCACCCGCCCGCCGTAGAGCCGGGGCAGCGCGAACAACTCGAACTCCAGCCCGGTGACGATCCCGAAATCACCACCGCCGCCCCGCACCGCCCAGAACAGATCCGGATCGGAGTCAGCGGTAACCCGCTGCGGACGCCCGGCCGCATCGACGAGTTCGACCGCACGCACCGCATTCGCAGCCCACCCGTACTTGCGCGCGAACCAGCCGAAACCGCCGCCCAGCGTGTATCCGGTCACCCCCACCACCGGATTGCTCCCGGCCAGCCCGGTCAACCCGCACCCGGCCGCCGCAGCCTGCACCTGCCCCCACTGCACACCGCTACCCACTCGCGCCACGCGCTGTCCGGGATCGATGTCGATGGTGTTGAAGTGCTTGGTACGCACCAGAATCGCGCCATCGATACCACCGGTCGCACCGTGACCGGTCGGCTGCGTCACCACCACGCGACCCGACTGTCGCGCATACTCCAGCACCGCCGCCACGTCCTGCGCGTCGGCCACCTCCACCACACCCGCCACGGACTGCGCCACAGCGGTATTCCACGGCTGCGCCGCCCGATCGAACTCGGCATCACCCGGCAGCAGCACACCGCCACGGACCGTGGTCCGCAAGGTCTCGATTGACATTCCCATCCTCATCTTCGTGTGTTCCCTGAGCGGACGACTTCGACGTGGATACACCGACCGCCCGGTCCGGACTCGACAATACGAAGCATGGCGCGCAGGCACTATCGGTAACTTGACCTAAGTCCGCTTGTGGTCTGCTGCACAATCGCCGATGCACACAGCGATGGCCTGGGATCGAACCGGGTTCGGCTCAGTCGAGATCGAGCCGCGCCAGTTCCACGCGGCTCGCGATGCCCAGTTTCGGGAAGGCCCGATAGAGATGGTGCGCGACCGTCTTCGGGCTGAGGAACACCCGCGCACCGATCTCCCGGTTGGTGGCGCCGGCCGCGGCCAGCCGAACCACCTGGAGTTCCTGCGGGGTCAGCGTCGCGGTCAGCGCGGCGGCGGTCTCGGGCAGCGCGCCCTCCCCGGCGGCACGCAGCTCGGCGCGAGCACGGTGCGCCCAGGGTTCGGCGCCGAGGCGATCGAAGGTCTCCATGGCTTTGCGCAGCTGGGTGCGGGCCTCGCCGAGGCGGCGCTCCCGCCGGAGGAACTCGCCGTACACCAGGCCCGTTCGAGCGTGGTCGTACCAGAGACCCGCACCGGCTTGCAGCTTCATCGCGGTCACGTAGGCAGACTCGTCGCCGTGCAGCATCGCCCGGCCGCGCAGCGCGATCGCCTCGGCGAACGGCACCCGCAGCGCGGCCGACCAGTGCTCGATCTCGGCCATCGCCCGCGCCGCGCGATCGGGCCGCCGCAGCCGGGCCGCCGCCTCGACCAGATCGCGCAACAGGTGAATCCAGTGCCCGCGCACCCGATTCGGGATCTGGTAGTGGGCCTCCAACCGGTCCAGCGCCGACTCGTTGCGCCCGTACCCGAGGTCGAGCACCGCGAGCGCCCACTCGCAGTGCGTGACGTCGATGAAGTTGTAGTCACCCGGCGAGCCGCGCAGGTTGCGTTCGGCGAGTTCGCGGCACCGCTGCTCGTCACCGCGGATGGCGGCGATGAGCGCGAGGTTGGCCTCGGCATGCGCCATCCGGCTCGGCTGGCCGATGTCGGTGGCGATCCGCAACGCCTGATTCGAGGCCGTGTCGGCTTCCCGGAGCCGGCCGAGCATCAACTCGGACGTGCCGAGCGACGCGCTGGCGGCGGAAAACCAGCCCAGCATGCCCCGATCGCGGAGATCCGCGACCAGGTCGGTGAGGATGTCGCGTCCGTTGACGACGTCGCCGATGAGCATCGCCTGCGCCGCGAAGGCCAGCTTGAGCGAGGGCAACTCGGCCGGAATGTGCCGGCTGTGGGTCACCGTCTCGCGGATCGAGACGATGGTGGCTTCGAGCTCACCGGAGCACAGCCCGATCACACCATCGAGCGCGGCGAGCATCGGCGCCAACTGGGCGTCGCGCTCGACCAGCTCCGCGAGCTTCTCGCGGGACGACTGCACCTCGGAAAGTTCGCCCATGGTCCAAGAGGCCCTGCTCGCGTCGACCAACATGGTCGCGGCCCGGGTCGGTTCCGTCGCGGCAGCGTCTTGGGCGGCGACCATCAGCAAGTCCCGTGCCTTGCGCAGGGAACCGTATTCGAATTCGATCAAGGCGCGCGCGGCGCCGAGCCTGGCTCGTTCCAGCGGGGCCAGCGGCAGTTGCTCGGCTTCGTGGGCCAGTCGCAGCGCGCGATCGGAACGTCCCGCCTCGGCGGCCCACTCGGCGGCGAGCACCAGCCGGCGCATCCGCGCGGATCGGTCCGCGCTGAGCCGGGCGGCGCGTTCCACCGCGGTCGAAGCGGCCGCGTAGCCGGCGCGTTCGCGCGCGCGTTCGGCGACCGATTCCAGTGCGGCGGCTACGGTTTCGTCCAGGCCGGGGGTGGCGGCCGCGAGATGCCAGGCCCGGCGATCGGGATCGTCGGCCAGTGCGGCCGCGATCGCGGCGTGCACGGCGAGCCGTTCGGTGAACGACGCACTGTGATAGGCGGCCGCGCGTTGCAGCGGGTGCCGGAAGCTGACCGACCGGTCGGCAACGAGCACCAGTCCGGAGCGTTCCGGCTCGGCGAGGGCCGTCGCCGGCAAGCCCAGATCGGCCAGTACTGACAGCACCAGGCCCAGCGCACCGGATTCCTCGGCCGCCACGACCAGCATCGCGGTGCGGGCCGCGGCGGATTGCTCGGCGACCTGCCGCCGATAGCCGGACTCCAGCCGGTCCGGCAACCGCAGCGGGCCGACCGGCAGCGAGTCGAGGTCCATGGTCGGCAATTCGAGTAGCGCCAGCGGATTTCCGCACGCCTCGGCCAGGATCCGCTCGCGCGACTCGATGCTCAGCGCGGGCCAGCGATCGGCGAGCAGCGCACCTGCCGCCGCGGGGTCCAGCGGCGCGGGGCGCAACTGCGGCACCCCCGCCGCGGCGGACTCCGTGCGGCCCGCGAACAACACGACGACACCCTCGGCGTCGAGCCGCCGCGCCGCGAAGCGGAGCGCTTCGACCGAGGCTTGGTCGAGCCACTGGAAATCATCGACCAGGCACAGCACCGGCCCCTGCGCCGACAGCTCGGCGAGCAGCGACAGCGTGGCCAGGCCCACGACGTACGGATCGGCGGGATAGGCGGCCGAGGTCAGGCCGATCGCACTGCACAGCGCATCGCGCTGCGGCTCGGGCAGCGCGTCGATGATCGAGGCGCCGCGGGTGCCCAGGGCCGAGGCCAGCAGGCTCTGCAAACCGGCGAAGAGGAATTCGGATTCGGCCTCGACGCCGGCGCAGCGCAGCACCTGCCAGTCCGGGTCCACCAATTCCGCGGCGCGGTCCAGCAACGCGGTCTTGCCCGCGCCGGGTTCGGCGACCAGTGCCAGCGCGGCGCTGCGACCCTCCCGTGCTGCTGCCAAAAGTGTGCTGATCTGCCGTTCTTCACCCATGCGGCCGTACAGCATGGCAACTAACCTAGGCTTTCTGGAACGAATCAGCAAAATGGCAACGATGCGGTGAAGTTGCCACAATCCGGTGCCGGCCGCCGAACTGGTCGTCAGTCCGGGATCAACCGCGCCGACCCGTTCAATTCCACTCGGACCAGACCGGCGGCGGGCCGACGACGGTGACCCCGTAGCTGCCGAGCAAGTCCAGCTGCTTGTCGTGTTCCCTGGCCTCGGCCGCGCCGACGCCCTGGAAGTAGCCTTCGATCGCACCCGGCGTATTACCGACCAGGACCTCGCTCTCCTCGGTGATGGTCTGGAAGGTGTGCGGAATGTTGCGCGGGCCGTAGACGAAAGCGCCGGGACCCGCCTCGCTGACGGCGCATTCCGTCAAGGAGTATCCACCGATCCAGAACCGGACCCGCCCGGACAGGATGACCCAGAACTCGTCTTCCCTGGTGTGGAAGTGCAGCGGCGGCGCCCCTGCGGGAAACACCTTGGCCCGCATCACAGTCAGTGCACTCGCGGTTTCCTGCTCCGAGAGCACCTGCTCGAAACCGCCGTCGTAGTACCGAACCTGCGGTTGAGTCCAGGGTGCCCGGACGCCCACGGGACCTGCGTAACTCATTGCGATGTCCTCTCTGTACGGGTGGGACCGCTATGTCGTCCCCCGTACCAAGAGAACCGCAACCACCGTCAGCGACGGATCACTGTCCGATAACCATCGATCGCGGCCATACCTCAGGGGGTGAAGGTCTGTAGGTGGTCGACGGTGACGAACTTGCTGGCAGGACTGGCTTGCGCGACCGCCTTGCGCAGCGCCTCGAGACCACCCCAGTCGCGGGCGGGTTCGGCGAGCGGGTAGTCGAAATCGTCCCAGTGCGTGGGGATTACGTAGCGCGGATGGCCGGTGACGCGCAGCAATCGCGCGACGTAGTCGGTGATCTTGCCGCCGCCCGCGGGCAACAGCAGCACGTCCGGGTGCAGGCCGGCCAGCTCGGACTCGATGTAGTTGGAGCCGCCGAAGTTCAGCACGCTCACGCCGCCGCCACTCACCTCGTAAGCGAGCGTGCCGCCCTCGACCAGATCGCGAATCACCTTGGGCTCCGGCAACTTTCCCGCGCCGAGCCCGGGGCGGGTGCCGGCGAAGGCCACCTCGGCCCGCGCGCCGGAGACCGAATGCAGTGAGCGCAGTGCGCGAACCGTGTAGCCGTCGAAGCGCAATTGCTCGCCGCCGGTGGTGATCGAGAGTTGCTCTTCCGGTGCGCCGAGCGCGGCCAGCAGGTTGAGGTGGGTCTCGGTGCCGAGCACCGTCGCGCCGGTCTTCTTCGCCAGGTACGGCACATCGGTGAGGTGGTCGTAGTGACCGTGGGTGACCAGGATGTGGTCGGCGCGCAGTTCACCGCTGTCCACGTAGCGGTCGATCAGGGCGGTGTCGACGGTGATCGGAGTGTCCGGGTCGGCGCCCGCGGCGGTATAGGTTCCGGTATGGAACCTGGTCAGCCAGGGGTCGATCAGCACCGTCTTGCCGCCGGGCAACCGGACTTCCCAGCTGTTGTTGCCCCACCAGCGCAGGGTCATCCCGCCGGGTGCGGGAGCGGGGGCATCGGCCGCCGGTTTCGCGGATTCCGTTCCGCCACATGCCACTACACCCGCGAGCACCGCCGCGCCCGCGGTCACCCCGAAGAATTTCCGCCGTCCGAAACCTGTCATGCAGGCACCCCAGCACAGCAACGATCCCGCTGTCCAAGACCGGCGCGACCGCTCGGCGATATCGAAACCGATATCGTCGCAGCGTGGACATGCTGCGACAGCTGCGGTACTTCGTTGCCGTGGCCGAAGAACTTCATTTCGGGCGGGCCGCCGAACGCCTCGGCATCGCCCAGCCGCCGCTGAGTCAGCGCATTCGCAAACTCGAAAACGACCTCGGCGCCCGGCTGTTCGACCGGGACAGCCGCCGGGTCGAGCTGACCGAGGCGGGCCAGATCCTGCTCGCCGAGTCCCGCGATCTGCTCGCCCGCTGGGAGCGCGCGACCTCGCTGGTCGGCAAGGCGCATCGGGGCGAGATGGACGCGTTGCGCGTCGGCGTGCCACCCGAACTGGCGGGACGGGTGCTCGCCGCCATCCTCACCGCGTTCGAGAGCCGCGAGGTGCGGGTGGATCTACAGGAACTGACCACCGCCGAGCAGATCCGCCTGCTGGCCGACCGGCAGCTCGACGCGGGACTGCTGCAACATCCGGTCGATGTCGTCGGCCTGGAACTGGGTCCCGCCGTGGACACTCCCGTCGGCGTGGTCCTCCCCCGCGATTCCGCACTGGCCGTGCGCTCTTCGCTCACCCTCGCCGATCTGGCCGGACTCGGATTGGTGATCTTCCCCCGTGCCGCCGCGCCCGGACTCTACGACGCGACCCTGCGCACCTGCTGGGAGCACGGCTTCAAACCCACGCGCGTCCAGCACGCCCGCAACCCCGAATTCGTGCTCGGCATGGTGCTTTCCGGCCGCGGCGTCGCCTTCGATCAGGGCATGGTGGCCCAGAAGGAACCGCGGGTCGTCTGGCGGCCGCTCCCGGAAGGCACGTTGAACTGGCGGCTGTCTCTCGCCTGGCCGGCCCACGCGCCGCATCCGCTGGTGGCCGAACTCGCCGAGCTGATCGTGCGAGTTGTGCAGGGCGACGGCACATCTCGGCCCGCGGCGATTCAGGCGGCGCCGCACCGACCGTGGAATGTGGTGTACGGCAGGCCGTGATCGATGCGGCCGATCGCGTGCGCGGCGACGGCGCCGATCGCGCGATCCACCTCGGGCAGCCGTTGCGCGAGCGACTCAACCCTGGTGAATACCGCTACGGCATAACGACTTCCGTCCGGATACTCCAGCACACCGATCTCGTTGCGCACTCCGGGCAGGGTGCCGGTCTTGGCCCACACCTGCACTTCCGGCGGGAACGCCCCCGCGAGCCGATGCCAATTCACTTGCCGGCGCATGAGATCGCGCACCCAGCCGCATGCCTCGGCGGGCCCCGCGAGATCCTGACCGATGAGCGTGAGCAACCGGGTCATCTCCCGCGGCGTGCTCGCGGTTGTCCGCAGCGGGTCCAGCGCCCGGGTGCCGAGAATCTCCGCGGCGGTGAGCGCCGGAAACCGCGCGGCGAACTCGGCGGCATCCCGCGCGCCGATATCGTCCGCCATGCTCTGCACGATGTGCCGCGGCGCGCCGACAATGCGGGTGGCGTCGAGGCCGAGTTCACGCACCAGCGAACGCACGTTGTCGATACCGACCCGATCGAACAGCAGATCGGCAGCGGTGTTGTCGCTCACTGTGAGCGCGAAGAACGCCGCATCGCGCAGGCTCAGCTCGACATCGTCGTGACAGCCCGCCGTGCCGACCCCGCCGAGCCGATCCGCACCCCCGGCCCGCACCCGATCGGCCGGATCCACCTGCCCCGCCGCGACCTGCCGGGCGAACTCCAGCACCAGCGGCACCTTCACCACCGAGGCGAGCACCACCGGCTCGTCGGCACCCGACCCGGCCTCCGCACCACAGTCGAAACACCGCGCATGCACCCAGCCCCGCACCCCCGCGTCCCGAAAGATCTCGTCCACGCCTCCACGCTGCCACAGGGATCGACGCTTGACTCTCCCGGTGCTGGAGCCTCCAGGCTCGCGGCATGAAGCTCGACCTGGCCAAAACCGACAAGCACTACTACCACGCACCCACCGAGCCGACGCTGCGCACGTTCGACACCTACGCGTACGTGACGGTCACCGGTTCCGGCGCTCCGGCGAGCCCGGAGTGCCTCGCGGCGATCGAGTCGCTGTACCGAACGGCCTACGGCGCGAAGAGGATTGCCAAGGTCGCCGGCCACGACTTCGTGGTACCGAAGCTGGAGGGCCTGTGGTGGGTCGACTCCGACGAGCCGCCGCTGACGGTGCCGCGTGAGCAGTGGCACTGGAAGCTGATGCTGCGCATGCCGGAGTTCGTCACCGCGGCCATGGTGCCCGGGGCAACCTACGAGCAGATCACCGAGGGCGACGCCGTTCAAGCGCTGCACATCGGTCCCTACGCGACCGAACCGGAGACCCTGGCCAGGATGGACGCGTTCATGAACGCCGAGGGGTTGACGATGAACGGACGCCATCACGAGATCTATCTGTCCGACCCGCGCAGAGCGCCGGCCGCGAAGACGAAGACCATCCTGCGCCACCCGGTCCGCCGGGTCACCGAAAAATAGGATGCGCCGGTCGAATTCGACCGGATACAGTTCGCAAGCGCCCGGTACACGGGGCAACGGTGGAATGGAATCCGTTGCCCATTCAGAACTCCGGCGCGCACGGACACGCACCCACGGTGCGCGGTGCCCGTTTCTTTTCGGGTGCCCGAAATCGGTGGGCGCGGAGGAAATCGAGCCGATATACCTGCATCTTATGGAAAGGGCGTATTTGCCATGCGCAAATTCACCATCGCACGTCCGAAAGACGACGCAGCCCGGGATATCAGCGCGGCGACGTCATCGGTACATGCCGAACAGCATGCCTTGCACCGCAACCACGGTGGCCGGCTCGCCTACGAGCAGGCCGCGGCGCGCGAGCTGCTGCTTCTCGCGGCCTCGACCGTGGTACGGATCCGGTAGCGCGCTACGGGGTCCGCGCCAGCACTTCCCGGCCGACGTAGCCGAGCAACCGGCGATGACCGGGCTCGTCCGCCTCGACGAAGACCTCGGCGTCGAAGATGCCGGGGGCGCGGAACCGGTCGATGCCGCCACCGGCCTGCATGGTGGCGAGAAGTTCGCCACACAACTCGTCGTCGGCCAGGTCCGGCCTGCCGATGGCGACCGCGAGATCGACACCGTGCACAACCAATTCGGTGAGGTGCACAAGGGCCGCCGTCGCGGCGGGCAGCTCGCCCAGCGGTATGTGCACGGTGTACTCGAGCGCGTCGGGCCGATGCCAGGCCGCTCGATCCACCTCCGCCGCCGCCGCGTACGCGCCCTGCGGATCGCCGCCGAGCCAATCGGATTCATGATCGGCGCCGGAATCCGTGCCGCTCAACGCGGCCGCGAAGATGTGCATGTTGCCCACCATGTGGTTCAACACGGTACGCACATCCCACTCCCGGCAGGGCGTCGGCGCGGTCATGGAGCTGTCGTCCAAAGCCGCGACGATCACGCTCGTCGCATCGAGTGCACGGTCGATCTGTCCGATCACGTTGTCCATGAGCTTCCTTCGGTCGAGCGGTCTGGCTGAATTGGTAACACAGGCGGGCGACATACGGAGGCCGTTGCGAAAGCTGCTCGCGGCGAATTAGGTTGCCAGCAGTGTGCTTCTCGGTGGCCGTGGGATTAAGCGGCTGTGCTAGCCGAATACATCTCGCTACAGTGTGCAATGCGCCCGGTGCGCATGCAACGGCCGCCACACAACGTTTGAAAACTGTTGTGTCAGCGGCGTTGTGACCGTAGAGCGGGCTATGCAGTGATGTGAAGCCGACAACCGGTTTCGATTAAGCTACAGCTGTAGCGATTTCGTTATCCAGTTCAGGTCTTGTTTAAACCTGTTACCCCGGCCGAAATTCGGACATTCACTCATTCACCTGGCCATCCGGCCGGCAATGCCGCACTGTCGCCTACCATCCGGACCCATGCGCATCGACCTCTGCACACTCGTCGTCGAGGACTACGACCCGGCGATCGCTTTCTTCACCGAGGCGCTCGGATTCGACCTGATCGAGGACTCTCCCGCGCAGACGAACGACGGCCGCCCGAAACGCTGGGTCGTCGTCCGCCCGCCCGGCGCCCAGACCGGCCTGCTGCTGGCTCGCGCGGACGGCGCCGTGCAGTCCGCGGCGGTCGGGCACCAGACAGCGGGCAGAGTCGGATTCTTTCTCCAGGTAGACGATTTCGACGCCGCGTTCCACCGGATGGTGGCGCGCGGCGTCGAATTCGTCACGGTGCCAAGGCAAGAGCCTTACGGACGGGTCGCGGTATTTCTCGATATCGCGGGCAATCGCTGGGACCTACTGGGCCCCAACTGATCCGAGCGTCAGGTCTTTTCGACGCGACCGTCCGGCTCGGCCTCGTCCGGCCGGGTGGTGATGCCGCGCTCGGTTCCCTCGTCGGCCTCCTGATCCGGTTCCGGGTGTTCCGGCTCGAAGGTCGCGGGCAGCTTCTTGAGGTGCTTGTTCATCGAGCGAACCAGCAGCACGGTGCCCGCGAGCAGGATCAGGATGATGACCAGGCCGAGCGGGGACGCCTTGCCGAACTCCGGCCCGGTGGGCGTGCCACCGGGCGCCTGGGCGAGCAGAACCAGCATCACCGGTGCTCGTCCTCGATGCCGGCGAACAGGTCGGTCTCCGGCAGCGCCGTCTTGACCCTGGTCTTGGCCAGCTCGAACTCCTCGGTCGGCCAGAGCCGCTGCTGCAGTTCCAGCGGGATGGCGAAGAACGCGCCGTTGGGGTCGATCTGGGTGGCGTGCGCGCGCAGGGCGTCGTCGCGCTGCGGGAAGTACTTGGCGCAGTCGATCTGCGTAGTGACCCGGGAGAACACGTCGCCGCGCTCCGGGACGTACTTGCGCATCCGGTCCAGCCACTCCTGCAACGGGAACGGCTCACCCATCCGCTCGTACTCCTCGGCGAACACTTCCATCCGCCGGGCGGTGAAACCGTGGTCGTAGTACAGCTTCAGCGGCGTCCACGGCGCACCCGCGTCGGGGAACTGCTCCGGATCGCCGGCCGCCTCGTAGGCGGCGACCGATACCTCATGGCAGCGGATGTGGTCCGGGTGCGGGTAGCCGCCCAGCTCGTCGTAGGTGGTCATCACGTGCGGGCGGAACTCGCGCACCACCCGGACGAGCGCCTCGGTGGCCTCCGCCAGCGGCACCACCGCGAAGCTGCCCTCGGGCAGCGGCGGCAGCGGATCGCCCTCCGGCAGACCGGAATCGACGAAGCCGAGCCAGTGCTGGCGCACGCCGAGCGCCCGCGCCGCGGCGGCCATCTCCTCGCGCCGGATCTCGTTGATCCGGTCCAGGACACCGGGGGTGTCCATCGCGGGGTTCAGGATGCTGCCACGTTCGCCGCCGGTCAACGTCACGATGAGGACGTCGTGTCCCTCGTCGGCGTACCGGGCGGTCGTCGCGGCACCCTTACTGGATTCGTCGTCGGGGTGGGCATGCACCGCCATGAGGCGAAGGCCACTCACGTCTCGTTCACCATCGCTCTCGCTCGCGGGTGTCTGGTCTTCGTTCCCTATAGTTCCATTCGACCGACTTTTGTTCCGACGTACCCCCCGGGAGCGACCTTGTGACCGATCGAAGCGACGCCCCGGCTCCCGCCGCGCCCCAAAGGCCGACCGACCGGTATGGAACCCGGCCGCCGGTGCAGCGCCGCTGGCTGCCGCTGGTCCTCGGCGTCGTCGTGGTGCTGCTCGGCTGCGGCGTGGCCTTCGTGGGCTACCAGAAGTACGGCCCCAAGGACCTGGAGTCCGAGCAGCTCGGCTACACCGTGGTCGACGATTCGACGATGACCATCCGGATCAAGGTCACCCGCAAAGATCCCGCACAACCCGCCGTCTGCTTCGTCCGCGCGATGGCCCGCGACAGCGTCGAGGTGGGCCGCCGCGAGGTGCTGATCGAGCCGTCTACCAGCGGCACGATCGAACAGACCACCACGGTCAAGACCTCGTCAAGACCGGCGTCGAGCAGTATCTACGGTTGCAGCTCGCAGGTCCCCAGCTACCTCCGAGCAGGGTGATTTGCCGCTTTTGCCGCAGCAATTGTCCTCGAAATTAACTCCGACCTGCACGTTTGTGATTCATGCTAAAATGGCCTGATACACGGTTCCGGGGTTCGGAGCCGTGTTTGCTGCATTGGCGGCCAGCGCTATCTGTTCCGGATTACGAGCTTTGCCCGGAACCAGGGTCTGTCGGGGTTCGATGAACTTCCCAGGATCGCTCTAGCCGTCGACTGGTGCGTGCCCGCCCCACGGGTGGGTACCGCGGCAGTTATCAGGGAATCCCGGCCTGCCGGGAACAACTACTAGGGAGTGATCGAGATGACTGAGACGCAAGTGACTTGGCTGACCCCGGAGTCGCACGACAGGCTCAAGGGCGAACTCGATGCGCTCATTGCCAATCGTCCCGTTATCGCTGCCGAGATCAACGAACGCCGTGAAGAGGGCGACCTCAAGGAGAACGGCGGATACCACGCCGCGCGCGAGGAGCAGGGCCAGCAGGAGGCGCGCATCCGCCAGCTGCAGGAGCTGCTGAACAACGCGAAGGTCGGCGTCGCGCCGACCAAGTCCGGTGTCGCGCTCCCCGGTTCGGTCGTCAAGGTCTACTACGACGGCGACGAGTCCGACACCGAAACCTTCCTCATCGCCACCCGCGAAGAGGGCCTGAACGACTCCAAGCTGGAGACCTACTCGCCGGCTTCCCCGCTCGGCGGCGCGCTCATCGACGCCAAGGTCGGCGACACCCGGGAGTACACTCTGCCCAACGGCAAGACGATGAAGGTCACCCTGGTCAGCGCGGAGCCCTACCACAGCTGACCCGTCCGGCCGCGGTGTCGCGTAGCCACGCGCTGCGCGCCCCGGCCGACCTGTTCCCCTGAGACACGAACGGCCGCACCCGAATCCCCGGTGCGGCCGTTTCGTCATTCTGCGGACCCTAGCTCAGCGCCTGTTCGAGGTCGGCGAGCAGGTCGGCGGCATCCTCGATGCCGACCGAGAGCCGCACCAGATCCGCGGGCACCTCGAGCACGGAGCCCTCGGTGGACGCGTGCGTCATCGCGGCCGGGTGCTCGATCAGCGATTCCACCCCGCCCAGCGACTCGGCGAGGGTGAAAACCTTGGTGCGCGAGCAGAGATCGCGGGCCGCGTCCGGGCCGCCGTGCAGCCGCACCGAGATCATGCCGCCGAAGCGGCGCATCTGCTTCGCGGCGACCGCGTGGCCCGGGTGCTCCGGCAGGCCCGGGTAGATCACCTGGGCGATGGCCGGGTGCCGGGTCAGGAACTCGGCCAGGGTCTCGGCGTTGTCGCAGTGCCGATCCATCCGCACCGCGAGGGTCTTGGTGCCGCGCAGGGTGAGGAAGGCGTCGAACGGGCCGGGCACCGCGCCCGCGCCGTTCTGCAGGAACGCGAACGCCGCGTCGAGTTCGGGATCGTTGGTGATCAGCGCGCCGCCGACCACGTCGGAGTGCCCGCCCAGGTACTTGGTGGTCGAGTGGGTGACGATGTCGGCGCCGAGCAGCAGCGGCTGCTGCAGGTACGGGGTGGCGAAGGTGTTGTCCACCACCAGCTTCGCGCCCGCGCCGTGCGCGATGTCGGCCAGCGCCGGGATGTCGCCGATGCTCAGCAGCGGGTTGGTCGGGGTCTCGACCCATACCAGCTTGGTGTTCGGCCGGATCGCCGCGCGCATCTCGTCCACGTCGAACACGTGGGCCGGCGAGTGCTCGATGCCCCACTGGCTGAACACCTTGTCGATCAGCCGGAAGGTGCCGCCGTACGCGTCGTCCGGGATGACGATGTGGTCACCGGGACGCAACGTGGCGCGAATGGCACAGTCGGTGGCGGCCATGCCGGACGCGAATGCCCGGCCGTAGGTGCCGGATTCGAGCGCGGCGAGGTTCGCTTCCAGCGCGGACCGGGTCGGGTTGCCGGTGCGCGCGTACTCGAAACCGCCGCGCAGGCCACCGACCCCGTCCTGGGCGAACGTCGAACTCGCGTAGATGGGCACGTTGACCGCGCCGGTCTGCGGATCGGGATCGAATCCTGCATGCACGGCCCTAGTGGAGAACCCCAGATCACTCATGGCCTCAGCCTAATCAGGGGCGATTTCCGGGCAACCCCCTGGTCGGGTCAGATCGACGTTCTGCGGACGAATCCGGGCTGACACCGATCTAGTTACGCAGATAGGGCGAGTAGACCGGAAATTTTCTCATGAGAACCTCACCAGACCCCGATCTCACCGGCGGCGTTCCCATTTACGCTTAGCCCATGGTGACTGTGGAAGAACTGTTCGCGATCGACTCCCTGCTGTCCGACGATGAGCGCGAGATCCGCGATGCCGTCGCGACCTTCGCGAATCAACGCTTGCGACCGCACATCGCGGACTGGTTCGAGGAGGGCACCTTCCCGGCCCGCGAGCTCGCGCCGCAGCTGGGTGAGGTCGGGCTGCTGGGCATGCATCTCGAGGGTTACGGCTGCGCGGGCATGTCGGCGACGATGTACGGCCTGGCCTGCCAGGAGCTGGAGGCCGTCGACTCCGGCGTGCGCAGCATGGTGTCGGTGCAGGGATCGCTGGCGATGACCGCGATCCACAAGTACGGCTCGGAGGAGCAGAAGCAGCAGTGGCTGCCGGAGATGGCGGCCGGCCGCGCGCTCGGCTGCTTCGGGCTCACCGAACCCGACTTCGGCTCCAACCCCGGCGGCATGCGGACCCGGGCCAAGCGCGACGGCGCCGACTGGGTGCTCAACGGCTCGAAGATGTGGATCACCAACGGCTCGGTGGCCGACGTCGCGGTGATCTGGGCGCAGACCGAGGACGAGGGCAAGCAGGTCATCCGCGGCTTCCTGGTGCCCACCGGGACGCCCGGGTTCAGCGCGCGGGAGATGCATCGCAAGCTGTCGCTGCGCGCCTCGGTGACCGCCGAACTGGACCTCGACGATGTCCGGCTGCCCGCCGACGCGGTGCTGCCGGAGTCGCGCGGGCTGGCCTCGCCGCTGGGCTGCTTGAGCGAGGCGCGGTTCGGGATCATCTTCGGCGCGCTCGGCGCGGCCCGCGACTGCCTGGCCTCGACCATCGAATACGCGCGCACCCGGGAGGTGTTCGACAAGCCGCTGGCCGGGTACCAGCTGACCCAGGCGAAGCTGGCGGACATGGCGCTGGAGTTCGGCAAGGGACAGCTGCTCGCGCTGCACCTGGGCCGGCTCAAGGATCGGCACGCGGTAACGCCCGAGCAGGTGAGTGCCGGGAAGTTGAACAGCACCCGGGAGGCCATCAAGATCGCCAGGGAGTGCCGCACCATCCTCGGCGCGAACGGCATCACGCTGGACTACCCGGTGCTGCGGCATGCGAACAACCTGGAGTCGGTGCTGACCTACGAGGGCACGGCCGAGGTGCATCAGCTGGTGCTCGGTCGCGCGCTGACCGACGCCAACGCCTTCCGGTAACCGGCGGCATCGACGGAATCAGTTCGCGGTCGCCGGAAATCGTATCCATACCGGACGGTCGCATTTATCGACACCGGCTGGCGAACTGATTCTCTCCCAATACTTTTCAATGCGGCGAGTTTGCTGTAACTCACTTTTCCGGCAAAACAGACTGGGTGAAGCGTCACAGTTCTATAAAGACTCGCCGATTGCTAGCATAGGAACATGTTTCTGCTCGGCCCCGCGTTGCTCGAAGTGTCGGCGCGCAAGATATTGACCCGCCTGCACAAGACGCACGGGATGCCGGCGCTTGCCGCGGCGGCGGAACTGCCCGCCCTTTCGGCGGCGCTGGACCAGCATGCGGCGGCCGTGCGCGACATTCTCGAACTCGGCGTCGAAGGCGCCGCGCGGGTGCCGATGAGCGTGCTGCTCGCGGGTTACGCGCGCGGACTGCTCGATCAAGTGCGCGAGGCCGCGGCCGAGCACGGCATGACCAGTGCCGCGCCGGGTGACCTCGGTAGCTGGGCGAACGCCGATTGGCTCCAGCTGCGCCTGGCGAGCGTGTGCCTGCACTCGTCCCAGCAGTTCGCCTGAACCCCTGACACAACGCGTCCGCCGCAGGCACAAGCCCACGGCGGACGCGTTTGTTGTGCGTGCCTAGCGCCGCTCGCCCGGGTCGCGGTAGCCCATGTACTCACCGGACTGCTCGTACGAGCCGCCGCCCTGCATCGCGCCCTGATCCCACTGCTGCGCGTGCTGGCCCTGGCCGCGGGTGGCCTGCTGATCCATCCATAGCTGCTCCCGCGAGGCATCCTCACGGCCGCGCGAGTACGCCTCCGCATGCCCCTTGACCGCGGGCATCTCCTCTTCCAGGCCGCTCAGCCAGCCCTCCCAGCGCTGCTGCATCGGCCGGACCATGCCGCCGCCGACGCCGACCACCAGAATGCCGCCGATGGTGGCGAGCACCGTGATCAGGATGGGCATGGTGACCGACATGGCCACACCGATCTGGTTCAGCGCGGCCACGATGCCGACGCCCCAGATGAACACCGCGGCGATCCGGCCGATCATCGCGCCGTAGGACAGCCCGCCGAGCATGTTGCCGACCAGGTCACGCACCGCGGACGCGATCGCGCCGGCGATCACCACGATGATGATGGCGACCGCGGCCTTCGGCAGCCAGGACACGATGCCGTCGAGCAGATCGCTCACCGGGTTCGGCCCGAACACGCCGAAACCGAGTTGCAGGGCGATCAGCAGAATCGCGTAGTAGGCCAGCTTCGCCAGCAGGTCGGAAGCGTCGTAGCGGCTGCGCGACATCATCTGCTTGAGCCCGCCGCGCTCGACCAGGCGGTCGAACCCGAGCCGGTCGAGCACCTTGTCCACGATCGTCGAGACGACCTTCGCGACGATCCAGCCGATGAGCAAGATGACGATGAATCCGGCCAGCTTGGGGACGAACGTGGCCACCGAACTCCACGCGTCCGAGAACCCCTTCTGGAAATCGATAGCCAAACTGGAGGTGTACATGCCCATCCCTTCGCTATCCGATTACGCCATGGCGGTTGCCGAGGCTGCTTCATGGCCGGTTATACCCTGGCCACATAACTCGAATCGTCTATTTGCAGATAATTTGCCACATTGCGACTTTCGGCGCGACCGCTAACCTGTCCGGCACGCGGGCGACGTACTCTCTACTCCGGCCACCCGAGACTGGTCGATCTTCCTCACAACCCCGGCCCACGCCATGAGGAGAAGATTGTTACGACCTGTCATCGCGGTGCCATCTCGATGTCACCGACACGCCGAGGTACGCGGCGCACGCTTATCCCGGATTCGGCATCAGGGCAATGCCTCCCGCCTGACGTCACCCGGAGGTGCACGATGAAGACCTTGTCAGCCGACCGATCATTGCCTGATCAACGCGAACTGGTCGCCGCCTTCGGCAGCCACGCCGGCGATCCGAACACCGACCATCCGCTGATCGACCTGGCCCGCCGGTTGGCCACGCTGCACCGGCAGCGGCACGGCAATCCGCTCGGGGCCGCCGGAATCGATTGCCGGCGCGCCGAATTGGTCGCCGCCATCGACAACTGGGTTGCCACTCAGCTCCCGCGCCGCAGCTGCACCGAGCATCTGCGCACCGGATCACTCGGCGCCACCGTCGATCGCATGGCCGCGGCGCACGCGCACGCCAGTCATCTGCTGCACACCGCCGAGAAAGTCTCCGACCTCCGCGTACACGCGGCGTGGTATCGGCTCGCCTCGCTGGCCGACGAATGGACGGATCTCATCGTGGGTGCGGTGCGAAAGGCGTAGTGCCGCAGGCCGGGTCAGGCCACCAGTTCGGGCTGCGCCAGCTGTAACTGCCGCGCCGAGAACCAGCGCATCGCCTTGGCCAGCAGCGGCAGCATCAACACCATGAGCAGCAGCCGCATGCTCTGCACGCAGGTGATCAGCGGCAGGTTCGCGTCCATCGACTCGGCCGTGGCCAGCACCGCGTTGATCCCGCCGGGCGTGGTCGCGAGGTAGATATCGGACAGCTCGAGATCTACGAAAGTTGCCACCGCGAAGGCGAGTCCCGCGACGATCGCGGACAACGCGACGATGGTGACCGTCATGCCGGGAATCATCCGGGCCATCTCGCGAACGACGGTGCGGGTGAAGCGAGTTCCGACCTCGAAGCCGATCAGCACGAACAGCAGATCCTTGAACAGGTTCGTCGGCGCGTACCCGTGGCTTACGCCCAACGCGGTGAGCACCGCGGTCATCAGCATCGGCCCGATCAGCGCGGGGCTCGGCAACCCGAGCCGCCGGCCCAGCTTGGTGCCGATGACGCACAGCATCACCGCGATGGACAACCCGGCGACCTGATCGCCGCGCCCGACGATCATCCAGAACGGCAGATCAGGATTGGTGACCGCGCCGCCGAGCGTCACCTTCTCGTTGCTCAGCCCGTCGCCGCTGTTGCTCAGCAGCGCCCCGAGGGCCGGCGCGCTCACCGCGACCAACGCGACCCGCAGGTACTGCATGAACGCCACCTGACGCGGATCGGCGTCCATATCGTCGGCCACCGCCACCACCGCGGCGGAACCGCCGGCCAGCAGCCCGAGCGTCGCGGTCGGCAGTTCGACGTGCGCGAAGCGGGCGAACACCACCGCGACCAGCAGGCTGATCAGCAGCGTCGCCACCGTCACCGCGAGCACCGGGATCAACGCCAGCCCGATACTCGACAGCAGCGAGATCTCCAGATAACTGCCCATCAACACACCGAGCATGGACTGCACGCCGCACGACAGCTGGCGGGGCATCGGCGCGGGCAACTTCCCGGCCAACGCGAGGGCGCCGCCGACGACGATCGCGAGAATCATCTGCGGCGCGGGAAAATTCACCCGATCGAGCAACTCGGCCCCGGCAAGCACCGAGGTAAGCAGAGCTACCCAACCGATCACTTGCCTCCGAGTCATACCTCGTAATCCTGGCCCTAGACGGTGAACAGACCGTTACAACTCCGTTATCGCGGTTAACGGCCGGTGTGATCCCGGCCGCAGGCACCAATCCCCAGTTCAGAACGGACATTTCCTAACGCCTGCAATGGTTCGTACTCAGTCCGGTTTCCAGGATACCGAGTCGAGCGAACTTGCAGTTCACAGCCGTTCGAACGCAGCGGCCGTGCGAATCGCACGGACCGCCGGACACCCACGTGTACTATTCGCCCGAACCACCCCCACCGCGGGAGCTCGGGCAAGGCCGGGCTGAGAGGGCGAACCCCAGCGCTTCGCCGACCGCATGAACCTGTCCGGGTAATGCCGGCGTAGGAAGAGCGTTTCGGGCATGTCTTCATCGACCCTGCACAACTCCGAACGGCACGAGGCCCCCTTCACCCTCGACGAGCCCGCCCCGAAGGTGCTGTCCTTCTGGGACCAGAGCGCATTCTGGGCAAACCTGGGTGTCAGCCTCATCGCCTTCTCCGGCGCGTACACCGTGCTGGCACCGAATTCCGACGGCGCACCGCAGATTTCCATCTCCGCGGGCATCCTCGCGATGATCGTCGGCACGGTCGTCGGCGGCCTGATGCTCGGCCTGGCGGCCATCCCCGGCGCCAAGACCGGCAAGCCGGCCATGGTCCTGCTGCGCGGCCTGTTCGGCGCGAAACTCAGTTATCTGCCCACCGTTTTGAACATCGCGCAGCTGATCGGCTGGGGCACCTTCGAATTGATCGTGATCGGCGACGCGGCCGACGAGCTGTTCGGCGGCGGTCCGCACTGGCTCTACGTGGTAGCGGCCGGCGTGCTCACCACGGCGCTGACCATCTGGCCGCTCGGTTCGGTGCGGCTGCTGCGCCGGTTCGTCACGGTCGGCGTGGTGATCGCGCTGATCTGGTTCTACATCCAGTTCTTCCGCACCGGCCTGCCCGATCTGTCGGCCAACCCCGGCCCGCACGGCAGCGGCCCGTTCGGCGCCGACTGGAACCTCTTCTGGATCGCCACCGATGCCGCGCTCGCGGTGTCCATCTCCTGGGTGCCGGTGGCCGCGGACTACACCCGGCACTCGCGCAGCACCGGCTCCGCGTTCGGCGCGGCCAGCGGGGCCTACGCGATCACCCAGATCGTGGCCTACACGCTCGGCCTGTTCGCGCTGGCCCGGGCGACCGGCGACGGTCAGTACTCGCCGTTCCTCCAGGTGAGTCTCGGCGGACTGTTCTTCTTCGTGTTCGTGCTGCGCGAGGCCGATCAGTCGTTCGCCAACGTGTACTCCACCGCCGTCTCGATCCAGAACCTCGCACCGCGCATCGACCGGCGGATCCTGTCGATCGGGCTCGGCGTGCTGATCACGGTGCTCGCGTTGCAGCTGAACATGGCCAACTACTTCGGCTTCCTCGGGCTGATCGGTTCGGTGTTCGTGCCGCTGCTCGGCGTGCTGGTCGCCGACTTCTTCCTGCGGGCGAAAGGCGACTGGAACACCGCCGACGACGCCCCGCCGCGCTGGGGGATGATCGTCGCCTGGCTGGCCGGGCTCTCGGTGTATCAGCTCATCAATCCCGGCGATGCCGGGGTGTGGACCACCTTCTGGGTAGACGTGCAGGAAAAGCTGCACTTCACCAAGCAGGCGTGGATGAGCGCGTCGCTGCTGTCGTTCCTCGCGGCGCTGGTGGTCGCGTGGGCGTTCGGCCGGATCTCGACCCTCCGGCGTGCTCGGGTAACCGACGGCGTATCCGGCTAGCTGCCACGATGGAGTGATGGGCGAGATCAGGATCGGCACGTCGGGGTGGGTGTATCCGCCCTGGCGTGGGGTCTTCTATCCGGAAGGCGTGACGCAGAAGCGTGAGCTTGCCTATCTGTCGCAACAGCTGAACAGCGTCGAGATCAACGGCTCGTTCTACGCGTTGCAACGCCCGTCGAGTTATCAGAATTGGGCGAGTCAGACGCCGGACGATTTCGTGTTCGCGGTGAAGGGCAGCAGATTCATCACGCACATGAAGCGGCTGCGCGACGGCGACGAATTGCTGGCGAACTTCCTCGCCTCCGGAATGCTCGCCCTCGGGCCCAAATTGGGCCCGATCCTCTGGCAGTTGCCGCCGAACTTCCAGTTCGATCCGGAGGTGCTGGCTAACTTTTTCAGCCACCTCCCCCGCACCACTACACAGGCCGCGGAAATAGCGAAACAGCATGACCACCGGGTGGATCCGGCCTACCCGACCACCGACGCGGACCGCCCGCTGCGGTACGCCTTGGAGATCCGCCACCCCAGCTTCGCCACGCCGGAATTCACCGACCTACTGACCAAGCACCAGATCGCGCTCGTAATCGCCGACGCCGCAGGCAAATTCCCGATGATCGAGGAGGTCACCGCGGACTTCGTCTACCTCCGGCTGCACGGCCACGACGAGCTCTACGTCAGCGGCTACACCGACGAGGGCCTCGACATGTGGGCCGACAAGATCCGCACCTGGTCTGCCCATCACGACGTCTACTGCTATTTCGACAACGACGCCAAGGTCATGGCCCCGCGCGACGCCCTCGCCCTGCGCGCCCGCCTCGAACAGACGCACGCCCCCTGACCTCCCGCACCAAGGCACGAAAGATCAAGAGGCGTGCGAGAACTCAGTGCCCGAGCGTGCCGATGCTCAGGAAGCCGAGCAGGTCGTGCCGGGTGATGACGCCGACCGGCTTGCCCTCCTCGACCACCATCAACGCGTCGGTGTCCGACAGCGCCTTGGTCGCGGCGGAGATCGGTTCGCCCGCGCCGATCAGCGGGAACGACGGGCTCATGTGCTTGCCGACCGAATCCGTCAGGTGCGCACGGCCTTCGAACACCGCCGAGAGCAGGTCGCGCTCCGAGACGCTGCCCGCGACCTCGCCCGCCATCACCGGCGGCTCCGCGCCGACCACGGGCATCTGCGAGACGCCGTACTCGCGCAGGATCTCGATCGCGTCGCGCAGGGTCTCCGACGGATGGGTGTGCACCAGGTCGGGCAGCTCGCCGGACTTGCCCCGCAGCACGTCGCCGACCAGCGGTTCGACCATGGAGCCGTCGAGCCGCTCGCGCAGGAAGCCGTAGGAGCTCATCCACTGGTCGTTGAAGATCTTGGACAGGTAGCCGCGGCCACCGTCCGGCAGCAGCACCACGACCACGGCGTCCGGGTCGCGCTTGGCGACCTCGATGGCCGCGACCACGGCCATGCCGCACGAGCCGCCGACCAGCAGGCCTTCCTCGCGGGCCAGGCGGCGGGTCATGTCGAAGGAGTCCGCGTCGGAGACCGCGATGATCTCGTCCGGGATGGCCGGGTCATAGGCGGACGGCCAGAAGTCCTCGCCCACACCCTCGACCAGGTACGGCCGACCGGTGCCGCCGGAGTACACCGAGCCCTCGGGATCGGCGCCGATGACCTTGACCTTGCCGCCGGACACCTCCTTGAGGTAGCGCCCGACGCCGGTGATCGTGCCGCCGGTGCCGACACCCGCGATGAAGTGGGTGACCTTGCCGTCGGTGTCGCGCCAGATCTCCGGGCCGGTGGTCTCGTAGTGGCTGTCCGGGCCGCCCGGGTTGGAGTACTGGTCCGGCTTCCACGCGCCGTCGATCTCGCCGACCAAGCGGTTGGACACGCTGTAGTAGCTGGCCGGATCCTCCGGCGCGACGGCGGTCGGGCACACCACGACCTCGGCGCCGTAGGCGCGCAGCACGTTGCGCTTGTCCTCGCTGACCTTGTCCGGGCAGACGAAAACGCAGTGGTAGCCGCGCTGCTGGGCGACCAGCGCGAGACCGACACCGGTGTTGCCGGAGGTGGGTTCGACGATGGTGCCGCCGGGGCGGAGCTGCCCGGACTTCTCCGCGGCGTCGATCATCTTCACCGCGATCCGGTCCTTGGAGCTACCACCCGGGTTCAGGTATTCGATCTTGGCCGCTACCAGTCCGGCATTCGGGCCTACAACAGAGTTCAACCGGACCAGCGGCGTATTGCCGATGAGGTCCACGACATGGTCGGCGATGCGCATGCGCCCCATAGTTCCAGATGGACCCGGTGTGAGTTGGCGCACGCCACGCGCAAGGCCGTCCGGCGCGACAAACCGGGATTCCAGCAAACCCCGATTTAGGATCCGAACCATGAAGCAGCCGAACATCGCCAGGGCCGGCGTTGTTCTGGCCGGAGCGGCCGTGGCCGCGCTGGTCGGACCGGGCGCGCAGGCGAACGCAGTCACCATCGAATTCCCGCAGGTGCCGACGCTCGCCTACGGCGGCTGGTGTGGGACGACCATCCGCACCTGGGCCGATGTCAGTGCAGCGTGGCCGGGCCGGGCCATCCTCAACATGCGCGCGCTGCCGGTGGTCGGCATCGGTCCCGGCGACTATCCGCTGGCGCCGCTGTGCGAGGTGCACACGAAGGTGGACTGGCGCAACACCACCACCGGTGCGGTGGGCCGGTACGAGGACACGATCGTCACCGGTCTCTACGGCAGCATCCAGTACGCGCTGTTCCAGGACACTGGGCCCGGCCACATCGAGGTCACGGTCAGCACCGACGCGGCCAGTATTCCGGCGCACGGCTGGTTCGACGTTCCGGCTGCGGCTGCCCCGCCTGCGTAAAGTCGGTACATTTTCTGTTGTGAGCGAGCGTCAGCGAGCGAACCAGGGATGCAGCGCGCCTGGGCGCACGACGGAACCGAGCGCCAGCGAGGTGGAGTCGTGAGCGCACCACGCATCGGCTGGCGTACGGCCGCGGTGACCGGTGCCGCAACAGTCCTGGCCGGTTCCGGAACCGGCGCTGCCTGGTGGGTGACCTCTCGACTGTTGATGGCGCAGGCCGGCGCGGCGCGTGGCGTCATCGGCCGCGACACCTCGAAACCTCCTGAAGCGGACGGCATCTACACCCCGGGCTGCCTGGTACCGGAGCGCTGGCGTTCGGGTAAGCAGGCGGATCTGCACCTGATGATCTTCGGTGATTCCACCGCGGCCGGGGTCGGCTGCCTGGTCGCCGACGAGGTGCCCGGCGTGCGCCTGGCCCGCGGCCTGGCGCTCGCTACCGGGCAGCGAATCCGGTTGAGCACCAAGGCGATCTCCGGCGCCACCTCCAAGGGACTGTCCGGTCAGGTGGACGCCATGTTCGTGGCCGGCCCGCCGCCGGACGCCGCGGTCATCCTGATCGGCGCCAACGACATCACCAAGAAGCATTCGGTCCGCGCGTCCGCGCGCCGGCTGGCCGCCGCGGTCGCCCGGCTGCGCACCGCGGACAGCGTCGTGGTGGTCGGCACCTGCCCGAATCTCGGCACGGTGACCGCGATTCCGCAGCCGCTGCGCACGGTGGTGCACAACTGGAGCGTGCGGCTGGCCAAGGCCCAGACCGTGGCCACCGCGGTGGCCGGCGGCCGACCGGTGCCGATGGGTTATCTGCTCGCGCCGGAATTCCGGGCGCAACCCGAACTCCTGTTCTCCGCCGACGGTTTCCACCCGTCGGCGGCCGGCTACGAACTGGCCGCCGCACAACTACTTCCGGTGCTGCTCGAGGCCCTGGACGAGGTGACCCCGCCTTCCCGTTCTCCGGGACGGGACGTAGATTCGGTAAGAACCCGCGAGTAACAACAGCGGTTCGCACGTTCCTTCCGACAAAGGAGTCCTCATGCCTGAGGCTGTCATCGTCTCGACCGCCCGCTCCCCCATCGGCCGGGCGGCCAAGGGATCGCTGGTCGACATGCGGCCCGACGATCTGACCACCCAGATCGTCCGCGCGGCGCTCGACAAGGTGCCCGCCCTGGACCCCGCCCAGATCGATGACCTGATCCTCGGCTGCGGTTCCCCCGGCGGCGAGTCCGGCTTCAACATGGCCCGGATCGTCGCGGTCCAGCTCGGCTACGACTTCGTGCCCGGCACCACCGTGCACCGCTACTGCGCGTCGTCGCTGCAGTCCACCCGGATGGCGTTCCACGCGATCAAGGCCGGCGAGGGTCACGCGTTCATCTCCGCGGGCGTCGAGACCGTGTCCCGCTACAAGAACGGCTCCGCCGACAGCTGGCCGAACACCCAGAACCCGCTCTTCGCCGAGGCGCAGGCGCGCACCGCGAAGACCGCCGAGGGCGGCGCGGGCATCTGGCACGACCCGCGCGAAGACGGCCTCATCCCGGACGCCTACATCGCGATGGGCCAGACCGCGGAGAACGTGGCCGGCTTCACCGGCATCACCCGCGAGGAGCAGGACCGCTGGGGCGTCCGGTCGCAGAACCGGGCCGAGGAAGCGATCAACAACGGCTTCTTCGAGCGCGAGATCACCCCGGTCACGCTGCCCGACGGCTCCGTCGTGTCCAAGGACGACGGCCCGCGCGCGGGCGTCACCTACGAGGCGGTCAGCAAGCTGAAGCCGGTCTTCCGCCCGGACGGCACGGTCACCGCGGGCAACTGCTGTCCGCTCAACGACGGCGCCGCCGCGCTGGTCATCA
Organism: Nocardia colli; assembly: GCF_008704205.1. GTDB lineage: Bacteria > Actinomycetota > Actinomycetes > Mycobacteriales > Mycobacteriaceae > Nocardia > Nocardia colli. The sequence continues at coordinate 277,055 of NZ_VXLC01000004.1, read as the reverse complement.
TGAGTGACACCAAGGCCAAGGAACTCGGTCTGACCCCGCTGGCCCGCATCGTGTCCACCGGCGTCTCCGGCCTGTCCCCGGAGATCATGGGCCTCGGCCCGATCGAGGCGTGCAAGCGCGCGCTCGCGCTGGCCGGCAAGTCGATCGACGACATCGACCTGGTCGAGATCAACGAGGCGTTCGCGGTGCAGGTGCTCGGCTCGGCCCGCGAGCTGAAGATCGACGAGGACAAGCTGAACGTCTCCGGCGGCGCGATCGCGCTGGGCCACCCGTTCGGCATGACCGGCGCCCGCATCACCACCACGCTGATCAACAACCTGCAGACCCACGACAAGCAGTTCGGTCTGGAGACCATGTGCGTCGGCGGCGGCCAGGGCATGGCGATGGTCATCGAGCGCCTCAGCTGAGCTAGGTAGTACGCAGAAGGGCGGTCGTCCGGTTTCCGGGTGACCGCCCTTTCGCGTCTGCGGGATTGCGGCGACGATCACGTGGTGACCGACGGGCGGGCTGACCCCGATACGCAGAACGGGTGGCCACCGGAGACCGGTGACCACCCGTGGTCAGCTCAGCGGGTCGGAACCCGCTGTCGTCAGTCGTTGTTGAAGTAGCTCAGCAGTCGCAGGATCTCGACGTACAGCCAGACCAGGGTGACGGTCAGGCCGAGCGCGACGCCCCAGGCCGCCTTCTCCGGCGCCTGCGCGCGGATCAGCTGATCGGCGGCGTCGAAGTCGAGCAGGAAGCTGAACGCGGCGATCGCGATGACCACCAGGCTGAAGATGATCGCGAGCGGGCCGCCATCGCGCAGGCCGAGGCCGCCGGAGATGAAGAAGCTGGCGATCAGGTTGCCGACCACGAGGACGAGCACGCCGATCATCGCGCCGACGACCATCCGGGTGAAGCGCGGCGTCACGCGAATCGCGCCGGTCTTGTAGACGACCAGCATGCCCGCGAACACACCGAACGTGCCGAGCACGGCCTGCGCGATCATCGCGCTACCGCCGACCCCGCCGAACGAGATGTTGGTGAACATGAACGACAGCGCGCCGACGAACAGGCCCTCGAACACCGCGTAGGACAGCACGATGACCGGGTTGTCCATCTTCCGGGCGAAGGTCGCGACGAGCACCAGCACCAAGCCGACGAGGCCGCCGCCGATGACGAACAGCGGGGCCAGCGAGTGGTTCGCGTTGGTCAGGCCGTAGGAGATGATCGCCGACAGCGCGAGCACGCCGAGCGTGATGGCCGTCTTGGTCACCACGTCGTCGATGGTCATCGCGCGGGTCGCGGTGGGCTGCTGGTACGGCTGCGGCTGCTGATACTGCTGGCCGTACTGATTACCGAGTTGCTGGCCCATCTGGCCCGCCCCGGTCACGCCCGAACCGAAGTTGGCGTAGCCACTACCCTCTTGCCGGGGCAAGTTTCGGAAAACCGGATTGCTTGTGCTACGCACTTGCGTCCCTTTCTGGTCGTTGCCGCTGTTCGTCGAGCTCTCGCTCGAGAACCAACTGCTAGGTCCAACGTTTGCTGCGCGGCGCGAGTTCCCGAGGGAGTCGCCGACGCGGACAATTCGGACTCTACCGCTGTTGCGCGTCGTGCAGGCCACGCACGGACCGAGTGACCGTGAACTTGCGGTTGCGCCCGACCACGTCGGTGCGGCCGACCATGCGCTCGATCACACCTCGATAGTTGAGATGCGAGTTGAACACCGTCCACAGCTCGCCGCCCGGCCGCAGCACCCGGCCGGTCTCGGCGAACATCTTGATCGCCGATCCGGTGTGCACGGCGGCGCCGACGTGGAACGGCGGATTGCACAGCACGAGGTCGGCGCTGTTGTCCGCGGCCGAGGACATGGCGTCGTCGCGCACCACGGTCACCCGCTCCGCGACCCCGTTGACCGCCACGGTCGCCCGGGCGGAGGCCACCGCGGCCGCGGACTGATCGGTGCCGAGCACCCGGAGCGCGGGCCTGGCCCTGGCCAGGGCGACGGCCAGTATCCCGGTGCCGCAACCGAGGTCGATCGCCTCGCGGGCGTCGGGCTTCATCCACTTCAGGTGGTCCAGCAGGAATCGGGTGCCGATATCCAGTCGAGCGCCGGAGAAGGCGGCGCCGTGCGCGACCACGTCGATGCCGAGGTCGTCGAGCCGGTCGCGGACCGGGAACGGCGGGTCGCCGACCGGTTTCGGCCCGCTGACCAGCAGCGTGCGCGACTTCTGCCGGCCGCGGCTGGCCCGGACCTCGGAAAACGACTCGGCCAGAACGTCGTTCATCGATTTGGTCAGGTACTTGTCCCGGCCGCCGGCGAACACCACCACCTCGGGGTCGGCGTAACGCGCGATGGCGTCGGCGACCTCGGACAGTCCGGCGAGGGCACGGGGCAGGCGCAGCAGCACCACCCGGACGCCGGTCAGCAGCTCGGGGCCGAGTGGGAACGCGGTGTAGCGATCGGCGTAGCCGAGGGCGCGGGCATTGTTGGCCAGCGCGAGCTCGCCGGTCAGCAGATCCTGGTACACCCGGACGCCGCGCAGATCGTGCGCGGCGACCGCGCCGATGGTCAGCGCGCCGTACGCGTCACCGAGAATAGCTATCTTTCCGCTATCGGTGCTGGCGAGGGCTTCGTCGGCGACGTCGAGGATCAGCCGATCGGCGGCATCCACAGCGTAGAGGTTTAACGCCTCTACATCTGGATACCGCCGCAGCCGGCTCAGTACGTCCTCGATATCTGCCACGCCTCAAGTGTGCTAGATCGTTGCCCCAAGGTCACATCGGCCCCGGCAAACCGGCGCCAGCAAACCGCGCAGTCTCATGTGCGTTTGCCATAACTCATAGTGCCACAACAGGTTTCGCTCAATTGACGCCCGCTTTGCCGCCCGTGGGGGTCACCGCGTGCCATACCCCACCGACCCCTTGACCGAGCAGATCGCCCGCCTTCTGGTCCTTGGCGAAGAAGTAGACGGGCCAGCCCGCGATGGTGATTTGGCATGCGCCATCAGCACGTTCGACGAAGCCGACGAGTTGCGGGTCCACACCGGCGGCGTACACGGCCTGACCGCGCTGCACGAGCAGCGGCGGCCAGGTGGTGGCGCACGCGCCCGCGCAGTTCGACTTCGGCGGCCTCGCGGTGTCGTTGTCGAATCGGTACAGCGCGCGGTCCGTGGCCGTAACGTACTGTCCGACAGCGTTATTGTTCGCGATCGCGAGCTGAACGGCATTCGTGCCGGTCGGCGCCGTTCCGCTGTAGATCTCCAGCCAGCCTTGCGTCTTGGCCGGCGCCTGACGCTGCGGCGCACCCGCCGGAGCCACCGCCGAGGTCGTCGCTGCCACCGGAGCAGGCGCGGGCGCGGGCACCGCCTTCGCCGAGTCGGTGCTTCCGCACGCACTCAGCAAACCGGCGAGAATCACCGAGGCAGCGGCGAATGGCAGCGCGGCTCGCTGGAAGTGCTTGGTCGACAGCATTTTTCAGATCCTCCGGATCGATCGATGACGCGCGATTCGCGTCCGGTCATCGACAACTACGAGACAGCCCCGCGCCCGGTTCATCCGAAAGTACTTCCGATGGCAAACATCGAGAAACCCGCAAATCCCGCGCCACGGTCGGCTCGGGGTTTACCATCAGCCCCATGCGTAACAGGATGGTGTTGACCATCGCCGCGGCGACGGCACTGCTCGCGGGCTGCGGCGACGACGGATCCACCGCCGGCACCACCCCTGCGACGACCACCCCGTCCACCGCGACCGTGGCCGAAGCGCCCAAGGTCCCGCACGACGCCACGCCCAAACGCGGCCCGGCCTCCGGCGACGCGGGCCTGACCGTCACCGGCATCCGGATCGGCCACCAGCCCGGCTTCGACCGCGTCGTCTACGACCTCGGCGGCCAGGGCACCCCCGGCTGGATCGTGCAGTACGCCGACCGGGCCGTGCAGGACGGCAGCGGCAAGCCGGTCGACGTGGCCGGGAAATCCATTCTCGAGGTGCAGATCCTCGGCTCGGCCTATCCGTTCGACAGCGCCGTGACGCCGTACTCGGGACCCGACCCCGCGACCGATCCGAGCGCCCCCGGCATCGCGGGCGTGTACCGCAACACCGTGTTCGAGGGCACCACGCAGTCGTTCATCGGCGTGAACGCGGACCGGCCCGGGTTCGTCGTCAGCTCGCTGAGCAATCCGACGCGACTGGTCATCGACGTCGCCACCCCGTAGGTACCCGTACCGCCAGGGGGTATCGGAACCGGGCCGGCTCGGCGTCACTACACTGGCCGCGTGGTCGAACAGCACCTGCCGCTCCGCGCAACCGGGCTCGCCCGGGCGCTCGGCGTGCTGGTGCTCCTCGCCGGGATCGTGGCCATGCATGCGGCGGTGTTCGCGGTGCATGGGGAGGCGGCCGCCGCCGATCACCATGCGATGGCGGGTGGCGACCCGATCGGCGGCATCGGGCAGATGCGTGCCACTGCTGAGGCAAACCGCGAGTACGCCCGCATGAACGGGACACCGGCGAGTGCGTTCTCGCGCACCATGTCGGACGACATCACCCCGGATCCGATGTCGGTCGAGCACGGTATCGCCGGAAAAGATGGCCGAGGCCTTCTGGCGATGTCGATGGCCGTCACCGGGTCGGCTGTGCTGTCCGACGCCAATCATGTTGTGCCGAAACCGGATTGCGCAGGTGACGGATGCGGCGGCACGCACGGCGGAATGCACGGCTGCGTGTTCATCCTCGCCGCTGCCGCGCTCCTGTTGGCACTGGTACTGCTCTACCGGCTCGGCGTCGCCCGGCCGGGCAATGCGGTTGCGCGACTTCGCCATCGGCGGCCGCGGCGGGAACGCTCGCCGCCGTGGACCGTGCTCTCCCTAGCCGAATTGTCGATTCTGCGGATCTGACAGGTACCCGGCGACCCGCTCGAACGGTCGCCGTGTTCGCCCTGCCCACAATCCGATCATGCGCAATTCCCAAGGAGCACAACCATGTTCATCAGCCGTACCCGAACCATCGCCACGATCGTCGCCGGCGCCGCGGTTACCGCCCTCGTCCTGACCGGCTGTAGCGACAACGACTCCATGTCCGGTATGGATCACGGCACGTCCAGCACGCCCGCCTCCGCGAGCGCACCGGCGGCCCGCACCGACTTCAACGACGCCGACGTCACCTTCCTCCAGATGATGTATCCGCATCATGCCCAGGCGGTCGACATGGCGAAGCTGGTGCCGAGCCACAGCCAGAACCAGCAGCTACTCGCGCTCGCCGCGAACGTCGAGCAAGCCCAGGCACCGGAGATGCAGCAGATCACCACCCTGCTGCAAAGCTTCGGCAAGCCCGCCCCGACCGCGGGCGGTCACGGCGGCCACACCATGCCCGGCATGATGAGCGCCGACCAGATGACCGCCTTGCAGGCAGCCGCCGGCCCGGACTTCGACCGGCAGTGGCTGACCATGATGATCGAGCACCACACCGGCGCGGTCGCCATGGCCGAGACCGAGCTCGCCGGCGGCACGAACGCCGAATCGAAGACCTTGGCCCGCACCATCATCGACAGCCAGCGGGCGGAGATCGACACCATGCGCGGCATGCTCGGCCAGAGCTGATCCGACGGCCGGTCGCACCGGGATACCCCGCCGACCCCGGTGTGACCTGCCTCGGTCCGCACATATCAGTTGGTCATCGATATCGGTCCAGCCCGCCGAGCCGCCCGCCGCGCGGACGTACCGTCGAAATGTCCGGCATCTGCGAAGAGAGGGACCGAGCATGCGACGACTGGAACGCGCGGGCCTCACCGCCGCCGCGGCGGCGACCGCGATCGGCGTGCTGATCATCGGCGCCTGCTCGCAGCAGGTTTCCGGGACCGCCCAGGTCAACCGGTCCGACCTGGCCGCTTACACCTCCGACGTGACCGCGTCCTCGATCGCGGCCTCGGCGGCCCGCACCGCCGCCATCGAACGCGCCACCGACTCGGCCTGCGACGCCTTCGTCGCCGCGAACGGCAACTCGATTCGCGACTTCAACGCCTACATCGCGCTCAGCAACGACAAGGGCCCCAACGATCCGGAGGCGAACGGCAAGGCCGACATCGCCGTCGGCACCCTGCACGACGGCGCGGGCGCGGTCGACCGGAAGGTGACCGCGGACGTGCCGTCGAACATCGCCGACGTGCTGCACGCCTACCGCGACGACAGCAACGCCCTCGCCGACACGGTCGCCCGCCGCGCCGACACCGACACGCTCAACGGCACCATCGACAAGTTCAACGCCACCAAGAACACCGCCCTCGCCGCCTGCGCCGGCCACGGCACCCGCTAAGCCGCGCCGCTCTGCTCGAAGAACTTCTCCAGCAGCGCGTTGAACGGCGCACCGGTGTCGGGCACCAGGTGTCCCATCCCCGCGCACACCGCGCGTTCGGCGCCGGTCTGTTCGGCGATGGCGTCACAGATGATCTCGTTCGACTCCATGTGCCCGCCGGAGATCACCAGGATCGGAAAGTCCGCCGCCCGTAGCAGTTCCATGGGCGGCGCGGCCTCGTCCGGCGGTCGTGCGCCCTGTAGCCGCCGCATCCCGTCGATCAGCACCCGCGGCACCGGCTCGCCGAGGGCGACGGGCACGCCTTCGACATCGAAGAAGCGCGCCAGCGCGGCCGCCGGCGACAGATCGGGGTCTTCGATCAGCGCGCGCGTCGCGGCGGACACCCAGTCGACCGCGGGGTTCCCGCGGGCGATGCCGAACAGCGGCGGCTCGACGATGGTGAGTGATCGGACGTGCTCCGGCCGCAGCGCCGCGGCATACATCGACACGATCCCGCCGTAGGACAACCCGACCAGATGCACCGGGCGATCGAGCAGCTGATCGGCGAGCAGCCGGGCTTCCGGCTCGAAATCCTGCCGGCCCGCGGCGGGTGTGCCGCCGTGACCTGGGCGGTCCGGTGCGAGCAGGGTCCACCGCTCGGTCAACGGCCGCTGCGCGCGCCAGGCTTCGCGGCCGCCGAGAATCCCGCCGTGCACCAGCACGACCGGTGGCCCATCGCCCCATCGGTGCACATGCAACCGGACATCGGAATTCGTCGGATCCATCATCGATCTCCTCCGGAGTTCAGACTTTACCGAGGTGTGCTGGGCGGGCCGCACTTCTCCATGTTGACCTGGGTCATGTGCAGGCTGGCCTGGGCGATGTCCGGGCCGACGGAGTCGATTGTGGCCTGTCCCTTCGAGATCGCCCGGTAGCCCGCGCTGATCTTCTCGATATCGCCGGCCACCTCGGCCGGCGCGTCGCCCTTGATCTGATCGAAGAGGTCGGCGGTCTGCCCGTAGTCGAGCTTGCTGATGTCCGACTTCGCGCCCAGTTCCCTTGTCTTGAGCGACAACTGGATCATCTGCTGGCAGTAGTCACCCGGCGTGCCCGGGCTCTGCGCTGCCGCTGCCGCGGAGCTACTGGTGGCCGGGGCTGCGCTGGTGCTCTTGTCGTCGGAGCAGGCCGCGCCCGCGCCGGCGACGAGGACAGTGAGCGCGATCGTGCAAAGTGTTCGGCGATTCATGGACGTTCCTCCGAGCATCGTTGGCTTGTGCTGCGGTAGATACTCCGGGGCACACGTCTCACCGACCTTTCACCCGCATCTCAGCGAACTACCGCCGGTAGTTCACCGATCGAGCGCGCCGCAGCACCCCACTCACGCTCCGGGCGGGACGATGACCTGCCAGGCGGGTGCGTCCTGGGGCGCGGCGCTGCCTCGCTTGCGTCCACGCAATAGATCGAAGGTGACGAGTGCCGCGCCCGCGACCAAGGTCACTGCGGCGAAGATCGTGATGGCGAGGGCCGCGGCGCCGAATCCCCATGTCGCGACCACCGCGGCGACGACGGCGATGACCACGCCGATGAAGAGCAGGCCGAAGCCGGCCCAGTTCCGCGTGTTGGCCAACGTTTCGCCTGGCTGTGGCTCCGTGGTGCGGGTGATGTCCGCGGCGTCATCGAGCGGGGGAATCTCGTACGGACCGTCGACTGTCATGCTGGTTTACCTCACGCCGCGATACCGGCTGGTCGGCCGGTACCTGATGCGACAATTATGCCCCGATCGCTTCATCCGAAACCCGGCGCGGCGAGCCGGATCAGTTGTAGGACTTGCCGACTCCGTCGAGCAGTCGCTCCAGCGTGTCGAACGTGGGCGTGGTGATCACGTCGATGAGATCGGCGGCGACCGGGATCTTGTGCTCGGTGGTCACCGCGGCGAACTGCGCCGCGTCGCCGGTGCGGAAGCCGTGCACCGCGGCGAGGCGTTGCAGTTCCGGATCGGTGGACAGCAGGCGGCCGATCCGGTCGCCCGCCTCGCCCAACGCCACCAGCGTGTGCCGGGACATGATGGTCGGCGACGGGTACAGCAGCGTCATGTCCGGCTTTATCTGGCCGCGCACGGTGGCGTCCACGAACTGCGACTCGTAGATCCAGACCATCGGCGTCGGGCCCATACCGGAGGCGAGGTAAGCGTCGAAGGGGCCTTCGCTACTGCTCTGCGTGTAGCCCTGACCGACGAAAAGCCTTGACACCGTTGGGATTACGTCCTGCTCGGCGGATGTGCCCTGCACGATCGTGTTGTTGTTCGCGACGTAGCCCGCGATCGCCAGGTACATCGCCGCGGAGTTCGAACTGCGCGGGTCGGTCGTGGAGATCAGCACGTTCTTGCGCACCGCGTACGCGGTGTTGTCGGCGAGCTGGTCCCACCGCGTGTTGTTGCCGACCATGCGCAGGTAGGGCGCCATGTCGAAGGTCGGCACCGGACCCTGGTGCACCACACCGGCTTTGGCGAGCAGATCCGCGATCGGCGTGAAGGTCGCGATCGCCATCGGCGAGGAGAACGGAATGTACTTCGCGCTCACGTTGCGCTGCCGTTGGATTCGTTCCGCCGCCTGCTCACTCGACGGGAACGCGAACTCGTACTTCCCGAGATCCACCGAGGTGGCGATCTCCCGCGACCCCGCCGAGTCCACCTCGACCTTGATTCCGTTGCGCGCCAACACCTCTGCCACCTTGGGATCCTGGAAGAACGACATCTTCTCGGACCCGACCACTCCGCGCACCAGCGTCAGCGACGACACCCCGGGCGCCGCCGCCTGCGGAGCCGGACTCGGCTGCCGCACCGCCAACGCCACCGTCACCACGGTCACCACCACCAACGCCGCGACTACCGCGGCAACCGCCGCGGGCGCGAAACGCTTGTTCGCCGAACATGTTTCACGAAACGCGGCAGGCAATCGCCCCTCGCCCGATTCCGCTTTGTGCTTAGCCCTGCGCGTCCGCGCGGTATCGGGACCGGCAGCATCAGCCACCTCTCCCCCGCCTTCCAACTGCCGACGCACATACCGCTCAACCAGAATGGGAATGAACGTCCGCACCGGATGCCCGTCGAACCGCCGCCGAGCCGCCCCCACCAACCCCTCGATGTGCTCCGCAGAGTAAGTGCCGCCGAAGTTTTCGACCAACCGCTCCGTCAACTGAAGGATCGCCTGTTCCTCACGAACAGTGTCGACAACCACCACATTCTCCTCGACATCCCAGCGGCCTACACATCCCCGCGACAGGTCCCCAACCCCATCGCGCCGGCCAACCCTAGCCCCATCCCACCCCCCGCCACCTGCCCCGATCGCCCCCACCCACAGAATTCAACCCCCCACCCCCAACCCGAAACCCCCCGTTGCGCCCCCGTTTCCCCCACCGAACCGCCCACCGTAGAAGCGAGGGGCTATCGTCGGGCTGGAGTCCCTGGTTAAGGAGAACGCTTATGCCTCGTACTGCTGTTGTTACCGGTGCTTCGTCCGGGATCGGGAAGGCGACGGCCGCGGCGTTGGTGGCGCGGGGGTATCGGGTGATCGGGACGAGCCGGAAGCCGGAGGGGGTTTCCGATGAGGCTCGGGTGGCGGGGGTGGAGTATCGGGCGCTCGATTTGACCGATGCCGGGTCGATCGAGGCGTTCGTGGCCGGGCTCGGGGACGTGGATGTGCTGGTCAACAATGCCGGGGAGAGTCAGGCGGGGCCGTTGGCGGAGCTGCCGACGGACGCGGTGGAGCGGCTGTTCCGGCTGAATGTGCTCGGGCCGGTCGCGCTGACCCAGGCGGTGCTGCCGGGGATGCGGGAGCGCGGGTACGGGCGGGTGGTGATGGTGGGGTCGATGATCGCCAGCTTCCCGATGCCGTATCGCTCGTCCTACGGCGCGACCAAGGCGGCGCTGAAGGGTTTCGCGGTGGCGGCGCGGTTCGAGGAGTCGCCGTTCGGCGTGTGGATCTCGACTGTCGAACCGGGACAGATCAATACGGGCCTGCGCGAGCGCCGGACGAAGTATCTGAACGAAGGTTCGCCGCACACCGCCGATTTCACCAGGTTCATCGCGAAACTGGATGAGGCACAAGGGAAAGGCATCACCGCCGAACGGGTGGCCGACACGATCGTGCAGGCCGTCGAGGCGGACCGCCCGCGCCCGCTCTACGCCGTCGGCAGCAATGCTCCGGTGATGTTCGCGGTGCGCAGGCTGCTACCGCGCACGGTGATGGAACGCCTCATCGCGCGCGTGCACGGCCTGTCGCGCTAGCCGCTCAGTCGGTCGCGACCTGCGCCTGCCACATCCAGTGCAGCTGCTCGAGCCGCGCCGCGAAGCCGATGAGCAGGTCCTGCGTGACCGGGTCGGCTTTCTCGGTCGCCTCGATCCGCTCCCGCAGCCCCTTGATCACGGCGGTCAGGTTGCCGACGATCCCGTCGATCACGGCGGTGTCCTGCTGCCAGCCGTCGGGGAAACCGAGCGCACCGGTCTCCTTCGCGACGGTCGCCGCGCGCCCGTCCGGGCTCACGCCGACCGCGGTCGCCCGCTCGGCCGCGGCATCGGTGAAGTCCCTTGCCGCGGTGACCAATTCGTCCAGTGCCAAGTGCACCGACCGGAAGTTCCGGCCGATCACGTTCCAGTGCGCCTGCTTGGCGATCAGCGACAGGTCGATCAGATCGATCACGGTGGCGCGCAGCGCCTCCCCCGCGATCTTCTGCTGCTCCGCATCGAGGGTGCTGGTGATGGGCTGGCTCATCGTTCACGCCTTTCTGGTCGGATCCATGTCACCCACCGTCTACCCGCACCACACGACCTAAACGTCAGCAGTGACAAGCGCCATGTCCTGTCGGCACCCTCTGATAGCGTCCGCCGCGTGCGTGACCTTCCCACCGCGGCCGACGAAGCCCGGTTCTGGACCATTATCGAATCGGCCTGGCAGTTGACCGGCGACGAATCCGCTGCCCTCCGGAAAGGCTTGATCAACCGGGAAAACGACGACGTCGCCTACGCCCTGGACAAGCACCTGCCCGCTTTTCTCGACCACCTGCACGCGCTGAGCGAGCCGCTGTCGACCGAGGACCTGACCACCCTGGACCGCGTCTTGGAGCGCAAGCTCTACGACCTCGACCGCGCCGACATCCACGAGGTCACCGACGGCTCGGACGACGGATTCCTCTACTGCCGCGGCTTCATCGTCGCGATGGGCCAGGATTTCTACGACGCCGTGACCACCGATCCTGCCGTGGCCGTGGTCGACGCGGAATGCGAAAGGATGTGCTACTTCTTCGCCCACGTGCACAACAATCGCGTCGGCGGCTTCCCGCAAACCGGCTCCGGCATCTCCCGTGAGTCCTTCTCCAACCCGGCAGGCTGGAACTGACGGTCCGATGACGCCGAGTCAGCTCGGCGGAACTTGTTGTCGAAACCAGGTGAGAATCTGCGGCATGGCCACCCGAGCCGAGTTCGTGTGGTCGAGTTCGCCCAGGTTGTGCAGGGTGGCGTTGCCGCTGTGCAGGGCCTGTAGGCAGTGCTCTGTGTTGGCATAAGGCACGTTGCGGTCGGCCGTTGCGGCATAGAGGCGGACCGGAACACGCGGAGTCCAGTCGCAGGTGCTGTCGCTGTCGGTCACGGCTTTCGCCGCCGCGCCGGTCGGATGGGTTGCCCACTCGCGGAATCGCGGCGTCAACAGCAGATCCGGGGTGATGGGCAGGGCGGTGGCGATGCTGAGTTCGTTGCGGGTGCCGTCGAAGAGGCCCTCGATCTTTCCGGCGTACGGCTCCTGGAAGGCCTCGGCTGGATCGTCGTACAGGTGATAGATCCGGTTCATCGCGGTGAGCCAGTAGGCGAAGAAGAACACGGCCGGCCCCGGCGCGATCCGTCCGTCGAGGCCGGCGGGGGCCTGAACATCGCGCAGCGCGTACGGACCGCTGACCGGCGCGAGCGCGGCGAGACCGAATCCAGGCACCGCACCCGCCTGCAAGGCCTTGCCGAATGCCATTGCCGCGTGGCCACCTTGGGAGAAGCCGGTCACCAGCACATCCGGATCGAGTTCTCGATGCTGTTGTGCGGCAAGGCTTTTGGCCGCGAACAGCAGATCTGCCGACGCACTGACCTCGGTCGGCGCATGCGTATAGGGATGTCTCCCCGGTCCGTCGCCGAGGCCGAGATAGTCCGGCGCGATCGCCGCGTACCCGGCCGCCGCGAACAGGACGGTGCGCGCCTGATCGGGACGACTCCGGCTATTGACCGACGGCGCATCACTTTTCGCCGCCAAGGTGCCGTGCGCGTAACTGACTGTGCGCAGTCGAGGCGAATCCGTGCGCGGCAGCACGACCAGCCCGCTCGCGGTGGTCGGCTCGCCCGTCGCTCCGACGGTGCGATAGTCCACCCGATACGCATCCACCCCGTTGTGCACCGGAGTATCGAAGTTCCCTTGGGCCACATAGGCCGCGGTCTCCTCGGTCGACAGCTGCGCGACCGGAATCGAGGACACCACCGTGCCTCGATCACCCTGCCCAGGAGCAGTCGCGTCGGCGCCATGCGTCGTCTCGGCCGCACAGGCACCGGACCCGCAGAGCAGGACGAGCGCACCGACCAGGGCGAAACGACGCATTCCCGACCCTATCCCGCCAGGCGATCCGCCTCGTCGAGGTGATCACGCAACCCGAGCAGTTCCCAGCGCTGCAACGCCAGCGGCACGTTTCCTTCGCGCCACAGCCGATCGTGGAACTGCTTCAGCTCGAACTCCTCGCCCAGTTCGCGGACCGCCGTGCTGAGCAGATCCTGAATCTGGAGTTTGCCGATCTGGTAGCTCAACGCCTGGCCGGGGTTGCCTGCGAAGAACACCGCCTCGTCCCGCGCGGTCTCGCGATCGAGCGGGACCGCGATCTCCAGCCGCTCGGCCGCCTCCTCGATGGAGAGTTCGCCGAGAGCGAGCCCGAGGTCGACTTCGACGCGTAAAGCCCGCAGCCGCATGGCACTTGCCACGAATATCGCGCTGGCCGGCGCATCATCGAACAGACCGGCGTGCAACATCATCTCTTCGTAGTTGAACGCGATGCCCTCGTTGGGCGTCGAGTCGTAGAACCACCGCCGGGCCGGATTCTCGTGGTGCCAGCCGATGGCGACCTGCTGGGCATGAACGCCCTCGTGCACGATCGCGGTGCGTGCATCGAACGCCGCGGCCCGCTCGAAGTACGGCAGATCCGGGGCCGGAGCCGGGATGTACCGTGTGGCGTCCTCGTCCATTCGGCCGGGCCCGGTCAGATCATCGGCGACGCCGAGCCAGGTCAGCGGCGCGAGGTAGGGCGGAAGCGGCGCGAATCGGTAGTGCCGCAAGCTTTCCGGCTGACTGAGAAGTCCGCGCTCGTCGGCGAACCGGCGCACGGCGAGTTCATCGACAGCCTGGCGCTGCACATGCTCCTGCGCGTCGACAGGCAGCGCGGGCTCGACCGCGTCCCGGTGCCGGGTGCGCAGCAGAGTTTCCAGGGCGACGGCCCGATGCCACTCCTGGATACCCATCTCGCGCAGCTGCTGGGCCGAATAGGGCAGCAGCGCAACGCGATGCAGGAAGTAGGCCAGCGACTCCGGTCCGACCGGTTCGGTCTCGCCGAGCGACGGCAGCTGTTCGGCGAGCCAATCTCGATACGCCGCAACGGCATCCACGGCAACCCTGGTGGCGGCCGGCAGTTCGGGTGCGTACTCGTCCGGCAGGAACGGGGTCAGCGCGATCATCGCCGCCTCGAGCGAGCCCGCGTTGTCGTCCAGCAGGCTCAGTGCACTGCGTGCGAACGACGCACCGGCCGCGCCCGCGAGATTCTCCCGCGCCTGCTCGAGCACGAGCGGCACATGCCGCAGCAGCGCGCTGATCCGCCCTGCCCGAGCAGTGTCGAACGGCGACGAAACCAGCAACTCCACATAGATCGGCCCGAGGCTCTGCTGAATGTAGAAGCAGGGATCACGCTCCCAGGCCCGGATCAGGTCCAGTTCCCAGTGCACCCGAGCCAGCGCCGAGCCCAGCAGCCTGCCGTCGACCTGCACCGCCACCGGCTCGTCGGACAGGTCGAGTTCGCGGTGCCTGCGGGTCAGTTCGGCGAGCACGTCCCGGCGATCCGCGACGGCCTTCGGCGACCAATCGGGCAGCCAGCCGTCCGGCCGCCGCACTCTGGGCAGGTCGTCACTGGAGTCGGGCACCGTCGCCAGTCGCCAGTTCCAGAACTCTTCGGCAAGCTTCGCTAGACCCATGTCCGCACAATACGTTTGGCGCCCGCAACCGGCCAGCCGCCAGATGCGGGGTGGGCGGGCCTAGAGCCCGGCGTGCGAGAACAGCCCGGGCGAGCCGATGCCCTGCTGCTGCGGCGTCTTGGGCACGATGCGCTCGAACAGCGCCAGATAATCGTCGATCATCCGATCCGCGCTGAACCGCTCGCGCACGTCGTCGCGGGCGACCCGCCGGTCGAGCTGATCGATCTTCGCCAAGGCGGCCACCGCCGCGGCGACATCGGTGACGAGGAAGCCCGTTTCGCCGTCGCGAATGATTTCCGGCATCGAGCCCAGCGGGGTGGCGATGACCGGCGTTCCGGTCGCGAGGGCTTCGACCACCGCGAGACCGAACGGCTCGGCGAAGCCGATGAGGTGCAGCAAAGCGCGTGCGCCGCTGAGCAATTCGTCCCGGCGCTGCGGTCCGACCGGACCGACGTAGGTCACGGCGTTCTCGGCGAGGTGCGGTTCGACCTCCGCGCGGAAGTACTCCTCGTCCTGAATCACGCCGGCGATGATCAACGGCAGCCCGCTCAGCCGCGCCACCTCGATCGCCAGATGCGTCCCCTTGTCGGGGTGAATTCGGCCGAGAAAGAGCAGATATTCGCCGTGGTCGGGCCGAAATGTGAACTGCGCGGTATCGATACCGTGATGAATTGTCGCGGCATAGCGCAGGTCCGGGTGCCGATCGGCATCGCTGATCGCCACATAGTGCGCGATATCATCGAATGCCCGATATAGGGGCACGATTTTCGGCGAGGAAAAGCCGTGGATCGTGGTGACCATCGGGGTCGACACCAGCCTGCTGTAGGTCAGCGGCATGAAGTCGAAATGGTTGGCCAGCACGTCGAATTCGCCCGCATGCGCGAACGCGGTCGAATTGTGCAGCGCCTCGGCAACTTTCGCGTCCGCGCCGGTCGTCTCCGCGTAGCCCGAGGACACCGGCGCGACCAGCCGCGCCGACGTCTCGGAGTCCGCGGTGGCGAACAGCGTGACGTCGTGCCCGCGCGCGACGAATCCCTCGGCCAGGGTCGACGCGATGTGCTCCCACGGTCCGTAGTTTTTCGGTGGCGTGCGATGAGCTACCGACGCGATTACGCCGATCTTCATAAATTCCTCGATTACTGGCGAATTTACCGCCGAGAGCCGTCCCGAACGGGCGGACTTGATGCCACGACCATATCACACCACCCACCCGTGACCTGGGTGTTACTATCGAGGCCTAGTGGTCGATCCGCCCGTGTCGTGCTCCGGAGCGGATTCTCGAGCGCTTCAGCGCGACACGATTCAGCCAATTGAGTGGCTGCAGACAGCGGCACCGTGGGCGCTGGCTCGAATCAGAAAGGCTGACGTTGTGTCAGTTCGGTCTTACACCGAAACCGCTTTCGCTACGGTCGATGTGGTGCTGCTGCCGTACGACTCGCGCGAACATGTGACGTCGGGAGTTCTGATAGAAGCCGTCGCAGCGGGTAAACCAGTGGTATCGACGGACTTTCCGCACGCGCGGGAACTGCTGTCGAGCGGCGCCGGTCTCCTTGTCGATCGCGAATCACCGACCGCCATCGCGTCCGCGCTGCGCCAGGTGTTCACCAAGCCCGGCCTGGCGGCCCGGATGAGCGCCGAAGCGAAACGCATTGCACCAGACCTACTCTGGCCCGCAGTGAGCAGGAAATACCATGAGCTTGCCGCAGAGACGCGACAAGCCGATGCGAAGTTGGCGACAGCATGAGCGAGACAATCTCTATCTCCTACGCACACCTTTTACGACTCAGCGATGACGTGGGGATCTTCGAGCACGCCAAGTTCACCACGCCGCGGCTCGAAAACGGTTACTGCGTCGACGATGTCGCGCGAGCCCTCGTCGTCGTGCTCCGGGAGCCGGAGCCGACCGCGGACCTGGACGCGCTCGTGCCGGTGTACGCGAGCTTCGTCTTCGACGCGCTCACCGAGGACGGCCGCAGCCACAATCGCCGCGGCACGGACCGGACCTGGCAGGACGAGCCGAGCGTCGAGGATCACTGGGGTCGCGCCGTCTGGGCGCTCGGCACGCTCGCCGCGCACCGGCCCGAGTTCGCCGAAAAGGCGTTGACGCACTTCACCATCGCGGCCAAGCAGCGCTCGCAGTTCCCGCGCGCGATGGCCTTCGCCGCGCTCGGTGCGGCCGAGGTGCTGCGCGTCGATCCCGGAAATCTCATCGCCCCGGCGCTGTTGGCCGACGCGGCCAAGCTGATCGGCCCGCCGACCCGTCGCCTGGACTGGCGCTGGCCGGAACCGCGGCTGCACTACGCCAATGCCGTACTGGCCGAAGCGCTTCTGGTGGCGGGTACCGCACCCGGGCAGGGCCGCACGCACGCCGACGGTCTGGCGATGCTGCGCTGGCTGCTGGAGACGGAGACCGCGGGTGACCATCTGTCGGTGACCCCGGTCGACGGCTGGGCGACCGGGGAGAAGCGTCCCGGTTTCGATCAGCAGCCGATCGAGGTCGCGACGCTGGCCGACGCGTGCGCCCGCGCCTACGACGACACCAAGGACTATCACTGGAAGGACGCGGTCATGTTGTGCGAGGCCTGGTTCCGCGGCGCGAACGACGTGTCCACCCCGCTCATCGATCCGGCCAGCGGCGGCTGCTGCGACGGGCTGGAGCACACCGGGCGCAACGAGAACCAGGGCGCCGAGTCGACGCTTGCGCTGATCTCCACGATGCAGCAGGCCCGGCGCCTGATGAACCACTCGTCGCCGACCTAGCCGGCGCCGGTGTAGCGGTGCCAGGCATGTTCGAGCTGCGCCGCCATATCGATCGCCGGGTCGATCAGCCATCGGGCCTGCAGGCCGTCGGCGAGCGCGAAGAACATGGTGGCCGCGGCGTCGGCGTCGACCCGGTCGGGCAGCGTGCCCGCCCGCTGCATCTCGCGCAGGGCCTGCGCGAACGATTCGGTGCCGAGCCGGTAGCGCTCCAGCATGTAGTCGTGCGCCGGGTGGCGCGGGTCGGCCGCGGCCGCCTGCATGTGGGTGAACAGTTCGATCAGCCCGGGCACCTTCGCGTTGCGCCGCACCACCGCCACGAACGCGTCCGGCGCCGCGCCGCGCATGGTCGCGAGGTCGGATTCGTCGCGCTTGCGCAGCACCGCGACGAACAGCTCCTCTTTCGAGCCGAAGTAGTGCAGCAGCCCGCTCTGGCTCAGGCCGACCGCCTCGGCCAGCTCGGCGACCGAGGTGGCCAGGTAGCCGCGTTCGGCGATGGTGCGCAGCGCGGCATCGAGGATCTGCTCCCGTCGTTCGATGCCTTTGCCGTACGGACCCCGTTTCGCCACCGGGTCAGTGTAGGCACGACGGGGTCCGCCCTTGCCACCTAAAACCGAGCGTTGTACGGTTTTCATTAAGGCCCGCCCGCGGCGTCCGCCGAGGTCCCGGCTTGTCACCCCAACGAACGGGAGCACCACCCGATGCGATTCCGTCTGCGCGGCCTCGGCCTGGCCGCCGTGGCCGCCGCCACCGCCCTGACCTGTCTGCCCGGCTCCGCCGCCGCCCGCCCCGAACCGCCGGTGCAGGTCGCGCCGCTCGGCCCGGACTTTATGTGGGGCGTCGCCGCCTCCGGCTATCAGTCCGAAGGGCATGCGCCGGACAGCAATTGGAGCCGCTACGTCGCGGCGGGCAAAACCGAGGACCCGTACCGGGATTCGGTCGACTTCTCCAGCCGCTACGCCTCCGACATCGATCTCGCCGCCGGACTCGGCGTCAAGGTCTATCGGATCAGCATCGAGTGGGCCCGGGTGCAGCCGGAGCCCGGCGTGTGGTCGGCGGAGGGATTCCGCTTCTACGACAACGTGATCGCGAAGATCACCGCCGCGGGCATGCGGCCGATGATCACGCTCGATCACTGGGTGTTCCCCGGCTGGGAGGTCGACCGCGGCGGCTGGCACAACCCGGGGATGGTCGAGGACTGGCTGGCCAACGCCCGCACCGTGGTCGACCGCTACGCGCGCGTCGACCCGCTCTGGGTGACGTTCAACGAGCCCACCTTCTACGGCCTCAACGAACTACGTCACGGCGGTCTCCCGGCCACCGATGTGCCCGGCATGCAGGATCGACTGGCGCAGGCGCACAACGCCATCTACGACCACATCCACCAGGTACAACCCGGCGCGATGGTGACCAGCAATGTCGCCTACATCCCGGCCGGCGAGGACGCGATCAACAAGCCGTTCATCGATAAGATCGCCGCCCGGCTCGACTACGTCGGCATCGATTACTACTACGGCATGTCCCCCGACACCATCACCTCGATGGGCCAGAACCTGACCCAGCTCTGGAAGAATCCGCTGCAGCCGGAGGGCATCTACTATGCCCTGCAACACTATTCGCGCCAGTTCCCGGGCAAGCCGCTCTACATCGTGGAGAACGGCATGCCCACCGAGAACGGCAAGCCCCGCGCCGACGGCTACACCCGCGGCGACGACCTGCGCGACACGATCTACTGGATCCAGCGCGCCAAGGCCGACGGCATGAACGTCATCGGCTACAACTACTGGAGCCTCACCGACAACTACGAATGGGGCAGCTACACACCGCGCTTCGGCCTGTTCACCGTCGACGTGCTGACCGATCCGAGCCTCACCCGGCAACCCACCGACGCCGTCGCCGCCTACACCGACATCACCCATGCCGACGGCGTGCCCGCCGACTACCGGCCGACCCGGGCACCGCAGCCCTGCTCGCTGGTCGACGCCGCCGCCAGCTGCCTCGACCCGCTGACCGTGCCGCGCTGAACCGTCAGCTCGTTCGTAACAACCGATCGCAGAACGGATTTCGATGGATCTGAGATGGCGTCGCCTGACGGCGGCCGGCGCGGTAGCGGGCATACTCACGGGCATCTGCGCCCCGGCGGTGCAAGCCCGGGCGGAACCCGGCCAATCGACCGCGAGTGAGATCGCCGGAGTAGGCAAGGATCCGGACGGCAGCATCCCGCCCGAAGGGTCCGACGACTGGACTTGCCAGCCGACCGCCGCGCACCCGCGACCGGTCGTCCTCGTGCACGGCACCTGGGGCAACCAGAACGACTGGAACGTACTCGCGCCACAGCTGAAAGCCGAAGGCTACTGCGTGTTTTCGCTGAACTACGGCCACGACACGTCGAGCGTGCTCGGCGCGCTCCCCGGCATGTACGGCGTCGGCGACATCCATGCCTCCGCCAAGGAACTCGCCGCCTTCGTCGACCGCGTGCGCGACGCGACCCACGCCCCGAAGGTCGATCTCGTCGGCCACTCCCAGGGCGCACTGATGTCCCGGCAATACCTGCGCTTCGAAGGCGGCGCCGCCGAGGTCGACCACCTGGTCTCCCTCGCGGGCACCAACCACGGCTCCACCATGCGCGGCGTCGCCGCCCAACTCCCTTCCGGCAGCGCACATTCGGCTTTCTCCGCCGGACTGACCGAAATCGCCGGAGTCGCAGCCGCCCAACAACTCGTAGGCAGCGACTTCCTCCGATCCGTCAACGCCGCGGGCGACACCGACCCCGGCGTCACCTACACCGTGATCGCCAGCACCCGCGACGACGCCTCCACCCCACCGGAAGCCACCTTCCTCCAGCCGGGCCCCGGCGCAACGGTCGACAACGTCTGGGTCCAAGCCTTCTGCCCCACAGACACTTTCGACCACGGCACCCTCCCCCAATCCCCCACCGTCGCCTACATCATCCAGCGCGCCCTCGACCCCACCTACGTCGGCACCGCCTGCCCCGGGCAGCCCTGATCATTCGTGGAATTCGCCCTTGGGCAGCCGAGGCCGCGCGGTGGCCGGCCAGCGATCGTCACTGAGCTCCAGCGTCCAGCCGGCCGGCGGTTCGGTGAAGTCCATCCACTTACCGTCGCCGAGCCACAGCGACCAGAGGTCTTCCTCCGGGAAGTTGCCCATCCGGACGTGCAGCGTCTGAGTCGGCGTCCGGCCGATCATCCAGGTGTCGTCGGCCGCGTCCTCGGTGAAGACGACGTGCGCGGCGAGCGCTTCCTCCAGATCGGATACCACGTCCGAGCGTCTGACCATGAGTTCTTGCCCCTTCAGTCGTCGAAGTTGACGCTGCGCACAACCTTGTCGAGCAGGCTACCGAACACCGGCGTCTGTTCGGCCGTGGTCGTCCCCGTCGCTTGCAGCAGGTAGCCGACGTTCCCGCGCTGGTAGACCGCGTATTGCGTGACGGTATACAGCAATTGGCCGTCGGCGGAGTAGGTGCCGGACTGGATCGACCAGCCGCTGTGGCGGTTGGCCGGTGGCCACACCTCGGCGTGCTCCTCGGTCCAGCCGGGCAGTCGCCGCGAGTCGGTGAACGAGTGCTCGATCAGGCCGGCCAGGTCGATGCCCCGGCCGACGATCACGCGGGTCAGCACCACCACGATATTGGTCCGGAACTGGGACGGCTGCTCGTGCTGCGCCGCTAATACGTTGAGATAGCCCATGTTCCGGCCATCGATCTCGGCCCAGGTATCGGGATCGAGGTCGAGTGTGACGCGTCCCGGGATCGTGCTCGGGTCGGCGACCCGGTGGGTACTGAGCGCCAGGGATTCCAGCGCTGGGTAGATGGAGGTCTCGTTGTCTGCCATCTAGAACAACCCACCTATCCATTTGCCGACCGAGCTGCCCGCGATGCCGCCGACCACACCACCGACCACGCCGCCGACGGCAGCACCGACCGGCCCGCCGAGCGCGCCGATCATCGCGCCGCCCTCTGCGCCGGCCACCATACCGCCCAGGGCGCCCGCGCCACTGCCGACCGCTTCCGGCACCGTCTCTTTGCCCGCCTTCACCTGGTTGTATCCGTCGTAGACCTCGTACGCCGCGGCCAGCGGCAGCGCCGCCTTGCCGGCGACCCGCAGCGCCTTCGAGCCCGCGCTCTCGCCCGCACCCGCCAGCGTGTCGGTGACTTTGGGCGTGCCCGGTCCACTGTTGGGCCCACGCACCCGCGCCTGTACTTCCTTGGGGTCCGGCAGTTTCGGATTCTTCGGATCGACGCCGAGCGCCTCGTTGACCGCACCGCGACTCTTCGACGAGGAGTCGATGACATCCTGCATCGCCTGCTCGCGGGTCATCCCCTTCTTCGCCATCTTGTCTTCGATCAGCTGATCGAAGGGCCGGTTTCCCTCTTTCTTCATGAGTTCTTCGGCCGCGGCCCGGTTCGACATCAAATCCCGTGCCTTGGTGCGGAACTCGTTGCGTATCTCGCTGGCGATCCTGGCCCGCTCCTCCAGCGGCATGTCCGTTTTCGCGAGCTGTTCATTGAGCGCGGCCAAGCGCCGCTCGGCTTCGAGGTAATAGTTGCGCACCTCCACGTCGGTCAGCGAACCGTTGGGATACTCCGGCAATCCCAGGGAGCCGAGACCGAATGCGGCGGCGTAAACCGGCGGATGATTCTGCTTGTCCAGATCGCTTTCGCTGAGTTGCCCGTCGGCGCCTTTGATCGCCGCGGCGAGATCGGCGTCCACCAGCTGGGCATTGATCATCAACCGGTTGACCTCGAGTTGCAGCGCCACTCGGTTTGCCTCGATTTTGGCCAGCTGATCGGCGGTGTAGGGCCCCTGCACGATCCGGGTGACCTTGCCGTCGTCGCCGATCGCGAACCCACCGGTCTTGGCATCGGCGCGCAGGCCGGTCAATTTGGACTTGACCGTGGCGACCTCTTCGGCAGCGGTCTTCGCGGCCGCGGCGATAGCGGCGACGTGTTTGCCGTGCGCATCGAAGTCGACGCGCGTCTTGCCGACCGAGTGCTTGGCGGCCTCCGCCGCCTCCCCGTCCCAGGTCTGGAACATCTGCAGGTTACCGAGATTCGACGCACGTTCGTCGCAGTGCTGCGCGTGCGAAGTACAGACTTGGAATACCGACTCGATATCCGCGACGTTCCACCGATCGATGTCGGAGATCGTGATCATAGATCCAGCAATTTCCGACCGGTCGGCTGGTCGACCTGGGCAAGTTCGGTCGCGGATTTGTGTTCAGTGGTACTGAATTCACGCACCGCGTCGGTGACCAGGGACGAATGGCCGTCGAGCCGCCCGGTCAACGCGGTGCCCGAGCCGCGCAACTTCTCCAGCGCGCCCTCGAGCGCCGCGCGCGAACTACCTACCCAACCCGAGGACGCCGAGGAAATCTCGGAATGCCCGGATTCGAAGAGCGCGCTGCTGTCCCCGCACCAATCGGCCAGGCACCCCGCCGAGTGATGCAGATCGGTAAAGTTCACCGAAAGTTCGCCAGTCATCGAATACCCCCGTATTCAGGTGCAGTGTTGAATGGACTGCACCTGAATACGTTAACGGGCCGCTGATGCCCTATTCATGCCCCAATTACTTGGGGCCCCAACGATTTTCGGACTTTTCGCCCCTATTTAACCGCGAGGTCGGTTTTCTCTTCGTCCTTATCCGATACCGTTTCTTCCAGTACCGCTTCGCCGCGGGCGACCATGCCTGCCTCGTCCGACAGTTTCAGCTGGGGGATGAACAGGGCGAGGACGAAGACGATTACGGCGCCGGGGATGAGGTACCAGAAGCCGGGGACGAGGGCGTTCACGTAGGCGCCGACGATCGCGTCGTGCAGGCCCTCGGGCAGGTTCTTGACCACCGACGGCACCAGTGCGCTCGGGTCGAGCTTGGCCGCCATGACTTCCGGTCCGTGTGACATGAACGCGTCGGTGAGGCCGTCGGTCAGCCGGCTGGTGAAGATCGAGCCGAAGATCGCGACACCGATCGCGCCACCCATTTCCCGGAAGTAGTTGTTGGCGCTGGTCGCCGTCCCGATCTGGTTGGGCGACACGGCATTCTGCACGACCAGCACGATGATCTGCATAATCAGGCCGAGGCCGGCGCCGACCACGAACAGCATGGCCGAGACGACCCACATCGGGGTGTTCGCGGCGAGCGTGGTCAGCCACAGCATGGCGGCGAGCATGATCAGCGCGCCGATCGGCGGGTAGATCCGGTAGCGACCGGTCTTGGTGATCGCGGTCATCGACCCGATCAGGGTGATCATCATGCCGACCATCATCGGGATCAGCAGCAGACCGGACACCGAGGCGGACGCGCCGGTGGCCATTTGCAGATACGTCGGGATGAAGCCGATCGCGGCGAACATGACCAGGCCGACCAGCAGGCCGATCGCGGAGGTCAGCACGAACGTGCGGTTGCGGAACAACCACAGCGGCAGCATCGGCTCCTCGGCCCGCACCTCCACCATGACGAACGCGGCGACCACGACCACCAGCGCGGCGATCATCGCGATGATCGTCGTCGAACCCCACGCGTACTGCTTGCCGCCCCAGTCGGTGATCAGGATCAGCAACGTGGTCGCCGAGGACATCAGCAGCACACCGAGGTAGTCCGGCTTGGTCTTGGGCCGGTGGCTGGGCACGCTCAGGTAGCGGAACGCGATGAACAGCGCCGCGATACCGATCGGCACGTTGATCCAGAAGCACCAGCGCCAGCCGAGCGTGTCGGCGAAGAAGCCGCCGAGCAGCGGCCCGGCGACCGAGGTGATGCCGAAGACCGCGCCCATCGGCGCCATGTACTTACCGCGGTCCTTGGCGGGCACCACGTCGGCGATGATCGCCTGCGCCAGGATCATCAGGCCACCGCCGCCGACGCCCTGCAGGCCGCGGAAGACGATGAACTCCCAGAAGCTGGTCGAGGCGGCGGCGCCGACGGACGCGGCGGTGAACGCGGTCACCGCGAACAGGAAAAGCCAGCGCCGGCCGAACATGTCGCCGAATTTGCCGTAGATCGGCATCACGATGGTGGTGGCCAGCAGGTACGAGGTCGCGGTCCAGGCCATGTGCGAGACGCCGCCGAGCTCGCCGACGATGGTCGGCATCGCGGTGCCGACGATCATCTGGTCCAGGCTGGCCAGGAACATGCCCGCGATGAGCGCGGAAAAGATGAGCCAGATTCGTTTCTGGGTCAGGATAATTGGGGTTGGCGGCGAGTCAGCCGTCGTGGTCATCGCTTCTCCTGGTTTCGTTCGGCGGGCTGGTCGAACATCCGGGCGGCCATCGCGCAGTGGTCCTGCATGGCCGCGGTGAGGGATCTGCTGGTGTCGGCGGTCGCGGACATCGCGGCCCGGGTGGTGATGTTGGTCATGACTCCCGCTGCGAGAGCGGCGAATTCGCGCGCCACCGGTTCGCCGGCCCGTGCGGACAACAGTTCGCCGACGATGGCCTCCTGTTGCGCGCCCGCGGCCATGAACGCCGCGAACACCCGCGGCTCCTCCTTGACGAGCTCGATGATCAGCGAGATCGCTTCGCGCACTTCGTCTTCCGGCTCGAGCGCCGAGGCGAACAGCCAGGTGAGGTCGGACATGAGCATCCCGCTCGGCCCGCCGGCCACGAATTCCGCACGCGCGGCGGGGGTTCCGATCTCTTCGATCGGGCCGACGATCGCGTCGAGTTTCGTGTCGTAGTAGTTGAAGAACGTGCGCGGCGAGACGCCGACAACCTTCGCGATGTCCTCGACCGTCGTCGCGTCGAGCCCGTGCGCGACCACCAGCCGCCGAGCCGCCATGCACAGCTCGAGCCGGGTCTTGCGCTTCTTCTGTTCGCGCAGGCCGATCGGCGGCTCCGCGCGAGTGGGGGATGACATGGCGAAAATTTAACACAAACTGCAAAATTTCAGACAGTGCAATTTTCTGTGATCGTGCTCACCCCGGCCACTTGGACCGTCGGACAGAGTTATCCGATCTACTGCTTGAATGCGTATTCGATCACACTTCACCTAAGCTCAGTGAGATAAGCGCTGGTCATAAGCAACCTCTCAGAATCTTCATCTACTGTTCACCTCAGTAGATGAGCAGAGAGGCAACGACGCCATGAAGCGATCACCCCTACGACCGACCGGGATTCTCCGCCGACACCGCCGCGCCACCGCACTCGCGTTGATCGTCGGGTTCCTCGGCACCGCAACCGTGCTCAGCACCGCCGTCGCGGTCGCCGACCCGGGCACCCGGTCGAACCAGGCCCCCGGCCGCGCCGGTTCCGCCCACCCCGGCAACACGACCGGCGCGCACCACATCGACCCGTTCGGCTACAACCACACCGACGCCAACCCGCTGCAGCAGAACGAACACCGGAACGCGTTGCGCGAGTACCGAAGCCAGCAGAGTCCGGCCGAACCGACGCAGAACCGCAGCGGCGGCGCCAGCACCTGGACCGCCGTGCCGCGCGCCGACGGTGACGGCTGGGTCGTCTGCCGCCCCAGCGCCAGCTGGTGCTAGCCGAACATTTTCGAAACCCCTTGCAGTACTTCGCATTACCGATCGGCGGCAATCACGCCGCCAGGTCGAGGACGAAAGAGAGAACCCGATGAGCACGGCAACGACGCCGAAAACCCCTGCCCTACGCCGCACCTCGATCGCGCTGCTCGCCGTCGCCACCCTGGCCGGCGGTCTCACCTTCGGCGCGGGCACCGCCGCGGCCCAGGCCCGGACCAGCGCGGCCGGCGCCGGGGCGCACTGCCTGTGGGCAGGCACCGGCTACCCGCAGGGCGCGACCGTCGCCGCGGGCGGGCAGACCTTCCGCTGTGACATCGACCGCGGCGCGGCGTCCTGGTCGCGTGGCCCCGCCGACGGCAAGGCGACCGCCGTCCGCAACCCCGGCGCCTACGCCGACCCCACCGGCCTGTTCAGCGCGGGCGCGCGGCAGCCAGGCACCGAGTACAACGACTACTGCGTGGGCAGCCAGCTCATCGAGGGCAACGAGGACGTCTACCAGGTGGTCGCGGCCCGCGACGGCAAGCTGCTGTGGAAGGCGGCCGCACCGATCTCCCAGTGGGCCTTCGCCGCCGACGACATCCGCCCCGGACTGTCCTCGCGGTCCGTGAGCCTCTGCATCGACGGCAACCTGACCTGAGCCGCGCCCGCGTCACATCCGCGCGGCCGCGTCGCCGATCGCCTCGTCGAGGATGGCCAGGCCGAGGGACAATTCGTCCTCGGTCGCGGTCAACGGCGGGGCGATCCGGAACACGCCACCCATGCCGGGCAGCTGCACGATGTTCATGTGCAGGCCCAGCTCCAGGCAGCGCCGGGTGACCAGCGCGCCGAGCTCGTCCGAGCCCTCCTTGGTTTCGCGGTCGACGACCAGTTCCAGCCCGGCGAGTAGTCCGCGACCACGGATATCTCCGACGACGTTGTGCCGCTCGGCAATTCGCTCCAGTCCACCGCGCAGGAACGCGCCGAGTTCGGCGGCCCGCACGTCGAGGCGATCGCGCACGAGCACGTCGAGCACGGTGTTGCCGACCGCGGCGACCAGCGGGTCGGCGACATGGGTGGTGAAGAACAGGAACCCGCGATCGTGTGCCGCCTGCTCGATCTCCGCGCTGGTGAGCACGGCCGCGAGCGGCAGTCCGGCGCCGAGCGTCTTGGACAGGGTGAGGATGTCGGGCACGATGCCGTCGCGCTCGAACGCGTACCAGGATCCGGTGCGGCACAGGCCGGTCTGGGCTTCGTCGAGGATCAGCAGCATGCCGCGTTCGCGGCACTTCTCCTGCAGCGCGGCGAAATAGCCGAGCGGCGGTTCGACGACGCCGCCGGAGCTCAGGATCGGCTCGACGATGCAGGCGGCCAGGCTGCCGACCGATTGCGCGTCGATCAGGTCGAAGGAGAAGTCCAGCTGCTTGCGCCAGTCGAGTTCGCCGGTGGCCGTGGTGAAGTCGGGGCGATAGGTGTGTGGCGCGGGGATGGCGAAGTTGCCGGGCGCGGCGGGCCCGTAACCCTTGCGGCCGGCACTGTAGGTCGCGCTCGCCGCGGCCTGAGTCATGCCGTGCCAGGAGCGGGCGAACGAGACGATCTCGTGCTTGCCGGTGACCAGCTTGGCCATCCGGATCGCCGCCTCGTTCGACTCGGCGCCGGTGGTCAGCAGCAGCGCCTTTTCCAGCGGTGCCGGCAAGGTGCCCGCCAGCCTGCGGGCGAGGTCGACGACCGGGCGGCTGAGCATGCCGCTGAACAGGTGGTCGAGTTCGCCGACCTGACGCCGGACCGTCGCGACGATGTCCGGGTGCGAGTGCCCGAGGATCGCGCTCATCTGGCCGGAGGTGAAATCCAATATCTCCCGGCCGCTTTCGGTGTACAGGAAGCTGCCGGCGGCGCGGGCGATGATCTCGGGCGTGAAGCTGCCCGCGCCCGCGTAGCGCACGAGGTACCGGTCGGTGTCGGCCCAGAAGTCGTCGGTGGACTGCGGTGTGAAGGTGGGGGAAGCCATATTCCGACGGTAAGGGCGGCACGAGCGACACGTCCATCTCACAATTCCGGCTGTGCTGTTCGGCTCAGCCGTACAACAATCGAGGCATGCTGAACCCCTGGCGGCTGCGGTTGCTCAGCCAACTCGATTCCCTCGGCACCGTCCGCGCGGTCGCGCAGGCGGCCAATCTGAGCGCGTCGAGCGTGTCCCAGCAGCTCGCCGTGCTGGAGGCGGAAACCCGCACGCAGCTGCTGGAACGCACCGGCCGCCGGGTCCGGCTCACCCCGGCTGGGCTGATCCTGGCCCGCCGCGCCAGGGCGATCCTCGACCACATGGGCACGGTCGAGGCGGAGCTGCGCAGCCTGGGCGGCGAACCGGCAGGCCTGGTCCGGCTAGGTGCGTTTCAAAGCGCCATCCACTCGCTGTGCGTGCCCGCGGTGACCCGGCTCGCGCAGAGTCATCCGCATCTCGACATCACTTTGCACGAGCTGGAACCACACGAGAGCATGCGCGCGCTGCGCGCCGGTGATGCCGACATCATCATCACCACAACGGATTTCGTCGCGCAGCCGCTCGGCCCGGACATCGACATCGTGCCGCTGGCCACCGATCCGATCGTGCTGGTGCTGCCGCCCGAGCAGGCCGCGCGCGGACCGGCCGACCTGGCCGCGTACGCCGACGAGCCGTGGGCCTTCGATACCCCGAAGTCCTATATGGCGAGCCTGGCCACCCGGCTCTGCCGCGAATCGGGCTTCGAGCCGCGGATCGTCTGCCGGTTCAGCAACTATCTGATGGCGCTGCAACATGTCGAGGCCGGGCTGTCCATCACACTGTTGCCCGGCCTCGCCATCGATCCGCGCTATCACGTCGCGACCAGGGAACTCGCGAGCCCGGTCACCCGGACCATCACCGCGGTGATCCGGCGCGGAACGCCTCCGCGTCCGGCCGTGAATGTGGTGCTCGATGCGCTGCGCAGACATGGCGATCTACCGGGCGCGACCGGGCCGATCGGCGGTTGAAAACACCCGATCGAAAAGCGGACAGCTCGCCGGCGAACAGTAATTAGCCCGCCGTACGGGTCGTCGACACGGGAATTCGAACCGGATTGAATGTCGCGTTACCCCAGGTAGACGCCTATTTTCAATAGCCAATAAGTATTAGTTACCGTTTCGTTATTGCTTTACCGTGTGTCGGAAATTTGTTCGAACCCACTTGTGTCGAAAGATGGGAAATCGGATCCGCTTGGACTGACAGATCACCGTGATGTTCTCGAATCTTATTCGGAGACTTTGGTGAAGTCCGGTGCGCCTGCATGTGCGGCGCCACATGGCCGAGCCAATGCCTTCGAAATGACCATCGGAGGACTTGATCATGGCATCGAAGACCGACGACGACGTCCGAAGTACCCGCTCGCTGCGCCGGGTGTTCTGGTGGACACTGGCCGCGGGCGCAGCAATATCCGGCGCACTCCTGTTCTCCGCCGCCGAAGCCTCGGCGCAGACGGTGACCCTGCCCGGCATCGGAGCTTTCGAGGTTCCGAACGAAATCTCTGTTCCCCCAGGCATTCCCGGCTTGCAGGCCTCGGGTCCCGCGCAGGAGAGCGCGCCGTCCGCTGCTCCCTCGAAGACCGAGTTCTCCGCCCTCGGAATCCAATTCACGCTTCCCGACATTCCAGGCATCGAATACTCCGGCCTGGCCGGGCTTCCGGGCGTCACCGCGCCGAATTCCGTTCAGCCCCAGGTCGCGCCGATGAAGACGACCGGCGAGGTCGCCGTCGAAGCGGCCCGCGCCAAGATCGGCTCCAGCTACGGAACCTCGGCGGGGCCTGATGTTTTCGACTGCTCGGGTCTGGTCCAGTGGTCCTACGAACAGGCCGGCGTCGAGGTCCCGCGCACCAGCTACGACCAGCTCGCCGCAGGGACTCCGGTGTCGCGTGAGGATCTCCGCCCCGGCGACGTGGTGTCGTTCTACGGCGGCGGCCACTCCGCGCTCTACGCCGGCAACGGCAAGGTGATCCACGCCTCGACCTACGGCACCGGCGTCGTCGAATCTCCGATGTCGTCGATGCCCTACGCGGGAGCCTGCCGGTTCCAGCGCTAGCGCAGAGCTGGTCGAGGCCGGGATCCAATGCCGCTACGCTGAATCTGACGCTGACGTCAGAGGTAGCTGTCAGTGGCCCGGATCACCAGGAGTACCCATGCGAATCGGCGAGTTGGCCACCAAAACCGGCGTGAGCGTCCGCGCGCTGCGCTACTACGAGGAGCATCACCTGCTCGGCTCCACCCGGAGCGCGAGTGGGCAACGCCACTACTCCGATCATGCGGTCGTCCGCGTCGCAATGATCCAGCGCATGTATGCGGCCGGGCTGTCCAGCAAGACGATCCTCGATATCCTGCCGTGCATGTCCACCGGTTCGGTGACCCCGGAACTCGCGGAAAGGTTTGCCGCCGAACGCGATCGCATCGATCGCCAGATCCGCGACCTGAACCGCACCCGCGACGAACTCGACGCGATGATCAGCTGCACGAACGACATGGTCGACGCCGGCCGGCACTGCGACCCGCAGTAGCTCCGACGGGACGACCCTACTTTTCCGTCGGCTCGTCCGCCGGTGCGGCCGGGGCGATCCGGATCACCCCGGCCTCCAGGTCCAGCGCGAGCCGGGGACTGTGCCCCTGCCCATCACTGTCTTCGCTGCCCTCGTCGGCCAGCTTCTTACCCGGAAACAGTTCGCCCATGACGCCCATGAACTCCACGATAGCCCCGGCGTCGGGGGGTGCCCGAAATGTTCCGATTCGCTCTACGCTGGCCGCATGTCTGTTCGTCGCCTGATCGCCATGTCCGTGTTCTCCGCGTTCGCCGTGCTGGGGGTGTCCGCGTGCACCGTGGAGGGCGCGGGGACCAAGACCGAATGCGCGGTGAGCGGCTGCACGGTGACCTTCGATCGCGGGGTGAACGCCAAGGCCAGCGTGCTCGGGGTGGACGTGGAACTGGTTGCGGTGAACGGCAATACGGTCACGCTGAAGGTGGGCGGCCAAGAGGTCAGCGTCCCGGCCGGGGACAGTCAGCCCGCCGACGGGCTCAACGTGACCGTGCAGGAGGTCACCAGCGACAAGGTCGTGGTCAAACTCTCCACCGGAATCACCACCAGCTGACCTAGTCCGTGTCGCGGTGATACCTGGCGATGAATCGGCGCAGGATCTCCTTGGGCGCGGTGATCGCTTCCCGGTGGCCCAACGCGGTGAGGTAGTCCGCCTCGTCCGGGTCGAAATAGCCTGCGTGCCGGTAGGTTTCGATGCGCAGCGCAAGTCCGTCCCCGTCGAGTTCGGGGTGGAACTGGGTGGCGTAGATGTGCCGGCCGACGCGAATCATCTGCACCGGGCAGTCGGCGGAGGTGCCGAGCAGCACCGCGTTCGGCGGAACCTCCTGGCACGCCTCCTTGTGCCCGACGAAGGCGCGGAAGGTCTGCGGGAGGCCCCGCAGCAGCGGATCCTCGCCCGCGTGCTCGGTCAATTCGATGGTCTGCGCGCTCGGCGATTCACCGAATCGCTCGTCGCTGACCGTCCCACCGAGCACATCCGCCAGAATGCTCAATCCGTAGCAGGCACCCAGATACGGGAAGTCCCGGCCGACGATCTCGACCAGCAGTTTCTTCAGCCCGGGCTCGAATCGCTGCTGATAGTCGTATTTTTCGGCATCCGGATTACCGACATTGCTCGGCCCGCCGCCGACGATCACCGCCGAGAAATCGTCGAGCATCAGATCGGGCAGCCCCTGGTCCATCTGCACCCGCACCACGTCGGCGACCTCGAGCTCGCCCGCGCGCAGGACGGCCTGATACTCGTCGTCCGCGGCGGGGCGCTCGGGTCGCAGCTGGAGCAGCAGGCAGGGCTTGGGCATGCCTCCGATTGTGCAAGATCGGCACCGCGGAGCGGGGCTAGTGCGGACAACTCGCGTGTTCGCCGAAAGAATTGTCGGTCGTTCGAATGACAGTCGTCTGGCCTATACCCGATAACGATCGCAACTGTCAGGCTCGTCGGCAGACGACGAACAGTCGGACCCGACTGAGGCCGAGCACCGAGGGGTTAATCGGCCATCAGTTCGGCAAGCCGCAGACTCCCGGTCTGCGGCTTGCCGTGTCCCGGGCTCAGCCCGGCTCGCCGACGAGGCCGCGCAGGACGCCGATGCCGGCGGTCAACGCGGAACCTCCGGTGGCCCAGTCGATTCCGGCGGGTTGCGAAGTCAGCACGACCACTACGTACGGCAGCCGTCCCGTGGTCGGACCGACGAGACCGGTGGTGTCGAGCGTCGTCGAGGTGTCGAGGGACATCCAGCCCTGTTTCACCGCCCAGCTGACACCGCTCAGGCCGTCCGGGATGCCGAAGTACTGATCGGTGCCGTCCGCCGAGATCTCGCTGGTCCCGCGCAGCGCGTCGACGACGAGCGAACGGGACGGCTCGGGCACGGTGGTGGCGAGGAAACGGTAGATGGCGACCACATCCCGTGCCGTGGTCAGGGTCTCGCCCCACTGCTCCGGGTCCTCGGGTGGCTGGGTCGCGGTCAGGCCGATCGCGTCGATCATCCGGCTGACGATCGAGTCGCCGCCGTGCTCATCCCACAGCTCGTCGGCGATATGGTCGTCGCTGGCCGAGAGCATCGTGGCGACCCGGTCCGCGGTATCCGAATCCGGTTGCCAGCCCTGCTGGTTCAGCGCGTCGAGCGCGATCAGCAGCTTGACCACCGAGGCGGTGTAGAACTGCTGATCGGGGTTCAGACCGACCAGGGTGGTCCCGGAGTCGAGGTCGACCACGTCGATGCCGACTTCGGTTCCCGGTGAGACGGCCTGGATCGCCGCCTGCATCTGCTGCGCGAGCTCCGTGGACGGTCCGGCCGTTCGCAGCGGGTGCGGAGCGAGCGTTCCCCGCACCGGTGTCATCGCGGCCGGCGGCGTCGGCGGGACAAAGTCCTGGTCATGCGGGCGTGCCGTGGCCAGCGGAGCCGCCACCAGCGCCGATATCGCCACTGCCGCCGCACATCCGACGGACGCCGCCCCCCACCCCCATATCGATCCCATACCTATTTGAACCATGCCGGGCTGGTGAAACCTCGAGGGGTACTTGGCAATTGGCTGTGACCGCGTCCCCGGTCGCCCGCGCGCACGGCGGCACCGCCTCAGGGTCGACGCGCGACGGGTATCGGGGTAGGTCCGCCCAAAGGATGACATGGGACGCGACCGCGGGCCGATGCCCGCCGAGGGGGCACCCGCGCAGAATCGCTAGGGCGGTTGGCGATCACAAGCATTCTGTAGGGAAACTGCTAGCCGCGCAGGATTTGATGCACAGGTGCAGTTGGCGGGGCTCCTGCGCAACCGATGTGAGATCTCGATCTACCTGGTGAAATGGAGAAGACAGTGCCCGCGACGTTCCAGAGTTCCAGCACCTCTACCGCAGCTGACGCAGTGGAGGACTACCGCAGCCGCGGCTGGACCGTCGCCGAGACCGCCAATGGCGCGTGCCTGATCACCGACGAGCAGGTGGCCGCCGTCGAACTCACCGGCCCGCTCGCCGCCGAGGTCCGCCGCTTCCTGCGCGCCAACAAGCTCTCCGGCCCGGTCATCGAAATCCCTGGCGCCGAGCGCCGCGAGATCCATCTGGTGGTGGGCGTCGCCAAGGCCGCACTGGCGATCGAGGCGCTGCGCGGCGCGGGCGCGATCGTGCACACCGACGGCGCGAGCATTCCGCTCCCGCCGACCCGGCTGACCCGCGGTTCCGCCGAGTGGGCCATCGCCCCCGCCGAAGCCCGCTGGATTCCGCCGGTAGTTGCCATCGCCGCCGCGGTACACGCCGCTGTCCCGGCCCGCCGTCTCGCCGAAATCGCCTGCTAATCAGGCTGTCTGCATCAAGCGACCACGTGTCGCGGCTCCGGGAAGTGGCAGGCCGCCAGGTGGCCCTCGGCGGATTCGCCCAGTTGGATCAGGGGCGGCTCTTGTTCGGCGCAGATGTTTTCGGCCTTCCAGCAGCGGGTGCGGAAGCGGCAGCCGGACGGGGGGTTGATGGGTGACGGGACGTCGCCGGTGAGCCGGATCCGCTCGCGCTGCTTGGCGCTGTCCGGGTCGGCCTCGGGCACCGAGGACAACAGCGCCTGGGTGTACGGGTGGTGCGGGCGGCCGTAAAGATCGGCGCGATCGGCGATTTCGACGATCTTGCCCAGGTACATGACCGCGATGCGCTCGCTGAAGTGCCGCACCACGGCCAGGTCGTGCGCGATGAAGACGAAGGCGATGCCGAGCTCGCGCTGGAGTCGTTGCAGCAGGTTCACCACCTGCGCCTGGATGGACACGTCCAGCGCGGACACCGGTTCGTCGGCCACGATCAGCTTGGGGTCCAGGGCCAGCGCGCGGGCGACGCCGATGCGCTGGCGCTGCCCGCCGGAGAACTCGTGCGGAAAACGGTTGAAGTGCTCGGGATTCAGGCCGACCGTCGCCAGCAGTTCGCGCACCCGGTTGCGCCGGCCGCCCGGCGGGTCGATGCCGTTGATCTCCATCGGTGCGGCGATGATCCGGCCCACCGTCTGCCGCGGGTTCAGCGAGGAGTACGGATCCTGGAAGATCATCTGGAGCTCCGGGCGGATCGACGCCAGCTCGCGCCGGCTCCGGTGGGTGATGTCCTGGCCGTTGTAGGTGATCGTGCCTGCGGTCGGTTCCAGCAGCCGGGCCAGCATTCGCCCGGTGGTCGACTTGCCGCAGCCGGATTCGCCGACCAGCCCGAAGGTTTCGCCCGCGGATACGGTCAGGTCGATGCCGTCCACCGCGCGGACGACCTCGGTTTTCCGTTTGATCAGAAACCCGGAGCGGATGGGGAAGTGCATCTGCAATCCGGTTGCGGTCAGCAGCGGCTGGTTCGCGGCGGGCCGCGACTTCGACAGGTGCAGAGTCTGTTCGGTCATGATGCCTTCCCGATGCCGAGCGTCGGCTGGACCGCGTCGACGAAAATGCGGTCGGCCTCCTCGGTGGCCAGATGGCAGGCGGCCCCACGTCCCGTGGCCGAGCCGAGTTCCGGCCGCTCGGTGCGGCAACGCGCGTCCGCCACACGGTCCACGTAGTCGCATCGCGGATGGAACGGGCAGCCGGACGGCACATCGATCAGGCTCGGCGGCGCGCCCCGCACCGGGGTCAGCGGGGTGTCCACATCCCCGCCCAGATGCGGGATCGAGGACAGCAGACCCCAGCTGTACGGATGCCGCGGCCGCTTGAGCACCTCACGCACCGTGCCCCGCTCCACGCACCGGCCCGCATACATCACCAGCACGTCGTCGGCCATCTGCGCGACCACGCCCATGTCGTGGGTGATCAGGATGATCGCGGTGTCGAACTCGGTCTGCAACTCGCGCAACAGATCCAGGATCTGCGCCTGCACCGTGACATCGAGTGCGGTCGTCGGCTCGTCCGCGATCAGCAGGTCCGGGTCGCAGCAGAGCGCGATCGCGATCATCACCCGCTGCCGCATGCCACCGGAGAACTGGTGCGGGTACTCGTCCACCCGTCGCTGCGGCTGCGGGATGCCGACCTTGGTCAGCATCTCGACGGCCCGCGCCCGCGCCTGCTTGCGGCTCGCGCCGGTGTGCTTGCGGTAGGTCTCCATGATCTGGTCGCCGACGGTGTAATACGGCGACAGCGCGGTCAGCGGATCCTGGAAGATCATCGAGATCCGCTTGCCCCGGAACTGCCGCATGGTGCGTTCGTCCGCGCCGGCCAATTCCGTTCCCTCGAACCGGATCCGACCGCCGATCATCGCCTGCTTGCGGTTGTGCAGGCCGAGGATGGCCATGCTCGACACGCTCTTGCCGGAACCGGACTCGCCGACAATGCCCAGGGTTTTGCCCCGGGCGAGATCGAACGACAGCCCGTCGACCGCCTTGACCGTGCCGTCCTCGGTGCGGAAGTGCACCAGCAGGTCTCGCACCGAGAGGATGGCGTCTTGGCCGGACATGTCACGCTCCAGGTTCGCATCGGGCGGGGTCATCCGAGCCGCACCCTCGGGTCGATGAACGCGTACACGACGTCCACCACGATGTTGGCCACCACCACGGCGGTCGCGGCCAGCAGCACCACGGCCATCATCACCGGCAGGTCGGAGTCCTGAACGGAGTTGACCGCCAGCTGACCGATGCCGGGCAGGTTGAACACGGTCTCGGTGACCAGCGCCCCGCCGAGCAGCACGGCGATATCCAGGCCGAGCAGGGTGGCGATCGGGCTCATGGTGCCGCGAAACGCGTGCTTCAGATAGATGTTTCCGTTGCCCATGCCCTTGGCCCGCACGGTGCGGATGTAGTCCTCGTTGAGTACCTCCACCATCGAGGAGCGGGTGAACCGCGCGTAGTACGCGGCGGTGATGATGGCCAGGCAGATCCACGGCAGCAACAATCCGGTCCCCCATTTCACCGGGTTGCTGAAGAACGAGGTGTAGCTGGGCACCTTCATCAGGTGCGTCGAATACACGAAGAGGAACAAGAGGAACGGGCCGAGCACGAAAATCTGCTGCGCGCCGCCGAGTACCGCGAAACCCATGGCCGTCTTGTCCGCGACCTTCCCCTTGCGCAGCGCGGCCAGCAGGCCAAGACCGATGCCGACCACCAGGAACAGCACCACCGCCCCGATGGTCAGCGAGAACGTGACCGGGATCCGGTCCAGAATGGTGTCCAGCACCGGCCGGTGGTTGTGGAACGAATAGCCGAGACATGGTGCCGCGCAATAGGTATCGGCGATGGTGCGGCCGGCGAAGATCCCGCCGAGGTAGTCGAGGAACTGCTTCCAGACCGGCTGGTCGACGCCCAATTGGTGGGCGACGGCGGCGATCAGCTCGGGCGAACAGCTCTTTCCGCAGGCCAGTCTGGCGACGTTGTTGCCGGGGGCCACGTAGAACAGCATGAAGGTGATCGCGCAGATGATCAGCAGGATCAGGATGCCGCCGAGGATCCGGCGGGTGAGGAAGGCCAGCATGCGGAGATCGCTCTCTGGAGGAGGTGGCGGCCGAACCGGGTGCCGGGCTGTTCGTCACCCGGTTCGACAGACCTGCGCTACTTCTTGATGTAGGTGTTGTACAGGTCGATGGTGGCGCTGAGCATGTCCATCCGCGCTCCGCCGACCTTCGAGCCGTACATCACCTGTTTGCGCGTGTACACCACCGGGATCGCGGCCGCGAAGTCCTTCTGGATCATCTGGTCCAGCGGCATGTACCCGGCGCCCTGGGCGGTGATGTCCTGGATGGACTGGACACGATTGATCTCGTCATCGACGCGCTTCTCTTTGAGCTGGGCGTAGTTGTTGCCCTCGTCGCGGACCGCGCCGCCGTAGTACACCGCGCTGTAGACGGTCCGGTTGGTCGGCCAGTCCGGGCTCCACTGGTTCCAGATCAGGTCGAACGGATTGTCCAGGCGCCCGATCGCGTCATAGAAACCCTTGTCCGGCACCGGATTCAGATTGACCTTGAAGCCGGCCGCCTCGAACGCGCGCTTGATCGGGACACCCCATCGGTCCGCGGTCGGGGTGGAATCCCAGGCCACGTTGACCTCGTAGCCGAGTTTGCCTGCCTCGGTGAGGATCTGCTTCGCCTTCTGCGGGTCGCCGTTGTCGCCGACGCCGTACGCGTTGGGCTGCTCCACGAAACCCAGCGACGAGCGCGGGCTGAGCGTGTCGGCGATGTTGCCGAAGAACGGGCCGCCCTGCGTGGTGACGACATCCTGCTTCGGGAAGGCGGTCGCGATGGCCTTGCGCACCTGCACGTCGGTGACCCGGGCGGTGTTGATCGCGAAGACCTGCACGCCGTTGGTCTCGTTGTCCAGGACGCGCTGCTTCAAGTTCGGATCCTGC
This sequence comes from Nocardia colli, assembly GCF_008704205.1. GTDB lineage: Bacteria > Actinomycetota > Actinomycetes > Mycobacteriales > Mycobacteriaceae > Nocardia > Nocardia colli. The sequence continues at coordinate 239,447 of NZ_VXLC01000004.1, read as the reverse complement.
ATGATGGCCTGGACCTGGTCGCTGTCCACGCCGCTGTAGTACGAGGCGGAGTTCGGGTCGGTGTCGGCCTTGAGCTGGTCGGTCTGCTGCTTGGCCATGACGCCGAACTGGAAGTGGATCTGGTCCAGGTACTGGTGGCGGACCGGGTCGGTCTTCGGATCCCAGTTCGGGTTCTTCACCAGGGTCAGCGTCTTGTCGACGTCGTGTGCGCCGATCTTGTACGGCCCGGTGACCATATCGCCTAACCCGTTGGCGTCCAGGTCATCCGGCTTCGCGTCGCGGTCCTTGCGCACCGGCACGGTCTGGCCCATCGAGGCGGCCATCGGGAAGTCCGACTCCGGCTCGGCCAGGTGGAAGATGATGGTCTTGTCGTCCGGCGTCTCGATCTTGTCCGGCCCGAGTTCCTTGCCGCCGAACGGACCCGGATAGACGGAGTTGAAGTCGTCCTTGCCGGTCAGCCAGAGCTGAACCCACTTGGGCCCGGTGGCGAACTTCGTGTCGAAGCTGCGCTCGACGCCGTACTTGATGTCCTGGGACCGGATCGGGGAACCGTCGGCGTACTTCACCCCGTCTTTCAGGGTGTACTTCCACGTCTTGCCGCCGTCGGAGGCCTCGCCGGTATTGGTGGCCAGATCGCCGACCAGCGCCATCGTGCCGTCGTCGTGCTGATCGAAAACGGTGAGCCTGCGGTTGATCAGGCGGAACGCCTCGTCGTCCGGAGCGGTGTAGATCTTGGCCGGGTCGTAGTGCGGGAAGTCGGCGCGCCACATCAGGTTGAGCGAGCCGCCCTGCTGGGCGCCGGGCACCTCGGCGGCCGGGCCCTGGGACTGTTTGCCCTCCGCGTCGAGGGTGAGCTTGCTCTGGGCGGACTTCGGCTGGTCACCACTGCCGACATTGGTGCCGCCGGCCGAACAGCCCGCCGTCACCATGGCCAGCGCCGCGGCCACCGCGGCGGCCTGCGCGAGATGCGATCTTTTCATTCCAGTTCCTGCCTCCTCTTACCGCCGAAAAGCCCGGCGACCCAACGGTTATCGGCTTCCCTTCGGGTCAAGGGCATCGCGCACCGAGTCCCCGAGCAAGTTGAACGCGAGCACGAACAGGACCATCCCGATGCCGGGGAAGACCAGATAGGTGATGTCGGAGGAGATCAGGCCGGAGCCGTTCTGCACCATCACGCCCCAGTCGGGTGTCGGATCCTTGATGCCGACGCCGAGGAACGACAGCGCCGCCTCCGCCGTGACGTAGGCGGGCAGGTCCAGCGTCGCCAGCACCAGGATCGGGGTCCACAGGTTCGGCAGCAGTTCCCGGAAGATGATCCGCCGGGGGCTGGCCCCGGTCACCTTGGCCGTCTCGACGAATTCGAGCTCGCGCATCGAGAACACCTGCCCGCGCAGCAATCTCGCGTTGCGGGTCCAGCCGAACAGGGTCAGCAGCCCGATCATGCTGGCCGCCCGCACCCACGGCGGAACCTCCTGCCCGGTCGCCTGGTAACTGGCCCAGGCGACGGGCATGAAGGCGAGGATGAACAGGGTGGACGGGACCGACAGCAGGGTGTCGGTGATCCGGCTGATGAGGTAATCGGTCCGGCCGCCGACGTATCCGGCGGTGACGCCGAGGACCGTGCCGATGATCGTCGTCAGCAGCACCACGGCCACCGCGATCAGCAGCGAGGTGCGAATTCCGTAGGCCAGCACGATGAGTACGTCGCGTCCGGTGTGCGGCTCGATGCCGAACCAGAATTGGCTGTCGATGCCGCCGTTGGGTTTGATCGGGAAGCCGGTGTCGGTGAGCAGTCCATTGGCGGTGGTGGCATACGGGGTATAGGGGTCTTTGCCGTAGAGCCAGGAGATCAGTGGCGCGCCCAGGCCGACGGCGAAGAAGAACACCACGACAATGGCGGCGGTTACGCCGGTTTTGTCCCTTTTGAATCGAAGCCAGGCGAGTCGACCGGGGGAACGGCCGAGCGGGCCGGTGCCGGCCACCTCGACGGTGGCCACGGCATCCGGTGGAAGCTCGTCCGTGCGCAGGGCCACTAGTCCCCCTAGATCACCTTGTAAGAATGGGCGAAAGGTACGGCGCGCGAGCATTCAGCGTCAACCCCCACTCGGGTTTACTGAGCAAGATGTACACATAAATCGGACAGTTGCTCACGAATAGTGCACTGTTGCATCAGTTTTTGTTGCCGGGGCGCGGTGAGAGCAACTGCTCAGCAGTCGATCGGTGCCGAAAAGACCTGAACCTCAACGGATGTCGGTGCCGGGTCAGTGCCGTTGCCCGGCCGATCAACTGGGGAATTCCCCAGTTCGGGGGGGGTTGCGCTGCGGGCGTGGGTGTGGTTCCACCCACGCGCGCGGCGGGGTCCGGCGTGGGGCGGACCTGACGGAATAGGCATCTCCTATGGCGGCTACTGAATTTTCGTCTTTGCTTCCGGTTCTTTTCCGGACGTAGCGTGAAAACAGTTCGACGAGGTCAATTCTTTTCCGTCGAGTCGATGAATACGCAATCGAAAGGACCGTGGCATGAGCACGTTTGGCAGCGGAGCCGGAACGCAGGAACTCAAAGGAAAGCGGGCGCTGGTCACTGGCGGTTCGCGCGGAATCGGAGCCGCCATTGTGCGGCAGTTCTTGAATGCGGGCGCCGAGGTAATCACCACCGCACGGTCGGCGACGAGCACGGTGCCGGAGGGCGCCACTTTCGTGGCGGCCGATGTGCGGACAAAAGCCGGAGCGGAATCACTTGCCGCGGCAGCACACGAGGCGCTCGGCGGGGTGGACATTGTGGTGCACAACGTCGGTGGTGCGCGACCGCACCCGGGCGCGCTGGCCATTCCGGATGCGGAGTGGCAGGACGCGCTGGACCTGAATTTCCTTGCGTCCGTTCGGCTGGACTCGCTGCTGGTGCCGGGGATGCGGGAACAGGGTTCGGGCATGATCGTGCACATCTCCTCGGCCGCGGTGCCGACCGTGGCGCCGCCGTTCCTGCACTACGTGGCGGCGAAGGCGGCGCTCGAGGCCTACAGCCGGGGACTGGCCCTGGAGCTGGCGCCGTCCGGAATCCGGGTCAACACAGTGTCTCCGGGCAAGACCGCCACACCCGGTGGCGAAGAAACGCGGGAGCTGTGGGCACGCTTGGACGAGACAGCGGGCTCGGCCGCCGGCAGCACCACGCCGCTGGGGCGCGACGGCAGGCCCGACGACATCGCCGACGCGGTGCTGTTCCTCGTTTCCGACCGGGCGAGCTGGCTGACCGGGAGCAATCTCTTCGTCGACGGTGGCGAATTCCCCAGGGGCTGAAGGTATTCCAGTTCTTCGCAAAGGAGTTCTACGTGAGTAGATATAGCAACAAGAATGCTGTGATCACCGGCGGAGGCAGCGGCATCGGGTTCGGGATGGCGAAGCTGCTGGCAGAGGGCGGGGCTCGGGTAATGATCACCGGCCGTTCGCAATCCGCGCTCGATGCCGCGCGGGAGCAACTCGGTCAGAACGTGGTGGCCGTCCGGAGCGATGTATCCGTACTGTCTGATCTGGATGCGCTGGCCGATCGGGTGAAGGATGAATTCGGTTCGCTCCATGGGCTTTTCGTCAATGCGGGCATAACCCGCACCATGCCGTTCGCGTCGACGACCGAGACCGAGTACGACGAACTGTTCGCGACCAACGTCAAAGGCGCGTTCTTCACCGTGCAGAGGCTCGCCCCGCTGCTGAGCACGGGTGCTGGCGTCGTCCTCACCACCTCGGTCGCGAACGTCATGGGTATGACGGATGCCGGGGTCTATTCGGCAGGCAAGGCCGCGCTGCGGTCGATGACCCGTAGCCTCGCACGCGAGTTGCTGGCGCAAGGAGTTCGGGTCAACGCGGTCAGCCCAGGACCGATCGACACGGGGACGTTGGAGAAGACGATGACCGCGGCGGCGGCCGCGGAGTTCAAAGCTGAACGGGTCGCGGCCAATCCGATGCAGCGGTTCGGTACACCGGCCGAGATTGCCACAGCGGCAGCATTTCTCGCCTTCGACGCCACCTACACCACCGGTGCCGAGCTGGTCGTGGACGGCGGCGCCACCCAGCTCTGAACGTCAGGACACCTGGGCCAGGGAGGAGGGCTCGGGCCAGGTCTCCTGGCGCAGGAGTTCGAGCAGGGTCTGCTCCGCCGGGCCCGCGTTGGGCCGCAGGACGGCGATCACGGGCTGGGACACGACCGGGAACACCGGGCGCGTGAGGTGCTCATGCCCGGGCGGCACCGCGGAGGCCGGAATGAGCGTGACCCCCAGTCCCTGCGCGGCCCAGCGGGCGGCCGTCGAGGTTTGGGACACCCGGGCGACGGTCGACGGGGTCAGCTCGTTCCGCCGCAGCACGTCCACCAGCACGGCATCGAGGGCGCTGTCCCGGTCGAACCGCACCCATGGTTCTCCGTCCAGGTCGCGCAGTTCGACCCGGTCCGCGGCGAGCAGCCGGTGCCCGGCGCTCAGCATCACGACGAACTCCTCCGCGCCGAGCCGGTGGGCGTCGGCCGGGGTCCGGTCGCACGCCGCCATGAACGCGAGGTCCAACATGCCCTGACGGCACAACCGGTCCAGCTCGGCCGAACTCGCCTCCTCGAAAACGGTGACCTCCAGCCGCGGAAAGCGGCGGCGCAATGCCCCCAGCGCCCCCGGCAGCTGCCGCGTGCCCAACCCCATCTGGACCGCGATCACCACCTCCCCCACCAGCTCATCCGCCCCGGCCCGCGCCGTCGCCCGCGCCCGCCGCGACGCGCTCACCGCGACCTCCGCCTCCCGCAGAAACGCCCGCCCGACCACCGTCGGCACCAGCCCGCTCGGCGTGCGCGCGAACAACTGCACCCCGAGCTCCCGCTCCAGACTGCGAATCTGCTGCGACAACGACGGCTGCGCCACATGCAACCGCTCCGCCGCCGCCGTCACCGACCCTTCCTCGGCCACCGCCAAGGCGTACTCGTACTGACGCAGGCTCATCAGATCCCGTCCCGCGGTGGACCACGACCCACCCCGTTGTCATCGAAGTATCAACAAGCCCTACAACACCCCAGCCAACCCGTTTACTCCGTGTGCGCCCCCGAACGGCTCGGCTGTGGCTCCTGTTCGACAGAGCGGAACAGTCTGTATCCAGTCAGGGCGGGAGCGGCCATCCTGGGGCGACGGCAACACCGGAAGTAACGAACACAGGGGGTTCATCATGTCGGATTTGGCTGTTCCTACCCAGGTCACTCATCCCTGGCAGGCCACTGCGCGAACGGTCTTCGCCGTGCTGGTCGCGCTTGCCTCGCTGATTCCTGTTGTCGCGGTTGCGGGCGGTATCGATACCGTGCCCGCCGTCGCGCAGTTGGTTGCGGTGTGCGGTGCGGTTACTCGCGTTCTGGCATTGCCCGCGGTCGACGATTTCCTGTCGCGGTTTCTTCCGTTCCTCGCGGCCGGAAGGCGCTGACCGGAACCGGTCCTCGGTGTGGAAACCGGCGGATCAGCGTCGTTCGTCGCGCCGGCGCACGGTGCGCAGGCCGCATGCCTGGCCGACGCTCGCGCCTTCCAGCAGGAACTGGCACACGATCACTACATAGCCGAACAACCACCTGCCCACGGTCTGCCACACGCGCGGGCGGCGGCCGTCCTTCCAGCGCAGCACGCGCATGCCGAACAGGAACTTGGCGAGACTGCCGCGGAAGATCAGGGTGCCGAACACGTGGTTGGCGAAGGACACCGCGAACAGGCAGGGCAGGAACACCGGTGCGAACTCGGCGATGCCGGCCTCAGCGTGAAAAACCCGCACCGCCAACGCGAGAGCGATAAAGAACGCCAGCAACCCATCCGTCATCGCGGCCAGGGCAAGCCGATTCTCCCCCGCCTCTTCCGGCACCCACACATTCGCCCGACGCGATTGCCGGGTGCGACCCGAAGTTGCCGTTGCTGGATCGACGTAAGGTGCGCTCACGCACCACATTGTGCACACCGCCGACCCCCGTGCCCAGCACCGAAAACTAGGGGCCACCCAGCGCGCGACCACGGGTTCGTGCCGAAACCTGGGATCGGTAGGCGGCGCCCCCGGCATCTACTTACCCCATGACATCTTCTCCATCACATACGAACCGACCGCAGCCCGCCGGCCTGGACAAGAAGATCAGCGCGATCCTGTCCTACGCCCTGGGATGGCTCACCGGCGTCATCTTCCTCTTCGTGGGAAAACACGATCCCGACGTGAAATTCCATGCCGCACAATCGATCGTCTTCTTCGGAGCGGTCTCGGTGCTCAACATCGTCCTGAGCATCGTCGGCTCGTTCCTCGGCGCCCTGGGAATCATCTTCAGCCTCGCCGGACTCGCACTCTCCATCCTGACGCTCATCGTCTGGATCATGGCCATGGTCCAAGCGAACAAAACCGGCGGCGCCCGCGCAGCACTCCCCATCGTCGGAAAATTCACCGCGCGCTACGCCGACCAGTTGGCCAACTCGGTCAAGTAGCGGTTTATTCGAAGTCCCGAAGACCAACGGCCCGAGGCTATCTCGGGCCGTGTCTCGCGTGTGGTCCGAATTTCGCCGATGGTGGTAGCGGCAGCAGTGACCCGGCCATCGACCGTCTCTTTCGCGTCGCATTACGCCGCTACCTGGCCGTATCCGGCCGCCTCGATCGCACCCGCGACGGTGCTCGCTATTGGCTGCCTGGCAGTTCGGATCCGAAGGCGAGCTGTGGCAACTGAGCTGACCGTGTTCTCCTGAACCAGCGGCATCGGCGTTACCGCGCATTCCACCCAAAAAGGACAACCGTGATGTTGCCGGTCGCCTGTATAGTTCGGATCGACTCCAAACGGGGGAATCCATTGCTAGAGAGAGTATTTCAACGTGCGTAAATCCAACAGGGCAGCCGTCACCACCGTGGCGGCACTCAGTGCGCTGGCTGCGGCGGTCGCGTTCGCCGCGCCGCAGGCGGGGGCAACCGTCACGAGTGTCCAGGTCGACAAGGGACAGAGCTTCGGCAGTTCGGCCGACGCCCGCGGCACCGGCTGCTCCTACCCGATCATCGTGAACACGGACCCGGGCAAGCGGGTGGTCGTGCTCGACCAGATCGGCGACGACCCGAATACCGCGGACTACAAGCAATTCCAGCCGTATGAACTGGTCGCGGACGCGTCCGGCGCGGCCCGCTCCACGTGGACCCCCGATCGTAAGGGCCCGCACAAGATCGTGGTCCTCGAGCTCCGGGCCGATGAAGACTACGACGTCTACAGCCCCCGCAATGCGATGAACATCGGAACCGGCGTCAACCTCGGCCCGGCCTGCGTCGTACTGCCCTGAGTGCCCGCCGCAGACCGGTGTCGCTCCGAATCCACACTGGGTGACACCGGTCTGCGGCGCTGACGCGGGCCGCGTCGCGCGTCTGCCGGACAACCCGCGATTTCAACCACGGCACCAATCCCAGGGCATCCCTGGGTATCCGGGCTCGACGAGGCAGACTCGGGAGCGACTGGTCGGTGTGAGGGTGCAAGTATCGCCGGAAGCGGAACAGCCTGTCCAGGACAGGGCCCCCTGGTAGGTCACGAATTCTCCTCGGTACGCGGTGAGGGTTACTCGGGTGCCAGGTCGGTATTTCAGGGTGCAGTTCGTCGCGGAGACCGGACTGCACGTGACTCCGGGTGGGTTCGCAGAGACGGTATAGCCCCCGGGTACGAAGATCGACAAGGTCACCGTGCTGTGCGAAGTGGACCAGTTCAGCTTGTCGAAGACGTCCGGAAACAGTTTGGGGCCGATCGTGGCGACGAGGATCAGCACGAAGATTCCTTTGAGGCCGTCGAGTATCCAGTCGACAACCTTGCCGGTCTTCGGCGGCGGCGCATCGGTGCTCTTCGCCGCGGCGCCGACCAAGACGACACCGGCAGCAACTCCGCCGTCGCGTTTGCCGGTGCGATCGCGCTCCTCTTCATCGAGGACTCGGCGAATGGTTTCCGGTAGCAACTCGTTCAGCTCCGGGGCAATGAGAATCGGGATGAGCACCGGGCTGTAATGCACGATGAGCCGAGCCCGCTGCTCGTCACAGGTGTCACAGTTATCGCATTTCCGGCAGGTGCCAAGATGGCGAAGGATGCGCTGCCGCAGCATGCGGGTGAACTGCTCGTCGCTCTTGCCGTCCCAACCGGAGCGATCGAGAATACCGGCGAGTTGAATACAGTGCGGCCGACCGTGTTTGGCGAGGATCAGCGCGCCGAATCCCTCGTCCACCCGAATTCTGTTCTCGTAAGCGAACTTATAGGCATTCTTCGTACTGACAGACAGCGCGGTGGCCAACGCCTTTCCGTGTAGTTCGCGACGGATGTTGAACTGGTAGATCCGGCGTTGATGGCGGGTGAAGGTCGTGGCGACGACGTCGAGCATGCGGTTGACCTCGTCCGTGCGGCGCAGCCGGTCCGCCTCGTCATCGTCGGCCGCCGGCGTTTCCGACGGCAGCGGGCTGGTGCGGCTTCTCGCCTGCCTTCGCCAGTCCTCGCGGCAGCGATTGCGCACGATCCCGCACAGCCATGCCCGCAGCTTCTCGGGCTCCCGCGGGTTCTCCCCGCCGACCAGTTCCCGCGTCGCGACCTCGACGGCGTTCTGGACGATGTCCGTCACCCGGTCCCGGTCCGGGACGTCCAGTTGGTACACACAGACGGTCGACATGACCTTCTGGTAGCGGCGCACGATCTCCCCCAGCGCCGCTTCGCGTTCGGCGCGGTCGATCGGATGCCGGACTCGTTCCACCAGCCCGGCGTCCGGCAACCGGGTCCAGCTGTCGTCATCGGTCACCGGCCACATCCCCTGGTCTTCCTGAGAATTATCTAAGGATTCGGCCGACTTCGGGGGAGATTTCGGCCTTCGCGGTCCCAAGCCTTCAGACCACGAGCCAGAGGAGGCCGACCATGAACGACAACGACTTTCGAGCGCCGAGGCAGTGATCACCATGGCGAACTCGAGAATCCCGGCCTGCGCATCCGTCGCCGCACTGACCGCCATTGCCCATCACCTGCCCGCGCTGGTCATCGGCGCCATCGCGCTCGTCCTCAGCATCCTGATTCCCGTTGTCCCCCAGATCCTCAACGAAGTCTTCTGGCTCAGGGCGCTGGACCGGCCAGAGCGGAGTCTGCGCCGGATCCTCGATCACGCCTCGATCGCCGAAGCAGACCGCCCGATGCGGATGCTGCGACATGCGCGACGCGATGTGCTGCGCGCGAGAGCGGACCGTCCCTCGTGCGACCGACGAGAAATAGCCGAGGTGGCCTCAGTCTCCGCTGAACCACAGGTATCCGCGTTGCCGGATCGCGGATTCGGCGGCGTCGCGTAATACCTTGAACAGTTCACGCTCACTGTCGTTGCCGGGCACAAAAGAGGCAATCTCGTCGATAAATAAATTGAGCTGGGTGGTATTGAACATGGTGTCCGCGTGCCTGTTTATACCCCGAGTCAGTGACCCTGCCGGCGCTTGCGAGATCACGTCGTCCAGCGTATTCGACGCATACCCAGCAACTTCCGCGATTTTTTCATGAATTTGATTTTGAATGAATACCGAAACGCCCACTTATTCTCCTTAAGGGATCGGATACATAGTGATGACACCGCCGAATCGATCGGTCACCACCTTGTAGCGCCTGGTCGCGGCACCACCGAGTTCTTTTGAGACGTTCCCGATTATGTCCGGAGCGGTTATTTCACGTTCAAAATTGCCATCGCCGTTCGGGCCGCGCGCCGGGGAGTTTTCAGCGGCTTCGACCAGGTCATCCAGATCTTCACCGGTAGTCCCCGCAGGCCAGGTCCCTTTCCTCGGCGTGTAGTTGGCAGCTCCCTCGATATGCTTTCCCAGGATGTACTTTTCGGCCTCATCAGTAAGGCCCGGCGCGGGGTTGTCCGGTGCCGCAGGCAGGTCGTCGAACGTGGTGGCAACGGTTTGGCCCTCATCGAGGAACACTTTCATCGTGACAATGACGCCGAGCTTGAGAGCTTCCTGGGTGAGATCGACGTCTTTGAACGCGGTGATGGCGGCAGCACCGGCGCCTGCGGCGGCCGCTGCCGCGCCGATAATTCGGTAGAGCTTGCTGATGTCGTAGGTGGTCTTGAGCACACGGGCGGTGTTGCCTGCGATGACAACGACGCCTGCCCCTGCGGCGGCGGCACTGAGCGCCGCGGTGATCCAGGCGGCAGCGACACCAATGACGACGGTCGCTCCGGCCGCGATCAGGGCATTGGTCACCGCCTCCTTGAATTTGTCGCGGACCTCGGAGGTGCCTTCGCTGTATGCCGACACGGGCGCGGCGATGTTCACCGATGCGGCCGCGAGTTGAGTGGCACCGCCCTTCAACGTGGTCAGGTGTCCGAGGAGACTTTCGAGGCCACCCCCCTTGTCCTTGATGTCGGCGAACAGATCACTGATCTCGGCGATCCGGCCTGGAGCGCCCTTGATAGTGGTGTGTTCGGAAAAGGTCTTCCAGACAGACGCGGCCTTGGCCAGATCCTCTTTGTGACCGTTGGGCAGCTTGCTCCCGAACTCTTCCTGGATCTTCCCGACCAAGGCGTCATAGAAGCCGGGCACACTGTTGTCCCCTTCGGTGATGCCATCCCCGTTGTTCCCGACAGAGGTCGGCAGCGACACTTTATGCTCGGTCATCGCGGTCACCGCGGGGCGGTCTGGCATCGTGTTGGAATTATTGGACAGCGCCCAGTTGTATCCCGCGGCCGACAGCATATAGCCGAAATTGGTCAACGCGTCAGCCAAATTTGTGCAGGTCTGCAACGTCCCCTGAACAGCTCGGTCGTATTCCTTGCCCCAACTTTCGCAGCCTGCGGTGTCACCGGCCATGCCCGCGCACTCTCCTTTGAGGGCATCGTGGACCGGCTTGTCGGCGGCGCGGAGGTCGGCGGCGAGGGCATGGCACTTCTTGGCGGCGTCGTAGTAGGTCTCCCAGTTGATGACGAGTACACCCATGCCGGCTATCCCTGGTTGAACATCTTGTAGTTGGTATCGATAGCGCGCATATAGCGGGTGTGTGCAGCCTTCGCTGCATCACTCATATCCTGCAGGCCTTCTACGAATTCGCGTGCCCCTGCGATCCACTGAGCGTGGGCTTCGGCATATGCCTGCGCGGCGATACCTTCCCATCCGGTGCCGGTCAGGGTGGAGACGCGGTCGTCGATCTCGACGAGATGCTCTCCGACGAACCCTGCCAACCCCGAAAGCTTCGCCACTACCTCATCGAGATGGTCCAAGTCCACGGTGAACTCTGAACTCACGGCAGATCCAAACTCGAGGCACCCAGACCGGCGGCGTTGCACTCGCCGGGTGCCTGGGATGCGGTGCAGTCCAGCGCATTGCGCAGAACTTCGGACAGCGCGTAAACATACTCGCCGATCTCGCGCACCACCGAAAGGTCCTGGCCAGCAGTGGGCGTCCCCCCGTCCTCACTCATGCCATGGATCGTACCGACACCGTCGCAACCTGCGGTCTATGCTTCCGATAGCGGCCTGAACTGCACCACACCTGAATGTGCGCGTTTGACCTGTGCGTATGCCGAGCGGCCTGGTGCCCCCAGTCGGACTCGAACCGACACTCGATGGATTTTAAGTCCACTGCCTCTGCCAATTGGGCTATGGGGGCGTCCGGGACAGCGTACCGAGTCGTACGGGTGTACCGGAATTCCGACTGTTCAAGCTGTGCAACGTGTCGGCGTCCTCCTGGAAAATGTCGGGCAGTTGACCAAAGCGGAGTGATCGGGCGGGGTGGTATGGGCCGGGCGCGGTCGTGTCTGGTGCGGTGCGGGTTATCGCCTGGGCGGCAGCGGGATTCGGGCGAGGTCGGTGGCGATGTGGATGGTGCCGGCGAAGTGTTCGCGGGCCTCGGCGAGGTGTGCGGAGAGGTCGCGGTAGCGCTGGGAGAAGTGGGTGAGGACGAGGGTGCGGGTGCGCGCGTCGGCGGCGACGCGCGCGGCTTGACCCGCGGTGAGGTGGCCGTATTCGGCGGCGAGGTGGGCGTCGGCGTCGAGGAAGGTGGCCTCGATGACGAGCATGTCGGTGTCGGCGGCGAGTTCGTGCACACCGTCGCAGAGGCGGGTGTCCATGACGAAGGCGAAGCTCTGGCCGGGACGCGGTTCGCTGACCTCGTCGAGAGTCACTGTGCGCCCCGATATCTCGATCCGGCCCGCTTGCTGTAGCCGGGTGATGACCGGTCCGCTCAACCCGAAGGACCGCAGGCGGTCGGGCAGGATGCGCCGGCCGGGCGGCTCGGTGAGCCGGTAGCCGAAGGTGTCGACGGGGTGGGCGAGAGGAACGGCCGTCACCTCGAATGGCGCGCCGGGAAACTCCACCGGGCCAGATCGATCGATGGGCCGGGGACGCAATTCAGCGCGCCGATAATAGGACGTGGCGTTGACGAGCCGGTCGTAATACTCGGCACCCGACGCCGGAAAGCACACGTCGACCGCGTGCGGCACCTGGTCGAGATTGATCCGCTGCACCACTCCGGCGAGCCCGAGGCTGTGATCACCATGGAAATGCGTGATCGCGATCCGGGTGATGTCGGTGGCCGACACCCCGGCGTACGTCATCTGCCGCTGCGTCCCCTCCCCCGGATCGAACAGCACCCCTTCCGCATCCCAGCGCAGCAGATACCCATTGTGATTGCGCTGCTTGGTGGGTACCTGACTGGCAGTCCCGAGGACGACGAGCTCCCGCTGCGACACTAGCGCCACGCTACTCTCGCGCCGCTTCCCCACCTGATGCCCGAAACGCGCACCCGACGTGGTGTCGAGCGCGCGCTTCGGCGATCAAGCACTGGGTAAGCGGCACACCACGATGAGGACTTCGCGCAGACCATGTGCCACTCTCCCCATTACTCCGCGGGAGTGTTGCGCAGCACCGAGTGGCGCCGGCTGTAGGCGAAGTAGATGACGAAGCCGAGCGCCATCCAGACGATGAACCGCAGCCACGTCTCGACGGACAGGTTCAGCATCAGCCAGAGGCAGGCCAGCACACCGAGAATCGGCACCACCGGCACCAGCGGGACGCGGAAACCGCGCGGCAGATCCGGCCGGGTGCGGCGCAGGATGAGCACGCCCACCGAGACCAGCACGAACGCGAACAGCGTGCCGATATTGACCATTTCCTCGAGCGTGCCGAAGTCGACGAAGCCGGCCAGCACCGCGCAGACCACGCCGACGATCGCGGTGATCCGCACCGGCGTGCCGAACTTGCTGGTGTGCGCCAGCTTTCGCGGCATCAGTCCGTCGCGCGACATGGCGAACAGCACCCGGGTCTGGCCGAGGAACATCACCATGACGACGGTGGTGAGCCCGGCGAGCGCGCCGATCGAGATGATGTTCTTCACCCAGGTGTCGCCGTGGATCGCGAAAGCCGTTGCGAGCGTGGCATTGTCGCCGGACAGCTCGGTGTAGGGCACCATGCCGGTGAGCACCAGCGACACCGCGACGTACAGGATGGTGACGATCAGCAGCGAGCCGAGAATGCCGCGCGGCACCGCCTTCTGCGGGTTCTTGGTTTCCTCGGCGGTGGTCGCGACCACGTCGAAGCCGATGAACGCGAAGAACACCAGGCTGGCCGCGGCGAGCAGGCCGTACCAGCCGAAGCTGCTGTGCCCGGCGCCGGTCAGGAAGGAGAACAGCGACTGGCGCAGGCCGTCGCCCGATTCGCCGGGCTGCGACGGCGGAATGTAGGGGGTCAGGTTCTCCGACTTGAAGTAGGTGATGCCGACGATCAGCACCAGCGCGATCACGGCCAGCTTGATCGCGACCGCGACCGCCGACACCCGTGAGGACACCTTGGTCCCGGTGGCCAGCAGCACGGCCAGGACCGCGATGAGCAGCACCGCGCCCCAGTCGAAGGACACCGAGCCGATGTGCACGATCGGCGTCGTGCCCATCACCTCGCCGAGGTACTGCGACCAGCCCTTGGCCACCACCGAGGTGGCGAGCGCGAATTCCAGGATCAGGTCCCAGCCGATGATCCAGGCGACGAGTTCACCGAAGGTGGCGTAGGAGAACGTGTACGCGCTGCCGGCCACCGGCACCGTGGACGCGAATTCCGCGTAACAGAGCGCGGTGAGCCCGCAGGCGATCGCGGCGAAGACGAAGGCGAGCGAGACCGACGGCCCGGCCACATTGCCCGCGGTGCGCGCGGTGAGGGTGAAGATGCCCGCGCCGATCACCACCGCGACGCCGAAGACGGTGAGGTCCCACGCGGTCAGGTCCTTGCGGAGTTTGGAGTCCGGCTCGTCGGTGTCCTTGATCGACTGCTCGACGGATTTGGTGCGGAACAACCCGCCCCATCGAGCCGGGTCCTGCCCCGTCGCGTCGTCCGGCTTGCGGATCGCCACACCTTCTCCTCTACCTCTGGTCGTGCTGTCGAGCTGTCTATGGCCCGGGGGCAGGCTAATGCACGCCCGCCATGTACTTGCTGATCCGCGGCGCGATGGCGGCCACGATCAATCCGGCGCAGACCGCGACGGCGCCGGTGATACCGAAGTAGGCGACTTCGTGGTCTTGGTCATAGAACCGAGCCAAAGTACCCGACATCGAAGTGCCGATGCCAACCGAGAAAAAGTACAGCGCCATCATCTGTGCCCGGAAAGCTTCCGGTGCGAGCTGGGTGGTGACCGCAAGACCGATGGGCGAGAGCAGCAGCTCCGACACCGCGAATCCGGCCATGACGGCGACGATGAGCAGGACGGGCACGTGCTGTCCGTTGATGAACGACAGCGGCACGAACAGCATGAAGGCCAGTCCCATGCCGATCACGCCGAGCGCGAATTTGCGCGGCGTGCTGGGCGCGCGCGAACCGAGCTTGGTCCACAGGAGTGCGAACAGCGGCGACAACGTGATGATCCAGACCGGCTCGACCGAGCTGATCCAGTTCGACGGCGCGGTCCAGCCGAACAGGCGCCAGTCGATCCGGTTGTCGGAGTAGCCCGAGAGCACCGTGAAGATCTGCTGGAACAACGACCAGAACACCGCGTTGGCGATGAACAGCGGGATGAAGGCGCGCACCCGGCTGCGCTCGAGCGGCGTCACCTTGGCGCTGGTCAGCATGACGACGAAGTAGATCGCCGCCGCGACGGCGATGACGCCGGTGGTCACGTCGGGCAGGTTGTCCAGGGTGACGAGGCCGGTCAGGAAGGCCACGGCGACCACAACGGCCGCGGCGGCGAGCAGGCCGACCAGCGGGCCGATCGCGGTGCGCGGCAACGGGTTCGGCACGTCGCGGCCGTGCGTGCCGAGGTTGCGCCGGAACACGACGTACTGGATCAGGCCCAGCGCCATGCCGATCGCGGCGGCGCCGAACGCGTAGTGGAAGCCGAGGTGGTCGTGCAGCAGGCCGGTGAGCAGCGGGCCGCTGAACGCGCCGAGATTGATGCCGAGATAGAAGAGGGTGAATCCGCCGTCGGCGCGCGCGTCGCCCTTCGGATAGAGCGTGCCGAGCAGCGACGAGGCGTTCGCCTTGAGCGCGCCGCTGCCCAGCGCGACCAGCACCAAGCCGACGCCGACTCCGGTCAGACCGGGCAGCACGGCCAGCGCGACGTGCCCGGCCACCACGATGACGCCGCCGTAGAACACGGTCCGTTCCATGCCGAGCAGCCGGTCGGCGACCCAGCCGCCGAGCACCGTGGACAGATAGACCAGCCCGCCGTAGGCGCCGACGATGCCGAACGCGGTGCTCTGATCCAGCCCGAGGCCGCCGTCGGTGGCCGAGTAGTACAGGTAGTACCCGAGGATGCTGACCATGCCGTAGTACGAGAACCGTTCCCACAGCTCGACTCCGAAGAGGTTGGTCAGCCCGATCGGGTGGCCGAAGATGGTCCGTTCGGCAATCGGTGAATCTGCCGTTTTCGCTTCCGACATCCTCAGACCTTCCCATGTTTGCGACGATTCTTCGGCATCAACGCCCAAATCTCGAAGATCATCGCAGCGTCGCGCACGGTAGCGGATCGTGCCAGACTGCATATCGGAGCGTTTCCTCAGGCCCTTGTTGGGCATCCGGGGAGCAGTGCGGTCCCGGCCGCGACGGCCTCGGCAGACGACGAAAGTGACGCACGGATGGATCCGATCGAAATCACGGTGCCCGCCTCGGTCGAGGACACGTTCGCGGTGCTGGCCGACGGGTGGTTGTATCCGCTCTGGGTGGTCGGCGCGTCGCATATCCGCGATGTCGACGCGGGCTGGCCCGCCGTCGGCACCCGCATCCATCACAGCGTCGGGCCGTGGCCGCTGAACCTGTCCGACACCACGAAGGTCCGCGAGGTGAACCCGCCGCGGATGATCGAGCTGGAGGCGCGGCTGTGGCCGGTCGGCTCGGCGTGGATCCGGTTGGAGCTGACCGAGATCACCGCCGCGACCACCCGGATCAGCATGTTCGAACGCGCGATCAGCGGGCCGGCCGCCCTGGTGCCCGATCTGATTCAGACGCAGGTGCTGGCCCCGCGCAACAAGGAATCACTGTCCCGGCTGGCCGATCTGGTCACCGGCCGGGCGCGCGAAGGCAAGTCCGACTAGGCGGACCGCCGGTCAGGCGATGGAGAGCGCGATGCCGTCGAGGATGTCGTGTTCGGAGACGACCAGCTCGGAAATGCCTGCGCGGCGGGCGAGCTCGTCGGCCAGTACCTCGGCGATGACACCGCCGCCGCCGATCACGTCGACCCGGCCGGGATGCATCGGGCCGAGCGCGGCCCGCTCGTCGTGGGTCATGCCGATCAGCCGATCACACACCGCGCGAAGCTGATCCAGGGTGAGCCGGGTGAGATGAACCTTCTCCGAGTCGTATTCGGGCAGATCGAGGGCGACGGCGGCCAAGGTGGTCATGGTGCCGGCCACGCCGACCCAGGTGTGCGCGCCCTCGACGGGCACCCGGGCGAACGCCTCGGCCAGCCGCTCGGCGGCGAATTCCCGTGCCGCGCCGACCTGTTCGGCAGTCGGCGGATTGCCGGGCAGGCAGCGTTCGGTGATCCGGACGCAGCCGATGTCGGCGGAGAACGCGGCCTGCACGCCCGCGCTGTCGCCGAAGACGAGTTCGGTCGAGCCGCCGCCGAGGTCGACCACGACGAACGGCCCTGCCTCGCTGGACAGTTCGCCGATGGCGCCGGCGAACGACAGCCGCGCCTCCTCGTCGCCGCTGATCACCTCGGCCTCCGCACCGGGCACCACGGTGCCGAGTTCGGCGCGGGCCATGGCGAAGAAGTCCTCGCGGTTGGACGCGTCGCGGGTGGCGGAGGTGGCGGTCATGCGCACCCGGCCGACGCCCGAATCCCGCATCAGCGCAACGTAATCGGCCAGCGCGACCCGGGTGCGCTCGATCGCGTCGGGGGCCAGCGAACCGGTCGCGTCGACGCCCTTGCCGAGCCGCACGATCCGCATCTCGCGGTGCACGTCGGCCAGGGTGCCGTCGTCGAGCACGTCGGCGATCAGCAGTCGGATCGAGTTGGTCCCGCAATCGACGGCGGCTACCCGGTTGTTCATGCCTGTGCTCCGTTTTCCGCCGCGCCGACTCGCTCGTACTTCGGCCAATCGGCCGGAATCGCGGTGCCGCGCAACCCGTTGTCGGCGGCCAGCGCCACCGCCTCGTCGCCGAACGGATTCACGCCCGGCCCCTTGGCCAGCGCGTGCGCGATCAGCACGTGCAGGCACTTCACCCGCTCCGGCATCCCGCCGCCGGTGAAATCGGTGCCGAGCGACTCGATCTCGTCGCGCTCGGCCAGGTAGCTCCGGTGCGCGGCCAGGTAGGCGGCGGCCAATTCCGGGTCGCTGCCGAGCCGTTCGGTCATCTCGCGCATCACCCCGGCCGATTCCTGCCTGCTCGCCTCGGCGGTGAGCCGCGGGTCGGTCAGGTAGTACAGGGTGGGGAACGGGGTGCCGTCGGGCAGCCGGGGCGCGGTTTTGACGACGGCCGGGATCCCGTCCGGGGTGCGATACGCGACGGCGAGCACGCCGCGCGGTTCGCGGCCGAGCTGCTTGGCGATGATCGCGAGATCCTGGTCGTTCGGCTGGGTCACCTGGGTCCTTCCGGTCCTGGCGGCGGCGCGACCGGCGGGGCGGGAGGTGGTGCCTGGTCGGCCGCGGGGGCGGGTTGTGGTTCGGAAATGCTGTGCCACAGTTCGGTGTACCAGGGATCCGGCTCCCTGGACTTGGTCACCGCGGTCGGCGGGGCGGAGGCCTCCATGCCGGGCACCTGCACGATGTACGGGGTCTCACCGGGCAGCACCAGCCGCAAGCGATCGCGCGCCTCGGAGCGGATGTAGGCCGGATCCTGTTGCTGCGCACGGCGATCGCGCAGCCGCGCCAGGTCGGCTTCCAGATCCCGGCGCTGCTGCGCCAGCTGCGCGGCCTCGGCCCGCTGGGTGAAGTACGTGCGCATCGGCACGGCCAGGGTGAGCGCCAGCGCGCACACCACGATCGCCAGGATCACCGCCTTGCCTGTGGACAGGCCGAGAATCGTGCGGTCGTGCTTGTCCGCGCCGTGGCCTCCGGTACGCAGGCCGACCTTCTGCGGCCCGGCCTTCTTGTCCTCGGATCGCCTGCGCGCGGTGCGTTTTACCGCGGCGGGCCGGGCGGCCGTCTCCGTATCGGATCCGGCCTTGGGACGCGAGCTGGCCGAACGCGACGTGCGGCGGTCCCCACGCCCGGCTGGACTGGTCCCACGCGCACGTCGCTCCGTCATAGCGTCCCTTGTTTACTAACCCTCGAAGGCGAACCGCGGGAACGCGACGTCTCCCGCGTACCGCGCGGAATCACCGAGCGCGTCCTCGATGCGCAGCAGCTGGTTGTACTTCGCAACCCGCTCGCTGCGCGCCGGCGCACCGGTCTTGATCTGGCCGCTGCCCACCGCGACCGCGAGGTCGGCGATGGTGGTGTCCTCGGTCTCGCCGGAACGGTGGCTCATCATCGTCTTGTAGCCGTTGCGGTGCGCGAGCTCCACGGCGTCCAACGTCTCGGTGAGCGTGCCGATCTGGTTGACCTTCACCAGCAGCGCGTTCGCGGCGCCCTTGGCGATGCCCTCTTCCAGGCGCTCCGGGTTGGTGACGAACAGGTCGTCGCCGACGATCTGGATCTTCTCGCCGATCTCGTCGGTGAGCGAGACCCAGCCGTCCCAGTCGTCCTCCGACAGCGGGTCCTCGATGGAGACCAGCGGGTAGGAGGCGAGCAGCTCGGCGTAGAACTGGGTCATCTCGGCGGCGCTGCGCACGCTGCCCTCGAACTTGTAGCCGCTACCGGTGGTGTAGAACTCGGTCGCCGCGACGTCGAGCGCGAGCGCGACATCGCTGCCGAGCTTCAGGCCGGTCTTGCCGATGGCCACGCTGATCAGGTCGAGCGCCTCGCGGGTGCCGGCCACGTCGGGGGCGAAGCCGCCCTCGTCGCCGAGACCGGTGGACAGGCCCTTGGACTTCAGCTCGGCCTTCAGCGCGTGGTACACCTCGGCACCCCAGCGCAGCGCCTCCTTGAAGGTGGGCGCGCCGATCGGGGCGACCATGAATTCCTGCACGTCCACGCTGGTGTCGGCGTGCGCGCCACCATTGAGGATGTTCATCATCGGCACCGGGAGCACGTGCGCGTTCGGGCCACCGAGGTAGCGGAACAGCTCCAGGCCGGAGGACTCGGCGGCGGCGCGGGCCACCGCGAGCGAGACGCCGAGCAGGGCGTTCGCGCCGAGGCGGGACTTGTCCGGGGTACCGTCCAGGTCGAGCAGCACCTGGTCGACGGTGCGCTGTTCGACCGCGTCCAGGCCGATGACGGCCGGCGCGATCTCGTCGAGCACACCCTCGACGGCCTTCTGTACGCCCTTGCCGCCGTAGCGTTCGCCGCCGTCACGCAGCTCGACGGCCTCGTGCTCGCCGGTGCTCGCGCCGGAGGGCACAGCGGCCCGGGTCAGGGTGCCGTCGTCGAGGGCGATCTCGACCTCGACAGTGGGGTTTCCGCGAGAATCCAGGATCTCGCGAGCTCCGACCTGTTCGATGATGGCCACGAAAACGACACTCCTTAGGCTGCAGGCACGGTGGGTATTACGGGAATTGCCGTGCGCTGCGAGCCTAGCCTCCGCTGCGCTCGGCGGGTAACCGGCACTCCGGTCGAGGAGGTCATACCCGGCGACCGACGCTGTAGGCGGCGGCGCGGTCGCGCACGGTCAGCAGGTAACTGTTGGACTGGTTGTAGGTGAGCAGCGCCTTCTGCCAGCCGTGTTCGGAGGTCAGATCGCCGCCGCTGGCGCACAGGTAGCGGGCCGTGGTGAGGGCCGCGTCGTCGATGTTCTGCGGGTCGGCCACGCCGTCGCCGTTGGCGTCGACGCCCCAGCGCTTCCAGGTTTCCGGGATGAATTGCAGCGGGCCGATCGCGCGGTCGAACTCCCGGTCACCGTCCATCACACCGCCGTCGGTGTCCTTGACCAGGGCGACGCCCGGTGCGCCGTCCAACGGGATGCCGATGATCGGCGGGCGCACGGTGCCGTCCGCGTCGATCCGCGAGCCGCCGTGTGAGCCGTGTTTGCTCTCCACGCTCGCGATGCCGGCGATGGTGGTCCAGGCGATGCCGCAGTCCGGTTTGGCGCGGGCGAGGACCGCGGCCGCGTAGCCGTAGGCCTCCAGGGCGACCGAGGGAATGGCCATGCGGTCGGCCTGTTCTTCGGCCCAGCCGCGCAATTGGATCGCCGTGCGGCCGGGGCCGTCCAGATCGATCAGCGGCAGCGGGGTGCCTGGGCCGGGCGGGATGCCCTCGGGGATCGGCGGGAGATCGCGGTCGATCCCGCAACCGGCGAGCGCGAGGGTCACCATGACGGCGGCCAAAGCGCCGGTCTTTCTGAGGAGCACTCCATCTATCATCCAGGTCCGGCGGAGTGCCCCGGCGAACTCAGCCGAGCAGCTCGCGCGTCGCGGTGTGCGCGGGAGCGGCGAGTATGGCGCGCGTCTCACCTGATTCGACGACTCGGCCGTGGTCGAGGACGACCATGCGCGGGCAGTGCGCGGCGACCAGGGGCATGTCGTGGCTGATCACCAAGAGGGCCATGGTGCGCTCGTTCTTGATGCGATCCAGCAGAGTCATGATCGATGCGGCGGTGGCGTGATCCAGGGCGGAGGTGATCTCGTCGCAGATGAGGATCGCGGGTTCGGCGGCGAGGGCGCGGGCCAGGGCGACTCGCTGGCGTTGGCCGCCGGACAGTTCGTGTGGGTAGCGGGCGGCCAGCTCGGGGGCGAGTTCGACCGAGGCGAGCAGGTCGCTGATCCGTTGGGGTAGTTGGCGTCTCGGGACGCCGCCGATGCGGCGCAGTGGGCGGCCGAGGGTCTGGGCGACGGTTCGGCGTGGGTTGAGCGCGGATCGTGGGTTCTGGGTCACCAGCTGAATGCCGTTGCTGCCCTGCGTTCGTCGGCGACCGGTGACCAGGATCGGCGTGCCGTGCAGTTCGAGCGTTCCGGTTGCCGAGCGGTGCAGACCCGCGATGACCCGGGCGAGCGTCGTTTTGCCCGCGCCGGATACGCCGACGATCGCGAGCGCCGCGGAGGGTGCGAGCTCGAGGTCTATGTCGGCGAGGACGGCACGGCCGTCGATCGATGCGCCGATACCGTTGGCGCGCAGCAGGAGTGGGCCGGTTGTCTCGGTCGAGGCATCCAGGTGCGGATCGGCCGATCCATCGATGCGCCCGAGTCGCGGAGCCTTCTCCAGCGATGTTGCGTCTCCGCTAGTGCCCTTGTGCTGGACCGGGATATCCGCTGGCGCTTCATGTTCCGCCGAACTGTTGATCAGGAGCGCGGACTGCTCGTTGACCGGCTGCTCGCCCTCATCGCTCACCTTTGTCGGTGAAGTCGGAACGCCCACCGGCGAGTCGGATCCTGAGGAGCGGTCGATCGCGAGCTGTGCAGGCGTAGTCGGATGTTTGTGGCGAACGGGGCCGAGGTGCGCCACCAGTCCGCCGCCGAGTTCGATCACGGTGTCGGCGATCGCGTGCACGGTGTCGGTGTCGTGGCCGGACAGGAGGATCGCGGTTGAACGTTCGGTGGCGATCTCGGCGAAGAGGCGGGCGATGTCGGTGCGTAAGGCTCCGTGTAGCCCGGCGAGGGGTTCGTCGAGGATCAGTACGCCGGTGCGGCGGATCAGGGCGCGGGCCAAAGCGACTCGGCGTTGCTGGCCGCCGGAGAGTTCGCCGGAGCGGCGGCGCAGGTGTTCCGCGGAGAGGCCGACCAGTTCGAGGGTCTCGATCAGGGTGTCGCGGGAGGCGTGCCGGGCGACCTCGTGCAGCAGTCCGTGCACCCGGATCAGCGGGTTGAGCGCCGACCCTGGGTCTTGGCCGACGAAGGCGACGTGTGTGCGGCGGAACCTTTGCAGGGCTGCGGGATCCAGTGCGAACACATCGTGACCCGCAACCGACGCGGAGCCGCTGCACCGGGACGCACCCGTGGGCAGCTGTCCGAGTAACGCCCGCATCAGTGTCGTCTTCCCGGATCCGGAAGGTCCGGTGAGCGCGGTGATCTCACCCGCCGCAATCTGGAAGCCGATGGGCCCGAACAACTCCTGCCCCGTCGAACTGCGCACCGACAACCCGTCGACCACAACCGGTATGCCGTCCCCCGCTCGAGACCCTGGCACTGGGTCACCGGCGTCGTTCACCGCATCATCGCGCGGGCGCATCGACGCGCGCGGTGCATCGTCGACGATCCGTGCCTCGGCCTCGGCAACAGGTTCACTCACCATTGCTCCCCACCTCCGCCGGCCACTGCCGGACATCCGCGGAGTCCGGATGCCGTTGCGTGCCTTGCCCACCTAGCCGATGTCCGCCACCGCCGAAGACAACGCGCGAGGTTCGGTCGCTCATGGGCGCTCCCCTCGGCCGAAGGCGGTGACGGCCAGGTTCACGCTGACCGCGACGACCGCGATGGCCAGGCTCGGCGCGAGCACGGCCCACGGGTTGAGCAGCATGCCGGAGGCGTTCTCGCGCACCATGACCGCCCAGTTGCTTGCGCCGAGAGTGGCCGGTAGTTGCAGGAACGAGGCGGTGCTGACCAGGTAGACGGCGGCGACGAAGCGGAGGCCGAGTTGTGCGGCGACGACCTCGCGCAGGTTCGGGATCACCTCGCGGAAGACCAAGTGCGGCAGTGTTTCACCGCTGGCCTGGGCGGCCTCGACATAACCGGAGGCGGCGACGCCCGCGGCGGCCGCGGCGAAGACCCTGGCACAGTACGGGGTACCGAACAGCAGCGCGACGACGAGCAGTCCGAGGACGCCCGCGTCCGGCCACGAGGTCAGGACGAGCAGGATGCCGAGCACGGCGGGCAGCAGCATGGCGAAGTCGGTCGCCAACTCGATGAACCGGCCCACCCGCGGTCGCAGTGCGGCGACCGTGCCGAGCACACACGACAACGCTGTCACCGCCACCGCGATCACCGCCGCCAGCAAGAGCAGACCCCAACCGCCGTACAGCAATTGGCTCAGGACATCACGGCCCAGCCGGTCGGTGCCGAACCAGGCGTCGGTACCGGCCGGGCCGAACGGGATGCCGACGGGCGCCTCGGCCGGGTGCGGGGCCAGTGCGGGACCGAGCACGGCGAGCAGGGTCACCAGCACGGCTGGCAATACCGTCAGCAGCCGAAGGCGTTGCACCCGAAGGCGATTCCGCCGCGCGTCCGCGTGCTCGGCACGCCGTACCAGTAGCCGTTTCATCCACGCCCCCGCAACGACCAGGCGCGAATACCATCCGCGACCGCGAGCACGCACATGATGACCGCACCGGACAGCGCGACCACCGAGGCGATCAACGACACGTCGCGATCCGCCACCGAGCCGGCCAGCAACGCCCCGAGTCCCGGATAGTTGAAGATGGTCTCCACCACCAGCGATCCGCCGAGCACCATGCCGACGGTGGTCGCGAAGCTCGCCACGATCGTGGGCAGGGCGAACGGCAAGGTATGCCGAAGCTGCACGGCCCGCGTGGGGATCCCTTCCAGCACAGCGCTTTCCACGTGCGGCTCCCGAGCGGCGTCGACCATCGCGGCGCGCACCACCCGGGTGTTCCAGCCGATCTGCGGAATCGCCAGCGCGAGCACGGGCAGCACCAGCATGTCCGGGCTCGCCGGGAAGCCGGACCGATCGGTGATGGTGACCGCGGGCAACCAACCGGCGGCCAGCGCGAACACCAGAATCAACAACGTCGCGACCACGAATTCCGGTACGGCGGCGGCAATGGTGGTCGCGGGCTGGAGCAGCCGCACCGTGCCCTGCCGGAGCGCGGCACCCCGCCCCCGGACCGCGGCAGCACCGGGCCGAGCCTGCACACCCTGTCGCGCCGCCCACCACATCCCGAGCAGCAGCGACGCGATCACGGTCAGCGTCAATGCCAGCCCGCCGAGCAGCAGGGTCGGCGGGAACTTGTCGGCCAGCAGGTCGTTGATCGAACGTCCGCGCGCCGTGCGCCCGAAGTCACCGGTCAGCACCCCGGAGATCCAGTCCCAGAAGCGTTGCGGCAATGGATGATCCAGTCCGAGTTCACGCTCCTTGGCCGCGATCTGCTCCGGCGTCGCGTCGCGTCCGAGCACCGCCCGCGCCGTATTGCCGGGCAGCAGGTCGACGACCACGAAGACCGTTGCCAGCAAGGCGATCAGCAGGGCGATGCGCCGGACGAGCAGGCGCGCGAACGAGATCACCCGGCCAACCAGGCTCGTTCCAGCTGCACCCGGGCGAAGCCGCCGAGCGTGGGCAGATCGTGCACGCGAGCCGACGCGATGTCGATGCCGTCGGCCATGCCCCACACCAGGTAGCCACCGCGATCGTGCTGGATCTGCTGCACCTCGCGGCAGGCTTGCGTGTAGTCCGAGTCGCTTTGTGCGGCAAGGGCTTTCGCGGTGGCCGCGTCGAATGCCGCGTCCTTGAAGTCGGTTTCGTTGCGGTTGGAGCCGCTGGACATCAGATTCTTGGCATAGAACAGCGCGGAATCGTTGGTACCCCAGGAGACCGTGTAGAGCGGCGCCTTCAACCAGGTTTGGTCGTAGAAGGCGTTCGACTCCTGCGTGACCACGTCGAGCCGGACCCCAATGTCGGCCAGCTGAGTCGCGATGACCTTGGCCGATTCGACCTCGCCGGGCGCCTCCGCCTTGGTCACCAGCGGATAGCTGCCTCCGGTGTCGAAATTGGCCTCGCGCAGCAGGGTTTTCGCGCGATCGAGGTCGCGGGTGCGCTGCGCGATGGCCTTGTCGTACTGCGGATCGCCGGTGCCCAGAATGTCGTTGGCGATCTTGCCGTAACCCGAATGCACCTGAGTCACCAGCGCGTTTCGATCGACACCGAGCCGCAGCGCGGTGCGCACCCTGGGGTCGGCGAACGGTCCGTCCGAGGCGCGCATCGCGACGCCGAGCATGGTGTCGTCGGCCCGGCGCACCACGCGCAGGTCGCCGCGCCCCTCCGCCGTCCGCCCGGCGATCGCGCCGACATTGGACGCGAGGTCGATCTGCCCGCCGAGCACCGCATTACCCAGCGCGGTCACGCTTTCGAACGCGGTGATCTCGATGGCGTCGAGCAGCGGCGCCGGACCGTGCCAGCGCTCGTTGCGTACCAACCGGGCATTGCCGCCCTGGTACGACTCGAGCCGGAACGGCCCGGTACCAATGGCTTTGGTGAAGTCGGTGGTGTCCTTCTTGACCGTGAACGTCATCAGCCGCACCAGCAGCGGCAGTTGGGTGTTCGGCTCGGGCACGGTGAGCACCACCCGGTTAGGGCCGTCTGCGATGATGTCTTCCACTGCCACCGGCATTTTCGAGGCCCCGCCGACCGTGCGCAGCCTGCGCAGCGACCACACCACGTCGTCCGAGGTGACCGGGCTGCCGTCGTGGAAGGTCGCGCCGTCGGCGAGGGTGAAGGTCCAGCGGCGGCGTTCAGCATCCGGCTCCCACCGGGTGGCCAAGCGCGGCGCGACATTCGGGTCGCCGCCGGGCACGGTGAGCGCGTCGTACACCAGCGAGGTGATCAGGAAGTCGCTGTCGTTGCTCAGATTGGCGTGCGGGTCGCGTTCGCTGCGGGCCGCGGTGCCGAGCGCGCCGACCCGGAGCGTGCCGCCACGCTGCGCGGGCCCGGACGAGTCGGTCTCTTTCGAGCACGCGGCAACGACAAGCACCGCGCCGATTCCGAGACTCGACTGCAAGAGCTGCCGGCGATTCAATCCCATTGCGCTGCCTTCTTCCTGGACGATCAGGACAGGCTAGCCTAACGGGTTGAGCGCAATACAGCCGCGAGTTAAGTCGAACTTCGCGATAATTATGCGTTTCTGCTATTTTCCGCAGACTCGCTTAGGTAAGCCTTGCTTAACGCCGCCAGACGAGATAGCTTCGCAGATCGACGTCACTCCTGCTTTTTCGAACGATGCGAAGAAGGGACTCCCTCGGTGAAAGGCGTTCTCTCCGAACGTAAGACGCTTCACCCGCAGGATATCGAACGTCGCGAGCTTCCCGCCGCCGCCGGGCGTGCGGTCCGTGAACTCGCGCGAGAGATATCTACCACACTGGATGCCGCGCTGATCGACGACGCCGCGAGGGCAGCCACGCTGACCGATCCGGCGCTGATCGCGCAGATCGACGCCCGGGTCACCGAATTACCTGCCGACGTCCGCCGCACCCTGCGCCCGCCCGCCACCAGCGCGGGCGCGACCATCGTCAGCCGCCTGCCGCTCACCGATGCCGAGCTCGGGCCGACGCCGCCGAGCTGGCGCGAAGCCGCGCAGTGGAGCGGCACCGCCGCCCGGCGCGCGAGTTCGTTCGAACTCGACCTGGTGATGCTGCTGCTCGCGCGTTGCGCCGGTGAGCCGTTCGGCTGGCAGGGCCAGCAGGGCGGACGACTGGTCAACAACATCCTGCCGTCCCCCGGCCACGAGCACGAGCAGTCCGGCGCGAGCAGCAAGACCCTGCTCAGCCCGCATTCCGAGGACGCCTTCCACCCCGAGCGGGCCAACCTGCTGATGCTCGGCTGCCTGCGCAATCCGGACCTGGTCGGTACCACCGTGTCCTCGGTCCGGCGGGTCGAACTGACCGCCGCGCAACGCCGGCTGCTGAGCACGCCGACCCTGCCGATCCTGCCCGATGTCTCGTATGGCACTGGGCACGAACAGTATTCGGCCGCGCCGCTGCCGACGCTGTGGAGCTCGGCCGGCCCGGACGAGACGACGCTGCGCTACGACCCGGCCTACACCCCGCTCGACGATGCCGACGCCGACTTCCGCGCCGCCTACGCCAGGCTCGGCGCCGAGTTCGAACGCGTCTGCGTCACGGCCGCACTCGCGCCGGGCGAGCTGCTGCTGGTGGACAACGACGTCGCGGTGCACGGTCGGGTACCGTTCACCGCGCGCTACGACGGCACCGACCGCTGGCTCAAGCGGGTGAACGTCCGCCTGCCTGATCGGCCGCGGCGGCCGGAAGAGACCGACGAGAATGGATACGGGCAACGGACCGTCGCCCCGTTCCGAGCAGCAGTGAATTCCGCGTTCGCGTCCGGCGGCTACGAGCCGACCCGTACGGACGAACACCGGGAGACCCCTCCGGTGGCGACAGAGCGGGAAGCAGCACATGATCGAGGACCCTTTGAACACCCGTGACCGCACCACCCCCTTACGGGTACTGAGCCGCAGCGATCTGGCCTGCGTGCCGATCACACCCGGCGATGTCGTGCGGGCCGTGGAGGACGCGTATCTCGCGTTCGCCGCGGGCGATTCGGACAATCCACGCAAACTCAGCGTGGCCAATCCCGACGGCTGGTCGGTGTCCTACGCGATGCTCGGCCGCGACGGCCGCCGCCGGGTGGTGGCGATGAAGACGTCGTACAAGTTCGATCCCGGGCACGATCGCAGCACCAAGCGGTACTACACGACCATCACGCTCTACGACGACAGCACCGGCGCGCCCATCGCGATGATGGACTGCTCACGGGTCGGCGCGCTGCGCACCCCGGCGGTGTCGGCGCTGCTGGTCCGCGAGACCGTCCGCCGCGGCGCGGAGAGCGTGCTGCTGATCGGCACCGGCACCCAGGGCCGCAACGCGTTGCCGCACCTGCTCGCCGCGAACCCGCAGCTGCGCAAGCTGATGCTGTACGGCACCCATCCCGAAGGCCTGGACGCGGTGCACCGGCAGCTGGCCGAGCACTACCCGCACGCACTGCTCGAGACGGTGGAAGACCCGAAGGTCGCCGCGGCCAGCGCCGACGTGGTGCTGGCCACCGCCGGCCCGGGCACCGAGGTGGCGCTCGAATCCAGTGATCTCGCACCGGGTTCGACGGCCGTGCTGGTCGGCTACGGCCTGGCGCCCTCGGCCTTGATCGACGCGG
Source organism: Nocardia colli (assembly GCF_008704205.1). Taxonomy (GTDB): domain Bacteria; phylum Actinomycetota; class Actinomycetes; order Mycobacteriales; family Mycobacteriaceae; genus Nocardia; species Nocardia colli. Next base: position 211,148 of record NZ_VXLC01000004.1, on the reverse strand, counting down.
ACCGGGTGATCGCCACCAGCGCCGAGCAGATGGCGTTGACCGGCACCGACATGGCCGGGCCGGACGGGACGCTGCGCGCGGTGGACGCCGAGCTGCCGCAGATCCTGAGCCGTCGCGCGGTGGCGCGGCGCTCGGACGACGAGCGGATCTTCGTCTACAACAGCGGACTCGTGCTGACCGACATCGCGGTCGCGCACGCGCTCGCCGAACGCGCCATCGCGGAGGGCCGCGGCACGGAGGTGCCGCTGTGGGATTAGACGCCGGCGGGACCGGGGTGACGCGCGATTCGATCAGCGCCGCCCCGGTCCCTGCGCTCCTGGACGAATGGGAGCGCCGCGCGCTCGATGACCCGAATCTGCTGGGTGACATCGGTTTTGCCGTGGGCGGGCCGTTTCACGTCATGTACCCACCCGCGGTCGGCCGCAACATCCGCGGGTTTCGCGCGGTGTTCGAGCAGGCCGGGATCGATGGCGTCATCTACTACGGCAAGAAGGCGAACAAGTCGCCCGCCGTCGCGCGCGCCTGCGCGGAAAACGGTGCGGGCGTGGATGTTTCCAGCGTTGGAGAGCTGACCGCCGCACTGGCCCAAGGGATTCGCGGTACCGAGCTGATGGTGACCGGGCCCGCGAAGTCCGATGAGCTGCTCTGGCTCGCCACCCGGCACGGCGCGCTGCTCGCCGTCGACGACCTCGGCGAGCTCGAACGTCTTGCCGCCCTCGGCACCTCGGCCGCGCCGGTCCGGGTTCTGCTCCGGGTACTGCCCGCCGCGTCGGCCAGCCGGTTCGGCATGACCGAAGCCGAGCTCGAGCAGGCGATGACCGCCCTCGACGGCCGCGGCTCGATCCGCCTGGAGGGCTTCAGCTTTCACCTCTCCGGCTACGACGCGGTGGCGCGCGCCGAGCTGGCGTCCGAGCTGATCGCCCGCTGCCTGCACGCGCGGACCCTGGGCCATCCGGCCACGACGCTGTCGATCGGCGGCGGATTCGGCGTCGACTATGTGCCCGCCGCCGAGTGGGCGGAGTTCACCGAGCACGTCGGCCGGCAGTGGTTCCACTCGGGCAAGTCGTTCGAGTCGTACTACCCCTATCACTTCCCGGCCCCCGGCCCGGCCATGCTCGCCGCGATCCTCGACCACGACGGCCTCGCGCAGCGGCTGCGCGACAACACCATCCGGCCGGTCATCGAACCGGGCCGCGCGCTGCTCGCGCACGCCGGCTTCACCGTCTTCCGGGTGCAGGGCAGCAAGCTCCGGCATGCCGACGGCGCGCCGTACCGCCTGCTCACCGTCGACGGAACCAGTCTGAGCCTGTCCGAGCAGTGGTTCGAGAGCGAATACCTGCCCGACCCGCTGCTGTGGCCGGCCCGGCCGGGCACCCCGACGCCGACCAGCGTCGGCGCCGCCACCTGCCTCGACTCCGACATGCTCAGCTGGCGCCGAGTCCCGCTGCCGCGCGCCGCCGAGGTCGGCGACCTGCTGGTCTACCCGAACACCGCCGGTTACCAAATGGATTCGAACGAATCCGCCTTCCATGACCTGCCGATTCCGCCGAAGGTCGTGCTGCACGACGTATCCGGCGACCGGTTCCGCTGGACGCTCGACGGCTGACCCACAACCCACCCCGACCCGAGGAGAAATTCAATGCCGCTCGTCACGCGCGTGACGGATCTGATCGGCCGCACGCCGCTGTTCGAACTGGCGGCGACCTCGACCGGCACCCGGTTACTGCTCAAGCTCGAGCAGTTCAACCCGACGGGCGCGGCGAAGATCAGAATGGCTCGCGAGATGGTGCTCGATGCGGAGCGTCGTGGTTTGCTGAGAAGTGGCGGGCATATCATCGAGTCCACCTCCGGGAACACCGGGCTCGGTCTCGCGGTAGTAGCTGCCGAACGTGGGTATCGCTTCACCGCGGTGGTCGATCATCACGCGTGTAAGGACAAGTTGCGGGCTATGCGGGCAATGGGTGCGGAATTGGTGTTCGTCGCCGACGACGGCGACGACAACCTGGCGACCTCGGCGCGGGAGGACCTGGCCGAGGCGATGGCGGCCGCACGGCCGGACGCGTACTTCACCGAGCAGCACAACAACGACGCCAACGCGGTCGGCTACTACTCGGTCGCCGAAGAATTGCTGGAAGACGTTGAGCGGGTCGATATCCTGCTCTCCTCGGTCGGCACCGGCGGTTCGCTGTTCGGCACCGCGACCCGGCTGCGCGAACTCGGCTACCCCGCCAAGGTGATCGGTGTCGAGCCGGTCGGTTCGATCGCGTTCGGCGGCGAGGGCGGCCCGTACTGGCAGTCCGGCACCGGCACGCCGCCCGGCGCCACCATCGGCACGGCGGTGGACTACTCGCTGCTGGACGAGGGCCTCAAGGTGACCGACGTGGACGCCTTCGCCACCGCCCGCGCGGTCGCCGCCGAACTCGGCCTGATGATCGGCGGCTCGGCCGGCGGCTCGGTGCACGCCGCGCTCAGTCGCCTCGACGAATTCCCGGCCGGCTCGACCATCGTCACGCTCGTCTGCGACGGCGGCGAGAAATACCTGGACACGGTCTTCGACGACGAGTGGATGGCCGACCGCGACCTGCTCGACCCCACCGCCGAAGCTGAGGTCAGGACCATGCTGCACCAATACACCCCCGCCGCCCGCCGTCCCGTCGCGCTCGCCGAGGCGCGATGAAGCGCGCGCACCAGCCTTACGGATCGCACCCGCCCCAGCGCCGCGCAGTAATTCGCCCACCGCGCACGAAATTGCCCGCAATTCAGTGCGCAACAGAACAAACAATGCGCCGCACTCGAATCATCGCGCGCCCCACGCCGCCGGCCGCTGAGCGGCGCCGCGCGCGAATCAGCCTGCCGCGCACTGAATTGCCATCGATATTGTGCGCGGCCCGCGATTTTGTGCGCAACATCGCCGCTGAGGGTGCGGGGGTGGGTCGGTGATTCTGTCGGGGTATCGGGCGGATAGCCGGCGGTTGACGGCGCTTGCGGCGCCGATTGCGATGACGCAGTTGGCGCAGATCGCGGTGTCGACTACGAACGTGGTGCTGATGGGCACGCTCGGCGTGCAGCAGGTGGCCGCGGGCGGGCTGGCGATCGCGCTGTTCAATCAGATCCGCACCATGTGCGTCGGGCTGATCACCGCGAGCGGCAATCAGATCGCCACCGCGGTGAGTTCGGCGGGCAAGCGCGGCGTCTCCCCCGACGACGAGATCAAGGACGTCCTGCGGTCGAGTTTCCTGATCGCCACGGTGGCCGGGTTGGTGGGCGGCGGGCTGCTCATCGGACTCGGCTGGGCGCTGCAATGGCTCGGGCAGGACGCGGGCGTGCTGGCCGACGCGCGTCCGCTGATGGTGGCGCTGGCGCCGGGTCTGTTGCCGTGCCTGTGGTTCCAGGTGTTGCGGCAGTACACCGTCGGCATGCAACGACCGCAGGCGCTGCTGATGGTCACGCTCGGCTCGGTGCTGCTGAATCTGGTGCTGGCCCTTGGCTTCATCCACGGCCGGGCCGGACTGCCCGAACTCGGCCTCACCGGTATCGGCGTGGCGACCTCGCTGGTCTTCCTGATCACCTTCGGGGTGTTCTGGGCGATGGTGCGCCGCGATGCCCGGCTAGGCGCGACGCTGCCGCTGCGGCCGTGGCCGGTGCGGCGCTCGACCGTGCTCGCCGAGCTGAAGCTGGGTGCGCCGATCGCGCTCACGTACGGCTCCGAGGCGGGCATGTTTTCGGTGCTGGCGCTCGTCATGGGCAGCATCGGGCCGGCCGCGCTGGCCGCGCACAACATCGTCTACCAGATCATCTACATCGTGTTCCAGGTCGCCATCGGCCTGTCGCACGGCGCGTCGATCCTGGTCAGCCATGCCGTCACCCGCGACGAGTACCAGCACGCCAGGGCGCTGGCCTGGATCGCGCTGCGGCACGTGGCGGTCGTGGCCGCGATCACCGGCGCGGTGTACGTGATCGCACCCGATCTGGTGTTGCGGCCGTTCTTGAACTCGAGCGATACCAGCACGATTCAGATCGCGCACACCCTGTTGCTGATCGGCATCGTGCTGCAATTCTTCGATGCCGCACAGAACATCGGCACCGGGCTGCTGCGCGGATTGAAGGAGACCAACGCCGGCTTCCGGCTGTCGATCATCGGCTACTGGTGTGTCGGACTTCCGGTCGCGCTGCTGCTGGCCTTCCCGATCGGCCTCGGCGCGGCGGGCGTCTGGTGGGGCCTCACCGCGGGCCTGGCCACCACGGCCGTGCTCATGCTGCGCCGGTACTTCGCGCTGCTGGACCGCCGCGAACGGGACCGCCCGCAGCTGATCGCGGAGGCCCCGGAAAGTCTCAGCAGCCCGAGCTGATTCGGGGCGGGTCTTCCGGATGTCTTGCAGCCCGGCAAGATCCGGAAGGCCCGCGCCCCGGACGAACGATCAGATGTGCACGCCGTAGTCGCGGGCGATGCCCGCTAGTCCGGAGGCGTAGCCCTGGCCGATGGCGCGGAACTTCCACTCGTTGTTGTGCCGGTAGAGCTCGCCGAAGACCATGGCGGTCTCGGTCGAGGCATCCTCGGTGAGGTCGTAGCGGGCCAGTTCCACGCCGGTCGCCGCGTCGGTGACCCGGATGAACGCGTTGCGGATCTGCCCGAACGACTGGCTGCGCGCGTCGGCGTCGTGGATGGACACCGGGAAGAAGATGTTGGTGATGGTCGGCGGAGTGGCACTCAGGTCGACGTTGATCACCTCGTCGTCGCCCTCGCCCTCGCCGGTCAGGTTGTCGCCGGTGTGCTCGATCGAGCCCTCCGGCGAACGCAGGTTGTTGTAGAAGACGAAATGCTGATCCGACAGCACCTTCAGGTCCGGTCCGGTGGCCAGCGCGCTTGCGTCGAGGTCGTAGTCGGCGCCCGTGGTGGTGCGCACGTCCCAGCCGAGGCCCACCGCGACCTTGCTGAGGTTGGCTGCCTGCTTAGACAGCGAAACATTTCCGCCTTTGGCCAATGTGACGCTCATGAATCCCTTCCATGCGGCCCGTTCGCGCCGCCTTCGTTCCCGATTATCATCGTGCGTTCCGGAAGTGTTATGCGGGTTCAGTTTTGGTCGTTCGACCAGGTACGCAGGGTGCGCACCCGGCCTTCGAGCGCATGCAGTTCACTCGGGTCGAGCACGGTTCGCTGGATGCCGTTGGCGACCTGGAACGCCGACTGCCGATGGTCATCGATCGCCTCGACATCGATGCGCACCGCGACGTAATCGGCGGCGTCGGGCATCTCTTCGGCGATGACGTGCGCCGTCCCCCGCGCACACAAGGCGACATTGCCGCCGCCGAGAATCAGCAGCGCCACCTGCGGGCGCTCCCGCAGCCGGGCCAGCGACCCGCGATCGAACTTGAGGCTGAGCAGAATGCGCCGATCACCAGCCCGCACCGGCCAGGACACCGGGATGGCGTGCGGTCCAGGGTCGGTGGTGACCAGGACCGCGATCGTTTCCTGCGGCCATTCCGGAAGCACGTCCAGCTCGGGATGATCATCGTGATCTGTCGAGTGGTCTTGACGTTGCACGTGGCTCGCTCCGGCTACCATCTTCGTCACCTCATGGATCGTCGAGCGCGACGGGCTGTGCCGCGCTTGATAGCAGTCTAAAGTGCTGGGCCACTTGTCCGCTGGCGCTGCACCCTATGTCCGGACTGCTCTCAGCCGACTATCAGGCCGGGGCGAACGCGGCGATGGGCAGCGTCGCCGCCCAGTCGCGGGCCATCTCCTTCGCCCGGATTTCGGTCGACGCGTCGTGCCGCGCGTGCTCGCCGACCTGAATGGCGCCGCACTCGACGAGCTTCTCGGCCGCGATCTCGCCGCCGCGATTGAAGGTGTCACCGTAGATGCTGTCGCCCATGCCGAACACCGCGAACCGCAGGCCGGTCAGATCGGGCGCGGCAACGGCGAGTTCGTCGAAGAACGGTTCCGCGTTGGTCGGCAGGTCGCCGTCGCCGTAGGTCGAGCACACGATGACGTGGAAGTCGTGCACGTCGAGGTCGTCGACGGCGAAGTCGCCCATGTCGTAGACCGACACGTCGTGCGCGGCGAGGGCGTCGGCGACGCTGTCTGCGACGGTCTCGGCCGTGCCCATCTCGGATCCGAACAGAATGACGACGCGCACGCGGTGCACTCCCTTCTCGAAAAGATTGGTGAGGCTAGCCTAATTAATCGGCCCGTCGGCCGCCACCCCCTCGTCCGCCGGACATGATGCCGGTCACCGCGACAGACCGGCTGAGCTGCGACGCGACCGCCCACGCCGGGCCGCTCGGTGGTCATCACCAGGCAATGTGGAGGTTTCGGGCGCGCGAGCGGGCGCAGGGGCAGCGAAACGGCAGCGGGTGAGACGGAGTGTCCCGATTGACGAAATGTCACCGTCGATGCATCATTCGTACAGTCCCCATTGTTGTCTGGGACATCTTCTCTTTGCCGGCCGATGATTGTCCGGCCCAGCGTGCTGTCTCCCGTGCGCACGCTCGGTCGTATCGCCCGCGCGCACGGATGCAGCACACCCATCATTTGACGCTTGTGCGTTCTGCCGTGAGTGAGGTGAAAACGAATGGTTTACCTGTCGTCTACATACCGCGTGATCAATTCGTTCCTGCGCTACGGCATCGTGCCCCACTTCTGAATGCGACCGCGCCGGGCGCGGCAATGCACGGCCGACCTCTCGACGTCGGCGGTGCGGCCGCTCGGCTCCGGCGCGGTGCCTCGGTAGTTGGCCCCAACGGAGCACGAACGAATGTGGAGAACAAGCTGATGATGGACATGGGGGCAGTGAACCCGGTAGAGATGGTGACCCGTCCGATGGCGGGCAACCTGGTCGTATCGGCCTCGATGATCGAGGATTTGGGCTATCTGCGCTCCGAGCTCGCGGCGGCCGAGGTGCCGTTCCTGCTGGTGCGCGACCGCGGGCACCGGCTGGTGCTCGCCGCGGACGCGGCCCATCACCTGATGGTGGGCCGGGTCATGGCCGGCGCGACGGCCGCGGGCTTCGCGTGTGACGAGGTGCAGCACAACGTCTTCCGGATCGGGCGCGACAGCGACCCGGCTCACCGGGTGGACCTGGAACTGTGGCAGTACCACGGCGACACGGTCGAGTGCCCGCGCCCGAACTCGTTGACCCGCACCATGTTCGACCTCGCCGATGTCGAGCAGACGCAGGTGCTGCTGTTCGATCGGGCCTGGCCGACCCTGGTGGACATGTTCGCGCCGCAACCGAGCGACGTGAGCTTCGACATCGACCTGGTGTTCTCTTGGGTGGACGGCTCGGATCCGGAGTTCCGGGCCCGCCGCGCGGGCATGCTCGCGCAGGTCGTGGTCGGCGAGGGTGACGACGCGGACGCGCGCATCCGGCAGATCGACGAACTGAAATACGCACTGCGGTCGGTGGACAAGAACGCGCCGTGGATCCGGCGGATCTTCATCGCCACCGACTCCACCATGCCGGCCTGGCTGGCCGATCATCCCCGGGTGACGGTTGTCCGTGCGCTGGACCACTTTTCGGACACCAGCGGGCTGCCGACCTTCAATTCCCATGCGGTGGAAAGCCAGTTGCAGCACATCGAGGGGCTCAGCGAGCACTTCCTGTACTCCAACGACGACATGTTCTTCGCGCGGCCGGTGCGCCCGTCGATGTTCTTCACCTCGGCCGGGATCAGCCGATTCATCGAGGCGGACACCAGGATCGGGCCGGGGCGCAACAACGAGCGGCGCAGCGGATTCGAGAACGCCGCCCGGGTGAACCGGGAACTGCTCGCCGCGCGGTTCGGGCACCTCATCTCCCGGCACCTCGAGCACACGCCGGTTCCCTTGCGCCGCAGCGTGTTACTGGAGATGGAAGACGAGTTCGCGGCCGACTTCGCCCGGACCCGGACCAGCCGATTCCGTTCGGCCACCGACATTTCCGTCACCAACTCGCTGTATCACTACTACGCGATGCTGACCGGACGGGCGGTGCCGCAGGAGACGGCGAAGGTGCGTTATGTGGACACGACGAGCCACAAGGGGCTCTCGCTGCTGGACGGGATCGCGCGCAAGCGCAACGTCGACTTCTTCTGCCTGAACGACGGAAGTTTCCCGGAGATCTCCGAAACCGAACGCGTGCTTGCGGTTTCGGCGTTCCTCTCGCGCTACTTCCCGGATCCGGCGCCGTGGGAGCAGCTCAGCGCACCGTCTCGTCGTCCGATTCCGGAGTCGACGCCCGGCGCCGCATGACATGCGGGATGCGCGCGGCGGGTGGGATGACGATGCCCTCCGCCGCGAGCGTCCGGGCGGCCTCTTCCGCGGTGGCCGGCTGGCCGACCGTCGCGCCGCGGTCGATCGGGACCACCGAGTGCACCACGGTGTCCGGGTAGATGTGCACGTAGTTGAACGCCTGCGCGCCGTCGCGGCCGCGCTGGGCGCCCTGCTCGACGCCGAGATCCTGGCTGTAGCAGGTCGCCGAGGCCACTGAAACGGGGATGCCCGCGAACGTCGCGTTGGTGGAGAAATGCAGGTGACCGGCCAGGATGGCGCGGACGTCGCTGCCGTCGAGCACGTCGGCCAGCCTGCGCTGGTCGCGCAGCTCGACGGTGACCGCGAGGTCGAGCACGCACGGGATGGGCGGATGGTGCATGGCCAGGATGGTGCCGAACGGCGCCGGTTCGGCGAGCACCGCACGCAGCCAATCCAGCTGTTCGTCGGAGATCTCGCCGTAGTGATGGCCGGGGACCGAGGTGTCCAGCGCGATGATGCGCAGGCCGTCGATCAGATGCACACGGTCGAGCGGAGCGGTGGAGGCCCGCTCGCCGAGTAGCTTGCGGCGCAGGAGACTGCGGTCGTCGTGGTTTCCCGCGACCCACACGATGGGCGCCGGCAAACTCCGCGCGAACGGCTCGATCAGAGCCTTGAGCTTGTCGTAGGCCGCGGGCTCACCCTTGTCGGTGAGATCGCCGGTGAACACGATCGCGGTCGGCTGGATCCGACTGGCCGCGGCCTGCTCGAGTAATTGGCGTAACCGCTGGTCCGCGTCGACGTCACCGTATAACTCGCCGTCGCCGGCGATGACATGGGTGTCGCTGAAGTGGAACAGCACATGATCCGGTCGCGGGTGCTCCGCGACTCTGCTGATGTGCACCGGACCGAACGTCCTCCCCGGCGGTTTGCCCGCCATTGGCTTCGGGTTCCACCGCCAGAATAGCGAAGGACTACTGACAGGTTTCCCGACGGACGGTGACGACATGCTTGCGGGAAGGTGAGGTTTCTATGTCGAAATCCCGCGGAGGTGCTCGGACGTTAACCGGTCCTCCGGTCCGTTAGTGACACGGTTCATACCTGACGCGAGCCGCGGACTCCCCCCGTGCGGCTGTAGGGGTGGCTAGCGGGTGCGGCCGAGGGCGTCGGCGGCGCGGAGGGCGTCGATCGTCATCGCGGCGTCGACGGTGAAGGGTTCGTTGTGGATCGACTCGGTGGGAGCAGTGGCGCGGGTGGCGATCGCGGACAGAGTTGCTTCGTCTACGTCGGCCAGGCCGACACCGGCGAGGGTGGTCGGCAGACCGATCTCGGTGCAGAAGTCGACAACCGTGTTGATCTCGGCGGCCGGAGCGCCCTCCAGGACCAACTGGGTGACGACGCCGAAGGCGACCTTCTCGCCGTGCAGATACGCGTGAGTCTGTGGCGCGGCGGTGAGCCCATTGTGGACGGCGTGAGCGGCGGCCAGGCCGGAGGATTCGAAGCCGAGACCGGACAGCAACGTGTTGGCCTCGACGATCCGCTCGAGTGCCGGGGTGATCGCATGCTCCCGCACCGCGGCCAAGGCTTGCGCGCCATCCGCGAGCAGCGTGTTGTAGCAGAGCTCGGCCAGGGCGGTGGCGCTGCGCGTGGACGCGCCGCCACGCAGATTGCGCACCTGCGCCGCCGAACAGGTCCGCGCCTCGAACCAGGTGGCGAGCGCGTCCCCCATCCCGGAGGCGAGCAACCGGGCCGGCGCCTGCACGATGACCGAGGTGTCGACGAGCACGAGCGCCGGATTGCGGCGCAGCAGCTGCGAGGTCTCCACTTCGCCTGCGTCCGTGTAGATCACGGACAACGCACTGCACGGCGCGTCACTCGACGCCGTGGTCGGACAGCTGATCATCGGCAACCCGAGGTCATCGGCGACCACTCGCGCCGAGTCGAGCACCTTTCCACCGCCGGCACCCAACACCACCGTGCTGCCGTTCTCCTGCACACCCGCGGTGATCCTGGCGATCTCCGCCCTGGTGCACTCGCCGTTCGAAAGATGCACGGAGTAGGCGATTTTCGCGTCCGTCAGCGACCGCTCCCACACCTGCGCCAGCAATCGCTGCGCACTCCGCCCCGCGACAATCGTGACCGGCCCCCCGATCCCCAGCCGGGCCATCTCCGCCCCGAGCTGCTCGGTCGCCTCCCGCCCCTGCACGTAATGCCCCGGCGAAGAAAACACACTCAACATCGCAACCTCCCGATCGCGCACCCACCGACGTCGTACCACACAAACGCTACCCGGGCCGAACCGCCGCGACCGGGACCTGGCCGCGCCGAAATACGAGTGGGCCCGCAGTGAGGTCCCGGTCGGCAACGCGATATGCAGTACGGCGGCTTGCTTGGCGGGAGGGAAGTCCGGTGCCGAGCGGAGGTGGTGGATCGGGCTAGCATCACGATCAGCTGCCGGGTCAGTCGTCGCGGCGTCGGGAGAAGTGAGGGAAGGGCCATGGCAACACCAGCTGAAGATGCGGGCGCGTCGAGTCTGCGGGGGCAGGTCGAGCAGTTGCTGGATCGATACGACGACGGTGTCGCGCCCATCGTCCAGTCCGGCGATCCGGTGCTGCGGTCGGTCGCCCAGGAGTACGACGGTCAGCTCGACGACGAAACGCTGTCGGCCCTGGTCGAGTTGATGCGGCGGACGATGCACGCGGCACCCGGCGTCGGCTTGGCCGCGCCGCAGATCGGCCTGCCCGTACAACTGGCGGTGATCGAGGATCTGTTCCCGGTCAGCGAGGAGATCGCCATCACCCGCGAACGGCATCCGCAGGAATTCCTGGTGATCGTCAATCCGACGTACACGCCCTCGTCATTGCGCACCGCCGATTTTCCCGAGGGCTGTCTGAGCGTCACCGGGTACCACGCGGTGGTTCGCCGGCACGCCGATGTCACGCTGCGCTACACCGATCTCGGCGGAACCTCGCGGCTCGCGGAGTTCAGCGGCTGGCCCGCCCGCATCGTGCAGCACGAGACCGATCACCTCAACGGCATCCTCTATGTCGACAAGGCCGAACCCGGCACGCTCACCGAGATCGTGGATACGCCGCCGGTCTCGTCTCAGTGAACCCAGTACTTGCGCCAGTCGTCGCCGGCTAGCGGAAGTCGTTCCCCGCGATCGGCTTCCGCGGCGTCCTCGGTGGCGCGGATGGCGGTGGCGAAGGTGAGGGTGGCTTTGCGGAGGCGTTCCTCGGCGCTGTCGGCGAGGCCGAGGTGGACGACGCGCAGGTCTTCGGGGACGAGGTCGTCGGGGAGGCCGGCCTTGGTGCTGCGGTCGCGGATCTTCTCGGCGAGGGCCAGTGCGGGTTGGGCCATGGCGATGCCGTCCAGGCAGGAGCGGCGGGACTTCTCGGCAGATTTGCGCTCCTCCCAGGCGCTTTCCTGGGCGGCGATCTTTTCTTCGAGGGTGGTGTCCGCGGCGAATCGGGTGTCGCGGAGGTAGGGGCTGCGGTTGACGAGCTTGGCCACCAGGGCGGCGGCCACGTCGTTGACCGTGAATTCGCCTGCGGCCTGGGCGATTCGGGAGTGGAAGAGGACCTGGAGCAGCAGATCGCCCAGTTCCTCCTTGATGGTTTCGGCGTCGTCGTGCTGGATGGCGTCGAGGAGTTCGTAGGTTTCCTCGAGCAGGTAGGGGCGCAACGAGTCGTGGGTTTGGGTCACTTCCCAGCCGCCGAAGTGCCAGAGGCGATCCATGACCTCGACGGCCCCGGTCAGGCCCGCGGCCACCACGGCGGTGTCGGACGGGGTCCCGCTGGCCGCGGCATGCCTTGCGGCGCGCAGGACGGCTTCGTCGCGATCGGCAGTCATCGGGCCGCCGAGACCTCGGTCGCGGTGGTGAGATCCACTGCGCCCTGGGCCTTTCCGTCCAGGGCGAGGAGCAGGTCGGCGACGAATTGCAGCAACACCACGTCGCGGACGCGCTCGGCGCCGACGCTGTCTTCCACCCGCGGCAGCGGCAGCGAGATCACGCCGCTGGCCGCGCGATAGCTGGCGCTGGGGTAGATCCGTTTGAGCCGCATCTGCTTCGAGTCGGGCAGGTGCAGCGGCGAGATCTTGAGCGTTGTTCCGGTGACCGCGATTTCGGTGACCTCGTACTCGCGGGCCAGCAGCCGCAGCTTCGCCACCGAGACCAGGCGACCGACCTCGACCGGCAGCGGACCGTAGCGGTCGACGAGTTCCTCGACCACCGAGGCGAGGTTCGAATCGTCCTGGGCGGAGGCGAGTTTGCGATAACCCTCCAGCCGCAGCCGATCGCTGCCGATGTAGTCGGGCGGGATGTGCGCGTCGACCGGCAGGTCGATGCGCATCTCCTTGGGTTCCTCGGTGGTGATCGGCCTGCCGTCGGCGGCGGCCCGATACGCCTCGACGGCCTCGCCGACCAGCCGGACGTAGAGATCGAAGCCGACGCCCGCGACGTGCCCGGACTGTTCGGCGCCGAGCACGTTTCCGGCGCCGCGGATTTCGAGGTCCTTCATCGCGACGGCCATGCCCGCGCCGAGGTCGGAGTTCTGCGCGATGGTGGCGAGGCGGTCGTAGGCGGTCTCGGTGAGCGGCTTCTCCGGCGGGTACAGGAAGTAGGCGTACCCGCGTTCCCGGCTGCGGCCCACTCGGCCACGCAGCTGGTGCAGCTGCGAAAGACCAAGAGCATCAGCGCGTTCCACCAGCAGGGTGTTCGCGTTGGAGATGTCCAGGCCGGTCTCGATGATCGTGGTGCAGACGAGCACGTCGAACTCGCGCTCCCAGAACCCTTCCACGGTGGACTCGAGCGCGTCCTCGTTCATCTGCCCGTGCGCGACCGCGACCCTGGCCTCGGGCACCAGGTCGCGAATCCGCTTGGCCGCCTTGTCGATCGAGGACACCCGGTTGTGCACGTAGAACACCTGGCCGTCGCGCAGCAGCTCGCGCCGGATGGCGGCGGTGACCTGCTTGTCGTTGTAGGCGCCGACGTAGGTGAGCACCGGATGCCGCTCCTCCGGCGGAGTCAGGATGGTGGACATCTCGCGGATGCCGGCCAGGCTCATCTCCAGGGTGCGCGGAATCGGCGTGGCGGACATGGTCAGCACGTCGACGTGCGTACGCAGCGCCTTGATGTGCTCCTTGTGCTCGACGCCGAAGCGCTGCTCCTCGTCGACCACGACCAGGCCGAGGTCCTTCCAGCGCACGCCGGTCTGCAACAACCGGTGGGTGCCGACCACGATGTCGACGGTGCCGTCGGCCATGCCCTCCATGACGGCGCGGGCGTCGGCCGGATCGGTGAACCGGGACAGGCCTTTCACGTTGATCGGGAAGCCGGCCACCCGCTCGGTGAACGTCTGCAGATGTTGTTGCGCCAGCAGGGTTGTCGGCACCAGCACGACGACCTGCTTACCGTCCTGCACCGCCTTGAACGCGGCGCGCACGGCGATCTCGGTCTTGCCGTAGCCGACGTCGCCACACACCACCCGGTCCATCGGGACCGGCTTCTCCATGTCCGACTTGACCTCGGCGATGGCGGTCATCTGATCGACGGTCTCGGTGAACGCGAACGCGTCCTCCATCTCCTGCTGCCACGGGGTGTCCGGGCCGAACGCGTGCCCCGGCGCCGCCTGGCGCGCGGCATAGAGCTGCACCAGCTCGCCGGCGATCTCCCGAACGGCCTTGCGCGCCTTGCGTTTCGTGTTCGCCCAGTCGGACCCGCCGAGCTTGGACAGGCTGGGCAGCTCGCCGCCGACGTAGCGGGACAGCTGATCCAGCGACTCCATCGGCACGAACAGCCGGTCGCCCGGCTGACCACGCTTGCCCGGCGCGTACTCGATGACGAGGTATTCGCGGCGCGCGCCGCCGACCGTGCGCTCGATCATCTCGACGAACCGGCCGATGCCGTGCTGGTCGTGCACCACCATGTCGCCCGCGTTCAAGGCCAGCGGATCGACCTGGTTGCGCCGCTTGGCGGGCAGCCGCTTGCCGTCGCCGGGCGCGGTCATCCGGTTGCCGGTGAGGTCGGATTCGGCGACGACGACCAGCCCGGCGTCGTCGAACACCAGACCGTCGTGCAGCGATCCGCACAGCACGCCGACCACGCCGTTGCCCGGTTCGGTACCCGGCTCCAGCGCGGCCGCGGGAACGTCCGCGTCGGCCAGGCGTTCCAGAATGCGTTGCGCCGTACCGTGTCCCGCGACGACGACCACGGCGCGGCCACCGGTCGCCACGTGCGCGCGCAGCGAGGCGAAGATGGTCGCCACGAGTTCGTCGGAGCCGCGTGCGGTCGGCCCGGCCAGCACCGGCAGCACCACCTCGGCGGGGGTGCCCGAGGTGAGCGGGCTCAGCGTCCACCAGGGCAGGCCGCGCTCGTCCGCGCTCGCGTGCACGTCGGGCAGCGCTTGATAGCCGGATGCGGCCAGGTCCAGGCCGTGCGCGCCGAGCGGCGCGTCGGCGCCGAAGGACGCGGCGGTCCAGGATGCCTCCAGGAACTCCTCGCCGGTGCGCACCAGATCGGCGGCGCGGGTACGGATCTTCTCCGGATCGCACAGCAGCAGATGGGTGCCCTCGGGCAGCACCTCGGTGAGCAGCCGCAGCTCGCCCGGCTTCAGCACCGGCAGCAGCGCCTCCATGCCGTCCACCGGAACCCCGTTGGTCAGCTTCTCCAGCATCTCCACCAGGGCGGCGTCGGCCGCGTTGGCCGCGGCGACCTCGGCCGCGCGCTCGCGCACGTCCTCGGTGAGCAGCAGTTCCCGGCAGGGCGGCGCGACAACGACATCCACCGACACCTCGGCCAGCGACCGCTGGTCGGCCACGGCGAACGGGCGTAGCTCGGTGACCTCGTCGCCCCAGAACTCCACGCGCACCGGATGATCGGCGGTCGGCGGGAACAGGTCGAGGATGCCGCCGCGCACCGCGAACTCGCCGCGCTTGCCGACCATGTCGACCCGGCTGTAGGCGAATTCGACCAGGCGCGTGAGCAGTTCGTCGAAATCGAGCTCGGCGCCGACACGCAGCACGATCGGCTCGATGTCGCCGAGGCTGCCCGCCATCGGCTGCATCAGCGAGCGCACGGTGGTCACCACGACGCGCAGCGGCGCGGGGAACGCCGGGTCTTCGGGATGGGCCAGCCTGCGCAGCACCTCGAGCCGGCGCCCGACGGTGTCCGCGCCGGGCGACAAACGCTCGTGCGGCAGGGTTTCCCAGGAGGGGAACTGCGCGACCGCCGGGCCGAGCATCTCCTCGAGCTCGACGGTCAGATCGTCCGCCTCGCGACCGGTCGCGGTGACCACCACCAGCGGCCGTTTCGCCTCGATCGTCGCGGCCACGAACGGCCGCACGCCGGACGGCCCGACCAGCTGGACCGAGGACTTACCGACCAGCTCGGCGACGGTCCGCAGAGCGGCATCGGCACCGGCGACCGCCGCGAGTCCCGCAAGCGGTGGACGATGGGTCGGC
Source organism: Nocardia colli (assembly GCF_008704205.1). Taxonomy (GTDB): domain Bacteria; phylum Actinomycetota; class Actinomycetes; order Mycobacteriales; family Mycobacteriaceae; genus Nocardia; species Nocardia colli. The sequence goes on along the minus strand of NZ_VXLC01000004.1, from coordinate 195,460 downwards.
ATCACAACTCCTGAGCTCAAGCCGGGTATTTCGAGCAACAGGCAAAAGTCTAGTCAGTGCCGCCGACACGATTGGCTCGGGCTGTTAGGGCACGTAGCGACGCAAGCGCCTGGCCGCGAACTCGCGGAAGTAGGCGAGCTTCTCGGCGGGGACGATCGACGGCAGCAGGAAGTACCAGACGCGTTCCATCCGGGTGGCCATCTGATCGATCGACTCGGTGCCGACCGCGATGATGTGCACGCCCGCGGTCATCTCCTGCAGCAGCATGCCGATCACCTCGGCGTCGAGCTCGGGCTGCAAATCGCCTTGGGCGATAGCCCTTTCGGAGAGCACGCGGTAGGTGTCGCCCCACGTCTTGGCGATGTTGTCGCCCTGCGCGCCGCGGTAGTCACCGATCTGATGGGTCAGCTTGAGCATGGCGCCGACCATCGGATCGTTCATCGATAGATCCGCGACCACATAGGTGATACCGATGCATGCCTCGAGCGCGGGCACCCGGGGATCGAAGAAACCCTGACACGAGCTGACCAGCCGCTCGTTGCCCTGGTCGACCACCGCACGCGCCAGCTCTTCCTTCGAGCCGAAGTGAAAGTACAAGGCGCCCTTGGTCACATTGGACTGCGCGATGATCTCGCTCAGACTCGCGTTCGCGTAACCCAAGCGCAGAAAGACATCGGCAGCGCCCGCAAGAACGGAGTCGCGGGTGATCTCCGCGCGCGCTTGCCTAGCCATCAGATCCGCCTGTCATCCTAAAAACCAGCCATCCTGAAGTAGACCGACATCACGAAGTAGACCGACTTACCGCCCGAACAGCACCCAAAGGATGGGTGAACCGTACCACCAGGCGGGCCCTCGGCAGTCAATTCGAGCATTCGACCAGACCCGCTTCGCAATTCGCTGGTTAACAACCCGAGTCACTCCTCGACACCGGCGCGCCACTCCGAGCTGAGATGCGGGTCGGCCTCCAGATGGCTCAACCCGTTCCAGCACAGATTCACCAAGTGCACGGCGACAACCTCTTTCGACGGTTTGCGTTCGTCCAGCCACCAGGTGGCGGCGGTGGCGACCTGCCCGACCAACGCCTGGGCGTAGAGCGTGGCCAAGCTGGTGTCGAAACCGCGCCGCTCGAAATCCCCGGCGAGGATGTGCGCGACCTGGTTCACGGCCTCGTTGAGCAGGCTGGAGTAGCGGCCCTCGGCATTACCCGCGGGCTGATCGCGCACCAGGATGCGGAATCCGTCGGTGCGTTCCTCGATGTAGGTGAGCAGCGCGAGCGCGACCTGTTCGAGCCGGACCCGCGATCGATTCTGGGTCAGCGAGGACACGATCATGTCCAGCAGCATGGACATCTCGCGATCGACGACGACCGCGTACAGCCCTTCCTTGCCGCCGAAGTGTTCGTACACCACAGGTTTGGAGACTTGAGCCCGCTGCGCGATCTCCTCGATCGAGGTGGCGTCATATCCGCGCTCGGCGAACAGTGCGCGACCGATCTCGATGAGTTGCTGTCGCCGCTGGGTACCGGTCATCCGCGGACGCGACACTTTGGGCGGTTCACTAGTCGACATCGCTCCCGCCTCCCTTCGTCACCCGACCGTCCAGTGCCTCAACTGTTCCAGACAGCCCGCAAGATTGCCCCGTCAACCCCGGGCGCGCCGTCGAATCAGCACCCGGTCGGACACTCTCAACGCTCCAACTACCGGCAAGAATCGCGGAGAGGCGTGGGTGTATGCGAGGATCTTTCCCGTGCCGTGGCACAGCGGCGGGTGTTCCCGATCCGCCGATGTGACAATCCGCCGTGGTGTAATGGCAGCACCTCTGATTTTGGTTCAGATAGTTCAGGTTCGAGTCCTGGCGGCGGAGCTCGGCAGCACGATGACCTATCGTTGGCCCGCACATCTGCGCCCAGCACAGCAGACACCCCAGCACGATGAGCAGAGCCCAGCAGCATGATGACAGGCAGCCGAGGGAGATCCATGCCACAGCAGACCGCCGTCGTCGTTCTCGCAGCCGGTGCCGGGACGCGAATGCGGTCGAAGACCCCCAAAGTGCTGCATTCGCTGGCCGGTCGAAGCATGCTCGCACACGCGCTGCATGCGGCGAACGAGATCGACCCCGCATATCTGATCACCGTGGTCGGCCACGACCGCGAACAGGTCGGCGCCGCCGTGCAGGCGGTGGCCACCGACCTCGGCCGTGAGATCACTCCGGCCATTCAAGAGGAGCAGCTCGGCACCGGGCACGCCGTGCAGTGCGCGCTCGCCGCACTGCCCGTCGGCTTCACCGGCGACCTGCTGGTCACGTCCGCCGACGTGCCGCTGCTCGACGGGCACACGCTGTCCGCGTTGCTCGACGAACATCGCAGCTACACCGAACGTTCCGCGGTGACGGTGCTGACCTTCGTGCCGGACGACCCGAACGGCTACGGCCGCATCGTCCGCGACGCCGACGGCCGGGTGGCCGAGATCGTCGAGCACGCCGACGCCACCCCCGCCCAGGCCGCGATCACCGAGGTCAATTCGGGTGTCTACGCGTTCGACGTGAATGTGTTGCGCACCATGATCAGCCGGTTGTCCACCGCCAACGCCCAGCACGAGCTGTATCTCACCGACGTGCTGCGGCTGGCCCGCGAGGCCGGGCATCCGGTGCACGGCGCCCGCCTGGTCGACGCGGCCAAGGTCACCGGCGTGAACGACCGGGTCCAGCTGGCCAACGCGACCAACCGGCTCAACCGCTACATCCTGGAACGGCACATGCGGGCCGGCGTCACCATCATCGATCCGGCCTCCACCTGGGTGGACGCGAGCGTGCGGATCAGCAGGGACGCGATCCTGCGCCCCGGCGTGCAGCTGCTCGGCGACACGGTGATCGGCGAGGACGCCGAGATCGGGCCGGACAGCACGCTGACCGATGTGGTCGTCGGCGACGGCGCGCGGGTCGTCCGCACGCACGGCGAGGGCGCGATGATCGGCCCCGGCTCGACCATCGGCCCGTTCAGTTACCTACGACCGGGCACCGTGGTCGGCAATTCCGGCAAGCTCGGCGCCTTCGTCGAAACCAAGAACGCCTCGATCGGCGCGCACTCCAAGGTGCCGCATCTGACCTACGTCGGCGACGCGACCATCGGGGAACACAGCAACATCGGCGCTTCGAGTGTTTTCGTGAACTACGACGGAGTGACCAAGCATCACACCACGGTCGGGTCGCATGTGCGAACGGGAAGCGACACGATGTTTGTCGCACCGGTAACGGTGGGTGACGGCGCGTATACGGCGGCGGGTACTGTACTGCGCAGAAGCGTTCCGCCCGGGGCACTCGCGATTTCCGGCGGGCCGCAGAAAAACATCGAGGGCTGGGTGCAACGCCACCGTCCTGGAACGGCCGCGGCGCGCGCGGCGGCAGAAGCCAACGCCGCCAAAGAGGACTCCGGTCAGGCACACGAGCAAAAGGATGGCAAACAGCAGTGACCGCGTCATGGATCGATAACCAGAAGAACCTGATGCTCTTCTCGGGACGCGCTCATCCTGAGCTGGCCGAACAGGTCGCCAAGGAACTCGACGTCCACGTCACGCCGCAGACCGCACGCGACTTCGCCAACGGCGAGATCTTCGTCCGGTTCGAGGAGTCGGTGCGCGGCTCCGACGCGTTCGTGCTGCAGAGCTTCCCCGCGCCGCTGAACCAGTGGCTGATGGAACAGCTCATCATGATCGACGCGCTCAAGCGCGGTTCGGCCAAGCGGATCACCGCCGTGCTGCCGTTCTACCCGTACGCCCGCCAGGACAAGAAGCACCGCGGCCGCGAGCCGATCTCCGCTCGCCTGGTCGCCGACCTGCTCAAGACCGCGGGCGCGGACCGGATCATCACCGTCGACCTGCACACCGATCAGATCCAGGGCTTCTTCGACGGCCCGGTCGATCACATGCACGCGCAGCTGCAGCTCGCCGAGTACATCCGCACCAACTACACCCTCGACCACATCACCGTGGTCTCCCCCGACTCCGGCCGCGTGCGCGTGGCCGAGAAGTGGGCGGACTCGCTCGGCGGCTCGCCGCTGGCGTTCATCCACAAGACCCGGGATCCGCTGGTGCCCAACCAGATCAAGGCCAACCGGGTGGTCGGCGATGTCGAGGGCCGCACCTGCATCCTGATCGACGACATGATCGACACCGGTGGCACCATCGCCGGCGCGGTCAAGGTGCTCAAGGATGCCGGCGCGGGTGACGTGGTCATCGCCGCGACCCACGGCGTGCTGAGCGACCCGGCCGCGGAGCGCCTCGCCGCCTGCGGCGCCAAGGAGGTCGTGGTCACCAACACGCTGCCGATCACCGAAGAGAAGAAGTTCCCGCAGCTGACGGTGCTGTCCATCGCCCCGCTGCTGGCCCGCACTATCCGCGAGGTCTTCGAGAACGGCTCGGTCACCGGCCTGTTCAACGGCAACGCATAGCTTTTCCGCACAACACTGGCGGCTCGGACTTCGGTCCGGGCCGCCATTGTTTTGCGCCGGGTCCGTTAGTTACGGCGATGCATGGGGATACTGGGAGGTATGGACCGTGAATCGCTCGACACCGACATGGGAGACGACGACCAGGCCGACGAGATCCGCGCCTATCAGCGCAATATCGAGGATCCGCCGGATGAACTGCGCATTCGCTATCACGAGAACGACGATGACGGCAGGTTGGGCATCGCGGACGAGCTGGCGCAGGAGTCGACCCCGCGCGAACAGCGCCGGGAAAGGGCCGAGGACGACGAGCGGCCCGCCGAGGTGGTAGCGATGGAGATCGTCGACGACACCTCGCTCTAGCGCAATCGGCTATCACAGCTCGGCCGTCGTGGTACGCATAACGGACAAGCCGGACGCAGTCCGTCCGCCGATCGCGGACGGCCGCGGCGGCGCAGGACGCAGAGGTGGCGACCGGACGACACAAGGAGGGCGCGATGAGCACGCCGCAGGATCCGAAACCGGCCGGCGGTACCCCGGAGCCCGCCGAGTCCGCGTCGTCACCGAGCGCGTCCGGGGCGGCGGATTCCGCTGCGGCTCCGAGCTCGGGTGCGGCACCTTCGTTGTCCAAAGATGTTGGTGCGGCGGAACCTTCGAGTGAGCCGTACACTGCGCCACCTCCCCCGGCCGGTGAGTGGTGGCAGCCGACCGACGCGCCCGCCGGGCCGTTGGGCGGGCAGACGCCGCCGGGCCCGAGCGGGCAGCCCCACCCCGGCAACGACCCGGCCAGGCACTGGCAGCCGCCTCCGGCCGGACCACAGGCTGATCAGCCGGCGTGGGCCACGGAGCCGTCCGACGAGCGGCCGTTCGCGGATTCTGGACCTGCGCAGCCTGCTTGGGGTGGCGACCCGTCCAGTGGTCTACAGCCGTTGGATGCGTCGACCGATCAATCGCAGTGGGGCGGACAGCACTCTCCCCCGCAATACCCGGGCGGTGGACAACCGCACTATCCGGGTAGCGGTGCGCCACCGGATCCGGCTGGTGCGCCGCAGTACCCGCAGGGCGGGATGTACAACTACCCGCCCGCCGGCGGCTACGGCGAACAGCAGAGTCCGCAGCCCGGCGGCTACGGCGCGTACCCGCCGCAGTCCTACGAGCCGTACACCACGCCGCAGCGCGCGTCCGGCAGCCAGGTGTTCTCGATCATCGGTTTCGTCTGCGCGGTGATCGCGGTGTTGTTCTGCCCCATCCTGTTCGGGCCCGCGGGCATCGTGCTCGGCATCATCGGCCACAACAAGGGTGAGCCGCTGGGCAAATGGGCGGCGATCACCGCGGGCGTCACCATGATCATCGGCTTCCTGGTGGGGTTCCTTATCTTCAACGGAGACCTGAGAACGTAGATTGCTCTGTATGAGCGAGGCACAGTCATGACCGAATTCGGCGGGTTTCCGCTGGCGGGACTGGATTTCTACGAGGACCTCGAGGTCGACAACTCGAAGATGTTCTGGACCGCGCACAAGGACGTATACGAGTCGGCGGTGAAGGCGCCGATGCTCGCGCTGACCGCCGAGCTGGAGCCGGATTTCGGTGCGGCCAAGATCTTCCGGCCGTATCGCGACGTCCGCTTCTCCAAGGACAAGACGCCGTACAAGGATCATCAGGGCGCGTACGTGTCGGTGGCGCCGAGCACCGGCTGGTACGTGCAGATCGGCGCGGCGGGGCTCTACGTCGCGGGCGGTTTCTACGGCGGCTCGTCCGAGCAGATCGCCCAGCTGCGCTCCACCATCGATCACGATGTGCGGGGGCCGGAGCTGGAGCGGATCCTGGCGAAGCTGACCAAGGCGGGCTTCACCATCGGCGGCGAAAAGCTGAAGACCAAGCCGAAGGGTTACGACGCCGACCATCCGCGCATCGACCTGCTCCGGCACAAGGCCCTGGTCTGCAACAAGGAATTCGGCTCGCCCGCCTGGCTGGACAAACCCCGCGCCGCCAAGGAGATCCGCACCGCCTGGGAGACGATGCGGCCCCTGGTCGACTGGCTCGCGGCGGTGGTGACCGGGGCGACTACCCGTTCACCACTGCTCGCCTAGTCGCGCGCCGCGAGGAACAGCGCGAAGCGGTCGTCGGGATCGGTCCACACCTGCTCGGTGCTGAACCCGGCGGCCGCGAGTTCCGCGCTGAAACCATCGACGCGGAACTTGGCCGAGATCTCGGTGCGCATCTGCTCGCCGGCGGCGAACTGCACGGTGAGATCGAGCTCGCGAACCCGGACGGTCATGGCTTCGGTGGCGGCCAGGCGCATTTCGATCCACTCGTGCTCGGCGTCCCAGACCGCGATGTGCTCGAACTTCTCCGGCGCGAAGTCGGCGTCGAGGCGAGAGTTCAAGACGTGCAGCACATTCCGGTTGAACTCGGAGGTGACACCGGCCGCGTCGTCGTAGGCTGGGACCAGCACGGCCGGGTCGATGACCAGGCCGGCGCCGAGCAGCAGCTGCTCGCCCGGTTCCAGCACCTCGTAGATGCCGGCCAGGAACTCGGCCCGCTCGGCGGGGACCAGGTTGCCGATGGTGCCGCCGAGGAAGGCGATCATCCGGCGGCCGCCGCCGGGCAGGTTGTGCAGGGTGTCGGTGAAGTCGCTGACCACACCGTGCACCGCCAGCCCGGGGAACTCGGCCGCGATCTCGTCCGCCGCCGCGCGCAGCGCCGAGGACGAGACATCCTGCGGGACATAGGTCTTCAGCGGACCCTCGGCGGTCAGCGCGGACAGCAGCAGCCGGGTCTTGGCGGCCGAGCCCGCGCCGAGCTCGACCAGTACCTCGGCCTGCGCGACCCGGGCGATCTCGCCGACCACCCGCTCCAGCAGCGCGCGTTCGGTGCGCGTCGGGTAGTACTCGGGCAGCTCGGTGATCTGCTCGAACAGTTCACTGCCGCGGGCGTCGTAGAACCACTTGGGCGGCAGCCACTTCGGGTCGGCGGTCAGGCCGAGCCTGGCGTCCGCGCGCAAGGCCGAGGTGAGGTCGTCGTCGGATAGGTGGATCTCCAGCGTCGGTGCGGTCATCGGGAGGCGCCTTTCGTGCTGTCGGGCAGCGGATCGATGGTGAGCTTTCCTGGGCGAGCGATAACCAGGCTGCGGTCGGGGATCGACCGCCAGTTGGGGTCGTCGTCATAGGGTTCGGAGGCGAGCACGGCGGAGGTGTCGGTAACCAGCGCCGACAAGGCGTGGTGCACCGTTGTGGCCCAGAGGGTTTCGCCGTCGCCGAGCAGGAAGTTGAGCCGGGCGGCGGGCGCGTGTCTCAGCACGCCGGCGGCGAGCAGGCCGAGGGCGGTGCCCGGGGAATCGACGAAACCGTCCGGGGACACCGCGGTGAGCAGTTGCCGCAGCAGCACCCAGAGCGTCGCGGCATCGGTCGGCGATTCGGCCTCGAGCAGCTGGATCGTCTCGAAGAGCCGGGTCGCGCCGAATTGCGTGGCGGCATTGTCCAAGTCCGAGGACGCCGCGGTGATCACGTTGCGCCAGTTGGGTACCGAGCCGTTGTGGCTGAACGCCCACTGCGCGCTGGTGAATGGCGCGCACGCGGCCCGCTCGACCGGCATGCCGACGGTGGCGGACCGGATCGATGCCAGCACCGCGGCCGAATGCAGTTGCGGCAGCACCTCTTCCACCGCGGGGTCGGTCCAGATGGGTGCGGGGTTGCGGTATCGGCTGGCGATCAGCGTGCCGCCTGGCGCGGTATCACCGGACAGTGTGCTGGTCGCCGACGGATTTTGCGTGCTGTCCGGCTCGACGGCTCGCCACCAGGCGACGCCGAACCCGTCGGCGTTGATCGTGCCGCCGCCCCGCATATCCCGCGGTGCCCACGCTTGAGTGCGCAGGGAATGCGTTCCGGTGGTGAGCGTCTCGCCGACGCTCACCACCGGGCCGACGTAACCGAGATGTCTGCACATCAGCGCGCGCCTCTCGTCGGCCGGCTCATTCGCCCTCCCCCGGTCGCAGATCGCGCGCGAGCCGGAAACCGGAGAAGATCTGCCGCCGGATCGGGTGATCCCAGTTGCGGAAGGTGCTGCGGCAGGCGACCGGATCGGTGCCGAAGGAGCCGCCGCGCAGGACGCGGTAGTCGCCGCCGAAGAAGACCTCGGAGTACTCCTGATACGGGAAGGCGTGGAAACCCGGGTACGGGTCGAATCCCGATGCGGTCCACTCCCATACGTCGCCGATGAGCTGGTGCACACCGGCCGGGGACGCACCCGCCGGATAGGCGCCGACATCGGCCGGTTCCAGGTGGCGCTGGCCGAGATTCGCGGTGGCCGCGTCGGGTTCGGTGTCGCCCCAGGGGAATCGGCGAGTAGCGCCGGTGGCCGGGTCATAACGCGCGGCCTTCTCCCACTCGGCCTCGGTCGGCAGTCGCTTGCCCGCCCAGTTCGCGTACGCCTCGGCCTCGAACCAGCAGACGTGCACCACCGGCTGATGCGGGCGCACCGGGGTCAGCACGCCGAAGACGCGACGCCACCACTGCCCGGCCGAGTCGCGCTCCCAGAATTGCGGCGCGACCAGGCCCGCCTCCTGCCGGTGCGCCCAGCCGCGCTCGGACCACAGTTCGGGCCGGTCGTAGCCGCGGTCGTCGAGGAACGCGAGGTACTGCTCGTTGGTCACCGGCGCGGCGTCTATTGCGAAGCCGGGCAACTGAACTCGATGCGCGGGGCGTTCGTTGTCCAGCGCCCACGGTTCGGTGGACGTGCCCATGGTGAATTCGCCGGCCGGCACGACGACCTCGCCGGTCACCGGCGCGGTCGTGGTCGGCGCCACGAGCGCCGTCAAAACCGCAGGCCCGCTACGCAACTGGTGGGTGGCCAGCATGGTCTCGTCGTGCTGCTGCTCGTGCTGGGCGATCATGCCGAACGCGAACCCGCCGTCGACCAGCGGCGAACCGCGTAAATCGCTGCGGTCCAGCACATCCCAGACCTTGTCCCGGACGGTGCCGACGTAACCCCTGGCCTGGGCAGGGTCGAGCAGCGGCAGCGCGGGCCGGTTCGAGCGGGCGTGCTTGAACGCGTCGTACAGCTCGTCGATGTCGGCCCGGACCGCCTCGCGGCCGCCGACATCGCGGACCAGCCACAGTTCTTCCTGATTGCCGATGTGGGCCAGATCCCACACCAGCGGGCTCATCAGCCGCGAATGCTGCGCGACCAGCTCGGCCTCGTCGATGCAGTCGGTGAGGGTGAGGGTGCGCTGCCTGGCGCGGGTGAGCACCTCGGCGATCTGCTCACGTAGTCGTTCGGTGCCCGCGTTGTCGGTAGCGGGCGGATGCTGAATGGTCATGATGAGTCTCCGGTGCTAGTTCCTGTCGGCTTCGGCGCGGCGCTGCCCGCCGGACCGGATCGGCAGTGCAGGCACGCTCTGCACGCGACTACGCGCGCGGTGGTGCCGCGTGCTCGGTTCGCTCGCTGAGCGGCGCTCACGAATCCGCTCCAGGACCGCCCGTCCTGGTGCCGGCCGCGGCGGAATCCGCCCCGGGTCTATCGCCGCTGCGACATCGCTGAACGGCGGCTTCGATCTCGCGGGCGGCCTCGGCGCTCGACGCATTGGCCGCGGCCAGGGTGAGCAGTTCGACCGCCACCGAGCGGATGTTCAGATCGGCCAGCCCGTAGCGGGCCGCATCGAGCCAGTGCCCGGCCAGCGGCGCGGCGATGGTGATCGCCTGGGCCACAACCCGGCTGCTGGACATGAGCGCGTCCAGGACGTGGATCGGAACGGTCCAGCCGTCGCCGGGCTGGGCGTCGATGTAGCGGACCTCCAGGTACCCGGACGCGCGCACCGGCGGGAACAGCGTGGTCAGGTGATAGTCGAGGTCGTTGCGGTCGGGCCGGCGGCCGACCTCGTCGTCCAGGGCGCCGGTGAGCCAGTCCGCGAAGGTCGCCCCCGGCGGCGGCGACCAGCCGGTGTCGGCACCGTGCCCGTTCGCGGGCTGACCGTTCGCGCCCGGGCCGGTGCCGTCCGGTCTTCGCACGCACAGCAGCGGCACGTCGAGCGCCCACCTGCTGTAGCCGAGGATCGGATCGGCCCAGTCCATCAGCGGCGGCCGGGTCCTGGCGTTGTCGAGGCGCAGCCAGGCCCGCATCCGCTGGGAGGCCCACTCACCGGCGGGGGCGCCCCGCAGCGCGGGCGAGCAGGCGAAGGCGGCGAGCAGGGCCGGGCCGATGGCGTAGAGCGCGGTCCAGCGGGCGGCGATGTCGGCGCGGTCGGCGCCCGCGTCGACGCTGACCTGGGTCGCGGCGGTATTGCACATCATGAGTTTGCCGAACGGGCCGATGCCGGCGAAGGTCTGTTCCATGGCGCGGTAGCGCGGCAACTGGAGCAGCCGCTTGGGGCGGCGGTCCGCGTCGGCGGCGGCGGAAACGGTTCGGATGGAGCGAGATTCGAGAAGTTCCCGCAAAAGGCGGGCATCGTCGCGGAGCGAGGTATTCAGCTGCGCGGCATCAGCGAATGGTGCGCTGGATAGTTCGATCTGACCGCCGGGTTCGATGGTGACCCGGCTGCCCCCTGGTAGCGCCAGTTCCGGCGAATCGGGGGCGATGGACCGTGGTGCGTAGGGTCCGAGGGCATCCGCTAGAGCAGTCAGTTGCGGACGCGGGGCGGCCGAGGGGCCTGACGCCTGACACTCACCCTGCACGGTGAGCCATTCGAGCTCGGCGCCGATCAGCGTCGGTGGTCCCTGCTTGAAGCAGACACCCCCGATATAAGCCTCCGCGGCGGCTCGCGAGTTGAGCTCTCCGTCGTGGATTACGTGACTGACCAGCTCTGATTCCAGCGTGACCGCCATGCCAACCTCCGTTGTGCGTCCGAGTTGCTGTGGTTTCGTGTCCGCTGTCGATCTGCAACCACCGGGCGGTCGTGCTCTGTTCCGCCGGCGGCGATCCATCCAGAGTAGCGATGGGGACTGACAAGAAATCGACAAGAATCCGAACTGGGGACCGGCTCAGGACGGACGGACTCCGCCCGGCTATGCCCGTTAGAGTCGGAATCATGCTGGCTGAAGAGCGTGTCCGCGCCGACACTCCGGGTTGTATGTCCGGTTCCGTTTTTCTCGACAGTGCCGGGTCCTCGCTGCCCCCGCGGGTCGTGCTGGACACCGCCATCGACCATCTGCGGCGCGAGGCGGAGATCGGTGGCTACCGCGCCGCGAACGAACGCCTCGGCGATCTGGCCGCGGTGAAGACCGCGATCGGCGCGCTGATCAACGCGACGCCGGCCAGTATCGCGTTGAGCGACAGCGCGACTCGTTCCTGGGCGGATTTCTTCTACTCGATTCCGCTGGCCGCGGGCGACCGCATCCTAGTCTCCGAGGCCGACTACGCGAGCAACGCCATCGCGGCACTACAACGCGCCCGGGCCACCGGGGCCACGGTGGAGAAAATCCCCAGCGACAGCACCGGTCAGATCGATCTCGACGCGCTGGCGAAGCTGGTCGACGAACGGGTCAAGCTGGTCTCGGTGCTGCACGCGCCGACCAACGGCGGCCTGGTCAACCCGGCCGCCGAGGCCACTCGAATCGCCCATTCGGTGGGTGCGCTGGTGTTGCTCGACGCCTGCCAGTCGACCGGGCAGTTGCCGATCGACGTGGCCGAACTCGACGTCGACGCGCTCTCGGCCACCGGACGCAAGTGGCTGCGCGGACCGCGCGGCACCGGATTCCTTTACCTCCGACCAGAATTGGCGCAATCCCTCGAGCCAGGCCGGCTCGACCTGCACAGCGCGTCCTGGGTCGGCGCGGACGAGTATCGCCTCGCCCCCGACGCCAGCCGCTTCGAGTTCTGGGAATGCGATGTGGCCGGACGACTCGGCCTCGGCGCGGCCGTGCAGTACCTGCTCGACCTCGGTCCGGAGAACGTGTACGCCGCCATCTCCGCCCGGGCCGAACACCTGCGCGAGGCGCTACCGGAGATTCCCGGAGTCACGGTGCGCGACATAGGCATTCGGCACAGCGGCATCGTATCGTTCACCGTCGACGGCCTCGAGGGCATCGCGGTGCGCGATCGGCTTGCCGCACAAGACATCACGGTGACGGTCAGCCACGCCGGCTCAACCCTCCTGGATATGACCGGCCGCGGCCTGAGTTCGGTGGTCCGCGCCTCACCGCACTGCTTCGTGAGCTTCGACGAGCTGGACCGTTTCGTCGCCGCCGTCGCGCAGTTGTAGCCCGAAACTCGTTCAGGCCAGATGTAATTCGAGCGCGCGGTCGACCAGCGCGCGAATATCGGCGGCGGGCGCGACCAGGCGCAGGCTGCGGTTCGCCTGGAGGGCGGCGATGCCGTGCAGGTTTGTCCACAGGGCGATCGCGCGTTCCCCGGGATCTGCGGTTCCGGGGTGCGCGGCCTCGCTCGCCAGCGCCGCGAACCGGGCGAACAGGGGCAGGGTGGTGCCGCGCAGGTTCTCACCCGAGCCTTCGAGCAGGTCGTGCCGGAACATCAGGGTGAACATCTCTGGGCGTTCGCCGGCGAACTCGACGTAGGCGACGCTCATGCGTACCAGGCGATCTCGCGGGCCGGTGCCGGGATCGACGGCGGCGAACCGGTCGATCAGGTCGGCGAATCCGCGCACCGCGATGGCCGCCAGCAACGCGCGATGCGTGGGGAAATGCCTGCGGGGTGCCCCATGTGAGACACCTGCGGCGCGGGTGATGGCGCGGAGTCCCAATTGCGCCGCGCCCACCTCTTCGAGCAGGTCCACGCCCGCGCCGACCAGGCGTTCTCGCAGCGGCTCGTTCTCGACCATGCGGACATTGTCTACGGCAACCATCGGCGATCCCCACTTCGGGTGTAGACACTGTCTACAGGAATGCGGTAGACAGTGTCTACACATTCTTTTCCCGGGAGGTTTTCGTGTGGTACTGGCTCTTCAAGTACGTGTTTCTCGGCCCCCTGTTGCGGGTGCTGGGTAGACCCGAAGTCGAAGGGCTGGATCAGGTTCCGCGCACCGGGCCGGTGATCGTCGCGGCCAACCACCTCGCGGTGATCGACTCGCTGTATCTCGCGCTGGTGCTGCCGCGCCAGGTCGCGTTCCTGGCCAAGCAGGAGTACTTCACCGGAACCGGCCTGCGCGGGCGGTTCAAGCGCTGGTTCTTCTCGGCGGCGGGCCAGGTGCCGGTCGACCGGACCGGCGGCAGCGCCGCGGCCGACGCGCTCGCCGCGGCCACCCGCATTCTCGAGGCAGGCGGCGTCTGGGCCATCCACCCCGAGGGCACCCGCTCGCCCGACGGCCGGATCTACCGCGGCCGCACCGGCACGCTGCGCGTCGCGATGGCCACCGGCGCCCCCGTGATCCCGGTCGTGCTGTCGGGCACCGACCGCGTCAACCCCCGCGGCACCCGGCTGCCCCGCTTCGGCAAGGTCCGGATCAGCTTCGGCGCCCCGCGCTACTACCTGCCCGCCGAGCAGCATCACGTCGCGCGGGCGAACACCGACGAACTGATGCGCGAGCTGGCGGCGCGGTCCGGCCGGCACTACGTCGACCAGTACGCCACCACCTTCCCGGCCCGGGCAGCCAAATAATCGCGGCAGCGACGCACTGAATCACCGTTCGGCGATAACCAATCCGGCACCGACGTCAGCGCGAATACTCCCATCGAGCCCGGTTACCCGCGACACTCCAGCAAACCTAGACACGCGGTAAAAGGGTTAACGCCACGCCGAAATGGCGGGATAGTTGATTGCAGGTCGACAGGCGGCCCGAAGCTGGTGATGAGGGAGTTGACGTTGAGCAGGTTCACCGACGAGATGTATGCGACGGCGCAGGCGTCGACCCGGGGGCTGGTGACCGGCGAGCCGGACGCACCCCGGCGTCAGAGCTGGGGCGAGATCCATCGGATCGCCCGGCGGATGGCGGGCGGCCTGGCGGCGGCGGGCATCGGACACGGTGACGCGGTCGGCGTGCTGGCCGGCATGCCGGTCGACATCGCACCGGCCTGCCAGGCCATCTGGATGCGCGGCGCCTCGATCACCATGCTGCACCAGCCGACCCCGCGCACCGATCTGGTGGTCTGGGCGCGCGACACCGAGACCGTGCTGACCATGATCGAGGCGCGCGCGGTGGTGCTCGGCGCCCCGTTCGAGGCGGCCGAGCCGCTGCTGCGCGAGCGCGGCATCACCGTGGTGCGGATCGATCAGCTGCACGAGGGCACCGACACCGATCCGGTGCCGACGGCCGAGGACGATATCGCCTTGCAGCAGTTGACCTCCGGGTCGACCGGATCGCCCAAGGCGGTGCGGATCACCCACGGCAACTTCTTCGTCAACGCCTACGCCATGTTCGACCGGGTCAAGTTCCAGCTCGACGACGACGTGATGATCAGCTGGCTGCCGCTGTTCCACGACATGGGCATGGTCGGATTCCTCAGTGTCCCCATGCAAATCGGCGCCGAGGTGGTGTGCGTGACGCCGCTCGACTTCCTCATGCGCCCCTTGTTATGGGCCGAACTGATCGCCAAGTACCGCGGAACCGTCACCGCCGCACCGAATTTCGCGTACTCCCTGCTGGCCCGCCGGCTCAAGCAGGCCGACGACGGCGCGTTCGATCTGAGCAGCGTCCGCTACATGTGGAACGGCGCGGAGCCGGTCGACCCGGACACCATGGAAACGTTGGCCGCGGCCGGAAAGCGTTTCGGGCTCAGCCCGATGGCGCTCACCCCGGTCTACGGCATGGCGGAAACCACACTGGCCGTGTCGATTCCGGATCCGGGCCTGGGTCAGGTCATCGATGTCATCGACGCCGATCTGCTCGAGGCGCTGGGCAAGGCGGTGCCGGTGCACGACGCGCACGGGCATCCGGGCAACATCCGCCGGCTGCCGACGCTGGGCTACCTGGTCGATCATCTCGAAGGCCGGGTCGTCGACGCGGAACGCCAGGAGCTGCCGAGCCGATCCGTCGGCGTCATCGAATTACGCGGCCCGGCAGTCACTTCCGGCTACGTCACGGTCAACGGGTTCCGCCCGGCGCAGGACGCGGCGGGCTGGCTCGACACCGGCGACATCGGCTACTTCACCGACGAGGGCCTGATCGTGGTCTGCGGCCGGATCAAGGACGTCATCATCATGGGCGGCCGCAACATCTACCCCACCGACATCGAACGCGCCGCCACTAGGGTGACCGGCGTGCGACCCGGCAACGCGGTCGCCGTACGCCTCGACGCCGGCCAGAAGCGGGAGAGTTTCGCGGTGGTGGTGGAGAGCAACGAATACCAGGATGCCGAGGCGGTAAAGCGAATCGAACGCGAGATCGTGCACGCCGTGTTCTCCGAGGTGGGCTCCCGCCCGCGCACCGTCGCCGTCCTCGGCCCCGGCGCACTGCCGAAGACCTCGTCCGGCAAACTCCGCCGCGCCGCCACCGCCGTCCACCTGCGCTGACCGGCGGCGCAGATATCGAAAGGCGTTGACAGCGCTACGAATTCGCGACGCTGTCAGTGCACTCGGTTCTGCGCGGCTTCCAGTCCGACCCGGAGCAACAGCTCGACGGCGTCGGCGGCCTGCTCGACGATCACCGGTATTTCCTTGCGTTCCGGCGCCGCGAACGGCTTGAGCACGTAGTCCGCCGGATCCTGCCGGCCGGGCGGGCGGCCGATGCCGATCCGGGTGCGCAGGTAGTCCTTGGTGGTCAGCGCGCTGGACACGGAGCGAAGGCCGTTGTGCCCGCCCTCGCCGCCGCCGCGCTTGAGCCGGATCTCGCCGAACTGCAGGTCGAGCTCGTCGTGCACGACGATCACCTCGGTCGGCGGCACGGAGAAGAACTTGGCCAGCGCCGCGACCGGGCGCCCGGACAGATTCATGAACGAGCGCGGCTTGGCGATCAGCACCTGGCGGCCGTCGAGCCGGGCCTGCAACAGGTCGGCGCCGGACTTCTTGTGCACGCCAAAACGGCCGCCGACGCGCTCCGCGAGCACGTCGGCGACCAAAAACCCCACATTGTGCCGGGTGCGCTCGTATTCGGTGCCTGGGTTACCCAGTCCGACAACGAGCGCGGGCCCGGTCGTGGATTCGGTCATCGACAACCGATTCCCGGTACTGCTTACTCGGCGCTCGCGGCTTCGGCGGCGGCCTCGGCAGCCTCGGCGGCTTCCTCGACCTCGGCCTCGGACTGCGGCGCGGCGATGACGTTGACGATCAGCGTCTCGGCGTCGACGTTGAGGGTGACACCCTTGGGCAGCGTGAGCTCGCCCGCGTTGATCTGGGTGCCCGCCTCGACACCCTCGACCGAGACCTCGATGGACTCGGGGATGCTCATCGCGTCGGACTCGATGGAGATGGTGGTGGCGTCCTGGGTGACCAGGGTGCCGGGGGCGGCGTCGCCGACGACGATGACGTTCACGTCGGCGGTGACCTTCTCGCCCTTCTTGATGATGAGCAGGTCGGCGTGCTCGATGTAGCGGCGAATCGGGTGCACGACAACCGACTTGGTGAGCGCGAGCTGCTTCTTGCCGTCGATGACGAGGCTGAGCACCGCGTTGGTGCCGTGCTCGCGCAGAATGGCGGAGAAGGCGCGGGCATCCAGCGAGAGGTGCTGCGGGTCGGCCTGGTGGCCGTACAGCACGGCGGGAACGTTGCCCGCGCGACGGGTACGGCGGGCGGCACCCTTACCGAACTCGGTGCGTACGGCGGCTTCGAGAAGGTTGGCGTCGGACATGACTGGATCTACTCCCTACGGCTGTTCCGGGCTGTCAACAGTGCGCCAGGGTCTGTTTCCGCCCTGGCTAGGTTGGTCTACTCGTCCGACGAAAGAACCAACGGGGACGGCCGGAAGCCGAGCCGCGTCGATCACGGTGAACGCAAATCAAGGTCTGCGGTCACCCTCGCCGAGACAACCCGAACACCATACCGCAAGGGTTATGCCCAGGTTGAATCGGGTGGTCGGGCACAGGTCGTGTCGGGGCCATGCGGATCGCGTAGATTAGACAGGTTGCCGATCGGTCGTCTGTGAAAGGTTGTTCCGTTGACCGCCTCCCCTGAGGGACTTCCCGCCGAGGTTTCCCGACGGCGCACGTTCGCGGTGATCTCGCACCCCGACGCCGGCAAGTCGACGCTCACCGAAGCGCTCGCGCTGCACGCCAGGATGATCTCCGAGGCGGGCGCGATCCACGGTAAGGCGGGCCGCCGCTCCACCGTCTCGGACTGGATGGAGATGGAGAAGGCGCGCGGCATCTCGGTCAGTTCGACCGCGCTGCAGTTCAATTACCGCGCCGAGGGCTCCGACGTGGACAGCGTGATCAACCTCGTCGATACGCCCGGCCACTCCGATTTCTCCGAGGACACCTACCGGGTGCTCACCGCCGTCGACGCCGCGGTGATGCTGATCGACGCCGCGAAGGGCCTGGAGCCGCAGACGCTCAAGCTGTTCCAGGTGTGCCGGCACCGCGGCATCCCGGTCATCACCGTGATCAACAAGTGGGACCGGCCCGGCCAGGCGCCGCTGGAACTGCTGGACGAGATCAGCGAACGGATCGGCCTCACCCCCACCCCACTGTTTCTGCCGGTCGGCATCGCGGGCGACTTCCGCGGCCTGCTGCGCCGCGGCGACGAGGGTGCCCCGCTCGAATACATCCACTTCACCCGCACCGCCGGCGGCGCGACCATCGCGCCGGAGGAGTCGCTGACCCCGGCGCAGGCCGAGGCGCGCGAGGGCGAGCCGTGGACCACCGCGGTCGAGGAGAGCGAGCTGCTCTCGGCCACCGGGCAGGACCACGATCAGGAAATGTTCCTCGCCGGGCAGACCTCGCCGGTCATCTACGCCTCGGCGATGCTGAACTTCGGCGTGCGGCAGCTGCTGGAGGCGCTGGTCTCGCTGGCGCCGCCGCCCGGCCCGCGCCCGGACGTGAACGGCGGGGCACGCGAGATCACCGAGCCGTTCAGCGCGGTGGTGTTCAAGGTGCAGGCGGGCATGGATGCCGCGCACCGGGATCGATTGGCGTTCATGCGGATCGTGTCCGGCGAGTTCGAGCGCGGCATGGTCGTGACGCACGCACAGACCGGCCGCCCGTTCGCGACGAAGTACGCGTTGACCGTCTTCGGCCGGGAGCGCAACACCGTCGACACCGCCTACCCCGGCGACGTGGTCGGCTTGGTCAACGCGACGGCGCTGGCCCCGGGCCACACGCTGTTCGTGGACAAGAAGGTGGAGTTCCCGCCGATCCCGTCGTTCGCGCCGGAGCACTTCGCGGTGCTGCGCGCCGAGAGCGCGGGCAAGTACAAGCAGTTCCGCAAGGCCATCGATCAGCTGGACTCCGAGGGCGTTGTGCAGGTGCTGCGCAACGACATTCGCGGCGACGCGTCGCCCGTGCTCGCGGCCGTCGGGCCGATGCAGTTCGAGGTGGTCACCGCGCGCATGCTGACCGAGTTCAATGTCGAGACCAAGATGGACAATCTGCCCTACACGCTGGCTCGGCGCACCGACGCCGCGTCCATGGACGAGTTGGGCAAGCAGCGCGGTGTCGAGGTGTTCACCCGCAGCGACGGTGCGCTGCTCGCGCTGTTCAGTGACAAGTGGCGGTTGCAGTACATCGAGAAGGAATTCCCGAAGCTGACCTTGGAGCCACTGGTCGCGACGGCGGACTGAGCTCAGCCCGCTTCCGGTTCGCGCCGAACCGGCGGTGCGCCGGGGTCGCGTTCGACCGAGGAGATGACGCCGTCTTCGCGGGAGATCAGGCCCCAGCGGCTCGAGGTCAGGCGCAGGCTCGGCAGATCGCTCAGCGAGAGCACCACTTCGTAGGTGCGTTCGTAACCGGTGTGCGAAATGCGCCAGCGGCCGTCGTCACAGCGGACATATTCGTCGGAGTAGAAGGCCGCGCCGCGCAACAGCATGTTGTGGCCGGGAATGAGCACGGTGTCGGCGAGGTACCAGGTGCCGGTCGCGGCGTCGCCGTCGACGTCGATCTCCGGGTGGTCGCAGCGATGTTCGGTGATGACGTGCGGGCCGAGGGTGTTGCGCATGAACGCGAGGAACGCGTCGCGCGATTCGAACTGGAGGTATTCGCTGTAGGTGGCGGTCGCCTCGGGAATCATGGTGTCCGCGAACTCATCCCAGGATTTCGTGTCGAGGCTGCGTAGGTAGCGGAACTTCAATCTGCTGATCGCGGTGACGTCGTCGAGCTTGCGCTCGTCGCCGCGCGGTCTGCCCTCGCGGCGTTTCTGCTCGTCCGCCCCGGGGTCGCCGCGCTCGAGCCGGCCGATGTCGATCCTCGGGTTGCCCCGCTCCTGTCCGCCGCCACCCGCACTCGGGTCGCCGCGGCCTAGCCCGCCGGTTCCCTGATCCATACTTAACAATCCCATCCAAAGCCATTCGGCTACACGATTTGGGAGATTTGTATCAGATCGCTATCACCGGTCGGGGGACATTTCGCCCAAGATCGACTTTAGGTTTCAGTTGGCGATGGTGAAGCAGGTGCGGCAGAAATCCTCGCCGAACTCGGTCAGGCGCAGGCTCTTGCGCACGATTTTCGGTGCGCGACCGGCCTTCTTCAACGCGGCCTCGACCACCGGCTGCACCTCGAGCACCATGTATCGGCTCAGTACCACCGGGTCGTCGGAGACCAGGGTCAGCCCGAGCCGGCTGAGGTTGATCAGGTAGGGGCGCGACCGATCCGGGTAGCGGACGCCGGCCTGCTCGGGCACCGAGGTCAGATCCCCTTGAACGAGTTCGGAGCCGATGCCCAGCGGGCGGTTGGTGCGCACGTCGACCGAGGGTTGCGGGCCGTTCTGCGCCATGAAACGCAGGATGCGCGCCTCGTCGGGGGCGAGTTCGTCGAGGATGCGGTCGTAGGCGGGGTGCACGTCTTCGGTGAAGTAGACGTCGGCGGAACGAGCGAGCAGCGCGTCGCCGCGCCGGCGTAGCTCGTCGGTGCTCGCCGACCGAAGGTAGGAGCCGACGGCCAGCGCCTGCTGCTGCGCGCCGCTGTTGTTGCCGGGCCCGTTCGGCGTCGGCACGTAACTGACGATCTCGCGCACCGACCCCTCGGTGACGCCGAGCGCGCTACGGGCTATGGAGCGCAACGCATTTCCGGTTCGCTCGGCGATATCGGCGGACGATTCACCGTCCAGCGCCGCCTGAGTGATCTCCTTGGTGACCTCGAAGGTGGTGCCGACCGCCCACTGACCGCCGCGCACCACGCTGCCCGCCGCGACCCCCGCCGCCCGGAATACGCCGCGAATCAGCCGGGCCTCATTGCTGATCTGCCGCTGTTCGACATCCGAGCTGCGCTCAACGGCGCGAGAACCGGCTCGAGCGATGTCCTGTCCGGCCCTGTCGTCTGCCACGTCATACTCCGATATCGCCAGGTGAACGAATCCCGCCCCACAGATTACTTCCCCCTGTGTCGCTGGTCATTGTCGCCGTCGCCCTCCGCCGATGCGGCATTGCGCACAAACACTGTGACCGATATCTCGGCATGCGGCAGTGTGGCACCGCGCACTCGAGGTGGACCCGTCTCTTCTCCTCACAATAAGGTCCCGGTGCCGACAGGGTGCTACTTTGATGTTCCGGTGAGGCGGCGGTCACCGGTGTGTCGGCAGGAGGGTGTCGTGTTAGAGAGTGTGTTCGGTGTCCACCCAACAATCCTGCTAGAGCTTCTGACTATCCCACTTTTCACCGGAATCATCGGCTACATCACCAACTGGACCGGCGTGCTCATGCTGTTCCAGCCGATTGCCTTCCACGGCTTCCGATTGCCTGGACTTCGCGCGCTGTATCCCTTCCTGCCCAAAAGAATTCAGGTGTTGCCGCTACTGAGTTACGACGGCAGATTCGGCTGGCAGGGCATCGTCCCCTCGCGCGCGGACAAGATGGCCAGCATCGCGGTGGACAAGGGCCTGGCGAAACTGGGCAGCGTCGCCGATTTCTACCGCGAGCTCGAGCCGGACAAGCTCGCCGAACATCTCGCCAGCATCGCCGACGAACAGATCCAGACCATCGTCGAGGATATTCTCAAGCGCGAACATCCACAGCTCTGGTACAACCTGCCGAGCCAAGTTCGCGACATGGTACAGGCTCGAGTTCGTCAGCAACTGCCGGATATTCTGCGCGAGCTGACCGATGAATTAGGCGCGAATATTGATCAACTGCTCGATGTGAAGCAGATGGTGATTCGCTACTTCCAGGGCAGGCCGCAACTGCTCAACACGCTGTTCCAAGTCCTTGGCGCGAAAGAGCTGCGGTTCATGATCAATTTCGGCTTCTACTTCGGCGCCCCGATGGGCGTGGTACTGGTAGCCATCCTGCATCTCACCGGCTGGTCCACGCTGGTCGTGCTGCCCATCGGCGGCGTGGTGATCGGCTGGGTGGTCAACTGGGTCGGCATCAACATGATCTTCGCGCCCGCCTACCCGAAGTGGTGGTGCCCGTGGCGGCAGGGCCTGCTGATCAAACGCCAGTCCGAAATCACCGACGGCTACGCCGAACTGGTGTCGAGCCAGGTGCTGACCGTGGCGAATATCGGCGACGAACTGCTCAACGGCCCGCGCTCGGACCGCACCATCCAGATGCTGGAGGACACCCTGCGCCCGGCCGCCGACCGCGCGCTCGGCCCGGCTCGCCCCGCGGTCAAGTTCATGCTCGGCAGCCGTGACTACGACACGTTGCAGGACACGTTCACCGCCGAGGCCATGGCCATCGCCCCGATCGCCTTCGCCGACCCGGAGTTCAACGTCCGCCAAGGCAGGCAGATCAACACCTACATCGCCAAACAGATGGCGGCACTGAAGCCGCCGGACTTCGTCGACATGTTGCGCTCGGCCATCAAGCAAGATGAGTGGCTGCTTTTTCTCCATGGCGGCGTGTTGGGGCTCTTCGCCGGATACGCTCATATTCTGATTTTCGGAACAGGAGTGGCGACCACATGGCTGTAGCGAAATCCGGCCCCGGCGACGATGCCGGGGACGTCGAGCACACCGCCGCGGAGGTGGCGCCGTCGACGGAGATCGCTCGACGGTCCGGCAGCCAAGTCGTCCGGCAGGACGAATCCGCTTCGCGGGTGCCCTATCCCATCGCCGGCGTGCGCGCGGCCACCGGCGTGGCCAGGGTGGCCTGGACCGCGGTGACCGGCATGACCGCGTGGAGCCTGGGCACGGCGGTCGGCGTCACCTCGACCGTCGTGCAGCGCAGCATCCAGGGCGTGCCGCCGCGAGAAGTGCTGGCCGAGGCCGAATCCGAGGTGCGCGACCGGTTGCGCCGGGCGCTGGGTTTCCCCGAGGCGCCGAATGAGCCTGCCGCACAATCGGTTCCCACGCTGCGCGAGCAGGGTGCGGCGCTGCTGCGATTGTCGGCGAGCACGCACGGGGACGACGACAACCATCCGGCCTTCGCCGGCATGCTGGCCGAACTGACCCCGGACGAGGCGCGGATCCTGCGCTTCCTGCACCTGGACGGCCCGCAGCCCTCGATCGACATCCGCACCGGACGCCCGCGCGCACTCGGCGCGGAACGGGTCGGCTCGATGCTGACGCTGGTCGGCGAGCACGCCGGGTTGCGTTTCCCGAACCGGATCCAGCAGTACCTGACCAACCTGCGCAGGCTCGGACTGGTCGAGCACGCGCGCGAGCCGGTCGGCAATCCGCACCGGTACCAGCTGCTGGAAGCCCAAGGGCCGGTGCGTGATCTGCTCAAGCGCTCCGGATTCGGCACCAAGGTGATCTACCGCAGCGTGTCGCTCACCGGATTCGGCGCCGACTTCGTCCGGACCTGCCTGCCGGTGGCGATCCAGGACGACCGCGCCGCCGGGCACTGACGGCCGGTTACCCGTCCGCCAGCTCCATCCACCGTTCCTCCGCGGCTTCCTTTTCCGCGACGACCTGCTTGAGTTCGGCGTTGAGCCGGACCAGCTTGTCCGGGTCGGTCGCGGCCTCGGCCAGCGCGGCGTGCAGCTTGCGCTCGCGCTCGTCGAATTTCTCGATGGACCGTTCCAGCTTGGACAGTTCCTTGCGCGCGGCCCGCTGGGTCGCGGCGTCGGTGACCGGCGCGGCCTTGGTATCGGCGCCCGAGCGCGGCGCGGTATCACCCTGTGCGGCACGCTTTTTCAGGTATTCATCGATGCCGCCGGGCAGGTTGGTGAGCTTGCCGTCGCCGAACAGCGCCCAGGTGGAGTCGCAGATGCGCTCGATCAGGTACCGGTCGTGGCTGATCACGACCAGGGTGCCCGCCCAGTTGTCGAGCAGGTCTTCCAGCTGTTGCAGGGTGTCGATGTCCAGGTCGTTGGTCGGCTCGTCGAGCAGCAGCACGTTCGGCTCGGCCATCAGGATGCGGGTCAGTTGCAGCCGGCGCCGCTCGCCACCGGACAGATCGCCGACCGGGGTGCGCTGGCGGGCCGGGGTGAAGCCCAGCCGCTCGGCGAGCTGACCCGCCGAGATCTCCTTGTCGCCGAGCATGATTCGCTGCGCGACCTGCTGGACCGCTTCCAGCACCCGCATATTGGTCGGCAGGTCGTCGAGTTCCTGTCGCAGCCAGCCGATCTGCACCGTCTGGCCCTGAATGCGCTTGCCCACCGCGGGTTCGGTCTCGCCGGCCAGCGTACGCAGCAGGGTGGTCTTGCCGGAGCCGTTCACCCCGACCAGGCCGACCCGTTCGCCCGGCGCGAGCCGCCAGGTCAGGTCGCGCACCAGCTCCCGGCCGTCCGGGGTGGTGAGGGTGGTGTCCTCGAGCTCGATCACCACCCGCCCCAGGCGCTTTCGCGCGAACGCGGCCAGCGAGACGCTGTCGCGCGGCGCGGGCACATCGGCGATGAGCGCCTCGGCCGCCTCCACCCGATAGCGCGGCTTGGACGTGCGGGCCTTCGCGCCGCGGCGCAGCCAGGCCAGTTCCTTACGGGCCAGGTTGGCGCGGCGGGCCTCGGAGGCGTCGGCCTGCCGGGCGCGCTCGGCACGGGCGAAGATCCAGTCGCCGTAGCCGCCCTCGTAGGTCTCGACCTTGCCGCCGACGACCTCCCAGGTGTTGGTCGCGACGGTGTCCAGGAACCAGCGATCGTGGGTCACGACCACGAGCGAGCTGCGCCGGTTGAGCAGGTGCTGGGCCAGCCACTGCACGCCTTCGACATCGAGGTGGTTGGTGGGCTCGTCGAGGACGAGCAGATCGAGGTCGCGAACCAGCGCGGCCGCCAGCGCGACGCGGCGGCGCTCGCCACCGGACAGGTTGTCGATCGAGGTCTCCAGGCCGAGGCCGGCGATTCCGATTCCTTCCATCACCGAGCGGATGCGCGGGTTGGCGGCCCATTCGTGCTCGGCCACATCGTCAGTCATCGCGTCGTCGGCCAGACCAGCCAAGACGACGTCGCCGACGGTCGAACCGGGCGGCAGCACGCCGCGCTGGGTCACCGTGGCGATCCGCAGCCCGCCGACGCGGCTGACCCGCCCGCTGTCCGGCGGCTCGAGCCCGGTGAGCACCTCGAGCAGCGTGGTTTTACCGCCGCCGTTCAGACCGACGACGCCGATCCGCTCGCCCGCGTGGACGCCCATCGAGACGTTGTCCAGCAGCGGCGTGATCCCAAAGCTCTTGGAAACCTGCTCGAGGTTGATCAGGTTGGACATGAATCCTTCCGGTTCTTGCAGCGGCGGGCGAGTTGCTTGCCCTGAGCCAGCGTACTGAGCTTCCCGAACCCGCTCCGCCGCCCCCTTGCGGAACGAACGCTGTTCGTCTAGATTAATGCCAACGAACAGCGTTCGTCACGAACGAAGTTAGTTAACCAGGTGCTCTCCGGAATTACAGCCGCAGCATGGGAGCCCCACCTCGGCCGAGGTGAGCGGGCGGCACACATCCAGTTCGCGTTTCCTCATGGAGGTTCTCCCATGCACGTCGGTCTCGGTCTCCCCATCTCCGACCCCACCGTTCTGCTCGACTGGGCCCGCCGCGCCGACGCCGGCCCGTTCTCCACCCTCGGCCTGCTCGACCGGCTGGTCTACGACAATCCCGAACCGCTGGTCGCACTGGCCATCGCGGCCGGCGCCACCAGCCGGATCAAGCTGCAAACCGAGGTGCTCCTCGCGCCGCTGCGCGAGCCGACCCTGCTCGCCAAGCAGGTCGCGACGCTGGACCGGATGTCCGGCGGCCGCTTCGTGCTCGGCCTCGGCGTCGGCGGCCGCGCGGACGACCACATCGCCTCCGGCACCGACCTGCGCACCCGCGGCCGCCGCCTGGACGAGCAGATGGAGATCATGCGCCGCGTCTGGTCCGGTCAGCCGTACGGCCCCGACTGCGGCCCGATCGGCCCCGCGCCGCTGCGGCCCGAAGGCCCCGAGATCCTGTTCGGCGGCTTCCAGCCCGCCGCGCTCGACCGCGTAGGTCGTTGGGGCGGTGGCTTTCTCGCCGCTGCCCCGGCCGCCTGGGCCGGTCGGCTGTTCGACACCGTGCGCAAGTCCTGGACCGACCACGGCCGCTCCGGCGCGCCGCGCATCGTCGCCCAGGTCAACGTCGTGCTCGGCGACCAGAACCTGATCGACGAGGCCCGCGCCTCGATGGGTGGCTACTACGAATTCAGTGGCCGTGCCGACTACATGCTCGAGGGGATGCTCACCACCCCCGACGCAATCCGTTCCGCCATCAAGCAATTCGACGATCTCGGCGCCGACGAGGTCATGCTCTACTGCTACGGCGGCGACGCCGACCAGGTCGACCGCCTGGCCGAGGTCATCGCCTGAGCCGGCTACCGCTTACCCGGCGTCTCGCTGCTGAGCACGCGAGCGCCGGGCACCGGGCCGCTCGCGGTCCGGATGCTGCGACAGACGCCCGCGCCCGCCAGTTCCGCCGCGACCGCCACCGCGGATTCCTCACTCTCACAGAGGAATGCGCAGGTGGGCCCGGAGCCGGAGACCAGACCGGCGAGCGCGCCCGCGTTGACCCCGGCGCGCAGCGTGCGGCGCAACTCCGGCTTCAGCGACAGCGCGGCCGCCTGCAAGTCGTTACCCAGCAGCGGCGCAAGCTGTTTCGGATCGCCGAAGGCCAAAGCCTGCATCAGCTGCTGTGGTTCGCCCAGTCGCGGCGGAGTTCCGTTCGCGCGCAAGCGATCTAGTTCAGCGAATACCGCAGGGGTGGACAGCCCGCCCTTGGCCAGCGCGAGCACCCAGTGAAAGCTGTTGCGGGACAACACCGGAAGCAGACGTTCGCCCCGTCCGGTGCCGAGCGCGGTGCCGCCGTGCAAGGCGAACGGCACGTCGCTGCCGAGTTCCGCGCCCACGGCGGCGAGTTCGTCCCGGGTGAGCCCGAGATCCCACAGTTCGTTGAGACCGACCAGTGCCGCGGCGCCGTCCGCGCTGCCGCCGGCCATCCCACCCGCCACCGGAATGCCCTTGGCGATCGCGAATTCCACCAGCGGCGCCCGCCCGGCCTGATGCGCGAGCCGGACCGCGGCCTTCCAGACCAGATTGGTGCGGTCGGTCGGCACGTCCGCGGCGCCTTCGCCGGACACCCGCACGGCCAGCGAGCCCGCCGGGGCGATCTCCACGTCGTCGCTGAGCGAGAGCGCTTGGAACACCGTGGTCAGGTCGTGATACCCATCGGGGCGCAGGTCACCGACTCCGAGATGGAGGTTCACCTTCGACGGCGCGCGCACGGTGATGGGGCTCGGGACAACTGACAGCACGGTGCCCAAGCCTAATGGGTGGTCCTGGCCGTCGCGCGGCTCGATATCGGCCTTTCACCGTCCGTGAATCATTCGGTTACAGCAGTCCCCCGCCGGTGGCATCGATCCACTGCCCGGTAACCCAGCGGGCGTCGGCGGAGGCGAGGAAGCCGACCACATCGGCCACTTCGGCGGGCTGACCGAGCTGTTTGAGCGGGGACATCTGTGTCACCATCGCCACCGTTTCGGCGTTGTTCAGCCAGCCCGCGTTCATGTCGGTGTCGATGATGCCGGGGGCCACCGCGTTCACCGTGATCCCGCGCGCGCCGACCTGCTTGGCCAGCACGCTGGTGAACGAGTCGAGCGCGGCCTTGGTCATCGTGTACGCGATCAGCTCCGGCATCCGCGCGCCGTTGGTGAGGCCGGTGGAGAGATTGACGATGCGGCCGCCGTCGCGCATCCGGTCCAGGCCGAGCTTGGTGATGAAGAACGGGGCCTTGGCATTGACCGCGAACACCCGGTCGAAGGCGGCCTCGTCGGTGCCTTCGATCGGTTCGCGGGTGCCGTCGATGCCGGCGTTGTTGACCAGGATGTCGACCCCGTCGGCATGCGCGTCGAAGGCGGCCCACAGGGCGGCGGCGTCGTCGGGGACGCCGAGTTCGGCGCGGATCGCGAAGGCTGACCCGCCCGCGGCCTCGATGCCGGTGACGACCTCCTCGGCGGCCTGCTCGCTCCCGTTGTAGTGCACCGCCACCCGCGCCCCGTCCCGGCCGAGCCGTTCGGCGATGCCTCGGCCGATGCCCCGGCTGCCGCCCGTCACCAGTGCGGTCTTGCCTGTCAGTGCGCCCATCGTGGGGTTCCTTTCTCTAGCGATCACTACAGAAGTGGACGTTAGCACAATATCTAGTGATCGCTATAGAATGATTTCCATGAGCCCTACGACCCGCGGCAGGCCGCGTTCGTTCGATCGGGACGCCGCGCTGGAGCAGGCGCTGCGGCTGTTCTGGCAACGCGGTTACGAGGCCACCTCGATCGGTGACCTGACCACGGCGATGGGCATCGGCGCGCCGAGTCTCTACGCGGCGTTCGGCGACAAGACGACGCTGTTCAAGGAGGCGGTCGAGAGCTTCGGCGCGAAGTACGGCGACTTCATCGGGCGGGCACTGGCCGAGGAGCCGACCGCGGCGGCGGCGATCCGGCGCACGCTGCACGAGGCGGCCGCGGAGTACACCCGGCCGAACTATCCGCGCGGTTGCCTGGTGATCAGCGCCGGCATCAACACGAACAGCGGTGAGGTCGCGGACATGCTGCAGGGGCTGCGCAGTCGGAATCTCCAGTTGTTCACCGACCGGATTCAGGTCGATATCGACTCGGGCGTGCTGGTCACCAAGGACGACGCGTCGACGTTGGCCCGCTATGTCGGCACGGTGCTGCAGGGAATGTCGCACGCGGCCAGGGATGGTGCGAGCCGGGCGGAACTGGAGAAGGTCGCCGAATTGGCGATGTACGGCTGGGGCCGGACAAACTAGGCAGTGTCGCACCGGAAGTATGAGGTCACAGCAGCACAAATGGCCCTGAAGCATGAGGGCAACGACACCGGCGCGATGTGACGATTTCCTGATGATAGATAGACCTGAAAGTCCTACCGCCACTTTCGACTACGCAGCTCAGCAAGTTTCGGCGCCAACCGCGCGAATCTTCTGGGCATTCATCGGAATCTACATTTTTGCCACGCTGCTCGCCTCGGCGGCAATGCTTGCGCTGCAACCGGTTTCGGGGATCGATCCGGCGGCCTTGTCGGTGGTTCAATTCGCGCCCGCCCTCGGCGCACTGGTTACCTGGCTCGTCGGTCGCAAGTTTCTCGGCCCACTATTTCCGGCGTCGGTGCCTGCCCGGCAAGTTCGCGAGAATCTCGGCTACATCGTGGCGGCGTGCATTTTTTTGGCGTTATTGATCGCCGGGGCAACAGCATTGGCGGGGCACGATCTCGTCGGTCCGGCGGCCGTCGGCGGCGTGCCCTTCGTGGTGTTCTTCGTGATCCAGCTCATCGGCGCGACCGGCGAGGAGATCGGGTGGCGCGGATTCCTGCAACCGCTGCTGGAATCGCGGACGCGCCGGTCCGTGGCGATCGCCGTAACCGGCGCGACGTGGGCACTGTGGCACGTGCAAGCATTCGGCGCGGGTCCGGTGGTCGCGGTGTCGTTCTTTGTCTCGACCATGGCGTTCGCCGCGCTGCTCGGCACGTTCGGCACCGGCGGCTTCCGGCAGCGGGTGCTGATCGCGGCGGTCGGGCACTGGCTGATCAATGTCGGGATCTACCTGACCGCGGGCGACGCGACCTACGAACCACCACACATCGTGATCACTGCGGTCGGAGCGGTTTTCGTCGCCGCGGCGACGCTCGCAGTACGGTCGTGGCGTGCGCGATGAGCGGGATTCCAGCACTTGCGTGCAATACCCACTGGGGGTATGTTCGATCGAGTCGGGGTACCCCCGGCCCGTATGATGGAGAATGAGCGAAGGAGTCGGAGATGCCCAGTTCCACCTACACCGTCACGGGGATGACCTGCGGGCACTGCGTGAGCTCCGTCAAGACGGAGATCGGCAAGATCGACGGTGTCACCGGTGTCGATGTGGATCTCGCCAGCGGCGCGGTCACGGTCGACAGCGCCGCGCCGATCGCCGACAGCGCCATCCTGGCCGCCGTGGACGAGGCGGGCTACGAGGTCGCGGTCTGATGCAGGACCGGCTGAAGTTCGCCGCCTTCGGTGGCGCGCTCGTCGTGCTGTTCGGTGCCGCGCTCGGCATCGGCGCCCTGGTCGGCGATCCGGCCGAGCGCGCCGCGGACCGCACGACGAGCTCGGCCGGGTCGGACACCGGGCTGTCGGAGACTCGATCCGGCTACACCCTCACCGACCTGACCGCGCCGACGGAGCCGAATCAAGCCGGTGCCCTGCGCTTTCGGATCACCGGGCCGGACGGCGCGCCGGTCGTCGGGTTCCGGACCCAGCACGACAAGAAGCTGCACCTGATCATCGTCCGGTCCGACGCCACGCAGTACCGGCACGTACATCCGACCATGGACACGGCCGGCACCTGGTCGATCGATTGGACCTGGGCGCAGCCCGGGACGTATCGGGTGTTCACCGACTTCATGCCGGAAACCGACGGCAGCGGACCCGGCGGACTGGTCCTCAGCCGGACCGTCTCCGTGACCGGAACGGCTGCGCTACAACCACTTCCGCCGCCCGCACGGACCGCGGCAACGGACGGTTACCAGGTCACCGCGACCGGCGATCTCCGCACGGCCGGCAGCGAGCTGCGGTTCACCATCACCCGCGATGGCACACCGGTGACCAACCTCGAACCGTACCTCGGCGCCTACGCGCATCTCGTCGCTTTGCGCGCGAACGACCTCGCCTATCTGCACGTGCATCCGGAAGGCGAGATCGGCCGCACCCCCGCCGGACCCGAGGTCGCGTTCCATGCACAGGCCCCGAGTGCGGGCCCGTATCGGCTGTATCTAGACTTCTCCCACGGCGGCGCGGTGCACACCGCCGAGTTCACCATGGAAGCACCTACGGTCGAATCATCCACAGGCTCATCCACATCCGGCGGCGCGCCGCATCAGGGTGGCGGGCACTGACGTCCACACTCGCCGGTGCGCGCTCGATCGAGCCGCCGATCGGCAGCCTGACCTGCACTTCTCGGGTCACGCGGATCGATATGAGACACAACCGAATCGACGTCGCCACAGCGATCGTGACCCCTGCCACAAAAATGGCAAAGATAAGTTATCCACAATGTGCATGGCCGGATTCGTGGATAGAACACGTTCTCGATGCAGGTGCATGACGCGTGTATTCAGTTCCGCCGCAACACAAACCGACCAGTACGCCTAGGTCGGTGCTTGCCGTACGGAGACCGCCGACCAGCACTGCCCAGCGAAAGCCCCTGAGCCCCAATCGTTATCTGATGCTCAGCCCAGCGCCTGCGCAAACGGCGACCGCAACATCACCCGTTGTCCGGGCAAATCCACGCCCAGCACCATGAGCGGCAACGGCGGCCTGGCTGTCAGCCCGCGCTCGACCAGCCAACCGCCGAGCTCGGCAACCGCACCGCCGCCTACATCGACCCGCGCCGAACCCCCTTCCGGGAGCACAGCATCGAGCAACGCCGTCGCCGTGCCTATCGAGTCCGCAACCAACGGGCCCGCCTGCACCGTGCCCAAGTTGCGCCACGCAATCACGTAACCGCCCTCCGCAACAACCACCCGGTCGGCGATCCCAAGCACAGACCGCAACAACACGCTCCGGTCGGCACCGAATGCCCGCCGATCAAGACTGGCCAGCGCCGACAGGTCGCCGGTTTCATCGATCGGCAGCCCCAAGGCGTGCGCACCTCGCGTGAATACGCCGGTGTGCGAAACGACCTCGTCCACAACCCGAAATCCCAGCTTCGTATACAACGGCCTGCCCGCCTCGGTCGCATACAAGAACACCGTTGCACAGTCGGCAGTGCTCAATGCCGCTTCCATCAATCGACGGCCCAGACCCCGGCCACCATGCCGGCTCGCAACCAGCAGCATGCCCACCGCGCCGATTCCCGGCGCCACCTCGGTCAGGAAAACCGTGGCCGCCAAACCTCCACGCGGATCGTCGATTCCGAAGCCACCGCCGAGTTCCAGTAATAACCGCCACTTGACTTCCTCACGCGGCCATTCCCGATCCGCGGCGAGATCCAGACAAGCCGGCAGATCCCCTACTCCGAGCTGACGAACCAGCACTTCTTCCGCAACGATCCCAGGCACCGCGCTATGGTAATCACCGACCAACCGTCAGCACCCGCGCTTATTTCGCGAGTTCCTTTCGGTGGCTCAGCATCATTGCCTCGCCCGATATCCAAGCGCACACTTGGAAAGAGTAAGCAGCTGATTGGGGAAACCGTGGCGGACGGTACGCGGGAACGGATTGTCGCCCAAGCGCTGCGCCTGTTCGCCGAGCAGGGATACGCCGCGACGAGTGTGGCCGCGATCGAAGAGGCCGCCGGGCTTTCGCCTCGATCCGGGGCGCTGTACACGCATTTCAGCTCGAAAGAGCAGGTGCTCGCCGCGGCCGTCGAGGGTGCGATTCAGCTGGCCGAGACCGGCTTCGCCATGGCGCCGATGTTCCCGCTGGGCGACCTGCGCGCGGAACTCATCCTGGTGGCGCGGGGCTCGCTGCTGCTGATGTCCAACTGGCGCAACCTGATTCGCGTGATGATGAAGGAGAGCGACCAGTTTCCCGAGGTGATGGCGGCGGCCAGGGAGCGACTGTTCGAGCCGTCGTACGACTTCCTGGCCAAGTGGCTGGCCGAGCGGGCCGAGCAAGCGGGGTTGCCGGAGCGCGACTTCGCCGCGATGACGACGATCTGGCTCGGCGCCATCGAGAACTACTGGGTGCTGACGAACGTCTATCACCACCCGCCGTTCGACCTGGACGACGCGCGCTTCGTGGACGAATGGGTCGATTCACTGCTGATCACACTGGGGGCGAAACCATGACGCACACTTTCGATCTGAACGATCCGGCGGTCATCGCCGATCCGCACCCGAGCTACGCCCGGCTGCGCGCGGAGGCGCCGGTCTACCACTCGCTCGATCCCGACCTGTGGATCGTCAGCCGCTACGACGACGTGCGCACGGTCGTGCGGGATGCGCAACGGTTCTCCTCCGCGGTGGGCGCCATCGAATCCGATCCGTTCAACCCCGGCATGACTCCGCCGAAATGGTTGAGCCACCTCCTTTCCCGCCTCACCGCGGTGCGCGTGCTGCTCATCAGCGATCCGCCGGACCACACGATCCTGCGACGCAAGGTCGGCCGCGCGTTCACCCCGCGCCGAATCACCGCCTGGGAGCCGAGGATTCGCGAGATCAGCGCCCAGCTCGTCGACGCGATGCTGACCGCCGACCACCCGGCGGATCTCGTCCGCGATCTCGCCTCGCCGCTGCCGACCGCCATCATCGCGGAAATGCTCGGCGTACCCGAGGCCCGCAACGCCGACTTCAAACGCTGGTCCGACGATCTGGTCAACGGACTGCTCACCGGCGGCTCCCGGGTCGCCATGTTCCGCAGCGCGATAGCCATCTCCTGGTTCTTCTTCCGCACCGCGCGCAGGCGTCGGCGCGACCCGGGCGACGACCTGATCAGCCTGCTGGTGGCCGGCACCGGCGACGACGCGCTGACCACCCCGGAGATCGTCAACTTCTGCATCCTGCTGCTCGCCGCGGGCAACGAGACCACCACCAACCTGGTCGCCAACGCCATGCTCGCCGTCTTCGACCGCCCGGACCTGCGGCAGCAACTCCGCGATGATCCACCCGCGGCCGCGGCGGTGGTCGCGGAAACCCTCCGCTTCGACGGCCCGGGCCAGGGACTGCTGCGCCGAGCCGTCACCGATATCTCGTTGAGCGACACCACGATTCCCGCCGGCGCCTACGTGCTCCCGTTGATCGGCGCGGCCAACCGTGACCCCGGCCACTGGCCCGATCCGGACGAATTCCGGCTGGACCGCCCGAATATCGCTGACCATCTCGCATTCGGCTCGGGCACCCACTACTGCATCGGCAACGCGCTGGCCCGCATCGAGGCGACCGCGGCCATCGAGGAGATCATGCGCCGCCTACCGGATGTCGCACCGAACGGCGCGCCGGTCCGCATCGCCAGCCCGGTGCTGCGCGGACTGCGCACCCTGCCAGTCGAATTCACGCGCGCGCATACCGCGGTCGCGCCCTGAGCTAGCCCTGCGCCGCCAAGCGAACGAAGGCGGCGGTATCGAGGGTTTCGCCGCGGGCAGTGGGGGCGATGCCGGCGGCGAGCAGACGGCGCTCGGCTTCGGCCGGGGACCCGGCCCAGCCGGACAGGGCGGCGCGGAGCGTTTTGCGGCGTTGTGCGAAGGCGGCGTCGACCACCTCCCAGACGCGGCGACGATGTTCTTCGTCGATCGGCCACGGCGGTTCGGTGTAGCGGTCGACGCGAACCAGGCCGGAGTCGACGCGTGGAACCGGCCAGAAGACCTGGGTACCGACCGCGCCCGCGCGGCGAACGGTGCCGAAGAACCCCGCCTTCACACTGGGTACGCCATAGATGCGACTGCCGGGAGCGGCCGCCAGCCGGTCCGCAACCTCCGCCTGCACCATCACCAAAGAGACTGCGATGCTTGGCAATTCGGCCAGCAGATGCAGCAGCACGGGTACCGCCACGTTGTACGGCAGGTTCGCCACCAGCGCGGTCGGCACGACCGGAAGATCCGTGGCCGCGACCCGCAGCGCATCCGCCTCGACCACCTTCAGCCGGTCGGCCAGCTCCGGCGCCCGATCGGCGACCGTCACCGGCAGATGCTCGGCGAGCACCGGATCGATCTCGACGGCGACCACCGAATCCACCACATCGAGCAGCGCCAGCGTCAGCGAACCGAGCCCCGGCCCGACCTCGAGCACCACGTCGTCGCGCCCGACCCCGGCCGCCGCGACGATCCGCCGCACCGTGTTCGCATCGTGCACGAAGTTCTGCCCGAGCTGCTTGGTCGGGCGCACGCCGAGCCGCTCGGCCAGCACCCGCACTTCGGCGGGACCGAGCAACGCGGCACTCCCACGAGCAGCAACTTCAGGTTCGGACACCTGAAGAACCTATCAACCCGCCGGCTCGGCGCCGCGCGACGTCTCCCCACCGCGCACCTGGTTCCCGCGCGCTTTTCGGTGTGCCGCGCGAGAAACAGCCGGCAATTGCGTGCGCGACGGGCGACGTTGTGCGCGACGGCTACCGCTGGAGCGGGGTGGCCTTGATGCGGTTCAGGAAGTCGTCGATGGCCGCCTGCATCGGGGCGTTGAGCTGGGTGTGCTTGCCGGTGCCGGTGACCGTGCGGAAGTCGACGCCGTTCGCGGCGAGCTGCGCGGCGAGCGCGGCGTGCAGCGGCGACGGGACGGTGGTGTCGGTGGCGTTGAGCAGCAACAGGATCGGCGCGTTGTAGCCGGAGGTCGGCACGGTGAGGTACTGGTCGAGGGCCGAGCGGATGGGCTCCTGACCGAGCGGCCGGGCGAGCAGGTCGCCGACGCCGAGGCCGTGCACGCGGTCGATGATGCCGTCCAGGCACAGCGTGCCGACGCTGTCCAGGACCGCGCGGCCCTGCGGGGTGAGGTACTGGTCGACCTGCACATCGGGGCGGGCCGCGCGCAGGCCGGCCAGGATGCTGACGAAGAAGCTCAGCGCCCCGTCGTTGCCGGGGATCGTGGGGATGATCGGCCCGGCCAGCGGCAGGATCTTCTCCACGTCCGATTCCGGGTCGATCGCGATGGTGCCGCGGAAGTCGAGGTCGGGCGCGTCGACGGCCTGCCGGTGGCCGGTGCCGAGCGCGGCCTGGCCGCCCTGCGATACCCCGAGCACGGCCCAGGTGCGCGAGAGGTCCGGGTTGGTGGCGCGGGCGGCGCGCAGCAGATCGATGGTGGCGGTCGCCTCGGTGGCGATCTCCAGGTACGGGTGCGGGCCGGTGTCGAAGCGGCCGAGGCCGAGGTAGTCGGGGGCGACCACGGCGAAGCCCTGCGCGAGCAGGTTCTGGATCAGCTGATCCTCTTTGGACCGAATCTGTTGGTACGGATGGCTTTCCGGCGCGGACTGGCCGCCGCAGCCCGCGCCGAGGCCGCTGGTGCCGTGGTCGTAGGCGATGACCGGCCATCCGCCCGCGGACGGCGTGCCCTGCGGGACGAACAGCGCCCCGCTGGCCGGCCGAGGGGTGCCGTCCGAGCCGCGCATCCAATACTCGAGCACCGAGCCGCCCGATACCCCGTGCCAGCCGTCCGGCTGGGCCGCGATGGAGATCAGCGACCCCGGAGTTTCCGCCTGCGCCGGCGCGACATTCACGAACAACGCGGCACTCGCCGACAACGTGGCCACCGCCACCGCGCGCCGGAACCCCTGAACAACCCTCATCGACCACACCTCACTGACCCGACCCACACCGTCACAAACCTGGACGAGTGTACAGATCAGCGAATACTGCCAGCTCACCGTGACGACCCGGCGAATCGCAGGCAACACCGAGGGGTGCCAGCCGGTAACACGCTCACCTTCAACAGCCGCACGCCTTCTGATGCACCGCACCGAAAATTGCATGCGATTTTCGGTGCGGGGAGTCAGAAGTAGTGCGGCTGCGCGGTCAGCTGATGCCGAGGCGGCTGGTGCAGGCGGGCCACGCGCCCCAGCCCTGGCGGGCGCGGGTGATCTCGGCGATGGCGATCTGCTCTTCGCGGGTGGCCAGGTCGGCGCGGGGTGCGTACTTCAGTCCGCCCTGGCGTTCCCAGGTGCCCTGGTCGAACTGGATGCCGCCGTAGTAACCGTTGCCGTTGTTGATGTTCCAGTTGCCGGTGGATTCGCAGCGGGCCAGCGCGTCCCAGGTCGAGCCGTCGCGCACCGGCGGCACCTCGGTGCCCGGCTTGGCGCCCTTGCGCACGGTCTTCGGCTGCGCGGTGACGGTGACGTTCGAGGCGATCGGCTTGCGGTCCACCTCGGCGCCGTTGACCATGGTGACCGCGAAGGTGACGTCCTGGACGCCGGGCGCGCCCTGGGTTTCCACCACCGAGCGGCTCATGTTCATCTCCGGGTCTTCGATCACGTTCTCCGGCGGGTCGAGCGGCAGCGTCTCGGTCCGGTTCTCGATTCGCTTGCGGGTCACCGTGATTCGCACACCATCGGTGAGCGGGGTGGTCGCGGCGGGCTCGACGGTGTCCTGCTCGATCAGCGGAATACCCGCCACCGCAAGGAGTTCACCGACCGTCGGCGCGGCGAGTCGTACGTCGACCGGAGCACCGATGCCGTCCAGCAGCGAGACCGACCGCGGCGTCGCGACATTCAGCGCGGCGCCCTCCAGCGGCAGCTTCTCGTCCCGCTTCGGCGAGACGTACACCTCTTTGGGCAGGCTCAGCTGCTCGAGCGCCTCGCCGGCGGTGAGCCCGGTGGTCCACACCTTGCGCGCCTGGCCGTCGACCATCAGCTGGACCTCGCGCGCCCGGTTGAGCGTGATGGTCGCGCCGTCGCCGATCTTCGCGGCCAGCGCGGGGGCGACCCGGTCGCGCTCGGTCACGGCGAAGCCGGCCGTCCGCAAGACGCCGCGGACGTCGAGCGACATCGTCGTCTCGACCCGCTTCTCACCGTCGACGACGACGGTCACCGTCTTGCGGTTCACGATCGCCAAGCCTGCGCCGACGATCAGCGTCATCAACAGCGCGCCGACCGCCGCGTACAGCAGCGGCGATCGTGACTGGTTGATTCGCGTGAATGGGGACATGGTCACAGTACGATAACGAGGGGTTTGGGGGTAGACAACCTTCACTTGCTTCAGCTGGGTCTTTCAATATCACGAACAGATATCGCTGCCGCAGGTTGATCACGATATATGCCTATCGATGTGACCTAAGACACACCGGGTATATCCAGCCCCCTTGCGGGTACTCGAATAGCCGGAAAATAGCCCTTTGCTCAGATTCCGTACACGCGGCGCGCGTTCGCCGTGGTGATCTTCGCCAATTCGGCCGCGTCCTGTTCGCGTAGTTCGGCTAATGCGCGAACGGTGTACGGCAGGCAATACGGTTCGTTGGGCGCACCACGGAATGGGTGCGGGGTCAAATACGGCGCGTCCGTTTCGACCAGAATCAGCTCGTCCGGCACGACTTTCGCGGCCTCGCGCAACTCGTGCGCATTCTTGAAACTCACGGTGCCGGAAAAACTCAGCACATAACCCTCGGCGACGCAGGCCAGCGCCATGTTCGTGTCCGAGGAGAAGCAGTGGAAGATGACCGTGTCCGGTGCGCCCTCGTCCAGCAGCACGGTCAGCAAATCGTGGTCGGCCTCGCGGTTGTGGATCATCAGCGGCTTGCGCAGCCGCTTCGCCAGGTCGATGTGCCAGCGGAAGCCCTCGACCTGGGTCTCGATGTCGGCGCAGCCATCCAGCTTGCCGGGCCAGTAGTAGTCCAGGCCGGTCTCGCCGATCGCGACCACCCGCGGGTCGGCGCCGAGCCGTTCGAGTTCGGCCTTCGCCGCGTCGTCCAGCGCGTTGGCCCGGGTCGGGTGCAGGGCGACGGCGGCGTAGACGCGAGGGTCCCAGTGCGCGGCCTGGACGGCCCACTGCGCGGCGGCGAGGTCGTCGGCCACGGTGACCACCTGGCCGACGCCCACCGACGCGGCACGGTCGACGATCACGGCGGTGGACGCCGCGTCCGTCGCGCCGCAGGCGTCGAGGTGGGTGTGCGCGTCGATGATCGGAGCGAGGGGCTCCGGCAGCGCGGGCGCGGGGCGCTTGTTACTCATCGAAAACCGCCGCAGGACACGGGGGAACCGGCAGCGGGGATATTCGCGTGAGTGTAGGAAACCACGGCCATTACAGTAGACACACCATGAGCGAGCGAAGCGAGCGAACCATCAACACAGCCGCCCATGCGGTCATGCCGGAACCGAGCGTCAGCGAGGTGCAGGCATGAGCGCAGCTGACCGCCCCGCCTTCTATATCACCACGGCCATCGCCTACCCGAACGGTGCGCCGCACATCGGGCATGCGTACGAGTACATCTCGGCCGACGCCATCGCCCGGTTCAAGCGGCTCGACGGGTTCGACGTCTTCTTCATGACGGGCACCGACGAGCACGGTCAGAAGATGCAGCAGGCCGCCGCGGCCGCGGGGGTCCCGGTGGAGGAGCTCGCCAGCCGCAACTCGGACGTGTTCGAGGCGCTGGACAAGACCCTGGACATTTCCTACGACCGGTTCATCCGGACCACCGACGAGGACCACCAGGCGGCCAGCGTCGCGCTGTGGGAGCGGATGCTCGCCAACGGCGACATCTATCTCGGCAACTACTCGGGCTGGTACTCGGTGCGCGACGAGGCCTTCTACACCGAGGAGGAGACCACGCTGCTGGAGGACGGCAGCCGGATCTCCACCGAGTCGAAGACGCCGGTCACCTGGACCGAGGAGTCGAACTTCTTCTTCAAGCTCTCCGCGTACCAGGACAAGCTGCTCGCGCTGTACGAGGAGCATCCCGAATTCATCGCGCCCGCAACGCGTCGCAATGAAATCGTCAGCTACGTCAAGGCCGGGCTGAAGGATCTGTCCATCTCGCGCACCACCTTCGACTGGGGTGTGCCGGTGCCGGGCCATCCCGATCACGTGATGTACGTGTGGGTGGACGCGCTCACCAACTACATCACCGGCGTCGGCTACCCGGACACGGAATCGGCTGCGTTCCAGAAGTTCTGGCCCGCCGACGTGCACATCATCGGCAAGGACATCACCAGGTTCCACACCGTGTACTGGCCGGCGTTCCTGCTGTCGGTGGGCGTCGAGGTGCCGAAACGCGTGTTCGTGCACGGGTTCCTGTACAACAAGGGCGAGAAGATGTCCAAGTCGGTCGGCAACGTGGTCGACCCGCTGGAGCTGGTCGAGACCTACGGCGTCGACGCGGTGCGCTTCTTCCTGCTGCGCGAGATCTCCTACGGGCAGGACGGCAGCTACAGCCACGACGCGATCGTCGGCCGGATCAACTCCGACCTGGCCAACGAGTTCGGCAACCTGGTCCAGCGCAGCACCAAGCTGGTCGCGCGCGACTGCGGCGGCGTGGTGCCGACGCCGGGTGAATTCACCGACGCGGACCGCAAGCTGCTGGATCTGACCAACGGGCTGCTCGACCGCTGCCGCGCCGAATTCGACGCGCAGCAAATGCATCTCGCGCTGGAGGCGATCTGGCTGACCCTCGGCGAGACGAACAAGTACTTCTCCGCGCAGGCGCCGTGGGCGCTGGCAAAGTCCGGCACGCCGGAGGATCTGGCGCGCGAGGCGACGGTGCTGTACGTGACGCTCGAGGTGCTGCGGATCGTCGCGATCCTGGTGCAGCCGGTGATGCCGGCTTCGGCGAGCAAGATCCTCGATCAGCTCGGTCAGCAGGAGCGCACGTTCGCCGATATCGCGACGCCGATCGTGCCGGGCGTGCTGCTGCCCGCACCGGAACCGGTGTACCCCAAGTACATCGAGCCCAAGGACTGACCCCTCCCGAATCGGCGAACATGGGCACCGACGCGTAATCCCCTGGCGCGCAGTCGCATAATGCTGGGTTACGAATACTCATGTTCGCCGAACAGGGAGAGCACCCATGCGCCGACAACAGGCGACCGACTCGACGCCCGTGCCGCAGAACAGCTTCGCCGACCGGCATCGGGCGGCGCGCGACGCCGTTCTGGTCTCGCAGCGCGGGCGGCTCATCGAGGCGATGGTCCAATGCGTCGACAGCGCGGGGTATTCCGCGACCACGCTCACCGATATCGTTGCCCGAGCACGGGTCTCGCGCAGCACCTTCTATGAGCACTTCGCGAACAAGGAAGAGTGTTTCGTCGAGGCGGTGCATACCGGCGTCGATATCGTGGAGGCCCGGATCACCGAGGAGCTGGCGCAGCTCGCCCCGGCGGCCGGGGTGGCCGCCATGATCGAGTCGATCGTCGGCACGTTCTGCGAAACCGTCGCCGCCGAACCGGATTTCGCCCGCCTGATCCTGGTCGAGTCGTTCAAGGTGAACCAGGCCGCGGTCGACTACCGCGACCTGGCCGTCGACCGCTTCGCCCTGCTGTACCGCTACTTCTACGACCAAGCGCGGCAAGCGGATCCGCACCTGCCGGAGGTATCGGACGAGCTGATCGCCCTGATCCCGGACGCGATCGGCGAGCGCACCCGCCGAGTCATCGTGTCCGACGGCCCCGCTCGCGTCCCGGCCCTGGCGCCCCTGTTCGTCCAGTTCGTCAACCAGACGCTCGGCCTGACCGCCTGAAAGCGTTCCCCCGCTTCGATATTCATGCCCCGGGCGATCCGCATCGGCGAATCGCCCGGCACATCGGCTACTTCCAGCGGCCGAGCAGGCGTTCGATCTCCGCGGTGAGCGCGCGCTGCAGGAACGGACCGAAGCTGATCCGGGCCACGCCCTGATCGGCGAGCAGCGCCTTGTCCGACTTGTCCGGGAGCCCGACCATGCTGATCGGCAGCGACAGTTCGCTGGTCAGCCTGCGCACCGCGGCGTCGTCCTGCGCGCCTGCCGGGAACAGTACGTCGGCGCCGGCGGCAGCCGCGAGACCGAGACGCTCGATGGCGCGGTCGACGCGATCTGCCTCGTCACCGTCCTCGCGCAGGAACAGATCGGTCCTGGCGTTGACCACCACGTGCACCCCGGCGGCGTCGGCGAACTGCCGCAGGCCGTGCACCAGGTCGGCGTGCTCCTGCGGCGCGCGCAGCCGCTTGCCCTCGCTGTGCACGGTGTCCTCGATGTTGAGGCCGACCGCGCCCACCTCCAGCAGCCCCTCGATCAGTTGGGCCGGCTCGAGGCCGTAGCCCGATTCGATGTCGACCGACACCGGGACCTCGACGGCCTCGGTGATCTGCCGGACCCGGGTGAGCAATTCGGCGAACGTCATGCCTTCGCCGTCGGCGCGGCCGATCGAGTCGGCGACCGGATGACTGCCCACGGTGAGCGCCGCGAACCCGGCGTCCACCGCGACCTTCGCCGACCACGCGTCCCACACGGTGGGCAGCACGGCGGGATCACCGGGACGGTGCAGTGCGAGGAAGGCCTTGGCCTTGCTTTCGAGAGAGGTCATAGGACGATCATGCCGCGTCGCCGCGGTGCGCGCATCGGTCAGGCCGACGGCGTCAACCGGGTGACGGTACCGAGAAAGCTGGTGACGTAGACCGAGCGCGAATCCCAGCCCGGACCCGCACCGAAACGGGCCGAGGTGACAAACGGAATACCGTCGGCGACCACACAGGAGCGGCCGGTGTCCGGGTCCACCCGGACAACGCGGCCCGCGACGTTCAATGCGAGATAGACGTCGCCGTCCGGGCCGACGGTGAGATCGTCGGCCGAGTTGAGTGGGCCGTAGCCAGGGATGGTGATTCGGGCCGGCGCGGCATCGGGCTGTGCGACATCGATCGCGGCGAGGGTCGTGGTCGGATCAAAGGTGGTGGAGACGAACAATTTTCGCCGGTTCGCGTCATAGGCCAACCCGTTCGTCGAGGTCAATTCCGGGAGGAACGGGTGTGCGCCGGATCCGTCCGCGGCGACCCGGGTGAGTGTGGTCGGTGAGCCCAGGTCACGGCTGACCACGAAACTGCCATCGGGCAGCCGCGCCAAACCGTTCGGCGTGGTCAAACCGGTCGCCACGGGAGAGACCGTGCGCTCGGTGAGGTCGAGCGCGTCGATCGTCCCGTCGGCCCGTCCGGCCAACCCGCTGCTCACCGCGCCACTGTCCACGAAATACGCGGTGTCGCCCGCCACCACGATGCCGCCCGGAGCACCGACCTGCGCCAGTACTTCCCGCGATCCGTCCGGGTGCAGGCGGCGCAGCGCGCCCGCGCCGCCGGACACGGACAATTCGGAGAGCAGCAGGCCACCGTGTCCGTCGAAGGCCAGGTTCTCGAGCACGCCGAAGCCGGACGACACGGGCGAGGCAGTCCATCCACCGCATTGCGCGCCGGCGGTTTCCTCGGCCCCTGCCGCGCCGGCACCGGTGACCAGGGTGAGCGCGACGCCAACTGC
This sequence comes from Nocardia colli, assembly GCF_008704205.1. Taxonomy (GTDB): domain Bacteria; phylum Actinomycetota; class Actinomycetes; order Mycobacteriales; family Mycobacteriaceae; genus Nocardia; species Nocardia colli. The sequence continues at coordinate 152,847 of NZ_VXLC01000004.1, read as the reverse complement.
CAGTGCGCTGTTGACTACGACATGGTGAATCGCCATCCGAATATCCTCCCCACGCACCGAATCCGGCGTCGGCGCCGACGCTAACGTACCGACCGTGCAGTGCGAATTCCGCAAATCCCCCGACCCTTGTGCGGCCGCCGGAATTTTGCTCGCGATCTTGTCTCGTTGCACAAACCCGTAGGCGGAGTTCAGTCTTCGACTTCGCGGCGGGCGATCAGCACCGCGTCGTAGAGCTCGTTGCGGGAGGCGCCGTGCTCGCCGGCGATCTGCGCGCACGCGTCCTTGAGCCGGATGCCTTCCGCGGTCAGCGCCTCGACCAGGTCGACCAGGTCGGCCGGATCGGCGGACTTCGGTTGTGCGCCTTCGAGAACGACGGTGATCTCGCCGCGGGCGCCGTCGACGGCCCAGGCCGCGACCTCGGCGAGGGTGCCGCGGATGACCTCCTCGTAGGTCTTGGTCAGTTCGCGGCAGACGGCGGCGCGGCGATCCGGGCCGAGCACGGTGACCGCGTCGGCCAGGCAGTCGGCGAGCCGGTGCGGCGCCTCGAAGAAGACGCAGGCGCGCGGCTCGGTGGCCAAGGTGCGCAACCACTCCCGGCGCTGGCCGCCCTTGCGCGGCGCGAAGCCGTCGAAGCAGAACCGTTCCACCGGAATGGCGGACAGCGCGAGCGCCGTGGTGACCGCGGACGGCCCCGGCAGGCAGGTCACCGGAAGGTCCCGCTCCGCGCAGGCCGCGACCAATCGATAGCCAGGGTCGCTGACCGACGGCATGCCAGCGTCGGTCACCAGCAGCACCGTGTGCCCGGCCGCGATGTCGGCGAGCAACGCCGGAATCCGCGCGATCTCCACGTGGTCGTAGAAGCTGACCACCCGTCCGGTGATCTCCACCCCCAGCGACTTCGCGAGTGACTTCGTCCGCCGCGTGTCCTCCGCCGCGACGATGTCGGCCGACCCGAGCGCGTCGCGCAGCCGCTGCGAGGCGTCCCCGATGTCACCCATCGGCGTCGCCGCGAGCACCAGCCTGCCCGGCCCTGTCGCCTCGTCCGTCACCGCACTCCTGTCTCGACCGACCACGCCCGGCGCCTGCCGAACCTTCGCAGCCTAAGACATGCGGGGCGCGGCGAACCTGCGGCCGTGGCGCGATCGACGGCTCACCGCTGCGGGACCTCACGGCCCGCACAGCATACGATCGGTACGTGACACAGGTGACCGACCAGCGCGCAAACGCTCCGTTCGGGGCCGTGCCCTCCTGGTCGAGCCCCGCGCCGCGGCGGCCGGCCCCCGATTTCGGCCCGACCGATACGCTGCGCGGCTGGCTCGTCACCGCGTTCCTGACCGCGATCGCCGCGGTGACGCGGTTCACCATGCTCAACTACCCGACCGACGCGGGCACCCCGGTCTTCGACGAGAAGCACTACGCGCCGCAGGGCTGGCAGATGCTCAACGGCGGCGGGGTGGAGGACAACCCCGGCTACGGGCTGGTGGTGCATCCGCCGGTCGGCAAGCAGCTCATCGCGATCGGCGAGGCGATGTTCGGCTACAACGGCTGGGGCTGGCGCTTCGCCTCCGCGATGGCAGGCACCATCATGATCCTGCTGGTCATCCGGATCGTGCGGCGCCTGGCCCGGTCGACGTTGATCGGCGCGATCGCGGGCATCCTGCTGATCGCCGACGGCACCACCTTCGTCTCCTCGCGCATCGGCATGCTCGATATCTTCCTGGCGTTCTTCGCCACCGCGGCCTTCGGCTGCCTGATCGTCGACCGGGACGAGGTGCGGGCCAGGATGGCGCGGGCCGACACGGAAGGCCGGATCGGCGAAACCCCGTGGGGCCCTCGGCTAGGGGTCCGCTGGTGGCGGTTCGGCGCGGGCATCCTGCTCGGATTGGCCTGCGGGACAAAATGGTCCGGCGTCTACTTCATCGTCGCCTTCGGCCTGCTCAGCGTCTGTTTCGACGTGGCGGCGCGGCGGGCCTACGGGGTGCGCAATCCGTGGTTCGGCACCGGGATCCGCGATGTCGGGCCCGCGCTGTACGCGCTGGTGCTGATTCCGATCGGGGTGTATCTCGCCACCTACTGGGCCTGGTTCGCCAGCGAAACCGGCATCGATCGGTACATGGTCGGCAACCCGTCCGCTCCGACGGAACCGATCGGCACCGGCGGCTATTTCAGCTGGGTCCCCGACGCGTTGCGCTCGCTCTGGTATTTCAGCGCCAGGGCACTGGAATTCCATGAGGGCTTGACCAATTCGGCGGGCAACCACCACCCGTGGGAGTCCAAGCCGTGGACCTGGCCGATGGGTCTGCGGCCGATGCTCTACTACTACGCCGACAACGGGGTCAGCGGCTGCGGCCAGACCCAATGCGTCAAGGCGGTCATGCTGATCGGCACCCCCGCGATCTGGTGGCTCGCCTTCCCGGTGATCGGCTGGATGTTGTGGCGCACCGTGGTTCGCCGCGACTGGCGCTACGCCGCGGTGCTGGTCGGTTACGGCGCGGCCCTGCTGCCCTGGTTCCTGACCCTCGACCGGCAGATGTACTACTTCTACGCCGTCGCCCTCGCGCCGTTCCTGGTGATGGGCATGGCCCTGGTGCTCGGCGACATCCTCGGCCCCTCGCGCCGAATAGCCGTGCCGCGCAGCCCCGTCGGCACCTATCTACCGGTCTCGCCGGACGAACGCCACGCCCTCGGCCTGCTCGCGGTCTGCCTCTATCTCGCCCTCGTGATCGCCAACTTCATCTGGCTCTGGCCGATCCTCACCGCACTGCCGATCACGCCGGGCAACTGGCACGACCACCTCTGGCTACCCAGCTGGCGCTAACCCTCCAGCGCCGCTTTGACATAACGCAGCGCGGCCGCGTCGTCGAGTCCGAGCCGACGGACCGTGGCGACGTAGGCCGTGGCGGCGCGACCCGCGACATCACGGGTCGGGTCGCCGGAGGAGGCGATGAACGAGCCTTGCCTGCCCCGGGTTTCGACCACGCCGTCGGCTTCCAGCTCGCGATAGGCGCGGGCCACCGTATTCGGGGCAAGGCCGAGTTGCGCGGCGAGCGCGCGCACGGTGGGGATCTTGGTGCCCGCGGTCAGCTCACCGGAGCGCACCTTGGCGATGATCCCCATGCGTAACTGCTCGTAGGGCGGGACGGCCGACTCGTGCGACACGGTGATGTTGAACATGACTGGATCACAACTCATCCCGGGAGAGTGGACAGGACAGGCAGCGGGGTCCGCCTCTACCGGAACCCAATTCGGAGCCGGGAATGCGCAGCACCTCGATGCCGGCGTCCTCCAGGCGCGCGTTGGTCATCTCGTTGCGCTCGTAGGCGGCGACCACGCCCGGCGCGAGCGCCAGCGTGTTGTTGCCGTCGTCCCACTGCTCGCGTTCGGCGGTGACGCCGTCCAGCCCGGTGTCGATCACCCGGAGCTTGTCGATGCCCATCGCCTTGGCGGCAGCGACCAGGAACGGATCGGGCCCGCTCATCGCCACCTTGCCGTCGCCGTTGCGCGCGCTGTAGTCGTCCTCGCGTTCGATGGTGAACGCGCACAACGAGTCCCGCACCGCCGGGTACATCACCAGTGCGTCGCTGTCGACCATCGTGCAGACGGTGTCCAGGTGCATGGTCGCCCGGTTCTGCGCGATCGGGACGACCAGCACGGTGTGCGCGAGATCGTCGTCGAACAGGCTGCGCGCCAACGCTTCCGCGCCCGCGGGCGAGGTGCGTTCGCCCACGCCGACCGCGACCACGCCGGGCGCGAGCAGCAGCACATCGCCGCCCTCGATCGGCGCGGTATGCGATTCGTAGGCGCGGCGCACCCCGAGGAAGCGCGGATGGAAGGCGTAGATCAGGTCGGTGAGCGAGGTCTCCCGGATCCGCGCGGGCAGCGCCAGCGAGGTGATCGCCACCCTCGGCCCGATCCAGAACGAGGAATCCCTGGTGAACAGCAGATTGGGCAGCGGATCGATGACGAAATCCGCGCCGTGGTGCATCCGCCGCACCAGCGAGGTGGCATCCGGCCCGAACGGCAGCTCGTCGAAGGTCATGCCGGCCATCAGGATGTTGGCCAGGTCCCTGGCCCGGACGCCGCGCAGGAACGCGGCGAGCTGGTCGGCCAGCGAATGCCCGAGCCTGCGCGCGTCCACCGCGGCGGAAATGCCCTGGATCCGCGCCGCCCCGCTGACCGCGAGGGTCTCGGCGAGCAGGTCGGCCAGCAGCAGCACCTCGACGCCGCGATCCCGCAGCACCCCGGTGAACGCGTCGTGCTCTTGTTGCGCCCGCTCCACCCAGGGAATGCCGTCGAACAGCAGCTGATCGTTGTTGCGCGGGGTGAGCCTGCGCAGTTCGTCGCCCGGCCGATGCAGCAGCACCGTGCGCAGCGTGCCGACCTCGGAGGTCACCGTCAACCGCGTGCCCGGACTGTCGGGGTCCAGCCCGTCCGCGTCCGAGTCCTCTCCGTGCCGCGCGGGCACAGCGTCTGCTCCCATGCTCAGACCGTAGTTCGCCGCGGCCACAAGAGCACGTAATTCGGGCCTTCGTTGCCGTCTTGCCGTGTGTGAGGTGGCTCGCTGCCCGGACTCAGGCGACTTGCCGAAGCGGTCCGTTTCTCCCCCAGCTCACCCTAACCTCAAGTATTGTTGAGGGGAATGGAGGAGCGTGCATGTCGACAGCCGATTGGCGAGCGAAGGAGCTGACCCCCGGGCAGCTTTCCGAGCGTAGCGGAGTAGCAGTTTCCGCGTTGCACTTCTACGAACGCGAAGGACTCATCAGCAGCCGCCGGACCAGCGGGAATCAACGCAGATATGCGCGCGAGACATTACGGCGGGTCGCCTTCATCCGGATCTCGCAGCGGGTCGGCATACCGCTCAGTGAAATTCGCGACGCCCTCGATCAGCTCCCGGAAGGCCGCAACCCCACCCGCCGCGACTGGGAGACGCTGTCCACCACCTGGCGCGCGGACCTCGACGACCGCATCACTCAACTGATTCGCTTGCGCGACAACCTGACCGGCTGCATCGGCTGCGGCTGCCTGTCGCTGGGCAGCTGCAAATTGGTCAACGAACACGACCGGCTCGGCACCGAAGGTCCCGGCGCGCGCGTGCTCGACGTGCAGCTCAACTGTTCTGCGCGGCCAGCAACCGGCTGAACCGGGCGGAGGCGCGGCGCATCACGATCTCGTAGGGCAGCGCGAACTTTCGCGCCCACCAGTAGCCGAACCGGATGTCGAAGGACGTATAGATCAGGAACCGGTTGCGGGCGACGCCGCGCAGGATCGCGGACGCCACATGCTCCGGCGACACCGCGCGCTTGGTGAACGACTGGGTGAGCCGCTGGATCCTCGGCGACTCCCGATCGACGCCGACCAGCTCGACGCTGTGCACCAGCGGGGTGTCCACCGCGCCGGGCACCACCAGGTGCACCGAGATGCCGTGCTGGTCCAGGTCGAACCGCAGCACCTCGGACACGCCGCGGATGCCGTACTTGCTCGCGCTGTAGGCCGCGTGCCAGGGCAGGGCGAGCAGTCCGGCCGCCGAGGAGACGTTGACCAGCGACCCGCCCTTGCCCGCGCGCACCATCGGCGGCACGAAGTTCTCGATCACGTGGATCGGGCCCATCAGGTTGACGTCGACCATCCGCCGCCAGTGCTTGTGCTCCAGGTTCTCCACGGTGCCCCAGGCCGAGGTGCCCGCGACGTTCATCACGATGTCGAGGCTGCCGTGCGCGTCGTGCACCTTCTCGGCGAACGCGGTGACGGCGTCGAAGTCGGTGATGTCGAAGGCCTGCGCGACCAGCACCACGCCGCCGTCGCGGCGGATGTCGGCCACCGTCTCGTCCAGCCCGGCGGCATTGATGTCGGTGAGCACCAGCTGCCCGCCCGCCTTCGCGGCGGCCACCGCGGTGGCCCGGCCTATTCCGCTGGCCGCGCCGGTGATCAGCACCTTTGCGTCTCGCACTGTATTGCGGCCCGGTCGCCCATTACCTCGCACTGCGCATCCCCATCTCGAATTGCTCGAATCGGCTCACCGCAGGGTACTTGGGCACGGCTCAACGGCCCAGTACGGCGAGCATTCCGGCGACCGCCCGGGGCCAGGTGTATTGCTCGGCGCGGCTGCGCGCGGCGCGCCGGCGGCCGACCGTCGGCAGGGCGAGCACGTCGGTGACGGCCTGCGCGAACGCGGAGCCGCGGTCCTCGGCAACCGCACCGCACTCGGCGGTCACGATGTCCTTGAGCGCCGAGGAACGGCTGGCCACCACCGGGGTACCCGCCGCGAGCGCCTCCAGCGCGGCCAGGCCGAACGTCTCGTGCGGTCCGGGCGCCAGCGAAACATCGGCAGTGGCAAGGAGTTTCGCCACCATCGCGCGCTCGGAGATGAAGCCGGTGAAGTGCACGGCGGGAAGTCCGTCGGCCAGCGCGGGCAGTGCGCGCGCCCGGCGCTCCAGCGCCTCGCGGCGCGGCCCGTCACCGGCGACGACCAGCCGAACCTCGGTGCCCGCCTTGCGTAATGCCGCGACCGCCTCGATGCTGCGCTCCACCCGCTTCTCCACCGACAGCCTGCCGCAATGCACGAGCAGCGGATGTCCGGGCACACCGAGGTCGGCGCGCAGCCTGCCGTCGCGCCGGCGCGGGCTGAACAGCTCCAGGTCGACGCCGAGCGGCACCAGCTCGACGTTCGGCGCGTCGATCCGCAGGAACTCCTCGCGCGCGAATTCGGTAGTGCAGACCACGATGTCGTAATCGGCGGCGGTGCGCCCGTTCGCCACGTCGGCGCAGCGCCGGGCCGCCGGCCGCGGCATGAACTGACCGAGCAGCCGATCCAGTCGTTCGTGCGAGATCATCACCCCGGCCACGTCGCGCCGGCGGGCCCAGCGGCCGAATCCGCGCAGGGTCAGCCGGTCGGAGACCTCGAGCACGTCGGGGCGCAGCCCGGTGAGCACGTCGGCCACCCGGCGCGGATCGGCCGCGCGATAACCGCCGGTCCACGGAATCGCCAAGGCGGGCAGGGTTATTCGGACAACGCCGGTAGGCAGAATCTCCTCCGAGCGGCGCGCACCCGGCACGATGAGCACCACTTCGTGGCCGGCCGACACATATCCCTCGCCGAGGTGGTGCAAGGCAGTGCGCAACCCGCCCGAACGCGGGCCGTAGAAGTTCGCAAGCTGAACTATGCGCACCTCGCCGATGGTGCAGCCAGTCGGGTTATCTTCGGGACCGGTGCGCCCAACTCGACATGAACAGCCGTGAAAGACCCGGCGAACCCGCTTTTCAGGGCGCTTCCGGCCACACCCGGATCAGCCCGTGCCCGCGCTCGACGGGCACCGGCGACAGCTCGGCGCGCACCGGAATCCAGCCGGTATCGGTGAAGCGCACGCGAAAGCGCAGCTGTTCGGCGGTCGCGTCGTCCGCGAGCAGATCGGTGCAGGCGGAACGGAAGTCATCGAGATCGTCGGGATGCACGGTCGGACGTTCGACGGCCCAGCGGTCCAGCGGCGGGGCCGGCGTGCGGATCCACTCGTAGATGAGAAAGGAGTTCAGCCCGACGAAGCCGACGCCGTCCTGGATCCGCTGCGACACCGCACGCACCATGGCCAGGTCGACCTCGGGCCGGGCCGCCGCCGCGTCGGCGCATTCGCGCATCACCGCCCTGATCCGGCGGGCGACCGGATCGGCCCTGGTCACCATCTGGAAGCAGCGCACGCGACCGTCGTCGCCGATCATGTCGACCTGGCTCTGGTGCCGGCCCTCGAACGCGCCGACCATCTCGAAGTAGTCGACCCGCCCGTCGAAACGCACCATCCGGCCGAAGGCTTCCGGTGGCGTCCGGATCACCCGAACGTCCTCCGGCGCGCGGGCGAAGATCAATTCCTCCAAACCCGGTCCGTGATGCGCCAATTCGGTGTCGGCCTGCCAGTCCCACGCCCCGGCCCGCGGACGCGGCGGCGGGGGCGCATCGTCGGCGGCCACCCACACCTGCACGCCGTGCACCTCGCCGAACGCGCACCGGACGGGGATGCCGACCACGACAAGCCCGATCTCGCCATGGTGCACCGGCTCCGCGGTCACGACACACTGCTGCACCGCCTCGGCGATCCGTTGCGGCGCGGCGGCATGCAGATCCCGGCGGACCCGCACCAGGCTGGCCCAGTCCTTGATCTTCGCCCCGTCGGCCACCAGGGTCGGCTCGGCACCCGCCCCATCGGGCGTCCGGCCCAAGGTCTCGATCAGCAACCAATCCTGTTCGGACAGTTGACGTTCGGTCCCGCGGCCAGCGGTCATATCCCCGCAGTACCGCGGCTCGCCCGGGGCAGATCGAGATCCAGCGGGATACGCCCCACCGCCAGATGCGCTTCCACTTCGTCGGCCGGCATCGGCCGGGCGATCAAGAAGCCTTGCGCCCGATAGCAACCGAGGCCGACCAGGGTGCGCGCGGCGACCGCGGTCTCGACGCCCTCGCCGACCACCCCGAGGCCGAACGAACCGGCAAGTCCGATAATGGATTTCACGATCGCGAGATCGTCGGTGCTGGCGCCGAGGCGCTGCACGAAGCCGCGGTCGATCTTCACCGCGTCGACCGGGAGCGCCTTGAGGTGCGACAGCGAGCTGTAGCCGGTGCCGAAATCGTCGATCGCGATCTGCACGCCCATCCGCTTGAGCCCGCGCAACGTGACCTGGGTGCGGGCCAGGTCCTGCACGACCACGTGCTCGGTGATCTCCAGGCAGATCGAGCTGCCGTCGATACCGAACAGCCGCAAAATGTCCTCGATCCGTTCCACGAAGTCGAGGCTGACCAGCTGCACCGGCGAAACATTGATCCGCATCACCACATTCGCGGCCAGGCCGCGTCGGCGCCACTCGGCGAACTGCGCGCAGGCCGATCTGATCACCCAGCGCCCGAGCTCACCGGCCAGGTTGGTCGCCTCGGCCACGGTGACGAACGCGGCAGGCGGCAGCAGGCCTCTGGTCGGATGCAGCCAGCGGACCAGCGCCTCCAGCGCGACGATCCGGCCGGTGCGCAGATCGACCTCCGGCTGATAGTGCAGCAGCAGCGAGCCGTCGGACACCGCACCGCGCAGGTTGAGCTCGACGTCGTCTTGCAGTTCGAACTGCGCGCGCATCGCGTCGGTGAACACGGCGACGCCGTTGCCGCCGCCCGATTTGGCCGAGAGCAGCGCATGGTCGGCCCGGCGCAGTACGTCGGCGACCGTGGTTTCGCCGGGAATGCCGACCGCGACACCGATGCTGGCCGCGCGGCTCACCGATTCCCCGCCGACGGTGACCCGGCGGCCGATGAGCTGCTGGATCCGGGTGCCCTCCTCCTCGGCCGCGACCGCGTCCATCGGCTTGGCCGGCACGATGACGAACTCGTCACCGCCGAGGCGGGCGATCATGTCGTCCGGATCGAGATGCTCGCGCAGCCGGGAAGACAGCGTGCGAATGAAGTTGTCGCCAGCCGTGTGCCCGAGGAAGTCGTTGAGCGCCTTGAGCCGATCCAGGTCGAGGAAGAACGCCGCCACCGGTCCGGGACTGCCCGGTTTCAGCCGCTCGTCCATGTGCTCGAGCAGCGCGCGGCGGTTGGCCAGTCCGGTGAGATCGTCGTGCAGCGCGATGTAGCGCAGCCGTTCCTCGGCGACCACCCGCGCCTGCAGCTGGGCGAACAGCGCGGCGATCGCCTTGAGCACATTCAGCTCGCGGGTGCTCCACTGCCGATCGCCGGTCTTGATGAAGCCGAGCACGCCGGTCGACTCGCCGCGGGAGAGCAGCGGCACCGCGGCCGTGGTGACAACCGGGATGCCGGAGGCCCGGCGCATCGTCTCCTGATAGTCGGCGAACTCCGGGGTCGGGCGGGCGATCATCGGCTCGGTCGCGTGCTCGAACGCGCGGAACACCGGATCGGCGCCCTCGAAGTAGACGACCTCGAGCGGATCCGGATCGGGTACCTGCGGACGGTGCGGCCATTCGGCGATCAGCAGCGACGCCCGGCGTTCGCGGTCGGTGTGGCGCACATAACTGAAGTCGACATCGAAGTATTCGACCAGTTGGGCCAGGACCCGTTCGGTTGCCTCGGCCATGGTCGTGGCGTCGACACCCATCAGCTCGGAGGCGACCTGGGTCACCAATGAGTCGAGCGTCCGCCGAGGCACCTTGTCTCCGATCACGCTATCCACGGGTGTCCACGCCAGGCATCGGCCGAATCGCTCAGGCATGGCACCAACGCCATGGTCTCATGCTCAGGTGTTGTGAGCAGGTCCGAGAAACGAAGCGACGTCAGTGTATCCACGCGATCCGGGAAAATCGTGGCCGGTGCGCACGGGAGTCGCGTTTTTCGGCTGCTGCCGTCATCCATCGTCACCCCACCATTCCGGGTTCGGTATCCGGTACCCGGCGCCCACGCCGTTCGACTCGAATCCGAGATCCCTGCAATTCATCGGCAATTGCCCGACCGGACCGATTATCCCACCAGGCCGGATCGGCCGAACGATGATCTTCCGAATCGGGGCACGGCGGGAAATGACCTGCTACCGTCCCGCCGAAGCCGCCAGCAACCCGGATCGGCGCGGCGGCGGTGCTCGCCTCGACAGCCATACTGTTCCTACTCCGTTGCTCCGCATCCTCACGCGGTCGTCGAACCGGGGCCGACATCTTCACCCGAATCCTGCTTTCCGGACGAGTTTGCCTAGGGCAGTATCCGTCATCCGACAAGAATTGACCAGACGTCTGGTTAATCTTCCGAAAACTGGATGCGGACCCGCAAATTCCCCCTGGTCAGAACCCGTCTCGCGGTTGAGCAAGATACCAGAGAGACCGGTCGGTTCTAGCACAGCTAATACACAGCAAGCTAGACCAAGATCGAAATGAACAGCTCCACCGAATCCGACCCCTGCCAGATCTCGATCTCTTCCCGGTAGGCGCGGGTGATCTCGGCCGACGCCGTCGCGTCGTCGACCTGAGCCCACACATCCTCCACCGGATCGTGATAGTCCCCGTTCGGCGCGAAGCGCGCGTAGACGCCCTTCGGCACGCGCACCAGGACATCGCCGATCGGCACCGCCTCGGGCTCGCGGTACTCGAAACACACCACCGCGTTGTAGTTACCCGCCGGATCCGGCACGTACACGGTGAACATCGGCCGGTCGGCGCCCTTGCGGTCGCGCAGCCGGTCCTTGAGGAACTCGATCAGGTCGCTGTTGCTGACCTTGAAACTCGGGCGCACCCTGGGCACCACCAGGCCGCCGTAAATCGCCTCGTGCCGCACTGCGATCGCATAGGTCATCGGGCGTCGACCGCCAGGTAGAGCTCGATCTTGTAGGCGTGCGGGTAGCACTCGAAGTCGCCGGTGTAGGTGCGCTTGATCTGGTTGTGCTCTTCGGCGTACGCGATCTGGGTCCAGAGGTCGGTCATCACCTGCGGGAAGTTACCGACCGAGGAGAACCGCGCATAGGTGCCGCGCGGCAGCCGGGCGACCAGATGGCCGCGGGTGACGTCGCCGAAGGACGCGCACTCGTAGCCGACGATCTGCGTGTTGTAGGTGCCGAGCTCACCGGTGTAGTCGGTATAGGCACTGGCCAGCGGGCCACCGAGCTCCTGGTGCAGCACGGTCGCCCAGGCTGCCTCCAGGTCGTGATCACGCAGCTCTCCGAGCGCACGTTTAGGGCTGCGCACCGGCAACCCGGCAACCCACGTCTCGTCCCGCTCGACGATTTCAAACTGCATGGAAAGACTCTTTCGAGATGAATCAGGGGCGAAGCCCCCAATTGAACGCAGCGGCCCCGCCCGGCGAGCGCAGCGAGCTTCGGGCGAGGCCCGCATCCGGTCGGTCGGAAAGGCCATGCTATCAACACAGACCGGGTGGTCACGATCACATGTCCCCCGGGTTACTCATGCTCACGACGGTCCCGAACTGGACAAATGACCGGTGGCAGCCTCACCGGAGACCCCGAACGGAGTCCTGATGCACGACAGTCCGATCCACGACGAATCGGACCGGCGCGCCGCGGCGCGGACCATCGCCGAGCTGGACGCCGCGGTCGCCGACTGCTTCGCCTGTCCGCGGCTCGTCGCCTGGCGCGAGCAGGTGGCGCGGGAAAAGCGGGCGGCGTTCCGGGACGAAACCTATTGGGGACGACCGGTTCCCGGGTACGGGCCGGACGACGCGCGGTTGCTGGTCGTCGGGCTGGCGCCGGCCGCGCACGGCGGCAACCGAACCGGCCGCATGTTCACCGGCGACCGCAGCGGCGACGTGCTCTACGCGGCCATGCACGCGGTCGGGCTGGCCAACCAGCCGACGGCCACCAGTCGCGACGACGGACTGCGCCTGCTCGGCACCCGGGTCACCGCGCCGGTGCACTGCGCGCCGCCGGACAACAAGCCGACCCCGGACGAGCGCGACCGCTGCCGGCACTGGCTGGCCACCGAATTCGCTTTGCTCGCACCGACTGTCCGCGCCGTGGTGGTGCTCGGCGGGTTCGGCTGGCAGGCGCTGCTGCCCGTGCTGGCCGACGCGGGCTGGACCATTCCGCGGCCGCGACCGAAGTTCGGGCACGGTGCGCACTTCGAGCTATCGCCCGCCGACGCGGGTCGCGCGCCGCTACACCTGTTCGGCTGCTATCACGTGAGTCAGCAGAACACCTTCACCGGCCGGCTCACGCCCGCAATGGTCGAGGAGGTCCTGCGCGCGGCGGCGCGGGCGGCCGGACTCGATATTGCCGCGATCGACTAGTTCTATTGTCCGAGAATGGATTTTCGGCGTTCCACCTTGTCCACGTTATCGTTATAGCCGGGGAGTCGGTCGCGGGCGCGGCTCGACGGAGGAGCCGGGCGGGCCACGGCGCGCCCATTGCGAACGGAGCGAACGTTGCCCAGTAACCAAATGGTGTTCCTGCTGGTAGATCTCGTGCTTATCGCGGTGGCCGCGCGATTGCTCGGCAGGCTGGCCCAGCGGCTCGGTCAACCGCCGGTAATCGGCGAAATCGCGGCGGGAATCATTGCGGGGCCCACAATTCTGGGGGCGCATTTATCCGGAATCGTCTTTCCGCAGGACGTCCGCTCCTATCTGAGCGCGTTCGCGAATGTCGGCGTCATGATCTTCATGTTCCTCGCCGGGCTGGAGATCGATCGGAGCTCGTTCAACGGCAATCGTCGCGCCGTGGCCAGCGTGTCGCTGTCGGCCTACTTCGTGCCGTTCGTGCTCGGCTGCGGGGTCGCGCTCGCGGCGCTGTCGCGATACCACCAGGGCAATCGGCTGACCTTCGCGCTGTTCATCGGCTGCGCGCTCGCGGTCACCGCGTTCCCGGTGCTGGCCCGCATCCTGATCGAACGCGATCTGATGGGCACCAGGATCGGGCAGCTCAGCATGGCCAGCGCGGCCATCGACGACATCCTGGCCTGGACCGTGCTCGCCTTCGTCATCGGCCTGGCCCGGCCGGGTGCGACCAACCAGTGGAAACTGCTGCTGTTCGTGCCGCTGGTCGCGGCGATGTGGTGGCTGGTCCGCCCGCTGCTCACCCGCGCCTCCCGGTCCACTACGGCGACCAGCAACAACACCATGATCTTCCTCGCCGTCTGCGGGGCGCTGATCTGCGGCGCGGCCACTGAATGGATCGGCCTGCACCTGATATTCGGCGCCTTCTTGTTCGGCGTCATCTTCCCCCGCACCCACCGGCCGATCGTGGAAACCGGTGCGCAACTGCTGAGTTCGGTGTTCCTGCCCGCCTTCTTCGTCATCGCGGGCCTGCAGGTGGACCTCAGCTCACTCGACCGCGCCGGTGTCGTGGAGATGCTCGCGATCCTGGTGACCGCGCTGGCCGGAAAGCTCGGTGGCACCTATCTGGCTGCCCGCGCCAACGGAATCGAACCGCGCGAAGCGGGTGCGCTGGCGAGCCTGATGAATACTCGCGGACTCACCGAGCTCATCATCCTGAATGTCGGCTTGACCACGGGACTGATTGGGGTGCAGCTGTATTCGATTCTCGTCGTGATGGCCTTGGTGACTACGGCGATGACTTCGCCGCTGCTGCGCCTGCTCGAGGTGACGCCCGACCTCGGACGACTGCCCATCCAGAACACGGAGGAGACCCGGACGGCGTCATGACCGGCGGGTGCGGAAAGTGCGGCGCAGGTCGTCGATCCAGGCGTCCGGGACTTCCCAGGGAATGAAGTGACCGCCCGCCTCGTGCGCGGTGAGGTTGACGTGGTTATACCAGCCGGCCCGGTCCGTGGCGAGCCAGCTCTCGACGCGTTGCTCGGGAGTGGTTACGCCGGGCGGGTTTTCGTGACCGACGAAGGTGATCCCGGTGGGCGCCTCGATGATCGGGACCCGATCGTGCGCCGGGGTCCAGGGGTAGCGATTCGCGTTGGCGTAGTAGCGGATCGAGGTGCCGATGGCGTTGTTCGCCCAGAAGATCATGGCGTGGGTGAGCAGGTCGTCCTTGCTGAAGACGGTCTCGATATCGCCGTGGTTGTCGCTCCACTTGACCCAGCGTTGCAGGATCCAGGCTAGGAGTCCGACCGGCGAATCGGTGAGACCGTAAGCGAGAGTGCTGGGTTCGAGTACGTGGGCGGCGAGGTGGACGGCGAAACGGCGTTCGATGGAGAGGAACCGCCGGTAGTCGGGCTCGGACAGACCCGTCGGGATCGGTTGTCCCCCACTGAGATCCCACGCCCGATCGCCGGTGAACAGGGTGAGCTTCAGGCCGGAGCCGATGTGGATGCCGTGCAGTTCTTCGGCGTACTTGTGGCCGAGCTGGCCGGTGACGAGCGCACCGACATCGCAGCCTGCCGCAGCGTATTTCGGATAGCCGAGGGTGTCGGTCATCAGCGTGTGCCAGAGATCGGCGACCTTCCAGAAGTTCATATCCGGATGCTTAGGCAGCGGCGTGGAGAAGCCGAAACCGGGCAGCGACGGAACGATGACGTCGAACGCGTCGGCCGGGTCACCGCCGAACGCCGCGGGGTCGGCGAGCGGGTCGATCACCTTGGCCCAGTGCCAGAAGGTCCACGGCCAGCCGTGGGTGAGGATCAGCGGGGTGGGATCGGGACCGACACCCGGTTTACGCATGAAGTGAATCGGCACGCCGTCGACGTCCACCCGATAGTGCGCGTAGGCGTTGATCGCGGATTCCGCTGTGCGCCAGTCATATTCGTCGATCCAGTACTCGACCAGCTCCTGCAGATATCGGCGGCTGACGCCATAGTGCCAGTCGTCGTTGTCCACATCGTCGGGCCACCGGGTGAGCCGAAGCCGCGTCGCGAGATCCTCCAGCACCTGGTCGGAAATCCGAATCGGTGCGGCCGCGAGCGGAAACTGCGATGTCATGAATACCCTTCCGAGATAACCGATTCGGCCGCCGCCACGAGCTCGTTGTCCATCAGCTCGGCCATCCGCTCCAGCGCGGGCAGCGCCGCGCTGACCGCGTGCCGTTCCGCGTCCGTCAACGCCTCGACCAGCTCGGTGAACCGGCGGACCCGCTCCCGATGCCGCGTCTGCACGACCCGCGCCCCCGCCGCCGTGATCTCGACCAGCACCGCCCGGCCATCCGCCGGATCCGGCCGCCGCTCGACCAGCCCGTCCCGCTCCATCCGGCTCACCAGCTGCGTGATCGCCGGCTGCGTGATCTGCTCGGTCACCGTCAACGCCGAAACCCGCTGCGCCCCTTTGTGAGCCAGGGTGTGCAGCACCGACAGCGTGGTGAACGTGTGCTTCTCCGCGCTCGGCAGCCGAATAGACCCGCGGGTGAACGCCCCCATCACCCGGGCGAGATCATCGGCTTCGAGCTCGCGGCGCTGTGCTGCCATAACCGGCAATGTATCACCTATTTATCTAAATTGCTTATGTAATTATCGCGACCCGAACACCCCCGACGGCGTGGGGAACTGGCATTCTTGCTGGTGAGACCTAGTCTGCGGGGATGGACAACCTGCGCGGGCAGCATGAGCGGCGGCGGACGGCGGGCGAGTGGTGGGCGATGGTGCGGGCCTCGCCGTATCTGCCCGCGACAGTGCTCGTGTTGCTGGTCGCGGCCGCGGCGGGGTTGTTCGCGGGGTCGTACACCTACGCGCTGGCCAATCCGACGCCACGGCAGATCCCGATCGCGGTGATCGGGTCGGAGCAGGACGCTTCGGTGCAGGGATTCCTGACGCGGATGCAGGGATCGCTGGATGATTCGCTGGTGGTGCGCAGCTATCCGAGCGCGGCGGCGGCGCGGGAGGCGATCGAGGATCAGAAGGTGTTCGCGATCGTCACCGCGCAGCCGCCGGGGGTGCGGCTCGACATCTCCAGTGCCTCCGGTCAATCGGTGGCACAGTTGCTCACTCAGGTGGCGACGACCGCGGGGGCGGTCGAGGTGGCCGACGCGGTGCCGTTGCAGCGCGGCGATCCGCGTGGACTCGCGATCTTCTATATCTCGCTGGCGGCGGTGATCATCGGTTTCGTCGGCGCGACCCAATTCAGCGTGCACGCCTCCGCCTTGAATCCGCTGGAACGGATCGGCTTCACCGCGGCGTACGCGCTGTGCGGCGGCTTCGCCATTGTGGCAGTGGCGGATTGGGTGCTGGGCGTGGTCCGGTTACCGTTTCCGGAGTCGTGGGGAATTCTGTCGCTGACCATGTTCACCTCCGGCATGGTGTTCACCATGTTCAACACCCTGTTCGGGCGGTGGGCGATTCTGCCGACCTGGGGTCTGATGGTGCTGCTCGGCAATCCGTCCTCCGGCGGCGCGGTGTCCTGGCCGCTGCTGCCGTCGCTGCTCGGGCACATCGGCCGCTGGCTGCCGCCGGGCGCGTCGGTCAACGCGCAGCACAGCGCCGTGTATTTCGGTGCGCACCAACATCTTCTGCCGTTCGCGGTGCTCGCCGGGTGGGCGCTCGTCGCGTGTGCGGTGTTCTGGATCTGGCGCAGCCGCCATCCCGGCGGCCGGACGACCGGCAACGCGCACGACGCACGATCACGCAACCGGGAAGTGGTCGGCCAGGAACGCGGCGAAGACCTGCCGTGAGATCTGGGTGCCCCAGCCCGCCCAGGTGAAGTCGTAGATGTGTTCGCCGTAAGGCACTGCGAGCAACTGGTTTTCGACGCCGACCCGGCGCAGCCGTTCGGCTAGTTCGGCCGAACCGCGGTACGGCGCAACGTGATCCCGATTGCCGTGCATGAGCAGCGTGGGCGGCAGGTTCGGGCGGACATAGGTGACCGGCGAGGCCGCCTTGTAGCGGTCGGGCACCTGGTCCGGAGTTCCGCCGGTGTAGTCCTGCAGGAACGTGCGCATCCGTCCGGGCAGCCCGGTGTCGCGCCACGCTTCGACCAGGTCGGGCACCGGGTAGAACGCCGCGACCGCCTTGACCTTCGTGTCGGTGACCGCGCAGCTCGGTGCGACCCGGTCGTCGGCATAGGCGCCCATCAACGCGAGATTGCCGCCCGCCGAACCGCCCGCGAGCATCACCCGTTCGGGATCGACGTTGTACTTCGCCGCCTGCTGTTTGACCCACCCGACGGCACACTTCACATCGCCCGGCGATTGGTTCCAGCGCGCGGGCGGCGTCAGCCGGTAGTCGATGGCGAAGACGGCATATCCCCTGTCGGTCAACCACTTGTGCCACATCGGCGCCTCGCCGCGATCGCCGTTGCGCCAGCCGCCGCCGTGCACCCAGACCACCGCGGGGCGGGGCCGGGCCGAATCGCCTTCCGGCAGTTTCACATCGAGCTTCAGGTCCTGACCGTCGACGGTGTGGTAGACGGTGCTCAACGATTCGTCCGGCGTGCCGGTGTTCGTGCCGCCGGAAAGATAGTCGCCGAACGACAGTTTCGCGTCCTGTCGCACCGCCGTCCCCCATGACGCGGCCAGCGGGAAGCCCGAGGCGACCACGCCGAGCAGGCACACCAGCCCGGTCACCGCCGCCACCCGGCGCACCCCGACGCGGCCCTTCTTGCCAAAAGCGATCAGCGACAACAAGAATCCCGCCAACCCGAGCGGAATCAGGTACAGCCCATAGTCACTCACGATGTGCGTCAGCACCACGAAGGGCGCCGGCACCTGCACCGCGATGATCACGTAGATGAACAGCACCATCAGCACGGCCACCCCGGCCGCCGATGCCGCAACCAGCCAGCGAATGAGCATTCGATCATTAACCCACGACCGTCCGCACCAGCACAGATGGCACGCCGCGCGTGGTCGTCCAGGCGTCATTTGAGGTGTGCGGCGAGAAGGGGGAGGATGTCCTTATCTGCGGTATATCGGTCCGAAAGGACACGGCCGACAAGGCACCCGAAGACGCATTCTGGGACAGGTCAGCACCTACGTTTACAGGAGCGTTCCCCATGACAGAGCACATCGCAGGCATCGCCATCCCGGACAGCCGCCTGGTCGCCGAGGCCACCGAACTGGTCCGCGCCAGCGCACCGCCGCTGCTGTTCCATCACTCCCGGCGCGTCTACCTGTTCGGCATGCTGCAAGGACAGCTGCGCGGCCTGAAGCCCGACCCCGAACTGCTCTACGTCGGCGCGATGTTCCACGACCTCGGACTCACCGGCGCCTATCGCACCCGGAACCAGCGATTCGAGGTCGACGGCGCCGACGAGGCCCGCCGATTCCTCACCGCGCACGGCATCGATGACGACGCGGCGCAGCGGGTGTGGACGGCCATCGCGTTGCACACCACGCCGGGCATTCCCGAACACATGGCGCCCGAGATCGCGCTGGTCACGGCCGGTGTCGAAACCGATGTCCTCGGTATCGGATACGGCGACCTCGCGCACGCCGACATCGCCGCGGTCACCGCCGCGCATCCGCGGCCCGACTTCAAACGGCAGATCCTCGCCGCGTTCACCAACGGCTTCGCCGATCGGCCCGACACCACCTTCGGGACCGTCAACGCCGACGTTCTCGCGCACTTCGTGCCCGGCTTCGTCCGGACCGATTTCGTCGAGGTCATCCAATCCAACCCGTGGCCCGAATGAGCGGGACGACCCGTCCGCACGTCGTCGGCATCCTCGTGTTTCCCGGCGTCACGCTGCTCGATGTCGCCGGGCCGAGCGAGGTGTTCACCGAGGCCAACCGGTGCGGCGCGAACTATCGGCTCACGTTGATCTCCCCCGACGGCGCGCCGGTGCGCTCGTCCACCGGGTTGCGGTTCGACGTCGACCGCGGCGCCGAGGGGGCGGGCAGGCTGGACACGCTGATGGTGCCCGGTTCGGAGGACGTGGTCTCCGCGCCGCTGCCACCCGAACTGGTCTGCGCCGTAACCGGATCGGCCGAACGCACGCCACGGATCGCGTCGGTCTGCACCGGCGCTTTCCTGCTCGCCGCCGCCGGCCTGCTCGACGGACGCCGCGCGACAACGCATTGGCGGCACGCCGCGACCCTGCAACGCCGCCACCCCGATCTCGAGGTCGTCCCCGACGCTCTCTTCATCACGGACGGACCGATCATGACCTCGGCCGGCATCAGCGCGGGCATCGATCTCACCCTCCATCTGGTCGAACAGGACCACGGCCCGGCGCTGGCCCGCGACGTGGCCCGCTCGCTGGTCGTCTTCCTCCAGCGGCCGGGCGGCCAATCGCAGTTCTCCGTCCCGATTCGCACGCCGGCGCCGAAGGACACCACCCTGCGCACGCTGCTCGACACCATCCACACCGATCCCACGCGGGACTACACCGTGCCGGTACTGGCCGCCCTCGCCAACACCAGTCCGCGCCAGCTCACCCGACTGTTCCGCCGGGAATTGGACACCACCCCGGCCCGCTACCTGGAGCGGGTCCGCCTCGAACAAGCCCAAATACTGTTGGATCAAGGACATTCCGTCACGACCACCGCCGCCCGCAGCGGCTTCGGCAGCGACGACACGCTCCGGCGCGCCTTCCAGCAGCACCTCGGCATCGCACCGAGCACCTACCAGCACCGCTTCACCGCGACCACCGAGCACTGAGGTGAACGGTCAATTCGACTGTCGCAGATCCGGTTTCACGTCGCTCGGCGCTGCCGCCTGCCAGGCCGTGATGGCCGCTTCCCATCGGCGATTGTTGGTGAACTCGGAGATTTCCCGGCGATCGATCAGGATGTAGATCTCCCCCGCCGTGGTCGTCTCCATGATCAGCGGCTTGCCCGCATTCAGCAGCCCGCCCATGAATCTGCCGTAGAGCGAGGTGAATTCGCGGCGCAGCGACACGATGGCCGCCGGCGACAACGTCAGATCGTCGCCTGCGCTCCAGTTCGACAGCACCAGGCGCTGCCCGTCGAGTTCGATCCGGCCGCGGCGCGGGAACAGCGCGCGCTGGCTGACGATTCCGGCTGCCTTGTCCGCGGCACTGTGTCGGCGTAGTTCTTCCACAGTGGCGGCGATGTAGCTTGCACTTCGCACAACATCCGTCATCACGAACACCTCCCGGCCGAATGGCAAGCACCTACCGAGAATTGTCCGGCCGGGCACCCGTGCCACACATCGCTCTCGCGCACCCCTTCGATGTCCCCCGCAAGTACTACGCGACGCCGCACCGGTCCTCCGGGAGGAGGACACCGCTCGGCCGCTATGGCCGGGCGAGACCGCGTCCGGGCCACGACTGCCGGTGTCGTACCGCTATTTTCCGTGGTCACGCCCCTAGGCTTGGACCATCGATACCAACTTCTCGCGCAGCACCTTTCTGCGGAACGCACTCGGAATCGGCCTGACCGGATGGGCGCTGGCGGGCCTACCGGGCACCTCCGGCGCTCGCCTCGCGCGGGCCGAGCCGCTACCGCTGGCGGTCAACCGCACGGCGGCGGGCGTGGACTGGAGCAGGCTCGACAAGCGTGTGCGGGGCCGGGTCTTCCTGGCGAACGACGCGGATTACCCGACGGCGAAGCAGATCTTCAACACCCGGTTCGACGACGCGAAGCCGACCGCGGTCGTGCAGGTCGACACGGTCGACGATGTCGCGGCCGCGCTCACCTTCGCCGCCGAGAACGACCTGAAGCTGGCGGCCCGCGCGGGTGGGCATTCGTACGTGGGCGCGTCGGCGGCGACCGGCGCGATGATCGTCGATCTGCGCAAGCTGTCCGGGGTGACCTACCGCAACGGTGAAGCCGTTGTCGCGCCGGGCATGACGTTGAACGCGGTGTACCGCGAGCTCGACCGGTTCGGGCAGACGCTGCCCACCGGAATGTGCCCGATGGTCGGCATCGCCGGGCTCACCCTCGGCGGCGGCCTCGGCTTCGAATCCCGGCGCTACGGCCTGACCTGCGATCGGCTCGCGGCGGCGACGATGGTGCTGCCGGACGGCACGGTGACCGAGGTGTCGCCGACCTCGCGCCCGGATCTGTTCTGGGCCCTCCGCGGTGGCGGTTCCCATCTCGGCGTGGTCACCTCCCTGACCTATCGCACGTGCCCCGCAACGCCGAAAGACGTTGTGCAACTGTCTTTTCCCGGCGAACTGGCGGCGCAGGTGATCGCCGGCTGGTCGGCCTGGCTCGCTACCGCGGACCCCGGCGAGTGGGCCTGCGTCAGCGTGGACGCGGACGGGCGCGGCGGCTTGAAGTGCTGGATGCAGCTGGTCTGCCCGGCCAAGGCGGGCATCCGGGCCGCGGTCGCGTTGATGGCCGCCACGGCGAAACCGCTGAACGTGGAGTACCGGAGCCTGAACCACATGGACACGGTCATGTACCTCGCGGGCGGCAACGCCACCCAGCCGCGCGCCACCTTCACCTGCGGCTCCGACGTCGTGACCGAACTGTCCACGGACGCTGTCACCGCGATCCTCGAGGCGATATCCGCGCACTCCCGGGCGGGCGGCACCGGCTGGGTGCAGATCAACACGCTCGACGGCGCCGTCCGCGACACCCGCCCCGGGGATACCGCCTTCCCGTGGCGCGAACACGCGGCCCTCGTGGAATGGGGTAACTACCAAGCGATTCCGCACGAGCAAGCCGCCGCGTGGATCGCCGAGGCGCACCACCTCGTCGCCCCCTACTCCGCGGGCGCCTACGTCAACTACCTCGAGACCGGCGACCCGATGGAGCGCTACTACGCGCACAACTATCCGCAAATCGACCGGGTTCGCCGAAAAGTGGACCCGCAGAACCGGATACACACGGTGCTGGTCAGCTGACTCCGCTTCGCCGACGGCGAGCTAGGCCGAGCGGACGAGAATCGCTCGGGTGTACAGGATTTGGAAGCCGAGCCGCTGCACGTTCTGCTGCGACTTCGAGCCGGGGAGCGTGGTGACCACGCCGAGGTCGCAGCCTGCCGATGCGGCGGCAGCCAGACGGGCGGACAGGAGCGAGG
The DNA here is from genome assembly GCF_008704205.1 of Nocardia colli. Lineage (GTDB taxonomy): Bacteria > Actinomycetota > Actinomycetes > Mycobacteriales > Mycobacteriaceae > Nocardia > Nocardia colli. The sequence goes on along the minus strand of NZ_VXLC01000004.1, from coordinate 130,608 downwards.
CCTGCACGCCGCGGCGGCGGAACGCCGGAAGAGTTGCCGCCCCGCAGAATTGCGCGACCCCGTCGGCGAGGCGCAGGCTGGCGCCGCCGGCCGGGACGCCGTCGATGCGGGCGATCGAACCGGAAAAGCCGGTGGCCGAGGCGATGTCGCGCACCGAGTTGTCGAGGGCGTCGCGCGGGAATTCCTCGTGCGATGCGACGCCCTGGAGGTCGGGTGCGGCGAAGCCGGTGGCGACGACGTCCATCCAGGTGTCGAACTCGTCCGGGCCGACCGCCGAGATATCCACTCCGGCCGCGATATTCGCCTGCCTGCCCGGTTCCAGCCGCAGACCGAGCACATTCTCGAATCCGCTGAGCACGTAGCCGCGGCGGGTCAGGCGTTCGGCCACGGCAGGATCAGCGAGCGTCGAGACCTCGAACTGGACCGGGGTGTCGCGCTCGGCGAAAGCCGCCTCCACCGCGTCCAGGGTGCTGTCGTCGAACTCGTCGCTCATGCCGGCCCCGACCACCTTGTCGAGCGGTGAACTCGGCCCCGCCCACACGGCCGACCCGCTGCCGACGGGGAGCACGAGCACCCGCGGCTCCCGCTGCGCGGCGGCGCGGGCGCCCTCTTCGATCAGCGACCGTTCGACGCGCTCGATCCGGGCCGCGAGATCGGTTCCGGCGAACAGGCTGGATTCAGACGACATGGATGCATTCCTACCAGGGCGAACCATCCACGCGACACTCCTTTTCGGGCCCTAGGTGGAGGCCCGGAGGGCCGGGGAGGACGCCTCGAATCGCTCGGCGGGACGTCGGAGCCCGACCACCGACGCGAGGATGCCGAGGCCCGCGAGCGGAATCAAGTCGAGCGTGAGCATCGGCGTCATCGCGCTCACCGCCAGCACCACCGGGCTCCACCACGGGAGCCGGCCCGCGCGGACGAGCAGAACGGTCAGCCCGATCAGCCCGGCGAAGAACAGCGGCGGCCCGACCTCGTAGAACGCCAGGCGAACACCGGGAACAGCCGAGAATTCGCGGCTCAGCCTGGACATGTCGGCCTTGTCCGCGGCCAAGGCGGCGAACGCGATATCCGCACCGAACTGAACGATCGTCGCCGCCAACCCGATCAGCGTGACGATCACCGTCCCCATTCGCCATTTGCTCTGCGGGAGCATGCGTTCCAGACCGAGCACTGCCGGAACGAACAACACCATCCCGATCAGGCCGACGATATGCGCTGCCTGCCAATCGATTCCGGGGCCGTAATGGCCGTCCGCCAGGCCGAACAGCCGGATCACGCCGTATCCGGAAAAGCACAGCGGCGCGGAGAAGAGCAGCACTCCTGGGGATTTCACGGTTTCCAGCTTGGCAGGACGAAGGCAGGTGAGCCTCCGGGAAAACCCTGGTTCCGACCCGAGATCCAGGGCTATGACTGCGGCAGCGGCGGAGATTCCGGGAAGGTGACCGGGAGCGCGGTCAGTGCTCGATGGAACGGACCCGGCCGCCAGGTCAATTCACCGGCCGGTACCGCGAGCCGGATCTCGGGTAGCGCGTCGAGCAACTGGTCGATGGCGTCCTGCGCGATCAGGTAGGCCAGCGAGCTGGCGGGGCAGACGTGCGGGCCGGTACCCCAGGACAGGTGGGAACGGTTGCCCGCGAACTGGTTCGCGCTGATCTCCGGGTCGGTGTTGCCGGCGGCCATGCTGTTGGTGCGCCGGCAGCCAGACGTCATCGATCAGGATCGGCTGTCGCGGAAAGCTGATGCAGAAGTTGGCCATCGGCGGATCGTTGAACAGCACCTCGTCCAGCGCGTCCCGGGCGGACAGGCTGCCGCCCAGCACGCTGCCGCCGAAGCGCTCGTCGCTGAGGATCAGCAGCAGCGTGTTGACGATCAGATTCTGCTGCGGCTCGATGCCCGCGCCGTACAGCGTGGCCAGCTGACGCACCATCTCCGTGTCGCTCAGCTCGGCATGGTGTTGCAGCATGCGGGTGGTGACGTCGTCGCCCGGTTCGGCGCGCTCGAGCTGGGTCAGCTCCAGCAGCGCGCCGGCGAACCGGGTACGGCCCGGCTGTGCACGGTGGGCGGGGGCAACGTCATCGCAGCAAACGTTTTCACGCCACTCCGCCGACATGTTTGCCCAGCATTCGCGCCGATGGTTCCATGAGGCCGCGACACCTGGTGACGGGACTGGCTTCCAAGTAGCCGAGCAGATCTTCTTTGCTGGCGAAAGGAACCGTGTCTCGATGCGTCCAGGGCAAACACGTCGGTGCCGTTGGGGAATCAGTCTCACCGCTGCGCTCGCGGTCACCGGAATGGTCACGGCCGTTCCCGCTTTCGCCGAGGTCACCGAGGACGGCAGTGTCGCGCCCGCCGGGGCGAACGATTGGACGTGCGTCCCGAACGCTAAACGACCGGAGCCGGTGGTGCTCGTGCACGGCACCTGGGGCAATCAGAACTCCTGGGACGTGCTCGCCCCGCAATTGAAAGCGCTTGGGGTGTGCGTGTATTCACTGAATTACGGGCACGCGCCGTTCAGCGTTCGCGGTGCGGCGCCCGGGGTATTCGGCACCGCGGATATTCGCTCGTCCGCCAAGGAACTCGCGGCATTCATCGAGCGAGTGCGTGGCGTGACCGGCGCGACGAAGGTCGATATCGTCGCGCATTCCCAGGGCGCGCCGCTGACCCGGCAGTATCTGCGTTTCGAAGGTGGCGCGTATCGCGCCGACCCGAGCCGCAACAAGGTCGATCACCTGGTCACCATCGCCGGCACCAACCACGGCACCACGGCCGACGGGCTCGGCTTTCTGCTACCCACGGGGAGCGCGTCCGGAATATCGGACGGCGTGATCGCCAGGGTGCTCGGCACCTCGGCGGCCCAGCAGCTGACCGGCAGCGAATTCATCCGCACGCTCAATGCCGGCGGCGACACCGAACCCGGTGTGCATTACACGGCGATCGCCACCCGCGTCGATCACGTCGTCACGCCGCCCGAAGCGACATTCCTGCGCGCGGGGCGCGACGCCACCGTCGAGAATCTATGGGTGCAGGACCTGTGCCCGACCGATACTTTCCACCACGGAATTCTCCCCGAATCCCCCGCCGTCGCTTATCTCGTGCACCGCGCCCTCGGCCTGCCTTTCGCCGGCGATCCCTGCCCCGAACCCAGCGCCGAGCAATCGAAGTAGCCGCCGGGGCGGCCGATACCCCACCCCCGAGCCCCGGGGGCCGAAACCATACCGAAAATACGCTTTGATCAGGGGAAATGCCCAATAGACAGGTCTAATTCACCAGCGCATCATGATCTTTACGTCCGGTGCCGTTCGTCGGGGGAACGTCAAAGGAAACCCGCACGGATTGGAAAGACCATGTTTATCAAAAAGTTGGTGGCGACCGCAGTATTCGCCATCGCGGCCACCGGAATCACGATGGCAACGGCACACGGTGAAGCGGAATTGGCCGACATCTCGGTCAGCGCGACGGACGGCCCGATCGGTTACACGACGACGCTGGCCGCGGATCATTCCCAGGCCGTGGTCACCTTGGCCTCCGGAAAGTTCGTCCTGACGCCGGACGCGGTTCAGGTGGTCGCCGAAGACGGCACGGTGGTCGGCGCGATTCCCACGACGCTGCGCGTCGAAACGGGTCAAACCCTCGCCGTCACACCGGCTTTGACCAGCGATACCGCGCTGACCCTCACCCCGGTGGGTGGCCCGACGGCCGCCGCGACCAGCTCGCAGGACCTGCCGTTCGTGCACACCGTCGGGGGCGGCGGAGCGATTCTCGCCGGTGCGTTCGTCGGCTGCCTGGTCGGCATCCTGATCGGAATCTGGTTCTTCCTGGTCGGCGCGATCTTCGGCTGCGCCATCGGTGCCGCGATCGGCGGATTCATCGGCGCCGTCTCCTGACCGCGCCCGATCATCGAAAGACCCGTGCTCCCACCGAGCACGGGTCTCTTACGTACGGAACAGAATTCGCTACACGCAGTATTCGCAGGTGCCGTTGGCGGGCAGCTGGATGAAGCATTGTGCGCACACCGCGGGGCGGGTCGGCTGCGGCTTGATCTCGACCTGCGCGGTGGTGCTGGGCGCCCGGCGCCCGGCCACCTTGGGCGTGAGCGGCGGCACTGCCATGTCGGCCGGCATCGCGGCGCCGTAGAACTCGTAGCACTGCCAGCGCGCGTAGGCGGCGTGCAGCTCGAGGTCGTCCGGGATCGGCAGCCCGGCCAGCTCGAGCACGTACTTGTAGGTGTCGTCGACCGTGTGGTTCTGCCGCACGCACAGCGCGGTCAGCGGCGGCTCGCCGGCCTTGTGACAGCGGCGCGCGATCTTGCGCAGGATGGCGTCCATCCAGGTGCGGGTCGGCGCGCCGGTGTGCACCCCGGACACCTCCTGCACCCGCTCGGCCAGCTCGCCGACAGTGATGAAATGCCCGTACCCGGTGGCGATCTCGGACAACTCCGCGTGCGCGGCCAGCGCCCACGCCACCGTCGCCTCCCGCAACGTCACCGCGGTGCCGTCACCCGCCCGCCATGCTCCTGCCGTCGTGGGTACCGAATTCCTGATCACCTGATCAAGTTATCGCGGGAGACCGGGAAAAGACCAATGACGGGACAAGTACTCGAAGGTGCGCGTCGCCGATGGAACCTTGACTCTACATACGATCGACCGTACGTTTACTTTGTGACTATCGAAACCGGCCGAGGCCGAGACATGACAACGGATCCACGCGTGCGGGATGTCGGCGAGGTGCGGACCGAGCATCTCTTCGATGTGGTCGTCGACCTGAACCCGCCGCTGGACATGGGCGCCGGCCCGTTCGGGCGGCGGATTCTTTATGGCGCGGCGGGCGGGTCGTTCGCGGGGCCGAAGTTGCGCGGCGAAGTGGTTGCGGGCGGCGGGGATTGGACGTTGTTCCGGCCCGATCGGGCAATGACGGTGGATGTCCGGCTCACGTTGCGCACGCAGGACGATGCGCTGATACATGTGGCGTACGGCGGTCGATGGATTGTTCCGCCGGAATTGCACGACGATATCGTCGACCCGGTGCGGAGTCGTCAGGTCGATCCTGCGCGTTATTACTTCCGGACCGCCCCGTTATTCGAAACCGGGTCGGATAAATATGCATGGCTGAACGATATCGTGTGTATCGGATCGGGGTATTTGATCGAGGGCGGGGTGGCTTACCAGATTTCCCGCGTCCTTTAGAAATCAATTCTAATTCGCCCGCCCGATGCGGCGAGCGAGCGTGACGATCCGCAAGAGCCCAGGCAGAAGGGGCCTCGAGGGCGGCGGATCGACTGCAGCAGGGCGCGGCCGCCGAGCGGTGCAGTGCCGCCGAAGCCAGGGGTTCGCATTATTGAATCCCTGGCTTAACTTCATTTATAGAATGGCTAACTTTTCCGTCGATCGCTAATCGCCTACCCTACACTTTCGGCTGGGAAGTGGGAATCCGATCAGGCAAGCGAGATCTAGACGTTATATGCCGACACCCACCTCCCCGTGGCCGTTTCGGCCCATCGATCGACGATTATCACGACCGACGGAGAAAGTTGCCTCATCTTGAGATCGATCAATCCACGCCGCACCGGACGTTGGATATTCCCCAGTGCAGTAACCACACTCGTCCTCGCCACCCTCATCGGCCTGACGGTCACCATCAGCCCGGTCAGCGCGGAACCGACCGCGGACGGCCTTGACGACGCCATCACCGACACCCTCGCGACGCAGCCGGCCGCGCGGACCGGCACCAGCGACAAACCCCCGGTCATCGACCGCATGCGCAGCGACGGCGAATGGGTCTTCGGCGCCGCGACCGTCCCCGAGGACAGCGACAGCGAGGAAGCGCCGAAATCCACGCTATATGTGGCGAAACTCGACGACGAAGGCGATTGGGACGTCGCGTTCGAAGGCACCCCCGAGTTCGGCAGCATGGTCAGCAACGCGCCGGAGTCCGTGGTCAGCGGCGGCGAGAAGGCGGCATTGGCCGCGCCGCAACCACGTTCGGGCAACACCGGACTGTCGCTGCCGTGGAAGCAGGGCCAGAGCTGGTACATGGGCGGCGGTCCGCACGGCATCAGCGGCGAGAGCCGGCCGTACAACTCGGTGGACTTCAACGGCGGCGACGGCCGGGTGCTGGCGCCCGCGTCCGGCCGGATCTACAAGACGTGCGTGCGCAACGGCAGCGCCGAGGTGAAGATCGTGCACAACAACGGCTTCACCACCTCCTACTACCACATGACCGACCTGATCGGCGCCGCCGACGGCACCGAGATCACGGCGGGCACCTACCTCGGCCGGACCGGAACCCAGTTGCCGTGCGGCGGTTTCGCCAGCGGGGCGCACGTGCACATGTCGCTCTACAAGGGCGCGCAGCCGGTGCCGGTCAACGGAGTGACCATCGGCGGCTGGACCTTCCGCGAGGGCCGGGAAGCCTACGGCGGCTACGCCGAGCACGAGGGTCAGCAGGTGCGCACCGGCGGCAGGCTGGTCAACTACGGCGGCGGGGACGATTCGAGCCCCAAGCCGACCGACCCGAAGCCGACCGACCCCAAACCGACCGACCCGAAACCCACCGATCCGAAACCGACGAACCCTAAGCCCCCGACCACCACACCGAAGCCGCCCAAGCCCAATCCCACACTGGCCAAGGGCACTGTGCGCCCCTATCCCGACCGCAACCGGAACGTCAATCTGCGCTCCGGCCCGGGCACCCGGAATTCGGTCGTCGGCACGGTTCGCGACGGTGACGTGCTGACCATCACCTGCACGGCGCGCGGCGACCGGCTCAGCGGCAAGTGGGGCGGCACCGACCTGTGGAACAAGCTGGACAACGGCAAGTGGATCAGCGACGGCTTCCTCGAAACCGGAAGCAATGGCCCGGTAGCGCCCGCGTGCCAGTCGAACGAGACCCCGAAGCCCGCCCCGCACAAGGGAACCGACGGCGACGAGCCGGACGCCGGGCAATCCGACGAGAACACCGGCGAAGAACAGCCGGCCGAGGAATCGCCGGAGGACGAATGGACCGAAGACGAATGGCCGGATGACGAATGGGGAGACAGTGATTGGAGCTGGTGGAACTAGTGACCCACGGCTGATCGGCTGACTCGATCGGTCCGGTAGAGGCGTTGAGTCGTGGGATCGCCTCCACCGGGCCGGTCGCTCAGGTACTGCTCAGGGGCGCGGCCCGAGGACCATCGGCGCCAGCGTGCCCTCGATGTAGCGGCGGACCGCGGGTTCGTTCTCGAGATCGATTGCCCCGCCCGGCAGCAGGACGAAGGACGCGAGCAGGCGGGCCACGGTTTCGCCCGCGAGTTCGGGGTCGACGTGGCGGGCAGCGCCCTGAGCCTGCGCCTCCACAATGCCCGCGGCGATGAATTGCGAACCGATGCGCAGCATTCCGGCGTCGCCAGCAAGGCCCGCCTCGATCAAGGCTTGCGGTTCCATCCGCGCCGTACGCTGCACGATCGGGTGATTCTGGATCAGATGTATTGCCAGCGAACAGGATTCGATGAAACGATCGTAGGGGTCGGCAATCGAGCCCGCCGCCTCGGTGATCGCCGACGCGATGCGCCAGCCTTCCCTGGCCGCGAGCGCCTCCAGCAGGCCGTCCCGGTCGCCGAAATGGCGGTAGATGGTGGCGCGATTGACCCCCGCACGGCGGCTCACCCGATCCATGGTGAGCCCGTGCAGACCCTGGGCCGCCTCCGTCACCGCCGCGTCCAGAACCCGCCCACGGCTCCCATCAGCCCCCTGATCAGCACCGGACCCGGCCACGACCCCCGCGGCCGCGGCAGTGAGGAACATCTGCACATCGGTGCTCATCGGCCCATCGTGGCACCACCCGGCACCGCCGCCCAACAACAGCGGCAGGACGTGTCGCACCTGAGACCGTGCCCGAATGCCCCGTCTACCCAGGGCAGACGGGGCATTCGCAGGTGTTACCCGAGCACCGGGTAGTTCGAGCGGATCACCGACTGCGGGTCGCGGGCGCGCTTGATCGCGCGCAGGCGGGACAGGGTGGCGTCGTCGAAGGCCGCGGCGGCGGTGTCGAGCGGGCCGAGGAAGGTGTACGGCTTCGGCCCGCCGAGGTGACCGGCGATCGCCGAGACGATCTCGGCCTGCCTGGCCCGCACCGCGTCCGCGAGCTGCGGCAGACCGAGGCCGAACAGGTACAGCAGGTAGGGCTCGGCCACCGGGCCACGCGCGGCCGCGTCCGAACCGGCCGCCAGCGCGCCGCCGAGGTGGCGGATCTGGATGTTCATCAGCGGCGCGACGGGGTCGTCGAGCAGGGTCTTCACCACCGCGTCGCCGAGATCGGTGAGCAGTTCGGCGCCGGACAGCGACGGGCTCGGCTCGGTCGGCTCCGCGGCGATCTCGCCGAGATCGGCCACCGCCAGTTCGCCGCGGGTGTCCGCGATCGCGCCGCCGAGCGCGTCCAGCGGGGCGAGCAAGGCCCGGCCCACCTCGGGATCGCCGAGGTAGGCGGCGTCCAGCGCGACCATCGGCGGCGCGTCGGGGAACTGGAATCGGTTGAACCACACCGAGAGTTCCGCGGGCGCGGTGGCGGTGATGGTCTGGAACAGCTCGAACACCTCCGCGGTGCGGGCGCCCGGCCACATCACCCGGCCGCCGTACAGGCCCGGCGCCGGGAACAGGTCGAATTCGAGCCCGGTCACCACGGCGAAGTCGCCGCCGCCACCGCGCAGCGCCCAGAACAGCTCCGGGTCGGTCGCCGCGGTGACCCGCACCCGCTCGGCGTCCGCGTCGACGATCTCGAACGCGCGCACCGCATCCGAGGCCCAGCCGTACTTGCGCCCGAACCAGCTCAGGCCGCCGCCGAGGGTGTAGCCGGTGACACCGACCGCCGGGTTGCTCCCCGCCAGCCCGGTGAGTCCGTACGCACCCGCCGCGGCCTGCACCTGGCCCCAGTTCGCGCCGGCGCCGACCTTGGCGAGGCGCTGTTCGGCGTCGATCTCGACGCTGTTCAACCGGTTGGTGCGCACCAGGATCGCCTCCTCGAGCCCACCGTTGGCCCCGTGCCCGGTCGGCTGCGCGGCCACCGGAATGTTCGCCGCCCGGGCGTAGGCCACCACGGCGGCCACATCCGCCGCGTCGGCGACCTCGACCACCGCGGCCACCGGCTGGGCGACCGTGAGGTTCCACGGCTGGGCGATGGCGGCGAATCCCTCGTCGCCGGGCACCAGCACCCGGCCCTGGACAACATTGCGTAGATCTGCGAAAGACATGACTGTTTCCTAACTTTCAGAAATTGGTGCGGCACGGTGTCGGGTCCGTGCCGAATGGATCAGCCGCGGCTGGACAGCAACCGCAGCGGCTTGGGGTCGCGTTGCGCGGATGAGCGCAAGGACCAGGAGACGAAGGTGAGAGCGGCGAATCGGCCCCGCAGACTCAGCAGCGTTCCGGCGGCCTGATCAGCCAGGGCGACAGGGCGATTGGATTCGGAGGTGCGAATCGTCGGGCAGCGGATCGACCGGGGTTGCAGTGTGTGATCATGACTTCTTTCCTCATTCTTCGGTGCGGTTCGTTGCCCGGTACTGCATTGACGAAGCAGCGCGGCCAGGTGTGACAGGGCTGGGCATTTCAGCAGCTCAGGAGCTTTTCGACGGCGGCCCGTGCGGCCATGGCCGCGTCGGCGGCAAGCCGGAGCTATGCGGCCGCCAATAGGCTCGGCGAATCGGCAAGGGCGGCAGGTTATCCGATGCGCGCGGCACATCAGCGGCCGGTGGCGTTGTTGCCGACCGGCGAAACGGCGATGGGCCCGAACGCGTCCGCGTGCACGAGGATCTGCGCCAGTTCCTGCGTGGTCTGGGGTGATCCGATCCGGCGGCATTCTGCTCGAAGTTCGTGATCTTGTCGAGGCCGTTCGCGGTGAACAATCAGTGGACTCGAATCGGACGAAAGTCACTGGGGGAAACCGGATTCGGGCATAACGGTCGACGCCTGGGGTCCCGTCGAGTTGCCGTCGAGCACATGCGAAACTCGTCGCGGTGCTCACCTACTTTCAAGCGACGGTCATCGGCGTGGTGCAGGGAGTCACCGAACTGTTCCCGATCTCCAGCCTCGGACATTCCGTGCTGATCGCGGCCTGGGTCGGCGGTGATTGGCAGAAACTGGTCAACTCGGGCGAATCACCCACGGGCACACCATATCTGGCGTTTGTGGTGGCCTTACACGTGGCAACTGCCTTGGCGCTGCTCGGCTACTACTGGCGCACCTGGTGCAGCATCGTCGTCGGTCTCGTCACCACCCTGCGAACCGGCCGACTCGACACCGTCGCACAACGATTGGCGCTGCTGATCGTGATCGCCACCATCCCCGTCGGCATCCTCGGCCCGCTGCTCGAACATCCGCTACACGCCCTGTTCGCCGCCCCCATCTGTGCCAGCATCTTCCTGGTGCTCAACGGCATCGTGCTGCTCATCGGCGAGGGCCTGCGCCGCCGCAACGAACCGACCCTGGCCGAATACGGCCGTCGCTTCGCCCGGCAGCAAACCCGCACAACGGTTCTCACCCTCGAGGCGCCCCCACCCCGCCCCTCCGACCGCAAGCTCGCCGCCCTCGACCTCAGCGACGCCATCGGCATCGGCTTCGCCCAGGCCGGCGCCCTCCTCACCGGCTTCAGCCGGGCCGGCCTCACCATGGTCGGCGGCCTCTGGCGCGGCCTGGAAAACGACCACGCCGCCAAATTCGCCTTCCTCCTGGCTACCCCGGCAATCCTCGGCGCAGGCCTCCTCGAAGTCCCCGAACTCACCGGCCCCGAAACCATCGGCATCCGCGGACCAATCCTCCTCGGCGCCCTAGCCTCCGGCCTCTCCTCCTGGCTAGCCGTCCGCTTCCTCGAACGCTACTTCCAAACCCGCACCCTCCTCCCCTTCGCCACCTACTGCGTAACCGCCGGCCTACTCTCCATCGCCCACTTCAGCTGAACTCATCAGCTCTTCAGCGTCTTGACCGTGTTGACCAATACTCGGGCAGCCGCTTGTATCGTCGGATCTTCGCCGCCGAGGAAGTAGAACTGCCCCTTCCATCCATCGATGGTGGCGGACAACCGAAGTGGGGTGAACCTCGACTCCAGGTAGGTCGGTAGCGGTTCGGGCGTTTCGGTGACGGCGACACCGTCGACGGTCAATCGAGTGGGAATGGGCGGGGCACTCGGAGCGGGAGCACCCGTCGGCGCGTCCAGATAGAGGTACCCGAGGTACTTGTCATCGGCAGTGTGGTAGGTGCATTGATTGTTCTGGCCGATACGCTCACTCAACGGCGTCCCGGTCACTGTGCCGATTTTGAGATTGTCGGCGTGGAATTCTGTCGCGAAGAACTGCTTCGGGGAGTCGCACAGCTCCTGAAGGCTGTGCGTATTCACCGGAGCGGTGCTCGGATCGGCGGGCGAATTCGACTGCGTTCCGCAACTTGCGAGACATATCGCCACCGCCGCCATGCCTGCGCTCCGTACGACGTTCATTGCGCCTTCCATTTCTCATTGTTCGGCGAATTGATGTCCAGATCGGTGGTGGCAGTCCGGGGCCACTTGTTGTTCAGCAGGCCCTTCGGGTTGGCCGTGGCCGCCGATATGGAATCGATCGCGGCGACTTCGGTACGGAGAGCAGAGGTTAACGTCGTGAACGCGTTCACCGCGAATGTGATCATCTTCTTGATGAGATCGATGCAGTCCGAGATGCCGATCGGAGACGAAATTACGGCCGCAATTTTACCAATTGCGGTGGCCAGGCTCGCGAGAAAATCAACCAGCTGCGCCGCGACCTCGGAATAGAATGTCCATGAAGCGTCGGATACCTTGAGCAGCTGCGTGTTGACAGTGTCGCAGATACCTTTTACGGAGTCCAATGCAGTGTCTTGGACCATACGTGCGGCCCGATAGCTGTCGGCCGCCGAGCCCTGCCACTTACCGGTGAGATCGCCGCGGACTACCTCGTTGTTCTGAGCGGCTCCGATCTTGGTCTTCAGATCCAGCCAATCTCCGCTTGTCTGCAGCAGGGCAATCGGCGCCTTCAGCGCTTCGATGGCGGAAGCCAGCTTCTCCAGTAGTGTTTTGATCAGGTTCTTGATTTCTTCTTTCTTGGCACTCATCGTACCCGTGAAATCATCTTCGGTCATCGAGCCGTAGATCCCGCCGACAACGCCACCGAGGATCCCGCCGAATGACGCGCCTTCCGAAGCGGCCGCCGCTATGGCCAACTTCTTGAATGCTTCGTCGACATCGTCCGGAGTTTGCCTGACCTTGGTGATCTGATCCGAAAACGACTGGAGCGTAGTATTGATTTCGTCGAGAGTCTTCGAGGGAGCCACTACTATTCTCCTTGGAGCTTGATGAGTACGTTGGCGAAGTTTTCGTCCTTTTCTTTGTAGACTGCGGCTACATGATTCAGCACGTTGCCGATCGCGCTCGCTTCGTCACGCCCCTCGGTCAGTCTGTTCTTCAGGTATTCCGCGGCTTTGACCTGACTGGTCCACACTTCTTGAAATACTGCCCATACCACTTCGGCATGGCTTTCTTGAATACTCTTCGCCTTCTCGGCGGATGTATTGAATTCAACGCTTGCGTCTTGCCACGCATCTGCGGCATCGAGAAGCTTGTTCAGATCGGCCGAAAAATCTGGCATTATGAGGTCCTCGTCAGGTAGTTCTTGTATTCTCGGATCTCGGCCTCGAGATCTTCGTCCGACCGATCCGCCCAGGTCCCGCTCTCGTGAAAGCGCGGGCGCTGCTCCCGAATCTGGTTCGCGGCGTCGAGGATGTCGTACGCGATGTATGACGGCTGAGTGGTCGCCGCCCATCGCTGATCTATTTCTATCTTGGTGATTCGACCCAGATCTGCGGTAACCGCGAGCGAAGAAACCCCGAAGTCCGTCATCGCACCGTATCCGGTGAATTCAGCAAGCCCCCACGCCGCGCGTTGGACGACCTCGAATTCCGCCAGCGACTGCACATCGAGCAATGTGATGATCTCGGCGCGGCGCGTGGGTATGGCACTGAACGCCGACCAATTTCCGCCTGCAATATTGGCGCTCTCCTGGCGCCAAAATGCAGCGTAATAACCGGTCATCGCCGCAGCGGAGAAGTATTGCGGTTCCAGTTTGTCGTGGATAGTTCTGTTGACATCGACATGGACCGGGAGATGACCTTCGTCGAGAGTCATATCGAACAGTCCCGCACCGATCAATGGGGTCGTCACGCTGTCATTCACTTTCTTACGGATATGATGGCAAGCAACTCAGAGGTGGCACAGTGCGCTGGGCGTGAGTGGCGGACACCTATCACAACCATCGGTCACCGATGCGAACAGCGTTCGCGTCCCAGGAATCAGCATTGAACCCCCACTCGTCTACCCACCCGCCGCTGCGGCGGCCGCCACCACCCTCTCCGGCCGCATTCATTTTGTCAACCGGGCCACCCGCAGGCGGGATAGGCATTGTCATGCCTGTCGACCCCTGATGCGGCGGCGACGACTGATTTGTCCGTTTCGAAGATGGCAGCTCGGCAACTGCCATCTTCGAAGCCGGTGTTCTAGCGCTGCACGAAAAGCGTCCAGCCGTCTTTCGGTGGCAGGAGATGCACGTCGCCGTTTACCAGATGCCTGATCGGCTGCCCACTTCAGTTAGCGGCGAGCACGGCTGCGAGGCCTGCTTGCAGGTCCTTGACGAAAAACTCGGGGACCTCGAGGGAGGGGAAATGTCCTCCGGATTCGGGGGACCTCCATCGGACGATCTGGCGGTAGCGGTGTTCGGCCCAGGGGCGGGGATACTTCTCGATGTCGCGGGGGTACATGGTGATTGCGGATGGGACGTCGACTCGGAGTTCGGGGTCGAGTGAGTTGTGGCTTTCGTAGTAGATGCGGGCGGCGGATGCGCCGGTTCGGGTCAGCCAGTACAGGGTGACGTCGTCGAGGATGCGGTCTCGTGAAATCGTTTCGAATGGGCTGTCTTTGGTGTCTGTCCATTCGGCGAACTTGTCCAGGATCCAGGCGAGCAGACCGACCGGGGAGTCGACGAGGGAGTAGCCGATGGTCTGTGGCCGGGTTGCCTGCTGCTTCGCGTAGGCCGCGCGGTGGCGCCAGAAGTCGCGGGTTTCCTCGGTCCATGCGCGCTCGGTCGCCGTCAGCCCGTCGGTGGTCAGCCCGGGCGGGGATTGCGCAGTCGTGGTGTGGATGCCGAGAACGTGCTCCGGGAAACGGCCGCCGAGGATCGTGGTGATCACCCCTCCCCAATCTCCGCCGTGGGCCAGGAATTCGGGGTAGCCGAGCTTTTCCATCAGTTGCACCCATGCGGCCGCGATCTTTTCGGTTCCCCACCCGGTGGTGGCCGGCTTGTCGCTGTAACCGAAACCCGGCAGCGACGGGACCACGACGTGGAACGCCGGTGCACCTGCGTCTTTCGGATCTGTCAATTCGTCTAGTACATCGATGAATTCGGCGATGCTGCCCGGCCAGCCGTGCGTCAAGATCAGCGGAGTGGCGCCGGCGCGCGCGGATCGGCGGTGCAGGAAGTGGATGCTCAGACCATCAATGGTCGTGCGGAACTGGCCGATTCGGTTGAGGCGCGCCTCGAACGCGCGCCAGTCGTAGTCGGTGCGCCAGTAGTGCACGAGATCGACGAGGTCGGCGAGCGGAACGCCTTGGTCCCATCGGCGCGGGTCGGGCGCGGCGCGGTAGACCGTCTCGACTTCCGGCAGGCGCGCCGCGGCCAGTCGCGCACGCAGATCATCGAGGTCGGCGTCGGTTGCGTGGGCTTCGAATGCTTGCACGTCGCTGGTGGGCATGAGACCTCCTGGTCGTCGTGGAACCGACTCGGACTTGTCGCGAACCGTCTAAGACGGTTCTAACATGTCCCGACGACAGGTTGCAACCAGCTAAGGTGGTTCCATGCCTGCTGAGTTTCCCGACTTCCGCCTCGGTAGCGTGCTGGCGACCAGCTTCACCGGGACGCTGTCGGAGCGTCAGGGCACCTCCGTGGAGCGCATCCCCACGCCGCAGCGACTGATCGACTGGCTGGCGATTTACGGCCTCGCCGTGGACTCCTGCACCACCGCCCAGCTCGAACTCGCCCGGGAACTGAGGGAATCAATTCACGCCGCCGCGACAGCGGCCGCGACCCAAGCCCCGCTCCCCGCGTCCGCGGTCCAAGTCATCAATGACCGCAGCATTCAAGGCCGCGCCGCGGCCATCCTGACGCCCGACGGCAACCGACAATGGCAACTCAGCTCGCCTTCCCGCGTAGAAGACGCATTAGGCGTGATCGCCGCCGACGCGATCGGCATCATCTCGGGCGAACGAGACGGAAAGTTGGCCCTGTGCGCATCACCGACCTGCCGAGCGGCCTTCTTCGACACCAGCCAAAGCCGCACCCGCAGATGGTGTGACATGAACACCTGCGGGAATCGCCAGAAGAAGGCGCGCTTCAATGCGAATCAGCGCAAGAACCCCGAAGCGCTACCAGCCATAGACGGAAGACACGGTTCCGTCGACTAGGTGGCCGATTGCGGCACGGCAGTAGGCGATCATATGATCGGGCAGGTTGTCGAGTGAAAACCATTCCAGGTCACTGCATTTCGCCGGCTCCGTCTTTGAGCAGCAGAAGATGCACATCGCCAGTTACCTTGTGCCGCATCGAGTCTACGGTTGGCGAGGTACTCATGGGTTGAGTATTGCTCCGCCTGGCCGGTGGCCTAGCGGCGGACCTTGAACCTCAGGTGCAGTACGCCTTCACCCTGGATGACCACGTGCGGATCCTCCAGGAGGTGCTGTTCATCGATGCCGCCGAAAAACCTTTTCCCCGAACCGAATACGACGGGCACGAGGTCCATCGCCACCTCGTCCACGAGGCCTGCCGCGAGGATCTGGCCGCCGACCTCGCCGGCGTTCACGGCAACGGTTCGATCTCCGGCGAGTTCCTGCGCCTTCGCGACCGCGGCCGTGACGTCGTCGACGAAATGGTAGGACGCCTCGGGGTGCCAGCCTTCAGGCTTGGGGCGATGGGACACCACGACGACGTGGTCGCCGGCCGGCGGGCGACCTTCCCATCCGTTCACGATGTCGAAGAGGGTGCGGCCCATGATGATTGTGCCGATGCTCGCCCACACCCCGCCGACGTACTCGGCCGATACGCGCGAGACCTTCATACTGCCGTCGCCGAGCGGGGTGTCGCCGTTGAAGTACCAATCGTGGAGTGGCCCGACGTCGTCGTTCTTGTCGGCGATGAAGCCGTCCACCGACGCCACATTGTGCATGATCACTGTTCCCACGGGTTCTCCTCGGGTCTCGGGTATTGGTTTCGATCTTGTCGCCCCTCGCACGGGTCGTCTTGTAAAAAATCAATCGGCGGGCATCGGACCGCTGTCCGGCGGGAACCCCGCTTCGGCGGGGAATCGACGCCGTAGGGCCAGGTAGTCCGTCGGGGTGTAGCCGGTGAAGTCCTTGAACTCCCGGCTGAAATGAGCCTGGTCGAAGTAGCCGGCAGTGTGGGCGAGCGCCGACCAGTCGACCGGACGCCGGGCGTCCACGGACAGGATCAGCTGCGCGAACCGGTAGATCCGCGCCACCTGCTTCGGGGTAACTCCGACATGCGATTTGAATTGCGTGGCAAGGTGATTGCCACTCACCCCGGCGGCATCGGACAGTGCACCGACCGAGATTCCGCCGTACGAACTCGCCAAGCGACCGCCGGCCTGCTGGACCAATTCGAGACCACGCAACGGCTCCTCGGCAAGCCGCGCTCGAAGTTCCGCTTCTACCGCCCGCAGCGTCTCCGTGGCCGAGGCGAGATCGCCGATCTGGTTTCGAATCCGGTCCACCGAGCGTTGCCAGACGCCGTCGACCGGCACCCAACGATCCCGCAATTCACTCGCCGGCAGGTCGACGAACGGCGAAATCCCCCACGGCTTGAAATGCACCCCGACGAGCCGCACCCGCTCCGGGTATTCGAAGAGGAACCGCCGGGTCCACACACCCATGAACCATCCATCCGCGAAAACCGCGGGCGGCACCGACGCATCGGAATCCCACAGCCGGGCGGGGTCGCCCAGATTGATGAACAGATGCGCGGACGGCATCGGCGGGACGATCATCCGGCGATGCTTCGGCGCCCCGGTCAGGCAGTAGATATCGTCGATGAATCGGTCGAGCGGCGGGCCGGGCACCATGCCGACGTAATGCATGGACTCAGTCTGCCGCCGAATTCGATCCGCGACATCGGTAGACGCGGAACCTGCCATAGGTATGTCGCGCACACCGACGATCGATTGCCCGGCGTCGGCAGAACGCACAGTGTGAAAGGCTTCCGATGGCTGTTCGGCGAAAGGGAGGTACCGATGACCGGAGCGGGGCCGACAATGCAGTCCGCGGCCGGAACTCGGCTCAATAAAAAGGGCAGGGAAACCCGGCAGCGGCTGCTCGACGTCGCCATCACCTGCCTCGCGGAAGGGTCCGGCGAACCGCTGTCGGCGAATCGGGTGGCGCGTGCGGCGGGCGTCAGTTGGGGGACGCTGAAACATCAATTCGGTGACCTGGACGGATTGTGGGCGGCGGTGCTGATCGAGCTGACGGATCGCAGCGGCGCGAACAGTCCGGAGACCTGGCCGCGGTTCACCGGCTCGATCCAGGAGCGGGTGGGCGAAATGGTGAATGCCATCTGGACCATCCTGGGTGCGCCCGAGGGACGCGCGGTGGAGACATTGCGCGCCGGGCTGCCCACCGACCAGGCGGAACGACTTGCGCACTTTCCGCAGACCTCGGCGGCCATGGCCGGGTACGAGGACGCGTGGCTCAGAGCCTTCGAGCACTCACTGGCCGGCCTGCCGCTCGATCCGGACCACGTGCATCGAGTCCGGTGCCTGATCCCGCCGGCGATTCGCGGCATCAATAACGAGCGTCGGCTGACGTCGGCGGCCGACGTGGCGAGTGCACTGCGCGGGCTGGTCGAGGCAACCACCGCCTACCTGGAGTAACTCCCATTCATTGAGAACCCTTGTTGACAATTGTGCGGCGGCGACCGATGGTTGACCGCAGTTTTCGCACAGCTGTCAGGAGTGATCGATGTCTCAACCTCGGGCCGAAAAGGGCATGCGGCTGCAACGCAGTAGCCGCGACACCAGCACGCTGATCCCGCACCTCACCGAATGGCTGAGCACGCAACTCCCGCCGGGCGCCGAACCTGACGTCACCTTGCGATCCGGCATCGACAGCAACGGCATGTCGGCGGAAACCATGGTGCTGCACGCGAACTGGACCGAAGCCGGGGGTGCGCAGTCCGCCGAACTGATCGCCCGCATGGTGCCGGCGCCCGGCGACTTCCCGATCCTGGCGAGCTACAGCCTGCCGGATCAGTTCGATGCCATGCGCATCGTGGCCGAATCGAGCGAGGTTCCCGTCCCGCGGGTGCGGTTCATCGAGCCGACCGGTGACGTGCTGGGCACTCCGTTTCTCCTGATGGACCGCGTCGACGGGCTGGTGCCGCCCGACGTCATGCCCTACACCTTCGGCGACAACTGGCTCTTCGACGCGCGCCCCGAACAGCAAATCCGCCTGCAGCACAGCACAATCGGGGCCATCGCCAAGCTGCACGCCATTCCGGACGCGGCCGCTACCTTCGCCTTCCTCGATCCGCGGCAGCCGGGTTCGAGCCCGCTCGAACGAACCCTCAACCGCGCCGAGGAGTGGTACGAATTCGCTGCCCGCGACAGTGGAACGTCGCCGCTGGTAGAGCGAATCCTGGTGTGGCTCAAGGCGAATCTGCCCGACACCGGCGAGACCGTGCTGTCCTGGGGTGACGCCCGCATCGGCAACTGCATGTACCGGGACTTCACGCCGGTCGCGGTGCTCGACTGGGAACTGGCCACGATCGGTCCCCGCGAACTCGACCTGGCCTGGTTGATCTTCGCGCACCGCGTTTTCCAGACCATCGCGAATACGTATGGGCTGCCCGGGATGCCGGACTTCCTGCGCGCGGAGGACGTGACGGCGACCTATCGCGAGTACTCGGGCGTGCAGATCGGCGACCTCACCTGGTACACGCTGTATGCCGCGCTCAACTACTGCGTCGTCTTCATGCGCTCCGGCGGACGGCAGGTTCATTTCGGCGAGATGGAACGTCCCGACGACATCGAGGTTCTTTTCCATCACAAGTCGCTCGTCGAAGAACTGCTCGCCGAACTCGGCGCCTGATATCCGTCCCGGAAACTACTTGGGGAGAACCACTCTCGTGATTGAACAGCTCAACGAACTGGCCTACTACTGCGTCACCCGGCACCCCGCCGATGCCCGCGTTCTCTTTCCGGAAGCGCGCACCGCGGAGGAGATCGGCCTCGGATCGTGCATGATCGGTGAACGGATGACCGTGAAGGATTCCGCGGTGCTGTCCGGTGGAATTGCCGGGTGCACCACTGATTTGGGTGTCGCGGCCGCTGCGACGAATCACCACACCCGGCACCCGATGGTCACGGCGACCATGGGTTCGACGATGCAGGCGCTGACCGAAGGGCGATATGCGATGGCGTTCGGCCGCGGTATGGCGGCGAACTGGAAGGCGATCGGGCTCCCGGCTGTCACCGAAGCCCAACTGCGGGACTTCGTCGATATTCTGCGCCGGCTTTGGGCCGGCGAAACCCTGATCGATCGCAAAGGTCCGGCGGGTTCATGGCCAGTCCTGTACCACCAGAACGGGTTAACCGACTCGCCGCCGATCGGCTTCGTCGCGGTCGGCCCGAAAACCCTCGAACTCGCCGGTGAGATAGGTGATTTCGTCATCCTGCACACCTTCTTCTCCGAGGAGGCGACCACGAATTCCGTTGCGGCGGTGCGCCGTGGCGCCGAACGGGCCGGTAAGGATCCGGACAGCGTCCGAATCTGGTCGTGCCTGGCGACCGCGAGTGACGCACTCTCCGAAGAGGATCGGCTGCGCCGCCGGACCGGCCGCCTGGTCACCTACCTACAGGCCTACGCCGACGTCCTCATCAGCGCCAACGGCTGGGACCCCCAGGTCTGGGAGCGAATCCGCACCACCCAGCTCTTCCTCGACGCTGCCGCGGCCGGACCCATCGATGCGTCCGCGTCCGTCGATGTCCTGGAGCAGTTCGACGCCCTCATCCCCGACGAGTGGCTCAGCGCCGCCGCGTACGGCACACCCGAACAGTGCGTGCGGAAGATCTCCCGCGAGTACGACCTCGGCTGCCACTCCGTGATCATGCACGGGGCCAGTCCGCACGAACTGACATCGGTGGTCGAGGCGTATCGCGCGAATCGCCCGGTACTGCACCGAAAGGTGGCGGCGAACCCAGGGAAGTTCTTGTGATGCATTGCAATTAGTCGCTATGAGCCGGGGCATCGTTCTACCTACGCGCTGATTGAGAAACCACCCCGCACAATTGGCGCGGATGTTCCATCCGGTTGGCGCGGTTGTTCAAGTGCGGGCCGGGACTACTTTCCTATGGTCATTTCATGAACACCATCAGTAACCCCGTGTTTCCGGTCCAGAGCGACATTCGGGTGCGGCAGGGCGATCTCGGGCGGAACGGGGCCGTGAGCACGGTCGGGATGGCTCGCTGGCTGGAGGACGCTCGGATACGGGTGCGGATGTCCCGGTTCGAGCGGCTCGTCGACGCCGGTGAATTCGGGCCCCATCAGATCATTTTCGTCAGTCAGAAGGTGGAGCAACTGGCGCCCGTTTACGGTACTCAGGCTGAGGTGAAGGTGCACACCGGTATTCGTCGTATCGGACGGTCGTCGTTCACTTATGAGCAGGCGGTGTTCTCCAGGGGCGAGCAGGTGGGTCGCGGCGGGTCCACGGTGCTGAATCTCGGTCCGGCGGGGCCGCTCGCGCTGCCGGATGAGTTGATCGCGGATCTCACCGATCTGTCCATTCCGGATTCGAGTGCGACGACGGAGAATCGTCCCGGCACGGAGCGTCAAAAGCGGGATCATTACGCGTTTTTCGCTCCGCTGCGCGCACGGATCGGTGACGTCGATATCAATCAGCACGTCAATTACCTCGCACTCACCACCTGGTACGACGAGGCTGTCGCGACGTTCACCGCCGCGGCGCTCGACGAGGACGGGCTGGTGCCGGATCTGGCGCCGTCGTCGTATCGGATCGACTACATCGGCGAGGTGACCTACCCCGGCGACTACGAGATCGGCGTTCTCGTCAGCTCTTTCGATGCCGATGCCGTGCATTATGAACTCGGGATCTTCTCCGGCAGTGCGTGTTTGGGCATCGGAGACGCCACAGGCGCACGAGGGATGTTGTCCGCCAGGGCTTTAGGACCCGGCGGTCCTCGTTGAACGGGCGTACTCGACGGGCGTCTGACCGTAGCGTTTCTTGAAGGCGCGGATGAAGTGGCTGCTGTCGGAGAATTGCCAGTGCGCGGCCAGTTCGGTGACGCTCGGCGGACGGGCCTGGGCGAGGGCGAACCGGGCCTCTTCCAGCCTGCGGTGGCGGATGTAGCCGGTGACCGACTCACCCGCCGTGGTGAACGCCCGTTGCAGGGTGCGCACGGAGACGTTGAGTTCCCGGGCCAGCAGCACCGGGGACAGCTCGGGATCGGCGAGCCGGCGGTCCGCCGCTTCCTTCGCCGCTTGGATGAGCGCAGGTCTGAGCTCGGGTTCGGCGTCGTCGAAGCGGCCGGCCACCACGGCCTTGGCCAGTTCGAGCAGGGCGCCGTGCGCGGCGTGCACACCGGCGGAACCGAGGTCGGTCACCGCCGCGTGGACCATGTTCGTGTGGGCCAGCAGCAGGCGCATCTCGGCGGAGTCCGCAGACTCGATGACGCTGCGGTTCCGGAGCCGCGCCTCGAAGGCGGCGGACGGCAGCGTGAGGATCTGCACGGTCGTGTGCGGCACCGCCCCGAAGTGCAGCGGCTGCCCGTGCCGCAGGATGAACTGCCCGGCCGGCACCGTGTGTTCGGCGTGTCCGGGCACCCCGCCCAACGACCAGATGCCGCGCCGCACGACATACATCCGCACCTGGTCCGCGTAGCCGTACGGGGTGCCCGCGGTCCGGATGGCGGACGCGCTGTCGAGATCGGTGATCGCCACGTCGCGCAGCTTGGCGACCCGGCTGCGAACCCGGAAATCGCCGGTCGTGGTCTGGCTGAAGGTCGGCAGCGGGAAGGCGTCACCGACCTGCGTCTGCCATCCGTGGCGGAAGATGTCGAACCCGCGCGAAACGGCGCCCGCGACGGTGGAGTCCAGGGAGAACCCTCCGTGCGAGCCGGCGATTCCTGCCTCGGTGCTGCCCATCACCTGCCATTCCGTGTTCCCTGTTCGGAGCCTATTTTCACGCGCGCTCCAGTTCAACCTCGGCCGTTTACGACACACCTTGCGATTTGTCCGCCGCGGCGGCGGTCATGGCGCGCATGTTCCATTCGGATGGCGCAGCGGTCCAAGCGTGCGCGGTGCCGGCCTGCATAAGCTTCGAAGGTGTCCGATCAGGTCGGCAGGATAGCGAGATGGCTTGTGATTCACCGTAATTCGGGCGATTAAGGAGTCAGTACATGGAACACGAACCAATCGTTCTGGACACCGCCGGTGACGATATCCAAGGTGAGTCGGCCCGGATCCGCCGACGCGGCCCGATCACCCGGGTCGTGCTGCCCGGCGATGTTCCGGCATGGTCGGTGACCGATGCCGCTGTACTCCGCCGATTGCTGACCGATTCGCGGGTGTCCAAGGACGCGCGGCAGCACTGGACGGCGTTCAACACGGGAGAGATCCCGGCGGATTGGCCGTTGCGCTCGTGGGTCGGTGTCGACAACATGTTCACCGCCTACGGGGCCGAGCATCGGCGACTGCGGAAACTCATCGCCCCGGCCTTCACGCACCGCCGGACGATGGCGATGCGTCCGCGGATCGAAGCGATCACCGTCGACCTGCTGGACCAGCTGTCCGCGATCCTGCCCGGCGCGGTGGTCGACCTGCGGCAGCAATTCGCCTACCCGGTGCCGATCCGGGTGATCAGCGAATTGATCGGCCTCCCAGAGCATTTGGCCGCACCACTGCACTTCTGCGTGGACAGATTCTTCGACACCTCGGACACCGAGAAGGATCCGCCGGCCAATTATCTCGAAATGTACGGGCTGATAGGCGAACTCGTCGTCTACCGCAGAGCCGAGCCTGGCGACGACATCACCAGTCTGCTGACCTCTACCTACGACGAAGACGGCGGCCAGCTGACCGAGAAGGAACTCGTCGACACCCTGATGCTGATCATCAGCGCCGGGCACGAGACCACCGTAAACCTGCTCGACCAAGCGATTTTCGCGCTGCTGACCCATCCGGGGCAGCGGGCCGATGTGCTCGAGGGAAGGTCGAGTTGGGCCGACGTGGTGGAGGAGGCGTTGCGGTACCAAGCGCCGCTCGCGCACCTGCCGCTTCGGTATGCGGTCGAGGATCTCGACATCGATGGCTTTCGTATTCCGCAGGGCGATGCGATCCTCGCGTCCTACGCCGCGGCTGGTCGCGACGCTCGTGTACATGGGCCCACCGCCGATGATTTCGACGTGCATCGGGGCACCAAAGGCCAGCACCTCGCGTTCGGGCACGGGGTTCACCATTGTCTCGGTGCGCCGCTGGCCCGGCTAGAGGCGCAGGTCGCGCTGCCCGCGTTGTTCGCTCGGTTTCCGGAGCTCGGTTTGGCCGGCGACCCGACCGAGTTGCGGGCGGTGAGCAGTTTTATCTCCAACGGGCATTCCCGGCTACCGGTCTACCTGCACCGCTAGTTTCGTGGCGTGAGGTTCATCAGGATGTCATCGGCCGCCCATAGGACGAAGCGTTCGATGGGGATTACCTCATGGTCGGCGTCGACTTCGAAGCGGAAGCGCCGCAACAGGACTGCGAGCATCAGTTCGGCTTCGACCATGGCCAGCGAGGTGCCTTCGCAGCTTCGTGGGCCGAGGCCGAAGGGGATGTAGGCGAGTCTGGGACGTTTGCCCGTCTCTGTCGAGGCGAACCTTTCCGGGTTGAAAGCCTTTGGCTCCGGCCAATATTCGGCGTTCATGTGGACCGCCCAGATCGGGTAGAAGATCGTGGTGCCGGTGGAGACCTCGTGGTCGCCGATGCGGAGGTCTTCGGTGGCTTCGCGGGCTCCGTAGGGGCCCGGCGGGTAGAGCCGCATTGATTCCTCGAGCACCATGGTCAGGTAGGTCAGGTTTTTCAGATCCGCGTAATCGGGGACGTCGCGGTCGCCGAGGACGCGGTCGAGTTCTTCGGCGACTCGGTCGGCCGCGTCCGGGTGCTGTGCGAGTAGGTACAGGGTCCAGGAGACGGCGACGCCCGTGGTGTGGTGGGCGGCCAGCATGGTCATCAGGACGGTGTCGCGGATCCGTGCTGCGGGTTGGCCTGCGGCGGCCAGCGCGGCGATCAGGTCGCTGCCGTCGCCTTGCTGCTGGTCGGCGTGTGCGGCCAGCACGTTGTCCACAGTCGTCCGCAGATAGGTCAGGGCCTGTTGCGCGCTATCCCTGCGCTCCTCGTCGGTGCCCGGCATTTCGATCTGATACAGCCGGGCCAGTTGCTCGGGCAGTACGTCCTCGAACGCCGATACGATCTGTCCGGCCTGTTCGGGGGAGTCAGCTCCACTACCGAGGGCATAAGCGCAGATCATGCGCAGTGATAGTGCACTGAGGTTCTGCTGCAAGGCAATTGGACCTTGTGCTGCCGCCCACTGATCGGCCAGTTCGCGGACCAGGGTCACGAACCGTCCGAAATGTGCCTCGTGCGACGGACGTCCGGCCAGGACCGACAGCAGTACTCGCCGCCAAGGCGTATGTTCGGCGGCGGGGATGGTCTGGAGATTGCCCGATTCCTGTAGTGGTGCAAGGAATTCGAACAGCTTCTCCGGATGCTTGTCGATCGTGGCGGTGGATTCCAGCAGCACCGGGTCGGCGACCGACACCGCGGTCTCCGCGCCCGGAAGCCGGAATTGGACCACCGGGCCGTACTCGTCGTGCAGGTTCAGCTGGTAGTTGTGCAGGCCACCCGCGGCCATGATCTCGGCGAGGCCGTCACCCGCGCACAGAGGTCCGGGGATCGGCGTGGAACTGCCAGTGAACCATTTGTGGAACAACAGATTTCGTTATGTCGGCTGGTCAGCGCCGCCAGAACAGATGGTGCGTCACACCGCTCGGGCTCGGGACCTTCTCCAGATGGAAACGGTCCGTGAGTTCATCCGGGCTGGTCCACAGCCTCTCTCCGCTTCCGAGTTCAACCGGGGCGACGGCAACGTGCAGCTGATCGATCAGATTCGCGTCGAGGAACGCGCGGACG
This sequence comes from Nocardia colli, assembly GCF_008704205.1. Lineage (GTDB taxonomy): Bacteria > Actinomycetota > Actinomycetes > Mycobacteriales > Mycobacteriaceae > Nocardia > Nocardia colli. The sequence goes on along the minus strand of NZ_VXLC01000004.1, from coordinate 105,339 downwards.
GTGGCAACTCCGCCGCCGAGGCGTACGTCCTTGCCGTCGGCGGCCTCGAATGCCCGCTCCAACGCCTCCTTCGGGGACGCGTCGAGGAAATGAAAAGTGGTTTCGCCCAAGGTGATCGAGGGACGCAGGTGGTGCGTGAGCACGAACACCGGTGTGCGGAACGGCGGTTCGTCACCCCACCAGCCCTGCCAATCGTGGTTCTCCCACGGTCCGCGCTGCGGTCCGAACTTGTTGCGCCCCATGATTTCCGCGCCGATGTTGTTCCGGTAGTCGCGGGTGAAGTAGTCGTCGAGGCCGTAACTCCCGCCTGGGTCGGTCCGGTTGGGCCAGTGCGCGGTGGGGCCGCACCAGGCGAACAGCGCGCTCGCATCCGCGTCCCCGAACGGGCGCTCCATGGTCTGCCCGATACCGGCGCCGTACCCGTCGATGGAGATGTTGAAGTTCTGAACCCGAACCAACTGTGACATCGAGACCCTTCCGGTTGCACTCTGCAATCGGCTGGAGGTTAGCCCACACCGATCTTGCCTTGCAACCAGTTTCCTTCAGCCGGAATCCTGAGTGGTCAGGGTGCTCGACCGAGTCTGGGCCGATCACCCTGCGCGACATCGCATTCGGCTGCCGGAAACCGGTTTCCAATTGGAAACTCCTAAGGTACGGTCGGCTTATGCAAGAGGCACAGACCCCACAGCAGGCGCTGGACATCGCGGCCGCCACCACTCGGCAGGCGCATGAAGCCGCCGCTCTGCCCACCTGGGGACCCGTCGCGACCGGCGTGTTCGCCGGACTGTTCGTCACGCTGCTCGGCGTGGCGAGCGTACGCGAATTCGACGATCCGATCGCATGGACCCTCACCGTCGCCGCACTCGCCTCGATGGCGGTCTCCTTCACAATTGGGCGGCGGATGCGCCGGCTCCGGCGAGCGCGCGGTCTCGTTCCGCGCCCGCTGGCGGAGTGGAAGTTCATCGTCGTGCTGCTCGCGGTGCTCATCGTTCCGGGTATCAGCCTCGGAAATCCCACCCTCACCGTGGGCCTGCAAATATTGTGCGGACTGATCATGGGCGGGTGGATCTGGTACGACGGGGCACGTCCACAGACCGCATCGTGGAAATTCCGGCGGTGGATCGCACGATGGGGGAATTGAACGAGCTGTTCGGCTCGCTGCCGCGGCTGAAACTCGTCGCGTTCCTCGACGGCTGTAGCGAGGCCGAATTCCTGGTCGTCGCCGAGCTGTGCGAGCTGAACAAATCCGCTCTCTCCAAAGCGACGACCGTCCTGGAAGCTGCCGGATATCTCCTCGTCACCAAGGGATACGTGGGCCGCAAACCGAAAACCTGGCTCGCGCTCACCTTCAAAGGCCGCACCGCCTACCACGCCCACCTGGATGCCCTCACCGCCCTGACCCGCAAAGGCAGCGAGTCCGAGTCCTGACCGGCCTTTGTGCCGGAAGGTGTTGGTGCACAGCGCCGTACAGATAGCGACGGCGCGCAGTCGGAACAATATCTGCGCGAGCCGGAACTCACCGCGGTGGCGAATATGGATCGCTGCGGACACAGTCCGCCACTTACGATGGCGAAATGGGGTTGGACGCTTTCGTACGCTGTCGATGCTGGCAGGACGGCCGCACCACGACTGCGCCGGTCCCGGCAGACCAGATCGTCGAGGACGGCGAGGGCTACCTGATGTTCTCGATGCCGTACGAAGGACACGAAGAACAGCATCACCGTGTCGACAGCTGGATCCGTAACGGCGCGTGTCCGCACAAACACATGGACCTCGTATCCGAACGGATCGCGAACTGGTCCGGTTACAGGCTCTTCCAGTCAGCCTTGGCGGCGGCGGGGACAGCCGACTTCCCGACCCTTTCCACGGAACTTCCCAACAACAACGGCGACATGCTGTCACCCTCGTCAGCCGCGGCCGCGCTCGTCGAAATCGACCTGTTGCGAACGCAATCCGATGTCGGCACCGAAACCAACCTCGTCGACGCCTCGACCGGTGAAACGCTGATGACCGGCGTACCGTCCTATAGCGGCGTTTTCATCTGGGACGGGCGCACGAAGCACAACTATGCCCTCGATGCCGACGCCGGCTTCACCATCACCGCCACGGACCCCGAATCGGAGATCTTCCGGGCGCGCAACTTCACCCAGAAACAATCGTGGCGAGGCGGAACCTCGTTCACCAACCTCGACACCGGACAGCGAACACGAGTTCCGGTGCGTGAGCCGATCAACCCGAAGGAATCCGCGAACTATCCGCGCCGGCTGCGCGTGCAGAATTCGCCGGTCGACCCCGATCATTTCGACTACATCCTCAACCCGTTGACCCGGGTACTCCAAGCCGCCGTCGACACCGGCAACCCAGTCGTGTGGTGCTGACCGAAATTCCGCGGCGAGGTTTCGGGTAGACAACTCGGGACGGGTCGGAGCGCACACGCTGCTCGGTTCTACGGTCGCCGTCGAGCTGCGGGACCTGCGGCGCATGCTGATCCTGATGCCCAGGCACAATGCCGACATGATCACGGACGATGCCGTTTACCTCGACGGACAGCTGCGCCCCGACCTCCGGGCAACGGGCTCGGATAGCAGCCATAAAACGCCGGGAGCATTCGCGTGGATCGGTGTGCGGGATCTCGACGACGATGATCTCGCCCAACTGCGCCAGGCGGTGGGCCTGGATCCGGTCTTGCTGTCCAAGGCTCATCGAAACCTGCAACGTCCAGGTTTGGAAGTCCAAGGCGAGACCGTTGTCGTCGCAATGCCCACGGGCCATTTCGACCCCGAAGGCATTTCCCTCGACGTAGGCGATGTATTGCTCGCCGTAGGAAGGGATTTCATCGTCACCGTCGGCGCCGAGATCACTCCCCCAACCACCCATTCCGATCTCGCCGGCGGCCCACTCGCCGCCTTCCGCGTCGTCCTCGACTTCATCATCGACGGCTACCTCGACCTGCTCGACCACCTCGACCGTGAGATCAAACAGGTCGAAAGCGAAGTCTTCTCCACCGACAGCGCAAATCCGGTCGAGCAGATCTACCGACTACGCCGCCTACTGATGGAATTCGAGCAAACCACCGCCCCACTCGTCGACGAACCCTTAGAACGCTTGGTCCGCCGCCGCCTCCCCACCTGGATCGCCGACGACCCCTACAGCACCAACATCGGCGAACAAGCCCTGCACGAAATCGACCGCCACTTCCGCCACATCGACAACCGAGTCCGCGCCCGCCGCGAACTCCTGGACGGAGTCCTCAACGCCAACCTCACCCAGGTCGGCATCCGCCAAAACGAAGACATGCGCAAAATCTCCGCCTGGGTAGCCACCGCCGCCGCCCCCACCCTCGTCGCCGGAATCTACGGCATGAATTTCGAAGGCATGCCCGAACTCTCCTGGACCTACGGCTACCCCGCCGCCCTAACCCTGATGATCACCCTCGCCACCCTGGTCCACATCCTCTTCCGGCGTAAGGGATGGCTCTGAAACCACCTGACCCGGGTTAGTTGGGACCTAGTTGGAAAATTAGCCGACACGAAAGAGGTCCGGAAACCAAAAATCCCAGCCGAAGCTGGGATTTTGGTGGAGCTAAGGGGAATCGAACCCCTGACCTTCTCGATGCGAACGAGACGCGCTACCAACTGCGCTATAGCCCCGTGCGGCTCCGGGGAACCGCGCTGTGTCACTGTAGCAAAGGTTGCTGCGAGACTCCGAATCGGGTGGTCTACCTGGGGTTATTCGGAGTTACGCGGGTGGGGTTATTCGCCTGCGGCGCGGCGCATGTCGCCGCCGCCGGTGCGGTCGCGGAGGGCGCGGGCGGTGGCGGGGTCGAAGGGGTCCAGGTGGTCGAACATGGGGTCTTCGTCGTCGGTTTCCAGGAGGGCGGAGCGGCGGCGTAAGGCGCGGGCGGTGTCGCGGTCCATGGCGGCGCGGGCGGCGTGGGATTGCCGGGGGCCGGGGTGTTCGCCGAGTTGTTCGGCGCGGCTGAGGCGGGCGGCTCGGCGGCGGCGGATGTCCTCTTCTATGCGTACCTGCTTGCGCAGGTAGGTGAGGTAGCCGATGAGGACGACGGCGGCGAGGGCGCAGCCCCACCAGAAGTGCGGCGACAGGGCGACGGCGAGGCCGCCGCACAGCAGGCCGGCCAGCACGAGGCCGAGGACGGCGCGCTGGCGGAAGGTGTAGCGGGCGGCGCGGGCGATGGCGTCGGCCTCGGGGTCGTAGCCGCCGCGGCCGCGGCGGGTGGGGACATAGTCGAGGTCGTCGGGGTCGTAGTCGTCGCGGGCGCGGCGGGCGTCGTGCTCGTCGTCGAAGTAGTCGTCGTCGTGCTCGACGCGCGCGGGAGCGGTGGAGGGTGCGGGGGGTATCCGGGCCGCGACCGGTTCGGTGCGCTCTTCGCCCACCTCGTCATCATCGACCGTATCGTCGTCGCGCGCAGCGAGTTCGTCGTCGGAATCGGCTTCCGCGCTTACGGTTTCGTCGTCGGACGGCTCGGCGGCCGGGTCGGCCGGCTCGGCTTCGGCGAGTTCGGTGTGGTCGAGCTCGGCGTCAGCGATGTCCGGATCGGGGTGGGATGCCGCGGATTCGGCGATCGCCGGTAGGTCACCTTCGGTGACTGGTTCGTCGGCCGGTGTTGTCATCCGGTCCTCCGCATCATCGCTGTGGGCATGCTTTCTCTGTGCGCGGCGAGGCCGCCAGTTGGGGTCGGTTTCGTGGCCTGCGGCCGGTCCACTCTTGGTGCGCCGCTTGGAATCTCCGCGGACGAGCACGCGGGTGGCGAGGGCGGCGTCGGTGGTCCGCCGGATCCTCGGATGCCGGTCGGCAAGAATGGGGAACAGGACGAAGACCCAGAGCACGACCAGTCCGATCCACAAGATCGAGTTCGGCATCTCGGTCAGCACCTCCGTCCCGGCCTGGTTTGGTCCGTTCGGCCGGCGAGCGGTGCGCAGCACGCCCCGCGTCCGCCCGGCTTCCGTCCGTCGCTGCGGCATGGACGCCGGTCGCCTCGCAGGCTCCCTGCCGAGGGTGCAGGACGCACCTCCGACGTCCGTAGGTTAATTCCGGGACGCGTCGAGATACGGCAGGCGCGCCGTGCACACCCGCCACACCTGTCACAAAGCCACCAATTCCTCCGCGCGTCGAATGCGCCGGGCGTGTCCGTATTGCACGTTTATCCGGGTAGGACGGCCCGGCCCTCCCGCACCAGCCGGTCGACGACGGTGCCCATGAGCTCCTCGACCGTGATGCCGACCAGCAGGTGATCGCGCCAGGCGCCGTCCACGTCGAGGTAGCGGCGCAGCAGTCCTTCCTCGCGAAAACCGACATTGCGCAGGACCGCTTGGCTGGCCAGGTTTTCCGGCCGCACGGTCGCCTCGACCCGGTGCAGCCCGATCGGGCCGAAGCAATGGTCGAGGCCGAGCGCCAGCGCGGCGGTCGCGACCCCTTGACCGCTGAGCTCCTTGGCGACCCAGTAACCGATCCAGCCCGAACGCAGTGCGCCGCGAACGATATTGCCGACGGTCAGCTGCCCGCTGAACGCGCCGTCCACCTCGATCACCAGCGGAATCATCGCGCCCCGCCGCGCCTCGGCCTTCAGGCTCGACCACAGCGACGGCCAGTTGGACGCGTGGTTGCGCGCCTCCCACGCGCCGCGACCGGTCGGCTCCCACGGCTCCAGATGCGCCCTGTCCTGCAACCGGATTCGGCTCCACGCGGCGGCGTCGCGCAACCGCACCGGACGCAACGTCACCTCCCCCGCGCCGACCCGGATCGGGCCCAGGCGCGCGGGCCAGCCGGGATGCTGGGTGACCCGGAACACGTTCATCGCCTCCACGCCTCAGCCGCGCTGTGCGAGGAAAGCGACCCGGACCTCGTCACCGGTGCGGATCTCGGTGTCGTCGGGATCTATCACGATCAAGCTGTTCGCCTCGGCCAGGGTGGCCAGTAGGTGCGACGAGGCGCCCGCGCCGCCGCCGAGTGGTTGTACGAGGTAGTCGCCGGTGGCCTCGTCGCGCATCAGCTGCGCGCGCAGGTACCCCTTGCGCCCGGCCATCGAACTGATCGGCGTGATGGTCCTGGCCATGATGATCCGGCGCATGGGATGCCTGCGCCCCAACGCGATTCGGATCAGCGGACGCACCATCACCTCGAACACGACCAGCGCGCCGACCGGGTTGGACGGCAGCAGGAAGGTGGGCACCTCGTCGCGCCCGAGCCGGCCGAAGCCCTGCACCGAGCCGGGATGCATGGCGACGCGGGCGATTTCGAGTTCGCCGAGCCCCACGAGCGCTTCACGCACCTGATCGGAGGCCCAGCCGCCCACGGCGCCGGCGATGACGACGACCTCGGAGCGCACCAGCTGCCCCTCGACCACGTCGCGCAGCCGGCGCGGATCGGCGCTCACGATGCCGACCCGGTTGACGTCCGCGCCCGCGTCCCTGGCCGCGGCGGCGAGCGCGTAGGAGTTCACGTCGTAGACCTGGCCGGGGCCGGGCGTCCGATCGATATCGATGAGTTCGCCACCCACCGAGATCACCGACAGCCGCGGCCGCGGATGCACGAGCACCTTGTCCTGCCCGACCGCCGCTAGTAGTCCCACCTGGGCCGCGCCGATGATGGTGCCCGCGCGCACGGCGACGTCGCCGGGCTGTACATCGTCGCCGATGCGCCGCACGTAGTCGCCGGACCGGACCGGCTCGTAGATCTTGATCTTGGCCCGGCCGCCGTCGGTGAAGTCCAAGGGCAGCACGGCATCCGCGAGCGTCGGCAGCGGCGCACCGGTGTCGACCCGGACGGTCTGGCGCGGCTGCAACCGGATCGGCTGGCGGGATCCGGCGATCACCTCGCCGACCACCGGCAGGGTCAGGTCGACGAGTTCGTCGTCCTCGTTGCGTATGTCGGTGCCCGCGGCGGCCACGTCGACGCTGCGCACCGCGTAGCCGTCGATCGCCGCCTGATCGAATCCGGGCAGCGGTCGTTCGGTGACGACGTCCTCGGCACACAGCAGGCCCTGGGCCTCGGAAATCGCGACCCGGACCGGCCGAGGGGCGACCGCCGCGGCGGTCACCTTGATCTGCTGATCCTCAACCGAGCGCATCCAGCCCTTCCTGATCTCTCCGCACACCTGTGATTCCACCGCGCGATTTCGCTTCGGCACAACCTTTTCGGCGCGCGTGATGGTGAACCATCATTGGTACCCGACGGCCCACTATCGAGGAAACCCGACGCCTCAGTCGTAGGTCGTCAGCTGCGGATCCCAGTCGGGACCGAGCCGATGCTCCAACCACTCCCGGAGGGCGGGGCCGTATTCGTCGCGTTCCAAAGCGAAATCGACCGCAGCACGAAGATAGCCGCCCGGGTTGCCCAAATCGTGGCGCGACCCACGGTGTACGACCACATGAACAGGATGCCCCTCGGCGATGAGCAGCGCGACGGCGTCGGTGAGTTGCAATTCCCCGCCCGCGCCGGGCTCGATTCGGCGCAGCGCGTCGAAAATGGCGCGGTCCAACAGGTATCGGCCGGCCGCGGCGAAGGTGGACGGCGCATCGGCGAGCGCGGGCTTCTCCACCATGCCCTTGACCCGCAGCACATTCGGATTCACCGCGTCCGGCACGGTCTCCACGTCGAACACGCCGTAGGCGCTGACCTCATCCTTGGGCACGTCGATCGCGCACAGCACGGTGCCGCCGCGTTTGCGCCGAACCCGGCACATCACGTCCAGCACGCCCGCGGGCAGCACCAGGTCGTCGGGCAGTAGCACGGCGATGGCGTCCTCGTCGTCGTCGAGCACCGCCTCGGCCTGCGCGACCGCGTGGCCGAGGCCGAGCGGTTCCTCCTGCACCACCGAGGTCACGTCGAGCAGACCCGGCGCCTTGCGCACCTTCTCCAGCAGCTGGAACTTGCCGCGTTCGGCGAGGGTGCCCTCCAGCACGAGGTCCTCGACGAAGTGCGCGACGACGCCGTCCTTGCCCGGCGAGGTGACGATCACCAGCCGCTGGGCGCCGGACTCGGCCGCCTCGGCGGCGACCAGTTCGATGCCGGGGGTGTCGACCACCGGGAGGAGTTCCTTGGGCACCGTCTTGGTCGCGGGCAAGAATCGCGTTCCGAGCCCGGCGGCGGGCACCACGGCCGTGCGGAAGCACGACTCCAGCGGTGCATCGCCGGGTTGTCCGGCCTTTGCTGTCATGCGCATACCCTATCCATCGTCGCAGCCCCTGACTCGGCGTCGAGCCGACCGGTAGTCCGGTCAGCCTATGGTGATCGCCATGGAGATGCCCGGCGAGCGCGATAAACATGCATGGCGCACCGAAATTATTGCTCGACGGGCGGCGATGACCGCCGAAGAGCAGGCGATGAACAGCCTCGCGCTGGTTGCGGCCGTCGGGCGGCTCGAGGTGCCGGAGTGGGTTTGCGCGTATGTTCCGGTGCGCGGCGAACCGGGGTCGACGCAGCTGCTGGATGCCTTGCGGACGGCCGGCGCGCGGGTGCTGGTTCCGGTGACCGGGCCGCCGGGACCGCTTGATTGGGCCGAGTACACCGGGCGGGACAGCTTGCGCCGAGCCAGGTTCGGTCTGCTCGAACCGGTCGGCGAATCACTGCCCAGTACCGCGATCGCCTGGGCCGAGCTGATCTTGGTGCCGGCGCTCGCGGTGGATCGGCGCGGGGTTCGACTCGGACGCGGGGCGGGCTATTACGACCGGACGTTATCCGCGGCACGCCCGGACGCACGCCTGGTCGCGGTGGTCGGCGACGCGGAACTCGTGGACCGGTTGCCCGAGGAACCGCACGACGCGCGCATGGGCTGGGCCCTCACCCCGGGCGGCGGCTTGCAGCGGCTCGGCGAAGATCACGCCCCGGAATGAAAGGTAGATTGGCAACGTTGGCACTGTCGGCTGTAGAGTGCCAGAGGACTAACTTGCGGAGGATGCTGTGCCAACTTACTCGTATGCGTGCACCCAGTGTGACAACCGCTTCGACATCGTCCAGTCCTTTTCCGACGATGCGCTGACGGTATGCCCGGAGTGCTCCGGGAAGCTGCGCAAGCTGTTCAATTCGGTCGGCATCGTGTTCAAGGGCAGCGGTTTCTACCGCACCGACAGCCGCGGCGGCGCGTCCACCGCGAGCGAGCCGGCGAAGTCCGACAACGGGTCGAAGGAGTCGAGCTCGTCGTCTGCGTCGTCCAGCTCGGATTCCGGCTCGTCCAACGGCAGCAGCACCTCGGCCAGCACGGCCGTGGCCAGCTGATTCTCCGAGTTATCCACAGCCCCTCAGTTATCCACAGCTAGCCCGTTTCCCGGGCCGACGGGTGTGGCCGCGGTCATAGGATCCGGCCATGACTCGATCACTCGGCGATCTCGGTACCCGCTTCGCGGTGTGGCATCGACCACACTGGGCGGACAGTCTGCTGCTCCGGCGACTCCTCGCCGTCGGCCTGGTTTTCCTGGCGGCGGCCTTGTTCCTGCGTGGCGATCCGGCCGCGGAACGGTCTTCGGTCGTGGTCGCCGGGCACGATCTCGCGCCGGGCCACGTACTCGCGGCAAGTGACCTTCGATCGGCTCCCCGCGAATCCACCGCATTGCCCGACGGCGTCGTGCGGGACTCGGCCGAGGTAATCGGCGCCACCCTGACCGGGGCGATGCGAACCGGCGAGGTATTCACCGATATCCGAGTCGTCGGACCGCGCCTGGCCGCCGTCGCAACCGGTGCGCGTGACGCGCGGATCGTGCCGATTCGTCCCGCCGACACCGCCGTCGCCGAAATCCTGCGCGCCGGTGACCGAGTCGACGTGGTCGGCGGCGAAGAGCAAGGCTCGCGACCCGCCCGCACGCTGGCCACCGACGCCGCGGTCGTCCTGGTGTCCGGCCCGGGTGACGGACGCGCCACGAAAGAGCGCGTGGTCTTGGTCGCAATGGACGCCGAACATGCCACAGTTGTCGCAGCGGCATCGCTGCATACCGCGCTCACCGTCGTCTTCCATTGAGTTGTCCGCACATTTGCCATCAAGGTCAACTAGCATCGGCGATACCGAAGGCGTCGACCGCCGAGCACGACTTGTCAGCTCCCACACACAGAGGAGATATCGGCAATGCTCAAGGGTTTCAAGGATTTTCTATTCCGCGGAAACGTTGTCGACCTGGCGGTGGCGGTGGTCATCGGCACCGCGTTCGTCGCGATCGTCACCGCGTTCACCAATGGCATCGTCAACCCGATCCTGGCCGTATTCGGCGGCAGCAATGAACTCGGTCTCGGTTTCCAGCTCGTTGCCGACAAACCTGCGACCTTCGTTCAGGTCGGTCCGATCATCACCGCCGCGATCAATTTCGTGATCATCGCCGCGGTGCTGTACCTCGTGCTCGTGCTGCCCGCACTGCACGTGAAGAAGCGGTTCAGCAAGGAGGCGGTCGAGCTCAGCGACACCGAACTGCTCATTCAGATCCGCGACCTGCTCGCCGAGGGGCAACGCAGCGCGGGCGGCAAGCACGAGTCCTGAAACTGCTTGCGCGGGAACGGAAAACGGGCCCGCCGCGGTAGCGACGGGCCCGTTCACCTTGGGCTGGTGGGTATTCGAGATCAGCCGAGGCTGAACGGCTGGCCCCACAAGACAATCCAGGTGATGACGTTGTCGGTCTCCACCTCGACCTTGACGAACGAACGAGCCTGCGCGTAACCACCGCAGCCGGACAGGCCGATGGTCTCGTCGGCCCAGGTGGTCGAAGCGCTCTCGCCCTTGAAAGCCCAGCTCTTCTTGTGCACCTCGTTACCGAAGTCGTCGGCCTTCTCCCGGTCGATGACGTAGAACGAGGTCGCCTGGCCGGGGCCGAGCGACAGGTTGGCCCCGGTGGTGGCACCGATCTTCGGGCTCTTGCCCTCCCAGTCGGTACCGCCGGTCACGCCGCCCTCGGCGCCGCCGCCGGCGATGTTCACCTGGCAGCCGACGACGTAACCCGGGATGATCGCGCCGCCCTTCGCGCCCTGGATGTTCACCGACGCGGACCCGGAGACCCACGCGTTGCGGTGCACCGGGGTCGAGCCCATGGACGGGCTGATGTTGGCCGACTCGTTGGTCAGCCGGACCGTCACCACGGTGCCGTCGGACAGCGTCTTGACGAGCTCGCCGCCTGGCAGCGGAATGAAGGTATCGGCGTTGGCCGCGCCGGTGGAGAACAGCCCGACCGCCATCGTGGCGGCGGCGCAGAGCCCGGCCGCCCGCGCGAGTTTTTTACGGTTGATCATTTTATATGTGTCCTAAGGGATCGAATTCGCTTCAGCGAGAACAGAGATGACAGATCCGGCGCGCTCAGCCGATGCTGAACGGCGCACCGTAGAGGGTGGTCTTGGAGTAGTTGTCGCCGATGATCTCGACGACGGTGTAAGACCTGGCCTGGGCGTACCCGGCACAGCCCTGGATCTCGATCTCGGCGTCTTGGTACTCGACCGAGTAGACGCCCGGCTTGGTGATGTCCTTGCTGTCGATACCGACGAACTTGACTTGCCCCGGGCCCAGTTTCAGGCCGATGGAGCCGCCCGCGGTGGCGCCGCTGAGATTGATGCCACCGGAGATGCCTGCGGAAATCGCGCTGTCGGAGATGCTCACCTGGCAACCGACGATGTAGCCGGTGTTCAGCTGCGACGTTCCGTGCGTCGACGAATTGTTGGTACCCGGGGCGCCGGTGGCGCCGTTGTTGGGTCCGGCCTTGCCTTCTGGCGTCACGCTGATATCGGCGACGGCGTTACCCGACACCCACACCACGCGACCCGCGCCGTTCGCCGACAGCGACGGCGAGATCAAGGCGTGCTCGCTGTTGCGCGAGATGGTGACGCCGGGTCCGATCTTCTGGCCGTCCGGCAACGGCACAAAGGTATCGGCGTTTGCGGCGCCGGTCGAAAGCAGGCCCATGGCCACGGCAGCCGCAGCGCCGGCGCCCGCGATGCGGACCCCTCGATGCAGACCCCTGGTGCGGATCTTGCTCATACTTCCCCTCATCAGGTTCTAGCGGTCGACCCCGGGTTGTCGAGGCCGAGTTAACCCCTTTCAGGCCGGTCACACCTGGTGGAATGTTCTGTCCATCAAGTGATTTACCGTCCATCCCGTCATAGGACGATCTCGGGTGGAGCTTATGTTATTGGTTTCCGCCGGAGTTCTCAGAGATTTCGAGTATGTTACTGCGAATATGTTCGCCAAAATTGTTGGGGGACAAGACGTTTGCACACGAAACTAGCCCGTCGCATAGGGCGCGACGGGCTGGTTTCGTGAACCTGCGAAGTGCGTTACTCCACTGATCAGCCGAGGCTGAACGGAGCTCCCCAAAGCGTCACCCAGGTGACGACACTGTCGGTTTCGACCTCGACATTGATGAAGGCACGAGCCTGGGCGTAACCGGCGCAACCGGTCAGGCCGATGGTCTCGTCGGCCCAAGTCACCGAACCGCTGGTGCCCTTGAACTTGTTGCGCTTCTTGTGCGCCTCGTTGCCGAAGTCGTCGGCCTGCTCGAGATCGAGCACGTAGAACGACTTGGACTGGCCGGGGCCGAGCGACAGGTTGCCGCCGCTGTTGGCGCCGACGCCGCCGGTGACGTTCTGGCCGTCACTCCAGTCGACATTGCCCTCGACGCCGCCGGTGGCGCCGCCGCCCGCGATGTTGACCTGGCAGCCCACGGTGTAGCCCGGGAAGATCGCGCCGCCGGCCGCACCGGACAGCTCGACCTGCGCGCTGCCGGAGACCCACGCGTTGCGGTGCACCGGGGTGGAACCCATGGACGGGTTGATGTTGGCGGATTCGCCGACCAGCTTGATCGTCACCACGGTGCCGTCGGACAGCGTCTTGGTGATTTCACCACCCGGCAGCGGGACGAAGGTATCGGCGTTCGCGGCGCCGGTGGAGAACAGGCCCAAGGCCATGGTGGCAGCGGCGCCGACACCGGCCATCCGTGCCAAGTTCTTACGGTTGATCATTTGTACTGCCCCTCGAGGGATTGAGTTCGCTTCAGCGAGAAGATTGTTCGTGGATTCGACGGACGTCAGCCGATGCTGAACGGCATCCCGTACAGGGTGGTCTTCGAGTAGTCGTCGCCGATGATCTCGACGACGGTGTAGGAGCGCGCCTGGGCGTAGCCCGCGCAACCCTGGATCTCGATTTCGGCATCCTGGTACTCGACCGAGTACGTACCGGGCTTGGTGATGTCCTTGTAGTCGATCTGCACGAACTTGACCTGACCGGGGCCGAGGTTGAGGCCGATGGATCCACCCGCGTTGGCGCCGCTGAGGTTGATGCCACCGGAGACGCCCGCCGAGATCGCGTCATCGGCGATGCTCACCTGGCAGCCGACGATGTAGCCGGTGTTCAGCTGCGACGTTCCGTGCGTCGAGGAGTTGTTGGTACCGGGGCCGCCGGCGGGGCCGTTGGTCGGACCGGCCTTTCCTTCCGGGGTGACGGAGACATCGGCGATCGCGTTGCCCGAAACCCAGACAACCCGGCCTGCGCCGTTGGCGGACAGCGACGGCGAAATCAGTGCGCGCTCTCCGGTACGACTGACGGTCACGCCCGGGCCGACCTTCTGACCGTCCGGCAACGGCACGAAGGTGTCCGCGTTGGCAGCACCGGTCGAAAGCAGTCCCATGGCCACGGCAGCGGCAGCGCCGACGCCCGCGACGCGGACACCGCGGCGCAGACCGTTGGTGCGGTTCTCGCTCATACTTCCCCTCATCAGGTTCAAACAGTCAACCTCGACCTTCGAGGTGGACAATGGTCCTCTCAGGCCCAGCTCAGTGTGTCGTTACTTTGTTGCCGATGTGTAACCGGCTGTAAGTTCGGCGCAACGGGTAGCTGGCAACGGAACCGAGCCAGGTTCCGCCGGGTGACCACGTACGTGCCGACCCGGGCCTGCGGGGTCCAGTTGTGGGTTGGCTCGTGGCGAACATTAAACGCTAGGTAACGGCGCTGCAACGTAAGCTTTCGTAAAGATCAATGTGATGTAGATCACATTCGTTAACGCGCGCATTACCCTTGACGTGCGGAAATAGGTGACGGAGACAGTCGGACCGACCGGCCGGTGCTGACGAAGTCGCTAAAGCGTCAACCGCTGAATACGGGCCAGGGCAGTACATATCTCGACGGCATAACTCGGATCTGAAACAATCACAAGTAAATTACGGTTAGCCAAACTTATCAATACGTAGCTACTACGTAGATTTGGGCATTCAACCGTGATGCGGCGGCTTCTGCGCGCGCAGCCATTCATCGGCGGAGGACTCGTTTCCGGAGTCATATCCGCGTTCGTCGCTCGTGGTGTCTGGGAGGGCGTCGCCGAAAATCTCGGCGAGACGCGCCGCATCCCTCGCCCGGCGAGCGGCCGGACGAGGGATGTCGTCGGAGGAATCGGAACCGGTGATCAGTCGACCAATCCGGAAAGCTCGCCGATGACCTTGCTGGCGAGCGGGCCGAGGGTGGCCATGCCGTCGCGCACCGCGGCCCGGGTGCCGGGCAGGTTGACCACCAGCGTGCTGCCGGAGATGCCGGCCACGCCGCGGGACAGGCCCGCGTCCAGCGAACCGGCCACCCGGCCGGAGGAACGCAGTGCCTCGCTGATGCCGGTCAGCTCACGATCGAGCACCTGGGAGGTGGCCTCTGGGGTCACGTCGCGCGGCGACATGCCGGTGCCGCCGACCGAGATGACCAGGTCGACACCGCCGATCACCGCGGTGTTCAGCGCGTTGCGGATCTCGACCTCGTCGGCCTGCACCGACACCGACGCGTCGACGAGAAAGCCTGCCTCGGTGAGCAGCTCGGTGACCAGCGGGCCGAGCGAGTCAACACCTCCATGCGCCGTTCGATCATCGACGACCACCACCAGAGCACGCCCCGCCACCGGAGCATCGATTTCCATGGTGCTAACCGTAGCGTCTATGCCGAGCACCTCTGCGGCGGTGTCGAGCAGCGGCGTGCGGCCGCCTTGCAGCACGCGCATCATCTGCCACCGTCCGCGGGCGCACCGGTGAGGGTCACCTCGGCGGTCTTGGAATTGTTGCCTCGTTCATCGGTATAGGTGACTTTCACCTTGTCTCCTGGTTGGTGCGAACGGACCGCGGCGACGAGCGCGTCGCCGGAGGGGATGCTGCGGTCATCGAGCTTGGTGATGACGACGCCGGAGGGGATGCCCGCCTTCGCGGCCGGACCGTCGGCGGTGGACTCCATCACCCTGGCGCCGTTGATCGAATCCTGGGCCTGCGCCTGGATCTTGACCCCGATCTGCGCGTAGGTGGCGTGCCCGGTCTTGATCAGCTCGTCGGCCACCCGGCGGGCCTGGTCGATCGGGATGGCGAAGCCGAGGCCGATCGAGCCGCTCTGCTGGCCCGCGCCCGGCTCACCGGCGCCGAGGCTGGCGATCGCGGTGTTGATGCCGATGAGCTTGCCGTTGCCGTCGACCAGCGCGCCACCGGAGTTGCCCGGGTTGATCGCGGCGTCGGTCTGGATCGCGTCGATCACCGGGTTCACCCCCGCGGCGCTCTGCTGGCCCTCGCCCTGGGTCGACACCGGGCGGTTCAGCGAGGACACGATGCCGGTGGTCACGGTGCCGGCCAGGCCGAGCGGCGAGCCGATCGCGACGACCGGCTGGCCGACCTGGAGATTGGCCGAGGTGCCGAGCTCGATGGGGGTCAGGCCGGTCTTGCCGGCGACCTTGATCACGGCGAGATCGGAGACCGGGTCGGCGCCGACGATCGTCGCGGGCGCGGAACTGCCGTCGGAGAACAGGACATCCATCTTCGCGCCCGGGCCACCGCCCGCCGCGACGTGGTTGTTGGTCAGGATGAGTCCGTCGGAGGACAGCACCACCCCGGAACCCTCACCCTCGGCGCGGCTGCTGGCCACCTTGATCATGACCACGCTGGGCAGCACCTTCTGCGCGACCGCCTGGGTCGAGCCGGCCGGTGCGTTGGAGACGTTGTTGACGTTGGGCTTCGGCTGATCGAGCGCGTTGGTGATGGTCGAGCGGCCGTTGTCCGAGTGCGTGGCCAGCGCGCCGACCGCACCGCCGACGCCGCCGCTGACCAGGGCCAGCGCGACCGCGCCGATCACCAGACCGGTGCGGACCGGACGCTTGGCGGGCTGCTGCACGCCGAGCGGAGCGCCTTGCTGCGGTTCGAAGGGCAGCTGCCCGTGCTCGAATGGCGTGCCGTAGTCCGGGCCGGGGAACGGCTGGGTGTGCTGATGCGGCGGATACTGCCCGAACGGCGGCTGCGCCCCATACGGCTGATTCGGGGCCTCGTACGGCCCGTAGCCGGACCCCTGCGGTGCGTAACCCGCTCCATACGGCGCGCCGGCGGGCCCCGTCGGTGCGGCCGGGATCTGATCGGTCGGGTTGGGCTGATCCGGTGCGGCGTTCGCCGTCTCCGGCTCGTCCCGCCGGTCCTTCGAATCCTCGGTCATGGACTCCTCGTTTCTCCTCAGCATCTCCTCGCCTAGCTTGACGATGACTACTGAGAGCGGACTGAGACCGTGCTATCAATTGCCCGAGACCTGTCGCCCACCGCTCGCGGTCTCGCCGAGGCCGCGCACACCCCGACCCTGCAGCTTTCCAGGCAACAGGGTACGCAACCGGGCCGCCGCGCGCCTGCCTCAGGCTTGCACCGGACGCCCGGCCTCGCCCGGCAGGACGATCCGGATCCGCGCGCCGCCGCGCCCGGACGCCTCGATGGTGATCGTGCCGCCGTGTTTCGTCACGACCTGCTTGACGATCGCCAAACCGAGCCCCGAACCGGGCATCGATCGCGACGCGGTGGTCCGGTAGAACCGCTCGAACACCAACTCCCGCTCCCCCGGCGGGATGCCTGGCCCGGCGTCGTCGACGGTCAGCTCGAGCAGACCCCGTCCGGTCTCGCGCATCTCGACATAGACCTGCGCACCGGCCGGGCTCCACTTCGCGGCATTGTCGAGCACATTGAGAATCGCCCGCTCCAGACCTGCCTCGTGCCCGTAGACGAACCACGGCCGGATCGCCGAAACGAACTCCACCGATCCGCGCCGCCGCCGGGCCCGTTCCAGCGCCCGCTCGGCCACGTCGCCGAGATCGACTCGCTCGTACACGGTTTCGGGGGCGTCCTCGCGCGCCAGGTCGACCAGATCGCCGACCAGGTTGGACAACTCCTCGATCTGCGCCATCACATCCGAGCGCAGCTCGGCCATGTCCTCGTCCGGAATGCGCGGCGCGCCCGGCCGGCTCGACGCCATCAGCAGTTCGGTGTTGGTCCGCAGCGACGTCAGCGGCGTCCGCAGTTCGTGCCCGGCGTCGGCGACCAATCTGCGTTGCCGGTCCCGTGATTCGGCCAGCGCGCGCAGCATCGTGTTGAAACTCTCGGTGAGCCGGGCCAACTCGTCGTCGCCGGTCACCGGGATCGGGGTCAGGTCATCGGTACGCGCGATCCGTTCGGTGGCGGCGGTCAACCGCCCGATCGGCCGCAATCCGGTGCGCCCGACCGCGGTACCCGCCGCGGCGGCCAGCACCACGCCGCAACCACCGACGACGAACAACAGCCAGGCCAGTCGATCCAGCACGTTCCGGGTCGGCTCCAGCCGCTGCGAGATCACCAACGTCGCACCCTGATTCGTGCGCAACGCGAGCACGCGCTGATTGGCGACCGTGCGCAACGACGAATTCAGCTCACCGTGGAAGACCGCCATCTCCTGACTGCCGACCGGCGGCTCGGTCGCCTGCGGCGGCGAGTACGGGCCGATGTCCGGAAAGATCAGGGCGATGCCGGTGTCGGGATAGAACGCGGTCGCCAGCACCAGGTTCTGCAAATTGAACCCATAGGGATTACTGGCGATCACCGCGCTGGCGCGGCTGCGCAGTTCGGTATCGACGTTCGCGTACAACGCCCGCGCGACCAGCGCGTAGGCCGCGATCGAGGTCACGGCCACGGCGATCGCCACCACGGACGCAGCCAGCAGCGTCACCCGCCAGCGCAACGACACCGAACGGGTGAGGGGAATCGGGGGCCGCATCTCGGTCGGGTCGGGCGGCCGCTGCGGCGGCCGTTGCCCGAGCCCGGCGACCACGGGCCGCTTGGGGACTGTTCGCGCCATGGTCTTCCCCTACGGGGGCGTCTCCCGCAGCACGTAACCGACGCCGCGAACCGTGTGGATGAGCCGGGATTCGCCCTCGGCCTCGGTTTTGCGGCGCAAATAGCCGATGTACACCTCGAGCGCGTTGCCGGAGGTCGGGAAGTCGTATCCCCAGACCTCTTCCAGGATGCGGCTGCGGGTGAGCACTCGGCGCGGATTCGCCATCAGCATTTCCAGCAGCGAGAACTCGGTGCGGGTGAGACTGATCCCGCGCTCGCCCCGGGAAACCTCGCGGGTCACCGGATCCAGCGACAAATCGGCGAACGTCATTGCCTCGGAAACCTCGCCGGGATCGGCGGTCGTGCGTCGCAGTAGCGCACGCAAACGTGCGAGCAATTCTTCCAACGCGAAGGGTTTCGGCAAATAATCGTCGGCGCCCGCATCGAGTCCGGCAACCCGCTCGGACACCGAATCCCGTGCCGTCAAAACCAAAATCGGAAGATCGTCACCGGTGCTGCGCAGGCGCCGGCAGACCTCGAGACCGTCCATCCGCGGCATCATCACGTCGAGCACCAAGGCGTCCGGCCGCTGACTCGTCGCCTTGTCGAGCGCGTCGACGCCGTCCACCGCGAGGTCGACGGAGTACCCGTTGAAGGTCAGTGACCGGCGCAGAGACTCGCGGACGGCGCGATCGTCGTCGACTACCAGAATGCGCATGCGACCAGTTTGACCGTATCGACTGAGAGGCGACTGAGAGGGGACGCTCGACACGCCGCGTCCGCGTCCGCCCGGCCCGCCGGAGCCAGCACCCGATCAGCTATCCGCGATCTTCCGCCGTATAGATCAGTCGTCCAGGAACTATGTAGACTCAGAAACTCTTACAACGCGAAACCTGTTCCGCGTAGCCATATTCGGTCACGAGCAGACCTGGTGCCTCGGATTGCCGACGGCCAGTCAGCACGGTATGTTCCGTGCGGTAAAAAGAAGACCTTGAGTTGGTTCTCGGCGGGTTGATCCAGACAGCTCCTAGACAGCCACCATTCGGGGACCATGCGCGAAGTGGAGGCGACGGAAGCGGAATGGAAGCTGCACCGCGTTCCTGGCAATTCAGCCTGTCCAACATGTCGGTCACGCGCAAGGTCGGCATCGTGCTGTTGCTGCCGGTGCTGCTCGCCTCGGCCTTCGCCGGACTGCGGATCAAGGACGAGCTCGGGGTGATCTCGAAGCTCGACGCGGCTACCGAGCAGGCCCGCATCCTGCGCCCGATCCTCGAATTCAGCCAGGCCACCGAACAACTCGCGATCGCGGCGGTCAACGCCCGGCCGGAGGACCCGATCGATACGGTGGCGGCCAAGTTCGACCAGTCGGCCATCGATCTGGAAACCGCGCTGCGGACGAAGAAGGTCGACGACAGCACCACCAAGGAACTGCCCGCCGCCATCGCGGTCGCCCGGACCATGCGCAACGGGTTGCGCACCTCCTCCCCCGCGACCATCGGTGGCCAGGTCGACGAGGTCGGCACCCGCATCATCACCGCGATCTCGGTCTCCTCCTCGATCGAAGAGATCGTCATCCAGCGCTACTTCCTGCAGCTCGGCCTGATGACCAACGCCTCGCGCCTGCTCACCCAGGAGCAGATCATGTCCGCGACGGCCAGCGGCGGCAACAACCCGGCCGCGCTGGCCGGCATGCTGACCACGCTCGGCGCGGAAATGATGCTCACCTACTCCTATCCGCAGATGAGCCCGTCCTCGGCGACCAACGCGCAGGTCCTGATCGATCAGGTGCAGACGCGCATCGGCGCGCTGAGCCAGAGCCCGAACAGCCTGGGCAGCAACGGCGTTATCACCGATTCGCTGAAAACCAGTTCCGAGGCCTACCGCCAGGCGACCACGGTGCTGCTGAACACGATCGACGACAAGCTGGCCGACCGGACCATCGAACTGCGCAGCGCCGTGCTGCGCGACGTCGCGATCGTGATCACCACGCTGCTTGCCGGCCTGGCCCTCGCGCTCGGCGTCGCCCGCTCGCTGGTGGTGCCGATTCGCCGCCTGCGCCACGACGCGCTGCAGGTCGCGCACGTCGATCTGCCGAACGAGATCGAGGTGGTGCGCACCGGCGGTGCGACACCGAAGATCACCCCGGTCGACATCCGCACCACCGAGGAGATCGGCCAGCTGGCCCGCGCGGTGGACGACATCCACCAGGCCTCGCTGCACCTGGCCGCCGAGCAGGCCCGGTTGCGGGTGCAGATCGGCAGCATGTTCGAGACGCTCTCGCGGCGCAGCCAATCGCTGGTCGAGCAGCAGCTGGCGCTGATCGAGGACCTCGAGCACGACGAGGACAACACCGAACGCCTGCAGAGCCTGTTCCGGCTCGACCACCTGGCCACCCGCATGCGCCGCAACGGCGACAACCTGCTGGTGCTGGCCGGTACCGCGCTGCGCCGCGGCCAGCTGCACCCGGTCCAGCTCTCCGACATGCTCTGGAGCGCGGTCTCGCAGGTCGAGGACTACCAGCGGGTCGAGATCGGCGCGGTCCCGGACGGCATCGTGGCCGGCGAGCCCGCCATCGACATCGAGCATCTGCTCGCCGAGCTGATCGACAACGCGCTGCGCTACTCGCCGCCGACCACGCCGGTCACGCTGTCGGTGGCGCGCGCGGTCGACGGCGGCTACCTGATCGAGATCATCGACCGCGGCCTCGGCATGTCGACCGAGGACCTGCGCGCGATCAACGACCGGCTGAGTTCCGGTGGCGAGGTCACCGTCGAAACCGCGCGCCGGATGGGTCTTTTCGTGGTCGGCCGGCTGGCGAAACGGCACACCATCACCGCCAACCTGCGCCGCACCTCCACCACCGCGCAGCAGCCCGGCGTCACCGCGAGCGTGCATCTGCCCGGCGCGCTGGTCGCCCCGCCGCTGGACGCCACCGACCCGACCGGCAAGCCGCTGGAACTGACCGGCGACTACGAACTGCCCGCACAGCCGCGCACGCTGGTGCCGGTACCGAGCCTGCCGCAGCACAATTCGCCGCGGTTCGAGGTGTCCAGCACCGGCCTGCCGCAGCGCAGGCCCGCGATCCGGGTGGCCGAGCCGCCCGGGCAGCCCGCCGTCTCGGTGCCCACCCGGACCAACACCCCGGACACCGATTCCGACACGCAGCCGCCGACCGAGCCGTGGTCGATCAACACCCCGACCGACGACCGCTCCCCCTTCGGCCCGCCCACCGCCGGCGTGACCGGCAGCGGCCCGAGCCGCCCGGCCGACGAGGAACGGCCGACCGACTTCTGGGCCGAGTCCGACGCGAAAGACGCCGGGCAGGAACTGACCATCCCCCAGCAGCGGGTGCCGCGCGAGGCCGAACAGCCGAACGTCGCGCGCGAACCGTCGCGCACCACGTCGCGCTCCGGCCTGCCCATCCGGCGACCGGCCGCGGTGCCGGAACCCGAACCCGCCCCGCCGCGGGCGGTCGAGCCGGCGATGGTGACCTCCTCGCGGCTGCAGCCGGTGGCCGGCGCCTCGCCGACCCCGATCTATCAGCGCATGGTGTCGGAATGGCTGGTCGAGCCCGCGACGTCGCAGACCGCGGAGACCACCTGGACCTCGCCCGCCGACGTGGGCTGGTCGGCCGCCGAAGAGGCGACGCATCCGACCCCGACCGGCCGCACCAGCGGTGGACTTCCTATCCGAACGCCGGGCGCGCAACTGGTCCCCGGCGGCTTGGCGCAGGCAGACGAATCGGGAGCCCGTGATCCCGAGGAGATTCGGAACAACCTGACCAGGCATCTCAGTGGGGTCCGCAGTGGGCGGGCCAATGCGCAGTACGACGACGGAGGGCTTGCATGACAGACGCGAACAGCACCACTGATGAGAACCTGAACTGGCTGGTCGCCAGATTCACCCGGGACGTGCCCGGCGTGTCCCACGCGGTGCTGGTCTCGGCCGACGGCCTGCTGCAGGCGACCAGCCCGCACCTGCCGTCCGATCGGGCCGAGCAGCTCGCGGCCGTCACCGCCGGCCTGGCCAGCCTGTCGATGGGCGCGGCGTCGCTGTTCGACGGCGGCAAGGTGATGCAGTCGATCGTCGAGATGCAGCGTGGCTATTTGCTGGTTATGAGTGTGGGCAACGGATCTCACCTGGCCGTGCTCGCCAACAAGTCGCACGACATCGGCCGGATCGGCTACGAGATGGCGCTGTTGGTCGACCGGGTCGGCACGGTGGTCACCGCCACCGCGCGTACCGCGGTTTGAGCGGGAGATGTCCAATCCCTACGGACCTGGACCACGACCGACCACGCGCGTCCGACCGTATGCCCTGACCTCGGGGCGCACCGAGCCGGCGGTCGACCTGCCGCTGGAAGCGGTCATCGAGACCCTGTCCTACACTGCGCATCTCGACTGGCCAACCGGTGATGTCCGCACGGATATCCTTAGGCTCGGCACACATCGGCTTTCTGTTGCCGAGATCGCCGCTCACTTGGATCGTCCGCTCGGCATGATCCGGGTAATGATCGGTGACCTCGTGGTCGACGGCATTGTGCGTCTGCATTCGACACTGACTGACGAGGCGAGTTTCGACGAGCGCCGTTCTTTGATGGAGAGGACTTTGCGTGGACTCCGTGCCCTATAAGAAAATCGGGCCCGACACCAACCCCGGCCAGGCCGACGGGGACAACCGGACCGCGTCCACGAAGATCGTGGTCGCCGGTGGTTTCGGGGTAGGCAAGACAACATTTGTCGGCGCGGTGTCCGAGATCGTTCCCCTGCGGACCGAGGCCATGGTGACCCGGTTCTCCGACGGCATCGACGATCTCGCGGAAACGCCGGAGAAGGAAACCACCACGGTCGCCATGGATTTCGGCCGGATCATCCTGCCGGGCAACCTGGCGCTGTATCTGTTCGGCACCCCGGGGCAGCGGCGCTTCTGGTTCATGTGGGACGACCTGATCCGCGGCGCGATCGGCGCGGTGGTGCTCATCGACACCCGCCGACTGGAGGACAGCTTCGCGGCGGTCGACTTCTTCGAAGCGCGGCAGCTGCCGTTCCTGGTGGCGGTCAACCGCTTCCCGAACGCGCCCCGCTTCCCGATCGCCGAACTGCGGGAGGCGCTCGCGGTGCGCGAGAGCGTGCCGATCGTCGACATCGACGCGCGCAACGCCAACGAGGTACGCCAGTCGCTGGCCGCGGTGACCGAGTACGCCATCCAGCGCCTCGCCGCGCAGGAACGAGAACAGGCTGTTCTTTGACTTACTTCAGCATGGGCTACTGGATCATCGGGTTGTCGATCGCGGTCTCGCTGGTCGGCGCGCTGGTCGGGTTCAGTTGCATCCGGCAGTCGACGAAATCGGTGACGCCGAAGTTCCGGGTGGTGTGGCAGGCGTCGGCGGCGGTCTCGATCGGCGGGATCGGGGTCTGGCTGCCGGTGTTCGTCTCGATGCTCGGGGTCACGGTGCCGGGCAGCCTGGTTCGCTACGACGTGTGGAGTGTCGCTGCCGCGGCGGTGATCTCGATCCTCGCGGTGTGGGCGGCGCTGGTGCTGATGGGTCGCACGCTGCACATCGCGCGGCTGATCGGCGCGGGCGTGGTGATGGGCGGCGGGTTCGGCCTGATGCACTATCTGGCCTTGGACGCCATGCACATTCAGGGTTCCATCTCGATCCAGCCATGGCTGTTCACCGGCGCGGTGGCGATCGCGATCGTGCTCTCGCTGGCCACCCTGTGGTTCACCCAGCCGCGGCGGCCGTTGCCGCTGCTGGCCGGTGCGGCGCTGGTGTTCGCCGCCGGGATCGCCGGCATGCACTACACGGATCTGGTCGGCGTGGAAATCCATCTCGCCACAGCCAATTCGACGCCGCCGGGTGAGGACCTGTTCGGCTTCTTCGTGCCCGCGTTCGTGCTCGGCATGCTGTCGCTGGCCGTCCCGATCAGCGCGATCCTGATCGCGCCGGATCGGCGCACCTCGGCGCCGGTGCGGGTGCCCGCGACCAACTCCGCGTTCTGAGCCACGGCGCCGGTTCGGCCCTGCCGCGGTAATCCCTCGATTTACAGTGAGAGACATGCGTTTCGGTCTGGACTACGCCGCGGCACGTCCGGGCGGCGCGGCCATCCGCGCGGCGGGTTTCGACTTCGTCGTCCGGTATCTGTCCGACGGTGGCGTCACCTTGCCCGGCAAGTTGCTCACCCCGGCCGAGGCCGATGATCTACGCGCGCACGGGGTGTCGATCGCGGCGAACTGGGAAACCACCGCGACGCGCATGCTGGACGGCTACGGTGCCGGTGTGGTGGACGCGCGCGCGGGCCTGGCCCAGGTGCTGCGCTGTGGCGGCCGGTCGGATCGGCCGATCTATTTTTCCGCCGATTTCGATGTGACGCCGCAGGATCAGCAGCGGATCAACGCCTATCTCGACGGTGCGGCGACGGTGCTCGGCCGCGCGAATGTCGGTATCTACGGCGGGTATTGGTCGGTGAGCCGGGCGCTGGACGCGGGCAGCGCGAGCTGGGCGTGGCAGACCGATGCCTGGTCGGGCGGCAAGGTCGAGGCGCGGCGCAATCTCCATCAGACGTTGCGTCAGCAGGTCGTCGGTGGTGTGGTCTGCGATGTGAACGAGGCCGGGACGCCCGATTTCGGTCAATGGGATTTCTTTGCACAGGAGGACGCCGACGTGACGCCGGAGCAAGAGGCAGTGCTGCGCGATATCCAGATCCAGCTGCGCGGGCCGGGCCTGGCCGGCTGGCCGCAGCTGGGTGACGCGGGCGGGCCGGGTCGCACGCTGGTGGACGGTGTGGCGGCCGCGCTGGCCCGGATCGGCGAGCTGGAGGGCGAGGTCGGTGAGTTGCGCACCGAGATCAGCGAATTGGAGGCGACGACGGCCGATCTGGCGGCGCAGGTGCAGCGGCTGAGTGGCCGGCATTGGCCGTGGCCGTTGTCGTTGATCGAGGGACCGGCGGCGCTGGTGGGCGAGCAGTTGGCGCGACTGGAGGCGATTCTGCCCGACTTGCCCGGTTTGCCGGGTCCGGGTGCGAGCACGCAGCACACATCCAGTAGCGATGGCGTGGATTCGCGTTCTGCGCGGTGAGGTCGGCGGGTGCGGTGAGTGGTTTCGCACGGGCGGCGAAGAGGTGCCGCGACCGGGATTTTGGCGATGAGCGGGTTCTCCCGGGAACCGGAAGAACCCGCCCTCTCGCACGAGGATACTGACGTCCGGACACGTTCGCATCACTTCGCGGAGACTTTTCCGACTACCAAAAACCAACCAACAGTAGGTATTTCGCCCGGTAGTTATCGGGGCGCTATCGCATCGTGCACGAGGTCGCAACGTCGCTCCTACCAGGGCAGTTGCTATCCGATTGCCACACGTTTCATTGTCGCGGGAAAGTTGGTCATCAACCCGCCAGGACGGACCGATTCGGTCGACCGGCGCGTTCGCCACCCACGACAGCACCGTCCGAGTTATCGTCGGCTGGCACATGGCGCTCGCTGGGCGCCGCACATCCAGGTTCGTTCGAAGGAGTTCGCATGGCCGTCAACGTGGTGCTCGACAAGGCTCTCGACAAGGCGTACGAGAACAAGTCGCTGAACGAAATCCTCTCCGCTCCGCCCTCGGCCCTCGCCGGTCTCACCGAAGCGCACGACAAGCAGCTGCTGGACGCGCTCAAGATCAAGACGATCGCCGATCTGGCCAGCAACAAGTACTTCCGGCTCGCCGCGACGCTCGCGGACCTCGCCGCCAAGGAAGGCTGAGCGAGCCGAAACCGATGAACAGCGGGCCCCGGGAATCATCCGCGGGCCCGCTGTCGTTTCTGGTCGGTCAGAGCCGATCGAGGTCGATCAGTCCCCGCTTGACCGCCGCGACCAGTCGGCGCGGCACCTTGTGCACCACGCCGGCGACGGTCACCGGCACCAGATCCGGCGGCGTCGCCTTCCACTGCGCGCGCCGGCTGCGGGTGTTCGACCGCGACATCTTCCGCTTCGGGACGGCCATCTCAGCCCTCCCCGCGGCGCGGGCGCTTGCCGTACTTGCGCTCGAACTTCTCCACCCGGCCCTGGCTGTCCAGCACGCGGTGCGCGCCGGTCCAGAACGGGTGCGAGTCCGACGTCACGTCGACGGTCACCAGCGGGTAGGTGTTGCCGTCGGACCACTGCACGGTGCGCGCGCTGGTCACGGTCGACCGGGTGAGGAACTGCTTGCCGGTGCCGGCGTCCTCGAACACCACCGGGTGGTAGTCCGGATGGATTCCTGTCTTCATTTCGCTTCTCCTCTCGGGCTTTTCACGTCTTCGACGGGTAACGCGGCGTCGGCGCTGTCGCAGGGGTCGGCGTGCCAGGCGCCGAACGGGTCCTCCCACTGGGCAACTCGCTCGGGCGCGCGTTCGACCAGGCGCAGCTCGTCGTCCTCGACCAGCGCCCAGTGCAGCGCCTCGCGGATCTCGTTGGGATCGGCGTCGTGCACCAGGATCACCAGGGAGATGTCCCGGTCGCCGAACTGGTCGTCCCAGCGCAGCGCGGCCATCGCCCGCCGATCCGGATCCGCCTGTGCCAGTTCGGGTTCCGACATCGCCGCCAGCCAGCGACCCGCGCTGCCGACGCGCAGGCCACCGCCCGCGGACTCCAGCCAGGCCACCTCGTCGGGCTGGGTGGCGAGCCACATTCGGCCGCGCGCGGTGACCACGCCGTCGAAGAGCACATCGAGCGCCTCGTGCAGCCGGGCGGGATGGAACGGCCGGCTCGCGGCGAATTCCAGCAGCGCGACGCCGTAGTCGCTGCTGAGCGGCGGCTGTCCGCGCAGCAGCGGCGCGTGCGCGTCGAATACCTTGCCGCGGCGGGAGTTTGCCGGGATTCGGGTCAGCAGGGCTTCGATGCGCGCGGCAGTGAGCAGGTGCGGTGCGTCCACCCAGTCCACCGGCGCGTCGGGAACGAGCCGGGCCAGCACCGCCCCCAGCCTGCCGCGATCGACGTCGCCGCCGGGCACTACTGCGCCCAAAGCGATTACCGCATCAGCGAATTCGACCTGCCCCACGGCCACCTGCGCGACCGTGTGCTCGTCGTCGGCCTTGGCGAGACCACGCTCGGCGAGCGTCTCCGCACCGGTCGCGTCGGCGAGCCACGCGTCGGCGTCGAGGAAGGTCAGCACCGCCTCGATGCGCACATCACGGCCGGCCGGCCCGTCGACCCGGCCCAGAATCCCTTCCACCACAACATGTTCGATCGCATGGCAGACCGCCTCGGCCTCGAACGCCGGATCCAGCGCGAGCACGATGCGCTCGACCGAATCCCGCGCGGCGAGCGTGCGCAGCAGGGGCAGCAGGTCGATCCGCAGCGTGCAGGAGACGCAGCCGTGCGCGAGCTCGAGCACGTCCGAGGTCTCGTAGGTCGCGCTGCGCACCGTGCGGTGCACGATGCCCTCGCGCAGCTGGCCGAGATCGTGATGGACGACGACGGTGCCGGGCGCGTCATTGCACAGCGCGGTAGCCGCGTGGTCGGCG
The DNA here is from genome assembly GCF_008704205.1 of Nocardia colli. Taxonomy (GTDB): domain Bacteria; phylum Actinomycetota; class Actinomycetes; order Mycobacteriales; family Mycobacteriaceae; genus Nocardia; species Nocardia colli. The sequence goes on along the minus strand of NZ_VXLC01000004.1, from coordinate 77,806 downwards.
CCCGCCGCGGCCGGTCCGGCGAATCCGGCGAGCACCACGACCGGTGTGCGCCGGTCGGTCTCAGGTGCGAGCACTGACAGCACTCCTTTCGATAACGATTTTCATTTGCGTCAACGCAACGGTACATTGTCGATCAGCCGTTGTCGAAAATGATTGTCATCTACCGGAGGGAGTCCGCATGTCGGCCCACTGCCAGGTCACCGGGCGCAAGCCCGGGTTCGGCAAGTCCGTCTCGCACTCACACAAGCGCACGAATCGGCGCTGGGACCCCAATATCCAGCGCAAGACCTACTTCCTGCCCAGCGAAGGCCGGCGGATCACGCTGACCGTCTCGGCCAAGGGCATCAAGACCATCGACCGGGACGGGATCGAGGCCGTGGTGGCCCGGATCCGGGCCCGGGGCGACAAGATCTGACCAGGAGAAAACCATGGCATCGAAGTCGACCGAGCTCCGGCCGATCGTCAAACTCAAGTCCACCGCAGGCACCGGGTACACGTACGTGACCAGGAAGAACCGCCGCAACGATCCGGACCGGATGGTGCTGCGCAAGTTCGACCCGGTGGTGCGCAAGCACGTCGATTTCCGCGAGGAGCGCTGAGGTGGCGAAGAAGTCGAAGATCGCCCGCAACGCCCAGCGCGCGGCGGTCGTCGCGCGCTACGCCGAGCGCCGGGCCGAGCTGAAAGAGCTCATCCGCAAGCCCGGCACACCGGACGCCGTGCGCGCCGACGCGGCCGCTGAGCTGCGACGACAGCCGCGGGACGCCAGTCCGGTACGATTGCGCAATCGGGACGCCGCTGACGGACGACCGCGCGGTCACCTCCGGAAGTTCGGATTGTCCCGTGTGCGTGTGCGCGAGATGGCGCACCGGGGCGAGTTGCCCGGTGTGCGCAAATCGAGCTGGTAGACAACCACCGTTCTCGTACGAAGGATCCGTATATGGCAGTCAAGCGAGCACCGTCGAAGAAGGTTCGCGCCGAACAGGCCCGCCGTCCGAAGAAGAACCCGCTCATTGCCGCAGGCATCGAGAAGGTCGACTACAAGGACGTCAATCTGCTGCGCACGTTCATCTCCGATCGCGGCAAGATTCGCAGCCGCCGGGTCACCGGGCTCACGCCGCAGCAGCAGCGCCAGGTCGCCGTCGCGGTGAAGAACGCCCGCGAGATGGCGCTGCTCCCCTTCACCAGCCGGTAGCCGCACTTCCTCCGAAACCCGAACGTGGGACCCCCGCATGTTGCCGGGGTCCCACGTTTTGTCTTGCGCCGCAATAAATTACGGGATGGTCAGCACCTGGCCGGGGTTGATCAGGTCCGGGTTGTCGATGCCGCTCGCGTTGGCGATCTCCTGGTAGCGGTTGCCGTCACCGTAGAAGCGCTCGGCGATCGCCCACAGGGTGTCGCCCGGCTCGACCGTGTAGGTACGCACCTCGGGGGCCGGCGGCGGAACCTCTTCGGCGGCAGGCGCCTCGGCGACCGGCTCCGGCTCGGGAGCCGAGAGCGGGTTGTCCGACTTGGTGTTCGAGGCCCACAGCGGGCTGCCGTCCTTGCCGTACAGCACCACGTTGCGGTCGGCCTGCACGACCAGCCGGTCCGCGTCCTTGCCATTGGTCTCGGTGGACCAGGCCGACGCGTCACCCTTGTACACCACGAAGTTGCCGTCGTCCTGCAGCACCGCGCGGTCGACACTCTGACCGTGAGTCAGGGTGGACCACACCACATTTCCGTCCGGCTCGGACAACACCAGGTTGCCGTCGTCCTGCAAAGTAAGGGTGTAAGCACCACCCTGCAGGGACTGACCCAGTCCGAGTTCTTCACCAACGCGCAGTGTGTCGCCCACGGTTCTTCCTTTCGAAGGTTCTGAAGAGCATCCGACAATCGACACGCACCGAAGACACAGGCGCGCATCTAGGCCCCGAAGATACTGGTCTGGAGGGGGTTACGGAGGGATTACGCGCATGGTTCGCCGAAAGTTCACTGTGGGGTGTGTCCTATTGCCGTGTCATGTTCTATGTGAGATAGCCCCTGGCATTGCCCACTAGGGTGGTCGGCATGAGTCGGATGTCGGGCGGCCGTACCGCCGCAGCTGTTGCCATTGCGCTCGGGTGCCTCGCCGCTACGGCGTGTAGCGGATCGGATGATGCTGCGCCGCAACCGAAAACCAGCACGAGCACCAGTGCCGCGCCGAGCACGCCGACCGAGGACACCGGCGGTAATCGCGGGCGGGAGTTCACCGCCGACCCGACCATCGTGAGCCCGCGCCCGATGGCGTTCAGCTCGTGGACGCGGCTGGCAGACGACCGGATCGCGGTCAACTTCCAGACCGGCACGCCCGAATGCTACGGCGTGGACGCGACTGTGCGCGAGACGGATTCGACCGTCACCGTCGAGCTGCGGGCCGGCACCCGGGCCGACGCGGTGGGCCGGATGTGCACCATGAACGCGGTGTTCGGCTCGCTCGAACTGCCGCTGAAGTCACCTTTGGGCAACCGGCCGGTGCTCAGCGCGGTGTAGGCCGCGGGCGCGCTACGCCGGAGGTTCGCCGACGGCGTCGGCCCGTGCCGCGAATTCGAGGTAGCTACCGGCTTGCGGTGGACCCCAGGTCTGCTGTGCGGTGACCTTCAGCGGCATGGCGATGGCGGCGGCGATCCGGTCCGGGGTCTGCACCGTCGGGTCGTCGCACCAGACGAACAGACCCGAGCCGAGGTTGTGCGTGTTCTGGTCCGGCGTCAGGCGGGTGCCGTCGACGAACAGCGCCGGATCCCAGATCTGATAGGCGACCGGCGGCGGCACGTTGCCTGCCGCGGTCGGGCCGCCCGCCACGTAGTAGGTCGGCGTAAAGGACGCGTTGCGGAGTTCGTGGCCCGAGGCGATGAGATCGGCTGGGCTGCGTGCGTTTCCGAAGAACGGCAGGGGCAGTTGTGGGATGCCCGCGCGGCTCCAGTAGTCGATGACGATGTCCCGGCCGATGGCGAGAGTGCCTGCGCCGGTGTGCAATCCGTCGTTCCAGATGCGCGGGCGTTTGCCGTGCGCGCGGACGATGTCGGCGCCCCAGTTGATCAGGCCGAGGAAGGCGTCGACGGGCTGGGCCTGCGGCCCGTAGGTGGCGCGGGCGTACTCGCCGATCTGCGGGTACTCGTCGAAGCTCGCGACGCGGGCGCCGTCCAGCAGGAACTCATCTGCGCCGAGGTGCCAGTAGGGGCCGGGGAACAGCGGCAGGAACTCGTCGAGGATGTCGCGCATCAGGTCGTAGGCGCGCGGGTTCGCGATATCGATGGCCGCGTCGGAGACCCGGCCGTCCGCGCTGCGCAGCTTCAGGTCGGGGTGGGCGGCCAAGATGCCGTTCATGTGACCGGGGAAGTCCACCTCGGGCATGATCTCGACCTGATACCTGGCCGCGTACTCGACCAGGTCGCGAATGTCCTGCTTCGAATAGTGCTGTGCGGCGGTTATTTCCGGGTGTCGTTCGCTTTCGAGGCGGAAGCCGAAGGTGTCCGAGAGGTGCAGGTGCAGCAGGTTCAGCTTGAGGTAGCCCATGCGGCGGATCTGCGCGCGCAGCAGATCGACCGGCATGAATTCGCGGCCGACGTCGAGCATGAGGCTGCGTTCGCGATACTGCGGCCAATCCGTCGCGGTGCCACCGGGAATCGCGTCCCGTTGCCGTAGGAGCTGCAGTGCCGAGCGGGTGGCGTAGAACGCGCCCGCGATGTCATTGCCGCGCAGGTCCAGGGTTCCGCCGATCGAAATCTGGTATGCCTCAGGCATTTCCGGAGCTCCGGGCACGGTGCCGGTGCTGAGCACGATGTCACCGGGACCGCCGGACGAACCCGCCTGCGCGACAACGTCATTTCCGGTCACCGCACGCAGCGCCGAAGCGAAATCTGTAGCGGTGTCGCGTAATCCGTCCCCGTACAGGACCCGCGCATGCGCACCGAGCGAGAATTCGCCCCCACCTGGATTCCACGCCTTCAACGAAGGAACAGTCTGCGGCACCCCCGGCTCCGCCTGAGCCGCTTGCTGCCCACCGACCGACACCGCCACAGCAGCGACCAGCACAACCACACCGACACCCACCGCACGAATCGACATGCGGCCACTGTACGAAACCACCACGCGCATTCGCGCCCGCCCGCCCCACCGCAGCCGCACCACTTCTGATTTCCCGCACCGAAATTTGCATGCGATTTTCGGTGCGGGAAGTCAGAAGTGGTGCGGGAATGCCGAACGCCACGCCGGCGGACCGGGCGTGGCGTTCGAGGTGGGGTAGGTCAGTGGGCGAAGTGGCGGGAGCCGGTGAGGTAGAGGGTTACGCCGGCTTCGCGGGCCAGGTCGATGGTTTCCTGGTCGCGGACGGAGCCGCCGGGCTGGACGATCGCGCGGACGCCTGCCTGGATGAGCTGCTGCGGGCCGTCGGGGAACGGGAAGAACGCGTCCGAGGCCGCGACCGAGCCCTTGGCCCGATCACCGGCGCGCTGCACGGCGAGCTGCACCGCGTCCACCCGGTTGACCTGGCCCATGCCTACGCCGACCGAGGCGCCGTCGTGCGCGAGCAGGATCGCGTTGGACTTCACCGCACGGCAAGCGCGCCAGGCGAATTCGAGCTCGGCGAGGGTCTCGGCGTCGGCCGCGGTGCCGGTGGCCAGCGTCCAGTTGGCCGGATCGTCGCCCGCGGCGTCGAGGATGTCACGCTGCTGCAGCAGCGCGCCGCCGCTGATCGGGCGCAGCTCGGCGCCCGCGCGCCGCGGCGGCTCGGCGATCAGGATGCGCACGTTCTTCTTGCGCTGCAACACTTCCACCGCACCGTCGGCGTACGCCGGAGCCACGATCACCTCGGTGAAGATCTCCGCGACCTGCTCGGCCAGCTCCACGGTGACCTCACGATTGGCCGCGATCACGCCGCCGAACGCGCTCACCGGATCGCAGGCGTGCGCCTTGCGGTGCGCCTCGGCGATGTCGGCGCCGATCGCGATGCCACAGGGGTTGGCGTGCTTGATGATCGCGACGGTCGGCGCGGTGTGGTCGTAGGCGGCTCGCCACGCGGCGTCGGCATCGGTGTAGTTGTTGTACGACATCTCCTTGCCGTGCAACTGCCGAGCCTGCGCGAGACCGAGACTGCCGTCGTTGCTGGTGTAGAGCGCGGCCGCCTGATGCGGGTTCTCGCCGTAGCGCAGCACCGCGGAACGCTCCCAGGTGCCGCCGAGCCAGGCCGGGAACTGCACGCCGCTGTCCTCGGCCTGCGCCGCGACGCCCGGCGCGAGCACCGAGGTCATCCAGCTCGCGACCGCGACGTCATAACTTGCGGTGTGCTGGAAAGCCTTGGCCGCCAACGCAGTCCGCTCGGCGAGGGTGAACCCGCCGGACTTCACCGCACCGAGTACCTCGTCGTAGTCGCCGCTGTCGACGACCACGGCCACCGACGGATGGTTCTTCGCCGCGGCCCGCACCATGGACGGCCCGCCGATGTCGATCTGCTCGACGCACTCGTCCGGGCTCGCGCCGCTGGCCACGGTCTCGGTGAACGGGTACAGGTTCACCACGACCAGCTGGAACGCCTCGACGCCCAGCTCGACCAGCTGATCGAGGTGCTGCTGTTTGCGCGTGTCGGCGAGGATGCCCGCGTGCACCCGCGGGTGCAGCGTCTTCACCCGCCCCTCGAGCGTCTCCGGGAAGCCGGTGAGGTCCTCGACCTTGGTCACCGGGATGCCCGCGTCGGCGATCTTGCCCGCGGTCGAACCGGTCGAGACCAGCTCGATGCCCGCGGCGTGCAGACCGGTCGCGAGCTCGATCAGCCCCGTCTTGTCGTACACGCTCACCAGCGCGCGCTTGATTTCCTTGCGGTCACTCACCGGATAACTCGCTCATCTGGGATAACTGCCTTTCGTCCGTCGGAAACAATGCCCCGCGTGGCGACGGCGGCGACGACCTGCGCGAGCAGCCGCCGTTCCACCACCTTGATGCGTTCGTGCAGGCTCGCCTCGTCGTCGTCGGGCAGCACCGGCACCGCCTCCTGCGCGAGGATCGGCCCGGTGTCGACGCCCGCGTCGACCAGGTGCACGGTCGAGCCGGTGACCCGCACCCCGTAGGCGAGCGCGTCACGCACCCCGTGCGCGCCGGGGAAGGCGGGCAGCAGCGCGGGGTGGGTGTTGATGATCCGGCCGCCGAAGCGGTCGAGGAAGGCGGGGCCGAGGATCTTCATGAACCCGGCCGAGACCACGAGATCGGGTGCGTAGCCGGCGACCGCGTCGGTCAGCGCGGCATCCCAGTCGGCGCGATCGGGAAAGTCGTTCAGCGCCACCTTGAAGTGGGCGACGCCCGCGGCGTCGGCGTGCTCGGTGGCCGCGCAGTTCCGGTCGACGCCGACGGCGACGATCTTCGCCGGGAAGCCGGCGGCGGCCGCCGCGTCGAGCAGCGCGCGCAACAACGATCCGGTGCCCGAGGCGAGCACGACGACGGTCGCCGGGGCCGCGGCGGGGGTCCACGAGGCGGGCGGAGACGGCCGGGGGTCGGCAGACGGCGGAGCCGGCGGGGTGGGCAAGCTCAGGGCTCTACTCCTGCGAGTCGATCGGATGGCGGACGGAAGAGCTCCGCCGGGTTAGAGCCTAACGACCGTCTACCCGGTCACTTTCCGGCAGGTCCGCCTCGACCACCTCGGCATCGACGATGTCGGGTGTGGTAATCGGGTGTGCCGATCGCACCGTGCCGATCGAGGTCTGCTCCTCGACGAGTTCGCCGTCGAGCGCGACTTCCAGGTCCGGGCCGTCGTAGTCGGCGTAGTCGTCCTCGAAGTAGTCGCGGTTGTCCGCGTAGTCGTCGTCGGCGTAGTAGTCGTCCGCGTAATCGTCGTCGTAGTAGTCGTCTTCGTCGTACGGATCGGCGTAGTCGCCGGGCGGCGCGCCGACCGGGACGAGGAACCAGCGCGCGAACGCGAGACCGACGTAGCCGGGGATGGCCAGCCACGCGAAGGTGAGCAGCAGGAAGATCGGCAGGTCGAGCCCGATCCGCCCGAACGTGCCCAGGTCACCGCCCGCGACCACGCCGAGCAGCGACAGCGCGACGGCCGCCAGACCGGCCGAGCACAGCGTCGCCCACGGCGCTCCGATCCGGTCGGTCGAGCTCCGCGCCAGGTCTAGTCCGCCGAGCACGCCGATCGCGGCCGGGATGAGCAGCAGCACCGGCCACCAGCCCGCCGCCGGTCCGGTCGGCACCGCCGCCATCAGCGGCACGGCCGGAATCGGCCCGCCGACAACGGAAAACACGCCGAACGACGCGACCCCGATCTGCGCGCCGGAGCCGACCAGCACGCCCACCGCCAGCACCACGAGATTCGGCAGGTAGGCCAGCGAGAGCAGGGTCAGCCCGATCACCCCGGCGGCGTTGCCCGCGCCGTGGTAGGTGTCGCCGATCCGCGGAATGTGGAACAGGAACGAGAGCACGAGCAGCGCGGTGGCGCAGCCGAGCAGGCGCAACATCGCCCGGCCGGCGGCGTACATGCCGGAGATCGCCCACTCGGGCAAGCGCAGCAGCACGAACAGTTCGCGCCGGGTCCGGGTCGCGATACCGCCCAGCGCCGCAACCAGATACAGGCCGCCGACCCAGGCGAACGCGGCGAGGGTGTTCGGCGGTTGCAGCGCGACGACGCCGGACGCGTCCTCGGCGACCGCCAGGCAGATGGCCGTGATCAGCAGCGGACCGGCCAGCGCGGCGCCGACGATCCAGCCGAGATCGGCGCGCGTGCAATCGGGTTCGACGGCGCGGGCGCATTCCCGGCCGGCCAGCCAGACCAGCAGGGCGGTCGGCAGCAGCGGGAGCAGGCCGAGCGAGGTCTTGCCGATCACCAGCGGAACCTGGTGCGCGCCAAGCCATCCCGCGGCGATCGCGCCGGAGGTGCCGGCCAGATTGCTGCCCGAGGTGAGCAGCGTCGCGAGGACGAGCACAATGATCGCGGTCAGCGCGTAGGTGGTCGGCCGACCGGCGACCAGGACGAGGACCCTGGCGCGTTCCGGGGTCAGCGACAGAAACCCGGCCTCTTCGGGCTCGGGGTGCGGCTCGGGCACAGTGCGAGATCCACCTGTCCGGCGCGCGAGTGAGTTCCGAGACGAGTTCACGACCGCGCCTCGCTGACGCTCGGCTCCGTCGTGCGCTCAGGCGCGCGGCATCCCTGACTCACTCGCTGACGCTCACTCATGACAATTCAGCGTGGCAGCTCCCCCGGCGCGAGCGGGTCAGGCGCGCCGCATGAAACCGCGCCGGGGGCAGGGATCGCTACTTGTTGTCGTCGGACGGACGGAACGCCTGGGTGGCGTCGTTGGCCGGGTCGGCCCCCTGCTCGCCACCGAACGGCTGGCCCGGCTGCGCGGGCTGCTGGCTCGGCTGCGCGTAGTTCGACGAACCGTACGGCGACTGCTGGGCCGGCTGCTGTGCGGAACCGAAGTGCTGGGTGGCGCCCTCGTCCGGGCGTGGTTGCGCGGCGCTCGGCGAACCGTACGGCGAAGCCTGCTGGGCCCCACCGAAAGCGGTGGTCGGCGGCTGCTGACCGTAGGCGGGCTGCGCGTAGGCCTGGCCCTGCTGGCCGTACGCGGGCTGGCTCGGCTGGCTCTGGCCGTACGGCGAAGCCTGCTGTGCCGCACCGTAACCCGGCTGCTGACCGTAGGGCGACTGCTGGCCGTAGGGCTGCTGACCCGGCTGCGCCTGGCCGTAGCCGGGCTGCTGGCCGTAGCCCGGCTGGCTCTGCCCGAACGCCCCCGGCTGCTGCTGGCCGTAGCCGCCGCCCTGCCCGAACGCGGCCGGCGCGCTGGCCGGTCGCGGCGCGGGCGCCTTGATCAGGCCGGCCTCGAACAGCACCGCGCCCACCGCGACCACGGCCTGGGCGAAGGACAGCACCAGCAGGACGTAAGCGCCCCACTTCAGCTCGATGCCGTCGGACAGCGTGAAGGAGTGCAGCAGCAGCGCGAGGAAGCCCGCGAGCGAGGCCGCGGCGGCCGCGCCCGTCCAGCTCTGCTTGGGCAGCACCGACAGGCCGGCGAGCAGTCCGCCGAGCAGCAGGATGGCGAGCAACGCCGAACCGCCGGCCTCGAACAGGCTCGCGGTCTCGCTACTGGCCACCCGCGCGCCGCCGAAATCGACCGCCTTGGTGCCGACATAGGGCAGGAAACCGAGCAGGAAGTTGATCACGCCGAGCGCCGCGACACCGACCACCAGGAAGAACGGCAGCCCCTTGGCCTCGGCACCGGTCGCGCTCGCACCGGAACTGGCACCACCCGCCGTCGAAGGTTGGCTGGATGGGGTGGAGGGCGCGGGTGTGTTGTACCCGGAGCCCCCGGACGGGTATGACATGTCGTCGTCTCCTAGGTCGAGTCATACGTGGTCTTCAACTGCTGGATCTGCACCTGACGCTACTGCACGCATCGGTCCAGGTCACCCTTAACCGGACCCTCTCAGGGCCTTATCAGCCCCTCCATACCAGGTCGCGGGGGGTTTGCCGACAGCTAGCACCACCATCCGGAAGCGCTTTCGGGGGAACGCGTTCGGCCCGGAGCCACGCGATTGCGGGGTGCTCCGGGCCGGGGCCGGGCGGATCAGTATCGCGGCACGATGAGCCACGATCCCGGGGCGCCCTCGCAGTTGTAATCGGCCCATTCGCCGTTCTCCATGCCGATATTGCCCTCCCGCTCACAGGTGTAGAGCGCCTCGTACGGGCCGAGGCGACCGGGTGCCGGGTCAGCCGAGGCGACGCCGTCTACGAGGCCGGCGCCGAGGAAGCCGATGAAGGCGATCGTGGCGATGGCGGTTATCCGGGTGATCTTCATGCTGGTTCGTCCTTCGGGGTGGGTGGGTCAGTATCGGGGGATGAGCTGCCAGGCGCCGTAGCTGCCCACGCAGTCGTAGTCGGGCCATTCGCCGTGCTCGACGCCCTGGTTGCCGCGGGCCAGGCACTGGTACTCGAACTCGAACGGGCCGCGGTCACCGGGCGCGGACGGGATCGCGGAACCACTGTCGAACGGACCCGCGAACGCGGGGATGCTGGTGCCGAACAAGCCCGCGAAGATCAGTGCGGCGGCCGTGGCGCCGCGAGCGGCAGCGATGCGGGTGGAGGTCATGGTCTTCGCTTTCTTTTCTGGTGTGGTGCGTTGCGAAGACCAGACTCCAGGGCGGCCGTCTCAGCGTGGTTTCATCCGCATCTCACGCCGAAAGACCGGGCGTGACCAGCCGATCCGTGTAGCGCTGCCAGCCGAATCCGGCCGCGGCGAACTCGGCGCGGACCTGTTCGAGCAGCGCTCGCGCGCCCACGGCGTCGCCCTCCGCGCGCAGCAACGTGACCGAGATCGCGCGGGCGGCCAGCAGCGGCACGCCGCCGGGCGCCGCCGCGAAGAACTCGTCGAGCAACTGCCGGGCCGCGGCGGTGTCGCCCTTGGCGAGCAGCACGTCGGCGAGATCGATGCGGGCCAGGCCGGTCGCGTCCTCCTCGTGCGCGAGGGCGGCGCGGCAGTACGACTCGGCGGCGTCGAGGCTGCCGGTGGTCAGCGCGGCGGCGGCGCGGGTGAGGTCGTTGAGCGGCAGGATCTGCCGGTCGTCCAGGCGGCGGGCGTAGCGGTCGGATTCCTCGGCGGTGGCCAGGGCCTCGTCGACGCGGCCGAGACCGAGCAGAGCCTTGGCCTGATTGCTCAGTCCGCGGGAGAGACCGTGCTCGTCCTCGTAAGCCGCGTCGACCTTGCTGGATCGGGTGTAGGCGGCGAGCGCCTCGGCCGCGTCGCCCGAATACAGCAGGGCAGTGCCGAGCGCGTCGGCGAAGGACGAGCCCTGGGTCTCGCGCACGGCCAGCCGCTCGCCCTCGCGCAGCCGGGCGACGGCCTCCGGCAGCCGGCATCGTTCGATGTCGACGATGCCTTGGTAGTAGCGGACCGTTTGGGCCAGTTCCGGGTCGTCGAGCGGCGCGGCCAGTTCGCCCGCCTTGGCCAGTTGGACGGCCGCGGATTCGAGATCGCCGGTCATCAGGGTGTGAAACCCGTAGTGGCTCAAGGCTTGCGCGAGTTCGTGCGCGGCGATGTCGGCCGCGTCGGTGAGTGCCGCGTAGTGGCGTTGCGCCTCGCGGAACCAGGCTCTGGCGAGCCAGGGCACATGCATCTCCACCGCGAGCCGCAAACCATCTGTGGCCCTTGCCGTTCGAGGGGCGCGCTCCAAGGCGGCCAGGATGTTCGGCCATTCCGCGAACACCGCCGCCACCGACTCCGCCGCGGCGAAATCGTCCGGCGCGCCGATGGTGCGCACCAGGTCCAGACACCACAGCAGGTGCCGCGCGCGCAGCTCCTCGATCTCGTTCGCCTCCGACAGCCGGGCCAGCGCGTAGTCGCGGACCGTCTCCAGCAGCGTGAAACGTCTTGTCGCGCCGTCGGTCTGCACGGTGACGAGGTTGCGGTTCACCAGATCCGCCAGGGCGGGTGCGACGTCGCCGCGCTCCAGCTCGCCGTCCGGTACCACCGCCTCGGCCGCCTCCAGGGTGCACCCGCCCGCGAACACGCCGAGCCTGCGCAGCACCGCCCGCTCCCGCTCGGCGAGCAGTTCGTGACTCCAGTCCAGCGCGACCCGCAGGCTGGTGTGCCGCCCGCCCGCCGCGCCACGCGCGCCGCCGACCAGCAGCCGGACCCGATCGTCGATCCGTTGGGCCAGTTGGGAAATCGTCAAGGTCCGGGTGAGACCGGCGGCCAGCTCGATGCCCAGCGGCAGCCAGTCCACCGCCGCGCAGATCGCCACCAGCTCGTCGCGCTCGGCCGCCGTCACCAGCCCGTGCAGGCCGGCGCGTTCGATGAACAGCGCTACGCCGACACTGCGATCCAGCGGGCCGAGCGGGTACACCGACTCCCCCGGCACGCCGAGCGGCTGCTGCGAGGTGACGAGAACGCTGAATCCCTGTGCTGCGGTTACTAGTTCGGCAACCGATCCGAGCACGTGCTCGGCGTTGTCGAGCACGAGCAGGGTGCGCTCGCGCTCGCCGCCGTCGAGGGCGGCGATGATTCCGGGGAGTGGGCCGTTCGGATCGATCGAGCCGTCGGCGGCCAGACCGCCCGCTTCGAGTGCGGCGGCCACCGCGGGCAAGACGTCCTCGGCGCGACCGAGCGGCGCCAGTTCGACGAGCACGACCGGGCGGCCGGACTGCCCGATCGATCGCGCGAGTTCGGCGGCCAGGCGCGACTTTCCGCTGCCCGCGACGCCGACCACCGTGGTCAGGCCGGGCTCGGCGAGACGCGTGGTCAGCGTGGCGAATTCCCGGCCACGGCCGACGAAGCTGGTCATCGGGGTCGACACCATCGGGGCGGGCCAGGACTGCGGCTCCGGTGCCACCGGATCGCTGCCGACCGGCTCGGCGACCGGCTTCGCCACGTCGGGCACGACCGGTAAGGCCGACGCCCGCAACGCCGGATCATGGTCCAGGATGCGCAGTTCCAACGCGCTGGTATCCGGCGCGGGGTCGACCCCCAATTCCTCGGACAACGCCCGCCGCAGCCGCGCCAGCCGCTCCAAAGCGTCGGCCTGTCGCCCGGTCCGATACAACGCCAACGCCAGCAGACACGACAACGGCTCGTGCAGCGGATGCCGCGCGACCAGCCCGGTCAGCTCGGTCACCACCTCACCGGCCGCGCCGAGCTCGAGATTCGCCTCCAGCCCCGCCACGGTCAGCGACAGTCGCCAATCATCGAGCCGTTCTCCCTCGGCTGCCGCGAACGGAATCGTGCGCAGGTCGGCCAGCGCGTGCCCGCGCCACAGCGCGAGCGCCTCCCGTGCCGCCTCCGCGACGGCGGCGTAGTCACCGCCGCGCCGCGCGGTGTGCAACCGCTGCGCCGCCGCCTCCGCGGCCAGCAGATCCGCGGCCGACACGGTCGCCTGATAACCCGCCGGCGTCCGTCCGATGACGTCCGCCAACGGCCCGAGCGCGGCCCGCAGGCGCGACACCACCACGCGCAACCGCTGCACCGGCCGCTCGACCTCGGCCCCCCACAAATCCTCGGCCAGTCGTCCATCCGGCACCGGTACCCGGTTCGCCAAGGCCAACCGCACCAATACTGCCCGTTCCAGCGGCCGATCGACGGTCACCGCGACACCGTCGGCCCACGCCTGCACTGGACCCAATACCAGCACATCCACGCGCTAAGCATGCCCTGTCCGGTACGTCCGCGTCTCCTCGAATTCCAATGATCTCCGCGGTGAACCAGACACCGGCTCGGCTCGTATCCATAACGGGAGACGAAATGGAGGTGTCGACCATGAGTCCGATGGAACAGTTCTGCGAGTGGTTGGTCAGGACGCTCGGCTTCTGCCCTGGCTGAGCCCACCGCCACGCATGACGAAGGCCGCCTCCCTCGAACCAGGGGGCGGCCTTCGTTTCGATATGACGAAGGCCGCCTTCCGATTCGGAAAGCGGCCTCGGTCAGTTCAAGGAATCAGGCCCGCCTCGTCCCCGCCACCACCCTCAACGGAGACGCTTCGCGACGCTTGTCAGACCTCTACGCTTGCCTTCTCCAGGATCTCGCGAGCCAGCGCGGCGGTCTCGGACGGCGTCTTGCCGACCTTCACGCCCGCCGCCTCCAGCGCGTCCTTCTTCGCCTGGGCGGTGCCCGCCGAGCCGGAGACGATGGCGCCGGCGTGGCCCATGGTCTTGCCCTCGGGAGCGGTGAAGCCCGCGACATAGCCGACGACCGGCTTGGTGACGTTGGCCTTGATGTAGGCCGCCGCCCGCTCCTCGGCGTCGCCGCCGATCTCGCCGATCATCACGATCAGCTTGGTCTCCGGGTCCTTCTCGAACGCCTCGATGGCGTCGATGTGGGTGGTGCCGATGACCGGGTCGCCGCCGATGCCGATGGCGGTGGAGAAGCCGAAGTCACGCAGTTCGTACATCATCTGGTAGGTCAGGGTGCCGGACTTGGACACCAGGCCGACCGGGCCCTTGCCGGTGATGTTGGCCGGGGTGATGCCGACCAGCGCCTCGCCGGGGGTGATGATGCCGGGGCAGTTCGGGCCGATGATCCGGGTCTTGTTGCCCTTCTCCACGTTGTAGGCCCACGCGTACGCGGTGTCCTGCACCGGGATGCCCTCGGTGATGACCACGAGCAGCGGGATCTCCGCGTCGATCGCCTCGATGATGGCGTCCTTGGCGAACTTCGGCGGCACGAACGCGATGGAGACGTCGGCGCCGGTCTCCTTGATCGCCTCGGCGACGGTGCCGTACACCGGCAGCTCGACCGCGTTGCCGTCCTTGTCGGTGTGCGCGACGGTGGTGCCCGCCTTGCGCGCGTTGACGCCGCCGACGACCTGGGTGCCTGCCTTCAGCATCAGCGCGGTGTGCTTGGTGCCCTCGCCGCCGGTGATGCCCTGAACGATGACCTTCGAGTCTTTGTTGAGGAAGATAGACATTTCCGGATTCCTTACTTGGCCGCTGCCAGTTCGGCGGCCTTGTCGGCGCCTTCGTCCATTGTCTGCGCAAGCGTGATCAGCGGGTGCGCGGCGTCGACCAGAATCTGGCGACCCTCGTCCACCTTGTTGCCGTCGAGACGGACGACCAGCGGCTTGTTCGCCTCGGCGCCGAGGATCTCCAGCGCCTTGACGATGCCGTTGGCGACCGCGTCACAGGCGGTGATGCCACCGAAGACGTTCACGAACACGCTCTTGACCTGCGAGTCACCCAGGATGACGTCGAGGCCGGCGGCCATCACCTCGGCCGAGGCGCCGCCGCCGATGTCGAGGAAGTTGGCCGGCTTGACGCCGTTGTGGTTCTCGCCCGCGTAGGCGACCACGTCCAGGGTCGACATGACCAGACCGGCGCCGTTGCCGATGATGCCGACCTCACCGTCGAGCTTGACGTAGTTGAGGTCGTTCTCCTTGGCCTTGAGCTCCAAGGGATCGGTCGCGTCCTTGTCCGCGAAGGCCTCGTGATCCGGGTGCCGGAACTCGGCGTTCTCGTCCAGGGTGACCTTGCCGTCGAGCGCGAGGATCTCGTCCTGCGGGGTGCGGACCAGCGGGTTGACCTCCACCAGGGTGGCGTCTTCCTTGACGAACACCTCCCACAGCTTCTGGATGGTCACGGCCGCGGCGTCGAGCACGTCGGCGGGGAGGTGGCCCTGCTCGGCGATCGAGCGGGCGAACGCGAGGTCGACACCCTTGACCGCGTCGACGGCGACCTTGGCGAGGCGCTCGGGCTTGGTCGCGGCGACCTCTTCGATCTCCATGCCGCCTTCGACCGAGCACATGGCCAGGTAGGTGCGGTTGGACCGGTCGAGCAGGAAGGAGATGTAGTACTCCTCCGCGATGTCCTTGGCTTCGGCGACAAGGATCTTCTTGGTGATGTGGCCCTTGATATCCAGGCCGAGGATGTTCTGCGCGTGCGTGAACGCGTCGTCCGGGGTGGCGGCGTACTTGACGCCACCGGCCTTGCCGCGTCCACCGGCCTTGACCTGAGCCTTGACCATCACCGGCTTGCCGATTTCCTCCGCGATGGCGCGGGCGTCCTCGGCCGTGTCCGTGACGCGGCCCTCGGACGAAGGCACTCCGTGCTTAACGAAGAGCTCCTTCGCCTGATATTCGAAGAGATCCATGTACTCACCGTCTCGTCTGCGTTGTGATGACAACGTCTTTGTTGGCGGCCCGACGTCGGAAGCGGGTCGGGTCGGACTCTAATCAGTCACATGGACGGCCAATCGGCCACGTTCATCCTAAGTGGCGCAGGTCACGGGCCGATACGCGCGGCGGGAAAACCGCTGGCCAACGCTACTCATCAGTAGGTTGTTGACACCTCACCAGGTAGAGCGTCAGAACCCACGAACGCGGCCGGATCTACTACAAAACGTCGTGGATCGAGCCGCCTCGCGTGCCCAATGCACAGATGGATATTCCGTGGTGTTACCGTGATCAATCTCACATGTTCGGACAGATAGGCCGCAGCGCTTGCGGACCCTGCAATCGTTTCGTTACCGTCATTGCGGTCGATGTCACAGCACGGTCACGACTAGGAGGACGGCAAGCTTGACGCAGCACAGCACTCCGCAGATGGAGAGCCGTTCCGCAGACGACTCGCCGACGCCGCTGATCAGCTGGCCGTTCGGCCCCGCGAACTTCTCCCGCTTCACGATGTGGCACAGCCGATGAACTATCGCTCCGCCCTTATTCCTGAACATCGCGCTCAGTCCGGCCATCGTTATCGCAACGATGACGACGCCTTCGGCGCGCAGGCTTCGCACGGCAGGCCGGCCGGTCCTTCGGTGGATCGGCAGCGGAACTCGCTGTACAACGCCGCGCCCGCCCGGCCGCAGGACGACTACCGCGCCGCGCCGCACGCCGATTACGGCACCGCCACGCCGCAGGACGACTACAACTTCCACGCCGGCTCCGGCTACGGCGACTCCTGGTCGCCGCAGGACGCGTGGGCACCGCAGGACTCCTGGTCCGACGGCGGCGCCTGGAACGCCGGCGAGGCCTGGGGCGAGAACGACTACCAGGCGCCGGACACCGGCACCTGGGCCCCGGAAGAGTCCTGGGCGCCCGAGCCCGAGTCGGACAGCCCGGCCACCCCCACCGTCATTCCCGGCCGCCGCCCCGCCAAACGCGGTGGCGCGCACCGGCTTCCCGCACCGCCGGCCGCCCTCAAGGGCCGCGCCGCCGTCGCCGCCGTCGCCGCGGGCGCCGTGGTCGCCGCCGGACAGGCCGCGTTCGCCTCGCCCGAGCAGCCGTCGCAGGCCGTCGACTACGAGGCCGCCGGGCAGATCCACGAGATCGCCGCGCAGTCCGTCAGCCTGGCCGACCCGAGCGCCTCCCCGGAATCGCCGCAGGTGCTCAATGTTTCGGGCGCGCTCAACCCCGGCGCCTTCAACGACATCCTGCAAAAGGGCCAGAAGTACGCGGAAGACCTGGCCGCCCAGGAAGCCGCGAAGCTGCGCCCGCTGTTCACCAAGTTCGCCGCGGGCACCTTCACCTCCGGCTACGGCGCCCGCTGGGGCGTACAGCACCTCGGCGTCGACATCGCCGGCCCCATCGGCACCCCGATCGTCGCGGTCGCCGACGGCACCGTGATCGAGGCCGGCCCCGCCGCCGGCTTCGGCATGTGGGTCCGGCTGCTGCACGACGACGGCACCGTCACCATCTACGGCCACATCGACACCGCCACGGTGTCGCAGGGCCAGCGAGTGATGGCCGGCGACCAGATCGCCACGATCGGCAACCGCGGCTTCTCCACCGGACCGCACTGCCACTTCGAGGTCTGGTTGAACGGGTCGGACAAGATCGACCCCCTGCCCTGGCTCGCCACCCGAGGCATCAGCCTCGGCTCGCAGCGCGACTGAGTTTTGTGTGCGGCCCTCCTGCGGGAGGGTGGCGGCAACGACCACGCCCTGCGTGCAGACGTGGGTGAGACTCCATATATGGGTCAGGCTGCTGCCGGGTGTGTGGCAGGTCAAGTGGGTGTGCGAAGTACATGTTGGTGTGCGAAGTGCGCCGTCGTTGGGGTCGCGGGCTTGGGGTGACGATGCGCACGTGTTGCTTTGTGCTGGTCAGGGCTAGCGTTTGAGGTATGGCACGTACAACGGTGTACACCCAGTTCATTGCGCTTCCAACGGAACTCGTGTGGGGGGTGCTGGCGGATCCGACGCGGTGGCCGGAATGGAATCCGGGCGTCACCTCGGTGCAGCTGCACGGTCCGGTCGCGGTGGGCACAACGGGTGACTACCTGCCTAGGGGGCGGGTTTACGAGACATTGCACGGACGTACGGCGCCGCCGTTCGTCATCAGCACGCTGGTTCCCGGGCGGGAACTGAGCATCGAACAACCGGAGCCGGTCGGGCGGATGCGGCTGACCTGGACGGTGACGCCGCGCGACGGTGGCACCGAGATCACCCAGGCGCTCACCTTCAGCGGGCCATCGGCGCCGGTCACCAGGATGGTGGTCGGGTCGCTGCTGGAGCACGACGCACGCGTCTGCTTCGCCCGGCTCGCCCAGCTCGCCGGCCTCGAACCGGCGAGAACCGCGCTCACCGCCGTAATCGCCGGTGGCACAGGCGCATTGGGTAAGCACATTGCCGCGGACCTGACCTGCCGCGGACATCGGGTGCGCATCCTCACCCGGCGACGCGATCCCGGCCTGCCGTTCGACCAGGTCGAATGGGACGGCAAATCGGTGGGCAATTGGGTTGCCGCACTACGCAATCCGGGACCGACCGCGATCATCAACCTGGCCGGAAAACTGGTCGACTGCCGGCCCAGCAAACGCAACGTCGACCAATTGCGGAGCAGCCGAGTCGATTCCACCCGCGCACTGGTCGACGCGGCCAGCACCCTCGACGCACCCATCGACTGCTGGATCCAGGCCAGTACCACCGCGATCTGGTCGGACGCGGGCGAAACCCGTTGCACCGAAACAACTCCGCTGCCGGTGGGCCTGCCGCAGATGACCGGCGTGGCCGAGCCGTGGGAACGGGCCTTCGACGGCGCGAACGCCGCGCACTCGACCATCCTGCGCACCTCGATCGTGCTCGACCCGCAAGCGCCCGCGCTGAAACGCCTGGGTCAGTTGACCAAGGCGGGCCTCGGCGGCCGCGTCGGCCCGGGCGACCAGTGGTTCAGCTGGATTCACGTCGAGGACTGGCTGGCCATCGTCCGCGCCGCCCTCGGCCTCGACCCGCAGGTCACCCTGCCGGACGGAATCCTGGTGGCCGCCACCGACTTCCCGGTCCGCAACCGGGAACTGATGGCCGCGCTGCGCAGGCACCTGCACCGCCCGGCGGCCCCGCCGACCCCGACGGCGATCCTGAAGATCGGCGCCGTCTTCCTCCGCACCGACCCGGCCCTCGGCCTCACCGGCCGCCATGCCACCTCGGAAGTGCTGCGGGAGAGCAACTTCACCTTCCGCTACCCCACCCTGGACGAGGCCCTGACCGACCTGCTGCCGCGCTGAGCGGCAGCGCTACGGGGTTGCCGCGATCGCCAACCCGATCAGCGCAACGACTTTGGCCACCTCCAGGACGATGTACCAGAAGTGCGCATGCGACCGCGGCAGCTCCTCCCCGGCCAGCACCCGGTCGGCCCGGCGACTCAACGGCGGCCGCACCAGCAGGACCTGCGCGGCGAGCAGCGCCACCGCGACGATCAGCCACGCCCAGGTACCGGCCGCAGGCCCGACCACCAGCGTCGCCACTACCAACAGGACAGCCAGTATCGCCTCGACCACGTTCAACGCCCGGAACACCAACCGCCCGATGCCGAGACCGAGCGCCACAGTGATCCCGGGCGCCCGGAACTTCAGCGGCGCCTCCAGGAACGAAATGGCCAGCACCATGCCGAGCCATAGCATCGGAAGCAACCACAGGACGTGCTGCGCGACTGTGTGCACAGGCGAACCCTACGGAACCCTGGCGGTCACAATTTCACCAATGTCCGGCTGTACTGCGGGATGAGCCGGATCTTGCCCGCACTACCGAAGTCGATGGTGACCGTGGCCAGCGGCCCGAATCCCTCCGCGGCGACCACCTTGCCGAGGCCGTATTTGTCGTCACTGACCCGATCGCCCACGGCGAGAACAAGATTGGCGTTGTTCCGCGCAGGCGCGCCGCCGGGCGCCGGACGACGCCCACGCTCGCTACGAATGCCCGGCCGCTGCTCGGCCCACCCGTCGCCGCGGGTCCAATCGCGTTCCATCCGGTCGTCGTCGCCGCGCCGGCGAATGCCGCGGGTCGCCGCGGAACCGGTCGGCTCCAGCCGCCGCCAGTCGATCAGGTGATCCGGAATCTCTTGCAGGAAGCGGGATTCCGGATTCGACACCGGCTGCCCCCACCCGGAGCGCACCACCGCGCGGGTCAGGTACAGCCGCTTCCGTGCCCGGGTGATGCCGACGTAGGCGAGCCGGCGTTCCTCGGCCAGCTCGGTCGGATCGCCGAGCGCGCGCATGTGCGGGAACTGCCCGTCCTCCCAGCCGGTGACGAACACGACCGGGAACTCCAGGCCCTTCGCGGTGTGCAGGGTCATCATGGTCACCACGCCGGTGCCCTCGTCCGGAATCTGATCGGTGTCGGCCACCAGCGAGACCCGCTCCAGGAACGCGGCGAGCGACCCGGGATCCGGTTCGCCCTCGGCCGCCTCCGGCACCAGTCCCTCCTCCCTGGCCGCCTCCGCGTTGTTGTGCGCCTCGGAGCTGAATTCCCGTGCGACGCTGACCAGTTCGTTCAGGTTGTCCAGGCGCGCGCCGTCCTGCGGATCGTCGGACGCCTCCAGCTCCGCCCGATACCCGGTGCGTTCCAGCACCGCGTCGACCACATTGCCGACGTCGGGGAAGTCCAGGTTCTCCTGCACGCCCGCCGCCCGGATCTCGTCCAGCAGATCGAGGAATCCGGCGATCTGCCGTTGCGCCCGGGTGTTCAACAGCGCGACCTTGCCGTCGGCCGCGTCCCGCAGCGCCGCGGCGAAACCGATCCCGCGCTGCTCGGCGTGCACCGCCACGCAGGCTTCGGCCCGGTCGCCGATGCCGCGCCGCGGCGTGTTCAGGATCCGGCGCACGCTCACCGCGTCCTCGGGGTTCTCCAGCACCCGCAGGTAGGCGACGATGTCGCGCACCTCCTTGCGCTCGTAGAACCGGACGCCGCCGACCACCTTGTACGGCAGCCCCATCCGGATGAAGATCTCTTCCAGCGCGCGCGAGTTGTTGTTGGTCCGGTAGAACACCGCGACGTCGCCGTAGTTGGCCTCGCCCTGATCGACGAGCTTGTCGATCTCGCGGGCCACGAACGCGGCCTCGTCGTGCTCGTTGTCCGCGACGTACCCGGTGATCAGGTCGCCCTCGCCGGAATCGGTCCACAGCTTCTTGTCCCGCCGGTTCTCGTTGCGCGAGATCACCGCGTTGGCGGCGGACAGGATGTGCTGGGTGGAGCGGTAGTTCTGTTCCAGCAGAATGGTTTCCGCGTCCGGGAAGTCGCGCTCGAACTCCTCGATATTGCGGATGGTCGCGCCGCGGAAGGCGTAGATGGACTGATCCGCGTCGCCGACCACGCACAGCTCGCTCGGCGGCGCCTGATCCTCGGTCTGCTCTTCCCGGTGATGCCCGACCAGCTCGCGCACCAGGACGTACTGCGCGTGGTTGGTGTCCTGGTACTCGTCGACCAGCACGTGCCGGAACCGGCGCCGGTAGTACTCGGCGACCTGCGGATGGTGTTGCAGCAGCGCGACCGTCTCGCCGATCAGATCATCGAAATCCAGCGCGTTCGCCGCGCGCAGCCGCCGTTGATATTCGGTGTAGACGCGGGCCACCAAGCCGGGCAGTTCGGTTTCGTCGGACTCGGCATCCGCGACCGCCTGTTGCGGGCCGATCAGCTCGTTCTTCAGATTCGAGATCGCGGTCGACAGGAGTCGCGCGGTGTATTTCTTCGTGTCGATGTCGAGGTCGCGACTGATCATCGTGAGCAGTCGCCGCGAATCATCGGCATCGTAGATGGAGAAATTCGAATTCAGGCCGGGCAACAGCGCCGCTTGCATGCGCAGGATGCGCACACAACTGGAGTGGAACGTGGATACCCACATGTTGTTCGCCCGCGGACCGACCAGTCCGATCACCCGCTCCCGCATCTCCGCAGCAGCCTTGTTGGTGAAGGTGATCGCCAGGATCTGGCCGGGCGTCACGCCCCGCGCGGCGAGCAAGTAGGCGATGCGGCGGGTGAGCACGGCGGTCTTGCCGGAACCCGCGCCGGCCACGATGAGCAGCGGTGCGCCACTGTGCACAACGGCGGCGCGTTGCTGCGGGTTCAGGCCGTCGAGCAGTTGCTCGGCTTCCGCGGCGCGCCGACGCTCCCGTTCGACACGCCGCTGTTCGAGTTCGGTGGCCGACGGCGGCGGTTCGGGGACAGCGGCCCGCTGGAGTTCCCGCACCGCACGCACCTCCTCCACAGGCCCGACCGCTGCATCGGTGTTACCACCGGTGACCTGCGGTTTTTGCGTCGAATCCGGCTGCAGGGCGCGACCGGCCTGCGTCTTGGGAGCCACCGTGATGTCCATCGCCCATCCACGCTACCGGCGCACACCGACAGAGTTGAAGCCCCGGGTCATGTCCATGTCGGATCGGCACCGCCCCGGTGAACGGCGGGCGAACTCGCCAGGTGGGCGGCGCGCGGAAACCAAGTCCGGCTTCTCAGCAGATTCACAAAACGAAATGTTTTGCATACCTACCGGCCCGTGGCAGACTGGCGACATGATGAGTGCCCGCGCGATACATCCGTTTCGGTTAACGACCGGATATCGTGATCGCGGCCCCTCTATCTGAGCGCACCATCCTGGGGGACAATTCGATGGCCCTACCAGGTCTGTTTCACGGTGAAAGAACCGATCGGTAACGAGCCGGGCTCACCCGCCGATCCATGTTCTGACACGAGGAGATGAATGATGAGCACCCCCGCCACGACGACCGGGTCCGATTCGGCGTTGCCGCAGAGCGACGCGGAGATCGACAAGCTCCGTAAGGAGATCGATCGCCTCGATGCCGAGATCCTCGCCGCCATCAAGCGCCGCACGGAGATCTCCCGGATCATCGGCCGTACCCGAATGGCCTCTGGCGGGCCCCGCCTCGTGCACAACCGCGAAATGAAGGTGCTGGAGCGATTCAGCGAACTGGGCCAGGAAGGCCACACGCTCGCGATGCTCCTACTGCGCCTCGGCCGCGGCCGCCTCGGCCACTGACGGCCCCCTCCCCTGTCGGCCGCTGAACGCGGCCCTAGTTCCATGCGGCAAAAAGTACGACAACCGCATCCCCAAGGCCGCCCCGGGTGTTCATCACCCCGGGGCGGTCGTTTCGTCTGCGCGCTCGCTCAGCTGAGCGCGATGTACTTGGTGGAGAGGTATTCCTCGATGCCCTCGGTGCCGCCCTCGCGGCCGAAGCCGGATGCCTTGACGCCGCCGAAAGGCGCTGCGGGGTCGGAGATTACGCCGCGGTTGACGCCGACCATGCCGGATTCCAGCCCCTCGGCCACCCGCAACGCGCGGTCCAGGTCACGAGTGTAGACGTAGCTGACCAGTCCGAATTCGGTGTCGTTGGCCGCGGCGATGCCCTCTTCCTCGGTGGCGAAGCCGACAATCGGCGCGACCGGCCCGAACACCTCCTCGCGCAGGATCCTGGCCTGCGCGGGCACCTCGCTGAGGATGGTCGCGGGGTAGAACCAGCCCGGCCCGCCCGGAGCCTTGCCGCCGAGGCGGACCTTGGCGCCGACCGAGACCGCGTCTTCGACCAGCTCGCTGACGATGTTGAGCTGCTCCTCGTTGATCAGCGGGCCGAGGGTGGTGCCTGCGTCGGTGCCTGGGCCGAGGACCACGCTGTTCGACATCGCCTCGACGAACTTGCCGGTGAACTCCTCGAGCACCCCGTTCTGCACGTGGAAGCGGTTGGCCGCGGTACACGCCTCGCCGCCGTTGCGCAGTTTGGCCAGCATCGCGCCCTGCACGGCCGCGTCGATGTCCGCGTCGTCGAACACCACGAACGGCGCGTTGCCGCCGAGTTCCATCGACGTGCGCAGCAGC
Organism: Nocardia colli; assembly: GCF_008704205.1. GTDB lineage: Bacteria > Actinomycetota > Actinomycetes > Mycobacteriales > Mycobacteriaceae > Nocardia > Nocardia colli. The sequence goes on along the minus strand of NZ_VXLC01000004.1, from coordinate 54,288 downwards.
CCGTTGGCCGACTTCTCCACCAGTTTCTTGCCGACCTCGGTGGAGCCGGTGAAGGTCAGCTTGCGCAGTCGCGGATCGTCGAGCAGCGGCTGGGTCACCGCGCCGGAATGGCTCGAGGTGATCACCGAGAGCACCCCGTCGGGCAGTCCGGCCTCGCTGCACAGCTTGGCCAGCAGCAGCATGGTCAGCGGTGTCGCCGAGGCGGGCTTGACGATCATCGTGCAGCCGGCCGCCAGCGCGGGGCCGATCTTGCGGGTGCCCATGGCCAGGGGGAAGTTCCACGGGGTGATCGCCAGGCACGGCCCGACCGGCTGCTTGTGCACCATGATCCGGCCGGTGCCGGACGGGGCGTGCAGGTAGCGCCCGTGCACCCGGACGGCTTCCTCGCTGAACCATCGGAAGAACTCCGCGCCGTACTTCACCTCGTTGCGGCTCTCCGGCAGCGCCTTGCCCATTTCCAGGGTCATCAGCAGCGCGAATTCCTCGGCCCGCGCGGTGATCTGCTCGAACACGGTGCGCAGGATCTCGCCGCGTTCGCGCGACGGGCGGGCGGCCCAGTCGGCCTGCACCGCGACGGCCGCGTCCAGCGCGCGCACCGCGTCTTCGGGGGTCGCGTCGGCGACCTCGGTCAGTACCTCCCCGGTGGCCGGGTTGTGCACCGGGAAGGTGCCACCACCGGTGGCGGCCACCGGCCCACCGATCCATAGCTGCGTCGGGACGGATTCGAGAACTTCGCGTTCGGACACCATGAATGCCAGCGTAGGCCGCGTCGCGCCGGTTCTCATCGAGTCCGCGGGGGTGTTTGCCGTGCGCGGCGGTCGAGCGGTGAGTAACCTCGGCGAGCGTGAGCAGCGACATCACCGCGACGGCGGCCTGGCGGAAACTGCACGAGCACTTCGACGCGATCGCGGGGCGGCACCTGCGGGAGCTGTTCGCCGACGATCCGTCGCGTGGCCGTGCGCTGACCCTCGACGTAGCGGACCTGCACATCGATTTCAGCAAGCACCGCGTCACCAGGGAAACCCTGGACCTGCTCGTCGAATTGGCGCGCGAAGCCGAGGTCGCCGAGCGCCGGGACGCGATGTACCGGGGCGAGCACATCAACACCTCGGAGGACCGTGCGGTCGCGCACATCGCGCTGCGGGCGCCCGCGGGCGAGTCGGTGCCGGTGGACGGCGTCGACGCGGGTGCGCAGGTGCACGAGGTGCTGGCGCGGATGGGTGAGTTCACCGACGCGCTGCGCTCCGGCGAATGGCGCGGCGCCACCGGCGAACGCATCAGCACCGTGGTCAATATCGGCATCGGCGGTTCCGATCTCGGACCGGTGATGGTCTACCAGGCGCTGCGCCACTATGCCGACGCGGGCATCAGCGCCCGGTTCGTCTCCAATGTCGATCCGGCCGATCTGGTCGCCAAGCTCGACGGACTCGACCCTGCCACAACGCTTTTCATCGTCGCGTCGAAGACCTTCTCCACCCTGGAGACCCTGACCAACGCGACCGCCGCCCGGCGCTGGCTGGTCGGCGCGCTCGGCGAGGACGCGGTGGCCAAGCACTTCGTCGCCGTCTCGACCAACGCCGAGAAGGTGGCCGAGTTCGGCATCGATACCGCCAACATGTTCGGCTTCTGGGACTGGGTCGGCGGGCGCTACTCGGTGGATTCGGCGATCGGCCTCTCGGTGATGGCGGCCATCGGCCGGGAACGCTTCGCCGAGTTCCTCGCCGGAATGCACGCCGTGGACGAGCATTTCGCGAACGCGCCGCTGGAAGCGAACGCGCCGGTGCTACTCGGCCTGCTCGGCGTCTGGTACTCGAACTTCTTCGGCGCGGAATCCCGTGCGGTACTGCCCTATTCGAACGACCTGGCCCGCTTCCCGGCCTATCTGCAACAGCTCACCATGGAGTCGAACGGCAAGTCGGTACGCGCCGACGGCAGCCCGGTCACCACCTCCACCGGCGAAATCTTCTGGGGTGAACCGGGAACCAACGGCCAGCACGCCTTCTACCAGCTGCTGCACCAGGGCACCCGCCTCATCCCGGCGGACTTCATCGGATTCGCCCGCCCCACCGACGATCTGCCCACCCGCGACGGCACCGGCAGCATGCACGACCTGCTGATGAGCAACCTGTTCGCGCAGACCAAGGTGCTCGCGTTCGGCAAGACCGCCGAGGAGATCGCGGCCGAGGGCACCGACCCGAAGGTGGTGCCGCACAAGGTGATGCCGGGCAATCGGCCGAGCACCACTATCCTCGCGCCGCTGCTCACGCCGTCGGTCGTCGGCCAGTTGATCGCGCTCTACGAGCACCAGGTGTTCGTCGAGGGCACCATCTGGGGCATCGACAGCTTCGATCAGTGGGGCGTGGAACTCGGCAAGCAGCAGGCGCTGGCGCTGGCCCCGCTGCTGACCTCTGCGGAAGAGCCTGAGCCGCAAGGGGATTCGTCCACCGACGCGCTCATCCGCTGGTATCGCGCGAAGAAGTAGAGCTTCAGCTCTGGATCTCGTAACGCCGGCCACGCTGGCGCAGCACCAGATCGGCGCGCGCCTTCGTGGCGTCGATCAGGTCGGCGTTGCGCAGATCGCTCTCGTGCACCTTCGTCCGGGCGGCCGCCGGAGTGCGACCGCCGCGAATGTGACGGCGCAGCAAACGGTGCTCGAGCAGTTCGCGCGCCGCGTCGAGGTACCAGCATTCGTCCAGTAGCTTGCGCACCGCCGACCATTCCCGGTCGCCGACATCGTCGAGCAGCAGATAATTTCCCTCGGTGAGCACGATCGTCTGCCGCTCGAAGACGAGGCCAGCGGGGATCGGATCGTGCACGGCGCGGTCGAAGATCGGCCACGGCACCGGCTCGCCGATCGGGGTGTCGCGGAGCCTGCGCAGGTTGGCGAGGAAGGCGGCGGTATCGAAGGTGTCCGGCTCCCCTTTGCGCGCAAGGCTTCCCGCGGCGTCCAATTGCGCGTTCGTCAGGTGATAGCCGTCCATCGGCGCGATCTCCGCGATCGGCGACTCGACATTGAGCGCGTTGCGCAACCGGACCGACAGCGTGGACTTTCCCGCGCCCGGCGGCCCGACGATGCCGAGCAGATATCGGCCGTCGCGACCGGCCGCGTGCTCGCGCACCCGCCGGACCAGCGCGCTCAACGAATTCTCGGCGTACGCCCCGTCCACCGGAGTCACTGTACTGGCGGGGCGCGCCGCGGGGACCGGCTCGCCGGATCCATGCGAATCGCGCACACTGCGTATGCCGGATCCTCGCTTGTGGCGCCGATACGTCGCCCATAGCGTCGACCGGGTGAGTGCGATCGAGAACAAGAAACTGCTGGAGCACATCTTCGAGCAGATGGCCGCCGGCCACACCGCCGCGTTGAGCGAGGCGATGGCGGACGACTTCCGCTGGGTGTTCCCCGGCGACTGGTCGTGGAGTGGCGTCTGGGAATCGAAAGCTGTTGTGCTGAAGGGTCTCCTGCGGCCACTGATGGCCCAGTTCACCGAATACCGGGTGGCCGCCGATTTTGTCGTCGCGACGGCGGAGCGCGTCGTCGTCCAGGCCCGCGGGCACGGCGTGACCATGCGCGGCGAGCGTTACGACCAAACCTACTGCTTCATATTCGCGGTAACCGACGGGCAATTGACCGAGGTGATCGAACATTGCGACACCGCACTCGTCGAACGCGTGCTGGATCGAATCGCGGCCTGACCTGAAATGGCGTCTCACCGGGCTCGGAATCGAGCCCGGTGAGACGTCCGGTATCTACTACCGATAGTGATGGTTAGTCGCGCGTCGCCAGTTGCGGCAGCTTGGTCGCCTTGGTGGCATTGGCCACCTGGACGCAGTCAGCGGCCGTGGTGCCCGCGGTGTTGTTGCGCACATTGGTGTTGCACGCGTTCTTCAGCGCGCTGGACAGTGCGCCGTAGTTGGAATTGGACGACAGCAGGGTCTGCGTGGTCCAGTACAGCGCGGCGGTCTTCGTGATGCCGAGCCCGGTGACGGTCACGCCGTTGAGGGTGCCACCGTCGGTGATGAGCGACGCGGTGCGGTTGCCCACTCCGCTGTTGGTGTGGACGCCGCCGCTGTCGCCGCTACCGGCGTACCAGTAGGTGCCCCGGTAGGTGTCGGGATCCTGGTAGGCGTTGGGGTTCTTCATGTCCCGGATCACGCCGATCGAGCTGCACACACCGAGCTTCCACCGGTTGGCGGCGGTGTTGCAGGAGTTGGCGGTGTCCACCAGGAAGGTGAGCTCGCCGAACACGTCGGACATGGACTCGTTGATCGCGCCCGGCTCGTTGCGGTAGACCAGACCGTTGGTGTTCTGGGTCACGCCGTGGGTGAGCTCGTGTGCGGTGATGTCCTCGGTGGTCAGACCCGAACCGTAGGCCATGTAGCTGCCGGACCAGAAGGCGTTCTGGTAGGGGCACTCGGTGGTGGTGCAGAGCCGGACCGTGGCACGCAGCGCCTTACCCTTGCCGTCTCCGGTGTCGGAGCCGATCAGGTTGGTCAGGTTCGCGACCTTGGTGTACTGGGCGTAGAACTTCTCGGTGTTGCCCAGGTAGTCGTAGATCTTGTCGACATCGGCGATTCCGCTGGCCGCCTGGCCTTCCGACCTGGTGGAGCGGATGCTGCCGGTGCCGCAGCCGGCCCGGTTGGGGTCGATGCGCCGGTTCGCGTTGTCACACACGACCCGGTTGAGGTGCTTGGTCTCGCTCCAGCTGTCGAGCACCTTGCCGGTGTTGTTCGCGTCGACGAAGACGACCCAGGTCGCGGGCTCGCCCTTCTTGTCGGCGCTGACACCGGTGATGTCCACCTTGAACGACGGCACCGCGATGCTCTGCGCATCGTCCTTGGCGGCCAGCTTCGAGTCGTACCAGTAGGCCTTCGTCTCGGTGACGGAGAGCTGGTCCGGCGCGGCCTTGCTCTGCTCGGCGACCTTCTTCAGCGCGGTCGCCTGCACCGCGGCCGACGGGGCCGTGCTGGAGAACTTGCCCTGCGACTTCTTCGACAACGAGCCGGTCACCGAGATGAGCGAACCGTCGGCGGACAGCGACTGGGCCGCCGAGGCGCCGAACACCTGTACCTTGTCGATCTCCTGGCGCAACCGGACCGTGGATCCCTCACCGACCTGGAACACAGACTCCACGACCAGATTGCCCGCGGTATCGCCATTTCCGCCGAGCGCCTTCTGCACACCGTTCGCGTGCGCCTGCGCCGCGGCCGGTGCTTCAGCGGCCGTGCCCGCCGGCGCCTTGATCGGCTCCTTGGGGACTACCTGCTGAACGGACCCCTGCTGATCCGTCGTGACTTCTTTCGGCACGGAGGAAAGGTCGGAACCCGTGGGTGCGGATGGACTAGTCGGCGGCGCTCCGCTGGCACCAGGGCCGGACGCGAAGATCATTGCCCCGACGGCAATTATCGCAAAGGCGGTATTTCGACCCGCCCGTTTATGTGTGGGTTTCATGACCAAGTAGAACCACATACGAGCGGCCAACTCGACTGGAGACGAGACTGGGGAAAGGCCGTGAATAGCCCAGGAATCTTTTGGCTATCGGTGCAATGTGCCCTTAAAATGTTATGCGCGAATATCTTTCGAATTCACCGGAGATAGGCGAAGTCGGGAGTTAACCGCGGCTCAATTGGATTGATACGCCGCGGTAACAGCGATACGCATGCCTAATATCCTCAGGGAGAACACATTTCGACACCGTATGATGATCGGCCGGGCGACATCATGATCGCTGACAAGATCGATCGAAGCGGCGATGATTTCGTCAGAACTCCTGCAACCCAACCTATTCCGGGATAGACGAACCTCAGACCAATGCGCGTTCCAGGATGGCGCCGGTATCCACACCGGTCGGCAGGGTGCCGAACGCGATGCCCCAGTCGTCGCCGAGCCTGGTCGCACAGAACGCGTCCGCGACCGCCGGATGACCGTGCCGAACCAGTTGCGCCCCTTGCAATACCAGGGCCATCAGCTCGACGATCCGGCGCGCGCGGAACTCGATGTCGCTGAGGTCGGACAGTTCCTTGCCAACCCGGGTGATGGCGTCGTCCAGCCGCGGGTTCGCACCCCGCGCCAGCGAGACCTCGTTGAAGTAGGCCTCGACGGTCTCCGGCTGACGGCCCATGGCGCGCAACGCATCCAGCGCCGCGACGTTGCCGGAGCCTTCCCAGATCGACATCAGCGGGGCCTCGCGATAGAGCCGCGGCATGCCCGACTCCTCGGCGTAGCCGTTGCCGCCGAAGCACTCCAGCGCCTCCGCCGCGTGCGCCGGCGCTCGCTTGCACACCCAATACTTGGTGACCGCCAACGCGATTCGGCGCAACGCCGCCTCGGCGGGATCCTGGCCCGCCCGGTCGGTGGCGCCGGCCAGGCGCATCATCACGGTGGTCGCCGCGTCGGACTCGATCACCAAGTCCGCCAGCACATTACGCATGGCAGGCTGATCGATCAGCTTGGCGCCGAACGCCTCTCGATGCCGCGCGTGATGCGCGGCGAACACCACGCCGGTGCGCATGCCGGTGGCCGAGCCGATCACGCAGTCCAGTCTGGTCATGTTCACCATCTCGATGATGGTCTTGACCCCGGCGCCCTCCGCGCCGACCAGCCAGCCGGTGGCGTTCTCGTATTCGATCTCCGAGGAGGCGTTGGACTTGTTGCCCAGCTTGTCCTTGAGCCGCTGGATGCGAATGGGGTTGCGGGTGCCGTCCGGCAGCACCCTGGTCAGCAGGAAGCAGGACAGTCCGCCGGGGGCCTGGGCCAGCGTGAGGAACATGTCCGACATGGGCGCCGAGGTGAACCACTTGTGCCCGACGATCCGGTACGAGCCGTCGGGTTGCGGTGTCGCCGTGGTGGTATTGGCCCGGACGTCGGAACCGCCCTGCTTCTCGGTCATCGACATGCCCGCGATCAGCCCGGCCTTCGACGACGGCTCGCGCAGGCCGAAGTCGTAGACCCGGGAGCCGAGCAGCGGCTCGAACTTCGCCGAGAGTTCCTGGTTGTGCCGCAACGCGGGCACCACGGCGTAGGTCATCGAGATGGGACACATGTGGCCGGCCTCGACGGCTCCCCAGGTGAAGAACTTCGCCGCGCGGGCGACGTGCGTGCCCGGCCGGTCGTCCACCCAGGGCGAACCGTGCAGGCCATGGGACACAGCGACATTCATCAGGTCGTGCCAGTGCGGGTGGAACTCGACCTCGTCGATCCGATTGCCGTAGCGGTCGTGCGTGTGCAACACCGGCGGGTACTCGTTGGCGATCCGTCCCCATTCCCGCGCCTCGGAACTGCCTGCGCGCACCCCGAGTTCGCGCACCTCGGCCTCGGCCCAGCCCGCGCCCTCCCGGTGCAGCCCCTCGATCAGCGCCGGATTGCGCGAGACATCGAACGGGGCGATGTCGGGGACCTGGTTGAAGACCTCATGCGTCTGCATCGGACACTCCTGATTCCTGCCGAGCGATCGAGCTCGACTCCACGCGCACGCCGAGTGCGCGCAAGGCGAAGGTAATGAGTTCGGGGACAACGGATTCCCCGTGTGGCGCCGAGGCCAGCGGGCCGACCAGCACCTCGCCGATCGCGCCGACCAGCGCGGCCGCGCTCATCCGGGCGTCCTGCGCGGGCAGCTCGCCGCGTGAAACACCCTCCGCGACCGCCGATTCGAACGCCTCGGCGAAGGCGCGGCGAAAGTGCAGCCGTTCCGCGTCGACAACGGTGTCCACCGGCTCGACGAGCAGCACATAGGCCAGTTTCGGATTCTTCAGCGCACGCCCGGCGAAGGTCTCCACCGCGGCGGTCACCCGTTCGACGGCGGTGCCCTGCGCGCTGGCGGCGGCCACGGCAGCAACCTCCCAGGCGACCACCTTGCGGAACACCGCGGTGATCAACTCCGTCTTGCCCGCGAAGTTCTTGTAGACGGTCCCGGTGGCCACGCCCGCCTCCGCGGCGACGGCCGCCATGGACAGCCCGGCATAGCCCGCACTGGACAGCACCTTGGTCGCGGCCTGCACGATCAGCCCCGCCTGCGCGTCCAGGCGGGCCTGCACTGCGGGGGTTCTGCGGTAGGCCACCCAAGAAGTGAACCATGTATTCATTTCTTGCCACAAGGGGGGTTTTACGGCGTATGGTCGGATTGTGATCGAGCGAATCTGTGGGGTGCTGTCATGAGCGTGCGAATCGAGCGCAGCGGACCGGTGACGACGGTCATCCTGCATCGGCCCGAGGCGCGCAACGCGGTCGACGGGCCGACCGCCGCGGCACTGGCCGACGCCTTCCGCGAGTTCGACGCCGATCCGGACGCCGCGGTGGCGGTGCTCTGGGGCGACGGCGGCACCTTCTGCGCGGGCGCCGACCTCAAGGCCCTCGGCACCGAGCGGTCCAATCAGGTCACCGAGGACGGCGACGGCCCGATGGGGCCGACCCGGATGCGGCTGTCCAAGCCGGTGATCGCCGCCGTCTCCGGTTACGCCGTCGCGGGCGGGCTGGAGCTCGCGCTGTGGTGCGATCTGCGAGTTGCCGAGCAGGACAGCGTCTTCGGTGTGTTCTGCCGCCGCTGGGGCGTGCCGTTGATCGACGGCGGCACGTTGCGCCTGCCGCGGCTCATCGGCAGCAGCCGCGCCATGGATCTGGTGCTCACCGGCCGTCCCGTCGACGCCGCCGAGGCCTTGCAGATCGGCCTGGCGAACCGGGTCGTCCCGACCGGCGAAGCCCGCAGTGCCGCAGAACAACTCGCCGCCGAGCTGGCCGCGCTGCCGCAGGCCTGCCTGCGCTCGGATCGGATGTCGCTGCTGGAGCAGGACGGCATGGACGAGGAGACCGCGCTGCGCAACGAGCTGAAGCACGGCATCACCGCGCTGACCAGCGGCGCGCTCGACGGGGCGCAGCGCTTCGCCGCGGGTGAGGGCAGGCACGGCGCGCGGACATGAGACGGCGCGGCGAAACAACCACGGAAGCAAGGGAATCGAGCGCGGTCGAGAGCGAGGTGTAGCCGTGCGCCCGATGGGCCGGTTGAGCGTGGTCGACGAGATCTTCCTGCGTACCCATCGTGGCCTCGGCACCCCCATTGCGCTGCAAGGCTTGTGGCGCACCGCCGACCGCATCGATCCGGCGCTGCTGCACGCGGTGCACGCGGCATTGCGTACCGGGCAACTGGGGCGGCGGGTGATTCGGCCGCGGGTGCCGGGCGCTCGACGCGCCTGGCAAGCGAATACCCGCGCCTATCCCCTCGCACTCGCCGATCGGCCGATCCCCACCACCGCGCTCATGGAGTGGGCCGACGCACAGGGTGCCGATCTCGACCCCGAATCCGGTCCCGGCTGGCGACTGTCCGCCATCGCGCTCGATGACGGCGGCTCCCTGGTCTCCCTTACCTGTTCGCATGCACTCGCCGACGGTCGAGCATTGGTGCTCGCGGTGGACGATGCGCTCGGTGGTACGTCCCTGACTGCCGGCGACTCGTCTGGTCCGCTCGCCGCTCCGGAGTCGGACTGGGCCGATGCGCGAAGTCAGTGGTCGATCGTACTGCGCGGGACCGCGAATGCATTGCGCCGCGGCATTCCGGACCAGCCGCCTCGGGTAAAGCGCCGCGACCGCACCGACGAGCCCGTTCGGACGCACAGCGCGGTACTCCAATGCGCCGTCGCCGAGTGGGATGCCGCGGCCACCGCACAGGACGGCACCGCCAACAGCTTGTTCATCGCGTTGACCGCGAATGTGCTGTGGGCCAGCGGCTTCCAGCCCGACACCATCGACGCCAGCCTCCCGGTCGACACCCGCGACGAGCCCCGGGTCGACAACGATCTATCGATGACCGACATTGCCATCGACCGCAGCGACAACCCCTCGACCATCCGCGAGAAAGCACGCGCCGCCTACGAACGCCGCATGTCCAGCCCCGGCGGCATGCCCGAGGAACTGCTCCAGGTGATCCCCGACCGCTGGGCCTACGCCTTGTCCAAGGGCGCCGGTGAGCGAGACATCCTGTGCTCCAACATCGGAACCTTGCCCGCCACACTGCGCACCCTCGGTCCGCACCGCTGCCTCGGCGTCGCCGCGCGGGCAATCCATCCCGGTCTGACCGCCGCACAGCTCCCGCGAACCCGGCTGTCCGGCTATCTCTGCCGCATCGGCGACGACTACCTGCTGTCGCTGGTCAGTCTCGACCCAACTGGTATCGAATCATCCACAGCCTTAACGGATTCGGCGCAGAAAACGCTGCTGGAACTCGGCCTGCGCGCGCACCCTTGGTGACCTGTCCTCACTCCATCTCATCGATATCACTGGCCGTGAGCGCGGCGGCGAAAAGCTGAGCATGATCCGGCCGGTTGGGGTCGTAGCCGGTGACCGTCCCGATCCGGTTGAGCCGGTAGTTGAGCGTATTCCGGTGCACGACAAGCGCGGCCGCGGCCTGCTGCCGGTTGTAGTCGTTGTCGATGAGCGCACGCAACGCCTCCATCAGGTGCGGCTGGTCGCGCAACGGATCGAGCAGGGTGAGCAGCCAGGTCCGCGCGGGCCCCGGGCGCGCGAGTTGATACTGCAACGCCAGGTCGGCCATCCGGTACACGGCGGTCGGCCGCCGGAGTTGGTAGGCGAGCCTGGCGATTTCCCCCGCCTCCTCGGCGGCGGCGGGCACGTCGTGCACGCCGGCCGCGGTGGCGAATCCGGCGACCGTGCGCGCGCCGGTCCCCTGCGCGACCCGGGTGACGAAAGCATCCAGGGCAGTGGCGAGTTCGCCTTCGGCGCCCGGCACCAGCACCACTCCGCCGCCCCGCTCGACGGAACTCAGCACCCGGCTGGACACCGCGTCGATCTCGGTCTGCACGATGCGCAACACCGGCCGGTTCGCACCCGAGGATTCCGGCTCGGCCACCCGGAACACCAGCACATCGAACCCGCCGTCCAGCGCGATGCCGAACCGCTCGGCCAGCAGGTCGACGGGGTTGCCGCGGACCAGCGCCTGCGCCACCGCGCGTTTGGCCTCCCGCTGCTCCCAGTGCAGATCCTGCCGCTCGCGCAGATACGCGCCCGCGACCCCGGGCGTCACCGCGCCGAGATATCCGAGCACGTAAGGCACTGCGGCCAAGAGCTGTTCGCGCTGCTCCGGCGTTGTCGCCAAGGCGGCGACCGAGTTCCACGCGGCCACCGCGCCGAGGTGATACACCGACAGCACGGTGTCGAGCGGGATCCCGGCGCGGGCCCGCCGCACCGCGATGTCGATCAGTTCGGTCAGCTCGTCCGGCCGCGGCGCCCGGCCCTCGGCCAGCGACCGCAGGAACAGCCGCAAGTTCGCCTCCGCGGCCAGCGGCAGGTCTCGGCCGATCTTGTCGGCGGACAGCTCCCGATACGACGGCACCTCGCCGAGCACCACGGACAGCAGATCACGAGCAACATCGGGCAGCGCCGCCCGCACATAGTCGGAGAACTCGGCCAGCGCGGCGGGATCGGAGGGAACGGTCATCCGCACATTGTTTACATACACAAACCGCTCTCGACAATAGGCACTTCCGGACAACATCGATTAGTGCACGTGGCCAACCCGGCGTCCCGTCCGATGCACAAACACCCGGGGGATTTCCTTGTCGCACGAACGGTGACCCGCAGCACATTGCCCTGCCACGGTGTATCGCATTGGGATCGCGCACAGAGAGAAGCCCGATGAGACAAACGCAACGACGCCGCGTCATCACCACTGCGACCGTGCTCGGCCTACTGCTATCGCTGTCCGTTCCGCTCCTGGCGACGGCCGAGCCGGCGGACGCCGGCGCGGTCCGCGTCGAGCCGACGCCCGCCCTCACCCTGCCGCCCGAGCTCGACGAGTTCTACCGACCGGCGGCCGGCGTCGTCGCGGCCGCCGAACCGGGACAGGTGCTGCGCGCCCGCACCATCACGCCCGCGTATTTCGGCTTCGCCCAACTGAATATCGATGCGTGGCAGTTGCTCTATCGGACGACGAACAGCTTCGGCGCGGCCATCTCGACGGTCACGACGGTCCTGAAGCCGCGCGGCCAGGCACCGGAGGGCGGCCGTAAACTGCTGTCGTATCAGATCGCCGAGGACAGCGCCGCCCAGTACTGTGCGCCGTCCTATGTCGTGCAATCCGGTTCCATCCCAGCGGATTACGTCAACGCGGCGGAGATCCTGATCCCGATCGCGGCAGGCATCGGACAGGGCTGGACGGTCGCGCTGCCCGACCACGAGGGCCCCAATTCCGCGTACGGCGTCTCCCGGATCAGCGCGCAGGCCACGCTGGACGGCATCCGCGCGGTGGAGAGCTTCGCGCCCGCACAGCTGTCCGGCGTGGATACGCCGACGGCCCTGTGGGGTTACTCCGGCGGCACCATTCCCAGTTCGTTCGCCGCCGAGCTGAAACAGCGGTACGCGCCGGAGCTGAACATCGTCGGCGTCGCCGCCGGCGGCGTTGCGGCGGCCGATTTCCCGGAGGCGTTGCGGCACAACAACGGCGGCGTCTACACCGGTCTGCTCACGGGCGTGCTGGCAGGCTTCGCCAACGAGTATCCGGAGTTCCGCGAGCTGATTCGGGATCGGGTCGATCCGCTTGGCCAGCTCTTGATCGGGTCGAAGTCGATCCTGTGCCATCCCATGGGTACGGCGATCGTGCCGTTCTACAACTTCTTCGGCTCCTTCCGCGGCGGCGACCCGCTCGAACTGCCCGTGGTGCAGCGCATGATCACGGAAAACGCACTGGGCCAGGCCACTCCGTCGGTACCGGTGTACATCTACCACGCCCGGAACGACGAGATCCTGCCCAGTTCCGGCGTCGACCGGCTGGTCGACAAGTACTGCGCCGAGGGCGCGCCCAGCGTCACCTACGTGCGAGAGCTGTTGGCGGAGCACATCTCCGGCGTGGCAACCCACATCCCCGGCGCCTTCCACTGGCTACGTGATCGATTGAACGGCGTTCCCGCCCAACCGGGTTGCGCGATCAGCAGTCCGACCACCATCGTGACCGATCCGCAATTCGCCCAGGCCGCAACGGAACTCCTCCCCACCGCGGTTCGAGCTCTGCTCGGTCAAGCCATCGGCAACTAGGCGTCCTCGCGCTCCTTCACCACCTCGTGCCGATACCCGACCAGCACCGTGCAGATCAACGACAGCGCCACCACGGTTTCGGCGATGAAGAAGGAGCCGAAGTCGATGATCGATCCGATGGGCGGCGCGCCGGGTACCGCGTTGCGCAGCGGGATCATCGCGAACAGCACGGCCGCCATCAGGGTATTGGCGGGCCAGATCAGGCCACGGCGACCCGCGAGCACGTAGAACGCGGCGGTGGCTGCGGCCAGCGCCAATCCGAGCATCAGCACGATGACGAACAGCGCGAAGGTGAGCGACGCGGTCGAGCGGGCGACCGTCACGGTGGTGCCGATCCCGTCGCCGTGCTGTTCGTCGTCCACCTGCGGCGTGATCTTGAAGAACGCGTCGAGGCTGAACAGGCCGATCGTCACGGGCACGGCATGGTCACCGGCGTCGGCCGCGACATCGATGTGCGCGCGGTACTTGTCGAACGGATAGTCGGTGATCATGCCGCCACCCCCCATGGCGATCCGGACCTCCGCGGCCGAGATCAGGTCGCCCGCCTTGATCCGGATCGGTTCCGGTTTCATCCCGGAGGTGTAGATCGTCGCGTCGCTGCGGAATCGACCGAATTCGTCGGCCAGCGCACCGCGCGGCGACGGCACCAGCTGAACGGTCAATTCCTGCACGGCGGCATCGATCTGGATGACCACGACCTCGACGTCGACCCGGTCGGCCACGTCGCTGTCGCCGATGACATGCAGCGTCTGGCCATGGTCCTTCTGCACCTGATACAGCGTCAGGCTGATCACCATCGCGCCGACCACGGCGAGCACCGCGGCCGTTGCCGCGAAGGTCTTGCGGAATCTCGTCACGCCGGCCTCCGGTGAGGTGGTGCGAAACATCGGCAACCACCCCACCATAGGGCCGGTTGACCGCTCGCCTGGCTACGCCGAGGCAAACAGCCGCCGTGTCGGTGTCACCGCGCCGGCACGAGACCGGGTTCCGCGCGCTCGAGCACGTCGCCCGGCACCGCGAGTCCCGGCTGGAGGTCGGCTGCGTCGATCGGCTCGCCCCAGACCTGGCGCACCGGCAGCACACCTGCCCACACCCCGCCGTGCTCGATATCCGCCGGATCGTCGTTGGGGCCGCCGCTGCGGACCTTCACCGAGGCCTCGGTCAGATCGAGCGCGAGCACCAGGGTCGCGGCCAGTTCCTTCTTGTTCGGCAACCGCACCCGTGACCAGGCGCCCGGCGCGGCGTGCTCGGTGATCACCTCGAGCGCGTGCATCCGATCCGCGGGCTCGGTGACCTCCACCGCGCGGCCGTGCACCACCGCCGAGCGGAAGTTCATGGAGAAGTGGAACGCCGAGCGGGCATAGACGACGCCGTCGACCAGCGTGACCGCGACCGAGATATCCGTGGCCAAGGCGGCGCGCAGATTGCCTGCCCCGGTCGAGCCGTGCAGGTAGAGGGTGTCGCCGTCGCGTCCGTAGATGGAGGGCAGCACCACCGGCGCACCGCCGAGCAGCACGCCGAGGTGGCACACCAGGCCCGCGTCGAGGACGGCGTCGAGGTCCGCGCGCTCGCTGCGCGCACGTTCCTTCGACCGGGTCAGCGTGCTGCGCGGGGTCGGCGAAAGTGGGGTTCGGAGATCGGCCGATTGCGTCATAAGACCAGCATCTAGTCCGGAGTGGCATTATGAAAGTGCCAATTCAAGCAAATTCACACAGTCCATTCGTGAGGTGACCGGTGCTCGACGAACTCCCGCTCGAGCTCGACCGCGCGCTGCCGGAGCCGCTGTCGGTGCAGGTCGCCGACGGGCTGCGGGCCGCGGCGAGCAATGGGCTGCTGCGCGGCGGCGACCGGTTGCCGTCGTCGCGCGCGCTCGCCGAACGGCTCGGCGTGAGCCGCACCGTGGTGGCCGCCGCCTTCGATCAACTGCATGCCGAGGGCTGGATCAGCGGAAAACGCGGTTCGGGTACGTATCTGACCACCGCGCCGCCGGCCGCGCCGCTGCGCCCACGTCAGCCGGACGGAGTGGACGACGGTCCGCCACTGCTCGACCTGCAACCCGGCGCGCCGTGCGCCGACGCCATCGATCGGCCCGCGTGGCGGCGGGCCTGGCGCGCCGCCGCCGACCTTTCGCCGCTGGTCCGCAAGGATCGGGCGGGCGAGCCGGATTTCCGCGCGGCGATCGTCGAACATCTGCTCCGCCATCGCGGACTCGGCGCGGGCAGCGAAACGGTGGTGCTCGCGACGGCCGGAACCAGTTCCGCCGTAGGCGAACTCGCGGCGGCACTGCTGTCCCCCGGCGACGCCATCGCGATGGAGGACCCCGGATATCAGCGCGCCGCAGGAGCATTCGCGGCGGCCGGCATCCGGGTTCTGCCCGTCCCGATCGACGCGCACGGTCTGCGCGTCGACCTGTTGCCGTCGAACATCAAAGCCGTGTATTGCACACCGGCACACCAGTTTCCGCTCGGCGCCCGACTGCCCGCCGCGCGCCGGGTCGAACTGGTCGAGCACGCTCGCCGACAGGCACTGCTCATCATCGAAGACGACTACGACGGCGAATTGCGCTACGACACCGCGCCGTTGCCCCTGCTGGCCGCGATGGCGCCGGATGTGGTCGTGCATCTCGGCACCACCAGCAAGATCCTCTCGCCGAGCCTCGGCGTCGGCTGGCTGGTCGCCGCGCCGGCCATCGCCAATGCCGTTGTCGCGCATCGCAACCGGACCGGAACCAGCCCGAGTCCGGCGGGCCAGCAGGTGTTCGTCGCGCTCGCCGCGCACGGCGACCTGGCCAGGCACCTGCGCCGCCTGCGCCGCGAGCTGCCGCCCCGGCGCGCCCTCATGGTGAGCGAACTGCGCCGCCACGGACTAGAGGTCATCGGCGACGACGCGGGCTCGCACGTGGTGGTGCCGCTCGCCTCGGCCGAGGCCGAGGAACGCAGCGTCGCCGCGGCCCGCACGCGGGGCGTCGCCCTCGACCCGCTCGCCCGCTACCACCACAGCGCGCGGCGGCACCACTTCGGCGTCACGCTCGGTTACACCGCGCTGTCCTGGCCCGACCTGGCCACGGCGGTGCCGATCGCCGCCGCGTGCCTGGCGCGGCCGTAGCATGGTCGCCATGACCGAACAGGACGTTTTGGCCCGGATCAAGGCACTCGTCGACCAGGAGCACGAGCTCCGGGCCCAGGCCGCCAAAGGCGACCTGGATCCCAAGGCCGAACGCCAGCAGCTCGCCGAGCTCGAGGTGATGCTGGACCAGGCGTGGGATCTGCTGCGGCACCGCCGGGCGCGGATCGACCAGGGCGAGTCGCCCGACGGCGCCGAACCGAGCTCCGCCGCTCAGGTCGAGGGCTACCTGCAGTAACCGCCATGCCCAGCACACCTACCGAGTACGACGTCATCGTGATCGGTGGCGGACCGGCGGGCGAGAACGCCGCCGACTACGCCATCGCCGGGAGTGACCGGACCGCCGCGATCGTGGAACGCGAACTCGTCGGCGGCGAATGCTCCTACTGGGCCTGCATTCCGAGCAAGGCCCTGCTGCGGCCCGGCCATGTGCTGGGCGCCGCGCAGGCCATGGACGGGATCACCGCGACCGGCCTCGACATCGAGGCGGTGCTGCGGCGGCGTGACTCCTTCGTCAGCGACCACGACGACGCCTCGCAGGTGAAGTGGGCCGGCGACCACCGCATCGAGGTCGTCCGCGGCACCGGAAAACTCGTCGGGGAACGACTGGTCGAGGTCGACGGACGGGTGCTGCGCGCCCGGCACGCGGTGGTGCTGGCCACCGGCACCACGGCGAGCGTCCCTGACGTACCCGGCCTGCGCGACGCGCTGCCGTGGATTTCCCGCGACGCCACCAACCTGCACGAGGTCCCCGGCCGCGTGGTGATCATCGGCGGCGGCGTGGTGGCCTGCGAGGCCGCGACCTGGCTGAGTGCGCTCGGCGCGCAGGTCAGCATGGTCGTGCGTGGCAGTGCGGTGCTCGCGTCCGCCGAACCGTTCGCGGGCGAGCGCGTGGTCGCGGCGCTGAACGAGCGCGGCGTGCGAGTGCTGCTCGACACCTCGCCGACCAGCGTGCACCGCCCCGACGCCAAGGACACCGGCGAGGGCCGGATCCACGGCGGCCCGGTCACCGTGCGGGTGCACAGCGCCCAGGGCGATACCGAACTCGAGGCCGACGAGATCATCGTGGCCGCCGGCCGCGCACCCGCCACCGAAGGGCTCGGCCTGGATTCCGTCGGGCTGAAGGACGGCTACGTCGCCGTCGACGATCAGCTGACCGTGCGCGACGTGGACGGCGACTGGCTGTACTGCGTCGGCGATCTGAATCACCGTGCCGCGCTGACGCATATGGGCAAGTACCAGGCCAGGGTGTGCGGCGACGTGATCGCGGCCCGCGCGGAGGGCAGGCCGCTCGACGATGCCCGGTTCACCGCGAGCGCCGACCACGGGCAGGTTCCGCAGGTCGTGTACACCGCACCCGAGGTCGCGTCCGTCGGACTGACCGAGGCCGCGGCCCGGGACGCGGGCCGTGCCGTCGAAACCGTGGAGCTGGACATCTCGGTCGCCGGTTCCGCGTTGGCGCGCAACGACTTCGCGGGCCACGCCAAGCTGGTCATCGACACCGCCACCGACACGCTGCTCGGCGCGACCTTCGTCGGTCCGGAGGCGGGCGAGCAGCTGCACGCGGCCACCATCGCGGTGGTCGGCAAGGTGCCGTTGGCAACCCTGTGGCACGCGGTGCCCGCGTTTCCCGCGATCAGCGAGTTCTGGTTACGCCTGTTGGAGACACGGCGCGCGTAAGTACCATTGGCGGATGGTGGCATCGACAGATATCCAGACCGCCGACGGAGTCGTTCGGGGTCGTCGCGGCCGCCGCGTCTTGCGCTGGCGGTCCCTGCCCTACGCGGCCGCGCCGGTGGGCGACTTGCGGTTTCGGGCCCCGCAACCGGTCACGCCGTGGGCCGGGGTGCGGGAGAGCACCGAGTACGGGTTCGCCGCGATGCAGCATCGGGCCGGCGCGCGGATCGGGCCGCGCCGGTACCAGCCGACCAACGAGGACTCGCTGACACTCAATGTCACCGTGCCCGTGACGCCGTCGGCCAAGCCGCGGCCGGTGCTGGTGTTCATCCACGGCGGCGGCTATCTCACCGGCACGTCGGCGCTCGCGCTGTACTCCGGTGGCCGGCTCGCGGTGCGCGGGGATGCCGTGCTGGTATCGCTGAACTACCGGCTCGGCGCGTTCGGCTATGTCGATTTCGGTGAATTCTCCACGCCGGGGCACACTTTCGAGTCGAACCTCGGCCTGCGCGATCAGGTCGCCGCGCTGGAATGGGTGCGCACCAATATCGCCGCGTTCGGTGGCGATCCCGGCAATGTCACCATCTTCGGCGAATCCGCGGGCGCGCACGCGGTGCTCAGCCTGCTCGCCACACCGGCCGCGAAAGGCCTGTTCCACCAGGCTATTTCCCAGAGCCCGCCGGCCGACTGGGCCATGACCCCCGACGATGCACGGCTGTTCGCCCGCCGCTGCGTCGAAACACTCGGCGCCACCCCGGACCAGGCGGCCACCGCCCTGCTCACGGCCGGCGCCAACGACATTCGGCGCGCGGTCGACCGCACCAGCAATCGGGTCCTGCGCGAACGACGCGGCCTGTTCCCGATTTCCCCGGTGGTCGACGGCGTCCTGCTACCGCAGGCGCCGATCGATGCGATCGTCGACGGCAACGCCCATCGGGTGCCGCTCATCATCGGCACG
Organism: Nocardia colli; assembly: GCF_008704205.1. Lineage (GTDB taxonomy): Bacteria > Actinomycetota > Actinomycetes > Mycobacteriales > Mycobacteriaceae > Nocardia > Nocardia colli. Next base: position 35,494 of record NZ_VXLC01000004.1, on the reverse strand, counting down.
AACCGCGACGAGGGCACCTTGTTCGCCAAGTTCGCGGATTCGCTGCCCACCACCCCGGAGCGGCTGCGCGAAGCGATCGCCAACGATGCCGCCGAATCCCGAATCGCCGCAGCCTATCCCGGCTATCCGGAGGCCAAGGCCGCCGTGCGGGCCGGCGGCGACTTCGTCTTCTGGCGCCCGTCCGTCACGGTGATGGCCGGGCACAGCCGACACGCCCCCACCTACGCCTACCGCTACGACTTCGCCCCGCGCTCGATGCAGCTCGCGGGCCTCGGCGCCACCCACGCCTCGGACCTGATCCCCGTCTTCGGCGGCGGCGAAGCCGCGTTCGGCCGCGCCATCACCGCCGCCGGTGGCCGCCGCGGCCTGCAATCGGTCACCCACCAATTCCAGGACAACTGGCTCGAATTCGCCCGCACCGGCGCCCCGCTCCCCTCCTGGCCCGCCTACACCGAATCCCGCCGCACCACCCTGATCATCGATACCCCCACCCGCCTGGAACACGACCCGGACAAGACCAAACGCCTTGCCTGGCAAGGAGTCCGGGTACCCACCCTGACCTGACCGCTACTTGAGCAACCGGGACATCCGCCGGTCGGCGAGGATCTTGCCGCCGGTCTGACAGGTCGGGCAGTACTGGAAGGAACGCTCGGCGTAGGACACCTCGCGCACGGTGTCGCCGCAGACCGGGCACGGCTGGCCCGCCCGGGCGTGTACCTGCATGCCGGAACGCTTTTCGCCCTTGAGGCGGGCGGCGGCCTGCCCCGACGAACGCTGCACGGCATCGGTGAGCACCGCGCGCATGGCCGCGTACAGCTCGGGACCATTGTTCGCCGCAAGGGTTTTCGTGTTGGCGAACGGGGAGATCTTGGCCGCGTGCAGGATTTCGTCGGAGTAGGCATTGCCGATGCCGGCCAACAGGGTCTGGTCGACGATCGCGGTCTTGATCCGCTGCGAGGTGCCGCGCAGGATCTCGATGAACTCGTCCTCGCTCACCTCGAGCGCGTCCGGCCCGAGCCGGGCGATGCCGGGCACCAGTTTCGGGTCGTCGACGATGTAGACCGCGAGCCGCTTCTTGGTGCCCGCCTCGGTGAGATCGAAGGCGGGCGTCGCGCCCTCCGGGGTGAAGAAATGCACGCGCAGCGCCAGCGGACTCTTGCCGCCCGGCTTCGGCGGCGTCTGGCTGGGTTCATCGATCCAGCGCAGCCAGCCACCGCGGGACAGGTGCGTGATCAGCCACAGGCCGCCGCAGTCCATGCCGAGAAACTTCCCCCAGCGCCCCGCCCCGGTCACGTCCCGGCCGGACAGCGCGGTCACCGGCGGCTCGAACGTCTTCACCGCGCTGAGCGCCGCCACATCCACGCGCCCCACCACCGCGCCGACCGCATGCTCCCGCAGGAACTGCGCCAGCGCCTCCACCTCAGGTAGTTCGGGCACAGGGTCAGGTTACCGGCGATCACCGACAAGAGCAGGGCAGTCAGCCTCGACTGAGCAGATAGATGTCCATGATCCAGCCCTTTTCGGCGCGCAACCGGGCGCGGCGCTCGACGATCTCCTGTTCCACCTCGCGCAGCGGGCCGTCGATCAGCGTTTCGTCCGGCATGCCGAGGTAGGCGCCCCACCAGATGTGCACGTCCGCGCCCGGTACCTCGGTGAACGAGCAGTCGCCGTCCAGCATCACCACCGCGGAATCGGCGAGTCCCTCCTCGCGCAGCCGCCTGCCGGTGGTGATGTGCACCGGTTCGCCGATCCGGTGCAGCACCATGCGATGCCGCGCGGCCAGCGCCTGCACGCTGGTGACGCCGGGAATCACCGTGTAATCGAAGTGCGCGGTCCCGCGCGCGAGCACCCGCTCGATCATCCGCAACGTGCTGTCATACAGCGCCGGATCACCCCACACCAGAATCCCGCCGACCCCGTCGACCTGCGCGAACGCGTCTTCCAGCAACGCCGAGCGCCGCTCGTGCCAGTCTTCGACGACACCCTGATAATCCGCGGGCGTCCGATCGCGCGGCGGGTCGGCGATCTCCACGATCCGATACGGCCGCTCGACATGCTCGGCCAGGATCGCGGTCCGCACCTCGACCAGCTCGCGCTTCTCCGCGCCCTTGCCGATGACGAAGAACACCTCGACCTGTCGCATCGCCTTGATCGCCTGCACCGTCACTTGGTCGGGGTCGCCCGCGCCGATGCCGATCACGTAGAGCTTGCGCATGCGGCGAGCTTGCCAGGCGGCCCAAAGACTAGTGCTCACCCGCCCCGTCGGCTTCGCCTCCCACCGTCCCCTAGAGTTGACAGGCGTGGCCACCGATACCCAGTACGAGGATCTGCTCCGGCTGGTGCTGGAGTCCGGCACGAAGAAGGCAGACCGCACCGGCACCGGTACGCGCAGCATCTTCGGCCATCAGCTGCGCTACGACCTGTCGGCGGGCTTCCCGCTGATCACCACCAAAAAGGTGCATCTGAAGTCGATCGTCTACGAGTTGCTCTGGTTCCTGCGCGGCGACTCCAATGTGCGCTGGCTGCAGGAGCACGGCGTCTCCATCTGGGACGAGTGGGCCGGCGTGGGCGGCGAACTCGGCCCGGTCTACGGCGTGCAGTGGCGCTCCTGGCCGACGCCGGACGGCATGCACATCGACCAGATCTCCGAGGTGCTGCACACCCTGCGCACCAACCCGGACTCGCGGCGCATGCTCGTGTCCGCCTGGAACGTCTCCGAGCTGGACAAGATGGCGCTCGCCCCGTGCCACGCGTTCTTCCAGTTCTATGTAGCCGACGGCAAGCTGTCCTGCCAGCTGTATCAGCGCAGCGCCGACCTGTTCCTCGGCGTGCCGTTCAATATCGCCAGCTACGCGCTGCTCACCCAGATGGTCGCGCAGCAGACCGAACTGGAGCTCGGCGATTTCATCTGGACCGGCGGCGACTGCCACATCTACGACAACCACCTCGACCAGGTCACCGAACAGCTCACCCGCGATCCGCTCCCGTTCCCGACGCTGAACCTGCGTCCGGCCACGTCGCTATTCGACTACGTCTACGAGGACGTGGAAGTCGTTGACTACCAGCATCATCCGGCGATCAAGGCCCCGGTGGCCGTGTGAGCGAGCGCACGATCGGACTGATCTGGGCGCAGACGCCCGACGGCGTGATCGGTGCGGACAACACCATCCCGTGGCGCGTGCCCGAAGACATGGCGAATTTCAAATCGGCCACCATGGGACATCCGGTGGTGATGGGCCGACGCACGTGGGATTCGCTGCCCCCCAGGTTCCGCCCGCTGACCGGACGCCGCAACATCGTGGTGACCAGGCAACCGGAGTGGGTGGCCGAAGGCGCCGAACGCGCCGGGTCGCTGAACGAGGCGCTCGCACTGAGCGATCCGGACTCCGTGTGGATCGCCGGCGGCGGTGAGATCTACCGCGCCGCTATGGATTTCGCGACCGACCTGCTCGTCACCGAGGTCGACACGAACGTCGCGGGCGACGCGTACGCCCCGCTCATCGGGCCCGAATGGGCCGCCGACGAGAGCGCGGAATGGCACGAGTCGAGCACCGGTCTGCGATACCGGATCCGGCGCTACACCCGCCGCGAATCCGACTAGTCGGCAAACTCTCCGCATCGATCATCGAGGCCGCACAACACCGTTCGATCACAGAACGCCGCGGCCACGCAAACCCGACTCGAGACCAAGCACGGTCGGGCATACTCCTGGATAAGTGGGGCCGGGCCTGCGTCCGTCCGGACCCCCGAGCCGGTGCGACCAGCCCTCGTACCGGCTGTTGTCATTTGCGAAAGGCGGTCCATGGACAAGAAATCGCTGACTGCGGTTGCTCGACAACAGCTCAAGATCGCGAGCACCGCCACCAGCGGGCGGAGTTCGCAAACCATCTACGGTGGTCACGCAAATTCACTGCGGCAGACCGTGGTCGGCCTCAGCGCGGGCCAGAGCCTGGCCGAGCACGACAACGCGGGTGAGGCCACGCTGCTGGTGCTCAGCGGCACGCTCACCCTGATCAGCGGCAGCAACGAATGGAAGGGTTCGACGGGCGATCTGCTCGTGGTGCCCAAGGCACGGCACAGCGTGATGGCCGTGGACGATGTGGCCTTCTTGCTGACGGTCGCGAAGTAGTAGCCGCGGTGCCCGTGCCACCTGGCCGAGGTGTCGGTGCCGGGCACTAGGCTGAAGATCATGAGTGAGCCGCAGCCGATTCTCGATCCGCTCACCCCGGCCGCGATCTTCCTGGTCGCCACCATCGACGAGGGCGGCGAGGCGGTCGTCCGGGACACCCTCGCCGACGTGCAGGGCCTGCGTCGCTCGGTCGGCTTCCGGATCCCCGGCGCCGGCTTGAACTGCGTCACCTCGATCGGCTCCGCGGCCTGGGACCGGCTCTTCGCCGGACCACGGCCCGCCGAACTGCACGACTTCCCCGGCTTCGTCGGCGCGGTTCACCAGGCCCCGGTGACGCCGGGCGATCTGCTCTTCCACATCCGGGCGGAAAACCAGGACGCCTGCTTCGAGCTGGCCATGACCCTCGGCGACCGGCTGGCCGGCGCGGCCACGATCATCGACGAGACCGTCGGGTTCCGCTACTTCGAACAGCGCGACCTGCTCGGCTTCGTGGACGGCACGGAGAACCCGGAGGGCCAGGGCGCGTATGCCGCCGCACTCGTCGGCGACGAGGACCCGGACTTCTGCGGCGGCAGTTACGTCATCGTGCAGAAGTACCTGCATCCGATGGCGGATTGGCGCGCGCTCTCGATCGAGGAGCAGGAGAAGGTGATCGGCCGCACCAAGCTCGACGATTTCGAGCTGTCCGACGCCGACAAGCCCGCCGATTCGCACGTCGCGGTGAACACCATCGTCGACGCCGACGGCACCGAACGCGAGATCCTGCGCGCCAACATGCCGTTCGGCAGCGTCAAGGACGGCGAATTCGGCACGTACTACATCGCTTACGCGGCCACCCCGAGCGTCACCGAGCTGATGCTCACCCGCATGTTCGTCGGCACCGACGAGGCCGCCTACGACCGCATCCTGGACTTCTCCATCGCGGTCACCGGCACCTCGTTCTTCGCGCCGTCGCTCGACTTCTTCGATGAACTTCCCCCGCCGCCGGACGAGGCCATAGCGGCAGCAGACGTGCAGCCCAACGACATCGGGTCGGGCTCACTCGGTATCGGCACGTTGAAAAGGAGCACGCAGGCATGAACAACCTCTATCGCGAACTCGCGCCGATCACCGCCGAGGCATGGTCGGCGATCGAGGAAGAGGCGACGCGCACCTTCAAGCGGCACATCGCCGGGCGGCGTGTCGTCGATCTGTCCGGCCCGCACGGCCTGGACTACTCCGCGGTCGGCACCGGGCACACCACCCCGATCACCGCGCCCGACGAGGGCGTGCAGGCCCGGCAGCGAGTAGTCGCGCCGCTGGTCGAGCTGCGGGTGCCGTTCCGGCTCTCCCGCGAGGAGCTGGACAACGTCGAACGCGGCGCGATGGATCCCGACCTGGATCCGGTGAAGGACGCCGCGAAGAAGATCGCGTTCGCCGAGGATCGGGCCATCTTCGAGGGCTATCCGGCCGCGAACATCACCGGCATCCGGGCGAGTTCGACCAATCAGGCGATCGCGTTGCCGAGCGATCCGCGGTTGGTCCCGGAGTCGGTCACCCAGGCGCTCACCGCGCTGCGCCTGGCCGGCGTCGACGGGCCGTACTCGGTGCTGCTGAGCGCGGAGCTGTTCACCGCGGTAAGCGAGACCTCCGATCACGGACACCCGATCCGCACCCACATCGAGCGGCTCATCCCGGACGGCGAGATCATCTGGGCGCCCGCCATCGACGGCGCGTTCGTGCTGACCTGCCGCGGCGGCGACTTCGACCTGCGGATCGGTCAGGACCTGTCGATCGGCTACCTGTCCCACGACGCCGAGTCGGTCGAGCTGTACTTCCAGCAGAGCCTGACCTTCCTGGTCTACACGGCCGAGGCCGCGGTAGCCCTGGAAGCCTGAGCAACCCGCCGCACACCTCCTGACTCCCGCCCGGAGTCAGGAGGTGTGCGGCGCTCCGGCGGGCGGTAGCGTGTGCCGCAGCGAGCCGGAGGTGGTGGGTGAGATGACGATGGTGCGGGCAGGTGTGGTGCCGACCCGGCGCGCGGCGCTGTACAGCTCCGCCGGGATCCTGGTGACCGTCGCCCTGTGCGCCGGCGTGATCGCGCTGTTCGGGCTGAACCGGGTGTTCACCGGTCTGCTGGCCGGCGCCGTCGCGGGCATCGCCGTGGTGGCGGCGCTGTTCGCCAGGGACGCCGTCGTGCTCACCGAGCGGACGATCTACCGGCGCACGCCGTGGACCGAGTCCAGCGTCGACTGGGACCGGGTGGTCGCCGGGCGCTTCACCCTCGACGAGCGATCCCGCTGGTCGCTGGCGCTGGATCTGGCCGGCGGGGACGAGGAACACGGCGAGTTGGTGCTGCTGTCCATCCCGCCGGTGCTCCGGCCGGTCTCCGGCGCCTACGACCTGCGCAAACGGGAACAGGTGAACGAGATCCGGGCGCTGTTGCGGCGCAAACGGATTCCGATCACCGTGCTCCCCGAAATCGCCGGCGCGTTGCAGCAGCACTGGGAGATCGCGCCGCCGACGCGCTGATCAAGTACCCAATCGCCGGGTTTGGCGATACGTTGGCAAGTGTGTCGATGACGAAGGGCGCCAACGTTGCGGTGCCGCAGAGCGCCGTCCGGATCGAGCTGGGTTGGCAGAGCGGACCCGGGGTGCCCGACGCCGACGCCTCGGCGTTGCTGCTGGTGGCCGGCAAGGTGCGCAACGACAGCGACTTCGTCTTCTACAACCAGCCCGTGCATCCGTCCGGTGCGGTGCGCCACGAAGGTAAGCAGCAGGGTCCGACCGTGCTCGACGTGCTGTCGGCGAACCTGGGCCAGGTCGAGCCGCAGATCGAGACCATCGTGATCGCGGCCTCCGCGGACGGCGGCACCTTCGGTCAATTCCACGGGCTCTACGTGCGTTTGGTGGATCCGGGCACCGGCAACGAGATCGCCCGGTTCGACAGTGCCGGTGCGACGACCGAGACGGCGTTCGTGCTCGGCGAGCTCTATCGCCGCCAGGGCGCGTGGAAGTTCCGCGCGGTCGGGCAGGGCTACGCCTCCGGATTGGCCGGTCTGGCCACCGATTACGGTATCTCGGTCGACGACGCGCCCGCACCGGCCGCGCCGCCGCACCAGTTCACCCCACCACCGCCGCCCGCCGCACCGCCGCATCAGTTCACCGCGCCGCCGCCCCCGGCTCCGCCCATGCCCCAATACGCCCCGCCGCAGCCACAATTCCCGCCGCCGCAGCAGCCGCCCGCCGGATACCCGCCGCCGCCAGGCACTTACGGCGCACCGCCGCCGAACATGGCTCCCCCGCAGCAGTTTTCACCGCAGCCCGGCGCCCCGGTCAACCTCAGCAAGATCTCGCTGACCAAAGACGCACCCTCGATCTCGCTGACCAAGCAGGGCGCGACCGGCGGCATCATGCGGATCAATCTGAACTGGACCGGGGCCGCGGCACCCGCCCCGCGCAAGTTCGGCAAGCGCAAGAGCGGCGGTCTCGACCTGGACCTGTGCTGCTTCTGGGAGATGACCGACGGGACGAAGGGTTCGATCGGCCCGCTCGACAGCTTCGGCTCGCTGCGCAAGGCGCCGTTCATCCAGCTCGATCAGGACGACCGGACCGGCGCCGTCGCCGCCGGCGAGAACCTCGACATCAATCTCGATCACACCGCGAAGTTCCGCCGCATCCTGGTGTTCGCCTCGCTGTACGCCGGTGCGGACGACTTCCGCGGCGTGCACGCGACGGCCACCCTGTACCCGGTCGGCTCGCCGCCGATCGAGATGCTGGTCGACGGATGCACCGACAACTCGCGCGAGATGGTGCTCGCGTTGATCGAGAACATCAACGGGGAGTTCGTCGTTCACCGTCAAGGCATCTTCATCCGGCCGCCCGCCGGGCGGCCGCTGTGGGGCAAGAAGGAAGTCGACCAGGCGTACGGGTGGGGCCTCAAGTGGGGACGCAGCGCCGGAAAATAGGGCCTACGCCGGGTCGAGTTGATCGAGCACGCGCTGCGCATCCGCGCGCAACGCGTTCAGATCACCCGGCCAGCCGAGCACCCGTAGCGCCGCCTCGGGGATCGTCCGTTCCGCGTCCGCGGGAGCGTTGCCCTCGTCCGAGCGCATGCTGATCACCATCTCGACCAGCCGGAACGGTAACGCCTCGGCCCCGACGATGCCCGCACCACCGGCCTCGGAAAGCACCGCCGCCGCCGAAGTCTCGTAGTGCCCGCGAAGTTCGTCACGCCGCAGCCGGAACGTCGCGAACCGCTCGGTGCGCAGTTCCGGAAGCAGGTACAGCGCACCGAGATTCCAGCGCGCGGCACACAGTTGCCGGACGTCGAAGAGCGCGAGCGCGTAAAGACGGGTTGGCGCAGGCACCGACACGTTCCCCAGTCGCTCGGCGAGTTCCAGTGGGGCAGCTATGGTTTCGGCAAGCAGCGCATCGAGGATGTCATCCTTGGCGGCGAAGTGGTGATAGAGCGATGCCTGACGGATGCCGACCGCGTCGGCGACCACACGGGTGGAGGTGTTCGCGTAGCCATTGGTGGTGAACAGCTCTCCCGCGGCGTCCAGGATCTCGGCACGCGGCGTCTGGCCGCGACGGCGTCGCTGTTCCACTCGGGGACGGCCGGGGCCGAGGTTTGCCACAGGTTCATTCTGGCAGGTCTGCACCGGACCGACCCGCGACGCCCGGTCGCCCGGTAGCTGCTGAGAGGTTTCTGTCACTCGATAGAAATCTCGGCAACGCAGAAGTTACCGGAGTTACCGCAAGCGATACACGCGGGTCACCGAAAGCGCGATCGCCGACGCAAAACTGTCATCTGATAGGTATTGGCCGCTCGCCGAAGGACCCTCATGGCCACAACGTTCGCCCCTCCGCCCGACACCAGCCGCGACGGCGCCGACCTCGCCCGATTCGGCTACGAACCGGTGCTCCATCGCAAACTGGGCCGCTACGCCTCGTTCGCGGCCGGCTTCTCGTTCGTCTCCATCCTCACCACGATCTTCCAGTTCTTCGGCTTCGGCTATTCGTTCGGCGGCGCCGCGTTCTTCTGGACCTGGCCGATCGTGTTCGCCGGGCAGTTCCTCGTCGCGCTGAACTTCGCCGAACTGGCCGCCCGCTACCCGATCTCGGGCTGCATATACCAATGGTCGCGCCGGCTCGGCGGTGAACTCATCGGCTGGTTCGCGGGCTGGATGATGGTCATCGCGCAGATCGTCACCGCCGCCGCGGCCGCGATCGCATTGCAGGTGGTGCTGCCGTCCATCTGGAGCGGCTTCCAACTCGTCGGCGACGACACCGCGCTCACCTCGTCCTCCGGTGCGACCAACGCGGTGCTGCTCGGCAGCATCCTCCTGGTCGTCACCACGGTGATCAACGTGATCGGCATCGACCTGATGTCGCGGATCAACTCGATCGGCGTCACCGTGGAGATCGTCGGCGTGCTCGCGATCATCGGGCTGTTCTTCACCCACACCGAGCGCGGGCCCGGCGTCGTGCTGCAGACCGATCAGGCGGTGCCGGGCTCGTATTGGGCCGCGTTCCTGGTGTCCGGGCTGATGGCCGCTTACGTCATGGTCGGATTCGATTCCGCCGGTGAGCTTTCCGAGGAGACGAAGAATCCGCGCCGGGTCGCGCCGCGCACCATCCTGACCGCGCTCGCGGTGTCCGCGCTCGGCGGCGGGTTGCTGCTGATCGGCGCGCTGATGGCCGCGCCGAGCCTGTCCGACGGCTCGCTGGCCACCGAGGGCCTGGCCTACGTGCTCACCTCGAAGCTGGACAGCCCGGCCGGCACGGTGCTGCTCAGCTGTGTCGCGGTGGCGATCACGGTGTGCACCTTGGCCATTCAGACGGCGGGCTCGCGGCTGATGTTCTCGATGGCGCGCGACGGCAAGCTGCCGTTCGCCGAGCGGCTCGCCGCGGTGCACCCGCGCTTCGGCACCCCGGTGCTTCCTGCGGTCATCATCGGCGTGCTCGGCATCGGGCTGCTCGTCCTGAATCTCGGCAATGCCGCGATCTTCGCGACCCTGGCCAGCGTCTGCATCGTGACGCTGTACCTGGCGTATCTGCTGGTCACCGTGCCGCTGCTGGTGCGGCGGATCAAGGGCATGCCCGCCGACGAAGGCACCGAGGCCGGGCTGTTCAGCCTGGGGCGCCTGGGCATTCCGGTGAACGTGCTCGCCGTGCTGTGGGGCATCGCGATGGCGGTGAACCTGGCCTGGCCGCGCGCCGAGGTCTACACGCCGAACGGCGGCGGCTGGTGGATGCTCTGGGCCGCACCGCTGTTCGTGCTGCTCGTCGTCGGGGTCGGGGTCGTCGTGCACCGGTTCGTCGGGCAGCCGCCGAGCGCCGGCGAAAACCCGGAGCCCGCAACCCGATCCGCTTGACCGGCGGCGCGGTGGTGGTGCCGGCCACCACCGCGCACACGGTCGTACCCGGCCGGCCACTCGGACGGACAAGAGTCCGGGGCCGCATCCAGTGAAGGAGGCAACAATGAGCAGCAGCACCGCATCCACCGAAAGTGCCAGAGCGCACGCACGATCCCAGGCCGCCGCCGCGACGCTCGCCGGACCGGCACTGCCCGCGGGCGTCGAATCGGCGAGAATAACCTTCGCCCAGCGCATTCCGGCGGACGGCTACGCGAATGTCGTGCTGGGCCGCGGGACTCGGATCCGGCTGTCCGACCCGGCCGGCGGCGCCTGCGCACACCTGCTGCTGGTGCGTCCCGAAGCACCGTGGGAACGCCTCAATGTCGCCGACACAGTGAAGGTTCCGTGGCAGGCGTATCTCGGCGACGGCCATCCGCTGCTGTCGGATCAGGGCCGCATTCTCGCCACGGTGCTCGCCGACACCTCGGGCAGTCACGACACCCTCTGCGGCCCGACCGCCGAGGCGCGGCAACTGCTGCGCCTCGCTGGCGCCAAACACGGTTTGCAGCCGTGCGATATCGGGCCGACGGTGTCGTTCTTCCGCGGTGTCCGAGTGGAATCCGATGGCGCACTGATCGCCACCGGCAGCGCCGCACCGGGTTCGTCCGTCGACCTGCTGGTGCATCTGCCGGTCGTGCTGCTCGTCGCCAATGCCGCGCACCCGCTGGATGACCGAGCCACAACGGATCTCGACATCGTCGCCTGGGCCGCGCCCGAGGATCTCGCCATCACCCACAACGGCGACCCGGAATACCAACGGGCCGTAGAGAACACCGAACGCGCCTGGACGGCCGCACTCACGCTGGAGGTAAGGCCATGAACACCGCCGCACGCACCATCGTGCTCGACGAGACCGTCCCCGCCCGCGCCCCCTGGTCCGCGGTGGTCAAGGCGGGCGAGCAACTCGAGATCATCGACCTGCACGGCAACCAGGCGGTCGACTGCCTGTTGTATTCGGCGGCCGATCACACCGACCGCTACAGCGCACAGGCCACCATCGCCGCGCAGCGCAACATCTTCCTCACCACCGGCAGCGTGCTCCTGACCGACGCGGGCACCGCGTTGATGACCGTCGTCGCCGACGAGGTCGGCAATCACGACACCATCGCGGGCGCCTGCTCCCAGGAGTCGAACACGCTCCGCTACGGGCACCACACCCGGCACCAGCACGCCTGCGTGGAGAACTTCCTCACCGCGGCACTGCAATGGGGCCTCGGAAAACGAGACCTCGTCTCGAACATCAACTGGTTCATGAACGTTCCGGTGGAGGCCGACGGCACGCTCGGCATCGTCGACGGATTGTCCGCGCCGGGAAAGAAAGTCACCCTCCGCGCCGAAATCGACACCCTAGTCCTGGTCTCCAACTGCCCGCAGATCAACAACCCCTGCAACGGATTCGACCCCACCCCGGTGCGCATGGTGGTGTCGAAATGACCATCACCGAGCTATCCGCGGGCCGCACGACGACCAGCGCAGTGCGCGCGGAACCCGATCCTGTCGTCGAGGTCGTCCGGCCCGGAATGCTGACGACAGTGCAGGATTGGCCCGGACGGACCGGGTACTGGCACGTGGGCGTACCGCCGTCCGGACCGATGGACGACCTGTCGTTCCGGCTCGGCAATCGGGTGCTCGGCAATGCCGAGGGCGCGGCCGGACTGGAATGCACGCTCGGCGGTCCGGCGCTGATGTTTTCGGCCCCGACCTGGGTATGCGTCACCGGCGCACCGGCCGACGTCTCGGTGAACGGTGTTCCCGCGGAACAGTGGCGAACCATCCAGGTGCCCGCGGGCGGCGTACTCGACGTCGGCGCGGTGCGCGGGCCGGGTATGCGCTGCTACGTGCTGCTCGCGGGCGGCATTCAGTTGCCCGAATACCTCGGCAGCACAGCAACATTCACGCTGGGCCGATTCGGCGGCAGCGAGGGCAACGCCCTGCGCGTCGGCGAGACATTGACGCTCGGACCACACCGCGGCCCCGTCGCGACCGCCGTCCCGATGGATGACCAGCCGGTGCTGTCCAAGCGCTGGGAACTGGCGGTGACCGAAGGTCCGCACGGCGCACCGGAATTCTTCACCCGCGCCGACTTCGACACCATCCTCGGCACCGATTACGAGGTGCATTTCAACTCCGACCGCACCGGCGTCCGGCTGATCGGGCCGAAACCCGAGTGGGCCCGTACCGACGGCGGCGAGGCGGGACTGCACCCGTCCAACATCCACGACACCCCGTATTCGGTTGGCGCACTGGACTTCACCGGCGACACCCCGATCCTGCTCGGCCCCGACGGCCCCAGCCTCGGCGGCTTCGTCTGCCCGGTCACCGTGGTCGCCGCCGACCGCTGGAAGCTCGGGCAGCTATCCCCAGGCGACGCAGTACGTTTCGTGCCGATCCGCAGCGAACGCGCCGCTTCGTTACGCGACCTCGGCACCGCGCGCCGGGCCAACTGGCCGATCGTGCTGTCCTCCGGCGGCGACGGTGACGACGGCATCCTGCGACGCACCGAGGTCGACGACGAAACCGGCGTCACCTATCGCCGCGCGGGCGACGACGCCGTCCTCGTCGAATATGGCAGCATGACACTGGATCTCGCCCTGCGCGCCCGCGTGCACGCCCTGCATCAACACCTGCTGACCGCGGGTGTGCGCGGCGTGACCGAGCTGACCCCCGGCATCCGCTCCCTCCAGATCCGGGTCGACCCGCACATCCTGCCCGTACTCACCCTGCTCGATCTGCTGGCCGAAGCCGAGCAGCACCTGCCCGCCGCCGACCAGCTCGTCGTCCCGAGCCGCACCGTGCACCTGCCGCTGTCCTGGGACGACCCGTCCACCCGCGAGGCCATCACCCGCTACATGCACGGCGTCCGCGCCGACGCTCCCTGGTGCCCGTGGAACATCGAATTCATCCGCCGGATGAACGGATTGGCTACGGTGGCAGACGTTTACGACACCGTCTTCGGCGCCGAATATCTCGTCCTCGGCCTGGGCGACGTGTACCTCGGCGCGCCCGTCGCCACCCCGACCGATCCGCGCCACCGCCTGGTCACCACCAAGTACAACCCCGCCCGCACTTGGACCCCGCAGAACGCGGTCGGCATCGGCGGCGCCTACCTGTGCATCTACGGCATGGAGGGCCCCGGCGGCTATCAGTTCGTCGGCCGCACCACCCAGGTGTGGAACCATCACGCCGGTCCGCCGGCCGGTCGCCCCGGCGCGGACCGGCATCCGTCGGGCGCGGAAACCCCTTGGCTACTGCGCTATTTCGACCGGATCCGCTGGTACCCGGTCGAGGCGGACGAATTGCTCGACCTGCGCGCCGATTTCGCCGCGGGCAACGTCCAGGTGCAGGCGGAGGACGGCGAATTCCGGCTCGCCGACTACCGCCGGTTCCTCGCCGACAACGACGAGTCCATCACCGACTTCCGCACCACCCAGGCGGCCGCCTTCGCCGCCGAACGCGACTCGTGGCGGCTGGCCGGTGAACTGTCGACCGGCTAGTCGTGCTCAGGTCATCGTCGTCGGCACGACGGGTCCGCTCCACCCACACGGCAACCCGCAGGTGGCGACGACCAGTTGCTCGACCTCGTCGTCGTCGAAGTGCGCGGTGATCGTCGACGCGTGGGCGGGATACCCGCACAGCGGGCACTTGCCGAAATAGTTCAGGACCGGATCCACCCGCGACGAAACCATCGTGCGGTCCCGGTGGCTCGGTAACCCCGATGTGGTCATGCTCGTTCCTCCCGACCTGATGGTGCGCCACAGATCGGGCCACGGCAAGCCCCGATTTCACCAGCCGAAAAGTTCCGCCAGATCGATCGCGTCGTCGTCCCACTGGCGTTCGATCGCCGCGCGCTCGGCCTCCGGGAGTTCGGGTGACCACCCGCAGCGCCGCCAGAACTGTTCCCGGTGTTCCTGGGTGAAGGGTCTGGGTTTGTCCATGGGCTACACCTCGCCGACGGTCCGCTCCCCTGATTGTGGGCCTGTTCCGCAGACGACATGCCGGAACAGGCCCACAGACTTGGGTTTTCAGCGCAGGTCGCGGAAGAACTCGCGGACGTCGGTGGTCAGCAGCTCCGGCGCCTCCAGTGCGGCGAAGTGACCACCGTGGTCGGCCTCGGTCCATCGGGTGATGGTGTTCGCGGGTTCCGAGTAGCGCCGGATGCCGACATCATGGGCGAGAATCAGTGCCGCGGTGGGCACTCCGGAGTTCGCCTTCGGCGCACCCCACGCACCGGAATGCGCATAGCCGACATACGCCGCCGAGCCCGCCGTTCCGGTGAGCCAATACAGCATCACGTTGGTCAGCAGCCGGTCCCGGTCAATGATCTTGTCCGGGTTGATGTTTCGCGGATGGGTCCACTCCCGGAACTTGTCCATGATCCAGGCCAGCTGTCCCACCGGCGAATCCACCAACCCGTAGGCCAGCGTCTGCGGGCGCGTGGACTGAATCGCGATGTAGCCGAACTCCTCCTGCATGAACGCCTCGATCCGGCGCACCCGATCACGCTCGACGTCGTTCAGACTCGCCAGTTCCGCGTCGGACAGCGGCAGCTGCGGCATCGGACCGGGTCCGCCGTTGACATGTACGCCCACAACGCTTCCCGGCGCGACCCGGGCGACCTCCGGGCTCACACCGGCGCCGATGTCGCCGCCCTGCACGCCGTAGCGCTCGTACCCGAGCCTGCGCATGAGTTCGGCCCAGGCCTGCGCGGTTCGGTCGATCCCCCACCCCGATTCCGTGACCGGCCCGGAGAAGCCGAATCCGGGCAGCGACGGAATCACCAGGTGGAACGCGTCTTTGGGATCCCCGTCGTGCGCCCGCGGATCGGTCAGCGGCCCGATCACGTCGAGGAACTCGACCACCGATCCGGGCCAGCCGTGGGTGAGCACCAGCGGCAGCGCGTCCGCTTCGGGCGAGCGCACATGCAGGAAGTGGATGTTCTGCCCGTCGATCTCGGTCGTGTACTGCGGGTAGGCGTTGAGCTGCGCCTCGGCCGCCCGCCAGTCGTATTCGGTGCGCCAGTAGTCGACCAGCTCGCGCAGCCAGGCGGTCGGCACGCCGATGTCCCAGCCGTCGCCGGGCAGCGGTGCGGGCCAGCGCGCGCCATCGAGGCGAGTGCGCAGGTCATCGAGCTGCTGCTGCGGGATGTCGATGCGGAATTCGGTGATCTCGTTGGTCATGAAAACTACGATATGACCGACCTAGGACAGCTTCCGCCCTAGGTTTACGGCAGACTGAAATCCATGTTGGAAACCTCCGGACGACTGCTGCGGCTGCTCTCGCTGTTGCAGACTCCCCGCGACTGGACCGGCACCGACCTGGCCGAGCGCCTCGAGGTCGACGTACGCACGGTGCGCCGCGACATCGACAAGCTGCGCAACCTCGGTTATCCGGTGGATGCCACACCCGGCGTCGCTGGCTATCGGCTCGGCGCGGGCGCGAAGCTGCCGCCCCTGCTGCTGGACGACGACGAGGCGGTGGCGGTGGCGATCGGCCTGCGCACCGCGGCGGGCGGCACCATCACCGGGATCGAGGACAGTTCGCTGCGCGCGCTCACCAAGCTCGAGCAGGTGCTGCCGTCGCGGCTGCGCCATCGGGTCGGCCTGCTGCAATCGGTCACGGTCACGGTTCGGGCCGGCGGAGCGACCGTCGATCCCGATACGCTCACCGCGATCGCGGGCGCGATCCGGGACAGTCACCGCCTCCGGTTCGACTACCGAAGTCATGACGGCACAACCTCTTTGCGCACCACCGAGCCGCATCGCCTGGCGCACATCGGCCGTCGCTGGTACCTGATCGGCTGGGACGTCGACCGCGCCGACTGGCGCACCTATCGCTGCGACCGCCTGCAACCCCGCATCCCGACCGGCCCCCGCTTCACCCCGCGCGAAGCGCCCGACGTCGATCTGTCCGGATATCTCTCCCGGGGCGTGGCGAGTTCGCCATATCGCTACGCCGCCCGCGTCACCCTCGGTGTCTCCGCCGAAGTCGCCGCCGATCGCGTCGCGCCGACCATCGGCGCCATCGAGGCGGTGGACGACGAAAGCTGCGTGCTGCGAACGGGTTCGGACTCGCTCGACGAATTAGCCGTCTATCTAGCCACTTTCGGCTTTCCGTTCCGGGTGCACGAACCGCCGGAACTCATCGCGCACATTCGCGAGCTGACCGTGCGGCTCACCGCATCGGTCGACTAGCTCAGCCGACGAGCACCGTCTTGCCCTGCGCGTGTCCGTCGATGATGTGCTGCACGGCGGTTGCCGCCTCGGCCAGGGGATACCGCTTCTCGATCAGCGGCCGGAACCTGCCGTCCGCGGCCAGGCCGGCCAGGAACTCCAGATCGGCGCGTTGCGGACGCATGAGCAGCACGCCGATCTTCTGGCTGACGAACAGATTGGCCAGCAAGACCTTTCCCATCCAGACAACCGGTCCCGCCCAGTTGCCGCCGGGGGCACCGGCCGAGGAGACGAAGACTCCCTTCGCCGTGAGAATCCGCCGGGAGTCCCGCAGGGACCGGTTGCCGATCAGATCGAGCAGCACGTCGTAGCGTTGCTCGCCCGCGGTGAAATCATCGGTGGTGTAGTCGATTACGTGATCCGCGCCGAGTGCGCGCAGCAACTCGATATGGCGGGTGCTGCACACGGCCGTGACTTCCGCGCCGAGCGCTTTGGCGAGCTGGATCGCGGCGGTGCCGACGCCACCCGACGCACCGTTGACGAGCACACGCTGCCCGGCCCGCAACTGGCCGGCATCACGCAACCCCTGAAGCGCGGTCATGCCCGAATCAGGCAGCGCCGCCGCCTCTTCGATGGACAGGCCGGTCGGCACGAGCGCGAGTCGCTGCTCCGCCACGCAGACGTACTCCGCGAAGGCGCCCGAATTCACCGAGCCGAAAACCTCGTCACCGCGCCGGAATCCGGTCACCTCGCGTCCGACCGCGACCACCTCGCCGGCCAGGTCGTGCCCGATGATGGGGTCCTTGGGCCGCCGCAGGCCGAAGCCGAGCCGCAGCAGGTAGGGCGTTCCGGTGAGCAGATGGGCATCGCCCTGGCAGACCGCTGCGGCCCGCACCCGCACCAGGACCTCACCGGGCCGCGGATTGGGCCGGTCCACCACCTCGGTCCGGAGCACCGAGCCGGTGCCGTAGCGCGGCGCGATCACCGCCGTCATCGTGCGGACATCGACCGTCGATTGCGGGCTCTTGGCCTCGGACATGGGATTTCCTCGCCTGAAAACGTGTACTTACAGCGTAAGTCTCTCCACTCGGACGGTACGCTTACACCGTAAGTACGTCAAGAGAGGGGCCCATGCCCAAGACATCCGCCGACGGCGCCCAGCGTGCGCCGCTCAGCCGGGACAAAGTGCTCCGCACCGCCATTCAGCTCGCCGATGCGCATGGGCTCGCGGCGTTGTCCATGCGCAAGCTGGCACAGACGCTGGGCGTCGAGGCGATGTCGCTGTATAACCACGTCAAGAACAAGGACGACCTGCTCGACGGCATCGCCGACCTGGTGGTCGCCGAGATGGGCGTGCCGGAGATCGGCGGGGACTGGAAGGCGGCCATGCGCGCCCGGGCGAGGGCCGCGCACGCGGCGCTACTGCGTCATCCGTGGGCGACGGGCCTGATCGGTTCGCGGCTCAATGTCGGACCCGCCATGCTGCGCTACCTCGACGCCACCGTCGGCTGCCTGCACGCCGCGGGCTTCTCCTATCAGCTCGCCGACCGCGCGTGGAACGCGATGGACAGTCACATCTACGGATTCACCTTGCAGCAGGTCAACTTTCCACTACAGCCGGACGAATACGCCTCCGCCGCAATGCAGTTCCTGCCGCTCATTCCGGCGGATCGGTTTCCGTACATGAACGCGCTGTCACAGTTGGTGATCGACGGAAAGCACACGGGCATAGCCGATTTCGACTTCGGCCTGGATCTGATCCTGGACGGGCTGGAACGGCTCCTCGAATCCGACCGAAGGTCAGACCTTGGCCGATCGGTCGATACCCACCGTAGCGTGCGGATTGGTGACGTCTCGAATAATCCGTAGCGCGGCGATCATCCCGTCGAGCTGCGCGGGCGTCAGCAACCCGGTGAACCACCGCTCGACCGCGTCCAGATAGTCGGGCAGCACCTCCTCGAGCCGCGCCGCCCCCGGATCGGTCAGCACCGCATAGGCACTGCGCCGATCACCCGGATCGAGTTCACGCTCGACCAGCCCCGCCCGCGCCAGCCGATCGACCAGCCGGGTGACGCCGCTGGTGGACAGCGTCGTCTGCGCGGCCAGATCAGTCATGCGCAGCCGCCGGTTCGGCGAACGACTCAGGCGCATCAGCGCATTCAGGTCCAAGCCGGAAAGGCCGTGCGACTTCCACACCGGCTCCAGCTTGGTGACCACTCCTTCGTACGCCTCGAACAGCAGACCCATCGTGGTCAGCCGGGGGTCGTCGAACAGTTCGGTCGCATCCATGGCTCCAACCTACCCGAAGTACTTGCCACGGGGATAGTTGACATGGGGAATACCTCGTTGTAGAAATATGCCACCGCATTATTCCGCATGACAACTACTGGAGCTTTAGATGTCTGACACCACCGCCTGGGTCGCCGGTTTCCGTTCCGCGGTCATCAGCCCGTACGAGCAGGTCAAGCTCACCGAGTCGCAGGCGTTCGCCGACCAGACCGTGCGCCAGGTGCTGCACCTGGCCGGCGGCGGCGAACAGGTCCGGATCCACCTGACCAACCGCTACGGCCGGACCCCGCTGGTCATCGGCGGCGCCCGGGTCGCGCTGCGCAAGTCCGGCAGCGAGATCATCCCGGAGACCGATCTCGCGCTGCGGTTCGACGGCGCGGAGCAGATCACCATCCCGGCCGGCGGCGCGGTGGTCAGCGATCCGGTCGAGTTGGCGGTGACCAAGGGCACCGATCTGGCGCTGAGCCTCTACCTGCCCGAGCCGACCGGTCTCGCGACCCTCTCGCACCAGCCGAGCGAAATCGCCTATGTCGCAGCCGGAAACGTCGTCTCATCAGCGGATCTCGCAGTCGCCGATGAGGTTCCAGTGCGCTTCTATGTCACCGGCGTGGACGTGCTCGCCCCGGCGGGCGCCGATATCGCTGTCGCACTCGGCGACTCGTGGTTCGAAGGCGTCGGCTCGACCGTGAGCGCGAACCTCCGTTCCGTGGACGTCATCAACAGCAGGCTCGACCACGGCTGGGTGGTGAACCAGGGCATCGGCGGAAATCGCCTGCTCACCAATGAAATCGGCGTGCCCGGCCTGGAACGGTTCGACCGCGACGTCCTCAGCGTCCCCGGGGTCAGCACCGTCCTGATCAACTTCGGCATCAACGACCTGATCCTCGGCGGCATGTCCGGCGAACCGCCCGCCACCACCGATCAGCTGATCGCCGGCTTCACCGAGATCGCCCGCCGCGCCCACGAGGCGAACCTGACCATCCACGCCGCCACCATCGGTCCCTACGCCGGCTGCATCTACCCCGGCATGCCGCTCGAGGAAACCCAGCAGACCCGCAACGAAGTGAACGAATGGCTGCGCAGCACTGACATTTTCGACTCGGTCTTCGATGTGGCCCGCGCCGTCGAAGACCCCGCCCGCCCCGGCTTCATCCGCCCCGACTTCGACAGCGGTGATGGCATGCACCTCAACGACGCGGGCCACCGCGCCATGGGCGAAACCGTCGACGTCGCCGCCCTGTTCAACTAAGCGCAGACCCGAGAGCCGTTGCACCACATAGCGCAACGGCTCTCACCATTGTCGCCCGACTAGGATTCCAACCCCCGCAACACAATTCGCAGACCACCGCGGAACTCTTCGTCGACCGACATCTTCCGGGCTTGCGCCGCGGTCTGCGTCAGCATCGGATACTCCTCGGGCGAGAGTTGCGCGATGGCCGTGGTCGCGGGCGCGTTGATCGACGCGTAATGCTGGTTCTCCAAGGACCCGAGCAGGAACGCGACCAGCGTGCGCTGAGCGATCACTCGATCGGGCCCGGCGAAGCCCCCCGCGTCGAGCACCGACAGCATCGCCTCCATCCAGCGCCGCGTGCCGATCGCCGACTTCCGGTGCCGAGGCACCAACGGCACCGTCGCGGGGTGCGCGGAGATGGCCGCCCGCATCCGCTCGAGCAGGATGGCCAGCCGATCTCGCCAATGCGCGTCGGCGGGGGTCGATACGTCGATCCCCGCCAGCACCTCGTCGACGACCAGGACTTCCAGCTCCTCCCGATCGGCGACGTAGCGGTACAGCGCCATCGTGGCCATGTGCAGTTCTTTGGCCACCGCCCGCATGGTGAGCGCGGGCAGGCCGTCGCGGTCGATCACCGCGAGCGCGGCGACGCCGAGATCGGATTTCGTCAGCGAACGAGGACGTGGCATGGCTTGACAGCGTACAAGCTACGCGCATACTGAACGTAGGCGTACGAGGTACGCCTACGAAAGGAATCGCTCATGCCATTGCCGACGTCCGTGTCCGACCGGGTACTGACCACCATCTCCGGCACACCCGTGCCCATCCCCGACCCGGATTGCCTGATCCACCTGCAATTCCGCCGCTTCGCCGGCTGCCCCGTCTGCAACCTGCACCTGCGCTCGATCGTCGCCCGCCGATCCGAGATCGCCGCCGCCGACATTCGCGAGGTAGTCGTATTCCATTCCAGCGCAACGGAACTACGCACCTACACCGAAGACATCCCGCTCGACCTGATCGCCGACCCCACCCGCAAGCTCTACCGAGAATTCGGCGTCGAATCCGCCCCACGAGCCCTCCTGGACCCCCGCGGCTGGCCCGCCATCCTCTGCGGCGTAACTCACGCCGCCACCGCCGCCCTCCGCAGGCAACAACCAACTCCCCCAGCAAATCCCGAAGGCGGGCGGCTAGGCCTCCCCGCCGATTTCCTCATCGCCCCCGACGGCCGCGTCCTCGCGTCCAAACACGGCGTCCACCTCTACGACCAATGGTCGGTCGACGAACTCCTCACCCTGGCAACCGCTTCGGAGCCACGCCCTTGACCACAACCGAAAAGCCCGCCCTCGCAAGAGCATCCGCCCTCTGCTTCGGCGGCCTGCTGGCCGGCGCCTTCGGCTACGGCGCCGTCAACGTCGTCTACGCGTTCCGCAAGGTCCCCCTCGACGTCCGCTTCACCTTCCACACCGCCCTGATGTCGGTAAACGGCCTGGTCATGCAGTCCCTCATGGGCCTCACCATCCTCAGCTGCCTGGTCCTGGCGTTCCGCACGACCGCCCGCGACCGCTGGTTCGCCGGAACCGCAGCAGGACTCGCCATCGCCTCGTTCCTCATCACCCGCCTAGGCAACGTCCCGATCAACCAGCACATCAAACAGTGGGCCATAACCGCCCCACCCTCCGACTACGCCGAGATCCTCAGCCGCTGGGAGACATTCCATTTCGCCCGCACCGCCTGCGCCCTCCTGGCCTTCCTCCTGATCGTCGCCCTCACCCTCGTACCAGCCGAAAGGGCGACCCCGTAGCGATCCGGGATCAATGACGAACCGCCGGTGAAGCGCACTTGATTGTGCACTTCACCGGCGGCCGACTGTTGGCAGGCCTACTCCGCGATCACGATCTTGACCTCGGCATCCGCCGCGTCCGTCGCCTCGTTCGGGGTGACGAACCAGTGGGTGACCTCGCCGTCGGTGAGGTCGTTGGCGATCTCGCCGGTCGGGAGGACCGAGAGGGCGCCCGCGGTGGCGGAGGCCAGGAACTCGAGCATCGCGGCGCGGCCGGAGGGGGCGGTGGTGTACGTGGTCGACTCGTAGTCGATGCCGTACTCCTCGCGGACGTGCTCGGCCCGGGCCAGCGCCTCGGTCTGAGTGATCGCGAGGACGCCGTCGCCGGTCGGGACGACGAAGGCCGGGTGGTCTTCGCCGAGCGGGCGGACCCGGTCCGCGTAGGAGACCGGGTGCGACGGCGCCGCGACCAGGTCGGCCTGCATGTCGGCCGGGACGAGCCAGCGAATCGGGCTGTCCGGCACCGACTTCGAGCCGATGCCGAAGGTGGCTCCGGCGCCGGCCAGGTCGTCGGCGGTGAGATCGCCGGCGAACAACAGTGCCGCACCGGCCTTCTGCACCGCCCAGGCCGCGACGACCGCGTCCAGCGAACGCGGCAGCGCCAGCGCGACGATGTCGCCCGGCCCCGCACCCCGATCGATGAGCACCCGAGCCAGCTGCGAGGAGCGTCGATCCAGGACGTGGTAGGCGATTTCGTCCCCGTCGGCGAGCAGCGCGGGCGCCTCCGGATCCTCCTCGACCACCTCGGCGAGCACCTTCGCGACCGTGTGCGCGCCGACCCGACCGGCCGGTTCCGGCGCGGAAGTGCTTGCGGTGATCCCGGATTCGACGAGCAGGCGGGCCCGCTCACCGGCATCGAGGATGTCGATATCGCCGACCAGGCCGTCCGGATCGCCGAGCAACGCCTCCAGCACCCGGATCAACCGCGCGGACATGATCTCCACCTCGTCCGCGGAGAACCGGCTGCCCAGGTACTTGAGCGTCAGCTCGATGGTCGCCTCGGCGGTCACCAGCAGCGTCAGCGGGTAGTGCGTGGCGTCGTTGACGCCGACACCGGTCACCGACATACCGTCGATGGAGCTGGCGGCCGAAATGGCCTCCTTGTCCATCGGATACGACTCGAACACCAGCAGCGTGTCGAACAGCGATCCGGTGCCCGCCACCCGCTGGATGTCGGTGAGCCCCACGTAGTGATGCTCGAGCAGATCGGCCTGATCGTGCTGCAACCGCTCCAGCAGCTTGCCGATGGTCTGGCGGTCGTCGATGCGCAACCGCACCGGCAGCGTGTTGATGAACAAGCCGACCATCGACTCCACGCCCGGCAGTTCGGCCGGCCGGCCGGAGACGGTCGCGCCGAACACGACATCGCCGCGCCCGGTGAGCCGTCCGAGCAGGATGCCCCAAGCTGCCTGCACCAGCGTGTTCACCGTGACGCCCAATTCGGCGGCGTGCTTGGTGAGCTGGCGCGTGCGGTCGGTGTCGAGCTCGGTGACCAGCTTGCCGATCTCGTACTGCTCGGCCGAACGCGGTTGCGGCGCGAGCTGAGTCGGTTCGCTGACCCCGTCGAGCGCGGTCGCCCACGCCCGCAGCGAGGCCTCGCGGTCCCGCCCGGCCAGCCAGCCGAGGAAGTTGCGGTAGGACGCCACCCGCGGCAGCGCGGTCTGATCGCCGCGCACCGCGTACAGCACCAGCAGATCCCGCATGAGCAGCGGCATCGACCAGCCGTCCAACAGGATGTGGTGGGTGGTGATGGCCAGGTGCCACTGGTTCTCGTCGGTGCGGAACAGGGTGAACCGCAGCAACGGCGGCGTCGCCATGTCGAAGTGCGTGGCCTGATCGGCCGCGACCTGCCTGCGCAGTTCCGCGGTCCGCTCGTCCGCGGCCAGCGCGGTGAGATCCACCTCGCGCCACGGCGCCTCGATCCGGTCGAGCACGACCTGCACGGCCTGCCCGTCGGAGTCGGTGACGAACGCGGTCCGCAGGTTCGGGTAGCGGTCGATGATGCCCTGTGCGGCCGCCCGCAACCGCTCGACGTCCAGCGTGCCGCCGAGATCGACCACGGCCTGCATGGTGTACACGTCGACCGTCGCCTGCGTCATCATCGCGTGGAACAGCAGACCCGACTGCAACGGCGAGAGCGGCCACACCTCGGCCAGCGCCGGGTAATTCCGTTCCCACAGCTCGATATCGGTCTGCTCGACCCGCACCAGCGACATGTCCGACGGCGTGAAACCGCCCGCGTCCGGCCGCTTCGCGTGCGTGGCCAGCGCGGTGAGCGCGGCGACCCAGTGGTCGGCGAACTCCTGCATCTGCTCCTTGGTCAGCAGCCCGGTCGGGAACGCGAACGCCGCGCCCAGCTCCGGACCGTCCGCGCCGTCGGTGACGATCGCGTTGATGTCGATCGTCGCGTTGGCCGGCATGTCCAGATCCATGTCGCCGTCGAGCTGACCGAGGTCCGACACCGGCACCCAGCCGATCTCGGCGAGCTGCTCCGGGATCTCCCCGGCCGACATGCGACCCAGGTAGTTGAAGCTGATCTGCCCCGCGGCGCCCAGTCGCTGACCGGTCGCCGAGTTCAGGTGCCGCAGCAGGCCGTAACCGAGACCCTTGTCCGGTACCGCGAGCAGTTGCTCCTTGATCGACTTCACGATCTCGCCGAGCGCGGCGCCACCGGCGAACGCGTCGGACAGATCGGCGCCGCCCAGATCCAGCCGGACCGGGTAGGCCGTGGTGAACCAGCCGACCGTGCGCGAAAGATCCGCGCCCGGAACGACTTCCTCTTCACGACCGTGGCCCTCGAGCTTGACCAATGCCGCCGAACCCGTGCCGCGCCAGCGCGCGACCGCCATGGCCAGCGCGGACAGCAGTCCGTCGTTCACGCCACCGCGGTAGAGGCCGGGGATCGCGGTGAGTACCGCGTCGGTGACCTCGGCGGGCAGCGTGACCTCGACCCGCTCGACCGTGGCGAAGGTATCCACCGCCGGATCGAACGGACGCGACCCGAGCAGCGGATCCGGCGTCGTCGAAACCTGCTGCCAGAACGGCAGTTCGGCGACCCGCTTCGCCGAGGTGGCCGCCTCGACCAAACTGTGCGCCCAGCGCCGCATCGACGTTCCGTTGGCGGGCAACGCAACCTGCTGACCGGCGGCCAGCTGCGACCACGCGACCGCGAAGTCCGGAATCAGGATGCGCCAGGACACACCGTCGACCACGAAGTGGTGCGCGACGATGAGCAGCACATCGCGCCGCTCTCCCTCGAACGCGAACCAGATGAACTGCGCCATCACGGCATTCGCCGGATCCAGGCGGCCGAGCGCGGCGTCGAACGCCGCGCTGCCGACCCGCTTGAGCTCCGCGTCGTCGACGTCGGCGGCCAGCTCGACCCGATGCACCAGCGCATCCACATCGACCGCGCCGATCGCCAGCGCCTCGAACGCCCACTGATCGTCGGTGCGGCGCAACCGAGTACGCAGCACGTCGTGGTGATCGAACACCGCCGCGATGGTCCCGACGAGCGTCGCCCGGTCGATACCGTCCGGCAGGCGCAGCGCCATCGTCTGGGAGAAGCGTTCGTAGGACGAGCCGCCCGCGAGGATCTGCGTCATGATCGGCGTCAGCGGAATCTCGCCGACCCCGCCGCCCGGCAGCTCCTCCAGCTTGACCTGTTCGGTGCCCGCGCCGAGCGTGGCGACCTCGGCCAGCGAGGCCACGCTGCGCCGCTCGAACACGTCGCGCGGGGAGAACACCACACCACGCGCCTTGGCCCGCGACACCAGCTGGATGGACAGGATGCTGTCGCCGCCGAGCGCGAAGAACGAGTCGTCCAGGCCGATCTGCTCGACCCCGAGCACCTCGGCGAACACCTCGGCGATGACCGCCTCGACCTCGCTGGCCGGCGCCCGGAACTCGCGCGGCGCGAGCACCGGCTCGGGCAGCGCCTTGCGATCGAGCTTGCCGACCGGGGTCAGCGGGATCTCGTCGAGCACCATGATCGCCGACGGCACCATGTGCGGCGGCAGGCTCCGCGAGGCGTGCTCGCCGAGCCGGACCGTGTCGATCTCGTGGCCGGGCACCGCGAGCACATACGACACCAGGATCGTGGCGCCCGCCGCGGTCTGCTTGCCGAGCGTGATCGCGAACTCGACGTCCGGATGCGCCGCGAGCACGGTGTCGATCTCGCCGAGCTCGATGCGGAAGCCGCGGATCTTCACCTGGAAGTCCGAGCGGCCGACGTAGTCCAGCTCCCAGCGGACCTCGGGCACCGCGGCGTTACCCGCGCGCTCGCCCGGTTCGGCGAACCAGCGCACCACGTCACCGGTGCGGTACATCCGCGCGCCCTCGTTGCTCCACGGGTTGGCGACGAACCGCTCCGAGGTGAGGTCGGGACGGTTGTGGTAGCCACGCGCCACCGCGCCACCGGCGAGGTACAGCTCGCCCGCGACGCCCGGCGGCACCGGGTTGAGCCGGTTGTCCAGCACCAGCGCCGACATGCCGCGCACCGGCAGACCGATGGTGACGTGCCGTCCCGGGGTCAGGCTCGCGTAGGACGAGATGATCGTCGTCTCGGTCGGACCGTAGGCGTTGAAGTACTTGCGCCCCGGGTACCACTTGGCCAGCAGCTCCGGCGTGGTGACATCGCCACCGACGGACGCCACTTCGAGCGCCTCCATGCCGGCCGGATCCACCGTGCCGAGCACCGCGGGCGTGATGATCGTGTGCGTCACCCGCTCGGTGCGCAGCAGCTCGGCCAGATCCGGGCCGCCGATGATGGTCGACGGCACGATCACCAGCGTCGCGCCGGTGTAGGCGGCACACAGCCATTCGAGCACCGACGGGTCGAAGCTCGGCGAGCAGATGTGCAGGAACCGGTGGTGCGCCTCGAGCTGGTACAGGTCGGTCGCGACACCGACCAGGCCACCCATGCCCGCGTGGGTCACGGTGACGCCCTTGGGCATACCCGTCGAACCCGACGTGTAGATGACGTACACCGGGTGCCGCATGGCCAGCGACGAGATCCGGTCCGCGTCCGTCACCGAGTCCGGCGACTTGGCCTCGATCAGTTCGCCGAGCGCCGGATCGTCCAGGCGCAGCCATTCGACGTCGCGCGGCAGGCGATCCACGTGCTCGGTCGCGGTGATGCCGATGACCGCGCCGGAGTCGTTGATCATGTGCCGCATGCGGTCTTCGGGGTAGGTCGGGTCGACCGGCACGTGCGCGCCGCCCGCCTTCGCCACCGCCCAGAACGCCGCGACCATCTCGTAGGAACGCGGGAAGGACAGCGCCACAATGCGTTCCGGACCGACACCGCGCTCGATCAGCACCCGCGCCAGCCGCGAGGAGTACTCGTCGAGCTCGCGGTAGGTGATCGACCGGCCCTGGTAGCGGACCGCGATCTGCTCCGGGTTCAGCTTGGCGCCGCGCTGCAACAGATCCGGCAGCAGCCCGGTGGCCATCACGTCTTCGCCGTGCACGTGCGTGAGCAGCTCGTACTCGTCCGCGTCGAGCAGCGGCAGGTCGCCGATCGGCAGGTCGCGCTCGGTCACGATGGCGTCGAGCAGGCGGGTGAACCGCTGCGCGAACACCTCGACCGTGGCGTCGTCGAACAGGTCACGGGCGAAGGAGAACTCGGCGTACATGCCCGCGTCGGCGGCGGCCGGCGCCTCCCGAATCGTCAGCGACAGATCGAATTTCGCCGTGTCGACGTCGAAATCGACCGCGCTGACCTGCAATCCGGGCAGTTCGAAGCTGGTCTCCGGCAGGTTCTCGAACGACAGCGCCACCTGGAACAGCGGGTGCCGTGCGGTCGAGCGCTCCGGGTTGAGCAGTTCCACCAGCCGCTCGAACGGCAGGTCGGCATGCGCGAACGCCTGCAGGTCCGCGTCCTTGGTCCGGGCCAGCAGCTCGCCGAAGGTGAGGTCACCCTCGACGTGCGAGCGCAGCACCAGCGTGTTGACGAACATGCCGATCACGTCGTCGAGTTCGGCCTCGCCGCGACCCGCGATCGGGGTGCCGATGGCGATGTCGTCGGTGCCGGACATGCGCGCCAGGAACAGCGCGAGCGCGGCATGCACCAGCATGAACATGGTCGCGTTCTGTTCCCGCGCGATCTCGGTGAGCTTGCGGTGCAGCTCGCCGTCGATCGGGAACACCACGCGCCCGCCGGCGAACGACTGGGTCGTCGGCCTGGTCCGGTCGGCGGGCAGATTGAGCTCGTCCGGCAGCCCGGCCAGCGCGGCCCGCCAGTACTCGGCCTGCTGGGAGATCAGGCTGGCCGGATCGGCCTCGGAGCCGAGCACGTCGCGCTGCCAGAGGCTGAAGTCCGCGTACTGCACCGGCAGCGGCGCCCAGCCCGGCGGCACGCCGTTCGAGCGAGCCGCGTAGGCGAGCATCACATCGCGGGTCAGCGGGCCCATCGACCAGCCGTCCGCGCTGATGTGATGCACCACGAACACCAGCACGTATTCGCCGTCGCTGATCCGGAACAGCTTGGCCCGCAACGGGATCTCCGCGGTCACATCGAACCCGGCGGCGATCACGTCCACGATCCGCTGCTGAATGTCTTCGACGGCAACGTTTTCCGGCGTCAGGTCCGGCACCGACTGCTCGGCGGTCAGGATCACCTGGCTCGCCGCGCGCCCCTGCTCCGGGTACACCGTGCGCAGCGTCTCGTGCCTGGCAATGACATCCGCGACCGCGTCTTGCAGCGCGGCGACATCGAGATCGCCGGTCAGCCGCACGGCGACCGGGATGTTGTTGACCGCCGAGGCGACGTCGAACTGGTTGAGGAACCACATGCGCTGCTGCGCGAGCGAGAGCGGAACCTGGTCCGGGCGCGGGCCCGCCACCAGGGCGCGACGGCCGCCGGCACCGGCGTGCTGTTCGACCTTCACGGCCAAACCGGAAACAGTCGACGCCTCGAACAGGGCACGCACCGGCACCCGTGCGTCGAGCGCGGCACCGATCCGCGCGGCGACCTGCGTGGCCAGCAGCGAGTTACCGCCCAGACCGAAGAAATCGTCATCGACGCCGACCTGATCGACACCGAGCACCTCGGCAAACACCGAGGCCACGATCTCCTCGATCGGCGTCGACGGCGCACGGAACACCTGCGCCTCGAACTCCGGCTCCGGCAACGCCTTTCGATCCAGCTTGCCGTTCACGTTCAGCGGCAACGCATCCAGCACGACGAACGCCGCGGGCACCATGTACGACGGCAGGCCGTCGATGAGCGCCGACTTCACCTGTGCGACATCGACATCACCGTTCGACGCCACCAGGTACGCGACCAGCCGATCGCCGGTCTTCGGATCGGACTTGGCGAGGACCGCGGTCTGCGCGATCTCCGGCAGCGCCAGCAGCGCGGCCTCGATCTCGCCCAGCTCGATCCGGAAGCCACGGATCTTCACCTGGAAGTCGGTGCGGCCCCGGTACTCCAGCTCACCGGCGGCGTTCCACGCCACCAGGTCACCGGTGCGGTACATCCGCGCTCCGGTCTGGAACGGGTTGGCCACGAACCGATCCGAGGTCAAATCCGCCCGACCGAAGTAACCACGCGCCAGCTGCGCACCGGCGAGGTACAGCTCACCGGCGACACCGGCGGGCACCGGCTTCAGTCGCGAATCCAGCACGTAGACCTGGCTGTTCCATTCCGGCAGGCCGATGGACACCGAGGTCTCGTCCGCCCTGGTCACCCGATGGCTGGTGATCGAGACGGCGGCCTCGGTCGGGCCGTAGAGGTTGAACAGCTCGGTCCGCGAGTGCTCCCGCACGAACCGCTGTGCCAGCGCACCCGGCAGCGCCTCGCCGATCGCCAGCACCCGCCACAGCGAGTTCGGGAAATCACCGGCGGTGAGCGCGTCGAGCATCGACGGCACCACATGCAAAGTGGTCACCCACTCGCGAGCCATCAACTCATTCAGATACGCCGGATCCTGATGACCATCAGGAGCGGCAATGACCAAACGGCCACCACACACCGCCGCAGACCAGAACTCCCACACCGAAAGATCGAACGTCGCAGCAGTCTTCAGCAGAATCGCATCAGCAGCATCGAGACCGAACTCGGTCACCTTCCACTGCAACTGATTCGCAATCGCCGCATGCGAAACCGCAACACCCTTAGGACGACCCGTCGAACCCGACGTGAAAATCACATACGCCGTGTTCTCCGGACGCAACGGCGCAACGCGATCGGTATCGGTGATGACGGCCTTATCCACCTCGGCCAGATCCAGCTCGTCGATCCGCACCAAAGGCGCGACATCAGTGTCGAACTCGGCATCGGCATTGGTCAGCACGCACACCGGCGCGGCCGTCTCGAGGATGTAGCTCGTCCGCTCCGCGGCCTGCGCCGGATCCACCGGCACATACGCACCACCGGACTTCGCCACCGCGTACATCGCCACGATCAGATCGACCGAGCGGCGGAACGCCAGCGCCACCCGCGACTCCGGCCCGACCCCGATCGAGATCAGATGCCGCGCAAGACGATTCACCCGGGCATCGAGATCGCCGTAGGTGATCGACGCGCCGTCCTCGGTGACCAGCGCGACTTCCTTCGGCCCGGCCGCCACCGAGGCGTCGAGCAGCGAGACCAGCGTCGCGGTCGAATCCACCGCGTTGTCGGTCGCATTACGGCCGGTGACCAACTGCGCACGCTCCGCGACCTCGAGCAGTTCGATGTCGCCCACCGCAGTGCGCGGCGCGGCGATGATCTCCCCGATCAAGCGCGCGAACCGATCGACGAAGCCCTGCACCGTATCCCGCTCGAACATGTCGGTGGCGTAGGTGAAGAACCCGGTGATGCCCTCGGGCTCGCCGGCGTCGCTGTAGCGGTCGGTCGCGATCAGGTGCAGATCGAACTGCGACAGCGCCGTGTCGATATCGAGCCCGGCCACGGTCAGGCCCGGCAGCTCCAGCCCGGCCTGCGCCAGGTTCTGGAACGAGAGACCCACCTGGAACAGCGGATGCCGCGCGGTCGAGCGCACCGGGTTGAGCACCTCGACGAGGCGCTCGAACGGCACGTCCGCGTTGGCGAACGCCTGGATGTCGGTCTCGCGTTGCCGCGCAAGCAGTTCGGTGAACGCCTCGCCCGCATCGATCCTGGTGCGGAACACCAGCGTGTTGACGAACATGCCGATCAGGTCGTCCAGCACGGCCTCGCCACGACCCGCCATCGGCGTGCCGATGGCGATGTCGTCGGTGCCCGAGAGCCGGGCCAGCAGCACCGCGAGCGCGGTGTGCACAACCATGAACAGCGTCGCGCCCTCGGTGCGGGCCAGCTCGATCAGCGCCTGATGGGTCTGCGCGTCGATGCGCAGCTCCACCTTGCCGCCGGCGAAGGACTGCACCGCGGGGCGCGGGCGATCCGACGGCAGATCCAGCTGATCCGGCAGCTCCGCCAGCGCGTCGCGCCAGTAGGCGACCTGCTTGGACGCCAGCGACTCCTGATCGTCCTCGCTGCCAAGCAGCTCCCGCTGCCAGATGCTGTAGTCCGCGTACTGCACCTCGAGCGGCGCCCAGTTCGGCGCCTCGCCGGCCGAACGCGCGGCGTAGGCGATCATCAGGTCGCGGGTCAGCGGGCCGACCGACGAGCCGTCACCGGAGATGTGGTGCACCACCATGGCGAGCACGTATTCGACGTCCGGCGTCGCGGATTCGGTTGCTTCCCCGGCGATCTGGAACAGCGCGACCTTCATCGGCACTTCGGTGGTGACGTCGAACATCGTCGACGTCAGCGCCACCACGGCGGATTCGATCTGCGCGGGCGCGACCACGCGCACCTCCAGCCGCGGCACGGCCTGGGCCGGCGGCAGGATCACCTGCACCGGACCGCTGTCCGTCTGCGGGTAGATGGTGCGCAGGATCTCGTGCCTGCTGACCAGGTCCGCGATCGCCGCACGCAGCGCGGCCACGTCCAGGGCACCGGTGAGCCGCACCGCGATCGGCACGTTGTAGGCCGCCGACTGGGTGTCGAACCGGTTGAGGAACCACATGCGCTGCTGCGCGAGCGAGAGCGGAATGTGTTCCGGCCGTGGGCCGGCCGTGAGCGCCCTGCGGCCACCCGCGTCGGCGTGCTGCTCGACCCGGACCGCCAGCGCGGCGACGGTGGACGCCTCGAACATCAACCGGACCGGCACCCGCGTGTTCAGCGCCTCGCCGAGGCGGGCCGCGACCTGCGTGGCCAGCAGCGAGTTACCGCCCCAGGCGAAGAAGTCGTCGTCCAGGCCGAGTCGCTTCGATTCCGCCCCTTCCCGATCCGAGATGCGCAGCACGTCGGCGAAGGTGTTCGCGACGATCTGCTCGATCGGCGTGACCGGCGCGCGGAACACCGCCTTCTCGAAGGTGGGCTGCGGCAACGCCTTCCGGTCCAGCTTGCCATTGGCGTTGAGCGGCAACGCATCCAGCTGCACCAGCACCGACGGCACCATGTACGACGGCAGCTCGGCGGCGAGCGCGGCCTGCAATCCGCGCTTGTCGACCTGACCCGCCCGCGGCACCACGTAGGCCACCAGCCGGTCGCCGATGCTCGGATCGGTGTGCGCGAGCACGGCCGCCGCGGTGATCGCCGGCTGCCGCAGCAGCGCGGCCTCGATCTCGCCGAGCTCGATGCGGAAGCCGCGGATCTTCACCTGGAAGTCGGTGCGGCCGCGGTAATCCAGCTCACCGGAGGCATTCCAGGCCACCAGGTCACCGGTGCGGTACATGCGCTCGCCCGCCGCGCCGAACGGATCGGCGACGAACCGGTCGGCGGTCAGCTCGGCCTTGCCGAAGTAGCCGCGCGCCAACTGCGCACCGGCCAGGTACAGCTCGCCGGAGACACCGACCGGGACCGGCCGCAGCCGGGCGTCGAGCACGTAGACGCGGCTGTTCCATTCCGGCGCGCCGATCGACACCGACAGCTCGTCGGCGTCGGTGACCAGGTGGCTGGTGATGGACACCGCGGCCTCGGTCGGGCCGTACAGGTTGAACAGCTCGGCATCGTTGTCGCGGCGGAACCGCTGTGCGGTCGCCGCGGGGAGCGCCTCACCGATGGCCAGCACTCGGCGCAGCGAATGCGTCAGGCGGCCGGCCGATTCGGTGAGCAGCGAGTCCAGCATCGACGGCACCACGTGCAGCGTGGTGACGCCCGTCGAACGCATCAGCTCGTTGAGGTAGGCCGGATCGCGATGGCCGTCGGCCGCCGAGATCACCAGGCGCCCACCGGAAGCGGCGGCGGTCCAGAACTCCCACACCGAGAGGTCGAACGTGGCCGCGGTCTTCAGCAGGATCGCGTCGTCCGCGCCGAGGCCGAAGGTCGTGATCTCCCACTGCAATTGGTTGGCGATCGCGGCGTGCGGGACCGCGACGCCCTTGGGCTGACCGGTCGAGCCGGAGGTGAAGATCACGTACGCGGTGTTCGCCGGGGCCAGCGTGGCGCGGCGTTCGGTCGCGGTCACCGGGCTCGGCGCGAGCACGGTCAGGTCGAGCGCGTCGATCTGCACGGTTTCGGTTGCCGCGGTGCGGAATCCGTCCCGGCCGGTGGTCAGCACGCAGACCGGTGCCGCGGTCTCCAGAATGTAGTCGGTCCGCTCGGCCGGCTGATCCGGATCGATGGGCACATACGCCGCACCGGATTTCGCGACCGCGTACATGGCGACCACGAGATCGGTGGACCGGCGGATGGCCAGCGCCACCCGGTCCTCCGGGCCGACGCCACGCTGGATCAGGTAGCGGGCCAGGCGATTCACCCGGGAATCCAGCTCGGCGTAGGTCAGCTCTTGCTGGCCGGTCGGCTCGTCGGCGACGAGGGCGACCGCGTCCGGCGTCGCCGCGACCGAGGCGTCCAGCAGCGACACCAGCGTCGCGGCCGGGTCGACCTCGTGCGCGGTGTCGTTCCAGGTGCTCAGGATGCGCGTGTGCTCGTCCGCGGCGAGCAGGTCGATCTCGCCCACCGGCAGGGTGGCGTCGGCGACCACGGCGTCGAGCACGCGCACGAAGCGGTCCGCGAAGCCCTGGACCGTGTCCTCGTCGAACAGGTCGATGGCGTAACCGAATTCGGTGATGATCTCGGCCGGCGTGCCGTCCTCGGCGTAGCGGTCGTACAGCGTGACGTGCAGGTCGGTCTTGGCCAGCTGCGAGTCGAAGTTGACCGCGCTCACCGACAGGCCAGGCAGTTCGAAGGTGGTCTCGGCCAGGTTCTGGAACGACAGACCCACCTGGAACAGCGGATTGCGCGCGGTGGAGCGCACCGGGTTGAGCACCTCGACGAGGCGCTCGAACGGCACGTCGGCGTTGGCGAACGCCTCCAGGTCGCGTTCCTTGACGTCGGCGAGCAGATCGGCGAACCGGTCGCCCGGCGCCACCCTGGTCCGGAAGACCAGGGTGTTGACGAACATGCCGATCAGGTCGTCGAGTTCACGCTCGCCGCGACCCGCGATCGGGGTGCCGACCGCGATGTCGTCGGTGCCGGACAGCCGCGAGAGCAGCACAGCCAGCGCCGCGTGCACCACCATGAACAGCGACGCGTTGTTGGCGCGGGCCAGTTCGTGCAGGCGGGCGTGCCGCTCCGGGGAGATCTCGAAGCGAATCGCCTTGCCGTGGAACGACTGTGCCGGCGGGCGCGGCCGGTCCGCGGGCAGTTCCAGCTGATCCGGCAGCTCGGCCAGCGCGCTCTGCCAGTAGGCGACCTGCTGCGCGGCAAGGGATTCTGGGTCTTCTTCGGAACCGAGCACCGCGCGCTGCCACAGCGCGTAGTCGGCGTACTGCACCGACAGCGGAACCCACTGCGGCACATCGCCTTGCACGCGGGCCACGTAGGCGGCCATCACGTCGCGGGCCAGCGGGCCCATCGAGGAGCCGTCGGCGGCCACGTGGTGCACGGTGAACGCGAGCACGTGCTCGTCCGGCGCGATCCGGAACAGCGCCACCGCCAGCGGCACCTCGACGGTGACGTCGAAGGTGGTGAGCGCGAACGCGATCACCGCGTTGAGCAGATCGGCCTCGGCGACGTCGACCGGGGTGAGCGCGGCCGCGGACTGTGCCGCGGGGCGGATCACCTGGTGCGGGCCCTCGGCGGAGCGCGGGTAGGTCGTGCGCAGCACCTCGTGCCGGCCGAACACATCGCCGATCGCCTGTTCCAGCGCGGGCACATCCAGCGCGCCGGACAGCCGCACGGCCAGCGGGATGTTGTCGACGGCCGAGGTGGCCGTGTCGAACTGGTTGAGGAACCAGTAGCGCTGCTGGGCCGGCGACAGCGGGATCCGCGCGGGACGCTCCCCCGTCTCCAGCTTCGGCCGCTGCCTGCCGGATCCGGCGTTGCGCTCGACCTGGGTGGCCAGCGCGGCCACCGTCGACGCCTCGAACAGATCGCGGACCGCCAGGCGGGTGTCCAGCGCGGCGCCGAGCCGCGCGGTCACCTGGGTGGCCAGCAGCGAGTTGCCGCCGAGTTCGAAG
>NZ_VXLC01000039.1 GCF_008704205.1 Nocardia colli | reverse complement strand
AATATGTTTATTGGTTCCGGCCTCTCATACCCCCCGGTTGATGAGGTCGGACATTTAGTCAGCAAATCTTTTTGCTGGCGTTTTGTTTTGCTAGGTTTTCGGACTCTAGTTTAGATACTTCTGATTGCACCTTCGGGTGTGGTTGAGAGTCTTCAACGGAGAGTTTGATTCTGGCTCAGGACGAACGCTGGCGGCGTGCTTAACACATGCAAGTCGAGCGGTAAGGCCTTCGGGTACACGAGCGGCGAACGGGTGAGTAACACGTGGGTGATCTGCCTCGCACTTCGGGATAAGCCTGGGAAACTGGGTCTAATACCGGATATGACCTTCCAGTGCATGCTGGTTGGTGGAAAGATTTATCGGTGCGAGATGGGCCCGCGGCCTATCAGCTTGTTGGTGAGGTAACGGCTCACCAAGGCGACGACGGGTAGCCGACCTGAGAGGGTGACCGGCCACACTGGGACTGAGACACGGCCCAGACTCCTACGGGAGGCAGCAGTGGGGAATATTGCACAATGGGCGAAAGCCTGATGCAGCGACGCCGCGTGGAGGATGACGGCCTTCGGGTTGTAAACTCCTTTCGACAGGGACGAAGCGTAAGTGACGGTACCTGTAGAAGAAGCACCGGCCAACTACGTGCCAGCAGCCGCGGTAATACGTAGGGTGCGAGCGTTGTCCGGAATTACTGGGCGTAAAGAGCTTGTAGGCGGTTTGTCGCGTCTTCTGTGAAAACTTGGGGCTCAACCTTAAGCTTGCAGGCGATACGGGCAGACTAGAGTACTTCAGGGGAGACTGGAATTCCTGGTGTAGCGGTGAAATGCGCAGATATCAGGAGGAACACCGGTGGCGAAGGCGGGTCTCTGGGAAGTAACTGACGCTGAGAAGCGAAAGCGTGGGTAGCGAACAGGATTAGATACCCTGGTAGTCCATGCCGTAAACGGTGGGTACTAGGTGTGGGTTTCCTTCCACGGGATCCGTGCCGTAGCTAACGCATTAAGTACCCCGCCTGGGGAGTACGGCCGCAAGGCTAAAACTCAAAGAAATTGACGGGGGCCCGCACAAGCGGCGGAGCATGTGGATTAATTCGATGCAACGCGAAGAACCTTACCTGGGTTTGACATACACCGGAAACCTGCAGAGATGTAGGCCCCCTTGTGGTCGGTGTACAGGTGGTGCATGGCTGTCGTCAGCTCGTGTCGTGAGATGTTGGGTTAAGTCCCGCAACGAGCGCAACCCTTATCTTATGTTGCCAGCGCGTAATGGCGGGGACTCGTGAGAGACTGCCGGGGTCAACTCGGAGGAAGGTGGGGACGACGTCAAGTCATCATGCCCCTTATGTCCAGGGCTTCACACATGCTACAATGGCCGGTACAGAGGGCTGCGATACCGCGAGGTGGAGCGAATCCCTTAAAGCCGGTCTCAGTTCGGATCGGGGTCTGCAACTCGACCCCGTGAAGTTGGAGTCGCTAGTAATCGCAGATCAGCAACGCTGCGGTGAATACGTTCCCGGGCCTTGTACACACCGCCCGTCACGTCATGAAAGTCGGTAACACCCGAAGCCGGTGGCCTAACCCCTTGTGGGAGGGAGCCGTCGAAGGTGGGATTGGCGATTGGGACGAAGTCGTAACAAGGTAGCCGTACCGGAAGGTGCGGCTGGATCACCTCCTTTCTAAGGAGCAC
>NZ_VXLC01000038.1 GCF_008704205.1 Nocardia colli | reverse complement strand
ATCCACCCCTTGAACCCAAGTCGGCCGTTGCCTGCACCAGTTCCCGGTGATCATCTGACCAGCTTTATGGGGTGGGTGGTGGTCAGAGCATGCAGGAGACGCAGCCCTCGACTTCGGTTCCTTCCAGGGCCATTTGGCGCAGGCGGATGTAGTAGAGGGTTTTGATGCCCTTGCGCCAGGCGTAGATCTGGGCGCGGTTGAGGTCGCGGGTGGAGGCGGTGTCCTTGAAGAACAACGTCAGCGACAGGCCCTGGTCTACGTGCTGGGTGGCGGCCGCGTAGGTGTCGATGATCTTTTCGTAGCCGATTTCGTAGGCGTCGTCGTAGTACTCGAGGTTGTCGTTGTCCAGGTAGGGGGCCGGGTAGTAGACGCGGCCGATCTTGCCTTCCTTGCGGATCTCGATCTTCGACGCCACCGGGTGGATGGAGCTGGTGGAGTGGTTGATGTAGGAGATCGAACCGGTCGGCGGGACGGCCTGCAGGTTCTGGTTGTAGATGCCGTGCTCCATGACCGAGGCCTTGAGCTCGCGCCAGTCGTCCTGGGTCGGGATCCGCACCTCGGCGTCGGCGAACAGCTGCGCCACCCGCTCGGTCTTCGGCTCCCACGCCTGCTCGGTGTACTTGTCGAAGTACTCACCGCTGGCGTACTTGGATTCCGGGAAGCCGCCGAAGTAGCTGCCGCGCTCCTTGGCGATCAGGTTCGACGCCCGGATCGCGTGGTAGACCACGGTGTAGAAGTACATGTTGGTGAAGTCGATGCCCTCTTCGGACCCGTAGTGCACCCGCTCGCGGGCCAGGTATCCGTGCAGGTTCATCTGCCCGAGGCCGATCGCGTGCGACTCGTTGTTGCCCTGCTCGATCGAGGGCACCGAGTAGATGTGCGTCTGATCGGAGACCGCGGTGAGCGCCCGGATGGACGTCTCGATGGTCTGCGCGAAGTCCGGTGAGTCCATCGCCTTGGCGATGTTGAGCGAGCCGAGGTTGCACGAGATGTCCTTGCCCACCTTGGCGTAGGACAGGTCGTCGTTGAACACCGACGGCGTCGACACCTGCAGGATCTCCGAGCACAGGTTCGAGTGGGTGATCTTGCCCGCGATCGGGTTGGCCCGGTTCACCGTGTCCTCGAACATGATGTACGGGTAACCGGATTCGAACTGCAGCTCGGCGATGGTCTGGAAGAACTCGCGCGCCTTGATCTTCGACTTGCGGATCCGCTTGTCGTCGACCATCTCGTAGTACTTCTCGGTGACGTCGATGTCGGCGAACGGCTTGCCGTAGATGCGTTCCACGTCGTACGGCGAGAACAGGTACATGTCCTCGTTCTTCTTCGCCAGTTCGAAGGTGATGTCCGGGATCACCACGCCGAGCGAGAGGGTCTTGATCCGGATCTTCTCGTCCGCGTTCTCCCGCTTGGTGTCGAGGAACCGGTAGATGTCCGGGTGGTGCGCGTGCAGGTACACCGCGCCGGCGCCCTGGCGCGCGCCGAGCTGGTTGGCGTAGGAGAACGAGTCCTCCAGCAGCTTCATGATCGGGATGACGCCCGAGCTCTGGTTCTCGATCTGCTTGATCGGCGCGCCGTGCTCGCGAATGTTGCTGAGCAGCAAGGCGACCCCGCCGCCGCGCTTGGACAGCTGCAACGCGGAATTGATGGAGCGCCCGATGGACTCCATGTTGTCCTCGATACGCAGCAGGAAGCAGGACACCGGCTCGCCGCGCTGCTTCTTGCCCGAGTTGAGGAAGGTCGGGGTGGCGGGCTGGAAGCGGCCGTCGATGATCTCGTCGACCAGCTTGCCCGCGAGCACCTCGTCACCGGCGGCGAGGGTGAGCGCGACCATGCACACCCGGTCCTCGAACCGCTCCAGGTAGCGCTTGCCGTCGAAGGTCTTCAGCGTGTACGAGGTGTAGTACTTGAACGCGCCGAGGAAGGTGGGGAACCGGAACTTCTTGGCGTAGGCCTGCTGGAACAGCTGCTTGATGAACGGGCGGCTGTACTGGTCGAGCACCTCGGGCTCGTAGTACTTCTCCTTGACCAGATAGTCCAGCTTCTCGTCCAGGTTGTGGAAGAAGACGGTGTTCTGGTTGACGTGCTGGAGGAAGTACTGGTGCGCCGCCTCACGGTCCTTGTCGAACTGGATCTCGCCGTTCGGGCCGTACAGGTTCAGCATCGCGTTGAGGGCGTGGTAGTCCATGACCTCGCCGGCCTCCGCACCGCGGCCCGATGACTGCTCTAAGCGAGCCGTTTTTCCGGCCGGTGCTGTCGTTGTTGTTGCCAAAACAATCCCAATCCCTCTCGGACGCGCTCGACGTCCTCGGCGGTTCCCATGAGTTCGAAGCGATACAGGTACGGCACCCCGCATTTACGCGAGATCACGTCTCCCGCATAGCAGTAGGTATCGCCGAAGTTCGTGTTTCCCGCCGCGACCACCCCGCGCAGCAGAGCGCGGTTGTGCGGATCGTTGAGGAACTTGGCGACCTGCCGCGGCACGAAATCCTTGTCGGATCTGTTCCCACCCAGGACGTGCCGACCGCCCCCATAGGTGGGGACGATCAGCACGAAGGGTTCGTCGACGCGCAGCGAATCGGCGGTGTGCAGTGGAATGCGAGTTGCCGGGAGACCCAGCTTCTCGACGAAGCGATGCGTGTTCTCCGAGGCGCTGGAGAAGTAGACGAGCGCGGCCGACTCGGACACGGTCACCCTCTCCTCTCGGAGGAACGGAAAAGCGGAAGCGGTCAGGCCGCCACGGTGGCGAGCGACTTGATCCGGTCGGGACGGAAGCCGGACCAGTGGTCCTCACCGGCCACCACGACCGGCGCCTGCAGGTAACCGAGCGCCATGACGTAGTCACGCGCCTCGTCGTTCTCGGAGATGTCGATCACCTCGTAGTCCACCCCGACCTTGTCGAGGGCCTTGTAGGTGGCATTGCACTGGACGCAAGCGGGCTTGGTGTACACGGTGACGGTCATTGGTATCCCTCTTCTCCTTGTGCCTGATCCACAGCCTGTGATCCGTATGCCGATCGTTCGAGCGACCTAGCGATGCACGTTCCGACCTTGCTGCGCAAACTCCTGGATCTGGACTCGAATCCCCTGCTCAGCCCTTGCGAGCTGGTTTTCGCAGAGCGGGGTGCCTTGCCGTCTTCCAGTACCGAAGACACTACACCTAGTGGCCGACAGATTCATCCAACACGACATGTTGCGAGTCACAAAGATGAAATTTGCACGCGGTAAGTACCTGGACGCTCGATTCGCAACCCGACACGACCGTGGTGCAGATCACAATTTCGTACCGTAGCTGATTTCCAGCAAACCCTCCGGTCAGACGAAGAGGGCCACTCCACCGCGTGGAGATGACCCTCGAACAGACCGGAGCGGAAGCTTACACGGCGGCGAATTCACCCCGAGTGGCCTGGACCAGCTCGTGCACGGTGGCCGCGAGCTCGGTGAGCGCTTCGGCATCCTCGCGCGGGTGTGTCGCGCCGAACCGCTCGCCGATCGTGGCGAAGTGCAGGTGTGCCGATTCCACCACCCGTGCGCCGGCCACGCCGAGCGCCTTGACCGCGTCGCCATGCGCCCACTGGGCGGCACGCGGGCTGATCGACGCGCTGACCACCGCGGTAGGCCGGTCCTTGAGGGCGCCGGTGCCGTACGGACGGGAGGCCCAGTCGATGGCGTTCTTCAACACGCCCGGCAGGGTGCCGTTGTACTCCGGGGTCACGACGAGCAGGCCGTCGGACGCGGCGACCGCGTCGCGCAGCGCCTGCGCCGCGGCGGGCACGGCGCCCTCGACGTCGAGGTCTTCGTTGTAGAACGGGATGTCGGCGAGACCTTCGTAGAGGGTGATCTCGACACCCTCCGGAGCCGTCTGTACGGCAGTCTCGGCAAGCTGCCGGTTGATCGAAGCCGCACGAAGGCTTCCGACGAGAGCGAGGATGCGGGTCTGGCTCATGGCTTCGCCTCGCTGGCGCTCGGCTCCGCCATAAGCCAAAGGCGCTGTATCAATGATGTGCTCGCTGCGCTCGCTCATTGCGACTCCTGGTGTACTGAGTGTGTGATGTCCGAACTTTCACTGGTGACTAACCGGACCACGGTCCGATTACTTCCCGCGGAGATTGTGTGCCTGCTGTGAGCTACCCCACATCGGATCTCCCGCTGCCCGGGCAGCGCCCGCTGCTCGGCATCGGCGCGCCCCTGCCCGGCACGTCCGAACCCACCGAACGCGCCGACGCCGCGCGCAACCGGCAGTTGCTGCTGGACGCCGCGCAACAGCTGGTGCGCGAGCAGGGCGTCGACGGCCTCACCATGGACGCGCTGGCCAAGCGGGCCGGGGTCGGCAAGGGCACGGTCTTCCGCCGGTTCGGCAGCCGGTCGGGGTTGCTGATGGCGCTGCTCGATCACTCCGAGCGCAAGGCGCAGGAGGCGTTCATGTTCGGGCCGCCGCCGCTGGGCCCCGGCGCGACGCCGGTGGAACGACTGGTCGCGTTCGGCCGGGCGCGGCTGCTCGACATCGATGTGGAGGGCGAGCTGTATCGCGCCGCGGAGGTCGGCGAGGCGGCCGACCGCTACTCGGGCGCGCCGTACATGTTGCTCAAGGCGCACGTGTCGATGCTGCTGCGCCAGGCGGGCATGCCCGGCGATATCCCGTTGATCGCCGACAGCCTGCTCGGCACGCTCAGCGCCGCGCTGGTCATGCATCAGATGCGCGCGCAGGGATATGACCGCCAACAGATCGGGGACAACTGGGAAGCGGTCGTTCGACGCGTTGTCACGCCGTGAATGGACAGTAAAGTGGGCTGCCATGCGGAACCTGCGCGAACAGATCATCACCGAGTTGGGCGTCCAACCGAGCATCGAGCCGAAGGACGAGGTACGGCGCCGGATCGATTTCCTCAAGGACTATCTGAACGCCACTCCCGCAAAGGGTTTCGTGCTCGGCATCAGCGGCGGCCAGGACAGCTCGCTGACCGGCCGGTTGTGCCAGCTGGCGGTGGAGGAACTACGCGCGGACGGCGTGGACGCGACGTTCGTCGCGGTACGCCTGCCCTACGGCGTGCAATCCGATGAGGCGGACGCGCGGGCCGCGCTGCGCTTCATCCAGCCGGACCAGACGGTGTCGGTGAACGTGCGCCCCAGCGCGAACGCGACCGCGGGCGAGGTGGCCTCCGCGCTGAAGATCGACAAGCTCCGCGATTTCGTCCGCGGCAATATCAAGGCGCGTGAGCGGATGGTGATCCAGTACGCGCTCGCCGGTCAGGAGAACCTGCTCGTCGTCGGCACCGATCACGCCGCCGAGGCGGTCACCGGGTTCTTCACCAAGTACGGCGACGGCGGCGTCGATCTCACCCCGCTGACCGGTCTCACCAAGCATCAGGGGGCGGCGCTGCTGCGGGAATTGGGTGCGCCGGAAAGCATTTGGTCGAAGGTGCCGACCGCCGACCTGGAGGACGACCGCCCCGCGCTGCCCGACGAGGAAGCGCTCGGGCTGACCTACCGCGAAATCGACGACTACCTCGAGGGCAACGAAGTCACCCCCGAGGTCGCCGAGCGCATCGAGTCGATCTACCTGAACACCCGGCACAAGCGGGCGGTTCCGGTCACGCCGCTCGACACCTGGTGGCGCGATTAGCCGGCCGCGACTCCCGGCGGGTCGTCGGCCGCGGCGTAGGTCTGCATCGCATTGGCGATCGCGCCGGTGTTGTCGGTCAACGCCTTGTCACTGATGTTGGTGGTGGTGTCGCAGGACCGGTGGTAGCAGGGGTCGTAGGGGCGGCCGGCCTGGCCACCGAACCACTGCGCTTCCTGGCTGGTCTTGATGCCCTCGGCACCGGTGAACAAGCCACCGACCGCGATCCCGGCCCGCATGAACGCGCCGTAGTCCGAGCGGCCGTCGAGCGCCGCGCGGTTGTG
The DNA here is from genome assembly GCF_008704205.1 of Nocardia colli. Lineage (GTDB taxonomy): Bacteria > Actinomycetota > Actinomycetes > Mycobacteriales > Mycobacteriaceae > Nocardia > Nocardia colli. The sequence continues at coordinate 10,722 of NZ_VXLC01000038.1, read as the reverse complement.
CCGCAGGCCCTTCGAGTCGAAGTAGCGGTTGAAGTCCTGCTCGATCTGCGCGGAACCGGTCGGGCCCTGGCTGCCGTTGTAGATCTTGTAGGCGTAGTTCGGCGAGCCGATCATGTCGAAGTTGAGGTAGAGCTCGAGCTTGTCCCGGTTGGCCGCGGACAGGTTCGCCACGTAGTACTTGGAGCCGACCAGGCCGAGTTCCTCGGCGCCCCACCAGGCGAAGCGGACCTTGTTCTTCGGGGTGGTCGTGGCCATCTGCAAGGCGACCTCGAGCAGACCGGCACTGCCGGAACCGTTGTCGTTGATGCCCGGCCCGGCGCGCACCGAGTCCAGATGTGCCCCGGCCATGACGACCTTGTCCGGGTTGCCCTGCGGGGAATCCGCGATCACGTTGTGCGTGGTGGCGGGGAGGGCCTCGGTGTCGGTCTTGAGCCGGACCACCGTGTCCGCCTTGGCCAGATCCTTGCCGACGGCGAAGCTCGTGGCGACCACCGGCACGGTGATGCCGGTCTCGTCGAGCGGCTCGGCGAAGGCGTCGGTGCGGCCGGGCTGGCCCTCGTTGAAGATGATCACGCCGGATGCGCCTGCGGCCTGGGCGTTTCGGGCCTTGTCCGCCGACGTGCACGTACCGCGTTGCAACAGCGCGATATTGCCGCGAGTGAACTTGGCGAAGTCCGCGGCCTCGCAGCCGGAGGTCGAACCGTTCGCCTCCGAGCGGGGCGACAGGGTGAGGTCGACACCCTGCACCGTCGCCTTCGTCTCGCCCGAACCCGAATAGGTCAGGGTGGCGAAGTCACCGAGCTGACCGCGGTCCGGCGCGGTCGGTTTGTAGGCCGTCCGGGCGGACGAGACCTGCTCCAGGATCGCCGTCGACCGTTCCCGGAAGGACTGAAAAGTGAACGGCTGCAACGTAACCTGGTAGCCCGCGCGGCGTAGTTCGCCGGCTACGTAATCGCGGGAGGCGTCGTAGCCCGCGGTGCCTGCGGCCCGGGTGCGGCCGTTGGCATTGGCGATCGACTGGAACTTCTCCAGATGCTGCTTGACGGCGGGCGCCTTGATCGAGTCGGCCAGGCGCCCTGGCGGCGGACTGGGGTCGGCGTACGCGGATCCCGCGACGGCGAGGGAGAGCGCGAGAGGCAGCGCGGCGGCGGTGGCGATCACGCGACCGGCGGTGGCACTGCGGAAGATTCGGGGCATAGTCAGCTCCTCCAAAGGGACGGATGAATCCCGATGGCTCGGAGGTTAAAGCGGGGTGTCGCCTCGATGAAACCCCAGTTGTAGTGGGGAAATGCGTTGCCGGGGCGGGCAATCCGCCCGCACACTCACCCCGCCGTGACCTCCGCGAGGCGGCGGGACAGGAAGCGGCGGATCTGCTCGTTGGACGCGCGGTCGAGCGCGATGCGGTAGTGCGTAGCCGATTCCGGATAGCGTCCCGCGCGGCGGAGAAGATCGGCGCGGGTCGCGGCGACGAGATGCGAAGCGGCCAGGCGCGGATGGTCGGCGACCTCGTCGAGAGCGGCGAGCCCGCTGTCGAAACCGCGCAAAAACCCCACGGCGATAGCGCGATTCACCAGGATGACCGGCGAGTCGGAGTAGGTGCGCAGCTCGTCGTAGCCGGAAACTATTGCGGCCCAGTCTGTTTGCTCCCACGTGGGAGCGATGGCGTGGGCGCCGGCGATCCGCGCCTGGGCGAGATATGGGCCCCGGCCCTGCGCGGCGGCGGAGATCAGGCAGCGCAGTCCCGATTCGATCTGCGCCCGATTCCACGCGCTGCGATCCTGCTCCTCGATCGGCACCAATTCGTCTTCCGCACTTCGCCGTTGGGCGCGCCGGCTGTCGTTGAGCAGCATCAGCGCCAGCAGCGACCGCGCCTCCGGTTCGTCGGGCAGCAGCGCGCACAGCAGCTTGCCGAGCCGAATTGCCTCGTCGCACAGCTCATCCCGGACCGCGGCCGGGCCCGACGTCGCGAAGTAGCCTTCGGTGAAGACCAGATAGATGCACGCCAGTACCGCGGGCAGTCGCTCCGGCAACAGCGGCGCAGGCGGCACCCGCAGCGGGATACCGGCCTGGCGGATCTTCGCCTTCGCCCGGGTAAGCCGTTGGGCCACTGTGTGTTCCGGTTGCAGGAAGGCCCTGGCGATCTCCGCGGTCCGCAGCCCGCACACCAGCCGAAGCGTCAGTGCCACCTGGGATTCCGGCGACAACGCCGGATGACAGCAGGTGAAGATCATCCGCAGTTGGTCATCGGCTACCGGCGACATGTCGATCTCCTCGCTCGGCCCGGTCAGCAGGACCGCGTCCTGCTCCTTACCGCTCCTGGCCGACTCGCGCCGCAGCCGGTCCAGCGCGCGGTTGCGGGCCGCGGTGGTGATCCAGGCCCCGGGATTGGCCGGCGCCCCGCGTTCCGGCCAGGTGCGCAACGCGTCGGCGAACGCCTCCTGCACCGCGTCCTCGGCCAGCCCGATGTCGCCGACCAGCCGGGCGACCGTGGCCAGGGCCCGGCCGAATTCGGCGCGGTAAACGGCGTCGATGGCCGGGCCCGGCACGGTCAGAAGCCGACGTCGACGATGCGGCGAAGCTCCGAACGGCCCTGCGGACCGCGCGGGATCTGAGCCGCGATCTCGGTCGCCTCGGCCGGGCTCGCCGCGGTGAAAACGTAGAGTCCGTCGACCACCTCGGCGCCCTCGGTGAACGGCCCGTCGGTGAGCAGCAACTGCCCGTCGCGCACCCGGACGGTCGTCGCGGTGTCCGGCGGCTGCAAGGCTCCGCCGCCGCGGATCGCGTCGCCCACCTTTTCCGCGAACTGCCCGTGTTCGAGCGCCATCTTCTCCCAGTCCGGCGTGCCCGGCACGAGCACGTCCGACTGCCGCTCCCACAGCAGCGCGAGCCACCAATCGGCGGCCGGGACGCCGTGCGGCCCCCACATCGCCAGCGGGCGCACCTCGATCGCACCGCGCGCGGCCGCGGGTATCCCGCGCGCAAGCTGGATGGCCTCATCCAGGTCCTGCGCGTCGAATACATAGAACCCAGTGACCACCTCGGCCTGCTCGGTGTACGGCCCGTCGCTGACCAACGTCTGATCCCCGCTGCGCCGGACATTGATCGCCGTGGCCGACGGGAACAACGCCGCACCACCGGCGATCGCCGCGCCCGCCGCCTCCTGGAAGGCCGCGTACTTCGCCACCCCCTCGGTGAACTCCGGCGTCCCGGGCGCGGCCGTCTGCCCGTTTCCCACAATCGTCGCCAAGTAGTGCATGGTCGCCACCTTCCTCGAATGGAAGAGCCCGATACCCTTCCCTACCCAGACGACGAACGCCGCGGGAGTTTCTCTACGCCGCCGCGAATTCTTTTCTACTCCGAGTGGGGCCGCCGATCGTCCCGATTCATCGCGGCCGGGACGATCGGCGGACGAACCTGTGGCGCTGCCCCGGTCAACACCGCCGAGGCAGACCGCTTTCGGCCGACGGAGCGGGGCGAGGCGGAAGTCGCGCCGCGTCAGCCGCCGGCGAAGGGCGGCAGCACGTCCACGCGGGGCGTCAGCGCGGCGTGCGGGTCGCGGGTCAGTTCGTCGCCGACCAGGTAGGCGCAGACCGAGAGCATCTTCGCCAGGCCGGGGCCGTACGCGGCGGACAGGGACGAGCGCAGGTCGGCGACGGTGGCGCCGGCCGGGAGGTCGAGGGTCTCGCGGTCCTTGCCGACGGCGTCGGCGATGGCGGCGAAGTAGCGGATCTCAACCACCGATGGCTCCCATTGTGCGTTCCGGCGGGACGAACCCCTCCACATCGATGCCGTGACCGGCCCATTTGTTCCACATCGCGCCGCGCCACAGGGTGGCCAGCTCGGCGTCGCCGGCGCCGGAGCGCAGCACCTGGCGCAGGTCGTACTCCTGGTCGCTGAACAGGCAGGAGCGCAGCATGCCGTCGGCGGTCAGGCGGGTGCGGTCGCAGGTGTCGCAGAACTTGCGGGTGACCGACGCGATGATGCCGACGGTCGCGGGTCCGCCGCCGACCAGCCAGGTTTCGGCCGGGGCCGCGGGATCGTCGCGACCGGCCGCGGTGAGCTCGAACCGGGTGCCGAGCACGTCGAGGAGCTCGGCGGCGGTGACCATGTTGGTGCGGGCCCATTCGTGGTCGGCGTCGAGCGGCATCTCCTCGATGAACCGCAGTTCGCAGTCCTCGTCGAGGCACCATTGGAGCAGATCCGCTGCGCCGGAAAGGGTTTCACGCATGAGCACGGCGTTCACCTTGACCGGCGCGAGCCCGGCGTCGCGGGCGGCCCGGATGCCGGCCAGCGCCGAGTCGAGCCGATCGCGGCGAGTCAGCTTGGCGAAACCCGCCCGGTCGACGGTGTCCAGCGAGACGTTCACCCGGTGCAGTCCGGCGGCGGCGAGCCCGCGGGCGCGGTGCTCGAGTCCGACGCCATTGGTGGTCATCGCCAGCGGCGTATTCGGTACCTGTTCGTGACAACCGGCGATGATCCGCTCGAGATCGCGGCGCATCAACGGCTCACCGCCGGTGAACCGGACCTCCTCGATGCCGAGCTCGCGCACCGCCATGCCGACCAGGCGGACGATCTCCTCGACGGTCAGCAGCTCGTGCTGCGGAATCGCGGGCAGACCCTCCTCGGGCATGCAATACGTGCAGCGCAGCGAGCACTTCTCGGTGATGGAGACGCGCAGATCGCGGGCCACCCGCCCGAATCGGTCCAGCAGGAACGGCGTATCGGGGCGGCCGTCGAGCGAGGGACGCCCGGAACGCACGGCAGGTATCCCCATCTCGACCAGAGTCACCTGTCCATTATGACCTCCGCCCGTCGTTGGTCAGTCGCGGAAGGTACGGAATAGCGCACCGCGCGCGCCGTGAGATTGTGAGGTTCACACAAGCCGGACGGACGATTGACCTCGATCAGCTGCGGTTAGGCTGGCTGCCATGAACCCTCGGCCCGCCAGCGTCTCGGCCCGGCCCGTCGACGACTACCGAGACAGCATCGAACAGCTGCTGCGCCCGCTCGCCGCGCGCCCGCTCGAACACGTCTCGGTGCCCGAGGCCCTCGGCCGGCAGCTCGCCGAGGACCTGCGCTCCCCGGTCGATCTGCCGGTGTTCCGCAATTCGGCGATGGACGGTTACGCGGTGCGGGCCGCGTCGGTGGTGGTCGCGCCGGTGACGCTGCGGGTGGCCGGGGTCGTCGCGGCGGGCAATGCCGGGCAGACGCCGCTGCCGCCCGGCGCCGCGATCAAGGTGATGACCGGCGCGCCGATCCCGCCCGGCGCGGACTGCGTGGTTCCGGTGGAGGACGTGCGCGCCGGCGACGGCACCGTCACCATCGAACGTGGCCGCAGCGCAGGCGAATTCGTGCGTGAGGCGGGCACCGACGTGCGGACCGGCGACCTGCTCGTGCCCGCGGGCACCACGCTGGAACCGCGGCACATCGCGGCGCTCGCCGCGGTCGGTTTGCCGAGTGTGCCGGTGTTCCACCAGGTCCGGGCGGCGGTGATCACCACCGGCGACGAACTGGTCCCGGCGGGCAGCACGCTGCGACCCGGCCAGATCTACAACTCCAACGGCATCGCGCTGGCCGCCGCGCTCGCCGCGAACGGGGTCGGCGTCGTCTCGGTCGCGCACAGCACCGACGATCCGGCCGAGTTCCGCGAGCTGCTGGCCGAGGCGACCGGATCCGCCGATGTCGTGTTCACCTCCGGCGGGGTGTCCAAAGGCGACTTCGAGGTGGTCAAGGACGTGCTCGGGCCGCTCGGCGGGGTGTTCGGGTCGGTCGCGATGCAGCCGGGCGGACCGCAGGGGCTGACCGTCGTCGACGGGGTTCCAGTGCTCAGCTTCCCGGGTAATCCGGTCAGCACGATGGTGTCGTTCGAGGTGTTCGCGCGGCCGATGCTGCGCGCGCTGGCCGGGCTCCCGCATGTCGACAGCTACGAACTGCCGCTGCGCAACGAGGTGGCCCGCTCGCCGCACGGCAAGCGGCAGTTCCTGCGCGGCAAGCTGATTCGCGCGACACACGGCGATCGGCCTGCGCTGCACCGGCATCCGGAGGCGGTGGAGGTGGTGTCCGGGCCCGGATCGCATCTGGTCGCCGGGATGGCCTGGGCGGACGTGCTGATCGACATTCCGGCCGAGGTCACCTCGCTGCCCGCCGGCGCGGTCGTGCGAGTGTGGTCGCTGTGATCCGTTCCTTCCCAGGAGTATTCGATGAGTGAGTTGTCCCATGTGGACGGCGAGGGCCGCGCCCGCATGGTCGATGTCAGCGCCAAGTCCGACACCACCCGGATCGCGGTGGCGGCGGGTGAGCTGCTGACCACCACCGAGGTGGTCGCGCTGGTGCGGGCCGACGACATGCCCAAGGCCGACGTGCTGTCCACCGCGCGGATCGCGGGCATCGCCGGGGCGAAGAAGACCTCGGAGCTGATCCCGCTGTGCCATCAGCTCGCCTTGTCTTCGGTGAAGGTCGAATTCGGGTTCACCGCCGACACCGTCACCATCGAGGCGACCGCGAAGACCAAGGGGCCCACCGGGGTCGAGATGGAAGCGCTGACCGCGGTGGCGGTCGCGGGGTTGACGTTGCACGACATGGTGAAGGCGGTCGATCCGGCGGCGACGCTCAACGGGGTGCGGCTGATCACCAAAGAAGGTGGGAAGCACGGGCATTGGGTGCGGCCGGAGGCTGCGGACGGCAACGAGTCCACCGCCGTTGATGCCGGCGCACACCACAAAGCGGCCCACGGGCACCACCATGCGAGCGCCGCAACCGAACCCACCGCCGGAACACACTCGGCGCCAAGCGAACCCGCGGCCGAGGCGGAGCACGCACCGCAGGAACACCTTCCCGGCGCGACCGCCGTCGTCCTCGTCGCCTCCACCGGCGCCGCCGCAGGCACCCGGATCGACACCACCGGCCCGGTCCTCACCGAATGGCTTGCCGGACTAGGCTTTTCGGTGCGCGGCCCGCTGGTCTACGCGGACGCCGACATCACCGTCGGCCTGGCCGACGCGTTGCGCCTGGAGCCGTCGCTGGTGATCAGCACCGGCGGCACCGGCGCCTCCCCCACCGACGCCACCCCGGAGGCCACCCTCGCTGTGCTGACCCGGGAGCTGCCCGGCGTCGCCGAGGCCATCCGCCAGCGCGGCACGGCAAAGTTCCCGCTAGCCGCCCTGAGTCGCGGGGTGGCCGGGCTGGCCGGCCGGTCGGTGATCGTGAACCTGCCCGGCTCCCCCGGCGGGGTCAAGGACGGCATCGCGGTGCTCGAACCGCTGCTCGACCATCTGCTCGCCCAAGTTGCCGGAGGCGGAAACCATGACCACCACTGAACCCACCGTCCGGCTGGCCCGGGTCAGCGACCAGCCGCTCGACGCCGCCGCGGTCGAGGCCGCGGTGACCGGGCCGCACTACGGGGCCGTCGTCGTGTTCACCGGCAAGGTCCGCGACCACGACGGCGGGCAGGCCGTGTCCGCGCTGGAGTACTCGGCGCATCCGGAGGCCGAGCGTTTCCTGCGCAAGGTCTGCGCCGAACTGGCCGAATCGGCCGGCCTGCCGGTCGCCGCCGTGCACCGGATCGGCGAGTTGACCATCGGCGACGACGCGATCGTCGTCGCGGTCGCCGCCGCGCACCGGGCCGAGGCGTTCACCGCCTGCGCCGAGCTGGTGGACCGGATCAAGCACGAGGTGCCGATCTGGAAGCGACAGCTGTTCGCCGACGGCCTGTCCGAATGGGTCAATGCCTGCGGTTAACCGAAGCGTGACAAGAACCCCATGACGAATCAACACGCCGGCGTTAGCGTGTGCGCACACGCAGTTCGCCGGAGGCGCGGGAGGACGCGATGGGTACCGATCAGGTTTTGCTGCACCGGTTCGTCATCTCTCAGCTCAGCGCGGCCGGTCTCGATCGCGATCGGCTGATCCGCGAGACCGGGCTGCCCGAGTGGACGATGGCCGGCGACGACGTGCACCTGCCGAGCCACACCTTCTCCCGGCTGTGGGAACTCGGCGAGCACGGGCTCGGCGACCCGGACGTCGCACTGAACGTGGCCCGGCGCTACCAGCTCCCCACCCTGGGGCTCTACGACTATCTGTTCTCCACCGCGCCCACCCTCGGCGCGGGCCTGGCGACCTGCGGGCCGTACGTCACCGCGGTCACCACCAATCATCGCTTCGACCTGGTCGCCGAGCGCGACGGCGAGGTGACGCTGTACCTCGACATGATCCGCGGCGAGGGCCGCGGCCGCGACCTCACCCAGCTGTGGGGTCTGGCCGCCGTACTCAGCCGGGCCCGGCGGGTGGTGCGCGAGCCGGTGATTCCGCTGCGGATCTCGCTGCGCCAGTCCGCGCCGGTCAAGGTGGAGACGTTCGTCGAGGTGTTCGGCACCGCGGCGATCGAATTCGACGCACCGGCGGACGCGATGGTGTTTCGCGCCGGCGACATGGATCTGCCGTTGACCACCAGCGATCCGGTGCTGGCCGCGATCTTGCAGCCGCTTGCCGAGGCGTTGCCGCCCCCGCCGTCGCTGGCCACGGCGTGGCCGGAACGGGTCGCGGCGGCGCTGGCCGAGGCGATGAAGACCGGTGACGTCTCGCTGGATCAGGTGGCGCGCAGGCTGGCCACCAGTCCGCGCACGCTGCAACGCCGGTTGATGGAGGCGGGCACCACCTGGCGGCGGGAATTGGATCGGGCGCGCACGGCCCGGCTGACCGAGGCCAGCTCCGGCGGTCCGCTCAGCCGCTCACGGCAGGCCGAGCTGCTCGGCTACTCCGACGCGGGCTCGATGCGCCGCGCCGCCCGGCGCTGGACGGTCGCGCCCCGCGGCCAGCAAACCGCTCGCTTCGACTGACGCCTCACTGTTTGAGGAAACGCGCCACGATCCCCCAGAACGTGGCGTCCTCGATCGCGCGGAAATCCCAGCCATTGGCGATGGCATGCGACTCCGCCACGATGCCGGGCACGTCGAAGTCGTAGCGCGTGGCGGTGCCCTTGGCCTCCAGCACTTCGATCACGTACTCGGTGGCGCTCTCCAGCGAATCTGACATGGAAAACTCCCATCGGTCGCAGAACGAATCTTCTCGATCTTGAATCGGTGCGCCGACCCGACACCACGCGCGACCTGTTCGCAGCATTGCGCACGTGCCGACGCGGCGGGCACCAGGACAGTCTCATGTCCGCCCGTCGCCGCCGCTAGCACCGAACGCGCCAGTTTTGGGCCGAACGCGCCACATTGGTTGCTCGGGGAGCGAAGCCGGCGGGATCGGTGAGTTCAGTGCGGCGTGTAGCGCCACACGCCGAGCATGGATTGCGGGTCGAGCGGGTCCGCGTCGAGGTGCACGGTGTCCTGCAACCGTTTCGTCGCCACCTCGGCGTCCATGCCCGCGCCGATCAGCACCAGCTGGGTGGTGCGGGATTCGCCGCGCGCCCAGTTCGCCGGCTCGAACACCAGGTGACGGCCGACCAGGTGCAGCACGAACTTGCGGCGCTCGTCCGCGACCGCGAAGGCCGCGAAACCCTTGGCGCGGAACAGACCCGGCGGCGGGTCCTCCAGGAAACCGATCAGCCCGCGCGGGTCCAGCGGCTCGGCACTGGTGAACGAGACGCTGAGGTAGTCGTCGTGCAGGTGACGGTGCTCGGTGTGGTCGTGATCGTGGTGGTCGAGCAGCTCGTCGAAGCTCAATTGCTCGGCGACCCGCGGGGTTTCGTGCAGCGGCTCGTCGAACAGCAGGCCGGGCTCGAGCCGGCCGTGCGTGGTCGCGTACACCGGCACCTGCCCGATCAGCTCCGCGATGTCGCGCCGCAGGGCGCTGAGCTGCGCGTCCGGCACCCGGTCGGCCTTGTTGACCACGACCAGATCGGCCAGCCGCAGATGCGTGGTCAGCTCGGGATGGCGCGCGCTGCTCGCCGGGAACTGCTCGGCGTCGACCACCTCGACCAGGCCGCCGTAGCGGATGCGCGGGTTGTCGCTGCCGACCACCATCCGGATCAGGTTGCGCGGCTCGGCCAGGCCGCTCGCCTCGACCACGATCACGTCGATCTTGGCCCGCGGCTGCGCGAGCCGGGTGAACAGGTCGTCCAGCTCGCTGACGTCCACGGCGCAGCAGACACAGCCGTTGCCGAGCGAGACCATCGCGTCGACCTGCCCGGCGACCAGCATCGAGTCGATATTGATCGCGCCGAAGTCGTTGACCACCACGCCGATCCGGGTGCCCCGGCTGTTGCGCAACAGGTGGTTGAGCAGCGTTGTTTTCCCGGAACCGAGAAACCCCGCGACGATCACAACAGGAATCCGGTCAGCCACGCCGACCACCATACTGGGCCGCGCAAGGGCCCGGGAAACGCCGAACGTCACCCTCGCCGAGGGTGACGTTCGGGCGTGCGACGGCGCCTACTTGGCCGGGGCGATGAACTTGGCCGCCAACGCGTAGGCGAGATTGATCAGCTCGGCGGTGACCATGTTGTTGTCCACGCCGAGGGACTTCGCCAGCGGCATCAGCAGGGTCAGGACCATATCCATGATCTCGCGGACGGACTGCATGTCACTCGACTCGCCCGGCACCGTCTTGCTGCCCGGCAGACTCTGCTGCGCACCGGGTGACTGCTGGGTGCCCGGCCAGGCCGGGGCGTCCGGGGCAGTCTGCCCCTGCTGGGTGAAGGGTGAGGACTGGCCCTGCGGCGCGGTTTGCCCTTGCTGAGCTTGACCTTGAGGGGTGTTCAGCGCCTGCGGTGCGGTCGCG
>NZ_VXLC01000037.1 GCF_008704205.1 Nocardia colli | reverse complement strand
CCCTTGCTGAGCTTGACCTTGAGGGGTGTTCAGCGCCTGCGGTGCGGTCGCGCCCGCCGGCGGCTCGGTCGACGCCGGATTCGGCTGGAACTGCGGCGTATTCGACTGGAGCTGCGGTGCCGAAGCACCGGCCGGCGGCTCGGTCGACGCCGGACGCTGCGGCAGCGGCGCCGTATTCAGCGGTGCCTGGATCTGCGGCTCGGCCAACGCCTGCGGTGCCGTCGCACCCGCCGGCGGCTCGGTCGACGCCGGATGCTGCGGCAACGGCGAAGAATTCGGCTGGACCTGCGGCGCTGCCTGCGCCTGCGGCACGGCCGGATCCGCGGCCGGATGCTGCTGCGGCAGTGGCGCCGCGGCGGGCTGCTCGCCGCTCACATTCGGCGTCACCGAATGCGCGCCGAGCAGATACCCGACCAGTCCGGTCGTGATGGTGACGGCGTGCTTGAGCTGCCCTTCCTTGCTCTCCAGCATGGCCGCGTCCTCGGCGTTGGCCCCGTTGCCCATCTCGATGAACACGTCCGGCACCGCGGTGAGCGCGGGTCCGGCGATGTCGCGGCGCGGCATCAAGCCATCCGCGCTCGCGTACGGCGCCGGGACGAACCCGGCCCCCAGGTAGGCGTCGCGCATCGCCGTGGACGCGGCCAGCCCGGCATTGGACTGGATCGCGTTGATCGTCGCGTCGGGGATCGGCAGCTCGGGCACGATCAGATGGAAGCCGCGCTGGTCGGCGGGCGCACTGTCGGCGTGAATGCTCACCGCGACGGCAGCACCGGACTCGTTGGCGGCCCTGGCGCGGTCGTCGACGCAACCGCCCCAGCCCTGGTCATCCTGGCGACTCAACTTCACCTGCGCGCCGAACTGCTCCAGCGCGGTCTTCACCAACTGCGCCACGTTCCAGTTGATGGTGTGCTCGGGGACGCCGTTGACCGTGACCATGCCGGTGGTCTGGCAGTCCTTCGTGCCGCCGCGACCGTCGCTGACCTGTTTGGCCACGTTCTCGCTGTGGCCGGGTCCTTGATGGCCGGGGTCGAGGAACACGGTCTTGCCTGCGAGCTTGGTCGCCAGGTCCGGCTGCGCCGGCTCGGCCATAGCGGTGACCGGCACGAACCCGGACAGCGTCACCGTGACCGCGGCCGTGACGGCGGAACAGATTCCGGCCCTGATGATGCTTGGCTGCTTCATGTTCGGTCGGTGCCCCGGGACAGGGCACCCCTCCCTTCCCATTAGTAACACCAAACCCAGTGGTTCACTCTCGCAACGCGAGCACCAGCATAGCAACCCCAGTTATCCAACCGTTACCGCTGCTGCGGTGTGTTCACCGGCAATCAGGCGCCGCGTGGCAGCCGGCGCAGCGAACGCAGGGCATAGTGCACCCGCGTCTTCACCGTGCCGACCGGGACGCCGATGTCGTCGGCCACCTCCTGATAGGCGCGATCGCGCAGGATCACCTCGATCACCGCCTCCCGCTGCGGTTCGGGCAGCAGTGCCAGCAGCTCCGCGACCAGCAGTCCGTCGATCAGGCCGTCGGCGAAGTCGGGATGGGCGTAGCGGACGTCGCTGAGCTCGCCGACCTCGTCCCAGCCGGTGTCCCCCGGCCGGGCGGCCCGCGCCCGGACCATGTCGATGATGACGTTGCGCAGGATAGCCAGCAGCCAGGTCCGCACGCTGCCCTTGGTCGCATCGAAGAATCCGCAGGAACGCCACGCGCGCAGCAGCGACTCCTGCACGGCCTGCTCGGCAAGTCCGCTATCGCCCAGCGCATGCATTGCCCGCCAATGCAATAGGGCTCGATCGGTGGCCAGCACCGCGGCCAGCCCGGCATCGGTGCACAGGCCCGCGCACTGCGTGCCGCACGACGGGGAACGTCGAACCGTCCGGACGGACTCCAACCGAGCACATGTCATACCTCGGATATCGCGGCCGACTCGACCGATGACAACATCGTGCGCGATTTGGTAATGCATCCACACAAGAAATGTGGAATGCGGCACATCCGGCCGGGTCCTCTGGTAGATCTTGGCCCGGAGATTTCGGGGATCTCCCTGGTCAGCCGCTGCGCGGCGGTTGCCGCACGATTCGAGGAGAACATCGCCATGCGCGCAAGCACGCTGCTCATCGCCGGCGCCCTGACGTCCGCGACCACCCTGCTCGGCGCCGGGACCGCGGCCGCCGAACCCGCGAACACCATGCCCGGAGACGGCGTCTATCTGGTGGGCGTCGACATCTTCCCGGGCGTCTGGGAGGCCCCCGGCACGCCCGACCCGGCCTACGGCTGCGACTGGCGCAGGCTCTGGAAGGTCGAGGGCGACAACACCGAGATGGAATACATCATCGGCAACAACTTCACCCGGCACGGCCCGATCCGGGTGGAGATCAAGCCGACCGACGTGGGCTTCAAGACCACCAACTGCGGCGCGTGGCGGCTGCTGCCCCCGCCGCCGCGCACGGGATCGTTCGGCGGCTGACGCCGGCGCCTCGCTAGGGTCAGGCCCCATGACGAGGACCAAGATTCTGATCACCGGCGCGAGCGCGGGCCTCGGCGCCGCGATGGCCCGCGACTTCGCGAGCAAGGGCCGCGACCTCGCGTTGTGCGCGCGCCGGCTGACCGCGCTCGAAGAGCTGCGGGACGAGCTCGTCGCGGCGCATCCCGGCATCACGGTCGCGGTGCGCGCGCTCGATGTGGACGAGCACGAAGCCGTGCCGCGGGTCTTCGGCGAGTTGCGCGCCGAGCTCGGCGGGCTGGACCGGGTCATCGTCAATGCGGGGCTGGGCAAGGGCGCGGTGCTCGGCACCGGCCGGGCGCGCGCCAATATCGCCACGGCGACAACCAATTTCGTCAGCGCGCTGGCGCAGGCCGAGGCGGCGCTGGAGATCTTCCGCGAGCAGAACGCCGGGCATCTGGTGCTGGTGTCCTCGATGAGCGCGGTGCGCGGGTTGCCGGGCAAGAAGGCCGCCTACTCGGCGAGCAAGGCGGGGCTGGCCGCGCTCGGGCAGGCGCTGAGCACCGAACTGGCGAAGTCGCCGATCGCGGTCACCACGCTGCTGCCGGGGTTCATCGCCACCGATATGGCCGCCAAGGCGGGCGATGCACGCTTGGTGGCGCCGCTGGACAAGGGCGTGGCCGCGATGGTCGGCGCGATCGAGAAGGAACAGCGGCGGGCATGCGTGCCGGCGTGGCCGTGGCGCGTGCTGGATCGGGTGCTGCCGGTATTGCCGGGCGCGATCGTCGCGCGCATCAGCTGAGTCGCGGCCGCTCGGCCGCTCGGCATAAATAACAAATAGAGTGTCGCGCGCCACATTATCGGATGCTAAAAGTTAGCCAAATGTCCGATTTTATGTTTCTTTAACACATTCAACTTCTAATTGACGTTTCCCTAGCGCCTCCTGTTACACGTTCGCAATAAAGTGCGACGAGCCTTTGCACAGGTTCGTAACGATGGGCCGCGCCGGCTCGTGCTCCCCGAAGTGCCGACGGTGCTCCTGCTGAGGAAAGTGTTTGAAAAGTATGAGGGTCAAGAAGTTCGCTGCCGCGTCCACGCTGGTTATCGCGGCTGTCGGGATCACAAGTGGCACCGCCTACGCAGAGCCTGCCGCACCGGCCCCCGTCCCGGGGTCGACCGTGCAGACCGACATTCTGCCCGGCATCCACTACACCGCGAATGTGGTCGACAAATCGGTCGTGCTGAAGACCGACGCCGGGTCGTTGACGACACAGGGCACGCAATTCCAGGTTCTGGATAATCAGGGCAACCTGGTTGCTGGCATGCCGCTGACTTATCTCAAAGACGGCCTGGAATGGCCGATCGCGGCCCAGATCGACGGCAACACCGCCACTTTCACGCCGAGCACCGACGCGGCGGACGCACACCCCGCCACGATGCTCCAGCCGGTCGCGGCCAAGGATGTCGCGGGCGTCGACTTCAACACCGCGTTGAGCACGGCCGCCACCCAGTTCGGCCTGGCGACCGCCATCGGCACGCTGGTCGGCACGCTCGTCGGCGGCGTCCTCGGCTGTGTCGCGGGTGCGATCATCGGCGCGCCGCTCGTGGTGCCGACGTTCTTCGCCGGCCCGATCGGCCTGTGCATCGCGGGCGCCGGCGTCGGCATCGCGCTCGGTGCCGCGGCGGGCATGATCCTGCTCGGCGTCCCGGTCGGCATCGCCAGCGCGGTTCAGTTCTTCAGCTCGGTCTACGGGTAAGCAACACCGATAACCGCCGAGGCCCGGCAGGTGACTCTTCGTCGCCTGCCGGGCCTTCTCGTCGTTACCGGCATTCCAGGGAATACTTCTGCGACGACGGTCGTTGAGCTGACCGAGACCATTGCGCGCCGATGATCGAACCTGTACTCTCGGCCACGTCTTCTCCTTGTGGATGTAGGTAGTTCTCCCACAAGAATTTCGAGATCCCCCTTCCGACCCGGTCGACAGAACCGTTCCGGAATACCCCGAGGATCCCTACCCCGCGACGTGCATCATGCCGTCGCATTCACGGCCGTTCGCCGTACCCAAAACTCACTCCCCAGAAGGAAATCCCATGAACACCAACACAATCAACGACATCGACACCGATGACAGAGCGGCCGAAGCACCACCGGCCCGCACCGTCACCGGCATCCTCGACCTCACCGACAATCGCGGCACCCTGCGCCTGGACGGCTACCTGCCCGGCCCGGACGATATCGCCGTGCCGCAGCGCCTGATCCGCGAACACAAACTGCGCCGAGGTGACTTCCTCACCGGCACAACGCAATCCGCAGACAACAACGGCAAACCCGCGCCTCTGCGCACCGTCGGCACCGTCAACGGGCAGCACCCGGACAAGATCCGCAACCGCCCCGCCTTCGCCGACCTGGTGCCCATCTACCCCAACGAACGCCTGCGGCTGGAAACCGAACAGCACGCCATGACCACCCGCGTCACCGACCTCGTCATGCCGATCGGCAAGGGGCAGCGCGCCCTGATCGTCGCACCGCCCAAAGCAGGCAAAACCTCTGTACTGCAAGCCATCTCGCACGGCATCGCGAAGAACCACCCCGAATGCGCACTGATGCTCGTGCTGGTCGGCGAGCGCCCCGAGGAGGTCACCGACCTCACCAGGGCCGTCCCCGCCGACGTCGCCGCCGCCACCTTCGACCAGCCCGCCCGCGAACACATCGCGGTCGCCGAACTGGCCATCGAACACGCCAAACGACTCGTCGAAATGGGCCGCGACGTCGTCGTCCTGCTCGATTCGCTCACCCGCCTCGCCCGCGCCTACAACCTGGCCGGTCCCGGTTCCGGCCGAGTCCTGTCCGGCGGCGTGGAGGCCTCCGCGCTCGCCCCGCCCAAGCGCTTCCTCGGCGCCGCCCGCAATATCGAGAACGGCGGCTCGCTCACCATCATCGCCACCACGCTGGTGGAAACCGGTTCGCTGGCCGACACGGTGATCTTCGAGGAGTACAAGGGCACCGGCAACGCCGAGCTCAAACTCGACCGCGGCGCCGCCAACCGCCGGGTCTTCCCCGCCGTCGATATCGGCCAGTCCAGCACCCGCAAGGACGAACTGCTGCTCGGCCCCGACGAGTTGGCCGCGACCCACACCCTGCGCAAAACCCTTGCCACACTGGACAATCAGCAGGCCCTCGACCTGCTCCTCGAAGGACTGCGCAAGTCCGAGACGAACGCCGAATTCCTCGCCCCGATGCGCGCCGGACGCGGCTGAGCGGGTTTTCGCCCTCGATACGGTGGTGGCGTAAACCCGCCGGATCGGCCGCCGCACCGCTGCTGAACTGGCCGGTGTGTCCACACTTCGCACTACTCCCGCACCCATCCGCGGCCGCCGGACCGGCTGGCTGGCCGTCGTCTCGGTGATGATCGCGATCTTCGCCATCGTCACCACCGAGATCCTGCCGATCGGCCTGCTCACCTCGATCGGCGCCGACTTCACCGTCTCCGACGGCATGGCCGGGCTGATGATGACCATGCCCGGTCTGGTCGCCGCCGTCACCGCGCCGCCGGCCACCGTCGCCACCGGCCGGATAGACCGGCGAATCATGTTGTGCCTGTTTATGTTTCTGCTCGTGCTGGCCAATGCACTGGTGGCCGTCGCGCCCGCGTACTGGGTGGTGCTGGCGTCCAGGGTGCTGGTCGGCGTGACCATCGGCGGCTTCTGGTCCATCGCCGCCGGGCTGGCTCGTCGACTGGTGCCCGAGGCCTCGGTGGGCCGGGCCAATGCGGTGATCTTCTCGTCGGTGCCGCTCGGCTCCGTGCTCGGCGTGCCCGCGGGCACGTTGCTCGGCGAGATCGCCGGGTGGCGAATGACATTCGTGGTCGTCGGGGTGCTCACGGCGGTGGTGCTCGGCATGCTGATGGCGTTCCTGCCGCCGCTGCCAGCCGGTACGGTCACCCGGGCGGCCGTGCTGCGCGGGTCACTTCGCGGCATCGATGTTCGATTCGCCTTGCTGACCACGTTTCTCGTCGTGCTCGCACATTTCGGCACGTACACCTACGTGACGCCGTTCCTCGAACAGGTGCCACGGCTCGGACCGGGCATGATCACACTGCTACTGCTGATCTATGGCACCGCAGGCGTTCTCGGCAACTTCCTCGGTGGTGCCGCGATCGTGGTACGCCCGCACGCCACCCTCGGTTGCGCCGCGGCGATGCTGGCCGCCGCCATGCTGTTGCTGCCGGTGTTCGGCCGGTGGGAGGCGGGAGCGTTTGTCCTGCTGATCATTTGGGGCATCGGCTACGGCGCGATACCGGTGTCCACCCAGGCCTGGTTCGCCAAGGCGGTGCCGCACGCGCCGGAAGCGGCCTCGGTCCTGTTCACCGCCTCGTTCCAGGCCACATTCGCCCTCGGTGCGCTGGCCGGCGGATTGGTGGTGGACCGTGGCTCGCCGACCGCCGTGATGTTCGTCGGTGGATTCGTCGCGACACTGACGATCGTCGCGGTGCTGGCCCACGCCGCGCAGCGATACACCTGGCCTGATCGATAGCGATTACCTCGCGGGTAATCGACCAGCGGCATCGGATCGGGCAGGATCGCCACCATGATCGATGAGCCGGGCACCAAGCTGTTCCACCAGACCATGCCGTTCACCGAGCGGCTCGGCATCGAGGTGCTCGAGCACGGGCCCGACGTGGTGCGCAGCCGGATCGCCTGGGACGAGTCACTGTGCACCCTGGGCGGGATGCTGCACGGTGGCGTGCTGATGTCGCTGGCGGACGCGACCGGCGCGGTCTGCGCCTACCTGAACCTGCCCGAGGGCAAGGCGGGCACCACCACCGTCGAGTCGAAGACCAACTTCGTCCGGGCGGTCCGCTCCGGTTACGCCACCGCCTCGTCGACCGCGCTGCACGCCGGGCGCACGTTCATCGTGGTGGAGACCGAAATCCGCGATGACGCAGGCAAGCTGGTCGGGAAGGTGACGCAGACCCAGGCCGTGCTGTAGGCGAGCCGGAAGGAGTTGTCGCCGACCACACCCGGGCCAGATCGAGTAGTTGCCGGAGTTCGGTGTCGAAATCGTCGGCGAGCCACGGCAACTGCGCCGCATTGCCGGAACCGACCGGCCGCAGCCCGTTCTTCCTGGCGTGTGCGGCATGGGCCAGCTGTTGCGCGTAAGTGATTGTCGTCCAGTCAGATTGGACGTTCCTGACCGGGTCAGATCGCGGAACACCCGGCGCGGCAGGCAGATACGGTCCGAGATGGAGCAGCGCGTCCCGGATCTCGACGGTCATCCGGAGCAGCCGTGCCGTGGCGTCGACGCGCCGCGGCGCGGCCGGGGACAGCACGATCTCGGGCACCGCCGCAGTCAGATCTCGCCATAGCGGCAACAGTCTGCGACACGAGCGCGCCGCACTGTCCAGGCCCGCCTTCGTGCCGAGGACCCGGACCAGCGGGACGGCGACGATGGTGACGTTGACGATCACGCAGAGCGCGAAGATCGCCGCGATCCGCGGCAATTGCGGACCCAGCGCAGGCCACCCGGTGAACGTCTGGCTGATCGAAAGTGCCTGGCCGACCCAGATGTACGCGGTGGCGACGACCATGACGTAGAGCACGATCCGCTCCCAGATGGGCAGATCGCCGGACCGCAATTCGCGGACACCGACTCGGCTGAACAGCACCGTGTGCCACAGCAGCGGCACGCCGAAGGCGATGCCGGTGACGATGCCTTCCCAATCGGGTTTCATCGCGACCAGCCGTCCTTCGTTGCGGGCCGACGTTCCCGCGACAACGATCGTCACCGTCGCAGCCAGCGCAATCAGGCTGCGGACCCGGTGGTATCGCCACACGGCGCCCGGATCGGCGTCCGCCGACACTTCCGCCGACCTGGCGATCGTGGCCATGTACGTCGTGGTCATCACGATGCAGCCCAGCGCGAGCTGATTCGCCAGCGCGGTGAGGGTCGGGGTCAGCGTGCACCGGTACAGCAGCAGGCCGGCCAGACTCCACAGGAACAGCCGATTGATCACCTGGTCGAGCAGTGTGTCCCGGACCAGAAGCAGCCGCCCGCCCACGATGACCGCGATGTAGCCGATCACCGACCAGGCAACCGGTCCAGAGGTCAGCCACGTCGTCAATGCCGGTCCCCGGAACCCGACACTGCCTGCACTCCAGCGGTATACCGCCGGCCTCGACTCGCCATGGACTCACGACAACACGGCAAAGCCCGCTCTGGCAACAGTTCTCGTTGCCGGAGCGGGCTTTGTGCGTTCAGCCGAACAGGACCACACCCAGGGCCGCGAGGAAGACGACCTGGACGACGGCGCGCAGCGGGAGCGGCATGGTCTTGATGCCGAGGTCCGCCTTCGCGGCTCGAATGTTGGCCGGGAACAAGCAGATCAGCATCACGATCAGTGCGCCGGCGGCGAGCTTCGAGGTGGCCGGGATGAGCAGCCCGGCACCGCCCGCCAGTTCGAGGACGCCGGTGAGGGCGACCAGCGCGGCCGGGTTCGGCAGTTTCGGCGGCACCATCGCGACCAACGCCTCCCGCCGCGGGGACAGGAAGTGCGCGCTGGCGGTCAGCACGAACATGGCCGCCAGTCCGAGTGCCACGGCGTGCGGCCAGGAATCCAGCCATTCGGGTCCGGCCAACCAGCCGATGAGCCGGGCCAGTGCGGTCACGACGGCGAGTACAACCAGCGGTGCCATCAGGGTCTCCTACGTTCTAACGATCAATCTTGACAGTGGAAAGATTAGAACGAGGCCGCAAACTTGTCAATGGCTAGATTCTCGGGCACCATCGAGACATGGCGAAGAGCGGCTATCACCACGGCGATCTGCGGGCCACCATCCTGGCGGCGGCGGCCGACCAGATCGCGAGCGACGGCGTCGACGCGGTGTCCCTGCGCGAACTGGCCCGGCGGGCGGGCGTCTCGCACGCGGCGCCCGCACACCACTTCGGCGACCGGTCCGGCGTGCTGACCGCGCTGGCCATCGAGGGATTCGAACTGCTCAGCGCCGAGCTCGCGCAGGCCGCCGGCGACTTCCGCGAGGTCGCCGTCGCCTACATCCGGTTCGCGCGCGAGCATCCCGGGCATTTCGACGTGATGTTCCGGCACAGCCTGTTACGCGCCGACGATCCGCGCCTGGACGAGGCGCGCCTGCGGTCGGCGGCCGCGCTGCGCGCCGGAGTGTCGGTCGTCGCTCCCGGCAACGCTGAGCAACAGCAGGCCACGCAGCTGGCCGCCTGGTCGCTGGTGCACGGTTTCGCCGCGCTGTGGCGCGAAGGGGCGCTGGACAATTCGAGCCTGGCCGGGGACGCCGACCCCGAGGTCCTCGCGCGCCGTATGCTCGCCACCGTGCGCTTCGACTGACCGGCAAACTCCGCCGTCCGGCAGCAAATCCCGGACAACGCGAACAACCCGCGCGCGCGTACGGCACAGTGGGGCACCAGGATTGCGGAAAGGAGTTGGCGCCACCGCCGGTGGCCGCCGTCGACACCATGGACATCCATGCTTACCCGACCGAGTGCACCACCCCGGTGACCCTCGCCGAAGCCGAACGCCTCACCGAGCGCTACCTGTCCTTCGACGACGACGCCGGACGCGGGATCACCAATCGGATCACCGAATTCGACAGCTGCTTCGTCGTCGTCGCCATCTTCACCCCGCCGCCACCCACCGAAACCCGCACTCCGCCAAGCCCGCTGCCCATCGGCGGCACGGTGAGCACCATCGACAAGGCCAGCGGCGCCATCACCCTGTGGCCGACCTACCCGCCCGACCTGGTCGCCGAGCACCACGCCGCGGCGGTGCGCACCGACCGGCTGATCATCGAGGAAACCTGGCCTGCGAGTAGCTGATCACGCCAGCGCGGCGGTGATCCGGTGCCGGTCGTTATCGAGGGCGGCCGGCCGCTCGTCGCCGGGGCGACGGCCGACCACCGCACGGACGCGTCGTTCCAGACCACGAAATCGAAACGGCCGTCATGGATTACGGCCGGATTCGGCGTCATCGAATCGACCGGCCGCGGTAGCCGCGCCGGCTCCTCCCCCGGCTGCGGCGCGGCCACCGTATCGGCCGACCAGCTCCGATCGAACAGGTCCGCATGGTCGACGAGCAGGTGGCCGACCCCGGATTGTCACACCCGCGCACGCTGCTTCGTCATATCGGTGAAGAGCTGCTGCGGTGGCCGGGAGGCGACTCCCGGCCCGGGACGAGAGGGAACGACAATGACTGGGACGATTCTGGTTACCGGCGGGACCGGCACGTTGGGGCAGCATGTGGTTCCGCTGCTGGTGGCCGCGGGGGCGAAAGTGCGGCTGCTGAGCCGCAACCCGCACGAGCCGGTGGACGGCATCGAATATGTGACCGGCGACCTGCTCAAAGGCGAAGGGGTGGCGGCCGCGGTCGACGGGGTCGAGACCGTGCTGCACCTCGCGGGCGGACCGAAGGGTGACGACGTGGCCACCGCGCATCTGGTGGACGCGGCGGCACGCGCGGCGGTGGGCCACATCGTGTACATCTCGGTCATCGCGGCGGACGCGATCCCGCTGGGCTACTTCAGGGCCAAGGCGGAGGCGGAACAGATCATCGCCGGGTCGGGGGTGCCGTGGACGACGTTGCGCGCCGCGCAGTTCCACGATCTGGTGTTGAACGCGGTGCGCACGCTGGCGAAGTTGCCGGTGGTGCCGATTCCGGGCGGGGTGCGGTTGCAGCCGGTCGATTCGCGCGACGTCGCGGCGCGGCTGGTCGAACTGGTGCTGGACGAACCAGCCGGGCTGGTGCCGGATCTGGCCGGGCCGCGGGTGTATGAGCTGGCCGAGCTGGTGCGCGTCTACCTGCACGCGACCGGGAAGCGGCGGCCGCTGCTGCCGGTGCGGATGCCGGGTAAGGCAGGCAAGGTGTACCGGGCCGGCGCGAACATGACCTTCGACGGCACCCAGCTCGGCACGCGGACCTGGGAAGAGTTCCTCGCCGAGCAGATCGGCTGAGCCCGCTCGAAGTCGCGCTGCCGCAACCTCATCCGCAGGGGTGAGGGGGTATCAATCCGGAGAGTGAGGCGATCAGGCGGCCGAACGGTCCAGACTGATTGTTTGTGAGGCTAATCCGTGCGGCCACCCGGGCCGCGGACGACGCGACGCGGCGGCTGATCGAACGGGTCGAGCGCTTCCCGCCCGGCACGGTCGATGTCGTGCTGACCGTGGTGGTCACCCTCGTCACCGTCGGGCCCGCGGTCTTCGCGGACCAGCCCTGGTGGGTGATCGCGCTGTCGGCGGTCGCGTCCGTGCCGGTGCTGTGGCGGCGGCGCGCACCGCTCACGGTGTTCCTGGTGGTGGGCCCGGCCATGACCGTGCTCGCCTGCCTGCACGCCATGCCCGAACTGCCCTACGGCACCGTGGTCTGCGCGTACACCATCGCCGCGTACAGCCCGCCGGTGCGGCGGCGAGGGGCGTTCGTGGCCGGTGTGGCCGGCATCCTGATCTCCCTGGTCATTCCGGCCGAGAGCCCGGATTCCTATGCGTACGCGGCGATGTCCTTCCTCACCGCGTGGTCGCTGGGTACCGGTGTTCGCGCGCGGCGGGCGCAGATCGAGATGCTCGAGGAGCGCGCCCGGCGACTCGACGAGGAACGCCTCGCGGCCTTGGACCGGGAGCGCCTGCGGATCGCCAGGGACATGCACGACATCGTCACCCACTCGGTGGGCGCGATGATCGTCCAGGCCGAGACCGGTCCGCTGCTCACCGATCGAGCGCGGGCGGACGCCGCGTTCGCGAGCATCGCGGATACCGGCCGGGTTGCGGTGCAACAGCTTCGGCGCAGTCTCGATACGTTGCGCGGCGAATCCGCCGATCCGCGACACCAACCCGGCATCGAGGCGATCGCCGACCTGGTCGAGCTGTCGCGGCGGGGCGGGCTGGCCGCGTCGCTGGACGAGGACGGCGCGCGGCGTGCGGTGTCCGACGACGTAGCGGTCACCGCGTACCGGGTGGTGCAGGAAGCGTTGGCCAACACCATGAAGCACGCGCGCGCGACCGCGGTGCGGGTGTCGCTGCGCTGGTCGGATCAGCTGCTGACGGTGCGGGTTTCCGACGACGGCGCGGGCCGGGCGCGGTCGGCGCCCGGCGGGTACGGACTGCTCGGGATGCGCGAACGAGTCACCGGCGCCGGCGGAACGTTGCGACATGGCCCCTCGGACAACGGTTTCGACGTCGCCGCCGAACTGCCTCTCGGACAAAGGAGTTGAGCGTGCGCGTGCTCGTGGTAGACGACCAGGACCTGTTCCGGGCCGGTTTCGGCCTGATCCTCGGCGCCCAACCGGATATCACCGTGGTCGGCGAGGCCGCCGACGGACTGGAGGCGATCGAGAAAGCCCGCGCGCTGACCCCCGATGTGGTGGTCATGGACGTCAGGATGCCGCGCCTGGACGGCGTGGCCGCTACCCACCGGATCTGTGCCGAGACCTCAGCGAAAGTGTTGGTGCTCACCATGTTCGACCTCGACGAATATGTCTTCGATGCCCTGCGGGCGGGAGCCAGCGGATTCCTGCTCAAGGATGTGCGCCGCGACGAGTTGGTCGACGCGGTCCGCGTCGTCGCGGCCGGCGAGGCCCTGCTGGCGCCGACGGTCACCCGGCGGCTGATCGCCGAGCTCACCGGGCGCGGACATCCACGGCCCGAGCTCGCGCGGCGGCTCGGCGAGCTGACCGAACGGGAGCGAGATACGTTGCGGCAGTTGGCGCGTGGGCTCTCCAATGCCGAAGTCGCGGCGGCGCTGTCGGTCAGCGAGCACACGGTGAAGACGCATGTCAGCTCGGTGCTGGCGAAGCTCGGGCTACGGGATCGGGTGCAGGCGGTGGTGTTCGCGTATGAGGCAGGACTGGTGAAGCCGGGGGCTGTGGCCGGTTGATCCGTCGCACGAGTGAGGCGTGGTTCGGTCGTTTCGGCGATGTGCGGGACGGGTCGGGTGCCGAACATCTAAGTGGTGAAACGCTTTCTGTTCGCCGCGCTGGCGATCGTGACTTCCGCGCTGCTCTGGCATTTCGGTACCGGCTTGCGTCCGTTGCCCGGCTTGGCCTTTCTTGCTCCATTACCGGTGTTGCTGCTGGCGCCGAGGGTGTCCGCGGTGACGGCATTCCTCGCCGGGTACCTGTCCTGGCTCGGTGGCGAGCTGCAGATGTGGCCGTACTTCACCGAGACGCTCGAACAGCTGGTCCCGGTGACGGTGCTGCTGCTCGGTGGAACCGCGTTGCTGTTCGGTGGCATCGTCACGGTGACGCGCAGGCTGTTGCTCGGCGGGCGGGCAGGTTTGGCAGTCGTGGCACTGCCCACCGGTTGGGTGACGGTGGAATTCCTACTCGCAGTTGCGGGTCCGTTCGGTGCGTGGTGGAGCATCGCCTACACGCAGGCCGATGTGTTGCCCGTTATCCAGACGACCGCACTGACCGGGGCGTGGGGTGTCACCTTCCTGATCTTGCTGGTGCCGTCCGCGGTCGCGGTGTTGTTCGTTCCAGAAGTCACTCGGGCACAACGTCTTCGGGTGCTCGGCACGACTGCGGTTGCGCTGATTGCGGTCGGTGCGTTCGGTTTCTGGCGGCTAGCCGTTCCGCAGGAACACGATTCGGTGCGGGTGGGACTGGTCGCGGTGGCGCAGCCGCCGGACTACGTGCCCGTCGATTCGGCGGAAGGTCGCGACATGTTGATGCGGACCGTCGACGAGATCGAACGACTGGCCGACGCAGGTGCGCAAGCGGTGGTACTGCCGGAAAAAGCTTGGCGGGCCGATGATTCCACGCTCGCGGTGCTGTCCGGGCCGCTGACGGAGGTGGCGACGCGACGCAATATTCAGGTTGTCGCCGGGCTGATCCTCACCACCGGCGGCATCAGCTACAACGCCGCGATCGACTACCCGTCCGGGGTGCAGTACGCCAAGCACTACTTGATCACCGGGCTGGAGGACGAGCACCGGCCGGGCACTCGATGGCAGAACGTCCCCGGCCGGCCGTGGGCGTTGGCGATCTGCTACGACCTCGACCATCCGGACCTCGTGCTGGCGAACCAGCGCCGCGGCGCGACGTTACTGCTTGTTCCCGCACTCGATTTCACCAGCGACTACTGGCTGCACAGCCGGATGGCCGTGCTGCGCGGCGTCGAATCCGGAATGGGCGTCGCGCGCGCTCCGCAACTCGGGGAACTCGTGGCGAGCGATTCGCGCGGGCACGTACTCGCCTCCGCGACAACGGATGTCACAGTGACGCGGGCCATACTCGCCGATATCCCGCTCACGTCGGGCGGCACGGTGTACACCCGGTTCGGGAACTGGTTCGGCTGGACGTGCGTGGCTCTGTTCGGGGTCACCCTCGGCGGGGCGGCGTGGCGCAGGCGAACGACCTTCGGCCCGCACTGACGGGCGGCCTCGGCGACGAGCTGGCGCTGCCCGGTTGCGGCACCGTTATCAAGTCGTTACCATTCTGACATTCACGCACTTCACCGCAGGTAGCGACGTTCGTCCGGCGCGTACGCATCGGCGGGCCGCTGTTTGCGCGAAACGAAACGTGGGTATCGGTCTAATTCGTGCCCGGCCTCTGGTGTCAGAACTCCGGAGGCGGGCCGAAACGAGGTCCGTTCGTCGGGCTGGAGAGGACGCGCACGTGACTGACGGGGACCCCGAGAGTTTTCCACTACGGCGATCGGTCGCCGCTTCGGCGATGGGCAACGCCACCGAATGGTTCGACTACGGCGTCTACGCGGCGACGGCAACCTACCTGACCGACGCCTTCTTCCCCGGCGACCTCGGCACGCTCGGCACCATGCTCGGCTTCGCCGTCTCGTTCCTGCTGCGCCCGCTCGGCGGCATGGTGTGGGGTCCGCTCGGCGACCGGATCGGCCGAAAGGCCGTGCTGGCCACCACGATTCTGCTGATGGCCGCGGCCACCGGCGCCATCGGCCTGCTGCCGACCCATACCGAGATCGGCGTCTTCGCGCCGATCCTGCTCATCGCGCTGCGCGTCGTCCAGGGCTTCTCCACCGGCGGTGAATACGGCGGCGCCGCAACATATCTGGCCGAATGCGCGAGCGACAAACGCCGCGGATTCCTGGGCAGCTTCCTCGAATTCGGCACGCTGGCAGGCTTTGTCGGCGGTTCGGCGACGGTGCTCGTCTGCCAGCTCGCGTTCGGCTCGGACGCGATGCACAGCTGGGGCTGGCGCGTCCCGTTCCTGCTCGCCGTCCCGCTCGGCCTGGTCGGCTGGTACCTGCGCTCGAAACTCGACGAGAGCCCGGTGTTCAGCGAGGTCGCCGAGGAGGACACGAAGCATCCGCCCGGCGGCCTGCGTGGCCTGCGCGAACTGGTCACCACCTACCGGCGCGAGCTGCTCACCATGGCCGGGCTGGTCGTCGCCCTCAATGTCGTGAACTACACGCTGCTCACCTATCAGCCGACCTACCTGCAGAAGACCATCGGCATGAGCGAATCCGGCGCGACCACGATGATGCTGATCGGCCAGACCGTGATGATGGTGGTGCTGCCGTTCTTCGGCATGCTGTCCGACCGGATCGGCCGGCGGCCGATGTGGCTGTTCTCGCTGGTCGGTCTGGGTCTGCTGGCCATTCCGCTGTATTGGTTGATGGGTCAGGGCACCGCGTGGGCGATCACCGGCTTCGTCGTGCTCGGGTTGCTGTACGTCCCGCAGTTGTCCACGATCAGCTCCACCTTCCCGGCGATCTTCCCGACCCAGGTCCGCTACGCCGGCTTCGCGCTGGCCTACAACGTCTCCACCGCGGCGTTCGGCGGCACCGCCCCGCTGGTCAACGAGGCCGCGATCGAATGGACCGGCTGGTCGCTGTTCCCCGCCGCCTACATGGTCGGCGCGAGCATCGTCGGCCTGGTCGCCTGGTGCTTCCTGCGGGAAACCGCCGGAACGTCGCTGCGCGGCACCGAAGTCCCCGACGCAGGCGACGACCTCCCCCTGGACTCGATACTGCCCGGCAAGGCCGCAGTAGCCCCGTAAACGGCACCGAATGGGACATGGCTGAGCGACTTCTCGATGTTCGCCGCAGCCGTGTCCCGTTCACTGCCATCTCGTTTCGATTTCGAGGTTTGATTTCGTTCGATTGGGGAAAGCGGCGCGCTCCGGTAAATGGCCGGATCAAATCTATTCGAATTCGACCGGGTACGCGGTCGGGCCCCGATGACGGGTGACTTGCCTGCACTACCGGCGTCCTGCTCATTTCGAAGGATCGGCACTAACGTGTTGAGCGTTTGATCAGCATGTACCACTTCGAAACGAGAAGGGGCTACACATATGATTTGCAAGATCGGAGCCGCGGCCGCCGCTGGGCTGACCGCGACACTATTGCTAACCGGCGCCGCCGGGGCGAATACATTCCACAACGATCAATCGGTCGGTGGATTCACGGTGGTCAGCAAGCCGGACCCCGAGAAGTGCAAGGAAGACGGCAAGACGAAGAGCGATCCCGCTCCGAGCGGCACGGCGCCGAGTGACCCCGGTGCCGCCGGCAGCGACCAGTCCGGATCCGACCAGTCCGGCGCGAATTCGCCGTCGAATCCGCCGGCGTCCGAGCCGGCCGCAGGCATCCTGCCGAGCACCGGCAGCGCGACCGGCAAGACCACCCGCGAGCCCGGCGAAGCGGAGAAGGCTGCCCCGCAGAAGGAATGCAAGAGCACCGGCACCAAGGACGAGTCCGGCACCGGCACCAAGGATGAGTCGAGCACCGGCACGGGCACGGGCACGGGCACCCAGGATCAGACCGGCACCGGTACCGGCACCACCGATGGCACCAGCACCGCCCCGAGCACCGGCGACACAGTTCCTGTGCCGGCCCCGGGCAACACCTCGCGCACAACCCACTGAGACTCACCTCGGTGTAGCCCAGCAACTGAACAGACGATCGGCCCGCCCGACGTGTTCACCAACCACCCGCGCCACCGCGGCGGCAATCGCCGCTTCGAGCGGTAAGGGTCAGGCGTCGAAGCGAACCCGGAACTGTTCGGCGTCGTCGCCGTGCTGCTGCTCGGCGACGACGCACACCGGTTTCAGCTCCGCCCTCCGACGCAACAAGTCGGTCAAATTCTTCAGATCAACCGATCCGTCCCATTACCCCCGGTCGTCACGCCAAAAGTGGACGCGGCGACCCCTCGGTGACCCGAGTACAGTCCGCCACGCCGAGCCCATTTCATACCGACCAGTTTTGCTCATTGTGATGTGAGCCACTAACGTGTTGAACGTTTGATCACATGTACGGATGTACCACTTCGATTAGAGAAGGGGCTCCACATGAAAATCATGCTAGGAACCGCGGCAGCGGCAGCGCTGACCGCGTCTCTCGTATTCGCCGGCGTCGCCGGTGCCGAAACCCCGCAGGTCGGCGGATTCGCGGCCGCCAGCGATCCCGCTCCCCCGGCGGCCGGAGCTCAAGGCGGTGCGCAGGTCGGCCCGAACGGCGGAGCCGCACAGGGCGGCGCACAAGCCCCCGGTGCGGGCGCTCAAGGCGGTGGGCAGGTCAGCCCCAACGGCGGCGGCGCACAAGGTGGCGTCCAGACCCCAGGCGGCGGCGCACAGGGCGGCGGCCAGGTCGACCCGAAGGGTGGCGGCGCACAGGGTGGCGTCCAGACCCCCGGCGGCGGAGGCCAGGGTGGCGCACAAGTCGGCCCCAATGGCGGCGGCGCGCAGGGCGGTGTCCAAACGCCGCCCATGCCGGACTTGAACAGCCTGCCGGGCGCGAATCTCCTGCCTCCGGGCATCCTGCCGGGCGCACCCGCACCGGCTCCCGGCGGTGCCGGAGCCGCACCCAGTGCACCGGCGGCGGGCGCACCCGCACTGCCGAACTTGAGCAACATGTTCGGCTTCGGCGGCTGAACGCAGTGAGGCAACGCAGCCAGTGCAGCCGGGCAATCAAACCGGCTCATCGTCGGAATGCACCCCGGTGCAATTCGATGCCCGAACTGGCGATCGGCCCGCTCGACGCATTCATCGACAATCTACGGTGCCGCCGGTGCGGCAGCGGCGGCTCACTCGAGCCGTAAGGATTGCGCGTCGAAGCAAAGC
This sequence comes from Nocardia colli, assembly GCF_008704205.1. Lineage (GTDB taxonomy): Bacteria > Actinomycetota > Actinomycetes > Mycobacteriales > Mycobacteriaceae > Nocardia > Nocardia colli. The sequence goes on along the minus strand of NZ_VXLC01000037.1, from coordinate 75,468 downwards.
CGAATTGGTCGGCGTCGTCGCCGAGTCCGACACTCGGCGACGACCTGCCGACCCGATAGTGAACCGATGCCCGCGGGGACGGCGCCCGAATTCGTCGACGGCATGTCCCCTGCAAGGCGGGCGGTTTTTCGCATTGTGCTGAGCCGCTGGCGGTTGAGCGTTTGAATAAACATGCACTCATGTACCACTTCGAGACGAGAAGGGGCTACACATGAAGATTCTGCTAGGAACCGCGGCCGCCGCAGGCGTCACCGCGACACTCTTGTTCGGCGGCGTCGCCGAGGCCAACCAGCCGCCCGCCGCGGGCGCCCCGTCCACACCCGGCACCAGCCAGCCGGGCGGCGCGGGCGGCGGTGCGGCGCAGCCAGGCGGCGCGGGCGGCGGCGCCGCTCAGCCAGGCGGCGGTGCAGCTCAACCGGGCGGCGCGGGCGGCGGTGCGGCCCAGCCAGGCGGCGCAGGCGGCGCGACCCAGCCAGGTACAGACGGCGGTGCCGGTGCGGGCGGCGGCTCGCCGCAAGCCGCACCGGGTGGCGGCGGTGCACCATCCCAAAGCGAACAGCTGAAATCGGGTGGCGCAGGCAGCCCGACAGACCCCGGTCTCGCAGCCAACGTGGAGAAGCTGACGCAGAGCCTGACCGAACTGAACAACCTGTTGAAGCCCCCGGCTGCCCCGGCACCCCCGCCGGAGGCAACGCCCGCCGCTCCGCCGGCGGCGACGCCTTAGCGACTTCACCATCCGGTCGTCTCCGCGACGCACGATTCTGCGATTCGCCGGCCGACCACCGCGAACTCCCGCAACCTTCCTCAGGAAGTGTTGCGGGAGTTCACTTTTGGACAGATCCTACAGCGGCGTCACGTAAGCGCCGGAGATACCACCGTCCACCAGGAACTGCGACGCCGTGATGAACGAGGCATCATCGCTGGCGAGAAACGCTACGGCGGCGGCGATTTCCTCGGGCTCGGCGAAACGTCCCGTCGGGATGTGCACCAGCCTGCGGGCCGCCCGCTCCGGATCCTTGGCGAAAAGCTCCTGCAACAACGGCGTGTTCACCGGCCCGGGACACAGCGCGTTGACCCGGATGCCGTTGCGCGCGAACTGAACTCCGAGCTCACGACTCATCGCCAGCACACCACCCTTAGAGGCGGTGTAGGAGATCTGCGAGGTGGCCGCGCCCATCACCGCGACGAACGAGGCGGTATTGATCACCGACCCCTTACCGCGTTCGAGCATGTGCCCGATGGCGTACTTGCTGCACAGGTACACCGAGGTCAGGTTGACCTCCTGCACCCGTTTCCACGCGTCGAGCCCCGTGGTGAGGATCGAATCGTCTTCCGGCGGTGAGATTCCCGCGTTGTTGAAGGCGATATCGAGCCCGCCGTAGGTGTCGACGGCGGCCTGGAACAGTGCTTCGACCTGTGCCTCGTCGGTCACGTCGACCTTGACGTACAAGCCGCCGACCTCGGCGGCGGCCGCCTCACCGCTGGTGGCGTCGATGTCGGCGACCACCACCTTCGCCCCCTCGGCGGCGAAGCGGCGGACCGTGGCGAGGCCGATGCCGCTCCCGCCGCCGGTGACGACGGCGACTCGATCCTGTAAGCGCTGCAAGGCATCTCCTGTCATATTCAGCGATCGGTTCACTGGGTGGCGATGAAAACGTTCTTGGTTTCGGTGAACGCCAGCGCGGCGTCGGGTCCGAGCTCACGCCCGAGCCCGGACTGTTTGAAGCCGCCGAACGGCGTCCAATACCGCACGGAGGAATGCGAATTCACCGACAGGTTCCCGGCCTCGACCGCGCGCGAGACGCGCAGCGCCCGGCCGACGTCGTTGGTCCAGATGGAGCCGGACAGCCCGTACTCGGTGTCGTTGGCGATCCGGATGGCGTCGGCCTCGTCCTCGAACGGGAGCACCGCGACCACCGGGCCGAACACCTCCTCGGTGAGCACCCGGTCGGTGGGCGAGTCCGGCAGCACCACCGTTGGCGGATACCAGAATCCGGGCCCGTTGGGCTGCTCGCCGGTGAACGCGATCTTGGTCGACGCCTCGATGAACCCGGCCACCCGCTCGCGGTGCGCGCCAGAGATCAGCGGCCCCATCTCGGTGGACTCCTGCGTCGGATCGCCGACCTTCACCCCGCGCACCGCGGGCTCCAGCAGCTCCAGGAACTTGTCGAAGACACTGCGCTGCACCAGAATCCGCGACCGCGCGCAGCAGTCCTGCCCCGCATTGTCGAACACCCCGTACGGTGCGGTGGCCGCCGCCCGCTCCAGATCCGAATCGGCGAACACGATATTCGCGCTCTTGCCGCCGAGTTCGAGGGTCACCCGCTTCACCTGCTGCGCGCAACCGGCCATGATCTGCGTGCCGATCTCGGTCGAACCGGTGAACACCACCTTGCGCACCGCGGGATGGGTGACGAACCGATGCCCGACCACCGAACCCTTACCCGGCAGAACCTGAAAGACGTGCTCCGGCAAGCCCGCTTCGAGCGCGAGCTCACCCAGGCGGATCGCGGTCAACGGCGTCAGTTCGGCAGGCTTGAGCACCACCGTGTTCCCCGCCGCCAGCGCGGGCGCGAATCCCCACGCCGCGATCGGCATCGGGAAGTTCCACGGCACGATGATCCCGACCACGCCGAGCGGCTCGTGGAAGGTGATGTCCACCCCGCCCGCGACCGGAATCTGGTTGCCCAGCAACCGTTCCGGGATGCCGGCCGCATAGTGCAGCAGGTCGCGGACATTGCCCGCCTCCCAGCGTGCGTTGCCGATGGTGTGCCCGGAGTTGGCGACCTCGAGCTGGGCCAGCTCCTCCAGATGCGCGTCGACGACGTCGCCGAACCGGCGCAGCATCCGGGCCCGTTCCCCCGGCGCCACCTCACGCCAGGTGACCCCCGCCCATTGCGCCCGCTCGATCGCGGCGTCCGTCTCGGCCTCGCCGACCAGGTCGACCCGCGCCACCACCTCTTCGGTCGCCGGGTTGACCACCTGCGCTGTCGTCACGAATTCCGCTCCCTTCGATAGTCTTCGGCCGCCGCGACCAGCGCCCTGATCAACCGGCGGTCGACCGCATCCACCTCCGGATGCCATTGCACGCCGACCAGAAACGGGCCGTCCGCCGCCTCCGCCGCCTCGATGGTGCCGTCCGCCGCGTGCGCGGTGGCCACCAGCTCCGCGGCCAGCACGTCGATCGCCTGATGATGGTGGCAGTTGGCCTTCACCTGCGGCCCCGCGATCGCCGCGACCTTGCTACCGGGCACGGTCACCACCTCGGTGACGGTGAAGCCGCCGACGGTGCCCGAATGCTCGGCGTGCCCGACCAGGTCGGGCAGGTGCTGGCTCAGCGTGCCGCCCAGCGCGACGTTGACCACCTGCAAACCGCGACAGACCGCCAGCACCGGCAGTTGCGCCGCCCGGGCCAGCGCGTACAGCTCGAACTCGGACTCGTCCCGATCGGGCCGGGTGTAGGTGAGCGCGTGCTCGGCCGCCCCGTAGCGGGCCGGCGACACGTCGGCGCCGCCGGTCAGCACCAGCCCGTCCAGCCGCGCGATCAGCTCCGCCCAGGCCACCCCGACCGGCGGCAACAGCACCGGAATCCCGCCGGCCTCCACCACCATCTGCACATAGCTGGCGGGCAGCACGGCGCTGTCGACATTCCAGGAACCGAAACGCGCAGGCTCCAGGTAGGTCGGCAAGCCGATCACGGGCCGCGGCCCGCTGTGCACAACTCCGGTGGGCTGAGCCTCAGAGTCGTTCGAATCCACGAATACGCTCCCAGTCGGTGACGGCGGCGTCGAAGGCGTCCAGCTCGACCTTCGCCGCATTGCGGTAGTGCTCCACTACATCATCACCGAACGCGGTCCGCGCCACCTTGCTGTCCCCGAACAGCTGCGCGGCCTCGCGCAGCGTGCGCGGCACCCGGGGCCGCTCCGACCGATAGGCATTGCCGTTGAACTCCGGCTCCAGCGGCAGCCGCTGCTCGATGCCGTGCAGCCCGGCCGCGATCGCGGCGGCCACCGCGAGATACGGGTTCACGTCGCCGCCGGGCACCCGGTTCTCCAGCCGCAGCGACTGCCCGTGCCCGACCACGCGCAGCGCGCAGGTCCGGTTGTCCCGGCCCCAGGCGACCGCGGTCGGCGCGAAGCTGCCCGGCACGAATCGCTTGTAGGAGTTGATGTTCGGCGCGAGCAGGTAGGTGAACTCGCGCAGGCAGTCCAGCTGCCCCGCGACGAAATGCCGCATCAGCGGGGAGAATCCGTTCTCCTCGTCGCCGGCCAGCACCGCCTCGCCGGATTCGCCGCGCAGGCTGATATGGATATGGCACGAGTTCCCCTCGCGCTCATTGTATTTCGCCATGAAGGACAGACTGCGCCCCGTCTGGGCGGCGATCTCCTTCGCACCGGTCTTGTAGATGCTGTGGTTGTCGCAGGTCTTCAGCGCCTCGTCGAAGCGGAACGTGATCTCGTGCTGACCGGGGTTGCACTCCCCCTTGGCCGACTCGACATACATTCCCGCGCCGTCCATTTCGGTGCGGATGCGGCGCAGCAGCGGCTCGATGCGCCCGGTGCCGAGCAGCGAATAGTCGACGTTGTACTGATTGGCCGGGCGCAGATCGCGATAGCCCGCCGACCAGGCCGCCTCGTAACTGTCGTCGAACACCAGGAATTCGAGTTCGGTGCCGACGAACGCGCGCAGCCCGCGCTCGGCCAGCCGATCCAGTTGCGCGCGCAGCACCTGCCGCGGCGACACCCCGACGGGTTCCCCCTCGGGCGCGACCTTCTCGACATCGCACAGCACCAGCGCGGTGCCGGGCCACCACGGCACCAGCCGCAGCGTGTCCAGGTCCGGGCGCAGCACGAAGTCCCCGTATCCGGTGTCCCACGACGAGATCGCATACCCGTCGACCGTCGCCATGTCCACGTCGACGGCGAGCAGATAGTTGCACGCCTCGGTTGCGTGCCGCACCACCTCGTCCAGGAAATACTGTGCCGCGCAACGCTTTCCCTGCAATCGACCCTGCATGTCGGTCATCGCGACCAACACCGTGTCGATCTCCCCGACCGCGACCAGCTCCCGCAACCGCGCCAGACTCAACATCCCGCTACGCATCCACAGCCCCTCTCGGCACCAACCGTGCCCACGCTAGAGCAAAAGCCGGACATTTGTGATCGGACACACAAACTTCAGCGCGGGCAGGCCGGGACGGATTCGCCGGGCCTGGCCTCGACGGTAGGCACGAACGGCGGCCGGTCCACCGCGGTGGCGATCGGGCACAGCCGGACGACCCGCGGACCGGGGCCGGTGCGGTTGCCGCTGTTGTCGAAGACGATCGGACCGCCCGCGCCGGGGACCGCCGAGTCCGGCGAGGTGAACCCGCTGATGGCCGTGTTCACCTCGCTGCGCCGCACCGGCGTGGTGCTGGCGATGCCACCACCACGCAACGCCGTGTCGATGGTGGTCAGGGCGTCGTAGGCGTTGACCGCCCAGCCGTCGCCGACGTGCGCGAGATCGAAACCGGCCTCCCGATAGGCGTTCTCGAACACGGTCCAGTTCGGATTGCCCGGCTGCGGTCCGTCCGCGCCCGCCACCAGCGTGAACAGCATCCGCACCCGGCCGTCGGCGAAGCTGCGCGAGCCGAGAGCCTTCGTCCGCAGATCCTCCAGCGCAGATTCCGACTCGACGGTGCGCACGCGGTTGCCGTCGGAGGTGCTGACCACCGTCACCGAGGTCGCCGCGCATTGGCCGTTCGTGTAGGCCTCGTCGAGCGCGTAGAGCAGCCGGCCCAGATCGCGTCCGCGGGCGATATAGGCGACCGTCACGTCTTTCGCGGTGGCGCACAGGCGTTTCGCCGTCTGCGGCACGGTGCTCGGCTCCGTGGTGTCGAACTTGACCTCCACCAGATTGCCGCCGTACTGGCGTTGCAGGAACGGCAAGGTGGTGCAGGTGTACGGGTCCGATCCGCCGATCGGCACCATGATGAAGTCCGGCCTGGCACTCACCACCGCGCCGATCGCCTGCACCTGAACCGCCGATCGAAACGCGACCCGGTAGTAGTAGTCCCGGGCGATGCCGCGCCAGTAGGTGATGTCCTTGTCGCAGCCGTCGAAGACCGGCTGGTCGCCGCGCGAGCCGTCCTGATCGAAGCCCTCCGCGGTGACCACGTCCGCGACCATCGGAATCTTCGCCGCGGCAAGCACTTCCGCGACATCGGCGGTGGTCTGGTGACTCAGGCCGATGCCGGCGACGGCGATCACCTCGGAGCGGCCGGCCAGCTTGCGCGCGACCCCGATCGGGTCCCCGTTGCCGCCGTAGTCACCGAGCTGGCCGACGACGAGCTTCATCGGATGCAGGCACCCGGTGCCGTTGGCCCGGCGCTGCCCGGCGGCCATGCCCTCCAATTCGTGCACGGCTCGGCTGCCCGCCAGCTGGTCGGTCATGGTCAGCAGTACGCCGACGGTCGCGGGGGTGCCTGGGCACACGTTCGTGGCCGCGCGGTTCTGCTCGGCGATGACGCGCAACACCGGCGCGAACGCGTCGAGGCCGAAAGCGTAAGGACCATCGGACAATCCGACACAGCGGTCGCCGGCCTGCCAGGCGTCCGAGTCGGGCAGCCTGCCCTCGTTGCAGGTGACGAAGCGATGAATCGGCCCCCGGAAGACCAGCCCGGTACCCGCCGCTACCAGCAGCGTGAGCACCAAAGCCACCCTCGCCCAGTCGGTCCAGCGGCGCGGGAAGGATCGGTCCGGCTTCGGAATGATCCACAACCAGTATCGCGATGCCACGACCGTCCTCCTTCTGCCGAAGCGAGTTACTGGAATTGGTTCGCCAGGCGGCGATATCTGGTGGCGCGCAACAGGAACGGCGCGCTGTCCGGTGCGTGATCGGACACCTGTTCGTAGCTGTGCGCGATCCGCGAGCACAGCGTCGATTTCTGCTCCGGTGCGCTGATCCGGATATCCGATTCGAACGCAGGCACCAATGCGACCAGCACCGCGATGTGATCCTCCAGCGACCGAGGACGACCGGGACCATCGATGAGATCGCTGTCGCGCCGCCCCGGATCGGGGGTTTCGACGATCTCGTCGAACAGCCGCAGCCACTGCGACGAAGCCAGCTGCGGCAACTTCTCCGCGAGTTCACCGACTACCGCGCCACGACCGTCCAGCAGCCGCGCGTGATGCAATCTGCTCGCCTGATCGTCCGCGGCGACACCGTCGCGCAACCGGCCGAGCACCTGCGCCCACCCCTGTCCGTCGGTCCGGGCGTGCAGCGCGCGCAGACCGAGCAGCCGCGCCAGTGCGGGCAGCTTCTCCTCGGCGCCCGGCGCGGCCGGTGCCCAGAGCGACCGGGACTTGTAAAACGGCGAATCGTGTTCGACCCCGCCGGGCAGCAGTGCGACCAATCCCAGCGCCTCGTTCTTGCCGCGGGCCGCGGATACCGTGACCAGCGCGGTCGCCAGCTCCCGGCGCAGCAGTTTGTGCACGCTCAAACCCCGGCCGAAGATGCGCAGCAGGTACTGCTCGACGGTGGTGCCTGCCTCTGGACCCGGGCTGCGTAGCAGTGCGTCCAGGTCGCCGAGCAGGTCCCGCTCGCGCTTGATCCTGCGGAGCAGGTAATCCGTGGCCGCCGGATGTCCTCGGGTCAGCCGGTATACCGACTCGCCGATGCGCTCCGACTGGTACTGGTCGACCTCCTTGGCCATCAGCCGTACGTCGCGCTCGCTCAGTTCGGGCAGTCGCACTCGGGCCCACGGCGCGTCGGCCGTCCCGATCCGCGCCGGATCGAGCGGTGCCGTCCACACCGCGGGCGGGGGCACCTGCCCGGCCAGTTCGTCCACCAGGACGCCGGAGCTGGTGGTCACCACCGTCAGCGGATCGGTCAGCCCGGTGCCGACGGCCGCGATCGACTCCCGAACCCGCAGCAGGGAACCGGTGAACGAGGCGGCAGCGGGTGCGTCGCCGTCATCGATGAGCACCAGGACGTTCGAGGTCCGCCGGCCGACCTTGGCGACACTGTGCCGCAGGTCCGCGAGCAGCGCGCCGACCAGGACGTCGTCGACGTCGCGGCGGATGGCCGGGTCGGTGCTCCGCGCGTTTCGGCTCAGCCCGATGAGCGCGGGCTCCCAGTTGAAGAGCAGGCCGAGATCCTGGTGCCCGAACCACGCGGCCTTCGGGCGCCAGGTGAATCGGCTCAGCAGCCGCCCGCGCATCAACCGGCCGACCAGCGCGCCGGCCAACCGGTTCACCATGCCGGGCGGGATCACACCGACCCCGGGCACATTGATGTTGGCCGCCAGCGCACCGGCCATCTCGATCAGGTCGCGGACGAACCCCATCAGTGCGGCGCGGTCCTGGTACCGGTCGAGCAGCTCGGTCAGCCGCTCCAGCTGCGCCTGCGTGGTCAGACCGGAGAAGTCCTCGGCGATCACGATCTGTGCGATGAGCACCCTGGGGAACGCAACGGCGTAGCCGGGGATATCCACGCTCAGCCCCAGCATGACGGCGGCCAGCACCGTCCGCACCGGATCGGTGACGTTGAAGGGCAACTCGAGCGGCCGGACCAGCACCGAGGGCGTGTGTCCTTGCCACTTCTCGAGCACCTTGTTCAGTACGGCGGTCCGTCCGGAACCGCCGCAACCTTCCACGACCAGAACCGGTTTCGGCGTCGCCGCAGCGGACGTCGCCGGAATAGTGATCAAATTATCGATCAGTTCGAGTAGATCGGTGCGCCCCACAAACACCAAGCATCGCCTCCCTGGGCTTGGCGCCACCCTAACAACAACTATTCGGCGCAACAACCGTATCCAGCTCTGAGACAACGTAATTAGGGGTAAAAATCAGACTGCCCGCCGATAACAGACCACTCAAACCAACCAGCCCGAACGTTAAAGGGGGCGTATCCGGTTTCTTCGAGCGAGTTCGGGCTGTGCGAAATACAACGACGGCTTATCCGTGCGCAGCGATTACTCAGGAGTTACCGGCGAGTCGAATCCGCGCTTCCCCGGCCGGTTGCCGCAACGCCCGAATCGGGCGGCCGAAGAGCATGCGGGTGACGACGCGGGCGAAGTCGAGATGACCGGCAATGGCGCTGCGCGAGAAGGCGAGTGACCAGACGGTTTCGGTGACGGCCGGGGCCGGTTCGCGGTGGGCGAAGCGGTCCGCGAGCCAGTCGATCATCACCGGGAGGGCGATGTATTGCAGGAGCAGGTGGGTGCTGAGGCGGTCGCGGAGGTAGCGCACGTGAGTGCCGGCGGCGGTGTAGCGGGCGACGTGCGCGTCCACGTCGGCGACGGCGATGACCTCGTCGTAGACGCCCTGTAGAACGAGCAGCGGCATGGCCGGTGTGCGGCGGCCGGGCTGGATGTCGCCCAGAACCCGTTGGAGTTCGGGCGAATCCAGGAGTGCCGTCAGGCCGCCGCGGCAGTGCTTGTCGATGTCGCGGCGGGCGAAGCGGTACAGGAGCTGGAAGGTCGCGGTGGCTTCGGTCTGGGCGAGCCAGCCGAGGTAGCGTGCGTCCAGGTGGGTGCGCAGGAGTAGGTCGAGATCGGGATACGCGCGGCGCAGTCCGGCGGTGAAGACCGCGGCGAAGCCGGCGAAGAGCGAACCGTTGAGCCGGACGAATGCGGCGGCGGGGTCACCGACCGGCGAGGCGGCGACCGCGCCGACGATGTTCAGTTCCGGTGCGTATTCGGCGGCCAGCTCCGCGGCCCACGCGGTGGCCAGGCCGCCGCCCGAATAACCCCACAGCGCAACGGATGTGGCCCGGTCGAGGCCGAGCGGCGCGAAGCCCAGGCTCGCCCGGATCGCATCGAGCGCCCGGTAGCCGGGCTCGCGCGCCACCCCGAATCGGCCCGCGGTTCCGCCGTGATCGGGCACCGACACCGCCCAGCCACGGGCCAGCGCGCTGACGACGAGTGGCAACTCCAGCTGCGGAATCGACCCGGCCGCTCGCGCGCCGCGCCGAAGCGCATAGGAGGGAAGGCATTTCGAGGCGACGGCGTCGATCGCGCACTGGAACGAGACGAGCGGGCGCGGCGCGGCGGGGTCCACGCCCCATGGCAGCAGCACGGTGGTGACCGCGACCTCGGGGACGTTGTCCAGGTCGCAGGTGCGGTAAAGCAGCTGCCAGGCCGAGACCCGCTGCGGCACAACGCCGAACAGCGCGATCTCGACCTCCCTGGTACGGACGATGGCACCGGGCCGCAGCTGCCCGAGCGCGGGCGGTGGCGCGTAGAACGGATCCGCCTCGGGCAACAGCGGATAGGTGGAGCGCGGTTCGACGAGCGGACCGATGACACCCGCAGCGGGGTCGGCACTCATGGTGTTCATCCTCTCCACTGGCGTCCGGCATCGTCGCGCCGCCGGTGCCGCTGCATGCCCGCTTTCACGCTATCGAACTCATCGACCGGAAAAGAATTGTCGCGGAGGACAATTCGCGCGCCGATTCTTCGTCACCGGATCGCGCTCAGAGACCGCCACCGCCGCCGATCAACCACGGGTTGAACGCGCACTCCAGGTTCGGATACGCGACCGGATCGAGCGCGTGCAGCGCGATGGAGGCCGCGCGCGGCGAATACATGATCGTCAGATGGTCGGAGAGATCCTGCTCGCAACCCGCTTGCAGGGTGATGTTGTCCACCGTGGCACCCGGTCCGGCCCGCAGGAACGACCAGTCGTAGGGATTCATCACCTGGTCGAGGCGCGAACCGACCGAGGTGTAGTCGACGCCGGACACGGTGTCCCCCTGCGCATTCAAGGTCGCGTAGAACGACGAGCCCACGGCCTGCTGGATATTGGCGTACCCGACAATCGGTTGATAGAAGCCGAGGATGTCGACGCCGAGATTGTTGATCATGCGCCCCAGCGTCGCGATGCCCAGCAGCGAGGTGCCGTGATAGGTGGCGCCGAAGGAGATCAGCTTGCGCACCTTGCCCGCGCCACCGTCGAACTTCAGGTACTGATCGGCCACCGTCCCGCCCTGCGAATGCGCGACGATGTCCACCGCCTCGGCGCCCGTCACCGCCCGCACCCGGTCGACGAACTCACTGAGCTGCCGCGCGGAATCCTCGATCCGCCCGACGCCGTAGCGGCCGGGCAGGATCGGCCCGAGACCGCCGCCGTCGAGCAGCCCCGAACGGCCGAAATTGAAAGCGAACACACAGAATCCGGCGCGCGCCAAGCGCGGCGAGAGGTAAGCGAAACTGTCATAGGCGTTGAGCCAGGTGCCGTGCAACAGCACCACCGGGCGCGGATGCTCGGCGGTCGGGACGCAGTTCCAGCGATTCGCGCCCGGCGGCGCGGCGTCGGGGTGCGTCAGGCCGTAAGCGAACGCCGCCAGATACGCCGACATCTCCGGCCCCTCGCCGAGCGCATCGGAGGCATGGCTGAGACCCGGACTGCTGCCGGAATCCGCTACCGCCCGCGGCTGCCGGCCGTCGGCGGCCGGCACCAGTCCCGCACTGATGGCATCGGCGAGCGACTGCTCCGTCGGATCGATGCGCGGATCACCGCCCGCCACACCGGAACCGAGGACCGCCGCCACGGTCAACCCGGCGATCACCGCGGCACCACAGACGGCCCGCTTGGCGTGTTGCGTCATTGCAAACATTCAGTTCACTTCCCATTCCAGCGATTTGCGCGTCCGGGACCTGAATTGCCGACCGCCGCACCGTGTTTCCCGCGCCACATCACCGTTCGAATGTGATGCGCACCATATCGGGACAGGTCGAATCTATGGCCGCCCCGATGCCATTGTCACTGCACGCCGGGGAGAAGAATCCGAGCGGGAAGTTGTTGTCCGAGCCAAAGTTCCGGCCGATGTGCCGGTTACCTTGCCGCAAAACCTGTCGTTGGAAACAATCGGCTCATGTCCCTCGCCCTTTCCCCGCCGACCGGCAACGCACCATTGGTCACCCGGCTGCTCACCCGCTGGCCGCAGATCTCCGAACGCATGCTGGCCGCGGGACTCGGCGCCACCCGGCCCGCCGCGGATCTGCCGAAGGGTCACTTCACCGCCGAGGTGCTGCCCGCGATCTACGCGTGCGGCCGAGCGGTCTTACAGGCCATCGGCGAGCAGCGCGAGTTCACCAGGGCCGAGGTCGCGGCCTTCGTCGTCCCGGTCGCGCAACGGCACGCGGAGGACCGAATTCCGTTGCCGCTGTTGATCGAGGCCATCCACGGCTCGGCGCAATCGGTGCTGCAGGAGGCGGTGGCGCTGGCCACGACGGCGGAGATGCACGACCTGACCGTCATCGGCGGCCGGCTGCTCGACCTGCTGATGCACATCAACATCACCGTGGTCGAGACCTACACCGAGGTCGAGCAGTCGATCTACAACGCCGAACGCGAGGCCCGGCGCGCGCTGTGCGCCGCGCTACTCGGCGGGTTGCCCGCCGAAGAGCTTGCCGCGCGGGCGGATACGGCATTGGCCGAGCGATACACCGTACTGGCCATCCACATTCGCCACGACGAGCAGCCGAGCACGGTGGCCACGCTGATCAGCAGGCGGCGGATCAGGATCCTGCAACGCGCCCTGGACGGCCGCACCGGCACCACCGCGCTGGCCACGTTCGACGGCTCGACCGGGATCGCGTTGCTGCCGGACGTCGCCGACGCGGACCCGGCCGAGCAGCGCTACGAACAACTGGCCGCCGAACTCGCCGAACAGTTCGGCGTCGCGGTGTTCATCGCCGAATATCGTTCGGTCACCAGGGAATCCGTGCCACAGACCGCGCACGAGGCGACCGATCTGGCCGAACTGGCCCGCCTGCTCGGCAAACCGCCGGGCGTCTACCGGCTCGACGATCTATTACTGGAACACCAGCTCACCCGGCCGGGCCCCGCGCGGGAGCGACTGGTCGAACGGATCGCGCCGATCCTGCCGAGCCCCCATCTGATCGAAGCGCTCGACGCGCATCTGCGCCACGGATCCGACCGCAAAGCGGCCGCCGCCGAGATCCACGTCCACCCCAATACGTTCAGCTATCGCCTGCGCCGCATCGCGGAACTCACCGGTATCGATCCCACCGAGCCGCATGATTCCCGGCTGCTCGCGGCGGCGTTGACGATCCATCGCCTGTGCCCGGCGGCCGACGCGAAGGCCGCGACGCCGCCGGGTCACGGGGTCGACTAGATGACGTGCCAGGCCTGCAACAGGTAGGTGATGTTGGCGGCAATGGACGTCACGACGTTCGCGAGATTCAACGCTGACGAACCCAGATCGATAATCGGCACCGAAATTCCTCCATCAGATGGGACTGCGAAATCCCTTCCAATGTAGTGATCGCGGAGCGTGCTCAACTGTTCGATCGGTGAAATACGGCACGGCCCGATTCCCCGGATTCGGCGCGAAAAGTTATGGCCAGCAGGCATTTATGTGCTTCCCGATGGAATTTTGCCCATGCTTCGGCGTGCGCTCGTTGTGAGAGAGTTCACCGGAAATTCCGCCCCAGCAATCACAGCAGGCACAGACCGGAAGAATCCGGCGGCCCCGCGTCTGACGGTCACCTCCACCCGACCGCCGCAAGCCCTGCGCGGCCGGCGACGCCCCGCCGCGCCGCCCGACGATCGCCCCTTGCTTTCCGCAGATACGGCAATAAACTGCCAATCGTGTCGAATTTGCGGATCAGTGAGGTGGCGGTGCTGGCGGGAGTCAGCGACGACACCGTGCGGCGATGGATCGATCAGGGCAAGCTCACCGCGATCCAGCTCGGCAACGGGCGCAAGGGCGTGCGCGGCCGGGAGCTGGCCGAATTCCTCCAGGCCACCGCGGAGACCCCGGAACCGGGCGTCACCGTGGCCGCGTCCGCCCGCAATCGGATGCGCGGCATCGTGACGCGGGTGCTCAAGGACACCGTGATGGCGCAGGTCGAGATGCAGGCCGGACCGTTCCGGCTGGTCTCGCTGCTGAGCCGGGAGTCGGTCGACGAGCTCGGGCTCGAGGTCGGCAGCGTCGCGGTGGCGTCGGTCAAGTCGACACATGTCGTAGTCGAGATTCCGGAAAGTTGATGAGGTCGAAAATGATTCGTTCGCTGAGTGCCGCCGCCCTGGCCGGCGTGGCCGCGCTGACCCTGGTCGGCTGCGGCTCCGACGACAAAGCGGCGCCCGCGGGCACGGACAGGCTCGGCGGCACCGTCACGGTGTTCGCCGCGGCCTCGCTGACCGAGACCTTCACCGAACTCGGCAAGCAGTTCGAGGCCGCGCACCCCGGCGTCAAGGTGGTCTACAGCTTCGGCGCCAGCTCGGCGCTGGCCGAGCAGATCAACCAGGGCGCCCCCGCCGACGTGTTCGCCTCCGCCGCGCCGAAGAACATGCAGCAGGTGCAGGACAAGGGCGAGGTGACCGGCGCACCGGTCACCTTCGTGCGCAACCGGCTGGAGATCGCGGTGCCCAAGGGCAACCCCGGCCACATCACCGGCCTGGCCGACTTCGGCAAGACCGAGCCGAAGATCGCGCTGTGCGCCGAGCAGGTGCCGTGCGGCGCCGCCGCCAAGACGGTGTTCGAGGTCGCGGGCGTCAACCCGCAGCCCGATACCAGGGAGGCCGACGTGAAGGCGGTGCTGACCAAGGTCAAGCTCGGCGAGGTCGACGCCGCGCTGGTGTACCGCACCGACGTGCTGTCGGCCGGCGCCCAGGTGGAGGGCATCGACTTCCCCGAGGCGGCCAAGGCGATCAACGACTACCCGGTCGCGCCGCTGGCGCACGCGCCGAACTCGGCCGCGGCCGCCACGTTCGTCGAGTTCGTGAAGTCCGATCAGGCGAAGACGGTGTTCGCCAAGGCGGGATTCGACGCCCCGTGACCCGGGTGCCGCGGCGACGGGCAGCACAGGGAAGGCGACCGCTCGTTCTGGTGCTGCCCGCGCTGTGCGCGCTGGCGTTTCTGCTCGTGCCGCTGATCGGGCTGCTGTGGCGGGCGCCGTGGCGGGGCCTGCCGGATCGGCTGCTGAACGCCGAAGTCGGTCAGGCGCTGCGGCTTTCGCTGGAGTGCGCGAGTCTCGCGACGGTGCTCTGCCTGATATTCGGGGTGCCGCTGGCGTGGCTGCTCGCGCGCGGCGACGTGCCGGGGCGCGGGGTGTTGCGCGCGCTGGTCACCGTGCCGCTGGTGTTGCCGCCGGTGGTCGGCGGCGTGGCGCTGCTGCTGGTGCTCGGCCGGCGCGGGTTGTTCGGCCGGTATCTGTACGAATGGTTCGGCGTCTCACTGCCGTTCACGACGGCCGGTGTGGTGGTCGCGGAAGCCTTTGTGGCGATGCCATTTCTGGTGATCTCGGTGGAAGGCGCGCTGCGAGCGGCGGATCCGCGGTTCGAGGAGGCGGCGGCGACGCTGGGGGCGTCGCGGTGGCTCACCTTCCGGCGGGTGACCTTGCCCTCCGTGTTGCCCGGCGTGGTGGCGGGCGGGGTGCTGTGCTGGGCCCGGGCGCTCGGCGAATTCGGGGCCACCATCACGTTCGCGGGCAACTTTCCCGGCAAGACGACGACCATGCCGCTGGCGGTCTACCTGGCGCTCGAAGCCGATCCGGAGGATGCGATCGTGCTCAGCCTGGTATTGCTCACGGTGTCGGTCGCGGTTCTGGTCGCCTTGCGCGAGCGGTGGATTCGGGGCGCGGTATGACCCTCGACGCGGAATTGCGCGTTACCCGAGGTCGATTCGAGCTCGATATCCAACTGTCCGTGGCGGCGGGTGAAGTCGTCGCCTTGCTCGGACCCAATGGCGCGGGCAAGACCACGGCGCTGCGCACGCTCGCCGGGCTCACGCCGCTGACCGGCGGCAGCTTGCGGATCGGCGAAAAGACCTGGGACGCACCGCCGAAGGTGTTCGTGCCCGCCGAACAGCGCGAGGTCGGCGTCGTCTTCCAGGACTACCTGCTGTTCGGCCACCTGAGCGCGCTGGACAACGTCGCGTTCGGCCTGCGCGCCCGCGGACAGCGCCGCACCGCCGCCCGAGCGCGCGCCGCCGAATGGCTGGATCAGGTCGGGCTCGCCGACCACGCGCACGCCAAACCGCGAGCCCTGTCCGGCGGCCAAGCCCAGCGCGTCGCCCTCGCCCGCGCCCTCGCCACCGACCCAGCCCTGCTGCTCCTGGACGAGCCGCTGGCCGCGCTCGACGCCAGCACCCGCCTGCGCGTGCGCTCCGACCTTGCCCATCACCTCGCCGACTACCCCGGCCACACCGTGCTGGTCACCCACGACCCGCTCGATGCCATGGTGCTGGCCGACCGCCTCGTCATCCTGGAAAACGGCGTCGTCGTCCAGCAGGGTTCCCCGAGCGAGGTCGCCCACCGCCCCCGCTCCGACTACGTGGCAAACCTGGTGGGCCTCAACCTCTATCGCGGCACCGCGCACGGCACCACCGTCGAACTCGACACCGGCGGCACCCTCACCGCCGCCGAACCCGCCGAAGGCCCGGTGCACATCGCGTTCTCCCCCACCGCCGTCGGCCTGCACCTCGAGCACCCCACCGGCAGCCCGCGCAACACCTGGCCGGTCACCATCGCCGGCATCGAGCAGCACGCCCACACCATCCGCCTCCGCCTCGACGGCGCCCCGCCGGTCCTGGCCGACGTCACCCCCGCCACCGTCGCCGATCTACGCCTCCGGCCGGGCCTGCGACTGTGGGCCGCCGTGAAAGCCACGGAAACGCATACCTATCCGGCCTGACTCGCGCCCCGGGTTCAGTACGAATGCACGGTCTCGGGGTGGACCGGGCATTCCCGTGCCGCCCGGTAGCGAATCCGTGTTAACTTAGATGAGAATCGCAACTAACTTAGCTGATCGGAGAGGGCTATGAGGTCCGCCGTCATCGTCGATGTCGTTCGTACCCCGGCGGGCAAGGGGAAGGCCGGGGGTGGGTTGTCGGGGGTGCATCCGGCCACCCTGCTCGCCGGGGTGTTGTCGGAGTTGGTGGCGCGCAGCGAGCTGGATCCGGCGCTGGTCGACGACGTGGTCGGCGGGTGCGTGACGCAGGCCGGGGAGCAGGCGTTCAATATCAGCCGGACGGCCGCGCTGGCGGCGGGCTTCCCGGAGTCGGTGCCGGCGACGACGGTGGATCGGCAGTGCGGGTCGAGCCAGCAGGCGGCGCATTTCGCGGCGCAGGGCGTGATCTCGGGGGCTTATGACATCGCCATCGCCTGCGGTGTGGAGTCGATGAGCCGGGCGCCGATGTTCTCCAACGCGCAGGGCAAGGACGCGAATCAGGGGCCGCTGGCCCATCGGTATCCGGAAGGGCTTGTGCAGCAAGGGATCGCGGCCGAGGTGATCAGCGCCCGGTGGAAGTTCGACCGGGTCGCGCTCGACGAGTTCGCCGCTCGCTCGCATCGGCTGGCCGCGGAAACGGCTGCGGCAAGCGGGTTCTCGAACGAGCTGGTCGCGGCAGGCACCCTGACCGCGGACGAGACCATTCGCCCGGCGACGACCGCCGAGGGATTGGCGGGGCTGAAGCCCGCGTTCGTGGATGATCAGTTCACCGAACGATTCCCGGAGATCGAATGGTCGATCACGCCGGGCAACTCCTCTCCGCTCACCGACGGCGCCTCGGCCGCACTGATCATGAGCGAGGAGGCGGCGAACAAGCTGGGCCTGCGTCCCCGCGCCCGCTTCCATTCCTTCTCCGTGGTCGGCGACGATCCGCTGCTCATGCTCACCGCCGTCATCCCGGCGACCCGCAAGGTCCTGGAACGCGCGGGGCTGAGCATCGACGACATCGACGCCTATGAGGTGAACGAGGCGTTCGCCCCGGTGCCGCTGGTGTGGCAGCACGAACTCGGCGCGGATCTCGCCAAACTGAACCCGCGCGGCGGCGCGATCGCCCTCGGTCACCCCCTCGGCGCCTCCGGCACCCGTATCCTGGCCACCATGGTCAATCATCTCGAGCAGACCGGTGGCCGCTACGGCCTGCAAACCATGTGTGAGGCAGGCGGATTGGCCAACGCCACCATCATCGAGCGCCTCGGATGACGGCGGCCCTGGCCGGCCTCGATCTCCCCGCGCTGCAACGGTATTTCGAGGCACACGTCCCGCAGACCGCGGGCCCGCTGACGGCCGCGCTGTTGAAGGGCGGCAAATCCAACCTCACCTACCGGCTGAACGACGGGACGAACGACTGGGTGCTGCGCCGCCCGCCGCTCGGCCCGCTCACCCCCACCGCGCACGACATGGCCCGCGAATACCGCATCGTCGCGGCGTTGCAGGACACGAATGTCCCGGTCGCGCAGGCGATCGCGCTGTGCGAGGACACCGCGGTGATCGGCGTGCCGTTCGCCGTCGTCTCCTTCGTCGACGGCCACGTCCTCCAGGACGGCGACCAGACCGCCGCCCTCACCACCGAGCAGGCGCGCGCCTGCTCGGAAGCGCTCATCGACACCCTGGCCGCGCTGCACGCGGTGGACTACACCGCGGTCGGGCTCGCCGAATTCGGCCGTCCCGCCGGATATCTCGCCCGCCAGGTCAAACGCTGGCGCGGCCAGTGGGACCGGGTCGCCACCCGTGAACTCGCCGCCCTCGACCAGCTCACCGGCGCACTGCGCACCGCACTGCCGGACCAGGTGGCCGAGACCATCGTGCACGGCGACTACCGCCTGGACAACACGATCGTCGACCGCCACGACTTCGGCACGATCGCCGCCGTAGTCGACTGGGAGATGGCCACTCTCGGTGACCCGCTCGCCGATCTCGGCTTGCTCCAGGTCTATTGGGACGACCGCTGCGAGCCGGTGCTCGGCGTCCGGCACGCACCGAGCGCGAATCCGGGCTTCCTGTCCGTCGACGCGATCGCCGAACGCTACGCCGCCGCAACGGGTTACCCCCTGGACCACCTGTCGTTCTATCGCGCGCTCGGCTACTTCAAGCTGGCGGTCATCGCGGAGGGCATCCACCAGCGCTTCCTCGCCGGCAAGACGGTCGGCGACGGATTCGCCACCATCGGCGCGGCCGTCCCGCTGCTGCTGGACGCCGGGTTGGAAAGCCTCGCATGACGATCCGCAGCGCCCTCGTCACCGGCGGCTCGCGCGGCATCGGCGCCGAGGTGGCCCGTCGGCTGGCGGAGGAGGGCTTCCAGCTGACCATCGCCGCCCGTAACCAGGACGTGCTCGACGAGACCGCGGCCCGCCTGCGCGACGAGACCGGCGTCGAGGTGAATCCCGTTGTCGCCCAGATGAACGACCTGGACCAGGTCCGCGCCCTGGTCCAGGCCCACGCCGATCGGTTCGACGGCCTGCACGCCCTCGTCCTCAGCGCGGGCACCGGCACCGCGGGCGCCGTCGCCGACATGCCGGTGAAGACCTATGAGCGCATGCTCGACGTCAACTTCCGCGCCCCCATCACCCTCATCCAGGCCGCACTTCCGTTGCTGCGCAAGAGCGCCCAGGACGATCCGCGGCGCGGCGCGAAGATCATCGCCCTCGCCTCCATCACCGGCGTCGCCGGCGAGGCGGGTCTGGCCGCGTACGGCGCGACCAAGGCCGCCTTGATCTCGCTGTGCGAAACCGTCTCGCTGGAGGAGTCGGCCAACGGCGTCAGCGCGACCGCCATCTCCCCCGGCTACGTCGACACCGACATGACCGCCTGGAAGCGCGACGTCCTCGACCAGTCGGCCATGCTGAGCACCGGCGACATCGCCGAACTCGTCCTCGCTCTCACCCGCCTGTCCCGCAACGCGGTGGTGCCGAACATCGTGATCTCCCGCGCGGGCGACCAACTCTGGCGCGCGTGATCTGAGCCTCAGCCGCCCATCGCGACGCCTCCCCGGAGTTACGCTCCCCTCAGGAGTCCTGTCATGGGACGACCGAGAAAGGGGCCCTGATGGCGAAGGTCTTCCCGCACCTCGATGAGGCGCTACGCAAGTTCATCGAGGAGCAGTCGATGTTCTTCGTGGCGACCGCACCGGTCGAAGGCGGACGAGTCAACCTGTCCCCCAAGGGGTATCGCGACACCTTCGCGATCCTCGACGACCGCACCATCGCCTACCTCGACCTGTACGGCAGCGGCGCGGAAACCATTGCCCACCTGCGCGAAAACGGGCGCATCACGATCATGTTCTGCTCGTTCACCCGCACCTCGAAGATCCTGCGCCTGTTCGGCACCGGCCGCGTGATCCGCCCCGACTCCGCCGAGTTCGACGCGCTGCGACCGCATTTCGGCCTGCAACACCCCGGCATCCGGGCGGCCATCGTGGTCGAGATCGACCGCATCGCCGACTCCTGCGGCTACTCGGTGCCCTACCTCGAACTCGTCGACGAACGCCCGGTGCTCGACGCGCTGCACCGCCGCCGCACCGACGACGACTTCGCCCGGCGCATCGCCGGCGACAACTCGGCCAGCCTCGACGGCCTGCCCGCGCTCGAGCCGGACCACCCGCTGCCGTCCGCCATTCCCCGGTAGACGCCGCGCGCCGATCCCGCGGTGCCGGGTTTGCCCTGCGTATGCTCGCCGACATGCGACTGAGCACCCGCAATCAAATGGACGGCACCGTCATCTCGGTCACCCGCGGCGAGGCCATGGCCGTGGTCCGCGTGCGCCTGGCGGGCGGCGACGAGATCACCTCCTCGATCACCCGCGACGCCGTCGACGACCTCGAACTCGCCGACGGCGTGCGGGTGCAGGTGCTGATCAAGTCGACCGAGGTCACCCTCGGCATCGAGTAGCCCGCCGGTTACCGCTCGGCCGGCAGCGGCGTCAGTTCCGCCAGCTCCTGCTGCACCAGCCGGTCGTGCGCCGCGGCCTCGGCCGCCGCCTTCTTCGGGTTCCAGTGCCCGGCCATCAGGAAGACGAACGGCAGGAACGCGACCTGGCCGAGCAGGCAGATCCACCACCAGCGCTCCCACTGCTGCGGCGAGTCGGCCTTGGCCTGCTGCACCTCTTTGCCGTGTTCGGCGAGGTATGCCTGATCCTCGGCCGGGATGGTGCCGACCGCCTGGAGTTGCGCACCCGCCTGCGCGAGTTTCGGGCCGACGGTGCCGAGGATCGCGAGGTCGGCGGGCGGGATCTGCTGCACGGCGGTCAGCCGGGCGATCGCCTGATCCACCGGGATGCCGAACTTCTTGGCGACCTGCCCGACCGCCGCCAGCCCGGCGTTCCCGTCGCTGGGGTTCGCGGCGAGCGCCGCCTGGGTGGCCGGTTCGATGGCCTGCAAGGTCGCGAGTTCCTCGCGGTAGCGGGTGGTGAGCCCGAACGCCGTCTGGATCTCGGCCGGTGACGCTCCGGTCAGCTTGTTCAGCGCGGTCACCTGAGCGACCGGATCGTTCGGGTTCTTGCCCAGTGCCGCAAGGGTTTCCGGCCCGACCTGCTGAATCGTCGCCAGCTGCGGCCCGTACTGCGCCTGGATCTCTTGCAGTCGCGGACCGAAGTTGACCAGGGGGCCCGCCGCGTTCACAACCACCAGCAAGCCGAACAACACGACGGTCACCACACTGCGCAACGTGCCGCCCCACACCGCGAGCCCCACCGCGGTCGCCGCCGGATTGCGCTCCTCCACGGTCTCGGTGAAGCTGGCCATCCAGGTCGAGTAGGCGATGCCCGTGCCGACCGCGATGATGACGAACACCCAGGCGAAGGTGTAGTAGTCCGTGCCCGGCTCATCGGTGTACCCGATGAACAGATACATGCCGACGATGCTGATCAGCGCCCCGGCGATCATGAACGGCTTGCGCACCTTCAGATAGTCCGAGGCGATCCCGGCCGCGACCAGCGCGACCGCGTTGGCGGTCCAGTACCAGTTGCCGAGCGCGTTGGCCTTGGCCGGGCTGAAGCCGAAGTTCGTCGCCATGTAGACCGGCAGAAAGGACACGATGGTGTAGAAGAAGGCCAGGAACAGGCTGATCGCCAGCGCCGAGCCGACGATGTTGAGCCGCAGCATCTGCCGCCACTGGCCCTTTTCCAGCTCGCTCACGTTCAGTCCGCGGGCCCGTGCTTCGATCAACGCGCGATCGCGCAGCGACACCATGATCTGGTCGCGCAGCCGCGGGCTGAGCTCGCGCAGGCCGATCACCGCGATCACCGCGATGACCAGGCAGATCACCCCGCACAGCCGGTAGTGGTACTGCCAGTCCGGGTGCGAATCCAGCGTACGGGTGGAGATGCCGGTGGTGACCAGCGCGCCGATCACCGGGCCGAGGGTCCAGAAGCCCATCGCGGAGGCCCGGCCGAGTTGCGGGGAGAAGTCGCGGATCAGCGCGGGCGTGGCCACCAGCACCGCGCCCTCGACGATGCTGACCACGACGTAGACGAAGAGGTACTGCTCCTTCGTGGTGGTCGCCGGGACCGCGAACAGGGTCAGCAGCGAGCAGATCACCACGCCGTAGGCGACGATGTTGGCCCGGCCCCACCGGTCGAGCACCCCGGCCAGCACCGAGGCGGCCGCGCCGAACGCGGCGCCGATGATGAAGATCCAGACGAAGTAGGCGAACGACAGGTGGAAATAGGCGATCAGCTCATTGCCCACCGCGCCGGTGACGAACAACTGGTAGTAGAGCGCGATCGAGGCGATGACGACAACGGTCAGATACCAGGATCGGGCGGGGGTATCGGGGTAGTGCGGAAGCTTGCGCTGCCACAGCCCGGTGAGAATAGTCGGCGGGGCTGCGGTCGTGGTCGAACTCATGGTCGAGATGCCTTTCTAGCCACGGCATCTCGTCCGGCTCAACAGCGAGCCGGCACGAACGAGCCGGGTGGCAACAGGCTAGTGATCGGCA
The DNA here is from genome assembly GCF_008704205.1 of Nocardia colli. GTDB lineage: Bacteria > Actinomycetota > Actinomycetes > Mycobacteriales > Mycobacteriaceae > Nocardia > Nocardia colli. The sequence continues at coordinate 52,796 of NZ_VXLC01000037.1, read as the reverse complement.
TCACCACCCGCAGGCATTTCGCGACACGAGACCGAAACGTGTTCTAGTTCGGATTCGTGGGATGAAATTCCTGCGCGCTCGCTGGGCGCATTGAATTCGGGTACTACGAAAAAGGCTGCCATCGGGAGTTGACCGTATCGAAATCAAGCCATTGCATCGATCGATCGGTCGCCCCGAAATAGCCCGGCGCCTACCGTGATTCACGGTAGGCGCCGGTGGCGCTTTAGAGGTATGCGCCGCAGACCGGCCAGGCGCCGGGGCCCTGGGTGGCGAGCACGTTCTCCGCGACGCGGATCTGCTCGGCGCGGCTGGCGTTGCTCGGGCTGCCGGTGCCGCCGTTGGCGGACCAGGTGCTCTGGGTGAACTGCAGACCGCCGGAGAACCCGTTGCCGGTCTCGATGCCCCAGTTGCCACCGCTCTCGCACTGCGCGACGGCGTCCCAGTCGTGGGCCGACGCGGTGGCGGTGGACAGGCCGAACGGGACGGCCACGAGGGCGCCCAGGGCGGCGGTGAAGCCGAGGACGCGGGTGCTGAACTTGCGGTTATGCGACATGTGGGATTCCTGCCTGCGCCCACCGGCACGGCACCTGCTCGCCGTGTCCCTGCCCCCAGGTGTGTCGGGGATCCTCCAACCGCGGGACAGGGTCGCCGGCATTCAGCGGTTCGAGTTCGAGCCCGTCATCGATCGGGCTCCGGCGACGGTAGCGAAGAAGTCGCCACGAATCACGCCGTGATCACGGAGCCATTGCTTAACCGATAGTCGAGGGTTATGCCGTTTATGCATCTCGAGCAGGCAAAAAGAATCGTCCAGGCAAACGGTAATTGTTACGTTATGTGCCCGAGATCACTCTCGAATTGTGTCATCGGTCGCATGCGGACCCGTCGACGTCCCACTGAGCGGGACAGGAATGAGAACTTCGCTGTGCACGCCTCGATTCAAGCGTCAATCATTCGTGATCGACCAGGCGGCAATGCGCTACTTACCGAGCGCCCGCAGTTGATAAAGCCCCTCGGTCTCCGTGACCACGACGCCGGCGGAATCGGTGACAACGGCGTGCACGGTGAAGTTCGATTTTCCGTTGCGCGCGGCTTCTTCGGCGATCCGGCCGAGCGCAAACCGGTGCGCCGCTGATCGTCTCACCGGTCGGCCACGCCAGCACCACCGATGTTGCCTCGTTCTCCCCCGCTACGAGCGCATACTGCACAGGCTCAGCCCCCGATTCGGCGATTCCCGGTGAATCGCACCCACCAGAGACAGCCGAGGTGTGCAATGACCAGCATGGACAAGGCCACGGTCGCCGTGGCGGCACTGACCTTCGCCGCATTGTCGGCGGTTGCCGCGCCCGCGGCGAGCGCCGCGCCGGTGTGCGGCGGCGCGGGCCAGCCGACGCTGGTGGCCGCGACCCTGCCGGGCGCGCTGGAAGGGCTCACCGTCGATGCCCGGGGGCGGGCCTATACAACGGACCTGGCGAGCGGCCGGGTGTATCGGATCGACGCGCCGGGCGCGGCGCCGGTCCCGATCGCGACCGTGCCGAGCGGCGGTGGCGGCGCGCTGGCCTGGACCCCGGACGACAAGCTGCTGGTCGGCTACGGCGCGGACGCGCGGTCGTTCGTCGGCGACTCGCTGCGCCACGCCGGGATCATCGAGCTCGACCCGGACACCGGCGCGGTCCGCCCCGTCGCCGCGGGGCTCAGCGCCGCCAACGGCATGGATGTCGCGCAGGACGGAACTATCTACGCCACCAACGACTTCGGCAGTCTGGTCGGCCGCGTCTACCCGAACGGCGCGGTCCAGGCCGACTGGACCTCGTTCCCCAGCGCGAACGGCGCGGTCCTCGGCAGGGATGACGAATACCTGTACGTCAGCAGGACATTCGTCAACCCGGGAGTGAGCCGGATCCCCACCGCCAACCCGGGCGCGCCGCAGTCGCTGCTCGACCTCGGCGGCGCGGATGCGCTCGCCGCACCGGACGGCCTGACCCTGGACTCGCTGGATCGCCCGGTGGTCCCGCTCAATACGGCCGGCCAGGTCATCCGGATCGACGCCCCGAACCAGTACTGCGTTCTCGGCGGCGGCAACCCGATGACCAGCGTGCTCACCTACGGCCGCGGTACTACCGGATTCTCTGCGGGCCGCCTCTTCGGCGCCACCTTCACCGGTGTGGTCTACGAAATCCCCGGCGGCTTCGACCCGAACGCCCGCACCGCCACGCCGTGATGCTCGCGCGCGCTCGGACAACGCCATAGCTGCGGTTATCGCAGTCGATCTTAGGATGGCTTCTGGTGGACCGTCCCGGGTCGTGGTCGCATGGAAGTCGGGCCGGGTAGCCGAGCACGACACGATCGTCCATGCGTCACATGGAGGTACGGCTTGCGTTCTCGCACCGAAGTCCTGATCGGCATCGCGTTCGTCGTGGCCGTCGCCCTGGTGGCCGGCGGGGTCGTGTTCGCCGTCCGGCATGCTTCGCGGGACGCGGCCGCGCCGGTGTGCCCGGACGACGATGCCGCGTCCGCGCCGGGATGGTCGGCGTCGAATACCGACGTGGACGCCGCGTTCGAGCAGCATCCGTTCGTCGGCAACGGCTATCTCGGGCTGCGGGTGCCGCCGCGCGGTATGGGCTACGCGCTGACCGGCGAGATGAGCGGCTGGCCGTTGTACACGCCGCGTTATGACGGCGCGTTCGTCGCCGGGCTGTACGGGCACACGCCGGGGCTGGCCGACGATCGTGAGGTCGCCGCTGCGATCCCGAACTGGTCCGCGCTCTCCGTCGGCGTCGGTGACGACACGTACTCCGCGAGTACGCCGGCGGATCGGATCACCAACTTCAAGCAGACGCAGTACCTGCGCTGTGGGCTGGTGCGCACCGAGCTCACTTGGACCAGCCGCGATGGCAAGGCCACTGACCTGGTGTACGACGTCGTCACCGATCGCGTCGATCAGCATGTGGGCGCGGTGCATCTGACGCTGGTGCCGCACTGGTCCGGCGAGCTGACCGTGACCGACCTGCTCGACGGCGCGGGCGCCCGCCGGATGACGCAGACCGAGGGCGGCGCGAGCGACGGCGATATCCAGGTCGGGTTCCGCACCGAGGGCACCGGCGTCGTCGGCTCGGTGGCTTCGGTGCTGAGCACCGGGAATTCGCAGCAGCCCGCCCCGGCGCGCGATCTCACCATCAGCCAGCAGAACCACCTCTCCGTGCGCGACGGAAGGACTTACGAGGTAACCAAATTCGTCGGCGTCGACACCGCGCTCACCGCCCGCGATCCGGTGGCCGCGGCGCACGACGCGGCGCAGCGGGCGGCGAGCAAGGGCTGGCCGGAACTGCTGGCGGGCACCGCGGCGGCCTGGCGCGCGCTGTGGCGCGGCGACATCGAGGCGCCCGGCAACGCGGACTTGCAGACCTGGGCGCGCGGCGCGCTCTACTCGCTCTACTCGAGCACGAATTCCCAACAGGACAACAGCATTTCGCCCGTCGGCCTCAGCAGCGACAACTATGCGGGAGCGGTGTTCTGGGACGCGGACATCTGGATGTTCCCCGGCCTGCTCCAGATGGCGCCCGATCTCGCCAAATCCGTGGTGGAGTACCGGTTCAAGACCCTTCCCGCCGCGCAGGCGAACGCCCAACAGCTCGGCTACCGTGGCGCGTTCTATCCCTGGACCAGCGAAAGCCGTGGCGCCCTTGCGGAATGCCACAGCTGGGATCCGCCGCACTGCCTCACCCAGATCCATCTGCAAGGCGACATCTCCCTCGCCGCCTGGCAGTACTTCCTCGCCACCGGCGACACCGGTTACCTGCGCGGCCGCAGCTGGCCGATCATGCGGAACCTGGCCCAATTCTGGGCATCCCGGGTGACGCCGAATCCGGACGGCAGCTACTCGATCGAGAATGTCGCGGGCCCGGACGAATACAGCAATGGCGTCAAGGACGGGGTCTACACCAACGCGGTAGCCGCACTGGCACTGCGCAATGCGGCCCGCGCCGCCGAAATCCTCGGCGAGCCAGCCCCGCCCGAGTGGACCGCGATCGCCGACCACCTGCGCATGCCCTTCGATCCGGCGCGGCAGATCTTCGCCCAGTACGACGGCTACGCGGGGACGCCGATCAAGCAGGCGGACACCGTGTTGCTGATCTATCCGCTGGAATGGCCTATGTCGCAAGCAGTTTCGAGCAACACGCTCAGCTACTACGCCGAGCGCACCGATCCGGACGGCCCCGCGATGACCGACTCGGTGCACGCCATCGACGCCGCGGCGATCGACGCACCCGGCTGCGCGACGGATACCTACCTCGAACGAGCGGTCCGGCCGTTCGAGCGTGCGCCGTTCGGCCAGTTCGCGGAGGCCCGCGGCAATAAGGCGGGCGTCAAGGACGCGCTGGCCGGAGCGCCTGCCTTCACCTTCGTCACCGCGGCGGGCGGATTCCTGCAAACGTTCACCAACGGGTTGCTCGGGTTGCGGTTGCGGGCCGACGAGGTGCGCATCGATCCGACCCTGCCGCCGGAACTGAGCTCCGGGTTGAACATTCGCGGCATGCACTGGCAGGGAAGGACTTTCGACGCAGAGCTGGGACTCGACAACACCACGATCACGCTGAAAGACGGGGCGGCGATGCAGGTCCGGACCCCCGCAGGCACGCAGCTGGTCAGCCGTGACCATCCGCTGATCGTCAAGACCCGCCGGCCGGACCTGGCACCCACCGACAACCTCGCCCGCTGCAAGTCCGTCTCCGCGAGTTCGGCCGAGCCCGGTCGATACGCCGAGGCCGCCGTCGACGGCAGCATTGCCACCGGCTGGGCGCCCGACGCGGACCGCGGCACCCTCACCGTCGATCTGGGCGCGGAAACCTCAGTGGGCCGGATACTTCCGCGCTGGTCGGATCCCGCGCCGGCGGCCACCGTCTCGGTGTCCCGCGACAACCAGACCTGGACGACCGTCGCCATCGACCCGGCAACCGGCACTACCGCGAGTCCGATCGCCGCCCGCTACATCCGGCTCGACATCGCCGCCGCGGACCCGGCCGCACATCCCGGCCTGCGCGAACTGGAGATCTCGGCCCCGCAGAAGTAAGCCAACACCGACCGCGTTCGCGTGCCCAGCCGACTCCGCGCCGCGTCGGTACAGTGAGCGACGATGAACCCCGATCGTGCCAGCGAGCTTGCCGCGCAACAGGTCGGCGCCGCGCACGCGGACCCCGATCACCGGTTGACGCTCACCGAGAGCTGCTACCCGCCACAGCTCAGCGCCTATGCCCGCGCCGAATCGACCTTTCTGCGCTGGGAACTGACCCGCGGCGTCCTGCACCCCACCTCCGGCAGCCCCTGGTGGCGCGCGATCAACGATCGCCTCCTGCACGACCAACTCGAAGCCAAGCTGCTCGACGGAAACGGCGACGCCTCGACACCCGGTGCGCGACTATGGCAGCGGTTTCTCGCCGCGCCGTCGCCGATCACCTGGTACCGCGCGCACAACCTCAGCATCGTCTCCGGCTACCTGGAGAACCAGTCGCTGGCCGAGGCCGAGCTGGATGTCGAACGACTCATGATCAATGTGACGCTGGCCCGGGTGCTGTTCACCCACGCCCTGATCGAATGCCCCGGCCTGGCGCTCGGCCGCTTCGCCCGGCTCGGTCCGCGCGTCGCCGATCCGCGCGGCAGTTCGGTCGGGCTGTTCCTGGATCTGCGCAATGTCTTCCCGCGGCGATATCCGTTGCACGGCTACTCGATTCAGCAGTTGCTCGCCGACGAAGGGCGTGCGGCCCGGGCCATCGACTTCGGCCTGATCCTGCCGAAACGGGTCCCGGTCTACGCGTTCGCCGCGGCCAGCCTGGGTGAACCGCGCATCGCGACGCTGGTCGCGGGTGACCTGTTCCGGTACGGCGGACCGAGCGTGGACCCGACGCTGCTCGAGGCCGACGCGTTGACCCGGGTGATGGCGGCCGCGACCCGGGCTCGTGGGGATCGCCGGATCCGGACCGCCCGCACCGTGCGGTCGCGGGATCAGCGGCCGACCGCGTAACCCTGCATGCCACGGGGATTCGCCGCCGCGGACAGCAGACCCGACTCCGGATCGCGGGCGACCGCGCACAGGCGGCCCTCCGACCAGGCGCCGCCGACGGTGACGTCGTGGCCGCGACTACGCAGGTCGTCGATGACCGACTCGTCCATCCTCGACTCCACCACGACGTGGCCCGGTTCCATGTCCCGCGGATAGAACGAGCCGGGGAACGACGAGTTGTGCCAGTTCGGCGCGTCGATCGCGGCTTGCAGGTCCAGGCCGCCGTAGGCGACGGACAGGAAGAAGTGCAGTTGCCACTGGTCCTGCTGATCGCCGCCGGGGGTGCCGAAGGCCAGGACCGGAACGCCGTCGCGCAGCGCCAGCGTGGGCGTCAAGGTGGTGCGCGGACGGCGGCCTGGCACAAGGGTATTCGGCAATCCCTCGTCCAGCCAGGCCATCTGCAGGCGGGTGCCGAGTGGGAAGCCGAGCTCGGGGATGACCGGGTTGGATTGCAGCCAACCGCCGCTCGGGGTCGCCGAGATCATGTTGCCCCACTGGTCGACGATGTCGAAATGGCAGGTGTCGCCTCGTGTTTCACCGGCGCTCGCGAGTGCGGGTTCGCCGGCGCCGGTCGCTTCGGACGCCGGAGCCGAGCCGGCGATGTGGGAGCTGAGGAGTGGCGGGCGCCCGTCCGGGCTGCCGGGGCGCAGTGCGTAGGACGCCTTCGCGTCGATCAGCGCGCGGCGTTGCGCGTTGTACGACGGCGAAAGCAGTACGGACACCGGCACATCGGGGACGTCGCCGTACCAGGCCTCGCGGTCGGCCATTGCCAGCTTGCAGCCCTCGATGAGCAGATGAACGTAGTCCGCGGAGTCGTAGGCGGGCAGGTCCTCGGGCAGCAGGGCGAGCTGTTGCAGGAAGACCGGCCCCTGACTCCACGGGCCCACCTTGCAGATCGTCCAGCCACGCCAGTCGTAGGTGGTCGGCTCCTCGTAGGTCGCCGACCAGTCGGCCAGGTCCGCCGCCGTCAGCGTGCCGACGTGCCGCTCGCCGCTGGTGTCGAGGGTGGGCCGGGCCGACTGCCGCAGCATCGCCTCGGCGATGAACCCCGAGCGCCAGATACGGCGTGCCGCTTCGATTTCGGCGACCCGATCGCCACCACCCTCGGCGACGGACTCCTCGATCAGTCGCCGCCAAGTCCGGGCCAGAGCCGGATTGCGAAACAGCACACCGGGTGTCGGCGGCGTGCCGTCACGCAGATAGACCTCCGCAGAGGACGTCCACTCGGTGGTGAAGAGTTCCCGGACGCTCTCCACCTGCTGCTGAAGTCGCGGAACCGGCGGATGCCCGTCCTCCGCATACCCGATCGCGAAGCGGAGCAACTCCGCCAAAGACCTTGTCCCGTAATCCCGCAGCAACACCATCCAGGCGTCGAACGCACCGGGCACCGCCGCCGCCAGCGGACCGGTCCCGGGAACGAATTCCAGCCCGAGCCCCCGATAGTGCGCCGCACTCGCCCCCGCCGGAGCCGGCCCCTGCCCACACAACACCCGCACCGGCGCCCCCACCGGCGCGAGAATCATCGGCACCTCCCCCGCAGGCCCATTCAGATGCGGCTCCACCACATGCAGCACAAACCCCGCGGCCACCGCCGCGTCATACGCGTTCCCCCCACCCTCCAGCACCGCCATCGCCGCCTGCGAAGCAAGCCAATGCGTAGACGACACCATCCCGAACGCCCCCCGCAATGTCGGCCTGGTAGTGAACACGTCAACGCCTCCATCCCCGAAGTCCCTCCGCACCCCAACCAGCACGGATCCCCCGAAAACCTACAGACCCCACCCCCACTCCCCCCGCACCCGCCATCCCCCGGAGCGCCGCCCCAACCCCAGCAAATAAACCGTTAACGAATAGGTCTCAGTGGAGTTTGTGGGCGTAGACGGCTAGGCGGACTCGGTTGTCGCAGGCGGTTTTGTCCATCAGGTTGGCTACGTGGGTTTTGATGGTGGTTACGCCGAGGTGGAGGTGGGTGGCGATTTCTTGGTTGCTGAGGCCTTCGCCGATGAGGGTGAGGACTTCGTGTTCGCGGGGGGTGAGGGTGGGTTGGGGGGCTGGGGGTTTCGGGGTGGGGCGGGTTTCGATGGCGCGGGAGACCAAGCGGCGCATGAGGGTTGGGGAGAAGAGGAGGTCGCCGTCGGCGGTGCGGCGGATGGCGGTGAGCAGGTCGGTGGGGGCGGTGTCTTTGACGAGGTAGCCGGTGGCGCCCGCGGCCAGGGCGGGGAAGAGGTGGTCATCGTCGTCGAAGGTGGTGAGTACCAAGACTTTTGCGCTCGGCCGGGCGGCGACGATCTGCTCGGTGGCGGCGACGCCGTCGAGTCCGGGCATGCGCAGATCCATCAGGATCAGGTCGGGGGTCAGTTCGGCGTTCAGGCGGATGGCCTCGATGCCGTTGGCGGCCTCGCCGACGACCGCGAAATCGGGGGTGGATTCGATGAGCATGCGCAGGCCGGCGCGGACCAGGCGTTGATCGTCGACCAGCAAGACGGTGATCACTGCGCGGCCTCCGCTTCGGTCAGGGTGGCGACGCCGGGTAGCCAGGCGTCGACTTCCCATCCTCGCGCGGTGGCGCCGACGGCGAAGGTGCCGCCCGCGAGTTCGACTCGTTCGCGCATGCCGATGATGCCGTGCCCGGCCGGGTTCGAGCCCGACCGGCCGACGCCGCTGCGCACCTGGACGGCGATCCCCCCGCTCCGACGAACCACGCTGACCTGGACCGATACCTCGCGGTCGGCATGCTTCATCACGTTGGTGAGCGATTCCTGCACCAACCGCAGCAGGGTGAGCCTGCCGATCGCGTCCAGTCCGCCCAGATCCGGCGCGAGGTCGGCCTCGACGGTGAACCCGGCCACCTCGACCCGGCGCACCGCCGCCGAGATCTCGGTGCGCACGGCGTCCGCGTCCACCAGCGCGACCTCGCCGAGCGCGGGATCGCGCAGTGCGGCGAGCAGCCGGCGGATGTCGGCGAGCGCGTCGGCGGCGGTGTCCCGCACGTCGTCGAGCACCGCGTTCACCCGCGGATCCTGATCGGCCACCACGTGGCGGGCGATGCCGACACGCAGCACGATCGAGGCCATGTGATGCGCGATCAGGTCGTGCAACTCGCGCGCCATGGCACTGCGCTCGGCCGCCCGGGTGCGCGATTCCGCTTCGGCCCTGCGGGTTTCGGCGTCGGCGGCGCGCAGGTACAGGCTCGCCGCCAGATCGCGTTGCCCGCGCAGGTACAGCCCGAGCAACAACGGCACACCGACGTAGGTCCCCGCCTCGACCACGGTCGCCGCACCCCACAGCGACGCGTCGTGAATACCCCACCGCCCGAGCACGACGGCCAGCGCCCAGCACCCCGCCGCGAACGCCACCCGCCCGTTCTGCCGAGTCCGCATCGCCACCTCGACCAAGGCGACCGCGCCAAGGAACGGCACCAGCCCCGACAGCCCCCACGCGGGCGTGCGGAACATCGGAACGGCGAGCACCGACAGCGCGACCGAGACGGCCAGCGGCCACCGATTCCCCACCACGAACAGCCCGCTCGCCACCATGGCAAGCACCCAGTAACTCCACGGCACCCGATACTGCCCGGGGAACGTGCTCGCCACCAGCAGCACCGGGACCAGCACGAGCGGCAGGCAACGCACGACCAGCCGCACATCACGCCGCAACTGGATCTCCATCACACGTCAACGGTAGGGGACGGCGGATTCACCGCGACCGGACACTCCCGATGCCGCGAGCTCTACTAGCACCTCGAATCCTCCGCCACAAGGGTCCGCGGGCGGAGTCACACCCGCCGAAAGGCGGCTCTGCGGACGATCTCCGCAACCCATCGGCAATCGAAGCTGGAGAGGACGTCGATCGAAGGAGTAGAAACGTGGTCTCGAGACGAGGCTTCCTCGCCGGACTGGCCATAGTGCCGCTGGCCGCAGGATGTGTGGCGCGACCGGGCGCACCGATCCCCGGGTCGGCGACGACCAGGCCCCTCCCGATACCGCCGCTCGCTTCCTCGACGGTCGGAGCCGACGGCGTGCGCCACTTCACCCTCGACATCCAGCAGGGCACCTCGGAAATCCGCGCGGGCACGCACACCCCCACCTGGGGCTACAACGGCGCGATCCTCGGACCGACCGTGCGCGCCGCGCGCCACGAATCGGTGGCCTTCACCATCCGGAACTCTCTGCCGGAGTCGACCACGGTGCACTGGCACGGCATGCACCTGCCCGCTCGGTTCGACGGCGGCCCGCATCAGACGATCGAGGCCGGCGGCACCTGGTCACCGGCGTGGACCATCGACCAGCAGGCCGCCATGCTCTGGTACCACCCGCATCCGCACGGCGCGACCGAAAAGCATGTCTACCGCGGACTTTCGGGCCTGTTCATCGTCGACGACGAGACGACAGACGCCCTCGATCTCCCGAAAGAGTATGGGGTCGACGACATTCCGCTCGTCATCCAGGACCGGCGCTTCACCGCCGACGGCGCACTGGACGAATCGGATCCGACCGACGTCGGTCTGCTCGGCGACACCATAGTCGTGAACGGCATCACGGGTGCGCATCTGGACGTGCGCACCGACCGGGTCCGCCTGCGCATTCTCAACGGATCGTCGGGCCGAATCTACAACCTGGCCTTCGACGACCAGCGCACCTTCCAGCTCATCGCCACCGACGGCGGCCTGCTCACCGCACCGGTCACCCTGCGCACGATCCAGGTGAGCCCGGGCGAGCGCGTCGAACTGGTGGTGGACCTGCGCGGCAACGAGCGAATCAGGTTGCGCTCACTGCCGATCGAGCAGCGCCGGGACATCGATCGCGCCGCCGCGTTCGGCTTCGACGACACTTTCGACATCCTCCAGCTGCGGGCCGCGAACACCCTGAAACCCGCTGCACCCGTGCCGAACTCACTCGCCACTATCCCCGCCCTCGCCCCCGCGGGCGCGAAACCGGATTACACCTTCGAACTGAAGTGGTTCATGATCAACGGAAAGCGCATGGACATGAACCGCATCGACATGACCATCCCGGTCGACACCACCCAGGTGTGGTCGGTCCGTAACAACGACAACTGGCCGCACAACTTCCACGTGCACGACGTCCAGTTCCAAGTGGTCGACATCGACGGCCAGGCCCCGCCGCCCGCCCTGGCCGGCTGGAAGGACACCCTCTACACCGAGCCGCAATACACCTACCGGCTGGCCATGCGGTTCGCGCAGCACAGCGATCCGACCTACCCGTACATGTTCCACTGCCACCTATTGCTGCACGAAGACCACGGCATGATGGGCCAATTCCTGGTCCTCGCCCCCGGCGAGCAACCCGCGCCGATGCGAATGGACATGCCGGGCATGGGCCACCACGGCTGAGCCGCCTTACTTGGCAGCGGGCCGATTCCGAACGTCGCGGACATAGGTGACGGCCTGCTTACCTTCGCCCGGACTACGCGTATCCAAATCGAAAAGTGTTGTGGCCGCGAATAGTTCACCGAGCTTGCTGTATCCATAGGTGCGCGGATCGAAGTCGGGACGCTGTTTGTTGATGATCGACCCGACGCTGGACAGGGTCGCCCACCCCGAGTCGTCGGAGGCCGCGTCGACCGCGTTCCGCAGCAGGTTCATCAGCTTGGCGTCACCCTTGAGCTGATTGGCGGCCGGCCGCCGAGTCGGCGTCGGCGACTCATCCGTTGTGCCGGTGAGGTTTTCGGTATAGATGAACTTGTCGCACGCGGCGACGAACGGCTTCGGCGTCTTGTGCTGACCGAATCCGTAGACGGTCAAACCGGATTCGCGAATGCGACTGGCCAACCGGGTGAAATCGCTGTCGCTGGACACGATCACGAACCCGTCGAGGTTGCCGGTGTACAGCAGATCCATCGCGTCGATGATCATCGCCGAGTCGGTGGCGTTCTTGCCGGTGGTGTAACCGAACTGCTGGATCGGCTGAATCGACTGCGCGAGCAGCTGATCCTTCCACCCCTTCAGATTGGTACTGGTCCAGTCACCATAGGCCCGCTTGACGTGCGCCGTCCCGTACTTGGCCACCTCGGCCAGCAGCCCGTCGGCGATCCCGGGCTGCGCGTTGTCGGCATCGATCAGCACCGCGAGCCGCGTAGCGTTGTCGCTGCTCAAGCCATTCCCCGTTCAGTCGCGCAGAGCCTGTTCCCGCAGCGTACTCAATGTTTTGGCGAGAATCCGGGAGACTTGCATCTGCGACACGCCCAGCTGCGCGGCGATCTGGTCCTGGGTCTTCGACTCGAAGAATCGCATGACCAGCACCTGACGTTCGCGTTCGGGCAGCGCGGCGATGAGCGGTTTGACCGCGAGATAGTCCTCGACGGTCTGGTATTCCGGCTCCTCGGCGCCGAGGGTGTCCAGCGGCGAGCGCGGCGCGTTGTCGTCGTCGCTGTCCAGGCCCACGTCGATGGAGGAGGTCTGGTAGGCGTTACGGGCGATCAAGGCCTGAGTGACCTCGACCAGGTCGGCGCCGAGCTCCTCGGCGATCTCGCGCGCCTTGGGCATCCGGCCGAGCCGCTGCGCCAGCGTCTCGATGGTCGGCGCGATGGTCTGCTGAATCTCCTTGAGCCGCCGCGGAACTCGCACCGACCAGGTGTAGTCGCGGAAGTGCCTGCGCACCTCGCCCATGATGGTCGGCACCGCGAACGCCAGGAACGGCGACCCGTGCGAGGCGTCGAACCGGTCCACCGCGGCCACCATGCCGACGCGGGCGATCTGCAGCAGGTCGTCGAAGTTCTCGCCGCGCCCGGTGAACTTGCGCGCGATGTGCTCGGCCAGCGGCAAGCAGCGACTGATCAGCTCGTCCCGCACGACGGCCCGCTGCGGATCGTCGGCGTCGAGCCGGCTCAGCTCGAGGAACAGCGGCTCGATGTTGTCATAGCTGTCCCCACCACGTCGGCGCGGCTCGTGGCCTACGCCGGACGTCGTTGCCTCATTGTTCATCGAGGTCGCCCCGGACCCACACGAAGTCGACGACAGTCGGGTAGCCGGACACGGCGGCGTCGAACGGCGCCTTGGTCGCCGTGACCGAGTCGGTCAGGGTCTGCACGATGTGCCAGCCGAAACTGCCTGAGCCGACCTCGGTTTCGGACGTGACCACCGCGCGGACGTTGGCGTTCAGCACGCCTTCGCGATAGGAGAACGCGCAATCGATCGTCGACCCGGGCGCCGCGTCCTGCAACAGCACGGTCGCGATCTCGTCGAGCGCGAGCCGGATATCGGTCACCTCGTCGAGCCCGAAATCGGCGATCAGCAGCACCGTCTCGGCGAGCGCGCGCAGCATCGTCAACTGCTCCGGTGACGCGGGCACCGTGACGGCGACCGTGGTTGTCCCCGTCACGGATTCGGATACCCGTTCACTCATTCCGCCACCACCTCATTTACGTGCGCGTGTCCGATCGACGGGTCAGCCTACCCGGACCGAGCCGGACCCGGGAGCTGGCACACCCGTGCCCGCCGCGCCGCCGGCGGCGACGGCGCGGCGGGCACCCGCGATCACTTCTCGATATTCTCGAAATCGAACTGGCCGTTCCAGGTCAATTCGCCCTTTTTCACCTTCTCGCCCAGCCCCGCGGTGGCGATGAAATCGATCACCGGGATGTCGGCCATGTCCCGGAACAGCAGGCCTTGCGCCTGCCCGACCAGCTTGTAGGACTCCTCCAGCGACGGCGCGGCCAGCGCGGCGTCGATCAGCTTGTCGAACTCGGGGTTCGCGTAGTCGACGTTGTTGGTCCCGGCGCCGGTGTAGTACAACGCGGTGAGGAACTGGAGCATCGTCGGGTAGTCGCCCTGCCAGCCGTAGCGGAACGCCTTACCGATGGTCCGCGCGGTGATCGCGGTCCGGATGTCCTTGAACGTCGGGTACGGCGCGCCGATCGCCTCGATGCCGAGGGTGTTCTTGATGCTGTTGGCCACCGCCTCGATCCAGGCCTGGTGCCCGCCGTCGGAGTTGTAGGCGATCTCGTACCGACCCGACCAGGGCGAGATCGCGTCGGCCTGCGCCCACACCTTCTTGGCCTCTTCCGGGTTGAACTTCAATACCTCGGCGCCGGGCAGATCCGCCTTGAAGCCCGGCAGCGTGATCGCGGTGAAGTCCTTCGACGGCACCCTGGTGCCGTGGAAGATGTTCTCGCAGATCTGTTCCCGGTTGATCGCCATCGAGAGCGCCTTGCGCCGCAGCACGCCCTCGGCGCCGGCGAAGTGCGGGATGTTGGTCTGACTGCTGATGTGCTGGTTCTGCGCGGTCGGCTTGGTGATCGCCCGGTCGCCGAGGTCCTTCTTGTAGGACGACACCGCGCTGTCCGGGATCGTGTCGAGCGCGTCCAGGTTGCCGGCCAGCAGATCCGCGTACGCCGTGTCGAACGACTGGTACATGGTGAACCGCAGGCCCTTGTTCTTGGCCGGGCGCGCGCCCTTGTAGTCCGGGTTGGGCACCAGATCGACCTTGACGTTGTGCTCCCACGCGCCGGTCCGCGCCAGCTTGTACGGGCCGTTGCCGATCGGGTTCTCGCCGAACGCCTTGATGTCCTTGAACGCGGCCTCGGGCAGCGGATAGAACGGGGTGAAGCCGAGCGCGAGTTCGAAGTCGATCGACGGGCTCTTCAGCGCGATGGTGAAGGTGCGGTCGTCGACCACCTTCAGCCCCGACATCGTCTGTGCCGTCGGCTTTTCCGCCGCCACCTCGTCGTAGCCGACGATGTTGGAGAAGACGTAGCCCTGCAACTGCGTGTTGCTGCCGAGCGCCGCGTAGTTCCACGCGTCGACGTAGGACTTCGAGGTCACCGCGGTGCCGTCGGTGAACTTCCAGTCCGGCTTGAGCGTGATCTTGTAGTTCTTCCGGTCCGACGACTCGATCGACTGCGCCATGTCGTCGTGGGCGACGCCGTCGGCGTCGTAGTACTTCAGCCCGGCGAAGAGCCGGTCGACGATGCGGCTGCCGTTGTTGTCGTTGTTGTTGGCCGGCAGCAGCGGGTTCTGCGGCTCGGTGATATTGGTCGTGACGATGCTCGCGTCGGTGCTGTCATCGGACGAACACCCGGCCAGGCCCAGGCTCGTGGCCAGTAACACCGCCGCCGTCAACGCACCAGCTCTTGTGAATCTCACTGCGTTCTCCCCAGATAGAGAAGGGGCAGAACCCGCGACATGCGTGAGGTCACCAGCGCGTGCCGACAAGATCTGCCTTGATTTCCTCGGACAGTAGCGATTCCGCCGAGCGCTGTCATGAGATCGACGGCTCCGGGCCGGTGTCGGCTTTGTCCGGACCGGTGATGGCCGCGTGGATGGCGGTGCGAATCCGCTCGCGCAGCCAGCTGTGCGCCCGGTCGCCGTCGTAGCGCTGGTGCCAGGCCGCGATCACCGGAATCGAGATCGGGTCGAGCGGCAGCGGCGCCAGGCGCAGGCCGAGATCGGTGGCCATCGCGCCGGTCATGCGTTCCGGAATGGTGGCGACCAGGTCGCCGCGCGCGACGAACCGCAGGGCCGCCGTGACGGTCGGCACGGTGGCGACGACCCGGCGGGACAGCCCGCGCGCGTGCAGGAGGTCGTCGATCGGATCGTGCAGGCGGCCGCGCCTGGATACCGTGATGTGTTCCGCCGCAACGTAATCCTCGATAGCGAAGGGCTGCGCCGGATGGTCCGCGGGCACGGCGACCACGAGCCGGTCACTGGCCATGATCTCGTGCCGGATGTCGGCCGACGCAGGCGGATTCGAACCGATCTCGAGATCGACGTGACCGTGCCGCAGTTCGTCGGTGTCGGCGTCCGCCTCGGCCAGCAGGCGCAGCCGGACGCCGGGCGCTTGCGCGCGGACCGCGGCGAGCAGGTCGGGCCCGATCGTATTGACCACGGCGTCATGCCATTTCAGCGTGAACGTCCGTTCGAGCGTGGCCAGGTCGAGATCGTGTTCGGCGGACAGCACCAACTGCGCCTGCTGCACCAGCGCGTGCACCTGTTCGCGGACCGCGAGCGCGCGCGGCGTCGGCGTCATCGTCCGTCCGGTGCGGACCAGGATCTCGTCGCCCATCACCCGGCGGATCCGGCCGAGCGCCCGGCTCACCGCGGGCGCGGTGAGATGCAGCCGATCCGCCGCGCCGGCCACGCTGCCCTCCTCGAGCAGCGCGTCCAGCGCGGTCAGCAGGTTCAAATCCAATTGCATGTGGGTAATTCTATTACTTACTGGAATGCATTTGACGACAACGGTCCAGGTTTCTAGCGTTGAGGCAGCAACTCACGAAAACACTTATCCCGATATCTCTTTCGAACAGGATCATCATGTCGAACTTGCTGAACGCCACCGTCGAAGCGGACCTCGAACTGCTGCCCGCGGTGGTATCCACGGTGCGCTCCGCCGGGGCCCACCTGCGCGAACGTTTCGTGCCACGGACCGAGCTGGACAGCCTCGACGCCGTGGTCACCGCGATCCACGCCGCCGACGCGGAATCCCTCCGGTACCTGCGCGAACCGCTGCTGGCGGCCCGGCCGGGCTCCGGGTGGATCGATGACGAACAGTCCGCGGGCGACCTGCCGGCCGGCGAATGGTGGGTCGCCGACGCGGTCGAGGGCAACATCAACTACATCCACGGCATGGCCGACTGGGCGGTGACCGCCACCCTCGTCCGCGACAACCAGCCGGTCCTGACCGCGGTGTACCTGCCGCTGCTGGACGAGACCTTCACCGCGGTGCGCGGCGGCGGCGCCTTCCGCAACGGAGTCGCGATGCACGCCTCGGCCAAGACGAACCTCGACGCCGCCCTCGTCGGCACCGGGCAGGCGAAGCCGGGCGAGGACCGAAATACGTTCCGCCGCATCGGCGAATCGGTCGCCGCCATGCTCGACGCCGCGCTCGTCACCAAGGTCTCGGTGCCGTCGACCCTGCAGTTGATCCAGATCGCCGCCGGACGCTCGGATGTGTTCTGGCAGTTCAGCGATGTCCGGTCGGGCTTGGTGGCCGGTGCGCTGTTGATCGGCGAGGCGGGCGGCATCGTCACCGACATCCTCGGCGCCCCATGGCAACTGGGCAGCCAGGACTTCCTCGCGGCCGCCCCCGGAGTGCACGCGGCGGCGCAACGGGTGCTCGCCGAAATCCGTTGATCACCGAAACCTTTTGTCCCACAAGCACTGAGGAAGACACCATGAGCACCATCGGAATCCTGGGCTCCGGCCGCGTAGCGAGCGCGCTGGCCAACAAACTGGCCACCGCCGGACACGAGGTCACCCTCGGAACCAGAAACCCCGCCGCGTTGAATTGGACCGGCGCACCGGTCACCATCGCCGACTACGAGTCGGCGGCGCGCACCGCACAGATCGTCATCAACGCCACTCCCGGCGACGGCGCGCTCGAACGACTCGGCGCGCTCGCCGCGGCACTGGACGGCAAGCTCCTCATCGATGTCTCGAACCCGCACAGCCCCAGCGGATCCGAACCCAGCCTCGCCGAGCGACTCCAATCCGCGCTGCCGGGAACCCGCGTGGTGAAGACGCTCAACACCATGTTCTTTACAGTGATGACCGATCCGCACAGTCTGCGCATCCCACCCACCGCATTCCTGTCCGGTAACGACGATTCGGCGAAAGCAGTGGTCACCGCACTACTCGCCGACCTTGGCTGGCCCGCCGACTGGATCGAAGACCTCGGCGACATCACCACCGCCCGCGGCCCGGAAGCCCTGATGCTGCTTGTCCCCTCGCTGATTCGAAATCGGGGATTCGTCCCATTCGCGCTCACCGTCGCGGCCTGAATACCTTGCGCCGTGGTGAATTACGACAGCCAATTTCGCCGGAATTCGTTGCGCGGAATTCGCGGAATCGATCACTCGATGCGGGTCGCGGAGTGAGAATGGAAGTGGCCTGATCCGGCTTCACGGGGACGTATCGGCTGTCGTGGCCGACCGAACATGTGGGGAAACACGATGAAAGTCAAAGGATTTGCCACCGCCCTTCTCGCAGTAGGGGCCACCGGAATCACTGCGGGCGTGGTCAACGCCCAACCAGTAATCGAGCCATCGGCCGAGGTCAGCGTGCACAGCGTCGATCACGGAATCGGATACACCACGGCGACGGACGGGCGCGGGGTGATCACCACCATCGACGCGGGTGCCTTCGCCCTGACCAGCGACGCCGCCGCGGTCACGCTCACCGATCACGCGGGCAATGTCATCGCGACATTACCCACGTCCATCACCGCCAACGGCCAAACCTTCGGCCTGCGGCCACAAATCAGCGACACCGGGCGCACCCTGACCATGACCCCCGTCAGCGCCCCGGAAATCAGTTCACACCTGGCCCAACTCGTCGATCAGCAGGATGACACGATCGCCCGCAAGCAGTACAACGCGGGCATCGGCGCCTTGATCGGGGCCGGCATCGGCGCGGTGATCGGCTTCTTCCTCGGCGGCGTCGGCGCGCTGGTCACCATTCCGATCGGCGCGGGCATCGGCGCCCTGATCGGTTACTCCACACCGTGATTCGCTGAACCTCGGCTGGCGCGGGCACCCGCAGACTGCCCGCGTCAGCCGAGCAGCGCCGCCGGGGTGCGCCCGGTGAAGCTCAGCACATCGCGATGCAGGTGCGACTGATCCGCGTATCCGCACGCGAAGGCGACCTCGGCGGTGTCCGCGCCCGCGGTCAGCCCGGCGACCGCGTGATCGAAGCGGACCAGCATCGCCGCGCGCTTGGGCGTCAGGCCGAGTTGCGCGGAAAACCTGGCCCACAACCGTTTTCGGCTCCATCCGCAGTCGGCGGCCAGTTCGCCGATCCGGACCAGGCCGCGGCTCGCGACGATCCGGTCCCAGCTGATCGCCACCTCCGGATCCACTTCGGCCACACCGAATCTGCGCACCAGGAACGCGTCGGTCAACGCGAACGCCTCGGACCACGTTGTGCTGGCGGCCAATTGCTCGCGCAACCGCCGCGCATCGCCGCCGCACACCTCGTCCAGATCGACCACCGCGTCGTCGAGATCCGACAGCGCGACGCCGAGCAGCGAATACGCCGCCACCGGCGACAATTGCAGCTCGACACATTGGACCCGCTCGCCTCGGATGCGTGCCGCACCGGGCGACAGCCCCGCGACCAGACTCCCCAGCACTCGCTCGGTCGAACCCTCGACGGTCAGCCCGTCGCCGAACTCGATCACCACGATCACCACCGGTCGCGGGATCACCCGCAGGTCCAAGCCGACCCCGCCCCGATCGCGAAACCCGAGTACTTCGACGCCGTCGATCCGCTGCCCCGCGACCGAGCGCACCGCCTCCCAGTCGCTCATCTGCCCAGGCTACGACCTTCAGGCGCCGGTCCGCACGCGCGGATCGACCGCGGTGGATTCCTCGGTCGCGCCCGGCGTGAAGAACATCTCGACCAGGTCGCGCACCTCGGTGTGCCGGTGCCAGTGCCCCTTCGGCACGATCGCGAACTGGCCTGCGGTGAGTGGGATGCGATGGCTGTCGATGTCGGTGAGGATCTCCACGGTGACGCTGCCGTCGAGCACCATCAGCAGTTCATCGGTGTCCGGATGCAACTCCCAGTCGGAACTGGCCAGGTCGCTGCCGTGGAAGACGGCGAACGACGCGCCGTTGAAGCCGGCGAACTCGTGGAAGTCGAACAGGTCGAGGCGCTTCGCGATGGCGAGCGGGTCATAACTGTGCATGCCCACACTGTCGCCGTCTTCCCCAGTTCCGTCTTGAACGAATGTTCCCGGCGTAGGACACCGGAACGCGGGCAACCGCGCGAGGATGGTCGGATGACCGACCACGTTCTCGCGATCGACCTCGGTAAAACCGGCTGCCGGGGTTCCCTTCGGCTCGACGGACGCGAGACGCGATCCGCCGACGGGCCAGGGGCGCCCGGGCTGGCCAATGCGGGCGGTGTCGCGGCGGCGGACCGGGCGATCCGCGTCGTCGTCGATCGACTCGCGCTGTCCGGGACCACGTTCACGCTGTTCGTCGGGGCCGCGGGCGCTGCCGCCGCGCCGGACGCGGCGGAGCTGCTCGCGCGGCAACTGGCCGATATCCCCGGCGCGCAATCGGTTGCCGTCACCTCCGACGCGGTCACCGCGCACGCCGGAGCGCTCGGCGGCGCACCGGGCGTGGTCCTGGCCGCCGGGACCGGGGCCGTGGCCACCGCGGTCGACTCAGCGGGACGGTTCACCAGGACCGATGGCTGGGGTCCGCTGCTCGGCGACGAGGGCGGCGGCGCGTGGATCGGGACCGAGGGCCTGCGCGCCGCACTGCGCTGCTTCGACGGCCGCGGCACACACACCGAACTCGCCGAGAAAGCCGTCGAGCAGTACGGGGTACAGCTCGATGAATTGCCGAAACACCTTGGCCAGCATGAGAATCCGGCCCTGCTCGCGGCGCGCTTCGCCCCGGTCGTCGCCGCGTCCGCCGCGACCGACGACACCGCGGCCGCCATCATGACCGCCGCGGGGCGCGCCCTCGCGCGCACCGTCCTCGCCACGATCGACCGCTCCGGCATCACCCCGCCGGTCCCCTACGCGATCACCGGCGGGCTGGCCAACCTCGGACCGGCGCTGCTCGATCCGCTGGACGCGGCAATAGGCCAGGTCATCGATCGCCGGACCGCGCTCGGCGGGCCGATCGACGGTGCCGCGTTACTGGCCGTCGACCCCACCACGGTGCTGGAAACGTTAGTGGTGCGAATCACGTGACACTCATTGACAGAACTTACATCGACCCTGACACTTACTTTCAATCCGCCAGTCGCGTTACCGAGGAGCTGCGATGAACGCACTCAACGTCGCCGTCATCGTCGTCTACCTCGTCGTTGTCGCATGGATCGGCCTGCGCCTTTCCGGCAAGCAGAAGTCGAGCAACGACTACTTCGTCGGCGAGGGCAAGATGCCGTGGTGGACGGTGTGCTTCTCCGTCGTGGCCACCGAGACCAGCGTGCTCACGGTCATCTCGGTGCCCGGCGGCGCGTACACCGACCAGGCGTTCGGCAATGTCGAGCTGGCCATCGGCTACATCATCGGCCGCACCATAGTGGCCACCGCGCTCATCCCGCTGTACAAGCGCGGCGGGTTCGTCAGCGCCTACCAGTATCTCGAGTTGCGCTTCGGGCGCTACCTGCAAGGCGTCGCGTCGGTGACGTTCGTGTTCACCCGGCTGCTGGCCGAGGGCGTGCGCCTGTTCGCCTCGGCCATCCCGATCAAGCTGCTGCTCGCCGAGTTCGGCCTCGATCTCGGCTACGACATCATCATCATCGTGCTGACGCTGCTGACCGTCGTCTACACCTACCTCGGCGGCATCAAGGCGGTCATCTGGACCGACGCGTTGCAGATGGGCCTGTACCTGTCCGGCGCGATCATCGCGATCGGCGTGCTCACCGGTCACGTCGGGGCCAAGGGCTGGTCGGACGCGCTGCACAACGGCAAGTTCCACATCTTCGATACCGACTTCGGCCTGGCCCACGTGCTCACCAGCACGTTCGCCCTGCCGACGGCGATCATCGGCGGCGCGATCTTCGCGATGGCCTCGCACGGCTCGGATCAGCTGATCGTGCAGCGCATTCTGTCCACCCGATCGTTGCGCGACAGCCAGAAGGCGATGATCGGCTCCGGCATCTTCGTCGCCATCCAGTTCGCCGCGTTCTCGCTGGTCGGCGCGCTGCTGTGGTCCTACAACGGCGGCAAGTCGCCGAAGGAACTCGGCCTGGCCACCTCGGACAACCTGTACCCGAACTTCATCCTGCACGGGTTGCCGGTGGTGATCTCCGGGCTGCTGGTGGCCGGCATCCTGGGCGCCGCCATGGGATCGCTGTCCTCGGCGCTGAACTCGATGGCCAACTCGACCGTCGCCGACATCATCCGCAGCTTCTCCCGCCGGGAGATCTCCGACGACGCGCTGCTAAAGCTGGCCCGCTACATGACCCTGGTCTGGGCGGTGCTGATGGCGCTGTTCGCCATGGGCTTCAGCGCGACGACCGGCAACGTCTACCTGACCGCGCTGACCATCGCCGGGTACACCTACGGCGCGTTGCTCGGCGCGTTCCTGCTCGGGCGACTCATCAAGCGCGCCAACCAGTTCGACGCGGTGCTGGCGTTCGTGGTCACGGTGATCGTGATGACCGTCATCGTCCGGGTGATCAAGATCGACGTGACCGTCGCGGGCAAGGTGACCGAGAAAGGCATCGCCGCACAGTGGCTGGTGCCGATCGGCGTACTGGTCACGCTGGTCGTCGGCGGGGTGTCCAGCTTCTTCCATCCGGCGCCCGAGCCGATTCCGGCCGAGCCGGTCGAGGCGGTGGCCTAGTGCGCGTCATCGGATTGATGTCCGGCACGTCGCACGACGCGATCGATGCGGTCGGCGCGGATATTCAGCTGCGGGACAGCACTATTCATGTCGAGGTGGTCGGTCAGCTGAGCCGGGCCTACCCGGATCCGTTGCGCGCCGAACTCATCGCCGCGCTGCCGCCGGGCCGGATCGACATGGCGGCGGTGTGCCGGCTCGATACCGCGATCGGGCAGGAATTCGCGGCGGCCGCCGAGGCCGCGGCACGCGAGTTGTTCGACGGCACAGCCGATCTCGTCGCGTCGCACGGTCAGACGGTGTACCACTGGGTGGCCGACGGAAAGACCTACGGCACACTGCAACTCGGCCAACCGGCCTGGATCGCCGAACTGACCGGGCTCCCGGTGGTCAGCGACTTCCGTTCGCGCGACATCGCCGCGGGCGGGCAGGGCGCCCCGCTGGTCGCGCTGTTCGACCTGCTGTGGCTCGCCGGACGCCCCGGCCGTTCGGCCGCGTTGAACATCGGCGGCATCGCCAACGCGACCGTCACCGGCGACTCCCCCGTCGCCTTCGATACCGGCCCCGGCAACACGCTGATCGATGCGGCCGTCGAACTGGCGACCGGCGGCGCGGAGCATTTCGACCGGGACGGCGTGCGCGCGGCCCGCGCAACGGTGCACGAGCCGCTGCTGAAAGCGCTTCTCGGCGATAGCTACTACTCCGCGCCGCCACCGAAAACGACCGGCAAAGAGCTGTTCAACCGCGCTTATATCGAACGGGTGTTGCCGGACTACCGGTTGCCCGCTGACGATATCGTCGCCACCATGACCGCGCTGACCGCTCATACGATCGCCGACGCACTGGCCCCCTTCGAGCCGGACGAAGTCATCGCCTCCGGCGGCGGGACCCGAAATCCGACGCTGATGAGCATGCTCGGCGCGCGATTGGGTACCGCGACCCTATGCACCTCCGACGAGCTCGGGTTGCCCTCGGCCGCCAAGGAAGCCGCGGCGTTCGCCGTGCTCGGCTTCCTCACCGTGCACGGGCTCGCGGGTAGCGATGCGGGGTGCACCGGCGCGACCAAAGCGTCGGTCCTCGGCTCGATCACGCCGGGTGCCGGGCGGCTCACACTGCCCGAATCCCCCACCGCGGCACCGCGACAGCTGAGGCTGGTGAGCCATGTCCGAGGGTGACGACGTACGCACGCGGCTGCTCGGGGCGATCCCGCGGCTCACACCGACCGGACTGCGGGTGGCCCAGGTCATTCGCGACGATCCCGCCGCCGCAGCGCAATTGACCGTCAGCGAGCTGGCCGAGCGCGCCTCGACCAGCACGTCCGCGGTGGTCCGGCTGTCCAAAGCCCTTGGCTACGAGGGCTATCCGCAGTTGCGGCTGGCTCTGGCGGCGACCAGCAAGGACGACGGTTCGCCGGTCTTCGCCACCGACATCGACGCCGACGACCCGCTGTCGAAGGTGCTGCACAAGCTCACCGCGTTCGAAACAGAGGGCATGGTGGCGACCGCCGACCTGGCCGATCCGGCGACGATGGCCGCGGTGGTCGACGCCCTGGTCCGCGCCCGGCGGGTGGAACTCATCGGGATCGGCGCGTCCGGGCTGGTCGCGATGGACATGGCGCAGAAGCTGACCCGAATCGGAATGTGGTGCAACGCTTGCACTTCCGAGGACGACGCGCTGGTCCAGGCCAGCCTGCTCGAGGCCGGCGACGTGATCATCGCGTTCTCCCACTCCGGCGAGACCGCCGCGATCATCGACGCCGTCGACCGGGCCGTCGGCAGGCAGACGACAACCGTCGCCGTCACCGCGGGCGCGCAGTCCAGGCTCGCCCGGGCGGCCGCGCACACGGTGCTGGTGGCCGGGCGCGAGGACGGATTCCGTTCGGCCGCAATGGCCAGCCGGATGAGCCAGCTGCTCATCGTCGACGCGCTCTACATCGGCGTCCTGCAACGCACACCATCGGCCGCCGTCGCATTGCGCCGAACTTATGACGCTGTCGCGGATCGACGGATCTCCCGCGGCGCACGAAAGGCACCGTGACCACTGCATTCTCGTTCGACCGGCGTTCCTGTACGGCTACAGGAGGCGAAGTGAATGAGCGTCAGCGAATGAACCAAAGACACAGCGCGCCGTCGGGCATGACGGAGCCGAGCGCCAGCGAGGTGGAGTCATGAGCGACATCGGCACTTTGACCACCGAGGAAGCGAATCCGCGGACCGCCGCGCTCGACTCCATGTCGGTCGATGAGTTGTTGCGCACCATGAACTCCGAGGACGCGGGGGTGGCTTCGGCGGTGGCGCAGGCGATCCCGGAGATCGCCAGGGCGGTCGAGCTGATCGTCGCCGCGCGCAGGCACGGCGGCCGCTTGATCTACGTCGGCGCGGGCACCAGCGGCCGGCTCGGCGTGCTGGACGCGGTCGAGTGCCCGCCGACCTTCGGCACCGCGCCGGACGAGGTGATCGGGCTCATCGCGGGCGGCTCGGTCGCGTTCGCGCACGCGGTCGAGGGCGCCGAGGACGACCCGTCCCGCGCGGTCGACGATCTGACCCGCATCGACTTGACCGCCGACGACGTGATCGTCGCGCTGGCCGCGAGCGGACGCACCCCCTACGCGATCGGCGCGTTGCAGCACGGCCGGTCCATCGGCGCCGCCACCGTCGGCGTCTCCTGCAATCGCAACGCCGAGTTGAGCCGCTACGCCGACGTCGGCATCGAAATCGAAACGGGCCCCGAGGTTTTGACCGGGTCCACCCGGTTGAAGGCGGGCACGGCGCAGAAGATGGTCTGCAACATGCTCTCGACCGCGACCATGGTGCAGTCCGGCAAGGTCTACGGCAACCGCATGGTGGACGTGAAGGTGACCAACGCCAAGCTCGTCGACCGGGCCCGGCGCATCATCGCCGACGCCACCGGCGTGGACCTGGTCATCGCGGCCGCGCTGCTGGACGCCGCCGACGGACATCCGAAGACCGCCATCGTCATGCAGCTGGCCGGCGTCGACGTGGCGGCGGCCCGGCGGCTGCTGGCCGGCACCGACGGTTTCGTCCGCGCCGCCGTTCGAGGCGAAGGCTAGAACAGCAGCAACTTGCCCGCCGCCTCCGGCTCCGCGCCCGTCCGCGCCGGTACGGTGCAGCCATGCCCTTCGTGATCGATGGTCCGATGACGTGCTACCTGATGCCCGACGACCACGCGGAAGCCGAGCAACGGTTCCTGGAGCTGGTCGCGGCGCCGGGCGAAACCTGGCTCATCGCCTACGGTTTCACCCTCACCGATGCCGCCGACAACCTGATCGCCGCGCACCGGCGCGGCGTCCCGCTGCATATCTACCTGGATCACACCCAGTCCTCCGGCAAGACGCAGAAGCCGATCGTGCAGCGCCTCGTCGACGCCGGCGTCGAGGTCACCATCGGCACCAGCACCAGTGGCCGAAAATACATCTGCCACACCAAGGGTCTGGTTGTGGACACGCCCAGCGGCCCGCAATGCTGGGAGGGTTCGGTCAACTTCAGCACCACCGGCTGGTTACAGGTCAACACCGCGATGAACTTCGGCGCGCAGATCTGGCGCGACCACTTCGTCGCCCAGTTCAACACCCTGCGCCACTACGCCTGGACCGAAGAACGCGAAATCCAGCTCATGCCCGCCCCACCGGTCGATTTCAGCGACGAGTCCCTCCCCATGCTTCCCCTCTCCGTCTGAGCGCGGCACAATATTCTCGGAGGGGGTTCCGGGATGGGGATCAAGAACGCGGCACGTCTGACGCTCTGCGCGCTGGCTGCCGTCGCTTACTGCACCGGCTGCGGCTCCGACGAGAAGGACGAGGCCCGGCCCATCGACTGGGGCGCTTGCCCACCGAGGTACAGCGCCGCTGTGCAGTGCGCGATCGTCGACGTGCCACTCGACTGGAACGACCCGGGCGGCAAGAAGATTCGGCTCGGCATCAACCGGCTGCCCGCGACCGACCAGGCCCGGAAGATCGGCGACCTGGTCTTCAACCCCGGCGGCCCGGGTATCGCGGGCACCGAATACGTGGCGGCCGAAGCCGCCCACCCCGGTGTGTTTCCGGCGAGCATCCGGCAGCGCTTCGACCTCATCGGTTACGACCCGCGCGGCGTCGGCGCCAGCCGACCGGCCATCGGCTGCGATTCGACCTTCCCTCACCATCTGAACCAATTTCCGAGCAGTCAAAAGGAATTCGACGATCTGCGGGAAGCGAACAGAGCATTCGGCATATCGTGCTGGCAAAAGACCGGTGACCTGCTCGAACATGTCGACACCGGGCAGGTCGCCCGCGATCTCGAGGCGCTACGCCAACGGCTCGGCGGGGCGCCACTGAACTATCTCGGCCTGTCCTACGGCACCGCGATCGGCGCGGAGTACGCCCGCCTGTTCCCGGACAAGAGCCGCACCCTGGCCTTGGACAGCGCCCTCGTCCATTCGCAACCGGCCGGCACCATGAGCTACGACGAATCCGTCGCCTTCGAGGACAGCTGGAACCGCTTCGCGCAATGGTGCCGAACCACCGCCGAATGCGTTCTGCGCGAACAGGATCCCACCAAGATTCTGGACGATCTGATCACCCGGGCCGAGCATCAGCTGATTCCCGCGCCGAACTGCCGGCCCGCCGACGCGTGCCGCCACGTGGCCGACGCCGTGGACCTGCTGACCAACCTCCAGGCGCAACTGATGTTCCCGGACCCCCTCCCCGGCGAGGGCTTCGAGGGTTGGCCCGGCCTGGCCAGGCTGCTCGACCAAGCCCGCAACGGTGACGCCAGCGGCCTGGCCGCGGAAGTGCACAACTATGCCGACCTGGCCGTCGGATGCGCGGACTCGCGGGCCGAGTTCGACACCTATCCGGCGTTGAAGACCCAGCAGACCCTGCTGGCCACCGTCGCACCGCACACCCGCGGCATCAGCCAGTCCTACAGCTACATCACCCGTTGCCAGGGCTGGCCGACCGAATTCACCAATCCCCCAAGGGAAACCAGCGCCGAACCGACCATCGCCCCGCTGATCGTCAACGCGACCCATGATCCGTCGACGCCGTACAGCTGGGCAAAACTCCTGTCGACCCAGATCCGCGGCGCCGTCCTGCTGACCCGGGACGGTGACGGGCACACGTCCTTCTTCCGCCCGGGCCGCACGCAGGACGCCATCGCCCGCTATCTCCTCGACGGCACCGCACCGGCCGCCGGTCTGGTGCTACCGGACTAGTCCTTCGGCCAGTGCCGATCCAGGAAGTCGGCGATGAGGGGGGCGATGTCGGGCAGGTTTTCCTCGAGGGCGAAGTGGCCGGTGTCGAAGATGTGCAGTTCGGCGTCGGGGACGTCGTAGAGGTAGGCGTGTGCGCCGGGTTCCGGGAAGAAGGGGTCGTTGCGGCCCCAGATGATCAGGGTCGGCGGGGTCGCGGTGCGTAGCCATTCCTGCCACTGCGGGTACTGCGCGACGTTGGAGTGGTAGTCGAAGGCGAGGGCCACTTGGGCTTCCTTGCGGCCGGGTAGGTCGAGGAAGTGCTGGTCGAGGGTCCAGCCGTCGGGTGCGAGCAGGTCGGGGTCGAAGACGCCGTGTTCGTACTGGCCGCGGGTGCCGGGGAGGGTGAGCAGGTCGCGGATCGCGGGCTCGGCCTCCGGCTGGTCCGGGCGCAGTGCGACGAAGTCACGAGCACCGTCGGAAAGCCCGTCCTCGTACGCGTTTCCGTTCTGGATCACCAGGCCCGCGACCCATTCGGGGTGCCGGGTCGCGATGCGGAAGCCGACCGGCGCGCCGAAGTCGAAGGCGTACAGGAAGAACCGGGTGAGCTCCAACTGCTCCAGGAAGCCTTCGACGATGTCGGCCAGCCGCTCGAAGGAGTAGGTGAAGGAGTCGGGCGCTTCGGTGTGCCCGAAGCCCGGATAGTCGGGCGCGATGAGCCGGTAGCTGCCACCGAGCGCGTCGATCAGCCGGCGGAACTGGTGCGACGCCGACGGGAAACCGTGCAGCAGCAACAGCACCGGCGCGTCGTCGGGTCCGGCCTGCCGGTAGAACACCCGGACGCCGTCGACCTCGACGAACCTGTGCTCGACCCGAGGTAAGTCATTAACCGGCATCGCTGCCCCTATCTCCCGATGGCTCACAGCCGGCGCCGCAGCGCTGGCGTTGGTGAAACCTCCGGAGATACCCGGACATTCCCGAGGCCCCAGCCACCTCGATGTCGCACGCCGGCTGGGGCCGATCGCCGAAGCGGTTACCGCGCCGACGAACCCATCGCGACCCGATTCAGGGTGAACGTGCCCAGATCGGTCTTCTTGTGGTCGGTGGTCGTATTGACGACGCTGGCGGTAAAGCTGGTCGGCACGTTGTTCGCGTCGCAGGTCACCGTCGAGACGATGGCGTCCACGGTGCTGCCGTCACCGATGTACTGCGTTCCGCTCCATTTCGTCAGCACATTCTTCGCGTCCGTCGTGAATTGGCCGAGCCAGACCACCGGCTCCGTCCCCGCCCTGGTGTACTTCGTCTCCCCGAAACCGATGTGACCATTGAATCCGGTCACCAGCGTATTGCCCTCGCCCCCTTTCCAACCCCCGTCATAAGCGTTGCGATCCGAGACCGCGGTGCAGGTTGCCGCATTGGCCGCGGGGGTGACCCCGACCAGCATTGCCACGCCGAACACACCCGCGAACACCAGCACCGAGCCCTTGCCGGACCTCAGAATATTTCCAGGTAGCACTGTTTCGAATCCTTCCATTTCCGGTGGTCGATATAGGCGACCAGCCAGTATGGCAAGGGAATTCATGTTTTCCGCAGCGGGCACGCGGACCGGATAACCAGCGATTTATGATTCCGGTTCCGGATTTTCCCGCCGCGCCCGCGCCCGGCGTTTACCCTCGTGCATTGCTTGGACGCGGGCAATCGGAATGGTGTGCCCTTCGGCAACCAGATCAGCGGGCAGATCCTGCGGCTCGGGCATTTCCTCGGTCCATGGATCACGGCCGCCCAATTGATCGACGGCGGTGCGCACGGTGAAATCCTTGGGCGTGATGTTGTCGAGGTCGCTCCAGGCGACCGGGAAGGACACCGTGGTACCCGGCCGGATCCGGGGACTGTAGACGGCGGCCACGGTCGCACCGCCCGCCCGGGTGGAATCGAGGAAGACGCGACCGCCCCGGTCCTCGACGATGAAGGCGGTGGTGGCGAGGTCCGGGTCGAGCCGCTCGGCGCGGGCGGCGATCGCACGGGTCGCCGCCGCCACGTCATCGATCGCGAGGCCGGGCCGCAGCGGCACGAACACGTGCACGCCCTTCGCCCCACTGGTTTTCACCGCACCGGCGAGTCCGTCGCCGGCCAGCGCCTCGCGGATCAGCTTCGCGGCCAGCACCGCCTGCCGGAACGGCTGATCCGGCGGCGGGTCGAGGTCGAGGATCAGATGCGTCGGACCCTGGCTGCGATCGGCGAGCAGCAGCGTCGGGTGGTATTCGACCGCGCGCTGATTGCCGAACCACAGCAGCGTGCGCACGTCGTCGCACAGCGCGTACGTCACCTCGCGGTGCGAACTCTCGGCCCACACCGTCACCCGGTGCATCCAGTCCGGCGTGAACTTGGGCAGGTTCTTCTGCATGAACGGCTGCTGCCCCGGCCGGACCCGGAGCACCGAGAGCGGCCGGTCGCGCAGGTGCCGCACCATCCGGTCGCCGACCGCCTCGAGGTAGTCGACCAGATCGCGCTTGGTCGCCTCGGCGCCGTCGAACAACGGCTTGTCGAGATTGGTCAGCGTCACCCCGGCGCGGACCTCTGCACTGCCCATCGGCTCACCTTGCCCGCCGCGGACAGCATGGTCAACCCGGCTGTTTCACCGGCGGCAGCGTCGCAAGCGCATCGACGACGGTGCGGTACTCGCCGTCGGCGTTGCGGCCGAGTTGTGGCCAGCCCCGGCCGTGCGGGCCGCACAGCTGGGTCCAGACCGCGCGGGTCCGGTCGAGCAGTTCGCGCTGTTCGGCGGCGTCGAGTGCGCACAGGAAGTCGTCGGGAAAGTCGGCATCGCTCAGCCAGGCCATCGGGTCGGTCTTGGCCCCGGGGTCGTATCCGAACGGCATGACGCTCAGATGGAGATGCGGTCCGGTGGATCCGCCGTTGTTGCCGACGTAGGCGATCAGCTGTCCCGCCTCGACGCGGTCACCGACCGACAGTCCGGTGGCGCTCGCGTCCCACATGTGCCCGTATTCGCTCACCCCGCCGCCGTCCGCGGCCGGATGGTCGATGACGATCCATTCGCCGTACCCCGCGGCGGGTCCCAGGTACAGCACGGTGCCGCCGGCGCAGGCGTAGATCGGGGTCCCGTCGGGTGCCGGAAAGTCCTGTCCGGAATGGAATCCGCCCGCGCGCGGGCCGAACGGCGAACCGATCGTGAGTATGTCTCGGGCTATGGGCCAGTATCGGGTCATGGGTGCCCTCCTCTCCGACAGATACATCGGCAGGAGGGCGCCGGACGTGCGGTTGCGGTCCGCTCAGCGGGCCGTGACGGTCGTGGGCAGGGCGGCGAAGCCGCGGTTGTTGGACGCGTGGATGCGGCGGATGCCGTCGGCGTCGAGGTCGTAGTCGGCGATCCGGCCGACGATCTCCTCGAGCGCGACGCGCAGCTCCAGCTGGCCGAGGTTGGCGCCCAGGCAGTGGTGGCGGCCGCTGCCGAAGACCAGCGACGCGCTGGTGTCCCGGTCCAGGTCGAAGGTGTCCGGGTCGGTGAAGACCTCGGGGTCGCGGTTGGCCGAGCCGATCAGCAGCAGCATCCGCGCACCGGCCGGAACGGTCACCCCGTGCAGCTCGAATTCCTCGGTGGCCGTGCGCAGCGAGGTCTGCGAGGACGGTTCGTAGCGCATCGACTCGGCGATCCAGTCCTCGATCCGCCCGTCGAACGCCTTGCGGCGCTGTTCGGGGTGCAGCCACGCGGTGTGCCAGAGGTTGCCGAGGGTCAGCATGACGGTCTCGATGCCCGCGCCGATCAGCAGGATGAGCACGCTGACGATTTCCTCGGGGGTGAGCCGGTCGTCGCCGTCGGCCGCGTCGAGCAGGCCGGAGAGCAGGTCGTCGCGCCGGTCGTTGGCCCGTTCGATGGTCAGTTCGGTGTAGTAGCCGATGATCGCGCCGATCGCCTGGATCGCCTCCGGGCGCAGGTCGGTGGACTGCTCGTCGTTGTACATGATTTCCATGCCGAGCTTGCGCAGCATGTCGCGGTCGCGCTCGGGCACGCCGACCAGTTCGGCGATCACCTCGGTCGGGTACGGCCCGGCGAAATCGGCCATGAAATCGAAGCTGCCGCGCTCGAGCAGGGGGTCCAGCAGCCGGCGAGCGATCTCCCGCAGCCGGGGTTCCAGGCCCTGCACCCGGTGCTGGGTGAAGGCCCGCGTCACCAGCCCACGCAGCCGGGTGTGTCGCGGCGGGTCCATCGCGACGAAGGAGAACATCTGCTCCGCCTGCGGTCCCCAGAACGCCGGTTCCATCCGGATCGCCCCGTTCGCGCTGGAGAATCGATCCGAATCACGGAGCGCGGCAAGGACATCCGCGTGCCGCGACAGCGCCCAGAAGTCGTCGGTATCGTTGCGATACACCGGCGACTCGCTACGCAGCCGGGCGTAGTACGGGTATGGGTCGCGGTGTACGTCAAAATCGTATGGGCTGTACTGCAGTGACATGGCGGAGCCTTCCGGGCGGTGCGACATCACCATCGCTACCGGTTCGCAACTCGAACTGACATGATGACAATAGACGAGATGAATTGAGGGCGTAGTGAACTCGGAACCGCCGGTCGGGAAGATCGATGTGTCGAAGCCGCATCCGGCGCGCCGCTACGACTACTGGCTGGGCGGCAAGGACAATTTCCCGTCGGATCGGGAATCGGCCGACATGGTCGCGGAGGCTTTTCCGACCGTTCGCCTGGCCGCGCTGGAGAATCGCAGCTTCCTGCGCCGGGCCGTGGCCTACCTCGCCGACGAGGGTGTCCGGCAGTTCCTCGACATCGGCGCCGGGCTGCCCACGGCGGGCAATGTGCACGAGATCGCGCAGAACATCGCCCCCGAGTCGCGCGTCGTCTACGTGGACAACGACCCGATCGTGCTGGCCCACGCCCGGGAACTGCTCAACAGCTCCCCCGAGGGCGCGACCGCCTACCTCGACGCGGACATCCGCGAACCCGACCGCATCCTCGGCCACCCCGACCTGGCCCGGGTGCTGGACATGAACCAGCCGGTGGCGCTGATGCTGGTGGCGATCATGCACTTCATGACCGACGACGACAGCCCGTACGAGCTGGTGCGCAAGCTGTGCGACGCGCTGCCCTCCGGCAGCTACCTGGTGATGACCCACGCCACCAGCGACCATCTCTCCGCCGAGGAACTCGCGGAGAACAACGCGGCCAATCAGCGCAGCGGCGTGCCGTTCCGATTACGGACCACCGAGGAATTCACCCGCTTCTTCACCGACCTCGAACTGATCCCGCCGGGCATCGGCTCGGTGATGACCTGGCGTCCGGGCGAGTGGCGCCCGCACCCGCGCCCGGAAGCGGTCTCCATGCTCAGCGGCGTGGCCCGCATCCCCTGATCAGCTGAACCGGTCCACGCGCGATTTCTCGGCGCGGCGCAGCGCGGTGCGCAAACCGGCGCGGCCCAGCGGGCGGCCGGTGTCGGGCACATCGAAGGTCTTGTCACCGTGGAACTTTCGTTCCGAGGCGGTTTCCGGCGCGTCGTCGGAGGTGGCGGTCAGCAAGCTGTCCGGCAGCGCCAGCTTGTGGATAGTGCGCAGGGTCAGCAGGTACTGATGCAGCAATGACCCATTGGTGTAAGGCAAGTCGTATTTGTCGCACAGCGCGCGCACCCGCAGCGCGATCTCGGCGTACCGATTGCTCGGCAGGTCGGGGAACAGGTGATGCTCGATCTGGTAGCAGAGGTTGCCGCTGAGGAAGGCCAGCATCGGGCCCGCGTCGAAGTTCGCGGTGCCGAGCATCTGCCGCAGATACCACTCACCCTTGGTCTCGTTCGCCACCGCCGCCGGCTCGAATTTCTCCGCGCCATCCGGGAAGTGGCCGCAGAAGATCACCACGTAGGCCCAGAGATTGCGGAGCACGTTCGCGCTCGCGTCCGCGGTGAGCGTGCGACGCCAGCGGCGTCCGCTCATCGCGGGGAACAGCAGGTAGTCCTTGCCGGCCTGCCTGGCGATCTTGCCGAGGAACAGCCTGGTCTGCGCGGCCTTCTCCGCCGCGCCCTGTGCCCGATCGCGCTCGGAATACAGCCCATGCAGCGCGATTCCCCACTCGAAAGTGGCCGCCAGCAACAGGTTTCGCAGCGGTTGCAGCAAATGCCCTGGCTTCCACCGTTCGTCGCGGGTCACCCGCATGACACCGAATCCGATGTCGTCGTCCATGCCGAGCACGTTGGTGTACACGTGGTGGCGATAGTTGTGCGAATACCGCCACTGCGCCGACACCCCGGCCATGTCCCACTCCCAGGTGCTGGAGTGGATCTCCGGGTCGTTCATCCAATCCCACTGGCCGTGGCAGACGTTGTGGCCGATCTCCATGTTCTCGATGCTCTTCGCCAGGGCCAGTCCGGCGGTGCCGGCGAGCCAGCCGGTCCGGCCGCGGCTGAGCCCGATGGTCAGCCGGGCGACGGCGTCGAGCGCACGCTGGAACGCGATCGTGCGCCGGATATAGCCCGCGTCGCGGGCGCCGCGCTGCTCCTGGATGTCCCGGCGGATCAGCTCGAGTTCGAGTCCGAGCGCCTCGACATCCGCCGCGCTCAGGTGCGCGTAGGCCGCGACTTCGGTGATTGCCATGCTTGGTGCCCTCGAGTTCTGCCGCAGCGCCTGTCTACAGCGTAGGCGGACATCGTTGACAACGCACCGAATATGGTTCCGCTGCTTCCCATCGGCGAATTCCCCTGCTCCACGGCCTCGCCTCGGACCTCGCCGCCTACGACGGCCGCGCCGAACCCGAACTCGGGCTCGACATCCTGATCAACGGTCTCACCACCACCGTGTCCCGATCGGCGAAAATGCGGAATCGATTGCCGCACAGGAGCGTTGGGGCCCGGAAGGCGAGCCGGCTAAGCCGGACCGGGCAAGGTCGCGGTTAGGCCGGACAGCAAGATATCCAGTCCGCGTTCGAGTTCGGCCGCGCCGTCATAGGCGGCCAGCACCGGCGCGAGCTCGCGCAGCAGCGGGAACTCGGCGATCGGCAGCCGATGCAGCCCGAGGCGCAGCACCTCGTCGGTCTCCTCCGGCCGTTCGACGATCTCCTGCAACTCGTTGAGCACATGCCCGTACAGGAACCCGAACAGCGCCCGATAGATATGCAGCGCGTCCGCCCCTGCGAACCCGGCCCGGGTGAGCAGGGCCAGTATGTCCTCCAACGGCCGGACCACCGAGGTCGGCCGCATCCCGAGCGGCGTCGCCAGCGGCCGAGTCACCAACAGCGGCACCACCTTCGGATGCGCCAGCGCCAGTCCGCGGAAGTCCCGCGCGACGGCGCGCAACTGACGCTGCCAGTCGGCGTCGGTCGCATCGACCGACAGCTGCGCGAACACGATCTCCGCGACCCCGTCCAGCACCGCGGCCTTGTTCGGCACATGCCGATAGATCACCATCGGATCCCGCCCGACCGCATCGGCCAGCCGCCGCATGGACAACCCGTCGACCCCGTCACCGTCGACGATCTCCAACGCCGCGTCCAGCACGGCCGCCCTGGTGACCGGACTCTCGCCTTTACCGCGCTTAGCGGGCGGCTCAGTCATACCAGCAGGCCTCATTCCGTCAGCGTCGCCAGCAGGTCGCGAGTGTAGACCTACGATGTTGACACTATGCCACACACGGTGACCAGGGCCTTGCCGAGCTCTGAGTTCTCGAATCCGGTGACGGATCCGGGAACCGCACGGTGGCCGAGGGTGGCCGAGCGGGCGACGGTAGCGTCGTCGGTTATGACTCCGCCACCGTCCGGACAGCAGTTCTCGATCAGCCACGGCGACCAGCGGGCCGTGATCGTCGAGGTCGGCGGCGGCATCCGGGAGTTCCGGGTGGGTGGCCGCGACGTGCTCGAGCCGTACGACGTGCAGATGATGGCCGACAGCGGACGCGGCGCCGCGCTGATTCCGTGGCCGAATCGGTTGGCGGACGGCAAGTATCGGTTCAACGGCGTCGAGCATCAGCTGGCGCTGACCGAGCCGGCGAAGAACACCGCTATTCATGGGCTGCTGCGCTGGCGGCCGTGGCGGGCGACCGACGCGCAGGAGAACGAGGTCACCATGCGGACCACGTTGCACCCGCGCAAGGGCTACCCGTTCTACCTCGACGTCGCCATCGGTTACGCGCTGTCCGACGCCGGCCTGACGGTCACCACCACCGCGACCAATCTCGGCGATACCGCGGCGCCGTACGGCTGCGGTCACCATCCCTATCTCTCTCCGGGTGCCGGCCGCATCGACGACGCGGTCCTCCAGTTCGACGCCGCGACGCGCATCGTCACCGATCCGGAGCGGCAACTTCCGATCGGCACCGAAGCCGTGCGCGGCACGCCGTTCGACTTCGCGACGCCGAAGCCGTTGGGCGAGTTGACGATGGACCATCCCTTCACCGATCTCGCCCGCGACGACGACGGACGGGCCTGGGTTCGGCTGCGGGGCACCGACGGTGCCGTGGCCGAACTGTGGGTCGACGACTCCTATCCGGTGCTCCAGCTGTTCACCGCCGATACCCTGGCCCCGTCCCGGCAGCGGACGAGTCTCGCCGCCGAGCCGATGACCTGCCCGCCCAACGCTTTTCAGAGCGGCGACCGCCTGATCCAGTTGACTCCGGGCGCTACCGTGCAGACCCGGTGGGGTGCCCGGCTGACTCGCTGACCACCCGCACAGACCGAGTGGTGTGGTTCGTCGCCGGACTTCCTCGTAGGCGCTGTTATCGTCGATAGCGCCCGCGCCGGGCGGAGGGACCGCGCGAAGCACACCCGCGCCGACGAGGATGGTCTCTTGAAATACGTGCCCCGCGTTGCTCTGTTCCTGGCGATCCCCGCCATCCTGTTCCTGGTCCCGTGGTGGACCCTGGTCGGCGCGCCCACCGAGGGCACCGGCCCGCTGTTCTGGCTCGGCACCGCGACATTCGCGCTGGCCTTCGTCGCCCTGCCCGCGTCGATGTTCCTCGGACACGGCCCCGCGCAGTCGGATGCCGCGTCCATCGTCGGCGACACCCTGCTCGGCATCGCGTGGGTGGTGTTCAGCTGGTCGGTGATCGGCAACATCGCCGGGTTGGCCCTGGCGGTCGGCGGCGTGCACGACCCGGACCGCTCGCGCATCGTCGCGACGGGCGTGCTCGTGGTGTCCGTCGCCCTGGTGGTCTGGGGCATTATCGAGGCGCGGCGGATACCTCGCGTACGCACGGTCGATGTGTCGATCCCCGGACTCGGCCAGGGCCTGGACGGACTGCGCATGGTGATCGTCACCGACACCCATTTCGCGGCGCTGGATCGGCTGCGCTGGTCGGAGAAGGTGGTCGCGGTCGTCAACGAGCAGCGCCCCGACATCGCCTGCCACGCAGGCGATCTGGCGGACGGTTCGGTCGCGAAGCGGCACCCGCAGGTCGACCCGCTCGGCAAGGTCGAGGCCGCGCTCGGCCGGTTCTACATCACCGGCAACCACGAATACTTCGGCGACGCGCAGGGCTGGATCGACCACATGGCCTCGATCGGCTGGCAGCCGCTGCACAACCAGCACCAGACGGTGACCCGCGGCGGCGACCGGCTCGTCATCGCCGGCATCGACGACCCGACCGGCGTCGGCCTGCCCGGCCACGGACCCGACCTGCCCACCGCCCTGGCCGGCGCCGACCCGCAGCTGCCGGTCGTGCTGCTGGCCCACCAGCCCAAGCAGATCACCGCCGCCGCGGCCGCCGGGGTCGCGTTGCAGATCTCCGGCCACACCCACGGCGGCCAGATCTGGCCGTTCCACTACCTGGTCCGCCTCGACCAGCCGGTCGTCGCCGGCCTCAGCCGCCACGGCGAGCACACCCAGCTCTACACCAGCCGCGGCACCGGCTTCTGGGGTCCCCAGCTGCGGGTCTTCGCCCCCAGCGAGGTCACCGTCCTGGTCCTGCGATCGGCCCCCGCCCGCGCCTGACCCTGTCCCGATTGTCCCGATGACGCGGAAACCGAGCCAAGATCGGTTCCGCGTCCTAAACTCCCACCACCACTGCACTCTCTTCGGCAGGTTCGGTGAGTTGGGTTGCGGGGTATCGCGTTTCAGGAGGCAAAAATGGGTAGGTTGTCGCAGACCCTCACCGCTGCCGGTGTGCTCGTGCTGACCGTGGCGGCGTGCGGTAGTCCGCCGTCCGAGCAGGGCAAGAACGGCGACGCGGGCGCCAAGGACTTCAAGGCCTGCATGGTGTCGGACTCCGGCCGGTTCGACGACAAGTCGTTCAACCAGACCTCCTTCAAGGGGGTCACGGACGCGGTCGCCGCACTCGGCATCTCGAAGGCCCAGCTGGAGTCGAAGTCGGACAACGACTATCCGACCAACATCAACACGATGGTCCGGCAGAAGTGCGACATCATCGTCACGATCGGCTTCAAGCAGGGCGACGCCACCTACGCCGCGGCGAAGGCCAACCCGGACATCAACTTCGCCATCGTCGACTACGCCTATACCGACACCGCGAAGAACCCGCCGCTGCCGAACCTGCAGGGGCTGACATTCAATTCGGCCCAGCCGTCGTTCCTGGCCGGCTACCTGGCCGCGGCGCAGACGAAGACCGGCAAGGTCGGCACGTTCGGCGGGATCAACATTCCCACCGTCGCCATCTTCATGGACGGCTTCGCCGAGGGCATCGCGTACTACAACAAGGCCAAGAACAAGCAGGTCCAGCTGCTCGGCTGGGACGAGGCCACCCAGCAGGGCGTCATCACCAACGACTTCCAGGACAAGAACATCGGCAAGACCAAGGCCAACGATCTGATCAGCCAGGGCGCCGACATCATTCTCCCGGTGGCCGGTCCGGCGGGCCTCGGCGCGCTGGAGGCGGCGCACTCCTCCGGCGGCAAGGTCACCGCGATCTGGGTCGACACCGACGGCTGCGTGAGCGCCGCCGAATACTGCTCGTCCCTGTTGAGCAGCGTGGAGAAGCTGATGGATGTCGCGGTGACGAAGTCGATCACCGACGCCTACCACAAGCAGTTCAGCAACCAGGCCTACGTCGGCACGCTGGCGAACAAGGGGGTCAGTCTCGCGCCGTACCACGAGTTCGACGACAAGATCCCGGCCGAGCTGAAGACCGAGATCACCGCGCTCGCCGCCGATATCGCGAGCGGGAAGATCACCCTCACGTCGAAGGCCCAGCCCGCAGCCAAGTGAGCCGCGGCCGTCACACGGGAGCGCTATGCGGCTCGAATTACGCGGTCTGACCAAACGATTCGGCACCTTACTGGCCAACGACCAGATCGACCTGGTGGTCGAGCCTGGCGAAATCCATTGCCTGCTCGGCGAAAACGGCGCGGGCAAGAGCACGCTGATGAACATGCTCTACGGGCTGTTGCAGCCCGACGACGGCGAGATCCTGCTGGACGGCAAGGCGGTCACCTGCCTGTCGCCCAGCGACGCCATCGCCGCCGGAATCGGCATGGTGCACCAGCATTTCATGCTGGTGCCGGTGTTCAGCGTCGCGGAGAACATCATCCTCGGCCGGGAACCGACCAAGGGTTTCGCCGTGCTCGATCGGGCCGCGGCGCGCACGCAGGTGCGCGAATTGTCCCAGCGCTACGGGTTTCCGGTGGATCCGGACGCCCTGGTGGCCGACCTCTCGGTGGGCGAGCAACAGCGGGTGGAGATCCTGAAGGCACTGGCCAACAACGTCGAGGTGCTGATCCTGGACGAGCCGACCGCCGTGCTCACCCCGCAGGAGATCGACGAGCTGATCGAGGTCTTGCGCGCCATCGCCGCGAACGGCACCTCGATCATCTTCATCACGCACAAGCTGAAGGAAGTCACCCGGATCGCCGACCGGATCACCGTCATCCGCCGCGGCGCGGTGGTCGGCACAGTCGAACCCGCCACTCCCGAAGCCGAACTCGCCGAACTGATGGTCGGCCGGTCGGTCGAGCTCGTGGTCGCCAAGACCCCGGCCGCGCCGACCGGACCGACCTTGGTGGTCACCGATCTGACCGTGGTGGACGCGGCCGGAGCGGTGGTGGTCGACAAGGTGTCCTTCCGGGTCGACGGCGGCGAGATCGTCGGCATCGCCGGCGTGGTCGGCAACGGGCAGTCCGAACTGGTCAGCGCGCTGCTCGGGCTGCGGACGCCGGTGGCGGGCGCCATTACGGTCGGCGGCTGGGAGGTGGTCGGCCGGTCGCCGCGCCAGCACCTGGACGCGGGCATCGGCTATGTGCCCGAGGATCGTTCGCACGACGGCTGCATCGGCACGTTCAGCGTCGCCGAGAACCTCGTACTGGACCTGATCGATCGACCCGAATTCTCCCGCCACGGCGTGCTGTCCCCGTCCGCGGTGAAACGCAATGCCGCACAACGGATCGAGGAGTTCGACATCCGCACTCGCTCCAGCGCGGATCCAGTGAGCACCCTGTCCGGCGGCAACCAGCAGAAGGTCGTCCTGGCCCGGGAGCTGTCGCGTCCGCTGGAGGTGCTGATCGCCGGTCAGCCCACCCGCGGCCTCGACGTCGGATCGATCGAGTTCGTGCACAAACGCATTGTCCGCGAACGGGATCAGGGCACCGCGGTGCTGATCGTCTCGACCGAGCTCGACGAGATCTACGCGCTCTCGGACCGCATCATCGTCATGTACCGCGGCCGGGTCGTCGGCATCGTCGGCCCGGACACCCCGCGTGACCAGCTCGGCCTGATGATGGCCGGCGCGCATCCGGGAGGGGACCGTGACTGAGGCAGCGCGCAGCGATTCGCCGCGGGGTGGTGGCCGGGTGCCGGGTGCGCTCGACCGGCCGTGGGTGCGCGAACTGATCGTCAGCGCGCTGGCCGTGGTGCTCGCGCTCGTGGTCGGCGCGCTGCTCATCATCGTCAGCGATCCGAACGTGACGGGTGCGTTCGGCTATTTCTTCGCGCGGCCGATGGATACGGTGTCGGCGGCCGCCACCGCGGTGGGCGATACGTATAGGGCGCTGTTCCTCGGCGCGTTCGGCGGCAAGCATCAGATCGCCGAAACCCTGGTCGCGGCAACACCATTGATCTGCACCGGGCTGGCGGTCACGCTCGCGTTCCGCACCGGTCTGTTCAATATCGGCGCGCAGGGCCAGCTCATCGCCGGCGCGCTGTTCGCCGGCTGGGTCGGTTTCGCGGTGCATCTGCCGCCGGTGCTGCACGTGGCGGTCGCGCTGGTGGCCGGGATCGCCGGTGGCGCGCTGTGGGGCGGGATCGTCGGGCTGTTGAAGGCGCGCACCGGCGCGCACGAGGTCATCACGACGATCATGGGCAACTACGTCGCGCTGTACGCGCTCACCTGGCTGCTCACCACCTCGTGGTTGCAGCGGCCGGGCCGCAACGAGCCGATCAGCCCGGTGGTCGACGAGACCGCGCAGCTCCCCCGATTCGGCGACACCCGGCTGAATCTCGGACTGCTGGTCGCCCTCGGCGCGGCCGTGTTCGTGTGGTGGCTGCTCTCGCGATCGACGCTGGGTTTCCAGTTGCGCGCGGTCGGCGCCAATCACGATGCGGCGCGCACGGCCGGAATGAACGTCGGCCGGGCGTATGTGCTGGCGATGCTCATCGCGGGCGGGCTGGCCGGACTCGCCGGCGCGCAGCAGGTGCTCGGCACCGATCTGCCGCTGACCAACGGAATCGCCGGATCGTTCGGCTTCGACGGCATCACCGTGGCATTGCTCGGCCGCGGTAGTCCGATCGGCACGGTGTACGCGGCGCTGCTGTTCGGCGCGCTGAACGCGGGCGGCAACGAGATGCAGGCGGCGACCGGCACACCGCTGACCCTGGTGACCGTGCTGCAGGCGGTGATCGTCGTGCTGGTCGCGGCGCCGGCCCTGGTGCGCACCGTCTTCCGGATCCGGGCCGAGCGCGCGGACGCGGTTCTCGCGAAGGGGTGGAACTGATGGTGACGACCACGACCGGTGCCGCCCGCGGGCTCGAATCACCGGAGAAGCATCAGCAACGACTCCGCCTGGGGATCCTGCTGCTGGTCCTGGCGGTCACCGCGGTCGCCCTCGCGGTGTTCACCAAGTCGGGCACCGTCGACTTCCGTTTGGGCGCACCGGATGCCGCGAGTCCGTCCGATCTCGACGTGCCCGCCAAACCGGCGGCGTTGCTGCTGTCGGTGGTCGCCCTCGCGATCGCGATCGCCCATCTGTGGCGCGGCCTGACCGGACGGTGGGCGGCCGTGCTGTTCACCGTGTTCGGCGTCGCGTTCGTGGTGACGTTCGTGTGCTGGGCGGCCTCGGGCAAGATCTTCCCGCTCACCAACCAGATTCAAGGCACCCTCGCCCTGTCGACGCCGCTGATTCTGGGCGCGCTCGCGGGCGTGCTGTGTGAACGCGCGGGTGTCATCAATATCGCCATCGAGGGTCAGCTGCTGGCCGGCGCGTTCGCGGCCGCGATCATCGCGACGGTCAGCGGCAGCTTCTTCGTCGGCGCGGTGGCCGCGGTGGTGGCGGGTGTGTTCGTCGCCTGGCTGCTCGCCGTGTTCTCCATCCGCTATCTGGTGAATCAGATCGTGCTCGGCGTGGTGCTCGTGGTGTTCGCCACCGGCATCACCGGGTTCCTCTTCGATCAGTTCACCAATCTGACCGACGGACCGGCCCGGTTCAACAACCCCGGAACCATGCAGCCGCTGGCGATTCCGGTGCTGTCGTCCATCCCGATCATCGGACCGACGGTGTTCGATCAGACCGCGCTGGTGTACGCGATGGTCGTCGCGGTCGTCGCGCTCGCGTTCGTGTTGTACCGGACCCGGTGGGGGTTGCGGGTGCGGGCGGTCGGCGAGCATCCGCGCGCCGCCGCGACCGTCGGGATCAAGGTGCTGCGCGTCCGGTATCAGGCCGTGCTGCTCGCGGGGGCGATCGCCGGGCTCGGCGGCGCGTACTTCACCATCGGCTCGACCGGCGGTTTCACCAAGGAGATGACCGCGGGCAACGGGTTCATCGCGCTGGCCGCGGTGATCATGGGTCGCTGGCATCCGCTCGGCGCGACCTGTGCGGCACTGTTTTTCGGTTTCACCAAGGCCCTCCAGGGTCAGTTGCAGGTGCTGGCAACGCCGATTCCGACCGAGGTGTTGCAGATGACGCCGTACCTGCTGACGGTGATCGCCGTGGCGGGCGCGGTCGGGCAGGTGCGGCCGCCGAAGGCCGACGGCGAACCGTACGTTCCCGGGTGATCAGCCACCGAACAGCAGGTACAGGCCGGTGAAGGTGTAACCGACCATGGTCAGCATGAGGGCGAGCTGGCCGGTGGCGCGATGCGCGGGCGGCAGGAGCCGTAAGCACCTGTCGTGCGCGGCGGTCACGCCGAGCACGTGGCCGGTGAGCACCGCGAGCACCTTGGTGGTGGCGAGCACCGTCGGATGCTCGGACAGCAGGTAATGCACCTGGTAGCTCGCCAATCCACCGATGTCCCAACGGCGTTGGAACGGATCGGCGAACAGCACCAGCGTGGACTGTCCCTTCTCCACCAGGAAGGTCAGATAGTGCGCGACGATGTATCCGGCGATGATCGGCGTGACGCTGTGCGCCAACAACCCTGGGAGTTCGGCTCGTTCGTCACGGTCGAGACCGCCGGTGGCCCGCGCGGCGATCGTGAAGACCGTGCCGACAATCAGGATGACGACGAACAGGCCGGCACTGCGCACCAGCGTCGCGCCGAAAACCGAACCACCGCCGAGTGAATCGACGAGATCGCGCCAACCGGGTAGCGCGGACAGACTGTCGAAGGCGGTGGAGCCGAGCAGCGTCGCTGCGAGCGCCACCGATCCGGGCCGCACCGGCGTCCCCGCCAGATTGTGCAGCGGTGCGCGCAGCACCAGCTCACCCGAAGGGCGGCGGCCGAGGGGGCTGAGCCGCGCCAGCAGACTGCTGTAGACCTCGAACGGGTCGCCACGCTCGGCCCAGGTCGTGCCGAACACAACCAGGCCGGTCAGCGTCACCACCGAATACCCGAGCAGCCAATAGCCCACCGCCGCAATGGAACCCGGATCGGGCGACGCGAGCTCGAGCCAGACGAAGGCGAACAAGCCCAGCACCGCGGGCCTGCATCCCCAGCCGGACGGATACTCGCGAACGCCGTCTTCGGGATTGCGGCGCAGGATCGAGCAGCCGAACCGATGCAGCGCTCGCATCGGCGAGATGACCTTCCAGACCGGACCGACCACGAGCGACGCGAGCATCACCCCGACCCAGATGTAGATATAGAACACTCCGGGGATCGGATTGCGTTGCGGCGAAGCAGATCCGAACACGAGGACCAGACCGACCACCATCGCGGCCGCGACACCGGCTACGGCAAGCACGATCCGGACCGCGCGGGAATCGATCACCGCCCGCAGCCCGGACGGCAGCA
Organism: Nocardia colli; assembly: GCF_008704205.1. Taxonomy (GTDB): domain Bacteria; phylum Actinomycetota; class Actinomycetes; order Mycobacteriales; family Mycobacteriaceae; genus Nocardia; species Nocardia colli. Next base: position 8,957 of record NZ_VXLC01000037.1, on the reverse strand, counting down.
GCAGACCGGGCGAGTCCGGATCCAACCGCGGCCGCCGCCACGCCACCAGCAGTATCGCGAACGAGAACGTCAACGCCCACGCCGCGCCGATCAGCGCGTAGGTCAGCGGAATCGGCAGATCCGCCGAGCCGTTGAGCCCGTGCGCGAGCGGCGGACTCACTGCCGGATCAGCAGCGTGGTCACCGTCTTGCCGGCGTGATGGAGCTCGACATCGACCCGTCCCGGCACGGTGACGATGAACCGGAACTCCTGCCCCGCCTTGGGTTCGACGGCGAAGGTCTGGCTCGGCTCGGAATGCACATGCAACTCGTCGGCCACATCGCTGTCGACCTTGATGACGATCGGCTGGAACTGCCTGGCATCGGTCCTGGTATTGGTCGGCGTGACCGACCCGTTCGCGATCCGCACCGAGAGGATGACCTCGGCAGGGACATCGACCGACGCACTCGCCGACGTGCGCGCGGCCGGCGCATCGACCGACGAGCCACACGCGGTCATCGTCCCCGACACGACGAGCAGCGCGGCAAGCGCACTGGTTCGGGCTGCACGGATCATCGGTTCTCCTCCCGATCGAGCGGATCGGATACCGCGGCGTCGCTCCCCGACTGCTCGGCCTCGCGCCGCTCGGCCCGCCGATCACGCATAGCTATGCCGACGATGACGCCGACCACCGCCAGCGCGGGCACGAACGCCGGGATCGCCAGCAGCATGGAGTGACTGGCGAGCACGTCAACGTCCTGCGCGTAGCTCACCGGCGCACCGCCCGCGCCATCCGCTCCGCGCGCACGTCGGCGCGATAGGCCAGGTCGATCCGGGCCGCGCCCCAGGCCAGCGCCCAGATGATCGCCAGCGAGCAGACCAGCACGATCAACGACGCCAGAGTGAACAGCCACGACGGATAGTCGGACGAACGTTCCCGTTGCAGCACGGTGGTTTCCAAGACGAACGGACGGGTGAACTCGGCAAGCGCGGGCACCTCCCGGGCGTCGATGCCCGGGTCGCTGGGCAGGTACACCGGCAACCCGGTCAGCATGCGGCCGTCCTGCAACCGCAGCACCGTCTTCCAGTTGCCGTCCGCCGGGACGGGTTTCGTGCTGACATAGTGCCCCGCTCCGACCCGCTGCAACTGATCGATCACCAGCCCGCGACCCGGCCGCCCGGAACCGACACCGCCCTGCCAGGCGAGCAACTGCACCCACTCCGGGTCATCGCGCACCAGGTCCGCCGGGCTCAGCGTGACATCGGCGGTCACCATCCGGCCACCGTGCACCGATTCGGCATCCTGCAACCGGACTGCCGCGGAAGCATTCTCGGGGACATGGATGCGCAAGCCGTTCGCGGTCGCCGCGGCGGCGATCAGCACCGTCGCGATGACCAGACCACGCCGCAGCGCAGGCCGCGGCAACGGCTCACCCCGCAGAACCAGGCCGAGCAACCCACCGAGCGCGCCGCCGGCGATACCCACCGGCACCGTCGTGACCAGCAGCTCCGGCCACATGCTCGCCGGCCATCGATCGACGGACATCGCGTCGACCCACAGCGATTCGAGCCAGAGCCCGCCGGTGGCGGCGACCAGCCCGGTGAGCGCGCCCCACCGGAGCGGCTTATCGATGAACGGCAGCAGCGCCATCAGCTCGACCACTACCGCGATGCCCAGATACAGCGGGAACACGTTGTGCGGCTCGCCGAGGATCGGCCCGACCAGCACCGCGACCACCCCGCGGACCAGGAACGCGAACACCACCGCGACCAGCGCACTCCCCCGCCCGAGTGTGTACCGCGCCGAGACCAGCGCGATCGTGCTCGCGGCGACGATCAGCATCGGCTGGAAAACCAGCCGGAACTGCTGCACGCCGAAGTCGAATTCGACCTGGAAGACCGACAATCCGATCAACAGGCCGCCGAAGGCGAGCGAGCGGAACACCCACAGGAACGGACCGTCGACCCGATCCGGGTCAGGCCGATCGAGCCGCCCCTCGAATTCCAGCAGCAGCACCGCGACCAGCGAGAGCCCGGCGCCGCCGATCAGCATCAGATGCGTCGGTCCCCACAGCGTGACGTCCTGGCCGAACAGCCGATGCCAGATGTCGTCCAGCGGAAAGCCGATCAGGGCGTACAGGCCGACCGCCGCCATCAGTACCCCGCCCACCGGTGCGTGCCATGTGCGGGTGATCCGGATCGCCGCCGGGCCCGGCTGCCCGTCCAGCGGCAGGATCACCGCCAGCATCCCCGCGATGAAGAGGAAGAACAGTCCGATCAGGATGAAGTAGTGCGCCGGATTGGCCAGTGGCCCGGGGTCGCGCCCTTTGCCGATGTGCAGGCTCACATCCCAGATGAAGCCGAACAGCGCGGTGAGGATGGTCGTGATGAACAGCGCGAGCGGCAATGCGACCCAGCCGGGCCGGTTTCCCCACTGCCCGAGCCGATCCGCCGCGTTCTTCAGCCAGGTGATCCGTCTGGTGCGATGGAGATAGGCCAGCCAGAACAGGCCCGCCGCGATCACTAGCGCGGCGGCGGTCAGGCCGATGACCTGATTCAACGCGGCCCCGCCGCCCTCCGAACCCTTTGCCAGCACCGCGAACTGAGCCCTCATCGCGAACTTCTCTCTGTTACTCGAAGTCTCTTCAACTTCGAATGCCCATCGAACGCGCAGGTATGCGGCGGGATACGGGACATGCGCAGATCTGGGAGGACTCACAGCGCGACCAGCCCCGAAATGGTGCCGGTTCCCCAGTTTGTCGATCTTGCCGACGGTTTCGGCACAGAACGGTCGCCGGGCATTCTTGTGCACTTGCCCGAGCAGGACTTACGTGATCGGTCGATCAACCGGTTACCGGTAGCAAGTAATCAGCATCCTTAATTCGGACAAATCGGACAAATTACATAAGTTGGGACAAATCGAAAGTCGGTGGTGACGCGTCATTGTCAAGCCCTTTGCCGAAAGTCGGTATGTTGCCGCCGATTCACCGCACCTGTGACTATACTCCTCGCACGCAGAACCCCGCCCCCTCGGTCGCCTCCGAGTAGATTCCATGGGCACCAGAGTTTTCCCACGTCAGCCCGTTCCGAAAAGCCCATGCGGCACTTCAGGAATGGTGCCGCGCGTGTGCGAAGAACGGTTTGCAAGAGTAACCAGATGATGTCTGTAACCAATTTCAAGATCAAGTCAAGAAAGATCAAAAACCTTGCCACGCAGGGTGGTTGGCATGTGTATGCTATCGATTCATCACGTCCCCCACTATGAGGTGGGGGTATGGGCGAGGGCGGTGTCGGTGTGGACGTGAATAAGATCCAAATACGGCGCGCGGCCATTGCCGCGATCGCTCTGGGTGTGCTGGCCCTGGGGATTACCGGGCTGATCGACCGACTGTTGCTCGGTACCTTCATCTGCGCCGGACTCGCGGTCGGTTGGTTGAATGCCCAACTCACGTTGTGGGCCATCACCCGAATTGCCAGTTCCGAAGCGCCGAGCAAGCAGCGTTTGGTAGGTTCCTCCGCGCTACGACTGCTCGGCATAACCGCCGTCGCTCTCCTGGTGGCATTCCTTGCTCGCCCCAATGGCGTCGGTATCTTCTTCGGCTTGGCCCTCTTTCAAGTCGCCCTGGTCCTCAACACTGTCCTGCCTGAATTGAAAGGGCTTCGCCAGACGCCATGACGATCCCAGCCATTTCATTTGCCCAGCTGGCCTCGAGCGTCACGTTGCTCGCCCAAGAGGCCCCCGCGGAAGAACCGAAGATCAAAGTTGGTCACCACGCGGTCGCGCACGTCTTCGGCATGGCCTTCAATGTCGACACCATCGTGTCGACCTCGGTCGCCGCGCTCATCGTGCTCGGCCTGGCGTTCTTCCTGCGCCTGAAGATCACCTCCGGGGTACCGAACGGCGTGCAGCTGTTCTTCGAAGCCGTGACGGTCCAGATGCGCGGTCAGGTGGAAAGCGCCATCGGCATGAAGGTCGCGCCGTTCGCGCTGCCGCTCGCGGTCACCCTGTTCGTCTATATCTTGCTGTCGAACTGGTTGTCGGTGCTGCCGGTGCAGATCGGTGACGGCGAGTTGCTCGCCCCGCCGGCCTCGGACGTCAACTTCGTCTACGCGCTGGCCCTGTTCGTCTTCATTGCCTATCAGTCCGCGGGCATCGCGCGGCGCGGCCCGTTCGGGCACGTGAAGCAGTTGCTCAAGGGACATACGGGCTGGGGCCCGATGGTGTTCATCAACGTCATCGAGGAAATCGCCAAGCCGCTGTCGCTGTCGCTGCGATTGTTCGGAAACATGTTCGCGGGCGGCGTGATGCTCTCCGTGATCACGTTGTTCCCCTTCTGGATCAGCTGGGGCCCCAATGCCGTCTGGAAACTGTTCGACTTGTTCGTCGGCGCAATTCAGGCTTTCATCTTCTCGCTGCTGACCGTCCTGTACTTCAGTCAGTCGATGTCGTTGGAAGACGAACACCACTGATCGGCGAGGTGCCGATCGAGTCCACATCCGAGAATAGGAAGTAGAAAATGGCAGACCCAACCACCGCGTCCATCATCCAGGGCGCCCTCATCGGCGGCGGCATCATCATGGCCGGCGGCGCCATCGGCGCAGGCATCGGTGACGGCCTGGCCGGCGCGGCGCTGATCAATGGTGTAACCCGTCAGCCGGAGGCCGAGGGTCGGTTGCGCGGCATCTTCTTCCTGACCGTCGGTCTGGTCGAGGCGGCGTACTTCATCAATCTAGCCTTCATGGCGCTTTTCGTATTCGCGACTCCCGGCAAGTAACCGGGCATGTCTCCGAGAACCGATGTAGTTGCCGCGGAGAACTTCCTCATCCCCAACGGCACCTTTTTCGTCGAGTTGCTGATCTTCCTGATCGTGCTCGGCGTCATCTGGTTCTTCGTGGTTCCGCCGATCCGCAAGGTTCTGGAGGAACGCGAAGAGCGGGCCGCAGAGACCCTGGCGACGACCAAAGAGGCGAGGCAATTGTTCGCCGAGGCCGAAGCCAAGCATCACGCGGCAGTCGAGAAGACGCGGTCGGAGGCGGCCGCGATCCGGAGCAAGGCACGCGCCGAGGGCCGGGAAATTCTCGAGGAGATGCGCGGACAGGCGCAGCAGGAAGCCAACGGCATCGTGGCCGAAGCCGAGGCGCAATTGCGGGCACAAGCGGATCAGATCGCCGCGGAGTTGCGCGAGACGGTCGAGCCGCTGGCTCGATCGCTGGCCGACCGCGTGGTCGGTGTCGATGATGAGCGGCGGGCCGAGACAAGTCGAGGCCGGCAGACAGGACGGGCGTCGTCATGACTCCTAGCAGCGACATCCTTGCCGAGGGCATCTACCAGATCCATTTCGAATGGCAGGTGTTCTTCAGCCAGTTGTTCGGCTTCGCCGTCATCATCTGGGTCATCGTCAAATACGTTGCGCCGCCGGTCAAGAAGATGATGGTCAAGGCGCAGAACGACATCCGCAAACAGATCGAAGAGAACGAGCAGGCGGCCGCCCGGCTGAGCAAGGCCAAGCAGGTTTACGACGAGGGCATGGCGGAAGCGAAAGCCGAACTGGCCCAACTGCTCGAGGACGCGCACGCCGACGCCGAGGACATCGTGGTGAAGATGCGGGAAGCCGCCGCCGCCGAGGTCGAACGCGTCGGCAAGCAGGGCCGCGACCAGATCGAGCTGATGCGCAGGCAGCTGATCCGCGACCTCAAGGCCGACTTCTCCAAGCAGGTCATGGCGCACACCACCGAGAGCGTGCGCGAGCAGGTCCAATCGCCGCAGATCAAGTCCGACGCGGTCGAGCGGTTCCTGGACGACCTGCAGGCGATGGCGAACACCGGCTCCTCCGGCCGGACCCACACGCAGTCCCAGTGGAACTGATAGACCCTCGACGGACCTGAGCCCTACTCACCGCATTCGAGCGGGGCCCTCCGGCAAGAAAATCGCTCGGCCTCCTCCGGCTGCGGCCATTATGCTGACGCATGTTCGATTGGCGCCATGCCGTTATGGATCGGAGTTCAACAATGACGGAGGCAACGCCCACTCTCTACGAATGGGCCGGGGGCACAGCGGCTTTCGAGGCGCTCACCGAAGTTTTCTATCGCGAGGTCCTGAAGGACGAGCTGGTCGGCCCGCTGTTCGCCGGCATGGATCCGGGACATCCGAAATACGTCGCGATGTGGCTGGCCGAAGTCTTCCGCGGACCGGAGGCCTACAGCACCGACCGCGGCGGTTACGCGCACATGGTGCGCCAGCACCTCGGCAAGGCGATCACCGAACCGCAGCGCCGCCGCTGGATCAATCTGCTCATGGACGCCGCCGACGAGGTGGGCATGCCGGACGACCCCGAGTTCCGCTCCGCGTTCTTCGCCTACATCGAATGGGGCACCCGCCTCGCCCACTCGAACTCCCAGCCCGATGCCACGCCGCCGCTGAAAGCGCCGATGCCGCACTGGGGTTGGGGCGAAGCGCCGCCGTATCAGCCCTGAGCTAGCTGAAGTAGTCCTTGAACAGGATTTCGCTGACCTTGGTGACGGTCTCCTTGCCGACCTGGTAGCCATCGTCGACCACCTGGGTGTTGTTCATGATGGCAACGGTGAATTGCTCACGCGGACCGACGAACCCCACGGAGTTCATCAGCCACGAGCCGTCGTCGTTGTCATCGGACCAGCCGTTCTTGTTCCCCGGCGCCGCCCGATCCCCCGCACCCCACACGCCCCATTGCTGATTGGTGTCCAGGGAATCCCCGCCGTCGACCGAGCGCATCTCGCCGACCAGATAGTTGCGGTGCCGGGCGGGCATCTTCTCCAGGATGAAGTCGACGAGTTGCTCGAGATCGTTCGCGGTGGCCAGGATCCAGCCCCAGGAATCCGGGTGCCGGTCGGCAAATCTGATGCCCGCCATGCCGAACGATCGGAACCGCGGCGCGAATGTCTTCTCCCCGCCGTAGCGGTCCCACAGGGTGGTCGCCGCGTCGTTGTCGCTGGAGTGCAGCATCCGGTGCATCAGCTCGCGGTCCTCGGCGCCGAGCGTGATCGCGCCCAGGTCGTCGCGCAGCAGCAGGTCGGTGGCCATCGCCAATTTCGGGGTGGAACAGGCCCAGATCGGTGTCGCCGCATCCGCGTTGCGCCACACCGCCCCCGTGCGGCGGTCGCGCACCACGATCCCGGTGAACCCCGGACGGCTCTTCGCATACGCCTCGGCCTGGGCGATCCGCGACTTGAACGCGGCATCGAAACCACGCGCCACGCTCGGCTCCTCTCGCGCCGGACTTTCCCGTACCGGCCCGGGATGCTCGGTCCCCCGCGGTTCGTACATCAGCGCGGCCGCGACCAATGAGCCGGCCACCAGTAGACCGGATAGCACGAACGGCACCCTCGACTTCCGCATGAACGCCCATCCCTCGCTGTGTCGCTAGACGGAAAAACGCAGGTCACCGGTAGTGCTCGGTGTTCTGCATCTTTCCCAGCGGACGGCGCGGGAGCAACCCGACACTCGGAGGCGGCGTCAATTCGAACTCGTGCGCGCGGTGCCCCCGACAGTAGGGGCACTATTTTTTCGATGCCTCAACTTACGTGAAACTTAGTAACACGCACCGGAATCCGCCCGATGACCACTGTGTCGTCGCGGGTTCACGGATGGAGGACCGTGTCCGGGCTTCGGGAGACCAAAGCCGTCGCGAGGACGCAGCAGTACGGAAAACGACAACCGACCATACCGATTCCGGGGGTTCAATGAACGTCAAGTCATGGGCTTTTGCCGCACTAGCCGCCAGCGTCGTCCTCGGCGCCACCGGCTGCGGTTCCAGCTCGACGCCGCAGGTGGCGTCCAGGACGCCGATCCCGTCGGCCGCGCCCGCGTCACCCGGTGCGTCGGCGCCGGCCCAGCCCGGCGACACCGATCGGCCCGCCAATCCGCCGCAGGCCCAACCCAACGCACCGGGGAGCGACAACGCACCGCCGGTCAGCGTGCCGGTCGAGCAGAAAGACCCCGCGCCCGCCCCGCAGCCGCCCGCGAATCAGCCGCCCAACGGCAGCGGCCACGGCCTGTGCTTCGACTCGAACTCCCAGCTCGCCCATAACGCTTTGGGCCGATTGGCGCCGAACAAAGAGGGCTACCCGTGGGTGATCCTCGAGGCGAGCAATGACCCGATCGACGCGGGCTGCTCCGGCGTCCTGTCCTGGATGCTGGTCGACTGGAACGGCAGCCACCCCGGCTACCACGTCCTGTTCTTCACCAACGGCACCTACCTCGGCACAGCGACGTCCAAGTACTATGGCTACACAACGGTCCTCGGCAAGACCAAGAACACCGTCTCGGTCCAGTACCGCTGGGCACTGCCCCAGGATGCGCTCTGCTGCCCGTCCGGCGGGCCGAACGTCGTCACGTACACCCTGAAAGGCAACACCGTGACCGCCAAGGGCGAGTTCCCGCCCGACCCGGACAAGTAATCCCAGCTACGAAAACGCCCCTGTCCCTTCATGTTCGAAGGGCAGGGGCTTTCGGTCACTGCGGTACACGTCTCAGCACGATCAGCGGAGTGACATAGTGATCGACCACGCGAACTCTTCGACCTGGATAGCGGCGAAGTGCCCGTCGCGGGTCAGGCGATCCACCCATCTGTCGGTGTCGAGTTCGCCGGGAGCGGACCGCGGCGATTGTTCGATACGGCGGGCCGTGATCTCGGCGACCCGTTCCCGAAACGGCGTCAACGCCATCGACGGATCACCGAAGGCGTTGCGCCACACCACAAAATAGCCGCCGGGCGCCAGTGCGCGATCCAGTGCACCGCCGTCGCCGCGACCGCGAGATCGAAGGTTGCGACCGCCAGCGGCACGGACTCCGCAGTCCCGGTCTCGACATCCGCCGCGGGGCAGCGCGCCCGGAGCCGCTCGGCCAAAGCATAGGCATGCGTTGGGATGTGCTGTCGACGAGACGGCTTGGACCGATGACCAACGCGCGGGTCGCGGTGCGGGCTCAGGCGGTCAACGCA
>NZ_VXLC01000036.1 GCF_008704205.1 Nocardia colli | reverse complement strand
GGTCTTCTCCGCGACGACCTCCTGCAACGCCTGGCGCAGCGTATCGGCGGTCACCTGACCGTTGGCCTCGGCCACCTGCGGGTGCGATCCGTTGCCGTTGCCGTTCACTGGGACCGCCGGAGCAACCTGGACCTCCGGAACAATTGGAGCCGCAACAGGTTCCACGGGCGCGACCGGTTGACGCTGCGCCACCACCGGAGCGGTGGTCAGCGGCCGGCGCTGCGGCGCGGACTCGATGGCCGGCTGCCGCGCCGACTCCACCCGGCGCGGGGCCGGGGCCGCCGCCCGCTGTGCCGGCGCGAAACCGCTTTCCAGCTCGGCCAATTGGGCGAGCACATCGCTGGCCCGCGAGTGGCTCTCGCTGATCGCGACGCCGTGGTCCTTGACCGCCTCGATCGCCCGCACCATCGCGTCGTCCAGCGAACCGTTGCCGAGCACGCCGGCCAGTCCGCGGGCCATATCCAGCTGCCCGTCGAGGAATTGGCGGTGCGTCTGTAGATGCTGAACCAGCGCGCTGTCCAGCGCGTCCGCTCCGGGGTCGTAGGAATCAGCGGGTTGATACACGGTGGTCTCCGTTGCTTCGGTGAAAGATGGGGCCACGACCGGTGTTTCGGGCAGGCGATCGACCACGGTGTCGACCGGAGAAGAGGCGGCGGCCGGTACCGCCAGGCTCACCCGGTAGCCGTCGTCGAGCACGGCGGCATACGCCGCCCGACGACTCTCGGGCACGTATTCGGGCGCGGACATCGTCACGGTCATCGGACGACTCGGCGTGTGCCGCACCGCCTCCGGGGCGGCGTGCCGGTTGATCTCGTGCAGGCCGAAGCCGAGCACGGCCAGCCGGACCGCGGCCCGCGCCAGGGTGAGGTCGCTGTTGCCGATCGGTCCCGAGTCGGTGGCGATGGCGACCACATCGTCGCCGAGGGTGCGCCGCACCAGCGAGGTGAGCACCTGCTTCGGGCCGAACTCCACGAAGACCGTGCAGCCCGCCTCCCGCATCGCCGTCAAGGCCGACGCGAATTCGACCGGCTTGCTGAGCTGTTCGGTGATCAGGTCCCGATTCGCCGCGACATCACTGCCGTACTGCGCGTCGGGGGTGTTGGCATAGACCGGCGCGTCCGGAACCCCGATCGACACCGCGGCAGTGGCTTTCGCGAACTCGGCCACCGCGTGCCCGACATAGGGCGTGTGGAACGCGCCGGACACCGGCAGCTCCCGGGTGCGCACGTCGCGCTCCGCGCTGCGCGCCACCACCGCGGCGACGCCCTCGACGCCACCGCCGATGACCACCTGGTCGGGCGCGTTGTGGTTGCAGATCCACAGATCGTCGATGCCGTCGAGCAGCTCCTCGGCGACCTCCCGGGTAGCGCCGAGCGACACCATGGTGCCCGCCTCGACACCCGGCTCCGGCGTCATCGCCACGCCGCGCGCCCGGGCCAGCTCGAAGAACTCCTCGGTGCCGATGGCGCCCGAGGCCCACAGCGCGGTCAGTTCGCCGAAGCTGTGCCCGAGGTAACCGTCGGCCCGGAACCCGTACCCGGTCAGCACCTGGAACTGCCCTGCCGCCAGCGCACCGATCGCGGGCTGCGCGAATTCGGTACGGCGCAAGGCGGTTTCCTGCTCCTGCGCGGTCTCGTCGTCGAACGCGGGCGGTGGGAAGACCACCGACGAAACCCGCACCGGCGCACCGGTGAACGCGACGTTGGCCGCGTCGAAGGCCGCGCCGACCGCCGGATTGTTCAGTGCCGCATCCAGTCCCATGTCGACGTACTGGCTGCCCTGCCCGGCGAACAACGCGCCGACCTTGCGGTCGGGCAGCGCGGCGGCGCGGAAGTACACGCCCTCCGGGTGATCCCAGGCCGCGGCGTCCGGCCGGCGGACCAGCTCGTCGACCGCGAGACCGCGCAGATGCTCGGCGTTCTCGTCGTCCACCGAGACGAACCCGATGCGCGCGTGGCCTTCCGGAATGTCGCCGCCGTCGATCGCGTCGACGCTGCGCACCGCGTCCACCAGACCGGCGACGTCGGGCGCGTGCCACAGGTGCGCGCGGGCGGTCCGGTGCAGCACCGGCTCGTCGCGGGTCGAGTCGGCCTCTTCCAGCACGACGTGAAAGTTGGTGCCGCCGAACCCGAAGGCCGACGCCGCGGCCCGGCGCACGGGGCGCTGCGGGTCGCGAATCCACGGGCGGGTGCGGGTGTTCACGTAGTACGGCGCGTCGGCCGGGGCGATCTCCGCGTTGGGCGCGGACACATTGATGGTGCCGGGCAACACCTTCTGGTGCAGTGCGAACGCCAGCTTCATCAGGCTCGCCGTGCCCGCCGCGCCTTTGGTGTGCCCGATCTGCGACTTCACGCTGCCGAGCGCCGCGAACCGGGGCTCCGAGGTCGCGTCGGCGAGCAGCCCTTTCAGCGCGGTCAGCTCGGTCTTGTCGCCCACCGGCGTGCCGGTGGCGTGCGCCTCGATCAGCGCGACATCGGCGGGCGAGCACTCGGCGTCGGCATAGGCCCGATCGAGCGCGACCCGCTGGCCGCCGGCCCGCGGCGCGTAGATGCTCTTGGCCCGGCCGTCACTCGACGAGCCGAGGCCGCGGATCACCGCGTAGATCCGATTGCCGTCGCGCCGTGCGTCTTCCAGCCGGCGCAGCGCCAGCATGGTGATGCCCTCGCCGAGCAGGGTGCCGTTGGCGTCCGAGGAGAACGGGCTGATCTGCCCGCTCGACGACAACGCCCCGACCTTGCTGAAACACATGTAGATGAAGATGGTGTTCTCGGTGTCCACGCCGCCGGTGATCATCATGTCGGCGCGGCCGTCCTGCAATTCGGCGATCGCGGTCCGCAGGGCGGCCAGCGAGGCCGCGCAGGCGGCGTCGACGGTGCAGTTGATGCCGCCCAGGCCCAACCGGTTCGCGACCCGGCCCGCGGTGATGTTGGCCAGCAGGCCGGGGAACGAATTCGCCTCCCACGGCGCGAACGCGGCGACGAACTTGTCCGCGATCGCGTCCGCGTCGGTGTCGGAGAGCCCGACCGAGCGCGCCGCCTCCTTCAGCACCGGCGTGGAGAGCCGGGCGGCCAGCGGATGCATCAGCGGCACCGGTCCGGTGGTGCCGAGCACCACGCCGGTGCGGCCCGGGTCGTACCAGGTGGAATCCACCGCACCCGTATCGATGAGCAGGTCCCTGGCCACGCCGAGGCTCAGCGTCTGCATCGTGCTGGTGACCTCGAGCTGGTTCGGCGGCAGGCCGAACTCCAGCGGATCGAACTCGATGTCGGGCAGGAAGGCGCCGCGACGCGAGTACGTCTTGTCCGGGGCGTCCTGATCGGCATCGAAGTAGTCGTCGAGGCTCCATCGGGAGGTGGGCACCTCGGTGGTGCAGTCCACGCCGTCGACGATGTTCTGCCAGTACTCACGATGGTTGTGCGCGTTGGGCAGCAGCCCGGACATCCCGACGATGGCGATCGGGTTGCGCGCCAGGCGTCTGTCGTCTGTCACGAAAGTTCCTCTCGAACCGGATGGAAAGATCAGGCGGCGACGGTGGTCGCGGTACGCGACGCGATGAGCTCGGCCGCGCCCGCGGCAAACATGTGGTGCCCGAGCGAGCTCGGGTGCAGGCCGTCTTCGGTCCACACCTCGGGCAGCGCCCACTCGGGTTCGGTCGCGATATCGAGCAGCAGCGTGCCGGTGTCGGCGGTGACCTCGGCGAGCACCAGGTTGGCGAAATCGAACCGCTCCCGCAGCAGTGCGCGGAAACTGTCCGGAACCGACAGGCGGGCCGGGATATCGGGATAGCTCGCGGTGAATACCGTTGCGCCACTGGATCGCAACGTGCCGAAGATGGTCGCGAGATTGCGTTCGAAGCGCGCCGCATCGAAGTCGCTGACCAGATCGTTCACCCCGACCACGACCCCGAACAGCGCCGCCCGGGCCGAAACCGCCCGGCGCAGTTGCTGTTCCACCACCACGGCGGTGGTCGCGCCGTGCACGCCGAAGTTGCGCACCGCCGCGGGCCGCAGCCCCAGCTGGCCACCGAGTCGCGGCACCCAGCCGCGGTAGCCGCCCCCGGCCGCGGCGTCGCCGCGGCCCTCGACAAAGCTGTCCCCCAACGCCGTCAGGCCGGGGATACTCATGCGGAGATCCCGTCCTTGCTGACATGCCGTGCGGCGGCCGGGAAGTCGACCTTCTCGTACAGGTCGGCCAGCTCCTGCTCGCCGAAGTACTTCTCCGGGGAGTAGATTCCGGCGATCAGGCCGAAGAAGCCCTTGGTGTACTCGGCGTCGTAGCTGGTGGCGCGGAACACCGAGTCGTAGTACGGCGACAGCGACAGGCCCGAAATGCTTTCGGTCAGTTCGTAAGTGCTCGCGCTCTGCAGGTCGCGCTCGCGCTCGTACTCGGCCAGCGCCTCGGCCATCGGGCGGGCGCCGGACAGGCCCTCGTGCACCAGGTCCGAGAGCAGCTGCGCGTACTTGAACGCGTCGGTGATGCCCCAGCCGGTGAACGGATCCTTGTGGTAGCCGGCGTCGCCGACCAGCGCCCAGCCGGGACCGAACGAGCGGCGGCGGTAGTTGTCCGGGTACAGCATCGGCCGGAACTGCTCGACCCGCTTGCCCGAATCCTTCAGGCTCACACCGAGTTCCGGGTCGATCTGAGAAACGATCTCCTGCACGCCGGCATCGGGATCGGTGCGGAAGTCGCGGAACCGGTCCCGCTTGCGCATCACCGCGACCAGGGCCAGGCCGTCGTTGGTCGGCCAGGACGCGAACTGCTGCTCGCCGAAACCGGTGCGGTGCTGCATGCCCCAGTCCAGGCCGTCGTAGTAGGAGTAGTAGATGAAGCAGGCCGCCGGGGACCCCTCGTAGACCTCGGCGCCGACCGCCTTGGCGACCGTCGAGTTCGAGCCGTCGGCCCCGATCACCAGCTTGGCCCGGAACTCCTGCTCGGCGCCCTCGCCGACCTGGCCGCGGATGCCGGCCACCGTGTCGCCGTCGAAAATCAGCTCGTTGACGGTGAATCCGTGGATCACCTCGACGCCCGCGTTGCCCGCGGCGTCGACCAGGATCTTGTCCAGCACGGTGCGGCGCGGGCAGTAGACGGCGTCGATGCCGTCGGCCGACACGTCGGCGAAGCCCTTGATCACGATGTCGGTGTAGGAGAAGTTCAGGTGCCGGATCGCCGGGGTGCCCGCGGCGACGACCTGGTCCAGCAGACCCCACTGCTGCAGCAGGCCGAGGCCGGCCTGGTGGATGTAGTGGGTCGAGGGGGTGTCACTGGGGAAGGTGGCGCGGTCCACCGCGAGGACCCGGTAGCCCTTCCTGGCGAGCAGCATGGCCAGCGGAGAACCCGCGACCCGAGTTCCGACAACGATGACGTCGTACATGTTCGCATCACTTTCCGGTAGTCGAATACTGAAATTGAGTCTGTGGCCCGCCGGAGGCGATAACCACCGGGGAAGCCGTAATTCATCGGGCGATCGGTGTCGCCTATACAGCGGGTTGCCGCGGCTGATACAAGACGTCGATATCCGCGACATATGCGGCGGCGATCGCGGCCCGGCGCAATTTCCGTGACGAAGTCAACAATCCGTCCTCGACGGTGAAATCACCGTCTACGATCCGGAAAGCCCGAATCGACTCGGGCCGGGAGACCAGTGAATTCGCGTCGTCGACCGCGGATTGGATGCTGGCGGACAGATCGCCGTCGGGGGTCTGCTCGCGCCAGCGCAGCAGCTGAATCGGATCCAGGGTGATCAGCGCGGTGACGAAGTCGCGGCCGTCGCCGATGACCATGCAGTTGCTCACCAGCGGATGCAGTCGCACCCGGTCTTCCAGCGGCGCCGGCGCGACATTCTTGCCGCCGGAGGTCACCAGGATTTCCTTCTTGCGGCCGGTGATGCGCAGGTATCCGTCGGCGTCGAGTTCGCCGATATCGCCGGTGCGCAACCAGCCTTCGTGGTCCACCACGGCCTGATCCGCGGCGGCACCCCAGTAGCCGGGCGAGACGTGCGGGCCGCCGACCAGCACTTCACCGTCGGACTCGGCGATCGCCACCGACGTCCCCGGGATCGGGCGGCCGACCGTGCCGACCCGGTTGGTCTCCGGCGCGCTCACGGTCACCGCGGTCGCCGCCTCGGTCAGCCCGTAGCAGTTCAGCAGGACCACACCGAAGCCCGCGTAGAAGCCCGAGGTCGAATCGTCAAGGGACGCACCGCCGGAGATGACGTAGCGCAGCCGGCCGCCGAGCGCCGCGGCCACCGGATGATCCGAGAGTTCCGGCGTCGCTTGCGCATTCAGCAGTTCCAGCCCGCGCGCGACCGCCGCCTGCTCCTCGGTGCCGGACAGCAGCGTGCGGCAATACTTGCGAATCTTCTCCAGCCCGAACGGGATCAGCGCCAGGAAGGTCGGGCGCAGCGTCGGCAGCACCGGCACCAGATCGGGGATGCCGGGCAGCAGATGCGTGCGGCTGCCGCCGGCCAGGCAGGCGAACAGGATGGTCTGGCCGAACACGTGCGAGAGCGGCAGCGCGAGCACGGTCGTCCCGTCGAACATCGCGCCGGTCTGGCGCACCGTGTTGGCCGCGGAGACGAACATGTTGCGATGAGTGATCAAGCAGCCCTTGGATACTCCGGTGGTGCCGCTGGTGTAGACGATCATGGCCAGATCGTCGGCGCGCACCGCCGCGACGCGCTCGGCGAGGCCCGGGTCGACCTCGCCGCTCGCCCAGGTGGCGAGCTGCGCGAACGTCCACACCTGCTCGGCGCCGGCCGCCTTCAGCCGCACCGCGTCCGTCTCGTCCTCGGCGGCGAAATACGCACTGCCGCTGTCGGACAGGATGTGCTCGATCTGCGCCGCCGAGGAGGTCGGGTACACCGGCACCACCACGGCGCCCAGCGCGAGCAAGGCGCAATCCAGCAGCGCCCACTCCAGGCTGGTGCGGCCGAGGATCGCGACCCGATCCCCCGCCGCCACCCCGCGCGCCGCCAGTTCGGTGGCCAGCGCGCGGGCCTGCCGATCGACGTCGGCACAGGTGAGTTGCGTTCCGTCCGCGCCGCACAGCGAAAGCCGTTGCGGGTGTTCGGCGGCCGCTCCGGAAATCACCGAGTACAAACTCGCGTCGTCCGGAAGGTCGATTCCATTCTCGGTGCTGGACACCGCGGTGACAGACACTTTGTTCACAGTGTCGAATTGTGGTCGCCCGTCCCGAATTACAGGCCGGTCGATATCGCGGTTCCTACCGCGCGAATGTCATGGCCTATCGAAGCGACTAGGCCGACACCGCGCGGGCAATATCGATGCGTGCCGGTTCGGGGGATGCCACGCACTCCAGGAAAAGCGAAACCGCCGGATTCGACTCGTCCGCACGCCACACCGCGTACAAATCCAGAGTCGGCACCGGATCGAGCAATTTCACCGCCACCGAGCTGCTGCCCGGGGCGCCCATACCCATCGAAATAGCGCGCGGCAGCGAGGCGAACCCCACCAGCGGCCGCACCGAAACCATGTGCGCGGTCGCACCGGGATCATCCGCGGTCTGCGCGACCGAGAGCGTGATCCGGGTATCGGCCGCCGCCCGGAAGATCGAGTCGTACATGGCCGGACACTGTTCGCGGGCGAACAGCACACACTCCTGGCCCTCCAATTCGGCGAACGGCACGCCGGGCCGGTCGGCCCATCGGTGCCGCCGCCCGACCACCGCCACCAGCGGAACCCGGTGCAGCAGGCGCCGATACCGGAAATCCGTGGTGCTCGGGTGGCCGTAGACCATGGCCAGGTCGAGCGAGCCGTCGGCGAGCGCCGCGAGCTGAGGCCCGGTGCGTTTCTCCCACAGCGACACCACGATGTCGGGGTGCTGCTCGGTCATCTTGGTCAACGCGTCGGGCAGCACATGTCTGCTGGCCGGCAGGTTGTAGCCGATGTTGAGGGTGCCGGCCCGCCCCTCCGCGGTCGCCTTCGCGACCTGGGCGGCTCGGTCCATTTGAGCGACGATGATGCGGGCTTGGCCCTCGAACTCCCGGCCCGCCGGGGTCAGTTTGACCTCGTGCGAGTTGCGTGCCACCAGTTGCACGCCTAACGACTTCTCCAGCTTCTGTAGCTGGGCACTGAGACTTGGCTGCGTGAGATGCAAGCGCTGCGCTGCGCGGCCGAAATGTAGCTCTTCGGCAATCGTGATGAATGAAACCAGATGTCGGAACTCCATGCCGCAGGCTCCTTTTCCGCGTACCCCGAAAGGTAGGCCGCGTCGGGTAACCCCGGATGAACCGCGATCGCACGGATGTTGCCGGGACCGTTGCGGGCGGGTGAACTCGCCCCGGTCCGGCGGGGAAATATGCTAAGTCGCATCCCGTGACCATCCAGCATCCCCGATCGGGCAGCGCGGGGCAAGCCCCCGACTCCCCTGCACCGCCGGAAAACGTTGTGGGCCAGGCAGAATACCGCCGCGAACCGGTTCGGCGACGCGCGTTTCGCGCTCGCGCGCCGAGGCCGGGCACCGGGCTCGGTAGGCTCACAGACGACGTATGGATGCCGGCCCGTTGGGAGGAGACCTGCCATGACCGAGGTGCGCGCGCAGTTCGGCGTACTCGGCGCGGTGGAGCTGACCATCGACGGCGTCGGGCAGGCGCTCGGCGGGCCGAAGCAGCGGGCGGTGCTGGCCTATCTGGTGATCAACGCGAACCGGCCGGTGTCGGTGGAGGCGCTGGCGCAGGCGGTGTGGGAGGACAACCCGCCGCCGGACATCCGGACGAGTTTGCACACGATCGTCTCGAATCTGCGGAAGCCGCTGCGGGACAACGGGATCGATGCCCGGGTCGTGCTGGCCCAGGTCGGCACCGGGTATCGGGTGACGGTGGCCGACGAGGCCAGTGACGTGCAGCGGTTCCGGGTGCGCAAGGACGCCGGGTTGCGGGCGTTGAGCGCGGGGCAGTTCCAGCAAGCCAGCGAGTTGCTCTCCGATGCGATCGGGCAGTGGCGTGGGCCGGTGCTCGCGGATCTGCGCGGCCTCGCCTTCGCCGACGCGTACGCGACTGTGCTCGACGACGATCGACTCAGCGCGATCGAGGCGCGGGCCGAGGCCGACATCGCGCAGGGGCGGGCCGGACTCGTCGCGTCCGAACTCGCGCTGCTGGTCCGGGACTATCCGCTGCGCGAACCGCTGTGGGCGCAGCTGATCACCGCGTTGTATGTGGACGGGCGGCAATCCGACGCGCTCGATGCGGCGCGCCGGTTGCGGGCGACGCTGGCCGACGAGCTCGGTATCGATCCGAGTCCGCCCATTCGTGAACTGGAAGCGCGCATCCTGCGGCAGGATCCCCTGGATAGCCGGGCGCAAGCGGTGGCGGCCTCGATCGGGGCGACGACGATCGTCGAGCAGAGTTCCGGTGCGCAGACGGCGCTGCTGCGCGAACGGTCCGGCCAGACCTACACCCTCACCGGCACGGTCACCCGGCTCGGGCGGTTGCCGGACAACGACATCGTGCTCGAGCACGGCAAGGTCAGCCGGCATCACGCGGCGATTCTGCACAACGGGCTGACCTATCTGATCAAGGATCTGCTGTCGTCCAACGGGGTGTTCGTCGATGGGCTGCGGATCGTCGACACCGGGGTGCTGATCGACGGGGCGGTGATCCGGATCGGCGACTACGAGCTGACGTTCACGCTGGTCTCGGCGGGGTGAGACCGGTTCGTTGGTGCGTCGTTAGCCGGTCGTTGGTGGGTGGGGCGAGAGTTGGTTTCAGCCGAGACCGACTGGTCGACACCTGAAACGACCGCGGACCTGATCCGCACCAGCCGCTCCTCGCCCCCTGACGCGTACTGCCCGTCGTGTTCGGGAATCCGCGGCGGTGGTCGGTTTCGGCGCTCTCTTTTATCTGCGTGGGGTGGGTGTGGGGGTGGTCGTTCGGGTGGGAGTTGTGGTGGGGGTTCGCGATGGGGTGGTAGTCGGCGTCGTAGTAGCCGGCTGCTGGTAAGGAAGGACTGTGGTGATGGGGCGGCATGACGGGGTCGGCGTGGGGGTGGATGTCGGTGTCGTGGTGGACATTCCGGGTGGGAGGCGGACGGTGGACGTGGTTCGCGGCGGCGAGGTGGTCGGTCGCGGGGTGCTCGACGGGGTCGATGTGGTCGGGCAAGGTTCCAGCGGACGCGTAGTCGTCGGCGTCGGCGACACGGACGGTGTCGAACTCGGGCAGTAGTAGACGCCGCACGGGGCCGGGGACCAGCCGGGGACCTGGATCGTCACTTCGATCGACAGCTCTATCCGCGGTCGTTGCGTCGGATCGGTCGTGTAGGTCGGCGTCGGCGAATCCGTCGTCGTGATCGGCGGATCCGTGGTGGTGATCGGCGGGTCCGTCGTGGTGAGGACCGGCGGATCGGTCGTGCCCGGGTCCGCGATCGGCGCCGGGTCCGCCGGGGTTTCGGCCGGTGGCGTGTAGTCCAGCGATTCCGACGGCGTCGAGTCCAAGGGTGCGATCGGCGGATCGGCGGGTGTCGTGCTGTCGTCCGGCAGGCCGCCGTCGATCGGGGCCGGATCGGGCGGAAGCGGATCGGCCGGAGGCGGCTCGGTCGACGTCGGGTCCGGCAAACTGATCGAGAGCGCCGACGAGTTGTCCGACGTGTTCTCCGGCGTGTTCGGGTGCGCGGTGGTCTGCGCCGCCGAGCCGGTGATCAG
This sequence comes from Nocardia colli, assembly GCF_008704205.1. Lineage (GTDB taxonomy): Bacteria > Actinomycetota > Actinomycetes > Mycobacteriales > Mycobacteriaceae > Nocardia > Nocardia colli. The sequence goes on along the minus strand of NZ_VXLC01000036.1, from coordinate 67,152 downwards.
CAGCCCGGCCACTATCAGTACCGATCCGGTGATCGGGCCAGATTTTCGCATCGGTCAACCACTCCCTGTAGACGTCGGCTGCGCGGCCTGGCCGCATCCCGAGTCCCGCCGTCGACGGAGTCACCGCCGGGCACGCAACCACGCCCGGCCGAGTCGCGAATCGTCTAGCGCGACAAGCAATTCCGCGCGGGACCGGCGCGATGAGCGCAGCCGGAACTACCGAGACGTGGTGCGCACGTGCAGGTCCGCGCTGTCTGCCGCCACTTTCCGAACAGCCGACTGAAGCATGTCACGAAGGACCAGTCGCGGGGCTCCCCAGTCGAGTGGGGAACAGACCGTCACGGGGTGACGATGGCGAAGTTCGGGTCCGGTTTGTCGAAGAGGTCCTTCAGCTTTTTCAGTGCGAAGATGTCGCCTTCGATGGCGATGTCGCCCTTGAGTACGGCGGCCTGAAAGTCCTGACCGGCCAGCAGGGTTCGCGCCAGTGCGGCCCTGGTCAGGGTGATCGTCGCGGCGGCGGCGGGCAGGCCGTCGGCCGGGGTGCGGTCGTAGTGGATGAGCACGCCGTTGCGGAGTTCGGCGCGGTGCAGGCGGTTGTTGTCGTCGGGGAAGCGCCAGTCGGAGGTGATGGTGGTGTCCCAGGCCGCGGGGCCGTTGATGCGCAACGACATCGCGTCGAAGGCCTGGTCGACGGTGAGGGCGGCGAGCAGGCCGAGGGAGTTGCCCTGGGTCGGTGTGCCGAACGAGCCGTTGCGCAGTTCGGTGGCGCCGCTGAGGTAGAAGTTGCGCCAGGTGGCGTTCTCCGCGCCGTAGGCGAGTTGTTCGAAGATGCTCGCCTGCAAGCGTTTCGCGGTGTCGTTCTGCGGGTCGGCGAAGATCACATAGTTGGCCAGCTGGGTAGCCCAGCGGTAATCGCCTGTGTCGTAGGCGTTTTGCGCCTTCTTCAGGGTCTCGGTCGCGCCGCCCATCGCATCGACGTGCCGTTTGGCGGATTCGACCGGCGGATGTTCCCATAGGTGGGCGGGATTGCCGTCGAACCAGCCCAGGTAGCGCTGGTAGATGGCTTTGACGTTATGGCTCACCGAGCCGTAATAGCCATGTGTGGACCAGGATTTGGTGATCGCGGGCGGCAGTTGCAGCATCTCGGCGATCTCGCTGCCGACGTAACCCTGATTGAGCAGGCGCAGGGTCTGATCGTTCAAGTAGGCGTACAGATCTCGCTGCACGGACAGGAACTCGACGACCTTGTCGGTGCCCCAGATCGGCCAATGATGGGAGGAGAACACGAGATCGGCGTTGCGCGCGTACAGGTTGATCGACTCGGTCAGGTACCTGGACCAGACGTGCGGGTCACGCACCAGTGCGCCGCGCAGGGTCAGCAGGTTGTGCATGGTGTGGGTGGCGTTCTCGGCCATGCAGAGGATGCGGCGGTCCGGGAAGTAGAAGTTCATCTCCGAGGGCGCCTCGGTGCCCGGCGTCAGCTGGAACACCATCCGCACGCCGTCGATCGTTTCTTCCTGGCCGGTGTGGGTGACGTCCCTGGTCGGTTCGAGCAGAGTGATCGTGCCGACCGAGGTCGTCTGGCCCAGGCCCGCGCCGATCTGGCCCTTCGGACCGCGCGGAAGGGCGGCTCCGTACATGTACGCGGCCCGTCGAGCCATCGCCGTTCCGGCGTAAATGTTCTCCGACACAGCGTGTTCGAGGAATCCGGAGGGCGCGAGCACCGGACAGCGGCCGGCCGCGACCTCCTCCTTCGTGGTGACCCCGAGGGTGCCGCCGAAGTGGTCGACGTGGGCGTGGCTGTAGATCAGGCCGGTGACCGGCCGATCGCCGCGATGCTTGCGGTACAGCGCGAGCCCCGCCGCCGCGGTCTCCGCCGATACCAGCGGATCGATGACGACGACTCCCGTATTGCCCTCGACCAGAGTCATATTCGACAGATCGAGACCGCGGATCTGATAGAAGCCCGGCGCGATCTCGTACAGGCCCTGTTTGACGGTCAGTTGCGACTGCCGCCACAGGCTCGGATTCACCGACAGCGGACAGGGTTCCCGGAGGAACCCATAGGAGTCGTTGTCCCACACCACCTTTCCAGTGTCGTCCTTGACGACCCCGGGTTCCAGTGACGCGATCCACCCGCGGTCGGCATCCGCGAAATCGGCGACGTCGGAGAACGGCAGCGTCCCGGCGATCCGTTTGTTCGCCTCGGTGACGTGCGCGCTCGGCTCGACCGGCGTCGCCGACGGATTCAACGCCGTCGAATCCCCGCACCCGCTCAACGCCACCCCGGTCCCCGCCACGGCCAACGCGGCCGCACCGACACCGAACACACCCCGCCGAGATACCCGCGCAACCGAGCCCTTCTCCTGCTCACCGTTCACGTCGCGCTCCCATCTCGATCAGCACAGCCCGGCCGCTGAGCCCGACCGACCCTACCCACTATTGCAGTCAGACTGCAATAGTGTCACGATGTGGTGGGATGAAACCCATGAGCGAGGCGACCCGACCCCGGCGACGACGCAATCCCGAACAAACCCGTCGCGCCATCGTCGACGCCCTCCTGTCCCTCGTGATCGACGGCGACACCGACCCCACCACCAAGCACATCGCCGCCCGGGCAGGCGTCTCCGAGCGCAGCATCTTCGTCCACTTCCCCGGCCGCGACGACCTGCGCATCGCCGCCGTAGACCAGCAATCCACCGACGTAGAAGCCCTCATCGAACACCCCGACCCCGACCTCCCACTCCCCCAACGCATCGACGCGGCCGTGCGTCAAAGCGAGGCCATCTTCACCCTCCAACGCAACCCCCGCATCCTCGGTCTCCTGGAATCCCAGCGCATCCCCGCCATCGACGCCCGAATGCGCCTGACCGACACCAGAATCCGCGCCGCCCTGGCCAAAACCTTCGCCCCCGAACTCCCCCACCCGGACCCCGACCATCTCCTGGACCTCCTCGAAGCCACCCTCGCCTGGCCCCTCCGCCACCACCTCTCCGACCGCCGAGGCCTGACCCAGAAGGCCGCCTCCACAGCCATCCGCCACTCCCTCCGAACACTCCTCACCCCACCCGGGTAGCGCTGACTACCCTGAACGGCATGATCATCTGGCTGAACGGAACCTTCGGCGCCGGAAAGACCACGACCGCAAAAGAACTCACCACTCTCCTGCCCGAGTCGCGAATCTTCGACTCCGAATATGTCGGCTACATGCTCCGCCACGTCCTTGCCTCCGAGCCCGTGCAGAACTTCCAAGACTGGCGCCCCTGGCGGCAACTGGTCGTCGCCACCGCCACCCAGGTCCTCGACTACGTCGGCGGCACCCTGGTCATCCCGCAATCTGTTCTCACCCACCAGTACTGGCAAGAGATCCGCACCGGCTTCGAACAGGCCGCAATCCCCCTGCGCCACATCGTCCTGCACGCGGACCGCGCTGAACTAACCCGCCGCATCGAATCCGACACCGTCGAAACCATCGCCCGCCAATGGCGTCTGGACCACCTCGACGCCTACGCGGCAGCACAGATCTGGCAAGGCGAAGAAGCCGAAGTCATCGACACAACCCAGCTGACCCCGACCCAGGTAGCCACCCACATCGCCGCCGGCACCACCTGACCGTCCAAGGCCTCCAGTTGCGTGGACGGGGGTGGTGGGGGCGGGTAGGGTCTCCCCATTCTGATGAGGAGATCGTGAATGAAAAGCATTGCCTTGCTGGCTGTCGGGGTTGTGTTGGCGCTTTCCGGGTGTAGTTCTTCGGGAGGGAAGGATGCCGCGCCGGCCACGCCTACGTTGAATGCTCAGGTGCGGGGTTCGTCGTGCCAGAACTATCTGCCGGTGTTGAGCAAGCTGAAGGACGTCAGCCAGGAGTCGGCGAACAAGACTGCGGAAGAGACGATTTCGATGCTCCCGCAATCAGCGCAATGGCCATCACTCAGCGAGGTGGACCGCCAGTCCACCATCGCCGGCATCCGAGACGCCGCCACCGGAAAGTGCTAGCGCACAGCCGCACCATTCCTGATTTCTCGCACCGAGAATTGCATGCGATTCTCGGTGCGGGAAATCAGAAGCCGTGCGGCTGGCTCAGCGGCCGTGTTCGCGGCGGTGCAGGGCTAGTTGGATTTCCAGGAGTAGGCGGTCGGCGGGGTCGGTGAGGTCTATGCGGAGGATCTCTTCGACGCGGCGGATGCGGTAGCGCAACGTGTTCGGGTGCACCTGGAGGGCGGAGGCGGCGTTGCGGACGTCGCCGTGTTCGCGCAGGTAGATGTCGACGCTCTCGCGCAGGCTGGCGGAATGCTTGCGGTCGTAGTCGGACAGGGCGCGCAGGCGGGGGTCGTGCAGTTCGGGGCGGGTGCCGACGAGGTCGAGGATTTCGCCGAGCAGGACGGCGGTGCGGGAGTCCGCGAGGGTGGTTACGCGCCCGCGAGGATAGGTGGCGACGGTGCTGTCGAGCACTCGGTCGACCTCGCGCCGCGCGGCGGCGACACCGCCCAGCTCGGGCACGGGGCAGGCGATGGCTGCCCGAAGTGCCAGTGCGCGTTTGGTTTCCAGCTGCTCGACCAGCTGGCGAGTCCACGCTGTGACCGCGTGCGCGGCTTTGTAGCTCGGCAGCAGCACGTAAACGCGGTCGCCGAGCGTAGCGGTCACCGAGTCGTTGCGAAATGAACTGGCGCGCAACCGAAGCATGTTGCCCAGCGCGGAAGGCTCAGTAGCAGGCGCGGTCTCGGTAGCGGTGAGCGCGAAACCGACCACGGCCGCCGGACCGGTCAACGGCAGATTCAACGCAGTGGCGACCGTCGCGACATCAACCGGCCCACCGACACCGAACAACCGCTGCACGAGCAACGCTTCGGTCGACGGCGCATCCAGACTGCGCGAAATGAGCCGCGCCGCAATCGCCGAAGCCCCGCGCAGAATCTCCGCCGCATCCGGCTTGAACTCCCGATCCCCCTGCTGCAACCAGATCGTGCCGAGCACCCGCGGCGCCCGCGCGGCCCCGTCGGCGGGATGCCGGACGCTCACCGCGAGCCTGCGTTTGATGTTCAGCTCTTCATGCTCGGGCACATCGATGACCTCGTCGGTCTGCCGCAGCCGATCGAACACTCCCCACTTCCGCAGCACCGCCAGATACTCGCGCGGCCCCTCCCGCCCCAGGATCGACATCACCCGCATCGGGTCGGCCGCCTCGTCGGAGGCGGAATACGCCAGCACATGAGACTGCGGGTCTTCGATCGACACCATGCCGCCCGCGTTCTGCGCCACGATCTGCGCCAGACCGAACAGGTCGATGTCCGCGGCAACCAGCCCACTATCAACAGCCACGTCTACGCCTTTCGGCCAACTCGACAACACACTCATCCCATCTTTGTCCTTTTAGCCCATTTCCCGCGCGTTTTTCCGGTGTTGACTTCGCCTGACCTCAGAGTTGCCACATCCAGCAGGAGGAATCATGGACGCCATCGTGTCCACACCGCGGCCGGTCAACGAGCCGGTCGGCACGTTCGCGCCCGGTAGTGCGGAACGTACACGGTTGCAGGCGAAGCTGGCCGAGCTCGGCGCGACCCCGACCGAGGTGCACCACGTTATCGCGGGCGAGCACCGGCGCAGTTCGGGCAAGACGATCGAGGTCGTGCAGCCGCACCGGCATGCCGCCGTGCTCGGCACGCTGACCACCGCGAAGTCCGGGGACGTCGAGGACGCGATCAACGCGGCCACCGCCGCCGCGCCGGCCTGGCGGGCGCTGTCGTTCGAGGACCGGGCCGCGGTGTTCCTGCGCGCCGCCGACCTGCTGGCCGGCCCGTGGCGCGAAACGATCGCCGCCGCAACCATGCTCGGCCAGTCGAAGACCGCGTACCAGGCCGAGATCGACAGCCCGTGCGAGCTGGTCGACTTCTGGCGGTTCAACGTGCATTTCGCCCGGCAGATCCTGACCGATCAGCCGATCTCCTCCCCCGGCGTGTGGAACAAGGTCGAGTACCGGCCGCTGGACGGCTTCGTCTACGCGATCACCCCGTTCAACTTCACCGCGATCGCGGGTAACCTGCCGACCGCGCCCGCGCTGATGGGCAACACCGTGGTCTGGAAGCCGGCGATGACCCAGTCGGTCGCCGCGTACTGGACGATGAAGCTCCTGGAGGCGGCCGGTCTGCCGCCCGGCGTGATCAACCTGGTCAACGGTGCGGGCCCGAAGGTTTCGGACGTGGCGCTGGCGGATCGCCGCCTGGCCGGCATCCACTTCACCGGTTCCACCGCGACCTTCCAGCACCTGTGGCGCTCGGTCGCGGCCAACATCACCGACTACAACTCCTACCCGCGCCTGGTCGGCGAGACCGGCGGCAAGGACTTCGTGGTCGCGCACAGCTCGGCCGACCCGGACGTGCTGACCACCGCGCTGATCCGCGGCGCGTTCGACTACCAGGGCCAGAAGTGCTCGGCCGCCTCGCGCGCGTTCATCCCGAAGTCGGTGTGGGCCAAGATGGGTCGCGAGTTCGTCGACAAGGTGGCCACGCTGAGCTACGGCGACGTCACCGACTTCAGCAACTACGGCGGCGCGCTGATCGATAAGCGCGCGTTCGACAAGAACGCCGAGGCCATCGCCCGCGCGAAGGCGACGCCGGGCCTGTCCATCGCGGCCGGCGGGCACGCCGACGATTCGGTCGGCTACTTCGTCGACCCGACCGTGCTGCTCGGTGAGGATCCGGCCGACGAGGCGTTCAGCACCGAGTACTTCGGCCCGATCCTGTCCGTGCACGTCTACGACGACTCGGCCCGCGGCGCGTTCGAGCAGACCCTCGAGCTGGTCGACAAGGGTTCGCCGTACGCGCTGACCGGCGCGATCATCGCCGACGACCGCGGCGCGATCGCCAAGGCCACCGAGGGTCTGCGGTTCGCCGCGGGCAACTTCTACATCAACGACAAGCCGACCGGCGCGGTCGTCGGCCAGCAGCCGTTCGGCGGGTCGCGCGCCTCCGGCACCAACGACAAGGCAGGCTCGGCACAGAACCTGCTGCGCTGGACCTCCGCCCGCACCATCAAGGAAACGTTCGTCCCGGCGACCGATCACCGCTACCCGCACCAGGAGATCTGATGGCCTTCTCCGCGCTGCTGCGCCCCGCCATGCTGGCCGCGTCCCGCTCGCCGCGCATGGAACGCACCATCACCCGGATGTCGACGACCAAGAAACTGGTCGACCGCTTCGTCGCGGGCGACTCCGCGGACCAGGCGGTCGCCGCGGTCGAGGCACTGCTCGGCTCCGGCCGCTACGTCACCATCGACTACCTCGGCGAGGACACCACCGAGATCGAGCAGGCCCGCACCACGGTCACGCACTACCTGCACATGCTGTCCGCGTTGAGTCAGCTCGAGGTCGAGATCGAGACGGAAGCGGTTCGGCCGCTGGAGGTTTCGCTCAAGCTGTCCGCGCTCGGCCAGTCGCTGCCCAAGGACGGGCACGCGATCGCGCTCGAACACGCGCACCGGATCTGCGCGGCCGCCGCGGAGGCCGGGGTGTGGGTGAACATCGACGCCGAGGACCACACGACCACCGACTCGACCCTGGGGATCGTGCGCGAGCTGCGCGCGGATTTCCCCAGCCTCGGCACCGTGTTGCAGGCCTACCTGCGGCGCACCGAGGGCGACTGCCGGGACATGTCGGGTTACGGCTCGCGCATCCGGCTGTGCAAGGGCGCGTACAAGGAACCCGCGTCCGTCGCGTTCCAGGGCCGCGCCGAAGTCGACGAGTCCTACCTGCGCTGCCTGCGCGTGCTGATGCTCGGCGACGGCTATCCGATGGTCGCGACCCACGATCCGGCGCTCATCGCGGAGGCGCAGCGGTGTGTCGACACGACCCACCGCAAGGCCGACGAGTTCGAGTTCCAGATGCTCTACGGCATCCGCGACGCCGAGCAGCGCCGGTTGGTCGAGGAGCACAACCATCTGCGGGTGTACGTGCCCTACGGCGACCAGTGGTACGGCTACTTCATGCGCCGGTTGGCCGAGCGGCCCGCCAATGTGGCGTTCTTCCTGCGGTCGTTGAAGCCCGGTAGTCAGCGGTGACGGTCGGCGTGTCGTAGGGCGCGCCGTCCGGTTGGCCAACCACGCTGAACAATATTTGGCCAACTCGCCGATCACAGTCGCGCTGTGGTCGTATTTAGTAACCACAGCTCGAAGTGTGATCTGCGTTACGCATCGTCGCGGAGCGTGGAGGACGAAAGGAACTACATGTCCATCGCGGAGTTGCGCAGCCAAATGCTGCGCCGCAAACCCATGGGACAGGTCGAGGACGACGGGCCTGCCGATGAGCAGCTGTCCCGTTCGCTCGGCCTGTGGCAGCTCACGGCGATCGGCGTGGGTGGCATCATCGGCGCCGGCATCTTCACCCTCGCCGGCGCGGTCGCGCACTCCGTCACCGGCCCGTCGGTGCTGATCTCGTTCCTGATCGCCGGTGTCGCCAGCGCGGCCGCGGCGCTCTGCTACGCGGAATTCGCCGGCATGGTGCCGAAGGCAGGCTCGGCCTACACCTACGGGTATGTCTCGCTCGGCGAGATCGCCGGCTGGTTCATCGGCTGGGATCTGCTGCTGGAGTACATCGCGGTGGCGGCGGTGGTCGCGATCGGCGTGTCCGGCTACTTCCGCTTCCTGCTCGGGCAGGTGGACATCACGCTGCCGGACTGGATGATGGGTGCGCACGGCACCGGCGACGGACACGTGGTGGACGTTTTCGCGATGCTGTTCTGTCTCGGCACGGCCTGGCTGCTCTCGCGCGGCATCAAGAGCGTCGGCCGGTTCGAGACCGTCGCGGTGGGCATCAAGGTGGCCCTGGTCGTGCTGATCGTGGTGCTCGGCGTGTTCCACATCGACAGCTCGAACTACACGCCGTACTTCCCGTTCGGTCAGGGCGCGGTGTGGACCGGCGCGGCCACCGTGTTCTTCGCGGTGTTCGGTTACGACGCGATGAGCACGGCCGCCGAGGAATCGACGGACGGCAAGAAGCATCTGCCGAAGGCCATCCTCTACTCGCTGGGCATCGCGATGGTGCTCTACGTGCTGGCCACGCTGGTGCTGACCGGCATGCAGAAGTACACCGAGATCAGCCCGACCAGCGGGTTCTCCACCGCGTTCGAGTCGGTCGGCATGCCGGGCATCGCGAACATCATCGCGATCGGCGCGATCGTCGGCATCGTCACCGTGGTGCTGACCTTCATGCTCGGCGTCACCCGCGTCTGGTACGCGATGAGCCGCGACGGGCTGCTGCCGGAGTGGTTCGCCAAGACCCATCCGGTGCGCAAGGTGCCGACCCGGGTGACCTGGATCGTCGGCATCGGCGCCGCGGTGATGGCCGGCCTGCTGGACATCACCATCGTCGCCGAGCTGACCAATATCGGCATCCTGATGGCCTTCATCGTGGTGTCGGTGGCCGTGATCGTGTTGCGGCGCACCAGGCCGGACGAGCCGCGCGAGTTCAAGCTGCCGCTCATGCCGGTGGTTCCGCTGATCGGCATCGGCTTCTCGCTCTACCTCATCTGGTCGCTGCCGTGGCAGACCTGGGTGCGGTTCGCGGTGTGGCTGGTCGTCGGGCTCGCGGTGTACTTCCTGTACTCGCGCACGCATTCCAAGCTGGAGCGCACGGGTTCGGCGGACACCGCCGAGCTCGTCTGAGAGAACTCCGAGGGGCACTGACGCCAGTCTCTCGGGCCGGTTGGGTGGGTTGGCCTTCGGGCCGCCCACCCAGCCTTATTTTCCGGGCACAACTGATGCTCGGCTGGCATCAGTCGATATCGAAAGAGTGTTGGACAGGCATCAGTCCAGCGCCTTAGCCTTCTGGCAGTCGCACGGCGAGTGATCCAAACCACATTCGCCGCTGGACCCAGGAGGACACATGACTCGGATTCTGCTCACCGGCGCGGGCGGTGGGATCGGCACGCTGATGCGGCCGCGACTACGCCGGGCGGACCGCATTCTGCGATTACTGGATGTGACCGAACTCCCCGCTCCCGCAACGGATGAGCGGGTCGAGATCGTCACCGGATCGCTTACCGACCCCGGCACCATGGCGGCCGCGTGCCGGGATGTGGACGCGATCATCCATCTCGGTGGGATCAGCCGCGAGGACAGCTGGGAGCGGGTGCTCGCGGTGAATGTCGATGGGACGCATACCGTTCTGGAGGCCGCGCGGCAGGCGGGCATCTCCCGGGTCGTGCTGGCGTCGAGCAATCACGCGGTGGGATACCGGGCCGTCGGCGAGTCGGGCGCGAACGGCATTGCGGGAGAGGCGCCCTCGCGGCCGGATACCTATTACGGGTTCAGCAAGGCGGCGATCGAAGCGCTGGGCAGTTTGTATCACTCGCGATTCGGCATGGACGTGATCTGTATTCGGATCGGATCCTGCTTCGAGCGGCCGAATGATGTTCGGGGACTGTCGATGTGGCTCTCGCCCGACGACGGCGCGCGACTGTTCGAGGTGTGCCTGACCGCGGAAAGCCCTGGCTTCCGGGTGATTTGGGGCGTATCGGCGAATACCCGTGCGGTGGTGTCGCTGCGGGAAGCCGAGGAGCTCGGCTATCGCAGCCTGGACGACGCCGAGAAATTCGCCGCGGAGATCCCCGACGGCGCGGCGCCTGCGTTTATCGGCGGCGCATTCCTGGACACCCCGCTGGGTACGCCCAATCCCCTCTGACGCAACTCGAAACGCATTACGCGATACCGAGTTCGCATCACGCTTTCCGCAATACCGCCTGTTCAGCATGTGACGCTGAGGGCACTTGCTCGACCGCGAAAGAAGCGCAGCACAATGCAATATAAATCCTCGGTGCAGGCCCGGAAATCGGCTCTCGGCACCAATGTTCATTTCCTCTATTTCTTCGGCGCGCTCGGCGGCATCCTGTTCGGCTACGACCTCGGGGTCATCTCCGGCGTGCTGCTGTTCATCAAGGACGCCTGGGAGCTGACCTCGGTGACCAAGGGCGTGATCGGCGGTTGCCTGGCGGCCGGCGCGATCATCGGCGCGGCCATCGCGGGCCGGATCACCGACCGGCTCGGCCGGCGGCGGACCATCATGATCGCCGCGGTGGTGTTCGGCATCGGCGCGCTCGGCTGCGCGGCGGCGCCGAACGTGACCGTGCTGGTCATCGCCCGGTTCGTCACCGGGATCGCGGTGGGTTGTTCCTCCGCGACGGTGCCCACCTATCTCTCGGAACTGGCCCCGACCAGGGCGCGTGGCGCGTTGTCGACGTTGAACCAGTTGATGATCGTGTCCGGCATCCTGATCGCCTACATCGTCGACTGGGCGTTGTCCGGATCGGGCAACTGGCGCTTGATGTTCGGCGTCGCCGCGATTCCCGCGGTGGTGCTGTTCCTCGGCTTGACCGTGCTGCCGGAGACGCCGCGCTGGCTGGTGAAGGCGGGGCGCGAGGACGAGGCGCGGGCCGTGCTGACCGGTACGCATCGGCCGGAGGAGATCGACACCGAGCTCGGCAACATTCGCACGGTCAACCAGTTGGACGTGCAGCAGAAGGGTCGCCTGCGCGACCTGTGGGCGCCATGGGCACGTCCCGCGTTGATCGTCGCGTTGATTCTCGCTGTCGGCCAGCAGTTCTCCGGGGTGAACGCGGTAAACCTCTACGCGCCAACCATGTTCACCGATCTCGGGTTCGGCAATTCGACCTCGCTGCTGGCGGCCATCGTGCTCGGCGTGGTCAAGGTGGCGTTCACCGCGTGGGTGATCTTCGTGGTCGATCGGTGGGGGCGCAAACCGCTGTTGCTGCTCGGGAATGTCTGTATGGCGTTGTCGCTGTTCCTGCTCGGCGTCATCGTGCTCACGGTGGACAACCACACGGTGACCGGGTTGACCACGCTGATCCTGCTCAACGTCTACCTGGCCGGTTACGAACTCGGCTGGGGCGCGGTGGTCTGGGTGATGATGGCCGAGGTGTTCCCGCTGCGGGTGCGCGGCGTGGGCATGGGCGTCGGCAGCGTGGTGCTGTGGAGTTCGACGTTCGCGATCACGTTCCTGTTCCCGGTGATGAACGACCATCTGGGCCTGGCCAAGTCGGCCTGGTGCTTCGCCGGGGTCAGCGTGGTGTTGTTCGTGCTGGTGCAGCGGTTCGTGCCGGAGACCAACGGGCGCAGCCTGGAACAGATCGAGCTGGATCTGCGGGCCCGGGTCGGCGGGCGCGCCGTGGAGAAGGCGTGAATCCGTTGTCGGAGGCCGGGATGCGCACTGTCGTCTACGTATCGAACGCCGACAGCCGCGAGATCTCGGTGCTGCTGCTCGACTCCACCGGTGTGCTCATACCGGTGGGGTCGGTGCCGGTGGACGGGACGGTGATGCCGTTGGCGATCAGTCCGGACCGCCGGTTCCTCTACGCCGGGCTGCGTTCGGAGCCGTTCTCGGTCAGCGCTTTTGCCATCGAGCCGGTGAGCGGCCAGCTGGCGGCATTGTCCACGACTCCCCTGCCGGACAACATGGCGTATCTCGCCACCGATCGGTCGGGGCGATTCCTGTTCAGCGCGTCCTACAGCGGCAACAAGATCGCGGTCAATCCGATCTCCGGGAACGGTGCCGTCGGGGCGCAACCGGTTTCGGTCATAGGCACTGCGCCGCATGCACATTCGATCGTCACCGATCCGTCGAATCAGCATGTATTCGCGGCGGTTCTGGGTGGCGATCACCTCTTGCAGTACCGGTTCGACGCAATGTCGGGCATGTTGACGCCCCATCGGCCCGCGGCCGTCGGCACCGAACTCGGTGCGGGACCGCGGCATATCGTCTTCCACCCGAGCGGCCGGGTCGCGTTCGTGACGAACGAGCTGGATGGAACGGTCGGTAGTTACCTGTTCGATCCGGTGACCGGCACGCTCACTCCGGTGTCCTCGACATCCGTACTGCCAGAGGGCTTTTCCGGCAGCCCGTGGACGTCGGACGTGCACGTCACGCCGGACGGACGCTATCTCTATGTGTCCGAACGAACTTCGGACACCCTCGCCGGTTTCCGCGTCGACGGCATGCCCGGTGCGCTCGAACTGCTCGGCCACACCCCCACCGAGTCCCAGCCGCGCGGCTTCGCCATCGACCCGCACGGCCGTTTCCTGGTGGCCGCGGGCCAGAAGTCCAACGCGATCACCAGCTACGCCATCGACCCCGATACCGGTGCGCTCACTGCCCTGCACCGCGTCCCTGTTGGCCGCAACCCCAACTGGGTCGTGATCATCGACCTGCCGATCGCATGACCCGCCGCATCGAGGACCGCGGAACTCGCCCGTGGCTGCTGGATCAGCCGCATCTTCGGGCCGCGGCGGGCAGGCTGGCAGCCATGATCTCACTCGAGCAGGTTCGCGGGTTCGTCATGGTGGCCGACGAAGGCAGCTTCCGCCGGGCGGCGGAGCGGCTGCGGATGACCCAGCCGCCGCTGAGCAGGCAGATCCAGAAGCTGGAGCGCGATATCGGGGTGGAGCTGTTCGACCGCAGCCAGCGGCAGGCGCAGCTGACCCCGGCCGGTGAGGTGTTCCTGATCGAGGCGCGCAGGCTGCTCGCGCTGGCCGAGGGCGCGCCGGGGACCGCGCGGCTGGTCGCTGCGGGCGGGGCGGGCACGGTGCGGATCGGGTTCACCGCGGCGTCCGGGTTCGGGTTCCTCGGGCGGTTCCTCAACCACATCGAGCAGGGACTGCCCGGTGTCGAGGTGGTGCTGCGCGAGATGGTCAGCTCGGATCAGTTCGAGAACCTGCGCAGCGGCAAGCTGGATCTGGCGTTGGCCCGGCCGCCGTTCGATCGGGCCGAATTCGATTGCGAGCTGGTGCATTCCGAGCGGCTCATGCTCGCCCTGCCCGACGGGCACCCGCTCACCGGCGACGGCCCGATCGCCGCCGAGGCGCTGGGCGGGGAGACGCTGCTGGTGTACGCGCCCGGCCCGGCCCGGTATTTCGCCGATCTGGTCGCGGGAATCCTTGCGGCCGTGCCCTATACGTCGACGCACGAGCTGACCCAGGTGCACACCATGCTCGCCTTGGTCGCGGCGGGCCGCGGGCTGGCGCTGGTGCCGGAGACGGCGAGTCATCTGCATCCCGACGGCGTGCGGTTCCGGCCGCTGGACGGCGTCGAGGATCCGGTTGTCCTGTACGCGGTGTGGCGGCGCAACTGCGCGAACCCGGCGTTGCCGCGGGTCGTGCGGTTGCTCGACTCGCTGCCACCCGTTCATTGATCATCGAAAGGAAAGCTATGTCGCATCTATCCGCTGACGAATTGGGGCCCGCGCTGGGCAAGGGGCTGTTGTCGTTCCCGGTCACGCACTTCGACGCGGACCTCGCGTTCGACGAGGCCGCGTACCGCAAGCACATCGCCTGGCTGGCGCAGTACGACGTCGCCGGGCTGTTCGCGGCCGGCGGCACCGGCGAGGGATTCTCGCTGACGCCGTCGGAGATCGACCAGGTGGTGCGCGCGGCGGTCTCCGAGACCGGCGGGCGGGTGCCGGTCATCGCGCCGGCCACGGCCGGGACCGCGGCCGCGGTCGAGCAGGCTCGCGCGGCGGAAGTCGCTGGGGCCGAGGGCATTCTGCTGCTGCCGCCGTATCTGACCGAAGCCGGGCCCGAGGGTTTGATCGAACATGTCGCCACGATCTGCGCCGCCACCTCGCTCGGCGTCATCTTCTACAGCCGCGCCAATGCCACCTGCAACGACGTGACCTTGGCCCGGATGGCCGAAAGATGCCCGAACCTGGTCGGATTCAAGGACGGCGTCGGCAATATCGAGACCATGACCCGGATCTACGCCAGGCTCGGCGATCGGCTCACCTACATCGGCGGGCTGCCGACCGCGGAGACCTTCGCCCTCCCGTACACCGAAATGGGTGTCACCACTTACTCTTCCGCGATCTTCAACTTCCTGCCCGAATTCGCGCTCGCGTTCTATCGCGCGGTGCAGGCGCGCGATCGGGACACCGTCTACCGGCACCTGCGCGAATTCGTCATCCCCTACCTCGATATTCGCGACCGGCGGCCCGGGTATGCGGTGTCCATCATCAAGGCCGGGTTGACTGCGATCGGCCGACCCGCCGGACCGGTGCGACCGCCACTGACCAATCTGACCGACGACGAGCGCGCGGAACTCGGGGCGCTGATCGCGACGATCACCGGCGCGGACGCGGCATGACCGGCGCGGCAACCCTGGACCGCATCATCGAGGTCAGCATCTCCTCGGTCGCGCTGCCGCTGCCGGCCGGGATCAGCGACGCCAAGGTGCTGACCGGCCGGCAGCAGCCGATGACCGAGGTGGCGGTGCTGTTCGCGGAGATCACCACCGCGTCCGGCCTCGCCGGCCTGGGCATCAGTTACTCGAAACGGGCGGGCGGGCCGGGGCAATTCGCGCACGCGCGGGAACTGTCGCCCGTTCTGCTCGGCGAGGATCCCAGCGATATCGCCAAGATCTGGGACAAGCTCATGTGGGCGGGCGCGTCGGTCGGGCGCAGCGGGCTCGCGGTGCAGGCGATCGCGGCGTTCGATGTCGCGCTGTGGGACCTGAAGGCCAAGCGCGCCGGGTTGCCGTTGGCGAAACTGCTGGGTGCGCACCGGGATTCGGTGCGCTGCTACAACACCTCCGGCGGATTCCTGCACGCGCCGATCGAGGAGGTCCTCGATCGGGCGGCGGAGTCCCTCGAACACGGCATCGGCGGCGTCAAACTCAAAGTGGGACATCCGGACAGCGCCGTCGACCTGGCTCGGGTCACAGCGGTGCGGGAGAAGCTCGGCGACCGCGTGCCGTTGATGGTCGACGCGAACCAGCAGTGGGATCGGGCGACCGCGCGCCGGATGTGCCGGGCGTTCGATCAGTTCGGGCTGGTATGGATCGAAGAGCCGCTGGACGCCTACGATTTCGACGGTCACGCCCGGCTCGCGGCGACCTTCGACACCCCGATCGCGACCGGCGAGATGCTGACCAGCGTGGCCGAGCACACCCAGCTCATCGGTGCGGGCGGGGCCGACATCGTGCAGCCCGACGCGCCGCGGATCGGCGGCATCACCCAGTTCCTGAAGGTGATGGGCGTGGCCGACCGCGAAAACCTGCAACTGGCCCCGCATTTCGTGATGGAGGTGCACGTCCACCTCGCCGCGGCCTACGCCAGGGAGCCCTGGGTCGAGCACTTCGAATGGTTCGACCCGCTGTTCGAGGAACGTCTGGAGATCGCCGACGGACGGATGCACCTGTCGGCGCGTCCCGGCCTCGGTGTCACCCTCAGCGACCGGGCACGCGCCTGGACCGTCGCCGAACACTCCACCCGCGCCTGACCTTTCGGAGGAATCATGGATACCGACCCGAACGACCTGTCCCGAATCATCGACGCGGCAGTGCGGTCCGCCGCGCAACTCGCCGAATCCACTCCGGCAGAGCGCGCCCGGTGGCTCACGCATGCCGCGGACGCGATCGATGCCGCGGCCGACGAACTGGTGCCGCTCGCCGCCGAGGAAACCCATCTCCCGGAGAGCCCGCGACTGCGGGGCGAGTTGGCGCGCACCATATTTCAGCTGCGCCTGTTCGCCGAGGTGCTCGCCGACGGCGAGTTCCTGCGCGCCACCGTCGATCACGCCGACCCGCAGTGGCCGATGGGGCCGCGCCCGGATATCCGCCGCAGCGTCGTCCCGATCGGACCGACGCTGGTGTTCGCCGCGAGCAACTTCCCGTTCGCGTTCAGCGTCGCGGGCGGCGACACCGCCTCCGCGCTCGCCGCGGGCTGCCCGGTAGTGCTCAAGGCGCACCCTGGGCATCCGCGGTTGTCGGCCCGCACCGGCGTCATCGTGCGGGACGCGTTGATCGAGGCGGGCGCGCCGGCCGGCCTCTTCGAGGTCATCCACGGCATCGACGCGGGCACCACCGCCCTGCGGCACCCGGCCATCGCCGCCGCGGCCTTCACCGGGTCTGTGCCGGGCGGCCGCGCACTGTTCGACATCGCGAACTCGCGGCCCCGGCCGATCCCGTTCTACGGCGAGCTGGGCAGCGTCAATCCGGTGGTGGTGCTGCCCGAGGCGGTTCGAGCGCGCAGCCGGCAGATCGTGGCGGGCTTCCTCGGCTCGTTCACCCTCGGCGCCGGGCAGTTCTGCACGAAGCCCGGACTACTGTTGCTGCCCACCGGGCATGGCCTCACCGACGCCCTCCGTACGGCCGCTCGCGAGGCGCCCGGGCAACGGCTGCTCAACGACCGCATCGCCGGCGGCTTCCGCTCCCGCGTCACGAGCCTGCGCGAACATCCTTCCGTCACAGCGCTTTCGCTACCCGACCTGCACGGCGATCTGCTCGCGCCGACCCTGCTGATGATCTCCGCCGCCGATTTCCTGGCCGGCGAGGAACTGCTGCGCACCGAATGCTTCGGCCCCGCAGCGCTTGTGGTCGAGTACGCGGATGCGACCGAGTTGAACGCGCTGCTCGGCGAACTCGAACCGGGCCTCACCGCAACGGTTTTCGCGGAAGACAGCGAGATCGAGGATGTCCGCCCGCTGCTGCCCGCGCTCACCGCCCTGGCCGGACGGCTCATCTGGAACGAATGGCCCACCGGCGTAACCGTCACCTGGGCTCAACAACACGGCGGCCCCTATCCGGCCACCACCGCCCCCACCACGACCTCGGTCGGCACCGCCGCGATCGACCGCTTCCTGCGCCCGGTCGCCTGGCAAGGCTTCCCCGACAGCTTGCTCCCGCCCGCCCTCCGCGAAGACAACCCGTGGCGGCTCCCCCGCCGCATCGACGGAAAGCGTGACTGACCATGTCCCCTGTCATCACCGACGTCCGCCTCACCCCGATCCTCATCGCGGACGCACCGCTGCTCAATGTCGGCGGCGTACACCAGCCCTACACCCCGCGACTGATCGTCGAACTCGAAACCGACAGCGGCACGGTGGGTCTCGGCGAGACCTACGGCGACCACCAATACCTGGCCCGCGCAACCGAACTCGCACCGAAGCTGATCGGCATGCCGGTCACGGCGATCAACGCGATCCGGCTACTCGACGCCGGTGACACCCGCCTGCTCGACGACAACCCGGTCGCCGGCGGCCTGCGCGGCACGCTGACCACCGACAAGGTCCGGCTCAGCATCGTCTCGGCGTTCGAAACCGCCGCCCTCGACGCCCACGGCCGCGAACTCGGCCTGCCCGTGCACGCCCTGCTCGGCGGCAAGGTGCGCGACCGCGTCGACTACTCCGGCTACCTCTTCTACAAGTGGGCCGAACACCCGACCCCGAACGCCCCGGCCGACGAGTGGGGTGAGGTCCTCGACCCGGACGGCGTCGTCCGGCTGGCCGAAAAGTTCAGTGCGCACGGCGGTTTCCGCTCGTTCAAGCTGAAGGGCGGCGTCTTCCCACCCGAGGAGGAGGTCGCGGCCATCATCGCGCTGGCCAAGGCGTTCCCCGAGCATCCACTCCGCCTGGACCCCAACGGCGGCTGGTCACCGGCCACCGCGACCACGGTCGCCGAACAACTCACCGGCATCGTCGAATACCTCGAAGATCCGACCGCCCGCGTCGCCGATATGGCCGAACTGCATCGCCGCACCGGAATGCCGTTGGCCACCAACATGATCGTCACCGCCGTCGACGAGATCCGCCCTGCCTTCGACGCGAACGCCGTCCAGGTCGTGCTCTCCGACCACCATTTCTGGGGCGGCCTGCACGCCACCCGCGACCTCGCCGCGGTCTGCCACGCCTACGGCAAGGGCATCTCGATGCACTCCAACACTCACCTCGGCATCAGCCTCGCCGCGATGACCCACGTCGCCGCCACCGTCGCGCACCTCGACTACGCCTGCGACACCCACTACCCGTGGCAGGCCGAGGACGTCATCACCGATCCGTTCACCTTCACCGACGGCGCCATCGAGGTCACCGACACCCCTGGCCTGGGCATCGATCTCGACCGGGACGCGCTGGCCCGGCTGCACGAGCGCTGGCAGCGACTGCCCGCGCTGCGCGATCGCGACGATGTCGCGGCCATGCGCGTCGCCGATCCGGACTACCGCCCACCCGGTTCGCCCAAATACTGAACTCCTTGTGATCCGCATCCGTATTGATTGCGAAATGGTCATACGGCTATCTACTGTCGGGTCTTCGGCCCGACGGTTCAGTCGTGCTGGTCACGCAGTGCTGTGTGGCCGAGAGGAGCGGTACAGATGGATCTCCAGGACGTCGTGTCGGCGGGCGTGCTCGAGCAGCGGGAGCTGCTGGAGCAAGGAGTCCTGTCCGCGCAGGAATTAGTCGCCGCCACGCTGACCGGGATCGACGCGGCCAAGGATCTGAACGCGTTCACTCAGATCCGGCACGAGCAGGCCCGGGCCGAGGCGATCGAGCGCGACCGCGAACGCGCCGCGGGCAGCGTCGGACCGCTGCACGGCATCCCGATCGCGATCAAGGACGAGATCGACGTCGCCGGCCTGGTGACCACCTTCGGCACCCGGTCCAACTCGACCCCGGCCGAGGCCGACTCCGAGATCGTGCGCCGGTTGCGGGCCGCGGGCGCGATCATCGTCGGCAAGACCACGATGCCGGAGTTCGGGCAGTGGCCGTTCACCGAGTCGAGCACGTATGGCGTGACCCGCAATCCGTGGGACCGGAACCGGACGACCGGCGGTTCCAGCGGCGGCTCGGCCGCGGCGGTCGCGGCCGGGCTGGTCCCGGTGGCGATCGGCAGCGACGGCGGCGGCTCGATCCGGATCCCCTCGGCCTGCTGCGGGCTGTTCGGCCTTAAGCCGCAGCGCGGGCGGGTGCCGGTCGCGCCGTTCGAGCATCTCTGGTGGTCGCTCGGCGTCACCGGGCCGCTGACCCGCGGCGTCCTGGACTCCGCGGTCGTCTACGACGTGATCCGCGGCAACACCCCCGGCGACCGGTTCACCGCGCCGGACCCGGTGATGTCCTTCGAACAGGCCGCGCGGCAGACCGGTGCACCCCTGCGGATCGGCTACAGCACGAAATCGCCGTCCGCCCTGGCGAAGCCGGATCCCGAGCACGTGCGCGCGGTGCAGGACACCGCGAAACTGCTTGCCGAACTGGGTCATTCGGTGTTCGAGGTGGACCCCGACTACCCGGAGTCGTTGCAGGCCTTCTTCCCTCAGTTCTTCGGCGGTGTGCGCGACGAAGCCGAGCACGTCGAGCATCCGGAGCGCCTCGAACGCCGCACCCGGCAGACCATCGCGATGGGCACGTGGGCCCGGCGACCGGTCGTCGAATGGGCGATCCGTCAGGGAGAAGCGCTGGCGCACAAGGTCGATCGGGTCTTCGCCGACTGCGACCTGCTGCTCACCCCGACCCTCGCGGGCCGTCCGCCGCACATCGGCGCGCTCGACAGCGCGAACACCGTCCGCGCCCAGATCAGGTCCATTCCGATGGTGGCCTACACGACGCTGTGGAACGTCACCGGCCACCCCGCGGCCTCGCTGCCCGCGGGCGTCGCCGCCGACGGGCTGCCGCTGGCGGTTCAGCTGGTCGGGCCGAGCAACGGCGAGACGACCATTCTCACCGTCGCCGCCCAGCTGGAACAGGCGCGGCCGCATGCTCGTCCGGTGGGCTGAAAACCGGTTCGGCGGATAAGGTGACGAGGTGACCGAATTGGGTGAAATCGCACCTGCTTTCGTCGACCTCGCGCACCGCATCGTGTGGTGCACGGTGTCCACGACCGATCCGGCCGGACGGCCGCGCAGCCGCGTCCTGCATCCGCTCTGGGAGTGGGACGGGCAGGAACTGACCGGGTGGATCGTCACCAGCAAGACGCCGATCAAGCAGGCCCATCTCGCGCACAGCCCCTATGCCTCGTGCAACTACTGGGCGCCGACGCACGACACCTGCCTGGCGGAGTGCGCGGCCGAATGGGTCGACGACGTGGCGACGAAGACCAGGCTGTGGGAGTTGTTCAAGAGCACGCCGGCCCCACTCGGCTACGACCCGGGCGCGATCGGCGTGCCCGGCTGGACCGGGCCCGAGTCGCCGAACGTCAGCCTGCTGCGGCTGCGGCCGTGGCGGCTGCGCGTCCTGCTGGGCGAGAACCTCCAGAACGGGTTCAAGGCGACCTCGTGGCGGGCGTAGACCCGACGAATTCCGGAATCGGCGAATAATATTCACAACAAAGGTGATTTCCACGAACAAGATTCTGTACGGTCGAGGGATGCGTAAGAATGATTCACCCGGTGGCTCGACCGCGCCGGTGCCGCCGATCCATCCGCCGGCCGGGGTGCCGATCGATGATATCGACCGGATTCTGCTCGACCAGCTCGCGCGCGACGGCCGGATGACGAACAACGCGCTCGCGGCCGCGGCGGGCATCGCGCCGTCCACCTGTCTCGGGCGGGTGCGGGCGCTGGTGGAACGCGGCGTCATTCGCGGGTTTCATGCCGACATCGATCCGGCCGCGCTCGGCCGCAGCCTGCAAGCCATGATCGCGGTGCGCCTGCGGGCCAGCGCCCGGCAGCATCTGGCCGAGTTCGGCGAGCAGATGTCGGAGTTCGAGGAGGTGCTCAACGTGTACTTCATCGCGGGCGCCGACGATTACCTGATCCACGTCGCCACCTCGCACACCGACGAGCTGCGCCGGTTCGTGCTGAACAATCTGAGCGAGCATCCGGCGGTCGCGTCCACCGAGACGATCCTGATCTTCGAGCACATGCGGCCGCGGACGAATCCCACGGCATGACAAAGGCGGCCGACCCGAGGACCGGCCGCCTTTGCGAAACATGTTACGCGGCCAGGCTTTCGGCGGCGTAACCGTGTGCGGCCGCGACGGAAGCGGACAGCAGCACACCACCATGCGTACTGAGACCGCTCGCCAGGCCCTGATCCATCGCCACCGCCTCGCGCCAGCCGTGCTCGGCCAGCGAGACCACGTACGGCAGTGTGGCATTGGTGAGCGCGACGGTCGAGGTGTAAGGCACCGCGCCGGGCATGTTGGCGACGCAGTAGAACACCGACTCGTGCACCCGGTAGGTCGGATCGGCGTGCGTGGTCGGGCGCGAATCGGCGAAGCAGCCGCCCTGGTCGATGGCGATGTCGACCAGCACCGAGCCCGGCTTCATCTGCGCGACAAGGTCATTGGAGACCAGCGTCGGGGCCTTCGCGCCGGGCACCAGCACCGCGCCGATCACCAGATCGGCCTCACGGACCGCCTTTTCGACCTCGAGCCGGTTGGACATGATGGTCCGGACCTGACCCTTGTACTGCGCGTCGATCTCGCGCAGGCGGGCGATGTTCAGGTCAAGGACGGTGACCTCGGCGCGCATGCCGTGCGCGATGGCGATCGAGTTGCCGCCCGCGACGCCCGCGCCGATCACGACCACGTTGGCGGGCGGGGTGCCGGGCACGCCGCCCATCAGCACGCCGCGGCCGCCGCCGTTGCGCATCAGGTGGTAGGCGCCGGCCTGCGGGGCCAGCCGGCCCGCGACCTCGCTCATCGGCGCGAGCAGCGGCAGCGAGCCGTCGCGGCCGGTGACCGTCTCGTAGGCGATCGAGGTGATGCCGGAGCTCAGCAGCGCGTCCGTGCACTCCTTGGAGGCGGCGAGGTGCAGGTAGGTGAACAGCACCTGACCTTCCCGCATGCGTGAATACTCCTCGGCGACCGGCTCTTTCACCTTGAGCACCAGGTCGGCGACGGCCCAGACCTCGTCGGCGGAGTTCAGCACCCGCGCGCCGGCGACGGTGTATGCCTCGTCCTCGAACGCCGAGCCACGACCGGCACCGGTCTCGATGTACACCTCGTGCCCGCGGGACGCGAGCTCGTGCACACCGGCCGGGGTAATCGCGACCCGATACTCGTGGTTCTTGACCTCGCGGGGGACCCCGATCTTCACCTGCGCTCCTGAATGTCGATGGATGTTGATAGCTGAATGTTCATAGCTGGTCCGCATAATCTAGACCTTTCTGCCTCAAATTATGAATATCCTGCAAGATCAGGTCTAGATCTTTGAAGATAATTCTCAGAATAGCCTAAATCCCTGTCGAATCCTCAGCCCCGCCACGCCCCAGGTCGCCCAGCCCGCAAGATGTTCGACCGGCACCCCCGCCAGCGGACACGCACCACCCGGAACCCCAGCCTCGCCCATACGAGCAAAAGATCCCCGACGCCGCGCACATCCTCGCAACGCGCGCATGAAATCGTCAGCAATTCCGTGCGCGGCGAGACAGGACGGACGCGGGTTGCTGGATCGCGCGCAACGGGGCGGGCGCGTATAGGCGGGGCGTGGTTGCGGGTAATCGACTTCACAGTCGGTTGGCCGTTGATCTTGCCTAAGATACAACTTGTGTCTAAGACGTATTCATCAGCTGAGCAGGCCTATCGCGAGGTCAAAGAACGCATCCTGACCGGGACGTTGGCGGGTGGCGAGCTGATCAGTGAGGGCGAGATCGCCGCCGATCTGGGCACGTCGCGGACGCCGGTGCGCGAGGCGTTCCTGCGGTTGGAAACCGAAGGGTGGATGAAGCTCTACCCGAAACGCGGCGCGCTGGTGGTGCCGATTCCGCCGGACGAGGCCGAGCACGTCGCGTACGCCCGCTATGTGGTCGAGGCGGCCGCCGTGCGCGCGCTGGCTTCGACCGATCGCACGGCGCTGACCTCGATGCTCCGCTCCTCGCTCGACCAGCAGCGCGAGTTGGCCGCCGCCGGGGACCTCGACCAGTTCGCCCTGGTGGACACCGACTTCCATCGCTCGTATGTGATCGCGGCGGGCAATCCGCTGCTGGCGAGCTTCTACGACTCGTTGCGCGAGCGGCAGCGGCGGATGAACAGCGTCGCGCTGCGGCGCGGGCCGATCGACATCGACCGGATCATCGAGCAGCACGCGCACCTGGCCGGGCTGATCGAGGCCGGGGACGTGGAGCAGTTCGCCACCGCGCTGGCCGAGCACCTGGCCGGCGTGCACCAGCTGGAACTACGGGGGTTGTGATGGCGACGCTGACCACCGCGGTCCGGCCCGCTCGGGTCGCATCGAAAACGTGGTGGGGCGTCGCCGCGGCGATGTTCGCGATCGCCTGGGGCGGAAACGAATTCACGCCGCTGCTGGTGATGTACAAGAACCACGGGCTGCCGACGACCACGGTGGATCTGCTGCTGTTCTATTACGTCCTCGGCATCGTGCCCGCGCTGCTGATCGGCGGGCCGCTCTCGGATCGGTACGGGCGGCGCGCGCTGCTGCGGCCGGCGCCGTTGATCAGCGCGACGGGGTCGCTGCTGCTGGCGTTCGGGTCGGCGTCGGTGCCGGTGCTGTCCGCCGGTCGGGTGCTGTGCGGGGCCGCGCTCGGGTTGGCGATGGCGGTGGGCAGCAGCTGGTTGAAGGAGCTCGCGCAGCCGCCGTTCGGGCCCGCGTCGCCGGGTGGCACCGGGGCGCGGCGGTCAGCGATGAGTCTCACCGGCGGGTTCGCGGTCGGCGCGGGATTCGCCGGGGTGCTGGCACAGTGGGCGCCGTGGCCGAACGAGCTCGCCTACCTGATCAGTGTGGCGCTCTGCCTGGTGGCCGCGCTGTGGGTGGCGCGAGCGCCGGAAACGGTGCTCCCCCAGGCGAATCCGGGGCGGCTGATCGATGACCTGAAGGTACCTGCCGCCGGGCATCGCCGATTCCTCTGCGTGGCACTGCCGGTCGCGCTGTGGTTGTTCACCTCCGCCGGAACGGCTTACGCGATCATGCCGGCGTTGATGGCGCCGCACATCCACGGCGCGCCGATCGCGTTCTCGGCACTGGTCTGTGTTCTCACGCTCAGTTGCGGTTTCGCGATCCAGTCGGCGGCGCGGCGGATCGACAAGCCGGGCACCGCGCGGGCAGCCGTTGTCTCACTGGTGTTCGTCACAATCGGAATGACCTCTGCCACTTGGGCTTCCGATGCGCTCACGCTCTGGGCGACGCTGCTGACCGCCGTCGTGCTCGGCGCGGGCTACGGCATCGGACTCGTGGCCGGACTCCAGGAGATCGAACGGATCGCCCGCCCCACCGATCTGGCCGGGCTGACCGCGGTGTTCTACTCGGTGAGTTACCTCGGCTTCGGCGTGCCCGCCCTGCTGTCGTTCCTGCACGGGCAGTTCGGCTTCGGTTACCCGGTCATGTTCGCCGTCGCCGCGGTCGTCGCGGCGGGCAGCCTGGGGCTCGTGGCCCGCAACTATCGGGGCTGATCCCCGCTCGGCAAAATCGGTGGCGACCATCGAGGCAGCGTTGCTACGGTTGCTGCCGCGCTGGTAGAAGCGCCCGAGCGATCGGTGACCGGGCCCACGGCGGGCCCAGAAATGAGTGTCTATGCCCCGGACCGCGCCGAGCGCGCCTCACCGCGTCGAGTCGAACCGCGTCGGTTCGCTCGCGCCCGCACCGCCAACCGCCGCTAACTAGCTTCGAGGCGCGCTCGGCCTGCTCCTGCTGTTTCCCAACCCTCAGCAAAGGAGTAATCCGGGTGTCAGACAACACCTCTCACGGTCCGAGCGCATCGCTGCGCACCGACACCTTCACCTGCGTGCGCTGCGGCCTCGTCGTCGCCACGCTCGCCCCCGACAACAGCTGGCGCAACCACTGCCCGAGCTGCCTGAACTCACGACACACCCACGACCATGTCGAGGGCGGCATCTCCGAGTGCCGGGCCAGAATGGCGCCGCTGTCGATCGCCGTGCTGCGCACCGGCGAATGGGCCGTCGTGCATCGGTGCACCCGCTGTCACGAGCTGGCGCTGCACCCCGTGTGCGGCGACGACAACCAGCTCATCCTGATGCGCATGGCGGTCCGCCCGCTCGCCGAACCGCCGTTCCCGCTCGAAGTCTTCGGCGATCTGTAGGGGGTGCGCCATGCCACGCAGAAAACCGGCGGGCCACCGCCCGCAACGCGCCAAGCACGTATTGCACGGCCGCGCAGGCGAATCCGGCGACGCGTTCCGCTGCCTCGGCTGCCGGATGGACGTGCCGATCGCCGCGCCCGGCACCGCCCACCGCAACCACTGCCCGCACTGCCTGACCAGCCGCCACGTGGACCGACGCGTCCCCGGCGACCGGGCCGAGCCGTGCAAAGGGCGAATGGAAGCGGTGAGCATGTCCGCGCGCGACAACGGCGAATGGCAGCTCGTCCACCAGTGCCTGGCCTGCGGCGCGGTCAAAGCCAACCGCATAGCCGGCGACGACAACGCCTTGGCCCTCATGCGAATAGCGTTGCGCCCGTTGGCCGATCCGCGGATCGGTCACCGCGCGCTGCTGGCGCTGTGAAGTTGTCCGGTGCCTACCGCGCGAGCAGTAGGCATCGGAACAGCTACGTGGATTCGCCGAGCATTCCGGCTTCGGCCGGTTGTGTGTCGGCTTGCAACGCACGACGCACCTGCGTCGCCTCCGCGTCCAGCGCCGCCGCTTGCAGGTAGGCGGCGGTGGATTCGGCGAGCAGGGTGGTCCAGCGGGTGACGCGTTCGGTGCGGTGGGCGAGTTCGCGTTCGGCGGCCGCCAGCGCGGCGGTGTCGCCGGTCGCGGCGGCTTCCGTTGCGGCAGTTCGGGCTTCGCGTTGTTTCTGGTCGGCACGGAAGTGGAGTTCGCGGCAGTGGTCGGGGTCGAAGACTTCGGCGCGAATGTCGGCGGCCTCGGCTTCCAGTTCGGTGATCCGGGCCAGGCGCGGGTCGGACTGGTCGATCGTTTCGTCGGGGGTCCACTCGTCTTCGGTGGATTCCCAGGGGAGGTCGAAGGGTTCGTCGCCGAGCGTCTTCTGCTCGAGGAAGCGGCGGTGGTCCTCTTCGGCCCACTCCAGGTAGTCGCGGTATTCGTCGAGGTCCTGCTCGGTGATCGGGCGGTGCCGCGGGTGCGCGGTCATCGAGACCGCGACGCTGCCGTCGGCATACCGCAGCAGCACGGTGACGATGGTGACCGAGCGCGGTTCGGGCCGGTCCTCCACGCGCGCCATCATCACCTCGTAGCGATGCTCCTCCACCGCCGAGTCGCAGGCTTGCTCGAATATCCCGCAGGCGATCTCGTAGTGCTGGCTCGCGGTGCTGCCGGTGAGCGGGTGCGCTTCGCCCAGGTAGCTCTCGCCGGACTCGACGGTGGCGCCGTCGTGGACGATTTCCCAGGTGTAGGACTCGGCGTGTCCGTCGGTCGACGCGCCCGGCCGCGCCTCGGTGGTCTCGGTGGCGTCGTGCACAGTCCGCTCCCTCTCATACCCGAACAGGGCGGCGGCGGTCTGGCTTCGCGACGCCGTCCGCTGGCGGTTGCACGCCTATATTTCTCCTTCCGGGCCCAGCACGCCAGCGGCAAATCTGGGGATCGGCGGGTTACGCGGCGATCGCCGCGGCCAGCGCCGCCGAGATCGACTCGCCGTGCGCGGCAATCTCGACACGGATCGCCTGCTGCGCTTCGGTCCACTCGCCGTCCAGGAGCGCGTCGAGCATGGTGCCACCGGATAGTCCACATATCCCCGCCGCCACATCCCGCTCGACGGAAGGGCGAACGCCGAACGGGACTTGGTGGCGGCTAAGTGCGAGTGAGGGCCCAGCCATGTCCCGTTCGACGGAAGGGTGAATGTAGAACGGGACATGACGGCGTGAGGGCCGAGAGCAGCCGGCCATGGCGTGCCAGTCTGTAAGCACCGGCATCGACGTAGACCCCAGCGGGCGAAGCCGGCAGCAAAAGGCGAGTGCCCCGCAGCCACGTCCCGCTCAACAGGGACGACGATCACCAACGGGACACGACAGCGGCAAAATGCGAGTAGCCCCGCCACCATGTCCCGCTCAGCGGCAAGGTGGAAGGGTGACAGCCGGATAGGGCGTGGGGGTTGGCAACTCGGTTAACCTGTGAGCTGTTCGTGGTTGCTGTCAGGTCTGGGGGATCGCCGCGCACCTCGTGCCGCGGCTCGAGTCGGCATCAACCGCGAGTATCGGCTAGTGCTGGACGGCCAGCCGTACACCGAGACCGATGAAGATCCCGCCGGTGGCGACCTCGATCCGGCGACGCGCGGCATGCCGGCGGCGCAGCCACCCGCCGATCCGGCCGGCCAGCACCCCGACCGCGCCGTCGACCAGGAACTCGAACGCGATCATGATCGCGCCGAGAATCACGAACTGCAACCAGATCTGGCCGCGACTCGGATCGATGAACAGCGGAAGGAACGCGATCGTGAACGTCACCATCTTCGGATTCAGCAGATTGGTGAACAGCCCGGACAGGTACGCCTTCCGCCCGGAAACACCCACCTGCGCTTCCTCGGACGGCAGACTCGAACGCCGCCGAATCGCTTGCACGCCAAGGTAGATCAGATACCCGGCACCCAGCACCCGAACCACGGTGAAGGCCACCGGGACCGCGGCGAACAGCGCGGCCAGCCCGGCCGCCGCGACCGCGACGTGAATCGCCTCGCTCGTCGCCACCCCCGCCGTGGCGAGCAGTCCGGCCCGCGGACCACCCCGCATCCCGCAGCCGAGGACGAACAGCATGTCCGGGCCGGGCGTGATCATCGCGATGAACGTGGTGGCTATGAAGGCGAGAAGGAGGTTCTGGTCGACCGGCATCGGCTGATTCTGGCAGCACGGACCGTATATGGCGACGCAATATCGAGCGCGGGTGCGACCCGATCCGCCGTTCCTGATCGGGTCGCCACACACGGAGGTCACCGGTGGTGACGGAGGCCGGAGTTGTTCAGTCCGCCGACTCGGGGAAGACGAGGCGGAATACTGCGCCGCCGCCGGGCGGGGATTCAGCGGTTGCGGTCGCGCCGTGGAGGTCGGCGACCTGCTTGACGATGGCCAGTCCTAGCCCGTGCCCGGGTTTGGTGCGGGCGGTGGCGGATCGGTAGAAGCGGTCGAAGATGTGCGGGAGGTCGTCGGGTGGAATGCCAGGGCCTTGATCGCGAACGGTCAGCTCGTTGTGGTGCAGGCGGATGTAGATCCGGCCTTGGGGTGGGCTGAATTTGGCGGCGTTGTCGAGGAGGTTGGTGATGGCGCGGGTGAGGCGCGCGGACGCGCCGTGGATCGTGGTCGGGGCGAGGTCGGTTTCGAATGTGACTGCGGGCCAGTGACGTTCGGCGGTGCCGAGGCAGTCCGCGACGAGCAGGTCCAGCCGGAGGTCTTCGAGGGATTCCAGCGCGGCGGCCGGGTCGTCGGCGCGGGCCAGGTCGATCAGATCGGTGACGAGGCCGGAGAGTTCCTCGGATTGGACGCGTAGCGCGACGACGGTTTCGTCGAGTTGTCCGGCGCTGAGGCGGGAGGCTCGGCGGAGCAAATCGATGTTGGTGCGCAGGGCAGTCAGCGGGGTGCGCAGTTCATGGGAGGCGTCGGCGATCAGCCGGTGCTGGGCGGCGCGGGAGGTTCGTTCGGCGGTCAAGGCCTGGTCCAGTTCATCGAGCATCGTGTTGAAACTGGTTGCCAGGCTTTGGAGTTCGTCGGGCCCGGTGACGGTGATGTGGTGACGAGGGTCGCGGGTGTCGGCGATGCGTTCGGCGGCGGCGGTCAGGGTGGTGACCGGGGCGACGGCGCGGCGGGCAACGGCGAGACCGGCAGCGATGGCGAGGAGGATCCCGACAGCGGCTGCGGCGATGAGCGCGTAGGCGACGCGGCGAAGGCTCGTGTCGACCGGGTCCGCGCGCTGCGCGATCTGCACCGCGGAGCCGGAACGCAGTGGCGCGGTGTACATCCGGAGCGAATAGCCGTCGAGATCGAGGTCGCTGAAGAACGCGGCTCGGGTGCCGGCGGCGACCGCCGTGGTGGCGGAGTCGACCGGCAGCGGCTGGTTCGGGTCGTGCTCGGATTCGATGCGCCCGTCGGCGGCCACGACCTGCACGCAACTCGGCGCGGTCAGGTATCGGCACGGTCCGGACGCGGTGGCGACGTCCGCGTCGGTCGCGATCGTGCGGGTGATGCGGGTTGCTTCCCTGCGCAGGCCGAGGTCGAGGGAGCTGTCGAGTTCGTGCGCGACCACGGCGTAGGCGGCGAATCCCATGCCCGCGAGCGCCATCGCGATGGCGGCGACGCAGAACAGCGCGATCCGGGCGCGCAGCGAACCGGGCAGTTTCACGGCGGAGCCAGCCGGTAGCCGATGCCGCGCAGGGTGTGGATCAGCCGGGGTTCGTTGTCGGCTTCGAGCTTGCGCCGCAGGTAGCGGATGTAGACCTCGAGCGAATTCGACGTCGAGCCGAGCCCGGTGCCCCACACCCGTTCGATGAGCGTCTCGCGGGGCAGAGCTTGACCTTCGTTACGCAGCAGCACCTCGAGCAAGGAGAACTCGGTGCGGCTGAGTTCGACCAGGCGTGCGCCGCGGCGAACCTCGTGCGCGGTGGTGTCCATGACAAGGTCCGCACAGGACAGCACGGCACCGTCGTCGGGATACGTGCGCCGGACCAGCGCGCGAACGCGGGCGAGCAGCTCATCCAGATCGAACGGCTTGACCAGGTAATCGTCCGCACCCGCGTCCAGGCCGTCGACCCGATCGGCCACCGCGTCCCGCGCGGTGAGCATCAGGATCGGCGTGCGATCACCGCGCGCCCGCAACCGCCGGCACGCCGTCAGCCCGTCCATGAACGGCATCAGCACATCCAGCAGCACCACTTCCGGCTGCCACCGTTCGATCTCGGCCAGCGCCGCGGCGCCGTCACCGGCGGCGCGAGTCTCGTACCCTTCGCTGTCCATCGCGCGCACGAGTGCCTCGCGGACCGCGTCCTCGTCGTCCACCACCAAAACGCGCATGGTCCGGATACTACGGATCGGGTTCGCGCAGGCCCGGGACCCGAGGCGGTCTCATCGAACTCTCATCCGGCCGCGGCACCGTGCCTGGCATGAGACGTCGGAGCAACGAGCGCACCCGCCGCAGGATCGCGGCCGGGGCCACCCTCACCACCGTCGCGCTGCTCGCGGGGCTGGGTATCACCGCATGTGCCAGCGACACCGCGAGCGCACGACCCGAGCAGCGCGGCGACCATGTGCTGCTGCCGATCAAGGGTGGTCAGGCAGACGTGGACACGACCTCGCTGGCCGTCACCGGCGTCACCGGTGACGGTGCGCGCATCGCGATGTCCGGCGGTGCGACGGGCGGGCTCGGTGCGGCAGGTCCGATCCGGATCACCGGTGAGCTGGCCACCTGGACCTATCCCGAAAAGGGACTCACGGTCACCGCGGACACCGCCGACGGCCGTCTGCGAATCAGCATGCAGAGCGACCGCGACGAGCGGGTGGCCTGGCCGGTGACCGGCACCGATCCGGCCGCCGCCGCACTGCAACTCCCCCGCGGCGAGGGCCTGTCGCTGCCCGTCGCCGACCCGTTCTGGAATTCCTCCGACGCCGCCCTGGTCGACAATCCGCTCGACCTGACGTCCGGACTGACCATGCCGTTCTGGGGTTACCGCATCGGCGACCGCGGCGTGAGCTACCTCGCCCCCACCGACATCGGCACCACCCTGACGGTGCAATCCACCGACGGAAGGCTGCACACCACCGCCGAACACGATTTCGCGGCCAGAGCCGACACCCGCGACTACACCGTCACTTTCGCCCTCACCGACGCCTCCCCCGTCGCCGCCGCGAAGGACTACCGCGCCTGGCTCATCCAGCATGGCCAATTCCGTTCCCTCGCCGACAAGATCCGCGAGAATCCGCCGATCGCCAAGCTGCTCGGCGCATTTCACGCCTACCTCTGGGGTGACGGCCGCACACCCGAGGCCATCCGCAAAATGCAGGATCTCGGCCTGAGCCGCATGTGGCTCGGCTACGACGCCGGCGACGACCCGATGACACCCGCGGCGATCGACGCGGCGAAACAGGCCGGATACCTTGCCGGACCCTACGATTCGTACGACAACGCGCAGGACCCGGCCACCGCCGACAACCCGAGCTCCCGCTGGCCCGGCCAGCTGTGGCCGACCGGCTGCGTGCACGACGCGAACGGCACGCCGGAAACCGGGTTCGGCGGCCGCGGCTGCTACCTCAGTACCCAAGCCCTGGCGCAGGATTCGCGCCTGCTCGACGACCGCTACGCGAGCATCACCGCGAACGGAGCCAACACCTACTTCCTCGACGTCGACGCGGCAGGCGATTTCTTCGACGACTACAGCCCCGGGCACGCGATGAACAAGAAGCAGGACCGCGACAATCGCCTCGCCCGCATGCGCAAACTGGCCGAGGAGCGCAAACAGGTGCTCGGCTCCGAATCGGCGGGCGCGTGGGCGAGCACGCTGCTGGCCTACAGCCACGGCTCCCAGACGCCGGTGTCGGATCTGCTGTGGAAGGCCCAGCGCGACAAGGAAACCTGGGGCGGCTGGGCGCCGGCCGCCGCGCCGAAGTTCTTCTTCCAGCCGGCCGAACTTCCCACAGCGGCGGCCGAGGCCATGTTCGATCCGGCCTATCGCGTCCCGCTGTACGAGACAGTGCTGCACGACTCGCTGATCAACCTGGACCGCTGGGAGCTCGCGTACTACAAGCTGCCGCAACAACAAACGATGCGCGCACTGACCGCGATACTGAACAACACACCGCTGAACCTGGCGTTGGACCAGCGCCAGCTCGCCGAGCACGGCGCGGAGATCGCCCGCCTGCAACAGTATTTCGCGCCACTGCACGAGACGGCGGGCACCTTGCCGATGACCGACTTCCAGTGGCTCACCGACGATCACCTGGTGCAGCGCAGTACTTTCGGCGACAACGCGCTGACGGTCACCGCCAACTTCGGCACGACAGCATCCGGCGATCTACCCGCGGGCTGTGTGGACGCCCGGCTCGCGAAAGACGCGACACCACGGCGACTCTGCCTCGGCAACTGACCCGTGCAACGCGAAAGACCCGGCGCCCCTCCGGCTCCGGGTCCTTCGGTCAGATCCTAGTCGTCTAGGCGGGAGTGAATCGCGTCGGCAACGCCTCCAGCCCCCGAATCACGACATTCGGCTTGTACGGCGGCGTGTCGGTGAGCAGGTCGATGTCCTCGACCTTGCGCAGCAACACCTCCAGGAGGATCTCCATCTCCAGCAGCGCCAGCGGCGCGCCCAGGCAGTAGTGGATGCCGAGGCTGAACCCGAGGTGCTTCTTGGCGGGGTTCTTCGGGTCGGAGTAGCGGGCGACGTCGACCCGATCCGAATCGACGTAGGCGTCGTCGTCGCGATTGGCCGAATTGATCAGCACCACAACGCCTTCCCCGGTCTCGAAGTCGTGGCCGGCCACGGTGATCGGCCGGGTCGCGGCCCGGGTGGTGATCTGCACCGACGGCTCGAGCCGGAGCAGCTCGTCCGGCGCGTAGGCGCACAATTCGGGACGCGCGCGCAGCGCGGCGATCTGGTCCGGATTGCGCATGAGCTGCAACATGCCGGTGCCGATCAGGTTCGCCGTGGTCTCGTGCCCGGCCACGAAGGTGGTGATGCAGGTGGCCAGCAGCTCCTGCTCGGTGAGCACGTCGCCGCGGTCCTCGACCTGGGACAGCACGCTGAGCAGGTCGTCCTTCGGGTCCACCCGCCGCTCGTTCAGCAGCTCGCGGAAGTAGGTCATGAAGCCGCGCGAACCGGCGCTGCGCGCCTTCAACGCCTCCTCGGGCAGCGTGTAGTCGTGGTCGAAGCCGCGGGCCAGGTCCTGCGACCACTGGTGCACCTGGCCGTAGGCCTCGGCCGGCACGCCGATCAGCTCGCAGGCGATGATCAGCGGCAGCGGGTAGGCGATGGTCTCGATGAGGTCGAATTCGCCTGCCGCGAGCGCATTGTCGACGAGTTGCTCGGTGAGCTCCTCGATGCGCGGGCGCAGCCGGGTCACCATGCGCGGGGTGAAGCCCTTGGTCACCAGGTTGCGCAGCCGGGTGTGGTCCGGCGGCTCCATCCAGAGGAACGAGGTGGGCAGTTCGTCGGCCGCGTTCTCCGGCGACACCGTGGGATGCATCATCGCGGCCTCTTCCGCGTGGCTCCACGCGGTCGTGGACAGCACCGCGACGCAGTCCTCGTAGCGGGTCAGCACGCGGTGGCCGAGCGGGGTCTGGTGCACCGGGCCCGCCTCGCGCAGCACGCGGGCGGGGGTGTACGGGTCGGATCTGCCGTCAGGGCCGAACAGTTGGGCGATCGCGGTCTGTACGGAATCTTGTTCCGCGACAGCCGTGCTCGCGTGCGACGAGTCCATGTCGAGTGGTCCCTCCTGTGCGGTGCACCGGCGATCTGCCGGTGCCGCCGGTCGTTCGGAATGGGTCGGGAGGCGCGGGCCCGCGCCGATGCGGGTCGTTACCTCGTCGGCTCGGTGAGGATCGGGGTGCGGTCGACGGACGGTTGTCCGCCGAAGTCGGGCGGCGCGACGGGTCTGGCGTTGCCGCGCAGCAGGATTCGGCTCGCGATGCGCGGATGCAGCAGCGCGGTAGGTGGTTCGACCAGGTTGGCCACGCGCAGAAAGGTCCGCGCCACCAGCGGATCGACGTGCGCGGCGCGCTGGACGCGGGCCACGTAGGCGTTGGTGAGGCGGGTCCGCGGCGTGCGCGGGCCGAGCACGCCGGGATGGCTGAGGTCGGCGCCCGCGGACAGCTGCCAGGCGACGTCCACCACTTTGCTTGCGGCGGAATAGAACCGGGTGGGCAGGTCGGCTGACTCGGCACCGTCGTGCAGGCAATCGCGCAGCGCCATGACCTGTTGCGCGGCCACCGCCATGCCCTGGGCATACAGCGGGTTGAAGCTGCACAGCGCGTCACCGAGCACCAGGAAGCCTTGCGGCACCGTGCCGAGTCGTTCGAACCTGCGCCGTACCGGCGACCGGAAGCGATGCGGCACAGCCTCGTCGAGCGGTTCGGAGCTGGTCACGATGTCGTGGATGTCCGGCGAGGAGATGGTGTTCGCGAAGGCCGCGAAGCCAACAGGATCGGTCGGCGGATGATCGCCGAGCATGCCGGCCAGGGTGACGTGCCAGCGGTCGCCCTCGACCCGGATCGCCCCGCCGCCACGGCCGTTCGCGCCGGTCGAGACGATCACCGACGAGTGCTCGCCCAATTGTCCCGGCGTGCGCCGGAACAGCCGGGACGCGTAGCCGAGGTCGACCTCCAGGCGGTCCTCCGCCGGTATCCTGTGCCCGAATGCGCCCGAGTTCCTGATCAGCCTGTTCGGGGTGGCGGCGGCGGGCGGCGCGGCCACTCCCCTGCCGTTGCCCGCCGGTTCGCGGCAGTTGGGCGGATACCCGCAGAAGCTGGCGGCGATCGTCGAGGCGGCCGGCCTGCGCACCGTGCTGATGTCACATCGATTCGCGGAGCTGGCGGCGGTGCTCGGCGAGGCGGTCGACGTCGAATTGGTCGACACCGCAACGCTGTTCGCCGAGGGCGACGACGGCGTCGAACTGCCGGTACTGCGCGCGGACGACCTGGCGATCGTGCAGTTCACTTCGGGCAGCACCGCGACACCGAAAGGTGTTCGCCTGACCCACCACAACGTGCTCAGCGGGCTGGCGGCGATCCGCACCGGCATCGCGCTGGACCTCGCCGACACCGGCGGGTTCTGGCTGCCGCTGTTCCACGACATGGGCCTGTTCGGCACGCTGTCGGCGATCCTGCGCGGCATCCCCGCCCACGTCTGGTCGCCGCTGGCCTTCGTCAAGGACCCGGCCCGCTGGCTGGCCGAATTCGCCGCCAGCGCAACGACGATCACCGCCATGCCGAACTTCGGCTACGAGGCGCTGCTGGCCGCGATCCCGCCGGAGCAGGTGACCGACTACGACCTGAGCAACTGGCGAATCGCGTTCAACGGCTCCGAGCCGATCTCCCGCGACGTGGTCGTGGCGTTCTGCGAGCGGTTCGCGCCCGCGGGTTTCGCGCCGACGACCATGTTCGGGGTGTACGGCATGGCCGAAGCCACCCTGGCCGTCGCCTTCCCGCCGCTGGGCCGCGAGTCGTTGTTCGAGTGGGTCGATCGGGCGGCGCTCTCGGATGACGCGCAGGCACAACAGGTTTCGCCGGACGCCCCGGGTGCGAAGGCAGTCGCGGGGGTCGGTTCCGCCGTCGACGGCATGCGGGTGCGCATCGTTGACCAGGACGACCACGACCTGCCCGACGGCGGGGTCGGCGAGATCCTCATCCAGGGTCCCTCGGTCACCGACGGCTACCTGACCGCCCAGCCGGAGACGGTGGCCGGCCTGTTCACCGACGGCTGGCTGCGCACCGGCGATCTCGGATACCTGCGCGCCGGTGAGCTTTTCGTCACCGGGCGGCGCAAGGAGATGATCACCGTGCGCGGCGTGAACTACTACGCCCAGGACGTCGAGGCCGCCGTGCGCGACCTCGACGGCGTCTACCAGGGCCGCTGCACGGCCGCCACCGACCCGGACGGCGCGGACGTGATCGCGCTGATCGCCGAATCCGAACTGACCGCCGCGGACGCCGAGGCGCTCGGCAACCGGATCAAGGCCCGGGTCGCCGCCGAACTGGGCCTGGCCGCCGTCGAGGTGTACCTCGTCGCACCGCGCAGCATCCCCCGAACCAGCAGCGGCAAGCTGCAACGTCTCGCCGCCCGCGACCTCGTTTCCGCCCGAAAGCACTGACCGCCAAGGCACTTCGCACCGATCGAACTGGAGTCACCTGTGCACAGCTATGAAGTCTTCCGCCATTACGAGCGCCTGCATTGGAAGCTGGCCGACCTGGACCTCGACGCCGTCGACCGCTCGCTGGTCCGTCCCGAATACGTGACGCTGGCCAAGAGCGCGACGATGGGCGAGTCCAATGTGATCGCCGCCGTCCACGGCTTCATGAACGAATTCGTCGACGACTACGACTTCTCCACCTTCGCGGTGGTGTGGGGCTACCAGGAAGTGCAGCACCACTACGCGTTTCGCTCCTGGCTCGGCGCGATCGGCGAGAGCGTGGACGAGAAGGCGGTCGACTCCATGCGCGAACCGTACGCGCCGGGCAGCACGCCCTCGGCCACGCTGGCCACCAACATCATCTCCGAACTCACGGTGAACCACATCTACCGCGCGGTGGCGAGCTGGGTGCAGGAGCCGGTGCTGAAGGGGTTGCTGCTCAGCGCGAGTCGCGACGAGGCCGGGCATGCGCGCGAGTTCATCCACTACGCGACCAAGCGACTGGAGAAGCGGCCAGAGGAGCTGCCCTCGGTGCTGGAGACGCTCTACGTCTACAGCTCCGAGGCCAAGATCAAGCACCCGGTGAGCACTTTCAAGGCGGGCATCAGCGAACTCGGCGAGCACGAGACCATCGACACCGGGTTCGACCTGTTCCTCGAGGAGGTGGCCGCCGAGGGCGAGCTGGATGTGTTGCACGACAAGGTGCGTCGCACCTTCGCCAACATGACCGGGCTGGATCTGTCCAGCAATGCCAAGGTCCGCCGCGCCCTCGCCGACACGATCGCTTAGCCCGATGGACCACGCCATCGCCGTAGACGACCCGGACGCCACCGTGCAGGTGCCGTGGTCGGTGATCCCGGACTACCACTGCTTCGGCTGCTCGCCGCACAACCCGACCGGGCTGCGGCTGGCGTTCACCCCGCACCCGGACGGCCTGCAGGCCCGGTTCCGGCTCGGGCGCGAGTTCGAGTCCTATCCCGGTGTCGTGCACGGCGGCCTGATCGGGGTGATCTGCGACGAGGTGATGGGCAACCTGATCGTGCTCGCGCGCAACTACCCCGCGTTCACCGTGTCGCAACGCACCCGGTTCCTCACGCCGCTGCTGGTCGACCACGAATACCGCTGCGTGGCAACGCTGTCCGATCCAGCGCCGGATCGGCCCATCCAGGCGTCGGCGGAGATCCTGGACGGCAACGGCGCCGTCTGCGCCACCTCCACCGCCGCCTACCAACGGTTCGCGCTCGACGATGTGCGCCACCAACTCACCCTCGGCGACGACGAGGTCGCCTTGCTCTCCGACGCGCTGTCCGCCGCGAATACCTTCTCTACGAATGGAGTTCACTCATGACGAATCCCGTCGACATCCTGCGCACCGTCACCGAGATCGCCGCCGCCGAGACCGGCATCCCCGCGGCCGAACTGCTGCCCGACGTCGACCTGCGCGGCATGGCCGGGGTCGACTCGGTGCGGGTGCTGCGCATGGTCGCCAAGATCGAGCGCAGCTACGACATCGAGATGGAGGACGAGGACGTATTCGGCCTGTCCACCCTCAATGACGTGGTCAAGGTCGTGGACCGGTCGCTGCAGGAGGCGGCCGCGTGACCGTCACCGCCGAAACGGTCACCGCGGACACCAATCAGCATTACGACCTGGATCCGGATATCTTCGGCCAGTTCCTCGATCCGCTGCGCAAGTACAGCTCCGCGCTCTACACCTCGGACACCGAGACGCCGGAGCAGGCGCAGCGCAACAAGCTGCGCTTCGTCGCCGACCGGCTCGGGCTGCGCGGCGGCGAACGCCTCCTCGACGTCGGGTGCGGCTGGGGTTCGCTGATCCTGTTCATGGCCGAGGAGTTCGGTTGCGACACACTGGGTGTCAGCCCGGCGCCGCGGCAGCACGAGTACATCGCCGAGCAGGCGCTCGCGCGGGGCGTCGCCGAGCGGGTCCACACTCAGGTGGGTCATTTCGAGCGGCTGGAACTCGCGCCGCGCAGCTTCGACGCGGTCACGCTGCTCGGTTCGATCGTGCACATGCCCGATCTCGGCGAGGTCTTCCGCCGGGCCCGCTCGGTGCTGCGTCGTGGTGGCACGCTGTATGTCTCGGAGAGCTGCTTCCGTAATGCCGCCTCGCACAACGCCTTCGACAACAAGGTCGGCACCGAGTTCGTCCGTGCGGACATCTTCGGCTGGGGCGATCTGCGGCCGCTGTCGGATCTGGTCACCGCCGCCGAGGACGCCGGCTTCTCCATCATCGCGGTGGACGACCTGACCGAGCACTACCGCCGCACCATCGACGACTGGATCGCGAACGTGTACGCCTCCGCCGAGCGCATCGACGCGCACGGGCCTGGGCTGGCCGCGAAGCTGCGGCACTACCTGGAGATCGCCAATGCCGGATGGGGTTACACGACCAAGCATTACGCGCTGACCTGCCGTAACGCCCGCTGACGGTCAGGAGACGCAGATGGATATCGAGTCAACCCTGATCCCGGTCGAGGAGGTGGCCGAGGCGGTCGACGGCTTCCTCGCCGCCTCCCCCGCGGCCCGGGCCTGGGATGTGGAGACCGCGTTCGACTGGTCGCGCGCCGACGCGGGCCGGCTCACCGAGGGGCAGCGCTCGGCGGTGCAGTTCGTCACGCTCATCGAGGACCACCTGCCCGGCTATTTCGAGGTCTACCACCGGTACTTCCCGGTGGACGACTCGGTCAGCCGGGAGGCGTTCGTGCACAACCGCGAGCTGTACCACTTCACCGTCCGCTGGGCGTTGGAGGAGGACACGCACGCTCGTGCGCTGACCCGCTACCAGGAATCCGCCGGCATCGCCGAACGCAGTTCGCTGCGTACGGAATTGGCGATCGAGGGGCAGAAGCCGTTCGACCTGCCCTACGACCACCCGGTGCAGTTCTTCGCCTACGCGCTGGTGCAGGAGAAGGCGACGCAGATGTACTACCAGCAGCTGCGGGACGTGGTCGACGATCCGGTGCTCGCGTCGGTGCTGGCCCGGCTGTCCCGGGACGAGGCCAGGCATTTCAGCTTCATGGCCGATGTGGTCGGCCGGTATCTGCGGGTGCACGGCGACGCGACGGTGGAGCCGATCCGCGACGTGATCGCGAATTTCCGCATGCCGCTGGCCGACACGATGCGCGGATATTGGCG
This sequence comes from Nocardia colli, assembly GCF_008704205.1. Classification (GTDB taxonomy): domain Bacteria; phylum Actinomycetota; class Actinomycetes; order Mycobacteriales; family Mycobacteriaceae; genus Nocardia; species Nocardia colli. The sequence continues at coordinate 27,550 of NZ_VXLC01000036.1, read as the reverse complement.
GTGGGCATTGAAAATCGCCGATGTCGCGTCCTACGACCACACCGAGGCGTACGAGCATCTGATAAAGGTGATCGACCGCACGGTGGACACCCGCACCGATCGCCTGGACGAATTGGTGCGGTTCATCGAGGAATGCCACACCCTCGCCTGAATTGCAGTTACCGACAACGAAATAGCCCTGCCGCAGAAGTTATTCCGCGGCAGGGCTATTTCGGTATTTCACTGCTCCGGGTGCAGCACCAGGATCGTGGTGGAGCCGTGTGCGATCAATTTGCCGTTGCCGTCGACGATGCGGCCCTCGGCCGTCGCGGTGCGCCTGCCGACATGGATCGCGTTCGCCTCGCAGGTCAGGCGCGAGCCGTCCAGGGTGACCGACCGGATGAAGTTCACCTTGAGCTCCAGCGTCGTATAGGCCACGCCGTCGCCGAGCTTGGTGAACACGGCACTGCCCATCGCGGTGTCCATCAGGGTCGCGATGACCCCGCCGTGCACGGTGAACATGGCGTTGATGGTGGCCGGGTTCGGGTCCAGGTAGTACCGCGTGTAGCCGTCGCCCGCGGTCTCCAGGCGGATCCCGAGCGACGCGCCGACACCCAGGTTCTCCTGCAACCCGCGCTCGAAGACGGTGGTCAGTTCGTGGACCCGCGACGCCACGGTGGCGGCGGGGGCGCCCGCGCCGTTGGTGTGCGTGGCGGCCTCGTTGGCATTGATGTCGGTGCTGGTCATGGCCTCTTCCTCCCTGGCGAACGATGCCAGGCCATTCGATCAGCGCCCGGTGAACGCCAGCAGGCCTGCGGCCGTTGCATTCTCAGGTTCGATCGGGTGATCGAAAGACGGTGGCGGGCCCGTACTCAGACGTGCACGAGCACGTGGGTGTCGTCGGCATTGACCAGGCCGAAGCCGGTGCGCTGCTCGATCTCGACCAGCCTGCGCAGGATGGTCTCGGGGTCGGGGAAATCGTGCAGGGCCAGTTCGTTCAGCAGCTGAGCGCGATACGGCAGGAGCGGGGCGACCGCGCCGAGGACGATCAAGGCTTCGAGGAGGTCGCGGTCGTAGTCGAGCAGAGCGTAGACGCCCCCGGCGTCGAGCGTGCGCCACACGTCGCGGAGGCGGTCATCGGGCACGGTGTTCAGGGCGCTGTCCAGGTAGAGATGCCGGGCTACGTCGGGTAGTTGCGCTTGAACGATGGCGAGCAGATCGGCGTGCGGGGTTGCGTCGAGGACGCTGTCGACCACGAGTCGCATCCGCTCGAACAGCTCGACGTACCTCTCGCCGGGGTGGGCGTGCGTGTGCAGCAACGCCATTTCTTCGGCATCCCCGGGCGCGATGCCCGGTGCGACGATATCGACGGCCGACTCCGGGCCGTACACGACGATCGCCCGGTACAGCCCGGACGACAGCGCGCTGAACACCAATTCCACCGTGCCGGAACCCGATTGGCGCGGCGCGTCGGGCGCGCGGCCACGCAGCAGCACCCGCTTACCCAGCCGCACAACGTATCTGCCGCGCCGCCCGACGGTCACCTCGACCGCCGCCGTGCCGAGCCGCACGATGTGCCGGCGATCGAGCATCACCCCGAACGCCTGGCGCAGGCCCTCGGCCAGCTCCGCGTCGGCGGACTCGGCCACCCGCGCCGGCTCGGCGTCCAGCTCGGCGAGCAGGACCGTGTAAGCGCGATGCCCGGCCCGCCACCGGGCCGGCGAAACATGCAGCGGGGCAGCCCATTGCGCCGAATCCGTCGGCTCGCGATCCAGAATCATCGCCTCGATGCGGGCCACGTCGGCCTCGGTGACGCGCGCCAGTTCGCGGACCCGGCCGCTGACGTGGCCGACGATCCGGTTGGCCAGCTTCCCCATGTCCTTCTCGCCGGAGCCGAGCAGGATGTCGACCAGCCGCCGGTCCTCGAAGAAGAACCCGCGCAGCACGGCCAGCGCCAGATCGGTTTCGTTGTACAGCCGGTGACAGCCGCGGCGCAGGTCGCGCCACATGCTCTTGACGCCGAGATAACCGAGCAGGTATCCGTCCGGATCGTCGGTGAGCCCGGTCGCGAGCACGTTCACCTTGCGGCGGATGCCCGCGGCGCTGACCCGAATCGTCCTGAGGTGCACGCTGATCGGCAGGGACATGGCCAGGGTGGCCGCGCGGTCGCCGGCCAGCGGCGCGAGATCGCCGTCCGCCGCCGGGCCGAGGATATGCGGGGCCTTGCCGGAGAACAGGTTGATGGCGGCCAGCATCGGTGCCGTAGCGACCGGGCTGCCGACGGTGTTGGCATCGAACTCGGCGAACAGCGCCAATCCCTCGATCAGCGGCCGCAGTACCGCGGTCACGGTCTGATAGGCGACCGCGTCGCGCTGAATCCGATCCACCGCGCTCGCCTCTCCGCTGAGCGCCGCGCGGGTCATCCGGTATTGCAGCCCGGTGATCGCGAAGCCGACCGCCGAGTGGAAGCACCAGTGGTGGGTGAACTCGTGCAGGCAGCCGAGGGTCAGCTCCGGCGAACCCTTGCCCGGGTGCAGCAACTCGTCGAGGTGATCGGCGAGCCGGACCGCACCCAAATGCGTGAGGTTGCTGGAAAGGTCTGTCCAGCTACGGGTTTCCGCCATCATCGCCCTCGGGCAGGCCCTGCAGGCCGAGCCCGTCGATGAGCTGCTTGATCACCTGAGCGTCCGGGGCGTCGCTCTCGCTGAACGAGAGGATCGCCGAGCGGTCCACCTCGCTGCCGTCGGAGTACAACACCTTGGCGCGCAGTTCGATTCGCTGTTTGCGGCGGTTCTTCATGGCCCACGCGGCCAGCGCGTGGATGGCCGGGGTGGCGCAGGCTACGGCGAGCACGAGCATGGTCGGCTCGCCGTAGCGACTGCCCGGAATCTGCTCCGGCGTCAATCCCGGTGACTGCGTGGATAATTGGCGGGTGATGTCCTGGACGTCGGCATGGTCCAAGTCGAACAGGGTGATCTTCACCGGTTCGGCGGTCATCGCAGGACTCCCAGCTCTCGGCCCGCCGCGACACCGTCCGCCGCAAGCGCTGGGGTTCGAGATTACTCGCCTTCCGGCACGCCGAGCACGAGTCGGCCGATCTCGCCGGCGATCACCTCGGTCGAGTACGCCATCAGCTGGCCGGCCTCGGCGTCGCGCAGGTGACGCTGGATGGGTGACTGTTTGAGGTAGCCCGAGGCGCCGCCCACCCGCACGCCCAATTGCGCGACCTCGACGGCGATCTTGTTCGCCAGGTACTTGGCGCGGGACAGGTTGGGGAAGAAGCTCGGTATCCCGTTGTCCGCCTCGAAGAGCGCGCGCTCGTACAGCGCGTGCGCGGCCGCCAGCCTGGTCTGCACGTCGGCGACCTCGTACTGCACCCACTGCTGATGCGACAGCGGCTTGCCCAGGATCACCCGGGACTGCGCGTGCTCGACCAGTGCGTCCAAGGCCGCGTCGGCGATACCGAGCGAGATCGCCGGGAGGCCGGCGGGGATGACCGCGAAGTCACCGAACCCCGGTGCGCGGCCACGATATTCGGCGCGCAGCAGGGTGTTGTCGAAGGACAGCAGCTGGCTGCGGGTGGCGCGCAGGCCGAGGGTGTCCCAGATCGGGATGGTCGAGACGGTCGCGTCGGGTACCACGCCGAAGAACGCGGGGACGTCGTCGACGCGCGCGTTTACCAGCAGGTACTCGGCGATCTCGCAGCCGGAGACGAAACGCTTCGCGCCGGTGAGCGACCAGCCGCCGTCGACCGCGACGGCATCCTGCTGCGGGTTGAGAAACCGGTTGCCGCTGGCCGGTTCGGACAGCGCGTTGGCGAAACGCTTGCCCGCGAGGAATTCGTCGGCGAAGAACGAGCCGAGCGTCTCGCTGGTGAATTCCGCGAGGGCGACGCCCGCGCCGGCGTGCATCGTCCAGATCGTCGCGGTCGACGGATCCGCCTTGGCCAAAGTGCAGACCACGTGCCCGAACGCCGCATAGCTCAGGCCGAGCCCGCCGACCCGTTCGGGTAACACGGCTCGGTCGGCGTCGGCGTCGTGTAGCGCGGTCAGGTGCTCCACCGCGATCTCGGCGCGCTCGTCGTATTCGGCCGCGACGGCCCGGAATCCCTCCGCCAACTCGGCGATTCGATCGAGCACCTTGCGCTCGGCATCGCGGACTGGAAAAGGGAACTGGGCAGTAGTCACGAAACGCTCTCTGGTCGAAGGGATTCGGCGGACACCGGGGTCACCGGACGACTCGCCGACCCAGGGTACGCAGAAGCCACGCCCGGTGTGGCAGGAACCGACCAGTGTGGCGGCTCGGGTCGGCGCCGAGTCGATCCGTCAGCTAGGCCGAGACGGGCCGCCCGGTTCCGGTGCGGTGCAAGCCTTTGTAGTCGTAGAAGCGGGTGATCACGGTGCCGAGGACGAGGCCGACGACCAATCCCAACGCGGCCATCCAGACGCCCCGGCTCAGCCCCGCCGGGCCGCTGGCGTCGAAGTACAGGATCGCGCGCACCCCGAGGAACACCTGATGCATCGGCTCGAACGACGCCAGCCAGCCGAAGTATTTCGGCGTCGCCTCGATCGGCACGGTGCCGCCGGACGAGGGCAGGCCGAGGATGATGAACAAGATCAGGTTGAGCAGCAGCCCGGCCGAGCCGACGGCGGCGAGGATCGACAGCCCGGTGATGCCGACGGCGATGATGGCGAGCGCGCTGTAGAGGAACAGGCCGAGCGGATGATCGATCGGCATGCCCAGCGCTTTCCCGACGAGAAGGAACACGCCCGCAACGACATTCGCGGTCACCACCATCACGCCCCACTTGATCAGCAGGGTGTGGAAGCGGGAGATGGGTGTCGGCGGGAAGTGGACGAACCACGGGCCGTACTCGGTGGGCACGAAGCCGAGTTGCGCGTCGATCATGGTGTGGATGGTCATCGAGCCGACCAGGCCGGCCAGCAGGAGCAGCAGCGCGTAGAAGAACGCGGTGAGGCCCTGGCCGGTGCCGCTGGGCAGCGAATGGAACGGTTCGACGACGATCTGCAACGGTTCGGCGAGCGCGACCCGGGTGGCGCCGCTCAGTTCCGGCGCGGGCGCGCCGCCGGGCGGCGGGGTCAGCTGGGCCTTGACCTGCTCGCTCAGTTGCGCGCCGACCTGCTTGTTCACCTGATCGAGGGCCTGGCTACCGATCTGGGTGACGATCTCGGTGACGAACGCGCCGCTGCGCGGATTGGTCTGCAAGGTGATGATCGGGCGTTGGATGTCGCCGGGGATGACGCTGCCGACACCGAGGATGCCCAGACGTTTGCTGAAGTCGCTCGGAATCAGAATGGTGCCGTAGACCTTGTTGTCCTGCATCCGCTGCGAGGCCTCGTTGACCGCGAGCACCTGAAGGTCGATCTTGTCCGCGGGCACGGCCTGCTTCAGCCCCTCGGTGACCTCGTCGCCGAACTTGACCTGCCGCTCCTGGCCCGGCGCGCCGATGGTGTCGCCGACGTCCTGATTGACCAGCGCGATCGGGAAATCGTGCATGTTCTCTTCCGGATCGACCACGTAGTCGAGGTACATCGTGCCGAGCAGGGCCATGAACACCGCCAGGATGGCCACCGGCAGCAGCCACAGGCGCAGCCCGAGGCGGCGGTCCGAACGAGCTGCATTCCCGCTGTCCGTAGTCACGGTGTCGGACGGTAGCAGCAGAGCGGACGAGGATTCGGGAGCTTCGCCGGGCTGTTTGCCAAGCGGATGCGGCGAACTCGGCAATGCCCCGGTGACAACCGGATTGCGACTATCTGATTGCAAAACGCAATCGGCCGACGATCGCCCGTACGGCGGCGCCTGGCATGGGCCGGACTTCGTGGTCACCCGTCCGGCGATTGAGCGTCATCGGCGGGCTCGCTACGGCGATCGCAGGTCGAGGCGGCGCATCACCCGGTCGACCAGATCCGGCGGTACGCCCGGTTCCCGCCGCGCGGCCATCGCTTCGGTGCGCCCGGCGGTCAGCACCTCCTGATTGATCCGATCGAGTTTGCGGTTGAGGCGGAAGGTGCGGTCGGCCGCCGCCTTGGCGTCGTCGGCGGCTTCGGGATCGGCTCTGGCCAGCCGTCTTTCGATGCCGACGTGCAATCGGTCGTAGACCTCGTCGGGCAGGTTCTCGGTGTGCGCGACCTCTTGCAGGCGGGTGAGTTCGGCCCGCAGGATGCGCGCCCACAGCTGCCGCTCCAGGTTCCGCTCGGCCTCGGTGTCGACGCGAACTCCGTTCGCGCGCACCACGAGTGACAGCGTCGGCCCCTGGATCAGCAGGGTGAACAACACCAAAGCGAAAGCGGTGAACAGGATTCCGCTGCGCCACGGGAAGTCGGCGCCCGGCTCGGTGGTCAGCGGAACGGCCAGTGCCAGCGCGACGGTGGCCACACCGCGCTGCCCGGCCCACCAGGTCACCATGGTTTCGCGCCAGGTGTACGGCTCATCCGCCTCCCGCCGCCGCCACCAGCGACCGAACAGCGCCCAGGTGGCCATCAACCAGACCAGCCGGACCCCGACGACCGCTGCGATCACCGCGCCGGAAACGCCCAGGAAGCGTGGCCAATCCGGCCCCACGTCGCGCAGCACGGTGGCCAGCTCCAGCCCGATCAGGCCGAAAGCGATTCCGGTGACCAGCATTTCGATGATCGACCAGAACGAGTCGCCGATCAGCCGGTAGTTGCTGTCGCCGAAATCCGATGCCGCGTCGGTCAGATACAGCGCGCACACCAGCACGGCGAGCACCGCCGAACCACCCCAGGCATCGGCCAGCCGGTAGGCCGCGAACGGCAGCGCCAGACCGAGCGCCACCTGCCACGCGGCCTCGTCGAGCCGGCGCATCAGCCGGCTGCCGCCCCAGCCGAACACCAGCCCGACCGCGACGCCGACCACCGCGGACACCACGAAGTCCAGCGCCGCCGACCAGGCGGAGAACTGGCCGGTGACCACCGCCTGCACCGCGATCCCGTACAGCACGATCGCGGTGACATCGTTGAACAGTCCCTCCCCTTCCAGCACCGCGACCAGCCTGCGCGGCAACCCGAGCCGACCGGCCAGCGCGCCGACCGCCACCGGGTCGGGCGGGGCCACCAGCGCGCCGAGCACGAACGCGACGGCCAGCGGCACCCCCGGCTCCCACACATGCACCACCACCGCGACCACCGCCGCGGTGGCGAAGACCAACCCGACCGCCTGCAGCGCGATCGCACTCCAGTTCTGCGCGAACGTCCGCCACGAGGTGCGCCGGGCGGCCGCGTACAGCAACGGCGGAAGCAGCAGCGGCAGAATAAGATCCGGCGCGACCCGCACATCCGGCACCGCCGGGATCAGCGCGAGCACGCACCCGAACACCGTCATCAGCACGGCCGGCGCCACGCCGAGCCGCCGTCCGATCGGCTGGGCGAGGATCGTGCCGAACAGCACGAGGAACGGCAACTCCAGATGACTCACGCCAACACAGTGTTGATCCGCTGTCTGAGAAAAGCGACTGGGTTCCCCTGAGAAACACCGATGCGTTCGCGCAAGCGGACAGTGCGGTGATCGAGATGTCCGGTGGACGTCCGGGCGATCGCCGTTTGGGCTGCGGCGGACTGCGGCAATCTGGTGTTTACGACGCAGTTCCCCGAAGTGGTGAAAGGAGCTTCCGATGATCATCGGCATGGTTAGCCACTGGGTACGGTCAGTGCTAGACCTAATCGGGATCTGACCCAGCGGTCCGAGCATGAACTAGCGCGCGAAGCACCGCGGGGCCGTTCGGTCCCGCGGTGCTCGCTGTCCTGTCGCATCGAGTCCGAACCACGCGTACGACCGCTACGGATGGGTAGCCCACCCGCATGAACGCAGACACCGCGACCGTCGGCGTCGAGGAGGAGTTCCTGCTCGTCGACCCCGGCACCGGTGCGCCGGTCGCGAAGAACGTCGAGGTCGCCCGGACGGCGGCCGGCCTCGGCGTCGAACTGCAACTCGAACTCACCGGATGCCAGGTGGAGACCAGCACCGGCGTGCATGCCGATGCCGCCGAGCTGGCCACCGAGTTACGCGATCTGCGCTTCCGCATCGCCGACTGCGCGGAACAGAACGGCGCCACCCTGCTCGCCGTCGCCATCCCGCCGACCGTGTCGGACATGTTCCCGGTGACCGACACACCTCGCTATCAGCGGATCGCCAGCGCGTTCGGGATGCTCGCACAAGAGCAGGGGCTGTGCGGATGTCATGTGCACGTGGCGGTGCCCGATCGCGAAATCGCCTTGCAGGTCAGCAATTTCCTGCGGCCGTGGCTGCCGCTGTTCCTGGCGCTCACCGCGAACTCGGCGATCTATCGCGGGATCGACACCGGGTTCGCCAGTTGGCGCAGCATTCTGTGGCGGCGCTGGCCGAGTGCCGGTCCCCCACCGCATTTCGGTTCGGCGGCCGAATACGACTCGCTGGTCGCCATGATGCTGTCGAGCGGCAGCATCCTCGACCCGAAGATGGTCTATTGGGACGTCCGTCCGTCGCTGAGTTTTCCGACGGTGGAGATCCGGGTCAGCGATGTGCCCGCGACGGTCGAGGAGACGGTGCTGCTCGCCACCTTGGTGCGCGCGACGGTGATGACCGCGCAGGATGCGTTGGCGCGCAACATCTCCGCGCCGCCGGTCAGCGACGAGGTGTTGCGTGCGGCCTATTGGAAGGCGGCCAGGACCGGACTCGACGGGGACGCGGTCGACCCGGTGCACGGACGCATCCTGCCGGTGCGCGACCTGCTCATCGAGCTCGTCGGCTATGTCAGCCCGGCGCTGGACGAACTCGGCGACCAGCAGCTGGTCACCGAGTCGCTCGCCGCCGTGCTGGCCCGCGGCAACGGAGCGATGCGGCAGCTCAACGCTTTTCGCGCCCACCACGATGTCGGCGATATGGTAACCGAGCTGACGGCGACCACCTTGGCGGGCTGTCGCGCGGCTACAGCCAGATGAGGCAGAAGATGTGCCCCACCGGATCGGCATAGACCCGGAACTGGTCATCGTCGTTGGGCTGCACCAGTTTCGCGCCGAGCGCGAGCGCTTTCGGCTCGGCCTCCTCGATGTTCTCGACCAGGACGTCGAAGTGGATCTGCTGGGACGCTTCGGGATCGGGGAAACGCGGCGGCTTGTACTCGGGCGCGGTCTGGAACACGATCCGCCTGCCCTCGCTGTCCACCGTGACCACCCAGGTGTCGTCCTCGTTCTCGGTCAGTTCGAGGCCGAGCAGGGCGAGGTAGAACTCGGCGAGCTTGCGCGGCTCCGGGCAATCCAGCACGACGCTGCGCAGGCGCCCGACGGAGTTGGCTGATGTCATGAGAGACCTCCTTCGATCGGCACCCTCCTCGCCTACCCGGCCGGGCGGACCGGCAAACAACCGGCGAGGCGGCCCGCCGGAATCATCGCCGATCCACCCCGGCACCACTCGACTCAACGATGAAACACCTTGTGGTCAAATATGATTCACCGTTGAACAACCGCCGGCCACGAGTGCGGACCTTCTACGATGGACCCACACAATCCAGCGACGGGGGCACCACATGAGCGACCTGAACCACGTGATAGATCAATCCAAGCCGAGCATCGCGCGCGTGTACGACTACCTCCTCGGCGGGAAAGACAACTTCGCCGTCGACCGGGCGATCGGCGATCATTTCAAGAACAACCTGCCCGGCTCGGTGGCGATCGCCGCCGGCAATCGGCAGGCGCTGATCCGCGCGGTCCGCGACCTCGCCCGCGACGGGGTGCGGCAGTTCGTCGACCTCGGCAGCGGGCTACCGACCGCCGACAACGTGCACCAGGTCGCGCGCCGCCACACGCCCGACGCCAAGGTGGTCTACGTCGACAACGATCCGATCGTCCTCGCGCACGGCCGGGCGCTGCTGGCCACCGACACCAAAACCACTGTGTTCCAAGCGGATCTGCGCGACCCGCGGACGATCCGGGAGCAGCGCGAGGTGGTCGAGATGATCGATTTCGACGAGCCGGTCGCGGTCATCTTCAGCGCGATCCTGCACCACCTCAACGACGACGAGGATCCGGCCGCGGTGGTGCGCTACTGGTCCGAGCAGCTGACCGCCGGGAGCATGGTGTACATCTCGCACTTCCGCTCGGGCGGCAACCGGGAGACGGCGGCGGCCGAGGAGAAGCTCCAGTCGACGTTCGGGCGCGGCCGCTGGCGCACCGACGCCGAGATCGAGGCGCTGTTCGGCGATCTGGAGGTGCTCGAGCCCGGAATCGTGCCCTGCGCGAGCTGGCGGCCGGATCTGACCGCGGTCGACGCGGCCGAGCGCGAATTGACGATCTGGGAGCAGCTCATCGTGACCGGGCTGGCCCGCAAGGTCTAGACATGCGAAAGGGGTGTCGCGGCTTTGCGGCACCCCTAGTTCGAATCCGGTTGTGCTGGTTAGATATTCAATGCCGCACTAGTCGGCCGGCTCCAGGATCACCGGCAGCTTGCCGTGACCGTTGGAGATGAAGCTGACCACGGTGCCCAGCTCGGACGGGTCCGCGGCCAGGCGCATGTTCGGGAACCGCTCGAAGATGGCGGGGAGCGCGACCGCCGCTTCCAGCCGGGCCAGCGGAGCGCCGAGGCAGTGGTGCACGCCGTGCCCGAAGGCCAAGTGGTCCTTGGTCACCCGGGTGACGTCGAACTCGTCGGCGGTGTCGCCGTGCACCTTCGGGTCCCGGTTCGCCGCCGCGTAGGCCGGCAGGATCGGATCACCCTTGGCGATCTGCACGCCCTCGATCTCGATGTCGTCCACCGCGAACCGCAGCGGCAGATGCGCGACCGGCGCCTCGAACCGCAGCGCCTCCTCGATCAGATCCGCCCAGCCGACCTTGCCGTCGAGCACCGTCGCCCGCTGCTCCGGCCGGGTGATCAGCGCGTAGATCGCCTGATCGAGCAGGTTGACCGTGGTCTCGTGGCCGGCGCTGATGACCAGCAGCAGCGTGTCGATGAGCTCCTGCTCGGTGAGCTTGGAGCCGTCGTCCTCGCTGCGATGCGAGATCAGCAGGCTGGTCATGTCATCGCTCGGGTTTTCCCGCCGGAAGGCCACCAGCTCGCCGAGGATGCGGTACATCTCCATGTAGTTGGCCTGCGACTCCTCCGGGCTGAGGGCGGTGTCGAAGATGCCGTCGACACACTTGCGCAGGCCGGGATTCAGCGATTCCGGCACGCCCATCAGCTCGGAGATGACCTCGATCGGCACCGGGTAGGCGAAACCTTCACGCAGGTCGACCACTTCGCCGGCGGGCACGGCCGCGAGCTCGGTGATCAGCCGCTCGACGATCCGGTCGATCCGCGGCCGCATCGCCTCGGTGCGCCGGTGGGTGAACGCGGGGGCGACGAGCTTACGTAGTCGGCGGTGATCGGCGCCGTACGCGGTGAACATGTTGTTCACCGCGACCCACAGGAACAACGGCCAATCCTGCGGCACTTCACCTTTGGCGAAGGCGGGCCAATGCTGTCTGGCATCTTTGGACACTTTGGGATCGACGAGCAGTCGCTTGAGCAGGTCGGCATCGGTGATCGACCAGGCACGCACGCCGCCGGGCAACTCGACCAGGGTCGCCGGGCCGCGCTCGCGCAAGCGAGCCGCCTCGCCCTGGATGTCGGTGCCCGCCGGGTCTAGGACTAGAGGCTCAGTGTCCATCGGGGTCTCCTTAAAACACGTTCAACGGTGGTGACTTAGGGAAGACTACCGGGAGGGAGACCAGCGCTCGGTGGAAAGGACCTGGCCGCCAAGACAATTCACCGGGGGCGACGGCAAGTCCCAACTCCGGCAACGCATCGAGAAGCTGATCGATGGCGTCCTGGACGATCAGGTAGGCCATCGACCTAGCAGGGCAGGCGTGCGGGCCGACGCTCCACGCCAGATGCGATCGATTATCCACGTACTCACCGACACTGATGGTCGGATCGTTGTTGCAACCGGACATGCTGATCACGACCGGCTGATGGGCGGGCAGCCAGACGCCGTCGATGAGAATGGGCTGACGGGGGTAGGACACGCAGTAGTTCGCCATCGGCGGGTCGGTGAACAGCACCTCGTCGAGCGCGTCGCGGGTCGAAAGACTGCCGCCCAGAACGTTTCCGGCGAACCGGTCGTCGGTGAGCATGAGCAGCAGCGTGTTGACGATCAGGTTCTGCTGCGGCTCGATGCCGGCGCCGTAGAGGGTGACCAGCTGGTGGATCATCTCCACGTCGTCCAGCTTGGCCGGATGCGCGAGCAGCCGCGAGGTGATGTCGTCGCCGGGCTCCTTGCGCTTGGTGTTCACCAGATCGAACAGCGCGTCGGTGAGCATCGCGTTGCCCTTGTCCGCGTTGACGCCCTCGAAGATCGCGGCCATGCCGGTCGCGACCTGCTGGCCGATCTCCGGCGAGCAGCCGAGCACCGCGTTGAGCACCGCGAAGGTGAGCGGAAAGGCGTACTGGCTGATCAGGTCCGCGGCGCCGTCCTGGCAGAACGCGTTGATCAGCGGGATGGCGATCCGCTCGACGGTGGCGTGCAGGCTGTGCAGGTCGACCTCGGCGATGGCGGCCACGTTGGCCTGCCGGTACTTGCCGTGGTCCAGGCCCGCGCTGCGCAGCGCGTTCGGCCGCCACTCCAGCATCGGCAGGATCGGGCACTCGCCGGGCACGCCCTTCTGCCAGATGCGCGGATCGGCCGGGAAATGCTCGGGATCGTTGAGGATGCGCAGCGCGGTGTGGTAGCCGATCACCAGCGTGGCGGGCACGTCCGGGGACAGATTCACCGGCACCAGCGAGCCGTATTGGCGGCGCATCTCGCGGTAGGCCAGGTGCGGATCGGCGGCGAATTCCTCCGAGTACAGCGACACCCGGGGACCATCGGTGTCGATCGGTGATCCGTGCTGGACCGGGCAGGAACGCGGGGGCGTGGTCAAAGTCGTGACTCCTGACGATGGAACAGGAATTCGACGAGCGTGATCAGGGACCGCAGGCAGGTGCCCCGGTCGCGCGCGTCCAGGGAGGTGAGCGGTGTTTCGGGTGCCAGGTCCAGTGCGTCCCGGACCTCGCCTAACGGGAAGTTCTTGAAGCCTTCGAACTGATTGACCGCCACCGAATACGGCACCCCGCGCTCCTCCAGCACCGAGAGCACCTCGTCGGACTTCTCGATGCGCCGGGTGTCGACCAGCACCAGCGCGCCGAGCGCGCCCCGGGCCAGCTCCTCCCATAACGGGACGAACCGCTGCTGCCCCGGCGTGCCGAACAGGTACAGGGCCAGTTGCGGATTGAGCGTGATGCGGCCGAAGTCCATCGCCACGGTCGTTTGCGATTTGCCGGGCAGGCCGGCCATGTCGTCGACGCCGACGCTGGCCTCGGTGATCGTCTCCTCGGTGCGCAGCGGCTTGATCTCCGAGACGCTGCTCACGAAGGTGGTCTTGCCGACCCCGAAATTGCCTGCCACCAACAGCTTTACGGAACGGGTAACGGTCTCCGGCACATAGTCGACTGGACGATCAGACGGCGAGAGCACGGAGCCCATTAAGTACCTCCTCGAGCAGAGCGATCTCCGGCAGGTTTTCCGCCGGGGTAGGTGTGACCAGGTGGCCGTTGTCCATCAGATCGGCCGCGACGATCTTGACAACGGACGGCGGAAGATCGAGGTACGCGGCGATCTCGGCGATCGATAACGTGCCCCGGCGGCTACAGAGATTGATGACCCGGCGTGCGTCGGGCGTGGCACCCGGCGATGGGTCCTTTGCGGCACGGACCAGAGTGACCAGGTCCAACTCGCGAGTGGGACGGGTGCGTCCCCCGGTACGCACGTATGCCCGAACCAAATCGGGATCACGCCGGGCCCGTGATGTCATGGCAATTCGCCACCATCGACACGCCTGCGCGGCTGGCTGCCCAGCTCGTGTCCGACCCGGCCGGCGAGTTCGTTCATCCGATGCGCGATGAGCGCGACGTCGATCTCGGGGGTGGTCGCGACACCGAGCAGCGCGCCGTCGCCCGCCGCGGTGATCAGGATCATGCCCTGGTCGTACTCGGTCATGTTCTGCCGCACACCGTTGTCGCCGTCGCCGCAGAACTCGCCGAGCGCCTTGCCGAGCGAACGCAGGCCGGACGCGGCGGCGGAGAAACGCTCCGCCTGATCGCGCTCGATGCCCGCGGAATGCGCGATCCGTAAACCGTCTTCGGACAGGAGCACCGAGAACCGGACGCCCGGGACGCTGAGGTCTTCGAGTAGCCAGCCCAGTTTATTGCTGCTGTCGGTCACGGGTGTGGCCATCAGGATGTCATCCCTTCCGTGTGATCGGAATTATCGGATTGTTCGGTGGCGGCGGCGCGGCCGCTCTGCGAACCGGTGTGCCAGGCCGCGGCGACGTCGGGCCGGGCCAGGCCGGGTTCGGTGCGCGGCCCCACCGGGGCCAGCGCGACCGTCCGGCGGCGGCGCTTCGGTAAGCCGCCGTTGGTGATCTCGTGCACGGCGAATGGCTCACTCTCACTGGGCTCTTCGCTCTCCACTGCCCGGTGGGACGCGGTCGTCGTGACCGCCACGGGAGCGGGTTCGGCGGGGATCTCGACGGCGCGCGCGGGCACGACCTCGTGCTGGCCGGGCTGCGGGGTCATCAGCAGCGCCTCCGGGATGTAGACCATCGCGCGCATGCCGCCGTAGACGTTCGGGCCGTCGATGTAGACGGTGAAGCCGTAGCGGCGGGCCAGCGCGGCGATGCCGGGGAAGCCGACCTTGGGCGAGGGGCCGAGCTGATGGATGTCGACCGAGCGCTCGTGCGCGAGTACCTGACGCGCCTCTTCCATCTGCTCGGCGTTCATCCGCACGCCCGCGTCGTCGATGATCACGGTGACGCCGTGGTGTCCCTCCTGGAAGGAGACGTCCACGTACGAGGTCGGCGGCGAATAGCGCAGCGCGTTGTCGAGCAGGGTGGCCAGGGTGTGCACGAGCGGCTCGACCGCACGGCTGATGACGACCCGATCGAGCTGGGTGGGGCGCACCCGCAGGTAGTCGCGCACGCGGCCGACCGCGCCACCGACCACGTCGGTGAGCGACTGGGCGGGCCAGCGGCGGCCGGGCAGGCCGCCGCAGACGATCACGTAGGACTGCGCCTGGCGGATCATCTGCTGCACGGTGTGGTCGATGCGGGTGAGGGTTTCATACACCTCGTCGTTGCGGTGCTCACGCAGGGCGGAGCTGACCACCTGGCTGACGTCGGCGCCGAGGCTGACCACGGACGTGCCGAACGAGCGCACGGCCGCGCTGGTCGCCTGCCGGGACGCGGTCGACACCTCGCCGCGCACCTTGTCCTCGGCGACCTTGATCGCCTGCTGCGCCTCGTGGTTGGTCTGGTCCCTGGTCTCGGACCGCAGCAGGCTCAGGTCGTCGGCGTATCGCTCGGCGATCCACCGCAACACCTGCGCGGTGCGCGAATTCTCCAGCCCCGGCGGCACTTCCACCGTCGGCGCCTGGCTGTCGAAGCGCCGGATCGACTCCGCGACCGACGGCAGCGTGGTAGTCGCGAAGTGCTCGACGGCTTCCTCCGCGGCTCTCTGCTCTCTGCTGAGTGCTTCGACCCTGGCCCGCTGCTGTCTCGCGTACTGCACTGCGTACAACGCGACTGCTGCCACTACCACGAGAGCAGCGGCGAGGATCCATGAAAGCACCACGGCGATATCTTGATTCATCAGTTCTTTCGTCGTCGATTGCCGCCGAGGAACGGGTGCGCTTGCACGAGGCCGCGTGGTCTGTCCGTCATTGTGCTTCGTCTCGCCTTCCTCGCGACGCCGACCAGCACACCCTGGTCGGATCTGGTCCACGTCGGAGGACCGGCGACCGATCGAACAACAGATTGTGTCCGAACAGTTACCAGAACCCGACGCTGCGACATTAGCAGCTATGCAACCAGTTCTCGCCAGATCCAGTCACATGATTGCGTTTGCAGACATCAGATGACGGGTGCGCCGGGATGCGCAATAATGCTGCGCCACTGGTGATCACGATCGCTTGCCACGCGGTGACCAGGGACGTTTCCGGCGTGGCGATAGAGGACACATCATCGGATCTATCTGCGGTGCCGCATATCACGCGCATGCTGTCAACCGCGCCTATCCGAAGCCGGTGGCGGAACAGGGTATTGGGGGCTACTAGCGACCAGAAGTTTGCTGGAACGTCCAGTTTGTTTTAGATGGAATCGCCTGGAAGGTCCGGGTTGCCACGCGCGCGGAGGTTGCCCGAATGTCGCCCGGCAGGGTCAGATGTATTGATCGAGACCGATCTCGGGACCGTGATCGGCGATGTGGAGCGCTATCTCTTCACGTCAACTACAGCGAACCGCGGGTACCGGATACTATGCGGCCATGGCAAAGCTGAAGGTCTCCGTCGATGTGCCGATCTCGCCCGAGGACGCGTGGTCGCACACGTCCGATCTGGCTGACCTGGACAAGTGGCTGACTATGCACGAGGCGTGGCGCAGCGAGGTGCCGGAGCAGTTGACGGTCGGGACGCAGCTGGTCGGCGTGGCGTCGGTGAAGGGCCTGCGGAATCGGGTGACGTGGACGGTGAAGGCGGCCGAGGCACCGCGGCGGCTGTTGCTGACGGGCGCGGGCAAGGGCGGGACCAAGCTCGGGCTGGAGTTGCTGGTGGCGCCGAAGGGCACGGGGTCGGAGGTGACGGTCGATATCGAGCTCGGCGGGCGGCCGTTGTTCGGGCCGATCGGGGCCGGGGTGGCGCGGGCGGTGAAGGGCGACATCGAGCGTTCGCTGGCCAAGTTCGTCGAGCTGTACGGCTGAAACCAGCTCTGCGACAAGCGTTCTCTATGATCGGCACGGCCGGGCCGCCGCGGTGATCCGGCGGCCGAGGCCTGCCTTCAGATGATCGATGACGGCGCGGGTCCGGCGCGGTAGCGGGGCGGCCGCGGGGTAGACGGCGGCGATGTCGGCGCTCGGCGTCCGGATGCCGGGCAGTACCTGGACGAGCGAGCCGTCGCGCAGCAGCGGCTCGACATGCCAGAGCGAGCGCATCACCAGGCCGCGGCCGGCCAGGCACCACTGGGTGATGACATCGCCGTCGTTGCTGATCAGGTTGCCCGCCACCCGGATCGAGAGTTCCTTGTCGCCGGACTCGAAGCGCCACAGCGCGTAGTCGGACTCGTTCTCGCGCAGGATGATGCAGGTGTGCTGGTCGAGCTCTTCGATGCTCGCAGGGGTTCCGTTGCGCCGCAGGTACTCCGGTGACGCGCAGAGCACCCGGCGGTTGACCCACAGCCTGGTCGCGGTCAGTCGCGAATCCGGGAGCGCGCCGACCCGGATGTCGAGGTCGAAGCCGGTGCCCGCGATGTTCAGCGGCAGGGACGAGAGTTCCAGGTCCACTTGCACTCTCGGGTTCCGCTCGACGAAATCGGCGACCAGCGGGGCGATGTGGGCGCGGCCGAGGCCGATCGTCGACCGGACGTGGACGCGGCCGCGTAATTCGTGCTGTTGCTCGGCGATCGAATCTTCCAGCTCCGCGAGCTGGGCCGCGATCACCGCGGCGCCGGCCGCGTAGCGCTCCCCCTCCGGGGTCAGCGTCAGCCGTCTCGTGCTGCGCTGCACGAGCAGCACGCCGAGCCTGGCCTCCATCTGGGCGAGCCGCTTGCTCACCGAGGACACCGAGACGCCGAATTCGCGGGCGGCCTCGGTCAGGCTGCGGGAGCGGGCGACGATGTCGAAGAAGGTGACGTCGTCGGTGGACGCACCGGACACGGCGACCTCCTCGTCTTTTCCATTCGGGAAAGAGTGTCTTTCCCGTTGCGTGCTTTTGCCGCGGAATATCCGAGCCTACCGTTGTGATCGGCCCCACACCAACGGATTCCGGGGCCGGTATCAACGAGATCGGAGCACGCCACGATGGGTTCAACGCACCGTATTGCCGTCATTCCGGGAGACGGCATCGGCAAAGAAGTCGTGCCGCAGGGAGTTCGAGTGCTGGAGGCCGCGGCGGCCGCATTCGACTTCGCTCTCGATTTCACCGAGTTCGACTTCGCCAGCGCGGAATATTACACGGCGACCGGGCAAATGCTGCCGGATCGGTGGTTCGAGGAACTGGCCGGATTCGACGCGATCTTCTTCGGGGCGGTGGGCTGGCCGGAGGTGGTGCCGGACCATATCTCGCTGTGGGGCAGCCTGTTGCAGTTCCGGCGGCATTTCGACCAGTACGTGAGCCTGCGGCCGGTCCGGCTGCTGCGCGGTATCAGCAGTCCGCTCGCCGGGCGGCAGCCCGGTGACGTGGACTTCTATGTGGTCAGGGAGAACACCGAGGGTGAGTACTCGAGTATCGGCGGCAAGATCTTCGCGGGGACCGATCGGGAGACGGTGATCCAGGAGACAGTGATGACCAGGACAGGGGTCGATCGAATCCTGAAGTACGCGTTCGAACTCGCGCGGCGGCGGCCGAAGGGCCATCTCACGTCGGCGACCAAGAGCAATGGTATTTCGATCACGATGCCCTATTGGGACGAGCGGGTCGCCGCGATGGCGGTGGAGTATCCCGATATCGAGGTGGACAAGTATCACATCGATATTCTGACCGCCAATTTCGTGTTGCATCCGGATTGGTTCGATGTAGTCGTGGCGAGCAATCTGTTCGGAGATATTCTGTCCGATCTCGGTCCCGCGTGTACCGGGACGATCGGTATCGCGCCGAGCGGAAACATCAACCCGGAGCGGCTGTTTCCGAGTTTGTTCGAGCCGGTGCACGGGTCGGCGCCGGATATTGCCGGACTCGGGATCGCCAATCCGATCGGGCAGATCTGGAGCGGGGCGATGATGCTGGAGCATCTCGGGGAGCAGGAGGCGGCCGACGCGGTGGTTGCGGCGATCGAAGCGGTGCTCGCCCAAGGGAAGTCGGGGCTGACGCCGGATATGGGTGGGGTCGCGACTACGGAAGCCGTTGGCGGGCAGGTGCGGGCGCGGCTGGAATCGGCTGCCTCGATGACATCGGTGAGCCGGTCATGAGCGTGAAAACCGCACGGACGTTCACGCTGCCGACGCTGGACGGGATTCCGCTGGTCGTGCCGATCGTGCTCACGGCGGGCGTGCTGGCCGCGGGCGTGTTCGACGCGGTGCCGAAGAACATGATCGGCGGGCTGGCGGTGATCGTCGGGCTCGGGATGCTGCTCGGGCCGTTGGGGAATCGGCTGCCGGTGATCTCGAAGATCGGCGGCGGGGCGCTGATCTGCCTGATGGTGCCGTCGGTGCTGGTGTATTTCGGTGTGTTCAACGCGAATACGTTGGCCGGGGTGAACGCGCTGATGAAGGAGGCTAACTTCCTGTACTTCGTGATCAGCACGCTGGTGGTGGGCAGCATCCTCGGGATGAGCCGGAAGGTGATGGTGGGCGGGCTGATTCGCATCTTTCCGCCGCTGGTCCTCGGGACGATTGCGGCGGTGTCGGTGGGGATCGGGGTGGCGATGGCGTTCGGGTACAGCTTCCATCGGGCGCTGTTCTACATCGTGGTGCCGATCATCGGGGGCGGGATCGGCGAAGGGGTGATACCGCTGTCCTCGGCGTACGCGTCCGCGTTGGGCGGGGAGCCGGGAAGTTATGTGGCGGAGCTGATTCCGGCGGCGATCATCGGGAACATCGCGGCGGTGATCCTGGCCGGGTTGCTGCGCCGGCTCGGGGATCGGCGGCCGCAGCTCGACGGCGGGGGTCAGCTGGTGAAGGTGCCGTCGCCGGAGATCACTCCCCCGGCCGCGCTGCCGGAGGCCACCGGGGCGGGGCGCAATCATGCGCTCGGCGTGCTGATCATCTGCGGTCTCTTCGTGCTGGCGACGCTGCTGGAGCGGGTCGTGCACCTGCCCGCGCCGGTGCTGGTGATCATCATGTCGGTGCTCTGCAAGCTGTTCGGTGTCTTCCCCGCCGAGGTGGAGGACAGCGTGCGCGGGATCTACACGGTCATCGCACGGCACTTCATCTATCCGACGATGATCGGGCTCGGCATGCTGTATCTGCCGTTGAAGAACATCATGGGCGTGATCTCGGTGGGCTATGTCGCCGCGTGTATCGGCGTGGTGATCGCGATGGCCGCCACCGGGTTCTGGGTGGGGCGGGCGATCGGCATGTATCCGATCGACGCGTCGTTGGTGACGGTGTGTCACAGCGGGCTCGGTGGAACCGGGGATGTGGCAATACTTTCGGCGTCGAATCGGATGAATCTGATGCCGTTCGCGCAGATCTCGACGCGGATCGGCGGGGTTACCACGGTTATCTCGGCGGCGGCGTTGATCAGGGTGCTCGAAGGATGAGGGCTTTGGTGGCGCCGGATAAGTTCAAGGGGAGCCTGACCGCGGCCGAGGTCGCGCGATGGCTGGCCGTCGGGCTGGCCGACGCAGGTGTCGCGGTCCGGCAGCTGCCGCTGGCGGATGGTGGGGACGGGAGTGTCGATGCTGCTGTCGCGGCGGGGTTCTCGGGGCGTTCGTGCACTGTCGCGAGCGCCCTCGGGACGCCGCGGCGGGCCACGCTGGCGGTGCGCGGGGACACAGTTGTCGTCGAGGTCGCGAATACCTGCGGGCTGGTCACTTTGCCCGGCGGCCGTCGGCAGCCGCTACATGCGTCGAGTCTCGGTCTGGGGCAGGCGATTCGACAGGCGTTGCGGCTGAACCCGCGGCAGGTGGTGCTGGCGCTCGGGGGCAGCGCGAGCACGGATGGCGGTATGGGGCTGCTCACCGCCCTCGGGTTTCGCTTTTTCGACGCTGCGGGGCGGGTTCTGCCGCCCAGTGGCCGGGCGTTGCTCGAGATCGCCGCGATAGATACCGCTGCGGCCGTGCGTTTACCGCCGATCGACCTGCTGGTTGCCGGTGATGTCACGAATCCGTTGACCGGATTCGAGGGCGCGGCCGCGGTGTACGGTCCGCAGAAGGGGGCTGACCCGGCCACGGTGTGCCTGCTCGATCGAGGGCTCCGGCACCTGGTGGACATGCTGTCCCGCGACGGCTTTCCCGAGGCCGACCGGCTCGCCGCGATGCCCGGTGCGGGCAGCGCGGGCGGCATCGGCTTCGCCGCCCTGCTGCTCGGGGCGCGGATGGCCTCCGGGGCGGAGTTCTTTCTCGATCTGCTCGACTTCGATCGGCATTGCGCCGAGGCGGATCTGGTCATCACCGGTGAGGGGAGCCTCGACGCGCAGACCGAGCACGGCAAGCTGCCCGCGGTTGTCGCCCGGCGGGCCGGGCCGGTTCCGGTTGTCGCCGTCGCGGGGCGCACTGAGGTTGCCGGAAACCACCGGGGGCGCAACGGTTTCGCCGACGTCTACGCGCTCACCGACTACACCGATCGCGATACGGCGGGTGATCCCGCGCTGACGGCCGAGTTGCTCGTGCGCATCGGTGGCGAGATCGGGCGCTCCCGACTGCTCGAGTCGATCGGCGTCCGGCAAGTCGAGTCGCTGCCCGAGACGGTCTCGTCGGTCAACTCGGCAGGTCGGCGGTGACCAGGCGATAGCCCAGGTCCAGGTCCGGCCGATCGAGGAGATCGGCGTATCGGGCGTGCCATTCGCCGGTCGCCAAGTCCTGCCGCAATCGGGACAATCCCGGTTGCAGTAGCGGTTTCGGAGTCAGCGCCAACATCGACATGCCCGCCTGGACCGTTTCGTCGAGGTAGGCCTCGGGCCTGCGCCAGTAGGCGCCACCGAAGCCGTCCACACAATCGTGCGGGACCGGGATCGGCTGGACCTCAGGATCTTTCAGCAGACCCGTGAGCCGGGACAGTGGGACGGCAAGGTTCGCATCGGTCGCGGCGGCCGCAGGCAAGTAGTCACGCACCAGCCAGAACTGCCGAAACACCTCGTGATCCCAGGTCAGGATCGCGACGCGGCGGCGAGCGACCCGGGCCATCTCGGCGATGCCGCGCTCCAGATCGGTCCAGTGATGAATGGTGAGCACGGCGAGTGCCGCATCTACCGAATCGGTCCGCAGCGGCAGGCGTTCGGCGGTCGCGCGCACCGCCGGCGCCGCCCCCGCCGGCCGTTGCGCGATCATCACCTGACTGGGCTCCACGGCAAGCACCGTCCGGCTCGGCTCGTACGAACCGGTGCCCGCGCCGACGTTCACTACCGTGCGCATTCCGCGCAGCGCCGTCGCGAGGGTGTCCGCGATGCGTGGATCAGGTCGGCGAGTCCGGGAATACGTCCGCCCGGTCGCGTCGTAGACGGTCATCGGCGGTGTCCGGTGGTGACGCGACCATCGCCGGTGCTCGCGATGCTGATCGACATGATCGGACACTACCGCGAGCGGTGCGCCTACGATCGCCCCACATCTGCCCGCCTACTCCGCGACTGGAGGGCGTGGAGCGAACCGCCGCCCGGTCATGAATTGGACTCAGCCTTTACCAACCGGGCGGACGACACCTCACCGCGTGTTCGCGAGCCAGCGAGAGTTCAGGTCACGCTCGGCGTCTGCGGTGAGTGAGCCGAGAACGCGCAGGCGGGCGATGCCGCCGTCTGGATAGATGTCGACGCGGAGGTGGGTGGCGGAGCGGTCGGTGGGGGTGAGGCGGAATCGGTGCGGGGTGTCGGGTTGCAGCGTTGTCCGGGGCAGCAATTCGTACCAGGCAGGGTCGTCGGTCGGCGGAAGCGGTTCCGGCCCTTGGTGATCGATGGCGAGGATACGGGTTTCGCCGGGCGCGTTGAACAGCAGGTTGGTCGTGTCGAGTTCGATCAGCGCGGGGACACCCTGCGCGGCGAGTTCGATGACGGCCCAGTCGTTTCCGGTGTCGCGACGGCGAGCCGTTTCCCAGCCTTCGGCCTGGTTGCGGGCCAGGCCGGGCGAAAGCATGTTGTCGGGAGCCGAGTAGAACATATTCGAGCAGCCCACCGTGCGGGCACCGTTTTCCAGGGCGGCCAGATCGACGGTCAGCCCGGTGAGCAGAGTCGGGTCCGGTACCACCTCGCCGTGCACGCGCAAGCGGGCGACGCCACCATCCGGATAGATGTTCAGGCGAACGTGGGTGAAGATGCGGTCGTCGGAAACCGGGAGCTCGTGCTTCGCGTCGCCGCCGAGGGCACTGCGCGGCACGATCTCCACCCATTCGGCCGAATCCAGTTGCGCCGGCGACGGATAGCCGGGAGCACGGCAGGCCTCGATCGAGGTGAACGGCGGATAGTTGCCCTTGAACCACGCGGTATCGATGACGACGCCGCGGATCACGCCGGGCATGCCGAGCCGGATGATCGCCCAGTCGTGGCCGGGTCCGCGGTGCCGTCGTGTTTCCCAGCCGTCGTACTCCTGGCCTTTGGGCCCGAACGTGTGCTCGGCGAAGCGGGGTGCCCACGGGTTGATGAGGTTTTCGCGTTCCTCGAACGACTCGTCGCTGGCGGCGATCACCCCGGCGCGGTTGGTGCGTAGTGCCAGGTCGGGCAGGCTGGTGAAGTCAGACATTGTTCCCTATCCGGTTGTGGTGCAAGGAAATGAGGCGGCCGGCGGGCGGGCGGCCGTTGCCGACGACCCGGCCTCGAAGCCAGGTGGCGTGAACGAGCCCGCGCAGTTCGCGGCCGCCGTAGGGCGTGATGGGATTCTTGTGCGCCAGGGCACCGGGATCCACGGTGATCGGCGCCCACGGGTCGAAGGCGACCAGGTCGGCGTCGCAGCCGACCGCGATCCGGCCCTTGTGCGGCAACCCGGCCAATTCAGCGGGCGCGGCGGCCATCCAGCGGACCACATCGGTCAGCCGAAACCCGCGCTCGGCGGCAGCGGTCCACACGGCAGGCAGGCCGATCTGCAAGGACGAGATGCCGCCCCACGCGGTCGCGAAGTCGCCCTCTTTCAGGTCCGGCGTGCACGGCGAATGGTCGGAGACCACACAGGACAGCACACCGTCGGCCAAGCCCTGCCACAGCGCGTCCTGATTGCCGGCATCGCGAATCGGCGGACAGCACTTGAACGCGGTGGACGACGCCTCGGCGGCCGACAGGGTCAGATAGTGCGGGCAGGTCTCCGCGGTGATCCGGACGCCGCGCGCCTGCGCCGCCGCGAGCGGTTCGAGACAGGCGGCCGCCGAGACGTGCAGGATGTGCGCGCGCACGCCGGTCAGCTCGGCGAGCGCGATAACCTCTTGAACCGCAGCCTTTTCCGCCGCTCCCGGCCGCGAATCCAGGAACGCGCGATAGGTCCCGTCCACCGGATCACGCAGGCGCACCGGATCTTCGGCGTGCACGACCAGCAACCCGTCGAACTCCACGAGTTCGCGCATCACCTGTTCCATCTCACCGAGCCCGAGCGGCGGGAATTCGTCCACCCCGGACGGTGAGAGGAAGCACTTGAAACCGGCCACCCCCGCCTCGTGCAGCGGCCGCAGCGACGGCAGGTTCCCCGGGATCGCGCCACCCCAGAACGCGACGTCCACATGGCACTGCCCGGCCGCCACCGCCTGTTTCGTCGCCAGGTGCGGCACGGTGACCGTCGGCGGCAGCGAGTTGAGCGGCATGTCGACGATCGTCGTCACCCCGCCCGCGGCCGCGGCCTTGGTGGCCGTGGCGAAACCCTCCCACTCGGTTCGCCCCGGCTCGTTGACGTGCACGTGCGAGTCCACCAGGCCGGGCAGCACGACGAGGTCGGCGAGGTCGGTGGTCGCCGCGGCGGCGAGCACCGCGTCGTAGTCCGCCAGCTCGGCGATCTTGCCGTCCTGCACCGCGATCGACGCCGCGCGAATTCCCTCCGGCAGTGCGACCCGCCGGGACCGGATAACCAGATCATGCATGAGCACTCGCTCCCAGCCAGGCGCCGGCGATCTCACCGGCGAGCCGTTCCAACAGGGGTCCTGCCTTCGCCATGCAGATCTCGGGGTCGGGTTCGAGGTCGGTCAGCGCGTACGCCTGCTCGATGTGCGCGCCGCGCAGCTGCTCGCCGGTGAGCGAGCGCTGCCCGGCCACCGCGACGACCGGCACGGTGGCGCCGGCCGCCGCTCGAGCGACCCCGACCGGCGCTTTGCCGTGCAGGGTCTGCGGGTCGAGGGAGCCCTCGCCGGTGATGACCAGCCGCGCCCCCTCGACCTGCTCGGCGAAGGACATCAGTTCGAGAATGATCTCGATACCCGGCCGCACCGTCGCGCCGAGGAAGGCGAGCGCGGCATAGCCGACCCCGCCCGCCGCACCAGCGCCGGGCCGGTCCGCGACATCGGCGCCGAGGTCGCGTTCGACGATCGAGGCCAAACGGGCCAGGCCCCATTCCAATTCGTCGATATCGCTCTGCCGCGCGCCCTTCTGCGGACCGTAAACCTGTGCGGCGCCGCGCGGTCCGAGCAGCGGGTTGTCCACGTCGGAGGCGACGATCACCGGAACCTGCAGCATGTCACTGGCATCGATGCGCGCCAGCCTGGTCAGCGCCGCACCACCGCGCGGCAGCTCCCGGTCGTGCTCGTCGAGGAACCGGACGCCGAGCGCGGACATCATGCCCACTCCCCCGTCCGTGCACGCGCTCCCGCCGAGACCGAGCACCACACTGCGCGCGCCGCGGGTGGCGGCCGCGCGGATCAGCTCGCCGGTGCCGTAACTGGTTGCGGTCATGGCGGTTTGGAATGTCGGCCGAATCGGCAGCCGACGCAGGCCGGACGCTTCCGCCAGCTCGATCACGGCGGCCTCGCCCCTCATCGCGAACGAGGCGGCCACCGGTAACCCCAGCGGACCGGCGACGCTCGTCTGGAAGCGGACGAAGCCCGACTCCACGACGGCGTCGACCGTGCCGTCGCCCCCGTCGGCCACGGGCATGGTGACGACGGGGAGGTCCGGGCGTACCCGGCGGAGTCCGGTCACGATGTGCGCGGCGACCTGAGGCGCGGTCAGCGACCCCTTGAACTTGTCGGGGGCGACGACGCAATGTCCCTCGCGCCACCCGCCGCGCACACCGCTCGAGCGCGGAGCGTCCGGCCCGCTCACCTGCCGCCTCCGACCGGTTCCGGCTCCGGTTCGATGGCGACGGTGGCGGTGGGCGCGTCCGCGGCGGACAGCGCCAGCTCCTCGAATTCGACGATGTTGTCGATTTCCAAGCCCATGGACACGTTGGTGACGCGTTCGAGGATGCATTCGACGACCACCGGGACCCGATGTTCGGCGATCAGCTTCTTGGCGTCTTCCAAGGCCTGGCCGATGTGTTCGGGCTCGAAGACGCGGATCGCCTTGCAGCCCAGTCCTTCCGCCACCTTCACGTGGTCCACGCCGTACCCGCCGACCTCGGGGCTGTTGATGTTGTCGAAGTCGAGCTGGACGTAGTAGTCCATGGAGAAGTTCCGCTGTGCCTGACGGATCAGGCCCAGGTACGAGTTGTTCACCAGCACATGGATATACGGGATGTTGAACTGGGCGCCGACGGCCAATTCCTCGATGAGGAACTGGAAGTCGTAGTCGCCGGACAGCGCGACGACGGTGGCGTCGGGGACGGCGGTCGCCACGCCGAGGGCTGCGGGCAGGGTCCAGCCGAGCGGACCGGCCTGGCCGGCGTTGATCCAGTGCCGCGGCTTGTAGACGTGCAGCAGCTGCGACGCCTGGATCTGCGAGAGACCGATCGTGCTGACGTAGCGGATGTCGGGTCCGAACGCCTTGTTCATCTCCTCGTAGACCCGCTGCGGTTTGATCGGCACATTGTCGAAGTGGGTCTTGCGCTGGCCCAGTTGCTTTCGTGCCCGCACCTGCCCAGCCCAATCGGACCGATCACGCAAGTTGCCCGCAGCGGCGAGCTCACGGGCGACTTCGACGAACACTTTCAGCGCGGCGCCGGCATCGGAGGTGATGCCGAAATCAGGGGCGAAGACCCGCCCGATCTGCGTCGGCTCGATGTCGACGTGCACGAAAGTCCGGTCCTTGGTGTAGGTCTCGACCCCACCGGTATGCCGGTTGGCCCACCGATTGCCGATACCAAGGACGAAATCGGACTCCAGCATCGTCGCGTTGCCGTAGCGGTGCGAGGTCTGCAAGCCGACCATGCCCGCGTGCAACGGATGGTTGTCGGGGATCGTGCCCCACCCCATCAGCGTCGGCACCACGGGAACGCCGGTCAGTTCGGCGAATTCGACGAGCAGCTCGGCGGCGTCGGCATTCACGATGCCGCCACCGGCGACCAGCAGCGGACGCTCGGACGCGTTGAGCATCGCGATGGCCTTTTCCGCCTGTGCCCGAGTCGCGGCCGGGCGATGCACCTGCAACGGCTCGTAGGTCTCGATGTCGAACTCGATTTCGGCGAGTTGCACGTCGATCGGCAGATCGATCAGCACCGGACCCGGACGCCCTTCGCGCATCAGCCGGAAGGCCTTCTGGAAGGTGCCGGGCACCTGCGCAGGCTCCAGAACCGTGACGGCCCATTTGGCGACGGGCGCAGCGATAGACGCGATATCGACGGCTTGGAAGTCTTCCTTGTGCAGCTTGGCCACCGGCGCCTGCCCGGTGATGCACAGGATCGGGATGGAATCGGCGCTCGCCGAATACAACCCGGTGATCATGTCGGTGCCGGCCGGCCCGGAGGTGCCGATGCACACGCCGATGTTGCCGGCAGTGGCGCGGGTGTACCCCTCCGCCATGTGTGACGCGGCCTCGACGTGGCGAGCCAGCACGTGCTTGATCCCACCG
>NZ_VXLC01000035.1 GCF_008704205.1 Nocardia colli | reverse complement strand
GACGTGGCGAGCCAGCACGTGCTTGATCCCACCGTGCGCCCGCATCGCGCTGTAGAACGGATTGATCGCCGCGCCGGGCAGTCCGAACGCCTGTGTCGCGCCTTCCTTTTCGAGAATCAACACCGCGGCGTCGACGGTACGCATCCGGGCCATGCTCAACGCTCCTTGTTCTGGCGCGTGCCGCACGATTGCATCGCGTGCAGCACCGCACTGTCGGCAGGTTTATCGCCGTGCACCCAGCCGTCCGGCAGCCGGATGCCGCATTCCGCGTGGCGCGCATGCGCTGTGGACAAGGCAGGCATCCTCATGCCTCGCCCCGGCCCGACAGCGCCTCGGCGACCAGCAGCAGACCGGAGTGGTCGAGCGAGCCGTAGCCCATGGCCCGGCCCGCGGCGATGAGCTGCGCGGTCAGCGCACCCATCGGGATGGACACCTCCGCCTCGCGCGCGGCTTGCAGGATGATGCCCATGTCCTTGTGGTGCAGGTCGATCCGGAAGCCGGGGACGAAGTTGCGGGCCAGCATGGTTTCGCGCTTTAGCTCGAGGATCTTGCTGCCCGCGAGCCCGCCGGCCAGCACGTCCAGGCCCTTGGCCGCGTCCGCGCCCAGGTTCTCCATCAGCAGGATCGCCTCGGCGACCAGCGCGTAGGTGCCGCCGACGACGAGCTGATTGGCGGCCTTCACACACTGCCCCGCACCGCTGCCGCCGACCAGCGCGAAGGTCTTGCCGACCGTTTCGAAGATCGGTGTGGCCGCCGCGAAGTCGGCCGCGGAGCCGCCGACCATGATCGACAGTGCCGCGTTGATCGCCCCGTTCTCCCCGCCACTGACCGGGGCGTCCAGCACGCGCAGACCGTTCTTCTCGCCCTGCTCGGCGGTCCACTTGGCGGTCTTGGGCGTGATCGTGGAGAAGTCGATGTACAGCGCGCCGTGGACGGCGTTCTCGACGATGTCCGGGAAGACCTCCTCGATCTGCTCGTCCTGCGGCAGCATCGTGATGACGATGTCCTTGTCGCGGACCGCCTCGGCCACACTGCCAGCGGCGGAACCGCCTGCCTCCTTGAGCTTTTCGAGTCCCTTGGGGCCGATGTCGTACCCGGTCACCTCGTGTCCGGCCTTGACCAGGTGTCCCGCCATCGGGCTGCCCATGATCCCGAGGCCGATAAAACCGATCTTGCTCATGCCTGCATCCACTTCCAATCCAGCTCGGGGTCTTTGTATTCCAGGCCGATCCACCCGTCGTAGCCTGCGGCGCCGAGGGTTTCGAACAGCGTGGTGAAGTCGAGTTCGCCGGTGCCAGGCCGGCCGCGACCGGGATCGTCGGCGATCTGTACATGGCCGATGTAACGCGCGTAGGTCTTGATCACCTGGATCAGGTTCTCGTCCATCCGCGCCAGGTGGTAGAGGTCGCAGAGGAAGCGCACGTTCGGCTCGCCGGTCTGCTGGATCACCCGCACGGCGGCTTCGGCGCTGACGATCGGATAGTGCGGCGACTCAGGGGCATTCAGCGCTTCCACGAGCACCGTGGCGCCGATCCGGGCGGCGGCGCGCGCGGCCAGTCGCAGGTTCTCCAGTGCGAGCGCGTCCTGCTTCGCCGGGTCCTCGCCCGCGATCCGGTTGCCGTAGAGCGCGTTGAGCGCCCGGCAGCCGGTGCGTTCGGCGATCCCGACGGCCACCTCGATGTTGTCCCGGAACCTGGTGACCTCCGCGGGGACGGACACCAGTCCGCGTCCCACCGGAATCAGGTCGATGAAATTCAGCCCGACCAACTGCACGCCGGCCTCGTCGATCGCGCGCACGAATGCGTCGATCTCGTTATCCCCCGGCGTGGGGTCTTCACCGAAGGGCCACCAGAATTCGACCGCATCGAAACCGGCGGCTTTCGCGGCGGCGGGGCGTTCCAGCAGCGGCAGGTCCGTGAAAAGAATAGAGCAATTGACGTCGAATTTCGGGAGACCGGACTCCCCTGCGTAATGCTTCACTCAGCTCCTTCGCGATATTTCTTCCAGCTGCCGACGCGGGTGATGTCGATCAGCTCCGGGTACGAGGTCGGCGGGCGGCGCAGCACCATCGACAGCACCGACCGGCCGTCGTCCAGCTCGATCGCGCCGAGCTCCAGCTCGGGTGGTTCCGCAGGCAGCAGGTGTTCGCGCAGCACATCGAGGGGCACATCGAACAGTTCGCCGGTGATCGAGTGGCCACCGTCCGGCGACGGTTCGAGACCGGGGAAACGGTCGCCCACCGAGAAGAATCGGTAGCGCGGAGCGGTTTTCGCTTCACCGGCGAACGGCGCACCGTTCAACAGATGGTTGAGCGGCCCTCCGCGCATGGCGGAACCGTTCAGGAAAATCAACGGCATTATCGGTTCCTTTTGTGTCGAATTTCACCAAGTATGCAGGGATTACGCGGTATCGGGATAGATGAGATCAACCCAAAGGTGATCGATCATTCCGAAGAAGCTTTTGTATGATGCTCCAGCCGTATGTTGCGCAGGCCGAATGCATCACCAGGTAGGAACTAAGTCCCGGTGAATAGGCCCATCACTGGTCGTGAGCGGCCGCGTCGAGCCGCCGCGCCGGACGGCGACGATCTCGGCGGCGATGGCGACCGCGGTCTCCTCCGCCGTCCGGCCACCCAGATCGAGCCCGATGGGCGAATGCAGCACGGCCAGTTCGGATTCGGAGAGACCGATGGCGCGCAGACCGGCCATCCGATCGTCGTGCGTACGCCGCGATCCCATCGCACCCACGTAGGCCATGGGGAGACGTAACGCCTTCTCCAGCAAGGGAATATCGAACTTCGCGTCGTGCGTCAGCACGCACAACACGGTCCGGGAATCGACCGCGGTGCGCGCCAGGTACCGATCCGGCCACTCGACGACGACCTTGTGTGCGTCGGGGAATCGCGCCTGAGTCGCGAACACCGGACGGGCATCGCACACGGTGACGTGATAGCCGAGAAACCGGCCCATCCGCGTCACCGCGGCCGCGAAATCTATTGCGCCGAAGACGATCATGCGCGGCGGCGGCACATACGACTCCACGAAGATCGTGACCTCGCGCTCGCCACACCCGATAACCCGCACGCCGGTGGCGGCCAGCTCGAGCATCGCCCTGGCCTCCGCCACCACCACCGGATCGAAGGTCGCGCCGAGCGTCCACCACGGCCCCAAAGCCATTGCGGCCCCGGTGTTCAGGTCGCGCACGAGGGCGACCGGCTCGGCCGATCGAAGCAGCGCCTCGATCGTGCCGTGCTCGGCGGGGGTGATCGGCTGGACGAAAACCTCGATCTTCCCCCCGCAGGTCAAGCCGACGGCGAACGCGTCGTCGTCGCTGTATCCGAAGGTTTCGCGCACCGGCTGCCCGGTACGCAAGGCCTCGCGACAGAGCTCGTACACCGCACCCTCGACGCAACCACCGGAAATGCTTCCGATGACCACACCGCCGGCGTCCACCGCCAGGGCCGCGCCCGGAGGTCGCGGCGCACTGCCGCTGACGCCGATGACGGTGGCGACGGCGTAGGACTTGCCCGCCGTGTGCCATTGCAAGAGTTCTGCCGCGAGGTCACGCATTGTTCGATTCGCCGTTCTATCCGCCGAGCAGTAGTTCGATCGCCGTGATGCCGAAGTAACCGGCGAACACGACCCCGACCACCCAGATCAGCCAGTGGATTTCGCTGAATTTGCCGCGCGCCGCCTTGATCACCACGAAGGCGATGACGCCGGCGCCGACACCGTTGGTGATCGAGTAGGTGAACGGCATCAGCACGATGGTCAGGAAGGCGGGCACCGCGACTTCCAGGTCGGCCCAGTCGATCTTGCGGGCCTGGGTCATCATCAGCGCCCCGACCAGCACGAGCGCCGGAGCGGCCGCCTGGATCGGCACCACCGCGGCCAGCGGCGTGAACAGCACTGCGAGACAGAACAATCCACCGGTCATCACGCTGGCCAGTCCGGTACGCGCGCCCTCACCGACGCCCGTCGCGGACTCGACGTACACGGTGTTACCCGCGCCGCCGCTGACTCCACCGATCACCTGCGCAACACCGTCGATCGTCAGCACCTTGCCCAGGCCGGGCATGGTCCCGCGCTCGTCGAGCAGCCCCGCCTCGTCACAGACCCCGAACACGGTGCCCATGGCGTCGAAGAAACCGGTGAGCACCAGCGTGAACAACACCACGCCCGCGACCAGCCCACCCGCCCTGGCGAATCCGCCGATCAGGTCGATGTCGAGCACCAGCCCGAAGTCGGGCGCCGCGAAGAACCCCTTCGGCGTCTCCGGCACCACCGGTCCCCACGTCTTCGGATCGATCTTCGCCAGCGAGTTGACCACGATGGCGAGCACCGTGGCGATGGCGATGCTGATCAGGATGGCGCCGGGCACCTTGCGGATGAACAGCGCCAGCATGAGCAGCAGCCCGACCGCGAAAATCACCACCGGCCAACCGGAAAGGTGACCGGCGACGCCGAGCGTGACCGGCGGTCCGGTCTGCGCGCCGTGCCCGACCACTCCGGCCGACACCAGGCCGATCATCGCGATGAACATGCCGATCCCGACGCCGATCGCGTTCTTGAGCGACAGCGGGATGGCGTTGATGATCATCGTCCGCAGGCCGGTCGCGGCCAGGATCACGATGACCACGCCCATCAGCACGACCAGGCCCATGGTCTGCGGCCAGGTCATGTGCGGGGCCGCCTGGAAGGCGACCACCGGGACGACGCCGAGGCCGGCCGCCAAGGCGAGCGGGACGTTGCCGACGAGACCCATCAGGATGGTGCTGAGCCCGGCCGAGAACGCGGTCGCGGTGGTGAGCTGGGCGATGCTGAGGGTGTTGCCGTCGATGTCCTGCACCCCGCCGATGATCAGCGGGACGAGCAGGATAACGTAGGCCATCGCTACGAAAGTGGTGATGCCGCCGCGGATTTCGCGGGAGATGGTGGTATTGCGTGCACTCAACCGGAAGAAGCGGTCGAGCGGCGACCTTCCGGTGACCGGCTCCGGGACGGAGGAGTGGGTCTGGACTTGGGTCATGGCGTGCCCTCCCTTGGGCATAGCCGACCTACGAACCGG
This sequence comes from Nocardia colli, assembly GCF_008704205.1. Taxonomy (GTDB): domain Bacteria; phylum Actinomycetota; class Actinomycetes; order Mycobacteriales; family Mycobacteriaceae; genus Nocardia; species Nocardia colli. The sequence goes on along the minus strand of NZ_VXLC01000035.1, from coordinate 66,621 downwards.
CCGTGCCGGCCGGATCGCGTGGTTCGGTTCTGTTGTGGGGTCGGAGCCCCTGTTGATCAACTGCTCCGGATGATGTCTTCCGGACGCACCGGCACTCGGTTGATATGCACGGTTCCGCCCGCGGATCGGCATGCGTCCCGAATGGCCGAGACGATCGCGGGGGTCGAGGAGAGCGTGGGTGGCTCTCCGGCGCCGCGCAGCCCGTATGGGGCGTGCGGGTCGGCGTTTTCGAGAATCTCCAGCCGCTGTGGCGGCATGTCGAGAATCGTGGGGATCAGGTAGTCGGTGAAGGACGGGTTGAGCACCTTTCCGTCGCGGACTTGAATTTCCTCCATGACCGCCAGCCCGAGGCCCTGGGCGGAGCCGCCGTGGATCTGGCCCTCCAGCGACAGGCGGTTCATGATCTTTCCGACGTCTTGCACGGCGTCGAGCGAGACGACCTTGACCAGGCCGAGTTCGGTGTCGATATCCACCACGGCCCGGTGTACGCAGAGGGCGAGCTGGGTGTGGCTGTTGCCCTGACCGGTCACGGGGTCCATGCCGGTGGTCGGCTTGTGGTGGTATTCCCTTGTCTCCTCGATGATCTCGTCACCGAGCAGGTCTACGATCGCGGCGTAGACCTCGCCGGTGCGCGAGACGACCTTGCCACCGACCAGCTGGAGTCCGCGGGTCGCGCCGAAACGTCCTTGGGCGAGGGCGAGTACGCGCATCCGCACGGCCTCGCACGCGGCCTTCACCGCGCCGCCGGTCATATAGGTCTGCCGGGAGGCGGAGGAAGAACCGGAGTCGCCGACCTGATTGTCGGCCGGGTGGATGGTCACCCGTTCGATGCCGAGTTCGGTACGCGCGATCTGCGCTTCGACGGTGACGAGTCCTTGCCCGACCTCGGCGGCCGCGGTGTGCACCAGCGCAACCGGCTCTCCGCCGATGACTTCCAGCCGCACGCGGGCGGTCGAGAGGTCATCGAAACCTTCGGAGAAGCAGATGTTCTTGATCCCCACGCCGTAACCGATGCCGCGCACAACGCCTTCGCCGTGCGTGGTCTGCGAGGCACCGCCCGGCAGGTTCCGGATGTCCGAGGCGTCCAGCGCCGCCGGCAGCGGCATATCCCGTGCCTGAGCGAGCATTTCGGCCATCGGCATCGGCGCGTGCACGATCTGCCCGGTCGCCAGCTTCGAGCCCTGCGACACCGCGTTCACCTGACGCACATGGATCGGGTCGAGCCCGAGCGCCTCCGCGACCTTGTCCATCATCGACTCGTGCGCGAAACACGCTTGCACCGCACCGAATCCACGCATCGCGCCGCACGGCGGATTGTTCGTGTACACGCCGTACGCGTCGATCTTGATATGCGGAATCTCGTACGGCCCCACCGCGAGCGAGGACGCGTTGCCGGTGACGTTCAGCGTCGCGGAGGTGTAGGCGCCGCCGTCCAGCACGATCTGCACCTCGGCGAACACGATCTTCCCGGCCCGGGTCACGCCGTACTCGTAGCGCATCTGCGCCGGATGCCGGTGCACGTGCCCGAAGAAGGATTCCTCGCGGTTGTACATCATCTTGATCGGCTTGCCGGTGTAGAGCGCGAGCATGCCGGCGTGGATCTGCATCGACAGGTCCTCGCGGCCGCCGAACGCGCCGCCGACACCGGCCAGCGTCATCCGGATCTTGTCGTCGGGCAGGCCGAGGCAGGGGCCGATCTGCTTGAGGTCGTTGTGCATCCACTGAGTGGCGACGTAGAAGTCGAGCCCGCCGTCCTCGCCCGGCGCGACCAGACCGGCCTCCGGACCGAGGAACGCCTGGTCCTGGATGCCGACCTCGTACTCGCCGGTGACCACCACATCGGACAGCGCGCGCCCGACCGTGATGTCGCCGACCCGGACCGGCTGGTGCCGGGCGATGCCGCCACGTTCCTGCACCTTGTTGCCCTCGGGGTCGGCGACCACCGCGAGCGGATCGGTGATGGGCGTCAGCACCTCCCACTCGATGGCGATCACGTCCATGGCGCGGCGCGCGATCTCCGGGTGGTCCGCGGCGACGAGCGCGATCGGTTCGCCGTGATGACGGACCTCGCCGATGGCCAGCACGGGCTGATCCCAGGTGTGGTCGAGACCGTAGACGTTGCGGCCGGGCACATCCTCGTGCGTGAGCACGGCGAACACGCCGGGCAGCGCGAGCGCCTGGCTGATGTCGATACTGACGATGCGGGCGCGGGGATGCGGGCTGCGCAGCGTCGCGCCCCACAGCATGCCGTCCATCCACAGGTCGGAGGCGTAGGCGAACTCGCCCTTCACCTTCAGCGTGCCGTCGGGGCGCAGCGGGCTCTCGCCGATGCCGCCCTTGCCCGGCGCGGCGACCTCGCTCGGGAACCGGGTGGTGCGTGCGGTGGTCATCGCTTCTCCTCTCGCAGGCGCGACGTGGTCATGCCTGCCCTCGCATGAGCCGTAGCCGAGCGGCAGCGCCGGCTCGGCCTACCGCGTCGTGCGCCACCGTGCGCAGTTCGTCGTTTTCTACAATCGTCCGACCGCCGACCAGCAACCGCGCCAGCGGCGGCGTCGGCCCGAAGACCAACGCGCACACCGGATCCTCGACCGCGGCCCGGAAACCGTCCACCCGCCACATCGCGATGTCGGCGAGCTTGCCCACCTCCAGGCTGCCGAGTTCCTGCTGACGGCCGAGATTGCGGGCGCCGCCGAGGGTTCCGATCTCCAGCGCCTGCCGGGCGGTGAGCGCGGTGGGTCCGTGCACGGCCCGCTGGAACAGCATGGCCTGGCGCATCTCCCCCGCCATCGAGGTCAGTTCGCTCGACGCCGCGCCGTCGACGCCGAGGCCGACCGGCGCACCGGCCCGCAGCAACTCGGAGACCCGGGCGATGCCGGCACCGAGGCGAGCGTTGGAACTGGGGCAGTGTGCCGAGCCGGTGCCGGTCTCGGCGAAGCGGCGGATATCGGCGTCGTGCAGGTGCACCGCGTGCGCGAACCACACGTCCTCGCCCAGCCAGCCGAGCTTCTCCATGTATTCGACCGGCGTGCAACCCATCTGCTCGCGGCAGTGCTCTTCCTCGTCGAGCGTCTCGGCGAGGTGGGTGTGCAGCCGGACGTTCTTGGTGCGCGCCAGCAGCGCCGCGTCGGTCATCAGCCCCTCGCTCACCGAGAACGGCGAGCAGGGCGCGACCGCGACCCGCAGCATCGAGTCGAACGACGGATCGTGGTACTTGTCGATGGTTTCCGCGGTGTTCAGCAGGATCTCGTCGCGGTCCTCGACCACCTCGTCCGGCGGCAGGCCGCCGTCGGACTGGCCGCGGTCCATCGAGCCGCGGCACGGGTGGAACCGGAGGCCGAGCTCGTGCGCGGCCCGGACCTCGGCGTCGAACAGGTCGCCGCGGCCCTTCGGGAATACGTAGTGGTGATCGCTGCTGGTGGTGCAGCCGGTCAGCGCCAGCCAGCCCAATCCCGCTGACGCCGCGCCGTATACGACGTCGGCGTCCATGCCCGCCCAGAGCCGGTAGAGCCCGGTCAGCCATTCGAACAGCGTCGAATCCTGGAACAGCCCCTGGCTCGCCCACTGGTAGAGGTGATGGTGGGTGTTGACCAGACCGGGGGTGACCAGGCAGCCGGTGCCGTCGATGCGCTGCGCGTCCGGCACGATGGGCGCCGGTCCCGCGCCGAGCGATTCGATCCGGCCGTTCGCGATCACCAGATACCCGGAGGCGATCTCCGGGCCGACCACCGGTGCGATATAAGCGTTTTCGATGACGACCTTGCTCATCGCGCCCCCGCCTTTCGCGCTGCCGCGAGCCGCACGGCGTCGAGGATCTTCTCGTATCCGGTGCAACGGCAAAGGTTTCCGGCCAGCGCCTCGCGGATCTCCGCGTCGGAGGGTTCGGGATTGTGCTCGATCAGGTCGTGCGCCTGGACGATCAGACCCGGTGTGCAGAAACCACACTGGACCGCGCCGGCCTCGACGAACGCCTGCTGCATCGGATCCAGCTTCGCGCCCTTGGCCAGGCCCTCGACCGTCCGCACCGAACAGCCCTCGGCCTGCCCGGCCGCGACCAGGCAGGAACACACCGGCGTGCCGTTCAAATAGACCGTGCAGGAACCACATTCACCCTGCTCGCAGGCGTTCTTGGAACCCGGAAGGCCCATCCGCTCGCGCAGCATGTAGAGCAGGCTCTCGCCCTCCCACACGTCGTCGACGGTCTCCGTGGAGCCGTTCACGTCGAAGGTCACGCGCATCAGGCTGCCTTCCTTTCTGTCAGGTAGTCCGTCCATGCCCAGCCCAGGGTGCGGCGGGCCAGCACCGAGAGGGCGTGTTTGCGGTAGTCCGCGGTGCCGCGGACGTCATCGATCGGCTTCGCGGCGGCGGAGACGAGCGTGCCGAACTCGCGCAGCACCCGGTCGGTGAGCGGTGCGGGATCGTGCCACGGCAGCTGCGTGGCCAGGAATTCCTCGGCGGGCTCGGCGCGCAACGGGGTCGGCCCGGACGAGCCGATGCCGGTCCGTACCGTCCCGTTGCTCGGGTAGAGCGCGATCGAGAACGAGCACACCGCGATCACCATGGCGTTGCGCGTGCCGACCTTCGAAAAGTATTGCGGCCCTTCGGCCGGCGGCAGCCAGACGGCGCTGATCAGTTCGTCGGCCTCCAAGGCGTTTTTGCGCACCCAGATGTAGAAGTCGTCGATCGGGATCATCCTGGTGCCGCGGGCCGCGGATTCGACCTCGACCACCGCGTTGCCCGCGAGCAGCGCGGGATGCGCGTCACCGGCCGGCGAGGCGCCGCCGAGGTTGCCGCCGACCGTGCCGCGGTTGCGGATCTGCGGCGAGCCGACCGTGCGGGAGGCCTGCGCCAGACCGGGCAGCTGATTGCCGAGCCGGTTGATGATCCGCACGTACGGCACGCCGGAGCCGATGCGGATCTTGCCGTCGATCTCCTGGTACTCGAACAACTCCCGGCACGGGTTGAGGTCGAGCAGGGCGCTCGGACGGCCCTTGTCGAAGTTCAGCTCGACCATCATGTCGGTGCCGCCCTGAATCGGGGTGGCGTCCGGGCGGCCGGACTTGATGTCCAGGGCGTCCGCCCAGCTGGTGGGTCGCAGGAAATCCATCGTCACTCCCACGCCGGGCCGGCCGCGGGCGCGTCCTCGCGCAGCACGGTGCCTTCGATCAGGCCGTACGGGCGGTCGGCGGCGTAGAACACCTCGTTGTCGTTGTCCAGACCGAAGGCGGACAGGTCGACGGTGAAGTGGTGCTTGTTGGGCAGCGACAGCCGGACCTCACCGATCTCGGGGCAGGCGTTGAGCACTCGCTCGCCCATCGCGTACAGCGTCTGCTGCAACGAGTAGCTGTAGGTCTCGGCGAACGCCTCCAGCAGCGCCTGCCTGGCCTCGCGGTAGGTCTTGTCCCAGTCGCCCGGCTCGCCGGTGAACCGCCACTCCGCGTTGACCTCGGTGGCGAGCACGCGGTCGTGGGCTTCCTTCAGCGTCGTGTACTTGTCCTTCAGGTACCCGTGGAACTCCGAACCGGTCGAGTTGAGCACCACCAGACCCTGCAAACCCGCGACGACCCAAGCCTTTTCGCCGTCGTAGTGCACCCGCGCGGTGCGCACCTCCTGGCCGGAGCGGACGAACGAGTGCTGCTCGTTGCCGCCGCCGAGCACGATGCGCTCCCAGGCGTACTCCTCGACGCTGACCCGCGCATGGTGGATGGTCGCCTGCGAATCGACGAAATGCCGGGCCAGCAGCACACCGAACGCCTCGGGCGAGGAGATGCCGTGCTCCTTGGCGAAGGCGAAGACCGTGTTCTTCTGCGTGTCGGTGGTCAGCACCGCGCCGTTGTCGCCGGTCAGGTGCACGTCGTCCATGTCGCCGGACAGCGCCACCCCGACGTTGAGATCCCGGATCTCGTGCACGCCACCGTTTTTCGTCACCCTGACGACATGGGTCTCCGCTTTGCCATATCGGTTCGGTCCGAGCTTGATCGACATTGTTCAGCTACCTCGATAGGTGGAGTAGGAATACGGACTGAGCAGCAGCGGCACGTGGTAGTGCGCCGCCGGGTCGGCGACGGTGAAGTCGATGGCGACCGTGGGGTAGAAGGGGCTGATCTCGCCGGTGTCGAAAGTCAGCCGGTGCGTGCCGGTTTCGGGCGCGGGCAGGTCCTTGATCCGGCCGTCGTCGTCGGTGTGGCGCTCGGCGAGCACGGTGCCGTCGGCGCTGGACAGCCGGACCCGTAGCCCGGCGGCCGGACGCCCGGTCACCGCGTTCAGCACGTGCGTGGACAGACTCACTTGTCCCCCAGCAGTTTTCGCACGCGCAGCCGGGTGATGTCCGCGAGTTCGCTCTGCACCTTGATCCGCTCGTCCAGCTCGGAGTTGGCCAGGCGCTTGCGCAGCTCGGTGAGCATCTCCTCGGCGCTGCGGCCGGTGGCGCGGATCAGGAAGACGTGGCCGAAGCGCTCCTCGTAGGCCAGGTTGCCCGCCGCGAGCTCCGTGCGCACGGCGAGGTCGGCGCCCGCGGCGCCGGACTGCTCGCCGCGCGACCACGCCGCCTCCCGCTCGGACAACTCCGCCTTGGCCCGGTCGCCGATGCGCGGATGCGCGGACAGCGCCTCCTCGACATCGGGCCAACTCAGCTCGCACACGCCGGCGACCGCCGCGGCGGTGGCACTCCCGGCATCCGGATAGGGCCGGGACGCCGCCACCTTCTGCGCCCACTGCCGGGACGCGCAGCAGGTCAGCAATTCCTGCTCGGCCCGGTCCGGTGGCAGCGAGTTGAGCCATCCGATGTCGCCTGCCATCTGACCTCCTGTCGGGGTTCGCCAATCTGTTCCGCAAGTACACCCGCCGAGGAGAACCGCAGCTAGAAACGAGAAATCTGAACTGTGCGCCAGTTCACACCCAACTCTTTGTGCGAATGTCCAAGGGCGTTTACCAGGGGTGCGACTGTTAGCCTTCGCAGCGTGCGCCTTCGATCACTGCTGACCATGGCGGACCTGGGACTGGAACTCGTCACCGGCGAGGAAGAGCTGGACCGGTTCGTGCGCTGGGTGGTGACCACGGACATGCTCGATCCTGGTCGCTACCTGTCCGGCGGGGAGCTCGTGCTCACCGGCTTGCAGTGGCGGCATGATCCCGCCGACAGCGAGGTGTTCGTGCGCGCGCTGGCCCAGGCCGGAGTGGCGGGGATGGCCGCGGGTGACGCCAGATACGGCGGTGCGCCACCGGACGTGGTCGAGGCCTGCCGTAAGCATCGGATTCCGCTGTTCCGGGTGCCGGAGACGGTCGCGTTCGCCGCGGTCACCGAGCAGATCACCCGCAATCTGTCGACCGGGCGGGCGGCGGATCTGACCGCGATCCTGGATCGGCACCGGCAGCTGGTTTCCGGCGCGGGGCTCGGTTCGGTGCTGGAACTGATCGAACGCGATCTGGGCATGCGATGTTGGGTGGTGTCCTCGACCGGACGGGCCGTGGCCGGGCCGGGCACGCCGCCGCCGGTCGAGGTGACCACCGCGTTTCTCAGCGCTCGGCGGCTGCCGCTGGCATTTCTGCACGGTGGCAGCCGGTTTTCCCTGTTCGCGGTCGATGAGCACCGGACCTCGCGGGCCGCGGACTGGTTCCTGGTCTTCGAAGGTGACTACACCGAATGGCCCGAGGAGCGTCGCGCGCTGGCCGGCGAGCTCGCGGCCGTTGTCTCGCTGGAACGGGCTCGCCAGGACGACCGGCAGAGCGCCGAGGGGCGGCTCGCTCAGGAACTCATCGAGTTGATCGTGTCCGATGCCAAGCCGACCGAGATCATCTCGCGGTTGGAACTCACCGGGCTCGGGCCCGCGGAGACCTACATCGCGGTGGCGGCCGCCGCCGATGACACGTTGCGGCCCGGCGAGTTACGCGTGCTGCTGCGCGAAATCCTGTACGGCAGAAGGCCGGCCGCGGGCGTGGTGGACGGCGAGGCGATCGCGCTGATCCCGGCCGGACCGGATACTCCGGTGATCGACGAAATCAACCGCGCGGTAACCGCTTTGGAGCCCGGGCTACGCGGCAGCCGACTATCCGTCGGCGTCAGCGGTGTCGTCGATGGCGAGGGCCTGCGCGGTGCCGTGGAGGAAGCCCGTTACGCGCGTCGCATGGCGGCGGGCCGACTACAACCCGCCAGCGTCGTCGGCCATGACGAACTCGCTACCCACATGCTGCTGCTCGCCTCGGTCCCCGACGAGGTGCGCCGCATGTTCCGGCTCCGCCTGCTCGACCCGCTCACCACCTACGACCAGGACAATCGGGCCGACCTCGTGCATACCTTGGAAACGTTCCTCGAGGTCTCCGGGTCGTGGACCAAGTGTGCGGATCTGCTGCACGTCCACGTCAACACTCTGCGGTATCGCATCCAGCGCATCGAGGAACTGACCGGACGCGACCTCTCGCGCCTCGAAGACCGCGTCGACTTCTTCCTCGCGCTCGCCTTGCGCTGACACACAACAGCTTTCGCGTGCTCAGGCGTCGTCGGAGCCGACCTGCGTGACCTTGTGGGTGCCGAGTCGGGTCATCAGGTCCTGATGCAGGATTCGAAGCAGCTCCGTCAGGTCGGCCTGCTGTTCCGCGGTCAGGGCGGAGAGCAAGTCGTACTCGCGCCCCAATACATGGTCGACCAATCGCTCGATCATGGCGTGGCCCGCGGCGGTCAGCGAGACGACGACCGCACGCGAACCGTCGTCCAGCGGCGCTCTGGTGACCAGACCCTCCCCCTCCGCACGCGCGACCCGTTGAGAGATCGCGCCCGCGGTGAGCATGGTGCGGTCCCTGAGTTCCCGAGTGGTCAATTGATACGGCGAACCACTGCGGCGCAGCACGCTGAGCAGATCGAGGGTGGCCGCGTCGGTGTCTTCCACCGCCAGTACTCGGCGGCGGTCGTCGCCGAAAGCCTTGGCCAAGTGCCATATTCGGGTCACGACGCCGATGCCGTCGACCGGCGTACCCGGCCGCTCCCGGAGCCAGGCGAGGGCGATCGCGTCGACCGGGTCGTTCTCGTCCATGCCACTCCTCGGTTGCGTTTAGGTCTAAACGATGAGTACGTTTAGGTCTAAATCTACTCGACATGTCCTCGATCAAGGAGTGCGCCATGGGGCGGAACATCGTGGTAACCGGCGGAGCCACCGGAATCGGGCGGGCCATCGCGCAGATCTTCGCGGCCGCGGGCGACACAGTGGTGATCACCGGCCGCCGGCCCGAGCCGCTGCACGCGACGGCCGCGGAACTCGGCGTCACGGCACAGGTCTGCGACGCGACCGATCCGGCCCAGATCGAAGCGCTGGTCGACCGGCTCCCCCACGAGATCCACGTGCTGGTCAACAACGCGGGCGGCAACACCGACTTCGACCAGGATGCGCCGGCCGACCTGCGCAGCGTGGCCGCCGCCTGGCGAACCAACCTGGACGCCAACTTGATCAGCGCGGTGCTGATGACCACGGCCCTGCGCGACCGGCTGGCCGCTCCCGGCGCCGTGGTGAACATCGGCTCGATCGCCGCAGACAAGGGCGCGGGTGCCTACGGCGCCGCCAAGGCCGGACTCGCCTCCTGGAACACGCAACTGTCCGCCGAGCTGGGACCGCGCGGCATCACCGCGAATGTCGTTGCCCCCGGCTACATCTCCGCCACGGAGTTCTTCCGCGACAAGCTGACCGACGAGCGGCGCGACTCGCTCATCGCCGCGGCGCACACCCGCCGCGCCGGCGTCCCCGAGGACATCGCCGCCGCGGTTCACTACCTCGCCTCGCCCGCGGCGCGGCAGGTGACGGGCCAAGTCTTGGCGGTCAACGGCGGCGAACGCACCACCCGCTGAGCGCGACAACAAAGGCGCGGCACGCGGCGCAAGGCGGGCAATAGGGTCTATCCGGGCAGTTCGGGAGACAGGGGCTAGCATGGGCGAGCTGGTAACGGTGGATTTGCCGATCCCAAGGTGGTTCGATGACGAAAGCTGTTCCCCGGCCGGTGGCACTGGGCGATGAAGCTGCCCGGACACTCGCCAATGCAACAAAGTCCGTTCCGCAGATGGAGTCGATCACCCCTCGGTGGTTGGTCCATCTGCTGAACTGGGTGCCCGTCGAAGCCGGTATCTACCGGCGTAACCGGGTCACGCACGAACAAACCGTCGATATTCAGTGCGATAACTTCGACGAGTCTCCGCTGCCGGAGACCTTTATCGACTACGAGCGAGACCCACGGGAGTACCGCCTCAAGGCCGTGCACACGATTCTCGACGTGCACACCCGTGTCTCGGATCTGTATTCGAGCCCGCACGATCAGATTGCTCAACAGTTGCGGCTGACCATCGAGGCAATCAAGGAGCACCAAGAGGGCGAGCTGATCAACAGCCCGGACTACGGTCTCATCGCGAATGCCACGAAGACGCAGCGTCTCTCGACGATCGCCGGGCCGCCCACGCCGGACGACCTGGACAATCTGCTCACCAAGGTCTGGAAGGAGCCCGGCTTCTTCCTCACCCACCCGCAGGGCATCGCCGCGTTCGGCCGGGAATGCACCCGGCGCGGTGTGCCGCCGCCGACCGTGAGCATGTTCGGGTCGCAGTTCCTGACCTGGCGCGGGATTCCGATCATTCCGTCGGACAAGGTTCCGGTGGAGCGCGGGAAGACCAAGTTCGTGCTGATCCGCACCGGCGAGGCCCGGCAGGGTGTGGTCGGTCTGTATCAGCCCGGGCTGGCCGGTGAGCAGGGACCGGGCCTGTCGGTGAAGTTCATGGGTATCGATCGCAGCGCGATCGCGTCATATCTGGTGTCGCTGTACTGCTCGCTGGCGATCCTGACCGACGATGCGGTGGCAGTGCTCGACGGAGCCGAGGTGGGCAAGTTCCATGACTACGCACCGACCTACCGGAGCTGACATCTCGCGCCCAGCGGACGACGGTGGCGCCGAGTGGATGCTGCCGGACGAGGCGACGCTGAATCGCCTTGCCGGAGCGTTCTTCTCGGCGCTGCCGTCGGCCGCGGCGGGTTCGCCCGCCGCGCCGATGGGCGTGAGCATGGTGCAGCCGGATATGCCGACCTCACCGCCGAACGTGCCGGCGCCTTCGCCGGTGCCGACGGCGACAGCGGCTGGGGCGCCGGGGTTTTCCGGTGCCGCGCATCCGGGTGGGCATACACCGGAGGCGGCATCGTCAGGCGCACAGGGTGTTTCGAGCGCCGCGCCACCCGGCGGGCGCACTCCCGAGCCTTCGGTGCCGGGTATCAACGGCACCGCGCCCACTGGCGGATCGACGTCTGGTGCACAAGGGTTTTCAGGCACCACTCCGCCCGGCGGCAGTACGCCGGAACCGTCGGTGCCGGGCTGGGGACGTGACGTGCCGATGGCCGACGCCGCAGGCCGGCCCGCGCACTCGCCCGTGAGTACCGCCGGAATACACAACGACCCGTTCCTCACCGCTCTGCCGTCGTTGCGCGAAGTGCTGTCACCGCAACGCTTTCCCGATGCCGGTATGCAACCGTCCGCCGCCCCGAGCTTCTATTTCCTGGACTCGGCCGCGGCGCCGACCGCACCGGTGGCGTCGGCTCACCTGCCCGACGCGCATCCGCCGTTCGATGTCTACGCGGTGCGCAACGACTTCCCGATCCTGCGGGAACAGGTGAACGGCCATCCGCTGGTGTGGTTCGACAACGCGGCGACCACGCAGAAGCCGCGCGCGGTGATCGAGCGCATTTCGTACTTCTACGAGCACGAGAACTCCAACATCCACCGGGCCGCCCATGAATTGGCAGCTCGGTCCACCGATGCCTACGAGCAGGCCCGCGACATCGTGGCCCGGTTCATCGGCGCGTCCTCGGCGGAGGAGATCATCTTCGTCCGCGGCGCGACCGAGGGCATCAACCTGATCGCACAGACCTGGGGCCGCAAGCACATTCGCGAAGGCGACGAGATCATCATCTCGCACCTGGAGCACCACGCGAACATCGTCCCGTGGCAGATGCTGGCCGCCGAGACGGGCGCGGTGCTGAAGGTCATTCCGGTAGACGACAACGGCGAGCTGATGCTCGGCGAGTACACCAAGCTGCTCTCCGATCGCACCAAACTCGTTTCGGTGGCCCATGTTTCGAACGCGCTCGGCACCATCACCCCGGTGCGCGAGATCGTCGCCGAGGCGCAGCGCGCCGGAGCGGTCACCCTGGTCGACGGGGCGCAATCGGTGCCGCACACCAGGATCGACGTGCGCTCGATCGGCGCCGATTTCTTCGTGTTCTCCGGCCACAAGCTGTTCGGCCCCACCGGAATCGGCGTGGTCTACGGAAAATCCGAGATACTGCAAGACGTTCCGCCCTGGCAGGGCGGCGGCAACATGATCAGCGACGTCACGCTGGAACGTTCGCTGTTCCGGCCGCCTCCCGGTCGATTCGAGGCCGGTACCGGAAACATCGCGGACGCAGTCGGTCTCGGCGCCGCGATCGAATATGTCGAGGGCATCGGCATGGACGCCATTGCCCGCTACGAGCATGGATTGCTCGAGTACGCGACCCCGCGGGTCGCCGCGGTGCGCGGTATCCGGCTGGTAGGTACCGCCGCCGAGAAGGCGAGCGTGCTGTCGTTCGTGATGGCCGGGTACGAGCCGATCGAGGTCGGAAAGGCGTTGAACGAGAAGGGCATCGCTGTTCGGGCGGGCCACCATTGCGCTCAGCCGATTCTGCGCCGCCTCGGATTGGAGGCGACGGTGCGTCCGTCGTTCGCCTTCTACAACACCTGCGAGGAGATCGACCAAATGGTCGCCGTCCTCGAACAACTAGCGGCCAGCTCGCCGCGGTGAGGCACTGAACCCGCATCTAGGTCGGCCGCACTCCGGTGCGGCCGACCTTGCGCACTTTCCGATCAGTACTGCCTGGCCTGAACCGACCACCGTGGGTTCAGCGTCCCGGACAGGCGCGCCGGAAAAGAGATCTGCTGTGGATTGCCGTCCGAGGTATAGCGCTGCTCCGGATTCGCGGCGAGCCGATCGAGCCAGTAGGTCGAGTCGAAGTCGACTGCTGTTCTGCCGGAACGAATCCGGGGAATCGCCGTGGCATCCAGATCACCGTATGGCGACGGGGCGGGCTCGGCCCCGACCAGCATCACCGCCTCGAACGCATAGCTTGTCCCGTCCCAGCTGCCCGCGGTGGCCAGGCTCCGGTCGGACGGGGAGATACCGAGCGGCAACGCCATCGTCCGCACCCGGCCCGGTGCCGCCGACCCGATCGCGCGGACGTTGTCCGCCAGCTCGCGCTGCACTCCGGTGCGGTCGAGCTGGGCGAGGTTCGCGTGGGTCGCGGTGTGGGCGCCGATCTCGTATCCGTGTGCGGCCAACCAGGACAGGGCGCGCGGGTCGTCACCGAACGGCTGATTGTTGACGTAGAACGTCGCGGTCGGCGCGAAATCGGGATGCTCGGTCCGGAACTGCTCGAGGATGCCGACCACGGTGTCCGGCGCGACCTTGCCGTCGGCGGTGAACGCGAGCTGGCTCAGCGTCGAGTCGTCGAAGGTCAGCACCACCGGATGCGCGCCGGCGGGCAGATCGATAGCGCCGGAAACATAGGCGGCCGTGGTCACCGGACGGTAGTTCTCCCGGTATATCCGCTCGAGTTCGGCGCGGAATTTCGCTGGCGTCTGGTCATATTCGCTGTCCGGCGCCGCCGCCAGTTGGTGATACATGAGCACGGGCACCACACCCAGTTCATTGGCCGCGACCGCGGCCGGATCTGGTGCGGGACGCACCGATGGCGGCGAACTCTCCATCGGGCCCGCGAGATTGGCCGGGCCGGGGTTCGCGGCACACGCCGCGGCCGTCGACACCAGCACCGACAACATAACTCGAACACAGATAGTCGCGTTCTTCGCCACCGTGCGAACAGTACGCGAGCCAGACCATTTCGTTGTGTAAGGAACTCGGGCAAAGTAGCGACGGGCGCGGGCCGAACCCGCGATAGTTGAGCGATCTTCTGACGAAAGTTGGTGTGCGCGTTGCTAGAAAGACTAGGCGTTACAGGACACCGGCGGTTGGCGGCGGTCCTGGTTATCTCCGTCTCATTGATTCTCATCGCCTCCGTCACCCTGAGCTGGGTGCGCACCGAACCCCGGGGCCTGACCGTTACCGGGCTGCCGAACAATTTGGTCGGCGCAACGACGTTGTCCACCATGACTTTGCGAGTCGACGCGGGTGCCTACGACCCCGCGGCCATGCGGCTCTCGCTCGACGGTGCGCCGGTCTCCGGCACGGTCGACGGCAATACCGTCGTCTACCGGCCGGGAGCGCTGCCCGACGGCGAGCACAAGTTCACCGCCGAGATCCCGCCGAACTTCCTCGGTTTCCTGCGCACCGGTCCGGGCGTGTCGAAGACGTTCACGGTCGACAACGAGCCGCCCGCGTTGACGCTGACCCAGCCGACGGGTGTGACCTCCTACCGCCAGCCGGTCACCGTGCGCGGCAAAGCCGAAGGGGCCGAGCGCGTGTCGGTCGGCACCCAGGCCGTGACGCCGGCCGGCGACGGCACGTTCGAGATCGCCATGTCCCGCGCGCACACGGGCGCCCAGGTGGTCGCCGTGGACGCGGCGGGCAACGAGGCCGCGCAGGCGATCACGGCGGCCGTGGAGCAGCCACGGATCAAGGCGGTACACGTGACCGCGTACGGCTGGTCCGACGACGGCCTCCGCGAGGACGTGCTGAACATGGGCCGCGACGGGCGGATCAACACCGTCCAGCTCGACATCAAGGACGAGGACGGCGTCGTCGGCTACGACTCGCAGGTGCCGCTGGCGCAGGAGTCGGGTGCCGTCGCCCGGATCTACGACGCCCCCGCGGCACTACGCCAATTGCACGACATGGGCATTCGAGTCGTCGGCCGGATCGTCGCCTTCCGCGACAAGACCATGGCCGAATGGGCGTGGCAGGCCGGACATCAGGACTGGGTCGTCCAAACTCCGTCCGGCCGGCCGTATTCCAGCAGGTACGGTCCGATCGCCTTCACCAACTTCGCGAATCCCGAAATGCGCAGATACAACATCGATCTCGCGGTCGAGGCGGCGAAGCTCGGTTTCGACGGGATCATGTACGACTACATCAGACGCCCGGACGGCGCGCTGTCCCAGATGAATTTCCCCGGCTCGACCACCACGCCCACCGTGTCGATCGCCGAATTCCTGCATGAGAGCCGCGATCCCGTGCACGACGCCGGCGCCGATCTGAGCGCCGCCGTGTTCGGCATAGCGTCCACCCGGCCCGACGAGATCGCGCAAGACATTCCGTTGATGGCCAAGTACGTCGATTACATCGCACCGATGCTGTATCCCTCGCATTGGAATGCCGGCGAATACGGTGTCGCCAACCCGAATTCGCAGCCGTACGACATCATCTACCGCTCACTCCAAGACTTCCGCACCCAGACGCAGGGCACCGCCGCCAAGGTCGTCCCCTGGTTGCAGGACTTCAGCCTCGGCGTCGACTACGGTCCCGACGAGGTCAGGGCGCAGATCGACGCCGCGGACGCGGCCGGGGTGAACGGGTTCTTCCTGTGGAGCCCGACCGTGCGCTATCACCTCGTGGGTCCCGCGGACTGAACCGCCGCCTCTAGCCGGGCTCGCAGTGCCGCGACGATCGCGCGGTCGTCGTCGCCCGGTTCCGGGGCCAGCAGATCGACGCTCAACCGGCCCTCGAAGCCGGTGATCACGAAGAACGGCGTCGGATTCTCGGGGATGTCGATCGGCGTGGGCACGTCCATGTGGAACAGCGGCCAGAAGTCCTCCAGTTCGAGCGCGGCTGGATGGCGAAGGGCCGGAATCCTGCCCCAGTTCGTCGCGAGTGCCGCGGCCGGAGCCTGCTGGAGTTCTTGCAGCACAGCGACTTTGGTTCCGGCCGCCTGCACCGCGGTGTGGTGGATCGTCTGCGCGGCCAGATCCGTGGCGAGCCGGGCGCCGATCGCCCGCGCGATGTCCGCGAGCTCGGCCGAGTCGCCCTCGGTGATGAACCGCCCATAGCCAAGGATGTTCGTGCCAGCGGTGAAGGCCACCGGCGGCGAGAGGCGCGAGCGGAGCTCGACGAGAAACGCGTAGGGCAGTTCGGGCAGCGGCACCGCGTGCACCTCGGCGATGGCGAGCAGGATCGCCGCCGACACCAGGCTGTTGATCGTCGCGCCCTGCCGGTGACCGTAGTCGACCAAGGCCGCGGTCTGCGTCTCGTCGAGTTGGCAGCGCACGTCGGTCAATTCGACGAGTTGATGCCCGCCGTCCAGCTCCGGCGCATCGGTCGGCGCGAAAGCAGGAGTCCGCGCATCGACGGCATCGATGCCGCGCTCGGCGTACAACGCCTCCAGCGACCTCGGGTAGTCGTGCCGTTTCACCGCCGGGCGCGCCATTCCGCCGACGAAATCGGTGTAGAGCGACCAGAATTCCGCCAGCACCGCGAGCGAATGATGCCCGTCGGCGACGCTGTGATGGATCAGCAACGTCACATTCGCCCGCTCGCCCTCGCGCACCACGTGGAGTTCGCAGACCGTCCGGGTCGCGTCCAGCTCGGTGCCGTAGCGGACGGACGCGACCTCGTCGTCGAATACCCGGATCGCCGGCGGCGCGGGCGAGGCGACTATCGCGATGCCCTGCTCGTCGATCACGAGTCGGGACCCGAGAACCGGATACGCCCGCCGCAGCGCGGCGAACGCCTGGGACAACGCCGCGACGCCCAGGGAACCACGCACTTGAACGGAGTATCCGACGAACAATCCCAAGCCGACATATACCGCTTCGGTCGGCGCCAACGGTCGAATCGTCGTGTGTGAAGCGGTCACCGTCGATCTCCTCAATGCGCTCGGTTCTGCACCTTTCCCGCTGACTCCCGGCGAGTCAGCTAACGTCAAGCTACAATACGAACGATCGATCGGTTAGTTGTCATGACCGACGTCACACCCCGGGCCGCACACGCGGTTACGCTGGAGGAGTGAACGTTGAGGTGACGCGCCTGCCGGGTATCGGTGTGCGCAAAGACTTTCCGGTCAAGGGCGTTCGCCGCCGCATCGGCGTCATCGATCACAAGGACGGCACGATCTACCTGATCGTCAGCAAGTCCGACAATCCCGAGGCCACCGACCAGATCCCGTTATCGGCGTCGGAGGCGGCCGCGCTGGCCAATCTACTGGGCGCCCCGCAGCTGGTGGCTCAGCTGCGCGAGGAACATCGCGAGTTCGACGGCGTGAACACCCGCCAGTTCTCCATCCTCGGCGGCTCCCCCTACGTCGATCGGCCGCTCGGCGAGACCGAAATGCGCACCCGGACACGGGTTTCCATTGTCGCGATCATGCGCGGCGGCGCGGTGATCCCGTCACCGGGCCCGGATTTCACCTTCGCCGCCGGCGACCTGCTGGTGATCGTCGGCACCACCGAGGGCCTGGACGCCGCCGCCCGAATCCTCACCGACGGGTGAGCCCGCGGTCGGTCAGCCGCCGAACAGGTCGAAGACCGCTTCGGCCCGGTCACGACTGCGGTACATGTCCCAGGCGGTGGCGGCGAGATCGTCGGGGTTCAGCGTGCGGCCCTCGGGCGAACCGAATCGGCCCGGGTCGGCGGAGACCATGGCGTGGATGTCGCCGCGTTCGATGAGACCGCCGATGGTGAGCGTGCCCGCGTAGACGCCTCGGTCGGCGAGGGCGGCGTTGAGGGTGATCGCGTAATTGCGGATCGCCGCGGACGGCAGGGCCAGCTGGCCGAGCATCGGCATGGGCCGGATGCTCGACAGACCGCCCGCGAAGAGCAGCGCGCCGGAGCCACGCGTCAGCATGGCCGGGAGCACCTCGTGCACCATGTCGATGGCGGGCCAGACCCATTCGAACGCGGATTGCGCTGTGGCGGCGTCCGTTTCGGTGATCGGCACGGGTTGCAGCGCCGGACCCGTGCCGTAGTAGGCCAGCTCGATGTCGCCGTCACCGGCGATTTCGGCGAGAACAGCTTTCAGGCGGTCGCGATCGGTGACATCGGCGGCGTAGGCGGTCGCGTCGATATCTTGCGCGGCAAGGTCTTTCAGATAGCCCTCGTGCCGCGCACCGTTGCGCGACACCAGTGCGACCCGATATCCCTCGCTGCCGAAACGCCTGGCCATGGACATGCCGAGCCCGGGTCCGACGCCGACGATCACTGCGGTTGATGTGGTGGACATGAATCTCCTTCGGAAAGATTGAGGGGGTACTCACTTTCATAAAGTAGCACGAAATCGAGGAGCCCCTCGACTTTTGTAGGATGGACCCCATGACCAAACCGATGCGCCGCGACGCGGCCCGCAATCGCGAGAAGCTGTTGCGCGAGGCGGCCGACGTCTTCACCGAACAGGGGCTCGACGGCTCACTGGAGGAGATCGCGCGCCGGGCCGGGGTCAGCATCGGCACGCTGTACAACCACTTCCCGCACCGCGACGCACTCATCGAGGCGCTGCTGCCGCCCCGCCTCGCCGCCATCGATGACTTCGCCGTGCGAGCCGCGGGCGAGCCGGATGCTTGGGTGGCGTTCAGCGGATTCATCGAGGAACTACTGGGTCAGATGACCTCCGACCGCGGCTTGCTGGAGGCGCTCACCGGCGACCATCCCGCCGCGGCCCAGCTGACCGAGGCCTGCCATCGCGGGTTGTCGCACCTGTCGACCCTGCTGGAGCGCGCCCGAAAAGCCGGCGCGGTACGCGCAGACGCGAGCGACGACGACGTCGTGCACCTGATCTGGGCGCTCTCGCTGCTCGGCGAGGCCACCGGAACACCCGCGTGGCGCCGCAGCCTCGAACTCGTACTCGACGGCCTGCGCCCCACCCACCGACCGACTCGATAGGAACGCCACCATGCCATATGCCAAGGCCGCCAACGGCGTTCGCCTCGCGTACCAGACCGCCGGGGCGGGCAACCCGCTGATTCTGCTTGCCGGCCAAGCCAACAACCATCACTGGTGGGACGGGATCCGCGCGGACTTCGAGACCCGGTATCGCACCATCACCCTCGACTGGCGCGGCACCGGAGCCAGCGACAAGCCCGACGAGCCGTACAGCACAACGGGTTTCGCCGACGACGTGGTCGCGGTGCTCGACGACCTCGGCATCGACCGGGCGGCCGCCTACGGCACCTCCATGGGCGGTCGCGTCGCCCAATGGCTGGCCGCCCGTCACCCCGAACGGGTGGCCGCGCTGATCCTCGGCTGCACCTCCCCCGGCGGCAGACACGCCATCGAACGCGGTCCCGAGATCCGGCAGTCGCTCATCGATCCCGACCCGGACGCGGCGCGGCAAGCCCTGCTGGAATTGATGTACACCCCGGAGTGGCTGGCGCACAACCAAGGTCCGTACAACACCCTCGGCGACCCCACCATGCCCGCGTACGCCAAGCGCCGCCACCTGATGGCCAGCAACAAGCACGATGCCTGGGATGCCTTGCCGGACATCACGACTCCCACCCTGATCGTGCACGGGACCGAGGACCGCTTCAATCCCGCCGCGAACGCCCCGCTGCTCGCCGAGCGCATCCCGCACGCCCGCATGTACCTGATCCCCGGCGCCCGGCACGCCTACTTCGACGAGTTCCGGGCCGTCGCGGGTCCGCTCGTGCTGGACTTCCTGAACGAGGCACACACCTAGGCTCCGCCATTCGCCACCTGCCGAATCGGCGAATTTCCGCCGAAAGTCTTGACGCGGAGAACTTCCCGGGGTTACTATTCCCATAGACGAAAACATTCGACGTGGTTACTACGTGAACCCAATTCTCGAATGCCTATTGTGCTGCGCAGATTCAGCGAGTAACTTGGGACGTTGCGCTGGCTGCCTCCTGTCCGACCCACACAAACCCACTCTGTTCATTCATCGTGAGTGTGCGAGTTTCGTTCGGGTAGGTGACCACACGCAATTCATCAGCAGTGTGAGGTCGCGGAAGGACGCACCGTGTCAGTCTCGTCCCAAAAAGTCACTACTACAGCCCAGGAAATTGCCGGTATTCCCGGCGCCCCGAAGCGGGTGTCGTTCGCCAGGATTCGTGAGCCGCTCGACGTGCCTGGCCTGCTCGACGTACAGACCGACTCGTTCGAATGGTTGATCGGCGCACCGCAGTGGCGGGCGCGCGCCGCCGCACGCGGCGAGAACAACACCGCCGGCGGGCTCGAAGAGGTGCTCGCCGAACTCTCCCCGATCGAAGACTTCGCCGGCACGATGTCGCTGTCGCTGTCCGATCCGCGCTTCGAAGAGGTCAAGGCCTCCATCGACGAGTGCAAAGACAAGGACATGACCTACGCGGCGCCGTTGTTCGTCACCGCGGAGTTCATCAACAACAACACCGGTGAGATCAAGAGCCAGACGGTCTTCATGGGAGATTTCCCGATGATGACCGACAAAGGCGCGTTCATCATCAACGGCACCGAACGCGTCGTCGTCGCCCAGCTGGTGCGCTCCCCCGGCGTCTACTTCGATCAATCCGTCGACAAGACCACCGAAAAGGACCTCTACAGCGCGCGCGTCATTCCGTCGCGTGGGGCCTGGCTGGAGTTCGACATCGACAAGCGCGACAGCGTCGGTGTCCGCATCGACCGCAAGCGTCGCCAGCCGGTCACCGTGCTGCTCAAGGCCTTCGGCTGGACCACCGAACAGATCGTCGAACGGTTCGGCTTCTCCGAGATCATGATGTCGACGTTGGAAAAGGATCACACGGCAGGCCCCGACGAGGCGCTGCTGGACATCTACCGCAAGTTGCGTCCGGGCGAGCCGCCGACCAAGGAGTCCGCGCAGACCCTGCTGGAGAATCTGTTCTTCAAGGAGAAGCGCTACGACCTGGCCCGCGTCGGACGGTACAAGATCAACAAGAAGCTGGGCCTGCGGATCGATTCGGCGACGCTGACCGAGGCCGACCTGGTCGCGGTCATCGAATACCTGGCCCACCTGCATCGCGGCGACAAGACGATGACCGCCGCGGGCGGCACCGAGGTGCCGATCGGCGTCGACGACATCGACCACTTCGGTAACCGCCGCGTCCGCACGGTCGGCGAGCTGATCCAGAACCAGATCCGGATCGGCCTGTCCCGCATGGAACGCGTGGTCCGCGAACGGATGACGACCCAGGACATCGAGGCCATCACGCCGCAGACCCTGATCAACATCCGCCCGGTCAGCGCGTCGATCAAGGAATTCTTCGGCACCTCGCAGCTGTCGCAGTTCATGATGCAGGACAACCCGCTCGCCGGTCTGACCCACAAGCGCCGCCTATCCGCCCTCGGACCCGGCGGCCTGTCCAGGGAACGCGCCAGCATCGAGGTCCGCGACATCCACTTCAGCCACTACGGCCGCATGTGCCCGATCGAGACGCCGGAAGGGCCGAGTATCGGCCTGATCGGCTATCTTTCGGTGTTCGCCCGGGTCAATCCGTTCGGGTTCATCGAGACGCCGTATCGCACGGTGGTCGACGGTCAGGTCACCGACGAGGTCGTCTACATGACCGCCGATGAAGAGGAACGCTACATCCGCGCCCAGGCCAACTCCCCGGTCGACGCGCAGGGTCGCCTGCTGGACAGCAAGGTGCTCGCGCGGCGCTTCGGCGACGAGGTCGAGTTCGTCCCGCCCACCGAGGTTGATCTCATGGATGTGTCGCCGCGCCAGATGGTTTCGGTCGCGTCCGCGATGATTCCGTTCCTCGAGCACGACGACGCCAACCGTGCGCTGATGGGTGCGAACATGCAGCGTCAGGCCGTCCCGCTGATCCGTTCCGAAGCACCCGTAGTGGGCACCGGCATGGAGCTGCGGGCGGCGATCGATGCCGGCGATGTCGTGGTCAACGAGAAAGCCGGTGTGGTGGAGGAGGTTTCGGCCGACTTCCTCACCGTGATGGCCGACGACGGCACGCGCAAGAGCTACCGTCTGCGCAAGTTCGCCCGGTCGAACCAGGGCAACTGCGTCAATCAGCGGCCGATCGTCGACGAAGGCGCGAGAGTCGAAGCGGGACAGGTACTCGCCGATGGCCCCTGCACCGAGAACGGCGAGATGGCGCTGGGCAAGAACCTGCTCGTCGCGATCATGCCGTGGGAAGGCCACAACTACGAGGACGCGATCATCCTGTCCCAGCGCCTCGTGGAGCAGGACGTGCTCACCTCGATCCACATCGAAGAGCACGAAGTCGACGCCCGGGACACGAAATTGGGCGCGGAGGAGATCACCCGGGACATCCCGAACATCTCCGATGACGTGCTCGCCGACCTCGACGACCGCGGCATCATCCGGATCGGCGCCGAGGTGCGCGACGGCGACATTCTCGTCGGCAAGGTCACCCCGAAGGGCGAGACCGAGCTGACGCCCGAAGAACGCTTGCTGCGTGCCATTTTCGGTGAGAAGGCACGCGAGGTCCGCGACACCTCGCTCAAGGTGCCGCACGGCCAATCCGGGAAAGTCATTGGTATCCGGGTGTTTTCGCGCGAGGACGACGACGATCTACCTCCCGGTGTGAACGAGCTGGTGCGTGTGTATGTGGCGCAGAAGCGCAAGATCCAGGACGGCGACAAGCTCGCCGGTCGCCACGGCAACAAGGGTGTTATCGGCAAGATCCTGCCGACCGAGGACATGCCGTTCATGCCGGACGGCACCCCGGTTGACATCATCCTGAACACCCACGGTGTGCCGCGCCGGATGAACATCGGCCAGATCTTGGAGACCCACCTCGGGTGGATCGGCAAGACCGGCTGGGAGATCAAGGGCACGCCCGACTGGGCCGAGACCTTGCCGGCGGAACTGCTGTCCGCGCCCCCGAACAGCAATATCGCGACACCGGTGTTCGACGGCGCCCGCGACGAAGAGCTCACCGGACTGCTCGGCTCCACGCTGCCCAATCGCGACGGCGACGTGATGGTCGGCGCGGACGGCAAGGCCACCCTGTTCGACGGGCGTTCCGGCGAGCCGTTCCCGTACCCGGTCGCGGTCGGCTACATGTACATCCTGAAGCTGCACCACTTGGTCGACGACAAGATCCACGCCCGTTCGACCGGTCCGTACTCGATGATCACCCAGCAGCCGCTCGGCGGTAAGGCCCAGTTCGGTGGCCAGCGCTTCGGTGAAATGGAGTGCTGGGCCATGCAGGCCTACGGCGCGGCGTACACGCTGCAGGAGCTGCTGACGATCAAGTCCGACGACATCGTGGGCCGGGTCAAGGTTTACGAGGCGATCGTCAAGGGCGAGAACATTCCGGAGCCGGGCATTCCGGAGTCGTTCAAGGTGCTCCTCAAAGAACTCCAGTCGCTGTGCCTCAACGTCGAGGTGCTGTCTTCCGACGGCGCCGCGATCGAGATGCGCGACGGCGACGACGACGATCTCGACCGGGCCGCGGCGAACCTGGGCATCAACCTGTCCAGGAACGAGGCGGCGACGATCGAGGATCTGCCCGGATAATAGTCGTGCGCCGAGATCGGCTGCTGGGCAGTCGATCTCGGCGCACGGGGGTCAAACGTGTACCGCCGCAACCGCGTCGGTCAACTCCGGATTCTTCGGCCTCGTCCGCGGCAGGAAGAACGCCGGGATCAGGGTCAGGATGATCAGCACCAGTGCCACGATGTAGGTGTGGCTGAATGCCGTTGACGCCTGGCTCAATCCGGTCTCCAGCACGCCGGGCGGCAGCTTGCTGGCGAACTCCGGATTGGCGTTCGCCACGATCGCCGGCTTGGCGAATTCCTTGTTGTTCAGGAAGTTGGTCAGCACCACCGAGATGGTCGCGGTGCCGATCGAACCCGCCGTCTGGTTCACGATGTTCATCAACGTCGAACCACGGGCGACCTGCTGATGGCTCAGCGTCTGGATGGCCGCGGTCATGATCGGCATCATCGTGCAGCCCATGCCCAGGCCCATCACGAACAGCGCGCCCAGCATCAGCGGGTACGAGGTGTCCACGGTGAGCTGGGTGAAGAACACCGTGCTGACCGCGATCAGCGTGATGCCGACCAGCACGATCTTCCCCGGCCCGATCTTGTCCACCAGCTTGCCCGCCACCGGCATGGTGACCATCGCGCCCAAACCCTGTGGGATGAGCAGCAATCCGGCCTGCAACGCCGATTCGCCGCGGACCTGTTGCAGGTAGGTCGGCAGCAGCAGCGCCCCGCCGAAGAACGCGATGGCGAACAGCACCATGGTGAGCACCGCGAAGGTCAGCGACCGGTTGCGGAACAGGTGCAGGTCGATCAGCGGATGCTCGGTGCGCAGAGCGTGGAACACGAACGCCACCATGAGCAGAGCGCCGATGATGGCCGGCAGCAACACCTTTGTCGCGAGCACCGTGCCCTCACCCGGAATGGACGAGACGCCGAACAGGAACAGCGCGAGTCCCGGCGAGGCGAGCAGCATGCCGAGGAAGTCGAACGACTCCGACGGTTCCGGCTTGTCCGCGGGGAACACGACGTAGGCCAGGATCAGCGCGATGACGCCGATCGGGACGTTGATCAAGAAGATCCACTGCCAGTGGAATTCGATCAGCCAGCCGCCCAGGATCGGGCCGCAGATCGGGCCGAGCAGCATCGGCACGCCGAGCACCGCCATCACCCGGCCGACGCGCTGCGGGCCGGCCGCGTGCGTCATGATCGTCATGCCGAGCGGCATCAGCATGCCGCCGCCGATGCCCTGGATCACGCGGAACGCGATCAGCGACTCGATGTTCCACGCGGTGGCGCACAGCACCGAGCCGAGGACGAAGAAGGTCAGTGCCGCCATGTACAGGCGTTTGGTGCCGAACCGGTCCGCCGCCCACCCGGTGAGCGGGATGACGGTGGCCAGCGCGAGCGTGTAGCCGGTGATCGTCCACGCCGCGATGGCGTAGCTCGTCTCGAATTCGGCTTGGAAGGTAGGGAGCGCGATATTGACGACGGTGATGTCGAGGATCGACATGATCGCGCCGAGCACGACCACGCCTGCTACTTTCAAGACCGCCGGGTCCAGTTTGTCGGCGGTAGGGTCAGGCCCCGTCGCCTGATTATCCGGAGGATGAGTCACCGCTTAAGCGTTGCACCTCTTCGCCTCCTACACCAGCAATTTCTCCGACAATTCGGCAGAAGAATTTGCCAAAGCCGACAGCGCGGCGATCGTGGTGGCCTCGCTCGCGGGCAGCAGCGGCAGTCGGACGGCCGGGCTGGGGATGCGTCCCTGGGCCGCCAGGACCGCCTTGATGACGGTGGGGTTCGGCTCAGCGAAGAGCGCGGCGGACAGGCCGGCCAGGCGGTGACCGAGGGCGCGAGCCTCATCGATCCGGCCGTGGTGCCAGGCGTCGATCAGCGCCGCGAACGACCCGGTGACGAGGGTCGAGGAGGCGAGGATGCCGCCTGCCGCGCCGAGGGCGAGCAGCGGCGAGAGGTAGAGGTCGTCGCCCGCGAGGACGGCGAAATCGGCTGGGCGCGTGGCCATCAGCTCGATGGTGGCGTCGTCGATGCTGCCGACGGCGTGCTTCACGCCGACGATGTTCGGGTGCTCGGCGAGCTGACGCAGGGTCTCGGCGCCGAGGATGCGGCCGGTGCGGTACGGAATGTTGTAGATGACGAGGGGCACCGGGCTGGTGGCGGCGAGGGCCTGGAAGTGCGCGAGCACGCCGGCCTCGGACGGGCGGGTGTAGTACGGGACGACCGTGAGCGCCGCGGTGATCTGCGGGCTGAGCGCGGCGACCGCTTCGATCGAGGCCGCCGTGGAGTTCGAGCCGGCGCCGACGATCAACTGGCCGTTCAGTTCTCGGCACACGCGCGCGCAGATCTCGACGACGAGTGCGCGTTCTACGGCGGTCAGGGTAGCGGCCTCCGCGGTGGTGCCAAGCGCGACCAGCCCGGTCGCGCCCTCGGTGAGGGCGGAGCGGGCCAGACCTTCCAACGCGTCGGCGGCTAGCGCGCCGTCGGCGGTGAACGGCGTGACCAGAGGGACATATAAGCCTGCGAGCGTCATGAATACGAGCTTGACGCCGGTGAACGGTTAGGTCCAGTTCACGTTTCTACAGTCGAGCATAAGATTGACTGATGCTCGATATTCGGAAGTTGCGGCTGCTGCGCGAGCTGGCGCACCGCGAGACCATCGCGGCGGTTGCCGAGGCGCTCGCCTATACGCCCTCGGCGGTATCCCAGCAGCTCAGCGCGCTCGAGCGGGAGGCCGGTGTGCCGTTGCTGGAGCGGACCGGGCGACGGGTCACGTTGACCCCGGCCGCGCGCACGCTGGTCGAGTACGCGGAGACGATCCTCGCGGTGCTCGAACAAGCGGCCGCCGAGCTGGCCACCACGCGGGCCGACCTGAACGGGACGCTACGCATCGGCGCGTTCCCGACTGCCGTTCGGACGATCCTCTCCCCCGCCCTGGTCGCGTTGAGTCGCGATCATCCCGCGCTCGAATTGATGGTCACCGAACTGGATCCGGCGACCGCGCCGGCCGCGTTGCGGGCGGAGACGCTGGATGTCGCGCTGGTTCAGGAGTACGACTACGTGCCCGTCGAGCCGGATTCGGCGCTGGACACCGAGCCGCTGCTCGAGGAAACCATTTATCTCGCCGCGCTTTCCGACGAGTCGCTGGCCAGCTGGCGCGACACCTCTTGGATCGCAGGCACTCCCGATACGTTGTGCCACACGATGACCGTGCGCGCCTGCCAGGCAGCGGGATTCACGCCGCGGATTCGTCATCATGCCGATGACTTCGGCACGGTGCTGGCACTCGTCGCGGCGGGGCAAGGAGTGGCGCTCGTACCCGAACTCGGCGCGCTGTCCTGCCCGCCCGAGGTCACGCTGACGCCGCTGCCGACGCAACGGCGGACACTGCTGGCGTATCGACGCGGGACCGGCGACCATCCCGCGGTGAGCGCTGCCCGCTCGGCATTGCGGACCTCGGCGGCGGCGATCGACACGGCCGGGTTATCGCAGCGCGGCTGACAACCAGCGGCCGTCGCGGCGGGTAACAGCTTCGGCACTGCGCACCACGGTCGCCGAGTTGTCGCAGCACGACTGATAGCTTTCGGTCAGCAAGGTGGCTCGCTCGGCGCTGCATATCGACGCCGCACGGTTGGTCAGGCGAGAAGATACCGACTGGTCGGCACTACGTCGAGGTCTCGGTCGGCGCCGAAGGTGTTGACGCTCTTCATCAATCGCGAGATGCGCCGGGTGAGTTCGGCGTTGTCGCCGGCGCTGCCGTAGAACGCGTGCGGGTCGGTGAGGGCTTCGATCGGGAACAGTTCTTCGACGATGGCTGCGATGTCGGGGGCGGCTTCGGTGACGGGTTCGAGGACGAGGTTCTGGATGTAGCCGAAGGTTGCCTGGGTGGCTATGGCGACCTCGGTGTGCTCGTTGCGCCAGCGGTGTAGCCAGTCGGGGTGCGACAGGGTGTCGGGGCGGCGGAGAAATGCGATGTTGGCCAGGCCCGGTGCGCGCTCGCGAAGTGGCACCGCGGGCGGCTCGATCGGTCTCGCCTCTTCGACGTGCCAACCGGCGACCCGCTTCGCGACCGACGCGAGAAGGTCAGCGACAGCGGCTGTTTCGTGACGATCCGAGAGCCACACGCTGACCACCGCGGCCACCGGTTCGTCGAACGTGGTCAGTCGCAGCATCGCGTTCTCGACCACCGCGTCGGAGATGTTCGCTTGCACCGCAAGGGCTCCGGCGGCGGTCAGCCGGGCGGTCAGATCCTCGGCGAGGAGGTCACCGGTATCCCAGAGTGCGAAGATCACCTTCATCGCGCGACCGCTTTCTGTAACAGGTTCTACTTCGACGCAGCGTAGCCCACTCTCGCCGCGCACAAATCGCGGTGCGCGAAATCGGGGGCCCACCCGCGGCGCATAGCTAGGGTTTGCGGGGTGAGTGGGTTGGATCATTTAGTGCTTGCCACACCGGATCTACCGGATGCCGTGGCGACGGTGACGCGACTGCTCGGCGTCGCGCCGGTTCCGGGTGGACGGCATGTGGGTCGAGGGACGCGCAACTTTCTGCTCGGTCTCGGAGACGGCGGCTATCTCGAGCTCATCGGTCCGGACGACGACCAGCCGGTGCCCGCGCTTCCCCGGCCGTTCGGGCTCGATGGGCTCACCGAACCGCGGCTGGTGACCTGGGCGGCGCAGGTGACCGACATCGACGGAGCCGTCGCCGCGGCCCGCACGGCCGACTACGACCCGGGCGACCCCGCCGAGATGTCCCGCGCCACCCCGGACGGACAGGTACTGAATTGGCGACTGACCTTGTCGAACGACGGCAGCCACACCGGCGTGATTCCGTTCCTCATCGACTGGGGCTCGACGACCCATCCCTCCGTGAACCTGCCGCAGGTGACGCTGCGTTCGCTCGAGGTCACCCATCCGGACCCGACAACGATTTCCGCCCGCCTGCGTGCCCTGTCGATCGATATCGCAGTCCAACCAGGCCTGCGACCGGCACTGATCGCTACCCTCGACGGTCCCGCCGGCGCCCTCACCCTGCTCTGAATACTTGCCGGCCCCTCGGGTAATCGGTCCGCACTGACCGAAGGCGGGTGGGCTGTGAAGACGATATCGACCGACATTCCGGCGCGACTGGATCGTTTGCCGTGGTCGCGGTGGCACTGGATGGTGGTGATCGGGCTCGGGTCCGTGTGGATCCTGGACGGCCTGGAGGTCACCGTCGTCGGCAGCGTGGCGAGCCGGCTCTCCGAACCCGGCAGCGGCATAAGCATCACTGCCGCACAGGTTTCCGGGCTCGCGGCGGCGATGTACGTCGCCGGTGCGGGTTGCGGCGCGCTGTTCTTCGGTTGGCTCACCGACAGATTCGGCCGCAAGAAGCTGTTCCTGATCACGCTCGCGGTGTACCTGTTCGCGACAGCCATGACCGCCCTGTCGTTTTCGATGTGGTGGTTCATCATCTTCCGCTTCCTCACCGGCTTCGGCATCGGCGGCGAGTACGCGGCGATCAACTCCGCCATCGACGAGCTGATCCCGCGAAAGTATCGCGGGCGCATCGACATCGTGATCAACGGGACGTTCTGGCTCGGCGCGGTCGGCGGTTCGCTGCTGTCGATCGTCGCGTTGAACACCGACCTGTTCGCGCCGAACATCGGCTGGCGCTTGACCTTTGCGCTCGGCGCCGTGTTCGGGCTGATCATCCTGGTGGTGCGCAGGCATGTGCCGGAAAGCCCGCGCTGGATGTTCATCCACGAGCGCGAGGACGGCGCCGAGCGGACCGTCGCCGACATCGAAGCGCAGGTCCGCGCCGACACCGGCCGCGAGCTGGAAGACGTGTCCGATCAACGGATCGAGATCCACCAGCGGCGCACCATCAGCTTCCGCGAGATCGCCGAGGTGATGGCCAAGCACTATCCGAAGCGCAGCGTGCTCGGCCTCTCGCTGTTCATCGGGCAGGCGTTCCTCTACAACGCCATCACCTTCAATTACGCGCTCATCCTGTCGAAGTCGTTCCACGTGGCCGACGATCGGGTCGGCTACTACTTCGCCGTGATCTGCTTCGGCAACTTCCTCGGACCGCTGCTGCTCGGCAAGCTCTTCGACACCGTCGGCCGCAAGCCGATGATCGCCGGCTGCTACATCGGCTCGGCGATCCTATTGTTCGGCACGGCATGGCTTTTCGCGGCGGGAGTGCTGTCGGCGGTGACCTTGACCGCGTGCTGGACCGCGGTGCTGTTCGTCGCCTCCTGCGGGGCCAGCGCGGCGTATCTGACAGTGAGCGAGATCTTTCCGATGGAGACGCGCGCCATGGCCATCGCGTTCTTCTACGCGATCGGGACCGTGGCGGGCGGCGTGGCCGGTCCGCTGGTGTTCTCGAAGCTGGCCGCCGACGGCGATGCGGGCAAGATAGCGCTGGCCTTCGCCATCGGCGCCGCCGCGATGTTCGCCGCCGGGCTCGTCGAGGTGGCGTACGGCGTCAAGGCGGAGGGCCGTTCACTGGAGGACATCGCGAAACCACTCAGCGCCACGAACAGTCACGCGGCAGAGGCTTCCTAAATTGTCTCAGACAGTTTAGGCTGAGGGTCGAGTAACGCCGAAGGGACACCGATGTCAGCCGCCATGCCGCACGCCCCGACCCGCGCCTTCAACAGCCTCGTCACCCACGGATGGAATCGGCTCGCCCGGGTCTACAACGTCCCGCTGGTGCAGCGGGTCGCCTACCGGCCGCCGCAGGACGAGATCATCGGCCAACTGCGACAAGGGGATATCCGGCGGATCGCCGACGTCGGTTGCGGCACAGGGATTCTCGCGTCCCGCATTCAGCAGGATCTGCAGCCCGAGGTGATCTACGGCTGCGACGCCTCCGTCGGCATGCTCCGGCAGGCGAAAACGCGCTCCGGCGAGGTGAATTGGCTCAATCGACGCGCCGAGGACCTGGGCCTGCCCGACGGGGCGGTCGATGCCGTCGTCTCGACGCATGCCTTCCATTTCTTCGATCACCCGGCGGCGCTGGCCGAGTTCCACCGAATCCTTTCTCCCGGTGGGCTGCTCGCGATCGTCCTGATCAATCCGCGCCACCGGTTCGCGCAGCTGCTGCAGCCGACGCCGATTCAGAACGTCGCGTACTTCCCGTCGCCCGATGCGATGCGGCTGCTGGTCGAGGAGGCGGGATTCCGGGTCACCGAACAGCGCGCCGTCCGCAGGCCGCTCCCCGCCCCGTTCGTGCCCGACGTCCTCACCGTCGCCCGCCGCGCCTGATCGGAGAACCACCGTGCCACAACCGATCTCGACCCCGAACCTGACCGCGCGGATCGACCGGCTGCCCGCACCGCTGCCCGCCGCCTGGGCAGCTCGGCTCCGCATGCACACCGGAATCGAGCACATCATCGGACGAATCCAGCAGCGGCACTACCGCTTCCGCGACACCGTCGCGTGGCCGGGTCTGCGCCGGATCGGCGTCGGGGAGCAACTGCTCGCCGCCGCAAGGGTCCGGCACGGCCGAATTTTCGACCGGGTCTACGACGCCGCGCGCACCGCCCACTGGTACGTCTGATCCGACCGTTTCACCAGGTCACAACCCCTTTGCCGGAGTCGATAAGCCTCGCCGGCGAACTGTCGGCACCCCCAGGTAATCTAGTCGACCGGACCGCGCTGCCCCAGACCCCGCCAGCCGACCGAAATTGATACTGACATCGGTCTTAGGTGGAGAGGGGCAGGTCGTTGGATCAGTCTGTCGATATTCCGGAGGTCACGCGCGGCGAGGTTCCGGGCACGGCACAGGTGCCCGCGGGGTCCGTCGGACCCGACACGGTTCGTCCCGCCGAGGAAGTGCTGGGCGCGGGCAGGTCACAGAGCGCGGGAACCTTTCGCTTCTGGCTGGCCGACCAGCGGTGGGAATGGTCCGACGAGGTCGCGATCATCCACGGCTACGAGCCGGGCACGGTCCAGCCGTCCACCGAATTGCTGCTGTCGCACAAGCATCCCGACGACCGCGAGCAGGTCGCGAGCATCATCGCCCGAACGGTCGAGACCGGCGAGCCGTTCTGCAGTCGGCACCGGATCATCGACACCAAAGGGGTCATGCACCACGTCCTCGTCGTCGGCGACGACATGCTCGACGGCGACGGCGAGGTGATCGGCACCTCCGGCTACTACGTCGACATCACCAACGCGCTCGAAGAAGACCGCAGGCAGACCCTCGACGGCGCGCTCCCCGAGCTGTACTCCGCGCGCGCCGCCATCGAGCAGGCCAAGGGCGCGCTGATGCTCATCTACGGGATCACCGCCGACCAGGCGCTCCGGGTGCTCACCTGGCGTTCCCAGGAGACCGGGACGAAGCTGCGCGCGCTCGCCACCCAGCTCGTCTCCGAGGCCACCACGATGGAGGGGTCCATGGTCGAGCTGCGCACCCGGTTCGACCACCTGCTGCTCACCGTGCACGAGCGCATGTGAGCTCAGCGCGGGCGGTACTTTTCCAGGATCTTGCCCGGGTCGACGGCCCGGTCGACCACGGCCCGGGCAAGCTCCGGCAGCCGCCCGCGGGTCTGCCGCGCATAGCCGCGCAGCGCGTCGAACGCGGCCTCCGGATCGAGATCGCCGTGCGCCGCCAGCATGCCCTTCGCCTGCTCGATCACGATCCGGCTCTGCAACGCCAGGTGCAACTGCCCGTTGACCGACTTGTGATCGGCCAGCAACCGCGCCTGCAAGATCGCGATACTCGCGATATCGGCCAGCGCCTGCCCGACCAGCAAATCGTCCTCGGTCAGATGCTCCTCGCCGGTACTGAACAGGTTCAGCGCACCGACCCGGTCCGTGCGCAACCGCATCGGTAGCGCGTAGACCGACTGAAACCCGTCCAGCAGAGCCTGTTTCGCGAACGCCGGCCACTGATCCCGCGCCTCCTCCAGATCCTCCACGATCACCCGCTGGCTACTGCGGTACGACTGCACACACGGCCCGTCCTGTACCTGGATCTGTAGTAACTCCAGCCAGCGCGTCGCCTCACTGGTCGACGCCAGCACCTTCATCTCGCCGTCCTCGCCGGCCAGCAACACCGCGGCGGTATCGACGGGTAGCAGTTCGACAGCGCGATCCAGCAGCTCCTGCACCACGTCCACCAGGTCGTAGTCCTCCACCAGCGAGTCCGCCAACTGCACAAACGCCTCGACCAGTCGCCGCTCCCGACTCATACCCGCCGTCTCCTTCCATTCCACCAGGCCCCGCGAGGCCCGGCCGTTTCGTACCGACGGAATGCCCCCACTACTCGCCGCCAATCGGCCCACCCACTCGGACACCCGTCACACTCCCTGCGCCCGACCAGGATTCAGCACCCGCCCCACCCCCACCGCCACGCCGTTAACCAGGCGATTCGCTCCCCCGGCCTTACCTGAGGTAATCTCTTCGAGCGCCCAGCGATGGGCGTGGAACGGGCTGTGGCGCAGCTTGGTAGCGCACCTGACTGGGGGTCAGGTGGTCGCAGGTTCAAATCCTGTCAGCCCGACCAGGTCAGAGGCGGTTTCCGCCTCTGACCTGAGTTGTTTTGTGGACCAATTGTGGACCAGGGGGCAAACCCCGGGCGCAACGGGTCTGGCAGGCACAGAGATAGTCAACGGGTTCTCCTGGCAGGCCGAGCGGTCCTGTAGGTGTGTTCTACGCAGGGATGACAATCCCGGAGCGTGTGATCAGCGGCTGGTCGCACCGAAGCTGCTGGACGGTTGCCCGCAGCCGAGTCCGGGGCTTACCCTTCTACAGCACCCCATTTGTCGGGGTTTCCCGGTACCCGCCGCAGCGGAGCCGGACGACGTGCCAGTCGGCAGATCTCAGATCACCCGCAGGTCTACCGCGTCAGTGACGGTGAGCCCGGCACCCCGAGGTCCGCTTCGAAATCGCCGAGCACGGCTGGCATCCGATGACGCTCGACCGCACGCTCTCCCCGAATGTGTTGTTGCCGTTCGGTGTCGGTGCGGTGTCGGGTCCGAGGACAAGGGGGTCCGCCATGCAGCATTCGGACCACGCCCGGTTGGGCTTGTTGAACCAGCGCATGTACACAACCGCAGAAGTCGCCGAGATCCTCGGCGTGGACATCTCGACATTGCGGCGGTGGCGCCGCGGATGTCCGGCCCAGGGGCCGGGATTCGTCCGGATATCCGAACGCGTCGCGAAGTACCCGGAGCGCGATCTCGAAGCCTATTTGGAAGCACGGCACATCACGCCCGCCGCGTGAGGGCTCCCCACGCTGCTCCGCGATCTTCACGGTTCAGGGTGGAGGTAGGCCACCATGGCTGATGCCGTGCAGGTCCCTCTCGGGATCAAGCTGAGCGTCGACATCGAGAAGCTCGAACGCCGCCGCTCCGGCAAACCGTTCCGCGCCCGGCTGCGCTGGACCAATCCACTGACCAAACAACGCGAATCCAAATCCGAGGTGTTCGAAACCGAAGACCTCGCACAGGCGTGGATCGACCGGACGCAGGAGTTCGCTCGCCGCGGCCTGGACCCGAACCGCGCGAACGTCACATTGCTCGACTACGGCGAAGCCAACATGTCCTTGGCCCTGTCCGGGCTGGAGCCGAAGACCACCGACCCGTACCTGTGTGGCTGGCGCAAGCGGGTGAAACCGACCCTCGGCCACCTGCTCGTGCCGACTATCACCAATGGGATCGTCGACCGGGCCGTCGTTCAATGGATCGAGGAGGACGGCTGCAGCAAGTCCACCATCAAGAACACCATCGCCGTCCTGGTCCGCCTCATGGAACAAGCCCGACGCGACGGCCTCATCACCCTCAACCCAGCCCGGGTCCACGGCTGGCAAGCCCTCTACAAACAGATCGAAGACGAACTCCACGACCCACGAGCACTCGCCCTCCCCAACTGGCAAGCCCTCATCGAGCTGTGCGACGCCCTCGTGGCCGCCTCCCACGAGAACTACCGCGGCTGGGGCAACGTCGTCATGTTCGCCGCCTGCACCGCCGCACGCATCGGCGAAATCTCCGGCTGCCGCGTCCGCGACATCGACACCACCACCTGGATCTGGACCGTCCGCCGCCAAACCACCCCAGGCCCCGGCGGCCTCACCGACAAAGGCACCAAAGGCAACCGCGCCCGCTACGTCCCCATCATCGAACAGATCCGACCACTGGTCGCCGAACTCATTGCCCGCCACCCGAACAACCCCGACGCACGACTGTTCACCGGGCCCCGCGGCGGACGAATCACCACCGCCGGACTACGCGACGGCACCCACTGGGACCAGGTCGTCGCAAGGCTGGGCTACGAACACCTCGTGCGCCACACCCTGCGCCACACCGGACTCACCTGGTACGCCGACGCCGGAGTGCCACTACACCGCCTCCAACAGATCGCCGGCCACGCCGACTCACGAGTCACCGAACGCTACATCCGACCCGACCACACAAACCTCACCGAAGACGGACACCTGCTGAGCAAACACCTCTGCAATGGCGATGTCGGCCTGACGGAGCCGACGAATACTGTTCCCGTTGTCCCACAAGACATTCCGGTAGCCGAATCAGCTCTCCCGGCCAATGTCCTACCCTTCCGCCGCCGTTCAGCGAACTAGGCCTTCTCCGCTATCAATCGAAGATCGTGGGCGTAGTGGTCATGTCGGGAGGCTGATCGGTACTTCCACGCCGGCTGCAGTTAATGGCGACCTCGCGCAGCGGAAAACGATTAGGGCCGAAGGGCCTCCCCCGGTGCACGGGGGCACGTGCTCGACACGGTGAGCCGTGGCGGTCTCGACTGACACGCGCACCGGGTCGTGTGGTGCGCCGACCAGCAGTGCGAGGGCCGGTTCCCAGGTATCGAACAACCACATCTGCTGCGGGTGATCGGAGTCGTCGAGGACGACCCACGGGGTGGGGCTGTCCGGGTGCCAGATCCAGGCATCGACGACGCCGTTGTGCACATAGTCGCGGTGGCGGCGATGTCACTCGGGATCGGTCACGGGCGAGCGTTATGCTTCGAGGGCGGCCCGGTGGACGTCGGCGAACACGACCTGCACATCAGATCGCCGCTTGCGGCTCGGCAGCCATACCTCGGTGCGGACGTCGATGACGCTGGGTTGGGTTCCAGACCACTCCGCAAGGACCGTCTTGCTGATCAGGTGCCATACCGATTCCGGATCGTGCGCACCGCCTAGGGGTCCACACCCTGCCGGACGGGCGAAGTGTGGTCGGCGGATACCGCCGATCCGGCCTTCTCCGGAAGAGCAGGAGCAGGTCTCGACAACCAACCCAGCCCAGCAATACCCTCTCTTGCAGTGGCGCGCTGCGCGGCGAGGGGTTCGAAGTCGGCGGCATGAGGCCCTGGAACGATCCATGTCGCTCGCTGGCGCGCCGTGGGTGTCGAACGCCGCAACATGTAGGCCGACGGTGCTGACAACGCCTGCAATGATGGGTTTGGCCGTGCGGTTCGGGTAGGTGATGGCATGCTCGAAAGCGCAACTGCAGCAAGGGGGAGATCATGAGCACCACGCCCGCGAACTGGTATCCCGACCCGCAGCACCCAGGCTTTCTCAGATACTGGAACGGCGTGGATTGGACCGCTGACTCGGTCCCCGCCCCAGCGGCCGGGGTCGCCGCACAGCCCCCATCGAGTGTGTCTCCGGTTGCGAGGGTGCCGAAGTTCGGCGCTCGGGCCTATGCGAAACGCCAATCTCAGGATTTGGCCGACGCTTTGGCTGAGATTCAACGGCTTCGCGATGAGCTGGCCAGCTTCGGTGGCCTCGAGATTGCCCAACTTCAGCGCTACCGCGAGCAACTCGGCGCGCAGGTCGCCGCGGAGCAGGCACGGCTGGACAGTGTGCGCACGCAGGTGGTCGGCACCCAAGAGGAACAGTTGTTGGAGGAGATCGGTATCTACCAATACCGTCATCCGCTAGCGGATGTGGTCGGCTATCGCGCCGCGCTCGATCAGTTGCGGGGTGAGATCAAGTACGCCGCGTTGCGGGACGGCGGCGCGATCGAAGCATCGAAGAGCTGGGCTGTCGAAGGTTCGGCTGCCCAAGG
This sequence comes from Nocardia colli, assembly GCF_008704205.1. Lineage (GTDB taxonomy): Bacteria > Actinomycetota > Actinomycetes > Mycobacteriales > Mycobacteriaceae > Nocardia > Nocardia colli. Next base: position 30,230 of record NZ_VXLC01000035.1, on the reverse strand, counting down.
CCGCAAGATGACGGGCGAGTTGTCGAAGCTGATGCTGCGCGCCTACAACGCCGAGGCCGACAACCTCGTCCGGAGTCTTAGACCGTCCAAGCTGGACAGCGCGCTGGAGCGCCTCGACCGGTTGGCCGCTACGATCGCACGACTCGGCTCGACCGTGCAGTTACGCGTCACGCCGTGGTATCACCAGCTCCGGCGCCGTGAGCTGGAATTGACCTCCGACTGTCTGGAGAAGCTCGCTCGCCAGAAGGAGGCCGAACGCGACGAACGCGACCGCCTCCGCGAGGAGCGCAAGGCGCAGCAGGAGATCGAACGCGAGCAACAGAAACTCAAGAAACAGCATCAGCAGTTCGCGTCCGCCCTCGCCGCGCTCGAAGCCGCTGGCACCACCGACTCCACCAAGGGACGTGATCTGCAGGACAAACTCGCGGACGTGGAACAGAAAAGGACCGCACTCGCGAACCGGGCGGGCGATCTGCGTATCGGCCACGTCTACGTCGTGTCCAATCTCGGCGCGTTCGGTAAGGACATGGTCCAGATCGGCATGACCCGCCGCCTCGACCCCGACGACCGCATCAGCGATCTGAACAACTCGTCCGTGCCGTTCAAATACGATGTGCACACCATGCATTTCGACCGCGATGCCGCCGGCATCGAAGCAGAGCTACATCGCCGCCTGGCCGACAGGCGTGTCAACCGCGTCAACTCCCGTCGCGAATTCTTCCGCGCCACCCCTGCCGAAGTGCGCGAACACATGCAGGAACTCGTAGGAGATCTGCTGGTGTTCACCGATTTCCCCGAGGCCGAGGACTACCGCCGCAGCCTCGCGGAAGCGCGGCAGGCGAACAAGCAGTAAGCCACGAGACAGGATGCAGCGCATGCCAGACCACCAGGGCCAGTTGATAATTCGCACCGACGGAAGCGCCGACGAGCTGTCCGCGTTACTCGAGTGGTTTAACGACGACGACGAGCTGCGCGGACGGATCAGCATGCCCACGACGCCGATTCAATCCGGCCAGATGGGCGGCCTGGCCGAGGTCCTCGTCGTCGCCCTCGGCGCACAAGGCATCGCGTCCACGTTGTTCCAATCGCTGAGCACATGGTTCACCCACCGGCGCTCCGACATCGCGGTCACTCTCACCCTCGACCACACCGAACTCACCCTCGACGCCAAACGCGTCAAAACCCCTGAAATCACCCAAGCCCTCCAAGCACTTCTCGACCAGGCGAACAAACCCCGGTGACCCTCGCCCCGAAGCGCAGCGGCTGGCGTGCCGTCCTGATTGGGGTGAGCCGATACACCCATCCAGGTCTCACCGATATCCCCGCCGCCGCCAACAACATCCACGACCTCCATCGACTGCTTACCGCACCCACCGGTGCCGCACTCTCCAGCGAGCACTGCACCACCCTGGTCGATCCCGAAACCCCTGCCCAGGTCGGGTCACTCCTCGCCGATGCCGCCACCGAAGCCGACGACGTGCTGCTGGTGTACTACGCCGGACACGGCCAGCCAGACCGGCGCCGCACACAATTGCACCTGACCTTGACCAGCACCGACCCCGACCACCTCGCATGGAGTTCGATACCATTCGCCACGGTCCGCAACGAACTTGCCGACGCTCGCGCCCGTGCCCGCGTCCTAATCCTGGACTGTTGCTTCTCCGGACGCGCCTTCGAAGCCATGAGCAGCCCCGCGGCCGTCGTCGACGGCCAACTCGACATCAACGGCACCTACATCATCGCATCCTCTCCCCGCAACGAAACTTCGCTCGCACCCGAGGGGCACCGCCACACCGCGTTCACCGGCGCCCTGCTCACCGCCGCCACCAGCAGCACCGGGCTCACCCTCGACCAGCTCTACGCCAACGTCGACCACATCCTGCACCGCAACGGTCATCCCCGCCCCGTGCGACGCAGCGTCAACATCACCGGCAACCTGCGCCTGTTCACCCCACCCAGCCACCAGCCCACTTCTCACAACGCCGTGACGCCGCTGGTCATCGACCCCCTCGCTATCCCGGACAGCGCCACCGAGCAGATCTTCGCCGACGGTCAGCGAGCCGCCCAACACGACGACCTCATCGAAGCCGAAAAAGCCTGGCGCACTGCCGCACTACAGGGGCACCCCGGCGCGATGAACAACCTCGCCCACCTGCTGTACAGCCAGCAGAAACTCCGTGCAGCGCACTCCCTCTACCTCGAAGCCGCCCACCGCGGCAACACCACCGCCATGAGTAACCTCGCGGTACTACTGCACCGAGTCCACGAAGACGCCGAGGCCGAGTACTGGAGCCAGCGCGCGGCCGAGGCCGACGACACCGACGCAATGCACAACCTCGCCCTCATGCTCGACAAATCCCGCCGCTACGACGAAGCCCTCACCTGGTACCGCCGTGCCGCCGAAACCGGACACCCCGATGCAATGCACAACCTGGCTATCCGCCTGCGCTACCGCGGCCAAATCGCCGAAGCCACCACGTGGTGGCAGCGCGCGGGCCACAAACGCCCGCAACGGACCACCGAGAAGCTCCGCGGTCTGACCCTTCACAAGCAATCACGCTGAGACCGATGAAGTTTCACCACCGCCTGGCCCCGGCGTGAAAATGAGACGCACACTCGGGCTCTGCGTGGCTCGGACGCCGCGGTGTCACGCACTCCGGCCATCAGCAAGGCGATTGCGTCGTCGGCGGCGGGGGTTGGGCCAACGGGTGGTTGACGTGGCGGTGCGCGATCGCGCGCACCACACACGAGGGTGTTGGCCATGATTCCGGCGTCGGCAACGGCGAGCCAGCGCTTCACGACATTCGCCTCGGCGGGCGCTCAGAGTAGCGGAATCGGAGGTCTGACACTCCGCGCGGAAGAGTATCCCACCGCGACGGGCGATCCGTGCAGATCAAGCCGATGCGGCGCGTCTGGTCAGTCGTCCGCGGCGAGCCATCGCAGAACCGTGCCGAATTGGCCCACCGCCACAACACTCTCCATGCTGCCGCCCGCCACGGTGCGAGCGGCTCGGGTGATGGTGCTGCGGACAGTGGAGTACCGCACGTCGATCCTCGTGCCTCGGAGTTCCAGCCTCACGTGACCGGCGTCGCCGTCGTGGACGCGCCAGACCCGGTACTCGGCTTGGGCCCGTTCCCTATTGAATCGGCATGTTGATACAGGTTGGTGAGCGAAGACGAGCGGGCAGGTGATGTGTGTACTGGGTCGTACAGATCAATGTGCGGCGGCGCTCGCGCGCTTCCATGGGCGAGCGGCCAGGACCCAGGCGGTGGCGTACCCGCACTTCTGAGCGTGCCAGTGCCCGCCGGGCCCGGCGGGCGGGGAGGTCAGAAACTTCGCCGATCCGAAGTCATCGTCGAGGCTCATGACCGCCGTGCGGTAACCGCCGGCGGCGGCCTGGGCGGTGAATCCGTGCAGCGCGGCGAGGATCGCGGCCGGGAAATTGGTAAAGGACATGCTGTCCTTCCTTTCACTATTCGATTTTGCATTTCAGTTGTGGTGCACCCCGAGTAGGACCGGCGCCTGGTGTCTCGATGTGGTGTGCGGGGACAGTCAGCACGAGTATCGAGTCGACCCGTCGGTCTCGGCGTAGCGCACAAGTGGCCACTGTGCTGAATGTATTGACATCCCTTGAAATGAAGGCGAACACGTCGGACCTCCATGCGATCATCGGCCTTGGGTCTCGAACTGACAGAACCGGACGAGTTGAGGATGTGAATGAATCTGAGAGTCACCCATCAGGGGTATGCGTACCAAGATCTCATCACCGGCATCGCTCTTGTCGACCTGATGCTCGGCACGTCCGTCGCTGTCACGGTGGATACCAAAGGATTTGACGGTGACCGGTTCGACGACTTGAATGTTGTTTACCGGGCAGGTCGACGTGTCCGTATCCAGATCAAGCACACAGCCCAAGATCGCGAACTCAGCAAAGATACGTTCTCTGCCGACCGCCGAAGCTTGAAACTCGACAAGCTCTTCGACTCATTACTGCACGACCTCGCGCAGGAACCTGGAACTACGTACCGCGTCGTCGTCCGCGATAACAGCCCCGACAGGGATCTCGCCGAAGTTCTGAAAGCTGTTGACCCCGTTGATGATCCGGGGGACCCGTTGCCCGGCGTCATTACACACAGGTTCAGGTTCGCCCCTGAGTCGCTCCGCAGCAGCAATCCGTGGAAAAAGCTAATCGCGCACCTGACAGATGACCAGGTTCAGGCAGCATGTGACCATCTGACGGTCGACACAGGCGCTCCGGCATCGACGTTGGATTTCTCTGCTCCCGGCCCTGCAGAGCGTGTGCTTCTTCACCGTGTTACCGAAGAACTCGGAGCTGGCCGCGCACCCAACGCTGATATCACACCCGAACGCGCGGCACTCGCCCTCGCGTACGCTGCCACAGGTGCGCGGGCCCTCGACGGGAACGTGGAGCGGAAAAGGCTCTTCCCTCAAGTTGGGCTCATCACCGATTTCGGTGCGGTCACAGAAGGGCACCCTGTCGAAGCGGCGGTCGCCGTACCGCGTATTGATGCTGCAATCGAACTGCGTAGACACGTTGATGCTGTCGCACCGGCGGGCGGGCGGGTTGTGGTCATCGGCGAACCCGGTGTCGGGAAATCGTGGCTCTGTGAACAACTCGCGGATACCTGCCGGGACGCCGACTGGATCGTTGCCCGGCACCATTGCTGGCTAGGTGGGAGCGATGTCGACCACGACGAGCGCGTTCTGACCGATGTTGTGATCGGCAGCCTCCTGCGTCAGCTCGAACGAGTCGTGCCCGAGGTGACAGTCGAGCTTCGACCGAGATTCGCCGCTACACCGGAGGCACTCACGGCAGCGATCCAGACGTGCCGCTCCACGCATCCTCATCGGAACGTGCTCCTCATCGTGGACGGTCTCGACCACGTCGACCGAGTAGTGGGTCGGCGCACCAATCGACAAACGGGTCCCTCTCGCCTGCTTGTCGACCAGCTTGCGGCCATCGACCTGCCCAGCGGCGTTGGCATGCTCATCGCCAGCCAACCCGGCGAGCACCTGGAAAATGCCGCCCCTGCGACGGATGGTCCGATACAGCTGCCCCGGATGTCGCGGGACGAAGTCCGCGCACTCGCGCGGAAGCACGGACTCCTCGATGTACCCATCGGAGGCGATCCGCTCGAGGTCGGCGACGAGCGGCGAATTGTCGATCTCGTTTATGACCGCTCAGGCGGCAATGCCCTGTTTGCCACCTACCTGTGCAGGTATGCGACGCGCGTCTCGCCGCTCGACACTGACGGCTCAGTACCGGTCACGGCTGGCGAGATCGTTCACCGATTGACCCTCGTCCCCGACACAGCCACGGATATCGACTCCTATTACGCATATCTGCTCGACGCGATGACCAATGACCAGCGGTTCGCGATCGGGACGCTGGCAATGTGCGGATTCGCCCTGAGCGCGGACGAACTCGGTGAAATGTTCCCTCAGACAAGACCACTTCTGATGTCGGCACTCCAGACGCTGGCACCGGTTCTGACGTCACATCCCGGCCTCGGTGGTTTGCGCATCCATCACGAGAGCTTCAGCCGACACGTCCTTCGCGACAACGACGAGCAATGGGTCACGTCGATCCGCGAGAGCATCGCTAAGTGGCTGTCCGCTCGCGGATTTTTTACCGACGCCAGAGCGTTCAGGCATCTTCCCGAACTGCTCGCCCAACTCGACCGATATAACGAACTCAAAGAACTGATCCGGCCAGGGTTCGTGGCTGAGGCCGTTCGCGCGCTCCAGCCGCCCGAGGCGCTCGTGCAGGTCGTCAGTGTCGTTGTCCGCGAAAGCCGAGCCCGGCTCGACTGGCCGACCCTCATCGCATGTGTGGAGTCCCGCAAGTCGATCGACACCTACGAAACCGAGTCGTTGTCGGACTCGATCGTGGAATACGCGGACGTCGTAGTCTCGGTTCTCGGCGCTGACACCGTCGCCGAACGTCTTGTCTACGAAGGGCGCCCGACCTTCCCGTCGCAGTGGGGGCTGCGCCTTTGCCGGGCGATCGACCAAGCCGGTGTCGCCGCGCCGTGGAAGGCTTACATCGAAGCCCATGACCGGGAAGTAGAACGAGGCGGCGGCGATAACGGTTCGAACCGCGACGGCGCTCTGCAGCTCGCCCTGCAGCTCGGGGCGCTGCGTCTGCGCACTCAACGTGACGACATCGGCAATGACCTCGCCGATCGAGTGGCCGAGCACCTTGAATTGGACCATGATGCGTCGCTAAACGATCTCACCGTCGTGTTCACTGCCGGTCTCCCACCGGCAGTCATGCCCGCCGTTGCCGCGGCGATGACGAACCGGGACAAGGCAGCACAAGTATACCTGACGCTCGCCGACCTCGCAGCCATTGGGACCCCCGGACTGCCGGATCCGGCCGCTCTCGCTCAAGAAGCATGCACTCGCGCTCCAGCGCTCGACATCAGCAGATACCTCCGCCACGGTATCCCCGCTTATGAAATCCTCGCCAACCTCGGGACCACTGATCTTGAAGCAGAACTCCAGAAGATCACCCGGGCGGTCGTGGCCGCCCCTGCCGCCGATCACAGTGCCGTCCGGCAATGGCTCGGCTATCTCGCACTCGCGCACGCGATCAACCGCAGCATCCCGCTGGCACTCAACCCCACGCTCAGCGGCCCCGGTTTCTACCGCGCGTGGATGCGGTACACCGTCGCCACCATCGGTATCGCCGACGACGTCGCCGCGGGCACCACCTCACCGGAAGCTGCGTCCACCGCAGTGGATGTGGCACTCACAGATCTGGCGGCAGAAGCGAAGCCGTTCACCGGTAAGCCCCGAGCCTGCGATCTGTACTTCGTACACCCGCTGGTCCACGAAACTATCGAGAAATCCCTTGTCGTCGTGCAACATTGCGACTTGGATGCCGTTCTGGACCGCCTCATCGCTATTGGCGACGGCACTACCACCTCCTCCAATCTGGGACTGCCCGAGAACGGTCCCCTCACAACCAACGACCTCCTCGAAATCCTCTCCCGAGTCTCCGGCCGCATCGGAGTAGACGCCATCCATGCTCTGATGACTGTGATCCGCGAACGCCGCAAGGACACCACCACCCCGTATCGAGTGACCGCTGGCTTCGAACTCGCGGCGGCCCGCATCTGCTGCGCCGCCGGAGTCACAGACGAAGCAGGCAACTGCTGGAAGCGTGCATGCCTGTTGCTTGCCAGCTACGGCGGACATAAAGATCCGACCATCTCTGAAATCATTGACAGCATCGAAGACATTGCCGAGGTCGACATCGACACCGCTCGTGCGGATCTCGCAAAACTCATCGATCTCACGTATCTGGTTTGGCAACACACCGACGGACGCGACACCTCACACTTCGTGAACTCGTGGTGGGAAAAAGCCGCGAGCATCGACCCGACCGCCGCAGCGATCGACGGCGCTGACATCCTTATGGGGCATCTCGGATTCGAAGACAGCCGCGTACATTCCGCACACACGCACCTCCTGGAGAACCGGGTCGAGACCGCCGACCCTGTGGTTCTTGCTGCGCTTCGACTGACTGTCGGGACGGGCTGGCGCCGACCGGACACTGATCTGCGGCTGCTGAGACGCCTTCACTGTGAGACCGGAGTCGGTCCGCGGATCGACTCGATGCTCGCCATCTTCGCGAACAACATCGCGGCATCCTACGACGACCAAGCGATGATGTACTCCAGCGACCAGCCAAAAACGATCGTCACACCCGAGCTGGTTGACGCGATCGTCCGGCTCGGCGGCTCTCAGTTCGGTATCCGGACGCCGCGGGCCGAGCAGGACGTCCGAAACAGTCTGCCCTGGGGTTCCGGCCACAGGCCTGACTCGATCGAGACGCAACGGCACCTGGTCAACAGTCAACGTCCCATCATCCCCGCAGGCCGCGCCGGTGCGGTGCTCGCGGCGCGTGACTACAAGCACAAGCAGTACCGCGACGACCCCACAGCACCGCGGTGGGATATCGATGCATTGGCGAATGCCATCGGCTGGCGCATCCTCGAAGTGACCGTCGACAGCGGAGCCGAAGCCGGAATCGACCTCATCGATGACGTCGCCCGCGAAATATCCCGCCACTCCGACAACGAAATCTTCGCCACCCTCGGTGAGGGCCTCGCCCTCCGCTGTGACGGCACATCCGACGCATTGACCACGGTCGCCAGCTACTGCCTGACGCTCGCCTACATCCGCATCCGCGGCGGAGGAGGCTGGCGGACGTTCGCCGGCAGGGAACGAACGCGACTGTGGACCGCCGCCCACGACCTCGAGCCGGCGATCGCAGAACGAACTCTGGCCGCTGCGGTGGCTGCGACAGTCGACGCCGACGCGCAACGCGCCTACGGCATCACCCAGGCAATAGTCGCGGCATTCGCCGCAAGGCCGACCGACACCCAGGAAGGAACCGCAGCCGCGTGCTGGAACGCTGCATTTTCCATAATTAAACACCGACTTCCGGGAACAGCGAGCAGATCCGACCACACCTACCGGCCGACAGCCAACCCCGACACACAAGAAAATCTGGACCACGCGATGGCCACACTCGCACTCGCGACGATCTCACAACCGATGCGGGCCGACCTGCGGCGGACACTGCTCGCGACCGCTCTGCTACTCACCTGCCGTCCAACCATCGGACAAGCGGCACTCGCTCACGTACTCGCCCTGGCTCTCGACGCAGGCCGAACAACATGGCTTCTGGACGTCCTTCGAACCTGTCCTCAAAACGAACTCAGCGATGAACTGGCGACCGAATTGACCCGGCTCGTCTCCACCGACTGGCTCTCGGTACATGCGCTCGCAGCCCGGATCCTCGATATGTACGGCCGCGCGTATCCGGCCCGGCAGGTAACCGAAGCCGCACCGCAGATCGGTACCGCATTCCATCAACTGCCCAGGGAGCATCAGTGACATTTGAGACACCCCAACAGCGCGTGGAAGGCCTAGTCGACATGTTCATCGGGGAACGCCTCGATAACGCAGGCAACCCCGCAGGGCTGCGCGAAGCAGTCATCGACCGGATCACTCGCCGCGTGGACTATTTAGAGAAACGCGGCCCTGCGCAGATCGACAGCCTGCGGTCGCCATCCAGTAGACGCATACCCGACGCGTATCTCGTAGACGAAGAAACCATCGAGAACGACCTCCAAGAAGCGGCCGCAGGCCTTCCGCGCGCCCAAACACACCTCTCATCGAATGCGCAATGGCCACTGCGGTGCGAAGCCTCCCGCGTTCCACGCCCCCCGACACGACCCAGCGTGCTCAGCTGGTCACTGACACCCATCCCGTGGCTCGACGACGACACCGAATGGCCACCAGCCGGTGCAACCATGCTCGACGATGTCCGGCAACTCACCGGAACCGACGGGCAACCACCACTCGTCGTTGAGGCACCATACCCGGGGTGGGTCCAACTCGGGATGATCGAACACCAGAGAACGCTCGCCTTGTCCCATCCTCGCACCCCCGCTCGGCGCATATTGATCATCACCGGACTCGAAATATGCGATGGGCCACCACCATCCGGCAGTACACCGCTGTCCAGCAGCCCACCAAACTCCTGGGCAGCGGCCCGCAATCAACTCGCGCCACACATCGACACCGCCTACGCCCGAACAATTCTCAGCAACACCCAAGGACCTCTCGCCGCCCTCACCGACTACGAAGGTCAACCAGGAGCTCCCGACCGCGAACGCGGCATAGGATTACATTGGCCCACACTCGTTCCCCGAATCGAAGTCATCGCCCTTCTCGGCCTCCGGCCCGAAACACCAGCACTCCGGCACCTTCTCATCGACGACAACGGCCCAGCGCTCGTCGGCCGGCACTGGCGCGGCTTCCTCATCCACGACGGCAGCTACCACCCCCTCGAACCCGCTGTCGAGGGCGCCGATCTGCTCCTCCGTCCCGACCTGTACACCGCCCTCGAACACACCGTCGGCAAAGACCGACTCGCCCTCGGCGTCACCATCACCCACTCCGAGAGCTAGACATTCCAATTGCACGTCGATACTGCCCATGATGAGCGACGAGATCACCGCGGTGTCTCGATGCCGCGTGGGGCTCGCCCCGACCGCTCAACCAGCCGAGGTCAGGCGGCGGTCGAGATCGTGCCGTGCGTGATCTCGCCTGCTCGCCCATCGGTGTCTCCTTCCACGACTCGTACCCGACTCGGCCCGACTCAGCGGAAGCGAGAAATCGGCCCCTACGTGCGATTTCACTCTGTCGATGTAATGAAGATTGGTTTTTCGCGGAGGCCCGATGGCCCCTGCACCTCGAGTGCCCGTCCGCACTGATCCGCACGAACTCGCCCAACGCGTTGTGTCGACCAGATTCGGCGATCTCCCACAAGTGGAAGCGGGACCACACTTTCACCCTGCCGTCGTGGAACAACGTCACACGATCGTCTGTCCCATTACTCAGCAGGTACCTACCGGGTCGTCCGATGCCCACCCACCAATTTGACAGCAGCACCGAACAGAGGCGCGTGAAACGCGCGATGATGCCGCGACCCACGCGTTCGGAACCGGCCGCGCGGGCTCGGCCGGCGAGTGCGACCCGAAAGACTGAGCCTCCGATCGAACGCCCCGATCGAAGGCTGAGTCAGAAGAGCTACTTTGCCGCGTCGACGAGGTCGACAACCTCGGCACCGGCGGCATTGCTCTGCACCGACGCAATGCCCTTCTTGGCTGCGTCTCGATTCCCGTAGGCCTGGCTCTGGGCGATCACCTCGCCGTTGCCCGCCTTGAGTCGCCACCGGATCTTGCCCGCTGCGTCGGCGAACAATTCGAACTTGGCTGCCATGACTACCTCGTTCCACATTTCGAGAAACGTGCATCTGACGTCGCCCAGTTTAAGCGGACATAGACCGTACGACCTGCACGAACACGGCGGTGTCGTGCGGAGTCGTTGGTCGGCGGGCGGGCGCACTCTACGCCGGTGGCGACGGGGTCAAGGCGCGAAGAGCGTGCGCCTTGACGCCCGTCTGACGCCATCGGCGTAGTTGGAGTGCGCCCACCGCCCAACGACTCGTTGCGAGACGGGGTGGGTTGAATCGCTTGCCGTCGGCGAGCGGCGAGGAAACCGGCTGATTTCGGTTTGTTCGCGCCAATCCTGTTCTCAGCAAAGGAGTTACCGTGTCCTCCTCGCGCGCCTATCTCGAGGATCCCGGCGAGATCATCGCTGCGATTCCGGCCATGCTCGGCTTCGTTCCTGAACGTTCTCTGCTCGTGGTGGTGTTGAAAGATTCCGCGTGTGATCCCCCGCTCGATTCGACACACGTATTCGCGGTGATGCGTTTCGACCTCGACCTGCCGGCCGAAATCGGTAACGAACGGGCTGAACTCGTTGCCGCGGCGGTCACCAGGTTGTGTATTTCCGATGGTGCGACCGAGGTCCTGGCCGTCGTGATCGACGATCGCGCGACTGTCTCCGAAAGCGATTCTCATACAGCGCTGATCACTGATCTTGCCCTCATCCTCGCCGACCGTGAGATCGGCCTCTTAGGTAGCTGGGCGACGGCAGCGATCGAGCCGGGTTCGCGATGGTGGAGTCTGCTCGGGCGGCCCGCACAGGGCGTTATCCCCGACCCCAAATCTTCGGTGGTCACTGCGATGGTGGTCGCGAAGGGTCAACCGCTGTATGCCTCGCGTTCCGGCCGTGTTGCCGCAGTCCAACCCGATCACGAGGCGGTGGAGCGGATCGGCCGCTTGCTCCCTGCCGCACGGGCTGCGGTCCGGCGTCGTTATGCCGTTAGGCGCCACGACGGAGATCCCGACGGCGGTAGTCGTTGGGGGTATCGGCGCGTGCTCGGGGTCATTGCCGCCTGCGAAACCGGTCACGTCCCGACTGATCGTGAATCTGCCGAGATCGCGGCTGTTCTCGCCGATCACCGGGTCCGCGACGGGTTGCTGTCCACGGGTTTGAGCAACTACCGCCGGTCGGCGGAATCGTTGTGGACGCATCTGACCCGGACGCTGCCCGGCCCGCAGCGGGCAGAGGCCGCGGTCTTGCTCGCCTACAGCGCCTACGTCCGCGGCGACGGCGTCCTGGCCGGGATCGCGCTCCAGACCGCACTGGATGCTGACCCGTACCACGATTTCGCGATCATGCTCGCGGGTGCGCTCGAAATCGGCCTGGACCCGTTCAACATGCGTCAACTCGCCCGCCACGGCACCGAGATCGTGCGGGACCTCGGCATCCAGATTGATCCGCCGGAGGGATCCTCATGAGCCGGGTACCGAGTAACGAACAGTGGCTGGCGGCGATCGAGAACCGCTTGGCGCACCTGATGTGTTTCGAGGCCATCGGCTACGCCCGCGGCTACTGCGACGCCGCCGGCATCGGCTCCGCAGATGCGATCGACTTCGGACGCGCCTACGCGGTCCTGGTCGCCGCCGACACCTCCCGCCCCTCGATCGCGGGCGCCTGGCGCAACTGGCAAGCCGACCTCGACCTCGCCACCATTCCCGGCGGAGACGAAACAACATCACGCCGTCCTCACCGTCGTTCCGAAACTGGTTCGGCTGGAACCTAATTGATGACATTCCCCGTCGCCACTCCCGGTCCGTGGGGCGGTGGGCGGGCGCACTCTACCCCGGCGGCCGCACGCTCGAACTCGGCTCGCCCTGCTCAGTGACGGCCGCCGGTGTCTTGTGCAGTGCGCCCACCGCCCACGACCCGACCGCACAGCGTTCACGAATCATCTCGTTACGCCAGCGAAATGGTCAATGTTTTTCCGCACCAGGTGGTTTCGCACGCAGCGCTGCCGGGCTCGCGTGCCGGAGTGCACGCTCACCCCAATATGCAGCATTTCCGTTCGCGCGCTTACCGCAGTGTTTGGACAACGCTCAGCTCCCACTCCACCTACCCACTCCGAATGCCACCTCCCACCCCAGAGAAGGAGTTCCGCCATGAAAAACCTTTTGTTTGTTTATTTTTCGGTGACATCCAGGATCAGTTTCACACATTCCGCTACCCGCCACGGCGGCCGACCACGGCGGGCCAGGGACCGTCTCGGTATCAGGTTCCGCGTGGGGCAGCATTTCCGGGCGGCGCTCTCGGTGTTCGGGAAGGTAGCGCGGTGAGCACCGATACGCGCCGCCGCGCGTGGGCGCTGCTGTCGCGGGCTGCATCGGGTCCGTGCCCCGCGTTGCATACGTTGATCGCGCAGGTCGGTGTCGAAGATGCGGCCCGCGCGGTCACGGCGGGCGACGTGCCGGTGGCCGTCAATCCTCATGTGCTTGAACGCGCCAATCCCGATGCCGCACAGGGCGACCTGGACCGTATGTCTCGTGCCGGTGGCCGATTGGTGACACCCGATGACGACGAGTGGCCGTGTGGACCGCTGGCGGACTTCGACAACACCGACAGCTGTCCGGACTTCGCTGCGCCGCTGGCACTGTGGGTCCGTGGCCCACTGTCTTTACGGGTAGCGACCGAGAACGCTATCGCAGTCATCGGGGCACGATGCAGTACCGAGTATGGCAACCGCGTCGCCACAGATCTCGCCGGCGCACTTGCCGTCCGAGGCTTGACCATCGTCTCCGGCGCCGCCTTCGGTATCGATGCGATGGCGCACCGGGCAACCTTGGCCGTCGGTGGCGCCACGGTCGCGGTCATGGCGTGCGGAGCGGATCTGCCCTACCCGTCCCAGCATGTGTCTCTGCTGGCCGAAATCGCCGAGTCGGGTCTGATCGTCAGCGAACTGCCGCCGGGGACGCCGGTGTCGAAGTCGCAGTTCCTCGCCCGGAACCGGATCACAGCCGGATTGTCGGGCGCGGTGGTCGCGGTAGAGGCGAGTATGCGTAGCGGCACCACAAACTCGATCCGATGGGCAAATCGGCTGCAGCGTCCGACGTTCGCCATCCCAGGTCCTGTCACGTCCGTGGCGTCGACGGGATGCAATCGCATGATCGCGGACGGGCATGCCCGGTTGGTGACCTGCGCCGCGGAGGTCCTCAGCGCGTTGCCGGCCTCGCCACCGATCGTGAATCCGGATGCCGCTGGCGCCGGACCTCACAGCGCGCCGGGGGTCCTGCGATGACCCGCGCGGTGGCCTGGTCGGTGGCATTGCGCGGTCAGGTCGCAGAGCCGTTCTCGGTGACAGCGGTACTCGGCTCCGCAGCGCCTGTCGATACCGGCCACGCGCAAGAAACGCCGGAATGCCGAGACCGGGTGCGGGCGGCACTGCTCAACAGCGGCCGGCCGTGGCCGCACACTGCGGTGCAGCTATCGATGAATGGGGCACCGCAGCCCAGCGCGATCGCTGATCTGGCGGTGGCGGTCGCGGTCTTGGCGGCGTCTGGCCAGTGCCGGTCGATCCTGTTGCCCAAGGTTCTGTTCGTCGCCGAGCTCGGCCTGGACGGCTCGCTGCGGCAGGTAGAAGGGACCTGGGCCGCTTTCGATGCCGCCCCATTGCTGGGTTTCACCCACGCTGTCGTACCGCAATCGGTGTTGCCCGAGTTCGGGCCGGCGACCGCGCTCACCGCTGTCGGCGCACCGACACTGACTGAGGTGTTGTACTGGCTGCACGGCACCCACGAACTCCCCTGTGCCGGAACTCATCGCTGGGATCTCTGAGCCGCTACCGTACGCACGGCAACGACGCCTGCGGACGATGGCCAAAACTCGTTGCGGCCAATCAATTCTCAGATATCGCCGACGCCTGTATCCCCGACGCAAGCCGGTGGGTCGGTGGACGGGCGCACTGTACACCGGCGGCCGTGGCGTCGAGCTTCGCTCGACACCACTGGAGCGCCGCCGGTGTCGCTGCAGTGCGCCCACCGCCCCACCGGCCCGCGGCGGCAGCAATCAGCTACCAGACTCACAGCCGTCGAGGGAGCCGTTCCTGCTGCTTAGGAACGCTTTTCATGCTCACCGCGAAAGCTGCGACCTCATCTAAATAGCACCTCGACGGCCGATGAGATCCTCCGCCGTGACGTCTCCCCAGAGAGGAATTACCACCGATGCCAACCTTCAAGCTAGTCCCACGCCCTCAGGCGAATGCCACCAATCATGGTGCAGCCTATGACATCTCACCGACAGAAGAAGCGCCGATCCATGGTCACGTGTTCGTCGATGTCACTGATCATCTCCTCTACGTCGACTCGCGCCTCGAACCTCGCCCGGCGGTCGTGTTCCGGTTCTTCGGCCTCACCGTCGCCGATCATGACGTCGGCAACCCTTCGTGCACGGTGGAGTTCATTCCCGACTGGGCCGGCCCTACCACGCACGTGGGCTTGGTCATCCTCGGCGAGCAGGGCCATCTCAACGTCCGGCTCGGCCCACGGGTCAACGTCTTTCCGCCTGTGGTCACCGCGCAACTCTGCGACCTGATGATCGCGATCACGCGCGACTTCCTGACCGATCTGCGAGTCGCCAAACACCGCTACGACGCTGCCGAACAGTACCGCAACAACGCCGCACTCGCCCACGAGCAGGCCCAGATAAACGAGCAGTTGACTCACCAGGCCTTCCTCGAGGCACGCACGATATGCGACGCGGCCTTCGCCCTCCTCAACGCAGTCAGCCAACCCAAACCATCCCGATAGCAACAGCTTTCATCACCTCGCTCGCTGTCCAGTTCTGGACGGCTCAATACACCTGTCCAGAATCCGCTTTCGATGAAGCGCGCCCGAACCGCGCTTAGTGCAACAGCTCTCGCACTTATTCCCTGAAAGGACCCCCCATGTCGAGCCCACAGTTTGTTCGCCATGCCGATTTCGGTGACATGGTCGCCCTGCTGCAACAGCAGCAGGCGAGCAAGGTCGACGTCGTTGCCCCGGCCGCTTCCATGCGCGCCCGCGACGGCATGCTCGAACTCCTCGACGTCCCACCGGTCATCGATGACAACGGCGTCACCGACGTCGCCGGCCTCTACCTGCCCACACTCGCGGCCGATTCTCAGATCGGCACCAAGCTCAAGATCCCCGCAGGCTACCTGCGCTGGCTCCGAGAGGAAGACAGGCTCGACCTCTACGACACCAACGTCAACGGCCTGCTCCACGGTCGACTCGGCCCAGACGCCACGCCCGATCCGGATGATCGGCTATTTCTGTTGCGGCTCTTCACTTCCGGACACCCGAATCGACCCGGCGTGCTGCGCGCCTGTTTGTCGAATCGGTACGGCATCGTCGACAACCTCGACCTCCTGACCGCGGTCATGGACGGTATCCGCCAGGTCGATGTCGACGTCGATATCCGTTCGTGTGATCTGAGCGATTCCTCGATGCGGTGCAAGGTCTACTCCCCGCAGGTCTCCGCGTTGGCGCCGCACTTCCTGGCCAACTACCGCAACCCCTTCGCCAATCCCGAACTCGAAGCCGACCGCCGCCGGGTCGCAGGCGAGTTGGAGCGGTGGCGACCGATCGCCGCCCGCGAAGGTATGGGTTACGCACCTGGCGATGAGCCGGTCGTCACCGCGGGCTTCCGGTTCTCCAACTCCGAAACCGGCCACCACGCCATCACTTTGAAACCGGAGCTGGTTGTCCAGATCTGCGGCAACGGCCTGTCGCTACCACTGTTCACCTACCGCAAGCACCACATCGGCGAAAAGCTCGCCACCGGCGCCATCTCCTGGTCTCAGGACACCTACCGCAAGGAACTCGCTGTCATCACCGCCAAGACCCGCGACAAGGTCAGCGAATGGCTCTCGATCGATTTCCTCAACGCCCGCGTCGACGAACTCGAACAGCAAGCCGGCGCCCCGGTTACTGCGCCGGACAAGACGATCGAGGTCTTGGGCAAGAAGTTGGGGTTCACCGAGCTCGAACGCACCGGCGTCTTGTCCCATTTCATCGCCGGCGGCCAGCTCACCGCGGCCGGGATCGCCAACGCAGTCACCAGCTACAGCCAGACCGTCGCTGACCCCGACCGGGCCGACGCCCTGGACGACCTTGCCCTCACCGCCATGAGTCTGGCGTGAAACCCGCTGCCACTCTTCAGTTTTCCACCATCACCCAACACAGGAGGTAGTACTCATGTCCGACACCATCAGCAGAGAGGAATTCGATCGTCGCGCCCACTTCGGTGACGCCGGCCCCGCATCGGCCCTCGACGATGCGGACCTGACCCGGTGGCGCCAGCAGCATCCGGACTGGAAGGGCAAATACTGGTCCTACGCGCCCGTCGACGGCGACGAACAGGTGCTGCGAGTGCACCCGGTGAATGTCGCCGCCCGCAAGGCTCGGCGATGAACCGCGGTTCGCGCCTACTCGCCGGCGAACGTCGCCGACGTGCACGGCATCCCTCCGGCGGGGCGCGGCTACCTAGCGCGGCCCAGGTGATCGCGGTCAGCTCGCACGCCCTCGAAATCACCGCACGTTCTGGTGATCCCGAAATATTGCGTCTAGTACGAGATTTGGCGGCGATCGGCTGGCACAGCCACTACTTCGACTATCCAGGTGCAGGCCCGGATCTGGAGGTCGTTGCGACCGAATCGGAGCTCTCGCACGACACGTTGCTCGTCGGCCTCGATCGTCATATCCGCCACCGGGTTCCGCATCGCCGACGGCGCAGGGTGAAGGTCCACACCGAACCCTTGGCGATGGTCGTCGACCGGCTCGTCTCCCTCGCCATCACTCACAGCGTCCTCGCGGTCGCTGGTGATCGCCGTGGTGGCGTCCGCGAACTCGACACCGCCCTCGCGGATCTGGCCTTGGCCTACGACCAACTCGTCGCCGACCTCACCACCGGACGGCGACGCCAACCACGATTCGCGATCAGTCGCGCCATCTGAACACCCCCCAGGTAGGCACCGGACAGCTCCTAACTGCCCGGTGCCTACCTCTCTCACGATAGGAGTACCCGACAATGACCACCACCATCGACACACCGAAGAGCACCGGCCCCGGCGACCGTCCGCAAGAACCTGCACCTGCACAGGCGGACGCCGCAGATTCGACAGTGCCTCAGCGCGAAGTCGAGGCAGCCTTTCTGAAACCAAACGACCTCGTGATCGCCGATAACGTGCGGCGCACCTTCGACCTCGCCGACTACCCCGACTACGCCGCGTCCATCAGCGAACACGGCGTCCTGACTCCGATCAAGGCAGAACGGATGCCCGATGGCAGCATCGAAGTTCGCGACGGCCAACTGCGTACTCTGATCGCCCTGGAGGTCGGGCTGACCCGGGTTCCGGTCTGGATCACCACCGCGGTCGACCCTGGCACCGCCGAGTACGAGATCACTCGGCGCAGCGAACAGATCACCGTCAACGACCGCCGTATCCCGCTGACCGACGGTGACCGCGCCGCCGGCATCGCGGAAATGCTCGACTTCGGTGCGTCGATTACGCGCGTGACCCGCGAGCTGCAAATCGACCGAGAGCAGGTCAAACTCGCCGGCAAAGTCGGTCAGTCCGAAACCGCGCGACAAACGGTGGACGAACACCAGCTCGGCTTCGAGGAGGCCGCCATCATCGCCGACTACGACGTCGTCGGCGACACCGCAGCGGTACAGCACCTGCTCAATACTCCACGCAGCATGTTCGCCTACGAAGCCCGGCGCCTCGCGAACCAACGCGAGGAACGCCGCGCATTGCTTCGCGCGGCGCTCCCCTATGCCGCAGCCGGTTTCGCCATCCTCAGCGAAGACCCCGATACCGATAGCGAGGACGCGGCGTTCATCCCGGCGGCACAGCTGGTGACTGCGGAGGATCAGCCGGTCGGATTAGCCCAGATTCAGGCCGCGCCCCAGCGGTGGGCGGTCTATTGCGACCTCCTTGACGACGTCGCAATCGTCGACCGTGAAACCGGCGAGCCGGTCGATCCCGATACAGTCGATTGGGCTACCGAACGCTACCCCGACGCCACACCAGCCGAGGGTTTGCGTCACGCCAACGAGGTCGAACGACACGACCTGTGGGACGCCCTCTACTACCTGCCTATCGACCAGGTCGATGCCGCCGGACTGCACGTACTCGTCGATGCCGCCGAACCCGAGGACACGCCCACGGACGTGGATGAGCGGACCGGGTTCGACGCCGGTGACACCCCACCCGCCGAGCTGGATCCCGATGCCGCCGAGCGTGCAGCGGCGGCGGCGCGGGAGCGCGCCGAAGCACGCGCTCGGGCCGAGGAAGAGCGCCGCCAACGCGAGCTTGCCGAACAGCGTGCGACTGAGCTCGACAAGCTCGGCAAAGCGGCGATGGAAGCGCGCCGGGAGTTCTTGCAGAAGCTGCTCTCGCGCAACAACGATCCTCCGCAACAGGCGTCGGCATTCGTCGTCAAGTCCCTCATCATCGAGCCCGGCCAGCTCGACAGCCACGACGCCACCGTACTGGCCATGGAACTCCTCGGTGTGAACGGATGGCGCTCGGAACTGCTGGCCAGCATCGACAACGCTCGACCCCCGCGATGCCGCGTCGTGCTCCTCGCTCTCGTCCTCGCCGCACATGAGCAGCGAACCGGCAAGAAGGCCTGGCGCTACAACGACCCGAGAGTCCAGCGCTACTTGCGTTTCCTCGGCGAGATCGGGCACACCCTCACTCCGATCGAACAAGTCGCCCTCGGCGAACGCGACGCCGACACCATCGACATCTGACATTCACCCCGCGCGCGGATGCAGCGGCGCACACCCACCACGGTGTGCGCCGCTTGTCATCTCTACCTGACTCCCCTAGGAGGATTCGTGTCCGCCAATCCGCTGCGCGACGCTGCGCTTCGCGCTGCCACACGCGGCTGGTATGTCTTTCCGCTGCGCGCCAACGCCAAAACGCCCGCCCTCGCAGGCGACTGGTCCGGCCATGCCACCACCGACGCCGACCGGATCCGGGACTGGTGGAACGACAACCCTCGTCGCAACATCGCGATCGCCACCGGTCCCAGCGCCCTGCTGGTCGTCGATATCGACATCGAAGATCGCGATCCCACCCAACCCGCTATCCCGCCGACAGCACAGATACTGCGCGCTCGTTTGGCGGCTTTCACTGGCGATTCGGCCGGCTTACGCACCTTCGCTGTACGAACTCCGTCAGGTGGGGCGCATTTCTATTACCGCGCACCGGCCACCCCCGAACTCGGATGCTCGGTGGGACGGATCGGGCCCTCGATCGACTCACGCGGCCGCGGTGGCTATGTCGTCGCTGCCGGTTCACGCACCCGAGCAGGAATCTATCGAGTCATCGATGCGCGCCCAGTGGCCGAACTGCCTGCAGCGCTTGCCGAGTTGCTGGTTCCGCTAACTCCCCAACCTGCTTCCAATCAACCCGATTCGAATCCGTCACCGGCGTATACGAACCCCTATCTCGCGGCGATCGTGGCTGGCGAAACCCACCGCGTCGCAAACCCAGCACCGAATACCCGCAACAACACCGTGTTTCACGCGGCAATCACCCTGGGCCGGCTCGTGGCCGGCGGCGAACTGACCGAACAACAGGTCCGCACCGAACTCACCGCCGCCGCCCTCGATCACATCGGAGTCGACGGCTTCACCCACACCGAACTCGACCGCGCAATCACCAACGGGCTCGCCTACGGCGCACAACGGCCCCGCCATCTCATCGCTGACCCCTGAGTCATCGACGTGCCACGCCGTCAGCAAACCAGGCCAATCTCCGCCTTCCGAAAGGACCCGCCACGATGAATCCCGATCCCGCACCACAGTCTTCACCCGAAGATCTAGTCGCCCAATATCTCACCGACGCCGGTACGCAGATCCTCGCTCGTCACTGGCGCTGCAGTTACGGCCAGATCAGTCTCATCGCCGAGGACGCAGGCGCCACCGTGTTCGTTCACTTGTCCACGCGAGCCGGACAGCCGTTCCTAGTCGCGGCCGAGGCCGTCAGCTTCGCCCAGCAGCAACGCCTGCGCCGTCTGTCGCTGCTCTGGTTGGCCGAACAAGACGGTCCCTGGTTTCAGATCCGATTCGACGTCGCCGCAGTGATTTTCGCACCTGGGCACGAACCCCAAGTCCAGCATTTCCGAGCGGCCTTTTGATCGGTTTCCGGAGGTGCTGTCGATCAGCCCCAAGGGGATCAGAGCCGGGTCGGGTGCACCGGCGATGAACCTGCGCCGCGACCGGTGAAGGACAAGCCTTCGCTGCGCTCAGGTCGCCTCCGGCGATCCTCCACCCGCACGGCGCAGAACCTCCGCCGGCCCTGCGGGCCCGACCCCACCTCTGATGGCCACGGCCGCAGATCGACAGCCCCTCCGATCACCGACCACATCTGAGGGGTTGTCGGTCCATTCCTTTTCCAAGCAATCCACCAGTTAGGAGAACCTGTCATGGCTGGAGACCTTTTCATCACTGTCATCGGCAACGTCACCGAAGACCCCGAAATGCGCTTTACTCCCGGCGGCAAGTCGGTGACCACCATCTCGATCGCACAGAACACCCGGATCTTCGACCGCCAGACCGGCGGATGGAAGGACGGTGACGTCGTTTTCATGCGCTGCGTGATCTGGGAGGCCATGGCCGAAAACGCGGTCGAGACCCTTCACCGCGGGATGCGGGTGATCGCTTACGGCAAGCTGAAGCAGCGCACCTACGACACCCCGGAAGGCGAGAAGCGCTGGGTCAACGAGCTGCTCGTCGACAGCATCGGCCCCGACCTGCGCTACGCCGTCGCCAAGGTGGCCAAACTCGACCGCCGTGCAGTCGACCCCAGCGACAGCGGCTCCGTGCCGCCCTCGTCTCCCCAGTCCGGCACCGATGACGCGCCTGCCGAGGACCGGGAACTCGTCGGCGTCGGCGGCCAGGAGGAACCGCCGTTCTGATCTAACGGTCAGGCGGGGCACCGCGGTGCCCCGCCCTGCCACCGCTTCGTCACGACCGACGGCACCCCTACCGCCGGTTCGTACTACGCCTCTCGTGCTGGAGGTGATCGACTATGTCCACCCAAGAAACCGTCTCGTTCCCACTTCCGCGTGAGCGCGACGGATTCCACGACCTCGTGCCACCGGCGCCTCTCGACGAGTCGCCCACCTATATCTCGCCGGTCGGCGAGCCTGCAACAGCGACAATCGCCCAGTTCACGCTTATCGGCATACTCGAATCACGCATCCGCACTCTGACTTGCGAGCTCCGCCTACTGCGCGATCACGTCCACAAGCTCACCGTCGCGCTCGACGATTCCCTCGATCGCGAATCCGCCCACGCACTGTGCTCACAGCACGAACGCCTCGGTCCACCCCTCTCGTCCACCCACCGCCCCGGCACTGTCGGGCAGTCCCATTGCTCGCGGAACTCCTGACCAGCACTTCCGTACCGACCGGTTTCGCGCTGCAATGAAATGACTCCCTTGCTCCACGATCGGCATGATCGGAGGTCCCGCAATGTCCGTGATCTGGCTCGCCGCACTCATCGCTCTCGTTCTGCTGGTGATCTGGTGGCTGTTCCCCATGCTTGCCCGCATCCTCGGGTTCCTCATCGTCCTCGACGCCCTACTGGGAATCGTGCTGTTTCCCGACTACGCCTTGCCCGCTCGCCTTCCCTGGCTCGCCGGCGGGTTCCTGCTGTGGCTGGCCGGGAACTGGGCGTGGGCCGTCAAGCACGGCGCCTGGGGATCCCGACTCGCTCGCGCGTTGTTCCGCCTCCCCGACCTGCGGCACCTCGTTCCCCGCTCGGCGCTGATCGACGACCCCGCGCTCCGGACGCGATAGCGCGCGTCGCCCTCTCCGAGGTATCGGTCCACGGTTCCGTCTCGGGGTCACAGTGGATGCACCGGCACTGCGCAGCCGCTTCAGTTCCGTCGTCTCGAGTCCGGTGATCTCTCGTAGCTGCGACTCGTCCATGCCACGCTGCTCTAGCCTGTTCACCACCGCGGCCTGCGCAGCGACCGCTTCGGCCGCGACCGTCTCGTACCGGGTAACCGCGCTCTCGATCACCGCGTCCCGGCGCTGCGCTGCCCGTCGCAATCGGCCAGTGTGTTTGTGAAACTCGACCAGGTCTGCCTCAGCAGCCCTCGCCGCCCGCATCTGCTCCTCCAACATCGCGGCCATCGCCTGGCGCGCCCACTTGCGCGCTGACACCTCCTGAGCACCCATCCCGCACCTCCGTCCCCCGCACGTCCGCCGCGCTGCGCGCGGCGACGCACGGGATTTCCCACCAACCACTCTTTGAACCATTCCCACATTCTCACCCAATTGTTATGAACACAATCCCCGCCACCATTCCCTTTCATCTCCCATATGGGTTCTCTTCCTTCTAACTGACACACCTCTTGCATCGTGATGCTACCGGCCGGTAATGACATATCAGACGCGCGATTGCGCGCCTATCTTCGATTTTGTGATGACGATCCATCGACTCCATGCAGGCGATGGCTACCAGTACCTCACGAGTCAGGTGGCCAGCGGCGATCGCCTGCGGGATCGCACACGTGACCTCACCGACTACTACCTCGAGAGCGGCACCCCACCCGGCATATGGCTCGGTACCGGTGCCGCCCGATTGGGCGTTTCGGGAAATGTCACCGAGGCACAAATGCAAGCGTTATTCGGTGAAGGGTTACATCCGCAAGCGAACGCAATCATCGCCGCTGGAATCGCTGCCGGTAAGACCGCAACCCAGGCCGTCCACGCCGCTGGACTCGGCGCCAGCTTCTACGAATTCACCAACAAATCCTCCCCGATCACCGACCTCCTCGCCCGCAACCTCGACACCTTCACCCAAGCCAATCGGCGTTGCCCGACCTGGGACGAACGCACCGCCCTACGCACCGACGCGGCACGCGAACACCTCACTGCCGCTCTCGGTCGCGCGCCCGCCCGCGCCGAGATCGAAGCCGTTCTGGCCCAGGAGAAGGCCGGCAGCCGTAAGGCGGTGGCGGGGTTCGATCTGGTCTTCACCCCGCCGAAGTCGATCTCGATCCTGTGGGGACTGGGCGACGACGAGCTCCGCCAGGCGATCTGGCGCTGTCACACCGAAGCCGTGCGAGAAGTCTTGGCGTGGGCCGAATCCCAATGCGCGGTGACCCGTCGCGGCCACAACGGTATCCGACAGATCGACGCTGAAGGTTTCGTGATCGCCGCGTTCGATCACTTCGACAATCGCTCTGGTGACCCGAACCTGCACACGCATGCTGTCGTGTCCGGCAAGGTTCTCGGTTCCGACGGCAAATGGTCAGCGCTGGATGCGCGGCCGCTGTACGCGTCGGCGGTGTCGTTCTCTTCGCGCTACAACGCCACCATCATCGGCAAGGTCCGCCGCCAGGTCGGGTACCGCAGCGAGGAACGCAGCCGCGGCCGCGGCAAACAACCCGTGCTCGAAATCATCGGCATCAGCGACGAGATGATCGTCGAATTCTCCCGCACTCCCGACATCATCGCCCGCACCGAACAACTAGTCGCCGACTACCGCGCCCGCCACAGCCGCAACCCCAGCACCAAAACCCAGTACCGTCTCGCCCAGCAAGCAACTCTGCAAACCCGCGACGCCAAATCACTGCCGAAAACGCTGCGGGACATGGTCACCGAATGGGATACCCGAACCCGCAGCTTCCTCGGCGACGGCCGCAGCGCAGCACGGTTCACCTACGACCTCCTGCACGCCCACACCCATCCCGCAACCCACACCTCCGCCGATCCAGAACAGATCGCCATCGCGGTCGGAGTCCACCTCGGCGGCCCCCGCGCGCTCATCAACAGCACCGCCCAGCAACTGCACGAATGCATCCACCACCACCTCGACCTGACCGCTTTCGCCACGCCGGCCGTCCGGGCGCAAACCATTCGCGATGTTCGAAAGCTGCTCTCCCCGCGCCCGGATCTCGTTCTCTTAGATCGCATTTCAGCCGCCCACGTCGCGCGCTTGCGCGCCATCTGGGCACCGGATCGTATCGCTCGAGACGTCGCCGATACCGTCGCACGACGCCGAGCGACCTGGACCGAAGCCAACATCCGCTCCGCGGTCGAAGACCGCCTCGCCGGCATCGAATTCCCCACCGACACCGACCACCGCGCCGCCGTCGAACACATCACCGGCACGGTCCGCAACCAGCACAGCATCCAGCTCACCGTCGACCCGGACCACACTCCTGCCGTGCTCGCTCGCCGCGACGGCGACAGCGTGTTCACCCTCACCGGCGCCACCCGCTACCCCTCCCACGCGGTCCTCGACGCCGAAACCCGACTCCTCCACTCCGCACACACCCCCAGCCCCGAGGCAATCTCTCCCAGACTCGTCGACACCGCGATCGCACGAATCAAGAAACACACCAAGCTCATCCTCAACGAAGGACAACGCGACATCGCCTGCTACTTATGCTGCTGTGCCACTGAACTCGCCGTCGCGGTCGGGCCCGCCGGCACCGGCAAAACCACCGCGATGAAAGCCGTCGCGGACGCCTGGCACGCCTCGGGGCGCAACGTTATCGCTCTCGCCCCCTCCGCCTCGGCGGCACGCGAGCTCTCCACCACGCTCGCCATTCCGGCGCACACCATTGACCGGCTCCTCACTCGAGCCGCCTACGACCGACCCACCAACATCTCCCGCGGCACGATGCTCCTCATTGACGAAGCATCGATGGCCGCCACCGCGGACTTCGACGCCATTCGGGCACTCGCCCGCACCCACGGTGCGGTCGTGCGCGGAATCGGTGACCCCGAACAACTTCCCGCCGTCGAGGCTGGCGGAATCTTCCGCACCCTCGCCCGCGACACCCGAGCACCACAACTCCGGCAAGTCGTCCGCTTTAGCGACCCCGACGAAGCCGACGCCACCCTCGCCGTCCGCAACGGAAACCTCGAGGATGCGTGGGAGTTCTACAACAGCCACGGCCGCGTCACCTCCGGGATGAGCGACGAACTCCGCTCCGCCATCCTGGCCGAACACCTCGAAGACACCGCCGCCGGAATCTCCTCGATCATGATCGCCGCCACCCTCGACGACGTCTCCGCGCTAAACACCGCTACCCAGGCCCGATACGCTCTCACCGGCCGTATCGATACCGGCAAAGGCCGAATACGCTTGTCGGACAACCACACCGGTTACGTCGGGGACACCATCGTCACCCGCTTCAATACCACGCTCCTGCGCATCGCCGGCGGTCTCCGCCATGGCACCCATATCGACAACGGCGACCTCTGGCAGATACACACCATCCACCCCGACGGCGGCATCACCGCGGTCGGCGCCAACCATCGCGGCAGCGTCCACCTCCCCACCCATTACATCCGACACCACGTCGAGCTCGGCTACGCCACCACCGTGCACCGCGCCCAGGGGATCACCGTCCGCCGCGGCTATGTGCTCATGAACGGCACCCTCGGGCGAGCCCTCGCCTATGTCGGGCTCACCCGCGGATCCGAACTCAACCGCATCTACCTCGCCACCGACACCCTCATCGACCCGACCGGCAACCAGCAACCCGACGACCCCACCGAACCCCGCACCATGTTTGCGCGCGTCCTAGCCCGCGACGACGACAACCTTTCCGCCATCGACGTCATCCGCGCCGAACAAACCGCCGCCGACCACCGAATCCGCACCGCCTACCACCACGCCTACCAGCTACTCGCCGACGCACGCGGCACATATCTTCTCGATCACGCGCTACCGGTAGCGCTGTCCCGTGACGCGGCCCGATCACCGAAATATCAGCAGCTCCTCGACACCATCGCCGACGCCGAAGCCCACGGCCTCGACACCTGCGAACTCGTCGCCGCGATCGCCACCAACAACTATCAAGACCTCGGCGAATCCCTCGCCAGCGCACGCGACACCGCCGCGGTTCTGCGCTCGCGCGCCGAGGTCTGGATCTACAACCATCGCCCAGTCACACCGCCAGCGATCACCACAGCACGCATCGACACGCTCGTCGGACTACCTTCGCAAACAGCTGCGTCGCTCCTCACCGCTGTCAACACCAACTGCGTACTCGCACTGCCACACAACGCATTCCACGCAGTTCACGACGACCCGCGCAGCAGCGGCCCGCATCCTGTACCCACCCCTCACCTAGGAATGGACATCCAACTCGCCAATTACGCAGAACAACTACGTCGCCACATCCTCACTGCCGAGTCGACTACGTTGCCGGGCGACAGTACTAGCGCATCTCTCGCCACTGCCGATTCCGACCGCCTGCCGAATCCGGGGAAAGGCCGGCGACACCGGCGCCGACCAACCCTGCCGCCGAACCGAACTCGGCGCACTCTCTAGCTTTCGGGGCCTACTCCGTGCCACGAATCAACGCTCAGCAGAGTCGTCCGACCATCGCCGCGAAACCATCCGCCCCGTCGCTGGTCTAGGAGATCCGAAACTGATCTTCGTGGAGCCGCACGTAGGAACCCAGCGGAGATTCCGACCTGTTGGCGCTGTCCGTCATCTGCGACGGCAGTTGTTCACGAATCCTGACGGCACCGTCATCGACTGAAAGTCGTTGTTCACGAAAGCTGACAGCACCGCGGGACGGGTCCAGCCAACGCGCGCCCAGCGGCAGATGCGTGCGTTCGTGGCGCACGAACGCACTGGTTTGCTCCACCGAATAGACTTGCCGCGGTGATCGTCGGTCCCGTCAAAGGTGTTCCTGGTGGTCTGACCGCACGAGCGCGATCGTATGTCAGCACCCACGGCGTCAAGGTTGAGGTCCAACCGGTGGAAAACCATCGCCAATGGTGGCTCGATCGAGGCATTCCCGCGGGGCTGATCGACCGCATGACGGCCTACCAGAAGAAGTGGGGCGGCCTGCATTTGCCGCCCGCGCCGCAGTACGACGGCGGTCCACGCTATTTCGATCCCGATTCGCCCGAAACAGATACTGCGGGATGGTGGTTCGACGCCGGCACGCAACGGACCGCGGTGCCCTTCACGTTCATGGTCGGCCCGTCCGGCGAGTTCGGAATCCACGCCGATCAGGCTGGGTGGGTGCCACTGCATTCGACCGTAGCGGGCTGGGTGGAGTCACTCGCCCTGGCCCATCACGCGTCGATGTGGGCGCGCCAGATCACCAAGCTCAGTGGCGATGAACTCGGCGGTATCGACTGGGACAACTACAAACCGGTGCGCGAGGTGATGGGACTCGCGGATACCTGGTGGCGCGGTCCGGACTCGCTGGTGGCGCTCTACACCGGCGAGGCCGCGGGCTTCGATTTCCCCAGGGCACGTGTCGCGCAGATCTATTCAGGCCTCGACGGTTGGGGTCTTCACGGCGGCGTCACTGCCGAGGACTAGCCGAGATCATTCCGGATACGCCCGGTCGGTGCTCCCACTCGGCTGCCCACCAGAACGCCCGCATCGCAAACTGTCGGTGGCACGACATACAGCAGATCAGTGCGTTCGCCGCCGCCAGATGGATGCTGCCGGTTGATCCTCCGAGGTGCCGCGCCGGCCGACTCGGTCAGTGCGATCAGCGGCTAGTTCGAGCGCGTCCGCCTCTGTATTTCGGTTCGGCGCGAAATTCGGGGACCAATGAGATGAATTGGATGTTACCGTCGCCCGGCCGAGGACCAGGATCACGCCACCCTCGACAAGCGATCCGTGCATCAAGTTGTCGAGCGCCGTCGAGAACCTGGGGATGGAGTCGCGGGTGGTCAGGAAGTTCATCATTGCGGCCAAGGCGAAGCGGAACGGGTGCTCGCTCAACTCCTCGTGGGCTAGCTGGTTTGCCGCATCGACGTCGCCGACCGACGCGACACCGAACCGACCATCACGTTCCTGCTATGGCTCACTCGCCGCCACGTGATCACCGACATCGAGGTCCGCCGCCCCAAACACGGCCTCCCACAACGCTTCCTCGAACACGACGACTACGAGCACCAGCTTCGCCGCTGCCTGCACGAGGAATCGATACCGCTGCAAGCCCGCGCCGCCGGCGCACTGGTCAGACTGTATGCCCTACCCCTGGTCCGCATCGTCGCACTGACCGTCGACCGATTCCGGCAAGACGACGAACACGCCTACCTGATCATCGACAAACACCCCGTGGTTCTACCGCCGTCGCTGGCCGAACTCCTGCAAACGCTCATCCGCAAGGGCGCACCAGCCAACATGCTTCGCCTCGCCGAGTCCGCCCATCCGGCCTACCTGTTCCCGGGCCGTCCCCCCGAGCCGGCCTCGCAACCTGAACGCCTTGTCCAGCCTGCTCAACGACCACGGCCTGCCCACCCTCTCCGCACGCAACACCGCGATGATGACCACCATCAGCGACGTGAACGCCACCGTGGTCGCCGACCTGTTCGGAATCTCCCAAATCACCGCCCACGCGTGGGCCCGCTACGCCCAAGCCAGCTGGATCGCCTACCTCGCAGCGCGAGCAGCGTGTTGCACCGCCTGGACTTCTGCGCTCAGGTAGTGCCACAACCGCCGGCCCAGCAGATCCGCGCCGAGCGCCTCCTCAGAGTGGACCACGCCCGGACGCCAGCAGGTGGAAAGTCATGAATCCTTCAAGAATTGAGGATTTCCTCCATCGACTGATTCAAATCGAGTCCGCCGCCTGCGGCATCCAGGCTGAACGAGACCATGTAGGCGACTTCACGTTGGTCACCTTTTTGTATGAAACTCGCGAAGCCGGCGTGCCATGTGAGT
Organism: Nocardia colli; assembly: GCF_008704205.1. Taxonomy (GTDB): domain Bacteria; phylum Actinomycetota; class Actinomycetes; order Mycobacteriales; family Mycobacteriaceae; genus Nocardia; species Nocardia colli. Next base: position 743 of record NZ_VXLC01000035.1, on the reverse strand, counting down.
GAATAGTTCACGTCAGGATTGGCCTTCTCCATTTTGAGTTCATCGCAGGCGTTGAACGAGCCACCTGCGGTGAAAGCGCCGACAGAAACAGAGAGCGAAACAGACATGGGACACGAGGAGGCGACGACGTCGCCTCGTGGTGACCAGTCCTGCCACTTGGCAGTCGGTCTGACATTCCCGATGGACAGTCCACACTCAGACACGGCCCAATCGGTGCCGCTGTTACCGCAGGTTGCGTAGTGTTTGACAACGAAATAGTGTGCAGTTTGCCCAGGATATTTGGCTTCCCCCCACTGATAACACCAATCGATCCAGCCGGACTTGTGCTCGCCATACCATCGGTCCCTACATTGAGCGGGATACCAGTCGACTCCGTCCTCGGAATACGCGGGCCGGTCTCCCGGCTGAGGTGTGAATATCCTTATCCGATTCGAGGATTTGTCAGAAGGGCCATTCCGCAACTGCACAGTTGGTCTGGCCTGGCGGTCATGGACATCGGCGCCCGCCTGTCCCACGCCGCACAGAGATCCCGCGACCATCAGCACGATGGACGCCATCGATACCCGTGTAAGGAATGTGTTCATCACAAATGCCCCCTCATGGAATGAAATAGAATGAACTGTGGTGTACCTGCCGGAGTATCCGCAGGGCAGCGCCCTGCCGCCCACGCGGAATGCTTCTGCCGAAGCTCATGGTCCGGCAGGTGGGCCAGCACCTGCTGCCGTTCGGAACAATCCACGCCA
>NZ_VXLC01000034.1 GCF_008704205.1 Nocardia colli | reverse complement strand
TGCGTTGACCGCCTGAGCCCGCACCGAAGAGCGGGCATTTGATCGGTATTCGGATGGCCACCCGAACCTGCGGCGGGACGAACTCCCGCTCCCGTCCGGACGGGCCACTCGTTCACGGTCGCGTTGTCCTGAAGTTCCCGTCTCACAGCAGTCGTGGTCTGTACCTTCCGGATTCCTGCAAACCGCAGGTGATCATAGATACACTGAATCACTTTGTGTTGGAAGGTGATTGGGGTTCGAGATGGTAAGCGACGAGCACTACCGGGAAATGCTGTTTCGGGCGCGACTCAGCGCCGTCGCCGAACGGTATGACGACATGGCCGAAGAGGTGAACCATGCTGTGCGGCGGGCCCATGCGGAGAAGGTGCCGTTAGAGATCAGTCTGCGCAACCTGTTCTTCGACGCCGCACACAAACGGATCGGTGCCCGCAGGATCGGCTGGCGGCGGCTTGGCACCGAGAAGGCCAAGTACAGCTCAGCGGAGGAGGAGTTGCTCGCGATAGTAGTGGAGAAGGCCGACTTGATCGCCGGCGAGATAGTCAGCCTGTGCGCCGAGACGGTGGAAATGATCGACAACTATATCTCGAGCATCGCGGAGAACCGTTCTGCCGAGTCCGAGGCATTCTTCCTGAGAATGAAAGCGGACTGCTGGCGATACACAGCAGAGGTGCTCACCGGTCAGGACCGAGAGACCGCTTCGGCGAACGCATCCGGTGGTTATGCCGACGCGGCCGAAGCCGCGCAGGCACTCGCAGCGACGCATCCCCTCAAGCTCGGGGTCGCGTTGAACTCTGCCGTCTTCCGCTACGAGACGCTCGGGGACAGCGTGCAAGGCACCCAGATCGCCACGACCGCCTTCGACGCCGCGGTCGCCGCCATAGACTCGATGTCGGAAGAGCACTACCGCGATTCGACCCTCATCATGCAGCTGCTCCGGGACAATATCGCCCTCTGGCAGGACGGGCCCGGCGCCGGTGAGTCTCAGGAATATCGGGCCGCCAAGGACTAGCTACATCGGTTATCGGATCGAATATGGCCTCGGGCACATGACAACTCAACACGCGCACATGCCGATGAGTGAGCCGACTACATCCGTCGAGCACGGGCCGCGGACTTCAGCGGTGACTCCGGATCTCATCGATGCCGAGGCGGGATCCTGCGTCGGATTGCAGACTCATTGAGGTATCCGGACTTGGGACTGGAGTCCGCATGATCCGGCCTAACGGGACGAGCGGGCCCCTGGTTTCGCGTGGGTCCTCTCGGTGGTGACGGTTACCCGTCAGAGAGGCGTCTGTAGTTCCGTGTGGCGGTGACATTGCCACTGTGAAACACCGCCGTGAGGGTCTCGTCGTCAAGGGTGCGGACGACGGTCATTTCGACGGCGCCCCGCCTGAGCTGCATGATGATTCGGTTCCCGTCGCGGCGGCCGATCCCTTGGGTACGTCGGTCGCGGTCGTCGGTCTCGACGTACTCCTGGCCGAGAGTGAATTGCGAGACGGTCGTCTCGGTGGGGGTGGTGGTCCTCAGCGTGTAGTGGTCGCCTTCCTGCTTGATCTTCAGCTGCCCCGACGCCGCAGCCCGGCTGGTCGCGTCGGCGTCGATGGCCTCGAGGTACTCCTCGTACTTGTCGCTGCCGGCTAGCTCGTAGGTACCGGAGAAATCAGAAAAGGCATTGGATCCCATGGAGTCTCCTTCATCGTGGTCATCGACGCGCAACACCCTGACCGTCGCCACGCACTTCATGATCTACGAAAGCGACCACCGGCCGGGCGGAAACGATTGATCCTGAAACCACCTGTAGTCCAACATCATTCGCTGACGCGACCTTCATGTGACCCAGCCCTCTGGCCATGCCTCGGCCGGAAAGAGGCAGGCGCTGCCCAACGTCCGGTATTGCCGCCCGCGGGCCGGCTCGCAGCTGCCGCGGCAGTCCCATCTGAAGAGCAACGCCCCGAGATCATCTCGGGGCGTTCGCGCGTCCGGAACGTCCGCAACTGCCGAATGTGGGATGCCTGCCCGTGCTGGAAACAATGCTGACTGACACCACAGGACTACATGCGTACACGGCGGGACGATCGGGACCGGCCACCGCAGTTTTCTCGATGACGCCTACCGGCCGAGCGTCCACGCGCTCGCGTAGCCGACGTCGAACACCCCGTACGACTGGTCGTAGACCAGGGCGGAGTCGGCGGTGGTGTGCGACCGCGACTGTACCGGTGGCGGGGGAACCGCCTCGGCGCGATAGATGGCCACCACTCGGCCCTCACCGTCCACGACCGGAATCATGTCGGGGATCGCCGATCCATCGGCGAATTCGATAGCGGGCTTGTCCTGCGTGTACGCCAGTGAAAGCGTGGCTACCTGGCTGGGTGTGGTCTGCTGAGCTTCGTTTTCTGACATCGCGTGGCCTCCGTGCAAAGGTCGGTCTGACACCAACGAGCGTTGAGATCACTTTACTAACAAGATGATTGAAGCCGTCGGGAAACGGCTCGCTCTTGATGGGCGACCCTGGACAAGCAGCGGCGCGCTGCCGCGTCGCCGATGTAGCAGGTGCGCTCTTGACGCACTGTCATGCCGCGACCCCCGCGGGTTTCGGCGCGTGACGGATTTCAGTGACCGGGCCTGCGGGTGCATCGTGGTGCATGAGTACTTCAGCGGACATCGACGTCGCCTTCGCCGGTGACGATCTCGTGTTGCGGCTGGCCTCAGCGGCCTACCTCGCCCGGTTCTCCGGAACCTCCCGCATCCACTGCACCTCGGATCTGCGCCTGTATTTTGCCTGGTACGTCGAGCACGAGGCCCGCCCGCTAGCGATGCAGCGGGCCGAGATCGAACGCTACGTGGGCTGGATGCGGGAGGTCGATCCGAGGGAAGCATCGGCGGCATCCCGCGAATTGCGCTGGCACACAGTAGATTCTGTCTCGGAATTCGAGCTTGGGAAAACGACTGGTTGCACGCGAGGCTGTCGATCATCGAGTGGTGCGGGAACGGAACGGCGGTCACCCGAGTCCGCGAGATGTCTGTGGTCCGGTGCGGTACGCGGGTGCGTCGAGCAGCCGGTCCAAGTGGGAACGCGACCACTCACACAGTGAATGAACGGTATGCACGAGACTCGTTCCGGCGTCGGTGCGGGAGTACTCGACGCGAGGATTGGCAGTGCCATAGTCGAAACGAGTGATGAGACCGTGGTTTTCGAGTTCGCGCAGGGTATGGGTGAGCATCTTGTAGCTGATGCCGTCGACCGCGCGATGCAATTCGCGGAAGCGACGGCCCGTGCCGACCTCGGTCAGGACCTGCAGACCCCATTTGGTCGACACCATGGCGAACACTCCCAGCGCGATCTGTCGCGCGCGCTGTTCGTCGTCGTCATGGATAGGCATCGGAACCACCGCTCACCTTCGAGTGCGTACTGCTGCTGTCGGCATTTCCACCGTAGCGTCCGGGATATGCGGATTCTGAAGACCTACGCCCGAGTGTTCGTCACCGATCTCGAAGTGGCGCTGCCGATATACGAGGAAATCGTCGGTGCTGCGGCGGATCTGCGGTTCGGCTTCGAACAGGCGGAGCTCGCGGCGGTCGGCGATTTCTTGATCATCGCGGGCGCGCCGGAGCACGTCGACCACTATCGCTCGACTGTCGGGCCAGTGGTCGTCGACGATCTCGATCAGTTGATCGCCAGGCTGACGGTCGCCGGAGCCGTCGTCACCGGTGGGCCCTCGACCAGCGAAACCGGCCGATACGCCTATCTGCGCCACCCGGACAGGGCCGACGTCGAGTACGTCGAATGGTCGCCGCAGATCCGTACCCGCGTGCTCGGCTGACCATCCAATCTCGTCAACGCGCCTATTCCGCCAAAGTCCGCGCCGAGGGTGCAACGCACCCTTCTGCCGCATGCCTCGCGTTGGTCGACGAGCCGGCCGTTCACGAAGGCTGGCGCGAGCACGATGAGTTTCCGACGTCCGGCTCGTCTCAACACATATCGCCAACCGGATGTGAAGGATGAAGTCGTATGTCGGAGGTATTCCTGACCATGGCAATGTCGCTCGACGGGTTCATCACCGGCCCCGACGACAACGCCGAGAACCCGGCGGGAACCAATGGGATGAGACTGATGGACTGGCTCAGCGGCGGAGGCGCGTCCGACGCTGATGTGCCCCACACATTCCGTCCCACGTATCCCAACAGCCGACTCGTGTTCGACGAGGCCATGGCCACCGGGGCCGTGATCACCGGGAAGCGGACCGGGGATTTCGCCGGCTACTGGGGCGGGGACCACCACGACGGGGTCCCGATCTTCGTGCCGACCCATCAGCCACCGGCGGAGAACCCGTACGAGCGGGTGCATTACGTCACCGACGGCATCGCCTCCTGTGTCGAACAGGCAAAGCAGGCCGCGGGCGGCCGGGACGTGATGATGCACGGCGCCTACACCGGCCAACAGGCCCTGAAAGCCGGCGTACTCGACATGATCGACATCCAGCTCCGGCCGGTCCTGCTCGGCCGAGGCCGACGACTCTTCGACGGACTCCCGCCCGAGCACACCGAACTCGATCTGGTACGCACACTGGAGGATCCCGGCGTCCTGCATCTGCGCTACGTCGTACGCAAGTAGCCGCAAGACACGGCCCTGGGTCCAGGACCTTAAACCTGGTGGCCCTGCCGAGGATCCTGACGCACTAGATGCGCTATCATTAGAACATGCGTTCGAACACAGCCTATGAGGAGCAGGTCAGCGCGCTGGAGCGTGCGGTGACCGCGCTGCGCGGGCTGGACGTTTCGCGGGCCACCGAGGAGGAGTTGGCCGAGTTGCTGGAGCGATTGGAATCGGCGGCCCGGATGATGGCGGGGATCATCTCACGGGTCGCGTATCGGCTGCGGCAGTTGCGGGATCCGGCGTAGGAGTCAGCTCGGGGGCGGACGGTTCGATGCCCAGCAGGGTGTGCAGGCCGGACTCGCCTTTCGGGGTGACGCGGATGGCACGGCCGGTGCCGGCGCGGGTGATCCAGTCGAGTTCGTGCAGGCGGCGGCAGAGGTGCGCGCCTGCCGTGCCGCCGAGGTGGGTGCGGCGCTCGGTCCAGTCGAGGCAGGCGCGGGCGAGGGGGCGGCGGGTGGCGTGCAGGTCGGCGGGGCGGACACCCAAAGGGCCGGTCAGCCAGGACAGGCCGGCTTCGGTGAGCGCGAAACCGCTGTCCTGATCGAGCAGGAACCGGGTGGTCATGGCGTCGGTGATGGCCACGCCGAGACGACCGGCCAGGTGGTCGTAGCAGGTGCGCCCACGCGCCAAAGCCGCAGCGACAGTGGCGGTTCGGAGATTGGTCACGGCCGGGCGGGGCGGGTCGAGGTGGGTGACCATGGACTCCAGCAGCTCGGCCACCTGCGGGCCCGCGAGTTGTACGTAGCGATGCCGGCCCTGTCTGCGTTCGACCAGCAGTCCACCGTCGAGCAGACGGTTGAGATGCTCGGTGGCGGTCGACGCGGCCACACCGGCGTGGCGGGCCAGCTCACCCGCCGTCCACGCGCGGCCGTCGACCAGCGCGAGGCACATGTCTGCGCGGGTGCGGTCGGCGAGCAACGCGGCCAGGCCGGCCAGCTCGGATCCTCTGGATGACACCACCCCATGATGGTGCCCGAACGTTTCGGCGGCCACCGAAACGTCCCGGCGTTACGGTCACCGCATGAATCGGACAGTTCCGCTGATCACCGACCTCGAGCAGGTGCGCGCCACCTTGATCAACGCACCGGTGCCCGCCGTGCCCGCGGTGGACGCGCCGGTCGGCATCGCCTGGCTGCGCGCGCACGTGCCGCGCTTCAGTACCGGTTCCGAGCATCAGCGTTTGCGCGCGTTGGTCACCGCGGAACTCGATAAGCTCTCCCCCGCCGATCTGCGTGAGCGTGCGCGTACCGCCGAAGGACCGCTGCCGCACGTCCGCGCTCTAGCGGAAGCTCTTGGACTGCAAGGTGTTTCCGTCGATACCGTTGCCTTGGTCGCCGCGCACTATCAGCCGTACGAGCCGGACAACCCTTCCGCCGACAAGGCCGTCGTCGAGCTGGTCGCGGCCTGCGGCGGTATCGCCGACGAGGCCACCGCGGCGCGAATCTGCCTGCTGGTTCAGGCTTGTGCGGCGACCAGCGCGTTGGTTGCCAATGCCCGGCAGCTCGACGCACCAGGCACCGCCGAAGAGCTCATCGAACGAACGATGAACGAGAACCCGCCACTGCGCTCGACCAGACGAGTGGTCGACGGCGAGGTCGTCGAGCTCGACATGCGCCACCCTGGACTAGGTTTCGGTGCAGGCCCGCACGCCTGCCCCGGCCGAGCACAGGCCATCGCCATCGCCACCGGAATCATCGAGGGGTCCGAATGAACAAGACGAAGCTCTTCCACGAACTACATCACGGCGACCAGCCGCTGGTCCTGCCGAACGCGTGGGACTACGGCTCCGCGGCTTTGCTTGCCGCCGAAGGCTTTCCGGCGATCGGCACCACCAGCCTCGGCGTCGCCGTGGCGGCGGGCCTGCCCGACGGCACCGGCGTCACCAGCGCGGCGACCCTCGCGCTGGCCACCCTGCTCGCTCGCCTGCCGGTGCCGGTCACCGTCGACATCGAGGGCGGCTTCAGCGAAAACCCCACTGCCGTAGCCGAATACGCCGCCCAGCTGGCGGACCTGGGGATCGCCGGAATCAACCTGGAGGACGGCCGCGCGGACAGCACCCTGGCCGACCCCGATCACCAAGCCGGCCTGATCACCGCGATCAAACAGCGCGTGCCCGACCTGTTCATCAACGCCCGAGTCGACACCTACTGGGTGAAAGACGACATCGCCCGCACCCTGACCCGCGCCGAGCGCTACACCGCCGCGGGCGCCGACGGCATCTTCGTCCCCGGCCTGACCGACCCCGACGGCATCACCCAACTCGTCACCACGATCCCCTTGCCCATCAACATCCTCTACTCCCCCACCGGCCCCAGCATCGCCACCCTGGCCGCCCTCGGCGTCCGCCGAGTAAGCACCGGCTCCCTCCTCTACCGCGCCGCCCTGACCACAGCCCTCGACACCGCCCGAGCAGTCCGCCGAGACAACCCGATCCCCGTCCCGGCCCCGCCCTACACCAAAATCCAGGCCCTCACCGACCCCGCCTGACCCGGCAATCGCCGGACCGCAACGGCCGCGCACCCACGTCCCCCTCGAGCCGATCGCCGAACTCGAACGGGACATCACCGAGGGAAACGTGGGGAGACGACCCGCTCGTGTCCCGTTCGCTGACACAGGTGAGTGGTCTGGCTGGAGGTTCGCGGCAGAAAGTTTGGTGGAGATGTCGATTCGGTGGGGGGGTCGTTCGTGTAGTCGGTGACGCCGGCGCTGGGCCGGTCTTACCGGAGGAGCAGGGATGGGCGGGATTACCGCGTTCGAGCACGTGACGTTGGATGGTGTCATGCAGGGGCCGGGGCGGGCCGACGAAGACACTCGGGACGGGTTTCGGTTAGGCGGGTGGGCGCATCGGTTCAGTGATTCGGTGCAGGCGAGGGTGATGGGTGAGCACATGGCGGCGCATGACGGGGCGTTGTTGTTCGGTCGCCGGACCTACGAGGATTTCGCCGGTTTCTGGCCGTATCAGACCGACAATCCGTTCACCGAGGTGCTCGACAAGACGCAGAAGTATGTCGCGTCCCGCACGCTGACCGAACCGCTGCCGTGGCAGAACTCCACGTTGCTCGCCTGCGACGCCGTCCCCGCGATCACCGAACTGCGCCGCCACGTCGATCTGGTGCTGCTCGGCAGCGGCGATCTGCTGCAATCGTTGATGCGGCACGATCTGGTCGACAAGTATGTGTTGCTGATCAGCCCGACCGTCGTCAGCACCGGCCGTCGCCTCTTCGACGGTGTCGAACTGGGCGACCTGCGGCTGGTCACGTCGACACCGACCACGACGGGCGTCATCATCGCCACCTACCAGCGCGGATGAGGAGGACCACGATGCCGCAATACCTGCTCAGCATCTACCAGCCCGACGGCGAAGGGGTGCCGGAGAATATCGACGAGATCATCCGCGATCTCGATGCCGTGAACGCCGACCTGCGGGCCGCGGGTGCGTGGGTGTTCGCGGCCGGCCTGCACGCCCCGAGCACCGCGACCGTGTTGCACGCCAAGGGCGACGACGTGCTGATCACCGACGGCCCGTACGTCGAGGGCAAGGAACACATCGGCGGATTCACCATCATCCAGGCCGCCGATCTGGACGAGGCGCTGGCGTGGGGTCGCCGGCTGACCCGGGCGATCACGCTGCCGATCGAGGTCCGGCCGCTGCGGGACAGCTAGATGGCCGAACCCGTGACCGCCGCGGTCATCGAAGCGGTGTTCACCGAGCACTACGGTCGCGCGGTCGCCAGTCTGATCCGCGTCTTCGGCGATATCGGAGTCGCCGAAGACGCGGTGCAGGACGCGTTCACCGCGGCGGTGCAGCGCTGGCCGGCGGACGGGCTACCGCCGAGCCCGCCCGGCTGGATCATCACCACCGCGCGCAACCGCGCGATCGATCGGCTCCGCCGGGAAGCCTCCCGCGCCGACCGCTACGCGCAGGCCGCGCTGCTACCCGCCGACGACGAACCGGCCGGGGAGGGCGCGGTGCACGACGACCGACTGCGGCTGATCTTCACCTGCTGCCATCCCGCGCTGGCCCGCACGGCCCAGGTGGCGCTCACCTTACGACTGCTCGGCGGACTGACCACGCCCGAGATCGCCCGCGCCTTCCTGACCGCGGAATCGACTATGGCGCAACGGATTGTCCGCGCCAAGGGCAAAATCCGCGACGCCCGCATCCCCTACCGCGTGCCCGCCGACGCCGATCTCCCGGCGCGATTGCAGGCCGTCCTCGCGGTCATCTATCTGATCTTCACCGAGGGCCACACGGCAACGTCCGGTGATCGACTCGTCCGAGCCGGCCTGTGCGCCGAGGCAATTCGCCTCGGCCGCCTGCTCACCGAACTCATGCCCGACGAGCCGGAAGCCGCCGGCCTGCTCGCGCTGATGGTGTTGACCGAGGCCCGCCGCCCGGCTCGCACCGCCGCGGACGGATCTCTGGTGCCGCTGCCGGAACAGGACCGCACCCGGTGGAATCGCGAACACATCGAGGAGGGCCACACCATCGTGCGAGAGTGCTTGCGCCGCAACCAACCTGGTCCCTATCAAATCCAGGCCGCGATCAACGCCGTGCACACCGACGCCCCGATCGCGGCAGCCACCGACTGGCCGCAAATCGTGCGGCTCTACGACCAATTGACCGCGCTGACGCCGAGCCCGATCGTCGCACTCAACCGAGCCGTCGCCGTGGCCGAAGTCGACGGCCCCGCAGCCGCGCTCGCCCTGCTCGACGAGCTCGACCTCGAAAAGTACTACCTGTACCACGCGATTCGCGCCGACCTCCTCGAACGCCTCGGCCGCACAACGGAAGCCGTATCCGCCTTCGACGCGGCACTCACCCGCACCGAGAACGCCGCCGAACGAGCCTTTCTCACCCGCCGCCGCGAATCGCTGACCGCACGCGACTGAATTCCGCACCCACCGCGCCGTTCACGCAGCGCTTTCCTCCGCTCGACATGCGCATATCGACCGGCAACTCCGCATTGTTGACTACCATCGAAATCAGCGGCCGATGGCCGAAAGGGGGTCGCTATGTTCGAGAGATTCTCCGATCAAGCCCGCCGGGTGATCGTCCTGACCCAGGAAGAGGCGCGCGAGCGCGGCCACGACTACATCGGCGCGGAACACATGCTGCTCGCCGTCCTGCGCGCCTGCGAGATCGGTTCCGCGGCCACCACCGCGCGCGCTCTAGCCGAGCTGGGCATCGATCCGGCGATGACCAGGGCGCAGATCGCGCTGGCGCCCGGGACCGCGGATCACACCGCGTCCGGGAACATCCCGTTCACCAAGCAGGCCCGGAAAGCGCTGGAGAACAGTCTGCGCGAAGCCCAGGCGCTCAACCACGCGCACATCGAACCTAGCGACCTGTTGCTCGCGCTGACCAGCACCGCCGACGACGATCCCGAGACACCGGTCGGGACCGCCGTCACCGCGCTGGGACTGACGCACGAGAAACTGCGGCGGGCACTACGTGTCGTCGCGACGTATCAGACCGCGTCCTCGGTCACCCCGCACTTCACGATCAAAGCGCAGCAGGCCTTGGCCCGCGCCGATATCGAAGCGCGCAAATCCACCGGCAGCGGAGTCGATACCGGGCACCTGCTGCTCGGGCTCCTCGCGCAGGAGGACGAGGTCGTTTATCCCGCGCTACAAGCGCTCGGCATCGATCCCCAGCGACTCGCCGCCGAAGTACTCGACCGGCTGCCACGCAAGGAGTAGTCCACTCGCCGAACAGGTTTCACGCCAGGCGGCCGCCGCCGTCGACATGCAGCGTCGTGCCGGACACGAACGGATTGGTCAGCGTGAGCAACGCGGCCGCCGAGATATCGGCCGGATTGCCAACGCGACGTGCGGGATTGGCGGCGGCGACACCGGTGAAGAAGTCGTTCTTTCCCTCGCCCAGGCGATCCCACACGCCGGAGTCGATGATGCCGGGCGAGAGCGCGTTGACCCGGATCGGCGCGAGTTCCACCGCGAGGGCCTGGGCGAGGAAGCTCACCGCACCGTTGGTCGTCGCCATCACCGCACGTTCGGGCGTGGGCCGCCACGCCGCGAATCCGGAGAACAGGAGTACCGCGCCGCCTTCACGGATGTGCGGGCCGAAGTGTTTGGCCAGCATGATCGGTCCGATCACCTTGGCGTCGAATGCCCGCGTCACCGCGGCGCGGTCCAGACCGGACACCGGTCCGTTGGCGTGCGCGGCGGCGACGGACACCAGGTAGTCGATCTCCCCCACCTCTGCCGCCAGCCGCGCGATCGATTCCTCGTCGCCCAGATCGACGGCCGCGGTGCTCGCGTGATCGCCGAGATCGGCGAACAACTCCGGGTTCCGCCCGGCCAGTACGACGGTCGCGCCCGCGTCGATCGCGTCGGCGGCGATCTGTCGTCCGATGCCGGAACTGCCGCCGATGAGGACCAGTTTCTTGCCGTCCATCGAGCCTGTCATCGCTGTCTCCTCGGTTGTGGTTGACCTGCACCGAGTTCCAACGCGGTCGTTCGAGCAGGCAATCCCGTCGTCAGATCGATTGTTTCTGGTATTCGGATAGAATTTACGAATGGCGACACTGCGCGCGCTCGAATGTCTCGTGGCCGTGCTCGACTTCGGATCGGTGACCGAGGCGGCGGCGCGCCTGCACATGTCGCAGCCCGCGCTGTCGCATCAGCTGGCGGCGCTGGAGCGGGAGATCGGCACCCCGGTGGTGGAGCGGTTGCCGCGCGGGGTGCGGGCGACGGCGGCGGGGCGGGCGATCGTGACGGACGCGCGGGCGGCGCTGGCCGCGGCAGAGCGGGTGGTGACCACCGGACGGGCCGTCGCGGCCGGCGCGCAAGGACAATTGCGCATCGCCTGTGCCGAGAGCCTGACCGCGGGGCTGCTCGCGCCGGTGCTGCGCGGGTGGTGGCGGCGTCATCCCGACGTGCACGTCACTCTGGACGAAATGTCCAGTGCCGACGCACTTTCGGAGCTGGTGCGGGCGGGGACCGCGGATCTCGGTATCGGACCGCGACCAACCCACTGGGACGGTCACCTGGAGGTGATCGGCCGTGAGGAGATCGCCGCCGCGCTCGCCGCAGCGGATACCGCGAAACCGTTGACCCTCAACGAGATCGCCGCCGAACCGGTGGTGCACTATCACCCGGACAACGGCCTCGGCGCGTGGCTCGACGACATCGCCGCCGACCGCGGCGTCACCCTCACCGCCGCCACTCGCACCAAGCAGGCGAACACCGCGGCGCAGCTCGCCGCCGCCGGGCTCGGTACCGCGCTCGTGCCGACCTCCGCGCTTTCCGCCACCTTCCCCGGCGTCGTCCGCAGCCTGCGACCGCCGATCTTCCGCGACGTCGTCTGCCTGACCACCACGCCGAACGACCCACTGGTGCAACGGTTTCAACACGAGGTGCGCAAACGCGGCGTCCCGGTCCCGGCGGCGATCGCCGCTCAGCTCACGCCGCAGCGCTGAAACTTCAGTGCTTGCGCACCACCCGTTCGCCCTGCCCCGGCTTCCAGATGGTGATGTCGAGATGGTCGTCGACGACCTGGACCGTGGACGCGCTGCTCAGATCCGCGACGTAGAAGTGGTCGAACTTCTGCCCGCGAATATCGAAACCGGTGTCGTCGAACAGTTGCTGCGCGAACCGCACGTGCACCTGCAGGTCCGGCACGTCGACGACGGTGCCGAACAGTTTCGCGTCGCCGTCACTGACCTTCGTGTCGATGGTCGCGGTGTGCAGGCAGAAGCGCGGATCGCGCGCCAGATCGCGGAACTTGGTCGTGCCCGGCATGCCCGAGATCACCAGCATGTCCTCGAAGAACCGCGGTTCCACCGGACTGATCCGCGGGAACCCGTCCGAGCGCAGGGTGCCGAGCATGCACAGGTTGCCGGTCGCGGTGTGCCTGCGCACGAACAGGTCGGAGATGTTCGGTGCTTCTGCGGTGAATTCGCGCCAAGTGGTCATCTCACCGACGATACGATCAATCCTTGACATCTTCTGTCATATTTTGCGGCTAATCTCGACCTATGCGCGCGAGTCGACTGGTGCAGTTGCTGCTGATCCTGCAAACGCGCGGGCGGACCACGGCCGGTGAGCTCGCCAAGGAGCTCGAGGTGTCGGTGCGCACCGTGTATCGGGACGTCGAGGCGCTGTCCGCGGCCGGGGTGCCGGTGTACAGCGAGCAGGGGCGGGCGGGCGGCGTGCAGTTGATCGACGGCTACCGCACCCGGTTGACCGGGCTCACGACCGATGAGGCCGACGCCGTACTCCTGGCCGGATTACCCGGCGCCGCAGCAGATCTCGGACTCGGCACCGTGCTCGCCACCGCGCAGCTCAAGGTGCTCGCCGCGCTACCACCCGAATTACGTGGCCGCGCAACCAGAATCGCCGAGCGAGTACACATCGACGCACCCGGCTGGTTCCGCCCGCCGGACGAGACCCCCACCCTGAACGTCGTCGCCGACGCGCTCTGGCACGACCGGCGGTTGCAGGTTCGATACGGCCGCAAAGACAAGATCGTCGACCGCCGCCTCGACCCGCTCGGCCTCGTAATGAAGGCCGGCACCTGGTATCTGGTGGCGGGAGACGGCGCGGCGGTCCGCTCCTACCGAGTCAGCCGAATCGTCTCCGCCGAACCGACCGACGAGTCCTTCACCCGCCCAGCCGATTTCGACCTGGCAGCGCATTGGTCTACGGCGGCCGACGATTTCGCGCTCTCGATGCTGCGCGTCCGCGCCCGCTGCCGAATCCCCGCCACTCACCTCCGCCTGCTCCGCCTATGGCACGAACCCGTCGCAGTCGCCGAAGCCCTGGCCTCGGCATCCGAACCCGACGCCGAAGGATGGGTCGAACTGACCCTCCCCTCCGAGTCCTACGAGGTCCTCGCCAGCGCCATCCTCCCGCTCGGCGAACACTGCGAGGTACTCGATCCGCCCGAGCTGCGAGCGCAGATGGCAAAGACGGCCGCCGGCATGCATGCCCGCTACAGCGGCTAGCGCAGCAACGTGCCGGACTGCGGCAACCGCACACTTAGGACAGTCCTGTTCCTAACCGTCTGTCATTCTGGACCGCATGCTCGAAACATCAGCGCGGCTGCTCAAACTGCTTGCCCTGCTGCAGGCGCACCGCGACTGGACCGGTGCTGAACTCGCCGAGCGGCTCAACGTCACCGGCCGTACTGTGCGACGCGATGTCGACCGCCTGCGTGAACTCGGCTATCCGGTGAACGCCACCCAGGGCACCGGCGGCTACCGGCTCGGGGCCGGCGCCGCGCTTCCACCGCTGCTGCTCGATGACGAAGAGGCGGTAGCGGTGGCAGTCGGCCTGCGCAGCGCCTCCGACGGAACCGTGGCCGGCATCGAGGAGTCCTCCCTGCGCGCACTCACCAAACTGGAGCAGGTTCTCCCCCCGCGCCTACGCCACCGCGTCCGCACCTTGCGCGGGGCCACCCTTCGCATCGCCGCCCCCGGCACACCCGTCGAACCCGACACCCTGATGGCCATCGCCGAAGCCTGCCAACGCCACGAGCGCCTCCGCTTCGACTACCGCGCCCACGACGGCGCCACCACTCTCCGCACCGTCGAACCACACACCCTGGTCAACTTCAACCGCCGCTGGTACCTCGTCGCCTGGGACACCGACCGCACCGACTGGCGCACCTTCCGCGCCGACCGCATCACCCCTCGCACCCCCACCGGCCCCCGCTTCCCACCCCGCGACCCACCGGAAGGCGATGTCGCAACCTACCTTTCCCACCAACTCTCCACCCGCGCCTGGCCCCACCGCGCCACCGTCCTCCTGCACGCCTCCGCCGAAACCGCCGCCCCCAACATCTGGCCCGGCATGGGCGTCCTCGAACCCATCTCCCCCACCACCTGCCACCTCCACCTAGGCGCCGAATCCCCCGAAGCCCTCGTCTGGATGATCACCGCAGTAGACCTCGACTTCACCCTCCTCACCGGCCCCCCACAACTAGCCACCGCCCTCCACACCCAAGCCACCCGCTGCCACAACGCCCTCATCAATTTCCCAGTGCCGGAGAATGATTCATGAGTCCATCGAGCTCATGACGCTTCCTGCCCACCGACACCAACTCCGTCGTCGTCGGACGCATCACCGCCGGATCCGATCACTCGCCTACCGTTGTCACCATCGGCATCAACCTCGTCGTCGGCATAATCGAAATACTCGATCAATCCCCCTTCGAACTCTTGAATTCGCACGCGTCGCATCATATTTCGCCTCCTCAATCGGCCACACTGACAGTCGGCGGATCGAGGTCGCGACGCCGTAGATTGCGCACCCACCTCGGCCCTACGCACAGACGGTAGGAAGCCCATCACGATCGCTCCACAAGTTTGCTAGAACTTGCCGAGTTTCTGCCATCAGCACATGGTGCCCCTTCTGCGAGCAGGATCATCTAAGGCAGCACGGAAAGTCCGTGCATACAGCACGACAGGGGCAAGATCATGCCTTTGGAATTCCTCGGTAGAGGTGGGTCCGGAAACAACGACTGCCCAACCTTGTATGCCACAGACCACGGATATCTGGCGCAGGGATGGCGGACCGGCACACCGGGAACGATCGAAATCCCACACCTACTACTTGGTTTTCTCGAACCGGATACCTACATCGGCACCACCCTCACCGACACCGGACAGTCATCGAGGTGCCCAAGCGAGGAAGGACGTTCTACGGTGCAGTTGCTGACCGGCAATCCATGGCCTGATTTGTTCGCGCAATGCCGGCGGGAAGCGTTCCACTTGGAAGTCAGAGACACCTACGCAGTGCCGAATGAGTCGGAGCCCTTGCGGCGCTTCCTCACTGGCGAACCGGCCGACAACTCATGGTTCGAGCCATGGGGGCAACTGGTACGGGAGACGACCAGCCGCGGTGTGCTGGTGGCTCGCGTCCGTGTCGTAACCGCCCCACACGTCGACTATCAACGCTGGCTGCTCGCGCTGACAGCGCTGAATGCTGCGGCCGGAGAGGACATTCGCTACCTGCCCCGGCATGAGGTCCAGGCTGACCAGGTGCCCGCCGACGACTTCTGGTTGCTCGATGACGAGCGAGTGGTGTTCAACCTCGTCGATGTAAACGGCCGGGCCGCAGGGGTTTCCGCACTCACCGCCGACCCTCGTATTGTCGACCACTGCCGAACGGTCAAGCGAAACCTGTGGCCGCTGGCAACCCGGTACGCAGACTATGTTGCCGACCATGCGGTAGATATGCAGAGGTGACCGACAGTGTTCATGACGCGCGAGAAGCTCTGGGCGCTCGGCTACGCGAGATTCGGCGCAGAGCGGGTATCAGCGGGCGTCAACTCGCGCGTCTGTCCGGGTGGCATGAATCCAAGGTGTCGAAAATCGAGTACGGGAGGGTCAAGCCCTCCGACACCGACGTTCGCGCCTATTGCGAACATGCAGGCGCGAACGATCAGCTCCCAGACCTGCTGGCGACCGTCCATCACATCGACACCGCATACATGGAGTACCGGCGCGAACACGCCGCAGGGCTCAGGCAGGGGCAGAAGAAGTCCGTCAGACTTGCCGAACGATCGAAGCAAATGCGGATCTATCAGCCGACGATCATTCCCGGCATTCTCCAAACCGCCGAGTATGCCGAAGGCATCCTCAAACACGCTGTCGCCTTCTATCGACTGCCTGACGACATCGACGAGGCAGTCTCGGGTCGCATCGAACGACAGCAGTTTCTTTACAAGGGCGACAAGCGTTTCCACATTCTGATAGCCGAACAAGCTCTGTCCACCATGGTCGGCAGCGTTCAAGTAATGACGGGACAGTTGGACCGCCTGCTTGCCGTCACCGGGCTGGCCCGTGTTCAGTTGGGAATCATTCCCGCTGCCGCTGAACCACCTATGCAGGCGACAAACTTCGTGCTCTTCGACAATCGTATGGTCACAGTGGAGGCGATCACGGCAGAGCTGACCATTACACAGCCGCGCGAAATAGCAATCTACGGCCGCCTATTCGACCTGCTCGCAGCTCGGGCAGCTACGGGTCGCGCCGCTCAGGCCTTGATTGCCGCCGCCCTCACAAAACTTCGCGCGTGACCCGAATCGCCTTCGAGCTTGCGATAGACAGGCAGACGTAACCGGCAGTCTGTACAAGAGAGGATTTCTGCGATGCAGTACCGGTCGGCTGACGAGTCGAATCTATGGCCGAGGCTGTTCTCCGAGGCGCCGGAGCTGATCCACGAGGCCACGAGGCGTGGCGTAACCGTTTCCCGAGTCCGCGTGGTTACATTGCCGCACTCTGACTATCACCGCTGGTTACTGTCCGTGACGAACGTCCGCGTCGACGTTGGCGAGGACATCCGCTATCTGCCACGTCATCTCGCCGGAGAGGTTCCGCCCGACGATTGGTGGCTGTTCGACGATGCGAAGGTTGCCTACAACCTGGTGAACGCAACTGGTAACCCGGCCGGACTGGCGACAACCATCGATCCTTGGCTAGCCGCGTACTACGTCGATGTGAAAGAGCGCCTCTGGCGGCTCGCCATTCCCTGCGCGGAGTACGTGGAAACCGACTTCGTTCAGCCGTGACAAGGATCCCTGTCCTCAGCAGGTCCAGTCGAGTACTGGGGCAAGGGAATTGGCTTGGGCTGAGGTGGGGAGGAGGCGGAGGGCGGTGTTTCGGAGGGCGACCAGTGGGGGTGCGGAGAGTTGGGCGAGGGTGCCTAGGCGGCGGGAGCGGGTTGCGAGCATTTGGGTTCGGGGGCGGCGTTCGGCGTCGTAGCGGGTGAGAGTGGGGTCTTCGGTGGCTACGCGGGCGAGGATCACGGCGTCTTCGAGGGCTTGGCAGGCGCCTTGGCCGAGGTTGGGGGTCATGGCGTGGGCGGCGTCGCCTAGGAGGGCGATGCGGTGGGCGACATAGGTTTTGAGGTCGGGGAGGTCGTAGAGGTCGTGTTTGAGGACGGCGGATTCTTCGGCGGCGGCCAGGAGGGCGGGGATGGGGGCGTGCCAGGTGCCGAAGCGGCGGCGCAGTTCGGCGAGCCCGTCGCCGGGGGTGCCGGCGGGCAGGTTGGCGGTGGCGAAGCAGTAGACGCGGCCGTCGGAGAGCGGGGCGTAGCCGAAACGTTCGCCGCGGCCCCAGGTTTCGCCGAGATCAGCGAGGGGTTCGGTGGGGGTGACGATCACCCGCCAGGCGGTGTAGCCGCGGTAGCGCGGGGTGATGTCGCCGACGACGGCGCGCCGGACCACGCTGCGCAGGCCGTCCGCGCCGACGATCAGATCGCCTTCGGCGGTGCCTGCGGAGTGGGTGACGGCGCCGTCGGGGTGCGCCGCGGTGACCGAAATGCCGGTGCGCAGTGCGGTTTCGGGGAGGGCCGCGCGCAGGATGTCCAGCAAGTCGGCGCGGTGCATCATGATCGGACTGCCGAATCGGGTGCGGATGGCTTCGGCGTCGGCGCGGGAGATCCAGTGACCCTTGCTGTCCCGGATGCCGGCCGAGTCCTGTTCGACGGCCCGTTCACGCACCTGATCACCGAGACCGAGTGCGTCCAGTGCGCGAAGGGCGTTCGACCACAGCGAAAGTCCCGCGCCGACCTCGGCGATCGTGGTCGCCCGCTCCAGCACCTCGACGTCCCAGCCATGCCGGTTCAGTGCGACGGCCGCCGCCAGTCCGCCGATTCCACCGCCGACGATGATCGCCTTGGCCATTCCGTAACTCCTCCTGCTCGGATGATCACGATCGTAAGCCTCGGCTTGTGCGGTGCCGGAAAACACCGATGCGGGGCTGGACCCGGTTGCCGTGCCCGTCGATTAGCTCGACAGGCGATGGCCGCCATTTGCCCAGCCCCGCAAGGGGTTCGAAGACGTACGCCTAGCTGACGATGGCGAACAACACCGCCGCCACCGCGAAACTCACCACCGACAGGATGGTTTCGAGCACGGTCCAGGTTTGCAGCGTCTGCTTCACCGACATGTTGAAGAACTTCGCGATGATCCAGAACCCACCGTCGTTGACGTGACTCAGAATGATCGACCCCGCCGCAATCGCCATGGCGATCAACGCGATCGACATCTGCGAGTAATCGTGACCGGTCACCAGCGGAGCCACGATCCCACCGGTGGTGACGATGGCGACGGTGGCCGAACCCTGCGCGATACGCAGACCACAGCTGATGATGTAGGCCAGGACGATCACCGGAAGTCCTGCCGCGGACATGGTGTCGGCGAGCGCGGTGCCGATTCCGGTGGCGGAGATGACCTTTCCGAAGAACGCACCCGCACCGACGACCAGCAGCAGCATGCCGACCGGACGCAACGACTCCGCGGTGAGCTCACTGAGCTCCTGCACGGTGGACCCGCGCCGCACGCCGAGCACGTAGAAGGCGATGAGTACCGCGATGAGCAGCGCCACCGCCGGAGTGCCGAAGAACGTCAGCACCTGAAGCAGCTGAGAGTCCTTGTCCAGCAGCTGAGTACCGAAGGTGGCACCCAGGATCAGCACCAGCGGAATGGCGATGATCGCGCCGATCAGCCCCACCGACGGCGGTGTGGTCGTCACCGGCCGCTTGGTCGCGACGCCGCCCGAACCATCGGAAACCCGCTCCCCCTCATCGGGAGCGGTCTCCTTCTCCTCGTCCTTGCGCACGAGAAACTCGTCCGGTACCTCGACCTGGATGCGCTTGCCGATGTAGCTACCCCACACGATGCCGGCGGCGATGAATCCCGGGATGCCGCAGACGAATCCCATCAGGATCAGCCAGCCGAGGCTCACGCCGAGCAGTCCGCCCAGCGCCACCGGACCGGGGTGCGGCGGCAGGAACGCGTGCGTCATGGACAATCCGGCCAGCATCGGCATGGCGTAGAGCACCAGCGAACGACCGCCGCGCTTGGCGGCCACGTAGATCAGCGGCGCGAGCACGAAGATGCCGATGTCGAAGAACACCGGGATGCCGAAGATGAGCCCGAGCAGGCCCATGGCGACGGGAGCGCCCTTCTCGCCGAACAGGTTCAGCAGCTTGCCGGTCAAAACGTCGGCGCCGCCGGATCGTTCGAGGATCGCGCCGAGCACCGTGCCCAGGCCGATGATGACGGCGATATGCCCGAGGATGCCACCGAATCCGGTCTCCAGGATGGAGTCACCGGCTTTGATCGCCGTGCCGACGATCTTCGACACCGGTAGCCCGGCGGCGAGCGCCAGCGCTAGACCGGTGAGCAGCAGCGCGATGAACGGCTCCAGCTTGACCTTGATGATGGCGAACAGCAAAACCGCGATCGCAAGCCCACAGAGCACAAGCAGCCCCGGGGTGGTAGTGCGCAGCCAATCAACGGTAGCGCCCATGGTGGACCTCTCAATTCATGGATCGAACGAACGACGCCGCGCGGGAAGCGATTTCGGACCAACGGCCCGCGGCGACATCGGAAGGGGAGACGACGTCGGTTCCGGCCGTGACGGCAATCGCGCCCGCGGCAAGGAATTCGGCGGCATTACCCGCATTGACGCCACCGGAAGGGATGAGCGCCACGTCGGGGAACGGACCACGCAGGTCCTTCAGGTAGCCGGGGCCGAGGGCCCTGGCGGGGAAGATCTTCACCGCGGCCGCGCCGAGATCCAGCGCGGTGAGCACCTCACTCGGCGTGAAAGCGCCCATCACGACGGGAATGTCGTGCTGCGCGGCGACCTCGGCGACCTCGACGCGCAGACCCGGGGTGACCAGGAACTGCGCGCCACTGTCGATGGCGGCCTTGGCTTGGTCACCGGTCAGCACGGTGCCGACCCCGAGCACGGCACCCTCGGCCGCTCTCGCCGCGGTCAGGTAGCCGAGCACGCCGGGCGTGGTGAAGGTGAGCTCCAGCGCACGAATCCCGGACGACGCCAGCGCTTGCGCGAGCGCGACCGGATCGGGGATCTGCGGCGCCCGCACCACGCTCAGCACGCGATCGGCGCGAATCACCTCTAGGGCCGTGGTCACACTGTCTCCTTCCGCGAGGCGTCCATGCGTAGCGCACGTCCGGCGAGATTCCCGGTGGGCGCGCCGTTCTCGATGGCGAACTCACCGTTGACCAGCACGTGCCGGATGCCGCGCGCCTGCTGCTTCGGGTTGTCGAAGGTCGCGGTGTCCACGACCGTCTCCGGGTCGAACACGACCAGATCCGCGGCGTACCCGGCGAATACGAGCCCGCGATCGCGCAACCGCAACCGATCGGCGGGCCGGCCGGTCAAATGGTGCACGCAGTCTTCGAGTTCGAGCACGCCGAGTTCGCGAACGTAGTGACCGAGGTAGCGCGGGAAGGTGCCCCAGGCCCGTGGATGCGGCCGGGCCGGCGCGAGCAGCGCATCGCTGCCGCCCATGTGCCCGGGGTGCACCATGATCGCGCGCACGTTCTCCTCGTGCCCGACGTGCTGAAGGATGCTGGTCGCGAACTGATCTCGGCGCAGCAGATCGAAGAACACCTCGACCGGCGCCATTCCGCGTTCGACGGCGATCTCGTTCACCCGCTTGCCGACGTACTGGTCGAGTTCAGGGTTGGCGACACCGCTGATCTGGATGGTTTCCCATTCGACGGTCACACCGTGACAGCCGTCGGACCCGTTCACGTTCACGTCCACCGTGATTCGCGCCCGCGTCTCGTCATCGTCGAGCCGCGCCAGCGCCGCATCCGGACCACCGGACATCGCCCAGCTCGGCAGCAACGCCGAAAGTGTCGTCGCGCCAGGCAGATACGGGTATGTGTCCAGGGTGATGTCGCACCCCTCGGCCCGCGCCGCATCGATCAAGGCCAGGAATTCCGGTGCTCGCCCGGCATTCACGTGGAAGTTCATCGTGGCGTGCGTGAGGTGCAGCGCGCAGCCGGTGGTCTTGGCCAGTTCGATCATCTCCGCGTACGCCTCGAGCGCGCCCGCGCCGTAGGACCGGGTATGCGGTGCGTAGAACCCGCCGAACTCGGCGACGACCTTGCACAGCGCAGCCAATTCCCCGGTGTCGGCATACATTCCGGGCGTGTAGGTCAACCCGCTCGACATCCCGACCGCCCCCTCGCGCAACCCCTGCGCGAGCAGTTCCTGCATCCGGCGGATCTCGTCCGCGGTCGCGGCACGCTGCTCCGAGCCGACCACCAGCAACCGCAACGTGCCCTGCGGCACAAGATACGCCGCGTTGGGTGTGATTCCGCGATCGAGCCGATCGAGATACTCCCCGACGGTCCGCCAGGAGAAGTCGAGATCGGCGGGATTGCCGTTCCACCCGGCGATCTGCCGCCGCACCACGGCAAGGGTGGCGTCGTCGATCGGCGCGTAGGACAGTCCGTCCTGCCCGATCAGCTCGGTGGTGATGCCCTGGCTGACCTTCGGGAAATGTCCTGGCTCGGTGAGCAGATGCAGATCCGAGTGGGCGTGCATGTCGATGAAGCCCGGGCACAGCACCGCACCGGGGCCCGCGTCGATGACCCGGTCGGCGTCGGCGATGCTGCCGGGCTCGGCGATCCGCGCGATGCGCCCCTGCTCGACCAGCACGTCGCCGCGGAAGCGCGGCGACCCGGTGCCGTCGATGATGTCGATATCGCGAAAGAGTAAGTCCGTCATAGTCTTCGGCTCGTCAGAAGAATGTGTGCAGCAGGTCGACGACCCGCGGCGACTCGGCGTCGGCGTCATCGATCACGGGAATGAGCCGCCACTTGTCGAAGGCGGTACACGGGTGCGACAGCCCCAACCGCACGACCGCACCCACCGGCAGTTCACTGCCCGCGGGTAGCCGCAGGAAGGTGTGCTGATCGTTGAGCGCGGAGACGGTCGCCGCCGGATCCAGGGCCGAACCGCTCTTTCCCGCAACGAATTGCGGCACCGGCAGACCCTCGTCGTACGGCAGGTCGCGCTTGCCCGCATCGAGCAGCGCCAATCCCGGCTCCGGACGGGAGACGGCACGCGCCCACCCGTGCATGGCCGACCGCAGCGGATGGTCGGTGCGGGACGCGGCGAACGGGGAAATACCGGAGTAGAACCCGTCGTCGTGAATGATGTACGCCCCGGACCGCAGCACGATCGAGGTCGGAACACCCTGTGCGCCTTGCTCATCGGCCAGGCCGGCCAGACGCTCGACGACCAGGTCCGGGTAGGCACTGCCGCCCGCGGTCACGATCGCGCCGTCCGAATACTGTCCGGCAGCGGCGATTTCCCGATGCAGGCGGGCGAGTTCGTCCAGGTAGTGCCGCACGGTGTCGACGCCCTCGGCGGTGCGGTCGTGCGCGAGCGCGCCCTCGTATCCGCCGACTCCGCCGAGCGTCAGCCGCTGCGCGTCGACGATCGCGGCGGCGACAGCGTGCGCCTGCTCGACGGTGCGCGCACCGGTACGCCCGTGCGGCCCACCGAGTTCGACGAGCACCCGGACCTTCGCCGCGCCGGGCGCGGAGCGCAGGTGCTCGTCCATCAGCTCGACGGTCTCGACGCTGTCCGCCCAGCAGACGAACTCGAAACCCGGATCCTTCGCCAGTTCGGCGGCGACCCAGTGCAATCCGACCGGATCGACCAGCGCGTTGGCCAGCAGGATCCGGCCGACGCCGAAGGACCGCGCGACCTGCACCTGCCAGATGGTGGCCAGCGTGATGCCCCAGCACCCTGCGGCGAGCTGCTGCGCCCACAGCTGCGGCGACATGGTGGTCTTGCCGTGCGGCGCGAGTTGCACGCCCGCCGCGCGCGCCCAATCGGCCATCAGGGCGACGTTCGCGTCCACCGCGGACCGGTCGATGGTCAGCAGCGGCGTCTCGAACTGGTCGAGACTCGGTGCGGTGGCGAGGAATTCGCGCACGGTGCGCCCCCAGGCAGTGGGCGGCAGCCCTTTGTGCTCGGGACCGATCGTCCGGTCTCCGAGTCCTGCTACGACGTCTTCGTCGATCGCCACGGCATTCCTTCCAGCGAATTCACCTCATTATGCATAGCGTCTTGCTATTGCATATTTTGCAATGCTTGTTGCGCATCGTGTTTCGTGTGGTTATTCTGCACGGGATGGCCGATGGCCGCAAGCACAGGAAGGAGATCGGTGTGACGTGGCCTACGTCGACCCGCTCACGGGCGGTAACTGTCGGCGAGGGACTCGCGGTGCTGGTGGCGCAGCCGGGACCGCTGGAGGAGTCGGAGATCTTCGAACGGACCGCGGGCGGCGCGGAGGCGAACGTGGCCACCGTGCTGCGCCAGCTGGGGGTGGACACGGCCTGGCTGTCCCGGGTCGGCGACGACGGCTTCGGCCGCTACCTCGTCGCGCACCTGGCCGCCCACGGCGTCGACGTGTCGGCGGTGGTCACCGATCCGGGCCGCCCGACCGCGGTGTACGTCAAGGAGCGCGGAAGCGGCTCGGGCAAGGCGACCGACCTGGCCGAGCGGGCGAGCCGCATGCTCTACTACCGGACCGGCTCGGCGGCCAGCGCGCTCTCGCCCGCCGATCTCGCGGCGACCGCGGCGGCCGAACTGCTCGCGCACTGCGGCCTGGTCCATTTCACCGGGATCACCACCGCGCTGTCGGCGTCGGCGACCGGCCTCACCGAGGCGCTGCTCGCGCTCCCCCGCAACGGCAGGCTGGTCAGTTTCGACCTGAACTTCCGCCCCGCGCTGTGGGCCGGCCGCAGCGAACTCGCCGCCGAGGTGCTCGCCCGGCACGTGCGCGGCAGCGACGTGGTCTTCCTCGGCGCGGACGAGGCCGGCGAGGTCTTCGGCACCGACGACGCCGACGAATTGCGTGCCCTGTTCCCGGAACCCGCGCAGCTGATCGTCAAGAACGACGCGCACACAGTCACCGGATTCGCCGGCGCCGAGCGCGTCGAGGTGCCCGCGCTCGGGCTGGAGATCACCGAACGGATCGGCGCGGGCGACGCGTTCGCCGGTGGCTACCTCGCCGCGCTGCTGCATGACCGGCCGCTGTTGCAGCGCTTGCGATTCGGGCACCTGTGCGCGGCGGCCGCATTGACCGGAACCGGCGACGGCGCCGAACTGCCCGCGACCGCAATCCTCGAACGTCTGGCTATGCTGGACGAAATCGACTGGGCCGGGCTGCATTACAACGACAGCGTCATCCAGAATGTGGCGTCATGAGCCACCCTGAAGTCTGCGAGTATCGGCCATGAGTCAGAGTTTGTCGCGTGCGTTGACCATTCTTGTTGCGCTGGGCGAGGATTCGCGCTCGCTCGACCAGCTGGCCACGCAGCTCGGCGTGCACAAGTCGACGGTGCTGCGGTTGTTGCAGACGATGGAGGCCCAGCGCTTCGTCACCCACGACAGCCAGCACCGCTACGTCCTCGGGTCGCGGCTGTTCGAACTGGCCAACCGCACCCTGGAGCAGCGCGACGTGCGCACCCTCGCGCGCCCGCACCTGAGCGCGCTGAACGCCGACACCAAGCAGACGATCCACCTCGCCACCTACGAGTCCGGCGACGTCATCTACATCGACAAGCTCGACGCGACCCAGAGCGTGCGCATGTACTCCAGGGTCGGCCGTCCGGCGCCGCTGCACTGCACCGCCGTCGGCAAGGTGCTCATCTCGGCGCTGCCCCGCGCGGAGTGGCGGGTCATCGCCGACAAGATCGACTTCCATCCGTTCACTGAGCGGACCATCCGCACCCCCGAGCGCTACCTGATCGAACTGGAAAAGGTTGCCGCGCTGGGTTATGCGGAGGACCACGAGGAACACGAGAGCTTCGTCAACTGCATCGGCGTCCCGGTGCGCAACGGCACCGGCGCGGTGGTCGCCGCGGTCTCCATGTCGGTGCCGGACATGCTGCTCGACCACGATCAGGTGCTGGCCGAACTGCCGCGGGTCCGCGCGGCCGCCGACGCCATCTCCGCCGAGCTCGGCTGGATCCCCGGCCGCGCAACCACCCCCACGAAAGGCTGACCATGAGTGAGAAGATCGCCGTCCGCACCACCGACGCGCCCGCACCCGCGCACACGTTCTCCCAGGGCGTGCGCAAGGGACCGTTCGTGCAGGTCTCTGGGCAGGGTCCGGTGGACCCGATCACCAACGAGTACCTGTACCCGGGCGACGTTGCGGCACAGACCATCCGCACGTTGCAGAATGTGAAGGCGATCGTCGACGCGAGCGGGGCGACGTTCGACGATGTGGTGATGCTGCGCGTCTACCTGACCACCCGCGACGACTTCGGCTTGATGAACGAGGCCTACGGCGAGTTCGTCAACGCCAACACCACCGGCGACGTATTGCCCAGCCGCACCACCGTTTTCACGGGACTGCCGCGGGCGGAGATGCTGGTCGAGATCGACGCGATCGCGATCGTCACGGAGTAACAACCCCGTCCCGCGCACGAATTCACCTCGCGCGCACTGAATCACCGGCAATCTCGTGCGCTGCCCGCGAACGGGTGCGCGGCGCGGCGGACGCTGTGCAGACGGCCGCGCACACATTGGCCAGATGCGCACGAAATCACTGGCAATCTCGTGCGCTGCTCGCGATTGGATGCGCGGCTGCATGCCGCACTTCCGGCACGCAGGGCGTTGCGCCAGCGGGCGCGCACGCATTGGCCGGATGCGCACGAAATTGCGGGCGGTTGCGGGCACGGGGCGCGCATCGGTGCGCGGGGTGTCGAACGTGAAGCCGCCCCGGCCCATGGATGGGTCGGGGCGGCTGGTCCGCGTCGCGTAGTCAGCCGCGACGCGGGGCTCGGTTCGGCTGCCGTCGTCAGACTTTGGCAGCCAGTTCTTCTTCGACCGATGCCGCGACGTTGTCCGACTCGGCTGCCGATTCCTCGGTGGCCGTGGATGCCGCACTGCCGAGCACACCGGTTCCGGGGATCGCGTCCAGCAGTTGGCGCGTGTACTGGTCGGCGGGCGCGGTGAGGACCTCCTCGACCGGGCCCTGTTCCACCACTCGGCCGTCCCGCATCACCACGACGTCGTGCGCCAGCGCACGCACCACCGCCAGGTCGTGCGAGATGAACAGGTAGCTGACACCGAGCCGCTCCTGTAAGGATGCGAGCAGCGTCAAAATCTGGTCCTGCACCAGCACATCCAGCGCCGACACGGCCTCGTCGCACACGACCAGCTGCGGCTCGATGGCCAGGGCCCGGGCGATCGCGACC
>NZ_VXLC01000033.1 GCF_008704205.1 Nocardia colli | reverse complement strand
CGGCTCGATGGCCAGGGCCCGGGCGATCGCGACCCGCTGACGCTGACCGCCGGACAGCTCGTTCGGGTAGCGATGCGCCATCGCGGCGGGCAACGCGACCTGCTCCAGCAGTTCGGACACCCGCTTGCGGCGGGCTGCGCGATCACCGATGCCGAAGGCGCGCAACGGTTCCGCGATCAACCGCTCGACCGTCCACATCGGATCCAGCGACGCGTACGGATCCTGGAACACCGGCTGCATCGACAACCGCGCCGCCCGCAACGGCGCACCGCTGAGGCCGACCATGTCGACGCCGTTCAACTTGATCGTGCCGGAGGTGGCGGACACCAGGCCGAGCACCATCCGCGCGGTCGTGGTCTTGCCCGAACCGGACTCGCCGACGATCGCCGTGGTGCGGCCGCGGGTGATGGAGAACGACACGTTGTCGACCGCGCGCAGCACGCCGCCGCGACCACGGATCTTGTACTCCTTGCTGATGCCGGAGACCTCGAGGATCGGAGAAGCCTTGGCGGGCTCCACAATTACGGTCTCGGCCTCGGCAGCCTCCGCGGCGGACACCTTCGCGTCGCCGGTCTCGGTCGCCTTGTCGACGGACACCTTCGCATCGTCGGACTTCGCCGCAGCCGCCTTGTCGTCGCCGACCTCCGCGTCGGCAGCTTCGCCGTCGGCCACCTTCTCCGCGACAACGACTGTCTCGTCTGCGGCTTCATCGCCAACGCCCTTCGCGCCAGCGACCTTCGCGCTAACGCCCTTCGGGCCAGCGACCTTCGCGTCGGCGACCTTCGCGTCGGCGACCTTCGCGTCGGCGACCTTCGCGTCGGCGACCTTCGCGTCGGCGACCTTCGCGCCAACGGACTCGTCATCGGCGATCTTCGCGTCGACCGCGTTGTCGCCAGCGGACTCGTCACCAACGACCTTCGCGTCGACCGCCTTGCCGCCAACGGACTCGTCACCAACGACCTTCGCGTCGACCGCCTTGCCGCCAACGGACTCGTCGTCAGCGACCTTCGCGTCGACCGCCTTGTCACCAGCGGACTCGTCACCAACGACCTTCGCGTCGACCGCCTTGTCACCAGCGGACTCGTCGTCAGCGACCTTCGCGTCGACCGCCTTGTCACCAGCGGACTCGTCACCAACGACCTTCGCGTCGACCGCCTTGTCACCAGCGGACTCGTCGTCAGCGACCTTCGCGTCGACCGCCTTGTCACCAGCGGACTCGTCACCAACGACCTTCGCGTCGACCGCCTTGTCACCAGCGGACTCGTCGTCAGCGACCTTCGCGTCGACCGCCTTGTCACCAGCGGACTCGTCACCAACGACCTTCGCGTCGACCGCCTTGTCACCAGCGGACTCGTCGTCAGCGACCTTCGCGTCGACCGCCTTGTCACCAGCGGACTCGTCACCAACGACCTTCGCGTCGACCGCCTTGTCACCAGCGGACTCGTCGTCAGCGACCTTCGCGTCGACCGCCTTGTCACCAGCGGACTCGTCACCAACGACCTTCGCGTCGACCGCCTTGTCACCAGCGGACTCGTCGTCAGCGACCTTCGCGTCGACCGCCTTGTCACCAGCGGACTCGTCACCAACGACCTTCGCGTCGACCGCCTTGTCACCAGCGGACTCGTCGTCAGCGACCTTCGCGTCGACCGCCTTGTCACCAGCGGACTCGTCGTCAGCGACCTTCGCGTCGACCGCCTTGTCGCCAAGGGCCTTCTCGTCGGCAACCTTGTCGTCGCCAGCAACATCCGCCTCAACAGCCTTGTCGGCGGCAACCTCGTCACCGGCAACAGCTTCCGCGCCGGCCGCTTTGTCGCCCGCCTTCTCGACAACGACTTCCGCGTCGGAACCCTCGTCGTCAGCGGACTTCTCGGCAACTACCTTCTCGGCAGCCACTTTGCCGTTGGTGGACTTGCCATTTGCGGAGGCTGCGACGGCAACCGCGCCGTCGGCGGCCTTCTCCTCGGCAACGTCGCCCTCATCGACGACGCTGCCCTCGACCGCCTTCTCCTCGACATCCGCACTGTCAGTAGGCTTTTCGGCGACAGCCAGCGCGGCGACAGCGGTCTCGGCAACCACCGTCTCGACGGCGGCCTGCTCCTCGAGCACCTCATCCACGACAACCGGATCGGCCCGCCGCGGCGCGATCAACGCCGGCGCGGCCGCGACCAACCGCCGCGTGTACTCCTCCTGCGGATCCGTCAGCACCTGCCGAGCAGGCCCGGACTCGACGATCCGCCCGTCCGACATCACCACGACCCGGTCCGCCCGCTCCGCGGCCAGCCCGAGATCGTGCGTAACCAGCAGCAGCGCCGTACCCAGCTCCTGGGTCAGCTTCTCCAGATGATCCAGAATCTGCCGCTGCACAGTCACATCCAGCGCCGACGTCGGCTCATCGGCGATCAGCAGATCCGGCCGGCAGGCCAGTCCGATGGCGATCAGCGCACGCTGGCGCATACCACCGGAGAACTCGTGCGGGTATTGCCGCGCCCGGCGCGCGGGCTCGGGCAGCCCGGCCTGGCCGAGCAGCTCGATGGCCCGCTCTTTCGCCTCGCTGCGCGAGCAGATCTTGTGTGCCAGCAGGGTTTCCGAGACCTGCCGGCCGACCCGGGACACCGGGTTCAGGTTCGACATCGGGTCCTGCGGGACGAGCCCGATCTCCTTGCCGCGCAACGCGCGCAGCCGCTTCTCCTCGGCGTGCGTGATGTCCTCGCCGCGCCACCGGATGCTGCCGCCGGTGACCGCGCCGGAACCCGGCAGCAGGCCGATGATCGCATGGGCCAGTGTGGATTTGCCGGATCCGGAGGCGCCGACCACCGCGACCCGCTCCCCCGGCTGCACGACCAGGTCCGCGCCCTTGACGGCGTTCACCGCGCCGAAGGACACCCGCAGATCGCTGATCTCCAGAAGTGGTTCACTCATTGCGGGCTCCTTCAGCGCCGTGTCTTCGGGTCGAGCGCGTCCCGCAGGGCGTCGCCGAAGAGGTTGAATCCCAAGCAGATGATCGCGAGCGCCACACCGGGGAAGATGCCCGGCCACGGCGTGCGGAGCAGGTACTGCTGTGCGTCGGACAGCATGATGCCCAGGCTGGGCGCGGGCGGCTTGATGCCGAGTCCGAGGAAGGACAGGATCGCCTCGCCGATCACCGCGGTCGGCATGATCACCGTGGCCTGCACGATGATCGGGGCCAGCGAGTTGGGCAGGATGTGCTCGCCGAGGATGCGCCAGGCCGGCACGTCCATCGTGGTCGCGGCGAGCACGAAGTCGGTTTCCTTGAGCCGCAACGTTTCCGCGCGCACCACCCGCATCATGATCGGCACCTGGGCGATGCCGAGCGCGATGGCGGCGTCGGCCAGGCCGCCGCCGTTGATCGCGGTCAGGCCGACCGCGAGGATGATGAACGGGAAGGCGAGCAGCACGTCGGACAGGCGGGACAGGATCATGTCCAGCGTCCGCCAGTAGCCGGCGAGCAGGCCGAGCGGCACGCCGATGAGCACCGCGCACAGCACCGAGAGCACGCCGACCTCGAGCGAGGCGCGGGTGCCGTAGAGCACGCGGGAGAGGATGTCGCGGCCCAGATCGTCTGTGCCCAAAAGGAATCCGACGGTGCCCGGCTGCTGGAACGGGGTGGAGAAGTGCACCTCGCTCGGCGAGTAGGGCGCCAGCAGCGGCGCGAACACGCCGACGAAGATCACGATCAGCAGCAGCACCGCGCCGACCATGCCGAGCGGGTTGCGCCACAGCTGGCGCAGCACCCGCCCGCGCACCGCGGTCAGCGGCGGGGTCTCGAGGGGCTTGTTCTCGACGCCGGGACTGGTCTCGACGGCCGGGGTATCGGTAATGGTCACTGCGCCCTCCCGGACACTCGCACGCGGGGGTCGATCACCGTGTACAGCACATCGACCAGCAGGTTGATCACGATGTAGGCGGTGGCGATCACCATGATGACCGCCTGGATCACCGGGTAGTCCCGGGTGAACACCGAGTCGAGGGTCAGCTTGCCCATGCCGGGCAGGCTGAAGATGCGCTCGGTGACCACCGCGCCGGCGATGAGCCCGCCGAGTTGCAGGCCGACGATCGTGGTGACCACGATCAGGCTGTTGCGCAGGCCGAAACGGAAGATCACCGCGGGGCGGCTCAGGCCCTTGGCCCTGGCCGTGCGGACGAAGTCGGCGGTCAGCGTCTCCACCATCGACGAGCGGGTCTGACGCTGCACCACCGCCGCGTGCGCGAGGCCGAGGATGATCGCGGGCAGGGTGAGGAAGTAGAGGCCGCGCAGCGGATGCTCGAACGGCGAGACGTAGCCGGAGGCCGGGAACCAGTTGAGCTGCACCGAGAGATACAGCACCGCGAGGATGCCGACCCAGAACGTGGGCACCGACAGCGCGGCCAGCGAGAACCCGTTGGCCACCCACTCGGGCCAGCGACCGCGGTAGACCGCCGCGATGACGCCGCCGATCACGCCGGCCAGCACCGCGATGATCATCGCGTACACCGCGAGCTGCACGGTCACCGGCAGCGTGGTGCCGATCATGTCGATCACCGGCGTTCCGGTGCGGATGGACCGGCCGAAGTCGCCGGTCAGCGCGTGCCAGACGAATTGGAAGTACTGCACCGGCAGGGACTGATCCAGTCCGAGATCGGCGCGCACGGCGGCGATCGCCGCCGGATCGGCCTGTTCGCCCGCCATCGTCGTGGCGGGGTCACCGGGCAGCGCGCGCACCCCGACGAAGACCACGATCGAGGCGAGCACCAACGTGACAGCGGACTGCCACAGACGGTGGAACACATACTGCAACATGGTTTTTCAGCCCTTCCGATCCGCGACGAACGCGGCCTTGCCGAGCCGGACAGCGCCGTCGGCATACACCTCGATGCCCGTCACCCATGTCGAGTGCACGGTCAAGTTACGCAGCCGGTAGGTATAGATGAACGGGTTTTCCCGCGCGATGAACCGAACCGCCTGCTCATAAAGCGCACCGCGTTGCGCGGCGCTCGTACTGTGTGCGGCCCAGCCGAGGATCTCGTCCAGTTCCCGGGAGTTGTAGCCGCTGTAGTTACCGCTCGAGCCGGTGGTCAGGAACCGGGCGGTATTGCCGTCCGGGTCGAGCCGGCCCGACCAGCCGAGCAGCAGGGCCTCGTAGGTGCCGCGCTTCTGCGCGTCCAGCATGGCCGAGTATTCGGTCGGCACGATCCGCAGATCGAACCCGCCTTGCGCGACGCTGTCCCGCAGCGCTTCGGCGTACTGGAGATAGTCCTGAGTGTTGGTGACCTGCATGGTGACCGGATACGGCAGTTGCACGCCGGCCTCCTCGAGCAGCTCTTTGGATCGCTTCGGATCGAAGAGCGGGCAGGCGGTGCTGGCCTGCGTCGCG
Source organism: Nocardia colli (assembly GCF_008704205.1). GTDB lineage: Bacteria > Actinomycetota > Actinomycetes > Mycobacteriales > Mycobacteriaceae > Nocardia > Nocardia colli. The sequence goes on along the minus strand of NZ_VXLC01000033.1, from coordinate 120,570 downwards.
TACGAGGTACGGGGCGCGATCGGCGTGCAGGCCGTGTCGTACCAGTTGTTGAACACCTTCTTGACCAGCGATTCCCGGTCCGTGGCCAGCGAGAACGCCAGCCGGACCCGGGCATCCTTGGCGATGGCGGTGTTGATCGGCTTGACCGGTTTACCCGCGCCGTCGACATTGCCGATATTGAGATACAAGCCCTGGAAACCGAACGAACCCGATTGCAGGACCCGCAGCTGCGGCAGCTTCACCAGGCTGTCGATATCCATCGGGGACATCGTGTCGCCGACCTGGATGTCGCCGGAGCGCAGGTTCGCCGACCTGGTCTTGGCGTCCGGCATGATCCGATAGGTGATCGAATCGAAGTGCACGTTCTTCGCGTCGTAGTACAGCGGGTCGCGGGCCACCTGGATCGAGGTGTTGGGCACCCGCTTGACGAACTTGAACGGCCCGACGCACACCGGGTGATCGCCGAAGTTCTTCTCCGACTCCTTGAGCGCGGCCGGCGACATGATCATCCCGGCGCGGTCCGCGAGCGCGGCGGTGAGCGGCGCGAACGGCTCCTTGTACCTGATCGTCACGTGCGTCGAGTCGACGGCTTCGATCTCGTCGATCGGGCCTATCTCGCCGGTACGCTGGGAACCCTCCATCTTCCAGTGCCGCTGCAGGCTGGTCTCGACCGCGGCGGCGTTGAACTGGGTGCCGTCGGCGAACTGGATCCCGCTGCGTACGGGAATGGTGACGGTGAGCCCGTCCGGCGAGATGTCCGGCAGCGCGGTGGCCAACTGCGGCACCAGGTTTCCGGAGGCATCGTTGTCGTAGAGCTTCTCGCAGATCGTGCTCATCACGTAGCGCATGTAGAGCGAGCTGGAAGTGGTCGGATCGAGCTTGTCGGGTTCGTTCGACAGGCCCATCACCAGGTCACCACCCTCACGCACCGGCTGCGTACCGATGGGCGTGCCGTAATCGTCGACGTGCGTTGCGGTCGGGGTGGCGTGTTGCGTCGGTGCGCAGGCAGCGAGGACGGCGGCGACGACACCGAGGACCGCCATCCGAGTGGAGCGAACGAGCATGCGCTACAACATACTTCAACACGGTGCATTTTTCGCCACCACCGTTTCTTTTTGTACATTGTTCTCTTAGCCGCCACCGGTAGAAATCACGGCGAGCGGAAATCGATACGGAAAATAGCGGTCCGGCGAATCCGGACCGCTATTCCGCGTCGATGTTCGGCTATTGCGCTACGCAGCGCCTATTCAGCTCTTCTCATCCGTGAAGGCGGCCTTACCGAGGCGCACCACACCGTCGGCGTAAGCCTCGATGCCGGTCACCCGCGCGGTGTGCACGGTCAGCACGCGGATTCGGTAGGTGTAGATGTACGGGTTCTCCTCTTGGATCACCTTTGTCGACTGCCCATAGAGTTCGGCACGCTGCGCGGTATCGGTGGTGCGTGCGGCCTTGGCGAGCAAGTCGTCGAGTTTAGGTGAACTGAAACCACCGTAGTTACCGCCCGAACCGGTGGTCATGAATCGGGTGATATTGGCGTCCGGGTCGAGCCGGCCGGACCAGCCGAGGAACAAGGCCTCGTAGGTGCCGCGCTTCTGCACGTCCAACAGGGTCGAGTATTCGGTGGGCACGATCTTCAGGTCGAATCCGCCCTCGGCGACGTTGGCCTGCAACGCCTGCGCGTACCGCAGCTGATCCTGGGAATTGGTGACCTGCATGGTGATCGGGTACGGCAGCTGCACACCGGCCTCGGCGAGCAATTGCTTCGACTTCTGCGGATCGTAAGCGGGGCACGCGATTCCGGCCGGCGTGGCATAGGTGCTCTTCGGCACGATCCCCGAGCACGCGGGCTCGTACCAGTTGTTGAATACCGTGTTGACCAGGGTCTGCCGGTCGACGCTCAGCGAGAGCGCCTCGCGGATCTTCGCGTTCTTGGCCAGCGGGGTGTCGATCGGCTTGGCGGGCTTGCCGACGCCGTCGACATTGCCGATATTGAGGTAGATGCCTTGGAAGCCGAGCGATCCCGACTGCAGCAGGCGCAGGTCCGGATTCTTGGCCAGCGCGTCCACGTCCTGCGGGGAGATGGTGTCGGCGACCTGGATGTCACCGGAACGCAGGTTCGACGCGCGAATATTGGCGTCGATCATGATCCGGTAGGTGACCGTGTCCAGGTGCACCTTCTTCGCGTCGTAGTACAGCGGATCGCGTTCGACGATGATCGAGGTCTGCGGGATGCGCTTGACGAACTTGAACGGCCCGACGCACACCGGGTGATCGGCGAAGTTCTTGCCCTCGTCCTTCGCGAGTTCGACCGGGGACATGATCATTCCGGCGCGGTCGGCGAGCGCGGCGGTGATCGGCGCGAAGGGCTTTTTGTAGCGAATCACAACGTGCGACGGATCGGCGGTCTCGATCGAGGCGACCGGGCCCATTTCGCTGGTCCGCTGCGAGGTCTTCATGGTGAGGTGGCGCTGCAGGCTGGTCTGCACCGCGGCGGCGTCGAACGGGGCGCCGTCGGCGAATTTGATGTCGTTGCGGACCGGAATGGTGACGGTCAGGCCGTCCTCGGAGACGGTGGGCAGCGCGGTGGCCAACTGCGGCACCAGATTTCCGGACGCGTCGTTGTCATAGAGCTTCTCGCAGATCGAGTTCATGACGTAACGCGTGTAGAGGGAGCTGGAGGTGGTCGGGTCGAGCTTGTCGGGTTCGGAGGAAAGGCCCATCACCAGGTCGCCGCCCTCACGTACCGGCTGCGATCCCACGGGTGTGCCGTAATCATCTGTGTGCGTTGCGGTCCCAGCGGGGTGCTGTACCGGTGCGCAGGAAGCGATGGCGACGGCGGTTACGCCGAGCACCAGCATCCGTGTGAAGCGAGCGAGCATGCGCTACAAGATACTTCAACGTTTCGCACTTTTCTCGCCGGGTATTCCTTTTCGTAGAATGTTCTTGTGCACGCCATCACTCGAATCGGCGGGAACTTCCAAATGACACGACAAATAGCGGTCCGGCGTAACCGGACCGCTATTCTCCATTTAGTCGTTCAGTTATCGTCCCGCGGCGTAGCCCTGCATGCCCCGGGGATTGGCTCCAGCTGAAAGTACACCGTTCTCGCGGTCGCGAGCTACCGCGCACAACCGGCCTTCCGACCACGGCGGGCCCACCGTCACGCTGTGTCCGCGTCGTTCGAGGTCGGCGATCACCTCGGTGCCGATGCGCGACTCCACGATCACCGCACCCGGGCTCATCGCCCGCGGATAGAACGAGCCGGGGAAACTTTCCTGATGCCAGTTCGGGGCATCGATGGCGCCTTGCAGATCGAGACCGCCGCGCACTTTTTCGCGCAGCGCCACCGCCAGGAAGAAATGCAGGCTCCACTGATCCTGTTGATCGCCGCCCGGCGTACCGAACGCCATCACCGCTTCGCCGTCGCGCAGCGCCAGCGACGGGCTGAGCGTGGTGCGCGGGCGGCGGCCCGGCGCGAGCGAGTTGGGCAGTCCCGGCTCTAGCCAGGACATCTGTAGTCGGGTGCCGAGCGGGAAGCCGAGTTCGGGGACCACCGGATTCGATTGCAGCCAGCCACCACTGGGCGTCGCCGCGATCATGTTGCCCCAGCGGTCCACGATGTCGAGCTGGCAGGTGTCGCCGCGGGTCGCACCGGAGGTGGCCACCGTCGGCTCGCCCGCGCCGACCGCGGCATCAACGGCCCCAACGGAATTGGTCTGCACGTAACCGCTCAGTCGCGGCCGCAGGCCGTCCGGGCTGCCGGGGCGGAGTTCGAAGGACGCCTGCGGTCCGATCAGCGCGCTGCGCTGCGCGTTGTACCAGGGGGAAAGCAGGGTCGACAGCGAAACCTGGGTGCTGTCGCCGTACCACGCCTCACGGTCGGCCATCGCGAGCTTCGAGCCCTCGATCAGCGTGTGGTAGTACTCCGGCGTGCCGTACTCCAGCCGTTCCGGCAGCAGCGCGAGCTGTTGCAGCAGGACCGGGCCCTGGCTCCACAGTCCGGGCTTGGCCACGGTCCAGCCGTTCCAGTCGTAGGTGACCGGATTCTCGTATGTCGCACTGAAATTCGCGAGGTCGTCACCGGTCAGCCAGCCGATGTGGCGTTCGCCGGAGGTGTCCATGGTCGGGCGCGCGGCCGCGGCGGCCAGCGCGTCGGCGATGAAGCCCTCGCGCCAGATGCGCCGGGCGGCCTCGATCTGGCCGTCCCGGTCCGCACTCGCGGCCTCGGCCTCGGCGATCAGCCGGCGCCAGGTGCCGGCGAGCGCCGGATTGCGCAGCAATGCGCCTGCGGCAGGGGCCTTTCCGTCTTTCAGGTAGAGCTCGGCGGAGGTGGTCCATTCGTTCTCGAACAGCTCGGAGACCGTCTCGACGGTCTCGCCGACCCGCTCGACCGCGGGGTGACCGCGCTCGGCATTGCCGATCGCGTAGGACAGCACCTCGGACAGTCGCTTCGTGCCGTGATCGCGCAGCAGCAGCATCCAGGCGTCGAACGCGCCGGGGACGGCGGCGGCGAGCGGACCGGTGCCGGGCACCAGGTCCAGGCCGAGCGCGTTGTAGCGGGCGATGGTGGCGCCGGCCGGGGCCGGACCCTGGCCGCACAGCACGCGCGGCGGCAGGCCCGCGGGTGCGAGAATGATCGGCACCTCACCGGCCGGGCCGTTCAGATGCGGCTCGACCACGTGCAACACGAACCCCGCGGCGACCGCCGCGTCGAACGCGTTACCGTCGTCCTCGAGCACCGCCATCGCGGCGGCCGAGGCGAGCCAGTGGGTTGACGACACCATCCCGAAGGTGCCCTGCAAGGTAGGACGCGTGGTGAACACCTGCCGAGTATCGCCCTATAGCGGTACGTACGTCCAAGACATCTATGGCACCAAACCGATAGCCTATGGTTATGGAACGCAGGCAGCTCGAGTACTTCGTCGCCATCGTCGAGCACGGCGGGTTCACCCACGCCGCGCGGGCCCTGCGGGTAGCCCAGCCGTCGCTGTCCCGGGCGATCGGCAAGCTGGAGCGCGAGCTCGGGGTGGCGCTGTTCCACCGGGTCGGGCGCAATGCGGTGCTCAGCAACGCGGGCGAGTTCATGGCCGATCGGGCGCGGCAGGTGCTGCGCGATCTCGACGCCTTGCGGGCCGCCGCGCAGGCGGTCGGTGAGGGCGTGGTCGGGCGGGTGGATGTGGCGGCCACCTCATCCTCGACGCTGGAGCCGGTGATCAGCACCATCGCCGAACTGCGCGAGCATCACCCCGGGCTGACCGTCGGCACCTGGTCGGCACTGTCCGCCGCCGAGGTGGTCGCCATGGTGTTGCGCGGGCGCTGCGAGGCGGGGGTCTGCGGCAGTGCGGAGCGGCCCGCGGGGCGCGGTTTGGTGGCCCATCACCTGCGCGACGAGCAGTTCCTGCTCGTCACTCCCCCGGGCACGAAGATCGGCATCGATGGCACAGTTACGCCAGAAGACCTGCGCGGGATGAGCTTTGTCATCACCCAGCCGGCCACCGCGGTCCGGGCGCGCTTCGATCGGCTCGCCGCCACCGTCGGCGATCTGCACATCGCGGCCGAGGTCGGCGACCGCAGCGTGGTGCTGCCGATGGTGCTGCGCGGCATCGGCTCCGGGCTGATGCCGGACGGCTGGCACGACCTGGCGATGCGCGCCGGGGCCGAGGTCTATCGGTTCGATCCGCCGGAGAAGCTGCCGCAGTGGCTGGTGCACCGCGGCGGTCCGTTGACCGCCGCGGCACAGGCGTTCGTCGATACCACGCTCGCGCAGGCCGAACGGGCACGCGCGGCACGGTGATTCGCTAACCCGAGTTGCGCAGTGCGGTGGCGAGGCCGTTCATGGTGAGCAGGATGCCGCGCTTGACCAGCTCCGAATCATCGCCCGCGCGAAGCCTTCGCAGCAGCTCCACCTGCATCTGGTTCAGCGGCTCCAGGTACGGGAAGCGGTTGTGGATCGACTCGGCCAGCGACGGGTTGTCGGCGAGCAGGTGATCGTTGCCGGTGATCGCGGCGTGCATCCGGATGGTCCGAGCGTGCTCGTCGCGGATCATGCCGAAGATCTGCTCGCGCAGCGCCGCGTCCTCGACCAGTTCGGCGTAGCGGGCGGCGATGTCGAGGTCGCTCTTGGCCATCACCTGCGCCAGGTTCGACAGCACGGTGCGCAGGAACGGCCAGCGCAGATACAGATCGGTCAGCGTCGCAAGGCGTTCGGGATCGCCGCCGATCCACTCCTCCAGCGCGGTGCCGGTGCCGTACCAGCCCGGCAGCATCACCCGGGCCTGGCTCCAGGACATCACCCACGGGATGGCGCGCAGGTCCGACACCGAGTTGGTCGGTTTGCGCGAGGCGGGCCTGCTGCCGATGTTCAGGTCGCCGACCTCGGCCACCGGGGTGGACTGGCGGAAATACTCGACGAATCCCGGTGTTTGGTGCACCAGGCGGGCGTAGGCGGCGCGGGCTCGGTCGGCGAGTTCGTCCATGAGTTCGTAGGACGGCTCCGCGTCCGCGCCGAGGCCCTCCACGTCGAGCAGCGTGGACTCCAAGGTGCCCGCGATCAACGACTCCAGGTTGCGGTGCGCCGCACCGGGTTCGGCGTACTTGGCGGCGATCACCTCGCCCTGCTCGGTCAGCCGCAGCGAGCCGCGCACGGCGCCGGCGGGCTGGGCGAGGATGGCATCGTAGCTGCGGCCGCCGCCGCGACCGACGGTGCCGCCGCGACCGTGGAAGAGCCGCAACCGGATTCCGGCCTTGCGCGCGACCTCTACGAGGTCGAGTTCAGCCCGGTACAGGGCCCAGTTGGCGGCAAGGTACCCGCCGTCCTTGTTGGAGTCCGAGTATCCGAGCATGACCTCCTGCCGCATCCCCCGGGCGACGACCAGGTCGCGGTACACCGGAACATCCAGTGCGGCAGCCAAAGTCGCCGCTCCGGCGCCGAGGTCCTCGATCGTCTCGAACAGCGGGACGATGCCCACCGAGCAGTGCGGCGGGCCGTCCGGCTCGCCCGGATCGAGCAGGCCGCCCTCCTTCAGCAGCAGCGCCGCCTCCAGCATGTCGCTGACCGAGGTGCACATGCTGATGATGTAGTTGGGCACCGCTTCGGTGCCGAAGGTGTCGACGACATCGCGTGCGGCGCAGACGATGTCGACCTCCTTGCGGGCCAGTTCGCTCAGCCGGGCGTGCGGGCCGAGCAGCGGGCGGCGGGTGCGCAGTTCCTCGGCGAGCAGTTCGACGCGCTCGGGTTCGGGCAGGCTCGCGTAGTCCGGATGCACTCCCGCCCAGGCGAACAGCTCGGCGACGACCTGTTCGTGCACCTCCGAGTTCTGCCGCATGTCCAGGCCCTGAAGGTGAAAACCGAAGGTCTCGATGGCGTGGCGCAGTGCGGCGAGGCGGTCGTCGGCGAGCAGGTCGTCGCCGCTGCCACGCAGGGAGGCGTCCACCGCGTCGAGATCGTCGAGCACAGCTTGCGGGGTCGGGTACGGTTCCGCGCCGACGTCGAGTCCGTCCGGCGGGACTTCACCGAGCGCACGCTGCGCGGTCGCGGTCAATCGGCCGCGAATGGTGTGCAGCGCACGGCGATACGGTTCGTCGGCGTGGGTGGCGGGGTCGGGGTATCCGGCCTCGGCCAGGGCGGCGACCTCGGGTGTCACCTGCACCAGTCGCGCCGAGAGGGCCAGCGCCTTCTCCAGTTCCACGAGTTCGCGCAGATACCGGGAGAAGGCGACCGTCGCCGCCTGGTGCCCGGCCTGGCGCACGACATCGGCTGTCACGAACGGGTTTCCGTCGCGGTCGCCGCCGATCCAGGAACCGGGGCGCAGGATCGGCCGGGGCAGCAGTTCGGCGCCGGGCCAGCGCGAGCGCAGCGCCGCGCGCACCTCGGCGTTGATCGCCGGGATCACGTCGAACAGGGTGATGTCGTAGTAGCGCAAGCCGACCGAGATCTCGTCCTGGATCCGCAAGCGCTGCAACCGGATCAGCGCGGTGCGCCACAGGCTCAGCACCTGCCTGCGGATCTGCTGCTCGAATTCGGCGCGCTCCCGGTCGGTTTCGGTGTAGCGCTGACGCAGCCGCATCAGCTCGGTGATCCGGGTCTGGCTGTCGAAGACCGTGCGGCGGCGGGTTTCGGTGGGGTGCGCGGTGATCACCGGCGACACCAGCGCGTCGGCCAGCAGGTCGGCGACCTCGGCGCCGTCCAGCGCCGCCGCGTCGAGCTTGCGATAGGTGGCGGCCAGCGACGAGTCCTGCGGCGGCTCACCGGCCGCCTCGTGCGCCTTGCGCCGGCGATCACGCTGGATGTCCTCGGCCAGGTTGGCCAGCAGCACGAAGTAGCTGAACGCGCGGATCAGCGGCAGCGCGACCGCGATGTCGACCCCGTCGAGCATCTCCGCCACCGCGCTGCGCTCGACCTCGGCGCGGCGCACCCGGAAGGCCTCGATGCGCACCCGCTCGATCAGGTCGAACACCTCGGGACCCTCGTGGTCGCGGATGGCGTCGCCGAGGACCCCGCCGAGAAACCGGATGTCGTCGCGTAGCGGCCGGATGGCGTCGTGTTGCGTCTCGCTCGTCGATTCACCCATGATCAGACAGTATTGCCGTCCGGTCCCCGTTGGTATGCGACGCCGCCCACATCGTGTCGCCGCGGGCCATGGCACGGCGTCGCAGCACGGGAGGACGACCATGGCCGAGCACCACCCCGACAGTTCCGCCGCGCTCACGCTCAGCGGCCGATTCGCGCATTTCGGCAGCACCCGGCTGAACGCGATCAGTCGCTGGCAGAGCCGCCTGCACAACGCGGTGTATCAACGATTCAACGGCACGGTGCTCGGAAAGTTCATGGGCCGCCCGGTATTCCAGCTGACCGTGCCCGGGCGCAAGACGGGTGAGCCGCGCCCGGTGATCCTGATGCTGGTCCGCGACGGCGACGATCTGCTGGTCACCGGGTCCTACGGCGGCAACCCGAAGGCGCCGGCCTGGTGGGGCAATCTGGTGGCGGCCGGCGGCGGGCAGGTGCGGGTCGGCCGGGAAACCTGGGACGTGACCGCGCGGGTGATCACCGATCCGGCCGAATACGCCGGGTACTGGCGCAAGTTGGTCGCCCAGTATCCGGATTTCGAGACCTACCAGGCGCTCACGTCACGCAAGCTGCCGGTCGCGGTGCTGACCCGCGCCGGCTGACCCCTGGGAAACCCAGGGGGTCAACGCGTTTCGGGTGACTCAGCCGAGGACCTCGGAGAACCGGAGGTGGTTGCCCCACGGGTCGCGGAAGCCGCAGTCCCGCATGCCGTAGGGCTGGGTGATCGGTTCCTGGGTGACCTCGACGCCGGCGTCGCGCAGCCGGGCGAAGGTGTCGTCGGCCGACTGGACGGTGAAGATCAGCGTGCCCGCCGCGCCGTTCTTCAGTCGCGCCTGCGCCGCCTCGCGCGCCACCGCGTCCGGATTCATCTCCGGCACCTCGAGGATGAATTCCAGGCCGTGCTGATCGGCCGGTCCGACGGTCAGCCAGCGGCCGCCGGGGAACGGCATGTCCTGGCGGACCTCGAGGCCGAGCACGTCGCGATAGAACTCGAGCGCCTTGTCCTGATCGCCGACGAGCATTCCGACATGGGTGAGTGCGAGATCTTTGCCGTTGCTCATTGTTAGTTCTCCTTAAGTAGGCGGGACATCACTACAGACGGCGAGACCGAGGCGAACTCATCGGCCGGGGGCGTGTCCGTCATCACAGACCGGAACTATCGCCGGAAGCCGACCACTGGCTAGCGCTTCGGCCAGTACCAAGGCGGTTGGTCGAGCAGGCCCTGACCCGCGATGGTCGTCGCGCCGTTCTCCTTGACCAGCTCGAGCGTGTGCAGTTCCGGCGCGCTCGCGGTCAGCGCGGTGACCAGCGGTTGCGCGTGCGTGACGACCACGACCTGGGTGTGCTCGGAGACGGTGGCGATGAGCTCGGCGAGCGGGGCCAGCAGTTCGGGATGCAGGCTGGTTTCGGGCTCGTTGAGGACCAGGAGTTCGGGTGGGCGCGGGGTCAGCAGGGCGGCGACCAGGAGCAGATAGCGCAGGGTGCCGTCGGAGAGCTCGGCGCCGCCGAGCGGGCGGACCAGGCCGCGCTGATAGAGCGCGAGCTCGAATCTGCCGTCGCGGTCGATGATTTCGACCTCGCTGCCGGGGAACGCGCGATCGACGGCCTGGGCGAGGATGTGGACGTCGCCGATCTCGCGGATGGTTTGCAGCGCCGCGGCGAGGTCGGCGCCGTCGTGGCTCAGGACCGTCGTGCGGGTGCCGACCTGTGGCGCCCGGGCGGGCGCGTCGGCGTCGGTGCGGAGATGGTCGTAGAACCGCCAGGATCGGATGCGTTCGCGCAGCACCAGCAGGTCCGGCGCGCTCTGCGGATCGGCGAGTTCGCTGAGCATGCTGTCGAACGGTTGCACGGTGTGCGGCACCATCGCCCAGCCGCCGTCGTCGTCGCGCAGGCGCACCACCGGGCCGCCGCGCTCGGCCAGCAAGGTGGACGGGCGCAGCACCGGCCCGGCCCACACCGCTTCGGCCTTGATCACCGGATCGAGGTTGAACATCGAGGTGGCATCGGGCACCGGCATGCCCAGTTCGGCGGCGTACCCGAAGTCCTCCCCGGCGAATCCGACCCGGACGCCGACCGGATCGCTCTTGGACGTTCGGTCGCCGATGCCGCCCTGACCCGCCCACAGGGTCGAGGCCACTCCCCCTTCGCGCGCGAGCGCGGCGATGGCCCCGTTGCGGGAGAAGTCGGCCAGCAGCCGCAGCGTCCGGTACAGACTGGATTTGCCGCTGCCGTTGGCTCCGGTCACCACATTGAGCTGCCCCAACGGCATGGTCAGCTGACGCAACGACCGGTAGTTCTCGATGGCCAGAGTCCGCAACATTCCCCCAGGCTAACTATGGGCTACGACAGGCTCAGAGCTCGCGGATCACGCGCGCGGGGTTGCCCGCCGCGAACACCTTCGGCGGCAGATCCCGGGTGACCACGCTGCCCGCACCGACCACGGTGTCGTCCCCGACGGTCACGCCCGGACACACGATGACCCCGCCGCCGAACCACACGTTGTTGCCGATCCGGATCGGCGCCGCGGTCTCCCAGCGCTGCCGGCGCAGTTCGTGGTCTTCCATCGGGTGCAACGCGGTCAGCAACTGACACCGCGGCCCGATCGATACGTCGTTGCCGATGCTGATCGGCGCGCAATCCAGCAGGATCGCATCGAAATTCAGGAAACTGTTCGTCCCGATCTCGATCAGATAGCCGTAGTCGCACTGGAACCGCGGCCTGATCCACGACCCCTCGCCGAACTTCCCGAGCAACGCCCGCAGCGTCGCCTCGCGCCCCGCCCGTTCGCCGGCCTCGCTGCGATTGAACTCGTCGCACAACCGCTGCGCGCGCTCGCGTTCGGCCTCCAGCTCAGGATCGTTGTCCCGGTACAACTCCCCGCGGAGCATCCGCTCCTTCTGCTCACCCACCCCCGCCACCTTAGACGCCGAACGGGACAGGACCCGGCCCCGTGGTCGACGGCTGCCGTGGTCGTGTCCCGTTCGATGGAGAACGTCAGGCAGGCAGTCCCTGCACCGATAGTCGATGGAACAGGACCTGCTCCAGGAGGGCGACGAGCACGTCTTTGACCGATTCACGGTCGCGCGCATCGCATTCCAGGACCGGGATCCAGTCGTCGAGCTCCAGGGCCTCGCGTACCTCGCCGAGGTCGAAGTGCACGCCGTTGTCGAAGCGGTTGACCACCACCACGAACGGCGTCTGCTTCTCCTCGAAGTAGTCCAGCACCGGGTAGCAGTCCCCGATCCGGCTGGTGTCCACCATGATCACCGCGCCGAGCGCGCCGTCCACCAGGTCGTCCCAGAGGAAGACGAAGCGATCCTGGCCGGGCGTGCCGAACAGGTACAGAATCAGCGAGCGGTCCAACGTGATTCGGCCGAAGTCGAGCGCGACCGTGGTCTGCGTCTTCTCCGCGCGCCGGCCCGGATCGTCGATGCCGAGCGACACCTCGGTCATCGCCGCCTCGGTGACCAGCGGCTCGATCTCGGAGATCGCGCCGATGAATGTTGTTTTGCCGACACCGAATCCGCCGCTGATCACGATCTTCACCGAAGACGGCATCGTCGGCGGTGGCGGCGCAGTGTTCATGTCAGAGTGCCCGTACAAGGTCCCTGATCCTCTCGATGGCAGCGGTGGACAGTTGATCGGCCTCGCGCACGGTCGCGTACCCACCGGCGACGAGGTCGCTCACGACGACCTTCGCTACACCGACCGGAACACGCAGCGCGGTACCGATTTCGGCGATGGAATGGGGCTGCTGACACAGCTGCACCACGGTGCGCTGTTCGAATTGCAGCGGTGCGGAAAGCGCCGAGGGCGGCGCCTGCACCAGGGTTTCGATGCGCAAACCGTCCATCAACGGCGTAGTGCGCCCCGCGGTGACGACAAAGGGACGCACAAACTGTTCATCACTGTCGACAAGTTCTTCGGCCGGTGGTTGTTGCTGGCCTGGGCGGTCCGGATCGAACCACCCGAACATCTGATTCATCGGGATCATCCGCGGGTCCGGCAGCCTCGGCCGGTCAGGATCTCTCATCTTCGCAACGTCTCTCGCAACTCGGATATCAACGTCGGGTCAAGGAGCGACCCGGCGCGTTCGGCCAGCACGGCCATTTCGTAGCCGACAAGGCCGACATCGCAACTGCCGTCGGCGATTACGCCGAGGCAGCTGCCGTCACCCATGGCCGAGACGAGCAGGAAGCCCCGCTTCATCTCGATCATGATCAGTTTGAGTCCGTCGAAGGAGTAACTGCGTGACGCGCTCTTGGCGAGGCTGGCCAGCCCCGAAACCATGGCCGAGAGGCGGTCCGCCGAGGTGCGGTCCAGGCCATCCGACATCGCGATGAGCAATCCGTCCGAGGAGACCGCGACGGTGTCGCGGACACCGTCGGTTTCCCGGACGAAGTTCGCGAGCATCCAGTTGAACGTGTGCGGGTCGGCGCTCGGCAAGTGAGTGGTCACCGGTTCTCCTCTGCGATGGTCTGAGCCTGATCGTCGGCGCGGGTGTCGTGGTCGCGGGCACCGACATAGGGACGGGTGGTCGACGGCGGCGGCGGGGCGCCGCGCTCGTGTCCGGCCCGGAACGACGAAAGCATGCTACGGGTTTCATCCGGCGAACGCTCCGGAATCGGCGCCCGATCCGGACGTTCGGCGGCGCCGTTGGCGTCGCGCCGCGGATCGGCGCCCGGCGCGGTGCCCGCGGTGCGAGACTTCTTGTTGCGCTTGACAAGTCCGTTACGCGTGGTGCGCTGCGCGGAGCCCGAGCCGGCCGATCCGTTTCCGCTGTACAGGCTTTCGGCCACACCGTAGTGACCGTCCGGCGAATCGGGCAGTCGCCAGGTTCCGGTGTCGGTCAGGTTGTCCGACTGCTGCGGCGGCGCCGGCGGGGGCGTGGAAACCGTTGGCGGGGACACGAATTGGGAGTATGCGGAGGGCGCGGGGGCGCTCGGCGCGGCATGCTGCGGACCGTTGTACTGGTCGTTGCGCGGTACCGCCCGCTGCGCCGCGGTCCAAGGACCCTCGGCCCGGCGGTCCGCACCGTTCTGCTCGCTCGCCGAGACGGCGGGCGCCGCATGCGCGGGACCGCGCGGGCTCGGCGGAATCGGTTCGGGCGCGTTGCCGCGGATCACGGCCGGAGAGGTCATGGCGCCGTTGGCATTCGGCGCCGGCTCCAGTTCGGGCACGTTGTTCGACTCCGAATCGGCGCCCCAGGACCGCTCCAGCCCGGTGCCGGAGATCTTCGCCTGCACCGCGGCCGGGCGTCGATCTTGTTCCTGGACAAGGATTTCCAGCGGCAGCGACATCCGGGCAACGATGCCGCTGACCGGCGAGACATTGAGCTCGACGTCGATGCCGAGCCGCTCGGCCAGGCGACCGACCACGTAGTGGCCGAGGTAGCGGGTCGGCGCGACGATGAAGTCCTGCTCGCCGCGCAGCCTGGCGTTGGACTGGGCCAGCTGGTCCATCGGCATGCCGACACCGTGGTCGACCACGGCCAGCAGGTACCCGTGCGGCACCCGGCGGCCGTAGATCTCGACCTCGAGATCCGGTGGGGAGAACGCGAGTCCGTTCTCGATCAGCTCGGCCAGCATGTGCGCCAGCTCGCTGACCACCGCGCCGGTGATCATCACGTCGTCCACCCGGCGCAGCACCACCCGGCGGTAGTCGTCGACCTCGGACAGGCCGGCGCGGATGACGTCGCTCAGCGCGATCGGCTGTGCCCAGCGGCGCGGGCTCGCCTCGCCGACGAGCACCAGCAGGCTTTCGGCGTTGCGGCGCATGCGAGTAGCGAGGTGGTCGAGCTCGAACAGGTTGGACAGACCCTTGGGATCGAGTTCCTCGCGTTCGAACTCGCTGATCAGGCCGAGCTGGCGGCGCACCAGGTTCTGGTTGCGCCGGGCCAGGTTGGCCATCGACTCCGTGGTGTTGCGGCGGACCAGCGCCTGCTGCGAGGCGAGCTCGAAGGCGGTGGTCTGCACGCGGTTCAGCGCGCCTGCCAGCGCGGCGATTTCGGTACTCGCACCCGCGGGCGCCAGCACCGGCATCGGCGCCTCCGGCCGGCTGTCGTCGGCCCGCGACCACGCCTCGATGACCTGGGGTAGTCGGCGCGAGGCCACGTCGTCGGCCTCACCGGCCAGCGCGGCCAGCGGGCGCACGATGGCCCGCACCGAGGTGATCACCAGCGCGATCATCGCGGCGATGGCGATGGCCGAGGCGACGAGGAAGGCGATCAGCTTGGTGGCCGCGGCGGCGCGCAGGCTGTCCGCACGGGCCTGCACGTCGTCGCCGACGGCCTGCTGCACGGTGCGCTGTTCGTCGAGGACGCTGGACATCTGCGTCCACCAGGTCATCGGATCGACCTCGCGGACCAGCGGCCCGTCGCTGGAGGCGATCGCGACGCTCTCGGATTGGTCTGCCTTGGTGGCATTCTCGCTCAGTTGCGCCGCGTCCAGCTTGGCCTGCTGGCTCTTGGTCGCGTAGCGGGAGAACGCGGTGAAGCCCGCGAGCTTGGTCGAGCGGATCTCCATGAACTGCACGTACTCGCCGCCGTTGAACCGGCCCGCGGTGAAGACGCCGTTGAGGAAGCCGCGCTCCTTGTCGACCTCCTCCTTGGCCGCGCCGAGCGCGTACAGGGCCTGCAGGCCGCGCTGGATCTGCGGGTCGCGGGCCTGGTCGAGGCCGAGCGCGAGGCGGTTCAGCGCGGTGACGGCGTCGGTGTAGAACTGGAACACCACCTGGCGGCTGACCCGGCGCGAGTCGATCTGCGTGCGCGTGTTCGCCAGCAGATTCAGCTGGCCGAGCGCGGCCCGAACCTGGTCCGCGCCAGGGGCATCCCCGGCGGCGGCGCTGGTGAGCGAGCCGAGCGCGGCGTCGACCTTGCCGCGCTGATCGAGCAACGGCTGCTGCAGGCGGTTGTCGCCGCCGAGCAGGCCGTTACTCAGACCGAGCTCACGCTGGATCTGGTTGGTGAGGTCCTGCACGTTCAGCGCCAGCGAGACGGCCTTCACCGTGTCGTCGGCCTCGCGGTAGTCCGAGAGTTCGCGATAGACAGTGACTCCCAGCAACGCGAGCACCAGAATCAGCGCGAGCGCCAGAATTCGGGTCAGCTGACCGCCGATGGTGCGCGGCCGCGCGATGGCCGAAATTCTCCCGCTGGGCAACGCGGAGGGAACCGCAATAGTGAGATCCGGTGTGTCCCCGGGCTTTGGTTGCCGTAGACGTGAACGCACCAACCTGCTACTCCTCCGAAAAGCCGGCCGTGACAGCTCCACGACGAGCGCACGGAAAGTCTCCGAGCAAAATCCCATATGCCCGGTCCGGCGTCAACTCGAGAACCCCGAATAGGGAACTTTGTTCATACTTTTCAACCCGTGCTGCAACCTGTTGCCGCCAACTGTCCAGTTTGGGACAGATAAGTGCTACAAGCTTGAAGCAGAACTTAATGTCCCACCCTGCTCGGCGGGGACATCAGGACGATCAGCCGGCATCCGGGCGCCGGCCCGAAATGCCCTCGGATAGTAGCGGAGTCGCGGCGCCGTGCGCACCTCGTGCGAGCGCAGCTCACACCGGCCCGCCGCACCGTGCGCGCAGGTGAGTGGCGCCCGGCCGGCAACCACTCAGCTAGCGAAGGATGGGGGGTTACGCGCCGCCGAGAATGGCGAGTACCTTCTCCGAGGTGTAGAACGGCTCGAGCCGCTCGCGAATCAACGTGGACAGCACGCCGTTTCGCTTGGCGCCCTCGATGACCGCGGGACCGTAGCGCAAGATTTCAGCGCTGATGTCGGCGGCGGACAGTCCCAGCTCGGGCAACATGGCCGCGAGCGTGTAATCGCCGTACTTCGCGAAGAACACCTCGACACATTCGTCGACGAGCAGCCCGAAGTATTCCTTCTCCCGTGTGGTGACTGCGATTTCGTAGCAGATCAGCACCAGTTCGTTCAGGTCCTTCTGCGACAGATAATCGCGCAGGCCGCTGACCGGCTCGTCGGCGTGCAGATCCCAGAATTCCATGGCCGCGTCGTGCACCGGTGCGTCCCGCAGCATTTCGCGGATCGCGTTGTTGGTTCGCTTGAGCGCGAAAACCGCGCCCTTGCCTGCCATGTCGCCGATGAACGTGCTCTCCGTCGCCTTCTTCGCGGTCTTGGCCGCGGACTGGCCCATGGAGATCAGCGAGGAGACGCCGGGGATCTTGCCGGCGATCTGCTTGTTCGCCTCCATGAAGTCGGAGATCAGCTTGTCCACGAACTTCGACGCGACGGTGGCGACCAGCGGGCTCTCGGTGAGCCGGTCCAGGATCCGCTCCTGTGCCTGGTGCATGCCGAAGATCTTCTCCAGCAATGCCTCGACCGGCTCGCGGTCGACCACCTGGCCGAGGGTGTAGTCGTTGTTGGCGGCGATGTTGTCGTAGATCGAATCGGCGAAAACCCCGACCATGTCCGCGATCACCGGGCTGCCGCCGATCAGATCGATGATGGTCGCGACGGTCTGCTTGGCCTGATCGACCTCGACGATGTCGCGGAAGATCAGCGTGTCCGCGACGCCGAGCACCGAATCGACATCGCGGGCAACAACTTCCGCGAATCGATCACCGCTGACCTCGGCGAGCAGGAATTCCACCTGGGCATCGAGTAGCCGTTCGGCAATCTCGCGCGGCTCCGTCATCGTGTTCCACCCATCACAGTCGTAGTCCGGTGCGCCGGATCAGGTTACGGTCCGTGTGTTTCGGTATCGTTGCCGCGCAACGACTTCCGTATCTGATCCAGGCGTTCACGCGCCGCCTGCTCGCGCGCGTCCCATTGCTCGTCGACGCTGCGGCCCGCCGGGGTCTGCTGATCCAGCTCGCCCATGCCCTGCGCGGTGCCGAAGCGCTGCTCGACCTTATCGCGAACTGACCCCCAAGTAGGGACACCGGAGGGCGAATATCCGCCTGTCTCAGTCGGTGCCGGGATACCGGTCGGCGGTACCGGTACCGCGGGTACCGCAGAACCGCCTCCGACCTGGCCGGATACGTCGTGCAGCGGCGGCGCGTCATGCACCGACGCGGGCATCGTGGTAGGAGTCACACCGCCGACAGTTGTCGTATCACCGGTTTCCAGCAGGCCGAGCAGGGCGGCGTGCACGACCTCGAAACCGGGGCGTTCCGCGGTGGCGACCAGCAGTACACCCGCCAATTCGCGGTCGGACAGCGCGGCCAAACGGGCGGCGATCTCGCTGTTTTCAGTCATATCACCAGGCTACGCAGGCGCGGACCTCACGCCCGGACGATCGCACCGGCCCAGTCACGCACCAGCTCGAACCAGGCGGAGCCGCCCACCATGAGCAGATCGTTGTGCCCCGCGCCGGGAAACACCTTCAGCTTCTTCGGTTCGCGGGCGGCGGCGTACAGGCGTTCGGCGTGCCGCAGCGGGAGCAGTTCGTCCTGGTCGCCGTGCATGATCAGGACCGGGGCGCGCAGCGAGCGGATGCGCTTCTCGTTCGGGTACGCGTCGGGGACGAGCGGGCCCGGCAGGAACGGATAGACGGATCTGGCGGCGTCGCGCAGGCCGGAGAAGGTGGACATCAGCATCAGCCCGGCGGGCGGATGCGCGAGCGCCAGTTCCGTCATGACCCCGCCGCCGAGTGACTTCCCCAGGTAGAGAACGTGATTCGGGTCGACGCCCGGCTGTTCGAGCAATACCCGCCGAGCCGCCCTGGCGTCCAGGTAGGTGCCGTGCTCGGTGGGGCGGCCGGTGCTCTGCCCGTAGCCGCGATAGTCGAACGCGAGCACATCGAATCCGGCCTCGACCAGCAGCGCGAACAGGGCGATCCGATCGCCGACATTGCCGGCGTTGCCGTGCGCGAACAGGATGTGCCCGATCGACTTCGGCGCGGGCACCCACCAGCCGTGCAGCGTTTCGCCGTCGGCGGTGCTGATCGACAGGTCGGTGTACGACATGCCGAGGACGGCGGGCGTCTGCACGATCTGCCGATCGGGCAGATAGGTCAGCGCGTTCAGGATCGGACTGGCCGGGTGTCGCATGATGTCGTTCTTACCCCTCCCCCGCCGGTTTTGGTCACTCGACCCGCATGACTTTCGGATGCTGCGGTTCGGTGGCGTAGCTCGAGCCCGCGCCGCCGATGATCCGCAGCAGCGTGCCGCGCAGGCGGGCGACCTCGTCGGCGCCGACGATCTCGTCGAGATGGCGGTCGAACCGCTCGACCACCGCGACGCCCGCGTCGACCACGGCCCAGCCGCGCTTGGTCAGGCGGACCAGCCGGGCGCGGCGGTCGGCGGGATCGATGTCGACCTCGACGTAGCCGTGCCCTTCGAGATGACGGACCAGTTCGCCCATCGCCTGCTTGGTCATGCCGGCCCGCTCCGCCAGCGCGGTCAGCCGGGTACCGTCCGGTTCGATCAGCTGGAAGACCGGGGCGTGCGCCGCGCGGACATCGTCGAAACCCGCTGCGGCGATGCCTGCGTCGAGTTCCGCGGCCAGGGTGCGCGCGGCGGCGGAAAGCAGGTTGCCCAGGGGTGCGGGACGGTCGACCAACGGATTAGTAAGGCGCTTGACCATTTTCCCTCTCGCTCTTAGTGTTGGTAAGGCACCTTACTATCTCGAAGGGTTCTGATATGCGTACTGCCGCATTGGGTTTTGCTTGCGCCGCATTGGTCACCGAACTGGCCTGGCTGTTGTTCTTCGACGGATCGCTCGGCTGGATCACCGCGACGGCGGTTGCGGTCGTCGCGGTTCAGGTCGGGACGCTCGGACGGGTTCGGGTGGTGAGCGTCGTCGTGCGGGTGGTGCTCGGGTTACTGCTGCTCGGCTCGGTGGCCGATCGATTCGGGCTGCTCGGCGGGCCAGGTGACGCCGGCGTTTCGTGGGGATCGTTCGACGCTTTCGTCGACTACACGCGAACATTGTTGCCCGGCTTCGTCAGTGGACTGGCCTCCCCCGCAGCCGTCGCGGCGACGATTCTCGAGTTCGGCCTCGGTATCGCGCTGGTGGCCGGACTGGTCCCCCGGATCACCGCGGCGGGGACCGCTGGACTGCTCGCGGTGTTCATGCTGGCGATGTGGACATCGCTGGGTTTCGCCGCGATGTCGGCGTACGCGGTTCCGGTCCTCGCGGGCGGTGCCGCGCTGCTTGTCGTCGCACAGAAACCAGTGGTCGAGCGCATTTCGGCGGCCGAGCAGCGCGTGCTTCCCGAGCCCGCCTGACCGAATTGCACGACCGTGCAGCTGTGCGACTCGCCGAAATCGGGCCGCTTCGGATGCTGCCGGAGCGGGTATACAAGGCGGGGATTGTCAACCGACGAAAGGGAACGTCTTTTATGCGGACAACGATTCTCGCGACTGTGACTCTCGTGACGGCGCTCGCCGGCTTCACCGCCGCTGCCGGGCCCGCGGGTGCCGTGAGCGATGCGGACACGTGCGCGTCCGTCAGCGCGACGGCCAACGAGCTGACCACCGGGATCAACGCGTCCAAGGCGAACGGCGGCGGGTCCGCGGCAGAGGTGAAGGCGGCGTTCGGCACCGCGGCCGGGAAGTTGGACGCGGTGGCGGCCAATGCCGACGAAGGCCCGGTGAAGACCGCCATCGCGGGCGCCGTGCCATACATGAACAAGGCGGCCACGGCATCGGACGACCAACTCGGCGCCGTGCTCCAGGACCAGGAATTGCAGAACGCCATGTCGGCCCTCGACCAGGCGTGCCGCACCAGCTAGCCCTCACGGCATGAATCAGGCCCGGAAGCATCAGCTTCCGGGCCTGACGCCATCCGCACCCACCCTCGACCACTGCACAAGTTGCGCTCCCGCGCACGCCCCACACCACCGCGCACAAAATCGCAAGCAAATCCACCCGCGACAGACAAACCCGTGCGCCGCAGCCCACTCCGTGCGCAGCACGACGGCCTCCGCGCACCACCCCGACGCTGAATGATCAGCGCAACCGCCGCGCACCCTTTACCCAGCCGCGCACGAAATCGCTAGCGATTTCGTGCGCGGCAGTGCGATTCGTGCGCGGCGAGCTAGCCGCGCAGGACGGCGCCGACGGCGTCAGCGGCCGCGGCGACAGCGGCGTCGCGGGCGGCGCTTGCTTCGTCCTCGGTGAGGGTGCGGTCGGTGGCGCGGAAGCGCAGGGCGTAGGTGAGGGACTTGCGGCCCTCGCCCGCCTGGGTGCCCTCGTAGACGTCGAACAGGGCGATGTCTTCGAGGAGTTCGCCGCCGCCGGAGCGCAGGGCCGATTCCACGGATGCCGCGGGCGTGGTCTTCTCGACGCTGACCGAGACGTCCTGCAAGACCGCCGGGAACGGGGAAATCGTTGGGGCGGGGCGGGATTCGAGCAGCGGCAGGGCGTCGAGGTCGAGTTCGACGGCGCAGGTGCGCGGCGGCAGGCCGGAGCGCTCCAGCACGGCGGGGTGCAGTTCGCCCGCGTAGCCGACGACGTTTCCGTCGACGACCAGTTCGGCGCACCGGCCCGGATGCCACGGCAGGTGCGCGGCCGGACGGCGTTCGATGGTGACGCCCGCCGCGTCGGCGACCGCGTCTGCGAGGGCGAACGCGTCGGCGGCTTCGGCCGGACGGCCCTGACCCCACGGTCCACGCGGTTCGCGACGACCGGTGAGGACGGCCGCGACGTGCACCGGCTGGGCGGGCAGCGAGTCGAGCAGATCGGTGATCTGGTCGTCGGTGGGACGACGATCGACCGGCAGCGCCTCGACCGGGTGCACGTTGTCACCGGGCAGCACCACCTGCGCGATGCCGTAGATGGTGAGGTCGCGCGCGCCGCGAGAGATGTTGCGGGAGGCCACTTCCAGCAGCGCGGGCAGCAGGGTGGTGGCCAGTTCGGCGCGCTCGGCGTCGAGCGGGTTCAGTACCCGGGTGGTCGTGCGGCGCGGGTCGTCGGCGTCCAGGCCCCAGGTGTCGAACACGCTGCCGGACATGAAGATCGACGCGGGCACCTCGACGGCGCCGGCCAGGGCCAGCGCCCGGCCGACCGCGCGGCGGCGACGCTGGGTGGCGGTGAGGCCACGCCCGGCGGGCGCGGTGGGCAGCACGGACGGGATCTGCTCGAGCCCCTCCAGCCGCAGCACCTCTTCGACCAGGTCGGCGGGCTGGGCCAGGTCGGGGCGCCAGCTCGGCGGGGTGACCTCGAGCTGACCGTGGTCGGTGGTCTCGTCCACGGCGACCTCGACGGTGCAGCCGATCTGGGCGAGGCGGCGCGCGGAGGTGCCGGTCGGGTAGATGACCCCGGCGACCCGGTCGGCCAGGTCGATGTCCATCCGGATCGGCGGCGCGGACGGCACCGGGACGCGGACATCGGAGAGCGCGGATTCGACTGCGCCACCGGCGATTTCGGCGAGCAACGTGGCGGCGCGATCGAGCGCGGCGACGTTGATCTCCGGGTCGACCACGCGCTCGTAGCGCTTGCCCGCCTCGGACACCAGCTTGTGCCTGCGCGAGGTGCGGTAGACCAGCAGCGGGTTCCAGGTGGCGGCCTCGAGCAGGATGTCGGTCGTTTCGGCGCCGACCTCGGTGGTGGCGCCGCCCATCACGCCGGCCAGCGAGACCACGCCGGAATCGTCGGCGATCACCACGTCCTCGGCGTCGAGGGTGCGCTCGACCTCGTCGAGGGTGCGCAGCGTCTCGCCCTTGTTCGCGGTGCGCACGACCAGGCCGCCGGACAGCTTGGCGGCGTCGAACGCGTGCAGCGGCTGGCCGAGTTCGAGCATCACATAGTTGGTGACGTCGACGGCCGGGGAGATCGGGCGCACCCCGGACAGCAGCAGCCTGCGCTGTAACCACCAGGGGCTCACCGCCTTCGGGTCGATGCCGGTGACCCGGCGCGCGGCGAAGCGGGTGCATTTGGAGTCGGGTTCGAGGGTGATCGACCAGGCGTCCGGCTCGTCGTCCGGCAGTGTGCGGACGGCCGGGTCGGCGTAGTCGAGATCGAAACCGCAGGCGAGTTCGCGGGCCAGGCCGCGCACCGAGAAGCAATAGCCGCGGTCCGGGGTGATGTTGAGCTCGATGACCGTATCGTCCAGGCCCAGCAGCTCGTTCGCGTCCGCGCCCGGCTCGGCGGTACCCGGCTCGAGCACCAGGATGCCCGCATGATCCTTGCCGATACCGAGTTCGGCGACCGAGCAGATCATGCCGTTGGAGACGTGGCCGTAGGTCTTGCGCGAGGAGATCGCGAACCCGCCGGGCAGCACACCGCCGGGCAGCACCACGACGACCAGGTCGCCGACGGCGAAATTGGATGCGCCGCAGACGATTTCCTGAAGATCGGGGTTGCCCACGTCGACCTTGCAGAAGCGGATCGGCTTCTTGAACTCGGTCAGCTCGGTGATCTCGGCGACCCGGCCGACGACCAGCGGCCGGTCGATGTCACCGGTGATCCGCTCGAGCTTGTCGACCTCTTCGACCTCCAGACCCACACGGACGAACCCCGCGTCGAGTTCCTCCGGCGTCACCGACCAGTCGGGGTTGGTGCGCTGGATGATGTCGGTCAGCCAGGATTGCGCTACTCGCACTTGACGTTTCGCTCTCTCGATCGAAGGGTGGGGTCAGGACCGGATGCCGAAGGGCAGGGTGAAGCGCACGTCGCCCTCGACGATGTCGCGCATGTCCGGGATGCCGTTGCGGAACTGCAAGGTCCGCTCCAGGCCCATGCCGAACGCGAACCCGCTGTACACCTCGGGATCGATCCCGCTGGCGATCAGCACCTTCGGGTTCACCATGCCGCAGCCGCCCCACTCGACCCAGCCCGCGCCGCCCTTCTTGTCCGCGAACCAGACGTCCACCTCGGCGGAGGGTTCGGTGAACGGAAAGTAGTTGGGGCGCATGCGGGTTCGCGTCTCCGGGCCGAACAGCGCCCGGGCGAACGCGTCCAGCGTGCCGCGCAGATGCGCCATGGTCAGGCCCTTGTCCACGGCCAGGCCCTCGACCTGGGAGAACACCGGGGTGTGCGTAGCGTCGAGCTCGTCGGTGCGGAAGGTGCGGCCGGGGCACACGACGTAGATCGGCAGGTCGCGTTCCAACATCGAGCGCACCTGCACCGGCGAGGTGTGCGTGCGCAGCACCTGGCGCGAGCCCTCGGGGGCGATGTGGAAGGTGTCCTGCATGGTGCGGGCCGGGTGGTCGGGCAGGAAGTTGAGCGCGTCGAAGTTGAAGTGCTCGGTCTCCACCTCAGGACCCTCGGCGACCTCCCAGCCCATCGCGACGAACACGTCCGCGACCTGCTCGGAGATGACGGTGATCGGATGCCGGGCGCCGAACGGGTGCCTGCGCGCGGGCAGCGTCACGTCGATCGCCTCGGCGACCAGCACCGCCGCGTCCCGCTCGGCGAGCAGCGCCGCGCGCCGCGTCTCGAACGCCTCCGACACCCGGCCGCGCGCGACATTGACCCGCTTGCCCGCGTCGGCCTTCTCCGCCTTCGGAATGCTGCCCAGCGCGCGCTGCGCCAGCGCGAGCGGCGCCTTGCCGCCGAGGTGCTCGGTTTTCGCGACCGCGAGCGCATCCAGGTCGGCCGCAGCGGCAAACGCCTTCTCGGCGGCCGCCGCCGCCGCGGCCAGTGCCTCCTCGGTCAGCGTCGCGTTCTGCTCGACTGCGTCGTTGTCGTCGGCCACGATGGTTCGACTCTCCCCTGGGGATCGGTTCGCGGGTACGGCTCATTCCCTACCCACATTGCTGCTGGTGGAATCCTATTGGATGCGTCATCGCCGATTCACCCGGATTCCCCGGTCGGCGATGGCGAGCCGATTGCGCTGCATGTCAGCGGTGACATTGCGACCGTTCCCCGACGACGAACTGCGACCGATCCGCGTAGCCGGCTCCCCTCGGCCTGGCTACGCGGATCGGCCGCGGTCGATGGTCTGCCGGTCCGTGACGACGCGGTCGCCGAACGCCGCAGACCTTTGCCTGCCGCTCCCCTGGCGCGGCAGGCATCGGGGTCTTCCCGGTCAGACCTGGGTGATCTTGGCGGGGAGCAGGAGGGAGAGGACCGCGCCGACCGCCACTATGGTTGCGCCGACCCAGATGGCCGGGACGAGGCCGTCGACGTAGGCCTGCGGGCTGAGATATGAACCGTGCGAGGCGAATACGGACGCGAGGACGGCGATGCCGAGCGCGACGCCTACTTCACGCAGGGTGCTGTTCGTGCCGGAGGCCATGGCCCGATCGTCCTCGGCGGCGCTGGCCATGACGACCGAGGCGCTCGGCGGCAGGGTGAGCCCCATGCCGATGCCGGCGAGCAGGAACGGTCCGACGAAGGCGCCGTAGCCGATGTCGACGGTGGTGATCGCCGCCATCCAGCCGAGCGCGACCGCCAGCAGCAGCTGACCGGACGCCAGCAGCGTGCGCGCGCCGATCCGGTCGACGAGCAGGCCCGAGATCGGGGCGACCACCATCGGCACCAACGTCCACGGCATGGTCCGGATGCCCGATTCCAGCGGGCTGTAGCCCTGCACCACCTGGAAGTACTGCGCCAGCAAGAAGATCGACCCGAAGACGCCCATGGCGAAGGTGAAGCTCGTCGCGTTGCTGATCCGATAGGCCCGGGAGCGGAACAGGCGCAGCGGCAGCATCGGATCGGGTGTCCGCAGCTCCCACGCGATCAACCCGGCCAGCAGCACGGCGCCGCCGATCAGGCTGCCGAGCACCGTGAATGAGGTCCAGCCGTCGTCGGCGCCGTGGATCACGCCCCACACCACCGCGAGCACACCGCTCGCCGACAGTACGAGGCCGATCAGGTCGAGCCGCCTGGTGCCGCCGTACGACTCGCGCAGCGCCCGGGCCGCGAACGGGACGACGGCCAGGCCGATGGGGACGTTCAGCCAGAAGATCCACTGCCAGCTCAACCCGTCCACCACCGCGCCGCCGACCAGCGGCCCGACCGCGACGCCGAGTCCGGCGATGCCGCCCCAGATTCCGATGGCGGCGCTGCGCATCCGCTCCGGCACGGCCGCCGACAGCAGGGTCAGCGACAGCGGCATCACCGCGGCGCCGCCGAAGCCCTGCACCACCCTGGCCGCGATCAGCATCCACGGCTCGGTGGCCAGCGCGCACGCCGCCGACGCGACCGTGAACAGCGCGATGCCGGCCAGGAAGATCCGGCGGCGGCCGAGCCGGTCACCGATCGCCGAGACAGTAAGCAGCAGCGAGGCGAACGACAGCGTGTAGGCGTTGATGAACCACTGCAGGTCCGACAGCGAGGCGCCGAGTTCGGTGCGGATCACCGGCAGCGCGTTGGTCACCACGAGGTTGTCCAGCGTGACCATGAACATCGGGATGCCGACGGCCGCGAGTACGGCCGCGACCGCGCGGCCGCTCATGGGTGTGGCGGGCTCGACGGTCGCCGGCGAGACGGCGGGTTCGAGAGTTTCGGTCATGACCGGCCCTTAGTTGTAATCGACTGATAACTAATGACCGAAGAGTATGCATCGACTGATAACATGTCAATACCGCAGGGGGCGGGGCGAACGGAATGGAGCACGATGTCGAGTCCGACCAGAGTCCGGATGACCGCCTCCGAGCGTGGCGAGCAGGTGTTGCAAGCGGCCGTCTCCGCCTTCGCCGAATCCGGCTACGCGGCCACTCGCACCGACGAAATCGCCAGGCGCGCAGGGGTTTCCCAGCCGTACGTGATCCGGCTGTTCGGCACCAAGCAGCACCTGTTCGTCAGCGCGCTGCATCGGGTGTGCGATCGGATCGAAGAGGTGTTCCGGGAGGCCCGCGCGGAGGCGGCCTCCGACGCGACGCCGGAGGAGGCGCTACACGCCCTCGGCCACGGCTTCGGCATTTTCCTGGCCGACAAGGAAATGCTGCAACTGTTCCTGCACGGCTTCGCGGCCAGCGGGGACGCTGCGATCGGCGACGAGGTCCGCGCCCGCTTCGGCAAGATCTACCAGCTGGTCCGCGACCTCACCGGCGCCGAGATCCACGAGACCCGCGAGTTCATGGCCACCGGCATGCTGCTCACCGTCCTGAGCGCAATCCAGGTCGCAGGCCCCGACGCCGTAACAACCCCCTGGGCAGTCGAGATGCTGAACGACTGCACCCAACTCCGCGACTAAGCCACACCCGCACCACTTCTGACACACGCACGCGTGTCAGCGCGGCGAGTCGTGGTGCGGGGAATCAGAAGTGGTGCGGGGGGTTACTTCGCGTAGCGGATGCGGGAATTCGCGTACAGGCAGATGGCGGCTGCGGTGGCGAGGTTGAGGCTTTCGGCGCGGCCGCGGATGGGGATGCGGATGCGGTGGTCGGCGCGGTGGGTTACGGCGGGGTCGAGTCCGTGCGCCTCGTTGCCGAACAGCCAGGCGACCGGTTCAGTGAACAGGTCGTCGGCGTCGTCCAGGTCGACCTCGCCGTTCGCGGCGGTGGCCAGGATCGTGATGCCTGCCGCGGCAAGGGAATCCAGCGTTTCGCCGACGTCGCGATGCCGGGCGATCGGGACGTGGAACAGGCTGCCGGCGCTGGCGCGCACGCACTTTCCGTTGTGCGGGTCGACCGAGTCACCGGCCAGTACCACCCCGTCGGCGCCGACGGAATCGGCGACCCGGATGAGGGTTCCGGCATTGCCGGGTTCGGCCATCTCGACGGGCACGGCGAGCATCCGCGGCTGCGTCGCGAGGACGTCGGCCAACGGCACGTCGATCAGCGCGCACACCGCGACAAGTCCTGGCGCGGTGACGGTTTCACCGAGCTGTTGCGCCGCACGGTCGCTGACCAGGGTGGTCCGCACACCCATGCCCGCGGCGCTCGACACCAGCTCGTGCTCACGAGCGGCGGCCCCGGCGGAGTAGAACAGCTCCTGGACCCGTCCCGTATCCAGTGCGGCCGCAACGGAATTCGCGCCTTCGGCAAGGAATTGCCCGGCTTTACGCCGCTGCGCAGAGCGTTGCAGCTTGACAGCGGAAACGACCCGCGGATTGCGCTCCGAGAGCGCTTCCGCGGGTCGTTCCGAAAGATATTCGCTTGTCACCCGGTGACTTACGCGGCAGGCGCGTTGACGTCCTGGGGCAGGGCGGCCTTGGCGATCGCGACGAGACCGGCGAACGCCTCGGCGTCGGACACGGCGAGCTCGGCGAGGATCTTGCGGTCCACCTCGACACCCGCGGCCTTGAGGCCCTGGATGAAGCGGTTGTAGGTGATGTCGTTCAGGCGCGCCGCGGCGTTGATGCGGGCGATCCAGAGCTTGCGGAAGTCACCCTTGCGCGCCCGGCGGTCCCGGTAGGCGTAGGTGAGCGAGTGCAGCTGCTGTTCCTTGGCCTTGCGGTACAGGCGCGAGCGCTGGCCGCGGTAGCCCTTGGAGGCCTCGAGGATGGAACGACGCTTCTTCTGAGCGTTGACGGCCCTTTTGACGCGTGCCATGGGTCAGTCCTTTGTCGATCTAGGGGGCGCATGCGGCACCCGGAGGTTGGTCAGTGGGTCGGCGTCCGGAATCCGGAACGCGGGTTGCTCACGGGCTCTTTCGAGCGACCGGCAAGCAATCGCTGCTGGTCTCTCAGAGACCGAGCAGCCTCTTCACGCGCGGGACGTCGACGGACGCGACGGCCTCCGTGCCATCCAGACGACGAGTCCGGCGGGTCGACTTGTGCTCGAGCAGGTGGCGACGGTTCGCCTGCTGGCGAAGCAGCTTGCCTCGGCCCGACACCTTGAATCGCTTCGAGGCGCCGCTGTGGCTCTTCATCTTCGGCATGGATTCCTCTATCTGTCTCGTCCCGGCGGCCCTTGCGGACCGCCGGCTCTTATCGGTATTACTGCGGCGGGTCGGCCTGCTCGGCCGGAGCCGCGGCGGGCGTCGTGTCTGCGGCGACGGCCTCAGCGGGCGCGGGGCTCGGCTGCGCAGCGGGCTGCTGCTGCCGCGGAGCTGCGGACTCCTGCTGTGCCTTCACTCGCGTCTTCGCACCCTTGTGGGGCGCGAGGACCATGGTCATGTTGCGACCGTCCTGCTTGGCCGAGGTTTCGACGAACCCCAAGTCAGCCACGTCCGCCGCGAGGCGCTGCAACAGCCGGTAGCCCAGTTCGGGCCTGGACTGCTCACGTCCACGGAACATGATGGTGACCTTGACCTTCGACCCGGCCTCGAGGAAGCGCATGACATGGCCCCTCTTGGTCGCGTAGTCGTGGTCGTCGATCTTCGGGCGGAGCTTCTGCTCCTTGATCACGGTTTGCACCTGGTTCTTCCGAGACTCGCGCGCCTTCTGCGCCGTCTCGTACTTGAACTTGCCGTAGTCCATGATCTTGCAGACCGGCGGACGTGCATCCGGAGCGACCTCGACGAGATCGAGATCTGCCTCCATGGCGACGCGTAGTGCATCTTCAACACGCACGATCCCAACCTGCTCGCCGCTGGGTCCGATGAGCCGGACCTCGGGAACACGGATGCGATCGTTGATGCGGGTCTCAGTGCTGATGGGGCCTCCTAGGTCAAGCGGTGTCGTCAGGACGACCGCGCGCAATAACTGCAACCCCTTTTCAACACAAAAGCCCCGGAGCGGTATTCCGCTGCGGGGCCCGAGTCGACCGGTCAGCGCACGCCAAAACCTCGCGTGCGACCTCGTGCGTGGTTCTCGCGAGAGAACCACGCACAAGAAACCCGCCTTCGAGAAGGCGGGTGACCGGACCGTTTGACCTGACGATCGCTCGTCGGCAACGGTGGGAGTCGGGCTCCACTTATCGGCCCCAGGCTCGAAATCTTGGAAGAAGACACAACCAGGGGCGGTCGTCAGCGGAAAGTCTAACATTGCGTTCGGCTATCGCCGAATCGGCCCGGTGCCCGCGCGTCGAGCTCGGCCGATTCCCGGGGGCGCAGGTCGCGTCGCTAGCCTGATGAGCATGACAGAAGAGCTCGACAACTCCGTGCGCGAACTGGCCGACATCCCCGCGGTCGAGGTGATCAGCCGGGCCGCGGTGATGCTGATGAGTTCGGCCGCGGAGAAGCTCGGGCTCGCGGACGAGGATCCGGAGACCAGCACGCGGCGCGATCTGGACGAGGCGCGCCGGGTGATCACCGCGCTGGCCGGGCTGGTCACCGCGTCGATTGAGTATCTCGGGCCGCATGCCGGGCCGATTCGTGAGGGGTTGCAGTCGTTGCAGCGCGCGTTCCGGGAGGCGTCGGCGCATCCGGATGAGCCGGGTAAGGGGCCGGGCGAGAAGTACACCGGGCCGGTTTACTGATCCTTCGCATCGCCGCACGGCAGCGCTGACCGGTCTCCGCCGGGCCGCGCTGCCGTTAATTTTTTTCCCGATAGGAAATTTTGCCCACCGGGCATGTTTTTTCGGTAGGCTGTCGTCATGCCGGAAGACGAAGTGCTCGGTCTGCGCGAACGCAAGAAGCTCGACACCCGGATGGCGTTGTCTACCGCCGCGCTGGAACTGGCTTTCGAGCGAGGACTGGAGCACGTCACCCGCGAGGACATCGCGACGCGGGCCGGGGTATCGGTGCGCACGTTCAACAACTACTTCACCGGTAAGCACGACGCGATCGTCTATCGGCAGTCGGTGCGCGTCCGGCGCAGCCTCGCGATATTGCGGGAGCGTCCGGCGGACGAACCGCTCTGGACCGCGATCACCGCCGCGATGCTCGAGCCGCTCGAGGCCGACGGCGTCCAGTTCACCCTGCCCAGTCCGGCGCAACTGGCCGAGATCCGGAAGCTGTTCAACGTGCCGGAGCTGCGGCACGCCTTGTTCAAGGAGATCTCCGACGATTGGCTCGAGCTGATCGCCGAACGCACCGGCACCGACCCGCTACGCGACATCTATCCGCGCCTGGTCGCCGGCACCGTTGCCACCATCGCCGAGGCGGCCATGGTCGCCTACGCCAATGCCGACCCGCCGGTCCACATCACCACGCTGTTGCGTCAGGCCCTCGCCGACGTGGCCGCCGGACTACCCGAACCTCCGCGCTGACCTGACAGCGCTCACACGGCACTGAAACCCACCATCGAACAAGAGGTGTATTCGCCATGCCCGAAAACTCTGTCGACGTAGTCATTTCCGGCGCCGGACCGAACGGTCTGATGCTCGCCGGCGAACTCGCACTGGCCGGCGTGCACGCCGTCGTGCTCGACGAGCTATCCGCGCCCAGCGCTGAGCCGAAGGCGAACGGCCTTGTCGGGCAGGTGATTCGACTGCTGGACATGCGTGGGCTCTACCACGAGTTCGGCGGGGCGCCCGGTGCGCCGCAGCCGCTGCCCGCCTACTTCTTCAGCGGGTTGCCGCTGTCGTTCGCCGAGCTGGCCGACAATCCGATGACCTTGCTCGGTATTCCGCAGCCGAAACTCGTTCGGCTGCTGGAGAAGTGGGCAGCCGGGCTGGGCGTGGACATCAGATGGGGGCACCGGCTCAGTGGCCTGACCCAGCTCGACGATGGCGTCGATATCGACGTGACCGGGCCCGACGGCGACTATCGCTTCGGGGCCCGATATCTGATCGGTGCCGACGGCGGTAAGAGTTTCGTCCGCAAACAGGTCGGCATCGACTTCCCCGGCCACACGTCGGCCGGCGACATCGGGCGGATAGGGCATGTCTGGCTGCCGGACGAGTTGCGGACCAGCGACGGCGGCATCGAAGTTCCCGGCTTCGGCCGACTTCCCTTCGGGCACAACCGACTAGAACGCGGCGGGTTCGTCTTCGCGGAGCTGGAGCCGGGTCGGCCGCTCATCGCGAGCATGGAGTTCGGCGTGGAACCGGTGCCGGAGGGCACCCCGATGACCATCGAGGAACTGCGCGACAGCGTGCGTCGGGTGCTCGGCGTCGACCTGCCGCTGGAAGCGCCCCGCGGGCCGGGCCCACATGCGTTGCGCCGCATCGCGAATCAGAACACCCGGCAGGCCGAGCGGTACCGGAAGGGCAATGTGTTCCTCCTCGGCGACGCCGCGCACGTGCATTCCGGAATGGGCGGACCCGGCCTCAACCTCGGCCTGCAAGACGCGGCCAACCTGGGCTGGAAGCTCGCCGCGGAGATAAACGGTTGGGCACCAGCAGGTTTGCTGGACACCTACCATTCCGAGCGACACCCGGTCGGAGTTCGCGTGATGATGAGCTCCCTCGCCCAAACCGCCCTCTTCGCGCCCGGCCCCGAGGTCACCGCCATGCGCACCCTGCTCGGCGAACTACTGGAGCGGCCGGAGAACACCGAATACATCGCCCGATTGATGTCAGGTTCCGACACTCGCTACGAGACCGGAGACCCCCACCCACTCGCAGGCCGAATGGTCCCCGACCTAACCCTCGAAACCCCCGATGGCACAAAACGAGTCGCCGACCTCCTGCGCAAGGCACGACCTGTCTTGCTCACGCTCGCGGACACCCCGAGCTTCACCGATGTCACGAACCCGTGGCGCGACCGAGTAGACATCGTCGCCGCAACCAGCCCCGACGCACCCGCCACAGCACTACTGATCAGACCGGACGGCTACGTGGCCTGGGCCGCCGACGACGCCGACCAGTCCACCCCAGACCGCTTGCGCGCGGCACTGACCCACTGGTTCGGCACACCAATGCCCATCCCCGCCAACGGATAGCGCAATCCCGCCGCGGCGCAGCCGCCCAAGCCGGTCAGATACATGGCACGGGCCTCCAATCGGAGTCGAGCACTCCGACTCCGATCGTCTCCGCGCAGCATTGACCCGTCGGTTCGCTTCGCCCCTGAACGGACACCGCAGCAGACCAAGCCCCACGCCGCACCCACCCACCTAGTAGCGCGCCGATAAGCCGAGCGCATACGTAGCACCGGCCGCGACGCCGGCGCGAGGGCGAACAAGTCACCCGAACACACCAATCGACGCACACCTATCACCCCCAGCCGGACCCGCCGCGCAGGAATTGCCTAGCCGCTTATGGATTTGCTGGCAAATCGTTGCGCGGCAGACCAATTCGTGCGCGGCGCACTGCCTCCGCGCACCCGCTCCCCGCTGCGTACGGATTGGCCTGCCGCGCAACATTTTGCCCGCGAATTCACAAGCGGCTAGATAATCCGTGCGCGGCGCAGTGCGCTGCCGCCTCGCCCGCACGCCGACCTGTCCGCGCAGCGATTGACTCGACGCGCACGGATTTGCTCGGCGCACACGGATTTGCCGACGAATTTGTGCGCGGCTGGACGGTGGGTGCGCGGCGTTGTGCGGGCTACCGGATGGGCTGGTGCTCGAGGAGGAACTGCGAGATGGTGTCGGTTTGGCCGAGGATTGCGTGGCCGACGTCGGGGAGGACGTGGACTGTCGCGTGGGGGGCGCAGTGGCGGATGCGGTCGGCGGTGACTGCGGAGTCGAGCATGACGTCGCGGGTGCCGACGATGACCAGCATCGGCATGGTCAGGGTGCGTAACGCGTCGTCGGAGAATATGGGCAGGCGCTCGGTGCGCGGTTTGAACTCGGCGAAGGTCAGGACCACGTCGTCGAGGACTTTCTCGGCCAACGGGATGTCCAGGCCGGTGACGATGGCGGCCGTGCGGCGCACGCCGCGGCGACCGAAGAGGCGGAGGAACAACGCTTTTGGCAGCCAGCCCATCAGCTGTGCGCCGATACCGGCGGGGCACAGCAGGGCGAGCCGAGTTATCCGGCCAGGCCTGCGGATGGCGTAGTCCAGCGCCACCCAACCGCCGAGGGACATCGCCGCGAGCGAAATATTGCTCAGCCCAAGACCTTCCAGCACGTCGTCGAACCACAGCGCGACCCGATCGGAATCAAGGGGTGGCCGGGACGGCGCGCTGGCGCCGGGCTCGCCGATGATGTCGACGGAGTAGGTGCGGAAATGCGTTGCCCAGGAAGCGATATCGCCACGCCAATTCGCGGTGTTCCCGCCGGAACCATGCAGCAGCACCAGCGGCGGCGCGTTCTCCGGGCCGGAGACCACGACGAAAGTCTCGCCTTCGCGGGTCGGCACCCGCCGATGCTCAGCGGGTACGGGCCACTCCGCCAGCAATTCCGCGTAGCGCTGCTGGACCTTTCGCGCGCCGCGCTCCGACTTGTAGATCGTGGTCAGGCTGCCTCCTCCCCCACGCTCGGAGTCCGCCGTGACAATGTTCCGCTCGCTCATGACGCGAGCACCCCTTCCATGTAGTCGAACAACCGTGCTGTGTCCGCAAGACCGCCCAGGACAATGACTTTCAGCCGCGCCCGCTCCGCGTCGTACAGCGTCTCGATCCGCAACGGATCGCCCTCGCCGGAACGGGTGTTCGCCGCGGCCATCAGCAGCGTGGTCACCCGGTCGGCCAGCTCCCGGCTGATCGCCTCGACCTGAACGATGCTCGACACCTCGGTGTGCCGCTGCCGCCCCACCGTCACCCGCACCGGCGCGGGCACCGGCAACCCGGTGAACGCCTCGAGATCCGCCTCCGCGATCCGATACTGCTTCCCGATCCGCACCGCCTGGAGTCGCCCGTCCCGCACGTAGTTGCGGATCGTGCGCACATGCAGCCCCAGGCGCTCAGCCACCTGCTCCACCGAGTAGACGCGATCAGTCACCAAAATACCCTAAACTCCCCTATTGAAGATCTCAATAGGGAAGTTTGCGGATAAGACGAGACAGAGCCCGACTACCGTCGCGCCGCACACCTCCTGATTTCCAGCACACCGACTCGCCGCACTGACACGCGTGCGGATGTCAGAAGGTGTGCGGCTGCCGCGACGTCAGTCGGCGGTGCGGGGTGGGTTCACGGTGACGGTGTCGATGTGGCAGCGGCGGCCGTCGGTGGTGGTGGGTGGGGTGAGGGTGCCGCCGGTGCCGGTGTAGGTGAGTTCGGGGGTCAGGCAGGCTTGTTGGGCGGCGTCGCGGAAGGTGATGGTGGTGTCGGTGAAGACGAGGCGGTTGGGGATTCTGGCGTTGTCCCAGGGTTCGATGGCGAAGAGGGCCATGTTCTGGGCTTGGGCACGCAGGTTGATCGAGTAGCGGACCGTTCCGGATTGGCCGGTGATGGTTTGGGTCCAGACGCCGGTGGCCTGATCGAGCGCGATGTCCATGTCGAGGGCCTCACCCACCTTCACCGACATCGCGCGACCGGAGTGACAGTCGGCGTAGCGCGGATCCTTGGAGTACACGTTGACGTACTGTCCGGAAATCCACCAGGTCGAATAGGTCGGCGGCTGCTGAACCGGAGCGCAAGCATCACCCCAGGTGAGCACGGGTTGCAGGACACCGAGCCCGAGCGGATAGTAATTTCGGCCACCCTCACGCGGCTCCAGACCGGGCCACAGGAACATCGTCCCCACCCGCGCCGGCTTCGCCGGAACAACGAAATGCGTCTGCATCCGCACCATTTCGTTCGCCGCCGGAATCTTGAAATAGATCCGCGACTGCTGATCCGGTTGCAGCGGAATCGGTTCCGTGTGCGGCGCCAACATCCCCGGCGGCGCCGGAGCAGTAGGCGGCTCCGCCAACGAACCAGGCACCGCAACGAAACCCGCTGCCACTATTGCGATTACGACGGTAACAAGACGACGAGCCCCAGCTCTACGTTTAAAGTTCATACTTGCAAATAGAATCACACGTCATTGCCACCAAGAGCGCCCCCGACTGGGGAAAGACAAAACCCCAGGCCCACCCTTCCCCAATCACGTTCCTGCGAAAGCAATTACCGAGATACCGAACCTCAATTCACCCCAAAGCCCATCGCGCACTTGATTGATTGTTCGAATACCTAGCGCCAGGTGTACACACAGCACAAAGAATATGTGCACCTTTAACACAGTCAAATAACCAAGCCATGACGAGGTGCTCGCGTGTCTATCCAGACGCAGTCGGCGTCGCGGGCGGCCCGCGCAACGGCGAGTCTCGGACGAGGCGACCGGATCGTACAAATCAGGCAGCAACCCTGCGTGGCAAAGTGGCATCACAGCAACGCAATTCGCGCTCCATCTCCGCGCTCATGGTCGCGATCGGTCCGGCCGAAGCGGTCACCATTCAACAATGCGAGGAAGCAGGCGGGGTGGTCATCCGATGTGCGGAGCAGCCGGTGACCAACAACGACAAGGTGAGCTGCCCGGCACCCGGCCGGACGACTCGGCTGTGGTGCGTCGGAACGGTGTTCTACGCCATGCCCGATGGCTCGCCGATGGAGGTGTTCGATACCGGTGGCGACAGCAAATATGGACGATAGCGTGGTGACCATGACGAATGAAGTCAGTGCCACCATCCACGGCGCCAGCCCGGCGATCGTCCATCTGTTGCGACGCGCCGCAGCGGTGGCCGCTGCCAACGGCCGGAATGTGCTCAGTCCCGAAGACGTGCAGAGTGCGCTGCTCGACGGACGACCGTCGGTGTTGGAGGTGCACTGGCCGCGGGTCGGTGGGGAGCCGTTGCGGCGAGGTCAGATCAATGATTTCGATCCGACGGCACCGCAGGAGGCCTTGGCCTATCCGGAACTTGTCGAGTTGGTGCGCTCGATCGTTCCCGGGCCGGTGCACGAGAAGTTCAATTCGGCGCAACCGGTCAGCATCACCTACAGCGTGTCCGGTCCGGATGCCGAAGAGTTTCGGGCGGTGATCGATAGGGCTGAGTGAACGCAAACGCGCCCCGGGTAGGTACCCGAGGCGCGTTTGCGTGTCGCCGGGCGATCAGCGCAAGGCGGCTGCCTTGCGGGACAGGCGCTTTGCGGCGGTCTTCGCTGCTGCTTGCGCTTCGGTCGGCTTGTCGGCCGGGGTCTTGGCGGCGGCCTTCTTTGCTGGTGCCTTCTTGGCTGGAGCCTTGGCCGCCGTTGCCTTGGCGGCTGCTTTCTTCGCGGGCGCCTTCGAAGCCTTCGGTGCGTCCGCCTGTTCCAGCGCCTCGCGCAGGAACTGCCCTGTGTAGCTTTCCGCTACGGCGGCAATATCTTCCGGAGTGCCTTCGGCGATCACCGTGCCGCCGCCGGAGCCGCCCTCGGGGCCCATATCGATGACCCAGTCGGCGGTCTTGATGACGTCCAGGTTGTGTTCGATGACGATCACCGTGTTGCCCTTGTCGACCAGACCGTTGATCACCTTGAGCAGCTTGCGGATGTCTTCGAAGTGCAGACCGGTGGTCGGCTCGTCGAGAATGTAGACGGTGCGACCCGTCGAACGCTTCTGGAGTTCCGCGGACAATTTGACGCGCTGGGCTTCGCCGCCGGACAAGGTCGGAGCACTCTGACCGAGACGGACGTAACCGAGGCCGACCTCTACCAACGTCTTGAGGTAGCGGTGGATCGAGCTGATCGGCTCGAAGAACTCCGCGCCCTCCTCGATGGACATGTCGAGGACCTCGGCGATGGTCTTGCCCTTGTAGTGCACCTCGAGGGTTTCCCGGTTGTACCGCGCACCGTGGCACACCTCGCACGGGACGTACACGTCCGGCAAGAAGTTCATCTCGATCTTCAGCGTGCCGTCGCCGGAGCACGCCTCGCAGCGACCGCCCTTGACGTTGAACGAGAATCGACCCGGCTGATAACCGCGCACCTTCGCCTCGGTGGTCGACGCGAACAGGGTGCGGATCTTGTCGAACACGCCGGTGTAGGTGGCGGGGTTGGAGCGCGGGGTGCGGCCGATCGGCGACTGATCCACCTGGACCAGCTTGTCCAGATCGTCGAGTCCCTTGATCCTGGTGTGCCGGCCGGGCACCTGCCGGGCGCCGTTCAGCTTGTTCGCCAGCACGGTCGCCAAGATGTCGTTGACCAGTGTCGACTTGCCGGAACCGGAGACGCCGGTGACCGCGGTGAGCACACCGAGCGGGAAGTCCACCTCGATGTCGCGCAGGTTGTGCTCGGTCGCGCCGACCACGGTGAGCAGGCGCTTCTTGTTGATCGGACGGCGAACCAGCGGCAGCTCGATCCGCTCCCGGCCGGAAAGGTAAGCGCCGGTGAGGGATTCGGGTTCGGTGAGCAGGTCGGCGTAGGTGCCGCTGTGCACCACGCGACCACCGTGCTCGCCGGCCAGCGGGCCGATGTCGACCACCCAGTCCGAGGCGCGGATGGTGTCCTCGTCGTGCTCGACCACGATCAACGTGTTGCCGAGATTGCGCAGCCGGGTGAGGGTTTCGATGAGCCGCCGGTTGTCCCGCTGGTGCAGGCCGATGGACGGTTCGTCGAGCACGTAGAGCACGCCGACCAGACCGGAACCGATCTGCGTGGCGAGCCGGATGCGCTGCGCCTCACCGCCGGACAGCGTCGCCGCGGCCCGGGACAGGGACAGGTATTCCAGCCCGACGTCGAGCAGGAACCCGAGCCGCGCCTGCACCTCCTTGAGCACCTGCCCGGCGATCGCGGCCTCGCGCTCCCCCAGCGTGAGCGAGTTCAGGAACTTGGAGCACTCCCCGATGGACAGATCGCTGACCTCGGCGATCGACTTGTTGTCGCCGCCCGCGTCGATGGTGACCGCGAGGATCTCCGGGCGCAGCCGGGCGCCGTTGCAGACCGGGCACGGCACGTCGCGCATGTACCCGTCGTAGTGCTCCTTCATCTGCTCGGACTCGGTGCTCTCCATGCGCCGCTGCAGGAACGGCATCACGCCCTCGAAATCGGCGTAGTACGAACGCTTCCGCCCGTACCGGTTGGTGTAGGAGACGTGCACCTGATCGGAACTGCCCTCGAGCACGGCCTTGCGCGCCTTGAGCGGCAACCGCTCCCACGGCGTGTCCATAGAGAAGCCGATGGACGACGCGAGCCCGGACAGCAGCCGGGTGAAGTACTCCGCGGTCTGCCCGCGCGACCACGGCGCGATGGCGCCGTCGTTCAGGCTGAGTGCCGGATCGGGCACCACCAGGTCCGGGTCGACCTCTTTACGGATACCGAGACCCGAGCAGTCCGGGCAGGCGCCGTAGGGCGAGTTGAACGAGAACGACCGGGGTTCCAGGTCTTCGATGTCAAGCGGATGCCCGTTCGGGCAGGCCAGGCGCTCGGAGAAGCGGCGCTCGCGGTCGTGCGCGTGCTCGTCGCGGTCGACGAAGTCGAGCACCACGATGCCGTCGGCCAGCCGCAGCGCGGTCTCGATCGAATCGGTGAGGCGCTGTTTGGAATTCGATTTGACGGCCAGGCGGTCGACCACCACCTCGACGTCGTGCTTCTCCTGCTTCTTCAGCTTCGGCGGGTCGGTCAGCGGATACACCACGCCGTCGACCCGGACCCGGGAGTAGCCCTGGGTGTTCAATTGCTCGAAGAGATCGACGAATTCACCCTTGCGGGTGCGCACCACCGGCGCGAGCACCTGGAACTTGATGCCCTCCTCCATGGCCAGCACCTGGTCGACGATCTGCTGCGGCGTCTGCCGCTCGATCAGCTCGCCACACACCGGGCAGTGCGGGGTGCCGGCCCGCGCGTAGAGCAGGCGCAGGTAGTCGTACACCTCGGTGATGGTGCCGACGGTCGACCGCGGGTTCCGGTTGGTCGACTTCTGGTCGATCGACACCGCGGGCGAGAGCCCCTCGATGAAGTCGACGTCCGGCTTGTCCATCTGTCCGAGGAATTGCCGCGCGTATGCCGACAGCGACTCCACGTAGCGCCGCTGTCCCTCGGCGAAGATCGTGTCGAACGCCAGGCTCGACTTGCCCGAGCCGGAGAGTCCGGTGAACACGATGAGACTGTCGCGAGGCAGGTCAAGATCGACCCCCTTCAGGTTGTGTTCCCGAGCACCGCGCACAGTCAGGCGTTCCGCCACCAGGTGATTCCCTTCTCATCGTGTTCAAGTGAACCGATAAACGGCTTCCAGACGTATCCGGCCGTCATGCTAAACGCGCCCACCGACAAGTTTCGCTCGCGCGACGCGTACCAGCTACAACAGCGCTGACGCCGGCAATATTGCGGAGGTTGCCCGCAGGGGTGGGTGCTAGCTCCGCCGCAGGTCACCGGACAAGCCGCGGACTTGCCAGCCCTCCGGGTCGACGGTGACCGACAGCACGTCCGAGCCGACCCGCAGCCCGCCGACCCGCAGCGGGAGATAGCGAGCGGGGACCACCGGCGCGACCGACAGCACCCCCTCCGGAACGCTGGGTTCCAGTCTCAACAGCGTACGCAAAAACAACAGCGGCGCGGCAGCGGCCCACGCCTGCGGCGAGCAGGACGTCGGATACGGGACGGGGACGTCGAATTCGGCCCGGTCGAACCCGCTGAAGAGTTCGGGCAGCCGATGACCGAACCGGGTCGAGGCGTCGAGCATGGCCGATACCACCTGATTCGCGTGCTCGGTGAACCCGTAGCGCATCAGGCCCGCGGCGCAGATCGCGTTGTCGTGCGGCCAGACCGAGCCGTTGTGATAGCTGACCGGGTTGTAAGCACCCATTGACGTAGCCAGCGTGCGGATCCCCCAGCCGCTGAACATTTCCGGCGAGAGCAGATGGTCGGCGACCCGCTCGGCTTTGTCGTCGTCCACGATCCCGGTCCACAGGCAGTGCCCGATATTGGAGGTGAGCGCGTCGATTTGCCGCTTGTCCCGATCGAGGCCGATCGCGTACCAGCCGCGATCGGGCAACCAGAACGCCTCGTTGAAGGCGGTTTTCAGCTGCGCGGCCTTGGCCCGCCACCGTTCCGCGGTCGAGTGGTCGCCGGTACCGGCCGCGAGCGTGGCGCGCGCGACGTACGCCGCGTACGTATAGCCCTGCACCTCGGCGAGCGCGATCGGCGCCTCGGGCAGCGTGCCGTCGGCGAAATTGACCCCGTCCCAGGAGTCCTTCCAGCCTTGATTGGCCAGGCCGTGATCAGCGGCACACCGGTATTCGACGAAACCGTCGCCGTCCGCGTCGCCGTACTTCTCGATCCAGTCCAGCGCGCGATCCGCATGCGGCAGCAGGTCATCGCGGATCTTCGGGTCCAGTCCCCAGCGATAGAGCTCGCCGAGCAGCATCACGAACAGCGGAGTCGCGTCGGCGGTGCCGTAGTAGGCGGTGCCGCCGCCGAGCAGCAGCGTCGCCGCCCGCCCGAACCGCACCTCGTGCGGAATCCGGCCCGGCTGCTCTTCGGTCGCGGCCTGCACCTGCGTCCCCTGCAGATCGGCCAGGCTCTGCAAGGTGCCGACCGCGAGCCTGCGGTCCAGCGGCAGCACCATCCACGAGGTGAGCAACGAGTCCCGGCCGAACAGCGCCATGAACCAGGGCGCGCCGGCCGCGACCACCGCGCGCTCGGGATGGTGGGGGTCGAAGATGCGCAGCGCGCCGAGATCGGTGAGGGTGCGTTGCAGGACCGCGGCGAGGGTTTCGTCGTCGGTCTGCACGGTCGGCGAGTTCGCGTACCACTCGCGCAGGCGTTGCGCGGGCGTGCTGCGGCTCACAGGTATGCCGCACGGATAACGCGGTGGCGTGGTGTCGGTGCCGAGGGCGGGCAGGTACTCGATGCAGGCGGACCATTCGCCGCGCCCGGGAAGTGTTACCTCCCAGCATAATTCGCGACCTTCCGCCGTTGCCCCGCTGCCGCTGACGGTCACCGCGACCCCCAACTCGGCCCGGCTGATCTGCACCGCGTTGTCCAGCGCACGCGCCGCGGTGACCACGTCGTGGCCGGTGCGCCCCTCCTTCACCTCGAAGAGATCGGCGAAATCGGCGTCCAGTTCCAGCTTGATCGCGCAGTCGAGCGGAGCGCCGGACAGGTTGCGCACCACCAGGTCCTCGCGCATCCCGTCACCGACGTGCCTGCCGATGATCACCAGCGCGGTGCTGTCCGCGGTGCCGGCCCGCGGCGCGGTCCGGGCCAGCAGCGTCGCGCTGTACGGCTCGTCGTAGCGTACGGTCAGCGGTTGCGGTTCCAGGCCGTCGACGGTCAGCCGCCAATGCGAGAGCACCCTGGTGTCCCGGACGAACAGGCCCGCCGGGCGATTCGGGCTGATCGCACCGCTGGTGTCGCTGATGCAGAAGGTCGAGCCCTCGACCAGCGTGACCCCGGCGTTGATCGCCGTCGGCGCCTCCGTGTCCGAGCCGTCGCCCCAGGGATGGCTCACGCCGCCTGCCTCGGCAAACTCACGCCACCGTGGTGGGCGCCATGACCCGGGTCGTCCGCTCGGCCACGATGCGGCGATAGAGCCGCTCGTGATCGCGGGCCATGCGCAGCCGGCCGAACCGCTGCTCGGCCGCCGCGCGGCAGTCCCGCCGATCGATGGTGTGCAGTCGGTCGAGCGCGTCTGCCATCTCGCCGGCGTCGCGGCACAGGAAGCCGGTCTTGCCGTCCTCGACGATCTCCGGCGCGGCGCCGTTGGGAAACGCGAGAACCGGTGTGCCGCAGGCCAATGCCTCGGCCATGACCAGGCCGAACGGCTCGGGCCATTCGATAGGATTGATCAACGCGTCGGCGTGGCGCACCAGGTCGACCCGGCGCTCGGTGGCTTCCTCGCGCGGTTCGGGATCGTCGGGGCCCATCAGTGGACGCACCCGCTCAGTGTAGTAGCGACGCTCCTCCGGTTCGCGCATCTTGGTGATCATGAGCAGCTTGCGCCGGGCCAGCCGGGCGATCTGCACCGCCCGGTGCACGCCCTTCGTCTCGTTCATCCGGCCGACGAAGATCACGTAACCGCCACCGCCAGGGCCGAATCGGTGCGCGTCGAGGTCGATGCCGTGATGGATCACCTCGGCGATCGGCACGCTGCCCGCCATCCGGCGTTGCGCCTCGGAGATCGCGACGATGCTGGCGTGGCGCGCCATCGACCGGAACAGTTCCTGGCGCATCTCGGAGAACGGCCCGTGGTTGGTGACCACCACCGGCGGCGAGTGCTCCAGCGCGCCGACGAACGGGCCGAGCGAGGTGTGGTCGTGGATGATGTCGGCGTCGGCGAGGGTCTCGTAGGCGGCGAGCACATGCATCAGCTCGGCCTCACCGACGCCGATCTGCGTGGTCGGGTGCTCGTAGAGCGAGTATCGGCGCACCGGGCAGGTGGATTCGCCCACCGTGAACAGGTGCACGTCGTGACCGAGCCGGTCAAGACCGACGGCGAGATTACCGACCACCGCCTCGGTGCCGCCGTAGGCCGGCGGCGGCACCGGAACCCAGGGCGGGACGATCTGCCCGATTCTCATGGCCGCCTGCGTTCTTCGACATCGGCCCATTCCTCGGCGGGCCCCCAGTGCGCGCCGCAGCCGCCGCACCGCGTCAGGGCATCGGGTAGTTGATCGGAGGTCTCGCCACCGCAGCCCGGACAGGCGCGCGGCGCTCCGAAGATCGCACTGAAATCTAGTGTCGCTGAATATGTCATCGCTCGAGTTCCCACGCACATATGAGCCTTATGGCTCCGCTGCCCACGGCCCCTCTGGTTGACTTCATTGCGAGCTTACCCA
This sequence comes from Nocardia colli, assembly GCF_008704205.1. Taxonomy (GTDB): domain Bacteria; phylum Actinomycetota; class Actinomycetes; order Mycobacteriales; family Mycobacteriaceae; genus Nocardia; species Nocardia colli. The sequence continues at coordinate 77,828 of NZ_VXLC01000033.1, read as the reverse complement.
GAACCTCGTTGTCTACCCGTGGTATTCGTGGGGGGCTGCTTTCGTCCGGTAGGCGACGACAAGGAGGCCGACGTGCTCCAGGTATTTCTGGTCGACGACCACGAGATCGTCCGGCGCGGTCTGATCGATCTGCTGGAGGGTGATCCCGAGCTGACGGTGATCGGCGAGGCCGGGGACGTCGCGCAGGCGATGGCCCGAATCCCGGTGCTACGCCCCGATGTCGCGGTGCTCGACGTGCGGCTGCCCGACGGCAACGGCATCGAACTGTGCCGCGACCTGCTCGCCGAGGTGGACGGGTTGCGCTGCCTGATCCTCACCTCCTACACCGACGAGCAGGCGATGCTCGACGCGATCCTGGCCGGGGCCAGCGGCTACGTGGTGAAGAACATCAAGGGGATGGAACTGGCCGCCGCGATCAAGACGGTCGGCTCGGGCCGTTCGCTGCTGGACAACCGGGCCGCGGCGGCGCTGCGGGCCCGGCTGCGCGACGGCGTGCCCGACGACGACGGCCCGCTGGCCGGGCTCACCGAGCAGGAACGCAAGCTGCTCGCGCTGCTCGGCGAGGGGCTGACCAACCGGCAGATCGCGGCCCGGATGTTCCTGGCGGAGAAGACGGTCAAGAACTATGTGTCGCGGCTGCTGGCCAAGCTCGGCATGGAGCGACGGACCCAGGCCGCGGTGCTGGCCAGCAAACTCGGCGAGCGCTGACTCCGCGCATGCCGGACGTGCCGCACAGCGTGTTCGACACGTTGCGCACCATCGTGGACACCGCGACCCGGATCGCCGACGACAACGCGCGGCTCTACGAGTGGGCGCGCACCCGGCAGGCCTGGATCGAGGCGAACCGGGACATCGCCACCGAGTTCCTGGCGGGCACCGAACCGCACCGGGTGCTCGCCCAGGTGGTCGAGCACGCGCGCACGCTGACCAGGTCGGAGCAGGCGATCCTGGCGGTGGTCGAGTCGGGCATCCCACCCGAGGAGGCCACGGAACTCGTTGTGGCGCAATGGTCGAGGGCCGACGAGCCGGATGAGGGGCAGGTCGTGCGGCTCACCGGCACCGCCGCGGGCAAGGCCTTCGCCGAGCGCGCATCCGTCCGGCTGATCGACGCGCGCGACGTCGATCTCGGCGCGCCGATCGACGCCACCGGGCCCGCGCTGATCCTGCCGTTGCAGACCGCGGGGGTCGTGCTCGGCGTGCTGATCGTGGTGCGCGCGGTCGACGCCGAGCCGTATTCCGACGAGCTCAGCGCGCTGGCCGCGGCGTTCACCGATCAGGCCGCGCTGGCCATGCAACTGGCCGAGGCGCAGCGCCGGGCGCGCGAACTCGACGTGCTCGCCGATCGCGACCGGATCGCGCGCGATCTGCACGACCACGTCATCCAGCGGGTGTTCGCGGTCGGTCTCGGCTTGCAGGGCATGGCCGCGCGGGTCGACGATCCGCAAGTGCGGCAACGGCTTTCGGACGAGATCGATCGGCTACAGGAGATCGTGCACGAGATCAGGACGACGATCTTCGATCTGCACGGCGGCGCGGGCGCGTCGTTGCGCCGCCGCCTGGAGGACGCGGTGCGGCAGCAGACCGCGGCGACCCCGATCCGGGTGCGGCTGCGCGTGGACGGACCGCTGTCGGTGGTCGGGCCCGCGCTGGCCGATCACGCGGAAGCCGTTGTGCGCGAATCGGTCAGCAATGCGGTGCGGCACTCCGGCGGGGACGCGGTGACGATCGAGATCACCGTCGCCGACGAGCTGACCATCCTGGTGCAGGACAACGGATCCGGCGTCCCGGACGATGTAATCGCCAGCGGCCTGGCCAATCTCGCGCAGCGGGCGGCGGAATCCGAGGGCCGGTGCAGCATCGAACCGGCGCCGACCGGTGGCACGCGGGTGCACTGGTCGGCGCCGCTGAGCTGAGGTTCAGGCCGGTTCGACGATCGAGAGGTCGCCGTCGTAGCGGCGGTACAGCAACCGGCCGCGACCGCTGTGCTGCTCGGTGAAGAACAGGAACGGCAGTCCATGATGACAGAGCACATGCGCGGCGCGCTCCTCGTCGAGGATGGGTGCCGGAGCCGAATCCGCGGTCAGCGGAAGCAGATTCACCGTCGGCGGGATGCGCACATCGGCGTCCTGGCGGAACAGCCGGACGCCGAGCGGATCACCCCAGGCCACCACCGCCTCCGTGCCGGACTCGGCATCGGTGAACAGGTAGGCGTCGTAGTCCATCACGTCCATCACCGCCGTCGCCTCCGCGGGCGAGCCGGTGAGCAGGTCGACCTGCTTGCGCCGCACGATCGGGCGCGGCTCGGTGACCTCGGCCAGCGGTGGACGCGCGGGATCGGGCCAATCCCGGGACTGGGTCGTCGCGAGCCGGGCCAGCTGCCGGTCCAGCCGTTCGGCGGCGAAGGTGACCGCGAACCCGCCCGGGCCCGTCACCTGCACGCGCGTGGCGATATTGCGACAGCGAATGTTGGCCTGCACCACGGTCGCCGCGCCCGCCTCGGCCGGCGCGGTGACCCGCACCCTGGTCGCCGCGTCGAGGTGGTGCCTGCGCAACACCCGGCCGATCGCCCGGACTGCCCTCGTCACGTCCACGTCCGGCACCGCGCCGAAGGTAGTCACCGCTAGATCGAGATCGCTTGCGGTGAGCCAGTGTTGTGCTGACGAAGAATTCAACAGCCCCGACGACTTCATGCGACACGCCCTGCCTTCGATATTCAGATCCCGTAGCCCCATGTCACCATCGCAATGCCGTGGCGAACAGGGCCGAAAGTCCCCGAAGGGCGAACTAGACTGGCGCAAGGCGCAGTTCGCGCGCCCACCACAAGGGGAACCCGATATGAGCGAGGACCACGGCAACGACCCCTATTCCGTGCGCGACACCCTCTCGCAACTGCGGTTGCGTGAATTGCTCAGCGAGGTCAAGGAGCGCGTCGAGCTCATCCTGGACTCCCGAGACCGGATGGACGGTTTGGTCGAGGCGATGCTGGCCGTCACCTCCGGCCTGGACCTGGACGAGACCCTGCGCACCATCGTGCGCACCGCGATCAGCCTGGTCGACGCCCGCTACGGCGCGCTCGCCGTGCGCGGGCACGACCAGCAGGTGGTGCAGTTCATCGACGAGGGGATCGACGACGAAACCCGCAGGGCCATCGGACGATTGCCGGAGGGGCACGGCGTGCTCGGCGTGGTGTTCAACCAGTCCAAGCCGCTGCGGCTGGAGGAGATCTCCAAACACCCTGACTCCGTTGGCCTTCCGCCCAACCACCCGCCGATGCACACCTTCCTCGGGGTGCCGGTGCGGATCCGCGGCGAGGTGTTCGGCAGCCTCTACCTGACCGAAAAGGCAAGCGGGCAGCCGTTTACCGACGATGACGACGTCTTGGTCCAGGCGCTCGCGGCCGCCGCCGGCATCGCGGTGGACAACGCGCGGCTCTACGAATCGGCCCGCACCAGGCAGGCCTGGATCGCGGCGACCCGCGACATCGCCACCGAGTTCCTGGCCGGCACCGAGTCCGACCGGGTGCTCGCGCACGTGGTCGAGCACGCGCGCACGCTGACCGGCTCGCACCAGTCCTTCCTGACCGGCCCGGACGACGCGGACGAGCCGGCGGCGCTGTCGGTCACCCAGTGGTGCGGGCCGGGCGAGGGATACGCGGGCAAGCTGGTGAACACCGAGGCAACGGCGCTCGGCGAGGCGTTCACCCGCCGCACCCCGCTGCGCTTCGACGACGCGAGCGCGGTCAACGTCGGCCTAGACCTGCCCGACGCGGGACCGCTGCTGATCCTGCCGCTGTGTACGCCGGACAGCACGCTCGGCGTGCTGACCACGGTGCGGCCGGGCGGCGCCGCCCCGTACTCCGACGAGCTGGTCGAGCTCACCGCCGCGTTCACCGACCAGGCGGCGCTGGCCATGCAGCTGGCCGACGCGCAGCAGCGGATGCGCGACCTCGACATCCTGGCCGACCGCGACCGGATCGCCCGGGACCTGCACGACCACGTCATCCAGCGCCTGTTCGCGGTCGGCATCACCCTGCAGGGAGCGGTCGCGAAGGCTACCGTTCCCGAAGTGCGACAACGCCTTTCGACCGTGGTCAACGACCTGCAAGAGGTGGTGCAGGAGATCCGCACCTCGATCTTCGACCTGCACGGCGGCAACGGTAACCCGCTGCAACAGCGGATCGAGCACGCGATCCGGCAGCAGACCGCCGAAACCACGCTGCGGTCGACGTTTTCGGTGACCGGCCCGCTCTCGGTGCTGGAGGCGGAGCTGGCCGATCACGCCGAGGCAGTCGTGCGCGAAGCCGTCAGCAATGCGGTCCGGCACTCCGGGGCGGATACTGTCGCGGTGGAGATCAGCGTCGACGACGATCTGACCATCGTGGTCACCGACAACGGTTGGGGCATCCCGAACCACGTGGTGCGCAGCGGACTACGCAACCTGGAGCAGCGCGCGCAGAAGGCGGACGGGCAGTTCGTCATCGGCGCGGCCGGAAAGCCGGCCGACGACGAGGCCATGCCGGGCACCCGGCTGAGCTGGTCGGTGCCGCTGCCGTGAGGAACTCAGCCGGCCGGCCCGAGCAGCACCATGGAGTTGTTGCCGCCCATGCCCAGCGACAATTTCGCGGTGATGCCGCCCTCGAACGGCTGTGGCCCGTCCAGCAGGCGCGGATGCGGGGACGCGACGATCGGGGCGGCGGGCACGATGCCGCGGTCGTAGCCGATCGCGGCCGCGGCTACCTCCACGCCCGCGGCCGCACCCTGGCAGTGACCGGCCAGCGGCTTGAGCGCGTAGACGTGCGGTTGATCGCCGAACATATTGGTCAGCAGATCTCGTTCCGCTTCGTCGCATTGCCGGGTGCCGGTGCCGTGCGCGTTGAAATAGCGCACGTCGTCGGCGACCACACCGGCATTGTCCAGGGCGCGGCGCGTGCACTCGAAGATCTGCTCGTGTGTCGGGTCGACCGACACCACGTGATAGGCGTCGTTGGTCATCCCGCCGCCGAGCACCGCCGCGTACGGCCGCTGCACCGAACGGCTCAGCACGAATGCCACCGAGGCCTCACCGATGCCGAAGCCGCGGCTGCCCTCCTGGAACGGGCGGCACGCGTCGAGCGGTTCGGTGTCGGCCACCGAGGCGCCGAGCCGGACGAAGTGATCGACCATGTCGGGGGTGGCGGACATATCGGTGGCGACGCACACCACGTCGTCGGCGATGCCCGCGTCCAGCCACAGCTGCGCGGTGATCAACGCGACGTTGGCCGAGCTGCATGCCGCGGACACGTTCATCGCGGGACCGTGGAAGCCGAATTCCTGCATGAGCACCGAGACCGGGGTGGACGGAATCAGCCGCAGGTAGTCGCGCGGCCGGCGACGGCCGTGATCGACGAGGTAGAAGTCGCGCCAATTGACCACGTCACCGAGCACGATCGCGTGCAGCAGACCGACGGTCCGGCCCGGTTGCCAGCCGCGCCCGAGCGCATCGGTGATCGCCTCTCTGGCCGACTCGTGCATGGCCCGCCCGTACCGGCTGGTGCTGACCGCGTGGTCGCCGCCGTCCGGCACCAGCGAGACCCAGGCATCCTCGTCGCGGTCGGGTCCGTACCCCGACTGGACGGAGGCCGCGGACTTCCCGCTGAGCAGCCCCTGCCACAGGGCGTCGCGTCCCCAGCCGTACGCACTGACGGCACCGATCCCGGCGAACGTCATATGATCTTGATGCTGTTGTCGGTTGTTCGGGTTGGCGCCCGGCATAGCATCGCTCCTTCACCGATTCCTCTGGCCGAACCACAATCGGCCAGATATTAACTAGAAAACCGGTTCTGTAATGATCACCAGACAGTGCCCGATTAAGTGCCCGAACTGTGATCGAAGCAATAGCCTCGACGCTGTGATCTTCTGCACGTCGATACCAGAATAATCCCATGTTCCAATGGCCATAATCGGGTCGACGATCGGGGGTTCGAGTGGGTGAGGACAAGGTAGCCGCTGCGGTCGACGCCGCCGAGCAGCTGGCCGAGCGCTACCGTTCTCTGGTCGAGCACACGCCCGACGGGATCTGTGTGCACGAGCGCGGCATCGTGGTCTACGTCAATCCGGCGACCGTGCGCCTGGTGGCCGCCGAGAGCGCCGACGAGCTGATCGGCAAGCCGCTCACTCAATTCGTCCATCCCAGCTCCATCCCGGGGATGCTGGAGCGCATCAGTCACCTCACCACCAAGGGCGCCGCCTCCGAGCCGACCGAGATGCTGTTGATCCGGATGGACGGCGAGGTGGTGCCGGTGACGACCGTGTCGGTGCTCACCGCCTGGCACGACCATCTCGCCTACCAGGTGGTCATCCACGACCTCACCGCCCAGCGCCACGCCGAAGCCGCCCAGCGCTTGGCCGAACAGCACTTCACCACGGTTGTCTCGCAACTCGAGGAAGGCGTGGTGGTCATCGACCCGAGCGGCCGCATCGAGTCGGCGAACCCGGCGGCCATGCGGATCTTCGGCAACGAGGACTCCGAGGACGCGCTCATCGGCAAGACCATCCAGTCGCTGCCGATCACCCTGCTCGACGCGAACGCCCAGCCGCTGCCGCCGACCCGGCACCCGATCGCCCGCACCCTCGCCACCGGCGAGACCATCACCGGCTACGTGTTCGGCGTCGACCGGGCCGACGGGCAGCGCCGCTGGCTCTCCGGTAGCAGCCGCCTGCTCAACCCCGGCGACCGGCGCTCGTCCGCGGTCTCCTCCTTCGCCGACATCACCGAATTCCGGGCCAGCCGGCGGCAATTGGAATACCAGGCCACCCACGACTCGCTGACCGGGCTGGCGAATCGCTCGCTGATCCTGTCGCAGCTGGCCGGCGCGCTCGCCACCAGCGAGGACCTACCGGTGTCCACGGTGCTGTTCATCGACCTGGACGGGTTCAAGGCGATCAACGACACCCTCGGGCACGCCATCGGCGACACGGTGTTGCAGATCGTCGCGCAACGGTTGCAGCGCGCGTTGCGCGGCGACGACATCGTCGGCCGGCTCGGCGGCGACGAATTCCTGGTGCTGCTCTCCGGCGGCACCCGGCGGGTGGACATCGACGCGCTGGTCGCCCGGCTGCGCTCGACCATGGCCGAGCCGATCATCGCGCGCGGGCACCGGATCGAAGTGAACGCCTCGATCGGCGTCACCCCGCTCACCGTCGGCGACCGCCGCACCCCCGAGGCCGTGCTGCACGACGCTGACCTGGCGATGTACCGGGCCAAGCCGTCCGGGCACCGCGAGGGTTCGGTCAGCTTGGGCCGCCGGCCGAACAGCACACACGCGTCCTGACGGTCGGGTCCATGATCGTCGGAGGATTTTTCGGCGCACGTCACCGGTTACACCTGCGGTTACGGCGACCACGCCGCAATCGCAGTAGACTCGACAACCTTGTTTTCCGAACGTTCGCGCGGCTATTGCCCTGCGTGTGTAGCGTTCGCTCGGCTCATCGCGGTGAAGGAGTTCAGTTTGCCCGACCTCACTCAGGATCGTGCCGCCAGTGCCGGCGCGCCCGAGCTGACCCGCGAGACCGAACAGGAACAGAAGTACCTGTCGGTGCTGTACGACCGGCTCGACGAGATGCGCGACTACGCGCGCAACCGGTTGCGCACCGTGCTGCTGGAATCCGGCGGCACCCCGCAGGCGCGCAGCGAGCGCGAGTCGTTCAGCCAGCTGTATAACGAGGATCTCGCCAAATACGATGCGGCAGAACACGGTCTGTGTTTCGGCCGGATCGATCTGGCCGACGAGTATCGCTATATCGGCAGGCTCGGCATCCTCGACGAGAAGGACGACTACGAGACCCTGCTGCTGGATTGGCGCGCCCCGCTGGCCCGCCCGTTCTACCTGGCCACGACCGCCGCACCGGACGGCGTGACCCGGCGCAGGCACATCCGCTCGCGCAACCGCAAGGTCACCGCGGTCAACGACGAATACCTCGATCTGGACGCCGCCCGGCAGGCGGGCGCGGCCGACGGCGATGCCGGCGTCGGCGCGGAGAGCGCGCTGCTCGCCGCGCTGAACGCGGCCCGCACCGGGCACATGAACGACATCGTCGAGACCATCCAGCACGAGCAGGACGCGATCATCCGCTCGGAGCACAAGAGCGTGCTGGTGGTGCAGGGCGGGCCGGGCACCGGCAAGACCGCCGTGGCGCTGCATCGCGCCGCGTACCTGCTCTACACCTACCGGCAGCAGCTGGCCAAGAGCGGCGTGCTGATCATCGGGCCGAACGCCACCTTCCTCGACTACATCGGCCAGGTGCTCCCCTCGCTCGGCGAGACCGGCGTGCTGCTGTCCACCATCGGCGACCTGTACCCGGGTGTGAAGGCGACGCGCGAGGATTCGTTGCGGTCGGGCGAGATCAAGGGCTCGCTGGACATTCTGGAGGTGCTCAAGCAGGCTGTGCGCGACCGGCAGGAGGTGCCGACCGAACCGGTGCGGCTCAGCTTCGACGGCTATCAGGTGACGCTGGATCGCAAGATCGCCACCCGGGCGCGCGGGCGGGCCCGGTCCTCGCGGCGGCCGCACAACCTGGCCAAGCCGATCTTCACCAGCGCGGTCATCGATGCGCTCACCGAACAGCTCGCCGAGACCATGGGCTCGGATCTGTCCGGCGGCCCAAGTCTGCTCAGCCGCACCGACATTGCCGAGATCCGCGACGAGATGCGGGCCGACCAGGAGATCCAGCAGGCCATCGGCAAACTGTGGCCGCTGCTGTCCCCGCAGGACGTGCTCGCCGATCTGCTGGCCGACCCCAAGCGCCTCGACCGCGCCGCGGGCACCCTCTCGGCCGAGGACCGCGCCGAGCTGGTCCGCCCGGACAACGGCGAGTTCAGCGCCGCCGACGCGCCGCTGCTCGACGAACTGGCCGAGCTGCTCGGCGTGGACGACACCGAGGAACGCGAACGCTCCCGCCGCCGCTGGCGGGCCCAGCTGGCCGAGGCGCAGGACGCGCTCGACATCCTGACCGGTTCCGCGCCACAGGATCTCGAAGACGAGCTGGACCCGGAAATCCTGATGGCCTACGACCTGATCGACGCGAGCCAGCTCGCCGAACGCCAAGACGTGCGCACCAGGCAGACCACCGCCGAGCGCGCCGCGGGCGACCGCACCTGGACCTACGGGCACGTCATCGTGGACGAGGCGCAGGAGCTCTCGGAGATGGCCTGGCGAATGGTGATGCGGCGCATCCCGAATCGCTGGATCACCGTGGTCGGCGACGTCGCGCAGACCGGCGACCCGGCGGGCGCGTCGTCCTGGCAGCGGGTGCTGGAACCGTATGTGGCAAAGCGGTGGAAGCTCACCGAGCTGACCGTGAACTACCGCACGCCGGCCGAGATCATGGACGTGGCCGCGGATGTACTCGCCGCGATCGATCCGTCCGCGTCCGCACCTCGCTCGGTCCGCGACAGCGGGAACCCGCCGCGCGGATACCGGGTCACCGCAGGCGAAGTCCGCGATCAGGTGGCGAAACTGGTGGCCGGCGAGACCGGTCCGGGCACGACCGCGGTCATCGCGCCGCACACGTTGCTCGACGAATTGGCCGAGCTGGCCGATGAATCGGTGCGGGTGCTGACCGTGCACGACGTGAAGGGCCTGGAGTTCGACGCGGTGTATCTGGTCGAGCCGCAAGCGATCCTGGACGAATCACCGCGCGGGCTCAACGATCTGTATGTCGCACTGACCCGCGCTACCCAGCGTCTCGGCGTGATCCACAGCGAGGACCTGCCCGAGGTGCTGGCCTCCCTGGCCTGACCCCGCGCCCGACCGAAGTCCCTCTTCCGGCGGCCACGCAAACCAAGGCGCCCTTCCGTCGAGTGAATGTCTCGATGGAAGGGCGCCTTTGGTCTGTCGTGCTGAGGGGAACTAGCGGACGGTGTGCACGATCAGGACGTCCGAGCGGGACTTGCGGGCGACGTCCGACGGCACCGAGCCGAGCAGGCGGCCGGTGAGGGTGTTGAGGCCGCGGTTGCCGACTACGAGCAGGTCGGCGTCGACGTCCTTGAGCAGGGTGAGCAGGGACTCGACCGGCTCGCCGACCACGGCGCGCTCGACGATGTCCTTCGCGCCGGCGGCGACGGCCTTGTCCCGCGCGGTGCGCAGGATCTCGTTGGTCGGGGCGGACCCGCGTACCTGGTAGGCCTCGTCCTTGAGCACATCCGCGGCGGCGGCCACGTCGCGATCGTCGGTCGGGTAGTAAGCACACGCGATGACCAGAGTCGCGGCGGACACTCCAGCCAGCGCGGCGGCCTTCTCGACGGCGACGTACGACGAGTCCGAGCCATCAGTACCGACAACAATGGTCCGGTAGGCGGTCATTCTCTCCTCCAACTGTGTCAGGGTGCCTACGCCCGGGTGCACCACCAAGACGTGCCCCGGCGCAGCGACTTGGGTCGACCCTAGCGGCAAACAGACCGGAATTAACAGAAATCGCAGCACATCACATTGCCGGTGTCCTGGCATTGGCGCCACACGTTCGCCAGGAAATGCGGGAAGGGCATCGGCAAGCTGGGCAGACACAATTGTCCGGCCACGAAACTGTGATCAAGCACAACCGCGCCGAACGGTCTTGTCCCCCTGGGATATTCGTCACACACCAGGGCGGATCGGACAGACATCAGCCCGCCTCGGCGCGTAAATCACGCACCGCGACGGGCCGCTGGAGCCTGGGACTACCGTGCCATTACGGCCACTGCCGGTAGTTCGCCCAGAATAAGCCGAGAATCGCTCCGATGATGTCCATGCCTTCCTCTCCCTGCAAGTAAAAGAACGCGCAATATTAGCGCGGCGAGCGGGGTCAGAGGTCGAAAAGCGGTCCGGTGATGGTCAATCCGAGCTCGTCGACATGGGCGAAGAAGGCAAACAGCATCAACGCGGCGCCGGCCAGCGCCAGATTCTTGTTGAAGTTGATCATTTCGCCCTGCTTGGCCTGCGGGTCCGATTCCTTCCAGAACTGGTGCATCAGCACCGCGGTCACCACCAGCAGCGCCGCGAGGATCAGCGACCCTAGGTCGGCCCACACACCGAGCAGCACGCTCAGCCCGCCGAGACCGAACAGCGCGCCCGAACCGAGCACGGACAGCTTCGCCATCGGCACGCCCTTGCTCGCCGTGTAGCCGGCCATCTGCTCGGTCTGCATGAAGTGCCCGAGCGCGGAGCTCAGGAACAACACCGAGAACAACACCCGTCCGATCAACACCACGACATCCATGTCCAGCTCCTTTTTTGGCTGACAGTAGGTAGTGCAACATTCAACTAAGCAACCCGGGAGTTATCCCCCGGGCCGTGGTCGAATGGTCGAATACGGTCGGCTCCGCAACTACATCCTGGTCGGGATGACCTTCGCCGTGACCTCGTTGCGCGAGCGTAGCGAATTCTTGGCGTATTCCAGTGGAGCCATTCCGACTTCCGCGGTGAACTCGCGCGAGAAGTGCGCCTGATCGAAGTATCCCAGTTCCGCGGCCAATGTGGCGAGATCTTCGATGCGACCACGGGCGAGTAGTTCGGCGCCGTCTTGCAGGCGATAGCGGCGCAACACCCATTTAGGGCCGGCTCCGACGTAGCGGCGGAACATGCGTTGCAGGGTGCGGGTCGGGATGTCGAATCGGTCGGTGATCTGGTCGACCCGGGTCAGCTCCTGGTCCTGCGCCATCGCGTCGATGATGCGCAGCACCAGGCGGTAGGTCGGATCGTCGGCGGCGGGGCGGGCGGCGAGGAAGTCCTCGACGATGGCGCGGCGCTGTTCGTCGGTGTCCACGGCGAGCACGCGGTCGGCCAGGCCGTGCGCATCGGGCATGACGTCGGTCAGGGCGACGGTGGCGTCGCGGAAGGATCCGACGTCGAGTCCGGTAAAGGCGCCGAAGCCGCCCGCGCGGAACCGGACGCCGAACACCTCGCCCGCGCCGCTGAGTTCCCGGGTGAACTTGGTTGTGCACACGCCATTGACGAAACTGCCTGTGCCGGTGGCGGTTCGCTCGAAGGTGACGTTCACGCTCGGATAGGACAGCACCTCGGCCTGATAGGGCGGCCGGCCGCGCAGGTCCCAGCGCACCGCCCAGTACCACTCAACGAACCGGTCTACGGCGGGTCCGGCGGGCAGCCGGGCCAGCGACCGGTACTTGGCCTGCTCGTCCGGGTGCAGGATGCCGGTGGTGTCGGCGGGGGCGGCCGGGTTGCGGGGCAGCTCGGAATCAGTGCGGCCGGGCATGGTCTCGCTCCGGCCGGGCACCGTGTCGCGTTCTTACAAGACCGACAGCGGCCGCCCGACCAGGATTGATGACATGACGAACACCGTGAACCCCATTGCCGAGGGCTACCACTCCATCACCTGTTTTCTCGCGGTCGGCGACGGCAACAAGGCCATCGATTTCTACTCCGCCGTCTTCGGCGCCGAGGTGATCACCCGCAACGATCTGCCCGACGGGCAGCCCGCGCACGCCGAACTGAAGATCGGCGACTCGACCTTGCAGGTGGGCATGCCCATCCCGGACAACAACGTGCTCGCCCCGAACGGCGAGTGGGTGCACACCTCGATCGTGCACTACTGCCCCGACGTCGACGCGGTGATCAAGCGGGCCGTCGAGCACGGCGCCCGCAGTGCCGAAGAACCGCAGACCTTCGTCACCGGGGACCGCTTCGGCGTGGTGATCGACCCGTTCGGGCATCGCTGGGCGGTCATCACCAAGGTCGAGGACGTCTCCGTCGAAGAGGCCAAGCGCCGCGTCGACGAGTGGCTGGCCACCCAGAGCTGACCCGCGAAGGACGCTGCCGCTCAACTCAATCCGGCGGCGTCCATGCCGCGCAGTTCCTTCTTGAGATCGGCGATCTCATCCCGCAACCGGCCGGCGAGCTCGAACTGGAGCTCGCGGGCCGCGTTCATCATCTGCGCGGTGAGTTCCTTGACCAGGTCCGCGAGTTCGGCGCGCGGCATCGACTTGATGTCGCGGCCCTCGTAGACGCCCGCGCTGACCGCGCGTCCGGGTTCGCCCTGCGCGCGGCGGCCGCGGCTGGAGTTGCGGCCGGAGCCGCCGACCTCGACCTCGGTGTCGTCGGCCTCGCGATAGACCTGATCGAGGATGTCGGCGATCTTCTTGCGCAACGGTTGCGGGTCGATGCCCTTCTCCGTGTTGTAGGCAACCTGCTTGGCCCGGCGGCGATCGGTCTCGTCGATCGCGTGCCGCATCGAGTCGGTGATCTTGTCCGCGTACATGTGCACCTCGCCGGACACGTTGCGCGCCGCGCGGCCGATGGTCTGGATCAGGCTGGTGCTGCTGCGCAGGAAGCCTTCCTTGTCCGCGTCGAGGATCGCGACCAGCGACACCTCGGGCAGGTCGAGACCCTCGCGCAGCAGGTTGATGCCGACCAGCACGTCGTACTCGCCGAGGCGCAACTGCCGCAGCAGTTCGACGCGGCGCAGGGTGTCGATCTCCGAGTGCAGGTAACGCACCCGCACGCCGAGCCCGAGTAGATAGTCGGTGAGGTCCTCGGCCATCTTCTTGGTCAGCGTGGTGACCAGCACCCGCTCGTCCTTCTCGGTGCGCTGCCGGATCTCGTGCACCAGATCGTCGATCTGGCCCTTGGTCGGCTTCACCACGACCTGCGGGTCGACCAGGCCGGTCGGGCGGATGACCTGCTCGACCACCTCGCCGCCGACCTGGCCGAGTTCGTACGGGCCGGGGGTGGCCGACAGATAGACTGCCTGGCCGATCCGCTCGGCGAACTCTTCCCAGGTGAGCGGCCGGTTGTCCACCGCGGACGGGAGCCGGAAGCCGAACTCCACCAGGTTGCGCTTGCGCGACATGTCGCCCTCGTACATGCCACCGATCTGCGGCACGGTCACGTGCGACTCGTCGACCACGAGCAGGAAGTCGTCGGGGAAGTAGTCGAGTAGCGTCGCGGGCGCCGATCCGGCCGGGCGGCCGTCGATGTGCCGCGAGTAGTTCTCGATGCCGGAGCAGAACCCGACCTGCCGGATCATCTCCAGGTCGTACTGGGTGCGCATGCGCAACCGCTGGGCCTCGAGCAGCTTGCCCTGGCGTTCCAGCTCGGCCAGCCGCTGTTCCAGCTCGGACTCGATGTCGCGCACCGCGCGTTCCATCCGTTCCGGGCCTGCCACGTAGTGGGTGGCCGGGAAGATGCGCAGCATGTCGACCTGGCGAACCACGTCACCGGTCAGCGGGTGCAGGTAATACAGCGCCTCGATCTCGTCGCCGAAGAACTCGATGCGGACCGCGAGCTCCTCGTAGGACGGGATGATCTCCACGGTGTCGCCGCGCACCCGGAACGAGCCGCGGGTGAACGCCATATCGTTGCGGGTGTACTGCACGTCGACCAGCAGGCGCAGCAGCGCGTCGCGGTCGATCTCGCTGCCGACCTCGAGCTGCACCGAGCGATCGAGGTAGGACTGCGGGGTGCCGAGGCCGTAGATGCACGACACCGACGCGACCACCACTACGTCGCGCCGGGACAGCAGGCTCGACGTGGCCGAGTGCCGCAGCCGCTCGACGTCGTCGTTGACCGAGCTGTCCTTCTCGATGTAGGTGTCGGTCTGCGCGATGTACGCCTCGGGCTGGTAGTAGTCGTAGTACGAGACGAAGTACTCGACGGCGTTGTTCGGCAGCATCTCGCGCAGCTCGTTGGCCAGCTGCGCGGCGAGGGTCTTGTTCGGGGCCATCACCAGCGTCGGGCGTTGCAGCCGTTCGATCAGCCAGGCGGTGGTGGCCGACTTGCCGGTGCCGGTGGCGCCGAGCAGCACGACGTCGCGCTCCCCCGCCTTGATCCGGCGTTCCAGCTCCTCGATCGCGGCCGGCTGGTCACCGGCGGGCACGTGCTCGCTGACCACCTCGAAGCGCGCGTCACTGCGCTCGATCTCGCCGACCGGCCGATGCTCGGAGTGGGCGAGCGGGGTCTCGGCCGCGATCCTCTCCGCGTAGCCTTCCGTCGGAATCTCGGTTGCGAATGCCATGCTCACCAGCCTAAGCCCAGCCACCGACAAGTTTCTCCGGTCGTGTGGGCGGTGGTCACCGCACGCCCGGTGGAAGGGATATCGGGCCGACGTCACCATCGGCATCCCGATGTTTAAACCGCGGATGGCCGCGCGACATTCCCGGAAGATAATCCGCGCTTTACCGGAGCAATACCGTTTCACTCTCAGGCGCTGTTACGTGTCCGAAATGTCCCTTGCGGCAACACATTTCGTATCCAAAAACATATCGCGTCATTCCGCCCAACTGCCAATACCCGGGTGTACTCTGACTTGGTTGTTCGGACAACATGTTCGGATGTGGCGAAGGACTAAAAGAGCCATGAGAGGTCTGATTCCATTGCTCAATACTGTGCCGACCACCGGCTTCGCAGGATCTATCGCCCGACACCTTCGCGCAGCGGTGCCGGGCCTGAACAACAACGCCGCCGCCCCGCCGAACACCGCCTTACCGCCCGGTCACCCGCCGCATCGGCCGCACGTCGAGTTCTTCAATCTCGCGGAACTCACCAGCACCGATTGCAAGGGCTTCGTCCGCCAGGTCGAGCGCTACCACCACGAGCCGTGGGGCGTGTACATGGCGCGCATCGTGCCGGTGCCGCACCATCACTACCTGGAGTCCTGGCTGCTGCCCGACCTCTCACTGCGGGTCACCTGCGCCCGGCGCAACCCCGCGCACCACATCGACCACGACTTCCACCTCGATATCGGCGAGTTCACCCAGGTCGCGCCGAAACGCTGGAAGGCCGTCGACCACTACCTCGACATCGAGGTACACCGTGGTCACCGCGTCGAACTGCTCGGCGTCGACGACCTGCTGGCCGCCCACGCGGCGGGATTGGTGGACACCGCGCAGGCGCACCGGGCCTTCGAGTGCGCGACCGCGGCCCTGGACGGACTCGCCGCCAACGACCACTGCGTCGAGGACTGGCTGGCCACCCAGGGCATCACGCTCACCTGGATGTAACCGTCAGGCCACTCGACTCCGGCGGCACGGCGGTAGATTCTGAATGCATGACCCAGGCATCCTCCGTTGACGTGCATCGACCCAAGGTCGAGTACTTCGATCTCGCGGACCTGACGAATACGGATCCGAAGGGATTCGTGCGGCCGGTCGAGCAGTACCACGTCGAACCGTGGGGCCTGTACATGGCGCGGACCTCCGACCATGAACAGTTCCACTACGTCGAATCGTGGCTACTGCCCGACCTGGCGCTGCGGGCCACCGTCTTCCATTACCACCCCGAGCACCAGCGGGACCAGGACTTCTACCTCGATCTCGGGGAGTTCGGTCAGGTGGCGCCCGACCGGTGGAAGTCGGTGGACCACTACCTCGACATCATCGTGCGCTCCGGGCGCGGCACCGACCTGCTCGACGTCGACGAGCTGCTCGCCGCGCTCGGTGCCGGGCTGGTCACCGCTGCCCAGGCGCAGGCCGCCATCGAGACCGCCGCCGGCGCGATCGACGGCATCGCCGCGCACGACTACAGCCTCGGGCAGTGGCTCGAGTCGCTGGGCGTCACCCTCACCTGGCGGTAAAGCGCGGCAAAACCGTTGCGCGGCTAGCGATCCCGCCAGGCGAGCATGCGCGGGTAGGCGGCGGCGAACCACGGTTCCTTGACGTCGATATAGGCGGTCATCGCCTCCGGGCCGACCAGCCCGGCCGCTTTCGCCTCCGCCGCGCGCTTCACCTCGAGGTATTCGGCCCGCGCCTCGGCGTCGGCGCGCAGCCAGTCCCGGAACAGCAGCGCGTACTCCTGGCCCGGCGAACCGGCCACGCGCACATGGATATTGGCGAGCCGGCCCGGGTCGGCGTTCTGGTGGTAGCGCTTGGTCCACAGCGACACGTCCGTGCCCGCCGGATCCTGCGGCGTCGGCCGCGGGCAGTCCTCGGTGACCTCCGGACGGACCGGGAAACCCGCCGCGCCCAACGCATCTCGCAATCCGTCCGCGGCCGCGAAGTCGGCGACGGTGATCTGGAGATCGATCACGTCCTTGGCCGGCAGATCCGGCACCGACGTCGACCCGATGTGATCGATCCGCGACGCGGCCGCGCCGCACGCCACCCACAGCCGGGCGATCAGCCGCTGCGCCTGCACCGGCCACTCCGGATTCGCGGGCACGACCCGTATTTCCTTGCGCCGCGCGGGAGTTCCGGTGCGCAGGTTGTGTTCGAACGGCACCAGCCGCTCCTGCCACAGCTGCCGCACCGCGCCGTCGACCGCGTCCGGCTCCCCGCGGTTGTCGAGCAACACGTCGGCGACGGCGCGGCGCTGTTCGTCGGTGGCCTGCGCGGCAATCCGCGCCCGCGCGTCGGCCTCGGCTACGCCGCGGAATTCGACCAGGCGATGCAACCGGGTTTCCGCGTCGACATCGACGACCAGGACCAAATTCATCAATGGCGCCAAACCGTTTTCGACCAGCAGCGGAATATCCTGCACGACAATGGCGTCGCCGGGCGCCGCGGAAATGAGTTCGGTGGTGCGCTTACCGACCAGCGGATGGGTAATCGAATTCAACGTCGCGCGCGATTCGTCGTCGGCGAAAGCCTTGGCCGCCAGGGCCGGCCGGTCCAGGCTGCCGTCGGCGGCCAGGATCTCCGGGCCGAACGCCTCGACGAGCGCCGCGAGGCCCTCGGTGCCCGGCGCGACGACCTCCCGGGCGATCACGTCGGAATCGATGATGACCGCGCCGAGGTCGGCGAGAATTCGCGCCACCGTCGACTTGCCCGCTCCCATGCCTCCGGTGAGGCCGATCCGCAACATTCGACAAGTCTCGCATCCCGCCGCCGACGGCGGACTCGCCGCCCACTCACCCGTCATACTGCGCGTCGGTACCGCCGACACCGGCGTTCCACTGCGACGACACAATCAGCCGGAATACCCAACCGGGCCGCGCTTTCCACCTCCCGCCGCCGCAATTGCCCGATCCGTGACGCGGCCGAGACCGATTCGCAACAATTCCGGCCGGACCGGGTAGAGCGTCGACAACTTTCCGACACGCCGAGGCAATTACTTGCGCAAAATACTCTGCGTGGCACTTTCGTTCGGCTAATCTTCGCCCTGGCGATCGAGGCGCCAGTACCAGCAAGCAAAGGAACACCATTGGGCACCAGAACTAACCAGACGGCTCGCCACCGCCTGGGCATGGCGGGAACCGTGCATTGCGTCCACATCCCCGCCGTCGCGGCAGCATTGGCCGAACACCGCCGTACCTGGTTCACCGCGTTGATCAGCCCGGCCCGACACAGCTTCGCGGCGATGCGAAAACGCTCCGTCGTCCCGTCGGTCCGGTGGGTGCCCGCCACCGCAAGCTGACCTCATCCGTTCGAGAAGTGGCCCAGCCCCCGCCAGGGCTGGGCCACTCTCATGCCCGAATCAACCCGCTCGGCTTGCGCCGGCTTCCGGGTTGCTGTGTCGGCATCGAATTCGGCGGCACCGGATAGGGAATCCCGGTGGTCGCCGTACCCAACGCGATATTCGGGCCGCATTGGGCGACCGCGGCATCCATTTTCGGTTTCGGATCCGGCAGCACCGGTTTCGCGATATCCGGGGCCGTGCCGAAATCGAACGTGGAGGTCATATCGCCGGTGACCCCGCGTCGCCACGCGGTCACGTTCGGCACCTCCACGCCGAACCTGGTTTCCAGCAGTCGCAGCTGTGAGGTGTGGTCGAAGGTCTCCGAGGCGACCAGCCCGCCGCGGGTGTAGGGCGAAATCACCAGCGCGGGAACGCGATAGCCCAAACCTATCGGACCGGCGATGCCCTTCGCGGCGGACACGCGGTCCAGCGGCACGGTGAGGAACTCGCCCGGGGTGCCCGGCGGCGGGGTCGGCGGCGCGACGTGGTCGAAGAAGCCGCCGTTCTCGTCGTAGCTGATGATCAGCGCGGTCTTCTCCCACACCTTCGGGTTCGAGGTGAGGATGTCGAGCAGCTGCACGATCCCGAACGCGCCGAAAGCCGCTGGCAGCGCGGGATGTTCGCAGTTCAGCAGCGACGGGATCACCCAGGAGACGGCGGGCAGCGTGTCGTTGGCGACGTCGGCCTGAAAGTCGTTGGGGTACACCGGGGCCAGGCCGCGGCGCGCCAATTCCGAGTTGGGGTCGGCGGATTGGGTGAAGCAGCCGAGCATGCCGTCGAGGATCACCGAGGACAGCGGGCCGACATCGCGGTTGTTGTAGACCTTCCAGCTGACCCCGGCCTCGGACAGGTTCTCCGGGTAGGTGCGCCAGCTGTAGACATGCTGCGGGATCATCGCCGGGGTTTCCACCAGCGGACCGCCCGCCAGCCCGTCCGGATCGATGGTGCCGCTGATCCAGTACAGCCGGTTCGGATCGGTGGGGCCGAGCACCGAGCAGTGATAGTTGTCGCAGAGGGTGAAGGCGTCGGCGAGCGCGGTGTGGATCGGAATGTCTTCGGGCAGGTAGTAACCCATCGCCGCGGGCGCGTTCGCCGGGCCGACGCTGGCCACCGACATCGGCATCCATCGGTCGTTGCGGCCGCCGTTCCAAGCCTGGTGCATGCCGGCCCAGGAGTGGTCCGGGTCGTTGATGCATTCGCCGTCCAGGCTGGCGCCGCGGGTGGTGTCGAGCCGGAACGGATTCACGAAGCCCTCCGGGCCGGGACCGGTGCCCGGCGTCCAGCCGTACTGCTGCCAGGTCGGCGAGGCCTCGTTGAAGCCGCGCACGCCGGACAGGCTGCCGAAGTAGTGGTCGAACGAGCGGTTCTCCTGCATCAGCAGGACGAAGTGCTCGATATCGCCCAGTCCGCCCATCCCGGCGGGGTCGGCGGCATAGGCCCGCTCGATGATCGGGTTGGCCCACGAGGCCAACGCGCCCACCGCACCGGCCGCTGCCGCCTTCGCTAGGAATTGTCTGCGATTGAGTCCGCTGAACGGCCCCGCTGCGCACATCTCTTCGGCCGACCTTTCCGCCTGGGCTGTTAAGCAGAGTTTCGCGATCCGCGCCGACCATACCCGACGTGCTGCGACACCGCAGAGAAAGATCGTTTAGCCGAGTCGGGAAGTGAGCAGAACCACGATGTGGGCGGCGATTCCTGAATAGTTGCTAGCCGAAATGTCGCGCCGTTCTGAGTGTTTCACCCCTTTTGCCCGCTTTCACCGAATCGATGACACGGATTCCCGCGTGGGCGTGACGATGTCGGCGACGCCGCGCTGAAACCTCCGCCACACCAAGCACGCCGTGGCGCCGAAGCCCAGGCACAGGCCGAGCCAGATACCCGGTGCGCGCCAACCGAGTCCGAACCCGAATCCGATCATCGCGGGCACGCCGATCGCGAAATAGCCGATCAGCGTGCTCTGCATCCCCGCCTTGGTGTTGCCGATGCCGCGCAGCAGGCCGATGGACAGGTTCTGTGAGCCCTTGCAGTACTGCTGAATGATCGCGAACCACAACAACGTCGAGGCCGCCGCGATGACGGCGGTGTCGTCGTGATGCGAGCCGAGGAACGGCGCGAGCACGGCACCGGGGAACAGCACATAGCCGAGGCCGACCACGGTCATGAAGGCGAACCCGAGGGTGAAGGTGCGGCGGGCGATGCCGGCCACCGCCTTTCGATCGTCCTGGCCGATGGTGCGGCTCACCAGAATCGAAGAGCCTTGGGACAGACCGATATTGACCTGGTAGACGATGTAGGCGAGCTGGTTGACGATGTTGCTCGCGGCCAGCGCGACCGGGCCGAAGCTGCCCATCAGTACCGCGGCGACGGAGGTGATCGCCGCTTCGGCACCGTAGGTCAACGAGATCGGGGTGCCCATCCGGATGATGCGGGTGACCGTCGCCCGGTCGGCCCGCCACGCCCGCAGGGACAGCAGGTCGCCGAGCAGCGGATCGCGTTTGACCGTGCGCAGGTAGAGGCCGAAGGTCCAGAGCTGAACGAGCGTGGTGGACAAGCCGATTCCGGCCAGGCCGAGCTTCGGCACGCCGAGCCAGCCGAAGATGAACAGCGCGTTGAGCAGCGCGTTGACGCCGATCGAGAGGAGCGTCACGCGCAGCAGAGAACCCGCCCGGCGGAGGCCGACGGCGAACTGCCGCAACACGTTCAGCCACAGCATGGGGATCAGGCCGGGTGCCAGGGTCCACATGATCGGACGAGCCAACCGGAGTACCTCGGGATCCTGGCCGAGCCAGCGCAGCGCGTAGCCGAGCGTGATCAGGATGAGCGCGCCCGCCGTCGCGGTCACCGTGGCCACGAGTGCGGCGGCGCGGACCAGCCCGCGGATCTCGGCGCGCGCCTGGTCGTCGATATCGGCACGGCCGGTGCGCTTTTCGCTGCTCCCCACCGCCTGGGCGATCATGTTGCCGACGCCGGTGATCATGCCGACGCACATCGTGCGCAACTGGTTGTAGAGCAGCAGCGCGAGGCCACCCGCCGCGACGGCGGCGATGCCGAGCAGACCCATCATGGCCAGATCGACGGTGGTCAAGGCCACCTGGGCGAGCTGGATACCGGCGATCGGGGCGGCCAGCGCGAGGATGGCTCGATACTGTCGCACGTCCATCTACGCTCCCGCCCGCTCGACGGCCGCCAGCCGCACCGATTCGTCATATGCCCGGCAGAGCCGCGTGATTCGCTGCTGGGCGGCCTCGTCGTAGAGGCCGCGCTCGCGCAGCCAGTCGTCGTCGTAGACGGTGTCGAGGTACTTCTCCCCCGCGTCGCACACCAGCACGACGACCGTGCTGCTCGCGGGCAGGTGCACGAGGCGGCGCAGCGCCACCTGGATCGCGGCCCCGCCGGTGCCGCCGACCAGGATGCCGGTGCGGCGCGCGACCACCCGGGCGGTGGCGAACGCGTCGATGTCGCGGACCCGGCAGTCCTCGTCGATGGCGTCGTATTTCACGTTGCCGCCCACCGGGAATCCGGCGGGGCTGCCCGCGCCGGTCTGCCAGTAGCTGCCGCCCACGCCGCCGAAGATGATGGAGCCGGTGGGTTCGACGCCGAGCGCGTACACACGGGAGCCGAGCCGACGGAGTTCTTCGACTGTGCCGCAAAGGGATCCGCCGGTGCCGACGGCCCCGACCAGAAAGTCGACGTCGGTGGTGAGGTCGGAGAGCAGTTCTGCGGCCAAGGCGTGATAGCCGGCGTTGTTGTGCGGGTTGTTGTGCTGGTCCGGGCGGTAGGCGCCGGTGCGGGCGGCGATTTCGGCGGCGATGCGGCGGCGTTCCACGGTGCTCGGTCCGCCGGTGGCGCCGCTGTCGACCGAAACCAGCTGCGCGCCCATCGCTTTCATCGCGCGGAGCTTGTCTTTGGCGGCGTGGTCGTCCACGACGGCGGTGAACGTATAGCCGCGTTCGAGGGCCATCAGGGCCAGTCCGGTGCCGGTGTTGCCGGAGGTCGGTTCGACGATGTGACCGCCGGGGCGCAGTTCGCCGCTGCGTTCGGCTTGCAGCACCATTTCCCGGGCCATGCGGACTTTCGCGGAGCCGGTCGGGTTGAACTGCTCCAGCTTCAGTAGCAGCCGGGTGCCGGTGCCGGTGCGGATGAGCTCGAGCAACGGGGTGGAACCGATCAGCTCGGAGGCCGAGCGGACCACGTTCTCGCGCAGCCGCGGCAGCTGGGTGGGCAACGTATGCGCGGTCATTTGTCCAAGCGCCACCGGAACCGGCCCTCCTCGTGGGTGATGACTACCTTCGGCGGTAGCGGGAGTTGATGGAATTCGCTCTCGTTCTTGTCCATCTGGTAGCCGGCGGTATTCGGATACAGCAGCAGGTCGCCGTGGCTCGGGCGCTGCGGGAGCGGGACTTTGCGCCAGGTGAGGACGTCGTACTCCATGCAGCTGGCCCCGCCGACGCAGGTGGCGATCGGCGCTGCGGCGGGATTCGGGTTGCGCGGCACCAGGATCGGGTCCGGGAGGAACTCGCTGCCCTTCCACTGCTCGGAGACGCTCATGCTGAGTCCGTGCACGGTGGTGATGCCGTGGTCGGCGTTCTGTTTGTAGCCGAGGACCGGGAACACGGTGAAGCCGGCGTCGATGAGCAGTGCGCGGCCGGGTTCGATGAACAGCTGGATATTGTTGCTGCGCAAATGATTCGCGAGCGTCTGCCGGTCGAATGTGGTCGTGAGGATGGCGTCGAGCATGTCCGCGCCGGTGGGGCCTTGCGCGTAGGGATAGAACTTCTCGAACTGCTTTCCCGCGTGGAACCACTCGTCGTTCTGATGAGCGAGGAAGGCGTTCCAATCGTCGTCCTGGAGATAACGGCAAGCGAAGCCGCCGCCGATCGAGATCGTGGTGATCGGCAGCCCTTGCGCTTTGGCCTTGGCGCACAACTGGATCAGGTCGTAGGCGAGTTCGGCCCGCGGTGCGACCGCGTAGCCGTCCAGGTGGAACGAGAACCCGATCAGTTCGACCTGGGGCCGCAATCGTGCGCACAACTCGATCGCGGTATCGAGATCGGTTGCCGAGAAACCGAATCGGCTGTGCGGTGCATCGGGCGGTAACCGCCGCAGCAGAATCCGCACCGGGCCCGCGCTGCGGGCGATCTCGGCGAGCCGCGCCAATTCGTCGAGGGCGTCGATGGCGATCACGCAGTCGTGTCTGGCGGCAAGGCGTAGCAGCGCATCGGTTTTGGCCGCGCCGGTAACCCCGATATCGCGACCTCTGATGCCATTGGCCAAGGCATGCACGAGTTCGGGCTCGCTCGCGACATCCACGGCCCCGTCGAGGTCGGCGATCGCCGGTAACCAGCAGCCCGCCTTGTTCGCCTTCTTGCCGTAGTAGATCTGGCCGCTGACCCCGTGTCCGGCAAGCGTTTTCTGGAAGGACCGGAGATTGTCGGCGAACTGTTCCGGATAGACGACGTGGAACGGCCCGCCGACCGCGTGGTGGATGTCGAAGAGCAGCTGCCGGTCCGCGCGCACCCGCCGCTGCCATTCCTGTTCCAGCGCGGGCAGTTCGATCAGTGCGGTGTTCACGACCACAGTTCCACCCGCTGTCCGCGTCCCGCCGCGACCGCGCGGGTCGCCAGCGCATGGGCGACCGGGATATCGGTGATGATCATGCCGCTGGCGAACGCGAACACCCGATCATCGGCGCTGGATCGTCCTGCGGCCTTGCCCGCCACGATGTCCGGCAGTTCGGCATCGATCTCCGGCCGTCCGTCCGGTCCTGCCAGCCGGGTACCGGTGACGCCGAGTTGTCCTGTGCTGGTGGCGATCGCGTAGTCGGCCGCGCGCAGGGCGCCGCTCTCGACGCCCTTGCTGGCCACCGAGATCAGCAGTCCACCGGGCTGGAGCCATTCGGTGCGTACCTTGGGATGCGCGGCCCGGCCGGAAGCTACTACGACGATGTCGGACTCGGCGACCGCGGCCGGCACATCGTCGACCAGTTCGATCTCCCGGTCCGGGAACCACCGGTGCAGCGCGGCAACGCTTTCCGCGAGGCCTTCAGGATGCGTGCCGAACAACCTCAGCCGCTCGAGCTGTGGCAGCGCGGTCAGCAAGTACGGCAACGTGTTCCGGCCCTGGATGCCGGTGCCGAGCATGAGCGCGCTCCGGGCATCCGCGCGGGCACAGTGTTTCGCGATGATGGCGGTGGTCGCCGGCGTCCGCGCCGCGCCGACGCGCTGACAATCCATGAACGCGAACGGCAATCCGGTCGTGTCGTCGTACAGGCTGATCGTCGTGTAGTACTTGTCCGCGCTTTCGCTACCCTGCCGGTAGGACGTCTTGAAGCCGAGGTGCTCGAGCGAACTGTCGTAGCCGAGCATCGAATACGACACCGCGTCGCGTTCGGGCTTCGGGATCGGCAGCATCAGCTTCACCGGGCAGCGGGACTCGCCGTGTGCGAACGCCAGGTAGCCGTCCTCGACCAGATCGATTACCTCGGCGGGCGGCAGGTCGATGTCGGCCAGATCGGTGCGAGTGAGGATGTGCAGTGCGTTACTCATAGAACTCCGATGTCGTGGTGCGAATCGTGCGAAGGGTTGTCGCCCAGGTGCACGATCCGATCCGTGCACACGGCGAGCAGGGACAGGTCGTGACTGATGAACAGCACCCCGACGCCGGTGGCGGCCAGGCCGGTCACGGTGCGGGCGACGGTGGCCGTGGTGGCCGGGTCGAGCATCGAGGTCATCTCGTCACAGAGCAGGTAGTCGGGTTTCGAGGCGAGGACGCGGGCGACCGCCGCTCGCTGCAGCTGCCCCTCGGAGACCTGCGCGGGATAGCGATCGAGCAGATCAGTTGTCATGCCGACGGATCCGGCGACGGAGTCCCAATCCACCGGTCCGCGAGCCAGTTCGGCGATGGATTGGCGCAGCTTCAGTCGCGGGTCGCAGGAGCGGCGCGGGGATTGGAACAGCATCGCTATCCGGCCGGTTCGCCGTCTGGGCAGCGGCACGCCGTCGACGGTGACGCGGCCGCGGTCGGGTCTGCGTAGTCCGGAGAGCACATGGGCGAGGGTGGTCTTGCCGGTGCCCGAAGGCCCCGCCAGGCCGACCACCTCGCCGTGACCGATCTCGAGGGATACGTCGGTGAGTACTCGACGTCCGCCGAGCCGGACCGAAATGTTTTGTGCGGCAAGTGATCTTTGGTTCATGGCGGGCCATATCGGTAGTCGGCGGGCAGGTTCACCAGTTCCGGCGTGGTGTACGGCAGTGGGGACAACCCGTTCTCCGGCAGCGCGGCGAGCAGGTCTTTCGTGTACTGCTCTCCCGGGGCGTCGAGAACTGTTCCGGCGCTGCCGGTCTCGACGATCCGGGACGCGTGCATCACCGAGATGTCCGTACATATCCCGGACTTCCGCAACGCGGTGAGATCGTGCGTGACCAGCAGGACGCTGCCGCCGTCCGCGGCGAAATCGCCGAGCAGCCGCAGGATCGCCGCCGCCCGCTCGGCGTCGAGCGCCGAGGTCGGCTCGTCGGCGATGATGAACGCGGGATCACCCGCCAGGGCGAACGCCATCGCCGCGCGCTGTGCCATGCCGCCGGAGAGTTCGTGTGGATACTGCTGCAACGCAGCGGGTTCGAGCCCGACCCGGGTGACGAGTTCGGCCGGATCATGCGTGGTGCCGAGGTACCGGATCGTCTCGGCCAGTTGCGGTCCGATCCGCCGGACCGGCGTGAAGTAGGTCATCGCCGACGGCGGCACCCAGGCCACAGTGTGGCCGCGCGACCCCCAGATCTCCCGGGTGGTCAGCGTCCGGTCGTCGAGCTCCAGCGATACCTCGCCCGTCATTTGCGCGTGCTTCGGTAGCAGCCCGGTGACGGTCGCGGCCAACATCGACTTGCCGGAACCGGATTCACCGATCAGCCCGTGCACCGTCCCGCGCCGCACCACCAAATCCGCCGCGGTCACGGCGTGCACCGAACGACCGGGCGTCAGCGGAATACGCACCGTGACCTGCCGGAGGGTGAGCGTCATCGCGAAACCTCCTGATGGACAGGGCATTCAGCCGAACTCACGCGGCCACCTCCTGGAGCACTTGCACCTTCTGCTGCCAATGTCTGCCCAGCAGCGACACCGCGAGCGTGACGAGCACGAGCACACCGGCCGGGAAGATCAGCAACCACCAGTCGCCCAACAGGATCGAGGCCTGCGCGTCGGACAGCAGCGTGCCGAGCGACGCGCGATGCGGCGGCAACCCGACCCCGAGGAACGACAACGTCGACTCGTGCCAGATGGCATGCGGGATCAGCAACACCACCCCGATCAGCGCCTGCCCCATCGCCACCGGAACGAAGTGCCGCCGGATGATCCGCCACCGCGGCAATCCACGCAGCTGAGCCGCCTGCACGAATTCGGCGTGCCGCAGCGCGAGCACCTCGCTGCGCACCACCCGGGCGATCGACGTCCAGTGCGTGAGCACCAGCGAGATCACGATGGCGAGCACCGAGCCGCGGTACATGGCCACGATCAGCAACGTGAGCAACAGGCTCGGCAGCGAGTTCACCGCGTCGACCAGCCGCATCGCGATCCGATCCCACCAACCGCCGAACGCCCCGGCGCTCACCCCGATCAGCACCCCGAGGATCGCCGAGCAGAGCGCCGTGGTCGCCGCGATGAGCAACGAGATCCGCATGCCCTGCGCCACCCGGACGAACACGTCGCGCCCGGCACTGTCGGTGCCGAACGGGAATTCGAGGCTCGGCGGTCGCCTGCTGATCGAGAAGTCCACCAGCACGTCGTCCACCGGCCGCAGCAGCGGCACCAACGTCGCGTACAGCACCGCGATCACCAGTACCCCGACCGCGAGCACGAGCATCGGCCGCGCCCTACCCATCGGCGTCGATCCGCGGATCGATGAGCACCGCGGCCGCGTCGGCGGCCAGGTTGCCGAGCAGCACCAGGGCGGTGATCAGCACGGTCAGGATGGCCAGCAGCGGAAAGTCCACGCTGCGTGCCGCTTCCACGGTCGCCGAGCCCAATCCCGGCCAGCTGAAGATGGTTTCGACCACGGTGGCGCCGACCACGAGTTCCGGCAGCCGCGCACCGCACAGCGCCAGGAACGGCACGACCGCGACCGGCAGCACATGCCGGAAAGCGATGACCCGCCAGGGCAATCCGCGGGCCCTCGCGCCCTTGACCGCGTCGCTGTCCAGGGTGCGGGCCACCGTCTCGCGCAGGCCGAGGACCAGCCACGGCAGTTGCGTCACCCCGAGCAGCAGCGCGGGCAACACGAGATGCCGGGCGGTCGAACCAGCAGTGACGCCGCCTCCAGGATCGGTCAATCCTGCGGCCGGGAACCAGCGCAACGTCAACGCGAACAGCAGGACCGCACCGAGCGCCAGCACGAACGGCGGAACCGCTTGCAGCACAACCGCGGCCGCGCTGATCGTCCGATCGACGAACCCGCCGCGCCGCAGCCCCGCCCAGGCGCCGAGGATCGCCGCGAGCACCAGCGCCACCACTCCCCCGAGCACGCCGAGCAGCAAGCTCCACGGCAACCGTTCGGCCAGCACTTGCGTGACCGGCTGCCGGAACGATCGTGATTCACCCAGCCGACCGTGTACGAGATCGCCGATCCACGACCACCATGCCTCGAACCAGTTGCGCTGCAACCCCAGTCGCTCGCGCAGCGCCGCCCGCTGCACCTCGGTGAACCCGTCGCCGTGCGCGCCGAGGTATCCGTCGAGCGGGTCGAACGGGCTGGCCGCGGCGAGCGCGAACACCGCGAGCGAGACCAGCCCGGCGAGCGGAACCGCGACGGCGAGCCGGCGAACGATCAACCTGGCTGCTCTGCCGCCCATCACCGGGTCCAGCGGGCGAGCCCGTACCACGGGCCCCAGGCGACACCGTGCGAGTGCGGCTCGAGCGCGGTCGGGGTCACCCGCCAGCCGTTGTCCCGCATGACATAGACGTGGTTCGTGGTGACCAGCGCGAGCATGGCCGGGTCGCGGTGGTATTCGGCCTGCACCTGCCGGTACAGCTCGGTCCGTCGCTGCGGATTCACTTCTCCGCGTGCGGCATCGAGCAGCTGGTCGATCTTCGGGTTCACGTAGTCGGAGGCGTTGTCCCACTTGGAGCCGACGCCCGGCGCGGCGTAGCGGGAGTGCAGTTTGGTGTAGAGCTGGCTGTCCACCGTGTACGGCTGGCCGCCGCCACCGAGCATGAACGCGGTCTGCGCCAGGTACTCCGGGGTCATCCGCTTCTTGTCCACCGCGACCGGGGTGATCTCGATGCCCATCTTCTTCGCGTCGGACACCACCGCCATCGTCAGATCGCGGCGCAGCACTTCCGTTGGGTAGTAGGCGATCTCGAAGCTCGCCCGGCGGCCGTCGCGTTCGCGGATGCCGTCCGCGCCGACGCGCCAGCCGGCCGCGTCCAGCAGGCGCGCGGCCTCGGCCCGGTCGTAGCCGAAATCCTGTGCCGGATCGTAGATATCGCCGTAGACCCGGTTGATCAGGGTGGACATGGCCGCGCCGTGACCGCCCAGGATGTGCTCGACCATCCCCGGCCGGTCCACCGCGAAGTTCAACGCCTTACGGACCGCGGGATCGCCGGCCACCGGGTTCCCGGACGGCAAAGTGATTGCGCGCCAATCGTTCGCCACCGCGGGGACGACCCGATAGCCGTCCTTGGCCGCCGCGTCCGCCAACTCCGGCGGCAGCACCGTCCCGTCGGCGCCGTCGCGCAATTGAGTCGCTCTGGCGTTGTCGTCATCACTGCGGCGAATGACGAACTTGCGCACCCGTGCCCGCTCACCCCAGTAGTCATCGCGCGCGGTGAGTACCACCTGGTCCGGCCGGGATTCGGTGAGCACATACGGCCCCGTCCCGATCGGATGCCGATTGAGTTCGGCCCGGTCGGCCGGCCCCGGCTGGGCGAACGCCTCCGCCGGGGCGATCGCCAGGAACAGCCGATGATCGAAATCGGCGTACGCGCCGGTCAATTCGAATTCGACGGTGTCCGGCCCGGTCTGCCTGGCGCTGCGCAGGAAGTCGTAGTCGGCGGCGATCGGCGCGGCGAACAGCGGATCGATCAGCGAGTTATAGGTCGCCACAACGTCTTCCGGACCGAACGCGCTGCCGTCGGAGAAGGTCACCCCGGTCCGGGTATGCACGATCCACCGCGACAGATCCCCGTTCACCGGCTCCGGCGGTCCGGCCGCGAGCACCGGCACGGCCGCCGGTATCCGATCGGTTACCCCCTCCTCGACCCGATACAGGCTCTCGAAGATCTTCGATTCCCCGTTTTTCCCCTGCCCGAGCAGCGGACTGAAGTCGCCCAGCTCCTCGGTATCGATCACCACGAACTGCTCGGGATCCCCCGACGTCTGCCCCGGCGCCGAACACGCCGTCAACCCGACTACGAATGCCGTTGCGGCAGCGCACATCCCGATCCGAAATAAAGCCATGTTCAGCATCGTAGACTACTGGTAATGATTTTCATTAGCATTATCAGTGAAATCGGACACATGCACCGAGCCGGGCGCGACATACCCGCCGACGAGGCGGATACCACAGCAACGGCTAACCTCGAGCTAATCTCCTGGCTGTGCCGATCCGGGATGCGATCTCACGCTTGGTGCCGAGCGGGAAGCCGCTGCTGTGGCTGACCGCCATCGCCGTGTCCCTGCTGCTCGCGGCCGGCACGGTGTACTCCTGGACGCACGCGGGCAGCAGGCACGCGCCGGTCGCGGAGGTGGGCACGACCGTGTCCAGCTATGCCGAGGCGGAAAAGGTTGTGATCCCGCATCTTCCGCAGGATCAGGCAGTCCCGCGGCTGTCGACCGGCGTGCTGCTGAACTCGCTGCAATTCGTCAACGCGCACAACGTCAAGGCCACCGGGCACATCTGGCAGCACATCCCCCGAGATTTCCCGGCGGAGATCGAGATCGGCGTCCAATTGCTCGAGGCCGAGGATCCACACTGCCCGAAGAAGGTCTTCGAGTATCCGCTCGGCGATTGGCGCGTGGTCGTCTGGTCGTTCTCGACGGTCATCCGGCAGCAGTTCAACTACGAGGACTATCCGCTCGATCACCAGGACATCTGGTTGCGGATGCGCCCGGTCGACATGATCCATCAGGTCCAGCTGGTGCCGTCGTTCGAATCGTTCCCGCCGTGGGACGCGCGCGCGCTCAACGGCCTGGACCCCGGTCTGGTGTTCGGCGACTGGGAACCCGATTACACGGTGTGGAGCCTGAATCGCCAGGAATACAGCATGCTGGCCCATCCCGGCCTGGCCAATACCGACGAGCTGTATTTCAATGTCGGCGTCAGCCGCGGCCTGCTCGGACCGCTGCTCGGGCGGATCGTGCCGGTGCTGTTGCTCGCCGTGCTGATGTTCCTGTCGCTGTTCGTGATCACCACCGACCCGGATCGGCGGCCGATCTCCGGGTTCACCGCGTTCGCGATCATCACCTTCTCCGTGTCCACCGTGCTCGTGGTCGCGGTCAACGACAACGCGGCCCGCACGGAGATCGGCGCGGCCGGCATCTCCTACATCGAGTACTGGTATTTCACGCTGTACGTGATGACCCTGCTCGTCGCGCTCAACGCCACGATGCTGTTGCACGGCGCCTTCGGCAAGGCGATCGCCTGGCGGGACAACCTGCTGCCGAAGATTCTGTTCTGGCCGTTGTTCACCGGGATCATGTTCGCGGCGACCGTGGGTTATCTCGGCCTCTGAGTGCGGCTAGCGGGCGACCAGCAACCACACAGGCAACAGTACGAGTGCCAGCAGCGAAGTCTTCGCGACGACCGAGGCGGCGAGGTCGACGTCGGTGTCGTAGCGCTGGGCGAAGATGAACAGGTTCTGCGGCGCGGGCATGGCGGCGATCAGCACCAGATACGTCAGCCAGCTGCCGCGGATATCGAACAGGTATTTGCAGATCAGCAGGGCGAGCAGCGGGAACGCCAGGCATTTGAACGCGATCAGCGCGTATTCGTCGCGCAGCGCGCCGCGCATCCGCAGTCCGGTTCCGCCCAGGTGCAGGCCGAGGGCGAACAAGGCCACGGGCGCGGCGGCGTTGCCGGCGAACGACAGCGCGTCCAGCAGCCAGCGTGGCACCGGCACCTTCGCGACGTTCGCGCCGATGCCGAGGTAGCAGGCCACGACGATCGGCGTCGCCAGTGCCGCGAGCACCCCGCGCAGCACCGCGCCGCTCGCCGGCTTGTCCGGATCCGCTTGTCCGGCACCGAATTCCATCACCGCGATGACGACGACGGTGAGCACGCAGACCTGCAACAGAATGATCGGGAAGATCGGCGTGACATCGCCGAACAGCAGCACGAACACCGGAATCGCGAAGTAGGTCGTGTTGACCTGCACGCCCGCCATGACGCGCAGCGCGACGCCGCGCGCATCGGCCCCGGTCACCCGCCGCGACCACCACCCGACGGCCACCATGCCGAGCAGCGCGGTGACGAGATACGCGGCGATGGCGCGCGGATCGAACAGCCGGCCCAGATCGCTCGAGTAGAGCGAGCCGACCAGGTAGCACGGGATCGCGAACAGAAAGGCGAACTCGGAGAACGCCTTCGACACCTCCGCACCGATGATCTTGCGCCGCGCGAAGACCACTCCGGCGCCGAAGACCAGCGCCACCGGCGCCAGTTTCCCGGCGGTGGCCACGAGATCGCTCACCGGCTACAGCCCGAGCGAGCGGACGAGGTCCAGCATCTCGGCGTGGAAAAGCTTTGCGGGGTCACGGGATTGGGGCACCAGGTGGCCGTAGACCTCGAGCGCGACCAGGCCGTGCATGCGGCCCCACATGCGCAGCGCGAGGGCGAGGGCCGCGGGTGGCAGATCGGGAAAATCGCCGCGGACGTGCTCGACGAGACCCGGGTCGAACTCGGACCACGTTGTGTCGCCGAGGGTTTGGCGTTGTTCCGCGTGCGGCCAGGCGGCGGCGGTCAGGCCGACCAGGCCCGTGCAGGCACGGGCTTCCGCGACAGCGGCCGGGCCACCCGGCGGCGGCTGATAACCGGGGACCGGGTCGCCGTAGACGAGCCGGAACTCGGCGGGATGCGCGATCGCCCAATCGCGTACCGCCTCGCCCCAGGCAACGATGCGCCCGCCCGGGTCGCCCGCGGGGATCGCGTCGCGGGCCGCCTCGACCCGGTCGACCAGTGCGTTGTAGACATCGGAGATCAGGGTGGTGATCAGGTCGTCGCGGGTGGCGTAGTAGCCGTAGATCGCGCCGGCGGTCATGCCCATGTCGCGGGCGATGGCGCGCAACGAGATCGCGTCCGGGCCGCCCTCGGCCAGCAACCGCAGCGCAATGTCCTTGATTTCACCGGACGCCTGCTCGCGCATGCGTTCTCGGCGACTCCGCACGACCTCCACCACGGTTGACACTCTACAGCGTTTGACTACTATCTCCCGTGTCGTTACTGAACGGCGTGTAGTAACTGAACAATGTTTAGGGAGTGGATCGTGGAGATCGGGATTTTCGGGGCGACGGGTGTCATCGGCGGTCGGGCCGTCGCGGAGGCGACGCGGCGCGGGCATCGGGTGACCGCGTTCAGCAGGGATGCCTCGCGGTTCCCCGCCGAGCGAGGGGGTGTGTCCTGGAAGGTGGCGGACTGGCTCGACGCGGACAGCATCGCGGGGGCGATCGGCGGTCTCGATGTGGTGATCAGCGCGGTCAACGCCGGGCACGGCATCGCCGACACCATCACCAACGCACACCATTTCGTCGTCGGGGCGGAGGCGATGGTCAGCGCGCTGGAGCGTCATCCGCGGACCCGGGTGATCTCCGTCGGCGGCGCGGGCAGTCTGGAGATCTCCCCCGGCATGCAATTGGTCGACACCGGCGAGGCGTTCGTCCGCACCCTCACCGAGGATCTCGAAGTTCCCGCCGAGTATGTCGAGGTGGTGCGTGCGCTGCGGTCGGCCTTGAATGTCTACCGGCTGTCCAATCGCCACTGGACCTACCTCAGCCCGTCCTCTGGCCGGATCGAACCCGGTGAGCGCACCGGTCGCTTCCGCGTCGGCGGCGACCAGTTGCTCCTCGGCGGCGCCGGCGATCTGTCCGCCGAGGATCTCGCCGTCGCACTCCTCGACGAGGTCGAGCAGCCGCGCTTCCTCCAGCGCCGGTTCACCGTCGGCTACTGAAACCTGTCGTACCCCTCTGCCACAATAGATACAGGTCGGACGTCGATCGAGTTGCTGCCCAAGGTAATTGGCAACTCGACCGAGGAGGCGCAATGCCTGACGTTCCAGCTTCGATGCCCGACCCGCGTGACCCGATGCAGATCGACGTCGACCGGCTGGTTGAGCTGGCGGCTGAGATCGAACGGCATCGGCACCTGCTGCGCTCCGCCGCCGACGATTACCGGCGCCGGGTCACCGAGCGGGTGGAATACCTCGATCCGCCCGACCGCGACATGCGCCTCGCACATGCCGAACGGCTGATCGACGCCTTGATGATCGACCCGATCCGGCATCTCGAGTTGGACCTGGACGCCTACCGCGCGGTGCGCGACGGCGCCCCGATCGAATTCGACGCCGACCGCCGGACTTACGTCCTCCGCAGGCCAAGACGGGAACCGCTCCCGATTCGCCCCGGCCTACCAGAACACCGCCTCGGCGTAATCGCCCGCCTCGCCGGCCTGGGCCTGCGCTTGGAGCAAATCCAGGTCGTCGCACTCACCACCGCACAGGTCAAGGCCCCGAACGAGCAGGCAGAACCCCCGGCCACCACACCGGTGGTACGACGCGGCACAACCAAACCGTCCCGCAGCGGAATCCACCGCCCCCACCGCCGGCGGGCCCAGCGGGGAAGGTGATCCACGCGCAGCCGCACTACTTCTGACATACGCACGCGTGTCAGGCCGGCGAGTCCCAGTGCGGCAAATCAGAAGGCGTGCGGCTAACTCTGCTGCTGGCGATCCAGACTGGAGCGACCGGCGGTGATCTTCGACGTCGCTAGCCCAGCTGCTACAGCCGCACGCCTTCCGAAATGCGCACACGTGTCAGCCCGGCGAGTCCGCATGTGGCGATCAGAAGAAATGCAGGCGACACCAAGGCGCTTGCCCAGCACTCAGGTCGCGACTATCCGCACTGGGCCGCAGGCCTTTCGCACACCCGCGCACCTTCCGACACACGCACGCGTGTCAGGGCGGCAAGTCTGTGTGCGAGAAATCAGAAGGTGTGCGGCTGCCTGCGCCCGCTCGGCGCCGGGGCCGGGGCTGCTACCGCGAACGGCCTCGGCCAACTACTGCCGCACACCTTCTGACACGCGCACGCGCGTCAGCCCGGTAAGTCTGCGTGCCGAGATCAGAAGGCATGCGGCTGAGCCCGGCGAGTCCGCGTGCGGCGATCAGAAGAGTGCGGCCGACACCAAAGGCGCTCGACCAGCACCCAGGTCGGCGACTATCCGCACTGGCCGCAGGCCTTTCGCACAGCCGCACACCTTCTGACACACGCACGCGTGTCAGGGCGGCAAGTCTGTGTGCGGGAAATCAGAAGGTGTGCGGCTATCCACGCCCGCTCGACAATCGGCGCCGAGACCGCTGGCGGCAGCCATCACACACGGCTTCGGCCAACTACTGCCGCACACCTTCTGGCATACGCACGGGTGTCAGGGCGGCGAGGCGGTGTGCGGGAGATCAGGAGGTGTGCGGCTGGCTCGCGCCGCTCGATAGTCGACCTGCGGCGGTGTGCGGGCGTCGTGTTGACCTCTCGGCTAGGTCGGGTAAGTGACAGTCCCTTGCTAATTTTCCTCCGGCGTTCGTATGCTTGCCCACAGAATCTGATAGTGACTATCAGGTAGTGGACTCTGGAGGGGCGATGGCGGCGATCCTCGAACGGGCGGAACATCCGACGCGGCGGTGGGGGGCGGCTGGGCGGTGGGGTGTTGTGATGGCCCGGCGTCGGAAGGTTGTGTTGGGGGTTTGGTTGTTGCTTGTGGTGGTGTGTGGGGCTGCTTATCCGGCGCTGCACTCGCGGCTGGGGACGCCTGATTACTCTGTGCCGGGGTCGGATTCGGTAGCGGTTGATCAGCTTGTCGCGGAGCATTTTTCGCGGTTCGGGATCGAACAGGATTTGATTGTTTTTCACTCGGAGGCGGGCAGCGTCGATACGCCGGAGTTCCGTGCGGCGATCGATCGGGTTGTCGGTATTGCCCGGCAGACGCCGGGGATCGCGGGGGCGATCGGGCCGTTCGATGGGAATGCCGCGCAGATATCCGCTGATCGGCGAACGGCTTTCGGCATCGTCGGCGTGGATGGGGAGATCGCCGAGCGGGTGCGGATCGTGCAGGGGTTGCGGTCTGCGGTGGAGACCGGGCCCGGGGCGCAGGTCCAGGTCATGCTCACCGGGTATGCACCGATTCAGGACGAGTTGATGCAGATCGAGACCAGCGATCTACAGCGCGCCGAAACCCTCGGCATTCCGGTCGCGACGGTGCTGCTGGTGCTGGCGCTCGGGGCGCTGACCGCCGCGCTGCTGCCGATCACGGTGACCGCGGCGGGGATCGCGATCGCGGTCGGCGTGCTCTTCGGCCTGACGACGTTTCTCGCCTTCGACTCCCTGGTGCTGTCGGTGGCGACGATGATCGCCACCGGCACCGCGATCGACTACGCGATGTTCATCGTCAGCCGATTCAACGAGGAACTGACTCGGCGGGGCGTGCGAAACCGACGGGATCGCAACGCGATCGAGGAAGCCGTCGGCGCGGCGATGGACACCACCGGACGCACGGTTCTCGCGTCGGGACTCATCGTGATGATCTCGCTGTGCTCGCTGGCGGTGGTCGGGTTGCCGATGTTGAACGGGATCGCCGTCGGCGTGGTCACCGCGGTGATCGCGACGATGACCGGCGCGTTCACGTTGCTGCCCGCGCTGCTCGCGACGCTCGGCCCGGCGGTGAATCGCGGTGCGCTGCCCGAACGACTGCGGCCGGCGGAGGTTCGATCGACAACGGCGTCCAGCGCTTGGGCGCGGTGGGCGCACCTCGTGATGGCACGGCCCGTGCTGTTCGGCGCGGTCGGCGTCGCACTCTTGCTGGCAGCGGCGTCGCCGCTCACCGGCCTTCGCTACGGCGTCGACGTCGGGACCGACGCGCTCGCCGACCGTCCCTCGGGGCAGGCGATCGCCCTCGTCGAACAGAACTTCATCCCGGGTCTGCTCGCACCGATCGAGGTGGTCGCGACCGGCGCCGACGCGTCGCCGCTGACCAGCGACGCCCGCGCCGAGGCCGATCGGTTCATCGGCGAACTCGCCCACGACGACCGGATCGCCACGGTGCTGCCGCAGTACGCGGACGGCCGGATGCTCGCCGCCGTCGTCCCCCGCGCGGCATTCGGCTCGACGGCCGCCACCGACCTGGTCACCGATCTACGTTCCCGCGCAGCGTCTCTCGGCGACGCGGAGGTCAAGGTCGGCGGCACGACGGCATTGTTCGTCGATGTGTCCCAACGGATTACCGGCCGATTCCCGTGGGTGATCGCCCTGGTGCTCGCGGTCTCGCTCGCCTTCCTGGTCGTCGCGTTCCGCAGTATCGTGCTGGCGCTCAAGGCAATTCTGCTGAATCTGCTGGCCACCGGTGCGGCCCTAGGTATTACGGTCGCGGTCTTCCAGCACGGCATCGGCGAGTCCGCGCTCGGCTTCCACAGCAGTGGGTTCCTCCAGATCTACCTGCCCATGCTGGTTTTCGCGGTGCTGTTCGGCCTGTCGATGGACTACGAGGTGTTCCTCATCCGCCGGATGAAAGAGCACTGGGATGTGCACCACGACAACGCGGCGGCGGTCGCCGACGGTCTGCAACGCACGGCCCGGCCGATCACCGCGGCGGCCGCGATCATGGTCGCCGTCTTCGCCAGCTTCGTGACCGCGAATGTCTTGGAGCTCAAGCAGATCGGCTTCGCGCTGGCCGTCGCCATCGCAATCGACGCGGTGCTGGTGCGCCTGGTGCTGGTGCCCGCGTTCATGCGACTGTTCGGCCGCTGGAACTGGTGGCTGCCGAAGCTCCGGGCGACTACCGGAACATCATCTCGATCTGATCGATGATCGAGATGATGGCCTCGGTGTAGACCGCCTTCAGCCGTCCGGCGAAACCCTTTCCGGCCCAATGGTCCAGCGCCGCCACGCAACCCCAGACTGCGGTGGCCGCGGCCATCCGCACGCGTAACTCGTTGGGGTCGAAGCCGGTTCGTTCGGCGAACAACGTCCGGAACTGATCCTCGAGTTCGCGCATCTGCTTGGTCTGGCCGGCCTTGATCTCCGGGATCGCCGCGGTGTATTGCAGCCGCTGCCGGATCCGGTGCTCCGCCTCCTCGGTCAGCAGCGATTCGGTCAGCAGCGGCAGCAGCATCCGGGCGACGGCGATCAGGTCCGCGGGTTCGACGGCGGTGGTTCCGCCTGCGGTGCGGACCGCGTCCAGGATTTTCGGGTCCGCCTCGTCGTAGAGGACGAGCATTTCCTTGGTGCCGAAGTAGCGGTAGACGGAGCTCGGCGACACCTCGGCCGCGGCCGCGACCCGCTCGATCGTCACGTTCCGGTACCCGTGCGCGTCGAAGAGATCCAGCGCGACCCGCTGGATCCGGCTCATCGCCTCGATCTTCCTGCGCTCCCAGGACGTGGACGGAAGCTCAACAGCGGCATCGGACATCACCGTTCAGAATACCGGGAGCCCACTCCGGAAAACGCCAACTCCACCCCGAAACGGGCGAAGGCCCCGGTCCAGTGGACCGGGGCCTTCGTCACACGTGCCTATCAGGCGTTGCCGGAGAGCTTCTCCCGCAGAGCAGCCAGCTGCGCGTCGCTGGCCAGCGAACCGCCGGCCGACTCGGACGAGCTGGAGGAGGAGGAAGACGAAGCCTGCGAACCACTCTCGGAGGAGTAGTTCGAGGAGCCGCCACCGTTAGCGGCCTCGGCCGCGGCGTCGGCCGCCATCTTCTCCATCTGAGCGGTGTGCATCTTGTGGCGACGCTCGGCCTCGGCGTACCGGCCTTCCCACTCTTCGCGCTGCTTGTCGAAGCCTTCGAGCCACTCGTTGGTGTCGGGATCGAAGCCCTCGGGGAAGATGTAGTTCCCCTGGTCGTCGTAGCTGTCGGCCATGCCGTACTTCGACGGGTCGAACTCGGCGTGGTAGTCCTCGTTCGCCTGCTTCAGCGACAGCGAGATCCGGCGACGCTCCAGGTCGATGTCGATGACCTTGACCATCGCGTCGTCGCCGACGGCGACAACCTGGTCCGGGACCTCCACGTGGCGCTCGGCCAGCTCGGAGATGTGGACGAGGCCCTCGATGCCCTCTTCGACGCGCACGAACGCACCGAACGGAACCAGCTTGGTGACCTTGCCGGGCACGATCTGGCCGATCGCGTGGGTCCGGGCGAACTGACGCCACGGGTCTTCCTGAGTCGCCTTGAGCGACAGCGAAACCCGCTCGCGATCCAGGTCGACGTCGAGCACCTCGACGGTGACCTCGGTGCCGACCTCGACAACCTCGGACGGGTGGTCGATGTGCTTCCAGGACAGCTCGGAGACGTGCACCAGGCCGTCGACGCCACCCAGGTCCACGAAGGCACCGAAGTTGACGATCGAGGAGACCACACCCTTGCGGACCTGGCCCTTCTGCAGCTGGTGCAGGAACTCGCTGCGGACCTCGGACTGGGTCTGCTCGAGCCATGCGCGGCGGGACAGGACCACGTTGTTGCGGTTCTTGTCCAGCTCGATGATCTTGGCCTCGATCTCCTTGCCGACGTACGGCTGGAGGTCGCGGACCCGACGCATCTCGACGAGCGAGGCAGGCAGGAAGCCGCGGAGACCGATGTCGAGGATCAGGCCGCCCTTGACGACCTCGATGACGGTGCCCTTGACGGCCTCGTCCTTCTCCTTGAGCTCCTCGATCGTGCCCCACGCGCGCTCGTACTGAGCCCGCTTCTTCGACAGGATCAGGCGGCCTTCCTTGTCCTCCTTGGTGAGAACAAGAGCCTCGACCTCATCACCCACGGAAACGACCTCATTCGGGTCGACATCGTGCTTGATGGAGAGTTCGCGGGAAGGGATGACGCCTTCGGTCTTGTAACCGATGTCGAGCAGGACCTCGTCGCGGTCGACCTTGACGATGGTTCCTTCGACGATGTCGCCGTCATTGAAGTACTTGATCGTGGCGTCGATGGCGGCGAGGAAATCCTCGGCGGAGCCGATGTCATTGACGGCTACCTGCGGCGAGGTGACGGTGGTGGGCATATGTCGGTTTGCTCCGGACGGATTGTGGTCGGTTGCGGACATTGGAACTTTCGGTACGCTGGCGAATTCACCGCGCTGGTGTGAAGACGGACACTAGGAACGTACCGCACGTAACGCACATGAAACTCAGCGGGTGATTGACTCCGGTACGGCTGTACCTAAGGCACTCGCGCGTTCAGCGTACGCGACCTTGGTCCGGCCGGGCAAACCGGTCCGGTCGCCACACCGGGATACGCTGACGGCGTGTCGGAAGATCGCCATGCATATGCAAACACACTGCTCGGGACCGCGGGAACTTCGCGCGCCCGAATCGGCTCCGCCGCTAGTCAGCAGGCCAGTCGCCGCTGGTGGGATGCCGACGCCGGGCAGTACCACGAGACGCACGCGGATTTCCTCGGCGTGGATTCCCCAGACGGCGAATTCGTCTGGTGCCCGGAGGGACTGCACGAGGGCGACATGCACTTCCTCGGCGAGCTCGCGGGCAAGCGGATCCTGGAGATCGGCTGCGGCTCGGCGCCGTGCGCGCGCTGGCTGGCCGGGCAGGGAGCGCATCCGGTCGGGCTCGACCTCTCGATGGGGATGCTGGAGCGGGGCCGGGCCGCGATGGAACGCGGCGGGCCGCAGGTGCCGCTGATCCAGGCGGGCGCGGAGACGCTGCCGTTCGCCGACGAATCCTTCGACCTCGCCTGCTCGGCATTCGGCGCGATCCCGTTCGTCGCCGATTCGGCTCAGGTGATGAGTGAGGTGGCTCGGGTGCTGCGCCCCGGCGGCCGGTGGGTGTTCTCGGTGAACCATCCGATGCGGTGGATCTTCCCCGACGATCCCGGTCCGGCCGGGCTGACCGCCGCTATCCCCTACTTCGATCGCACGCCGTATGTAGAGGTCGACGCAGAAGGCGAACCGACCTACGTCGAACACCACCGCACAGTCGGCGACCGCGTGCGCGAGATCGTCGGAGCCGGGCTACTGATGGTGGACATCGTGGAACCGGACTGGCCGGAATGGCTCGACCGCGAATGGGGCCAGTGGAGCCCACTACGCGGCGAAATCTTCCCCGGCACCGCCATCTTCATCACCGAGAAGCCCGCATAGCCAAACAGACGCACGGCTTCTGATTTCCCGCACCGAAATTTGCATGCGATTTTCGGTGCGGGAAATCAAAAGGCGTGCGGCGACTTACGACGGCTCGGAAGTCAGGTGCGCAGGGGGCCGGCGAAGGGGGGTAGGGCGGCGAAGCCGGGGGCCAGGCGGGCGGTGGGGACCGTGCGGGTTACCCAGCGGCGGGCTCGGGTCAAAGGATGGTCGGGGAATTGGTCGTCCCAGCGGATTTCGTCGGCGGCGTGGTAAGGCAGCCGGCCGCTGAGGCCCGGCGCGTACGGGTGCGGCGGGAACATGTTTTCGTAGCCGATCTGGGTCATCAGTACGGCCTCGCGGACGCCGGTGGTGCCGGTCTCCGGGCAGAGGATCTGGAAGACCGCGCTGCACCGGTCCTTCGGCACGATGATCGACGCGACGAATGCCAGACCGTGCTGCTGATTCGGCAGCGGGAACTTCTCCATCCGCAGCAATGCGGGCTCGTGGTCGACCCAGATGACGAAAGCCTCGATCAGGCACCCGGATTCGGCGGACCGTTCCGCGAGCCCGCGCCGCAACACGTCCACGTCGTCCAATGGCGCAGGCAGATCCGGAACCAGGTCGAAATAGTTCATTGTCACGATGTCCCCGGTACCCGGATCGCGCCACGAGTTGCTGTCGATCGGCTGAAGCCCGGTGGTATCGAACGAAATCGGCACACCCCACCGTATCCACCCCCTCCGGTCAGGAAAGTCCGCACCCTCTCTCTGGATCGGCACTCGCTTCAAGGCGCTGAAGTCAGTGCGAATCCGGAGAGAGGGTGCGAATTCGATGCCGATGGATCAAGGGCTACTTCGGTTTGCGGCCGGCCTGCTCGAGCGCCAGCCGCAGGGCGTATTCGATCTGGGCGTTGATGCTGCGTAGGTCGTCGGCCGCCCACTTGGCGATCGCCTCGTGAATGGCCGGGTCGAGCCGTAGCAGGAGCTTCTTGCGCTCAGCCATGGCGTCGCCGCTCAGTTGTAGAGGGAGCCGGTGTTCACGACGGGCTGGATGGCTCGATCACCGCAGAGGACGACCAGCAGGTTCGAGACCATGGTGGCGCGGCGCTCCTCGTCCAGTTCCACCACGCCCTGCTCGGTCAGCTTGTCCAGCGCGAGACCGACCATGCCGACCGCGCCCTCGACGATCTGGGTGCGGGCGGCGACCACCTGGGCGGCCTGCTGACGAACGAGCATCGCCTGGGCGATCTCCGGCGCGTAGGCGAGGTGGGTGATGCGGGCCTCCAGCACCTCGATGCCGGCCAGCAGGGTGCGCTCGCGCAGTTCGACGGTGAGTTCCTCGGCCACCTCGGCGCCGTCCCGCAGGCTGGTGCGGGTGTTGTCGTGCGAGTCGTAGGGGTGCGTGGTGGCGAGGTGG
Organism: Nocardia colli; assembly: GCF_008704205.1. Lineage (GTDB taxonomy): Bacteria > Actinomycetota > Actinomycetes > Mycobacteriales > Mycobacteriaceae > Nocardia > Nocardia colli. The sequence continues at coordinate 35,743 of NZ_VXLC01000033.1, read as the reverse complement.
CGGACCGCGGCCTCGGACTGGGTCTGCACGTACTCCTCGTAGTCGTCGACGGCGAACGCGGCCTTGAAGCTGTCGATCACGCGGTAGACCACGACGGCGGCGATCTCGACCGGGTTGCCGTCGGCGTCGTTGACCTTCAGCTTCTGTGTCTCGAAGTTACGCACGCGCAACGAGATTCGCTTGCGGTCGGTCAGCGGCAGCACGGAGAAGAAGCCGGGCTCGCTCACCGAACCGATGTACCGGCCGAAGAACTGGACGACCTGGGCCTCGTTCGGGTTGACCACGATGAGGCCGGTCGCGGACAGCAGCAGCACGAGCACCAGGAAGCTGGCGACGATCGCGCCGACCAGCGCGGGCACGTTGTGATTCTGCGCCATCGCGACGTAGCCGAGCGCGGCCGCGCCACCGAAGACGAGGGTGAGCACCAGCCACGTCACCAGCACCAAGAAGCCGTTGACGTGTAATGCGGGCCGAAGCTTCATGACATCCTCCAAGTATCAAAGTGATATCACGAAGATAGCAGACGAGCGGTGGCCGAGGCACTACCGAAAAACCCCCCGGGAACCTCGCTGGAGGAGAGGTTCCCGGGGCGACGGATCAGCGGGCGGCCGGGCGGATGTTGCGGTTGAAGCGGAACATGTTGTGCGGGTCGTACTTTGCCTTCAGTTCCGCGAGGCGGGGGTAGGTGTCGGCGGTGTAGCCGGCCCGGGTCTGAGCCTCGTCGGCGTCGGCGCCCGCGCCGTAGAGGAAGTTGAGGCTGTGTCCGATGGTCCACGGGGCGAGGGCGGTGCGGATCTTGTCCTTGGCGGCGGTGTCGTCGTCGGGGTCGGTGATGACGCGGACGATGTAGGCGGCGTCGCGATGGTCGACGACGGTGCCGGTCCGGCTCGGGTGGCTCAGTGCGCCGCCGAGGTGGCGGATGTCGACGACCGCGTCGGCGCCGGAGTTCGGGCCTGCGGCGGCGAGCAAGGCGGACAACGTTTCTCCGTTCAGCTCGCTGAGCAGCGCGTTGGTCGCGGCGTAGGCGTGCGGGTGGTCGGGGTCGCTGTGGATGGTGTGCGATTCGGTGTAGGGCATCGTCCGCAGGTCGTCCTTCAGGCGATCGCCCACCGCGCGCAGCGGAGCGACCAGGCGCTCGCCTTCCGCGGCGGGACCGTTGAACGCGATGCGGAACGAGGCGACGTAGCGGCCGCGCAGCGGGGCGGGGACCTGCGGGATGTCAGGGAAAGCCAGCATGGCGACGGTTGAGGTCAGTTCGTCGGGAACCGTTGTGGTCCACTGCTTCCAGACATCCAGCGCCTGCTCGACCAGCGGGGTGTCGAACATGAGCTGGCCGCCGTAGACCTCGGTGACCGGCAGCAGGCCCAGCTCGAGCGCGGTGACCACGCCGAAGTTGCCGCCGCTGCCGAGGACCGCGCCGAACAGTTCGTCGCCGGGGACGAGCCTGCGCACCCGGCCGTCGGCGGTGACCAGTTCGACGGCCAGGACCTGCTCGGCGGCGTAGCCGAATTCCCTTGCCAGCAGGCCGATTCCGCCGCCGAGCAGGTAGCCGATCACGCCGACCGACGGCGAGGAGCCGTTCAATGGCGCGAGTCCGTGTGCCGCGGCCGCCTCGACCAGGGCGCCGGCGCGGACTCCGGCGCCGATGCGGGCGGTGCGGGTGTCGGGGTCGATCTCGAGGGTGGTCATGCGGCGGGTGCTGATCAGCACGCCGCCGTCGGCCGCGACCGACAGCCCGTGCCCGGTCGCCTGCACCGCGACGGGAAGACCCTGGCGCGCAGCGTATTCCACCGCGGCGCGGACATCCTCAGCGTGCACCGCGCCGACGACCAGCGCGGGCCGGTGCGCGTAGGCGGTCTGGAAGCCGGCGATCTCCTCGTCATATCCGGCGTCACCCGGGCGGAAGACGGGGCCGGTGAAGGTGTCGGTGAGGTTTTCTGCGTTGTTTGCCATGCCTTCGACGATGCTCCGCGCTGATCTAGAAGTACAACAGATAGTTCTTCTGGAAGCTAGAATCATCAGTTATGGAACTGCGTCAGCTCCGCTATCTCGTCACCGTGGCGGAGGAAGCCAACTTCACCCGGGCCGCCGCCCGCCTGCACCTGGCGCAGCCCGGGTTGAGCGCGCAGATCCGTCAGCTGGAACGCGAGCTCGGGCAGCAACTGCTCGATCGCGGCGGGCGCACGGTGACACCGACCGAGATCGGGGCGGCGGTGTTGAAGCACGCACGGGCCGCGCTCGACGCGACCGAGCGCATCACCGAGACCGTGGACGAGTTCGCCGGGCTGCTGCGCGGGCATGTGCGGGTCGGGCTGATCTCCGGCGCCGCGACCGAGGAGCTCGACGTCGCGTCCGTCCTCGCCGACTTCTACGACGACCATCCGGAGGTCGGCATCAGCCTCACCGAGGACACCTCGGAACAGATGCTCGCCGCACTGAGCCGAGGCGAGTTGGACGTCGCGTTGATCGGAATGACCGGGGCACCAATGGATTCCGGCATCGGAGTGGATGTGGTGCTGGAAACCGCGGTGGTGGCCGCGGTCGCCGCCGGCGATCGGACGCTCGGCGAGGACATCCCGTTGATCGAACTCCGCGATCACTCGCTGATCTGCCTGCCGCCCGGCACCGGACTCCGCGGCGTCTTCGAACGCTCCTGCGCGGCAGCGGGATTCGTACCGAACGTCGCGTTCGAAGCCGCCGCTCCCCCGCTGCTGCTCCAACTCGCTTCCCGAGGCCTCGGCACCGCCGTCGTGCCCGGGCTCACGCCGGACGAGGCAAAAGCGTTCGGCGTCCGCACGATCCGGATCACGCAACCCGAGCTGCGCGGGCGACTCGCTCTGGTCTGGCGTACCGACCGTCCGGCAGGGCCGGCCGCCAAAGTGCTGCTGGGCCAACTACGTATCGCCTTGGGCGGCAAAGCGAGTACTTCGCGCCCCACCACCTGAATCCGTCACATGGCTCGCAACGCCCTGTGAGACGCACAGAGCGCCCATGCGGTTCGCAAGGGCAAATTGGACCCCGCGGACCGCATGGACGCTCGGTGAGACGTACAGGCCCCTGGAACGGCCGCCCTAGAGCAGCCGGGACAGGAATGCTCGAGTGCGTTCGTGTTGCGGGTTGGCCAGCAGCTCGCGCGGCGCACCTGCCTCCACGATCACACCGCCGTCCATGAAGACCAGCTTGTCGGCAACCTCACGCGCGAAACCCATTTCGTGCGTGACCACGACCATGGTCATACCCGACTGAGCCAGCTCGCGCATGACCTGGAGCACCTCGCCGACCAGTTCAGGGTCGAGCGCCGAGGTGGGCTCGTCGAACAGCATCAACTTGGGGTCCATGGCCAGCGCGCGGGCGATGGCGACCCGCTGCTGCTGCCCGCCGGACAGCTGCGCCGGATAGGCATTCGCCTTCTCCGCCAAGCCGACTCGATCGAGCAGCTCCTGCGCCTTGGCCACCGCTTCGGCCTTGGGCACCTTCTTGACCTGGGTCGGCGCCTCGATCACGTTCTCCAGCACCGTGCGATGCGGGAACAGATTGAAATGCTGGAACACCATGCCGATTTCGCGGCGCTGCCGGGCGGCCTCGCGCGGGTGCAGCTCGTAGAGCTTGCCGTTCTTCTCCTCGTAGCCGACGAGTTCGCCGTCCACGTAGAGCCGGCCGGCGTTGACCTCTTCGAGGTGGTTGATGCAGCGCAGGAAGGTGGACTTGCCCGAGCCGGAAGGCCCGATCACGCACAGCACCTCGCCGCGGCCGATCTCCAGCGAGACGCCTTTGAGTACCTGCAATGCGCCGAAGTTCTTGCAGACCCGGTCGGCGAGGATCATGGGTTGAGCGTCTTTGACGCTGTCCGTGCTCATTTCGCCTTCACAATCGTCTGGGCGTCGGCAAGGTCCTGCAATTGCTTGCCGGTCAGCTGCCGGGACAGGCCGCGCGAGTAGTAGCGCTCCAGGTAGTACTGCCCGACCATCAGCACGCTGGTGATCGCGAGGTACCACGTCGCGGTGACCAGCAGCAGCGGAATCGGCTGGAAGTTCACCCCGTAGATCTCGCGGGCGCGGCCGTAGAGGTCGGTGCTCAGCGGGAGTGCGGTGACCAGCGAGGTGGTCTTCAGCATGCCGATGAGCTCGTTGCCGGTCGGCGGGATGATCACCCGCATGGCCTGTGGCAGCACGGTCCTGCGCATGGTCAGGCTCCAGGACATGCCCAGCGCGGTCGACGCCTCGCGCTGCCCTTCACCGACGGAATTGATTCCGGCACGGACGATTTCGGCCATGTAGGCGGCCTCGTTGAGGCCGAGGCCGATCACCGCGAAGGTGAACGCCGCCTGCATGCTCTGCACGTCCAGGTCGATCAGGTGCGGGCCCCAGGGGATGCCGAGCACGATGTGCTTGTACAGCGAGGGGAACAGGCCCCAGAACACCAACTGCACGAAAACCGGTGTGCCACGGAAGATCCAGAGATACACCCAGGCCGCGGCGCGGAGCACCGGGTTCGGGGACAACCGCATGACCGCGAGCAACGTGCCCAGCGAGACGGCGATCGCCATGGCGAGCACGGTCAGTTCGAGGGTGACCACCGCACCGTTGACGATCCTGCTGTCGAACAGGTACTTGCGGTAGGTCGACCACTGGTAGGCGTCGTTCGTCGCGGCGCCGTAGATGAAGAGTCCGACGAGAACCAGGATGACCGCGGCGGCGATCCACCGGCCGGGCCTGCGCAGCGGAACCGCTTTGATCGGTTCCGGTTCCTGGGATAGGTCTGCCCCGCCGGGCCCGGGGTCACCGGGCTCCGGCATGGTTTCGTTCGACGTCATCGATCAGCTCGTTGCGCCGTTGACGACCGACTTGGTGAGTGCGCCTTCCTCGACGCCCCAGTTCTTGGCGATCTCCAGGTACTTGCCGTTGTCGATCAGGCTCTGCACGGCCTTCTGCAACACGGCGGCCAGCGGCGAGCCCTTCGGCGTGGCCCAGCCGTAGAGGGCGGCACCGTACGCCGCGCCGGACTTCTCGATCTTGCCGTCGCTCTTCTGGATCGCGTACACGGTCACCGGCAGATCGGCGGCCATGCCGTCGACCTGGCCGAGCACCAGCGCGTTGGTCGCGGCGCTCTGCTCCTCGAACGACTTGATGTCGATGGCGGGCTTGCCTTCGGCGACGCACTTCTTGCTCTTGTCCGGGAGCTCGTCGGTGTCCTGGATGGTGGTGGCCTGCACCGCCACCCGCTTGCCGCAGGCGTTGTCCGGGTCGATCGGCTTGCCCTTTTGTTGCGCCCACTGGGTGCGCACGTTGAAGTAGGTCGCGAAATCGACCTGCGCTTCGCGCTCCTTGGTGTCGGTGATCGAGGACATGCCCACGTCGTAGGTGCCGGCCTGGATCGTCGGGATGATCTTCTCGAAGGCGGACTCGAGGTACTCGGCCTTCACACCCAGGGTGGCGGCGACGGCATCCATCAAGTCGACGTCATAGCCGACGATCTTGCCGCTCGGGTCCTTGTACTCGTTGGGCTGGTACGGAACGTTGACGCCGACAACGAGCTTGCCGGACTGCTTGATCTTGTCGGGGAGCTGCGCCGCGATGGAGTCGACCTTGTCGACCTTCACCTTCTCGACCGCTGGTCCGGAGTCTTCGGAATTACTACAGCCCGTCAGGGCAAGTGCGCCTACGGCGAGTACGCACACCGCCTGCAGGGCGCGCCTGCCAAGAACCGATCGAACAGACACAGCAGCCCTCCACATTTCGGATTCAAGAAACCCGGGTGTCACCACCCGTTGGCAATCTAAGCGACCGAGACGCTTCGTGCTGGACAGTAACGGAACTTTCATCCGTTCCTTGCTGAACACTCCGGGCTAGCACACTCTGACTACCGGCGGTGGACCCTAGCACAAACTTGTTCGGTGAACTCGCTGGTCGACGCCAGTCCGCCCAGGTCCGCGGTGGCGATGCCCGCTTCGAACGTGGCCGCGACGGCTCGTTCTACCCGCTCCGCGGCGTGCAGCAGTGTGCTTTTGCTATCGCGAGTCCCCAACCAACGCAACAGCATTGCCGAGGACAGTTGCAGCGCGGCGGGGTTGGCCCGGTTGTGCCCCGCGATGGTGGGCGCCGCGCCGTGCACGGCCTGTGCCATGGCGTGGGTGGCCGAGCAGTTGAGCGAGGCGGCCAGGCCGAGCGAACCGCTCAGTTCGCCGGCGAGGTCGGAGAGGATGTCGCCGAAGAGGTTTTCGGTCACCAGGACGTCGTAGTCGGCGGCGGCGCGGACCAGATGGGCGGCCGTGGCGTCGACGTGTTCGTCGGTGACCTCGACGCCCGGATAGGCGTGGGCAATTTCATAGCAGACGTCGCGGAACAGGCCCATGGTCATCGGCAGCACGTTGGCCTTGTGCACGATGGTCAGCCGTTTGCGCCGGGCCGAGGCGAGCCGGAACGCTTCGTGGGCGATCCGCTCGCAGGCCTGCCTGGTCACCACGCCGACCATCATGGCGACGTCCTCGGTCGGGCGGAACTCGCCCGATCCGGCGAACATGTTGCGATCGGCGTAGAAGCCTTCGCTGTTCTCTCGCACGATGACCAGGTCGATTTTCGGCGCGGTCGCCCGGATGCCGGTGAACGCGCGGGCCGGGCGGATGTTGGCGTAGAGCCCGAACCGCTTGCGAATTGCGCCGCCCGGCGCGACCGCGGTGCGGTGTTCGGCCGGGTAGGCGGCGTTGTCGTGCGGGCCGAGGATCCAGGCGTCCACGCCGTCGAGCGCGGTCAGCGTCGATTCCGGCAGCGGGTCGCTGTGTTCCTCGATGGCCCGGTGGCCCATGAGCAGCGGCACCCAGTCGATCGGCGCGCCGCCGGCCGCCGAGACGGCCTCGTCGACGACCTGCCGAGCGGCGCGGACGACTTCCGGTCCGATGCCGTCGCCGTCGATGAGGCCGAGCCGCAATGCCGATTCGGTCACGACTTCGGCCCTGTTGTCATGGGTCGCACGCCACACTCGTTCACTGCCTCATCTTCGCGCCGCGCTGAGCGGGTCGGCGCACCGGCCCACCGCGTGTTCGCGGATGGCTATTTTCTGGAGATCGGATCCCGGGGTGTCAGGCGGCGCTTGCCGGGGAAGAACCCTAGTAAGGACGGTCGATGATCGCGGGTGAGTAATGTCCGCGCGCCTTCGGCCGTGGAAGATATAGGGAACTGTCGGCGTTGTAGCTGGCACACCGTATACGAGAGGACGTCATGGCCACCCAGACGCTGACCCAGCAGAATTTTGATGAGGTAGTCACCGGAAACGACGTGGTACTCGTCGATTTCTGGGCTGAGTGGTGCGGCCCGTGCAAGAGCTTCGCGCCGACCTTCGAGGCCTCTTCGGAGAAGCACTCCGATGTCGTGCACGGCAAGGTCGACACCGAGTCCGAGCAGGGGCTCGCGGCCGCCGCCAACATCCGCTCCATCCCGACCATCATGGCCTTCCGCGAGGGCGTGCTGGTGTTCGCGCAGCCCGGCGCCCTGCCGCCCGCCGCGCTGGAAGACCTGGTCACCCAGGTGAAGGAGCTGGACATGGACGAGGTGCGCAAGCAGCTCGCCGAGCAGCAGGCCGGCGCCGAGCAGTAATCTCGCCGAACCGAAAAGGGCCGTCCCGCTCAACCGAGCGGAACGGCCCTTTTGTTGTCGGTCAGCTACCGAGCTTGTTGACGCCGGCAATCATCGCGCGAACGGTCGATTCGGAGCTGTCGTCGGCCAGTGCCGCACCCCAGCCCCGCCTGCCGTTGCATTCGCACTGCACGAAGGTCGCGGTGCCTTCGCTGGTGCGACGCTGGTGGAACTGCAGGATTTCGACGTGGTAGCCCTCCTCGTAGAGGGCCGAGGTCATCGCCGCCACGAGGCTGCCGGACGCGACGACCGTGCGCAGGTGGTCGGCGAATTCCAGCGTCACCGCGAAATCGGCGGTGCGGCTACCCGCTGGCGACCAGTCGCCGAGCCGAATCGGCCCGGTGTGCTCGCAGTAGCGGTCGTGGAATTGCGCCGGGGTGAGTTCGGCGCTTTCGTGCCGGAGGCCCTTGGGCGCGGCAGCATGGAAGGCATGGGTATCGAGAGTGAGGATTGTCATTTGAAAGTAGGTCTTCCCGAGGAATGTCGTGGCTCAGTTGACAGAGGGGACCAGCACTAACAAGTCGTTCAGCCCGCAGCGAGGGGGCCGGTCCGAATCAGACCCCGCTACGGCGGGTTACTACGAGGAGAAGTCGCCGCGCCGCCACCATCGCGGTAAGCGGAATTAGCCCAGCGCTGTCGCGGTCTGCGACATTGAGCGCTGCGCTGAGGCGGGCGGCGGGAATCGACACGCGCTTGAGGATAGGGACATCCGAGCGCAATAGCAACCATATTCGGTGCCCGATTTGTCTACCGGCCGGTAGCGTTCGTGCAGCTCAGGGGGCTCTGGGCGACAGTTCGGCCGATCACGGCCGGTGCCGTGCGGCACATGTTCAGCCGCGTGTCACGCAGCCGACATGTCGGGAGCGCGTGTCCGGGCGGCGTGTCGGGTGGTGAAACGACGAGATCCGGGTCCGTGGACCCGGATCTCGTGACGTGCGTGCGGATCAGTCGGCGAGCACCTCGTTCAGCTTGCCGGTGGCCACGTCGAAGATGAAGCCGCGGATGGAGTCCTTGTGCGGCACGAACGGGCTGGCGACGATGCGGGCAATCGATTGCCGCACATCGGTTTCCAGATCGGAGAACGCCTCGGCGGCCCACTCCGGCTTGATCCCGACGTCCTGCTGGATCGAGGACTTGAAGTCGTCGTCGGTGAAAGTCAGCATGCCGCAGTCGGTGTGGTGGATCAGGATGATCTCGCGAGTGCCGAGCAGGCGCTGGCTGATCGCGAGCGACCGGATCTCGTCCGCGGTGATCACGCCGCCCGCGTTGCGGATGACGTGCGACTCCCCCTCGTTGATACCCAGCGCGCCATAGACATTCAGTCTGGCGTCCATGCACGCGACCACCGCGACCTGCTTGGCCGGCGGCAAGGGCAGCGGCCCGGTGAAGGTGCTCGCGTAGGTAGCGTTGTTCTGCAGGTACTCGTCGGTCACAGTCATCGGTTGGTCCCCTGCGCTAGTCATGCGTGGCGGCTTATATGTGGCGTGGCCCACGATAGAAGCGCGCCCCGCATTGCGGACCGGTCCCGCTCACCGTGATTCGTTTACTGGCGTGGTGAGAGCGACACAAGCTCACCTCACATTGCCAATGCCAGGATCACGGCTGCCAACCCTTGATGTACTCCGTCAGCGCTTGGACATGGCGCTCCGATGCGTCGAGCCGGCCGGAGACGAGCTCGACGCATCCTCAGCGGTCGATCGGCCTCAGCAAGCGACCGCTTGCCAGTTATTATCGATATAGTTCGAGAACAAGGCGACCGTTTCACCGGGCACAATCCAGTGGCACGAGGTGTCTTTGTCGAGGTTGTAAAGGTGAACCTTGACCTGAATATTGCTGGAGCAATCGTTCCGAACGAAGTATGCCCATTGGGATCCGGAGTTGGCCGGACCTTCTACGGAGACCCCGCAGCGACCGGGATCCGCCTGGGCGATGGTCGGTGCGGCGATGACGAAGATTCCAGCGATTGCCGTAATCCCGGCAACCGACGCGGCTACGCGCTTGATGTTTTTCACTGTCATTCCTTCTGGGGTGGATCAGTTTTCAGCAGCTGAGCGGTTGCCATGTCTGGTCACCGACCGGATCCCAGAAGGTCGCCGTGTCGTGGGCGTTGACCCACTTGCAGGTCTGACCGTTCCCGGCCTGCGCGTCCCGACCGAGCGTGTACTGGTAGACCCGGAAATTCGCACCCACCGAGCAGTCGTTACGCATGAGATAGATGAAACTCGCGACCTGCTTCCCCGTATCGATCCCACTCGACACGGAAACTCCGCAGCGTCCTGGATCGGCAGCCGCGGTCGCAGTGGGAAAACCCAAGGTGATCGCCGACGCCGCAATGACAATTGCCGACAGCGCGAGCCGCCGAGCTTTGATATGCATATAAACCCTCCCGATAGGCCGCGGCAACCTGAAATTCCAGCGCCTTCTGCGGCAAATGTGTTGTAACACAACGGACTTTATCCCTCGCGTGTTACGGCAAAAAGTAAATCCGGAACGTTGGCAGTCATCGGCCCATTCCTTGGCAGTACGTCGAGCGTTCCCTGGCGCAGCCTCAGCCGCGCTGTCGAGGTTCGGGGTCGACGGCTAGGCCGGAGATGAGTTGTTCGATTACTGCGTGGAGGGCGCGGGTGTCGGTGGGGACGTCTTCGGAGTGGGCGAGGTATTGGGCGGCTTCGTCGAGGGCGCCGACGATGAGCAGGGCCAGGGGGCGGACGGGTTGGGGGCGGATGCGGCCGGCGGCGATGGCGCCGGCCAGGGCGTTTTCGACCAGGCCGATGGTGTGGCGGAGTTCGATCTCGCGCCACAGGCGCCAGCCGAGGACGGCGGGGCCGTCGAGGAGGGCGATCCGTTGCACCTCCGGGGCGGTCGAGGCTTGCAGCCAGGCCAGGCAGCCGACGATCAGGCCGGCGACCGGGTCGGCGGCGCGGGCCTCGGCGACGGCGGTGCCGATCACCTCGACCAGGCTGCGTTCGAGGTCCTCGAAGACCGCCTCGAACAGGTCGCGCTTCTCACCGAACTGGTGGTAGAGCGCGCCGCGGCTGACACCTGCGGCCTCGGCGACGGCGACCGTGCTGACCGCGCCATATCCGTGCCGGCCGAACAGTTCGCGCGCCGCGCGGATGACCGCGCCACGAGTCGAGGCCGAGCGTTCGGCTTGGGTTCGGCGGTCTGCGTTCATGGCGACGTTGAAGTCTAGGGCAGCACCGGATTTCGTCATCGATCCCGGCACGGCACGGGGCGACCGATTCTACCTTTACATACAGTCATCCTGTTTGTATCTTGCGAGGGACTTCTGCTCATGTCTGCAGCCATCAGAGATCTGTTCGAGCGCTACCACGCCTGCTGGGCCGATCGCGATCCCGACCGGATCGTCGAATTGCACACTCCCGACTCGATTTTCCATCTGCACTCGGGTAGTGAACCGGCGCGCGGGCGCGATGAGATTCGCGCCTCGGCGGCCCAAACCTTCGCGCTGGTACCCGATCTCACGTTCCAGCAGATCAATCTGCGGGTCGGCGAGGACTTCTGGGTCGTGCAGTGGAAGTTGACCGGGACCTCGATCACCGGCGCCGCCGTCGACGTGGATCTCGCCGATCTGGTGCTGGTCGAGAACGGCGCGGTGCGCGAAAAGCATTCCTATGTAGACGGTGTCGCGATGCAGGCCGCTTTGGCCGCGCCCGCCGAGATCGCGTGATCGAACCCGGAACTGTTCAGCGGTAACCGATTTCGGTCGATCAGTCGACGCGGAGCACGATGACCGAAGCGTTGTCGTTTCCGCCCGCTCGGTCGCAGGCTTTCAGCAGATCGGTGACGATCGCTTGCGCTGCCGCGTTGCGGCCGAGGAAGATCCGGAGATCGTCGTAGCCGACCTGCTCGGATACACCGTCGCTGCACAGGAGATAACGGTCGCCGGGTCGCAGCGTCACGCTGAGCACGTCGGGTTCCGGAGCGCCGCCGCGTCCGACGTACCGGGTCAGGTGATACCGCGCCGCCGCGGCCTGCTGAGAATCGAACGGATACCAACCGTGCACGGCACCGAGCCAAGCCATCGTGTGATCCGTCGTCAACAGTTCGAGCAGGCCGTCGCGCAACCGGTACACGCGCGAGTCACCGATCTGCACGATGCTGTAGCCATGCGGCGTTGCCACCATGGCGGTCAGCGTGCATCCCGCCAAACTCCGTAACTCCTGGCCGATTCGGTTCACCTGAGCATCGGCTGCGGCGACCGCAGCACGGTACGTGTCCGGCCCGGGATCTTCCGCACGTGCGACATGGTCGACGAACATCTCGACGGCAGTCCGCCCCGCAGCCGCGCTACCCGGCCCATCCCCCATACCGTCCGCCACCACCGCCAGCAGCGGTTGCGCACGCAGATAGGTGACATCGAAGTTCGCCGAATAGCGCTTGCCGATGTCACTACCTACAGCGACGTCGATCACGGGACCACCCATCCGCGAATTCTGACACACCGAGTCCGCACGTCGATCGGACAATTCCCGCTGCGCACCACCACCATCGGGCGGGCAGCACAGGTCACCCGAGACGCCCACGCAAGATGTCGACGCCCGTACCCTGGAGGTCGGCCAACGCGGCCGGCCGACCGGCCACGACCAAGACGATGGCCTCACCCGGACCTTCGACGCTGGGCCCACTCCCGTGCTTCCAGTCCACATCGGTTGCGGCGAAACGCAATCCGCGCATGCGCGCCCCCGGACGCAAGAACGGGTCGGGATGACGCAGCAACGTCAGCAGGCGCGGGGCCGGCACTGTCCGGGCCAGACCCAGCGGCCGCCGGATGTCCTGGTGATGAATCAACGTGTCGGCGAGGGCAATTCGAGGAGCAACCCGGGTCGGGAATCCGCCGCGGCGGGTCGTCTCGAAGGCCGCGAGCAGTTCATCGATCGGCCTGTCCCGCCAGCTCTCGACATAGCGGGCATTGATCCGGTCGAAGGATCCACCGGCCCGCAGCGTCTCCAGCGCATAGGTCAGCGGCGGCGTCACCTCGTAGAGCAGATGCGCGGCGACATCGCGAACCCGCCATCCGCCGCACAGCGACTCGGTATTCCACTGCTCGTCGGTGAGCGTGCCCAGCAGGTCCGCCAGCTCTGCCCGCTCCCGCGCCACCATTGCGCGCACATCTTCTTTCACAGCACCCCTTCCCACCTGCGTGATACCTCCCGTAGATCGATAAATGCGATCAGTGATCACATAGCGTACAGTGATCACTGTACACACGCGCAATCATGCGGTAACTACCCGCGGGAAGGAAACAGGCCGTGCCGGAGACCACCGCCGACCACACGCCGCCGACCAGGCGGGCGCAACGCCGGGCCGCGACGATCGCCGAGATCAAATCCCATGCGCGGCAACAACTCGCGACCGATGGCACGGGCGGATTGTCGCTGCGCGGCATCGCCAGGGAGATGCGCATGTCCCCCGCCGCGCTGTTCCGCTATTTCGACAACCAGTCGACGCTGATCACCGCCCTGTGCGTCGACTCATACGACGCGCTCACGGCCGCGATGACCGCCGCACAGGAGATCGGTACCGGGCCCGCCGAACAGTGGAGCGCCGGCTGCGCGGCGGCCCGGCGCTGGGCGCTGGCCAACCCCGCCGAGTTCGCCCTGATCAACGGAACCCCGATCCCCGGCTACCAAGCGCACCCCGAGGAGACCGGTCCGGCCGCCGGCCGGCTCATGGCCGCGGTCGCGACGCCATACCTGGCCGCGGTCGCGCAAGGCGCCGCCGATCCCACGGCCACCCTGGTTCCGGCGCTGGCGGCGGGCCCGCTACTCGGCGGCGACTCGATGGAGCCCACCCCGGTCCCCGGCATCCTGGTCAACGCCTGGGCCTCCGTCCTCGGCTTCATCGCCGGTGAAACGTTCGGCAGCATCGCCGCGCTGATCGCCGACCCGGACGAACTCTTCCGCGGCCACGTACGAACCGTCATGCACGGCATGGGTTTCCGCGAACAATCCTGACCATCGAGGAGGCCGCCATGGCAGAACTCAGTACCCGCGCACGAGCGATCCGGCATCGAATCATGGACCAGGTCCGGAGCACCGGAACCGCACCGGCGATCGCCGAACTGCGTGCACAGTTCGCGGTATCCGACCAGCAACTCGCTGCGGATCTGCGGGATCTGGAAGGCGCGATCTGCGTCGCGCGACAAGACGACGAACATGCCGGCAGCCCCGTCTTCCAGGACGAACCGCTGGCCACCCCGCAGCCGCCGGCGGGTGAACTCGTCTACGCGCGCCCGTTCGCCACCTTCGCGAACCACTATCGGATAACCGTCGACGGCGTCCAGCGCTGGTTCGCCGAATGCGCGGTCGAGGCCTGTGCGATATCCGGCCAGTTCCCCGGATCGGAGGTGATCGTGGACTCCGTATGCCGGCAGACCGGCCGACCCGTTCGCCTGATCGGTCGCGACGGAATATTGCTGGACTACGAACCGAAAACCCTTCGCGTGCACCTCGGATACCCGCTGCGCGAGATGCCCCACCGGGTCGTCGGCTGGTGCGATTACAACAGTTTCTTCGCCTCCGAGGAGGCCGCCGACCAATGGCGCAGCGAGCATCCCGAGATCAAGGGCACAACCCGGGCACCCGAACAGATGTCGCACCTGATCACCGACCTCCTCGGCCGGAAACGCCTGGAATACGACTACCAGCCCGAATTCCCGCTTCTGCGGGTAACCCGCAACCTGCGTCGCTTCGGCCTCGTCGAGACGACGCGGCGCGGGCTTCCTCGAGTGGACACGTTCTGGCTGCCGACACCGAGAATGATTCGCGACTGGCGGCGCAACGGCCTCGGAAACTTCTTCCGATTCCGCTGGCGCTGACCACGCCTCGCGGGAACCTATGCCCGCCAGCGCATTTCAGCCCCGGGCGAGTTCAACAGCCGGTGCATCCGTGGCATCGTCGAATTCGACGACGTGGCGGTAGCTGTAGTCGTCCCGATCGAAGCGGACTGCCTTGCGATAGGTCTTCAGCAACGACCACGGGCGGATGTACGGAGACTTTCCTTGGGAGTTGACGAAGTAGCTGTTGGAGCCCGCACACCGGTTTTCGAGGTAGAAAGACAGATTTCGGCCGCTACGGAGCATTTCTCGATGGAATCGCTCCTGGGCTTCGGGGCGAACCTCGACGGTGGTGGCGCCGCGGCTGCGGGTTTCGTCGATGACGGTGGCGATGTGGCGCATGGCGTTCTCGACGAAATAGTGGAACGCGGTCCCGGTCCAGGAGTAGGGACCGACCATGATGAAGCGGTTCGGGATGCCGGCCACCGAGGTGCTGTAATACGCCTTGAGTTCCTCGGTGTTGTAGAAGACGCCGAGATCGAATCCGTCGCGCCCGATGACCGTTCCGGGTTTGTAGCTTTCCGGGTCGGAGAAGACCTCGTAACCGGTGGCGAGCACCAGGGCATCGATCTCGCGTTCGGCGTCGTCGGCGCTGCGGATGCCGTTCGGTGTGATTTCCGCGATGCCCGCGGTGATCAGCTCGACATTGTCCCGATTGAGCGTCGGCAGGTAGTCGCCGCCCGCACCGCCGCGGATGCAGACGATGCCGAATCCGGGGCGCAATTCCTGTCGGATCTTCTTGTCCTTCACCTTGATTCGCACCCAACCGGCGTAGGCGTTGCGCCCGGCGAAGTCGACCAGTCGGGACGCGGCGCGCCACAGCGGCGCGGGCGTGAAGACCGCGACCCGCAACAGCGCGTCGACCGTGACCTGGGCGATGCCGTTGGCGACCGCGGAACCACCGGGCAGCGCGAGCAACCGCTGCATCCACGGGCGCAGGACGAAATCCGGTTTCGGCAGATAGACCTGCGGGGTCCGCTGATAGATGTCGAGCCGCTGAACCTGTTGCGCCAGCTTCGGCGCGATCTGCATGGTGCTCGCGCCGACGCCGATGATCGCGACCCGCTTACCGGTGAAATCGTATTCGTGATTCCAGTTCGCCGGATGCATGGAAACACCCGCGTAGGAAGCGAGTCCGGGGATGTCCGGAGTGGTTTTCGGGTTGATGTACGCGCCGACGGCACTGATCACGAAGCGAGCGGTGATCGTCTCCCCGGATTCGGTGTGCAGCCGCCACAGCGCGCGGTCGTCGTCCCATTCTTCTCGAACGATGGTGGTGTGGAACCGCATTCGGCGCGGCAGATCATAGTCGGCCGCGACCTGCTCCAGGTACGCCAGGATCTGGTCGCGTTTGGCGAACAACCGGTCCCAGTCGGGTTTGCGCGCGAACGAGAACTGATAGGTGGTGCTGGGGATATCGCATCCGGCGTCGGGATAACTGTGGCTGTACCAGGTACCGCCGAGACCGGCGATGCGGTCGACGATGAGGAAGTTGTCGATGCCGATCTCTTGCAGTTTCACCCCGGCGCAGATGCCGCCGAGGCCCGCGCCGATCACGACCACCTCGTATTGCGGGGTGAATTCCATGCTTTCGCTCATTTGGCACCTTCCTCGGACCGTCGGCTACTCGGCCCGGCCGAAGTCTTTCCATTCGTGGTGATCGATAGCGTCGATGCCCCGCCGGTACGTGCGACCGCGGCCACACGCCGCCGGAACAGCGGGCCCACCCCGCCGATTCGATAAGCCGCCCGCCAGATAGGCGGAAACCACGTCGAGAATCGCAGCGGCAGCCGAGGGGTGACCGCGACCGTCCAGACGACCTTGGTCCGGCCGCTGCCGATATCGGCGAAGGTCATGTTCTCGGCGTACTGCCGGACCAGCAGATACTGACTCCAGTTCCCGCTCACGACGCCGAAGGTGATGCGCTGATTCGGTTCGTAGCGCCAGAACCGTTCGTGTTCCACCCACAGAAAACGCAAGGGCGCGAACACCGATCCCATCTCCCGGACCACGCCGACCCCGCGTGCCGATGACGGGTAGCGCACCCCGACGCACGGAAACGGCAGCCAACTCCACGCGCGGTCGTCATCGAGCGCGGTCCACACCGCTTGCCGCGGCGCCTCGAACACGGACTCGATGGTGAAAACCAGCGCGGCGGTGTCGAAGACGGAATCGTCAACCGGCGGCTGGGCGTGCTGAGTGTGCAGGAACGAAGCAATGCTCATGACCATCTCCGAGTCCGGTGGCAGCTGACGAAGTCATCGCGTAATTGCTGGCGGCAGGGTTGGGCCATCGAGAGACTCCCTCGTTGTCGTGCGTCGGACCGGTACAGCTGGGCTGGTTCACCAGCGGTCAATTAATCGACAAGTACGTCACTAAACTAAACCGTCTCAGACGGTGGCGCAAGGGGTAGCGGAACCAGCGCCGCGTCGCGGGAAATGCGTGCGCAGCCGCATACGATGTGCTGGATGACCGAACCAGCCAAGCGCGTCCGCGGTCCCGGCCGGCCACGCGACGAACAGAACACCGAGCGGCGGCGACGCGAGCTGATCGAGGCCGCCTACCAGGTCTTCACGACCAAGGGCTATGCGGCCGCCTCCACCGCGGACATCACCAGCGAGGTCGGCATCGGTTACGGCACCTTCTACCGATACTTCGACAGCAAGCGGGCAATCCTCGACGATGTCGTCGACTACGGCCTCGACCGGCTGCTCACCGAGATCGCCGGCGACGTATTCGAACCCGGCACGGTCGAGCAGGAGGTCACCGTCGGCCGGCTGGTGCAGACCTGGTCCGGAGCGGTGGATCGGATGTGCCGCATCGCCGAATCCGACCCGGCGCTGATGCAGGCGCTGCTGTTCGAACTGCCCGGCATCGACGACGAACTCAATGCCCGGCTGCTCGGGCTCGGCGGCATCCTCGCCGCCGCCGTCGACCGTTTCCTTTCGCGCGCAGTCGATTCCGGCGTGCTGCGCGACCAGCTGAATACCGCCGACGTCGCCTGGATGCTGATGGCGTTGACCATCCCACCGGTCATGCGGACCTTGCAGGGCGAGGGCGAACCGGAGCGACGGCGCTATATCGAGACCGCGATGGCGGTGCTCACCCCTGGGCTACAGCACAATTAGTCGACGCCCACGTCTGCTGATGTCGGGCGACCGTCGCGGAAGGGGTCTCGGTGGCGAAGGACATCCCCACCTCCAGGGTTCGACGCGGGGCGAAGCTGGGCAAACTGGTCGCTGACCAGGCCGTGCGTGGCGTCGGCGTCACCTTGTCGATGGTGCGCGATAGCGACGAGGAGCATCTCGCCCGGACCGAACGCGCGCTGGTCGACGCGGCCGAGGACATCGTCACCGTGCTCGGCAGCATGAAGGGTCTGGCCATGAAGGCGGGGCAGTTGCTGTCGATGTTCGATCTGCTGGCCGTATTCGGCACCGACGCGGTGCCGCCGCGACAGCGGGAACGGTTCCAGCGCAAACTCGCTGTGCTCTGCGACCAGACACCGCACGTTCCGTTCGCGCGGATGCGGGCGGTCATCGAGGCCGACTACGAACGCCCGCTGGATACGGTGTTCGCGGAATTCGACGAACAGCCCATCGGCGCGGCATCGATCGGTCAGGTCTATCGCGCCCGCCTCGCGGACGGCCGGGCGGTGGCGGTCAAGGTCCAATACCCGGGAATCGATATCGCGATCCGGGCCGATCTGAAGAACCTCACGCTGGTGATGCGCATGGTGCGCACCGTCGCCCCCGCGCTGGCCGATCACGCCATCTATCGGGAAATCGCCGGCCATTTCGCCGATGAGATCGACTATCGGATCGAAGCCGAACACCACCGGGTCGTCGCGGAGACCTATCGCGACCATCCGTTCATTCGCATCCCGGAAGTCTTTCCGGAGCTGTGCACGGCCCGTGTGCTGGTCACCGAACTGGTCGACGGTCACCGATTCGACGAGATCGTCGCGATGGCCGACAGCGAGCGCAATCGCGTCGGCGAAATCCTGCTTCGCTTCTACCTGGGATCGATGGTGCGCGAACGCCGCTTCACCGGCGATCCGCACCCCGGCAATATCCTGCTCGCCCGCGACGGCAAGGTCATCTTCCTCGATTTCGGCCTGTTCAAGCACATGGACGAGACGGCGGTGGAATTCGAAATCGCCTGCATCCGAGCGGCAACCGAGTACCGCAGCGCGGACCTGCGCGCCCTGTTCGTGGAATACGGACTGCTGGAACATGATTCACCCGCCACCTCGGACGAGTGCCTGCGCCTGCTGTACGAAGTCTCCGGTTGGTTGCTCACCGACGCCGAAATCAAGATCGCCGAAGACACCGCCGCAACCTCCATCCTCGCCCTCATCGACCCCCGCCGCGGCCACTTCGAGAACTGGCGCCGCGAATACGCCCCCGCCGAACACGCCTTCGCCCGCCGCGTCGAATACGGCACCCTCGCCCTCCTCGGCAAACTCCGAGCGGGCGGCAATTGGCATCGCATCGCCCGGGAATGGGCTTACGGCGACCCGCCCCGCACGGAACTCGGTGTGCTGGAACAGCATTGGCTCGCCTCCCAAGGGTAGCGACGCCGGTGACTCAGGGGGCGGCGGGCAGGTGGAGTGCGGTGATGCCGGCGAGGATGAGGTCGATTCCGGCGAGGAACTGGTCGCGGTCGTCGTGGTCGCGCGCTTGTCTCGCGACGGCCCGGGTGAACGGGTAGGTGTCGGGATCTAGCTCTTCCCAGGCATTCGATACGGCGGTGAGGAATTCGGCGCGGTCGACGCCGGCGCCGAGGACTCGGGCATTCGACGTGTACTGGCCTGCCGCGCCGAAGATGTAGTGCATCAACGCGGTTGCCGTGCTGAACCAGCTGTCCTCTGGCACGCCGAGGGCGCGGACCTGGCGGCCGATGCTTTCGAGGATCTGTGGCGTCACCGGACCTGAGGGGCTGCGGGACAGCTGCATGCCGAGTTGTGTTGCCAGCCAAGGGTGTTCGTCGATGGCGTCGAACAGGCCGAGGGCGACGGCGCGGATCGCGTCGGGCGGCGAGTCCGGCGACGCGGCGGGTTCGGCGGCCAGCGCGGTGGCGACGACGGCCTCGGTGGCGGCGGCGAGCAGTTCGCCTTTGTTCGCGACATGCCAGTAGATCGCCCCGGGTCCGGTGGCGAGGCGCTCGGTCAGCGCGCGGAAGGTCAGACCGCTCTCGCCGGTCGCGTCGAGCAGCTCGATGCCCACCTCGACGATCCGCTCTTTCGAGAGCGCGTCGGTGCGTCGTTCGGTGCGCTGCTTCTTGGTCGCCACGAGGTCCATCTTGACACGTCTGGAATGTTGTTCCAACATGGATCCCATGGAACGGCGTTCCATCGCGACTTTCGGAAAGGATCCACCATGACGACACCGGTCACGATCATCGGGGCGGGGCTCGGCGGACTAACGCTGGCCCGCGTCCTGCACGTCCACGGCATTCCGGCCACGGTCTACGAGGCCGAAGCCTCCCCGACCACGCGCCGGCAAGGCGGCATGCTCGACATCCACGACTACAACGGCCAGATCGCGATCGAGGCGGCCGAGCTGACGGACGAGTTCCGCGACATCATCCTGGCGGGTCGCCAGGCGATCCGGGTCCTAGATCAGAACGGGACCGTCTTGCTGGACAAGCCCGACGACGGCACGGGCGGGCGCCCCGAGGTGCAGCGCGGCGAGCTTCGCCAGATGCTGCTCGACTCGCTCCCCGCAGGCACGGTCGAGTGGGGCCGCAAAGTCGGCAATGTCCGCGCGCTCGGCGAAGGCGGCTACGAAGTGACCTTCGCCGACGGCAGCAGCATCGTCACCGATCTGCTGGTCGGCGCGGACGGCGCATGGTCACGAGTCCGGCCGTTGCTCTCCCCCGCCACACCTGAATACACCGGCACATCCTTCGTCGAGACCTACCTTTTCGAGGCCGGCACCCGCCACCCGGCGGCCGCGAAAGCCGTTGGCAGCGGCGGGATGTTCGCGCCCACCCCGGGCACGGAGATCCATGCGCACCACGAAAAAGGCGACACCGTACACACTTACGCGGTGCTCGCCCGGCCGCTGGACTGGTTCGCCACCATCGATTTCGCCGACGCGGCTGCGGCCACCGACCGGATCGCGCGCGAATTCGACGGCTGGGCACCGGAACTCACCGCCTTGATCACCGAGACCGACACCGCCCCGGTGCACCGCCCGCACTATGCGCTGCCGCTGGACCACCGATGGGATCGACTGCCGGGCGTGACCCTGGTCGGCGACGCCGCCCACCTCTGCGCCCCCAACGGCGAAGGCGCCAACCTGGCCATGCTCGACGGTGCCGAACTCGGCAAAGCCCTTGCCGCACATCCCGATAGCGTCGAGACCGCGCTCGCCGAGTACGAGCAGGCCATGTTCGCGCGCAGCACCGAGATCGCCACCGAGGCCGTCGAGTTCTTCGAGGGCCTGTTCGACAGCGGCGACCCGGCCCAGCGCATGACCGACTTCTTCAACGATGATGCCGGAACGGCGAACTCGCGTGCATGACGTGGTGATCGTGGGCGCCGGGCCGGTCGGCCTGCTGCTCGCCGGTGAACTGGCCCGCGCGGGCTGTTCGGTCCTGGTGCTCGAGCGGGAGACAGAGACGCGGAACCCGTTCAAAGCGAATCCCGTTGGGGTGCGCGGGTTGTCCGCCGCGTCGGTCGAGATGTTCTATCGCCGCGGCATGCTGTCCCCGCTGCTGGAGGCATCGGGTGCCGATCCCGGCACCGGCGAATCCGCGGCCCCGCGCAGCGTCGGCCACTTCGCCGGCCTGATGCTCGACCCGGCCGACGTCGACGTCACCGCGCTGCCGTTCCGGCTGCCGAGCCCGGCGCTGCACGGTGTACTGACGAGCCTCGAAGCAGTCGAATCGGTGCTGTCCGAGCGGGCGGGGCGGCTCGGCGTCGAGATCGTACGCGGCGCAACGGTTTCCGACCTCGCGCAGGACGACGAGAGCGTGGTCGTGCGGGCCGGCGCGGACGAATACGCGGCACGCTGGGTCGTGGGTTGCGACGGCGGTCGCAGCACTGTGCGTGGGCTCGCCGGTTTCGCCTTCGTCGGCACCGAGCCGCAGCTCACCGGCTACGTAGCGCTCGCGACTATTGCCGATCCGGAGAAGCTGAACCTCGGCTTCAACCCGACGCCGACCGGCATGTACCTCCGGACCCCGGCGACGGACTATATCGGCATGATGGACTTCGACGGCGGCGCGTTCGATCGCTCGCAACAGCCGTCGCTCGACCATCTCCAGACGGTGCTGCGCCGGATTTCCGGCACCGATGTCACGCTGACCGACGTCCACCTCACCTCGACGTTCACCGATCGAGCGATGCAGGCGACGACCTACCGGCAGGGCCGTGTCCTGCTCGCGGGCGACGCCGCGCACATCCACTCTCCGCTCGGCGCACAGGGACTCAACCTCGGCCTCGGCGACGCGATGAACCTGGGCTGGAAGTTGGCGGCGACGGTGCACGGGTCCGCGCCGGACGGACTGCTCGACACCTACACCGGCGAGCGTTATCCGATCGGGGCCTGGGCACTTGACTGGTCGCGCGCGCAGGCAGCGGTCATGCGGCCGGATCCGTATCGGCAGGCGGTTCAGCAGGTGGTTCGCGACCTGCTGGGAACCCGGGATGGCACGACTTACGTGTTCGGCAAGTTGTCTGGCTCATCGATCCGCTACGACCTCGGCAGCGAGCATCCGCTGGTCGGCCGCAGCGCCCCGGAGTTCCGGCCGGCGGACGGCACTCGGCTCGGCGACCTGATGCAGGACGGGCGCGGCGTCGTGCTCGATTTCACTGTCGACCGGTCGCTGCACGATTCGGTCATGCTCTGGGAGAATCGGATTCGATATGTTGCCGGATCGGCGCACGACGATCTCGGGGCAGGTGCCGTACTCATCCGACCTGACGGCATCGTGGCCTGGGTGGGCGATCAGGGCCCTGATCGTGCCGAGTTCGAGCACGCCGCCGGCCAGTGGTTCGGCAGTCCGGCGAGCCGAAAGCGGCGGCGCTCTTCCGGTTTCGTTGCCGCCGGACACTTCCTTTCCTCCGCCGGGTTCCAGAAGCGCGTGTGACGATTCGCGCCGACCAACTGCGTTGTGCCATTGGAGACTTGACCACCGACGGCTGGGCGGCGAAGTCCGGCTCGGCTGTTCACTGCGGGGCGAGGGAAATTCGACCTACCGAGGGTGGATGGGTTCCGTTAGGGCTCAACGGTTTCCGCTCAGTCCCGCAGCACGGTAGCGACCCGGCGTGGTGCCGATGATGCCGGTGAAGGCGGTAATGAAACCGCTCGGGTTCGCCCACCCGCACGCGTGGGCGACCCGGGTCGTGTCGTGGCCGTCGGCGAGCAGGATGAGTGCGTGATAGATGCGCAGCTGAGTGCGCCACTCGTAGAAGGTCATGCCGAGTTCGTTGCGCAGGAGGCGGCTGAGGGTGCGACCGCTGGCCCCGATCGTGTGCCCGAGTTCCGCCAATGATGTGTTGTCCGAGGGGTTTTCGTACAGCAGCTGGGCGACGGCGCGCAATCGGTCGTCGTGCGGTTCCGGTAGTTGCAGCGGCTGCTCGTCGGCCTCGCGTAGTTCGTCGACGAGCACGCGGCGCAGTCGGGCGCGGGCGGCGCGATCGTCGTCGCGGTCGTCATTGCGCGGGCCGGTGAGATTCAGCAGCATTGCGCGGGCCAGCTCGGATGCCAGGAACACGACGGGACGGTCCGGCACGAACGCGGCCAGCGAACCGGGCAGGAATTCGATCCGCATATCGGTGTCGCCGTGCGCACGGTGATAGTGCGTGATCCCGGCCGGAGTCCACGCGACGCGATTGGCCGGAACGATCGACGTACTGCGTTCGGTGTGCACCGATATGACGCCGCGAGCGGCATAAACGAGATGCCCACGCGGATGGGAATGCACCGAACTCGTTCCGCCCGACGGCCACAGATGAGCGCCGCCCGACGGCCACAACCGCGACATCGACGGAGCTTGGCGGCCAACGGGCATAACTTGGCATCCTATCGGTGGCCCGCCGCACCGCCTTGTCGCGAGAGTGAAGGCATGCGCGATATGACGATGAAAGCCGCCGTATGTGTCGGAGCCGGCGGCCCCGAGGTACTGGAACTCCGCGAATTGCCGGTGCCCGCGGTTCGGGAGGGTTGGAGCTTGGTGCAGGTGAAAGGCACGGGCCTGAACCGCTCGGAGTTGCGGACCCGGCAGGGACATTCCCCGACCGTGCTGTTCCCGCGCGTGCTCGGGATCGAATGCGTGGGCACCGTGGCCGCCTCCACCGACCCCCGGCTGCCGGAAGGGGCGACAGTCGCGGCGGTGATGGGCGAAATGGGCCGGGCGTTCGACGGCGGTTACGCCGAGTATGCGTTGCTGCCGAATTCCCTACTGATGCCGGTCGATTCGACATTGCCCTGGGACGTGCTGGCCGCACTGCCCGAGACATATCTGACGGCGCACGGCGCATTGGACGCGCTGGGCATCGCGAGAAACGGACGGCTGCTGATTCGCGGCGGGACCTCGTCGGTGGGGCTGGCGGCCGCGTCGATCGCGTCCGCGCACGGTGTCGAAACCGCCGCGACGACGCGTCGACCGGACCGGATTGATGCACTGAGCGTCGACCACCCGCTCGTCGACGACGGAACGTCACTGGCCATCGATCTGCACACGATCTGGTCGGAGGGCCCCGATTACGTCCTAGACCTGGTCGGCGCTCACACCGCGGTGAACTCGTTGAACCTGGTCCGTCCCGGCGGAACGGTCTGCGTGGCAGGCTCGCTCAGCGGATGGTCGATCCAGGACTTCGAACCGATCGCGATGATCCCGTCCGCCACCAAACTCACCGCATTCCACAGCAACAGCCTGAAGGGCAACGCGACGGTTTTGCAGCGAATCATCGACGAGGTCGAGGCCGGTGTTTATCGGCCGAATATCGACCGCGTCTTCGAACTGGACGATATCGTCGCGGCCCATCGATACATGGAGAACAATCAGGCCACGGGCAAGCTCGTCGTGACGCCTGCGGGACTTCGGACTAATTGATGGCGTCGGATCGGCTCTGCTAGCGTGAAACGTTGCTGGATGATTGCTGGATATATCGAGTGCACGATCCGATCGATCCACTGCTGAGGACGGGAGTCATGATGCGAGGCATTCTGAAGGTTGCGGCGATGTCGATCCTGCCGATGGTCACGATCGCAATGTCCGCTGGTCCGGCGTCCGCGGACCCGGTGCATTTCGACGCGGCGCACGCCGACGTCGGACCCGGCTGCGCGGGCACGGTCAATGCCGAGGTGTCGGCCAGCCAAGGTCAGCAAGCCCGTGAGTTCGCGGATTTCATCGATAGCTCGGCCAGGGTGACGGTGAATTTCGCGCCCGACGCCGCCAACAATCCGTTCGGCTCGTTGTCCGCCACGCCGGGTGGCGGAAACGACTGCCAGGTCACCACCACGGTCACGATGAGCAATCTGGATTCCGGTGCGAGCATCACCGAGACCAAGACCACCGAGCACGACGGCCATTACGGCTGGAACGCAGCCTTCTTCACCCTCCCCGGCTCGGGCCGGGTCGCGGTCCAGGTGAGCACGAACCCCAGCCCGTCCGAACTCGTCATCGACGTGCCCGCGCCGTACTGACCACCCGGCCCGATCGGTGTCAGTCGCCGTGTCAGGTCAGCGTCAGGTCGGTATCAGCCGGGCTCGCGACAGTATTCCCATGACCAACACAGCGAACACCTCGACCGCCTCGACCTGGACCGGAATGGTCGCGGTCGACGACACCGCACTGTCGGTGACCGACACCCGCGGCTCCGGCCAGGCCGTCATCTACCTCAACGGCTCCTACGCCGACCAGCGCCCGTGGCGGCCGGTGATCGCCGAGCTCGGCGGCGAATACCGCCACATCACCTTCGACGAGCGCGCCCGCGGCAAGTCCAAGCAGTCCGCGGACTACTCCTTCGAAGCCTGCCTGCGCGATATCGACGCCGTCCTCGCGGCGACCGGCGTGGCGCGCCCGATCATCGTGGGCTGGTCCTACGGCGCGCTGCTCGCGGCGCACTGGGCCGAGCGCCATCCGGACCGCGTGCTGGGCGTCGTGTCGGTGGACGGCGCGCTGCCCTACGGCCTGACCGGCGAGGAAGGCCGCGAGCGGATCCGGAAGCTGTTCCACAAGATGCGTTTCCTGCTGCCGCTGGCCCGCCCGTTCGGCCTGGCCGCGCGCATGTCCGCCGAGCAGCACGCCGACATCAACATCGAGGCCAACGAGCTGCACGCCGCGCTCGCCCCGGTCCTCGACGAGGTGACCTGCCCGATGCGCTACGTCCTGGCCACCGGTGCCAACCTCGGCGGCGGCGAGGAAGAGATGGAAGCGGCGCGCGCCTCGCTCGATCCTGTGCTCGATCGCAACCCGAACATCCAGGTCAGCGCGAAGGTGCCGAGCAACCACTCGCACATTCTGCGCAAGGATTTCCGGGCCGTCGCCGACGCCATCCGGGCGACCGCGCTGGATCCGTCGAACCGGTGACCGCGGCGTGGCGGCGGCGCGGTCATCCCGGCCCGTAGGGTCGGGCCGGTGGAATTGCGTCAACTCCGGTACTTCGTCACCGTGGCCGAGGAGCTGCACTTCGGGCGAGCCGCCGAGCGGCTGCACATCGTGCAATCGGCGGTCAGCCAGCAGGTTCGTCAGCTGGAACGCGAGCTGGGCGTCGAACTGTTCGACCGGTCGCCGCGCCGGGTCGTGCTGACCGAGGCCGGCGCGCAATTCCTGCCCGGCGCGCGGGACGCACTGGCCGCGGCCGCCCGCGCGAAGGCGTCGATCACCGGGTTCGTCCCGGGCGCGACGCTGCGGCTCGGCACCAGCACCGGACTCGGCGATCATCTCGATCGCATCATGGAACGCCTGGTGCCGCAGGTGCGGGTCGAGACGGTGTCCGCGTCCACCCGGCAGCGCGTCGAACAGGTGCTGGACGGGCGGCTCGACGCCGCGTTCCTCCGCGGCCGGATCGATCATCCCGCGCTGCGGCGCATCCCGGTGTGGGACGATCCGCTGCTGGTCGCGATCTCGGCGCGGCATCCGCTGGCCGGCGCCGCCGAACTCGCGTTGGCCGATCTCGCGCCATATCCGTTGCGGCTCACCGAACGTCGCGCCAACGCACCGCTGGTCGACCTCGTCGTCGACGCCTGCCACGAGGCCGGATTCGAGCCGGTGCCCGGACCGGTCAGCTCCGCGCTGTCGGACACCCTGGCCCTGATCGGCTCCGATACCAGCTGGACCGTCGTCTACGCCGCCCACGCGCGGCAACTCCGCAGCACCAGGGTGGTGTTCAGTTCGCTTGCCGCACCGGGCCTTTCGCTGGAAACCGCGCTCATCGTGCGGGCCGCCGCAGCACCACCCGCGCTGGAGATCCTGCTCGCCGCCTGCGAATTCGACGATCACGATCGGTGATCGCTGCGTGCGCGAACCGGCTCTTGGACAAGGCCGCGCTGTGCAGCAGATTTGTCGGTAGGCCCGCCCACACGAGGAGCAGGCACCGAGAAAGGGATCGCAATGCCGAATGTCATTGTCCAGCAACTGCCCAAGACCGACGAAGCCAAGCGCGAGCTGGTCCGCCGGATCACCGACGCCTTCGTCGACGCCTACAAGTCGCCCGCCGAGTCGGTACACGTCTGGATCGAGGAGTACCCGGCCGACGGATACGCGGTCGGCGGAAAGTTCATTGCCGACAAGTAGTTTCGCGTTCATCGGGAGGACTGGACCCCGCCGCGCACTCGGCGGGGTCGGTCACCGTCAATGAGCGGTGAGTCCGCCGTCCACCACGAGTTCAGCGCCTGTCACGTAAGAGGATTCGGCACTGGCGAGGAACAGCATGGCCGACGCGATCTCACTGGCGAGGCCGGCGCGGCGCATGGGTGTGCGCACGATGTCGGGTTGCTGGTCTCCTTGTTCGTCGAGGATTCCCTGAATCATGGGAGTGGCGATTACGCCCGGGTGCACGGAATTGACCCGGATGCCGCGGGTCGCGTATTCGACGGCGGCGGTCTTGGTCAGCAGCCGGACCGCGCCCTTGGACGCGTGATAGGCGGCGGCTCCGCCACTGCCGATCAGGCCGAGTACCGATGACGTGTTGACGATCGAGGCGGCGCCGGACGCGCGCAGCAGGGGCATGGCTGTTTTCATTCCGAGCCAGGTCCCGGTCTGGTTGACCGCGATCACGCGGTCCCAGGATTCCTGCTCGGCAGCCTCGACCCCAGCCCAGTCCACGACGCCGGCGACATTGATCAGAATGTCGAGACCGCCGAACCGCCGACGGGTCGACTCGATGACCCGCGCCCATTGCTCGGCCGAGGAAACATCCAGCTCAGCGCCTATGACATCGGCGTCGTCGGCGCGAAGACGCTCGGTGAGCGCCTCCACCGCAGCACTGTCGATGTCGGTGACGACCAGCTGCGCGTCCTCGCGGGCGAACAGTTCCGCGGTGGCGAGACCGATGCCGCCGGTCGCGCCGGTGATCAGCGCGACCCTGCCCGCGAGCCGACCGGGCGGCGCGGTCACTGCGCGGTCCAGCCGCCGTCGACGGCCAGCAGCGCACCGGTGATGAAGCCCGCCGCGTCGGAGCAGAGGAACGCGACGGTCTCGGCGATCTCCTCGGGCTTGCCGATCCGGCCGATCGGATGCGCCGAGCCGAACGAGGCGAGCATCTCGCGGCCGTTGTCGACCACGCCCTCCATGATGTCGGTATCGATCACCCCGGGCAGCACGGCGTTGGAGCGAATTCCCTTGGGCCCGCCTTCGATTGCGAGCACCCGGGTGATCTGCGCCAGTGCGCCCTTCGAGGCGGCGTAGGCGGTTTGGGTCGCGAAGGCGACTACCGAGGAGACCGACGCGATCGACACGATCGACCCGCCACTCCCCTGCTCCATCACTCGGAAGGCCTCGCGCGCCTGCACGAAATTGCCGCGCGCGTTGATCCGGAGGATCGAATCGAACTCCTCGACACTGGTTTCGGTGATCGGCTTGTTCAGCGTGCGGCCCGCGTTGTTGACCAGGATGTCGAGTCGACCGAACCGCTCGACCGCCAATCGCATTGTGGCGCGGGCCAATTCCTCGTCGGAGACGTCGCCGACGAGCGCGGCGACGTGCTCGGGATCGTGCTGGGCGAGCTGCTCGACCGCGTCGAGGCGGTCGGTGACGACCAGCTGCGCGCCCCGGGCCCGCAACAGTGTGGCGGTGGCCTGGCCGATGCCGCGGGCCGCACCGGTGACGACGGCGACGCGGCCGGTCAGATCCCAGCCGGCCGGGATGGACATGGTTTCGCTTTGCTTGTTCTCCACGTCGACCAGCGTGTCCGGAACGTGGTCGCGGTGGCAGGCAGCCGTTCTCGTGGGAGTAACGCACCCAGGGACGGCGGCGCGATCCGGCCTACGATGCGGACATGGCACCAACCGAGCTGGGCGACTACCTGCGCGCCCGCCGCGCCCAGGTACGACCCGCCGAGGTGAACCTCGCGACCACCGGGCTCCGGCGGGTACCGGGCCTGCGCCGCGAAGAGGTCGCGCTGCTGGCCGGACTCAGCGTCGACTATTACGTGCGGCTCGAGCAGGGACGCGAACGCGGTCCGTCGGCGCAGGTCGTCGACGCACTGGCCGCCGCGCTGCGCTTGGACGAGGACGGGCGCGGGCATCTGTTCCGGCTGGCCGGGCTCAGTCCGCGCGCCCTCGCGGCCGCCGTTCCCGTTCGCGTCGATCCGAGCCTGCTCCAGCTCATGGACGCCTGGCCGGACAACCCGGCCATCGTCTACAACCGCGCCAACGACGTCCTCGCCTCCAACGAGATCGCCGACGCGCTCTTCCACGACTGGACCCATTCCCGCAATCTGATGCATGTCGTCTTCACCGACCCTGCCGCGAAAACCTTCTACGTCGATTGGCAGATCGTCGCCCGCAATTCCGTGGCCGGCTTCCGCCTCGGCTACGGCGAGGCGCCCAACGATCCGCGCATCCAGCAGGTCCTCACCGAATTACTCGACCGAAGTCCCGAATTCGCCGAACTGTGGACCACCCACGACGCCCGCGGAAAAGCCTTGGAGAGCAAACGGTTCGACCATCACGCGGTCGGTCCGATCACCCTCACAATGCAAACGTTCGACGTCCGCTCCAGCCCTGGGCAAGCACTGGTCGTCTATCACGCCGACCCTGGTTCACCGAGTCGCGAAGCGTTGACTTTGCTCGGATCCCTCGCCGCCACGGCGCGCGAGAGTTCCTGACCGTCTCACTCGAAACCGGTCGCGGGGCGACCGTCGTATTCGGCGCGGGCGGCGTCGATGCGCTCCAGATGCGCGATGCTCCACTCCAGCAGGGGTGCGGTGGCTTCGCGCAGGGTCAGGCCCATCGGGGTGAGTTCGTAGCTGACGTGCGGTGGCATGACGTTGTGGACCGTGCGGGTCAGGATGCCGTCGCGTTCCAGGCTGCGCAGGGTGACGGTGAGCATGCGCTGGCTGATGCCGTCGATCTCGCGTTTGAGTTCGGTGAAGCGGCGCGGACCGTTTCGAAGATTGCGCACGACCAGCAACGACCATTTGTCGCCGACGATGCCGAGCACCACCCGGGCCCGGCATGCGTTGTCCGGCTCGGTCATCGGTTACCTCCAAGGAACCCGAGCACAAAAATGTGCCTTATTGCCCGGGACATGTCGAGCGATCACCATGGGTCATGGTTCTCAAAGAGTACCGAGTTATGAATGGTGACCGCCAGTCTGCTGGCGCACTCGGCAAAGGAGATCGTTCCAACCATGTCAACATTTCTGCTGGTACACGGCGCTTGGCACAGCGGACGCTGCTGGGAGCGGGTGGTTCCGCTGCTGGAGTCGGACGGGCACCGGGTGCTCGCGCCGTCGCTGACCGGCTACGGCGACAAAGCGCACCTGCTCGGCCCCGAGGTGGGCCTGGATACGCACGTCGACGACATCGTCACGCTGATCGGCGAGCAGGACCTCAGCGAGGTGATTCTGGTCGGCCACAGCTATGCGGGGCTGGTCATTTCGTCTGTGGCGAACCAGGTTCCGGACCGCATCGGACACCTCGTCTACCTCGACGCGATGGTCCCGGAAGACGGCGAAACCGCCGTCGACGTCCAACCCATCAGCCAAACCCTGATCGACCTCGCCGCCAGTTCCGGCAGCGGCTGGCGCATCCCGCCGCTCCCCGAACACCCACTCCCCCTCGGCCTGTTCGGAGTCACCGACCCCGCCGACGTAGCCTGGCTGCGCACCATGCTCTCCGACCAACCCGTGCGCTGCCTCCAGCAACCGGTCCACCTGAACAACCCTGCCGCACAATCGATCCCACGCACCCACATCCACTGCGTCGGCGCCACCCCGGCCGGCATCACCCGCCGCCCCGTCCCCGCCACCCAACCCAACGGTTCACCCGCCCAGATCCGCGAGTTACCCACCGGCCACGACTGCATGATCACGATGCCCGTCGAACTCAGCAAACTCCTGCTCGAACTCAGCCAGTAGCGGGATGATGCCCGCAGCCAGGCGAGACGAGACTGTTCGGCAACTACGTGACACACCCGTTTCGTCTGCGCCGACCGGCTGACAGTCGCGGCTCGCCGATAATCGAGCGGTGGCCTACTTCGGAATCCAGCAGTACCAGCCAGAATGGGTCACCGGGCGCGCCGCTATCGAGTCAGCTCATGGCCCACGATTAGTAGCGCTGGTCGGGCGACGTTTCTCCGGTGGCTGGCTGGCATGGGATCAAGATGCGGACGAATGGTTCGCCGACTGCCCGGTGCTGATGAACTTCGACGGTGAACAAGCCGAGATCACTCATCAGAAGTTCGCCGACCTGTCCATCACCTGGAACTCCATCGCCCCGGTCCGGAACTCGACCTGGTCGAACGGCGACGACAACGATCCCGAAATCCACACCCGCTGCGGGCATGAACATCACCAAACGAGATCAGCGACCAGGAACTAGCTGAACCATCAGGGCTGGTTTCAACGGAAACGGGGGTCACTTCGCCTGCATCGAGAGGCTTCCAGGTGCTGCTGCATTGCGAACCCGGCGCGCGCGACAAGGACTGAATCGCTCGACTTCAGGGGCCGCCCATGCTGCTGCCGATGTAGTGGTGGGCCTGGGCGGGGTGCAGTGTTATGCGCCGGTTGTATTCGCGGAGGTAAGCCGCCTTCCAGCGCGGCCAGTCGAGGTAGGCGTTGCCTGCGCCACGGCGATATCGCCGGTATTGCTTCTTCTTTGTCAATGTCAGCGACTGCTGGGCCGCCCGGGCGGCTTGGCGCGCGCTCTCCAGGCCGCGTCGCCTTTGCTCGGTCGCGAGCGGAATGGGCGGATCGGTGAAGATGCTCGGCGCTCTTCGCCACGATATTTTCAGCTGCATCGAACCCCCTCGCGATCGAATTGCCTGATCAAGAAAACCGCGCCACCGACATTTCAGCAACCGCCGAGAGGCAGGCCGAGTGGTCCGTTACCTGCAATACACATCATCGAGACCCTCGCACCCCGGTCAGAGGGCGGTGGTCGAAATCCCGACAGCGGATTTTCGATCAGCTCACATTTCGACCGTTATCTGCCACGCGTGACCGAGCACAACGTCTGTCGCCGATGCGGCGCCGGGCCGCGATACAACCGGCGCCGCAACAGGTCTAGGAACAGCAGGTCGGCCCGCAGCAGGCCGCAGGTTCCGGGGAGGCTGGTTGGTCGATGGGTTTCACGGCTTTCACGATCGCGGAGTGCATGCCGTCGGCGACGGAATGGGTCGGGATGATCTCGATATCGGTGAACCCGGCCTCGGCCAGGCCGGCGCGGTATTCCGCGAACGACAGCGCTCCGGCGATGCAGCCGACGTAGTCTCCGCGCTCGGCACGCTGGTCAGGGGTCAGGGTGTCCTCGGCGACGACGTCGGAGATTCCGATCCGTCCACCTGGTGCGAGCACGCGCGCCATCTCGGCGAATACGGCGGGTTTGTCGGTCGAGAGGTTGATCACGCAGTTGGAGATCACCACGTCGATCGTGTTGTCGGGCAACGGGATCGCTTCGATCGTTCCCTTGACGAACTCGACATTGCCGACCCCGGCCTTGGCCGCATTCGCCCGTGCGAGCGCGAGCATCTCATCGGTCATGTCGACCCCGAACGCCTTGCCGCTCGCCCCGACCCG
The DNA here is from genome assembly GCF_008704205.1 of Nocardia colli. Taxonomy (GTDB): domain Bacteria; phylum Actinomycetota; class Actinomycetes; order Mycobacteriales; family Mycobacteriaceae; genus Nocardia; species Nocardia colli. The sequence continues at coordinate 3,061 of NZ_VXLC01000033.1, read as the reverse complement.
GCGCGCGGACAGCAGCACGTCGATCCCGCCACCGGAGCCGAGGTCGAGCACGGTCTCGCCTTCGCGCAGGTCCGCGACCGCGGTCGGGTTCCCGCAACCCAGTGACGCGGCGACCGCCTGGATCGGCAGCGCATCCCGGTCGCCGGCCTCATACAGGCTCGCGCCGAAGTTCTCATCGACCTCGATCGCCCCGGTCGCACAGCAATCGCTGCCGCCACAGCAGTCCTCGGCGGTCCCGCCGTCGGCGACCGCCACCGCGGCGGCCGCATACCGTTCGCGCACAGTCTCGCGCAGTTCGTTGATCGGCTCGGACATGGAAACACTCCCTTTCGGAACACCCGGAACGGAGGTTGATGCCCCAATGACCGGGTTGTATCGATGACTGTCGATGCAAGTCTGGCGCGCTGAATAGATATCTGTCAATATTGATGAGTGTCGAAACAAGAACTTCCGGTGATCGCCTCCACGACCGGCTGCTGCACCACCGTCTCCGAACGACTCGACCCCGCTGCCGCCGCCGATCTGGCAGCCACGTTCAAAGCGCTGGGTGATCCCGTCCGGTTGCGGCTGCTGTCGCTGGTCGCGGCTGCGGGCGGTGAAGAAGTCTGCGTCTGTGAGCTGACACCGGCCTTCGAGCTCTCGCAGCCGACCATCTCCCACCATTTGAAGGTGCTGCGTGAGGCAGGCCTGCTGACCTCACAGCGGCGCGGCACCTGGGTCTACTACCGGGTCGTTCCCGCTGCACTGCAACGACTTTCCGACGCCTTGATCCCGACCGGCCTGGCCGCAACCCCGGCATGAAGACCACTACACCGCCGCTGACGCGGCGGCTGGCCGCCGAAGCCCTCGGCAGCGCCACCTTGGTCGCGGTCGTCGTCGGCTCCGGCATCGCCGCCCAGCAGCTCTCACCGCACGACACCGGGTTGCAGCTGCTGGAGAACTCCACCACCACCGTCTTCGACCTGGGCGTGCTGATCCTGATCCTCGGCCCGGTCTCCGGCGCTCACTTCAACCCCGTTGTCTCCCTGGCCGATTGGCTCGCCGGACGCCACACCCGCACCGGGCTGACCGGACTACACCTCACCGCCTACTGCGCGGCGCAGAGCCTCGGAGCGATCACCGGGGCGGTCATCGCAAACGTCATGTTCGACCAGGCCGCCGTTCAGATCTCGACTCACCATCGCCTCACCGGCGGGCACCTGCTCGGGGAAATCGTCGCCACCGCCGGGTTGATCGTCATCGTCTTCGCCCTGGCCCGCACCGGTCGCGCCGTCCTGGCTCCGGTGGCGGTCGCGGCCTGGATCGGCGCTGCCTACTGGTTCACCAGCAGCACTTCCTTCGCCAACCCCGCAGTCACCCTCGGGCGGATTTTCACCGACACCTTCGCCGGGATCGCGCCTGCTTCCGCGCCCGGTTTCGTCGCCGCTCAACTGATCGGCGCGCTGATCGGGCTCGGCCTGATCGCGATCCTCTACCCCCGGACTGCCGTTGCCGCCGATAACGTCGTCATTCCGCACCACCTCGCTGCCGACTGAAAGGCACTGTCCGCCAATGTCATCCAGACCCAGTGTCTTGTTCGTTTGCGTCCACAACGCCGGACGATCGCAAATGGCCGCCGGACTGCTCACCCACCTCGCAGGGGACGCGATCGAAGTCCGTTCCGCCGGAACCGCGCCGGCCGACACCATCAACCCGATCGCCGTCGAAGCGATGGCCGAGATCGGCATCGACATCGCCGACCAAGCCCCGAAAATCCTCACCCCCGACACCGTCGAGACCTCGACCGTCGTGATCACCATGGGCTGCGGGGACACCTGCCCCTACTTCCCCGGCGTCTCCTACCGCGACTGGAAACTCGACGACCCCGCAGGCAAAGGCATCGACGCCGTCCGGCCCATCCGCGACCGAATCGAACACCACGTCCGAGAACTACTCACCGAGCTCGATATCCCACCGCCGTTGAGCCATCGCCGCGGAAAGCTGCTGGCGCTCGGGACGTCGTCACTGGCGGGCATCCGAGCGAGGTTCGGTTTCCGGGGTGAGCAGGACGATCGGGATGATGCGGTCGGTCTGCTGGGCGTACTCGTCGTAGAGGGGAAAGATCTGTGCCATCTGGGGCCAGAGGGTCGCGCGCTCGGCCGCGGATGCGACTCGGGCGTGAGCGGTGAAACGGTGGGTACCGGCTTGGACGCCGACGCTCGGGTCGGTCAGGAGGTTCTTGAACCAGGCCGGGTTGTCGTCGGCGCCGGCGTTGGAGGCGACGACGACGAGATCGTCGCCTGAGCGGCCGTAGATCAGGACGTTGCGGCGCGGCTGGCCGGTTCTGCGGCCGGTCGTGGCGAGCACGAGCATGTGCACACCGTTGTTCTCGTGTCCCTCGGTACCGCCCGAGGCCATGTAGGTGCGGGTCTGTTCGGCGACCCAGTCCCATTGCGAGTCGATAGCGCGGTCGAGGTCTTCGGCGACGGCCATGTCGGCGGTCCTTTCCAGTCGGGTGAGGCGCGGTCGTACGGCCGCTCTACATCTAGGAACGGAGCCCGCCGACTGTTCTCGACATCCTCGGCGACCTTGTCCTCGAGAACTTCGTGGCTCGCTCGGCTAACCCCAACTCGCACTACCGGCCGGTCGGTTTAAGGATGCTCTATCCGCTAAGATTCGAACATGGGTTCGAGTGATGAGCCGCAGCGTACCGAGGGCACGGAGCCGGAGTTGGCATATCCGAATGCGATGGGCCACTACTACCGGACGGCGGTGGAGAAACCGAAGCCGGTGTGGGTTCGGTTGGACGCGATCGTGATTCGCGATCCGGGCACGCCCAGGCACATCAATGGGTCAGGGGTGATCATGCGTGGTGAGCGCCCGGGGTTGCTCACGCATTGGGTGCCGACCGTGGACGGGGATTGGTTGGGCAAGGTGACGTTCACCGTGCAGTACGCCGATGGCCGGCCGGATCTTCGGGTTCCGGATCAATTGGTGCCGGCGTATGCGCTTCGCCCGCGAACCGAACAGCAGTAATTCGGTTCGCGAGATATACCCGTAAACGCAAGAAGACCCCCAACAA
>NZ_VXLC01000032.1 GCF_008704205.1 Nocardia colli | reverse complement strand
CTCGCCGATATCGCTCTGACTCAGCCGCGTCCACGCGGCCGAACCGACCGCGCTCACCATCAACTCGGCGTACGGATCGTGGAACAACGCGTCGGCCCGCCGGCTTTCGCCCGCGCGCAGCGCCGCGACGCCGAGGGCGGTCGCGCCCACGCTGCTCACGATGTCCCAGCTGTCGTCTTCGGTCCGCATCGTCGCTCCCTTCGAGTCGAGCCGACGCAGATGTTCCACCGCGATATCCGGAATCTCTGCGCGGCCGCCGACCGGTACGCCTGCCAAGGCGACCGGCGCATCCAACGAGCTAGCGGCGCCATCGCTGGGCGACACGTCCGGCAGGGTCGCGTCCCGGCGATTTCGCGCCGTCGCGGTCGCAAAGGGCCAGTGCGACAAAGCATACGAAGTCGTCGTGGGCTGCCAGCAGCCCTGCGGGTTATGCCAACGACGGGACCAGCGCAGACCTTCACCGTGGAATCGGGGGCGAAGATCTGCGCGGCCCGCACAGGGCGACACCGAAGAAGGACAAACGGTGTCGCCCGTCGATAAGTATCCACGCTCGAAGCGTCCTACAGCACAAACCTATTGCCAGTGATGGGAATAGGGATTCCGTTCGAGGAACCGCCTAAGACCAAGGCTTACCAGACTCCCGACATGCCCATAATGCTCCAGTAAACGCAACCCAGCGTACGATTCGTATACCTTTGAGGTTAATTCACAGGCCATCAGCACGAGACCCGGACGGGGTGAACGCAGATCCGAGTCTCGGCTGCTGACGACCAAATCGGCGCGCTAGGGGGAATGCGACAATGCCGATCCTTCCGTGGTCTCAGCATGTTCCGCGCAGCTAAACGGAACGACCTCAATGGTATCGACGTAAAAGACTGCCTTCCAGCAAAAGAAACCCTTCTTGACATACTGCCGGGTCACCGCATTGAGCCTCGACGCCGACTACCAGGGCAGCACTCATGCGCCCTTGGGGACAAGGCACACGCCGTATCCATCGGTGGGAATCCCATTCTGAGCCGCGGCCAAACGAAGACGTAGAATTCGGCCAACGTGGCCCATCGCGCCGGCGAATGCACGGCTTCAAGTCACACCATTCGACCTGAACGCAGCACAAAAATGAGCTTTCCGCACACTCCTGCACCGTCGTCGCAATCGAGCACAGCCCGCCATCACCGCACGGGAGTTTCGTACGGGCATCCGATCGCCTTCGGATTCGGCCTCCTGGCTACGACGATCGGCACACTGCTTCAGATGCCGATGTTCTTCGAGGCCCGGTCGATGCATTACCACCTCGCCGGTATGCCGATAACAACAGGAATGATCCTCAGCATGGCATTGACCTATGTCGGTGTCGGAATCACGGCCTATGGACTGTTTCCGGCAGAGCGTTACGCGAACGGCCAGGCCGAGCCTGTCGATGTGACGCCACTCGACGACGCCCCTATCCGGCCGGCGCATATCGCGCTTTTATTCGTTCTCGCGGCGGCGGTGACGATCGATGTGATGAAGCCGGTCGCACTGGCGTTCACCGCTCCGGGCGCAGCTGCCGAATACGGACTCGAGAGCGCATTGCATCCACATGCCCAGGCCCTGCCTATCGCGTTGTATCCACTGTCCGGGATCGTCGGCACCATGATCGGCTCGCTGATCTGGGGCTGGTTGGGCGATCGTGTCGGCCGGCGGGCATCGATCCTGCTCGCCGCCGTCGTCTTCGTCGCCACCTCGACGTGCGGTGCCATGCCGGCGTATTGGCTGAACCTGGTCATGTGTTTCACCATGGGACTCGGCGTCGGCGGCATGCTGCCGATTACCTTCGCGCTGCTGTCGGAAACCGTTCCGCGCAGGCATCGAGGCTGGATGATGGTTCTCATCGGCAGTGATATCGCGGGTGCCTACATCCTGGTCAGCTGGCTGGCCGCGACGTGGGCGGCGCCGGATCGATTCGGGTGGCGGATGCTGTGGCTGATCGGCTTCCCCACCGGCCTGTTGCTCCTTGTACTCAACCGGTGGATACCGGAATCGCCGCGATTCCTGTTGATGCGCGGACGCATCGACGAGGCGACCGCAGTGATGCGCCGATACGGTGCCGCCATCGTGGAATCTCATCCCGGATACCGGGACGCTCATGATCCGGACAGCGGGTTCCGATTGTTTTTCAGCAGACCACTCATCGGACTTTCGACTGCCGTGATACTACTTGCGCTCAGCATCGGTACCACGCAATACGGATTCCAGCAATGGATGCCATCGAATCTCCAGCGGATCGGATTCTCCGCGGTCGATGCGAGCACAATTCTCCGGAACTCCGCCACCCTCGGGTTTCCGTTGAGCATACCGCTCGCGCTCCTGTACGGGTTCTGGAGCAGTAAGAAGACCATCTTGGCCGTTACCGCGATGATGGCCATCTCGTTATCGGTATTCGTAGCTCTGGGCGACCGGGTCGCCGATAATCACGCGTTGATGTATACGCTGCTGGTGATTCCGATCTGGGGTATCAGCCTGCTGAACGCACTACTTGCCGCATACACGGCCGAACTCTATCCGACAGTGATCCGAGCCCGTAGCAGCGGCCTGTCCGCCGGAGCGACGAAGGCGGGCGGAGTGCTCATCCTCGCGGCCGCGGTCACCGCGATAGCGGCGCCGTCGATCCGATTGAGTGCGGCCATCGGCGTTGTCCCGATGGCGCTGGCTTTTCTCGCGCTGACCATATTCGGGCCGGAGACGCGTCACCGATCTTTGGAACAGATCACCGCCGCCCAGTTCGAGCGCGGCACATCGCGTTAGCCGCTGAACCGTATAGTCGGCGCCGGCCTTCAACTGGCAGCCGCGACTGCCGAATCCGCTCCGGCAGTCATCCGTCGGGTCCTGAACAGCGCCGCCACAGTGGGTAGATGATTGCGCCCCGAGTACCAGACCAGGCGGACCAGGCCGACCACGGTCAGCGCCCAGAAGAACGCGAACACGATGTGCAACGCCATGAATACGCCATACGTTGCCGCGAGGGACAATCCGAAATAGATCTGCCCACGGCGACTGTGCGGCGTGGTGCCGGGATCAGTGATCATGTAGTTCGTGTAGAGGATGAAGGTCGCCCCGGCCATCGTGACGATCTCGCCGAGGAAAGCCGTGTGGGATTGCAGAACGGCGCGGACCAGGGCTTGCAGGACGAAGCCCGCCAGCCACGCCAGGATCATCGGTATTCGACCAGTGAGTCTCGCGTTGAGCATGGTGCCGAGAGTGAGAAGGACGACCGGCACGATCCAGCTCACCGAGGCGCTCAGGGTTTCGACGAACATGTAGGGCTGCAGCATCCCGACCGAGGGGAAAGCAAGCAGAGTCAATCCGATACCGAAGTTGGACGGGTTGAGAATATGGCGCGGCCGCCCGTCGATGCGCACCCTGATGACATATTTGGAGACAATGGCCACCGCCACGGTGAAAACGGTGGGCAACACCCGAGAGTTGCCGTAGATCAGTAGTGCACAGGCCAATCCGCTGATATGGGCGGGGAGCAGGAAGTCCACCATCGCGAGCGCGCCCCCGGCGTAATACGGGCGCCGGCCGCGCGACCAGGCTTCGACAGATTCCATCAGCAGTTCGACGACATATCCGGTGAGCACGCCAGCGACCGGGGCGGCCCACGCCTGCTCGAAGCCGAGGAACCATTGGCCGACCACGGTCAGGATCGTGATCGAAATCGCGAACTGACGTAGCGCGAGGATCCGCTTGTCCCGAGTTCGGAACTTGTGCCGTGTCGACGGACGCGTGGTCGGCTCGGTCGGCTGTGCGGCGACCAGATCGGCTTCTTTCTGACTCATTTTTCGGCCTCCGTGGCCTGTCCGTCGGGGGTCAGCAGCAAGGTGTGCCAGCCGGGAGCAAGGGTTGTGGCGCTGGTGTGCCGGGTGCCCGTGGTGTCGCGCCAGCGGATCTCCGCGACGACCGGCGCGGCGCTGTCGCCGAGGCCGAACATCGACTCCGGCGCCGACACGCTGTGATGGCCGCCGGCCGGATACACCTGGCTCACCAGCGACTTCCCGTCGGGCCTGGTCACCCGGATGGACGCGCCGATAGCGGGTACCGTGCCCGGGCCGTTGGTCGCGGGCATCCGCAGCTGCAAGCCGAGGTATTGCCCGACATGCGGTGCGGTGTTGTGCATGAGATAGGACGGGGCCCACTGGTTGGCCACGGCGAAATCCAGCCTGCCATCGTGGTCTACGTCGCCGAGGGCCAAGCCATGGCTGATTCCGGGCTGGGGCAGATTCAGTTCGGAGTTGATGTTGACGAATCGTCCGTCTCCGGCGCGCACGAAGAACGCGTTCTGTTCGTGGCCGGACAAGTCCGCACCCGGCCCGAATTCCGGCCAGAATGCCGGGTTTCGCAGCAGCGGATCGGTCGCGAGGGTGAATTCCTGTAGCTGCGGCCAACGGTTTGTCTCGCCGCGGACGAACCCGACGGCCTGCACGATCTCCGGTTGGCCGCTGTTGTCGAAGTCGCCGGCTTTGATGTCCCAGCCCCAACCGGACTGGGACAGGCCGAGTTGTTCGCTGCCATCGGTATACGGCGCGACGCCGCGGCTCAGTTCATCGATGTCGCCGGTGCTCAGGTAGGCCTCGTTGCTCTCGTGGAACGCGTAATTCGAGGTGATGTTGCTGACGATGATGTCGGGCCAGCCATCGCCGTTCAGATCGGCGAAGTCGACGCCCATTCCCTTGAACGAATCCATGCCGAGGACCTTGGATTTCGGCGTGGTGAACGTCCGTCGACCTCGGACCAGGTCGAACCGCAGATGTCCCGGCGTGGAGTGGTTGACCAGGAGATTGTCTTTGCCGAAATCGTTGGCGAAATACACTTCTGGCAAGCCGTCCCCGTTCAGATCCTGGGTGCCGGCGGCGAACGTCCAGCCACCCGAGACCTCGTCGGAGAACACATTCTCGATCTCGTGGAAAGTGACGGTCGGATCGTTTCCGCCGGTCGCGCCCTGCCAGAGGAAGACGTGTTTGTGGCCGCCGTTGGTGGCGTGGGAGAACCCGTCGTTCATGTAGATGCCGGGATCGTCCTTACGTGTCGTGTCCAACAGTGGTGCGCCGTCGGGAAAGAAGTTGCCGACCAAGATGTCGGCGTGTCCGTCACCGTCCAGGTCGGCGATGTTGACCGCATCGGTGTTCCAAATCTGTGGCGGCGAGACCAGGTCACGAGCGACGAAGGCATCGGGCGAACCGAGCGCGACACCCGGCTGGCGCAGGAACAGTACCGGCGACCGGCCGTAGTAGGACACGATGAGGTCGGTGAGCCCGTCCTCGTTCACGTCGCCTGCCGCACAGCTGATCGGGGCCGTCGTGTCTGCGGAGTATGGGAGCCCGGCCGGGGCGAGGGTCATTTTCGGGTAGCGATCGCCAGTCCCCGGTGCGGGTTCGACTGTCGCGCTGTTGAATCGGGAATCGACCAAGCAGATGTCGTTGGGCAGTCCGTCGCCGTCGATGTCGTAGAGCGAAACGCCCGAGCCGATCGCCGATATCCATGCGCTCACCCGTTCCAGGTGGGGCATGACCTTTCGGAGCGGGGTGCCGGACCATTGTTCGGTCGACAGCGGCGAACTGTCGAAGTGGAATCGCGCGGCAAGCCGGTCGATCTCGGCCTGGCTGGGGCCCGCCGGCAGCATGAGCACGCCGAGGATCAGCACGATGACCAGCCCGAGCGCGCCCGGCAGACAGCGGCGCAGACGACGCTTCACGAGACGGCACCGCCCGTCGAGATCAACCAGCTCCGGCGCACCAGCTCGCGCATCCGCAGGTAGTCGGCGACAGTGTCGGCGTGCGGTCCGACCTCACGAATCGCATCGGTCTCCCAGCCCGCGGCGGTTTTCACGTCCACGCCGGTGAACGCCTTGGTTGCCTGCTCCGCGAAGACGGGAATGCTGCCGCTGAGGACCCTGGCCCGTGACGGCGTGGCGGCACCGATCGCGAGTTGGGCCCGGTGCTCGCCGCTGAGCTCGATGATCTGGGCCAGTCCGGCGTCATCCGCGCCGCCGGCATAACAGGCGGCAAGCCCGATTCCCGCCCACAGGTCCGCGTGCCGCGAGGGATGGAAGGTCGAGACTCGCCTACCGAGCGCCGGCACATCCGCGCATTCGACAAACCACAGGCTTCGCCCGACACCCTGGTCCATCACTTGCTCGGCGAGACTCTGCACCGGATGTGCGGTCCGCTTGGTCGCCAGATATTTGGTGGTGTGGAAGAAGCTGCCCCAGAAACCGCGACCGTCGACGGCCATCCAACGCACCAGTGGATCCAACCCGTCGACTTCGCCCAGACCACCCCACCCGGATTTCCGCAGCTGGGCCAATCCGAGGCCGATACCGATGGCGGTGAGCTGTGGGTAATGCTGTGCGGTTGGACTCGACAGCAAGGTGGGGACGTTGCGCCCGCGCGAAAGGGTCAGCACGTCCAGCATGGCGCAGGCGATGGCCGCGCCTTCGTAGGCGAAGCCCCGCATATCCGGGTCGAGTTTTTCGATCTCCTCGAGCGGCTCGGGAACGCCGTACCGCATCACCGGGTTATAGCCCGCCAATAGGCTCGAGCAAACGCCTTCCAGCCGGGCTCTCAGATCGGGATCGGTGGATCTGAAACCGCGGACCTCGAAATCCATCGCACGTACCGGAATCATCATTCTGCGGCGGATGACAGCTGGAATGCGTGCGCCACGCTTAACTCCCGACCCCATCACGGTCCCTTTCCCTAGAATGCAAAGGCACATACTTGCCGTCACCGGAAGCACGCATGAGCTATCGCGACCGGTCGCCTGTCGATAACAATGCGCCGATATCGTCCGAATGTGCCTTCGACTAGTTGTCTATCACCTCATCTGATCGTTACCGCTGTATATAACTCCGCCGCCGGACCCAACGCAAAGTTCCCAATCCTGAGAAGCGGAGTCAAGGACGTAGAAGCAGCCCATCGAGTAGTGCGTGCAGCCCGAAGTCGTAATTATCGAAGGCGTGCGGCCACTCGCCGGCTAAAGCGGCGATCGTGGGGGTCTGCTCAGGGTCTGCGGAGGCGATCGTCGCGGTGCGACAGCTCGGGCGATCCAGGGCAGAAGTGGTGCGCTCGGCGGCTATTCGGATGGTCAGCACGCCGACGGTGTACTGCCACACCGCCCGATAGGCAGCTCCGGCCTGTTCGACCGTGCGGCCGCAGGCCAGGAAGGCCTGCAATATCTCCTCGATCAACCACAGAATCGATCGACCGCCAAAGTCGCAGGCCAGCACCCCGACCACCCAGGGGTGCGCCACCAGTTCGTCGTGCAGGAATCGCCACAACACCACCAGCCGCTGCCGCGGATCAGCGGGCAACTCGGGACGTTCGAGAGTGGCGATGACCCGGTCCAGCAGCAACAGCAACAGCTCCTGCTTGTCCCGCACATGCCGGTAGATCGCCATCGGCGAGCTGGACAGCTGGTCCGCGACTGCCCGCATAGTCAGGGCGTCGATCCCGGCGGACTCGACTATTTCCTGCGCGGCCAGCAGGATCGCGTCCTGCGAGAGCCTGGCGGGACGCCCGCGGCGGCGCACCGAATCGTTCATCTCCGCGGTCCGACAGCCGGCGCGGAAAGTTCGGACTCGCCTGCGTATCGCTCCGCACAACGCTTTCTGAGCATGAACGCGCCGCTGTCGTCATCGTCAGAGGCGCTCATGCTGGGATTGTCGCGAGCCGACACCCTTGGGTCTTGAACAAATGGGAACTGTCAGCTTCGGTGCCGGCGCTATTCGCGGATGACCGAGGGGCCTTCAGCGGCGATGACCAGGAAGTTGGGCATGTAGACATAACTTTCGATGCCCGGCGCGGTGATCGCTGCGGCCGCCGCGATAGCAGGATCGAGACCCGGCTCGGCAATTTCGCGCACCCGGCAACCCAGTGCCGCGAGTTCGTTGATATAGGACGACAGCGGCCGATGGAAATCCGGGGCGTAGTCGCCGGCGATCTCGTACTCCTCTAGGTACCGACGCACCCGGTACTCACCGTGCGCACGCCATGTTCGCCAAAGATCCTCGAACGCAGGATGATTGAGCGAGATGATGATCGTCCCGCCAGGTTTGGCGGAGCTGACGCAGGTTCGCATCGCGGTTCGCCAGTCCGGGATCGCCGGGAGCACCATGCTGCACACCACCGCGTCGAACGGCTCGCAGAAATCAATAGGCTCGGTGAGGTCGGCTTTCAAGTAGTTCATGCCTTGCCCGAGTGCTCGTTCTTTTGCCATTGCATAGGCGAGTAACCCAGCGGCAGGTTCGACGCCGGTGACATCGGCGCCCAGCGCCGCGAGCATCCGGCTGAAATAACCGTGCCCACAAGCGGCGTCGAGTATCCGCAGGCCGCCGACATCGCCCAGCATTCCGAGTATTACCGGGTTGAGCAGGTGCCGCTTGCTGAAGCCTCCCTCGGGCTCCATTGCATCGAGCACGTCATGAGGAATCAGGCTCCACCGCTCGATCGCCTCCCGGCCGTTCCGTCCCGTGGTCATACGCTCGAGCGTGTATCGATAATCCACATATATCTGCGGCCAACCCCCGCATCCGATGCTCTTTCAAACACACGTCGTACAATCCGAAGCCATCAGCGAGCGGTTTGACATTCCTCCGAGTACGAGGTTAGCATTTTTCTCGAATATTCGCGACTACCCGAAGGATGCATTCATGGCCAAGCATGTTACCGTCACTCTGGTCGACGACTTCGACGGCAAATCGAAGGCAAGCGAAACAGTTCAATTCGCGATCGATGGCAAGGCCTACGAGATCGACCTCTCCGTAGCAAACGCGGGGAAGCTTCGTGGAGCGCTCGATCCCTGGATCGAAAAGGCGCGCAAGACCGGTCGGGCCAAGCGAAGCAGCAACGGCCGGACCGCGTCGGCGATCGACCGTGAACAAACCGTCGCGATCCGGGAATGGGCCAGGAAGCACGGGCACAACGTCTCCACGCGTGGCCGAATCGCGGCCGACGTAGTTGCGGCATACAACAAGAAGAACTGATCAACCGCAGTCGGAGGCATGAAACGTTTCGTCGGCACAGCCAACGCGTGAGCAGTATCCGTGCGTTGTCGTCGGCGCCGGGCCGGTCGGACTGACCGCCGCAGTAGCTTTGGCGGGCAAAGGCCTGCGCGTACTGGTATTGGAAGCCGAGGCACAAGACCGGGTCCGCGCAGGCAGCCGGGCAATCGCGTTCTTCGGCCCCACGCTCCGACGCTGGGAAAAGATCCGCCCAGGAATGGGCAAAGCAATCGCCGACGCGGGCACCCTGCTGGTAGGCATGGACACCTTTTATGGCGACAAGCGCATCTTCGAACTCCGGCTCACGCCTGCGTGGTCCAGTCGGTTGGTTCGGACTCTGTCGCAGAAAAAGGTCGAGCAGATCCTCTACGCCGAGGCGATCGATCTCGGTGTCGAGTTTCGTTGGACCGTTCCGGTCACGGACGTCAAGACCCACAGCGACGGGGCGATGATCGAGCTGGAATCCGGAGAGCAGATCAGTACTGCGTACGTCATCGCCGCAGACGGAGCAAAGTCAGCCCGTACGCAAGGCGCTCGGCATCAAGATGGACGGTCCGACCGATCCCACCCCGTTCATCATTGTCGACGTCGACGAGCACCCCGATGGATCTACGCCGACCAGACCGATGTTCTTCCAATACAACCGGCCCGAACTCGACGGACGCAATGTCATGTGCATGCCATTCACCGGTGGGATGCGTATCGACCTGCAATGCAAGCCGGGCGACGACGCCGAGTACTTGTCCAGCCCCGCAGGAGTGCGGGAATGGCTTCCCCGGGTGGTCGACCCCTGGTTCGCCGAGCACATCCAGTGGGTCTCGATGTACCGCTTCCACCAGGTTGTTGCCGATACCTACACCGACCAGCACCGCCGTGTCATCCTCGCGGGCGAGGCGGCGCACTTGTTCGCCCCATGGGGTGGGCGCGGCCTGAACTCCGGAGTGTTCGACGCCACCGACGCCGCCACTGCCATCGCGAACGCGCTGACCGCAGCCAGTCGTGATCGTGCACGCACAGCCATCGAACGCTGCGCTACCGACCGCCGCGCCTGGGGACTGCGCAACCGCGCCGCGTCCTCGAAAGGTCTGCGCGTGATGCGCGGCGAAGATCGAATCACCCACGCACAGCGGGTGATCGCCGCGCACCTCGCACCAGCGATCTGGCCCGCGGGTTTCTGGCTCGCCAATGCCCCCACCCAACTCGCGCTACCGCGACTGCGATTACACAGGTCAAGTTTGTATTACTGAAAGTACCGCCGTTGCTCGAAGCTGATCAAAGCTCGGCACATTGTCGTGGTCGATAGTTCGATCGTGCAACGGGATTCGATATCCGGCCGGTTTCATCGGCGCCGGAACAACATGTTCGGGGTCGCGAGCCGGGGCTCGTGGGCAGGCCTTTCCACCCACGGGAAGTCATGCAACTCCGGCCGCTGCACATTCCTTCTTACTGTGGCTGCGACTGTGTGATCGCTGACAAAGGTGTGTAGAGGATGACGAAGATCGATGAAGAAGCGTGCGAGTATCCGTTCGGTCCACCGGATCGGCTGAGCATCGAACCCAGGCTGGCAGGATTACGTGCCGAGCACCCGGTACTGCGGGTCCACATGCCCTACGGCGGCGATGCCTGGCTGGTCACCCGCTATGCCGACGTCAAGACGGTGCTGGCCGATCCTCGATTCAGCCGCGCCGTCCCGGCCGGCCGGGACACGCCCCGGCCAACCGCGTTCCAGGCTCCGCCCTCGTCCATCGTGCGTATGGATTCGTCGGAACACAGACGCCTGCGTCGCCTGGTTGCCCAAGCGTTCTCCCCGCGTCGCGTCGAGATGCTGCGCCCGCGCGTCCAGCAGATCGTCGACGACCTGCTGGATGCCATGCTCGTGGCCGGGCCGCCCGCCGACCTGGCCGCATCCCTGACCTGGCCGCTACCCATCACGATCATCTGCGACCTACTCGGTGTGCCCCCGGGTGACCGTGACCAGTTCCTCGCCACCACCGACGGCATCATGGCCCCCTCCGCCGCCGGGAATATCGAGCAACACGTCCGCGACTACAACAATTATATGGTCGGGCTGATCGCCCGACGCCGCACCGAGCCCAGCGACGACTTGCTCGGCATGCTGGTCCACGCGAAGGACGACGGAGACCGGCTCACCGAGCAGGAAATGATCGGCTTCGGAGCCGACCTATTGTTCGCGGGCCATGAAACCACTGCCAACCAGACGGGCAATTTCTTCTACACCCTGCTGGCCGATCGCCACTACTGGAATGAACTCGTCGCTGATCCGGATCTGGTGCCCGCCGCGATCGAAGAGCTACTCCGGATCACGCCATTCGCCGCATCTGCTGACTCACCAAATATCGCTGTCGAGAACCTTGAAGTGAACGGCCGCTGCATCAAAGCCGGTGATGCTGTAGTCACCGTGCTCGCGTCGGCCAATCGCGACGCGGAGGTGTTCGAAAACCCTGACGAGATCGACTTCCATCGCACCACCAATCCCCATGTGGCGTTCGGTCACGGCATCCACTATTGCCTCGGCGCCCAACTAGCCCGGATCGAAATGCAGACCGCTATCGCGACCGTGATCCACCGCCTGCCCGGTCTGCGTCTCGCGGTCCCGGCGGACCAAGTTTCCTGGCGAACCAACCGATTCCTCCGCGGGGTCACCGCACTGCCCGTCACGTGGGATTCCACGCACTGAATGCCGCCATTCACCGCGTCCACGGCATCGACCTGATTTCAACGGCGTGCGGATCGAGCTCGAGATCCAGTTGATTACCGAGTATCGGTGGGACCGGTCCCACCGATACTCCGACACTATGGTGACGCATCAGTCGGTTTCGTCGCATAATCGGAGAGTGACGTGCGGGTCTGCGTGGTCTCTCACCGGCTGGGCGGGGTCGACGGAGTGAGCGTGGAAGCGGCGAAATGGATTGCCGGCTTCCGATCCCTCGGTGCGACCGTAATCCGCGCGGCCGGGCATTTCAACGATCACGAGTCCGACGATGTGGTTGTTGCCGGGATGTGGGCGAATACGGCGGGCGGGTTTCCGCCAAAGGTCGACGCGGCGATCGTCGCGCACTTGTGCGAAACCAACGATGTCCTCGTTCTCGACAATGCCGTCACGCTGTGGAGCGCTCCGGAGGCAGCGATGGTATGGGAGCGGGCGGCTGTCGAATCATCGATGCCGACCATCGTGCGTCATCACGATCCACCGTGGCAGTGCTTGCCCCTGCGTCCGATTCCGCCGGGGGTGGTGCCGGTGGTGAATCCTCGGTTCTTGCATGTTGTTCTCAACCAGCTCAGCTACGTTCAATACGCCGAGCGCTGGCCACGACTAGTGCGGTCGCGCGCACTTCAGGTATCGGCCAATCGCGTCGATACCGTCGGGTTGATAAAAGGCGACCGGGCGTATACCCGAAAGCGACTGGGAGTTGACGGCGACGCGCTACTCGTCCTGCATCCCGCACGCATGATCGAGCGAAAGAATATTCCCGCCGCCGTGCGGATCGCCCGAAGTCTGACCGTGTTTGGGCGGCCGGTACATTACTGGCTCACCGACCCGTCGGACGCACCGCCGGGGAGCCTTTCCGAGGCCGCTCTTCGAGACGCGCCGGGCGCGATTCGAGGCTACGTAGACGATCGAGCGGACATGTACGCGGCCGCCGATGTCGTCGTTCTTCCCTCGACCTGGGAGGGCTGGGGGCTGCCCGTGATAGAGGCGGCGGCGGCACGAAAATTGATCATTGCCGGACCCTACCCAGTACTCACGGAGATTCGTGCGACCGGCCTGATCGTGCTGGACCCTATCGATATTCCGACGATCATCGAGGTGCTGCGAAGCCCCGAGCGCCTGGATTCGATTCTCGACAACAACGCAACCGTCGTGGAACGGCATTTCAATCTGGACGACTTATCGACCATCCTCACCGGCTTTGTCGACGAGGCCACTCGCTTGGCGAACAGCTGATCGCGCTGTATCAGCGAACGTTTCGGTGCCGCGGCTAGGGGGTCTCCACTTCGACCGTCGAACGCGCACCACGCCGACGTGCGCTGTTGCGACCTGACGAACGCCGGTTCGGATCGCCGACGGCGAATCCGACGGCCACCTGTACCAGCGTTGTCGCGAAGAGCACGGTGAGCGGGAGGCCCCAGCCGTCACCGAATTGCTTCACCACGCCGAACGCGTAGGGCCCAATGGCGGCGATGAGGTAACCGACGCCCTGGACCGCGCTCGAAAGCAGGAGAACCTCCTCCTGAGACTCGGCGCGCAGTGTGATGACCGTCAGTGCCAGGGAGAACACCGAAAGCCCGGCGCCGAGCACAATCGACCACGCCAACGGTGCGACGTCAGGTGCGACGATGAACCCGAGAATCCCGGTCGCGCTGAACATGCTGAACCCAGCCAGCCACCGCGCGCGGTGCGCCGACCTGGCCACGATCGGCGGCACTATGAAACTGATCGGCACCGCGACACAAGTCAGGAGGCCGAGGTAGGCGCCGGCGAGCTCCGCGCCGATACCGGCATCGTGCAGCACCGACGGCAGCCAGCCGATGACGACGAAGGCCACCAGCGCCTGCAACCCGAAAAAGACTGCCAGGCCTATTGTTTCGGTGTGTCGCAGCAGCGCGATCGGATTCGCCGGCCCCCGCGGCAGACCGGTACCGATCGAGGTCACCGATGCTGCGGGGGATCGCCACAGCGCGACCGCACCGATCGGCGCGAGCACGGCCCACACCGCGAGCGCCCATTGCCAGCTGCCGAACGCATGCGCGAGTGGCACGATGGCAGCGAAACCGATCGCGGAACCCGCTTGCAGCGCAGTGGTGAACGCGGCGATCAGGGGACCGGTGTTGCCGATGGCCCTGATCACGGCGGGTAGCAAGACCCCGACGGCCCCAACCCCGGCCGCCGCGGCGCAGGTCGCGAGGACGAAGATCCATAGCCCGCTCCACGGGCGGACCGCAAGGCTCATGCCGATCAGGGCCAAGGCCCAGTAGAGACCCGCGCGAAGCGAAATCCGGGCCAGCACAATCGGTGTCGACAGGCTCACCAGAGCGAAGGCGAAGAGAGGCGCTGCGGTAATGACCCCGGCCGCGCGGGTGCCGGCACCGAAATGTGCTGTGAGGACCTCCAGTTCGGGTCCGACGGTGGTGATCCCAGGGCGCAGATTGACCGCGACCGCCGCAACGACAGCGATCAGCGCAACCAACCGGGCGATATCAGTTCGGTGCGGTGCCGCACCCGCCGGATCGCCGTCTCCTGCAGCCATGCGGCTCCTCCCGTCGACCAAGTGACATTACGCGGCGTCGGACCGCAAGCTCCCGTGGACCGGCCGCCCATCAGATCGCCCGTGGTGCGACCGACAGTGCCGTCATTGCCCGCCGAATCCCGCCATGGTCACACCTCGAATGAATGCGCGCTGTGCGATGGCGTAGGTGATGGCGAGCGGGAGCAGGATCAACATGGCGGCAGCCATCAGAACAGGCCATTTAGAGATGTATTGACCTTGCATCCAGACCAGGCCCAAAGTGACGGTAGAGATGTCTTTGCGTTGGATCATGACGAGCGGCCACATGAAGTCGTTCCACACATTGACCCAGGTGAGCACAGCCAGCACCACGACTGCCGGCTTGGCATGCGGGAGCAGGACGCGCCAATAGATCTGCCAGGGCGTGCAGCCGTCCAGCAGGGCCGCTTCCTCGAGTTCGTCGGGCAAGGTGCGGAAGAATTGGCGCATCATATATGTGCCGAACGCGCTGCCGAACAGTACAGGAACGATCATGGCCCACGGCGTGTCGGTCCAGCCGAGGATCCGCATCACGATGAATTGCGGGACGACAATGACCGCCGACGGTATCATCAGCGTGGCCAGATAGATGACGAATATCGTGTCGCGGCCGGTGAATCGTAAACGAGCGAAAGCGTACCCGGCCAGCGAGCAGAAGAACACCTGTCCCACGGTGATGCATCCGGCGTATACGACGGTGTTCAGGAACATCCGCCCGAACGGCATGAGCTGAAAAACGCTGCTGTAATTGGACCATTGTGGATGCGACGGAATGAGAGTGGTAGTAGTGATCTCGGACTCCTGTTTCAGCGACCCCGACAGCGCCCACAGAATCGGAGACAACGCACACCACGCCATGGCGATAAGCGCAAGATAGAGTGCGGCGGCACGGGCGATACTGCGCCTGCTCAGACGCGTAGCAGCAGCGGGCATTTATTCCTCCATTGCGTTTTTGCGGGCGAACCACAGTTGGACGACGGTAAGTGCCAAAAGGATCAGGAAGATCAGCCAAGCGATAGCGGAGGCGTAGCCGACGTCACCGAAGGCGAAGGCGTTCTGGAAGATCATGATGCCGAAGACGTATGTGCTCGTCTCGGGGCCGCCATGACCGCCGGTGAGGACGAACACCTGGTCAAACGCCTGCACCGTGGTGATGACGGAGACCACCAGCACGAACGACAGTGCTCCGCGGATCATCGGCAGGGTGATGGAGAAGAACTGCCGCAATTCTCCGGCGCCGTCGAGCTGTGCCGCCTCGTACAGATTCGAGGGCACCCCTTGCATCGCCGCCAGCAGAACCACGGTCGCGAACGGAATACTCTTCCACACACCGACCAGGCACAGCGCGGCCATCGCCCAGTGCGGGTCGACCAGCCATGGGATCGGGTCGACGCCGATCCAGCCGAGCATAATGTTGAGTAGCCCGTTGTTGGTGTCGAAGACGAATCGCCACACCACCGCCATCACCACGCTCGAAACTGCGAGCGGCAGAAAGAGAATCGTCCGGAATATCCCGATGAATCGAAGTTGCCGGTTCAATGTCTGTGCGACGACCAGGCTGATCGTCACCGTCGGTATCACCGTTCCCAGCGTGAAGACGATCGTATTGCGCAGCGCGATCGGAAAGAGCGGATCGCCGGTCAGCATGCGGGCGAAGTTCGCCATGCCGATGAATCGCATCGGGCCGAACAGATCCCAGCGCTGAACGCTCAGATATAGCGACATTCCAAGCGGAAACAGCAGGAACACCACCACCGCGAGCAGATTCGGTGCGACAAATATCCGGGCAGCACGGGCCTGTCGCCGCGCCAGGGCGGTACGACCGGGCCGAACGGCCGTACCAGGATCGGCGGAGGTGGGCTCGTCAGCGGTGATCATCGGTTGGTCAGCACCTCGGCGGTGTCTCGGGCGAGTTCGTTCCGCAGCGAGGTTGCCGGCTTCGACCCTCGAAGAACGGGTCCGAAGTAGCGGCGCATCAGGGCGTCGACACGCTCCCAGGCCGGTGTCACCGGCAGTGGAGCCGAGTTGGCCGGCCCGTCCGTCAAGATCTGCAGATTGCGCACCCGCGTGTGCGCTGTCGCGAACCCCGGAGATCGCACCGCCGACGTCCGGACCGGGACGAACAATCCAGTCTCGGCGATAATCGCCTGCCCGACCGGGCCGGTCATGAATTTCAGGAATTCCCACGCCTGTTGCTTACGCGGACTGGCGGCCGCGATCGCCAGCCCCGTCGTGCCGATGTTCGATTGTGCCCGAAGACCTTTCGGTCCGACCGGCAGTGCCGTGACATCGAGCTCGAGGTTGTCCGCACCGGTGAATGTGTTATACCGCCAGTGCCCGCCCAGCGCGAAGGCAGCCCTGCCCTGGCCGAATAGATCCATGCTGGCCATGGATTGCGTGTCCGCCGCCGTCGGCGCCACCCGGTATTTGTTTGCCAGGTCACTGTAGAACTGCACACCTTCGATGAAGGCGTCCTCCCCGAAATTGCTTCGCGCGGGATCGGTACGCGGACTGGTCCACGAGACACCGTTGTTCATGCCGAACAGGCCTGCCGAGTAATGCGGAACCCAGGTCTCCACGAAGCCCCACTGCGTCGTCTTCCCCGACCGATCATGCATCGTAAGGGTTCTGGCCGCGTCGAGGAACTCGGCGAAACTCCATGCGCCTGACCAATTTCCGGGTGGCATGAGCCCCGCTTCGGCGAGGAGCTGCCGATTATAGAACAGGAAGTTTCCCGACCATTGCTCCGGAAACGCGTACTGTCCGCCCTTGAAGGCGAACGTGTCGTACAGCGCCGGGATACTATCCTTTTTCAGCTCGGCGGCAAAAGCCGGGTCGTCGGCAAGCATTGTGTTCAGATCCAGCAGCACTCCCCGATCAGCCAGACACGCGTAGGTCTGCTCCCATGCCATCAGCACGTCGGGGCACTTACCGCCGGCACAGAAGATGAGCATCTGCTGCATGGGATCCGGTCCGGACAGCACCGTGCGAACCTTGATGTCGGGATGCAACCGGGCGAACTCGTCGATGACCCGCATCCGCCCCCGCGCTTCTTCCGGATTCGCTTGAAAAAAGAAGGTCAGCGCGTCCTCATCGTGGCCGCACCCGGCCGAAGAGACCAACACAGACGCGCCGGCAGCAGCACCGGCGCCGCGCAAAAACGCTCGTCTTCCGATTTGCATAGGTGCCGAATCCTTTGATTCAAGAAGCCCGACGGGATCCAGGACACACTATCCACTCGTCATGACTGGGAATGCCGGACATGGTCCGTCGCACTATGTTGTCGTGCCGACCACCCTCGAGCTTGCGGCCTGCCGAGAAACATTCGGCCTCAGGAAGTCAACTGCGGCCGTTATACGACGTATCGATGTCCGCGCCGTACATCCATCCCGTTACCCCGTTGGCGTCATCGGTCAGGTAATACCAGGCTCGGGGGTCTTCGGTGACGGCGAAGTGGTGCACGACGAGCCGATGACCCGAACGGCACCAACCCGAGATGGGACTACGGAAATTCGGATCCTGACGTATGGGGCTACCAGCAGGGTCGGTGACGGCGTAGCAGTAGGTCACGTACTCACCCGACGGCGGGGCCGCCTGCGCCGGCAACGCGCCAACTACGCCTGGACAAGATATCGCCGCAACGCCGACCACCACCGTGGCGCACCAATGGAGAATTCGATCACCGGGCACCGCACCACCTCCAATTCGGCTAATCCTCGAGAACACCGGCATCCATCGGGTACCTGATCCAAACCGCTATCAGCATATATTCAGCTACCGCTCGAACAGTGGACATACATGCTCCGCATGAACAGACGTGTGCATCATCGCAACTTTCAGTTGCGTTGAAACCGGGCCTGTTCTAGCCTGATATTGCAACTCCATGTTGCGATACACCGAAGCTCGCGGCGTTGCAGCTCATGGCGACACACATCCCAAGACGCCGAACCCGAAGGAAGATCAGCCATGCCCATCGACGACTCACGTCCCACCATCGACTGGGGCAAGTATCGGACGCTCACACTCGAGCGGCGCGACAACGGGGTCCTGCTAGTCACGATCGCCGAGCCCGCTGGATCCCCAACCGCCACCCTCACCCGTCGCCACACCGAAATCGGTTACCTCTGGCGCGATTTCGCTGATGACGCGGAGCTACGGGTCGCGGTCGTCACCGGCCGGGGAGACAAGTTCTGGACGCTCGAAGGCTACGTCGACGAGATGCTCGAATACCCCGGCAATTACGGCAACATCGTCCATGTCATTCGAGCGGGACTGGTCAACGCCCATGGCATGGTCAACTGCGACAAGCCGATCATCTCCGCCATCAATGGCGAAGCCATGGGCTCAGGGCTCGCGACCGCCCTGCTCGCGGACATCAGCGTCGCGGCGACAAACGCGCGCCTGATCGACGGGCATCTGCGCGAGGGCATTGCCGCAGGAGACCATTCGGTCATGATCTGGCCCCTGCTGTGCGGCTTGGCCAAGGCGAAGTTCTATTTGCTCACCTCCGAAGACCTCACCGGCGAAGTCGCCGAGCGCCTCGGCCTGGTAAGCCTCGCAGTCCCAGCCAGTGACGTGCTCGACACCGCGCTCGACATCGCCCATCGCCTGGCGACCGGCCCACAGCACGCTTTGCGCTGGACCAAACGCACGCTCAATCATTGGCTGCGGACCGCTACGCCGGCCTTCGAGGCCTCGATCGCCTTCGAAGCGATGAGCTTCTTCGGGCCCGACCTCGTCGAGGCGCTCACCGCCCAAACCGAACACCGCCCACCGAATTTCGCCGAGCCGACGCCCTGGTGACAATTACGCCACAGCGGTCGATCACCTCGTGAACGACTGTGGACCATCCGGCGCGAACACGCCCGCGCGGGCAGCGGCCAAGGCGATTCGCGCGGCCTGGTCGGCAGCGGCATCGTCGATAGGTTCGGCTGTGACCAGGATCCGCAGATAGATCGGAGCGATGAGCGCCTTGATCGTCGAAGTCGGGTCGGTACCCACGGGCAACTCTCCGCGCTCGACCGCCCGACTGACGATCGGTTCGGCGCGACGAAAACGATCGCCGAAGAAATGGGATCTGATCGCAGCGATCTCGGGCAATCGTGCGGCATCGGAATGCAGTGCGGCGGTGACCGCCCGATCGACAGGACTGTTCTGTAGCCGCACCACGTGCCGGGCGAGTTGCCGCAGATCGGACGCCACATCCCCGGTGTCCGGGATGGCAATGTTCGATGCGACGTGGTCGGTGAGTGCATCGATGATCAGGTTTTGCGGGTCTTTCCACCGCCGATAGACGGTCGTCTTGTGCACCCCGGCCCGGCGCGCGACGTTCTCGATCGTCAGCGCGGCAAAACCTTTCTCACCGAGCTCCGCCAGGGTCGCCGCAAGCACTGCCACCCGGACCTTGCGTCCGCGGCCGACAACGCCGGCCCGCATCGCCGGCGGAGCATCGAATGTCATCGCAACTCCTAGTTGCTTTGGAGACAGGTGCTGCATTATCTTAGTATCGCAACTTTAAGTTGCGATATGCGGCTTGATCCAGCGCCGCTCTCACTGGAGATACTTCGATGACAGACACGAACAAAACGGTCGCTGAGCGAATCCATGCTTTGCACAAGGCATTCGGTGGCCGCGCCCCCGTCGCGGTTCAGGCGGAGATCGGTGACGCAAGCGTTCTTCCCGCAGGGGCCACCATGCCTGACGGCGAACTGCTCGACGTCCACGGCGCCCCCACCACTCTCACCGCTGCCCGCCGCGGAAACCCCGCGGTGGTGGTGACCTACCGTGGCGCCTGGTGTCCCTACTGCAACGTCACGCTGCACGCCTATCAGGAACAACTTGTACCCGTCCTCGCCGAGCGGGGGATCGAGCTCGTCGCCATCAGCCCGCAGAAGCCGGACGGCTCGTTGAGCATGACCCAGAAGAACGAGCTGAGCTTCACCGTCTTGTCGGATCCCGGCAATCGAATCGCCGAGCGCCTCGGCGTACTCACCGCACCCGGTCCGGCTGAGCGCCGTATCCAGAACAGCTTGGGAATCGACTTGACCCGGATCAACGCCGACGGGACCGACGGTCTGCCCATGCCCACGGTCGTGCTCGTCGACAGCGAAGGGGTAATTCGCTGGATCGATGTGCATCCCGATTACACCACCCGCACCGAAATCGCCGACATCATCGACGCCCTCGACCTGCTCGGCTGACTCGGCCGTTCCGTCGCAAGCTGGTGACAGGGCAAGGATCGGTGACACTCCCAGCCCTGGGAAGCCGATCCGCCAGCAGTCCGGATCTGCTCGCTAGGGTCGATACATAGTTGTCTCCACCAACTAATTGTGTCTGCTAGTCAATTCCGCCGATATGCGTGAGGGGGCATCTGAATTGATTGCCGCCGGCTCTACAGCCGCGACCACCGCGCTCGATGACGCTGACCGCCTGGGTGCGCAGTTACTCCGTTTCATGCGGGCAGTCGGCAGGGCGAAGACGCGGCTGACCAAGCACGGGCCCGACGGGCTGGAGAGGCTCGCCTACGCCGTGCTGTTCTGCCTCGTTCGCGACGGGGCCCAGCGCACCGGCAAACTCGCCGAAGAACTGCATGCCGAGATCTCGACCATCAGCAGGCAAACCAGATCCCTGGTGTCCCACGGACTGATCGAGCGCGGGGCCGATCCGATCGACGGTCGCGCCTGCGTGCTCACGGCCACCGCGGAAGGCGTGCGAGTCTTCGAGGCGAACCGCCGACTGCACAATCTCTGGTGGGCCGACATTCTCGCCGACTGGACACCCGAGGAACGATCCATCTTGATCGTTCTCCTCGATCGGCTCAATCGCGGCATCGAGGCCGCTTCCCCACAGCTATCCGAACCGAAATAGGTTTCGAAATATGACGAATTCGGCCACGCGGAGACCGGCTGTCCAGCCGAATCCGGAGGCAGATGCAAGCGCGTCGCTATCACACTCGCAGATTCTCACCATTCTCTCCGGCTTGCTGCTCGGCATGTTCCTGGCCGCACTCGACCAGAACATCGTGAGCGTGGCGATCGTGCGCATCGCCAACAGCCTGCACGGTTTCGATCAGCAGGCATGGGCTACCACGGCGTACCTGATCACGGCCACCATAAGCACTCCCCTGTACGGCAAGCTGGCCGATATCTACGGGCGAAAACCCTTCTTCCTCACCGCGATCACCTTGTTCGTCATCGGTTCAGCGGCATGCACCACCGCCACGTCGATGTACGAGCTGGCCGGCTTCCGCGCGTTCCAGGGCCTGGGTGCGGGTGGCTTGATGTCGCTCGCGTTCACCATCATCGGCGACATCGTGCCGACGCGCGAGCGGGTCCGTTACCAAGGCTATTTCACGATGGTGTTCGGTATCGCGACCGTGCTCGGTCCGGTGCTGGGCGGCTGGTTCTCCGGCTTCGACCGGCTGTGGGGCATCGAGGGCTGGCGCTGGGTGTTCCTGGTGAACGTGCCGATCGGCGTGATCGCACTGGTCGTGGTCTTCCGGGTACTCGACGTTCCGCATCTGCGGCAGAACCACAGAATCGACTGGTTCGGCGCGGTTGCGCTGGCTATCTGTGTCGTGCCGCTGCTGATAGTGGCCGAGCAGGGCCGCAGCTGGGGCTGGAATACCAATAAGTCGACCATCTGCTACGCGATCGGCGCGATCGGCCTGATCTTGTTCTTGTTCATCGAGTATCTGATGAAGGACGCCGCGCTGCTTCCGTTGCGGCTGTTCAAGAACTCGACGTTCTCGGTTACCGCCGCGGGTGGTTTTATCGTCGGCATCGCCATGTTCGGCATCATCTCGATGATCCCGCTGTATTTGCAGGTAGTACGCGGATATTCGCCCACCGAGGCAGGCCTGATGATGATGCCGCTGGTGCTGGGCATCACGATCGGTGCGCAGATCGCGGGGCAGGTCACCAAGCTCACCGGCCGATACAAGATCCTGCCGGTGATCGGCACCTTCGTCATCGCGTGCGGCGGCGTTTTCTACGCGCAGGTGCGTTTCGACAGTCCGCTGTGGCAGCCGTTGCTCTACAGCGCCGTGATCGGATTCGGTCTCGGCGGCTGTATGCAGACGCTGATCATCGCGGCACAGAACGCGGGACCACGCTCGGACATGGGCGTATCCACCGCGGCGGCGACCTTCTTCCGCCAGATGGGCGGCACCGTGGGCGTCGCGGTATTCCTGACGATCCTGTTCAACCAGTTGCCACACAAGATCGTCGATGCCTTCGGCGGGCATCTTCCGCCCGAGTTCGCGATGTCCGAGCTGCACCGGATACAAAGCAACACCAGCGGTATCGCGGCCTTGCCGGCACAGCTGCGCGACCCGACCCTGATCGGCTTCACCAATTCTCTGCACGGGGTTTTCTACACCGCGGCGGGTACCGCGCTGCTGGCGTGCATCGTGCTGTTGTTCATGAAAGAGATTCCGTTGCAGGACGACTCGGCGCCAGCCCCGGTACCCGACGGGCAGGCGACAATCCGCAGTGTGGCGTCATGGGGGCAGACAAGGGCCTGGGAAGATGACGAGAAACTGTTTTCGCCCGAGCCGATGCCTGCGAGTGTAGGCATCCGTGCCATTCCGGAGCGGCGCGGCACAGCCGACTTCCCGAGCCCAACCGCGGTGTCGCAGTTGGCGTTCGCCGCGTCGGCAGCCGGCCTCCCGGCCTCCGACGGTGATGCCCATTCGTTCGGGGGTCGTATCCACCGCAAGGACGGCCGTCCCGTGCCCGGTGTCGCGCTGACGCTGATCGACCAACGCGGACACCAGGTTTCGCGTTCCATCGGCGGAGCCGAGGGTGGCTACCGGATCGATGCCCCGCACCCTGGCAGTTTTGTGCTGATCGTGTCGGCAAGCGGACATCAGCCCACGGCGGTGAACGTCACTGTCGGCGACCGGCCGCAATCGAAGGACATCACCATGCTCGGCTCGGGCGAGCTGTCGGGCACGGTGCGCTCGGCCGACCGCCGCGCACCGCTGGCCGCGGCGACTGTCACGCTGACCGATATGCGCGGTGAGGTCGTAGGCGCCGCGGTCACCGGTGACGACGGCGTCTACGTCTGCCACAGCGTGGTGCCGGGGGTCTATACCCTGGTCGCCGTGGCCGATCATATGCGGCCCTTTGCCACCACGCTCACCGTGCCCGACAGCGGCTTGCTGCGTTACGACGTCGAACTGTCCCCGATGGCGATGCTGGCCGGGTCGGTCTGGGCCGATGGACGTGCGG
This sequence comes from Nocardia colli, assembly GCF_008704205.1. Taxonomy (GTDB): domain Bacteria; phylum Actinomycetota; class Actinomycetes; order Mycobacteriales; family Mycobacteriaceae; genus Nocardia; species Nocardia colli. Next base: position 69,626 of record NZ_VXLC01000032.1, on the reverse strand, counting down.
TGCCGGACGCACAAGTCCTGGTTCTGGACGAGGCCGACAGGACCGTAGCCTCCGCCCGCACCGACGAGATCGGGCACTACGTGGTGCCCGATCTACCCGAGGGCGAGTACACCGTGGTCGCCCGCGGTTACCCGCCGGTGACCAGCCGGATCACCGTCTCCGGGGGTGAGATCAGCCACGACGTACGGCTCGGATACGAGAAGACGGCAGAGCGGTCATGAACGGTTTGACGGCCCGCATCCTCACCACCGAGGGCTGGCCAGTAGCCGAGGCAGTACTGACGGTGACCGACCTGGGCGGACGTCAGCTCGCCCGTGCGGTCGCCGACGCGACCGGGACCGCGGCCACCCAACCGCTCCCCCCGGGCACGCACACCGCGGTGGTCACCGCGCCCGGATTCCGGCCGGTGGCTCAGGTGACTCGGGCTGCCGCAGACGGCTCCGGCGGGCTGGTCGACATCGTTCTGGCCCTGGAAGCGGGCGCGATCGCCACTCCGCCGGCCGGGCCGTGGACGATCGATCCGGTGCATTCGACAGTGATGGTTACGGCGCGACACCTGGGTATCGCCAGCATCAAGGCTCGCTTCGCCGAAGTCGGCGGGTCACTGACCATCGCCGCGAATTTCGACAGATCGACAGGATTCGCCGAGATCAAGACCGGCAGCATCGATACCGGGATCGGTATGCGCGATGATCACCTGCGTTCGGCGGAATTCCTCGATGCCGAGCGTTATCCGGTGATCGGCTTCGCCGCCAAGGGGTTTCGCCGCACGGGTGGCGATACCTGGGTGATGGCCGGCGAACTCACTCTGCACGGGCAAGTCCGCCCGATCGAGATGGACGTCACCTACGGTGGTTACGGTCCCGACCTGTGGGGCGGGGTCAGGGCGGCCTTCCATGCCGAAACCCTGTTGCACCGCAACGATTTCGCTATCGACTACAACGCGATGGTACGGGCCGGTGTCGCCGCCGTCGGCACCACGGTCAAGATCGACCTCGACATCGAAGTGGTCCAGGGCGAGCAGCTTCCGTCGGCATAGTCGTCCGCCGCCGGGGTCAGCCTCAGTCCAGGGGCTCGACGGCCGCGTCGAGGCCCAGGTCCACGGACCCGTCCACCCCGGATCCGACGTCGACCTCAACGGACAAGTGCGGCCAGAAGGAGGCGAGCCGCAACAGCTCGCCCGCGTGGAGTGCAGCTACCGGGACCAACTCGGTGTCCGGGAGGAAGTGGACCGTGGTCCCAGTCGAACCGTCCGAGGCAACGCGGACCAGATCGGTCACCGGTATGCCGTGCTCGTAGCGCTGGCTCCAGGCCATGTCACCGCGGCGATTGGTGTGAATCAGCCATCTGCTCAGGGCCGCCACGACGGATATCCCGCGACGTGGGTGTCCATCAGGCAGCGATTGGGCATCAGGAAAGTCGAAAAAGCGCAGGTCCTTCGACGCCATGATCGGCTTGCGCACATATCGGCCCTGGTCGTCGATCCGAGTGTCGGTGCCCCTGCCGTTGTCCGACACCGATACCGAACCATCAGGGTGCGAGACGAGGAGACACCGTCCTCCGCCGTTGCACTCGGCTTCCTCCGCCGCATAGGCAACGACTTCCAGAATCATGTGCCGAGTACCGCTGGGCGCCATTGTTTCTGGATTCCGCCGGATGCACTGCAAGTGATCGACGTCCACCTCCGTGGTCCAGTCATGCGTCGTATTCCGCCACGTAGACCTCGGCCCATTCACGACAGAAGTATCCCACGACTCGCCGGTGTTGCCTATCACATTCGCCGACAAGCGTCGCGCCGAGTCGGGGTACTGTCGGATGTTCCCATGCGGAGGAACACGCTAAGGGCAGTAAACGCTGAATTCGGGCGATAACCGAATTGCACCGAAAGGTGATCCAGCCGATAATCCAGCCGATTCGAGCAAAGCGCTACTCCGCCGAGCCGCGTCTGGGTCTTGCGAGCAGGTTGCCTCGAGAATCAGCATCGTGAATCGGGCCGGCGCAAAACTTGCCTCCGCCGGATGAACTCGGGGTGTGGAGTGGCCTGGCGGAACTCGCGAGCCGCGTGGGACCGGTCCCATCCACACCTGACAGGCTGCCCTTCGGCCACGCATGGTGCGGCAGATCGACGGCACCGAGTCGACTGCGCACGAATTTCGTTGTCCGCGTAGCGCCTAGCCAGCTGTACAAGATCGTGTCAGCAACTGGCAGCACCTCTTCGACCACACGATATGGAGCGCGACGGATGACGAGCAGGATCAGGACAGCGGCTTCTCCGACACAGCTGTCTCGCCGTAGAGCGATGGCGTGGCTCGCTGCTGGAGTGCCGATTGCCGCTGTACTAGCGCCGCCGGTCCATGCCGTGCCGGTATCGGGCCTCGGCGCACCGCACGTTGCTGCCACGGCTCGCGTCGGTCCACCCGAGCCGGAAAAGGCCGAAGCGATTCGTGCTGAATTCCTGCACGCATGGAACGGCTACAAGCGGCTGGCATGGGGACACGACGAAGTGCTGCCGGTGTCCGGCGGCTATGCGGAGTTCTTCGCCGACGAGCATCCGGTCGGTCTATCGATCATCGAAGCGCTCGACACGCTCTATGTCATGGGGCTCGACGACGAGGTCGCGCTGTCGACAGCTTGGCTCGAGCAGAATCTCGATTTCGACATCGATGCAGACTTTTTTGTCTTCGAATCGATCATCCGGCTGGTCGGTGGCCTACTCGCCGGCTATTTCGCGACCGGAAGTCAGCGCATGCTCGATGCAGTCCGGGACCTGGCCGACCGCCTGTTGCCTGCCTTTACCCTGTCGCCGACGGGTATACCCTATTCATTCGTCAATCTGCGCACGGGAAAGGTTTCCGGCGATACCGGGTCGCTGGCGGGGATCGGTACCAACATCCTCGAATTCGGCGTGTTGTCGGAGTTGACCGGCGATCCGAAGTATTACCGTGCGGCCAAGCGCTCCTATCAGGCGGTCATCGATCGGCGTTCCGGGCTTGATCTGCTCGGCACGTCCATAAATATCGAAACCGGAGAATGGACTGACACGACCAGTACAGCGCCCGAACCGCCGGTCGACTCGTTCTACGAATACCTGTGGGGCGCTTGGGCCATGTTCGGCGATCCGGATTGCCTGGCGTGGTTCTGGATCTTCGACGCGGCGATCAGACGGTCTCAGGTCGAACGCATCAATGGGTCGCTGTGGTTCAGAAATGTCGACATGCATACCGGCGAGCTTCGGAATCGCCGACAGTCCGAACTCGCTGTCAGCGTCTTCTGCCCGAGCGACGATACGCTCCTTGCGGCAGACTACTTCCGATCGTGGACGGCTGTCCTCGACGCCTACGCGATCATCCCGAACACAATTGATTATCTCGATCTTACGGTCCTCGACCCGGCTAACCACCTCTTTCCCGAATACGCTAACTGCGCATACGACCTTTATCGGCACACGGGTGATCCGTACTATCGCGATGCGGCCTGGAGGTATTTCCAGAACTTGAATACCTACCATCGAGTGCCGAACGGATACACCATCGTCACCGACATGACCCAGCAGCCGATGGTTCGCGGAGACCGATGCCCGGCCTATCTCTTCGCCGAGAACTTCAAATGGCTGTACTTGACCTTCTCCGGGACTCCTCGATTCGACTACGACACCGGATATCTCAGCACCGAGGGAAAGATTCTGCGCGGACTACGGAAGCAACAGTGACGCTTACGGCCGGTTAAACCGCGCACCCATACGACGACACTCACGCCGGCAGCGACCGGTCGATGATGGCTTTGGCGTCGATCCCAGCGGGCAGTGTGCCGTAGCACAGGCCGCGGTCCTCGCCCAGGCGGGCCGCACAGTAGGCGTCGGCGACGGCCGGGATCGAGTAGCGGACCAGCAGGCTCGCGCTGAATGCGGTCGCGAGATCCTCGACGACGCGCCGGGCGCCGAACTGGGCGTCGTGCACGGATGTCGTGCACGGATGCGGACGCCAGCCTCCTGCGCCATCTTCGTACAAACGGCTGAAACCCAGGCGTACCCTTGCCCCTTCCCATGATTGGCAAGGGCCACGTTGCGACGTGCGGCAGGGCACCCTCAATCTGCCAGGATGACAACCGCTTCCGATGTCGGGCGCGAACAGCCGCGGCTCGACGAATTACCGGTTCGCCCTATTCATCGTAAACTGGTCGTTCTGGTCGGTGCGGGGCTATTTTTCGACCTCTACGAGCTCTTCCTCGCCGGGACCGTCACCGGAGTGCTGAAGCAGGAAATGCGGCTGTCCGTATTCCAGCTCAGCGGCATCGTGGGATCGGCCTTCGCGGGACAGTTCCTCGGTGCGCTGGTGATCGGCCGGTTGTCGGACGTGTTCGGGCGGCGGCGCATGTTCATGGTGAATATCGCGTTGTACTCCGGGTTCACCCTGCTCGGCGCGTTCAGCCCGAACATCGCCTTTCTGATGGCGACGCGGGTTCTCGCCGGACTCGGGATCGGTGCGGAGATGACCGTTTCCGACACCTATCTGTCCGAAGTCGTTCCGCCGCAGGTGCGTGGCCGCATGATCGCCATGGCGTATACGATCGGCTTCTGCGCCGTGCCCACCGTCGGTTTCCTGGCGAGATGGCTGGTTCCGTTGCGGCCCTTCGGGATCGACGGCTGGCGCTGGTTGTTCGTGATCGGCGGCCTCGGCGCCGCGGTCGTGGTCGTGGCGCGTCGGAGCATGCCGGAGTCGCCGCACTGGCTGGCGCGACAGGGGAAAAAGGCCGACGTCCTTCCGTTCCGTGCGATCATGCGGCCTCCCTATCGCGCACGCACCAGCCTGTTCTCCGCGGTGATGATTCTCGAGGTGTTCGGCTACTACGGTTTCGGCGCGCTGGTCGTGCTCGTGCTGGACCGCAAGGGCTTCGAGGTGGTTACCGCGCTGCGGTACTTGACCATTGCCTATCTCGGCTATCCGCTCGGTTCGCTACTGGCCATTCCGCTCATGGAGCGGTTCGAACGAAAACATCTGGTGATGGGGACCGCCTCGCTGATGGCCTTGCTCGGATTGATATTCGGCTTCGCCACCGGCGTTCCGCTGATCCTGCTCTCCGGCGGGTTGTTCACCCTCACCAGCAATGTCTTCTCGGATGCGATTCATACCTACCTCCCGGAATCCTTCCCCACCGCGGTCCGCGGTACCGCCTCCGGCGCGACGTACTCGCTGTCCAAAGTCAGCACCGCACTACTACCCTTCTTCCTATTACCGCTGCTCGACCGTCCGAACGGTCCCGCACTCGTCTTCTCGGTGATCGCCGTCGCGCTCCTTGCGATGGTCACCCTGATCGGTATCTGGGGACCGGTTACGGGACGCCGCGCCCTCGATACGGCCTGACCCCGCAGCAGTATCTACTCCAGGTCTGGCCGAGATCACCGCCGCGCAAGCTCGAGCGGCCCTGCAGCTCCACCGCGGTAACCTCAGTGACTTGTTCGGTGCCGGTGACAGCGGCGTCTATTGATGGACGAGATCCTTGCCCTTCGTTTCGCGGGAAACGCCCATCAACACCATGGCTCCGATTGCGGCGACGATTGCGGTGCCGAGTCCGAGCCGGAAACCGGTGGTGCTGACCGCTAGCGCGCCGACGATGAATGGCGCGATGGCACCGCCGACTCGGCCGCCGTTATAGGTGAACCCCATGGCCAGTGCTCGGACGGGTGAGCGATACATCATTTCGGCGGTCCACGGGATGATGCCGGCGGATACACCACTGACCCCGATGCCGGCCAAGAAGGCGGCGCCCAGCACCAGCGGGTGTGCGGCTACGGTGATCAGGAGTCCGATGGCGAACACGGAAACCGCGAGATAAGTGAGAAAGGTGGGTTTGCGCCCCCAGCGGTCGGCGACGGCGCCGAAGCCGATGAACCCGAGGATTGCGCCCAGCTGCTGAACTATCAGGAAAACCAGCGACTTCCCGAGTGTCAGGTGATCGATCTCTTGCAGGTAGGTCGGCAGGAATGTCGCCACGGCCCAGAACAAGTACTGCAGGCAGAAGGTGAAGGCAAGGGTCAGCAGAAGTGGACCTCGGTCTCGACGAAGCAGGGTGCGGACCATGTGTTGCCGATCCGCCGGCTTCCGGCTCACCCAGAGGGGGGATTCTGCGGTAGTGATCCGGACGTAGACCGCGAGGATCAAGGGCAGGGCACCGAGGGCGAACATCCATCGCCAGCCGCCGTCATCGAGTCCGCCGGCGAGGTGGTCGACAACGGCGACGGCGGCCAGTGCCAGCAGATTTCCTATCGGGATGCCGCCCTGCATGAGCGCGCCCCCCTTACCGCGGTGAGCGGCAGGCCAAGTTTCGGCCACCAGGGGTGCACCTGCCGACCAGGTGGCGCCCATGCCGAGTCCCGCCGAAAAGCGGAGCGCGGCAACCCATTCGAGCGAGGGCGCGAGCGCGGTCAGCCCGGTGAGCACCGCGTACAGGGCGACAGCGTAGCTCAGGGCCTTGGTCCGGCCGATCCGCTCCGCGATCCATCCCCCGGCGATGCCCCCGATGATCAGGCCGACGGCTTGGACGGTGGCGACCGAACCCAGTTGTGCTTTGCTGGAGCCGAAGTCATGGATGAGCGCGGGAATGGTCAGCGCGAGCGTGACGACGTCGAAGACTTCGAAGGTCCACGCGAAACCGGCGACGGTAAGAGCCTGCCAGCCGGTCCGGCTGACCTGGCGATACCAGGGGCCCGCAGGCAAGCCGGGCGTGCGAGGTTCAGGGTGTGGGTCGCTGGGTGTTTCGATGTTGTGCACGGGGAGTCCTCGTCGCGAGATCGCCATCGGCGACTGGTGCAGGGGTGTTTTGTTCCGACGCTGTCGCGATGACCGTGCTGAGGGCGGTGAACAGGTCGAGCGCATTCGGGAGTGCGGGCACTGTTACCAGCTGCTCGCGTAGGTGGCGAGGATCAGCGAGGTGTGCGGCATTGGAGTCGAATTTCTCGCGGATCTGATCGGGACGCAATGGCCGCGCGGGCGAGCCGAGAGAATCCTCGACGGATATCGTCCGGGTCGTTCCGTCGGTGAGCAGTGCTCGAGCGGTACAGCCCAGGTGGTCAGGGAACCGTTTGGTCTCGCGATCGCCGGCCGTGCACGTTATGCGATGTGCGAGGGCAAGTATTTCGGGATTGTCGATGATGTCGTCGGTGAAGTCGTTGAGCGCCACCCCTAGACCTCCCCCACCGTGCAATGCGACGGCGAACGTGAACGGCGCGGAGAAGCGCGCTGAGTATCCGCTGGCAGGCTCGGCTTTGTCCGCGGGTGGATCTGCGACAGCACGTAAAGTGGGTGCCGCGAGTGCCAGTTCGACCTCGACGATCTGTCCGGCGGCGACACCCGCGGCTCGTAGCTGCAAGGCGGTGTCGATGCCGGGATGGGTGAATCCGTTGGTCGGAAATGGTTTGACGCCGGTGGACAAGTAATGCCAGTGGTCACCGAGCTGCTGGGTGACCGCATCGAGGTTCGCGGCGGCACCGATGAACGCGCGCGCGAATCCGAACCGTCCCTCGAACGCGGTCGGTGCACCGCTGAGTCCGTGGCCGGCCAGCCCTGCGGCGGTGGTACCGGCTGCGGCAGCCCACCCCGCGTGGACCGGTTTGACGGTGCCGCCGACGCGATTGCTTTCCAGCAGACCCGAGGAAAAGCTCATGGCTGAGGTAATCGCGTGTGCCAGTTGGCCGGAGCTCAATCCACGCAGTAGACCGGCAGTAACCGCGGCACCGACGGTGCCACAGACCGAGGTCATGTGCAGGCCGCGATCGAACAGAATGGAGTCTCCGGAGCCGTCTTGCACGGCGGCCAAACCGATGCGGATGCTGATCTCGGAGCCGATGGCTACTGCCCGGACGAGCTGCGCACCGGAGAGACCGTCGATCCTGGCATGGGCGAGGGCGGTGGGAACAGCCACGGTGCTGGGATGTACCAGTGTGGGAAGATGCGCGTCGTCGAAATCGTGTGCGTGCGCGGCTGTTCCGAGAACAAGTGCGACACGGTCCGTGGGCAGCGTTGCGAACAAACCGCCGGGATGTGTTTCGGTCACGTATGCCGCGACCGCGGCGGCCGGGGCGCTGTCCAGGCCGGCGAGCAGACACCCGGTGGTGTCGAGCATCGCCGCGGCGACGCGGGCGGTGACCGGACCAGGCAGATCGACGCGGTAGGTGTCGTATGCCCAGGCAGCGAGCCTGGCAGCGATCGATCGAATGTCCATTCTCAGGCCTCCACCACGGCCAGCGGTCGCACCGGCGAGCCGGTGGCGCCGACCAATTTCAGTGGTGCCAGCACGAACATGAATTCGGTAACCTTCTGGGCGGCAATCTCTTCGAGATCGAGCACCTCGATGATGTTGATCCCGGCATCGAAAAGGAGCACACGGTGCGCGGGCATCACGGTATGCCCGAAGCCGGGCCGAATCTGATCGAAGGCGATGGTGTCGATGCCGGCGGCGCGAACACCGTGCCGGGCGAGCCAGATCGCGGCGGATTCGGTGATGCCGGGTGCGCCGATCTGCTGACCGAGGTAGGACTCGGTGTCGGTGTAGAGCTGTGGCCATCCGGTGCGGATCAGTGCGACATCGCCCGGATCGAGGGTGAGTTCACCGAGCGCCTTCGACAGATCCTCGGGCGAAATCCCGTAACCCGGCTCCAGTCGTTGCACACCGAGGGCGTCTGCGACATCGAGCAGGACGCCCCGGCAGACGATCGGTTCGATCGTCTCGACTCCGAGTTGCTGGAATCGTCCGCCGGTGCTCGTCGCGGCGGCATCGAGACCGCCGTGCAGACGGCCGCCCATCGAGTAGTGCGCGAGTGCATCGATGTGGGTACCGACGTGGCCGCCGATCGTGATCAGCTCGTTCGAACCCGATCCGCCGTCTGGGTTGACGCGATCGCCGTGGCGTCTGATCAAACCCATGTGGAATCCGGGATGACTAGGGGAACAGGGCATCCCGTTCTCCAAGGGCTGGGCGAGGTCGAAGATACGCACCCCGTTCCGCAGATAATCCAGAATCGTCATTTCTTTCTCGGCCCTCCTACTGTGGTTGATCTCGGCGTCCGGCATCGAGTTCCGTGGCCGCGGCGTCGACAACGGAGCGGGCATGTCGGACAACGGCGCCGTCCACGAACACACCCGTGCTGTCTACCTGTGCTCCGGTGCCGTGCGCGTTTGCCTGGGCGACTATCGCCTGGGCGTGTCGTAATGCGGTCTGGTCCGGAATGAAGATGCCATTGACGACCGGTATCTGACTGGGATGGATAACCGAGCGCCCCCAATACCCCTGGGCTAGTCCTCGAATACAGTCCTGAGCCAAACCGGTCAGGTCACGGAGGTCAGGGTAAACACTCATGGGCGGCCGCGGCAGGCCCGCGGCCGCCGCGGCGACGAGCACCCGTAACCCGACCGCACGGATGACCTCGGGATCGGTGATTCGCAGATCGGTGGCGAGATCGACATTGCCGATCAGCAGGCCGGCGACTTGACGATGACACGTCGCCAAGGTCAACGCGTGTTCGACACCGAGCGCGGACTCTATGACCGGCCATACCGGCACCTCCGGTGCGGCGGCCGCGACTTCCTCGATCTGCCCGGGTTGTTCGGCCTTTGCCACGCGGATCCCCGCCGGCCTCGATCGAGCGAGCGCTGCGAGATCGTCCCGTCCGCCCATGTCCAGCGCGTTGATCCGGACCAGGACGTTCGATGGGTTGTGCCGCATCAGGAAGGCTGCGGTGGCCTCCCGGGCGAACGGCTTGCGGTCGGCTGTGACGGCGTCCTCGAGGTCGATGACGACCGCATCGGCGCCGCTGTGGACGGCCGTGTCGAATCGGTCCGGGCGATCGCCGGGAACGTACAGCCAGCTGCGTACGGGAGGCATCACACGATCCCGGCCGCATGCAGGCGCACGAGCTCATCGTCGCCGATGCCGAGGGCTCGGTAGATCTCCGCGTTGTCGGCGCCCTTGGCTCGTCCGGCCCAGCGAATACGGCCCGGTGTGCCGGTCAATCGCACCGGCGGGGCCTGGATGGCGAGATCGCCGAGTTCCGGGTCATCGACGTGCACGATGGTGCCCAGTGCGGCGAACTGTGGGTCGGTGGCGATGTCCGCGGCGTTGTAAATCAGAGCGACGGCGGCGTCGGCTTTGTCGAACGCTGCTATCACTTCGGCGGAGTCGCGCTCGGCGATCCAGCTGCCGACCGCGTTGTCGAGCTCCTCGACGTGCTGGACCCGGCCGTACCCGTTGGCGAACCAAGGCTCGTCGATGACCTCTGGTCTGCCTACCAGACGCAGCACGCGTTCGGCGATGCTCTGTGCGCTGGTGGACACTGCCACCCAGCGTCCGTCCCGGCATCGATAAGTGTTGCGGGGGGCGTTGTTCACCGAGCGGTTGCCGACCCGCTCCTGCACGATCCCCAGCTGCTGGTACGTCGTGATCTGCGGACCGAGCACCGACATGATCGGTTCCAGCAACGAGAGGTCGATCACCTGGCCTCGGCCGGTGTTCCGCCGAGTATGCAGCGCAACCATGACCGCATACGCACCGGTGATGCCGGCAATGCCATCGGCCAGGCCGAACGGCGGGAGCGTGGGTGGACCATCCGGCTCGCCCGTACTGTAAGCGAATCCGCTCATCGCCTCGGCGAGCGTGCCGAAGCCCGCCCGGGACCGCATAGGACCGACCTGCCCGAACCCGGTCACCCGGAGGAGGATGACGCCCGGGTTGACTTCCGCGAGAGTGTCGTAATCCAGCCCCCACCGCTCGAAGGTCCCCGGACGGAAGTTCTCCACCACGACGTCGGCGCTTCGAGCCAGCTTCAAGAAGATCTCTCGCCCCTCTGGCCGCCCGAGATCCAGCGTCATGGCCCGCTTGTTGCGGCCGACGGTCTTGGACCACAAGGAAATTCCATCGACGAGTCGCCCGTTCAATCGCCCGGGCTCGCCGCCCGGATGCTCGATCTTGATGACGTCGGCACCGAAATCGGCAAGTAGTGCCGCGGCCGTCGGACCTGCGAACAAGGTGGCCGCGTCGAGGACCCGAAGGTCGGACAACGGAAGTCGGTCAGCTGCTGTGGTCATGTCGGCACCTCTTGCTAGTACGCTTTACCGTAAGCCTTACGGTAAATCTCACCGTAGACTGATTCCGTCGACTATCGCAAGGGGTTGCGCATATGACCGTCAGGGACACGGCCGCCGAAAATCCACGCCGACGCCTTCCGCGGGGCACTCTCACCACGGAGCGGATCGTCGATGCCGCTCTGGAACTCGCTCAGGAGGAGGGCCTCGATGCGGTCAGCATGCCCAAGCTCGCCGGCAGGCTCGGCTGTGGTGTCATGACGATCTACGGCCGGATCGATGACAAGGATCAGCTACTCGGCCTGTTATGTGCCCGGATCCTGGCGGAATTCCCGTTGCAACGGACCCCGGGACTGACTTGGGAGGAGGTGTTGCGCCGATACTCGAACGCGCTGCGCGAACGAATGCTCGAGTATCCATCTCTGGCCCAGATGCTCGTGGAGCGGAAGATGTGGGGGCCGCAGGTGGCCGACCTCATGGAATGGATCCTGACCGAATTGACCACCGCGGGCTGGTCACTGCACAATGCCGTCCAGGCATTCCGCGCCGTCCAGACCTACACCCTCGGTTTCGTGCTGTACGAAATACCCCGCACCAGAACACCAACCGCCGTCGACCACGAATCGTGGTGGCAGCACACGCTGGTCGACCTGCCGACAAACGACTACCCCGTCATACACGCCGCGGCGCAATTCCTTCCCGAGGGCCCCACCGAAGGGCAATTCCACTGGGGATTGGCCACACTTATCGACGGATTGCGAGCAGGGCACGAGGGGGTCCCGGCATGAGCGACAGCAGCGTCACCGCTGACCGCCGAAAACCCGGCTGGTTACGCCCCATTCAGTGAGGTCGAAGGGCCGCCCGAAGTCACGCGGCGCCGAGCGTCGCCTAGCCGTTTCTCCGCTTCGATCGACGTCGGATGATCGGGATCGAAGGCGCGCAGACAACTGGCGTGGGTCGCGGCGTACCAATAGAGCGCCTCCGCCGACCGGCCCGTCGCCATGCACGCGTCGGCCAGTCGTAGCTGGGCATCGAGCGTGCGAGGGTCGTCGGCACCGAAGGTGTCGAGGCTTCGGCCGACCTCCCATCGGTGTTCTGCGACATCGGTATTCCTCCGCCGCCTCCCGCGATAGTCGGCGGCCGCGCGCACGACACGATCCGCGGACCACCAAGCGAGGATTCCGATCGATCCGGCCAGGGCGTACCCCCGCCAATCGACCGGGCCCGCAAAGCAAAGGACTACAAGTAATATCAGCACGCAATATATAGCCATCCGGGTTCCTCGAAGTCCGGACAGCGGATACCGACGCACTATTTTCCTTCGAGGCGCCGAATGCGCAGCGAATGCAGATCGACCGATCTGCGTGCATACTTCACTGGTGTTCTCCGTTTCCGACCGAGTCGAGACATCAGGCGAAATGAACCGAGGCTATCGGCTATTTTATCCACTCGGATGTGGGCAACTTCCCAATCGTGGGCACACCTGGCGCGCACCACATCGCGAAAGATTCGCTTAGTAGTTTCACGAAACGTTCGTTGAGTCAGACGGCATCACCTCGATGCCGAAGCCGACGTGAATGCCGATGCTACTTCCAGTCGAGGGCAGCTCTACGGAGGGCCGCGAGTTCGGGAGTACTCCCGATGGCTTCCTGGAGACCGCCGACGATGCCGGCGAAATTCATCACGATCAGATGTTCACATCCGGCGGCGGCGAACTGAGCGAGCCGCGGGGCGACTTCCTCGGCGTTGCCGAGGTAGAGGCCTTCTTCGAGCAATTCGAAAGGTGTACGGGCGAGGAGACTTTCCAGGTCATCGAGAGCTATCTCGTGCGGGATCACGTCGATGTAGGTGCGGATGTCGGAACCACCCGGGTATTCCAGTCCGTGCTTGCGCCAGACGGCTGGCGGAACCGCCCACAGGGCGAGCAGTTTCGCCATGGGGTGCGCGTCGAACAGCTCTCGTAGCCGTTCCCGGCTACGGCCTAGGACCGCGAACACGAGCAGCCCTCGTTCCGGTGCCGGGCGGCCGGCCCGCTCGGCGTGTTCGACGACCTTCGTTCCCATCGTGTGATATTCGGCCGGATCGGCGACTTCGAAAGGCAGCCAGCCGTCGGCGTACTCGCCGGTGAGACGCAGCATTCGGCGACGATGGCCGGCCAGCCAGATCTTCGGTCTTCCGTTCGCGATCGCTGTCGGATATCCGAACCGCCCCGGCCCCTCTGGCATCGTGCCGCTGTCGATGATGTGGCGAAGTGTTCGCAGGAAATGCTCCGTAGTGGTCACCGGCTTGTCGAACGAGTATCCGAACGGGGTGAGATTCTCGCGCTCCCCGCTACCGATCCCGAGATTGAAACCGCCCCTGCACAGGTGCTGAAGGGTCAGAGCGGTGCGGGCGACATCCGGCGCTGCCCTGCGGATGCTGTCGGTCACGCACGTTCCCAAGGGCAGATCGGTCGTCGCGGCGGCCCACGCGCACAAAGCGAACGGATCGAAGAGCGCATCCGGGTCGGCGACGAATTCCGACAGTGGTATCCGATCCCAGACCGCCGGGGGAAACGGGCCCAGCATATGGTCCGCTGCCCACACCGAGTCGACGCCGATGGATTCGGCCGCGGCAAGCATCGACTTCGACGCTTTGGCGGGATGGAACGACGGCATCATCAATCCGAACTTCATGTCCAATTCCTTTCCGGATGTGATGCGGGGTCGGGAGTTGGTTGTTCATGTGCCGAGTTCGATGGTTCGATTCATCTTCGGCGCAACTCGAGCGCGACCGCACCGAGAGCAGCGCCGGCAAGCGGCGTGATGTAGCGTCTCCGTTCGATCTCGAGGCAGGAGCCGCTCACCGGCCGCCCGCCGACTGCCATAGATACCAGCTCGCGACTGTCCGGTAGGGCCGCCATCGCTCCCCATGGCTGAGAACCTGCTCAGCCGTCGGCAGATCGCAGCCGTACACCACGGCGAACCCCTTCCGCACGCCGAGGTCATCGCCAGGCAACACGTCGGGGCGGCCCAACCGGAAGATGAGGAACATCTGCGCAGACCAGACGCCGATGCCACGGACCTGGGTGAGCTGCTCGATGATCGCCGCGTCGTTCATTCGGCGGGTTGCTGCCAAGGTAGGCAGCGCGCCGCGGTCGACCCGATCGGCGAGATCGCGCAGCGCCAGCTGTTTGGGGCGAGACAACCCGGCGTCACGCAATTCGTTATCGGTGGCACCGAGGATCTGAGCGGGTACCAGATCCGGTCCGCTACCGCCCGGCAACGCCAGCGCACGGCGATGAATGGTGGCTGCCGCGGCGGTGCTGAGCTGCTGGTACACGATCGCTCGAGCAAGTCCGCCGAACAGCGTGCTGGTCGGCTCGGTCGCCAGCAGGCACGAGCCGATTGTGTCGATGCACGCGGCCAGCTTTCGGTCAGCCCTGCGTAATCTGGCCACGGCGTCGGCCGGGTCGAACGGCAGCCGGGAACGGACTGGCTTCTGCGGCGGCGCCGTGCCTTCCGCGGCGAGCATCTTCAGTTTCGTCGTCACTCCACCGGTCGCGGAAAACCCGCCGAGCCCGCCGCCGGCGGCCACCACCCGATGACACGGTACGACGATCGCGAACGGATTGCGGCCCATAGCTTGTCCTACCGCCCGCGCCGCGTCCGGAGCGCCGAGTTGCTGGGCCAGGGTGCCGTAGGTGACGGTGGTGCCAGGCCGCACCTTCCGTGCCGCCGCGTAGACCCGGCGATGGAACTCAGGTACCCCGGACATGTCCAGCGGCAGGTCGCCGAGATCGTCTTCGACACCGGCGAGCAACGCGATGATCCGATCGATCGCGTGCTGCGCGACCGGAGGCGGAGTCACCTCGGCCGCATCGGGCAGTCGTCGACGCAGACGGGCACGCGTCCGGATCTCGGTGGCCTCCGGCAGCTGGACCGACGCGATGCCGTGCGTGGTCCAGCCGATGCCACATCGACCGACCGCGGTATCGAACAAGGCGAAGCCTGCGGTGCCGCGGATCGGAGTGGTCATGTCGATACCGTGTGGAAGACCGGCCAGCACACCTCGGTTCGATGCCGACTTTCATCGGCGATGTCGTCCGCGGTGACCAGGTAGTTTTCCCGGATCGGCCCGTCGACCCCGATTGCTCGCTCGGACACGAAGGTGCCCAGCGCGCCGTAGGTGCGGTCCAGATCACCGAATGGACCCCGGTGCACAGTGACGGCCAGCTCGGTGGCGGGCAGCTCGAGTACGACGACGCGCCCGGTCACCCGTGGCGTATCCCGAACCGGGGCGAAGACGACCACATCACCGGCATCCTCGGCAAAGAACTCCGCGAAGTACAGCGCCCCGTCGGGGCCGGCACGCTCGATGCCGACGTTGTCCAACACCGCGTGCAGCTCGTTGAATGCGGCGGCCGACCAATCGTCGAACTCGTTCATCCCGATCCGGTCCCGAACCGCAAGAACCCGAATCGGTGGGGACAGCCGGTACTCCACCTCGATCGGAATCTGGTCCGGCTCCAATAACGCGCGCAAGGAAGCGACCGCGGATTGGGTTTGCTCCAACTGCCGTTCCATCCGACGCAGATGCCGCAGGATCACCGCGTTGCGCGCGGTGACGTCCTCGGCGCCCAGCACCGCACGCACGTCCTGTAGCGGCATGCCCAGATCGCGCAGCCGGCGAATGACCTGCGCGACCGGTACCTGTTCGGACCGATAGAGCCGGTATCCGGTCGCCGCGTCTACATCGGCCGGGACCAATAGTCCGACTTCGTGGTAATGGCGCAGCGCTTTCACACTCAGGTAGGTCATCCGGGAGAAGTCCCCGATGGTCACCAATGCTGACATGAAGATCACTCTGAACTCTCCTGCGGGGGGAGGGTCAAGTCTTGCGTCGATTCAGCGTGTCGGAAGACAGTGCGCGAACCCGGTGAGAGCGGCACGTCTGCTCTCACCGGAATAGCCGTCGCCGCGAATCCGAGGTCAGCCGAGGAAGTCCCGAAGCGGTTCGATCAGTTCTTCGGGCCGCTCTTCCGGGAAGAACAGCCGACCGCCGGATACCTCTACCACCTTCGTCGCACCAGGGATGGTGCCTCGCAGCCAGTAGGCCCACTTCAGGTCGAACAGAGGGTCATCCGTGCCCCAGACGATCAACGTGGGTGCGGTCAATGTTCGCAGTTGCGGCTCGATCGCCATCAGATCCTCGGCGTCGAGCGCGACCAGCAACCGCTCGAACTCACGGGCGAGCTCGACCGTCCCCATGACCGGCCGGAGGTAGATCTGAACAGTCTCATCATCCGGCAGGTCATCGCTCTGATAGGTACCGGCGAACAGTTGCTTGCGCGCTTGTTCCGGCACCGCCACCAAGTCAGGAGCGGTTGGCGCAAGGTCTCCTTTCCCGGCTGCCTCGACGACCGGTTTGAACCCCTCGGGCGGCAGATTTTCATGAGTATCGCAGTCGGTCAGGGTCAGTGTCATCACTCGTTCCGGGTGGGTGGCGGCGAATACCTGGCAGATCGCTCCGCCGGTGTCATTGCCGACCAGATCGATGTTCGTCAGGTCGAGTGCGGTGCGGAAGTCTTCGACGAACTGGGTCAGTCCGACCAACGAGAAATCTCGATCGGCGCCGGCCGGAGTGTCGCCGTGTAGCGGCAAGTCCAGTGCAACGCAACGATATTCGGCTGCCAAACCGGCTATGACATTCCGCCACAGGTATGCGTTGGTACCCAGGCCGTGTACGAACAGGATCGTCCGCCCGTCGCGGGGTCCTATATCCACGTAGCTGGCTGATCCGCTCGCTGTCGCGACAGTGTGACGATGGGCATTGAACTCATGCAGATTCATCCGTGATCTCTCTTCTCACTCCAAGGAATTCGGCGATCAACAAGAACCCGGTTCTCATCGTGACCACGCTCAACCCTCCCCCCACAGGAGTGTCAACCCCATGCCCGGTGGCATCACGAGTTCGACGACGAGCCCATCGAGATTTTCAACGAGGTCGGCGAAAACGGCTATGAGCTTCGGAAGGTCGAGGTCTATCCGACGTGACGGGACCGGTCCCACGCGCCGGGCCATAGATTCCACGGGCGGTATGGCTTCGGTACACAGCCGAGGTGGCTTCCATGTCGAAGCCAGGAATGCAACCCGTCGAAAGGCCACTAACTTGAACGAGTTACTCGATCTCGTCCACACCCACTACAACGGCTTGGAGTCGGGTGACCTCGACTTGGCCGCCAGCCCGTTCGCCGACGATGTCGCGGCCGTGTTCCCTACTGGTCCGCTCGACGGCATCGATGCCCTCCGCAACCTCATCGACAGCTTCATCACCGCCTTCCCCGACCTGACGATCGACCGGCGCACCGTCTGGCAAGACGGCGACACGGCTATTGCCGAGGTCTCGTTCTCCGGCACTCAAACCGGCCCGCTGGCTACGGCCACAGGCGAGGTCCCCGCATCCGGTCGTCGGGTCACCTTCGACGCCGTCGACATCTTCACTGCCCGCTCGGGCAAAGTCGTCGAACATCGGGGCTATTGGGACAACGCGACCTTCCTGACTCAGCTGGGTCTGCTGCCAGACTCCGTTTGACGGACCGCATAGTTCCCGAGCCGGGCGCCGTTCCCACCTGTGGCGATTCGAGTGGCTGCACCGATCGCGCCGGTTCCGCACAATGACGGTACGCATGCCCGCGACGCCGACCATCCCGCCGCCTCGGTCAATTGTGTGCCAGTCCGGCAAAGGAGAGCCTGTGATCGACATCGATGCAGCCATCGGTCATCCCGTGCAGACGTACTAGGAAATCCTGTCCGCAGGCCCGGCAGCGTTCGATGAGAACCAGCTACGTATCATCATGGCGCCCGATCTCGATTTCGAGGGACCGATCGCCGGTCGCATAGTGGGTGCCGAGCCGTTCATCAAAGGAGTCTTCGGGTTCATCGAAACGGCACGCAGCTTCGACCTGCTGCACCAGCTGCGCACAGAGAACGGGGTGGCGACACTCTATGACGCCGAGATGCCCGAGCGGGCCGTCCGGTTCGCCGAATTCTTCCAGATCGACGGCGGCACGATTCGGTCATTGAGGCTGCTCTACGACGCCGCCGACTACCAGGCCAAGGGCGGTCGATGAACAGCTCGCGGCCTTGATCGTCGCAAAGCGGTCTCGCTGCCTTTCATGCGGAACAGGAGAACGGCTGTGCAGACGATTCCGGCCTGGTTCGATCGCACGCTTAGCCGTTCGATTCGCATATTTTCCGCACGTCGGCGGGAGATATGCACTATGTGGACGAAGGCGCCGGACAACCGGTGATGTGTGTCCACGGCAACCCGGATTGGAGCTTTTCCTATCGACACGTAATCGCCGGATTGCGCGAACAGTGCCGCGTCATCGCCTGCGATCACCTCGGATTCGGCTTGTCGGACAAACCCGCCGAGTTCGACTATTCGGTCAAGTCACACGCCGCAAATTTCGCGGACTTCGCCACCCATCTCGATCTGCGCGACGTGCTGCTCGTCGTCAACGACTGGGGTGGGCCGATCGCCTTGCCCTGGGCGTTGGATCACCCCGAGCGGGTCGCCGGGCTGGTGCTGTGCAACACCTACCTGTGGTCTGCCCGTGGCGACCTGCTGTTCGAAGCGTTCAGCGCGGCAATGGGCGGACCGATCGGCCGCCTGTTGATCCGACGCGCCAACCTGTTCGCCGGACTCCTGCATCCGATGATGCTCGCCCAACGGGACAGCCGCCGATGGTCCGTTCGCCGGCACGTCGCCGGGATCACCCCGCCCGGGTGGCAACGCAAGGGGCAACGGGTGTTCCCGACGGAAATCGTCCGATCCGGGCCATGGCAAAACGAGTATTGGGCACGCATCGGCACACTTGCCGAAATCCCGGCGACCATCGTGTGGGGTGCCAAGGACCCGATATTCAGGCAGAAGGAATGCCGGCGCTGGCTGTCCGGACTACCGAACAGCACATTGGTCAAGGTCGACGACGCAGCGCACTACCCGCACGAGGATCGGCCCGACGTGGTCGTCGCCGCCACCCGTGAGCGCCTTCCGCGCCGGCAGCGACCATAACCTGTGGCCACCACAAGTCACGCCGACGTCGGACAAGTGGATGTCAACAGCGATTTGGCCATATACAACGCGATCTCGTGTGAACGTCGCCGTCGTACAATGTTCGGTCTGGCCCGACAGTTCGAAGCCCATCGCCTCGTATGTCCGCACGGCTCTGATATCGGTGTTCTGCGTTCCAGCCAGAGGTGCCTAGCACCGTTGTTCCTGGCAAGGCCCGTAATACCCTCGACCAGGGCACGTCCCCGATGCCGGAGTGGCGGTGCGCTCAGTCGACGTAAAGATGTCAGAGCACGTGAGAGCACCTGACGCCGATTCCACCGGTGATAGACGATCGGCAAGGCCGTCCACTTCGGCGATTCTTCCGTGTATCACAACAAATCCCATGACGGCTGTTGTTCGTCGTCGACTGGTTCTCGAGCGTCGTCGATCCATGTCCTCTGCCCCATAGGTAGTCGCGCCGAGATGGCCCATCTCAGTACCGCAAGCTGTTCGCAGGCATACGCATCCGCGGTCGAATCTCACCCCTGTCGACTCTTCTGTGCGCGCCACACAGTTCCCAATATTGGGAATCCGAGATCGGCGAAGTCTCAATCTTTAAGCGTATGCTCGGCAAACTCTAGTCGGCGCCATCAATGGCGACGAATAGCGTAGTTTGTTCGACCTGATCGAAGGAGAGAATGACATGAATGCACTGCCTGGAATATGTTGCACAATCACCGATGAGGCGATCCGGCTCGATGCTTGGCGCGAGGAACTGATCGCGGGTGATTTTAACTGAGTAAACGCTCCGGCGGGCACCCTTCCCGCCGGAGCATCTCGCCCACAGCGGGAATCTGGAGCTTATCCATGGCCATTCTTGCGGTATGACCCGCTTTCCCGAAAGAACCACGGTCTTGATGTCCGACAGAAACTATCCTTGGGCGCGCCGAAGCAATACGGTGGAAATGCTGAACAGGATTCCGATTTCAGATCCCTATCGCTGGCTCGAAGACGCGGAAAGCCAAGACAGTATCGAATGGATGCAGAAGCAGGACGAGCTGCTGACCGCCAACCGTGACACTTGGTATTCACGTGACTGGTTTCACCGCCAGTTGGAGGATTTGGCTGCGGCAGGCACTCAGGTAGCACCGGCGATATCGCCGCCGGTTTGGCGTGGCGATCGACAATTCGTCACGATGCGGTCTCCGAGTCAGCAGTTGCCGGTACTAGCAGTGATAGAACCCGATGGCGAGCAACGGATCTTGGTCGACCCGATTGCCCTGGATCCCACGGGTCAGACGTTGCTGGACGTCTGGCGTCCGTCACCGGACGGCTCTATGGTCGCATACCAGGTGTCTATGGGGACGACCGAGCAGGCGCAACTGTCAGTCGTGGCGACCGACACATGCCTCCTCATCGATGAGACGATGGCACGCACCCGGTTCTCACCGCTGGCCTGGACGTCTGACAGTACGGCGTTCTACTATGTTGCCGACGGTGTCGATCCGCAGGAAGCGTCGGCTGGAAGACGAAGCCAGCGAGTACGACTCCATCGAGTCGGTGAGCCGACGGATAGCGATCGCGAGATATTCGGCAAAGAATGGCCCGGGTGCGCCCTTACAGTGCGCGTCAGCCCCTGTGGTCGATGGCTGGTGCTGTCGGCAATGCCCGGAGCGGATTCTACGCGTAACGCCCTTTATATTGGCGATCTGTCCAGCGCCGTCAAACCAGGTGAGCCGACGCTACGGTTGATCCATGACGGTGCCGACCAAGACGGGCAATCGTCTGTAGTCTTCGGATTGTGTGATGACCTGTTCGTGGTCACCAATCGGGACGCGCCGCAAGGTCGTGTCTGCCGGATCGATCCGGATCAGCCGCAGCCGATGCGGTGGCTCGAAGTACATGCCGCGCTCGACGATTCGACCCTGCGGGCATGTGTTGCGATACGTCGTTCCCCGCACGAGGATGCCGCACTCTTGGTACAGCGATGCCGCCAGGGTGTAGATACCCTTACCGTGCACGACCGCCACGATGGCCACCAGCTGCAAGCGATCCCGCTACCCGGAACCGGAACAATCTCTCGCCTCACAACGCACCCCGGCGACGGAAGTCGGGTGTGGTTCACCTACACCGACTTCACGACGCCGCCGTCAGTCTATTGCTACGACTACCGCACCGGACACGTGTCACCATGGCCATTCTCGTCTCCCACACGAGCGCCGCACCCGCAAAAATTTCCGACTCGACGGATCCGCGCCGACCAGCAAGCCGATATAGGCGACGCTGGGCGGCCTCCACTCACGCAACGCGTAAGCTTTCAGGCCGATGACGGTGTCACCATCAATATGTTCATCTCCGGCCACAATATCGAGCAGCGGTGTCCCCGTCCGACGTTGCTGACCGCCTACGGCGGATTCGGCGCATCCATGTCATCCGCGTATTCGCCGATCGCTCTTGCGTGGGTTCGTGCCGGGGGGATATATGCGGTCGCTTGTATCCGCGGCGGCGGCGAATCGGGCAGTGCATGGCATATCGCCGGACGCGGACGCAGTAAACCTCGCGTCTTCGCCGATTTCCGCGATGCCGCTCGTTGGTTGATCGATCGGAATCTGACCACCCCGCAGCAACTCGCTATCCGCGGAATGTCCAACGGTGGCCTGTTGGTCGCGGTCGCCGCGGTCCAACATCCGGAACTGTATGCGGCAGTGAGCTGTGAGAGCCCCCTGGCAGATATGATTCGTTACGAACATTTCGGCCTCGGGTCCCAATTTTGCGGGGAGTTCGGCACTGCGGCCGATGCCGAAGATTTCGCGTGCCTCTACTCCTACTCGCCCTACCATCAGGTCCGAAAAGGCATTCCTTACCCGGCTCTGCTCGTCAGCACACCAGCACAGGATCCACGCACCGATTCCATGCACGCCCGCAAATTCACCGCAGCACTCCAGCATGCAACATCCTCGCAGTCGCCCGTCCTCCTGCGCGTGGAACACGGAGTAGGTCACGCCTTGCGAACTAAGACACAGTGGATCCAACTGCACTCCGATGCCCTCGCGTTTCTTTCGGCACACACCGGCCTTCAACCGCCCTCCATCGGCAGCGGTAGTGGGATTCCGCGTGAGTGAGGGAACAGGGCACACTCATGGGACCACGAGGATGCGCGATGGGTCGGCGAGAATGTCGATTTCTACGATTCTTCCGTGCATCACAACAAATCCCATGACGGCCGTTGTTCGTCCGTGAACCGATACGATCGCTCCGGCCGCGCCGTTGACCAGAATAGTTGTGCCTGTGCGGCGGTGTCGGCGGCACCGCGGAATGTCCCGATCCAGCTGGTCGAGGACCACCCGCAACGCCGAGCCCACCGAATCCGCCAGCCCGATCTCATCCTCGGGAACCGGCGGATGTCCGCCGGAGACAATCGGATCCAGCAGGCGGACGCCGACCGCGTCCTCCTGACGTGATCGGCGCGACCGCAACAGGTCCAGGCAGGTCTGGGCAACCACAGTCGTCAGCCATCCGTCGATGTTGTCCACTGCCTCGGCCGGGCGCACCTGACCACCGGCTAGGGCCGGGGCGAGGTGATCATTCCGGCGATCATGACAATCCTCACCGCGGCATCATGGGCACTGCGTCCGACCGAGCGCCGATTCAGGCATTCCCAACCATGAGAACCTGCGGAAACCGGCCTAGATTAGGTCGATAGTCATGCGCAACTTGATGCTTGGTTAGAGGAATGACAGTGCCGTGTATTCCGACACCCCGACCTTGATAGACATACTCCGATATCGCGCCACGGTGACACCGGATAATGTCGCCTACCGTTTCTTGGTCGACGGCACCGCCGAGCAGCAGAACTCCTTCACTTACCGTGAGCTCTGGTATCGCGCGCTCGGTGTTTCCGGCCAGGCACGGGCCGCCGGCTTGACCGGGACGCGGGTGATACTGGCCGTGCCACCTGGTCTCGACTACGTGGCCGGGTTGTTCGGGCTCATCCATGCCGGAGTCACGGTCGTGCCCACTTTCCCGCTTGCCGGTCGGCGTGCCGTCGAACGCCTGAGCACTGTCCTGAGCGACAGCTCCCCGGCAGCGGTAATTGTTGCGGCGGACGGAAAAGCCTTGTCCGGGCTGATTCCGGACAGTGTGCCGGTGCTGCCCGTAACCACCCATTGCACCGTCGAGGAGCCGCCGTTTCACGCGGCCGACCCGGTCCTGTTGCAGTACACGTCGGGTTCAACCGGCGACCCGAAAGGTGTTGTGCTCACGCAGGAAAACCTGATGAGCAACTGCGAGGCGCTGACTTGTCACGTCGGCGTGGAGGCCGGCCGGACGGGCCTGACTTGGTTGCCGCCGTACCACGATATGGGGCTGATCGGAACGATCGTGTTCGCACTGTACGGCGGCTGGCCGCTGGTGATGATGAGCCCGGAGCACTTCGTGCAACGTCCGGCACGCTGGCTCGAGGCCATAGGCGCATTTCACGCGACCATAACGGTCGCGCCCGCGTTCGCGCTCGACCTGTGCTGCCGGATGGTCACCGACGACGAGCGAGCAGGTCTCGATCTGACCAGCCTGCGACAACTGTTCTGCGGATCCGAGCCGATCCTGCCGGGGTTGTTGGACAACTTCAGCAGACGGTTCGCTGGTCGGGGGCTGTCCCGGGACGCCCTGATTCCGTGTTACGGGTTGGCCGAGGCCACTCTGTTCGTCACCGGCAGGCGACCGGGAGACCGGCTGCGAGTGGAAGACGGGGTTCTGAGCTGTGGCGTGCCCGCCGCGGGTCACGAGGTCCTCATCACCGACCCGGCCACGGGTCAGTCGTGTCCGGAGGGCGAGGTCGGCGAGATCGGCGTGCGCGGGCCCAACGTCGCGGCGGGATACTTCGGCGACCGGCGACGGACCGCGTCGGTGTTTCGCGCCGGTCCGCACGGCGATGCCCTGCGCACAGGCGATCTCGGGTACCTGCATGACGGCGAGTTGTTCGTGACCGGCCGGATCAGCGGCGTGATCGTGGTGGCCGGCCGGAACCTGCACCCGCAGGACGTCGAAGCCACGGTCAACGGGTGTCACGACCTCATCTATCGATCGGTCGCGTTCGGGGTGCCCGGCGCGGCCGGCGAGGACCTCGTCGTCATGGCGGAATTCCTCGGTGGTGACGCCGAGGCCGCCCGGGTGCCCGGGTTGCGCGGGGCGGTAGTGGCAGCCGTCGCCGCGCGCCACGGGGTGCGTCCGCGGGAGGTCGGCTTCACCGGGCTCGGACGGATCCCGACCACGACGAGCGGGAAGCTCCGCCGCGGCGAGGCCAGACGCCGCTATCTGGAGGTCACGCCGTGAACCAGCTGTACCTACGAACCTCAGGAGAACCAGCGATGACTACAACTCTCGACCGCGCCGTCATTCGACTCGACCCACACAGCCTGAAGGTGAAGCGGTTTTCGACGCTGACCACGATGGTCTTGCCGACGCTCGGCACAGTCCTTGCGGTCTACCTGTTGGTGACTCGCCAGTTCTCCATTCTCGACCTCGCGCTGTTCGCCGGGATGTACTGCGTGCACATGTTCGGGTCGACGGTCGGACTGCACCGGTATGCGGCCCATCGGTCGTTCAAGACCTCACGATGGCTGGAGGACGTGCTGATGGTGGCCGGTGGGATGGCCGCGCAGGGTCCGTTGCTGTTCTGGGTAGCCACCCACCGCCGCCATCACCGGTTCGCCGACCACGAGGGCGACCCGCACTCACCGAACCTGCACGGCGCTGGATGGAAGCGGCGATTGCATGGACTTTGGTACGCCCATATGCCATGGATGCTCAGCGAAGAATCGACCAAATGGTCGGTTTTCGCCCCGGACATCCTGCGTGACCGGCGGCTGGTCGCCCATCACCGCCTCTACCCGTATTGGGTTCTGGCCGGACTCGCGCTGCCGGCGCTCATCGGGTTCGCGATCGGTCAGACTGCCTGGTCTGCGTTCACCGGGTTGGTGTTCGGCGGATTCGCCCGGATTTTCGCCGCCAACCAGGCGTCCTGGTGTGTCGCGTCGATCTGCCACGCGTACGGGCGCCGCCCCTTCGCCAACGACGACCACAGCACGAATCTCTGGTGGGTTGCCGTGCTGACTTTCGGCGAAGGGTTGCAGAACAACCATCACGCGTTTCCTCGTTCCTTCCGACACGCCGTTCGCTGGTGGGAGCCCGATTTGAACGGCTGGTTGATCGCCGCGCTCGGGAAGGCACATCTCGTGTGGGGGTTGCGGGAACCCAGCGCCGAGATGATCTCGAAACGACGGAGCGGGAACAATCTGCCCGAGACAAGGAGTGCATGACCATGTTCCGCCGCCGAACCCGTGCTCTGGATGGACCCGTGACCGTGGATCGCTTGCGCGAGTGGCTGGTGAACCAGCTGGCCGAACGGCTCGAGGTCCCACCCGCGCAGATAGATCCGAGCCAGGATTTCGAGTCCTACGGACTGGATTCGCGCGCTGGAATCCAGCTCTCGGGCCGACTGGAGAAGCTACTCGAGCTCCGGCTCTCCCCCGCAATCCTGTACGAGCACGACTCGATCGACGCGCTCGTCGACCATCTCATCAGTACGGGAGAACGCAGTGAATCGCAGTGAGGCCAGCGCACCCGAACGCAACGCCTCGCTGACCGAATTCCTGGAGAAGTCCCGCCGCATCGAAGGCGAGCGACTGACAGATTCGATTCCGAAGGAGTACTTCACCCCACGGGTCGAACGCGGGATTCTCGGATTCCTGCTCAGTGCAGGCGTCTACGGCGGCTCGGTCGCCGGAATATTGCTATCGCAGTACTGGCTCATCGATGTTCCGCTCTGGTTGCTGGCTGGGCTGGGTGGTTGGGGGCTGCACTGCATCGCACACGACTGCGGTCACGGCTCGTTCTCCCGGTCCCGCCGCCTGAACGTAATCGTGGGCAGCCTCGCCTTGCTACCACTGCTCTATCCCTTCCACGCGTGGCGTCATGTGCACAACATGCATCACGCGCACACCAACAGTCTTGAACTCGACACGGACTGGCGACCGCTGCCACCAGCGATGTACGACCGGCTGTCACTGATCGGGAAACTGACCTACGCGGGGACCCGGACGTGGGCGTTCTGGGGCGGCACGATCCGGTACTGGTATGTGTCCGGCTTCCGGCCAGGATTCTTCCCGAAAGCAAGCATGCGCCGAGACGTCCGGCACTCGATCGCCGTGACACTCATCCTCGGCGCGCTGTATCTGAGCACCCTCGTGCTGATCGCCGGGCCGTGGAGTCTAGTCGCCGGATTCCTCGTCCCGTTGCTGACGACGCATCTGTGGTTCAGCACCACCACCCTCATGCACCACAGCGCCAGCGATCTGCCGTTCCTCGACGCACGACACTGGACCCGCAACGCCGGCAAGCTGCTGATGACAACCGACTTCGTCTACCCCGCACCGCTGCGATTACTCACGCACAACATCTCGGTGCACACCCCACACCACGTCGCACCGGCGATTCCGTTCTACAACCTGCCCAAGGCACAGGAGGTGCTCAAGCGGACCTACCCCGGCATGGTCCGCGAGGAGCGCCTGACCCCCGGCGCACTGTGGCGGATCCTGCACGACCTGCACCTGCACGATGCCGAAAACGGCGGCTTCTACCAGGGATTCGATCGTCGCCCTGTGCCACCCCGGAAGGACCCGCAACCGTGACAAACGTGACCATCGGTCCGAGCGAAGCCCTGGGTGCGCTCTTCACCGCCTCGGGCAAATCCAACCCCTACCCGCTCTACACGGCCCTGCGGGAACTCGGCCCTGTCATCTCACTCGGACCGAAGCTGGTCTTCGTGCTCGGCTATGCCGAATGCGCTGCCGCGCTGCGCGAACCGGGCCTGCTCGTCACCGATGCCGCCAGGCACCGCAAGTCCGGGATGATCGAGCACTCCTCGTGGCAGTGCTTCACGAAGATCATGATGTTCAGCAACGAACCGGACCACGAGCGGCTCCGGGGATTCTCCCGCTGGGCTTATTCGCCGCAGCGGGTCAGCGCGCTCCGCCCGGTCGTCGAGCGCTGGGCCGGGGAACTCGCCGAACGGCTGGCCGACCGGCCGACGGACACAGTCGACCTGGTGGAGGAATTCACGTTCCGCCTGGCTGTTTCGGTCACCTCCGAGATCTACGGCATCCCCGAACCCGACCGAATGCCGTTGCACGGTGCGGTTACCGCGGCGACCACGGCCTTCGAGCCCATCTCGGACCTCGGGGACCTCGCGCCGGGCGACGCCGGAATGGACGTCCTGGTCGCCTACCTGACCGATCTCGTCCATCGCCGCCGGGCCGAACCCGGCGATGATCTCACGACAGCAATGCTGCACGACTGTGACGCCACCGGCACGATCACCGAGGACGAACTGGTGGCAGGCCTGGTGATGTTCCTGATAGCAGGTACTCAGTCGCCGAGTGATCTGCTGGGCAACGGGATTCGGCTGGCCCTGGCCGACCCGGCGGCGTTCGCGGCAGCCGGCATCGCGGACTTCGTCACCGAGGTGCTGCGCTTCGAACCCCCGATCCACGCCCTGACCAGAGTTGCCGCCCACGACCTGACGGTGTCCGGAACGACCGTGCGGGCCGGTGCGCAGGTGCTGCTGGTGCTCGCGGCGGCCAACCGCGATCCAGCCCGATATACCGATCCGGATCGCTTTGAGCCCCAGCGGACGGCGAACCGCCCGATCGCCTTCGGACTCGGCGTTCACCATTGCCTCGGGGCCGGGCTCGCCCGTATGCAGACGGAGGTCGCGTTGCCCATCCTGCTTCAGCGGTTCCCGGACATGACGCTGGCCGGCGACCCGCCGTATCGCGAGCAACTGGTGCAGCGCGGACCGGAACGGCTGCTCGTGCGGCCAGGGCGCTACGAGGTTCGTGAATCGGATTGCGGCTGAGCATATTATCGGCGACCGGGCCGTCCTCGGCGCCGCCGCGATCAGGGCTGGTCGCCCCGCACGTTGCCGCCGGCGCCACGCGCCAGGTGGCGGCCGATCAGGGCGCGCTGGAGTTCGTTGGCGCCGACGATGATCTGTAAGGCCTTCGCGTCCCGCATCATTCGTTCGACGGCGTTCTCGGCGAGATAGCCTGCGCCGCCGAGGCATTGGACGGCATCGGTGGTGACGGTCATGCCGGTGTCGGTGGCCAGGACCTTCGCCATGGAGGTGAGTACCGATGCGCGAGGATCGCCGCGGTCGAGTGCCGCGGCGGCCCGGTGGGTGAGTTCGCGGGCGGCCTCGAGTGCGATGGCCATGTCGGCGATCTTGAACGCGACTGCCTGATTGTCGTAGAGGGTTCGGCCGAATTGCCGGCGCCGCAGCGTGTGCCGGAGGGCGTGCTCCATCGCAGCGGTGGCGTTGCCGAGCGCCAGCGCGGCGACGGTGAGGCGACCGTAGTCGATGATCCGCTGGGCCAGCGCGAATCCGTCGTGCCCGCCGAGCAGTTGGGTCGCGGGCACTTCGACGTCATGGAAGGTGAGGTCGACCAGGGATGCCCCACGCAGACCCATTTTCTGTTTCTCCGGACCGCGTAGCACACCGCGCGCCGTGGCGTCGACCACGAGCAGGCGCAGGCCGGTGTAGCCCGATCCCGGTCGGGTGGTCGCGACCACGACCACGACCTCCGCGATGCCCCCGTTGTTGATGAGCGTCTTGTGCCCGTTGAGCAGATAGTGGTCGCCCTGGTCCACGACCCGGGTCCGGATCGCGAGCGCATCCGAACCCGCCTCCGGCTCGGTACACGCGAACGCGCCCGGCCTGCCGACGACCATCGGGAACAGCGTCGCGTGCTGATCGGCGGGTGCGAGCCGGACGGCGGCGACCGGACCGAATTCCAACGTCAATGCCGCCGCGATCGAGACCCGCGCCATCTGTTCGTTGAGCAGGCACCACTCGGTCGCGTCGAGACCTGCACCGCCGTGGGCCGTGGGCGCGAAGCAGGAGAACCAGCCGAGCTCTCGATACAGCTCGCACAATTCCGGCGCGGGCAGCCCGGTGCGTTCCATCCGCTCGGCCAGCGGCGCGATGCGCTGCGCGCAGATCTGTTCGACGTCGGACAGCATCGGGTTCACTCCTGTGCCCAGGCATCGGCCGATGCCCGCAGCACGCGCCGCAGGACCTTGCCGGACGGCCCGGTCGGGAGGCGGTCGACGATGCGAAGGTCTTCGGGCAGTTGGAATTTCGCCAGTCCACGCCGGGTGAGGTGGGCTCGCAGATCCGCGAGCGTCGGCGCGGTCGCGGCGGGATGCATCGTGATCCAGGCGCACAGGCGTTCCCCGAGACGTTCGTCGGGTATTCCGGCGCAGGCGGCGCGGGCCACGGCAGGGTGGGTGAGCAGCTCGCTCTCGATCTCGGCCGGGCTGATATTGACGCCGCCGCGAACGATGATGTCCTTCAGCCTATCCGTCACGTGCAGGTAGCCTTCGGCATCCACGGCTCCGAGATCTCCGGTCTTGGTCCAGCCCAACGGATCTCGATACCGCCGATCGAGTTCGGGGGAATCCGCGTAGCACAGCGGTGACACCGGGCCGCGGGCCCAGATCTCGCCGATCTCGCCGACCGGCCGTTCCTCGTCACGGCCCGGGTCCATGATCTTGAACGAGCACACCGCGTCGCTCGGCCTGCCCACCGTGGTGGCGACCTTGTCCGGCGGATCGTCGGGATGGGTGCAGCAGAACGCGCCGTCACTGCTGCCGTAGGCGCTGACCACCGTGCAGCCGAAGGCCGCGCTCGTGCGGTCGATCAACGCCGGTGCGATCGGCGCGCCGGCCAGGTACACCAGCCGCACCGCGGCGGTGACCGCGGTCGCGTGATCCAGCAGATCGTGCGTCATGGTCGGCACGGCGCACAACACCGCGACCCGGTGCCGGTTCAGCAGCCGCAGTACCGCGGCGGGATCGAAGGTCGAGGTAAGGACCAGGGTCGCGCCGTGGCGGGCGAGCACCCCGAATGTCGCCAGCGCGCCGAATCCGGAACAGATCGGCGGCAGCAACATCAGCCGGGTGCTCGAATCCACACCGATCACGGTGAGCTGATTGGCGATTCCGCCGACGAGCGCGTCGTGGTGGTACACGACCAGTTTGGGTTCACGCTCGGTGCCCGAGGTCACCATGATCCGCGCGGGTCCGCTCGAATCGGGGCCTGGCGTCGTGATCGCGGCGGGTTCGCCGGGGTCGGCCAGCACGGCGTCCAGCGACGAGCAGCCCGGTACCTCCGCGCCGAGGACGAAACACATTCGGAGATCGGGAAGTTCGCCCATCGCGGCGCGGACCACCGCCGCGGGCGAGAAGTCGTGATGGGCGGCCACGGTCACCCAGGCCACCGCCCGCGAGCGAGTCAGCACACCGCGGATCTCCCGCTCCCGGTACCCGACCGGAAATGCGACCGATACGGCTCCGAGCGCCGCGACGGCGAGCTCCACCACGCAGACCTCGCGTCGATTGGGCAGGCAGATGCCGACGACATCGCCGGCCCCTACGCCCTCGGCACGCAGTGCCTGCGCCACCTGCCTGGCCTGGTGGTGCAGTCGCCGGTAGGTAATCGATCCGGCATCGTCGATGACCGCGATCTTGTCCGGATCCCGCTCGGTCGTTTCGGTGAACAGGCCGAAGACATCCCGGCCGGGGCACCAGCCCATCGATGTCCACTCCTGCCGGAGTGCGCGCGGTACCAGATCGTCAACCATGGCCGGTCCGTCCTCCCGGAGCCGCGTGCGGGCCAAGGGAAGTCCGGCGCGCGATGATCCGCCGCACCGCTCGCGTCCCCGAGCGCACCGCGTTCTCGGTCGTGGAGATGCCGAAGTAGTCGCCGGCGAAATACAGCGGTGCACGGCCGTCGAGCTCCCTCGTCAGCCGGGCAAGCTCACGAATTCCGCCGGGCGGCTGGGCCACGACGCAGGGATCCCAGCGCTGGACGTGCGCGGCCAGCACATCGTCGCCGAGGCCCGGATAAAGCCGCTCGAGCGTGCGCAGGGCGCCCTCGACGATCGCGGGATCGTCAGCGTCCCAGCGTTTTTCCGACCAGCACGGCCGCCAATACGAGGAGACCAGGCCGCGGCCCGGCGGCACGTGGGCGGGCGCCTTGCGATGATCCATCACCACACTGGCCAGCTCCGGTGTCGCTCGTCCAGGATGAATCCAGGTCGCCGGTTCGTCGGGTGGCCGGGCCAGCGCGAGGAAGACTTCGATGTTGCGCACATAGGTGATCGAGAACAGCAGCGCACGTACAGGCGGTGGCAACGTCGGGCACAGCGCGGCCGCCTGCGGTGCTGGGACCGCGACGACGACGGCGTCGAAGTCTGTTGTCCGGCCCGGCTGTCCGGCGCAGTCCCAGCTGATCGCCACGCCATCGCCGCGCGGTTCGATACCGGTGACGGTGCACCCGGTGCGCACCGGCACGTACGCCGCCAGACCCGTGGGCAGGAAGCCCACGCCGGCGGCCGAGCCGAAGAACTCGGCTCCAGCCGTATGCGCCAAGTAGTAGAGCAGATTCGCCGCCGACAGATCTGCCGGCGAACTGAGCCAGATGTCGCCGCACAGCGGTTCGATGAAGCTTTCCAGCAATTCCGTCGCCCCACAGCGGCGCAGGTAGCCGAGAATGTCCTCGGTATCGGCGCCCACCACCGCTTCGAGTCCATCCTCGGCGATGCGTTCGCGATACCGGCGCGCCTCGCCCAGCAACTCGCCGAACGCCTTTCGCGCGCGCGGGTTCCGCGCCCACAGTTCCCGGTGGTGGCCGAAGCGGTGCATGCGCCCGTCGCGGATGATGCCGAACGATCCCGCTTGGGGTTCGATTCGATGGGTGAGGCCGGCGTCCGCGATCAGCCGCAACATCTCGGTGTAGGCATAGGACAGAATGCCCGCACCGAGGTCGATGACGAATCCGTCGAGCTCGATCGTCGACATCCGGCCGCCGACCCGCTGTGCGCGCTCGAACACCACCACCTCGGCCCCGGCGCGGTAGAGGCGGAAAGCCGCTGTCAGGCCTGCTATTCCGGCGCCGACAACGGCCATTCGCTGCCCGCCCAACGGCGAGCTACGTTCGGTCATCGAATCACCTGCCCGGCAGGATGCGGCCGCGCGATGATCGAGTACCGCGGCGGCATCAGCAACGCCTTCGCCCGCGGCCACAGCGGCGCGTCGTGGGCGGATCGAATTCGCCGGCGCCGCACGAGCGTCGCCAGGACGACCAGCATCTCCGCCCACGCGAACGGCTCACCGGCGCATCCCCGGGTCCCGGCGCCGAACGGCAAGTATGCCCCCGGCGCAATATCTTTCGCGCGCTCGGGAGTCCAGCGGTCCGGATCGAACACCTCTGGTTCGGGGTAGAGCGCCGGATCACGATGCAGGGCGTAGATCGAGAACAGAACCATAGCGCCGGCCGGGATCGGGTGCCCGCCGAGCACGATGCCGGTGCGCGGACGCCGGGTGAGGATCCAGGTCGTCGGGTACAGGCGCAACGTTTCGGTCAGCACCCGCCGGGTGTAGTCGAGCTGCGCCAGGTCCTCGGCCTCGAGCGCCCGATCGCCCGCGACCGCCTCGACCTCGGCGCGAATCCGGTTCTGCACCCGCGGTCGCCCGGCGATCGACCAGCACGCCCACGTGAGGGTGTCGGCCGTGGTCTCGGCGCCGGCGGCGAGTATCGACATCACTTCGTCGTGCACCTGCGCGTCGGTCATCGACTCGTGGGTGGCGCCGTCCTGGGCGTGCAGCATCAGCGAGAGCAGGTCGCCGTGGTCGACACCACCGCGCCGGTAGGCGTCGATGATGTCGTCGATCATCCGGTGCAGCGCGGCGACGGCTCGGTCGAACCGGCGGTTTGCCGGCAGCGGCAGTTTCTCCAGCAGCCCGGTCGGGTCCAGCACTCGCTTGCCGATGCCGTCGAGCACGATCGGCAGCGACCGATCGAACTCCCGGACCGCCGCGTCACCCAGGTCCGTCGAGCAGAGCGCCTTGCTCACGATGGCCAAGGCCAGCGATCGCCATTCCTCGGTGAGGTCTACTTCGCCGTCCGGGGTCCACGATCGGATACGCGCCTCCGCCAGATCCCGCATCATCGGTACATACCGCGCTATCCGGCCGCGCCGGAACGCCGGACGCAGCAATCGGCGCTGCCGCGCATGGAATTCGCCGTGCGAATTGAACAGGCCGTTGCCCGTGAAGGGCACCATCTTGTCGAAATGCGCACCCTTGTCGAACATTTCGACATCCTGGACCAGCATTCGCCGGATAAGGGCGGGATGGTTGACCACAAATGCGTCCAGCGTGCCGATCCGGATGGTGGCGATATCGCCACAACTACGCAGGGACTGTACGAAAGGCAGCGGCCGGAACCATAACTCGTGTGCATGACCGAGGAGCGGCAGCGCAGCGGTTGCCGGATTCATTGCATAGTCGGACATCGTTCCTCAACTCAGATTCTCGAGATAACCGGGATCTGTTCCGGCAGTGCCGGTCACTTGATACCGATCCGTCCGCAACCCCCACTCGAGATGGCCGCGCATCCAATTACGCAGGCCCGCAACATATTCGGCGGCGTGACGGCGGACCTCCGGGTCCGCGGGCAGCGCGTCGAGAACGCCGGCCAGACGGCGTTCACCCGCCAGGAAATCACCCAGCCTGCGGTCGATACGGCGGGTGACCTCGGCTGCCGCGTCCTCGGCTGTGCAGCCGGTGGCGTGTTCGAGCACGATGACGAAGTTGTGCACGTCGCCGCGCGCCCGCTCCTTGCCGACGGTCAGCACGTCGTCGGTCCAGCAGATGACATCCGCAGCGGCCCGGCACATTTCGGCGAACGACGGATCGGCGAGCAACCGATCCGGCAGCGGCGCATGCGCGACGAATTCCAGCACGTCCAGGGCCGGCCAGATCGCCCCCGCGGTCCGGCGGCGGGACGGGTACACGGCGAGATCCGGGATCCGGTGCAGCGCACGATTGGCCGCCTCCCAGGTGCAGCCCTCCAGATATTCGAGCAGATGCCGCGCGAATCGCCGGCGCCAGAACAGCGGCATCGCGGCCGCCATGCGCCGCCAGATGTCGCGCAGAGCGTCGGACAGCGGTCCGCCGTCGTGCGCCCGCCGCTGCGGCTGCTCGCCGCACACCGTGGTCAGGGGGCGCAGAAAAGCCCGCGTGGCCACCGGATCTCGCCCGACGGCCCCCTCGTCGAGCTGATCATCGAGCAGGAACAGCCACCCGAGCCAGTCCGCGGCGACGGACAACTCCGTGACACCGGACGCGGACGAATAGACCTGTGCCGCAAGCGCTCCCGCCCCGGTCCAGTCGAAACGGTGCTGCGCCGGAGTGGATCGGACCAGTCCGCGCGACCGGACCCAGCTCCGGGCGTGCGCTTCGGCTACGTCTGCCCAAGGACTCGGCGAAGCGACGGCCAGCCGCCGAACGCCGTCCCAGGGTGATCGTGAGGCCCGGCTCATGGTTGCCGGAGCAGCGGCAGGTTCACGCGTCCAGCCACCTTGTGTGCGGTGATCAGGGTGATCAGCGGGGCCAGTGCGTTGCGGACCGGGACGGCGGGCGCCGGGAGTTCCCGCCCGGCCGCGATCAGATACCGGTCCAGGGTGGTCCGGCCGCCGACCCAGCCGTGCTCGCCGAACCACCGTGCCGGTTCGGCCCGGCGCTCGTTGCGGATGAAGCGCCCCCACCGGGCGACGCCCAGCGATCCCGCCCGCTCGGCGGCCAGCGCCGAATACAGCTCGTCGGGCATCGAGGTCACATGCTCGACGCCGATCTGGCTGCCCGGCGCGGAGAGCGCGTCGATGGCCTCGAACAGAGCGTCCTGCTCCGTCGCGGACAGGTAGAGCAGCAGGCCTTCGGCCAGCCACGCGGTGGCGGCCGAGGGGTCGAAGCCGCTGTCTCGCAACACCGCCGACCAGTGCGAAGTCAGATCGGCGGCCACCTCGCGCCGCTCGGCCACCGGTTCGGCGCCGTCATCGGCCAGGGCGCAGCGCTTGAACTCGAGCACCTGCGGGCGATCCACCTCGTAGCAGATCGTGCCGTCGGGCCATGCCGATCGATAGGCACGTGCGTCGAGACCTGCGCCGAGCACGACGATCTGCCGCACACCGCCCTCGGCAGCCACGCGCAGATAGTCGTCGAAATATCTGGTCCGGGCGGCCAGGAATTCCTGAAAGAAGGTCCCGAAACCCGGGGAGCGCAAGGGATGTTCCACGGTTGGTGGCGCGTGGTCGTCGAACAGCGCCGCCCAGTGCGGCCCGGCGGCCCGGCAGAAGACCTCGGCAAACCGATCGCTCACCAGCGAATTCGATCGGCGTGCGGCGAGCCCGCGCGCCGCGGCGACGAGCAGGGCATTGGCAGCGACGCCGGAAAGAATATCCGCGCGCTCGGTTCGCCCGGTTTCGGATATTCGATTCATCGGCCACGCCTCGCTCGTTCGAACAGCGGTAAAAGATGAAATTACCGCGCGATAGCCGAGTGTCTGCCGAACCCTTCCCAACCGCGGGAGGAATTGATCGGTCTCGCCTGGCGCGGCACGAAGACGGGGGCTATGCCTCACTCAGACCGTCGGGCAGGCCATGCCGGAGTCACCGGGATCGAGCAGCGGGCTGTACCCGGGTTCACCGCGGAACAACGGCGCCCGGTGGGCTGCCCGGGCTTGATCGCAATTGTCGAATGCGCCACCCGCAGAACCGGTTTGGTTCAAGCCCGCTGACCCGATCGCCGCAGAGCCCGCGTCGACCACCGACGAACCGGTTCCCGAGGAGCCGGTGATCGGCTCGGCGAGCGCGGCCGGCGCCGCGAGAAATGTGAGGCCGATGCCAGCGAGAACAATAAGCTTGCGAACCTTCATCGGATCCTCGATCTATTGCGGTAGAACAGCTTTCGGACGAGCGACACCGCCATCACTGTCGTTACTGGCCGATAGCCTGTCAATCAGCTATTACCGAGCGTGGGAATACGAGGGGGCGGTTGTTATCCCAGGTCCGCCTCAGGGTTACCGGGCGACGGTGGCACCGGTGTGGAGTGCGAGCCCGGACTGGGGCGCTACTTCGGCGTGGAGTAGGCCGGTGTTGTCGATTTGGTAGGTCGGGCCGGTGCAGGTTCCGGCTTGGCGGGTGCCGTGCATGACGTCGCAGTAGCGGCCTGCGGGGAGGGAGGTTTGGTAGGTGCCGGTGGCTGGGACGTCTTCGCCGTTGAGGATGAGGTAGCCCTCGGTGCCGCGGCCGAAGGCGATGCGGTTGGCGCCGTTGTCGGACCAGTTGACTACCGGTTGGCCTTGGACCTGTTGGTGGAAGGCGACCATGGGGCCGATGCCGGGCCAGGCGTGTTCGCACTGCCAGTGGCCGTCGCCGCAGTGGGCGTCGGTGGCGCGGCCGAGCGGGTCAGACGGGGGTGCTTCGTCGTAGGAGTTGAATGCGTAGCCGCTCAACACTTTTGGGCGGCCATAGGGCCAGGCGAGCATGAACGCGTTGGCGAGGGTGTAGCGGTCGCCGTCGGCGTAGGTGAGGGTGGTGCCTTGGTGCTCGGTGTCGTGGTCGGCGACGAAGACCACGGATTTGCCGGAGGGCAACGCCGAGCCGAAGGTGCGCAGACCGGCCAGTCGGCCCTGGCGGAAAGTCTGGCTCAGGGCGCCGGCGTAGCGAAGGTCCATCACCGCGCCGGTGGCGAGGTATTCCTCGGGTTGCACGGGTTCGCCCGCGCCGTAGATGGCCTCCTGGTAGACGTAGGCCGGTCGGGTCAGGCGCTGCTCGATGGCCGAAATATCCTCGGGTGGTATGTGTTTGGCCGAATCGATGCGGAAACCGTCGACGCCGAGTGCGAGCAGATCGTTGAGGTAGCCGGCGATCCGGTCCCGGACAGTGTCGTTCTCGGTCGCCAGGTCTGCGCCGTTGAACGACTGGCAGTTGAACACCTGGAAGCGGTCGTAATAGTCCTGGACCGCGTCATTCGGCGTTCCGCAATGATGGAAGTCGCGATCACCGTAGGGCACTGTCGGATACGAATAATGGCAGTACGGAGTGCCGGCGCTGCCGATAGCGCACTCGGTCGTCGCGGACATGTTGTTGATCACCGCGTCGATGTACACCCGGACACCGGAGTCGTGGCAGCTGCGGACCATCGACGCCAGCTCGTCGCGCGTACCGAAGCGACTGTCCAGCTTGTAGGACACCGCGGAGTACCCCTGCCACCACGGAAATCCCTTGTCCGGCAACTGGGAATGCTCCTCCGGTGGCGCTGTCTGCACAGCGCCGTATCCGAATTTGCCGAGCGTCGCCTGACATTCGTGACCGATGGACCGCCAGTTCCACCCGAACATCTGCACGATCACATCCCGCCCCGCCGGCTCCTGCGCCGATACCTCGGCAGGCACCGCAACCCAAGTCGTCGTCACCGCGGTAACCAGCGCAAACACCCATACGCGGAACATAGGGAGACTGTAACCGAGCGTGCGCATCGAACAATGCCTGCTCGGGCGGGCCACCTAGGATCGACGGTATGGCGGTTCAGACAACTTGTTTGGTGGTATTCGCCGGTCGACCGGGATGCGGGAAGACCACTGTGGCCCGTGCGCTTGCCGACGAGATGGGGACGACGTTTCTACGGATCGACACCATCGAGGCGGCGATCGTGGCGACGTTGATGCCGTTCGAAGAAAACCCGGTCGGTTACGTCGCCGCCGCGTGGGTCGCCGAAGACCAGCTCCGGGGCGGCCGCTCCGTGGTCGTCGATGCCTGCAACAACGTGGAGGCGGCCAGGAAGATGTGGACCGACCTCGCCGGCCGGCTGAACGTAGCGCTCAGCTGGGTGGAGGTGATCTGCTCGGATGTGGCCGAGCATCGCCGCCGGGTGGAGACGCGCGTTCCGGATTGGCCGGGGCAGGGCAACCCGACCTGGGCGCAAGTGCAGGCCCGGCAGTGGGAACCGTTCACCGAACCTCGAATACTCATCGACAACATCGACGAGACCGGCACCGTCGCGGCGAAGGTCGCCGCGATCCGCGCCGAGCTGCCGACGAACTGAATCCGCACGAACGGCCGCCGAGGCCGGCATCTGTCGATCGGAAGCCGGAGTACAGCGGCGGCGCCCTACGCACATAGGGCGCCGCCGCCGACCGGGGTCGTACTCCCGATGGGTACACCCCTTTCCCGGGAGGGGACGGGTCCCGAGACATTTTCGAGTCTCGTATCGGCGATGTGGGACCGGTCCCGGCCGAATATGGCACCGGTAGGCCGAAACCCGTGCCATCACTGATATCCCATATACACACTCTTGGACCAGGTGTAGAAATCGACGGCTCGGGCACCCTGTTCGCGGAATGTATTCGTCGACGACTCACCTACCCCGCCGAACGGCACATTCAGGTCCAATCCCGTCGTCGGCCGATTGACCTTCACCACGCCGACTCGGGCGCGGGACGCGAAATCATAGGCGAGGCCAAGGTTTTTCGTGCACACGCCCGCACTGAGTCCATAGCGGGAGTCGTTGACCTTGGCCAGGCCCTCCTCGTAATCCGCGACTTCTACGACCGCGATGATCGGGCCGAAGATCTCGTCCCGCACAATCTGACTGTCGTGGACGGCGTCGGTGATCACTACCGGCGCGAAGTATTGTCCGGGAAGATCTTCGGGAGTGCCGACGTCGAATCCGGCCGCCTCGGCGTATGCCACCGCGTCTCGATCCCGGACAAGTTGCGCCGCGGAGATCACCGGCCCCATGGTGGTGTCCGCGTCGAGTCCATTGCCCACACGGTGGGCCGCGGCACGATCGCGGAGTGCCCGAACAAACGCTTCGCGCACACCCGGAGTGACGTAAACCCTCGATGTCGCCGTGCAGGCTTGGCCGGTCAGGCCGAAGCCGCCTGCCGCGACGACGGCCGCGGCCTGATCCGGATCAGCGTCGTCGAGCACCAGAAATGCGTTCTTGCCGCCCATCTCCAGCTGAACCCGCGCGTGACGCGAATTCGCGACATCCCGAATACGATTGCCTACCTCGGTAGAGCCGGTGAACGATATGGCCGCGATCTCCGGGTGCCCCACCAGGGCTTCCCCTACGACGGCACCGCGGCCGTGCACCACATTCAGCACGCCGGCCGGTAGCCCCGCATCCACCAGAGCTTCCGTCAAGTGAAACACCGACAGCGGAGTCAGTTCGGCCGGTTTGAGCACGACGGCGTTGCCGGATATCAACGCCGGCGCCATTTTCCAGGCGGGAATGGCGATCGGGAAATTCCACGGGGTGATCAAACCGACCACCCCGAGGGGCTTGGGCTGGGTGTACACGGTCGTGCGGGCGAAGCTGCTCGGGAGGATATCGCCGGTGCTGCGCCAGCCACCGGCACCGAAGAAACGCAGGACATCGATCGCGCGGCGGACTTCCCCGTGCGCCTCGGTGAGGGTTTTGCCCTCTTCCCTGGTGAGGTCGGTCGCGATCGCGTCGCGTCGTAGCCGGAGCAGTTCCGCGGCATCGAGGAGTACCGCGCCGCGGGCGATCGGAGACAGCGCGGCCCAACCACTCTGCGCGGCGACCGCGGCTTCGACCGCGGTCCGGATATCGACGGCGGTCGACCCGGGACTGACGGCGACGACGTCGGTGTCGTCCGCGGGATTTCGCCGTTCGATCTCCGGCGTTCCGGTCCGCTCACCGCCGATGAGATTGTTGATCGTAGTCATACAGTTGTTCCTTACAATTGGGCGAGCTTGGTTCAGAGGTTGCCGAGCAGTCCCCCGTCGCAACGGATCAATCCGCCGGTCACATACGACGCCGGTTCGCCGCAGAGGAACGCGGCAACGGCGCCCAGTTCATCCGGGCGGCCGTAGCGTCCGACCGGAATCCGGGACCGGGAGGCCGCGCGAACTTGCTCGACCGTTCGTCCGCTGTTCGCCGCGGCGAGTTGGTCCAGCGATTCGACCCGGCCGGTAGCGATTCGACCCGGCAGAACCATATTCACGGTCACACCGTCGACTGCCACCTCCGCGGCGAGCGTCTTGAGGTACGCGGCGAGCGCGGCCCGACCGAGATTCGACGTCGCCAACCCCGGCAGCGGCGCCTCGACCCCGCTGGAACCGATCGCGACAACGCGCCCCCACCGACGTCGGCGCATACCGGGCAGCGCACGGTTGACCACGCCGATATTGGCCGCCAGCAATATGTCGACCGCGCTGTGCAGAGCGGTCTCGTCGAGATCCGTCGCCCTGCCCGGCACCGGACCCGGTCCGTTCAGCACGACGATGTCGGGACCGTCGGACAGGATGTCGGCGGTATCGAAAATCTCGTCGGCGGCACCTGGCCGGCTCAGGTCACACACCACACCGGCCCCGCCCGGCAAGGAGTCCGCGACCCGCCGGACCTTCTCCGGATCCCGCCCGGTCACAACGACTTTCACGCCCTCGGCAGCGAGAGCTCGGGCAACGGCCGCGCCGAGTCCATCAGTCGAAGCAAGGACAACAGCGGTCCGGCCCGCGATACCGAGATCCATTACGCGGTCACCACCCCGGCAAGCGACAGATGATCAGCGAGAACATCGATCAACGACTCGGGGAGGGCTCGCGCCGGCGGCCGCACGGCTGCCTCCGAAATCAAACCCCGCCTGCGCAAGCATTCCTTTCGAATCGCCATCGCGATGCCTGGCTGTTGTTCGAACGCGATCAGGGGCAGATAACCGATCAACGCGGCGCGGCTTGCGGCAGCGTTTCCGGAGAACCATTCACGCACGCAGCTGACCAGCGCCTCGGGGTAAGAAAACCCGGTCATCGCCCCGGCCGCACCGACCGCCAACTCGTCGAGCAGATTTATGCCACCGAGGCCGCCGAATACCGGTACCGAGCACCGTGCGGTCAGTTCAGCGATAGCTACCGGTGTGGGCGGGGCCTCTGCCTTCACCGCCGCCACGAAATCGCACCGGACCGTCACGTCGCCCAGCACCGCGGAGGAGACATTCACCCCGGTGGTCGCCGGATAGTCCTGAATGACGATGCGCGCACCCGAGTCCCGGTGGATCGCGGTCAAATGGTTCTGCAATGCCTGGGGATCCACGCTGTTCACCTGCACCATGACTGCGGCCAACCGCTCGCCAACCAGGTCGGCAGCCATCTCGGCCTCATCGATGACCGGCGCCGTCGCCTGGGACGTACAGCCGACAACCAGGGGTAGGTGGGTAGTCGCGAGCACGGTCTCCAGCACGGTTCGCCGTTCCTGCCACGACAGCCGCGCGGCCTCACCGAAGACGCCGAGCACGGTCAGCCCCGTGACGCCGGCCTGCTCCGCGTGCTCGACCAGCCGGGCTATTCCGATGGTGTCGACCTCGAGAGCCGCTCCGGAAAACGGTGTCGCGAGCACACCCCAGACACCCGGTTCTACCGTTGTGATCATCGCTCACTCCACACCGGTTTGCGCTTCTGCCGGAACGCCGCGACTCCTTCGGCGGCGTCCGGGCTTTCCAACGCCGCCACCAAGGCCGGAAGTCGAGTCGCGCGGGCATCGACGGCGCTCATCTGGCCGGTACGGTTCACGATCTGCTTGATCGCCCGCAACGACGTCGGCGCACAGGCCAGGATGTCGTCGAGCCAGCGTCCCACTGCCGCATCGAGATCGGCGGGCGGTACGACCTCGTTGACCAACCCGGCATCGCACATCGATTGCGCGGTCATCCGCCGCCCGGTCAACAGAATCGCCATCGCTCGGGTGTGCGGGATGCGGCGTACGAGTTCGACGATGCCGCCGTCCAATGCCAGCCGGCCGACTCTCGGTTCGGTCAAACCGAGCTGCGCGGTTTCGGCGGCGACAACGATGTCGGCGCCGAGGACCAGCTCCATCCCGCCACCGAGGGCGAATCCGTTCACCCGCGCGATCACCGGAACATCCAGGGACCTGCGCAAACTGAGGCCGCCGAAGCCGTTCGGGTCGAGGTCGGCCCAGTAGGCCAACCCTTCCTTGCCGGTACCGGATGCGGACATATCCGCACCGGTACAGAACGCCCGCGTCCCCGCTCCGGTGATCACCACCGCGCGCACGCTCGGATCGTTTTCCACCGCGGTCCATATCTCGTTGCACCGTTCGAGGGACTTGCCGTCGATCGCATTGAGCACGTGCTGCCGGTCGATGGTGACCCAGGCGACCTGATCGATCAGCTCATACCTGATTTCGTCGAGGACAGGTTCGCTCACCGGATCACCCCGTCGGCGAGCAGAGCGGCGACCTGGTCGGCTGAGTAGCCGAGCTCGCGCAGGACCTCGGCATTGTGCTCACCGAGCCGAGGCGCGGTGCGCCGCACATGATTCGGTGTCGCCGACATACGAATCGGACTGTCCAGCACGCGGACCACGCCGCCG
The DNA here is from genome assembly GCF_008704205.1 of Nocardia colli. Lineage (GTDB taxonomy): Bacteria > Actinomycetota > Actinomycetes > Mycobacteriales > Mycobacteriaceae > Nocardia > Nocardia colli. Next base: position 27,205 of record NZ_VXLC01000032.1, on the reverse strand, counting down.
CGCGGACCCGGCATATTCACGAGCATCCGATTCGCCTTGGTCTGTGGATCGTCCAACGCTTCCTTCAACGACAGGACCGGGGCGCAGAGAATGTCTTGTTTCTCCAGCCGGCGCAACCAATAGTCGGTCGTTCCGGTCGCGAACCGCTCGCGGAAAATCGCTTGCAGCGCAGCACGATTCGTGACCTGGCCCGCCGGAGTGTCGAAACCTGATCGCTGGGACAGGTCTTCACCCAATTCCAAGGCGACACAGATATCCGCCAGCGGATTCTCTTTGAATGCGCCGACCATGCATACCGCGCCGTCCTCGGTCGGGAAGACACCCGTCAGCGGCATGGCGGCCCAGTTGATCTCGGCGTCCCGGTTCAGCTGGGTCGCCGCCTCCTGCATCTGCATGTGCAGCATCGAGTCGTACATGTTGACCTGAACCTTCTGTCCCCGGCCCGTGCGTTCCCGGGCCAGCAACGCGAGCAATATCGCCTGGCACAGATGCATCCCGGTCGTGTAGTCGCACAACGTGGTGGGGTATATGGACAACGGAGCTGACTCGTCGCCCCGTCGCCACATGACGCCGGTGTACGCCTGGGCGATGACGTCTTGTCCCCCTTTGTGCGCGTACGGCCCCGTCTCGCCGAATCCGGTGCCCGAGGCCCAGATCAGGTCGGGTTTGATCAGAATGAGATCGTCGTAGCCCAGGCCCATGCGTTCCATCACGCCGGCCCGGAAGTTGCTGACCACGACGTCGGCATGGCGTACCAGGTCGTGGATGATCTGTTTGCCGTTCGCGGTTCGCGTATCGATGGCCACGCTACGTTTGTTGCGGTTGATCGAGTAGAAGACGGGGTTGTCCTGACCGTCCTGATCGGGAAACGCATTGCGGCTCAGGTCGCCCTGCACCGGTCGCTCGATCTTGATCACGTCCGCGCCGTAGTCGGCGAGCATCTGGGTCGCGCTGGGTCCCAGATATACCTGGGTGAAGTCGATGACGACGACACCACCCAGTGCGGTGGTCGAGAATTCATCGTTGCTCATGCTGTCCTGACCTCGGTCGAATCGGTGTCGTCCAGGGTCGCGTTCGGGGCCGGCCGATCGCCGGGGTCCGCGCCTTGTGCCCGCATCCGGCGTTGGATCTCGACGGCCGGGACTTCGCGAACAGTCACCGACCGCTCGACCGCTACCGCCGCGGCGATACCCGCGGCCTGGCCCTGTGCCATGCACGGCGGTATTTCTCGGGATATACGCTGCGCCTCCGGTGTCGCCGAGTAATGCCGCCCGGCCACCAGTAACTGATCTACCGATCGGGGCAGCAACGCACGATAGGGCGTGTAGTAATCGCGGCCGCGGCACACGCTGTCCGCGAAATGCCTGCGGTTGAGTACGTCCTCCTTCGTGACGACGTACTCACCGGACAACAGCCGGGTCTGACGGACGCCGATCTGCTGCGCCACGTCGACGAGATAGGCATTCTCGAATCCGGCCAAGTTCGAACGAATCTCGGTGAGCGCGTTCTCGATACGGTCCCGCGCCTCGAACTCGGCGCCGGTCAGCGACTCCGGGTCGGCGCCGTCGAAGCCGGCCATATGCGGCGTGTTGCACCAGACCACCCCGGGCAGCGGTGTTTTGAGCCACCACAGCTCCCACGCGCCGCCGAGCAGACGTTTGATCTTGCGGTTGACCGCGCGAGCCTCGCGGGGATTCTCCTGTTCGAACCGTTCGGCGGCGTCGGTGTCGACGCCGCCGAGGCGGAAGACCAGCGTGACCAGATACTTGTCGGCAACGAAAGGCGCACCGGCGCGAGACGCTACGTCGATGTCGCCAGAGGTGTCGATGACGACCTCGCCCAGAATTGCCTGCGGCCCCTGCTTCGTCTCGACCACAACGCCTTTCATGACGCCGTCGTCCACGATCGGCCGGGCGAACCAGCTGTGCAGCCGTAGATGCGCGCCCGACTCGCGGACGAGCTCGTTGGACGTGGCCTTCCATCCATCCGGATCGAAAGCGACCGCGTAGCAGATCGGTTTCGGGTTGGTGTGGCTGTGAAAGTCATAGGCGCCCCATCGACTCCATTTGTTCCACATTGCTTGCGAGGTGATTCGTTCCGCGGCAGGCGGGTAGACGGCCAGTCCCTTCCGCGCCATCCGCTCGACATACTCGTGCACGATCCCTTGAACCGATATCTCGTCACCATTGGTCATGTCGTCGAGCACCAGAACCATGCCGCCGGAGGCCAGTCCGCCGAGCGCGGAATACCGCTCGACGAGGGTGACATCGGCTCCGCTACGCGCCGCCGCGACCGCCGCGCTGACGCCGGCCGGACCACCACCGACCACGACGACGTCGGATCGCCGGACAATCGGCGCAACCAAATCCGCTGTCGTGACCGATAAACTCAACTGTGTCATGTCTTCTCATTTCCCAGCGAATGTTCCGCTGTAAGTGCGTGCCAACAGGTACGTCACGATGCTGAGTATCGAAAGCACGGCGATATATGCCGCGAACAGCCACGAGACCTCGTGTTTGTCGAGCCACACGACCAGGTATGACGCGGTGCCGCCGAAGCACGCCACACCGATGCCATAGCCGAGGCCGGTCCCGGCGGCCCGGCAAGACTTCGGCATGAGGGAGGTCGAAACGACGTTGTAGAGCGTCATATTGAGGATCAGGATCACACCGCCGCCCAGCAGTACCACTGCGAACATGCCGAGGTCTGGACTGTCGTACACGAGAGCGATGAAGGCGGTTGGAATCGCGAGGGTTCTGGCGATCACAAATGCCCGCGACAGCCTGACCCGGTCGGCCCAGCGGCCGGTCAGCAAGGAACCGACCAGCATCATCACGCCGAGCGTGCTGGTAATGGCGAAGACCGCAGTCGGATCCGCGCCGCGACTCCGCGCAAGACTGGGTAACCCGACGATCCACGCGTAATTGAAAGCTTGCGCGGTCCCGACCACGAAGACGATCGCGACCACGCCCAGCCAGTGACTGCGAACCTCGCCCCACACCGCACGGGTATTCGTGATCACCTCGTGTTCTTTCAATGATTCCGGCAGCGATCGCCGCAAATACAGGACAACAAAACCCATCAATGCACCGACCAATACCGGCGCCCGCCAGCCCCAGGTCGACATGGCGTCGCCGCCGATCAAGAGGCTCGTGCAGAAACTGACCAGCGATGCCGAAAAGATTCCGAAGTTGACGAAGAAACCGATGAATCCGGCTGCCCGGCCCTCCTGTCCCTGCGGCATCAACTCCACGGCGTACACGGTCGACAGCGGCGCTTCGACCCCGGTCGACAAGCCCTGTACGATGCGGCAGGCCACCAACCCCACCCCGGCCCACACCCCCAGCTGGGAATAGGTGGGCAACAGTCCGACAACCGCGGTTGTACCCGCCATCGCGCCGATGCTCACCAACATCACCCGCCTTCGTCCCACCCGGTCGGCAATAGTGCCGAGTACGATGCCGCCGAGCGGCCGTGCGACAAATCCGACGGCGAATACCGCGAGCGCATCCAAGGTCGACGAGACCGGATCCCGATCGGCGAAGAATGATGGGCCGATGAATGCCGCCAACAGTCCGAATATCTGCCAGTCATACCATTCGAGCGTATTACCGAGACCCAGCCCGAACATAGCCCTCCGGGTCGGCTTGGATAAATTGTCATCCGCCGTCAGCGGGATCGGTGCTCGTGCTTGGTTCATCGCAGATCTCTTCGAACATTCGGGCCCGACCGACGATCGACTCGACCGGCCCGCTCGGAGTTCGAGTCATGTGTACTGAATCAAGTAATTCATCCGACGCGCCTGCACGGGCCGGAAACAATTACCAGGTAGGTGGCGTGCTCACCCAGATCGCCACGCATTCCTCGTCTTCGGAGGGGTTCACGTACCAGTGCGGCACGGTCGAGGCGTAACGGATGGAGTCACCCGCCTCGAGCCGGTGGCGCACGCCGTCGAGGTAGACGTCCTTGACCCCGGACAACACGATGCCGAACTCCTCGCCGGCATGTTGATAGGGGTTCGCGCTGGAGTCGTCGCCGGGCGGTGTCACCACCCAGCTCGCCTCGAGCGCCCCGCTGAGGTCGGGCGTCAACAGCTCGTATCGCCCACCGTCGCCGCGCACCCCGTGCCCGTCGATGCGTCGCCGTTCGGCTTTTCGAACAACCACATCCTTGGACTCGAACGGGCTGATCAGCAGTCCGACCGGAAGCTGCAACGCATGGGCCAACTGGACCAATGTGGTGAAGGCGGGGTTTCCGATTCCGCGTTCGAGCTGGCTGATCAATCCCGCGCTGACTCCGGCCAATTCGGCGAGCCGTTCGGTGGTGAGGCCGCGCTCTTTGCGGAGTACCCGGACCCGGCTGCCCATGTCGGTAAGCATCGCCGCGGCCGAGGTCGCATCGAACCGTCCGTCCGGTTTTCTTTCGTCCAAGGATCCTCCTCCGCATCGCTTCTGTGCCGCCGAAGGTACCGCGGTTTTCGTCACTATGTCAATGAATCTTCATTAAGATGAAGACTGTGAGCTGAGGGCGAGCCATCGAACGCTAGAGGAAAACAGCTGGGACCGGTCCCAGCTGCGCATGCAATGCTCACCAGCTCTGCTGCAGCTGGCACCGCCGCGGCTATCCGATGCGATAGCCGACGCCTTCAGCAAAAACTGCATGCCACTGGCGCGGCGCAGATCAGGAAGGGGCCCAACACTTTTCCACTGTCACGAACGACTCGAGGATCCGAACCACCATGAACAAGACGACAACAACCACCTTGCTTACCGCCGTGCTGGCAACAGCACTCGGCGTCACCGCGGCCGTCAGTTCCGCCGCACCGGCCGATGGCGGCGCCATCGAATTCAGCGCCCGCTCGACCGGCGTCTCCGCCACGATCAGCACGGGCTCGGGGGCGCTCGTCATCGAGGACGGCGTGCTCGAAATCGAAGCCGCGGACGGTACCGTCCTCGCCGGCACACCACTGCGCTTCCGGGTCGACGACTTCGAATTTCCCATCGAGGCAACGGTATCCCGCAACACCGCCACGCTGACCCCGGTGTACGACATCGCCCACGCCGTATACCAACCGGCCGCTCTCCCCTTCGAGGACCAGGCGCCATGGCGGACCGAGTACGAACGCGAGCGCGCCGCTTGGGACCGCATGACGGCCACGATCAGCATGGGCGCGACGCTCGGCACTCTGATCGGAGGCATCGGCGGCGCCGCTGTCGGCTGCATCCTCGGCGGTATCGCCGGCGCGACCGTGGCCGCCGCCACTATCGTCGGACTCTTCGGACCGTTCATCCCGGCCGCGGCGATCGGCTGCCTCGGCGGCATCCTCGCCGTGGGCGCCCTCGGCACCCTCGCCGGCCAGATCTTCATCACCGCCCCGATCGCGATCGGGGCCGTCATCCAATACTTCACCACGATCAATGCCCCATTCACACCGCGATGATCCGGCACCGGGACTTCCGCTGAAGGGGTCGCCTGCCGTCGGTGACGAGCGGCGTCAACCCTATTCCGTCGACTTGGCCCGTCCGGCCAGGACGATCTCGGTATCGCCCGGCCAGTCCCAGAACAGACCGTCCGGAGCCCGGACGGCAAGCAGGTCGCGCACCTCGCGGGCGAAGTCATCGAGACGGTCACCGAACAGGTGCGGCGCCGATGAGGAAAGCGAGAAGTACCCGGACAGTACGCTCTCGCTATCCCGCACGAGGTCGGGGATCCCGGGGACGAACAGCACCCGGGGTGTCCCGAAGCGGGTCTTTGCCAGCACGTCTTCGAAGCGGTGGGTCCGAATTGGGGATTTGCCCTGGCCCGCACGCCGGGTGGATCCGAGATACTTTTCCACCAGAGCCTTGATCTCGTCGTGCGGAATCGGCGGCATTCCGGGATTCGGTGGTCGAGGACGGCCGCTCACCGCGTGGACGATCAATGCCATGGCGCCGCCGGGCTCCACCATGTCATAGACGACCTCGGCGACCCGTCGTTCGTCGGTCCAATGGAACGACTGCCCGAAGGTGACCAGACGATACGGTCCGGGCGCCGCTGCGGGAAGATCCTCCGCAAGCGCGCGGACCCACCGAATGTTCTCGATGCCCTGTTGCTCCGCGGCCCGGCGTCCCTCCGTAAGCATCTCAGCGTCGGGATCGAGGCCGACGGCCTCCTCGAAGAGGTGGGCGAGACGAACCGTAAGGATCCCCGGGCCACAACCGCAATCCAGCATTCTGCCTGTGCTGTCAAGACCCAGCTCATCGGCGAGTGTCTGTTCGAGCCGGGCCGAGTACAGGGGACGACCATGTCGGTAGTGAGCCGCGGCGCCTTGGTAGATCGTCGGATCATATGGCATGGCTCCAGCATGCCCGGGAAGTACTCGGCGGCTACGCATCGGTGCACCGCCTCTTGACGATCGCGTGTTGTGTTCACAGCGCGGGATTGTGCTCTTCCGAAATCGGAAGCACGCCGATCTGATACAGGACGGTGATCCAGTGGGTTGCGCCGCTGTGCTGGACGATCTTCCCGTCTTCAACTCGGTCGATCCAGGCACCCGGGAATCGGAGGCTCTCGCCGGTGGGTTGCCCCAGGAAGCCGCTGCCGGAGTGGGTGCCGTGCACTATGCATTGAATTGCCACGAGATCATTTTCTGCGATAATTTGCTCGATGGTCGAGGAGAAGTCGGGTATTGCTTCCCATGCGATAGGCATGTATTCGGCCAGGGCTAGCAGGCCGGGGTGTTCGTCGAAGACGGTCAGGTCTCTATTGTTCATGCGTTCGTAAGCGTCTACTACAATCTGCTTGTTCCGCTCTTCGCGGGAAGCGGATTCGGCATCTCCGTGGGCTGAACTCATGATCTTCACATTCTCCGTTTCTATCGCGGTCGCTTGACCGGTGCGACAGGCTCGTCGAAATCGATGTGGTGCCCTTGCAGCCACATCAGCGATTCACCGTCGTCCTTGGCGGCCTTGCGGAAGCCGATGGGCAGTACGAGGTCGCGGATCACCCGCGCGACCGGGCCGGCGGCCTTGACATTGGCCGAGCGGTGTCCGAATTCGACGATCTTCTCGACCCGATCGCGGCGGATAGCATCGAACGTGGTGAAAGCGCCGGCCACGTCGGGGCAGTCGCGTAGGCATTTGGCGAGGATGACCGCGTCCTCGAGCGCCATGGAAGCGCCTTGCCCAGCAGACGGAGCGGTGGCATGTGCGGCATCACCGATGATGATCATGTTTGTGTTGTTGTGCCAATGCCGAACGACCGGCATGTCGTAGGTGGCCCACCCGATCATCGGTCCGGGCGCCGCGTCGATGATCTCGTGGGCGAGACCGACGTCGCCGACCATGAGTTCGTGCAGCCAGTATCGCCATTCCGCGTCCGTCTTACCCGAGAGCACGCCACGTTCGGGCTCGCGGGCCATAGGTGGATTGGCGAACCAGACGATGCCGCCGTCGGGAGTGTTGACCCACGCGAAGAAGCATCTGGTACCGAACTGCATCCGAAACTCTTTCGGCGGTACCTCGACGGAGAAGTCAGGGATGTAGCCACCGACGTTGAGTACCGGGACATACCGAGGCGCACGTGCACGAGGATCAATGACGGCGCGAACGCGGGAGTGGATGCCGTCGGCGCCGATGAGCAAGTCACCGACGGCGGTCGTGCCATCGGCGAAGCTCGCTTGAACGCGGCCGTCGGCAGTAGTGCGTGCCCCGATGAGTCGCTTGCCGTAATGGACCCCGGCACCGCGTTCGCGAGCGAGCTCACCGAGGGCTGTGTACAGGGCAGCGCGCGGCATCATCAGAGATTCCTGGCCGTCGGGACGCCGCGCGGCCATGGGGACTTGGCCCAAGAACTTGCCCTTACCGTTGATGAAGCTGATGGTGTCGACCTCGAAACCAAGCTTCTCCACCGGGCCTGCCGCGTCGATCGCACGTAAGGCATCCATGCCGTTGGCCTGGAAGTTGAGCCAGGCGCCGCGCTGCTCGGCGCGGGCTTCATCTCGCTCATAAATGCTCGACGAGAAACCGGCGCGGCGCAACGCCATGGACATGACCGGTCCTGCAACGCCGGCCCCGATGATCAGCGCGTGTGTCATGCGACGGCACTTTCCCCGGTGGCGCCCGTGGCGCTGGACAACGCCATCGCACCGGCCATGTTGGCCTTGGTGCCGGCGAGCGGCCTGGAATCGGTCGTCAATGGGATCGAGTTCGCGGACATTCAGCCTGCCTTTGGTTCAGAATGGAGCATCGAATTGGCCGAGCCAGTTCACTTGCCGATCATGTATCTTGGTGATCAAGCGACTGCGAATACCGAGTGTGGAAGAAGGGTCGCCGAAATGTCAAAAGAAATGCTTCCCATGGGCGGGAAGTTCGGCGCCGTCGTCGAGCGGTACCAGGCGGCGGTCGACGATTTCGACCGAGAAATGGCCCGGCTGCTCCGGGTGAACGAGACCGACCTGCGATGCCTGGAGATACTCGTGCAGGACGAACCGGAAACCGCCACTCCGGGGTTGCTGGCCGATCGGCTGGGTTTGACCACGGGCAGTGTCACCGCGATGCTCGACCGGCTGGAAAGGATTGGGTACGTTACCCGATCGCCGCACCCGACCGATCGCCGCAAAGTGATCATCCGGGCGACGGACACCACGGTAACGAGCGTCTTCGAATTCATTATCCCGTTGGTCGTGGAAGCCGAGCACGAACTGCTCAGTCGCTATAGCGCCGAGCAGCTCGATCTCGTCGCGGATTTCCTGACCCGTGCCACCGAATTGCAGCGCAATCATATGCAGAGACTCCGCAGGCTACGCTCGACATCGACGTGACATGAATTGACCACGGTCGAAGAAAAGAGGAGGAAGCCGTGGGCCTACCGTTCGCTGGTTCGTATACGTTTCTCGGTCGAGTCATTCGATTTCAGCTCACGTCGGCAATCACCGGAGAGACCTATGACATCCTGGTGTCCTTACCCGATGCAGTGACCGGCGGTAACCGAACCTATCCACTGCTCATCATGTTGGACGCCAACTTCAGCTTCGGCACCATGGCGGAAACGGCGGCGGTACAGGCGCTCATGGGTGAAGCGCAGCCGGTGATCATCGTGGGAGTCGGCACAGCCGCCGATCCGGCCACGCACTGGCTCCGGCGCCTGCGCGACTACACTCCGGGCGCCCCGCGGTTGGATTCCGCCTCCCCGACGGCGGCCATGATCCAACGCAAGCTGAGCGCTGTCGGGCACGACCCGCACGAGTGGATGGGACACGCGCCGGAGTTCCTCCGGTTCCTCCAGGACGAACCGCTGCCCCGGCTGATGACCGACTATCCCGTCGACAGTGCGGACATCGGGGCGTGTGGGCATTCGGCCGGCGGCGCATTCCTGAGCTACGTGCTCTTACGCAAGGCGCCGCCGTTCACCAAGCTCATCATCGGCAGTTTCGGCGTGAACTGGTACACCCCTGAAACACTCGCCCGACTCGAGCGCACCTTCGCCGGTTGCCCCGCTGGCCGGGAAGTCCAGGTCTATAGCGCCTTCGGCGGTGCAGAACTGGCGGACCACTCCATCAACGCGTTGTTGCGGGATAGCTTCGCCCTCCTCGATCGGCTCGCCGAGGCGGACCCCGGATACACCTTCACCCGCCAGGTGTTCGACCGGCAAGGTCACGGCTCGATGATCGCCTGCCTCGCGGCGAGCGGCATCCGGCACCTGTGGCCCGGTAAGCCCTATACCGAGGCCGCCGAGACGCGGTGAGCAGAGGCTCGTGGCACGCGTGCGCATCGGCCACTCCTCGGTCAACGCCGTGTCCGAAATTCGCCAGCTTCCCAGGTGGAGTTTCGTAACCATGGGGTAGAAGCACCCGAAGGGTCGGCGTACCGGGATTTGTGCCTCGGCGCGGAAACCCGACGTATTTCGATACGGAAGGAGCCGGGATGAATTCACACGGTGCGCAGGAGCGGCCGGGCGCGGTGTTGGCGGTTTTATTGGTGGCCCCGTTCTTATCGCAGGCGGATGCGACGATCGCAAACGTCGCGACGCCGGAAATCGGTCGCGAACTGGGGGCTTCCGGGGCCGCTCTCGAATTGGTGATCGGCGGTTATCTCGTGACGTTCGCCGCGCTGTTGATCACCGGCGCGCGGTTGGGCGAGATCTACGGCTTCCGGCGCGTATTCCTCACCGGCTTGGCCGTGTTCGGGGTTGCGTCCTTGGCCTGCGGGCTTGCGCCCAACCCGGCGGTACTGGTGCTCGCCCGCGCGGTGCAAGGCGTCGGGGCGGCGTTGATGTTTCCGCAGACGTTGACCGGCATCCAGCAGAACTTCCTCGGAGACAAGCGAATTCGCGCCGTCGGAGCGTTCGCGGTCGCCCTGTCCGCGGGCGCCGTGCTCGGCCAGGTGTTCGGCGGGGTACTCATCGCCGCGGGCGGATGGCGGCTGATCTTTCTGGTGAATGTCCCCATCACCGTCATCGCCGTCGTGGCCGGGGCGCGACTACTGCCCGCCGACGCTCGAACTTCGGCACAGCGTATCGATGTGCCCGGTGTGCTGGCGCTGTCGGCCGGCGTCGGGTTCATGCTACTGCCGCTGACTCTCGGTGCGGAACAAGGCTGGCCGGCGTGGACGTGGATCAGTCTCGCCGCTTGTGTGGCCGCCATCCTGGTTTTCGTCGCGGTCGAGCGGCGTGCCGCGCGCGGCGGCGGCGCTGCGTTGATCAGCGGGCAATTCCTCGCGCCGCGCGCGGTGTGGGCCGGACTGGTGAACCTGACCGCGACGTCTGCCACGTACTTCGCCTTGTTGTTCATCGTGGCTCAGTATTTTCAGTTCGGTCTCGGACACAGCGCCTTGGTTTCGGGGATGACCCTGGTTCCGTGGGTGGGTGCATTCGGCCTCGCCGGCCAACTGGTTCGCCGGGCCCCCGCCGCGCTCATCGCGTGGGCGCCGGTGGGCGGGACCGTACTGCTGGCCGGCGCATTCGCCGCGCTGAGCGGTGTGTCGTTCGCCGGAAACCATGCCGAGACAGTATTGGTGATCCTGCTCGGAGTCGGCGGATTCGGGCTCGGTGTCCAATTCAGTGCGATGCTCACCCATGTCACCAACGCCGTCCATACCGGGCACGCCGCAGACATCAGCGGAGTGAGCACCACATTGCAACAGATCGGTGCCGCGGTCGGCGTGGCCGCCTCCGGCACCCTGTACCTCGGCCTGGTCGGCGACGCGGCATTCTCACCCACGCGTGCTTTCGCTGTGGTCAACGCGGTGTTCACCGGTGTCGCCCTGCTGGCCGCCGTTTTCGCCTATCTGTCAACGGCGCCCCACTCCGCCGAACAAATACACGTCGGGAGCATTCGCCCAGACGGGTCGCCAGCGCGAGCAGGAAACCACCCCGGGATCGAGTAACTCGGTACCGCGGAACAAATCCACGATCTCTTGCCGGGTGCGCGATCGGATCGGGGTCCCACCACGTTTGTTCAACTCGCGCATCACCTCCAGCATGGGTTCACCGTGGATCTCGGCCGTGGAGTGGGTCAACGCCAGATAGCTTCCAGGAACCACAGCGTCCAGCAGACAGCGGACAGCAGACCCCGCCCGGTCGGAGTCCATGATGTGGTTCACCACGCCCAGCAGCATCAACCCGACCGGCCGATCGAAGTCGAGCACCCGGGACGCCTCGGCCAGAATCCGTTGCGGCTCTTGCAGATCCGCCTCTACATACTCGGTCGCACCCTCCGGTGTGCTGGTGAGCAAAGCACGAGCGTGTAACAACACGAGCGGGTCGTGGTCGACGTAGACCACACGGCATTCGGGCGCGAGTGCCTGTGCGACCTCATGGGTATTGTCGAGCGTGGGCAATCCCGCTCCGATATCCAGGAATTGCCTGATCCCGGCCTCAGCGACCAGGAAGCGCACGGCCCGGACGAGGAAGGCCCGCTGTGCACGGGCGCCTTCGGCGATATCCGGTATCCGGGCAAGCACTTCGTCGCCCGCCGCGCGATCCGCCGGAAAGTTGTCCGTTCCGCCCAGCCAGTAGTTCCAGATTCGGGCCGAATGCGGTGTGCTGGTGTCTATTTCCGTCGGTTCTCGATCGGTGCCGGGTCCGTCAGCGGTCATCGGATCCGCCCGCATGCGCTGTGATCACCGCGAAGTGCGGGTTCGCGAGCAATTCCGCCCAGAATTGCGGGCCGTATTCAGCGACCGCGGACGGCGGCACCTTCGTCGCATGCCGTTCGATATCAGCGAAACCCGCCTTCCGCAAGATCTCCTCCACAACCCCCGGGCGCCAGAAGTACCCTTCGAACTCCACCGGTGGCACGGTCAGGAAGCGGACCGTGACCGCCTGCCGGTCCGCCACGAGCCGCGTGGGTGTATAGGTCAGGCCGTATTTGCCGTACTCCGGCGGCGATTCGTAGTCGACCTCCGGATTCGGGAACAATGCGACCAGCATCCAGTCGGCGGCGAGATTTGCGCGCAGCCGACCGGCCACCGCCGACAACTCGGCCGCACCCGCGATATTCCCGAACAGCCAGACCGCGGAGATCACATCGAAGGCGCCGAGCACCGGCATTTCGGCGGCATCGTAGTGCTGATAGTCGATGCTGAGGCCCTCGAACTTGTCGATCGAACGAGCGCGCCGAATCATCTGCGCCGCCGCGTCCACGCCGACTACTCGCGCGGCACCGAGGTGACGGAACAGACGGGCGTAATAGCCGGTCCCCGACCCCACATCGAGCACCGACTTTCCGGCGAGGTCGGGCATGACGGCGGTGAGGGTTGCCGTTTCGGCCAAACCGGCCGGAACATGTTTGACCTCGTCGTAAGACTCGGCCACGGTATCCCATTGGTTCGGCTCCATGTCCGTCACCGTCCATCTCCTGCCTCAGCCTGCTGAGCGGGCCGTCGACCGGTCAAATGCTCAGCGGTGCTGCAACATTGACTCGCGAGGGCGCCGACGCGTACGGGCGTAACACTACGACGTCGCCGGCGCCCCACCCACGGATGGGAACCGCGCCGACCAGCGGCCCGACACCGCGTGGATCCGACTCTTGCCAACGTTGGAAGCATGGGACTATTCGAGAGTGGGCCGTGATTACTCCATCGGATTCGAGATGGTGGTGCAGGACTTACAGCGCCTCTCCGCGGAGCTGGCACAGATAGCCAGTTCCCGCATCCGGGCGATCAGCACCGGGCTGGACAGGTCGATCGTCGAAACCGGCCACGCGGATCTGCAAGGGCGGCACATCATCTCCGGTGTCGACATCGCGACCGGAGAGACTCAGCAGCTAGGCCGACAGGCCGTGCTCAGTATGCCGATGGTGGACGGCGAGGGGCACGTCGTCGGTGTGCAGTATCCGCGGGAGCCCAAGGAAATCGTTCGGATGGCGAGGTGGGCAGCGGTGGACGATCGGACCAGTGACCGGACGTTCTACCTCCTCAAACCCCAACTGGCCGAGGGCGCGTACGGTCCGAAGGTGACATTCGACGACGCACGACCCGCTCCGTGGACCGATCCGCTGTACATCCAAGCGCATGGCAGCGGAACTCTGTTCAATGTCCTCGCCGGCTCCGGCAATTCAGCGGAATTCGCGTGGCGGATGCTGCGCTTGGACCACGTCAACTTCGCCCGGCTGCTCGGCGGCGACCAGGTGTTCCGCGATGCTGCCCGGACCGCGCGATCGGATGACGTTGTCCTGCTGACGTGCGCTACGGCGGCCGGACCCGCGGCCCGGACGATAGCCGATCATCTGCACAATAAGACCGGAATCGACATGACGGTGCACGGGTTCACCGGCAAGACGCTGGACGGAATGCGTGACGATGGCTCGGTCAGTTTCTCGCAGTTCGGCGTGTACGAAACGTTCGATTCCGCCGGCGACCCCATCGATCCCGTCAGGAGTTATCCGCGACATGCCGGATAGATCGGCCAGGCGACCCGTATCTCGGTGCCGCTCTGCGCCGTTCAGGTCGACTTGCGAGTGTCGCGGCCGATCAACTGCTGCAAATCGCCGACAAACCCGACAATCCGGTCGGCCTCGGGATCCTCGACGCCCCGCAGCGCTTCCGGTAAGCCGAGACATCGATCGGCGAAGATCAGCCCGAGTGTGCCGGAGACGCGCGCGCCGGTGAAGTCGGTCTTCACGGCGCTGGCCCGAAACAGGCTGATTCCCAGCAGATTCGCCCGGCGGAAGATCGATTGATTGACGCGCGCGTAGGTCGCGATGGCGTGACGCAGGCTCGCGTCCGTGAAATCGGCGGCCAGATACGCCTGCGTGAGGTTCGCGCCGTCGAGGTTGGCCGATGTCAGGCAGGCCGACGTGGGCGGGTCACCGAGGAACGACGACCGGTAGAGGTAGGCACGCCCCAGGTCGGCCGCCCGCAGATCACAGTTCCGGAACGTCGCGTAGCGTCCCTTGAATCCGGTGAAATCGGCTCGGGCGAAACAGGATTCCGTCATGGTGAGACCTTCGCCGGCCGCCTCGGCGAGCGTGCTCTCGGCAGCGCTGACCTGATACCACCAGGAGTCGGTGAGCGCCGCACCGGACAGGTTCGCACCGTCGAGGCCGGTGCGCGACCATCCCCCTTTCCCGAGATCCGCGTCGCTGAAGTCGGCGCCGGCCAGTTGGCTGTCGAGCACGTCGATCTCGATAGCCGACAACCCGCGGGCGAGGATATCCCGGCCCCGGACCGCCGAGAGCCGAAGGCTCGGCAGCTGTGCGGCTGACACATTCAATCCGTCAGCGGCACTTGGCCGTTGGATTATCAATCCATGACCGCGCGCCTGTTCGAGTATGAGGCCGCGCAGACTGCTGCGGGTGATCGTGCAGTCATCCACCAGGGCCGCCGTCAGATTCGCGCCGTCCATTCGGCATTCGTTGAACACGGCGCCACGCAGATCCGCGCGCCGCGCGCCGGCAGCCGCCAGGCTGCACTGATAGAAGGCTGCGCCCGCCAGTTCCGCGTGGTCCAGCCGAGCTTCGGTCATATTGCAGCCGTGGAACAATGCTCCCGTCGCATCGATGAGCCCGGTGAGATCGGCTCGAACGAACGCGCTCGCCTGAGCGGCCAGGGCGTGAATGTAGGCCCCGCGCAACGTGGCGTCGGTGAAATCGGTTCGTTCCAGCCCGGCACACACCAGCGATGCGCCGGTCAGGTCCGCCGCCGAAAGCGTGGTCCCGTACAGCGCGGTGCGGTTGAGCGTCGCCCGGCGCAAGTCGAAGCCCGATAGGTCGAGACCGCTCAGGTCGGCCGCGGTCAAATCGAGCCCGCGCCCGGTCGTCGACAGGCATTGACTGGTGGCGTCGCTGACGAATTTCGCTGCGGCCCTACGGTCCTCGGCGCAAGCCATCGACGCCAACCAGGCAGCCCGGTCGCCGCCTACGGTCATGCACAGCAGTGCACTGCCAGTGCTGTCGCTGTCCAGCTCGGGAGATAGTTCACTGGCCATCCACGCCATTTGCACTCCCCAGCACGGACGATGATGTCGATCAGGTGGCGGCATCGGTAACGCATGCGGCAACAGTATTTGCGACCGGAATCCTCATGGCATCGTACCGTTCGGCGAACCGCCTTCCCAACCGCGGGAAGGTACGTACCGGAGAAAAGGTTCTCACTCCTGAGAAACCGCCCGAATGGATGTTGAATGGGCGCGAAGTCTTTCATCTCAGGGCAGGCAGACCCTGATGAGTGTCGTTACCGGCTCGAAGATCGGAGACGTCCATGAGCATCCGCATGAATCTGGGCACAGTAGCCGCACTGGTGGCGCTCGGAGTACTACTTCCCGCGAACGAGGCCTCGACGCAACCGCCGGGCGCGCCCCTCTGCGCCGTCGATGATGTGTGCATCTATTCTGGGCCAGGTTACACCGGCGATACCCAAGATATCTACCTCAAGGATGTTACCGGCTGCATACCCGTGCCGCCGACTCGCTCTTTCGCCGTCGGTTTCGATACCGTCGTCAACGGAAGCCTGCGTGAATTCGGATGCGGCCAATACGGTGGTCAAACCATTCCAGTAATGAAGAATTCCGCTGCCTACAACATCGGGTTCGATGCCGTGTCGTTTACACCCTACCCGAGTGCCGGGTAATCGAGCTATCGGTCAGCAGTCGGGCAGCACTTGGTCGTCGCTGTTCACGGTGTTCTCGTTGCGAAGTCCGTTGGCGTAGACCACTCCGTGAACCTCGAGGTGATACCACTTGACCGTGTCCGCAGGCCCCGGTTCCCGACATGCCCCGTTGACATTCATCGGGATCGTGGACGCGAAGTTTCCGACCATATGATAGAAATTCTCGGCCTGCCGATAGAAGTTGCCCTGACTGTCCCGCTTCCAGATGGTGAGGCGAAAATCGGCGGTATCCGGGTTGCGGGGGCCGCACTCGACGACAATTTCCGCGGATACGGAAGGCGGTGAACCGGCGAGGTAGTAAGGCTTCGGGATTTTGTTGTCGGCCAAGCGCCTGACACTGCACGCGACATAGTCGGGAGCGGCGGCCGCCGCAGGCGCAACCGTAAGCGCCGCACCGATCAGGCAGGCCGCTGTCAGGCTGCGACCGGTGACCTTCAGCGGTGTTTTGTGCGTGTTCATCGTGGTTCTCGATTCTCAATGCGCGTTCTCGCGGATCGGTCGAGGATTTACCATTATTGTTCCCAGCATTGGGGACAATAATGGCGCCTCCACCCACCAGACCATCCGACACGCCCCCTGAATCCGAAAACTCTATCCGAACACGGCGACCAAGATCGGAAACCTTCCCACCCATGGTTGGTACCCACATGTTCTGCCGCAACCCGCTTGCCGAGGTCATGGTCAGTCCGGTGCGCTGCCTTCTCGACGACTAGCTGCTGCGGTCGAATGCGACCAGGGTTTCCGCGAGCGCGTGTACGCCGATCACCAGGTCGGCGAGATCGGTGTGTTCTTCGGGGCAATGGCTGCGGCCCTTGCGGGATGGGACGAAGATCATCCCCGCCGGCCCGAGCATCGCCATCTCTTGTGCGTCATGGCCTGCACCGCTGGTGATCGGCAACGGATCGTGCCCAGCGGCACGCAACACCGCACCGATCACACGTTGCACGGGTTCGGTGAACAACGTCGGATCCGTGACCGAAGGCCAGGCGATCGCGACATCTACGCCGCGGCGTTGCCGCACATCCCCTGCGGCACACTCGATTTCGCGCCGACGCTCGGCCAGCCAGCTGGTATCGAGGCTGCGCATGTCGCCGACGAGTTCAGCAGTGCCGGGAACGACATTGCTCTGCCCAGGCGTGACGGTGATCCCACCGACCGTCGCAACCCCGCCAGGGTGCTCGCAGGCGAACTCCTCTACCGACAGCGCCAATTCCGCTGCGGCGCAGAGCGCGTCGCGACGCCGGTCCATCGGGGTGTTACCGGCGTGGTCGGGCTGTCCGGTGAACGAGGCGACAAATCGCTGCGCCCCGGCGATCCCGGTGACCAGACCGAGCGAACGGTCATGCTGCTCGAGCAACGGGCCCTGCTCGATGTGCAACTCGAGGTAGGCAGCCAGTTCGGTGGGACTCCATCGCGCGCGCAGGCACGTTTCCGGGTCGATCCCGGAGCGTTCGCGCAATGCGTCGGCGAAGGTTTCGCCCTTGCCATTGGTCAGGGCCAGGTGCTCGGAGCGCAAGGTTCCCGCGATCGCGCGACTGCCGAAATGCGCGAGGCCGAATTCGTTGACTTCCTCTCCGAAGAACGCGATCACCTTCAGCGGGTGCGAGAGCCGAATACCCGCCTCGCGCAGGGCCCGTACTGCCTCCAGCGCGCCGAGCACACCGACGATGCCGTCGTATTTGCCGCCCTCGCTGACGGTGTCGATGTGCGAACCCGTCACCAACGCGGCACCCTCGTGCCGCCCTGGCAATGTACCGATGAGATTGCCGGCCGCATCGACCGTGGTGATCAATCCGGCATGCCGCATTCGGACCGCCAGCCACGCACGTCCGTCGAGATAGAGTTCGCTCAACGCGATCCGGGTGAATCCGGGCAGCGAGTCGTCGACAACCGTCGCGAGTGCGGCGATGTCGGCGGCGAACCGCTCAGCCGAGACGCACAGTGTGTCGGCGGTCAACCCCACTCCTCGGAGTAGCATTCGAGCACCGAGAGCATCGCATCGTTCTCCGCAGGCGTACCGATCGAGATGCGTACGCAGTTGCCGGTGCCGTGCATGGTGCTGCGATCGCGGATCTTTATGCCGTTCTCCTGCATCACCCGGACGAGCCGCCGCGCATCGTCCACCTCCACGAGCAGGAAGTTGGCATCGCTCAGGAAGACCTTGACGACCACCGGAGAGGCGGCCAGCGCCTGCGATACTCGCCAACGTTCGTCCAGAATATTCGCGATATTGGCCCTGGCGTAGGCCAGACCGTCCGGCGTCATGGCCTGGGCGACGGCCCGAATCGCGGTTTGCGTGAGTGAGTACGGGGCCAGCATGCGACCCAGAACGCTGATGATCTCCGGATTCGCGATGGTGATCCCGAAGCGCTCGCCCGCCAAGCTGTATTCCTTGGACATCGATCGCAGGACAACGATATTGGGGCAGTCCGACAGGACCGCGGCGAGCGAGTCGGTGCCCGAGTAATCGAGATAGAGCTCGTCTACCACGATGATCGACTTTCCGGTCAATGCGGTGGCGATGCTGAGTATGTCGTTGCGTTCGAGCAGGTTTCCGGTCGGATTGTTCGGTGAGCAGAAGAACAGCAGCTTGATATTCGGATGCTCGTCACGGGCGGCGAGTATGCCGGCGACATCGAGCTGGAAATCGGGCGACACGAGCGGGACGTCGACTATATCGACACCTTGAACCTGCGCCGAATGGGCATACATTGCGAAGGTCGGCGAAGCCTGAAGTATGGCATCGATTCCTTCCGTGCAGAACCCACGGACCAGCAGATCGATGGCTTCGTCCGCACCCCTGGTGAACAACAGCCGGTCGCGCGGAACTCCGTAGAAATCCGCGAAGGTATCGAGTAGCTGTTCCGGTTGCCCCTCCGGGTAGCGATTCAGCTCGTACTGGTCCGCGCCCGCGGGGTACGGCGGGTAGGGACTTTCGTTCGCATCGAGCCGGATGCGCATCGCGATCTGGCTACCCTCGGTGCGCGCCGAGCTGTAGGGTGTCATCTTGGCGATCGCAGGGCGCACCAAGTGCATGATCTCGTCCATGCCTCAATCCACCTTTCTTACGTATCCGAGGCCGGTCGAATCCACTCCGGGAAATCGGTTGTTCCAGCGTGGAACGCCCCGCCGATGCATGACTACCGCGTCGCGATGCAGTTCCGGCCGAGCGGCCAATAGGCAATACTCGCCTTTCCGGGCCGTCGCGTCGAACTCGACCAGATATCCGTCATGATCGGTCACCGTTATTCCGGCACTGCGCAGAATCGGCACCACTGCCGCGGCATCGGGCAACAGCAGATCACGCTCGCAGACGATATCGACCGTCCCGTCCAGCAGTCCCATGAAACCGATACAATTCTGGTCGGTCACCACCGAGCGGGTGGCATCGGCGAGAGCTTGAAAACCACTCCACCGCTCAGGCGTCGAGAACATTATCTCCGGCACCGTGCAGGCCAGGACCGCCTCGTTCAAGGATGTGGCCGCCCTGGCCTGTACTGCCCGTCCGTCGCACAGCGCAGGGGTATCGACACTGCCTACCCAGACGCGGCCGAGCTCGAGGCTGTCGTGGCGGGGTAACAGCTCAGCGATGACGCCACACACCGCTTCGTTGCCATGGAGAACACCGATGCTGATTCCGAATGCCGGTGCGGGTTCCGGAATCGGCAGACCATATGCCTGCATAATGGCCGACCGGATCATCGCACTGGTGCCGTCCACCGGATCAATGCTCCACACCCACTCATCCCCGCGGGCTTGGACGGGCAGCTCCTCGCCGGTCAGGGTGTGACCTGGGTAACGTTGCCCTATCGCGTCCCGCAGCAACCTTTCCGCACGTATTTCGGCATCGGTGACGAACTCCCTGTTCGTTTTCTGTAGCGCGACTATGGCTGGTTCATCGCTGACCAGGATTGCCGCCGGCCCCACGCGGCCGATGCTGTCCCGCATCGACGAATCGGCACGGAACGTGCGCAGCAAGTTCTCATACCCGAGCTTGATCTCCGGATAGGCGACCGAGATCAGCGAGGCCGCAAACGATGTGATCATGCTGTACGCCGCCCGGAACCGCGCGTCACTGATTGGCGCCGACGATGCCGCCGAGAATGCCGCCGAGGACACAGCCGATCGGAAGGCCGACCAGGACGAACAGGATGCCGATCAAAGCGCCGATCGCGCAGCCGATGAGGACGCCCGCCACGGTCGTTCCCGCGTCTCCGATGGACTTCAAGGCAACAGCCTGCGCCGAGTCGGCCGCCCCGGGCACCGGGCCGTTCACCGGCGTGAGGGTCAATGTTGTTGCGGTGCTGTTCAATTCCGGTGTGACCGAGACCTGCTGTCCGGCCTCGGTGCGCATCGTTGTCGGGATCGCGCCGACGACCTCGCCGTTGTCGGCCAGCACATCGACTGCCGACCGGTCCGGCGACAGCGCGAATGTCCCCGACGCCAGCCCGACGGTGGCCTTCGAATAGTCCTGGGCCAGCGCCGCCGTGTAGCTGATCGGACCGTCGACCCCGCTGATGGTCGTTGCCATCCCGGCCTCACCGTGCGCGGTGACGGCGGCGATGCCGGTGGCGGCGATCGCCAGCACCGAAGTGGCTACCAGCTTTTTGATTTCCATGGAGATTTCCTGTCGTTCTGCCGATTTCCGCACATTTAGGCAAACCGGCGATCATCATTGAGGGGTTCGGCAAATCCGGCGTACCGCGATTAGCGTGTGACCTTGCACACGGAGCTCGAATTGCCGGAGTGCGCGGTAAATGCTACGTGAAAAGTTCCGCGCCCCGTTCCCAATGTTGGGGATACAGAAGGCTTCGGTGATCGGTCGGATTCCCAGCGATGAGAAGACGCCTCCAGCACTGCCAGACTGTTTACTTCGGCGAACATCGACCTCGGCTCTCGGTGTAGTGCCGGGGCCTATGCAGGAGGCATGTCTGTGTCAGGTTTCAGCCAATTCACGACCGCATTGATGCTCTTTTCCGGCGGACTCGCTACCGGTGGCGCCTGGGCAATCTCCACCGATCGCGGACTTCCCGAAACGAACGCCGACGGTCCGCACTCCTTCTGGAAGGTGTTCCGCCTCGTTCGTCTCGGCGTCACCGTCATCGCATTCGCCTTCCTCATCGTCTCGGTGCTCGCGGCCGGATGACCGGCGAACTCGGCGAACTCCTGCTTTCGCACCGGCAGCGCAGACTTGTGCACGAGATTCGTGACCACTGCACGACCGCCGCGACGGCCGATGACGTCGACGCCGACGTCGGCGGTCCACACTCGGCAGAGCTGGCCGCCGAGGTCGGCGCACGGGGCTGGTGGAACTTCACGATCGATCCACGCTACGGCGGTGCCCGCCACGCCGGCGGCGGCTTCCTCGACGCGGCGCTGTTCGCCGAGGAGGCGTTCAAGGCACAACTCCGGATCGCCGGCTACATTCCGACCTTTATCGTCGTCGCGGCGTTGAATATGTTCGGGACCGCAGCCCAGCGAGCCGATCACTTCAGCCGCGTGGTTCGTGGCGGCGTGCTCGCGGTGTCACTGACCGAACCGCAAGCCGGTTCCGACATCGCCGCGGTCGACACCCGCGCCCGGCTCGACGACACGGGCACGCACTGGGTCATCAGCGGCCGGAAGCGCTGGTGCTCACTCGCGAACGTCGCCGACCACATCTTGGTCTTCTGCCGCACGGCGGGCGAGAGCGACCGGGACGGTTTGTCGATGATCTTTGTCCCGCGCGACGCCGACGGCCTGACGATCGATCCGATCCGGACTCCGATCCCGGACCTCACGTGTGCGCTGACCTTCGACGCGGTCCGGGTGCCCCGTGACGCACTGCTCGGACAGGAAGGCGCCGGCTTCCGGCAATCGGTGGCCGGGTTGAACTTCGAGCGAATGATCGTCGCGGCCAGTTCACTCGGATTGGCCCAGCGCGCGTTCGACGACGCCTTGGCCTATGTTCGGGAACGCAGGCAGTTCGGCAGGCCGGTCGGCAGCTTCCAAGCCCAGCAACACCGCTTCGCCGGCCTCGCGACCGAACTCACGAAGACTCGCCTGCTCGTCCACGGCGTGGCCGCGATGATGGACGACGACCCCGCGCGCTCGCTCCCGCGCGAGGCATCGATGGCGAAGTTGTCGGCTACCGAACTCGCCAAACGCTGTGCGCTGGAAGGAATGCAGGCGATGGGCGCCAACGGGTATGCGAATGAATACGGCATGGAACGTTATCTCCGGGCCGCGCTCGGATCGACATTTTTCGGCGGCACTTCCGAGATCCAGCGCAACATCATCGCGCAAACCTTCGGACTGCGTGCGGACAATTAGCCGACCGTGCCGTCGTGCCGGATTGTTCTCGCTACCGGGAATAGTCACGATCCGGCATAACCCGCTATATGGATACGATCCCGATATGCCCGAGGATGAGCCGAAGGATGTCTTTTTACACCATCGGGCGGCGGTTCTGGATTCACTCCTACAGGATCCATTCTTCACGGCGCCCGATAGTATTTCGAATAGCGGCCGCACCGACGACCAGCAGGCCAGTGCTCCGCCGCC
Organism: Nocardia colli; assembly: GCF_008704205.1. Classification (GTDB taxonomy): domain Bacteria; phylum Actinomycetota; class Actinomycetes; order Mycobacteriales; family Mycobacteriaceae; genus Nocardia; species Nocardia colli. The sequence continues at coordinate 4,577 of NZ_VXLC01000032.1, read as the reverse complement.
CGAGCCGGTCTCGGCCGAGGCTGACGACACCGATTCGGTTCGGCCACGTCGGCGAACGAACGGTCCGCGCGCCAGCGAGCGTATCGACGCTCTGCTGAACGGCGGTCCGGCCGGGCCGGCGCCGATGCCGGATCTCGCGTCGAATTACGCTGCGCCACTTGATCAACCGGCCGAGCACACCGAGACGCGACGCCCGGCCGGGCACCTCGGGTCAGCGATGCCGGCTTCGATGGCGTCCGCGCAGGACCTCGCCCGGGCCCTCGCCGCACAGTTTCGCAAGCCGAAGGTGGCGCTGACGATCGCCGCGGCGCTAGCGGTCGTGGTAGTGCTGTTGCTGATCACGTCGGGCGGCGGCGAACAGCCGAGCAAGCTCGCCATCGCCGGATCCGGTCCGACCGCGGCGCCGGCGGCGACCACGACGGCTGCCGTACCGGCGGCCGGTCGGATCAAGGTCGCCTCGGCACAGTCGCATTGCCCGCCGGGCAGCACGCCGGGGATGGACGCGTTCGACGCCCAGCCGGGGAAGGCGTGGTCCTGCGTCAGGGCATACAGCGTCGACGGCCAGGTGCTGCGCATCGACCTCGGCAAGACCTACGAGATCGACTCGATCGGCCTGGTCCCCGGCTGGGACAAGATCGGCTCGGACGGCGTCGATCAATGGTCGAAATACCGTACGGCAAGCGAGGTTTCGTACCGCTTCGATGACGTCGACGGATCTCTCTACCGTCAGGCCACGCTGGATCAGCGCACGCTGGTCGTCACCGAGCTCAAGCCGCCGGTACGGGCGAGTCAGGTGGTGCTGACCGTCCTCAAATCACGGGGAGATCCAGGGGTCAACACCGTCGCGATCTCATCGATCGTCATCAATGGCCACTGACCAGGATCCGGCCCACGCCATCTGCCCGCAGTGTTCCCATGCGAATCATCCGTCCGCTGATCAATGCGAGTACTGCGCGTCACCACTGCCCGCGACCGCCGGTCCGGCGAGTGCCGAGGCCGCGGTCCTCCCCCGTCCCGGGTGGCAGTGGAAAGGCACGGTGCAGGCGGTCGCGAACCAGTTAAGCCGCGGATTCCGGAATCCGGGATCCGTGCTACGGACCGTGTCTTTCCTGACGGTCGTGGTGTTGGTCGGGGTTGCGGTGCTTGTGGTCGTGGTCGGTGTCGTGGTCAGCCGGTTGCTCCCCGCGCTCTCCCTGCACCTGCCGGCCGCGCCCGGCAGCACGGCGTCCGGTGACGTCCAGCCCCCCGGCCAGCTCGGCGCCGCCGCGAGCTGCGAGCGGGTCGACACCGACGGCGACGTCCAGCGCTGTGTCATCCCGGCCGATCACCCCCTGCTGTGGGGCGGGATCACCGCGGACAAGAGCCTGGTCTTCACGATGAGCGTGACGACCGACGGACAGATCGCGGACACCATTCGGCGATGGCGCGCGGCGAACATCGCTCTCTGCGACGGTCGAATGTTCGTGGGGATCGATGCGTCGGACTCGGTGCGCTACGCCAATCCCCATACCCGAGTGCAACTGAGCACCGAACCCTTCGCGAGCCGTTCCGGCGCACAAGCCTTTGTCTGGCGTTCCGGCTTGGTCTGCTGACCAAACCCCGAATGCTGCCGGCCATTGGATATCAGTAGATCAACAGACTAGGAAGTGGTCATCGATGACCGAAGCAGAGCGCAGCATCGATTCTTCGGCGCCCGCCGACGCCGGAATCAGCTCCGTGCCAGGCAAACTCCCAGGCGATGCAAGCAAACTGACGGCGCTCTATTTCGGCTGGATTCCACCGGACGCGACACCGCGGACGGCGACCGAGCGGGCCGAGCGCATCCTGCGCCACCATCTCGAATTGGCCATGGTCCGGGACCTGCACACGCCGAACTTCCGGATATACCGCGACGGCGACGGCACCGGGCTCGGGACAGCGATTCAGCTCGTGAACGACGATATGCCACTGCTGGTCGAGTCGGTGACCTCCGCGCTGCGCCGGCTCGGCATCACCGTCACCGAGGTGATCCACCCGATGCTGAACGTCACGCGGGACCGGCGGGGCCGGTTGCAGGCGATCACCGCCGATTCCGGTTCGGCCGTCGCGGAGAGCAACGGGCGCGAACAGCGTCGTCCCGAATCGTGGATGCACATTCAGCTCGGCACCGCCGTCGACGACCGGGTGGTGGATCAGATCGAGCACCTGCTCCCCTCGTTGCTCGCCGATCTCCGGCGGGCCGTGGACGACACCGCGCACATGATCGCGATGATGACCGGGCTTGCCGCGCGGCTCGAGCATGTCGCCGGACGAATTGGCGAACCCGAGCTGGCCCCATGCGCGGATCTGTTGCGCTGGTTGGCAAATGACCATTTCAATCTGCTCGGGTACGGCTACTACAGCACCGAGGACGGCGACGGCCGACTGTATCGGGCGCCGGTCCCGGAAGTGGGCCTAGGCGTCTTCTCCCCGCAGGCGACGCCGGGTATCTTGCTGCCGGATTGGCCGGTGGACCGCCCGCTGCTGTGCGTTTTCAGCGGCGCGTCCGAGGCGCCGCTGCCGGGGCCGCCGCACCATTGCCTGATCAGCATCGCCGAATACGAGACCGCCGGACCCGCGCAGGACGAACCGGCCGCCGGCCGCGTTCGACGGATCCGCGGCGAGCACGTGTTCATCGGAACGTTCAGCGTGACCGGTCTGCACGAGAACATCCTCGACATTCCCCTCATCTCCCAGCGCATCCATCAGGTCATCGCGTGGGCAGGTCTGGACCTGAACTCCTTTTCCGGCCAGGCCATGCTGGAGGTGATGCAGTCGTTCCCACGCGTCGAGTTGTTCGCCACCGACGCGCACACGCTGTTCGAAACCATCTCGGCCGTCATGACTTTGAGCCTGCGTCGGCAAGTCCAATCGTTCATCCGGCAGGATCCGCGCAGCGGCGCGCTGTACTGCCTGGTCTACCTGCCGCGCGATCGCTATTCCGCCGAGGTGCGGCTGCGCATGACCGAGATCCTGCGGGCCGAATTCGATGGCGAGCACATCGCGTATTCGGCCAGGGCCACCGAGTCGGAGCTCGCCGTCGTCTACTTCACCGTGTATCCACGCGCGGACGCGGCGCCGGTCGACCTTTCCGAATCCAACTGTGCCCGAATACAGGAGCTGCTGTTCGCGACGACCCGGACCTGGACCGATCGGCTGGTGGCGAAGCTGGTCGCGGCATCCGCGCTCGCGCAATCGGCGGCACTGGCGCAGGCCGCCGCGTTCCCGGTCGATTACCAGGAGGCCTTCGGAACCGAGCGGGCGGTGGCGGACCTGCGCAGGCTGCTCCGCCTCGACGGCGACGCCATCGACATCAACCTGTACCGCGTTGCCGAATCACCGAGCGGCGAATGGCGATTCACGCTGTATGTGGCGGGCGCCGGGGTCTCGCTCAGTGAGGTGCTTCCACTGTTGCACAGTCTCGGCGTGCAGGTCGTCGACGAACAGCCGTACCGGATCACGCTGCCCGGCGACGCGCAACGGTGGATCTACGATTTTCGGCTGCGGATTCCGGCCAGCGGGTCGAGTGCCTCATTCGATGCCGAGGTGAGCGTCGGCGGCGCACCGGCGTCCGGCTCGCACCTGCCCGACGTGCGGGTGCGGGTTGCCGAGGCCGTCGAGGCCATGTGGTTCGGGCAAAGCGAAATCGACCAGCTCAACGAGCTCGTCCTGCGTGGCGAGCTCAACTGGCGGCAGGTCGTCGTGCTTCGTGCGTACGCGAAGTATTTGCAGCAGATAGGGTTTGCCTACAGCTTTGCCAGTGTGGCCCGGGTACTGCTCACGAACCTCGAGGTCACACGCTCCTTCGTCGGACTGTTCGAGAGCCAGTTCGATGTCGACGGTGTCGGACCCGCCGCGACCCAGCGGGCCGCGCGGATCACCGGACGGCTGCACACACTGATCGATCGCGTGGTCAGCATGGACACCGACCGCATCCTGCGTGCGATACACGGATTGATCACCGCGACGCTGCGCACCAACCATTTTCGCCGTACCGCCGGTGGAACCTTCTTGGACTACCTGTCGCTCAAGTTCGATGCCCGCAACATCGCCGAATTGCCGGAGCCCAGGCCACGATTCGAGATCTTCGTCTACTCGCCGCGGGTAGAAGGCGTCCATCTGCGCTTCGGCGCCATCGCTCGCGGCGGTCTGCGCTGGTCGGACCGCACCGAAGACTTCCGCACCGAGATCCTCGCCCTGGCCAAGGCGCAGACCGTGAAGAACGCCGTGATCGTGCCGACGGGAGCCAAGGGTGGGTTCGTGGTGAAGCGACCGCCGGAGTCGACCGGAGACGCCGGACTGGATCGGCAAGCGCTACTGGCCGAAGGCATTTCGTGCTATCGCACGTTCGTGTCCGGCCTGCTCGATCTCACCGACAACGTCGATTCGATCACCCGGGAGGTGCTGCCGCCGGATCGGATAGTGCGCCGCGACGGCGACGACACCTATCTGGTCGTCGCCGCGGACAAGGGCACGGCGACCTTCTCCGACACCGCCAACGAGGTCGCGCGCGGATATCACTTCTGGCTCGGTGACGCGTTCGCCTCCGGCGGGTCGCT
>NZ_VXLC01000031.1 GCF_008704205.1 Nocardia colli | reverse complement strand
CACTTCTGGCTCGGTGACGCGTTCGCCTCCGGCGGGTCGCTCGGCTACGACCACAAGGCGATGGGCATCACCGCGAAGGGCGCGTGGAAGAGCGTCGAACGCCACTTCGCGGAGATGGACATCGACACGCGGAGTGTGGATTTCACGGTCGTCGGCATCGGCGACATGAGCGGTGACGTCTTCGGCAACGGCATGCTGCTGTCCGAGCACATTCGCCTGCTCGCCGCCTTCGACCACCGGCACATCTTCCTCGATCCGAATCCGGACACGGTGCGCTCGTTCGCGGAGCGCCGGCGAATGTTCGGCCTGCCGCGATCGTCCTGGCTCGACTACGACCCCACCCTGATCAGCACCGGCGGTGGCGTGTACGAGCGATCCGCGAAGGCGATTCCGGTTTCTCCCGAGGTTCGGGCCGCCCTCGGCATCGACGACGGAGCAGCCACGCTGTCACCGCCCGAGATGATCGCGGCGATTCTCACCGCACCGGCAGACCTGCTCTGGAACGGCGGCATCGGGACCTACGTCAAGGCGTCGTCGGAGTCGCATGCCGACGTCGGCGACAAGTCCAATGACGCGGTACGGGTGGACGCGAACCGCATGCGCGCGAAAGTGATCGGCGAAGGCGGCAATCTCGGCGTCACCGCGCTCGGGCGGGTCGAATTCAGCAGGCACGGCGGGCGGATCAATACCGACGCACTGGACAACTCGGCCGGCGTCGACTGCTCCGACCACGAGGTCAATCTCAAGATTCTGCTCGACGCGATGCCATCCGGCGAAGCACTGGAACCGGCCGAGCGTGACCGGTTACTCGCCGAGATGACCGACGAGGTCGCCGAACTGGTACTGGCCAAGAACATTTCGCAGAATCTCCGCCTCGGCCTGAGCCGTGCCGAGGCACCCGTCATGTTGGGCATGCACCGCAGGCAGATCGCCGATCTCGCCGCGCGCTACGGCGTGGATCGGGACCTGGAGGGGCTGCCGTCCGACGCCGAGCTGATCCGGCGCGCCGCGGACGGAATCGGCCTCACCTCACCGGAATTGGCGAACGTGATGGCCCACGTGAAGCTGTCGCTGGAGACCGACCTGCGAACCAATGGCCTCCCGGATCGACCGGAATTCGAATCGGTGCTGCCCGAATACTTTCCCTCGGTGCTGCGCACCAGATTCGGCGCGGCGATACGCCGGCATCCGTTGCGCCGCGAGATCGTGACCACGATGGTGGTCAACGATGTGATCGACAATGCCGGGATCAGTTACGTATTCCGGCTTTCCGAGGAACTCGGCAGCAGCACCGGCGAAGCGGTCCTCGCCTTCTACGCCGCCGTCGAGATCTTCGATCTACGCGGCCTGTGGCGGGATATCAGAACGTGCCCGGCTCCGGTCACCACGCGGGATGCCTTCGAGTTCGAAGTGGGCCGGACCGTGGATCGGGCCGGGCGCCGGTTGCTGTTGAGTCGGCAGTGGCCTGCGGACTCCGCAGCGGAGGTCGCGCGCTACCGGCAAGGTCTGCGGGCGCTCGCGGAGCAGAGTCCGCGCTGGCTGCCCGGCTATGCCGCGGACGAAATCCGTAATCGGGCCGCGAAGTGGGTCGGCCATGGCGCGCCGAAAGAATTGGCGGAGAGGGTGTTTCGGCTCATCTACCTGTTTCCGCTGCTGGACGTGCTCGACACAGCTCAGCGTTGTGAACGTGACCCGGAACCGGTCGCCACGCTCTATTGCGCGGTCATGCAACACTTCAAGATAGACCGGCTGCTGTCCGCCCTCGACCGGCTCGAGCATGGCGACCGGTGGCGTGGGCTCGCCCGGTTGGCGGTTCGCGACGATCTGTACGACGCGGTGCGCTTGCTGACCCACGATGTGCTGACGGTGGCCGACCCGTCCGACAGCCCCGCGGCGGCGATCGGCAACTGGGAGTTGAACAACCGGACCCGGGTTGTCCGCGCGGCCGGCGCGCTCGGTGACATATTCGCCTCCGGCAACTACGGCCTGGAGGCACTGTCGGTCGCCGCACGCCAGCTGCGCAAGGTCGCGAATGGTGGCGACTCCAGAACCGGCACAACGCTATTGAGCGAATAGTCGATGGCGAGACTGGCAGAGAGCCGATGGGGGGAAGCTCTCTGCCAGTCGTGATCGCCGACGGTCAACCGACGATGCGAGCGTTGAACTGTGCAGGGCATCAACGCTTGCATGAAATACGATAAACGCTTACCGCCCTTGGGAATTGCGGCGCCGATGGCCTATCGGATCTGCAGGGATGCGGCAATCGCCGCACTGGTTGCCACCGCGGCGCGCAGCAGCGAGTCGGGCATCCGTCGTGCGGTACGCGCCCCGACATAACCGCCGGCCACGCCGGCCACCCCGAGTGCTGCGACAGCAAGCCAATCCACCGGCCCGAACAGCGCGAAAAGCATTGTCGCGGTGATGTTTACCGCTAGTACGACCAGGACCTTCAGCGCGTTGGACCGTTGGATGCCGCCGGTGAACGTGATGACGTAGCTCGAAACCAGCAGCGGGCCGACACCGGCTCCGAAGTATCCGCCGTAGATCCCGAGCACAAAGGTCACGACGACAGCGATACGCGGGCGATCCACCGATTCCGCGCTCCGCGCCGCGCGCCGGACTATCCACGGTCCCACCAGGACCAGTACCGCCGCCCCGATCAGCAGGGACGGGATAACGGCCTCGAACACCCGCTCGCCGAGCAGCAGCAGCAATCCACCGCCGAGGCCGCCGCCGAGACCGCCGGCCAAGGCCAGTTCCCAAGCGCTGCGGCCCTCCTCCCGTAGTCTGTCGCGATATCCGAGACTCCCGCCGAGAGTCGTCGGCATCACCATCCCGACGGTATTGGTGACATTCGCCGCCACCGCCGGGTATCCGGCTGCCAGCAGCAGCGGAAACGAGAACAGCGATGGCGACCCCGCCGTGGAGGCCACCACGCCGCACACGAAGCCGAGCGGTACGAGTAACAGCACGCCCATCGATTCACAGCCCTAACGGCGCTGCCAGGATCGGCCACGAATCCTTCAACGCCTCTTGCCAATAACCCCACGAATGCGTGCCCTGCGGGGTGAAGTTGTAGCGCGCGGGGATGGCGAGCTGGGCCAATCGTGCTTGCATGTTGTGCGCGCAGTAGTTCGCCGCGGACTCGATCACTCCACCGACGAGGACCTGATTGGCGAAACCGATCGGACCGGGGAGTGTGTACTGCCCGCCGAGCTGATCGAAATCCCCGGGCAGCCCGCTGCCGTTCGAGATGTAGATCGATTTTCCGCGCAGCCCCTCGGCCTGCACATATGGATCGTTCTCCGCCCAGCGGGGACCACCGACCGGGCCGTACATCTCTTCGATATCGGCCATTCGCTGCTGCTCGACCGACAGGGTGAGGCGGAGGAACTCTTGCCCGATCGGATCACTGATCTGCGCACATCCGCTGTAGGCGGCCACGCTGGAATAGCGGCCGTGCGTCGTCGCGGCCAGCGACAGCGCCGATGTCGCCGACATCGAATACCCGGCTATCGCGTTGCGGCCGTTGGTTTTCAGGAAATTGTCCAGCAGTGGCGGCAATTCCTCGGTCAGGAACGTCTTCCAGCGTTGCCTGCCGAAACGGCTGTCGTCGACCTCCCAATCCGCGTAATAGCTGGCGCGCCCACCCAGCGGGGTCACGACGTTGACGTTTTTGTCGGCCAGGAACTCGAGCGCATCGGTCCTGCTCGACCACGTGGCCCCATCGGTACCGGCGGCCGCGCCGAGCAGTAAGTAGAGGGCCGGCCGCGGCACACTGGCGTCGGCGGCAAGCTGAACATCGACCGGTATGTCCATGTTCATGGATCCGGAATGTACGGCTAAGGTGAGGTGCTGCGCATCGTGATTGCGCACAGAGACTATGGAAGACGCCGGAAAGTCCGCCAAGAGCGGGCCGGGCAACGCGGTATATACCGCCACCAGGGCAAGCGCAGCAGGCCGGAAGAACACAGCGAACAATAGACTGCGCAATCCTGTTTTCGGACGCATATCAGCTCGAATTCCTTGACCGAGTAGAGAATCAGCCCCACTCCCCCTTGCCGGAGAAGGTTACAAGTCGCACAGCAGGCTATCGAGGACAACTGCCCGCCGCTGGGAAGACCGCCTGCGCCGGTCCGCATATATTGGTGTGGGAATTCTCGACAGCTCGAGCAGCCGGCGAACGTGCGTCGGCAGCGCCCCGCCACGCAGGGATGATCCGGCTAGTAGCCCAGCAAAGTCCGGCCGCTCGAGCTGAATTCCGGTGCCGTCCGAGCGGCCGGTAGGCCTAGTCGGTGACGAAGTATTCCGTCGGAACGTCGAATACCCGAGCCAGCGCGATGATCAAGTCGAGCCGCGGAATCGCATCACCGTGAATGAGCCGGTACAGTCCGGACTGGGATACCGGCACGTCCGGATACGCCAATTCCAGATGTCGCGCGAGCGAGTAGAGCGTCAGTGATCGCGTCGCCCCTTCTCCGGTGGAGACGATCGACTCGGCGATCAGGGCCGACAGTTTTCTGGAGAAGGTCGCCGCCGCGGCCTGCTTGGGGCTCAGGCCTTCCGCAGTGTCCTGTTCAATAACCTCGTTACTCTGAGATTCCGCTACCACACCAATAGACATTACCGCTCCACCTGGGTGTTGAAGGACCGACCATTACGGTGCGGCGTCGTCGCGTAGACATTGATCGGGGCAGGTACGACCGGCGGATCGGCCGGCGCGTCGAAATAACGGCTCTCCCCACGCGGCTCGATCAGGTCCACCCGCACCGTACGCATGGGCATATTGATATCGACCGCCGTCGCGCTCACCTGATCGATCACCAGGTCTACCGAACCGCTGTGCGGCCCGCCCGGGTCGCTGATGATGACGGTGGTCTGGGCGGTCGAGACCTGCGGCGAGACATGGTCGAACACGGCGACCGTGGCCACCGACGGATCGATCGATGGATGATCGGACACCAGCCGCAACGAGCGCGTGTCGCCGACCGCGGCGACCAGCGTTCGCCAGCTGTTCGGCCGTATCGTATGGATTTCCACCTCCGCGCCGACCGCCATCGCCCGCAACAGGATCTGTTGTGCGACGGGCAACTTCGCACATACCTCGACGGTCCGCCGGCGCGGGTTGTAGCGGGCCGGGTCGAACAGCGGCAGCGCGAGCGCATGCCGGGGCTGACTGGCCAGCGAGCCGAGGATCTGGCCGTTCGGGCCGATCGGGATCAGCAGATCGGCGAGCAGTCGATCGGTGCCCGCCCGGCCACGCGGCCGGTGCCCGGCGAACACCGAGACCGGTTCTCCCGCGCTCAGCGAGGTCAGCAGCGCCGCCGACTGCCGCCCGTTCAACGGCCGCAGATACCGGGGTCGCGGCTGCCCGGCCGGACCGACGTAACGGACCAGGGCGCTGGGTCCGCGCCGGCTCAAGCTCACCACCAGGGTGGTGTGACCGCGGCTCGACGCCCAGCAGTCGGCGAGCCCGTTGTCCCCGATCAGCGACCAGTCCACCGCATAGGTGGTCACGCACCGTCCCGGCGCCGAGGATTCGAGACACTCCCACTTCTCCGCGAGATCGGCCAGCTCGACGCCCTCGTGCAGCAGCCGGACCGCGTCACGCATCGCGGCGGGCGGCAACGGGTAGGCGAGGATCCCTCGTTCGCGGAGCCGACCGGCGATCCGATGCGCTGCCGTCGCCAACGCGGCAGGCGCCGAGACCGCGCACGGCCCGCGGCGCGCCAACGCGGCCAGGTTGCGCTCTTGATCCAGCCGCACCACCAACCAGGTCACCCGGCTGCCGACGATCGCGTGCCGGCCCACGATCTGGTCGTAGAGCATGCTGTAGTTGCCGCTCGGGCGGGTTCGCTGGCCGGTGGTGACGATGTCGATATCGACCGCGATGCCGTAGTGGTCGAGCAGCGGAAGCAATGCGGCCACCGACACCGTGTCCTCGGTATAGATGACGTTGTCGGCGATCACCGTCGGCAGGTCCAGGTTGGGAGTCAGCTGGATCATCGCGACCAGTGTCGATCCGATCGCCCGAACACCGCACTCACCTGCGGGGACCCGGATCTCCGCGGCCTCGGGTAGCGCTTCGGCTCGCGCGCCGGCGCGGGCCGCGTGCCCGGATCGGTAGCGGGTCCAGTCGAGGGTCCAGCGCCATGCGGTCCGCCCGTTCACCTCGACGGTCACCGCGACGATCAGTGCGGCGGAAACCAGCGGGCCGACCCACCACGGCAGTCGTGCCGATGTTCCGGCCGAGATCAGGCTGCCGACTAGCACCACCGCGGCCAGTGGACCGCGGTCGAAGCCGAGCCGAATGTCCGGCTTCTTCACCGGCGCTCCCGGAATACGCGGCCCATCGACATCGCGCCGAGGCCGAGCAGCACCGCGCCGAGGCCGACGCCGATGGCCGCTGTAGCCGGCCTGGAATCGCGCGCACGCGACGGTGATGGCATCCGCAGAACTTCCGGGCGGTCGGCGCGCGTACCGGCCGTTGGCGCGGGCGGCGTGCGATAGCTCAGTGCGTTCATCGGATCGATCAGACCCGCGCCCACTGTGTTATCGATGCCGCGGGCCGGAGCGTGCGCACCTGCTTGCAGGCGCGCGGTGATCTCGGCCGGCGTCTCGTTCGGGAAACGCGAACGCAGCAGCGCGGCAACGCCACTCGCGTAGGCGGCGGCGAACGAGGCGCCGCCGACCGGGACGAGCTTGTCCGGCTCGCCGACACCGTTGATCAGGCCGCCGCCGCCCGGCCCGAGCGATTCGATGCCGGTGCCGGGAGCGGCGATCGACACCCATGGTCCGGCCAGCGAATCCGGCATCGGCACTCCGGTGGCGGTGGTCGATCCGACGGCCAGCACCGCGGGTGCGAACCAAGCGGGTGCCGAGATCGTCTTGACGTTGGTCCAATTCCGGTCGTCGAGCGGTTGCGTCGGATCGGCGCCCGGATTCTGTGCGCATCCTCGGCCGTTGCTATTTCCGGCGCCGGCGACGACCAGCGCGCCCCGGCCATACACCGCGTAGCCGAGTGCCGCGGCGAGCGGCGCCTGGTCGATGCCGAGTTCGGCGGGCACGCAGATCGGCAAGGCGATCGTAATGATCCCCGCGCCGAGCTCGGCGGCATGCGTGATCGCGCGCGCCAGTATCCTGACGTCGGCCGAAAGCTGTTGGGCGGCATCGGCTATCGGTTGATCGGCGGTGAACGCGCCCGACTGCACCCGGATGGAGATCAGCTGTGCGTCCGGGGCGACTCCGCTGAAACCATCCGCCGGATCCGCGCTACCGCCGATGATTCCGGCGATCAGCGTGCCGTGCGCGTCGCAATCGGACAGGCCGTCTCCCCCGGCGACCACATAATCGCCACCGGCACGAAGATTCGGCAGCCGGGAATTGGGGGCCACCCCCGTGTCCAGCACCGCCACGGTCACCCCGGCGCCGCGACTGAGCGAACGGGCCTGCGGCAGATCCAGCGCGATCTCGGCAGGTGGTGTCCGGGCCAGGTCGGAGCCGGGCAGCACGCCGGAGGCCAGGCACCCCTTGTTCTGTTTGGTCGGCGTCTCCGGGCCCGGCGGGCTATCCGCCGGGGCGGGACCGGCGACGATCCGGGGTGGCTCGACCGCGCCCGCCGGCACCGCACCGATGCCGAGAACCGTTGCGGCGCACACCACCGCGACGATGCGGGCGCGCACCATCACATGCTCCGCATGGCGGTGTAGATCCCGGCGATCCAGCAGGCGAGCACCGGAACGACCAGAATCAGCGCGTACTCGACCAGATCGATCAGCCGTCGCGTCACCGGCGACAGCCGCCTGCCGACCAGACGCGTCGCGGCAAGGCAGCCGACGCAGGCCGCGCCCACTACGGCGGCCACGACGATCAATCGGACGGGCGCACTGTCATACGCGCCGATCAGCACACCGCCGAGCCCGGCGACGATCACGCCCGCCGCGCCGATGAGGGCCAGTGATTGAACCCGATCCGGATACCACCGCGCCCGCATGACCAGGACGGCCGCCACCGCCACCGCCACCAGGATCTCGCGCACGCCGCCGGGCGCGGTCGCCGCCGCGATCACCGACCCACCCGCGAGCAGGACGGCGGTCGCCGAGATCAACCCGCGCAACGAGGCCACCGCGCGCCGGGCGCGGCTCTCGATACCGGTGTCGCCGAGCCTCGCGCGCCGGTCCGCGGCGCCGGGTTGGTCGCGATCCTGTTCCGCGGCAACGGATTCCGCGTCGAAGATGTCGGTGAGCGTCGGCGGGGTGACCTCGCTGCCCGGATCCGGCAGGTCGGGTGGCTGGATCCGGGCCATGATCACCGCGAGCCGAGGCGCGGCCGTCAGCAGCACCAGGCCGGCGAGCAACACGCCGCCACATACCTGGTGCAGCGACACATCGGTATAGCTCAACGGAATCGCCGCCAGCGCAAGGGCGATACCGCCCGTGGTGATCGCGACCAGCACCGCGATACCGTTCCCGGTCAGCCGCATGATGACGGCCGCGGCCGTGGCGGCCACCACTGCTCCGGCCGCGAAGTTGGCCGCGGCGAACGAGCCGGGTACGCCATCGGCAGGCGGCACCAGCATCGCACCGCCGGCGAAGAGCAGAGGCACTGAGCACAGTGCCAAGCCGAGGTGCAGTCGCGGCGCGGATGCCCGGCGCCAGGCCGACACCGCGCCACCCCAGCAGATCGCGCCGAGCAGCAGTGCGGGCACCCCGCAGTACAGCAGCGATCCGGAATCGGTCCAGGACCAGGCCAGCAGTGTCGCGGCGACGACGGCGCCGGCGAACAGCGCCACCAAACCGGTGATCGCCGAGGTGGGCGCGTCGTACTCGGCGAACTCGCGTTCGTTGATCAAGGCCAACGCGTCGGTGACGTCTTCGACTATCGGATTGAACACCTCCGCCGACTCGACGACCGACAGCATGAGCACGGTTCCGTCGACGATGTGGTGATCGGCCAGCGACTGCCAACGGGGCAGCGGCGCCGAGCCGGGACGGGCCAGGCTCCACTGACCGACCGGAGGCGCGTAATCGACCTCGGCGTCATCGATCGCCTCGGCCAGTACCACCAGCAAGTCGTCGATGAAGGTCTCGATCGTGAATTTCGTCGGCACCACCACGTCCACCTGGTAGCCGGCGATCAGGACCCCGATCCTGGCCCGCGCCACCTCCGCCGACTGTCCCGGCGACGCGACCGCGGTGCTCATCGCCACCCACCGCGGTCAGCCGAGCCCTCGGCGCCGAGCAGATAGCTCGGGAACGCGTCGGACAGCTCCGCGGCGATGTCTTCGAAGGCCAGACCCGTCGCGCTGTCCAGCAGTCGAAGATCGATCTCGCCGCCCTCCGCGAGATGCGGGTCGTAGGGAACGACGCAGGTGGGCCGCTGCACGGTGGCGAACAGATTCTCGATCGTCTCCACCTCGACCAGCGGTTTGTCCGGGCGCTGGTGCACGATCGCGATGATCGACCGTGCGGCCAGGTGGTACAGGCCGTGCGCGTTGAGCCAGTTGAGGGTGGCCACCGCGCCGGTCACCCCGCCGACCGTGGCCGGGGTGACGATGAGCACGGAATCGCTGGTACGCAACACGGTTCCGGTCACCGAGTCGAGCACACCGGTACCGCAGTCGACGAGCAGCAAGTTGTAGTGGCGGCGCAGGATCTCGGCCGCGGCCATATACTCCCCGCCGGAGAGCGCCTCGTTGGATTCGGTGGTCCACGGCGAAGCCAGCACGGCCAGATCGGAGTCGTTGATCGAGGCGTAGGACTGCACCGCCGAGAACGCGTCGACATCCGACGAGCGCGCCAGATCGCGAAGGGTCAGACCATAGGGATGCCGGCAGGTGCGAGTGGCGAGATCACCGAAGTCCGGATTGGCATCGATGGCGGCCACCCGGTCCGGCCGGAGCTCGGCGAAGGTCGACCCGAGTGCGGCGGCGGTGGTGGTCCGGCCGACGCCGCCCTTTACGCTCAGCACGGCGATCTGGTAGGTCGTGGTGAGCTGCCGCCGGATTCGGGCGCGTCGCTGTTCGGCGCGCTGTTCGGCGGGTGAGAGACCGAGATTGAAGCCGACCTTGTTCAACGCGCCGCGCACTCCGGTGGTCGAGCGCAGTTGTACGCGCCGGGTCGCGGCCAGGTCGGCCAGCAGGTCCATCGAGTTGAGCGTCGCGGGCAGGACTTCGATCCTGGGTACCGGTCCCTGGTCCGCGGGCCGGTAGCGATCGGGTACGGCAGCCTGATGGTCGGCGGGCGCCGGGCCCCATGCTCCGTTGCGGGTAGCGATCACCGCGTTGGCGTCGTATCCGGTCTGCTCGTAGTACCCGGCCGGTTGTTCGGAATATCCTGCCTGCTGCTCGAATTGCGGCGGCCGGACATCCGCCGCTCGCGCTGCCACATAGGGCTGCTGCGAATTCGCCTGCGGCGGTGTTTGTGGCGGCAGCACTGTTTCGGGCCGGATCGCGGGCTCCGGCGGCTGCGGTGCCGCGGGTCGTTGCGGTGCTTCCGGCGGCGATCCGATCACCGTGACTTCGGCATCGGTGAGGCGGAAATAGTCGGGGCTCTCCGCACTTGGGCTCGGCGAGGTGCTCGGCGTCTCGGCGGCCGCGGCTGGTTCGGCCTGGTCCGCGAAATACGCGTCGTAGCCGCTGCGGCCCGTATCCGGGGGCCGGCCGTTGACAAGCGGGGTTCGCTCCATTTTCGTTGTCCTCTCGGAAATTACGCCGCAGCGCTCACTCGGTGCGGGTGGTGTCGAACCAGCTGCCGCCCGGCAGCAGTTCCACCAGCGCCGCGACACCCGCGCGCAATACCGCGTCGTCGCCCGGTGCGTAGGTAGACCACACAGCTCCGTCCATCGCCACCCGTGGCGTCACGATGACCCGGCCCTCCCGGGTGTCCAGCACGCTGAGGCACAACTCCGGCACATCGAGACTGCCGTCCCGGTGTTCGATCATCAGCACCTCGGCCCGGCGATCGATCTCGTCGAGCACCCGGCTGAGCACACCCGCGGTATACGCGGTCGCGCCGAGCCCGAGCAGTGCCTGCCGCCGCTCCTCGCGTTCGGCCGGAACCTGCGCGAATCGGCTGAGCAGCGCGGTCATCGGCTCGAATTCCAGTGCGGGCCATGGACCGAGCGCGGCGGCCAGCGCGGCCGTCACGGTGTCCAGCGCACCCGGTGGCTGGAAGATCGACTCGATGACGATGTGGTCGTCGCACCGAACGGCCATGACATGCGACTCGCCGCACCGGACGAGAGAAAGCCGTAGCATCGCGAGCGGCTCCGCCTCGCGGCCGGGCGCGACTATCCGGGCAACCAGCTCGACGTCCGGACGATAAAGGCAATGCAGCCACCGCTCGACCGTCGGGTGCACGCGGTCGTCTTCGACGATGCCCGCTGTCGCGAGCTCATCCAGGACGACAGCGCGTACCCGATCCCGATCCGCCAACTGATAGATGTTGGGCAGCACCGCCAATACCGCAGGGTATGCATCGATTCCGACCATATCCTGCAGTACCAGCGCAGCATCTACGTTGAGGTCGATGGCTACGGGATCGGTCATCGCGCCGTCGCCCGACAGGTGGTCGTTCGATGCGCTTGTCCCGCACGGGATTCCGCATACACGTGTCACACCCTGATACTGTTGAACTTTCCGTGCTGGGCGTTATCGGTGTGCGACATATGTTTCGCGGCTTCGTCGATCGCAAGTCGCAGCTTGTTCAACGTGTCATTGTATATCTGCGACTTGTTGTCCAGAGCCGCCATGATCTGTTCATAACCTGCGGCACCCGCACCGGTAAGATCCGTGAGCAGTTTTTGTTTCAGGGCGTTGACGTTTGTGACATCCGACTGCATACCGTTCACGACGGAGTGGAGTTCCGCGACGTGCAAATCAATGGTGTTGAAATCGTATTTCATTACCGTGGTCCTTTCTGGTGTGGGCTAAGCCCACGAGCTGGTATCAATTGCGGGCGTCCCACTGGGGGCGACGCTTCCGGTGTCACCCAGGATTCCGGCCGAGCCCGCGGCCGCGTGGACCCGGCTTGCCGCGTCCGTGTCCTGGACGTCGACGGTGACGCCGAATTGGCTCAGCGTGTCGATGATCTCTTGCAGCGAGCCGCTGAGTGCCTTGCCCGCGACATACGCGTTACCCAGTGCGGTATTGACGGCCTGACCGGCACCTGGACTGACGAGAGCCACCTGCATCCCGTCCTGGACACCGGTCAGTGCCCTCAAATGGCCTTCGAGTTCGGCGTGGCAAGCCGCAGTGCTGTTCGCGGATGCCTGCATTACATGCGGGTCTCCGGTGAACGTTATGTTCGCCATCTCGCGTTCCTTTCGCGGGTCGGACTTATCTTCGGCCTCGGCGACAGTTCACCGGGACGCTGTGATCAGACGAGCCCCGGATCGCCAGGGTCGCCTTCGATGACTCCGTGCCCGATCCATCCGGAATCGGGTGCGTCGTCGGGTTCGGTGCCGTCGTACTCGATCACGCCGATCGCCGGAGGCTGAGCCAGCGTCGGCACCTCCGACGACGTTCCAGGCGTGAAAACCTTGGCCGGCTTGTCACTGTCGTCGCGGCGGCGCCGCAACATTCGCTCGACCGGTGCGCTCGCGCCCTTGGGCGCCGCGCCTCGACCTATCGGAGCGCCGGTTGCCGCGCTGCTGGGTGTCGCACCGAACGCCGACCCCGGCCCAGCCACCCAGTTGGCGGGTATCCGGAATCGGGTGGCGGCCGTGGCGATCCCGCCGGCGCCATCCCGGAACATGCCGAGGGTGACCATGCTGCCCATGCCGCCGTTCAAACCCGCCAGCGTCGGTGAGGTCGGTGACGTGCCCTGAAAGCCGTAACCGTCTGCCGTGCCGGATAGTTCAGTGCCGTTGGCCGCCATCGGGTCGGCCGGCAACTGATCGACCGGGTTTGCCGTGGACGACATCTCCGTCGGCAAGTCCGTGCCCGGCGCACCCGAGCCGAACGGGTCCGCCGAGGATCCGCCCGGATCCGGTATGGGAGCGCCGCCCCCGCCCGGGGCGCCCGGCGCCGACGGCGCACCGGACGGCATACCGCCCGCACCAGGACCACCGAGCGCACTCGAGATCGTCCCGGCGGTCGCCGTATCACCGGCACCCCCGGCGATCGGCGGTGGTGTCGGAGTCTGTGGCGGTAACGCGGACAACGCCGAAATCGCTCTTCCGGCATACCTATACATCACCGCCTGGGCCTGGACCCACATCTGGTAGTAGGCGGCCTCGTTCGCCGCGATCGCCGCGGTGTTCTGCCCCATCCCGTTGGTGAGGGTCAAACCCACGGCGGCGACCCGGTTGCCGGCCACCACCGGATACGGCGGCATCGCCGACAATGCCTCCATATAGGCCACGGCGAGATCCGCCGACACATTCGCTACTCGGGTCGCGACCGTCGATTGCTGCTTCGGCCAATCCGCTATATCACCGAGTGCCCGTTGTGCGGTGTCCGACGAGGGACTGGGCCACGCCGCGATCATCGCGGCTTTGGACCCATCGGCTGCGCCGCCCGCTGCCGTCAACGCTTCGGCGACATCGGAATACGCCATGGCGGCCGCAAGTAGTGGGCCGGATCCCTGTGTCGGCAGAATTCGCAAAGAGTTCTCCTCGGGCGTCAGCGCGTTGAAATCGACAAAAGGCAACAGCATGGCAACGACTCCTGAGCTACCTACGTAGGCAAACTGGCGGCCTGACGGTCGATTTCGCTACCGCCGGCCAGATCCGCGCTCTGATAATTGGCATCCACCACGGGGAGCTGGTCTGCCAGGACCCGATGCAGTGCGCCCCAGTCGCTGATGACGCCGAGGAAAGCCGGCGAGTATTGCGACATCTGCTCGGCGACCCAGGTGCTGATGGAATCGGTCGCCGCAGCACCGGGGGACATAGCACCCCGCGCGGGTTCTACGACGGCCTCCAACCCGGCTCGGCCCGCGTGCAACTGCGCGGCGACGACCGGGAGCTGACCCGGCGTGATTTCGAGGGCCATGGAAGTCTCCTTGCAACTACTAAGACTCGAAACGAGATACTGCAAGAAACGTAACTCAGACCATGGCGGTAGACTGATTAACTATTCCCACTAATGGGAAGGTTATGAATGGCGTCCCCGGTTAGTCACGCAGCGTCGACGCCGATTGCACCAGGTCTCGGCGCGAATACAATGGCTCGACAAAAATCCCGCGCCCGGTCGGCTGTTTCGCTGGTTTCACGTCGCCGACGAGCATGCCGTCCAGCTTCGAACCGTCCATAATGAAACCCGACGAGTTCAGATTCTTGATCTGGCCGAGCACGTTGTCGTACATGGCGGTATCGGCCTGCGCGATACTGCGCGCGACGATGACGTGCAGTCCGGTATCCCGGCCGTCGACCACGACGTCGCGCAGCGCGTCCAGCGGATTGAGCATGCCGCGCTGGGCGACCATGTGGTAATCGTCGATGACCACGAAGATCTCCGGGCCGGTCCACCACGAGCGCTGCCTGAGCTGCTGCGCGGTGACGCCGTCGGGTGGCCGGCGCTCGCGCATCTTCATCGCGAACGCGGGCAACGCGTCGGCCACGTCCCGCTCGCTGGTGAGATAGCCGATCAACTGATCATCAGGTATGGCGTCGATGTGCCTGCGCCGGTAGTCGATCAACAGCACCCGGGCCTGATCCTTGTCGAATTGCAGCCGGATCGACTCCAGCAGCGCCGAGAGCACCGTGGACTTGCCACAGCCCGAGGAGCCGAGCACGATCAGATGTGTCGAAACGCCGAAGTCGATGGCGGCCGGACGAAGGTCGGATTCACGGACACCGAACGGCACCACGAGGCGCGTGGCGAGGCTGCTCGGATCCGGCCAGTCCGCCCGGATCTCGGCCAGGGAGACGTGTGCGGGCAGCAGTTTCACCTCGGGCACCGGGTGGGCCGGCTGCGACCGGTTGATCTCCTCGATCGCGGCCGCGAGCCCCTCGCCGGCCGACTCGGCATCGGTGACCCCGTCGGTGCGCGGCAACGCCGTCAGCATGTGCAAGGCCTCGGTTGAGACGCACCGTCCCGGACGATCGGGTGGTATTGCGCCCACCACCCCTCGATGTCCGGTGAAAACCGTGTCGGTCAGGTCGCCGAGGCGCAGCTCCAATTTCGTCTGCAACAGATCCTTCACGGCCGGGCGAATCGTCGCCCAGCGCGAGCTGCCGATGATCAGATGGACGCCATAGTTCAGGCCCTGCACCGCGATCGACTCCATCACCGGCAGATACTCGTCGAAGTACGGTCCGTTGACCGCGAAGCCGATATCCCATCCGTCTACGACGAGGAAAACATCGCCATGCGCGTCCCCCCGGGCGATGAGTTCCGCCGATTCCGCGGCCGAGTTGCGTCGCCGGCGGAACTCCCGCATGCCGTCGATGCCGAGCTCGGCGAACAGCGCCTGCCTGCTGGCGATCAGATTGGTGATCAGCGCGAACGTGCGCCGAACCCGGTCCACCTCACGGGCCGCGGCGATGGACCCGACATGCGGCAACCCGCGCAACGCGGACAGGCCGCCGGCGAAGTCCAGACAATAGAACTGCACTTGCTCGGTGCTGTGGGTGAGCGCGGCGGACAGGATAAGTGTTTGCAGCGCAGTTGATTTGCCGGATTGCGGGCCGCCGACGATGGCCACGTGCCCGCCCGCCGCGGACAGGTCGACCGACCAGACGTCCTGGCGTTGCTGCCGGGGTTTGTCGATGACCGCCATCGGGATGCGCAGCGCTCCCGGCGTCACGGATTGGCTCAGCTGATCAAGCGTCGCCGGCACATTCAGCGGCGGCAGCCACATCTTGTGCGCAGGCCTGCCGTGCCCGGCGAGCTGCTGCAATACCCATTCCATGATGGTCGGCTGTTCGCCGTCGTCCGGCACCGGCAGCGGCGTGCTCGGCACGGGCTCTACGACCGGCGCCGAACGAACATCGTTGATGCGCGCCGCGGTGAACAGTTGCGGTGCGCGATACGCGCCACCCGCGCGGCGCACCCGCTGCGCGGTCACCGAGGCGGCCTGCACCGGCGCGATGTAGGGCTCACCGACATACGCGGCCTGGAATCGTTGCAGGTCGCCGGAGCCGACGCGCAGATAACCCGACCCGGGCTTCTTCGGCAGATGGTACGCGTCGGCGGTGCCGATGGCATCGCGCGAATCGCTGGTTTGGTTGGTGCGCAAGGCAACTCGATATGACAGGTGCGCCTCGAGCTCGCCCATCCGGTTCGCGGGCACCTTCTGCGAGGCGAGTAACAGGTGGATGCGCAACGATCGCCCGAGGCGGCCGATGGCGACGAACAGTTTCGCGAAACTCGGATACTGCTCGAGCAACTCGGCGAACTCGTCGAGCACGATCAGCAAGGTCGGCAGCGGTGGCAGGTCGGCGCCCTGCTCCCTGGCTCGTTCATAGTCGGCCACGCTGGCGAAATTTCCCGCGTCCCGCAGAATCCGTTGGCGCCGGGCCATTTCGCCGTTGATCACGTCCTCCATGCGGGTGACCAGGTCGGCCTCTTCCTCCATGTTCGTGACCACGGCGGTCACGTGCGACAGCCGATCGAAGCCGAGAAACGTCGCACCGCCCTTGAAGTCGACGAGCAACAGATTCAACGTGTCGGGCGAGTGCGTGGCCACCGCCGAAAGGACAAGGGTGCGCAGGAATTCCGACTTACCCGAGCCGGTGGCGCCGATACACATGCCGTGCGGGCCCATGCCCTCCTCGGCGGATTCCTTGATGTCGAGATGCACGACGCCACCGGTCGGATCGTGGCCGAACGGGATGTTCAGCCTGGTCCGATCGTTGTCCCGGCGCCGCGGCCACAGTCGTTCGACGCGCAGCGCGCCGGGGTCGACGCCGACCATCTCCTCCCACGAGGACCCGCCGCCCGCCTGCTCGGCGGCCACCGCCTCGACCACCGTCGAAAGGCGGTACGCCGACAGGCTTCTGGCCAGCGCGCGGACCGCGGACGCGGACATCGCGTCCGCGACGCCGACCCGGCGGATGCCCCGCGCGGTCACCTCGTTCAGCGACCGGTCACCGGACAGCGTGAAGCGCAGCGCCCGGGGCAGACTCTGCTCCGCGGCGCCGAGGCGCAGCCAGGTACAACCGTCGATCCCGGAGATATCGCGGTCGGTGGCCGGTCCGCCGACATCGACGATCAGCAGATAGTGGGTGCGGTCCAGGGTCGGCTCGTTGTTGGCCGAGAAGGGGCCGCGGTTGAGCCCGGCGAGCACCTTGGCCCGCAGCTCGGCGACCGTGCGATAGACCATTCGGCTGGAGCCGATCGCATCGGTGTCGATGGGGTGCTGGGTGTGCGGAATCCACTTGAGCCAGGACCATTCCGGCGAATCGGGATCGGACAACACCGCGGCGACCGCGACCTGATCCGGGCCGTGCAGCACGACCACCTCCGCGATCATCGCCCGGACCAGATCCGCCAATGCCGTTGCCGTACCGTCGATCTCCACCTCGGGCACGGAGAGCAGGTTGATCGCGACCGGCATGCCGCCCACGGTCGAATACGCCTTCGCGAAGCGCGTCAGTTCCACCACGCCGACCGGGTCCAGATCCGAGGTGGGCGCCGCTTCGGGCACGATCACCCGTACCTGATTCGCGATCCGGCCACGGCCGACCCTGACCCGAAGGAACTGCGGGCTCCCGACCTGCACCTCCCACATGCGTTTGCCGCCGATCAAACGGCCGATCTCGAGCGGCCCCGGATGGACGTAGCGCAAGTAGGCGTGCAGTTCCGTCTCCGCCTGATGCACGGTCTTGCGATTGTCGGTGATGCTGCGCAGATAGTCCTTGCGCTCCTCGTTGAGGCCCGCCGCGCCGCCCGCACCGCCGCCACCCAATGCCGAGCCGCCCATCATGCCGAACATCGAGACGACCATCATCACCGGGAAGAACAGCGACATCGGCGACATGCCGCCGCCGCCGCGGAACATCAGCACCATCATTCCGGCCATAGCCGCGAACATGACCACCGGCATGATCATCCGCAGCCGCGACATGGGCACAGGTTTGGGCAGTTCGGTAGGTGGCTCCAGGCGTAACTCGGTGACCGCGGGCGCCTTCGGGCCGCGCACCGCCCTGGCCGGTCGCACGAACCGTCGGGTACTCGTCATCGGGCTCCTGCCAATCCGGCGACGACCGCGTTCGGCGGCATGCCGTCGTGCTGAATACGCGCGTCCCGCTGCGACAGGGTCGGGCCGGTCGCGAAGAGGGACACGACGCTCCACGGTGCGAGCACCGGTGTGCGTAAGGCCAAGGCGGACAAGGTCGGATCGATGCCGGAATTGGCCGAGCGATCGATGTCGATGCCGTACCGGACGCCGCTGTCGGAGATCCAGAACAGCGATTCGCGCAGCGGTGAATTCGGGTCCGAGCCGGTGACCTGGACAAACCTTCCGGTGGTGCGCGGCAGGTAGGCCGCGTCGGCGATCTCGCCGCCCGAGGACGGCGCGGTGACCAGCGCGACCGCGCTCGCCTGTTCGCCGGTGGTCAGCGGCAATTGCCTGCCGACCAGAAGCGATGTGGTCGCACTCGCCGCGCCACCGGGACGCGACCAGTGATAGCAGGTCACCGCGAAGGCCGCCGGATCGAGGAGCCGAATCGGCTGGCTCGGAAAGGTCGCGACGCCGGGCCAGGTCCCGGGGCGCAGGTTGGCCGCGATCACGTCGGGGCCGACCGTTCTGGCTGAGACGGCGCCGTGCGAGTCGGCATTGCGCAGCATCGACGCGAGCACCTGGCTGACCCGGACCACACCGGTCTGCGAGACCAGGTAATACGTCACGCTCTGATCGCCGGCGGGCACCGTCAGCACCGAGCCGATGGCGACGGTGAGACCGGAGGCGAGGGTGATCGATTGGCCTGCGCCGGGGACGTCCGGAACCTGTAGCCGAGCGACCTCGGTGATCGCGCTGAGCAATCCCGGCGAGGCGGCGGACACCGGAGCGGCCGAGTCGATGCCGAGGGCCAGGGTCACGGATGAATCGGACAGATCGATCGCGGCCCGTACCACTCCCTGTACGGGATCTCGGTAAACCAGCCAGCTACCGCCGCCGCCGCGCAACAACCGGGCCTCGCCGAGCGCCAATTCCCGCACCGCAGTGCCGTCGACGGTCAGCGGGCCGCCGATCGCGGTGGTCCGCACCGCGGAGCGGGCGGCCGCGGGCAGGCCGGTCGACGGGTCGACCGGAGCGTTCGCTCCCGTACGCGCCGAATCGCAGACCGCCCACGAGGAATCCCGGTCACCCGAATCGGCGATGGCGCCCGGCGCTCCCGGGATGCCGACCCACGGGCCACGCGGAAACTTCGCCAGTTCATCGCGCGAGACAGCGACCGGATTGTCCGGCGTGCCGATGATCAACCGGGCCGAGGTCAGATTGAGCGCCGGATGCATGCGGTCACCGACCCGGACGAACAACGCACCGGTCTCCTTCTCCGCCACGATTTTCGCGTCGCCGACCTTCTTGTCCGGCTTGAAGAACGACAGCACGGCGGCGCCGGCGATTACCACGCAGGCGAGTGCGATGCCGATCGCCAAGGCGGTCGACCGGCCGCGTTGCGGATCGTCGATCATCGATGCGTCGCGGCGCACCAGCGCGTGCTCGATGCGGTGCAGCAGGAATCGCCACCCCGAGACCTGATGTTTGGTCACCACCCGGAAGCGCGGCATCGGCTCACCCGCCCGCCGGCGCCAGGCTGGTCAGCGCGGCGGCGATGTCGAAGGCATCGATCGTCATCAGTTCCTCGTCGGACATGGCGGCGACATCGATGTGGTCTCTGGTGAATCGGTAATCCCGCTCCGCTTCGGCGGCCTCGATCACGTTGCGCACGAACCGCCCGTTGCCGACCAGGTCGATCCGGCGCCTGCCGTCCCTGCTCTGCGTGGACAGTTCGGCGCAGCGCTCCTGCAAGATCTCGCGCGCCTGCTCGGACAGGATCGAATCCTTCTTGCGGGCAATGTGTTCGGCGATCAGCACGAGTTCGTCGGCGGCGTAGCTCGGGAACCGGATCCGCTTGGTGAACCGGGAGCGGAGTCCGTCGTTGGACGCCAGGAACCGATCGATCTCGTCCTCGTAGCCCGCGATGATCACGACCAGCTTGTCCCGATCGTTCTCCATCCGGGCCAGCAGGGTGTCGACGGCTTCCTTGCCGAAGGCGTCACCGCCCGAAAGGCCCTCCTGAATCAGCGTGTACGCCTCATCGATGAACAGCACGCCGCCCACCGCGGAGTCGATCAGCGCGTTCGTCTTGGGCGCCGTCTGTCCGAGATGGGTGCCAACCAGGTCGGTCCTGGACACCTCGACCACGTCGGCGTTCTCCACGACGCCGAGGCCGGCGAAGATTTTCGCGATCACCCGGGCGATGGTCGTCTTGCCGGTGCCGGGCGGCCCGGAAAAGATCAGGTGCTGGGAACGGAAGTCGACGGCGAGGCCGCGTTTGGCCCGGACCTGATCCATCAGCACACCCGACTTCAGCCGGTTGACCTGGTCCTTGACCGAATCCATGCCGATCTGCGCCTGCAAGAGTTCCGAGGCCTCCGCCAGCAGCGATTCGCGTTCGGCGCGTGCGGTCGAGGCGGCTACCTCGACCGGATCGTCGCCGGATTTGGGATCCCACGGGTCGGCCCGCGACGCGATTACCGCGGCGGTGGTCGTTTCGAGTCGATAGGTCTTGTCCGCGACGGCGCGCTGCCACACCGCACGCTGCGGCCACAACCCCGAACCTTGCAGTCCGGCAAGGACTTTGTCGGCCGCGTCGTGGTCGCCGTTCTGCCGCAGCAGCATTCCGAGCAGGAAATGCGCGTCCGCCCAGAGGTAGGAAAGGCTCCCGGACGCACTGTCTTCCACGATCCGGCGGGTACGTGGCATCGCCTCACCGAATCGGCCGACGCTGGCCAGCGACTGCGCCATCATCAATTCCGCGGCGATGTCGAGCACGTTGTCTTCGAGCACCGGCGAGCGATTGCGCGCGTCGATGACATCCGGCCAGCGTTCGGTCCGGAACCACAGCGACATACGGACGAACCCCGCCAGTTCGTCGCCCGGTATTTCGCCGAGAATATCGGCGGCCTCCTGCCATTCGCCGCCCTCGGCATACGAGCAGGCTTGGGCGATGGCGATCTGGTCACGATTTGCCATGGTCATCCGCAATCCGTAGATGCCCACCTCGACCTGACACCACACAGCGCCGCCGACCAGCCCCGCACGTTGCTGATCGCGATACAGATTATGGACCGAACGATAGGCACCATAAATAACTTCTGCGGTCACCTCACCGGCCATGGCCCGGCCGAGCCAGGCGTCGCACATGTCCGGATCGAAGTCGGTTGCTGCTCTGAATGCCGCGGCCGCGTGCTCTTTTCGCACACCGCCCGGCAACAGCCCCAGACTTTGCACACCCGTATAAAACGCGTCTTCGGCCGCTGACAAGTCTGACTTCCCTTCAGAGAATCTCGCCTCATCGAACGATAGCCACTCACCATCAGGCCCGATCCGCGATCGTTCCCAGCACCGGGAAGAATGAAAGCGCGGCACGCGAAAAAGAAAACCCCCGAAAATACGGCCGTCGATATCGGCTCAGAGCACCCGGACGACCACGGCATTACCCGGCATCCGGGACCAGGTGACGGACGACCCGGGCGACGGTGCCTCGATCACCCAGCCGTTGCCCGCGGCCAGCTGGACATGCTCGGGTCCGCGGCTGCTGAACGAGTCCGCCGGAAAGACCAGGTCGCCCGGGCGCACGTCCTGGGGGTGCACCCGCTCGCCACTGTAAATCTGGTCATATGTCGTCCGGGGCAGGACCACCTCGTTGTGCGTGGCCTGCGCTATGGCGTACTGAGTGAGCCCGGAGCAGTCGAAACCGCCACCGCTCGGTCCGCCCACACCGCCGCCGCCCCAGATGTACGGCAGGCCGACCTGTGCGCTGGCGATGCTGACCGCATTGCCGCCCGCACTGCCATCCGAGGGCACCTGCCTGCCGAGATGCCGCGGCTGTGACCGCGCGCGGGCAACCGCCTGCGAGCGCAATGCCCGCCGCCGGCGACGGCGAGGCGGGGCGGCACGCCGGCGCAGCTTCGGCGGTGCGGCCGGTGGGACGATCTGCGCGGCGAGCTGCTGTGCCGACGCGGTGTCGGCGTTGACCTGCCTGGTGGCGTTCGCCAATGCCAGCTGCGCGCTGTGCAGCAACGCGGGGCCCGCGAAGCGGGTATCACCAACGGACGCGATAGCCCGGGTCCGGGCCTCGAAGTCCGCGATCTGATTCGCTACCTGGTTGCGGCCGTTCATCGTGCCCGCGCCAGAGGTATTGACCGCCTGGTGGACGACGCCGTCTTTGCCCGCATGCGATTCCGCGACCGCCGCCTGCATGTGGCGGGCGTCCGCGTACCCGATCGCGCCCGGCCCGGCCGACGAGCCGCGATCCGCCATCAGCGCCTGCGGCGCCGAATTCGGCGCGTCGGGCCGGCCTTCGCCGTATAGCCCGAGCAACGAGTGCAATACCCCGCTCATGCCGATACTCAGCCCGGGCAGCATTCGACTGGCTCGCTGTCACTCATCCGACCGCCTCCTAGCCTCGGTTGACCAATATGTGACATCGGCTGTATTCCGCGCATCCCGACCCGGCGTCCGTCTTATTCGACTATGCGCCGACTGCGGGCAGTTTGCCGATAATTCGACTTCCCACCGGCGAGAAGATCGGATAGTGGGACGAAAGAACACGAAGAAGTGGGGGCTAAACCATAATGTAATCTATTGCAGGTGACGATATTTCGATCATGACTCCATCATGGTGTGCGTGAAATAGATAAACTCCGGTCGGTACAATTCGGTGACAGGCGGTGTTTGCCGGCCGGATTTCGCCGCATCCACGCGACCGGAGCGGATGCGATCGCCGCCGAATGCCGGCGCACGTCCGCAGGCGTGCCGAGCCGTACCCGGAGCACGACTCACTGCCGCTGGGCCGCGACCACCGGCGGCGGTGCGGGCGCGTCTGGTGGCCTGATCGACCCCGGCGGCCCTACCTGCGCGGAAATCTTGGGCGGCGCATCGACGCCGCTCGGATGGAAGAACCCGGCGAAGTCTCCATAGGCACCGTGCCTGCCATCCGGCGGGTTGTGCGGATCGAGCTCGACAACGGCCCCATTGACGATCATGTGCAGTTTTCCGTTGATCATCACCACGACGCCCGTGTGGTACTGCCACTTCGCCACATCGCCGGTGTGCACCTGCGACTCGCTGACCGGGGCCCACGAACTCTGCTCACCGGCGGTACCGGCATACGCGGCGACAGCGTCACTGCCGTTCGGATTGCTCATTTCCTTGTTCACGGCCTGCGCGACGACCGAGGACACCTGCTGCTGTACACCCCCGAGCCTCATGTCGACCACCGTCGGTGGCGCGGAAACCGGCGGCGGCAGTGGCGGATCCACGCTCGCAGGCGGCGTCGGTGGCGTGGTCGTCGGTGCCGGCACGGGGGCGGCCGGCTCTGCGGCCGGCGGCACCGTCTCAGGTTGCGGCTGCTTCTGGCTGTTCTGCAGGTCCAACTCGCGCTGCCGGTCCTGCTGGCGTTCGAACAGCCCGCTCGCCGTCTGCGCCAAAGTGGACACGAGCTGGGTCAGCATCACCGGAATCATCATCGATGCCATCGGATTCACGTTCGCGGCGTTGGCGTTCGTAGCTGCGCCGCGGCCGCCCTCGGCTTTCCGGTGCAGCGCATCGATCAACGCGGGGATGTCGGCTTCGGTGGCCTTTGCGCCACGTACCGCGCCGTCCAAGCCGTTCGCCCCGTCCAGGCCTGTTGCCTCGTCGAGGCCGGTCGGCTCGGTTCCGGTCGTCGGAAGGCCGAGACTCTGGCTCCCGTCGGCCGTTGTCCCGATGCTTTGCCCCGCGGCGTGCGCCGGTGCGGTTTTGTCGATCCGCTGACCGACGGCCTCCATCTTTGCTTTGACCTCGCCCACTCTCGTTTGCACATCGCCGATGGTGTCGTAGATCGATTGCAGCAGACCGTCCGTCACATAGGCCGGAATTTTGTTGTCCGCCGTGTACGTGTCGCTGAATGGCCCATTCACCCCCGGTCGATGGATGCCGATGATCGCCGCGGCGTCGATCCGCTTGTTCAGGTCGTCGACCTTGTGCCTGATGTCGTCCAGCGCCCGGGTCACGGAGTCGGGAACCTTCGCGATATCCGCGACGACCGTGGTGTCGCCTTCGTTGAGCGTCGCCCTGACCTTGTTTATCTCGGTCACTCGTTGTTCGTACGCGTCGGTCATGATGGAGTGCGACTTGGCATCGATCAGCTTCGCGTCCACCAGCAGCTTCCTGACGTCCGGCGCGGTCGCCGGGTGCCCGCGCCGCAACGGATCCGCCAATCGGTCGATCGATCGCTCGCCGAGCCGAATCGCCGCGCGCAGTTCCGCCGACTCACCCAGCGGGTGGTGCAGCGGGAGTTCGATGAGCCGGCCGTCTTGATTGTCGAAGACCATGCGCACGTCGGATCCGCCGCTCGTCGCGACGACCGTCCCGTCCTCGCGCAGCACCAGGTCGAGCGGCGCGCCATCGCGCGCCACGATCATCGGCCCGTCGTTGACGAGGTACAGCGCGCCGTTGCCGAGCAGGCGCAGATCCGCGTGGCTCAGGTCGCCCTTGAAGTCACCGTACAACGGCACAGTCCGCTCGACACCGCTGGCCGTGTTCGACAGCACCACCGTGGCCGAACTCCCGCCCGGCGATGACGCGGGGCCGGGGCGCAGGGTCAGCGTGTAATCGCCGTTGCGCAGCGCATGTCCTACCGAAAGCCCTTGCCCGGCAGGCAGACTCGAGGTATTCACCGAGCCGGCATCGGCCTGCGGTCGTTCCTCGGACGTTGACGGCGACATCGAAACTCCTCAGCCGCCCTCAGGACGATTCGGGCGTGACGCGCGGCGGCGCCACATCCGACGGCGGGGTCACCTTGCCGCCGACCGCGGATCCGGCGACGCGTGCGGCGTCCTGCGCAACCCGTCCGGCGTCCGCGGCCACCACCGCGGCAGGCGCCTCGACGAACTGCGGATGACCGACGATCTGCTCGTGCGCGTACACGGCATCGCGCAAACACTGACGCGTCGGTTCGCCCGCCAGCAGCAGTACCAGCTCATTGCACCGGCGTTCGAAGACGAGCGCGCGCAGGATCGAACTCCGATCGTCGACCCGCAGGGCACCGAGCTCGATCAGGTGCGCGTCGACCCGCAACGGCAGCATCTCCGCCACCAGCAGGTCGTTCGCGTCGGCCAGCTCGTCGAACGATTCCGTAGATATCTCCTGGCCGACCTCGGCCAGTGCCAGTATCCGTTCCCGCAGCCGCCGCGAATCCGCCGCAGCGGCAGCCGATCCGGCACGGCCCATCAGGTTGTGCGCGTCGGCGGCCAGCTGCACACACCGCGCACGCACCCCGGAATCCGGAACCGTCGCAGTGGATTCCACCGCGGCCGGCGAACCGGCCAACCCGAGCCGATCCGTGGTGTCCGGCGTGAAGACTCGCAGGTCGAGCTCGTAGACCGGACCGACGTTCGCCGCCATGGCGACATCGCTCAGTTGGGTTCGCAGGTCGGCGGCCAGCGGAGCGGAGGAAGCCAGCGCGGACAGCCGCGAGTCGGTCTTGCCGCCCCACACGAGCCCGAACTCGGCGAGCACCCGAGCCGGGTCCGCCACACCTTCCCACGGTGACCCGCCGTCGCCGATGTCGGCACCGAGCAAGCCGTCCGGTCCATCCCACATCCATGGCGTCGAAACCTCATTGGGCAAGAACAAGCCGGCGGGCAACCAGCCGCGACCTTCGTTGGAGGTGACGAAGATGCCCGCGCCCGCGGCGCCGCGCACCACCGCGACGGCCCAGTCGAGCCCGACCGCGGTGGTCTCGGTCGCCGCCAGAATGCCGCCGAGCAAGGTCTGAGCAATGATCAGGTCCTCATTGTCCGCCTCGTTCACCACATGGGCGGGTTCGGCGGCACGGTCGC
The DNA here is from genome assembly GCF_008704205.1 of Nocardia colli. GTDB lineage: Bacteria > Actinomycetota > Actinomycetes > Mycobacteriales > Mycobacteriaceae > Nocardia > Nocardia colli. The sequence goes on along the minus strand of NZ_VXLC01000031.1, from coordinate 75,978 downwards.
GCGCGGCCCGCGCCGCCGCGAGGAACGGCGGCAGCACCGGTATCAGTGTCGCGTCGACATGCGGTGCCGGGCCTGCGGGCCCGGGCGGTTCCGCCCGATCGGCACCGGTGCCGTAGCTGGGCATCGGGCCCGCGTCCACGCCGACCGGCGGGCCGGGCGGAGCGCCGGCCGAGATGGGCGCCGAAACCGGGCCCGCCGTCGGGGTACCGGCGGAGTCGGTCTTCGCCGCCGCACCGTCTATCGGGTGCTCGGCCGCAGGCTGTTGTGCCGCAGACAGCGGATTACCCACGGGCGCGGCACCATTCGGCGCCGAGGCCGCCCGTGATCCGTTCGCCTCGGCGGCGGGCACGCTCGGCGCCGCGCCGTTGGCCGGGAACGGCGCGGCCGGACTCGGTTCGACGAACGGCTCCGCGGTGCGGCTGACGAACGATCCGATCTCGGCGTCGGCGTGCTCATAGGCGTCGGCCGAGGACCGCAGCGCGGCCGCGGTGTCGTCGTGTTCCTTCGCCAAGGCATTTCCGGCACGCTGCCGGGCTTCGTAGTATCTGATGAGCGCCTGGTGGACGGGATCCGCGATCTTCCCGTAGGTCGACTCGAACGTGTCGAGCCAGTGCGTCGGCGGCTTTGCCCATTCCCGGGTATCCCTGGCTACCTGGTCATGTTGGAGAGCCAGCTCGCGCAGTACCGAGGGTTCGATCTCCATGCTGTCCGGCATGTTCTGTCAATCCTCTCGGGTGCTGATTTCATTCATTGTCGATGCTTCCCAACCATGGGAACCGGCGTCAGCCTGGGCGTTCGTGTCCGGGGCCGGGTCTGATGGAGGCCGTGAACAGTGGATGCTCGGTGATCTGCGCGTAGGCGTAGATCGAGTCACGCAGATCCTGCCGCTCCCCCGGGCCGGCCGCGAGCAGGACCAATTCATCGCAGCGTCGCTCGAATACCATGCGGCGCAACGCCGTGGCTTCCGGATCGGCGCGACCGCGCGGTTGCAATCGGCCGAGTTCGGTGTTCGACGCGTCCACCCGCCATGCCCGCATGGACGCCGCGATCAGGTCATCGGCGTCCGCCAATTCGCGCAACCAGTGCTCGGCGATCCCGCGACCCCGCTGTCTCGCTGCGAGGATCCGCTCGCGCAGCGCCCGGACACCGAAGTCGGCCGCCAGATCGGCGGCCGCGGTACCCAGTCTGGCGTGCGCGTCCTCGGCCAGGCGCAAGCATCGACCGGCGATCTCGTTCGCCGGCACGGCGGCGATCCGGTCGTTCACCTCCGGCGAACCGACCAGGGCCAGCCGATCCACCAGGCCTGGACCCGGAGCGCTCAGATCCAGCTCCGACCTCGCCACCACCGAACCTGCCATCGGGAGCTCCGGCAGCGCGTGGGCCAGCCGAGGGGCGATCGGTGACGAGGAGGCCAGCGCCGTCATGGTTGCCCCTGACCGTGCGGCCCACACCGCGCCGAATTCGGCCAAGACCCGGGCCGGATCGTCGATGTCCTCCCATGCCTCGTCACCGGGCAGGTTCCCATCCCATGGCGTCGACAGCTCGCGCGGCAGAAACAATCCGGCGGGCAGGTATCCGCGTCCCTCGTTCGAGGTGATGAACACGGTGAGGCCGCCCGCGTGCCGCATCGCCGCCACCGCCCACGCCGCGACCGGCAACGCGGCGTTCGTGGCGGCCAGGGTGCCGCTCAACAGGGACTGAACCAGCACCAGGTCGGCGTCGACGTGTTCGCCGACCATGAACGCCGGCGCGGCGACCGCGGCCAGCGCGGCGCCGACCACCGCGCCGAGCAATTCGTCGGTGCCGGTTCGCCGGTCATCCGGCCGCGCTTGCGCGGAGACGGGCGTCTTGACGTGCTCCGGCACCGCGATACTCGCGGCGGGCTCGGCGCCGGCAGCCGCTCGGACGTTGTCCGCGCGCGACGCCGGTTGTGGTCCGGACACCTGCGGGACGGTGGCGGGCTGAGCAGCATGCGGTGCGGCGAATCCGGCGGCGACTACCGCACCGGGCGGTGGCACCGACATGGTCGGCGGCAGGATCATCGCACCTGCCGTCACCGGATTCGCGGTCACCAGACCGGCCGTCGTCGGACCCGTCGTCACCGAATCCATCGTTGCCGAATCCGTCGTTGCCGCCAGCTCTGTCGTCGCCGAATCCGTTACCGCCGAGGGTCGTTCGGCGAGAACGTCCGGGCTCGGGTCGGGCTGATGGAGTTGCGCCGGCGCCACCCGCGCCACGGCCCCAGCGTGCACTGGGACATCGGGCGCCGGTTCGGTCTCGTCGGACGCGACGACCGCCCGGCCCGGCGCCCCGGGATCCGTTGTCCCGCCATCCCCCGCCGAATGCTGCGTGCCCGCCGCCACATCGGCGGTGTCCGGCATCGAGAAGCGCGCCCCGGCAACAGTCTCCGACGCCATATCCGGCGTCGCGCGCATCGACGACGCGTCTCGCGCGGACAGGTCTGCCGAGTCGCCGACCGGTATCACCCGCGCGGCGCCCGGCTGATTCACCGGCGCACGCGGCGCTGATTCAACCGGCCCATCCGGGGCGACGGATCCGTGTTTGCTTATGCGCCAAGGACTTTGCGCACCGAGTAGCTCGGCGACCCGGGCCAGCGACGGCAGACCGGACGGATCGATCGAGTTCATCGCGCTGCTCGTCACGTCCTCGACAGCCGCCCTCGCCTCGGCGACCAGGCAGTCGATCCGCTCCCGTACCGCGGTAGCGTCGGTGGTCTCCCGGTCGTCCTCGTCCGATGGCCGCTCGGCGATCCGGATACCGGCCGTCGCATGATCGACGATGTCGAGGATCTTGTTGCGGGTCCGGTACACCAGCTCCGCGATGTCACGAAACGTGTCGGCGGCGGCGCCGAGCGCGTCCGTGAACGCTGCCGAAGTCACTGACTGAGCACGCATTTCGGCATCGGCCGCCGACAAACCGGCGCTGGCCCGTGCGGCGTTCTCGAAGGCGCGCCGCGCCTGCGCGATCTCGTCTGCCGGACCGGCGGCCACTCCGGCTCGCACGATCGTTTCCAGCTCACGCCACAGCGCCGGATCGACCGCGGGCCAGTGCTCACCGACGATACGGTGCCAATACGGGCTCTCGACGGCGACCATCCGACAGTCACGTCGATCCAGATCGGCAGATGAGTGCGCCGTTGTCCGCGTCGGCGGCGACGAGGTCGTCCATCAGCCGCCGCACGCGCAGGTAGGTCGCGTCCGCTCGGTTCGCGCTGTCCGCCAAGGCATTTCCCAGAACATCCTTGATCCAGTCGAGCCTGCGGACGAGTTCGGCGTCCAGGGGCGACCGGGGCCGGGCCGGCACGACGAGCTGCGCGACGATCGCGGCGACACGCTGATCCGCCGCGGCGATCGCGCCGGAGAACTTCCCGGCTGCCGCGACCACCTCGCTCGGCTCGTCGATGTCCAGCATCCAGGGTTCCTCTCCACTCATCGATGCGTGCCGAATTCCGCTTCCTCCATCGCGCGGTACGCGGCGCTGGTCGGCAGGTCGAAGGAGTCGACGGTGTATGGCCGGGTGCCTTTTCGCTCCATCTCGACGCGCAGACCCACCCGGGACTTCACGTGCGCGAGGCGAGCGAGCCGGACGATCTCGGCGGACAGCCAGGAATCTCCGTTGTCCCGGGCCTCGTCGGTGACGTACAGGCCGATGACCGAGCCCTCGCGATCGCAAGCGACACCCACCGTGTTCTCGGGATTGAATACCTCGTATGTCGCGGCTTGCCAGTCCGGTGCGCCAGGCTCGGATCCGTCGCGGTCGATCGGGTGATCTTCGGTCATCAGCTTTGCTCCCCGGTTGTTTCGGACGCGCCCGGCGCGTCCACAGCGGTGCCCTCGATGTCCGACAGCTGGGCGGCCTGCGCCGCCCAGGCCGCCCAAGCGGTCTCGTCCAGCATGAGGCAGTGGCTCAGCTGCCAATATCGGGCACCGAGATACATCTCGCCGGTACCGTCGGCCGCGACATCGAGATGGTCCGGGCCGTCGTTGCTCGCGTTGAGCGTGATCGTGGTGATCGGCGGCCGCTTGTCGTCCACCGTGATCAGCGTCGCCCCCGCGCCGGGGATGAAGATATGCCTGCATCTGGGGGTGTCGTCGATGGTCACCGTGGCGCTGTTGGTCGTGATGGTGACCTCCGGGTTCAGCAGCAACTGCATCACCCAGGACCGCGCCGCCTCCTCCGGCCGCTCGGCGTTGATGGCGACGGCCTCGACCTCCGCGAGATCGACGACGAGCACCGATGCCGCGGTGGTGACGCCGACGACCAGCAGCCGCTTTGCCGTGTGCATCGGAAAGGGCAGGTCGTCGGCGGCCAGCGACATCGCGTCCGAACCGAGCCCGACTCCGGTAGCCGGATGCGCGACAACGGTTCCCGAGGCGACCTCGACGGTGTAAGCGGAGATGGGAGCGGCGAGCCGGCCGGCCACACCGGCCAGCCGCGCCAATCCCTCGGAGTACAGCCAGCGGATGGTGTCGCCGGTACTGACCTGGGCGGGGCCGGTCACCGTCGCTCCGCGGGCTCGGTGCCGGCCAAGGCCGCATCGGCCGCGTCCAGCCAATCGCCCGTGTCCATCAGGCTTTGATACCGGCGGGCCGCGTCGTCGGTGCTTTCCCGGATCGCTGCCATGATCTCGGCGACCAGCTCGTCGTTGCTGAGCCGGTCCGCGGTTCCGGGGGCGAGATAGAGGTCGACGAGCCGGCCCATTGCGTCCACCTCGGGGATCACCGCGCCGCTCGGCGACGGTCTGCGCGATCGGATGGCGTCGATCTTCTCGCGCAGATCCGCGATCCGGTGCCGCAGTTCGCGGGCGGCGTCCAGTGCCGCTTGCACATCGGGGTGTATTCCAGTCATACGCTGCCTCCAGAAGACGTCGTCCCGGGGTCGGTCCGGGCGGGGGTGGCCGGTGTCACGGTGGGGGCGATCGTCGGACGTTCGCCGATCACCTGCTCGGTGTGCGGGGTGTCGTCGACGAACATGAGGCGGTTGGGATTCCACTCCACATTGCGCGGGCGTACGCCAGCGGCACCACCGGCTCCCGGCGCCATAGGCATCATCGGCATGTACGGCATGCCGCCGCGTGCGTTCGCCGCTGCTGCCGACGAGGCGGAGGACAGCTGGTCGATCACGGGGGCCCGCTGCTGCCCCGGCGGGGGCTGGACAGCGGGGGTGGGTGCGCCCGCCGTCGGCATCGGTCCCACGGTGAACACCGGTGTGTTCGAGACCGGCGAGTCTTCGGCATAGCTGGGCAACGGCGGCGCACCGGACGACCCGGACACGGACGCGGTCTCGGCCGGATATCCGGTATCCGGGAACGCGTAGTCGCCGTAATCCGCGTAGTCGCCGTACTCACCGGAACCGTAGTCTTCGGGGTAATTGGACAGGGCTGAATCGACTGCGGGCGCCGCCGCCGATATCGCGCTGAGCAGGGTGGGCAGCATCGTCATCACGGTGTTCATGTCGATGCCGGAGCTCTCGCCCGTGCTGTCCGAATCCGCGGCCGTGTCGGCAAACGGGTCGGCGGCGGAATATCCGGTGATCGTTTCGGCCGACCGCGCGTTCTGCTCCTCGAACTCGGCCATCGCCTGCTCGAGCGCGACCGGGTTCTTCGAACGCATAGCGGTGAGCAGCTCCTTGCGCGTCGCTTTGATCTCTGCCGGCGTCGGATGTTTGTCGCGCGCCGTGACGAAGGCCGCGCTGTCGGTGTCGACATCGTGGGCCAGCCGGCGCAATCCGGCGCCGAATTGCTCCAGCAGGCGCCGCTGGTGGTCGAGGTCGGCGGCGGCCGCCGCGCCGACCGGAGTCCAATGCCGCAAGGTTCGCGCCTCGTTCGCCATTCCTTCGGTCAGCTCGTGGAACGCGCCGTCGAGGAATCCGCGGAGACCGTCGGTGAACTTGGTCGCCGGGTCTATGCCGGGACCGGCACGCAGCTGCTCCGCCAGTTTCAGCGTGTCCACCGTCGCCGCGTCGGGTGTCGCGGGAGCGGGCGGCGGGCTGCGCAGGGTCGGCGGCGCCGGTTCCGGCACCGGATTGGCGAGTATATCGGCGCCACCGCCGCCGACTGTGCGTCCGCCCGCGTCGTCGGCCGAGCTGTAATCCACTGCAGAGGCCCCGATTTCGTGCGCGGTGTGTTGCAGCTCGTACGTGACCGCGGTCACCCCGTTGAGCAGCGGCGCGGCCTGATTCTCGTTGTGCTGCAAGGCTTTGTGCCGCGATATCGCATCGGCGGCGGGCGCCCGCACCCAGCCCTCCGGCAACGCGGCCAGCGCCGCGTCGGCGCGCTGGGCCAGGCCGGCGAGTCGCGACGCGACACCGGTGAGTTCCACCGGATCGACGTTCAGCTCCATCGCGCACTCCTTTCCACTCAGCGCACTCGATCAGCCGGTCAGCGGCCCGGCGGTGACGGGTACGAGGGTTCCCGCGGGGTGGTCGGCCGGGCCGGGCAGACCGGTTGTCCCGTCGTCGGTCCGGCCGGCCAGCTCGATCCCCTGGGGGTGCAAGAAGCCGGCGAAGTCGCCGAGTTTCCCGGACTCGTCGGACATTTCCGCGGCGAAGGACTGCTTCTTCCCGTTGACGATGACCTCCAGGGTGTTGCCCTGATCCGGTCCCCATACGACCACGACCGCGGTAACCACCGACTTGTCCTTGTCCCAGGTCGCTATGTCGCCGGTCATCAACTGGTACGGATCCACCGGCGTGCCGATCTTCTTGGGGTCGGTCCACTTCGCCCGGGTCTTCTGGTACGCGATTTGCGCATCCGTGCCCGTGTCCGCGAAAGCCGCGTCCAAGGCCTGCGCGACCATGACCGATACCTTCTGGGTCCGGCCGTCCGGCGGCGGGAACATGTAGTCGACGCTTCCGTCCGCGCCCGGCGTCCGGATCGGCGGGGTGCCGCCCGGCGGCGGCGTGCCGTTGGCGGTGCCGGGTTGCACTGCCCCTGGCTGGTTTTGGCTGGACCACGGTGTCGGGCCCGGCGCCGTGGCGGGCGGCACGACCGGAGGCGGCGCCGGCGCGGGTGCGATCGGCATCACCGGCGGTGGCATGCGGTCGTAGTTGATCGGCTCGAGCCGATCGAGTCGGTTGTAGTCGTCGCCGGGGTAGCCGCGCTGGAGGCCCTGCTGGGCGAGAGTCGACATCAGTTGTCCCAGCATCGGATCGAAGCCCGCACCCAAGCCGGAGTTCAGTGGAGACTGCGACGGTTGGGCGAGCACGTTGTCGATGGCCCGTTGAATGGCATCCGACGGGTTGCGCCCGAATTCGCTGGCCGCCGAATCGGCCCCTGCCGTATCCGGAGTGTCGAAGCTCGTATTGTGCCACGGCGAGTTCAGCACATCATCGGAGATCTTCCTGTCGTAGTCCGTCGATCCCTTGCCGGTACCGGTGCCGAGTTGGGCAGTCGAATCATCGATCCGTTTCACGGCCAGGTCATTATCCCTGGCCGCCAGTTCCAGGCCGGTGGCGATCTCGGCGAACGCCTTGTCCAGCATGTCCACGAAACCCGGGTCCACGTGATACGCGTCCGAACCCTTGAGCGTGCTCACCCACCGGTTCGTCGCGGAAATCAATGACCGAATATTGTCCTGCCCAGTCTTGGTCGTCACAGCGACAGCTGCCACCGTCGTCATCACTTTGTTCTGTATGACATCGAAACGCGCCGACGCGGAAGCCAAGGCCTGCACGGCTTTCTGATATTCCCGCACCACCGCACTGCCCGGCGCCGCCCCGACCGTGGCAGGCAGGTTCGGTGGGACCTTCGGCGTGAGCGGCAAGTGCAGATCCTTCTTGTTGGCCAGATTGCCGAACAGGGCGTAACTGTCCGACAACGAAGTCGCGAGACTGCCCGACGCCGGCGTCCCGAGCGGGACGCCGGGGGCCGCATACCAATCTTTGATCGGAGGGGCCAAGCTGGTGGGCTGCAGTAAGAAGCCTGTTCCTCCGGATGCCGAGTACGCCCACATCGGGTCCTCGTTGAAGGGTGTAGTGCCGTACTGCGGGACGTACGCCCCAACCCACTCCAACTCCACAGCCGGTCCCGTAGCAGCTGGACCCACGGCACCCGGACTTGCGCCGGGATGCGGGGCCACTGCGGATGTGGTGGTCGAATCCGACAGATAGCTGTCCGACGATGCGACCGATATCGCGGAGCCCAACGCTCGAAAGCCGGTCACACCCCAGCCTTCGAGTTTCCGATTCTCGGATTCACGCGCAGGATCACGTCCTCTCGCGAACCAACCCTGGACACGGTTTCCTGCTCGTACTCTCGCTTCCGCGTCGGCAACCGAAACCGAGGTGGTGCCGCCCGCCTGACGTGCAGTTTCTCTCGCGGTGGCCAGCGCGTCAGCCGCGTCAGTCGCGTCTCCTGGGACGGCGCTGTTTACACGATTCTCTGCCCTCCGCACGGCCTCGGTCGCGCCCGCTCGATTCAGCAACTTATCTGCGCGACCCACGTACAACCCGACCCCGGAGTGCACCACGTTGGCGGCTCCATGGCCGATCAGACCACCGACTGCGCCCTCGAAACCACCCGTAAGCCACGATTCGACGGTCGGCGCACCATTGCCCGTTACTGCGTCAGCGGCTCGGTTGGCGAACCCCCCCGCCCCGCCGGCAACCGCCGCACCCCACGGACCCGCCTTGCCTTTCATAACTCTGCTGACGAATACCGAAACCCCCACATCGGCCACGAAACCTATGAAGCTCATCGCGATCTCCTCACACCGATACCGCTACCGGCGAGTCCGCCGCCGTCGGAACACCCGTATCCGGCGCGCCGATTCCGACATTCGGTGGACGGATGAATCCGCCGAACTCACCGAATGGCCCCTGCACACCATTCATGTCGTCGGTGATCGTCCGGAGTTCGCCGTCGACAACCACCTGTAGGGCGCCGTTGCCGACGACCACCACAATCGCCGCTGCGCTCTGCCACGTCGCGACATCACCCGTCGCGAGTTGGTTCGGATCGATCCGATCCTTGTCGGACCACCGCGCCCCGGCCGCTGTGTACGCGGTCTTGGCGTCAGTCGCGGCCTTGTTCGCGAACGCGATGGTCAGTGCATGGGCCACAGCGGGCGGAACATCCTGCGTCGGCCCGTCCGGGGGCGGTATCGGGAACGGCATCTTGCCGTTCTCGCCGACCGGCCGACCTGCGGGCGTCGCCCCGGCACCGGTAGGTGTGGCCGCACTGTGTGCAGCCGTGCCCGGCGTGACCGGTGCATTGCCCGGCGGCGACACCGGCGGCGGAGCCGCCGCCGTGCTCGGCGAAACGGGTGCCGCAGGAGCGTTGGGCGGGGCCGGCGGCCGGACGATCGGCGGCACCAGAGGCGGGCGAATTGCAGGATATCTGCGCGGGCCGATCCTGCCCTCATCGGTCCCACGAGGAACACCGTTCAGACCGCCGAGACCTGACAACGCGTCGAGCATCGGCCCCATGGAGGCAGGTGATGCCCCGAGACCGGGCGATGCCAGCGAGGGGTTCGCCGCGTCGGTGCTGAGCCCGGCGCGGACGTTCCGGCTCGGCGCAGGCGTGCGCGTGGGCTGGGCTGCGCTTCGAGTCGAATTGGCTTCCGGCGCATCCCAATTCCAGGCCGCGGGTGCGGTCGACAGGTCATCGGCCGTCGCGGTGGATTGAGCGACCCGCGTGACCTGGGGATCAACCGGCTGGGCCGACAGCTGTCCGGCGGGCTCATCGGTGGCCGGCGACGTATGTGTCGGCGGTGTCTGTGCAGCACCCGGATTTGCCGACACCAACGCCGCCTTCTGCCGCAACCTTTCCGCGTATTCGTTCATCACCGCCTCGGTATTGGCGACCATGGTGTCGATCAGGCTCATGACGTAGCTGTCCTCGCTTATCGCGCCGTCCGGCCCTGGTTGCAGGTGATCCGTCACCAGCGTGCCCGTACCCACAAGTTTTGCCAGTTCCGACTCTCCGGACACGTCTGCCGGATTGACTTTGGCCAGTTTCGCCAGAGTATTGACAAGCGCACCGATCTCCTGCTGCCCGGCGGCGGTGGTTTCAGCCGCTTCTACAACCACTGCCATGACCTCCCGCTGCTGTTTGAGCAGCCGAGCGTAGGTCTTGTTGACTGATTCGACCCATTGCTCGTAGTTGCCAATGTTGGCCTTGACTGCCGCAGCGGTGCTGACATTCTGGACGTCACGCGGTATCCATGCGGTCGGAAGCTGCATGTGCGATTTGTCCGACCCGAAGCATTTCCAGCTGTCGAAGAACATCGTTGCCAGCGGCGGGTTGTAGCGGGCCTGAACCGCAGGCGAGAGGGTCAGGCCGTCCGGTAGCCGAGCCGGGTCGGGCATTGTCACTTTCGCCATTCCGGGCGGAGTTTCGCCAGGCAGGATATCAATGACCGGCACCGCACCGTAGGTGCGCAATTGCCGGTTGTAGCTGTCGGTCACATTGTCCACAAACGACTGCAACCCAACCGGCCCGAGGAACGCTCCCGTCATGCCACGAAGCCGAGCGGGCGCCCCAAGTGCTTCTGATGACTCCGTGGCCCAGCGGAACCCGCTACCGAAGACAGCCTTCCCCGCACCGGCGATACCGCTCTTCGCGAATCGGAGTACCGCCTTCGTCCCCCACCCGCCGACCGCACCGCCGATCAGACCGCCGCCGAATCCGTACGCGGCCCCCTCGGCCCAGTTCTCGCCCTGCACCGCTGCCGTCACCCCACCAGCCAGCCCGCCGAGCACCGCAGCACCGAGCAGTGGATTCCCGACCACGAGGCCGAGGCCGAACCCCGCGGAACTCGCCGAGGCGACGACGATATCGTCCCAGTGATCGGCGAAGAAACCGCCGATATCATCACCCCACGAGACCATAGCGTCACCTACTCCAAAAATCCGGGGCGGCGGGATCCGCGCATCGTCCGATGCCGCCGATTTCGGTTACCCGCTCATGCGTTCCGGAGAAGTCGCGAACGAATGGGCGTACCGGAATTGACGGACCGATGACGATTCGGCCGCTGATCCTTTTTCCCACGCACCTATTGTCGAACATTCCCAGCAATGGGAACCAAGGTCGGCGAGCCGAGTACCAGGGCCGATGCCGCCGCGCCCTTCCCGCAATTGGGGACTCATCCCGATAACGCGTTGCAGAATTGCGGTTCACTCGAGGCATGGAAGTTTCGCTATTCGGGGGCATCGTCATCGGCATCGCGCTGGCGACACCACTGGTATGGGGGCTGCGCGGCGACTGGGACCACCGGCACCGGCCGCACACCGATGGCGAGCCGGACGACTGAATCAGTCGGTGCGGCCGCCGCGCACAGCCGCGCGGCAGACCGCCATGGCATGCACCGCCTCCTCCCAGCTCCCGAGGGTCATCCGGAACATTCCGTCCAGCACCGGGCCGTGCAGCGGCCGCACCAGGATCTTCTCCTTCCGGAGCAACTCGACCAGATCGGCACAGCCGGCGGGCCGCACCAGCACGAAATTGGCACGCCCAGGCAGCACCTCCAGCCCGAGCTCGCGAAGTTCGGCGACCACCATGGGTTTCACCACGGTCATCGTCTCTGCCCAGTCAGCCCGGACCGAGTCCAGGTCGGCCAGGTTCGCTCGGGCCGCCACCACCGCGAGATCGCTGATGTCGAACGGATTTCGCAATTTGGCGAGTTGCCGGACAGCCAGCGGACTCGCGACCACATAGCCGAGACGCAGCCCGGCCATGGCGAAGGCATGCGAAAACGACCGGACCACAATCAGATTCTCCTGCGCTGCGGTCAGCTCGACGACGGTCTCGCCGGTGAATTCGTGGTACGTCTCATCGACGAGTACCGGTACATCCTGATGATCTTGCACCAGCTCGGCGATGAATTCTCGATCTACTCCGGCCCCGGTCAGGGTATTCGGATTGGTCAGCACGATCAGGTCCGGCCGCCCCTCCGCCGCTGCCGCCCGGAACTGCGCACAAGGGAAGCGAAGTTCCTGATCGTGGGGAATGCCGAGAATTTCCGCCCCCGCCAACGCGGCGACGTGGCCATAGACCGGATATTCAGGCTGGGCGACCAACATTCGACGCCCCGCCCGCAGAAAACTGCGGAGCGTCAAGTCTATGGCCTGGTCCGCGCCGCTGGTCGGTAGGATGAAATCTTCTGCGACACCGCAGTATTCGGCGAGGGACGCGACCAGTCGATCCAGATCGGCAGCGTCGCGCTCGCCACGCCCCAGCACATGTTCGGTCAGCGCGGCGGCCACCGATTCCGGTATCGGGTAGGTGCTTTCGTTACGGTCCAGCCGCAGACCACCCGGCCGGTCCGAGTCGGACCGCTCAGACGGATAAGGCTGCGCAGCCAGGATCCACGGCGGGATCCGCACCCGGGTCATCGGCGCGCGCTGGGACAGGTCCGGCAGATCATCAGCGGTGAACAGTGATTCGGCGAGTTCGTCGAAGCTGTTGCCGCCCGTGGCGATCCCGACCGGGTAGCAACCCGCCCGCGCCGCGGCCTCGGCGCCGAGCAGCGAGTCGACCAGTGCCACACAGTTGGCCGGGCGCGCCTCGAGCCGACGAGCGGCTTCGAGGTACCGGTCCGGCGCGGGCGGGTCCGTCATTCCGGCGATGTCGTTGCCCACGATCTCGTCGACTCGATCGCGCAGACCCACCTTGGCCAGCAGCAACGAGATGTTCCCCGCCGACATGGCCGACACCACCGCGATGTTCACGAAGTGATACTCGGCATCGGTGAGGACCTCCACGATCCCCCGGTGCACCCGCGGCGGCGCCGACAACCTGAGTTCGTCGTAGCGGTGGATGATCTCCCAGGTCTGCGTCTGGTTCAGCGTTATGCCGGCCGCGGCCAGGATCCGCCGCCAGAACTCGGCGGCGCTCTGCCCGGAATTGGCCTGAACCACCTCCCGCGGAATATCGATGTCACCCGCGTACCGATCGTGCAGTGCCTGATTGACGATCTGGTGATCGTGCGAGCGAAGGTCGAGCAGGACACCGTCCAGTTCGATGATGAGTGCCTCGGTCTCGTCCGGCACGGACAGGCGCCCGGCCAACGTCAGCCTGCCGAGCGGCGGCGCGGCGGCCACCGGAAATTCCCAGTGCTCGGGACTGATCATGGACAAACCTTCCGCAATATCGAACGACTGCCGAGCCATCACTCGGCGAAGGCGAATTCTTGCTCGTCGTCGCCGTTACCCAGCTGCACCGCGAGCGCCAGGCCGAGCCAGGTCAACTTGGGCGGGAATACGATTCGATCGGTCAAATTCCGGGCAAGCAGCGGGCAGCACATCAGCGCGAGCTCCAGCGGTCGTGCGTCCTGTGCCGACAAGCCTTCGTCACGCAGCCATTCGACCACCGGGTCGATCAGCACCTTTCGCTTCGTTTCCCAGTACGCCCGGCGCAGCGCGGAGAACGCATTGCCGTAGTTCACTGCGATCGTGGTGCCCGCGCAATCGACATCGACCGAAAGCGCCCGTATCCGCTCGTTCGGAAAGTAAATCCACTGCGCGAATACGTCGAAGAACAGCGGTCGCGCCACGTCGAGCAGCACCGAATGTCGGCCGGCGAACGCGGCATCAATATAGAGGTAATGCTCGTCCGTGTCCAGCAGTAAGTTGCCGAGATGCGCATCACCGTGACCGATAACGGTCAGCGCATCCCGTGCCGGATTCAATACATTGACCGCCTCGGTGACCAGGTCCCGCAATTTACGTTTCTGCGTAACGCCGTTGATGATCCATTTGGCGTCGAATACATGTCCGATATCGACCTCCCGGCCGCCGGGGGTGCGAACCGTCCGGACACCGTAGAAATTGGAGAAGCGACGACCGGTGAGCCGATGCCAGAACAGTTGATGAATCGGCGCGCACGCGTGCTCGGTATCACTGCTCCAGGCGGCCGAGCCCAGATATACATCCAGCATCCGGGCGGATTCCCGTGCTTCGATCGTCAGTAACCGATCTCGATCGAAGGTCGTGGGCTCGCCTCGCTCCGACCAGCGCGCCAGATCGAACATCATCGGATGATCGACGATCGGGTACAGGGCGATCTGCTGCTCCGGCCGACGGAAGACATTCATCGGCAAGAGCGTGTTGTAGCCGGCGATCTGCAATACTCGGGAGTTGTAATGCTCTTTGATCGGATTACCCGACTCGATCTGCGAACTGAAGTAGAAATCCTCGCCATGGACGGTGACAACCCCGCTCAGCGAGTCCAACGCGGACCTATGCGGACGGAGACAGACGGCATCGGCGGCTATTCCGAATGTCTCGTTCATCCATTCCTGGGCACGTCGTTCGGCTTCGTCTCGATCGAGGTGCTGCAATGCCCTGAGCATGCGCAGCATATAGGTTCCGCCCGCGTCACCGGCCACTTAATAATTCCCCGCCGGGTTGACTGTCCGCTCGAGTCGGCTGATCATGAGCATCAATAGAAATAAGATGTGGTCGACAGCATGTAGCAAGTGTAATGAGCACGAGCAATGCGGACTTCCCACAGCTGGCGAACCCCCGCGTGCGAAGTGGTTCGGCTACGCCCATCGAGTCGCGCGAAAACTGCTGGGCAGACTTCGCTGATGCACGACCGAGCCCGACTGCGGAGCCTCGATGCATTTCCCGTTGCCGACATACATCATCACGTGCGACGCGCCGTCGCCATCGAAGCTGTCGGTCGGGAAGACCAGATCACCCGGCCGGATCTGCGTGGGATTGACCTTCGGCAGCGTACGGTACTGGTCCGCCGCCACCCGGGGGATCGTGCCGCCGGCCGCGGCCACGCAGTACTGCATGAGCCCGGAACAGTCGAATTCGCCCGGCCCTTCGGCGCCGTAGACATACGGCTTGCCTATTTGCGCCAGCGCGGTGGCGATCGCCTGCCGCGCGGCCGGCGTCGCGCCCCGGCCGGCGAGCGTATGTCCGGTGATGTTGTGCAGATACTGGTTGGTGAGCTGGTTGATGGCGGCGGCGGTCTCCGTGGCATCGGCGGTGGTCGCGGTGATGACCGTCTGCGCTTTGTGCAGTGCGGCGGTGAGGATCGCGTGGACTTGCTGCTGGCCCGCGGTGGTGTAGGCGCGCGGCCCGAGTGCGATGAGAGCGGCGTTGGTTTCCCGGACGAGCGTGGTCACCGCGTTGCGATCGACCGCCGAGGTGCCTGCGAGGTGTTGCAGATAGGCGGCGAGTTGGTTGTCGAGATCGTTGAAGGCGTTGGCGGCGTTGGCTTGGAACAGTCGCCGGGCTCTGATGGCGGCGTTGGTGGATCCACCGGCGGTCGGTAGGTGGAGGCGGTGCCGGAGCGCGGCGATATCAGGATCGGTGGTCGTGTCGTCGCCATAGACCTGGGCCAGCTTCTCCAGCACGCCCAGTGCGTGAAGTTGCTGAGGGGTAAGGGTATTGCCGTTTCGACCGCCCAGCGCCGAACCGAAACCCGGACTGTAGCCGGAACCGAGGCCGTTCCCCAGACCGCCGAGACCGGCGCCGTTTCCGGTGAGACCGGTGAGTGCCATCGCGATGAACGGCAGCGCGCTCGCGACCGCTGTCGCCGCCGGGGCGAAGGCCGCGATGGTTTCCGGATCGATCGGTGGCAACAGCGACGGCGGAGCCGAATTGTTCGGTGCGAGTGGCAGTGTCGGGGCCGGTGGGCAATCCACGCGCGGCGCATCGCCCCGGGGTGCCGCCGCCGGAGGGGGCACCTGAGGAGCGGGATGTCCGGGCTGAACCGGCGCCTGCACCCGCAACCCCGCCGACAGTCCAGTGGGACCGACGGCTACCCCGGCCGCCAGCGCCCCCGTTTCGGGTCCACCCACCCGCACGCTCGCGATGTCGTCTTCCCCTTCGCCGCGGGCAGACCACGGCGTCACCGGCGGCTCCTCGCTCATCACAGCACACTCCTGAGCATCCGTTTCACCCGAACGTCACCGGCGTCCGCGATCGGCCGCAGCACAAAACGTCCCGTTCGATCGCTGGTCACCATGTCCGTCGCGTCGACCGCGATACCGACCTCGGTCGGTGCGTTGTCGCGGAATCCGCCGAAGACCAGGTCCCCGGCCGAAACCGCCGAAAGATCCACCCGCAGGCCACATTTGCCCTGATCCGCGATCGTCGCGGGCAACACGGTCGGCGCCGGGCTCCGGCTCGCGACGGACCCCGCCGCGGTCCCGCAACCGTTGCGTGTCACCGCGGTATCCGGAACAGCCCAGGCGTTCGGTGCCGGGACGCTTACCTCGGTGCTGTCGGCGCGCGCCTCGACCGCACAGCGTCCCGTCAACGCGGCGGCCGATGCCTGGTAGACCACGAAGCGGGAAACCACGGCCCCGGCCGCCTGAACGCTCGCCTCGGTCGCACCCGCCGGCGCCGCGGAATTCAGCTGTGCCAGGGCCAGCACCCGCGCGCAGTCGACCGCCGGACCGCTGTTTGTGTCGTACAGCGAACCTTGTTGATAGGGCGCGATTTTCATCGCCTCCGCACACTTGCGATACCAGTCGGGCACAGTCGTGTCGTCGGGCGCGAAGGTCAGTCCCGCATACGGATTAGCCGTCGGCTCAGCAGTGCCGCCGCCGGACCGCTCCCGTGCGCCGCCGGTCTGCACCGGCGTGCCGACCGGACGCGGCGACGTCATACCGGCGCCGGACGGACCGATCGCGCTATCACATTGATCGTTCAGGCCCGTGACCACATTCGATCCGATGCCACCGGCAATCACCGCGACGATCGCGAACGTGAGCCCTATCCCGCCCATGATCATGACGATCAGCAGTCGTTTCTTCACGTGGCCTCTCTAGCTGGCAAACCCCGATACCGGGCTGCCCGTTCAGTGCGCGGCACAGCGGTGCCGGAATCATCAGGGTGGTGGCGCAGGCGCCGAGTTGTATCCGGTTCTACGCACACCGGTCATGGACAGGTCGTCCGACGCGCCCTCGGAGATGGCTCGCTGGAGCCGGGTGATATGCCGGTCGGCGGCCACCGAGTCGAGCGTTCCTTCCGGCATGCTCAACAGATTCGCCATCGCCTCGACCGCGTCCTGCGCGCGCTCGTTGCCGATCCAACTCATCACCCGTTGTGCTTGCTCTCGATCCAGCGTGACGCCGCCGACTACCCCGGTACCACGGCCTCCGGCAATATTGCGCAGATTCTCCAGCATCGCGTCTGTCGGGTTGGCCATGTACGTCCGTGCGAGCCGTTGATGTGCCGTACTGATCGGCCACGCTTGGACATTGCTTGCCCAGTCGGCCACCGTGCTCTCGACCATCGCCAGACGATACGGATCGCGACCAGGACCCTTGATGAAGTAGTCCATCGCACTGACCGCGTTCGACACCGGACCGAACCGGAGCTGCTCATCCTCGGCTCTACCCATCACCTGGCTGTACGCGGCGTAAGCGCGCTGGTTGACCTCGGGCGAGAAGCCGTTCATATGCAGTCCTGCCCATAGCTTTTCGATCGGGATATTGCCGTCCTTCCGCATGCCGTCCAGTACCCCTATCGCGCCTCTGGCCGTATCGAGGCCGCCGCCGCCGATGATCGACATTCGGCGGCGGTTGCCGACAATGGAATTGCCCACCTGGAACTTGGTCGGATCGGCGAACGCGCGGCGCGCCGAATCGACTATCTGTTCATGGACCCAGTAGGAGACCTCGTATTGTGGGCCGATCTTCGACCACGCGGTCATCTGGGCATCCCACCCCGCCTGCCCGAGCCGCGACTTGTACTTGAGCGGGTCGCGGATACCGAGGAGGCGCTCGACCGGCGTCGAACCGCCGACCGCCTGACTCGCGGCGAGCAGGGTCAACAGCCCGAGACCCGAACTATGGCCGCCCCCACTCGATCCCATGCCGAGCGCGCGCCCACCGCCGCCACTTCCGCCACCTCCGCCGCCACCTCCACCCCCGCCGCTGCGGGTATTCGGTCCCTGCGCCTGCTGCGAAATCCGGTTCGCTATCCATTCCGAGGCACCTTTGAAGCGCTTTCCGAGTTCGCGTAACTGGAAGATCGCGACCAGCTCGACGAACGCACCGATCAGCAGCACCTTCATGACGCCGTCGTCGCCCGCCTGAGTGAATACATTGCCGATCAATATCAGGTAGCCGCCCGTGGCGATGGTATAGCCCCCCACCTTCGCGCCCGCCATGAAGACGTCGACCACACTGCGTATCAAGAAGGTCTGGGTCGGCCCGTAGATGTACCCGCCAGCGACGAATCCGAGAATCGCCAAGAAGGAGTGATACACCGCATCCAGCACGGCCTTCATCAGCTTGAGGCACAGGTACACGGCGAACAGCAGCAGAATTCCGCCGCCGAACAACAGCGCGAAGCCCGAACCGAGCTGTCCGACCGTGGCGTGTCGCATCGCTGCGACGGCCTGGGGGTCCTGACACGCGACTATACCGTTGTGCACCATTTTGTCGTTGCCCGCGGCGATCCCAGCGGTCCACGCCGAACCGCAGGCCGGCCGCGCGTCGATGACGTGCCCGAAGTTCCACACCTGCAAGGGTTTACGCACCCACTGGTCCGCCATCTGGGTCTGCATGGTGGCCACCAGTTCGTGCGGATTCGGATTGTTGTCGCCGTTCAACCCGGCGGCCACCGACAAACCCATGTCACGTCCCTGCGCCACCACCCCACCCGACGACAGCGCGTTCGCCAGCGGCTCCGCCAGGAACACCGGCCCGAACACTGCCACGGCGAACATCGTCACGATCTGCGACGTCGCCTTGGCGTAATATCCACGCACTACGAACCAGCCGACGAAGAACGCGCCGATCGTCACGCCGGTCGCCAACATCAACGGCGTCGCGAGCTGACTGCTGAAGCCCTCCGCCGCCCCGCGCAACGGCTTACTGAACATGTCCAGCCACTGATAGCTCATCACGTAGCCGATCAGCCAGATCGATGAGGTGACAATCACCAACCACCCCGCGAATTCGAGATTGATCAGCGTGGAGAGCACGATGCCCGCGGGGTCGAGCAGGCTGCCCGAGTCGCTGGTGAAGAAGTAGCGCGATACCGGCACGCCGGAGGTGTCCCGGACATCCATCCAATTCAGTGCACTGTTGCCGCCGGCGTTCGACGGGATCGATGCTCCGGTCTGCGCGGTGGCGACCGCGCCGAGGACACAGGGGAACACGATCAACACGAAGACCGCCGCGACAAGCCGCACCGTCCAGCGCCGGCGTCGGGTCGCCATCGCCCAGGTGCGGCACCTGAGGAACAACACACCCGGTCGCCAGCGCGCCGGGTCCCACAATTCGAGTTGCCTTGCGTCCAAAGGTCTCTCGCGTGCCGGAATCGTCATCGCACGCCCTGTTTCTCCAGCGTCGAACGGGGGAGCTTGCTGACGACGGCGGGGGTGCTGGTGATCACCGCGCCTCGGTCGGCACGCGCCGGGCCGAGCACCTTGCCGCGGCCGATGCGGCTGAGCGCGTCGCGCATGAACATCTCGCCGCGCCGTTCCTCCGGTACCTTCCGTCCGGGGCCGATCGGCGGCGAGGTGTCTTCGCGCAGCATCGGCAGCAGGAACGGCGATTCCTTCAGATCGACGCCGAGCCACTCCAGGCTGTTACGCGCCAACGTTTCGTCACGTTGACGGAACACGAACCGGTTCGGGATCAGATTGTGCGCCGCACCGTGAAAGTCGGTCGCCGGATCATGCGAGGCCAGTCCGATGGCGGCCAGGTGCTTGCGGCCGTCCCGGCTGAAATCGGAGGTCACCGCGGCGCCGACCGGCGTCCGGGTGAAATGGTGCGCCTCGTCCCCGACCAGCAGGCCGAACCGGCCGTTGTCGACCAGAAACGCCTCCCGCGCCGCGACGCCGATCAACTCGTACAGCGCGGTGCCGAGCCGCTTGGTCAGCGGCAACCGGCTGTAGAGGTGCGGTGTGGTGAGCTCCTCGGCGGAGGGCAGCGCGACATTATGGCTGCGCACCACGGTCGCGGCTGCGTCGAGTCGCAGCGGCGGCAAAGTCATGTCGAACAGCACCGGCACCCGATCCACGATCGTGCCGAGCCGAGCCGCCAGATCCGCGTACTCCGCGGTGCTCGGATACTCGGCGGACAACCGCCGGACCACGGTGAACAGGTCGAGCAGGCTTCGAATGCCATGCTCGGCAATGCCTTTCGGGGTCAGCAGGTTGCTGGCGACCGCGCCGGCGCCCGCGGTCGGCGAGAGGTCGAGCAGCGGCAGGACCGAGTCCAGAGCCCGCTCCCCCGCGACCTTGGGGTCGAACATCCGCAACGGATCCAGCGACACCGTCGGATCCGCCAGGTCGATGATGACCGCGTCGTCGATCGCGGACGCGAAGTGTTCCCACTCGCCGACCTGGCTGCGGTCGATAGCCAGGAATTGGCCGCCCATGTCATGCACGAGCACTGCCATCAATTTCAAGAAGTAAGACTTGCCCGAGCCCAGCTCGCCGGTCACCGCGAACGACGCGGACATATCGTGCAGCGCGGCTTCCATGATGCCGAAGTGGATCGGCTCGAACTGACCGGACAACAGATTGACCCCGATCACCGGACCGGTGTCGTCACCGATCTGGTTGGTGATGAACGGGACGAAACCGGCCCACATGTCCGAGGGGATGATGTGCGCGAAGTCGTCGAATGCCCGCCGCCGCGGACTGCCGGGAATCAGCATCGACCACAGATCGACCTGCGCACCGACCGGCGCGACCAGCTCGACCTGGAATCGCTTGTACCGGCGCTTGATCTCGCTGACGGCCTCCAACGTCATATCGCGAGACGGCCCGCCGACCGCGATCACCGTCGTGAACGACACCTCGGATTCGCCATCGTTGACTTCGAAGTGGTTGTTGTACTCGCCGAGCATCTGTGCCTTCGACATCAGCGTGTTCTGCGCGAAGGACACTTCCTTGTCCCGCTGTTCCATCTGCTCGCCCAGGCGGCGCAGGCTCAGCTCGTTGTTCTTCAGTACCTGTTCGGCGGGGCGCGCCGATACCCGCATACCCCAGTCGACGGTGATGCCGGTCATGCCCTCCAACCCGCTGAGGAATTCACTGCCACCGGGAAAGGCCATCCCGGAGTACGGGAACGAACGTGGGGTGAGCATGGTCTGGTACGACGGTCGCTGCTCGAGCTCCGGCTGGACGATCTTGACCACCGGCACGAACGACGGCCGAAGTCGCCGTTTGGAGTCGGTCTGGGCGCCCTCGTCCAGCGCGGCCGAACCGAACACCGCCGCTGTCGCGTCGTCCAGCGCGCCCGGGCGCGTCGGCGCCGCAGGCTGGCCGATCGCGCCGCGGGAAAGGAAGTGCTCCCACAGCCACTGGAACAGCGCCGCGGGCACCGGAACCGGATCGAAGTCGCCACCGATCCGGGACAGAATCTTGTTCGCCTGGGTGTCATAGGTGTCCAGCTCGGCCCGCGAGATCGCCATGGCGTCGACGGTCGTGTTCCGGCCGCGCCACAGCCGCGACACCGCGGAGAAGGCGAGATTGGTGGTGCCCACCGGCATCGACAACAGATAGATACGGGTCTGCGGCATGATCGCCCGGACCCGCTCGAACGACGCGACCACCTCGTCCGCGTAGTCTTCGTGCTCGTCGAGGTCGACACCCTCGACCATCTTGGACAGCACGTCCAGCGTATTGAGATGGGCCTGGATGCCGAGTAACAACGAACCGTTGGGCAGATTGTTGATCAGCGCGTGGTGCGCCGCTTTGACATCGAACTTATCGCCGGCCTTCCGCAAGCCGTACCCGAGCGGATTGATGAAGTAGGTGGCAGTGACCAATCCCGCGCGGGTGAACTGGAGGTTGCCCCGGATCGCCGCCGTCGGCTGGAGGTCTCGTCCGAGCGTCATCGGTGCTACCCCGCGAACTCGGTGCGGTGGCCGTTCCCGTCGACCGGGCCGGCCCCGTTGGCCGACGATACCGCGACATCGTCTGCGGAAAGCAGTAGCACCACGGACGGTTCGATCAAAATGGTATGCCGGATCGAATCCGTCTCCAGTGGAATACCCGACGCGGATACCGGTTTCCGATAGCAGACCAGCCGGCCGAGCCAGAACGCCCGCGAGGATATCCGGATACCGGTATACGGCACGCGACCGACGACCAGCACCGTCAAGACGGTCAGAATGACGCCGATCGCGAAGATGAACGCGGGATTCCCCGGCAGGTTCATCGCGCATACCGCAGTGCCGAGCATCAATACCACCGCTACCGCGATCTGCGGCAACGTATAGGGACCGAACGGAATACGGTCCCCGTTCTGCAATTTTCCGACAACGATCGGAACTCGTTTGATCGGCGTGAAAACCTTGATTTCTTGGATCATCGGTAGCCTCCGATCGGATGGTCGGGAACAATCGTCGAGAAATCGCTGCGAATGTAGTTCACCATCGTCGGCAGCACGATGAAAACGATCGCCGCGACCAGCGTGCCGGCCAGAATGCTCAATGTCTTGAGCATCGACATGTTCTCTTTGCCCTTGCCGACCTCGCTGAACACCGCCCACATGCCCGCGATGGCGATGCCGATCAAGCCGAAGGCACGGAAGTACATCATCACGTTGTACAAAACGGCGCCGGTATTGTTCATGGGACGCAACCCTTCTCGTGCTACTTCTGCACCGGCGGCGGTATCTGCACCGTCGGCGAACGCGTGGTGGTGGAGACACCGGCCGGGCCGGCCGAGTCCGGCTTGCCGCCGACGACCGCGAGCGGATTCGTCAGCGCCGGAACGGGATCCACGGACGCCACCTGCCACTGCCCCGCGCTGCGCACCATCGTCAGTGGGTAGGCGAGCGTCGTCGCCGCTTCGTTGTTCCGCTTGGGGTCCACGGTGGCCAGCACCTTCGCCGTCGAACCGCCGGCACCGCAACCCGCGTCGTCGGCCAGCACCGTGACCGAATCGACCCCGGCGAACGGCGCGGGGCGCAGTGCGCTGATCCCCGCCGCCGATGTCGTATAGCGCGACACGTCACCGGTGCCGGTGAGGAATGCGGCGAGAAAGCCGGAGGCGACCTGGGTCAGCGGCGAATCCTGTGCGCACGGCGTGGTATACGTCAGTGCGAGGACCGGCGCCCTGGCCGGCGGCTCGACCACCGAGGGCAGTGCGATTGCCCGCAGCCTGCCTTCGATCACCGACACCGATACCCGATAGAATTCGCGGGTGGTCCCGGTCGTCGCGCCGATCGTCGCGACCCGGACCGAAACGGTCACCGACCATATCTCCACACCGCGATCCGATAACGCGCGCGATACATACACGACCATTGGATCGGAGACCTCCCGGGCGACGGCCGGTAAAGTGACGCGCTGCTGGGTCCCGAGATATTCCGCGATCCGATCCTGTTGTCCGGTAACCGAACTCAAATATGCGGTGACGAACTCTTCGGCAAACGACGTCGCCAGATATGCATGCCCCACCGTCGACGCCGTCGCGGCGCTGGTATCACTCGGCGTATCCGAGGAAACCAAATCGAAGATCGCCCGGCCGCCGCCGAGCACCGCGAGTACGACGAGCACCGCGACCGATACATTCTCCCGCCGGCGGCGCGCGGCCATCCGGTGAAGCAAAACCTCACCCGAATCCCGCTGTTTGCCGACAATAGTCCTCACCATCGAAATCGTAGAGAGCGCCGCCAGCCCCACCTATCCGGTATTCCCACCAGTGGTGACAATGGGTCACCAGGTCGGGACGCGCTCCCGCCGCCCGGACGAGCGGCGCAACTGCTCGTCGTAGCCGACCGGCGAACTGAACTCCGGCAGTGGCACATCCACACCGTGCCCGTTCGACGCCGGCTCGGTGTCGTCCACACGCGCGAACTCCGCGATGGCGATTTCTCGATTCGCGTATCCCGGATACGGATAGAGCAGCATCGACGTCAGGGTGTATCCGCCGTCGTAACCCAGCGCCCGGACGGTGACCTCGGCCGCCTCACCCGACATCAGATGCTCACCGGCCGCGGCGAGCCGCTCGCGATCGTCGGGGTGGAACACGTCCACCGGCCGGAACAGATAGTCCCACCGGATCCACGGCACCGGATCGGTGAGCCAGTGCGAAATGCTCGTGTGCTCGACCTGGACGACGGCCAGGTGGGTACCCGCCCGGCGATGCGCCTCGCGTAATCCGGCCCGCTCCAGAGTCATCCAGGCCGCGGGTGCGTCCGCCGAGGTGACGTCCTCGATGAGCAGCCACGCTCCGCGGGTACGGGCGTCGTCGCGGGCGCGCAGGGTGATCCGCCACCGCCCCGGCCGGCCGGATCCCTGGGTCACCGCGACATCGAACTGCAATTTGTCCCCCGCACGGGGGTCGTAGAGCAGGTCGAGGACCTCCGCGTGCCGGTCGAACGTCGGCGCCCGCTGGAACAGCTCGGCGATGGACATGGTCGGCACGTACTCTTCCGCCGCGAGGCCGGTGAGGCTGGTGATACCGCTCGGCTGCTGCAAGGTCTGGGTGCCGAGGTCCCAGATCGCGCCGGTCGCCGGGCGCACGGCCGGAACCTCAGCACTGCTGGGCCCCAACCACATTCGGACCGCGTGTACGTCACCCGCCAGCCCGAAGACGGGGCGTCCGAGCAGTTGATGCGGACCCGAACGGGTCGGGATGATCAGATCGAGGTCTTCGGCCCGGTCCCGCACCGCGCGCACGATATCGCAGACGCCGACCGCGTTGAGATGGTCATAAAGCGCGGGCGTCTTCGCGAACAGCCGTTGCAACACCCGTTGGCAGCCGGCGAAACCGCGCGGCTCGTCGCCCACTGCCGCCACCGACAGGACGCCCGGCGTCAATGTCTCAACTGTCACCCACGGAATCACAAGCTCCAGTCCCATCGCCGAGCCGCACCTGCGCGGCTGAGCCGACCCTCTGGAACACCGCCCGAGGAGGTGGCGCCCGTTAACCAACATACCGTTACTTAACGGTCCATTCAATAGGTTTAACTCGTCGATAGCTCAACATTGAATCGGTCACACGCCCAGTTACCTGCGGAAAGTCCGTCGATATATCGGAGTAGTACATTACATAACGGTCCATTAATTAACAGCCTAAAAGCTTGCTGAAGCCCCTAACGTGAGCTAGCGTTCGAAGTACCAGTGGTGACACTGGCCCTCCCAGGGACTGTTGAGCAGCCCTGATGGTTGCCCCCGATCATGGGCATGCCGCCTCCAGGCGTGCCCTCAGCATTCCCGGAGTTGGCATGACCATTTCAGAGCTGTACCCATCGCGCGCGCGGCACTCGACCCAGGCGAGAGGGTCCACCAAACCCGCGCGCAAGCCACCCTGCGCCGATCACCCGGACGACTGGGATCTCGACACCGGTACACCGGATTCGTGGCGCGAAGCCATCCGAATGTGCGCCGACTGCCCACTTTTCCGTCAGTGCGACCAGCTGGCGCAGAACCTCATCAGCCGCGGCGACAGCCCGCGAGCGATGATCTGGGCCGGCATCGCCTACGACAACACCGGCAAGGTCATCGAGAACCTGGATCGTCATCGAGCGACGCCGCTCGATCATCGGCGACCCTTGCAGATCATCCGCAACGGACCCCGGCCCGTCCCGGCCGCGCCGAAATCGGCCGCGCCGCACCGCCATCTGATCCTCGGGCATCCGCTCGTCCATTCCCACGCAGCTGAAGCTTGAGGTCGACGTCCCGATGCAGAATCGAACCCAGTCGGCGGTGCGGCGCCGATGACTGTGCTTGCGTTCGAGATCAATGGCTCGGGTTTCGCCGCGGGCCTGGTCGGCGCGGAAGATATCCAGCGGCTTCCGGCGGCCGCCGGCGATCCATGGGCCCGCTGCCGGGAGCTACTCCTGGAGGTGGCCGGCGGCATCGAGATCACCGCGGTCGGCATCGCCTGCCAGGGTCCGATAGACATGGGCGCCGGAATTATTGCCCCGGCCGATATCCGCGAGTGGCGGGCGGGCTTCGACGTCGCCGCGGCGGTGCGCGACCTGTTCCCCGCCGCCTCGGTCCATGTCGCACTGGACGGGGTTTGCCTGGCGCTGGCCGAGCGGAACTTCGGCGGCACCAACGACACCGTCGACGCGCTGTCGATCAATGTCTCGGATCGAGTCAGCGGCGGCATCATGACCGGTGGACTGATCGTCGCCGGCCGCACCGGCAACGCCGGGCATATCGGACACGTGCTCGTTCCAGGCTTCGACGAAACGTGCGTCTGCGGTGGTCATGGCTGCCTCGACGCGGTGGCAGGCGGACGGTCGGCGGTGAACTGGGCGCGCGAACGCGGTTGGTCCGGCGAGTCCGGACAGGCACTGGTCGAGGCCGCCCGGCTCGGCGAGCCGATCCCGATCGCCGCGCTCGGCCGGGCCGGCACCGCACTCGGCCGGGCCATCGCGTCGGTGGCCGCGTTGCTCGACATAGATCTCGTCATCGTCGGTGGCACGCTCGCGCAAGCGGGCCCCGAGCTGTGGAAGCCGCTCGGGGCAGAGATATCCGCGCACGCCCGGATGGCATTTCTGCCCGGGTTGCGGGTGGTGCCGTCCGGGCTCGCGGAACTCGGGGTGCTAGCAGGCGCCGGATTACTCGCCATGATGGGAACCGGCCAGACCGAATGATCGATGGACCCGCGATTCGTGGCAGCTCGAGCCACGGTCAGCACAGAATGTGATTACCTTGTCGTATGGCCGTGCGCTTCGAATACACGATTGACCAGCTTGCACAGCAGGCCGGCACGACCGTGCGCAGCATCAAGGTCTACCACGAGCGCGGGATCCTGCCGCCCCCGCAGGTGCGGGGTCGCCGCGGATTCTACGGACCCGAACACCTCACCCGAGTGCGCACAATCAGTCGCTTGCTCAGTCATGGCATAAAGCTCAACGGCATACGTGAATTGCTGAACGCCGTCGACCGCGGCGACCAGCTCTCGGACATCCTCGGCCTCACCGACCACGAATTGACCGCAGATACCCGGATCTCGGCGGCCGAACTCGCCACGCGGTATGCCGATGCGCCGAACGGCCTGGCCCGGGCCGTCTCGCTCGGCCTGTACGAACCGGTCGACGCGGTGACCTATCGAGTGGTCGATCCGCAGCTGATCGGACTCGCCAATCAGCTTGTCGCGGTAGGCATTCCGCTACCGGAGGTGCTCGACGAGCTGGCCGGGATCCAGGCGGACTGCAACCGGATGGTGCACCGGCGCATCGCTTTGCTGCATCGAATGGCATTGTCCCCGTTCGATGACGAGACACCCGCCGAGGACCAGGCCGAACCCGGTCCGGACGCGGCGGTTGTCCCGCCCGATCTCGGCACCACGTCGATCATCGAACTCGCCACCCGGTTCATCACGCACCGCTTCCAGAGTGAAACCAGCACACACCTCGATGAGCGGCAGCCCTGATCGATTACTTCGCGACGAAGCTCGCGAGGATTGCCTGCACCTCGTACACATCGACTTGTTTGCTGAATCGCTTCTGCAGCAACGGCTGTGCCAACCCCGAGATCCAGACGGTGAGTTCCGCGTCGAGGTCGAATACGCCCGCCGTCTCGACGGTGAAGTGCACGATCGCGCGATACGGGATGCTGTGATAGCTCACTTTCTGTCCGGTGATCCCCTGCTTGTCGATGAGAATGAGCCGCCGGTCCGTGAAGAGGATCATGTCGCGGATCAATAGGTACGCGGCGCGCACCTGTTCGTCGGCGACGAAGAGTTTCGCGTATTCCTGTTGTGCGGCAGCCGAATCGACGCGGCCCGCGTTTCCGATCAAACCGTCCAGAAAACCCATGGTCACCCCTTCTTCGCCGGAGTCGAACGGACATCGGTGCGCGTGCGCCACGGCCGCGCCTGCTCGAGCGCGTGTGCCAGACCGAGAACGAGATCGTCCCGGCCGAAGGGCGCGACGATGTGCAGCCCGATCGGCAGCCCCGCATACATCCCGGCAGGCACCGACGCGGCAGGCAGCCAGCACGCGTTCGCCAGCCCGGCGCAGGACGCGGCCCGCGGATCGACGGCTCGCACCTCGCACCGCGTTTCGTCCGGCCGCACCTCCGGCGCGACACCTGCGGTCGCCATCGTCAGTAACACATCCACCTGGGTGAAGAGCGTCGCCACCCGCTGTTGCAGGGCGGCGCGCTGCATCTGCGCCTGCGCGTAGCTCGCGAGCAAACCACCGAGTCCGGCCACCTCGCGGCGCTCGAGCACGTCCGCCACGAGTGCCCGCACACCGGGGCCCAGCTCATCGATTCGCTCCGGCACCAGGCCGCGCGCCTCGAGCATCGCGACCAGCCACATCCCGGCCGGAAACGAAACCAGCGGCAGGTCACCGACATAGAACTCGGAAACCACCACCTCGGCGCCGACTGCCGCCACGACGGCTTGGGTGGCGTCATAGGCGATTCTGCGGACCTCCAGATCCAGTTCGGAGTAGCCGAGATCAGGCGCCCAGCCGACCCGGAGACCGGACAGATCCACCTGCTCGACCCGTTCGGTGTACCGTTCGCCGCTGCGCCCCAAGGATTCCCGGTCCACCGGATCCGCCCCCGCCGCGACCTCGAGCAGTTGCGCGACATCGCGCACCGTCGTAGCGACGACACCCATGCCGCGGAGGTCGCCGCCGTAGGTGCCGGGGGTCAACCGCCCGCTCACCGGCAGCAGCCCGCGACTCGGCGTGAACCCGACAACGCCGCAGTACGCGGCGCCCGTGCGCACCGAACCGTCGAAATCCGAAGCGATCGCGAACGGCACCAGCCCGGACGCGACAGCGGCCGCGCCGCCGTTTCCCGGCGATCGGCGAGGGTCCCATGGATTCTTCGCGGCCACACACGTGCCGTGCTCATGCCAGCCGAACTCGGTGACGACGGTCTTGCCGATCGGAATCGCGCCCGCCGCGCGCAGGCGGCGCAGACACGGCCCTTCGACCGAGGCCGGCTTTGCCGCCCAGAACAGCGAACTGCCGTGCCGGGTAGGCATGCCGAGGCAGTCGTCGAAGTCCGCGATGCCGAACGGCACACCGGCCAGCGGGAGCCGGCCGTGCCCTGACTGGACATTACGGTCGGCCTTGCGGGCGGCACTGAGCGCCCCGGCGACATCGATGTGGGCGAAGGCGCTCGAAGTCCCGTTCGCCTGCGAGATTTTACCGAGACTCGTCTGTGCAATTTCGAGGGCGGAGACCCGTCGCTCCCGAACGCCGGCGGCGAGCTCGACCGCAGATCCGAATCGCATTGTCATGAAATCCGTTCTCTCCCAGAGCTGGATGCGAAGATGTGATCCCCGCGCGGGCGGGGCCCGGCGTGACGATGCCGCGCCCTTCCACGAAATCCGGTGGAAAACCCCCGCATTCGGCGGGGTCGGCCGCATACAGCCATGGCGTGCTCAGCTCGCCAGCGGACGGGTGCACGAGACCGAGCCGGTCAAACCGCCGAATTCGGTGATCCCGACCGCGGCACTGAGCCACCGCCGTCCGTCTCGGTCGAACACCTTGCGCCGACTGAGCTCGGCGACGCCCGCGAACTCGTCGGTCGCGCTGCGGGCGGGCGTGTCCGCGACGATCTCCAGTTTCCGCAACCGAAAGTGGTTCTCGGACACGCCACCCCCGCCGACATGATTCAGCAGGATCTGCGCCAGCTGGGCGCCGCCGACGATGCCGTCGACAAACGAGACGGAATCGGCGTACTTCGATTCGGCACCGACATACGGCGTCGCCGCGGTAGCCGCCGATATCTGCTGGGTTGCGGTGACCCGGGCCTGCGTCTCGTCCACCACTAACGAGGTCGCCGTCAACTCATGGCTGGTCAACCCCTCAAGGTAGTGATGCCTGCCCGGCAGTCCATAGATCGAATAGAACTCATCGATCACCTCGGAACCTTGGAACGAAATCCAGACAGCGCCCGGCGGGTGTGCCAGGGTCAACGCTCCGGTCAATGGACCGACCCGGAACAGGTAGGTACTTTCCACCTCTAGGTCCCCCTCGACCACATTGAGCAGGACGACGCGCACGCGGATTCGTTTGGTGTCTGCCGGGCACAGCCCGGAACTACGAATGAGGACACGCCGCAGCCAGATGGTGCTCGCCTCTGTCTCGGTCAGATCTCTGGCGCGAACAATAACCGCTTCGCACAGGGCCGCGGCAATGATCAACGCGTCGACGGCGCTCACGCGCGGAACCAAGCCGGCATAATTCCGGGCCGTCCAATCCTCGGACCAGATCAAACGCGCCACCGCGGTGGAGGTACTGCCGGGCAGGCTCGATCGGGCGACGGATAGATCGGTCAAATATCGAGAAACTCGCTTGTACCCCGACCCGTAATATCGGTGCTCCGGCGGGCCGAGCGCATCAGCGTAGTTATCGAATCGCGAACGAAGCATCGAGAAGTTCT
Organism: Nocardia colli; assembly: GCF_008704205.1. GTDB lineage: Bacteria > Actinomycetota > Actinomycetes > Mycobacteriales > Mycobacteriaceae > Nocardia > Nocardia colli. Next base: position 45,714 of record NZ_VXLC01000031.1, on the reverse strand, counting down.
TCCTGAGTCGACCACCCGCCGCGACGGCGGCAGGAATCAGAAACTCAGTCTACGGTTGTTCCCAGAGTTGGCGATACGAGTGGACCGAGATCCGGCGCCCCGCCGAATCTGTTCCAGCACGGCGGAATTCGACGCGTACCCAATCCACTACCCGCCTAAACTTCCCAGTGCTGGGTAGTCGGCGCGATAATAACGCGCTCTACCCTATGGAAATGGATGCGCACTACCCGACTGTCGGCGTGGAAGAGGAGTTTCTGCTCACCCATCCACTGACCGGACGACCAGTGTACAAGAGTTTCGAGGTAAAGGAGCGGGCGCGGGTCGCCGGAGTCGATCTTCAATTCGAACTGAACAAATGCCAGGTAGAAGCAACAACCCGTATTCATACCCACATCCCGGATTTGCTCGAAGAACTGCGCGAGACACGCCGGATCACGGCGAAATGCGCCCGCGACAGCAATATCCGATTGCTCGCCGCAGGCCTGCCGCCGACCGGCAGTTACCGATTCCCCATTGTCGAGACCCTGCGCTACACGAAGATCATCGAAATGCTCGGCCCGCTCGCCTACGATCAGGGTAACTGTGGCTGTCATATCCACGTCGCGATCCCGGACCGGGAGACAGCGGTACAGGTGGGTAACTACCTTCGGCCGTGGCTGCCGACTTTGCTGGCCCTGACGGCGAACTCCGCGCTCTATCGCGGCGTGGACACCGGTTTCGCCAGTTGGCGAAATATTCTGCTGCGGCGATGGCCGGTGTGCGGACCGCCGCCCTTCTTCGATTCGGTCGCCGACTACGACACCCTGGTCGGCACGCTGATATCCAGTGGCACCATCCTGGATGCCGGGATGGTGATGTGGGACGTCCGCCCATCGGCAAAGTATCCCACGGTCGAGGTCCGGGTCAGCGATGTGCCCGCCACCGCCGAGGAGACCGCGCTGCTCGCCGCTCTCGTGCGTGCACTGGTGATCTCGGCGTTGCTATCGATGGACGAGGGAATACCGCCTCCGGTGATCTCCCACACGCTCTTGAGTGCGGCATATTGGAAAGCCGCCCGATTCGGACTCGAGGGGGACGGACTCGACCCGAGCACCGGACTGGCGGTTCCCACGAATGTCCTGCTGCACCGGCTGATCGAGTACCTCGGCCCGATCCTGGAAGAGACGGGTGACCGTGCCTTCGTCTCGGACACGGTCGCCGCGGTGCGGCGGCACGGCAACGGAGCGGCCCGCCAAGCCGCGGCCCTGCGCGCCGGCAGTGATATCGCGCAGATCGTCGCCGGGCTGGCCGACACCACAGTGGCGGGCACCGCCGCCTGAGCGGCCTCCCGTTGCTGGTAAGCCGGGCCACGGGACGTGCGCCACGAAATTGCTAGCCTTTCCGGCGTGCCAGTCACAAGCCGGCACTATTCAGGACTACGGCAGGCAGTACGAGTGGACCATCGATTTTCGGACGACTACGCGATCAATGAAGCCAGGCGCTCCGAGCAGGAATTGCTCGATGAACTGGAGGATTTTCTCGCCGACGCGCTGCCTGCGGGCAACGAAGATCGAATGACCGCGCCGAGTTTCCGGCTCAGCGATATGAGCACGCTGCTGAATATCCCCGCCGCCTATCTCACCGGAGTCGGCGCGGGGACCGGCGGTGGGGTGACCGCCCTGATGCGCCGCGCGATAGTCGACCTGGCGATCCGCCTGACCAATGGTGAATACGAGGACGTCCACGGCTATGTCACCAGTGGTGGCGCCGAGGCCAATCTGTTCGGGCTCGACCGGGGGTGCCGGCTGCTACCCGCGGCGACCATCTACTGCAGTACCGCGGCTCCGCCGTCGGTCCGGTACAGCGCACAGCTCATGCGCAAAAGGCTGGTTGTCGTCCCCGTCGACAGTGCGGGACAGCTCAACGTCAACGCGTTGGCCCGCGAGTGCTGGCGCGACGCCGGGCGCGGCGCCGTCGTGGTCGCGTCGGCCGGCACTCTCGACGGCGCCATCGATGACGTCGACGCGATCATCGCCGCGGCATCCGGGGCGGGCCGGGTCAGCGTGCACGTCGACGCCACGGGGGCCGGCCTGGTCGTTCCGTTCATCGCGGATCCCGAGTCGTGGGGCTTCGCCAAGAAGGAGGTCGGGAGCATCACCATCGGGATGGACCGCGCATTGGGGCTACCCATGTCCGCCGCGGTGGCGCTGAGCCGAGTCGAGCCGGTCGATCACGCGGCCCTCGATCCGGCCGATCGTCCTGTCGAGTTCGCCGGCAGTGGACTACCCAGCCTGCTGCTCTGGTATGCGTTGGCGTCCAAGGGCGTAGCGGGCTTGGCGCTCAGTGCCAGAAAAGCGCTCGGCGTCGCCGAATACGCGGCGGCGAAGCTCGGCAAGGCGGGGCTCCATCCCGTCCGTCACCGCTGGTCGACCACGGTGATCTTCGATCGCCCGGAGGAATGGATCTGCCGGAAATACCACCTCAGCACCGGCGGTGGTCGAGCGCGCATCGCCACCATGCCCGACGTGCGCAAGGAGACGATCGACGAGCTCTGCCGCGACATCGTCCGCGGTCACCGATCGCTGGGCGCCCGCCTGTCGGTGATCCAGCCACGGATCCGGCACCGCCCCGGGCCGGACTGAACAGTATTCCCAGCGCTGAGGAATGCGTTGCGCGCCAGGTTCACTAGGGGTTGGCCGTGTGCCCGGGTGACCGGATATCCCGGCCGTACGCTCTGTCGATGGGATAGCAGATGACCAAGGGTCTCGGTTTCAGTATCGGTTCGATGAACTCGATGACAGCCTCGGTGGCCGGCGTGTCCGCCCGTCCGGTCGTTCGGACCCGGCGGACCGCGCTGACCTTCGACCACGGCGGACCGCGCATCCCGGGAATTCCGCAATTCAGTTCGGCCGTCACCGATTTCGCCGATCTGACGCGTGCGCAGGAACCGGTGATCGTCGGCGGGCGCATCTGGGCACAGGCCGACCTGGTCGCCGCCGTGGCGCGTGGATTGCGGCAGGTCGAGGCCGCCGGGGACGATGCCGGTGTCCTGGCCTATCCGGCGGTGTACTCGGGCAAGCAGGTCGAGCGGTTACGGCAGTCGCTCGCACTGTCCGGGGACCGAGACGTCCGGCTGGTGCCCGAGCCGATCGCGGCGCTCGCGTGGCTCGAATCCGAGTACGGCCCACTACAACCGGGCTGTCTGCTGATCTACGATCTGGGCGCGACCTGTCTCGATGTCACCGTCGCCCGTATCGGTCGCGACCGCGACGATGTGCCGACGATCCTGCACACGGTCCGCTCCCATGACTTCGGCGGACGCGTGCTCGGCGCGATGATCGCGCGCTACGCCGATCTCATCCGGCCGAAAGCCGCCGGCACGGCGGCGCTCTCGGCGATGGTCGACATCGATGGATTGCGGACCGCCCATGTGCGCGACTCGCTCGGGGTGGTCCGTCGATGCGTTCGCTCGGCGGGCGTCGCGCTGTCGGATGTCACCCGGATCCTGTTGATCGGCGGTGCGTCCCGGCCACCCGAAGTCGCCGACGTCCTCGCGGAACTCGGCCTGCCCCTGGTGATCTCGACCGACCCCGGCCACAGTGTCGCCGCCGGAGCGGCCCTCCTCGCGGCCGGTGGTCCGGCGCCGATCGGCTCCAGCGCTCGGCGGCCGGCCCCGGCGCTGGCCGTTTTCTCCAGTGCCGCAGTCGTTTCCGCGATAACTGTGGCCGCGGTCGTCGTCCTCGGCGAATCGGCGGACGCCGGGCGGTCGGCAACGAACGACCGAGCGGCAAGCATCGAGGTACCTCCCGATACCCGGACCGCCCTGGACCCGGACGACCTCACCTTCCGGGTGGTCGATCCGGTCTCGCCGCCTGCCCCGGCGACCATGCCCAAGCACTCGGCTTACGGCCTGTTCATCACACCGGTCTCCGACCGCCTCGAACAGAGGCCCTCGATAGCCGAGTCCGGTGCCGAATTCCAGCACGATCGGTATGTGCGCGAGGCATCCGGCGCACACCACCGCCGTCCGTACGCCGACCCCGCCTATTTCGTCAATCCACTCCCGTTCGACCAGCCCGCCGCCCTGCCGGTTCCCGGACAATCGACCGTCGCGGCCGCGGCGCCGGCGCAACTCCCCGACGAGCCAACTGCCCGGCCGCGGGCCGATCAGGCCGGCCCGACGCCACACAGCACGTCACGCCACTCGGATGACATCGCGGAAATCGCTGGCGCAGCACAGGATTCGCCGGGGACCGCGGCAACGCGGACCGAGCCCACGCAGCCCGGGACGATTTCCCGGTCCGGCCCGCCGGCGGCCGACGCCGGCGCGACGACGCGGGACCAGCACCCGGCGCCGTCACCTTCCGATGGGTCGCCGGCGGTTCGTTCGGCCGAGTCGGAACGTAAAACGGAATCGCAGACCTCCGCCGGCGCGTCCGACCACTCGAGTCACCCGGCCGCCGACCACGCCGGCTCGTCGGGCGGTGCCCGAGGCCGTTAGGCAACGCCTCGCCGGCGCGAGGGTGCTCCATGGTTATCGGTACCAAACAATCTCTGCCCCGCACGGCGGGGATCATCCGTACGAGACAATGACCGATCGAACGTTGACCACCTCGCTTCGCGAGGATCATCCGGACTAGATGATGCCGCGTTCGCCGCCTCGCATCGCGGGGATTATCCGTACTAGACGATGGCCGCGGTGGTCGCCTCGCGTGGCGAGGATGATCCGTAGACCGATACCGAGCGTTTGCCGCCTCGCCTTGCGGGGATTGTCCATCAACAATGTGGAACCGTCGGTGCAGCCGCCCGCTGCCGCCCCGCATGCGCGGGGGCTCTCCGGGCCGGGGCCGGTTACCCGGCTCCTGGTGGCGGGGGTGCGAGCGAGATGAGACCGCAGCCGTAACCGCGCGCGGTGCCAACCCCCTGGAGCAGGCTGACCTGAGCGAGTGCCGGGTCGGTAATCCGCAGCACACCTTCGTATACCGCGGTGTGCAAGGTGACCTGCTGGCTAAGCCGATCCCCCTTCCGGAAGGTGACCCGGCTCCGTTCGGTGATGGCGAGCATGGGCTCGTGCCGCTCCGTCGACACGATCGCGAAACCCCATCGGGGCACCGCCCGTTCCATGAACCAGGCGAGCTGATGCTCCTCCGTGCGGTGCGGCAGCCGCACCCCGCGCGGCCGCGGTTTGGCCAGCTGCCGCCGCTGCGATTCGGAGGGCTTGGCGATCTTCTTCGTCGCGTAGGTCGGGCTGGCCCGGAGTTTGAAGCGAAAAGCGGCTCCCTCTACCACCCGTTCGAGAACTGGCTCATACGACTTGGTCATCGCCTGCGGCGTCTCGGCGCCGGTCCAGCCGGCCTGTTCGACGATGTGATCCCAGGACGGCTTCGAGCGCGACAGAACGAGCAACGACGAGCGGTGTGGCGAATCCTGGTCCAGCCGCCAGAGCACCCGTTCGTTGAGTGGTTGGGCACTGATACCGCCGAGCACGGCGGCGTGAGCGGCCTGTGGGTTTCGGATGAGGCGCTGAGCTCCGCTACGCAGCGGATTGAGCCAAATACGCGACAGGTACGACACATTCAGTCCAAAAGGGTGAACCACGAGGGCGGCGGAGTCGGCGCGGCGCCGTCGATCAACGTCGGCACCCGCACCCAGCTCTCCGTGACGGGTCGCATGGTGAAACCGCGATCGCGTGGCGCGAAACTGACCGGCACGTCTCGCCGGGTATCCGCGCCGACCGGATCGTCGACCGTTATCGACAACACCCGGTACGCCGGAGCAAGGCGATCGGCGTTCCACCGCCGGGTCGCCCGCGGCTGCCAGGGCACGGCCGACAGCACCGTCATCGGATCTCCTTCCCACAGTGTGCCTTCGGCCGGGTCAAGGACGAGCGGCAGCGTCGGCGGGCAGCTCCGCCGTCCGAGCGCGAGCGGAAAGACCGGATGGCGCAGCGCGTTTCGCAGCGTTTCGAGCAGCACCCGGTCACCGCTCACGGCGACCACGAAGATCGCGTCCTGGAGATAGAACCGCTTCGTCACATGGATCAGTTTCGGCCGGCCGCTGAGCGTCGAATTCCGTTGCTCGCCTTTCGCGTTCACCGCCGCGGCGGGCAGCGGGCGGCCCCGGTAGTCGCTGACGGTATGAAAGTCGCGCAGCAGCGTGCCGGGTTCGTCCACCCGCACGCCGAGCCGCAGCCGCACCAGCTCGCGCAGATCGGCGCCCCGCTGATATCCCGCGGCGGCGGCGAGCAATCCGACGACGCCACTCTTGGTCGGTTGCGCCGCGGTCTCCCGCCGGTTGTATTCGCTGTGCCCGCCCCATGATTGCAGCGGCGCCGCCAGCCGCAGCACCATGCTGTTCGGCGATCCGGTCGAGTCAGACATCGCTACCGCCGAGGCACTGCGCAACCGTACCGATCACCGCCGAGGTCGCGTCGAGGAACGGAAGCGGCGCGCCCAGGATGTTCTCCAACAGCGGCGCGTAATCTGCCGGATAGGTCGACTGGGTGGCAATGGACGAATATCCCCAGGTGCGCGCGACTTCATCGAACTCAGCGGCCAACCGGACCGCCGATTTGACCGCTATCCCGTTGTCGGAGTGGACCGGTCGCTCGAACGCCGAGACCAGGTTGACCGGGCTGTTCCGCACCACGACGCTGGTCAGGAACGGGGCGGTGCCGTGGGCGAAACTGTTCTGATTGCCGCCGGGCAGCGATTTCGCGAACGCCGGGATGAACCGCTGCAATGCCTGCAACGACGCGTCGATATCGCCGTCCAAGTTATCGATCAACTGATCCATGCCAACCGACGCGTACCGGTAGTAGAGCGCGGAGTTGAACTCGCGCGCATCGACCATTTCGGCGCCGGTGCCCTCGTTCCTGGGCTTTTCGTCGTCGATCGCGGTGTAGAAATCGAACTCCGTCTCGACACTGTGGGTGGACAGTGCGTGCGCGACCTGCACGGCGGCGTCGACGTTGAGCTGCGGGATCTCGGCGATCATCCGGCCGAAGAGAGCGACGTCGACCGGATGGCCGGAGCCGAGTTGTTCCTTCACCGGCAGCGACGCCACCGCGGCGATCAGCGCTTTGTCATCGAGCGCGACGAGTTCGGTCACGCGACCGGCCACCAGCGCGACGATCCGGTCGACCTGTGCCTTACCGAAGTACAGCAGATACGCGGTCTCCGAAGGCCGCCGCCCCGGGCTGATGTGCAGGGTGGTGAGCATGGCGTTCGCGATCTTGGCCGCCGGCTCCTGATCGATGCCGGTTTGCTCGCACAACCGCACGGCTACCAGCGCCGCAATACGTTTCGTTCGGGTCGACCCGTCGTGCGGGGTACCCTGCCCATCTTTCGACATCGCCACACGGGTAGCGCGTTTCCACGCCTGGGACGACACCCTGGCTCGCCTGGACCCGCCGTACTGGGCGTGTTTGGGGCTGCCGGTGTCGTCTCGATTGACATTCGACGGGGGCAGGCTGTGCAGAATATGAACGTCGACAAAGGTATTGGTCATTGATCTGGAACTCCTGCAGGCTCTCCGCTCGGTGCGTCGATGGTCGCCGCTGCGGACGGTGGCGAAATCGATCGTTCGAAGGTGAAAAAGCGCGCGCCCCAACGCCGTCGGATATCCGGTACCAATCCGGGGCGCTCCCAGTCGCGCAGATCCCGGTACAGCTGGTCGTAGTCGAAGCTGCTGCGTGGCACCCCATGTAGCCGAGTGATGAGACTACGCAGATGGTCGGCTACCTCGGCCCGCGAGTTGCTGGTCACGGCGGCGGCGAAGCGGCGATCCAGCCCGCCCACCGACGAGACCTCGTGTACCCGAAGCCGTCCGAGCACGGTGGCGAACTCGACCCCGCTCGCATGCGCGGGTACTCGTCTCGATCGTTGGTGAATGGCGAACAATCCGAGAGTGATGTGTTCGGCCCACAACTCGTCGGTGATCCGTCCCGCCTCGTCCAGCGTCCGATAGTAGGGCCACAGCGCGGGAACCGCGCCGGGCTGTCTGCCGACCGCCATGCGCAACGTGACCAGCGCGGTGTGCGGTGGACAACCGCCGACCCATTCGCCGGCGCCGTGCCAGAAACGATGGCTGCCGGGCACATCGCGTCGCTCGTTCATGCGGAGACGTCCTTGCTCGCGCCGAGGACTTCCGCGACCGCCCGATCGAATCGCCAGGACGCTGTGCTGAGGTTGTGCCGATACGACCTGTTCGCGGTCGCACTCGGCCGCGAGATACCCAGGTAGGCGCGCGGCGACGCGGCCTCGATCAGCGCCGCCGCGAACTCGTGACTCAACGCGTCGGCCTGTTCACGCCACAGCGCCAGTGCGGGGCGGACGGCCTCGGGATGTCGCCGCAACACTCCTACGACCTGTGTCACCAGCGGCGTGAACTGATGCATGAAGTTCTCGCCGACGTCGTCACCCAGGTCATGGGACCGAGGTTTGGCCGCGACGGCCGCACGCAGTTCACTGTCGAGTGCGACCATCGCCCGGCGCAGCCGCTCTGCCTCGACCGTCATCGCCACGATTGCCCGTTGAACCGGCGAGTCCGGCACGAAAGCCGAGGCAGGAAGGCTCATCTCGTCGCTCGCGACATCCTCGACCACCGCGGACATCGTCCCGTACGCCATTCCGACAGCGAGCAATCTGATCACCGCGTCCTGGGTCACTATCCGCTGCTTGCACCGAGATGCCAACTCCCGCAGTAATTTCGACGACCGGACGCCGTCCGCGGCCGGGCCCTCGGTGGCCAGCAAGCCGGGCAGGGACCGCCACAGCGCCCGTCCCGGAGATTGCCGGATCAATTGTTCCCGGCGCGGATTCGCCCGCCCGGTCATCGTGTCGACGCGCGAGAGCGCGTGCGGCTCGTACTCGATCGGCAACTCCGCCAACCGATCTCCCCCGGTGACCACGACTCGGCGGACCACCGGCCCGTTTTCCCCGTATTCGGGAATCAGCCGAACTCGCCTCGATTGCCAAGTCAGCACATCGATCGGACCGATCGCGGGCCGCTTTGTCCAGACGCCCGTTCGGCAAGCGTCCTCCCACGGTGGAATATCGCTGCGGTCCAGCCCTTTTCCCGCGATGGAAGTATTGAGCAGCAGTGTTCGCGTCAAAGTAGTGCCGAGCGGGACAACCACGCCGAAATGCCCGAGCGGGCCGACCGGATTGCCGTAAGACTTGCCCGCACTCGCGGAATTGTCGTCGACCGCGCCGGATTTCAAACCCGCGGTATCCCAGCATTGCAGCGCGAGCATCGCCCGAACCGCCTTCGCCGGAGACAACGTGGGCGGTTCGGCATCGGTGCGAACCCCGAACAGCGGCACAGTATTTCCCGACGGGGTCGAAAGCACCAGTGCCGCGGCTGTTCTGGTGTCATCGCCCGGAGTGCGCAGCATCGGCGTCTGGGCGAACGGCTCCACGCCGAACAGATCGAAGCGCGAGTGAAAGCGCCGCAGGTACTGGCGGAGGCGCTCGTCCGAGGGCGCCACGGCACCGTCGCGAGCATCGACGAAGAGCCGCCCAGCGGCCCAGCACGCCGCCCACTTCCGTTCGTCGGCCGGCGCGACCCCACTGCGCCAATAGATCGGCAGCAGCACCTGCCGCACCAATGCCACCGTTTCGAGCGGGTCGGCGACGGCCAGCTCGATTTCGTCGGCACATCGAAAAGCATCCGCCAGCGAGACTTCTGTCTGTTTTCTATTCCGTAAGACCGGGATCCAAGGTTCGTTCACCAAATTAAAGGACAAGGCGGATGCCGTCGATTCCTGCGTTACGGCTGACAAGCTGGACACACCCCCTCGACGCGTCGGACCGCTTCATGGACACCAAAAGTATCCGATTGCGCGGAGCAAACCTTCCCACCCGTGGTGCGGTTGCCCCGGCCGACGAACCGGACCGCTCCGGAATCCCCGCGCATACGGGGCCGATACAACGTTCCGGGTGGGGGATATGCCATTGAGCGGATGATCTCCGCGAGCGCGGAGCGATGATGCTCAGGTCAGCGGCATCTCCACATCGTCGCGTAGTCGCATCCCGCGCAGTGCCGACATGTCGATCACCGCAATGACTTCCGAGTTGCCGAGACACCCTGGCGACGACTGACCTACTTGAACTATCACATCTCCCACCAGTAGCCGATAGAATTCGAAAATCTGACTGGCCGCGCGGACGATCACATACCGTACGCCTTCTTTCTTCAGACACCGGATCGCGTGCGTCCAGACCCGCTCGACCGCGCCCAGCGCCGGCGTCGGCGAATCCCGCACCACGTGGGTCATCACCTGCGCGAGCAGATCGGGCGGGGTAGCGGCAAGACGTCGGCGCCACTCCGCGAAAATCAGGTTCGCGGCCGGATCCGACAGGACCGGAACGACATCCGTTCGGGCCTCGACGCCGGCGCCACCGACCGGCTGCGGGTGCCAGCGGAGCGCGCCGAGCAGTACCGCCGGGCACGGATCGGCGTCGAAGGCGAGGTAATACTCCGCCTCGGTTCGCCATCCGGCCGACCGGACGAGCTCCGCGACGGCGGTCCCACCGGCGCCACCGGTAAGCTCGTGTTCCCATCGGACGCCCTGCCGAAATCGACGGTCATGCAAGCTGATTCGTTCGATGCGCAGCTGCGTGGTAGGCATCCTATTGTTCGCCCGCGGGCGACGGAAGCCGACGTGTCCCGTGCAGCACTTCGCGCACCAGGTCGTTGTACGAGTCGACCAACTCGGCGAGGCGATGCCACGCGGCATGCACTCGGATGGTATCCACGCACTCCTGGGCAGCGAGTGCGTCCGTCACCCGGGCCTGAGCGACGACGATTCGGTCGATGACCGACCCCAACGTCTCGGTATGCAGGGCGGCGCCCTGACGATGTTGCGGCACGTGTAGCTCGATCCATACGTCGATCTCGTGGACCAGGTCGTGCCCGCAGGCCGGCCGGTTGGTCCGGTGTACATCGGCGAGCAGTCGCGCCCAACGCACGATCGGATGGTCGGCGACGGGCCGGTCGTAGAGCGCGGACAGCACGTCCTGGGCGGAGACCAATGGAGCGAGTGACTGCGCGTCGGCGCCCTCGACAAGCAACGGCCGATTATGCAGCAAAGGAGTGACTGAATAATCTTCCACAATCATCACCCCGGAAAACCATACGTGCGATAGCGCAGCGGGTCACAATACGCGCGCTTCGCTCGACCAACCCCCCGGATACAGTAAAGATTCCGCAACATCAGTTCGACCTCCGAAATACCGACGGACTATCGCAGGAAGAGCGGGACCGCGCGGCATTCACAGGCCATCTCGCTCAGCGGTTCCGATTGCTAACCCTGAGGGCGTGACCGGTAACACATGGAGAGTCTAGCTATTAGAGAGCGCTGCTGTCTACCTGATAAAGCGCACGGCGATTTTTCAGCAACACTATCCGGTAAATTCAAAGTGTCGAATTCAACTATTGAAATAATGACCACTCGTCCAGATCGATATCGCTAGTACAGCCCTATACATGTCGGAACTCGGCATGATCTTCGGGCGCACAACCTATTTATTTGCACGGTGGGCGTTCAGCGGCGCCGCTGCCAGCGGCACACAGCAGACCACCCGATCTCTCACGATGACTCATGACCGCGGAAAGCGTTGCGCACCTTAACATCCGGGGTCATCAATGGGGCCCCGGACGCACTGCGACCATACGCCGATCGGTCCGCCGAAATCGATCAAATCGATGATCGACGCCAGCGGCCGAACACGCTTCCAGGCACATTCCGGCCGGTTCGGCACAGCTATCCCACTGCCGTACGTGCCGGTGCCTCGTGAATGCTCGATCGCAACAGCAGAAAAGAGCACTTACACAACCGAGATCAACCGTACGCGCAACGTACAGTATATTTCTCGCAACCCGCAACGATTCGAACGCTACCGACCGTTCACGCCGTCAGGATTCGCCATTGATTACACCCAATACCGCGTCCGTGAACGGCTGTCCGCCCATGATGAAAGCGCCCGCGACCGCACCCACGATCAGACCGATGGGTCCGGTGATGATGCTGAAGAATCCGAGCCCCAGCACCGCCCCGATCAATGCACCGAGCGTCCCACCCACTACCATCCCGACCACATTGCTATTGATCGCGGCGATGAGCCGAGCCATCGAATCGACCGGCCGCATCTCCCCGATCTCCCGGTCCACGGCTTTCGCCGTGAGCGTCAGAGTCCGCCCGGAGTCGCCTATCTCCTGGCCGGCCGACAACCGATGTCCGCCGATATCGAACGCGAGCGGGATCTCGGCGACGACGGCACCGGTCTCGGTCTCGAGCAATACGGTCGAACCGTCATCGTTCATTTCGAATCGCCCCCTGGTGACCGCAGTCGTGCTCGTTTTCGCCGAGTCGGCGAGTACGGTGCGATAGCCGATTCCGTGCTCGATGCCGGTCGTGGCTATTTCGCGGATTGCTTTCGCCGGCTCCGCATCCGCGGTACCCGCGCCGACTCCCAATGCGATAGTGACGGTGCAGGCAGCGACGGTCAAAGTACCGAGCTTCATCCATATTCCTTAACTCAGGCAGCGGCCGGGCGACACGGCTGGATGGCCCGAGACTGTACCGCTCCGACAACCGGTCACCACCGCTGGGAACACTGCGCACGCCGATCACCTGACCTTTCCCAACGCTGGGAAATATCGACCGGACAACGAGGTTCACGCTGGGAGTCACGAGCGGTACCGCATGCGAGCTGCCGAACCGGCATTCGAGGTCCGCTCCTGACCCGCAGGACCGGCCCATGGAAATGGCACACGGAGATACGGCAGGCGCACTACCGAGCTCGGATTCGATTGCCAAAGCCTTACAGGGTGAGTATGTGGATGGACCGCTGTGTTGCGCTGCGCGACATCTCGTTCGACTGCATCGCGATCGCCGCGACTATCCCCTGAATTCGAGCGAGATCGACTGCCTGCGTGCGGAAGTGATCGTCGGAATCGATCGATGGATTGCCGGTTTCGCGGAACCGTCCAACGGCGCCACGAACACTGCCGCCGCACGCGCTCGAACGGAATCGCTCGGCGTGCTGATCGATAAGATGGCCGCGGCCGCGGTCCGGGCCCTGGAGCGCGAAGAGAACGAGGGGGCATCGAGCGAGCGGGCCCTTGCGGCCTGGAACAGGCTCGCCGAGCTGCGGGTTCGGTACGAACGCGTCGCCGTCCACCTACAGCACAGCCGTCGGCCCACCGGGTAACCGCCCCGCTCCGGCAAACATTCCAGCCATTGTTCCCAGCCCTGGAGACGCCGCATCGCGCGCTGTACCGTCCCGGAAATCGTGAGCACTCGTATCTCGAAAAAACATCGCCAAACCGCGCTGGCGGCCTTCACCATCACCCTGACCGGCTTTGCGGTGGTGGTCGCGCTGATCTCGGCGGGTGGGTCCACCGAAGCCGGGCAGTCCAAGCCGGGACCGCCGCTCGGCCATCCGCCGACCTCTCGAACACTGAGTAGCGCAACCGGATCGACGGAACGGTCGATCTCGACGCACGGCGCGCCTACGACCACGTCGAGCACCAGCACGCCGCCATCGTCCACCACGGACGCGGTGGCCGTCGCGGTCGGCGTCGGCGATTGCGTCGCGCTCGACGCCGACGCCGTCGAGAAGGCCACCTGTGGAACCGGCGACGCCGCCTACCGCGTCGTCGGTCAAGCGCCGGAGAACGATCAATGCCCGAGCGACGCGGACCGATCGAGCACCACCGACCACGGCGCGCTGTGCCTCGACATCGATTGGGTAGTCGGCGGCTGCATGGATGTCCGGAGTGAACCCAAACACACCACCTGCTCGACCGGCGCGGTCCGCGTGCTCGACGTCAAGGTGGGAACGACCGACGTCAACAGCTGCCCGACCGGTGACCGCGGATTCGTGTACGACCAACGTCGATTCGTCGTGTGCGTCAACCAGCTCTGAGCCGATGGCGACCGAGGGAGATTCGTTCGTGAGTACACCGCTGCCCCGAGAAGCCGCCGACGCGCGTCCGCTCCGGCATGGCTCACCGATCGATTCCGACGGCCCGCGGGTTTCGCTGTACTCGCCGGAATTCGCCGCGGATCCGCACCGCGTCTACCAGGAAATGCGCGGGCAATATCGCTCCCTGGTGCCGGTAGCCCTCGCCCCCGGTGTACCGGCCACCCTGGTCATCGGCTACAGCGTCGCGGTACGCATCCTCAACGATCCCGAGCACTTCCCGGCCGATCCGCGCGGCTGGCAGCAGAGCGTCCCCGCCGACTGTCCCATCCTGCCGCTACTGGAATGGCGGCCCACCGCAAGCCGAAGTACCGGAGCCGATTTCGTCCGCTATCGGCAGGCGGTCACCGCAGGCATCGACGCGATCGATCTCTACGCACTGCACGCCGTCGTGGAGCAGATCGCGATTTCGCTCGTGAACGACTTCTGCGGAATCGGCACCGCGGACCTGATCCAGCACTACGCGTTCCCCCTGGTATTCGAGGTCGTCAATGCGTTGCTCGGCTGCTCACCGGAGATCGGACAGCGGCTCGCCGCGGGTACCGTGGCGAGCATCGAGGGGGCCGAAGCGAAGAACGGCGACGCACTGCTGTCCGGTGCACTATCGGATCTGGTCGCGCTCAAACGGACCGAACCGGGCAGAGACATCACCACGGTGCTGCTCGAACATCCGGCCGAGCTGAACGAACTAGAACTGGTCAATCACGTTGCTCAGGTTTACGATTCGGGAATCCAGTTCCTGGTCAACCTGATCGCCAACACCCTGCGGGTCGTCCTCACCGATGAACGGTTCGGCGGCAGTGTGATGGGCGGCAGCCTCTCCGCCCGGGAGGCGCTGGACGAGGTCCTGTTCGATGACCCGCCGCTGGCGAATCTGCTGATCACCTACCCCCGGCATCCGGTACTCGTCGACGACGTCTGGCTGCCCGCGAATCAGCCGGTCGTCATCAGCATGGCCGCGTGCAACAACGACCCGGCGATCCGAACCGACGATCAGGCCGGCAATCGCGCACACCTCGCCTGGGGCATCGGCGCCCACTCCTGCCCGGCGCAGACGGCCGCCTATCTGATCGCGCAGGACGCCATCGATCAGCTTCTCGACGCGCTGCCCGATCTACGACTCGATCCCTCGGCCGGCCCGCCGTCGTGGCGCCCCGGCCCCTTCCATCGCGCGCTGACCGCGCTGCCGGTCGTATTTCCGCCCGCACCGCCGTTGACCGCGGATGGCGAATCGGAATCGAGCCTTCCCGTTCGTGGGCACCGTGGGTTGCCCGGACATGTCTAGCATCGGCGGGGTGAGCGAAGAGCTTCTCACCGAAGCGTACGAATTCCTCGATTCGGCCAAGAAAACGTCCACCGAACTGGACGGTAGCGACTACAGCGTTTTTTTCGTCCAGAAAGCGCTGCGGTCGCTGGCCGGCAATCGGCAGGAGGAACCGGTGCGCGAGGTCGCGTGCTTGGCCTACGCCCTGTATCTTGCCGAACTGCTCACGGAAAAATGCGCCGGAGCACACCGGGTCATCGAAGGCGACCCGTGGCGGTTGCGCGACATCCTGGTGGTATCGCCCAGCGGCCCAACGTATTTCGTCCTGTCCTGGGTGAGCAAATGCCTCGATGATCCCGAAGCGGACAACGTCGCCTTCCGGTACGCCGAAGCACTGCGCGGTTTCGGCGAATTCGGGCGGGCGCTGTCGGTGTACGCCCAGCTCGCCGAATGCGTCTTCGCGCCAGGATCCGATCTGTGAGTACGATCCGGCGGCGGTGACCGATCCGGCCGAACGTTCCACCGCCTTCCCAGCGCTGGGGATCGTCCGCGCCCGGAATGTGTTGCGCGGGGCTAACATCGGCCATCGACGCTAGTTCCGCCATCCTCTCCTGCACGCCTCGGTCAAGGAGAACCTTGTGGATTCCCAGCAGATTTCAGCTCATGACGGTACGGTCTCGCCCCCGTCCGAGAATCCCACCGACGCCCGAATATCGCTCTACAGTGAAGAATTCGCGGCCGATCCGCATATCGCCTACGCCGCGATGCGACACCGTTATGGATCCATCGTTCCGGTCGACGTCTATCCGGGCGTGCCGGCGACCTTGGTCCTGCGGTATCGCACCGCGGTCCGAATCCTCAATGATCCCGGGCACTTTTCGGCAGACCCCAGGCCCTGGCAGACGACCGTGCCGAGCGATCTGCCGATCTTACCGATGGTCGAGTGGCGACCGAACGCGCTGCGCTCCGACGGCGCCGAGCACGCGCGTTATCGGGCGGCGACCAATGACGCGCTGTCGGGCGTCGATCTGTACGCGCTGCACGCCACCGTGGAGCGGCTGGCGATTCCCCTGATCAATTCCTTCTGCCAGGCCGGCGCCGCGGACGTGATCAGCGAATACGTCCTGCCGCTCGTCTTCGCCGTGCTCAACGAACTCATCGGGTGCCCGGCCGATATCGGCCATCGCGTCGCCGCGGCCAGTGCGGCGATGTTCGACGGAGTCGACACCGACACGGTCAACACCATGCTCGACAAAGCGCTGCTCGAACTCACCGAACTCAAACGCGCGGAACCCCGCGACGACATCGCCACCCGATTGTGCCATCACCCCGCAGGACTGACCGACGAGGAGATGATCCACCAGCTGGTCACCTGCTACGCCGCGGGCATCGAGCCGCAACAAAATCTCATCACCAATACCCTGCTGCTGATCCTCACCGACGCCCGGTTCACCGAGAACAGCATCGGCTTCGCGCCGCCGACCGGCGCCGCGCTCGATGAAATACTGGCAACCGACCCGCCACTGGCCAACTACTGCATCACCTATCCACGCCAGCCCATCCAGGTAGACAAGGTGTGGTTGCCGGCCAATCAACCGGTGATCACCAGCATGACCGCGTGCAACAACGATCCGGCGATGAACAACGGACAGTATGCCGGCAACGGTTGGAACCTGGGCTGGGGCGCGGGTCCACACGCCTGCCCCAGGCACGCACGCTCGGCGGCATACCAGATCGCGCGCGACGCGATAGATCAACTGCTGGATGCGCTGCCTGAACTGCGGCTCGCGGTGCCGGCTGAAAAGCTCGTGTGGCGACCAGGACCGTTCCACCGGGCGCTGGCGGCGTTGCCGGTCGTATTCCCGGCGACAGCTCCACTGAATCTTGTTCGAACACAATAGAATCAGAGACGGCGCAGGGCTGCGGTGAGGCCGTGTCAGCCGTCGGCAGGGCGGATACCCCATGGCAACACCAGATTTCATCGCCGACCGGTTCGCCGCAGCAGCGCAAATCCCGCATGCCGGCGCCCAAACGACCGTCGCCGCGCTCCGCGAGGTGATCTTCGGGACGCACGGCGAATTGCACACCCGAGTCCGCGACGTCGTCGTCGGGCTCGCCGATCATCCGCGATCCGGATTGACCTACGCGCAAGAGACCGCGGCCGCACCGGATCTGTTGCGCGCGGTGATCACCGGGCTCGGCCGCCCGGCCCGCGAAATCGCCGCCGACCCTCAATTGCGCGGCGCGCTGTGCGACTGGGCCCAGGTCGCCGCGCCCCGGCTGCTGCTGGTGCTGACCGGGCACTTCGATCTCGCGATCGGTGCGATCCTCGCGCTGGGCAATGGCTCGGCCTATCAGCAGGAGTGCTTGGCCGAGCTGGATACCGGTGCCGCGCTCGGCGTCCTCGCACTGACCGAACTCGGCGGCACCAACGGCGCCGATCAGCAGACGATCGCCACCTGGGACGCCGGTATCGATGGATTCCGGTTGACCACCCCCTCGGTCGGCGCGGTGAAGTTCATGCCCAACGTGGCCTTGCCCGCCGTGCCGAAGACTGTCGTGGTCACCGCGCGCTTGATCATCGACGGCCACGACGAGGGCATCCTTCCGTTCCTGCTGCGCTTGCGCACCCCTGGTCCGGCCGACGGGGTGGAGATCGTGGCGCTGCCGGACAAGGTGTCCGCACCGATGGACCATGCCTTGATCAGGTTCGATGGTGTTCGGATTCCACGCGACGCGCTACTGGGCGGAGACTGGGCGCGCATGAGCGCGGACGGCCGCCTGGACTGCGCCCTCTCGCCCCGCGAGCGGTTTCATACCGCGATCGGTGTCCTGGGCAACGGCCGGTTGGATCTTGCCAACGCAGCGATCGCGAGTGCCCGCGCCGCGCTGGCCGGGATGGTGAACTACACCCGCCAACGCCGACCTGGCCGGGTCCGGATGGCCGATCGCGACGCGGTGCGGCGCGACCTGGTATCCGGTGTGGCCGCCGTGTACGCGACCAGCACCCTGGGCAGGCGCCTGCGAGACATCCGGGCGACCTCCGCCGGCGCCACCGATCCGAAGCAGGCGCTGTGGTCGATGCTCGCCAAGCCGCTGCTGTCGAATACCGCGCACCAGGTGCTGATGATGTGCCGCCAGCGCGCCGCGGCGCAAGGATCGCTACGCATCAACCATATTCTGGACTGGATCGGCAACCTGGAGGCCATTATCACGGCGGAGGGCGAGAACCAGATCATGCAGGTCACCGCAGGAAAGGCCGCCATGGGCAGCCGACCATTGCAACTGCCGGACACACCCGAGCTACCGTGGTACCTCGACATCCTCGCTGAGCGCGAGCAGACGATCTCCGCCGAACTGCAACAGGGCATCTACGAATCGGCAGGCATCGCACTGGGCCCGGACGCAGCGGCGATCGAACTGGCTACCGCGACCGCCGAACGATTGGCCACAACCGCCCTGGTCGCCGCGGGAAACAACCTCGAAGATCCGACCGCGGTCGAGCTGGCCGCCGCCGCGGCGGCAGCCTATGCGCTGGAACGCATCTACACCCGCGGCGGCTGGTATACCGAGCACTCGCACATGTCGCCGCATCAGGTAGCCGAGGTCGCCGCCGAACTGTTCCGGCAC
Source organism: Nocardia colli (assembly GCF_008704205.1). Classification (GTDB taxonomy): domain Bacteria; phylum Actinomycetota; class Actinomycetes; order Mycobacteriales; family Mycobacteriaceae; genus Nocardia; species Nocardia colli. Next base: position 26,850 of record NZ_VXLC01000031.1, on the reverse strand, counting down.
CAGACCTTGCTGGCCGCGCACCTACCGACCATGGTCGCCGCCTTCGACATCCCGCGTCTGCCCGGCCCCATCTTTTCTCCCGACTACATCCGAGCCTGGCAGGATTACGCGGGCTGGGACGACAAAACCTTCACCGGCGACACCCTTTCCCGCGGACTTCCCAGCGTCGGGGATATTCGATACTGATTTGACGGAAGTGGATGCTTCCGCCTGGTCGGATTGTTCCGAGCGAGCGAGGAAAAGATGGCGCGGTTCGTACACGCGGTCGATATCGGCGACTCGGTAGCCGGGTGTCAGGCAGACCGATGACCGCGGCCGAAACCATGACCCACTTCTGGCTGGTCGAGCTGTCTCCGCCGACAGGCGCGCGACCGGGTCTGGTCGCGCTCATCGAGGCGGCCAGGCAGACGATCCAGACCTCGGTCGATCGGCTGGGAGCGGGCACGCCATCCAAGGCGCCCGAATTCCAGCAGTTGTTGCGGGACAAGGGCCTTGCCGATTCACAGAACGTCTCGACCACGACGGAGACGTACAACGCCGAGAAATTGCCGGCGCTCGAGGAGGTCAAGACCGAACTGCGCAGGCAGGACGAAAGCGTGGACACCTCGGCATACGAAACACGAGGCGTCACCGGAGATACGCTCGCCACCATCCAGTCGGCGGTCCATCAGCTGCAGGGAATATTGGGGGCCACTCCGGCTCCACCACCAGGACAACAGTATCTTCCGGTCATTGTCGAGGCGCCGCTCATCCATGCGGTTTTCCATACCGTCGATACGGTGGAGACCGCAATGCGAGGAGCGACGGACCGTGTGCAGAAATTGGCGGACGATATCGCGAGTGCGGCGCCGATCTATACCGCGCATGGGAACACCACCGGGGCCGGTAATGGCGGTGGTATCGGCAATGGCAGCGGTGTCGGTGGCGGATACCCGATGACCGGTCCGCCGCAGATCCGGCATGCCAGTCCCGCCCGTGCCCGCTATTCTTCTGCCGGTTCGTCACGAAGCCCCGGCGGGATTTATGGCAGTCCTACGGCGGGCATTCATCGACCAGACATCGAGACCACGATGGACAAGGCCCTGGACGCCCTCGGGATCTTCGATCCGGCGGCCCGGGAGAACTGGAAACGCGGCTACCGTGTCCTGATCGAACGGGAATCCGGCGGGGATCCGGACAGCGTCAACACCACCGATTCCAACGCCGCCGCCGGCACCCCCTCCCGAGGCCTGACCCAGACGATCCCCGATACGTTCAGACACAATCACGTCGACGGGACTTCCTGGTCCATCACCGATCCCGTCGCCAACGTCGCGGCAAGCATGCAGTACGTGATCAACCAGTACGGCGTCGCACGGGACGGCCACGACCTACAGGCGCTGGTGCAGCAGGCGGACCCGACCAGGAATCCGAAGGGGTACTGAGCTATTCCCACGGCTGGGGAGTCGGTCGCCGTGCGGATATCCTCGAAATGTTTCGCGCAGTCGCCGACAGGCTGATCCGATCTGGTCTTCGAGATCAGCATCGAAGGAGCTGGGGCTATCCGATGGAAGACACGGCCGAACGGGAATCGTTGCACAACGAGTTACTGAAGGTCTTGAAACTGATAGATTTCGGCAATCGATATTTATCATGCTATGTCGAACTCACCGGTGGAAGTGGGCAACATGATTATCGGATCGACCTCGACAACGTGAGCAGCATCCTGTCCGAAACCGGGCTTTCGTTCCGGTACTTCACCAAGGAGAAATTCTTCGGCTACCTCGAAAAACACAAGCAGTACGACTTGTTCTTCCATATCACCTTACGGCGATCAGCCGCCGAATTCAGCCTTTATCTGGGTAGCGACCGCGGCGTCATCGGCGGCCTGTGGTCGGACCTCGCCCAGCAGATCACCCGGGAGCCGCACACCGAAGTCGATGTATTCCACGAATCTCGTGGCCTGCCGTTCTCCAGCGAAACCGGTCTTCGGCATGTCATCGAGTCCGGTGTGACGACCTTCCGGCACGCGCGGGATCTGATCTGGCCGCATTTCGACTGGCTGACACCGGCGCGCGAGAGTTGCTGAGCAGCCGGTCCTCGCGGGTATCCGGCGAACACTCGGATACCCGCGAGCCTAGTCGGCATCGCCGACCGGATGATGGTCGAGCAGTTCGAGATCGCGGGACACCAGCGTCGTGGACAGCAGCAACTCGCGCAGTAGGTTGTCGTTGAGCGAATTGCCGACGGGCTCGCCGACCTCATCGCGGGTCAATCCGGGCACTCCGGCGCGGGACAATCTCGCGCGCACACCGTTGACCAGGTGCTCGACCCGACGTGGTTTCCAGCTCGCGTCGGGCACTACCTCCGCCAGCAGTGCCGCGGCCGCGTCCCACGTCCAGGGCTGCGGCCGGGTCTCGTAGAGCAGGTATCGCTGCCCGAGCGCGACCAGCGCCAATTTCTCGTCCGGACTCAGCTGCCACACGTCCGGCGGCTTGGTGAGCTGGGCGTATTGAGGAACCGGCAGTTGCCCGTCCGAACCGGTCACGAAGATTTCCAGCAGGTGCTCCCGATTACGACCGCCACGCACGAACAGCGGCGTGTATCCGATGTCGAGCGGTACCGGTTGCTCCTCTTTGATCAACAGCCGCGAACTGGCGACCCGGATGGGGGCTCTGCCGGTATTGCCGACCCACCATTTTCCGTCGGCATAGCTGAGTGTGCCCTGGTGACGGCTGACCCGAAGATCGCTCTCACCCAGGCAGACGTGCACCTCCGGGCGATTGCGGCCGAACAGGATCGTCCGCCCTTCCTTCGGCCCGAAGGTCACCCCACCCGCCAACGACAATGCCGAAACGGTGCCGGGCACCGGCGAGCGAAAACCCCGGGCAAGGCTGTCGTGCGAGGCCGGTAACGTTTGTCCGCCTTGGGGTTTCAGTGTGTCGGGGATCGAGTTCACCGCATACCTCCGCCGTCTGATCGTCGCCTGACCGCTAGCCTCGCACGGGTGGCTGGGACCGGTCCCATCCGCGGGGTCATCGCGGCATTCCGAGGTCGAGCGCCCGCAACACCGCGGTCATGAGGGCCTGGGCGATATCGCAGCGTTGCGTCATCGGCGCGGTACCGAGCACTTTCACCGCCACTATTTCGAACCTGGGCTGCCCGGTGATATTCGTGTACGGGCGATACTCCGCCCGCACCGCGCACTGGTCCGGACCGTCCGATCCGGGGGTGAGGAAGACCTGATAGCCGCCGATCGTCATCGGATGCCCCTCGGCAAGGGTCAGCGCCGGATGACGGTCGAATTCCACCCGGGCCTCGCCGTCGATGGTGCTGGCCCAGCGGCACGACCAGTTGCCGAAACCCGGCAGCGGATGCAGCGCGTCGATCCCGGGCAAATTGCCGAGCGCGGCACCATCGAGGAGAGCACACGCGTTGGCCGAAATCAGCGATTCGGCGCTCAGCGGAGCGGGACGGCGCGGGATCGGCCCCCGATTGAGCATCTCGACCGCGTAGCCGGTGGCGGCATCGACGAGCGCGCAGGGATCCGGCCCGTTGTCGACGTCGCGGCGTCCGGTGATATTCACGCGATTACTGTCGGCCAGCGCGATAGTGCGTTCGCACCGTTCGTCGTTGACCGCCTCGGCGAGCACGTCGACGTTGCCGACGTGTTTGGACTGGATCTGTGAATCCGGGCTCGTGGTGCCGGACAGCAGACGCAGCTTCACGTCGCCGGTGAGCTGGCCGCCGACGCGTACCAGCAAGTCGCACCTGTCGAAGTTGCCCTCGTCGACCGACAGCACGGTCTGCCCGAACCCCGCCAGCGATTGGCTGGTCAGCAGGGCGCACGGGTCAGCGGTCCGCGCGTCGCCGAGCATGATCAGGTGCGCGGCCGGCGACACGTGATGCGACCTGCCGACGATCAGGCCCGTACCCACCACCGCCACCAACAGCACCACCGCGACCGCGGCGAGTGTCACTCGCCTGCGCCGCCGGCGTTCGAAATCCGATCGCACGGATCGCCATTGCGCGATTCGATCGAGCGTTCGAGAACCCGGTGGATTGACCTTCTTGAACAACTCGACGGCCGCGGCCGCGCTCGGTCGCCGCTTCGGATTCGGCGCCATCAACTGGGTCAGCACCTCCGACAGCAGCCCACCCTTGCTCGGCTCCTCGATCGCGCCGTCGGATGCCCGGGCGATCCAGGTCGCCGGATGATCGACTTTGCCGAACGGTGAGTGCCCCTCGACCGCGGTGAACAGGGTCGCGCCGAGCGAGAAGATGTCGGAGGCGAGATCGGCCGGCCGGCCCTGGGCGACCTCGGGGGCCAGGTAGGGCAGTTTGCCCCGCACCGTGGCGTCATCGGTACGGGTGGCCTCGCCCCACAGATCCTGCGATATTCCGAAATCGGTTAGTTTCGCAATATCGTCGCCGACGATGAGAATGTTCTCCGGCGTCACGTCTCGGTGCGCGATGCCGTGTGCATGGGCATGCGCGAGAGCCTCGGCCATCTGCCATCCGATGGTGGCCGCGCGAGCCGGCCGCAGCGTGCCGTGCTCCTGCAGGACTTTCGCGAGACTGTGTCCCGGCACGTATTCCATGACCAGCCAGCAGGCGGAGTCCTCTTCGAAGAAGTCGTACACCGAGACGATGTAGGGGTGGTGCAGTCGTGCCACATTCCTGGCTTCGGTCCGCAACCGCCGGATGGATTGCCGGTCGACCAGACGGGGACATTTCAGTGCGACATCGCGATCTAGATCATCATCGGTCGCCAGCCACACGACGCCCATGCCGCCCGTACCGAGCTGCTCGCGAAGCGTGTATCGGTCTTTGATTCGATCGCCGACGACTGCCATTTTCTTCCCGTTCTGGGGCTGAAAAACCTCCTACTTCGGACCCTAGCGCAGTCTGGGCGTACCGCCGAGTCACTTCTGCGGCAACTCGCGCATTGCTGCCGCCACCGGGGCATGGGACCGGTCCCAGCTACCGCATGTGATCGTTTGCTGCCAGCGACAACGGACGGGAGCAAACGATGGCAAGCACCAGTTCCTCGGCTACCACCGCCGCGACCGCGACACGGATCTCGGGGTGTGCCGCGTGCCCGGAAAACGCCGGAAATGCCAACCGGACGGACGTCCATGAGAATCAATAGCCGACGCTGCCAAGTGTTCGAGTACACACTGGCCGCGGCGGGACCGTGCGCCGTCACGCTCGGACAGTCCGCGATAGGGGTCGGCCGGCCATTCTTCGATTGCCTCGTAGCGACGGTGCACGTCGAGCGTGGTGATTCATCGCTGACGGCGGCCGCGGCGCAGGCTGTGCGGCGGATCGCACAGGATACCGGTGCGGCCTATATCGTGATCAACGGCGACTTCCATTCGGTCGACAATTCCGGATCGCCATTCGTGACTATACAATCGGACCCACTTTCCGATCTCGCCGATATGCTCGACGTGTTGCGCGAACTCGCGGAACGCCTGGAGGAGTACGGCGAGCGCGTCCATCTGATGCCTTTCGGCTGGCAGACGAACTCTCGCGCGCAAGTGCTCGAGGACCTGGGCGCTTTACAGGTTGTCCCCCAGCGTCGGCGCGGTCCGATATCGTCATCGTCGAGCTCGCAACCGGAACGACCGAATGCGCTGACTTGCCGATGGAGCGGCTACCATCCGTGAGGGTGCGCCGATCCGCACCGCGGACCGCATACCGTCATGAGTCGTGCGTAGCGGCCACCTTGTGCGCGGTGAAGAAACGACTGTTGTAGAGAAACGGATCGAGCAGCGAATTCGGCGCGCGCTGGTAACGGTCGAACAAATCCAGCGCGCTGGCCTCCGTGACCTGCCAGCCATGGCGACGGAACCATTCTTCGGGGCGCAGTGTCCGGTTCGTTGCGTTCAGCATCGGTTCGAGATCGATGCCCATGCTGGCTTTGATGTCTTGGAAATTACCTCGCTCACCGAGCACCTCTACCGCTACCCGGCTGCCTGCGGCGGAGTGCTCATCGATACCTTCGAACAATGCCTCTTGCGCATCCGGCGGCAGGTAGTTCAACAAACCTTCGGCAATCCAGACCGTCGGCTCCTCCGGTGCGAAACCCGCTTCGATCAACGCCGACACCCATTCTTCGGCAAACTCGACCGGTACCGGGCGGCGACGGCAGTACGGCTCCGCACGGAGAATATCGAGTACTCGCTGTTTGAAGTCGAGTACTCCATGTCGATCCAGCTCATAGAACGTGGCAGCCTCGTTCCAGGTCAAGCGATAGGCACGCGTGTCCAATCCGGCGGCAAGATCGACTATCTGACCGCAACCGGATCTGGTGATGTAGTCATCGAAATACCGCGAACGGACCCCGAAGTAGGGTGCGTTGATCGTCCAGATGTCCTCCGGCTCGCTGGGCACTACCGGCATCGACGGGGTCGGATCGGCGATTCGCACAAATGCGGCAGCATAGGGATCGCGGACCGAACCGTCCGGTGTGGCCGTTTCGATCGCGCGCGCGGCGGCCACCACCAATGCCGTCGCTCCCACGCCGGACAGAATGTCCCCCCGCTGGGCATCTCCTACCATCGAAACTCCTCCTGAACCGAGCTCATGATGCCTTCCAGAGCCTCGCCGAGGCGCTCTCTCCGAGTGAATCCAAAGCTATGCCCCCGTTCCCGGGTCCACTTCCTCGTACACCCACTGTTGGGAACCCGGGTCGTTCTTCTTCTCACCGCCGGGAAGTTCAGTGGCAAGCCGCTGTGCTCGACTTTGGCGGGGATCCACTACAGGAAGTGATGACGATGGGTCGAATGGTTCATTTTGTCGGCAGCATTCCGGGCACCGACGTCGAGGACGTCATGCGTACGATTCTGAGCCGCACCGGAACGTCCGTCCGGTCGCTCCCCGACGGTGAGATCGGCGAACGCAGCAGATGGATCATTCCCGTAGTCGACAGCCTCAGCTACCATCCCGATCTCGAGCAGGTGCGTTTCGGCGGTTGGCGATCCTATGACGACCTACCGCGGTATCGAATTCGCCGCGGCCATCAATTCGACTCCGCGCACATAGACCTACCGCAATCGATGATGTTCGAGCAGGCATACCCGATTTTCAAGCGCATCCGCGATCAATTCGGCCTCGCCGAGTTGTCGTTCCAGGTCGGTCTTCCCGGCGATCTCGACTACGCGCTGCCCACCTTCGGTTCGATCGGCGGCTTCCGGCACCGACGGCCGTTCGCGGAAGCGCTCGGTCGGCAGATGCAGGCGATACACGCCGATGGCGGCGACGATGTCATATTTCAACTCGAGCTCCCGGCCGAACTCGTGCTCATGACCCGGACGCCGACACCGTTGCGGCCCATCGCGGCGGCGCTGCTGACCCGGGGTGTCGTCGCCCTCGCTCAGCGTGCCCCGGCTGCCAGCCGGTTCGGTATCCATTTGTGCCTGGGTGATAACAACCACCGTTCAGTCGTGCGCCTGCGCAATGTGAAGCCATTGGTGCATCTGGTGAACGCACTCGTTGCGCGCTGGCCCGCCGACCGCCCGCTGGAGTTCGTGCATGTGCCGCTCGCCGCCGCGGACGAACCCCCGAGCGTCTCGCCGAGGTTCTACCGGGCGTTGCGCCAGCTGAAACTACCCGCAGAGGTCCGATTCATCGCGGGACTGGTGCACGAAGATCTCGATCTCGACCAACTTCGCGGCATTCGTGATCTGGTCGAGGAACAACTCGGCCGACAGGTCGACCTGGCCGCCTCGTGCGGACTCGGCCGACGAAGCGCCGAGCAGGCCGACCGAACCATCGATCTAGCGCGTCGGCTCACGGACCTCTGACCTATCGCCCGGTTTGTCCTCGGGGACAGCCTTATTCGGACGCTTCCGACCGCGGGCCGTGGCATCCGGCGGTGCAATCGCGGCGGCTGTGGTCGCGGTCGGTGTCGATCTGGACCATGGGGTCGCGGGTGGTGTGGTGTCACCGGCCCGGCGCGCGGGGGTGACCTGCGGCGCCGCCTTCGAGTGACGACTGGCAGGTTTCTGCGCGGCACGCGCCCAAGGGGTCGGCGGCAACGACGCTCCGCCGCCGTTCGTGGCCGGGACGGTTTGCCCCGAGTCCGGCCGCTCCGGTCCAGCGCCGGCCAGATGTCCGATACCGGCGCCGAGGCCGGCCGCAGGTATTTCAGGTCCTGGCGGTTGCCCGACCTGACCGGGGACGCTGGACAGCGAGGCCGGCGCGGAGATCCGCGGGTGATCGGTGAGTCCGGCGGTCTCGCCCCGGATGTACTGCTGCCCCGGAGAACCTGCGGTCATGCCGCCTATCGAGGCACGTGCGCGATCGATCTGCGGAGCGGAAGCCGTTGCGTGCGTGTTCGTCGGCCCGCCGGTGGCACGGTGCTGATCGACGGCGATCGGTGCCGCCGTGTGCTGGTCATCTGTCTCCGCATGATGGTGGTCACCGGATTCCGCAAGACCGCCGGATACCTGGATCGGCGCCCGAGTCGGACCGACGGCAATCGGCTCCGCCTCGGAGTCAGTGCGGTGCGACGACACCGGATCGGCTGTCATTCGGACAGCGGAGTGCTCCACGCCTACCGGCTCGCGGAACCGATCGCCCGCGGTGAACTCCAGTCCGGCGACATGGTCGGCGAACACGGCGGCATGCTCGACAATATCGTCCGCCAGGGAGTCGAGGATCTCGGCGTAGCGCCGCAGCTCGTCCGGCTCGATGATCAGCGGCACGGCGGTGGAACCAGCAGGCGGCGCCACACCTATGGCATCGCTCATTGCGTCGTAGACGACCCCGTCAACCAGCCTCTTGACCGAATCCTCCAGGGGAGCGATCGCTTTCTCGACCACCTCGAATGCGACATAGGCCAGCAGTGACTGCCACATCTGTTCGCAGATTCGACGCGCCGCCGCGGCGATGAGTGGTCCGGCCGCCGGGCCCGCCGGCGTGGCCATTGTGGCGATGAAGCTCGCCGCCAACGCGGCGAGCTCGACCAGCACCGCCGCCTGCACAACAGCGATGACCTCCGCAGCGACCTCCAGTGCCGTTGCCACGACGGCACACGCCCGGTCGAAATCCGCTGAATGCGTGGCGCTCATCCTCGCCCACGCCGAGATCAAACCCTCGTACGCATTTCCTGAATAGACCGAGCCCATGTCCTTGATCGCGCCACTCGCGGATACCTGTGTTTCCTGAACGTTCGACGCGAAGGTACGAACCGCTGCGGCTAGCCTACGGACTTCGTCTTCGTTGATGTCCGGATATGGAACACCACAGATGTTGAGGAGAAACGCCACTTCGCTCGGCAGCTCTACCATCGCACAGGAACCTGCCCTCCGCCGATTCCGGCGAACTCGATGCGCGCAACGGCTACCGCACGATGATCTCAGCATCGCCCGACACGGATATTCCCACTCCTGAAGAGTCGCCCATAAATGCTAGGCTGCTGCCGCTCGCCCCCTTTCCGGCCCAGCGCATGCGAAATTCGATGACGAACAGGCCATTCGAGCCCGAACACAACCCGCTTCGATTGCCGACGACCCGCGGATTCGCCTGGCGGTGCTCCCCTACCCGCTCAGTAAACACGCGACGCCTGACCGCAGCGGCTTCGCAGACGCGAAAATGGCCCACCCAGGGCACAGGTGGCATCGTCAGTTTGTCCGTCGGCTTCGCACGCGCGAAGATGGCCCCGAGTTAGGGTTCGCACGGGCACCCGGTCATGCCGTCCGCTTCGCACATGCGGAGATGGTCCGGTCTACTCGATCATCGACCGGTTTCGCTGCCCCTACCCCGCACACGCGGGGACGAGTCCGGCTCTGGGACCGGTCCCGCCCCACGATGAGAGGCTTCGTTCACGATTTCAGCGACCATCGGGCAAATCCGGCCGAAGGTCCAGGAGGACGGAGGAAGCCATGGCGGTATGGATACAGCTGCTTTGGTGCCTGACCGAAGTATTGGTGATAGCCGGCGTGGGCAGCGTGGTAGCTATGTGTCTGTGGCCTGCGACCAGCCGGAGCGGCCGCGCAGACCCGAAGTCGCGGCGACGCCCGCCCGCGATGGAGCTCCCTGAGCCAGGGGTAGACGACGGCGGCTGGAATATCTTCTCGCACAGCGCACCCACGCAGCAGTTGACGGTGTCGGAGGCACACTGGCAGATGCAACTGCATCTGGATTGCCACCCGGATTCCTGTCCGCGTAAAGCCGCGGCGTTGTCGACGCTCGTAGCGACGGGGCGAGTCCGTCCCGACCTGTCGCATCGGCTGTGACCGGTAGCACGGTCGCGCGGGAGGGGTCCCGTGCGGTCACTGCGAAACTCAGGGTCGCCGCCGTCACCGCCATTGCAGGCCGAAGGCGCGAATTGTGTTCGGGCGCGGTCGGGCGCCGAATCGAACTGAGGAGCGCGAGTGAAGGTGCACAGCTGGTCGCGCTGCGCAGTGGCGGCGGCCCTGTCTCTCTCGGTGGCCGGATGCGTTGCGCCACCTGCGGATCCGGCTGCCGGTACGCCCGGCCTCGGTGATCCGTACTACCCGATGGACGGAAACGGCGGATACGACGTCAGCCACTACGACGTCCAGATCAGTTATGACCCACCCACTCGGCGCCTTGCCGGTTCCACCCGGATCGAGGCCGTCTCGACGCAGGCGCTGCACATATTCGAACTCGATTACCGTGGCCCGGCCGTACAAAACGTACTGCTCGACGGCGAACCGGCAACCTTCTACCCCTCGGACCAACACGAGTTGGTGGTAATCCCGATGTCGCCGTTGCCGTCCGGGCGGTCGTTCACGATCACCGTCGACTACGCGGGCGAGCAATCCGACATGACGCACGCGGGCTGGACTCCGCTGCCCGATGGAGGTTCTTTCGTTGCCGGAGAACCACATTCGGCGACCACCTGGTTTCCGCTCAACGACACGGTTCTGAACAAGGCCACGTTCAGCCTGCAGGCGACCGTGCCCGCGGCCTGGCAGGTTGTGTCCAACGGCGTCAAGACCGGTGAGATCGTGAACGGAGATACCCGCACCGTCAATTGGGCGACCGGCCACCCGGTGGCGGGCTATCAGACCACGATCGCCATCGACCATTTCGACTATCTGGAGCAGCGCCGCGCCGACGGCACCCCACTGGTCAGCGTCTTCGCACCGGGGGCGGCGGATGCCAGGGATCTGGCGGCGCGACTGCCGGAGGTGCTGGACTTCCTCGAAAGTCTTTACGGGCCTTACCCGTTCGAGGCGGCGGGCGGCATCTATCTCGGGACCGACCTGCATTTTTCGCTGGAGACCCAGACCCGCCCTACCTACACATCACCACCTAGCTTACGCACCATCGTGCACGAGAACGCCCATCAGTGGTGGGGCAATTCGATGTCGATCACGCACTGGTCCGACATCTGTCTCAATGAATGCTTCGCCGGCTACACGGCGGACTACCTGTGGCCGGAACGCAAGGAGGGCAAGGACATCGACGCCGTATATCGCGAGACGATCGCGAAACACCTTGCCGATCCCGAGTTCTGGCGGATACCGCTGGCGGACCCTGGCGCGGGGCACGAATTCACCTCGGTCTACTCCCGCGGACCGCTGTTCTTGCACGCACTGCGCAGGCTGATCGGTGACGATGTCTACTTCGCCGCCGTGCGGGAGTTCGTGCAACATCATCTCGACGGCAACGCCTCGATGCCCGAACTCCGATCCTATCTGCGATCGAGGTCGAGCGTCGATCTGGGCCCCTTCTTCGCAGCGTGGCTCGACCGGACCACGCCCCCGTCGGACGAATACCTCTACCCTGGAAATCTGCACCGATAAGCTCGGCGGGTTCGAGGCACGGACAGGTCTCCGCGCGGGGCTTGCCAGCGGTGGCAAGTGAGCAATCGGACCGGCCAGTAGTCTGTGCCCGTGAATACCGATCGGTCAGATCGTGCTACCGGATTCGATTCCGCCCAGGAACCGCCGGCCGCGTCTTTCCGACATACCGATCATATGCAAGTGCAGCTGCACGCGACAGTCGACGGAATTCAACGACACGCACCGATGACCTGGCAGCTGTCGATGGATCGCGAACGTGAATTCTACGCGAGCTTTATCGGCGCCGGTAACGGCGACTTCGAGATACCGTTGATCCAATCGCTCGCGGCACGACGAGGAGCAGTCGACGGATTGCTGGTGTACTGCTCGGATATCTCCCCGACCGGTAGAGCAGAATTCCTCGCCCGGGCACGCACGGCCGGCGTCGGTACCGCCGTGCAGCAGTACGAAATCGTCTCGTTCGAAGACCCGGGGCATCGACCTCAACGCGCGGACCTGCTGATAGCCGCCGACGTCTGGCACCACATCGAACGCTGGCGAGACATTCCCGATATTTTCAACTCACTCGTAAAATTCCAACACTCGGTTCGGGACCGGGGCGCCGGGCTGATAACCCTCGCCTCGAAGCGTTGCGACAGATACCGGCTCGCCGCGCACCTCGCAGCCATCGGCCTGCGGACCGTGCCTGAACCGCCCGGCGAAGCCGTGGCCGAAGAATGCGCCCTCCTCGGTTTGCCGTACCGGACCGAACTTGTGGAAGCACACACAGACCTGTCTGCCTGCTTCGATGGCGAGAAATTCCAGCCCGATCAGGAAGGCAGACAGCTCCTCACCTTCCTGCTGGAAGTCGACTGGGACGAATTACCGGAATTCGCAAAGAACAGCGTCGAACGGAAGCTGCTGGGGATCACTACAGGTAACCGTGCTGCGACATTGATTCGCCGAGAACTCTACGTGTGGATATTTCCAGACGATCGCACCGCCATCGCAGCTGAGAGTTTGCGATGAATTCAGAATCGATCGAATCCATCCGCCGCCTACGGCAGCAAGAGCGAGCCTTGACACGCTTCTTCGTGCGCTGGCCGCCGGTTCGGCGAATGCCGGGCCGGCCTACTTCGCCTGACTCAACGGCAACGTGCGAGGTCCGCGCGGCACGCACCATACTTACGGGCGCTGTGCGGGGTCGTGCCAGGGCCGCCGGTGTAGGCCGCGCGGGTTGATCCTTATCAGCAGTGGGAAGTGCGCTAGATCGCCCGTGCAATTCTCGAGATACTTGAATTTCTGCGGTTGTGTGGCGATTCGCGTAGTTTGCCGATGCCCGCAATGCGCCCAGATGGTCGAAACGAGGTCAGCAATGAAGCATCGCAAGCCGAGCCTGGGGCGACAATTCTCGCGCACCTCGTTGCCATTGGCCGCGGCGGCGATCGTGGCCACCTTTCTCGCGACACCAGCGGATGCGGCGCCCGACGACGCACCCGTCAAGCCGCCGCCGACCGCCCCGACGCCGAGTCAGCCGGGAGTCACGACACCGGATCCCAACCGTCCCGGTGCCGACCAGCAGCATCCCGAGGCACTTCAGCCGGGAGTCATGACGCCGCGGGTAGCTCCCCTGCCCGTCCCGGGCCAGCCTCGGGCCGAGTACGCGCAGCCGCAAGCCAACGAGTCACAACCGAGTCCCCGGCCGCCCGGCGCGCCGAACCGGGATCGGCCGGGCGAGCAGAATCTACCCGCGCAGCAGAATGCCGATCCCGCGGTCCCGCAGCAGCAGGCCCGGCCGCGCTGGCAGTCGCCGCGAGTGGAGGCAGCGCCGCCCGCACCCACGGTCGAAATGACCGGTCCGCATGGCGAATTCAGCGCCGATATCGACGGCGGCACACTCCTGCCTGGCGTCGCCGCCAACACCCATCATTTCGGTAATGCGGCCGGCTACGTCGCCACCATCGGCTACCACACGCCGATGGGCGACGGCGAGGCCGGCGTCTCGGTCGAGGTCGCCGATCCCAGCGCGGTACGGATCACCGGATACACCGGCGGACCGGACGCCGAGCGGATGTCTACCCTGACGATCGACACCACGCCACTGAATCAACTACGCGACGCTGCCGAAAACTGGATCCGCCAACAGCCGGGCGGGGACGCCGCGCTCGACGCGGCCGCGCGACTGCTGACCGTGCCGTCCGGACAGTCCGCACCGCAGACGATCGAGGTCGCCGGCGCGACCATCCGGTACGGCGGCGCCCTCGAGACCGACTAGTCCAGAAATCCGCGGGCCACGCCTGGCGACCTGCGCTACACCGCCGGTCGTAAGGTGGACCAGCCGCAGGTGCTGCTGCTGGTCAGCACACGCCAGAAACTCGCATGGACGGAGACATCATCACCGAGGACGTGCTCGCCGCCGCCACCGAGGACTTCGATTCCGTCCTCGCCTTGACCCGCATGCTGATCGCCATCCCGAGCCGAGGTGGCGTCGACGCCTACGCACCGATCCTGAATGCCGTCTCCGATTGGCTGGGCGAGCGCGATCTTCCGGTCCTGCCGGTGCGTGACGACACCGGTGTGGCCGTGGGGCTGGCCTGCGAAATCCGCGGCTCGCGCCCGGGCCCGCGTTATGTTCTCGACGCCTGCCTGGACACCGCGGGATTCGCCGACCCCACGGCTTGGACACATCCGCCCACCGATCCCGTGGTCGAGGACGGGTGGCTCTACGGGCGAGGTTCGGCGGACTCCAAATCCGGCGCCGCGATCTTCTGCCATCTCGCCGTTCGCGCGCACCGAGTGCGTGACCAACTCGCCGGGCGGTTGGTCCTGCTGTTCGATGTCGACGAGCACACCGGTGGATTCGGCGGGGCACGAGCATATTTCACCCGGCCCGAGGTTGCCGGAGACGTCGCCGGAGTGCTGATCGGTTATCCCGGGCTGAGCGAAATCGTCGTCGGCGGCCGCGGTGTGCATCGCGTTCACCTGCACGTCTACGGCGTCACCTCGCACGCAGGCAGCCGGCGCAGCACACCCAATGCCATCGACAAAGCCACCGAGCTGATCACGTCGTTGCGCAGCGCTCCCCTGCCGGCCGCCGTAGATCGCTCCTTCCCGCTCTCGCCCAAGATCACCGTCACGGCCATCCACGGCGGCGAGGCGTTCTCCCTCACACCCGGGCTCTGCACCATCAACGTCGACATCCGAACCACCCCCGAATTCACCGACAAGGACGCGGGCGAACTACTCACCCGCGTCGTCACCGACATCGACAACGCTTGGCCCACAACCCAACCCACCGTCATCGACCAACTGCCCGCCTGGCCGCCGTTCCGGCTCCCCGACGACGCACCACTGGCCGTCGCACTGTTCGACGCCGCGAAATCCCTCGGCCACACCGTCACCCCCGAAGTCAAAGGTCCGAGCAACATCGGCAACTACCTCGCCGGACTCGGCGGCATCCCCACCATCGCCGGATTCGGCGTCGACCACCACGGTCTCCACGCGATCGATGAACGCATACGTATCGACACCATCCCGATCGTGCACGCCGTCTACCACGCGGCGATCCGCACACTATTGGGCGCCCCGAACTGACCCGTACCGCTGCGCAGGTAGCGACGAATCGGTCTTTCGGCCGCACTGCGGTGTCTACGGTTTCCCGGCCGCCCGTTCGATCACGGCGAGCATGTCTGCCGCGCGGGTGAGTTCGTCGGGACTCGCGGTGGCCCGAAAGCGACGGAGCCCGGTCTCGATGATCTTCTTCGCCGCACTGTCGTCGTTCTTGAAGTCTGTGAAAATCCGGGCATTGTCGAGCACCTTCGACAAGCCTCCGAGCTTCTTGGAACCGCCGTATTCAGGGTCGGGCTCCTCGTTCTGGATGTAGAGCACACCGTTTCCGACCGGGTCGACGACGGTGAACCGTGTCTGGCCGGGCTTGAACCGGGTGATACGCGGAAACCCGTTCGCGGGCACTCTCCCGCAGTGAGCCTTGATTGCCTTTTTGAATTCGGCATGCAACGCAGCAACGTCATCGACCATCACGAGACAACCCACGTAGGCGTCCTCGGCGTTCTTGCCATCCTCGAGCTTCGGTGTAGGCCCGAAATTCAGTTCGTACCCGTCCCGCTCCACCGAAGCATAGGTATACGGCTTATGCATCTCATAGGTCACGACATAGCCGAGGGCGATATAGAAATCGAGGGTCTCCCGCAGATTTCCCGACCACATCACTGGAATTGCGCGCATTGCCATGAGCGGAGCCGCCTTGTCAGGTCGAACGATTGGGTCGCCGACCAGCCTAGACAACGAATCTGCTCATATGCCTATGGAAATTTCGGCTACGCTACCGTGGGCATGGCGCAGGAAAGCCGTCATCGTCGTGCACCCCGCCACGCTCGACGAAAAGGGGCCCACCGGCGGATTCTTCAACGAACGTGTGGCGGTGGCTGATCGCCAGTCAACGGCACCGCATCGGCAATGCTCGCCGACCGCCACACCGCACTGCACATCACCCCCCCCGCGATGAGCGACTTCCGGGTCGGCATCAACGACGCGATCCGGCCCTACCCGGTGCTCAATACTCATGAACTGATCACCGCGACCACAAACGCGCTCATGTGGGTTTCCGTTTTTCATCGAGGAGTTCGATGCTGGTGTTCCACAGATCTTTGGCGATGTCCGGATCGTAGGAGTCTTTCGACGACCGGATCTCGCGTCTGCCGGAGAAGTATCGCCCGGTCGTCGCGGCAAGCTCGGGGTCGAGCGCGAGGCGTGCCAGTGCTGCCGCGGATCGGCGCGGGGTGTGGATGTTGAGTCCTGGAACGATCGTCAACGCGGGCAGTAGGTATCGCCAGGCCAAGCTTGCGATTCCGGGATAGTCCCGGCCGAGTCCGGTGCCCGGCATGAGGCCGGGATCGAAGGCGTTGACGGTTACCGCCGGAGGTGAGGTCTTGTCGTCGAGTCGCCGGGCGAGCTCGTATGTTGTCAGGACGTTGCAGAGCTTGGAGGTGGTGTAACGTCGGCGCCCGATCGGGCCGGGGCCGAGTGTTCCGGCGGCACCATAGCTGTCGGGGTAGGCGAGGGCGCGCGCGTTGATGTAGACCGGCGCGGGCATGCCGGTGGGTTTGGCCGGGTCGTGAGTATCGCTGGAGACGAAGATGATTCGGCCTGGCACGGCGAGATCGGGCAGGAGTAGCTGGACCAGCAGGAAATGGGCGAGGTGGTTGACGCCGAAGGTCTGCTCGATGCCGTCCTCGGTGAGCATGGTTCCGGAGACGATCTGGGTGCCGGCATTGCAGATGATGGCGTGCAGCGGCGGCAGCCCGAATGTGGTGAACGCGTCGGCGAATCGGCGGACGTCATCGAGGGAACCCAGATTCAGCGGTTTGCCGGTGGCCCGGTCACCGAGTCGCCGCCGAATGGCCTCGACCGCGCTGGGACTGCGGCCCGTGAGGACGACATGCCAGCCTTGGCCGGCGTCGAGGATAGCTTCGGCGGTCCGGTAGCCGAGGCTGCCCGTGCCACCGGTGATCAATACGGTGCGATGGTCGTTCACGCGAGTCGTCCTTCCCGCGTCGGTGCCAACGCCCCTTCGGCGTATCGGCCGGGTATTCCCGCGAATGCGGTCATCACTTCTCCTGTGTCGGGAATTCGTTCGATCGCCACGCACGATCGACGGCAGCGGGTGTGAGCGCGAGGTGGGACCGGTCCCACAAGGCACCTGGAACCATGTCGCCGCATTGATTGGTTCTGATCTGATCTGATCTGAAGGAGTTCACGTGGAACGTAAAGCGCGTTTTGTAGCACGTTTGGCCGGATTGATCATTATTGGCAGCGTCGCGATGGCGGTTGCCGGCGGAACAGCCTCGGCCGCTGGAGTGAATCTGCTGATCGACACCAACGGCGACGCGATCGCCGATACGTCGGTGGCGGTCGGGGCCGGCCTCGGACTGCTGCCGACGGTGACCTGCGCGGTGGTCGACCCGCTGCTGCCCGCATCGACTTCGGTCGTCGCACATGCGCTCGGCATCGCCGATCTGGATGTCGAAGGCGTCGTCATCGGGTGTGAATAACCGCATTCTGACCGCAGGCCCGGCGCTTCGGCGCCGGGCCTGCGGTCGTCTACAGATTCCCCGCATCACGGGCGAGCAGTGCGGCTTGGACCCGATTGGTGACGTCGAGCGCGGTGAGGATCCGGCTGACGTGTGCTTTGACCGTGCTCTCGCGCATACCGAGCGCGCCCGCGATGTCGGCGTTCGTCGCGCCCTCGGCGAGCAGGCGCAGAACGTCCCGCTCGCGAGCCGTAAGACCATCGATAAGTGCTCGCGCGGTGGTGGTTTCGCGGTGGGCCGTGTGGTGGTACCGATCGATGAGCTTGCGCGCGGCGACGGGATGGAGCATGGCCGAGCCCGCCGCGACCAGATGGACGGCGCGCAGGATCTCGGCGGGGTCGGTGTCTTTGAGCAGGAACCCGTCGGCGCCGGCGGCGAGCGCGTTGTAGACGTATTCGTCCAGGTCGAAGGTGGTCAAGGTGATCACCTTCGGCGGATACGGCAGGGCTCGGAGGCGCGCGGTAGCCGTGATGCCGTCCATCCGGGGCATGCGCACGTCGACCAGCGCGACGTCGATGCGGTGCGCTTGCGCCACCTCGATAGCCTGCAGCCCATCTGCGGCCTGCGCGACGACATCGATGCCGGCATCGCCGTCGAGCAGGTCGGCCAGCCCGAGCCGGACCAGCGCGTCGTCGTCGACGATCAGCACGCGAATCATGGTGTGGCGCCTTCCGGTTCGGTCCGGCGACGATCTTCGGTGCCGGGATGCGGGATCCGAGCGACGACGGCCCAGGCCCCGGCGCCGGACGGCCCTGCGTCCAAGTGCCCGCCGAGGGCTTCGATCCGTTCGCTGAGGCCGATGAGACCGAAGCCGGACGTCACTGAATTGCTGACCTGCGCGGCGGCGGTATTGCTGATTTCCACCAGGGTGGCCGGCGGGCCGTAACTGACGAGAACCCGCACCGCCGCGTCCGGGGCGTGCTTTCGAGTATTGGTCAGCGCCTCCTGGACGACGCGGACGACCGCGAGCCGGTGCGCGGTCGGCGCGTCCGTAGGGTGGCCCTCGCTGGTCAGCTCGATCTGCTGGCCGGCGGCCCGCGCCTGCTCGATCAGTTCGTCGACCTCCCGGAGAACTGGAACCGGTGGCGCTCCCGGCACGGAGTCGTCGGAATCGCGCAGGGCGCCGAGGACATCACGGAGATCGGCGAGGGCGTCGGTGGCAGCCGTGCGCAGGAGGGAAATGCGTTCGGACACTACGTCGGGCACCGGCTCTCTGTGCTTGCTCAGCACGCCGGTATGCAGCGCGATCAGGCTCAGCCGGTGGGCGAGTACGTCGTGCATTTCGGTGGCGATGGCCGCCCGCTCGGCCAGCCGGGCCGCCTGCTCGCGCAGCGCCCGCTCGCTGTGCAGGTACTCCACTCGCGCGGCGAGGGCGTCTACCAGGCGACGCCGGCTGCCCACCCACAAGCCGAGAACCACCGCCAGCATCAAGAAGATTATCGGCCCATAGGGCTGTGGATCCCGAAGGCTTATCTCGGGGTGAGACAGCGAGTTGCCGGCCAAGGCGAGCGTGACACAACCGACCGACGCCCAAAGCCGACCGCGAGCGGCGAGAAAGAACAAGGCCAACAGCAGCGGCGGGAGCATCGGCCAGCCCAAGACACCAGCAGCCAGAGTCGACAGTATGGGCGCGGGGGTGGGATACCGAGGCTCCATGATCAAAGCGATGCCGCACAACACGACAGCCGCGCTGTAGACGTTGATGTAGTCGCCACCGGACAACATCGAGCCGTTCAACGCCGCCACGAAACTCGCCGACAAGACAAGCACCATCCGGCCGAGGGCTACGGCACGCGGTGGCACTTCGCTCCAATGCACGCTCCGATCGTAGGCACCGATCGGCAGCTCGCATGCCGACGATCGGGCGTGTCCACCCCCTACTTTCGTCGGTGATCAGGGCCGCACAACGGCGGATTTCCAGCGCGCTCGCCGACAATAGCGTCCGAAGAATGAACGAATCGATCTCCACCGACGACCGTATCCCCGTGCGGCGCAATACCGATGGCCGGACATTCCTCATCGAGGCATTCACCAATTTCCGGACGACCGGCGCCATCGCGCCCAGTAGCCGCCGGCTGGCCGCACGTCTCGCCGCTCCGCTGCACGATCAGGCCGGGCAGCCGCTCGCCGTCCTGGAGGTCGGCGCCGGCACCGGCTCGGTCACCCGGGCGCTCATCCCGTTGCTCTGCGCCGGCAGCCGCCTCGACATCGTGGAGGTCAACCCGCGTTTCGCCGCGCACCTGCGGCGCCTCGTGCACACCCATCCGCATCCAGCGGCGGCCACCAACCGGGTGTGTGTCCATCAAACGCTCGTCGAGCAGTTCGAGACCGGGCATCGATACGACAGCATCGTCTCCGGGCTGCCCTTCACCAACTTCACCGCGGACCAAGTCCGAAAGATCATGGACCGCTACCTCGAGCTGCTGCATCCCGGTGGGACGCTGACCTATTTCAGCTATCTCGCTACCGGCCACGCGCGTCGGCTGCTGGCCTCCCGCGCCGAGGCGGTCCGGCATCGAGCCGTCGAAGCGGTATTGGCCGACTATCGACGCCGCTATGCCACCGGCAGCTCGACGGTATGGGGCAATGTCCCGCCCGCGCGGGTGTGGCAGTTGCAAGCGCCGCTGCCGTCCGATGTACCGAACTCCGTCCGGATCGAGCCCGGAGCACACCGGTGAGTTCGTTCGCGCATCATCTGACCCAGCTGCCCGCACCGGGCGCCTATGGGCTCGTCGCCGTGGCGATCTTGGCCGAATCCGTCCTGCTGCTCGGTCCGATCGTGCCCACCCTGACGATAATGCTGACCGCCGGCACCCTGGCCCGCACGGGCCAGCTCGACCTCCCGATCGTCATCTCGGTCGCCGTGGGCGCCGTGCTGATCGGGGACGCGCTCGGCCACCGGACCGGGCTGCTTCTCGGCAGCCGGCTGCGCATCGGCCGGCTCGGCCGCCGTATCCCGGCCGCCGCTTGGCAACGTGCCACGGACCTGATGAATCGCAGAGGCGGCCAGGCGGTATTCGTCTGCCGTTTCCTGCCTGTGCTGCGTACTGTCGCCCCGCACCTCGCCGGAGCCACCGGCCTGCCCTACCGGCGCATCGCGCCGTTCAGCGCTGCCGCCGCACTTCCCTGGGCGGGCGCCGAGGCCGGTATCGGATACTCGGCCGCCGCCGTCTTCGGGCACCTCGCCGACATCGATACCAGGACAGCTATCGCCACAGCGGTGGCGGTGATCCTCATCGTCGTAATAGTGATCGCGGCACTGCTGCGCATTCGACATTCCAGCCCGGTCGAGCCCGTGGAGCCCCGCCGAGCGGCGGGGAAAGCCGGCGGATTATCGGCCGTGGGACCGGTCCCAACCGCGCGGTGTGATGCTGCCCAGACCGACCGGTCGCTAAGACGTTGATATCGCCTCCCAGAACGGCCGCACGATATCAGCGGAAAGCCATTTAGCGCACTCGTTCATCCGTGAATATGCTAAACCCGCAGCTTGTCTGCATTTCGGAAAGGCATGCTCGTGCGTGAGTACATTTTAGAGACGGCAGTTTATCTCCTGGGCAAGGATCCACATACCGGCATCGACGAAGTTGCCGCAGTAGCAGGAATCGGGACAGCCCAGTTCTATCAATACTTCGAAAGCATGGACGAGCTACGTGCGGCGGTCGCCGCCGAGGCGCGATCCAAATCTATTCACCATTGAGTTCGAGGCGGCCATCGATGCTCAGCCCAACTCTCTTCGTCCGTTCATTGCGGCGCAGCCGGCGGATCGGCGTGCGCCGGCGTCGGCCGACGATCGCACGCCGCGGCACCTGGCGCGTCTATCGATATCACACCGTGCCCGACGACTCCGTGCACAGCGCGGGACCAGGGCCGATATGGACCGACAAGCCGCCGGTCGTCGCGTCGTTCGCAGTTATCCGGCGATGCGAAGAACTATGCATGGCGGCGCTACACGAGGCGATTCCGGAGGGTCATTGCGCACTGGGTATCCACCAGCGCCTGAATCATATCGGCCCCATCGCGGTAGGCGCCGAAATAGAGATCAGCGCCCGCTGTACAGCAGCCCGCGGTACATACAGCAGTTGGTCGGTCATCGTCCGCGACGCGCACGAGGTCGTCGGTGAGGGGCGAATGGACTTCGTCGTCGTCTACCGGCCGCATTTCGAAGCGCATCGTCTTGCCCACAAAACGGTTATCGTGACCGCTGAATTCGAGGAAAATAGTGCGCACTGAATCCGGACCATGGGATATCGGGAGAACCGCGCTGCTGGTCGCGCTGGAACGTGCGATGGCGGCAGCTCAGGTCGAATCCCTCGCCTGCGATGAATATTCCGGCTGGTTTCTGGCGGCGGCCGGCGCTCCAGAAATCAGCCGGCTCACCGAATGCCCGGAACTACTCTCCGAGAGCATGCTGACCTCCGTTGTCGCGGGATTCCGGACCAAGTTCTTGGACGATTTTTCGTTGTCGGCCTCGGCCGACGGAATACAGCAGGTCGTTCTGCTGGCCGCAGGGTTCGACGCTCGCGCGTATCGGCTGGATTGGGCGCCGGGCTCGGTGGTGTACGAGATCGACGTGGCCTCGACCCAGCAATTCAAGCGACAGGTCCTCACCGAGCACAACGCGATACCGCGAGCACTGCGGTGGGAGGTTACGGCCGATCCGCTCGATGACTGGACGAGCCCTTTGCTGGCCGCGGCATTCGATCCGGCGGCACCGACGGCCTGGTTGACCGAGGGGCTGCTCACGCACCTGCCGACGACATTGCAGAGTTCGCTGTTCGAGCAGGTGGACATGCTGTCGGCGGCAGGCAGCCGATTCGCGGCGGACATCTCGGACAGTCCCGACGCCAGCTACTACCCCGACCATCGGTTGACCCGGCGAAGCACTGCCGCGACCTGGTTCGCGTCGCACGGATGGACGGCCACCGGCAACACACTGCAGGATCTCGCGACTCGCTTCGATCGAGTGCTCCCGGCCTTTCCGGAAGCACTGAGACCGATGTTCGACAACCTGAAGTATCTGGCTACCGAAAAATGAACGGCGGCGGTGACCGATCCACGGGCCGGCCGGCCACGTCCGACGGTGCCGCGCTCGACCTCATTTCCGTTGCGCGGGTTGGTTTTCCAGTTGTCGCCGCAAGGCGGCGAGGTTCGCGGGCATCTCCTTACGGGACTGTGGACGTACCACCAACGGGACCAGCAGTTTGCCGATACCGTGCCCGACGAAGTCGAGCCGGATCGTGACGCGCGATCGGGCGCCGTCGTCGAGTGGGTCGACGGTGACGTCGACGATCGAGCGGATCGGTCCGTCGATACCGCGGACACCCCAGGTCCGAGGCGGGTCGATGTAGGCGAGCTCGGCGGTCACCGGGCGTTCGGCGAAGCCGATGCGACGGGTGGTCAAACATTTCTGCCCGACCCGCGGTACGCCGCCACCGTCCATCCGCCCGGAGACCACACCCTGCTGCCATTCCCCGAACCGGGACGGATCGGTGACATAAGCGAACACCTGCTCGACCGGCCGGTCGACCTCATCGCTGACCTCGATCGGCGCCATCAGGCCTCCTTGTCCACAACATCGAGATAACGCTGCAAATAGGTCGCCCAACCGCTTTCGACCCCGGACCGCACGGCCGCCATGTCGTCACCGTGGCGGTCGAGGTTGCGGTGTTCGAGGTCGACGCGGGTGCGGTCCGGGCCTTCGGCGGTGAACGTGACCTCCACCTCGCTGGTCTTGTCCGGATCGGTCTCGACCTCCCAGCGGCCGGTGATATCCCAGCTGAACACCACACGGTTCGGCGGGTCGTAGGCGAGCACCCGGGCCCAGCGACACTCGCTGCCGTCCTCGCCGCGGTCGTAGATGTGCCCGCCGACGCGCGGCTCGAACACCGTCTCGGCGATCGGGGAGGAGAGCAGGTTGTGCTCGCGCGGCTTGATCGCGTCGAACCGTTCGACGAACACCGCGAACGCGCGCTCCAACGGCGCGTTGACCACGACCTGCTGCTGCACCGGTTCGGCTTGAGTCTGTGTCATGACTTCTCCTGAATGTTGTTCGACCACTTGTTGATACGTTGCTAGGGCGCGTCCCCAGAATCGATCGAGCTGAGCGCGCAACGCGCCCATCCCGTCCGGATTCAAGTGATAGATCCGACGGGTGCCGACGGCCTGATCCAGAACCAGCCCCGCGTCCTTGAGCACCTTCAGATGCTGTGAAACCGCGGGTCGGCTGATCGGCAACTCGCGTGCGAGCTCACCGACCGCCTGCGGTTTCTCCGCCAGGCGCTCCAAGATCGTGCGCCGCATCCGATCGGCGAGCGCACCCCATTCATCTCCTGCTCGGTAAGTATCTACGAACCGTAAGTCAACGCTTACCGGAAGAGATTGTCAACCCTCGTCGCCGCGTTCGTTCACTGCGAACCGGAGAACTTCAAGATTCGATCGATGTGCTCGATTACCGCAGGAAGCCGCCCGAGATCTGGAAGCATCTGTGTGGCAACGATTTCCGTGACTACGTTCGCATAGAGTTCGGTCGCTGCAGGCACAGCGCGGGTCAGGTCCGCGCGGGTGTGGTGGGCAAAGAGCTCGGGCAGCCGGTCCCGGTAAGCGGGTTCGAGCCATTCGTCTATCTGTTGGCCGTTGTGCCACGTGTCGACCGGGCGAGCGCGCGACAGCCAGGTATGCCATTGAGCCGGCCACAGATCACCGCATGCGATGCAGACCGGGACCCGGCTGACCTCGAACCAGAATTCCCGCCGGTTTGGGACGCCGCGAATATGCGCGAACTCCTGTTCCGACCCCTCGGGGCGGCTAGTGCGCCAGGGAGGCGATGACTGAGTCGGTGTTCAGTACGCGAGCTACTCGGGTCGACACCCAGTCCAGGGCGCGCTGATGTCCCTGCTCCGTCTGATCGGCGAGCGCGTCGCTGATCAGGAATGGCTGGATGTCGTTCTGAAACGCGTCGGTGGCGGTGAGCATGACGCCGGTGTTCGCGTAGACACCGCACAGGATCAGCTGGTCACGGCCCTGATCACGGAGGAGTTGGAGCAGTTCCGAGCCGAAGAACTCGCTGTATTTGTGCTTGAGCAGTCTGGTGTCTCCGGCGATCGGCTCGAGCGGCGGGACGATCGCCCGTTCGCTGTCGTCGTCGGGCATACCCGAGCCGCTGAAATCGGCCACCAGTCCGCGCTGTTGCGGGCTCATACCGCCGGGTTGCGCCGAATAGAACACCGGTATTCGCGCCGAACGCGCGCAGTCGAGCAGCCTCGAGGTATTGCCGATGAGCGATGTCCGCGGCTCATCGGTGTTGAATATCTTCACGAAGTAGTGCTGCATGTCGTGGACCAGCAGTGCGGCACGATTTCGATCCGGCGTCCAGTTCACCTTCTGCGGTGGGATCGTCACATTCGCCATCGGGTAGCCGACCGAACCGACCGGCAGCACGTCCGCACGCGCGACCGGCGCGCCCAGGTCAGCCGCCGCGGCCACCAGCAATCCGGCGACGCCCAAGGCGCCCAGCTTCATCACGTCACGCCGAGAACTGTCCTCCATCGAAAGCCTCCATCGCCAGTCGGGAACGCGAAGATCATCGCGAACCCAAGATATGCCGCGCCGTCCCGACCTCCCATGACCAGGAAGGATCTAGCCGGCGAGTCTTTCGAGCCATGGGTGGCCGGGATGCACACGCGACAGCCATTCGAAGAGCCGAGCGCGTTGTGATCCGTCCAGCACGGGTAGCACCCGCTGGAAGTCGGCTTCATCCTTCGCACGCGTCGCCTTGCCCTTGAACAGCAGCGCAACCTCCGGAATCGAGTAGGGTATGCCGTCCGCGGTATGCAGAATCAGTTCTTCGTAGGGCAGGGTGATCGACGAGTCGCGACGGCACACCCAACGATTCCGGACGTGCGGTTCGCGAAAAACGTCGACCCGATAACGCCCGGTCGCGGGCTCCCGTAGCCACGTCTGAAAATGATTCTCCGCCTCGGCCGGAAACGACCAGACGCGGCCGTCACCGGCAACGTCCCACTCGAAGTCCGGGAAAACGCCGACGATCTCGTCGAATCCGTTTCGCGGAACGGCGATTTCGAGATCGTCGTGCGCCCGCGCGGAGCCTCCGGTGAACAGGTCCAGCGCCCACCCGGCCGCGACATACCACGGGCTCCGGACACTCGACATTCGTTCCGCGACTTCGGCCGGAGTCCATGGCGCCCACAGCCGGGCGCATTCCTCGCCCGAAAGCAGACGCCCGACGGCCTTGGGCGAACCCTCCCCCGGCACCGCCGTCACCGAACTCGCCGTTGGGCGATCGGCCGGGCTGCAGCGGCGATGCCCGTGCACAGCTCGATCATGTCCGGTCGGTTTCCTTCCCGTTGATGTCGCGTCGCGATAATTGGAGCACAAGAGCCGGAACCTGTCGTTGTGCGCCCTGATCAATACCTTCACCGTCGAACATCGATAGTCCGAGAACACCGACGCGACAAACCACTTCGTAGCGCCGGTTGCGCGTTGCACGTGAAGCACTGCGAGGCAAGCCTTTTGGTGGTGCTCGGCCACAGATTCGGTCAGCAGCTCCACGTAGGTCACCACCGGAGACAAGCGTTCGACCCCGCTGTCGCACCCCGATGCCGACCTCGAATCAATTGTGCCCGAATATAATTCGACGCTTTCGCCCAGATCAGACGATCGAGCAACACACACGCGCGTCGATCATTCACTACGCGAAGCAGCTAATCGGTTGGACCGCAACAGTATTGCCGCCACTGGGAACAATCAGGATTGGCGGTAGCGTAATTTATCCAGCGCAATCGGGGCCCGGTCTACCGCCGCCTGGGGCCGTGTCTCAGTAGCTCCCACCACCGGCGCGTTGCCCGATGCCCTGATCCGGTAGGGCAAGAGCCCCAGACATCTCGACGAGATCAATGAGGAGTTCTCCAGTGGCGTTCAGCACAGCCGACGAGGTCATCAAATATCTTGCCGATGAAGAGGTCGAATATGTCGACATC
>NZ_VXLC01000030.1 GCF_008704205.1 Nocardia colli | reverse complement strand
CATCCACCCCTTGAACCCAAGCGAGAGCCGAACAGCATCAGTTCCCGGTGATCATCTGTCCAACTAGGCCCGCTCGACGGGCAACCACAACTCGCAGGTCGCGGTGCTGAAGTCGTCCGCGCGGTCGAGCACCGCGACGATCGAGGGTCCTGTCCGCAACCGCCACGGGTTGGACGGGAACCAGTCGGTCGCCGTCGCTGCCCACGTCTGTTGCAGAGCCTGCGGATACTCCCCGGCGGTGCGGAAGACCGCCCAGGTGCCGGTCGGGACCTCGATGGCGTCGAGGTCGTCGGCGACCGCGGTGTCCGGCGAGACCGCGACTCCGTGCAGGTAAGTCAGTTCACTGCCCTCGGTACTGTCCGGATCGAGGTCGTCACAGACTTGCAGCAGCCCCGTCGGCTCGACATCCCCGAGCGCCTTCAGCCGCAGATGCTCTTCCTGCGGCAGCGCGGCGATGTGCTGCTCGATCTGCGGATTGACGCCCTGATGGATGAGCGGAACGCGCGCCGCGTGTCCGACCAGCCGGAACGCGGATCGATCGATGATGCGGGTGTCCATAGGAATGCTCCCTTCGACAGTCAGGCGAAACCTGAGTTGCGGTTGTGTGCGAAGGGGACCGCCATCCCGGCGAACCTCACCGGGCCCGGCCCCGTGCACCGCCCGGAACGCGCGACCGAACGCCTGGGTCGACCCGTAACCGTGCCGCACCGCGATGCTCAGCAAATCGTCCTCGCCCCGAACCACCTCGGCGGCCGCGACCGTCATCCGTCGCCGCCGCACGTACTCCGACAGCGGCATCCCCGCCAACGACGAAAACATCCGCCGCAGATGGTATTCCGTCGTGCCGAGCGTCTTCGCCAACCCGCTGACGTCGAGTTCCTCGGTGAGGCGCGCGTCGACGAGGTCGACGAGCTGATTGAGTGCCGAGATCATGTGGCCTCCCTTCGACATCAACTCTCGCGGAACAATCCCGGCAATACCCGACCGCTGCGAACCGATCCGATCATCCCCCGGCAGCCTCGTCGACCGGATCGGGACTGTCGTACCCCTGTGTCAGGCTGACAACATATCGACCCACGGCCGGAGGAGAGCGAGATGGCCGAGACCGACAACAAACCCGAGGCCAGACTGGTCGCCCACTGCCGGCGCTGTCACGGCTGGCTCCTCTCGGCGGAATCAGTCACCCAGGGCATCGGACCGACCTGCGCGATGCGCGAACGCGCCGAGCAGCGCGCCACCCGAGCACTCACCCTGTTCGACATCTCCGCCTGAACAAAGCACGAAATGCATACTGCGCCAATCAGATACGATGCTAGCGGGAATGTCGGATCCGGAGACAACCGGGGTCAGACGGATCTCGGTCGACGACTTGAATCGGCGGCCAAACCCATTGCCACACACCGATACCCTGCGTGCGGGCGAAGCGGATCGGCCCGCGGGTTCCTTCGACCGCTACGCGGGACCAGGATTCGGCGATCCGCGCCCGGCCCACGCCGTGCGAACGCAGCAGGTCGGCGAGAACAGCGATCGTGTCGTAGCCCTCGAAGGCGACGAAGGAGGGGGCTTCGGTCAGCTCCGCTCGGAGGGCCGTCTCGACTCGAGCCCCGAGCGGGGTGAGTTGCTCGGGCAGGTAGCGCAGGAACGGGATCGCGGTGCCGTCGTCGCCCAGCAGCCTCGACCATTCGGCGAACTCCGGTTGTCCGGCCGGAGCGCCGATCAGGAGGTCGGCGAGGCGCGGATCACGACGAACGGACTGCACGATCGGCACGGCCGGCTCCGGGGTGCCGACCAGCAGCAGGAGGGCAGTCGCGCGACTGTCGACGAGTTCGTCGCACACGTCCGTGAGCGCGCGCATCTCGATGACCGTGCCGCCGCGCGGCTCGAGATAGTCCCACAGAATGCGTGTCCCGGCCGCCCAGTAGACACTCGGCTGCGCGGCCACGGCGATCCGAGTGTGACCCGCGCCCAGCAGGAAGTCCGCATAGGTCTGCCAGCCACGAGACTGCGGCGGGGCAAGGCGCGCAACCCATTCCGTCGGCTGTTCGGTGAGCGTGTCGAGCACCGCCGACGAGCAGAGGAACGGCACACCGAGAGCATCGGCCCGCGTCGCAGCGGCTCGAGCGACGACGCTGTGATACTCCCCCGCGATGGCGACTACGCCCGATTCAGCCAATTCCGTTACGGCAGAAGCGGCCCGCTCAGGATCGGCCGCGGTATCTCGGACCACCAACCCGAGCGGCCGCCCACCGATCCCGCCGGCCGCATTGGCTTCCCGAACGCCCAACTCGAGTCCAGCGAGCAAGTGCCGGCCCGCCTCGACCCAGCCCGGCCGGGTCAGCGGAACGAGAGCGCCGATCTGAACGGACGATCTGTCGGGTGTTGTGCTCATGAGCTGGATTCTGCCGTACGCAGATTCGGACCACAGCGACCGTAACGCCAGTCGGGCTGCCCCGCCCGCCATCTGGTTCTTCCTGCAGGATGCAGTTGTAGTTGCTGCCGTCGTCGCGGTGACCACTGTCGAGGACGTCGCCGGGCGGGCCGCCACCCGAGTTCCGTTGCCCGAGAACCATTGCACCGTCCGAACCGCGTCCACAGCATTAACCCCCAGCCCGTCGCACTCGATACATATCGGAGACAAGCCCGTACCCCGATTGCGAGACCCCATGGACAACACTTCCCTGACCACGGCCGAGACGGCGCGCGAACTCGCCATTCGCTCGGTCGACCTCATGGCCGGCGGTGAGCGCGCCGAGTTCGACGAGGTCATCCACCCGGACGCGACCAACCGGGAGGCAAAGGCCGAGCCGCCTGCTGCCCGGGGACGCGGTCCGGCCGCCTACTACGCGACGGCACTCTGGCTGCGCGCCGCGTATGCGGACCTGCACCACACCATCGAGGCCGCGGTGGTGGACGGCGATCTGGCGGTCTTGCACACCACCATGCACGGACGGCACGTCGGTCCGTTCGTCGCGTACGGCGAAGACGGACAAGTGGACCAGGTGTTCCCGCCGACCGGCAAGACTTTCGCGGTCACCCAATCACATTGGTTGCGGATCGCGGAGGGCAAGATCATCGAGCACTGGGCCAACCGGGACGACCTCGGGCAGGCCGTCCAGCTCGGATGGGTCCCGCCGACCCCGGCCTATCTGGTGCGGATGGCGCGGGCCAAGCGTAAGGCCCAGCGGGAGAACGGGACTCGTTAACCCGGGAGCTGCTTCGACCGGCTCCGCCTAGGAACCCCTATCACTGCGCGGCGATCGCCGTGCCCATCCAGCGACGCAGGTAGGCGCGCAGTTCGTCGTCGGTGCGCGGCGGATTGCCCGGCGACACGAAGAACGAGTGCATGGTCCGCAGGACGTATTCGACCAGCTCGCCCAGGGCGGCTTCGTCGTAACCGTGACGCTCCCAATCGACGTCGAAGCGATGGATCATCGTCATGCCGAAGGCTTTCGCCTGCGCCGAGGTGAGGCTGTCCGGGTCGACGTTCGAGTACGAACTCGACAGCAGGATGCCGAGGTGCGGGGTGCGGCGCACCTCGGTGAGGGTGTAGACCACGCCCTCGATCATCGCCTCGGCCGGATCGGCGAGGCCCGCTACGTGCGCGGTCAATCGATCGAGAAACCCGTCGACCGACGCGATCGCGGCCGCCGCCATCAACGACTCGGAACTCGGAAAGTAGCGGTACACGGTCTGGCGGATGACGCCGAGCGCGTCCGCGACGTCGGCGATGCTGATCGCCTTGCCGGTCTGCCCGATCAGTTCGACCGCGGCGGCGACGATGCGCCGATGCGCTTCGTCGTCGTCCTTCGGCGGACTCCCGCCCCACCCGCGTCTGCGCGCCACCGACCGGACGATACCAGTGCGGCGGCGTGACGCTTCCGACCTCACGAAAGTAATCATACACATTGACGCACAGCTGTATGGTGACATTCAATGTGCTTCTCCCGCACCGCACATGGACGACCACTCACCGACGCGAGGTAACCCACCGTGACCGAATTGCAGCCCCGAAAGATGGATTTCGGCTTCGAGGAAGCCGATGTCCCGTTCCTGTGGAACCCGCAGAACCCGGCGTGGTCGAGCATGTCCAACGCGGTGTCGTTCCTGGCGGTCGGCTTCGAGAAGATGATCGTGAAGCTGATCATGCAGCTCAAGCCGGTGCTCACCGATCCGGAGGTGGCGCAGGAGGCGGTCGCGTTCATGCGGCAGGAGGGGCACCACTCGACCGCGCATCGCCAGCACGTCAAGGCGCTGATCAAACAGTATCCGGGACTGCAGAACACCCTCGATGCCGTGATCGGCGAGTTCGACCTGCTCACCGAGGCGACCTCGCGCGAGTACCGCCTCGCCTACACCGCCGACCTGGAGGCCACCTTCACGCCGGTGTTCAAGCTGATGCTCGACAACGAGGCGACCCTGTTCCGCCCGGGCGACGACCGGGTCGCGTCCCTGTTCATCTGGCATTTCGTCGAGGAGGTCGAGCACCGCAGTTCCGCGCTGATCATCTTCGATTCCGTTGTCGGGAACGAGCTCTACCGGATGCGGATGGCGCCGTCGATCTTCGCGCACGTGATGAAGGTGATCCGGATCGCGTGCACCGGGTTCAACCTGCACGTCCCACTCGCCGATCGGCAGGTCGACGCGCTGTCCATGTTCGCCACCCACCGCACCAAACAGAAGGTGCTGCAAGCCATTGCGCCGTACCTGACCAAGGGTCCGATGCCACGCGCGTTCGACGGACTCTCGCGTCGCGAGCAGCTCACCGCGCTGGCCGGCGTCGTCCGCAGCCAGCTGCCCAAACACGATCCGACGCACGAGCAGCTGCCCGAGCTGGCGGGCCGCTGGTTCGAACGGTACGACGCGGGCTACGACTGCACGCGCTGGTACACCGCGGACCAGAGCTTGGCGGCGAACCGATGAGCGAGTTGTGCACCCCCACCTTCGCCGATCTCGCTGCACGGCTGGGCTTTTCGTGCGACGAAGCCGGCGGGCTCGTCGAGTTCCGCAATCCGGCCGCGCTGGAGAACTGGACATTGCCGGTGCTCGAACTGACCATCGTGCTCGGGTCGGTGCTCGCGCTGATCTACGCGATCGTGCGACTGCGCAGGCACGGCGACCCGACCAACCTGGTGCTGTGGTTCGGCGCGACCGCCTACCTGTTCGTGATCGAACCGCCGTTGTATTTCCCGTCGGCGTTCGGGATCGCCGATCATGTCGACACGATGTTCGCGCACAACGTATTCACCGTGGACTTCCTGTGGGGCAGGCTGCCGCTCTACATCGTCGCGATCTATCCGCTGATGGCCACGCTGGCCTACGAACTCGTGCGCATGCTGGGCATCTTCCAGCGTCACGGCCTGCTGCTCGGCGCGGCGTGCGTCGGCTTCGTGCACCACGCGTTCTACGAGATCTTCGACCAGATCGGCCCGCAACTGCGCTGGTGGGAATGGTCGGTGGACAATCCGATCAACCAGCCGATGTTCGATTCGGTGCCGCTGCCCAGCGTCGTCGTCTTCGCCGCGCTGTGGCCGATGTCGCTGGCGCTTTGTGTGCGGTACTTCGTCGGCCGGCCCGTCGAGACTGGTACGAAATTCACTGGGCTGCAATTGGTATCGCGCACGATCGTGATCGGGCTGCTGGCCTCGGTCGGCACCTTCGTGCTGCCGTTGCCGGCAACGATTTTCGGCATGGGCAGCGACACGGTACGCGGATTCCTCTACGCAGCAGAGCTTTTCGCACTTTCGATGGTTGCCGTCGTGCTGATGTACCGGCAGTGGTCGGCGTTGCGCCCCGGATCCGCCGATGGATACCGCAACCCGCTGGTCCAGTGGTATGCGGTCGTCTACCTGGCCGTCATGGCCCTACTGTGGGCCACCGCCTTACCCGACTACTTCAATGCAACCGACGGCCATACCGCCAACGGCGACCCCACCGGCAACCTCTGGTACACGATCGCCTGCTTCGTCATCGCGATCGCCACCGTGCTCGCCACGTTCCGGGTGCCGCGCGAAAAGTCGCGCGACAACGAAAATCCCGGCGCTCTATCGTGGACCGATGGCAACCGTCAGACAGATCCAGGTCACCTTCGACTGCGCGGAACCTGAGCGCGTCGCTCAGTTCTGGTCCGAGGTGTTGGGGTACGAGCAGCAGGGCGCATCGGCCGTCGACCCCTCCGGCGCCGGCCCGCGGCTGTACTTTCAGCCTGTTCCCGAAGGGAAGGTAGTCAAGAATCGGGTTCATCTCGACGTGCGGGTCGGCACCGGACTGGTGGGTGAGGAGCGCGTGGCCGCACTGGAGGCCGAATGCGCGCGATTGATCCCGCTCGGCGCGGCACGCGTCGAACTACTGCGGGCCGATGGCGTCAACGAGTCGTGCCTGGTGATGCAGGACGTCGAGGGCAACGAGTTCTGCCTCGACTGAGTGATGGTTTGCGGCAGCCCAGCGACGAGCTACCCGTATCGGCTTGTGCGGCCGGGCGGCGATGAAAAGCGAGGCGGCGCGAACCAACCGCCGAAACGGTTCGACTGGAGCATCCGGGGTAGATCGTGCGCAGACCGGCACCACACCGGTCCCGAGCGAAGGAGTGCTCCTTGCCCGAGCCTGCGGCGGTACTGTTCGACATCGACGGAACTCTCGTCGACTCCAACTACCTGCACGCCCGAGCCTGGCATCGGGCGTTTCGCGAGGCAGGCGCCACCGTGCCGACCTGGCGCATCCACCGCGCCATCGGGATGGACGGCGACACCCTGATCAAGACGCTGGCCGGCGACCTCGACGACACCGCCGCCGAACGCGCCGACGACCTGCACTCTCGCTACTACCTCGACAGCGCCGATGAACTGACCTTGCTGCCCGGAGCCCGGGAGGTGCTGGCCGCCCTGCACGCCCGCGGCCTGCGGGTCCTGCTCGCCACGTCCGCCCCGCCGGACGAGCTGTCCGTCCTGCGGAAACTGCTCGACAGCGAATCCGTGCTCTATGCGATCACCAGCGGCGAAGACGTCGACACCGCCAAACCCGATCCGGCCATCGTGCAGATCGCGCTCGATCGAGCCGGCGTCCCACCGGAGCGCGCGGTCTTCGTCGGCGACACGGTATGGGACATCCGCGCCTGCACCGCCCTCGGCGTGCCGACCGTCGGGGTGCTCAGCGGCGGAATCTCGCGCGCCGAACTCGAAGACGAGGGTGCGACCTTCGTCTGCGACGACGTCGCCGACCTGTTGCGCGAGCTCGAGCACAGCCCGATCGAGCACCTACTCTGAGAGCGGCAACCGGTCCGATTCGTCGGCGATATCGATCTCGCCGAACAGCGGAAGCTGCTGCGACGCAATGCTTTCCCTCCCGGTCCTGCGCAGGCATCGCGCGCAGGTGACTGCTTCCCGGGTCGGTTCCAGCGCCGCGGGTGACCATCCGGCGACCCCGGTGTGACACAGCAGTTCGGGCACTTCTTCGTCACCGACCCATTGCCCGAGACTGACCGCATGCACGGTGCGCCCGGATCGGACGACGGCGTGCACGCCCGGATCGCCGAAGGTGGCCCGTGAGGACGCGGCAAGTGGAGCAATGTCGGTCATACGTCCAACCATATGGTCGCGCACCGACATCGAAGGTTAGGCACGGTGGTCGAGTGCCGTGTCCGCCCGCTCAGCCCAGCGCCACGCTCGCCGCACGCAATTCACCCAACGCCGCCAACGTGCACGCGACGAGTTCCTCCCCGGTCTCGCGGTCGGTCGCGGACCATTCGGCGAATCCCCGCTTGAAGGCGAGGACGCCGAGCTCGCTGGCGAGGGCCGCGGTCGGATCGGGTACGCCGCGGGCGAGCAGTGCGGTGGTCATCGCGGCCGCGAGGCTGACGGTTTTGAGGGCGTCGCGTTCCTGCAGTTCAGCGCTGGCGGCGATGGCGGCCTGCACGCGCGGCGCGAGCTGCCGGTTGACCGGGCCCATCGTGCTCGCGGCGCGCTCGAGCCCGGCGGCGACCGCCTCGAGCGGGGTCGCGTTCGCGGGCGCCTCGGCGATTCCTTCGGACAGCAGCCGGCTCAGCGCCTCCTGCCCGGCCACCAGCAGCTCGCGCTTGTCCGGAAAGTGCCGGAAGAAGGTGCTTTTCGTGACGCCCGCCCGTTCGGCGATCTGCGTGACCGTCGTGGCGTCGTAGCCCTGTTCGGTGAACAGGTCGACGGCCGCCACGACGAGGCGTTCGCGTGCCCCTGGTTCCCATCGCGCCATGGGTTCAGCATAAGTGATGGGACAAAGGTTCCGTCATGGTGGTAGCGTGACGGGACAAGAGTCCCATCACTTGAGGAGAGTCTCATGCACGTCTTCGTCACCGGTGGCACCGGCCTGATCGGGTCCGCTGTCGTCGCCGAACTCCTCGGCCACGGCCACTCCGTGCTCGCGCTCGTCCGCTCCGATGAGTCCGCACAGGCCGCCGAAGCCGTCGGCGCCGAGCCGCTGCGGGGTTCGCTCGCCGACCTGGACACCCTGCGCGCGGGTGTCGCGAAGGCGGACGGGGTTGTTCATCTGGCCTTCGCCAACGACTTCAGCAGCCCGGAGGCCGTCGCGACGGCCGTCGCGGAGGAAACCGCCGCCCTCACGACCCTCGGCACGGAGCTTCTCGGCAGCGACCGCCCCCTCGTCACCGTCGCGGGTACGCCCTGGGTATCCGGCCGGGCGTGCACCGAGGCCGACCCGCTTTCGACCGACGGGCCGGTCGGTGGCCGCAGCCGAACGGTGGCGGCGATCCTCGATCTGGCCGCGCGCGGGGTCCGGAGCACGGCTATCCGCCTGCCGCGCACCGTGCACAACCAGGGCGCGGGTGGGTTCGCCGGTCTGCTCACCGACATCGCGCGCCAGAGCGGAGTGTCCGGCTATCCGGGCGACGGCGCACAACGGTGGCCGGCCGTGCACGCGCTGGACGCGGCGGTCCTGTTCCGGCTCGCGCTGGAGCAGGCGCAGGCCGGTACCTCCTGGCATGCCGTGGCGGACGAAGGAGACGCGGTGCGGGACATCGCCGCGGTCATCGGCCGCCGGCTGGGGCTGCCCGTGCAGCCGGTGCCGACGGACACCTACGGCCCGCTCGGCTCGATCTTCGCGGCCGACCAGCCCGCGTCCAGCGCCCACACCCGGCAGGCGCTCGGCTGGGCGCCCCGGCATCCGAGTCTGCTGGCGGATCTGGAGAACATCCAGCGCTGAAATCGATAGTCCCGCAAGCGAAAACTTGCGGGACTCATTGTTCGGTAAGGCCGCTATTCGGTGGGTGCGCAAGCGCTCCGGCCCTCGACATCGTTATTCATAGAACCTCCGTTACCGCGCAGTGGTAAACCGGGCGATTACGCCGGTGCATTCGGAGCCAGCACGGTCCGCAGCGCAAGTTGCAAACATTTCCGAGTAACAACTGCCATCCGCGTGCGATGTTTCAGGCAACACCAATTCAGGAGGTCCGAAATGTTCTCAGCGAAGCGAATTGCCGCCGGCGCCGTGGTCGCCACCGCAGCAGCATCCGCAGTGCTCGCAGGCGGTGGCGTGGCCCAGGCAGACGTCCCGGTGCCGGAGGCCAACTGTCACGTCTACAACGTCTTCAACAC
The DNA here is from genome assembly GCF_008704205.1 of Nocardia colli. GTDB lineage: Bacteria > Actinomycetota > Actinomycetes > Mycobacteriales > Mycobacteriaceae > Nocardia > Nocardia colli. The sequence goes on along the minus strand of NZ_VXLC01000030.1, from coordinate 73,934 downwards.
CGGCGGAATGGTCAATTGCGAACTCCCGACCTGGCACCAAGCAAAACTCACCTGCGTCGCCTGGCCCGTCCCTTTCACCTACTGGAAATACGGCCCGATCCAGTACGGACAGAACCAATCCTGGGCCAGCTGTGACTCGCTGGGCGCAATGGTCCGCATCGAGGTAATCCAAGCGTAGTTCGCCTCTGCCGATCCGCCGCCGGCTCAGTTCCGGCGGCCCGAATCGGGCCGCCGCACCATGTCCATGATCTGGCGATGACCAATCGATGATGATCGGAGCGGACAGCTGCGGTGGACGAAATCCCTGCCGGCACAGGACCAAGCGACGATCGCCTACCGCGATACGCTCCGTCCGCTGGATCCGTGCGGCTACCTCGACGAGGCGGCACTGCGCCGAATCGGGACGCCGGCATACGTCGGCGCACTCTTCGAATTCAACAGTTGCGCGGCCTCTTTCAAGTCGCCCGGCGGCGAACTACTCGGGTCGATCCACGTCAGCATGTCCCGCAGTATCGGTACCTCGCTCGACGAGATCGTCTACGCACCCGGGGCCGGGTGCGGCGCGAATGTGCCCATCGACGACCACCTGAGTCTCATGGTGTTCGCCGACGGCAAGCTCGACCAGTGCGCGGCGGTACGGGACGTCGCCAGATCAGTCGCCCCGCACCGATCCGAACGCGCGCTACGGACGACTTCACCACGCGCACATATGAACTCCCGCCTCGCCGCCCTCGACCCGTGCGCCGTGCTCGGCAAGATCGGCGACGGACACCACCCTGCGTTGGTCTCGAACTATGAGCCCGCAGCGGGACCGAACCGTGCGGACACCACGAACCCGTGGGCGTGCAGCTTCCGCTTGGACCACGGCGACGACTCGACCTTGCAGGACATCCGATACAGGTTCACCAACGAGCACTTCACCCCGCAACCGGGCAGCGCCGAGCGAGAAACCAGAATCGGCGGATTACCGGCGTTGGAGAACCCGCAGCCCGAAACCCCGCGCTCCCCCGGCTCCTGCACGCTCGACGTCTCGACCACACCCCAACCGGCCCGCCCCGGCACCGATCGCTACAACCCGATCAGCGACGCCTGGAGCTCCGAGTTCATCGCGATCGAGGCCGCCGGCGGTTGCGCCGCCGCCCGCGCCACCGCCGAAGAACTCGTCCGGCTCTACAACCAGCTCCCCGGCTGACCGAATCGAACCGGCCGTGCCGATTCAGGGACGGCCGGCTCCGAGGTTCATCGAGTTGCCGAGTTCGGTGGTCCGGCTACGCCATTCGTGCTCGAGCATCGCGTAGACGATGGTGTCGCTCCACTCGTTCTTGAACCACAGGTCCTCCAGATGCACTGCCTCGCGGCGCATCCCGAGACGTCCGAGGACGCGGGCCGACGCATCGTTGCGTCCATCGATGCGGGCCGTAATCCGGTGCAGCGAAAGCTGTTCGAAGCCCAGCCGCAACAGTGCGCGGGCCGCTTCGGTGGCGTACCCGCGCCCCGCGACGGCCGGCGAGAACACGTAACCGATTTCGCCGCTGCGACTTTCGGCGTCCCGCCAGAACAGCACGACGTCGCCGAGCAACCGTCCGGTCGCCTTGTCCTCGACGCTCAGGTTGAGCCCCTGATCCACTTCGGTCAGCTCGGTCCGCGCCCACGGCCCGGCGAGCCGCTCGGCGACCTGGTCGCGGGACATGGGCTCGTAGGGCAGATAGCGGCAAACCTCGGGCCGAGATTTGTACGCGTGCATCTCGTCGAGATCCGCGGGCGTGGCGGTGCGAAGGATAAGTCGCTCGGTAGCGATCGGTAGGTCAGGGCGTAGCACAGCTTCCGACTGTAGCGGCCGAAGGTCCCCCGCCTCGGATACCGGCGAATCAAGTGGGGAGGACACGGACGTCGAATACTCGACGTCGCCAGTTGCTGAACAATTCGCGCCTGCGGATCGTAGTGACAGATACGGGTGGCGCTTCCGATCATCCGAAAACGACGGATTCGAGGTCGTGTCATGCATCTGCTGTCTTCCGAAGCGAACGCCGGTCCCGCCCCGGGCAGTCCCGGCGCGATTGTGCTCGGCCTGTTTCGCATTCTCGTCGGACTCTCGTTCGCCATTCACGGCATGTCCGGCCTGTTCGCCTGGCCGGTCGCCCCGCACAGCGGCCACGTCGCCGAGTTCGCCAGCTGGCCGAGCTGGTGGGCGTCGGCGATCCAGCTGGTCGCGGGCGGTTTGGTGACCCTCGGCCTCGGCACCCGGATCGCCGCGCTGCTCTGCTCGGGATCGATGGCCTACGCGTTCCTGTTCGTGCATTTGAAGACCGGCATCCTGCCGATCCAGAATGGCGGCGAGGCCGCGGTGATGTTCTGCTGGGCGTTCTTCCTCATTGCCGTGCTCGGCCCCGGCGCATTCGCCGTCGGTGCGCTGATTCCGCGCCCCAGCCGCGCACAGCGACGCACAACTCCGGCAGCCGTGGCCCCCACCCGCGGCTAGCGAATCAGGCCTTGCTCATCTCCTCGGCAATCGCTTCGGCAAACCCATCGATATCGTCCTCGGTGGTGTCGAACGCACACATCCAGCGCACTTCGCCGGTGTGCTGATCCCACAGATAGAACCGATAACGCTGCTGCAATCGCTCGGTCACGTCCCGCGGCAGAATCGCGAACACGGCGTTCGCCTGCACCGGACGCACAATCCGCACACCGTCGATACCGCGCACCGCCGCCGCGAGTCGCGTCGCCATCGCGTTGGCATGCGCGGCACTGCGCAACCACAGATCCCCGCCGAGCAGCGCCTCGAACTGCACCGAGACGAACCGCATCTTCGAGGCCAGCTGCATCGACATCTTGCGCAGGTAGACCAGGTCGCGCACCGCCCCGGGATCGAGCACGACCACGCATTCACCAAGCAGCAGACCATTTTTGGTGCCACCGAAGGACACCACGTCCACCCCCACATCGGTGGTGATCGCGCGCAACGGCACGCCGAGCGAGGCGGCCGCGTTGGCCAGCCGGGAGCCGTCGACATGCACGAGCATGCCGCGTTCGTGCGCGTGCTCGCAGATCGCGCACAGTTCCTCGACGGTGTAAAGGGTGCCGAGTTCGGTGCTCTGCGTGATCGACACGGCCAGCGGCTGCGCGCGATGCTCATCGCCCCACCCGTAGGCTTGCCGATCGATCAACTCCGGAGTCAATTTGCCGTCCGGAGTGGCGACGGTATGAATCTTTACCCCGGCCAGCTTCTCCGGCGCACCGCACTCGTCCATGTTGATGTGCGCCGACTCGGCCGCGATCACCGCACCCCATCGGGGCAGCAGCGCTTGCAGCGAAACGACATTCGCGCCGGTGCCGTTGAATACCGGATACGCGCTGGCCCGCTCGCCGAAATGCCGCGCGAACACCTGTTGCAGATGCGCGGTGTAGTCGTCCCCGCCGTAGGCGATCTGGTGGCCGCCGTTGGCCAGCGCGAGCGCCGCCAGCACCTCCGGATGCACCCCGGCATAGTTGTCACTGGCGAACCCGCGCACCGCTGGATCATGCCGGCGAACGGCATCGGTCATCGAAGTCTCGAGCACAGATCAGCTTCTCATCCAGTTCGGATTGTTCGAACACGGATACCGCGAAGTCCACGCGTCATTCCATGGGTCTACGATTGTCGCTTCTACACATTCGAGCATCTACGAAGGGGAAACTCCATGGCACGCAAGGTCGTTGTGACACTGGTCGACGACTACGACGGCAAGTCCCAGGCCGAAGAAACAGTGCACTTCACCTTGGATGGCGTGGCCTACGAGATGGATCTGTCGGCACTGAACGCCAAGCAACTCCGCGGCATTTTCGCGGAGTGGACCGCGACGGCCCGCAAGGTCGGACGCGCACCGCGGGGTACGAGCACGCGCTCGCAGCCGGCGGCCGGGCGGGAGCAGACCGGTGTCATCCGTGAATGGGCACGCCAGAAGGGTATTGATGTGTCGAGCCGCGGGCGGATTTCGGCCGAGGTCGTGGACGCCTACAAGAAGGCGAGCATGTAGGTCCACCCGGAACGCCGAGTCGGGCTCGGCCGCGCAGACCTGGTGCTGCCCTGCCGAGCCCGCGGCTTTTTCATCTGCGCCGTCCGTTCATCGATCGGGTGGCTCGCCGGATACGTTCGCGGGCAAGCAATTCGGTCATTTCCGTGAGCGAGTCGGCCAGTAGTGGATGCAGTTCGGCGCGGGCTTGCGCGACGGCCGCCTGGATTACATTCGAGGACACCGTCGGGAATTCCCCGCCGAGGCGCTGAGCGGTCCGCCGACTGGCCGTCATCGACTTCACCCACTGCCACACCAGATCCGGTTCCAGTTTGCCCGACCCACCACCGACGCTGGGCGCGGCACTAATGCGCAAATCAGTCTTATCGCTACTCATCGGCATGCACAACTCCAGAGACGGCACCAATACGCAGCGAGCCGCGCTTCGGGACCCGAGGAAAGTAGTTGAACTCTACACCGGAATACGTACCGGAAACCCTGTTGTCGGTCGAACAACCGACACTTCACAGTCGACCGCCCAGTACTCATCCCAGCCCCGCATCGCGTGCGCGCACGATCGCGTTGGCGCGATCCGCGACACCGAGTTTGGTAAAGATGCGGGACAGATAGTTACTGATCGTTTTCGGCGCCAACTGGAGTTCGGCGGCGATAGCCGCATTCGATAACCCGGCGGCGACATGGGTCAGCACATCGAATTCCCTGGTGGTCAGATCCGGAAACGGACGGGCATGCCGAGTGGGGTCGGCCAGCATGGCCGCGAGCCTGCCGCCGATGTGTGGACTCAATACGACCCAGCCCGCGGACACCGCGCAGATCGCGTGCAGGATGTCGTCGCGGTCCGCGGCATCACGCAGACAGCCGCCCGCGCCGGCCCGGATCGCCGCGAACACCGACTCGTCGTCCTCGCCGACGCTGAACACCAGCACCGCGACCCCCGGCGCGGACCGCGCCAATTCGCCGATGACCGCCCCGCTTTCGGGATGCCGCCACTGCCCGAGGATCAGCACATCCGGCCGGCTCAGCACCGCCTCGCGCAACGCACCGTCCGCGGTGGTCTCGGCGACGATCTCGATCCAGTCGACGGAGCTCAGCAGCGACCGCAAACCCGCCCGGACCACCGCGTGGTCGTCGGCGAGCACCACGGTCAACGGTCGCGTTCCGGTCAATGTCGCACCGATGCCGTCGATGACCGAAAGCTCCGGCCCGAACGTTCGCCGCTGGGCAGCGGCCTTCGGCAGCACAGTGATCAACCCCCTGCACGGTCCTGGATATCAGCCCGGTTCCCCGCGCTGTCCCGCTCGAGCGTGCGCTGACCTGGCCCGTATGGGAAGAAGCCGGACCGCTGACCGAACCCGGCACCCGTGTGCCTTCCCAGCCGTCCGGGAAAGATTCCCGGCGACCATGGGTCCGTACTCCCTGTCCGACAGCCACCGGCCCGGCCCATGCTGACTGCTCGGTACCTGACGAAAGGTGAGAACAATGTCGGTCGCAGTAGAACTGATGGATCCATACCTCTTCGAGCGCGTCGAGCTGGCGGAGGACGAGGGCGCCACCGAGAACCGCATCATGGGCGTGCTCCCCTGCTGCAGCTGCGGTGGCTGCTGCATGTGCTATGCCTGATTTCGACCTCGGCCGCCTGCCTGCGCTCGGGGTGGGTCTCGGATATCGCCGGGAACTGGACGCCGCGATCATGGCGAACCAGGAACCGATCGACTGCCTGGAGATCATCACCGAGAACTTTCTCGACACGCCGGTGGGCGGCCCCCTCGAACAGCTCCGCGACCGGTTTGCGTTGGTACCGCACGGAATCGAGATGTCGATCGGCACCGAGGGACCGCTCGACCTCACCTATCTCGATGATCTCGCCCAGCTGGTGGCACGGGTCCGCGCACCGTGGTGCAGCGACCACCTGTCCTTCACCCGGGCGGGCGGCGTCTCGATCGGCCAGTTGACCCCGCTGATGCGCACGCGGGACCTCGCCGACGACATCGCGGACAAGGCACGGCAGGTGCAGGAGCAGGTCGGAACCCCGTTCCTGCTGGAGAACATCACCTATCACCTGGACTTCCCGGCCGAGTTGTCCGAAGCCGAGTTCATCACGCGGGTGGTCGAAAAGGCGGGCTGCGGCCTGCTTCTCGACCTGACGAACGTCTTCGTCAACGCCACCAACCACGGCTACGACCCGATCGAGTTCCTGAACTCGATCCCGCTCGAACGGGTGGTGCAGATGCATCTGGCGGGCGGCTACTGGTCGGAAGGCACACTGCTGGACTCGCATTCGGCCCCGGTGCCCGCCGAGGTGTGGGAGCTGCTGGAGTACGTGTCCGACCGGACGCCGGCCTTGCGGTGCGTCATTCTCGAACGCGACCAAGAGTTTCCGGACGACTTCGACGAACTCACCGCGGACCTGCGCCGGGCCAGGGCGGCGATCGGTTCGGTGGTGGGCGGATGACCGGCAGCGGTTTCCAGCGGGCGCTGGCGGAGCTGCTCACCGCCGGCGACGCGCGAATCCTGTTGGACGAGCGGCCGACCGAGCTGGCCGCCCGGTTCGGGCTCACCCGGACCGAGCTGGATCTGCTGGTCGCCGCCGATCGCCGGCAGCTCGACATCAACATCCGCTCGGTGACGAACAAGCGACTGGACATGCTCGCCCGCTGCCTGCCCGCCACCCTGTCCGCGGCGCCGCATCAGCACGAGTTGCTCGGCGACTTCATCCGGCGCTATCCGCCGGTGCACGTCGAGGGTCAGCAGAATCACAAGCGGGTATTGGCCGAGGGGACAAGGTTTCTCGACTATCTGGTGACCAGCGGGCGGCAGCACATGGCCGACCTCGCCAGGTACGAGGTGCTGCGCCTGGAGTTGTTGTACGACCCGGCAGCCACTCTCGCGGCCGAGCACGCGACGGACGACGGGTCCGAACTCGGCGCGCACGTGCGGCTCGCCGAGTTCGACACCGATGTGGTTGCCCAGCACAACGAGTGGATGCGCACCGGCGAAGTCCCCAGCGACGGCACGGCGACGCCGATCCGCATCGCCTTGGTCAAGGTCGCCGGACGCTCCGCGCTGGCCTGTTATCGCCTGGGCGAGCAGGCTTATCGCGTCCTGCGGTCCGGCGCACCGTATCCGCCCGCGGCCGAGCCGGTGGTGCGGTTCGCCCGGCAGGAACGGCTGCTCGACGGAAACCGGGCGGGCTGATGCGCATTTGCGCGGTAATGAAGTATCCGCCGATCCAGGGCGGGGTGAGCGCGCACTGCTACTGGATGGCGCGGTCGCTGGCCGAACGCGGGCACCAGGTGGACGTGGTGACCAATGCCGACGAGGTCGAGGACGACTACCGAATCCAGCTCGACGAGAGCGATTTCCGGCAACTCGAGGCGACGTTTCCCAATGGCGGTGCGGTTCGGGTGATCTCGACCGGTCGGTGGGAGCGTGCACGGGCGTGCATCCCTACCGCCAATCCGTTCGCGACCAAGCTTGCCGCGCTTGCGACCGAGGAAATCCGGCTGCACGGGGCAGATCTCGTGTTCTCGGCCTACTTGGAGCCCTACGGGTTGAGCGCCCATCTGGCCGCGTCCTGGACCGGGGTTCCGCACGTCGTCCAGCACGCGGGCAGCGATCGGACGCGCCTGCTCGATCACCCGGAGTTGGGCCAGGCCTACCGGGAGGTCTTGCGGCGCGCGGATCTTGTTGTCGGCGACCGGAATCTGACCGGGTTGGGGATTCCGCTCAATCGGATCGCCCCGATCCCCCGGGCTTCGCTGCCACCAGAGTTCACCCCCGATGGCCCGGTCGCCGACCTGTCGGCGCTAGTCGCGCGGCTGAGCGACGCACCGTGGGTGCGCAATACCGCGCCCCTCGATCCCGGCGTCGCCACGATCGGCGTGTACGGCAAGCTCGGGATCACCAAGGGCTCCTACGACCTCATCGAAGCGCTCGCGCGATTGCGCCGGCGCGGCATGCGATTCAACTTCGTGGTCATGTCGGGCGGCACCGAACGCCGGCGCTTCCTCACCGCGGTGGACGAACTCGGCCTCGCCGACGTGACCTGGACACTCCCCTTCCTGCCGCACTGGCGCGTTCCCGAGATATTGCGGGCCTGCACCGCGGTGTGCGGCCTGGAACGGGATTTCCCGGTGGAGGTGCACCGCCCCGGGCTGCCGATGGAACTGCTCAGCAGCGGAACCTGCGCGGTGCTGTCCGCGGAAGTGGTTCGCACCCAGCCGTATTGGCCGGAGCTGCGCGACAATGCTCGCGTCGTCGAAGACCCTCGCGATATCGACGGACTGGCTGCGGTTCTCGCTGAGGTAATCGAGAACCCGGTAGCCGCGGTCGAATTCGGACGACAGAGTGCCAAGCGGATTCCCTTGGCGGACAACGACGAACTGGGCGCTTCCTACGAGTCGATGTTCGATGCCGTGATTCATGGCAGACCGCTCCAACCGGCCGCCGACGCAGTACTTCCGTTGCTGCGCAAGAACATGCCGCAAACCATGGCCATCCTCAACGGTCGAGTCGAGCAACTACTGCACCGCGCGACACCGATCAGCGCGCAGGATTTCGCGACGCTCATCGCCGAATCCGTCGATGAGGACACACACCTGGACCACCCACTCGACACCGTCCGCGAGATCATCCGCTTCGAGCAACATCGCCTCTGGCTGGCGGTTGACACGGACCATGCCGCCGTCCACCCGGCCTTCACCCGCTCAGCCGGCGCACGACGCGACCCCGACTTCGGCCGATTGCGTCCGACCCGCAGCGCGCTGCTCCGCATAGCCGAATTCACGCTCGCCATGGACTCTCTGACCACCCGCGGCGACTACGTGCACGGCGACCCCTGGCTGTGCGCGTTCCACAAACACCCGAGCCTCAAAGGCCGGATCTTCCGCCTGACGCCCGCCACCCGCGACCTGCTCGACCTCTGCGACGGCGCCCGAACGGTCGACGAACTCATCGACCTCGCCGCACGAACCCACGGCGCCGCACCGGCCGCAGTCCGGGAACGGCTACGGCAATTCGCCATCGATCACGTCGTGCAGCTGTGCTGACCCGTAGCCCGGAATATCCGGCGGTAGGTCCTCGGTTGGTCTGCGCATGGAGATCGGTATCAATACCTTCGTCACCGACGAGGGCATCAGTGGTCCGAAGCTTGGCCCGGCGTTGGAAGAGCGGGGGTTCGAATCGCTGTTCCTGGCGGAACATTCGCACATTCCCGCGAGCCGCGAGACCGCCTATCCGGGCGGGGGCGACCTGCCGCGAATGTACTACCGGGTGGAGGATCCGTTCGTCACCCTGGCCGCCGTCGCGGCGGTGACCGAGCGGTTGATCCTCGCGTCCGGGGTCACCCTGCTGGTCCAGCGCGACCTCATCCACACCGCCAAGCAGATCGCCACGCTCGACCGAATCTCGAACGGCCGCTTCGTCTTCGGCGTCGGCATCGGCTGGAACCGGGAGGAGATGGCCAACCACGGCACCGACCCGCGCACCCGCGGCGCGCTGGTCGACGAGCAGATCGAGGCCATCCGCGAGATCTGGACCAAGGACCTCGCCGAATACCACGGCCGCTTCGTCGATTTCGATCCCATCTACGCCTGGCCCAAGCCCGTCCAGCAGCCGCACCCGCCGATCTTCATCGGCGGCGGCGACTCCGCCGCCAAGCGCGCGATCCGCCACGGCGTCGGCTGGGTCCCGCTCGCCGTGGCCGACCCCGCCGATATCCCCGCCCAGCTCGCCCAACTCGACGGCCACGACCTCCCGATCTCAGTCCTCGGTGCCAACGCCGACCCAGCCCTGCTCGACGCCTACGCCGAAGCCGGCATCGCGCGCGTCTCCCTCACCCTGCCCACCCGTCCCGAATCGGAAACCCTGCACAAACTGGACGAATTCGCCAAAATAGCCGACCAGTACCTGTCCCGCGGCTGAAGCCACGGCGCTGGACTGAATCCCCGCTCGATCGCGGGGTCCGAAACCAATGCTCCATGCTGTGCAGAGCCAGACTCCGCACATCATGGAGCGTTCCATTTTGCCCGACTCCACGATTCAGATCCGAGTTCCGACTGGGGAGCGGGTGTTGCAGGCCAGTTCCTGGCGGCGACGCCGGTCGAGGGCGGGCGTCGCAGGTGAGGCCGCTACCGCGCCGATCAATTCTTCTGCCGTCCGTCAGCAATTAACGGGATGTTTGCCCAAACCCGCGTAGTCCCCGCCCATTCGGGTCCCAGTTACAGCTTGTTCACTGCCCAGTTGCCTCCGGCCGAAACCATCGTTGATGGTTATAGCAAGCGAACATTCTTTACTCTGCACGTCAGTTTTGATGTCGTATCGAGAGGAATGCTGTGCCCCACATAGGTTCGGGTTTTCCAAGGCGACGATTCATCGGTGGGGCGCTCGGCGCGGCCGCATTGGGCGGCGGGCTGCAAATATTGCCCGCCGGGATGGCCGAGTCCCTCGCGGCGCCCAGCCGCAAGGGGACGCTCGGCGATGTCGAGCACGTGGTGATCCTGATGCAGGAAAATCGCTCGTTCGACCACTATTTCGGCACGATGCGCGGCGTGCGCGGGCTCGCCGACGCATCGGTCGTGGTGAAGGCCGATGGCCGAAATGTCTACTATCAACCGGATCCGGGCCGATCCGACGGCGGCTACCTGCTGCCCTTCCACGTCGACACCGCCAAGGTGGACGGCCAGGACCTGGGCGATCTGCCGCACGGCTGGGACGATCAGCATCGCGCGGTCCGCGGCGGCTGGAGCGACGGCTGGACCGCGGCGAAAGGCGAGATGGCCATGAGCTATTTCACCGACGCGGACATCCCGTTCCATCGCGCGCTCGCCGACGCGTTCACCGTCTGCGACCACTACTACTGCTCCGTCCTCGGCCCGACCACGCCCAACCGGCTCTACCACTGGACCGGAACCATCGACCCCGCCGGGCAATTCGGCGGTCCGGCGATCAGCAACCCGGCCGACTACAAGCCCGTCTATCGGTGGACCACCTATCCGGAACGCTTGCAGAACAAGGGAATCAGCTGGAAGGTCTATGCCAACGACGAGGTGGGCGATGACGGCGGCCACCCGTTCGTCGGCGACTACGGCGACAACCCGCTGTGGCTCTTCGATGCCTACCACGATCCGAAGAACACCGAACTAGCCTCGCGGGCAAAGGTATTCGGCGCCCAGAACTGGAAGCCGGACTCGGGTCAGGGCAAGCAGGTCGACCATGTCCTCGCGGACTTCATCGCCGACTGTTCCGGCGGCCGCCTCCCCCAGGTCTCCTGGGTGGTCGCCCCCTACGGGTATTCCGAGCATCCCGCCGCCCGCCCCGTCGACGGCGCCGCCTACACCCAGGCCGTGCTGAAAGCGTTGTGGGGCAATCAGAATCTGTGGAACTCGACCGCTCTGCTGATCAACTTCGACGAGAACGACGGCTTCTTCGACCACGTTCCCCCGCCGATGGCGCCGCCCGGCACACCCGGCGAATACGTCAACGGTCAGCCCATCGGCCTCGGCCCGCGCGTCCCCATGCTGGTGATCTCGCCGTGGAGCCGCGGCGGCTGGGTCAACTCGCAAGTGCACGACCACACTTCGGTGATCCGCTTCCTGGAGAAGTGGACCGGCGTCGACGAACCCAACATCTCCGCCTGGCGCCGCTCCATCTGCGGCGACCTCACCGGCTGCTTCGATTTCGCCAAGCCCAACACCACCGTGCCGATGCTGCCCGACGCGAATGCCCTTCGCGCACAAGCAGATGCCACCCAGAGCAAACTGCCGAAGCCCACACCCCCGGCGATCGGGAGCCAGCACCCACCGGAGCAGGAATCCGGCACCCGGCCTGCCCGCGCCCTCCCCTACGCGCCCGTCGCCAACGCAACCCTCATCGCCAGCGGCGCACTGACCACCACATTCCGCAATACCGGTGCCGCCGATATCCAATTAGCCGCATATCGGGCAGACGGCCGCACCGACGGCCCGTGGCACTACGACGTGAAATCCGGTGCCACGATTTCCGACACCTGGAACGTCCAGAGCTACCCGGACAAGAAATACGGCATCGCCATTCACGGCCCCAACCGCTTCCTCTGGCGCATGAACGGCACCTCGACCTCGCCGCTCGAGGTGACTGCGGCGTACTCCGCCGACAACAAACTGCAGTTGACGATGACGAACAAGGGCACCGCCCCCGCCGTCGTCACGGTCAAGGCCAACAGCTACCGCACCGGCGGCCCGTGGACCTACAAGATCGCCCCCGGCAAAACCACCACCGACACCTGGAATGCCCTCAGCTATGGCAAGGGCTGGTACGACCTGTCCCTCACCGTCGACATCGACCCGGTCTACCAGCGCCACTTCCGCGGCCACATCGAGAACGGCCAGCCGAGCGTCACGGGCTGACCGGCGGCGCGCTCGGCCACGGTGCCGGTGCCGGGCGCGCCTCCTCGAAGGCGGCGGCCAGTCGCAGCAGCCGGACGTCGTCGAAGCGGCGGCCGACGAATTGGACGCCGATGGCGGTGCCGTCGGCGACCCGGCCGCAGTTCATCGAGACGGCCGGGTGCCCGGCGGGGTTGAACGGGATGGTGAAGCAGACATGCTTGAACGGGAGGGTCGGATCGTCGTCGGGGACGATCTTTTCCACCGGCCAGGTGGTGACCGGGGAGGTCGGGGTGATGAGGAAGTCGACGTGGTCGAGCCTGCGGTCGGCAGCGAAGGCCATGGTGTCGAACTGCGAGTAGCCGGCGAAAACCACGGCACCGGTCAGGTTTTCGGCGTCGGCGGTCCAGTCGTGGATGAAGGGGGAGATCTTTTCTTTGCGTGCCGCGGGCAATGAACGGATGTCCGACCACTGCCGCATGCACCAGAAATCGTTCAGTCCGGCGAGCATGTCCTCGGTCATGATCGGCTCGACCTTCTCGACGTGCGCGCCCAGGGATTGCAGCAGCTCGGCGACCGCGCCGACCGCGGCACTCACAGCGGGTTCCACCGGAAAGCCGGCGCCTGCGTCCGTCATCAAGCCGATCCGGAGACCGGAAAGCTGGAGTGGTCTGGACGCGGCGGCCCAATCGGTGGCGAGCTCTGGTCCAGCCGTGTGATCGCGCCGGTCCGGTATCGCCACCGCCGATGTCGCGAGCGCCGCATCCGCGACCGTCCTGGTCAACGGGCCGATCGTGCGGCCGAGGTACGGCGGGACCACCGGGATCAGCCCGAAGCTCGGCTTGAACCCGACCACGCCACACCAGCCCGCGGGCAATCGGATCGACCCGCCGATATCGGTGCCGTAGTGGATCGGCCCATATCCGGCCGCGGCCGCCGCGGCTGCCCCCGAGCTCGAACCTCCCGGATTGAGCGCGAGATTCCACGGATTGCGCGTGACGCCGTGAATGCTGGACTGCCCGCTCGACGACATCCCGTAGTCGGGCATCGTGGTCTTGCCGACCAGAATGCCGGCCGCCTCCTGGACCCGGTCGGCGGTCGGACTGTTCGCGGCGGCCGGCGTGAGGTCCGAACCGGCGGTGCCGAACGGCGTCGGACAGCCCGCGGTAGCGATGTTCTCCTTGAGCGTGAGCGCGATCCCGTCGAGCGGACCCGCCGGTTCCCCGCGCTGCCAGCGCTGCGCACTGGCGACCGCGGCCGCCCGCGCCTGCTCGGCAAAATCGACGTACAGGGCGTTGATGTGCGGCTCCCACCGCTCGATCCGCGCCAGCACCGCATCGACGACCTCGACCGGCGACAACGTTCGATCGCGGTAACCCGCCAGCACGGCGGTGGCGGGTAGATCGGCCGGATCACTCATAGAGACCCCTCTCGGCGCGCGAGACAGTCACCGCGACAAGGAGATTCTTCCAGCAGAGCGGGCCGGCCGCACGCCCCGAGTGCTTGGTTCAGTGCCGATGGGCCGCCTCGTACCACTGCTGTGGCACAGACCAGTCCCAGCATTCCTGCTTCGGGGGGTCGACGGGATTGGCCCGCGCCCACTCGATGTAGCAGCGGGCCGATCCACCGGTGCACGCACCGCACAAGATCAGGCCACGCTGCACGTGACGCCACAGCGGGCGGAGAGAGATGCGCCGCATTGCGACCTCCTCGGCAGGAAAAAGCGGTTCCGAGCAGAGGCTTTGCCTCAGGTTCGGGAACGATACCGGCGCGTAGGGCGGCGCGGACGAAAATCGAGTGGACTGGCTCACACAGCGGGAAATCGCGCGCCGCGGCCCTTGCTTGGAGTGCACTCCAGGTGACTAGCGTGGAGGCATGAGCAAAGTTTGGTTCATCACCGGCGTTTCCCGAGGATTCGGCCGCGAATGGGCACTCGCCGCCCTGGAGCGCGGCGACAGTGTCGCAGGCACCGCACGCGACCTGAGTACGCTCGACGACCTGGTCGCCAAGTACCCCAACACCTTCCAGCCGATCCGCCTGGACGTCACCGATCGGGCGGGCGACTTCGCCGCCGTGCAGCAGATGGTCGACCGCTTCGGGCGGCTCGACGTGGTCGTCAACAATGCCGGCTACGGGCAGTTCGGCATGATCGAGGAACTCACCGAGGAAGAGCTGCGGGCGCAGTTCGAGACCAATGTGTTCGGCGCCCTGTGGGTCACCCAGGCGGCGGTCCCGATCCTGCGTGAGCAGGGCAGCGGCCACATCATCCAGGTCTCCAGCATCGGCGGCATCTCCGCCTTCCTGAACCTGGGCGCGTACCACGCGTCGAAGTGGGCGCTCGAGGGTTTCTCGCAGTCGCTCGCCCAGGAGGTGGCGCCGTTCGGCGTGCACGTGACCCTGATCGAGCCCGGCGGCTTCGGCACCGACTGGGCGGGCCCGTCATCGAAGCACGCCACCCCGAACCCGGCCTACGACGCGGCACGCGAAGCCAGGGCCGCGCAGCGTTCGTCGATGCCCAGCGGCGACCCCACTGCTACCAGCACCGCGATCCTGGCCGTGGTCGACGCGGACGAGCCGCCGTTGCGCATCTTCCTCGGCGAAGCGCCGCTGACGATAGCCACCAGGGACTACGAGTCCCGGCTGGAGCTGTGGCGTAGGTGGCAGCCGATCTCCGCTGCGGCACAAGGGAACTGACGGCCCGACCCAACGCAAAAGCCCCGCACCCAAAGGGCGCGGGGCTCTTTCACGCTATGTCGATCAGATAGCGCGGACGTCCTGGGCCTGCGGCCCCTTCTGTCCCTGTCCGACCTCGAACTCCACGCGCTGGCCTTCTTCGAGGGACTTGAATCCCGAGCCGGCCACGGCGGAGTAGTGAACGAACACGTCAGCGCCGCCACCATCTTGTGCGATAAAGCCGAAGCCCTTTTCGCTGTTGAACCACTTCACACTGCCTTGAGCCATTACTTTTACTTCTTCTTTTCTGTAGATGAGCCAAACGAATCACGTCGATAAGCTTGATCTCACTGCACTACCATGTCACGGATCGCCGGCAATCCCTACGAAATATCCCAGTATGTGAGCTAACCGACACTCAGCCCACCGATTCCGCACCCTCTCACCGATCCCCTACTACTTGCAGCGCTGGAAGGTGTGGCAGTCCACGCCAGTTCCTCGAATCAACAGGCGCGCAAGCGATTCCAGCGGCTCGCGCATCTCGGACATTCCGTGCGGCAGGTTCGCGATCACGATTCAGCCTGCCGGCTTCCCTTGTCTCGCAGCAACATCGACATATTGCCGCGACCGCCAGCACTCGATTCGACAGCCTGTCTGGCGATCATGGTCGTCACCCGCCACACTGTGCCGGACCCGCGCGTCGAGCATCTCGTGACGCTTGCTGCCGGGACGCTGGTCGGGGTCATGGCATTCCTCTTGGCGGCCAAGGTGATCGGGATACCGGAAGTGCGTAATGCGCGGGCGCTGCTGGCGGCCTGACGACGGGTTTACAGGCCGACCAATTCGGCGCTGCGGAGCCAGAGGCGTTGTTGGTAGTCGGTGTCGCGGCGGATGGATACGGGTGGCAGGAGGTTCAGGCCGGGGGTTGAGGTGATGAACTGGCCGGTGGTGGTTTGCAGGTTGGGGTCGATGGTCAGGTCGATTCCGGCGCGGGCGCCTACTTCGGGTCGTCTGATGATTCGTGTGCGCGCCAACGCTTTCAGGGGGACGGCGAAGAGGCGGGTGTCGCTGATGAGGCCGGTGGCGTTGGCGCCGGGGCAGAAGCAGTTCACGGTGACGCCGGTGCCGTCGAGGCGGCGGGCGAGTTCCTGGGTGAACAGGATGTTCAGCAGTTTCGATCGCCCATAGCTGCGGAAGGAGCCGACCGGGCCGAAGTTGCGGGGCTCGGCGAAGTGGTCGAGGTCCGGTCGGCCGCCGTTGCGGTGGGCCTCCGAGGCGGTGATGACGATCCGGGACGGTGCGGCCGCGATGAGCTGATCCAGCAGGAGGTTGGTCAGCAGGAACGGGCCGAGATGGTTTGTCGCGGCCATGGATTCGAAGCCGTCCACGGTCGTGCGGGAGAACAGTGCGTGGATGCCCGCGTTGTTGATCAGTACGTCGATGCTGGCGTAGCGGTTGCGGATCTCCTCGCCGGCGCGGCGGACCGAAGCCAGATCGGCGAGGTCGCCCACGACGATGTCGGGAACGCTCGCCGCTCCCGGCTCTTGCCGGAGTTCTTCGGCGGTGGCGGCCGCCTTGGACTCGTTGCGCGCCACCAGCGTCAGGGCCGCGCCGCGGCGAATCAGCGCCCGCGCGATCTCCTTGCCGATGCCGTTGGTGGCCCCGGTGATGACGATTCGTTTACCGGTGAGGTCAGTGTCGTTGTCGCCCATGGCAATCAGCCCTTCACGGTCCAGTGGCGACGGCGTGGACGGTCGTTGTGGCCGAGCGAGAATCAGTCACCACAAGTTACAGATAACAGCGATGGTCATGACCGTAGCGCACCGCGGTCGCCGACAGAGTCCGATTGCGGGGTCTGCGCATCCGAAGCAGGACGAGGGCGCAGCACGCCGGCGGCGCCGGCGGCCACGACGCAGAACGCGACAGGCAGCAGCAGGACGATGTTGAGCGGAGCGAGGTGGGTCAACGGCCCGACGATGGCGGGCCCGGCGAGCACACCGAGGTAGCCGAGCCCGGCGACCCGAGCGACGTTGGCGCCCGCGGCATTTCGATCCGCGTGACCTGCCGCGCTGAACAATTGCGGGACACACCCGGACAATCCGGCCCCGAACACGGTCCAGCCGAACAGCGCCAACGGAATCCACGGCGACAACGCGGCCGTCAGCAGACCCAGCGCCGCCACCGCCGCTCCGTAGCGGAGGATCGCCACCGGCCCGAAGCGAGTGGCGACCCGGTCGGCGAGCAGCCTGCCGACGGTCATCGCGGTCGCAAAAGCCCCGTACGCCAAGGCCGCAGTGGCAGCAGGCGCCTCGAGCACATCCCGCAGATGCAGCGCGCTCCAGTCGTTGGCCACGCCTTCACACAGCATCAGCAGCAGCGCCAGACCGGCCAGCAACCAGATCCGCCGCGGCATCTTCCGCCGGGCCGAGACGTCGAAAACGTCGGCGGCCACAGGACTTTCGGGACGCAGCAACGCAGGCGCGGCAACCGCCGCACAGCAGAGGCCGAGCAACGCGGCCGCACCGAGCGCCGCCGCCGGGCTCCAACCCCAGCTGAGCGTGCGCGCACCGACCAACGCCGCGAGTACACCGCCGAGCGAATAGGTGGCATGGAACGCGGACATCACCGACCGCCGATAACCGTGCTCGACCTGCACCGCATGGGCATTCATCGCCACATCCAGGCACCCGTTGCCGAACCCGAGCACGAGCAGCGAGACACCTAACGCCCAGATGTTCGCGGATAAACCGGGCAGGACCACCGCGCCCGCACACAACGCCGCACTGACCGGCACCACGAGGCGCGCGCCGAACCGATCCGCGAGCGGACCCACCAACCGCATGCCGGCGAACGCACCCGCGCCGAGCAGCAGCAACAACCACCCGAGCGCCGGATGACCGATCCCGACCCGCCGCTCGACCACGGGAATGTGAACGACCCACATCCCGATCAGAAAGCCGTTCAACGCGAAGAAGACGAACGTGGCCAGCCGAGCGGCCCGCAATGATCCCTGCATGCCTACGAACATAACGGACACAATCACTGTTCGAAATATTGACTTACGAACACAAACAATGTTCGATTGCGTATGTGGCGAGCACAGACCGACTGAAACAGATCACCGATGCCGTCCGCGAAGCAGGCGAGATCGGCGTAGCGGAACTGGCCGAGCGCACCGGCGCCTCGGAGATGACCATCCGCCGCGACCTCGAAACCCTGGCCGCGCAGGGCGTCCTCGAGCGTTATCGCGGCGGCGCCCGCACCCTCCTCCTGCGCGGCGACGAACCACCCTTCGCACTGCGCGCCGGCGAGGGACGGGAAACCAAGCGCCGCATCGCAATCGAGGTCGCCGCCCTGATCGCCGACGGCGAGTCGGTGGTCCTCGACAGCGGCACCACCTGCCTCGAGGTGGCCCGCGTTCTCGAACACCGCCGCCTGACCGTGCTCCCCCTCTCGCTGCACGCGGTGAACGCACTCACCGGCGCACCGCAATTGACCCTGCTCGTGCCCGGCGGCACACCGCGCCCCGGCGAACTCGCACTGACCGGGCCATTGACCCTCGCCTCGCTGGCCGCCCTGCGTTTCGACACCGCGATCCTCGGCTGCTGCGGACTCAACGCCACCGACGGACTCACCGCCTACGACCTCGACGACGCCGCGATCAAACGCGCCGCGATCGCCTCGTCCCGCCGGGTCATCGCCGTCACCGAAGCCGCGAAACTCTCCCACACCGCACTCGCTTTCGTCGCCTCCGCCGCCGCCCTGCACGCGATCGTCACCGACGAGTCGGCCACACCCGACGACACGGCTGCGCTCGAAGCCGCAGGCGTCCCTGTTCGACGGGTGTGATCAGGTAAGACGCCGCCGCGCAGTGCCGCTGTGAACAGCGCCGCATCCTGGATTGGCCGGACGGGCACCGGGTATGCGGCGACGGAAGGGAGCGTGATCACCGATGAGCTCACCCACCGCACCGCCCGTCCCGCCCGGATTCTCGATCGACCTCCCGCGACCCCGCGGCGAACTCTCCGCAGCGGTAACCGAAATCCTGCGGACGGCACCGTCCGGCCGGACCCGGTTCCCCGAGGCGACCGCCGCCGATCCATACGGCGACGACCTGCACCTCGCGCTGCACACCTGCTACGAACTGCACTACCACGGCTTCGAATCGGTCCACCCCGGCTGGGAGTGGGACCCGGAGCTGCTTCGGTTCCGCGGAAATCTGGAGCAGTTGTTCCGCCGCAGCCTGCACAACGACGTCAAGGGCGGCGACGACATCGTCCATGCGCTGGCGGAGTTGCTGATCGAGCCGCTCGAACCGAACGACATCGCGCGGTACCTCAACGACGAAGGCGAATGGTGGCACCTGCGCGAGTACTTCGTGCAACGCTCGATCTATCACCACAAGGAGGGCGATCCGCACGCCTGGGCGATCCCGCGCCTGTTCGGTCAGGAGAAGGCGTCCCTGGTCGCGGTCGAGTACGACGAGTTCGGCGGCGGCCGCGGTGAACGAGTACACGCGCGCCTGTACGCCGATCTGCTCGCCGCCGCCGGCTTGCACGACGGCTACCTGCACTACCTCGACGCGGTGCCCGCGCCGATGCTCGCCCTGGTGAACATGATGTCGCTGTTCGGCCTGCACCGTGGCCTGCGCGGCGCGCTGGTCGGCCAGCTCGCCACCGCCGAGATCACCTCGTCACCGGCCGCGCGCCGCATGGTCGCCGCGCTCGACAAGCTCGGCGCCCCACCGGAATGCCGGCTGTTCTACACCGAACATGTCGAGGCGGACGCCGTGCACGAGCAGGTCATGCGCCACGACGTCGTCGGCGGTCTGCTCGCCCGCGAACCCGCGCTCACCGAGTCGGTCGTCTTCGGCATCCAGGCGACGAACCTGCTCGAAGACCGATTCACCGACCACGTGCTCAGCAGCTGGCGGGCCGGCGCGAGCTCGTTGCTGACGACACCGGACTCAATCCGTACGCCGGGACCGCTTCCGATGACTGGTGTCGCATAGCGGAAAGTTCTTGCTGCGCCGGCACATACACAACGCGACGAGGAACCGGTCCGAACACACCACGGACCCGTCCGGGCGCACCAGTTCGACCGGTCCCTCGACGAGCGCGGGACCGTCCGGCTCGAAGGTGATCCGGCGCCGATCGGCGGGTTCCAGGTGTGCGGGCATGTCGTACCTCCTGCGCTCCGGTTACCCGGTACCAGGCCACGAAACCGGCGACTACCTCACACGACCTCGAGATCGTAGGTGACCTCGGTCCAGAAACCGCCGGGCTCGTACTCGCCGCCGAGGGTGAGGATGTAGTCGCCGCGACTGAGGTCGTCCAGGCCGCACCACAGCCCCCAGGCATTCGCCCGATAGCGCCCGGGCGGTCCGAACGGACCGTCCGGATCCGCGTCGATGAGAAACGGGCTGCGGTTGGCGACCTCGCGCAGCGGCAGGGTGACGCCGTTCAGTTCCGCGTGCCCGCTCGCCGTGGGCACCTCCGGCACGCGCCTGCCGAACAGCGAGGCCCGCTGGAGGATATTGAAGGCCGGGAAGAAGATCGGCCGCCCGTGCGGCACGGAACACTTCCTGGTGACCTTGCCGCCGAACGTCCCGGCCAGAAACCAGACGTCCGCGGGCTGCCCCTCCGCCGCGAACTTCCCGGTTTCGTCGCTGACCGGATTCCTGGCGGTGGGAATCGCCATGGCCCACTGCCACCATCGAGCCGCCAGCTCAATGTCCCTACTCCGCATAACTACCCACCTTGATCATCAAGCCTCGAACCAGGTCAGGATAGTCATACGCGGAGCACATCGGCCGGGCGATCGGGCAGGCCATCGGCGGTTTCAGCCACGGAACCAGCGCTTCGCGATACGTTTGACCTTCAGGCACCTGGGAAGTCGACCGGATAACCGAGACGGACGGGAGAGACATGTCTGATCCGAACTACACCACCGATGACGCCGGAATCCCGGTGCCCAGTGACGAACATTCGCTGACGGTAGGCCCCGACGGCCCGATTCTGCTCAACGACGCCTATCTGATCGAGAAGATGGCGGCGTTCAACCGCGAGCGGGTGCCCGAGCGCCAGCCGCACGCCAAGGGTGGCGGCGCGTTCGGCACCTTCGAGGTGACCCACGATGTCAGCGCCTACACCAGGGCCGACGTCTTCCAACCCGGGAAGAAGACGGAGCTGCTGGCCCGCTTCTCCACCGTGGCCGGCGAGCGGGGCAGCCCGGACACCTGGCGCGATCCGCGCGGCTTCGCCCTGAAGTTCTATACCGAGCAGGGCAACTTCGACATGGTCGGCAACAACACCCCCGTGTTCTTCGTGCGGGATCCGATGAAGTTCCAGGACTTCATCCGCTCGCAGAAGCGCCGCGCCGACAACAACCTGCGCGATCACGACATGCAGTGGGACTTCTGGACGCTGTCCCCGGAATCCGCGCACCAGGTGACCTGGCTGATGGGTGATCGCGGCATTCCGCGCACCTGGCGGCACATGAACGGCTATTCCAGCCATACCTACCTCTGGTACAACGCCGCGGGCGAACGGTTCTGGGTCAAATACCACTTCAAGACCGATCAGGGCATCGAGTTCTTCACCCAGGACGAGGGTGACCAGATGGCCTCGATGGACACCGATTACCACACCCGCGACCTGTGGGAGGCGATCGACGGCGGCAACTTCCCGACCTGGACGCTGCACATGCAGATCATGCCGTTCGACGACGCGAAGACCTACCGCTACAACCCCTTCGACCTCACCAAGGTCTGGCCGCACGGCGACTATCCGCTCATCGAGGTCGGCAAGATGACCTTGAATCGCAACCCCGCCGACTACCACACCGAGATCGAGCAGTCCGCGTTCGAACCGAGCAACGCGGTGCCCGGCACCGGGCCGAGCCCGGACAAGATGCTGCTCGGCCGCTGGTTCTCCTACCCGGACGCGCACCGGTACCGGATCGGCGTCAATTACAAAGAGCTGCCGGTCAATTCGGCGCACGCGACCACCGTGCGGTCCTATTCGAAGGACGGCGCGATGCGCCACCACAATCCGGGCGACCCGGTGTACGTGCCCAATTCGAAGGGCGGGCCGCACGCGGATCCGTCCGTGTCCGGGCCGCCGGTGGGCTGGCACACCGACGGCGAAATGGTCCGCACCGCTTACACATTGCGGGCCGAGGACGACGACTGGAGCCAGGCCGGGACGATGGTCCGCGAGGTGCTCGACGACGCGGCACGAGATCGGTTGGTCGACAACATCGTCGGACATCTGCTCAACGGCGTCACGCCGCCGGTCTTGAATCGGGCGTTCGAATACTGGCGCAATGTCGACAAGGGTCTCGGCGACCGCATCGAGGCGGGCGTGCAGGCCAAGCAGAACGAGCTCGATCCCAAGGCGGAGAAGCAGGGGAACCCCGCGCGTTCCACCGCGCAAGACAAAGCCTGACAATTCCGGCAACCGCAGGGCACGCCACGGCATGCCCTGCGGTTGCCGCGTTTGAGCCCGATATCGCCGGGTAGCACGGGAGCCATGACTACGAGGACGACAGCCCGGCTCGAGTCACTGCCGCATGTGTTCGCCACCGCCGCGGTAGTGATCATCAACTCGGTCGGCGCCACCGCGACAGCGACGCTCGGCATCATCTCCGCGCTGGTCCTGATGCTGTGAGGCCGAAGGGTTTGCGGGTGCATCCGAGCGGCGCGAGTTCACCAGGCCGCATGGTCATGTTCACATCGTGTTTACGATGTCCGAATGCTTATTCACGACGCACCGGGAAGTCCGCCCCCACCCGCCGGGCAAACGGGTGCTGAGCGGCTCCAGGTACGTCGCGTCCGACCGGCGGCCATCTGGTCCGGTGTCGCCGCCGCGGTGCTGGTGCTCGTCGTGGGCGAGCTCATCGCCGCGCACATTCACGCGCTCGGCCCGCTGACCAGCCTGGTTCGCGATTACGTCGGCAGGCCCAAGTCCGCGACCACGTCGTGGGCCGGCTTCCTGCTCGCGCTGGTCGGCCTGACCACCCGCGTCCGGATCACCGCGCTCGCCGCGGCCGTCGCCATCGATGTGGTGTTCGTGGTGATCCGGGCGATCGAGGGCAGGCTGTTCACCGTCGGCAACGGCCCGACCATCGTGCTGACCGCGCTCGCGGTGATCGCCGTTTGGCGCTGGTCCGGCGAGCGGCGTCGAACGGCGCTGCGCGCCATCACCTTCGGCGCGCTGCTGATCCTCGCGACGAAGGTCGGCGAGATCTGGCTGGACATCACCGCGTGGGCCTGCCCGAAGGTCCTCGATCCCTACGCGCAGCTGGCCGATCACGCGCTCGGCAATCCGTCCTGGTTCGTCGGGCATGTCCTGGACATCGCCGGGCCGGTGCCGCTCGGCGTGGTGCGCTGGGTGTATTTCGAGCTGCCGGTCGCGGCGATCGTGGTCGCCGTCTGGCAGTTGCGCGGGGTGACCACCGGCCCGTGGCCGCGGCATCACCTGGTGCGCACGTTCCTGGCGCTCGGCCTGATCGGCCCGCTCTGGTACGTGGTCTTCCCCGTCGTCGGGCCGGTGCTCGCCTTCGGGCCGCAGGGGCACGGCCTGGAGATCGCCGATGTGTGGCCGAATATCGTTCCGCCGCTGCCGTTCTCCCTCGACCCGATGCCGTTCGACGGCATCACCCCGCGCAACTGCATGCCCTCGCTGCACACCGCGTGGGCGTTGTCGCTGTTCATCCATTCCCGCCGCGGGCCGCTGTGGCTGCGGGTGGGTGGCGCGTTCTGGCTGGTCTGCACGCTGATCGCGACGCTCGGGCTCGGTGCGCACTACGGGGTCGACCTGATCGCGGGCGCGGCGCTGTGCCTGACCGTGGAATCCGCGCTGCGGGACCCGGATCGGGGCTGGGATCACTACCGGATCCGCGTGGTCGCCTTGGGTGTCGTCACTTTCGCGACCACGCTGCTGTCGGTTCGCTACCTCGCGCAGACGATGGCCGACCATCCGCTGGTGTCCGGCGTCGGCTTGCTCGGATTGCTCGCCGCATTGGCGACGACGTTCTATCTGACCTGGTTCGCCCCGACCCGCCCGCAGCACGTGACCGCCGAACCCGTCCCGCTCGACGACCGGATCGCGCACTAGCCGACCCCGGTTCGCGCAGCATCTCCGACCAAGGAGTTCGTTCCGGAGACTGCGCGGACCGGAGGTGCGATGCTCAGATCCTCAGCAGCAACAGAGGATCAACGATGAAGCAGCTCTCCGGCCTCGATGCCGCGTTCTTGTCGCTCGAGACGCACAACTCCACCGGGCACGTCGGCGGGTTGTGCGTGGTCGATCCGAGTGAATCACCTACCGTCCTCGACCTGGCCGCGCTGACCGCGCTGCTCGGCGAGCGGGTGCCGCTGATACCGCTGCTGCATCAGCGGCTCAGGTATGTCCCGCTCGGGCTCGATCAGCCGTATTGGATCGATGACGAGAACTTCGACATCGAATACCACGTGCGGGAGATCTCGCTGCCCACACCGGGTTCGGACGCGCAGCTGACCGAGCAGGTCAGCCGGCTGCACGCGCGGCCGCTCGATCGGCGCAGGCCGCTGTGGGAGGCGTATCTCATCTCCGGGCTCGCCGAGGGACTGCTCGCGGTGTACACGAAGATGCATCACGCGGCGATCGACGGGGTTTCGGGCGCCGAGCTGATGACGATCCTGCTCGATCTCACGCCGGAGGGCCGAAGGGTCCTTCCCACAACGCCTTTCGCGCCCGAACCGAAGCCGAGCAAACGAGCGATGCTCGCGCGGGCCGCGGTGTCGCTGGCGAGCAGTCCCGTGCAGGCCGCGCGCATCGCCGGGGATCTCGGCCGTTCGCTACCGCTGGTCGGCAGCTACGTAACGCCCTACGTCGGCGCGATTCTCGGCCGCGAGCACGACGACGGCGCGGTGATCGCCAGCGCGGTCGGGCTCGCGCCGAAGACGCCGTTCAACCGGGAGATCACCCCGCACCGCCGGTTCGCCTTCCGCAGTGTGGATCTCGCCGAGGTGAAGACGGTCAAGAACGCGTTCGGCATGTCGGTGAACGACGTCGTGATGGCGATGTCGGCCGGGGCATTGCGGCGATGGCTGATCGATCACGACGCGCTGCCCGCCGTGCCGCTGGTCTCGATGATTCCCGTCTCGGTGCGCGACGAAGGCAGCAAATCGGCACTCGGCAACAAAGTCTCGGCGATGCTGGCCTCCTTGCCCACCCACCTCGACGACCCCATCGCCCGCCTCACCGCCGCGCACCGGGCGACAAAGATCGCCAAGGCGCAGCAGGCGGCGATCCCGCCCGGTCTCATCGAGAACGTCACCGACTTCGCACCCCCGGCGCTGGTCGCGCGCGCGGCCCGCGTCGCCTTCGCGATGGGCCTCCCGCACCGGATCCCACCCTTCAACCTGGTCATCTCCAACGTCCCCGGCCCGAACGTCGATGTCTACCTAGCCGGCGCGAAAATGGTTGCCAACTACCCACTTTCGGTCGTCATGGACGGCCAAGGGCTCAACATCACCGTCAGCAGTTCCGGCGGCCGCCTGCACTTCGGCCTGCTCGGCTGCCGCGAACTGGTCCCCGACATCGACGACATCGCCGGCCATCTCGTCACCGAACTGCAAACCCTGCTCCGCGGAGCCGACCAGCCGAACCTGGCCCCGGTCACCCCGATCCGCCGCGAAGAAGCCTGAGCGCTGCTGCCCGATATTCTGTGGGCTTGTCGGGGTGCGGGCGGGGACGTTCACTGGTCGTGAATGCTGAGTCGAGTCGAGTGATCGTGAGATCTGTGCTCCGCTAGCCGGTGCGCCGCCTATGCCCACGGTTGCGGGGTTGGAGGCGCTGTGGCCGGAGCACGTGGGGCGACGCTGACGGGGATTCTGGGCGACCGGGCGGCGGAAACGCCTGATCGGGCGGCTTATACGTACCTGTCCGACGGTGGTGGGGCGGAGACACTCAGCTATCGCGAGGTGTATGCGGCGGCAGCGGATATCGCGACGAAAGTCGGTGGTGTCGGCGGGCCGGGCGATCGGGTGCTGGTTCCTTCGGTGTTCGGGCCGGATTTCCTGACGTCGTTCTTCGGGTGCATGATCGCGGGCCGCATTCCGGTGCCGGTGGCGAATCATCAACCGGGGGCGGCGTTTTCGGATATGTCGGCGTTCGCGGCGTTGGCGTTGGATTGTGCGGCGTCGGCGATTCTGGCGCCGCGGGCGGCGGTGGCACAGTTGCGGGCCGCAAGTGCGGAGTATCCGCCGCTGGCCCGGCTCGCCTGGCTCAGCAGTGACGAGCCGACGGGGCAGCTGTCGGAGCCGCTGGCGACGGATCCCGACGGAGTCGCGTTCTTGCAGTACACGTCCGGGTCTACGCGGGCGCCGCGCGGGGTGATGGTGAGTCATGCCAACCTGACGCACAATCTCGGCGTCATCGAGGACGCGTTCGGGCATACGCCGGACAGCAAGGGCGTCATCTGGTTGCCCGCGCATCATGACATGGGGCTCATCGGCGGGCTGCTGGAGCCGCTGTACGCGGGCTTTCCGGTGGTGTTGATGTCACCGGAGGCGTTCATCCGGGACCCGCTCACCTGGCTGCGGGCGATCTCCGAGCACGGTGGGACGACGAGTGGCGGGCCGAATGTCTGCTACGACTACAGCGTCCGGCGCGTGTCTGCCGATGCTGCCGCGAGCTTGGATCTGAGCCGGTGGGAGGTCGCGTTCGTCGCTGCGGAGCCGATCAATCCGCGGGCGCTGCAACGCTTTTCCGATCACTTCGCGTCGTCCGGGTTCCGGCCGAGCAGCATGATTCCCGGGTACGGGCTGGCGGAATCGACACTGTTCGTCAGCGTGACCCCGCGTGGTGCGGGTGTGCGGTCGGCGCAGATGTCCGGGCGCGATGTGGTCAGCTGCGGCGTGGTTTCCGGTGGTAGCGCGATCATCGTGGACCTGGAGGGGCATACCCGGCTGGAAGACGGTGCGATCGGCGAGATCTGGCTGACCGGGCCCAGTGTCGCCGGCGGGTATTGGGGCAAGCCGGACGAGACCGAGGAGGCGTTCCACGCCAAATTGCCCGGCGATCCGGTGACCTATCTGCGCACGGGCGATCTCGGATTCCGGCGCGACGACGAGCTTTTCGTGACCGGGCGGGTCAAGGAGCTGATCATCATCCGGGGGCGCAATATCGCGCCGCAGGACATCGAGTGGTCCATCGAGACGCAGCATCCGGCGCTGCGGCGCGGCCGGTGTGCGGCCGTCGGGTGCGATGTCGACGGGACCGAGGCGCTCGCGGTGCTCCTGGAAGTCGACGCGAGCAAGCTCGATGTATCAATCGGCGAGCTGGAAACCTCTATCCGGCAGACGATCTCGCAGTCCTACGGGCTCGACACGCACCGCGTCGTATTCCTCTCCCCCGGTCAGTTGCCGAGGACGACCAGCGGCAAGGTGCAGCGGTTGAAGGCCAGGGATATGTTCCTGGCCGAGAACACCGAATCCGCAACGCCTTCGGTGCTCGATCAGCTCACCCGGTGGCTGGCGAACCAGACGGGTGCCGAGCCCGCGACCTTGGACGCCGAGAAGCCGATGACCACGCTCGGCTTGGATTCAGTGAAGGCCAGTGAGTTCGGTGTCTATGTCGAGCGCGAGTTCGGCTATGCGGTCTCGGCCGAGCGGCTGTTCGAGGGACTGACGATGGCCGGCTTGGCGGCCGATATCGCTGGGCGCCACAAGGTTTCGAGTAAGCAGAGTTCAGGACCCGCCGCGCTACCTGCGGTCGGATCATCTACCGCCCCGGTCGAATTCAGCCTGTTCTTCTTCGCCAGTGACGCCGAACCGGACAACCCGAACCGCTACGGCTTGTTCCTCGACTGCGCCGAGTTCGCCGACAAGCACGACTTCCGCGCGGTCTGGCTGCCCGAGCGGCACTTTCACCGGTTCGGCGGGCTGTTCCCGAACCCGGCGGTGCTCGGCGGAGTACTGGCACGCACAACGGAACGGATACGCATCCGGGCGGGCAGTGTCGTCCTGCCGCTGCACGATCCGGTGCGGGTCGCCGAGGACTGGTCGGTGATCGACAACCTGTCCGGCGGACGGGTCGATATCGCGTTCGCGACGGGCTGGAATCCGGACGACTTCGTCTTGGCCGCAGCGGATTACACCGATCGCGAGCAGGTGATGCTGTCCGGGGCGGACAAGGTCCGGCGGCTGTGGCGGCGCGAGTCGATCAGCCTGCCGAACGGCAAGGGCGAGCAGATCGAGGTGCGCACGTTCCCGCCTGCGGTCCAACCCGAACTGCCGCTGTGGATCACCTGTAGCGGCGGGATCGGCCGGTTCGAGCAGGCCGGTGAACTCGGGGCCAATGTGCTGACCGCGTTGCTGTTCCAGGACATCGACGAGTTGCGCACCAAGATCGAGGCGTACCGCAAAGCCCGTGCGGCACATGGCCACGACCCGCAGACCGGACATGTCACGCTCATGCTGCACACCTTCCTCGACCCGGACGAGCAGACGGTCCGGCGAGTGGTGGAGAAGCCGTTCAAGAGCTATCTGCGCGACTCCGTAGACCTGTGGCGGCGCGGCGCGGAACCGCTGAACAATCTGAGCGACGCCGAGCAGGAACGCGTCCTGGACTACGCCTTCGCCCGCTACTTCCACACCAGTGCGCTGCTCGGCACCCCGGAACGTGCCGTCGAGCTGATCGATCAGCTGGCCGCGGTAGGCGTCGACGAGATCGCCTGCCTCGTCGACTTCGGCGTCGACCAGTCACGGGTACTCGGCGGACTGCGCCATCTCGCCGACCTGCGAAACCGCTGGCCCGGCAACCCGACTCCGCGCTTGCCCGCAACCGAACCGCTCCCGTCTGCCGAACAACAGGATCTCGGCGCATCCATCCGCAACCGGCACGCCCTGGCCCACCGCAACAGCGGCGGCGTCCTCGCCAAGGCTCGCGACTTCGACCTCGCCCGTCGATTGCGCGAAGCCGATCTCCTTCCGTTCTACCCGGATCTCAGCGACTCCGACGGCGCCACTTGCCGTTACGAGGGGCGCGAGCTGATCATGTTGGGCTCCAACAACTATCTCGGCCTCACGGCGGACACACGGGTCCGGGAGGCGACGGCGGCCGCCGCGTTGAAAGACGGCCCCAGCGTTACCGGTTCCCGGTTGATGAACGGCTCCACCCCGGCGCACGGCGACCTCGAACGCAAACTCGCCCGCTTCCTCGGCCGGCCCGACGCTCTGTTGTTCACCACCGGCTATCAAGCGAATCTCGGCTTCCTGTCGGCCTTCATGGGCGAGGGCACCGTGCTGCTGGTCGACGAGGAATGCCACGCCTCCATCTACGACGGCGCCGCGATCGGCGGCTGCCGGCTGATCCAGTTCCGGCACAACGACATCGCCGATCTCGACCGCAGGCTGCGCACCGAATTGGACGGGCTGCCCGCCCTGGTCATGGTCGACGGTGTGTACTCGATGTCCGGCGATATCGCTCGCCTGGCCGAGGTTCGGGAGGTGTGCGACCGCCACGGTGTTCCGCTCGCGGTCGATGACGCGCACGGTCTGGGGATGATCGGCGCGACCGGTCGCGGTGTCGAGGAAGAACTCGGACTGCCCGGAGCCGCGGACATCCTCACCGGAACCTTCTCCAAAAGCCTCGCCTCGGTCGGCGGCTGGCTGGCGGGTCCGCGCGACCTGATGGACTGGGTGCGGTATTACGGTCGCGCCCAACTGTTCTCGGCCTCGATACCGCCACCGGCGGTCGCCGCCGCAGCCACCGCCCTCGATATCCTGGAAAACGACCCCGCCCGCATGGCGAAGCTGCGTGAACTCTCCGCCTATTGGCGGAAGGGTTTGTCCGAGTTGGGCTTCGACACCGGAACCTCGCGCACCACCATCGTCCCGGTGCTCATCGGCGACGAACTCCGCTGCCTCCGATTCGCCAAACACCTGCTGGATGAAGGCGTTTACGGCAACTGCGTCCTCGCCCCCGCGGTACCGGCCGATCGCGCGATGATCCGCACCACGGTCACCGCTGTGCACGAATACCACCACCTCGACAAGGCACTCGCCGTGTTCGCGAAGGTCGGCCGCGAATTGCAGGTCATCGAGGACTGAAGTCCGCGACAATGAGGGCGGACCTATCGGCCGCACAAGGTTGCGGTGTGGAGCCGGCGCCCGCCCCCAGAGACGGCAATTCCCTAGGGGCGGGCGAACTCTCAGAGTGCGGAGAGTTCAGCGACGAGGTCGTCTAGTCCGAGCGAACCCTGTGACAACGCGGCCATGTGCCACGCCTTCAGATCGAAGGCATCGCCGTGTGCTGCCTGCGCGGCGGCACGGCCACGCAACCAAGCGCGCTCACCGAGCTTGTATCCGATCGCCTGACCGGGCCAGCCGAGGTAGCGAATCAGCTCGCTGTCCAGGTGTTCCGGCGGCAGTCCGCAGTACAGCGCGAAGAACTCCCTGGCATTGTCCGGCTCCAGCCGCTCGCCGGGCCGATACGGTGAGTCGGCCGGATAGTCGAGCCCGACGTGCAGGCCGATATCGAGGATCACCCGGAGTACCCGCAGCATCTGCGCGTTGAGGTAGCCGAGGCGGTGGCCGGGATCGGTGAGATAACCGAGTTCGTCCATCAGGCGCTCCGCGTACAGCGCCCAGCCCTCAACGTTGGCGCTCACGTCGCCCAGGCTGACCTGATAGACGGACAGCTGATCCGCCAGGTAAACCCACTGCGCGATTTGCAGATGATGCCCCGGGACACCCTCGTGATACCAGGTGGTGATCAGACTCCACACCGGAATCCGGGCCGGGTCGAGCACCGGCAGCCAGGTGCGGCCCGGGCGGCTGAAGTCCAGTGACGGCTCGCTGTAGTAGGGCGCGGCGGCGCTACCCGGCGGCGCGATCATCGACTCGATCTTCAGCAGCGGCTCGGCGAGATCGAAATGGGTCCCTTGCAGATCGGTGATGGCTCGATCCATCAGATCCTGCAGGTAGCGGCGAGCATTCTCCGGACTGTCCAGCGCCGGGCCCTGCTGCTCCAACCACTCCATAGCCTGTAGCGGTGTCGAACCCGGCAACACCTTTTCCGCCTCGGCGCGCATCTGCGCGTCGACGTCGCGCAACTGCTCCCAGGCCCAGGTGTAGGCCTCGTCGAGGTCGAGATCGGCGCCGCTCCAATAGCGCACCCAACGCTGATACCGCTCTCGCCCTGCCGTATCGGGGGCATCGATTGCCTTCGGGCCGTAGACATCTCGCAGCCAGTCGTGCAATTCCGCCACGGCGGCGTTCGCGCTGACCGCGGCCGAATCCAGTTCGGCGCGCAGCGATTCCGGAGCCGGCGCGACGAAATCGCCGAACCAGCCGCCCGGATTGTCACCGGCGATCCATTCCTCGAACTGCTCGGTCACCGCGCTGACTTGCCGAGGTCCGGCCAGCAGCCCGCGATCGATTCCCTCGGTGAGCGTGGATCGGTACTGGGCCAGCGCCAGCGGCACCCGGTTCAGTCGGCGGCCGATGGCCCGCCACTGCGCCTCGGTGTCGGTCGGTAGCAGCGTGAACAGTTCGCGGAGGTCGTGCACCGGGGAGGCGATATTGCGGATCGCCCGGAAATGCTCCCCGGCGTCGTGCACGGCCAGTTCTGCGGTGAGCCGCTCGCGCAGCAAGGTGGCACAGCGCCGGTCGGTCACGTCCGGATAGCCGCCGGCGGGCTCGGCGGCCTCGAGTTCGGCGAGGGTGACGCGGGCGCGCGCGGCCGTCGCCTCGAGGCCCGCCGGGGACAGGTCGGGGAGTCGGTCGTCGTCGAGGTTGCGCCCGAGCCGGACCGCGATCAGCGGGTCGAGCTCGGCCATGGCGTCGACATACGCGTCCGCGATGCCGCGCGCCGTACGCACAGGAGTCGAATCGGTTGTGGTCTCATCCATCTCATGGACTCTGCTCGAATTCGGCGCTGGTGACAAGCTCAATTGCGCCCGTAGAGAATTCGGGCCGCGGCGGCAAGCAGGCGATTGTCGAGCGGGCGGCGGGTGAAGGTCGTCGTCCGCACCGGGTTCGAAAAACGTTGACGGGTAATGGCTTTGGCGGTGGTCCACTCGCGTAGTCCGTCCGGTCCGTGGATCCGGCCGAAACCGGAGTTGCCCACCCCGCCGTACGGGAGCGCGGGGACACCCGCGTAGGCGACGACCGAGTTCACCGAGGTCATCCCGGAGCGCATGCGCCGGGCCAGATCCAGACCGCGAGCGCCGGCGAAGACCGCGCCGCCGAGCCCGAAGCCGGTGGCGTTCGACTTGGCCAGGGCCTCGTCCATGTCGGCGACCTTGGCGACGACCAGGACCGGGCCGAAGGTTTCCGCGCGGACGACCAGGGCGTCCTCCGGGACGTCCACCAGGATGGTCGGCTGGATGTAGCGGTCGCCGATGCCGTCCAGGCCGCCGGTCAGCGCCTTGCCGCCGCGTTCCAGTGCGTCGGTGATGTGCTGCCGGACGACCTCCACCTGTTCCGGCATGGTGATCGGGCCGATCGGTTGTCCCGCACCGGCTTTCAGTTTCCCGGTGAGCTCGACGACCTGGCCGACGAACGCGTCGTAGACCCGCTCGTGCACGTACGCGCGCTCCACCGAGATGCAGACCTGCCCGGCGTTGTTCATCGCGCCCCACACCGCCGCGTCGGCTGCCGCCGCCAGATCCGCGTCCTCGTCGACCACGAGAACATCCGAGGCGCCGGCGTCCACGAGCACGGGGGTGAGCGTTTCGGCGCAGGCGGCCAAGACTTTTCGCGCGGTGGGCAGCGAGCCGGTGAAACTGATCTTGTCGACGCCGGAGCGGCACAGTGCCTCGCCAGTCGCGTCGGCGCCGGTGACGGTCTGGAACAGCCGATCGTCCCCGGCGACACGACCGAAGCTCTCGGCCAGCCACTCCCCGATCCCCGGGGTGTACTCACTGTGCTTGAGCACCACGGCATTTCCGCCCGCGAGCGCGTACGCGGCGGTGCCGACCGGACCGAAGACCGGGAAGTCCCACGGGCCGAGGATGCCGATCACGCCCAGCGGCCGATACTCCAGCCGGGCCGACTGGTTGACCATGAACGGTCCGGACCCGACTCGCCGCGGGCCGAGCACCTTTCGCGCATGCTTGGCCGCCCAGTCGATGTGCTGGACCGCGACGATCACCTCGATCGTCGCGTCCGCGTGCGGTTTTCCGTTCTCCGCATGCACCAGGTCTTCCAGTTCGGTGCGGCGCTTGACCAGCGACGAGCGCCACGCCAACAGCACCCGTTTACGCTCGTCGAACCCGACCTCCGCCCACGACGCCTGCGCTTCACGGGCCCGCCGGACCGCCGCGCCGACCTCGGCCGCGGAGTGCACCGGATAGGTGCCGACCACCGCCCCGTTCGCCGGATCGTACGACGCGAAGGTCTCCCCCACCTCGGCGGTGAAACCCTCAACCGACACACTCGACTGTCCATCGATCACGCAAAAAGTCTTATCGACCCATCGGGTTTCCGAAAGACGTCATTCGAGGGGGCTAGCTCGGCCGGCCGCACGCCTTTTGACATCCGCACGCGTGTCAGTGCGGCAAGTCGTAGTGCGGGCAATCAGAAGGCGTGCGGCTGGAGTCAGGCGTTACCCGCAGACCGCACCGTAGGACGCAGACCCGACCAGCTTCGAGTACTTGGCCAGCACACCGCGGGTGTAGCGGGGCGGCAGCGGCTCCCAGCCCTCGGCGCGGCGGGCCAGTTCCGCAGGCTCGATCAGCAGGTCGAGGGTGCCTGCACCGACATCGAGACGGATCTGATCACCGTCGCGGACGAACGCGATCGGGCCGCCGTCGACCGCTTCCGGCGCGACATGCCCCACGCACAGTCCGGTGGTGCCGCCGGAGAAGCGTCCGTCGGTGAGCAGCAAGACGTCCTTGCCGAGTCCCGCGCCCTTGATCGCCGCGGTGATCGCGAGCATCTCGCGCATGCCCGGGCCGCCCTTCGGTCCCTCGTAGCGGATGACGACCACGTCGCCCGCCGAGATGGTGCCGTCTTCGAGGGCGTCCATCGCCGCCCGCTCGCGGTCGAAAACCCTTGCCGTGCCGGTGAATACATCCGAGTCGAAACCGGCCGACTTGACCACCGCGCCGCCGGGCGCGAGCGTGCCCTCCAGGATGGTGATGCCGCCGGTCGGGTGGATCGGCGACGTCATCACCCGCACGACCTTGCCGTCGGGGTCCGGCGGCGCGATCGCGGCCAGGTTCTCCGCCACGGTCCGGCCGGTCACGGTGAGGCAATCCCCGTGCAGCAGACCGGCATCGAGCAGCGCCTTCATCATCACCGGCACGCCGCCGACGCGGTCCACGTCGGTCATCACGTGCCGCCCGAAGGGCTTCACGTCGGCGAGGTGCGGCACCCGGCGGCCGACCCGCGCGAAATCGGCCAGCTTCAGGTCGACGTTCGCCTCGTGCGCGATGGCCAGCAGATGCAGCACGGCGTTGGTGGAGCCGCCGAACGCCATGACGACGGCGATGGCGTTCTCGAACGCCTCCTTGGTCAGGATGTCGGAGGTGGTGATCCCGCGGCGGAGCAGCTCCACCACGGCTTCGCCGCTGCGCCGGGCGTAACCGTCGCGGCGGCGATCGGTCGCCGGCGGCGCCGCGCTGCCGGGCAGGGACATGCCCATCGCCTCGGCCGCGCTGGCCATGGTGTTCGCGGTGTACATGCCGCCGCAGGCGCCTTCACCGGGACAGATGGCGCGCTCGATGGCGTCCACGTCCGCGCGGCTCATCAGCCCGCGCGAGCAGGCGCCGACCGCCTCGAACGCGTCGATGATGGTGACCTCGCGCTCGCTGCCGTCGGACATCTTCGCGATGCCCGGCAGGATCGAACCGGCGTAGAGGAACACGCTGGCCAGGTTCAGCCGAGCGGCGGCCATCAGCATGCCGGGCAGCGACTTGTCACAGCCGGCGAGCAGGACCGAGCCGTCGAGCCGTTCGGCCTGCATGACCGTCTCGACGCTGTCGGCGATCACCTCGCGCGAGACCAGCGAGAAGTGCATCCCCTCGTGGCCCATGGAGATGCCGTCGGACACCGAGATGGTGCCGAACTGCATCGGGAAACCCCCTGCGGCGAACACGCCGTCCTTGGAGGCGTGGGCGAGCCGGTCGAGCGAGAGGTTGCAGGGGGTGATCTCGTTCCAGGACGAGGCCACGCCGATCTGCGGCTTCTCCCAGTCGTCGTCGCCCATGCCGACCGCGCGCAGCATGCCGCGGGCGGCGGTTTTCTCCAGGCCGTCGGTGACGTCGCGGCTGCGGGGCTTGATATCGGGGGCGTTCGGATCAGTGGGCACGATTACCCATCATCCTCCGGTCGGATTCGAATACCGCAGCGCCCACGCCCGGGATGTTCGAAGGTCCGCCTCAGCAGCACTCGCAGTCGTGCCCGGCGGCGTCGGGCCGGCCTGCCGCGATCGGCGGGGCACAGCACGTGTCGCCCCGCCACGCATCGCGCCCCTCCTTGATCGCGACGATCGCGATGACCAGCGCCGCGATCGGGTCCGCCCACGACCAGCCGAACAGGCTGTTGAGCAGTAGACCTACCAGCAGCACCGCAGAGAGGTAGGTGCACAGCAGCGTCTGCTTCGAATCCGCGACCGCCGTCAGCGACCCCAGCTCCCGGCCGGCCCGCCGTTGCGCCAGCGACAGCACCGGCATCACCGCCAAACTCACTGCGGCCAAAGCGATCCCGACGGTCGAATGCCGCGCCTCGCCGAGCCCGAGCAGCGAGCGAATCGCGTCGACGGTGACATACAGCGCCAGCGCGAAGAACGAGAACGCGATGATCCGCAACGTAACCCGTTCCCGCGCTTCAGGATTCTTACCGGCGAACTGCCACGCCACCGCCGCCGCGGAGGACACCTCGATCACCGAGTCGAGTCCGAATCCGATCAACGCCGTCGAGGACACCCGTGCGCCCTCGCTCAACGCGATCACCGCCTCGATCACGTTGTAGGTGATCGTCGCCGCCACGAACAGTCGAATCCGCCGCGAAAGAACCTGTCGCCGTGCCGAACTCGGACCACTCGCGGCGATCGGCAACCCCAGGTCCGAGGCCATCAGCAGCACCCCTCGCGATCGGAATCCGGACAGCAGGCCGGATCGACCGCCAGCACCAGGCCGACCAGATCGTCCAGCGCACGGCCGATCCGCGGATCCGCCAACTCGTACCGACTCCGCCGCCCTTCCGGCACCGCCACGACCAGCCCGCAACCCCGCAGGCAGGCAAGGTGATTCGACAGGATCTGCCGGGACACCCCGATCCGATCGGCAAGGTCGGACGGATAACTCGGCGCAGTCCGCAACGCGAGCAGGATCTGCGACCGCGTCGAATCCGACAACGCATACCCGAACCGCGACAACGCGTCGCTGTGCACCAAGGTGGCCATACCTGGACGGTACAGATATTTCTGTATTCACGTCAATCTGTACTGGCACCTCCGGGTACCCTCGGTGCGATCCCTCACGTAGGGAGCGAAGGAGAGCAGGATGCCGCCGATGCTGGCGCAAACCTTGAACAGGCTCGGCGCAGTCGACGACCGGACGAACTTCGACCGGCTGCTCGCACTGGCCGGCGGCCTGCGTGCCGTGCGGCAGCTACTCAGGACTTCGGAGACAGTGTTGGACGTAGGCGAACTCGAGCCGGAGGCGATTCGAGAGTGGCTGCGGGCGTTGCCGATCGCCCAATCCGAGTGGGTCGAGATCGCGTGGCCTGCCGACACCACAGCGGTACGCATGCGGTTCGATCGCTTCGCCAAATGCTTCGACGACCTGTGGTACCCCGCACAAGATGATGTCGTGGTCGTGGCCGAGCGGCCTGGGGCAGTCCAGATCCTCGTGCTCGATCATGAAGAGCACTTCGCCTATGGGGCACTAAGTCCGCCGGTTTACGCGATCCCGTTCGAGCGCTGAGGCGAGGGCGGGGCGGTCGAGCTTTCCGCGCGGTGTGCGCGGGAGACTGTCGAGCAGGAGGACCTGCACCGGGATGCTCGGGCTGGGGAGGGTTGCGCGGAGGTGCCGCCAGATCTCGTCGATGTCGGGGGCGGTCTCGTCTACGACTATCGCGGCGGCGGGGGCCTCGCCCATGCGGGGGTCGGGGACGGCGATGCAGGCGGCTTCGGTGATGCCGGGGAGGGCGGTCAGGGCGGATTCGATGGCGGCGGGTTCGACGTTGAGGCCGGCTCGGATGAGCATTTCGCTGCTTCGGCCGAAGAGGTGGAGTTCGTTGCCGAGGATTTGACCGCTGTCCCCCACCGACATCCACCCGTCGACCGGGCCGTCGGCGAGGCCGCTTTCGGTCAGGTAGCCGTCGAAGAGCATGTCGCTGCGGACGAAGACGAGGCCGTCGCGGATGTCGATGTCGACGCCGTCGAAGAGTTGACCAGCCGAGTTCTCGCCGGGGTTCCCGAGTCCTCGGTCGAAGGAGACGAAGCTCAGTTCGGAGGCACCATAGAAGTGCACGAGGGAGGCGTTCGGCAGGATCTCTTGCAGCGATTGTCTTCCCGTGCGTGGCCAGCGGGCCGCCGACGAAAGTACCTCGCGGACATCGGGGTACGGGCCGGTGCCCGACCGGACGATGTCCCAGGCGATCGTCGGCACCGAATACAGGTGTGTCGCACCGTCTTCGAGTGATTCGAGGACCGGTCGGAGGTCGACAGCCGCGCCTCGGGTCAGCGCGTGCAGTGCGCCGTAGAGGAAGTGGGTGTGGTCGAGGACGCCGGGGGTCGAGACGAGGTCGCGGGGCGCGATGTCGAAGGTGGCGTCGGAGCGGTCCAGGGTGGTGGCCCAGGATTGCTGGTTGCGCACGAAGAGTTTCGGTTCACCGGTAGTGCCGGACGTGATGCCGACGAGCAGTTCGGTCTCGGGCAACACGCGCGATGTCGAGCCGTCGGATTCCAAATCGGCGACGGTCTGAATTGCGCCGTCGTATCCCATCTTCCGCAGTCGGCGGTGTTGCGGAGGCGACGCGACGACCGCACCCGGTTTCGAGAGGTCGAGGACCCGAGCCAGCTGCTCGGGCATGAGGTGCCGGTGCAGTAGAACGATGCTGACGCCTGCGTGCATGGCCGCGGTTACGGCGACCAGTGATTCGATGTCCGAAGTGGGTAGCACCGCAACGCGATTCATGCCGTCGAGGCCGGCGGCGGTGCGGGTGACGCGGGTCCAGAATTCGCGGTAGTCGATGCGTTCGCGGGCGGAGATGATGGCGGGCGAGTCCGGTGATTCGGTGACGCGGCGGGCTATGCGCTCGGCCGGCAGCTCAGTCATCGTCGACTCCTCTCGCGGCGAGGGCGTCGCCCATCGCGTCGGCGGTGCGCAGCGCGCGTACCAGTACCGGCGTCGCGAGCGCGGTCATCGACCATTGCAGGCCGCGCGCCCGCCGTGCCTCTGCGACATCGTGCACGATTCCGGCCAGTAAGGGAACACACCGGATGGCAAGCGCGAGAAGCAAACCGACGCGATCCGGGTCGACGCCGAACCTGCGCAACGGGCCGAGCGCGCGCGTCACGGTGTCGAGCAGGTCGGTCACACGGGTGGTCAGCGTGACCAGCGCGGCCAGCGCCACCGAGATCAACAGCACCCCGCACACGACGACGGCTCGCGCGGGCGAGGTGATCAGCACCTGGAACACTGCGATGATCAGCAGCATCCACACCATCGGACGCAGCTGCGCCACAGCGACTTCGACGGGAATGCGGGCCAGCGCGAACAACCCGGCCACCAGCACACCGACGACCCCGACCTCGATCGGGTTGCGCACGAATACAGTTGCCGCCACGATCGACCCGATCAGCAGCAACAGCTTT
Source organism: Nocardia colli (assembly GCF_008704205.1). Taxonomy (GTDB): domain Bacteria; phylum Actinomycetota; class Actinomycetes; order Mycobacteriales; family Mycobacteriaceae; genus Nocardia; species Nocardia colli. The sequence continues at coordinate 35,069 of NZ_VXLC01000030.1, read as the reverse complement.
GCCCCGGCGGGCATTCGGTGCAGCAGCGAGTCGCCGGGACGGTAGAGCCCGATCATTCGACCAGTTCCCGGTAGGCGGGGACGGCGGCGGCGGGCGTTCCGTCGAAGGCCACGAGTCCGTCGTCGATCACGATGACCCGCTCGAAACTGTCCAGCAGCGCGAGCTGGTGGGTCACCACGATCACCTGCTGATCCATCGCGTCCAGCGCGTCGGCGACGACGCGGGCGTTGCGCAGATCCAGCAGGGTGGTCGGCTCGTCGGCAATGATCACCTCGGGCCTGCGGATGAGGACCGCGCCGATGGCGAGCAGTTGCTTCTGCCCACCGGAGAGCAGATGCGAGGGATGGTCGCCGTGCTCGTGCAGCCGGAACCGGACCAGCATCTCCTCGACCCGCGCCGCGACCTCCTGCTTGCTCAAACCTGTTCTGCGCAACGAGAAAGCGAGATCCTCGGCGACCGTCGGCATGACGATCTGGGTATCCGGGTCGGTGAATACGAATCCGACCTTGCGCCGCACCTGCCCACCCTTGCGCGCCGCGTCGATGCCGTCGACCGTGACGGTGCCCGAGGTCGGCGCGAGCAACCCGTTGATCATGCGCGCGAGTGTCGACTTACCCGAACCGTTCGCGCCGATGATGCCGACCCGCCGCTCGGTGATCCGAAGGTCGATGCCGCGCAGTACTTTTCGCTCACCGAAACTGTGCGTCACCGACGAGAAGACGATCTCACTCATGCCACACGCTCCACCAGCATCGCAACACCCTGCCCGCCGCCGATGGCACACGCGGCGAGCCCGAGCGCGGGCCCACCCTCGCGCAGCATCTGACTCGCCAACCGCACCAGCAAGATAGCTCCCGACGCGCCCCACGGATGCCCCATCGCGATCGCCCCGCCCTGCGGGCAGATCGTCGATTCGTCCAACCCGAGCTCGTCCGACACCGCGAGCACCACCGAGGCGAAAGCTTCGGTGATCTCGACGATCCCCAGCTCCGCGACGTCGACTCCCGTGCGGCGCAACAGCTTCCGGATAGCCGGAACCGGCCCGAGCCCCGGGTAGGCGGGATCGGACCCGGCGACCGCCGACCCGAGTACCCGCAACGCGGGCAACCCACCGGCCAGCGACTCGGTCGTCACGGCCAATACGGCCGCCCCGTCGGAAATGCCACACGAGTTACCCGCCGTCGCCGTCCCCTCAGCGCCGAAACTGGGCCGCAACCGCGCGAGCCGCGCCTCGGTCATCCCCGCCCGGATGCGCTCGTCGCGACGCACCTCCCCGATCGGCACGATCTCCGCCGAAAAGTCAGCAGCAGCAGCAAGACTGTGCGAACGCGCCGCATACGCGTCCTGCCGCTCTCTGCTGATCCCCCGAACTCGCGCCAAATCGTCCGCCGCGACCCCCATGTCGGGATCCGGAAAGCCTTGCGGCGCAAAGGGAGCACGGGTGTACCGCACCGGATCAGCCCCCGCGGCCGGCGGCCAGAATCGCCACGGCGCGGTGCTCGCCGACTCGACCCCGCCCGCCAGAATCAGTTCGTCTCCCCCGCCGCGCACCCGCAGCGCCGCCTGCATCACCGCGTCCAGCCCGGACCCGCACTGCCGATCCACCGTGACCCCGGGAACCTCGACCCCGAAACCCGCCGCCAACGCCGCGTTCCGGGCCGGGTCCCCACCGGGCCCCAGGCAATTGCCGAGCACGACATCGTCCACCGCGGCCTCGACGCCCGCACCGCGCAACGTCGACAACACCTCGCGCAACACCGGCGCGGCCAGATCGGTGGTGGTCAGCTCGGCGAACCCGTGCCCGGCATTGCCGATCGGCGTTCGACGCGGCGCTACCAGCACGGGAACCGGGTTCATGCCAGCAAGTCTTTCAGCTGACCCCGAGCCACCTTCCCACTGGCGGTCCGGGGCAGCGTCGACAGCGGCACCCAGCGTCGCGGCATCGCCTCTTTCATCAGCAGCCCGCGCGCCTGCGCCCGCACCGCGTCGAGCCCGACGCCATCGAGTTGCACTGCGGCCGTGACGATCTCACCGAACACCGCGTGTGGCGACCCGACCACCGCCACGGCGGCGACCCCGTCGAGCGTCCCGAGAATGCGCTCGACGTCCTCGGCGAGGACGGTGGTGCCGCCGACATTGATCGCGGATTCGCCCCGGCCTCGAACGACAAGCTCACGGTCCGGACCGAGTTCGGCCAGGTCACCGACGCCGAACCATTCGGGAGCCCCCAGCACGCGGTACGGGGTCCGCACGTAAAGCAGCCCGTCGCGTACCTCGGCATCCACCTCGTCCAGCAATCGAAGCGGCTCCGGCACCCGCCGAGCCGCGACGAGCGAAACCTCCGCCGACCCGTAGTACTCGACAATCGAGACCCTGCCTGCCGCCGTACGAGCGCCGTCATCCAGGGCGATGCCCGCGACGATGGCTGTGCGCAGCTCCGGCGCCTGGTCGACCACGTCGCGAAGCACCGCGGGCACCGCATGCACGACCGTGGCCCGCGTCGGATCGTCGGTCACGCACGCGCCCCGCCACAACGCATGCAGCGCGCCGAACAGATGCATGGTCGCGTGCAAGGGCCCCGTGATGAGCACCCGGTCCGTGGCTTCGACCCCGGTGATCGTGGTGAACGCCGGAAAGCTGTCGTACCAGGACGCGGCGGTACGGGCCAGCGGCCGTGGACACCCCGTCGACCCCGACGTCGTCACCAGCAGAAACGCCGACTCCGGAAGGTCCGCCCGAGCCGAACGCGCCTCGGGATTCTCGACGATCACCGGCACCCCCCGCCGAGCCGCCGCACAGACGCAGATCAACGCATCCGGAACCGGCAGCGCCGACGCGTCGTACACAACCGCGGTGTCCCGCTCGATCCACTCATCGATCGCACGGTCGAGCCGCGCGTAACTGTAAGTGCGGCCGTCGAATTCGATGGCCGGCTGCTGGCCGGACCCACCGAGCTCCGGACTACGCACGAATCAGACCGGGGTACGCGCGGTGCACACCCTTGGCGACCACCGTCGCGACCACAACCTTGGCCAGATCGCCCGGAATGAACGCGAAGTTGGTGCTGACCGCGTGCGCGAAGTCCAGATCGGTGCGCAGCAGCAGCCCGAGCGTGCCGAAGAGATAAATGACCAGGATCCCGCCGAGCGCGTTGATCAGCAGGCCCAGCACCAGCGGGTACTTGGGCAGGATCCGGGCGGTGAGCAGACCGATGACCAGCGCCGCGGGCGCCCAGCCGCCGAGGTATCCGGCGCTCGGCCCGGCCATCGCGGTCAGGCCCGTGCGACCACCCGAGAGCAGCGGCAACCCGATCAACGTCAGCCCTAGGAACACCAGCACCGCGGCCGTCCCCTTGCGCGCACCGAGCACCGCGCCGGCCAGGATGACGCCGAGCGTCTGCACCGTGATCGGCACACCGCTGAATCCGACCGTGATCGCGCCCGGCAGTCCCATCGCCGCGATCAGCGCGGCGAAGACCGCTACCTGCGCGATGTCCCGCGCGGAAAAGGCAACTCTCGAACGACGAGGGTTCTCGACACCGTCCACGACGACTTCCTCCAACTACCAGCTTGAACGACGTTCAAGATAGCAGGCGCGCGTTCGCCGAACGCACCCGCGCACAGCGACCGATGCCGAGGCCGACGACTAGTCGTGCGAGTGCGCCCTGGCCTGGATCCGCGCCTGCACCTCCGGGCGGCGCAGCGGCGGCACCGACTTCGGCGGCACCTTGCGATCCGGCAGTTGGTCGAGCAGGCGGGTGGTGATCGCGGCGATGTCGGCGACCGCGGCATCGACCGCAGGCTGGGTCGCGGCCGAGATGCTCGACAACCCGCCGACCTTACGTACGTATTGCAGCGCGGCGGCCTGGATCTCCTCCGGCGTCGCCGCGGGCTCCAGCCCCCGCAGGGCAGTGATGTTTCGGCACATACCCCGAGGCTAATCCGCCGCACCGACACACAGCAGTGCAGCAGCCGTACACACCGCCCAGAACACCTAACACAGCGGATACATTGCGAAGCCGTCCGCTTCACACATGCTGCCGACAATCGACAAATGCGAAATCCAGGGCCCACTGTCGCGGAGATTCTCGCCTCGCACGAAAGCGGCAGCGGCTCGCCGAGCAGCACCGTGGCGCGGGTCGCGGATGCCATCGAGGCGCGGGGCGCCGACGGCACCTGGATCACCCCGGTGCCGCGCGCAGAGCTGCTCGCCGCTGCCGCGGAACTCGAGCGCCGGCCGGGCGCCCGCACCCTTCCGCTCTACGGCGTGCCGTTCGGGGTCAAGGACAGCATCGACGTCGCGGGCCGGCCGACCACGCTGGCCTGTCCCGACTTCGCCTATGTAGCCACCGAAACCGCGCCCGCGGTGCGGCGCCTGCTCGACGCGGGCGCGCTCTACGTCGGCAAGACCAATCTCGACCAGTTCGCGACCGGCTTGAACGGGACCAGAACCCCGTACCCGATGCCGCGCAGCGTCTTCGGCGGCGACCTGATCTCTGGCGGTTCCAGCTCGGGGTCCGCGCTGGCCGTCGCCCTCGGTCAGGTGCCGTTCTGTGTCGCCACCGACACCGCGGGCTCGGGCCGAGTTCCGGCCGCGCTCAACGGAATCCTCGGCTGGAAGCCGTCGCGCGGACTGATCAGCACGGTCGGGCTCGTGCCCGCGTGCAAGTCGCTCGACTGCCTGACGCTGATGGCGTCGCGAATCGAAGATCTGGACCGGGTGTTCGCGGTGATCGCCGCCCCGGATCCGGCCGACCCGTGGAGCCGAGCGCGCGGAGCGCGGTACCGCGGCGGACCCATCCGGGTCGGGCTGCCCGCCGAATCGGAGCTGGAGTTCTTCGGCGACGAGGCCTTCCGCACCGCGCACCTCGGCGTGCGCGACCGCCTGTACGGGCTCGGATTCGACTGCGTGCCAACCACACTGACGCCGTTTCTGGACGCGGGCGCCTTGCTGTACCAAGGCCCCTGGGTCGCCGAGCGACTCGTCGAGTTCGGCGATTTCCTCGACGAACATCCCGAGTCGATCCTGCCGGTCATCCGCGAGATCCTCACCAGCGGTTATGAATTCAATGCGGTCGACGTGTTCCGCGCCCAGCAGCAGCTACAGGAGCTGCGTGCGGTGGTCGCCCGGATGTGGGCCGACTGCGACGTCATGGTCGTTCCGACGATCGGCACCACCTGCACGATCGGCGAGGTGCTCGCCAACCCCATCGACACCAACACGATGCTGGGTCACTACACCCATTTCGGCAACCTGCTCGACCTCACCGCCATCGCGGTGCCGGTCGGCACGACCTCGGACGGCCGCCCCGTCTCGGCGATGGTCTTCGGACCCGCACTCGCCGACGACACGGTGCTCGCGGCGGCCGCCCGAATCCTCGACGAGCCGCGCCTGGCTGAGGCGCACCTGGATATCCGGCTCGTACAGAAAGAACGAAGATGACCGCAGTACAACACATTCCGGCCCAACCGACACCATTCGCCTTCGATCCGTACACCACCGCCCTGCTCGTGATCGACATGCAGCGCGACTTCCTGCTCCCCGGCGGATTCGGGGAAAGCCTCGGCAACGACGTGGCGCTGCTGCGGACCGTGATCGATCCGCTGGCCCGGCTGCTCGCCGCGGCCCGCGCGGCGGGGCTTGCGGTGATCCACACCCGCGAGGGCCACCTACCGGATCTGTCGGACTGTCCACCGGCAAAGCTGCAGCGGGGCAACCCGACTCAGCGCATCGGCGATCCCGGCCGGTTCGGGCGCATCCTCATCCGCGGCGAGTACGGCCACGACATCATCGACGAATTGACCCCGCTGGCCGGCGAAGTGGTGATCGACAAGCCGGGCAAGGGCGCGTTCTACGCCACCGATCTCGCGGCGGTCCTCCAGCAGAACTCGATCGAATCACTCCTGGTCACCGGCGTCACCACCGAGGTGTGCGTGCACACGACGGTGCGCGAAGCGAACGACCGTGGTTATGACTGCTTGGTCGTATCCGACTGTGTCGGTTCGTATTTCCCCGACTTCCAGCGGGCCGGGCTGGCGATGATCGCCGCGCAGGGCGGCATCTTCGGCTGGGTCGCCGATTCCGCGCCGATCATCGGCGCACTCGCGTCCGCGGCCACCGCGAACACCCCGGCTTAGCGAACAGGAACCACCGATGTCCGTCGATACGAAAATCACCGACGCAACCGAACCCGTTGCCCCGCTTACCCTCCCGTGGTGGACCCGCGGCGACACCAATGCCTTCTTCGGGCTCGCCTTCAACATCCTGGTGAACGTGCTCACGCTCACCACCCTGTCCATCGCGGTGGTCAAGATCCCGAGCGGCGATGTGCTCGGCACCGTACTACCCGCGTTGGGCGTCGCCCTGGTGCTCGGCAATCTCTACTACATGGTGCTGGCGCGCCGCCTCGCCCGTCGCGAAGGGCGCGCGACGGTGACCGCGCTGCCGTACGGCCCGAGCGTGCCGCACATGTTCATCGTCGTGTTCGTGGTCATGCTGCCGATCTATCTGAAGACCAACGATCCCCTGAAGGCCTGGGCGGCGGGTCTGGCCTGGGCGTTCATGATCGGCGTCATCGTGATGATCGGCGCGTTCGTCGGTCCGTTCATCCGCCGGATCACCCCGCGGGCCGCCATGCTCGGCACCCTGGCCGGCATCTCCATCACCTTCATCGCCATGCGGCCCGCCGCGCAGATGTGGGAGGCCGCCTGGATCGGGTTGCCGGTGCTCGCCATCATCCTGATCGGCTTCTTCACCGATGTGAAGCTGCCGGGCAACATTCCGGTCGGCCTGGTCGCGCTGCTGGTCGGCACCGCGATCGGCTGGATCGGCGGCTATATGTCGGCGCCGGACGTCTCGAAGGCCGCGCACGATATCGCGCTCGGGCTGCCCGACCTGCGGATCGATCTGCTCTTCGACGGATTGAGCAACCTCGCTCCGCTGCTCGCGACGGCAATTCCACTGGGCGTCTACAACTTCACCGAGGCGATGAGCAATGTGGAGAGCGCCGCGGCCGCCGGCGACAACTACAACCTGCGCAGCGTGCTGCTCGCCGACGGCTTCGGCGCGATCATCGGATCGGGTTTCGGCTCGCCCTTCCCGCCCGCGGTCTACATCGGCCATCCTGGCTGGAAGGACGCGGGCGGGCGGACCGGATACTCGCTGGCCAGCGGCGCGGTGATCGGATTGATGTGCCTGCTCGGACTTTTCGGGCTGCTCGCCACCGTGCTGCCGATTCCGGCCATCGTGCCGATCCTGCTCTATATCGGGCTGCTGATCGGTGCGCAGGCGTTCCAAGCGGTGCCGCGCGTGCATGCGGTCGCCGTCGTCGCGGCGCTGCTGCCGAACCTCGCGGAGTGGGCGGTCGGTTTGATCGATAACGCGCTCAGTGCGGCGGGCACGTCCGCGGACAAGGTCGGCGCCGATGCGCTCGGCCAGGCCGGAGTCGTCTACGACGGCCTGAAAACGCTCGGTTCCGGTGCCGTCCTGGCCGGCCTCGTCCTCGGCGCCGTGGTGACGTTCGTGCTCGAAAAGCGTTTCATCGCTGCGGCACTCGGCTCGCTGGTCGGTGCGGCGCTCAGCTGGATCGGGCTGATCCACGCCGCCGAGGTGGACTGGGCGGCCGCGCCACAGGTCGCGCTGGGGTATCTGTTCTTCGGCGTCGTCTGCCTCGGCTACTCGCTGTTGCGCACTCCCGAGGAAGCGACCGAGCCGCCCGCCGAACCGGCGGTGGAGGCGCCCGGCGGGTAATCCGCGCGGCAACACCGCCATTCGAGCAACGGCGTCACCTGCCCAGGTGGCGCCGTTGCGCTGTGCGGCCGGAAGATAGCTACTTGTCGGCGATCTGTCCGGACTTTCCTTATCCGAGGCCATGGCGTTATCCACCGGTGTCCCAATCGAACACGTGTCGTAACCATCCGAATAATAACGACTAATATTCCAATATTCCCTGCGCCCAACAGGTCCCGCGGCTTAACATCAACATCGTCTGAAATGCGCTGTCATATAGCAACATTCGCTCGAGTGCTGTTTCCGCGGGCTTCATGCAGCCTGCCGACCCGCCGTACACAACCACCGAATCTGAACGATCACCTATTCGGATATTCCAACGTCGGCCGTCCGAGGTGACCATTTCGAGGTGAGGATCAAATATGACAATCGAAATGCCGGTTACTACCGAAACCAATGGTAACGGTAACGGCCGTAAGAGCCTGAGTACCGCAGCCGCGCACCAGCTGGCGACCACCACCAAATCCGAGCCCCAGATGCAGGGCATCAGCTCGCGCTGGCTGACCAGGATGTTGCCGTGGACACAGGTCAACGGCGGCGTCTACCGGGTGAACCGCCGACTCACCCATACCCTCGGCAACGGCGAGATCGAGTTCGTCATCGAGGGCTCGCAGGCCCGGGTCATTCCCCAGGAACTGCGTGAACTGCGCGCGCTGCACAACGTCGATGACGACGACATCCTGCGCGCGCTGGCGGACCGTTTCGAGCAGCGCGACCTCGAACCGGGCACGGTCGTAGCCGAATTCGGCAACGAGATGAATCAGATCGTACTGATCGTGCACGGTAAATTGGCCAAGATAGGTTCCGGCGAATACGGCGAGCAAACCATGCTCGGTATGCTGGCCGGCGGTAACTTCTTCGGCGACGAGTGCATCACCGACTCGTCGGCCATTTGGCCGGTCACGGTCAAGGCGGTCACCAAGACCACCACGCTGGTCATGCCGAGGCAGGCACTGGAGGACATACTCGACAATGCACCAGCACTTCGGGAGCAACTTTCACAGGTGACCGCCGCCGCCGCGCAGCCACAGAACAAGCAGGGCGAGGCGGCGATCCAGATCACCTCGGGCCACGAGGGTGAACCCGAACTGGACGGCACGTTCGTCGATTACGACGCCAGCCCCCGCGAATACGAGCTCAGCTTGGCGCAGAGCGTGCTTCGTGTACACACCCGCGTCGCCGACCTGTTCAACGATCCGATGAACCAGACCCAGCAGCAGTTGCGGCTGACCATCGAGGCGCTCTACGAACGCCGCGAATACGACCTGGTCAACAGCCCCGATTTCGGGTTGCTGAACAACTGCGATCTGAAGCAGCGTATCTACACCGAGTCCGGCCCGCCCACCCCGGACGACATGGACGAGCTGCTCAGCATGCGCCGCAGCACGAAACTCTTTCTGGCCCACCCGAAAGCGATCGCCGCGTTCGGTCGCGAATGTAGCAAGCGCGGCCTGTACCCGGACCCGGTCGACGTCGACGGCCACCGCGTGCCGGCTTGGCGGGGCGTGCCGATCTTCCCCTGCGGGAAGATTCCGGTCAGCGGCACCCAGACCACGTCGATCATCGCCATGCGCCTGGGCGAGAAGGATCAGGGCGTCATCGGCCTGCACCAGGCCGGACTGCCCGACGAGTACGAGCCGAGTCTCAACGTCCGGTTCAAGGGCATCGATGACCAGTCGATCATCTCCTACCTGGTGAGCTGCTACTACTCGGCGGCGATCCTCGTCCCGGACGCGCTCGGCATCCTCGACAACGTCCTCGTCGCCCGCCAGACCGCCTGACCAGGACACTCAGCGACCTCGATGTCTTCGACGCCGCGGCGGCACGAAACACCAAGCGGCCGCGGCGTTCCCAGGTCTTCGGCGACCGGATTCCGGCGCGCCGGGGACACCGCTAGGGAAGGTGTATGTGCTGATGGTCGAGAGCACCTCGGCGGCGACGAGCCACCGGGCCACAGAGATCCTGGCCAGCGCCCGCACCATGTGCGATCCGGTGCTGCGCGAGGCAGTTTCCTCTTTACCCGAGCCGCTGTGCCTGATGGGCGGCTACCACCTCGGCTGGTGGGACGCCGAGGGCACCGCGACCCCGCAGCCGGGCGGTAAGGCGCTGCGGCCGGCGTTGACCGTCTGCGCGGCCGTCGCGTGCGGCGCCACCCCACGGGCCGCGCGCGCCGCCGCGGCCGCGGTGGAACTGGTGCACAATTTCACGCTCCTGCACGACGACGTGATGGACGCCGATCAGATCCGGCGCGGCAGGCCCGCCGTGTGGGCGGTGTGGGGCATCCCCGACGCGATGTTGCTCGGTGACGCCCTGCACGCCCTGGCGGGACGAATCCTGGTGACCGGCTTGCCCGGCCGGACGGCGACGGCGGCCGTGGCGAGGCTGGAATCGGCGGTCATCGAGATGTGCCACGGCCAGCACAAGGATTGCCGGTTCCGGTCCGGTGGGCACGTCGACGTCGAGGAATACGCGCGGATGGCCATGGGCAAGACCGGCGCGCTGATGGGTTGCGCGTGCGCGCTCGGGGCCCTGTGCGCGCAGGCGGATCTGGCCACCGTGTCGGCGATGGACACGTTCGGGCGCGAACTGGGCATGGCCTTCCAGTTCGTCGACGACCTGATCGGGATCTGGGGTGATCCGCAGGTCACCGGCAAACCGACGAGTGACCTTGCCCGCCACACCATGTCGCTACCGGTGGTCTCGGCCCTCGGCTCCGGCACCGCGGCGGCCGCCGAGCTGGCGACCATGTACGACCGCGATCCTGCGGCTATGGATATCGCTCGGGCCACCGCGCTGGTCGAGTCGGCCGGCGGGCGGCAGAACACCCAGCAGCTCGCCGACAACCGAGTGCGCGCGGCCATCGCGGCACTGGCCGACCCCGCCGCGGCCGCGGACCTGATGGTGCTGGCCGGCCTGGTTTCGCGCCGGAACCACTGAGCTGCGAGTTCGACCGTGAGGAGATGACATGCAGCCCTTCGAACTTCCCGATTTCTACATGCCGTATCCGGCCAGGCTCAACCCGCACGTGGACAGCGCCCGCGCGCACACCCGGATCTGGGCCGAGGACATGGGTTTCTTCGAACCCCAAGCGGGTCACCATATTTGGGACGAAGACGACCTGGAAAAGCACGATTACGGCCTGCTGTGCGCCTACACCCATCCCGATTGCGACAGCGCGGAATTGTCGCTCATCACCGACTGGTATGTGTGGGTGTTCTATTTCGACGATCACTTCCTCGAATTGTTCAAGCGGACAAGGGATACCGAAGGCGCGCGCAAGTATCTGGAACACCTGCGCGACTTCATGCCGCTGGCCGGCGGGCCGCTGCCGGAGCCGACGAATCCGGTCGAGCTCGGGCTCGCCGACCTGTGGGTGCGGACCGTGCCGGCCATGCCGATGGACTGGCGGCAGCGCTTCGTCGCGACAACCACCGCGCTGCTGGAGGAGTCGCGGTGGGAGCTGACCAATATCACCGAGGGCCGGATCGCGAATCCGATCGAATACATCGAGATGCGGCGCAAGGTCGGCGGCGCACCCTGGTCGGCGAATCTGGTGGAACACGCGGTCGGCGCGGCGATTCCGGCCGCGCTCGCCGCGACCCGTCCGCTGGAGGTGTTGCGCGACACCTTCTCCGACGCCGTGCACCTGCGCAACGACATCTTCTCCTACGAGCGCGAGGTGCGGCAGGAGGGCGAGAACGCCAACGGAATCCTCGTGGTGGAACAGTTTTTCGGCTACGAGACGCAGCGGGCCGCCGAGGTGGTCAACGATCTGCTGACCTCGCGCCTGCAACAGTTCGAGCACACCGCGCTCACCGAACTGCCGATGCTGTTCGCCGAGTACGCGGTGACCCCACAGGACCAGGCCGCGGTCGCCGCCTACGCGAAAGGCTTGCAGGACTGGCAATCCGGCGGCCACGAGTGGCACATGCGGTCGAGCCGGTACATGAACAAGGGCGGCTCGGTTTCGAGCGATCCGTTGCCCCGGTTGTTCAAGCCGGTCGGGCTCGGCAGCTCCGCGGTGTATTTGTTCGCTCCCACGCAGGCCCTCGGGCCGGGCCGGGCGAAGAGCTTCCTGCGTCCTCGGTTCGAGAAAGTCGGACCGACGAAGCTGCCGGACTTCTATCTGCCCTACCAATTGCAGCTGAGCCCACACCTCGACGCGGCGCGCGCGAACCTGATCGCCTGGGGCAAGCAGGTGGGCTTCCACGGCCCGGTACCGGAGCTGGGCGGCCGCGCGCTGTGGCGACCGGTGGATCTCGAAGAGTTCGACTTCGCGTTGTGCTCAGCGGGTTTGGATCCGGACGCCACGCCCGCCGAATTGGATCTGTCGGCGAGCTGGCTCGCCTGGGGCACCTACGTCGACGACTACTACCCGCAGGTATTCGGTCAGCACAAGGACATCGTCGCGGCAAAGTTACAGGGCAAACGCTTCTCGGCGTTCATGCCGCTGGAGGCCGAGGTGGTCCCGCCTGCGACCAACGCGATGGAGCGCGGTCTCGCCGACCTCTGGCACCGGACCACCGCCATTCTCGACGGGGAGCAGAAGCGCGAATTCCGCCGGACCGTAGTGGCTTTCCTGGAGAGCTGCGAATGGGAGGTGGCCAACTACATCACCAATCGCATTCCCGATCCGGTCGACTATGTCGAAATGCGCCGCCGCACCTTCGGTTCGGATCTCACCATGGCGCTGTCCCGGTTCTCGCACGGGCATCTGGTCCCGCCGGATGTCTATCGCACCCAGACGGTCCTGGACCTGGAACACACCGCGAGCGACTACGCCACCATGGTGAACGACCTGTTCTCGTATCAGAAAGAGACACAGTACGAAGGCGACTTCCACAATGCGGTCCGGGTCATGCAGAACTTCTTCGACTGCGATTCCGAAGCGGGCGTCGCCATTGTCAACGACCTGCTGACCGCCCGGATGCAGCAGTTCGAGCGGATCGTCGGCAGCGAATTGCCCGCCCTCTACGCGGAATACGAGCTCGGCCAGGACGTGCGCGATTCGCTGGACCGGCGCGTGGTCGAACTCCAGGACTGGATGGCCGGAATCGTGCACTGGCACCAATCGTGTGGCCGCTACAAGGAGGCGCAACTCGAAGACCGCTATCGGCCGTCGGGTCCGTCCGAAGCGGTTGCCACCGAGCGGGTTCCGGTACCCAGCCCGACACCCTGCTTCACCCGGCCGACCGGCCTCGGTACCGGAGCCGCTCGCATCGACGGGCTGCACCGCGCACCGGTCGACATGGCGCACACGGTGTCGCCATGACCACCGCCCCCGGGAGAACCGTATTGCTGGCCGCGCCCAGGTCTTTCTGCGCCGGCGTCGAGCGGGCGATCGACACCGTCGAACGCTTGCTGGCCGCACCGGATCGGGAAGCGCCGGTCTACGTGCGCAAGCAGATCGTGCACAACACCCACGTGGTCGCCGATCTGGCGGCACGCGGCGCGGTGTTCGTCGAGGAGCTCAACGAGGTGCCGCCGGGTTCGACGGTCGTCTTCTCCGCGCACGGCGTCTCCCCCGCCGTGCACGAGCAGGCGAAGGAACGCGGGCTCACGGTGATCGACGCCACCTGCCCGCTGGTCACCAAAGTGCATGCCGAGGCACGGCGTTACGCCGCCCGCGGCAACACCGTCGTGCTGGTCGGCCATGCCGGGCACGAGGAGGTCGAAGGCACGGCGGGCGAGGCGCCCGAGGTGACCCTGGTGATCGACAGCCCGGCCGAGGTCGCGGCGCTCCAGGTTCCCGACGAGACCCGGGTCGCCTATCTGACCCAGACCACCCTGTCGGTGGACGAGGCCGAGGAGACCATTCAGGCACTGCGCCAACGCTTTCCGCAGTTGCACGGGCCGAGCAGCGCCGACATCTGCTACGCCAGCACCAACCGGCAGGAGTCGGTCGAGGCGGTCGCGCGACAGAGCGACGTCGTGCTCGTGATCGGCTCGGAGAATTCGTCCAACTCGCAGCGCCTGGTGGAAGTCGCTCAGCGCCAAGGTGTTCCGGCCTATCTCATCGACGACGCGTCGGCGATCGTTCCGGCGTGGATCGAATCCGCGAACACCATCGGCCTGTCCGCGGGCGCCTCCGCGCCGGCGGTGCTCGTCGACGCGGTGCTCGAGGCGTTGCGCGCCTGGGGACCGCTCACCGTTCGCGAACACGTCACGGCGGTCGAGGACATCACCTTCGCCCCGCCGCCCGACGTCCGGAGGTTGCAATGACCAGCAGTGATCTCGGCCTGCCGACCGCGCCTCCGCGCCACCGCACCCGCCGGCTCGACATCGGCGGCGTCCCGGTCGGCGGCGGCGCACCGATCTCCGTCCAGACCATGACCACCACCCGCACCGCCGATATCGACGGCACGCTGCAACAGATCGCCGCGGTCACCGCCGCGGGTTGCGACATCGTCCGGGTCGCGGTGCCGACGACCGAGGACGTGGCCGCATTGCCGGCCATCGTCGCGCGTTCCCCGCTGCCGGTGATCGCCGACATCCACTTCCAGCCGCGCTACGTCTTCGCCGCGATCGACGCGGGGTGCGCGGCGGTGCGGGTAAACCCCGGCAATATCAAGCAATTCGACGATCGCGTCGGTGAGATCGCGAAAGCCGCCGCGGCGGCAGGGGTTCCGATCCGGGTGGGGGTCAATGCCGGCTCGCTCGATCCGCGGTTGCTCGCCAAGCACGGCTCCGCCACCGCGGAGGCACTGGTCGAATCGGCGCTCTGGGAGGCCGCGCTGTTCGAGGAGCACGGCTTCACCGACCTCAAGATCGCGGTCAAGCACCACGACCCGCGCACCATGATCGCGGCGAATCGGCTACTCGCCCGACGCTGTGACTATCCGCTGCACCTCGGCGTCACCGAGGCCGGGCCGATGTTCCAGGGCACGATCAAATCGGCGGTCGCGTTCGCCATCCTGCTCGGCGAGGGGATCGGCGACACCATTCGGGTGTCCATCTCGGCGCCGCCGGTCGATCAGGTCAAGGCGGCCTGTCACATTCTGCAATCGCTCGGCCTGCGGCCGCGCAAGCTGGAGATCGTCTCCTGCCCCGGCTGCGGCCGGCTCCAGGTCGATATCCACCGGCTGGCCGGGCAGGTAGAGGCGGCGTTCGAGGGGTTCCCGCATCCGCTGCGGGTCGCGGTGATGGGCTGCGTGGTCAACGGTCCCGGCGAGGCCCGCGAGGCCGATCTCGGGGTCTCCTCCGGCAACGGCAAGGGCCAGATCTTCGTCCGCGGCAAGGTGATTCGCACCGTGCCCGAGCACCTCATCGTCGAAACGCTGCTGGCTGAGGCCATCACCCTGACCAGTGAGCTGGAAGACGCACCGGCGGAAGGGATCTCATGACCACCGCGCACGCCGAGCCGGCCACCCCCGTGGACCTGGCCGCCATCCGGACCAGGGTGGACGACGCGCTCGAACACTTCCTGCGGGACAAGGCCACCACCACCGAACCGGCGTTACCCGGCGAACTCACCGACACCGTGCTCGACTTCCTGTCCGCCGGCGGCAAGCGCATTCGCCCGCTGCTCTGCGTCCTCGGCTGGCACGCGGCCGGCGGCGGCATGCCCGTCCCGCAGTCGATCGTGCGGGCCGCGGCCTCGCTCGAACTGTTCCACGCCGCCGTGCTGATCCACGACGACATCATCGACAACAGCCGCACCCGCCGCGATCACCCCACCGTGCATCGCGCGCTGGCCGACCGGTATCGGGATCGCCGCGAGCCGGACCGGTTCGGCGCGCATGCGGCCATCGTCCTGGGCGACCTGACCATGGTCTGGTCGGCCGAATTGCTGCACACCGCACAGCTGACCGCCACTCAGCTCACCGAGGCGCTCACGGTGCTCGACGGCATGCGCGCGGACGTCATGTACGGCCAGTACCTGGACCTGATCACCACCGCGCGCCCCTCCCGCGACCTGGGCCGCGCGCTGCAGATCATCCGGTACAAGACCGCGTCCTACACCTGCGAACGCCCGCTGCAACTCGGCGCGGTGCTCGCCGGTGCCCACCGCGGGGTGCGCGAGGCACTCACCGCCTACGCCTCGCCGGTCGGCGAGGCGTTCCAGTTGCAGGACGATCTGCTCGGCGTCTACGGCGATCCCGCGCGCACCGGCAAATCCGATCTGGAGGACCTGCGCGACGGCAAGCACACCGCACTGGTCGCGCTGGCCCTGGAACACGCGACCCCCGCGCAGTCCGCGCGACTGCTCGGCCTGCTCGGCAATCCCGAACTCGACCATCGGCAGGCCGACACCTGCCGCGAAATCCTCACCGCCACCGCACGACCCCGCGTCGAAGCAATGATCCGCACCCGATGGGCGCAGGCCAACCGCGCCCTCGACGACGCACCCATCCCGGCCGCGGTCAGCCAAGCACTGCGCTACATCGCAGACGTTGTCGTCTCGAGGAACACCTAAGAAAGGCCGCGTCATGGATAGTGAGCTGATTCTGCAAATCCTGGTGCCCGTCGCCGTCGGCATCGTTGCGGTCATCATCTTCGTGGTCGGCGACCGGCTGCGGCCGGAATCGTGGCGCCAGGACGAGGAAGAGGCGCCGGGCACCCTGGTGGTCGACCTGATCAACACCCTCTTCATGGCCGTGGCCGCCTTCGTGGTGGTGATCTGCTGGCAGCAGTACGACAACGCGCACAACCACACCATCGCGGAGTCCAAGGCGCTCATCGACGTCTACTGGACCGCGCACTCGCTGCCCGAGCCGGAACATCAGCAGATCCAGAAGCTGGTCCACGACTACACCGAACAGGTCGTCACCGTGGAATGGCCGGAGATGGACAACGAGGGCCGGATGAGCCAGTCCACCCAGGACACCCTGGATACGTTGCGGGACAACGTGATGGCGATCCAGTCGACGGACGACAACGTCACCGATCTGCGCGCCAGCGCGATCGCCGCGCTGGAGGCGGTGTCCCAGGCCCGTCACGACCGGTCGATGGACGCCGACCTCGGCATGCCCGGATTCCTTTACACCGCTTTGTGGTTCACCACCATCCTGCTGTTGTTCACCGCGGTGCTCTCCGGAGTCGCCGTCTCCAAACGCAGCCTGCTGATGACCGCGCTGCTCGGCATCGTGGTCGGCGCGGCGATCGTCGCGATCTACGGCCTCGACCGGCCGTTCTCCGGCGGGAACATCGTGCCGAAGGACGCCTTCACCTCCGCGCTGTCCCGGTTCCAGCACATCACCTAGCGAATCTCGTTGCCCGATCATCGATTACGGATAGGGATGTGCGCGCATGGCACACACCAGAGGACTCGTCATCGCGGCGGCGCTGCCCGTCGCCGCGGTGCTGCTCGCCGGTCAGTCCGCGGCCGCCGACCCGGTACCGCCGGACTGGCTGCCGATCGGCGAAATCGCCACGGGCAGTGCGGCTCCGGCGCAGATCGATACCGGGAGCGCGTTCGCCGGGAACGAGTTGAGCCTCGGTCCGAGCAGCGCGTCCGCGGGGAACGGATCGGCCGGCAGCGGAAGTGTGGGCGCACCACTAGGTCTCGGGCCGGCCAGTCGACCCGCACCCGCTCCGGTCGATGCGGCGGCCGCGCCGCAGCTCGGGCTCGAAGGCTCGGTCCAACTGCCCGATCCGGACTCCGACGACGTCCGGACGGCGTGCACCGGCAGCGTCGCGGTCGGCGGCGCGCTGATTCTGCTCGGGCTGGTGACCGGCAGTTCGCACGGCCTGCTGGGCTCCAGCGGGTCCGCGCTCGGCAGCGTGGTGGTCGGCAGCGCCGCTACCGGCAGCGGACTGGTCTGCCTGCTGTGGCCGCGCGACATCCTGCCGCCGTTCCCCGGTCTGCCGCTGCTGCTCGCCCCGCCGGCGCTCGCGGTACCGGTCTTCGAGGCGCCGCCGGTCGAGGCGCCGGCGCCAGAGCCCGAACCGGCGCCGGTCACACCGCAGCTGCCGCTCGTCCGAACCCAGCCTGCGCCAGCCTATTTGGCGGAGGCCGAGCCGACGCCAGACCCGGTCGCGTGGAACATCATGCAGTTGCTGACGATCATGGTGGTCACGATCATCACCACGGTGCGCGGCGCGACCATCGTCCGACGCACCCGGCACGGTTAAGCGCGGCGCCACCATTCGAGGAAGTGCGCGAGCGCCGGCGCGTCCGAGCCGCGCATCCAGGCGATCTGAATGGCGATTTGCGGCGGGTTCGTGCCGAACGGAATGACGACGATGTTTTCGTGCGCGATGCGGGTGGCGCGCTTCCGGTCCAGCACGCTGATTCCGGTGCCGCTGGACACCAGGTCGAGGACCTGCTCGGCGTCGGATTCCTCGGCGACCAGGTTCGGCGCGCCGTCACCCCAGATATGGCTGACCAGTTCGTCGTAGAAGTCCGGTCCGGTCTGCCGGGACCAGAGCACGATCGGCTCGTCGACGATGTCGCCGATTTCGACGGCGTCTTTTTCGGCCAGCGGGTGCCCTTTGGAAACCACCACGGCGGCTTCCTGTAGCCCGATCAGATGTGTCTCGACCCGCGGATGGGCGATATTGCCGCGCACGAATGCGACGTCGACCTCGCCCGATTCGAGCAGGTCGAGATTCCACGACGTCCAGCCGGTGATGGTCGACACATCGATGTCCGGAAATTCCTTCCGGAAGGACCTTATGCGCTGGGAAATATCGCTGTCGGAGCCCGATCGAGTGAAGGCGACCTTGAGCTCGCCGGCCGTGCCCGAGGCCCGCGCGCGGACCGTCCGCTCCAGGTCAGCGGCGGCCGAGAGCAGTTGCTGAGCGCCCGCCTGCAACGCGAGACCCGCCGGCGTCATGACGAAGCCACGGCCGGTGCGCGCGAGCAGCTCGACGCCCAGCTCCTTCTCCAAGGCTTTGACCTGCTGTGACAGCGCGGGCTGGGTGATGTGCAGCGCCTCCGCCGCGCGACCGAAGTGTCGGTGCTCGGCTACTGCTAGGAAGTAACGAACGCGACGTAGGTCGTCCACGCGGTCAGCCTAGCCAGATAAGAGTTTCTTATCAACGGGAAGTAAATACGTATTGGACCTGGCGTTCTTCGTGGGCCGAGACTGTAGCTACCGATCCAGTCCACGTCCGCTACCGCGAGAAGGTGTCCCGATGCCGACAGTCGCCGCCGCCATAGCCGAGAATCTCCGGGCCAGGCAGATATCCGAATTCTTCGGGCAGAGCCTGCCGTCGCTGCTGGTTTTGGCGGCCGAGGATCTGGGCATCCGTCAGATCGTTTACCGCACGGAAAATGCAGGCGGCACAATGGCCGACGGATTCGCCCGGGTCTCCGGACATTGCTCCGTCGTGGTCGCGCAGAACGGCCCGGCGGCGACGCTGCTCGTGCCGCCGCTGACCGAGGCCGCGAAGGTCTCCATTCCGGTGGTCGCCTTCATTCAGGACGTGCCGAGCCCGATTCGCAACAAAAACGCGTTTCAGGAGATCGATCATCAGAGTCTGTTTTCCGGTTGCACCAAATGGTTCGATCGCCTCGACGATCCGGACCGGGTGCACGACTATATCGACGCGGCTTTCCGGGCGGCGACCAGCGGACGACCCGGTCCCGCGGTGCTGATGCTGCCGAAGGACGTCCTCGAACGGGCCGCCCCGCCCACCCCCGAGCACCTCGGCCCGACCGTGTTCCCGCTCGACCGGATCCGCCCGCCCGAGGCGAATGTCCGCACCGCGGCGGACCTGCTGGCCAATGCCAAGCGGCCGCTCGTCGTCGCCGGTGGCGGCGCGGTCTCCTCCGACGCGGGCGCCGCGCTGGCCCGGCTGAGCGATCTGGCGTCACTGCCGGTCGCGACCACACCGATGGGCAAGGGCGTCGTCCCGGACACCGCCGACCTGAGCATCGGCGTGATCGGCAATTACATGGGGCCGCACGGGGTTTCGCACGGAATGCGCGAATGGATCGGCGAGGTGGACACGGTCCTGCTCGCCGGGTCGCGCACCAACGAGAACGGCACCGACGGCTGGAGCCTGTTCCCGGCGGACGCCACTTTCATCCATCTCGACATCGACCCGACCGAGATCGGCCGCAACTACCCGTCGCTGCGCCTGGTCGGTGACGTCCGGACCGGCATCGACGACCTCGCGGCCGCACTGCGCGAACTCGACTTGAGCAAGCGCAGCGCCGACCGCCCCGCGATCACCGCACAGATCGCCAGGTCACGGGCCGAATTCGAGACCACCACCGCGGCCGTCCGTACGTCGACGGCACGGCCGCTGCGCCCGGAACGGGTGGCCGACGAGATCAGCACCCTGCTGCCGGACGACGCGATCGTCGTCGCGGACGCCAGTTACTCCTCGATCTGGGTGGCCAACTACATCCGCGCCACCACCCATCGCCAGCGCTTCCTGCTGCCGCGCGGCATGGCCGGCCTCGGCTGGGGCCTGCCGCTGGCGCTCGGCGCGAAGGCGGCCCGGCCGTCCGCGCCGGTCATCTGCCTGGTCGGCGACGGCGGCTTCGCGCACTGCTGGGCCGAGATCGAGACCGCCGTCCGGGAAAACCTGGATGTCGTTGTGCTGGTGCTGAACAACGCCATTCTCGGCTACCAGAAACACGCCGAAATCGTCCAGTTCGGCAGGCCCACCTCGGCCGTCGAACTCGGGCACGTCGATCACGCCCAGATCGCCACCGCCTGCGGCGCGCACGGGCACACCATCCACACCGATGTGGAACTGCGCGAAGCACTGTCGAAGGCGATCGTCGATCCGGCCACCACCGTGCTCGACGTCATCACCGACTCCGACGCCTACCCACCCATCACCGGTTGGGATACCAACCCTGCCCTCACCGACCACCTCATCGACCAGAAGCTCAACTGACCGAACAGATCACACACTTCGAGAAAACGGAGACTCCCATGGCATTCGACTACACGGCCTTCTTCGAGCGCAGAATCGACGACATCAGAGCGTCGGGTCAGTACCGGACATTCGTCGAAATCGAACGCCTGGCCGGGCGATTCCCGCACGCGGTGCATCACCACCGCGACGGGCTGCGCGAGATCACGGTGTGGTGCAGCAACGATCACCTCGGCATGGGCCAGTTCCCCACGGTCGTCGAGGCCATGCACCGGTCGGTGAATCGCTCGGGTGTCGCGGCGGGTGGGTCGCGCAATATCTCCGGCAACAACCACACCCACATCCTGCTGGAACGTGAAGTGGCACAGCTACATCGCAAGGAGGCGGGCCTGACGTTCATCACCGGCTACGCGGTGAACGACGCTGTGCTCGGCGTGCTCGGCAAGGAACTGCCCGGCGCCATCTTCTTCTCCGACGAACAGAACCACGCGTCGATGATCCTCGGCATGCGTGCCTCGCGCGCCGAGCGGCGGATCTTCCGGCACAACGATCCGGCCCATCTCGACGAGTTGCTCGCGGCCACCGACCCGGACCGCCCGAAAATCGTTGCCTTCGAATCGATCTACTCGATGGACGGCGATGTCGCGCCGATGCCCGAGTTGTGTGCCGTGGCCAAGAAGCACGGCGCGCTGGTCTACGTCGACGAGGCGCACTCGGTCGGCATGTACGGCCCGGAAGGCTCCGGCATGGCCGCGCACATGGGCTGCGCGGACCAAGTCGACTTGCTGATGGGCACTTTCGCGAAGGGATACGGCACGCTCGGCGGCTACCTGACCGGGCCCGCGCCGATCCTGGACGCCGTGCGCAGCTTCGCGCCGGCGTTCATCTTCACCCTCGCCATGCCGCCCGCTCTCGCGGCCGCCGCGCTGGCCAGCGTGCGCCACCTCCGCGAGTCCGACAACGAGCGAATCCTGCTGCACCACCGGGCGCGGCTCCTCCAGGACCTGCTCACCGACGCCGAAATCCCGTTGGTGTCCACCGAAAGTCATATCGTTCCCGTGCTCGTAGGTGATCCGTACAAATGCAAAGAACTGGCCGATATCCTGCTCGAGGAGTACCGGCAATACGCCCAGCCGATCAACTTCCCGTCCGTCGCGCGGGGCACCGAGCGCCTCCGGATCAACCCGTCGCCGGTCCACAGTCCCGCGGCCGTGCACCGCTTCGCCGAGATCATCGACACCGTCTGGTCGCGGCTGAACCTGCCCCGCCGTCCGGTCCTCCCGATCGCCACCCACGAAGCGCTGGAGAAGGTTTCGGTATGAGTGTCGAGACGGCGCCTAAGCCACCCCGGAGCCTGCATCCGGTGGCGGAGGCTGAGCCCCCGACGCCGTGGGCTCAGCACCTACTTCTGTACGCCGCGTTCTTCCTCATGGGCGCCGAAATGTACTTGGTCGCACCGATGCTGCCGGGTATCGCCCAGTCGTTGCACGCGTCGGTGGCCGCCTCGGCCACCATCGTCACCGCGTACGTGCTCGTCTACGCCGTCGCGGGGCCGCCGTTCGGCATTCTCGCCGACCGGTATCCGCGGCGCTGGTCGATCCTGCTGGGGTCGCTGGTCTTCATGCTCGGCAACCTGGCCTGCGCGGCGGCGGGTTCGCTGCCGATGCTGATCGCGGGTCGCGGCATCACCGGACTCGGTGCGGCGATCGCCGCGCCCGCCATCTGGGCCTATCTCGCCGAACGGACACCGCAGCATCGGCGCGGCCGGGTGATTTCGCTTGGCGCAAGCGTCTATTCGCTCGGGCAGGTGCTCGGTGTGCCGCTCGGCGCGGGCCTGGCCTCGCTGACCAGTTGGCGGTGGCCGTTCCTGGCCGTCGGCGTGCTGATGATGGCCGTGTCTGCTGTGCTGTACCTGCGGCTCGAGCACATCCCGGCGACCGGGAAGTCCCGCGGCTTCACCGCCCTGCTGGCACCGTGGACGCAACCACGAATCAGCTTGGGACTCATCGCGACGCTGTTCCTGCAAGCGGGACGCCTCGGTGCCTACACCTTCGTCGGCGTGCTCTTCGCGCAGCGATTCGGCTTCAGCCTCAACACACTCGGTCTCGTCGGACTGCTCGTGGGCGCGGGGTCGTTGATCGGCTCGCTGAGCACCGGGACCATCCTCGATCACCTGCATCGGCGCAAGGTGAGCGGCGTGTGGGTGTCGGTCGTCGCCGCCGCGGCGTTCGCGCCCTGTGCCGCAGTGGCTTTGAGCACGGACAACATGATCGTCGCGCTGGTGGCGCTGACCCTGTGGTGCGTGTTCGGCGGCGCGTTCTACTCCAGCCAGCAGGCCTACCTCTCCTCGGCCGATCCGAGCCAGCGTGCGTCCGTCGTCGCCTGGAACAACTCGATGATGAACGCGGGCATCGCGATCGGCACCACCCTGCTCGGCACGCTCACCGTCGGCAGCGCCGCCTTCGCCGGCCTGACCGGCCTCCTCGGCCTGGCCGCGACCGTGGTCGCCGCCGCGCTGCTCGTGCTCATTCGAAAGGACCGTCAGCCAGCATGATTCCCTTTCCGGCTACCGCACCCAGCCGTACCGCCGCCCTCCCCGTCGCCGCCTGGGCGCTGGGTCCCTACATCTACGACGCCGACGGAAACGACTATCTCGACGGCTCTTCCGGCGTGCTCAACGTCAATGTCGGGCATTCGCATCCGAAGGTCCTGCAGGCCATCGAAACTCAGCTCGGGCAGCTGACCTTCGTGCACCGCACGCAATTCCACAACGAGCCGGCGTTGCGGCTCACCGGGCGGCTGCTGTCGATCGCGCCGGCCAAGACCGCGGCGGTCGAGTACAGCAACTCCGGCTCCGAGGCGAACGAATGCGCGCTGCGACTGGCCTTCGCCTACCAGCATCGGCGCGGCAAGCCGCAGCGCACGGTCATCCTGTCCGAAGAGCCCAGCTATCACGGGATGACGGCGGCGGCGCTGTCCATCACCGGTAGTCCCAACAAGCGTGATCCCTCGGTGGAGCCGCTGCTCGGGCCGAGCGCCAACCGAGTTCTGGTGCGGCCCAAGCCCGGTCGGCGGCGAGCTACGCACGAGGAATGGGCGCAGGCGTTGCTCGCGGCCGGAACGTCCAAGGTCGCCGCGATCGTCATCGAACCGCTCGGCGGAGCGTCGTCGGGTGCTTCGCCGATCGATATCGACACGATGCAGTGGCTGCGCCGGGAGACGAGGGACAACGGGATCGTGCTGATCGCCGATGAGGTCATGTCCGGGTTCGGGCGCACCGGAAAGTGGTGGGCCTGTGACCATTCCGGCATCGCTCCCGACATTCTGACCTCGGGCAAAGGCGTCACCGGCGGCTACACGAGTCTGGCGGTCACCCTGATCTCCGAGACCATTACCGCCGCGATCGCGGAGCCGCTCGGGCCGATCGCGCTGGGGCACACCATGTCCGCGAATCCGCTCGCCTGTGCCGCGGCGAACGCGGTGCTGAGTGTCATCGAAGACGAAGGGCTGCTGAGCAATGCGGCCGTGACGGGTGGGCTGCTGGCCGAGGCGTTGACCGCCCTGTGCGGCCGCTATCCGGCACTCCTGTCGGACCAGTCCGGTATCGGGCTGATGCGGGCGTTGCACCTCCAGCCCGATCAGCCGGCGGATACCAACAAGCGAATCATTGCCGCCGCCAAGGCGAACGGGCTCGTGCTCTGCACGGCGGGTATCGGCAAGACGACCAATTCGGTGCTGGTGGCTCCCCCGCTGAACAGCACGCCGGAGGTCATCGCCGAGCTGGCCGATCGACTCGACAAGACGCTGACCACGATTTCCGGAATCGGAGCCGAGAATGCCTGACATGGCCGCACTGCTCGCCGCTGTACCCACCGATCTGTGGATCGGCGGCAAGCAGGTACCGGCGGAACGCACCTTCCCCGTGTTCAACCCCGCGACCGGCGAAGTGCTGATCGAGGTGGCCGACGCCTCGGCGGCCGATGGTGCTCGCGCACTCGACGCCGCCGCCGGGGCGCAAGCTTCCTGGGCCGCGACGCCGTCGCGCGAGCGCGCCGAAATCCTGCGTCGCGCTTGGGAACTGACAATCGCGCTGCGCGACGAGTTCGCCTTGCTGATGACCTTGGAGATGGGCAAGCCGCTGGCCGAGAGCTACGGCGAGGTCACCTACGGCGCGGAGTTCCTGCGCTGGTTCGCCGAGGAGGCGGTCCGCGTGCACGGCCGCTACACGCACGCACCGTCGGGCACCGGCCGCATCGTCGTCACCAAACAACCTGTCGGACCGACGCTGGCCATCACGCCGTGGAACTTCCCGCTCGCCATGGGTACCCGCAAGATCGCCCCCGCGCTCGCGGCTGGCTGCACGATGGTGGTCAAGCCCGCCGCGGAGACGCCGCTGACCATGCTGCTGCTCGGTCAGGTCTTCGCCGACGCCGGGCTGCCGCCGGGCGTGCTGTCGATCCTGCCGACCGCCGACGCCGCGTCGCTCACCGATCCGATGTTCGCCGATGACCGGCTGCGCAAGATCACCTTCACCGGATCGACCGGTGTCGGCAAAATCCTTCTCGCCCAATCGGCTACGCGCGTGCTGCGCGCCTCGATGGAGCTCGGCGGCAACGCACCGTTCGTGGTGTTCGCCGATGCCGACCTCGACGCCGCGGTCGACGGCGCGATGGCGGCGAAGATGCGCAACACCGGCGAGGCCTGTACCGCGGCGAACCGATTCCACGTCGACAATGCGATCCTCGCGGAGTTCACCGCCGAACTGACCGATCGGATGAGTGCGTTGACGATCGGTCCCGGGCACCTCGACGGGGTGCAGGTCGGGCCGCTGATCAGCGAGAAACAACGCAGCACGGTCGCCGAGTTGGTGCGTGACGCGAAGGAGAAGGGTGCGCGGGTCACCACCGGCGGCGCGAGCGTGGCGGGCGAAGGCTATTTCTACGAACCGACGGTCCTGGCGGACGTGCCTGCCGACGCGCGCATCCTGCGTGCGGAGGTGTTCGGCCCGGTCGCCGCGATCACCGGCTTCGACGGCGAGACGGAGGGGATCATCGCCGCCAACAACACCGAGTTCGGGCTCGCCGCATACATTTACACCAAGGACCTCGATCGCGCCCTGCGCGTCGCCGAGGCCCTCGAGACCGGCATGGTCGGGGTGAACCGCGGCGTGATCTCCGACGTCGCCGCCCCTTTCGGCGGCGTCAAGGAATCCGGCCTCGGTCGCGAGGCGGGCACCGAGGGTATCGAGGAGTACCTCGAGACCAAATACATCGCCCTGCCTTAGCCCTCCTGGCTGTCGAGTTCGTCGAGTACCCGCTGTCCGATGGCGAAGGCGGCGTTCGCGGCCGGCACACCGGCGTAAGCGCCGGTGTGCAGCAGGACTTCGGCGATCTCCTCGGCGGTCACGCCGTTGCCGATCGCGGCGCGCACGTGCATCGCGATCTCCTCGGGCCGGCCGAGGGCGGTGAGCACCGCGAGGGTGATGCAGCTTCGAGTACGCCGGTCCAGGCCGGGGCGGGTCCAGATGGATCCCCAGACCGCCTCGGTGATGTATTCCTGGAAGGGACGGGTGAATTCGGTGGTCTTGGCTTCGGCGCGGTCGACGTGCGCGTCGCCGAGGACCTCGCGCCGGACCTGAGCACCGTGCTGTACGCGCTCGTTCACGAATTCTCCTTCAGGTGGCCGAGAATCAGGCCGTTGATTGCGTCCGCTTGTTCGACGTTCGCCAGATGAGCTGCTGGACTGAGGATTTCGAGACGGGCAACCGGGATCGCTTCGACTATTCGCTCGGCGTGCGGCGGCGGGGTCGCCGGGTCGTCCGCGCCGGCGATGACCAACGTCGGCGCGCTGATCGTCGCCAGGTGCTTCGC
The DNA here is from genome assembly GCF_008704205.1 of Nocardia colli. Taxonomy (GTDB): domain Bacteria; phylum Actinomycetota; class Actinomycetes; order Mycobacteriales; family Mycobacteriaceae; genus Nocardia; species Nocardia colli. Next base: position 8,634 of record NZ_VXLC01000030.1, on the reverse strand, counting down.
GATGTCCATCTTTTCGATCGCCGCACAGCACGAGGCATAGCCCTCGGCGGGTGTGGCGGCGACCATGGCCTCGTAGCCACCGGTCGATTCAGGGTGGGCGGCCCGCCACTGCGGCGTGAACCAACGCCCGACCGCCGCCGCTGCGACGGCTCCGGTCCCCCGGGCGCGCACGACAGCGGCGCGTTCGGCCCAGCCGCTGGGCGGGCCGAGTTCGGCCGAGGTGCAGCACAGCGTCAGGGTGCGCCACCGATCCGGCGCGTGCCCGCCGAGCCACATGCCCACCATGCCACCGAGGGACAGGCCGACGAAGTGAGCCCGGCGGATGCGCAGCCGGTCGAGCAGTGCGAGCACGTCGTAACCCAGATCGGCGAGGGAATACGGTCCGGGCGGCACCGGGGAACCGCCGTGGCCACGATGGTCGTAGCGCACGACTTGATAACCGGCCTCGGCGAGCGCAGGGACCTGTGGTTCCCACATCCGCATATCGCTGCCGAGCGAGCCGCTCAGCACGACGGAAGGACCATCGGCCGGTCCGTCCACGAGATACTCGACTTCGACCGCCTCAGACATCGAAGAACACCGTCTCGCCGGCCCCTTGCAGGTGCACGTCGAACACGTAGCCGTCGCCCTGGCGCACGGCGATCAATGTGCCCCGACGCTCCGGTGGCACCGTGGCCAGCACCGGGTCGGTCGGATGCCGGTCGGCGTGCTCGGGAAAGTAGACCCGGGTGACCAGTCGATGCAGCAGCCCGCGGGCGAACACCGACATGTCGAGGTGCGGCGCCTGCGATCCGCCCGCGCCGTCACACACCGGACCGGGAACGACTGTGTACAGCGCGAATTCGCCCTGACGGGTATCGCTGCGCGCGAAACCCGCTCTCCCACTGTCTGCTTCACTGAGATCCGCCTGCCAGGTCTCGACCATCGCGTCGTCGATGGCCGTGCCCGCACCGTCGAACACCCGCCCGCGGATCCACACCGCGCCCGGCGTCCCCAACGGCACCGCGAACGGTCCGTCGTCCTCGATCAGCCCGATGTGCAGATACGGCCCGACGGTCTGCGACGGAGTGCTGCCCACGCTAGTCATCGTCGTCCTCCTCGTCTTCGAACGGTGTCGCCTCGTGCCCGCGCAGGACGATGTCGAACTCGAATGCGAGGGCCTGTTCCGGTTCGCTGCGCTGGTAATCGAAACGGCTGACCAGCCTTTCGCGTGCGTGCTCGGGCACCGAGTTGTAGACGGGGTCCTGGAAGAACAGCGGATCGTCGGGGAAGTACATCTGTGTCACGAGGCGTTGGGTGAAGGCCTGCCCGAACAGCGAGAAGTGGATGTGCGCGGGCCGCCACGCGTTGTGGTGGTTGCGCCACGGGTAGGCGCCGGGCTTGATCGTGGTGAACTCGTAGCGCCCGGCCGCGTCGGTGCAGGTGCGCCCGGCACCGTCGAAGTTGGGGTCCAGCGCGGAGTTCCAGCGATCGCGGTCGTGCCGGTAGCGCCCGCCTGCGTTGGCCTGCCAGATCTCGACCAGCGAGTGCGGGATCGGCTTGCCGTCGCCGTCGAGCAGCCGTCCGTGCACGATGATGCGCTGGCCGATCGGCTGGTCGGCGTGCTGCGCGGTCAGGTCGTTGTCGTTGGGGCGCGGCCGATCCGAGCCGAACACCGGCCCGGTGAGCTCGGTCAGCCGCTGCGGCAACAGGATCAGCGATTCGCGCGGATGGCGCAGCACCGTGGAGGTGTAGTCGGAAAAGTCCAGCGGCGGATGGGTTCCGGCGGGATCACGGCGGTAGCCGGTCAGGTGCGGGGACGCGCACGGTCGAGCGTTCATGATGTTGCCTCCAAGACGACGGCGAGGCCTTGCCCCACACCGATGCACAGTGCGGCGAGCCCCCATCGGCTGCCGCGACGCCGCATCTCACGGGCCAGCTGGTTGACCAGGCGACCGCCGGACGCGCCGAGCGGGTGGCCGAGGGCGAGCGCGCCGCCGTTGACGTTCACCAGCTCCGGGTCGAGGTCGGGCCAACCGTTCAGGCAGGCAAGGGATTGCGCGGCGAACGCCTCGTTCAGTTCCACCACGCCGATGTCACCCCAGCCGATTCCCGCTCGTTGCAACGCGATTCGTGCGGCCTGGACCGGGCCGATGCCGAACTCGTCGGGGTCGACGCCTGCCGCGCCGCGTCCGGCTATCCGGGCCAGCGGCGCCCTGCCGATTCGATCGGCCAGCTTCTCGTCGCCGAGCAGCAGCGCGGCGGCGCCGTCGCTCAACGGTGAGGCGTTGCCCGCGGTGACCGTCCCCTGCTCGCGGAACGATGGCCGCAACCGGGCGAGGGTCGCCACCGTTGTGTCCGGTCGCATCGGTTCGTCACGACGGAGTTCGGTGCCGGGTACGGCCACGACGTGGTCGTCGTAGAAGCCGTTGTCCCAAGCCTTCGCGGCGAGTTGGTGGCTGCGCGTAGCGAATTCGTCCTGCGCCGAGCGCGCGATGCCGAAGCGATCGGCGAGCATCTCGGTGCTCTCGCCCAGCGACACCGTCCACTTCTCGGGCATCGCCGGGTTGACCATGCGCCAGCCGAGGGTGGTCGAATGCAGCGTGGCGTCGCCGGCCGGGAATCCCTTGGGCGGCTTGGGCATCACCCATGGTGCGCGGCTCATCGATTCCACGCCGCCCGCTACGACGCTGGCGGCATCACCGGTCTCGATCAACCGGGAGGCGTGCAGGACCGCATCCAAACTCGAACCGCACAAACGGTTTACGGTCGTGCCGGGCACCGAGGTGGGCCAGCCGGCGAGCAGAGCGCCCATTCGCGCGACGTTGCGGTTGTCCTCACCCGCCTGGTTGGCGGCACCGAAGAGGACATCGTCCACCGTCGACGGATCCAGGTCCGTGCGTTCGGCCAGTGCGCGAAGGACGTGGGCGGCAAGGTCGTCGGGACGGACGCCGGCGAGCGCACCGCCGTAGCGGCCGAAAGGTGTTCGCACGCCGTCGTAGAGGAACGCGCCGGTCATGACGCCGCCTGCAAGGTGTGCAGCGCCGAGAGTTCGGCGGCGGTCGGCGGGTCGGTAACCTCCAGGTCGGCAGCGACTTTCAGCTCCCAACCGGTTGCCGCGCGCACCTGCTCGACGGTCACCCCCGGATGCACCGCGGTAAGCACCAGCTCGCCGTCGTCATCCGGCCGCATGATGCCCAGATCCGTGATCACCTGCGTCGGTCCCGCCCCGCGCAGCCCGAGCCGCGCACGCTCGCCGCCACCGCGCCCATGACCGAACGAGGTGACGAAATCGACTCGCTCGACGAAGGATTTGCGCGATTGCCGGACGACGACGAACACCTCACCGCAGGACGCGGCGATCTCCGGCGCACCACCCGCTCCGGGCAGTCGCACCTTGGGCCGGCGGTAGTCGCCGATGACGGTGGTGTTGATGTTGCCGAAGCGATCCAACTGCGCGGCACCGAGAAACCCGATATCGATGCGTCCCGGCTGCAGCCAGTAGTTGAACACCTCGGGCACGCTGATCACCGCGTCGGCGGTCTCGGCGAGGATGCCGTCGCCGATCGAGGCGGGCAGCCGGCCCGGCTTGGACCCCAGCGTGCCGGACTCGTAGATCAGCACCAGCTCCGGCGCGTGCGTGGTGCGGGCGAGATTCGCTGCGGTGGAAGGCAATCCGATGCCGACGAAGCAGCGCTTGCCGCCGTGCAAGGCCCGCGCGGCCGCGACGGTCATCGTCTGGTCCGAGGTCACCTCGGTCATGCCACGCTCCCTGCGATGTCGGCGAACACGTGCTCCTGGAGCCAGTCGGCGAATCGTCCTCGATCCCGGCTGATCTCGTCCCAGGCCGCGTAATAGGCGTTGTCTCGTTCGGAATACCCGTGCGCGTACGAAGGATTCGCACCGCCGGGCACCTCCGCGACCGCGGTCACCGCCCAGGCGGGCAACACGATCGCGCCGGGCATCGGGGTGAGCTCGTCCACGATCTCCTCGACGGTGACCAGGCTGCGTCGTGCGGCGAGCACGGCTTCCTTCTGCACGCCGAGCAGGCCCCACAGCTGCACGTTCCCGGCCCGGTCCGCGCGCTGCGCGTGAATCACCGTGACATCCGGGTTGATCGCGGGCACCGCGGTCAACTGTTCACCGGTGAACGGGCAGGTGATCGGCTTGATGGTCGCGGTGACCGACGGCAGATCCGTGCCGACGTAACCGCGCAGCACCGCGAACGGCAGACCAGAAGCACCGGCGACGTACCGGTTGGCCATGCCCGCGTGGCTGTGCTCCTCGATCTCCAGCGCGCGCGGCCAGGACTGCTCGACCGCGTCCCGAAACCGGTGCAGCGAGCCGACTCCCGGGTTGCCGCCCCAGGAGAACACCAGCTTGGCCGCGCACCCGGCGCCGATCAGCTGGTCGTAGACGATGTCCGGGGTCATCCGGACCAGGGTCAGCTCACGCCGGCGCTGCCGGATGATCTCCTGCCCGGCCGCGACCGGGATCAGATGCGTGAAACCCTCGAGGGCGACGATGTCGCCGTCGTGGACGAGCTCCGCCACCGCGTCCGCCAAGGACGAAATCCGGGCCACAATCACTCCTTTGCTTTCGTAGGGTCTATTTCGGGTGCTGCCAGCCGGTGTACGCCTCGGCGAAATACGCTGCGCCGTGGCGTGATCCGGTGAGCATCGATAGTTCGCCGTGCTGGCGCTGCCGATCGAAGGGCGACGCGTCGGCGGCCGTGTGCAGCATCGTGGTCGCCCAGTAGGAGAAGTGCTGGGCGCGCCAGACCCGGTCCAGGGCGCGTTCGGTGTAGCGGTCGAGGACGTCGGCGTCGCCGGTGCCGTAGAAGTCGGCGATCGATTCCGCCAGCACGGCTACGTCGGCGAGGGCCAGGTTCAGGCCTTTCGCACCGGTCGGCGGGACGGTGTGGGCTGCGTCGCCGGCGAGCAGCAGCTTGTCATGGCGCATCGGCGCGGTGACGAACGAGCGGAACGGCAGCACTGTTTTCGCGCTGATCGGGCCCTCGGCGAGTTCGAAGCCGTTGCCGTTGACTCGCTTTCGCATTTCGGTCCAGATCCGGTCGTCGTCCCAGTCCTCCGGGCGCTCGTCGGGCCTGCACTGGAAGTACATCCGTTGCATCGTCGAGGTGCGCTGGCTGATCAGTGCGAATCCGAAATCCGAACGGGTGTAGATCAATTCGTCGTGCGAAGGTGGGGCTTCGACCAGGAACCCGAACCAGGCGAACGGATACTCGCGAAACCATTCGTCGCGCACGCCCGCCGGAAAGGCGTGCCTGCACATCGATCGGGAACCGTCCGCGCCGATGAGCAGGTCCGCCGCTACCTCCACCCGAGTGCCGTCCGACTCGGTGAACGTCACGACCGGGCGGGCACCGGCGATGTCGACGACCGTGTCGGTCACGCCGTAGCGCACGTCTCCCCCGTCGGCCGCGCGCCGCGCCGACAGGTCCAGGAAGACCTCGGTTTGCGGGTACAGCCAGACGGATTCGCCGACCAGGTCCTGGAAGTCGATCCGATGGTTCTCGCCGTGGAAGCGCAGCACGACGCCGTCGTGCCGCATGCCCTCGGTCAGCACGCGATCGGAGACCCCCGAATCCACCAGCAGCCGAACCGAACCCGCCTCCAGGATCCCCGCCCGGATGGTGCCCGCGATCTGCTCGTACCCGCGGTTGTCGATGACGATGCTCTCGATGCCCGTGCGGTGCAGCAGATGCGACAGCAGCAGGCCGGCCGGGCCCGCGCCGACGATCGCCACCTGGGTGCGGGTAGTCGTCATGCCGGGCGGACCTCGCGTTCGGCCAGCGGGGACTCGACCGGCACGAGACCGTCGACGGTGGTGCGTGGCACCGCGGCCATGGCGAGCAGCCCGATACCCGCGACGGCGGCGAAAAGGTAGAAGCCCCAGGGGTTTGCGGAGCCGACGACGATGAGCCAGCCGGTGATGGTCGGGCCGAAGATTGCGCCGAGCCGTCCGACGCCGGCGGCGAAACCCATGGCTGTGGCGCGGATTTCGGCCGGATAGGCCTGAGTGACGTACGCGTAGATGAGTACCTGAGCAGAGAACACGAAGATGCCCGTGACGAGCACCAGCGCGTTGAGCAGCACGGTGCTCGAGATCTTGACGCTGAGCAGGGCAAGGAACACCGCCGCCGCACCGAACCAGACGAGCACCGTCGGTTTGATGCCGCGTCGATCGGCCAGGGTTCCGGCCGTCAGCAGGCCGATGACCGCGCCGATGTTCAGCATCAGCAGGACGGTCAGTGAGGTGGACATGTTGTATCCGGCGTCGCGCATCAGCTTCGGCAGCCAGGTGTTCAAGCCGTAGACGAGCAACAGCCCCATGAACGAGCCGACCCAAACACCTAGCGTCGCACGCAGATACAAGGGTTGCAGCAACACGGTCGGCCGCACCCGGGTCGGCGCTTCCTTGGCCGCGAGGTAGGCCTCGGACTCGGGCAGTTTCGCCCAGATCACCGGCAGCAGCAGAAGTCCGGCAATGCCGCCGGCATAGAACAGCGGCTGCCAATGCGGGATGACGCGCAACGCGATCAACGCGGTGAGGACCGCGCCGGTGTGATAGCCGGTCATGGTGATCGTGCTGGCGAACGCGCGCCGCGCCGGCGGCATGTGCTCGGCCATGAAGGTCAACGCGGTCGGCAGGCATGCACCGAGCCCCAGTCCGGCGATCAGCCGGAACGCGGCGAAGACACTTACCGAACCGGCCAGCGGAACTGCGGCGGTGAACAGCGAGAACAGTGCGATCGAGCAGAGCAGCATCCGGCGGCGGCCATATCGATCCGCGATCGGCCCCGAGGCCGTCGCGCCGATCGCCACCCCGACCAGCGAGATGGTCGCGGCGAAAGTCGCACTGGCCGCGGTGAATCCGATGTGCTTCTGATCGATGAGCGTAGGAATGACAGCGCCGAGAACGACGAGGTCGTAGCCCTCCAGCAGCACGGTCAGCCAACAGAGCACGGCCGACCAGGACAACAACTTCTTCATAGTGGAGTTCGATTCTGCAGAGCATTTGTGATTGCCATCACGCTACGATCGACAGGATCAGAAATCCAATAGATGTTTTTCCTATTCTGCATAGAGGGCATCTATGTACAGGGTTCGGGTGTTAGAGCCAACTCGTGGCAATCGAAGGTCTGTCAGCGTTGCTCGTGGTTACGTAGCCATTGACCGAGGTCTGCGAGTGGCTGCGGCTGAATGGGGCCGATCGGGTCGTGTTGCAGGTCGACAGCTTCACTCAGAGAATGACCGGAGCGCGGGTAGGTGCGGAGTGTGTGATCGCGACTTCCATTGTCGGCCAATGCTTTATCGATACGGATAGCAGCCTCAACCGATACATTGCTGTCGTTCTCGCCGTGCAAGGTGAGAAACGGAATGTCCCGAAGCGCGGCGGCCTGAGCGCTGACGTCAGGCAGCGTGGAGGGGGCGCCGTAGAGGTGGAAGATCCCGCCGGCCAGCTGTTCATCGACGAACTTCACTGCCGCAGTGGGTAGTTCGTTGTCGAGATCGATGCGGCTGTTTCCGTCGATATCAAACGCCGGGTTCAACGCGGACTGCTCCGATTCGATGTCGTCCGCCAGCACACTGACGAGTTCGTGCGCCACCACACCACCATCCCCATGCCACGCCCGACGCAGTTCCGCCGCCCCCACCGACCCATCGACAGCGAAGTTCCGCAGATAGGGGCGCACAACCCGCTCCCACTGCGCGATCAACCCGTCCCGCCACGGAATGCCCACCGCCCCTTGCACAATCACCCCGCACAGATTCGGCATTCCCTGCGCCGCCGCTGCCACGACAGTCGTACCTTCGCTCCACCCGAAGAGATACACCCGCCGCGAGTCGATCCTCGGATCGTTCCCCACCGCGCGCACCGCACTACGAACATCATCGACCAGCTGCGTCATCGTGAGATCGGTAGCAAAACGCGGATCGACCTCACCGAGCCCGTTGACGTAATGCTTGTTGTACCGCAACGCCGCAAACCCCTGCCGCGCAAGCGAACTGGAGATATCCGCAAACAAATGCCCCCGCGAGGTCGCCCCCTCGCTCGCATCGTCGGCATTCAAATCCTCCGGCCCCGACCCACCCACCAACACAACAAGCGGCGCCGGCCGATCACCATCCGGGTAGGTCACCTCCCCCTTCGAGACGAAGTCACCGAACGAGATCGCCACAGCGGAAGCCTTCACCGAAGTATCCGACTCAGCCACACCCCCACAGGCCGCCACAACCACAGCCACCAGACCAATCGAGACCACAAGCATTCGACGTGAGCGCATACGCGAGACGCTATGGACCCCGATCTCAACCGTCGTCACACCAGAGTGGGAGCCCGATCCAGTACCGGCGAACCACTCCCGACCTCGAGCGACACCGAGAAACCGGGAGCTCGAGCGCCCTGACCTCATAGCGGCAACGCCGACTCGTTGAGTCGAGTCAAATGGTCGCTAATTGATCTTCAACAGCAACCATTCGACTCGACTCAATCCACGCCAACGACCATTTGACTCGACTCGATGCACGCGAACGACCTTCGGCTCACCCGGAATCACCCGAACGACATGTTGACCCGACTCGATCGCCAAAGATCACTACCCTTACCGGGCTCCCCCTCGTTTTCCAT
>NZ_VXLC01000003.1 GCF_008704205.1 Nocardia colli | reverse complement strand
AACAAAGAAGCTACGCGTCCACTGTGCAGTATCTGAAACAACACACGATTGTGTGGATAGTTTCATAGAGTTACGGCGGCCATAGCGGCAGGGAAACGCCCGGTCCCATTCCGAACCCGGAAGCTAAGCCTGCCAGCGCCGATGGTACTGCACTCGACAGGGTGTGGGAGAGTAGGACACCGCCGGAACATCCTTCACGAAAGCCCCTGACTTCGGTCAGGGGCTTTCGTCGTTTTCCGACCTTCCGCTCACCGATCCGTCGAATGCTGTTCTCCGCGTGGTCGATACGCGGTCGGTTCGCCGCCCTAACCTCACTGCATCGACGTCGTTCGACGATGGAGGTGCTCGGTGTTCGCACGGATACTACGTCTCGGACTGCTGACCCTGTACGCGGCAGCGCTGACCGCATGCCCGCCCGCCGGCGCCGAAACCCAGCAGCTGCCGAGCGAAATATCCGGCGGCGCTTGGAAATCCGGTCACGTACAGGGCATCGCGATCGACACCCGCAAAGGGTTCATGTACTTCTCGTTCACCGACCTACTGGTGAAGACCGATCTGCGCGGCACGGTGATCGGCACTCTGACCGGTTTCACCGGCCACCTGGGCGATCTGGCCTTCGACGAGCGCGACGGTCGCGTCTACGGCTCACTCGAATACAAAGCCGCGCAAGCGTTCTACATCGCGATCATTGATGTCGACCGGATCACCGAGCAGAACATGAACGCCGAATCCACCGGCATCGTCACCACGGTGTATCTGCGCGAGGTGGTCGCCGACTACACCGCGGATATGAACGGCGACGGCAAGTTCGACGGCGACACCGCCGCGACCCCCGACCACCGTTATGGATGCAGCGGCATCGACGGCGTGGCATTCGGCCCGGCCTTCGGCAGCAGCGACGGCGACCTGAAGCTCACCGTCGCCTACGGTATCTACGCCGAAAACAGCCGCACCGATAACGACTACCAGGTGATCCTCCAGTACGACACCAGCCGCTGGCACGCTTACGAGCGACCGCTCACCCAGCGCTCCCCACACACCAGTGGACCCGCGGACCCGGACGGAAAGTTCTTCGTCCGCACCGGAAACACCACCTTCGGTGTGCAGAACCTCGAATTCGATCGGCACACCGGCAACTGGTTCCTGGCCGTCTATCCGGGCAAAAAGCCGCAGTTCCCCAACTACCCGTTCTTCATGGTCGAGGCGAAGCAGCCGCCGCAACGCCAAGAGCTGATCGGACAACCCCGACCCGAGCAAGCGCAGGTGCTCTCACTCGCCCCGGGCGGCCAGCAGGACGACCGTTCCGGCACCCGAGGCTGGCAGTTCCACGCCCCCTACGGATTGATCGCCTTGGGCGACGGCCGCTACTACGTCGCCACCTCGGGAACTACGAAATCGGGCGGCAGCACCAAACAGGCCGGCACCGCCCACCTGTATCGCTGGACCGGCCAGAGCCCCACCCCCTTCGAAAAGGTCGAATAACTACAGAAGACACGCTGGCCCGAACAAGGCCTTGAGCTCGCCCATCAACGCCGGCGAGGTAGTGACGCGGAACTTCGGATCGATCGCGAGCAATTGCGGCCCCGCCTTGCCGATCAGCTTGATTTGAACCTCTACCGATCCCGTATGGCGCTCGAGTGTCTCGCGCAAGGTGCGCACATTCTCAACTGTGCAGGCCGAGACCGGAATTGTCACAGTGACAGGGTTTCCCGCGGACAACCCGCCCAGATCGGGAACCGTGACTTGATCCCCGAGCACCGAAAGCCGGTTCTCCCGAATACTGACATGGGCCGTGACCACCACGACGGCATCCTCGGCGAGAGTGGCGGCCGCCGAGGCGTAAGCAGCGGGGAAGAACAGCACCTCGGTGCTCGCATCCAGATCTTCCAACCGCACGATGGCCCACGGCTCGCCCTTCTTCGTCACCCGTCGATCGATCGCAGCAACAATGCCGCCCACCAGAATCTGCCGGCCGTGCGGTACTCGACCTTCGGCGAGCGTCACGATAGGCGTGTCACAACGAGCCGCGAGTAGCGGAGCAACTGCGTCGAGCGGATGCCCGGAAACATAGAGCCCCAACATTTCTCGTTCGAGACCCAGCAGCTGCTTGCTGTCCCATTCCTGATCCGGCACCGGAATCTCGAAAACGGAACCTAAGGCATCGGCGGCATCATCATCGGCGGAGAACAGATCGAATTGCCCGCGTGCGGCAGCCTTCTTGGTGTTCATCACCGCGTCCACGGCAGCGTCGTGGATGAGGTGCAACCCTTTGCGCGGATGGCCGAGCGAGTCGAACGCACCCGCCTTGATCAGTGATTCGACCACCTTCTTGGCGCATCCGACCGCGTCGACCTTCTCGAGGTAATCGGAGAAGCCGGCGAACGCCCCGCCGCGCTCCCGCGCCTGCACAATAGCGGCTACGACCGGCTCACCTACGTTGCGGATAGCGCCGAGCCCGAACCGAATATCCTCTCCCACACTGGAGAACGTGCCCACCGAGTGATTGACATCCGGCGACAGCACCTGGATACCGCGCTTTCGGCAATCCGCCAGATAGATCGCCGACTTGTCCTTGTCGTCCCCGACAGAAGTGAGCAGAGCAGCCATGAACTCCGCCGGATAGTTCGCCTTCAGATAGGCGGTCCAGTACATCACCAGGCTGTAGCCCGCGGCATGCGACTTGTTGTAGGCATACCCGGCGAACGGCAGCACCGCATCCCACAGCGCCGTGATCGCCGCATCGCCGTACCCGTTGTCGCGCATGCCTTTCCGGAAGTTCTCGAATTCCATGGCGAGCACTTCCGGCTTCTTCTTGCCCATCGCGCGCCGCAGCAGATCGGCCTGCCCGAGCGAGTACCCGGCCACCCGCTGCGCCAGCTGCATGATCTGCTCCTGGTAGACGATCAGCGCATAGGTTTCGGCCAGAATGTCCCGCAGCGGCTCGTCCAGCTCGGGATGAATCGGCGTGACCGCTTCCCGTCCGTTCTTGCGATCGGCGTACGCCCAGTGCGCACCGACCCCCATCGGTCCCGGCCGATACAGCGCGTTCGAGGCGATCAAATCGTTGAACTCGGTCGGTGCCATACGCAGCAACAACTCCCGCATGCCCGCCGAATCCATCTGGAACACACCGAGATTGTCGCCACGGGCAAGCATCGCGTAGGCGTGCTCGTCGTCGAGAGCGAGGGTGTCCAGGTCGATCTCGATACCGCGGTTGGCACGAATGTTGTCCAGGCAGTCCCCGATCACCGTCAGCGTGCGAAGCCCGAGGAAGTCCATCTTGAGCAGCCCGATGTCCTCACACGACGGGTAGTCCCAGCCGGTGATGATCGCGCCGTCCTGCGGCCGTTTCCACAGCGGGACGGTGTCGAGCAGCGGCTCGTTGGACAGGATGACCGCGCACGCGTGCACCCCGGCCCCGCGGACGATTCCCTCCAATCCCACTGCGGTGTCATAGATTCGGCGCACATCCGGGTCGTTGTCGATGAGCGCGCGCACCTCGGCGGCCTCGCCGTAACGCTCGTGCCCACGGTCGGTGATGCCCGCCACCGAGATGTCCTTGGCCGCCACCGCGGGCGGCAGCGCCTTGGTCATGCGGTCGGCGACGGCGAATCCGGGCTGGCCGAAATTCACCCGCGCGGCATCCTTGATCGCGGCCTTCGTCTTGATCGTGCCGAAGGTGATCACCTGCGCCACCTTGTCCGCACCCCACCGGTCGGTGGCATAGCGGATCATCTCCCCGCGCCGGCGGTCGTCGAAGTCGATATCGATGTCCGGCGCCGACGGTCGCTCCGGGTTGAGGAACCGTTCGAACAGCAGCCCGTGCTCGATCGGATCGATATTGGTGATCGCCAACGCGTACGCGACCAGCGAGCCCGCCGCCGAGCCGCGACCCGGACCCACCCGGATCCCCACCTGCCGGGCATGCGCCACCAGGTCACCGACCACCAGGAAGTACGCCGGAAACCCTTTGTCGCGAATTATGTCGAGCTCGAATTCCGCACGCCGGCGGTAAGTTTCGGGAACGCCCGACGGGAGACGCCACCGCAGCCCCGCCTCGACCTCGCGCCGCAGCCAACTGTCCTCGGTGTGACCGTCCGGTACCGGGAACACCGGCATCCGGTCCCGGAACTCCCACACCTCGTCGTAGGGCTCGACCCGTTCGGCGATGGCAAGGGTGGCATCACAAGCGCCGGGAACGTCCTCGTCCCAGAGCGCCCGCATCTCGGCCGCCGACTTCAGGTAGTAGCCGTCACCGTCGAACCGGAATCGAGTCGGATCCGACAGCGTCTTCCCGGTCTGCACGCACAACATCGCCTCGTGTGCCGACGCCTGCCCCCGCAGCACGTAGTGACAGTCGTTCGTCGCCAACGGCGTCAGTCCCGCCTTCGCGCCGACCGACAGCAGATCCTCGCGGACCCGGCGTTCGATGCTCAGCCCGTGATCCATCACCTCGAGGAAGAAGTTCTCCGGCCCGAAGATCTCTCGCCACCGGCCCGCCGCGTCGTAGGCCGCGTCGAATTGACCCAGCCGCAGCCGGGTTTGCACCTCGCCGGACGGACAGCCCGTGGTCGCGATGATGCCCTCGGCATGCTCGGCGATCAGCTCGGCATCCATCCGCGGCCATTTGCCCAGCTGCCCTTCGAACGACGCCAGCGACGACAATCTGAACAGATTGTGCAGGCCGACCGCGTTTCTGGCGAACATCGTCAGGTGCAGGTACGCACCCGAACCCGCCACGTCGTCGCCTTTCTGCGCCGGATCACCCCAGAACACCCGCTTGGTCGAGAACCGGGACTCGGGCGCGACGTACGCCTCGATCCCGATGATCGGCTTGACCCCCGACCGTTTCGACTGCCGGAAGAACTCCGCCGCCCCGTACATGTTGCCGTGATCGGTCATCGCCACCGCCGGCATGCCCAGCCGTTCGGCCTCGGCGAACAGCGGACCCATCTTCGCCATGCCGTCGAGCATCGAGTACTCGGTGTGGTTGTGTAGATGCACGAAAGACGCGCCTGTCATCGGATCACCTGTGCCTTCGACGAGAGTGACGCTCGCTGTCCGGTTGTCCGAACAGGCGTGGCGCCACAGCTTTCGGCACCATGTGACCAGGTGAAATGCGGCGAGTCGAACAATGGACATGCTCGTCGGTACAACTGATGGTTGTATATCGAGGTGACCACAGACCTCGACCTGGCCGCCGTCCGGGCTTTCGTCGCCGCGGCCGACCACCGCCAGTTCAGCCTGGCCGCCGACGTACTCGGGCTCAGCCAGCAGGCGATCTCCAAGCGCATCGTGAAACTGGAAACCCAGTTGGGCGCAACGCTGTTCGAGCGGATCCACACCGGCATCACGCCGACCGCGGCCGGCGCCAGGCTGTTGCCGCACGCGAGGTCGCTGCTGGCCATGGCCGGCGAGGCGGTCGCGGCGGTGCGGGACAACCCGGGCCCGCTGCGGGTGGCCGTCCTCGGCGAGCGACAGGCAGCGATGCAGGCCTTGCAGTTCTATCTCGATCGCCACCCCGGCGCCGATACCGAGATCGTGATGTCGAATGCCTTCACCACGTCGCGCGACGCATTGCTGAGTGGTCGGGCCGATGCGGCGTTCGCCAGAGCACACGGCGGGCCGCGTCCGCTGCCTGCCCAGATTGCCGCCGCCCCAGCATATTTGGAGCCACTACATCTACTGGTCGGCCGAAACCACCCGCTCGCCGGTCGGTCTGCCGTGACGCTCGGCGATATCCGCGCCTTCACCGTCTGGGTGCCCGGTGCCGCGGTCCCCTCGGAATGGTCCGACTATTACCAGGACCTGAGCGAATTCAGCGGCATCACGATCGACACGACGCGACGGCCCGAAGTCCTCGGCAACCCCGATGTCACGCGCGGACCCGCGCCCATCGAGCTCCTGGTCGACCGGATCGCCGCCTCCGATACCCTGGCCACGTTCAGCGGTGACGGCTTCAAAAGCCCTTGGCACCCGCACATTCGGCGCGTGCCGATCGTGGATCCCACCCCGGCCTATCCGCATGCCGTCCTGTGGGACATCACCAACACCCACCCGGACCTGTCCGCCCTGGTCAGCCACTTCCGCGACAACTACAACAGCGATATCGCGGCCGACTGCTGGATACCCGACCTCGACCGTGCCGTGTTCCCCGCCCTAGCTATCGACCAGGCCGACGCTATGTGCCGCTAATTCCGGCCGCGCGCACCGAGTTCGGCGTTGTCGGCGGCGGCGCGGCCGTCGTCCCAGCCGTTGGCGTTGGGGATCGAGACACCGCGGTTGCGCACCGCCGGGAACAGGGTGTCGAAGGCCTTGTCCACCTTCAGCTGGTGCGAGGCGAGGACCGGTAGAAGTCGTTCCGCGTCAGCCGATTTCGCGATCGTGGCCTCGGTCGCCGCGGCCAGCCGCTCACCGATTCGGGTGGCGTAGGCGATGAGAAACGACTTGCGGTAGGCGCGACTGCGGGAGTCGGCGCTGCGCTCGGTCTGGTTGCCGCTGGCGATCATCGCCCTGGTGGCCTGGACGAGCAGCGAGGTCGTCAGCAGCTCGATCACCTCCAGGTCGGTGTCGTCGCCGACGATGGTCATGAACCCCCAGGCCGAGGAGAAGATCGCCCGGCAGCGATTGGCGTCGGTGACCACGTTGACCAGCAGTGCTTTGGCATCGACATAGGGTGTCTCCAGCCAGATCCGTGCTGCGCCGGGAAGATCGGGGATGGAGGTGTCCGCGTCGACCAGCACGCGATCGACCGCGTACTTGGTCATCAACTCCTGTGCCTTCGCCGAAAGCGCTTCGGCCTCATCCGGAAACGTGGTCGACTCGGCCTTCGCGAGCAACCCGCGGACCCGGCTCAGGATCTTCTCGTCGACGTGGTGATGCACGGCAGCGCTCGGTTGCGCGGTGCCGGGCAGCGGGCGAATGAGTTCGAGCCGCGGCAGCCGGATCAGCAGCGCCAGCGCTTGAACCACAGTGGTGACCGCCTCGACGAGGGTCAGCAGGTGCTTTGCCGCCCACTGCCCGAGGTGCGGCGCGGAGGACGACCACCAGACGACGGCATCGAGCGCGTCGACCTGCGCGCGCCACGTCTCGTCGACCGATGCGCCGGCGAACGGCTGCATGTATGCGGCGACCACGTCGGTCAGCAGCGCGACCGCGTACTCGTCGACGTGCCGCCGAGCGGCCTGATGCACGTCCTCGGGCAGCCAGCCGTACTGAAAGACCCGGGTGATGATGTGCTGACCCGCGAGATCCGCGCCGTGCTCCACCTGCGCGCTCAGCGGACCGTGCCCGGCGAGCGCCGTCGCACAGCGTCCCGCGGCCGCCGAGGCGCCCTGCGCGGTCTCCATCGCCGCCGCCATCAACGCATTGGCGACCTGCTCCGCGTCCACCGGAGCCGCAGACTCGTGTTGGTTAGACCGGTTAGCGCCGGTCTCCGGCCGCCGCCCAGTACGCTTGCGCCGATTCTGTTTACCCACACGCCCCCGTCCACATTCCAGCAGTTCCAAACCCTGGCAACAATAGGACAGTCCACCGGATGGCGGTTACGCCACGTCGATCGCCTTCTCACCCTGGGTGAACCTCGAACACACCGGGGCCACGATGCGCACGCTCGACGGCATAGACCCGTCGGTCAATCGCGCGGGCCTGCGCCGCGCCGCGGACCTGGTCCTCGGCGGCACCCCACGGAACAGTCCGGTGGCCTCACCGGTCTTCGCCGACACGCTCGGACTGCCGCTGGTCCTGATCCAGATCGGCGGTCACGAGGTCATGCTCAGCGACGCCATCGGGCTGGCCGCCACACCGGCGGCCGCCGCCGTCCCCACCCGCCTGGACGTCACACCGCGGATGGGACACGTGTGGCATCTGCTCGTCGGACATCTTCCTGCTGCGGACAAGGCGGTCGCCGCCGCCATCGCCTTCGCCGAGGAGCACCTTCTCGCCGCATGAGCCTGTCCGATCAGCGGTGTGCCGCTTGCGAAAGCGCGGTGGTCAGCTGGCGCGCGGCGTCGAGGGTGGCCGAGATGTATTCGTCCCGTTCGGGTTTGGTGGCCTCGGAGCGCAGCGGGCCGAGCTGCACCTCGTAGGCGGCAGTGCCGGTGGCGTCGAAGGCGGGTGCGGCGAGGTAGCTCACCGGAAGTGCTTCGTCGGAATCCAATTCGGCTCTGGTGAACGGCCGCGCGGTGAGCGCGGCGAGCTGACGGAGGGCGCGGGTGCGTAGATGTGGTTGCAGCAGTTCGGATCCCACCGCGCCGAGTAGGTCGGCGAGCAGGTCGACCATGCCCGCGTCGTCGGCGCGCGGACGGAAGACGGCGACCCCGCGATCCCGGACGAGGGAGAGCAACGTGCCGGCCGTGCGCCGGTCCGCACCGGCGGCGGTCGCCGTCCACGCGTTCTGTTCGCTCGCCGAACGCCAGGGCATCACACTCGCACCGGCCGGGAATTGCAGTGGAATGCGGTGTCCGACCGGGATTCCCGGCACGACCCGGTCGGTGCCGTGCCGGACGTCGAGCACGGTGAGCCGGTCGGGCTCGATCCGGCTGAACGTCGCCCCGGAACCGGTCCGTGCGGCGAGCGTCGCGAGGATCGCGCCGACTCCGTGGGGGAGTGCGGCGCCGTGCAGTCCGGCGAGGGCGGGCCCGATCACGTAGCCCCGGTGCGCGTCCCGGCCGACCCAGCCGGCGGCATCGAGTTCGGTCAGGATCGCGGTCGCCGTTGCCCGCGCGATGTCGAGCCGTTCGGCGATCCCCGCGACCGTGATCGGTTCCGTGGTCGTCGCGAGCAGCGAAACGATGTCGACGACGCGGCGCGTCGGCGGGGACGCGGATCGGTCCGGCATGACGGAACCCCTTGTTTCTGCTCGGGCGGGCGACCTACTATGTGTCGAATATTAGTGCATTGATTGTCGAATATTCGACAACCGCAGGTCTGCGCGAGGTCGGGTACGGCATGGATGGAGCGCGAATGATTCTGGATCGGTTCCGCATAGACGGACAGGTCGCCATCGTGACGGGCGCGGGTCGCGGCCTGGGCGCGGCGATCGCGGTGGCCTTCGCCGAGGCGGGCGCGGACGTCGTCATCGCGGCCCGCACCAAGAGCCAGTTGGACGAGGTGGCCGAGCGGGTCACCGCGGTGGGCCGCCAAGCGCACGTGGTGCCCGCGGACCTGAGCGATATCGAGGCCACCGCGGCGCTGGCCGCGATCGCGGTGCAGCGGTTCGGCCGGCTCGACATCGTGGTCAACAATGTCGGCGGCGCGATGCCGTGCCCGCTGCTCGACACCACCCCGCAGGCGCTGGTGGACGCGTTCAACTTCAACGTCACCAACGCGCACGCCCTCGTCCGCGCCGCGGTTCCCCGCATCCTCGAAACCGCCGGTGGCGGTTCGATTCTCAACATCACCTCGACCATGGGCCGGCTGCCCGGCCGCGCGTTCGCGGCGTACGGCACCGCCAAGGCGGCCCTCGCGCACTACACCAAACTCGCTGCCCTGGACCTGAACCCGCGCATCCGGGTGAATGCCATTGCGCCGGGCTCGATCCTGACCTCCGCGCTGGAGATCGTCGCGGGCAACGACGCGATGCGCACCCAATTGGAAACCAAGACGCCGCTGCAGCGCATCGGCGATCCCGAAGACATCGCCGCGGCCGCGCTCTACCTGGTGTCCCCGGCCGGCAAGTACGTCACGGGCAAGATCCTCGAACCCGATGGCGGCCTGATCACCCCGAACCTCGACCTCCCGATTCCGGATCTGACATGACATATCGCGTAGTGCAGTGGGGCACCGGCAATGTCGGCAGGCACGCCCTGGCCGGCGTCATCGCCAACCCCGACTTGGAACTGTCCGGCGTCTGGGTCTCCGGCCCGAAGAAGGACGGGGAGGACGCCGGAAGCCTTGCCGGATTGGATCATCCGGTCGGCGTTACCGCGACCACGGACACCGAGGCGATCCTCGCGGCGAAACCCGACTGCGTCGTCTACTGCTCGATGACCGACAACCGCCTGATGGACGCCATCGGCGACCTGCAACGAATCCTCGCCGCGGGAATCAATGTCGTCGCGTGCGCCCCGGTGTTCTTCCAATACCCCTACGGCGTCCTGCCCGACGAGCTGCTGAAGCCGGTCCAAGAGGCAGCGGCGCAAGGCAATTCGTCGCTGTGGGTCAACGGCATCGACCCCGGCTTCGCCAATGACTTGATGCCGCTTGCCCTCGCGGGCACCTGCTTGCGCATCGACGAGCTCCGCTGCATCGAGATCGTCGACTACGCCAGCTACGACAACCGCGAAGTCATGTTCGACATCATGGGATTCGGCAAACCCCTCGACGACATCCCGATGCTGCTCCAGCCCGGCGTGCTGTCCCTCGCCTGGGGCGGCACCGTCCGCCAGCTGGCGGCGGGCATCGGCGTCACGTTGGACGCGGTCACCGAGACCTACCAGCGCATCCCGGCCACCCACGCCTTCGACATCGCCACCGGCCACATCCCCGAAGGCACCGCCGCCGCACTGCGTTTCGAGGTGCGCGGCATGGTCGGCGACACCCCGGTCACCGTCCTCGAACACGTCACCCGCCTGCACCCCGACCTCTGCCCGGACTGGCCGCAACCCGCCCACCACGAAGGCTCCTACCGTGTAGAGATCACCGGCGAACCCAGCTACGCAATGGATCTGGTGACCTCCAGCCACAACGGCGATCACAACCACGCCACCCTGCTCGCCACCGCCATGCGCATCGTCAACGCCATCCCCGCGGTGGTCGAGGCGCCCGCGGGCATCCTGACCGCCCTGGATCTGCCGCTGATCACCAAACCCGCACAGCGGTAACCCTATTCGCGCGCTCGATACCGTTCGAGCAGCCGCACGTGCGCCGGCTCGAGTTCCTCGACCGAGCCGACGCCGAGCAGCTTCATGGTCCGGACGATCTGCGTGCGGAGGATCTCGATGGTGCGGTCGACCCCGGCCTCGCCACCGGCCATCAACCCGTACAGGTAGGCCCGCCCGATCAGGGTGAAGCGCGCACCGAGCGCGAGGGCGGCGACGATGTCGGCGCCGTGCATGATGCCGGTGTCGAGGTGGATCTCCAGATCGTCGCCCACCTCACGCACCACGCCGGGCAGCAGGTGCAGCGGGACGGGCGCGCGATCCAGTTGCCGCCCACCGTGATTGGACAGGACGACGCCGTCGACGCCGAGCCCGGCCAGGCGCTTGGCGTCGTCGACCGTCTGCACGCCCTTCACCAGCAGCTTGCCCGGCCAGGTCTCCCGGATCCAGGCCAGGTCGTCGAAGGTGACGGTCGGATCGAACATGGCGCCGATCAGGTCGGCCACCGTCCCCGACCAGCGGTCCAGCGAGGCGAACGCCAGCGGTTCGGTGGTGAGGAAGTCCCACCACCACCATGGCTTGCGCAGGGCATCGAACGCGCCGGTCAGTGTGATCGACGGCGGGATCGTCATACCGTTGCGCACGTCGCGCATTCGGTTTCCGGCCACCGGTACGTCGACCGTGACGACGAGGGTGTCGAATCCGGCCTTCCCGGCGCGCTCGACCAGCGCCAACGAGCGATCACGGTCGGTCCACATGTAGAGCTGGAACCAGTTGCGGGCGTTGGCCCCGGCCCCCGCGGCGACATCCTCGATCGCGGTGGTCCCCATCGTGGACAACGTGAACGGGATGCCTGCGCGTTCGGCCGCCCGCGCTCCCGCCAACTCGCCCGCCGTGTGCAGCATTCGGGTGAAGCCGGTGGGCGCGATACCGAACGGCAGCGCGGACGTCCGGCCGAGCACCTGAACCGAAGGGTCGGCATCGGCAACGTTTCGCAGGATGGCCGGTTGGAACTCGATGTCGGAGAACGCTTCCCGCGCCCGCGCGAGACTCAGCTCGGCGTCGGCGGCACCGTCGGCGTAATCGAACGCGACCTTCGGCGTGCGCTTGCGCGCCAGCTCCCGCAACTCCCAGATCGTCTGTGCCCGAGCGAGTTTGCGCGATCGACCGCCGAACGGACGCTCGAATTTGACCAGCGGCGCGAGCTCCCGCGGCCGCGGCAGCCTGCGCTCGGTCATCGCGCCGCTCCGGCCACCTGCGCCGCCGCCCGCAACCGCAGGGAATGCATCCCGCCGTCGACCTCCAGCATTGTCGCGGTGATGGACGCCGCGGCCGGACCGGCCAAATAGGTGACGGCCCCGGCGACCTCCTGCGCCGTGACGAGCCGCGCGTGCGGCTGACGTGCCTGTAGCGCGGCCAGCTCGGCATCGGGATCCGCGCTCGCCGCCAATAGTCGCTGCACCCAGGGCGTATCGACGGTTCCGGGGTTGACGCAGTTCACCCGGACTCCCTCCCGCAGGTGGTCGGCGGCCATCGCGCGGGTGAGGGAAAGGATCGCACCCTTGCTCGCGCTGTAGACCGCGCGGTCCGGCAGCCCGGTGGTGGCCGCGATCGAGCAGATGTTCACGATCGCCGCGGCCGGCGACTGCCGCAGATGGGGGAGCGCGGCCCGCGAAACGCGCACCGTGCCGAACACATTGACCTCGAACACCCGCCGCCACTCGTCGTCGGGATTGTCCGCGACGGTCCCTTGCGCGCCGATGCCCGCATTGTTGACCAGGATGTCGATCCGGCCGAAGGTGTCGACGACGCTCGCGATCGCGCGGCGCACCGAGTCGTCATCGGCGACATCGCACCGCAGTGCGGTCGCCGAGCTGTCACCGGGATTCAGATCGAGCACCGCGACGCGCGCGCCGGCCGCGGCGAGCGCCTCGGTGACCGCCTTCCCGATGCCGGACGCGCCCCCGGTAACCACAGCTACCAGTCCGTCGAGCGGATCATGCGACGACATACCGACCACCTTCTCACCTCGGTTCCGGTGCGCGAGGCACGTCACCGGACAGGTCCGATGTTTAACTGCGGCGAACATAACACCAATCGGCGCAGCTCGCGCCAGATTGCCACTGCGCAACCAGGATTGACGAATCCTCGATCTCCCATTGCCAGATCAGACATCCGATGTATAGTCGTGACCCAGATCACTATCTGGAACGAGGATCTCCCCATGGCGCACCTCACGGCGCTGGACACGTCAGACGTCCGGTTCCCGACCTCGCGCGAGCTGGACGGCTCGGACGCGATGAACCCTGACCCCGACTATTCCGCCGCTTATGTGATCCTGCGGACCGACGATCCGGCGGGTCCGCAAGGGCACGGATTCGCGTTCACCATCGGGCGCGGCAACGACGTGCAGCGGGTCGCGATCGAGTCGCTCGAGCATCTGGTGCTCGGCCGCTCGGTGGCCGAAATCACCGGGAACCTCGGAGGATTCGCCCGCGACCTTGCCGCCGATTCTCAATTGCGTTGGCTCGGACCGGAGAAGGGCGTCATGCAGATGGCGGTCGGCGCGGTGCTCAACGCCGCGTGGGATCTCACCGCGAAGCTCGCCGGAAAACCGGTGTGGCAGTTGGTCGCTGAGATGTCGCCGGAGCAGATCGTGGACCTGATCGACTTCCGGTATCTGACCGACGCGCTCACTCCGGACGAGGCGCTACGGATTCTGCGTCGTGCCGAGCCGGGTAAGCAGGAGCGCACAGACCGGCTTCTAGACATCGGATATCCGGCCTACACGACCTCGCCGGGCTGGCTCGGTTACTCCGACGACAAGCTGGCGCGGCTGGCGCGGCAGGCAGTGGCGGATGGATTCGAGACCATCAAGATCAAGGTCGGTCGCGACGTCGAAGAGGACGTGCGCCGGATCAAGGTCGCCAGGGAGGCGATCGGACCCGACATCGGGCTGGCCGTCGACGCGAACCAGCGCTGGGACGTCGACGCCGCCGTGGACTGGATTTCCCGCCTCGCACAGGCGAATCCGGCCTGGGTCGAGGAGCCGACCAGCCCGGACGACATCCTCGGTCACGCCGCGATCCGTAAACGCGTTGCGCCGGTGCGGATCTCGACCGGCGAGCACGGTCAAAACCGGATTCTGTTCAAGCAACTGCTGCAAGCCGGTTCGGTCGACATCTTGCAGATCGATGCGGCCAGGGTCGCCGGTGTGAACGAGAACCTGGCAATCCTGTTGCTGGCGGCCAAGTTCGGCGTTCCGGTGGTGCCGCACGCGGGCGGCGTCGGACTGTGCGAACTGGTCCAGCACCTGGCGATGATCGACTACGTCGCGATCACCGGAACCACCGAGGGCCGCGCGATCGAATTCGTCGACCATCTGCACGAGCACTTCCGGCATCCGGTGCGCGTGGCCGGCGGCCGCTACCTCGCCCCGCGCGAACCCGGTTTCAGCGCGGAGATGTGGCCGGACTCGTTGCGCGACTACACCTATCCGTCCGGAGCCGCGTGGCGCGCGGATCCGCAGGCCCGCCCTTCCCGACAGCAGGAGAACTCATGAAAACCGCCAGCCTCATCGGCGTAGCCCTCGGCGCCACACTCGTCATCGCCTCGGGCGCCGCGTGTACCCGGGAGTCGACCGGGACCGGACCCAGCGCCCCGGTCGTCACCGTGGGCAGCGGCGCGGACAACGGTGTCCTCGTCGGTGCGGACCAGCCCCGCTCGGACTCCGACTTCTGGAGCGCCTACGCGGGCTATCTAGGCCCGAAAGCGGCTGCCGCGGGGGTGAAGCTGGAGAACACCTCCTCCGACAACGACGCCAACCGGCTCAAATCGAACGTCGACACCCTGCTGTCGAAGAACGTCAAGGCGATCATCATGGCGCCGCAGGACACCGCCGCGGTGAAGCCCGCCCTCACCGCGGCGGCCGCCAAGAACGTGCCGGTGGTCAGCGTCGACACCCGGCCGGACAGCGGCGGCGTGTATATGGTTGTGCGCGCGGATAATCGCGCCTACGGCACCAAGTCGTGCATTTATCTCGGTGAAACGCTTAAGGGCGCAGGCAAGGTCGTCGAATTCCAAGGCGACTTGAGTTCGATCAACGGACGCGATCGGTCCGAGGCGTTCGCGGAGTGCATGAAAACGCGGTACCCCGGCATCAAGATGATCGAGATCCCCACCGATTGGAAGGGCGACCGGGCCGTCTCGGGCCTACAGGACAAGCTGCTCACCGATCCTGACATCAACGGCATCTACATGCAGGCGGGCGGCGTGTTCCTGCAATCGACGATGGCACTGCTCAGGCGCAGCAACAAGCTGGTGAAAGCGGGTGCGCCGGGGCACATCACGATCGTGTCGAACGACGGCATCAAGGCCGAGCTGGACGCCATCGAGGCGGGCGAGATCGACGCGACCATCTCGCAGCCGGCCGACCTGTACGCGCAGTACGCGGCGTTCTACGCCAAGGCCGCGGTCGACGGCCGCAAGTTCGCCCCGGGACCGACCGACCACGGCTCGACGATCATCGACACCGGCGTCGGCGGCACCCTCGAGGACCAGCTGTCCGCGCCCGTCGTCACCCGGACCGGCGGCAAGGTCGGCGAACTCGACACGGTGAACACCACCGCGCCCGGTCTGTGGGGTCACGGCGGATGACCGGCGAACCGATCGCCGAAGCGATCGACGTGTCGAAACGATTCGGCCGCAACGTGGTCGCGCTCGCCCGGGTCGGCCTGCGGGTCGAGGCGGGCCGGACGCACGCGCTGGTCGGGCGCAACGGTGCCGGGAAATCGACCCTGGTGTCGATTCTGACCGGACTCGCGACTCCCGATGAGGGGGAGGTGCGCTTCGACGGTCTCCCGGCGCCGTCGCCCGCCGACCGGGACGGATGGCGGTCCCGGGTGGCGTGCGTGTATCAGAAGTCGACGATCATCCCGGATCTGTCGGTGGCGGAGAACCTGTTCGTCAACAGTCAGGGCTTCGGCGGCCGAATCATCAACTGGCGCAAGGTGCGCGGGCGAGCCCGTGAACTCCTCGATACCTGGTCGGTGCCGGTCGACGTGGATACCGTCGCCCGGGATCTATCCGTGGAGCATCGGCAGCTGGTCGAGATCGCGCGATCCCTCTCGCACGGAGCGCGTTTCATCATCCTGGACGAGCCGACCGCGCAACTCGACGGACCGGCGATCAAGCGCCTGTTCGGCCGCATCGAGGACTTGCAGAAGCAGGGTGTCACGTTCCTGTTCATCTCCCACCACCTCGACGAGACCTACGAAATCTGCCAGGACATCACCGTTTTCCGGGATGCCCGGCATGTGGTGACCGCGCCGGTCGCCGAACTCGGCAAGCGCGAACTCATCGCCGCGATGACCGGTGATTCGGTGGAGCTGGAGACGCCGGTCGCGCGGCGCGATCCGGATGCGTCGGCCGCGCCGACGCTGCGGGTCGAAGGGCTCACCCGGGCAGGCGAATTCGACGACGTGGCATTCGAGGTCAGGCCCGGGGAGATCGCCGGCCTCGCGGGCGGCGGCAGCAGCGGCCGGATCGAGGTCGCCGAAACGATCGTCGGATTGCACAAGGCGGCAGCCGGTTCCATCTTCGTATCGGGCAATCGCTTGCGCCGCAACGGTGTCCACGCCGCGCTCGACGCGGGCATCGGATTCGTGCCGCGGGATCGGCACGACGAAGGCCTGATCCCGGAGATGAGCGTCGCCGACAACGCGACCTTGACCGTGCCGCGTCAGCTGGGTCGCTTGGGGCTGCTGTCCCGCCGGACCCGGAACACGGTGGCGGGCAAGGCGATCGATGATCTGGGCATCAAGACCGAGGGCCCCGATCAGAGCGTCGCCGAGCTGTCCGGCGGCAACCAGCAGAAGGTGGTGTTCGCCCGCGCGCTCGCCACCGACCCGGCGGTGCTGGTGCTGATCACGCCGACGGCAGGTGTGGATGTCCGGTCGAAGGAGACGCTACGCGGGGTCGTGCGCGACGCTGCGGATCGGGGGACCGCCGTCCTGGTCGTCTCCGACGAGCTGGACGATCTGCGCGACTGCGATCGGGTGCTGGTGATGGTGCAGGGCCGGATCGCTCAGGAATTCGAGAAGGGCTGGGGCGACAAGGAACTCGTCGCGGCCATGGAAGGACTGTCATGACCGCGATCGCTCCGACCCGGCGCTCGCCGGCCGCGGTGCGCTGGGGTGCGCTGCGCGACTTCCTGCTCGTCCCGCCGATCCTGCTGGTGCTGGTGGTCGGGTACTTCATCAACACCAACTTCGTCTCCTCGGCCAACCTCACCAATGTGCTGACCTCGATGAGCGGTATCGCGCTGATCGTGCTGGCCGAGGTGCTGGTCTTGGTGGTCGGCCGAATGGACCTGTCGCTGGAGTCGACCTTCGGCCTCGCCCCCGGCGTCGCCATCTGGGCGACCATGGGCACCGCGAAGGTCGGCGCCTACACCTGGACCTCACCGTGGATGGCCATTCCGATCGCGTTGCTCGTCGGTCTGGCGGTCGGCGCGCTCAACGGGGTGCTGATCGTCCGGTTCGGGCTGAACGGCTTCATCGTGACCCTGGCGATGCTCATCGCGCTGCGCGGGCTGCTCACGTTCCTCACCGAGGGCTTCACCCTCACCAAGATTCCGCCGTCGGTCGAATGGCTCGGGAACACGCGGATATTGGGTGTACCGGTCGATGTGGCGCTCTGTCTGGCGCTGTTCCTCGTCGGCTATCTCGTGCTCACCTATACGACGGCCGGGCGAGCCCTGTACGCCGTCGGCGGCAACGAGGCCGCCGCGCGGGCGGCGGGCATCCGCACCGACAACGTCGTCATCGCGGTGCTGGTCGTCGCGGGTGGGCTCGCCGCGATCGGCGGGCTCATCTACTCGGGGCAGTTCGCCAGCGTGCAGGTGAGCCAGGGCGACGGGATGATCTTCCAGGTGTTCGCGGCCTGTGTGATCGGCGGTGTGGCACTCAACGGCGGGCGGGGTTCGGTGCTCGGCGCGTTCTTCGGCGTCCTGATTCTCACGCTGATCCAGAAGCTGTTGTCCTACGGCGGAGTCAGCGCCGATTCGCTGAAATTCATCAACGGCGCGCTGATCCTGGTGGCGCTGGTGATCACGCGCATCGCCAGCGGGCGACGGCAGGAGTGAGGATGCGAATCGCGTTGCACACCAAGCTGAAAGCCGGAGCCGAGGCCGAGTACGAGGCCGCTCATCGGGCGGTGCCCGCCGAACTCGTGGCCGCGATCAAGGATGCCGGGGCCACGTCCTGGACCATCTGGCGCAGCGGGACCGACCTGTTTCACGTGATCGACTGTGCCGCTTACGATCTGCTGTTGACCAGGTTGGCCGGGTTGCCCGTCAATGTCGCATGGCAGGCGCGGATCAACGAGTATCTCGAAGTGGTGCACGACTATTCGGCCGCCGACGCGCCGCTGCCGGTGATGTGGGAGCTGAATCCCTCGGGTGGTTCTGGTGAATGATGTAGCCGACATCGTTCTCGGCGGAGCGGGTTACGCGGGGCTGTTCCGTGCGGTCAGCGAGGAAGACGCCCAGGCCGGCATAGCGGCGGCGTGGGACGCGGGCATTCGCGCATTCGACACCGCGCCGCACTATGGCGCGGGCAGCAGCGAGGAGCGCCTCGGACGGTTCCTGCGCTCCAGGTCGGAGTACACGGTATCGACGAAGGTCGGCCGCCTGCTCTACGACGATCCGTCCGCGCCCGATGGCGTCCACGATTTCTACGGAGCCCCGAAACGTTCAAGGCGACAGGACTATTCGGCCGCCGGTGTACGGCAGTCCCTGGAAGACTCGTTGGCGCGACTCGGACTGGATCGGGTAGACCTGCTACTGATCCACGATCCGGACGAGCATCAAGCCGAAACGCTGGCCGGAGCAATGCCCGAATTGGTGCGGATGCGCGACGCAGGCCTCGTTTCCGGCATCGGAGTCGGTGTCAATGATGTGGACGTTGCGCTGCGTTTCGTCCGCGAGACGCCCATCGACCACGTGATGATCGCCGGCCGATACACACTGCTGGACCGGCGCGCAGAAGCCGAGCTGCTCCCCGAATGCGCCCACCGAGGCATCCGAGTACTCGTCGCCGGCGTCCTGAACAGCGGAATCCTGGCGGATCCGCTGCGTCGAGCAACCTTCGACTACCGGCCTGCGCAACGCCACATCATCGAACGCGCACAAACGATGGACCGGCTCTGCGCGAAATACGACATCCCCCTGCGCGCCGCCGCGTTGCAGTTCCCACGCCGCAACCCGGCCGTCTCCGCCACCGTCATCGGCGCGGGCACAAAAGCGGAAGCCGAAGACACCATCGCGATGCTCAACACCCCCGTCCCAGAAGACCTCTGGCACGACCTGGCCCGGTCCTCATGACCCACGACACACACGCACGCCTTCTGATTTCCCGCACCGAAAATCGCATGCAAATTTCGGTGCGGGAAATCAAAAGGCGTGCGGCGATCAGGTCAAACTGCCGCGCGGCGCAGCCACTCCATCACGCCCGCTACGTGGGCGAGGGCGCGGGCATGCGCCAGTTCCGGATCGCGGGCCGCGATCGCGTCGCAGATCCCGCGGTGTTCGGCGACCGTGCGCTCGAACGCCTTCTCCTCGGTGATCCCGCGCCAGATCCGCGCCCGCATGGTCGGCAACGACAGCGAATCCAGCAGCGACGCAAGTACTTTGTTGCCCGAGGCGGCGGCGATCGCGGCATGGAACTCGAGATCGAGCGCGACCAGCTCGGTCACCGAGTTGGTCTCCGGCACGACCAGCGTGCGCAGGTGGGCGATCCCGTCCTCCGGCATCGATTGCGCGGCCAGCGCGGTCGCGGCCGGCTCCAGGATGCGCCGGATGCCGAGAATGTCCAATACCGAGTCGTCCTGGTGGAATTCGAGCAGGAAGCTCATCGCGTCGAGCAGCGACTTGGGTTCCAGGCTCGCCACGTAGGTGCCGTCGCCCTGGCGCACGTCCAGGATCCGGACCAGCGACAGCGCGCGGACCGCTTCGCGCAACGAGTTGCGCGAGACGCCGAGCTGCGCGGCGAGGTCCGCCTCCCTGGGCAGTCGCGCGCCCGGCTCCAGGTCGCCGGAGATGATCATCGCCTTGATCTTCGCTATCGCGTCGTCGGTGACCGACACCTGTTTCCTTCGCCTTCGAGGATGTGAACGTATGCCTCCGATGACTGTAGACTCCCACGTCCATATCTGGCGGATAGACGGCGGAATGTTCCACGTCCACTACGATTGGTTAACTGAAACATCGGATGTTTTATACCGAAACTACACTCTCGCCGACGTGCAGCCCGAGCTCGCCGAGCACGGCGTCGGCGCCGTCGTGCTGGTGCAGGCGTCCGATTCGCTGGCCGAGAATCGGGCGCTGCTGGCCGCCGCCGCGGGGGCCCCATATCCGGCGGCCGTGGTCGGCTGGCTGCCGCTGCATCGACCGGATGTCGTCGCCGCCGAACTGCCCAGCCTGCGCGCGCGTCCGGAATTCGTCGGCGTCCGGCACCTGATCCACCGCGATCCTGACCCGAAATGGCTGCTGCGGCCCGAGGTTTCGGATAGTCTCGCGCTGCTTGCCGAGGCGGGCCTGACCTTCGACGCGGTGGCCGAACGACCGGATCTGCTCGCTCAGGTGCCACACATCGCCCGGGAACACCCCGATCTGACCATCGTCCTCGACCATCTGGGCAAGCCGCCGATCGCGACCGGCGGTTGGCAACCATGGGCCGAGCTGCTGGCCGACGCGGCCGCGCAACCCAATGTGGTCGCCAAGATCTCCGGGCTGGCCACGGTCTCCGGCGACGAGATCAGCTCTCCCCGTTGGCAACCCTACGTCGATCACGCGTTGGCGGTGTTCGGCCCCGCGCGCCTGATGGTCGGCGGCGATTGGCCGTTCACACTTACGGCCGCGTCGTATCGGACCGTCTGGCAGACGACCATGGGCACGCTGGACCACCTGACTCCGGCCGACCGCGACCAAGTCCTGACCGAAGTCGCCTGGCGCACTTACCAACTACCCCTCGCGCCGACCTGGATGACCGAAGGAGTACCCGAATGAAGTTGCAGCGCATCGGCGAACCGGGCACGGAACGACCGATCGTCGTCGACGGTGACCAGGCCTACGACCTGCGCTCGCTCACCGCCGACATCGACGGCGATTTCCTCGCTGCGGACGGCATCGCCGCCGTTGCCGCGGCGCTTGCCGCGGAACAACTTCCGCGCATCGACATCGCCGGCGAACGCATCGGCGCGCCGATCGCCCGCCCGCAGGCGGTGTGGTGCATCGGCATGAACTACGCCGCGCACGCGACCGAATCAGGCTCGGAACCACCGGAAACGCCCGTGTTGTTCTTCAAGACCCCGAACACCGTCGTCGGCCCCTACGACGACGTAGTGATCCCGCGCGGCTCCCAGCGGACCGACTGGGAGGTGGAACTGGCGGTGGTGATCGGCCGCCGCGCCCGCTACCTCGACTCCGTCGGCGAAGCACTGCATCACATTGCCGGATACACCATCTCGAACGACGTCTCCGAACGCGCCTTCCAGCTCGAACAATCGGGCGGCCAGTGGTCGAAAGGCAAGTGCTGCGAGACGTTCAACCCGCTCGGCCCGTCCTTGGTCCCGCGCGACCGGCTCGACGCCGGGAACCTGCGGCTGCGTTCGTTCGTGAACGGCGAACCGCGCCAGGACTCCAGCACCGCCGACCTCATCTTCGACGTCGGCTACCTGGTCTGGCACCTCTCGCAGTACGCCGTCCTCGAACCGGGCGACGTCATCAACACCGGAACCCCTGCGGGGGTGGCACTTTCAGGTCGCTATCCGTATCTGCGCGACGGTGACGTGGTGGAGGTCGAGATCGAGGGAATCGGCCGGGCCAGGCAGCGCTGCCGCAATGCCGTCGCAGCGCAGCCGTAGACCCCGTCGGTCATTGCGCGGCAAGCACTTCCAGCGCCCGATCCACGTCCTCGACGGTGTTGTACAGGTGGAACGAGAAGCGCAGCCCGCCATTGCGCGCGGAGGTGATCACCTCGGCCTCCTCCAGCCGCGGCGCGGCGTCGCCCGCGCCGGGCACGGTGACGATCGGCGCCCGGTTCGGCACCCCGGACAGCCCGATCTCGGCCAGCCCGGCGCGGAAGCGGTCGGCCAGGCCGAGGTTGTGCGCGCCGATCTGCTCGACGGTGAGCTCCTCGATCAGCGAGATGCCCGCGCTCGCGGCGATCACCCCGAGCCAGTCCGGCGTGGAATCGAAGCGCCGGGCGGTGCTCGGCAGCTTGACCGGGTTGTACAGCTCGGCCCACGGATCCGCGGCCGCGTACCAGCCGGGCCCGACCGGCCGCACCGACTCGGTCGCCTCGGGTCCCGCGGCGAAGAAGGCGATGCTGCGCGCCCCGATCAGCCACTTGAACGTCGCGCACACCCAGTAGTCGGCATCGGCGAAATTCAACGGCAACCAGCTCGCCGCCTGTGTGGCATCCACCAGCAGCCGCGCACCGTGCGCGCGGGTCGCCGCCCGCAGCGCCGGTAGATCCGTCATCCGCCCGTCCGCCGACTGCACCACGCTCACCGCGACCAGCGCGGTCTCCGGCCGCACCTCCTCGGTCAGCCGCTCCAGCGGCACGGTGCGCACCGTGAGATCGCCGCGATGCAGGAAAGGCATGGTGACCGAGGAGAACTCGCCCTCGGCGACCAGTACCTCGGCGCCCGGCGGCAGCGCGACGGCGACCGGGCCGATCAACTGCGAGGCGGCGCTGCCCAGCGCGATATCGTCCGCGGTGGCGCCGGCCAGCAGCCCGGCATACGACTCGCGCAGCTTGGGGATCAGGTAATCGTTCGTCATCGGACCGCCGCGACCCGCCGCCCACCGCGCGCTCGCCTCGCGATGGGCGGTCAGCGCACGCGCGGACGGCAGCCCGAACGACGCGGTATTGAGGTAGGTGACTTCGGTCGAGAATTCTTCGGGCGCAAGGGGGGACATAGTAGGAGCATCCGCCGCCCGTCCGACCTCGTCCAGCGCCAGCACCTCGAAAGTGGACCGCTCGGGGTGGCGCCTATTTCGGTGTCGGTGTCGCCCACATATTGGTGAGGAGCTGATGGCTGGGGGTGTCCGAGAGCGACTGCATCGATTCGTAGATGCGCTGGTAGCTGGTCGAGGTGATGCGCCAGCTGCCGTCGGAGTCGAGGCGATAGGTGTCGGAGTAGTAGCCGGCCCCGCGGATCAGCGCGCCGTATTCGGTGGCGATGACGGTGTCCTCGAAAGCCCATGAGCCGGTAGCGGTTTCGCCGTCGACGGTGATCTCCGGATGGGTCGCGATGTGCACCGTGACGACTGTCGGGCCGAGGTTTTCCCGCATGAACGCGATGATGGTGTCGCGGCCGTCCAGGACGAGTGGCTCGCCGAGGGCGTGCGTGCCGTAGCGGCCGGCGGCGTCGACCGCGAGGGTGTCGCCGAACTCGTCCCACCGTTTGAGGTCGAGCGTCCGGAAATAGCGGTACTTGAGCTGACGGACGGCTTCGATGGCGGCGAGATCCATTCGACCAGCGTGGCACGCCGCCGCCGGACAGACAATAACCTGTTCTAATTTTCTCGCTCGGAACGTATTTGTGTCCTGAGCCGACCGTTGGGTACTCGACTCGATGAGGCATGCCGAAGCCAGCGCATGCGCTCAACCGCACCGAATGTCTCGTCACGATCGGGAGTCTGCTGTGAAGAGCCCTGTTACCTCGCCCAACCCCCACGATCCGTCGCTCGACCAGGCGGTCGCGCTGCATGCCGCCGCGGTCCGCCTGGAGGAGGAGTTCGACGGTGTCATCGATGACGACGCCATCGAGCAGTTCCTGCGCTCGGCCTACGATCACGTCGCCGACCACGCCACCATCGACACCTTCCTTCCGCTGCTGGCCGAGCGGTACACCCGAGAGTGGTTGTACGCCATGGTCGGCCACCGGGACAGCGGGGTCTAGCTGTCAAGTTTCGTTCCCGGCTACCGAGAAGATCCGTAGTGGTCTCCGTAGTTTCCGGGATTCCACCGAGCCCTCGCCGAGGCACTGTGATGGGTGACACAAACGTGATCTAAGCTCTAGGCGAGCGCCACAGTGGAGGTGAGCTATGACGGTCGAGGCGGTGACTCCTCCCGAATCCGGCGAGTTGTGGGCGGGTTCGGCACCGGTGTCCGCCCGGCCGCCACAGCCGCCGGTATCGATGATCGAGCGAATGACGTTGATACTGGACGCTTTCGACGGCGCGACGCCCACCCTCACGCTGCTCGGCCTGTCCGAACGCACCGGCCTGCCGCGCTCCACGGTGCATCGCATCCTGGACCAGATGATCCGGCTACGCTGGCTCGCGCACGCCCCCGGCGGCTATCGACTGGGCATGCGCACGCTGGAGCTGGGCGGACTTGCCGCCGACCACAACGAGATTCGCGATGTGGTGAGCCCGCTGCTGCACGATCTCTGTCAACGAACCGGCATGGTCGGACATCTCGGCGTGCTCGACGGCCGCGAGGTGCTCTACCTGGACAAGGCCGGCGGCCGGTTCGCCGCGACGGTGCCGACCCGGCTCGGCGGCCGGATGCCCGCGCACAGTACGGCGCTCGGCAAGGCGCTGCTGGCGTCGCTGGAGCCGAGCATCGTCGAAACGTCCTTCCGCGATCACCTTCCGCAACTGACCGCCCGAACCATCTGCGACAGAGCCGAATTGCATCGCGAACTGGCCCGCATCCGGCAACGGCAAGGCGTCGCGGTGGACAACGAGGAATCGGTGGCGGGCATCGCCTGCGTGGCCGTGCCCATCCGCGGTCGCGGCGCCGCGGTTGCCGCACTCTCGCTGTCCGGCCAAATCGGCGGCGAACGAACAGCTTTGGACACCGCGCGACTGGCCCGCGTCCTCGTCGAGGTCGCGCACGAGGCAGGTCGTTCCCTGTTCCCGCGCCACGCCCGCTGGCGCTGACTATCCGCTCAGTGCGGGATGGCGTCGATGATCGCCCGCGCGCCCTGGCGCAGCAGATCCGCGCCGACGAAGAAGCCGAGCGCCTGCGGATCCTCCGGAACGCCCCACTGGTGTGAGTCCAGCCACTGCGTGCCGTCCTCGTTGAACACCTTGCCGTGCAAGGTCAACCGGCCGGTCGCCTCGGTGCTCGCGTAACCGGCGATGGGGGAGTTGCAGTGTCCTTGCAGAGCGTGCAGCATGGCGCGCTCGGCGTCGGCCTGCCGGTGCGTCTCCGAATGGTCTAGGCGGGCACCGAGTTCCAGGAGCTCGGCGTCGTCGGCGCGGCATTCGAGGGTGATGATGCCCGCACCGATGGGCGGGCACATGGTGTCCAGGTCGAGGGTCTCGGTGATCCGATGCGCCTGGTCGACGCGGTGCAGGCCGGAGACGGCCGCGATCAGCACATCGATGTGGCCCTCTTCGAGCCGCGCCAGCCGGGTGTTGACGTTGCCGCGCAACGGTTTCACCGTGAGGTGCGGGTAGTGCAGCAGCAGCTGGGCCCGCCGGCGCACCGAGCTGGTGCCGACCACGGTGCCCGCGGGCTGCTCGGCGAGCGGAGCACCGTCGGCGGTGATCACCGCGTCGTGCACGTCGTCGCGCGGCAGGTAGCCGGCGAACTTCAACCCCTCGGGCACCGGGATGTCGCCGGGGATGTCCTTGAGGCAGTGCACCGCCAGGTCGGCGTCGTCCACCAGCAGCGCGTGGTCGATCTCCTTGACGAAGGCGCCCTTGCCGCCGAGCTTGGACAGATCGCCCATCCAGCGATCGCCCGCGGTGGTGACCTTGACCAGCTCGCTGTCCACCCCGAGCTCGCCGAGCAGGGCGGCGACCTGCTCGGCCTGGGCCAATGCCATGGGACTGGACCGAGTGGCGATCCGGATGATGCGGGCACGCGACATGCCCGGCACGTTACTCCTGCCCGCGCCGACGATCCGCACGCCCTCTGACACTGCGCACCGGGAATCGCCCAGCACCGGAAATGAGAAATAGTGTGACGAGCGGTACTGGCACAGTGACAATAAGGAGGGCGGAGGGGACTCGGAGTAGGAGCACGTGATGTACAGCGACGAACATCAGGAGTTCCGGGCGATGGTCCGGCGCTACCTCGAGCAGAAGATCAATCCCCACGTCGACGAGTGGGAACAGGCCGAGATGATGCCGCTGCACGAGATCTTCGCCGACCTGGCCAAGCTCGGCATCCTGGGCCTCGAGTACGACCCGGCCTACTCCGGGCAGGGCGCCGACCATCTGTTCACCGTGGTGCTGTGCCAGGAACTGGGTCGCGTCGCGCACGGGTCGTTTCCGATGGCGCTCGGCGTGCACGTCGCCATGGCCACGCCGTCGCTGCACGCGCACGGCAGCGAGGAACTCAAGCAGGAGTACCTCGCGCCCGCCATGCGCGGTGAAACCGTGTGCGGCGTAGCGGTTACCGAGCCGGAGGCCGGTTCGGACGTCGCGGGGATCCGGACCAGCGCGCGCCGCGACGGCGACGACTGGGTGATCAACGGCTCGAAAGTGTTCATCACCAACGCCGTTCAGGCGGACTGGCTGTGCACCCTCGTGCGCACCTCGCCGGAGGGCGGGTATCGCGGGATGAGCCAGATCATCATTCCTACCGACACCCCCGGCTTCCGCGTCGACCGCAAGCTCGACAAGCTGGGCATGCGCGCCTCCGACACCGGCCTGCTCACCTTCGAGGACGTGCGAGTTCCGGTGCGCAACACCATCGGTGAGATCGGTAAGGGCTTCCAGCAGCAGATGTCGCAGTTCGTGATGGAGCGAATGTTCGCCGCCTACAGCGCGCCGATCAGCTGTGCCATGCAATTGGAACTGACCCGCGACTACGCCAAGCAGCGCAAGGTGTTCGGACAGCCGCTGACCGCGAACCAGTACCTGCAATACACCTACGCCGAACTCGCCGCGAAGGTCGACATGCTGCGCGTCTACACCGAGGCGATCGCCCAGTCCTACACGGCCGGTAACGATGTCACGCGGATGGCCACGATCGCCAAGCTGGACGCGGGCCGGCTCTCGCGTCAGGTCGCGGACTGGTGTCTGCAAATTCACGGCGGCACCGGCTATATGACGGAGACTTGGACCTCGCGCGCCTACCGGGACAGCCGCCTGCTGAGCATCGGCGGCGGCGCGGATGAGGTGATGCTGCGGGTGCTTTCGCTGATGGACGGGTTCAGCTAGCCGGTTAATTTCCGGTGGGCTGCGGAAGTGTCCAGGAGGATGCTGGGCATTTGCCTCACGATTGCTGAAGCATGGTCTTTTCACTGCGGATAATTTACGTTCCCGGCATGCGACGACCGTTCGGCTGCTTTCCTATGGACGTCAGGATGGAGAGTCCGTGAGTAGGTAGAGGCGTAGTCGGGGAGCGATGCACCGCATACCGATCAACCAACGACACTTCCGTTCGGGGTGGCTCTGGTCCGCGATCGGCTTGGTCGCCATCGCGGGCATGGCCGTGTGGCTGACCCGCCCGGAGCCGGTACGCTGCGATACGCCGAACGCGACCGGCGCGCCGGCCACCTCGAACGTGCTGGTCCAGTCGGCGACCTCGCGAACGCCGGTGGCCGCCAGCAGTATTGAGCCCACTGCGGCGCCCGCGCAGGAACCGCCGGCCGTCGTCACGGGGGAGGCCCGCTTCTATTCGTTCAGCCAAGGCGTGTCCTGCTCGTTCCCCGGGCTACCCATGGACGGCTTCTATGTGGGCATGTCGACGCCGGAGTTCGGCCGGGCCGATCCGTGCGGCGCGTACCTCGACATCCAGGGTCCGCGCGGCGATGTGCGCGCGCTCATCGTCGACCGTTGCCCGGCATGTGCTCCGGGACAACTGGATTTGAGCGTCGCCGCCTTCACCCAGCTCGCCGATCTGTCCGACGGGGTGGCCAAGGTCCGCTACAGCGTGGTGCGCAATCCCGAGCCGCCGCCGGAGCTGTTCTATCAGGTGAAACCGGACTCCAGCAGCGCCTGGTTCGCGATCCTGCTCAGCGGATCCGGAAACCCGTTGCGGGAGGTCGCTATTCGGCCGTACACCGGCGGCGCGTGGCAGAACCTCAGCCGGGGCATGGACAACTACTGGTCCATCTCCGGCGCCGGGCCGGGCCCGTTCGACGCGCGCGTCACCGACGTGCACGGCGACCAGGCGGAGATCCTCGGCATCACCCTCACCCCGGGTGTGCGGGCGACCGGCGCCCGGCTCTATGCCGGGACACCGGCGTTCACCGCACCGGAGACCACCAGGCCGCCGGTGATCGCGCCGACCACGCAGGCCGCCGCGCCGTCGCTCGCGCAGAACCTGCCCGCAAGCTGTAGGCGCTAACGGAGTTTCGCGCCCAGCGCCTTACCTGCCGCACGCCCGGAGAAGATGCACCCGCCGAGGAAGGTGCCCTCCAGTGCGTTGTATCCGTGCACCCCGCCGCCGCCGAACCCGGCCACCTCGCCCGCAGCGTAGAGGCCGGGGAACGCGGTGCCGTCCGGGCGCATCACCTGCGAGTCGAGGTTGGTCTGCAAGCCGCCCAACGTCTTTCGGGTGAGGATGTTCAATCGCACCGCGATGAGCGGACCGGCCGCCGGGTCGAGGATGCGGTGCGGCTTGGCCACCCGGCTCACCTTGTCGCCGAGGAACTGGCGCGCGTTGGTGATCGCCATCAGTTGGCTGTCCTTGGAGTACTTGTTCGCCACATCCCGGTCCCTGGCGACGATCTGGCGTTCCAGCGCGTCGTGGTCGAGCTGCGGGCCGCGCGCGATCTTGTTCATCCCGGCGACCAGCTCGCGCAGGTTGTCCGCGACCACGAAATCCACGCCGTGC
The DNA here is from genome assembly GCF_008704205.1 of Nocardia colli. Classification (GTDB taxonomy): domain Bacteria; phylum Actinomycetota; class Actinomycetes; order Mycobacteriales; family Mycobacteriaceae; genus Nocardia; species Nocardia colli. The sequence goes on along the minus strand of NZ_VXLC01000003.1, from coordinate 1,081,497 downwards.
TGCTTGAACGCCTCCACCGGACCCGGCGCGCCCTTGGCCAACCGGCTCTTGAGCGTGAATTTCAGGTCCTTGCCGGTGATGTCGGGGTTCTGCTCGGAACCCGAGAGCGCGAACTCCTTCTCGATGATCGACTGGGTGAGCACGAACCAGGAGTAGTCGTAGCCGGTGGCCAGGATCTCCTTCATCGTGGACATGGTGTCGAAACCGGGGAAACACGGTGCGGGCAACCGCTTTCCGTTCGCGTCGAACCACAGCGAGGACGGGCCGGGGATGATCCGGATGCCGTGATCGGGCCAGATCGAATCCCAGTTGTTGATGCCTTCGGTGTAGTGCCACATGCGATCCCGGTTCACGATGGCCCCGCCGGCGGACTCGGTGATGCCGAGCATCCGCCCGTCCACGTGCGCGGGCACGCCGGAGATCATCGTCTCGGGGCACTTGCCGAGCCGCTCGGTGGGCCAATTGCGGCGGATCAGCTCGTGGTTATGGCCGATGCCGCCGGAGGTGACGATCACCGCCTTCGCCCGGAACTCGAACTCGCCGACGATGTTTCGCGACGACGCCTTGCCGCGCTTGAGATCGGTCTCTTCCAGGACACTGCCGCGTACGCCGACCACCGCGTCGTCCTCGACGATCAGTTCGTCGACCCGATGCCGGAAACCGAAGCCGACGAGCCCCTTTCGCTCACCCTCCAGCACCGGCTCGGCGAACACCCGTACCACCTCGGGCCCGGTGCCCCAGGTGAGATGGAAGCGCGGCACCGAATTACCGTGCCCGTCCGCGAAACTCCCGCCGCGCTCGGCCCAGCTGATCAGCGGCGTCACCCGCAGCCCGAGCTCGTGCAGGTAGTCGCGCTTCTCGTCGGTCGCGAAGCGCACGTACGCCTCGGCCCACTGCCGGCCCCACAGGTCCTCGTCGTCGCGGTCGAAACCGGCGGAGCCGAGCCAATCCTGCAACGCCAGGTCGTAGGAGTCCTTGATGCCGAGCCGCCGCTGTTCGGGCGTGTCCACCATGAACAGTCCGCCGAGCGACCAAAAGGCTTGCCCGCCGAGGTTGTTGCGGTTCTCCTGATCGAGCACGAGCACCTTGCGGCCCGCCTTGACCAGCTCGTGGGTCGCGACCAGGCCGGCCAGCCCAGCGCCGACGACGATGACATCTGCCTGCTCGGCGAATGCGGGATCGGACATGTTCATCCTTTGGTTTCGGTGCTGTAGGCCAGCACGACGTGATAGATGAGGTCGGTGCGCCGACGCCGCGCGACCCGGCTGCGCGGTTCCATCAGCACCTGCACGCTGGTGCCGTCGTGCACCGCGACCAGTGCCTGCCCGAGCGCCTCCGGGTCGGGCACGGTGCGCCCGACCCGGGCCAGCCCGGCGACGACGGCCGGCATGAGGGCGTTCACGATCGCCTCCTCGCGCGCGGCCATCACCCGGCGCAGCCCGGGATTGCGCAACGCGTGCGTGGTGAACTCGGCGGTGATCCGGTACCAGCCCTCATCGACGGGTACCGCGCGTTCCAGGCGTTCGATCGAGGTGCGCACGTCGTCGGTGCCGACCGGGATCTCGTCGAGCATGCGTTGCACGTCGGCGAGCATGGCCGCCGAGCGCTGCTCCCACATGGCCAGGAACAGCTCGTCGAGCGAGCCGAAATTGGAGTAGAACGCGCCGCGGGTGAATCCGGCCCGCTCACAGACCCGTTCCACGGTGGCCTTGCCGAAGCCTTCCTCGGCGAACGCCTCGTACGCGGCGGTGAGCAGCCGATCCCTGGTCTCGGCGCGGCGGCGGGTGACCCGGGTTGCCGAGGTCTTCGCTTCGGCGGACGACGCCAACGGGCACCTCCTCGGGCGCGGCCGACGGAGTGCCGGCCAACTGGATACAGAAATGTATTCAATACATAAATGTATCAGAAGCGGAGCTGTGACGTGGCGAAATCGGACGAGTAGGGTGGGCGCAGCTCGATACGACCGTGCATCCTGACCACGAGGGGAGATCGGTATGAACGAGGTTGCCCGGACCGCATCGATGACCGGCTGGCGGGTGCGCCGGCCCGGGCCGATCGATGAAGCGCCGCTGGATCAGGTGCGCGAACCGGTGCCCGAACCCGCCGCCGACGAGTTACTCGTGCGCGTGCTGGCCTGCGGTGTGTGCCGAACCGATCTGCATGTGGCCGAGGGGGACTTGCCGGTGCATCGCGCGGGCGTGGTGCCGGGACACGAGGTGGTCGGCGAAGTGGTCGCCGTCGGCTCGGCGGTCGGCGCGGTCGCGGAGGACGCGCGCTTCACCGAGGAATTCGCCGTCGGCGACCGGGTCGGCATCGCGTGGCTCCGGCACACCTGCGGCGCCTGCAAGTTCTGCCTGCGCGGCGCGGAAAATCTCTGTCCCCGTTCGGCATACACCGGCTGGGACGCCGACGGCGGATACGCCGAATTCGCCACCGTCCCGGCTGCGTACGCGCTCCGGCTACCGGATGGCTACGCGGACAACGAACTTGCGCCGCTGCTGTGCGCGGGCATCATCGGCTACCGCGCGCTGCAACGGGCCGAGCTGCCGCCCGGCGGACGCCTCGGCCTGTACGGCTTCGGCGGCAGCGCGCACATCGCCGCGCAGGTCGCGCTGGCCCGCGGCGCGGAACTGCACGTGATGACCCGCGACCCGGCCGCACAGGAGCTGGCCCGCGAACTCGGCGCCAGCTCGGTGCAGGGCGCGGCGGATCTGCCTCCGGTGCAACTGGATTCGGCGATCTTGTTCGCCCCCGTCGGCACGCTCGTGCCGCCCGCGCTGGAGGCGCTGGATCGCGGCGGCATCCTGGCCATCGCGGGTATTCACCTCAGCGACATCCCCGCGCTGAATTACCAGCGGCATCTGTTCCAGGAGCGGGAAATTCGCTCGGTCACCTCGAACACCCGCACCGATGCCCGTGAATTTCTCACTCTCGCAGGCGAACATCGCATAGAAGTCACCACCCGTGGGTACTCCTTGGGGATGGCAAATCAGGCCCTCGCCGACCTCGCGCACGGACGTTTCACGGGCGCAGCGGTTCTCGTGCCATAGAAAAGGTACGCCAGGACACGATTCGGCGCTGACTACGCATCGTTCGGGTCGTTTTGCTTGACGGCCTGCTCCGCCGTTCTTACCTTCGCAGATATAGCCGAGTGGCACTTGTCCCTGACAAGTGTCATTCGGCTTCTCACAACGGCGTGAGCGGGTGATCACAATGGCAGACCGGAAGGTAATTCATTTCGAGAAGTGGCGGGTAGTGCAAGCATTCGTGGTGCTACTGCTCGTCGCGGGATTCGGAGCGACGACAGGATTGCCCGCGCTGGCCGCGCCGTGCGCGGCCGTCGATGTCGTAGTCGCCAGGGGCACCCAGGAACCCGGGTACCTCGGCGCGGTGGCCGGCGACCCGCTCTACGGCACACTGCTGCACCGGCTTCCGGTGAGCACGGTCGCCTACCGCGTCAATTATCCTGCGGACCTGCTGGATCCAGGGTCGATCAGTCGCGGCACCCAGGACATGACCGCGCACGTCCTGTGGCAGGCGGCGGCCTGCCCGGACCAGCGGTTCGTCCTGGTCGGCTATTCGCAGGGCGCGGTCGTCACGCACGGCGTGCTCGGCACCGGCGCGGTGACGGCGCTCGGTGGCATCAGCACTTTGCCGGCCGACCTGGAATCACGCGTCGCGGCAGTGCTGTTGTTCGGTGATCCGATGCGGCTGACCGGCTGGAACGTGCCGGATCTGTACGCGTGGCGCACCGGAAACTACTGCACGGCCGGGGATCCGGTGTGCACCGGCGGCGGCGATCCGACCCAGCATTCCAACTACGCCTGGGCCATGTGGCCCGCGGCCGAGTTGGTCGCGAGCCGGGTGTAGTTCTCCGGCCGGGGAATCCGCGACGGGGGTCGGCAGGCAGTCGGCCCCCGTCGCCGGCCGTTCAGGTCCGCCGCTGTCGAATTGTGCGCGCGCACCACGAATTTCTCTGAAACAACCGTGGTCCTTTTCGATTCGGATACGCTGCGGCGAAATCCCGTGGAACGCGCACAGTTCGAGTGGTGCGGGGTCGGCGCCCGTGCTAAGAACAGCGAATGTCCGATGATTCCGACATCGCACAAGCCCGGGTATTTCTGGACTTGCTTGCCGCACACGCACGCACCCTCGCGCGTGCCATCAATACCGCCGAAAGGACTTACCAGACCCAGCGGCTGCGTGAACTCCACGCCGAACTGCACACCGTACGCCACTGCATAGCCCGAATCCACGGCCGCTACCCCGATATCGTCCCGCCCAACCACGCGCGAATCTGACTACTCGCGCACCGCAAAACCCGCCTGCCGCGCACAGTTTGCTCCGCCGCGCACGAAATCGTTAGCTGATTTGTGCGCGGCGGGCGAGGCTATGCGCGGCGGGCGAAACGGTGCGCGGGGTGCTACCACTGTAAGCCGGGGACCACCCTGGCTACGCGTGCTGCGGGGCGGGGCATGGACATCAGTGGCATGAGGACGGGGGCGAGTACGGTCAACGGGCTGCGGCCTGAGGTGCCGGTTGGCTTGGTTGACGGCTTCTTGCCTTGTGCCGCAGTGGATTCGCCGAAAATGCGGAAGCCTTGGTGCAGGATCGAGCGTTTGACCGAGGGCATCAGCAGATCGACGGCCTGGGCGAAAGTGCCGACCGGAGTGTCGATTCGGTGCGGGCGGTCCTCCAGGGCGCGCACCACGATGGTGGCGGCCTGATCCGGGTCCGGCACCGGCAGCGACTTGTAGAGATCGGTCGGCGCGATCATCGGGGTGCGCACCAGCGGCATCCGCACCGAGGTGAAAGTGATGCCCACGTCCCGGTTTTCGACCGCGGCGATCTCGCTGAAGTTGTCCAGCGCCGACTTGCTCGCCACGTACGCGGCGAACCGGGGCACCTTGGTCTGCACCGCGATCGAGGAGATGTTGACGACATGGCCGAAGCGCCGGGCCCGCATCGAGGGCAGCAGCGCCAGGATCAACCGGACCGCGCCGAAGTAGTTGACCGCCATCGTCCGCTCGAAATCGTGCATGCGGTCGGTGGAGTTCAGCACCGAACGGCGAATCGATCGGCCCGCGTTGTTCACCAGGTAGTCGACGTGGCCGTGCTCGGTGAGGATGGTCTGCACCAGCGTCTCGACGCCGTCCGCGTCGGTGATGTCGCACGGATAGTCATAGGCCACACCGCCTTCCGCGCGCACCGAATCGGCCGCGTCGGCCAGATCGTCCTTGCCGCGGGCCACCATCAGCACGGTGGCGCCGCGCCGGGCGACCGCGTGCGCGGTGGCCAGGCCGATGCCCGACGACGCGCCGGTGATCAGCACGATCCGCCCGTCGAGCGGCTCGTCGGACACCGCGGGCTGCCCGCGATGCGTGTCGAGGTGCGCACGCCAGTACTGCCACAGCTGTCCGGCGTAACTGTCGAACGACGGCACGGACAGGCCGGTGCCGCGCAGCTGCGCCCGGGTCGAGTCGGAGATGAACTCCGCCGCGAACGAGGTGTGCGGAGCGACGGCAGCGGGAATCCCCAACTGCTCCAACAGGAAATCGCGCACGGCCGGAACTCCGGGCAGGTGCGACAGTCCGCTGAGCGCGCGAGCGCTGAGCGGCACGACGCCGATTCCGGCGGGCGCACCGGCGGCCGTGGCGAGCGCCCCGTACACGTCGCTGAACGGCTGCGGCTCGGGGTTCACCAGGTGGAAGGTGCGCCCGTCCAGGCCGGGCCTGCGCACCAGCGCGGCCATCGCGGCGGCCACGTAGTCGACCGGCACGATGTTGGTCGCGCCGAGATCGGGCAGCGGCATCGGCAGCTCGGCAGGCAGCGCGGCGAGCTTGGCGATCGCGGAGAAGAAGTAGTACGGGCCGTCGATCTTGTCCATCTCGCCGGTGCGCGAGTCGCCGACCACGATCGCGGGCCGATAGACCCGCCAGCGCACGCCGCGCGATTCACGGACGAGCTTTTCCGCCGCGAACTTGGTCCGGTGGTACGGCGAGGTGAGCTGCTGGCCGAGGTCGAAGTCCTCCTCGAAGAACTTGCCCTTGTGGTCGCCGGCCACCGCGACCGACGAAACATGGTGCAGCACAGCGCCGATCGAGCGCGCCAGGCCGAGTACCGACCGGGTGCCCGCGACATTGGCCGCGTGCGCGGTCTCCTCGTCGGCGGTCATGTCGTAGACCGCGCCGAGGTGGATCACGTGGTCGGCCCGCGGCGCCTCCCTGGTCAGGCCGAGCCCGTCCGCGGTGAGGTCGCCGACCAGCGAGAACACCCGCTCGCCGCCGTCCCATCCGGTGGCCAGGTCGGCGAACTTCTGCAACGACTCTTCGCGCACCAGGACATGAATGACGGCGTCGGGCTCCCGGTCCAGGAGCTCCTGAACGACCCGCCGGCCCAAGAATCCGGTACCGCCCGTCACGATGTAAGTAGCCATCGCCCTCTCCTGCTGTTCATTCGAACCGTGTTGTCGCACAAGTCATCCGGCATGCAACGGTGAATGCGGAGATAAGGTTCGGCCGCGAGACGCAGACCTGACGCGGTAACAGCGATCGGGCCGAAAGTAGGAACCCCTTCGTCCTGACTTATGCGAAACAGTAATGGGTCCAGATCAACTCCGGCAAGCGTTCCGGGCTGGATCACGTTGTGGGACTGGTCACCCATCGGCGCAGGTCAAAGGGTAAGTGTTACAACAATTTCCAGATATCCCAGTACTGGTCAATTGTCCAATTAAGTTGGGCTACCGAACAGTTATCGCTTCTCCACCCGGGCGGGCGGCAGCTGGACCGGTGACTTGTCCCGGAAGAGGGCCTCGAAGGCGACCAGATCGGTGGGCCCGGGGACGTTGTCGGTGCCCTGGATGAAGACGGTGAAGCCGTCGCCGCCGGACGCGAGGAAGCTGTTGGTGGTGATCCGGTAGGTGGCGGTCGGGTTCAGCGGCTGGCCCGCGATGCGGACGCTGTCGCCGATCACCTTGGCGCCCTTGGGCGCTGAGTCCGAGTAGGCGTAGGTGATGCCCGCGGGGGACAGCATCGCGGGCTTGCTGGCGTTGTCCCACTGCTGTTCGAGCAGGCGCAGGACCTGCTGGCCGGTCAGGGTGAGGGTGACGACCTGATTGCCGAACGGCTGGACCGTGTAGATGTCGCCGTAGGTGACCGGCCCGGCCTTGATGTCGGCGCGGACGCCGCCCGGGTTCATGAACGCCGCTACCGCGGGCACCGGCCCGGCGGTGGCCGCGAGCATCGAGTCGGCGATGACGTTGCCGAGCGGCGAGACGCCGGTGGCGTCCGGATCGTGCGGCAGCGTCGCGGCGGCCGCGCCGACCACCCGGGCGGTGCGCGGGCGGGCCTGCTCGGTGTAGAAGTTCACCAGGGCGGTGGCGGACGCGTCGGGCGTGACGTCGCGGGTCACCACGCGATTGACCGCCGAGGCCTGCACGCCGTCGGGGGTGAAGCTGAGCGTCAGGTCGGTGATCAACCGGCCGTAGGAGGCCGCCTGGGTGACCGACTTGCCGTCGATGGTGCACACGTAGGACTGATGGCTGTGCGCGGTGAAGAGCGCCTTCACCGCCGGGTCGACGCGCTTGGCGAGGTCGGTGACGTTCGGCGTGATGTCGGCGCAGCCGTTGTAGTCGACCTGCGCGCCGGCGGCGGCGCGCTGGCTGCCGCCGTCGTGCATCAGCGCGACCACCGTCTCGGCGCCCGCGGCCTTCATCTCCGGGACGTAGTGGTTGATCGCCGCCGCCTCGTCACCGAAGGTGAATCCTCGAATGCCCTCGGGGAAAACGAGATTCACGGTATCGGGGGTGACCGTGCCGACCAGGCCGATCTTGTGGCCGCCGACCTGCACGATGGTCCACGGCTTCAGCGACGGCGGCAGCTTGCCCTCGGCATCGGTGACGTTCGCGGCGAGGTACGGGAACTCGGCCCCGGTGAACGGCTCGCCCGGCGAACAACCGTCCGGCGCGCAGCCGCCCTGCTGGAGCCGCGCCAATTCCATTACGCCGTGGTCGAATTCGTGGTTGCCGACCGAGGAGGCGGCGACCCCGATGTTGTTCATGAACGTGATGGTCGGCTCGTCGTGGAAGAGCCCGGACACCAGCGGACTGGCGCCGATGTCGTCGCCCGCCGCGACGATCGCGCTGGCCGGATAGGCCGCCTTCAGCCGCGCCAGATGCGTCGCCAGGTAGGCCGCGCCGCCCGCGTCGTAGCCGGACACCTTCCCGGTCGAGCCGGCCGGCGGTTCGAGGTTGCCGTGCAGATCGTTGAGCCCGAACAGGTGCACCTCGTCGGGCTTCGCCGCGCGCAGATCGTTCGTCGAGATGAGCGGGATGACCCCCGCCACGGTCGAGGTCGTCGGACCGCTGCCCTTGTCGTTCGCGGTGCCGCAGCCCGCGACCAAGACGACGCTGACGATTCCGGCAACAACAGCGGCAAGGCGGCGGCGCGCGTTCATGCACAGACTGTCCCACGCACGGCCCGCCGCTGTCAGCGGGAAACCCGTTCTGCGGCCGGGTGAGTGACATACTGCCTAGTCAAAGGGACAGGCATGTGAAATTCACGACCACATGGAGGGCTCGTTCTTTGAAATTCTCACCTAAAACCGGGGTGGTGACGTGTGCGCTGGCCGCCACGGCGCTGCTGCCCGGATCCCCAGCTCGGGCCGATGATTCGCTGTTCGGTGTCGCGCCGGAGGTCGCGCAGCAGATTTGCGACGGTAAGGAGCACGACGACCGCTGGTATCAGGAGGTCGGCGAATGGCTGGAGTTATCGCCGGCCATCTTCGAGAAACCGGTGCACAGCGAAACCCGTGCCGAACTCTTTCAGAATCCCGCGTTCATCCACGACACCCGCAAGGCGACGTGTGAGCAGGAGGACGCCTATAACGGAAAACTGAAAGAGCTGATCACCAAGTACTACAAGCCGGGAAATCTGGCGCCGGACTGCGGCACCACCGCAGGACTGCAACGCTATATCGACCGGCGGCTGGCCGTGTTCCACTGGGTCGCCGCCAACGACTGGAACGCGCCGAAGCCTGCCGCTCCCACCTGCTCGGCCTGAACCGTAGTTCACGGCCGGCGTTGAGCCGCACCGCGTTTCGCCCGGTGCGGCTCAACGGAGGGTGTAACCGCCGTCGGGATAGAGGGTCGACCCGGTGGTGAAGGTGTTGGTGAAGAGATAGACGACGGAGTGCGCGATCTCGTCCTCCGTGGCGGGGCGGCCGAGCAGCGACTCGCGGCGGTACTGATCGAATGCCGCCTCGCGGACGGTGTCCGAGCGATTCGACCACAGATGTCCGTCGACCGTGCCCGGCGAGATGACGTTGACCCGGACCGGCGCGAGTTCGACCGCGAGTCCGCGACCGAGTCCTTCGATGGCGGCGTTGCAGGCGACATAGGCGGGCGCGAGCCCGGCGGGACGCGCCGACGCGGCGCCCGACATCAGGACCACCGACCCGTCGTCGGCCAGCTTCGGCGCGGCCAGCCGGACCGCGTGGTACTGACCCCAGAACTTCGATTCGAACGGTGACGCGGCGTCGGCCGGGCTCAGCTCGCGCATCGGTCCGACCTGGTAGGACGCCGCCGTGGTGAAGAGATGATCGACGCGGTCGATGCCGTCGAAGAACGCGGCGAGCGGGGCGGCATCGCCGGTGTCCACGGTCTGCCAGCGGGCCGCGTCGCCCAGCTCCTCGGCCGCTGCGGCCAACCGCGATGCGGTGCGACCGCCCAGCACGACTCGACCGCCGGCGGCTACCACGCGATGGGCGACCCGCAGCCCGATGCCGGAGCCGCCGCCGATCAGGACGACCGTGCGGTCGCGCAGATCTGCGGCAGCATGCGGTGCGTCGGACCTGTCGGTGGCGCTGACCTGCGGCATATTGCTGTCTCCCTCGCACACGGTGGTTGTTCGGCCATCGGCCGCAACCACCGGGCGACTCGGCCTATTCCCGCGTCGCGGGCTCGGGTCAGCGCAGGTACTGCGAGACCGTGTCCGCCATCTGCGCGCGGAAGGCGGCGGGGGAGAACGACTCGGCGTGCGCGCGGATGGTCGAGGGGGTGTAGCGGGCGGGGTCGAAGTCGCGCATCGCTTTGGCGAGGTGATCGATGACTGCCTCGTCGGAGCCGTGCGGGATGTGTTCACCGGTGACGCCAGGGTCGACCGTGTCCAGCGCGCCGCCTTGATCGACTGCGAGAATCGGTGTGCCGCAAGCCATTGCCTCGACCGGGACGATGCCGAAATCCTCTACGCCTGGCATGAGCAGGGCGCGCGAGCGGCGATAGGTGTCGAGCAGCACCTCGTGCGAGGTCGCGCCGAGGAAGGTCGTTTCCGAGCCCGCGAGCGTTTCCAGATGCGCGCGGAAGCGGCCGTCGCCGAGGATGACGAGCCGGCAGCCTGCGCGCTGCGCGGCGAGGATGGCCAGGTCCGGACGCTTGTACGGGACGAGCCGACCGGCGAAGAGGAAGAAGTCGTCCCGGGGGATGGTCAGCTCGGGGGTGAAACGATCGATCTGGACCGGGGGATAGGTGACCGTCGAGGGCAGTCCCCACCAGTCGTTGACCCGAGCGGCGACGGCGCGCGAATTGGCGACCACGTGGGAAAGCCTTGGCGCGGCGCGCAATTCACCGCAACGAGCCAGGCTGCCCAGCGCGGCGAGGGCGAGCTGCCCCGCACGCCCACCGGCCTCTTGCGCACGGAAGTCCTTGTCCCAGGCCCACCGTGCCGGGCTGTGCACGTAGGCGATGACCGGAGCGTCGGTGGCGAAGGCTGCCTGGCTGGCGAAGGCGTGATGGCTGACGACGACGGCGTCGAAGCGATCCCCGAGTGGCAGGCGACGCAGAGCGCGGGGGACGAACGGCAGCAGCGGAGCATGCGAGCGGCGGCCCGAGGCGGCGTAGGCGCGACTGAGCCAGGTGTCGTACACCGCGGTCAGCGGCGGCCGAACGCCCGCCGGATCGACGATCGGCGCGAAAACCTCGGTGCTGGGCCAGGTTTCGGCCAGCTCGCCGACGACCGCTTCGGAACCGCCGTACTCGGTGAACCGTTCGTGCACGATCGCGATGCGCGGCTGGGTCATGCGCGCTCCGTAGCGATCTTGCGCGGCTCGGCCCGGCGGCGAATGGCGGGCGCGACGGGGCGGCCTTCCAGAAGTCCGTCGACACTGCCCTGCTCGATCGCCTTGCGGTACACCGCGGCTGCCTCACGACAGGCCGCGATCGTCTCGTCGATGTCGGCATCGGTGTGCGCGGCCGAGGTGACGAAGGACTGACCGAGCACGCCCCGATACAGCAGCTCCTGGAGGAACAGCGTGCGGAACTCTTGCGACGGTTGCCCGTTCGGATCGCGGGTGACGAAGATCAGGCAGGACGGGCGGCCGAGTACGTGTAAGTAGTCGGCGATGCCGAGATCGGCGGCCACCGCGTTCACCCCGTCCGCGAGCCGGCGGCCCGCGTGCTCCATCCGGCCGATCGGGTCGCCGGTCCGATATTCGTGCACGACCGCGCGGAAAGCGGCCAGCGAACCCGATTCCGGGCCGTGCGTGGTGGACAGCAGGAACACCCGGTCCTGATCGGTGCGCAGCCCGCCGAGTTCCATGAACTCGCGTTTACCCGCCAGCGCGGACAGCGGAAAACCATTGCCCATCGCCTTGCCCCAGCAGGACAGGTCGGGCCGTACGCCGTACACCGCCTGCGCGCCGCCTGCGGACCAGCGGAAGCCGGTGATCATCTCGTCGAAGATGAGCAGCGTGCCGTGCCGGTCGCACAGGTCCCGAACACTCTCCAGGAAGCCGGGTTCGGGCTCGTGCAGTGCGGTGGCGGCCTCCAGGACGACGGCGGCCACCGTTCCCGATTCGAGCACGGCCGCCAGTGAGGGAAGGTCGTTGTATCGGAATCGGACAGTGCCCGAGGCAATTTCGGCGGGAATGCCGCTGTCCATCGCGGTGGTTCCGATGAACCAGTCGTCCACCGAGAAGAACGGCTGATCGCAGACGGCGATGGCGGTCCGGCCGGTCGCGGCCCGGGCCAGCCGGACGGCGGCGGTGGTGGCGTCGGAACCGTTCTTGGCGAACTTCACCATGTCGGCGCCGGGCACCAAGGTCAGGAAGTCCTGTGCGGCAAGCAGTTCCAGCTCGGTCGGGCGGCTGAAGCTGATGCCGTCGGCGATCGCGCGGTGCACGGCGTCGAGCACCGGCTGACAGCCGTGGCCGAGCGTGACCGAACGCAGCCCCATGCCGTACTCGATGTAGCGGTTGCCGTCGGCATCCCAGACCTGACATCCGCTGCCGCGCACCAGGATCGGCGCCATGAACTCGGGATACTGGTCCGCGCCCCGGGCGTAGGTGTGCGCGCCGCCCGGAACCAGTTCGTGCAGCCGGGCCTGGAGCTCGTTGCTGCGGGTGAAGCGGCGGGGGTCCGCCGGTTCAGCGGAAATAGACTCCATGGTCTGGCTCCTGGAGAGTCGGGTCGCGCACGCAGGAAAGACCGCCTGCGCGAATCCTCCCTGCGCGCACCGGGTTCTGCGCACAACTGTACGTCGGCCGGATCGGCTTGTCCGCGCAACCGGGTTGCCTGTCGGTCGTTTGATATACAGCTCGGCGCGTGGTTACTGGTGTTCGGGGGAGCCCGGCGTCCGTTGCGCGGACGGCGACGAGGACTCGATGTCCGATTCGGCAACCGGGCACGAGGTAATGGCCCACAGATCGTGGTCGCCCCGACGGCCGGTCGCGCCGACATAGCAACGCATACGACCCTCCCTGGTCATGCCGACCCGCGCGGCGATGTCCGCTGAGCGGGTGTCCGCGGGCTCGACCGCCGTGGACACCCGGCACAGGCCGAGCGGCCCGAAGGCGTGCTCGAGCAGGAGCCGGGTGGCCGTGGTCTGGACGTCGTCGGGATGCCCCGGCTCGGTCCAGACGAACATGCGGGCGTTGCGGTCGAACATGTCGAGGTCGAACAGCCTGGCCTCGCCGGCATACGCGCCGTCGACCTCGATCGCCAGCACCAGCCCGCTCGCGGAACGCAATCCCGGACGGGCACAGACGAAGTGGCGCAGCCAGCGGAGCCGAGTGTGCTGCTGCGCCCAGGTGTCGTCGGCCGCCACCGGATAAGGATCCAGGGTGGCCCGGCCGCGCAACCGCGCGTCGCGCCACCGGCGCCAGTCGGACAGCCGCCGGCTGCGGACGAGGATCTGCGCGCCGTCGGCCTCGGCGAGCCGGACCGGCCGGGCGGCGCGCAGCGGATCGAGCAGATGCAGGACCCGTCCCGCGTAGAAGCGCGCGGACGCGGCAACCACCGCGGTCCTGGGGAACGCGCCGGTCGCGTCCTCGTGCGGGGCGGGCGGCTGCGGAGCATGCCGGTCATAGCGGTCCAGCCAGGACTGCGCGAACCCGCCGCCCGGGACGTCCGCCCTGGTGACGGCCCACAGCTCGTGGTCGCGCCGCGCGCCGCCCACGTCGAAGTAGCGGCCCATCAAGGCTTCTCGCTTGAACCCGAGTTCGGCGGCGCCGTGCGCGGCGGCGACGTTGTCCGGCGAGATCGGCGCGGTGATCCGTTCCAGGCCGATCCGCTCGAGCCCGTAGTCCATCAGCAGCGCCGCCGCCATGCCGCCGATCCCGTGCCGGGCGACCTCGGCATCCACCCAGATGCCGAGTTCCGCCGCGCCGGTGGCGGTATCGATCGAACCGAGTTCGACCTGACCCGCGAACCGGCCGTCCACCTCGATCACCGTGGCCAGCCTGCGCCCCGAGCTCGCCTCCGCCCGGCTGGTCAAACACTCACGCACCCAATGGGTTCCGCAGTGTCGCGCCGCCCAGTCCAGCGTGGAGCTGTACCAGAACGGCTCGATGAAGCGCCGGTCCCGTAGTCGGATCCGCCGCCAGTGGGGGTAGTCCGCGATCCGCGGTGGCCGCAGCACGACGGTGTTGCCGTGCAGCGACACCGGGCCGAGACTGATGCGCGCCAACGATTTCGGACTGGTCGACATCGGCGCCTACTCGCGAGGTCGGATTTTGCCCAGTGACATCGTCTTGAGCACGCCCTCGGTGGAGACGGACAGCCGCCAATATGTCCCTGACGCGTCTTTGAGTACGATTCCGCCCTCGGTCTGCTCGGAAAGCCAAGTCCCGCTGGACAGTACCGCCGACCGTAGTGCGCCGTCGGCCGATTGGGTCTGGAAGACGTCGGTGTCGCCGCGCCCGGCCTTGCCGACCATGGTCCCGGTGAATGTCGGCGCGTGCATGCTGGTGCGGCCGAGCACGTGCCAGTGCGGCGGGAAGATCGTCGGGTTGAGATCGTCTGCCGCCGTGGAGATCAGGTTCACCGCGGTCCCCTCGGGGCAGCCGTTCGGATCGATCCGCAGCTCGATCGGGGGCTTTTCCAGATCCTTGTCGAACTGGACATTGGCGAGATACGGCTGACGGCAATAGATCAGGTCGAGGCCGACGGTGCGCGCGGCGACCTTGCAGTTGATCATGCCGAACTGCGCGGGCCCGCCGCCGCCCGCCTTACCCACGGACAGCGCGATGTCGGCGCCCTCGAACCAGACGTTGGTGAGCCACCAGTCGTTGGCCGCGCCGTCGATGAGGATGTGCTTGTCGGTCGTCTTCGGGTCCGAGTCGGAGACGAATTCGACGTTGGTGAGCGCCAATCCGGCGTTGTGGTCGTTGCCGGTGCCGAGCACGCCGACGTAGTTGCTGGTGAGTTTGGACGAGGTGACGTAGTTCTGGATGCAGGAGGTGACGATGCCGATGCCGAAATTGTTGATGTCGCAGTTGAGGAACGCGGTGCCGCCGGTGTTGCCCTCCAGCACCACGCCGCGCTGCTGGAGATAGCGCGGATGGTTCTCGGCGATGTGGTTGCCGCGGATCACCACCGAATCGAACGAGCAGCGAAAGCATTCCGACAGCAGGACCGCGGTCGCCTTCGGCCCGGCGAGGTAGAAGCCGAGCCTGGCGAAGCGCACCCGGCTGCGCTTGCGCAGCGCGATGAGCGTGGTGTCGGTCATACAGTTGACCACCGTGACATCGGCTCCGTCGCCGAGAACCGTGGCGTAGTCGCTTAATTCGGGCCAGGCGGTCACGTTGTAGTGACCCGCGGGTAGGTACATCACCAGCGGTGCGTCCTTGACGGCGGCCGCCGCGGCGATGGCCGCCGTGTCGTCGGCGACGCCGTCGCCGACCGCGCCGAAGTCGCGCACGTTGCGCGCGGCGGGTGCGTCGGTGACGTGCGGGGAACGGAATTCGATGTTCGGCGTCGCGGGAGACTCGGTGGTGCTACAGGCCGCCAGGACCGGTACCGCGCCTACCGCGCCTAGCGCGGCGGCGAGCATGCTCCGCCGGCCGACCGTCTCGTTGCGACGAACCAATTCGTTGCTCAAAGCCGCAGCCTCCCGGTAAGTCGCTGCAACCGGTTGCCCGGCTGGCTGTACGCTACCGCGCCGGTCAGCTTGTTGTCGCCGAATGTGGCCAGGGCGCCGCGCAATTGCGGCGCGCTGGTGCTGCCGAGCAGCACGACGGCGATGGTCTGTTCGCACAGCGGGGCGAGCGCGATGGCGTCGGCGGCATGGGTGATCGGTGCGGTCTGCACCACGACGTGGTCATAGTCGGTCCGGAGTTTCGCGACGACCGCCGCGAACCGGTCGGAGGCGAGCAGATCCGGGGTCTGGCCGTCGGCCTCGCCCAGCGGCAGTACGGTGACGCCGGTTTCGGCCCAGCCGGTGAGCGCCTCGTGCACGGGTGTGGCCCCGCGCAGCACCGCGGCGAGACCGGCGCCGGTGTTTTCCAAGGCGCGCGAGCTTCCATCGCCCGTGGTGTCGGCGTCGATGAGTACCACATTGCTGCCCATGTCGGCGAACGACCGCGCCAGGGTCATCGCCACATCCGGCTCGGACCGCGCCGAAAGACTGGTCAGCAGAATGGTTCTGGCCTCGCCCTCGCGGAGCAGCCGGGTGCGTAGCCTGCGCGTCTCGTCCGGGGCGCCAGGGCGGCCCGCGTCGATGATGCCCAGAATCGGCACCGGCAGAATGGCTTCCAGATTGTTGGAGGTGCGCAACGTGCGATCGGTGCGGTCGCGGACGAAGGCGCCGGCGCAGCCGAGCGCGAGACCGGCCAGCAGGCCGAGCAGCAGGATGCGCTTCGACTGCGGACCGCTCGGCCCGGACGGCACCTCGGCGCGGTCGACCACGGTGATCCGGGCGGCCGGCGCCGCGTCGCGCTCGATGGTCTCCAATTCGTCCACGAGCCTGCGGAATTGGGCGACCACCGAGTTGGCGAAGTCGCGCGCGCCCTCGGCGGTCGAGGCCTGCACGGTGAGCACGATGTTGGTGGTGGCCGGCGGCGAGTACGCCTTGATCTTGCTCTGCACCTCGGCGACCGACATCTTCAGCCCGAGGTCGTCGATGACCCGCTTGGCGACGGTGGCGCTGGTGGCCAGGTCCAGGTAGGAGCGCACGCGCTGCTGGGCGGCCAGCCCACCCTGGTAGGAATCGTTGACCGAGGTTCCGGTCGCCATCGACACGTACATGCTGCTGTTGGCGACGTAGGTGGTGGGCAAGGTGCTCAGATATCCGGCCGACGCGCCTAGGCACAGCACCACCACCGCGACGATGATGACCCAGCGCCGGCGCGCGATATGCCAATAGTCGATCAACCCCATGGGGATTCTCTCTTTTCGATGGTGGATGCCCCGACGAATTGCGCGCTGGGCGCGTCTTGCCTTGCGGTAGAAACTGTTTCGATCCGGGTGCGCCGCCGATACTCGCGGACCACCAGTGAAATGAGCCAGGCCAGCACGGCGGCCTGGAGGAATTTGCCGAGATTCTCCATACTGCCGAGGATTCCGCGCTCGAACAGCGCGGAGGCGCCGGTCATGGCGAGCCCGAGCACCACGACCGGGAAGAAGCGCGAGTACAGCGCCTTGGCCCAGGCGAGCAGCAGCAGGAAGGTGAACGCGGCGCAGACCACCACGCCCGGATAGCCGCCGAGCACGAAACCCTCGTTGAGATTGCCCTCGGCCAGCGACACCGACACTTTGGTCATGTCGACCGAGGCCCCGCGCACCTCCATCGCCCACTCGGTGCCGGACTGGAACTTGATCGTGCCCAGGAGCTGGCTGGGGATCAGGCTGTAGGTGGCGTGTTGCAGCGCCTCGGCGGGGGTCAGCCAGAACCCCGGCTGGTGGAAGTAGGCGTCGGTGGCGGCCTCGAGCAGGTCGAAGCGGCGCAGGATGCTGAGGAACGGCTGCACGATCGGCGGATAGCCGGAATCGGTCAGCGACGACTCGGCTTTCGCGTACTGGGTCTGCTTCAGCGATTGCAGCCAGCCGAACCCGCCGATGCCGAGCACGGCGATGGCCGCGACCGAGACCGCCTTGCGCTTGGTCCAGCCGAGGATGGCGAACCGGACCGCGATGGCCATCGCCGCGCCGATGATCGGGGTCTTCGATTCGACGATCGCGGTCCAGGCCAGCTCGCCCAGCAGCAGCCCGCCGATGATCAGCCAGGTCAGCTGCGGGCGCTCGGGCCGGATGAAGATGATCAGGCCGAGCGCGGCGATGGTGGCCAGGATGGCGACAAAGGCCAGGATCGGATTGGCGCTCTCCACATCGCCAGCGCTGCCGATGGAGCCGGAGACGTAGGACGCGCCGCGGCCGAGCAGGCCGACGCCGTACATCGCGGCCAGGGTCGGCACGAAGTCCGGGTCGTTGGTGAGCGAGGGGAGTTTGACAGGTGGGTGCCTTCGGGCCCAAAAAGCGTAGGCGACAACAAATCCCGCGTAGACCCAGAGGCCGAAGACGACGTGTTGGAGCACCAGTGCGATGCCGCGGTCGTAGCCGAGCTGGGCCAGCCGCGGGTCCGGCACGTTGTCACCGAAGTGTGGCTCCGGCTGCACCCACAGCAACACCACAGGGCGTGCGACATACGACAGCGACCAGAACGCCGCCTGCGCGATCAAGAACACCCGGGCGACGCCGGGAATCCTGGTGGCCGCCACCGCGATGGTGGCCAGCGCGAGGGCGATCAGCAGCACCTCGGTGGTCGCGGTCATAACGAGGGCTCAGCTGATCGCATGGATGATCTCCCGCGCCCGGTCGACGTAGCGGTGGTTGCCCGCCACGATCCGCTGATATCCGGCCGCGGCCACGGCGGCCGCCTTGTCGGGATGCGCCGCGCACCAGTCGAGGACGGCGAACAGCTCGTCGGCGGTGTCGAACAGGAAGCATTCGCTGGTGTCCTGCAACAGTTCCGCGTGCTCGTCGGTGCGTTCGCCGACGAACAGGCCACCGGCGGCGGGTACCTCGAACGTGCGGCAGGTGTGGGTGTCGCGGTTGTCGGAGTTGAGCAGCACCAGGTTGGCGGTGACGCTCGCGACGACCTCGGAGTAGCGCTCGCCGTATACCGCGCTGCCGACTTCGGCTCCGGTGGAACGCAATTCGGGCACGCGCCGCCATCCGGGTCCGCGCACGAGCATGCGTGAGCCGTGTGTGTGAGCGAGCGCGACCATATCTGCCCGTCGGTCCGGGCGGCACACCCCGATGAAACCGACCAGGAACTGGCGGGTTCCGCGTCGAGCGGTCGGGTGATGCCAAGCGGGGTCGTAGGCGCTGCGCACGAAAGTGACTGCGCGGGCGCCACGGTCGCGCAGCTCGGCGACGTTGTGTCGTTTCGTGGTGACGATGTGGTCCCATTCCGCTTCGTGCGCAAGGTATTCCGCGCTCGTGTTCTCGGGGTTGGCGACATCGTCAGGGCTGTAGTGCACGTGCAGGGCGGCAGGCAGGTCGAGGAGTCTGCGCTGATCGAGGTGAATGCCTTTGAACGCGAACACCAGATCCGGCCGGAACGCCGCGGCCGCCTGCTCGATCTCGGCGTGCAGGCCGTTGACGTTCCACGGCGCGCGGCGGCGGGCGAGCTTCGAATAGACCCAGGGCGGAGAAAGCCTGGCCGGCAAGGTGACCCGGGTGGTGTCGATGACGACCACGTCATGTCCGGCCTGCCGGAAGCCGTCGGCGAGCGAATGGGCGTTGCTGCCGACCCAGTCATCTCCCAGATAGAGAATCCTCATGTGCCGCCCTCCTCCCGCATCAGCACAATCGCGGGATCCGGGGGTGCTGTTACGCGCTCGCGGTTGATCAACGTGCGGATTCGCAGCAGATACCAAGCGGCGACGGTGAATTCGACGACCACGGTGCCGTACACCAAGGTCCACACCGAGTGGGTGCGAAACGCGATGCCCAGCGCCACGGCGGCCACGCAGGTGCCGAGCACGGCGCCGATCAGCACGCCGGTGGTGTCCTGCCGCACGGGCAGTACGGCGGTGGTGACGAACGAGGTGATCGCGGTCGCGGGCAGCACGAAGATCTCCACCCGGAGCAGCCCGATCGCGGCGGCGAAGTCCTCGCCGAACACCAGGTGGATGAGCCAGGGCGCGGTCAGCCAGACCGCGGCGGCGGCCACGGTCGCGGTGCAGATGCAGGCGAGCAGGGCCTGCAAGGCGTGCCGCCAGAAGTTGTCGTCGGCGCTCTTGCGCGCCATCCGCGGTAGTAGCGCGAAACCGATGGGGTCCAGGGTGGATTGGATGGCCCGGACCAGGCGATCCCCGGCGGAATACAGGCCGAGCGATACCGCGTCGAGGACCGCGGAGTAGACCGCCGCCGCGCCCTGCCCGTACGTCGTCACCAAGAGCCGGGAGATGAAAACCGGTGCGCCGTTGCGTAACACGGTCCGCACGCCGCGCGGCCGGGTCGGCGGGCCGAAGGTGCGCAGCGAGTCCCACCAGGTGAGCACGACGGTGGGAATGGACGACACCAGCAGGCACAGCACCGCGACCTGGGCGTTGGGCATGCGCGGCAGCACCGCGACCAGCAGCACGAGATAGCCGATCCGGCCGACGCCCTGGTAGGCGGTCGACGCACCGAAGCGCCCCTGCCCGATGAGCAGCCAGTCTTCCGACGCCGACCAGAAACCACCCGCGAACAGGCCGAGCAGGATCATCTCCAGATGAATGGGCGCGCCCACCGCATAGCTGAGCAGCAACGCCGCCCCGAGGATGCCGAGGGAGCTGGCGCGGATGGCCAGGTAGTCGCCCCGCAACTGATTGATGTGCCGGATGCGGTCCCCGCCCAGGCTGGCGTCGTGCACCCGGGCGGCCAGATACGAGGTGATGCCGAGATCGACCAGCAGCGAGCCGATGAAATAGGCCGACATGCCGATCGCCAGCAGGCCGAGGCCGTGCGTGCCGAGCACCCTGGCGGTCAGCGGCACGGTGACTATCGTGACGACGTACTGCCCGTACTTGCCGAAGCTGACGTAACCGATATCGCGGATGATGCCGAGAAAGCCCATGCGGTGCGGCGGAGTCCGGTGATCCGGGCCGGCGGGCGCCTGCGAATGGTCCGGGACCTTCGGGGCTGGGTGTTCAGCCATGCGGGGCTCTCTCCGATGCATGTGGTGTGCCCGCGGCGTCGTTGCGTTGTGCGATGTCGTCGAGGAAGGCGGCGACCGTGCGCGCCGTTTCGGTGATGTCGAAGTCCCTGGCGCGCAAGCGGGCCGCCGTGGCCAGCCTGCCGCGCAGGGCCGGGTCGCCGATGAGGGTGTCGAGCGCGATGGTGAGCTGGCGTTCGTCGCCGCCGGTGACGAGGAGCCCGTTCGTGCCGGGCTGCACGATCTCGGCGGGACCGCCTGGGCCGGAGGCGATCACGGCGCAGCCCGCGTGCATGCCCTCCACCACGACCTGCCCGAACGGCTCGGGCAGCACCGAGCTGTGCACGAGAATGTCGGCGTCGCGCAGGTATTCGGCGGGGTCGTCGACGTGGCCGGTGAAGGTCACCGGCAGTTCCAGTGCGCGGGCGAGCTGTTCGAGTTCGGCGCGGTAGGGCTCTTCGTCGAAGAACGTACCGCCGATCAGGAATACCTGGCGTGGCGGAACTTTCGTGGCCGCAAGGGCACGGAGTAAGACGTCCTGGCCCTTCCACGGGGACAACCGGCCCACCACGGCGACGACGGTGTCGGCGGGCGGGCGCTGCTCGGGACGCGCGATCTCGGTGCCGAGTTCGACTCCCGGATAAGCGATGATCGCCGGCCTGCGTCCGATCGGCAAGGTACGCAGCGTCGTTCGGCTGTTGGCGATGTATCCACGGCTGAACAGCCGGCCGAGCAGACGCAGCACGAGGGTGGGCAGCCGTCCGAAGTAGTCGGCGGCGATGCGGTCGTGCACCTGCCAGACCAGCGGAATCCGGGCGCGACGAGCGGCGACCGCGCCCATCACCAGCGCCTTGCTGCTCTCCGCGACCAGGACATCCGCGCCGAGTTCCTTGGCGGTGCCGCCGAGCGACCAGCCCAGCCGCAGCAGCGCGACGAACCCGGCGACCAGGCGCAGCGGACCGGAGCCGATGGTCATCGCCCGGCTGTCGAATTGCCCGCGCTGCACGCGGGTTTCGACGCCGCGGGCGCGCATCCGCTCGACCATCGGGCCGTCCTCCGTGTAGACCATGGCGACCTCCAGCCGCCCCTGCTCGCGCAGGGCCGCCACCAGCCGCAGCGTGGCGAGTTCGGCGCCGGACGGCGCCGCGGTGTGCGCGAGGAACAGGGCGGTACTCATTGCCTGATTGCCCGGTACATCGCGAGATGCCGTTCGGCTGTGACATCCCAGGAGAAGGTTTCCGCGTGTGCCCGGCATTGCGCGGGGGTCGGCAGGGCGCCGTGCAGCGCGGCGACGATGCGCGCCCCGAGCGCGTCGATGTCACCGGCGGGCACGATGAGTGAGGGGTCGAGCCCGCGCACCGAATCCGGCAGTCCGCCACAGTCGGTGACGACGGGCGCGCGGCCGGCGGCGAGCGATTCGAGCGCGATCAGTCCGAATCCTTCGAGGGCGGTGGTCGGCACGACGGTCAGTTCCGCCTGTTCGTAGAGTTCGGTGAGGCGTTGATCGGCGATATGCCCGGCGAAGGTGACGGTATCACCGAGTGGCGTTGCGGCGGCGCGTAATTCGCCTTCCGCGGTGCCGGTGCCGACGATCACCAGCCGCGCCGAGGGATGTTCGGCGAGCACGGCGGGCCAGGCGCGGAGCAGATTGTCGATGCCCATCCGGCGTTCGAGCCGGCGAACACACAGCACCGTCCGGGTTTCCGCCTCCGGGATAGGCTCGGCGTGGAAGCGGTTCAGATCGACGCCGGGCGGGATGACCGCGATGCGCTCCGGGGAAACCCGGTAGTCGGTATGTAGTACGTCGCGAAAGTGGTTGGACAGCACCACGAATCGGTCCGCGCCCGAATAGCGGACGCGTTCGAGCAGATATTTCGCGCGCACCGCCGTTTCACTCTGTCCGGTGAGCCGGCTCTCGGCGGCCCACGGTCCGTGGAAATGGATGACGAGCGGCAGCCGCCCGCGCCGGGCGACGGCCGCCGGACCGTAGAGGCAGAAGTGCCGATCGAGCACCGTACCGGGGTGCAGTTCGGCGCGATCGAGGAACGCGGTGCGCGCCCGCCGCAGCGTGGAACCGCCTAAGCCGCCCCATGATTGGGCTCCCGGAGCCGCAGGGGAGTCCGTGCCGAAGGCCGCGGCCGACACCTCGGCTTCGGGCTGTCTGACGAGTGCCTGGAAGAGCTCGGTGAAGTACCGATTGAGCCCGCCGGGCGCGGACGCGAACCACTCGGAACCCGTCATGTGTACCCGGACTGTCTCGGTACATCCCGTCACCCATGCCCCCTACTGGCGGTGATGGCGGACGAGTCGCTGTCGGTGAACTCGCCTCTCCCGCAAAAGTCTAGGGGACAGTGGCCCTTCTGGTCGGGCAGTCGGCGAGCTACCGATGGGTCACCGTTGCGTGAATCTCAGCGATTCCTAGCTGATCTTCTTCCTGCTTCATTGACTGCCGCCTACTCCACTGTGGGAGTTGGTCTTCCGCAATCTCGGCGAGGCGTTTCGTCTCTCCGGGGAACTTCCCGGCGAGGAAGTGGGGATCGGCGAGCATCGCGGCCAGCAGATTCGCGGCCGCGTTGCGATCCCGATCATGCGCGGTATCGCACCCAGGACACAGCCAGCTGCGGTCCGCCAAGGTCAGACCCTGATTGACGCTCCCACATACAGCACAGGTCTTCGACGATGGAAACCAACGGTCGGCCCGGTAGAGTGTCGCGCCATACCAGTCGGCCTTGTAGGCAAGCAAGCGTATGAACTCACCGAATCCGGCATCAGAAATCGCTCGGGAAAGCCGCCGATTGGCGGTCATACCCTTCACATTCAGTGTTTCCACCGCAATGGCCGACTTGGTTCTCGCCAGCCGTGTTGTGGTCTTGTGCAGGAAGTCCCGACGCTGATTCGCGACCCGCAAGTGCAGTCGCGCTACCCGCCGACGGGCCTTGATCCGGTTCTTCGATCCTTCCGCGCAACGCGCGAGACTTCGGTTGGCGCGTGCCAGGGCGCGCAGGGCCGCGGCCAATGGTTTCGGGGCGGAGATATGTTCGAAGCTGCCGTCACTGTTGCTGATCACGGCGAACGTCGTCAATCCCAAGTCGATACCACAGGCCGGAGCCTCGGCGGCTACCTTGTGACGGAGGTTGATGTCGGTGCGGTCCAGCTCCAGCTGAAACGAGATCCACCAGCGCCCTGCGTGTTCTCGCACCGTCGCCCCGAGGATGCGGGCACGATCATCGACCAGCCGGTCGGTGAGCCACGACATGTCTTCCCGCGTGCCGACATCGCCGATGGCGGGCAGGCGCACCGTTCGAGGGCCGACAGGTTTGGCGCGGTCCGCGTCGTAGCGGAACCGGGAGCCGTGCTTGCGCTTGCGCCATGTCGGGAACCCGAGCCTTCGGCCCTTACGTCTGCCGTTCTTGGATTCGAGGTAGTTGGCGAACCCTGCGGCGCGGCCCCGGCAGGCTTCTTTCGGCACGCGGGATGACATCTTGTTTTCGGCGAACCACGGAAAGCGCTGCCGGTGCACCGCGCGCCACTCCCGTTCCAGTTCCGGCGCGGACCAAGGTACCTGAGTCAGCGCGTCGCCGATCAGACCATAGCTTTCCTCGGCCTTGCGCTGCGCCCACTTCGCGTAGACGGTCTCCAGGCAGAAGTTCTCCACCACCCGCGACAATCCGCAATGTCTGCCCATCACGATCGCCTGTTCGGTGGAGGGGGCGAGTTCGAAACGCACACCCTGCCTGTGACTCACTGAGACCTCTGTCCTTGTCGCGGCTGCTGGACGAACTCTGGTATTCCCTCGGAGGATCATATGACCCGGCACCGACAACTACCGCCGCAGTGGATCGGGTGGCGGTATGGACGAACTCGTGGACTATTGCACGGCATTCGCCGGTGCTTCGCTCAGCGCGCTCTACGCCGGGCGGATCAGCAAACAATCCGGTCGGCACGAAGTACGTTCGCGCGCAACGGAGTAAGTTGCCCGGAGCTGGCCGGTAACTCTGCGTACGGTGGCCGCGATGCATAGCGTGGGGTAGATTTCAGGACGGGTTCGTGCTCGGCACGGACCGACCCGCGGGGGGCTGGCGGGAGGGTATGGAGAGTGGGGACCGTGGGTTCCGAGGCCGAGCGCGCCGATGTCACCGAGAGTGATATCCGGGTGCTCGTCGAAAACGGTGAATATTGGCTGCGCAACCGCGGCGATATCGCGATGATGGCCGTGACCGTCGAACGGCTGCGCGCCCGCTGGCCGCGAGCGCGCATCGGGGTGCTCACGCACCAGCCGGGCGTCCTACGGGCGCTGCTACCCGAGGCGGAGCCGCTGTGCGGACCCGATTGGAGCTGGGGCGGCGACGGTTGGACCGGACGCCTATCCCGTACGGCCGGAACAAGATTGGTCGGTCCGGCGGCCCTGCGCTGGCGGGCGGCGACCGACGGACCGAAGGACCGGCTGCGGGCGCTTCGCTCCGCGGCCCGGCGCCGGGCGAACGGTCCCGGCATCACCGAGCACGTCGCGACGCCGGAAGAAACCGAATTCCCGGTCGAGATCCCGGCCGCGGTCGAACAGGCGTCGCTGGTGCTCGCGCTCGGCGGCGGATACATGACCGACGTGGACCGCTACCAGGCGCACCGCACGTTGAACCTGCTCGAACACGCTCGTTCGCGCGGCATTCCGACCGCCCTGGTCGGTCAGGGCCTCGGACCGCTGCGGGACCCGGCGCTGGTGCGGCGCGCGGCCGAGGTGCTACCCGGCGTGGATTTCCTCGCGTTACGCGAGGGACGACGCGGGCCGGAGTTGCTCTCGCAGTTCGGCGTCGCGCCGGAACGGGTGCTGGTCACCGGCGACGACGCGGTCGAATTCGCCTACCGCCTGCGCAAAGCCAGGATCGGCGCGGACCTCGGGCTGTGCCTGCGGGTGGCGGACTACTCGCGGGTCAGCGCGGCCGCGCAGGCGACGCTGGGCCGGGTGGTGCGCACCTGCGCGGGGCAACTCGACGCCGGTGTGGTGCCGCTGATCATCTCCGAATACGCCTCGGAGGACCGGCTTTCCACGCTGCCGCTGCTGGCGGGCGCGACCGCCGCGCGACCAGCGGTCGGCCGGGGCGGCACGCCGCACGACGTCGCCCGCCAGGTCGCGGGCTGCCGGGTGCTGGTCACCAGCGCCTACCATCTCGCGGTTTTCGCGCTCTCCCAAGGGATTCCGGCGATCGGCATCACTGCCTCGGAGTACTACGACGACAAGTTCCACGGGCTGTCGCAGATGTTCGGCACCGGACTGCGGGTTGTGCACCTGAACGATCCCGCGCTGGAGCAGACGCTGACCGAGGCCGTGCGCGAGGCGTGGACCGAGGCGCCGAGTGTACGGGACGCGTTGCAGCAGAAGGCCATCGAACAGATCGAAGCCAGCCGGGCCGGGCTCGAACGGGTCTTCCGCCTGGTGGAAAGCGGCCCGGTGCGACCGGGTCATCATCGAGGGGGATAAGCCATGACCCGACTGTCGGTCTGCATACCGGCCTACAACTCCGGCCGTACGCTGGCCACGACCCTGCGGTCGGTGCTGGACCAGGACGTCGATTTCGAACTCGTCGTGCTGGACAACGCGAGCACCGACGAGACCGGCGAGATCGCGCACGCGGTGGACGACTCGCGAATCCGGTTGCTGCGCAACGAAACCGTGCTACCCATCGGGGACAACTGGAACAAGGTGATCGGCGCGTCCACCGGTGACCTGATCAAGGTGGTCTGCGCCGACGACGTGCTGCGGCCCGGAGCGCTGGCCGCGCAACTGGAGGTGATGGTCGCCGACCCGTCGATCGCTATCTCGTCCAGTCGATTCGAAGTGATCGACGAGGACGGCGCGCTACTCGAGACCGGGCTCGGCCTGGCCGGGCTGCTCGGCAGGCAGAGCGCGCGGGCGCTGGCCCGGGTCATCGTGCGGCGCGGGCCCGCGGATTTCGGGCCGACCGCAGCGGCGATGTTCTACCGCAAGCACTTCGATCAGGTCGGCGGGTTGCGCGGTGATCTGGTGTTCCCGATGGACGTCGACCTGTTTGCCCGGGTCTCCTCGTTCGGGGTGTTCTTCGGGATGTCGGAAATCCTTGCGGCGTGGCGTAATTCGTCGTTCAACCTGTGCAGCCGGACCTCGACGGTGAGCAAGCTGACCGACATGTACCGGTTCCATCACCGCATCGCCGGCGACTACCCGCATCTGGTCAGTCGCGGCGACGT
Organism: Nocardia colli; assembly: GCF_008704205.1. Lineage (GTDB taxonomy): Bacteria > Actinomycetota > Actinomycetes > Mycobacteriales > Mycobacteriaceae > Nocardia > Nocardia colli. The sequence continues at coordinate 1,054,864 of NZ_VXLC01000003.1, read as the reverse complement.
GCTGGCCGGCGACACCCGGTTGGCCCGAGCGGCGTTGTACCGCTTGCGCGTTCGCACCGTGGCGACCGTGCGCAACCGGCCGGATCTGCTGGTCTGAACGATGAAGCCGCCCTGGGCCGGGCCCGGGGCGGCTTCATCGTGATCTATCGGCGCTCAGATGGTCCAGAGCCGCCCATAGGTGTACACCGTGTCGCCGCTACCGCTGACCACCTTGACGAACGGCCGGATCGTGGTCTGCCCGACCACACCCGTGACGGTGCCGTGGAAGCCACCGATCCGGATGAAACCGCCGGTGCCGGAGATGTCGCCGCCCGCGAACTCGACCGTCTGGATGCCGGGGCCGAGGCCGACCTCGAGCTCGATCCCCGCGCGCGGAATCAACCCGTTCAGCTTGAGCAGCGCGCCGCTGTCGCCGCCGAGATCGACTCCGAGATCCGGGGTCGAGTAGCCGAACTTCAACCGCCCGCTCAGCGTCGCCGGATAGCCGACCTGGTAGCCGACGGTGATGTGCCCACGCCAGTCGTCGGCGCTCGGGCCGGTGACCTTGAACGACGCCTCGCCCGTGTGAAACCACTCGCGGGTGAACGGATTTCCATCCAACGGCGGCACGAAATCGATCCGCGTGTCGGATTGGATCGCCTCGATCGAGCGATCCTTCTGATCGACGATCTGGCTACTGCTGTCGACGACCGCTCCCGCGGTGCCGGTCCCGAACGCCAACCCGGACGCCAACACCGTGGCGATCGCGAACATACGGACGCTTCGGCCGCATTGCTGCGGTAATTCCCTCATCAGGTTGTCCCCTCTGCACACACACCTGGCCGAGCGTGGTAGTTCGCTCGACGCCCGCTCCCCGGCACGCAGGAGCGAATAACTTCATCGACAATCTAGGGCAATCAGGTGTTCGGTAAACGAAATCATGTCAGATCAAGCGCATAGAGCAAACGGACAACAAATGGGCTGGGGGACAGCGAATTCGAGGCAACTCATCCTCCCTTGACGGCCGAGTCGGCGGGGTCGTCGACGATCCAGCAACCGTCGAGTTCGGGGTAGCGGGCGCGCACCTCGGGTAGTAGGTCGGGCAGCGTGAGCAGCACCAGATCCGGTCGGGCCGCGACGAGTTCGGCGGGCGCGATGATCGGCACGTCGGTGCCCGGCATCCGGCGGCCCTGCTTGGCCGGCGACGCGTCGGCGACCGCGGTGATCAGCCCGCGATCGACGCCGGCCAGGCTGAACAACGCCACCGCGCGCGAGGCCGCGCCGTAGGCGAAGACCCGATCACCCTGTGCCGCATGCCGGATCAGCCAGCGGCGCAACGCCTCGGCGTGCCCGTCGGCGGCCTGCTGCAGGCTGCCGACCGCCAGTGGATCGATGTATCCGGCTTCCCGCGCGCGGATCTCGCCGACCGCGTCGTCGGCCGGATGGGTGCCGTGCCGTGCGGCCACCAGCACGGTGCCGCCGTACAGATCGAACTGCCACGCGGTGTTGATGCTCATGCCCGCGGCGGCCAGCAATCGGCCGAGCGCGGACAGCGAATAGTAGGCAAAGTGACCGTGCCGCAGCGCGTTCCACTGACCTGACGCGACGATGGTGGCCAGCGAGTGGAATTGGATCAGCAGCAGCCCGTCCGGCGCGGTCGCCGCGGCCCGCTCGGCGAAGGCGGCGCGCTGATCGGGCTCGTGCATCAGGCCGAAGCAGTCGAGCACCACGTCGCCGACGCCTTCGGTGGCGGCGTACCCGCGTTCGGTGAGCAGCGGCACCCAGGTGCCGCCGTGCGGGCTGCCGAACTCGCGCACCGTCTTGCCCTGGAGCAGACCGGCTTTCGCGACCCTGGCGACCGCGTCGGCGGCTTGCTCGCGCAGCGCCGCGGGCTCGATGCCGCGGGGTTCCTCGGCGCGGGTGTCGTCCTCGGCGAGCTGCGCGAGACCGCAGGGAGCGCACAGGTCCATGCGCAGCGGATGCGCGGTCTCGGCCAGGCCGACCGGAGCGGCGGCGGGCGGAAAGTAATCGGCGGCGGGGACCATGCCGAGATCGAGCACCGGGCCGAGATCGATACTCCCGCAACCTCGGCAGCGCCGCGCGCTAGCGGGTGTGGTCACGGTGAGCCCTTCCGTGGCGCGCCGCAGACCCGGTCGCGCGTGGCACCATGGCCTGGTGCGCATCGAGCAGACCGAGCTCGCCGACGTCCTCGTCCTGGTCCCCGAACCGTTCCGCGACGACCGCGGCCTGTTCACCAGAACGTTCGATGCGGCGGAGTTCGACACCTATCTCGGCCGGCCGGGAGCCGCGGCCGCCTTCCAGCAGGACTCCCAATCCCGTTCGGGCAGTGGCGTTGTCCGCGGCATGCACGGACGGGCCGGGCGCGGCGAGGCGAAGCTGGTCCGCTGCGCGCACGGCGCGGTGCACGACGTGCTGGTCGACCTGCGGCGTGGCTCGCCGACGTTCGGGAAGCAGCAGGCGTTCCTGCTCGACGACGAGACGTTCCGGCACCTGTACGTGCCGCCCGGCTTCCTGCACGGCTTCCAGGCACTCACCGACAGCGCGGACGTCTGCTACCGCATCGATCGCCCGCACGACCCCACTGAGGACATCGGCGTCGCGTACGACGATCCCGACCTGGCCATCGCCTGGCCCCGGCCGGTCACCCTGGTGTCCGCACGCGACGCCGCCGCGGGCAGCTGGCAGCAGCTGCTCGCGGCGTGGTGACGACGGCCAGGACGGCTCAGCTGGCCGGAACACGGGCGGTGCCGGGCTGGATCCGGCGCATTGATTCGTCGAGCAGCCCGGAGTCGCGCAGTCGTTCCAGGTGCGGCAGCCGGGTGAACTTCTGGAAGAAGTCGTCGTAGGTGAGGCCGCGCGCGGTGTACTCCTGGAACAGCTCGTCCGCCCCGGCCTGCACGGTCCACAGCGCGCGGAAACCGATGGCGGAGCGGGCCGCCGAGAAGTCGACCCGATAGGACCGCGGATCGGCGCCGCTCTCGCCGGTGATGTTCAGCGTCGAGCCGGGCACCGCCTCCACCACCGCGCGGGCGATGTCGGCGACGGTCAGGTTGTTGGCCTCGGTGCCGATGTTGAAGGCGCGGCAGTGAATCGCGGCAGGCGGCGCGGTGAGGCAGTTGGCGAAGGCCCACGCGATATCGCGGGCATGCACCAGCGGCCGCCACGGCGTGCCGTCGGAGAGCACCTTCACCTCACCGGTCAGCGTGGCGTACCCGACTAGATTGTTGAGCACGATGTCCGCGCGTAGCCGGGGGGAGAAGCCGAATGCCGTTGCGTTGCGCAGGAATACGGGGGAGAAGCCGGAATCGGCCAGCACCGCGACGTCGTCCTCGACGCGCACCTTGCTCTCCGCGTACGGGGTGATCGGGCGCAGCGGTGCGTCCTCGGTGACCAGATCCGCACCGGCGGCGCCGTAGACCGAGCAGGTGGAGGCGTACAGGAACCGCCGCACGCCCGCCTCCTTGGCCAGCCGGGCCAGGCGCACCGACGCGTGATGATTGATGTCGTAGGTGATCTCCGGCGCCAGCGCGCCGAGCGGATCGTTGGACAGCGCGGCGAGATGGATGACCGCGTCGAAACCGCGTAACTGGTCGACGGTCACGTCGCGCAGGTCCATGGTCAGTCCGGGCGGATCGCCGGGCAGGTCGCCGAGCACGCAGTCGGCGAAGAAGCCGGCGTCCAGGCCGATCACCTCGTGCGCGTTGGCCCGCAGGATCGGCGCCATGACGGTGCCGAGGTACCCCTGGTGACCGGTGAGCAGAACGCGCATGGCTAGGAACCTCCGAAATCGATGACAGCCTTGTCGAGCACGAACGCCTCGGCGTGCGCGGTGTGGCACTGCACGCCGCGCAGCCGGGTCAGGCCGGTGAAGGCCTGCTCGTCGAACCAGTCCCGGTGGGCCTGGGACGGATAGTGCTTCAGCAATAGCCGCGACTTCTCTTCGGTGAGTTCCGCGGTGAGCCGGTGGTAGAAGTTGGGCGCGGGCGTATCGCTCTCCCACTTGAGGATCTCGTAACCGAGCACCAGGTGATCGCGGAACTCGGTCGGCACCAGTTCGGCGAGCAGCCGATGGTCCTGGTGCGCGTCGTGGCGCTGCGGGGCGAAGACCAGATCGGGAGCGACCCGGGCGCGAAAGGTGCTGAGTTCGTTCTTGATTCGGTCCCAGTGCGCGGGCGCCCGGCCGTCGGGTACGTCGAGCACGGTGAGGTCGACCTCGGCGCCGGGGCAGAACGCGTCCAGCGCCAGGGTCTCCTCGTCCGCGCGGGCGGTGCCGCCGCCGGAGAGCACCAGCGCGCGCACCCGCAGACCCGGGCGCGCGCGGGCCAGGGTCAGCAGCGTGGCCCCCATCCCGATGGCGATGTCGTCGCAATGCGCACCGAGCACGGCGATCTCGGTGACCGCCCCGACGTTCAGCCGGATCACGCGTTCTCCCAGACCATCCACGGGCGCTTGCCGGACTGGTAGCCGGCGTCGAGTTCGGCCCGCTCCTTGAACGTATCGGCGGGCTTCCAGAACCCGAGGTGCTGATAACCGAAGAGCCGGCCCTGCCCGGCCAGCGTGGCGCACGCGTCCGCGACCAGATCGCCGCCGGGCGGCAGCAGATCGAAGATCTCCTGGCTCAGCACGAAGTAGCCGCCGTTCTCCCACAACGGCATTCGCGACACCGGCATGATCTCCTTGACCTCACCGGTCGGCTTCATATCGACGCAGTGGAACGAGGACTGCGGCGGCACCACCATCATCGAGGCCGCCGCGCCGGACGCGGTGAACTTGTCGATCATCTGGTCCAGCGGTGCGTCGGTGAGCACGTCGGCGTAGTTGGCCAGGAACGGCTCGTCGCCCGCGACGTGCTCGCGAACCCGGCGCAGCCGCTCGCCGATCGGCGATTCCAGTCCGGTGTCGACGAAGGTGATCTTCCAGTCGCTGATGTCGGAGCGCAGCATCTGCACCTCGCCGTCGCGGATGACGAAGTCGTTGGAGACCGACTCCTGGTAGGTCAGGAAGAAGTTCTTGATGTGTAGGCCGCCGTAGCCGAGGCACAGGACGAATTCGTTATGGCCGTAGTGCGCGTAGTAGCGCATGACGTGCCAGAGCAACGGCCGGGGCCCGACCAGCTGCATGGGTTTCGGGATCATGTCATCGGTGCCGTCACGCATCCGCATGCCGTATCCGCCGCAGAACAGCACAACTTTCATCGTGCTCCCCTCCCTGTCATTTCCGTCTTTCTTGCGCTGTTCACGTCGTTGTGACTGGTGAGGTCGGCACTGTGCAGTGCCGGAAGCGGGTAGACCAAACGGCCGCCCCACGAGGCGATGTGGCGGAGCTGCTCGGTGATCTCGGCTTCGAGATTCCATGGCAGCACCAGGACGACGTCGGGCTGGTCCAGCTCGATCCGATCCGGTGAATAGATCGGGATCCGGGTGCCCGGCGTGAATCGTCCGTGCTTGTACGGGTTTCGGTCCACGGTGTACTCGAGCAGGTCGGTGCGGATGCCGCAGTAGTTGAGCAGGGTGTTGCCCTTGCCCGGTGCGCCGTAGCCGACTACCCGCTTGCCCGCGGCGCGCTGGTCGAGCAGGAAGCGCAGCAGATCGTGGCGGACCGCCTCGGTGCGGGTGCGCAGCTCGTCGTAGCCCTCGACGTGGTGCAGGCCCGCATCCTGTTCCAGCTGAAGGACTTCCCGGACACGTGTACTGGGTACCGCGCCCACTTCGGCCGGCCGGGCCCACACGCGGATCGAGCCGCCGTGGGTGTCCAGCAGCTCGACGTCGACGACCGCGAGGTTCGCCGTCGCCAGCGCGCGCTGCGCGGAATGCACGGTGTAGTACTGGAAATGCTCGTGATAGATGGTGTCGAACTGGCCCAAGCGCATCAGGTTCAGCGCGTGGTGCACCTCGATGGAGAGCCAGCCGTCGTCGGCCATCAGCGCGCGCAGCGACCTGGTGAAACCGCGCAGGTCGGGCACGTGGGCGTAGACGTTGTTGGCCACCACCAGGTCTGCCGGGCGATGCGTCGCGCGGATCTTCGCCGCGGACTGCTCGTCGAGGAAGGTGGTTTCAGTGGGCACGCCCGCGGCGCGAGCGGCGTTGCCGACGTTCACCGATGGTTCTACGCCCAGGCAGGGGATACCCGCCGCCACCGCGTGCCGCAGCAGGTAGCCGTCGTTGCTGGCCACCTCGATCACGAACGAGTCCTGGTTCAGTTCGAGTCGTTCGATCGCTTGCGCGACAAAGGTTTTCGCGTGCCGCACCCAGCTCTCGGAGTACGAGGAGAAGTACGCGTACTCGGTGAACGTCTCCTCGGGGGTGATCAAGGCGGGAATCTGCAATAGCAGACAGTCCGCGCACAGTCTCAGGTGTAGCGGGTAGGTTGGTTCTGCAAGATCGAGTTCCGCTGGCGCGAGGAACTTTTCGCACGGTGGCGTCGCACCCAAGTCGAGCACACTCGTCAGTCGTTCGGAATCACACAATCGACACTGCAACGCAGCCCACCTTCTGCCTAGAGTCGCCCTCCGGCGCATTGCCGGCGCACCCCTGACGTCGACTCGATCCAGTGAGACGTTACAACGAAAGCCCCGCGTGTCGTAGCTGAAATCAGCTGGCCAGGAAGTAATTTCCGGTACTTTTCAACTGTTTCCGGCGGGTAGCGTCCCGGCGGCTAACGGGGGGCTTAGTGGTTCGGTCTTGATGGGATGAATTCGCCTGGGGGTAGCGAAGGTTCGCGACCTGGTCTCCTATGGTCCCGGGTGTCGAAAACATACCTGGGTGGCAAACCGACCGTTCCTTTATCGGCTACCGCGTGGAACACTCTGCGGCCCTGATGATTCGACATGTGAAACGGATTGTGTTCTGTAACAATCGGCTTCTGACCGCCGAAGGACGGGACACCCGAGGCGGTCAGGTTTGTGCCGTGGGGACCGATCAGTGCAGATCGGGGGGCTACTTTTCTTCTCTCCCGTGGGGAGGTGCGTTTCCATGAGCTTCGAGCTCGCCGACGACGACGATCTTGACTATCGCCGATCGCCGCACATGCTGCCGCGCTCAGAGCGTGAGCGATGGCAGGGTGAGTATGTAAGGCGCTTAGGCGCAACGGATTTCGGTGTGATCGTCGCGGCCATGGTGCTCGCGCAGGTCATCCGATTCGGCGGACCCGCCGCGCCACCGCTGGCCTGGCATCTGCCCTATGAAGTGGGGTACACGGTCGTCTCCGGCGCGCTCGCGCTGGCCTGGGCCGCGTTCCTGGCGCTCGGTCACACCCGGTCGCCACAGGTGGTCGGCAGCGGCAGCGAGGAGTACCGGCGGCTGGTCTCGGCGACGCTGCGGCTGTTCGGCGTGCTCGCGATCGTCTCGCTGGTTTTCCAGATCGAGTTCGCCCGTGGCTATCTGGCTATCGCATTACCACTCGGACTTTTCGGCCTGATGCTGAGCAGATTGCTATGGCGGATCCATGCCAGGCAGCTCCGCGCGCAGGGGGAGTACCGCACGTCGGTCCTCGTCGTCGGCTGTGCGGAGGCGGCGCAGGCGATGGCGAACGCGTTCGCCGGCGACCCGGCGTCCGGATACCGGGTGGTCGGTGTCTGTATCCCGAACGGGCACAACGAGATCACCGAGTACATCCGCGAACCGTCGGGGCACACGTTCTCGGTGGTCGGCAGCGACCGCACCGTGCTCGACGCGGTGCGCCGCAGCGGCGCCGACACCGTCGCGGTGACCGCGACCGATCACCTCGGCCCGATGGAACTGCGCCGCATGGCCTGGGAACTCGACCCGCTCGGGGTCGAGCTGATCGTCGCGCCCGGCGTGGTGGACATCGCGGGCACCCGGTTGACCAATCGGTTCGTCGCCGGAGTTCCGATGCTGCACATCGCCAAACCGCAATACGACCGGGCCAAGTCGGCCGGCAAGGCAGTGTTCGACGTGCTGTTCGCGGCCGCGGTGCTGGTGTTGATCGCGCCGACCATGCTGGGCATCGCGCTGGCGGTGAAGCTGACCAGCCCGGGGCCGGTGTTCTATCTGTCCGAGCGAATCGGGCGCGGCGGCAAGCCGTTCCGGATGATCAAGTTCCGCAGCATGTACACCGAGGCGGAGGCGGGCGTGGACGCGCTCATCGAACGCAACGGGGGCAATCCGGTCTTCTTCAAGCTGAAAAACGACCCGCGAATCACGCCGATCGGCAAGGTGATCCGCAAGTTCAGCCTGGACGAGCTACCGCAGTTCTTCAATGTGCTGCGCGGGGAGATGAGCGTGGTCGGCCCGCGCCCGCAGGTGCAGCGCGAGGTGGACAGCTATGACGGCGAGATGCGGCGCAGGCTGCTGGTCAAACCGGGGGTCACCGGGCTGTGGCAGGTCAGCGGACGATCGGATCTTTCGCTGGAAGATTCGGTGCGACTGGATCTTTCCTACGTGGAGAACTGGTCGATGGTGCTGGACCTGCTGCTCATCGCGCGGACCATCGGCGCGGTGACCCGCGGCGCCGGCGCCTACTGAGCCGCCGGAAACTCCTGTGCCAGTTCGTGGAACACCGCGGTGTTCATGGCGAAGGCCTGCTTGCCCTCGTCGAGCACGCGGCGGCGTTCGAGATCGTCGAGCGGCAGCCGGTCGAGCAGGGCGCGGTATTCGCGCTTGAACGCGGCCGGGTTGGTGACGGCGTCGAAGACGTAGAAGCGGACGCCGTCGCCACGGTGGGTCAGGTTCCACAGCTGCGCGGCCGTTTTGCCGATGATCTGTCCGCCGGACAGGTCGCCGAGGTAACGCGTGTAGTGATGCACGACGTAACCGGCAGGCCAGTCGCGCGCGCACTCGTCGATCCGCGTGGCGTACGCGGCGGTCGCGGGCAGCGGCTCGAGCTCGTCGCGCCAGCGCGGACCGACGAGGTGGTCGAGGTCGCGCTCGAGTTCGGCGGTGCGGGCCAGCTCGGGGCGGATGAACGGTCCGGCGATCGGGTCCGCCGCGAGGGTGTCCCAGCGGTGTTCGAGCGCGCGGTAGACGAACAGGAGCTGACCGGTGTAGCGGTGATACGAGTCGACCCCGAGCGCGCCGCCGAGCATGTCGGTCATGAACCGCGAGGTGTTCGCCTCGACGTGTTGTTCCGTGGTGGCACTGCGGATCTGCGTAGAGAACGATGCTGCCTCTGACATGTCCGAACCACCTCACCTGAGCACCGGCGGGCCACCGAGTATGGCTACCCTAACTAACCTGTCCGACGATACAGGTTTCCCGTGTGGGACGCACGTACCTTGTTCACTGAATGGGCGGCGGCCTGCGCCGGCTGCGCGGCCGGATGCGCCGCACGATCGGGCGGCGCAGCGAACCGAAGCGACGCAGGATGCGCGGCCGTCGAACGGTACGGTCGAACCATTCGCCGAGGGTGACGCCGGCGGCCAGCGCGCAGCCGACGCCGAACGCGGCGAGCAACTGGTTCGCGCCGATCACCAGCTGATCGTTGAGCAGTGCGTTGAGACCGCGGTAGAGCTTGAGACCGGGCAGCAGCGGCGTGATGCCGGCGACCGCGACGACCAGCGGCGGCGTCAGCGCGCGGCGGGCCATCAGACCACCGGCCATGCCGATCACGGTCGCGGCGACGCCGGAGGAGAGCACCGGTCCGAAGCCGGCCTGCTGCACCAGCAGAAAGCAGATCGTGCCCGCCGCGCCGCTGCCCGCGGCGGCGGCGAGGGCGCGCTTCTCCGCGTAGCAAGCGAGCGCGAACGCGAGCGCGGCGACCGCACCCGCGACGATCTTGACCGGCAGGTCGGTGATGTCGCGGGTGGTGAGCAGGAACGGCGGCACGACGGCGTCGAGCGTCGAGCCGACGCGCAACGCGATCGCGATGCCCGCGATGATGCCCCCGGTCATCATCATGACCTCGAGCATGCGGGCGGTCGCGGTGATCGGTGCGCCGGTTATGCCGTCCTGGACCGCACCGACCAGCTGTAATCCACTGAGCAGCACGGTGATTCCGGCCGCGATGATCAGCGAGGGGTCGACATCGATGCCGAGTGGACCGGCCAGGGTGGCCAGCACGATGGCAGGTGTCGCGGCGATCGCGCCACCGACCATGTGCTGGAAGAAGAACGGCAGGCCGTAGCGGTTGAGCACCCGGTTGGACCGGTCGATCGCGAGGGTGGTGGCGAAACTGACCGCGGCGACGACGACCCCGCCGCCGAGCAGCGCGGCGATGGCCGCGGCCAGCAGCGACCAGCCGAAGGTGGCGGTCCAGCGGTGGTAAGGGTGCGGCGCAGTGGTGATCGCGTCGAGCGCGGCGTGCGCGTCCTCGGGGGCGACCACCTCGTTGCGGATGCGGCGGGTCAGGCGGTCGACCGCGGCGAGGCGGGTGAAATCCAAGGAGCGGTAGTTGACGATGCGCATCGTGCTGGCCGGCGGTAGTCGCGGGCCGCGGTCGGCGAAGATGCGGATCGCGTCGTAGGTGACGTCGACATCGCAGCGGGCCAGGCCGTAGGTGGCGGCGATGAACCGGACCTGAGCGGTGGTGTCGTTCACGCCGGTGCCCGAGGCGAGCACCACCTCGCCGACCCGGACGGCGAGATCCAGCACCTCCGTGACGGCCGCGTCGTCGGTGAGGTCGATCGGTTGCAGCGGCGAGGGCGCCGCGACGATCGTGTCCGCGGTCGCCGGGCGATCGGCCACCAGCTTGCCGACCGCCTGGCTCACCACCGGCATCCGCCGGCCGCGCCGGAACAGGCGCCGCCGGCCCAGATGATCGACCCGCGTCTCCGTGCTGTCGCCTCCCGGAAGCGTGTCTGAATCCATGCACGCGAACGTAGTCACCTTCCGGCGACCTTCGCATCCGGGCTGGCACAACGGCCCGCCGACCGCGTGTCGGATGGCCCGAGTGCCCGGCGCCCGGACGGCAGCGGTCGCCGTCCGGGCCGGATTCTAGGGGGCGTAGCCGGTTTCGCGGGCGAGCACTCGGGTCAGCGCGAGCTGGAGTTCGTGCTCCGGGTTCGCCGGGAGATCGGTGGCGCGCCAGGCGACGAATCCGTCGGGGCGGATGAGGCTCGCGCCGGTGGAGCCGAGGCCGTATGCCGCGCCGAAGATGTCGTCGACGTCGTCGAAATCGGCGCCGATGCGGTACGCGCGCAGATCGAGATCCATTGTGCCGGCGGCTTTTTCCGCTGCGGTGCGCCAGTCCGCGCCGGCTTCGCCGATCAGCAGGGTGAATCCGCCGTCGACGAGGTCGAGCGTGGACAGGGTCGTCGTGTCCTGCCGCAGCCAGACATGCGGCGCGCGCAGGCCCGGACGGCCGCTGGGGTGCCGCGGGTCTTCGACGGGTTCGTCCGGGGTGCCGGCTTCGGTTTCGATCGCGGCCGAGCGGTAGCGGTAGCCGAGGATCATGGTGAGGTCATCGATGGTGGCGGTGTCGTCGCCGGTGCCGCTGTGCCTGCCCTGCAGGCGCTGCATCGCCTGATCGAGTGTGACCAGTGCGACAGGGCGGCGCTCGTCGGCGTAGCTATCCAGAAGCGACTCGCCTGCTTGGCCTTTGAGCACCGCGGCGAGTTTCCAGGCGAGGTTGCCCGCGTCGGCGATGCCGGTGTTCGCGCCGAAGGAACCGGTGGGCGGGAAGACGTGCGCGGCGTCGCCGACGAAGAAGATCCGGCCCGCTCGGTACTCGTCCGCGACCCACGCGCCGATGCGGGTGGTGGCGACCTTCTGGTCCGATCCGGTCATCAGGGGGACGAGGGTGAGTTCGAGGCCGGGGTCGCCGATCGCGCGGCGGGTCAGTTCGATGCAGCGCTCCTCGGTGAAATCGGCCGCGCTCCGGCCGGACTCGGGACCGAACGGGATGCCGAGAGCCCAGCGGCCGAACTCGCGGCCGGGGACGAGCGCGGTGCCGGTCGTCGGCTGATCGAAATAGCCGAGCAGGAATCGGCGCTCGCGCAACGGCACGGTGAGGTCGGCGTCGAAGACGAAGCTCGCGGCGGTGATCAGTTCGCCCGGTCCCGCGGCCTCGATGCCGAGTTTCGTGCGGATGCCCGCGCGATTGCCGTCGGCGGCGACCAGGTACTCCGCGTGGATGTGGCGTTCGGCGCCGCCGGCGAGGTCGCGCACCAGGGCGGTGACTCCGCCTGCGGCGGGATCGACGGAGATCAGCTCGGTGCCGAACCAGATGTCCGCGCCGTGGTTCTCGGCGTCGGCGCGCACGACGCGTTCGAGTTCGTCCTGGTCGATCATCGTCCAGTCGGTCGGGCTGAGGGTCGCCGGCGGGCGGACCTGGCTGAGGATGTCGACCCGGAAGCGCTCCTGACCGGCCAGGGTGTCCGCGCCGATCATCTCCGGGAAGTCGGCCAGGATCGAGGTCCGGTCGCGGATCGCCGGTTCCAGGCCGAGCGCCCGGTAGATCTCCATCGAGCGCGGGTTGAACGCGCGGGCCTGCGGCTGCAATGCGGTGGACGAGTGCCGTTCGACCAGGGTGGGGCGGATCCCGGCCCGGGCCAGGAACAGCGCGGTGGACAGGCCGGTGATGCCGCCGCCCACGATGAGGACCTTGGTCTGCTGGATATCTGACTGTGCGTTCACGACGAACTTCTCCTGAGTGACGGGACGGTCCGTCCATCATTCAATCGATTGCTTCACTCTGTCAATCGTTTGATTGATTAACTTGCACTACTGCCTGAAATTGCTATGCGTATGTAGAATGAAAGGTGTGACGTCGTCGAAACCCCGCAGGTCACCCAAGCCGCAGGAGCGTCAGCGCGATCCCGAGCGCACCCGTCAGCTGATCCTGGACGCGGCCGAGGCCGAGTTCGCCGCGCACGGTTTCCAGGGCGCGCGGACCGCCGCGATCGCCGCCCGCGCCGGGGTCAACCAGCAGCTGATCTCCTACTACTTCGACGGCAAAGAGGGCCTGCATCAGGCCATGTCGCAGCGCTGGCAGGACCGCCGGCGCGAGCTGGTTCCGCCGGAAACCCCACTGCCGGAACAGTTCCGGCGCTATGCCCTGGAAGCGCGGAACAACCCCGACGGCGTCCGGCTGCTGGCCTGGGGCGGACTCGAATACACCGGTCCGGACAGCGACGCGGACCATGCGCCGCGCGCGAAGATGCTCGAGCACAGCGTCGAGGAACTACGCAGCTTGCAAGCCGCGGGCCGGCTCCCCGCCGAACTGGACCCGTCGGCGCTGCTCGTCATGCTGATGGCCGCCGCCATGGCCCCCACCACACTGCCGCACGTGCTCGAGGGCGTCTGCGGAACCGACCCGCGCACACCGGAATTCATCGACCACTTCGCCGGACAGGTCGCGCTGCTGGTGGAACTGCTCGGGCGCGAACGCGACTAGCGACCCTTTGACGCGGGAGTGTCCGCGACGCTAGACAGTGACCGTGGGAGCGATATCTTGGCTGGCCTTTCGCGGCAAGGGCTTCGATGGGGTGTGCGCGGAGCTGGGGTTGCGGCGGACGGGGGAGCGCGTGGAGTTTCCGCGCCCGCATGCGGTCGCGACGGAGCTCGCGGATGGCTGGCTGGTTGTCGTGGTGATCGACGATTCGTCGGAGTTCGTCGATGAAGGGGCGAAAGGGCCTGCATTGGAGCGGCTTTCGGCGGGCTGCGAGGTCGTGTCCTGCACGCTCGACGACTACACGAGGTATGCCGACGTAGCCGGTTGGTATGACGGGGCGCAGGTGTGGTCGGTGGTGCGGGACAGCCCGGCGGACGGTGAATACCACGATCTGCGGGTAGTAGGGCAACTTCCGCTACGCCTCTGGGATGACCTCGATCAATTGCTGGCCGAGCAACGCGCGGCCGACGATCGTGACGAGGTCGACTACCTCTTCGATGTGCCCGAGCAGCTGGGCTGGTCGCTGACCGGGTTCCGGCACAGTGCGCGTTTCGGTGAACCGCGGCCCGAGTTCTTCGAGGTGCTCGACCGCCCGGCCATCGCCGACCTTATGTCGCTCACCGCTGAAATGATCGGGTATGCGCTTGCGGCGCTCGGGTATCGGCCGGTAGGCGAGTTCGGTATCGCCTGGGGTGCGGAATACGTCCTGACCGATCGCATGTCCGAGTTGGTCGCGCCCGCGATACGCGTGTTCCTCGAGCGGAGCCCGGGCGGCGAGGTAGCGGTGTCGGCGGACGCGACGGTGATCTCGACCGGGGTCCGCGACGTAATGCTGACTCTGCCGTCACAAGCGTGGCTGGAGTACGACAGCGAGCAGTGTGTGCGGCGGGGCGTCATCGACTCGATCGGCTTCGGAAAGTTCGAGAGCTCGTGGAGTTTCCCCGGCGCGCTGTCGGTGCAGGAGTTCGTAACCAACGGCCGCGACGGCGTCGAATGGGTGCTGAGTTATGCTGCGGGACCGGTCTTTCAGTGGCATGCCGAGCGAGACACGGTGGCGCAGCTGGTGGTCCTGGCGCGGGTGCAGAACGAAGGTGGCTACGTCGAGCCGGAACGGTTGCGCGGAACGGTCGTGCTCTGCCTGCTCGACGACGCGGCGACTACCGCAGCCGATCTGATGCAGTGGTATCTGTCGCTCGAGCGGTACTACGCGCGTGAATCACGCGAGCGGGCAGCGGCTTTCGACCATGCGCTGCGCGATCGGTTCCCCGAGTACGCGCGGCTGCGCGGGATCAGCGGGTGAGCTGGAGGATGTCGATGCCTCGGGTGTTGTCCGCCACGTAGGCGAAGCCGCGGTGCCAGTAGGGTGCCCAGGCGGCCGCGTCGGCGGGGCGGTAGTAGGCGATCTGCTTGGGGTTGGTGGGGTCGGAGACGTCGAGGAAGCGGGTGCCCTGGGCGTAGAAGGATTGGACCAGGATCTTGTCCTGCACGTCGAAGTAGTGGGCGGAGCAGTCGGCGGAGGCGGGATCGCTGCCCTCCTGGCCGGCCACGCCCCAGGTGCCGATGGTGTTGAGCCGGTACGGTTTCTGCGGGGTGGAACGCCAGCCCTCGCCGCCGTAAGACCCTTCGAGTGAGGCGATGACGAGCACGCCGTCGCCCGCGCAGCCGTCGACGAAGCTCTCCTCGGTCGCGTAGATGAGGTTGCCGTTGGCGAACGGGCCCGCGCCGCCGCCGTCCTTCGCGCGGTTGCCGATCGGGCGGAAGCTGTTGTGCATGAACTTGGATGGCGCGGCCGTCTCCTTGATACCGCCGCCCGCGTAGGGGACCGGGTCGTTGGCCGAGGCCATCCGGAGTTTGCCGGTCACCGGATCCTTGTGCATGCCGGTGGTCCAATAGCCGCGCACGCCACCGCGTCCCGAGGCCCAGGCGATGCCGGTCTCGTCTACCTGCACGTCGTGCACGTAGTCGGTCTGACCGTCGTTGCGCGCCAACTCGATCGGGTTGGGGTTGACCTTCGGCTTGCGTGGGTCGCGGACATCGGTGACCCAGATCGGGCGGCCGCCCCACGCGGCAGGCATGCTGTCCGCCTTGGCGGGGCCGCCGGTCCACAGGTACTGGCAGTCGTTGATGCACGTAGTGGTGTGGCCCGCAGGCACTTTGACGTAACTGAGCACCGTCGGCTGCTCCGGCTTGGCCAGGTCGACCACGTAGATGCCGGACTCGCCGGTGCGGACATTGCCGTTGAAGGCGCGCGGGTCACGGGACAGGAAGACACGCTTGCGGACCGGATCGACCTCGGTGTCCTCGGTTTCCCACATGCCCGGCATGTTGAGCTGGCCGATCAGCTTCGGCGCGGCCGGGTTGGCGGTGAGATCGTATGTCTTCAAGCCGAATTCACCTGAGACGACCATGACGTCCCGGGCGCCGTACTGGAGGAATTGCAGCGAGATCGCGCCCTGCGCGTCCGGCACATTGCCGACGGCCTTGACGTTCTTCTCCGCGCCGGGCGAGCCGGTGCGCTGTGCCGCGACGCCGTGCGGGGCGTCGTCTTCGCCGCAGGCGGCGGCGGGCAGCGCGGTGGCGGCCAGCGTCGCCGTGACGGTGACCAGGAGCAGGGACGACCGGAGCAACCAGCGGTGCACAACGACCTCCAGCGAGACGCGTCGCTTTGTGACCAGGGATTCCTGGTCGCCGAGATGTCCTCACTGTAGGTCCGGTGCCTGCGGCGTCGATCCCCAAATCGCGATATGGCGAACTGGGGAACGGCTTTCGCGTGGTGGGCGCCGGGATGGTGATCATTGCTGTGGGTTTCGCGCCGGTATAAGTGAATGATGCTGGCATGCCAGATGATCTGCGACCAGCAGTCGCTGACGGGCGCACGCGATGGTTCAGCCTTGTGCTCGTGTTCGCCGTGGTCCTGCTCGGCCTCGTCGGCTGCGCCGAATCGACGGACGCGGCGAGGCCCGGCGTGCTCACGGTCGGGGTCCGCGAGCCGGCCGGCCTGCTTCCGGCGGATCTGCGCGATCAGGCCGGACGCATGCTCGTCGGCGCGCTGTGGACGCCGTTGGTCGACTACGACGCGGCCACCGGGACGGTGACTCCGCGGGCCGCGGACTCGATCTCCAGCGCGGATCAGGTGAGCTGGGAGGTCAAACTCCGCACCACCCGGTTCCATGACGGGACGCCGGTCACCGCGAAGTCCTACGTCGATACGTGGCGGACGGTCGCGGACCAGCGGTGGGCCGGATCCGGCGTGCTCACCGAAGTGCTGCGCGCCGTGGAGATCAGCGCGCCGGACGAGCGCACGCTGCGGATCGTCCTCGACCGCCCCTTCGGTCAGGTGCCCGCGGTGCTGGCTTCGCCCGCGCTGTTGCCGCTTCCCGCATCGGTTCTCGCGTCCCGGGATTGGGCGGGCTTCGCGGCCAGCCCGATCGGCAACGGCCCGTTCCGGATGGCCGGACCGTGGCGGCCGGGTTCGGGTGGGCGACTCGTGCGAGTGGACGATGCCGCCGGCAAGGCGCGCGAAATCGAGCTCGAGGTAGGCGATTCCGCCGCGCAGTACGACCGGGTGAAGTCGGGCTCGCTCGACCTGGCCACCGAGGTACCCGGCGGGCGGCACGACGCGATGCACCACGAGTTCGCCGAGCGGCACGCGATGTGGCCGCTGCCCGAGGTCGGCTACCTGGCATTTCCCTTGTCGGACACGCGGTTCGAGGACTCGACGGTTCGTCACGCGTTCGCCATGGCGGTGGATCGCGCGGCATTGGCAGCCGGTCCGCTCGCGGATCAGGTCGACCCGGCTCGTGCGATCCTGCCGCCCGGGATCGCGCCGGGGGAGCGCTCCGGTCCCTGCCGGCCGTGCACCCATGACGCGGCCGCGGCGAAATCACTGCTCGGCCAGGTTTCTTTCGCCGGTCCGGTCTCGGTGTACTTCGGTGCCGGACAGGAGGAATGGGGACGGTCGCTGGTCGATCAGGTCCGCACCGCGCTCGGGGTCGAGGTGACCGCGAGACAGCGCGGTGACGAGGCGAACGAACCCGGCGACGGTCCTTTCCTGCTGACCCGTTCGCTGAATACGCCGAGCCCGCACGAACTACTCGCCGCACTCGCGCAGTCCGTCGGGTACATCGACGAGGGCTTCGCTCAGCAGCTGGCCGCCGCCGATTCCGCCGGCCTATCCGCGGAAAGCGCTCAGCTGTACCGGATCGCCGAGAATCAGTTGCTTCGCGAGCTTCCGGTGGCACCGCTGTGGTCCGGTCACGGTCATGCGGTGTGGGCAGCACGCGTGCACGACGTGACGGCGAAGCCGTTGCAAGGGATAGATCTCGCCTCGATTTCGGTGTGAAGCCAGGCAGCCTCTAGTGTGACGTAGGACACATTTGATCTTGTGTGGAACCCCGCGCGTGCTGGCACGTCTAATCCGATGAAAGGCAACAGCATTCGAGAAGGGGAATCACATGAAACTTCGCGCGGCTATCGTGCTCGGTTTCGCGGCGATCATGGGCTCGGGCCTCATCGCGGCAGGGGCGGCAACGGCGGGTCCATCGGCGCCGCCCGGCGTCCAGACGTCGGAGAACGGCTGCCCGATCGTGCCGCGGGGGTCGGACGGCAAGCCGCTGCCGCCGCCGAAGGGACCGGACGGCCGTCCGCTGCCGCCGCCGTCGGACAACGACGGCAACCCGTGCCCGCCGCCGTCCTGAGGTAAGGCAGGGGCGAGCCCGGAAGGTTTATCCGGGTTCGCCCCTGGGGCAGGGAACCGGGTCTCCGCCGAAACGCCGGATCATGGGCTGTTTGTGCGCGATAGTCGTACCGGACGATTCGGTACGAACGAGGAGACATCACGATGGCCGACCCGGCCGCACCCGCCGGCGCGCGTTTCGCGCGGATCGTCGCCGCCAGTGTGGCCGGCACGACGATCGAGTTCTACGACTTCTTTCTCTACGGCCTGGCCGCCGCGCTGGTTTTCAACAAGGTCTTCTTTCCCTCCGGCGACCCGCTGACCGGCGTGCTGCTGGCGATGGTCACCTATGCCGTCGGCTTCCTCGCCCGCCCGCTCGGCGGAGTCCTGTTCGGCCACCTGGGCGATCGGCTCGGCCGTCGCCGCACGCTCTCGATCACCTTGATGCTCATGGGCGGCGCGACCGTCGCGATCGGCCTGATTCCCGCGTACTCCACCATCGGCGTCGCGGCGCCGATAATGCTGGTGCTGTTGCGCTTGGTGCAGGGCCTCGCGCTCGGCGGCGAGTGGGGCGGCGCGGTGCTGCTGGTCGCCGAGCACGGATCGGCCGCGCATCGCGGATTCTGGAGTAGCTGGCCGCAAACCGGTGGGCCACTGGGAAATCTGCTCGCCACCGGCGTGCTCGCGGTCCTCGGCCTCGGTGTGTCCAACGCCGAATTCCAGGACTGGGGTTGGCGAATCCCGTTCCTGCTGTCGATAGTGCTTGTCGCGGTGGGAATCTGGCTTCGGCACGCGGTCGAGGAGTCGCCGATCTTTCTGGCGGCCCAGCGGCGCAACGCAACTCACGAGGGGCAGGCCCCGGTCCGCATCGTGTTGAGCCGCTACCGCAAGCAAGTGCTGATGGCCGCGCTCGCCGACGTGGGGGAGAAGGCGACGTACTACACGTTCAGCATCTTCCTGCTCGCCTACCTCACCCAGGTCGTGCACGTCCCGAAATCCACCGCCCTGACCGCGATTACGATCGCCTCGGTCTTCCAGGCCGTCGCGATCGTGCTCGGCGGCGCGATCGGCGACCGCTACGGCCGACGAACATCCAGCGTGCTCCTTGCCGTGCTGATCGCGGCCTGGGCACTGGCCGCGCTGCCCATGGTCGACACCGGCAGCGCGATCCGAATCACCCTGGTCATCACCGTCGGCCTCACCCTGCACGGCCTGCTGACCGGCGCCCAAGCCCCCTTCTTCGCCGAGCTGTTCCCCAGCGAAGTGCGTTACACCGGAGCATCATTGGGCTACCAACTCGCCACCATCGTTGGCGGTTCCTTGACCCCGATCATCGGCGTCGCCCTCCTGCACCGCTACCCCTCCACCCTCCCGATCACCCTCCTGCTGTGCCTCATGCTCGCCTGCACCGCCACGGCCTTCCTCTGGGCCGGCGAGACCCGCGACCGCGACCTGCGTGACGTAGCTCAGAACGTGACGGATAACTCGTCGAGTAAAACGACAACGTCCTGAGCCCGGCGGGGCTCAGGACGTTGTCGCCTGGTCGATCGGGGTCGATTACCCCCGCTCGTACACGCTCGCGTCATCGAGCATTGCTGCCCGCAGCATGGATTCCGGGACGCCCATGCCCTCTACGAGGGTGAGGGCCTCGGGGCGGAGGCGGTCGACGAGTTCGTTGACGCCGCGGCGGACCGCCTTGGCGCGCTCGACGGACATGAAGCGGTGCATGATGTACCAGTCGCGGTTTTCCTCCAGAGTCGCGTAAACGTAGAGGTCGCAGACGGTTTCGGCGAGGTCGCGGGCTTCCTGGTCCTGAATGCCCTCGATGCCTTCGATGAACGCCTCGAGCACCAACCGGTCGATGTGGGCGGTGCCGGCGGCGAGGATGTGGTCCTGCGCGTTGTTGAACGCCTCGAACGGGGTGGTGTCCTTCGCGCGGGCCCGCAGGCGGTGGCCTGCGGTGCGCACCAGGTATTCCTCGCGGTCGGCGAAGAGTTGCAGCTGGACCGCGCGGCGGGCGAGGTCGCCCTCGTCGACGGAGTCGTTGGATCCGTCGCGCAGGCGCTGGATCAGCTGACGCACGCCGGTCACCTTGCGGACCTCGTCGCCGGCCATGGTGGCGGCGAACTTGACCCAGCCGAGCGCGTCCAGGTCGCGGACCTCGTCGGAGTACGCGGTGAGCAGCTCCTTGGCGACCAGCTGGGTGAGCACCACGTTGTCGCCTTCGAAGGTTGTGAACACATCGGTGTCCGCCTTCAGCGTGACCAGGCGGTTCTCGGTCAGATAGCCGGCGCCGCCGCAGGCTTCGCGGCATTCCTGGATGGCGCGGGTGGCGTGCCGGGTCTGCGCGACCTTGAGGCCGGCGGCCCGCTTCTCCAGTGCCCGTTGCGAACTCGGGTTCAGGTCCTGGCCGGTCTGGACCAGATGCATCCGGCGCACGAGGTCGTTCTGCGCGAACGCCAGCGCGTAGGTCTTGGCGACGAGCGGGAGCAGCCGCCGCTGGTGACTGCGGTAGTCCAGCAGGACCGTCTCCTGCCCGCTGTCCGGATCGGAGAACTGCCTGCGCTTGAGCGCATAGCGCAAGGCGATGCTCAGCGCGACCCGGGTACCCGCGGCGGCCGCGCCACCGACGCTGACCCGCCCGCGAACGAGGGTGCCGAGCGTGGTGAAGAAGCGCCGGCTCGGGTTCTCGATCTCGGAGGTGTAGGTGCCGTCCGGCTCGACGTCGGCGTAGCGGTTGAGCAGGTTCTCCCGCGGAATGCGCACCTGGTCGAACACGATCCGGCCGTTGTCCACACCGGGCAGCCCGCCCTTGAGCCCGTCGTCGAAGGTGGTCACGCCGGGCAGGTCGGCGCCGTTCTCGTCGCGGATCGGCACCAGCAGGCAGTGCACGCCGCGGCCCTCGCCCTGGGTGATCAGCTGCGCGAAAACCGCGGCCATCCTGGCGTGTTCGGCCGCGCCGCCGATGTAGTCCTTGCGCGCCGACGGGGTCGGCGAGTGGATCACGAACTCCTGCGTGTCCGGGTCGTAGGTCGCGGTGGTCTCCAGGTGCGCGACATCGCTGCCGTGCCCGGACTCGGTCATCGCGAAACAGCCGAGCAGGTCGAGCGAGATGAGCCGCTTGATGTACTCGCGGTGCCGCTCGGTGCCGAGGTTCTCCACCGCGCCGCCGAACAGGCCCCACTGCACGCCGGCCTTCACCCACAGCGACAGATCGGTGTACGCGAGCATCTCCAGCCCGGTCACCGCGGCGCCCGGCTCGCTGGTCCCGCCGTTCTCCCGGCGGAAGCCGCGCTCGGCGTAGCCCATGGTGGCGATGACCCGCATCTGCTCGAGCACCCGCGCGCGGGCGGCCTTGTAGTCGAGGTAGGAGTCCCCGGCGAACTTGTCATCGGCGAGTTGAATCCGGGCCTGCTCCCGGATCTCGCCCCACGGTCCGTCCAGTGCCGCGCGTAGGTGATCCGCGGTCGTTGCGATGCCGGTTGTCATAACTCGACATTAGCCCGCGCCGCGCCGACCAAACCGTGACTGTTGACACGACATTCCGGGCACGGCTCTTGTGGTGGATTGAACGAGTGTTTAGTATATTGAACATGTGTTTAACGAACAGCCCGTACCGCAAGGACCCGCCACGGATCTGACCACGGCGGCCCGGATCCGCGACGCCGCGATCGAGGTCTTCGGCGACGAGGGTTTCCAGGTCGGCGTGCGCGCCATCGCGAAGGCGGCGGGTGTCTCGCCAGGCCTGGTGAATCATCACTTCGGCTCGAAGGACGGCCTGCGTGCCGCGTGCGACGACCGGGTGCTGAAGCTGATCCGCGACGAGAAGCTCAAGGCGCTCACCGCGAACAGCATGGCCAAGGGCATGTTGTCCGCGCTGGCCGAGATCGAGGTCTACGGTCCGCTGGTCGCCTACATGGTGCGCAGCCTGCAAGCCGGCGGACCGATGGCGCGATCGCTGTTCGAGCACATGGTGGACGACGCCGAGATCTACATCCAGCAGGGCGTCGACGCGGGCACGATCAAGCCGAGCCGGGACCCGGCGGCCCGGGCGAGATACCTGATGACGCTCAACGTCGGCGCGACGCTGCTCTGGATGCAGATGCATCAGCAACCCGGCGAGAAGCTCGATTTCCGTAAGGCCATCCGTGAGCTGACCGAAGAGCTCACGCCTCCCGCCCTGGAGTTCTACACCCAGGGAATCCTCACCGACCCAACGCTTTTGGACACCTTCATCAAGGAGCACTGATGTCCGAGATCATTCGAATCAACGATCTCCGTAAGACATTCGGCCATGTGGCCGCACTGGACGGGCTGGATCTGTCGGTCAGCGAAGGGGAGATCCACGGCTTCCTGGGGCCGAACGGCGCGGGCAAGTCGACGACGATCCGGGTGCTGCTCGGCATCCTGCGCGCCACCTCCGGCCGGGCCGAACTGTTCGGCCGCGACCCGTGGGCCGACGCGGTCGCGCTGCATCACGAACTCGCTTACGTCCCAGGCGATGTCACGCTGTGGCCGTCGCTGTCCGGCGGTGAGACCATCGATCTGCTGGCCCGCATGCGCGGCGGCATCAACGCCGAGCGCCGGGCGGAGCTGATCCAGCGGTTCGATCTGGATCCGCGCAAGAAGGCGCGGACCTACTCGAAGGGCAACCGGCAGAAGGTCGCGCTGATCTCCGCGCTCGCCTCGGACGTGAAGTTGCTGCTGCTCGACGAACCGACCTCGGGCCTGGATCCGTTGATGGAACAGGTGTTTCGGGAATGCGTCGAAGAGGCCAAGCAGCGCGGAACGACGGTCCTGCTGTCCAGCCACATCCTGTCCGAGGTGGAGGTGCTCTGCGATCGAGTGACCATCATCCGGGCCGGACGCACCGTGGAGAGCGGCTCGCTGTCGGAGATGCGGCACCTGTCGCGCACCTCGATCACCGCCGAATTACTCGGCGACCCGGGCGATCTCGGCCGGATCGCCGGTATCGAAGATGTCCAGTGGGACGGCAAGACGCTGCGCTGCCAGGTCGAGGGCGAGCACCTCGGCGAGCTGATCCGGCTGCTCGGCGACACCGGCGTGCGCAGCCTGACCAGCGCGCCGCCCACCCTGGAAGAGCTGTTCATGCGGCACTATCACGTCGACGGCGACGCCTCGAAGGGCGCGGTGGAGCACGGGGAGAAGGTGCGCGCATGACCACCGTTACTGCGGGCAGGCCGTATGCCGCCCCGGCCGTGCGCGGCTCGGCCGACTTCGCGGGTACCGGTCAGCTGTTGCGCCTGTACCTACGCCGCGATCGAATCATCTTGCCGCTGTGGGTGTTCGCGTTCGGCATGCTGCCCGCGTTCTATGTCGCGAGCACCAAGAGCGTCTATGGCACGCCGGCCGATCTGGCGAACTACGCGAAGACCATCACCGACAGTCCCGCGCTGGTCGCCATGTATGGCCCGGTGTTCAGCACAGACCTCGGCTCGATGGCGTTGTGGAAGGCCGGACCGTATTTCGCGATGATCGCCATCGCGACGATCCTCACGGTGATCCGGCACACCCGGGTCGAGGAGGAGACGGGGCGGGCCGAACTGATCGGCGCCACCAGCATCGGCCGCTTCGCCGGGCTGACCGCCGCGCTGCTGCTGACCGCGACGGGCTGTGTGCTGGTCGGAATCCTGTCCACCGCAATGCTGTACAGCAACGACCTGCCGATCGCCGGCTCGCTGGCCTTCTCCGCGGCCCTGGCCTGCTCCGGTCTGGCCTGGGCGGGAGTGGCCGCGGTGGCCGCGCAGGTGAGCACCGGCGCGCGGATCGCCCGCGGGGTCGCGCTCGGCGCACTCGCCGCCGCGTTCGCGGTGCGGGCCATCGGTGACGCGGGAAACGGTGTGCTGACCTGGTTCTCGCCGCTCGGCTGGTGCATCCAGATGCGGGCGTTCGCGCAGGAACGCTGGTGGGTGCTGATTCCGCTGCTCGTCCTCGCGGTGCTCGCGGTCGGCGTGGCATATGGATTGCTGAGCCGGCGCGATACCGGGTCCGGGCTGCTCGCCGAACGGCCCGGCCCGCCGACCGCGGCTGCGGGGCTGTCCGGCCCGACCGGGCTGGCCTGGCGTCTGCAACGCGGCTCGCTGCTGGTCTGGGCGATCGGATTCGTGCTGTACGGGCTGCTGATGGGCGGGGCGATCAAGAGCGTCGGCGACATGCTCGACAACAACTCCTCCATCAAGGACATGCTCACCCGGATGGGCGGGTCGGACATGCTCCAGGACTCGTTCGTCACCTTCGCGCTCTCGCTGCTCGCCATGGGCGCGGCCGCGTACTCGCTGTCGGCGGCGCTGCGGCTGCACGACGAGGAGTCGAGCCATCGCGCCGAGTCCACGCTGTCCGGTTCGGTGAGCCGCGAGCGATATGCGTTGAGCCACATCGGTTTCGCGCTGCTCGGTCCCGCCGTGCTCCTGCTGCTGGCCGGCCTGGCGATCGGCATCGTCTACGGCGCGACCGACGGGGATCTGGCGGGCAAGCTGGCCGACTCGCTGGGCGCGGCGGCCGTTCAGGTGCCCGCGGTGTGGGTGTTCACCGGCATCGCGGTGGCGATCTACGGGATCGTGCCCCGGTTCACCCCGGTCGTCTGGGGCATTCTCAGCGTCATGCTCGTCATCTTTTTCGCCGGTTCGCTGGACGGGCTGCCGCAGTGGGTGGTCGACGTGGTGCCGTTCGTGCATCCGCCGAAACTGCCCGGCGCGGAATTTCAAGCCGCACCGGTGATCTGGTTGCTGGTGATCGCCGCGGCGCTGCTTGCGGTGGGCATCACCGCATTCCGCAGGCGCGACCTGCGCTGAATCGATGAAGACGGCGGCCCGTGCGCATCATCGCGCACGGGCCGCCGGCTGTCGTCGGTGCTCAGGCGCCGATGCCGAGCTTTCCGGCGAGCCTGCCGAGGTAGGCGCGCACTTCGTCGGTGGTGCGATCGGGCATGCCGAAAACGGCCTCGGTGACGCCGGCTTCGGCCCACTGCGCCAGCTGTTCCGGGTTCGGCTTACCGGCGAGTGCGATGACCTCCGGGGTGCCCTCGCGGCCGTGTTCGCGCCAGACGCGGTGCAACAGCGCGATCTTGTCGTCGACGCCGTCCTCGGTGGGGGTGGTGATCCAGCCGTCGGCGTTCTTGGCCAGCCACGCGAAGGACTTCTCCGTGCCCGCCGCGCCGAGCAGCACCGGGATCCGCTTCTGGATCGGCTTGGGCCAGGACCAGCTCGCGCCGAAGTTGACGAATTCGCCGGCGAAGCTGGCCTCTTCGTCGGTCCAGAGGGCGCGCATCGCGTCCAGATGCTCGCGCAGGACCGTCCGGCGCTTGGCCGGGTTGACGCCGTGGTGGGCGAGTTCGTCGGTGTTCCAGCCGAATCCGACGCCCAGGCTGACCCGGCCGCCGGAGAGGTGGTCGAGCGAGGCGATGGTTTTCGCCAGGGTGATCGGGTGGTGTTCGGCGGGCAGCGCCACCGCCGTCGACAAGCCGATCCTGGTGGTGACGGCGGCGATGGTGGCCAGCGCCACCCATGGATCGAGGGTGCGCAGATACCGGTCGTCCGGCAGGCTCGCGTCTCCCGTCTGCGGATGCGCGGCCGCCCGGATCACCGGGATATGCGTGTGCTCCGGCACGTAGAACGTGTCGAAACCGGCACCCTCCGCGGCCACCGCCGCATCCGCGGGCGTGATGCCTCGATCGCTGGTGAACAACACAATCCCGTACCGCACCGTACGCGCTCCCATCCAGTAAACTAGAACAAGTTCTACCACCTTTCCCGGTCGGTACCAAGGGTTTGCCGGTCATCGATCCCGGCGCGCTGAACTGTTCGCCCGCGGCATCCGTGTCTTAACCGTGGGTCCGGCAGTGGCAGGAGAATGCGTGTGAGTACCGAGATCGTCCGGTTCGATCCGCTGACCCGGGTGTTGCACTGGCTGATGGCGGCGCTGGTGGTTGCCGCGCTGATCGCGGGGGCGGGGATGGTGCATTGGTGGGGTGAGAGCAACGCGTTGCGCACGGTGCACATGACCGTCGGCGTGTGCGTGCTGGCGCTGGCGGTGGTGCGGGTGGTCAATCGGGTGCTGCGGCGCGGGCCCGGGGCGTTCGCACGGCTCGGGTCGATCGAACGGCGGGTCGCGTTCGGATCCGAAATCCTCATGTACGTATTGCTTCTCGCGCAGCCGCTGATCGGCTGGGCGATGGTGTCCGCGTCCGGCGCGGACGGGCGGCTCGCGGGCGGGATCGAGCTGCCCGCGCTGGTGTCCGCCGACTGGCAGTTGTACGAGCGACTGCGGTCACTGCACACCTACTTCGGTTATGCCCTGCTCGTGGTGTTCACCGCGCACATCTGCGCGATCGCCTTCCACGCGCTGATCCTGCGTGACGGTCTACTGCGTCGAATGCTGTTCGGTGCGGCCCGGCCGGTCGAATAACGCCTGCGCCGCCCAGCAGAGCGCGAGCACCGTCGCGATGGCGACCGCGGCGCCCCCGATGATGTCGGTGGGCAGGTGGTAGTCGAGGCCGATCATGCCGACGGCCGCCGCGAGCATCGCCACCACCGCTACCGCGAACGCGAGGAGCCGCGCCCGGATCGAATCGATCAGCACGATGAACGCCGTCGCGATCGCGACCAGATGCACCGTATGCCCGCTGGGATAGGCGAGGTAGTCGTGTAAGTGCCTGTCCCAGAGTGGCTTCCACAGCAGCGCATTGAGCCCCAGCGCGAGTTCGGGGACCAGCACCATGATCGCGGCGCGCCGCCATCGGCCGCGGTAGCCGAACCACGCGCCCGCGAGCAGCGACAGCGGCAGCAGGATGTAGCCGTTGCTGGGCAGCACCAGCGCCGGATAGATACCGGGCCGAGCGTCGAACGCCGAATGGATCCGCGTCGCGACCGCGCGATCGAACGCCGTCGCACCGCCGTCGGGCGGGAACGTCAAGGGCACCAGACCCGTGACGGCGGCGCTGACCACGATGGCGACGAGCCGGAGTGAGCCCCCGAGCCTGGTGTCTTGCGGTAGTCCGAACACCGGTTGACGATAGCTACCGACAGGTTCTTGCTACCCGACCGCGGGGCGGCGGAGAAGTCGATGGTCGTTCGACTGGACACGGTCGGTAACGCGTGACCTACGAAATCTTCGCAGCCCCAGGTCAACTCGGAGTATTGCTGAACGCCTCGCAGTGTCGCGAGGTCTTGGTATGGTCGTATTCGATCGGTGAACATTCGGGTTCGCCGATCGATCTCTCGGCTCGGTCGGCCTGGATGCAACGTGGCTCGGGCGTATTTCGTGCGGTCGTCTCAGCCGTGGCAGTGACTGAGAGGTACCCATGGCGGGCGATGACCTCCGGCCTACGCTGGCCGGAACCTATCGGCTTCCGACGATTGTCGGGCGGGCGGCCGAACTCGCGGAACTCGGCCGATTACTCCTCGATCGCCGGGTCCGGTTGCTCACCCTCACCGGAACCGCCGGGGTGGGTAAATCCAGGCTAGCTCGAGAGGCGTTGCCGGACAGCGGATTCCGCGCAGACCGGGACGCGATGGTGGATCTCGGCGAGTGCGTCGATCGAACCGGCGCGTGGAACGCGGTGCTGGAGAAGGCAAGTCACCGCTCGCTGGCCGCGGCACCCCGATACTTCGATCCGGTCGAGGCCCTGTCGGCGCTGGCCTCGATGATCGGCGCGAGTCCGGCAATTCTGTTGCTGGACAACTGCGATCGAGTGGTCGAGCAGATCTCCACCGATGTGGCACGGCTCTTGGACCACTGCCCGAACCTGACCCTCGTGGCGACCAGCCGGATCCCGTTCAACCTGTACCGCGAATGCGTGCTGTGCGTGCGCCCGTTGAGCACCGGCTGCGACACCGGCGACTACTACCCGGGTTCCGCACCCGCGGCCCAGCTGCTGCTCGACAGCATCGACAGCCACTACCGGGGAACCGGCGCGGTGGCCGATCGGCTCGTGCTCGACGAGATCGTGCGCGAACTCGACGGCGTGCCGCTGGCCATCGAACTCGCGGCGGGTTCGATCGCCCGGATCGGCCCGGTGCGCACCCTGCACCGCATC
Organism: Nocardia colli; assembly: GCF_008704205.1. Lineage (GTDB taxonomy): Bacteria > Actinomycetota > Actinomycetes > Mycobacteriales > Mycobacteriaceae > Nocardia > Nocardia colli. Next base: position 1,026,848 of record NZ_VXLC01000003.1, on the reverse strand, counting down.
GAGGCGGGCGCCGACCTGAAGTCCACGTCCTATGTCGACGTGCCCGCCCGGCATCGGACGCTGCACGGCGCGGTCGAGTGGGGTCTGGACGACGTCGCCCCCGAGGTGCTCGACCTGCTGCTGCGCCTGTCGATGTACGAGTCGGTGATCGACACGGACATGGCCTGCCTCGCCGCCGGAACCACCGACGAGGAAGCGACGAACGCGATGACCGAGCTGGTCAGGCGCAGTCTGCTCGATCACGTCTCCAGCGGGCCGCACGGAAACGGCTACCGGCTCTTCGCCACCGTGCACGCCTACTGCCGGCAGATCCTGGCCGCCGACCCGGCCCGCGCCACCGCGATGCGCGACGACCACGTGGACCGGCTCTGCGGGCTCGCCGAGACCATCGGACCCCGGTTCGACACCAGCGAGCACCGCGCGACCGCGCTGGACGCCGCGGGCAAACGAATCGTGGACTTCATCGCCGCGGTGCACTATCTGATCGACAGCGGGCGGCCGGAACGCGCCGTGCGCCTGGCCGCCGACCTGGAATCAGCGTGGATCCAGTTCGGCTACCAGTCCGAGGTGGAGTCGGTGCTGGCCAAAGCGCTGGAGATGAGCGACCGCAGCACGCTCTCACCCGGGCTGACCGCACCGCTGTGCCTCGAGGTGCTCGGCACCTGGGCGGGGCGATCGGGGCGATTGCGTCGAGCGGTCGACCTGTTGACGAATTCCATTGCCGCGTATCGGCGTTTCGACCGGCCCGTGGACGCGGCCCGGGTCGCGGTGGTGCTGGTCCCGGTGCTGATCGCGGTCGGCGACCGGGCGGGCGCCAAGGATCGGCTGAGCGTCGCGGCGCGCTACGCCGACGAGCTCACCGGGCCGTGGCCGGGCCGACTACAGGGTTCGATGATGCTGCTGCGCATGCCCGATCCGCCCACCCGGGACACCGAGATCTGGGGCAAGCTGCGCGACCGGGCCAGGTGCCTGGACAGTACGGCACGCCTGATCGGACTGAATACGCTGGCGCGCACGCAGATCGGACCGCGGACCGCCGATCGCGCCCAGCTGCTCTACCGGGAGAACCTGGACGAGGACGGCCTGGAAGAGCATGTGCTGCAAGCGATCGTCGCGCTGGAGGGCTGCGCGATGGCCTACGACGCGGTCGGGATCGAGTACGCCGAAGCGACGATGACGCTGATGTACGCCGCCCGCCGGCTGCGCGCCACGCACGGCATTCCGCAACTGGGCGCGGGCGATCCGGCGCCACGGGTGGCCGAACACCGAAATGCCCTCGGTGAGGCCAGGTTTCGGGAGATCATGCGCACGGCGGGGGAGATGTCGCTGGCCGAGGCGGTGGCCTACGCGTGTACCGGCCCGACGCTGCCCGACCCGGACGACTCACCGCTGGCCGCGCTGACCAACCGGCAGGGCGAGATCGCCAGACTCGTCGCCACCGGCATGACCAACCGCATGATCGCCACCCAGTTGGGGATCTCGGAATGGACCGTGGTCAATCACGTGCGCCAGGTGATGCTCAAGCTCGGCTGTCCGTCCCGGCTGCACGTCGCGCTGCTGGTGGAACGCGACTCGCAGCCCGCCGAGGCGGTCGACGAGCCGACGGTCGAGCTGCCGCGAATCACGGTGGCGCGCAAGGCCTGAGCCGGGTCAGGGCCCGTAGGTCAAGATCGCGCTGATGACGAACCACAGCACCCAGGCGAACGCGATCAGCATGCCGATCGCCAGCGTGATCCGCATGAACGCGCGACCGAAATCCATGTCCCTGGTTTCCCGCGGATACAGCTTCCACGGGCTGTACCACGGCGCCTCCACCGCGTAGACCGGCCGGTGCGCCTCGCGCTCGGCCTGCGCCAGCTCCTCCGCGTAGGCCTCGGCCTGGGCCTGGTTCGGGCCGCCGTGCCACAGCGTGATGTCGATCGGGCCGAGGAAGCCCTCGTTCAGCAACTCCTGCGGCGCGGGCAGGTAGGGCAGGATGCCGAGGCCGCGGAACGCGATGGCGACGTCGTTGGCCGTCCAGAGGTGCTTCTCCTCTTCGGCGAGCGAGTCGAAGTAATGCCGCAACCGGCCCGGATCGTCACCCAGGATGACGTCGAAGCTCGGATCGCTCCACGCCTGCTGGATCTTCAGCTCGGCCCCGCGCAGCGGCACCACCAGCGCCAGCCCGTGCACCGCGCGCTGACCGAGGCCGCGGGCGGCCAGCCAGTTCTGCAACGCGAAGGTGTGCTCGCGGGACTTCTCCAACGGGGTGCGCCGGTCCCGGCCCTCCATGGCGGCCGGGTCGCCGTTGATCGTCCACTGGCCGTTGAGCGGGATCTCCAGCACGCCGTCCTGGCGAGCGACCAGTGCCTCGGCCTCGATCACCACGCAGCTGGTCGGCGTCCACACCACCGCGTCGAACTGGTGCAGCCGATCCTTGTGGAACAGACTGCAGTTGATCGTGGCGACGCCCTTCGGACTGTCCGCGTCCTTCCAGGTGCGCAGCCAATCGATCAGCGCCCGCTCGGCATTGGTGCCTGCCGCGTTCTGCACTCGTACGAGCATTAACGACCGCCCTTCACGTCGACACTCGACAGTGCACAGGATACGAGGTGCGCGGCCGAATTCGCCGCGCTCACGGCAACAGTCGGCGTGTTGGTGTCGCGGTCACTCCGGCTCTTCGGCGGCGATCTTGCCCGCCTGCACTGCCTCGACCAGTGTGGCATGGTCGGCCTCGGTGCGATCGGCATAGCGGACGGCGAATGCGGCGACCGCGTCGTCGAACCGCTCGTCTTCGCCCAGATAGCCCGCGAGCAGGCGCGGATCGAGCGAGCGCGAATGCGCGCGGGCCAGCAGTGCGCCGGCCAGCCTGCCGTAGTCGTCGAGGTCGGCGGCGGACAGTCCGGCCGGATCGATGCTGCCCTTCAGATTGCGGAATTGCCGCACGATGAACGGCAATTCGACGCCGTCGCCGGTCAGGTCGACACTGGTCCAGCCGAGCAGGATATCGCTCTCGGACTGAACCAGCCTGGCGCCCTGCACGATTCGCTTGCCCTCGTGTTTCGGCGGCGGCGCGGGCAGATACGGTGCGAGCGCGGACGGGTTGGCCTGCTTGATCTGCAACACCAGGTCCTCACCCTCGTTGCCGTGCAGCAGCGCGACATAGGTGTGCAGGCCGACGCTGCCGGTGCCGACGATCCGGAAGGCGATGTCGGACACCGCGAATCGGGCCAGCAGGTTGCGCCGCGACCGGCGCAGCGTGTCGGCGTAACGCTCCAGGCCGTCGGTGATCGCCGCGGCCACCTTGTCCTCGACCGCCGTGAGAATCGGTGGGTCACTGATGAATCGGTGCTTCTTGATGCCGGTCTGATGGTCCTCGAGGTGCTCGGTCCACTTGGCCACCACCTTCGCGCTGGTGTTCTTGCGCGCCTTCTTCGCGGCCTTCTTGAAGTCGTCGACGAGATCGTGCGCCGCGGCCTGATCCAGCACCGACTCGTCGGGCAGCGCGCTCCACGATTCGAGGAACGGCTGCTCGGCCAGCTGCGCGATCGCGAGCCGGTAGGCGCGGGCGGCGTCATGCGCGGCGGCGCGGCAGTCGTCCTCGCCCGCACCGCTTTCCCGCCCCGCGAGCACCAGGCTGGCCGCGAGCCGGTCCAGATCCCACTCCCACGGCCCGACGATGGTCTCGTCGAAATCATTGATGTCCATGATGATTTCGCCGCGTGGCGTGCCGTACAGGCCGAAATTCGCGGCATGCGCGTCGCCGCACAGCTGCGCGGTGAGCCCGGTGTCCGGTCCGCCGGTCAGATCGGCGGCCATCAGCCCGGCCGCGCCGCGGTAGAAAGTGAACGGGGAGGTCATCATCCGGCCGATCCGCAGCGGCACCAGGTGCGGGAGCCGGCCCGCGTTGCTCGCCTCGACGAAATCGAGCACGTCGGGCCTGCGCGCTCCCGCCGCCGCGCGATCGCGCGCGGTGACCGGCACCCGTTCGCGCACGGCCGCGCCGCGGGCGCGCACCTCCGCCGCGGGGAGGTAGGAACGTAGATCGATACCACTGTCTGACACGATGCCGACGCTAGCGGGTATCGGCCCTGGCGTGGGTGTCGGTTTCGCCACGTTCGGCACCGGTCAGATATGCCGACGGCTCAGGTGGCAGGCACCGGGGGATCGACGGGAGTGATCGGGAGACGCAAGGCGCCCGGCGCGGCAGCAGGCACCGTCGGCTGGTTCGGCGCCACCGGCGCGATGCGCTGGTACGCCTTCCCGAGCTCCGGCCGCGGATCGGCCTCGTTCTTGTTGGGCCAGAACGCCATTGCCCGTTCCGCCTGCGCGGTGATGGTGAGCGACGGGTTGACGCCCAGGTTCGCGGTCACCGCCGACCCGTCCGCCACATGTAGTCCCGGATGGCCGAACACCCGCTGATACGGATCGACCACACCGGTTTCCGGGCTTTCCCCAATGACGCAGCCGCCGATGTAATGCGCGGTCGCCGGAATGTTGAACACATCCATCACCAGGCCGTGCGTATCGCCGCGCACCTTCTCGCCGAAGCGCCGCCCGATGTCGTGCGCCATCGGGATCCAGGTCGGATTCGGCTCGCCCGTGCCCTGTTTCGTCTTGAGCAGCCCGCGCCTGCGGAACGAGGTCAGCGAGTTGTCCAGTGACTGCATGACCAGCAGGATCACCGACTTCTCCGACGCGTGCCTGGCGTTGAGGCTGCGCAGGAAGACCAACGGGTGCAGCACCATCGCCAGCAGGAAGCGCAGGAACCGGAACGCGCCGCCGTCCACGATCGGCACCGACATCGGGAACAGCGCGTTCTGTCCCTTGCCGTAGTGGCAGACCTCGATGTGGGTGTCCGCGGCCGGGTGAATCGAGGAGGTGATCGCGATGCCCTCGGCGAAATCGCGGCGGGCGCGGCTCACCACGTTGAGGATCGCCTCGGAATTGCTGCGGGTCAGCTCGCCGAGCCGCGGCGAGAGATTCGGCAGCACCGCGTCGTCACGCATCTTGTGCAGCAGCTTCTGGGTGCCGAGCGCGGCGCCGGCGAACACCACCTGCTCGGCGGTGAAGGTCTTGCGCTGCTTGCGGATCCAGCGGTCCGAGCGCTCGGTCTCGATGGTGTAGCCGCCGTCCGGCCGCGGCCGGACCGACGTCGCGGTGGTCAGCGGATGCACCTCGGCGCCGGCCTGTTCGGCCAGGTAGAGGTAGTTCGTGGTGGTCGTGTTCTTGGCGTTGTTCGGGCAGCCGGTGAAACATTGCGCGCAGTGCACACATCCGCGCCGGCGCGGGCCGACGCCGCCGAAATAGGGGTCGTCGACCTCGGTGCCCGGATCGCTCTCGTTGAAGAACACGCCGACGTTGGTCGGGTGGAAGGTGTCGGCGACGCCGAGATCGTCGGCGATCTCGCGGATCACCTCGTCGGCCGGGGTCATTCGCGGATTCGGCGCCACGCCGAGCATCCGTTGCGCCTGGTCGTAGTACGGGGCCAGCTCGGCCCGCCAGTCGGTGATGTGTGCCCACTGCTTGTCGGTGTAGAAGTTCGGCAGGGGCTCGTAGAGGGTGTTGCCGTAGATGAGCGAGCCGCCGCCGACGCCCGCGCCGGAGAACACCGCGCACTTGCCCAGCACGCTGATCCGCTGCGGCCCGGTCAGACCCAGTCGCGGGGCCCAGATCGACTTGCGCACATTCCAATTCGTGCGGGGAATGTCCTCGGCGTTCCAGCGCCGGCCCGCCTCGAGCACGCCGACCCGATACCCCTTCTCGGTCAGCCGGAGGGCGCTCACGCTGCCGCCGAAGCCGGAACCGATCACCACCACGTCGTAGTCGAATGCGGGCATGACTTCCTCTCGCTCACCGGACGTTCACCGTACCGACAGATGAGATGATTTCATACTCATTCTGTCACCGCCGGTCTGTGGCGGAAACCATCCTTGCATGGAGATATCGAGAAAACCGGCGTGCCCGGATGGCGTCGACCGGGGTCGGTGCGGTAAGCACGGGGCGTGACAACCGAATCGGGCACAACGGAACCGGAGGAGCGCGCCGACACCGACGGCGCGACCGGCGGCGTCTTCGACGACCGCATCCTCACCGTCCCGAATGTCCTGAGTTTCGTGCGCCTGCTGGGTGTTCCGGTGTTCCTCTGGCTGCTGCTGGTCGAGCATGCCGATGGCTGGGCGTTCGTGCTGGCCTTCGCCAGCGGACTGACCGACTTCCTGGACGGCAAGCTGGCCCGCCTGCTCGATCAGTCCTCCCGCCTCGGCGCCCTGCTCGACCCGTTCGTGGACCGGTTGTACCTGGTGACGACGCTGGTCGCGTTCGTGATCCGCGGCCTCATCCCGTGGTGGGTCGCGGTGCTCCTGGTCGGTCGCGATCTGGTCCTCACGCTCACGCTGTCGGTCTACAAACGCCGCGATCTACCCCCGCCCGAGGTGATCTATCTGGGCAAGGCGGCCACCTTCGCGCTGATGTCGGCGTTCGTCTGGCTGCTGGCCGGGGAGATGGATTGGGCGCTGGACGGTTTCGGCCGTGCCTTCGGCGGGGCATTACTGGTCTGGGGCACGGCGGTGTATGTATGGACCGGCTTGCTCTACACCGGTAAGGCGATCGCCGTCGCTCGCTCGATACCGGCTGTGGCACACCGCTCGACCTGACCGAGGCGTCGAGTCGAAGATCGGCTCGAGCCTCGCATAGAGTTGCGCCCACACGATCACAATGGAAAGGACGGACGGCCTGTGACCCAGACCCCCGAAGATCTGCGCTACACCGAGGAGCACGAGTGGGTGCAGCGGATCGGCCCTACCCGGGTTCGGGTGGGCATCACCGATTATGCCCAGTCCCAACTCGGTGACGTTGTGTTCGTGCAGCTGCCCGAAACGGATAAGGACGTCGCCGTGGGGGACAGCATCGCGGAGGTCGAGTCGACCAAGAGCGTGTCCGACATCTACGCGCCGATCGCAGCCAAAGTTGTTGCGGTGAACGAAGTTCTGGTGCAGGAGCCGGAGACGCTGAACACCGATCCGTACAGCGACGGATGGCTGTTCGAACTCGAGGTCGCGGACGCCGCCGGCCTCGACCAGACCCTTGATGAACTGTTGGATGCGGCAGGTTATCAAGGAGTTATCGGGGGCTGAATCAGCCTTCCCGGTTCTACCTGCACGGGCACGCCCTGGCAGGGTACGGTCAATGCCAACAGATGCGCCGACAGTCACTGTCGGGAATCTAGGGACTCGACGGCAGGTCGTGGTGCCACAGGTATCACCTGCTTGCATGGATAATCAGGTTCGAGGAGGAGAGAAACGGTGAGCGAGAACAAAGACCCGGGTTACGGGGAGACCGCGGCCGAGACGACGTCGGTCTTCCGCGCGGATTTCCTGAACGAGGTCGACGCGTCGCGCTCCGGAGAGCCGACCGGCGAACAGCCGGTCCAAGGGGTCGAGGGTCTGCCCGTTGGTGCGGCCCTCCTGGTCGTCAAGCGCGGTCCGAACGCGGGCTCGCGGTTCCTGCTGGATCAGCCGACTACGTCGGCGGGCCGCCACCCCGACAGTGACATCTTTCTCGACGACGTCACCGTCAGCCGTCGGCACGCCGAGTTCCGTCAGGACGACGATTCGTTCCAGGTTGTCGATGTCGGCAGCCTGAACGGCACCTATGTGAATCGGGAGCCGGTGGACTCCTCGGAACTCCAGAACGGCGACGAGGTGCAGATCGGCAAGTTCCGCCTGGTGTTCCTCACCGGACCGCGGGCGCAGAACGACTCGGCGGGTGCAGGGAGCCTATGAGCACGCGGCGCTGGGTTCTTTCTCCTCATGAAGGGCTCGGGGTCATGAAGAAGGACTCAGCGCTGTGACGGGTGCGGCGCAGTGGGCGCGCGGAGGTATGTCGATCGGCTCCGTGCTCGACCTACTGCGCCCGGACTTTCCGGACGTCACCATCTCGAAAATCCGCTTCCTGGAAGCGGAAGGCCTCATTCGGCCGGAGCGCACGCCCTCGGGCTACCGCAGATTCTCCATCGCCGATTGTGAACGGCTTCGGTTCGTGCTGACCGCGCAACGCGATCAGTACCTGCCGCTGAAGGTGATCAAGGAACAACTCGAAGCGATCGACAGCGGTGCGGCGACGCTCGGTGTGCGGGAAGCCCGCGCCCGGGCGCATTCGGGCCGTACGGGTGCATCGGAGTCGGCGGCGACGACTGCCGACTCCGAGCATCCGGCCGCGCCCGGCGGGAACAGAAACGGCGCCGCGGCGCCGAGGAGGCTCGGCGTGGTGCCCAGCGAGATTTCCCCCGACGATCTGCGCTTCGATCACGAAATCCGGCTCACCCGCGCGGATCTGCTCGCCCAGGCCGAGATCGACGAGACCTTTCTCAACGATCTGATCCGGGCGAACCTGATCACCCCCGGCGCCGCCGGATTCTTCGACGGCGACGCGGTGACGCTGGCCAAGACCGCCAAGGCGATGGCCGAATTCGGTTTGGAGGCACGGCATTTGCGTGCGTTCAAGCTGGCCGCCGATCGCGAGGCGGCGCTGGTCGCGCAGATCGCCGCCCCGATCGCGAAGAGCCGCGACGCCGGCGCGCGGGCCAGAGCCGAGGAAACCGTGCGCGAACTCGCGGCGCTGTCGCTGACGTTGCACGCCTGTCTGGTGAAGTCGTCGGTGCGGACGTCGCTGGGCGGCTGAGCATCCCGTTGAAACGCTGACGCGGAATCCGTGTCATGTTTCGGTCACCCAACACGCCGATTTCGGCTCTGCACACGGACCGCTGCACTTGCGCGGGTTCGCCTAGACTCGTGGTACGGCGAGCTCTGCGGTGGTCGTGCCGGGCGGTCGGCGCGAGCGGCTGGTGTTGAGTAAATGGGAGGCAGTGCGATGAGTGAAATGCGCGTGATCGGCATTCGTGTCGAACAGCCACAGAATCAGCCCGTGCTGTTGCTCCGCGAGGTGTCGGGGGACCGGTATCTACCGATTTGGATCGGGCAGGCCGAGGCAACGGCGATCGTGCTGGAGCAGGAGGGGGTGACGCCGATCCGCCCGCTGACCCATGATCTGATCAAGATCCTGATCACCGAGCTCGGGCACACCCTCAAGGAGGTGCGCATCGTGGATCTCCAGGAGGGCACGTTCTACGCGGATCTGGTCTTCGAGAACGATCTGCACATCTCGGCGCGGCCGTCGGACTCGGTAGCGATCGCCTTGCGGGTGGGTTGCCCGATCTATGCCGAGGAGCCGGTGCTCGAGGAAGCCGGGCTGGTCATGCCGGACGAGCGCGAGGACGAGGTGGAGAAGTTCAAGGAATTCCTGGAGTCGGTCTCGCCCGACGATTTCAAGGCCACGGATAGCTGAACAGGATCTTTCCGACAATCCGGCGTTTTCGCGGGCTGACCGGGGGATCGTCCCTTAACCAGAGCTTGAGACTTTAACCGCGCGTCGCGTTTGGCCTGACGATGGTGCTCCCTGGACAATCAGGGGAGTAATCTCGATAGTTGGGCCACGTCCGTTTTGGCCAGGTCGTCAGTATGAGCAGTGGTCGAAGCGGAGCCGGGTCATCGATGAGGGTAGCCGTCGGCGGAGCAAGGGAGTGGTCAGTGGCAGAGGAATCGCAAAATGTGGTGCAGCCAGGCCTGTTCCCGGACGACTCGGTTCCCGACGATCTGGTCGGCTACCGGGTCCCCAGTGCATGCCAGGTGGCCGGGATCACCTACCGGCAGCTCGACTACTGGGCGCGGACCGGACTGGTCGTGCCCTCCATTCGCAGCGCGGCCGGCTCGGGTAGCCAGCGCCTGTACTCGTTCAAGGACATCCTGGTCCTGAAGATCGTGAAGCGGCTGCTCGACGCGGGCATCTCGCTACAGAACATCAGGATCGCGGTCGACCATCTCCGCAGCAGGGGAGTGCAGGACCTCGCCGGGATCACCCTGTTCTCCGACGGCACCTCGGTATACGAGTGCACCTCGGCCGAGGAGGTAGTCGATTTACTGCAGGGCGGGCAAGGCGTGTTCGGCATCGCGATCAGCGGCGCCATGCACGAGCTCACCGGCGCCATCGCCAACTTCCCGGCCGAACGCGCGTCCGCGGTGACCGAACGGCCGGAGGACGAGCTGTCCTATCGGCGTAAGGCCCGCATGAGCCGTAAGACTGGTTAAGAATAGACAACTGACAACACCCCGCCTCCCCGGTAAAGCCAGGGTAGCGGGGTGTTGTGCTGTGTGGCACCTGGTTTTCGGGGACGGAAAAAACATGGTGTTAAGTAGATATGCGCATCTATCGATGTAATCGTTGAGGACCCCGCGCACCGACGTGACCAGCGCGACACCCGCAGGGAAGGGACCAGTGACACGTTCTCGCGTGTCGTCGGCTTAAACTGGTGGCGCGCCAACGCCGTGCGGGAGAGTCCCGGGTTCGACAGAGTCCGGGCGCCGAAGGAGCAGCACCTCCCCGTCAATCTCTCAGGCATCAGGGACCGTGCGGGCTTGGGCGCCTCTGGAAAGCGGTGGCTCCGGGCCGCCCGCCCATGGGGAAAGGGGCTCGACCTTCATTGCGGTCGCGCGTCCGAATCTCTCAGGCAACACGACAGAGGGGGAGGGCTGGTAACCGTCGACACGTGTCGACCCGCCCGACCCAATGGGAGCTGCCGTGACTCGCTCATTCGCCGACCGCCATATCGGACCCGACCGGGGCGAAATCGCCCGGATCCTGGACGTCGTCGGCGTCGGCTCGCTCGACGAGCTCGCCACGAAGGCCCTGCCCGCCACCATCCTCGACGGGTCCGGCTTGGCCGGATTGCCGCCTGCCGCAACCGAACACGAGGTGCTGGCCGAACTCGCCGGGCTCGCCCACTCCAATACCGTGGCCACCTCGATGATCGGGCTCGGCTACTACGACACGCTGACCCCGCCGGTGCTGGTACGCAACCTGCTGGAGAACCCGGCCTGGTACACGGCGTACACGCCCTACCAGCCGGAGATCAGCCAGGGCCGGCTGGAGGCGCTGCTCAACTTCCAGACCATGGTGTCCGAGCTGACCGGCATGGACGTGGCCAACGCGTCGATGCTGGACGAGGCCACCGCCGCCGCCGAGGCGATGACGCTGTTGCAGCGGGCGAGCCGGTCGAAGTCGTCGCGGCTGGTCATCGACAACGACCTGTTCCCGCAGACCAAGACCGTGCTGACCACCCGCGCGCAGCCGCTCGGCATCGAGCTGGTTCCGGCGGATCTGTCCGCCGGCGAGCTGCCCGAAGATGAATTCTTCGGTGTGCTGGTGCAGGCGCCGGGCGCGTCCGGCCGGGTAGTGGACTGGACATCGCTCATCAGCGCCGCGCACGAGCGGGGCGCGCTGGTCGCGGTGGGTGCGGATCTGCTGGCCATGACGTTGATCGCGTCCCCGGGCGACCAGGGCGCGGACGTCTGCTTCGGCACCACCCAGCGTTTCGGCGTGCCGCTCGGCTTCGGCGGCCCGCACGCGGGTTATCTGGCAGTGCGCACCGCGTATGCCAGGCAGCTGCCGGGCCGGCTGGTCGGCGTCTCGGTGGACGCGGACGGCGACGTGGCCTACCGGCTGGCGTTGCAGACGCGCGAACAGCACATCCGCCGGGAGAAGGCCACCTCCAACATCTGTACCGCGCAGGTGCTGCTGGCCATCGTCGCGGCCATGTACGCGAGCTACCACGGTGCGGACGGCCTGCGCGATATCGCCCGCCGGGTGCATCGGCACGCCGCCACCATCGCCGCGGGCCTGGACGGCGCGGTCGTGCACGACACGTTCTTCGACACCGTGCTGGCGCATGTGCCCGGCGGTGCGGAAGCCGTTGTGGCGAAGGCGAAGTCGCGCGGGATCAACCTGCGCCTGGTGGACGCTGATCACGTCGGCATCGCCTGCGACGAGGCGACGACCGACGCGCATGTCGCGGCGGTGCTCGAATCCTTCGGCACCACACTGTCTTCCGAGCAGCGCGACCCGGCCCCGGCCGTCGCGATCGAGAACCGGACCTCGGAGTTCCTCGACCACCCGGCGTTCACCAAGTACCACACCGAAACCGCGATGCTGCGCTACCTGCGTTCGCTGTCCGACAAGGACATCGCGTTGGACCGCAGCATGATTCCGCTCGGCTCCTGCACCATGAAGCTGAACGCGACCGCCGAGATGGAGGCCATCACCTGGCCCGGCTTCGCCCGCGTGCACCCGTACGCGCCGGTCGAGGACGCGCCCGGCCTGTTGCAGGTGATCCACGATCTGGAGCAGTGGCTCTCCGACATCACCGGCTACGACTCGGTCAGCCTGCAGCCCAACGCGGGCAGCCAGGGCGAGTACGCCGGCCTGCTGGCGATCCGGCGCTACCACCTGGATCGTGGTGACACGCACCGGGATACCTGCCTGATCCCGTCCAGCGCGCATGGCACCAACGCGGCCTCGGCGGCGATGGCCGGGCTGCGCGTCGAGGTGGTGAAGTGCCGCGACAACGGCGACGTCGACCTGGACGACCTGCGGGCCAAGATCGCCGACCACGCCGACCGGCTGGCCTGCATCATGATCACCTATCCGTCCACGCACGGCGTGTACGAGCACGAGGTCGCCGAGCTGTGTGCGCTGGTGCACGACGCGGGCGGCCAGGTGTACGTAGACGGTGCGAACCTGAATGCGCTTGTCGGACTTGCCCGTCCGGGGCGGTTCGGCGGCGACGTCAGCCACCTGAACCTGCACAAGACGTTCTGCATCCCGCACGGCGGCGGCGGGCCCGGTGTCGGTCCGGTCGCGGTCCGATCGCACCTCGCGCCCTACCTGCCCGGCGATCCGCTGGTGACCGACTCGCACGCGGTGTCGGCGGCCAACTACGGTTCCGCCTCGATCCTGCCGATCACCTGGGCCTACATCCGCATGATGGGCGCGGACGGCCTGCGCGACGCGACGCTGACGGCGATCGCCTCGGCGAACTACATCGCGCGCCGGCTCGACGAGTACTTCCCGGTGCTCTACACCGGTGAGCACGGGATGGTCGCGCACGAGTGCATCCTGGATCTGCGCGAGATCACCAAGCAGACCGGCGTCACCGTCGACGATGTGGCGAAGCGACTGGCGGACTACGGTTTCCACGCGCCGACGATGAGCTTCCCGGTCGCGGGCACGCTGATGGTCGAGCCGACCGAGAGCGAAAACCTGGACGAGCTGGACGATTTCATCGAGGCGATGATCGCGATCCGCAAGGAGATCGATCAGGTCGCGGCGGGCGTCTGGCCGGTGACCGACAACCCGTTGCGCGGTGCGCCGCATACCGCGGCCAGCCTGGTGGGCGACTGGGAGCACCCGTACAGCCGCGAAACCGCCGTGTACCCACGGGGTCTCGGCCACTCGCGGGCCAAGGTGTGGCCGCCCGTCCGCCGCATCGACGGCGCCTACGGTGACCGCAACCTGGTGTGCTCGTGCCCCCCGATCGAGGCGTACGCCGACTGACCGTCAGACCCGAAGGCGCCCTCCGCTCAGTTCAGGCGGAGGGCGCTTTTCTGTGTCAGCCGCACGCCTTCTGATTTCCCGCACCGGAAATTGCATGCGAATTTCGGTGCGGGAAATCAGGAGTGGTGCGGCTTCAGGGGGTGGTCAGTGCCTGGACCACCGCGGAGCCGAAGCTGAGGTCGTCGGAGGTGGTGACCTTGGTGTACGTGCCGCCGGACTGCTCGGCGATGCTCTTGAGCGTCTGCGTGCCCTGGCCGCCGATCACGATGATGTCCACGCGGACCGGGTGGGCCTTGTCGATCGCGGCGGCCATGTCGGCGGCGAGCTTCGCGCCGGTGACCGTCGAATCGTCTTCCGGCCCATCGGTGATCAGCAGCACGGAATTCGTTCGGCCGGGGGTGTAGCCGTTGATCGCGCTCTTGTACGCGGCGATCAGGGTCGGGTACGCCTGGTCGGCGCGGACCTCGCCGGCCTTGATGGCGCTCAGCGCGTTGCTGATCTTGGTGCGCTGGTCGTCGGTGAGCGGCGCGGTGGCGGCCTGCACCTTGTACGGCGTTGTGCCGTCGAGGTTCTTGCCGTACGTCCAGAGGCCGAGGCCGAAGTCCGGCGGCATCACCGTCAGCGTGGAGCTCAGCGCGCCGATCACATTCGCGAGCCGGGTCATCGAACCGTCGGTGGTCGACATGGACGAGGAGACGTCGACCAGCACGGTGGATTGCACGCCGAGCACCGGATTGGCAAGGGTGGCACGGACTTTGTCGAGTGCGGCACGCGGCGGTGCGGGTGTGGCGGCGGGCGCGGTCGTAAATCCTGCTGCGGTGAAGGCCTGCACCTGCTCCGGTGCGCGCAGGTAGTCGGCGAAGAGTCCGCCGACGAGGTTCTGCGTCTTGTCGACCCACGGTCCGGACATCAGCGCGGCCGGGTGATCGGCAATCGGCGCGGTGCCGGACGGCCGGAAGATCGTCAGTCCCGCTTGGGTTTTCACCTGCTGCTCGGTGGCGGCGACCGCGTGCACGGTGGCCGACTGCGGCGCGCCCGCGATGATGCCGAACGCCGCGGCGGTGTCGGCCGCCTCCGGTGCGTCGGCCGCGAGACCGGAGATCGCCGCGACGGCTTGACCCGACTGTGCGGCTTGCTCGCTGAGTGGTTCCGCGCCGGATACCTCGGACCCCACCGCGACCGCTGCGGCGAGCGAAGAATCCCCGGGCGGCAACGCCATTCGCAGATTGCCCCAACCGGAAAGCCCGACATCTTTGAGCGAACCCTGTTGCAGCCGTGGCAGATCCGCCCAGGTGGTCTTGGCTTGTTCTAGCGCACCGCGCAATTCGTCCGGCACGGCGAGCACGATCGGGCTGACCGCGATCGGCGCGGGTGTGCCTTCGATCATTCCCGGCACCCGCATCGACTCGATCGAGCGGGTCGAATCGGGGATCCACAGCACCGGCTGCGGGCCGAGGTTCTGATCCCACGGCTTGCCGTTGGTGAACGCGGCGACGATCGCGGCGGACGGTTGCGCGGTCACGACCACCTGCGCGCAGTGATCACGCACCTTCGGTTTGGTCGCGTTGTACCGGTCCGCGGCGGCTCTGACCTGCGTCGCGATGTCCGGATCGGCGGTGACGTAGAGCGTCGACGGACCGGAGACGCATTCCGCGGCCGCGGCGCTGTCCTCGTCGGCCGCCCGGTCCCGTAACTGGAACCACGCGACGACCCCAGCGACGAGCAGCACGATGGCCACCACTGCGATAACCGGACCTTTGCTGACGCCCCGGGATCTGGTTCCGCTGCGATGAGTGCCCACGCTGCACAGTGTATGTTCACCTGCGGTTTGCGGCCTCGCCGAGGCTGCCCTCACCGGCGTGCCGTACGCCGTGTCCGGCCGCCGCCGGGTCCGGGGCGGACACGGCGGCGGGATTCACGGGCGGATCAGCTGGCCGCGGTCGAACTCGTGGCCGCCCCAGACGCCGGACTGGCCGGTGCGGGCGGCGAATTCACCGCAGGCCGCGCGGATCGGGCAGCCCGCGCAGATGCCGCGCGCGTAGTCGAAGTCCTGCGACGGGTACGGGAACCACGCTTCGTGCTGCGGGTCACCCCGGCAGGCGGCCCGATGCCACTCTCGGGAGTCCGAGAGCGGAAGCAGCTCGGCCAGGGTCAGTTCCACGACCGCGCTGGTCTCGGTGCGGATGGTCATCGCGATCCTCTCCTTTCTCGGATGGTTCAGGTGGCGGCGAGCTGCTTCCAGATCCGCCGCTGTCGCTTGGCCTGGTGGTTGGGCGCCTTGGGTTGCCACAGCAGCCGCATGCCCGCCTCCTCGGGGGTGCGGTCGGCCTTGGTCGTATTGCACGGGCTGCAACACGCGACGAGGTTGCTCCAGGTGTTCGGGCCGCCCCGGCTGCGCGGCCGGATGTGGTCGACGGTGCGGGCCCACGCCGCGCAGTAGCCGCACCGGTGGCTGTCCCGGCGCAGCACGCCGGCCAGGGTCGCCCGGCTCTCGTCGTGCACCCGCGCGGAGTGCTCGATATAGACGTAGCGCAGCAGCCGGATGGTCTCCGGCAGCAGTAGCTCGAAGTGCTGGGACCGGATCAGGAAGTGCGGCGCCCGGTCGGCGATCGACTCCGCGGTGCCGGTCATCAGCAGCACGACGGCCCGGTCGGCGCTGATCTCGTCGAGCGCCTCGTAGGAGGCGTTCAGCACCAGTACCCCGGTGTGTATCCAGTTGTCGGCGGTCAGCGCCGCCGGGTTGGCGGCATAGCGGAATGTCATGGGAATCACCATGTTTCGAGAGAAGTCGAGCGGGCGAAAGGGGCGGTCAGTTACCGGCCGGGAGGCGGCCGTCGTCGTTTCCGCTGTACAGCTGTCGATCGAATGCTGGTTTTACGGTCGACAATCGTTGTGCCGCATCGGCGTTCGCCCGAATCGGATCGTTCTCGTACATGGCCACCTCCTCCTTCCGCGTGCTCGTGGATCACCGCTACCTGGTGATCATCGTCGAATTCCATGGTGACATAACGGACCTACCGCTGTCGGGTCATTTATTTCCGGGCGCGGGTCAGGCGTTCTGTAGCTGGGCGGCGCCGAAGGAAACGTGGAACCGCTGGCACCAGATGGTGACGCTGGTCAACGCGGCGAGATCGGTGTCGGCGGGCAGGACGTAGTTCTGGCTGCCCTTGTTGCCTTTGAGGCTGCCCAGGTCGGTGTATTTGCCGTCGTCGAAGACGAACCAGCCGGCTTTGCCCTCGACCACTTCGGCGTCGGTGAGCCATACGTGCAGGTCGGGGCCGTCCGAGGTGTCGAGGTCCTCGAGCCGGAGGACTCGGGTGCCGTCGGGGAGTTGCAGGATCCGCACGGTGCCGGAGGTGTCGTGCTCGTGCGAGATGAGGGTGCCGGTGGCCAGGGTGCGCGGCTGCGCGGGCTCGCCGGGGGCGGCGGCCGAGGGTGCGGCCTCGTTGACGGTGGTGTTGGTGAACAAGCGCCACGGTTGGGCCAGCGCCAGGCCGACGCCGAGCCCGACGATCAGGAGGACGGCCAGCGTCCACGTGATGGGGGATCGGGCGATCTTGCGTGCTGAAACCACGGTTGTCCTCCAGGTGCCGCGACAGGTGTTGTCTCCATTGAACACGGCTGTGCATCGATTTCGAGGTGCCGAGTTGTGACCAATTGCTGACGTCGACCAGGTCTTTGGGCGTCGGCTGTTGCGCGCGAATCTGGTGTACGACAGGCGAATTCGGCTGTCCCATAAGGACGTTTGCCCCCACCGGAGGGATGGGGGCGGCCGGGGCGACATCAACCGATCGGCATATGCCCCAGCAGCACTCGGCCGGTGAACTGAGTCTGTTTGGCCCGTGGCAGCGGATGGAACAGGCAGCCGTGGATGTCGCGGTAGCGCATCTCCAGTTCGCAGGCGCGCGAATAGCCGAGGCCGCCAACGGTTTCGATGGCCAGGCGGACGGTGTCGATGAGCGCGTCGGCGGCCGCGGTCTTGCGGCTGAGAGTGCGGCTGGCGTGGCTGTCGGTGTTGTCGAAGCGCAGGTTGTCCGAACCGGCGAACATCGCGTCGATCAGATCGGTGGCGGTGGTGTGCGCGTTGACCATTTCGCCGGCGAGTTGGAAGGTCGGTGCGTCGGCCCGGTCCGCGACCAGCGCGGCGGCGAGGTCGACCGCGCCGTCGGCGATGCCGAGGTAGGCGGCCATGACCAGCGGCATCGCCGCGCCCATTACCACGTTCAGCAGCGGCGGCCAGGTGTCGGCGCGGCGGAGCAGGGAGACCGCGGCGTCGGGGACGAAGACGTCGTCGAAGACCACGGTGTGTGAGCCGGTCGCCCGCAATCCGAGTGTGTCCCAGGTCTTTTCGATGTGCACCCCGGCGGTGTGCACCGGGATGGCGCAGTGCAGGACGTGCGGACCGTCCGGCGCGTCCTCCCAGCGGATGCTGGTGACCAGGACGGTGCCCGCTTCGACGCCGCTGGCCGGCGTTTTGCGCGCGTGCACCCGGTAGCCGCCGTCGACCCGCTCGGCCCGGCCGCTGGAACCGACCCAGTCCGCGGCGCCGGTGCTGATCAGGATCGCCCCGTCGACCACCTTGCCGAACAGCGGGGCGGCATCGATGCCGTGATTGTGCCGCCACACCTGCGCGGCGACCAGATGGGTGTGCATCGCGAACGCGACCGCGGTCGAGGGATCGTGGCGGCCGAGTTCGCGCAGGATCGCACCCATCTCGCGGTGCGTCGCGCCGCCGCCGCCGAATTCGGCGGGCACCAGCGCGGCGGAGAGCCCGGCGACGCGCAGCATCTCGAACGCGGTGCGGGAGAACTCGCCGCTGCGATCGCGGTCGGCCACTTCAGGGCGCAGGGATTCGCCGACCTGCCGCGCGAGGGCGGTCCAGTCGGTGGTCAGGTCGGGGGAAATCGTCGTCATGTTTCGAAGGTAAGAACGGCCGCGATAACCGAATAGTCCAGAAAGTGGACTCAGCCGGTCCAGGAACTGGACCCCCGATTGCGAGGTGACCCATGACGGGCCCCGGCTACGGCCAATACTGTCCGATCTCCCGGGCGCTGGATGTGCTCGGCGAGCGCTGGTCGCTGCTGATCGTGCGCGACTTGATGCTGGGCACCACGCGGTTCAACGACCTCGCGCGCGGGCTGCCCGGCTTGTCCCGAAGCCTGCTGGCCAAGCGGTTGCGGCAGTTCGAGCGGGCCGGGCTGGTGGACAAGATCGGGTCCGAGTACCTGCTCACCGCGGCCGGTCAGGAGCTCGAGCCGATTCTGTTCGGCCTCGGCGAATGGGGTGCGCGCTGGACATTCGGCGATCCGCAGCCGGAGGAGCTCGATCCGGCGGTCCTGGTGTGGTGGATGCACACTCGGCTCGACACGTCGTCGTTCCCGGGAAAGCGGCAGGTGCTCGCGGTGCGGTTTTCCGATGCGGTGGAAAGGTTTTGGATCGTCATCGAATCCGGAGTGCCGTCGGTGTGCGCGACGGATCCCGGCTATCCGATCGACGTCGCGATCATCTCCGACATCAGCTCGCTATACCTGGTATGGCTCGGCAGACTGCCACTCGCGCAGGCGATTCGAACGGGCAGGTTGACCTTCAGCGGACCGTCAGCGCTGACCCGTCGCATGCCATCGGTCCTCCGCCTGAGCCCGATGGCCCCCTACGCGAACCCGTCTCCCGCCGACTTCATTACTCGCGCTTCGTGATTCGACCCACAGCTGTGGTCTTTGCGCACCTGGTTCAGCTATCGCATATCGCTCAACCGGCTGAGGGGTATGCGAAGTAGGAAGCAACTGTGCGAAGGCGTCCCTATCTGTCGCTTGGTTTGCGGTGGGGACGGCTCCGGGCCTCGACGTTTGTCGTCGAGGCCCGGTGGTTCGGTACTTACAGGTTGCCGACGATGTGTTCGAGGCGGTCGGCGACGAGCTCGCGGGCCTTCTCGCGCAGGGCCGGGCGGTAGCCGCTGGGGTACACCGGATCGCCCGGTGCGTAGTCCTTCAGGACCTCCTTGGCCAGGGTGATCTTGTGTACCTCGGTGGGGCCGTCGGCGATCGCCATGACCTCGGCGTAGTTCATCATGTCGACGAACGGGAGGTCGGTGCTGACGCCGATGGCGCCGTGCAGGTGCAGCGCGCGCTGGGCGATGTCGTGCATGACCTTGGGCATGGCGACCTTGATGGCGGCGATGTCCTTGCGCACCTTCAGGTAGTCCTGTTCCTTGTCGATGCGCCAGGCGGTGCGCAGGACGAGCAGGCGGAACTGTTCCATCTCGATCCAGCTGTCCGCGATGCGTTCCTGCGTCATCTGCAAGCCGGCGAGCGGGCCCTTGCGCATCGGACGGGAGACGACGCGTTCGGCCATCATGTCGAAAGCCTTGCGTACCAACGCGACCGTGCGCATCGCGTGGTGCACGCGGCCGCCACCGAGGCGGGTCTGGGCCACGATGAAGCCCTGGCCCTCGGCGCCGAGCAGGTGGTCGGCGGGCACCCGGACGTCGGTGAAGCGCAGGTGTCCCTCGTGCTCGCTGAAGCCGTGCACGTGGAAGTTCTTGACGATCTCCAGGCCGGGGGTGTCGGCGGGCACGATGAACATCGACATGCCCTGGTAGGCACTGACTTCGGTGTTGGTGACGACCATGACGATGTGGAAGCTGGCGAACTGCGCGTTGGAGTTGAACCACTTCTCGCCGTTGATCACCCAGTGGTCGCCGTCGCGCACCGCGGTGGTCTTGAACGTGGTCGGGTCCGAGCCGCCGGTGGGTTCGGTCATCACGTAACAGGAGCCGATCTCACCGGCCAGCAGCGGCTCCAGGTACTTAGCCTTCTGCTCCGGAGTGCCGTAGTGCGCGAGGATCTCGGCGTTGCCGGAATCCGGTGCCTGGCAACCGAATACCGACGGCGCCCAGAACGAGGTGCCGAGCACCTCGTTGAGCAGGGCCAGCTTCATCTGCCCGTAGCCCTGGCCGCCGAGCTCCGGACCGAGGTGGCAGGCCCACAGCCCCTGCGCCTTGACCTGCTCCTTGAGCGGGCGCATGAGCGCCATCGCCGCTTTGTCGGTGCGGTCGTACGGGTTCGGGTAGAGCAGGTCGAGGGGCTCCACCTCGGTGCGGACGAATTCCGCCGCCCAGTCCAGCTTCTTCTGGAAATCCGGGTCGGTCTCGAAATCCCAAGCCATGGTCAGCCTTTCGTGTGGTTGTCGGACGTGGTCACCACGCCGTCGAGGAACGTGGTCGCGAGGATGTCGGCGATCTCGGCGGGGGAGTGCCCGCCGTGCGGTCGATACCAGAAGGTCACCATGTTCAGCATGCCGAGCACGCTGTTGGTGACCACGTGGTCGTCGGTGCGCAGCAGTCCGGCGGCGTGGCCCGCGTCGATCGTCCGCTGCCAGCAGTGTTGCACTCGGTCCCGCAGTTCTTGCAGCTGCGCGCCGCGTTCGCCGCTGAGCGCGGTGACGTCGCGGAGCTGGATCGCGACCTCGCGGCGATGATCGATGATCAGGCCGACGTGGCTGTGGATCAGCTTGCGCAGCTTGGTGATCGGGTCGTCGGGACCGGCGGTGATGCGTTCGGCGTCGACCAGCATCAGCTGGATGTAGTCGTGCAGGATCTGCCAGAGCAGTTCCTCCTTGGAGCCGATGTGGTAATACAGCGCGCCGCGCTGCACGTCGGCCCGGTCGCCGATCTCCGCGACGCCGGTGCCGTGGAATCCCTTCTCCGCGAACAGTTCCACCGCGGCGCGCACGATGCGTCCGCGGGTGTCGCCCGCCGTCGATTCGGCGGCGGGCGGGCGGCCGCGCCTGCGGGTGGGGGCGATATCGGAACCGCTGGTCACGGGCCGGCCTCGGTGGTGCTCATCGGGCCGGGTCCAGGACGACTTTGCTCACGCCGTCCGCGCGTTCGTCGAACAGCTGGTAGGCGTTCGCGCCGTCGGACATCGGGATCGGATGGGTGACAACGGCTTCCGGACGCAGCCGGCCCGCCGCGGTCAGCTTCAGCAGGGTCGGCAGCTCGTACTGGATCGAGCACAGCCCGATGTGGAATTCGAGCTCCTTGACCTGGGCCAGCGGCATGTGGAACGGATACGCGCGATTCTGGTTGACGCCGATCACGCTCACCCGGCCGCGATGCCCGACCGCGCTGATCGCCAGCTTGATGGTGGCATCCGCGCCGACCGCTTCGATCGCGACATCCGCGCCGCCGCCGAGCATTTCGCGGATGGCGAGCTTCGGGTCGTCCGCCTCGACCGGTTCGGCGCCGAGCTCGGCGGCCTGCTTGCGGCGTTCGGCGATCAGGTCGACGCCCAGCACGCGGGCCGCGCCCATCGCGAACGCCGACTGGATCGCCATCAGCCCGACCGGTCCGAGCCCGATCACCACCACGGTGTCGCCGGGCGCGATGCGCGCGCGGCGCGCGCCGTACCAGGCGGTCGGCGCGTTGTCGGTGAGCACGACCGCGGCCGCGTCGCTGACGCCCTCGGGCAGCCGCATCAGATTTCCCTCGGCGTGCGGGACCGCCAGCAACTGCGCCTGGCCGCCGGGCAGCGCCCCGCCGAGCCCGTAGCAGGCGTCGATCGCCAGGGGAGTGCGCTCGCAGGCCGCGACGATGCCGACCCGGCACTTCGCGCAACGATTACAACCGGCCGACGCGGACACCAGCACCCGGTCACCGATCGCGAGGCTACGCACCTCGGGGCCGAGTTCGACGATCTCGCCGACCGCCTCGTGCCCGACGCTGTAGCCGATCTTGTCGGTGAACCCGTGGCCGCCGTAGATGTGCAGGTCGCTGCCGCAGATGCCGCTCGCGGTGACCCGGATGATCGCGCTGTCCGGCGCGGTGAGGATCGGATCGGGCACGTCGGAGTACGAGATCTGCCGCGGGCCTTGGTAAGTCAGTGCTTTCACCGCCAGCCGCCGTCCAGTGCGAGGGTGGCGCCGGTGCAGAAGGCCGAGGCCTCCGTGGCGAAGAACAGTGCGGCGCCGACGATCTCGTGGGGTTCGCCGACCCGGTGCTGCGCGTTGAGCGAGCTGATCTGGGCGCGCATCTCGTCCGGCCAGGCCTTGGCGATGTCGGTGGCGAAGGCGCCGCACTGAATCGTGTTGACCCGCACCGCCGGTCCGAAACTCTGCGCGAGACCCGCGGTGAGCGTGTTCAATCCGGCCTTCGCCGCGGCGTAGGGCAGCGCGAACGGTGCGGGGCGGACCGCCTCGATCGAGGAGATGTTGATGATCGAACCCCCGCCGTCGGCCGCCATGCGGGTGCCGATCAGCGACGAAAGCCGGAACGGCCCTTTGAGATTCACGCCGATCACCTTGTCGAACAGGGCCTCCGACACCTGATCCAGGCTCGGGTAGAGCGGGGAGAGGCCCGCGTTGTTCACCAGCACGTCGACCCGGCCGAATTCGGCGTACACGGTCTCGACGAGCGCGTCACACTGTGCCCAGTCGCTGACATTGCAGGCGACCGGCAGCGCGCGCCGGCCGTGCGTGTTCTTCACCTCGTCCGCCAGCGCCACGCAATCGTCGAGCTTGCGGCTGGCGATCACCACGTCCGCGCCCGCCGCGGCGAACGCGAGCACCATCTCCTTGCCGAGTCCCCGGCTGCCGCCGGTGACCACGACGACCTTGTCCGTGAGCGACACACACACTCCCTGCAGATCGGAAAATGTTCCGATCAGTACATTAAATCCCCGCGCCGATAGAATCAAGGAGTTGTCCGGCCGACCGCCGACAAGGCACGACGCGCCGACTGATCGATCCCCTCACGATCGGCGCGCCGGAACATATCGGCGAGACGCCGCGTTTGACCCGCTACAGGGTGGTATCACTACCCACGGGTAACATGTATGCGTCTTTCCCACCCGGCTTTCTCAGAAGTGAGGCAGTAGATGACAGAGCGGATTCAGGTCGGCGGGCTTCAGGTGGCCAGCGTTCTCCACGAGTTCATCGAGAACGAGGCGCTCCCCGGAACCGGCGTAGATTCCGCCGCGTTCTGGGCCGGAGCCGAGCAGGTCATCAACGATCTCGCGCCGCGCAACCGCGCGTTGCTCGCCGAGCGCGACGAGATCCAGGGCAAGGTCGACGCGTGGCACGCCGAACATCCCGGCGCGAACTACGACAAGGCCGCCTACAAGAGCTTCCTCGGCGAAATCGGTTACCTCCGTCCGGAGCCCGCCGATTTCCAGATCGCCACCCAGAACGTGGACACCGAGATCGCCACCACCGCGGGCCCGCAGCTCGTGGTGCCGGTGATGAACGCGCGCTTCGCGATCAACGCCGCCAACGCGCGCTGGGGTTCGCTCTACGACGCGCTGTACGGCACCGATGCCATCTCCGAGGCGAACGGCGCGGAAAAGGGCAAGAGCTACAACAAGGTTCGCGGCGACAAGGTCATCGAGTGGGCGCGCAACTTCCTCGACGACTCCGCGACGCTGATCACCGGCTCGCACATCGGCTCGACCTCGTACAAGATCGTCGACGGTGAGCTCGAGGTCGGCCTGGAGGACGGCACCGAGATCGGCCTGGCCGATCCGTCGCAGCTCGTCGGCTACCTCGGCGATCCGGAATCGCCGACTTCCGTGCTGCTCAAGCACAACGGGCTGCACATCGAGATCCAGATCGACCCGTCCTCGCCGGTCGGCAGCACCGACACCGCCGGCGTCAAGGATCTGGTGCTGGAGTCCGCGATCACCACGATCATGGACTTCGAGGATTCGGTCGCCGCGGTGGACGCCGAGGACAAGGTCCTCTGCTACCACAACTGGCTCGGCCTGATGAAGGGCGATCTCACCGAGAAGGTGAGCAAGGGCGACAAGACCTTCACCCGCACCATGAACCCGGACCGCGTCTACACCGCGCTCGACGGCAGCGACCTTGTGCTGCACGGTCGTTCGCTGCTGTTCGTGCGCAACGTCGGTCACCTGATGACCAGCGACGCGATCCTCGACAAGGACGGCAACGAGATCCCCGAGGGCATCCTCGACGGCCTGGTCACCTCGCTCATCGCCACGCACGCCCTGCGCGGCGACACCGAGTTGAAGAACAGCCGCACCGGCTCGGTCTACATCGTGAAGCCGAAGATGCACGGCCCGGACGAGGTCGCGTTCACCAGCGAGCTGTTCGGCCGGATCGAGGACGTGCTCGGCGTGCCGCGCAACACGCTCAAGGTCGGCATCATGGACGAGGAGCGCCGCACCACGGTCAACCTCAAGGCCTGTATCCAGGCCGCCGCCGAGCGCGTCGTGTTCATCAACACCGGCTTCCTCGACCGCACCGGCGACGAGATCCACACCTCCATGGAGGCCGGGCCGATGGTCCGCAAGGCCGATATGAAGGCCCAGCAGTGGATCAAGTCCTACGAGGACTGGAACGTCGACACCGGCCTGGCCACCGGACTGCCCGGCAAGGCGCAGATCGGCAAGGGCATGTGGGCCATGCCGGACCTGATGGCCGACATGCTGGTGCAGAAGATCGGGCACCCGAAGGCCGGCGCGAACACCGCATGGGTGCCCTCGCCGACCGCCGCCACGCTGCACGCGACCCACTACCACCAGGTCAACGTGCTGGAGCGGCAGCAGGAAATCCTCAAGGGCGGCCGCCGCGCCACCGTCGACCAGATCCTGGAGATCCCGCTCGCCGCGGCGCCGAACTGGACCGCCGAGGAAAAGCAGCAGGAGCTCGACAACAGCGCGCAGTCCATCCTCGGCTACGTGGTGCGCTGGATCGACCAGGGCGTCGGCTGCTCCAAGGTGCCCGACATCGAGGACGTCGCACTCATGGAAGACCGTGCGACCCTGCGCATTTCGAGCCAGCTCGTGGCCAACTGGCTGCGCCACGGCATCGTCTCCGAAGACGAGGTGGTGGCCAGCCTGGAGCGGATGGCTCCGGTGGTTGACCGGCAGAACGCGGGCGACGCGAGCTACCGGCCGCTGGCCCCGGACTTCGCGGGCAGCATTGCGTTCCAGGCGGCGAAGGAGTTGATCCTGGAGGGTACGAAGCAGCCGAACGGTTACACGGAGCCGATTTTGCATCGGCGTCGGCGTGAGGCGAAGGCTGCCTGCAAGTAGAGTGCTGTTGATTGACTGAAAAGTAGTGTCTAGCAGCTCTTTTCAGCTCGAGGCCCCGCATCGGAGAGATCCGGCGCGGGGCCTCTTCTATTACTGGAGATCAGCTCGAATATCTGTCCGTCACGCGTAAAACGGTCACAGGGCGTGGGAGGCGGAGAACACGGCGGATGAAACCGAACCCTTTCTCGGGGTTGAACCATGCCACTACGCCGTGACGGCGGGCTATGCGGCGGAGGTGTCAGTAGGCGAGGGGGTAGTCGTCATCGGGTATCGGGATGATCAGAGATTGTTCGTAACGGTCGGCGAGGTCGGCGGTATCGAATGCGCCACCGAGGTGTTCGGTCGGCGGGGTGAGCGCCGTGGTATCCAGGCCGACGTCGGCTGCTCGGTCGGGGTTGGCCGGGATGAGTTGTTCGGCGTAGTCGGCCTCGTCGCGGGTGGGAATCGTGGTCATGGTCAACCTCCACACTTCTCACGGTTTCGGCCGCCGTCTGCGGCGTTCGGGAGTTGGGCGGGGGTGGGCCGAAAGGCGCGCGGCCCACCCCCGCGACGAAGGAAGAGTGATGTGACTTTCAACAGGTGCTGCGTGGGCGGCGTTCGCCGCCAACGCGTTTCATTCCATTGACTCGGATGTGGGCATCACCTCCCTCTACTCGGATCGATTCAGCTGTTCGGGATGGAACTCAGCGGGGCGGCGGGGGCCCGCGCTGGGTGGCCCGCCCGGTATCGGGCCGCCGGCCTCGCCATCGCTGGTAGTACTGCGATCGCCCCGGACGGATTCGTTTCCGGGGACCCGGCACCGGGACCGGTGTGCGCGGCGGTCTGGGCGCGGGCACCAGGGCTTCGCACAGGATCTGTTCGACCTCGGCGAACAACGGCTCCAGATCGAGAGAAGCGCCAGGCGGGGTCAGGCGTCGATAGCCTGGCGCTTGCCGTTGCGGTGTTCGATCTCGATTTTGCGGGGTTTGGCCTTCTCCGCGACCGGAATCGCCAGGCGCAGTACACCGTCGGTGTAGTCGGCGCGGATGTGGTCGGTATCGAGTCCCTCGCCGAGGAACAGCTGGCGGCTGAACACTCCGCGGGGGCGTTCCGCAGCGATCATCGATCGCTCTGAATCCAGCTGCGGACGGGTCGCTTTCACGGTCACCACATTGCGTTCGATGTCCAGATCCAGCGTCTTCGGATCGATCCCGGGCAGATCGAACTCCACCAGGAACTCGTCACCGTCACGCCAGGCGTCCATCGGCATCACCGTCGGCCGGGCTGCCGTGCCGAACACCTGTTGCGTGAAACGGTCCAGATCACGGAACGGATCGGTACGCATCAGCATGGTCGCCACCTCCAACACACTCCATTCTTTATCTGAGGGACCAGATAACCTGTGCCATCTGGCATAGATATTTTTTAGCACTCGCGACAGGTGAGTGCAAGTATCTGGATCCAAAAAGTCTGGCCGGATGGTGAAGGCGAACACCGGCAGTTCCGAATCGTCGCCGGTAAGTTGGCTACTGTGCGATTGCGATCCCTGCTCACCCTGGCTGACCTGGGCTTGGAACTCCTTGTCGGCGAGGAAGATCAGGACCGCTTCGTGCGCTGGGTGGTCACGACGGATCTGCTCGATCCCCGTCGTTACCTGTCCGGGGGTGAGCTGGTGCTCACCGGGTTGCATTGGCGGCAGCATCCTGCCGACAGCGAATCGTTCGTGTCGGCGCTGGCCGACGCGGGAGTGGCGGGCCTGGTCGCGGGCCAGGCTCGGTACGGCGGAGTGCCGCAGGACGTCGTCGACGCCTGCAGGCGCCACCGGATACCGCTGTTCCGGCTGCCGGTCACCGTCGGTTTCGCGATCGTGACCGAATACATCAACCGCATGTTCGCCACTGGGCGCGCCACGGATCTGCGCGCGGCGTTGCGGCACAACCGCGAATTGGCGGCCGGCGACGGGCTCGGCTCGGTGCTGACGTTGATCGAACGCGACTTCGGTCTGCGCTGCTGGGTGATGTCGTCGACCGGTCGTCTGGTGGCCGGCTCGACGCCGCCGCCCACCCGGGCGGTCAGCGCCTTTCTCGAGGCGGAGCACCTGCCCGTGGTGCTGCGCGATGCCGAGATGCCGTGCAGTGTCTTCGCGGTCGATGAGCGCCGCGTCGTCCGGGCGGGGGACTGGCTGCTGGTCTTCGCGGCCGACTGCACCGAATGGCCCGCGGAGCGGGTCGCGATGGTCACCGATCTGGCCGCAGTCGTTGCGCTGGAACATGCCCGTGCCGACGATGAGCAGCGCGCGGAGGTGCGGCTCGCGCAGGAGCTCGTCGAGCAGATCGTGTCCGGGGCCGAACCCACGGACCTCCTGGTGCGCCTGGATCTGACCGGTCTCGCGTCCGCCGCGGCGTATATCGCGGTGGCGGCGGTGATCGACGCGGATATGTTGCGCCCGAACGAATTACGCGCGCTGCTGCGCGAGATCCTGCACGGCGGCGGGCCGGCGGTCGCGCTGGTGGGCGGCCACGCGATCGCAGTGCTGCCCGCGCACCCGGAGGCCGTCGAGAACATCACTCGGATGGTCGCGGTTTTGGCGCCCGGATTGCACGGTAGTCGGCTCGCGGTCGGCGTCAGTGGCGTCGTCGACCGCACCGGGCTGCGGGTAGCGGTCGAACAAGCCCGCTCGGCGTGCCGGCTGGCGGCCGGCCGCGGCGGGCGGGACAGCGTCGTCGGATATGACGAGCTGACCGCCCGGACGCTGCTACTGGCCGGGGTCCCCGAAGACGTACGCCTGATATTCCAGACCCGCCTGCTGCACCCGCTGCGCACCTACGATCGGCTGCACCGGGCCGACCTCGTGCACACCCTGGAAAAGTTCATCGAGGTCTCCTGCGCCTGGACCAGATGCGCTGAGCTGCTGCACATCCACGTCAACACGTTACGCAGCCGCATCCAGCGCATCGAAGACCTGACCGGTCGCGACCTGTCCCGCCTCGAAGACCGAGCGAGTTTCTTTCTGGCGCTCGCGCTGCGGTAGCCGGTCCGGGCCGGCCGCCGGTCACGACGCCTTGGCCGGATCCAACGCGATATCGCTCGGACGCACGGGAATCCGAGGCAGGTCCAGTCCCGTGGCGTTGCGCAACGCGTTCAGGATGGCGGGCGTGGCGGAAAGCGTGGGTGGTTCGCCCACTCCGTTGAGTCCGTACGGTGAATCCGGGTGCGCGAACTCGAACAGCGTGATCGGCATCGGCGGCACATCGAGAATGGTCGGGATCAGGTAGTCGGTGAACGACGGGTTGCGTACCTTCCCTTCGTGATCCACCAGGATCTCTTCCATCAGTGCCAAGCCGAGGCCCTGCGCGCTGCCGCCCTCGATCTGACCTTCGACGGCCATCGGGTTCATCGCCTTGCCCACGTCCTGGGCCACGGCGAGTTCGACGACCTTCACCAGTCCGAGATCGACATCGACGTCGACCACGGCGCGGTGCGCGCAGAACGCGAACGCGATGTGCGCGTCACCTTGGCCGCGCTCCGGGTCGATGCCCTGGGTCGGCCGGTGGTGATACTCGAAGACCCGTTCCAAGGTGTCCGTTCCGACCAGATCGGCGATCGGGACCACCGATTCATTGGTCACGGCGTCGGCGATCGCATTGTCCCGAAGGACGAGCGCGGCGGCGCTTCGACCGGTCGCTGCCGCGGCCCGGCGCACGAGCTCCCGCGCGAGTTGCCGGCACGCGCCCTGCACGGCGCCGCTCGACATCCAGGTCATCCGGGACGCGGACGCCGAACCGGCGTCGCCGATCTGGGTGTCGGCAGGCAGCACCACCACTCGGGTGACGCCAAGCTCGGTGGTCGCGATCTGCGACTGCACGGTCGTGATGCCCTGTCCGCATTCGGCCGCGGCGGTATGGATCGACACCACCGGTTCCCCGGCCGTGACGGAAAGCATCACCCGGGCCGTGGAAATGTCGTCGACACCGCCCGAATAGCCGATTGCCTTGACCCCCACCGCATAGCCGATTCCCCGCCGCAGGCCTTCGCCGTGCGTGGTGTTGCCGACCCCGCCCGGCAGCATGCGCAGGTCGTGGCTCGACTGCGCCGCCGGCAGCGGTCTAGCGCGCAGCGCCTCGAGCAGTTCCCGGACCGGGGCAGGCCCGTCGACCGCCTGGCCGGTCGGTAGTACGGTCCCGGTGGTCATCGCGTTCTTCAGCCGCAACTCGAGCGGATCCATCCCGAGTTCGCGGGCGAGCTTGTCCATGTTGGACTCGCAACCGTATGCCGACTGCACCGCGCCGAAACCGCGCATCGCCCCACACGGCGGATTGTTGCTGTAGACGGCCAGCCCATCGATCTCCGCGTGCTCGACCGCGTACGCCCCCGCCACGAAGTAGGAGGCGTTCGCGATCACGACCGGGGAGGTCGAGGTGTAGGCCCCGCCGTCGAGCACCAGCCGTGCCTTGACGTAGACGAGCCGGCCGTCCCGGGTGGCGCCGTGCTCGTAGCGCA
Source organism: Nocardia colli (assembly GCF_008704205.1). Classification (GTDB taxonomy): domain Bacteria; phylum Actinomycetota; class Actinomycetes; order Mycobacteriales; family Mycobacteriaceae; genus Nocardia; species Nocardia colli. Next base: position 996,894 of record NZ_VXLC01000003.1, on the reverse strand, counting down.
TCTTCGCGGGATGCCGATGAACATGGCCGAAGAACGATTCGTAGCGGTTGTACGCCATCTTCACCGGCTTGCCGAGGTGTAGCGCCAGCATGCAGGCATGGACGTGCACCGACAGATCCTCGCGGCCACCGAAGGCGCCGCCCACCCCCGCCATGGTCAGCCGGACTTTATCCGGCGGTAGCGCGAGACAGGGAGCGAGCTGTTCGAGATCCTTGTGCAGCCATTGCGAGGAGACGTACAGATCCACTCCGCCATCGGCGGCCGGAACGGCGAGACCCGATTCGGGGCCGAGGAAGGCTTGATCCTGCATCCCCACCTCGTAGTCGCCGACGACCACGACCTCTGCTCGTGCGCGCGCCTTGTCCATATCGCCGTGGCGGATCTTGACGTGCCGCACCAGATTCGACCCATCGTGAATGGACCGGGTCTGCGGATCGAGGGCCCGCTCGGCATCGGTGACCGGTTCCATCAGGTCATAGTCGACCGTCACCAATTCGGCGGCCCGCCGGGCGGTTTCGGGGTGGTCCGCGGCCACCAGCGCCACCGGTTCGCCCTGGTACCGGACCTGGTCGATGGCCAGCACGGGCTGGTCGGCGACCTTCATCCCGTAGGTCTTCGCGCCGGGGACATCCTCGTGGGTCAGGACCGCGTGCACGCCGTCGACCGCCAACGCCTTGCTGACATCGATCGATCGGATGCGCGCCGCCGCGTACGGACTGCGCACGGTGGTGGCCCAGACCATGCCGTCGATCCACAGATCCGACGAATACGCGAATTCGCCGGTCACCTTGAGCGCCCCGTCCGGCCGCAACGCGCTGCTGCCGACACCCTTTCCCTCGTGCGTCCGGGCGGCACGCACCATCGCTGTCATCGGGACCACCGGGCCTGCGGGGTGCCTGGTGGTCGGGTTCGACCTGTGCCGGTTGCTCTGCTCATGAGCTGACTCCTTGAATGTGAGGTCGTGAGAATTGCATGTAATATGACGGGCACTTGCCGGAAAGGGAGATGTGCCGCCATGTCCGAGTCGCCAGCACAGGAGAGCAACGCGTCCGGCGAACTTCTCACCGATCGCACTTACGAGGCCCTCAAGGCCGCGATTCTCCGTAATCAACTGACGCCGGGAACGGCGCTCAGCGTGCCCGAACTCGCCCGCCAGCTCGAGGTGAGTCGCACTCCCGTGCGCGAGGCGGTACAGCGTTTGATCTATGAAGGTCTGGCCGACCATGTGTCGCGCCGGGGCGCCGAGGTCAGCAAGGTCGATATCGCTGACCTGCGGCAACTGTATGTAGTGCGGGAGAACCTGGAAGGCTTGTCCGCGCGGCTGGCGACCGAGAACCTCGACCAGGGCGGTGTGGCCACGTTGCGCGAGATCGTGGCCGAACACGAACGCGTCCTCGGCAGCGGCGCGGATAACGCCGCACATATCGAACTGGATATCCGGTTTCACCGCACCTTGCGCGACATCGCCGCGAACGCCCACCTGACGGCAGCACTGGAACCGATCGCCGGGCGGTCGCACCTCGCACTGCATTCCCTGTGGCGCAGTAAGGACGCTCCCCGGCTCGCCTTGGACGAACACATCCAGATCGTCGACGCGATGGTCGCCGGCGATCCGGAGTTCGCCGAAACCGTTGCGCGGCGCCACATTTCCCGGCTTCGAGTGCGGCTGTCCCAGGCGACGACCCGCGACGACCGGTCCGGCGGCACCTCGCGCCGGCGGAACTTCTCGCTGCTCGTCGGTGACGACGGGTCACCGGATCCGGAGGGGCGCGCACACCGTCGCACGCGCCCCGCCGAGACCCCGCGCTAGCGTCTACTTCGCGGCATCCAACGCCGCTTCCTCGGCCCAGGCCGAAGGGGTGTAGCCGCTGTAGTGATCTGCGTGTGAATTGGTGGCCGAGGCCTGCGGGACCTCGCCGCGCAGATACGCCTCGGCCTCGGCCTTGTCCTTGGGGGGCGGCGTCGGGGCCAGCCCGAGCAGTTTCGCCATATTGTTGCCCAGGTAACCCTCGAGGTCGTCCTCGGACAAACTCAGCCCCTGGGGCGGCTCGTGGCACAGGACCTCGAGCTCGCGCGCCCACATCCCCGGCTCGTTCGGCGGTGAGTCGGTGCCGAAAACCATTTTGCTCTTCTTCATCTCCTTCGCGAATTCCACGATCCGCGATTGGAGCAACCAGCCGGATTCGCCGATGACGTTCGTCGAATCCTGGATCATCCAGAATGCCTCGAAACAGTAGACGCCACCGGTTTGGATGCCGAAATGCCCGAGGATGAAGTTCACCCCGGGAAATTCCCGGATGATCGGATAGAACTGGGTCGGAATCGAATACGGGCCGTCGCCGGTGTGGATGAGCACCGTGACGCCGAGCTCATCGCAGACCCGCAGGGCGGGACGCAGCCAATCCAGCGCCCGATCCGGGCGGTACGAGTGCATGTTGGCATGGAGCTTCATCATCTTGTAGCCGTGTTCCCGCACATGGAATGCCAATTCGGCGGCGCCGTTCTCCGGTCCGAAGCGCGGGTTGTAGATGAAGTTTCCGACGAACCGGTCCGGATAGTTCTGCACCAGCGAAGTGATATAGGCCTGGTAATCCCGGATGCCCTCGCGGCCGCTGCGATTTCCCTCACGCCAGGCCGTATTTCCGGGTGGCGGCATGATGCAACTGACGTCTACCCGGCGCGGCTTGCCATTGATCCACAATGGGCCGTCCATCATGGCGAGAGTGCGCTCACCGGTGAATGGTTCACCGGTATGACGCCACGCCTCGTCGACGAGATTTGTCGGATGGACGTGCGTATCGATGATCATCGTGGCTCTCCTTGATCAGGTCGGGATGAGATCCCCGGCCGCGAGATACCGCACCTACGGGCCGCTTCATGGACGCGGCGGCGAGCCGGCCCGACGCCGACTCGATGGCACCGAGTTCAGCACAAGGCCCCCGAATGTGTCAACAGATTGCATGTAATATTCGATCGCTTAATTTTCATGTTTCCGCAGTTCAGGTGGGTTATCATTCCGCGCCGCGTAACCAGGCTGCGACGAAATCAAGGGTTGACAGCAGAGTGCGTGCCAGGTTTACATGTATTTGCGATGGTCCTAGCGGCCAAGTCGCACTGCCGGTGACCTCCCGATCCTGGGTTAAACCGTTCGGCGATCGCCAGGGTTCTGCCCTGGCCGGGAGTCATCTCCCTTCGCTCACGGATTTGAGGCGGCTCGGCCGCCTGGGAAAGGCAGAGGCGGCCATGGCACCTCCATCCCCCAAACGCTGCGATCTTCTGCTCACCGGCGCAACGGTGATCACCGTCGACGACGCCCGCAACGTCCACCTACCCGGCGCGGTCGCCGTCTCCGGTTCGCGGATCGTCGCGGTCGGCCCCGCGTCCGAACTCGCCGACTGGCGTGCGGACACCGTCATCGACTGCGGCGGCCGGGCCGTGTTGCCCGGCTTCGTCGACGGCCACAACCATCTGTCCCAGGCGCTGGCCCGCGGGCTGGGCGAGGGCATGTCGATCGTGCCCTGGCTGTGTGAGTTCATGTGGCCCTACTCGATCGAGATGACCCGCGAGGACGCGGTCGCGGCGGCCCGCCTCGGCGCGGTCGAGGCGCTGCGCGCCGGCACCACCACCGTCATCGACAACCATTACGCGCCAAGCGATGCGGCCACCACGCTCGCAGTCGCCGACGTCATCGAGGACGCCGGTCTGCGCGGTGCGGTCGCCAGGGGAGTGATCGGCGAGCGCACCGCGATCGCGGCCCGGCGCGGCCAGCCGTCGGGATTGTTCCGATACAGCAACGCCGACGAACTCGCGATCACTCGCGAAGTGATGCAGCATCGCCCGCGCGGCTCGAAGGTCGAAGTGTGGCCCGCGCCCCTGAACCTCACCTATGTGGATCAGGAGGTGGTGCGCGGTTGCGTCGAACTCGCCGCGGAGTTCGACACTCGATGGCATACCCATTGTTGCGAGAGCAGCGGTGACCCAACGAGTTACGTCGAGGAGTACGGGCTACGGCCGGTGCAATGGCTGGACAAGGAGGGTCTGCTCGACCACCGGGCGACCCTGGCCCACGCCATCTGGCTCGACGAGCACGAAATCGAACAGGTCGGCGCCGCCGGCGCCGGGGTCGCGCACAATCCGGCCTCGAATGCCTATCTCGCCTCGGGCACAATCCGGCTGGGCGAACTCCGAAAGTACGGCGCCACAGTCGCTCTCGGCAGCGACGGGCCCAGCTGCGGGCACCGGCAAGACCTGTTCGAGGCGATGAAGCTGTCGATCTTCGCGCAGCGGCTGGCCACCCTGGACCCTACCGCCGCGCGCGCCGAAGACGCGCTCGTCCTCGCCACCCGCGCGGGCGCGCAGTACGCCGGTATCGACGCCGGCGTGCTCGAACCGGGCCGGCTCGCCGACATCATCGTCGTCGACCTCGACCGGCCGCATCTGCGCCCGCTGCACCGCGCGGTGAGCTCGCTGGTCTACGCGGCGCGCGGCTCGGACGTCGAGACCACGATCGTCGGCGGGCGAATCGTCTACGACAAGGGCCGGTGCCTGCTGGTCGACGAAGCAGCGGCGATGGCACAGGCGCAATACCGGGCCGAACGACTCGTCGCCCGCGCGGGCATGACGGCACTGCGCATGCCGTGGGGCCGGGAGCAGTCATGAAATTCCGCGCCCGTAGTGCTACCGCAGGGTCGAGAGACCCCGTCGACACGGTCCCGCCACTGCGCCACCTGGTTCCACTCGCTGTGCAGCACGTGATCGTCGCCTACTCGGGCATGGTCACGCTACCGCTGGTCATCGGATTGGGCATCGGCCTGTCCCCGGCCCAGATCACCACGCTGGTCACCGCGAACGTCTTCGTCAGCGGCCTGGCCACCTTGCTGCAGACCCTCGGCCTGTTCAATGTCGGCGTCAAGCTGCCCATCGTCATGGGCTCCACCTTCACCGGTATCGCGCCGGCCATTATCGTGGGCACGAGCGCCGGTCTGCCCGCGGTCTTCGGCGCGACCATCGTGGTCGGCGTGCTCACCTGGGTGATCGCGCCCTGGTTCGCCGAACTGACCCGGTTCTTCCCGCCCATCGTGACCGGCACGACCATCGCGATCATCGGCTTCTCGCTGGTGCCGAAGACGGCGACCCTGATCGCCGGATCCGCGACGGCGGCCGGCCACGGCGGAGCCAAACGATTGCTGCTCGCCCTGGGCACCATCGTGCTGGTGGTGCTCCTCGAGCGAGTCGCTCGTCCTACCATCGGCCGCTTCGCCATTCTCATCGCGCTGGTCGTCGGGACCTCGGTGGCCTGGCCGCTCGGGCTGACCGACTTTTCCGCGACCGCCGACGCACCGATATTCGGTGTGGTACAACCATTTTCGTTCGGTACGCCGACCTTCGTGCTCGCCGCGATTCTGCCGATGCTCGTCGTGCAGGTGGTCAACATGGTGGAGTCGACGGGCGATACGCTGGCCACCGGCGTGGTGGTGGGGCGCGCGGTCGGCCCACCCGATATCGCTCGCGCACTGCGCGCGGACGGTGTGGGTACGGCGATCGCGGGGATATTCAGCAGCTTCACCTTCGTGACGTTCGGCGGGAACGTCGGACTGGTCAGCATCACCCGGGTCATGAGCCGTTATGTCGTGGCGACCGCAGGGGCGATCCTGGTGATCATCGGCCTGATGCCCAAGCTCGGGGCGGTGGTCGCCTCCTTGCCGGGGCCGGTACTCGGCGGGATCGGGATGGTCATGTTCGGCACCGTCGGCGCGATCGGCATCAAGTTCATGATGGCGGCGGACTTCACCCGACCGCGAAACCATCTGATTGTGGCTATCGCTTTCGGATTCGGACTCATGCCGGTCGGAAATCCGGACTTCTACGCGCACTTGCCCGGCCCGCTGCAGACCGTGCTCACCAGCGGCATCGCCGCCGGCGGCATCGCCGCGTTCCTGCTGAATCTGCTGCTCAACGGGATCCCGCGGGACCAGCTCGACCATACGGAGCTCGACGACGCGCAACCCGGCCACGCCGAGGCGAGCCGACCGGACCCGGATCGTGCCGAGGCAGGCCACCCGGTCAGCACCGCGGAGAACGGTTCGGCCCCAGGCGAACCCGCACCCGATGCTCAGCCCACCAGTCGGGAACTGTCATGACAGCGGAACACTCGCCCGAACCGGTCGAAGCGTCCCCGGTCGACGAGCGGCTGCCGTTCACGTCGATGGTGCTCTTGGCGCTGCAGCACGCGCTGGTCATGTACGCGGGCGTCATCGTGGTCCCGATCGTGGTCGGCACGGCCCTGGGCCTGTCCGCCGCGGAGATCGCCGACCTGGTCAGCACCGACCTCGTGCTCGCCGGCGTCGGCACCTTGCTGCAAGCGCTGGGGCTGTGGAAATTCGGCATCCGGATGCCGCTGGTGGTCGGTGCGGCATCCAGCGGCATCGTGCCGATGGTGCTGATCGGCCAGGACCAGGGACTTCCGACCGTCTACGGCTCACTGCTGGTCGCCGGCGTGATCTGGGTGCTGGTCGCCCCTTACTTCAGCAAGCTGCTGAGCCTGTTTCCCGCGGTGGTGACCGGCACGGTCATCGCACTCATCGGCCTGACGCTCATCCCGGTCGGAGTACGGCTCATCGCGGGGTCCGATCCCGGCGATCCCGATTACGGCCGGCTGAGCCATCTCGCGCTCGCGGGTTTCACCATGGCTTCGATGGTGGTGTTCCGGCGACTGTTCCGTGGCATCGCCGGGCAGCTGTCCATTCTCTTGGCACTGGTCGCCGGGGCGATCGTCGGATGGTCGACCGGTGTGGGCAGCCTCGCCCACACCGGCGCGGGGCCGATCGTGGGAATGATGAGCCCGATGCACTTCGGCGCCTTGCAATTCCATCTTCCGTCGATCCTGCTCTTTCTCGTCATCGTCTTCGTGTTGATGGTCGAAGGCGCGGGACAAGGACTGGCCGTCGGCGAGGTGGTGGGCAAGCCGGTCGGGCCGGACGACATCGCCCGACTGCTCCGCGTCGACGGCCTCATGACGGCATCGAGCGGTGTGTTCAATGGCTTCGTCTACACCACCTTCGGCCAGAACATCGGCCTCATCGCGCTGACCCGGGTGCGGAGCCGGTATCCGGTGGCGCTCGTCGGGGTGCTGCTGCTGGTGCTGGGCATTGTTCAGCCCGTCGGGCGGGTGGCGGCCGCGATCCCGGAACCGGTGATCGGGGCGGCCGCGGTGGTCACTTTCGGGGCGTTGACCGTCTCCGGCATCCGGATTCTGTCGCGGGTGGATTTCGATCGGTCCAGCAACCTGATGCTCGTCATGCTGTCGCTGGGCATCGGTGTGATTCCCGCGTACGCGCCGCGCTTCTATCAGCAACTGCCCACCATGGCCGAGGTGTTCTTCAAAAGCGGCGTCGCCACCGGCACCGTGCTGGCGGTCGTGCTCAATCTCGTCTTCCACGCCCGTCGCCGCGATCGCGACGCCACGCGTAGGCCGGCCGATTAGGCCCTCGCACATGCCATTCCACAGCCAGCCCGCCCACAGAGAGACCGTCATGACCGACGAATACCCAGACGGTGCCGGCCCGCCCGGCAGGCCGCGCCTGATCATCGGAGTCACCGGCGCCAGCGCACCGCACCTGGCCGTCCACCTGCTCACCGCCCTCGCCCGGTTGCACACGGTGCAGACCCACCTGGTGGTTTCCCGCGCGGCGCACCGCACTCTCGACCTCGAGGCCGGCCTGCGCGCCGACGATCTGGCCGGGCTCGCGGACGTCTATCACCAACGCGGGGATATCGCGGCGGCCATCGCTTCCGGATCCTTCCTCACCATGGGCATGGTCGTGGTGCCTTGCTCGATGAAGACGCTGGCCGGTATCGCGCACGGCTACTCCGATGATCTGCTCACCCGAGCCGCCGACGTCTGTCTCAAGGAGCGCCGACGCCTGGTGCTGGTCACCCGCGAGACACCGCTGAGCCTCGTGCACCTGCGCAATATGACGGCCGTGACCGAAGCCGGGGCGATCGTGCTGCCCCCAGTGCCCGCGTTCTATCAGCGGCCGGCGTCCATCGAGGACCTGCTCGCGCACGTGAGCGGCAAAATCCTCGACCAATTCGGCCTCGAACACGACCTGTATCGCCGTTGGCACGGAGCGGGATCCGCCACCCAGTTGACCGCAGGGGCCGTCCGATGACGTATTCCGAGCTGTCCCCACGACAGGACCCGCACGCCTTTGTCGAGCAATACCTCGCGGCACACCCCGAGGACGTACTGTCCGTCGACGACGCGATCTCGGCGGATCAGGGCGTCACCGGCTTGATCTACGCCCTCGCCGCCCGGGGCCGGGACGAAATGCTGTTGTGCCGCAAGGTGAATGGCGTCTCCGTGCCCGTGGTGAGCAACGTGTTCGCCTCGCGCCGCCGGATCGCGCGCCTGCTCGAGGTGGGACCGGAGAGTCTGCACCAGGCGTTCGCGGCGCGGGCGGCCCGGCCGCTGCCCCTGCGGCACGTCGATTCGGGGCCGATCCTCGAGGTCGTGCACACCGGCGCGGACGTCGACCTGGCGACGGTGCCGATGCTGCGGCACTTCGCCTCGGACCGGGCGCCCTATATCACCAGCGGCATCATCGTCGCGGCGGATCCCGATACCGGTACCGGAAACCTGAGCTATCACCGCTCGATGGTCCACTCGCCCAACGAATTAGCGACCAGTCTGCATTCACGGGGAGACCTGTGGCGGATCCTGGCGCGCTACGCGGACCGGGGGGAGCCGATGCCGGTCGCTATGGTGATCGGCGGCCATCCGTTGTTCATGCTCGCCGCGTCCGCGCGGGTCGGCTACGAGGTCGACGAACGCTCGATCGCCGGTGGCCTGCTGGGTGAGCCACTCGAGGTCGTACCGACTCCGGAGCACGGCATCGCGGTGCCTGCCTGGTCGGATTTCGTGTTGGAGGGCACGATCGACCCCGGCGCGCACGCAGCGGAGGGCCCGTTCGGTGAATTCTCCGGCTACTCCTCGAATCGGTCCACCAACAACCTGATTCGGGTCACCTCGATCATGCGCCGGCGGAACCCGATCCTGTTCGACGTCGAAGGCGGCAACACCGCAGAGCACCTCAACCTGGCCAGAATTCCACGCGAGTCGGAGATGGCGGAGAAGCTCAAAGCGCGGTTCCCGGATGTGACCGCTGTGCACTACCCGACGTCCGGAACCCATTTCCACTGCTATGTAGCACTGCGGCAACGCAGGCCGGGACAAGCCCGGCAGGTCATGCTCGGTTTGCTCGGCTGGGATCCGTACGTCAAAACAGTCGTCGCCGTCGACAGCGATATCGACCTCACTGATGACGCGGCGGTGCTGTGGGCGCTGGCGACCCACTTCCAGCCGCACCGCGACATCCTGCTCGCCGACGGACTTCCCGGATCACCCCTGGATCCATCCTCGACCAGCGACGGGATCACATCCCGCATGGGGCTCGACGCGACGCGCGGCCCGGACTTCGACGGCAAGCGGATCGAAATCTCGGCGGACGCGCTGGCCCATGCGCGACTGATTCTCGCACCGAGCACACCAACCGGAGGAATTCATGCCTGACAATGCCAAAATCCCGGTAACCGTCCTGACCGGATTTCTCGGTTCGGGGAAGACCACCCTGGTCAATCACATCCTGACGGCCAACCACGGCCATCGAATCGCAGTCATCGAGAACGAATTCGGCGAGATCCCCATCGACAACGATCTCGTCCTGAACGCGGACGAGAAGATCATCGAGATGAGCAATGGCTGCTGCCTGTGCTGCACCGCGCGCACCGACCTGATCGAGATCCTGCATTCACTCCTGGCGCGCAGCGACCGTTTCGATCGCATTCTCATCGAGACCAGTGGGCTGGCCGATCCCAATCCGGTCGCCCAGACCTTCTTCGTGGACGAGGAGATCGCGCGGCACTTCGCCCTCGACGCGATCGTCACGCTGGTGGACGCCAAGCATGTGCGTGCGCATCTCGCGGAGGTCGATCACCACGGCGTCGGCTCTCAGGTCTTCGATCAGATCGCCTTCGCGGACCGGATCGTGATCAATAAGGTCGACCTGGTCGATGCCGAATCCGTTCTTGCGGTGCAGGATTCGGTTCGGGCGATCAACGCCACCGCGGACATCATCACCTCCGAGTATGCCGCGGTCGATCTTGCCGATGTGCTGGGTATCGGCGCGTTCGACATGGCCCGCACCATGGCCGGCGATCCGCACTGGCTCGACGAGGATACCCACCAGCACGACCCGGACCTGACCTCGGTCGGCGTCGAACTCGACGGCCGGATCGATCCGCACGCGCTGGAGTCCTGGCTCGCTACCCATCTCGCCGAACGGGGCGAGGACGTGTACCGCATCAAGGGGCTGTTCGCGGTCGAGGACGACACCCGCAGGTTCATCCTGCAGGGCATCCACACCTCCTTCGAGATCCGGCCGTCGGCTCCGTGTGAGGGCGAAAACCACACCGGCAAAGTCGTTTTCATCGGCCGTGACCTCGATCGCGCCGAACTCACCCGCGGTCTGCGATCCTGCCTCGCGTCGTAATGGGCGCGGCCTCGCCCGCCACAGAAGGGAAGGCGGCCTGACGCGCAGTGCGCCTTGCCTGGGCCCGGCCGGCATCTGCTGGTCGGGCCCGCGGCGTCTGCCGCTCAGTGGCGGTGCTTGTCAAAGGTCAAGAGCAGGTCTGCCGCGACGCTCACCGCGATCGTGGCCGGTTCCTTGCCGGTGATCTCGGTCAGACCGATCGGCGTCGTGATCCGGTCGATAGTAGTGTTGTCGTGACCGCCTTCGGTTGCCAAGCGCTGCCGGAACCGCGCCCATTTGGCAGCCGATCCGATCAGGCCGATCGAGCCGAGACCCGTTACGCGCAAAGCGGCGTCGCACAGCGCGGCGTCCTCGGCGTGATCATGGGTCATGATCAGGATGTGCGTTCCGGGCGGTAATTCCGCGAGTACTTCCTCCGGCAGCAGCGGCGTGTGGTGCACGTGGATCTGTGCCACCGCATCCCCGAGCACGCGGAGCCGTTCGGTGGTGAGTACATCGGGGCGGGTATCGATCAGATGCAGATCGAGGTCGTGGCGGGCCAGGACGCGTGCCAGTTCCAGCCCGACGTGCCCGATCCCGAAGATCGCCACGGCGGGGCCCACCGGCAGTGGTTCGAGCAGTACGGTGACCGCTCCGCCGCAGCACTGCACGCCGTGACGGTTGGTGACCTTGTCGTTCAACGCGAATTCCAGCAGTTCCGGCTCCGCATCGGGCAGGTTCATCAGCTCGCGGGCCCGATCGATCGCGACGGCCTCGATATTGCCCCCGCCGATCGATCCCCACGTCTCGGTCTGTCCCACAACGAGTTTGGCACCGGCCCGGCGGGGCGCGTGCCCACGGACGGTCGCGACGGTCACCAGCCCGCCGGGTTCGCGGCGGGCCCGCAATCGCGCGACCGCGGCGATCCAGGTCGAGTCAGACACTGCTGAAAGTGCTTGCGCTGATGGTGCTCTGGCTGACGTCGTGGTCTCGGCTGCCGCTCCTGGCTGTTTCGATGGCCCAGTACACCGCCTCCGGTGTGGCGGGAGAGGCAAGCTCCAGGCTGATCCCGGCGGGTCCGAAGGCCGCGGCGGCCTCCCGCAACGCTTCTCGCACCGAGAACGCCAGCATCAACGGTGGTTCGCCGACCGCCTTGGACCCGTACACCGCACCCTCCTCGGTGGCGTTCGCCAGCAGCGTCACGTGGAAAACCTCGGGCATCTCCGAGAAGCTCGGCAGCTTGTAGGTGCTTGCCGCCTGCGTCAGCAGCCGACCGCGGCCGGGCCCGTCGCTGGTGTCCCACCGCGGGTCCTCCAGGGTCAACCAACCTGCGCCCTGCACGAATCCGCCCTCGACCTGGCCGATGTCGATCAGCGGCGAGAGGCTGTCGCCGACATCGTGCACGATGTCCACTCGCCGGATGCGGTAGGCGCCGGTGAAGCCGTCCACCTCCACCTCGGACGCGGCGGTGCCGTAGGCGAAGTACTTGAACGGGGTGCCGCGGAACGCCTGCGCATCCCAGTGCAGTCCTTCGGTGCGGTAGAAACCGGCCGCGGACAATTGAACTCGCTGCATGTACGCGGTGTGCACGAGCCGGTCCCAGTCCAGCTCGCGGTCACTGCCGAGCGAACGCGCGACGCCGTCGACGATGCGGATATCGGCCGCGCCCGCACCCAGTTGTCTGGCGGCCACCTGCAACAACCTCGTCCGGAGCTGCTCGCAGGCGTTCTTCACGGCAGCGCCGTTGAGATCGGCGCCCGAGCTCGCCGCGGTGGCCGATGTGTTGGGCACTTTATCGGTCCGAGTCGGCGCCAAGCGAACTCTGTGCAACGGTATGCCGAGGGTAGTCGCGGCGACCTGGAGCATTTTGGTGTGCAGACCCTGGCCCATCTCGGTGCCACCGTGGTTGATCAGCACCGAACCGTCCTTGTAGATCAGGACGAGGGCGCCGCCCTGGTTGAAGGCGGTGAGGTTGAACGAAATCCCGAACTTGACCCCGGTGATCGCCAAGGCGCGTTTGGTGTGCGGGTGTGCGGCATTGAATACCGCGATCTCCCGGCGGCGTTCGGCGATGTCGCCCCGCTCGTGCACCTCCTGCCAGGTCCGCGAGATCCGGTCGGCGTCGAGCACCTCCTGCCCATAGGGCGTGTGCTGACCCGGCCGGTAGAAGTTGCGCTCCCGCAACTCGGTCGGGTCCAGGCCGAGCAGTGGTGCGCACCGGCCCAGGATGTCTTCGATGACGAGCATCCCCTGCGGGCCGCCGAAGCCACGGAAAGCGGTGTTGGACACCTTGTTGGTCTTCGCGATGCGACCGGCGATCCGCGCGTTGGGGATCCAGTAGATGTTGTCGATGTGGCACAGGGCGCGGGCCAGCACCGGTTCGGACAGATCCAGGCTCCAGCCGCCGTCCGCGGTCAAGGTCGCGTCCAATGCGCGCAGCCGCCCGTCGGCATCGAACCCGACCCGCCACCGGGCATGGAACCCGTGCCGCTTGCCGGACATCGTCATATCCTGAGTCCGATTGAGCCGCACGCGAACCGGCCGCCCCGTCCGGAGGGCGCCGAGCGCCGCGACCGCCGCGAATCCGTGCGGCTGCATCTCCTTGCCGCCGAAGCCGCCACCCATCCGCAGGCACTGCACGGTCACCTCGTGGCTGTGCAGGCCGAGCACGTGCGCGACGATTTCCTGGGTCTCCGAGGGGTGCTGGGTACTGCTCTGCACGAACAGTTGCCCGCTCTCGTCGACGTGCGCGAGTGCGGCGTGCGTCTCGAGATAGAAGTGCTCCTGATCGGCGAATTGGAATTCGCCGCTGAACACGTGCGCCGCTTCGGCGAAGCCGGTGTCGATGTCGCCACAGTGCACCGTCGGCTGGGCGCCGTGAAAACTCTCGGCCGCAATGGCCTCGGTCAGCGTGATCAGTGCGGGTTGCTCGTCCAGTTCGACGGTGACGGCAGCCGCACCCGAGCGGGCGGACTCCAGGGTCTCGCCGAGCACCCAGCACACCGCGTGGCCGTAGAACATGACCCGGTCCGGGAACAGCGGCTCGTCGTGTTTCATCCCGGCGTCGTTGACGCCGGGTACATCGGCGGCGGTGAGCACCCGCACCACGCCCGGCACGGCCAGCGCGGCCTCGGTGTGCAGTGCGGTGATCCGTCCGTGCGCGTGCATGACCTGCACCGGGTAGGCGTGCAACGCGTCCTTGGTGCGATGTACCAGATCGTCGGTGTACAGCGCGGCGCCGGTGACATGCAGAGACGCGCTCTCGTGCGGCATCGGGACACCGACGACCGGGTTGGCCGGTCGCTGCGACAGCTGACTCATCACTCGACCTCGCTTGTGCTCTGTGCGTACAGCTTTCGCAGGCTCTGACCGAGCATGGCGGAGCGGTATTCGGCGCTGGCACGATGATCGTCCAGCGGCGTACCTTCCGAACGCAGTGTCCGGGTGGCGGTTTCGACAGTCTCCGCCGACCAGGGCCGGCCCGTGAGCGCGGCTTCGGTCGCCCGGGCACGGATCGCAGTGGCGGCGACGCCACCCAGGCCGATGCGCGCCGCCCGGACCATCCCGTCCTCGATGTCCAAGGCGAAAGCCACTGCCACGCTGGAGATGTCGTCGAAGCGACGTTTGGCGATCTTGTGGAACGCCACCATCGGCGCCAGCGGCAACGGGATGCGCACGGCGCGGATCAGCTCGTCCGGCCTGCGTATCGTGCGCCGGTAGCCGGTGAAATAGCCGGCGAGGTCGACCTCGCGCTCACCGTCGGCATCGGCGAGCACCAGCGATGCGCCGAGCGCGAGCAGCGCGGGCGGACCGTCGCCGATGGGCGAGCCGGTACCCAGGTTGCCGCCGAGCGTCGCGCCATTGCGGATGAGCCGGGAGGCGAACTGCGGGAACAACTCCGTGAGCAGCGGTACCCGGCCGTCGAGGCGTTGTTCGATCTCGGTGAGCGACAGGGCGGCCCCGATATCGATGCTGTTCGGTTCCACGCGCAGACCCCGCAATTCAGGGAGGCGATCGATCGCGATCACGTAATCCGCCCGCCGGGCCCGGATATTCACCTCCACGCCCCAGTCTGTGCAACCCGCGACGGGCACCGCGTCGGGCCGATCCCGCAACAACCGCGCTGCTTCGCGCAGGGTTTCCGGCCTCCGGAACGTGCGGCCGTTCGTGGTGTATTCGGTGGCAACCGGTTCGGGCGGGGACAGCGCGCGCCGGCTGGCGAGCGGATCGTCGGCGTGCGGTGTGCCGACGGCGTATGCCGCGTCCCGGATCGGGCGATATCCGGTGCAGCGGCACAGGTTTCCGCTCAGTGCGTGCAGGTCGAAGCCATTGGGGCCGTGCTCGGCGGAGTAGGTATCCGGCTCGGCGCCTGCCGGATCCGCGGGAGTGCGGCGGTCGGGACGGTAGTATTCGGCGGCCATGCTGCACACGAATCCCGGTGTGCAGTAACCACATTGCGAGCCACCCCGCACCGCCATCTCCTGTTGCACCGGATGCAGCGCGGCGGCCGTCCCCGGTGCGCCGGCGACGCCGAGTCCTTCGGCGGTGACGATCTCCTGACCATCGAAGGCGGCCGCCGGGACCAAACAGGAGTTGATCGCGACCCAATCAGTGGGTTGCCGGGTGCCCGGGCGGGCGACCATGATCGAACACGCGCCGCATTCCCCTTCGGCGCAGCCTTCCTTGGTTCCGGTGAGGCCGCTTTCTCGCAGGAAATCCAGGACGGTCGTGTGGGGTGCCGCCGGTGCGATCGGTATTGCCTTTCCATTGACCGTGATTCGCGCCGCTACCATGACACGTGATCATTTCGGTGGTCGGTGGATGTGATTACCCAACTCGCCATTTCTACAGCTTTCTACTTCGATAGCGCAGCCCGGAGAAGCCGGCGCGCAATCAGCACGGGTCGACGTGCTGCGGGTGCTGACAGATCGGAAGATGCCGGGGCCACGATTGGGCACGCCGGGAAAGGTCTGCTCAGCAGCCGTGGGCTATGCGACCCGGAATCCAAGCGGTCCGGTGAGCGAGGCGACGCAGGTCAGAGGCGGTCGACATCCGACTTCGCTCCCTTCCGGCGGCTCAGGATTCGGTAGGCTCAAAATTACGTCGCGGAAAGCCATCGGTCAAGCGGATTCACGGAGACCGGTGGCAGCCGGGGCGAGCGCCTTCCGCGCCGCGAACTTCTTGTACAGGAAGAAGTATGCCTTCACATACTGTCCGACGAGGACCGCGTTGATGATGGTGCCTTCGCGAATGAAATGCGGCGCGCCGAGAAACATCAGCCCGATGCCCGCCGAAAGGGCAAGCAAGGTGCAGTCGAATACCGTCTTGATGTTTCCCCACTTCCGGCCGGTCTTCTGCTGGATGGTGTTGACGAACAGATCGATGGGCATCAGCACCAGATTGGCGCGGATCATCAGGAAGAGGCCGAATGCCAGCATCGCGTCGGCGACGAACAGCAGCACCAGATCGGCCAGGTACGGCTCGACCTCGATCCATTCGGTGAGCATCAGGTTGAAGTCGAGCAAGAAGGCCAGGACCAGCGCCGGGATCATGGAAAGCAGGTTGCTCGCCCTGAATGCCCTCGGCCTGACCAGGAAGGTCAGGATGAGCATGATGACCTCGAGTATGAGGTTGAAAGTGCCCTGGCTGAGCGGGGGTAGCACCAGCGTCATCGTGCGGGTGAGGCTGCTCTGCGGGGAGATGCCGATCCCCGCCCGGATGGCCAGGCTGAGGCCAAGTGTCAGGATATAGATTCCGGCAACGTAGGTGATCCAGCGCCGCACCTTGTTTCCGGTGTCGACGACTCCTGCGTCTTTGTCGTGCTGCATGACGGTCGCATCTCTGTCGCGGTAGCGGGGAAGTCCCGGGGTTATTTCATGAATCCGAAGCGGTCGAGGGAGATGAACAGCGTCAAGAGTTTGTTGACCACCGGCTCGCCCTCGTTGTGATTGCCCAGCGCCGTCAAGGCGTCGTCGATCGAGCGGGTCGCCTCGACGAGCTCGGCGAGGTCCATGTCGGCCATGACGCCATAGAAGTCCAGCGGCAGAACGGCTTTCACCCGCCGGTCCGCCGTCACGACACAGCCGCCGACGAGACCGTCGAGCTGCTCGAGGTTGTCGCACATCTCGGCGCTGTCGGTGCCGACGACCACGAAGTAGGCCGATGGCGCGGGCCAGAAAGTGGAGACTGCGCCGCGGTCGATCGAGACGCCCTTGAACAGGCCGTTGACTATGTGCCGCGCACCGTCGGCGTAGCGCTGCACGATGGAGATCCGGTTGAGTCGCGCGCCTTCGTGTTCGGGTACGACCGCGCCGTCGCGATACGGCACCCACACCTCCTGCGCGAACTTGAGATGCCCGCGCCCGTACACGTCGAAGAGCAGCACCTTCGCCTGAGTTCCGTTGTCGGACAGCTCTAGTGGGGCGAGATCGAGCTGCTCGGCACGCAGGTCGCCGAGGCCGGGTTTCGGTTTCTTGGCCAGGACCGAGTAGTCGATGCGGACCGGGGCGAGCAGCTTGCGGTCCTTCGCGACGAGTTCGCCGCCCTTGAACACGTAGCGGGGGTTGATTTCGGCGAGGCTGTCGGTCAGGACGATGTCGGCGAATCGTCCCGGGCTCAGTGAGCCCAGGTCGCGGTCCTTGTGGAACGAGCGCGCGGCGTAGAGCGTGCCCATCTTGATGGCTTTGATCGGCGGCATGCCCATCTCGACCGCCAAGGACACGACCCAGTCGATGTGGCCCTGCCGCAGCACTCGGTCCACCGAGATGTTGTCGGCGCAGAGCGCGAAGTTCTCGGCAGGCCAACGGCGCTTCACGATGGCGCGCAACATGGTTCGAATGACCTCGGGGCTACCGACGCCGAACTTGATCTGAGTGTTCAGGCCATAGCGGATGCTTTTCTCGATGTCGTCTTCGTTCCAGACGTCGTGGTTGTTGTCGACGCCGATCGCGGGCATGTAGTTGAGCAGCATGTCCGTCAGGGACGTGACACCCCAGTGGCAGTTCACGAATCCCGCGTTCGCCCGGCCGAGCGCTGACTTACGGAAATCGTCGGCGTTGCCGGTCATGTAGGACAGGTGGGCCAGCTCTCCCAATCCGATGACCGGGTCCATCGCCAGCATCGCCTCCGTGACTTCGGGCGAGGTCTTCTTACCCGGTGCGAAGGCGTAGAGCCGGTAGGGGAGCTTGTCGTGGTCGGCGAACAGCGCGCGAGCGGCGTCGACTGCTTCCGCGCCCGCCGCGCTGGCGAAGTCGAGGGTCTCCCCGAACACCGTCGTCGTTCCGCTGGGCACGATGGCTTCGCCGAACGCCGCCGGGTGCGCGAGTTGGGATTCGAAGTGCAGATGGGCATCGATCAGGCCCGGGATGGCGTAAAGGCCCTCGCCGTCGAAGGTTTCGCGGACCCGCACGATCGATTCGTCCGGGTTCAGTGCGATGATGCGCTGCCCGTGGACCAGCAGCGATCCGGGATAGACGGTTTCGCTGTGCACATCGAGGATGTTGAGGTTGCGCAGCAGCAGGTCGGCTTCCCGCTCGCCCTCCAGGATGCCGAAGATCGTCCGTACGTGATCGTCCTGGGCGGCCACGTCTGTGCGTGGCGTGTCGGTCGTCGAATCTTGTTGGAGCACTGCGGTCCTCACGTCGATGTTCATGTACTTGCGGGGTGAAGGCGGCCGCTGCGCGGCCCCATCGCCTGGTACTGATAGAACGCGATCGGCACCGTTGCTGACAAGCATCCGTTTTCGCACGACGTGTACTCTTTTTTCGCACACATTGCTCAGGAGGTGCGGTGCTCCACTCGCGATTGCTGCAGTACATCGACGAGGTGGCCCGGCTCGGGTCCATCCGTGCGGCCGGAGCCCGGTTGCATGTCGCGCCATCGGCGATCAACCGGCAGATCCTGCTCCTCGAAGCCGAGCTCGACCAACCACTGTTCGAGCGGTTGCCTCGCGGTATGCGCCCGACCCCGGCCGGCGAAGCGTTGCTCGCGCATATACGGCGGACGCTTCAGCAATACCGCGAGACGATCGCGGACATCCGCGATCTGCACGCGCTCGGCAGCGGCGAAGTCGTGATCGCCACGATGACCGGCCTGGCCAGCAGCGTCGTCGCCACGGCAGCGACGCTCTTCCGCGCCCGCCATCCGCAGGTCCGGATATCGATCCGCACCATGACGACGCTGGAAATCCTGCGGGCGGTCGAGAACAGCGAGGCCGATCTGGGTCTCGGCTTCAATGTTCCGGCATCGACGCAGATCGAGGTCTGCTGGCAGACGAACACCCGCCTGGGAGTCGTTGTCTCCCCGCGACACCCGCTCGCCCACATGGACACGATCCCGCTGGCTCAATGCACGCCGTATCCGCTGATCTTCGCCGACCGCTCCATGGTGATTCACGGCATCGTCGCCGAGGCCTTCGCCAATGCCGATCTCGACATCGAGCCGGCGTTCCACACCAATTCGATCGAGACGATGAAACGGCTGGCCACCTCGGGGGAGGCTATCGCCTTCCTCAGCGAGTTCGACGTCGCGGACGAGTTGCGCGACGGCCGCTTGGCCTTCCGCAAGGTTCGCGACGCTTTCAGCGACAACATCGTCTCTCTCGTGCGCCGGGCCAAGCATGGCCACGGCCTGGCCGGTTTCCTACTCGCCGAGGAGATCGTGAACGTGTTGCAGCCCGATCGAATCTGATGCCCGTGTTGGCCGGTCGGGCTGGGAGGTTGCTGTGCTTCGTACCTCAGATATCGCGATAGTTCGCTGCCGCGTCATCGATGGTGCGGAGAATTCGATCGACAGGGACGGGCTGGTGCCGGGTGGTGTAGTCAGTGGTCGGCTGCGGTAGCAGCACCAGCCGGTCGACCCCGAGCGCCGCGTATTGCGCGACGATATCGCGATTCACGGGGCCAGCCGGTGTCACTGTGATCTCCAGCTGCCCCAGCGGGGCCGGTCGCTGATATTCCCGGGCCGCCGCCTGCAGGTTCTGGATGTGCGTGCGGGTTTGGTCCGGATCCAACCCGAAGCCGTACCAGCCGTTGGCCAGCGTGACCGCGCGGCGGTCGGCCACGCGACCGCCGGCGGCGACGACGATCGGTGGGCCTGGCTGCTGCAGTGGTCTCGGATGCGTATTGATTCCGGAGAAGCTGACATAGGGCCCGCGGTATGCGGGCTGAGGCATGCTCCACAGGGCGCGCATGGCGCCGATGTAATCGTCGGTGCGTGCCGCTCGTTCCGACATGGCTACGCCGACGGCGGCGAACTCAGCGCGAACATAGCCGACACCTACACCGACTATCAATCTTCCCTGTGCCACCTGGTCGAGGCTGGCCAATTCCTTCGCCAGTACTACTGGGTTTCGTAACGGCAGAACGATGATGCCACTGGCGATTTTGACCGTAGTCGTATGCGCTGCAACAACAGTCAACCCGACGACGGTATCCAGCAGCGGCAGCGTCGGAGCTAACGAGAATCCTTCGGGAGACGGATCCGGCAACACCAGATGTTCTGCACTCCATAAGGACTCGAACCCGGCCGCCTCAGCGTGTTGCGCCACGCGAACGGCCGTGCGGGGTTCGGCACACGATCCGTAGTTGATCGCAAACAGGCCCAGCTTCATGACCTTCTCACCTACTCATTCCGGCACAAGGCACGGAATGGAATCTAGGGCCGCCGCAGCGATGCGGCCAGCGAGAGTCTCGCATATCTGATATGAGTACTGCGCATGCCTGATTTCACAGTGCCCGGCTTACGGGTAATCCGCGAGGCGGTGCGCGCGGGCTCGTTCTCGGCAGTAGCCGAGAGGTTGGGATACACGCAGTCGGCGATCTCGCGCCAGGTCTCGCTGATGGAACAGGCCGCCGGTCGGCGGCTGTTCGAGCGTCATGCCCGCGGGGTACGGCCGACCGAAGCCGGCCGAATCGTGGCGCGGCACGCCGAATCCGTGCTCGAAGCACTGGACAGGGCAAAGAGCGAACTACATGACCTGAGTTCGCATGCTCCGGCGCGGATCCGGCTCGGTGCCTTTTCGACCGCCACTGCCGCGCTCGTTCCCCGCGCCATAACTATTGCTGAACAACATAATCCGCTACTCGTCGTGCAGCTCCGCGAAGGAACGAGCCCGCAACTGCTGACCGCGTTGACCCGTCGCCGCATCGATCTGGCCGTCCTGTCCGGAGAATTCGACAGTCCGGACGGAGTCGAGGTGACTCCGCTCGTGCAGGACGCGCTGTATCTGGCCGTGCACCGAGGCCATCGACTGGCTCGTCAGGCCAGCGTCTCGATCTCGGCGCTGCGTGACGAACGGTGGATCGTCGGCAGCGAAGAATCCGCTACCTCGTTGCTCGGCGCCTGGAACAGTGCCCCCTGGCAGCCGCTCGTCACCCACGTCGCCCGCGATTGGGTTACCAAGTGGGGATTGGTCGCCGCCGGGCTTGGCATCACCCTGGTGCCGGGACTGGCCATCGCCGCGCTCCCCGCGACCATCTCGGTCGTCGGCATCGACGATCCCACCGCCTCACGTCGGACAGTCCTGGCCCATGCCCCCGACGTCGACGTCAGTCACCGACTCCTTCGCGAGGCACTCCTGGACGCGAGCGCGCAACTGAACGTCGAACTGCGGGACCGTCTGAAGACCTGACGGTCATCGCTGGTCACACTCGCCTCGCTCATTCCTCGTTGAGGCTTCTCGTCGGCCCGGCGATGCTTGGTTAGCCGGAGAGGTCCAAGGCGCGTTCTATCGCGCGGCGGGTGCGGCCCACGGCCGCCAAGTCGTGCTGGAGTTGCATGGCTGCGTTCAATGCCAGTCCGGCGGCGATGATTTCGAACAGTGCCTGGTCGGTGTCGAAGTCGGCGGGGAGTTCGCCGTTTTCCACCGCTGTGGTCAGGTCCGCCCGCAGCTGTTCTCGCCAGCGCGACCACACCTCGGCGACCGCGTCGCGGACCCGGCCGGGGCGGCCGTCGTATTCGGTGAGCGCCGCGGTCATCAGGCATCCGCCGGGCAGCAGGGGGGTTTCCAGGTAGTCCACGGAGTTGGCGCATACCGCGCGCAGCCGCCGCAGGCCCGGCGGCTCGGCCAGTGCGGGCTCGACTACCCGGTGCCAGAAGTCCACGAATGCTTTGTCCAGGGTGGAGATCTGCAGGGTCTCTTTGGTGCCGAAGTGCTTGTGCACGCCGGACTTGCTCATCTCCAGCTCCTCGGCGAGCCTGCCGATGGTGATGCCATCGAGGCCTTCCGCGGAGGCGATCTCGGCGGCACGGCCGAGGATCCGGCCTCTGGTGGCCTGTGCTTCGACCGCTGAGCGTCGTGGTGACATATATCGAAGGTAGCGTACGTGCGTTCGCTATTGGCCTGGTGAACGATTGCGCCGCCCATCGGTCCTCGGGTCAGCGCGTGAGGGGGACAGCGATCCGGCCGGGGAACCGCGGGTTCTCCGCTTCGTCGAGCATCGCGGCGGCAACGGTGTCCCGGCTCACCATGATGCGGAAGATGCTCTTGGGGGAGGCATCGAGCCCGACGGTGCGCCGGTCCGGGCTGATCGGTTTGTTCGACAGGGGTCCGGCGTGGAAGACCGTTCCGCCGGCTTGGGTGACCACGGCGTCCGACTCGACCTTGTCGGCGATCTCCGCTCCGAGTCCTTTGAGGACCAGCCGGTTGAGCGCGCTTGCCGCCGCGGCCGAGGGGCCCGTGCCGTAAGCGCCCAGCCAGATGACGTGGGCGCCCGACGCCACCGCCGACCGGGCGCCCGCGGTCAGCACGCCCGGCTTCGTCCCCTTGGGCACACCCAGTCCGGACAGCACCAGTTCACTGCCTTCGAGCGCCGAGACGATCTCGTCGGTGTGGAACACGTCCGCGGCGATCTTGGTCAGCCCCGGGGCGTCGGCAACGGTGATCCGGTCCGGATTGCGGGCGATGGCCGTGACGATGTGGCCGCGTTCGAGTGCCTGCCGGGTGAGGGAGAGTCCGGTCGGGCCGGATGCGGCGAGAACGGTGAGGTACATGAATCTACTCCTGTGGGTCGAGCAGGCGCACTGTGAAGGTGCGCCTGCCTCCTGCGTGATCTGCCGAGCCGGATTTCAGCTGAGGATGTTCAGCGGTTCCGGGGCATCAGGGGCATCGACCGGATCGAGGTAGAAGCGGACCGCCGCGGCGCGGCCGTTCTCGACCCGGATGATGACTGTGCCGCGGATGGTCTCGACGACCCCGTCGGCCCGCGTGCCGATCATCTCCCACTCCGTCCACACCCGGTCACCGTCCACCACTGAGTCGATGACCCGGGCGTCCAGGCCGTTCGAATACCGGGCGAAGATCATTGTGTAGTTCGCGCGAACCCGGTCGGCACCGCGGAAGGAGCGATCGGGGTGCACCGGCACCACGCAGTCGAAGTCGTCGATGTAATTGGCCACCAGCTTTTCGATGTCGCGATCGGACATCGCCGCGGCCATTCGAAACGGAACGGCGCGCACGTCGTCGGTCGATGCACTCACTTTCTCGCCTGCCTTGTCCGCAGACCCCGCGGCGATCGCGTAGAGCTCAGGGTTGCCCGCGAAAGGGGCTTTGCGCACGACGCGGATGCGCCTGAGCCGCCATTCGTTATCGATCCGCTGCAGGTCGACGTGCCAGAAAGCGCGCACGACGAGCCAGTCGACCTCGTCGGTGGGAACGTGGTGGTAGGCCACCACGAAACTCCGGTAGGTAGCGTGGTCGCCCGCGAGCTCGACGATGACGTTGGAGGTCGAATGGTGGGTACTGTGGAACCCTTCCAGCACCGCCCGGCTGGCGACCACGAAATCATCGGCACTCAATTCTTGCGCCGGCCCGCCCAAGTGCTCGGAAACGTCCAGCGTGACGGTGTCGGCGACGGTCGCACGCAAACCGTCCCAGTCCCTGAGATCCTGTGACCAGGCGAAACGGGCCACGGTCTCGGTGACAGCGACCCGGTCGGCGAGGTGGTTGACGTCAATCATGAAATTCCTTCATCGAGAACACGATCGGTAGACATCGAGAGCGGAGCGGCGTGTCAGCACAGATTCGCGTGCGCTGTCTCCGCCTTTCCCGGTAGTGATTCTTTCGGGTTTCGGCGGTCGTAGCAGGGGCCAGGATGTCCCCTTCCCGGTCGATGCCGTTGGTATTCTTCGGTCATGTCGGACGCGAGCACTTTGGGCACGGTGTTGCGGGAGCGCCGTGAACGCACCCGGCCCGAAGAGGTAGGGGTCGTCGGTCACGGCCGCAGGCGCACGGGCGGCCTGCGCCGCGAAGAGCTCGCCGAATTGGCCGGCGTGTCGACCGACCATCTGAAACGCATGGAGCAGGGTCGTCGGCATCCCTCGCCCGGCGTGTTGAACGCCTTGGCCCGAGCTCTCCGGATGAGCAGGGCGGAGTACGAGCACCTGTGCACGCTGGCCGGTTACGCGCCGGTGGAAGGGCAGGTGCCACGGCAGCTCAGTAATAGCGCGCGCCGGCTCGTGGACCGGATCGAGAGCACGCCGGTGTGCGTGCTCGACGCCACGTGGACGGCACTCGGCTGGAACCGGGCTTGGGAGGCGCTGGCCTGCGGGGCGCCCTCGCTGCACCCGCGCGAGGGCAACATCGCGTGGCGGGTGTTCGTCGGCCAGGACCACAGGGTGACGCGGTCGCCAGATGACAACGCCCGCTTCCGGCGCCTGCTGGTGGCCGAGCTGCGTGCGGCCTCGACCCGCTACCCCGCGGACGAAGGCCTGGCGTCGTTGACCGCGGACCTCCGGCGCGCCAGCGCCGAGTTCGCCGAGCTCTGGGCGAGCACGCCCACCGCCGGGCTGCACGACAGCCGGATGCTGCTGCCGCACGAGGATCTGGGGCAGATCGCACTGGACTGCGACACCATTCATATTCCCGACGGCGACCTGCGGGCGGTGGTGTTCACCGCAGACCCGGGCTCGGCCGACGGCAGCTGAACGCTGGTCTGCCTGCCCGGGCTTGGCAGAGGCTGTCGGTTGGGAAGCTGAACTACCTCGTCACAGGCCGGCTCGCTCGAATGCCAGGGTTGGCAGGTCGACCGCGTGCGCACCGCCGTCGGCGACCAGCACCGCTCCGGTGATGTATGAGGACTCCGGCGATCCGAGGAACTTCACGATCGCCGCGATTTCTGCCGGGTCGGCCGGGCGGCGCAGCGGAATCTCCGCGGTGGCGCGCTGGTAGGCCTCCTCCCGCCCACCGGACAACTCGGCTGTCGCCGCGAGCTGGTCCATCATGCCGTCGCCCATCGGGGTGCGCACCCACCCGGGGCAGACCGCGTTCGCCCGCACGCCGCTGGGGCCGTAGTCGCGGGCGATCGAGCGGGTCAGCCCGATCAGCGCGTGCTTGGCCACGGTGTAGCCCGCCACGTTGGGCCCGGCGAACAATCCGGCCAGCGAGGACACGATCACCACCTGTCCCTCGGACTCGACCAGCGAGGGCAGCGCGGCTCTGCAGCTGACGAAGGCGCTGGACAGGTTGGAGCGCAGCGCCAATTCCCACTCCTGGTCATCTGTTCCGGTCACCGAGGACAGCCCATGTCCGCCCGCATTGGCGACCAGCACGTCCAACCGTCCGAACCGATCGAGGATCTCCGCGACCGCGCGCTGCGCGTCGGCCGGCTCGCTCGCGTCACAGACGATCGGGTGCGCGCCGGTCTCGGCGGCGACTTTCGCCAGCTGTTCACGGCGCCGACCCAGCACGAACACAGTGGCCCCGTCGCTCGCGTACCGGCCGGCCACTGCCGCACCGATCCCGGTACCGCCACCGGTGATCGCGACAACCCTGTTCTCCATGGTCAACCTCTCATCGTTCGGAGCCCGCACCCCTTTACCCGCGATGGTTGCCGAGAAATTTGGCGTACGGTCGTTCGTTAAAATAATAGAGCACGAGCGTACGCTATTCGTTGTCGGCTGTCAGCACGGCGCCCACTGTTCCGGGCGTTGTGAGCCCGTGGACCTGGCGCGGCGGCTGTCGGAGCGCCCTACCGAGTCGCTGCCACCTGAGCTGCCACACCGCCGGCCCGATCAGGCGCCTGGATCCGCAGCGCTCGCAGCTCTGGATGGCGCGCCGCGCTGCCGCCAATCGATGGCATCGCCGTCATCGGCCATGCCTGTGGAAGATGAGGAAATCGCACGGGGTGGCGAACAGCTGCACCGTCCGCGCGCGCCCCGATCAACGCAGAGGTGCCCGGCGAAATCGACCAGGGCCCAGCCGATTCCGGTGCCGCGCTGCTCGGGCGCGCACACCGGCATGCCGAATCGTTCGTACCGTCGGGTGACGACCGGCGTCGATCGTGGCGGGAACGCGTCAGAGTTGGGTGGGCTCGGTTGCGGAGAGATCCTGCAGGCCGATGACATCGGCCAGGGCGAGTCGCTGGGCGTCGTCGCTGCCCGGTTCGGCGGTGAACAGGGCCACGCGCAGGTCGCCGCTGTGGATGGTCAAGATGTCGTAGTCCAACTGGATCGGCCCGACCTGTGGGTGCACGACCATCGCCTGATGGACCGTTTGCATGGTCGGGGAGGCGGCGTCCCAGGCTTGGACGAACGAGCTGCTCACCGAGCGTAGTTCGGCGAGCAGTTCGGGCAGGTGCGGGTCGGCGGGGTAGCGGATGGCGGCAGTACGCAGGTCGGCTACCAGGGAAGCGCGGAAGCGCTCGTTCTCGGCGGGGTCGGTGACGCAGTTGTTCAATCCGGTGAACTCGCGCCAGACCAGGTTGCGTTCGAAGCCGCGTTGAGTGCCCGGGTCGTAGAACAATGTGGCCCAGGAAGAATTCGCGGCAAGCTGTGTCCACGCCGCGGTGAAGACGCCCACCGGACCATTATCGAGCCGGTCGAGCAGCCGCCGCGCGCCAGGGCCGAGATGGGTCGGCACGCAGCCTTCACCAGCCGGTGCGTAGCCGGCCAGCGTGCACAAGCGCTCGTACTCGGGACGCGACAACCTCAAGGCGCGGCTCAGTGCATCGAGAACCGCGATCGAGGGGCGTGCCCTACCCTGTTCGAGCCGCTTGATGTAATCGGGCGACACCCCGGCCAGTCCGCCCAGCTCTTCACGGCGCAGCCCCGGAGTTCGCCGCCCGTTGGTGGATCCGGAAATCCCCACCAGCGCAGGCGGCACCCGCTCTCGCCACTCCCGCAGCACGCGCCCGACTTCGCTGTGTGGTGCATTCACATGATCGAAGATAATCAAGAATGGGTCGCCAGCCTGGCCCAATCAGTACCAGGCTGGCGACCCGTCGATGCTCCTGTTCCTGTCCAGGGCGCATAGAGCACGCGCGAGGTGGCGGCGTATTCGGCATGGCTGCCACCGAATATGCGCTCGCAGAGCGGCTTTCGCGCGTGGTGGCAGACGGTGGTCTCGCCGAGGGAGCCGGCACCCGAGCGTCGGCCCGGTTCATGACGGTGCTCAGCGAAGGCTTCGCGGTGCACGCCGCGGCCGGCGCCGAGCGCGACGATCTGCAAGCTGTGGCGACATCACACAGCGGTCGGTCGCGTCGCTCTGCACGGCTGGTCGGTATTCGCGGGCAGCGCTCGACCGTGCGGTCATGTTCTGTAGCAATCGTGCGGAATATTGCCGCGTTCGCCCTTAACTGATGCGCTGTGGCAGTGGGAATCCGAGTGCTTCGGCGGCTTCGGTGGGTGTCGGCTGCGCCCAGCGGGACAGGTATGTTTCGTTGCTGGTCAGTGAGCGGGTGAGTGCTTTGTCGATATAGATCGTGCCGACGAGGTGATCGGTTTCGTGCTGGAAGATGCGGGCGGGCCAGCCGGTGATTCGTTCGACCTGACGGACGCCGTCGAGATCGTCGTATTCGGCATGGACAGTTTCCGGCCGGGGTACTACGGCCTGGTATCCGGGCATGCTGAGACAGCCCTCGTAGAAGGCGACTGAATCCTTCTCTGCGGTATACAGCGGGTTGATGATCGTGTAGTCGGGCACCGGAATTCGTTTTCTCGCCGCCGCGACGTCCTCGGGGATTTCGGCGGTGTCGCCGATGACGGCGATACGCAACGGGATTCCGATCTGGGGCGCGGCCAATCCGACGCCGTGCGTGGCGTGCATGGTCGCCAGCATGAGTTCGCTCAGTTCTTTCAGCAGCGCTGTGTCGATCTGGCCGGTCACCGGTTCGGCGGGCCGCCGAAGCACCGGATCACCCATCGAGGTCAAGGGGGCGATGGTGCCTCGATATTTGTCCAGCAGTTCGACAACCATGTCGGTGACGTTCATAGTGACCTTTCCATACGTGGACTTCGGTTGTGCCGGAACATGTTTGCCGCCGGGCGGGATTCTGTCGTCCGGACGGCGTCGGGGGTGAACCCGCGCACTCCTGACCGCGGCGGATCTGGCTCGCAGCGTGGAGTCGTGCAATGCACGAGACGCGGAGTCAGCGTCGATCTCGGCCAAACCGTCGATCATGGTTCGGCGCGGCGGGTTTCAGCGCCGCGGCCTCGGATTGCGTCTCAGGACAATGGATCCGGGTATTCCTCTCGGTGCAGGCATGACCTGCTGCCCCGCTCGCGGAGTACGCGCCCGAGATTGCCCTGTACCGCACACCCGACGACCGTAGATCAAGAACGCGCAGTCAGCCTGGCCCTGAAACGCCCAGGCTAATTGCCTGTTCCGCGTGGTAGAACCGACGATATGGTTACTGGATTTCGCTTCGGTATAAACATGGCTTTCCCGGGTTCGCGTTCGGAGTGGGTGGACAAGGTTCGTCGTGCCGAGGCGCTCGGTTACGACGTCGTGGCGGTGGCCGACCATCTCGGCTTGTCGGCTCCGTTTCCGAGTTTGTCGCTCGCGGCGGAGGTGACCGAGCGAATTACGCTGGGTACCTTGGTGTTGAATACGCCGTTCTACAATCCGACGCTGCTGGCCCGGGATGTTGCCGCGCTGGATCGGTTCAGCGGCGGCAGGCTGGAATTGGGGCTCGGCGCGGGATACACGAAGGAAGAATTCGACGCGACCGGGATACCGATGCCGGGTCCGGGCGCGCGCGTCGCGCAGGTCGAGCAGACCGTGCTCACCATGCGCAAGTTGTACGCCGACGCGAATTACCAGCCCGCGCCGACCCGCCCGGAAGGGCCGCGGGTGTTGATCGGTGGATCGGGAAACCGCTTGCTGCGCATGGCCACTCAGCACGCCGACGTGATCGCGCTGCCCGGTGCGGTGGGGTTGGAGAACGGCGTGGTGGACGTGATGACCGCGGACGAGGTCGGCGAACGCTCCGACTACCTGCGCCGCTTGCTCGGCGAGCGCAGCGACCAGGTGGAACTCAGCCTGCATATTTACGCGGTAGCCGGCCCCGCCGAACGCGACAGTGTGGGTGATATGGCGCGTCAATTGATGCCCGGTTTCACCGACGAACGCATCCGGCAGTCACCCTGCATTCTGGTCGGCACGCCGCAGCAAATGGCCGACAGCCTCCGTGAATACCGGTATCGGTACGGGATCACCTATTTCACGACAATCGAGCCTTTCATGGATGCCTTCGCTCCGGTGATCGAAATTCTGAAGTAGCCGCACGAGCACAGTGCGGCGTGCTGTGTCGGTTGACGGCCGGAGACCGGTTCGGGTAGGCATTTCGACCGGCCGCCGATACTGACGTCTAGTCAGCACTCAGTACGTGAAGGTCGCGCATCGCACGTGCTCGTCTCCGACCCATTCCAATACCGACCGGGTCAGACCAGGCGGCGCGCACAGGTGGAAGCGTCGCCGCCCGGCGGTGCCTGCGGACCGGACGTCGGCCTGCTCGATCCGTCGTGTGTGGACCCGCGCGCCGAGCTTGCGCAGTTCCGCGATCTCCGGCTCCGTTCCGGCGGCGGCGCGGGTGACGAACAGGTCGGTCACGGCTGCCACCTCGTCGATTGCTCCCAGGACCTCGATCGCGAGCGGCAGGTCGTCGGCCCGCACGCTCCAAAGGAGCTTCAGTCGTTGGCTTTTCGCGGCGGCGGACGCCGATTGCGCCTGCGCCATGAGCGGCGTGATTCCCACTCCGGCAGCGACGACGACGTCATCGTCATCGTCGCTGCCGAACTCGATCTCGTCGCCGGTCCCGAAGCCCAGCACGGCGACGTCGACCGACCGGCCCGGATGCCACCGTTTGAGGAAGGCCGTCACCGGCCCCTGCGCACGGACGGTGATGTCGAACTCGGTGCCGTCCAGCACCCCCGATCGGTCCTCGGGCTGTGCGACGGGCAGGCTCGAGATGGTGAACGACCTGATGTGGTCGTCGTTGAGCGATCGCGGATCATGGTCGCGCATGTGCGACCAGCCGCGATCGAGGTGGGCGGAGAAATCCAGGGTGATGTGCTGCCCCGCGCGCCACGGTGTCAGCTTTGCGAACGCGGCTCGCGCGGATTCGGTCGACGGATCGGGGCCGAGCCGGAAGGTATACCGCGAGATGGTCGGCGAGATGGTCGATCGCCGGAGCAGCGTCGCCGTAGCGACGGCCAGCGGCTTCCCGTCGGGATCGGTCGTCCCGATGGCGGGCGGACCGTCGATTTCCTGGGCCAACCGGTGGGCCGGCGGGTTGTAGGGCGACGGATCCAGCAGTGTGCCGCGGAACGGCAACCCGTCCCGCACGAGCCGGGCCGCGTCGATGTGTACGCGGACGGCAAGTTTGCTGTGCGGCAGCAGCGCCGCGGCGTCCGCGCCGACGAGGACGTCCGCGCGTCCGCTGAGGTACAGCACGGCACCGGTTTCGACATCGGGAAAGGTCACGCCGACCGCGGGGTCGGCCCGCAGGTTGCCCAGAGTCTGGAAGAGCCGGTTCCCGGAGTACTCGGGATAGACGAGTGTGACGCCGTTGGCCGAGTTGGCCAGGACCCGCACGAACCCGGGTGACCCGCCGCGGACGTTGGTGTCCATGCTTGCCGTGCCGTGGCGGCTGGAGATGGCGAACAGGTCGGATCTGCCGATGAGGTCGATCGCCTCGGGAACGAGCGGGATTTGCTCGCTGACCAGCGTCGGTGACGAGTCGTGGGGCCGAACCGCCTTCCGGTTCAGATACTTCGGGCAGTTGCCCAGCGATTCCTCGACGGCGACGGCCAACTGCACGCCGGCCTGCGGCTCGGTCGCCACGACGCCGCCGCCCAGCACCCGGCCCGAGATCTTGACCCGCGACCGGGTCTCCAGATCGATCGCCAGCCCGCCGACCAGCTTCCCGTCGCCTGGGTGCCGGGCGATTCCGCCGTCGCGCAGATCGTGCCCGGCGAACAACGCTTCCAGCACCGGATCGAAGCCCAGCAGTGGCTCACGCGAGCGGGCGTTTACGCCGAGGACACCGGCCGCGACGGGCCGGACGACCCCGGCGTCACCACCGAGCACGGTGGTCCAGACGCGGTCGTGCTCGTCGACCGTGCCCAGCGCGAGGAGCGGGCTCTGGGCCATCCAGATCCCGTATGACGTCGGCAGACCGGGGATCGTGGGGTTGTCGCCGTGCGCTACCCGTAGGAGCCGGTGCATCGTCTCCTCACCTGAATGCCACGTCGTATGCACTGGATTCGTGGACATCGTCGCCTCCTATCGGGCTGTCTTCTGGATTACCTGCTGGGCCTCCGGTGCGCGGAGCCCGTCGATGCTGTCGTGGCGCGGGCGCTGCAGGGCCAGCACGACCGCGGCGAGCACAGCGAACACGCTGCCCGTCCACATGGCCACCGCCGGATCGTCGCCGAATGCGCCGATCGTGGCCGCGCTGACAGCCGTGCCGACGGTGATCCCCAGCGTGATGATCGACGTGTGGACGGTGCTGACGAGGGCCCCGCTGCCACCGACCTCCACGACCCGCGTGACCAGCGGCGGATTCATCGTGACACCGGCGAGGCCGACGGCGAGCACCATGACCAGGACCACCGGCTGCGCAGCACTGGCGACCGCGATCACGGCCAGCGAGACGGCGAGCAGGGCGTGGCCGAACCGCAGGACGCCGACGGCGTGCCGGTCGGCCAGCTTCCCGACGGCCAGGTTCCCCACCAGCGCGCAGACGCCGTATGCGAGCAGGATCAGCGTCGTCGCCGACGAGCTGAATCCGGCGCTCTGCTCCAGGAGCGGGGTGAAGTAGGAGAAGGCCGCGTACGCGGCGCCGATCGTCAGAAAGCTGACCAGGTAGCGCGACCACAGGCGGGGGAGGCGGAGGTTGCGAATGTCCTGGGCGGCGTCGTCGGCCGTCGCCGCCGCGCGCGGCGGCAGGGCGAGCAGGCTCACGACGAAGACGACGATAGCGGCGGCGCCGAGAACATAGAACGTGGCCTGCCAGCTCCACCGGTCGGCGATGAAGTGCGACACCGGAAGCCCGACGACGGTGCCGACCATGATGCCGCTCAGCACGATCGAGACGGCCTCGCCGATCGTGTCCTGGCTCCGGGCGAGCCTGGTGGCGTAGGCGATCGACAGGCCGACGGCCGCTCCGGCGAGACATCCGGTCAAGAGCCGCATCAACGCCACCCACCAGTACTCGTGCACGAGGGGGACGAGCAGTTCGGGGATCGCGTACGCCGCGACCACGGTGAGCAGTGCCCGCTTCGGCGGCCGGTGCCGCAGGACGAAGGCGATGGCCGGGCCGCCGATCGCCATGCCCAGCGCGAAGATCGAGACGAGCATCCCGATCATGCCCGTGTCGACTCCCAGGTCGTGTGCCATCACCGGCATCATCGCCGGGATCTGCAGCTCGCTCGACACCACGATGAGCATGGTCAGCATCAGCAGGTACAGGTGTCTCGTCATCGGCGCTCTATCCCTATCGTCGGACTAAATTTGTATTTGAAAGTACAAAAATGAAGGACGCAAAAGCACCGTTCAGGTGCCTGCGCGCAAAGAATCGAGGTGTAGATCGGCCACCCGGCGGAGCTCGGCGGCCCCGGAGCCGGACTGTGCGAGGACGCGCAGCCCTGAGATGGCCGAGGAGATCATGAGTGCCGCGTCGCGCTCTGCGACGTCCTTGCGGAGGGTGCCGTCCAACTGGCCGGCCCGCACGGCGCCGGCCAGCAGTGTGAGTTGAACGTCCGCGTAGCGGTCGAGGAGACGCTGCACGCGCGGGTCCTTGGCGCCGAGATCGGGTGCCATCCGCGACGCCACGATCATGCAGCCCGCGGCGTGGCCGTCCCGCTCGGCGGCACGTTCCTCGGCGAGGGTGAGATCGAAAAGGGCGGCGAGGCGTCCGGCTCCCGGCAGTCGCTGATCGGTCAGGACGACCTCCTGCTGCTCGAGGGCGACGCCGGTGTGTCGCTCCAGCGCGCGGACGAACAGCTCGTTCTTCGAAGTGAACGTGTTGTACAAGCTGCTCCGCCGCACCCCGGCCGCCTCACACAGCTGCTCGGTCGAGGTGTCGGCGAACCCGTGTACGCGGAACCGCCCGGCGACCGCGTCGAGGACGGCCGCTTCGTCGAACCCTCGTGGTCTGCCGGCGCTCATGACGACCACACTACCTATTTTGTACTTCGAAATACAAATTAGGCGTCGGAAGGGGCAGGCGGCGATGTAGTTGGCGCCGCGTACGCGCCCGCTGATCACCTCGACGCGGAGGTCCCACCCGGCAGGGGAGTCGCAGTGAAGATGTT
The DNA here is from genome assembly GCF_008704205.1 of Nocardia colli. Taxonomy (GTDB): domain Bacteria; phylum Actinomycetota; class Actinomycetes; order Mycobacteriales; family Mycobacteriaceae; genus Nocardia; species Nocardia colli. The sequence continues at coordinate 963,832 of NZ_VXLC01000003.1, read as the reverse complement.
GTCGGGGTCGTAGCGGTTCTTGACCGCGAGGAGGCGGGCGTTGTGGGTGCCGTAGGCGTGCGCGGCCTGCTGTTCGTCGTCGGGGCCGAGGAGGTTGGGGTAGCCGCCGGGCAGTGAGTGCTGGGCAAGCATGGTGCCGGCTTTCCTGGGCCAGCGGACGGACAGGGGGTCCTCGTCCGGCGCGCCGAATTCGATGAGTTCGATCATGAGGTGGTCTCGGCGCAGCCCGAAGGCGCTGCTGTCCAAGGAGATTCGGGTGGCAGCTCCGTGGAAGTGGTGGATGTTGATGAATGTCGACGGGGAGGTGCGTGCGTCGTAGGTCGCGAGCAGCGCCGACACGACATCGGGGGTGAAGCCTGCGACATTGCGGGTGCGGATCGAGTAGCGGGCTCCGTCTGGGAACGCGCCGTCGAACTCGCGCAGTTTCGCGAGCGGTGATTTCGAACCGACCGCGGCGGTCAGTGGCGATCCGAGCGTGGCGAATCCGCTGAGCGCGGCCGCGCCGTCGGCGGGAGCTCCCGACCAGGTCGGAGCGACCGTGATCATCGGGGTGCCGTCGGGATCCGCGACGAAGGCAATCACCGAGGTGAGCGCGTCGGAAGCGTGTTCGAGGAGCTCACCGTAACCGCGCAGTACCTGCTCGGCCTGTTCCCACGGGAACGCGAACGACCCGGCGAGCACCTCGGTCAGCGGATGCAGGGCCACCTCGGCCGAGGTGACCACGCCGAAGTTGCCGCCCCCACCGCGCAGCGCCCACAACAATTCGGGATCCGCACCGTCGCCATGGCCCGCGCGCACGACGCGTCCGTCGGCGAGCACGACTTCGGCGGCCAGCAGGTTGTCGGCGGCGAGACCGAAGCGCCCGATGAGCGGACCGTAGCCTCCACCGAGGGACAACCCGAGCATGCCCACCGCGCCGACCGTTCCGGTCGCCGCGGCCAGTCCGTGGCGGTCCGCTTCCTCCGCGACGTCGGCGGAGGTGGCGCCCCCGGCGACGGTGGCGATGTTGTTGCGTACCGAGACGTGCCGCATTCGACCGAGGTCGACGACCAGGCCGCCGGGCCGGATCGCGCGCCCCGCCCAGTCGTGTCCGCCGCCGCGGACGGACAGGGCCAGCCCGCTTTCGCGCGCGGCGCGGACCGCGTGCTGCACGTCTGCGGTGGTTTCGCAGCGCACGATCAGCGCTGGGCGGTGGGTTACCGCGCCGTTCCAGACGGTAGCCGCGGCGTCGAGATCAGGTCCTGCGGTGATTACGCGATGCGGGTCGACCGCTGGAGTGAGTGTTTCGAGCGCAGTGGTTGTGCGGTCGAAGTCGATCGGTGTAGCCATGATTATCCTTTCAGCGCCATAAAGGCACTCGGAAGAAACGGAACGAGAAAGTTTTTCAGCGGGATCAATTGCCCGAGAAGGAAATAGGGCGGCTGCGATTGCGGCGCGCGCAGGGAACGATTCTGTAAGCCGATCGGGTCGACCAGAATGAGTCCGTTGGGCGACCTACCCGCCGGAGAACAGGGAGCGTCGCGGGGCACTGAAGGAGCTCGAAGCCCGCGTTGTCAGCGAGGATCAGCGATGCGGTCGCTCACACCGATGCGCTTACTCGAGGCCAGGTTCCGCGTTAGGGCGCGAACCGTACTCTGGTTGTAATGCATTGCGGCCCTGAGGCATTTGCGGCAGGCAGTGGCCACATTGCGGTGCAGACACTGATGAGAACAGCGTCACGTGGCCCGTGCCGCCCAACCTGGACGGGCGACCCTTGCTCTCTCCACTCCCGGAACACACGTCCGGGATCGCTCTGTACTGCACTCACATGGCGACGGTAGATCAAGAACGAACGGTCAGCCTGGGCGAAAAAGGCCCAGGCTGACCGCATGCGTACGCGGTACATTCGGATCGCAACGTCCTGGAGCCGCAGCTTCCGCGCTCGCGGCAAAGAGCTACTCGTAATCGGAGCGAGTCGGCTCTGCGACCGCCCGCTCGGGGGTGCACCCTCAGAAAGGCAGAAAGACCGCAGTCGCTTCGGCGGAGAGCATGTCGGAGCGCGGCGCGTCTTCATCGGTTTGCGCTAGATGCAGCAGGCCGAGAATGGCCGCGTAGGCGATCCGCGCCCGGTGTGCCGCACGGTCCGGCGGCAGGCCGAGCTCGCGGTAGGTGCGCGTCATCAGTTCCAGCCGAGCGTTGTTCACTTGGCGGACCGCGTCCCGGACCCGGGGATCGTTGCGGTCGCCGAGCAGACTCAGGTGTACCGACGGCGCCAGCGGCCGGACGGCTTGCACGACGGTCGTGAGCAGCTCACGTAGCCGCTGTGCCGGATCGGCGATGGCGGCGTATTCGGCCAGCCCGCCGTCGCCGTGACTGCGCACCCACTCCGCGAGTGCGGCTTCGATCAGCTCGTCTCGGTTCCGGTAGTGCGCGTAGAAACTGCCTTTGGTCACGCCGAGGGTCCGCGCCAGCGGTTCGACCGCGACCGCGGCCAGCCCGCCGTCCGCGATCGCCTTCAGCGCGGCCAGCGCCCAGTCCCGGGCAGACAGCCGGGTCGACTCGTTGCCCACGATGAAGAGGATACGCCAGCGTATTGACGGCTCCGCACGGACGGGATACGGTGGCGTATCCATACGTACCCGTATCCATACGCTGTCGTATTGAGGAGTGACCTGATGAAGCACATGAAGGTTCGGCGAGTCGTCACCGGACACGACCGTGACGGCAAGTCCCGCGTGATCGACGACCGCGACGTCGAAGCCATCACCACCGCACTGATGCCCGGCTTCGCCGCCTACCGGCTCTGGGGCCGGGACGAGCGCCCCACGTTCCCCGACGACGGCTCGCCGCGCCTCGCCGAGGCGTGGTACCCACCCCGGGACGGATCGCGTTTCATGATCAACACGATCCCGCCCGGCGAGCCCACCGCACCCGCCGACCTCGACATGACCTCGGCCTTGGCGGTGCTGGAACGGCAGATGCCAGGCGCGATGGCGGTCCAGGAGCCCGACAGCGCCGGAATGCACACCACCGACAGCATCGACTATGTGCTGGTCGTCTCGGGCGAGGTCACGCTGGAACTCGATGACGGTGACCATCGACTGCTGCACGCCGGTGACGTCGTCATCCAGAACGGCACCCGGCATGCCTGGCGCAACCACGGCACCGAGCCCTGCGTGATCGTCGGCGTCGCCATCGGCGCAGACCGCGCCGTCAGCGCTTCGACGCGATTGCGGCAGGAACCGCTGCCCTGATGAGACCGGTGTCGCCATGGAGGCATCTTCGAGCCGATTGGGAGCACTTGGGTGCGCTGAAGCCTCATTGGACGCGGATTGTGGGTCCGGTTCCGGGCCGGTAGGCGTTCATTGCTGAGGCGCTGCTGCATCCGGGCAGGGTGTCGTCGAGGCTGCCTTGGATGATCGCGCCGAGTTTGTCCGGGGAGATCGTGTCGGAGCGTTGGATGCCGAAGGTGATGAAGTTGACGGCGGGTTTCTGCCCGGCGGCCAGTTTCCGGTTGGCTGCTTCTTCGTCGAGTGTTTGGACGCGGAAGCATACTGCGGTCACTGTCCAGGCTGCGGCGTCGTCGGGAATCGGTGTGAGAGTTCGTGACGGTCCGCTGCCGAGATCGACCACCCATACGTCGCCGAGATGATCGTCGAGCACCGACCGGGGGTAGACGATTTTGTTTAGGGCGTTCTGCAGGGTCTGGCCGCGCAGGTCGGTTTTGGTGAGTTCGAAGATCGGCTGGCTGCGTTCGACGAACACTTTCGGTGGTGGTGCCGGCTTGAACCAGTAGTAGCCCAGGCCGGCAGCGATTACGACCATGACCGCGGCGACCGCGGCGATGCGGTAGCGCTTGCGGCGCGGCGGGGGATCGGTGGTGTGGGTCATCGCGACTCCTGGGCTCGATGAGGATCGGGGATCGAAGTCATCTGCGCTGGACATAGTCAGTTTCCTCCCGCCGGACGCGGGATGCTCGGTGGGGGTGGGGCCGGCATGATTCCCGGTGGGGGTGCGGGGAATCCGTTCGGTGCGCCGGTCGGTCCGACGAGGTAGGTGCTGCCTTCGGGGAACAATGCCTGCTTCTGTTCGGTGGACACGTATTGCCCGGTGCCGGCGTCATAGCGTTGTACCTCGTAGAGCACCTGGGTGTAGGTCGGATACGCAGACATCGTCTCGCCGGCTTTCATCGGTATCGATGGTGCTCTCCCGCCGGTTTCGCCGATAGTGAGTGATTCGGTATCGGCGACCGACTGCGACACCTGCCCACTGGCTTTCAACGCTCCGATGGTGGCGTCGACGCCGAGTTGCCCGGTTGTGGTGACAGTGCGTGAAATCGTCGTGGACCTGCTGACCGTGCAGGAAATGCCGTCACTTGCCGCCGAGCACGTGTCGTAGGGAGTGGTGCCGGGTGGCGTGTAGTTCGGGTTGGTCTTGTGTACCACGACCTTGTAGTCATATTTGTTGTGACAGCCCTGGCTGAACGACCATTCTCGTTCTTCGCCGCAGCGGGAGGCAGGCCGCATCGGAAGCTGATCACGGATCGACGGCGCCGAGGCACCGGGGTTCGCCGGTGGTGGCGCGAGGGCGGGTGGAAGTGGTGCCGGTGCGGGCGCACCGGGATCCGGGACGGTTGTCCGATCCGGCGGGGTCCTCGCCGCGTCCGGAGCGGGTTCGCGGCTCGCCGGCTGCGGTGGGCGGGCACCGCTGGGCGCGGGCGGCTGCGGTTCACCTGGTACAGGAACGATCGGCGTGCCGTTGCCGGGAGCCAGCACAGGCGGTGTGAGGGCGCCGGCCTGGCCTCCCGCACCGCCGGTGTTACCGGAAGGCGCACCTGGCAACACCGGGGTCGGTAACGCAGGCGTTGTCGCCGGTGGCCCTGGCGGAGGACCCGGAGGTGGTTTGGGGACCGGGATACACGGCCAGCCCGGGTGCATCTGCTGCCACTGCTCACAGGGGATATCGGGTTGGGCGGTCGCGGTGGTGTCGAACACGGTTGTCATGGCGGCCGCGAGCAGCGCAGCGGTCAGTGCGGCGGCCACGGGGAACCCTCGTCTGCTCGAACGCTTACCGCCCATTGATCTGGAACCATTGGTCTTGTCGACCGAGAGCCGCCAGCCGCTGTCGGTATCGACGGTGCGATGCTTGTCCGCTACCGGATCTGCCGCCGCCATCCCGCTGCCACTCCACATCAAGCCACTGGCCAGCAAACCGGCGGCGGCGGCATGGCGGGCGCGGTTCACCACCGAAAAAACTGATGTCATGGCCCCTCTTCCCGGTACGAGTCTCACCGTTGCGGTACCGGTGAATACTTCTCGCAAACAGGACACCGCATCAGCAAACTGTCAGCAACTTTTACCTGCCGGTTCCCAGCTCCCGTGATCGGCGGTTCATCTGCAGTTCACCCTCCGCATCCCGGTGGGAAGGCCCGGACCCGATCCATCGCGGTTGATGTGTGAACCGCGCCACGGTGGAGCTGTGACCATCGATCGGAGCGGGCGTGTGCGGATGGATCATTGAATCGCCGGATCCCGGCCTGGCCGGGCCGAGGGTGGATCCGCCAGGCGATTCGGTGTCAGTTGACGTTGAACGCCGTGACTACCGCGCGGACGATCGGTGGGCCATTGGTTGTCGGCGTGGTTGGGGCCGGGCTGGGTGTGCTCATGCAACCAGTTGAGGTTGCCTGTGCGGGGAATCAGGGGTGGAGCGGTGCCGTCGGAGGCTGCCGAACTCGGACGACACCGCTCATCCACCGATGTGGTTCCTAGTAGCCAGGCTCGGAGGAACCACGTGCACGGCCGGGACTGCGCGACCCCGATGAGGGGGAGGGGGCGGGCAGTGGACCGGCCGTGTTCTCGACGGTAATCCGGCCGGGCCTGCACGCCTGGCGATGTCAGCGAATCTTCAGCCATCCTTCAGTGGGTTGCACGCGGTCCGAGGGGAAATGCCGGGACCACCCACCGATGCGTCCGTCGTTCGATTCATGACCGATGGGCGAGGGCGTGATTGTTATAGCCCGTCACCGGCTCGCACAGGGCGTCGGCCGCGGCCTTGTGCAGGCAGGATTTGATGTGGCCGAGCACCGGCCCGCTGGTGTGCGCCAGCGCTTGGGCGTACCGGATCGCGGCGGGCAGCACCTCGTGCTCGTCGGCGATCTCGTCCACCAGGCTGGCGGCGAGCGCGTCGGGTCCGCCGTAGCGTTGTCCGGAGACCAGCGCGTGGTGCGCGACCTGCGCGGGCAGCCGTGACTGCACCAATTCCACCGAGGCGGGGGCGTAATTCGCGCCGAGAGTGACGCCCGGAAAACAGACGTAGCCGCGGTCGGCGCGCATGATCCGGTAGTCGTGGGCTACCGCCATGAACGCGCCCGCACCATAGACGTGGCCGTTCAGCGCGGCCACGGTCGGCATGGGGAGGGTGAGAATCCGGGCCAGGAGTCGTTGCACCTCGGTGAGATACTCGTCGATACGGTCGGAATGGTCTGCCGCCCAGGCGATGTCGGCGCCGGTCGAGTAGAACTTGCCGGCGCCGGCGGTAACGAGTGCCGCCGGCCCGCGGGCTGCGGCGGCTTCGTCGAGGATCGCGTTCATCGCAGCGATCCACTCGGGATGAAATCGGTTCTCCGTGTCGGGTTCGTCCCTGGTGCCCAGATGCGCGATGAACACCGGTCCTTCTCGTCGCAGATACGGCATTTCGGCAAGATATCGCCTCGTCTGGGGTCTGCCTGCCCAGACACACCGTGCATCGCGTGCGGCGCCTCGAATCGTCACTGCTCTTGTCGCGGCAGTTCCGGCCCGGCCGCGTCGGAGTCCCCGGCGCGGGCGGCGGTGACCGGTTCGGGGGCGAGGAGTTCGTCGACGCGGCAGTCGAGGACGGCGCAGAAGATGTCCAGCTCATCGAGTTTGAGGCTGTTGGGGGTCCCTGACCACAGGTTCGACATTTTGCCGGTACTGACGGACATGCCCCGTTCGGTCAATAGTCGGTGCAGGTCGATGGCTCGCCAGATGCCGCGTTGGGCCGCGACGAGGCGCAGGTTCCATTTCATGGGCAGGTCCTTCTTGTGTGCGTTCGAGGCCCGCAGGTGGGGGTGTGGCGTGGCCCGGCCGGAACCGTCGCTGGTCCCGGCCGGGCTGTTCTCTTGTGTATTCCGCTGTCTCCGTGGTGGTTTACCGGTTCAGGGTGAGGCCGAACTGTCCGGCCAGGTCCTGGAGTTGCGGTGCGGCGGTGGCTGCCACGTCGAACACCGCATCGACCACCGGGGCCGGGGCGCTGTCGATCACGTCCATCGCCGTGTTGACGACCGCGGGTGCCACGTTGTCGATGACCTCGGCGATCCCGCTGACGCCGCCGGGGGCGTCGTTGACGATCGGCGCGGCATCGGCGACCTCGCGCACGGCGTCGTGGGTGACGGCCGTGACGGGTGCGGCAACCTGCGACCTGCGATTCGGGCTGTTCCGGTAGGCGAACGCCTCGAGGTCGTCGTAATTCTGTTGCGCCAGTAGGCGACTGGCTTCCGAATGGGCGGTCTCGCCGCCGATGATCCCACCGGCGACACCGCCGATGATCGCACCGCCGACGGCGCCGATCGCGGCACCGGTCGCGGTCGCGACCGTGCCGACGCCGACACCGACGCCCGCACCGATCAGACCGCCCGCGACTGCCCCGATGGGCGGGCCGAGCACGGCGCCGATGATGCCGACGATGGTGGCGCCGATGATCCAGCCGATCGGGCAGAAGATCAGTGCGGCAATGCATCCGGCGACGCCGCCGGCGATCGCGCCGACGATCGGGCCGACCACGAGCCCGGTCAGTGCGCCGAGGCCGATGCCCGCGCCGGTGCCGATCAGGGTGGCCGCGGTGCCGATGCCGACGCCGGTCGCCGCGCCGGCGGCCGCGCCGATCGCGGCACCCGAGGCGGCGCCGATCGCGGCGCCGTCGATCGCCCCGTCGCGGGTCGCGACGTCGACCATCTCCCGGCGGCGCTGGTGTACCAGGTCCGCGTCCTCGGGATTGATGGCCGGATTGGACGGATCGTCGGTGCGCCAGCCGGGATGGGGATTCTGGCCGGGGCCGATGCTGCGTCCGCCGTTGAGGTTGTCCCAGGGTGCGAGCCCACCCGAGGGCCCGGGAGGTGCCGGGGGAGTGTCCGCATAGAACGACACCGCCGCCGGGGTGGTAGCGACCACCGATTCGGCACCGCTGGCATCACGCGTCAGCAGGTAGAGCACCTGCTGGGTCGTGGACGCGTTGCGCCGGCCGGTTTCGTTCAGCGGTGCGGCGCTGGTAGCGGCGGTCGCGGTGACGGTGAAAACAGTCGAGGCAGCAAGGACGGCCAAGGTGCCCGCGCGGATGCGTCGGCTACGCCGACGGGTCCGCGATCGAGCGAGGGTGGATATGGTCATTCGTAGGCCCTTTCCAGATGAGGAGCAACCGCTGGAATTGATGTGTCTCCCGGTTGCATACAACGGGTGATCCGCCATCAGAATTGCCCAGTCGGCAATTGCTTGGCTATCTCCGCAAACTGCGGTGACCTGGGCCGTAACATGGACGAAACGCAACGTGCATGTCCTACATACGCGCCCCACAATCGGGTGCGCGAGACCAAGAATTTCGTGTGATCCACGCCATTGGGCAAAAGTGAAACATAAGTGTTTCGATAACTCGGCCGAGAATTCCTGCCTCGCAAATCTCCAGTAAAGGCACAGTTTCGCTTACTGTGTCCGTTTTGTCTGAAGTCTCGTTTGTGTTCACCTCACCGCAGACCACCAGCGTGATCCGCGATTCGAAACACGACAGTTCACGCCGGGAAATCCTGAAACCACGCGCGAAAATCAGCGGAAACCAGCCACGACCGGAAACAGCGCCACTGAACTGCCAGGACTCGTCGGTCAGGCCCGTCGGCGAGATGCAATCGAGCGGCTCGCCCAGGGGTGAGTAGGACGTGGCCGACCGGAATCAGGCGTGCACCGAAGCCGAGACCGCCTTGCCTGAGGGTTTGCTCGAGCCGTTGGTGTGCGTGTGGGTTGGGGTGAGAGTGTCTGCGCTGTCGGCGTGGCGCTGTGCCCTCGCCGGCGTTGCCGAGGCGCCGCTCAGTCGACGGGAATGATGGGCGTGCGATTGCTGGAAAGCGGCGGTGGAATCAACGCTCCGGCGCGGACACCGGGGCCGACCGGCGGTATCGCGCTGCAGGGTAGATGCGGTTGCGCGGCCCGCCACTGTGCGCATGGAATGCTGGGGGCGGGGGTCGCGGCTGCGGGCGTCGACAGTTGTGCGCCGAATGTCGTGGTAGCTACTGTAATCGCGAAAAGCATTGCGCGCCATAGCTGTTTCGTCTTACCAGGAATTGTCATCGGTATGTTTCCTACGAGTACGTAGACGAAAGGTCGGATGGGGTCGCGGAATTGATCGCCGTCCGGCTCGCCGAGCCCGCCGCCGGATCAGGACGGCGGGCACAGGGCTACGCGCTCGGTGGTGGCATCACCGGCGGTGGTGCCACCGCGGGTGGTGGCGCCATTGCAGGCGGCGGCTTGACGGCCAGTGGTGGCGCCACGGCCGGCGGACGTGGTGAGGCGGGCGGCAGTGGAGCGGGCTTCGGGGCATTGTGCGACGGCGGCGCCGCGGGTGGTGGCACCGCGGGCGGCGCGATGGGTGGCGGTGTCGGGGGTTTCGGAGCGTTGGGTGGTGACACTGTTTTCGGCGCAGTAGGACGTCCGGCTTCCGGTGCATCGGTGCCTTGGCCCGACCGCGGCGGGATCGAGACTGTGGGACCGGGTGCGTCCGGGCGGTCCGGATTCGTGCTGCGCGGCGGCGCAACCGATGGGCTGCTCGGTGGCGTCGGCCTCGGCAGTGGAGGTAGCGTCCAAATGCGGTTGCGCGGTTGCGGTGCCGGGTCCTCATCGCAGCGGATAAGCGGATGCGCGCTCGGCCACCGCGCGCACAGGCCGTCGGGCGGCGCCGGGTCGTCGGTCGGCTGCGCGATCGCAACACCTGATGCGAACAATGCGCTACCCGCAATTGCGGAAAGGGCAGTCGCGACGGCGCGTGACCAGTATCTTCGTGGTTGGGCGAATTGGCTTGCGGCAGCAATCATTTCCTGATCTCCTTCGTTACGTAATCGCCATGGTCTGCGCTGGATAGTTCAATCACGGGCCAGTGGGATGCTCATCTGATTGCGAAAGATGTTGTCGGGGTCGTACTTCGCCTTGATCTGCTGCAAGCGTGGGAAATAGCGCCCGTAGTAGCTGTCGTAGAGATCGCCGTAGTCGGCTTCGCGCAGGTCGTCGTCGCCGATGTAACCGCCGATGCTGTAGGGCCGCAGTAGTTCGTAGGCTTGGCGCTGCCATCCGTTGGTGATCTGGTCACCCATCCGGATCATCTCGTCGAGATCGTCGGTGGCGCCATGCGCTACGTCGGAGCCGAAGCCTGCCATCCAGGCGCAACCGCGCGCCTTGATGGCCGTGCTGCCCGCAGGTTGTTCGGTATCCGGATTCAGCCGAACCAGCTGATAGCGTGCGCCTCTCGGCTGCCGACGTGCCAATTCACCTAGCTCGCGGATGCAGTCGAGGCTCAACCCCGCAGGCAGGAAAAGTGCCCGAATCTTGTTGTAGTGCAGGTATTCATCGGCATCGCGCTGTACGGCACTCGCGTCGTCGAGCCAATGCGTCTGGGTCTGCTCGACGCTTTGCCGTTCGAGCACCTCGAGGTAGCTCATAGGCACGATGTCCGATTCCGTCGGCCTGGGCAACCTTGTCCGCATCTCATCGATGAGAGCGGTGCGTTCCTCGGGAGTCTCGGTCCACAGCGCGCCGGACAGCTCGATGATCCCGCGCCAGACCACGAGGATCGGACTGAACTCGACCGGGGAGTCCATGCAATAGTCGTGCACCGCGCGATAGGTCTGTTCGAAGTCGATATCGGCGATCCGGTAGCGCAGGGAGAAGTGGGCAGGCGCTTGCGGTGCCTTGTTCATCCGGAAGCCGACCTTGGTGATCACCCCGAACGAGCCGGTGCCGGATCCACGCAATGCCCAGAATAGGTCCGCGTGATTGTCGTTGTCGGCCTTCAGAATTCGTCCGTCCGCGGTGACGACCTCCATCCACAGCGCGCGGTCGGTGAGGTTGCCGTACTTGCGGGCGGCGCGCCCATAGCCACCGCAGGTCACCTGGCCGCCGACGCCAACGGACAGGCCGTCGCCGGCGGGTACCATCCAGCCGCCGTTGCGCCATGTTTCGTAATAGAGCTTGCCCAGCAGCACGCCCGGCTCAGCGATGGCTGTGCCTTGCACAGGATCGACGACAACGTCGTTCATCTCGACCAGATCGATGACGAGTGGCCGGTCTTCGGGTCCGCCGAAGCTGTTGCCCTCGATGGAGTGGCCGCCGGATCGGATGGTGAGCTGGTCGACGCCCGCCTCCTCGGCGCAGGTGACGATGGTGCTGACCTCAGCTGCGGTCCGTGGCGCCACCAGGCCGAGCGGCCGGAATCTGTGGCGGACGTTCCACGTCGCTCGCATGCGGTCGTAGCCCGGGTCGCCGTCGAATGCCATCCGCAGCAAGGGGAGTCGGTCGCGTAGTAGCGAGGCGATATCGGCCATGGGAGAGCTCCTTCGATCGACGTCTGTTGCCGGTCCCGAAGCTACCCGCCAAATCCTGACGATTCAATGAAGATTCATATAAATTGAAGATTTCTTCAGGTAGGCTCACGGCATGGGCACTAGCGCTGAGCAACCGGATGTCGGGCCGATGAGCAGGTGGGATGAGGATGAGCTTGCGCCGTGGATGGCATTGCTGGTCACCGGCCAGCTGCTGACGGCGCGGCTCGGTACGGAGCTGCGCCGTGGTCATGGGCTGTCGCTGGAGGACTACGGAGTGTTGATCGCGCTGGAGGCGGCGCCCGATTGCCGGGTGCGGATGGGCGAGTTGGCCGAGGCGGCACTGGTCTCGCAGAGCAGGCTCTCGCATCAGGTCACCCGGATGGAGTCGCGCGGCCTGGTCACCCGGGAGCCGAGCCGCTACGACCGCCGAGGCGCCGATGTGGTGCTCACCGAGGCCGGTAAACAATCGCTGATGCGCGCGGCACCCGATCACATAGATGCTGTTCGCCGAGAGTTTCTTGCGCACCTTTCGGAACGAGATCGCCAGCGGCTCACCACTATTCTGCGTCCGGTGCTGGCGTCGTTGCTGTCGTCGCCGGCGCTGGCCAGGTTGCTGCCGCCGCCGAATCGGAAGTAGCCGGCGGCCAAGGCGCCGATCGTGGCGTAGCTGAAGTAATTTCAAGTGGAATGCGCAAATGTCATGTGCGTGAGGTGATTTCGAGCACAGAATTTCGTGCCGGACACATGTGGTCGAGGTGCATGTTTTCCCCGGTAGTGCGGGGACTCGCGGTCGGAATTATCGCTGAGCGGTCCCGCCGAACTGGACATCCTTGGTGCGCGCGACTGCTCGCTTGTCTCGCACAATTCGAGGAGGCTCACGACGAATCTTCACTTTGCCGAAATTCGCTGACGGACGTTGTATCCGAACGCCTGCACACGGACCGACACAGAACGATGGAGTTCATCATGGCTGGATTTTCGAGACGTACTTTCTTTGCCGGAGCGGCGGGCGTCGCCGGCGTCGGCGCCTTGACGCTCGCGGGTTGCTCGTCGGCTTCGGCACCGTCGGGTGCGACGAGTGGAGCGCGATGGGTGTTTCACGGAGGCCCTATTCTGACGATGCAGACGGGCACACCCCCACCTGCCGCGGTGGTGGTCGGGTCGGACGGCAAGATCGAATCCGTCCGGTCGACGTTCGACCCGAAAACCGACTCGGTGCCGGGCGCGGAAACAGTCGATCTGCGTGGCCGCACCCTCATGCCGAGCCTCAACGACGGACACACGCACTCGCTGATGGCGGGGCTGCTGGCCGCGAACAAGGTGAGTGACGAGACGCCCGACATCCTGCGCCGGGACCTACAGAAAGCGCTCGATGCCGCCCCGGGGGCCACGGACGGGGAATGGGTGATCGGTAGCAGCGGCACGCTGGCCGGGCGGCAGTGGACATTCCGAGACCTGGACGCGTTGTCGACCAAGCGGCCGATCGCCGTGCAGAGCGCCGATGGCCACAGCATGATCGTCAACACGGCTGGTCTGCGGGCCGCCGGGATCACCCGCGATACCCCTGACCCCTCGAACGGGAGCATCGCACGCGACGCCGCCGGCGAGCCGACGGGGATCGTGCGCGATGGTATGGCGGCGAAAGTTCTCGGCATCGCGTCTGCGTCGCTGCCCGATGACCAGGTGGGGGCGTTGGCGAAAGCGACTGTCGCGCGGCTCAATCGGATGGGCATCACGACGTGTCTGGACATTCCGATGGCTTGGGAATCGGCGCGGGTCTGGTCGCAGCTCGAGCAGGCGGGGGAGTTGAATGTCCGGGCTCGGGTGGCGCTGATTCTGCGCGCGGAGGACTGGACCGAGCAGACGTTGAGCGACATCACGAAGGTTCAGGCCCGCAATTCTCGCGGTTTGGTCAAGGTCGACACGATCAAGCTGTTCATGGACGGCGTGCCGGAGAATCAGACGGCGGCGATGCTTCAGCCGTATTCGGATGGCAGCAACCGTGCACCGTTCTTCGAACTCGATCGCCTGCGCTCCATGCTGACCGCATTGGACGGCGCGGGATGGAACGTCCATATCCACGCGTGCGGCGATGGCGCGGTGCGGCGTGGGCTGGACGGGTTCGACGCGCTGAAGGGTAAGCGCAATCCGGCAACCCGGCAGGCGCTGGCTCATCTTTATCAAGTCGATGCCGCGGACCTGGCGCGCTTTGCCGCACTTGATGTTTCGGCGTGTATGTCCCCGCAGTGGGTGTCGGACAACTCGATGAAGGCCTTGCGCCCGACCCTCGGCGATGCCCGCTACGACCGGCTGTTCCCGATCGGCTCGCTGAACGCCGCGGGCGCCCGGATCACCATGGGGAGTGACTTCCCGGTGGAGTTCAAGCTCGAGCCGTGGGAGGCGATGATGATGGCGGTCACTCGGAAGGGGCCGTCCGACACGGTGCCACTGGGACTCGCGGAGAAGGTGGACCTGCCGATGATGCTGCGGGCGCACACCGCTGGTTCGGCTTACCAATTGGGTGTCGATAAAGTGTGCGGCACCATCGCCGAGGGGAAATCCGCGGATCTCATTGTGCTCGACCGCGATATCGTGCGAACGCCGATCGAACAGGTCATCGACACCAAGGTCGACCTGACCCTACTCGCCGGGCGCGGGGTCTATCGTCGCTGAGCCGAGAGGTGCGGAAATGATCGCTCACCTCGAGATCGGCGAACTCGCCTCCACGCTGCTGCGCCTATTCAATTCTATGGCGTTTGCTTGCGGTAGTGGAATTGGAGACATCTCTTAACTGAAGTTCGATTGAAGATCTGGCGGAATCTGCCAATCAGGTTCGCTTGCAGTGGAATTGCCGAAAAAGGTCGAGATGTGGTTTGCAGAAAGGGAATCGGCTCATGGATCCTCGGGTTCCGTCCCGGCGTCAGGCGTTCGGTCTGGCCGCGACCATGGTGGTCGGTGCGACGGCACTGACCGCGTGTTCGAAGGCCGAACCGGCGCAGCAACAGCAGCCTGCGAATCAGCGCGGTGAGTTCGGCAACCAGGGCCGCGCCGCCCAGCCGGGGCCACCGCCGGGCTCGCTGGATGGCAACGAGGTGCGGTCGGTGCTGGCGGGTTGTTCGATGCCCGCGGAGTGGGCACCGCACGAGCGCACGATCATGGGCTGGCCGTCCGCCGAGGGTGGATGGGGCCCGGCGCAGTCGGGTGCGGACGGAGTGGTCGTAGTACGGAAGGAGATCGCCGAGTTGGCGCGCACCATCGCCCGGTTCGAACCGGTCGTGTTGTGCGCGATGCCCGACCAGGTCGCCGACGCGCAGCGGATGTGCGGCACCAGCGTCGAGGTCGTGCCGATCCCGGTGGATGATCTGTGGGCCAGAGACACCAGCCCCAACTTCGTCACCGGGCCGCAAGGTGTGACCGGTATCGACTTCAACTTCAACGCCTGGGGCAACAGGCGAGATGTCGTCCACGACAACAGGCTCAGCCGACGGATCCTGGAGCGATTCGGCGTGCGCAGGGTGCAGGCGCCGATCATCGCGGAGGGCGGCGCTTTGGAGGTCGACGGCGACGGCACGCTGATCGCCACCGAAAGCTCGATCGTCAACGACAACCGCAACTTCGGCCGGTCCCGCGATCAACTCGAAGGCCTGCTGCGTGAGCTGCTCGGCGTCCGGAAGGTCATCTGGCTCGCGGGTTTGCGTGGCAAGGACAGTACCGACGGGCATATCGACTTGATCAGTCGCTTCATCGAGCCCGGCGTGGTCGTCGTGAGCCATTCGCCCGACGGCGCGCCCAGCGACCTGTGGACCCCGGTCTGGGAGGAATCACGACGCGTGCTGGCCTCGGCAAGTGACGCGGCCGGACGCAAGTTGCGCGTGATCGACCTCTATCAAGCCGACGCCCGCAAACTGGGCGACCACGGCCCGGATCTACGCACCAGTTATGTGAACTACTACGTGTGCAACGGCGCGGTCATCGTTCCAGCCTTCGGTGACGAACCCGCCGACGAACGAGCCCTCGCCACGCTGCGCGACCTGCACCCCGGTCGCGAAGCCGTCGCGGTGAACATCCGCAACTTCGCCGAGGGCGGCGGCGGAATCCACTGTGCCACTATGCAACAACCCAAGCTCTGAGCGCAGTTCTCGATGACTTGCGGAGGTGTCGTGCCGGAGTTGTTGTTCGTCGGTGGTCCGGTCTACCTCGGTGGCGGCGTGATCACGTCGGATCCGGTCGCGGTATGCGACGGCCGGATCCGGCTGGGCGCGGAAACCCGGGCCGACGAGGTGATCGATCTGCGCGGACGGATGTTGTTGCCAGGCTTCCAGGATGCGCATATCCACGCCGTGTTCGGCGGGATCGAACTCGGGCAGTGCTACCTGGGGCGGGCACGCACGGTCGAGGCATGCCTCGAGTCGTTGGCCGAGTATGCCGCCGCGAATCCGTACCGGACATGGATCGTCGGAAGCGGTTGGTGCGCTACGGCACTGCGCGACAACACGGAGGTGGGCGAACTGCTGGACTCGGTTGTTCCGGATCGGCCGGTGTACCTGTTGAGTAAGGATCGCGAGCAGGCCTGGGCGAACGGTATGGCGCTGGAACTGGCGAAGATCGACCGGTGGCTGCCCGATCCGGCCGGTGGGCGGATCGACCGCCGACCCGACGGCGCCCCGACCGGCGTCCTGGAGGACAGCGCCGTAGACCTGGTGGCGCGCCTGGTGCCGGAGTTGTCGGAGGCCGAGCAATTGGCCGGGCTGCTGCGCGCCCAGCGCATGTTGCACGAACTCGGCATCACCGGCTGGCAGGACGCGTTGCTGGGATCGAGTGGTGGGCAGTCCGATCCGGGCGAGATATACCTGCTGGCCGCCGCGGCGGGGACATTGACCGCACGGGTGAACGGCGCGCTGTGCTGGGACCCGGACCGAGGGAGCGAGCAGCTCGGTGAGCTGATCGCTCGTCGAGAACGGTTGCAGCGCGGCCGGTTACAGGCCCGGGCGGTGAAAATATCGCCGTGCGCCGCCGCGAGTCGAAGTGCGGCGCCGTCCGCAGCTGTCTGGAGGCGTGGCGTGCTCGGCGCGGACACCGTCGGGCTGTCGCAGATCGTCACGATGCTGGACGCGCATGACTTCCAGGTGCATTTCCACGAGCACGATGATCGTGCCGTGCGCGAATGTCTCGACGCTGTCGAGGCGGCGTGGAAGATAAACGGAGACAGAGGAAATCGGCACCATCTGGCGCGCCTGGGGGTGGTTCATCCCGACGATGCCGAGCGATTCGCCGCGATGGGTGCGGTGGCGAGCATGCAACTGTCACGGGTCGGCTACGACCCGCACGTGGACGAGGCGACCATGCCGCTGCTCGGGACGCAGCACGCCGCCTCGCCGTATCCGTTCGCCGAATTGCGCGACAGCGGTGCATTATTGGCCGCGAGCAGCGATTGGCCGGTGCGTAGCGCCGATCCGCTGCACGGCATCCATGTTGCGGTGAACCGTGTCGCACAGCGCGGCGTCGGCCGAACGCTGCTGGAGCAATACCGGATCAGCCTCGCCGACGCCATCGACGCTTACACTGCCGGATCGTCCTATGTGAACCACGCCGACTGTACCGGACGCATCGCCAACGGCTGCTACGCGGACCTTGTTGTGCTGGACCGCAATCCATTCGACTATCCGGACGTTGAGATCGCCGACGCCCAGGTGGAGATGACGCTGGTGGAAGGCGAGATCGTGTACGCGGCCGAGGGCCGCTGACGTAGCGCGTTTCAGTGGATGCGACGACGAATGCGACCGGCGTTCCGTTCATGGCCGATGGGCGAGTGCGTAATTGTTGTAGCCCGTTACCGTCAGAGAGATTCTTCACAGCCGTAGCTTTCCTCAGTATCTGTTAATATTCGACTCAGCAAACTTGCCGCAATGATTTGCCGGGTTTGCCGTCGGCTCAGATGCTCGGATCAGATGACTGCGCGGTCATCCCCGGCGGCCGACAGACGAATAGGGGAGTTCTCCTATGTCTGTTCAGCAAAACTTCGATGTGATCGTGGTGGGTGGCGGCTCGGCGGGCGCGGTGCTCGCGACCCGCCTGAGCGAACGTAGGGATCAGTCCGTGCTGTTGCTCGAGGCCGGTCCCGCCTATCCGCCGCAGGATTATCCGCTGCAGGTGGCGTTGGCGGCCAATGTCGGCGCGTTCACCGGTCATGACTGGGGATATCGATCGGAGCCGGGATTCGTCACCCACCCGATCGAGGCGTGGCGCGGCAAGCTTCTCGGCGGTTGCTCGGCCGTGAACGGTTCGGTGGTGGCGCGCGCCAGGCCCGCCGATTTCGAGCGCTGGACCGCAGCGGAGGTGAAGGGCTGGTCCTTCGACGAGGTGCTGCCCGCGTTCCGGGCGCTCGAATCGACCACCGCGGGTGACGACGCGTGGCACGGCCGCACCGGACCGTTCCCGGTGCGTCAGCTCGCCCTCGACGAGGTGAGCGACATGCAGCGCGCGTTCGTCGAATCCGCACTGGCCGTGGGACTTCCGGCGGTCGAGGACTTCAACGGGCCGGATGCGCACGGGGTGGGCCCGTATGCGATGAATGTGATCGACGGGGTGCGGGTCAACACCGGCATGGCATATCTGACCGAGGCGGTCCGGGCTCGGTCGAACCTGACCATCCGGGACCGGACTCTGGTGGATCGGGTCCTCTTCGACGGTGCCCGGGCCGTCGGTGTGCGACTGGCCGACGGGACCGTCCTTGCCGCCGGCGAGGTGATTCTCAGCGCGGGCGCCTACGGTAGTCCGGCCATCCTGCTGCGTTCCGGTATCGGTCCTGGGCACGCGCTCTACCGGCTGAACATTCCCGTGATCGCGGACCTGCCGGTCGGCGAAACTTTGTACGACCATCCGTTCTACTACAACGCCTACGCCGCGGTGCCGACACGTATCGGTGTTCCCTATCCGGTGATCGGTGCGAAGGTCTGGACCGCGAGTCCAGGCGCGGCTCCGGGTGAGCTCGACATCCACATCACCGCAACGCATTTGGTGGATCAGCAGTCGAGCCCAACCGGCTCGGCGTTCGTCCTCGCGGTGGCGCTGACGCGTCCCGAATCGTGCGGTTCGCTGACCCTGACGAGCCGTGACCCCGCGGTGGCACCGCGGATCGACCTCAACTTCCTCGCGGAGCCGGCCGATCGTCATCGCCTGCGTTACGGCATAGATCTGGCCAGACGGATCGCGGCGGAAGCACCCCTGGCCGACCTGATCGATCACGAGATCGCGCCGGGACCGCACGCCACCGATGCCGAGATCGAAGCCTCGATGGCGGCGACGCTGGACACCTACCACCATCCGACCTCTACGGTGCCGATGGGCGCTCCGGGGGACCCGCTGGCCGTGGTGGACCACCTCGGCAACGTCCGCGACCTCGACGGCCTGCGCGTGGTGGACGCGTCGATCTTCCCCGACATTCCCTCTGCGGCCACCAACGCCACGGTCATCATGGCCGCCGAACACATCGCCGCCCAGCTCTGACACCTGCCCGGAAGACGGAGAAAAACCATGTCCGACAACATGATTCGCCATGCCCAGAACTTCATCGACGGAGACCTGGTCGAGGGTCCCACCCGCACCGCGTCCCACTCGCCGGTCACCGGCGAGGTGCTCGGGTACTTCGCCGACGCCGATGAATCGGTGGCCGAGTTCGCCATCGACGCCGCGCGCCGCGCCTTCGCCGAATCCGACTGGACGCGTGATCGTGAATTGCGTGCTCGCGCCCTGTTCCAGCTCGCGGATGAAATGACTGCTCGCCGAACGGAATTGATCGATCTGCTGGCCGTGGAGAACGGAAAGATACTGGCGGAGGCAGCTTTCGAGATCGATCTGGCCATCCCCAAGCTGCGCTATTACGGGGCGCTTGCTCTGGTCGACAGCGGACGGGCGGCGGAGGTGAAACCCGGTCTGTATTCGATGACGCTCACCGAACCCGCCGGGGTCGCCGGGGTGATCGCACCGTGGAATTCGCCGATCGTGCTGTCGGTCCGGTCGTTCGCGCCCGCACTGGCGGCAGGTTGCCCCGTGGTCATGAAGTTGCCGGGTCAGACCGGTCTGGTGAACGGGCTGCTGCACGAAATATTCGCGGCGGCAACGGAACTGCCTGCGGGAGTGCTGAACAGCTGCACCGAATCCGGCAATACCGCAGCGCCGTTGCTGGTCTCGTCACCGCACGTCGAGGTGATCAGCTACACCGGCAGCACCAAGGTCGGCCGGATGATAATGGGCCAGGCCGCCGCCCAGCTCAAGACGCTCTCGCTCGAACTCGGTGGCAAGAGCCCGATGATCGTCTTCGACGACGCCGACCTCGACGCCGCGGTCCCGGTGCTCACCAAGGCGATCACCACCTTTACCGGTCAATTCTGTATGACCGGCAGCCGAATCCTGTGCAGTCACTTGATCGCCGACGAGCTGCGCGAGCGGATGGCCAAGTCGCTTGCCGCCGTCCGGGTCGGTCCGGGTACCGATCCGGACAGCGAGATGGGGCCGATGATCGATCGCGCGAACGCCGAGCGTGTCGACCGGATGGTCGCCGCCGCAGCCGAATACGCGACCATCGTCGAACGCGGCGGGCTGGTCGATACCGGGCCCGGCGCGGTGAGCGCCTACTACCGGCCGAGTCTGATCGAGGTATACGACATCACCGCGCCGATCGTCCAGCAGGAGGTCTTCGGCCCGGTCGCCACGTTCGAGATATTCGACGACGAGGCCGAGGCGATAGCGATGGCCAACGCGACCGAATACGGTCTCGCGGCGAGCATCTGGACCACCGACGTGGACCGCCCGCTGCGCGTGGCCCGGGAGTTGCAGGCCGGAACGGTGTGGACCAACACCTGGGCCATCGTGCACGACCAGTTCGAGGAGGGCGGCTTCAAGCAGAGCGGGGTGGGCAGGCTCAACGGATTACGCGCCCTCGAGGAGTTCCAGGAGATCAAACATCTCGTCCACGGCGCACCCCGCGTCCGGTGAGCGGACCGTATCTATCCGCGAAAGCTGTTGATTCGCAAAGGAGAACGGTATGCAGAGGGCACGCGCAAGGCGGGTGTTGATCGTCGATGACGCGGAGGCCATCCGCACGGCGGTGGCGGCCGCGCTGGACGCCGCCGGATACGTGGTTGCGGTCCGGGACAGCGGCGCCGAGCTGGAGGCCCAGCTCGACGAGTTCCACCCCGACGTGGTGGTGCTCGACGTGCTGCTGCCCGGCCGCGACGGATTCGAATTACTCCAGACGGTCCGTGCCGCCGGAAACGTCGGCGTGGTGATGCTGACCGCACGCGAGGACATCACCGACCGGGTACACGGTCTGTCCGCGGGCGCGGACGACTACGTGACCAAGCCGTTCCTGCTGGCCGAGTTGGTGGCGAGGATCGGTGCGTTGCTGCGCCGGCTGGGACAGGTCGGTTCGATCATGGAGGTCGGTGATCTGGCGATCGACATCGGCACCCGGGGCGCCGCTCGCGACGGCGTGCCGCTCGACCTGACCAGGACCGAATTCGAGGTCCTGGTGTATCTGGTCACCCATCGCGGTCGAGTGCTGTCCAAGACCCAGATCCTGACCGGTGTCTGGGGCTACCACGAATACGACGACAACCTGGTCGAGGTGTTCGTGAGCTCGCTGCGTCGCAAACTGGAAGCCAAGGGCCCCAGGATAATTCACACCGTTCGCGGTCACGGGTATGTGTTGCGAGCGGATGCTGCGTGACCCGCCGCCGCGGGCTCGGCACCGTGTCGTTGCGCCATCGAGTGACCTTCATGGTGGTCGCGGTGCTGGCGGTGGTGCTCGTCGCGCTGTGCGCGGTGCTGGTCAAGCTCATCAGTGCCGGGTACAACGACGGCATCGACGCGATGCTGTCCGACCGGGTCGAGGTGGCCGAGGAGCTGGCCAGGGCCGGCCGCGCACCGGCGGAGCTGGTCGGCCGGATCGACGGTCCGCGCATTCAGGTCGATCTCCGGCTCGCCGACGGACGCATCCTGCGTAGCAGTCAAATACACACCAGGACAGCCGAGTTCGTGAAACTCCGGGAAGTCCGGCTGGACGGCGCCGGGCCGCTGGCCGACGCGCGACTCGAGCTCCGATTCGACGCCACGTTGCTGGAGGAGGGTCGAATGCGGTTGCAACAGGCCATGGCCGCCGCGATCGGTTGCGGGGTGCTGATGACGTTGGTCGCGTTACCGCCCGCCATCCGGCGCGCACTGGCGCCGCTCGACTCGATGACTGCCCTCGCCACCGGTATCGCGCGCGGCCGCCGCGGCGAGCGGTTGTTCCCGATCCGCCGCGATACCGAGTTGGGCCGTACCGCAGCGGCTTTCGACGAGATGCTGGATGCGCTGGAGGGTGCCGAAGCGCGGGCGTGTGCCTCGGAGCGGCGCACCCGCGATTTCGTCGCCGACGCGGCGCACGAGCTGCGGACGCCGGTGGCGGGCATCGGGGCCATCGCGGAGGCGATCCTGCACGGCAGCGACGCCGCGCCGGAGGAGCGGTCCCGGCTGGAGTTGCTGTTGATTCGGGAGACGCGCCGCGCTGCCAGGCTGGTCGATGATCTCCTCGACCTGGCTCGCATCGACGCGGGCTTGACGCTGTATGAGGCCGAAACCGATATTTTCGGTCTGGCGCAGGATCAACTGGACCGGATCGGGTTGATCCGGCCCGACCTGGTGTTGTCGATCAGCGGTACCCGCGCCAAGATCAGCGCCGATCCGCAGCGCATCAGTCAGGTGCTGGCGAATCTACTGGACAACGCTGGCAAGGTAACCCCACCCGGCGGCCGCATCGCGGTGACCGTCGATATCGGCGACCGGCTTGTCGAAGTGACCGTCGCCGATTCCGGTCCCGGTATCGCGGTCGGCGACCGGGAGCGGATCTTCGATCGACTGGTCCGGCTCGATACCGCCAGGGACTATCGAATCGACGGCACCGGACTGGGGTTGTCCATTGCCCGCGGTATCGCCCGGGCGCACGGTGGGGACCTGCTGTGCGGTGCCTCCACGGCCGGCGTGGGGGCCGCCTTCATCCTGCGGTTGCCGCTGACAGTGTCACTGTGTGAAGTCAAATGAGACTTCGGACAATTCGACTGAATCGGTCGTGCTCAGCGTGGTTTGGGCGGGGTTTATCCAACCTGGTTCGCGAAGAAATGGGGGCGATACTATCCGGGATCCGCTCGAGTGATGTGGTCGAGACCACAGATGTTTCCGTCTCGCGGCGCGGTGCCGCAGTAACCCCGCCCTGCGAGCGCCATGATGCGCGTTACCCCGTGTTACGCAGGACTTCTGCCGTCTTGGGCGGGTAGCCGAACACATCCCGATGTCCGATGCTTGAGGAAGTTCAATTGCTCGGCAACCGAAAATACCGCCCTTGCAACAGTTGTGGACTCGGCCGACCGATTCGGCCGGTCCTGCGCGCACAACTGACGTAAGGCTCCGAGGTCTGGCCGGTGGCAACGGCGCCACCGGCCAGACCGCTGTCTGTACCCGGTCCGGAACTAGCTGATCGGCTCCAGCTCGTCGCCAAGCCGCCCGGCCACCAGGCGCAAACGGTGCACCAAAGGTTCGGGACGGTCGAGTCGCTTGGTCGACGTCGCGAGCGACAGGCCGGCCAGCAGCGCGCCGTCGGACCGGCGCACCGGAACCGCGAGACATCCGGCGCGCGGCTGTATTTCGTCGATATGCACGGCGTAGCCGCGGTTGCTCGTCGCCGGGTCGCGACGCAAGTCCGCGAGCAGTAGTCGGCCCGCCGCGGAGGCCTGTGGATCGGCCAGCCGTGCGGGCGAGGCGACCGGGACGTCCGGGTCGGCGTCCAGGACGAGGACGGATGCTCCGGCCTCGTCGGAGCATTGATAGCCCATCAGATGGACCCCGCCGCGCAAGTTGCGTCGCAGTTCCGCGACCGTCGCGCTGACCGCCTCAGGCAGTGGGGTGCGCACGGTGACGATCGCGGGCTCGGGCGCCTGGGCCAGTTCGGCCACCTTGACCCCGAGCGCGAAGCCGGACAGGTCCGGCAGACGAACCAGATACTCTTGCTGCACAAGCAGATTCACCGTCTTGTAGGTGGTCGCGCGCGGCAGCTCGAGCAAGCTGCTGATCTGCTGCGCGGTGATGCCGGGGCCCTGTGCGGCAACGGCTTCCAGTACCGCGAACGCGTTGAGTACCGCCGAGGATTGTCGGCCGCCGAAGCCGGATCCGGACAGGTTCCGATCCATCACGAATCCCCTTGCCGGTCAGCGGGTTCGAGTTCGAGTATCTCGGCGCGGGTCGGATAGTCGTGGGTTCCGATGCGGTCGGCTCGTCTGCTCAGCGCCCGCAGTGCGACGGCGGCCACGAGCGCGATGCCGACCAGCAACATGGCGATGTATCGGTCATTGTCGTTGCCATGGGCGGTGACGAACATGATGAGGCAGGTGGCGAGTCCCGCGGCCGCGGTCGACGCGAGCAGTGTTTGCCGCGGCGTGGATTCGCCGATCTTGCGCAGAAATGCCGGAGCGGCAAGGCAAACCAGCAGGTAGGCGATGAGGAGCCCGGACACCGAGGCGATCGCGACGGTGGCGAGGACATCCGCGGTCGAGTCCGCGGTCGCGAGCAGAACGATCGGGAGCACCGCGACGATCGGCATCACCAGGTACACCGGAGTGCGCGGGACCCGTGACACGCGGTCGATGCGACCCAGCCAGGCCGGCGCGACGGCGTCGATGCTCATCGACAACAGCACTCGGATCAACGCGGTCACGGAGGCGAGCGCGCAGGCGAAGAACGACACCACGACGGCCGCGTCGAGCAGTTGTGCCAGGCCGTCCACCTCATAACTGTCCGATAGGCCGGAAAGCAGTGGGCTGGCGCGATTTTCGGCCTGCGGCGCGAGCGCAGGATGGGTCGCGGTCGCGACGAGCATGAGGGCGCCGGTCGCCAGCAACGAGGAGGTCAGCGCGCGCGGGATGGTGGCGAAGGGCTGCTTGGCCTCGACCGACAGTGCGGCGCCGCTCTCGAACCCGATGAGCGCCATCAGTGCGAGGCCACTGCCGAGGATGAGCTGGTGCGCCGATACGTCGGGCAGCGCCAGCGCTTGCCAGTCGATGTTGTGCACCCCGCGCCTGCCGAGTAGCACCCCACCCAGTACCAGAACCGTTGTTACCGCCGCGATTTCGGCTACCAGCGCGATCCGGGCGGACACCGCGATGCGATGAGTCAGAAGGACGGTGCACAATATCGCGGCGACCGCGATACAGCAGGCCCAGATCACCGGCCCGGGTATGGTCGCCGGGACGACGGACTGGGCCAGCTCGCCCGCATGTAATCCGATGTTGGCGAAGGCGTACACGGCGACGAATCCATAGCCGAGGATGAGCCCGGCTCCGCTCAGATACGCGGCCGTCGGTCCGAGTCCCTTCGCTGTGAAGGTGTACAGCGATCCGACGCTCGCCACCCGAACGGTGAACTGATTGATGGTCGTGGCCACCAGCAGCGCCACTACCAGTGCGATCGCCATGGCCCACAGCGCGGCGGCACCGGTAATGGCTATCACCAAGGCCGGAATGGTGATGGCGGCGCCGCTCGGCGCGATCACGCCCACCGACTGCGCGAGCACGTCGCAGGAGCCGAGGCTGCGGCGGTTCAGTCCGGACATCGGTGATGTTTCCGGCAGAACCAGGCGACGGTGGTTGTCGCGTTCGGCAACCGGCCGGTTATCGAATTTCACGGATGGAACCCCTTCCGCTCACTCAGCTGCCCGTTCGAGGGGATGCCGGTCGTTACCGCTGGGGTGGCGTAGTCGCAACGCGCGTCTGTTGAATGGTACGCATCCGTAGGAATCTGCTCGGAGTTTGTGGTGAGCACCACAGATCCGGTAGCGCCCCGTCACGGCAGTTGGCTAGGTGGTGGCCGTGATGCAGTGGACTGCGATAACGAACCGGTATCCAGCTCTTGATTCCCAATAAAACGCGCCTGTAGCATTCTTCTGGTTAATGCTACTTGCGGTTACGTATATGGTTATCCGCTGGGCCTTCGGTCGGGGACAGGAGGTGGTCGATCGTGACGCTGCGTGGATCCGCGGCTCGCGGCGGTGGCGGCCGGCGCAATTCGGCCCCGGTGGTCAACGCGCTGAAAGTGCTCGAGGCGGTGGCCGCACGGGGACCGGGCGTGACCGTGCGGGAACTCGGTGACGCCCTGGGCATGTCGGCGGCGACCACCTACGACACCGTGAACACGCTCGTGCAGCAGGGATATCTGACCCGGCTGCCGGACCTCTCCGGATTCGCGCTCGGCGCCAAGGCGGCCGGACTTCGCGGCGGTATCGAGCGGCCGGTCGTCACCGTTGCCACGCCGTTGCCGGCCCGGGTGTCCGCACTGCTCGGCGAGCTTCGGCGCACCGAGCGCGGCGGCATCCATCTGATGGGCTACCAGCGCGGCGACGCAGCGGTGCCCGCGGTACTCGTGCTCGACGCCGACCCGGACGTTCCGCTCGTGACGGCCGATCTGTTGATCCGCGATCCGCACCATTCGGCACCCGGGCGACTGATCCTCGCCGAGCACCACCGCGACCCCGAAACCCGCAGCCGTGGCTTCGCGGTTCACCTCGATCCGGCCCAACCCTTGGCGGGCTGCCTCGCGGTGCCCGTACGCGGATCCGACGCCACCTTGCTGGCCGGACTCACTCTGTCCACCACGGCAGCCCGACTGGAGCGACCCGAAACCCTTGTGCGACAACTACGCCCGATCGGACACCGCCTCGGGCGCGAGCTGGACGCCGCCCGCACGGCCGCCGACGGCGCGAGTTATTCGTCCTAGAGTCGGCAATGTCGTGCTCACACCGCTTTCGATGGCGTAGACACTCGCGTTCGCGCCGACAACTTATGGCGCACCGATCCTGAAGGGTGTCCTGCAGAGTATGTGCGTGCAGTTCACTCGGGATGAATTCTTCACTTAATTCCTGAGCGCATTTCACCACTGGATTTCGTGACCCTTTTGAAACCGTGGTGCCACGCGGGTTTCGGTTAGTTTGGGGGCAGCGCGCAGCGATCGATGAGCTGGTCTCGAACCGAATATTCAGGAGGGATTTCATGCGAGCAATCGCGGGTGTTCTCGTCGCGGGTGTGATCGCGACTGTCCTGGTCGCCGCGCCCGCACAGGCGGGTAGCGATCATTGGGTACCGTTCCCGCCGCAGGCCCAGCCCATTCCCGACCGGGTCACCGTTACCCCGGCCACGGCTTCGGTGGGGCAGGAGGTGACGGTGCTGGCCACCTGTAAACAGACGCTCTACGCGCAACCGGCCGGCGAGGAATGGAAATCCGAAGTCAATTGGGCGGCAGCGGTGCCGCAGATGCTGATCGAAGACATGTTGCCGCGGGCTCCGTTCAGCACCACCAGCGTTGATCGATGGGTCGAGACGCCCGCGATCGGCAGTGGCCGAGTGGAATACACGAGCTACAGCGAGGGCGAAATAGATAATGCAACCTTCACACCGAACCGTTCCGGAGTGTTCCCGGTGACTTACTTCGAAAAGGTGACGACCACCCACCCCGACGGTAATCAGACCGCCGCGGTGACGTCTTGCCCTGGACCGGCGCTCACCGTTCGCTGACCGCGGGGCGAGTCCGGACGTCACCCGAGGAGACATTTGCACCGTCGGACAACGAGGGTTTCGCCGAACTCGCCGCGGAGGGGGAGCGCAATGCCATGTTCTTCCGGATCTCCGATGCCGCGGCCGGCGTGCTTGCGCTGTTCTGTGCTCTCGCTTGGTCGTTGGCGGTGCGCGCCCGTCCGCACCGCGGCAGCCGATGGCCGACGCTCGTCGGCAGCACAGCGCTGGCGGTATTCGCGTGGCGACGATCATGGACACGGTCTGGCCGTTGAGCTGCACTCCGACGCACGACCCGACATGTGCGGCCGCCGAGGCAGCGCGCACCGTGCCGCTGCATCACGCGCTGCACACCATGACCAGCTCGGTGGCTTCGATCGCGGCGGTGGTCTTGATCGGCGCATTGTATCTGCTCAGCCGGTATCGTCCTCGCCTGCACCGGTTCCGAACGCTCGGTGCCGTGCTGGTCGCCGCGGTGCTCGGCACCTCGATGTGGACCCTGGCCGCCATCGCATTCGGCGGTGACGACCTGTATCTCGGTGTGGCCCAACGCGCACAGGTCGGTGTGATCAGCTGCGCGCTGGTGCTGACCGGAGTAATGCTGTTGCGAGACAGCCGAAACCGATGACCGCGACCGTCGTCATCGTCGGTGGCCTCGGCAGCCTGCCCGGCTTGTGGACGCCGGTGACCGAGCTGCTCGATCCGGCGGTCACCGTCGTCCACTACCGGCGCCCGACGGTCGCCATCGACCTGCATCGCGAAGTAGCCGAACTGGCGCGGCTGATCGGCCGGCGTTCGGCGCGGGAAACCGTGGTGCTGGTCGCGCATTCGATGGGCGCGTTCGGCGCGGAGGCGCTGGCCCGGTGCTGTCCGGGCAGTGTCGACCGGCTCGTCCTGATCGATCCGAGCATTGCGGTCAGCCGCCGAAAGCCTTTGGGACCGTT
Source organism: Nocardia colli (assembly GCF_008704205.1). Taxonomy (GTDB): domain Bacteria; phylum Actinomycetota; class Actinomycetes; order Mycobacteriales; family Mycobacteriaceae; genus Nocardia; species Nocardia colli. Next base: position 935,726 of record NZ_VXLC01000003.1, on the reverse strand, counting down.
GCATTCTGCGCGTGCCTCGATGGTCGATCGGGTCGCCGGACTGCTGTCGCGCAACCATCGTGGATCGCGACTCTTTCGTGTACTCCAACCGCTGCTGCTGCGTCGGCTGAGCGCCGGGCAAGTCGCCGAAATCGCCGAATCACTCAATGACAGTGACTATTTGGCGCGAAGCGTCACCGAATGGAACAGCTATTCCACCCTCGCCGCCGATCTCATCGGGCTGCGCCGCCGACACCCGCGGCTCTGCGCCCCGACCATGATCGTCACCGCGGCACGCCACCGCGGCGCTCGGTGGTGGGTCAACGGCCATCGGAAGCTGGCGATCGAGCTTGCCGCCGACCATCGGATCATCGATCGAGCAGGCCACCTGCTCATGGTCGAGAGGCCGGAGGTGGTCGCGGAGCTGATCACCGAGCAGTACCGATAGCGCTTACTCAGCCCTTCGACGGGATCGGAGCACGGCGAGGATGATCGGCAAGGCCAGCACCATCAGGAACAACCGCAGGCTCTGCACGCTGGCGATCAGCGTGGCGTCGGCGTTCATCGACTCCGCGACGCCGAGCACGGCATTGATACCGCCCGGCGTGGTGGCCAGATAGACGTCGGACCATTCCAACCCGGTGCGGGCGGCGACCGCGAAGCCGATGGCCGCGACGACGCCGCACAGGGCGACGATAGCGCCGAGCACCGCCGGGATCAGGCGGGCCATCTCGACGATCACCGGCCTGCTGAACCGCGCGCCGATCTCGAACCCGATCAACACGAACAACACGTCGCGCAGCAGGTTGGTCGGCGCGAACCCGTGGGTGAGGCCGAGCGAGGTCAGCACGGCGGTGGCGAGCATCGGCCCCATCAGGGTCGGGGTCGGCAGCCGCAGCCGCTTGCCCAGCCACGATCCCGCTATCGCGAGCACGATCGCGATGCTCAATCCGGCGACCTGGTCGCCACGGCCGACGAGGGCCCAATGCGGCAGCGCTTTGTCGATCGCGTCACCGATAGAACTGTCGCCGCCGGAGCCGAGGTGGTCGTCGCGCAGGACGAGGGCGATCGCGGGCGCGGTGGCCGCGACCACCGCGACGCGCAGGTACTGCATGAAGGCCACCGCGCGAGCGTCGGCGCCCGCGTCGTCGGCCGCGCTGACCATGGCGGCCGAGCCGCCGGCGAGCAGGCCGAGGGTGGCAGTGGGCAGATCCACCCCGGTGAACCGGGTGAACAGCAGCGCCGCGACCACACTGACGCCCAGGCTGACCACCGCGACCGCGGCGACCGGAGCCAACTGCCACCCCACCTTGGCGAGCAGTTCGATCTGCAGATAGCTGCCCATCATCACCCCGAGCATCGCTTGCACGCCGGTGGCGACGGTGTTCGGCAGCGGCGCGGGCACCTTCCCGAACAGCGCGAGGGCCGCACCCGCGAGCATCGCGACGATCATCTGCGCGGCCGGAAACCGTACCTGCTCCAGCAGCTCGGCGACGAGCAGGATCAGCGAGACGAGAACTACCCAGACCACAATCTGCGCACGCGCCATGGGCCCGGACGGTACGGCAGTAATCCAAGAGCAACCTAAGTCCGCGGGTCCCGCGCGGCGTCGGCCGGCATTCAGGCGCAACCCGGTCGCTATGACTCGATTACGGTCAGCGCATGCTTTGCAGCCATTCCAGGATCCGCCGGGTCGGGTCGGTCATGCCGAGTAGCTGTTCGGGATGGAACAGGGTGTGCAGCAGGCCTTGGTCGGGTGCCCAGCCGTGTGCGGTCTCACCGCCGAATGGGATCGGCGAAAGTGGCTGTGGGTCGAGGGTATTGGTGAAGACGGCCTGGGTGAGCAGCCAGTCGAGGCGGGCGTCGCCGTCCCAGAGATTCAGTGCGGCGTCGATCGGGTCACGCTGCCCGATCACCTCCGCGCCGCTGGCCTGGATGACGATGCCTGCTTCCGGTTCGATCATCACCCGCTGCCCTAGGATGCCCCACATTCCGTAGAGGGAATCCGGTGCGCCGGGGACGAATCGACCGCTGATCTCGCGCCGGTCCTGCATCGTCATCGGCGTGGTACCGGTGGTTCCCGCGTTGGTCCAGAACATCAGGCCGTAGTGGCCGTTGGCCGGTGTCGGCCGGGCCACCTGGTCGATGAATTCCGGTGCCAGCAAATGGTTTCCGTGCCAGGCGCCGCCCAGTCGCATGAGTTCACCGAGCTTGGCGTAGGTGCGGGCCGCGGTCCACAGATTCCAGTATCCGGCGACGTCACCGTCGGACGAGGGCAGCCACTGCCACTCCTGGTCGCCGATGCCGAGCGGGCCGAACAGTTCGGTGCGGACGAATTCCCGGAAAGGTGTCCCGGACGCCCGCGCGACCAGCCGATCGAGCACGGCGGGCAGCGACTGGTCGTATTGGAAGTAGGTGCCCGGCGGGTGCACGATCGGCCTGCTGAGCCAGTCGTCGAGGTTGTTCACGTAGGCCGCGCCGTAATCGCGTGTGACGTCGTAGTCGGTGCCGGCCGTCATGGTGAGCAAGTCGCGCACGGTGACCACGGCATGGGCCGGATCGGCCTGCGGCACGAACTCGCCGACTGTGCTGTCGGGGGTGAGCAGACCGAGCTGAACGGCCCGGGCGACGCCCATCGCGCTCACCGATTTGGCTACCGAAAAGCTTTGCGTAGCAAGTCCGTTGCGCTCAGGTTCGGAGCTGTAGACCTGGCACCCGTTGCGGTAGACATTGACGGCGATATTGGTCGGTCGCTGCGCGCGAACCGCGTCCAAGGCTGCTGTGAATCCGGGTCCGAAGCCGAGGTCCCGGGGTGGACGCCGGTCGAAGTCTTGGCCGGGTTCCGGTTCGGCACAGGTCGGCAGTGCCGCCGCGGCGGGTTCGGCCTGGCCGAGCACGACCGGTGCCGCGACTGCGGTGGCGACCATGATGGTTGCCGTGATCCAGCGAATGAGTCTGTGCGCCATGGGTTTCCTTCGGCTGGGAGTCAGTCGTGCCAGATGCGCTGGTGCTCGCGGTGGGTGGCCAGGACCGCGGTCTCGGTGAGCAGCGTGTCGTAGAATTCGACGTCGATGTGCTGGGCTTGCAGGTAGTTCATGATCCAAACGCTGGGCACGGTGCCGGGGAACTTGCCGAACGCCGCATCGATATAGGTGGCCTGCAACGTGAGCAATTCCCGAAAACGCTTGTCCCACGGGGCTGCTGAGCCTCGAACCTGCGCGTTGTCGGCGAAGGGTCCCGGTGTATCCGGATGGTAGGGCCCGCCGCGACCGAACTTGCGTTCGGCCAGGGCGTCGACCGCGTCGGCCATCGACGGGTAATGCGGCCGGCAGTAGGCCTCGAACGTCCCTGGGAGCCCCGTTGGATTCGGCATCGGCCACCGCGGGTCGGTGTCGTAGCGGAAGCCGAGGCCGGGGACGTCGGGCCGCCCGCTCGCACCCAACATGGTCAGCCGGTCGATGCCGTCGAAGCTCCAGCCGCCCAATCCCATTGCGCCGAGCAGCAAATGCCCGTTGTGCGTCGCGGCCATCAACTCCGCGCTCGCCTCGGCCAGGGAGTACTGCTCGACGAACGACAGGGGCAGTGGATCGGCGAAACGTAAACGGTCCCGGTAGTTTTCGACACCGGGGATGGTCGTGCCGTGCACGTCGTCATAGAGGACGAAACCGTTCTGGGTGAAGAAGGCGATATTCGCCAGGGTCTGTTGCGCCAGATCGGCGACCGGGATGACGAGCAACGATCCCGGATGGTTGGCGATCCAGGTGTTGTGTCCCTCCAGATACGGCTCCTCGCGCGGGATGGTGATGCGCTGGTCCGAGAGCCGGACGACCCGCGAGAGTAGTTGTCCGAGTTGGGCTTCGGTCGCTCCGGCACTCGGCGGATAGTCCTGGCTCGGCGTGGCGTCGCGGGTGGGCAGGAAGTAGGTGCCGGAGTCGTCGGTGAAGAAGAACTCGCTGGTGTGGAAACCGGCCGCCGATCCGAAGGTCCGGCCGGTCGGCGTGCCACAGTAATTCGGTGTGGCCGGCGCGTAGGCGGGGTGATGGCTGATGCCGAAGTGCCAGCCGGTCCAGCCCGCGACCGTATTGAGCACCAGCGCCCGCTCGAGATTACTCAAAGGTTGCGGCGGATGCTTGCTGGCAAAGGTCAGCGGCCCGGCCGGAATCGCGCCACCCATGGGGAATCGGCGGGAGCGACGTCCGTGTATGGCGTCCAGCAAGGGGAACCCGGCAAGTCCGTGTAGCGCCGAGCGCTCGGCCTCCGTGAGCGTGAGCGCGGGAAATGCCTTGTCAGTTCCGTTGGAACGGTTGGTTGAAGCCTGTGGATCGAAGGCGAGCATCGGGCCTTCCTTCATCCTTGACGGATTCGTGAATCTCATAATCGGTCCCCGTGTGTGGCATGTCAAAACAAGTGCCGATCGACACACCGGAGTTCCGGGTAGATTTGCCGACAGATTGCGCGCGCTCTTATCGCAAGCGATGCTCGAGGCGGGGGACTCGTCGAAAGGACATCTGCCTGTGTTCGACACAAACGGGAAATCGGTCATCGTCACCGGTGCAGGCCGGGGGATCGGCCTCGGCATCGCGCAGGTGTTCGTCGCGGCGGGCGCGAATGTCGCGGTGGCGGCGCGCAATACGGCCGAAGTGACCGGCGCCGCCGAAGAATTGACCGCTCGCGGACCGGGGACCGCCATCGCCGTGCCGGCGGATGTCACCGACGCGCAGTCCTGTCGCCGGATGGCGGCCACGGTCACCGAAGAGTTCGGCGGAATCGATGTGCTCTGCGCGAACGCCGGAATCATGCCCCAGGCCGCGCTCGCCGACATGTCCGCTGAACAATTCTCAGCTGTACTCGAGGTCAATCTCGCGGGCACGGTGTTCGCGGTGCAGGCCTGCCTGGCATCGCTCACCGAATCGGCGGCCGGCCGGGTGATCATCACCTCGTCCATCACCGGTCCGATCACCGGCTATCCGGGGTGGTCGCATTACGGCGCGTCCAAAGCCGCGCAATTGGGCTTCATGCGGACCGCGGCCATCGAACTGGCGCCGCGCGGCATCACCGTCAACGCGATCCTGCCCGGCAATATCCGTACCGAGGGTCTGGCCCAACTGGGGGAGCAGTACCTCTCCGACATGGCCGCCGGCATTCCCGCGGGCAAGCTCGGCTCGCCTGCGGATATCGGCCACCTCGCGCTGTTCCTGGCCAGCGCCGAGGCCGGTTACATCACCGGCCAGGCGATCGTCGTCGATGGCGGGCAGACGCTGCCGGAATCCTTCGACGCGGTGCGTCCGCGTTAAGTCGAATGAGACTTCGGACAAAACGGAAAGCAGCCGGTACGCAGGCTGAATGACGAGGCGCCCAGGCCGCATTCGCCGCCGGACGCCGTCGATTGCGGTGGTGCATGTCATGCGCCGGATCGCCTTTGGCCGCTGATCCGGCGCAGTGGGGGCATCCATGTCGACGACGTGTTACCTACGTGCGCAGGAAAGCCGGACGGGTGGCGGGTTGTGCCTTTCGCGATGGATTCTGGCAAGCGTTCTCATCCAACCCTGAAAGGGGGCGGTCCGTGGGCGACCATGACGATGACCCGGTTGCGCGGTTCGACGAATTGACCAAGGCCAACCACGCGCGGATCGCGCAGTTGTTGCTGCTGGTCGACATTCCGATCGAGCTTCCCGCAGTCGATTGTGTGGTGAGCGAGGAGGGGATCGACGCACTGATCAACGCGCGGACGCTGCTGTATCTGCTGCCGATGCGGTCGATTCATCGAGAAGCGGTGAGCACCGCGATCCTCGACTTCCTCGGCGGGCTGGTCCATGCCGGGCTGTCGATCACCGATCCCGGTGACCACGGCTGGCTGATGGAAAACGCCACCGTGACCATGTTGCGCGTGCACGAGGAAATCGCCATGGCTCGTCGGCTGCTCACCGGCCGGGTCTCCGACGAGGAGCTCGAGCCCGGTTAGAGCTGGTCACGGCGGGTAGCGGTGTCAGTGTGTGCTGTACAGCCGCTTGTGGTCGGTGACCGCGGTGAGCCGATACGGGCCGTTCGATTCCTCCGGGATCGGCCGGCCGGGTGTCGGCGGCTCGTCGTGCAGGTCGCGATAGCGCGCGTAATCGACCGGCTTACGTCCGGAAATCGCGGCGTTGTTGGCGGCGGTGCGGAGATGGTCTTGATAACCAGGCAACACGACACCCGACACGAATTCCGCGACGCACCCCGAGCCGTAGCTGATCAATGCGATGGGCTGATCCGTGAGATCGCCACGATGGTCCAGCAATGCGGCCAGTGCGAGATAGAGCGAGGCGGTGTAGCTGTTGCCGACCAGCCGGTTGTATCGGGTGGTGTCGTCGATCGCGGCCAGCACCGCCGCATCGTCGGCGGTCGCGTCGTTGACCCGCAACAGGTGCCGATGGGCCTTGAACGCCATTTTCGTGAACGGCTGGTGGTAGCAGAACGCGGCGAACTCCGCGATATCGCGTCCGCCCCGCCCGCGATAGTCCTGCCACGCCATTTCGATCGCGTGCAGGTACGCCTCGATGGAGAGTTTGCCGTCGACCACGGCGGTGTCGCGATAGTTGGGTCGCCAAAAGTCCATGATGTCAGTGGAATACACGCCCGACTCGGGTTCCAGCCGCAGGATGGCCGGATCCGCGGACACCAGCATCGCCGCCGCCGCGGCGCCCTGGGTCGCCTCGGCGGCCGAATCGAGTTCGTACTTCGCGATATCGGTGGCGATCACCAGCACCCGCTGGTCGGGGTGACAGGCGATCAGGCCGGTCGCGAATTGCAAGGCCGCGGTGGCGCTGTAGCACGCCTGCTTCAGTTCGACGACGCGCGCGGTATGGGGCAGTCCGATCAGCGGATGCAGGAACAGCGCCGCCGATTTCGATTGGTCCACACCGGTTTCGGTGGCGAGCAGCACGGTGCGAATGGACTCGGCGCCGTGCCGCTCGATGATCGGCGCGGCCGCGGCGGCGGCCATGGTGACGATGTCTTCGTCGGCGGCCGCGACGCTCATCTGCTCCTGGCCGATGCCGAGCAGGTATTTGTCCGCGTCGACACCGCTGTGGCGGGCCAGCTCGATGTGATCGAGCCGATAGTGGGTGGTGGCAATGGACAGGTCGTGGATGCCGATCTGCGGGGTGGTCATTGATTCACGCTCCGATTTCCGAGGTGGCGCGCTCCATTCGAGTGTGGGCGCGCATCAGTTCACCGTTGTTGGTGAGCGCGGCGAGCAGCGAAAGCTCTCCGCACAGCACCACGGCCGCGGCGATGACGGCCAGCCTGCGGCTGTTCGCGCCGACCGGGCGGGGCTCGCGACAGCCGAGCCGCGCGAGGTTCTCGGCGACGAACTCGTGGTGCTTCCCGTTGCCGATCGTGCCGACGATGATGTTCGGCAACGTGCACGAAAAGTACAGATCGCCCGCGCGATCCTCCAGGTGGGTGATGCCTTGCGATCCTTCGACGATATTGGCCGCGTCCTGCCCGGTGGCGACATAGAAGGCGAGCAGCATGTTCGCGTAATGTGCGTTGGCCGAACGGATTCCGCCGGCCAGCAGGGTGCCGATCAGGTTCTTGCGCACATTCAGCTCGACCAGGCGCTCGGTACTGGTGTGCAGGCGTTCGTCAACCACTGCGGCGGGTACGCGGATCTCTGCGACGACATTCTTGCCGCGCCCGAGAATCGCGTTCACCGCCGTCGCCTTCTTGTCGGTGCAGTAGTTCCCGGAGATCGAGCCGTAGCGCAGTGTCGGCTCCGCCATGAGCAGATAGTCGGTCAGGTGTTCGGCGGCGAGGGTCGTCATGTTGTGGCCCGACGCGTCGCCGGTGCCGAACTCGAAGCGCAGGAAGAGCAGGTTTCCGGCGATCTGCTGCGTCATGCCGGTCAGCTCGGCGAACCGGCTGCTGGCCGCGACCACGGCGCGCAGCCGCGGGTAGCTGTGCCGAATCCGTTGCGCCGCGGCGTGCGCGGTCGCGGCGCCGTCGGCGACCAGCAGGATGGAGCGGGTCATCATCTCGCCGAGTACCGTTGCGGTGATGCCGTTTTCGCAGAGCATGGAGATGCGCGCACCGCGGCGCACCGAGGCCCAGAGCGGCGATTCGTAGGTCGCCAGCGGCGCCGTCACCTCGTCGGTGATCTCGCCGCTGAGTCGGATCGGACCGATCCATGCCAAAGGCACTGGTGCGTAGTCTGATTCGGTCATTCGAGGCTCCTTTCCTGGTTCGCCTGCCTGGTGCGGTTCGCGTAGGCGGTGACGTCGACGCCGCGTAGTTCGGCGAATTCGGCTGGGGCGCCGGTGATCAGCAGATCGCAGCCGGTGAGATCGGCCGGTTTCAGCGCGCCGAGTACGGTCATGATCTGCTGCAGCTGGGTGCGCCATTCGGTGATCATCGTGATCAGCGCGTCGGTGCCTTGATCGACGAGGGTGTGCAGGAAACGGCCCGCGACACCCACCGCGCCCGCGCCGAGGGCCAGCGCCTTGGCCACGTCGAGCGGCGACCGGATGCCGCCGGAGCCGAGTACTTCGATCCCGGACAGGCCGGCCGCGTCGAGCAGGCAGGCGACCGTGGACTGCCCCCAGTCCTCGATGAAGCCGAAGTCGGCCGCGGTGCGCCGGTTGTTCTCGATCCTGGCGAAGTTCGTGCCGCCCCGGCCGCCGACGTCGGCGGCGGCGACGCCCGAGTCACGCAGCAGCGCAACCGTTTCCCGGCTCAGGCCGAAGCCGACCTCCTTGACGATCACCGGAATGCCCGCGGCGGCGGCGATCCGCGGCACCTGGTCGCGCCAGGCCCGGAACTCCCGATCACCCTCCGGCATCACGATCTCCTGCAACGCGTTGAGGTGGATCTGCAGCGCGTCCGCCTCCAGCAGATCGATCGCCCGGTGCACCTGATCGGGCGTGGCGGTGGCGTTGACGTTGGCCATCACGAAACCGCGGGGGTGTTCCTTGCGCAGCACCCGGAAGGTGTCGGCGAGCGCCTCGTCGGCGAAGTACGCGCTCATCGAGCCGGACCCGATCGGCAGCCCGGTCTCGCGCGCCGCGATGGCCAGGTTTCGATTGATGGTGCCGGTGTGCTCGCTGCCTCCGGTCATGCCGTTGATGAAAAACGGTGTCTCCCAGCGCCGCCCTAGCACCTCGGTGGCCAGTTCGACCTCGGCGCAGTCGGTGGCCGCCAACGCGTGGTGGACCAGCGCGACCGCATCGAAGTCGTTGGCCGCCGGCCCGGACCGGTGTTGCTCGACCGCGAAGCGCACATGATCGTCCTTGCGGCTGCTTCTCATCACGCGGCTCCCTCGGTCTGGTGTATCAGCAACGGCAGGGTGCGGATCCCGCTGTGGGCCCAGCGTTTCCGCAGCTGCGACGCGAGCCGCGCGGTGCCGGTCGGCACCAGCGCGATGCCGCAGTCGCCGCCGCCCGCACCGGAGGACTTCGCCGGTATGCCCAATGATTCGGCGGTGCGCCACAGCAATTCGAGTGCTTCGGTCCGGATGCCGATGCCTGCCGTGCGGTCCAGTGCGCAGAGTAGGTTTCGGGCGATTCGGATTTCGTGCGCGATGGCCGCGTCGTGGTCCTGGGTGATCGCGGCGGCCAATCTGCGCACGCAGGCGTTGCTTTCGGCGAGGAACGTCCGGCTACCGGCGCCGGCTCGATCGCGCGCTCGAAAGCGGGTGAGCAGTGCGGCCGATGACGCGGGCGTGCCGGTCCAGCCGACCTGTAGGCGCAACCGGGTGGGGGCGGGCAACGTCCGGACGGCGAAGCCGGACCAGGGGGCGTCCAGGGAGCCCGCCACACCGCGGGTGGCGAGCACCCGCTGGACCTGCGTACGGTCCGGTGCTTGATAGTGGAGCCAGCCGCCCCAGGTGGCTGCCGCGACGTCGCCGCCGGACGCGTGCGGGTCGACGGCCATAGTGGCAAGCATCGCCAGCCGGTAGCGTTGCGCCCGATTCAGACCCAAGCGGTAGACCGAGTTCAGGACGTTGATCATCGCGACCGTGACCGCGCCGCTCGATCCGAGGCCGAGCTTCGTGCCCCGGCCGTCGGCGAGGTCGGAGGTGATGGACAGTCGGCACGGCGGCGGGGCACCGCCGAGCGCGATGCGCACCCGTGCCGCCATGCCCAACGCCGACTGCACATAGGCGAACGGTGCGGGCGTGCGCAGAAGGTCATCGATCCCGTTGCAGCGCAGCGTATTTGCGCCGGACAGCGTCGACTCGACGGTGGTGAGCCCGTCGTCGCTCGCGCCGGCGCGCACCGTGACATACCGGTCGATCGCGACGAGAACCGCGCCGTGTCCGGGCTCGGTGACGGCGTACTCGCCGGCGACGTACAGCTTGCCCGGCGCGCTACAGCTGATCATCGGAGCCGCCGTAGGGTCGGTGCGGGCCCGGGCCGGCCGATGTGCACCGATTGGACCGTCTCGACCGCGCGGAGCCCGGCGGCGACCACGTCGGCGGCGGCCGCCTCGCACAGCACCTTGACATTCGGCCCCGCGTCGATGGTCGCGTAGGCGGCGATGCCGTCGACCCGCAGTTTCGCGACCCGATCCAGCACCGCCAGCGAGGCCGGGGTGAGGAAACGGACGGCGGGTCGCGCGGCGAGCATGGCCGCGTGCATCCCGAGCGCGTTCCGTTCGGCGATCTCGCCGACCGTCACCAATTCGCCGTCCGCCAACGCTTTTCGCATTTCGATCAGATCCTGCAGGCAGCTCGCGGACCACGCCCAGTAGCAGGGTGAGGTCGCGACCGTGTGGCGCATCGCGACCGTGCTCGAGATCGGCTTGGGGGTGGCATCGACGATCGCGACGACCATGGCCGGGTCCATGGTTCCGCGGGGAAGAGGTTCGGCGTAGGAGGTCGCATCGCCGTCGGGCCCGAGGCCTGCGCCTGCGCGCCAGCAGGTGAACCCGCCGAACACCGATCGACAGGCCGATCCGGAGCCGCGGCGAGCCAGCCTGGACAGCGCGATCGGATCGAGCTCGAGTTCGTACGCGGCGGCCGCGGCGACCGCGAGCGCCGCGAAACCCGCTGCGGAGGAAGCCAATCCGGCGGCCGTCGGCCCGGAGTTGGTGGTCTGCACGGTGGCGTGTTCGCGGCGTCCGGCGAGTGCGCGGACCAGTCCGAGGAACTGTTGCACGCGCTGGGTGGCCGGTCGGCTCGGCGGAGCGTCGTCGATGCAGACGGCATCGATGGTCGCGCCGGGCGCCACGGTCACCGTGGTGGTGGTCGGAAACAGATCGAGGGTCAGCGAGATGCTGCCGGTCATCGGCAGGCGGTACTCCTCGTCGCGCTTGCCCCAGTACTTCACGAGCGCGATATTCGGATAGGCGACCGCGGTCGCCGCGGCGGTCATGCCGCGGCTCCGAACGGAATGGTCCAGATGCGTACGGCCCCAGCCCGTTCGAGCGCGGCGGCGACGCGGTCCGCGTGCGGGATGTCCTCGGCGAGCGCGATCATGCAGCCACCCAGGCCGCCGCCGGTCAGTTTCGCGCCCGGCGCACCCGCGTCGACGGCGGCGGTGACCAGTCGGTCGAGGGCTTGGCAGCTGACGCCGAGCTCGCTCAGTAATGCGTGCGACGCAAGGCAGTGCCGGCCGAGGGCGGACAGCGCGCCGGTGGCCAGATCGTCGGCGGCCAGCCGGGTCAGTGCTGCGGCAGTGATCAATTGCTTCCGAGCCCAGTCCGATTCGACACCGAGTCGAGTTCGCACGTGCGCCACGGCCACGCTGGTGCTGCCCGGGATTCCGGTGTCGGCGACCACGATCCGGGCCCGCGCCGGGCAGGTGAGCGGGCGCACCCAGCCCGCCTCGAACCAGATCGGCCCGTCGGCCAGACAGGCGGCGGCGTCGATGCCGCTCGCGGTGCCGTGCGCGAGGTCCTCACCGCGCTGCGCCGCGCGCCGCAGCGTCTCGGGCGGCAGCGGATGATCGAGGTGGTCGGCGAGGGCGCGGACCGCCGCCAGGGCACAGGCCGCGCTGGCGCCGAGCCCACGTCCGGGCGGCACCGCGCAGCGCACGACGACGTCTACCGGGTGCGCCGGGTAGCCGAGGATGCGCAGAAGCGCGTGCGCTGCGGTGCCGATGCTGTCGCCGGACGCGTCGTCGCCACCCGGGTCGATGTGCACGGTGCGGATCAACTCGGTGTCGGGCCTGCGAGGTGCCGGATCGATGTAGGGGGACCCGATTGGAGCCCGCTGGTATGCGACCGCATCCACGCGCAGGTCCGGCATCGGTATCGCGATGGCAGGCATGCCGTACACCACCGTGTGCTCACCGAGCAGGATGATCTTGCCGTGTGCGCTGCCGGTGCCCACCCGGTGCTCGCGCGCCGTTCGGTACAGGTCGTCGGACATCACGCGCTGGCTCCCAACTAGGTTTGCGGTCAAGGTAATTCGATTGCACGGGGTGTGGACGCCGTCGGCCAGTCGATGTTCCATCGGATGGAACGCCGATCGGTTGCCGGAGTCAGGGGCCTGCATTGATCGACCTGGCGACGGCATAGGCGATCCGGCGTAACCGGTGCGAGACCGCCTCTCGATCCAGCTGCGGGCCGCCCACCGCGAGTGCGCCGATCGCGTGCCCGGTCGTGTCCAGCACCGGAACCGCGACGCAGGCGATGTCGGATCGATACTCGCGATCGCAGTGGGCCACCCCGTCGCGGCGTACCGACTGCAATTCGGCGCTCAACCGAGCGGGGCTGCGCACCGTGTGCGGGGTGTATGCCACGAGCGGGTCGGTGCCGATCAGTTGATCGATGCGTTCGGGATGTTCGTAAGCCAGCAGTGCTCGTCCGATCGCCGTGCAGTGCAGCGGCGCGTTGTCCGCGCCGCGCGCCGGTGGCCGCACGGCGCTGTGCCCGTGCACCACTGCGAGATAGCGCACCGTGCGGTTCTCGCGAACGCCCAGATACACGACATTTCTGGTGTCCAGCACGTAGAGATCGAGCATGTGCGGAACGCACGCGCGGCGTAACGCGTGCGGCGGATAGTGGAACGCTCGCGTCAGCTCCACCACGTGCTTGCCGAGCACATAGCCTTTGTCCAGGTTCTCGACCAGGCAGTGCGCGGAAAGCTGGTGCAGCACACGATGTGTCGTCGCCTTGGGCAGTTTGGTGCGGCGGGCCAGCTCGGATACGCCGAGCGGCCGGTGATCGGCGGCGAGGGTATCGAGCACGACAATCGCCTTGTCCAGCATCGACAGTCGGTCCTCGGATAGTCGGCCCGCGGGTAAGCGGCCCTCGGGTCCTCCGGAAATCATCATCGCCAGCGCATCCTTCGTGGACGGCGACCGATTGCGGCTCGACTGTGGACGGAACGTACGCGGCGCTATGCGCGCAGTTCAATTCGAGTCATCAGTTCGCGGGAGAAGTGTTCGAGCCGGGCTGGGTCGACTTTCTTATGGGAGATATGTATGTCCGTCGCGCCGGGCGGTGGCCGGCAGTATTCGCCGACGGACGGTCGTAGAACGTGCGGTGTCATCAATTGTCCCGTCGGGTCGCCAATGACGCGACGTAGCGAAGGTATTCCGCACCGTCCGTGTCGAAGACACCGCTTTCGACTACCGAGGAAGACAGGGCCAACCGCTGGGCGATGAGTTCTTCGACGTACTCGACAGCGCCCGTATCCCGGATGATTTCACGAGCCTCGGCAGCCTCCGTATCGGTGATGCTCGGGTTCCCGACAATGGCATCCAGCCGGTGCCGTTGGAAATCGGTAGACCGCGTTCGCGCCGCGGCGAGGAGTGCTGTGGGCTTGCCGTCACGCAGGTCGTCCACGTCGGCCTTACCGGTCCGGGCGGGATCACCGAAAACGCCGAGCAGGTCATCGCGTAGTTGAAAGGCCTCGCCGAGCGGAATACCGAATGCCGAACAGGCGGACAGGACTTCCGGTGTCGCACCCGCGACGATCGCGCCGAGCCGAAGCGGATGTTCTACCGTATATTTCCCGGTTTTGAATCGCGCGATGGTCAGCGCGGCGGCGATGTCGGCGTCGCAGCTACCGGTGTGCAACAGGTCGAGGTACTGGCCGACCAGGGTGTCGGTGCGCATGCGGTCCAGCGCCTGCCAGAGGGTGTCGGCGACGGCCGGTGGCAGGCCGGCGTCGTGGAGCAGTTCGTAGGACCAGCCGAAGGCCAGGTCGCCGGTCAGGATCGCGGTGTTCACGCCGAATCGTTCATCCGATCGCGCCGGCACGGCGGACGCCATTCGGCGGTGCACGGTCGGCCGCCCGCGCCGGGTGTCGCTGGCGTCCATCACATCGTCGTGGATCAGACCGAAGGTGTGGAAGAGTTCGAGCGAAGCGGCGATCCGGATGACCGAGGCGTGGTCGCCCCGCCCGCCGGCCGCGCGCCAGCCGCAACAACACAGCAATGGCCGCAGCCGTTTACCGCCGTCGAGGAATTCGCGCAGCAGATCGACGAACAAAAGCAGCGTCGGTGCCTGCGCCGACGCTGCTTTGTTTTCCAGGAATTCATGAATTACCGCATCGGTAGCCGCGCGATCACCGGCCATTGCCGTGGCTATCGCGGGCGCGGACCGGGCGGTCGGCATCATTACTTCGTCTTTGCTGAAGTTTTCCGTATCCAGTGCCGCGGGATTGCCCGGACGGATTGTCCTATCGGCGGTGTGTGAATACATATGTGATTGCGCCATGGAGAACCGTTCTCCTTGCTCTTCGATTGCAATCGAAGGTAACGCCGGACGGCCGGGCAGAGCTAACTGTCGTTCCGTCCGGTGGAACGTTCGATGGCGGACGAGCCGCGCGGCGTCGGACACTCGATGGGGCCGTGGCGGACATATCCGCGAGGAGAGAGGAGCTGGCATGGCGACCCAGACAAGCGCAGGTCCTGCGCTGTTACGCAACGAATTCGAGCGGGATGCCTTTACCTATTACGATACGAAAAGGCAGGATGCGCTGAACCTGGATCTCGGGCACGCAGATGGGTTCTACCACCATCACTTCGCGGTCGGAGATTTCGACCGCAGCATTCTCGGCCGGGCCGGCGTGAGCCGCGACAAGGCGATCGATGCCGAATTGCATCGAATGGAGACTCGTCAGGTCGACGTGCTCATCGACGCATTGAGTGGAATGCAGGCGGGGAGCCGGTTGCTCGATGCCGGGTCCGGGCGCGGCGGCACGTCCTTCCTGCTGCACCGCGCATTCGGCTGTGTCGTCGACGGCGTGAACTTCTCCAGCTATCAGAACGATTTCGCGCGCGCCCAGGCGGCGAAACACGGGTGCGCGCGCGACGTGCGGTTCCACGACCGGAACATGATCGACACCGGGTTCGCCGACGACACCTTCGACTACCTGGTCACCAACGAGACCACTATGTACGTGCAGCTGCCGGAGGCGTTCGCGGAGTTCGCGCGGGTGCTCAAGCCCGGCGGGGTGTACGTCCTGGTGACCTGGTGCTGTGACGACACGATCGCACCGGAATCCGCCGAGGCGGCCGCGATCGACGAGCACTACCGCTGCCACACCCATCGCCGCGACAGTTACCTGCGGGCGTTGCTCGATGCCGGCCTGACCCCCTTCCAGGTCGACGACCTGACCAGGCCGGCGACGCCGTACTGGGAACTGCGCCGGGAGTCCGCGCTCGCCTCCGGCGTCGAGGACGCTTTCCTGGACGGATATCGCTCCGGCCGAGTCAATTACATGCGCATCCTGTCGCGCTGCGGTGGGCCGGGAACGGAGCCCCATGTCCAGCCGTGACACCGCGGTCCAGCCGCCGCCCTTGCCCGACACGGTGCACCGGTCTCGCGAAATGCTGCGAGCCGGAATGGAATCCGCGCTCGCGCCGATCCACCCGGACCTAGCGCTGGCCTGCCGATACTACTTCGGCTGGCGCGAACTGGACGGCACGCCGGTCCAGGCGCGCGGCAGCCGCGGCCTACAGGCCTCGGTGGCCTTCCTGTGCGCGCGAGCGGTCGGCGGCCAACCGGAATCGGCGCTCCCCGCCGCGATCGCGATGGAATTCCTGCACAATTCGAGCCTGCTGCACGACGACCTGATGGACGAGGACGCGGTGCGCCGCGACCGGCCCACCGTGTGGGCAGCCCTCGGCACCCCGACCTCCCTGCTCTCCGGCAACGCCCTGTGGATCGCGGCCAACGAGGTATTGCTCAGCGTGCCAGGGGAACTCGGGGCCGTCGCCACTCGGCTGTTGAACGAGTCGCTGCACACGTTGACCAATGCCCTGGCCGCGGAGATGAACTTCGAGCGCCGCCCAGCCGTCGAGATCGCCCTCGACGAATGGCCGCAGCTCGGCTTCGGCAAGGGTGGTGCCCTGCTCGGTTGCGGTGCGGGCCTCGGCGTGCGGCTCGGCGGCGGCAGTGCCGCCGCGGCGGAGCCGTTCGAGCAGGCAGCGCGGCACGCCGGGCTCGCCTGGCAAGCCATGAATGATGTCGAAAACATCTGGGGTGACGCGGATTTGATCGGCAAGCCCGGATACAACGACCTGCGCCAGCGCAAGCGGACGCTGCCGGTTCTTGCCGCGCTGCATGCCGCCCACCCGGACACCGCGCAGCTGTCGAGACTGTGGGACAGCGCTGGTAATTCAGACGCGGAGTTGGCAGCCATGGCGACGCTCATCGAGTTGACCGGCGGCCGCGGATACGCGGAAGGAATCGCGCGCAGCCATCTTTCCTACGCTCTCGGGCTGCTCGGGCAGACGCCGATGCCGGCGCCGGTCCGTACCGAACTGCGGACGATGCTGCACTTCGTGGTGACCAGGGATCCACACCCGCCGGACTGAATATGGTTCTGCACCAGGGTATTTCATAACACGGAACAGCTGAACCTGATCGACACCAGAGGAGGCTCGACAGTGAGCACAACCAACGGCGTTGCCGGACCGACCGACAGTGCGGCGCGACCGAGATTGCCGTATCCGAGCGGGTGGTTCCCGCTGGCCTTCAGCGACGAGCTGCGTCCGGGTCAGGTCCGGCGCGAGCGGTTCATGGGTGAGGACGTCGTGTTGTACCGCACCCGCAGCGGACTGGTTCGCGCCACGAATCCGCACTGCCCGCACCTGGGTGCCCACCTCGGTTACGGCGGGTGGGTCGACGGTGAATGCCTCGTGTGCCCGTTCCACGGTTTCGCCTTCGACCCGGCCGGTGCCTGCGTGCGAACGGGTTACGGCACCCAGCCGCGGGGCAAGATCGGACTCGCGCTCCGGCACGTCGAGGAAGTCAACGATGCCATCTTCGTCTGGTATCACCCCGACGGCCGGGCACCGGACTGGCATATCCCGGCGGCCCGGCCGGGCTTCCCGCGGCCGGTCCGGCGCTCGTCCACCCTGCTCGACCATCCCCAGGAAGTCACCGAGAACATGGTCGACGTCGGGCATCTGGCACACGTCCACAACGTGGTCGACGGCTACGAGATCGTGCCACCCGAATTCGACGGCCCGCTCATGCGCTGCCGTACCGCCGGCGCCAAGCCGCTGCCGTTCGGACAGAAGGTCAAGTTCGACATCGTCACGGAGAGTTGGGGATTGGGCCACACCATCGCGCACTTCGTGTTCCCGAGATTCGGCCTCGAAGGCCAGCACCTGTGGTTCGTCACGGCCACCGACCCGACCCATGTGATGTTCCGCTACACGCTGGCGCTCAACTTGCCCTTCGGAAATTTCGGCGACCACCACCCGCTGGGCAGGCTGGTGACACTGCTCGCCGCACCGAACCTGGTCGGCCTGCTCACCGGTGACTATCCGATCTGGGAGAACAAGATCTATCTCGAGCATCCCCGGCTGATGAAGGGGGACGGCTCGATCGGGCCGTATCGACGCTGGGCCAAACAGTTCTACGGCGCTGACCGCCGGACCGCAGCGGGGGTCGACACCGTCCCCGCACCGGCGCTGAACCTCGGTGACGCCGACTAGCGCTGTGGGCACGCGTTCGTGGCAATACGTAGCAAGGAGGAATGTTGTGAAACGTCTCGAAAGCCCGCCGGAGACCGTGCTACGGCCGCGGCGACCGTACGCCAACGGATGGTTTGTCCTGGGATCGAGCAAAGACGTTGCACCGGGCAAGATTCGGACGTATCGATTCGTCGGCGAGGATGTCGTCGTGTTTCGTACCCGGAAAGGGATCTTGCGTGCTTCCGGCGCGTACTGCCCGCATTTGGGTGCGCACCTGGGATATGGGGGCCGCGTCGACGGTGAATGCGTGGTGTGCCCGTTCCACGGTTTCGCCTACGACACGACCGGTGCGTGTGTCCGCACCGGCTACGGGACGCCACCGCCGAAGGCGGCACTCTCGTTGCACACCGTCCGCGAGGTGAACGGTTTCATCCTGATCTGGTATCACGCCGAGGGCGCCGAGCCGACGTGGGAGATTCCGCCGCTGCCGGACGACTTTCCGGCGCAACGTCGGCATGACGTCCGGTTGCGAGAGCATCCACAGGAGGTCACCGAAAACCTCGTCGATCTCGGGCACTTTCTGCACGTGCACAACTTTTCGGCGATCGCGCAGGTGCGTCCGATGGAAATCGACGGTCCGCACCTGCGTTACGAGTTCGAGGGTGTCAATCGCACGCCACGCTTGTTCGGGATACGCGAACGACTCGTCGCCGACGTCTACGGGCTCGGCTATATCGCAGTCCATTTCACGCTGCCCGACCTGCACATTCGGGGTCGCGCCTTCGCACTGTCCACCCCGACCGATCCGACGCACGTGGTGTACAGCTACGGCGCCAGTTTGATGGGGCCGGGCGGCAACGGGTTACCCGCGCGGCTGGTGACTCGGCTGTTCGTGCCGTTCATGATGGCGATCAGCGTGCCGGCGGACTACCCGATGTGGAACAACAAGACCTTCCTCGAGCACCCGCGACTCGCCAAGGGGGACGGCCCGATCATCGCATTCCGTCGCTGGGCGAAGCAGTTCTATTCAGCCGAGACCGGTAGTAACGGCCAAGCCGACGCCGGTTCGGTTCGCACGGAAACCGTGCAGTTCGACTGACCGGGCTGTGCGGCAGCGGTCAACTGCGGCGATCCGGCCCGCTTCCCGCTTGGACCGCACGGACACCGGGCGTCAGGAACAACAGGACGAGTGCGCCGACCAGGACGACAGTCCCCAAGGTGGTCGCCGCCGCGGTAACCCCCTGTGCGAAGGCGTCGGTCGCGACCTGGGTGGCGTAGCTCCCGGCATCGTTGCGCGGAGTTGTCGCGAGAGTCGTCGCCAGCGACTTCGACACCGGGGCCCGCAGTTCGGGCGCGACCTGAGGGAGATGCGCGGTCACCGTTTGCGCGTAGCGGGCGGCGAGCACGCTGCCGGCCAACGCGATGCCGATCGCCGCGCCGAACTCCCTGGACACGTCGTTGACCGCTGCGGCGACACCGTGTTTGCCCACGGGTGCGTCGCGCACGATGGCCCAGGTCGACGGCGCGGTGGCGAGGCCGTAGCCGGTCGTCATGATCAGTTGTGGCGCCAGCAGATCGAGATGATCGGCAGTGCCGCTGACTCGTCCGAAGGCGTAGAACCCGATCGCGATCAGCAGCTGACCTGCCACGATCAATTGGCGCAGGCTGAATATCCGCGTCAACCACGGGGTCAGCAGCGAGCCGAGGATCAATGGGATCGGAATCGGTGCCAGCGCCAGGCCCGCCTGCAGCGGGCTGTCACCGAGCATCAACTGCATGTACTGGAACGTCAGCATCACGGCCGCGAAACACGCCATGAACTGGATAGCGATCGACAACACGCCACTGCTGAACCCGCGCGACAGAAATAGATTCATCGGCAACAACGGGTTGCCCGTGCGCAATTCGACCATCACGAAAACGGCGACTCCGACGCTGCCTACCACCGCGGGAATGACTACGGCCGGATGTGTCCAACCGCGCAACGGCCCTTCGATGAGGGCGAATACCAAAGCGGCGACGGCAATGGCGCTGGTCGACGAGCCTGCGACATCCCACTTCGAACCCCTGGCTCGCTGCGCGGGAATCACGGCCACATACAGGCCGAACAATAGCGCGGCGCACACCACGAATGCCACGAAAACCATGCGCCAATCGCCGTATTCGACCAAGAGACCGGAACCGAGCATGCCGAACACCCCACCGGTCCCGGCGACCCCGGCCCAGAGACCGACGGCCAGCGATTGCAGCCGAGCGGGTAATCCATCAGTCAATGCCGACAGCGTCGACGGCATCACGAGCGCCGCGCCGATGCCGGCCACGATTCGCTCGCCTACCAGCATTCCGGAGTCCGGAGTCCAGATCGACAGCAAGGACGCCGCCGCGAAAACGGCCAGCCCGATCAGCAGGATGCGCCGCCGGCCGAAGCGGTCGCCCAGCCCGCCCGCGGGTAATACCCCGCACGCCAGCGCGAGCGTGTATCCGTCCATGATCCAGGTCAACTGTGCCTGGGTGGCGCCGGTGGCGACGGTCAATTGCGGAAGTGCGGCGTACGGCGCCGCCATTGCCGCGATCACCAACGCCACGCCACCGCAGGATACGATCACTTCCCACTTCTGCTGCCTGGTCCATCCCGGCCCGCGCGCCGTTCTTTCGTGACGTTCGAGCATCATCGAATACCTCCGGAAACGTCGATCACGGCGCGGCCGGATGGCGTCGACGCGGAAATTAGGCCACGCTGTGAATATCGCTCACACACGCTCGGCAGGGCGCGCGGAATTCTCGATCGACTCTATTGATTCGGTGGAAGATCGGCGAGATCTTGTTCCATGGAACGGAACGTTTTTTGTCGAGCCGGTCAGGTCGGATCGAGGACTTAAGCGTCGCGTGTTCCATGCGACGGAACGCGTGCTGGCAATCTATGCCCGCCGACCGGTAACGTCGCGACAGGAACCCGCCCCGAATGCCGTGCAGGGCAGCCCGTAGCGGCACGGAGGATCTTATCCAGGAGGTGCGATAGGCCGTGAAACTCCAATTTCCCATGAAATCGAGATCTACGCCGAGTGATTCTTCGTCCATTCGTCCGGCGCAGGCCGCAGCATCTGATCTTTTCCCTTCGCTGCCGTATCCGAACGGCTGGTTTTCTGTCGGCCGCAGTGTCGACATACCGGCCGGGAAAGTGATTCGGCAACAAGTCATGGGACAAGACATCGTGGTGTATCGCACCCGCTCGGGTCTGGTACGTGCGACGCAGCCGTACTGTCCGCACCTCGGCGCTCACCTCGGCATCCGTAGCAGCGTCGACGGGGAGAATCTGGTCTGCCCGTTCCATGGCTTCACCTTCGATCCCACCGGCGCGTGCGTGCGCACCGGCACCGGCGATCCGCCGCCCAAGGTCGGGTTGACGCTGCTGCCGACGCGCGAGGTCAACGGTATCGTGCTGGTCTGGCGGCACTCCGATGGCGCGGCGCCGGATTGGGAAGTGGAGCCGCCGGATATTTCGGGTTTTCCGGTGCCGAGGTATTACAGCCGTACACTGCACGACCATCCCCAGGATGTTATGGAGAACGGGTTCGATTTCGCGCATCTTCCGGTGGTACACGGAGTCGTCTATGACGTCACCGAGCGCCCCGACTTTTCCACGACGACCGTTCGGATGAACGTTCGGGTGCAACCCGACAAATCGGGTACGGGGCCGTTTGCGAAAGCTCCGGCGGAGATCAGAGCGGCCCTCGAACAGGGAATCGGGCCGTTCGCGCAATTTCCGATATCCGCGAAGATCACCCTGTCCGGCCTGGGCTGGATAGTGGTCGAGGGTGTGTACCCGCGATTGGACATAGGATTTGTGGCCTGGGTTCTTCCGACACCGATCGATCCCACTCATCTGACGATGCGGATAATGGTGACCGCACGAACGGGCGCCAGTCGCGGCGACGCGCGCCCATCGCGCGTTCCGCTGTTGAATACCGTCCCATCGCGGTTGATCACCCGGCTGGCGCATGTGGCCCTGGTGCACGACCTCAACAAAGACTTCCCGATCTGGCAGAACAAGATATATGCCGATAGGCCGCGACTGGTCAAAGGTGATGGGCCGATCATGGCGTATCGGCGGTGGGCGCGACAGTTCTACAACAGCGCCGAATACGACGCGGTCATCGGGTTGCACGGCCGCTACCGCTGGAACGGCGATCCCGATCATCGGCTCGCCGGAGAGCATTCCTGACACCGATCACGACGAATTCGCCGCGGGCGGGTGTACGCGATGCTGCCGTATCGCCCGCACGCGGCGCGTGAACGGCGCTGGGTCGGCAGCGGTCTCGGTCGATCGACTCGACACCTGAGAAGGACATCGTATGGGCGCCGTGTCTGCTGGCCGCGCTGTCTCGATCCCGGCTGTGGCCCAGCGCATCTGGCCGTTGCTCGGTGAACCGGAACACCACCCGTCGTGGCTGACTCTGCACCGCGGATTCGACAGCGAGCCGCCGGCCCGGCTGCGGCGCAACGACTGCTACTGCCAGCAACTCTCGCTCCTCGGCAGGTCCGGGTCGATCGCGTGGATGGTCACCGAACTCGCCGACAACATGCTGCTCGAGCTCACCGGCACCGCTGCGATGCGGGTACGGATCACCCTGCGCGCCGCCATCGAACCCGGCGCGGATGCCAGCACCGTCACGCTGCGTATGCACTACGACAGCCCATTCATACCCCGCGGAATCGCTGAAACCCTTTGCAAGGCAACCGAAGCCGCGCTCGGCGAAAGTCTCGATCGGCTACGTCAGCTGGTCTGCGCCGGGGAGCGAACGTAATTCGCGCCGCCGGTATCACTCGATGCCGGCGGCGCGCATTCAGGAGCTTGCGCTCAGTCGTCGAGCAGCGACCACCACCAGGAGATCTCCGGGTAGGGCGGCGGGGTGTGATCGGTGGGATCCCAGTAGATCGGGGTGTCGACGAAGGTGATCTTCGGCAGGCGCAGTGGTTCGACGCCGTCGGACCCCACGGTCTCCAGGTACCGGGCGCTGGTCGAGGTGAAGGCGAGGGTGGCGGGCATCCACAGCGGGAGGTCCTTCGCGTACTGGACCACCGCGGGGCTGGGGTGCTGGAGCAGCTTCCGCTGGAGGGGTTCGATGACCATCATCATTCGCTCGATCAGCTTGAAAGTCTCGGTGAAGGCCTCGGCGGGTGACAGGTCGTGCGTGCGGGCGAGCGCCGACACGATGTTCATGTCCGACTGCCCTTTCGGCAGCTCCTTCGCCATGCTCAGCACGTCGTTGTAGAGATAGAGCGGGGCGTATACCGCGCGGGTGAACGCGCGCATCAACGGCATGTGGTACTCCTCCGCGGTCAAGGTGTAACCGCAGGCGGGACCGGTCATCGCGGCCAGGATGCCGGGGCCGGACTTGAACCAGCGCATCCGCAGGAACTCGTCCACGTCGGGGAGTTCGGGGCGCAGCTGGAGCGCGCACTTCCAGACCTCGCCGCCGACCCACACCAGGTGCTCGGGCAGCACCAACTGGGTGCCGGCCTGGGTGAGGCAGTCGTCGAGCATGTTGCGCAGGTCGCGCAGGCTGTTCAGCCACACATCGTCGGCGGGAATCGGGTCCTCGCTCGGGCACAGGAATACGCGGTTCGCCTCGCTGGCGGCCAGGACCACTTTCGACAGATCCGGCATCAGCGTTTCCAGGTAGTCATCCCACAGCAGTCCCCACTGGAAGTAGCAGGTGATCGCTTTGACCGATTCCGCGCTCGCCGCGGGGGGATAACCGGGTGCCACGAACAGGCCCATATTCGCCCTGGTGTCCCGGGAATTCGGTTCGGCCATGCCGTGCCGGAGTATCCATTCGACGGAAAAGGCGTCGGCCGCTTCGATTCCCACCGGGTGCACGCGCATCGGCACCGGGGAATAGACCGGGAGTTCGTCCATCGACGCAATGTCCTCGAGGACGTGCCGCATCGAGAGGTCGGACTGTTTCATCGGAGCTCCTGTCGCTGGAATCAGTGACCACGTACCGGCAATGGTCGTCATCGCTGAGTATCGAATCCGATCGATGCATCCGCCATATTTCGTTCCAGGAGATGGAACGCGTTCTCCGATAACGGCTTTCGGGCGCGAAGATCGGCGCGGAATGGCCTGCGGCGGCGAGAAACATCGCTTGGGCGTGCGCAGCGCCACCGGGCCGGCGCCGATCGTGCGCGGTGGGGTGCCCGGAAATCCCGGCGGGTCTGCGATGCTATTGCGGTGGCGATTGGATCAAACGAGTCGAACGGGCGGTGGGGAGAGCACAACGCCGAGCGTCGCCGGGTGATTCTCGAAGCGGCGGTGGCCCTGATCGAGGACCCCGAGTCGGGGCCGGACATTCCGCTGCAGGCGATCGCCGACCGGGCCGGGGTGAAACGGTCGGTCATCTACCGCCATTTCGCCGATCGGACCGACCTCGATGCGCAGACGCGAGCGTTCGCGGTGCTCGGGGTGGCCGAGGAATTGGTCACCGGGCTGAACCTGGACGGCAGTATCGACGAGGTCATCTATCGGACCGTCGAGAAATTCGCGCGCTGGATCTCGGCGCACGCGAAGCTCCACGAGTGGATCGAACAGGGGCCAGGCAGCCATGCCCCCTCCGGACAGGAACTGGTGACGGGGACCAAAGCGGCGATCGCCGAACGCATCGTGGCGATCTTCCGAATGGCCATGGCGCTGCTGGGCGCGGAGGACGAACCCGGCATGGAGTCCATGGTTTTCGGCGTGGTCGCGATGGTCGACGGCGCGCTGACGAGGTGGGTGCGGACTCGGCCCGATGGCGTCGATGCGGCCGCGATGGCGCGGATGCTCACCACCACCATTGTGTACGTCATCGACGGTCATGCGCGGGCGCGGGGTCTCGTCCTCGATCCGCACCGTCCGCTCAACGAGGTGCTGGGCGTCTCGTTGTCGCCGTTCTGACGGCGTTTCCCGGGTTCCGCCGGCTCTGACAGCCGAACCGGCGACCAGTGCTGTCGCGTTTCGACCGCGACACGATGTCTCAATCAACCCTTGCTTGTCGATTCGTTGCGCGTTACGCTCGGCGTATTGACCGCGACAACGTGTCGCGCTCAAAGAAAGCGGAGGGACCCTGATGGTGGACCTGAAAGCCGACACCGAGGCTGTCGACGACTACCGGGAGACGCTGCAGACGCTGTCGTACGGGTCGGTGCACAGGCGATTCGATCCCTACCTCGACATTGATTGGGACGCAACGGAATTCGCGATCGATCCGACCGACCGGCGGTGGATCCTGCCCGCCGCGGACCCGTTCGGCGCGCACGAGTGGTACCGCGCACTGCCCGAGGACCGGCAGATCGCGCTCGGTATGTGGCGCCAGGCCAACATCGCGAAGGTGGGCCTGCAGTTCGAGAACATCCTGATCCGTGGCCTGATGCAGTACGTGTTCAGCCTGCCCAACGGATCACCGGAGTATCGGTACTGCACCCACGAGGCGGTGGAAGAGTGCAACCACACGATGATGTTCCAGGAACTGGTGAATCGGATCGGCGCGGATGTGCCCGGCATGCGGCGCAGCATCAAGGTGGTCGGACCACTGGTGCCGTTTCTGGCGAACATCTTCCCGGAGTGGTTCTTCACCATGGTGCTCGCCGGTGAGGAGCCGATCGATCACGGCCAGAAGAGCGTGCTGCGCTCCGGCGCGAACACCCATCCGATGCTGGAGCGGGTGATGTCGATCCACGTCGCCGAGGAAGCGCGCCACATCAGCTTCGCGCATCAGTACCTGCGCGACCGGGTGCCGCGGATGGGCCGGATCCGGAAGTTCATTCTCTCGGTGGTCTTCGCGCCGACCATGCGAATCATCTGCGATCTGATCGCGGTGCCGACCCGCGAGTTCCGCACCGAGTGGGACGTGCCGCGATCGGTGCTGCGCGACGTGTACTGGCGAAACCCGAACTCGCAGAAGATATTGCGGGACAGCTTCGGCGATGTCCGGATGCTGGCCGAGGAGCTCGGCCTGATCAATCCGCTGGTGCGGCCGCTGTGGTGGATCTGCCGGATCGACGGCACCCCCTCGCGTTACCGCAGCCAGCCCGCCGGCGCGCACTGAGGCGACGGCATGCCCTACGTCGTCACGCAGTCCTGCTGCAATGACGCCTCCTGTGTGTACGCCTGCCCGGTGAACTGCATCCATCCGACGCCGGATGAGCCGGACTTTCAACGGGCCGAGATGCTCTACATCGACCCGGTCGCGTGCATGGATTGCGGCGCCTGCGCCGAGGCCTGCCCGACCGGAGCGATTGTGCCGCATACCAAGTTGGCCGCCGACGAGCGAATCTTCGTGGACCTCAACGCCGATTTCTACAAGACGCAACCTGTGCGTGAGCGCCCGGCGATGGCACCCGTGGCGATCGGCGGCACCGTGCTGCCCGAGGCACGGCGACTGCGGGTGGCGATCGTCGGCTCGGGGCCGGCGGCGCTGTACGCCGCCGATGAACTGCTGGCTCAGCCCGGTGTGCGGGTGAACGTCTTCGAGCGGCTGGACCAGCCGCACGGTTTGGCGAAACACGGTGTGGCACCTGACCATCGAGGCACCAGGCAGATCACCGGATTGTTCGACACCATTGCCGGGCAATCCGGCTTCGAATACGTCCTGGGAGTGACGGTCGGTCGCGATGTCACCCACGCCGAGTTGCTACAGCATCATCACGCGGTGATCTACGCGGTCGGTGCGTCGGCGGATCGCCGGCTCGGCATCCCCGGTGAATCGCTGCCGGGCAGTGCCTCCGCGACCGACTTCGTGGCCTGGTACAACGGTCACCCGGAGCATCGCGACCGGCAGTACGACCTGAGCCATGAGCGCGCGGTGATCGTCGGCAACGGCAATGTCGCGCTCGACGTGGCCCGTATCCTGACCACCGATCCGGCCGGCCTCGCCGGAACCGATATCGCGCCGCACGCGCTGGCGGCGTTGCGGGAGAGCCGGATTCGCGAGGTCGTCGTGCTCGGCCGCCGCGGTATCGGGCAGGCCGCGTTCACCGTGCCCGAACTGATCGGGTTGCGTAACCACACGGGTGCGGACCTGGTGGTCCGGCCGAATGAGATACCGGACGAACCGCACCTCGACTCGGCCGCCGTAGCCGACGAGGTAGGCGATCGAACGAAATATCTACTCGTGCAAAGCCTGATCGATCGACCGCAGCGCGCCGACCGGCGTATCGAGCTCCGATTCAAGGTGTCGCCGGTGGAGATCACCGGCGACAACGCGGTGTCCGCGATAACGATCGAACACAACGACCTGACCGTCGACACGCTGGGCCAAGTGCGTGCGGTGCCGACCGGTGAGCACGAAATCATCGCAACAGGAATGGTTTTACGCGCGATCGGCTACCGCGGCGAGCCTGTCGCCGGGCTGCCTTTCTACCCGGGACTCGGCATCATCCCGAATGAGACGGGTCGAGTAGTCGACCCGATCACCGGCCGCGCGGTGCCGGGCGCCTATGTAGCCGGGTGGATCAAGCGCGGGCCGACCGGGTTTCTCGGCACCAACAAGTCCTGCTCCCAGGAGACGGTGGCGGTACTGCTGGACGACCTGTCCAAGTCGCCCGAACTACCCGTGGTGCAGGGCGATCGAGCGCTGCGAGCGCTGCTGGCGCAACGACTGCCGGCCACCCAGAAGCCACCACGCTCGTTCGGAGCGTCGGCGCTCGCGCGGTGGCGCAGACGGTGAACTAGCGACTGAATCTGCGCCGACGTTTTCGGGTAATCGAAGGGTTTGTGCCGCTCCGATATCGACATAAATGTGGCCGTCGCCGAATGAGCCGTGCAACGCACCGACCCGCACGATGGCGAATCCGTGCCGATGACCTGTGCGCCACCAATCGCTTTCCTTCGCGATCGGTATCTCTGCTGTCGACAGGCAAAGCGTTGGTGTTTTCGGGCCGGGAGCTCGAATGGGGAAGTGGCGGAATCGAATCGGCGTAGCCGCCGTGGTGGCGGCTATGAGCGGGGTGGTACCGATGACCGGCGTGCGGATCGCCGGAGCTCAGCCGAACGTCAAGGACGAGCTGACCCCGAGGTCGCCGCGGTACCGGGCGCAGAAGGGTGTGTTCTGAATTCTCCCCAGGGTGCTCGATCAGCATCCGCCATCGGTGGAAACACGGTAACGTACAACAATAGGGTGTGGTTCGAGGGGCTTGTGCGGCAAGCGATCTCGCCAGACGCCGCCCCGAATTTCGAGGGAGCGCCGTGAGATCTCGGATATCGAATGCACCGTCGTATCGGTAGCCACTGTGCCGACTCCCTCGAAATACTCCTCGGCCGCTTTGTCGGGGTCGATGTTGGACAAGGCGCTGCTGCTGATGGAAACCCTTGCGCCGGTGACGGATGCCGCGCCGATGGGTGTCTCCGAGCTGGCGCGCAGATCCGGATTGGCCAAATCGACCGTGCACCGATTGCTGCGGCACCTGGTGATTCTCGATTTGGTGCTTGCGATCGAGGGCGGCTACATACTCGGTGACCGATTGGCGGGCTGGACGAACTCGATCGGCATCGGCGTGGACGTCGCGCAGTTACGTTGTGCCGCAGTGCCGTATCTGGTGGAGTTGCACAAAGTCGTGCCCACCGCGGTGGTTTCGCTGGGCATCCTCTCCGGTGCCCGGGTGCGGTATCTGGACAGCATTCACGGGCACCACCCGCCACCCGCGGCCGCGCTGTCCGCGTGGGCCCCGGTGCACTGCACTGCGATCGGGAAACTGCTGCTGGCCTACCGCCCGTCGATCGATGTCGCCGAGCTGCTGGGGCCCGGCCCCTACCCCCGGTACACGCCGCACACCCGTTGTACCCCAGCCGAACTCGGACAGGAGCTGCGCTCGATCCGAGTGCGCGGAACCGCCTTCGACCGACAGGAGTTCCGCGTCGGGATGGTGTGTGTGGCCGCGCCGGTACACACGATCCATCGTCCGGCCGTCGCGGCGATTTCGATCAGCGATACGGCGCAGGCCGACCTGGCCGAATTACCTCGGCACTTACACCGGGCCACGGTCGGACTGGCCCGCGCCATCCAGGATATCGACATCGAATAGCCGAAGATCAGCTGAAACGATGTTGCCGTGCTGCTCGCGCGCCGGCCGCGCGGAAACGGGCAACAGGCTGGTAGTCGCCACCGGGCCTGATGTCCGGGCTCGTCGGCCCGGACGGCGTCGACGAACTACTGAACGAAACCGTGACCAACATGACCCAGGGTTTGCATCCACGCCGCGGCGTCGATTGACCGTCGATCAGGAAGCGCCGGACAGGATTTGGGCCTCGGGTGCGGCCGCGACCCGGGCTACCGCGGCGCGGGCGGTCTGCGCGTCGGCGAGCGGGGCGTCGGGTGGGTAGAAGTCGGCGGATCGGCTGCCGGTGAAATAGTCGCCGATCCAGCCGAGGGCGAGGGTGCGCAGGGTGGTGATGTTCACCGATTCCGGTGTGCCGCACAGCATGCTGCCGAGGATGTCGACGCTGGCCCCTTCGGCGTCGGTATGGACACCGGTGCTGATGCGGATGCCGACGTAGGCGCGATGCAGGAGCGACTGGACTGCGCTGGTGCCGCTGCCGAACGCGTTGCACAGCGACGGCGGACCGGACACCGTGAGTATCGGCAGCGCCGTGCGGTCCAGGTCGGTGAGGGCGCGATCGGCGTTGTCGCCGACGAAGGATTTGACCGGGTCGAGCAGCACGAGTCCCTGCAACCCGCCCCAGCCGTCGGGATGATCGGTATGCAACCGATGGGCGACGTACTCGACGGCCTCACCCCCGGCCGAGTGGCCGACGAAGGCATATTGCCCGGGCAATCGAAGTTCGGGCCGGCCCGCGTGTACGGCGGCGGCGGAAAAGCTTTGGGCGAGTGCGCTGCCGGGCTCCTGCGCGGTGGCGAAGAGGGTCGCGATCGCGCCGAGGAACCCGGTGTTGCCGGTGAGGTTCTGCAACGTGCAACCCGCGAAGTCGATGAACGGCAGGCTCGGCGCGAAGACCAGATAGCCCGCTTCGGCGAAAGCGCTTCCGAGACCGGCGATATTGGTATTGCTGCGAGCGAATCCGTGTTGCAGCCAGATCAATCCCTTGGGCGTGCCGATCGGCAGATGCCAGTCCACCGGAACCGGCAAAGCCGTTCCGGCGCAGGGGATGGCGATGGTCTCGTGCATCGTCGCGGGTTCGGCGCGGGCGGTGGGTCCGGCGGCGAGAGTGAGACACAGGGCGATGGCGGCGACCGCCGGATGTCGGAGGTTCATCATGACTCCAGTGACGAGCACGCTGTTTCCTGATGCGAAATAGCGTTTCTTACTTGGCGTCAATTAGCGCTCGAGTTCCGGGTGCTGTCAACCGGTCGGTGGGAATCTTTCTATTGCACGTTTCGCTAAGGGAAACGATGTTGCCAAAAGCGGGGTTCCGCCGGTACCGTCTGGATAGCGTGCAGTCGGGGGCCGCCGCACGAGGCGTACGCCCCAACGGACGGAAGGTGTCCTGGTGAGATCGGCGTTGTATGTGCCGGGCAGCCGCCCCGAACTCTTCGGCAAGGCGATGTCGAGTCCCGCCGATGTGGTGCTCATCGATCTCGAGGACTCGGTCCCCGCAGCCGCCAAGGACCGGGCGAGGATCGCGGTCGCCGCCTGGCTGGACGCGCCTCGGGCGAGCGGACCGCAGATCTGGGTACGGGTGAACCCGGGCTCGATCGGCGAGGCCGACCTGGCGGCGGTAGCCGTGGCGGGTGTGTCCGCGGTGTGTCTGGCCAAGACCGAGTCTGCCGACGCAGTCCGCGCAGCGGGCGCCGTGTTGCGTGAGTTCGAGCCCCGTCCCGGCGGCATCCGGATCTGCCCGATCCTGGAAACCGCGTCCGCTGTGCTGGCCGCTCGCGAGATCGCCGCCGCGCCGCGCGTCGACCGCCTGCAACTCGGCGAGACGGACCTCTGTGCCGATATCGGTATCGATCCCGGCCCCGACGAACGCGAGCTGTGGGCAGT
Source organism: Nocardia colli (assembly GCF_008704205.1). GTDB lineage: Bacteria > Actinomycetota > Actinomycetes > Mycobacteriales > Mycobacteriaceae > Nocardia > Nocardia colli. Next base: position 904,911 of record NZ_VXLC01000003.1, on the reverse strand, counting down.
GCGCTCGCAGGTGGTGCTGGCCAGCGCCGCGGCGGGCATCGCGCCCCCGCTCGGCCCGGTCCGCACCGATTTCGGTGACCTCGCCGCACTGAAGATCTCGACGATGGCCCTGGCGCGCATGGGCTTTCGCGGCCGCGCCTGCATCCATCCCGCCCAGCTCGCGGTCGTGAACGACGTCTTCACCCCTGATTCGGCCGAAATCGAACGGGCGCGAGCACTGGTGGCCCGGTTCGACGCGGCCGGCGGGGCAGCACTGGACAACGAGGGCCGGATGGTGGATCTGGCAGTGGTCAGGCGAGCGCGGCGGGTGCTGGCGGACGCCCGGTCCGGTGGCCGTACGATTGCTCATGATTGAAACCGCCGATATGTGGTAGACCGCTAGCACGCGAATGCACAGTGGGATGGGTGCGTACCTTCGCGAGGCGATAAGGAGGTCTGCACCGGCGATGATCCAAGAACCTCGATCATCGAGTTCGGACGAGGCACAGCTCCCAGGAGGCGCTGAGCCGGATCCGCCGACTCCGCTGGAGTTGGTCATCACGGCCGATGCCGGTGAGCTGTCGGCGGTCCGCGCCGCCCTGCGCGAGTGGTTGGACCGCGCGCAGGTGCGGGCAGATCAAGGTGTCGATATCGTCCTGGCGGTCAGCGAGGCGTGCACCAATGCGGTCGAGCACGGGCACCAGGGTGACGGCGGTGTCATCCGGTTGCGGGTATGGATACTGAACGACCGCTTGCGGGTCACGGTCGCCGACACCGGTCGCTGGCAGCCACCGCCCGCATCGGCGCAGCCGTATCGCGGGCGCGGACTCCCGGTGATGCAGGCGTTGATGGATTCGGTGACTGTTACCCCGGGTCCGTCCGGCACGGTCGTGGAGATGGCGACGGCGATCCGGCGCGACGCGGATCAATGATCGCGCAGCAGTGCCCCCGCGCCGTCGATGCGATCGTGGATACCGTTGTCCCGCAACGCCATCCACCAGGTGGCCGCGTTGATCGCGATGACCGGCTTGCCGAGCCAGCGTTCGGCGGCGTCGGCCAGGCCGACCATGGACAGGTTCGTGCCGCACTGAACGAGAGCATCTATGCGGTCGCTGTCGACCTCGCGTAGCGCATCGCGCAACTGTGTCTCGGTGACGTGGGCGATGGAAACCGCGGTGGGACAGCGCAGCCCCTTGATCGCGGCCACCTCGAAGCCCAGCTCGCCGAAGAACCGCACCACGTTCTCGTCGCCGATCGGTTGATACGGCGTGACGACTCCGATGCGTGTCGCGTTGTTCAACGTCAGCGCACGCCGGCAGGCTTCGGCCCCGGTGGCTACCGGTAGCCCGGTCGCGTCGTGGATCTGCCGCACGAACTTCTGGTTGCCCTCGACACCGCCCCAGAAGGTCTCGGCCGACATGCCCATGACCATGTAGTCGGGCTCGCAGGTGAGCACGCGGGCGCAGGTCGCGCCCATCTCGGCGCGGATCTGGTCGAGCAGGCGGTCCATGCCCGCGTCATCGCCCATGTTCTGGTCGCGGATGTGGATGCGGCCGAAGTGCGTCGTCACTCCCGGCACACCCATGCGGGCGAAGTCGGGCTCCACCACGGTATTCGTCGAAGGGGCGAGAACCCCGAACTTCGCTCTCCAGCCCAATACGTCAGGCACAGTGCCTCTCTCAGCTCTCGATGCTGTTCCGGATTCCGTCTCGTCGGCGGAGTCCTTGCCGCACCGGTCATTCGGTGAACAGGTCGCGCCGCCGCAGCGGTGCGCTGGCGAAACGGCCGATCACCTTCGGTGTGGTCAGCCAGCGGATGTGTGCCCCGTTGCGGGCGGGGGCGACCGCGCGTTCGGCCAGCCACGGTGCGACGGTGTCGACCCGGTCGGCGAGAATGTTGAAGATCTTGCGCGCCTTTGCCGACTCCACCGGATCGGTGTAGCCGTGGGTCAGCAGATCGGTGACGACCATGCCCGGACTGAGCAGACCGACCGAGACGCCCGGCGGAACTTCTTTGACCAGTGCCTTGGTCAGATAGGTGAGTGCGCGCTTGCTCGCGCCGTAGACCGACAGCCCGGGAACCGCTCGGCCGTCGCTGCCGAGGCCCTCCATATTCCAGACATGTCCACCGCCCGTGCCCACCATGCCCGCGATGGCGACGGCGCAGCCGTTGATCACGCCGATCAGGTTGGTGGCGACTACTTTTCGTGCCTCGTCGGCGGATAGTTCCCAGACCGGGGCGCGGATATGGGAGACGCCGGCATTGTTGATCCACACATCGATCGGACCGAATCGGGCCGTGGCCGCATCCCAGAGCGCTTGCAGCTCAGCGCGATCGGTGACGTCGGCGGACATCAGCAGCGCGGTATCGGGCAGTTCGTCTCGCAGCCGATCCATTCGCTCGATATCGGTGCCGCACAAGGCGACTCGATGACCGCGGCCGAGTAGCGCGCGGGTGATGCCGAGTCCGATGCCACGCGTGCCGCCGGTCACGACGACGGTGCTGGTGGGCTGCGGCCGGCTCATCGGCGGACCAGCACGCCGTGCAGCACGGCGCTGAGGCTGTTGTGCTCGAACAGTTCATAGACGACGGCGAGCTCGGCGCCCGCACCCATCCCGGGTGCGGCGTCCACCATGAATTCTCGCCCGTTGATCTTGCCGCCGTCGGGCAGGTGCACTACCGGGTAGTTGGCGCGGCCGTAAGCGGTCGCGTTGCCCCAGGCGCCGGGGCCCTCGTGGAAGGAGCGGACGCCGTCGCGGCGCACAGTGGCTTCGTAGGTGCGGTCGAGCGCCCCGCTCCAGGTCACGCGATGCTCGGCGGTCAGCAGGCTCAGCGGAGTGATCTCGAGGCTGATGTGCACGGTGCCGCGGTGCCGCTGATCGACGCCCCAGAGCTCGCAGTCACCGGTAAAGCAGCAGTCGTCCTTGGTGGGCAGGACGAACGGTGTGGCGCCGCAGCGAGTTTCGTGCTCGACGAGTTCGCCGGCCAGAGCGGGGTCGCGGGTGTAGACGCCGTTGAACACACCGACAACGGCCGGACCTTGGTACAGCACCGAGGAATACACCTGAGTATCGCCGAGAGTCTGATTCCAGGTGTTCAAACCCACCTGCCAGCCGGGACCGTAATAGTGGGCGTCGACGAATCCGCCGTAAGGCCTGCCCGCGCCGTAGAAGTCGGGGCCGGTGTAGAGCCGGTCGTCGTCGGAGTCGACCACTCCGAAGGCGAACGGCGCCCCGAGCGCGAAGCGTCCGGCGAACTCCCCGCCGCCGGTGAGGCCGCCGTCCATGTAGTACGTCGTTGTCCCGTCGGCGAATACCGACGAACGGCGGATGTCCTCGAAACCACGCCAGCCGCCGTCCGCGGCGAAAAGTGATGGCCTGCCGACCCATTCGCCGGCAATACGCTGCTGCCATTGGCTCGGCGCTTCGGCGGCGGTCATCGGAGCAGCTCCGTCCGCACCCGCTCGGCTTGTTCGTCGCCGAGGAGTCGGGCCACCTGCGCCCACACCGGATCTACCGCCGGGCTGAACAGATTCGCCCGGTTCGCGCGGTCGCGGGCGGCAACATCGCTGTCGACTGCGGGAACTCCCTTGTCCACCAGGGTGAGCCAGTGCTGGAGATAGTCGTCGACCGTGGCGCCGAGGGCGCGGAAGGCGGGCTCGGTAGCGCGGCAGACGACCATCCACGGCGACATCATCGCCCGCTGCCGCGGACCGACGGCCGCCGCAGACACCCCGTCGAGCTGCCAAGCCGCCTCCAGCAGCGGGGTGAGTGGCAGAAACGCGGCATCGAGATAGTCGAGGTGCACCGCGAGATCGGCGCGCGGGATGAGATCGAGATGCATAGCGTGGTATTCCGCCGACCGCACCGAGTCCAGCGTGAAATGCGGGACCGCGGAATCGGCCGCCGTGAAGGCGAAGATCATATGGCTGTCCAAGCCGATCACGGGGACCACCAGATCGACGGTGACCAGCTTGTCGATCGGATCGCCGCGCAACACCCGCAGCCTGCCCACCGGCTCCGGCGACATGGGGCTGGTCAACGAGACATCTTCGGCCGGAACAAGTTCCAGGGCTGTGCTCAGCTGCGCAAGGGTGCGTTCGCTGAGCTCGGTGGGCAGGCTCATTGCGGCAGTCCTCCGTTGCGGGCCTTGTGCACCCAGGCTTGATCGAGTTCGGGGTTGTCGCGGCGCGCCGGTGAGGCGATCACGGTGGCCGTGCGGCGTGGTGCGTCGCCGGTGATGATGTCGTCGTCGCCCAGCCACCAGCCGTCTTTGATCAGCTGGGTTCGCCTGCGCCGGTAGGCGATCTGGAGTGCGTCGCTGCGCACGTGCAGCTCGTCGGCGAGGTCGAACGGGAGCAACTCCGGTCGCTGCGATTCGACCACCGGCTTGTCTTGCAGCAGAATGTCTTTGATTCTCCTGCGGGTGTCGGCGTCGGCCCAGCGGCCGGTGAAGAAGTTGCGGTAGCCGAGGATCTTGACCAGGGTGCGGTTCTGCGCGAGCGGGATGTTGAAGTCGTAGAGCAGCAGGTCGCCGATGGGCAGCCGGATATGCAGCTTGACCACGTTGGGCAGGTACCAGCCGTTGGTGACCGTCACGAATTCGGGCCGGGGCTTGTTCCGGAACAGCAGTCCCCACAGTCCGCTCGGCGGTGGCGGACTGAGCTGGATGTCCGCCTCGGCGGACCAATCATCCTTGCGGATAGTGAAATTCGGGATCTCGGGCTTGTCCGGATTGCCGAACCGCGTGCCGTGTACGAAGGGTGTGTGCGAGGCGTCGACCACGTTCTCGAAGGTCCGTTCGTAGTTGGCCTCGACCTCCATCTCGAACTGCACCATCCGGAACGCCGGATCGTCGTGCACCGGGATGTCCGGTATCGGTGGGCGCTGTGGTTCGGGCAGGTCGCCGAGGAACGCCCAGACCATGCCGTAACGCTCCTGGGTGGGGTAGGCGTCGACCCTGGCCTTCTTCGGGATGAGCCGGTCCTCGGAGTTCGCCGGTATCCGCACACAGGCGCCGTCGGCGTCGTACTGCCAGCCGTGGTACGGGCAGGCGATGCAGTCCCCGGTGAGGGTGCCCATCGACAGCGCGCCACCGCGATGCACGCACAGATCCGACAGGCACACCGCGGTGCCCGCCGTGGTGCGATACAGCACGAAGTCTTGGCCGAGGCAGGTCACCTTTTTCGGGGTTCGACCGACGCGGTCGGCGAATTCCAGTGCGTACCAGAAGTTTTTCAGCATTGTTCGTGCTCCGATCGTTGGGGTCGCAGCACACCCGCGTCGGTGAATTCGGCGAGTTCGGCGCGGGCCGCCGCCGAACCACCGAGGTGGGTACGCAGGAACACTGAGCTCAGCCGAGCGAACGGCGCGAGCGCGTCCGCGTCGTCCGGGCCGTCGAGGAAGGCCCGCGCCGCCGTCGGGTCGACGTCGGCGATGCCGAAATGGTTGGCCTCCGGGACGACCGCGAACAGGTGATCGCCCGGTGGCAAGGCCTCGTCGAACGTCCTGGCCACCGGATCAGGGCGGTGCGAACCGTCTTCGCCGTACCGGTCGGCACTGCCCTTGATCACGCCGTCGTTGGTGCCGACCCCGAGCAGCACCGGGCAGTCGACCTGAGCGGGCAGCACGGTGCCTGCGGGCCAGCCGAGCATGGTCGCCACCATCGTGTGCGCGCCCCAGGCGAACACCGCACGGACCGAGGGGAAGAAACGCGCGGACTGGAGCACGACGGTGCCGCCCGCGGAGTGCCCGCCCAGCGCGACGCGGTTCAGATCGAGCGCACCGGCCAGCGGACCCTGTTCGTTCAACTCGGCGACGGCTGCCAGGATCGCGCCGATGGTCGGACAGGTCGGGCGGGTGCCGTAGGCCTCGGGCCTGGCCGCGTCGAGGTCGACACCGACGGTCAATCCGCGCTGCCCGCCGAACAATTCGGCGACTCGATCGAAAGTAACCACCACGAAACCGGTTTCGGCGATCGCGGTGGCGAACCGGCGATAGGAATCCTGGCCGACGTTGACGCCGGAGAGGAACAGCACCACCGGATACGGTACGGCCGCCGGATCGGGCGCGAAGACCCCGGACAGCCGTTCGGTGTCGGATCCCGTGGTGATCGCGGGGTAGTAGACCTTCAGGTGCGCGGTGTCGAAGGGGGCGTCGCCCGCCGTCCGCGCCGACCACCAGAGCGAACGAACGATACTCATGCGACCGGCCTCGGCAGGACCCGGTCGCCGCCCCACAGGGCACGCACCAAACGCCGGGTCACGTCGGGCCCGAACATCCGCTCGCCCATGACATTCGCCGGATCGCGTTCGGCGATGTTGCGCCGGATCGCCAGATCTCGATCGGCGAGTGCCGCCCGCTGCTCGGCCGGGACGGGTTCGGCGGCATCGACCCAGCCGAGCCACTGCTCGACCCGGGCCGTGAGCAGCTCGGCAACGGTCTCTCGATTGTCGCGGTTCGCCGGGAACGAATAGCAGTACGCGGTGGGGGACAGGCTCGCCCGGATGAACCCGGTGCGGCTGGTGAACCAGGTGAAATCGGGATGGTCTTCCTTGAACGCCAACCACGGCGGATCGTTCTCGGCGTAGTAGCGGTCGAAGTAGGCTCCGTCGCCGACCAGGTCGCCGCGCGGGATCGCGTCGACGTAGAACCAGCCCTGCGGCCACAGCAGCAACGCGATGCCGAGATGCGGGACGCTGATCCGCGGTCCGAGCCAGGCGGTGAGGTGCAGGTTGACGAAACCGGTTGCGGGGTCGCCGATCCAGGACTGCACGAGCCAATCGATGTCGGGCCCGGTGTAGGCGGCCAGGCTGCCCGACGGTCCGGTCACCGGGTCGCCGTAGCTGTCCAGGTCCGCGGTGGACGGGTCCCGGGTGAGTTCGAAACGCTCGGCGATCCGGGATTGCAACCCGCTCAGCAGCTCTCGCCATTCCTGGAAGGTTTCGGTGACATCTGTCCTGGCGGTCGCGTCGACCATCTGCTCGACATGCTGCACGGTTTCACTCATCGTCGCTCCGGGTTGTGTTGTCACTGAGCTTCTTTCGTCAATGCGTCCAGCGGCCACGACGGCCGGTCGGCCACCAGGTCGGTGCCTTTGGACACGTGGCGATTCACCGCTTCGGCGGGGCGCACGACGCCACGTACGCTCGTCGAGCCGGGTGGCACGCCGGTCACGATCGGATGGCTGATCACGCCGGTGAACGGTCCGCTCCACGCGGTCCACAGGGTGAAATCCGGGCTGAGCGCGTAGATCGCGCCGACGAGTCCGCCGGATTCGGCGGTGCCCGCAGCCACCACATTGAGCCGGTTTTCCGCCGCACGCTCCGTCAGTCCGAGCCGCAGTTCCCACGGTTCGGTGGGCGAGCAGGGGACTGCGACGACGTCCGCGTCCTGAATCGCGGCCAGGCGGAAGGATTCCGGAAACAGTGCGTCGTCCCCGACGACGATGGCCATTCGGCCCCAAGGCAACTCGAAGACGGTCAGGTCACCGCCCAGGTCCGCCAGCCATGGATAGCGTTCGGTCGGGTGCAGTTGCGACTGGTAGCCGACCACCCCGTCCGCGCTGACCAGCACACCGCGATGCGCATCGTCGTCCCGCACGCTGAGCACCGCGTGCGCCGTCGTGTCATGCAGGGCGCGAACGACTTCCGGAATGGGCAGGGTCGCGAGCTCCGGCAGCACGATGAGGTCGACGCCGTCGGCGGCGAGGCCGGCCAGCACTGCGGTGTCGGCGACCGATACGGCGGTCGACAACATCGGAGCGCCGCCAGGCGCGCGGCGTTCACGCGACGCACCGGACAACGGGGCGTAGAGCTCCGGCCTGCGTGCGGCCAGGATGTCGGTGCCGTCGCGGCGGCGTTTGTCGTCGGCCGACGCGACCTCGATATCGGCGACCACGATCGCCTCGCCGCTGACCGGTGCGATGGCGACCGGAATGCCGTCCGGGCCGACGATCTGGCTTTCGCCGGCGCCGTGCAGCCGATCCGGCGGCACGCCGAGCCGGGCGGCGATCGCGGGGAGCTGCTCGGCAGGCAGGAGCGGACCCACCTTGTTCGCGGCGACCACCCACACCCTGTTCTCGGCGGCGCGTACCGGAATGTGCAGGCTCGCTTCGTCGATGGCGAACGAGTTGAGGCTGTTGAGCAGCAGCTGCGCGCCGCGCAGCGCCAGCGACCTGGTGACCTCGTTGATCACGCCCTCCATACAGGCGTACATGCCGATGCGGCCCAGTGGTGTTGCGATGACCGGTGATTCGCTTCGGCCTGCGTCGAGATAGTCGTTCTCCGCACCCATCAGGATCTGTTTGTCGGATTCGCCGAGCAGATCGCCGTCGGGTCCGAACAGCAGGCCGGTGCCGGTGGTGCGGCCGCCGGCGCGGGCCAGCGTGACCCCGATCTTCACGTAGAGCCGGTGCCGTCGGGCGCGCCGGGCGATCGCGGTGAGGAACGGATCGCCGACTGTGCAGGCCGTTCGGTGCGCGTGTGCGCGGTCCGCGTACCAAGATAGATGGTTACAGAATTCGGGCAGGACAACCAGTTCCGCCGCCGCGCCTGCGGCCTCATCGATCATCCGGAGGCAGGCGTCGAGGTTGACCGCGACGTCGGTTCCGGCGGCGAGCTGTGCGGCCGCGACTCGGGTCATGAACCAGGACCCTCCCACTCGAAGCTGTGTTTCGTAGAACGAAACGATGTTTCCATCGTGATCTCGATTCTGTACCCCGGCGAAGGATCTGTCCAGGGGTGGTCCGACATTTCACGTGGCCGTAATTCCCGGAAACGTTGCCTCTTTCACGTGTCTTGACACTGGTCGGCGCCGCGGGTTCAATATGGCAATCGTGAAACTGCGTTTCCCTCAGTGGAACGCGAGTGGAGGTTGAGGATGACGAGGAATCGCGCATCCCTGGGAAACACCGACAGCGGTCGCCGGTCACGGACTCCTTCGGAGCGAATCGTTCACCATGTCAACGGGACTCGAAACGGCAAGCCGGCGAGCGCGGGAGCCGCGCTCTGCGCGATCGCGGCCGGGCCGGTGGCCGGTGGACAGCTGGTCCTGCTCGGAAAGCCGTTGGGCGGCGTGATCGGTGTGCCCGGCGCGGTGGTCGGCTATGTCGTACTCACCGCCGCCGTGCTCGGTGTGCTGGTCGCGGCCTGCTGGCTGTGGCGGTTGCGGTTGTCGGCCGGAATGGCAGGTGCGGGTGCGGTTCTCGCGGGATTCGCGGTGCTCGTGGCGGGGGTGGCCGACAGCGCCGTGGTGTTCACGGTCGCGGTGCTGCTGGCCGGCGCGGCAGCCGGGCCGTTGCTGGCCGCGGGCCGGGCGCTCGCATTCGACCTCGGGCGCCGGGGTCCGGTGTGCGTGCACGCGGCGGCCATGGTGGGGGTGGCCGTCGCCGCATGGCTGGCCGGACGCTATTACGCGAACCCCGGCGGCGCGCTGATCATCGCTGGTGCGCTCACCTCTGCGCTGGGCCTGATAACCGGGCTGCTCGCGCGCCGCGGTGCCGGAGTGCTCCCGCCGGGACGCCGCGCGGCCATCGGTGCCGGCGCGGCTTTACCCGGATATCTCGCGGCCGGAATCGCGATCGGCGGCGTCACGCTGCCCGCACTGCACCTGTTGTTGTTCCGGTGGAACGAATTCGGCCCCGAGCAATGCCTGTGGTTGTCGGTCGCCGCCGCGCCCGCGGTCGTCGCGATCGTCCTGCCTGGGCGTCGACCGGACGCCGTGCCGGTGCTGCTGATCCTGGCGGCGGGCGGAATGGTGCTCGTCGCGACCGCGCCGGGACCAGTGACACTGACTATCGGCCTCGCGCTTGCTCTTTCGGCAGGTGCCCGTGCGGTGACGGCACTGGACGAAGGTGTATGCCTGCGCTTCGCGCGCACCGATCGAACTGCCGTCGCGGGCGTCACCGCCGCGGTCGCGGTGCTCTCGGGTATGGCCGCGCTGGGCGTCGTCGATCTGCTCGGTCGGCTCATCGGACCCGGATCCGCGCTGACCGTTTCGGCGCTCTGCGTGCTCATCGTGGTGTGGTCGTCGGTCCGGCACAGTGCGCGACAGCGGATGCACGCGACGGCGGAAAGCAACCTGCCATGAGAATGCGTGCCGGTGTGACCTGTGCGGCCGTAGTCGGAATTCTCGGCGGACACCTGCTGATGTCGCCGCCGACCGCCACGGCCGACGGACCAGCCGAAATAGTGGTCAGCACGACCGCCGATCTGACCGACGGCCAGCAAATAACAGTGCAGGGCAGTGGGTTTCGGGCCGGACTCGCCGCCGTCGCGGTAGGCATGTGTAAACAGGGCTTCAGCAACGGACTGAAAGACTGCGACCTGGACGGCGGCGCGACCTTCGTCAACATCGGCGGCGACGGAACCTTCGGCCCGCTGACCCTGACCGCGCACCACCGATTCCACGACATCGACTGCACCGAGCAGCAGTGCGTGATCGCCGCCGCACCCTTGCCCGGCACCGAACCACCCGCGACCATCACCGCCAATTCCGCAGCGGTATCAGTGGTTTTCGCGGGCTCGCGGCTACCGACGACTACGGCGCCGGTCTCGACCGCGGCGGTGCAATCCGAGGCCGACACCGAGGGGCCGTCCACGGTGCTGTGGACGGTCACCGCGGGCCTGCTTGTGCTCGTCGCCGGCTCCGCGCTCGCCGATCGGCGGCGACTGTGAAATCCATCAGGAGGAAATATGCAGCTCATCGGTACCCGGCTCGGGATCCTCGCCGGCCTATCGGTCGCCACTCTGTTCGGTGCCGGACTCGCCGCGGCGACCCCCGCTCTGCAGCTCAGCCAAACGACAGGAGTGTCTGCGGGACAGACGATCTCGGCGACAGTCGACGGATTGGGCGCAGGCCTCGGTTCGGTAGCGGTGGGGCAGTGCAAGGCGCAGGTCGCCGGTCCGGCGGACTGCAACCTCGCGGGCTCCTTGCTCGGCAAGGCCGATGAGCAGGGCCGCTGGCAGCCCAACGGCGGAAGCGGCGCGATCACCCTGGTCGGTTCGATCGGCGGCGTCGACTGCGCGGCCTCGGCCGGTGCGTGCATCATCGCGGTCACCAGCCTGAACGATCCCACGAACATCCTGCTCGCCACTCCACTGACATTCGGGTAGGAAGCCATGAAACTCATCGGAATTCACACCGCGGCCCTGGCTGCATTCACCACGATCGCCGTGCTCGCCGGAACCCCCGCAGCACTGGCCGTCCCCGCACTACAGGTGAGCCAATCCACCGGACTCGCTGCGGGACAGACGATCACGGTGACCCTCGACGGTCTGCCCGCGAACATGCCCGCCGTGGCGGTCGGCCAATGCAAACCACAGATCACCAGCCCGGGTGACTGCAACCTGCCGGGTTCGATGCTCGGAACCGCCGACGCGCAAGGCAAGTGGCAACCCACCGGGGAGAAGCGGTCGATCGCCTTGGTAGCCGACGTCGGTGGCACCGACTGCACCGCCGCACCCGGCGCGTGCACGATCAGCGTCACCAGCCTGACCAACGCCACCGAGATCATCGCCTCGGTCCCACTGACCTTCGGACCGGCCGCGGAAACCCCGAAACCTACTGCGGCACTGAACAATGCGGCGGGCACCGATGACTCGGATGGCAATACCGCCGTGGTGGTCGGAGTCGGAGTCGGCGCCGTGGTGATCATCGCGGCCGCCGTCTTTTTCGCGGCCCGGCGCCGCGGCCGGAACAACTGAAAGGGCGGTCAGGCGGCCTTGAGTGCGCCGCCGTCCACCGGCCAGTTCACGCCGACTGCGCTCGGCATCACCGGTGACGCCAGCAGCAGGATCGCGCGGGCGATCTCGGCCGGTTCGATCAGCGAGCCGGTCACCATGCCGCTCTGTTGCGGCGTTGCCGCGAGTAGCGCCGCGTGTTCCAGGCCGAGGTGCGCGGCCACCCGGGCGAGGTAGCCGTCCGCGCTCATCGTGATGTCGGTGCGGGTGCTGGCCGGGGTGACGGCGTTGACCCGTACACCCGTTGGGGCCAGTTTCTCGGCCAGTCCTTTCGAGAAGGAGTTCAGGGCCGCCTTGGCGGCGGCATAGTGCAGGGGAACGCCGGTGGGCTGGCGGGCGGTGTTGCTGCTGACGTTGACCACCACGCCCCGTGCCTCGGTGAGTGCGGGGAGTGCGGCTCGCGTAGTACGCACGGCTGCACCGAGGTTCAGTTCGAACGAGGTCAGCCAGGTGGCGTCGTCGCCGTCGAGGGAGTCGGCGAAGGCGTCATCGGGCATGCCGCCGCCGCCGGCGTTGTTGACCAGGATGTCCAGGTGCGGGTCCGCGGCCAGCGCGGTGTCGACTGCCCGTTTCGGACCGTCGGAGGTGGCGAGGTCGGCCGCGATGAAGGTCGCGCCCGTTGCCTCCAGATCGGGGGTGGAGCGCCGGGCCACGGCGACGACCGACGCGCCTTCGGCCAGAAAGGCTCTGACGGTCGCGAGGCCGATGCCCTTGCTCGCGCCGGTGACGAGGACGCGCTTGCCGGCGAGCTCGAGATCCATGTCTTTACTCCGTTCGTTCAACTGTCACTGCTGCTATAAAGTGATACATAGATGTCGCAGTTAAGTCAATAATTGAGGAGTTTTAGTCTCATATTGCACGGAAGTTAGGGTTGCACAGACAAGGGAGGCGCGGTGAACCAAGCAGGCACACCCAAGCGGGGCCGGGCGGACGCCGAGCGCAGTACGGCCCGCATCCTGGAGGCCGCGCAGACCGTGCTCGCCGTCGACCCGAACGCCTCGCTCGAGCGCATCGCCGATGCGGCCGGACTGGCCCGCGCCACCGTGCACCGGCGGTTCTCCTCCCGTAAGGCGCTGCACAACGCACTGGTTGTGCACATCAACGACCGCTACCTGCAAGCGATGGCGCAGGCGCGGATAGCTACGGCGCCGCCGCTGGTCGCGCTACACCGCCTCGCGGAACTCGTATTCGAGCTGAAGGTCAGCCACCGCTTCGCCGTCGAAGTGGCCTCCGACAACCACCGACCGCTGTTGAGCGGGGAAGTCGGCGACGGCATCGACCTGCTGTTCGACCGGCTCCGGGAGGCCGGGGCGATCACCGCCGAGGACCCGGCCTGGTGCAGGCAGCTGCTGCTGTCGGTGCTGCACGCGATCGATCAGCTGCCCGCGGACTCGCCGGCGCTCGCCGGGACGAACGCTGACCCCGCAGCAGCGCGGGCCGACCTGCTGGTCTCGACCGTGACGCGCGCTCTGGGAACCTGACCGCCGTTTCATGGTGCCGAGTTGGTCTGGGCTGCATGCGGATAGGCACCGGCGGGTAGGCCGGCACCGCCTGCGCGGAAGGGGCCGGGGGCGTGGGTGACGGTGGTCTGGACGTATTCGAGCAGGCCTTCTTCGGCGTATTCGCGGCCGAAACCGCTGTTCTTGGTGCCGCCGAAGGGGGCGTGCAGGGACATGCCGGTGCGGTTGTGGGTGTTGATGAAGGTGAAGCCGGCTTCGAGGCGGGTGGCGACAGTGACGGCGCGCTCTTCGTCGGCGGACCAGACCGATGCGGCCAGGCCGAGCTCGGAATTGTTTGCGCGAGTGAGGGCTTCGGTCTCGGCGCGGTAGGTGAGGATCGGGACGGCGGGGCCGAACTGTTCCAGGCGGACGAGGTCGGCGTCGTCGGGTGCGTCGAGTGCGAGTACCGGGTCGAGGAAGTATCCGTCGCCGGACGGTGCCGAGGCGAGCGGGACGATCCGTGCGCCGCGGTTCGTGGCATCGGTGACGAGGCCGGTGAGGCGTTCGGCGGCCGTGCGGGTGATCACCGGGCCCATGGTGGTGCGTTCGTCGGTCGGCTCGCCGACGATCAGGATGCGTTGCGCGGCTGCGATATACGACTCGACGAACTCGGTCAGCCTGGACTCGGGGACGTACAGGCGTTTGGCCGCCATGCACACCTGGCCCGCCGTGGCGAAGGAAGCCAGGACGAGTCGCTCGAAATCGCTTGGCGTCAACGCGAAGTCGTCCAAAAAGATGGCGGGGTCGTTGCCCCCGAGTTCGAGCAGCATCGGCGTGAGCGCACCGCCCGCGGCCGCCGCGATCGCACGTCCGGCCTGCTCGCCGCCGGTGAAGGCGACCTTGCGCACCAGCGGGTGGGTGACCAGCGCCCGCACGGTATCCGGTCCGCCGTGCACAACCGTTGTCGCGGGCAGGAATTCGGCCGCCACGGACACGGTGAGCGGCGCAAGCGGCGACGGTTTCAGGATCACCGCGTTCCCGGCGGCGAGCGCGGGCCCGAGCTTGAGCATCGAGAGAATGACGGGCGCGTTCCACGGCGTGATCGCCGCGACCACGCCGAAGGGTTTCCGGGCCAGCGTGATTCGACCCTGCGGGTTGTCCGTGTCGCGAAGCGACAGGACATCGGTCGCGTGATCGCGAACCCAGCGCAGATAGAGTGCGGCAAAACCGATTTCACCGCGGCAGTCCGAGACCGGCTTACCGGATTCGCGCGCGAGCAGCGCGGCCAGCTCGTTCTTGCGGGCATCGAGCGCGTCCGCCGCGCGGCCGAGCGCGGCGAGCCGGATCGCGACCGGCCGGCGCGACCACTCGTGAAAAGTGTTGTGCGCATTCCGGACTACAGCATCGACTGCTTCTGGCGGCGTCGGGATCACCGCGCCGACGATCTCGCGCGGGTGGGCGGGATTCTCCCGCTCGATTCTCATGTCCGCGGCTCGAGTGAGTCGAGCAGGCAGGCGCGACGCAGGTAAGCACGGGCAGCGATCGGATCGGCGGCCAACGCTCGCAACTGCTCACGATGGCCGCCGTCGCGCCCGCGCAGCTGATTCCAGTTGTCATGGCTGGTCCGTTGCACGTGTTCGACAGCGACGGTATGGCGATGTGCCGCAACCTCATCGAGCCGCTCTTCCGGAGCGCCGCCGATGACATCGGCAAGCGCGGACGCGAACTGGACGGCGTCGTGGATGCCGCTGTTCATCCCCATTCCGCCGAGTGGATTGTTGAGATGCGCCGCGTCGCCCGCCAGCAAGACCCGGCCGTGCCGGAATCGCCCGGCGACTCGCTGATGCACCCGATACAGCGAGGCGTGAGCGATCTTCCAGGGCCTACCCAAGTCGGCGACCGCGTCCAATCGCAGTGGCAGCCTGCGCAATTCGTACTCGTCGTCGGTGTCGGACGGGGTCGGCAACAGGACCCGCCAATGCTGTGGGGTGCGCAGCAGCACCAGCCATTCGTCCGGGTCGAAGATGTAGTTGATCGGCGCGATGCCGGGCAGCACACGCTTCAGATCCTCCTCGACCGAGGCCACCAGGAACCGCTCCGGATACGTGCTGCCGCCGAAGTCGACGCCCAGTCCGTGCCGGACCGCGGAATGCGCACCGTCCGCGCCGATCACCCAGTCCGTGCGAATCGGGCCCCGGTCGGTGCTCAGCACCACCGAATCGCCGGTGCCGCGCAATCCGTCCACCCGGCAACCGAAACGCACGTCGGCGCTACCGAGGGCATCGAGCAGGATCGGGGTGAGCTTGCTCTGCTCGCACTGCACCCGGAACGGAAACGGGGTGTCCTCGGCCAGCACGGCGAGATCGAGGGTGGCGATCTCCCCGCCGCCACGCTCGCGGTATTGGAAGGTCGACGCGACGATTCCCTTGTGCAGCAACGCGTCCAGGACGCCCAGGTCGCGCAGCATCGCCAGGGTCGGCGGATGGAAGGTGGAGGCCCGCGATTCGGTCGCGAGCTCGTCGCCTTGCTCGAGCACGGTGACCGGAATTCCGCGTCGGTCCAGAGTCAGCGCGGCGGTGAGTCCGACCGGCCCGGCGCCGACCACGACAATCGCCGGGGTGGTCATGACGTGTGCAAGGCAAAGCGGCCTTCGACGCCGACCACGCGGGCGCCGGTGAAGAAGCGCAGTGTCTCCGCGGTGCCCTCCTCGCCGAGTCCGGACAATCCCCAGGCCGGCCGCGGGGTCATCAGGTGCAGGCTCATGATCGACGAACCGTTCACTTTCACTTCGCCGGCCCGGATTCGACGCGCGACGCTGAGCGCTTGTTGTTCGTCGGCGCCGCAGACGTAGCCCTCCAATCCGTAAGGGACGGCGTTGGCTATTGTCACCGCTTCCTCGAGGTCGCGATAGGTGACGACGCCGGCTACCGGGCCGAAGACCTCCTCGGTCAGGTCGCCGTCCAGAAGTGTTGGGGCGAGATAGTTTCCGACCATCGGCAAGTCGCCGAAGGTGCGGGCGGCGCGACCCTCGAACGAGGCTTGAACGGTCCGTACGTGATTGGCGTGCAGCAGCGGCCCGAACTCGGTCAGCGGATCCATCGGCGCCCCGATCCGCAAGGCCGCGAGTCGCTTTCCGATCCCTTCTACCAGATCGCCCGCGCGTTCGGCGGGCAGGATCAATCTGCCCAGCGCGCGGCACCATTGACCGTTCAACGTGGTCAGCAGCTCGGCGGCGATTCGAGTGGCGATATCGAAATCGGCGTCGGGCAAGACCACCAGCGGATTGTTCCCGCCGAGTTCGAGCTGACACGGACGCAACAGCCCGGCCGACGCGGTCGCGACCGAACGCCCGCCGGCGAGACCGCCGGTAAACGAGACGGCTTTGATCACGGGCGAGGCGACCAATTGCGCGCCGACCTGCGCACCGCCCTGCACCAGCTGGAACATGCCCGCGGGCACGTGCTCGGCGATCGCCTCGGCCAGCACCACCGAGCTGTAGGGCGCGAGTTCGCTGACTTTCAGGATCACCGGGCAGCCCGCGGCGAGCGCGTTGGCCACTTTGTGCGCGGCCATGGGTGCGGGCGCGTTCCACGGAACCAGGCACAGAGCCGGGCCGAGCGGCAGCCGATGCACTTCGACGCCGTCTTGGTCATCGCGCAGGGCTCCGGTGCGCAGTTGTTCGGCCGCGAGCCGGAACGAGCCGGACACGATCGCGGCGAGCGGAGCCGTTTGAGTGATCGGTACACCGGTCGCGCGGGCGTCGAGTTCGGCGATCCAGGGCAAGCGTGCGTCCAGATCGGCGGCGATCGCGTCGAGCGTGTTCGCGTCGATCCGGCCGGTGGCGGCGTCGGCGACCGCGAGCGCACGCTCGACGCGATCAGCGTCCGTGGCGACGGCGCGGGCGACGGGCCGACCGGTAGCCGGATCCTGTAGTGCGACACCGAGATCGATCTGCGGCGTGCCCCATGCGTCATCGATCAGATCGGTGACCGCGGGCAGTTCGGCGCTCATCGGTCCGCGCTCGCCGGTGCGGTGGCGAACAATTCGTTCGCCTTGGCGTCGGTGACGATGCGGGCCACTTCGAGCATGCCCCGCTCGGCGGGGAAGGTCATCACCAGGCCCATCGCCAGATCACGCAGCGCACGCCCCGCCACCCCGCTCATGGCCGCGGCGGAGGTCCCGCCGGCCTTGAACGCGCCGAGCGCTACTTGGAAGCAGGCCTCGGTGACCGCGCCCTTGCCCAAGCGCCATTGGGCGAACACCTCGGGTTTGGGTTTGATCGGTGGTTCGGTGGTCTCGATCGTCAGCTGATACCGCAACCACAGGTAGGCGGTCTGCAACTGTTTGGTCATCTCGCCGATGAGCACCTGGTGTACCGGCGAGGAGGCGATCGGGTCGCCCGTGTCGGCGAAGGTCTTCGCGGTGGTCACGGCCAGTGTTTCGTCGTAGACATGCTGTGCGCAGCCGGTGTAGACCGCCGCGATGGCGAGCTGGTTGCCGACGAAACTGCCTCTGCTCATGGTGAGCATCTTGGTGAACGCGCCCGGTACTGCCAACGCTTCGTCTTCCGGGATGAACACCTGGTCGAGCCGGATGCCGTTGTTGGCGGTGGCGCGCATCCCGAGCCCGTCCCAGGGGGCGCGGACCGCGACGCCGGGCGCGTCCCGGGGGACGAAGAAGGTCGCGAGCCCTTCCGCGGTGTCATATCCCTCGAGTTTGGCCGACGTGAGATAGAAGTCGGCGACGCCGGTCGCGCAGCCGAATGACTTCTCGCCCTGCAAGACCCAGCCGCCGTCGACCTTGCGCGCGGTGGTGGCGATGGTGATGTTCGCGGCGGCGGTCTTGACCGCTTCGGAGGCGAAGTTCGCCAGCCAGCGCCCCTCGGCCATCCGGGTGAGCACCTTCTCGGCGAAGGCGCGCACGACCGGAATCTCGGCGTCGGCGAACAGTCCGGCGTCGATCGCCTCCAGCGGAAGCAGCCCGCGCGAGGCGCTGGTGTTGTGGAAGAAGAACGCCAGCGCGGTGGACGGGCAGGCGGTGCCCATGGCGAAGGTGGCTGCGGCCAGATCCCGGAGCGTGCCGCCCAGCCCGCCGAATTTCTCGGGCACCACCAGCCCGAGCAGGCCGGCGTCGCGGAGCAGTTCGACATGGCCGGGGGGAAAGGCGCCGAGCCGGTCGGCTTCCTCGGCAGCCGCGCGCAGCGCGGGCAGTATCGCGTCGACCCGTTGGGCGCGTTCGCGTTCGGCGTCGGTCATGTCCTCGACGAGTCGTTCACCGATCATCGGACTATCCCCTCGTGGTACGTGCGGTCGTGGTAGATCAGCGGCGCTATGGGCCGCGGGGTGGCGGCATCCTGCACCGCGCCGACGATGATGGTGTGATCTCCGGCGGGGTGACAGGCGGTGAGCACGCAGTCGAGCCAGGCGACGGCGTCGGTCAGGACGGCGGCGCCGGTGCTCGCGGTGTCCCACTGTCCTGCGGCGAAGCGATCGGTCGCCGCGTTCCAGACGGGGGACGCGAATCGCCGGCCGATGTTCTGCTGATCGTGCCCGAGCACGTTCGCCGCGAAAACGCCACTCCCACGGATCATCCGGCATGTCGTGCTCGTGGAAACCAGGCAGACCGAGATCAGCGGCGGATCCAGCGCCACACCGGTGAACGAACTGGCGGTCATGCCGTGCCTGCCACCGTCCGCCCGGACCGTGGTGACGACCACGACCCCGCTGGCCCACTGCGCCAATACTGCGCGGAGATAGTTGGATTCCACCGTGACATCCGTTTCGATAGTGGAAACACTGTTACGCACACCGTAACGTCCGGCGACGGCGTGACGCAAGCGGAACGCGGATGGCGATGGTGTTTCCCCTGGGGAAATCCACCGCTTACACTCGGGACGTGTCCGAAACCGAATCCGACAACCAGAGCCGGTCGATCGCCGCGGTCGAACGGGCCATGGACGTGCTGTTGTTGTTCGGCCGCAGCGGCCGAGCCGATCTCGGCGTCACCGAGATCGCCACCGAACTGGGCATCACCAAGGCCGCAGTGCACCGTATCCTCACCGCGCTGCGCAATCGCGACCTCATCGCGTTCGAACCCGCCACGCGCCGTTATGCACTCGGGCATGCGGCCATCGCGCTCGGCCGGGCGTACCTGGCGCGCACCGACCTTCGGGTGATGGCCGCGCCGGAGCTGCGCAGGCTGGCCTCGGTGACGGGGGAGACCGCGACGCTGTCGATCCGCCGCGGCGACACCCGGATGTACGTGGATCAGGTTGTGCCGGAACAGGAATTGCGGATGGAGGTCGCGCTGGGGGTGCCGTATCCGTTGTACGCGGGCAGCTCCTCCAAGGTGATCCTGGCGCTGCTGCGCAAGGAAGAGATCGACGAGTACCTGAGCAGGCACGAATTGACCGCGTTCACCGACGCGACGATCACCTCGGTGCGTAAGTTGCGCACCGAGCTGAACGCCATCAAGAAGCGTGGTTACGCGATTTCGCTGGGGGAGCGGCAGATCGGGGCGGCCTCCATCGCCGCGCCGATCCTCGACCACGACGGCGGGGTCGTCGCCGCGATCAGCGTGTGCGGGCCGCTGTCGCGTTTCCAGCCACGGATGGACGAGTGTGTCCCGATGCTGCTGAAGGCGGTCGGGGCGGTATCGGCTCAGTTGGGTTACACGCCGTAATCGTGACCGGGACTCATAGCCGAGCCCCGGGTTTGAGCACGCCCAGCGTCGCGGCGGCGAGCACGCTGCCCCAGATCAGCCACACGTACGGCAGGCAGCCGTCGACGCTGCGCCGCAGGGTGCGCTCGACGGGTTCGCTGGAGCCTTCGGTCATCAAGGTGCCGAACGCGGGACCGAAGGGCCGCAACATCATTCGGATACCTAGTCCAGCGGCAATGGCGACCGTATACAGCAGGATCTTGGCGCCGAGCCAGCGCGGGTTGGTCGTCACGCCGAACGGGTCTTGGGCCAGCAGGGCGTAGCCGCCGGTGCCGGCCAGCACGGCGATGACCGCGAACCGAATGAGGAGGTCGGCTCGCCGGACCGCGCCGAGCCGGCCGTGCGTGCGGTGCGTGAGCACGGTCAGGATCAGCCATCCGGCGCCGAAGATCCATACCAAGACCACGAACCACCAAGGGAACAAGCCGATTCCGAACAACGTGGCGCCGTGCGGCTCCAATGCCATCAGCGTGACACCGCTGGGCAGGAACAGGACCAGGCAGACCTTGGGCCCGAGATCCAAGCCGCTCATGATCGCCAGCGCCGTCGCCCGGGCCGAGGCGCTGAGCTCGGGATCGAGCACGAACCGGCTGGAATAGAACACACCGAGGTCGCCGCCGAGCCAGAACACGAACAGCACCAGATGCAGCACGATCCACCAGCCGTGCGGGTGTTGACCCATGGAATCCTCTTGTCGCTAAGCGAGTTCCGCATCGGCGGCGGTCTCGGAAGTCGGTGGGGTGCGGTCGTCGGCGGTGCCCGCACGCAAGACCGCGAGGGCCTCGCCGAGACTCAGCACGTCGGCGTATTTGATGTCGAGATCGAGCAGACTGGCCTCGTGCAGCGTGGCGGCCCGGTCGCCGCAGGCATCGGCGACGACCAGTGGCCGGAAGCCGTGCTGCAGCGCGTCGGTCGCGGAGGCGCGCACGCATCCGCTGGTGGTGAGGCCGACGATGACGAGCGTGTCGATCCGCTCGGCGGTCAGCGCCGCGGCTAGCGGAGTGGCTTGGAACGCGCTGGGGTACTGCTTGGTGATCACCAGGTCGCCGGGAGCCGGGGCGGGGTCGTCGAGGAAATCGCCGAGCGGGTTGCCCGCCTCGAACACCCTCAGCGCGGGCACCTTTCGCCGGAACAGGCCGCCGTCGGGGCCGCCGGGCTCGAAGCGCACCCGGGTGAAGATCACCGGCAGACCGGAATGCCTTGCCTGCGAGACGATTACGGCAGCGGCTCGGACGGCGGCATCGACGGGCGCACGCAGTGGTGACCCGTCGGTGAGATAGGCCGCGCAGATGTCGACCACCAGAACGGCGGGGGAGCGTCCCGCGCCGAGGCGGGCGCTGTAGCCGGAACGACGGTAGTCGGCGGCACGCTCGGTCATCGGTGATCGTCTCCTCAGATGATGCCGTCGGCGGCGAGCTGCCCGATGGCGTCGGTGTCGAGTCCGAGCAACCCGCCGTAGACGTTCTGGTTGTGCTCGCCGAGCTCGGGGCCGGGATGCCGGATGGCTCCGGGGGTTTCGCTCAGCTTCGGGAACACGTTGTGCATCGGCAGCTCGCCGAACTCCGGGTGGGCGAGCCGGACGATGGCCTCGCGCGCGGCGAAATGCGGGTCGGCGAACATGTCGCGCGCGGTGAAGATCCGTCCGGCAGGCACGCCGGCGGTGTGCAACTGCTCGAGCAGCCGGTCGGTCTCGATGGTCGCGGTCCACGCGCCGATCAGGTCGTCTAGTTCGGCCATCCGCGCGCCGCGGGCGATGTGGGTGGAATACCTTTCGTCACCGGCGAGTTCGGGGCGGCCCATGACCTCGGCCAGCCGGGCGAAGACGGTGTCCTGGTTGGCCGCGACCAGGATCATCTCGCCGCCCGCCGTGGGATAGACGTTGCTGGGGGCGACGTTCGGCAGTACCGGTCCGGTGCGTTCGCGCTGATATCCGGTGATCGCCCATTCGGGCAGCAGCGATTCCATCATGGCCAATACCGCCTCGTAGATCGCCGAGTCCACCATCTGGCCGCGTCCGGTGTTGGCCCGATGGTGCACCGCCGCGAGGGTGCCGATGGTGGCGAACACCGCGGCGAGCGAATCGCCCAGGGAGATACCGGTTCTGGCCGGTGCGTGATCGGGATCGCCGGTGACGTAGCGTATTCCGCCCATGGCCTCACCGATCGAGCCGTATCCCGCGCGCGGTGCGTAGGGCCCGGTCTGGCCGTACCCGGTGACGCGGGTCATGATCAGTCCCGGATTGTCCGCACGCAGCTGATCGAATCCGAGACCCCAGCGTTCCATGGTGCCGGGCCGGAAGTTCTCGATGACGATGTCGGCGTGCCCGATCAGCAACCGCGCCAGCCGCTGCCCGGCGGCTTCGCGCAGGTTGCAGGTCACCGATTTCTTGTTCCTGGCCACGACCGGCCACCACAGCGACTTGCCTTGCGATTGGTCACGGCCCCACTGACGCATCGGATCACCGGTACCGGGCGATTCCAGCTTGATCACCTCGGCGCCGAGATCGCCGAGCAACTGACCGCAGAACGGGCCGGCGAGCAGCTGCCCCATCTCGACCACCCGCAGATCGGCAAGCGGCCCTGTTGATTTCGTCGCTTCGGCTGCCATCTCGCAATCTCCATCCTGTGCGCACCCGGACGCCCTTGTCGATTTCGCGATGGGCGGATCACGGTCGGCGAAAGTGGATACAATGTATCCCTCAGTGAAACGAAGGCGCAAGGCGAGCCGAACGATGGAGGGGCAGTGAAGGTCACGTTGGTCGAGGTCGCACCAAGAGACGGCTTGCAGAACGAATCCGAGATCGTGTCGGCGGCCGACAAGATTCGACTGGTGCGGCGCAGCGTCGACGCGGGCTTGCGCCGGATCGAGGCGGTCAGCTTCGTCGATCCGCGCCGGGTGCCACAGATGGCGGACGCGGCGGCGGTCATGGCCGGTGTTCCACGTGCCGACGGTGTGTCCTACGCGGGCCTGATCTTCAACGAGCGAGGCCTGGACCGGGCGTTGGACGCTGGCGTCGACGAGGTCAATGTTGTTGTGGTGGCGACGGATTCATTCAGCCTGCGCAATCAGGGGTGCTCGACCGCGCAGGGCGTCGAGCGGTGGACGAAGCTGGCGGTCAGGGCACGGGAGGCGGGTCTGTTCCGCACGGTCACGATCGCGGCGGCATTCGGTTGCCCGTTCGCCGGGGAAGTGCCCGAAGCCACTGTCCTGGAACTGATCCGCCGCGTCGCCGAGGCGGAACCGGACGAGATCGCGCTTGCCGACACGATCGGCGTCGGCACACCGGATCGAGTCCGGGCCCTCGCCGCCGGTGCGGCGCGGATCGCGCCGGAGGCAACCCTGCGCTGCCACTTCCACAACACGCGAAATACCGGCTACGCCAATGCGATAGCGGCGCTGGAGGCCGGAGTCCGGGTGCTGGACGCGAGCACCGGGGGCATCGGCGGATGTCCCTTCGCGCCGGCGGCGACCGGCAATATCGCCACCGAGGACCTCCTTTACGCCCTGGACCGGATGGGCGTCGAGACCGGCGTGCGGATCGAGCCGGTGCTCGAAACAGGTTCCTGGCTGGGCGAATTGCTCGGCAAGCCGGCGCCCGCGCTGCTCGGTCGCGCGGGTCTGTTCCCGCCCCGCTGATCGATCAGGTCCGCAGCAACGACATCAGCTCGACCAGGTCAGGTTGTCCGGCGAGATCCAGCACCACCTCGGTGATCCGATCGATTCGGCTCCCGGACAGCACCTGCTCGGTGTTCAGGCGGAACTTGGTGGCGAGCTCTTCGGCGGACAGCGGGTTGCCGGGACCGCCGCGGTTCACCTCCACTCGTTCGGTGCGCACCCGCCCGTCGCGCAGCCACGCGGTGAGCACGGCGGGGAACTGATGCGGGAATATCGCGTCGCATCGAGCGTCCGCGACACAGGTGACGCGGTCGGCCAAGGCCAGCCGCTCCGGGGCAGCGGCCGCCCGGTCGGTGAAGTCCTGATGGAATACGCCCAGACCACCGCCGCCGAGCAAGGCGGCGGCCACCGTGTACGGGCCGGAAAACGCCGCGTGGTAACCGGATTTCGGCTGGACCTTGTCCGCACGCGGTTCGCCGATGGTGCGCAGCACGACGGTCGGGGCGCCGAGTTCGAGCCGCTCGATGTCCGCGGTGGCGATGCCACTGGCCCGCATCCGCAGCGCCGCATCGATGCCCGCGTGGGTGAAATGGTTGCAGGGGTAGGGCTTGAAGAACACCGTCGGCAACTCCCACCGCGCACCGAGACCATCGACAATCGCGGCCGGATTGCTCCGCTCACCGCAGAACGCCTGGAGCAGGCCGAATCTCCCCTCGAACACGGTCGGCGGCCCGGTCAGTCCGGCGCACGCGAGCTGGGCCGCGACCACCGCGGCGTGTGCGGCCCACCCGCAATGCACCCGTTTCACGGTCCCGCCGGTCCGGTTGGCCTCCAGCAGCCCCGAACCCATGCTCGCCGCGATACCGAGCGCGTGCCCGATGACCGCCGCATCGGCGCCGGCCAGCATCGCCGCGGCGGCGGCTCCGCCGAGCGTGCCGCAGATCGCGGTCGCGTGCAGGCCACGTTCGAAGAAGATCGAATTGCCCAGCGTGGCGTCATAACCAGCCATCCCGACTCGGACCGCGATCTCCACCCCGACCGCGACCGCGTCGAGCAGCGCGGCGCCGCCGGCGTTCGTCGACTCGGCGACGGCGAGCGCGGCCGGAACCACCGTCGCCGACGGGTGCAACACCGAGGGCAGGTGTGTGTCATCGAAATCCAGGGCATGCGCGAGGGTTCCACCGAGTAGCGCGGCGCTCGCGGCAGGCCGTCGCCCGGTCAGCCCGAGCGCGGTCGACTGCGGTTTGCCGCCCCACTCCTCGACCACAGCGGCCACCGCGGCGGCGGCCGGTGTGCCGAACGCGGCCACGCTGTTGCCCAGCACGTCGAGGATTCGTCGCGCGGCGTCGGCGCGTAGCTCGTCGTCGAGGCCGCTGTCGCGGGCGGATGCGGCGAAGGCAGCCAGTCGCTGGACGATCGTGGCCTGACTCATCGACTCACCGCCGCGAGCGGACGAACGGGGGAGCCGGTGCCGCCGACGATGCGCAAGGGCGCGAGCAGGAAGGCGAACTCGCGCAGGCCGCTCGCGGCGAGATCTTCGAGCGCGAGATGCTCGATGATGTAGATGCCGAACTCGACCAGCAGCACGCGGTGCACCGGCAAGACGCGGTGACCGTCACCGGGCGGAATGCACTCGTAGGCAGTGGTATCCGAACCGGTCGCGATCACATCACGAACGGCCAGCCAGTGCGCCGCCTGGACACCGAGTCCCGGCACGCCGGTTTCCGCGCCCAGGTACGCGTCCGGATCGTCGAACAGTCGTGACCAGCCCGTTCGGATGAGCACGACATCACCGGTTCCTACCCGGACGCCCGCCTGCCTGGCTGCCGTTTCCAGATCGTGCGGGGTGATCTCGTAACCGCCGGGAAGCGTGTCGACTTCGTGCAGCCGGGCGATATCGAGCAGCACGCCACGGCGCAGCAGGCCCGGCAGGTGCTCGGCGCCGTACGTGCTGAACCGGCCGCCGCGCTGGGCCTCGTGCGCGTCTACCCCGCCGTGCAGTGCGCCGTTCTGGCTGACATGGCTGAGTGCGTCGATGTGGGTGCCGACATGCCCGCCGGTGACGATGATCTCGTTGGCCGCCGAACCGCCGTCCGGGCGCACGGTGTCACCGTGCCTGCGCGCCAGCGTCATTCGGAAGCCGGGATGATTCGGCGAGCACGGCATGCCGGTGAAGAAGGGCTGACCTAATTCGATCAGCCGCAGGTCACCACGGACCGCAGTGATCAACGGATCGTGTTCGTGCGCGGCGAGAGCGGGTGTGTTCTGCTCCTGCGTGGGTTCGGTGCCGGTCATCGAATCACTCCGGCGGATCGCAGTTCTGCGAGCCCGGCCGCGTCGATACCGTAGCGCTCGAGTACTTCGTCGGTATGTGCGCCCAAAGGCGGCCCGGTCCAACGGATTTCGCCGGGTGTCTCCGATAGCCGGAACAGGATGTTCTGCATGCGCACCTGGCCGAGTTCGGCATCGGGCAGGGTGATGATCGAGCCGAGAGCCTGGAACTGCGGGTCGGTGAATACATCGGCGGCCGTGTAGATCGGCGCTATTGCGGCCTCGGCCTGGTCGAACGCGGTCAGCACCTCCTCGGTGCTGTGCCTGCCGATCCAGCCGCCGACCGCGGCATCCAATTCGTCGGCGTGCGTTGCCCGTTCGGCCCCCGTGGCGAACCACGGTTGCTCGATCAGGTCGGGTCGCCCGACCAGCCACAGCACCCGCTCGGCCACCGATTGCGCGCTGGTCGAGACCGCGACCCAGCCGCCGTCGGCGGTGCGATAGGTGTTGCGCGGGGCATTGTTCGAGGATCGGTTGCCCATGCGCGGCTGTAGTTCGCCGAGTTGGTCGTAGGCGATGATCTGCGGGCCGAGCAGGGTGAGGATGGGTTCGATGATGGCCAGGTCGATCTGCTGCCCGGCGCCGTCGCGCTCGCGTGCTCGCAAGGCGGTCATGATCGCGAAAGTCGTTGTCAATGCCGCGATTCCGTCGGCCAGGCCGAATGGCGGCAGGGTCGGCGGGCCGTCCGGTTCGCCGGTCACGGCCGCGAATCCGCTCATCGCCTCGGCCAAGGTGCCGAATCCTGGACGGCGGGCGTATGGTCCGAACTGGCCGAATCCGGTGACCCTGGCCAGGACCAGCCGCGGATTGAGCGCGCGCAGTTCGGGATAGCCCAGGCCCCACCGTTCCAGGGTGCCCGGGCGGAAGTTCTCGATCACGACGTCGGCGTCGGCGACCATGCGCCGGAAGATCTCCTGGCCGCGCGGTTCGCCGAGATACAGCGTCACCGACTGCTTGCCGCGGCCGAGCAGCTTCCACCACAGTCCGACCCCGGCCCGCTGGGCGCCGTGGCCGCGGACCGGGTCGCCCGCCGGATGCTCGATCTTGACCACCTCGGCGCCGAAGTCGGCGAGCAGCGTGGCCGCCAATGGGCCGGCGAACAGGGTCGCGATGTCGAGCACGCGGATTCCGGTCAGTGGCTGCGGCGTCATCGATCCTCCTTTGCGCCGCAATGTGTTTCCCGCTCCGAAACATCGGTGCGGACTCGCGGCGTTGACTACCAGCGCATCGTACTGCGAAGATCGGCAAATTGGAAACAGCGTTTCGTATAGAGAAACTGGAGAGTGTCGTGCCGGAACTCCTGATCCGCAATGCCCGCGTCGTCCGTGCGGGTGACTCCGCGCCGGACAGCCTCGAACTATTCGACATCGCAGTCTCGGCGGGCGCGATCGAGGCGATCGGCCCCGCTCTACCCGCCGGAGAGCGGACGGAGGTGGTAGACGCGGCCGGCCTGCTCGCCTTCCCCGGTGTCGTCGACGCGCATCAGCACTGGGGCATCTACGGCGACCTTGCCGCCGACACCGAGAGTGAAAGCCGCGCCTGCGCACAGGGTGGCGTGACCACCTCGCTGAGCTATCTACGGACCGGGCGTTATTACCTGAACCGTGGTGGCTCGTATCGGGATTTCGTGCCCGATGTCCTCGACCGGATGGCGGGACGATCATCGGTCGACTACGGCCTGCATCTGGCGCCGATGACCGCTGAGCACATCGACGAAATCCCCTACCTGGTAGCGGAATTCGGGGTCACGTCGTTCAAGATCTTCATGTTCTACGGCGGCCACGGCCTGCACGGCCGATCGGCGGACCAGTCCGACTTCCTGATGATCCCGCCGGGCGAACGCTACGACCTGGCCCACTTCGAGTTCGTGATGCGTGGCATCCAGCGTGCCCGTGCGCGATTCGGCGACCACCTGTCGTTGTCGCTGCACTGCGAGACCGCCGAGATCATGGCCGCCTACACGGCGCTGGTAGAAGGGGACAGCGCCCAGAGCGGGCTGCGCGCCTACAGCGCTTCGCGCCCACCGCATTCCGAGGGCTTGGCGATCACCATCGCGTCCTATCTCGCGCACGAGACCGGGCTGGCCGACATCAACCTGCTGCACCTGTCCTCGGCCAAGGCGGTCGAAGCCGCGATGACGATGGCAAAAGCCTTCCCGCGGATCAACTTTCGCCGTGAGGTCACCATCGGTCATCTGCTCGCCGATGTGGACACGGCGCACGGCATCGGCGGCAAGGTGAATCCGCCCCTGCGCGAACGCTCCGACGTGGAGGCGCTGTGGCGGCATCTGCTGGCCGGCGACATCGACTGGGTGGTCAGCGATCACGCGTGTTGCCGGGACGAGCAGAAGTTCGGCGCCGACCGGGATGACGTGTTCCTCGCCAAATCCGGTTTCGGGGGCGCGGAGTATCTGCTGCCCGGCTTGGTCGGCGAGGGAATGAAGCGCGGCCTGCCGCTGGGCCGGATCGCCGAACTGACCGCGGCGAACCCGGCCCGGCGCTATGGGCTGGCCGGCAAAGGGGACCTCGCGGTGGGGTTCGACGCCGATATCGTGCTGGTCGATCCGGACGCGCGCTGGACGGTACGGGCGGCGGCCTCCGAATCAGCGCAGGAATACACACCTTTCGAAGGCTTCGAGATGAATGCCGCGGTCACCGACGTGTTCCTCCGTGGAAACCACATTGTCCGGGACGGCGAAGTACAAGGCGACGCGCACGGCCGGTACCTGCGCCGCGGCCGGCCGTGAACGCCGGCGACTACTGATACGTGGGGTCGGCCCACTGCCCGATCGAGCGGGAGCGGACCGGTTCGACCGGGCGCGGCGCGAGGCTGTGTGGCAAGTCCGGGCCCCAGTTCGTCGGGGTGCCGGACACCTCGATCTTGGCGTTGTCGGTATACCAGTCCACGAGGTCGGCGTCGGAACGAACGATCCAGGTGCAGCCCTGCTCCGCGTGGGCGGTGAAGTCGCCGTGGCGAATGCGCGCGGGCCGCCAGAAATACGTTCCCGGCCACATCTTGCCGAAGTTGTAGTCGAATCCGCCGTCGAGACAGTACGCCTCCTCGCTGCACGGATGGTGGGCCAACGGCTCCTCGCGCCACCCCGGCTTGGCCTTGATGAGCCGGGTGTAGAAGCCGGTTTCCTGATCGCGGTGCAGGAGCTTGATGTAGAGCCCGGGGACCGGGGTGCCGCCGAGATCGAAGCGCATCGGGCTGCCGTCCTTGACGTCGATCCACGGCATCGCCGCGGTGTCGAGCACGACCAGTTCTTGGTCGTCGCGGACGAAGTCCCGGTCACCGTCGGCCGGCTCGAACCCGTGGGCTCCGCCTTCCCGGAACAGCAGGATCTCGGTGTCGGCGGTGACCGAAATCGGCGGTGTCCATACGCCTTTCGGGGCCATCCAGAAGCCCTCGGGGCCGAGCTCGGTGGCACCGATGGTGACCTGCCCGGACAGGACGAACCATTCGGTCTCGGCCTGGTGCACGCCGGCCGGTCGCGACCAATCGCTGGTGAAACGAACCTTGAGCGAGGCGGATCCGTCCTCCTCGTCGTAGCTGAGGTTGCGCTGGTCGGCGCTGCCGGTGGCGTGCTGGAACTCGGCGGTGTGCCGGATCAGATCGCGTTCGTCGATGAGTTCGACATGTGGACGCATGGGTCCTCCTGGGGCGAGCGTTAATAACGATACAAAATGTACTGGTTATTAATATTCAAAACAAGATGTATCGTTTATTGGGTGAGCAAGCCCGGACGCCCGGTCGGCCCCGCCGCCGACACCGAGGAGATCGTGTTGACCGCCGCCTTGGATCTTGTGCTGACCGAAGGGGGTTCGGCGTTGACTCCACAGCGATTGCATGCGGTCACCGGCGTCGCCCGGACGACGATCTACCGGCACTGGCCGACGCCGCGCGACGTTCTCGCGGCCCTCATCTCGGTCGCTCCGCATCAGGCGGCGGAGCCGAGCGGTGATCCGGTCGCCGACCTGCGCGCCGAAGTGGATCTGCTGTGTGATCGACTGCGGGACAAGCCGGTTGGCGCGTTTCTGCGGGCACTGGTGACCGCCTCGTCGGCCGATGCGGAATGTGTCCCGTTGCGTCAGCGCTACGTCCTGGATCTCCTCGCGCCGATCCGCAGATCGGTGCGTGCGGTAGGCCTCACCGGCGAAGCCGCCATCGATGAGGCGGCCATGGCCATCGTTTCGCCGCTGCTCGTCGACACCCTGTTGCTCGACCGATCCGCCGGGCGAGCCCGTGCCCACCGCGCGGTCGACGACGTGCTGGCCCGGCGGGTGGGCTCGATCCGATGACCAACGCGGTCGGCCCCCGAGCTGTCTTCGGTGTGATCGTGCCGAGCACGAATACCGTTGTCGAACACGACTATTGGCGGGCCGGATTGTCCGGGGTGGCCTATCGCGCCGGCTCGATGTACATCCCGGATCCGGTGATGGGCAACGACGACGACTTCCGCGCCCTGCTCGGGCAGATCCGGGGCTCGATCGACACCGCGGTGCGGGACGTGCTCACCGCGGAGCCCGATCGGCTGGTCATGGGTATGTCCGCCGAGACGTTCTGGGGCGGAGTCGCCGGCAACGCGGCCTTCGAACAACGACTCCGGGACCGCACCGGATTGCCCGTGACCACCGGCGCAAGTTCGTGCCGCGCCGCCTTGAACGAACTCGGTTGCCGTCGTATATCGGTCTTTTCGCCGTACCAGCCGGTCGCCGATGTCGAGGTGGGACGGTTCTTCACCGAGGCGGGCTTCGACGTCGCCGCGATCACCGGACTACGCTGCCCGACCGCCATGGACATCGCCCGGGTCGGCAGTGAACGGTTGCGGGAAGTCGTCGCCGCGCTCGACGGCCCGGACGTCGATGCGATCGTCCAGGTCGGCACCAACCTCTCGTTCGTCGGACTGGCAGACCAGCTGGAAAACGAACTCGGAAAACCCGTCATCGCGATCAACGCCGCCACGCTCTGGCACGCGCTGCGCGAGCACGGGATCGACGATCGGGTCGAGGGCGCCGGGCAATTGCTGCGCGCGCACTGACCGCGGCGCGACGTTCACGACACGCGGCTCAGCGGCCAGTCAGCGGGCAGGTGCAACCAGGCGCCGATCATTCGCAGCACCGTCAACACCGCTTGAATCTCGTCCAGGCCGGACGCTATCGCGTGGGGATGGCCGTCAATGCGGAAGGGGCACAGATAGAACTCGCCTTCGGTGGCACGGAGCGGCCGGCCGATGGCGATCGTCCGTGGGCCGTCGGCGGTAGACAAGGTACGGATCGCGATCAGTTCCCCGAGTGCATAGCTCGCGGCGGGCGACTGGGTGACCCGATCGGTGTGCGGCGACGGAAAACCCAGATGCGCGGGGCCGACGACCGTGTAGGCGTGACCGTCGTCGTTCGCGCGGGTCAGCACATCGCCGATATCGGCCAGCGCGCAGTACAACGCGGCGATCGCATCCACACCCACCGCGGACGACTCGCCCCAGCCCTGAATCCTGAACGGGCACACCGTTCCGGAATCCGGACCGAGCCCGGGCTTGCCTACCTCGATCAACAGCCGCCCGGTCCCGTCCGCGACAACCCGGGTGGCGATCACCTCGCTGATCTGACTCTTCACCGTCTCCCGCTCGCGCATTCGCACCTCCGCTGTGCGCGTCAACTCGACCATGCCCGTACGCACGACCGTATTCTCCGGCGGTACCCGATCCTGATCGAGTCAACCGGACGGCGACGGATGTCACGGGCCGGGCCGAGTCACAGCGAGGCGCGCATGCGTTCGATCCGTTCCAGCAGAGCTTCGAGCGCGTCTTCGAATTCGGCGAGGCTGTGATCCTCGGACAGCATCGGTTGCAGGCGAAACAAATTCGGATATTGCGCGAGTTCACCGGCTGCGGTCCGGCCGGGAGCCGCGCCGATCGCCGGGCTGTGTGCGGCAACCTCGAGTAACAGTTGGCCGAGTAGGAATGTCGTGTAGGAGCGGTACGCGGCGACGGCGGCGTCGTCGTCGAATCCGTAGGCGAACAAGGTATTCAAGAATGTCTCCATCCACGACAGACTCGCCAGCGGCGGACGGACCCACGGCGCCTCCGGCGGGGGAGTCGCTGCCGCGACGAGAAATAGCTCAGGATCGTCGAGTGCGATCTGACGCATCCCATGCCCCAGTCGCACCAAGAAATCCTGCCAATTGTCCGACGATGACGCATCGCTGAGGCAGTTGCCGATCGCGTCATCGGTCTCGGCGTCACGTCCTTCGACGGAACCCTGACCGCGCATTCGACACAATGTAGCTGGCCGCGTTTACCTTGTAAACTGGCGAGGTCAGGGGCTAGGTGTGCGTCGACGGCGTTGCTCAGTTGGGGAGTGTGTGAACGGTGAAATAGGCTGACCGTTGGTCTTGCTTCAACGCGTGCAGTGAGGGGATGTCCGGTGGACGAACATCACGACGATCGCGTAGAGGATTTGGCGACGATGCCGGACTCTCGCGACTCCGAGTCGAGCGAGCGCGATGACTCGCGCGCACCGTTGAGTAGACGCCTGATCCTCGAAGTTGCCATCGATCTGGTCGATCAGGAAGGTCTGCGCAAGCTGACCATGCGCCGGCTGGGGTCGGCATGCGGCGTCGAGGCCATGGCCCTCTATCGATACGTGCACAGTCGCGAGGACCTGCTCGGCGGCATGGTCGATTTGCTGATCGGCGACCTGCACACCGACCAACTCGCTGCCCGGCGCAAAGAAGACGGCTGGCAAGATTTTCTGTTGCGGTTGGCGCATGGGGTGCGCCAGATCGCCCTGGACCATCCGGAGTTGTTCCCGTTGGCCGCGACTCGCCCGCCGGAAGCGCCGTGGGTGCGGCCGCCGTTGCGGAGCTTGCGGTGGATGGAGACCTTTCTCGACACCCTGCTGGCCTACGGATTCGACGACGACGCCGCGGTCGGCGCGTACCGCTCCTACACGACATTCCTGTTGGGGCAGCTATTGCTGGAGGTTGCCGCACGAGGTCCCGCGACGACCGGGGATGCGGGGAGTTCGTCGGGTGGTGGGTTGTCGGACTTTCCGCATCTGTCCCGGTTGCAGCCGAAGCTGTCGCAGGATCACAGCGCCGTCGAGTTCGAGGACGCGCTGGAAGCGTTGCTGGACCGGATCGAACTCATGCTCCCCGTCGACTGACCGGACCCCCCGGACGTGGAGGTTGGACTCGATGTGGCGAGGATACAATGTAAACTTGATTCGTGACCGACTTCGACTCAGGCCCGTCAGCTGCGCGAACCTCCCGTTCAGCCGGGACGCGGCTGACGATCGAGCAGGTCGTGCTCGATCGCGTGACCGTCCTGCGGGCCAGCGGCGAGATCGACGTGCTGACCGCGCCGCACTTGGACGAGGCCATCGATCGGGCGTTGTCGACGGACGGTGACGAGCCCCGCTGCGGTGTCGTCGTGGATTTGTCCGCCGTGACGTTCCTCGCCTCCGCGGGACTGGCAGTCCTGGCCGCCGGCGCGCAGCCGAGGACCGGTGGGCAGCGGCTGGTGATCGTGGCCAACCGCTCGGCAACGATCCGGCCGCTGCAAGTCACCGGTCTGACGGATCTGCTGAGCGTCTACAGCACAGTCCCGGAAGCAGCAGAGGCGCTGCGGCACACTCACGGTGGAGCTGTGGACGATCTGACCGCCCAGGCGGACACACCCAGTTAGGGGCGGCGAGGGAAACTTCAGCCGGCCGTCTCCGGGCGTCGCTCGTGTTCGGAGAGCCAGCCGGTGTTCTCGTTGCCGAGTACGGATTCCACGCGTTCGATCAGCGTCGCCCGCCGATCGGTCGACAGGTACGGACCGGTGTTGGCGAGGAAGAGGTACTTCTCTCGCTTCAACGCTTCCGCCGTTCCTCGATAGCGCAGCCAATTCGTGTGCCATTGGAACAGCTGCTGGGCGCCTTCGGCGATCACCACGAGCGCCGCGATCGAGGCGGTCACTCCGGCGGGCGCGGAGAGCGCGGCGACCACCGGCACCGCGGCGCCGACGGCGATCTGCCCGAACTTGACCCGCTTGTACATGCGTTGCGCCAGTGCGCCTTTCGTGCTGTACCAGCGCAACTGCTCGTTCAGTCGAACCCATACCGGGTCGTTCTCGTCCACCGATCCGCCCACTTCTGGCACAGCCCACTATAGGCACGGGCGGGACGGCGGGCGGGGGTGTTGCGGCGATCTGGCGCGAAACGATCGGCGCGCTTGGATAATCGGCGTATGCAGGCGAGACGGTCGGTCCGGTGGGCGATCGGCGCGATCACGCTTGCCGCAGTGCTGATCGCCGGGTGGGTCTGGTGGCGGAGTGCGCCGAAGGTGGAGCGGGCCACCGGCTGGCAGATGCAGACGGATCTGCCGATGCTGGTGGTGGGCCCGCGCGCTCTCGTAGTGGGCAGCAACGGGGATGTGTATGTGCCGGAGGCA
Source organism: Nocardia colli (assembly GCF_008704205.1). GTDB lineage: Bacteria > Actinomycetota > Actinomycetes > Mycobacteriales > Mycobacteriaceae > Nocardia > Nocardia colli. The sequence continues at coordinate 870,651 of NZ_VXLC01000003.1, read as the reverse complement.
GAGTATGTGCAGCGACTGCCGGCCGGGGGTTTCCGCCCTGAGCGCCTTCCGGTTCCGGGGCTGAAGAGTCCCTTCGCGGTCGCGTTGGGCCCGGCTGATGAGTTGTATGTCGGCGAGTACGCAACCAGGCGAGTACTGAAGATCTCGGCGGATCGGAAGACGATCACGACCCTTCCGCTGCCCGATTCGACGGGCACCGGGACATCGCTCGGAATCGGTGTGGCGGTGGACCGTTCGGGCACCCTCTTCGTCACCGACATCGACAGATCGCGGGTGTTGAAGCTGCCCGCAGGCGCGGATTCCTTCGAGGTTCTGGCGACTGTCGAGCATGTGCGCCCGGTGATCGCGGTATCCGACGACGGCGATCTCGTCGTCCTCGTGTCGGACCCGGATCCGGGGCCGGGGACATCGCTGCTCACCTTCCGCGGAGGAAAGGCGCCCGCAGTGGCGACCCCGGTCCCGGGCCTGCAATTCGTCAACGCGATCACGATCGATCATCGGGGCAATCGGTTACTCGCCGACAATGCGCTCCAATTCGCTACGGAGAAAGGCGAATTGCAGTCGACGACGACCGCCACGCTCTGGCGGCTCGCGCCGCAGGCGAAGACACCGCAACGGCTGCCGTATACCGATCTCGGTGAGGTCCAAGGCATTACGGTGGACGCGGCAGATACCATCTACTACACCGACAGCGAACCGGCCCGGGTCGTACGGCTTTCGCCGGTCGGATGACCGCCTGTCATCGGCAGGTGTCGCGGTAGGGAAGTTCTTGGATGTATTGCCGCCACCCCTCCGGGGAGAGTCCGGATCCTACTGTCGTGCAACCGATGTCGGCCGGTTCGCGGCGAAGTTCGTGGAGCCGGTGCAGATCCCATTCGACCACGGCTCCGAGTTCGTGACCGGTGACCAGCCGGCCCGAATCGGCAGTGAAGGCGGCCGTCGCGATTTCTCTGGCCCCGATATTGCGAGGTTCTCCGATCTGCGTCGGATGAGCGGGGTCGGTGACGAGCCACATCTGCACCTGATCGTTGCCGAAAGTGGCGAGAATCGTTCCGGTCGAATCGAATCGGGCACGGAAGTCGCTGCCGAGATCGGAGAGCACGGCGTTGCCGACCGGCTTCGCGTGTGCCGGGTCGGTGACGTCCCAGAACTGTCCGGCGCCGTGCTTGATGACCACCAGCATGCCGGCGGCCGGTGAATACGCGATCTGAGTGCTCTGTTCGAGTGGTATTTCGCCGCGTGGTACCGGATGGTCGGCGTCGGTGAAGTCCCAGATGGTCAGCATCCGGTGTACCCAGCCCACTGCGTGCAGGCGGCCGTCAGCGGTGAAGGAGACCTGTGCCATCGGTCCATCGTGGATGCCGCGTCCGAGTCGCTTCGGCGCTTCTCGCTGTTCGATACTCCAAACCAGCGAGTTCTGATAGCTGCCCGCGGCGAGTCGAGTGCCATCGGGCGAGAACGCGAGGGTGGACACGACCCCGTCGAGTCCGGTCAGCGGCGGACCGAGCCGCCGCGGATGGCGTCGATCACCGACATCCCACAGCGACACGGTGCGATCCGGACTGCCGGTCGCCAAGGTCTTGCCGTCGGATGACAGTGCGACACAGCTGATTCGAATCTCATTGACGTAGTCGAGATGCTCGGTGTCGAAGGACACCGCGCGCACCGGTCCGTCGCGCTGTCCGGTCTCCCAGAGGTCGACCTTCCCGTTCTTGCCACCTACCGCGATGAGATCACCGCTCGTCGCGACGCCGCACCCACCGGCAACCTGATCGACCTCGCCGGAGAACGGTCGGCCCATGGGCTGTGGTTGCGTGTGTGCGTCGATCGTCCACAGCGACGTCCGCCCGTCGGCTCCGCCGATCGCGATGATCTCCTTCGCCGAGAACGCGATTGCGGTCGCCGCGGTGGCATCGCCGACCGGTCGCGTCCGCAGGCGAGCGGTTTTTTCGTCAGCGGGGATTTCATATAATCCGACCCCGTTGCCGAACCCGGGCGCGATGGCGAGATCGTTGCCGGTGGGGCCGAACGCCAGCTTGGACCAGATGCTACCGATGCTCGGGCCCGAGTTCGGGTACAGGCGCGGACGGGCCGGGTCGGTGATGTCCCAGCGCGTGAGGCCGCCCGGAAAGATCGTCGCAGCCAGTTGGCTGCCGTCCGGGGAGAACGCCAGGTCCTGTGTAGGCCCCTGCCCGGTCACCGGTCGGCTGATCGCCCGCGGCGTATGCCGATCCGAGACGTCCCAAATCGTGATGGCGCTGCGTGTCGCGATCACCAGAAGCCGTCCGTCCGGCGAGAATTCAGAGCTGTAGACTTCGTCCTCCGGCGGCGAGAGCGTAGCCGCCGGCATCGGATGCTCGGGGTCGGTGAGGTCCCATAGCTGGGTCGGCTGCTTATCGGTGTAGCCGATGGCCAGCATCGTCGCCGGCGCGAACCGAATGCTCAGTTTCTCCGAAATATCGAGGACTGAACGCGCTTTGAGATGCGGACGGGCCGGATCAGTGACGTCCCACTGCATCAGGCCGTCCACGCTGGACGAATTGTGCTTGGCCTCGGCGGAGGGCGACAGCCCCATGCGCACGTATACGGCGTTCAGGTCTTGGGCGGCTCCGGTGAGCAGAGTCTTGCCGTCGGGAGTGAAGGCGATGTCGGTGATGTCGCTGACGTCGGTGAGCGGCTGGCCCAGTTGCTGTGCGCGGCCTGTGTCGGACAGGCCCCACAGGGCGACGGCCCCGCCCGAATGCTGTACCGCGATCGTCTGCCCGTCCGGCGAGAATGCCAGCCGGAAGACTCGGTTCGGGGGCCCGTCCAGGGTGCCCGCGTACCGGGTCGTGGACAGCATGTTGATCAGCCACTGCCGCGTCTCGTTCCCGGGATCGATCCGGTCGGCCGCCAGACCGAGCCGGATCGCCATTCGCGGGTCGAGGTTGCGTAGCTGATCCGCCTGCGCCAGCAACTGCCGCGCCACCGCGGTGTGCTGTCGCGCCACCGCCTGCTGCTGTTGCACGATCGCGATGACCGCGGCCACCAGCGCCGCGCACAGCAGCGCCGACAGCACGACGGTCGCCCGGCCGCGGCGAAACCGATCCCGTCGGTAGCTGCGTTCGAGGAATTCCCTTGCCCGTGAACTTGTTTCGACCCGGGTGGTGCTGAGGCGACGGAGGCGGGGCGGCCACTGCCGCAGCTGTGGCCGGGGCAGCAGCCGCAGGCGTGCGCCCGTGTCTTTCATCGCCACCGCGAGCCGGTCACGTTCCCACAGCCGCTGCGGCTTGTGGTCGTCGTTCGCCCATTCGGTCGCGGCGATCTCGACGGCCCGCCGGGCCCGCAGCGAGTCGCCCTCGCGAGAGATGGCGTCGCGCAACGGCGTCCAGTTCCGCAGGAACGCTTCGTGTGCGGGGGAGACGACGATCTGCTTGTCCTCCTCGGCGGTGGCCAGCAGCCGGTGGGTGACGAAGGCGTCGATCGCCTGCTGTGCGGACTCGGTGAAATCCGCGCGCGGAATCCGGTCGCGGGTCGGGACACCGTGTTCGTCGACAGTGACCAAGCGCAGCAGTATCGTGATGATCTCGTCGCGCGACAGCCCGGTCGCCGTGTGCGCCTCGGCCAGCGCGGTCTCCGCCTGCCGGGCCAATGCGCCTCGGACACCACCGATTTCGGTGTAGCGGTGATGCGAGAGCTGGTCGCCACGACGGAGCCGGAACGCGAGCTGTTCGAGGGTGAATGCGAGCAGCGGGAGGGCGTCGCCGGTACCGGTGTCCGTCAGCAGCGCTTCGACCAGGCCGTCCTCGATGGTCAGGCCCGCCACCCTGGCCGGTCCCTCGATGACCTCGCGTAATGCCTCGTTGCGCAACGGCAGCACCGGGTGGGTGCGCGTCGGGATGCGGGACAGCGCGGGATCCGCGCCGAACGGTTCCAGGAATTCCGGTCGCAACGTCGCCAGGACCTGTACCGGCCCGCCGATGGCGGGGATCAGCGCGTCGACGAACTCGGCGCGTTCCGTTGCCGGGGTGCGCCGCAGCAACTCCTCGTACTGGTCGATCACCAGGAGTAGCTTGCGGTCGGCGCCGCCCTGCTCGGCGAGCAGGAGTTCATCGGCCGCGTCACGAAAGCCGTTGCCGGTCAGTCGTTCTCGCTGGAAGGGCGTTTCCCGATCCAGTCCCGCGCGTCGTCTGGCGGCCGCGAGCGAGCGAGCCAGCGCACCCACCGGGTCGGTGCCGGGAACGATCGGTTCGAGCGGCGACCAGAGCGGTTCCCCGGCGATGCGCGGGATGACGCCCGCCCGCACCAGCGAGGATTTCCCGCACCCCGATGGTCCGATCACGAGCTGGATCCCCGGAGCGGTGCGGTTAGCCGGTTGACGCAACAGCTCGGCGATCTCCGCGGCCTCGCGACCGCGCCCGAAGAACACCCGATGCCGGCCGATGTCGAAGGCGTCGAGGCCGGGATAGGGCGATCGGTCGTCCGACCAGCCCAGGCCGCCGCCCGCGTCGAGCCTGCGCAGTGCGACCGCGAGCTTCTCCCTGGCCACCTCGGGTTCGGTCGCGGCATTGGACTGCTGCAACGATTTCAGCAGCGGATGAACGATATCGGCCTCGACCCGCACCGTCAGCAACATGCTGCCGTTCGCCTTTGCGATCCCGACCTCGGCCGCACACCACACCGACGCGAGATAAGCCCCGGTGACCACACAGACGACCGCATCGGCCCACCGCAGCCGCCGATAGAGTTCGCCCTCCCACTCCTCGCCGACGATCAACCCGTCGACCGGATGCAGATCCAGGAAAACCTCGTGCCCGTCGGCAACCAGCCACCCGCGAACCGCACTGGCCCACTCGCGATCCCTGCTCGAGTGACTGATGAATACCCTGGCCAACACTTCTCCCACGCGGAGGCCGAACCGCCAGCTCAACGGTACCGGCACGGCACCGCGGTTCGCGGGCCTTTCGCGCGGTCAGGTCGGTTGTCTCGCCGGACGGGGCACCGGCGGAGCTGCCGCCTGCTCGTCCTATGCAGGCGACTCGTCGAACGGTCCAGTCGTGCGAACAGCGGATACCGGCCACCGAATGCGATTGCCACACTGAGTTGTACGCGCAGGGCAGCGCTGCGTGCCGTGCGGCGCAGTCATCTGCGGTGACAGATGACGGTGGGCGAATCGTGGATCGCGAACAGAATTACTTCGACGCGCTGGTTGCCGATTATGTCGCTGCCCGCGACGACGAGCGTGAACTGAACAACCAGCTGGTCGGTGTGTTCGGGGGCGTGGTGACCACGTTGACGTTGTTCGGCGCCTTCGTGACCTTTGTCAGCGGTAAGGAGCCGTTGACCCGTATCCCCGATGCCGCGGCGGCCGCGGTCCCGCTCATTCCGCTGGCGCTGGCGTGCATGATGCAGGTCACCGCCTCGCAAGCCACTGTGCGCAGTTTCTATACCCGTGCCCTCGAACGCGAATTGTCGAAATTGCTGCCGCTGAGCAAGCCGGACATGGCCGGTTATCCGCTGTTGCGACCGCTTACGTACCGGGAAATGATCGGTGAACTCAACTCCCTCAGCCGTGGCTACCGGATTCCGCGCATCCTGCAACTCGTCGCGATGCTGTCGTTGGAGTTCATCTTCTTGGGCTTGCTGTGCTACATGGCCCGGGACTTCGCGTTCTACATTCAGTTCACCATGCTGGTGATCTATTTGCCGATCATCGTGTTGCTCGTGGTGGAGGCGGGCAACGGCACCGTCAACGGGCGTTCGTACTTTCTGAAGCTGGTGCGTGACACGCGGATTCGTCGAGCGGCGCCGCTGCTGCCGCTGATCCGACCGGCGACCGGCGAGCGGACGTTGCTGTCGTATCTGTTGCTACCGCGGCCGATGGATTTGAGCAAAGCGCTGTTCTTTCCCATCGGGACGCTCACCTTGATCGTGCTGCGGCCATCGGTGCTGGATGTCCCCTTCTTCGTTCCCCGAGCGCTTGTGCTGTGGTTCATCCTGGAGATTTTGATCTATCAAGGGCGATACCAGCTCAACGACCTGCGGGGTCTCGACGAGGACCGGGTATCGCCGAATGCCGCACAGCGGGGGCGGATCCCGACCCGGGCGGCCGGGCTTCAGGTAGCGGCGTACGCGACATTGGGGGCAATCGGAGGACGGGTCGTCTTGACCGTCATCCTGTGCGGGCTACCGTTCATCTCGTTCTTCCATCACGTAATTCCCATGGCTGCTGGGGTTTTGGTGATCGCGGTGTTGTATGAGGGGATTCGGAGCATCGAGCGCAACAGCTTCGACCTGGGCAATCCACGCCGCCACGCACCGGCGGTGATCGGCTGGTCGGTCGTCGCGGCGGTCGGCCTCGGCTATCCGCTCCGCGCGTTCCTGGGGCTTGCCCTGCCGCCGACCATTGGCGGCGGCAAAGACGTTCCGTGGGAATGGAAATGGCCGTGGAATTGGACGTTGCCCTGGCAGTGGAAATGGCCATGGGAGTGGGTGCTGCCCGGGCAAGACGAGTGGACCGCACCGTTCGGCCTGCGCATCGAAACCGGATGGTGGATCGTGATCGAGCTCGCCGGCTACTGCTTCTGGCTCGGTATCGTCTTCGTCTCCATGACCTGGTGCCTGGAAGGCGGAACGTACGTCCGCCGCAGTCGTATGGTCGTCGGGCGGCGAATCTTCTTCGTCGACCGGTTGATCGCCCGCAAGCCCCACCTGCTGCTGTTGCTCGGACAGACCTGTGCATCGGTGGAACCGGTGCAGCCGGTAATTCCCTCCGGCACAACCGCGTTCGACGGTAGGGAAGTTCACTGGCTCGACGGTGGTGCCAGGACCTTCGCGGTATGGAATCTCGCCCTGCCGATCGCGACAGTGCTCGGCGTCGTGTTGGTGAGCGGACTGTGGGGAAATCTCTGGCAGGCAACGCAATACCGAATCGTTGCGGGCATATCGGTGGTCGCGCTGATGGTGTGGGCGATGGTGCCCGTCCGCGTCGGCCTGCCCATGCTCATCCTGCATAGAGCGGTCGACATCATCTGCACGGTATCGGTCGCGATTACGCTACTCGCGACAACGGTCGTCGCCTCGGTAACGAGCCCGCGTTCGTTGACCCCGCCGGCCATTGTGCTCGGCGTGATACTGACACCGCTCGCCTGCGCGATGCCCACCTTGATGTACAAGTACTTCCGCTCGATCTCCTACAACGACCTGCGGCTCCCTGATTTCCTGAGCGCCATCACGCCGCGCAGAGCTCCCCGAAAGATGGTGGGACTCATCGTCGGACGCGGCCTCATCGACCGCATCTGGCCGCTCGGGCGGACTGGACCATAAGGGCGCCGGATGACCCGGGGTTTCGTTCTTGTGCTGGGTGGCGCCACCCGCAGCCTGGAGCGCGCGGTGGATCAGTCGCGGAACATGCGTGGCAGGTAGTGCAGTATCAGGGCTGACCAGGTCAGGTGGGTGAGCAGGGGGGCTTGGATGCCGCCGGTGGCGTGGCGTTGCAGGCCGAACAGGGTGCCCATGAGGACGGAGGCCAGGACGAGGGCGGGGTTGCGGGTCGCGGCGGTGGTGCAGGCGTAGATTCCGGTCGAGACGAGGACCGGGTGCTTGCCTGCGACCGAGTAGACGGACCCGCGGAAGAATATCTCCTCGGCTGCGCCGTTGGCGAGGGTGATCAGCAGTACCTGTGGTGTGGGTCCTTGTTCGGCGTAGCTCAGGACGCCGGTGATTGCCTTGCGCAGGAAAGGGATTCGGCGGGCGATCAGGCCGCAGCCATAGAACCCGGCGAATGTCGCGGCACCGATGAGGACGGGACCGAGTACGGGGCGTTGCGGTTCGGTGTCCTCGATGCGGGCCGTGCGACCACCCAGTGTCCAGGCCGCTGCGGTCGCGAGGGTGAGGCGGTAGAACCGGGCGGAATCGGGTTCGGCGGCGAACGAGGCACCGAGCAGACCGGTGCCCGCGACCGCGACCGCCGCGACCCGGCGTCGTCGCGCAGCGAGCGGGCGAACGGGTTCTGATCTGCGGCTCATGCGGTCTGATCGGCTTCGGCGCGCTCGGCGAGGGCACGCCGCACGGCGTCGTCGTAAGCGAGCGGTTCGAAGGGCACCAGTTCGCGAATGCTGTTGTCCCGGACCACGACTTCGTTGGTCATCGAGTCGACGAGCGTGCGTCCCGTCGTGGTGTCGACATCGGTCACCAGGGACAACCACAACGACGAAAGCTGAGGGGAGAGCAGTGGAACGGGCACGACCACCAGCGGTCGTTTCTCGATCTTGGCGACACGGCGCAGCATGTCGGCGTACTCGAGTACATCGGGGCCGCCGATCTCGAACGTACGTCCGGCGGTTTCGGGGTTGTCGAGAACGCCGACCAGATAGCGGACCACGTCGTCGACCGCGATCGGCTGGGTCCGGGTGCGCACCCAGCGGGGTGTGATCATGGCGGGCAGGTGCTCGACGAGCTGGCGGGTGATCTCCCAGGAGATGCCGCCGTGGCCGACGATGATTCCGGCGCGCAGCGTGGTCACCGGCACGCCTGCCGCGGCGAGCAGGCCCTCGACCTCGCGCCGGCTGCGCAGATGCGCGGACAGGTCGTCGTTGTCCTCGCCGAGACCACCGAGATAGATGATCCGTTTCACGCCGGCCTCGGCGGCGGCGCGGCCGAAGTTGGACGCGGCCTCGGCGTCGCGGCGCTCGAAATCTGTTTCGGCCAGTGAGTGGACCAGATAGTAGGCGGCGGTGCAGTCGGCCATGGCGGTGCGCAGCGAGCCGATATCGGCGACGTCCGCGCCGATCGGTGCCCCGCTGCCCCGGTAGGACTCGGGGTGTCGGGTCATGGCGCGGACGGCGTGGCCCGCATCGGCCAGTTCGGGGCATAATCGCTTGCCGACGAAGCCGGTGGATCCCGCGACGAGCACTGTCATCGGAACATCCTGTCCGTAGATCGAGCATGGATTCGGCTGTCGCCAGGGTCTCACGAAGTCCCGGGCTGGACGGGCAGGCACGCTGCCGCCGGGCTAGCCGATCGTGCGCGCGAGATTTCGTAACGTGACGTGGATGTTCTTGCGCTGGAAGTCGGCGAAAGTCTTTCCGTAGGTGACGATTCGGTCGAAGACGGCGGCGACACTGTCCGGCCAGGCGGTCCGGTCGTCGTGCCACGTCTCGGTGACCCGGGTACCGCCCGCCTCGGGCTCGAAACGATATTCCCAGCTCGCGATCGGTCCGCGGATGACCGGCTTGCGGACGCCGATCGTGTGTACACGGAACGCGAACCGCTCGCCGGGGTCCGCCGCCGTCACCGTGCAGCGGGTCGTCCACCGGGCCGGCCCGCGCTTATTGCGTCCGACGAAAACCATTCCGACATAAGCTGATTCCCTCGGCTCGTCGACCGTTGCGCCGCGGTTTTCCGGACTCCATTCGCCCATCTGGGTCGGGTCGCTGATCCGCTGGTAGACCGCGAGCGGGTCGGCCTGGATCAGGATGCTGTCCGATACGGTCATCGTGCGTTTTGCCAAGGTCTGCCTCCGTTTGGTTTCTGCACTCGCCACGGTACCGATCGGTGCGCACCGTGTCGGGTCTGATAGCGCCGGTGACCAGTTGCCGGGCGAGGTCGGCACAGGGTATTTCGCAGCGGGCCGGTCTGTGGATTGGTGGACGCCGGTTTCGGGATCGCGATATTCCTCGGCGCGGTGAGCGAGAAGACCGGTCCGTAGGTGCCCGATCATCAATTTCTGACGCAAACGATCGCCTTCGTTTAATCTGGGAACGTGGATCGTTGAATCAACAAGTTCGACTGTGATGGAAGGACTGGGGGAATTCGGTGGTCGATTTCGCGGAGCGATTGAACGCACTGTTCGCCACCGTGCATCCACCGGGACGACCACCGCACACGAACGCGGAGGTTTCCGCGGCGCTGACCGCGGCGGGGTTTCCGCTCTCCAAACCCTATCTCTCCCAACTGCGTTCGGGACGTCGCAGCAGGCCGTCCGCCGAGACCGCCGCGGCGCTGGCGAAATTCTTCAAGGTGAAACCGGACTACTTCACCGACGATATCTATGCCGCCAAGATCGACCACGATCTGGCACTGCTGGCCCAGCTGCAGGGTTACAAACTGCGCCGCCTGTCCAGTCGCGCCTTCGACCTGTCCGAAGAATCGCAGCAGTTGCTCACCGCCATGGCCGAAAAACTGCGCGCCAGCGAGGGGCTGCCCCAGGTGCCGCCCGACATCGACTGACACACCCAGTGGCGCGGGGGCTGATGCGCGAAAGCTGCTTCACGCCGGGTTCTGTTGCGGCCCAGCTAGACTGCGATCAGGTAGGCCTGCGGCTCGGCGTAGCCGGGCGAACTCTTCGGCGAGTCGTTGGGGCGGATAGTGGGCGTTGAGGCCGAGGACAGCCAGCCACCGAGGTCGCCAGGTGTGCACGCGTTCGGTCAGTTCGGTTGCGCCAGTGCGTAGTTCGGCCTGGGTCAGTTCGGCGGCCTTGGTGGTCGGGCGACGGACCATGGTCGTCAAACCCAGTCCCCAGGTCGGCAGCCGGTCGGCTTCGGCGGGCGCGAGCACCCGCGGCGTGAAGCCCGATCGATGCAGCGCGGGCCACCACCGGCTGCCGTGGGTCGCGAAGGGGAGTCCGACGGCCGCCGAGGACAGACCGGGGTTGATGCCGCAGAAGAGTACGTCCAGCTCAGGGGCCAGAATGTCCTTCATCCGAAATCTCCGCTCCGATCGTCTCGCTGACTGTAGACCGCCCGATCATCGGGCACCGTAAGCGAAGGTGCGGTTTTCTCCGGGGATAGTCCGGGGTTGTCCCTGATGTGCCCGATCGGTGGTGCGCGCACGATGGGCTCGAGGCGGGAGTGAGCGCGGGAGGCTCGGATGGTGGATTCGCACAGCACCGGTATGTCGTGGCACAGCGCGAGAGCATTGATGTCGTTGTGGCCGTGGGTTGCGTCGCTGTCCGTCGCCGCGGTCGTAGACCTGGTCATCGGCGGTGCCCGTCATTTCGACTTCCACGGCATCAACGGGTTCAGCACGACCAACTACGGATGGGTTGCGTTCGCTGTGGTCGGCGGCATCGGGTTCGCCTGGCGGATGGCCCGCGCCCCGCTGACGCCTGCCCGGATGGCGCGACCGCTGATCGCGGCGGCTCTGTCGTATGTCCTGTGCTTCACCGCGGTCACGATCACCGCCTCGGTGTTCCTGCCCGGACAGAGTCTGCGCGAGACGCTCACCACCGATGCGCCCGGGCGTGCGCTGCCGGTCGCCGTGGTGGTGCTCATGTTCGGCGTGCTCGCCGAGGTGTTCCGCGCGGTCGCGCATCGCCGCAGATGAAAAATTTTGCGGCGCTTCAACTTCTGCGCGAAATGACCATGATGTATTCGCAGGGAGCGTCCGTCCGGTTGGCGAAGCCGTGGTCCGCGTCGGCCTGGAAGAACAGGGAGTCGCCGGTGTTCAGGGTTTCGATGATGCCGCCGAGCGCGACGGTGAGGGTGCCGTCGAGGACGACGAGTTGTTTCTCCGTGCCCGGGGGATAGGCGGGCAGCAGTCCGGTCGAGACCTGGGCGGGGAGGTAGTGCACGATCAGCTCGGCGCCGCCCGCACCCGGGGCCGCGGACACCATGTGCCGCTCGAAACCGGTTTCCGGGTCACGGAATACGGGGCGTTCGTTCCTGCGCAGGGCGACGGCCACGCCGGACGCGGCACCGGCCGGCCCGCCGATCAGGTCCGAGAGCGGCGCGTCGAGCGCGTGCGCGATCTTGGACGCGACGCCGATCGTCGGGCTCTTCTCGCCGCGTTCGACCTTGGACAGCATCGCCCGGCTGACCGACGACTGCAGGGACAGCTGCTCCAGCGTCAGGCCCGCCTCCTCGCGGCGTCGCCGCACGTTGGTGCCGAACGCGCCGGCCAGGTCGTCACGCTGCTGTGGTTCGGCCGCGTTCGCGTCTTGCTGGACCACCTTGCTCCTCGATCGATGGGTGCCTTGCTGCGCACAGTGTAACTTTCTCCTATGGAAGATGTACTCTCCTATCGGAGAGGCGCGATCTGCGCCGAACATGATGGAGGTTCCATGCGTCTCAGCTCGAGTGGCCGGCACCATGCCACGTTCGAATTCGGGGATCTGCAAGTGATTTCGTTGCGCGACGGGTACATCGACATGCCGCCGACGCGACTCCGTGACGAGGACGGACGCGCCCTCGCTGAGCTGCCGGCCGCGGTGCCGCTGGCCGGCGACAACCTCCGGCTGTCGGTCAACGCGTTCTACGTCACCGACGGAACGCGGTCGGTGCTTATCGACACCGGCGCGTCCAACGTCTGGCACGACCCGACCATGGGATTGATCTACGACGCACTCGACGAAGCGGGCATCGACCGCGCGGACATCACCGATGTGGCCATCACCCACCGGCATGAAGACCACGTGAGCGGGTTGATCACGCCGGACGGTGCCGAGGCGTTCCCCGAACTCGAGCGCGTGTGGCTCGGCGCGGGCGATATCTCGGTGTTCACCGGGCGGCTCGAGCCGATCCGGGATCGGGTGGTACCCGTGTCGGAGCAGGTCGCGATCAACGACTGGATCACCGCGATCCCGACACCGGGCCACACGCCTGGTCACACCGTGTACGACGTCCGGAGCAGCGCCGGTCACCTGCTGGCCTGGGGAGACACCGTGCACGTTCCGACGCTCCAATTCGACCGGCCGGACGTGACCTGGGAGCTCGACGGTGACCAGTCCCAGGCACGCGCCGCGCGGGCGGTCCTGCTCGCGCAACTGGCCCGACCGCAGCATTTCGTGGCCGGCGCGCACCTCGACTCACCCGGCATTGCTCGCGTGACCCCGGCCGGCGAGGGTTACGCGCTGGAGTACCTCGCACCGCCGATCGGCTGATCGAGCCTGCGGCCGTGGGCCGGGTCCGTCGTCCGCGCCGGGGTCGGCGCGCCGGGGATCGACTACCCTGGGCGCTGCACTGGAGATTGTCGGATGTGAGGAAGATTTATGGGAAGCGTTGTCCTCGACGTTGTCGCGTTGCTCGCCAATCGTGCGGCGATGTTCTGGAATTGGATGGCCACCGGGTCCTCCGGGTTCCCGCCGCTGTAATGTCGCGATGAACAGTTAGCCGGCGAACGCCCTGGTCTCATGGCCAGGGCGTTCGTGTATTCGCGGCCGGGTTCCGGATTGCCGTCGAGTTAGGGGTTTTCGCCGTCCATCGGGGTATGTCCCCCGTATGTTGAGCACCGTGAAGACCGCTGGCACTACGCGCCGTACCCCTGGATGGTTCGTACTCTGGATGGGGCTGCTGACCGCCCTGATCGTGCTGTGCTGCCTAATCCTGTTCTGGCAGTTGGCCGCCGAAGGCACCTTCCCGATCCAGGTCATCCTCTGGGTGGCCATCGGCGTGCTCGGCGTGGTCGCGCTGCTGTTCGGGCTACTCGGGCTGTTCCGCTACCACTCCTTCTTCTACAGCCTCATCGGACTGGTCGTCATCGGTGTCTTCGGCGCCCTGGTCTGGCAGAACATCCCTGAAACCACCGGCTGGAAAGTCTCGCGCAACATCCTGCAAAACCAGGCCGCCGACTGCGTCAACCCCGGCCACCGCACCCGCCTCGGCATCTACACCATCACCTACATCACCCGCCGCGACGGCGGCTGCCTGTTCTATACCGAAGGGGGAGAGTCGAATTCGTCCCGCGGCTTCGCCTACTTCCCCGACGCCGCCCCGCCCTACATCGGCACCCCGACCTCGGGCATCGGATACTCGACGTTCCACGGCAATTGGTACCGGTTCACCGAAGAGTCCTGATCGACCACGCCCCCGAACCAGGCCGGCCGTCACCTTCGAGGTGGCGGCCGGCTTGTGTTGAGGTCAGGCGATCAGCATGCCACCGTCCACTACGATGATCTCGCCGGTTATCCAGGAGCTGGTGGGTTCGGCCAGACGGGTAATCCAGGGCGTTACGTCCGAGACTTGGCCGATACGACCGGCGGGTGCCTTGTCGGCGTAGCCGGTGCGCCATTCATCGATGTCCTCGGGGGAGACGCCGCCGGTGGCGAGGATGGGGGTTTGGACGTTGCCTGGGGCTACGCCGTTTACGCGAATTCCCTTGGGGCCCAGCTCTACTGCGGCGCTGCGGATGAAGCTGTCGATGGCGGCTTTGCTGGCGCCGTAGACGGATTGCGCGGGGTTGGCCAGGCGGGCGGAAATGCTGGAGACCACGACGATGTTGCTGCCGGGGGAGCGGAGGTACGGAAGCAGCTTGGCGGTCAACAGGATCGGGCCGAAGACGTTGACTTCGAATTGGTGGCGGAGATCCGCGGGGTCGAGGTCGTCGAGGGGAGTGGTGCCAAAGACGCCGGCGTTGTGGACGAGGACATCGAGTTTATCGCCGCGCGCCTGGACGGCCGCGGCGATGGCCTCGGTGCCTGCTTCGGTGGCGACGTCGGCGACCAGGGGGATCACCGCCGAGTGCAGCGCGGCGACCTCGTCGAGGGGCTCCGGGCGGCGGCCGGTGATGGTCACGCTGGCCGCGCCCTGTGCGGCGAACGCCAGCGCCGCGGCCCGGCCGATTCCGGTTCCCCCGCCGGTGACGATGATGTGCTGCTCCGCGAACGTCTTTTCGGACAATGCCATGCCTCCCTGTAGGCGGTCGACGCTGCGTGCCGACCCTTCGTTGTCGGCAACACGGCGTAAATGCCGCTCATTCCGGGCGGTTGATAACCCCTGGTCGGGAGCGGTTCGGAATTCTGGTCGCCGATTACGTGTTGGCGGGATGTGTGACGAAAGCTGGAATGAGCGTACTTGTCGTGTACGCGCACCCGAAGCCTGACTCACTGACCGGGCGCTGAAAGATGTTGCGGTACAATAGTTGCGGGCGGACGGGCATGAGGTTCGGATCAGTGATCTGTATGCGATGGGATGGAAGGCACAGGCCGATGCCGACGATTTCGGCGCGGTCGAGGAGCCTAATTTCATGTTGGCCTCGGGCGAGGCCTATCGCGACGGGACGCTGAGCCCGGATATTCGCGCCGAACAGGAGAAAATCCTGTGGGCCGACACCGTCCTGCTGCACTTTCCGCTGTGGTGGTTCAGCATGCCCGCGATCCTGAAGGGATGGGTAGATCGGGTTCTCACCTGCGGGTTCGCCTATGGTGCGGGCGGTACGGCGATCCCGCGCTACGGCGCGGGCGTGCTGGCCGGGCGGCGGGCGATGCTGGTGGTTTCGATCGGCGGCAAGGAGCCGTCCTACTCCGATCGCGGGATCAACGGACCGGTCGAGGATCTGCTGTTCCCGATCCAGCACGGGATTCTGTACTACCCGGGCATGGATGTGCTGCCGCCGTTCCTGGTACACGGGACGATTCGTGTCGACTCGGACCGCTTCGACGGCATCGCCGACGACTTGCGTGCGCGCATATCGAGTCTGGAGAAGCTGGAACCGATCCGGTACCGACCGCAAGGCGGAGGTGACTACGACCGGCGCCTGCGCCTGGCGGACGGCCGAGAGTCACCGGGAGCCAACGGATTCGGACTGCACGTCGCCTAAGGCAACGGTGCGGCGCCGCGCTGCGCGAGCAGGACACCCATGAACCCTGCCTCTTGCCCCTGAGCGTGAATCATCGAACGCGCGGTCTCCTTGACCGGCCCCGACGGCAACAGCTGATCGGCCTCCTGCGCCATGGCGATTCCACCCTGGTGATGCCGAAACATCAACTGCAGGAACAGAATCTCGGCATCACGACCACGGGCGGCGGCGAGGGCATCGAGCTCGGCCATCGTCGCCATGCCCGGCATCAACGTGTCGGCCGCCTTCTTCTGATCCGGCTGCGCGACCGAATGCTCATGCGGCACAGCCTCTCCGCTGTGCATCCACGCCATCGGATGGGTTGGTACCGGAGAAGCATTCGCCAGACGCAACCACCCGAGCATCGTGCCGATCTCGAGCCGTTGCGTGTCGTCGAGCTGCTGGGCCAGCAACAGCACCCCGGGATCGACATTGCGGTCGAGCCGCTGCACCATGATCAACGCCTGCTGATGATGTGCGGTCATGTCCTGCACGAAACCGATCTCCACCGAGTTGAGAATCGGTGTGGCGGTGTGGTTTTCCGGCAGGACGAGCGGGCGCAGCGCCGCACCCAGCACCAGCAGGGCGAAACCGAGGGAGACGAGCGCGCCGCCGCGGAACCAACGAGGCATCACTACGACCCGACGATCGATTCTTGATCCGCCGGGGGCGAATACACGTCGTTGTCGAGTTGCAGCACCATGAATCCGTTGTCCGAGCAGGTGACATACAGTTGCGAGCCACGCCATTCCGGCGGCGAGAGACACCAGTCGGTGGAGACGTCGCCGAAGGCCAGCCGGCCGGTGCGCGGGGTGAGCGCATCCAACGGGTTGAACTGTCCTTCGAGGACCGAGCGAATCGCCGGCGGGGCGCTCATCAGCGGCACTCCGATGATCGAGGCGAGTGCGTGCGGCGAGTTCCACAGGCTCAGGTTCTGACCGGTACGGGCGGGTGGGTTGTAGTAAGCGATCTCATGGATATTGAACGGGTCGCGCACATCGAAAACCCGGATACCGGAGGAGATCCAGCCGCACGCGAGCGCCGTCGGGTTGTCCCGGCGGTCGGCGGTGCAGTAGTGCGATTCGTAGGCGAACGCCGAACCACCCATGGACGAACCGATATTGCTGTCGATGTTCTGCGGCAGGTTGATCTCCAGCTTGATCTTCGCGGCGACCTTCGGGTTGGTGTCGTCGGCGATGTCGATGAGTTTCACGCCGCCGGAACCACCTTCGTCGACGGTGTAGAGGTAGGGCTTGCCGTCGTAGGTCACCGGGATGCTGTGCTGGGTGGCCCAGCCGTCGGTCCAGAAGACCCGGCCGATGTGCAATACCTGCGGGTTCGAGTCGCGCCGCTGCACCGCGCTGATGTCGAGCACGGTGAATCCGCCGAGCGCGGACAGGTACATGCGGTTGCCGTCCGCGCTCACGCCGAATCCGTGCGCCTCGATGCCGGTCAGTCCCTGCCAGACCACGTGCGGGTTGGTCGGATCGGTGAGATCGACGGCGCTGACGAAGCCGGGCGCGATCCCCGAGGCCCAATACGTATTGCCGTCGGGGGAGAAGCCGCCCTCGTGCGTCGTGATCGGCAGCGGCATCAGCATATTCGTGCCGGGGCCGGGATTGAGCAGGCGTGGGTGCGCGCAGTCGGAGATGTCGTAGACCGACAGGTAGCCGACGCCCGTACCGACCGGGACGCCGGTGCCGACCAGCAGCTTGCGCGCGGTGTTGACCTTCAGGCTCTCCCAGGTGCCCGCGAGCATCGCGGGTTCGGTGAGCGTGGCGGTCGGGCGCGGGTTCGCCGGGTCCGATACATCCAGAACCTGGACGCCGCGGCCCTCGCTGATCAGGTCGCCGGGGAAGAAGGAGCCCATGTAGGAGCAGTGCTCGAAGCTGGTCGAGGTGATGCCCGCGCCGCGGCCGGCGAATCCGCCGACGAACGACATGTTGCAGCGGTAACCCTGGGTGCTGCGGCCACTGTCCCGGTCGGCGGCGGTGACGTCGCCCTGCATGCCGTTCTCCGGCATCGAGCCGGGTCCGCAGTCGGCGCGCGGCACGGAGGTGCGGCCGACATCGAGGAATTCCTGCACGGCGTTCTGCAGGTCGGACTGTAGATCTGCCGATGCGCTGCTCGGTAGCATCAGCACGGCGGCCAAGCCGACCGTGACCAGGGCCAGCGGTTTGAAACGGCGCAAGCTCGTCAGTGAGCGCATCGTCGGTTCCCCAACCTTCATCATCGTTGATCAGTTATCCCGCCGCTGACTGGGACAGCTTAGGGAACTGACTGCATGGTAGTAACAGCCGTTAACTTATGTGAAGGGTTTTGCGGAAATCCGACGAAGTCGGCAGTTCAGTGGCAGTGCACGTGGAAGATCTACGGTTGCTCAGGCGAGGTCAGGCAGTGGATTGCGCAACGTCGACGGCGAGCAGCGCAACGCAGGCGTCGAGCAGAATCCGGCGTAACTCCGCCGAGCGCTCGGCCAGCGCGGACTGCGAGCGCACGTATTCCGCGCGCCCGGACGGCGTTTCGATCCGCACCGGCTCGTACCCGTACTCAGACAGATCGTAGGGACTGGCCCGCATGTCGAGTTCGCGTGCGGCGCAAGCCAGTTCGAAACAGTCCAGGATGAGCGCCGACGGGATCAGCGGAACGAGCTTGAAGCTCCACTTGTAGAGGTCCATATTCGCGTGCAGGCAGCCGGGCTGTTCCCGGGCGACCTGATCGGCGCGGGTCAGCGGCTCGGCGTTGCGGCCGACCGCGTCGGGGGTGAAGAAGCGGAACGCGTCGAAATGGGTGCAGCGCAGCGACATCGACTCGACGACCTCGTCGGTGCCGGTCCGGCCCAGACGCAGCGGAACCTGTTGATGCCGGACGTCCTCGGTGCGATACACCATCGCCCATTCGTGCAACCCGAAACAGGACAGCTGCGCGGGCCGGGACGCGGTGGCGCGCAACAGGTTCGCCACGAACTCGACGGTGTCGCGACGGCGCTCGAGGTAGGCGGGGTCCGCGGTGAAGACAGCGGCCGCATCGGCCGAGACCCGGTGATACCCACGCGCACCGTCGTATTCGCGCGCACCGGCCATCCCGATCCCGAACCCGGGATGCCAGCGCCGCAACTGCGCAGGCTTGTGCCCGTAATAGGTGAACAGGAAATCGATCACCGGATGCGTCGAACCCGCGGCTCGCCGTTCGACATACGGCCCGACCAGCCGATCGACCCGAGCCAGATGCTCGGCCGCCTGCGCCCGCCACCGCTCCTCGGTCAGTACCGCGAACTCGGAGCCCCACTCGTTCATTCGATGATCCGGTGCGTCCCGTCGCGGACGGTGCCGACGAACTCTTCCACGAGATCTTCCAACGCCACGATGCCGGTGGTGTTGCCGCGGGTATCCACGACCCGGCCCAGGTGGCTGTTGGTGCGCCGCAGCCGCGCGAGCGCCTCGTACAGCGGCGTGTGCATGCTGACCGTCGGCAACGGGCGAATGTCGGTGCGCGGGATGGGAGTTCCCGGTCCGGCGCTTTCGTCGGCGACCTTGTCGAGCACATCCTTCACGTGCATGTAGCCGACCAGCGACCCGTCGCTCGCCTGCACCGGGTACCGCGAGAAACCGGTTTCGGCGACGGCGGTTTCGATGTCGCCGAGCGTGGTTCCGTTGCCGCGCAACGGAACTGTCCGGGTCGTCTCCAGCGTCACCATCACGTCGGCCACCACCCGATCGCTGGTGCCCAGTGCCTGGGTCAGCCGGCGGTGTTCCTCCTCGTCCAGCAGTCCCTCCGAGCGCGACTCGCCGATCATCTCCGCGAGTTCCACCGACGAGACGGTCGCCTGCAACTCGTCCTTCGGCTCGATCCGCAGCAGCCGCAGGGTGAGGTTGGCGGCCAGGTTGTAGATCGCGATGAGCGGGCGGGCCAGGCGCAACCACATCAGGTGCACCGGAACCAGCAGCAGCGCACTGCGTTCCGGACCGGCCAGCGCGATGTTCTTCGGGATCATCTCGCCGAACAGGATGTGCAGGATCACCACGATGGCCAGCGCGATCGCGAAAGCGACGGGGTGCAGCAGCTGTTCGGGCATGCCGAGGAGATCGAACGGCCCCTCCAGCAGGTGCGCCACCGCGGGTTCGGCGACCCGGCCGAGCAGGATCGAGCAGATGGTGATGCCGAGCTGGGCGGCGGCCAGCATCATCGACAGGTTCTCGCCCGCGCGAATCACCAAGTCGGCGTTGCGCTTTCCCTGTGCGGCGAGCGCTTCGAGGCGGTCGCGGCGGGCCGAGATCAGCGCGAATTCGGCGGCGACGAAGAAGGCGTTGCTCAGCAGCAGCACCACGGTGAGCAGAACGCCGAAGAGATCACCCATGGCTGTGCTCCTGCTCGGGTTCGGCTTGCAGCTGGCGGAACGCGAGATCGTCCGGGGCGACCGGGATCAGGCGAACCCGGTCGATGCGGCGTCCGTCCATGCGTTCCACCCGCGCGATCCAGCCGCCGGTGGTCGGTTGTTCGTTCGAAGACCATTGCTGCGAACGCGGATTCGGCAGGACGACCTCGTCGCCGGCCACCGGGATGCGCCCGAGCCGGGTGAGCACGAGCCCGCCGAGCGTCTCGTATTCGCCCTCGGGGGCGTCGTATCCGGTGGCGCGGGAGACCTCGTCGATGCGCAGCAGGCCGGAGCAGTCCCAGCCGTCGGACACCCGGCGCACGTCGAGTTCTTCCTCGTCGTGCTCGTCGCGGACGTCGCCGAGGATCTCCTCGATGATGTCCTCCATGGTGACGATGCCCGCGGTGCCGCCGTATTCGTCGACGACCAGCGCGACCTGCATGCCGTCGGCACGGATCCGTTCCAGCACCTCGTCGCCGTCCAGGCTGGCCGGCACGATCGGGACCGGATGGGCCAGCATCTGCAGCGGGATGGTGCGGCGGACGTTCGCGGGATGGGTGAACGCCTGCTTGATGTGCACGACGCCGAGGGTGTTGTCCAGGTCGCCGTCGATCACCGGGAACCGGGAGTAGCCGGTGCGGCGGGCCGCGTCGATCAGGTCGGCGATGGTGTCGAGCTTGTCCAGCGCCTCGATCTTCACCCGCGGGGTCATCAGTTCCTCGGCGCTGCGCTCACCGAATTGCAGCGAGCGGTCGATCACCAAGGCGGTGCGCTGGTCGAGCGCGCCGCGCAGCGCGGACGTGCGGACCAGCGACCCGAGTTCCTGTGGCGACCGTGCGGAACGCAGCTCTTCGGCCGGTTCCACGCCGAGCCGGCGCACGACCCAGTTGGCGGTGTTGTTGAGGAAGTGGATCAGCCACTTGAAGATCACCGAGAACGCGACCATCGGGGGAGCTGTGGTGCGCGCGGTGGCCAGCGGCTTGGCGATGGCGATGTTCTTCGGCACCAACTCGCCGTAGATCATCGACAGCGACGTGGCCAGCACCAGGGCGAGCACGAGCGAGATGCCGTGCGCCGCGCCCTCGCTCAGCCCGATGCCGCTGAACAGCGGATCCAGCAGGCGGGCCAGTACCGGCTCGGCGATGTAACCGGTGATCAGGGTGGTGATGGTGATGCCGAGCTGGGCGCCGGACAGCTGGAACGACAGCGTCCGATGCGCCTGGCGCACCATCCTGGCGCGAACGTCACCGTCGCGCGCGTGCGCTTCGACGGTGCTCCGTTCCAGCGCGGTGAGGGAGAATTCGGCGGCGACGAAGAGGGCGGTGCCTGCCGTGAGAGCGATGAACCCCAGCAGGCTGAGCACCGTGAGCGTGACGGACATCGTCAGCACCCGCCGAACGGTATGCGGAACTGGCCGGTGGGATGTGGGGCTGGGGGAAGGAGGACGCCGGGTTTGTCACCCGGCTCGGTAGAGGAGCCCTCCTGTGCTGCGCCCTCGGACGCGGGTGACAACTGGATCCTTTCGCAAGCCGAAGATGTTGGGCCGGAAGACCGGCAACCACTATGTTACCGGCCCACGCGCCGGGTGGCGCTGGCCGGTGGTCGTGCCGTGGCGGGCGTGTCGGACGCCGATCTCGCCGGGTCTCGGCGGTCGAAGGACCGATGCGCGCTGCGGCCGCCCGGGCGGTGGACCGGGCGGCCGCGAACTCATAAGTGCGACAACTGGTTACGGCTCACCAACCGCTGGGCAGCGGGCGGCCCTCGGCGAAACCGGCCGCCGACTGCACGCCGAGCACGGCCTTGTCGTGCAACTCGGCCAGGCTGCGCGCGCCCGCGTAGGTGCACGCGCTGCGCACGCCGGAGCAGATGTGGTCGATGAGGTCCTCCACGCCGGGGCGTTCGGGGTCCAGGCGCATACGCGAGCTGGAGATGCCCTCCTCGAACAGGGCCTTGCGGGCCCGGTCGAAGGCGCTGTCGGTGGCGGTGCGGGCGGCGACGGCGCGCTTGGACGCCATGCCGAAGCTTTCCTTGTAGGCGTTGCCGTCGCGGTCGGTGCGCAGGTCGCCGGGGGATTCGTAGGTGCCGGCGAACCAGGAGCCGATCATCACGTTGGACGCGCCCGCGGCCAGCGCGAGAGCGACGTCGCGCGGGTGCCGAACGCCGCCGTCGGCCCAGATGTGCACGCCGAGCTCCTTGGCCGCGGCGGCGCACTCGGCGACCGCGGAGAACTGCGGGCGGCCGACGCCGGTCATCATGCGGGTGGTGCACATGGCGCCGGGGCCGACGCCGACCTTGATGATGTCGGCGCCCGCGGCGGCCAGGTCCCTGGTGCCCTGCGCGGACACCACGTTGCCCGCGACGAGCGGCACGCCGAGGCCGAGATCGCGGACGGCGCTGAGGGATTCGAGCATCTTGGCCTGGTGGCCGTGCGCGGTGTCCATCACCAGGACGTCGGCGCCCGCGTCGACGAGCGACTTGGCCTTGGCGACTACGTCGCCGTTGATGCCGACCGCGGCGGCGACCCGCAACTGGTTCTGGGCGTCGACGGCGGGCTGGTAGATCCCGGCACGGACCGAGCCGGTGCGGGTCATCACGCCGGCCAGGGTGCCGTCCTCGGCGGTGAGCACCGCGAGCTGGGCGCGCTTGGTCTCCAGCAGCTCGAAGATGTCGCGCGGGGAGGTGCTGGCCGGGGCCTGCACGAAATCGGTGATCGCGACGTCACGCAGCCGGGCGAACCGGTCCACGTCGGTGCACGAGGCCTCGGTGACCACACCGATCGGGCGTCCGGTCTCGTCCACCACGACGACGGCGCCGTGGGCGCGCTTGTGCATCAGGGCGACGGCCTCGGACACCGAATGCTCCGGGCCGAGGATGACCGGGGTGTCGGCGGTGAGCGAGCGGCTCTTGACGAACGCGATGGTGTCGGCGGCCGCGCTGATCGGCAGATCCTGCGGGAGCACCACGATGCCGCCGCGCCGGGCGACCGTCTCGGCCATCCGGCGGCCCGCGACCGCGGTCATGTTGGCCACGACGATGGGAATGGTGGTGCCGGACCCGTCGACGGTAGAGAGGTCGACGTCGAACCGCGAGGCGACTTCCGTCCGATTAGGGACGAGGAAGAGGTCGTCGTAGGTCAGGTCATACGGCGGCTGATGGCCAGGGAGAAACTGCACTTAACCGATGATAACCAAGTCGGGGCGGTAGCGCGCAATTCTCCAGCACCCGGCGGAGACGAAGTTCACAGCGCGCGAGGCCTCGGCTTGCGCGCGGCGACAGGGCCAGCCGACCGGCGTGCCCCACCACCACCGCCCGCGCGGCTATCCGGCGTGCCCGCAGCGAACCAGCACCCGCCGCGCACGAATCCGCCCGATGCGAGCGAAACAGTCGGCAATATCGTGCGCGCCACGCAAAGAAGTGCGCGGCGGCAGCGAAATCGCACTTTAGTCCACGAGCAGCTGGCCACAGCGAGCCGCGGTGACGAGGTCGGCGGGTCGCTAGGCGGATTGTCCGCCGCGCGCAATTTCTCCTGCCGCGCAGTCATTTGCCCGCTGGATCGTGCGCGGCGGGCAAACTGATGCGCGGCTGCCGCGACTCCCGGTGGGTCTTCGGTGCCGCATGGCGGCCAGCTGGCTCGGTGCGCTCGGGTTCGCGTGGCGCGGACGACTTGCGGCGGTCCGCCATTCTCGTCGGCGGATTGTCTGCCGCGCATGATTTCGCCTGCTGCGGGCTGATTGGCCCGCTGGATCGTGCGCGGCGGGCAATTTACTGCGCGGCTGCCAGCCCGCGTGTACGCCTTTGGTGCTGTACGGCGCACACCTTAGTCGGCGCGCTTGAGTTTGCTTGGTGCGCAACGAATTGCGAGGCGGGACGTGTGCGGCGGGCGAATTTATGCGCGGCCGCTGCGGGCTTCCGGTGCGCCTTCGACGCCGCATGGCGGCCGGCTGGCGAGGTCGGTTCGCTTGGCGCGGATTTCTTGCGGCGGTCCGCCATTCTCCGTGGCGGATTGTCCGCCGCGCGCTATTTCTCCTGCCGCGCAGTGATTTGCCCGCTGATTCGTGCGCGGCGGGCAAACTGATGCGCGGCTGCCGCTAGCTCGCGTCGTGTATGTGTTCGGGGCTGCACGGCGGCTGGCGCGCTCGTGTTCGCCTGGCTCGGGAGTTTGCGGCGGTCCGCCATTCTCGGTGGCGGATTGTCAGTTGCGCACAATTTCTACTGCTGCGGCCCGATTTGCCCGCTGATTCGTCCGCGGTCGGCGAATCGATGCGCGGGGTCAGGTGGCGGCTTGGGCGCGGGAGAGGCGGATTGTGGTGGCGCACATAGTGATTACGGCGAGGGTGGTGATGGTGAGGCCGAAGGTGTTGGTGCGGAAGCGTTCGTCGAGGACGGTTATGCCGATGAAGGCGGCGGCGAGGGGTTCGGCGATGGTGACCGCGGGGAGTGATGCGGAGAGCGGGCCGGCTTGGAATGCGCGCTGTTGCAGGTAGACACCGGTGATGCCGGCGGCGACGAGGGCCCAGGTCTGCCAGCTGCCGAGTACGTGGCCGATGCCGTGTTCGAACAGCGAGGTGACGTAGGAGGTGAGGGCGGCGGCCAAGCCGTAGAGGGAACCGCTTGCGGCGCCGAGGAGTAGGGCACGCCTGCCGGGGTCGGCGCTGCTGCCGCCGATGATCGTGGCCGCGGCGATGAGGGCGACCAGGATGATCAGGGGGAGCAGCCAATCGTCCAGGGGCGCATTGGTATTGCCCTCGGAGGGATTGCCGACGACGAGGAAGCAGACCAGTGCGGCGACGAGTGCCAGTGCGGTGGCCCAGGTGCGGGCGGCGATGCGGCGGCCGTTGAGTCTGGCCGCCAGCGGCAGCGCGAATACCAACGCGCTCACCAGGATCGGCTGGACCAGCAGCACCGCGCCCAGCGCGAGCGCGGCGACCTGCATCGCGTAACCGCCGGCATCGCCGACGATTCCGGCCCACCAGCGCGGGTTGCGCAGCAGCGCGTGAACGAGCGAATCACCCTCGGGGACGGCCGCCGCCGCGCGCTGCTGCGCGACCGCCGCCACCGCGAAGAACAGCGCCGCCAGCAGTGCGCAGGCGATCGCGCCCACCGGATGGTTGGCCACGACCGTCAGTTTGCCCCACGATTGCGGGTCCCCGGCGCGTGCTCCGGGCGCACGGCGCGTCGCCGTGCATTCCCGGGCGTGTCGCCGCTGGTCGCGCCACCCGAGCGGCCGCTGGAACCGGCGGCGGAACCACTGGAACGACCGGTGAATCCCGCCCCACCACCAGCATTGCGACCGGAACCCGCCGCCCCCGCACCACGCGCCGAACCGTGCGCGCCGCCGGTACCCGAACGTCCTGCTCCGCGTGCAGCGCCTGACGGTCCTACCTTCGCCACGCCCGCTCCGCGTGCCCCGGAGCCGCCGCTCGCCGCACCCGTCCCGCGTACATCGCCGGAACCGGCCCCGCCCTTCGCGGCGCCCGAACCGCGCTCACCCGCGGACCGACTCGACTTGCCTGCATCGCGTGTACTGCCGGACCCTGTCGACCGCGCACCGCCGGACCCCGAACGCGCTGATCCGCGTGCCGCACCCGATGGTCCGACCTTCGCCGCACCAGCTCCGCGTGCCCCGGAGCCGCCGCTCGCCGCACCTGCCTCGCGCGCATCGCCAGCACCCGAATTACCCTTCGCCGCACCGCGTCCGCCCGCGGCGGACTTCGATGAACCCGGATCGCGCGAGGATCCCTTGATGGACCCGTCTTTCCGGCGTTCACTCGCCGAGGCCTCGGCCCGCACGGGCGCACCACCACCGCGGGTCTCGGTCGACCGCCGCCCCGATCCGCCACGTCGCCGCCCGGACCCCGACTTCGAACTCGCTTCCGCCACAGGCTGCTTCGGCGGCGCGGGCGCGGCGACCGGAACCCCGGACGGCTGCCGCGCACCGGTGATCTCGATCAGCCGGCGATCTCCGGGCTGCACCTCGACGCCCACGATCTCGACGCCCGCCTTGCGGGTCATCGCCTCGACCTCGCGCCGCTCCTCGTCCATCACCAGCGTGACGACCACGCCGTCCTCACCGGCCCGCGCGGTCCGCCCGGCCCGATGCAGATACGCCTTCGACTCCGCGGGCGGATCGACGTGCACCACCAGGGAAATGTTGTCGACGTGAATGCCGCGCGCCGCGACATCGGTGGTCACCAGCACCGGAATCGACCCATCCGCGAACGCCGCCAGCGTGCGCGTCCGATTGTTCTGCGCCTTGCCGCCGTGCAGCGCGCCGGTCGCGATCCCCGCCCCGCGCAGCTGCTTCGCCAGCCGATCGGCTCCGTGCTTGGTCCGGACGAACATGATGGTCAGCCCGTCCCGCGCGGCGATCTCGGCGGCCACGGCCCGCTTGGCCAGCTTGTCGCGCACGAAGAGCAGGTGGTGGGTCATGGTGGTGACCGACGCTGACGCGGGCGCGGTCGAATGTGTGACCGGGGCCCGCAGGTAGCGCTTGACCAGCTTGTCCACCTCGCCGTCCAGCGTGGCCGAGAACAGCAGGCGCTGACCGTCTTTCGGCGTCTGATCGAGCAGCTTGGTGACCTGCGGCAGGAACCCCATGTCGGCCATGTGATCGGCCTCGTCCAGCGCGGTGATCTGCACATCGCCGAGCGCGGCCGAACCCTGGGCGATCAGATCGGCGAGTCGCCCGGGCGTGGCGATCAGCAGGTCGACGCCGCGCGCGAGCCGCTCGGCCTGCCGCCGGATCGGCGCGCCGCCGACCACGGACGCGACCCGCAGTCCGACCGCGAGCGCAGGCGCGTCGAGTGCGCGTTCGATCTGCGCGGCCAGCTCGCGGGTCGGCACCAGCACCAGACCACGCGGACGGCCCGGCTTGGTCGATCCGGTCGCCAGCCGGGTCAGCATGGGCAACCCGAAGGCCAGCGTCTTACCGGAACCCGTCGGCCCGCGGCCGAGCACATCCTTGCCCGCCAGCACATCCGGAATGGTCGCGGCCTGGATCGGGAACGGTGCCTCGATGCCGTCGTTGCGCAGTGCGTGCACGAGCACGGCGGGCAGGCCCAGGTCCATGAAGGTCACGGGCGCAGCGGCGACAGGCGTCGAGGGGGTCACGGGTGGTGTGTGCCTTTCGTAAGACGCGCTCGGGCTGGTGAGCGCGCTGTTCGGTGGTTCGGCGACCGGCTCGGTGCGCCGCGCGCCGCGACGGAATCAGGGTGCGGCGCGAAAAGGCGATGAGGCCCGCCGGGTAGCAGGCCAAGTGTTCAGGATACGTCCTACGACTGTCTAGCTGCGGAAGAGTCGGCCCAGCTCGACCAGCCAGGGCACCGCGACGGCCATCGTCGGCACGACGAGAATGGCGGCCGAGCCGAGGTAGGCGGCGCTGGCGACCCGGACGTCACCGATCCGCCCGGTCAGGCGCTGGATCCGAATCAGGGTGGTCGGCCCGCCCGCGGCGAGCGCACCCTGCGGCGCGGTGGATTTCGAGCAGGCAACCAGGGCGCGCGCCAGCGGCTTCGGCCCGGTCACCTTCACCGCGGAGTCGTCGGCGAGCAATTCGATGAGCAGTTTCACCGAGCCGAGCGCGGCCTTGCTGCGGACGAACCGCGGAAACGCTTCGTGCACAGCGGTGAACGCCTCGAGCACCAGATCGTGCCGGGCGCGCAGGTGCGAGCGTTCGTGGCTGACGATCGCGGTGATCTCGGCATCGTCGAGGTTGGTCAGCGTGCCCTCGCTGATCACCACGCGCTGGCGCAGCCCGGGCAGGCAGTAGGCGATCGGCTCGGTCGCGGCGAGCACCCGGATGTCGGAGGCGCGCCGGCGCGGGCCGCTCTGATCGAGCAGGTCGACCAGCATCCGATGGCGCGCCCGCCGCCGCCGCGTGTGCACGCCGACCCGGACGATGGCATAGCAGAGCCGCGCGCCGACCAGCAGCGTCAACGCGAACACGAAGACATAGGCCAACCACAGCGGCAACCCGAGCGCGTCGATCTCGCGCGTGGGTTGCGTGGTCGGCCGACCGTCGGGACCCGGCACCAGAAGCTCAGCGGCAATGGCCAACCCGGACCCGAACGCGCTGAGCACGGCGGCCAGCGCGATGGCCTGCCAGAGCACGAGCGCGGCGCGGGGTGTCCGGTACGTCCAGGTCGCTCGGCTGAGCAGGGCCGGGGCAGGCCCCGCGAGAAGCAATGCGAGTCCGGCGAATACCGGCGCGGTTGCGTTCATCGACTCAGCTCACTGCGTTGGGGGCAAGGTCGCGAGGAGTCTACTGCGGGGGCGGTGTGTCCTCGGTTGCTTCGAGCTTAGCGAGTGCCTCCCGCAATGCGTCAGCCTCATCCTTGCCGACCTGTTCCACGAAGTGCACCAGCGCGGCGGCGCGACTGCCCGCGGCGTCGGCCTGTTGCAGAGCGTCCACCATGAGGCTGGCGACCAATTCGTCCCGGGTGTGCACCGGCGCGTAGCGATGAGCACGGTCGTCGCGCTGCTGGACCACGAGGTTCTTCTTCGCGAGTCGTTGCAGCACCGTCATCACCGTGGTGTACGCGAGCTCGCGGCGTGCGGCCAATGCCTCGTGCACCTGCCGGACTGTCTGCGGTTCATCGGTCGACCACAACTGGTCCATGACCGCTTTCTCGAGTTCACCAAGTCCTGCCATCCCACAATTTTACGGACTCAACGACGCGCATGCGTACTACAGGGTGTCGTAACTATGGAATAGCTGGTGTGTCATTTGTCATAGCGGCGCGGATTCGGGCATGACGGGCCCGCCTGCCTTGCCCATGACGTGGCGTGTTCCGATCGGCACCACCATCGGCCGGCCGGACACCGGATCCTCCAGCACCGAGGCGTCGAGGTCGAAAACCTCGCGCAGCAACTCGACATTGATGATGTCGCCGGGACGGCCCTGCGCGACGATGCGTCCGTCGCGCATGACGATCAGTTCGTCGCTGTAGCGGATGGCCAGATTGAGGTCGTGCAGCACCATCACCACGGTGCGACCGAGTTCGGCGTGCAGCCGGTCGACCAGGTCGAGCACGTCGACGGCGTGCGCGAGGTCGAGGTAGGTGGTCGGCTCGTCGAGCAGCAGGATGTCGGTGCCCTGGGCCAGGGCCATGGAGATCCAGGCGCGCTGGCGTTGACCGCCGGAGAGTTCGTCGAGCGCGCGGTCGGCCAGGTCGGCGATGCCGGTCTGGGCGAGCGCGGACATCACCTCGTCCTCGTCGGCGGCCGACCACTGGCGGAACCACGACTGGTGCGGATGCCGCCCGCGCGCGACGAGATCGGCGACGGTGAGCCCCTCCGGCGCGACCGGCGCCTGCGGCAGCATGCCGATCACCTGGGCGACGTCCTTGGTCTTCATCGTCGAAATGGCCTTGCCGTCCAACAACACTCGGCCCTGCTGCGGGCGCAGCAGCCGGCCGAGCGAGCGCAGTAGCGTGGACTTGCCGCAGCCGTTCGGGCCGATCACCGTGGTGATCACGCCGGGCGCGATGTCGAGGGTGAGTCCGTCGATGATCACCCGGTCGCCGTAGGCGAGCGTGACGCCGTCGGCGGCGAGCCGGCTGGGCGCCGCGGTGGTCACAGGGTCCGTGGTCGTCACAGCGTCGCCTTCCGATTCATTCGCACGAGCAGGTAGAGCAGGAACGGTCCGCCGAACGCCGCGGTCACGATGCCCACCGGCAGGTCCGCCGGGAAGATCGTGCGGGACGCGACATCCGCGCCGACCACCAGGATGGCGCCGATGAGCGCCGAACCGATGAGTGGTTCACCGGGGGTGCGCAGCAGTCGCCGGGCGATCTGCGGCGCGGCCAGCGCGACGAAACTCACCGGACCGACCGCCGCGGTCGCCACCGAGGCGCCGACCACGGCCGCGCCGATCAGGATCGCCTGCTGGGTCTGGATTTTCACGCCGAGCGAGCGGGTAGTGTCGGCGCCGAGCCGCAGCGCGGCCAGTGTGCGCGCTGAGCCGAGAGCCACCACCACGACCACGGCGAGCGCGAATGTCGCTGGGAGCAAACCGGATCGATCGGCGTTGTTGAGTGATCCGTTGAGCCACAACTGCGCTCGTTGCGCGTCCGGCAAAGTTGCACGGGTGAGCAGCCAACTGACCCCGGCGATCAGCACCGCGTTCAGGCCGACCCCGATCAGGACCAAGCGCAGACCGGTGACCCCGCGATCGCCGGTTGGGCTGCGTCCCCAGGCCAGCAGATAGATCGCCGCCGCGGTGAGCAGTCCGCCGACCAGCGCGGCCAGTGGCGCGCCGAAGGTCGCGAGCATCCCGGTTCCGCCGCCGCCGATGACCACCGCGACCGCGCCGAGGCTGGCGCCGGAGGTGATGCCGAGCATGTCCGGCGCGGCCAGCGGGTTGTGCAGGATGGACTGGGTGATCGCGCCCGCGAGCCCGAGCGCCGCGCCGACCACCACCGCGGTCAGCGCGCGCGGCAGCCGCGAGTCGAGCACGATGAACCGCTGGGATCGGGTTCCGCCGCCGGTCAATACGTCGATCACCCGGCCGAGCGGGATGTGCGATTCACCGGTGGCGATGTCCAAGCAGAACAGCAGCAGCAACAATGCGGCCAGTGCAACAACGATGAACACCATCACCGGACGCAGCACCATCGACACCGGCCCGACCCGCAGGGCAGGTCGCACACCCTCGGTCTTCAGCAACGCGGTCACAGGCTCACCAACTTCCGTCGTCGCACGAACGCGATGAAGAACGGCGCGCCGATCACCGCCAGCATCACCCCGACCTGCAATTCGCCGGGCCTGGCCACGATCCGTCCGACGATGTCGGCGAGCATCAGCAGGATCGCGCCGATCAAGCCGGAATACGGGACCAGCCAGCGATAGTCCGGCCCGGTGATGAACCGCGCGATGTGCGGCACCACCAATCCGATGAACGCGATCGGCCCGACCGCCGCGGTCGCCGCGCCGGACAGCAGCACGATCGATGCCAGCCCGAGTGCGCGGCTGCGGCCGATATCGACCCCGAGCCCGCGCGCCACATCGTCGCCGAGGCTGAGCAGGTTCAGCCCGGGCGAGGCGATCACCGCGAGCAATACCCCGAGCGCCAGGAATGGCAGTACCTGCCAGAACACCGTGACGTCACGGCCCGCGACCGTGCCCACCACCCAGAACCGGTAGGTGTCCAGCGCCGCGGGATCCAGCAGCACAATGGCATTCGTCATCGCCTGCAAAAATGCGGTGACTGCCGCGCCGGCCAGCACCAGGCTCAGCGGACTCGCCTTGCCGCCGCCGACGGCGGACGCGCTGAACACCACGACGCCCGCGATCAGCGCCCCGGCGAAGGCGAACCAGATGTACTGCTCCGGCGTGGTGAACGCGAACAGGTACATGCTCAGCGCCGCGAGAAAGGCCGCGCCCGCGTTCAATCCGAGCAGCCCGGCGTCGGCGAGCGGGTTGCGCGTGTAGCCCTGGATCAGCGCGCCGGCGATGCCGAGCGCGAGCCCGGTGACCAGCGCCAGCGCCGTGCGGGGCAGCCGAAGTCCACGTACGATTTCCTCGGCGGTGGATCCGGCCGGGCAGTTGAACGGTCCGCCCTGGCAGGTGAGCGCGTTGTGCACGGCGTCGTAGACGGTGCCCGGCGACAGCGACCTGGTCCCGATCGCGACACTCGCGACGACGGTGAGCAGGAGCAGGACGGTCAGCACGAGAAGGCCGGACAGACGTCGCCGCCGCAGGTTGCCGAGCATGGTCACGGTGACGAACTACTCCTGAGATTCGTTGTAGCAGAGAACCGGTTGGTCTGGTAAGCCTAACCTATCTTGCGGTACGCACCGCTACGGCCAATCCTCGAGGAGGTTCAATGCCCGAGCTCATGACCACCCGCCCGCCGCGCCATACCCAGATGGCGTTCGACCGCACATGTGACAGGTTGCGCGCGCTGCAACCCGAGCATCCGCGGGTCTATGCGGTGGCGGCGATGGTCGAGCAGGGCAAGCGGCGCTGGTGGCGGCTGGCCGACGGGGTGCGCGAAGGTCGGATCGAGCGGATGTATCGGCGGCACGCGGCGGAGATGATCCGGGCCGATGTCGCGGCCGAGGTGGTGGCGACCGCGCTCATCCACGCCGTGGTCGGGCGGGTGATCGCGCTGCTGGTGGCCGAGGGCCGGGCCTGGGATCCGGGCCTGGAGAACCTGTGGATCCACACCGACAACGACGGCGGCATCGACTGGGCGGGGCTGGGCGACACCACGATTCGCGTGCTCGACGGCGATCCGCTGGCCGAGGAGTCCGGCGCGGTGAGCCTGCCGTGCGAGGGTGCGATGTACGTCTGGCTCGCGCATCGCTGCGAGCCCTCGCTGGCGCTGATCCAGTCGAGCATGGCCCGCTATTCCGGACTGAGCGCGCGCCGGTTCTGGTTGCTCGTCGGCGAATCCATCGCGGGCGCTTCGACTTACGTGCCGGACCTGGCCGGCACCGACGCGGTGGTCGGCACCCGCCGTGGTCAAGGCCTCTTGGCTGCCCTGGAACAGCGCGGATTACCGGTTCGTCGCGCGACGGCCTTGCTTAGTTAGGTAAGCCTGACCTATACTCATAACCGGCGTTAGGATTGGTCGAGAGTCCCGAGGGCTGCGGTGACCCCCGATCCATTGCCGCGATGGGCTCCACGTCTAGCCGTGGAGCCCATCGCTTTATCTTCCGGGGGAACCGGCAAGCGAGCCAGCGGTAATCGGCCGTCGGCCATTGTGCAAAAGTGGACCGCATGACAGATCAGCAGACCCCGGCCGCCGACTGGCTGGCGACGATCACGCCGGAGCAGATGACCAAGGTCAGCGAAGGCACGTTCAGCGACCTGATCGGCCTGCGCTACACCGAGATCAGCCCGGACCGGGTGCGCGGCGAGTGGACGGTCAAGCCGCACCTGTATCAGCCCGCGGGTTTGCAGAACGGCGGCGTCTACTGCACCGTCGTCGAAACGCTCGCCAGCGTCGCGGGCGGGGTCTGGTACGGCGAGCGCGGCTCGGTCGTCGGGGTGAACAACAACACCGACTTCCTGCGCGCGGTCCGCGACGGCAACCTCTACGGCGAGGCGACCCCGATCCACCGCGGCGGCATGCAGCAGCTGTGGCAGGTGGTGATCACCGACGAGCAGGAACGGGTGATCGCGCGCGGCCAGGTTCGCCTGCAGAACCTCCCGGTCCGGCGCTGACCAGCCGCTCGTCCCGCGTTCCCGGAACGGTCGTGCCAGAATGACCGTCACCCGTCCACCCGACCCGGCGAGGAGCCCGGATGCGATTGTCGCCGCATGAGCAGGAACGCCTGCTGCTGAGTTACGCGGCCGA
The DNA here is from genome assembly GCF_008704205.1 of Nocardia colli. GTDB lineage: Bacteria > Actinomycetota > Actinomycetes > Mycobacteriales > Mycobacteriaceae > Nocardia > Nocardia colli. The sequence continues at coordinate 837,442 of NZ_VXLC01000003.1, read as the reverse complement.
GCTGGCCCGGCGCAGGCAGGCGCGCGGGCTCAAGCTCAACCATCCGGAAGCCGTCGCGCTGATCAGCGATCACGTGCTCGAAGGCGCGCGCGACGGCCGCTCGGTCGCCGAGCTGATGTCCTCGGGGCGAACGGTTCTCACCCGCGCCGACGTGATGGAGGGGGTGCCGGAGATGATCCACGACGTACAGGTCGAGGCGACGTTCCCGGACGGCACCAAGCTGGTCACCGTCCATCATCCGATCGGCTAGGAGGACTGGATGAGCGAGCAGCGTGACGTGGCCGAGGCCGAAACGCCAGTGCGCGACGACCTCCGTCCGCGCATGATTCCCGGTGAATACCTTTGCGCCGAGGGCACTATCGAACTGAACGCAGGCGCGGCCAGGATCGAACTCGACGTGGTCAACACCGGCGACCGTCCCGTGCAGGTCGGCAGCCACGTGCACTTCCCGCAGTCCAACGCCGCGCTGCGCTTCGACCGCGCCGCCGCGCACGGCCACCGGCTCGACATCCCCGCCGGCACCGCCGTGCGCTTCGAACCCGGCCTGGGCCAACGTGTTTCGCTCATCCCCCTCGGCGGCACCCGCGAGGTCCACGGCATCAGCCTGACCCCGCCCGGCCGCCTGGACGAGACGCAGTGACCGAACACACCCGCACCCCAGGAGGCCCCGAGTGAGTGAGCTGAGCCGGGCGCGGTACGCGGAACTGTTCGGGCCGACCACCGGCGACCGAATTCGCTTGGCCGATACCGACCTCTTCGTCGAGATCACCGAAGATCGCAGCGGCGGACCGGGACTCGCGGGGGAGGAGGCGGTCTTCGGCGGTGGCAAGGTGCTGCGCGAATCCATGGGCCAGGCCCGCGCGACCCGCGCGGACGGTGCCCCGGACACCGTGATCACCGGCGCGGTCATCATCGATCACTGGGGAATCATCAAGGCCGACATCGGCATTCGCGACGGCCGGATCTGTGCCATCGGCAAGGCGGGCAACCCCGACACCATGAACGGGGTGCACCCCGACCTGGTGGTCGGCCCGTCCACCGAGATCATCTCGGGCAACGGGCGCATCCTCACCGCCGGCGCCATCGACTGTCACGTGCACTTCATCTGCCCGCAGCTGATGGACGAGGCGCTCGGCGGGGGCATCACCACCCTGATCGGCGGCGGCACCGGCCCGGCCGAGGGCAGCAAGGCGACCACCGTCACGCCCGGCTCCTGGCACCTGGCCCGCATGCTGGAGGCCACCGACGGCTGGCCGATGAACATCGTGCTGCTCGGCAAGGGCAACACGGTCAGCGCCGAGGCGATGTGGGAGCAATTGCGCGGCGGCGCGGCGGGTTTCAAGCTGCATGAGGACTGGGGCTCCACGCCCGCCGCGATCGACGCGTGTCTCACCGTCGCCGACGCGGCGGGCGTTCAGGTGGCGCTGCACTCGGACACGTTGAACGAGGCCGGTTTCGTCGAGGATACCCTGGGCGCGATCGCGGGCCGCGGCATCCACGCCTATCACACCGAGGGCGCCGGCGGCGGTCACGCGCCCGACATCATCACTGTCGCAGCGCATCTCAACGTGCTGCCCAGCTCGACCAACCCGACCCGCCCGCACACCGTCAACACCCTCGACGAGCACCTCGACATGCTCATGGTGTGCCATCACCTCAGCGCGTCCATCCCCGAGGACCTCGCGTTCGCGGAGAGCCGGATCCGCCCGTCCACCATCGCCGCCGAGGACCTGCTGCACGACCTCGGCGCGATCTCGATGATCGGCAGCGACTCGCAGGCCATGGGCCGCATCGGCGAGGTGGTCATGCGTACCTGGCAGACCGCGCACGTGATGAAGCGCCGCCGCGGTGCGCTGCCCGGCGACGGCGCCGCCGACAACGCCAGGGTCCAGCGCTACATCGCGAAATACACCATCTGCCCGGCCGTCGCGCACGGCCTGGACCACGAGATCGGCTCGGTCGAGGTCGGCAAGCTGGCCGACCTGGTGCTGTGGGAGCCCGCGTTCTTCGGCGTCCGCCCGCACGCGGTGCTCAAGGGCGGGGCCATTGCCTGGGCCGCGATGGGCGACGCCAACGCGTCGATCCCGACGCCGCAGCCGGTCCTGCCCCGTCCGATGTTCGGCGCCGCCCCGCTGGTCGCGGCCGCCACCTCGTTGCACTTCGTCTCCGAGCAAGCCATCGACGACGGCCTGGCCGATCGCCTCCGGATCAACCGAAAACTGGCCCCGGTCAAGAACGTTCGCGATCGCAAGAAGACCGACATGCCGCACAACGACGCGATGCCCCGCATCGAAGTCGACCCGGACACCTTCACCGTCCGCATCGACGGCGAGGTCTGGACCGAGCAGCCCGCCACCGAACTCCCCATGGCCCAGCGCTATTTCCTGTTCTAGGGCGAGAGGTCGACCATCATCGTGGCCAGCGTAAGTGACGCCGCGCACGGGTCGAGTGCTGTTGTGGGCGAACGGTTCTGGACGCGCCAGGTGATCGCGCCGTTGACGGCGGCGGTGACCGCGCAGTCGCCGGGGTCGTGCGGGTTGCGGATGTAGAAGGCGGTCGCGGTGACGGTGCCGAGGACGTGCTTGGTGATCACCATGTGCTCGGTTTGGAAGCCGTCGGCGCGGGCGCGGTCCCACAGCTGTTGCAGCGAGTCCTGCGCGGAGTAGGTGAAGCTGACGGTGGCGTCGCCGTCGCCGACCTGCGCCTCCCAGTAGCAGACCTGGGGCGTGTGGTGCGTGGTGAGACTGCCGGCCCGGACCGCGTCACTGATCTCCTGGTTGGTCAGCGGCGCGCAGTCGGCATACGGGTTCGCGGACGCCGCGGGGGCGGCGTCCGGCGTGTTCGCGCTGCTACATCCCGTCACCAATCCGGCCAGGGCAATAACGGCAAGTCCGGCATTACGGACAGAGAACGGGTGCATCACCGCTCCCTTTCTGGATCATTAACGGGTCAGACCAGGTCACGGTACCCAGTGACCTGCTCGGATGCGACCTGAGCAGGGGCGATCTTGCTCTCAGTCCAGCCCCTCGGGCAGCTGACCGCCGTGCAGCCGGTGGTGCCGGACGGCAAGCCGCACGATGTCGGCGATGCCCGGATCGGCGATCGTGTAGACACTGCGCCGGCCCTCTTTGCGCATATGAACCAGACCCGCCAGTCTGAGTTTGGCCAGATGCTGACTGACCGCGGGCACGGTTTGATCGATATCGATCGCCAGTGTGCCGACGTCGCGCTCGCCCTGGCTGAGCAACCAGAGGATCTGCAACCGGGCGGTGGCCGCGAGCATGCCGAAAACCGTTGCCGCGTCATGTAGTTGCGCCGCCGGGATGGGGCCCGGCTCGCCGTCCTCGCTCACGTCCGCCTCCCAACCTGTCCGTAGCGTGGCACGGAGTCGAATACTTGCGCAACTGATTGACGAACGCAGGGCGGCGGGTTTCTAATTATGGGTGCGCAATTCTGCGCGAATGAGCAACCAACGAAGCGGGGTGAGCGGCTGATGCCGGTTGACAGTATCGACGTCTCCAGCCGGACCGCCTCAGCGAAACGGGTTGTGCCGGTTCGTCGTTGATCTGCCCGCGCGATCCGTGGCCGAACTGAGCGGCCGGCCGATCGCCTGACGCGGCACCAACTATTGACATTCTTCGACACCACGTCCGGGCGCGGCCTGCTGTGCGCGTCCGGAGCCCGCGGCAGGCGGGCGCTGTCACCACCGAGACGCTACGAAGCATTGGAGTTCCGCCATGGCGATCATGTTCAAGAGGGCCGAAACACCGCACCGCGCACCAAATCTGGAGCGTCAGTCGATCTGGTTCACGGTCGGGCTCTATCTGCTGATCAGCGCGGGACTGCTGACCATGCACTACGCCCACCCGCAGGCGCCGGTCGGCTCCTCGTCGGTCTCGCCCGCCCACTCGTCCTACGGCCGGTAGCGATGCGTGCCATCGCCAGCGCCGTGACCGCCGACCGGTTCGATACCGAAGTCCTGCAACAACATTGGATTCCCCTGGCCGCCGCCGACGCGGATACCGCCGCGGTGCTGCGCGAGCGGCTCGGCGTCGACTTCGCCGCCGCGCGCAACCGGGTCTGGGAAACCGACAACTTCCTCTACCTCCCGGTCGTCGCCAACTACAAGCGCGGCGACGCCATCGAACGCGAAACCATCGTGTTCGCACTGGGTTCGGAGTTCCTGGTGACGCTGCAACCGGACGAGCACTTCATCCCGTTCGACAAGGCGATCGCCAAGATGCGCCGCAACCCGACCCTCACCGGTTCCGCGCACGGCGTGATGTACGCGCTGCTGTGGGCGCTCAACGAGGCCTCCGAGCGGGTCATCTACTACGCCAGCGACGCGCTGGAGGCGATGAACGACGAAATCGAGATGGCCACCAACGGTTACGACGCGCGCGGCCGCGAGATCGGCGTCGCCGACATGCGCGGCACCATGTCCCGGATGAACGCGGCCGAGGAGATCGTCTCCCGCACCCAGGAGACCCAGCTCCAATTGGCCCGTGCCGCAAGGCATCTGATGGCCGACCTCACCGTGCACAGCGCCGACCTGGAGAGCCTGCTGGCCATCCTCGTCGCGGACGTCGACGGCGTGAAGCAGCACGCGGGCTTCGAGCACGACAAGGTCCGCTACCTACAGCAATCGGTGATGACCTGGCTCGACGTCAAACAGAACCAGATCGTCAAGGTGTTCACCATCATCACCGCGGTGTTCCTGCCGCCCACCCTCATCGCCACGTTCTACGGCATGAACTTCACCTGGATGCCCGAACTGGAATGGCAGCACGGATTTCTCGCCACCACCCTCATGACCCTGGTCGCCGCGGTCATCCCGCTGGCCTACATCAAACGAAAGGGCTGGCTGCGCTGACCGCGGGAGTGGGCCCGAACTGCGTGGCCGAGGTCGGGATTCAATATCATGACAAGCATGACGGCCGCCGGTAGCAGCTCGCCCGCTTCACCCGCGGAGCCGCGCCCGGACGCTCGGACCGAGCGATGGCGGGCGCACCGGGAGCAGGTGCGCGGAGAATTCGTGGACGCCGCGTTCCGCGCACTGGCCGAGCACGGGCCCGACGTGAGCATGGACGACATCGCGCGGGCGGCGGGCTGCGCCAAGCCGAAGCTGTATCGGCACTTCGCGGACAAGACCGATCTGTACCTGGCGATCCTCGAACGGGTGCAGAGCATGCTGTGGGAGCGGGTGCTGGCGAAAATCAGCCTGACCACCGATTCGGTGGCCGAGCTGATCCGCACCGCTATCGCGGAGTACGTCGCCGTGGTGGAGGAGCAGCCCGACGTGTTCCGCTTTCTGGTGCACAGCCGGCTGGCCCAGCAGGCCGAGCAGCCGGAACGGGCCATCGAGGTGGCGCAGCGTTCGGCGCTGCTGGCGGCGCAGATGATCGAGGAACGCCTCGAAGGGCAGGACGTCGACACCGGCAGCCTGGAACTGACCGCCTACGCCATCTTCGGCGCGGTGGGCTCGGCGACCGACTGGTGGCTCGGCGCCAACCGGGCCAGGACCGAGCCGATGTCGACCGAGCGGTTCGCCCAGCACGTGAGCATCATCGCCAGGAACATGCTCGACGGGGTCGCCGAGCTCAACAACCTGCCCCTGGATGTGCAGAAGCCGGCGCACCTCGCGTTCGAACCGGAGTAGTCACTGGTCGAATGCGATGTGCACCCGGGGCGACTCGGGCAGGGTTTGGCAGGCGAGGGTCAGGCCGAGGGCGATCTCGTCATCGATGAGCGCCTCGTTCTGCCGCATCCGGGTGCGTCCGTCTTTCACCGAGCAGACGCAGGTGCCGCAGGCGGACTCGCGGCAGACGTAAGGGGCGTCGATTCCGTTGTCCAGCAGCACATCCAGTAGGGGAGTCTGCTTGGGCCAGTCCAGGACATGGGTTTCGCCGTCGATGTCCACCTCGACGACCGCGGAGTCGCCCAACGGGGTTGCAGGCGTGGCGCGGGCGGGTTCGTCGAACGGATTCTGCTGTAGCGAGCGGTATTCCTCGGTGTAGACGTGGGGGACTCGCAACCTGGTCGCCGCGGCCGTGGCCACCGTCATGAATCCGGCAGGCCCGCAAAGGAACCAGTCTCGACCGGAATATGGCTGCACCAGGCCCGTGAGAGCAGCCGCGGTCGGCAACCCACGTTCCGATTCGAACCAATGCAGCATCCGCAGCCGATCGGGGTAGCTGCGTGCCAACTCGTCGAGCACCTCTGCGAAGATCACCGACTGCCGATCTCGATTGGCATACAGCACAACAGCATTCCCCCTCCCGCCGACCATCATGGATTTGATGATCGACAGGATCGGGGTGATGCCGCTACCCGCCGCGCACAGCAGGACATCGGCGTCCAGATCACGCGGCCCGAACGCGCCGGACGGCTCCAGCACCGTGATCAGATCGCCGACCGCGACGGTGTCGCAGATCAGGTTCGAGGCATACCCGTCCGCGGTTCGCTTGACCGTCACCGCGATTCGATCATCGCAATGCGGGCTGCTGCACAGCGAATAACATCGGGCCACCGAACCCGTACGCGCACTGGGTATTCGAAGGGTAAGGAACTGACCGGGCCGATACCGGAACCGCTCGGTCAGTTCATCGGGCACCTCGAAGACCAGCGTGCGGGCATCGGCCGTCTCCTCGACCACCGCACCGACCTTCAGCACATGGACGCGCACACCGTTGTCCGCGCTCATCGTCGTACCCCTCACACCTCGATCGGCGTCGAAACCGGTTGCGTCTTGACCTGATTCGCCGACGCGGGATCGATCAGCCGGAGCACCCGCCGCCCGAGTCGTTCGATCCGCTCGACATCCAGCGGCTGGGTGATCCGCCGATTCACCCCCGGCGCGATACGCAACATGAAGTACCCCAGCCACGCCTCGGCCCGCACCGGCACCACCGCGAGGTCGTAGCGCACCGCCCGTTCCGCCGCCCGCGCGACCAGATCCGGGCTCAGCGGCGAGAACGGCAGTTGCGCGGCGACGTCCTGCACCCGCCGCGCCAGCTCCTTACCCCGCGCGACCAACTCCTGATCGACCCCGACCGTCACCGCGTGCTCGCCGATATTGGTGTTGATCACCCCTGGACAGATCGCGCTGACCCCGATTCCCTTGGGCCCGAACTCGAGTCGCAGGCACTCCGTGAGCATCTTCACCCCGGCCTTGGACACCGAGTAGGCCGACATCACCGGCGTCGGCGTGAACGCCGCCGCCGACGCGATATTCACGATGTGCCCGCGCTTGCGGTTGTCGATCATCTGCTGCCCGAACACCCGGCAACCGTGTACCACGCCGAGCAGGTTCACGCTCAGCTGCCGATCCCAGTCGGCCGGCGTCAGATCCACGAACGCGCCGCTGACCAGCATGCCGGCATTGTTGACCAGCACGTCCGGCACGCCGTGATCGGCCAGTACGTCCCGGGCGAACGCCTCCCACGCGCTCGGATCGGTCACATCGAGCCGGGCCGCCGAGGCCCGCCGGCCGCGCGCGTGGATCATCGCCTCGGTGGCCAGCGCGGAATCCAGATCCAGATCGGAAACCACCACGTGCGCACCGGCTCTGGCGAAGCGGATCGCGATGGCCCGGCCGATGCCGCTGCCCGCGCCGGTCACCACCACCAGTTCGGGGCGGATGTTGGTGAGTTTCATACCGATTCCTCGAGGATCGCGCCGGTCCGCGGAGCGGGCACGGGCTGGCGGTAGTGGTAGTCGTCGAGATCGAAATGCCGGTTCTGCCAGTACATCTCGCCGTGCGTCGATGGCCGGAACGGCGAATCGCCGTGACTGTTGATGTAGTAGGTGTTCGACCCGGCGCAGGCGGAGGTGAACAGGAAGTTCTTCTCTTGGCGGCGTAGGCATTTGGCGAAGTACCCGTCGTGCGCGCGCCTGCTGATCTCGCACTCGGTCGCACCGCGCCGCTTGGTCTCGGCGATCGCCCGGCTCAGATGCGCGGCAGTCGCCTCGATCATCCAGATGTACGAACCCAGCACGAAGCCGTAAGGCCCGGTGATGGTGAACATATTCGGGAACCCAGGCACCGAAACACCGTGATAGGCCTGGAACCGATGACGGTCCCAGAACTCGCCCAGATCGAGCCCGTCGCGACCGGTCACCGGGAACGGCGGTATCGAATCCTTCTCCCACAGTTTGAATCCCGTGGCGCAGATCAGCACGTCGACCGGATGCTCCACGCCGTCCTCGGTGATGATGCCGCGCTCGCCGATGAAGCCGATCGGATCGGTGACCAGACTGACGTCCGGCCGATTGAATGTCGACAGGTATTCGTTCGACATCGACGGCCGCTTGCAGCCGAGCCCGTAGGCAGGGATCAGCTTTTCCCGGATGACTGGATCGTGCACCTGTTTACGCATCCATCGCCGGGCCGGAATCTCCGCCAGCCGCCGACCGGCGTCCGACAGCCAGGTCGGACCGGCCACCATGCCGCCCATCCCGATCTCGGTGGCGAGGGTGCCGACCATGCGGATACCGGAGCGCACCCACGGACGCTCGAGCACCGCGCGACCGAGCGGCCCCACCGCCGCATCGGTTTTCGGGAACACCCAGATCGGCGTTCGCTGGAACACGCTGAGATGCTCGACCTCATCGACGATGGCCGGCACCAGTTGCAACGCGGTCGCGCCGGTTCCGATCACCGCGACCCGCCTGCCGGCCAGCGCGACATCGTCGTCCCACAGCGCGGTATGGATCAGGGTTCCGCCGAAGTCTTGCAGGCCCGGGATGTCGGGCATCTTCGGCCGTTCCAGCCCGCCGATCGCCATCACCACATAGCGCGCGGTGAGTGTGCGGCCGCTGTCGGTGCCGAGCAGCCAGAGACTGTCCTCGGCGTCGAACACCGCCGAGACGATCGTGGTGTTCAGCCGCAGCTTCGGTCGCAGACCGTACTTGTCGACCATCCCCTCGGCGTAGTCGCGCAACTCGGTGCCGGGCGCGAAGATTCGCGACCAGTCGCCGCGCTGCTCGTAGGAGAAGCTGTAGATGAACGACGGGATATCCACCGCCACACCGGGATAGGTGTTGGCGTGCCAGGTCCCGCCGACCCGATCCCACTTGTCCACGATGACGAAATCGTGGATGCCTTTGCGTTGCAGGGCGATCGCGGCGCCGATGCCGCCGAACCCCGCGCCTACCACGATGACCTCGTGCGGCCTCGCGCATTCGCGACTCGCAAGCGCTCCTTGGTCGGGCAGCGCCGCGCTCATCGGACGCGATCCACGAGCGCGCCGTCGGCGCCGAACAATTCGGTCTGCCACTGCCGCAGCAGGGCGCCGGTGTCCACGTCGTCCGGGTGGAAGCCCGGCTTCAGATACACCTGGATCTCGCTGAGCAGCCCGCGCACGATCGGCCCGCGGATCAGCCGATAAGACTGCCGTGTCACCGTGATCGGCTGCCAGGCCGGGGGATCGGCCAGGATCGAGGCGAGCACCCCGAGTCCGACCACCGGGATCGTGAAGACGTAGAGCACCGACATGATCGCGATCCGCAGCCACTCCGGCCCGCCGACCGAGCGATAGACGTCGAACGCTACCGACTTGTGTTCCAGCTCTTCGAGCGCATGCCAGTTGAGCAGGTTGCGCACCTCGGGATCGGCGGCCAATTCCTGGATTTCGGGGCTGGACAGCACGCGCGCGGCCAATACCGCGGTGTAATGCTCGGCGGCGGCCGTGATGGCCAGGTGTGCGGCCGGCGGTGCCAGCCGCTCGGCCCGCTGCACGAGATCCCCGCGCCCGCTCACGAATCGGGGCAGCGGATAGCCGAGCGCGAACAGCTGCTCGTTCAAGCTGCCGTGCTGCTGGCCGTGCACCGCCTCTTGGCCGATGAACGCGGCGACCCGCTTCTTCAGCACCGGATCGGTGATCTGGTCGGCGAATCGGCGCACCGACCGGATGAACGACTCCTCGCCGGGTGGGAACGCGGCCGAGAGCAACGCGACCAGGTGGCTGAGCACGATGTCGTCGCCCGCGTAGTACTTGGTCATCGGTTCCGGCTCGCCGAAGCGGAACTTCATCCGCCGCACCTTCGGGTAGCCGCCCGCGCCGGTTTTCTGCACGCTGGAAGTCATGTGAATCTCCGTTGATTCCGGGGTATTTCGGTTGAGGGATCGGCTACTTCAGGTGATCGACGAGGCTGCCGTCGGTGCCGAAGAGCTCTTTCTGCCAGCGCTCCAACAGCTCTCGCGAGTCGATGTCGTCGGGATGGAAGCCCGGCCGCAGATACAGCACCAGCTCGCGGCCGATGCCGCGGAACACCGGACCACGGAACAGCGTGAACGCCTCCTTGGCCAGGCTCAGCGGGTAACGCCGGGCGTCCGGGTCGCGGCTGATCGACGCGGTGAGCGTGACCGCGGTGAGCGGGAGAGTCAGCGCGACCAACGTCGCCATCGTGAGGATGCGCATCGTCTCCGTCCCGCCCACCGCGCGATACACGTCGAAGGCCACCGACTTGTGCTCGAGTTCCTCGAAAGCGTGCCAGTTCAACAGGTTCCGGACTTCTTCGTCACCGGCCAGCGCCTGGATCTCCGGACTGGACAGCACGCGTTCGGCGAGCACCGCCGTGTAGTGCTCGGCCGCCGCCGTGGCGGCCAGGTGCAGGCGCGCGGGCAGGCGCTGTTCGAGGCGCTTCTGCCGTTCGACGACGTCCGGCGCGTCCAGCCATTCGATGGCGTAGCCCATCTCGATCAGTTTCTCGTTGAGCCGCCGGTGTTCCTGGCCGTGCATCGCCTCCTGGCCGATGAACCCGGCGACCCGCTTCTTCAGCACCGGATCGGTGATCTGGTCGGCGAATCGGCGCACCGACCGGATGAACGACTCCTCGCCGGGCGGGAATCCGGCGGACAACCCGGCGATGAAGTGGCTGAACACCATGTCGCCGCCGGCGTAGTACTTCGACATGGGTACCGGCTCGCCGAAGCGGAATCTGATTCGCCTCGCCCTCGGGTATCCGTTGCCCGTGCGTTCCTTGCTGCGCACACTTTGCTCGGTCATCTCGCACCTCATTGAGCTCGGTACCGTCAGTATGCGGTACTACTAGTACGATACCGTCTCAGACGGATAGGGCAAGAGGCGTTCGCGATGCCGCAGGTAGGCGGAATTCTGTTGTGACTGTTCGTCAGCGGTGTCTGGTGACGCTGCGGGCCAGGTCGGTCAGCCGATGTGCGCGGGCGTTCTCGGCGGGGGTGAACGGCTCGTCGGGGCGGGTGAAGATCAACGGGCGATCCGCCTGCCACGGGACGACCAGGGTGGTTCCGTCGAACGTGAGGTCGCGATGGACGTAGCTGCCGGGGGTCAGATAGCGTGCGCCGAGCAGTTCGGCGATGGCGAAGGGGAGTTCGTCGGGGTCGGCCGCGACGCGGGCGGCGATGCCGAGTGCCTTGGTCTGGCCGTCGATGAGCGCGAAGGCGGAGGCGGGCCAGACGCGGACCGACGATCCGCCGCCGTGCACGATCGCCGAGGACAGCGCGTCCGGGGTGACGCCGGCCGGCGCGGAGACGACCAGTTCGTCCAGTACGCCCGATTCGAGTTGGTGCACATGGACATTGAGGATGTTCGCGCCGCGCCGGGCCAGATGTCCGGTGAGCGCTTCGAGCTGTCCGGGGCGATCGTCGACGCGGACGCGAATGCGCCACAGGGTGGGCGCACGGTCGACGTCGTCGCGGCTGCGGAGTTCGGGGGCGTGCAGCCACGCGCCGAGCACGCGGGTCGCGGAGGGCTCGACGACCCAGATGACGAGCACGGTCGTGCTGATCGTCAGCAAAGTGACCGTCAGTAAATAGGGCGGGTGGTAATGCACGACAAGCGCGTGCAGCACGAGTTCGACCGGGAATACCGCGGCCAATTTGGCCAGCGTCAAGCGCGCCCGGTGTGGGTGCGGCAGGCGGCCGCACACATCGCATGCCAGCACCTGGACACGATGTCGTGCTCGGATCGGACGCATGCGCTCAGCGTCGGCGGTGATCATTTCCGATCCCGTGCCGACCGTGTAACGCGGCAGTGAAATCGGAACGGAAAGCCGTTGAGCGGCAGGGGTTTACGCCGTGATGCTGGACACAGGGCGAGTAGTGCGTGGCCGAGCGCACAGTTACGGATACGTACACTCGTGCTATGGCCGCCCGCATTACCGAATTGGTCCTCGATGTCGCCGACCCCGAGCGGCTCGCCGCATTCTGGAGTGCGGTTCTCGGTTATGTCGAACTCGACCGGGAGGACGACGGAAGCATCGAGATCGGACCGGCCGAAGGCTTCGGTGGACCGCAGCCCACGCTCATCCTCAGCCCGAGCGATGAACCGCGGAACGGGAAACTCCGGCTGCATATCGACATCAATCCCACCGACCGTGATCAGGATGCCGAGTTGGAACGGTTGCTGGCACTCGGCGCCAAACCGGTCGATGTCGGACAGGGCGACGACGTGAGCTGGCATGTGCTGGCCGACCCGGAGGGCAACGAATTCTGCCTGCTGCGCCGCAGGCTGCCGCAACTCTGACCCGGCCCGAGCGCAATGTCGACGCGCCCGGGTTCCGGCTATTTTCGGTCGGCGAGCCCGGGCCGTGACAGAATGTTTGCTCAAATGTTGCGGAGTCACGACTATCGGGTTAGATTCATTCCAAACCGATAGTCGTAAGTGCCCTGCCTGTTGAGTAATACCGGGAGCATCCGATGAGGAACCGACTTGTAGCTGCAACATTGCCTGTGATGGGACGTGCGTGAAATGACGATAATGATCACGCCGGACGACAACCTGCTGGCCACGAACGAGTTCCTCCGGGACGGCGTCCGTATGAGCGTCGCCATCGGCCGACCGCAGCCGTACCCCACCGGCTCCGGCTGGCGCTGCCGGGTCCGCGTCGAATGCGGGACCACCCGCCTCGAACAGTCTCAGGTGGTGGCGCCCACCGCCCAGGAAGTCCTGCGCCTCGCCCTCGAACTCGTCACCACCCGCCTCGGCATGACCGAGTCCGAGTTCTTCGAGGGTGCCACCATGAGCCCCGCCGCCTGACCTGAATCACGCTGGTCTCCAAGCTGTTCCGCGCCGATTTGGCGTACGTAGCAACCTCTTGACGCACGCATGCAACATGCGTCAAGTGGATGCCATGTACGTCAAGTCGGCTGTGGCCGTTGAGGTGACGGCGGGCGGTCGATTTGGTTGCGCCTCTGGTGAACACGGTGCGCCGCACGCGGAGTGCGGGCATGCTGGAGGGGTTGGTGCCAACGTGTAATCAGGGGTGGTGGTCGACGTGGACGATGACGCCGCGATGGATGCCTATTCGCGCACGGTGATTCGGGTGGCCGCGTCGGTTACGCCGCATGTGGCCAGCGTGCGCACCCGGCGGGGAAGCGGGTCGGCGGTGGTGTTCACCGATGACGGATTCATGCTGACGAACGCGCACGTCATCGGATCGGCGACCAACGGTGAGGTCGTATTTGCAGACGGGGTGGAAGCCAAATTCGATGTCGTCGGCATTGATCCGCTGTCGGATCTCGCGGTGTTGCGTTCACGTAATGGTGCGCCGGGAGCGGTCACGCTGGGAGACGCGGACGAACTCGTCGTAGGCCAGCTGGTGGTCGCCGTGGGCAGCCCGCTGGGCCTCGCCGGTTCGGTCACCGCCGGCGTGGTGAGCGCGCTGGGTCGTGCGGTACCCGTCGCCTCGCGTCGCGCGGGACGCGTGATCGAAGACGTGATCCAAACCGACGCCGCCCTCAACCCCGGCAATTCCGGTGGCGCACTGTCGGATTCGGCCGGTCGCGTGGTCGGCATCAACACCGCCGTCGCGGGTATCGGTCTCGGCCTGGCCATTCCGATCAACGCCACCACCCGCCGCATCATCGGCACCCTGCACACCGAAGGCCGCGTCCGCCGCGCCTACCTCGGCCTGGTCGGCATGCCCGCCCCGCTTCCCGCCACCGTCGCCGCCCGCACCGGCCAAGCGGCCGGCGTCCGCATCATGGAGGTCGTCCGCGGCGGCCCGGCCGAGCAAGCCGGCCTCCGCCGCGGCGACCTCGTGCTCAGCGTCGCCCGCGCGGAAGTCCGTGACGCCCAAGGCATTCAACGCCAGCTCTTCGCCGACGCCATCGGCATCAAACTCCCCGTCACCGTCCTGCGCAACGGCGCCATGGTCGACGTGATCGCCGTCCCCATCGAACTGACCGTCGACTGAACGCCCCGCCGCACACTTCCTGATTTGCCGCACATCGATTCGCATGCGATTGCGTGTGCGGGAAATCAAGGGGTGTGCGGCGGCACTTTCCGGTGGCCGGGGTATCTCGAAGCTGCCGGTGCCGCGGATCTTCCGATGTGCGGATTTCGCTGAGGCCGCGAAGCTCTACATGGTCGCGCTGTCCGACAGGCCTTGTCTATCGCGTGCGGTTCGAGCGCGCGAGCTGCGGGTTGCTTACTTGGGGACCGTTACAGGTTCCTCGGTGAGTGGGACGGCGTCGGTGTTCCAGCGCGCGTCGACCACAAGCCCGATCAAGCCGACGGCGATCAGGACGGCCGAGAACACGATCAAGGCGGGGTGGGTGGTGCCGGTGAGGGCGTCGCCGAGGATGACCGTGCCGATGGTGCCGGGGAGGACGCCGATCAGGGTGGCGATCATGTACGGCCAGAAGCGGATCGAGGACAGCCCGCAGCAGTAGTTGATCACCGAGAACGGGACGGCGGCGATCAGGCGCAGCGAGCCGACGGCCAGCCAGCCGCGTCGCTGCAAGCGATCGTCGACGGCGCGCACGGCCGGGTGGGTGAGTCGGGAGGCGACCTGTTCGCGGTCCAGCGCGCGCACCAGCAGGATGGCGAGGGCCGCGCTGACCGTGGTCGCCCCGACCGCGAGCGCGATGCCGAGCACCGGACCGAACAGCAACCCGGCGCTCACCGTGAACACCGTGCGCGGGATCGGCGCGACCGTCACCAGCGCGTGCACCACGAAGAACAGCAACGGGAAGATCGGGCCGACCGAGGTCGCCCAGTCCTGGATCTGGCGCGGGCTCGGTAGCGGGACCAGCATCGCGGCGACGAACAACACGACGAGGCCGGCGAGCAACGCCAGCACGCGCGGGTCACGGATCAGCCTGGTCACCGGGGTCAGGTTACCGGGTGGTACTGGTACTAGGGGACAACACGTTGCAGGACTCCCGCTAGCATCAGAAGAAACGGGACGAATGCTCGTTAACCAAAGTAGTCGCTGAACTGGGCGAATGCGGCGGTTTCGGCACACATGACGGGTGCGCCTGCAGTCGAGTGGAAGAGGAACAGCAAGCTATGCCGATTGCTTCAGAGCCCGGACCGGGATCGGCGCCTGCGGGCGCGGATCCGGTTCCGCAGTTCGCCGCGTGGCGCAAGGGTGTGGCCGGGGTGCTGGCGAAGGTCCGGCGGGTCGAGGTCGCCGAACTGCCGGCGGAACCAGAGCACCTGCTCGATGAGACGACCTACGACGGGCTGACCATCGCCCCGCTGTACACGCGTCGGGACGAACTGCCCGAGCAGCCGCTGCCGGGCGCGTATCCGTTCGTGCGCGGCAGCGACGCCACCCGCGACGTGCATCGCGGCTGGCACGTGAGCGCGCATTTCGACGGTCGCGACGCGGCCGCGGTGAACCGGGAGATCATGGCCGGCCTGGGCAACGGCATCAGCGCCGTATGGCTCGGGGTCGGCGAAAACGGCGTGCCTGCGGTGGAATTGCCTGCCGCGCTGTCCGGACTGCTGTTCGACCTGGCTCCGGTGACGTTGGACGCGGGAACCGCGACCGCAGACGCGGCCGCACAGCTGTACAGCGCGCTCGACGGTTATGCGGCGACCTCCCGCAGGGACATTCACGTCTGGCTGGGCGCGGCGCCGCTCACCAGCCGGTTCGCCGGAATCGCCGATATCGAGCTCGCCGACACGGTGACCCTGGCCGCCAACGCGGTGGCGCGGGCGGAGACCGTGCGCGCGATCACCGTGGACGGCACCGTATTCCACAACGCCGGCGCCTCCGATGCCCAGGAACTCGGCGCCGCCGTCGCCGCGGGCCTGGCCTACCTGCGCGCGCTCAGCGAGGGACTCGACATCGCGGATGCGTTGGAGCAGCTGACCTTCCGCTTCGCCGCGACCGACGACCAGTTCGCCACGGTCGCCAAATTCCGTGCCGCCCGCCAACTCTGGGCCCGCGTCGCGCACGTCTGCGGCGCACCGGATTTCGGTGGCGCACCGCAGCACGCGGTGACCTCAGCGGCCATGATGACCCAGCGCGACCCGTGGGTGAACCTGCTGCGCACCACCCTCGCGGCGTTCGGTGCCGGCGTGGGCGGGGCGGACGCGGTGACCGTGCTGACCTTCGATTCGGCGCTGCCCGCCGGCGAACTCGGCGTCTCGAAGTCGTTCGCGGACCGCATGGCGCGCAACACCCAGCTGCTGCTGCTCGAGGAATCCCGCCTCGGCTTCGTACAGGACCCGGGCGCCGGTTCCTGGTTCGTCGAGGATCTCACCGGCGCGCTCGCCGCGAAGGCGTGGGAGTTCATGCAGGAAATCGAGGCCGCGGGTGGCTATCTCGCCGCGCTGGATTCCGGCCTGCTCGCCGAGCGCATCGCGGAAACCAAGGCGGCCCGCGATGCCGATGTCGCACACCGGAAGACGTCCGTGACCGGCGTGAACGAATTTCCGAACCTGGCCGAGCGCCCGCTGTCCGAGGCGGCGCGCGCAGACAACCGCGTGGCTCGTTACGGTGCCACGTTCGAGGCGCTGCGCAACCGGTCCGACGCTTATCTGGCCGAGCACGGCTCCCGGCCGAAGGCGCTGCTGGTGCCGCTCGGTTCGGTGGCCGAACACAACGTCCGAGTGACCTTCATCGCAAACCTGTTGGCCTCCGGTGGAATCGAGTCCGTCAATCCCGGACCATTGGCGGTGGACGCCATCGCCGCCGCGGCCACCGAGGCGGGTGCGCCGATCGCGGTGCTGTGTGGTTCGGACAAGCGCTACGGCACGGAAGCCGGTGCGGCCGTGGAGCAGTTGCGCGCCGCAGGCGTGGACACGGTGCTACTGGCCGGAGCCGCGAAGGCGGTGGCCGAGCTGGCCGACGCGCAGCGTCCGGACGGATTCCTCGCGGCGAAGATCGATGCGGTCGCCGCGTTGTCCGGCCTGTTGGAGAAGGTGGGAGCCTGATGACTACTCGTGAAATCAAGCACGTGATCGGCAATTTCGCCGAGGTGCCGCTGGCCGAGCACGCCCCGGAGCCCGCCGCCGTGGACCCCGCGCAGGTCGAGTCCTACATCGGCGAGGCAGCGAAGGCGAATCACTACGCGCCCGAGCAACTGGTCTGGTCGACGCCCGAAGGTATCGACGTGCCACCGGTATTCACCAAGGCCGACCGGGATGCCGTTGTGGCCGAGGGCTATCCGCTCGACAGCGTGCCCGGCGTCGCGCCGTTCGTCCGCGGTCCCTACCCGACGATGTACGTCAACCAGCCGTGGACCATCCGCCAGTACGCGGGCTTCTCCACCGCCGCGGACTCGAATGCGTTCTACCGCCGCAACCTTCAGGCCGGGCAGAAGGGCCTATCGGTCGCCTTCGACCTCGCCACACACCGCGGTTACGACTCCGATCACCCGCGGGTGCAGGGCGACGTGGGCATGGCCGGTGTGGCCATCGACTCCATCCTCGACATGCGTCAGCTCTTCGATCACATCCCGCTCGACCAGGTCAGCGTGTCGATGACGATGAACGGCGCGGTGCTGCCGATCCTCGCGCTGTATGTCGTTGCGGCAGAGGAACAGGGCGTCGGACCGGAGCTGCTGGCCGGAACCATTCAGAACGACATTCTGAAGGAGTTCATGGTCCGCAACACCTACATCTACCCGCCGAAGCCCTCGATGCGGATCATCTCCGACATCTTCGCCTTCACCAGCGCGAAGATGCCGAAGTTCAACTCGATCTCCATCTCCGGCTACCACATTCAGGAAGCCGGCGCGACCGCCGACCTGGAGCTGGCCTACACCCTCGCCGACGGCGTCGAGTACATCCGGGCCGGCATCGACGCGGGCATGGAGGTGGACAAGTTCGCGCCGCGGCTGTCGTTCTTCTGGGCCATCGGCATGAACTTCTTCATGGAGGTGGCCAAGCTGCGCGCCGGGCGGCTGCTGTGGAGCGAGCTGGTCGCGAAATTCGAGCCGAAGAGCTCGAAATCGCTGTCGCTGCGCACCCATTCGCAGACCTCCGGGTGGTCGCTCACCGCGCAGGACGCCTACAACAACGTCGCGCGCACCTGCATCGAGGCGATGGCCGCGACCCAGGGCCACACCCAGTCGCTGCACACCAACGCGCTCGACGAGGCGCTCGCCCTGCCGACGGACTTCTCCGCCCGCATCGCGCGCAACACTCAGCTGCTCATCCAGCAGGAGTCCAAGACCACCCGCCCGGTAGATCCTTGGGGCGGTTCGTATTACGTCGAGTGGCTCACCCATCAGCTGGCCAACCGGGCGCGGGCGCACATCGCCGAGGTGGAGGCGCACGGCGGGATGGCGCAGGCGATCGGCGAGGGCATCCCGAAGCTGCGCATCGAGGAGGCCGCCGCGCGCACGCAGGCACGCATCGACACCGGGCAGCAGCCGGTGATCGGCATCAACAAGTATCAGGCCGAGGAGGACCAGCAGGTCGAGGTCCTCAAGGTGGAGAACTCGCGGGTGCGCGCCGAGCAGATCGAGAAGCTGCGGCAGCTGCGCGCCGACCGGGATTCGGCCGAGGTCGAACGCGCGCTGGCCGAATTGACCCGTGCGGCAAGCTCTTCGGCGGGCGGCATGGAGAACAACCTGCTGGCCCTGGCCATCAACGCCGCGCGCGCCAAGGCGACCGTCGGTGAGATCTCCGACGCGCTGGAGAAGGTCTACGGCCGCCACCAGGCCGAGATCCGTACCCTCTCGGGTGTGTACCGCGACGAGGCAGGGAAGGTCAGCAACATCACCAAGGCGAGCGATCTCGTCGAGGAGTTCGCCGAGGCGGAAGGCCGTCGCCCGCGTATCCTCGTCGCGAAAATGGGGCAGGACGGGCATGACCGCGGCCAGAAGGTGATCGCCACCGCCTTTGCCGATCTCGGCTTCGACGTGGACGTGGGCCCGCTGTTCCAGACCCCCGAAGAGGTGGCGCAGCAGGCGGCGGACAACGACGTGCACGTCGTCGGCGTGTCCTCGCTGGCGGCCGGCCACCTCACGCTGGTGCCCGCCCTGCGGCAGGCGCTGGCCGATGCGGGGCGACCCGACATCATGGTCATCGTCGGCGGCGTCATCCCGCCCGGTGATTTCGACGCGCTGTACGAGGCCGGTGCCGCGGCGATCTTCCCGCCCGGAACTGTCATCGCGGACGCCGCGATCGATCTGCTGAAGAAGCTGGCCACCGAACTCGGTCATCCCGAGTTAGGGTCCGAAAGCGGCAGCGGTGCCGAGGATTCCGCCGAGGGCGAATGAGCGAGCACAACTCTGTCGCTCCCTCGGCCGACGGCGACCTTCGAGCGGATTCGTCCGCTGAAGGTCGCCCCGGCGCGTCGGCGGACAACGGCCGGTCGGCGGGACGGG
This sequence comes from Nocardia colli, assembly GCF_008704205.1. Lineage (GTDB taxonomy): Bacteria > Actinomycetota > Actinomycetes > Mycobacteriales > Mycobacteriaceae > Nocardia > Nocardia colli. The sequence continues at coordinate 817,887 of NZ_VXLC01000003.1, read as the reverse complement.
GACGGGCGATCGATGTCGATGCGATGGCGGACGCGGTACGTGCGGGGGAGCGGGCCGCGCTGGCGCGGGCGATCACCCTGGTCGAATCGACGCGCGCGGATCACCGGGATCTCGCGCAGCGGTTGCTGCTGAAGCTGACGCCGGACGCGCACAGTTCCGAGAACGCCGTGGTGTCGAATCGGGTTGGCATCACCGGAGTTCCGGGTGTGGGCAAGTCGACGTTCATCGACGCGCTCGGCATGGATCTGATCGGCAAGGGGCATCGGGTCGCGGTGCTCGCGGTCGATCCGTCGTCCACCCGCACCGGCGGTTCCATCCTCGGCGACAAGACCCGGATGGCACGACTTTCGGTGGAGCGCAACGCGTATATCCGTCCGTCACCCACCGCGGGCACGCTCGGCGGCGTGGCCAAGGCGACCCGTGAGACCATCGTGCTGCTCGAGGCCGCCGGCTACGACGTGATCCTGGTGGAGACCGTCGGCGTCGGCCAATCCGAGGTGACCGTCGCCAACATGGTCGACGTGTTCTGCTTCCTCACCCTGGCCCGCACCGGAGATCAGTTGCAGGGCATCAAGAAAGGCGTGCTGGAACTGGCCGACCTGGTCGCGGTCAACAAGGCCGACGGCAAGCATGAGCTGGAAGCCAAGTCCGCCGCCCGCGAACTGGCCGGCGCATTGCGCCTGATCCACCCGCACGACGCCCTGTGGCGCCCGCCGGTGCTCACCATGAGCGGCCTGGAAGGCATCGGCCTGGACAAGTTCTGGTCCACCGTTCTCGAACACCGCCGAGTCCTCACCGACGCAGGCGAATTCGACGAAAAGCGCCGCCGCCAGCAGATCAACTGGACCTGGACCATGGTGCACGACCAACTCCTGCGCCGCCTGGCCGACAACCCCAACGTGAAAGCCATTCGCGCCCAAGTGGAAAGCCGAGTCCGCGACGGCACCCTCACCGCAGCCCTCGCCGCCGAAGAACTCCTCCGCGCCTTCGACACCCACTGACCACCGGTGCTCACCCGAACGGGTTGAGCACCGCGGCCCCCGTCTCCTGGAAGTGCTGCACATTCCGAGTGACGACGGCGAGACCATGCACCAACGCAGTCGCCGCGATGAACCCGTCGGCCATATTGATCGGCCGGACGCTGATCCGCGCCCACACCCGCACGACCTCGGTGGTGACCGGCAGAATCGGGTCGACATGCCGAGTTTCGACGTCCGCTATCGCCTGCTCGCACCGAGCGCTGATCGGTCGCCCGTCGGCCGGGGGTGGTGGTCTGGCTGGCATCCCGGTAGGCGGCGTTTCGTCGTCTACCTGCGCAATCATCGCGTCCGATCGATATTTGCCGAGGATCTGCTAGTTGTCGAGCGGCATTGACGAGTAGTAGATTGGAAGGTTCCTCGGCTGGCGATGATGCGGCGACGAGGACTCGCCAGCCGATGTGTGCGGGGGGATCCTTCCCTCGGCAATGGCGAAGGAGGTGCTGGTGATGTCCGATGAAGCTATTGCCCGGCCGTCCGAGTCCGGCATGGCTCGGCCGCAGTGGGTCTCCGGTCCGGAACCGCCTCCGCCGCAGTGGAGTCCGGAGCCGGTTTTGGTGACGGTGGGCGATATCGGGTGTACCGGTACGCACGTGCTGACACCGTCCGGGCAGCATCCGCTGGCAGGCACCACGTGGATCGTCACCAATCAGACGAGCGTCGATCAGCGCATTCCGTCGTACGCGATCGTGCTGGCCATCCTGCTGTTTGTCTTCTGCCTGCTCGGGCTGCTGTTCCTGGCGGTCAAGGAGGAGAAGATCCAGGGGTTCGTGCAGGTGAGCGTTCAGGGGGCCGGGTTCTACTACGCGACCCAGGTCAAGATCACCGACCGCGCGCAGGTCTTCGATACAGAGCAGCGCGTCAACTACATTCGCGGTCTGGTCGCCGCGCTACCGCATGCCTGACCAGCGCGTCCATTGAGGTGACGCGCAGGAATCAGCCGGCGATATCGTGCGGGCCGGCATGAAGGGGCGCGGCGTCGAATCAGATTGCGTCGCCGAGGGATTCGAGCAGCACCCGCAACGTGTCGGCCAGCGCCGTACGCTGCTTCGGGGTGAGCGGGTCGAGTAAGCGCTGCTCGGTGGCGACGTGGTCGGGGAGTGCGTCATCGATGAGCTTGTGGCCCGCATCGGTGAGTGAGACCTGGATGCCGCGGCCGTCCGATTCGCTGGGCGACCGGCGGACCAGGCCGCGTTCTTCGAGGCGATCCAGCCGTTGCGTGATGGCGCCGGACGTGACCATCGACGAGTGCATCAGCTCGGTCGGGGTCAGGCGGTGCGGCGGATCGCTGCGCCGCAGCGTGGCCAGGACGTCGAAGGATGCGGCGTCGAGGCCGTGCGCGGCAAAGGTTTTGCGCAGCTCGGCGCCGGTGAACTGGGTCAGTCTGGACAGCCGCCCGAACACGGCCATGGACGAGACGTCCAGGTCGGGGCGTTGAGCCTGCCATTGCGTGAGCACACGGTCGACATGATCGGTCACCCCCGCACTCTAGCCAATACCTCAGCGGTGAGGTATCTCATGGCGCGGAATTGCTCAGCGCTAAGTTAAGTTACTTAGAGCTAAGCAAACTGAAACGAGTCCGGAGGAGAACGAATCATGCGCATCACGGTGTTCGGCGCGACAGGCGATGTGGGCAGCAGAGTTGTGACCGAGGCATTGGCCCGCGGCCACGAGGTCGTCGCGGTGATCCGCGACCCGGCCCGCGCGGCCGCCGTACCCGCCGCGGCCGAGGTGCGGATCGGCGATGCCGCCGACCTCGAAGACGTCGTAACACTCAGTGCCGGACAGGATCTCGTGATCACCGCGACCCGGCCACCGTCCGGTCAGGAACACGAACTTCCGGCACTGACCTCGGTACTATTGAAAGCGTTGGCGCACAACGGAGTCCGCCTGTTGGTCGTCGGTGGCGCGGCGACGCTGCTGGTCCCGGACGCCGAGGGTGCGACGCTGCACGAGACCCCGGACTTCCCGGCGCACTTGCGTCCGATAGCCAGGGCCTGCGCGGATCAGCTTGCCTTGTGCCGGGCCGAAACCGTCACGGAATGGACGTATTTGAGCCCACCGGCCGAGCTGGTGCCGGGCGAGCGCACCGGCGTCTACCGTCGCGGCGTCGACGAATTGCTCGTCCGTCCCGACGGCACCTCGACCATCTCGATGGAGGACTTCGCGGTCGCGCTACTCGACGAAGCCGAACGGCCCGTGCATCGCCGCACCAGATTCACCGTGGGTGCGGCCTGAGTAGCCGCCCACCGGACGCAGAGGGAAGTGCAGATGACCGAATCGGAGCGCACCTGCTGGCAGGCGATCGCGCGCAGCGGGGTGATCGAGCGGCTGGACCAGGCCGGTTCGCTCGTGGCCTGGGAGTGGCTGCCCCGCGGCGTCACCCACTGGTACACCGCCGAATGCCGCGAGGACCTGGTGCGGATCGTGCACGCGCTGTCCCCGGGCTGCCGAGTCAGCTTCTATTTCGGCTCGTTGCAGTCCGGTATCGACACCATCACCGTGACGCTGCCGGACCCCGACGGCATCACCCGTGAACGCTAGGCCCTACGCGACACCGAACAGGTCGGCCGCATTCTGGTAGCAGACCTTGCGCAGCCACTCGTCCCCGAGCTCGAGCCGCTCCAGCGCATCGACGGCATGACCGTAGGTGTACGGGATGTTCGGGAAGTCGCTACCGAACAGGATGCGGTCGCCGAAGGAGCGCAGTCGCCCGAGTTCATCGGCCGGGAACGGGTCGACTTGCTCGAAGAAGTCGGTGAACGTCATGGTGGTGTCGAACCGGATGTCGGGGTATTTCTCGGCCAGATCGAAGAACTCGCGGTACTCGGGCGCACCCATGTGCGCGACGATCAACGGCAACCGCGGAAACCGCCGCAGCAGAGCCGCAATGGGTCCGGGTCCGGTGAATTCCCCTGCCACCGGCCCGGATCCACAGTGGATCACCACCGGAATTCTCGCGTCCTGAATCAACCCCCACACCGGATTGAGCAGTGGATCACCGGGATCGAAACCACCGACCTGAACGTGCACCTTGAACACCTGCGCACCGCGCCGAATCGCCTCCGCGACATAGCTTTCAGCGGCGGGCTCGGGATAGAACGTCGCGGTGTGCAGGCAATCCGGGGTTCGCTCGGCGAACTCGGCGGTCCATTCGTTGAGCCAGGCCCCCATCTCGGGCTTGTGCGGATAGACCAGCGAGCTGAACGCACGAACACCGAAGCCGCGCAACGTCTTCAACCGGACCTGCTCATCGTCGCGATAGGCGATCGGCCAGGCGCGCGCGGTGAGCGGACCGGCCGAATCGAAGTATGCCCACACCTTCTGCATCACCGGCTCCGGCATGAAATGCGTATGCACGTCGATGATTCCGGGCAGCCCGAGCCGATCGCGGAACTCGGCGAGGTAGGCATTGTCGTCGTTGCCGCTGTGCACGGCTGTTCCCGTCTCACACATCCTGCGGGTACACCTGCCGCGCGAAGTCGCCGACCCTGGTGATCAGCCGATCGAAGAACAACTCCGGATCGGTGCCGATCACGATGTCCGCGTTGGGTTCCCGGCCCCACATGCCCGCCCAGTCGGCCACGGTGGTCGCCCGGGTCAACGTTCCGGCGAGCTCGACATCGACCGTCGCCGGCCGGGTCACGGCAAGCGCCGGATCGAGCGCGACCGCCGCCGCGAACGGATCGTGCATGTGCGCGAGGTAGCCGAGGTCGTAGAGCCGGTGGAAGTCGAAGTAGAACCGCACCGCGTCGGTGGCGTACCGGACGATCGGATTGCTCGCCGCCGACCGGGCTTCCGGCGGATCGGTCTCCGAAACCGTCTCCACCGGAACGCTGCCCGCGCGCTCGGCCAGCTGCGCCAGATGCTTCGGCCGCATCTCGATGGTCTCGGTGATGTCGAGCGCGCAGACGATCGGCCGGCGATCCGGCGGCGCGGCGGAGAAGGCGTCGAAGACCTCCTTGGCGGCCTCCGGATCGACGTGCACGTTCCATTCGTTGGTGGGCGTGGTGTTTCCGGGATGGTTGAACGCGCCACCCATGATCACCAGCCGGCGCAACAGCGTCGGCAGTGCGGGCTCCAGCCGCAGGGCCAACGCCAGATTGGTCAGCGGCCCCGTGCACAGCCCGACGATCTCACCGGGATGCGCCCGCACCAGATCGACCCACAGCTGCGCGGCCGAACGCGTCGACAGCGTGCGCGTCGACGGTGGCAGCTCGGCATACCCGACCCCCTGCGGCCCGTGCGTGTCCTCGGTGGTGCGCAGCGGGATCGCCAGCGGCTCGGCGACCCCGAGGGCTACCTCGATGTCCGGCGCCCGGCACACGTCCAGCCACGCGAGGTTGTTGGCCGCCACCTGCGGGGCAGGCACATTCCCCGCGGTCGACGCGATCCCGACGATCTCCGCCTCCGGCGACGCAAGGAGGTAGAGCAGCGCAAGAGAATCGTCGACCCCCGTATCAACATCCATGATGATCTTCTGCCGCACGCAACGAGCCTAACCGCCGGTCTCGCTTCAGCTCCGCGCGCACCGGTCGTCCCGCCGCGCACCGAATCGTTAGCTGATTCGTGCGCGCGAAACCGAAACGTGCGCGCTGCGGCTGGGTGCGCGCAGCGTGGTGGGGCGGTCCCGGTGACGGCGGTCGCGCATATAGCGATTTGCCGCGCACGAAATTGCCGGCTGATTCGTGCGCGGCAGGTCGAGGTGTGCGCGTGGGGGCGCGGCGTCGTTGCGCGCACGGTGGTGCTGCGCACGGATTTGCACTCCGATTCGTGCGCAGCGGGTGGAGGTGTGCGCGCGGAAGTCAGTGGGTCTTCAGCGGCCAGGCCGGGCGATCACCGCCGTAGGTGGGGGCCGGCCAGCTGTAGGCGGGGTATTCGGCGATGGCGGGCGTGGCGGTGATGATATCGCCGTGCGACATCACCTCGGTGGGATCGGGCAGGGCGGCGGGTGGGTGCCGGGGTGTGCGACCCGGTGCGGCGAGCAGCCAGGAGGCGGTGCGCGCCAACGAAACTCGCACATCACGGCCGATACCATCGGACGCGCGGGCGGCCAGCGCATCGATCACGCCGGCCGCGAGTAGGTAACCGGAGGCATGGTCGAGCGCTTGCGCGGGCAGCGCACTGGGCACCGACGGCGCACCCTCGGCGATCGAAATCCCGGACGCCGCTTGCACAATGCTGTCGAAACCACGTCGCTCGGCCCACGGCCCGGCCTCACCCCACGCACTCACCCGGCCGTGCACCATCCCCGGCCGCATCGCCGCGGTGAGACCCGCGCGCTCCAGCGAACCGGGCCGGTATCCGGTCACCAGCACATCCGCCGACGCCAGCAGATCCCGAACCAGCGGCAGTTGCGCCCACAGATCCACCAGGGTCGACCGCTTACCCTGCCCGGTATCGGCGTACTGCCAAGAGATTTCGGGCAACCCCGGCGGATCCACCCGCAGCACATCCGCGCCAAGCAACGCCAACGTCCGCGTCGCCACCGGCCCGGCGATCACCCGGGTCAGATCGAGCACCCGCAGCCCACGCAACGGCTGGAAAGGCGCCGCCCCGACCGGCAATCCGGGCTCTCCGCGATCGGCACGCCGATCGATCGCGACCAGCGGTCCCATCGTCGCGGCCCACCCCTCGGCACTGCCCAGCCACTCCTGCTCGTTGCGCACCCGCACCGCGATCGCCCCGTGCGCGGCGGCATGATCCTCGATGTCGGCCGCCCGGCTCATCGCCATGTGCGCGACCGCGAGATCGAACGGCGCGTCCAACGGCAGCCCGAGCGCGGTGAGCAGTCGATCGCGGTGGTGCGGATAGTTGGCGTGCGTGCGGACCCACCCGTCGAAGGTGGGGAAGAATCCGGAGAGGTCGCCGAACATCGTGGCGGGGCGACCGCTGATGCTGAGTAACCGTTCACTACAGAACGCGGCCGTGATGCGCGCGGGGTCGATGCGGTGCGCCACGGGGTCGAGCCCGCGGACGCCGCGGATCCGGTTCGCGGCGGCGATCAGCGCGGCGACCGACCCGGCGGCCAGCGACCAGACCGGCAGTGTCGCAGCCAGATTGCTGCCGGGATCGGGTGCGGGCGTAATGGCAGAGGGGGTGACACCGATTCCGGCTTCGTAGTCGTGGACCAGCCGTGTGTGCGCGTTCACGCGAAAGAGCGTAATAGTTCCGTCTGAGAAGGAGATATACATGGGCAGATCCATCGAGTCCGGTGACTGGCTGCGGAGCCTGCGTCCCGACGCGACTCCCCGACACCACCTGCTGTGTTTCCCGCCGGGCGGCGGTCCGGCGACCGCCTATCGAGATGTGGCGAAATACTTCGGTCCGGGCGTCGAGGTGGCCGCGGTGCAGTATCCGGGCCGGCAGGATCGGCTCGGCGAGGCGCCGATCACCGAACTCGAAACGCTCGCCGAGCGGATTGCTGAGGAGGTGCTGAAGCTCGGAATCGTTGATGGGCTAGCGCTATTCGGTCATAGCATGGGTGCAACAGTCGCGTTCGAGACGGCGCGCCGGCTGGAGCGCAGGGGGCAGGCGTTGTCGACTTTGTTCGTCTCCGGCCGTCCCGCACCGACTTTCGTGGAGACCCAGCGCGTGCATGCCGGCTCCGACGCCGACCTGATCGCCGAGCTGGAGCGGTTGGCCGCCGACCCCGCGCCGATCCAAATGCTGCGCGACGAACCAAGTCTCGCGGAACTGGTGCTGCCCGCGGTGCGCGGCGACTACCAGGCCGTGGAGACCTATCGGTACGCCCCGGGCGCCCCGCTGACTGCCGACGTCGTCGCGCTGGTCAGTACCGAGGACCCGACGATGACCCCGGATCAGGCCGACGAGTGGCGCGACTTCACCACCGGAACCTTCGAGCGCGCAACGTTCCCCGGCGGTCACTTCTATCTGGACGAGCGCCCCGCCGAGGTGGCGAAGGTGGTCACCGAGCGGCTCGCGCGCGACCGTTCACGCGCCTGAAAAGAGCTGTCGGCCAGTCTATCTCGGCGTGTAACTAGTGGGATGCCTGAAGGCGGGTGGTCGATCCGGCCGCCCGTCGGCGCAGCCATCCGTAGCCCACCCACGACACCACCACGCACACCGCGACGAGCACCCGGACCAACCCGAGCGCGTTCTCCGGATAGATCACCCCGGTGATGTAGTGGTCGATGAACCCGCTCGACGGCAGCCCGGCCTCACCGGCCCGATGCCGCGCCCAATTCTCCAAATTGGTCAGCGGACATTCCTGCCCGATCAGGATCGTGCTGAATCCCCAGCCGAACGCGATCAGGTGCAGCCAGATACTGCGCGGCCAGCGCCACGCGAGGAACCCTCCGACGACCACGTACGCCACGAATACGAAATGCACCACGGCGGTGGCGTCGGCCAGCAGCCGATACAGCATTCCTCCAGCGTAGCCGTCAGCCGAGGTATTCGGATTCGAGCACCAGATCGGCAACCAGGGACTGGTATTCGAGGTGAGTCTTGTGTTCGGTGGTGCGCCAGCTCGAACCTTCGTGTTCGCGCATGTAGCGCCGATAACCGGGCGCTCCCGGGATCCGGACGTTGTCGGCAACCACGACGGTCCCCGGATGCAGCCAACTCGCGGCCAGGATCGACTTCAGATCGGGCAGATACGCGGTCTTGAGGTGATCGATGAACACGAAATCGACTGCGCCGGGCCCGAAATCGTGCTCGATAGCGAGGTGCCGCATGGTCGCGCCGCCATCACCGATCATGCCGACCACCACGGTGATCCGATCGGCAAACCCCGCGTGTTCGACGACAGCACGGGCGATTTCGGCATTGGCCGCACTCGCCTCCACCGACACCAGTCGCGCCCCCGCCGGCATCGCGCGACCGGTGCGCACAGCGCTGTACCCGCAATAGGCGCCCAGCTCGAGCAACAGCATCGGCTCGGCCCGCTCAATCGCGTTATCCAGGATCAGACCCTTTTCATCGCCGACATTCATCAGCAAACTGCGATTGCGAGCGAAGTCATCGATCGCGGCAAGCACACTGCCCGAATCACCCGCCGTCGTGGTCGCCAGGACATGCTCCAACAACGCCTGCTCACGCCCATCACCCACCTGCCCGGTACGCAGCACACTCCCGAGTCCAAACCCCATCCGAATAGTCGACCAACGCAGAAACGGCAGCCGATCCCGCACCAACGCACCCAACCCACTCGAATTCGTCATGCCGCCCCTCGAAGATCGGTATGCGGCCGATTCTGCCCGGGCCGCCGCCGGATTACCAGGGCGAGCAGCGCGTGGAAGCCCTCCTCGGCAAGCCGGACCTCGGTGTAGTGCGGGCGCTCGTCGGTGATCCAGCCGGTGTCCACTGCTGGCCGCGGGATTCCGAAAATCAGCTATGCGTGATGGCTGTTTCACGGGATGACCGGCCCACCACGAGATTCCTTGCTGTGCAGCCTGATAGCTCCCTGTACTGCGCGAACACAGTCACTACAAAATGGAACCGCCAGGCCGGTTGGTGCGTCAGAGTAGCCAAGAGCAAAACTTACTCGGGGGAACACCTGAGGAGTCACAGGTCTGCCGCCGCGTCATCGGCGCACACGCCGAGCACTTAACCGCCATGCCTGAGCATGTCAGGCTCACCATGTCGGAAATGTAGGGAGAGCATCATGCCGAAAGAAGTGGGCGGGAAGATCTTTTACACCCGCGACGAAGCAGAAGCGGCCGGAATGAAATTGCCGACCCCGGAAGAGTTCGCGCGCAACCAAGCCATTCTCGATCAGTTCGACGCCGACATCCGCGCAGCGAAACCGGCCCCGGAAGGGACCGCCCCGGCAGGATTCGGCGGTCGGTTCTCCGATGATCTGGAGGGAACCGAATGGGAGGGCTGGACTGTCAAGGGCGGCCAGTGGTTCGACCAGAACGGAAACCCCGTCGACTAGGGAGAGCAGGGGATTCTGCCCGCGGTACCGCCGGATTACCAGGGCGAGGGGCGGTAGTCCTTGAGGAAGCAGCCGTGGAGGTCGATGCCTTGCTCGCCTTGCACGATCGGGTCGTAGACGCGGGCTGCGCCGTCGACGAGGTCGAGGGGGGCGTGGAAGCCTTCCTCGGCTAGGCGGACCTTGGTGTAGTGCGGGCGTTCGTCGGTGATCCAGCCGGTGTCTACTGCGGTCATCAAGATGCCGTCGGCTTCGAGCATTTCGCCTGCGCTGGTGCGGGTAAGCATGTTCAGTGCGGCCTTGGCCATGTTGGTGTGCGGGTGGCCGGGGCCTTTGTAGGCGCGGGCGAACTGGCCTTCCATCGCCGAGACGTTGACGATGTATTTGCGCCGGGCCTGCGCCGCCGCCATGGCGGGGCGCAGCCGGGAGACCAGGATGAACGGCGCGACCGAATTGCACAGCTGCACTTCGAGCAGCTCGGTCGGGTCGACCTCGGCTACGGTCTGCACCCAGCTGTTGGTGTGGGCCAGATCCGGCACCAGGCCGCCCGCGTCGATCGCGATGCCGCGCGAAATGCGTTCGGGCGTGGCCGATCCCGCGACCAGCGCGAGTTCGGCGATGTCGGCCGCGGACAGTGACGGGGTGAGCGAGGCGGTGAGCGCGGTGGGGTGCGCCTGCATCGTCTTGCCGAACGTCACCACGTCGGGCAGCGCGCCGGCGGGCAGCGGACCGGACTCGGCGTCGACCAGCGCGCTGTAGGAGCCGGGGGAGCGGCGCACGGTCTGGGCGGCGTTGTTGATCAGGATGTCGAGCGGGCCCTGCGCCGCGACGTCGTCGGCGAGCGCGACCACCTGCGCCGGATCGCGCAGGTCGATGCCGACCACGCGCAGCCGGTGCAGCCAGTCCGCGCTGTCGTCCATGGCGGCGAAGCGGCGGATGGCGTCGTTCGGGAAGCGGGTGGTGATGGTGGTGTGCGCGCCGTCGCGCAGCAGCCGCAGCGCGATGTACATGCCGATCTTGGCGCGCCCGCCGGTGAGTAGCGCGCGCCGGCCGGTCAGATCGGTACGGGCGTCCCGCTTGCTGTGACTGCTCGCGGCACATTCCGGGCACAGCTGGTGATAGAACGCGTCGACCTGCGTGTACGGCTGCTTGCAGATGTAGCAGGGCCGCGCCCGGATCAGCGTGCCCGCGGTCGCCCCGCGCGCGTTCGAGGCGAGCGGAATGCCCGCGGTCTCGTCGTCGATCCGCTGCGGCGAACCGGTGGCGGTCGCGGCGATGACCTCGCGGTCCGCCTCGGCCACGGCCGTCCTGGCTTCGATCCGGCGGCGCTGCTTGAGCTTTTTGAACATGTGGCCGACCGCGCGCTGCACCGCCACCGAGTCGGGATGCTCCTTCTCCAGCTGCCCGGCCTGGTCCAGTACCCGCAGACAGGTCGCGAGCTCGTCCGGATCAATCATGCTTTCGGCCATCGGTGGTACAGGCATCCTTCGGTGAGCTGGGAAATCGACCCGACCATTGTCGCAAACTCCGCGACCTGGTTGCCGCCCGGTTACCTCTCGGTGGTTTACGCGCGCAGCAGCGCCATGGTGGTGGCGGCCGTGTGCTTCAGCAATTCGACGACCTCGGGCACCTTGATGTCGGTGGTGGTGACCACCGAGGGCGGGTGCAGCCAGCTGATCTCGAAGGTGGTCCAGCCGTCTCGGATGGCCAGGGTCACGCCGGTGTTCTGCGCGTGCTCGGTTTCCTTGCGCACGAGGTAGGCCTCGTCGCCGATCCCGTCGAGCTTGCTGACCCGATCGTCCTCGGCGAGTTCGGCCTGCGTCCAGGTCTCGAACCGGGCGGTGAACTCGGGCGCGGGATCGGCGCGCTTGTGCACGGCGGCGTTCACCATGAGCGTGGTGTCGTCGGCGCGCTCGCTCGGTCCGGGCGGAGCGAGGCGGATCGTGCAGTTCATCGTGTCCAGGGCCGGGTGCAGGCGGGTTTGGTGCAGGGGGTAGCGCAGCGTCGCCGAACTGGAGGGCGCCAGCACGAATCCGGCATGCAGGTAGGGCGCGGTGTCGGTGATCGCGCACAGATTGTCGACGTAGTGATAGCCGCGCAGGTCCGGCGTCGGCGCCGCGGGATGACTGTCGGACACGCCGAGCACCGCCACGACCACCAGCGTCGAGACGCCGGCCAGCGCGCCGAGCGTCCAGAGCCGACCTCGGTTGCCGCCCGGCGGTTTCCAGCGGCGCAGCGGTTGCGGCGGCACCCGCCCGTCCGGGTACGGCCGCATCGCGCCGATCGGCGTCAACGGTTCGTGCAGCCATCCGGCGTTGCTGAGGCTAGGAGGCCTCTGACCAGCCGGTCCCATCATGGGGCGAAAGTATCACCTCGGCGCGGGCACCGCCCGGCGTTCGAGTCAGGCCGGATCCGCGCGCAGTCCCTCGGCCGCGGCGGTGCGGCCGCAGGTGTCCGCACGGTCGGCCAGCCGGGTGCGCAGGGCATCGGGGATTTCCGCGCGCACCTCGATCAGTCCCTGCCACACCACATCTGGGGTGTCGGGGGTCAGCGCGGCGAGGAACTCGTCGAGATCGTCCATCCCGTCGATGAGTTCGAGCACCCGCGCCCGCCCGTCGGGATCCTGCGCGAGCGCGATATCGACCAGGGTGTCGATGTTCTCGCTGCGCGCGGCGACGAGCACCGCGGCGAGCATCTGGTCCTGGCTGAGCTCGCCGATGCACGACGCGAGGATCGGCGTCGCCGAGTCGGGCAGCGCGTCCACCAAAGGCAGTGCCTGCGACCAGAGTTCGTGCTCGGCGGTGGTACTGATCACCGCGCGCAGTACGTCGGGGTTCCGCATGATCGGCAGACCGGCCATGCGGCGGCGATCGGTGTCGGTCATGGCGAGCGCGATGGGCAGCATGGAGTTCCAGAGGCCCGCCGAATCCGCCTGGGCGACAAGTTCACCCAGTTCCTCGTCGGACTTGTCCGCCAGCCGCGCGGCCAGAATGGACAGCTGCGCCGGCTGGAGGTGCACGACGAGCGGCAGCAGATCGAGCCAGAAACCCTTGTTCAACGCGGCGTTCATGATCGAGGCGAGCACCGATTCCTCCTGTACCGCAGGCCTTTCGGCGAATGCGCGCAAGCTGTCCGCGTTCATCGCGCTGGTCACCGGCAGCAGCGAGTCCCAGGCGTCGAGCGTACGGACCGCCTCGATGAGGCCGTCGAGCACCTCGCCGCCGAGTCCGGCCGCGATATCGCCTAAAGCAGCGCGGTTTTCGTGGCCGACGCTGTCGAGCAGGTCGATCCCCTCGGCCCAGAGGTCTTGTTCGTGCGCGGTGCGGATCACCCCGGCGAGCCGGTCGGTGACCAGTGCCATCAGCCGGTCCAGTGCGGACTTGTCCTCCATGAGGAAGCCGACCCGCAACAGGTCCGCGTCGCCGAGCACCGGCGCCGCGGCGCGCATCGACTCCTCCGGGACCACGCCGACGAACCGGCTCATCGTCACATGGTCGTTCTGGCGCAACAACTCTCGCGCCACCTCGACGACCAGCTTCGCGGGTACCGCGGCGATGATGTCGGCGGTGCGCCGCGGGTCGAGCTGGATCGCGGTCTCGGCGAGGAACCGGGCGGGCAGCGCCTTGGCGATATCGACCGCCCGGGACGGCTCGACCGAACCCGCGACTGCCGCGCACAGCACCGGGCCGAACGCGCGCTCGGCCGCCTTGGCGCTGATCGCGGTCGGCACCAACTTCGTCGCCGCGGCAACGCGTTTCATCCGCGCGGCGTCGCGGTCGAACAGTAGATCGGTGGCGCGTTCGCGGAAGCTCCGAATCGCCTCCGGCGAAAGGCCGTTGAGGAAGTCGAGCGCGGCCGGGTCGGAAATGTCGAGCAGGCGAGCGAGTTTGGTGGTCTCGGCCCGCGCCATTAATTGCGCGCTCACGACTGCGCCTCGCTGGCGCTCGGCTCCGTCGTGACCGCGCAGGCGGCTGTGTTTTCGGTTCGCACGCTCACAGCCCCAACGCCCGTTTCACCGTCGGGCGCATCAGCCGGGGGATGAGCTGGAGCGAGGACTCGACCGCCGCGCCGAGGCGTTCACCGCGTGCGGTCACCGCGTGGCGCAGCAGGCGGTCGAGTTCGGCGAGATCGGAGTCGGTGAGCCGGTCGAATTCGTCGGGCAGTGGTGCGCCGAGGGTGCGGATCAGCCGCTGGGCTGCGTCCGGCATGAGATCTCCGTATCGGTTATGTGGAAGAGCGGTGCGATCAGCTGCTGCGCGGAGTGATCGCGGCGTGGTCGGCGCGCATGTCGTCGACGAAGTTGGCGATCGCCTCGGCGACCAGCAGCGGCTCGGTGACCGGCAGCCAGTGATCGGCCGGGACGGCACAGCGCCACAACCGGTCCACCCAGCGCGTCGAGGTGTCATAGATGGAGGCGGGCACGAACGGGTCGGTGGTATCGACGAGCAACTGCACCGGCACCGCGGTGCGCCGAACCCGCGGCTTGCGCAGATGATGCAGCAGGTTGGCCTGGGCGATCCGGCCGCCGGCGAGCAGATCCGTGCGCCAGGTGCGCGCGATCCGCGCGGGCAGCGGGGAGAGGCCGCCGAGCCGTTCCACCACCAGCGTGCGCACCCGCGGCGGATAGAGCCTGCGCGCCACCGGAATCGGGCGCAGCGTCCAGCGCGCACCGCTCAACCACCAGCCGAGATCGCCCGCGCGCAGCTTGGCGTGCGGCGCGACGGCCCGCAGCCACAGACCGAGATGATCGAGGTTCGGGCCGGAAATCGCGGTGAACGAGGCGATCCGGGTGTTCGCCCGCGGATCGCACACAGCCTCCCACAGCTGCACCGCGCCCCAGCCGTGCCCGCAGGTGTGCACCGGGCGCTTCGGGCTGGCCGCGTCGATCACCGCGAAGAAGTCGGCGGCGAGCCGGTCGAGCCGGAAGTCCGCGAGCAGTGCGGGAGTGGCCGAACGGCCGTGGCCGCGCACGTCGTAGGTGATCACCCGGAAGCCGTCGGACAGCAGCGCGGCGACCGTGGCCCACACCCGATGGGTGTCGGTGAGCCCGTGCACCAGGACCAGGGGTGCGGCGGCGGGGTCGCCCCATTCGTAGACGGCGAGTTCGGTGCCGTCGGCGGTCACCGTCCACTGCCGGTCCGGGCGGGGCGTATCGGTGTCGAGCTGGTTGGTCATCTTGTTGCCTCGTTCGGGTGCGGGCTGCCGGACGGTCACGCGGTGGTCGGCCGGGCACTCGCGACTGTGCGCGGAATGCTGGAACGCTCGACCCGTACCGCTAGTACGTTTTCCGATACTGACAGTACGAAGAAATCCCCGAATGCGGGAGGGCTAGCCGCAGACTATGGCGTACCTCACGCAAATATCCGTACCAGCGGTACGTGTATGCTGCGGTCGTGCCTCGTCCCAGCGTCCGTTCGACGACCTTCCGTGCGGAGATCGTCGACGCCGCGATCCGGGTGATCGACCGGGACGGGCCGCGGCCGAGCATGGACGACATCGCCCGCGAGGCCGGCATCACCAAGCCCCGCCTGTATCGGCAGTTCGCCGACAAGGCCGACCTCTACACCGAGATCGGCAACCGGATGGCCAAGGCCGCCGCGGCCGCCGCGGGCAACGATCTGACGCTCATGCTGCAACCGCCGCGACTCGCGCTGCGCCGGGTGCTCACCGGATACGCCGACAGTATTCTGCAGCATCCCAACGTTTTTCGCTTCCTGGGCCAGGCACAGGTGACTCAGCAGTCCGACGGAACGGTATTGCAGTTCGACCTCGGCCGGGCCGCGTCGGATCGCTTCGCCAGGCAGGCCCGCGACATCGCCGAGTCCATTCCGATCGACACCGAGGGCATCGATTACCTGTCCCGCGCCGTGGTCGGAGTCGTCGTCTCGATCACCGACCTGTGGCTGGCCGACACCGTGGTGCCGCATCCGGCGCGCACCGCCGAGTTCATCGATCAGGCCACCGAGTTCGTCTGGGGCCTGATCGACGGGTTCCTGCGCAGGCAGGGCATCTCGGCCGATCCGGAGACGCCGATCTTCACCTCGCTCGCCGCCGTCAATCAGGCACAACAGCCCGCAAGCTGACCTCTGCCAGGGCATATCCCGCCGGCCGGTCGAACGCGTGTCCGTCTTGTTGACACTCTGCCAATAGTGCGACAATCTGATGGCGAGGACCGGCACGGACGCCGGGAGAGTTGCGAGCAAAGGATTCGATGATGGCACGCGCCGCATGGAGTGACGACGAGGTCGAGGCGGTCCGCGACCTGGCGAAGGCGTTCTTCGAGAAGGAGGTCGTCCCGCACGAGGAGAAGTTCGTCGCGCAGGGCCATCCCGATCGCGCGCTGTACAACCGGGCGGGCGAGCTCGGCCTGCTGTGCACCGCGATCCCGGCCGAATTCGGCGGGGGCGGCGGCACTTTCGCGCATGAGGCGGCGATCATCGAGGAGCAGTCCCGGGCCGGCGACGGCTCGATGGGCATGCCGGTGCACAGCTCGATCATCGCGCCGTACCTGAAGGAATTCGGTTCTGCGGAACTCAAGCAGCGCGTGCTGCCCAAGGCGGCCAGCGGCGAGATGGTGCTCTCCATCGGTATGACCGAGCCCGGCACCGGCTCCGACCTGCAGAACATCAAGACCCGCGCGATCCGCGAGGGCGACGAATATGTCATCACCGGCTCGAAGATCTTCATCACCAACGGCTGGCTCTGCGACGGCATCATCATCGCCGCCAAAACCGACCCGACCAAGGGCGCGTCCGGCGTCTCGCTGATCTTCGCCGACGTCTCCGACGACACCCCCGGCTTCAAGCGCGGCCGCATCCTGAACAAGATCGGCGGCAAGGCCCAGGACACCGCCGAGCTGTTCTTCGACGGACTGCGGGTGCCCGCCTCGAACCTGCTCGGCGAGGCCGAGGGCCAGGGCTTCTATCAGATGATGCAGATGCTGGCCCAGGAACGCCTGGTCACCGGCATCATCGCGGTCGCCATGATGGAACAGGCCGTACAGCTCACCATCGATTACACCAAGGGCCGCGAGGCATTCGGCAAGCCGCTGTTCGCCATGCAGAACACCAAGTTCGAGCTGGCCGAGTGCGCGACCATCGCGAAGATCAGCCGCACCTTCCTCGACGACTGCATCGTCAAGCACCTGCGCGGCGAGCTGGACATTCCCACAGCGGCGATGTCGAAATATTGGCTCACCGACCAACTGGGTATCGTGGTTGACCGCTGCCTGCAACTGTTCGGCGGCTACGGCTACATGACGGAGTATCCGATTTCGCAGCTTTATACCGGCGCCCGCGTCCTGCGCATCCTCGCGGGTAGCAACGAGGTGATGAAGGATCTCATTGCCCGGTCTCTCTGATACGACGAGCGAGCCCACCGCTCGCCGGACCGCCGACGACGCCGCGCCGGGTGCACCCACCCCCGCGGCCGCCGTCCCCGTGACGCGTCGCCGCCGGCTCGAACCCGACGAGCGGCGGGCGCAGATCCTGGCGTGCGCGATCGACATGTTCGGCGAGCGCCCGTACGCGGCCGTCTCCACCGCCGAGCTGGCCCAGCGCGCCGGGGTGGCCCGCGGGCTGATCAACCACTACTTCGGCAACAAGCGCGACCTCTACCTCGCGGTGGTGCGCCGGATGGTCACGCTGCCGAAGCTCGACGACATGATCGTGCCCACCGGCACCGAGCGCGAGCGGGTGGACGCGAGCGTGCACTGGCTGCTGGACACCATCGCCGAGCACGGCAGCACCTGGGTGAAGGTGACCAGCCACGAGGGCGTCGGCAACGACCCCGAGGTGCAGCAGATCCTCGATCAGGCCGACGACGCGGCCGCCGAACGACTGCTGCTGATGGTCGGGCTCGCCGATTCGGCACGCAGTGCGGCATTGCGCGCGATGGTGCGCGCCTACGGTGGTTTGGTGAAAGTGGCCGGGCGCGAATGGATCACCCGCGGCACGCTGACCCGTCCGCAGGTGCACGAGCTGCTCGCCGACATGCTGATGACGCTGGTCACGGAGTCGCTGCCGAAGGTGGACCGCCACACCTGAGCGTGGCGGTCCGTGCGCCATCTAGGCGAACGCGTCCGGCGTGCTGTCCGGCGGTTCCATGCTGTAGCGCACCGGCCGCCGGTGGCCAGGCGCGTGACCGAGCCTGCCGTACTTGCGCTCGATCACCTCCTCGCGCCGATGCTCGACCACCAAGGCGCCGAGGCCGAGGATCCACAGCGCGGCGGTGATGATCGCGCCGGTCTGGGTCCACTCGTCGAAGCCGTAGCCCGCGGCGGTGAGCGTGCAGGCCAAAGCGACGATGCCGAGCGCGCACAGAATGAGACCGGGAACGTTGTAATTGTCGCCGAGCAGATCCCCGGCCTGAGCGTGCCAAGGCCGATTTTCCTGGCCTTCGGAGTCGGTGCTACCGAACATGGATCCTCCTGGGAGTCAGCGCAAGATCAGTGACACTTTCGGATCAGCATGAACCTCCGGCGGGGAAAACGGCTAGTAATTGGACGTTTCAGATGATGTCGCGCCGTTCGGCCCCTATTGTTGGTCGGGATATCGGGGCGGGTCCGGGCAGTCCGAGGTTCCTGCACGGTGGTTGGTGTGGAGAGGGACCTGGCATGGCACGGGCGGATCGCCGTGAAAGTGAACGTTGGCCTGCGGCTCAACCGGACGATCGGTGGCCAGCGGCGGGCGAAGAGGAACAGTGGGTCGTCGACCCGGAGCCCGAGTGGCAGGAACCGGCGCCGAGCCGGCGGCGGACCGGCCGGTTGCGGGTGGAGATTCCGCCGATCGTGAATCCGTACGCGATTGTCGCGTTGGTGGCGGCCTTGGTCGGATTGTTTCCGGTCGCCATCGTTTTCGGCTTCATCGCGTTCTCCCATCCGCGCGGCCGGGTGATGGCGATGTTCGCGTTGCTGATCGGGGTCGCGGAGGTGACGGCGCTGGCCGGGCTGGTGGTGGTGTCCGGAAACATGTTGCCCGACTCGCTGACTCGCGCGGACAAACCCGCGGCGAGTCTCACGGCGCAGTCGACGGTCGATCAGGTGCCGCAGCCGACTGTTCCGGCAGCACCGACCGCGGCGGTGACCACGACGGCCGGCCCGCCGACGACAACCCAGAGCAACCTGAAGAAGGGTGCTGCGTGCACCGAGGGCCAGGTCGGGCAGATCGGCAACGCCGCGGACGGGACCACTCTCATCTGCTTACTCAGCTCCGGCACCTACCAGTGGGCCGGGCCGTACACGGTCTCCACGGTGGTTCAGCAGGCCGGAGCGAAATGCGATGGGAGCGCGGCGAAAACCGGCCGGACCGCGGACGGTCGCGCGCTGGTCTGTGAGAGCGCGGGCCGCAGCGGCACCTGGGTGTTATGGACCGAGTAGCGCGCTACTCCTCTTTCTTGGCTCGACTCGGCTGAACGCGCGGCGGCTCGTTCGGCATCTTCGGATACTGCGGCGGCCACGGCGCATCCATCAAGCCCGAGGCCATATCGCGTTCGGACATCTCCAGCAGCGGCGCGATCGACTGCGGTGCGCGATCGGCCCACGGATCACCCAGCTCGGCCAGCCGGGCGGGGACGGTGGCGATGGTCAGCTCGTCCGGGACGACGGTGTCCAATTCCGACCAGGCGATCGGCGTGGACACCTGCGCGCCGACTTTCGGCCGCACGCACCACGCGCCGAAAACCGTTTTGTGCGGGGCATTTTGGTTGAAGTCGACGAACACGCGATTGCCGCGCTCTTCCTTCCACCACTGCGCGGTGATCTCCTCGGGATGCCGGCGTTCCAGCTCCCGCGCGAGCGCGACGGACGCGGCGCGCACCTGGTAGCCGTCCCAATTCGGTTCCAGCGCAACGTAAATGTGCAGACCGCGCGAACCCGAGGTCTTGATCCTGGACTCGATGCCCAATTCGACGAACAACTCTCGGGTGAGCACGGCGGCGTGCTTGAGATCGTCGAAGGTGATGCCGGGGGAGGGGTCGAGGTCGATGCGCAGCTCGTCGGCGATCTTCAGGTTGTCCGCCCGATTCGGCCACACGTGAAAACCCAAGCAGCCCTGGTTGACTGCCCACAGGATGTGCGCGAGATCGTGCGCGACGAGCGCGTCGGCGGTGGTGCCGTTGGGCGTGGACACCTCGACGGTGTGCAGCCAGTCCGGCGCGGATTTCGGCACCCGCTTCTGAAACCACGACTTTCCGGAGGCGCCGTCGGGATAACGTTCCAACAGCAGCGGCCGGCCGCCGACCACATTCAGGAACGGTTCGGCGACCGCCTGGTAGTAATGCACCAGATCGAGTTTCGTGTCACCGCGCTTGGTGAAATACACCTTGTCGGGATTGCTGATGGCGACGGTGCGCCCATCGACCTCGATATCGACTGACGTACTCACTTCGCCTCACTGAAGATCGCGCTCAATTCCGCGGGCGGTGCCTCGTCGAGCTGAGCATAGGTACACGATTCCGGCGTGCGGTCGGTGCGGAAACGGACCAGCCGGCCGCCGTGGCGCAGCCGCCCGGACTGCACGTGCTCGTAGCGCACCTCCGCGACCAGTTCGGTGCGCAGTGCTTCCCATGAAAGGTCTTTGCCGCCGGTCCAGCGGCTGACGCCGCCGGGCATCTTGCCGTCGGCCCTGGCCTGCGCCGCGGCGTCGGCCCATTCGCGCCACGGGTGGTTTTCCAGCGCGTTCTCGCGCAGCGGGGCCAGTTCGTCGACCAGTTCCTTGCGCCGGGCCGCGGTGAAGCTGCTGGCGACGCCCACGTGGTGCAGGCTGCCGTCCTCGTCGAACAGGCCGAGCAGCAGCGAGCCGACGCCCTCGCCGTCCTTGTGCCAGCGGAATCCGGCGACCACGCAGTCGGCGGTGCGCTCGTGTTTGACCTTGAGCATGACCCGTTTGTCCTGGAGATAGGCCAGGTCGTTGGCCTTGACCATGACCCCGTCGAAGCCGGCGCCCTCGAATCTGGTGAACCAGTCCTCGGCGACCGCGGGATCCTGGGTGATCGGGGTGAGGTGCACACGCGCGAGCTCGGTATCCAGGATGGTTTCCAGCAGCCGCCTGCGCTCGGCGAACGGTTCCTCGGTGAGGTCCTTGTCGCCGAGAGCGAGTAGATCGAAGGCGACGAAGCTGGCTGGCGTCTCCACGGCCAGCTTGTTCACCCGGGAGGCGGCGGGATGCAGCCGGTTCTGCAAGGTGTCGAAGTCCAGGCCCTCGTCGGTGACGATGACGATCTCGCCGTCCACCACGCACCGATCCGGCAGCGCCTGCTTCAGCAACTCGGCGACCTCGGGAAAGTACCTGGTCAACGGGCGGTCATTGCGTGAACCGAGCTCCACCTCGTCCCCGTCGCGGAAGACGATGCAGCGGAATCCGTCCCACTTCGGCTCGTAGCTGAGCCCGGCCTCGTGTGGCACTCCGGACGTGGTCTTGGCCAGCATCGGTTTGACGGGCGGCATCACCGGTAGGTCCACGCGATCCTCCTCGGATTCGGTTCTCACCGGTACCGACGGCCTGACCGCGCAGAACTCATCGGTACTCGCCGATGATCGTAAGCGCCGCATCCGACAAGATCGCGGATGCGGCGCTACGAGGCCGGTTCAGGCGTCCAGCCAGCCGTGTTGGTCGGCGAACACGGTGAGCCGGTCGCGGATGGTGAGGATCTCGCCCGCGGTCAGCGCCGGGCTCGCGTCGAGGAGTAGCTCGGTGATCAGGCGTTTGTGTTCGGCGGCGGTCAGCTGTCCGGAATTCGACCGATGCTTGGACTTGTGCGGGGCCGGCGGCGGACCGGGCTGGCCACCGACCACGCTCAGATTCACCGCCTTCGGTCCGCGATCACCCTCCGTCATGTCGAATTCGAACACCCTGCCCTGGCGCAACTCGTCTTCATCCAGGCCGATGTCGTTGACGTGCACGAATACGTCCGGCCCGCCGTCCTCCGGTCGAATGAACCCGAATCCCCGAGAGCTGTCGAACGACACCAATTTCCCGATGGACACCAACACCCGCTCCTCGCCGCGCCGTCACTACCCGGTCACCTTAGCCCGCGTTATCGTTGTCGTTGGACGAAAGCGCCTTTTGCAGTGAATTGAAAACGGTGAGTCCCTGACCGACCATTCCGTTGACGAGTTCGCTCACTCCGTCCGGCCCGTTGAGCACGGTCAGATTCGCGCCCGCCAGGCCGTTCGAGGCCTGCTTGACGATTTCCGGAAGTTGTTCGATCAACAACTGGTCCAACGCGATCCGGTTGTTCGACGCGGCCGCGGCGGCCTGGATCCGGGTCCGGTCGGCCTCCGCCTCGGCCAGGATGCGCACCCGTTCCGCTTCTGCCTGAGCAGGTTTCACCACTTCGGTCTGCAACTGCTGCTCGCGCAGCTCCGCGGTCTTGCGGGCCTGCTCGGCCTGCGCGGTGAGCACCTCCTGCAAGGCCATCGCCTCGGCGAGCGGACCCGCCTGTGCCGCTTCGGCATTCGCCTTATCGATGTCGCGCTGATACTGCGCGCGCAGGATCGCGGTCTCCCGCTGATACTCCGCCTGCCTGCGCAGCGATTCCTGCTCGGCCTGTGCGGACAGCTGCGCCGCTTGCGATTGGGCGATCTGCGCGTCGCGCTGCACGGACGCGTTGTGCGGCGCGGCGAGCGCCTGGATGTAGCCGAGGTTGCCGTCGTCGATGGACTGGATCTGGAAGGAATCCACCCAGAGCCCGATATTGCCCATCTCCACCTTCGAGGCGACCAGCACCTCGTCGGCCAGCTTCTGGCGCTCCCGGATGATCTCCTCGACCGTCATCGAGCCGACGATCGAGCGCAGATGACCGGAGAAGATGCGGCCGGTGAGCACCGACATCTCCCGTTCCTGCTCGGACAGGAAGCGTTGCGCGGCATTGACGATCGAGGTGGTGTCGTTGGCGACCTTGAACGCGATCACCGCGCGGACCTCGAGCTGAATGGCCTGCTTGGTGACGCAGCGCTCCTTGATCTCGGCCTCGAACATGGCCAGCGACAGGTAGCTGACCTTGCGGAACAGCGGGACCACCCAGCTGCCGCGGCCGATCACCACCTTGAACGGCGCGTTGTCCTTGCTCTTGGCGCCGCTGATCAGCATCGCCTCGTCCGGGTCGGGTACGTGATAACCCAGCACGGTTGTCTCCCTTACTGTTTCAGATGGTCTCGGCCGGAGTCGGCGGCGGGATCCAGGGCACCACGTCGACGATGCGCCCCGGATTGACGCCGATGACCAGCACTGTTGTCCCTGCCGGAATCGCTTCGACGGCACGTGCGATGTACAGCTCCGTCCCCCCTCGAATTGCCACCAGGACCTCCCCGAGCATCCCCGCTCCTCGGATCGGCGATGTGAGCGTACCGGTCAAACCGACCACGGGGTCGCTCATGGCGCGGATTTCCTTTCGCTCGTGTCCAGGCCCGCCACACTACGTCTCGCACAGCACCATTCGATATCGAAATGGCGTCGGCGAAGGTGACGCAATCGTTGGTAAGCCGGAACGGCCAGGTTGCGGGTGTGTGATCTGCTGGCATAGCACGCGGGTATGTTGCTTGCATGGGAGGACGACTCGCATTGGTTGTCGGGTCCGAGTGTGTGGCGCTGGGGGAACTGGGGTTCACCGGCGAACTCGCGACGGGGTTGTACGGGAGTTTGACCGAGGCGGGCGGGTGGAGGTCCGCGACCGAGGACGACGGTCCGGTGCTGAATCCGACTGCGGCGCAGCTGGTCACGGCGGTGGACGCGGCATTCGAGGCGGCAGGGCAGCGGCAGGCGACGTTGCTGCTGGCGTTCATCGGGCACGGGGTCGCGACCAGTGCCGAGGACTTCTATCTGCTCGGACACGACTCGCCCGCAGTGCCGAACTCGCACAACGCGTTTCATCTCACCCAGGAGATCAGGGAGCGGCTGAACCAGTCGGCCGTCGACGGTTTGGTGGTGCTGGTGGACGCCTGCGAGACCGGGCAGGGGGTGATCGGCGCGGCGCGGCGGTGGACCGATCTGCTCGCGCAGTCGGCGGGGCGGATGGAGATGCTGGTCGCGGCGGGGGAGGGGCCGGCGTTTTCCGGGTGCTTCACCCGGACCCTGCTGTCCACCTTCGACGGCGGGCTGCCGCTGCGCGGGGAGAATCTGCTGCCCGCGGATCTGGTCGATCCGATCGCCGGGGAGTGCGTTCACCAACAGCCGCAATATCTTTCGTTCACCTCGGGTGCGGTGTCGGTGGCGCACGGCGCCGATCCCGGGCTCTGGCTGGTGCCGAATACCGCGCGGCACCGCGACGCCGTAAGTGGGCGCTCGGCAGCGGGATTCGTCGATCAGCTGACGCGCGGACTGCTGGTGACACCGGATGTGCGTGAGCATCTCGACGCGATCGTGGATGCGGGCAGTAATCGGCTGCGGGTGGTGATCGGGCCTGCGGGTGCGGGTAAGTCGACTCTGCTGGCGATGCTGATCCGGCCGAGTCTGGTGGAGGGGCTGGCGGTGACCCCCGAATACATCACCGCCGCAGTGTTTCTCACCGCTGCCAGCTCGATCGAGGCAGTCGCGGCCGAGCTGGCCGCGCAGTTGAGCGCGCGACTGCCGGGTTTCGCCGAGGCGGCGCAGGCGGTGCACGCGCACCGGGCCCGAGACGAGTTCGACATCTTCGACCTGTCGGTGCGGCATCCGCTGGCGCGGTTGTCCACCTCGGGGCGCCGGGTGACGCTCGTGCTGGACGGACTGAACCAGCCGCCGGAAGGCACGCGGCGGTTACTCGTCTCCGCGATTGCCGACCTGACCAGGCGTGATGATCTGCGGCACGTGCGGGTAATCATCGGTATCCGGGACGGTACGGGCGTCGAGAACGCGCCCGCGCTGGCCCACATGTACCGGATCGAGGTGGGCGAGCCGGCCGCCGACGACATCGCCACCGCGGTCGGATCCGCGCGGGGTAGCGGTGCGCCGTCGGACCCGGCGGATTGGGTGAACTGGATCCAGTCGCTGCTGAGTCAAACACCCACGGACGTAGAGGGATCCCACGTCGTCTCCGGTGGGTGGCTGCTGGCCAAGATGCTGCTCGAGGTGGCGTCGAGTATCACCGACGGGGCCGTCGCGGAGGGGATCGGACTCGACCGGATCGTCGCGCTCCGGGTCGACGCGGCCTCGCGCGGGATGTATGCCGAAACGGACTGTGCGACGGGCACATTCCTCAGCATCATGGTGGCCGCCGGGGTCGGTCCGGTGCTGCCGATCGAGCTGCTCGATGCCGCGTTGACGGCCCGCGGGTTCGACTTGCACATCGCCCGAATCCGGGACGTGACAGTGGCTTTGGGTGCGCTGGTTACTCGGAGCCGGCCCGGCACGCCCCGCGAGTCGCTCGGCGTGACGCACGGCGCGCTGCTGCCCGGTCTGCGCGCCGAATGCCAGAAGCTCGGTGTGGAACTCGAAGACGCGCATCGGGCGATCGTGACCGCGATCAAGCAGAGTCCGAGTGATCGTGCAGCTGACTACGCACGCGGATCGGCCGTGCGTCACTGCCTCGCCTATCGGGATTCGGCCAGTGCCCTGCACTTCCTGGAACTGTTGCAGACCACGAGATCCGCGGACAACCGCGACCTTTGGGCGGCCTGGTTGCCCGCCTTCGTCGAGACCCTCGGCCCCGACCATCCCGATACGTTGACCACGCGTAGCCGCGAGGCCTACCACCGCGCCGAAAGCGGTGACCTGGTCGGCGCGATCTCGGCCTTCGAACTGCTGCTCGCCGACCGGCTTCGAGTGCTCGGCCCCGATCATCCGAAAACCCTTGGCACACGTACGAATCTGGCGACCTACCGAGCCCGGTGCGGCGACTACATCGGTGCCCGAGCGGATTACAAGCGCCTGTTCGCCGACCAGCGCCGCCTCCTCGGACCCGACGCCCCCGACACCCTGCGCACCCGAAACGATTTGGCCTCCAACCGCGCCGACCTCGGCGACCTGCCCGGCGCCATCGCCGATTTCGAACAACTACGCCTGGACCGCGCCCGCGTCCTCGGCGAAGACGACCCGCAGACCCTGCGCACCCGCAACAGCCTTGCCTACTGGCACGGCGCAAACGGCGACGTCACCAGCGCCAGAACCGAATTCGAGCAGCTCCTCGCCGACAACCTGCGCATCTTCGGCCCCGACCACCCCGCCACCCTCGCCGCCCGCAACAGCCTCGCCGCCTTCCGCGCCCGCAGCGGCGACCTCTCCGGCGCCGCAACCGAATTCACCCACCTGCTCACCGACCGCCTCCGCGTGCTCGGCCCCGACCACCCCGACACCCTCACCACCAGAAGCACCCTCGCCGACTACCACGCCGACACCGGCAACCTCCCCGACGCCATCGCCGAACTCGAGCAGCTCCTCGCCGACCGCCTCCGCGTCCTCGGCCCCGACCACCCCGACACCTTCGCCACCCGCAACGACCTGGCATCCCGCCAAGCCGAAAACGGCGACCTCCCCCGAGCCATAGCCGACCTCGAAGTCCTCCTCGTAGCCGAACTCCGAGCCCTGGGCCCCACCCACTCCGCCACCATCCGCACCCAATCCACCCTCGCCCACTGGCGAGCCCAACTGGTCAAGTAGGTATTTGCGCGCAGGCTCGTCATGAGGGCACGCGGGTATCTTGTTTGCATGGGAGGACGGCTCGCGCTGGTGGTGGGGTCGGAGTGTGCGGCGCTGGGAGCGCTCGGGTTCACCGATTCACTCGCTGGTGATCTGTATGCGGGATTGCGCGAGGCTGGCGGATGGGAGTCGGCGACGCGGATCGACAGACCAGTGCTCGATCCTACTGCCGCCCAACTAGTTGCGGCTATCAACGAGGCGTTTGCGAGTGCCGCGGAGCAGCGGGCCACGTTGTTGGTCGCGTTCATTGGTCACGGGACCGCAACCAATTCGGGTGATTTCTATTTGATGGCCAACGATTCGCCGTTGCCGCCGCGGTCGGACAACGCGTTTCACCTCGTACAGGGGATCAGGGAGCGGCTCGAAACCTCGGCGTTGGACGGGCTGATCGTCCTGGTGGATGCGTGCGAGACCGAACAGGGAGTGCGTGGTGCCGCGCACCGGTGGACCGGCCCGCTCGCGCACTCGGCGGGACGGATGGAGCTGCTCGTTGCCGCAGGTGACGGGCCTGCGTACGCTGGATGTTTCACCCGCACAATACTGTCCACATTCGGCTCCGGATTGCCGTTGCGTGGCGAGAATCTGCTGCCATATGACCTGGTCGACCCGATTGCTCGCGATTGCCTTCTGCAGCAGCCGTTGCATCTGTCCTTCACGGCGGGCACGGTGTCGGCGAGTTCGGGCGGTGATGCCGGGCTGTGGCTGGTACCCAACGTAGCTCGGCGAAGGGATGCACTCACCGGTCGTCCTGCGGCCGGCCATGTTGATCAGCTGACGCGTCGATTGTTGCTGACCGACACGATGCGAGTCTGCCTTGCCGATGTGATCGATGCCAGTGGACAGCGGCTGCGGGCGGTCGTCGGTCCTGCGGGATGCGGCAAGTCGACTCTGATGGCAACGCTGATTCGCCCGAGCGTAGTCGACGGTCTGCCCATCGCGTCCGAGTATGTCACCGCTGCGGTGTTTCTCACCGTGAGCAGCTCCTTGGAGTCGGTGGCCGAGGAGCTGTCCGAACAACTTGCCGAGCGCGTGCCGGGATACGCAGAGGCATGTCGCCTCGCCCGAAGGCGTGCCGACGCTGCGGGATTCGATGTCTTCGATATCTGTATCCGGCAACCGCTGGCTGAGGTCGCAAGGCCTGGCATTCGAATCACTCTTCTGCTGGACGGCCTGGACCAGCCAGAGGCGGGCAGTCGAAAGCTGTTGGTGGCGGGGGTCGCCGAGCTCACTCGTCGTGACGATCTACGACATGTCCGGGTGATTGCCGGCATCCGCCGAGGGTCCGATACCGATCACAACCCTGACCTCGCCCATATGTATCGAATCGAGCTGCCTCAGCCGACCGCCGCGGACATTGACGCGCTGGTTCAGGCCGGTTGGCGCGATCTCCTTCCTTACGGCCCGGCACCCGCGCCCGAAGGACCTGCACCGGATGGGGATTGGGATGAGGAGCCCGACGAAGAACTCAACATTGCGGCGGGCGGCTGGCTGTTGGCCCGGTTGCAAGGTGAAGTGAATCCGATTGTGATCGGACGTCCGACGGTGGTCACCGGAGATCTCGAAACCATTGTCGCCGAACGTATTCAGACTGCCATCTACACTACGACATCCGATATCGCGGCTGCGATAGGTCCCTTGCTCGCGATCCTCGTCGCGGCCGGTGCGGGCCCGGTGCTACCCGTCGAGCTGCTCGATGACGCGATGTCGTCGTTTCGTGAAGACCTGAGTGCGGTCCGAATTCGCGACGTCACGGTAAGTTTGGGCAGTTTGATCACACGCAGCCGGCCCGGCACCGCGCAGGAGTCCCTCGGCATCGCTCACAACTCGCTGCTACCGGAGCTGACATCGGCGTTCGCCTGGCTGGACGTCGACATCGAAGACGCACACCGAGCGATCATCTCGGCCACGCTCCGGCATACCAGCACGGCAGCGGCGGAGTACGCACGCGGGTCGACACCGCGCCACTATTTGGCATGCGGGGACAGCGGGCGGGCGTTGGCCTTCATCGCTGCTCTCGAGACGCCGCGCACCGCCGACAATCGTGATTTATGGTCGGCATGGTTGCCGTCGATCGTGGCGGCCGTCGGCTCGGATCACCCGGACGCGCTGCAGGCGAGAGAGTATCTCGCGACCCGGCGAGCGGAAAGTGGCGATCCGCGTGGTGCGTTCGCCGAATACGCGCGACTGCTCGATATCCAGCTCGAGATTCTCGGTCCGGACCATCCTGGCACGCTCAGGACCCGTCACAACCTTGCGGTATGTCTCGGTGAGTCAGGCGATCTGGCGGGAGCGGTGGCAGATTTCGCGGAGGTGCTGGCCGATCGGGAGCGGGTGCTGGGCCCGGAGGATCAGGATAGCAAGGCCAGCCGAAAGGAACTCGCGCAGTGGCGTTCGAAACGCGATGCGCAGAGATCG
The DNA here is from genome assembly GCF_008704205.1 of Nocardia colli. Lineage (GTDB taxonomy): Bacteria > Actinomycetota > Actinomycetes > Mycobacteriales > Mycobacteriaceae > Nocardia > Nocardia colli. Next base: position 788,926 of record NZ_VXLC01000003.1, on the reverse strand, counting down.
CCATGACCTTGTGGTGGGTAAGAGTGCCGCTCGCCCGGTTCGCACCGCGCGAGCGGCCAGGTCACTGTAGGTCGCGGGCGAGGCGGGCTGCGCCGATCGTCATGTAGGTGCCGGTAAAGGTGGCTGCGGCGAGGGCGGTGGGGCGGGGGATGTCGCCTCGGGCGACGTGGGCGGTTCCGTGGGCGGTGTCGATGATGTCGACCATCAGGGCGAGGCGTTGCCAGCGGGGGCGTTCGGGGATCGGGGCGGTGAGGTAGCCGAGGCCGAGGGCGATCGCCCGCGCGCCGAAGATGCGTGTCATGTAGGTGAGTTCGGGGGTGGGGTGGATGCCGAATGTGGTGATCAGGGTGCGCGGTACGGCGATTGCTGCTGTGCCCAAGACGATTCGGCCGATGGCCAGGCCGCGTAGTGGGCCGGCGAGTGGGAGACGAGGAGGTGGCGCGATGTTCGTAGCCATGATTGAAGAGTTCCCGAAAGGTAAAGCGGGGTCGATTACCTCCGAGGTAATCGACCCCGCTTCAGCGCGCCTAGGCCGTCCACTTTCCCCGGACACCGTCGAAGACCTGGGCGGCTGGGTCGGCGGTGATTTTGTCGGAGTCGGTGTCGTAGTCGTACAGCTCGGCGTAGCGGCCCCAGTCGATGGCGATGTCGAGTTGGCGGCGGGCGTCTTCGGGGCCGAAGCCGCGGCGGAGGAGGTCCAGGAAGAAGCCGGCGCGGAGGCTGCCGTCGGAGCTGCCGGTGAGGCCCTTGCAGATGGTGCGGACCAAAGGTGCGCGGTGGCGGGCTTGTTCGGCGAAGATGCGCTTGCTTTCCTGGATGTCGGCGGTGGTGAAGCGGATGCCGATGTCGGTGAGCAGGACGTCGCCGTCTTCGACGGTGATGAAGCCGAGCATTTCGGCGGCGTCGACGAGGGGGAGCAGGTCGTCGATCTCGAAGTTGAGTTCGTCGGCGATGTCGGGGAGGTCGGCGCGGCCGTCGGTTGCGTAGACGAGTTCGACGAGACCGGCCAGGCCGCCGACGGAGGCGTCGGGCAGCGGCTGGGCGGTGGGAGTTGCTTTGTCCGGTTCGATGACGACGGGTTCGTCGTCGCGTCCGGTGAGCAGTCCGTAGATCTGGTCGACCATGGCCTCGAACCATGGTGCGCGCCGGTCCCGCGGACGTGCTTGGGACACATGGATTTCGGCGATGATGCGGCCAGGGTTCGAGCCGAGCACGAGCACCCGGTCGGCCAGCTGCACGGCCTCCTCGATGTTGTGCGTGACGACGCAGATCGCCTTGGTGGGGAAACCGTCGGTCGCCCACAGGTTCACGAGTTCGGTGCGCAGGTTCTCCGCGGTGAGCACGTCGAGCGCGGAGAACGGCTCGTCCATCAGCAGCAGATCCGGCTCCAGCACCAGGGCGCGCGCGAACCCGACCCGCTGGCGCATGCCGCCGGAAAGCTCCTTGGGATAGGCGGATTCGAACCCGTCGAGCCCGATCATGTCGATGGCGGCGAGCGCGCGCTGCTTCCGCTCGGCCGGCGGCACGTTGCGCGCGGCGAGCCCGAGCTCGACATTGTCCTGCACGGTCAGCCAGGGCATCAGCGCGAACGACTGGAACACCAGTGCCGCACCGGGATTGCTGCCGTTGAGCGGGGTACCGCGGTAGGTGACCTCGCCGTCGGACGGCGCGATCAGCCCGGCGATGATGCGCAGCAGGGTGGACTTGCCGGAGCCGGAACGGCCGAGCAGCGCGACGATCTCGCCGCTGCGCAGCTGTAGATCGATGCCGTCGAGCACCCGCAGCTCGTCGCCGGCCGCGCCGGTGAATCGCTTGCCGACGCCCGAGATGTCCAGCAGCACATCGCGGTTGGCCTCGGTGATGGTCACGGTCATGATCGGTCTCCCGTCGAACGAGTACAGAAGGAGCGGGCGTTCACAGCGAGTACCGCCGTTCGGCCAGTGCGTAGAGCCGCCGCCAGAACAGCCGGTTGATGCCGACCACATAGATGCTCATGACCAGCACGCCGATCAGGATCCGTGGCGAGTCACCGACTTTGGTCGCCTCGTGGATGTAGGAGCCGAGCCCCGCCGCCACCAGCGTGGTCGACCCGTAGTCGACGACCTCGGAGACGATGGACGCGTTCCACGCGCCACCGGCCGCGGTGATCCCGCCGGTCACATAGCTGGGGAAGATCGCGGGCAGGATCAGCCTGCGCCACCACAGTTTTCGCGGCAGTTGCAGGTTGGCGGCGGCCTCGCGCAGATCGGTCGGCACCGCGCTCGCGCCGGCGATGACGTTGAACAGGATGTACCACTGCGCGCCGAGCGCCATCAGAATGGTGCCCGCCCAGTTCAAACTGGCTCCGCTCCACACCAATACGGCGGTGATGAACGGGAACAGGAAGTTCGCCGGGAAGCTGGCCAGCACCTGCACCACCGGCTGCGCGAGCCGGGACACCTTGGGGTTCAACCCGATCCACACGCCGATGGGCACCCACACGATGGTCGCGAACACCAGCAGCACCACGACGCGCAGCAGGGTCAGGAAACCCAGCCCGAACGCGTGCCCGACTTCGCCGAAGCCCGCGGTGGATTCGATGTAGTCGACCACCCGATACCCACCGTAGGCGACCGCCGCCGCGACCGCCGCGGCGAACACCAGATCACCCGCGCGACGCCGGACCGGCGAGGCATGCAGCGGGTACTCGGCGAGCCCGAACACGCTCATCACCCGGTCCAGCGGCGACACCAGCGGACCGAACACCTTGCCCAGCAGCAGCGGAATGTGCGAGCGCCGCAACAGATTCAGCATCACGCTGCGCGGCGCGTCGGCCGCCCCGGTGTCCTCCACCCGGAACCGCTCCGCCCACGCGGTGAGCGGCCGCCAGAACAGGAAGTTCACCCCGACGACCATGACGACCATCACGCCGATCGCGATGAACACCTTGCCGAGGTCGCCGTCCCCGGTGGCCGTCGCGACATAGGATCCGATGCCCGGCAACGCGTATTCGTGATTGTTCACGCTGATCGCCTCGGACGCGACCAGGAAGAACCACCCGCCGCCGAAGCTCATCATCCCGTTCCAGACCAGCGGGATCATGCCGCTCGGCGCATCGACGCGCCAAAATCGCTGCCAGCGTGACAGTCTCAGGTTGCGTGCCGCCTCGTCCAGCTCGCGCGGCTGCGCGGCCAGGCTGTGGTAGAAGGCGAACGCCATGTTCCACGCCTGCGAGGTGAAAATCGCGAAGATGGAAGCGCTTTCGAGCCCCAGCTGCGAACCCGGGAACAGCGCGATGAACCCGGCGACAGTGATCGACAGGAACCCGAGGATCGGCACCGACTGCAAGATATCGAGCAGCGGCAGCAACACGGTCCGGGCCCGCCGCAGCCGCGCCGCCGCCGTCGCGTAGACGAAGGTGAACAGGATCGACAACCCGAGCGCCGCGAACATCCGCAGCAGCGAGCGGGCCGCGTAATAGGGCAGCTGCCCAGGATCGGTTGACACCGTGGCCGGCGCGCTGGCCTGGTCGAACGGCACGTTCGCGCTCGCCGAGACGCGGACGACCAACCAGATCAGCACCGCCGCACCGACGAACACCACCACATCGGCGAACCGATTGCGCGGCCGATCGATGGCGCTGCCGACAGGGTAGGAACGAAGCAGAGTCATGCCTGCGGGCCCTTCACATCCGTGGTGGCGATGTGCCAACCGACGCTGGTCACCGACGGTTCGAGGCTGAGCCGGCTCACCGCCGATTCCATCTGGCGATCGTCGCGCTGGTCGCCGAACAGTTCGGCGCGCACCTCGACCCGGCCCGGCGTGCCGGTGTTCGCGCTGGAGATCGAGATCAGCTGAAAGTCCGTGCGGGTCAACGCTTGTACGAGCAGGGCGCGCACGTGCGCCTCGTTGTCGTCGTTGGTCACGGCGGCGAACGCGTAGGACGTGGGCTGCTCGTGCCCGGCTTCGGGCTGCTTGTCCACGGCCCGCCCGGCGGCGCGCAGCGCGACGTTGACGCCCACCACCGCGACCGTGCCCGCCGCCGCGGTGCTGAACATCCCGGCGCCGGCCAGCGCACCGACCGCCGCCGCGCACCACAGGGTGGCCGCGGTGTTGAGGCCGCGCACGTTGAGTCCGTCGCGGATGATCACGCCCGCACCGAGGAAGCCGATGCCGGAGACGATCTGCGCGGCCACCCGGGTCGGGTCGGCGTCGCCGCCGGAGAAGCCGTGCGCCGACAGCAGCACGAACAGCGTGGCGCCCGCCGCGACCAGCGCATTGGTGCGCAGGCCCGCCATCCGGGCCCGGTATTGCCGCTCGAAGCCGATGGCCGCGCCGAGGCCGACCCCGGCGAGCAGCCGCAGGATCATTTCCACTGTCGTCATGACCGCACTCCCTGAACAATCGTCAGCGCACCGTCGAAAACAGCAGGTTACGGGGTAGATCCCGAAATGAAATCGGCTGTTGAGGTGTCACCGGGTGAATACTTGGCAAACTGGGGATACGGATAATTACCGCCGGGCATCCGGCTCACCTCCTTCGTCCATCTGCGCACGGCAAATACCGCACGGTACGTACGTGATCGTTGCAGAGCGCAGCAGTGAAATCCGACAAAAACGCCGGTAAAGCACGTCTCCTCGTAAGACCTTTGGCACTTCACGGCGTAAACCCGGGGACCGGGAGCCAATCGGGATCACCCCTTAATCCGGGGAGATCTGTCCTGACCCGGGGCGTCTCTCGACGTTCGGGGTCGCTGGCCTGTTTCCGTGAAGGAGCCTCAGCGAACGATCGGCACCTTGCGCTGGCCAGTAAACACCCGAACGGAAGCATTGGCAACCCGGATGTGATCGCGGTCGCATCGGCATGCCGAATTACGTTGTGCGCGAGCCCGGCTCGCGGCGGATCAGGATTTGTACAGCGAGCGGTACGCGGTGATCACCGCGACGCAGTGGTCGGTGATCTCGTCGCGGGTGGCGCGCAGCGAGCCGTTGAGCCAGGCGGAGAACATGCCCGCGTTGCCGCTGGCCATGGTGACTGCGGCCAGCCTGCGCTTGACCGGATCGTCGATGTGGGAGAACAGGTGATCTTGCATGAGCCGGGTGAACACCGGCATCACCGAGATGGTGGTCTGGCCGAGGCCGGTGCTGGAGTACGGCTCGACCAGGAACAGCCGGGATTTGCGCGGGTCGTCGAGCACCTTGTCGACCAGGATCCGGGCCAGTTCGCGGTCGCGGGTCGGCTCGTCGGTCGCGGCGAACGCGGTCATCGGTTGCAGGAATTCCTCGGCCACCTGCCGGTAGAGCACGTCCAGCAGTTCGTCGCGGCTGGTGAAGCTCTCGTAGAAGTACCGGTCGGTGAGGTTGGCCCGGCGACAGACCGCGCGCATGGTCACCCCGCTGGCACCCGCCTCGCCGATCAGATCCAGCGCGGCCTCGAGTAGCGCGGTGCGGCGGGCCTCCCGGCGTTCGGTGAGGGTCGTGCCGCCCCAGATCCGTGGGCCCGCGTCGTCGTCTGCTTCCTGGCCTGATTGCACCGCACCAGACTAGTGCCTGGTCGGCGGCGACCGGCCCGACCCGCAGCGGATGGCCGGTGCGATCGGCGGAAAGGCGGCGCGCCCCGGATATCGGGGTCTTGCCGTTTCGGATTCGGGACGTCCATCCCGCGGCCACGATCGGTTCACCCGGGCTCGATAGCGTGCGCCGATCAGTCAGGCCGGGCAGCGGAGGGTAATGGCGAGTGGACGGCTCCGCGGCGGGGGTCAGACCGGGGGAGTACATCGACGGTGTGCCGCCGAATCATGCGCTGCGCCAAGCCGTTCGGTGGCCGGCCAGGCGGCGGGCGGTGCTCGCCCGTGGACCGCGTCCGGCGCAGATACCGCTCGCCCCGGCGCAGGAGCGGATGTGGCATTCGCCGGACGGCGCGTCGAGCGACTGGAATGTGGCACGCGCCGTGCGCATTTCGGGTCAGCCGGTGGATCTGTCCGCGCTGACCGTCGCCCTGGGTGATGTCGTCGACCGGCACGAACCGCTGCGCACGTGCTATCCGGCGACCGCCTCGGGGCCGATCCAGGTGGTCGTTCCTTCGGCCGACGCGGTGATCGTGCTGGAGGTCGTCGTGTCGACCGAGGCCGAATTGCCCTGCCGTATAGAGGAATTCGCGGCGGTTCCGTTCGATCTGGGCACCGAGCTGCCCTTCCGTGCCCGGGTGTGCGTGCTGGGCCCGCACGACCTGGTGCTGATCTTCGTCGCGCACCACATCTCGATCGACGGCCGATCCGTCGCGCCGCTCATGCGCGACCTGGCCACCGCCTATCTCGCGCGGCGCGCGGGCCGAGCGCCGGGGTGGCCGCCGTTGCCGGTCGCCTACGCCGACTACACCTTGTGGAAGCACGCCCAGCTCGGCGACTACGGCGACGAGTGGAGCCGGGCGACACAGCAATTGCGCTACTGGGCCAATACGCTGGCCGGTCGTCCGTCCGTGCTCGAATTCGCTTGCGCACGAGAACATCCGAAGGACAGGGTCCGGGACAGTTCCGGAGCCACCGTGCCGGTCGAATTCGACGCGACGGTGCATCGAGCGCTGCTCCTGCGCGCACAGCAGGCGCGCGCGAGCCTGCTGATGGTGTTGCAGGCGGCGTTCGCGATCGTCGTCGGCGCGCTGGCGGGCAGCACGGATGTCACCCTCGCGACGGCGGTGGCCGGTCGCGACCACCGCCTGCTCGACGACCTGGTCGGCAACTTCGCCGACGACGTCCTGCTGCGCATCCGCCTTGACCGCGCCGCCGACCTGGACGAACTGCTCGAACAGGTCCGCCGGGTCACCCTGGCCGCGTTCGCCCACCCGGACACGCCGAACCCGCGCCTGCGGCGATGCCTGCTGCAGGACGCCAGCTGCCCGCTGTTCCAGGCCACGCTGATCCTGCAACGCGGCGCCGCTCCGGCCTGCCCGGATGGACAGGCCGTCACCGAGGTTCCCACCGGCGTGACCCGGGCGAAGCACGACCTCGAATTCGGCCTGGTCGAGCGGTACGACCGGGTCGGCGCGCCCGCCGGGGTGGACGGGGTATTCACCTATCCCACCGCGCTGTTCGACCACGCGACCGCGGTGGAGATCGTGGCACTGTTCACCGCGACGGTCGCCACCGTGGCCGACGGCTATCGCGGCCCGGTCGATCCGCTGCTGACCGCGGGCTCGCTCAGGGCAGGACCAGGCAGACCGGCCCGACGTTGACCCCGTTGCCGACGGTCGCTGTGGTCGAGACGAACGCGCCCGAATTGTGCACCGCGAACACGCTGTGATTGCCGGGGACCAGCGGCGTCCACTTCGCGGTGACCGTGCCGGAGGACGGGACGGTGATCCAGCCGCCGGGATCGAAGACGCCGGTGGCGTCGAAGAAGCCGACGACGTCGCCGGGCGCCGCGGTGGCCGTCGCGATGTAGGAGCAGGTGGTGCCGAACGCGGTGGAGCTGCCGAAGCTGAGGCCTGGCGCCACTCCGACCGCGGTGACCGCGGCCGGCGCGGCGGGTGCGGTGAGCACCAGCGCCCCGGTGATGGCGCCGAACGAGGTCAGTGCGGCGGCGACGGTTTTCTTCGACCGGTACATGATGAATCATCTCTCTCGGACGTGGATAGCGCTGGGTTGCGCGCGTGCTGAGTAGTCTCCGCGCGACGCGAAAGTGACACGCGCGGAATTGGCGGATGGCCCGCGCGCGTCACCCGCCACTTTCCAGCGGCAGCCCGGCATCCCGCCAGGCAACGATGCCGCCGGCCAGGCTGCTCGCGTCGTAACCGGCCTGCTTGGCCCGGGTGGCGAAGCGCAGCGACAGCTCGCCCACCGGGCAGACGAACACCAGCGGTCGCGACCGGGAGAACGGGACGCCGTGCGCGAACATGTCGTCGAGCTGGTCGTCGCGGATGTTCAGCGCGCCGGGCACGTGCCCGATCCGGTAGGCCATCGAGCCGCGGGTGTCCACGATGGTCGGCTTGCCGGTGCGGTCCAGCTCGGCCAGTTCTGCGGGCGAAAGGGCCGGCGTCGCAGCCTGTTCCGTGGCGGTCGGGGACGGCCGGTGGGCCGCGCGGTCGAAGAGCTCCGGCCTGCGCTTCTTGATGTAGGACAGGTACGGTTCCAGCCGGTCGCAGACGATGAAGACGGCGACGATCGGCCCGTCCGCGCGCTCCGAAATATTCGCTGCGGCAAGGGTTTCCAACGCCGCCGCGTAGCTGGCCCCGCTGGTCGGCCCGGCGAGGATGCCGTAACCGGTCGCGAGGCGCAGTGTCGCGTCCACCGCGGTCCCGGCCTCGACGGTCACGATGTCGTCGTAGAAGTCGGCTTGGAACAGGCCGACATCCCACATCTCGCTCTCCGAGCGGATCCCGGGAATGAAGTCGGTGCGGTCGGAAACGACGGCGACGGTGCGTAATTCGGGATTGTGCTTGCGCAGATAGGTGGCCGTTCCCCGGGTCGAACCCGTGGTGCCGAGCCCGCCGATCAGGTAGTCGACCCGGTTGATGCCGTCGGCGGCCAGGTCCTCGTGGATCTCCCGGCCGGTGCCGTGATGGTGCGCCTCGATGTTCTTCTCGTTGGTGTACTGCGAGGGGTGATAGTAGGCGTCCGGCTGCTGCGCCATGGTCGCCTCGATCACCGAATACACGTCGTTCGGCGTGGTCGGATCGGGACACTCGGACAGCCCGGGCAGCTCGACGATCTCGGTGCCCAGCAGCTGCAACAGATCTCGCACCTCGGCGACCTTGATCCGGTTGGTCACCGCCCGCAATCCGACGCCGTGCATCGCGCCGAGAATCCGCAGCGCCTTCGCGGTATTGCCGCTCGACGCCTCGATGAACGTCTGCCCACCGGCCACGATCGCGTCGAACTCGTCGCGGATCATGCCCCACGCCACCCGGTCCTTGACCGAGCCGAAGGGGTTGTAGGACTCCAGCTTCGCGTACAACTCGACGTCGGGCAGACCGTGCACCGCGGGGTCGAGCCGCAGCAGGGGAGTGTTGCCGATGAGTTCGGTGATGTGGTCGTAGCGCATCAGGACGCCTCGGTGGGTATGCGCGGCGAACGTCGCGGTGCGGTGTGGTGCTCGATCGGCGGGTCCGGTGCGTACTCGGCGTCCGGGCACACCTGGAAGTCATTGCCGCGGTGCGTGACCGCCAGTTTGATCGGCGGCGGCCGCATGGACGCCGTCGCCGCGGACAGATCCATGTGGTAGGCGCCGGTATTCGGGAACACCACCAGATCGCCGGGGCTCGGTCGATTCGGCAGCCACACCTTGTGATTGGTGATCAGATCACGCTCCAGGCAGAGCCGTCCGGCGAAATACACACCGACAGGAGTTGTTTCGGTCGGATACTGCCGCGGCAGGATGATCGGGTCGACCATCACCTCCTGATCGGCCGGCGTCACCGAGTCGCGGCTCAGATCGAGATTGACCAGCACGGTGCCGTCGGCGATCTCCTTGACGAATTCGACCGTGGCCACCGTCACCCCCGCGTGATCGACCAGCGCTTTGCCCGGTTCCAGCCACAGATCGAGCAGATTGTCCGAGATCACCTCGGCGATCGTGCGTCCGCCGTGCCGTTCCAGCGGCGCGGTGAACAGGTCCTCGAGCATCGTGGTCGGCGGAATCGTGTTGGCGTACTTGTGGAATACCGGAATCCCGTGCACCGCGCCACCGCCGACGTGATAGCCGAAGGTGTTGCTGCCCCAGCTCATCGGCTCGCCGCGGCCGAGCAGCGATTCGCGCAGCGCGTGCACATAGTCGTCGAACCGATCGGCGTCGGCGGTGAACACCTGCCGGTACCCGCCGCCGATGTCGAGCACCGACGGCGTCAGCCCGTGGCCGTACGCCCGCTCGACCAATGCCAGACACGCATCGATGGCGCGAATCCGTTCACCCGTGTCGCCCGAGTCGAGGTGAAACGCGAACCCGAGGAACGTGATTCGGTCCCGATGCGCCGCCAGCAACTCCAACGCCCGCTCGACGTGACCGAGCGGCACCCCGAACCGGCTCACCTGCGCGTCATCGAAGCCCGAAACACGCAGCAGCACCGGCACTTCGGCGCGATTACCGGCCAACTCGGGGATCCGTGCCAACTCCCACAGGTTGTCCACGTTGATCGTGATGCCGCGCTCGATCAGATCCCGCAGGAACACCTCACCTTTCGGCCCGGTCACCTCGATCCGCTCGGTGCCGAACCCGGCGGCGACCGCGCTGGCCACCTCCTGCGGTGACGCGGCATCGATCGCGATCCCGGCCCGCGCCGCCGTCCGCACGAACGCCCGAGACTGATTCGCCTTGTGCGCGTAGCAGATTCGATACCGGGTCAGCAGCCGATCGAGCACCGAACGGAATTGCGCGAGGTTCTCCGCGTACACCTGCGGAAACACCAGGTGCACCGGCGATCCGAACCGATGCAGCGCCGCCGCCACGGCGCCCGGGGTATCGAGGAAGGCGCGCACCAGCGGATCGATCTTCGCGGGCAGCGCCGGTGTCGGAGCCGTCATACCGCGGTTTCCGACGGCTGGGCGGCCGGCGCGCCCTCCGCGGCGATCTCCGGCCGCTCGGCGACCGGGTTGTAACCGCCGTCCCGGATGGCCTCGAAGGCCCTGGCCCGGTTGCGCGGACTGCGGAACTCGGCGACCACCCGCTTGCTGATCAGATCGATCTCGACCACCCGGATGTCCATCGACTCCAGTACCCCGCCGATCGTCCGGACACAGTGCTTGCAGGTCATATCTGGCACATAGAAGACCTGGTCCTCGGCGGTGGCCGCCCGATCGGCGGTGTCGGCGTCCAGCTCGGCACTCACCTCGACGAGGTCGCAGCGCCCGGCGACCTGGGCGAACACCGCGACGAACTGATCGACGACCACCGGCAGGATGCTGTAATGCCCGCCGCCGAGGTGGTGCGGCATCGCGGCCAGGCAGGCCGGCCTGGTCCCGGCCGGCAGCAGTGCGTACTGGCGGGAGATGAGGTCGAGGTCGTCGTGATATTTGGCCAGCGCCTCCGGAATGCTGAGCCCCTCGACGTGGGTGGCCCGGCGCATCACCGTGTGCGCGTCGGAAATCGTGGCGTCCTTCATCGCGCGCAGCGTCGCCACGGTCTCGGCGGAGTAGCGCACCGTGCCGTCGGGCTGCGCGATCAGGGTCACCGGAATCATCCCGCGCCGGTAGGTCGAGGCCTGCAACTCCCAATACCAGCGGGTGGCGACGGCCGAGAAGAGGCCGGATTCGTGCATGCCCAAGGCGAATTCGGCCGCGCCGCGATACGGCGTCTGCCTGGCCAGCAGCGCGTGCTGGGCCAGCGCCCGCCCGGCGGCCTCGATCCCGACGCGGAAGATGTCCATCGGGTCGTGATCGGTGGTGGTGCCGTCCAGCATCGCGTGCTCGCGCGGACCCAGCGCGGAAATGCGTTCGGCGAACGCGGTATTCGCGCTCAGCGCGTGCCACAGCGCGAGTACGGTCTCGCGCATGGCGATCGGGATCAGCGGGCCGAGGCCGTCGGCGCGATAGTGCCCGGTATTGGGGATGCCGTCGCTGTCGGTCCAGGTGATCCGGTGCGTGGCGCTGGTGACCTGGTAGGCGCGGCAGGGCCGCATGAACCGTTCCAGGTACAGCCGCTGCGAGTAGGTGAGGTGACTGTTCGGCTCGGTATGCAGTGCGGTGCAGGTGAATTCGAACCTGCGCCGGTCGGGGACGGGCACCGGCGCCGCGAACAGACCCGGCTGCGCCAGCCCGGCGAGCACCCGGGACGCGGCCCGCCGGTCGTAGCGCGGGGTGTCCATGGTCATCTGACCTCCTCGGCAATCGTCTTGACGCACTGGGTGAATCGGTCGATCTCGTCGGTGGTGTTGTAGATGTGCGTGCTGACCCGCACCGAGTCGTCGGCGTCGGCGAGCCGGGCGCCGGCGGCGCTGTCCGCGAGCGCGACCGTGCAGTGCAGTCCGGTGCGGACCAGGAAACCCAGCTCGCTCAACACGAATCCGAGGTCGGTGGTGGAAATGCCGTCGAGGGTGAAGGAGGTGATGCCGTAGCCGACCGCGTTCGGCGCGTGCGCGGGCCCGGGCAGGAAGTCGAGGCCGTCGATCGGCCGCAGGCCGTCGATGAGGCGCAGGGTCAGCTCGCGATTGTGTTCCTCGATGGCGCCGATGTCGAAGGACTCCAGCACTTCCAGCGCGCTACCGAGCGCGAGAATGCCCGGGATGTTCTGTGTGCCGCCCTCGAGCAGCGCGGGCATCGCCGCCGGAATCAGTCCAGCCTCGCTCACCAGCACCCCCGAGTTGCCGCCGGGCAGGAATGGCACCAGACTAGCGTGGACTCGCCTGTGGCAGTACAGGATTCCGGTTCCCGGCGCGCCGAACATCTTGTGCGCGGCGAAGATCGCGAAATCCGCGCCGAGTTCGGTGACGTCCACCGGCACGTGCCCGCCGCTCTGGCTGCAGTCGTAGCACAGCAGAATCTCGGGGTCGAGCAGGCCGCGCAGTGGTGCGAGGGTGGTGAGGCCGCCGTATACGTGGTGCAGATGGCTGGTGGTGATCAACCGGGTGCGCGGGGTGACTTTGGCGAGGATGTCGGCGGTGTCGGCCTCGCCGTCGCCGGTCACCCGGTAGGGGACCAGTTCGATCCGCCGCCCGAACCGGGCGAGTAGGCCGCGTAGGTGGTACCAGGGGTGCACGTTGGAGGCGTGATCGGCTGGGCTGTACAGGATTTCGTCGCCGTCCTCCAGCGCGGCCAGCCCCCAGGACAGGGTGACGGCATTGAGCGCCGCGGTCGCGCCACCGGTGAAGACCACCTCGTCCGGATACTGCGCGCCGATGAACGCCGCGGTGCGATCCCGGATCCGGCTCAACCGGGTGGTGAGACTGGTCGCCCACGGATAGGTGCCGCGGCCGGCATTGGCGGTTCGTGAGCTGTGATAACGATGAATGGTCTCGATGACCGGCAGCGGCTTCTGCGTGGTCGCGGCGCTGTCGAGATAGATCTCGGTGGATTCGGCCAGTGCGGGGAAGAGCTTGCGCAAGTCTGCCGGGGCGGCCCACGCGAAATGCGGCCTCGAGGCATGGGATCGCAACGTGACGCTCCCTCCGCAAAACCCGTTCACAAGGTGCGTTGGACGCCACCCACGATACGCACTTTTACCGGCGTCTTCGAAGGTTATCGAGGGCAACGGCTTTCACCCACTAGGGTGGAGCCATGGCATTGACCTTGAAAGAGCGTCAAGAGTTCCTCGCGCAGCCGCACGTCGCGGCGTTGTCCGTGGCCGGCGGCGCCGGCCGGGGCCCGCTATCGATACCCATCTGGTACCAGTACGAGCCCGGATCCGAGCCGTGGCTGATGACCGGGGCGGACTCCCGGAAACTCCGGTTGATCAAGGAGGCCGGGCGTTTCACCCTGATGGTGCAGCGCAGCGAACCGACCACTCGGTATGTCTCGGTCGAGGGCTCGGTGTCCAGGATCGTTCCGCTGACCGACGAACTGCACGTGGAAATGGTCAAGCGCTATCTGAGCGGTGACGCCGTCGACCATTACCTGAAGCAGGCAGCCGGCTTCGGCGATCAGGTCGTGGTGTACCTGCGACCCGAGCACTGGCTCTCGGCCGACCTCGGCAGCGCCTAGCGACGACCGCGGGCCGCCGGGCTCAGTACTTACCCTGGAGATACTCGACCAGGTGCTGACGCTCGGTGGCCAGCTCGGAGATCGCGCTCTTCACCACATCGCCGATGCTGACGATGCCGATCAACCGGCCCTGATCGACGACGGGCAGGTGCCGAATCCGATGCTCGGTCATAGTGTTTCGTAGTCCGTCGACCCGGTCGTCGGGCGCGCAGGTGCGCACGTCGGTGGTCATGATCTCCGAAACCGGGGTGTCGAGCAGCTCCGCTCCACGCGCGTGCAGATTGCGCACCACGTCGCGTTCGGAGATTATGCCGACGATCCCTTCCCCGTCACGTGACACGACAACCGCGCCGATATTGTGTTCGGCCAAGGTGGCCAACAAGCTTCGAATTGTCGTGTCGGGTGCGATCGTGGCGACGTCGCTACCTTTTCTGCGCAATATCTCGGCTATTCGCATACTTTCACCATCCAGTGTCCGCGGCAGTTTCAGGATCCCAAGCTTGTGCTCCGGTGACCAGCACGAATCCGTTACAGGTCACGCGCCGGTCACAAGCGGCGGGTGACGCTGTTGTCCAGATCGCGGGCGAGCAGGGCGATGGCGGCCTGCGAGATCCCCGCCGAGGTGGCGAGATCGATGGTGGTCAGCTGGGCGATCCGGCGCAGCCGGTAGTCGACGGTATTGGGGTGAACGTAGAGCTGGCGTGCGGTGAGCTGGCGGTTCATGTCGTTGGCGAGGTAGGCGCGCATGGTCTCGAACAGTTCGGTGTGCGCCTCGAGCGGGTCGAGGATGGTGGCGATCCGCCGGGTTGCCGGGCCACCCCGGGTCAGTTGGTATTCCACGGCCAGGTCGGCCATTTCGTAGAGGCCAGGGGGCTTGCCACCGACGCGCACCAGATTGAGCAATTCGTGTGCCTGGTCGGCGGATTCGGGCACCTCGTCGGTATCGCTGGCGACCACGGTCGCGGTGAGCGGCACCTCGGCGGCCTCGGCCAGTTGCGCCAGTGTCTCGGCGGTCATGGCGGCCTCGCCGTTCTCGCCGACCGGGATGAGCATCGTGCCGCCCTTGGTGCTGAGCAGCGCGAGCGCGCGGGAGGCGAAGACGGTGGCGAGTGCGGATTGCAGCCTGCGTAGCTTGCGCCTGGCGGCGACGTTCGCGTCGACCCGGGCGTCGCGCTCGTCCGGATGTTCCGAAAGGGACAGGGCGACTACCTGATACGCGTCGGCGATCGGAATGCCGGCCTGCCGGGCGAGGGCGGAACTGCCACGGCCGCTCAGCAGCGCGGAGGCGAGGGTTTGGGCGGCGGTCTGGTGTTCCTTGGCGACGAGATGCTGCTCGTCGACGTAGGCATCGGCCACGGCCGCCGTGACGGCCTCCAGTAGTTCCAGCATCAGATCCGTGGCGACCAGCAGCTGGTCGACGTCACCCGCCCGGGCCGGCGCGGTGACCAGGCCGAACGCGATGCGCACGCCTTCGTGGTAGCCGCGCAGAATAGTGCTGAGCGGCACGCCTTCCCGGGCCCACTGGGCGGCGGCCTCGCGGACCTCGCCGAATTGTTCGTCGCCGGGAACCGTACGCCGGTCGAACATTTCGGCGACCAAACCCAGGCAGCTGCGGGTGAGTTTGGTGACGTCCCCGCGCAATTGTTCGCCGGGCAGGGTGCGGCATGGCGCCATGCAGGTGGCGAAATAACCCACCATCCGGGAGGCCACCCGGTCGGTGTTCTGCAACGGCACCGAAGCCGGCTGGCCACCGATTTCCAGGGCCGTGTCGGACGAATCAGCGGGAAGATGCAGCGCGGAGAAGGTCATTCGGGTCGCTCCATTGCCACGTCGGGCGTAATAGAACTGTGCCCGAATCGTTCGGCTCACTATACGAAAGGGTTCTGCGCCGGGGGAGTTATCGGCGAGATCCATTGGGAGCCTACGGCATTATCGGGTGACCTATTCGTGACATCGCACTGTGCCGGGACGGCGGCGCGCATCCGGGTTATGCTGCGTGGAATGTTCGGCAGCTGCGAACATCGATGCGTGCCAACGGATTCGAACGACTACTCGTCGTCGAGGCCGGCGGAGAGGTAGGCGGCCGCGGCCAGCCACTGCCTGCACTGCGGTCCATGGACCTCGTGGGCGGACAGGATGTCGCGCGCCTGCCGATAGGTGAGGCCGGGTGGTTCGACACCGCAGTCGGACACCGGAACCGGAGCGGGACATTGCCGCAAAGTCTCGACGCCGGTGCCGATGACGGCAACCCGGCGGGGAGTCCGGAATGGCTGGCTCATTCGACCGCCCCTCGCGTGTGGCGTGTGGGGAGTTGCTGTGTAGGCGCCGCCGGCTCGAATCTCCCTGCGTACCTCCCCGAATATGTGACCGAGTCTATGCCGCTGTCGCTTACAGATGCAAGTACATTTGCACTCACGGCGCGAATGAACTCGGGCCGAAATCGAGCGAAACGGCGGTCGTCGCCGACCGCCGTCGGACCCCGCGGCCGGGCTACGGCTTGCGAGCTACTCCGCAGTAGGCAGAGATCGGCCTGGTCAGAGCCTTCTCGTCCGGCTCGGTGCGCCACTGCGTGAGTGAAACGAACCCTGGCGCAACGAGTTCGAGCTCGTCGAAGACGCCGCGGAGTTCGTCCTTGGATCGCGGGACGTACGGCGCGCCGCCGGTGCCGGAGTAGTTCTCGCAGAGCTTCACGTACTCCGCGCTGTCGTCGGTGCCGTCCCAGAGGACGAGGTAGCTGCCGGATGGCACGGCGGCCATGATCGTTCGTACGACACGCAGCAGGTCCGCATAGGACGCGGCGTGTCCGAGTACCCCCATGAACATCACGCCGATCGGCTGGTCGAAGTTCAATATGTTCTGCGCATCCGCGACGATGAGCCCGGGATCGTTGTAGTCGGCCTCTATATAGGTGGTCACGCCTTCGCGAGTCGTGTTGGTCAACAGGGCCCTTGACTGAACGAGCACCATTGGATCGTTGTCCACATAGACGACCTTCGCCTCCGGCGCGATCGCCTGGGCGACCTCATGGGTGTTCTGCATGGTCGGCAGTCCGGTACCGATGTCGAGAAACTGACGCAGGCCCGCCTCGCCGGCGAGGTAACGGACCGCGCGGATCAGGAACTGCCGCGACTGCCCCGCCATGGTGACGATCTCGGGGTCGATCTCGATGCCGGCGTCACCCGCGATCCGGTCGATCTCGTAGTAATCGTTACCTCCCATCCAGTAGTTCCAGATGCGCGCCGAGTGCGGAATGTCGGTCCGGATCACGGGGCTGTTGTCCTCTTCTGGCATGGGGTGAGGCTCCTCTGGAACGCCGATGCGGGCCGGTGTCGGCGGTGCGCATCGGGGGTTGTCGCGAATGACTGATTCATCCGATCTGCCCTGGGACAGTACAAGATTCAACGCTCCAGGATGCTCTCGTTCACCTGCTGACCAGTCGGTTCGTTGGCCGAAACGTCGGTGTCTCAGATCTCGGACCGAGTGGTCCGAATTAGTAGGCGCGCAGTGGCGAACTTCGTGCTATCGTCCAAACTGTTGGTGCAAATGCAAGAACGTTTGAGCGTGCATCTGCACGAACTGATTGGCCACAGTTGGCACAACCGAGGAGTGGGGAACATGTCGGAAACATCCACCAACAAAGTCACTGGCTCATGGCGCAAGAGCACGTACAGCAACCCGAGCGGGAACTGCGTCGAGGTCGCCGAGGCGACCAATGGCCAGGTAGCCATGCGGAACTCCCGCGATCCCGAAGGCGGGGTGCTCTTCTACACCCGCCCGGAAATCGATGCGTTCGTGCGCGGCGCGAAGGCCGGGGAGTTCGACTATCTGACGAGTTGAGCGGTAACATAAGCGATCGGTGCGGTGTGTTTCGCGACAGGTGGTTGTGACACACTGTGGGCAACCCCCGAGTATCGGAGACGAACTCAATGATCGCTGAACCCGACGACGATGGTCAGGTGCATCCCGTTGTCGCGGAACGTGGTCCGACAGTGCTTCGTATCGCACTGGGTGGCCAGTTGCGCAGGCTGCGAGAGGCCAGAGGAATCACCCGCGAGGCAGCGGGCGACGCTATCCGTGGCTCGCACGCCAAGATCAGTCGTCTCGAGTTGGGCCGCACCGGTTTCAAGGAACGCGATATCCGGGACTTGCTGTCGCTATACGGTGTCGACGACATCGACGAGCGGGAGCGGTTCCTCGATCTGGCCAGGCAGGCAAACGAACCCGGATGGTGGCATCGCTACAGCGATCTGCTGCCACAGTGGTTCGGCACCTACCTAGGTCTCGAACAGGCAGCGAGCAAGATCCGCACGTACGAAGCGCATCTTGTTCCCGGACTACTGCAGACACCCGAATATGCCAGGGCGGTAGTGGCACTCGGGTATGAGGATGCCGACACCGATCGGCGGGTCCAGGTACGACAGCGCAGGCAAGAGATCCTGCATCGATCGGATCCGCCGGTTGTGTGGGCGGTGATCGATGAGGCCGCGCTGCATCGGCCGGTCGGCGGACCCCGGGTGCACCGCGAGCAGATGGAGCACCTGATCAAGCTCGCCGAGATGCCGAACGTCACCGTTCAGGTGTTGCCGTACTCGGCGGGTGAACATGCCGCCGCGGGCAGCTCGTTCAGCATCCTCCGTTTCGCCGAGTCCGAACTGCCGGACATCGTTTACCTCGAACATCTCACCAGCGCACTGTATTTGGATCGGCGGCAAGACCTCGCGCTGTATCTGTCGGTGATGGATCGACTGAGCGTGCAGGCCGAGCGGCCGGAGAAGTCGATAGAGATCCTCGGGAAGTATGCCGAGGGCTACGGTTACTGATCGCCCGAGAGGGGATCATGGGGGAACCCGGCACTACGCATAAACCAGAACGCCACGCGTCACGAAGCCGGCCGTGGTGGCCTGGGGCGAGTGCTGTTCGGTGCCGCGAGGTTCGAGAGGGCCCGGTTTCTGTGCGCGAATCTGCGCAGCTTACCTACCCGCCGGGGATGTCACGTGACACGTCGCGTGCTGAACGATCCAGTGCACGATCAGCTACCAGGAATGCGCCCCCACGCCCGCTGTCTCTACTACCCGCTCGGTGGATAAGCGCATGCGACACAGAGCGAATCGGTGGGGGAGACCAGTGCGATGCCGCACCGATGACATGGAGTGATCGGGCGTCATGGCGAACGGTGCGGAGTGCCGGACGCCGGGATTCGGCACGGGGCAGGCAGTCGGCGGGCTGTGCCGGTTCGGCTCAGGCGCACTGCAATTCGGTACCGGCGCTGTGCGATTCGGTACGCGACAACTCGACGCCCGACAACTCGGCACGCGCGCAAGAAGATTCGGCACCGGCATGGTCCGATCCGACACAGCCACGGTGCAATTCCCTGACAGCGCAGGGTGTTCCGCTCCACGCATCGCGCAACTCGACGCCGCCGCAGCCGGATTCGCTGCGGGCGCAGTGCACTTCAACGCGGGGACGTCACCAGGTAGCACGTGCGCCGACGGGCACCTCGATCCGATTCGGCGCCTCAGTGCCTTGTGCCGCAAACCCTGCGCCGGAGGGTAGATCATCGCCAGTGGAGCTAGTTGGCTCAGCGCTTGCGGCACAAGGCAATTCGGCCTTCATCGGACATCGGGATGCCCGGAAGTCTCACTGCCTGATGAAGCTGGAGGCTATCCGCCAGAATGTCGACGGCTGCATCGTATGGAAGTCCCAGTCGTCGACCACATCGTGCGCCGTGGTCACGATCCGATCGATATCGAAATCGTGCCGGGTGGCCGCACCCTTGGACTCGACGGCATCGATGACGAACGCGACGGCGGTTTCCCGCGAGTACGCGGTGTTCCTTTGGCCGCTACGGGCCGACGGTGTGCTCATTTTTGTACCGTTCGCTGGTTTGTCGACCAGTGCGGCGGCGGCTATTCCGAGCCGAGCGCCGGAAAGTGGTTGGTTCATTCGAACGCCCCTGACGTTTGGCGGCGGCGGACCCACGGCGACTGCGGCCTTCGGCTCGACCATCCGGCCTCCCCTGGTTGTCCCCTGTAAAGCGTTGCGCGACTGAGTTTAGGTCGCTGCACCTTTCAGATGCAAGTACATCTGCACGATCGATTTGCAAGCGCACGTGCGGGATTCGGCGTCTGATTGTTTGCTGACACCGTGTACCAATAAGACGATCAGTTCACAAAAAGAACGTCTGTGCTGTAGTGAATCTGGGTACCCGGTTCGACATATCGGTCAGCGGCCGCCCGCATCGCCAGGAAATGGTCGGTGAAGCGATGCGCCTCGGCTGCCTCGTCATCGGTATATAGCTGGTAGAGGAAGAATCGATGGGGGTCGAGGCGATCGGCGCAGACATCGAAACGCAGGCAACCCGGTTCGTCCCGCAGTGCGGACACGGCGCTGCGCGAGATGGCGTCGAGGAAGTCGGCGCGCGATCCCTCCCGGATCTTCATGGATACGATGCGGCTGAACAAGGTTGCTCACTCCTAACGAGAAGGTGAACGTCAATCGGCAAGGGGGGCGGCATCGGCCGAAGTTGCCCGGTCGGCAAGTGTCGCGACGGCCCGGTCGATCGACGTGTCGCCGGCGATGAGTTCGAGTGTCGTGCCGGCGGTGTGGGTCGCGGGCAGTAGTTCGGCGATGACGGCGGCGACATCGGCCCTCGGGACATCGCCGCGCCCGACCGGCGGCGCGGCCAGCGTGACCAGGCCGGTCCCCGTGGAATCGACCAGCCGGCCGGGCCGCAGGATCGTCCAATCCAGCGCACGCTCGCGCAGATCGACTTCGGCCTGCGTCTTGGCGTCTATATAGGCGGCCCAGATGTCGTCGCTCCCGGGTGCGGGAGGTTGACCGGCGCCCATCGTGGAGATCTGCACGAAACGCCGTACGCCCGCCCGTTCGGCGGTGTCGGCCAGCCGGACGGAGCCGTCCCGGTCGACAGTGTACTTCCGTTCGGCACTGCTGCCCGGTCCCGCGCCCGCCGCGAAAACCACTGCGTCCGAACCGGCTACGGTGGCGAGCAGGTCCTCCGGGCCGGCCTGTTCCAGGTCGAGCAGCACGGGCTCGGCGCCGGTCGCGGTCACCTCGGCGGCGTGGTCCGGGTTGCGGATGAGCGATACCACCTGGTCGCCGCGCCGGGTGAGGGCCTCGGCGAGCAGCAGAGCGATCTTGCCGTGTCCGCCTGCGATGAGAATGCGCATGGGGTCGGTCCTTTCGATCGGGGGTGGTCCGGGTTCAGCGTTCGGGGCCACCCGGGTTGCAGCGCGCGTCGACGGTGGCCTGGTAGCCGACCGCCGGGCGCCAGGGTTCCAGATTCCAACTCGGCTTGTCCGGTTCTACCAGCCGGGCCCAGACCCAGTGGCAGATGAACTGGTCGCGCATGCCGGGCGTGTTCGCGTCGGGTGCTCGGCCGAGCACCTCCTGCCACGCGCGTTCGTCGGTCCCGGGGGTGGTGGTGCGGCGACCGGCGACAGTGGGATAGACAAGGAGCCGCGTGCCGTCGATGGCCTCGGTCCAGTCGGTGTGATCGATGAGCGGTAGCCCCGCATAGGGATCGACGGTGGGGGTGGCGGCCGGCTTCGCGGAGGTCGGCGGCGGTGTCGCGGAAACCGTTGTCGTGACCGGGGATACAGCGGCGGAATCGTTCGCGCCACAGGCCACCGCAGTCGGCAGCAGTGCGGCGCACAGCAGTACGGTCGTTCGGGCGTGGAATACGACGTCGGTCCGCCGCGGCAGGCGAGACGGCCGGTTCTGGTGCCGCACTCCGGCTCCTTTCCCATCGGGCACGGGCCGTGGCTGAACCCGGCCCTGCCCTTCGAGCCTAGCGACCGGCCGGTACCTACGACAGTTTCCGGCCCGGTGTCGAGCCCGGACAACTCCCGGCGACGGGCGGGCAACCGGCGCGCAGTCCCCGCATAGGCCACTGATTGTGGTGGCTTGCCCCGCGGAGTCGCGGTGGGGATAGTCGTTCGATGATGTGTGCACGGATCATGGCGGGGGCGGCTGGGGTCGTGATCTCGGTGGGAGTCGCGTTGGCGCCACAGGCGGCGGCAAGCGGCGGCGAGACGCCGGGGACGGTGACCGATCAGGTGGAACTGACCGGGCGATTCCGGGTCGACGGCGCGGAGACGGCGCAGCGGCTGACCTATTGGTCGCGCGGGCCGCGCGGGCCGATGCAGAGCACCGGCGTCGTCTACGTGCCGCCGGGTCCGCCGCCGCCGGGCGGGTGGCCGATCGTCGCCTACGCGCACGGCACCACCGGCATCGCCGATCAGTGCGCGTTCACCTTGGAACCTCGCGTCTACTATCTGGATTCGCTGTACCCGGAGCTGCTGCGCGCGGGGTACGCGGTGGTGATCTCGGACTATGTCGGGCTCGGCACGCCGGGCACGCATCCCTATCTCGACGGTCCCTCGCAGGCCCGCAGCGTGATCGACGGCGTCCGGGCCGCACGGGCGGTCGCGCCGACGCTGGGCACCGAGTGGGCCGTGCTCGGCCAGTCGCAAGGCGCGCAGGCCGCCCTGTTCACCGCCTCTCTCGGTCCGGCCGACGCGCCGGAACTCCAGCTGCGCGGCGCGGCCGCCACCGGTCCGCCGTCGAACTTGGAGCTGCTGATTCCGCTTGCCGGACCGTGGATTCCGCGCCTGCCGCTGGAGAAGACCCCCGCCTACGTCGCCATGCTGCTGGCCGGACTGCGGGCCAGCGCACCGGAACTCGACGTGGACAGCTACCTGACCCCGGCCGGTCAGGAAGCGCTGCGAGTAGTAGAGACGGAATGCATCACCGAGGCCAACGCCCGCCTGGCCGACGTGGCGATCGGCGACATGCTGGCCAAGCCGCTCGACGATCCGGCGCTGTGGGCAGCGGCCCGGACGATGATGCGAATTCCCACCGCCGGCTACACGATTCCACTGTTCATCGGTCAAGGTCTGACCGATATGGAGGTCCCGCCGCCGCTGACGGCGAAACTCCTTGCCGAGCTGCGCCTGTCCGGCACCGATCTCGAAACCCATCTCTACCCGGGCGATCACCTCGGTGCCGCGCGGGCGGCGTTGCCGGATGCCGTAGCCTTCCTGCATCGAGTTCTGGCGCCCGCCTGAGCGGTCGCCGGAATTGCGGTCGGTGCCAACTCGCACTGCCTGCCGATGTGCGGAATGTGCCGGGAATCGGCGACTTCCGGGCGGGCGCGCCGAAATCCGGTCAGTGCCAGAGCGATCGGCAGGGGAGCCGGCGCAATCCCGGGCGCAGCCTGCCGTCCACCGTGACGGTGAGCCCGGCGTGCACCGCGGCGGAGGTGAACTCCCACGCCTCCGTGCTGCTGGCCGCGTACTCGAGGATCATCGCGTCGTCGGGGGTCGGGCCGTCGAAGTAGACGGTGACCCGCCGCGTCGGAATCTCGTCGATGTCTTCGCGGTATGCGAGTTTGCGCGCAGTGCCATCCATGCCACCGTCTCCTTCCGAGCCGGGCGCGGCAGCCGCGCCGGTACTGCTGAAAGGTAGAGCCGCAGCATGGACGAGAACATGTTCCGTCTTGTTGGCTGGACATGTCACAGGACGGCGTCGCGGCGGTCGGGCAGTGTCACGAGCGAATGCGCATAACCGTCACAGACTGGTCGCTCCAAACTTGTGAGATCTCAACACGATCTCCGCCCTATCTGCCGCTCGGTGCCGAAATTGTCGAGGATGACTCACAACGTTGGACCATTCGAGAGGCACCTATCGATGAGTCAGGCCCTACGTTCGATGGGCAGGGGAGCGACCCGCACACGAGTGATCCGCGCGGTCGGCGCCATGGCGGCCGGGCTCGCGCTCGTCGCCACCATGGCCGGACCCGCGCACAGCGCGCCCCTCTATCCCGCACCGGACCCCGATCCCTTCTACGCGACTCCGGCCGACATCGCGGACAAGCAGCCCGGCGATGTGCTGGCGACCCGGGTGATGCCGCCGCTGCCGATCTTCCCGGACACCACGGTCACCGTCGTCCGCTTCCGCTCCACCAGCTCGGAAGACAAGCCGATCGCGGCGACCACCACGGTGCTCACCCCGCGCACGCACGCCAAAGACGGCCCGCTGCTGTCGTTTCAGCACATCATCAACGGACTCGGCGCCGAATGCTCGGTCTCCAAGGTCCTCTACACCGACGATCCGAACCTGGTCGTGCGCGAGGCGCCGGGCTGGAATGTGCTCCTGCAACGCGGCTGGACGGTCGCGCTGCCCGATCATCTCGGACCGAACTTCGCCTACGGCGCCGCGAAACTGGGCGGCCAGATCACCCTCGACGGCATCCGCGCGGTGCAGCGAGTGGCCGAGCTGGAGGTGCAGAAGAGTCCGGTGGCGATGGTCGGCTACTCCGGCGGCGGCATGGCCACCGCGTGGGCGGCCGCGCTCGCACCGAAGTACGCGCCCGAACTGAACATCTCGGGCGCGGCCATGGGCGGCGTGCCGATGAACCTGGTGAAGATGCTGGAGTCGCTCGGCCTCAGCTCGCACCCGGTGTTCGGGCTCGCGCTGGCGGCCGGCCTCGGCCTGGAACGGGAGTACCCCGACCGCTTTCCGCTCAGCGAGCAGCTGAACGATCGCGGCCTCGCGGCGCGCGCGAAGATGGCCAACAGCTGCACCAACGACATCCTCTCCGCGGGCGCCGGGCACGGCGCGCTCGATTTCGCGAAGACGACCTCGATGATCAACGACAGCACCGCGCGCCGCGTGGTGGAGGAGAACAGCCTCGAGCTCTACGACGGCGTGCCGAAAACGCCGGTCTTCGAATGGCATTCGCCGATCGACGGATTGATCCCGGTAGACGCCGTGGTGAACACCGACAAGCGCTGGTGTGCAGCCGGTGCAAAGGTGCAGACCGAGCAGATTCCGGTACCCGATCACCTGACCGCGGCGGTGCTCGGCATCCCGGATGCGTTGAACTGGCTCGACGCTCGTTTCAGAGGAGAACCGGCACCCAGCAACTGCTGAACGCTCGACCCGCACACCGCGCCGAAGTGATTCGTGATCAGCGACATTCGGCTCGGTTGTTGCGGTTCGGCCACGTGTCACACACAACTCGGTCGTTTCAGCGCGGTGTTGCGCGCACGGCGGGTTAGCCTGACTGTCTGGTACAACCAGGGGGCATTTTTCGGGGGCGGAAGCCGCAACTCCCTGGCCGCCAGGTGAACCCGACGTCCGCACCCGAAGGCGTGTGCCATGAGATGCTTGCCTGCCATTGCCGTGGCACTGCTGATCGTCTGCCCGACAGTGACCGGGCAGGCGGCCGCCGAGCCGTTGCCCGCGCCACCCGGCTGGCCGGCCCTCCCGGAATTGCCCCCGCTGCCACAGTTTCCCGGCCTGCTCCCGCCACCGCCGGACGGCGGCTCGCTGCTGCCCGGCGTGCAGAACCTGATCGATCAGGTGATTCCGCCGCCGCCGATCGGGCAGGCGCCGGAACCGGGCCCGCCGGTGTGGGAGGCAACCAGTCTGTCGCCGCCGCTGGTCGCGCTGCGCGATGCGTCGTTGCCGGGCAACGTCGGTGATCCGATCTTCGATGCCTGGCCGTTCGATCTCGCGGGGTACGCCGCGGGGCAGGTCATCGAGTCACGTGACGTCACCGCGACCACCGCGCCGCTCATGCTGCTGCCGATCCAGCGCGCGCAATTGTTGAAGTACCGCACCACCGACGCACACGGCGCACCCTCCTTCGCGACCGCCACGTTGGTGGTTCCGGCCGCGGCTTGGCCAGGCCCTGGCCCGCGTCCGGTCGTGGTGAACAACCTGCCGATCGATGCGCTGGGCCGTAGCTGCACGCCGGGATACACGCTCTCGCACGGCCTCAACCCCGACACCAGCGCCACCGACTTCATCCCGCCCACCACCTATGTCGCCGCGCTGCGCGGATACGCGGTGCTCATCCCGGACCACGAGGGGCCGTGGATGGCCTACGCCGAGCCGGTCGTCGCGGGCCACGCGGTGCTGGATTCGATCCGTGCCGTGCGCGGTCTGCTGCCGGATGAGTTCGGTGCGAGCAAATTCGGCATGACCGGATATTCCGGCGGCGCGATCGCCACGCACGGCGCGGTGAAGCTGATCGACGGGTACGCACCGGAATTGGCGGACGTGATCGTCGGCGCCGCGCTGGGCGGCGTGCCGGCGGACTACGAGATCCTGTCCCGGAGCATGAACGGCAACCTGGCCTCGGCGGTGTTCATGGCGGCGGTGTTCGGCATCGGCCGGGAGCGCCCCGAGATCCTGGCCAGGATGAACAATCTGGCGCAGTGGGTGGTCACCTCGCCCGCGAAGAACTTCTGCGGCAGCACCTACGGGCTGATCGGCGTGCTCATGCTGCCGATCGATATCGCCGCGAACATTCCGAATCCGCTGCATTCCGAGGTCGCCGACGATATTTACCGGGTGACCAAAATGGCGGATCTGAAATCCGGTACGCCGCTCTATATCTATAACGGCGAGCAGGAATTCTGGATCCCGGCCGAAGGGGCCCGCAATCTCTATCTCGAGCAATGCCGCCTCGGCGTGCCGTCGGTCTATCGGAGCGTGCTGGGGGAGCACGTCATCGCGGCTGCTCTTGGATATCCAGAAGCAATGCTCTGGTTGGATCAGCGCTTGCAGGGTGTGCCAGCACCGAATGAGTGCTGATGATTTGCCCCTTGTCCGGTGCGTCGTCAAGGCCACTGTGTAATCGGTGTTAGCGTTTCCCGCGTTTGCCGCGATCTACCACGGACGAACCCCTGCACCCGATGTCGGCTGGGCCGAGTCCGGGCCGGCTGCCCCTGCGATGCGACCCTGTCGCGTTTCGGTATTGTGGGCCGGTCCGGGCGAGCTCGACGCCAGGATTCGCGAAAGAGGCACATGAACGACATCACGACCACCGCGTCCGAACAGGCACTGGCCCTGGTGGGACGGCATTACCGGATGACCGAGCACTACGAGGTAGGCCGGGAGAAGATCCGCGAGTTCGCCCGCGCCGTGCACGACAAGCATCCGGCGCACTGGCACGAGGACGCCGCCGCCGAGCTGGGCTACGACGGCTTGGTCGCGCCGCTGACCTTCACCTCGATCGTGCTGATGCTGATGCAGCGCAACATGTTCGAGTCGGTGCTCACCGCCTACGACATCGGCCAGGTGTTGCAGACCGAGCAGTCGATCCAGGTGCACCGCCCGGTGCTGGCCGGCGATCAGCTGCACTGCGTCTCCTACATCGAGTCGTTCCGGCAGTTCGGCGACAAAGACTTCATGGTGACCAAGAACGTGCTCACCAACCAGCACAAGGAATTGCTGCAGACCGCGACCTCCACCGCCGTCGCGCAGACCGGCGTGGAAATCGCCGCGGAGCTGGTGACCGCGGTCGACGGCGTGATCATGACCGGCCAGTCCGGCGTCGACCGCCACGATGCCGCGGCGCAGCGGGCCGCGCTCGGCGCGGAGGCCGGCGTGGTCGAGTGCTTCGACGAGCCCGCGCAGGCCGACCCGCTCGATCGGCAGCGCACGCCGCGCACCATCCCCAGCTTCGACGACCTGTCCGTCGGCCTGGAACTGCCGGTGCGCTCGATGCCGCTCTCGCGCGGCGATCTGGTGAATTATGCTGGCGTGTCCGGTGATTCGAACCCGATCCACTTCAGTGACGTAGTCGCGCGCAGCGCCGGGCTGCCCGATGTCGTCTCGCACGGGCTGCTCACCATGGGCCTCGGCGCGGGTTATCTGACCTCGTGGCTGGGCGATCCGGCCGCTGTGACCGACTACGGCGTGCGGTTCGCCGGGTTCGCGCCGGTCGCGGCGACCAAGGCGAGCGAGATCGAGTTCCGCGGCAAGGTGAAATCGCTCGATCCGGAGCGGCGCACGGCGACCATCTCGCTCACCGCGACCTGTGACGGCCGCAAGCTGTTCGGGCGCGCGACGGCGGATATCGCGCTGCGCTGAGCGCGCCGCGCTGAGTAGTTGCGCCGATCTCGGTCCGCGCGCCGTTCGCGGCGGCCGCCGCGGCCCGGGATTTTGCGTTCTGGGCGGCCAGTGGACTCGCGGTCCGGCACCGGCACAGGGTCTTTCGTCAGTAGAAACAAGTAACTCCGGCATGGCAGACTCTAGGAATGCGTCCTTCGGAGGTGCGAAAACCGGCTGATTCCTCGCCGCTCGGCGGGGTGACGCCGGCGGGCGGACCGACCGTGCTGCGGATGATGCTCGGCAGCAGGCTGCGCAGACTCCGTGAAGGCTGCGGGATGACGCGTGAGGATGCGGGCGAGGCCATTCGCGGCTCGGACTCCAAGATCAGCAGGCTGGAACTCGGCCGCACCGGCTTCCGGGTGCGCGACCTGGTCGATCTGCTCGATCTCTACCAGGTGACCGATCCGACCGAACGCGAGGAATACCTCGAACTGGCCCGGCAGGGTAATGCCTCGGGCTGGTGGCATCGCGACAACGACTGGCTGCCCAAGTGGTACGACACCTATCTCGGCCTGGAACAGGCGGCGACGCTGGTCCGCGCCTACGAGCCGAGGGCAGTGCCGGAGCTGTTGCAAACCCCGGAGTACGCCCGCGCGCTGCTGTCGCTGGCCCATTCGGGCGAGCCGCAGCCCGCCATCGAGCGGCGGGTCGCGCTGCGGATGCGTCGTCAGGAGATGCTCGACCGCCCGAATCCGCCGCAGCTGTGGGTGGTCGTCGAGGAGGCGGCGCTGTCGCGGCCGATCGGCGGCTCCACCGTGTGGAACGACCAGATCGACCACCTGTTGCGGGTCGTGGCCAAGAACAACGTCATCGTCCAGGTGCTGGCCGATCACGTCGGCGGGCCCGCGCTGGCTGACGGCGCGTTCACCATCCTGCGCTTCGCCGAGGTCGACCTGCCCGACATCGTCTACCTACAGCAGCTCACCAGCGCGCTGTACCTGGACAAGCAGGGCGACCTGGACGCGTATCGCGCCGTGGCGAACCAGCTTTCGGTGCACGCCGCGCCGCCGGAGTACACCATCTCGCTGTTGCAGGCGCTGCGCCGCCGCCAGCCGCGGATCCTCGATCAGCCGTCCAGCATTCGCCGGGCCTGACCGCACCGCCCGCCTTGATGATTCGGCTCGGCCGGATTGGGCATTTGATAACCAAGCGAAGTTCGTAGCGCGCTCAGCAGGAACCAGCCCGCCCCGTTGAGCGACCCGAAACGAGCCGACCCTGGGCCCGAAGTATTGTCCCATTGGGACAATAAGGTGGTAAGCTGAAGACATGAGCGACGATGGTGTCGATCTCGATGGCCGTCGGCTGCGGACCAGGCGCAGCCGGGAAGCGTTGTCGCGCGCGGCCTTCGACCTGCTCACCGAGCGGGGGCTCGGCGCGGTCGCCGTCGAGGACATCGCGGTGCGGGCCGGTGTCACCCGGCGCACCTTCAGTCGCCACTTCACCTCCATCGCCGAAGCCATCCTCGGCGATGTCGACCAAGACGTTCACCTGTTCAACGAGGCGCTCTGCCGCCGCCCCCTGCACGAATCGCCGCTGCTCGCCTACCGCAACGCCGTACACGACTGGTTCGCCGTCGAATACGGCGGCGAACGCGCCGCGTTGCTGGCCCGGCGGTGGACGCTGTTCCAGCGCTTCGAAGACGAACCCGATCTGTTCGCCGGATATCAGCGCATTCGCATCGAAGGTCAGCGAGAATCGGTGCGGATCATCGCCGCCCGGCTCGACGTCGACCCGGAACGGGACGTGCGCCCGGCCACCGCGGTGGCCGCCGGGGCCGGCCTGCTCATCTCGGCGTTGCAAACCTGGGCCGCCGGCGACGATCCGAGCGCCCTGCCCGATCTCATCGAGGACTATTTCGCCACTCTCGTCGCACTCACCACCGAATTCCGGACCGAGGAGTCACCGTCATGACCACAGGGTCGGTGAATATGTATCGCAGGACGTGCCGCCGCGTCGGGCTGGATCGAAACCCGATGCGCCGCAGAGAAGATCGCGTGCAGACCATGGTCGCCGCGACGCTGGCGCTGGTGTTCCTGATCGTCGTTCCGGTGCTGGTGCTGACCGTGGGCGTCAGTGTGTATCACACGGAAACCGCTGTGGTGCAAGCCAAGACGGCGCAGCTGCATCAGGTCGACGCGACGGTGACCGAGACCGGAAAGGCGCCGCTGTACGCGCCGATCATGCCGGCCAAGGTGCAGTGGAAGGACGCCGACGGCGTCGTGCACACCGAGGACTATCAATCGACCACCCTCGTGCAGCCGGGGCAGTCGGTGACCATCTGGCTGAACGGCGCGGACAAGATCGTCGAGCCGCCGTCGGGCACCCAGGCGCTCAGCAAGGCGGTGTTGCTCACCGGCGGCGCGCTGCTCGGCGCGACGATCGTGGTGGCGGGCTGCTACTTCGCGCTGCGGCGCAGCCTGGACCGCCGGCGCCTGCGGATGTGGGAAATGGAATGGGCCACAGCGGATCTGCGCTGGGGCAGCCACAGCTGACCGAGAGTGCGGCGTGCCCGCCGGACGAGGGTAGGGTTCAGGCTCGGCGGGCACGTCGCGTGCCCGAGTCGCGGCGAACGACGGCCGGGCACGTCCTCGACGTTAGGTCATCGCGCCCGAAGCCGTTCGGCGCGAACGTGATCGCCGGAAACTCCACGAATTGATACCCGGTTGCGTTGTGACCCAACACAACCGGGTACTCGCGGTCAGACCGGCAGCAGGCTGTGCTTGCGCGGATTCGGCTTGACCGTGTCCTTCTCGCGCAGCAACCGCAGCGCCTTGCGGATCTCCAGCCGCGTCTGCGACGGCTCGATGACCGCGTCGATGTAGCCGCGCTCGGCGGCGATCCACGGGGTGGCCATGGTGGCGTTGTAGAAGTCGATCATCTGCTGCCGCACCGTGGCCCGCTGGTCGACCGGGGCCGCCTTGAGCTGCCTGCGCCCGACGATGCCGACCATGCTCTCCGCGCCCATCACCGCGATCCGGGCGGTCGGCCAGGCCAGGCTGATGTCGGCGCCGAGCTGCTTGCAGCCCATCACCGCGTAGCCGCCGCCGTAGGCCTTGCGGGTCACGACCGTCACGATCGGCACGGTCGCCTCGATCACCGCGCGGAAGAACCGCCCGCCGCGCTTGATCACGCCGTTGCGTTCCTCCTCGATGCCCGGCAGCACGCCCGGGGTGTCGACCACGAAGATGATCGGCAGCCCGTACGCGTCGCAGAGCCGGATGAAATGCGTCGCCTTGTCCGAGGCCTGCGCATCCAGCGCGCCGCCGAGCGCCTGCGGCTGGTTGGCGACCACGCCGACGCTGCGGCCGTCGACCCGGGCGAAACCGGTGATCAGGTTCTGCGCGGTACCCGCGCCCAACTCGTGGAAGTCGCCGTCGTCGAAGATCCGGATCAGGATCTCGTGCATGTCGTAGCCGACCTTGTCCGAATCCGGGATGATCGAATTCAGTTCGAGGTCATGGCTGGTCACCTCCGGCTCCAGGCCGGGATTCACCACCGGGGGCTGCTCCAGGCAGCTGGACGGCAGGTAGCTCAGGTAGTTACGCACCCAGTCGAACGCGGCCTGCTCGTCGGGCGCGACGTGGTGGACCGTGCCGTTGCGGGTCAGCGGCGCGGCGCCGCCGAGTTCCTCCGCGCTCACGTCGGCGCCGGTCACCTCCTTGGTGACCTCCGGCCCGGTGACGAACATGTACGACTTGTCCGTGGCGACCAAGACGTCCATGTTGACCGGCCCGTACACCGAACCGGCCGCGCACTTGCCGAGCATGACGGCCACCTGCGGCACATACCCGGACATGTCGCCCTGCCGCCGGCACATCAGCGCGTACCAGGCCAGCGAGGTCACCGCGTCCTGGATGCGGGCGCCGCCGGAGTCGTTGATCGCGACCACCGGGCAGGCGTTCTCGTAGGCGAACTCCATCGCGGCGGCGACCTTGCGGCCGAACATCTCGCCGACCGAACCGCCGTGCACGGTCTGGTCGTGCGCGATCACCACGACGGGCCGGTTGTCGATGCGGCCGCGGCCGGTGACCACGCCGTCGCCGTACATGGCGCCCGGCTGCGCCGACTGGCGCATCAGCGCGCCGATCTCGACGAAGCTGCCCGGATCGAGCAGCGCGCGCACCCGCTGCCGGGCGCTCGGTATTCCCTTGGCTTTGCGCTTCGCGATGCCGGTTTCGCCGGCGGGTTCCTCAGCAAGCTCCAGGATTCCCCGCAGCTCTTCCAGCTTCTCTCGCGTACCGCTCATGTGGTGTGTCATTGCCCTTCGAAAACTCTGCAGCGTCGCCGTACGGGGGCGCAGCGCTCGATGGTATCCCTGGTGAGAGCTACTGCACAGTTGTTCGTCACATCCCATGGGCGAGCTCACAGGTTTGGCCGTGGCGTCAGTGGTCCATGCGAGACCCACGCGGCCTGCGAAGGAGCGCGGTGTTTGTGCAACTTACCAGTCGATGCGCGGCGCGCCGATGACCGCGCCCGAGGATCGCCGAGATGTCTGTCCGGCGGCCGGAAGATGGCGTTAAGGTGACCTCGACGCAGCGCCGGAATGCGCGGTCGGCGCTGCGTCACACATTATTTCGGGGGTCCAGTGTTCGCATCGAAGCAAAAGTCGTCGTGCGTAGCGTACGGTACGGATGCCGGAATTCTTGGCGTCCAGCACAGTTGACATGACGAAACTCACTCCGGTGCTTGTGATTTCGCCCAACGAGTGACGTACCGACTGATGACTTACCTGATTTCGAGGGCGTATCCCGATTCGATCACGATCCGTCGCTAACCTTCGATAGTCATGACGGCTATGCGGGTTGGTTCGAGTTCCGAGAGTCTGGCGTCGAAACTGCTCGACTACCTGACGCCCCGAGCGGGCGGTGAGCTGTCCGGCGAGGTCGCCACGACCACGCGGGATTGCATGGCGGCGGCGGTGAAGTCGCTCGCGCCGCGTACCGCGCGGCGGGTAGCCGAGCCGACCGAAATCGCCGGCGCCGCAATGCGCTGGGCGCGCGAGGGAGTCGCGCTGGAAACCGTCCTGGCCGCCTATCACGACGAACTCCGCTCGGGCCTGGAATTCGTTGCGGCACATACCGATGACGACGACGGAGTAGCCGGCGCGCAGCTGATTCTGCGGGTGCTGGAAATGGTGACGGTCACCGCCTCGACCGCCTACGTCGACGAACATCGTTTGGTCGCAAGGGAACACCAGACCGCGGCGCAGACGATGGTGTCCGCGCTGCTCGGCGGGCACGCGGTCGGGGAGTTGGTGCACCAGACCGGGATCGCCGTCGCCCCCGCGTATCAGGTGGTGGCGCTGAGCATTCCGGCCCACCCCGACGAACGAAGACCCGGTGCCGGCACCGCCGCGGCCAGGCGCAAGTTGCGCAGAGTGCAAGCCGCACTGGCCGATCCGCTCGGCTCGCGCGCATTGTCGCTGCTGTCCGCGGCGGGCGGCACGGTGCTGGTGCCGGCCGATATCCGTCCCGCGCGGGTCGGTGCGCCATCGATGACCGCCGACGTCCTGACCGTGCTGACCGAGGCCGCCGAGGTGCCGCTGACCGCCGTGGTGGCCGCCGGCCCCACCGCGCGCATCCCCGAACTGGCCGCGCGCACCCACGACCTGCTCGACCGCATCCGCGCCGCGGGCCGGGCGCCCGGCCTGTACCGGGTGGCCGACCCGCAGGAGGCGACCGATTGTGATCCGGCCCAGCAAGTCCGGATACCCGTCGTCACCTCGACCAATGATCACGAAATCGGACGTTCCGCTTGATCTTTCCGGCTTAGTGTCGAATTTCGCCGCGCTGCCCGCGCCGAGCATAAGGAGCACGTGTGACGACCGCGTTGACCGATACCGATATTCTCCGCGAACTGGAACCCGTCGCCGAACGATTGCTCAACGAGCATCTGCGCAAAGCGAAAGCGTGGAACCCACACGACTACGTGCCCTGGGACGACGGCCGTAATTTCGCCGCGATGGGCGGAATAGATTGGGAGCCCGGTCAATCCAAGCTCACCGAGGTGGCCCGGACCGCGATGGTGACCAACCTGCTCACCGAGGACAATCTGCCTTCCTATCACCGGGAGATCTCGGAATCGTTCTCCCTGGACGGGGTCTGGGGTACCTGGGTAGGGCGCTGGACGGCCGAGGAGAACCGGCACGCCATCGTCATGCGCGATTATCTGGTGGTCACCCGCGCGGTCGATCCGGTGCTGCTGGAACAGGCCAGGATGGCGCATATGACCACCGGGATCGCGAAACCGGTGAAGGGGCCGCAGTTTCTGCGTTCGGTCGCCTATGTGACATTGCAGGAATTGGCCACCAGAATCAGCCACCGGAACACCGGAACCGCCTGCGCCGAACCCATCGCCGAGCGTATGCTCCAACGGATCGCCGCCGACGAAAACCTGCACATGATCTTTTATCGCAACATCAGCGCCGCCGCTCTCGACCTGATGCCGAACGAGACGCTTCGTGCCATCACCGACATCGTCACGCGCTTCCAGATGCCCGGACTCACCCAGCCGAACTTCCGCCGCAACGCGGTCGTGCTGGCCAAGCACGGCATCTACGACCTACGCCAGCACCTGGACGTCGTGGTGCGGCCCGTATTACGCGCGTGGAATGTGTTCGAGCGCACCGACCTGTCCGGCGACGGGGAACGAGCCCGCGATCAGCTCAGCGCCTACCTCGACGAATTAGCCGAGAAGGCAACCCGATTCGAGGAACAGCGAGACCGGGTGGCGGCCCGGCAGGCAGAACGAGCCGCCGCCACCCGATGAGCTACCGAGGCACGATCAGCGCGGCGGCGATGGCAGTCATCGCCGCGACGGTCGCGGTGCCCGCGGTCGCGGATCCGCCCGGCGTGCCGAGCGCGCCGCCGCCCGCGGTCGATCCGGCGATGACCCGGAGCGGGTTGATCTCGATCGACACCGTCGGCCCGCACCGCGACCACCTCAGGATCGCGTCGGCGGCTATGCGCCGGATCATCGAGGTCGACGTGCTGCGCGGCACCGGTTCCGGACCGCGCCCGACGCTCTACCTGCTCGACGGGGTCGACGGCGAAACCACCTCGGGCTGGCTCAGCAAGGGCGGCGCCGCGGAGTTCTTCGCGGACAAGCCGGTCGACGTGGTGCTGACCAGCGGCGGCACCGGCAGCATGTACAGCGACTGGGATCGGCACGACGCCGC
Organism: Nocardia colli; assembly: GCF_008704205.1. Taxonomy (GTDB): domain Bacteria; phylum Actinomycetota; class Actinomycetes; order Mycobacteriales; family Mycobacteriaceae; genus Nocardia; species Nocardia colli. Next base: position 754,220 of record NZ_VXLC01000003.1, on the reverse strand, counting down.
CCTGGGCCTCAACCGCTGGGAAACCTTTCTCACCGAGGAACTTCCGCCGATCGTGGAATCGCTGCTGAAATCGAACGGCCGCCGCGCCATCGCCGGCGTCTCGATGGGCGCGCAGGCGGCAATGATGCTGGCCCAACGACATCCGGGCCGCTACCGCGCGGTGGCGGGCATGAGCGGCTGCTACTCCACCGCGGATCCGCTCGGGCACGCTGTCACCACCATCACCGTCGCCTCGCGCGGCGGCAATGTCGAGAACCTCTGGGGCCCACCGAGTTCCCCGGAATGGGCCGAGCACGACAGCCTGCTCGGCGCGGAGGAACTGCGCGGCACCGCGATCTACCTCTCCGCCGCGACCGGCGTGCCGACCGGTGCCGACCTGGTCGCCATCGCGCAGTCGCCGACCGTCGTCGACGCACTGCGCCTGGCCGGCGGCGGCGCGGCGCTGGAGGCCGGCGCGCGCGCCTGCACCGAGCGGTTCGCGGGACGACTGAACGAGCTGAACATCCCCGCCACCGTCGAATACGACGCCGCGGGCATGCACTCCTGGCCCGACTTCGAGGCGGAACTGCCGCGCGCCTGGGCCGTGCTGTCGAAGGCGCTGGAGCTGCCGTCGCCGAAGTGACCGTCGACGCAGCGCGGAATCACCGGGCCTCCGTCGCGTTGACACAGATATGACCTCGGCACTTCCCTCCGTCCGGTTCTCCATCCTGGACCGCTCCCGCGTCCGGCGCGGCCAGAGCCATCCCGCGGCCTTGCGCGACACCGTGGAGTTCGCGCGCCTCGCCGAGGAGTGGGGTTATCACCGGTTCTGGGTGTCCGAACATCACAGCGTGCCCGGCGTGGCTGGCTCGGCGCCGACCGTGCTCGCCGCGGCCGCCGCGGCGGCGACCGAACGCATCCGGATCGGCACCGGCGGGGTGATGCTGCCCAACCATCAGCCGCTGATCGTCGCCGAACAGTTCGGGGTGCTGGAATCGCTGTACCCGGGACGGATCGACATGGGCCTGGGCCGCTCGGTCGGCTTCACCGACGGCGTGCGCCGCGCGCTCGGCCACGACAAGCGTGCCGCGGAGGACTTCGACGCCCAGCTGAGCGAGCTGCTCGACTACTTCGACCACGGCCGCAGCGGCGTGCACGGCTGGCCCGCCGAGGGGCTGCGGATTCCGGCGTTCCTGCTGGCCACCGGTTCGGGCGCGGAGCGAGCCGCGCGGTTCGGGCTGCCGCTGGTCATCGCCGCGGTGGGCGGGGTGGATCGGATGGTCGAGGCGATCGAGCGCTACCGGGCCGAATTCCAGGCCACCGCGTGGGGCGCCGAGCCCTACGTCATGGTGTCGGGCTCGGTCGTCATCGCCGATACCACCGCGGAAGCGCACCGGCTGCTGCTGCCGGAAGCCTGGTCGAACGCGTACTCCCGCACCCGCGGCGAATTCCCGACGTTGATCCCGCCCGCCGAGATCGAGACGCTGACCATGACCGATCGGGAGCGCCGGATCTTCGAGGAAGCATTGCTCGGTCACGTGCACGGCACCGAGGACGAGGTCGCCGACCAGCTGGAGCGCTTGGTCACCCAGACCGGCGCCGACGAAATCCTTGTGCACACAAGCACTTACGATCGCGAGGCCCGGTTGGAGTCGCATCGCCGGCTGGCCCGGCTGGTGGGCCTGCTCAGCTCCGAGCGTGCCGCAGTCTGATCAATCGCGAAGGGGGAAGCGCACTTCCGCCGCCGCGTAACCGAACAGCCTGCGCCCATCCGATCGGGCGTCGATCGCGATGGTGGCGCGCCGCCGGCGCGGATCGAGCGAGGTCACCCGGCCGGTGAGCTCGATCGCGCTCGTCGCGAACGGCGGAATCCGCAGCGAGTGCGTGAAATGCGCGAACTGCGCACGGAACCTGGTCACCGCGCCCGGATCACCCAGCCAGGAGCTCAGGAATGCCGCCGCCATACCGAGTTTCAGCATGCCGGGCGCGTCCGCGGACGGCAGCCCGCGCACCGTCGCGTCGTCGCAACCGGCCGGCTCGGTGTCGCCGACCACGGCCGCGTAATTCGCCAGATCGCCGTGCGAGAGCCGCACGGTTCGCGATGGCAGCTCGGTGCCGACCGCGAGCGCATCGAAATCGACTGTGGTGCGCGGCATTCGGCTACCGCACGGCGGCGCGACCCGGTCCGCGCTCGCCACACAGAGCTGCCCGGGCCCGGCGGGGGAGTAGCCCCGCATAGCGATGTCGCGCACGGTCTCGGCCAACCGCGGATCGGCGAGCCCGGTCCGGGCCAGCAGGGCGGTCGAGCCGGTCTGCACCGTCTCGCCGTGCTGATCGACCAGCACGCTCTTGATCGACAGCACGTCGTAGTCGGCGAAATGCCGGAAGGACTCGAAATAGATGTCGCAGGTCAGCCGGTCGCCCGCGACCAACGGGCGGCCGAGGTCGAGAACTTGGTCGGCGTGCAGAATCCGGGACGATCGATAGCCGGTGAGCACCGTATCCAGAATTTCCCGCTGCACCCGGCTCAGGATGATCGAGGAGAAGGTGGCCGGCGCGAGCAGTCCGGGAAAACCGAGATCGGCCGCGGCGTCCGCGCTCCAATGCGCCGGATGATAATCCTGGACGGCCCGGGCGAATTCCCGAATCTTTTTCCGGCTCACGTCATAAGGCGTCGTCGAACGATAACGACGATCGACCAGGGCTCGCACCTGCTCGGCGGCATTCACAGAGATATCGCGCATGATTTGCTCCTTTTACGAACCGGGACCGAATTGCCACGTGAGGCGCGGCACCTGATCGGGCGTGACCGCGCCGACCACCTGCACGCCCGCGGCGGTGAACGTGCCGACGGCGCGGTCGATATGGTCGGCCGAGGTGACCACCACGGCGTCGCGCGCGCCGATCGCGCGCATGATCCGCGCGGAGCGTTCGGCGTTCTGCACGGTCGAGTCCGCGTCCGGCTCCAGATGGATTCGTTCGGGCGGAATACCGTGCTGGACAAGCCAATCCGCCATCGCCCTGGCCTCGGTGATGCCGTTGTGCGGGTTGCCGCCGGTGACGATGATCGGCGACGCGGGCGCGAGCAGGGCCTGCACGAATCCGGCATGCAGGCGGTCGACCAGCTCCGGGCGCATGCTGCCGTCGGGTAGCAGGCCGTAGCCGAGCACCACGATCGCGGTCGCCGGACCATGCAGTGCGGGAAGGGGTTCCGGCGCCGGCGGAACCAAACTGCGCAGGACGTCCGGCAATGCGATGTCGGCCGAACCGGTGCTGTCGGCGACGGCGGCGGGCAGGTGCACCAGGGCGGCCGCGACGGCGACCGCGCCGAACAGGGTGCGGACGGTGCGCCGTACCGTGCACGCGGCGCCGCGGTAGTTCGATGAGACGGAAGCGAACATGGCGGTCTCCCAGTGTTTGCCACCGGTTTCGCGCCGATGGCTGGAAAAGATTCACCCATGGTCGGTCGTAGCGCCTATTCGCTCCATAATTCCGTTACTTATCTGGACACCTCACCGTCGCGCACGGCCGCTGCTTAGAGAAAGGCACGTGCCGCACTGTGCCGTTTAACTAACCGCGACAGCGGGATTGGTGAGCTGTCCAGGAAGCGCGTCGACCGATGGGTTGCCCGCCGGTTCGGTTTTAGCGTTGGCGCAGTTTCGGTGCCGTCGACCGGCATACCTCGGCGCCGCTACTCGAATTCTGTGCTCGACGTAGGAAGGCATGCAATGAAACGAAGTACCTTCGGCCGTTCATCGCTGACGGCGGCGGTGATCACGGGTGTCTCGGTGCTGGTCATGGGGATCGCCGGTGTCGGTGCGAGTGCCGAGCCCGCGGCGCAATCCGCGGAGCAGGAGCTCGCCGACTACATCGCGGCAGGCCGCACGGCGGCGCCGGTCGCGGATTCCGGCAGTTCGTCCGGCTCCGCGTGCAACTCCGGCAGCGGCGCCGGCTCGGGCAACGGCTCGGGTAACTGCTTCGGCGGCTCCGGCAGCAGCTCCGGGCTGAACGGCGGATACGCCAGCGACACAGTCGGTTACGGCCCGGCGGCGACGTCCTGGCTGGCCGCGTTCGGCTACGGCCTGCTGAACCCCGATGTCGCGCCGCCGGGCGCCAACGATTGGAACTGCAAGCCGACCGCCGCGCATCCGCGCCCCGTGGTGATGCTGCACGGCACCTGGATGAACGCGTACAACGGCTTCGCGTACATGGGCCAGCCGATCAAGGACGCCGGCTTCTGCACGTTCACCTTCAACTACGGCCGGTCCAACCTGATCCAGGGCGGCGGCCTCGGCTCGGTGCTGCCCGGCGTGATGGGCACCGGCTATATCCAGGACTCGGCCAAGCAACTGGAGACCTTCGTCGATCGAGTGCTCGCCGCCACCGGGACCGCCGAGGTCGATATCGTGGCGCACTCTCAGGGCGGCGCGATGGCGAACTGGTACACCAAGTTCAACGGCGGCGCGGCCAAGGTGAAGAACCTGGTCACCCTCGGCGCGACGCATCACGGCACGTCGCTGGACGGGATCGGCGCGCTCGGCCGGGCGATCAACAACTTCGGCATCGACATCCTCGGCTTCATCGAGATCTTCGTCGGCCACGCGGGTATCCAGCAGACCATCGGCTCGGACTTCGTCAACCAGCTCAATGCCGGCGGCGACACCGTCCCGGGCGTCGACTACACGGTCATCGGCACCCGCTACGACGAGGTCACCAATCCCTACGACCTGACCTTCCTGAAGGCGGGTCCCGGCGCGACGGTGCAGAACATCACCCTCCAGGACGGTTGCGAACAAGACGTTTCGGACCATCTGACGATGATGTACTCGCCGCGGGCGCTGTCCATCGCACTGCGCGCCCTCGACCCGGTGGGACACCCCAACCTGGAGTGCACCTTCAACCCGTGGCTGATCGGCGGCGGGGGCGGGCTGTAGCACCCGAATAGGCGTGCATCGCGCGGGAACAGGCGAAACCCATACCCTCACAGCCTGTTCCGGCGGATGCGCCGCCGTCACGGATCCTGCGGGAGCCGAACTGGTCCTCAACCCCGCCTCCAGTTCCGTACCCCGGACCCGTGGCGAAAGTGCCCATCGGGCGGCGACCGCACGCGCCGCCCGGTGGGCACTGTGCTGGGTGCGACCAGCGCGTTTTCATCGAATCTGTAAGAGGTTTACCGAATCTGGACGAGATTTACGCGCCATTGGTGACGTGGTTATATCCGTTCCATGATTCGGTGTTTGCCTGTGTCAATGAAACGACGGACCTCCAGCCGAGCATCGATCGTGGCCGTCCTGCTTGGCGTCACGGCGCTCGTGCTCGGCGTGGCCGGCCCGGGCGCGCACGCCGCCCCGTCGGTCGAGTCGATCGAACAGCGCATCGCCGACCGTATCGACGGCCGCGGGCGCGGCACGGCCATCACCGACTACGGATTCAGTGCGGGCCTGTCCGGCGGATTCGCGAGTGACACAGTGGGTTCCGGTCCCGCGCAGCCGTCCTGGCTGTCCGCGTTCGGTTACGGCCTGTTCCACCCGGACGCCGCGCCGCCGGGCGCCAACGACTGGAACTGCAAGCCGACCGCCGAACATCGCCGCCCCGTGGTGCTGCTGCACGGCACCTGGATGAACGCCTACAACAGCTTCGCGTTCATGAGTCAGCCGATCAAGGACGCGGGCTTCTGCACCTTCGCCTTCAATTACGGCCGCGCCGATCCGGCGCAAGGCGGTGGCCTTCCGCCACTGCTGCCCGGCGTGATGGGCACCGGCAACATCGAGGACTCGGCCAAGCAGCTGGCGACCTTCGTCGACCGGGTATTGGCGGCTACCGGCGCGCCCGCCGTCGACCTCATCGGCTACTCGCAGGGCGGCGCAATGGCCAACTGGTACACCAAGTTCGAGGGCGGCGCGGACAAGGTGCACAACCTGATCACCTTCGGCGCAACGCATCACGGCTCCACCATCGACGGCATCGCCGCCCTCGGCCGCGCCGTCAACACGATCGGGATCGATGTGGTCGGCGCCAGTTCGATCGTGGTCGGTCACGCGGTGGCCGAGCAAACCATCGGCTCGGACTTCGTCAACCGGCTCAATGCCGGCGGCGACACCATTTCCGGCATCGACTACACGATCGTCGGCACCCGCTACGACGAGATCATGACCCCCTACAACCTGACCTTCCTACGGCCCGGCGGCGGCGCGTCCGTGCAGAACGTCACCCTCCAGGACGGCTGCGAACTCGACCTCTCCGATCACCAGACGCTGATGTACTCACCGCGCGCCCTCTCCATCGCACTGCGCGCCCTCGATCCGGCCGGCCACCCGGACCTCGCCTGCACCTTCAATCCGTGGCTGATCGGCGGTGGCGGCCACCTGTAACCCCGCCTCGGCGGCGCAGACGTACCCGGCCGACAGACTGGTGGTGATGCCGGTCGCGATGAGTGCCGCCGACGTCTTGGTGGAGAGGTATTCCGCCCAGGTCCGCTCCTGCGCCAGGGTGATCTCGGAGTGTGTTGTCGCACAATGGAACTGTGCGCAGGCGACGTCGTCGTCCAGGGTGAAGATGACGTCCACGGCGACGGTCCGGTGCAGCGCGGCGGTGATCGCCGCGACCGGCCGGCGCGCGACGACATGTTTGGCGCGCACGGTCGCCAGGGGCAGATCGCGCACCCGTGGCGTACTGATGCCGACGACGTTGCCGTGTCGCCAGCGGCGTGCCGAAGGTCCCCCCGACTGTCCGGCGGCCTCGTGCACCGCCAGGATAAGCGCCGCTAGCTCCGCGGCCGAAACAGTCACCTCATACGTTTGTCGTCGGTTCACGATCGGTCCCCACACCTTCCGCATGCGGTCTTCTAGCCCGAGAAGATCGTGGGCGCAACGGATCTGCGCGACGGCATGGTGTCCGCCGTCGTGGTCCTTTTCGTCCGCGAACCCTGACGATGTCACGATTCGGCATCGTTGTCTGTCGGTCAATCGTCCGACACCACTGTCGGTGGCAATGGTTCACGCTCGATTCACATCGGTCGTTCGAATGATGTCGGCGTGGCTACCGCGGTGTTAGCGTCGAAGCGAGAGAAAGACAGTGGCGCAGTGCGGCTACAACTCGTCCAGCTCGATCAGACCGTCCTGCAGGGCCCGCGCCACCAGCGCGGCCTTCGTGTTCGCCGCGCGGTCGACCGCCGCGTATTTGCCGCGAATGCGGGTGATGTGCGTGTTGACCGTGCCGATCGAGAGGTAGAGCTGTTTTCCCACTTGGGTTTTCGAGTCGCACTTGACCCAGGCGACGAGGACTTCGAGTTCCCGCGCCGACAGGTGCGGGTCGCGCCACGCCCCGGTCCGGTACGGGTGTGATCGGGGATCTGGAACGATGGAGGTCATCAGTTTTCCCGCTTCATGCAGTGTCCGTCGGCTCCGGTGCCGCACCTCCCCGAAGGTTGCAGACCAATAACCGATGTGCCCACTGAATATATGATCCGTTTCCGCTCCTGGGAATTCCCCAGCTTTCAGCCCGCAGGTCTGGGGTCTTGCTTCGCTTCGCGAACAAGTTGCCGGTCGTCCAGGTCGGACCGGACCGCCCCGGTGGACTCGACCTCTATCCGCAGTTCACCGTTGTCGCGCAACAGAATCGAGGCCAGCGTACTGCGCCCCGGCGGCAGAATGCGAGCGGTCACGGTGCCGCCGTCGGCGTAGTCGAGCGCGTCGCGCAGGACGGTGCGCACCTGTTGCCGGAGCTCCGGGTCGACCTCGTCGAGGCCGCCGCCGTCGTCCAGCACGACGGTGACTCCGCGTTGTCGCGCACAGCGTGCCGCGGCGCCGACCGAGTCATCGATCATCACACCGCCCAGGATGTCGTCGCGCAACTCGGCCTCGACCAGCCGGCACTCCGCCTGCTCGCGCGCGGTGAGCGGGCGGCCGGAGGCGATGATCTCCAGCAGCGGCCGCGCGGCGATGTCCAAACGGGCGACCCGTTCGTCGCGCTCCTGCTGAGCGGCCTGCGCGGCCGCCTCGGCGGCGGCTCGGTCGGTTTCCTGCTGGCGCAGCGACAGGATCGAATGTGCCATGGGGCGTACGACTCTCGCGAAGAAGGTGGCCATGAGCAGCGGGGTCAGGTTGATGAAGGAGAACCCGACGCCGGTGAGCCAGCCCTGACCGGTGTGCATGGTCCACGACGCGCAGATGACGATCTGCCCGAGCACGCCGGTCCACGCCCAGGTCGGTGCGCCGCGCACGCACAGGAAGTTCAGGAACGCCGATGCGGCGCCGAGGAACCAGATCTGGGTCGAGTTCGCCATCGGCACCGGCAGCTGCCAGATGGCCAGCGCGGCGGCGAGCGGGGCCGCCGCGGCGGCGGGCACGGCGAACCGGGCGGGGAGCGGATCGCCCGGCGCGAGCAGCACGGCGGTGCCCGCGGCCAGGATGAGGACCACCGCGACCGCGGTGAACCGGATGTCCCGGATGCCGTCGTCGGCGGCGAACGCCTCCGAGGTGATCGCGACGGCGAACAGGCCGCACAGCAGCCACGCCGCCGTGGTCCGCATGCCGAGGATGTCGCGCACGTCGTCGCGCACGGTCCGGTTCGCCGTCATGACGCCACCCACCCGGTGCTGATCCGGCAGCCGCGACCCGGCGCTGCATCGATCGCCGACCAGCCGCCCGGCAGTTCGGCGAGCCGGTCGATGATGCTGGCGCGCAAGCCGATCCGGTCCGGCGGGACCAGCGCGGGATCGAACCCGACCCCGTCGTCGACGACCTCGACCTGCACCGATTCGGCGTCGGCTCTAACCATCACCGCGCACGCCGCCTCGTGATCCGGCGAACCGGCATGCCGCTGCCAGTTGCGCAGCGCCTCGCCGACCGCGGCGGCGAGCGCGGTCGCCACATCGCTCGGCACCGTGAGCGCGACTCCGGCAACCTGGTCGGTGTGCAACTGGACCGAGTCGTCGACCTCGGCCGCGGTCGCGCGGATACTCGCGACGACCTGATCGAGATCGAGGTTGTCCTGGGCCGGGCGCCCGGCGCGCAGCCGTTCGAGGTCACGCAGCGTGATGTCGGCGTGGTGGGTCAGCACGGCGGAGTTGGGTGCGCGCGAGGCCTCGAGCAGCGTCGCGATCACCCAGTCGTGCGCCAGGGCGTCGAAGCGTTTGCGTTCGAAGCGGCGCGCCTCGGCGGCGGCGGTCGCGGTGGCTTTCGCGCGCACTGTGTGCGAGGTCTGATCCAGCGCGCGCCCGACCTGGACGAGGACGACGCACGCCGCGCAGGGGAGCGCCGAATAGGCCACGGCGAACAGGAAATCCGGCACGATCGGGTTGTGCGCGTCCGGCCCGCGGGCGTACGCCGCCGCGGTCTGGTCGAGCGCCGCGGCCAGGACGAGATAGCCGAACGGGATGCGCCGCCAGAAGAGCGCGAGCGCGACCGCGGGCAGGCCGGGAATCCAGGTGATCCACAGTGATTGCTCCGGCGGCACCACGGCGTCGACCCGCACGACCAGCCAGCTGATCGTGGCGAACAGATAGCCGAACGCGAAAACCACTACCGCCCACCGCATCAGGTCGAAGCGCCAGCCCAGCGCCGCGACCGCGATGAGCACGGCGGGCAGATAGATGACGGTGATCGCGAGCGGTGTCCACCAGGACGCGGCCAGCGACGACTGGGTCAGCGCGGTCGGCACGGTGAGGGCGGCGTAGAACAGGCCGCCCGACCCGACGAAAAGGCCTGCGCCACGGACGAGGCGGGCTTCGGCGCTGCGCCGGGGCACCGCCGTCTCGGTCATCGTGGCCGTGGGTCGCCGCCGATGAAGCCGTCCCGCTTGGCCTCGCGGTAGAGGTCGACCCGGGACCGGACCGGCCGCCCCGCCTCGGCATACCGCCGCCGGATCCGGCTCAGGTAGTCGTTGACCGTGTGCTCGGACAGCCCGAGCTTGTGCGCGACCGAGGCCGCGGTCTCGCCGTTCGCGTAGTGCTCCAGCACGTCTCGCTGCCGCGGCGGCAGGTCGATGTTGGTCAGCGCCGGGTCGCTGTCGATGGCCGAGGCCCAGGCCATCGTCGCGACCTGCCGGCCGGAGGCGGCCGCGCGGATCATCGCGGTGGTGCGTTCGGCCGGGTCGCTCTTCAGCGCGACGCCGAGCACGCCGGCCCGGGCGGCGGAGCGGATCAGGTCGCGCCAGTCGCCGGTGGTGTAGACGAGGACGGGGATGTCCAGGTCGTGCAGCATCTCGACGTTGGCGCGCGGGCTGGAGCCGTCGGGCAGGCGCAGGTCGAGGATGGCGAGGTCGAGATCGGTTGCCTGCTTCAGCAATTCGGGCACCGTCGGCGCGATCGCGACGACGGTCAGGTCCGGCTGGTCGGACAGGATCGCGGCCAGGCCGACCGCGACCGCCTGGTGGTCTTCGACGATGCCGATCCGGCGCACCGTGCCCGGCGTCGCGTAGGGGCCGGGCAGGTCGGTGACGGCCACCCCCGCCATAGTGAGCAGTCTCCGGATCACCATGAATGGAATTAAATCACTCGGTCCCGGAGGTGCCAAGTCGGGTGGTTCACTTATTCGCTTTGCGCACTACTCGACGCCGGAACGAATGATGATCGAATGGTGGTGCGGAACCCTGATTCGTACAGCGTAAGCTGATATCGACCGGTCGGTTCCATGATGCAGTGCCCGAATCTGCTTGTGCCAGTAGTGATCAGCGATGTGTCGCCGGTACCGCAACGTCACCGTTCGTACTGTTCGAAACTTCACGGCCGCCAATTTCGCATTGTTCCGTGAAATATGGTATCCACTGACCTGATCGTTATTTCCCAGAATTTCTTCGAATTACCCATTTTGACTTCGCCTACGCGGGAATGGTTGTTGCCGAAATCCTCGATCATGGAGTGATGTCGAGTGTTCGGCGGACAGACAGCAGGCATCGGCGCCACGAGGCTCACCAGGTGAGGACGCGGGGCGCTCCGCCGGCCCGCGGCAAGACTCAGGAGAGATGAACGTGCACTCCAGTCGGCACCCGGACCGAGCAACGATGCTGTTGTCGCACCTGCGCTTTCCGGTCGGAAACATCGGCTACGGAATTCGGGCCGGCATTTGGCTGCCGGGCTGCCGGGTCTTCTGCCGCGCCTGCCTCGCCGGAAACACCTGGGTGTTCGACGAATCCACCCGGTGCGGCGTCGAGGCGATAGTCGACTGGTTGCGGGAGTTGCCCGCCGACCAGCTCGACGGCGTGACGATCTCGGGCAGCGAACCGACGGGCCACCCTGTGGCGCTGCGTGCCCTGCTCGACGGAATCAACTGCTGGCGTGCGGACTTGACCCGTCCCACCGACATCCTGCTGTACTCGGGCCGCTCGACCGCCGCGTTGGTCGAGCAGCTCCCGTGGCTGGGCACGTCGGTGGACGCGCTGGTCACCGAGCATCCGCTGGAGTCCGAGGCCAGCTGCCCGATGCTGCGCGGCGTGGCGAACCGCGAGGTGGTCGTCGGTTCGCCGCTCGGCGCGCGCCGCTATGCCACAGTGGAATTCGAGAGCGACCTCATGTCGTGCGATAGCTACGCGCGACCAATGCCGAGCGCAGATACCACAGCCCCGACGGTTGGGACGGGTCGAAGCCGGTGAGCTGACCGATGCGCTTGAGCCGGTAGTCCACGGTGTTGGTGTGCACGTGCAGGACCCGGGCGGTGCGCTGGCGATTGAGGTTGTTGGCGATGTGGCGCTGCAAGGTTTCCAGGAGTTCCGGGTGCTCATCGAGCGGGTCGAGCAGCTGACCGAGGTATTCGCGGCCGGGACCCGGTCGGGTGAGCTGGTATTCGAGCGCGAGTTCGTCGAATCGGTACAGGCCGGGCACCGCCTCCAGCCGCTGCACCATGTCGAGCAGTTCGTGGGCCTGGTCGGCGGCGTTGGGGATCTGTTCTGGGGTGCCATCGATCATGGTCGCGGTGATGCCGACCTGCGCGGCGTGCGACAGCTGGAGCACCAGGGCGTCGTAGCCGGCGGTGTCGAAGGTGGCCGCGGGGATGAGGATGGTGCCGCCGTCGACACTCAGCAGCGACAGCGCGCTGTCGCCGCAGCGGGTGGCGAGTTCGGCCTGCACCCGTCTGAGCTTGCGGCGCGCGACGACCTGACTGTCCAGCATCGGATTGTGCTCCTCCCGATGCGGCGGAATCGCCACGGCGAGCACGGCATAGGAGGTCGCGATCGCGATCCCGCATTCGCGCGCCATCGTGGAGGTGCTGTGCCCGCCGAGCAGCGCGGAGGTGAGCGTGTGCACGGCGGTGTGGTGCTCGCTGACCACCGCGCGCAATTCCCGGATGTAGGCCACCGAGACCGCGGAGCTGATCATGTCCAGCATCTCCAGCACCATCTTGGCGCCGTCGACCAGGCTCTCGTAGTCCTTGATGGACGCATCCGAGATCACCAGGTCCAGGCCCATCTTGAAGCCCTCGTGGATGGAGTGGTGGATGGTGTCGATCGGCACGCCCTCGCGCGCCCAGCCGGACGCGGCGTCCTGGAGGCGCTGCAACTTCTCCGGAATGTCCTGGCCGTCGAGCATGCTGACCGCGAACTCGAGGCAGACCCGGGTGATGGTGGTGACGTCGCCGGAGATCGCGTCGGCGGGCAGCGTGCCGCAGGGGATGACGTTTTCGACGAAGTGCCCGACCATTTGCCGCGATAACGCGCGAACGTCCTTGAGCGGGGACGACATCGGCCGGCCTGCGAGAGTCAGGCTCTGGCGCGCTGAGTTGTCGATCGACATTGACGACTTCCTTCCGCCCCCGGGAGATAGCTGTGCGGCGCATTCACACTAAACGGTCCATACCGGCTGCGGATCGATTCCGCAGGTTCTATGACGGCCATCAGAGACTGGTCGGTTGGTGGTTGTGTTGCGTCACAGCGGTTGTCCGGTGAATCCGGTACCGCTGGTTCTGTCGGTTGCCGGGAGTGCGGCGGGCGCTTTCGGTAGGATCGCTGCGCCGGGCTTGTCCCAGGAACCAGGGGCTTGCCGGGCATGTGCCGCGCCGGAGAGGGTGAGCTGTACCCATCTGCCGCGCGCACGCCAGGGAAGGCAGAGACGACGCGATAGGGGGCTAGGACACATGAGACCGGCTCTGAGATGTCTTGTCTGGGAACTGGACAACACATTATGGGACGGCGCGGTGAGCGACCGGACCAGCGGCGCGCTGCGGCCCACCGCGCTGCGCACGCTACGACTGCTCAGCGAGCGGGGCATCTGGCATGCCGTCGCCAGTCGCGGTGATCGCGAGTGGACGCTGGACAAGCTCTACCGGCACGGCGTCTACGAGATGTTCTCCGCGCTCGAAATCGGCTGGGGGCCGAAGTCTTCGGCGATCAGCCGGATCGGGCTCACGCTCGGGCTGACGCTGGACACCATCGGCTTCATCGACGACGAGCCGGTCGAACGGGCCGAGGTATTGCGCGCGTTGCCGAAGGTCCGGTGCTACGCGGCGCGCAATGTGGACGTGCTGCCGGCGATGCCCGATTTCCGCCCGGTCCTGCCGACCGGGCCCAATCCGACGCCGCCGGTCGGGTTCGCTCGGGTGCCCGCGCTGTAGTAACCGGCAAGAGACCACCTGCCCGCACGCCATCGGAATGGTGTGCGGGCAGGTTTTGCGTTGTGGGCGAACGCTATCGGGGGAGCACCGCGAGGTCCAGCTCGCGCAGGCGGACGGGATCGGCGATCACCTCATAGCCGGCGACCCGATCTTCGCGCACCGTAACCGCAAGGGCGAGTAGCAGTTTCCCGCGCGGCGCGACGAGGATGCCCACCGCGCCGTTGACCAGCGCCAGGGCTGCCACCCGCGACCGACGTTGCAGCAGAACGGTTTCCTTCGCCACCTCGGTAGCGCCCCGCACCACCGCGGCCAGACCCGCCGGCAGTGCGGCGGGGTCGGCGACCCGGATCACGTCGGGTGCCAGTACGGCGAGCAAGGCGGTCAGATCGCCGCCACGAGCCGCCGTCAGGAACGCTTCCACCACCTGCCGTTGCTCGGCGAGTTCGGTTGCCGTCGTAGTGGTTTCACCCCGTACCCGCTGCCGCGCGCGACTGGCCAGCTTCTTCGTGGTCGGCGTGGTCCGCCCGACGATCGGCGCGATCTGATCGAACGGCAGCGCGAACAGATCGTGCAGCACGAACGCCACCCGTTCGTCGGGACCGAGCGTATCCAGGACCACCAGCAGCGCCCGGCCGACCGCATCGATCAGCACCGCCTCGTGTTCCGGGTCGCTGTCGTAGGCGGCGTCGCCCAGGTCGGCGAGCAGGTCGAGGGGATCCTCGCGGCGGGCGGTGCGCGAGCGCAGCATGTCCAGGCAGATCCGCGACACGACCGTGGTCAGCCAGCCGACCAGGTTGTCCAGCTCGTCGGTGTCCTGCCGGGCCAGCCGGAACCAGGCCTCCTGCACCGCATCGTCGGCCTCGCTGACCGACCCGAGCATCCGATACGCGACCGCCCGCAGGTGGCTCCGATGCGTTTCGAAACGCTGCGCCAGCAGGTCCTGAGCGGGCATCGGTCACCTTTCCGTTCGGCCATCCGTCACACGGTCGATCGAGCACACAAACAGGAGGGTATTACCCATGTCCATCGCTTACGTCATCGTCACCATCGCCGCGGCGGCCGCCATGCTGATCGCGTCCGGCGTCGACGTGTTCCGCGCGCAATGGGTGCGCGACAACATGCGCAGCTACGGCATCCCGGACTGGACGCTGTATCCACTGGCGGTGATCAAGGCGGCCGGCGCGGTCGGCCTGCTCGTCGGACTCGCCGTCCCGCCATTGGGATTGGCCGCCGCGATCTGCCTGGTCCTCTATTTCTTCGGCGCGATCTTCACCATCGTCCGCGCCCGCGGTTACGGCGACCTGGCCTATCCCATGCCCTATCTGGCCTTGGCCGCCGCGTCGCTGGTCTTGTTCGTCGCGTCCTGACCTACCCGTTCAGGATGAACTTGGCCGCCTGCTCGCCGATGAACACGGCGGGCGCGTGCGTGTGCCCGCGGATGAGCAGCGGCATCACCGAGGCATCGGCTACTCGAAGACCCTGCACGCCACGCACTTGCAGCTGTGGCGTGACGACGCTGGCCACGTCGGTGCCCATCCGGCAGGTGCCGACCGGGTGATACAGGGTGTGCGAGTAGCCGTTCAGGGTGAGTTCGAGGGTGGCTTCCAATTGGGCCGGGGCCTGCGGCGGGTAGATGATCGGCCCGAGTACGGCTTTCATCGCCGGGGCGTTGGCGATGTCGGTGCAGGTGCGCAGGCCGGACATGAGCGCCGCGCGGTCGATGCCCGCGCTGTCGGAGAGGTAGCGCGGGTCGATCAGCGGCTTGGCGGCCGGATCGGCGGAGGCCAGGGTGATCCGGCCGCGGCTGTGCGGGCGCAGCAGCACGGTGGCCAGGATGACGCCGTGCTCGGTCGGATCGACCAGGCCCTCGTAGTAGAAAGGCGCTGGGGCGAAGATCATTTCGAGGTCCGGCAGGTCCAGATCGGGCCGGCTGCGCACGAATCCGTACGCCTCGCCGACATTCGAGGTGAGCATGCCGCGATGCCGGATCAGGTAGTCGAGCAGTTGGCGCGGTTTCTCCGCGGCGAACAGTGAGTCCTCGGCCACGCCGTAGCCGACGCCGGTGACCAGATGGTCCTGGAGGTTCGCGCCCACCTCGGGCGCGTGCCGCAGCGCGCGAATACCCTGGCGCGCCAACTCGTCCCGGTCGCCGATGCCGGACAGCATCAGCAACTGCGGGCTGTTGATCGCGCCGCCGCACAGCACCACCTCGCGGCGCGCGGTGACCGTGTGCGGGCCGCCGCCCTGGTGATATTCGACGCCGACCGCCTGGGTGCCCTCGAACAGCACGCGGGTGGCCAGCGCCTCGGTGCGGATGGTCAGATTCGGCCGGCGCAGCGCGGGACGCAGGTAGCCGTCCGCGGTGCTCCAGCGCTTGCCGCCGTGCTGGGTGACCATGGTTTCGCTGAAGCCTTCCGGCTCCGGCCGATTCGGCGGCTCGACGTCGAAACCCGCCTCCCGCACCGCGGCCAGGTACGCGGCGGTCAGCGCGCGGGGGCTGCGCTGGCGGGAAATATGCAAAGGCCCGTTGGCGCCCTCGTCCGGATACTGTGCGTCCTCTACGCTTTCGATCCGCCGGAACTGCTCGACCGCGGCCGCGAAACCCCACTCCTCGCCGGCCAGCAACGCCCACTCGTCGTAGTCGGCGCGGAAACCGCGCACCCACATCATCGCGTTCATCGATGACGATCCGCCGAACATCTTGCCCCGCGGCCAATAGATCTGCCGGTTCTTGAGTTCCGGCTGCGGCTCGGTCAGATAGTCCCAATCCACCTCGGAGCGAAAGAGTTTCGCGAAACCGGCGGGAATGTGGGCGAATTTGTTCTTGTCCTGCGGCCCGGCCTCCAGCAGCACGACCGAGGTATTCGGATCGGCACTGAGCCGATTGGCCAGCACCGCGCCCGCGGATCCGGCGCCGACGATCACGTAGTCCGCGATAAGCCCACCTGGTTGCACTATCCACTCCGATCTGCGCTGCCTACGGCAAAGATACGAGCAAGGGGTGGACCGGGGTTCGATTTCGGCGCATCGGGATAGAAGTCACCGAGTGTGGCGGATGGGGAACAGATAGGGTATTGGGGTGCGTGAGGCCAGTCACAAAACGATCGATCGGTCGTATTAATTGTTAGCCTCAACCGAGACCATGCGGTTCCCTTTGATCGAGAGGCTGTGATGGATATGTACGACGACGAGCGCGAACGCAAAATCGCGATGATCGGGCAGTTCTACGAATTCGTCTCGACGGCGCAGTACGAGAAGATGTACGAGCTGTGCACCGACGACGTCCGGATGTCGATTCCGTACCAGCTGCCGGGGTTCCCGAATCAGGGGCAGGGCAAGGACCAGCTCCGGCAATTGAACGGTGCGATGGACAATTACTCATCCACCGCGCAATCGGTGGTCGATGTCGAACCCATGCTGAATCCCGACAGCTTCCTGGTCGAGGTCAAGGGCGACATGGTCGTTCGGGAAACCGGCAGGCCGTACCGCAACGACTATCTCAATATCTTCCGTTTCCGCGACGGCAAGATCTGCGAATGGGTCAGTTATCACGACCCGGTGCGTCAGCTCGTCGCCTTCGGCTTCACCGAACTGCCGATCCCCGCCGAATCCTGATCGTCGGTCGCCGCGTACGCCACCCGGAAACGCGACGGCGACGTGCCGTACCGATCGACGAACGCCTGCCGCAGTGTTTCGGCCGAGCCGAACCCGCAGCGGGTGGCGATCCCCGCGATCGGCAGCCGCGTGCCCGCCAGCAGCTGGGCCGCGGCCTCGGTGCGTGATCGCCGGACGAAGCGACCCGGCGTGTGGCCGAGCTCGGCGACGAACAATCGGGTGAGATGCCGTTCGCTGACCCCGATTTCGGCCGCCAGCACGCTCGCGGACAGATCCTGGTCGAGGCGGCTGTTGATGAAGGTCACCGCCCGCCGGACCAGGTCGTGATCGGCGGGCGGCGGCGCGACGAACATGCTCATCTGCGCCTGATTGCCCGGGCGATGCAGGTAGGTGACCTGTGCCCGGGCGATCTGCCGGGCGATCTCGGCGCCGTGATCGTCCTCGATGAACGCCAGCGCGAGATCGAAGGCGCTGGTCACGCCGGCCGCCGTGGTCACGTCCTGCTGGCGGATGTAGATCGGGCCCGCGTCGACGGTGACCGCCGGATACCGGGCGGCCAGCCAGTCGGCGAAGATCCAGTGCGTGGTGATCCGCTTGCCGTCGAGTAGTCCTGCGGCGGCGAGGATTTCGGCGCCGGTGCAGACCGAGGCGACCCGGGTGCTGGCCGCGGCGAGGCGGCGGATGTGGCCGACGGTGCGGGCGCTGTCCGCGGCGATCCGGCTGCCGAAGCCGCCGACCACGATCAGGGTGTCGAGCGGTCCGGTGAGGCGTTCGAGGCAGACTTCGCCGCGCAAC
Organism: Nocardia colli; assembly: GCF_008704205.1. Lineage (GTDB taxonomy): Bacteria > Actinomycetota > Actinomycetes > Mycobacteriales > Mycobacteriaceae > Nocardia > Nocardia colli. The sequence continues at coordinate 736,287 of NZ_VXLC01000003.1, read as the reverse complement.
ACCAGTCCGGACTGGGTGCTGATGTCGTGGCCGCCGGGCGTGGCCAGCCGCACCCGGTACTGCGGATCGGCGCCGAGCCGGTTCGCCACGTCCATGCAGCTGGAGACCGCGGAGATCTCGACCAGCTCGCTGTCGTGGTAACCGACGATGACGACTTCGTGCGCGCGCACCCGTCCAGCGTACGTCGAATGACCGGCTTCCCAAGATTCCGGACATCATCGGGCGGGATCGTTGTCCTGCGGTCTGTACCGGAGGACGGTGACGCCATGGTCTTCGAATCAGCTACCGCGACTCCCGTATCCCCGGACAACGCACTGCTCGCCGTCGTGCAGCGACGGTGGCCGACCCTGCGGTCCTGCTGCTCGTCGACGGCACGGCCGGTCAGGTGGTGCTCGCCGCGGGCTTTCTCGCGCACGCGATCTGGGATTTCGCGCATCACCGCGCGGACCTGATGGTGCCGCGCTGGTACGCGGAGTTCTGCGCGGTGGTCGACGTGCTGGTCGCGGCGGCGCTGGTGCTGGGTGTCGTCAGGTGAGGATGAGCAGCGCGGATTTCTCGATGCGGTCGGCGATTTCGGAGTAGGACGCGTAGCCCATGCCGGCGCGGACCAGAGCGCCCGCGTAGAGCAATTCGAGGGACTCGACCACATCGGGATCCGCGTTCTCGCCGAGGGCCCGGATGATCCGCTTGCGGATCTCGGCGCCGATCCGGCCGCGCAGGTGCACCACGTCGGGGTCGCGGCCGAGCAGGGCGCTGGTCACCGCGCCGGAGAGTTCCTGTTCGTCGGCCACGAGCAGGGCGATGTTGCGCAGTTCGGCGACCACCCGGACCGTCGGGTCCGGGTCGTCGCTGGCCGGGGACGGAGTGGAAACCAAACGGCGCCAGAAGATCTCGGCGACCAGGTGTTCCTTCGAGGAGAAGTAGGTGTAGGCGGTGGCCGCCCCGACGCCGGCCGCGGCGGCGACCATCCGGATGGTCATGCCCGCGAACCCTTCGCGGGCAAGCACTTCCACCGCCGACCTGGTCAGCTTGTCGACGGTGTCGGCCTGCTTCCCGGACAGCCTGCGGCGGGTCGCCTCGAGAATCACGGAATCGGGTTCGGACATGTGTCTGGATACTACTCCCGCGGGCGGGTCAGTTCTTCGCGGCGGCGACGCCGGCCCGGCGGCCGTAGAAGCTGCCGTCGCCCAGGGACGCCCCGCTCACGTAGCCGCCGGCGCAGAGTCCGGAGGTGCAGCGTCCGGCGGCGAACAATCCGGGGATCGGCTCGCCGGAGACGTGCAGCACCCGCGAGTCCAGATCGGTGCGCAGTCCGCCGAGGGTGAAACCCGCGGTGAATCCGCGCATGTCGAACGCTGCCAGCGAACCTTGCAGGGGCCGAACCCATTCCGGCTTCTTGCCGAGCAGCGGGTCCTTGCCGTCGGCGGCGTGCAGGTTGTAGCAGTCGACGGTGGCCTGCAACGCGAGTGTGGGCAGACCCATGTCGGCCTCGAGCTCCGCCACCGTTTCGGCCGCCCAGGTCGGCGGCTGCCGGAAGAACGGGGTGGAGGTCTCGGTAGCGAGTCCGGCCTCATAGGACGCCTCATCGATGACCAGGAACGCCTGGTTCTCCTGCTGAATCAGCGTCGCCTGGCCGATCCGTCCGGGGTAGGTGTCCTCGGCGATGAACCGCTGGCCGCGCCCGTTGACCAGGATGCCGCGCGCCACCAGCTGCGGGTCGCCGAAGAACGCCACCTCGGTCGCGTCCATGTGCGCCAGCTCCGCGCCGAGCGCCTGCGCGACCCGGATGCCGATGCCGTCGTGTTCCTCGATCGCGGCGGCCGGCCTGCCGATCAGGCGCGGTGCGTAGCCCTCGATCATCTGCTGGTGATAGGCGAAGCTGCCGGTGGCCAGGACCAGGCCGCGGTCGGCGCGGATCGCCACCTCCTTGCCGTAGCGCTTGGCAATCACCCCGACGACGCGATCGTCGTCGTCCACGATCAGCCGGCCGAGCCGCAGGTCGTATTCGACGCGGACACCGAGCGATTCGGCGGTTTCGGCCAGCGGTTTCATCAGCATGTAGCCGCCGCTCTTGCGGCCGATCTTCTTGTCCGCCATCTGCGGAACATGGCCGCGCGGAGCGGGTTTCGCGATCGCGTTGAACGGTGCGGCGTTCTCGCCGCCGGAGTACATCAGGCCTTCGTCGTGCGGCGGTTCCCAGCCCGGCTCGCCCCAGAAGGCCTCGCGGAACGGGACGCCGTTGGCCACGAGCCAGTTGTAGTGCTCGACGCTGCCGCGGGCGTAGTCTGCGATCTTGGCCTTGTCCACGCCGGGGCCCAGTGCCGCCAGCAGGAACGTCTCCATGTTCTCCGGGGTGTCCTCGAAGCCGAGCGCCTGCTGCAGCGGGGTACCACCGCCCAGATAGATGAATCCGCCCGCCATAGCGGCCGCGCCGCCCCAGCCGCCGGTGCGCTCCAGGATCAGCACGTCGGCGCCCGCACGGGCGGCCTCGATCGCCGCGCAGACCCCGGCGATGCCGTAACCGGCGACGACGACGTCGGCCTGCTGGTCCCACTCGGTGACGCTGCTCGCGCGCAACGGTCGAAGGGTGCTGGCATCAGACATGTTTCGGGTCCTTCACTCGGTGCGATCGGCTTGTTGCTGACGGGCGGCCTTCTTCTGTTGCGCCACAATGGTGCCCACCAGGAGGTCGAGTTTGGTGCCGTTCGGCCAACCTACGTAGTGGCAGAGGAACACCGCGATCTCGTGCAACTGCTCCTCGGTCAATTCCTCGTTGCGCAGCGCGGCGCCGATCTGGATGCCCGCGGTATCGATCGCGCCCTGCGCGGTGAGCGCGCCGAGCAGAATCAGCCTGCGGTCGCGAACGGACAGCGCAGGGCGCGACCAGATGTCGGCGAAGAGGTGATCGGCGGTGACGGCGAAGTGACTGCCGGGATAGTCCTGGAACTCGGTGCCATACACCTCGGCCATCTTGGCCAGGCCGCGCTCGCGCACGGAATCGGCGGAACCGTTGTCGGTCATTGGGTTTGCCTTTCGGAGGCGCCGACGCCGAGCCCCGGACCCAGGTGGTCGAGGGCGAGTTCGGTGAGGGGGAGTGGGAGGTCGAGCCGAGCGGCGAGGTCGAGGGCGAGGCTGAGGTCTTTTTCGCCGAGGTCGCGTACGTGCTGGAAGATCGGTAGCCAGAAGTCGCCGTCCTCGATGGGGGCGGCGGTTTTCCGCAGCATGATCGCGCCGGGGCCGCCGGTGACGGCGTCGGAATGCCGGACGACCTTGCCGAGCACGGTGATATCGAGCCCGGCCGCCTCGGCCAGGCGCAGCGCCTCGGTGACGGCGGTGAAGGAGACGAAGTGGACAAGGTTGCGCGCCAGCTTCATTCGGGTTCCGGCACCGACCGGGCCGGCGTGCACGATCAGGTCGGCGAAGCAGCCGAACGGTGCTTGCACCCGCGCGAACGCTGCCTCGCTGCCGCCGACCATGACCGCGAGCGTGCCTTTCGCCGCGCCCGGTCGGCCACCGCTCACCGGTGCGTCGACGAATTCGACACCGTGCGTGGCGCATTCGCCGGCGAGTTCCTCGGCGGTCTGGTCGCTGATGGTGGAGTGCACGGCCACCACGGTTCCCGGTGCGGCACTGCGCAATATCCCTTCGGGGCCGGTGATCACGTCGCGAACCTGCGCGTCATTCACTACCGCCACCGAGATAATCGTCGCCCGGTCGGCGACCTCCGCCGGTGAGGAGTCGGAATCGGCCCCGGCCTCGGTGTACGGCTGCACCGCCTCGGCACGGACATCGCAGACGGTCAGCCCGCCCGGCCAGTCGAGCAGTCGTTCGGCCATCGGCGCGCCCATCGAGCCGAGTCCGATGAAGCCGATCGTGGCGTCGGTCATGCGCGAAACACCTGTCCGCCATCGACATTGAAGATCTGGCCGGTGACCCAGCTCGCCTCGTCGGAGAGCAGGTACAGGCACGCGCCGACGAGGTCCGCCGGTGTGCCCATTCGCTTGAGCGGCAACCGGTTCACCATGTCCTCGACGATGGCCGCGGGGGTCACGGTCTTGGTCGCGTCGGTGTCGATGGGGCCGGGGGCGATGGCGTTGATCCGGATGTTCGAGCCGCCGAGTTCGAAGGCCAGCTGCTGGGTGAGGCCGTTGATTCCGACCTTGGCCAAGCCGTAGAAGCTGGAGTAAGTCCATGCGGCGGTGGAGGATTGGTTGACGATCGAGCCGCCCGCCTTGCGCATGTGCGGCCAGACCGCGCGGGTCATGTTCAGCGCGCCGTCCATGTTCACGCTCATGAATTTCTTGTAGTAGTCCCACGGCACAGTGAGCAGCAGGTTGAGCTTCATCTCGCCGTAGATGGCGGCGTTGTTGACCAGGTGATCGATGCCGCCGAACTCGGCGACCGTCAATTCGGCCAGGGCGGCGGCGGATTCGGGGTCGGCGACGTCGACCGGACCGAACAGCGCGGTCCCGCCGTCGGCGGTGATCTTCTCCACGACCGCCCGGCCGCCCTCGGCATTCTTGTCGGCGACAACGACTTTCGCGCCCTCGGCGGCCAGCGCCGCGGCGTAGGCGGCGCCGATGCCCTGGGCGGCGCCGGTGACGATGACGGATCTTCCCGCGAAACGGGCCATGAAGGGTGCTCCTCTTATCCAGCGGTCGCGATCAGCTTGGTTTCCAGGTATTCCTCGAACCCGGCGACGCCCATCTCCCGGCCGATGCCGGACTGCTTGTAGCCGCCGAAGGGCGCGTCGGCGGAGTACCAGACGCCGCCGTTGACGCTCAGCGTCCCGGTGCGAACGCCGTTGGTGACGCGGCGGATTCGATCCGGGTCGGTGCCCCAGACCGAGCCGGACAGGCCGTAGGGGGAGTCGTTGGCCAGCCGGATGGCGTCGTCGTCGCCGTCGTGGGGGATGACCACCAGGACGGGGCCGAAGATCTCCTCGCGGGCGACGGTCGCGGTGTTGGGGACGTCGGCGATCAGCGTCGGTTCGATGAAGAAGCCGCGCTCCTGGTTCTTCGGTCGGCCGCCGCCGACCACGATGCGGCCGCCTTCCGAGCGGGCGATATCCAGGTAACGCTCGACTCTGGCGCGTTGCCGTTCGGAGATGAGTGGCCCGCACACTGTGCGCGACTCGGCCGGATTGCCCGGCTTGATCCCGGCGATGGTCGCAGCGGCCGCCTGCACTGCCTCGTCGTAGGCGGCGCGCGGAACGAGCAGCCGGGTGGTGATCGCGCAGCCTTGCCCGGCGTGCACGCACACCGAAAACGCTGCCACGGCACAGGCTCCCGCGATGTTCGCGTCGTCGAGCACGATGAACGCCGACTTGCCACCCAGTTCCAGGAATGCCTTCTTGAGTGTTGTTGCGGCGCCGCGCATCACGGCGCGACCGGTCTGCGTCGAACCGGTGAAGCTGATCAGGTCGACCAGCGGGTGCTCGGTGAGTTGCGCGCCGAGCCCATGGTCGGCGGAGGTCACGATGTTCACCACACCGGCCGGGATGTCGGTCTCCTCGGCGAGGATCGCGCCGACTGCCGCCGCGCACCACGGCGTGTCCGGAGCGGGCTTGAACACCACCGTGTTTCCGGCCGCGAGCGCGGGACCGAGCTTGGCGAAGGTGATCTGGTGCGGGAAGTTCCACGGGGTGATCGCGCCGACCACGCCGACCGGCTCGCGGCGCAGCACCCGGCGGGTCTTGATGCCCATCGGTTCCGCCACGCCGAGATCCGTTTCCCAGCTGTAGGTTTCGGCGAGCGACGCGGAGTAGGCGAGGTCGGCGACGGGGCCTTCCAGCTGCGGACCGCGGGTGAACATGGCGGGTGCGCCCGCTTCGGCGATGGTGAGCTCGCGCAGTTCTTCGATGTGGGATTGCAGTGCGGTGCGCAGTTGTTCGAGGCAGTGCGCGCGGAAGGCGTGGTCGCGGGACCAGTCGGTCTGGTCGAAGGCGGTGCGGGCGGCGGTGACCGCGGCATCCAGGTCGGCGGCGTTCGCGTTCGCGGCCTGGCCCAGGGCCTCCTCGGTCGCCGGGTTGATCGTGGCGAAGACGCCGTCCCCGCCCTCGACGAGCTTGCCGCCGATCAGCAGGCGCGCACCGTCGGCGGGCAGAAGGCTGGTCATGCGATTCTCCGATGCTGTCTGGACAGGTGTACGGAATATAGTCTCCGGCGTCGATTTCAGGCAAGAACAGGTTCTAACTCTGTCATTCTGGACCAAGGGTCCGGGTGGTCGTCGCGGAATCTGTGCGGTTCTCGGGCGAGTCGACGGGATCGTGCGCGATGGTGTGGTTAAACCACCGGAAACGTTGTCGGAGGTGACAGCCGATGGTACCGTCCAGACACATGTCCAGCTATGTGTCTCTGCCCGGTTCGCTGCTGTTCACCGGTCGAGAGAACTTGTTCTCGAATGGTGGGTGGGTGTCGTGACGGCCGCGTTGGAACCTTTGACGTTCGATCCGTACGACTACCGGTTCCACGAGGACCCGTACCCGACCTATCACCGGCTGCGCACCGAGGCGCCGCTCTACTACAACGCCGAGCTGGATTTCTGGGCGCTGTCCCGGCACACCGACGTGACCAACGGATTCCGGGACAGCGCCCGGTTGTCCAGCGCCAACGGCGTCTCCCTCGATCCGGCCGCCTGGGGACCGCACGCGCACCGGGTGATGTCGTTCCTGGCCATGGACGATCCGCGGCACCTGCGCATGCGCCGACTGGTCTTCAAGGGGTTCACGCCGAAGCGAGTGGCCGAAATGCAGGGCCGGATCCAGGAATTGACGCTGTCCTACCTCGAGCCCGCCATCGCCGAAGGGGCGTTCGACTGGATCGACGAGGTCGCGGGCAAGCTGCCGATGGACGTCATCTCCGAGCTGATGGGCGTACCCGCCTGCGATCGGGTCGAAATCCGCAGGCTCGCCGACCTGGTCGTGCACCGCGACGACGGCGTGCTCGACATTCCGCCGGCCGCCATCGAGGCCTCGATCAAACTGCTCACCTACTACACCGAGATGGTGGCCGAGCGAAAGCGCACGCCGAGCGCGGATCTGACCTCGGCGCTGCTGGAGGCCGACGTCGACGGTGACACCCTGTCCGACGAGGAAATCATCGGGTTCCTGTTCCTGATGGTGGTCGCGGGCAACGAGACCACGACCAAGCTGCTCGGCAACGCGCTGTACTGGGGTGCGCGCAATCCGGGGGAGTACGCCAAGGTCGCGGCGGAACCCGCGCACGTGCCGGATTGGGTGGAGGAGACGCTGCGCTACGACACTTCCAGCCAGGTGATCGCGCGCTCGGCCACCGCGGATCTGGACTATCACGGCGGCACCATCCCGGCCGGCGCGAAGGTGCTGCTGCTGATCGGCTCGGCCAACCGCGATCCGGCCGTGTTCGACGACGGCGACAGCTATCGGATCGATCGCGCCGACAAGGCCGGGCTGGCGAGTTTCGGTGCGGGCGTGCACTACTGCCTCGGCGCGCACCTGGCCCGGCTGGAGGCGACGGTCGCGCTGCGCGAATTCGCTTCCCGCGTGCGGTCGTACGGCGTCGTCGATACCGGTGTGGTGCGCGTGCATTCGTCGAATGTGCGCGGCTTCGCCAAACTCCCCATCGTCGTGGAGGCGAGATAATGCCCCGATTCGAACCCCATCCGCCGCGCCGTCCGGTGCTGGTGGCCGGCGCGTCCTCCGGCATCGGCGCAGGCACCGCCGCCGCGCTCGCCGAACTCGGGTATCCGGTCGCGCTCGGCGCGCGGCGGGTCGAGCAGTGCGCGGAACTAGCGGACAAGATCCGCGCCGACGGCGGCGAGGCGTTCGCGCACCGCCTGGACGTCACCGACGCCGCGTCGATCGACGAATTCGTGACCGCGGCCGAGAAAGCGTTGGGCCCCATCGAGATTCTGGTCTCCAGCGCCGGGGACATCGAGTTCTCGCCGGTGCACGAGATGGACCCGGAACGGTTCCTGGCGCAGGTCGACGTGCACCTGATCGGTGCGCATCGGCTGGTGCACCGGGTGCTGCCCGGCATGCTCGAGCGTCAGCGCGGCGACATCGTGTTGATCAGTTCCGACTGCGCTCCCGAGCCGCGGCCGCGCACCGGTGCCTACAGCGCCGCCAAGGCCGGTCTGGAGGCGATGGCCCAGCAGATGCGAATGGAACTGGAGGGCACCGGGATTCGCGCTTCGCTGGTGCGCCCAGGGCCGACGCTGACCGGCATGGGCATGAATTCCACGCCGGAGGTCGTCGGGCCGCTGCTGGAGGCGTGGAAGGACTGGGGGTTCGCCCGGCATCCGAACATGTTGCGACCGAGCGACCTTGCCGCGGCCGTGGCGGCCGTGGTGTCCACCCCGCGCGGTGCGCATCTCGTACTCGTCGAGGTTCAGCCGGAAGCGAAGGTGCGTCAGTGAGAGTCATCGCCGATCTGGACCTGTGCCAGGGGCATGCGGTCTGCCAGGAGGAGGCGCCGGACGCGTTCCGCGTGCCCAAGCACGGCCAAGTCGAAATCCTGATGGACACAACGGAACCCGCCGATCGTGCCGACATCGAGCGCGCCATCGAATATTGCCCGACGCAAGCGTTGTCGCTTGCTCCGACGGAAGGTGGCCGGTGATGGTCGCGCGGGACGAGCTGGACGAGATGGTCCGGCGCTGGCTGATCGAGAACCAGCGCTGCGAGGAGAAGGGCGACTGGAAGCCGTTGGCGCAGATGTACACCGAGGACGCCACCTACGGCTGGAACTACGGTCCCACCCAGGAATTCATGGCCGTCGGCCGCGACGAGATCCGCGAGCTCGCCCTCGGTCAGGAGATGCAGGGACTCGACGGCTGGACCTATCCGTATCAGGAGTTCGTCGTCGACGACCGCAGCGGCACCGTCATCGGCTTCTGGAAACAGGTGTCGGAGGTGAAACGCCCGGACGGGCGGCCGTTTTCGCCCGAGGGCATCGGCGGCAGCTGGTTCCGCTACGGCGGCGACTACCAATGGTCGTGGCAGCGTGACTTCTTCGATTTCGGCAACGTCTCGCACATGTTCCTGGAGATGATCACCGGCAAGGTGCTGCCCGCCGGCATGCAGAAGCGCATCGAACGCGCGGGCGCCGGACCGCTGCCCGGGTGGTATCCGGTCGGCGAAGGCCCGGCCTCGCTGTGGTGAATGCCTTGCCGGGGAGCAACTTCGAGCAGCTGTCGCGGGCACAGCTCGCCACACTGCTGCCCGAGCTGCTGCTGTGCGGCCATCTGATCGACCGCTCCGGCATGGCCCACACCATCGCGGCGTTCGGCCGGGGCGGGATGACCGCCGTCGCGATCGAAGAGTGGCAGCTGGCCAGTCCGATCTACACCCGGCGCATGCAACGCGCGTTCGGGTTCAGCGGCGACGACGTAGTAACCATCTTCAAGGGTTTGCAGCTGGATATCGGTGCCCCACCACAATTCATGGACTTCCGGTTCCGGGTCGACGACCGCGATCACGGCGAGTTCTGGCTCGATCATTGCGGTGCGCTGCTGGACGTGGAGCCGATGGGCGACGACTTCGTGCTGGCGATGTGCCACGACATCGAGGATCCGACCTTCGACGCGACCGCGCTGGCCACCAATCCGCACGCCCAGGTGCGGCCGATCCATCGTCCGCCACGTCGGCCTGCCGACCGAAAACCGATGTGTGCGTGGACAGTTACCATCGACGCCGCGCACGTACCGCCGCAGGTCCCGCCGAACACCGCCCTGATCGCGGAATCCGCGGCCGCGCGGCTGGTGCTCGCCGACATCGATCCCGAAAACGAGGGGCGCTGCGACTACGCGGGCCCGCTGTTGAGTGACCTGCGCTTCCCGGACTTCTCGAAGTCGGCGCTGGTGCGCATGGCCGACGAGGTCTGCCTGCAACACCATCTGCTGACCCTCGGTTTCCTGATCGCGCTGCGTTCCCGGCTCGCTCCGGCGGCGGCGATCACGCTGTGCCGCAAGCAGTTCGCGGGCATCGCCGGGCTCACCGCCGAACGACTGCGCAACGCGCTGAACCTCGGCGACGACGCGGCCGCGTTGGCGACCGTGCTGCGTCTGCATCCGGCCTGGAATCCGCTGCCCTACACGGATATTCGCGTTACCGAAGGCGGCAACGTCCGGCTGACCATCCCGCACGACAGCGACGCGCAGTCCGACGGTGCCTGGCCGGCCTTGATCGATGCCGACCACCTCGCTCCGATCGACGCGATGGCCCGCGCCGTGAACCCTCGATTCGCCGCCCACGCAGTCGATTCCACCGACCAGGAGCTGACCGTCGAGCTGGTCCGCGGCGAGCGACCCGTCCGCGAGTCGACCGAGGTCGCGCTGACCCGGTTCAGCACCGGCGCCGCTTTCGCCTTCACCGACCGCGGTATCCCGCTGCCGCTGACGGTGGTGTGAGATCCGTATCGAGAGAGTGAATTGCCGTGGCACGTAACTTCGCCGACCTGTTCGAGCATTCCGTCGACGCGATGCCCGATCGGGTCGCACTGCTGGCCGGCGAGCGCCGCCTGACCTTCGCCGAGGTCGATGCCCGGGCGAACCGGCTGGCCGCGCACCTGACGGCCGCGGGGATCCGCGCGGGCACCCACGTCGGATTCCAGATGCACAACGGCATCGAGACCATGGAGACGCTGCTCGCCTGCTTCAAGGTCCGGGCCGTGCCGATCAACATCAACTATCGCTACGGCGTCGAGGAACTGCGCTACGTCTACGACAACGCCGACCTCCGCGCACTGGTCTACCACTCGTCCTATGCGACGGCGGTGCACGCGGCCGCCGCACGGATCCGCTCGCTGCACCACGGCATCGTGGTGCCCGACGACACCCTCGACGCCGACCCGCCGGTCGACGCCGTGCACTACGAGGACGCGCTCGCCGCCGGTTCCGCCGAGCGCGACTTCCCCGAGCGCAGCGCCGACGACCTGTTCATGATGTACACCGGCGGCACCACGGGCCTGCCCAAGGGCGTGATGTGGCGTCAGGAAGACATGTGGCGGGTGCTCGGCGGCGGCATCGACTTCTACACCGGCGTCCCGGTGGCCGACGAATACGAACAGTCCCGGGTCGGCGCGCAGGGGGCGCAGAGCACCTGGTTCGTGCTGCCGCCGCTGATCCACGCGGCCGCCATGATGCCGACCTTCGCCGCCCTCTGGTCCGGCAAGGCCGCGCTCTTCGAACCGCGATTCGACGCGAATCTGGTGTGGCAGGCGGTCGTTCGGCATCGCCCGCAGGTCATGGTCATCACCGGCGACGCCATGGCGCGCCCGCTGCTCGACGCCTACCGCGCCGCACCCGTGGACGCGTCCGGGCTGCTCGCCATCGGTTCCGGCGCCGCGCTGCTGTCGCAACCGGTGAAGAACGAACTCCTGGAACTGTTTCCGGCGCTGGCCGTCACCGACTCCATCGGCTCCTCGGAAACCGGTTTCGGCGGAATGGGTTTCGTGCAGAAGGACGACGACCCCGGGCGTGGGCCGCGGGTGCAGATCGGTCGCGGGTCGATCGTGGTCGACGACGACGGGCGGCCCGTGCGGCCCGGCGAGGAGGGGTGGCTGGCGAAGAGCGGGTCGATCCCACTCGGCTACTACAAGGATTCGGTCAAGACCGACAAGCTGTTCAAGACGGTCGACGGCGTGCGCATCGTGGTCACCGACGATCGCGCGCGGATCGAGGCCGACGGGTCGGTCACGCTGCTCGGCCGCGGCAACATGGTGGTGAACACCGGCGGCGAGAAGGTCTTCGTCGAAGAGGTCGAGAGCGTGGTCAAGGCGCACGACGGCATCTACGACGCGGTGGTGGTCGGCGTCCCGCACGAGCGATGGGGCCGGCAGGTCGCCGCGGTGGTCTCGGTGACCGGGCCGGTCGATTTCGCCGAGCTGACCGCGCACGTCCGCAAGCACCTGGCCGGGTACAAGGTGCCCAAGCGGATCTGGCTGGCCGAGGTCATCGCCCGCGCCCCCAGCGGCAAGCCGGACTACCGCTGGGCCAAGGACTACACCGTGCGGCACGCGCCGGACTATCAGGCGGACTGAGCCATGAGACTGCGCGAACGCCCACGCCGGGCAATAGGAACGTGTTCTAATTCGGGGAGAGTACCGGCCCGATACCTGCGGCGATTCCGCACGTCATGGAGAAGTCCCGATGACCACTGAGACCACCAAGAGCCCGACGGCGACGCTGCCCGCCCGGATCACCGGAGCGCTGATCGACCGGTCGACCGGTCTGGTCGTCGCCGACGGTACCGTCGCACCGTACTCGATGACGGAGGTCTACACTGGCGCGCCGGTCGGTGAACTCCCGCAGTCGAGTCCCGCCGATGTCGCCACGGCGGCCGCGACCGCCCGTGCGGCACAACCGGACTGGGCCGCGCTGCCGGTGCGGCGCAGGCTCGAGGTCTTCGAGCGGATGCACGAACTGATCCTCACCGAGGTCGAGACCATCGCCGATCTCATCCAGATCGGTTGCGGGAAGACCCGCCGGATGGCCGTCGAGGAGTCGTGCGACGTGCCGATGGTGATCAGTCACTACCTGAAAACCGCACGGCGCGTGCTGCGTTCGAAGCGGCGCGGCGGTGCGATGCCGATCATCACCACCTCGACCGAGGAACACCGGCCCAAGGGTCTGGTCGCGGTGATCGCGCCGTGGAACTTCCCGTTCGCCATCGCGCTCTCCGACGCGATGCCGGCGCTGATGGCGGGCAACGGGGTAATCCTGAAGCCGGACAACAAGACCGCGCTGTGCGTCCTGTTCGGCGTCGAGCTGCTGCATCGGGCCGGCCTGCCGCGCGGGCTGGTGCAGGTGGTGTGCGGTGAGGGGCCGGATATCGGTCCGAGCCTGATCGACGCCGTGGATTTCGTCATGTTCACCGGCTCGACCGCCACCGGACGGGTGGTCGGCGAGCAGGCCGGGCGCAACCTGATCAGTTGCAGCCTGGAACTCGGCGGCAAGAACCCGATGCTCGTGCTCGCGGACGCGAACCTGGACGAGGCGATCGCCGGGGCCGCGTTCGCGGTGTTCGCCAACTCGGGACAGGCGTGCATGCACATCGAGCGGATCTACGTGCACCGCAGCCGGTTCGACGAGTTCGTGCGCGGATTGGTCGCGGCCGCCGACGAATTGAACGGCAAGATCGGGGCGGCCTACGACTACGCACCGGAGTTCGGTTCGCTGGTCTCGGTGCAGCACCGGGATCGGGTGGCCGAGCATGTCGAGGATGCCTGCGCCAAGGGAGCCACGGTGCTGACCGGCGGCAGAGTTCGCCCCGATATCGGTCCCGCGTTCTACGAGGCGACCGTGCTCACCGGCGTCACTCCGGAGATGACGCACGCGACGCTGGAGACGTTCGGCCCGGTCGTGAGCGTCTACCCGTTCGACGACGAGCAAGAGGCCATCCGGCTCGCCAACGACACCGACTACGGCTTGAACGCGAGCGTGTGGAGCCGAGACCTGGCCCGCGCCAACCGGATCGCCGCGCAGCTCCAGGCGGGCAATATCAACATCAACGACGGATTCGTGGCGACCTACGCGGCCAAGGCCACCCCGTCCGGCGGGGTCAAGCAGTCCGGCGTCGGCACCCGGCACGGCGATCAGGGCCTGCTCAAGTACACCGACACGGTGAACGTCGGCGTGCTCAAACGGCAAGTGCTGTCGGCACGTTCGGGGCAGCCGTACGAGAAGCAACTGAAGACGACGCTGATGTCGCTGCGGCTGATGCGCCGGATGAGGCTGCGCTGAGATTGTTCGCTGCGCCGAGGGGCGCGGTTCGCAGTACCACCTGAGGAGGTAGCCGTGGCGACACCGTCGTTGCCGGCCGGATTCGACTTCACCGATCCGGCCCTGTGGGAGACGCGAAGGCCCATCGAGGAATTCGCCATGCTGCGCCGGACCGCTCCGGTCTGGTGGCAGCCGCAGGAGGACGACCACTCCGGTGGGTTCCGCGACGGCGGCTACTGGGTGGTGAGCACACTCGCTGACGTCAAGGAGATCTCGCGCAACCCGGAGCTGTTCTCCTCCGAACGCAAAGGCTCGATCATCCGGCCGGCCGACACCACCACGCCGGAGCAATCGGCCGCGGCGAGCGTGCTGCTGGTGAACATGGACCCGCCGAAGCACTCCAAGTTCCGCAAGATCATCACGAAGGGTTTCACCCCGCGCGCGGTGGAGGGATTGCGTGCGGCGTTGACCGAACGAGCGCATGCCATTGTGCACGAGGCGAAAAAAGCGGGCGGCGGCAATTTCGTAGAACAGGTCGCATGCGAGTTGCCGTTGCAGGCGATCGCCGAGTTGATCGGTGTCCCACAGGAAGACCGGCGCAAGCTGTTCGACTGGTCCAATCAGATGCTCAGCTACGACGATCCTGATTACGGTGATCCAGCGCTCGCCTCCGCCGAAATCCTCGGTTATGCCTGGAACATGGCCGAGCAGCGGCGCGGCGCCCCGGCGGGGGATATCGTGTCCGAACTCGTGCACGCCGACGTCGACGGCGAGTCGCTCGGCTCGGACGAATTCGGTTTCTTCGTGATCCTGCTTTCGGTGGCGGGCAACGAAACCACACGCAATGCCATCACGCACGGCATGAAGGCATTCGTGGACCATCCGGAGCAATGGGAGTTGTACAAGGAGCGCCGGCCGCGCACCGCGCCCGACGAGATCGTCCGGTGGGCCACGCCGGTGACCGCGTTCCAGCGCACCGCCACCGCCGACACCGAACTCGGCGGTACGCCGATCCGGCAGGGCGACCGGGTCGGACTGTTCTACGGTTCGGCCAACTTCGACGAGGACGCGTTCGACGATCCGTTCACCTTCGACATCCTGCGCGATCCGAATCCGCATGTCGGCTTCGGCGGCACCGGCGCGCACTACTGCGTCGGCGCGAACCTGGCCCGGCTGGAAATCGACCTCATGTTCAACGCGATCGCCGACGCCATGCCCAAGATCACCGAGGTCGCCGATCCGGTACGGTTGCGGTCGGGGTGGATCAACGGAATCAAGAATTGGCAGGTCCGATACGAATGAATCTTCGAAACGTACCGCTACAGACGCTGAGCGGTGCACCCGCGACGCTGTCCGAGCTGGTCGGCGACAACGTGGTGCTGCTGGTCAACGTGGCCTCCAAATGTGGGCTGACGCCGCAGTACACCGGGCTGGTCGAATTGCAGAAGTCCTACGGCCCGCGCGGTTTCAGCGTGGTCGGCGTGCCCAGCAATCAGTTCATGGGGCAGGAGCCGGGCACGGCCGAGGAGATCCAGGAATTCTGCTCGACCACCTATGGCGTCGACTTCCCGCTGCTGGAGAAGACCGATGTCAACGGGGAAAACCAGCACCCGCTGTATGAAACCCTGGTCGAGACCGCCGACGCCGACGGCGCGGCCGGCGACGTCCAGTGGAACTTCGAGAAGTTCCTGATCGATCGGGACGGGAAGGTGGCAGGGCGTTTCCGTCCCACCGTCACCCCCGATGCGGCTGCGCTTGTTGCAGCCATTGAATCCCTGCTCTGAGTGCACAATTCGAGGCCCGTCCGGTTGAATTGCGTGGTCCTCGGCCTCGCCCGGACGATGCCGGACGCCGAAGCCTTCGTCGGCGGCGTGCAACCGGGCGCCGTCTTCAACGCGAGCTTCATGTACGGCGGCGAGCCCTACACCTACCGCGACGATCTGCCGAAGGTCAACGCCATCGGCGGACCGCACTGCGCGGGCGTCCTCGACCACGTACCGGGCGTCGCCGCCCCATAACCCGGTGCGAGGGTGCACGATCGGCATATGGGGCAAACAACATTGGAGACCGAACGACTGACCCTCGCGCCGCTACGCGCGGAGCACACCGACGCCGTCGTGGCGGTGTTCGCGCACAAGAGCATGAGCACCTACATCGATATCGACTTCGGCGTGGAGGGTAACGCGCGAGAGATGGTGCAGCGACGGCTCGCCTACGACGGGCCACCGAGGATGGGGCACTGGGTGATCCTGCACGAGGGCGCGGTCGTGGGCCTCGGCCACCTCCGTCCCTCCTGGGAACTCCCAGGGGACCTACCCGAGATCGGCTGGTACCTCAGCCCTGACTACGGCGGTCGCGGCCTCGCCACCGAGGCGGCCGCCGCCATCCTCCGGTACGGCCTCGAAGACCTGCGCCTGAACTCCGTCTGGGCCCTGGTCCACGCCGACAACGAACCCAGCCTCAAACTCGCCGCCCGCCTGGGCTTCCTGGTAGTCGGCACCGGCCACCACTACGGCGCCGAACACCGCATCCACGTCGCACTCCCACAGCCGCACGCTTTCTGACGGTGCGGCTGTGGGTGCTCAGCTGCGGCGGGTGAGGGGCTCGCGGAGGCCGAGGTGCTGGCGGAGGGTGGTGCCGGTGTATTCGGTGCGGTAGACGCCTCGCTCCTGGAGTTCGGGTACCAGCCAGTCGACGATCTCGTCGAGACCGGTGGGGACCAGGTAGGGGGAGATGTTGAAGCCGTCTACCGCGCCCTGACGGACCCAACGGGCGAGTTCGTCGGCAACCTGAGCGGGCGTGCCGGCGAATCCGGACCGTTCGGTGGTGGCGATGACTGTCTCACGGAGGGAAAGGTTTTCGGCCTCGGCGCGGGCGCGCCATTCGCGGGCGATGGCGTGCGGGTCCTGGCCGTGGCGCGGGGCGCCGCGGGTTTCGGAGATGGGGCGGTGTTCGGGGTCTTCCTTCGGGAGGGGGCCGTCGGGGTCGAGGTGGGACAGGTCGCGGCCCCACACCTGACCGGCCAGGGAAAGCGTGGTCTGGCCGGTGTATTGGCCGTTCTTGACCCAGCGGACCTTCTCCTCGACCTCGGATTCCTTCTCCGCCAACACGATCTGGGTGCCGGGCAGGATCTTGATGTCGTCCTCCGGCCGGCCTGCCGCGCGCAGGCGAGCACGGATGTCGTTGGCGAACGCGAGGGCGTCGTCGAAATGCGTTCCGTGTCTGGAGAAGATGACGTCGGCGTTGGCCGCGGCGAAATCCCGGCCGGTGGGGGAGTCTCCGGCCTGGAAGATGACGGGATGCCCCTGGGCGCTGCGCGGAAGCGTCGGAGTGATCGACACCTGGAAATGATCGGTGGATCGTTCGACCGGACTCACCGCGTCGGCGCTCGCCCACGAAGGGCTCTGCTGGGAGGTGGCGATCGCGCCGTCACGCCAGGAATCCCAGATCGCGCGAGCAGTGGCGAGGAACTCCCCGGCCCGCTCGTAGCGCAGCGCGTGATCCAAATAGCCGCCGCGGCGGAAGTTTTCACCAGTCCAGGCATTGTCGGTGGTGACCGCGTTCCACCCGGCGCGACCGCCGGAGATCAGGTCGAGGCCGCTCAATCGGCGGGCCAGGTCGGCGGGCTCGTTGTAGGTGGTGTTCTGGGTCGCGACCAGGCCGATGTGCCGGGTGACGCCCGCCAGTGCGGCGAGCTGGGCGATCGCGTCCGGGCGGCCCGCGATGTCCAGTTCGAGGATCTTGCCGTCCTGCTCGCGCAGCCGCAGCCCCTCGCCGAGGAAGAACGCGTCGAACAACCCGCGCTCGGCGGTCTGCGCGACCCGGCGGAAGGTCTCGAAGTCGATCTGCGAGCCGCTGGCCGGGTCGGACCAGATGGTGGTGTGGTTGACGCCCTGGAAGAACACACCGAAATGGACCTGGGCGTCCGGACGTGGATGAGCTGTCATGTCGTTGGCTCCTGTCAGTTCGACGCGGCGTAGCGAGTGGCGGGGCGGGCCAGGCCGAGGTTGGCGCGCAGCGTGGAACCCGGCACCGGACGGTGCGCGATGCCGGCGCGCAGCAGCGCGGGCAGGACCTCGCGGGCGAGCACCGGAAGGTCCTCGTCGATGACCGCCGGGTGCAGGCGCACGCCGTCGAGATGGGCGCTGAGATGGGTCAGCAGGTCGACCAGCTCGGCCGCGGAGCCGGAAAAGGCCAGCCGGGCCGGGGAATTCGAGGGCGCGGCGCCGAGGCGTTCGACCGCGGTGGCGCCGGGGGTGTCCAGGGTGACATCGATTTCGGCGAACGCCAGACCGGGGCGTGCTTGCTCGGCCGATTCGATGGCGGCGGCGACCGAGTCGGCCGCGACGAGCCGGACGTCGACGTCGCCGTCCACGCCGAACACCACCGGCTGCCCCTGCGGTGGGCGCGGCACGATCGCCGGTCCCTTCACCGAGAACGTCTCGCCGCGAAAGTCGATGTAGTGCAGTCTGTTCCGGTCCAGGAATCGTCCGTTGGGGTAGTCGCGGATCACCGCGTCGTCGTCCCACGAGTCCCACAGGCGGCGGGCGACCTCGATGGAATCGTCCTGCTCCCTGGCGAGTTCGTCGCCGGGGACTTGCGTGCGTCCCCAGGCGGCGGCGGCCCGCGGGTCATCGATCGGCTCGGCGATCCATCCGGCCCGGCCACGCGACGCGTAGTCGAGCGTCGCGATCTGCGAGGACGTGTGGAACGGTTCGGCGTAGCTGGTGGCGACCGTGGGCACCAGGCCGATGGTGCTGGTCGTCGCGGCCACGAACGACGCGCGGGTGACCGCGTCGATGCGGCCCGCGATGGCCGCCGGCGGCAGGATGGAGTCGGCGAAGGTGACGAGGGTGAAGCCCGCGTTCTCCGCCGTCGCCACGCGAGTGCGCAGGGTGTCGCCGGTGAGCAGGCGATCCGGCGCGTGCGCGGCGCGCCGCCAGGCCTCGGGGTGGAAGCCTTCGCCGTCGAGTTCTATGCCGAGCGCGAAAACGCCCATCCGACACCTTCTTCCGTGCGATCGAGGATTGCGGTGATGACGCCGTTGTCGGCGAGGAGTACCGGGCGGGAATCGCCGGTCAGTCGTTCGGCGGCGGCACCGCGGGATTCGCGGATGCCGACCACGAGGAGCGGGGGATCGAGGTGCGCGGTGACCGGGTCGTCCAGCGGTGCGGCGGTCAGCGTGGAGTGCGCTGCGGAGCCGAGGATCTCGGCCACCACGACCTCGACCGATCCGGGCCGATCCAGGACTACGGGCAGAGCCGTTGCCGCGCCGAGTATTTCGAGCGCCTCGGCGACAGTCGCCGTCGACGGAACGAATTCGACAGTGCCGGAACGGCTCTGATCATCTCCGACGGTTTCTGTGGCCCCGACGTCGAAGCCGAGCCTGCCGACCCATTCCTCGTCGAAATACTTGCTCAGATAGGCCCGCCCGGAGTCCGGCACGATCACCACCACCAGATCCTCCGGCGGCAGCTCGGCGGCTACCCGCAGCGCCGCCGCAACGGAGACGCCGGCCGACCCGCCGACGAGCAGCCCTTCCTCCCGCGCCAATCGCGCGATCACTGCGAAAGCCTCTGCGTCACTGACCCGTTCGACCCGCGCCAACACCTCACGGTGATACGACTGCGGCCATTCGTCCTCGACGGTCTCCGGATGCCGGAAATGACCGACCGCCTCGACGTAATACGCCCGTCCGTCCCCGCCGCCGTACACCGAATGCTCGGGATCCGCCCCGATGACCTGAACGCGACCGTCGGACACCTCACCGAGATAGCGTCCGGCGCCGCTCACGGTGCCGCCGGTCCCGATGCCCGCCACGAAATGCGTGACGCGCCCGCCGGTCTGCGCCCAGATCTCCGGCCCGGTGGTGCGGTAGTGCGCCTCGGGATTCGCCGGATTGTCGTACTGACCGGCCAGCCACCCGCCGGGTAGCTCGGCCGCGAGCCGAGTCGCGAGATTGCGCACGTGCTCCGGGTGATGCGTGGGACGTCCACCGGGCGTCACCCGGACATCCGCGCCGAGCGCCCGCAGGATCGCGATCTTCTCCCGGCTTGTCTTGTCCGGCACCACAACCACGATCCGATACCCGAGCGCCGCCCCGACCAGCGCCAGCCCGATGCCGGTATTGCCCGATGTCCCTTCGACAATCGTGCCGCCGGGGCGCAACTCCCCGCTCGCCTCGGCCGCCCGCACCATGGACAGCGCGATCCGATCCTTCACGCTGCCACCGGGATTGGTGAACTCGAGTTTCGCGTACACCGCCGCGCCCCCGGCTGCCGGCACCCGATTCAACCGAACCAGCGGCGTATGCCCGATAGCGTCGACGACCGACTCGAAGACCTGCGGCGCACCAACGAGACCGGCTCGCCCCACTGGCATTTCGACACCTCTCTGTCCGACGGGCGAAGCAGCCCTCCTCGAGCATGCGTTCCGGCGCGGGGGAGCGCGACGGTTTGCGTCGGGGTGATTCGAAGCCGGTGCAGCCAGCACGAATCCCGGGTCTGCGGGCGACCCGGGATTCGCGCGTGCTGCCTACCGTGCGGCGCGGGCCGAGAGACCGGCCGCGATCAGCACCGTGACCCCTTCGGCGATCGCCGTGCCGCCGAGCGCGTGTGACGCGGACAGCGCCGTGGTACCCGCCAGGCCGAGGAACAGCGTGCCGAAGGAGGCGATGCCGACCACGATGCCGAGCTGCACGTTCGTCACCAGGATTCCGCTGGCGTCCGCCGCCAGGCTCATCGGAACTTTGGCCAGCGTCCGCGTCATCAGCGGACTGAACGCGAACCCGTTACCCGCACCGCAGAGCCCGAGCAGGACCAGTGCCAGCGGCCCGACCTCGGCGCCGTCGCGCAGCAACACGCCCACGGCCACCATGCTCGCCGCGGCCAGCACGAGCCCGAGCGGAATCATCGTGGCGTGGAAGCGATGTGGGATGCGCTCCCAGTTCAGACCGGTGGCGGCGAAGGCCAGACCCATCGGGATGAACAGCAGGCCGGCATGCAGCGCGCTGTAGCCGAGCGTGCTCTGCAAGTGGATGGCCATCACGAACATCCAGCCGCCGAACGTCGCCATCACCACGAACAACGTCGCCGCGGCGAGCAGCAATCCCGGCGCGGCCAGCACCCGGTGCGAGAACAACGGCTCGCCGTCGCGCGCCGCGACGGCTCGCTCGATCCCGACGAACGCCGCGAACGCGATCACGCACGCGCCCAACGAGATCCACGACCACAGCGGCCAGTCGAGCTCGCGGCCCAGCACCAACGGCAGCACCAGCGCCAGCACCGCCACGGTGAGCACGGTCAGCCCGGCCAGGTCGAGCTTGCGATCGAAACGCTGGGTCACCGTGGGCAGCACCCGCGGCGCGACTACCAGCAGCACCAGGCCAATAGGCACGTTGACCAAGAACACCCCGCGCCAGCCGCTGCCCCACACGTCGGCGCTGACGATCAGCCCGCCGAGCACCTGCCCGGCGACCATGCCGCCGGAAATGATCGCCGAATACACGCTCAGCGCCTTGGCCCGGGCATTACCGGTGAAATTGCGCTGAATGAGCGTCATGATCTGCGGCACCATCGCCGCCGCGCCCACACCCTGGGCGAAGCGGAACACGATGAGCGAGGTTTCGTTCCAGGCCAGCCCGCACACCAGTGAGGCGAGCGTGAACAGCGCCAAGCCGGCGATGAACATCCGCCGCTGGCTGAATCGATCGCCGAGCCGGGCGCCGGTCACCAGCAGGACGGCATAGGCGATCACATATCCGGCCACGATCAGCTGCAAAGCCGCGCCGGAGGTGTGCAGGGAACTGCGAATCGAGGGAATCGCGACATTGACGATGGAGGCGTCGAGCACGGCCATGAACTGACCGGTGAGAATTACGGCGAGGATTGCCAGGGTGCGCCGCGCACCGTACGCGGCGGGTGGTGCGGCCGGGGGCGCGGTAACCGGCTGTGCGGCTGCCGAATCCGGCGACAAGATCTGCGTCATGCACTGATCTTGCGGGTAGTTCGACACCAGTAACAGGAGCCCAATAAAACTAGTATCGGCAACACCCGGATAAGCGCTCGGTTCGCGAGGAATGTCGGTTCTGCGGCATATTATTCCGGTGAGATGTGGCGGAGACCACCTGATTCATCGCCGGAACGCCGTCTATCCCGAAATACTTAGACAGGCTAACCTGTTTCAGAGATATAGGGCGTTTCCAACTTTCTCAGCGAGGGAGATCTGCCATGGCGGTTGGTTCACGCGACGAGCGACTACAGCGCCGAATCGCGCAATTGTTTGCCGACGACGAACAGATCAAGGCCGCGCGGCCGATCGAGGCGGTAGCCGCGGCCATGCGGGAACCCGAGAAGCGGATGACCGAGGTCGTTGCCACGGCGATGGCCGGGTATGCCGATCGGCCCGCGGTCGGTCAGCGAGCGTTCGAGGTGGTCACCGACGAGGTGACCGGGGCTAGTTCGGTGCGGTTGCTGCCGAGGTTCGAGACCATCACCTATGGCGAATTGTGGCGGCGGGTCGGTGCGGTGGCGACAGCCTGGCAAAACGACCCCGAAAAGCCTTTGCACGCAGGCGATTTCATCGCACTGCTCGGCTTCACCAGCACCGACTATCTGACCCTCGACCTGGCCATCATGCATATGGGTGCGGTCACCGTGCCGTTGCAGGCCAGCGCGGCGGTCTCCCAGCTGACCTCGATTCTCACCGAGACCGAGCCGCGCCTGCTCGCCTCGACGCCGGATCATCTCGAGGCGGCTGTCGACTGCCTGCTCGCGGGCACCTCGCCCGAGCGTCTGGTGGTGTTCGACTACCACTCCGAAGACGACGCGCAGCGTGCGGCGGTCGAATCCGCCCGTCAGCGCCTTGCCGATGCGGGTAGTTCGGTAACCGTCGAGCCGCTCGCCGACGTGCTCGCGCGGGGCAGCGCACTGCCGCAGGCCCCGTTGTTCGTCCCGGACCCCGACGACGACCCGATCGCCCTGCTCATCTACACCTCGGGCAGCACGGGCACGCCGAAGGGCGCGATCTACACCGAACGCCTGGCGCGGGCGGGCTGGCAGGGTCTGGCCACCGGCGTCGGCATCAATCTGAACTACATGCCGATGAGTCACATCGCCGGCCGCCTGTCGTTGATCGGCGTGCTGGCCCGCGGCGGCACCGCGTATTTCGCGGCCAAGAGCGACATGTCGACGCTGTTCGAGGACATCGCCTTGGTTCGGCCTACCGAGGCATTCTTCGTTCCGCGCGTGTGCGACATGATCTTTCAGCGCTACCGCAGCGAGATGGACCGGCGCTCCGGCGTCGGCGTCGACCTCGAGGCGCTCGAGCAAGAGGTGAAAACCGAACTGCGGCAGGACTATCTGGGCGGACGGCTGCTCGGTGTGATCGCCGGCAGCGCGCCACTGTCCGCGGAGATGCGGTCGTTCATGGAGTCCGTGCTCGACGTACAGCTGCACGATGGTTACGGCTCGACCGAGGCCGGTGCGGGCATCCTGATGGACAATCGGATCCAGCGACCGCTGGTCACCGAGTACAAGCTGGTCGACGTGCCGGAACTCGGCTACTTCCGGACCGATCAACCGTATCCGCGCGGTGAGTTCCTGGTGAAGGCGAAGACCCAGATCCCCGGGTACTACAAGCGCCCCGACATCACCGCGGAGATCTTCGACGAGGACGGCTTCTACCGGACCGGCGACATCGTGGCCGAGCTCGGACCCGATGAGCTGGTGTACGTCGATCGGCGCAACAACGTGCTCAAGCTGTCGCAGGGCGAGTTCGTGACGGTCGCCAATCTCGAGGCGGTGTTCGCGAGCAGCCCGCTGATCCGCCAGATCTACATTTACGGCAGCAGCGAGCGCTCCTACCTGGTCGCGGTGATCGTGCCCACCGAGGCCGCGCTGCGCGACACCGACCCCGACGCCTTGAAAACCGCACTGGCCGAATCGATTCAGCAGCTGGCCAAGGGCGCGGACCTGCAGTCGTACGAGATTCCGCGCGAATTCCTGATCGAGACCGAGCCGTTCACCATGGAGAACGGGCTGCTCTCCGGAATCGCGAAGTTGTTGCGCCCCAAGCTGAAGGAGCGCTACGGGGAACGCCTCGAGCAGATCTACACCGATCACGCGGCCCGGCAGAGCGACGAAATGCTGGAGCTGCGCCGCGAAGCCGCGACCCGTCCGGTGCTCGACACGGTGAGCCACGCGGCGCGCGCCCTGCTCGGCATCGCCTCCACCGAACTACGGCCCGACGCGCACTTCACCGATCTCGGCGGCGATTCACTTTCGGCGCTGTCGTTTTCGAACCTGCTCAACGAGACCTTCGGCGTCGAGGTGCCGGTCGGCGTGATCATCAGCTCGGCGAACAACCTCCGGGAGATCGCGAAATACATCGAGGCCGAACAGGATTCGGGCGCGAAGCGGCCCACCGTCACCTCGGTGCACGGCGCCAGCCCGGAGATCCGCGCCGCCGACCTCACCCTGGACAAGTTCATCGATGCGCGAACCCTGGCCGCCGCCAACACGATTCCCGCCGCTCCGCTGCCCGCGCAGACGGTCCTGCTGACCGGCGCGAACGGTTACCTCGGCCGCTTCCTCTGCCTGGAGTGGCTGGAGCGGCTGGACCGGACCGGCGGAAAGCTGATCTGCATCGTGCGCGGCAGCGACGCGGCCGCGGCCCGCAAACGCCTGGATGCGGCGTTCGACAGCGGCGATCCGACACTCGTCGCGCACTACCGGGAACTGGCCGCCCGGAACCTCGAGGTGCTGGCCGGCGACATCGGCGACCCGGATCTCGGTCTGGACGAAGCGACCTGGCAACGGCTCGCCGAGACGGTCGACCTGATCGTCCACCCGGCCGCGCTGGTCAATCACGTTCTCCCGTATGGGCAGCTGTTCGGGCCGAATGTGGTCGGCACCGCCGAGATCATCCGCCTGGCCATCACCGCGCGGCGCAAGCCGGTCACGTACCTGTCGACCGTCGGTGTGGCGGATCAGGTCGATCCTTCGGTGTTCGAGGAGGACAGCGACATTCGCGAGATGAGCGCGGTCCGCACCGTGCGCGAGGGGTATGCCAACGGCTACGGCAACAGCAAGTGGGCCGGCGAGGTCCTGCTGCGCGAGGCGCACGACCTGTGCGGGCTGCCGGTCGCGGTGTTCCGTTCGGACATGATCCTGGCCGACCGTCGCTACGCCGGACAACTCAATGTCCCCGACGTGTTCACCCGCCTCATCCTGAGCATCGCCGCCACCGGCATCGCCCCGTACTCGTTCTACACAACCGACGCCGCCGGCAACCGTCAGCGTGCGCACTACGACGGTCTCCCCGCCGATTTCACCGCCGAGGCGATCACCACCCTCGGCATCCAGGCCACCGAAGGTTTCCAGACCTACGATGCCTGGAACCCGCACGACGACGGCATCTCGCTGGACGAATTCGTCGACTGGATGATCGATTCCGGCCGTCCCATTCAGCGGATCACCGACTACGCCGAGTGGTTCGCGCGCTTCGAAACGGCCATCCGCGCGCTACCGGAGAAGCAGCGTCAGGCGTCGGTCCTGCCGCTGCTCGACGCCTACCGGCATCAGCGTGCGCCGATCCGCGGCTCGCTACTGCCCGCCAAGAAGTTCCAGGCAGCGGTGCAAGCCGCGGGTATCGGGCCGGAGAAGGACATCCCGCACCTGACCGAAGCACTGATCGACAAGTACGTCACCGACCTGCAACTGCTCCACCTGCTCTGAGCGGTTACGCCGCCGCGCGGACCTCGTCGGCGACTTCGAGGCCCGCGCGGCGGCGGAACAGGACGATGGTCGCGCCGATGAGCACGATCGCGTAGACGATGACGAAGCTGTTGATCAGCAGTTGCGCGCCCGGCCACCATGGCGGGAACAGGAACAGGCCGACGACCACGTAGTTGGGGTCGTACTCCCAGGTCCACGCGCCGATCGAGACGAAAAGCGTTGCGGCGACCAGCCACCAGGCCCAGTGGGACTGCGCTCGGTGCACGAGGTAGACGAACAGGGGGACGAACCAGACCCAGTGGTGGTCCCAGGAGAACGGGGATACCGCGCAGGCGGTGAGGCCGGCCAGGGTTACCGCGAGCAGTGTTTCGCCGTGGCGGAAGAGTCCGACGGTGATCGCCAGGCTGACCAGGGTGACGGTGCCGGCGATGAGCAGCCACAGCCAGACCGGTGCCGGGTGGTGGGTCAGGTGGGCGATGGCGCCGCGGATGGATTGATTCGACGGGTGCATGTCGTCGGCAATGCGATTGGACTGGAAGAAGGTCGAGGTCCAGTACTGCCGGGAGTCGGCGGGGAGCACGATCCAGGCCAGCACGATCGAGGCGACGAACGCGCCCACCGCGGTGCCGGCCGAACGCCATTGGCGCAGTGCGAGGAACTGCACGACGAAGTAGGCGGGGACGAGTTTGATGCCCGCGGCGATGCCGACGCCGATGCCGCGCAGCCTGCTGCGGTCGATGCGGGAGAAGTCCCACAAGACCAGCAGCATCAGCATCAGGTTGATCTGGCCGTAGAACAGGGTGGTGCGGACCGGTTCGATGAACGCGAGGGTGATCGCCAGCAGGGCGCTGATGGCGGCGAGCTGGCGGTTGATCCGGTAGCCGAGGATGCGCCAGCTCAGTAGGACGCAGCCGAAGAGCACCAGCAGATTCAAGATCAGCCAGGTGTCGGCGACCCACCGCCACGGAATCGCGACGATGGGGATGAAGGCGATGGTCGAGAAGGGCGTGTAGGTGTACAGGAGCCCAGCAATGGTCGGCTCGGTGTAGAGCGGCAGTCCGTGCAGGATGCGCCAGGCGCCGTCCCGGTATACGTGCACGTCCAGCCCGCCGTCCAGGATGCCTGCCCGGTCCAGCCACGGGTCGACCGTGGTGAACAGCAGGATCACCGCCAGAGCGGCACTCGCGGCCAGTATGAAAAGTGTTGGGCCCGTGCGTGGAAACTCCAGCATCCGGGACTTGGGCACAAGTGATCAACTTACCGAATAACTCGAGCGGGAGCACGCCCCGAACTCCCGGGGGCCGGGGCGGTGCTCGAATTGTTACCGCTACCAGGTGATTTGTCGGGTGTGCGACATGCCACGCCGCCCTATACCCGGGCTGGTCCGGGGAAGAACCGGTTGGTGCGCGCCTGATAGTCGCGGTAGTCGGGACGCTTCTGCACGCTGTAGTACTCGGCGGGGACGGCGCCGGTGTAGAAGACCAGGCACCAGTACATGGTGGCCGAACAGCCGAGCAACCCGATGACCAGCCAGATCCCGGTGTAGATGTTCGTCCGGCCGAGATGGTCGACGAGTTCGGGTAGGCACATGATGACCACCGCGTTCCACTGCATCCATTGGAAGAAGTAGTTCGGGTGCCGGCTGTACTTCCACAGCCCGGTATCGCAGCTGTGCTTGACGCCCGCCCGTTTCGCGGCCGCGCCGAAGCGCAGCTTCTGCATGTCCGCAGTGGATTCCAGAATCCAGGAACCGGCCCAGGCCGCCAGTCCGACGATGCTGAGCACGCCGAAGGACGGGTTGTCGGTGGAGACCGCGAGCGCGGCGGGTACCGCGAGCACCGTGCAGTTCGCCCAGCCCTGCACCATTACTTCGGCGACCAGGTCCACGCGCTCGCTGCCGAGCGACGTGCGCCGCCAGCGCAACCGCTGGAACCGATACCGCGGTAGTTCCTTGTCGAATTCGCCGGTGCGCCAGAGGGCTACCGCGGCGAGTCCCATCCGGGCTCCGACGACCAGGTAGAAGCAGGCGATCGCGCCAACGAACAGCGAGAAGTCGCCGAACGCCAGCACTTCCACGCCCAGCACGACCAGGCCCCACGGCCACGCGATGTCGACGTAGGTCATCCGGCGGGTGCGCCACGCCGGAACGCATGCGACGGCGATGAACAACACCAGCTGCGCTACCGCGTTGACGATCGCGAACGTGCGGATGTTCTCGTCGACCAGCATCGCGATGAACAACGGGACGCAGACCACGGAGGAAAGGAACCGCCGGATCGGTTGTCGGGTCGTGGAGTCGGCCACTGAGCCTCCTGGTTCGGGTGCTCAGAGATTATTCCAAGTCGATCGACTTAACAAGTCGGTCGACGGGTTTTGCTATGCTGGGCCGGTGAGCAGCGCGAAGCGGACACAGGCCGAGCGGCGGACCGGAACCGTCGCCGCACTGCTCGACGCCACCGTGGCCAGCCTGATCGAGGTCGGTTACGCGGGCACCTCCACCCGCAGCGTCGCCGAGCGGGCCGGCGTGAGCCAGGGTGCGCAGCAGTACTACTTTCCGTCGAAGGCGACGCTGGTCGACGCGGCGATGGCCCGGCTCGGGGAGCAGCTGTTCGGTGAGTTCGTCACGACACCCGCGCCGGGATCCAGCGAACGCGAGGTCGCCGCGGTGCTGCTGGATCGGCTGTGGCGGTTGCACTGCCTGCCCATCGCCCCCGCGGTGCTCGAGCTGTTCAACGTCGCCCGCACGGACAGCGAGATCGCGCGCAGCGCAGTCGAACTGACCACCGTCGGCATGGACAGTTTCCGCAGGCAGGCCAGGGCGGCTCTGCCCACCTACGCCGCGGCCGCGGGCTTCGAGAGTCTGCTGGACATGGCCGTGGCGACCGTCCGCGGCGTCGCGCTCGTGGCCGCGATTCCCGGCGCGGCGCCGGAATGGTCGGACTGGACCGCGATTCGCGAGCACATACTGAGCAGCCTCGACGCACTCGTCGAACCTCGGCGCTAAAACGGGTACTAGCAGCACCTGGATACCGCTACCGATTTACGGCACGATCAGTGGATGACCGATGTGCTCGATGTGCGGGCGGTGCGCAAAGCGCGCCGCGCGGAACTGGGGACCTTCCTGAAGTCGCGGCGGGCCAAGATCTCCCCGGACGACGTCGGGCTGCCACCCGGACCGCGCCGCCGCACACCGGGATTGCGCCGCGAAGAAGTCGCGCAGCTGTCCGGCATCGGCGTCACCTGGTATACCTGGCTCGAGCAAGGCCGCCAGATCAACGTCAGCGTCCAGGTGCTCGACGCGGTCGCCCGGACACTGGCCCTCGACGACGCCGAACGCGGGCATCTCTACCGCCTCGCCGAGGTGCCGACCGTGCCGAGCCCGCACACGAACAGCGCACTGCCGGAAGAGATGCAGACCATCCTCGACCACCTTGCGCCACTACCCGCCGCGGTGCTCAGCGCGCGGTACGACGTGCTGGCCTTCAACGAGTCCTACGCCGCACTGTGCCCAGGGTTTCTGCTGGGGGAGCGCAATGTCGCTCGCCGGGTATTCCTCACCCCGCAGTGCTGCAACACCTACAAGCACTGCTGGGACGACCTGCGCCGTATGGTCGCGTACCTGCGCGGCGCCTACGCGAAGAACCTCGACGACCCGACCTGGCAGGAGTTCATCGAGGAAATGTGCACCGCCAGCACCGATTTCGCCACCCTGTGGGCCCGCAACGACGTCGCGATCCCGGCCAACCGGATCAAGCAGATCCGCAACCTCGCCGTCGGCCAGCTGGAAATGGTCATCACCAGCATGTCGATCCCCGCGGTCGCCGGCGCCTGGGTGCAGATCTACACCCCGACCGACGAAACCCAATGGGCCCAACTGCGTTTGCTACTCGCGATGTCCCCCGAGGAACAGCACGAGCCCTGGGCCGAACACCGCAGGCAGTACCACTCTGTGCCTACTGCGGTGTGACCCGGTGGCGCGGGAAGCGCTTGCGCACCGAGTCGATGTAGATCTCGCGAGAGGTAGGTCCGCCGAAGCGAAGCCGGTCGTACTCGGTGAACGCGGGCTCCAGCGCGTCGAGTTCGTCGATCAACGCGTGCAGGCGGTCGTACCACTCGGGCGAGCCGACATCCAGCTCATTCGTGGCGGCGTCGATCGCGCTGGTCAGGAAGTCTTTGCGTTGAATGTTGGTGGGCCGCACCGAGTGCAGGCACACGTATTGCCCGCTGAGATACGCGTTCCACTCCTGCCGGCCGAGTTCCGGATCGGGCCAGCGGGCGGTGAACCAGGCTTCGAGCCGGTCCACCCCGCCTGCCGCCTCGGCTAGGGCGAACAGGTCGCGCGGCACCATCTCGGCGCCGTCGGAGCGCAGGTACCCCGGAATCGGCAAGTGCCGCGCCAACATCAGCCGGCGGGTCTCGTCGGCGTCGCGGCCCAGCGCCGCGCACAGTTCATCGAGTACGACGAACTGTGCGCTGACATAGGCATCGTCGGCGGCCGTCATCGGATGGTCGCCGTTGACCTCGCGAAACCGTTCGGCGAGTTGCCGCCTCGGGTCGTCCTCCGGCATGCGCCGCCCTCCGTCACCCGCCCGGGGCCCTCCCAGAGCGTGCCCGCATGCTACCGACTGGAACCTATTGCGGTGCCTGGAAGCCGCCGATCTTCTGTTCCAGCAACTCGGCCAGGCGCAGTGGGGTGCGGTCTTCGAACATCGGGCCGATGAGCTGCACGCCGACCGGCAGGCCCTCGGGGGATAGGCCGGTCGGGATGGCGGTGGCGGGCAGGCCGGGCATGGTGGCCAGACCGGCCCAGGCGAACTGGTCGAGGAACGGGTATTCGACGCCGTCGATGTCGATCTTCCGTTCGCCGACACCCTTTTCGTGGTCGTGCGGGAACGCGGGCGTCGCGGTGATCGGGCTGACCACGGCGTCGAATTCGGCGAAGAGCTGCCGCCAGCCGTGCCGGTGCTGCTCGCGGCGGTTGTTCGCCTGGGTCCAGTCGCGATGGCTGAACACCATGCCGCGCAACCACATCGACGCGAGACCCTGTTCGTCCGCATTCAGTCCGGCTGCGTGGGCTCGCAGTTGCTCGTAGCGCTCTGCGGGAAAATTCGAGGCGAGGTTCGCACCCAGTAGTTGCACATAAAGCGTCGCTGCCTCGGTCGGATCGGGCAGCAGCGGGGTGTGTCGTTCGACCTTCGCACCCGCGTCGACCAGCGCGCCTGCCACCCGGTTCACGCCTGCCCGGACAGCGGACGAGGTCGGAATGAGGGGATGCTCGTCGAGGACCAAGACCCGGAAGTCGCCGAGTTGGTCGTGGCGCGCGGGTGGCAGTGCCAAGTCGTAGGCGACGCCGCGCGTGAGCGGGTCCGGTCCGGCCATCACGTCCAGCAGGAGGGTGAGGTCGCGGGCGGTGCGGGCCATCGGGCCGACGACGGCGAGATCATGGTCGGTCGGGAAGGCGGGCGCGGGCGGCGGGACCATGCCGCGAATCGCCACCAGCCCGAGGGTCGGCTTGTGCGCGTAGACGCCGCAGAAATGTGCAGGGGTGCGCAGCGATCCGGCGATGTCGGAAGCGATGGACAGCGCGCCGAATCCGGATGCGAGGGCTGCCGCCGAGCCGCCGGAGGATCCACCCGGCGTGCGGTCGTGGTCCCACGGGTTGCTGGTGGTGCCGTAGATCTCGTTGTAGCTCTGGAGATCTTGCAGCATGAGCGGCACATTGGTCTTGCCGAGGATCACCGCGCCGGCGGCCTTGATCCGCGCGACCTGTACCGCGTCCTCGGCCGGCACGTAGTCCTTGAACTGCGGCATGCCCCAGGTCGTGGGCAGTCCGGCCATGTTGTAGGACTCCTTGACCGTCACCGGAATGCCGAGCAGCGGGCCGTCCTCGCCGCGTGCACGCGCCTCGTCCGCGGCCCGTGCGGCGGTCCGAGCGTTGTCGAAGTCCCGCACGCAGATCGCGTTGATTGCCTTGTCGTCCCGCTCGATCCGAGCGATCGCCTCCTCGGTCAGTTCGACCGAGGTCACCTCGCCAGCGCGAAAGGCGGCCGAAAGCTCCTCGGCCGCACGAAAACTCCACTCCATTGAATCGACCATACCGGCGGATTCCGGGTGGCCGATTCCATGGCGCACGGAATCGGGCGGGTGCCGCGCGTCGTCGTGGAACGCGTAGCCGAGCGGGCATTCCACCAGGGCGTATAGGCCGACAATGGCACGCGCTCGTTCGGCCACCGAAGTCGGCCCACCGCAGGTCACTGCCTGCGGTGGGCCGCTTCACCAACTGTGAGCGCAAACTGCCGCTCGTTGCAGCAGTACGGCGATCAGCCCGCGGCGGAGGTCTTACCGATCTGCACGATCGGAAGCACCAGCGCGGCAGGCGCATTCGCGGGCACAACCGGCTTCGCCGGCGCGACCGGAGCGATCTGCTGGTAGGCAGTACCCAGCTCGGGCCGGGTATCCACTTCACCCTTGTTCGGCCAGTACGCGGCGGCGCGCTCGGCCTGCGCGGTGATGGTGAGCGACGGGTTCACGCCGAGGTTGGCTGAGACGGCCGCACCGTCGACGACGCTGAGCGTCGGATAGCCGTAGACGCGGTGGTACCCGTCGATCACGCCGTGGTCCGCATCAGCACCGATCACCGCACCGCCGAGGAAGTGCGCGGTGAGGGGAATGTTGAAGATCTCGCCCCAACTGCCGCCCGCGATGCCGCCGATCTTGGCGGCCACCCGGCGGGTGACGTCGTTGCCCACCGGAATCCAGGTCGGATTCGGTTCGCCGTGACCCTGTTTGCTGGTCAGCTTGCGACCGAACACCCCGCGCTTGGTGTAGGTGGTGATCGAGTTGTCCAGGTGCTGCATGACCAGCGAGATGATGGTCCGCTCGCTCCAGTCTTTGGTGCTGAGGAAGCTCAGCAGGTCCATCGGACGGCGCAGCAGGATGCCGAGGAAGCGCAGCCAGCGCGGAATCCGGCCGCCGCCGTCCACCATCAGCGTCTGCAACAGGCCCATCGCGTTGGAGCCCTTGCCGTACCGGACCGGCTCGATGTGCGTGTCCGGCGTCGGGTGGATGGACGAGGTGATCGCGACGCCCTTGGTGAAATCGACACCGGGCGTGACCTTTTTGGTCGCCGCACCGACGATCGACTCGGAGTTGGTGCGGGTCAGCTGGCCGAGCCGATCCGAAAGCTCCGGCAGCGCGCCCTTGTCCCGCATGGCGAACAGCAGTTGCTGCGTGCCCCGGGTGCCCGCGGCGAGCACCACGTGCGCGGCGCTGAAGGTCTTGGGCTGCTTGCGCACCCACGCGCCGGTGCGGGCGGTGGACACGTCCCAGGTGCCGTCCGGATGCGGGCGCAGGTCGGTCACGGTGGTCATCGGAATGACTTGCGCCCCGGCCTTTTCCGCGAGATAGAGGTAGTTCTTCACGAGCGTGTTCTTGGCGCCGAACTTGCAGCCGACCATGCAGTCGCCGCATTCGACGCAGCCGGTCCGTTCGGGACCGACGCCGCCGAAGTACGGGTCCGCCACGGTCTTTCCGGGTTCGCCGAAGAACACGCCGACCGGGGTCTGCACGAACGTGTCGCCGACTCCGAGGTCGTCGGCGACCTGCTTGAACACCTCGTCGGCCGGGGTCATGTGCGGGTTGCGCACCACGCCGAGCATCTTCTGCGCGCGCTCGTAATACGGCGCGAGTTCGGTCTGCCAGTCGGTGATGTCGCGCCACTGCGCGTCCCGGAAGAACGGCTCCGGTGGCACGTACAGCGTGTTCGCGTAGTTCAGCGATCCGCCGCCGACCCCGGCGCCGCCGAGGATGAGGACGTCGCGCAGCAGATGGATGCGCTGGATGCCGTAGCAGCCGAGCTTCGGCGCCCAGAGGAACTTCTTCAGCTCCCAGCTGTTCTTCGGCAGCTCGTCGTCGGCGAACCGCTGGCCCGCCTCGAGCACGCCGACTTTGTAGCCCTTCTCGACCAGCCGGAGTGCGGTGACGCTGCCGCCGAACCCAGATCCGACGATGAGGACGTCGAAGTCCGTTGCTCGCTGGTCCATAGGAAGCTCCTCGATCGGGTCGCCAGTGACTCGGCTAACACTACTACTCAGTAGGTTGTGCGCCGAACCAGGGCGGGTGCCCAGGATTTGGTCCGGCGGCACCCGCATTCCCGCGCTCAGGACTGCGATTTCCACCAGGGGTGGTGGCGACGGCCTCGTCGAGCGGAGTGGGGCGCAGGCCGAGCTTGCGCTCGCTGTCGGTGGAGTCGAGGGTAGCGCCCCCCGAATTCTCAAGAGCAGTGCTCACTGTTGTTGACAACGCTCTCTGGGTATTGCACCGTGAACACATGCCGACGACCCCGCGCGCCCGAGCAAGGGCTCAGACCATGAACGACATAGTCCGCATCGGCCGCGAACATCTGGCCACGGACGGTGCCGCGGCGCTCTCGCTCCGCGCGGTCGCCCGCGATCTCGGCGTCGTCTCCTCGGCCGTCTACCGCTACGTCAGCAGCCGCGACGAACTACTCACCCTGCTCGTCGTCGACGGCTACAACGACCTCGGCGACGCCGTCGACACCGCGCTGGCGGACGCGCCCGACGACCCGATCGAGCAGCTGCGGGTCCTCGGCCGCACCGTGCGCCGCTGGGCGCACGCCGAACCTGCCCGCTACGGGCTGCTTTTCGGCACCCCGGTCCCCGGCTACGACGCCCCCGCCGACCAAACCATGGCCCCCGGCACCCGGGTCATCATCACCCTGCAATCCCTCTTCGACCGCGCCTACCGCGCGGACCGACTCCGGCCCCCCGCTACCGAGGTTCGCGTAACATCGCCCCTCGCAACAAGTTTCGCCCAGATCCGCACCGAACTGAACGTAGACATCCCCGACTGGCTCATCGTCCGCGGCGTCACCTTCTGGGCCAGCCTCTTCGGCGCCGTCAGCGCCGACCTCTTCGACATGTACGGCACCGAAACCTTCGCCGACCGCGACGAACTCTTCGAACTCCAACTCGACGGCTTACTCGAAATGCTCGGCCACCGCCCAAACCCCTGACCCCGCAGCCCGTTTCATTCTCTCCCCATCAACCCAAGGACGCGACGCCGCAATCACTCCCCGCGTCGCCAAGTGCGTCTAACCCCCTCGCCAACGGGACCTGACGGCGCCATCACTCGCACTGTGCCACAGCTTTGCCCCGCTCGGCACTTACGTCTGCACCGAACGGGACCTAGGAGCGGCGAAACACGAGTCGCGCCGCTGTCGGGTCCCATCCGCCGTCGACATCTCCGCCGAGTTACTGGCCGCCGCCATGCCCCGTCTGCATATCGCTGGCGGTGGCCGGTTCTCCTAGTTCGTTTGGGCACATTGACCTTCGCCGCCCGGAACGCGCGCGTGGCCCGTTCCCCGTTCGCGTCGTCGCCGAGCGGGACATGGCGGCGGTAAATCACGAGTAGCCCCGCCGTCATGTCCCATTCGGTGTCTGCTTCTTCGCCGAACGGGACATCACAGTGGGCCTACTCGCTCTTTGCCGCTGTCATGTCCCGGTCGGTGGTCACCTGGCTACCGGTTGCTCGCCGCTCGGGGCATGAGGGCGGTGGTTTTTGTCGTCGGTTGGGGAGGTCAATTGCGGTCAGTCTTCGCTGCTGAGGCGATTGCCGAGGAAGCGCAGGAGGGCGGGGTCTTCGGAGGTGAATCGGTCGACTTCTTGACCGCCGGTGCATTCGAAGAGGCCGATGGTCACCTGGTCCGGCCGGCGGGAGAGGACGCGCCAGAGGGCGCCGGAATCCTGCCAGCGCTGGAGGATCGCTGTGGGGTCTGCGGTCATCGGGGGACGGTGACCGGGTCGAGGCAGCTGGCCGCGGCGTCGACGAAGGAGCACGGTTGGGGTGCTCGGGTGGGGCGGTAGTCGGGCGGGACGCCGCCGGCCTGGGTGATCGCGGTGTAGGCGGGGACGGCGTCGGTGGGTCTGCGGGTGAGCGTGGGGTCGGTCAGGACGTCGACGGTGTAGAGGCCGAAACGTGGGGTGTAGGAACCCCATTCGTAGTTGTCGGTGAGGCTCCAGTAGTTGTAGCCGATGACGTTCATGCCGTCGGATTTGGCGCGTTGCAGCCAGTAGATGGTGTCGCGGAGGTTGTCGGCGCGCGTGTAACCGTCGGCTCGGGGTGCGCCGTTCTCGGTCGGCATGCCGTTTTCGACTATGTAGAGCGGCTTTCCGGGGTACTGGCGGGTGTAGTGCTGGAGGGCGTAGTAGATGCCTTCGGGCTGGAGGGGCTGGGTCCACAGGCGTTCGAAGTCGGGCGGACCGGCCCGCAGGGACTCGGGGGAGAGGCCGTAGTAGTAGTCGATGCCGATGTAGTCGAGCCGGGCGTCGATCTTGTCGAGCAGCGGCTTGTTGATCAGGTCCTCGCCGGTGGGGATGTAGGCGACGTTGCTGGTGACCTGCGCGCCGGGCTGCACGGCATGGATGTAGTCGTAGATACGGTTGTGCGCCTGGGCGATCCGGTCGTGCATCGCGGGTATGTCGGCCGGCGAGATGCCGCCCTTCTGCAGCTCGTTGACGAGGTAGAAGGTCGGCTCGTTGAAGGTGACCCACAGCGGGTCGGCCGCGGCGTAACGGTCGACGAGGGCGCGGGCGTTGGCGAGCCAGTCCTCGACGATGCCCGGGTTGCGCCAGCCGCCGCGGTCGACCGCCCAGCCGGGATAGACCCAGTGGTCGATGGTGAGCATCGGTTGCATGCCTGCCGCGGTGATGGCGGCGATGACGTTGTCGTAGAAGCGGAGCCCGTTCTCGTCCCACTCGCCGGGCCGCGGTTGCACGCGCGCCCATTCGAGGCCGATCCGGTAGACCTGCACGCCGAGCTGTGCGGCCAGGGCGATATCGGAGCGGTAGCGGGTGCAGAAGTCGATCGAATCACCGTAGGGGTCATGGGTTTTGCCGCCGGCGACGTAGCGCGACCAGTTGCTGTCGGGCGCATGGCCTTCGGACTGGTACCCGGATGCGGCGACACCCCAGCGGAAGTCGGCGCCGAGCGGAGCGACCTGTGCGGGTGATTCCGGCCGGGCGGCGCTGGTGGCGGTGCTGCCGACGACGAGCACAGCGGTGGCGGCCGCGAGGATGGCCAAGACGTGGCGATGGCGTGCTGATCGCATCGGACTCCTGTTCAACCGGGGTGACCGGGGCCATGGACCTGGGGGACAGCGTAACTGGTCGTATGTCCGTTTTAGGGGGATCTGCGGCGGTGGGTTGTCGGGGAAGTGGGAGAGGTGCGAGGCAGGGATGCTGTTTGTGGGGGTAGGGGAGTGGCTGCGGTTCTGTAGGGAGTTCGCTTGGGGGACTTCGGGTTCCAGGGGAGGTAAGTCTTGAAGGTCGGCTGGGCTTTAGTAGGTATGACTGAGAATAATACATCTAGTTACGTAGATATGCGCATCTACGCATGCAGATTGTCTAGACTAACACCCGCCACAAATCACCAACAACCGATCACCCGAACCAGCCCTCTCATCAGCTCGGACGAGAGGGGCGGTTCGGTGCGGTTACTCAGATGAGGCGAGTGCCTCGAGGAGCTGGGCACCGGCAGAACGAGCAGCGGCGCGCATGACGAATCGGTCGAACCCCCAACGCTTCTGATGCCCGCGCAACTCGGTGACCAGCTCGTCGACCGTGCCGATCAACACGTACGGCGAGTCGAGCAACTCGGCCACACTGGTCGTCGGAATGTCCTCGGCGAACCGCGCACACGCGGCCTCGGCGTCATCGGTGATCTCCACATGTTGCACCAGCGCCTCGAACGCCGGCCTACGCCCGGCCTGGTCCACGGCGTTGCGCGCCCGTTCGACCTGCGCGTCGATTTGCTCGCGACTCCACCGAGTCTCGTGACTGCGACCGTCGGGGAGCGTCCGTCCGAGCCCGGAGAACCCGACGATGTCCGCGGTAGCAGCCGCATACCGGAGCACCCGGGTTCCGTTGCCGCCGACCAGAACCGGCACCGGCTCCTGCACCGGCCGCGGTAAGGCCAGCACTGCTTCCGACAGCTGAACATGCGCACCCGCGAACGTGACCGTCTCACCGGCGAGCAACCGCCGCGTGGTGTCGGTGACCTCGATCATCCGCGCGACCCGATCGGCCGCCGACGGATGCTCGCGCCCCTGCATCGTCCATTCCGCCGGATTGTGCCCGGCCCCGATCCCGAACAGCGCCCGCCCACCGGACATCACGTCGAGCGTGCCGACCTCGCCGGCGAGCAGCAGCGGTTCCCACATCCCGGCGTTTATCACGTTGGTGCCGAGCCGGATCGTCTCGGTGGCCGTCGCGGCCGCGGCGAGCGCGACGAACGGCGACACGAACACCCCCGGATGGTCGGGCACCATCAGCGCGTCGAAGCCGTCCTTTTCACACCCGCGGGCGAAGTCCGGCCAGGACCCGACCTCCATCACATTGGCGGTCATCGAGAATTTGATCGGAGCGTTCATGCTCGCCTCCCTTCGAGCTGCCCACGCTAATTCGGCCGCCCCGAGGCCGGAACCGATTCCGCTACGGGCGAATTCAACGCCGGCTCTGCTCCGCGGTGACGACGGGCAGTTGCACGGTGACCGGGTCGGTGATGGGTGTGGTTTCGACGAGGTCGGTCATGCCGCGGGTGCTGGGATGTTCGTCGTCGAGGACGGGTTCGCCGAGGCCGACGCGCTGCTGGAGTCGTTTCATCCAGGCCGGCGCCCACCAGCAGTCGTCGCCGAGCAGTTTCATGATGGCGGGGACCAGGAGCATGCGCAGGATGGTGGCGTCGATGAACAGCGCGGCGATCATGCCGTAGGCGATGTACTGCATCATCACCAGCTCGGAGAAGGCGAACGCGCCGGTGACGACGAGCAGGATCAGCGCGGCGGCGGTGATGATGCCGCCGGTGTGCGCGGTGCCGATGCGGACCGCCTCGGTGGTGGTCGCGCCCTTCGCGCGGGCTTCGACCATGCGCGACAGCAGGAATACCTCGTAGTCGGTGGAGAGTCCGTAGATGATGGCGATGATCAGAATGAGCACGTTGGCTTGGATCGGCTGCGGGGTGAAGTTGAGCAGGCCGGAGCCGTGGCCGTCGACGAAGATGAGGGTGAGGATGCCCAGGGTGGATCCGAGGCCGAGGACGCTCATCAGGGCGGCCTTGATCGGCAGTACGAGCGAGCCGAAGGTCAGGAACATGAGGATGGTGGTGAGCAGCAGGACGACGACGACCATGAACGGGACGCGGCCGAGCATGCCGTCGATGGAGTCCTTCTTGAAGGCCGGTTGACCGCCGACCAGCATGGTGACCTCGTCGGGGAGGTCCATGGAGCGCAGGTATTCGATGGTCGCGTCGGCCGCGGCGGTGTTCGTGGAGTCGGCGAGTTGTGCCTCGGTGCGGTAGACGCCGGGCCGGATGGTCGAGGCGGTCGGGGTCGCGAATTCGCCTGGTACGCCTGGTCGGAGTTCGGCGAGTCCGGGTGCCTGGTTCGCTAGTTTGACCGCCGCGCCGATGGCGTTGCGGTGGGCTTGGCGGTTGTCGTCGGTGTCTTCGGTGACGAACACCAGCTGCACCGGGTCGGACTTGCGTTTCGGGAAGGTGGCGTCGAATTCCTGCTGTGCGGTCCTGGTCGAGTTGTCCGGTGGCAGATAGGTTTCGCTGAAGGTACCGAAGGCGATGTTCTTCACCGGGATGATCAGCAGGAGCAGGCCGAGGATCAGCGGGACGGCGATCTTCTTGGGGTGCTGCATCACCCATCGGGTACTGCGTCCCCAGAGGCCGTTCTCGACTTCCTCGGCGGTTTTGGTCCGGCTGAAGCGTTTGATGCCGAGCAGGTCGACGCGCGGGCCGAGGATGCTGAGGATGGCGGGCAGGATGGTGATCGCCGAGAGGGCGGCGAGCGAGACGGTCGCGATGGAGCCGTAGGCGAGTGAGCGCAGGAATCCCTGCGGGAAGAACAGCATGCCGCCGAGGCTGATGACGATCATGGTGGCGGAGAAGACGACGGTGCGGCCCGCGGTCATCACGGTGCGGCGCACGGCGACCCGGGTTTCGTAGCCTTCGGCGACTTCTTCGCGGAAGCGGCTGACGATGAACAGGCCGTAGTCGATCGCGAGGCCGAGGCCGATCATCGTGACGACGCTGGAGACGAACGAGTTGACCTGGGTGAATTCGGTGATGAAGCGGACGATGCCGTTGGCGCTGATGATGGTGAGGCCGCCGAGGATCAGCGGCAGCGCCGCGGCGACGAGGCCGCCGAAGACGAAGAAGAGCAGGATCGCGACGGCGGGCAGGGCGAGCAGTTCCATGCGGTGCAGGTCGTCGGCGAGGGTGTCGGTGAGGGCGCCTGCGATCGGTTGCAGTCCGGCGACCTGGACGTCGACGCCGGGGATGTAGAAGACGTCCTTGACGGCCCGGAAGTTGTTGACGATGTCGGTGTCGTTGTCGCCCTTGATGGCCAGAGAGGCGAACGCGCGGTTCTCTTCGGGTTTCCCGAAGAAGGCGGGGGTCCCGGGGGCTGCGTCGGTTGCCCAGTAGGCGCCGTTGATCTTGTCGATCTGCGGGTATTTCTTCGGCAG
The DNA here is from genome assembly GCF_008704205.1 of Nocardia colli. GTDB lineage: Bacteria > Actinomycetota > Actinomycetes > Mycobacteriales > Mycobacteriaceae > Nocardia > Nocardia colli. The sequence continues at coordinate 696,302 of NZ_VXLC01000003.1, read as the reverse complement.
GTTGTTGAGGCTGTCGACGATCTTGGCGCTGAACGCGGGATCGTCGAGTTTCACGCCGGGTGGTGCGGTGTAGACGAGGAGTACGTCGGCGGAGTGGTCGCGCAGGAAGGCGTCGTCGGCGATGCGTGCGGCGTGTGCCGATTCCGAGGTCGGGTCGTCGAATCCGCTGGCGCCGAGGTGGTTTCCGAGGTCGTAGCCGTATCCGCCGAGTGCGAGCAGGCCGGCGCCGACGATGCCGATGACGAGGAATCGGAACCGGTGGACGAGATCTCCCCAGCGCGCGAACATCAGGCGGCTCTTCGTAGGTGCGGGCAGGTCGGTCGGGTGGGGAGCGGCCTGTGGGCACCGATCATCAAGAGATTGCGTCCTTCCGGTGGTCGCGCCCGATGTGCGCGCTATCCAAAGTACCGGTGTGGCGGAGCGGTCTTCCTGAGAGTCTGGCTAGGAAATGTCGGTGGGGCCAAGGATTTTGCCGAGTGTTCGGGTGAGTGTTCGCAGTTCGTCGGGGTCGAGTTTGGCGGCGAAGCGTTGGTGGATGCCGGCGAGGTAGCGGGGGGCGGCGTCGTGGAGTCGGGTGCGTCCGGCGTCGGTGATGGCGACGAAGGCGGATCGGCCGTCGTCGGGGTTGGCTTCGCGGGTGACGAGTCCTGCGGTTTCGAGTTCGGTGACCAGGCGGCTGACTCGGGTGCGGCTGAGCACGACGCGTTCGCCGAGGTCGGTCATGCGCAGGGGCGGGACGCCGTCGAGTTCGAGCAGGACGTCGTACCAGGCGAGGGGGAGGCCGGCGGCTGCGCGCAGGTCGGCGTCGAGTTGGGGGACCAGTTGGGCGTGTACGCGTAGGAGGGCGGACCAGGCGTGGCTTGCCGCGTGGTGGTTGTCGGTCACGGGTTGATCTTACCTACTTGTGTGCGTCCGCACGCATATAGTAGCGTGCACACGCACATAGTTTTTGGTTCGGAGGAAGGAAATCTCATGACCGACGTCATTGCTCGCGAGGAGCTGGCCGCGGCTATCGAGGCGGGTTCGGTGACGGTGCTCGACACGCTCGGGGCCGGGTACTACGAGAAAGCGCATCTGCCGGGCGCCCGGGTGCTGGTCGAGTCCGAGGTGGAATCGACTGCGGGGCAACTGCTTCCGGATCGCGCGGCGGCGATCGTGACCTACTGCTCGAACGAGGCGTGCCGCAACAGTGAGAACGTCGCGGTCAAGCTGCGGGCGCTGGGGTACACGAATGTGCGCGCGTATCGGGCCGGGATCCAGGATTGGGCCGATGCCGGTCTGCCGGTCGAGGAAGGTGCCTGAGCTGGTCGGGAAGTAAGCGGACTGGGCGGTCGATCGGGATGGATCGGCCGCACGGTCCGTCGCCGCTCGAATGCGTGCAGCGTTGTCTGTCAACGACTTTGCGCGGTGCGATGTGACATGCCCCTCGGTCGCGGCCTGCCGCTGCCGGTTCGCCGGACAGACGTGTCAGGATTCTGGCATGGTGTCGAATCCGCTGCCGCCGATTGCTCGCAGGTTGGCTCAACAGCGCTGGGTCATGCGCACGGCGCCGGTCGTCATCCCCGTCGAACGCGCGGTCCGGCGCTGGACCGACGGCCGGATGGGGGTGCTGGATCTGGTCGGGCTGCCCTCGATCGAGGTGACCGTCGCGGGGCGCAAGACCGGCATCGCGCGGACCACGTCGCTGCTGTATGTCCCGCGTGGGGACGATTTCCTGGTCATGGGCTCCAACTGGGGTGATCCGAAACATCCGGTGTGGTCGTCGAATCTGCGGGCCGCGAGTACCGCCACCGTCCGGCACAAGGGGGAGCAGTTCACGGTGTCGGTCACCGAGCTCACCGGGGTCGAGCGCAAACCGGCTTGGGACCTGGCCGTCGAATTCTGGCCGGGGTACGAGATGGAGTACGAACTCTCCGGTGGGCGTCAGTTCCGGATTTTCGAGCTGCGCCGCGTCTGAGGTCGGGCCGAAAGGTGTTCTCGGCGTCTGCGAGTCGGGTTTGGGCGGGGCTGCCGGCTCGGACGAACTGACGGCCGTCGACGTGGCAGCCCGGTTGTCGGCGGGCCGGGTTACGGTGGGATGGTGACCACGCATCTGACGCACTGGGGCGCCTTCGAGGCAGACAGCGATGGTGAGCGGCTGACCGCGGTGCGGCCGTGGCGCGATGATCCGGAGCCGATGCGGCTGATCGAGAATGTGGCCTCCGCGCAGCACCATCCGACCAGGGTCGATCAACCCTATGTCCGGCAGGGCTGGTTGGAACACGGGCCGGGAGCGCCCGGGCGCGGGGAAGATCCGTTCGTGCCGGTGTCGTGGGACAAGGCCCTCGATCTGCTGGCCGGTGAGCTGGGGCGGGTCTATCGCGAGCACGGGGCCGAAGCCGTGTACGGCGGGTCCTATGGGTGGGCGAGTGCGGGGCGGTTTCATCACGCGCAGAGTCAGTTGCATCGATTCCTGAACTGCCTCGGCGGGTATGTGCGCCATGTCAACAGTTACAGCCTCGGGGTGTCGCAGGTGCTGATGCCGCACCTGCTCGGGCATCTCGGCGTGGTGCTCGAACATGCCACGTCGAAGACGGTGCTGGCCGAGCACGCGGAGTTGGTGGTGGCGTTCGGCGGGTTGTCGCCGAAGAACGCCGCGGTGGCGCCGGGTGGGGTGTCGCGGCACAACACGCGTGGGTGGATCGGTGCCGCGCGGGCGCGGGGCTGCCAGTTCGTGTCGGTGACGCCGCTGCGCGACGACACTCCCGCCGAGGCGGAAGCGGAGTGGCTCGCGCCGCGGCCGGGCAGCGATACGGCGCTGATGCTGGCGCTGGCCCAGGTGCTGGATGCGGAAGGGTTGGCGGACAGGGCATTTCTGGACAAGTACACGGTCGGCTATGAGCGGTTCATCGGCTACGTGCGTGGTGCGGACGGCACGGTCAAGTCCCCGGAGTGGGCCGCGGCGCTCACCGGTCTGCCCGCCGAGCGGATTCGTTCGCTCGCGCGGGAGATGGCGGGTGCGCGGACGTTCGTGACGGTCAGCTGGTCGTTGCAGCGCGCGCAGTACGGTGAGCAGCCGCTGTGGCTGGGGCTGGTGCTCGCGGCGATGCTCGGCCAGATCGGGTTGCCCGGCGGCGGGTTCGGGCACGGGTACGGGTCGGCGGCCAGTGTCGGTGAGCCCGCGCGTGCGTTCTCGCCGCCGCGGCTGCCGCAGGGACTCAACCGCGTCGACACCTTCATTCCGGTCGCGCGCATCGCCGACATGCTGCTCAATCCCGGACAGCCCTTCGACTACGACGGGCAACACCTGACCTACCCCGATATCCGGCTGGTCTACTGGGCCGGCGGGAATCCCTTTCACCACCACCAGGATCTGGCCCGGCTGCGCACCGCGTTCGCGCGCCCTGAGACGGTCGTCGTGCACGACCCGTTCTGGTCCTCGACCGCCCGGCACGCCGACTTCGTCATTCCCTCGACCATGTCGATCGAGCGCGACGACTACGGCGCCGGGGAAAACGATCGCATCCTGTTCCCGATGAAGGCGATCACCCGGCCGCACGGCCAGGCCCGCGACGACTACGCCACCTTCGCCGAGCTGGCCGAACGCCTCGGCGCGGGCAAGGAATTCACCGAGGGCCGCACCGCCGAGGAATGGCTGCGCCACCTCTACGAGGAATGGCGACTCCACCACGCCGGCCACGACCTGCCCGACTTCGACGCCTTCTGGGTCAGCGAACACATCGAACTGCCCGTCCCCGACCCACAGCAGATCATGTGCGCCGACTTCCGCGCCGATCCCGAACGATTCCCGCTCAGCACGCCGAGCGGCAAGATCGAGATCTTCTCCGAGACCATCGACAGCTTCGGCTACGCCGACTGCCCCGGCCATCCGACCTGGCTCGAACCCGACGAATGGCTGGGCGCGCCCGCCGCCGCCGAATTCCCGCTGCAACTGGTCGCCAACCAGCCACGCACCAAACTGCACAGCCAACTCGACGTCGGCACCTTCAGCCAATCCGCCAAAATCGCGGCCCGCGAACCGGTCCGGCTACACCCCGACGACGCCGCGGCCCGCGACCTGCACGACGGCGACCTCGTCCGCATCCGCAGCACCCGAGGCACCTGCCTGGCCGGCCTGATCATCGACGACGCCGTCCGCCCGGGCGTAGCCCAACTCTCCACCGGCGCCTGGTACGACCCCGACCCGGCCGACCCCACCTTCTGCCGCCACGGCAACCCCAACGTCCTCACCCCCGACCGCCCCTCCTCCACCTTGAGCCAGGGGTGCACAGGACAACTGTCGCTGGTCGAAATCGAACGATACGAAGGCACCGCGCCCGACTTGGCGGTGAACCGGCCACCGGCCAAGGCTGCGGCAGAACACCTTTCGTAACGCTCACGCTCGCCGTGTTCTGGCAGCGGATGCATACCCGCACTGGATGGCGTTCGTTCGGTCGGCCGGTAGCGGCACCGGATTAATTGCGCTGCATCGGGACTCGGGGTGTGGATAGGCTCGCCGGCATGATTCTTCGCCATATCGCCATCGACTGCGCTGATCCCTACAAGCTCGCGTCGTTCTGGAGTTCCGTGACCGGCTGGCCGATGTCGGACGCGGACGAAGTGGATGACGACGAGACGCTGCTGGAAGGGCCCGCACCGCTGCCCGGGTTTCTGTTCATCCGGGTTCCGGAAGGCAAGACGGTGAAGAACCGGATCCACTTCGATTGGATGCCGACCGAACGTACTCGGGACGAGGAAGTCGAGCGGGTGATCGGGATGGGCGCGACACTGTATGCGGATCACCGTACCGCCGACGGTCGCGGGTGGGTCACCCTCCTCGACCCCGAAGGGAACGAATTCTGTGTCGAGCGAAGCACATCCGAACGAGGGACCGAAGGCTGAACCCGGCCACGATCATGGGCACGACGGGGAATTCGGCTGCTGTCCGACCTGCGGGGACGACCTCGATCGCCACGATCGGCACATGCGGTTCCGGCTGCCCGATCCGGTACTGGACCTGCCCGACCGGGAGCTGACCGCCGGTCTCTGGATGACCGGTCCGACGCCGGACGGCTCGGTGATGATGCAGGTACCGCAGTTGGGCGCGTTCGTCCGGGTACTGCTGCCCATCGACCTCACCGCCGGTTACACCCTGACCTACGGCGTCTGGCTGGCCATCGATCCGCGCGAACTCACCCACATCTTCGAGGTCTGGTACGCACCCGAGTACCCCGAGCTGGTGGTGAACGGATGGCTGGCCAACGCGATCGAACCGTGGGGGCTGCTCGCGGCTCCGGTCGTCGCGACGGTCCGCGACGCCGACAAGACACCCTTCTGCACTCACTCCAGCGATTCACTGTTCGACCGTGTGCTGCACGAGCAGTGGCCGCACGAACTGTTCCTCGACCACCTCGGCAGAGCCTGACCCGACTGCGCGACACTCCGTAATGACCTGTGCGACCGTGGGATCGGCGCCGACCTCTACGATGCCCCGGTGACCTACGACGACCTCGAGCATCTCGACACCTCCCGCCTGCCGGAGCGCCAGCAACGCATCCTCGCCACCATCCGCGACTGGGTGGTGCGGCAGGGTTACGCGCCGAACTCCCGGCAGATCGGGGACGCGGACGCGGTGGGGTTGCGGTCGTCGTCGTCGGTGTCCAAGCATCTGAACAGCCTCGAGGAGAAGGGGTTCCTGCGGCGCAGCGAGACCATGTCGCGGCCCATCGATGTGCGGATGTTCCTGCAGGGGTCCGCGCCGCGGGAGACCAACGAGGATTCGGTGGCGGTGCCGGTGGTCGGTGACATCGCGGCGGGCACCCCGATCCTGGCCGAGGAGCACACCGACGACATGGTGACGATGTCGCGGCAGTTGGTCGGGCGCGGCACGGTGTTCGGGTTGCGGGTGCGCGGGGATTCGATGATCGACGCGGCGATCTGCGACGGCGACATCGTGGTGGTGCGTCAGCAGAACGAGGCGCACTCGGGGGAGATCGTGGCCGCGATGATCGATGGCGAGGCCACGGTGAAGGTGTATCGGCAGCGCAACGGTCACGTGTATCTGGAGCCGCGCAACCCCGCGTACGAGGTCATCGACGGGGACAAGGCCGCGGTGCTGGGCAAGGTCGTCTCGGTGATGCGGCGCGTCTGATCGGCGGCGTCGTACGCTGAAATGATGTCGGACATCGCGGAACCGGACTTCCAGCGCACGGTCGAGTTGCTGGCCGGTCGGCGGGTGGTGGTGCTGACCGGCGCCGGGGTGTCGACCGACAGCGGTATCCCGGACTATCGCGGGCCGTCGTCGCCGCCGCGGAATCCGATGACCTATCAGCAGTTCGTCGGGGACGCGGTATTCCGGCAGCGGTATTGGGCGCGTAACCACATCGGGTGGCGGCGGATGGACGCGTCGCGGCCGAATCCCGGGCATCGCGCGCTGGCCCGGCTGGAACAGATAGGCGTGGTCAGCGGGCTGATCACACAGAATGTCGATCTGTTGCACACGAAAGCCGGGCATCGCCGGGTGATCGATCTGCACGGCACGTATGCGCGAGTGCGGTGTTTGGGTTGCGAGGCGTTGATTTCGCGGATGGCTTTGGCGGAGTTGCTGGAAGCAGAGAATCCAGGATTCGCCGAGGGGGCGACGACGAACGGGGTGGAGGTCGCACCCGACGCCGACGCGGTCATCGCCGACACCGACAGCTTCCGAATGGTCGATTGCGCCGAATGCGGGGGAATGCTGAAGCCGGACATCGTGTATTTCGGGGAGAACGTGCCCAAGGATCGGGTCGCGGCGGCGTTCGAACTGGTCGATGAGGCGGATGCGCTGCTGGTCGCGGGATCGTCGCTGACCGTCATGTCGGGACTGCGGTTCGTCCGGCATGCGGCGAAACGAGGACGGCCCGTAGTGATCGTCAACCGCGGAAATACGCGCGGAGACGAATTGGCGTCGCTCACTGTCGACGCCGGATGTTCAACGATGCTTGTCGCGCTCGCCGACAGTCTCGGGGATGCGCGCGTACTCGCTGGATCAGCGTCGGCGTAGTCGGGTCTCGTTGCGGCACAAGTGCTTCGTTGCAGTGACTGCGTGTTGGCATTTCGGGCCGTCATAGTCGCTGCCAGCTTTTCTGCCCCGGCCCGGACACGCGCCGGCCGGCTCGCCGAATTGGGCCGCAGCGAGGGCTTCGCGTTCGCCGACCGGGTCGTTGTCCTGGTGAGAGGCGGCGTCGTTGACTCCGATGATGTACGCGAGTTTCGCGGATTGCGAAGGGTTGCCCGGCGAATGATTTGTGCGACGCCAGCGCGCCAGTAGTCGAACTGCCGCGACAGCACACCGATCCGAATCGGTCGGCAAACCCCACGATTCCTGTTGTCACAGTGCGAAACACGCGCGGGTGGATTGGTGCCGTGCGAGCGCGGAGCTGCTGACTGTGCGCGATCACCGACCACGCGTTTGCGGTCGATGCATAAAAGCAGTCCGTGCCGCTCGCGGTTCATGGTGCGCTGGAACTCTTTCCACCTCAATTTATATCGCGCAGGTGGGCTTGCGGCAAGGCCCTGTCGGTGCTGCATACTCGCAGGCCCGAGTTCGTGCAGGCATCGGATAACGGTCGCCCGCCCCGACTTTCACACGGACGGCCGGGCGGTACTGCGGAGACCGGGTTACGCGGAATGGAGGAGCAATGGCCGAGGAAACGGCGCGGAATGTGGGTCCGTCGGGGATCGAGATCGCCTATGAGCGCTTGGGCGATGCCACCTTGCCGCCGGTGCTGCTGATCATGGGCGGCGGCGCGCAGATGATCAATTGGCCGGACGGATTCTGTGCCGAGCTGGTCGACCGCGGCCTGCATGTCGTGCGGTTCGACAGCCGGGACACCGGCCACTCCACGCACATGGCCGACGCGCCGGTCGTCGATATGCCCGCGGCAATGGCCGGCGACCTGTCCACAGCGTCGTACAACCTGTCGGACATGGCGGCAGACACCGTCGGCTTGCTCGACGCACTCGGTTTCGGCAGCGCGCACCTGGTCGGTCTGTCGATGGGCGGAATGATCGCGCAGACCATGGCAATTCACTATCCCGGACGGGTTCGATCGCTGACCTCGATCAGCTCCCGATCCGGTGCACCCGATGTGGGCGATGCCGATTTCGCCGCTATCGGGCCGCTGGGTCCACCACCGCACGATCGGCAAAGTTATATCGACTGGCAGATCCGCACGTCACGGGCGATCTGGTCGCCCGGATTCGCGTTCGACGAGGCCGCCGTCGCCGAGACCGCCGCCCGCGGCTACGACCGCGGACGCGATCACGAGGCGATGATGCGCCACTTCGTGGCCGCCCTCGCCTCCGGCGATCGCACGGCACAGCTGACGGCGCTGCACGTGCCGACCCTGGTGCTGCACGGCGCGAACGATCTGATGTGCGACGTCAGCGGCGGCCGCGCCACCGCCGACGCCATCCCCGGCGCGAAACTGATGATCTTCGACGGGATGGGCCACCACCTGCCGCGCGAACTGTGGCCGGCCTTCGCCGACCACATCGCCGAACTCGTGCGCGGCGCGGAGCCGGCCGGTTACTGAGTTGTCCGCGTACCGGCACTAGCCCACCCCGATGGAACGCGCTGATGGCCGACGTCGACAAGGCGTTGGTGACCCTGCGCGCCGACGGCACGCCGGCCAAGATCTCCGAGAAGTACTTCGGCACCGACGTCAGCAAGTAGCCGAGCGGGCGCCAGGTGGACGAGCTGTCGACGTTCAGCTCGTCCACCTAGCGGCAGCCGTCCACCTAGCGCAGCCGTTCACCGATCGGCTCGAACGCCGCAGCGTCCTCGACGGACCTTCGGTTGGACTCGGGTCTATTCGTTCATAGCGCGGCGGATTCGAGCACGTCGGTCTGTTCCGGCGTGGATTCGATGCGTGTCCGGCTCGGCCGCAACGCGGTCACCAGCACCGCTGCTCCGGCGAGCGCGATGAACATGGTCCACACCGCACCGACATGCATGGCATGGATGAACGCCTCATCAGCCGCCCGCACCAGATCCGGCCGGCCGATTCCGGACGCGACATGCCTGGCCTGTTCCGCCGACACCCGCACGTGCTCCTGCACCTCACCCGGCAGATCGTGCACCGAGCCCTCGATCGCCCGCCGGTACACGATCGACATGATCGTGCCGCCCACCGCGATCCCGAGCACGCTGCCGGTCTGCCGCACGGTATTGGTCACCGCCGACCCGGCGCCGGCGCGCGCCAGCGGCAGCGTGCTCAGCAACGCCGCGGTCACACTGCCCATCACGATTCCGATGGACAGACCCTGCACCAGCAACACGATCTCGATCCAGACCAGCGACGTGTGCAGCCCGAAGAGGGCCGAGCACCCCATCGCCACTGCCGCCACGGTCAACGCGGTCGCGGTGACCGGGCGCAGCGACCAGCGCCGCACCAGCCGAATGCCCAGCGGCCCACCGACAATCGCACCGAGCGCGGCCGGCGAACTGGCGAATCCCGCCTGTAACGGTGAAAAGCCCCGTGCGCCTTGCAGGTAGAAGGCGCTGTAGAAACCCGCGGCGGTCATCGCGAACAGCAGCAGCCCGATCGCCACATTGCCACCACCGAAGGTCCGCTCGGCGAGCAGCCGAGGATCGAAACTGGGTTCCCGCAGGCGCAATTCGACGACCACGAAAGCGCCCAGCAGGATCACCCCGACCGCGATCGGCACCCAGACGTCCACCGGCGTCCAGGAAGCCACCTGCCCCGCACGAATCAGCCCGTACGCCAACGCCGCGAGCCCGCTGATCGACAGCAGCAGCCCGGCCGGATCCAGCGGTCGCGGTGTGGGACTGCGGAATTCGGGGATCAGCGTCACGATTCCCACCAACCCGATCAGCACCGCCGGGACATTGATGAGGAACACCGACCCCCACCAGAAATGATCGAGCAACACACCGGCGAGCAACGGACCCGCCGCGATCCCCACACCCGCGGAAGCCGAGGAGATGCCGATCGCGGTCGCCCGCGCGGGCCCGGTGAACGTCCAGGTCAGGATCGCCATCGTGGCCGGCATGATCAGCGCGCTACCCACGCCCATCACGGCCCGCGCGGCGATCAACTCGTCCGCGTTGCCGACATAAGCGGCCCAGACCGACGCGGCGGCGAACGTCGCCATGCCGGTGGCGAGCACGGTCCGGTGACCGAACCGATCACCGAGCGCGCCCGCGGTGAACATCAACGCGGCGAAGACCAGGGTGTAAGCGCCGGTCGCCCACTGCAATTGGGCCGGGGTGGCGCCGAGTCCGCGCACCGGATCGGCGAGGGTCTGGAAGGCGAGGCCGAGGATGGTGTTGTCCATCCAGATCAGGAACGAGGACAACAGAAGTACGGCGAGGATCAACCGCTGCCTGGACCGCGGCAACGTAGGAGACACGGGCATGGAAACCTTCGCTAAGATTGGCAAGAACCTGACTATTAAACTCTGCATAATCGTCAGGAACCTGTCAATACCGAGGAGGTCTTTTCGTTGGGTTCCTACCGGGACGAGTCCGGCTCGCTGACCTTCATGGTCCGCAAGGTCTGGTTGAACATGCGGTCGGCAATCGGCGAGGAGCTCAAGGCTTTCGGCCTGTCCACCTCGCAATACGCCACGCTGATGATGACCGCGGGCCATCCCGGGATGTCGGTCGCCGACATCGCCCGCGAGGTCGCCAGCTCCCGGCAAGCCGCCAACGAAATGCTCAACGGTCTGGAACATGAAGGCCTCATCGAGCGTCATCCGCACCCCACCGACCGGCGCACCCACCAGATCGCGGTCACCGAGGCCGGCCGCACCCGGCTAGCCGAGGCGCGGGTTGCCGTTGCCCGCCGCGAGGCCGAATTGGAGGCGTCGTTCACTCCCGCTCAGCGTGTCGCCATTCGGGACTGGCTCGAAGGCGTATCCGACGCCTGTCGCTGAATATGCTGTGCGGCAGGCGAATCGGTCTGAGCCCGCCCCGCTGGCGACCGTCGGATACGCGCGGAGCGGGCTCAAATACTCCGGGAGTGGCCGAATTCCTCGCGGCTCGGCACTGACGGCGGGCAAGCCCGAGCATCTCTGCGTTCGCATGGCCCGCCACCACGCAACATCGCCCGGCAGAACGAGCGGGCGCAGCGCCGCACCCGGCACGCCTACCGGAGGGTTCCGGCCTGTACGGGCGTGCCGGTTTCGGTGAGTCCGGTCAGCGACTGCGGCAGCGCGCCCTCGTACAGCACACCGAGGCGCTGAGTCGCGCGGGTGAGAGCGACATAGAGTTCGGCCGCACCGCGCGGGCCGTCGGCGAGGATCCGTTCCGGTTCCACGACCAGGACGGAGTCGAACTCCAACCCCTTGGTCTCCGAGGCCGTCACCGTGCCCGGCATACCGGGCGGGCCGATCACCACGCTGGTTCCTTCGCGACCCGCCTCCTCCTCAACGAATTCCTCGATGGCAGAAGCGAATTCGTCCGCCGAGACCTGCCTGGACCACGGCTGGACGCCGCACGCCCGGACCGACTCCGGCGGCTTGACCTCGGGGGCGAACTCGGCGAGAACCGCCGCGGCGACGCTCATGATCTCGGCCGGGGTGCGGTAGTTCACGGTCAGCGAGCGGTAGGCCCACCGGCCGGGCACATACGGCGCCATCATCGCGTCCCACGAGGTCGCGCCGGCCACCGACCGGCGTTGGGCCAGATCGCCGACCACGGTGAAGGATTTGCCCGGGCAGCGACGCATCAGGACCCGCCAGTCCATCTCGGACAGCTCCTGAGCCTCGTCGACCACCACATGCCGGTAGGTCCAATCACGGTCCGCCGCAGCGCGTTCGGCAAGGTCTCGGGTGTCGCGTTCGAGGAAGCGGTCGGCCAAGTCCTCAGCGTAGAGCAAATCCTGGGCGAACAGGTGGTCCTCGTCGTCCATCATGTCCTCGCGGCTGACCATGACGTCCAGCACGCCCGCGGCGTACTCGGCCTCGGCTTTGCGTTCCCGCTCGGCGGTCTGATCGACCGGCTTGTCGCGGCCCAGCAGATCGATCAGTTCGTCGAGCAACGGGACGTCCGATACCGTCCAGGCGTCGGCGTTCGCGCGTAACAGCGCCTCATCCGCGCCCGCCGCGCGCAGCCGTTCCGGAGACGAATACAGCTGTGCCAGAAGCGTTTCCGGCGTCAGGATCGGCCACAGTTCGTCGAGGGCCGCGGTGAAGGCGTCGTGGTCGGCGAGTTCTTCGACCAGGTCTTCGCGCAGTTCCTCCCATGCTTCGCGGTCATCGCGGGTCAGCCAGTCCTTGCCGATCCGGGCGATCGCGCGTTCGGTGAGCACGTAGGTGATGATCTCGCGGAACACCGCGCGGGCCTCGTTGTGCGGGCGTCCGCTCCCGCGCGCTTCCTCCCGTGCCCATTCCGCGGTCGCCGCGTCGATTCGCACCGTGGTGTCGGTCAGTTCGATCGTCACCGGCTCCTCGGGCAGGCGCTGGCGGTCGGCGATCGCCGCGGCGAGCACGTCGAGGATCTTCAGCGAACCCTTGAGCCGGGCCGCCTGCGGGGTGTCCTCGGCGGTGGTGCGCAGCCCGGGCACGAGCTCGCCCGCGGTCGTGAACACCACGTTGGTCTCGCCCAGCGACGGCAGCACGTGGGCGATGTGGTTCAGGAACGCCGGGTTCGGGCCGACGACGAGCACGCCCTGGCGTTCCATCCGCTCACGCTGCGTGTAGAGCAGGTATGCGACGCGGTGCAGGGCCACCACGGTCTTGCCGGTGCCGGGACCGCCCTCGATCACCAGCACGCCCGGATGGTCGAGGCGGATGATCTCGTCCTGCTCGGCCTGGATCGTCGCGACGATGTCGCGCATGCCCTCGCCGCGCGGTGCGTTGACCGCCGCGAGCAGGGCCGCGTCGCCGCGTTCGCCGTCGTCGGGACGGCCGAGCACCTCGTCGGTGAAATCGACGACCTGACGTCCGCGCGTGTGGAACTGACGACGCCGGCGCATGTTCTCCGGTGTCGCCGCGGTGGCGACATAGAACGCACGCGCCGCCGGCGCCCGCCAATCGAGCAGCAGCGGCTCGAACTCGTTCGCCTCGTCGTAGAGACCGATCCGGCCGATGTAGGAGCGCTCGCCCGTCAGGGTGTCCAAGCGGCCGAAGCACAGGCCGTTATCGGCCACGTCGAGTCGCTGCACCGCTTTGCTCAGCGCGCGCACCTGGTCCTCGCGCTCCATCGCGGACACATCATGACCGCGCAACGCCTCGCTGTAGCGGCCCTTCGCCTGCGCGCGTTCGGTGTCGAGGCGGGCGTAGAGCCCGGCCACGTAGCCGCGCTCGGACTGTAGTTCCTCGTCATACCCCTGAGTTGGCATGTGCCCCAATTCGTGACTCCCATTTCCACCGGTTCCGGCCTCGGCCAGCGAGTATGCGCCATCACCGGGACCTTGCCGCAAGCCCCCGGGTGCGATATACAATGAATACGGAAAGGAACACATCTTCCTTTCCCTTCTTTTTGCCCGCACTCGACGGGCAACCTCCACTCGGTCTTGCCGCGTCGTAGTGCGCGAACACCGGTTTCCTGCTCGATTCAGCCTGCCGGACACCGTGATTCGGATTTGCCGAGGCCTGTGAGGTGGATCATGCGGAAGCCGCGTTGACTATGCCGTGACGGCGAACGATGTCCTGGGTTCCGACACGGCCATCAACCAGGAGGATCGACATGGCGTTGCCGGAATTCATCTCTGTCGAGGACTTTTTCGCCGCACCACAGAATGTGTCGCCGGAAATCTCACCCGACGGCACCGAGGTCGCCTACCTCGCGCCACACAAGGACCGGCTCAACGTCTGGGTCCAGGACCTCGAGTCCGGCGAAGCCCGTTGCGTGACCGCGGACGAGAACCGCAACGTCTATCACTTCCGTTGGACCGGCGATCCGCGCTGGCTGCTCTACACCCAGGACAACGACGGCGATGAGCAATGGCACCTCTACCGCGTCGACCTCGACCACCCGGACGCTCCGGCAGTCGACCTGACGCCGTTTCCCAGTGCGACGGTCATCCAGTTCGACCTGCCCGCCGCACGGCCGGGTAAGGCGCTGCTGCACCTGAACAACCGGAAGATCGAACTGTTCGACCTCTGCGAACTCGACATCGCCACCGGCGCGATCACTGTCCTCGCCGAAAATCCCGGTCACGTCGCGGCCTGGATGTGCGGTCCCGACGGTGCGGTGTTCGCTCGCGGACTCACTGCCGCCGGTGATATCGAGTTCTCGCGATGGGATGGCGGGACCTTGCATCCCGTCGCGTTGTTCGACGGCGCCGACTATCCGATGGGTGTGTGGCCGGTCCAGCCCACCCCGGACGGGACCGGAGCGTGGGTCGGGTCCAACCGTGGCACCGATCGGACCAGGCTGGTCCGGCTCGATCTGAGTACCGGGGTCGAAACCGAGGTCGACAGTCACCCGGCGTTCGATCTCGATCCGCGTGGTGGCATCGCTCCGGTGCTTCCGCCGCCGCTGATTCTCGATCGGCGAACCGGGGCGTTGATCGGTGCTCGCTACCTCGGCGAGCGGCAAGTGATCCACGCACTCGATCCGGATTTCGCGGCCGTACTCGAGAACCTCGAGCAGCTTTCCGACGGAGATCTGGCCGCGTTGTCCGCCGATGACTCCGGGCAACGCTGGGTTGTCACCTTCACCCATGATCGCGAACCGGATGTCGCGTACTTCTACGACCACTCCACGGGCGAGAGTCGCGAGTTGTTCCGGCCCTACCCGCAGTTGAAGCCCGCATCGATGGCGCCGATGACGTCCGTGACGATCCCCGCGCGCGACGGACTGCCCCTGCCCGCCTACCTGACGTTGCCTGTCGGCATCGATCCGGTCGGCTTGCCGATGGTTCTCATGGTGCACGGTGGCCCTTGGCATCGCGACAGTTGGGGATTCGATCCCGCCATCCAGCTGCTCGCCAATCGCGGATATGCGGTGTTGCAGGTCAACTTTCGTGGATCGACCGGCTACGGCAAAGCGCACACCAAAGCCGCGATCGGCGAATTCGCCGGCACCATGCACGACGACCTCATCGACGCCGTCCAATGGGCCGTCGACCAGAGCTACGCCGATCCGCGCCGCGTCGCGATCTCCGGCGGATCCTATGGCGGTTACGCCGCCCTCGTCGGCGTCACCTTCACCCCCGACGTGTTCGCCGCCGCCATCGACTACGTCGGCATCTCCAACTTGGCCAACTTCCTGCGCACCATCCCGGTGTTCGCCAAACCCCACACCGCCAACAACTGGCACCTGTTCGTCGGCGACCCCGACGACCCGCGGCAGGAAGCCGACATGCTCGCCCGCTCACCGATCACCCGCGTCGACCAGATCCGCACACCACTACTGGTCGTGCA
Source organism: Nocardia colli (assembly GCF_008704205.1). Taxonomy (GTDB): domain Bacteria; phylum Actinomycetota; class Actinomycetes; order Mycobacteriales; family Mycobacteriaceae; genus Nocardia; species Nocardia colli. The sequence continues at coordinate 680,945 of NZ_VXLC01000003.1, read as the reverse complement.
AGGCGCCAACGACGTCCGGGTGGTGCGGGCCGAGTCCGACAACCTCGTCGAAGCACTCCGCCGGCGAGGGGTCGAGGTCGAGTATTTGCTGAAGGACGACGAGGGGCACGGATTCGTGAACCCGGAGAACCAGATCGAGCTGTTCCACACGATCGAACGTTTTCTGGCGCGGCACCTGGGCGGGCGCGAATCCTGAAGTCCTTGTCGCGGAATCCTGTTCTGCGGCAGGCACTTCGAGTGGCGGATGTGCAGTACTCGGAGGTGTCATATCCGCCAGCTCGGTGCGGCTGACCGGTCGACGTCGCGGCGAGGGAATGTCCCGCCCGCGAAGCATGGTTGCACCGCGGTGTGAAAGCTGTTGGTTTCTACCATTTCGGCGATCCGGACGTGCTGCGCGTGCTCGAACTGCCCGAACCGCAAGCGGGCCCGGGTGAGGTCCGCATCCGCGTGCACGCGGCCGCGGTGAACCCCACCGATGTCCTGCTCCGGACCGGCGGCCACGCCGTCCGCATGCCCGACCGGCAGCCCCCGTTCATACCCGGCATGGACGCCGCCGGCGTGATCGACCAACTCGGCCCCGGGACCGACGGGCGACTCACGGTAGGCCAGCGAGTGCTCGCCATGGTGCTGTTCACCGGCCCGCACGGCGGCGCATACGCCGAACAGGTCGTGGTGCCCGCCGCCTCGGTGGTGCCGGCACCGGCCGGGATCGACTTTCCCGCCGCATCGACCCTGCTGATGAACGCGATGACCGCACGCCTCGCACTGGACGCGCTAGCCATAGAGCCCGGCGCAACCGTCGCCGTAACCGGTGCGGCGGGCGCGGTCGGCGGCTACGCAGTCGAGCTGGCCAAGGCCGACGGACTGACCGTCATCGCGGACGCCGCCCCACACGACATCGAACGAGTGCGCCGATTCGGCGCCGACCACATCGTCGAACGCGGCACCGACGTCGCCACCCACATCCGCGCACTGGCACCCGAAGGGGTGGCGGGCCTGGTCGACGGCTCGATGCAGACCACCCAAGCAGTGCCCGCCATCGCCGACGGTGGAACGCTGGCCGAGCTACGCGGCTGGTCCGGCCCCGCCGAACGCGACGTACGCGTATGCCCGGTAATGGTGACCGACGGCATCACGGACACCGAAGGACTGAACACACTGAGCCGCCAAGCCGAGACCGGCACCCTCACACTGCACGTCGCCGACGTACTTCCCGCCGCCGAAGCGGCCAAGGCCCATCGCCTGGTGGGAGCCGGTGGCCTGCGTGGGCGGGTGGTACTGGACTTCTCTTGAACCGAGTCGGTTCAGCGAGGGGTCGAAGATCTGTGGTGTCGTCGGCTGCGCCCGGTACGAGAGGAGCAGGTGCTCGGGAATGGCTGGGCCGCTGCGGGTTTGGTGGACGGTGCCGATTGCGGGTTCGTAGTCTTCGTGGATGGTGCGTACGACTCCGCCGAGGCCGGTCGATCTGGAGGCCTTGTTTCCCGAGCTTGTTCCGTTTCGGCGAGAGGCGGTGCGGTTGCATCCCCGTCCGGGTCGACCAGGTCTGCGGGACAGTTCGCTGGGTGGGCCGCTGTTGTGGCCGCGGTGGGAGCCGTGGCCGCGGTGTTTCGACATGCACGAGGACCGGTTGGATCGAGGCAGTCTTAGCTGGGGTCAGATCACACCGGAGGGAGCACCCTTCGTGCCGGTCCTGCAGTTGTTCGCTGATGCCATCCCGGAGTTACCATTCCCGACCGAAGCGGATCTGCTGCAAGTGTTGTGGTGCCCCCACGTCCATCTACGGAGCTATGCGCCACGACCACAGCTGTACTGGCGCAACAGCTCTCGATGCGGCGAGGACCATCCACAACCACCCCACCCGCGCAATGCACAGCCCGACTATCTGCCGAACCCATGCGTTGTGCACCCAGAACGGGTCATCGACTACCCCCGCGGTGATATGCCTCGGGAACTGTTCAAATCCCTGGAAGATCGCTTCGATCAGCTCTGCGAGACGACGGGATGGGATTACGAACAGCATCTGGCGGAGTCCAGTGGCGTGAAAGTCGGCGGTTACCCGACCTGGACCCAGGATCCGGACTGGCCGAACTGTCCCGGATGCGATGAACCGATGGACCATCTGCTCACCATCAACAGCATGGAATTCAACGGCGATGCATGGCGTATCTGGCTACCGCTGGAAGACCGCCCCGCCACCGACACCGAGATGGACTTCAGAAACCCCACTTTCGTGGACAAGATGAGTCCCCATGGCCTGAGCCTCGGGGACGGCGGCGGAATCTACATCTTCGACTGCCGCACCTGCCCCTACCATCCGTACACCTACCGCTACGACTGCTCATAGCCAAACACCCGAACGAGTCTGCGCGATCGGCGCAACGCATCGATCGGCGTCCATGGTGCCGCTCGGGCTTCGGCGCTATCCGAGGAGCAGGGTGGCCAACGTATCCGAATCGCGAGCACCGCGGCATGAGCGGATGTCGATGCCTCGGGTTCGGGACCCAATCGAGGCATCACATCCATGTCGCTTGGGACGATCAGACCCCGCCGCCGATGTCAGCCCTGGTCGGTCGTGGTGTCGTCGCCGGTTGCGCCCGGGTTGTAGGCCAGCAGCTCCCAGCAGTGGCCGTCCGGGTCGTCGATTGCCCGGTTGTACAGCCAGCCCATGTCCTGGGCCTCCCGTGGTTCGGTGGCCCCTGCGGCGAGCGCCGCGTCGACAAGGCGATCCACTTCTTCACGCGAACCGGCGGCCAACGCGTTGATCACCTCGATCGGACCATCCGCAATGTCTCGCTTGGTGAAGGTCGCGAACATCTCGCGCGTCATCAGCTGCACCATGATCGCTTCGGCGAACACCACCTGGGCGGAGCTGTCCCCGGTGAAGTCCGGGTTGATCGTTCCCCCCATCGCCGTGTACACCTTCTTGCTCGCCTCCAGGTCTGTAACCGGCAGGTTGACGTAGATCTGCGTGTATGCCATGACGTGCCTCCAAAGATTTTGCCCGGTGCGCCAGACGTTCCTGGCGACACCACAAACCTAGGGACGCACCTCGACATCGGTCTTGTACAGGAGCGACAACATCTCATCGCTATCGGCGCGCCGCAGTTGGGAGGCCGTGCGGCCGGCGAACCGGGTCAGCGAACGCGCAAGGTGCGGTTGGTCGTGATATCCCGCCCGCTGCGCGACCTCGATGGCCGGCGTCCCCTGCTGAAGTAGCAGCACCGCCTGTCTGGCCCGCTCGATTTGCCGGATCATGCCTTGCGTCAGCCCGGTCGCCGCGGCCACCCGCCGCTGCACCGACCGTGGAGTGACCAACGTGGTTCCGTCGCCGCGGAGTACATCGGTGACCAGCGGATCACGTACCAGCAGCCCGGCGCGGACCAGGCGGTCCACGAAAACGTCGGCGTTGTCATAGTCCGGGATCTCCCATTCCGCACCCTGCAGCACGAACGAGCGAGCCGTGGTGTGCGGACTCGACACCGCGGTGTCAACCAGCGCCGAGACCGGCATCGGCGCAAGAAACGCACCGTGCCGGAAGATGATTCCGAGCGTTTCGCCTGGCCCCGGCCCCAGCTCCAGCACCGTCGGACCGGTCTCCGGGCCGCGGACCGCCACGTGCGTCTCCCCACGGTCGCACCAAACGACAAGTTCCCAGTTCGAATTCGCCACCGACCGCATCCGTGCCGGTACCTCCCCGGCGACCGGCCCGGCCCGATAGATCCGCTCGACATACGGGGAATCAGAGGGGCGCTGCTCGAGGCTCACGATCAGAAACTAACACCAGCGGCCGTCCCGCTCAGGTCTGCGGCGAACCCTCAGCGACGTCGCTGGACGCTGGTTTGCCAACCATCCCGGACTACTAACGGTATGAGCGCGCGTTCTGGCGTGGGTGTTCTTGCGCAGTGTTGGGCTAGGTGCAACATCGTTGCGTTTTAGTCGGAGCATGTGACTTCGCCGGCTGCCGGACGACGTCACCACAGTTGCTAGTGGTCCGGCATAGGCACTTTCGCGTCGCGAGGGGACTTGTCCGGGCGCAGGCCGCGCCAGCTCGGGTGGCGTAATCCGTCTGCGCTGGCCTCGCGGAATTCGATGTCGGCGACCAGGATCGGTTCGACCCAGCGGGCGACGGTAATGACGGCTCGCGGGGGTGGGACGTCGAAAGGCGTTTCGGGGCGGGCGATTTCGTCGAAGCGGGACTGAAGGGTCTTACGGTCGCGCATGGTCCAGCCGGTGCCGACATTGCCGATGTGCACCAGGCGGCCGGCCTCGTCGTAGGCGCCCATCACGATGGATCCGAAACTGCCTGTGTAGCGGCCGTTGCCGGGGAGCCAGCCTGCGACCACGATCTCGGTGGTTTTGCGGAGCGGAGTTTTGATCCAGGCGGGGGAGCGGCGGCCGGGTTGGTAAGTGGAGTCGAGGCGTTTCGCGACGATGCCTTCCAATCCGTGATCGCGGGCGACGTCGAGCATGGTGGTGGCGTCGACGTTGGCGTAATACGGCGGGGTGCGGGCGAGTGGAAGATCGATTGCCAGTTCATCCAGCCGGGCGCGTCGTTCGGTGTACGGAAGGCTCAGGAGGGATTCTCCGCTGTCATCGAGCAAATCGAACACCAGGTACTGCACCGACACTTCCCGGATGAGTTCGGCGCTGGGATTCACCACGTGCATCCGACGCTGGAGTCGGCGGAACGAGGGGACGCCCGTGCCTGGTTCCGGGGCCACGATCTCACCGTCGACGAGCACATCCCGGCCATCGAGCAGATCAGCGAAAACTGAGGTCAACTCCGGAAAAGACCCGCTCAGATCCCGATTACTCCGACTGTAGAACCGGCACTCCCCGCCCGTCACCCGCCCGATCGCACGAATACCGTCCCACTTCATCTCGATCGCCCACAGGCCGGTATCAGCCGGCGGCCGCCCGGAGACGGCCAGCATCGGTGCCGGCACTGATTGCACAAGATCAGCATATATCCAGCAATCGATGGAATCCGGAAACGGAATGCATGCGATCCGGGCGTGGCAAAACTGCAACCCGCGACCATCGATGCCGACCACACTCTCCATCGAAATTGCGGCACGAAAAGTACATGCGAATTAAACGCCGGGTTCCAAAATAGCCAGTCATTTTCTCTCACAGGAACTTTCGGCAAATGTGAGACGGAAATGCTTCGCAATAGATATCGAGAACCCGCGCGAAAGTGTCAGTGGCACAATGTAATCTCCCTCACCATGCCCCTGGGCTTTGTGTGAGTCCGCGAAACGCCACCTGGAGGAGCTGATGACGACGGGATACGAGTACCAGAGCGACTTCGCTCGGAAGTATGTGGCGGAAGGTGAGGTGGCGGGAGTAGCCCGCATGGTCCTGGACGTCCTCGATATCCGCGGCATTGCCGTCAGCGACGAGATTCGTGAGCGGATCTCGGGCTGCCACGATGTGGACCAGCTCGAGACCTGGCACCGTCGTGCGATGCTCGCTGACACTGCCGACGATCTGTTTACGCCTAACGCCTAACCCCGGTCGATGCACGGCGCAACGGTCGCTGGTAATTCGGCGGCCGTTGCGTGCGTGCGTTATTCACCAGGGGCGGTCGGTAGTCTCGGCGGATGAGTACTGTGCCGCCGCGTTCTCGCGTCGAGGGGCGTATCCGGCGGGATGGACCGTCCAGGGTCAAGCAGGTGGTTTTCCTGGTGTGCGGGGTTGTTGCGGGGGCTTTGTTGTCCGTGTCGGCGCCGCGGATCGAGAGTCAACCACTGTGGTTGCTGGCGCTGATTCCCTCGTTGTGGGTTGCGATGATCGGGCTGATCGTTGTCTCGGCGTGGCGGACGAAAACGGTCGTCGCGGAGGTCGCGCGGACCTGGGTCGGTCCAGTGGAGTATCTAGCCGCTGGGTCTGGAGTTGCCGGTGTCGTGCCGTATCTGACCGGCGACACAGGGATTGCTCGGCTCGTCGGCAATGGATTGCTGGTGTTCGCACTGTTCCTGGTTGGACTCGCGGCGTTCGGCTACCTGCACCGGTGGCGGCAGCGGGGTGCGTCGGCGAGTTTGCGAGCACGGTCGGTGCGCACCCTCGGTTTGGTGACTTCCACAGGGCTGCAAGAGTTCGCGGCGACATCCAACCCGAAGATGGCTCGCCTGACCGTGGAATTCACCGACAACGCCGGCACGCGCCGATGGCTGACACCCACCGCATTCCAGGTGCCCGCCAACCCGATCGGCATCGATGACGAAGTTGTCGTGTGGTTCGATCCCGAAGACCCCGGCGACATCGCGCGGATCGTGGTCGAGTTCGACAACGGAGTCAGCCGCATCATCAGAACCCGGTGAATCCGGCGAAAATCAGTGGCCCGGAGAATATTCGCGTTGATACCCTCCTCGGGACCGTGACATCAGCCGAGGAGGTGAGACCCGTGAACACAGTTTCGACATGGGGCCTCCCGCTCGCCGTCATGGTTGGGCGAACGAAGTAGCCGTCGCCGGGAGCGCCCATAACGCTGGGCAAACCCGAAAGGCGACAAGCGATGACGACTGCCGGAAAACACAGCAAGGGAATCGAAGTCGAGGGCACGGTGGTGGAGTGCCTGCGCAACGCCACCTTCACCGTCGAGCTACCGAACGGGCACACCGTGCTCGCACATATCAGCGGCAAGATCCGCAAGAACTACATCAAGATATTGCCGCAGGACCGGGTGCTGGTCGAAATCAGTCCCTACGACCTGACCCGCGGCCGGATCCTGTTCCGGTACCGGACATAGCGTCCGGTGCGGTTGGGCGGGTTCGCGGGACCCGCCCAACCGTCACAACCCCAGTTTGGTGACCGCGTTGTCTTCCAACGGATTCGCGGTGCGGATGTAGCCGTGCACCGTGCGCGGGTTGGACCAACGGCCTTGGCGCATGATCTCGCGGTCACTCGCCCCACCGAGGGCGGCCTGGGTGGCGAACCCCGCACGCAGGGAGTGCCCGGAGAACAGGTCCGGGTCGAGGCCGGCGCGCGCGGCATAGCGTTTGACGAGTTCGGCGACCGCGCGACCGGACATCGGGGTGCCGCCGACCGTACCGTGACGATTTATGGTGGGGCACAAGGGCAGGTCCGGTTGCTCGGCCAAGGCCGTTCCGGTGAAACCGTGACACCGGTGGATCTCCGGATCGGTGATGTCCTCAGTCAGCCAAGTGCGTAGGCCCGATGTGCCTGCGGCAGTGTGTATTTCGAGCAGCCGGACCCAGTCGGCGAAGGCGCAGACCGGGCAGGTGCGTGGGCGTTGACCGCGCGGCAACGCGACACGCTGTTCGGCGACACCGGTCGGGTCGGTCTTGGTCGACGGCAACCGCACCAGCAGCACCGGTTCACCGGTCGCGTGATCGAGTTGAACCTCCACATCCGCGATCCGCAGCCCGGCGAGCTCGCTGCGCCGCAGCGCCCCTGCGAACCCGATCAACAGCACGAGCGCATCGCGGCGCCGAGCAGGTTCGGTCGGCCAGCCGGGTTCGGGTAGCCCTGCCAGCAGTTGGTCGAGGGTGTGCAACAGCACGGGCCGTTTACGTTTCGGCTGTGTACGCCGCGTGCGTCGGATGCCGCGCAGCGTAAGCCGGACAACGTCGGATCGAGTAGGCGAAGGCAGTCCGTTCGCCGCATGCACCGCAGCGATCGCAGCCGACTTCCGTTCGAGCGTCGCCGCACTGAACGCCCACTCGCCAGTGTCGCGCCGCGCATCGGCCGCCGCAGCCAGATAAACGGCGACATCGAGCGGATCGGCCGGCATCGCCTGCCGACTCTCCGCCAAACACCACGCCGACCACGCAATCCAATCGGTCCGATACGCACGCAACGTATTCGCCGACTGCGAAGCCTCGAGATACCGGCGCAACGACCCCGCCTGATTATCATCGAACCGCTCCCGCACCAGCCGCAGCGCCGCCGCGTCCACCAGCACGCTCCGCACCCCACGCCGCAACTCGGTCCGCACCGACTCCGGCATCGCGACCACAGCGGCGCGCTCGTCCATCGATCAACTCCCTATCCCTAGACCACCCCCCATTGTCCTGCTGCCCCAGCCCAATTCGCCGCATCGACAGTTCTCGCGCGCGTCGGCGTCGCCCGCGGAATACCCGAGCCGTCGGTGCTGTAGTCGATATCTCGGGCTACGCCTCAGAACCTGGGCAGCGGCCACTGCTTCGCGATGGCCGCGTGCGGTGAGTGCCGCTGACGGGACAGCTCCGGCCACACCCGCTTTGACGTTCTCCGACTCTGCATGCCGCAGACACCATATTTTGACGAGGTCGCTCATGCCTACCAGTTTGCGGAATCTGCGCTGTGGATTTGTCGCCGATATTGAGACATCTATCCCGTTGTACGAGGCGGCTTTTCATGCCCCGTGACGGTCGAGTTCGCTCACTGCCGACGCTCTGACCTGCGGTGGGATGTTCTCGATGGCGAAGTTTCGGCTGATTCAACTGGTGCAGGTGGCCCGTTCGACTTCCCCCGTTGTGCGAAGCGGTATTTTATGTCTCCTCCGGTGGGCTAATAGCTTCCAATTCATGGATAGGAACTTTCAGTCGGCGGAAGAACTTGCGGCCGCATTGCGTGCTGGTGACGTGACCTCGGTGGAACTCACCGATGAGGTAATTGCTCGGATCGAGCGTGAGAACAAGGTGATCAACGCGATCTGTGTTCCGGACTTCGATAATGCGCGGGCCGCCGCACGCCGTGCCGACCAGGCGCGTGCGCGCGGCGAGGACGGCCCGCTGCTGGGTATTCCGGTGACGGTCAAGGAGTCCTACGACATGGCCGGGCTGCCTACGACCTGGGGCATGCCGCAGTTCAAGGACTATGTGCCGGGTGAGGACGCGGTACAGGTCGCGCGATTGAAGGCGGCCGGTGCGGTGCTGCTGGGAAAGACCAACGTGCCGGCGACACTGCGAGATATCCAGAGCTACAACGAGATCTATGGGACCACTAATAATCCGTGGAATCATGAGCGCACTTCGGGTGGATCCTCCGGCGGTTCGGCGGCGGCGCTGGCGGCTGGATTCGGTGCGTTGTCCATCGGCTCCGACCTCGCCGGTTCGCTGCGCACGCCCGCGCATTTCTGCGGTATCTACGCGCACAAGCCGACCCTCGGCCTGGCGTCGCCCCGCGGCATGGTCGCGCCGCCCGCACCCGCCTTGCCGACCGAACACGATCTCGCCGTCGTCGGCCCGATGGCCCGCACCGCCCGCGACCTCACCCTCCTGCTGGACGTGATGGCCGGACCGGACCCGCTGAACCACGGCGTCGCCTACAACCTGGCATTGCCGCCCGCACGGCACGAGCGGCTGTCGGACTTCCGTGTCCTGATCATCGAGGACCATCCACTCATTCCGACCGGATCAGCGGTGCGGGCGGGGGTGAACCGGGTCGCCGAGGCACTCGTAAACGAGGGCGCCCGCGTCGAACGGCACAGTCCGCTGCTGCCGGATCTCGCCGAGGCCGCGAAGCTCTACATGCTGCTGATGCTGTCGACCGCCGCGGCAAGTCTTCCCCTCGACGTATACGAACAGGTGCGCATCCAGGCCGCCGCCCTGAGCGCAGAGGATCAGAGTCTCGACGCGACGCGGCAGCGCGCCATCGTGCTCAGCCACCGCGAATGGGTCGAAACGAACAACCGCCGCGAACTCCACCGCCACGGCTGGCGGCAACTCTTCGCCGAATTCGACGCCGTGGTCTGCCCCATCACGCCCACTCCCGCCTTCCCGCACAACCAGAACGGAGCTCTCGAAGACCGGCTCATCGACATCGACGGCGTCGACTACCCGTACTTCGACCAGCTCGTCTGGGCAGGCGCGGCCACCATGCCCGGCCTGCCTGCCACCGCCATCCCAACCGGTCCATCCCCGGAAGGTCTGCCGGTCGGCGTGCAACTCATCGGCCCGATGTTCGAAGACCGCACCCCACTGCGCCTGGCCGAGTTGCTGGAACAGAAGATCGGCGGCTTCCAGGCACCGCAATAGGTTCCAGTCGGGACTCCACGGGGACGAGGCGTCGATGCCGAACAAACACAGTTCGTCGCACTGAGAGCGGTCGAGACGCTGACCGGTACACCCGCACCCTCGATAGCGGCCAAGGCCGTGGCCAACTGTCGGGCAGCGGTCGGTGATTCCCACCCAGTCGGGCCAAGCGGCGGGGCAGTGCCAATCGACGCCGATGTGGTCCCGGATGACAGCCGAGAGCCGGGCGACATGGGGTCCCGGTCGTAATCGTCGAAAATCGGGCGGATATGGCGTAAATGCTGGTCAGTGAGTGTGGGAGGCTCCAGGGCCGATGAGGCTCGTCAGCTCGCGCATGGCCTGTGGAGACGGTTTGAAGTCGCGGCGCAGGTTCTCGGCCTTCCGGTGGCGGGACTTGGCCATCAGCTCAAGCAGGCTCGCGCCGGATTCGCCGAGGTGGGTCAGTCCTGAGTGCCGGAGTTCGTGCAAGTCCCAGCCGGTGCCCGGCCCGTGCTCGGCGGAGGCGATATCGAGCAGGTCGCGTGCTTGGTCGTAGGACAGCCGTGCGAGTCCGGTGCGGGACAGGTGTGGCAGTCGGCGAGGTATTTGCCGGGCCCGGGTCGGCTTGCGGCCATCGTGCCCGCCTTTCCGGCTTACCCCGGATAACGGGGCGGCTTCGTGCTGTGCCGCGGCGGATTCGCCGCAGGACGGTTCCGATGTCACCCCAGATAATAGGCCGTTATCCGGGGCATGTTCCGGGAACTGTCGCTCGACAATAATGTATGGCACACAGTATTGTGTTCGGTGTGAGCCCGGAAGAGCTGATCCTCAATCAGGCCCAGGAGTTGCGCCGTGGCACGGTCGTGCTGGCCTGCCTGGTGCTGCTGGAGGAGCCGCAGTACGGCTACGCGCTGCTGGAAACGCTCAATGAGGCGGGCATTCCGGTCGAGGGCAACACTCTGTATCCCTTGCTGCGCCGTCTGGACAAGCAGGGCCTGCTGACCAGCGAGTGGAACGTCGATGATTCGCGGCCTCGGAAGTTCTACCGGGTGAACTCCGAGGGCTCGCGGGTACGTGAGGGGCTGACGTCGGAATGGCAGGCCCTGGTCGCCTCGATCTCGCGACTGATCTAGGGGGAATTGATGAGTAAAAGCTCGCTGACGGAGCGTTACGTGCATGAGGTCATCCGCCGGCTTCCGGCCGAGCAGCGCGGCGACATCGCCGAGGAGCTGCGTGCCACCATCGCCGACATGGTCGAGGCACGCGGCGCGTCCGACCCGAGCACAGCCGAGCGCGAGGTGCTCGTCGAGATGGGCGACCCGGTCCCGCTCGCCTTGCGTTTCGCGGACCGGCCGCTCGTGCTGATCGGCCCCGAGCTCTACCCGCCCTACCTGCGGTTGATGAAGCTCCTGCTGACGACGGTTCTGCCGCTGGTGGTGGTCCTGTTCGTCGCCCTGGACGTGGTGGACGGCAAAAGTCTCCGCCAGCTGGTGCTCACCGCGGTCATGGTGACGGTGACCGCTGCCGCCCAGATGATCGCCTGGCCCACGGTGGCGTTCGCGGTGGCCCAGCGCACCCGGTACCGCAATGAGACGGTCGTCGGCGGTGGCACCTGGACGCCCGAGGACCTGCCGGACGAAGTGCCCGACCCGCACCAGACGGATCGGAGCGGCTACTTCGCGTTCGGCTCGGCGATGTGGTCGGCGCTGCTGCTCGGCGTGATCGTCTGGCAGCACATCGCCATGCCCTACCGGTTTCACAGCGCGGACGGGAGCATCCGGCGCATGGAGGTGCTCGAGCCCTCGCTGTGGAACGGGTGGATCTGGCCAGTGGTGATCGGCCTGGGCATGCTCGTGGCTCTGGACCTGATCCGAGTCGCGGCCGGCAACTGGACGCCCCTGCGGGCGGGTTGGTACGCGCTCGGGCACGCGCTGTTCGCCCTGCCGCTGGCCTGGATCCTCTACCGGCACATGCTGTTCGACCCGATCGTCCTGGACGACTTCAACGGCTCGCTGCACACCCCGGACGCCTTCTACACCCTGACAGGCGCTGTCGTCCTGCTGTCCAGCGGACACGAGGTGTTCCGACGTTTCCGCGACGCGCGCCACCCCTGAGCTCGAGAACTCAGCCCGGGGTGGCCTGCGGTCGCGGGCCAGCCAGGCGGGTGAGTCGTTCATGAGTGCGTAGAAGCGTCCGTTCTCGTCGTCAAACGGATTGTCCGACATTGACACTCGATCAGAAGAGGGTGTCTCGGACCCGCAGCGGCTGATATCCGATGGGTCCAACAAGACCGGACAGCTCAACCAGCGCCTACGCCCTATCCGCCCGATTTTCGGCAATTATTACCAGGACCCGACATCGGCGTCGAGCATGGGATATTTCTGGCGCGAAGGTAGTGCACCACCCGATCGAGGGAGACGGTGTTCAGTCATCGGCGTCGGATGTCGGGCGACTGCCCCCGAACTCGCGAACAGCCCGACGGGACCGTATTCAGAGGGTGGGGGTTCGGTTGGGGCGGAAGCGCATTGGGGGTTCGGTGTATTCCTCGAGGGTGTGGGCGGTCCAGCCGATGGTGCGGGCGAGGGCGAAGATGGCTTCGCCGGCGTCGGGGCGCATGCGGTAGGCGTGCATGAGGACGGCCAGGGCGAGGTCGATGTTGGGGATGGCGGTGTGCGGGGCGCCCAGGGGGGTGGTGATGGTGTCGATGGCGGTGAGGGCTGGTTGGGCGGCGGGGACGGTGCGGAGCATGGTGAGGAGGAGGTCGGCTCGGGGGTCGCTGGTTCGGTAGACGAGGTGGCCGAAGCCGGGGAGGCGGCCGCCGAGGCGCAGGCGGTCGGAGGCGGCGGCGAGGGGGTCGGTGATGGCTTCGGCGAGGAAGCGGTAGGCGACTGTGCTTGCGGCGCCGTGGTATTGGCTGTCGAGGGCGCCGAGACCGGCGGAGATGATGCCGTAGGGGTGGACACGGGCGCTGGCGGCCACTCGGGCGGCGACGGTGGAGATGGCGAGGCCGTGGTCGGCGAGCAGAGTCAGGGCCGAGTCGAGGAGGTCGGTGGGGACGGGGAGGTCGGTGAGGCTGAGGCCCAGGCGGTGGGCGAGGGTTCCGGAATTGTGATGCGGCGCGCTGAGAGAGTCGACCTCGACGGCGAGCAGGATTCGGGCGGTTCGCAGCACGCCCTGGGGTGACAGGTCGAAGCGGAGTTGATCGCCGGCGCTGGCGACGGTCACCGCGACGCGCATCCGGTCGGTCAGCCGAGTGCTGTCGGGCAGGGCTGCGACGGCGGCGCGGCAGGTGCTCAGGATCTCGGCCGGAGCGGTGAATTGTTCTGGTGGGGAGGCTAGTTCGCCGGTCCAGAGCAGGTTGGCCACCGATTCGACCGGATGTGTCGTCACCAGATCCGCGACGTTGCGCCCGCGGTAGTACAGCTGGTCGTCCTCGATGCGCGAGATCGTGCTGGCGATGTCTTCCATCGTCGCCCGGCGATCACCGCCGTGCCGTCGGCCCTGCGCGAGCCGCGCCACCTCGTCCTCGCGGAACAGGCTGCCGCGGCGGCCGGGCGCCGGGATCTTGGTGAGCAGTCCGCGGCTGACGTAGGCGTAGACGGTTTCGGGCTTGATCTCGAGCCGGCTCGCCACCTCGGCGGTGGTCAGGTGGCGTGCGTCACCTTTCTTGTCCATGACCTGCCTTTCCGGTCTCATATTGACTTGATCAATATTGACTCTAGTTGAGCGTGATCGCACAGTTCAGTCAAGGAGGTCTGAACGATGACTATCAACGGTGTCGAACTCGACGAGCTGATCGACGTACCCGCGGGACTGCGCAATGTGGTGGCGGCCGAGACCCGGCTGAGCGATGTGCGCGGGCAGGAAGGCTTCTACCACTACCGCCAGTACTCGGCGATCGAGTTGGCGACGGGGTGCACGTTCGAGGAGGTGTGGTTTCTGCTGTTCGAGGGGCATCTGCCCGACCGGGCGGAGTTGAGCGCGTTCACGGCCGAGGTGGCGCGAGCGCGAACCCTTCCGGCGGAGCTGCTTCCGGTTTTGCCGGCGATGGCGAGTGCCGATCCGTTCCGGCCGATGGTCGGATTGCGGACCGCGCTGTCGATGTTGGCCGGAGTGCGCGATCTGCGGCCGGTGTGGGATGAGGATCCCGCGGCACGCAAAGCCGACGCGCTGCTGATCTGCGCGGTGACGCCGACGATCCTGGCCGCGCTGCATCGGCTCGACCGCGGTCTGGAACCGGTCGCTCCGCGGGCGGATCTGTCGACAGCCGCGAACTGGCTGTACATGCTGACCGGAGAATCGCCGCGCCCACAGGCTGTCCGGGCGATCGAGCAGTACTTGATCGCGACGATCGATCACGGGTTCAATGCGTCCACCTTCACCGCGCGAGTGGTGGCGTCGACGGGAGCCGACGTCGTCTCGGCGGTCGTCGCGGCGATCGGCGCGTTCACGGGTCCACTGCACGGCGGTGCCCCGGACCGTGCGCTCGACGGGTTGGACGAGATCGGCAGTCCCGATCGCATCGACGGCTGGGTGCGCGGCAAAATCATCAACGGCGACCGGGTCATGGGCTTCGGTCACGCCGTGTATCGCACCGCGGATCCGCGCTCAGTTCTGTTGCGCGACATCGGTGTCGAACTCGGCGGTGATCTCGTGGAGTTCGCGACGACCGTGGAACGACGAGTCACGGAGCTGCTCGCCGAGCTCAAACCTGGGCGCGATCTGTACGCCAATGTCGAGTTCTACGCCGGAGTTGTCATGGAGCTCTGCGGGATTCCTCGCTCCATGTTCACGCCGACCTTCGCCACGAGCCGCGTTGTCGGGTGGACGGCCAACGTGCTCGAGCAAGCCGAGAACTCGAAGGTTATCCGGCCGGCCGCGCGGTACGTCGGTCCGCGCGCTCCGGAACCGGTGCCGTCGCGCTGCTAGAGCAGGTCGAGGACGTCGAACAGGTGGGTGGACCAGATCTGGTGTGAACGTTCCTCGGGGTAGGGCTGCGTGGTCGGCTCGGCGGCGTAGACGCGGGTGGATCGGGTGTCCGGATCGTACGGTGGCCAGCCGGGGTTGCCTGTGGTCGCGAAATTCAGCCAGTCGGAACGCATGTGGTCGCCGACCCGGATAGCTTGTTCGGCGGCGTCCGGTTCAGCGGAGGGATGGTTGCGGACGTCGTCGAGGCTCAGCGTGCCGAACACGAGCAGCACGTCGAGACTGTGCGAGGCGCCCTGATCCGGGTTGTAGCTCCAGCACAGTTCGTAGTTCCAGGTTCGGCCGCCGCCTGCGTGGTGGGTGTCGGCGAGATGCAGGCTCGGCATCCGGAACAGCCAGTCGCAGTGGACGAGTTCGTACAGCGCGCCCGGCGTGGCCTCGGGGTAGAGAGCGCGGTAACCGCCGTTGCTGTTCGAGGCGGGCGCGAAAAGATCCAGCGTTTGCGTCAGCTGCGCATCGGTGACCTCGGTGCCGAACAGCGGATTGAACAGTCGGTATTCGTCTCGGGTGTGCCCGACGAGCAGGTCTATGTTCCGGGCGGCACCGTCGGCGAGGGCGCGCCACGGCGCAGACGGGAGGACCTCACCATCGACAACAGGGGAAAACGGTGTCGGAGTGAGCGCAGTCGGGCCCCATGATTCGACGTGCTCCAGCATCTTCTTCGACGCCGCGTCCGTTGCGTCGATCAGTGCACGTGCTGAGATGCTTGCTAGGTCACCGGCGGTGGCCTGCACACCGATCTGCTCGGCGATCGTGGCCGAAATGGCGGCGGCGAGTTCTTCGGAAAAGTAAGTGCCGGGGACACTTTGGGCTATCGCACGCCGAAACAACCCGGCTGCCAACGGCATAGTGAGCAGCGCCGCGATACAACCAGCACCGGCGGACTGACCGAACACGGTGACATTGCCCGGATCGCCGCCGAACGCGGCAACGTTGTCCTGCACCCAGCGCAACGCGGCGATCTGGTCGAGGATGCCCCGATTGTTCGGCGCCCCGGCGATATAGGCGAACCCTTCGACCCCGACGCGATAGTTCATGCTGACCACGACCACACCGGAACCCGCGAGCAGCGCGCCGTCCTGGTGCGGGTTGCTCGAAGTCCCTTCCAGGTACCTGCCTCCGTGGATCCACACCATTACCGGTAGACCGACGGCACCGACATCCGGCGACCAGACGTTGACCGTCAAGCAGTTTCCGGCGTCGCCGGACCACGGCCTACCGGGCTGGGACACCGATGGACCGAACTTCAGCGCGGCCCACACGCCCGCCCACGACGGCGCCGCAACGGGCGCGGCAAAACGCTGCGCGCCGACCGGCGACTCGGCGTAGGGGATACCACGAAAAACCGCGACGCCACCCTCCCATCGACCACGCACGACTCCGGCAGCAGTGCGGATGTCAACGTCGGTATTCACTCGGGAGCCTGCTTTCCGTCGGTTGCGTGGAGCGAAGGTCTGATCATCCGTTGCCGGTGCGCGTCTCACCAGCGAAATCTGCTCGTGCGGGACGATCGAGAAAGTCGGCAAGCAAAGGCATCAGGGTCGCGGGGCGGTCGAGTGGGATGATGTGCCCACAGTCCTCGATCAAGTGTCCGGTCAATGTGTCGGTGATGGGGCGGAGTTGGTTTTCGAGCGCGGTGCCGACCGGGTGAGACCCGATGGCCATGGTCGGTACGGTGAGCCGGGCGTTGTCGACTGCCTGCCGGATCTGCTCAGCGCTGGTGGGCATCGCGCGGTAGTAGGAGAAGGCGCACCGCAAGGAATCGGTGCCGGTGTAGGCGGCGGCGAAGGCCTCACGGATCTCCGTGGGTATGCCGCGGCCCTGGGTGCCGGTCGCCAGAAACCAGTCGAGGTAGTCGGATTCGTTTCCGGCAAGGACCTTTTCGGCAAGACCAGGCACCGCGTGAAAACCGAACCACCAAGGCGGTCCAGCGGCAAGGAAGGTTTCGGCACCGGGCAGTGTGCCCAGCAGCGATTCCATGAGCACCAAACGGTCGACGCGTTCGGGCCGCCGCATCGCTAGCAGGAACGCCGGGGGAGCGCCGGCATCGATCGCGACTACCGACGCGCTGGTTTCGCCTAGGGCGTCGAGAAGTCCCTCGGCGTCGGCGGCAAGCGTGCCCGCGTCGTAGCCGTCCGGTGCTCGCGTGCTGGCGCCGAGTCCGCGCAGGTCTGGCGCGATCACCCGATGTCGTTGCGCGAGTGGGCCTATCACCTCGGACCACAGCTGCCAGGTGTGGGGAAAGCCGTGCAGCAGAAGGACTGCCGGTCCGGTGCCGGCGATCGCCACGTTCGCTTCGATGCCGTTGGTTGCCACTGTCCGCACGGTGAGGTCGGGCAGTTCGTCAGACATGGGATCCTCCGCGATGTGGTTACCGATGGTTTCTAGCTGACCGTAGGTAACCTGGGGTAGCCTGCCAAGACAGCACTTTCGAGACAGGTGGTGAGCTCCAGGTGACTACCCCGCCCAGCACGGGCAAGCGTGGCGATCTGTTCTCTGCGGCCTGCCCGACCCGGCAGCTGCTCGACCGGCTCGGCACCAAATGGGTGTCCATGGTGGTGAAACTGCTTGCCGAGGCCGCACCCGGCGAGGTCCGCTTCGCCGAACTGCAGCGCCGGATGCCCGGCGTCTCACAGAAGATGCTGTCGGTGACTCTGCAAAGCCTGACCCGCGACGGCCTGGTCGCCCGCCGCGTCGAACCCACGGTCCCGCCGCGCGTGCACTATCGCCTCACCGATCTCGGTCTCTCCCTGGAAAATCCGCTGGCCGCGCTGCGGGCGTGGGCGGAGGAGCACATGGCCGAGATCGATGCCGCAAACTCTGCGGATCACGCCTGACCGAGTCCGGGTGTCAGGAGGCGGCGCGGTCTCGGTTTTCGCGAATCTCGTTGTGGTGCTCGGCGGCCCAGGCGATCAGGGAGTTGACGATCTGGCGCAGGCCTAAGCCGAGTGGGGTGAGGGAGTACTCGACGCGCGGGGGTACCTCGGCGTAGGCGGCGCGGTCGAGCAGGCCGTCCTGCTGGAGCTGGCGCAGGGTGAGGGTGAGCATGCGCTGGGAGATGCCGGGGATCTCGCGTTGCAGGTCGGTGTAGCGCAACGGTCCCGCTTCCAGGACCGCGATCACGAGCAGACTCCATTTGTCGCCGATGCGGTCGAGGACTTGCCGGATGAACTGCATCTGCTCGGCGGGGATACCGGCACACGGGCCGCGGCCGGCCATCGCGTCCGATCGTGCTGTGACCTCCATGGCGCACATTCCTCTCCGTCACACACACCGGTGTGCCTTTTGTACCGCTTCCGATTCTGATCCATCATGTGGCTACGCACAAATCGTATGAATTGAAGGGTGCCTGTTGATTTCGCGCCAGCGCAGCCGATCGTCGGGACTCCCTTCTGGAAAGGCTGAACGCCATGTCGTACCTCTTGCACATCGACGCCTCCTCGCTCGGCGAGGCCTCTGTCTCCCGCCAAGTCGCCGGCTCCTTCCGCGCCGCATGGCAGGGCCCGGTCGTCCATCGCGACCTGGCGGCCTCGCCTGTGCCCCACCTCAGCGCGGCGGGCATCACCGCCCGGATGACCGACCCGGCCCAGCACACCCCTGAGCAGGCCGCGGCCGCCCGGATCCAGGACGAACTCATCGCCGAGTTCCTCCGCGCCGACGCCTACCTGTTCACCGTCCCGATGTACAACCTCACGATGCCGTCGGTATTCAAAGCCTGGCTGGACCAGATCATGATCGAGGGGCGCACCCTCGGATTCACTCAGGGCGCCCCTACCGCCGGCCGTCCTGCCGTGGTGATCTCTGCCCGCGGTGGCGGTTACGGTCCCGGCGCTCCGAACGAGGGGCGAGACCACCTGATTCCGACGTTGGAAACGGTTCTGGGCTGGTCCCACACGCTCGGGCTCGATGTGACCTCGGTGATTCCCGAATTGACCATGGCTCCTGCCGTTCCGGCGATGGCCGAGTTGGTCCCGTTGTACGAGAAGTCCCTGGCCACCGCCCACGAACAGGCCCGGCAACTGGCCGCGATCCTCGACCGGCGGGCCGCCGAACTCGTCGGTCAGGTGCGGTAAAGCTCGGTGAGAAGCTCGAGCACCATGCGCGCGGCCGGGTGCGGGTCGTCGCGCCACCAGGCCAGCCGGACGGCGACCGGTTCGGCATCGCGCACCGGCAGGTAAACGATGCCGGGCCGGGGATATTGGTCGACGACGGCCTGTGCGGTAACCCCCACGCAGCGGCCGGTGGCGATGACCGTGAGCCAGTCGTCGATGTCGCGGCTCTCCTGTATCTCGGGGCGCGCCTCCGCGGGCCACAAGTCCGCGCCGGTCGTTCCGGTGCGGTGGTCGACGAGCAGGACGCGGCTGCTGAGATCGGCCAGATGCACCGAACGACGCTCCGCCAGCGGGTCGGAGGCGGCCAGCGCGCACCAGCGTGATTCCAGACCGACGATGGCGCTCTCGAAGCGGCGGTCCGCCAGCGGCCGACGGATGATCGCGAGGTCCGCGGTGCCCTCGGCCAGGCCGGCGCTCGGGGAGTTGATGCGCAGCAGGTGCATTTGCGTTTCCGGGTGCGCTTCCCGCCATCGTTGTTGAAAGGTGAGTGTGCGTCGGCCGAGTGCCGACCAGGCGTGGCCGATACGCAGTTCGACGTGGCCCGATGTCGCATCCAGTATCAGGTTGTCGACCTCGGTCAGTACGCGCCGGGCGTGCGCGACGACGCGTAGTCCGATCGCCGTCGGCGAGGATTCGCGGGACGTACGACGCAGCAGCCGCACGCCGAGGCGCTGCTCGAGTGCCGCGAGAGTGCGGGAGACCGCGGCCTGCGAGACACCCAGCGCGATCGCGGCGTCGGTGAACGTGCCTTCGTCCACGATCGCGACGAGGCAGCGTAACTGACGCAGCTCGATATCCATAACCAAATCGTATAGTGCTGGCGCGCCATGCATTTTGCGAATAGGCCCGCGCGACGCAGGATCGATGCGTGCAAACAAACCCCACGCGCCCGGCAGACCGCGCCGTCCTGCCTGCGAAGAGCGGCGCACCCATGGCCGGGGTCGGCACGATGCTCGCCAGCAGCCTTTCGACCCAGCTCGGCGCCGCGATCGGGTCGCTGGCCTTCCCGGTGCTCGGCCCTGTCGGCGTCGTCGCGATCCGGCAGTACGTCGCGGCGGCGGTGCTGCTCGCGGTGGGCAGGCCCCGTCTTCGGTCGTTCACGCGGGACCAATGGGGGCTCGTGCTGCTACTCGCGGCGGTCTTCAGCGTGGTGAACCTGTCGCTCTATACGGCGATCGACCGGATCGGTCTCGGCTTGGCGGTGACCCTGGAGTTCCTCGGTCCGCTCACGATCGCGCTGGCCGGCTCGCGCCGACGCGTGGATCTGGGCTGTGCCGTACTCGCCGTGGCGGGAGTCGTCGCACTGATGCGCCCGCGCCCTACCGCCGATTACCTCGGCATGGGGCTCGCTCTGCTCGCGGCTGCCTGCTGGGCCGCGTACATCCTGCTGAACCGTTCCATCGGTCAGCGCATCCCCGGGGCACAGGGCACCGCCGCCGCAGCGGGGTTGTCCGCCTTGGTCTACCTGCCCATCGGAGCCGGCGTGGCCGTGCACCACACGCCGTCCGCCGCTGCGGTCGGTGCGGCTGTCGCGGCCGGAATCCTGTCCTCCGCAGTGCCGTTCCTTGCGGACTTGTTCACGCTGCGCCGCGTGCCCGCCGAGGCGTTCGGATTGTTCATGAGCGTCAACCCGGTCTTTGCCGCAGCCGTCGGCGTACTCGTTCTGGGACAGCAACTCGACATGATCGCCTGGCTGAGCATCGCAGCGATCATCGCGGCCAACGCCATCAGCATCCGCACACAGCCGAGGCGCGCTTGACGCCGCGATTGTGCTCAACGTACCTATCGAGATCACTCCACTGCCGCGAAGGAGCCTTCAAATGCCCGGTGTCACGCTGACCGATCATCTCTTCTCCGTCCCCCTCGACCACGATCAGCCGGAAGGCGAGCACATCGAGGTCTACGCGCGCGAGGTGGTCGCCGCCGGACGCGAGCGCGAGCGGCTTCCCTGGCTGCTGTTTCTGCAAGGCGGCCCCGGCATGCTGCCGCCGCGTCCGGTCGGCCGGGACTCCTGGCTGGACCGCGCGCTCGACGACTACCGCGTCCTACTGCTCGACCAGCGCGGCACGGGCCGCTCCACGCCGGTCACCCGGCAAACGCTTCCGGCCCGTGGCGAGCCCGCCGCGCAGGCCGACTACCTCAGCCATTTCCGCGCCGACGCCATCGTCCGCGACGCCGAACTGATCAGGCGCGAACTGACCGGCGAACCGTGGTCGGTGCTCGGCCAGAGCTTCGGCGGCATGTGCGCCGTCACCTACCTCTCGTTCGCGCCCGAGGGTCTGCGCGAGGCGATAATCACCGGCGGGCTTCCCGGTTTGCGTGTCACCGCCGACGAGGTCTACCGCGTCACCTATCCGCGCGTGCACCGCAAGAACACCGCCTTCTATCGCCGGTACCCACAGGACGCCGCCGCGGTCCGCCGCATCGCCGCGCACCTGATCGAGCGTCCGGCGCCGATGCCGGACCGGTCGTTGCTCACCGTCGAGGCCTTCCAGTCGCTCGGGCTGATGCTCGGCACGAAGGACGGCGCGGACGTGCTGCACTACCTTCTCGAAGACCCTTGGGCCGGAACGGAATTGTCCGACAGCTTCCTCGCCCGCACGGCGGCTTTCCTCAGCTACGCCCAACTGCCGCTGAACCCGCTCATGCATGAACTCACCTACGCCCAGCGCCACACCGGCGCGCCGAACTGGGCGGCCGAGCGGGTGCGCGGCGAGTTTCCCCAGTTCGATGCGCGCAGGGCGTTGGCCGGGGACTCACCGGTGCTGTTCACCGGTGAGATGACCTACCGGTGCCACTTCGACCAGCCGAGTCTTGCGCCCCTGCGCGAGCCCGCTGAGGTGCTGTTCGCCCGCGAAGACTGGCCCGACCTCTACGATCCTCAGCGCTTGGCCGCCAACGAGGTTCCCGTGGTCGCCGCCGTCTATCTCGACGACATGTACGTCGATGCCACTTACTCGTTGCAGACCGCTGAGACGATCAAGGGCCTACGGCTGTGGGCGACCAACGAGCACGAGCACGACGGTCTTCGCGTCAGTAACGGACGCGTCCTCGACCACCTGCTGCGAATGCTGCACGGCCAGATCTGAAGCGGAGCAACAACTTTGACTGCCCTTGAGTACGAAAGGCGTCGCTGAGCCCGAAGCCGCCGGGATGCTCAACTCCCTGTCTCGGAAGTTCTGATGTATCTGCTCGACGGCTCCGAGCTGGGCGTCGAGCCCCCCGACTAGCCCCGAGCGACCTCAGCAGTATGCGCGGGGATGTAGCGCTCGCCGATCACCTGCTGGCTCAGCGGGTCCAGCGCGGACAGCGCCTCGGCGTCCAGGGTGAGTTCCAGCGCGGCCGCGTTCTGCTCGAGCCGGGCCGGGCTGCGGGTGCCCGGGATGGTCGCCACCGACACCCCGAGCCGCTCGGCCTGCGCATACACCCACGCCAGCGCCACCTGGGCCGGGGTGGCACCCAACCGGTCGGCCACCTCACGCACGGTCTGCGCGATCTTCTCGTTCGCCTCGCCCGCCGCACCGGCGAAACGCGGGTTGGTGCGCCGGAAGTCCTTCTCGCCCAACGTGGAACGATCCACGGCGCCGGTCAGGAACCCCCGCCCCAGCGGCGAGTACGGCACCAGCCCGACCCCCAGCTCGGCCATCACCGGGGTGACCGCCTCGACATCGCGGGTCCACAGCGAATACTCACTCTGGACCGCGGTGATCGGGTGCACCGCGTGCGCCCGGCGCAGCAACTCGCCGTCGACCTCGGACAGACCCAGATGGCGAACCTTGCCCGCCTCGACCAGCTCGGCCATCGCCCCGACGGTCTCCTCGATCTCCACGTCCTGGGGCGGGCGGTGGGCGTAGTACAGGTCGATCACCTCGACGCCCAACCGCAACAGCGAAGCATCGCAGGAACGCAGCACATAGTCCCGGGCACCGCGGATGCGGCGTGCCCGATCACCGGCGCTGCGGTCGATGCCGAACTTGGTGGCCAGCTGCACCTGATCCCGGCGGCCATGGATGGCCCGGCCCACCAGCACCTCGTTGTGCCCGGTGCCGTAGGCGTCGGCGGTGTCGAGGAATGTGACGCCCAGATCCAAGGCCCGGCCGATGGTGGCCAGGCCGCCGTCCCAGTCGGCGGCACCATAGCTTTCACTCATCCCCATACACCCCAGACCCATCGCGCTGACGGTGAGACCGGGTGAGCCGAGCGTGGTTCGGGTGATCATGCGCGGATACTCCTCCTGCCCGGCGGACCGGGCGGTACCTCAAGGGCTGACGAACGCCTCCGACACTAGGACTTGGAGTGCACTCCAAGTCAAGCCGGAGAACCGGCCCCGCCGGCGGGCGGGGGAGAAACGGCCTTCCGGCAGCAGGTCACAGGGCTTCCGGCCGTAGACGCGGGCTGCGGTCGACTCGTCGTGAGTGCGCTCGGACATCAAGGCGCGTTCGAACTCGGCGATGGCTCTGAGGATCTGGAGGAGGATCCGCCCAATCGCGCTGCCGGTTTGCGATGCCTCTCGCCGCAGCTTCGAGAGCACTCGGCCTTCTTTCCGTGCGTGCCCGAGTTCGATCATCGCGAATGTGCCGCCACAATCCGTTAGATCCGAGGCTTTCCCTGAATTGGTACGGCCGTACAGGGGTGCACAGTTTTCGAAGGGTTACGTAGCGGTTTCGTTTCGTTGACACAACCAAACGTAAACGTAATAGATCCAACGGTTTTGGGGGAGTCTGCGAAAGTCTGCTCAAGTCTGACCGCCGATAATGTTCACTTATCGGCGGTCAGAAATCGACGTCAGCAAATGAGTCCGTTTGCGACACGGAATATTTCGTTTCGTCTCAATACGTCACTAATGACGAAACCAACGCTACGATTTTCCGGTGTCCAACGTCTGCAACTACCCGGGCTGCTCCCGACCGATCACGCGCGGCGGGGGACCCGGCCGCCCGTCCGAATACTGTGATCACCCGGACCACACGAGATGGCGCGCGTGGCGGGAACGGCAACGGCAACAACAGGAGTCAGAGGTACCCCTCGCATCTGTCACTGTGACGCCACAGGGTCCGGTCACCGTGGCACGTCTCCGGGCAGATGAGCTGCTCACCCAATTCCGTGGACTCGCAGACCAACTGGGCAACACCCTCAACGCCGCCGTCGCTGAACTGTCCACCCTGGGCGACCCATCCGTTGCCGAAGCGCAGGTCCAGGCGGTTCAAGCCGATGCCGCACGCCGGATCGCCGAAGCCGAAATGGCTACTGTCGCCGCCGAACAGGCGCGACGCGAAGCCGAGGAAGCCCGCGCGCTCGCCGAGGAGGCCGCCGACGACGCGGCCGGCGCGGCCGAACGCGCGGAAGCCGCCGTCGCCGATGCCCACAGCACTCGCGACGACGCACTGCGCGAAATGGAACGCGCCACCAGGCAAGCCGCCGACGACGTGTTCGCCGCCCGCAGCGAAGCGGAGGCCGACGTCCGCACCGCCCGTCGCGAGGCCGCCGAAGAAATCGAACGAATCCGCGCCGAAGCCGCCGAGCAGGTGGAACGTGCCGAACGACGCGTCGCCACCGAAATCGCACACGCCCAACGCGAATCCGCCGCCCAGGTCGCGGCCGCCCATTCCGAACGTGACCTCGCCGTCCAACGCGCCGCCGACGCCGAACGCGCCACCGAACGCGCCGAGCAGGCCGCGATGGAACGAATCGAAGCCGCGAACGAAGCCCGCGAGGAATGGCGCAGGGTCCGCGCCGAACTAGACACCACCCGCACCGAACTCGCCGACATCCGCCGCACCGCCGCGGCCGAAATCGCCGCCGCCCGAGCCGAATCCGCCGCCACCATCGACAAGGCCCGCACCGAAGCCGCCCACCGCATCGAGGCCCTGGACCAAGCCCGCACCCAAACCCTCGCCCGCGCCGAACGAGCCGAAGCCCAACTCGACGAACTACTCGCCGACGCCCGCCGCAAACCACCGACGGAGGCGAGCAGTCGCACAGGAGCCTGAGCAGCCCGGCCGACGCGACCAGCACCAGCGAGTCAACACACTGATAGCCCGCAAACCACCCGCAGACGCGAGCAGCCACACGGGAGCCTGAGCACTCCGGTCCGGCGCAACCAGCACCAGCGAGACAATGCGCTTGCCCGCGAACTATCCACGGTGGCGGGCAGTCGCACGGGAGCGTGAGCAAGTCCGGCCGACGCAACCACTACCAGTGAGCCGACGCGCCGATCGCCCGCCAACCACCCACGGAGACGAGCAGTCGCCAAGGGAGCCTGAGCAGCGACCCGGACGACGCAACACCACTAGCGAGGCAACGCGATTACCGCCCGCGACCACCCACCGTGGCGAGCGGTCACACGGGAGTGTGAGCAGTCCGGGCAACCCGACCAGTAGTACCAGCGAGGCAATGCGCTGACCGTCCGCAAACTATCCACGGTGTCGAGCAATCGCACGGGAGCGTGAGCAGTCCGGCTGACGCGACCAGCACCAGCGGCACAACGCGCTGATCGCCGCCGCAGAGCGACCACATTCACAGACAGCCGCACGCCTTTTGATTTCCCGCACCGAAAATCGCATGCAAATCCAGGTGCGGGAAATCAGAAAGCGTGCGGCTGCGTGCACGACCGCCGGAAGGGCGAGGACGGTAAGAAGCTCGCCGCGTGGCTCGAGGGCAACTACATCGACCAGGGCAAGGTCGGCGTATCCAGCGGTGAAGGTTTCTGCAAGTACTCGTAACCGCAAGCGCGGCAAGTCATTCCGAACCAGTGCGAACCGAACGTGACCGCCTCGGTCCGAGTTGACCATGTAAACGGCCTTCTCCTTGTGCAAGCAGGCTGGCCGTGAGTCGGTCGCCGTGTACCACGAGGCGCAGCTCGGTGCGCTGATCAAGCGCGGCGGCCGGGCGGTGAATCTGTGCCGTCCGGCGACCAAGGCGCAGTCGAGGCCGACGCGGTGAGGCGTCGGTTTCATCGGATTGCACCGCAGCCGTCGTTCGGTGCCCAGCCCGCAGCTGGAATCGGCCGCATCGCGTCGAGGACAAACCCGATCGCCCCGCGACTACTCCGCCAAATAGTCTCGTGCGCGCCGCCACAACGGCTTCTTCGGCGGCGGCGCGGACGGACCCGGCAGCCGGAGGGCAACCCGTCCGCCGCTGTATCGCGACATCGCCGCCGCCACTTTCACCCAGGTCGAGCGATCCGATTCGGCGAAGACGGCTAGTCGGTGCCCGCCTGCTCGTGCAGACCAGAGATCTCTCGACGCGTCGGCGGGCAGACCCCACACATACAGCGCGAGCTGGACATCTTCGGCGGTCGAAGTGAACGCCACCTCGGTGACCCCGGACCATCGACAGTCGATCTTGCTGAACCGGCCGGGCAGCGCGGTCATGTTGCCGAACCGCAAGGTAGTGCCGCCGCCCGAATACATCTGAAAGATGAAGCCCTCGGGTCGAACGAGAAATCACCACCGGCTACTGAAATGGTGTGCGCGCCACTTCCGGTTGGGGTACCCATGCTCGCTCCAAGCGTCGCTGTACGGGAACACGCTTCGTCACGAAAACACCACATCAAGAATATCCCGGCAGAGCATCGGGACGTTGGCGATCGCGGAGTTCTCGGACATCCGAAATCAGGGCGGCGGCAACGGAATCGGTACGGCCGGCGCATCCGGGTCCCATAAACTCGGGGCACAGCGTCGCCGCGGCGCGGAAGCAGGAGGACTCGGAGCATGGCCGTCATCCACGAGACGACGATGGTGCCCACCAAGGTGGAATTGTTGGCTTCGTGGTTGCCGACCAGGTCGTGGTACCGCGGCGGCACCGGGCCGGTGCTGGATCGGGTCGGGGGATTCCGGCTCGACGATCCGGACGGTGCGGTCGGGATCGAATTCATGGCGGTCACCGACAGTTCCGGCGACGAGCCGGTCACCTATCAGGTGCCGTTCGCCTATCGCGGCGCGCCGCTCGACGGAGCCGAGGACGCCCTCATCGGCACGTCGACGCACGGCGTGCTCGGGCAGCGCTGGCTCTACGACGGAACGCGCGATCCGGTCGTGGTGGCGCAGATCCTGGCGTTGCTCGATGGAACGGCGCAGCCCCAGGCGCAGCACGACAGCGGGAAGACCGACGAATCGGTCACCGTGGTGACCCCCGAAATCGCCGTTCCCGCACTGGGATCGGAGCCGGTGTCGGCGGAAGACGGATCGGCACGCACCGACATCATGGTCGGTGCGCGGGTGCCGGGCAGCACGGCGATCGTCCGGATCAACCGGATTCTGCGCCCCGGTGACGAGCAGTCCGAACGGGCCGGCGCCGGTCACGTCACCGCGCCGTGGCGACTGCTGGACGGTTCCTCGGTGCGCGGAGTGTTCCTGAGTTTCGCCGGGCACGCCGAGGATTAGCGGACGGTCGAAACCCGAACGGCCGCAAGCGGGTTCGACCTGGTTGACGAGACACGCACCCGGTCACCTGCGACCATATCCTTATCGGAGTGAACGGATAGCGCCGCGGGGGATGGCTTGCTCCGACGACGAAAGGATCTGATTCCTATGTCGAAACAGACCAAGCGATACGCCCGGATCGCCCTCTGCGCCGCGGTGATCGCAGCGGCCGGATGCGCGAGCGACCCGGCCTCGGACGACGCTCCGCCGAGCATCGGCAGCAAGCAGATTTCCCCCTGCGCGCCCGGCCGACTCGTGCTCAGCGCGACCGAGGTCTCACCCGGCGCGACTCATCGCGGCGTGCAGATCACCATCGGCCTGATCAACGGCACTCCGGCATGCGAGCTTTCGGGCTACCCCGAGGTCGAGGCCGACGAGGGCGGGCCCGCCATCCGCGCCGACCACACCCTCCGCGGCTACCTCGGCGGACTCCCGCCCGACCGCGATGCGCCGCCACCGGTCACCGTGACCGACAGCAACATCCCCACCGCCGGTGCCGCGTCGGCCATCGTCGAGGGAATGGCCGTCGACGCCGCCGGCAACTCTTGCCCCACCTACACCCGCCTACTCGTCACCCCACCCGACGCCCCCGCGCCCAAGCTCGTCGCCGCGACCATCACCGCGTGCACGTTGGAAGTTCACCCACTACTCGGCTCCGACATGCACCCTTGAGCGGCGCGATTCCTTTCGGTTGCGCCCGCGGTCTACATGGAGAAGGCCCAGCGCCGGTGCCACCGCGCTGAAGATTCCTCATGACAGGAGTTGAACGGATGACGGTCACGGAGCCCGCGGCACGATTCGTCGTGATCTACGACGAACCCTCCGATGCTGGACTGGGACAACATGGCCGCGCTGCGATCCGCCCTCGCGTCCGACATCGGCCGGCGCACCGCCGCGGACGCCACCGAGAATCTGGCCCGCTACACGACCTTCCGTGCCCTGATTCTCCCGCTCGACTCGGCCTGATCGCACCGCGCTCGGTCGCCGCACCGAGTGAAAGCAAACACGCGGCTAACTGAACGATCCGGCCATATCATGTAGCTATGCCCGAAAGCGAGCTAGCAGGGCGTACGGAACCACTGTCCGGGAATGCCCGGCAGGCGATAGTGGTGGCCGGTGCCTGCTCAATGATCGTGGGTGTGGTCGTAGCGGTATGGCCACACAAGTCGATGCCGACCGCGGAGCTGTTGTTCGGTCTGTACCTGCTGCTCAACGGCGGTTTGCAGATGGTCATCGCGTTCGGTGCGAAGTTCGCGCCTGCCCTGCGGGTGCTCGTCTTCGCCAGTGGTGCGGTGTCGATGCTGCTGGCCGTGCTGTGTTTCGCCGGTGGGAATTCGGCGCTGCTGCTGTCGTTCTGGATCGGGCTGGCGTGGTCGGTGCGCGGGATCTGCCATGCCACGGTCGCGGTCTGGGCGAACAATCTGGCCGGCGCCGGTCGGCAGGAGCTGTTCGGGCTGGCGACGATGGTGCTCGGCATCGTGATCGGCGTGCTGCCGTTCGATTCGGTGGACGTACTCGGGCTGGTGGTCGGCCTGTTCCTCATCGTGATCGGGACGATGGAGGTGCTGAGCGTCGCCGCGGTCCGGCACGGCGTGGTGGATCTGCCCGGAGTGTCGCGCATGCGTGCGGTTCGCTGATGCAGGCGATGCCGATATGCGGCCGTTGCGTAACTCATTACGGCAGTGCCCGGCCGGCGCACGCGGTTGACTTGAACGATGGCATCGCAGCACTCCGCGCCCCGCTCGCCGGCGGAACTGATCGTGGTCACCCACGGCCCGGACACCACGCTCACGCCGAGCGCGCTCAGCGATAGTCGCGGCACCGAGGCGCGGTTGACCGCGCTGCTGCCTGCGGGCGGCCGGCTCGCTCGCATCTTCGGTCCGCCGAATCGCCTGCACGCGCGGGTCGCAGGGACTCCCCACGAACCCGTCGCCGCGGAGTACCTGAAGTTCTTCGCCGTCCGTGGGGTCACCGAAGGACTCGCTGACCTGGCCGCGCGGCTGCGCGACGACGACTCGGTCGACGGCGCCTACCTCAAACCGCCCGCCGAACCACCGATCGCCCCGGACGGCAGCATCGAGACCGCGGCCGCCGACGCACCGCCGGTCACCCCGAATTTCGAAGCGCGCCAGGGTTACCTGGACGCCGCTCCACAAGGTGTCGATGCGCGCTGGGCCTGGACCGTGCCCGGGGGACGCGGACAAGGCGTGCGGGTGATCGACATCGAAGGCGCGTGGCGGTTCACGCACGAAGATCTGCTTGCCAATCAAGGCGGAGTCATCGGCGGCGATCCGTCACCGGATCAAGGCTGGCGTGATCACGGCACCGCGGTCGCCGGCGAGATCAGCGGCGACGTGAACGCCTTCGGCATCACCGGCATCGCACCCGACGCCCTGATCCGAGCCGTCTCGATCTTCGGACCTGGATCGGCCGCCGCGATCCGGACCGCCGCCGACGCGCTCGGTGCAGGCGATGTCATCCTGCTCGAACTGCACCGTCCCGGACCACGATTCAACTACGCGGGCCGCCCGGACCAGGCCGGTTATATCGCGATCGAATGGTGGCCGGACGATCTCGCCGCGATCCGGTACGCGGTCGGGCGCGGAGTCATCGTGGTGGAGGCCGGCGGAAACGGCGCGGAAGATCTCGACGCCGCTCTCTACGACACTCGCCCAGCGGGCTTTCCCGCCGCGTGGCGCAACCCGTTCCGCGGTGGCGCGGCCGATTCCGGCGCGATCATCGTCGGCGCGGGCGCACCACCCGCCGGCTTCCACGGTCACGACCACGGACCCGGCCGCTCCCGGCTGGCCTTCTCCAACTTCGGCTCCCGCGTCGACACCCAGGCGTGGGGACGCGAGGTCACCACCACCGGCTACGGCGATCTGCAAGGCGGCGCCGACGAAGACCTCTGGTACACCGACATGTTCAGTGGAACATCGAGCGCCTCACCGATCGTCACCGGAGCCGTCGCCGGCTATCAGGGAATCAGCACGGCGGCCGGTCAACGCAGAACACCCGCCGAAGTGCGTGCTCGCCTGCGCGCCACCGGATCACCACAGACGAGCGCACCGGGCCGCCCGGCAAGTCAGCGCATCGGCAACCTTCCCGATCTGAAGGCGATGGCCGCACCACATTGACGGCCCGACCGCAGTTGCGCAGGCTCGGATTGTCTTCTGGCACACGATGCGTACCCGCGCACCGTGCCTCGTATGAGTTCACAGGTCGGTGATCTCGAGGGTGATCTTCGATAGCGGGCAACCCACGCATGCCAGGACGAAACCGTCGGCTTTCTGTTGCGGCGTCAGGCAGTTCGGCTCGCTCTGCGTGACCTCACCGCTGCGGAGTTTCACCATGCAGTCGCCGCAGTTGCCGACGGTGCAGGAGTAGGGCATCGGGAGTCCGGCGGCGAGGCCTGCGTCGAGCAGGGTCTGGCCGGGCTCGACGACCACTGTGCCGACCTGGTGCCCGTCCTGTTCGACGGTCATCTCCTGTGGCGCGGTCACTTCGGTGGCAGTGTCTGTTCCGCTGATGTAGCGCTCGTGGTGCACCAGCTCGTCGGGAACTCCGAGCCCGGTGACGGCAGTGCGAACGGCGTCCATCAGCGGAACGGGACCGCACACGTAATAGTGGGTGCCCGCGGCCGGAGATAGATCGGCGACCCAGCGACGTATGCCGTCCGCATCGAGCCGTCCCTCGCGCTGAGTCAAGACGTGGGTGACGCTCAGCCGCTCGGGATTGTCCTTCGCCAGCCGCGTCAGCTGATCGGCGAAGATGATCTCCTCCTCGCAGCGACTGCTGTAGAGCAGCGCGATCCGGGTGCGGTCCGCCGAATCCGTCAGCTGCGTACGGATGATGCTCATCATCGGCGTCACACCACTGCCTGCGGCGACCAGCACGATCTGGTCCGGAGGTTGCGGTTCGAGGTGGAAGGAGCCCGCCGGTCCGCGGACCGCGAGTTGATCGCCGACGCGCAGACCTCGATGCACGTGCGTGGAGAATCGTCCGCCCGCAACGTGTTTGACGGTGACCTCCAATCGAGAGCCTCCGGGCGCCGACGAAGCCGAATACGCGCGCCGCTCCGGACGACCGTCGATGTCGGTGACGAGGGTGAAGAACTGTCCGGCGCGGAAGTCGAACGAACCCGGGCCGTCGACGTCCTCCAGTACGAGGGTGACCGCGGTCGGCGTCTCCGCACGAATCTCGGCGATCCGCACCTCTCGCACGGGCTTGTTCGTCTCGCTGCTGCCGTCCGGAAGCCGACGGCTCGTCTCGATGTCCTCGTAACCCTCCTTCTCCAACCCGGACCGGTAGGCCCGATTCATGATCAGTCGCATCAATCGGTTCACCCCCGGTATCGCCCCGACTGCCTTCAGCAAGAACGCGGGCGGACCACCCTTCGCGGTACTGGCGGCCAAGTGCTTCCCGGCCAACGCCATCAGGTCGGGCACCGCGTCACGATCGACCAGCGCACCCGGCGTCCACAGCCGCGACCGCACCACCGCGTCGTTGCCGACCACCTCGGCATCCTCGACATCGATGAGCAGCGCCGCGTGCGGCGCCATCCCGCGCAACGCCAACGTCTCGAGCAACGCCGGATCGTCGGTGATCGAGCCCCGGCCGCGAACGTGCAGCACACCGCTGCGTCCCGGGACCATCGCCGCGAACGACAGCCGATCGTCGCGCAACAGATTGTGCAGCGTGTCGGCGCGCTTGTTGCCCCGCCGATCCGGCATGACGAGCGTGTGGCCGTCCACGATCCGCGCCACCGCCTCCCGATCCCCGCGCGGGCTCGTGTCACTCCCGCCGGCGGAATCCCACGAGGACAACGCGAGAAACGGTGCGGCAGCCAGGAATTCCGCGACCCCGGGCCGGAACAACGGACCCGAACCCTCGACCACAACCGGCGCGGCCGGGACAGCCGGCTGCCACAGCCGCGACCGCAGCACCGCCTGCGCGCAATGCACGAAGGCCTCCTCGATCTCGACGCCCGTCTGCGCACCCTTGCGCCCGGTCACCGAACCGTTGACCCGAAGAATCTCCCCGACACCCGGCAGCAGGAAGAAGAACGAAACCGGACCGTGCGGCTCGCTGGCCCCGGACAGCGAGAACGAGATCCGCTTGGCCGACTGCACCCGCACGAACCCCGGCGTGCCGCCGATGAACGTCGTCCGGCTGACACCGTCGCGGTCCCGGTAGCCGAACGCCGCGATCGGGGAGTGCGCGAGCACCGTCCGGCACCCCTCGTCAAGCGCATCGAGTTGTTTCAGCATGATTATCGACGCCGGGCGACCGACGATCGTCTCGATCTCGTCCACCGTCGTCAGCTGGCGCAGAGTCGAGTTACCGGCCCCGTTGCTCACCGCGGGGATGGACATGTTCTCCCAGGTCATGACACTATTGTGAACAATTGCTCAGCTTTTTGGCTACTCGCTTTTCGCGCTCCGCAGGAGGTTCCGAATGCCGTCGGCCGGCCGCCAGCTCGACCCACGTCGCAAGCCCAGACAGGTGCGCGCCGAGCTCACCCGCGAACGCATCCTCACCGCGGCTGCTCACGTTTTCGCCGAGCACGGCTACGCCGCGGGCACCACCAACCGCATCGCCGAACGCGCCCGCATCTCCATCGGGTCGCTGTACCAATACTTTCCGAACAAGGACTCGATCCTCGCCGAACTGCTGATCCAGCACATCGACCGCGGCCGGTGGACCGAGGGCGACGAGCTCGAGCTCACCGCGGGCAGCCTGCGCGCGACGGTCCGGGCGCTGGTCCGCGACGCCATCGACAACCACAGCGACGACCCGCGGCTGCTGCGCATCATGATCGAGGAGGCCCCGCTGTCACAGGAGCTGCTCGACACCGTCGCCCGGCACGGGAAGCTGCGCGTCGGTCAGGTGCGCGAGCTGCTCGCCCGGCACCCGGACGTGCGCGTGCGCGACCTCGACACCGCGGCGGAACTGATCCTGTTCACGGTCGAGATGAACACGCACAAGCTCATGGCCGATCCGCGCGGCATCGCGATCGAGGCGGTGGAGAACGAACTGGTCGACATGGTGACCCGGTACCTGCGTGGGGATCGGTAACCGGTGTCGAGTAGCTGGTCATGGGGTATTCGAGTAGCCCGGCACTCGTGGCACAGCGGCCGGAGGTTGGCACTGTGAGGGTGGCAAGGAAGGAGCTCACAATGAGTGCAATTCATATTCGCGCCCCCGGACACCATCAGCCCGGACTGGCAGGCGGTGCAGGTCTGCACAACATGGTCGTTTTCGGGACCGGCGTCGACTGCTTCGTCTCGTACCGGCCGACGTTCCAGGCGCCGCACAACTTCCAGATCCTGCTCGACGTCGAACTGGACGAACGTGGCAGCCGGGCCCTCGGCGCGGATCGGCGGATCGGCTACACCGACATCCACACCTTCGATCCCGAGGATTTCCCCGTCGCCGAACTGGATCCGAATCGCCCCCGCCCGCGCCGATCGTTCCACGGCACCCTGATCCGCGGCCGGCGCGAACGCGGCGGCATCGCGATCGCCACCGGCGTGCGCGCCACGGTGCGCGAGGTCGTCCACTTCGCCGAACTCGAACCGGAGCGGGAACGCGGGCGCGGCCTGCTCACCCACATCTGCTTCGGCCGTCCCGACCGGATGTATCTGGCCCACCACATCACGCGCCAGCCCAGCTTCGATCAGATCGTCACCGCCCGGCTCATCCCCGGCACCGTGACCGACCTGCTCGGCGAGCCACTCGCGGACCAGATCGCCGCGGCGGGTTTCGCGCAGGCGCAACCGATCATCCTCGGGCAGCGTGAATTCACCGGTTCCCGGTTGCGCGCGGGGGAGTTGGCGGTCGCGGCGTTCCCGGCCACTGCCGGTGGCGCGCAAGGGTTTCTGGCCGAGATCGTGGTCGATCGGCAGATCTACCTGGAGGTCGCCGACCTCACGTGAGTGATGTCAATACGCCGTAGGTCGCGGTCGCGATAGACACATGTCGGGCGCGGGTCAGCCCGTCGACCGACGCGCGGACCCGGCCGCGGCGGCTAATTTCGCACCATGTCCGAATCGGTTCTGCCCGTCACCACGTCGGGTCGACGGATCGCCGAGGTCGATATTCTGCGCGGGTTCGCGCTGTTCGGCATCCTCGTCACCAATGTCATGGTCGCGACCATGCTGTGGTCGTTCGGCGGCACCGCCGACCATCCGCAGCCGCGCTTCGACGGACCGATCGATCACTTCGTCAGCGCGGTGGTCAACGGGCTGTTCGAGGGCCGGTTCTATCTGCTGTTCGCGTTCCTGTTCGGTTACTCGTTCACGTTGCAGATCGCGGCGGCGCAGCGGGCCGAAGCCTCGGCCAACGCGCGACTGCTGCGGCGCTGCCTGGCATTGCTCGTGATCGGGCTCGCTCACGTTTTCCTGCTGTGGATCGGCGACATCCTCACCCTCTATGCCGTCCTGTGCCTGATCCTGATCCCGTTGAAGAAGCTGAAGCCGCGGACCGCCGTGATCACCGGCGCGATCCTGTACGTGGTGTGGAGCGGCTGGGCGTTCCTGCCGAGCGACGCCCCCGACGACGGGGTGAAGGCGCTGGCCAGCCTCTTCGATGTGCAACGGATCCACGACGGATACACCGGCAGCTTCGGCGACACCTTCGCCGGCCAGATGTGGCTCGCGCCCACCTTCATCGCGCTGATCTGGTTCACCCAGGGCGTGACCAGCTTCGCCATGTTCCTGCTGGGCATGGCGGCGGGTAAGCGTGAGCTGCTCACCGATCGAGAGACGTTGCGGCGCTGGGCGCCTCGGGTACTCGCCGGCGGTCTGACGATCGGCCTGCCGGTGTCGGCGGTGACCTTCGCCGCGACGATGCAATGGATCACCCCGCCCAGCTTCTGGGCCGGTGTGCAACAACTCGTCAATCCGTTCATGACCTTCGCCTACATGGCAGGCATCATCTGCCTCACCCAATCACCCCGCACCGCACCGTTCATCAGCCGGCTCGCGCCGGCCGGGCGGATGGCGGCCTCCAACTACATCAGCCAATCCGTCGTCCTCATGGTGATCTACACCGGCTACGGATTGGCCCTGGCCGACAAGGTCCCACCCGCCGGCGTCATCGCCATCGCCCTCTTCACCTACGCCGCCCAACTGGCATGCAGCACCTGGTGGTTGCGTAACCATCGATACGGCCCGGTCGAGTGGGCCCTACGCTCCGCGACCTACCTGTCCCTTCCGGAGTGGCGGCGTCGCCCGGAACGGGTTCCGGCACAAGCAGATTGAGCGCGGACGCTCAGCGCGGCTCACCGAGGCTTCCGGACACCCGCTCGAGGTCGGTCGAGCGGAGCAGCCGAATTGCGGGCTGCCACAACCGGAGCAGTGTCTGCTGGTCGGGCACGTCCGCCCGGCACACGGTCGGTTCGTCCGCGGGTTCGCCACCGTTGCCGCTGAGCCGCTCGGCCGCCATGACCAGCTCGGCGACCAGTAGCAGGTGTTCCTGGTCGATGTCGGCGACGGTGGTCTCGACCAGTTCGTCGAAGGCGTCCGGCAGCGGAAGCACATATCTGCCGACGATCTGTGCCGCATCGTGGATTTCGATCCGCCGGCGGTGCAGGCGCTCCTGCGCCGGAGCGTTCCAATCGTCGGCCCACTTCGGCCGGAATACGACCTGGGGTGCGGCGGCAGTCAGATCCCGCCAGAGCGGATAGAGCCGGCGCGCGGTACGCGAGTCGCGATCCAGTCGCAGCAGCTGCACGACGGCGTGTGCCGTGGACCGGGCCAGCACCGCAACCAGCGCGGCAAAGAGAAACAGACCCGGCTCGCCGGAGGCGAGTCCATGGGAGACCAGGTCGAACGTCCGCTGGGTCAGTTCGTGGCCGACCCCTGCCGCGTCCAGCGCAGCGGCCACCGCGATCGAGCCCACGGGGAGAAAATTGGCGATGCCGAAACATATCGTGGCGACCACCATGATCCATTCCCACCGTGTGGTCGTCCGCCACGCTATAGCGCGATATTTCAGTGCGCACAAGTAGCAAGAAACTACTAACGGCAGAGTCGAATACAACCCGATATAGACGCCGTATCGCCAACCCCCGTAGTCCGCGATGGACGCCATCCCGTGCACCCGCGCCGGATTGCTCAACGCCAGAAACGCGATGCCGACAATCACCGACAGCACGATCACAATCTTGAACCGGATTCGGAAATGCACCCGACCGTATTCGCGGAACATCACCATCCCGAGTCCGCATGCCCAGGCGGACACGGTCAGCCAATGCCAGGCATCGAATACGGTGGGCAGGCCGCCGGGGACGACTCGGGCTACCTGGCGCGCGATGACCGGCTCACGCAGGATGGCTGCTGCCGCGTCGATTCCCATCACGGTGTTGATCAGGCTGCCGAAAATGGTTGTGCGCGGGGTCAAGACGGGCCGGAGGATCGCGACGGCGACGATGAACACCGTCGCCGGCATCGTGGCCCAGGTCGGCAGGTGGTCGTACGGCCACATGCACTACAGGTCTTTCACCAGCGGGTCGCGGCGTGGTCCGGCGCTGCGCGCGCGGAAACCGATCAGTGTCGCGAACAGCTCGGCTTCGTACTCTTCGCTCGAATCGTAGCTGGACAGTCCGCGGGCGGCGCCGACGGTGGCCGGGTCGATCTCCTGGTCCAGCGCCAATTCGCTGGTCAGCCGCGTCCATTCGGCGGTGGGCATCGACGTGTCCTGCCCGTGGCCGAGCAGCATATGACTGACCTCGTGCAGGGCCACGTGCAGTTCTATCGCGGGATCGGACGCCTGCCGGAGCAGGATCACGTCGCAGTCCCAGCAGGCCAGCCACAGCCCGCACAGCCCTACCGGGGCGGTCGGCGGGAGCAGCAATCGCACGATCCGGCGCCCGCGGGTGTGCTCGACCGACGCGATGAACTCCTCGACGGTCCAGTCCACCGGCAGCTCGAGCCGGTCGACCAGCGAATGCAGCCGGGCACGCGTAGAAATCTGGCTTCGGATGGGTTTCCACATGAAGTCGCGAGCGGAGACTTTACTCCGAATCCATTTCATGTCACTTGCCTCGCGGGCCCGAGCGGCTCCGTCGAGCGGGTGAATGTAAATCGGGGTTCAAGCACGATTTCCCCCTTGCCCATTGCAGATCTGGTCTTACCAACGGCGCACCGACAACGGCGTCATTGCCGCCGGCACAACGCATATCGTCGAAAAAGCAATTCGACCGAACCGGACATCATTCCTTGTCCTCGAACTCAGGCTAGCATGTCGGCGCCGGACAGGGCGGCGACCTGAGCTCAGGTGGAACGGCCGGTCGGCCGGCGGTCGCTGCTGTTGCCGGAGTGCGGATTTCGGCGCGCATGCGCAGGCGTCGTGGATGCAGCGTCACGGCAAGGGCGGGTCGCATATCGTTGCCCGGCAGCGCACGCAGGCGCCGGCGGGCAACGATAGTGGCCAGAGCGATCGCGGCCTCGTCGAGGGCCAGCGGGCCAGATTCGAGGACAGAGCGAACCCCCGAGCAAGGGGGACGACGGGCTAGCTCGACGAACCGTAGCCGGCGAGGAGATCGGGATTGTCGACGACTCTGCGCATCTCGGTGAACATCTGCGCCGCGCCGCCGAGCGACCACCCACCATCGACGGGAATGAGGGCTCCGGTGACGTAACTCGCCATCGGCGAACTCAACCACAGGCAGCAGTCGGCGATCTCCTGCGCGGTCCCGTACCGAGCCAGCGGCACCGAGTCGGTGACGAGCTGCTCGATCTGTGGCGTCGGAGCCAGCCGCATCATCCCCTCGGTGCCGGTGATCGGACCGGGAATGACCGCATTCACCCGGACGCCGGCGGTGCCCCACTCGACCGCGCACGTTCGGGTCAGCATGTCGACCCCCGCCTTCGCGGAGCACGCGTGCACCTGCATCGGCATGGGGATCGATGATTGCGGTGCGGAGATGGTGATCACCGCCGCGCCGGGTTTGCGGAGGTGATCGTACCCGGCCCGCAGCACGTTGAACGTGCCGAGCAGGTCGATGCCGATGACGGAGTTGAACGCGTTCGATGACATGGTGGTGGCCAGCGCGGGGAAATTGCCCGCCGCGCCGGAGACCAGGACGTCCAGTTCACCGAATCGGTCCCGCGCCGAGGCCAACGCCGCGGCAACGGCGTCGAACTCACGCACGTCTGCGGCGAATCCCAGCACCGAGCCGCCGTGCTCGCTCAAGCCGGCGACGGCCGCGTCGACCTTCGCCTGATTACGGGACAGCACAGCGACATTGGCTCCCGCCCTCGCATAGGCCTGGGCGATGCCGAGATTGATACCGCTGGTACCGCCCGCGACAAAAACGCTGCGGCCCGAGTAGTCGAACGGCTGACTCATAGTCATGGGGGTTCCCTCTCCTACGCAGACGGCACCGGCAGGACCTGCACCGTGCACGTCGCCGTCGCCACCAGCTTGTCGGCTCCGTTGTGTGCTTCCGCGGCAAGGAAAATGGCCGTTCGCCCGGCTTTGCGCACCGTGGTGTGCAACCGCAGCCGCTCGCCGACGAATACCGGGCGCATGTAATGCGTCGTCATGTCCAAACTCGTCGTCGGACCGCGCGCGGTCAGGTAACTGAGCGCCCCGAAGAGGTCATCGATCATCGCCGACAGGAATCCGCCCTGCAGCAACCCCACGGCGTTCGCGTACTCCGAAGACACCGCCACCGTCGCGGTCAACGATCGACCAGGAACGTACTCCTCGAACTGCATGTCCAAGGTCTTGGTCGACGGCGGCGGAAGCAGGAGCTCGACTCCGGGCGGGATCGGAAAACTGCGCAGCGCCGCGAATGTGTGCTCCAGGATCTGTTCGTGCCCGTGAATCGCATCGTCGCTCATAGAGTGCCTTCCTCGTTATCGCGGCCGCGTTGCGCCGCTGTCAGAAATGTTTCCAGTACCGTGTTGAACCCCGGCGCACGTGCGACGGCATGCCCGGCGCCGGGTATGTGGGCCCGCTGCGCACCGAGCTCGGTGGCGACGGCATCGCACAGTCGCTCGAGCCCGGTGTTGTGCTGTCCCGAGACAACCAGCGTTGGTATGTGTGCCTCGACGATCGCCTCGAAGCGCGGCTTCGCCTCCCGCGGGGAACGAAGGTCGCGCCACAGCCGCATCGCCTGACGGATGTCGTCTTCCTCTCCTGCAGGCAGTTTCTGTCCCACGCCGGCCATAGCATGGAACTCACGCTCGGCCTGCGCGTCGTCCGCGTCCGCGGCGAATCGGTCTGCCAGGGCCGCCAGCTCGCGCACGGACTGGTCTTCCTCGGCGGTGACGAACAGCGGTACCTCGATCAGCGTCAGCGACCGAACCAGATGTGGCCGTCGCCCGGCCGCGACAGCTGCGCCCAAACCTCCATAGGAGAAGCCGACGAGGTGCGCGCCGCCGGGCAGTTCCACGATGAGCTCGGTCAGATCGTCGGCGTCGGCGAGGAAGTCCTGTTGTGGCACAGCAGGATTGGGTGCGTAGCCGCGACGACTCGGAATGATCAGCGACCAGCGGGCCGCGAGCACCTGCTGCCGGGCCCAGGTCACGCGCGCCGGCAGCCCGCCGTGCACCAGAATGACCGGCGGCCCGGTTCCCGACCGCTGGACGAACAGCGGCGGCGCGGTGGATTCTCCTGCCGTCACAGCCCCCTCCTCGCCCCGAATGCCGGTGGCGCCGGCTCGATCAGTTTAAGCGGCGCAGTCGTTTCCGGTGCGAAACATCGACGAATGCAGACCCGGCGCATTCCCACCCTGCTGCCCGCTGCCGTCAGCGGACGACCGCGGCCGGCTCGGACCGGGGGAGGTCGGCGAGTTGCTGCTCGAACGACCCCGCCCACGATTCCAAGCGGTCGACATTGCGCCGCATATCCCGGAAGCACTGGTCGGCGGTCTTGTCGGTGAGCAGGTCCAAGTGCAGCTGTGTGCAGATAGGTTCCTTGCTGTACTCGAGGAACATGTACTCGTCGGTCGGACGGGTTCGGGTCGCGAAGGTCCGTAGGTTTGCTTGCATGCGCGTCTGGATGTCCCGGAATCGTTGTGCGATGGGATGGAATTCGGCCGCCGCGTCCTCGTTGCCGATCAGGCCGCGGAAGAGCAACTGGGCAGGCAGTGCCCAGTAGAACGAGGTGTCCCAGATGACCTTGGTGAACATCGCCGGCGCGTGCCCGAAGATCGGGTAGTTGTTCAGGTAGACCGGGAAGTAGTTCGACCAGAGATCGTCGAGCAGCAACTGGTTGAACGTGTCGGCGACCGCCTCGGTCAGACCGCCTTTGCGGTCGAGTTCGATCATCCGCGTGGTGATGGTGTTGGTATAGGCGATCCAGTCGGATCCCGGGCTGTAGAAGGCGTCCAGGAATACGGCTGCCTCGCCGACACAGGACCATCGATGGTGCGAAAACGCTTGCTTGGAAAAGTGACTCGCATTGCGCACCTTGAGGAAGTCGATGATCTCGGCCTGCTCGATGAACTTGGCGAGCGTCGGTTCGTATTCGTCGAGCCAGCGGCGGGCCTTCGTCTCGGTCGCGTAGGTGCTGAAGGGGTGGACGTTCTCGTCGGTCACGATGCCGATGCTGGTGTTTCCCGACGACAGCGGGATCATCCACACCCAGTAGCCGGGACCCATCAGGTGATTGGTCGAAAACCACCGGCGCTCCTGGGTTTTCGGCGTCCAGGTCGGGCTGGTGGCGGCCGCCATCTGCTCGACGTCGTATTCACCGCGGAAGCGCCACCAGGCCGCGTTGATCTTGTGCGCGCTCGGGGTACCCAGTCCGAGCTTGCGTTGGATCAGCCGATGGCGCCCCGAGGCGTCGACGATGAAGCGCGCCCGGACCGTGCGCTCGGTGCCTGCACCCTCCATCGCGTAGTGGACGACGTGATCCTCGTCGTCGCCGGCCAGGTCGACATCGGTCACCTTGGCCAGCTCGACGAGGTCGACACCGAGTTCACGAACCGAGCGCCGCAGCTCCCGTTCGAAGATGCCGCGGTCGATCTGATAGGACGGCACCCGCGGGAACCGCCGCGAACCGAGTTCGGGCCGTGCCTCGAGCGGGCCGTGGGCATCGCCGAAGAACAAGCGCAGCCCGAGCTTGGGCAGCTGCTGCCGATTGAAATGGCCGCTGAGGCCGAGCTGTTCGGTGAAGTAGTGCGAACCGGCCTCGACCGCCGATTCACCCACCTTGTAGGCGGCGTCGGGGATGTCGCCGGTGCTGCGTTCCAGCACCAGCACGGTGCAGTCGGGCATGGCGCGCTTGATCTGCCTCGACGCGGTCAGGCCGGCCAGACCCCCGCCACACACCACCACGTCGTAACGTTCGACTTGGTTCATGATTCTCCGTTCATGCTGTTCATCTCCGTTGGAGCTACTCAGCAGCGCCGACCACGAGACTCGTGAAACTCGGGAAAGTGTTGTCGGCAGACAGCTCCTGGGCGATCGTTTCCATCACTTGCGCGCTTGCGTTCTGGATGAACAGGTGGCCACCGGGAACGGTGGTGAGCGAGAACCTGCCGATCGTCAGCTGCTCCCAGCCGCGAAGCTGGGCCGGCTCGAACAGCGGATCTTCGGCACCGCGCAGGACCGTGATCGGAGCACGCAATGTGACCCCGTTGTCGAAGCGATAGTCGCCGAGCATCTTGAGGTCCGCCCGCACCGCCGGGATCAGCGGCTTGACCGTCGATTCGTCATCGAAGTGCGCGGCGAACAGACCGTTGTCGCGCAACACTTCCAGCACCCGGCTGTCGGATTCGTGGTCCAGGTCGAAGCCGTCGCGGATGTGCTTCAGGTTCCGCACGTACCCCTCGACCAGCTCCGGGGAGGGCCAGCCCCCGATGATGAGTTTCATCGGGACCTCGGCGAACTGCCGCTCGAGATACTTGGTGAGTTCGTAGGCGAGCAGTCCGCCCATGCTGTGCCCATAGATGACGAAGGACCGGTCGAGATACGGCAGCATCGCATCGGCCAGTTCCGCGATGAAGGCGGGCATCGAGTCGATCGGCACCTCGTCGATGCGGTTGTCCCGGCCGGGGTACTGGATCGCCACCACATCGACCGTGTCGGGCAGGCTGTTCGCCCACGAGGTGAAGGCCGAGGAACTGCCGCCGACGAAGGGCAGTGTGAATACGCGCAGCGTCGCCGTGTCGGACCGGCCCTTCGTCGCGCGGATCCAGCGCTCCGGGCCGGCGACTTCCTCCCCGGATGCGGGCAGCGCCACGGTCCCGGTGTCGAAGACATGGGCGAGGACATCGGTGGCGAGCTCGACCAGGGTGGGCCCGCGCATCAGGCCCATGGTCGGGAAGTCGATGTCGAGTTGCTTGGCCAGCACGTTGCGAATCTGGCCGGCCATGAGCGAGTCCATACCGAGGTCGGTCAGTGAAACGTCATGGGCCAGGCGATCGACCGGCATGTCGAAGATCCGCGATACCTGCTCCGACAGTGCCGTGACCAGCCGCGATTCTCGGGCGTCCGGCGCCAGCTCGAGCAGTTCGGCGCGCAGGCTCTCGGTACCGAACGTGGTGGCCGAGCCCGATGCGTCGTCCAACGCGAGATGGGCAAGCCGCAGCGAGCTGCGGAACGACGGCATGACCTGACTCATCATCGCGAAGTCCACGCCGAATACGCTGGCGCGGCTGACACCCTGGGCCAGACAGCGCCCGACGAAGCCGACCGCGTTGTCCGGTGAGATCGACTTCCAGCCCATCCGGGCGAGCGTGTCGAGCTTGTTGCGCACGATGAACCCGACCTCCCCGATGGCGCCCCAGTTGACCGTCAGGGCAGGCAGTTCGAGGTCGCGGCGATGTGCGGCAAGCGCTTCCAGGAACCCGTTCGCCGCCGCGTAGTTGGCTTGACCGGGCGTGCCGATGTACCAGCTCATCGACGAGTACATGACGAAGGCGTCCAGATCCAGCGCACGCGTGTGGTTGTGCAGATGCCACGCTCCGTCGATCTTCGGCCGCACGGCGCGGAGGAACTGCTCCTCCGTCATCTGGGTCAGCGCCACGTCGTCGAGCACCATCGCGGCATGGAAGACACCCCGCAGCGGCGACTGTTCCGACAGCCGCTCCAGCAGCGCCACGACCTCGGCCTCGCTCGACACGTCGGCCCGTTCGAGCACCACGGTGGCCCCGGATTCCCGCATCGCCGCGATCACCGACTCGTTCTCGGCATCGACCTGGGCCCGGCGCCCGACCAGCACCACGGTGCCCGCGCCCTTGTCGACCAGCCACTGAGCGGTCCACAGGCCGAATCCCGTATATCCGCCCGTCACGAGGTAGGTGCCATCGGCATCGAACGCCTGGTCCGCAGTCGAGGCCGGATAGACGAGAAGCTCGGTGTCCGGCTCGAATTCGACGACGACCTTGCCGATCTGCTTCGCGCCCGCCATGTAGCGGAACGCGGAGGCCACATCGGCGGCACCGAAGTCCGTGTGCGGAAGCGC
Organism: Nocardia colli; assembly: GCF_008704205.1. Classification (GTDB taxonomy): domain Bacteria; phylum Actinomycetota; class Actinomycetes; order Mycobacteriales; family Mycobacteriaceae; genus Nocardia; species Nocardia colli. The sequence continues at coordinate 637,040 of NZ_VXLC01000003.1, read as the reverse complement.
GGGCAGCGTGCCCGCCGCGACACCGTCGAGCACCTTCAGCATGGCCTCGCGGCACAGCGCCGGATCTTCCAGCAGCAGTCGGTCGATGTCGATCGCCGCGTAGATGAGGTTGTTGCCGAACGGCTTCAGACCGAGCTTGTAGTTGTCGTAGATGTCCTTCTTCCCGATCTCCACGAACCGCCCGCGGGCGCGGAGCAACTCGAGGCTCTTCGGGATGGTCTCGCCCTGAAGCGAATTCAGCACGAGGTCGACACCGTCGTAGCGCTCTCGAACCGCATCCGCGAACGCCAGCGAACGGGAGTCGAAGACGTCCTCGACACCCAGCGTTCGCAGGTATTCCCGCTTCTCCTCGCTACCGGCGGTGGCGAGGACCGTGGCGCCGAGCAGGTGCGCGATGTGGACCGCGGCGAGCCCGACCCCGCCGGCGGCGGCATGGATGAGCACCCGCTCGCCCCGGCGCAGCCTGCCCACCTCCACCATTCCGTACCAGGCGGTCAGGTACGCCATCGGCAGCGTCGCGGCATCGGCGGCCGAGAGGTCCGCCGGCATCGTGAAGACCCGCCGCGCATCGGCGACCACCGTCGAGCCGAAGCACCCGCGAGCAAAGGCGACCACACGATCTCCCGGGACGATTCCCTCGACCTCGGATCCGACCTGCGTGATCACACCGGCGCATTCGACACCGAGGTTGTCCGCATAGAACCCGCCGAAGGTCGCGCCCTCCGACAGCACGCCGAGCGACAGCATGACGTCGCGGAAGTTCAGGCCGGTGGCGAGCGGCCGAATGGCTACCTCGCCCGGCCCGATGACCGGTGCGGCCTGCTGTTCGAACCGGAGGTGCTCGATCCCGGCCTCGGTGGGAGTGGCCAGCGCGAACGGAGTTTCGTCCGACCCGCGGGCGAGCGCCGCGACCGATGCCTCGAACTCGGCGAGCGAGACGTGCTCGAGGCGGTCGACGAACCGCTGGTTTGCGCGGAAGGCGACCTCCTCATCGGCTGCCTGCACATGCAGCAGCTCATCGAAGAGCTGAGCCGCTCGCTGCCCGGCGTCCGGCGTCGCCGGGTCGAAGTCGATGATCTTCGCGGGCAGGGTGACCTGCTCGTTCAACAGCACCCGGACAATTCCCCAGCTCGGCAGCTGGGCGGGCGCGACGCGCTCGGTCCCCTCGATGCTCTGCGCCCCCGCGGTCGCCACCCAGAACCGCGGAGCCTTGGACCACTCCAGCTGCTGAACCGCCTGCGCCAGCGTGATCACGCTGTAACCGCCGTGCAGTTCCAGCTCGGGCAACAGCTCGGTGGTGAGATCCGACTCCGCGAAATCGAGGTTCCACAGATGCAGCACGCCGGCCACGTCCCCGGCGTGTTCACGCACCTGCTCCAGCACGCGCTGAATATCCGCGCTGCTCGTCGGGTGCACCCGGAAGCTGCGTGCGTCGACCTGCTCGAAGGCCTCGCCGCGGGTGACCAGGACACTGGCCGCGCCGGCCTCCCCGAGCAGGTCGAGATAGCGTTCGGCGACACCGTCCGCGTCCGCCAGGACGACCCAGGCGCCGGGCTCGACGCGCGGCTGATACGGCTCGAGGTCCACCGCCTGCCCGCGCGCCAGAATCACCGAGTTGCCGGACTGCTCGGACGTGGCCCGTTCGGAGAAGACCTGGACGTGCTCGAAGCCCGCGGTCGGCAGAAATTCGCGCCATGCCGCATCGGACAACAGCGGATAGTCGGGCCGCAGATCGTGGTCGGCGAACTTCCACCACCCTTCGGTCATACCGAAGGTCAGGTCGACCCAGTGCGGCGACACCGCCCCCTCGACGATCAGGATCTGCCCCTGGGCGGTCAGCAGACGTTTGACGTTGTCGAGGGTGGCCCGCAGACTCGCGGTGGCGTGCAAGACATTCGACGCGACGATGATGTCGAAGTAGTGCGGATCGAAGCCCTGCGCCTCGATGTCGGACTCGATGTCGAGGATTCGATAGTTCATGAAATCGCTGTCGGCGAACCGCTGGCGCGCCTTGGCGAGGAACAGCTCCGAGATATCGGAGTACACGTATTCCGCACGCTCGGTAGGCAACTCAGCGATTACGTGGCCGGTCGTGCCGCCGGTGCCCGCACCGATCTCGAGCACGCGCACCGGCCGGTCGCTGGGCAGCGCCCGCAGCGACTCCGCGACGATCCGGCGGACGATGCGGTTGGTCTTCTCGAACGAGAACGAGGTCCCGTAGAGATCGGCGACCGATTCGAACTCGTCCTCCGGGAAGATGAGTTCGACCGGATTGACCTCGTCGTGCAGAACGGCGGCCAGCTCCGTGCCGCAGCGCTCCAGCACCGCGAACTCGCTCGCGCATTCCGGATGCTGTTCGCGCAGCCGGGCGAGGATCGGTGCCGGATCGACTCGGGCGGGGGTGATCAGCAGCTGCCACGTTCCGGCGTCGTCCTCGATGATCCCCTGCAGCGACAACAGCTCCAGCAGTCGACCGAGGTAGCGCCGATATTTGTCGTGCACCCCCATCTCCTGCGCGATCTCGTCCAGGGTGAAGCGCCGGCCCACCGAGAAGTTCATGCCCACCTGGTAAAAGGCCTCGGTCACATAATCGATGCACAGCCGGTCCATCTCCACTTCCGTCACGGCGTGGTAGTGGTTGTTGACCGACCACTCCCGCAGCTCGTCGATCAACGGATCGACGGCCACGTGCAAGTCTTGCTCCGACGGCAGGAAATCGGCGGCGATGCGGGTCTTCGTGTGCACCGGTGCCGGATGCCAACGGAAGTCGTAGAACGACTGCAGGAGGTCGTCGCCCGCATCGGTGCTTTGCGTGATGGACTTGAGCCGCAGGCCTTCGAACTCGGCCACGATCGTTCCGTCGTCGGCGACGATCCAGAAATCGCCCTCGCGATACAACGGGTCCCCATGCAGGCGTGCGTTTCCGTAGCAGTACACGGTGCTGCTGGGCTTGCGGTAATAGCTGAGCCGTTTGACCTCGACCGGGAGGAAAAGCGTTTTGGCTTCGCCGTCGGGGCGATTATTCACCAGGACGTCGTCGTAGACCATGGCGAGCGAGGTGATGCACGAGTCGAGCAGCCCGGGATGGAACGCATGGCGCGGCGCCTCGTCCGCGGCCGCCGACGGCGTCTCGAGCAATGCCAGCGATTGGCCGGGGGCGTGGGTGAAACGGATAGCCGCCTTGAAGGTCGAGCCCAGGGACAGGCCATTGTGCTGCAGGTCGGCGTAGAAACCCGCGGGGTCGACCTCGGCGGTGCACTCCGCCTGCAGTTCCGCGAGCGGTTTGGGCAGCGCCGCGGTCGGCGCTTCGCGGCGCAGGGTCCCCAGCGAATGCAGAGTCCAGTCCTTGTCGCCGTCCTGCCTGCTGTACACGGAATAGTTCATCGCCGCCGTGAGAACCACCTGGACCAGCGGAGCCGGGCGGTTGTCGAAAACGAAGAGGGCTCTACGGAATTCGACATCCTCGAGCGAGTACGAGCCCGCACCGAACGCGTCTTCCGCGCAGCCGATCACCATGTCCAGGTGTCCCGCCGCGGGAAAGACGATGGGCCCCTGGACCCGGTGATCGTCGAGCCACGGGAAGCGGACCGGGTCGAGCTCCAGCTCCCACACGTGTTTGCCCGGCTCGTCGGCGACGGCGATGCGGCTCTTGTCCCCGACGAGCGGATGCCCCAGCGACGGGAATCGGTTGCCGCGTGAGCTCGCCGCTTCCAGCCAATAGCTTTCGCGCTGCCACGGGTACAAGGGCAGCGGAACACGTTCGGAGACACCGTCGAACACGGTGTCCCAATCCGGGTCGAAACCTGCTACATAGAGCGAAGCGAGCGAGTTCAACAGGGTGGCGTAGTCGCTGTGCTTGCGATTCAGTGACCCGACGACAGTTCCCTTGACCTGCCGCTGGTCGAGCAGTTCCGCGATGGCGGTCGCGTGAATCGGGTGCGGGCCCAATTCGACGAACGCCAGGTGCTCGTCTTCGATCAGGCGATCGATGGTGGGCGCGAATTGCACGGGCTCCCGCACGTTTCGCCACCAGTACTCGGCATCGAGCGCGCCGGTCGGGGCGATGGCTCCGGTGACCGTCGAGTACATCGGAATCGACGCCGGACCGGACGCGAGCCCGTCCAGCGAGGAGATCAGCTCGTCCTGCAGCGGATCCATGTGATGGCTGTGGAACGCCACGCTGACCTGGAGCATGCGGGCGAAGATCTTGTCGTCGCTGAGTTCGCGTTCGATTTCCTCGAGCGCGTCGGGGTCGCCGGCCAGGGCGGTCGATTCCGGGCCGTTCAACGCCGCGACGGCCACCCGACCGCGATACGCGCCGATCCGGTCTTCCGCCGCGTCCCGCGGCAGACCCACCGCGAGCATCTTCCCCTTTCCGGATGCTTTCTGCTGCACCCGGCTCCGATGGAAGATGACCCGGACCGCGTCTTCGAACGACAGCGCCCCCGACACGCAGGCGGCGGCGACTTCGCCGATGCTGTGGCCGACGACGGCCGCGGGGACGATACCCCAGCTCTGCCACAGGGCCGCCAATCCGAGCTGCAACGCGAACACCGCGGGCTGAGCGATGAAGGTCTGGCCGATGCGGCTGTCGGCCTCGTCGCGGCGTAGCTCCTCGGTCACCGTCCAGTCGGCGTACTTGCCCAGCTCGGCATCGACCCGCTCGATCGTCTGCCGGAACACCGGACTCTGCTCGAGCAGCTCACGCGCCATGGCCCACCACTGCGGGCCTTGGCCGGAGAAAACGAACACGACACTCGAAGCGGCGGATCCCTTGACACCGCTGCGAACCGAGTCGGGCGAGGAGCCCGCCGCCACGTCGTGCAGCGCGGTGCGCAGCTCGTCCGCGGAGGAGCACACCAGGGCAAGGCGATGGTCGTAATGCGAACGCATCCGGGCCTGCGTGGACGGTCTCGCCGGGCACTCCGAATCCGGCGAGCAGCGAGGGGAACACATCGGCCAGGGAACCCGTACCGTAACGGGGCGCGTCGAACACGAGGCTCAGGATGTCAAGTCCGGTGCGGCACAAGCAAGTCCGTTACGCCTGGCCGGTCTCGAAGCGGGCGACCTTGCCGTCGCGCACGGTGAACCGCCAGCTGGTGCGCATCGAACCCCAGCGGGAGTTGGTGTAGTCGGCGACCAGCGCGGTGCCGCCGTCGTCGATGGACTCGACGTTCATGTGGCCGTTGCTGCCGAAGACCTCCGAGTCGGTCCACTGCCCGACATTGCGTTCCACGCCGTCGTCGGACATGGTCGCGTCGTCGGTGAGCGCGGCGAAGAGCCGGTCCTGGTCGTTGGCGTTGAGCGCGTCGACGAATTCCTGCACCACGGGATCTAGCTCAGTCATCTGGTTATTCCTTTCGGATCAGGTGGCGGAGCATGAGCGATTAGTCAGCAAATCTCTGGCGTCCACTGTAGGGCAGAACACGGAACGACGCCGGGATGGCTGTGCTGTTGCCGCGCGCCGCCTGCTGGTAGACAAGAACCCGTGACCGCGCAGCGTGCATTCCGGTTCGGTGTCAACATGGTGACCCCGGACTCCCGGGCCAACTGGATCGAAAAATGCCGCAGGGCCGAGGAACTGGGTTTCGACGTGATCGGTGTCGCCGATCATCTCGGCTGCCCGGCGCCGTTTCCGTCGATGATCCTGGCCGCGGCGGTGACCGAGCGGGTCCGGTTGAACACGTTCGTGCTCAATGCCCCCTTCTACAATCCGGTGCTGCTGGCCCGCGACATCGCCGGCGCTGATCAGTTGACCGACGGGCGGGTGGAGATCGGGCTGGGCGCGGGGTACGTGCAGGCCGAATTCGAGGCCGCCGGTATCCCTTTCGAGAGTGGCGGCAAGCGGGTCGATCATCTCGAGCGCACGGTAACCACGTTGCGCACGTTGTTCTCCGATCCGGAGTATCAGCCGCGCCCGGCACAGCCGTCGGGACCGCCGCTGCTGATCGCGGGGTGGGGCAACCGGATCCTGCGGCTGGCCGCCGAGCACGCCGACATCATCGCGTTTCCCGGTGCATCGGCGACCGAGAACGGCGGACCACTGCATCTGGCCGGGGTCGGCGAGATGAGTGAGAAGGTCGAATACGTGCGCGGTTTGCTCGGGAATCGCGCCGACAACGTCGAATTCAACATCCTGATCCAGCGCGTAGTGCCACCGGAAGAACGCACCGCAGTCCTGGAGTTATTCGGCCCCGCGTTACCCGACGACGTCGCCGACAACCCCGAAGAGCTGCCGACGCTGCTGATCGGCACACCCGAGGAGATCGCCGAGCGCGTACGCGCGCATCGAGATCGCTACGGCTTCAGCTACATCACCGTGCTCGAGCACTCCATGGAACAGTTCGCCCCGGTAATCGAACTGCTGCGCTGAGGATCGCTGGCGGGGCGGCTATCTCGCCGCCGGTGGCCCGGCGCAGGTGTGAGACATCGGCTTTTGAGGGTGCTGGTGGAGACGGCGCGATCACCGCTGACCGCGACGTTGCCCATGCGGGTTTCGTTCCAGCAGCCGCCAGGAGCGAAGTCCACGCCCTCACCCTGCCCGTGCAGGATTCGGTCGCCGCACGACCGCATGATGGACGCGTTCCACCGCGGCAACTGGGCCATCTCGCAACGTCAGCCATCCTGCGGCACGCCTCTGCAAGGTCGCGTCGCATGAATCGCGTCAGCACGTCACCGTCGCGCAGGGCGTAGTCGGTCGAGTCGCGCCGCATGGGTCGAGTCGCGCCGCACCACTTCTGATTTCCCGCACCGAGATTTGCATGCGATTTTCGGTGCGGGAAATCAGAAGGCGTGCGGCTGTGATCGTCAACCTGCGCGCGTGCGCCTGCGGTCATGTGAGCGACTACCTGTCGAGCCGTCAGCGGATCGGGCGGTGGAGCAGAACACATACTTTGCCGACTCGGTCGACAAAGTATTCGTGCGGCAAGCTGATAGCCGCGGAGGTGGCGTCGCCGCGTGGGTCGGGTCGCGTGGGTCGGGTCGCGTGGGTCGGGTCGCGTGGGTCGGGTCGCGCCGCACTACTTCTGATTTCCCGCACCGAGATTTGCATGCGATTTTCGGTGCGGGAGATCAGAAGTGGTGCGGCTGCGCCCCTCGATCTGTAGGTGTGCGGCTGTGGGCGAGTGAGTGCTTGCCTGTCGAGCCGTCGGCGATGAGCGCGAGCGGATCGGTCGGCGGAGCAGGATCTCGCCGAATCCGCCCGGCAATTGTTGCACGGCAATCAGATAGCCGTGGGACGGTGACGTCGCCGGGGCCGGTCAGGGCAGCAGCTGTGCGGCGGGGACCTCGCGGGTCAGGGTAGTGGGTCGATGATGACGCGGGCGTCGAGTTGGCGCAGTTTTTTCGGGCGTGCGGTCAGGCAGGGCCAGTCGCGGGTGATCGCTTCGTGGGTTGCTTGGCTGGCGGGCAGGAGGGCTTCGGCGTTGGCGCTGCCGGTGAGGGCGGTGCCGAGGCGTTCGGCGGCGGCGCGATCGAGGATCGGGACGATGGTGTGCGGTAGTTCGAGGAGCGCTTCGAGGATGTCGAGGCGGTCGGCGGGGATGTGGGCGCGGGCGACGCCGAGGACGGTGGCGGGCACGACGATCGTGTTGCCCGCGTTGACGGTTGCCCAGACCACGGCTTGGGCGTAGTTGGCTTGGTTGGCGAACCCGATGACGGCGGCGGTGTCGAACACGACACCGCCCAGCGCCGCGGTGATCACGCGGCGCCGGCGTGCGGTCCGCCTGCCTCTTCCTCGGATAACGGGGGTAAGCCCTGCGCGGCGCGCGCACGGTTGATCAGGTCCAGCGGCGGCCGGCCGCCGAGGACCTGCTCGAGCTTGGCCAGCGACTGCGTGCGGTTGATCCGCGCCTGGACGGCTTCGGCGACGAACGCCGACACCGAGTCGATGCGGCCGTTCCCGCGCCAGGCTTCCAGGGTCGCGAGCAGTTCTTCGGGCAGCGTGACGGTGACTTTCCGTGTTTTCTGCTCCCGCGACGGCATAGGAAGACTGTATCGCGGCTGAGTTCCGTCAGCGAGGGGTTGTTGTGTCCGAGCGGGCTGGGTGGGCTTGTGTCCGAGCAAAGGGCTGTGTTTCCGCGAGTGCAGGTCAGCGACCTTATTTGCTGTGATCTACGTCACATTACCGTGGGTATTTTGTCGGTACTCGATGGCATGGTGTCCCTATGCCTTTCGCCGAATCCGCCGTTCCCGCCGATGTCATCCGAGTCCTCGGTGCCAGTGAGCACAACCTGCGCAATGTGTCGCTGGAGATCCCCAAGAACAAGATCACGGTGTTCACCGGGGTGTCCGGTTCGGGCAAGTCCTCGATCGTGTTCGACACGATCGCGGTGGAGTCGCAGCGTCAGCTCTACGCGACGTTTCCGGCGTTCATCCTGAACTTCCTGCCGCGCTATGAGCGTCCGCATGCCGAGGCGATGGAGAACCTGACCGCGCCGGTGATCATCGATCAGCAGCCGGTCGGCGGCGGGCCGCGCTCGACGGTCGGGACGATGACCGACATCTTCTCGATGGTGCGGGCGATGTTCGCCCGATTCGGTTCGCCCTCGGCGGGTTTCGTCTACAACTACTCGTTCAACGTGCCGCAGGGAATGTGCCCGGACTGCGACGGTCTCGGCGTCTCGGTGCGCGCGGATCCGGATCGGCTGCTGGATCGGACCAAGTCGCTCAACGAAGGCGCGATCCTGCTGCCCGGCTACAGCGTGGGCGGCGGCGAGTGGCAGATGTACGGCAGTTCGGGGCGCTTCGATCCGGACAAGAAGATCGCCGACTACTCCGCGGTCGAGGTGCAGGATCTGCTCTACGGGGCCGGCGGCAAGGTGGAGCTGGCCTTCGCGAAGGGGACGTGGAAGGCGAACTACGAGGGCATCGCCGCGAAGTTCACCCGCACCCGGCTGCAACGCGACACCTCCGGGCTGAGCGAGAAGACGCGCGAGCAGATCCGCCAGTTCCTGACCGAGGGCATCTGCCCGACCTGCCACGGCGCCCGGCTCAACGCCGAAGCGCTGGCCACGAAGATCAACGACCGCAATATCGCCGACTGGGCCGGGTTGCAGATCACCGACCTGATGGTGGTGCTCGAGGAGATCACCGATCCGGCCGCGGCCGGGCTGGCCGCCGCGATCCGGACCTCGTTGCAGCGGGTGACCGATATCGGGCTGGGCTATCTGAGCCTGGATCGGCCGACCTCGACGCTGTCCGGTGGTGAGGGGCAGCGGTTGAAGATGATCAAGCATCTGTCGAGCACGTTGATCGGGATGACCTACATCTTCGACGAACCGAGCGTCGGGTTGCATCCGCGGGATGTGGGGCGGTTGAACGATCTGCTGAAGGCGTTGCGGGACAAGGGCAATACGGTGCTGGTGGTCGAGCACGATCCCGATGTCATCCAGATCGCCGATCACATCGTCGATGTCGGGCCGCGGGCCGGCGCGCACGGCGGGCAGGTGGTCTTCGAGGGCAGTTTCGCGGAATTGCGGGCGGCCGATACGCCGACCGGGGCCGGGTTGCGGCGGCAGTTCGCGGTGAAGGACACCTTCCGGGCGGGCACGGGTGAGTTGCGGATCGAGCATGCGAGCGTGCACAACCTCAAGGATGTGAGCGTCGGGATTCCGACCGGCGTGCTGACCTCGATCACCGGGGTGGCGGGTTCGGGCAAGAGCAGTCTGATCCGGGATGTGTTCGTGGTCGAGCATCCGGAGGTGATCTTCGTCGACCAGTCGGCGATCGGTGCGTCCTCGCGGTCCACGCCGGCGACGTATCTGGGGTTGCTGGATCCCATCCGCAAGCTGTTCGCCAAGGCGACCGGTGAGTCGCCGGGGCTGTTCAGTTTCAATTCCGCCGGCGCGTGCAAGCAGTGCGAGGGCCGCGGGGTGATCATCACCGAGATCGCCTACATGGACCCGGTCACCACCCACTGCGATGCCTGCGACGGGCGCCGCTTCTCCGACGACGTGCTCGCACTCACCTTGCGCGGCAAGTCGATCGCCGACGTGCTGGAGATGACCGCGGAGGAAGCGCTGGAGTTCTTCCCGGAGAAGGCACTCAATGCCAAGTTGCGCACCATGAACGAGGTCGGCCTCGACTATCTGAGCCTCGGTCAGGCGATGAGCACGTTGTCCGGCGGTGAGCGTCAGCGGATCAAACTCGCCACGCAACTGGGCAATACCGGTTCGGTGTATGTGCTCGACGAACCAACAACCGGCTTGCACATGTCCGACGTGGACACCTTGCTCGCGCTGCTCGATGGCCTGGTGGAGCGCGGCAACACGGTGATCGTCATCGAACACAACCTCGACGTCGTCGCCCACTCCGACTGGGTGATCGACCTCGGCCCCGACGGCGGCAAGGCAGGCGGCGAAGTCGTCTTCACCGGAACCCCCGCCGCGCTCCTCGACGACCCGGTCTCGCTGACCGGCGAGTACCTGCGCAAATACAAAGCGGCCTAACGGTCCAGGTGCCCGCCGTCCGAGTAGACGGCGGGCCACTGAACGACAGCCGCACACCTTCTGATCTCCCGCACACCGACTCGCCGCCCCGCCGCGCGCTCGGATGTCAGAAGGTGTGCGGCTGCCGGCGTCTTCGCCCCGCACATCACAGAATCCCCTGCGACATCCGGCCCCGTTTCGAGCGGTGATCAGGCATGGACTGGGTATCTCGCTGCCAGCGGTTGCCTCCTGAGTAACTAGGAGTACGCTCAGAAATGAGTCCACTCATTATTGGGAGGTGCCGCAGATGATGACCACGCCCGAGGCGGTGCAAGCCGGCCGCCGGCTGCGCAACATGCAGGACAAGCAGGCCCGGATCTTCGAGGCCGCGGCGGCGTTGTTCGCCGAGCGTGGATTCGACAGCGTGACCACTCAGCAGATCTCCGATCGCGCGGATGTGGCGGCCGGGACGTTGTTCCGGTACGCCTCGTCCAAGGGCGAGCTGCTGCTGATGGTCTACAACGAGGAATTCCGCACCGCCCTGGAACTGGGCGAACAGGAATCCCGCTCGGAACACGATCCGGCACAGGCAGTTCTGGCCATGGTGCGCCCGATCGTCGACGCCGCGGCCAGCCGCGTCGAGAACACGGTCGCCTATCAGCGCGAGTTGCTGTTCGGCGCACCGACCGAGCAGTACCGCGCCGAAGGGCTGGCCTTGGTCGCGCGGCTGGAGTCGATGATCGCCGAACGACTCACCGCGGCAGTCTCGGCCGACGATAAGGACGAGCAGGATCTGTTCGCCCGTGCATTGCTGACCGGCCGCAGTGTGTTCGCTGTGCTGCATCTCATCCTGGCTCAACCATCGACGGGCGCGCATCCCGGCCGCGACGCGACCGATGACCTGCGTGACCAGATCGCCCAGATCGTCGCGGGTTTCTTCGCCTCGATCCAGTGATGTGGACGCCGAGGGGCGAACCTCGCCTCCGGCAGGAAGGAAATCATCATGACCATCCGCAAGGTGACCGTGCTCGGCACCGGTGTGCTCGGTTCGCAGATCGCATTCCAGACCGCGTTCCACGGTTTCGAGGTCACGGCCTACGACATCGACGACGACGCGGTGAAGGCCGCGCACGATCGTTTCACCAAGCTGGTCGCGATCTACCGCGACGAGGTCGAGGGCGCCGGTGACGGCAAGGCCGAGAAAGCCGCCGACGCCATCGCACTGACCGCCGATCTCGCCGAGGCCGTCAAGGACGCCGACCTCGTCATCGAGGCCGTCCCCGAGGTGCTGAAGATCAAGCAGGAGACCTACCGGAAGCTGGCCGAGCTGGCCCCGCAGCGCACCATTTTCGCCACCAACTCCTCGACCTTGCTGCCGAGCGATCTGAAGGATTCCACCGGCCGCCTCGATCGTTTCCTGGCCCTGCATTTCGCCAACGACGTGTGGCGCTACAACACCGCCGAGGTGATGGGCACCAAGGACACCGACCCGGAGGTCTTCCACGCGGTCGCCGAGTTCGCCGCCGCGATCGGCATGGTCCCGATCGAATTGCACAAGGAGAAGGCCGGTTACGTGGTCAACTCGCTGCTCGTGCCGCTGCTGAACGCGGCGATGGGGCTGAGCGCGGGCGGTTACGCCGACCCGGAGTCGGTCGACAAGACCTGGCGCATCGCCACCGGCGCCCCGTTCGGCCCGTTCCAGATGATCGACGTGATCGGGCTCAACACCCCCTACAACATCCTGGCCAACGGCGACGAGGACGCCAAGAAGCTCGCCGCGTGGCTCGAGGACAACTACATCGACCAGGGCAAGCTCGGCGTGTCCAGCGGTGAAGGTTTCTACAAGTACTCGTAATCGCAAGCGCGGCAAGTCATTCCGAACCAGCACCAGGAGAGGAGACCGATGTACTACAGCAGCGGCAACTACGAGGCCTTCGCCCGGCCGCGCAAACCGGAGGGCGTGGAGCACAAGACGGCGTGGTTCGTCGGGGCGGGGCTGGCCTCGATGTCGGGTGCGGCGTTCCTGATCCGCGACGGGCAGATGTCGGGTGATCAGATCACCGTGTTCGAGCGGTTGAAGCTGCCCGGCGGCGCACTCGACGGCATCAAGGAGCCGAAGAAAGGGTTCGTGATCCGCGGCGGGCGCGAGATGGAGAACCATTTCGAATGCCTGTGGGATCTGTTCCGCTCGGTGCCCTCGATCGAGATCGACGGGGCCAGCGTGCTCGACGAGTTCTATTGGCTGAACAAGGACGACCCGAATTCCTCGTTGCAGCGCGCGACCGAGAAACGCGGTCAGGACGCGCACACCGACGGGCTGTTCACGCTGAGCAACAAGGCGCAGAAGGACATGGTCAAGGTGTTCCTCGCCGCGCCGGAGGAGATGGAGAACAAGCGGATCGACGAGGTCTTCGGCGAGGACTTCCTGCAAAGCAATTTCTGGATGTACTGGCGCACGATGTTCGCGTTCGAGGAATGGCACAGCGCGCTGGAGATGAAGCTGTATCTGCATCGCTTCATCCATCACATCGGCGGGCTGCCGGACTTCTCGGCGTTGAAGTTCACCAAGTACAACCAGTACGAGTCGCTGGTGCTGCCGCTGTATCGGTGGCTGCTCGATCAGGGGGTGAGTTTCCGGTTCGACACCGAGATCACCGATATCGACTTCGACCTCACCGCAGATCGCAAGCAGGCCACCAAGATTCACTGGATTTCCGAAGGCGCCGAGGGTGCGGTGGAGCTGGGCGAGAACGATCTGGTGTTCACCACGATCGGCTCGCTGACGGAGAACTCCGACGACGGCGATCACCACACCCCGGCGAAACTGCTCGACGGTCCCGCGCCGGCGTGGGATCTGTGGCGGCGCATCGCGGCCAAGGACCCTTCGTTCGGGCATCCGGACGTGTTCGGCGGGCATATCGAGCAGACGAAATGGGAGTCGGCGACCGTCACCACCCTCGATGAGAAGATCCCGGGGCATATCCAGAAGATCTGTAAGCGGGATCCGTTCAGCGGCAAGGTCGTCACCGGCGGCATCGTGACCGTGCGGGATTCGAGCTGGCTGATGAGCTGGACGGTGAACCGGCAGCCACATTTCAAGCAGCAGCCCAAGGATCAGATCGTGGTCTGGATCTACTCGCTGTTCGTCGACGTGCCCGGCGATTACGTGAAGAAGCCGATGAGCGAATGCACCGGCGAGGAAATCACCAGGGAATGGCTGTACCACATGGGTGTGCCGGAAGCGGAAATCGCTGAGCTGGCCGCGAATTCGGCGAAATGCGTGCCGGTGATGATGCCATATGTGACGGCGTTCTTCATGCCGCGCCAGGCCGGCGATCGGCCGAACGTGGTGCCGGACGGTGCGGTGAACTTCGCGTTCATCGGCCAGTTCGCCGAGTCGACCCGCGACTGCATCTTCACCACCGAGTACTCGGTGCGCACGGCGATGGAGGCGAGTTATCAGCTGCTCGGTATCGAGCGCGGGGTGCCGGAGGTCTACAACTCGACCTTCGACGTGCGCAAGCTACTGGCCGCCACGAGCCGACTACGCGACGGGGACGAACTGCATATCCCCGGGCCGGAGATCGTGCGCAAGAAGTTGATGAAGAAGTTGGAGTCGACCGAGATCGGGGTCATGCTCGAGGAGTACGGGCTGGTCGGAGACCCGAAGTAGCACTGTCGAGCAGGCTCGGTTCCGTTGGGGCCGAGCCTGTTTCGTGCCGAGCGAGCGGCCTCGCGCGCCGGCCCGTGACCCGGAAGAAGCCGGTGAGGTTAGGGTGCATACGTTGTGCCGTGCATCGCAGGAGGAATCAGGCATGAATATTGTCCCGCCGTCGACCACTACGCAGTGGCACGGATTCCTGCGGAGCTACAGCTCCGAGTTTCCGGACTCGGAGTTCATGCGCAGCATGGCCGAGGACGGCCGCGCGGACCAATTCCTCAGTGCGGCCCAGCGCAGCGCCGGGTGGCTCGGCTACGAACCGGCGAGTGCGGACGAGATCCTGGCTGCCGAGCAGCGGCTCGGCGTAGGGCTCCCGCCGACCTACCGGAACTTCCTGGCGACCAGCAACGGCTGGAATACGATCTCCTACGCCGTCGACCTGCTCACCGCGGACGAGATCGGCTGGTTTCCCGCCCTGGAATCCGAACTCATGGCGGCGTGGTCGGGGTCGAGCTTCGAAGAGCTCTTCCCCCTGCTCGAGCGGTGCCTGCTGGTGTCGAACGACGACGGCGGCAGCGGTCAGTATCTGCTGTTGCACGCCGCCGACGTCGCGGCCGACGGAGAGTGGACCGCTTACGAGTGGTGGCCGGGCGACGGAGACGACCCCGAACGGTACGACAACTTCGCCGTACTGATCGCGAGCCTGTGGGAAAGCGCCGTCGAGTCCGACTGAGAAGTTAATGGTCCTGCTCACCTCGAGCGTCGACACCATGGTGTTCGTCGGGGCGCGGCAGACCACGTGCCGACGATCGGCGACGCCGAGGCCTGCCCGTCCGCGACTCAGGTGTGGTCGCTGAATTCCTGGGTGCCGGTGATACGCAGCAGTTCCAAGGCCGAGGCCGCGGGAGTGTTGGGAGCAGCGGAGTAGAACACGACGGTTTGGTCGGTGTCGGGCACAAGCAGGGTGTCGCATTCCAGTACCAGCGTGCCGAGTTCGGGGTGGGTGATGGTCTTGGTGGCGCTGCGCCACTGCGCGGCGGATCGTTCGCGCCAGAGTTGTTCGAAATCGGCGCTGCGAGAACGCAGTTCGGCGATAAGCCGATCCAGGTCCGGGTCGGTGGGATAGCGGGCCTTGGCGCTGCGCAGGGTGCCGACACCGTAGGCGGCGACCATCCGGAACTCTTCGGGGCTGAAACGCACCCGGGCCGATTCCGTGCCGAGGAAGCATTCGCGGATCATGTTGCGCCGGGCCGGCGGCAGAGCGGAGAAGTCGCCGAGCAGCGCGGCGGCCATCGGATTCCAGGCCAGCACATCACCTTTGGCCGACATCACCAGTGTCGGCAGGTCCACCATCCGGTCCAGCAGCCGTAACACGCTGGGGCGCACCACCTGGGCGATCCGCCCGGCCTGGGGCGGTGCCGATCCAGCAAGCTGGAACAGCAGGTCGCGGTCGTCGTCACTCAACCGCAGGGCACGGGAGAGGGCGGCGAGCACGGAGGTGGAGGGACGCGGTCCACGTCCCTGCTCGAGCCGCACCACATAGTCGACGCTGAGACCGGCCAGCTGGGCGACCTCTTCGCGACGCAGTCCGGGGACCTGGCGGCGCGGGCCCGCGGGCAGGCCGACGTCGCGCGGCTGTATCCGGGTGCGCGCCTGACGCAGCAGCGCCGCGAGTTCCGAACGGTCCATCCCTCGATCATCCCGCAGACGCTCGGCCCGGGGGTGGTACCACCGGTCCCAGGACATGCCAGCCCTTCCCGGGGACGACGGCCGGGCCGAGGCTGGGTGCATGAACGCAACGACAACGGCTCTGGTGACCGGAGCCAACAAGGGACTCGGCCACGAAACGGTGCGCAGGCTCGGCGAGCTCGGCTGGCAGGTCTTCCTGGGCGCCCGGGATGCCGAGCGCGGCAAGCAGGCGGTCGCCGAGTTCAGCGAGCAGGGGTTGAACGTCGAATTCGTGCACCTCGATGTCACCTCTGTCGACTCGATCACCGCGGCGGTCGACACGATCCGCGAGACCGCCGGACGACTGGACGTGCTGATCAACAACGCCGGCATTTCCGGCGGATTCGCCGACGCGCCGGAGCAGATCCAGGCCGCGCACTTGCGCGAGGTCTACGAGACCAACGTCTTCGCCCCGGTCCAGGTGACCCACGCGTTCCTGCCGCTGCTGCGCGCCGCCGAGCAGCCCCGCATCGTGATGGTGTCGAGCGGAATGGGCTCCCTGACCATCACCTCGGACCCGAACCGCCTCGAATCCACCCTGGTGAACCTGCCCTACACCTCATCCAAAACGGCCTTGAACATGATCACCTCGCAATACGCGCGAGCCCTGCCCGGCATCAAGGTCAACGCCGCCGACCCCGGTTACACCGCAACAGATTTCAACGCCCACGCCGGCTACCAAACCCTCATCGAAGGCACCGACGCCATCCTCCACCTCGCCACCCTCGGCCCCGACGGCCCGACCGGCGGCTACTTCGACCGCGAAGGTCCACTGCCCTGGTGAATCGAGCAGCGACGACGGGCAGTGGCCGTGCACCCACGGAAATGTCCCGTGGGGCTGAAAGCAAGCACCGCCCATGGCAACCCGTGACTCAGCGGGACGTCACGGTGGGCCTTCTCGCACTTCGCCGCCATCATGTCCCGTTGGCCACGATCATCGTGCAGTCCAACCGATTCCGGTGCCCTCGGAACGTTCCTGTCAGGCCGGTACGAGGTTGTTGCCCGGACGCTGGCTGTTTCGAGCGTGCCTCGGTAGTCCGGCCAGTCGCTGGCTGCCATGGGTGCTACTCAGCGGGACATCACGGCGGCGGTACTCGCATCTTGCCGCGGTCAGGTCCCGTTCAGCGGGCGCCGCCGTTGACGTAGAGGGTTTGGCCGCTGACGTAGGAGGCTTCGTCGCTGGCGAGGAAGGCGATGACGGCGGCGACCTCGTCGGGTTGGCCGACGCGGCCGAGGGGGGTGCGTTCGGCGACGGAGTGTTGCAGGTCCTCGGGGGACATGCCGACGCGTTCGGCGGTGGCGTCGGTCATCGCGGTGGCGATGTAGCCGGGGGCGACGGCGTTGACGTTGATGTTGTATTGGCCGAGTTCGATGGCGAGGGTGGCGGTCAGGCCCTGGATGCCTGCCTTGGCGGCGGCGTAGTTGGCTTGGCCGCGGTTGCCGAGGGCCGAGCGGCTCGACAGGGACACGATCTTTCCGTAGCGCTGGGCGACCATGTATTTCTGGGCGGCCTGCGAGCAGTGGTAGACGCCGGTCAGGTTGACCGACAGCACGGCGTTCCAGTCGTCTTCGGAGAGTTTGAAGAACAGGTTGTCGCGGGTGATGCCGGCGTTGTTCACCAGGATCTGCGGGTCACCGAGTTCGGCGGCGACCTGCTCGAAGACCGACTGCACCGAGTCCCGGTCGGTGACGTCGCAGACGTAGCCGCGCGCGGTGCCGCCGGCGCGGCTGATCTGTTCGAGGGTGGTGTCGGGGGTGTTGCGGTCGAGCACCGCGACGCGGGCTCCCTCGACCGCGAACTTCAATGCGGTGGCCGCGCCGATGCCCTGCGCCGCGCCGGTTACCACGGCAACCTTGTCGGTGAAACGGTCCATGGATTCGTTCTCCTCTCAGAACGCGCAGCGGGCGCGGCCGGCTGATTGGCAGGCTAGCGACGCGGAAACTCGCGGTGCAAGTCTGCGAGGTCGGTGGTGCGGTGAAAGTGGTTCGACGAGGCGAGGATTCGGGGCGGAGCCGTCGAGAGGACCTGGTCGCTCAGCCGGCGTCGGCGACCGGCCCGAGTTCTTCGGCGAGCCACTGCGGGAATTCGGTGAGATCGGCGAGGATCACGTCGGCACCAGCGGCGCGCAGTTCCTCCGCATCACACGGCCCGGTGGTGACACCGACCGCGAGCACACCGGCTGCCCGCGCCCCGCGCATGTCACCGACATGATCGCCGACGTAAATGCTCGCCCGCTCCTGCGTGAGCACAGTGGCTTTGTCCGCCGACCACAGGTCACCGGCGAGCCGGTCGATCCGCCAACCGAGTTCATCGATGTGCAACTGCGCAAGCGGCCCGTGCTTGCCGGTGACCACCAGCACCCGCCCACCACGTTCCTCGATCGCGCCCAGCGCGTCCTGCGCCCCCGGCATCGCGGGAATACTCGACACGATGCTCGGATACAGCTGCCGATACCGGGTGACCATCGCCGGCACCAACTCCTCGGGCGCACCCGCCTCGGCCAGCATCATGGCCAGCGGCGGCCCGAGCCGTTCGGCGAAATCGGCGCCACGCACCGGCACATCGAACTCCGCGGCCAGCAGGTCGATGGCGCGGCTGACGCCCGGTCGCGAGTCGATCAGCGTCATATCCAGGTCGAAACCCACCGTCCACGTCACCACCCGACCCTATCCGCCCCGCCGGTGCTCCCGGTGATCGGTTCAGCCGTGCTGGGCGAGCGGATCGGAATGGGCGTCGAGCGCATCGAGCACCGCGTCGCCGTGGGCCCTGGCCCACTCGGTGAGTGTGTGGATCGGATCGATCAGTGTCGCGCCGAGCGCGGTGAGCTCGTATTCGACCCGGGGCGGCACCTCGGCATAGGCGTGGCGACGCACGAGTCCGTGCGATTCGAGCCGCCGAAGTGTCTGCGTGAGCACCTTGCGGGAGATGCCGCCGATCAACTCGATCAGCTCGCCGTGGCGCACCGGTCCCTTGCTGAGGCCGGCCAGCACGACCACCGTCCATTTGTCGGCGATCAGCTCGACCGCGAGCCGGGCCGGGCAGTCGGCGAGAAAGGGATCGCTCATGCCGCCTAAGGTACCTACCGGTTCCTGTCGGATACCTAGCGTCGGTTTCATGCGAATCATCACCCAGCAGAAACTCGGCGGTCCCGACGTGCTCACCATCGTGGACGCGCCTGAGCCCCAACCACTTCCGACCGAGGTCCTGGTCCGGGTCAAGGCGATCGGCCTGAATCCGCTGGAGGCGCGGCTGCGCGCGGGCGAATTCCCGTTGCTCGGCCCGCCGCCGTTCGTCCTCGGTTGGGACATCAGCGGCGTGGTCGAGGACGCGCCGCGGACCTGGCGATTCCGGCCCGGCGACGAGGTGTTCGGCATGCCGCTGTTCCCGCGCGCGGCCCAGGCATATGCCGAATTCGTGGCGGCGCCGGCGTTGCATCTGGTGCGCAAGCCGGCCGCGCTGTCGCATGTCGAAGCGGCGGCGTTGCCGATCGTGGGGCTGACGGCGTGGCAGGGCTTGGTCGATCTCGGCGGTGTCACCGAGGGTGATCGGGTGCTGATCCACGGCGGTGGCGGCGGGGTCGGCCATGTCGCGGTCCAGATCGCGAAAGCGCTCGGCGCGCACGTGATCGCGACTGCCGGTGCGAGCAAACGGGAGTTCGTCGAGGGGTTCGGCGCCGATGCGGTAATCGACTATGCGACGGTCGATTTCGCCGAGGTGGTCCGCGATATCGATGTTGTACTCGACACGATCGGTGGCGACTCTGCCGAGCGGTCGCTCGGGGTGCTGCGACCGGGTGGGCATCTGGTTACGGCGGTGGCCGAGGAAGATGCGCAGCTCGCCGACCGATGTGCGGCGGCCGGCGTGCGTTTCAGTGGTATCGCGGTCGACCCGGATCCGATCGCGTTGCGTGGTCTTGTCGGGCTCGTCGAGCGAGGTGAGTTGCGGGTTCATGTGCAGGAGACGTTCCCGTTCGAACGCGTCGCCGACGCCCATCGGGTGCTCGACGGCGGTCACCTGCGGGGCAAGGTCGTGCTCACCGTCTGATCGCTTGTGGTTGCAATCGTTGATCGGCCCTTCGCCGCGATTCAGGTGCGCGCGTAAGTGGTTGGCGGGCAGCGGGCTTCAGCGAAGATCACGTAGGTGGCCTAGGGTCGAGGGAAGGACGGTAGCGGCCGGAGGGGTAGTCATGGGGCATGTCGAGCACAGTGCGACGTGTGGAGCGCCGGTGGAGTTCGCGTTCGCCTACGTCGCGGACTACCGGAATGTGCCGGAGTGGATGTTCGGTATCCGGGACTTCACTCCGGTGGGGGAGCAGACCTCCGGTGTCGGAGCGGTCTTCGACACCGCCCTGCATCTCGGGCCGACCACGCTGAAGTTGCGTGCGGACACGACCGAATGGGTCGACGGATCGCGGGTGACTATGCGTGCGATCAAAGGCATCGAAGGGTCCGTCCGCTGGGACTTCGAGTCGCTCGGTGCGGAACGGACGAAGGTCAGTGCGACGGCCGACTATCGAGTCCCCGGTGGTCTGGCCGGGCGCGCTCTCGACCGGGTGATTCAGGCGTTCATCGGACCCGCGATCCGGCATACCGAAAAGCATCTGCGCGAGAAGATCGAAACCAGTTATCGGGAGTCGCTGAGTAAGGACAGCTGAGATCGGTTCGATTCGCGCGAGTGAACGGAGTCCGGAGACTTCGAAGGCAGGTTCCGGGTCCCCCTCGTGGTCGGCTATATCGCGGTCCAGATCGCGACAGCGCTCGGTGTGCACGCATGGCCCTGCGACGTCGGCTCGCCTTTACCGCTTCTGCGTGGAAGACGAACCGTGTGGCACTCGCGCGCGGACACGAAGGCCGACACCGCGAGTCGCAGCAAGCCGTCACATCAGACAGGTGTCGGCCGGGCCGACTGCGTATGCCTGAATCGCGCGGCGGTGATTCACGTGGAACCGCTGATGCAGGCGATGAATTATCAAGCGCACCAACGTGGTTCGAACCGAATGCGGCAGTGGATGCATGTCTGCATCGACCGCAACACTGGAGTTGAATGCGGCTGCGACGGCGGGTTTCTCCGTCGAGTGCGGCCGATCGGATCGGTTGGTCAAGCGGAACAGTCGCGCGCGCAACGTTGCGCCACCTGCCATCGAGGACCGTGAACGATCGCGATCGACTCTGCCAGGCGCGTGGTTTCAGTGCCGCGCCCCGAACACGGCCCGGTCTGAGGACGGTCAGCAACGTTGTGGTCCTGGCGGTGTCGGTGGAGGTCGGGCCGTGGCTGTTACCGGCGTGGGACATGTTCGTGGTGCGGATCGGCGGGATGGGTGCCTCAATGTGCTGCCGATCGTTGATCGAGGCCCCGGTTGATCAGGAGCACTGCTCGAGCCTCGCCGCTCGGGACGATGATGCAGTGCTTATGCGTCGTGAGGACATCGGTGTTCGGTGACCGTAAAGTTCGGCGCATGGCGTTCCAACTCGAGCTGCGGCCGACTCCACCGTTGCAGTTGACGCCGGAATGCTTGGTGCACACCGGAATCGCGCGATTGTTCGTCACCGGCATGCTCGTCCAGGGTTCCGGCGCCCCACCCGAACAGTTCGGGTTCTTCATCCCCACCGCGACCCCGCTGCCCGCGACGGCACCCGAGCCGCAGCTGCTGGCCGAGGCGTCGCTGATGACCGGCATCGCCACCTCGATCTCCGGCAACTTCCCGTTCGGTGTTGAGCACGTTCAGGCCACGTACCTGCCCGACCCGCGCGGCGGCACCGACCGCTGGCTCTACCTCAGTGGTGCCGCGCATGTCGGCCGCGAGATCCGCATCGGCTACCGGGTGACGGTCGTGACAGGGTGAACGACCCGCCCGCAGGGTGACGATCGCACGTCCTGCCTCAACCGCCAGGCCATCAAGCTCGGCGATACCAGCCGACCCGCGGCAGGTATCGGGCGCCGGGGTGTCGTCGAGGATATGCCAGGAGCGGCAAATCGGCGGGTTCATCCCGGTAGCGGGTCGACGCTTGCCTGTTTCGTCGTTGTGGTGAGGTAGCGGTGCAGCGATGGATTCGGATCCTGGTTCGCGCGTGAGGTCTCCGCTTCCGCATGCGCGCAGCAGGCGGGCATAGTCGATCCGGTCGCAGGGCCAGGCCGCTGGCCGGCTGATACGGTCCGGAAGGTCGATCGCGGAAGACCCAGATGCGGAGGTGCGCTCTCGCGACGCTTACTTCTGAGATCTCGCCACCGCAGTGCCACGATCCACCGAAGGGCCAGCGCCGTCGCGACGAGCACCGCGCTCGTGGTGACACCGAGCCCGGCTGCCGCGGCAGTAGCTTGCCCGGTCCAGACCACCTGGCCGGTATATAGGCGAAGGGCCAGATCCAGTGGTTGCCAGGTCACGTCCTGTTGAGGTCCGCCGATCCAGGGCGCCATGCGCAGCGACAGCGACGCCGCCTCGCCGATCCCGCCTGCCAGGACGACACCTATCAAGGGTGCGAACGGGTTTTCCTCGGTTTTGTCGGAGGTCGTGCTGTTGCGGTTCATGTCAGGCCAATCCCTTGCGTCTATCGCCGGATCTGGTTGTGCTGCAGATTGTTTCGCCGATACTCAGAACTCAAGGATCGCGGGGGCAACGTCCGGGCCGGTCCGGTCCGGATCCGGGAAACCGCTACGGACAGCGGCGTGGGAGGAATCGACCGGCGCTCGGTCTCCACGGTGTATCGGATCCCGTACGCCGACAACAAAGTTCGCGAACGACGACGTCTGGGCACCCACCCCGGCTAGGGTGGCTCCGGAGCCGGTCGCGACCGGCCCGAGCGAGGTATGGGGTTGGGATATAACGACATCGAGGGGGCCGCTCGAGGACGTCTACTACGACCAATTCCCCGCCCGAGGTGTTCGCCGCCATGAACCATCACCTGCGGTCACTGTCCGTGCGCAATGCGGCCGAATCCACACTGCCGCACAGCAAAAGCCGAGATCCGAATCCGACCGACCACGAGCGCGGCCGGCGTACAAGCCGCCCGCGACATCCACGCCGGGCCGGTCCTAACCGCTAAGAGGACAACGTATATGGCGCTACGACGGTATAAGCTGCGACCCGACCTCGGCTACGGTGCCTTTCTTTCCTACAGCGGTGATCGTGACCGCGCGTTGCTGCCGAAGCTGCAGAAAGCGATGGAAACGCTGCCTCGTCGTTGGTACCGGCCACCGATCACGCGAACGTTTCTCGACTACAGCGGAGTCTCCATCGGACCGACCCTGTGGGAAAAGATCACTACGGGTCTGGCAAAGTCGGATTGGCTGGTCGTGTGTGCCTCTCCTGAGGCTCAGCGGTCCGAATGGGTCGATCGCGAGATCGAGTGGTGGCTCGACAACCGCTCGGTAAACAGCATCCTGCTCGTGGTCACCGATGGCGCGCTGGTCTGGGACAAGAAGGCCAACGACTGGGATCGCGAACAGTCGACAGCGCTTCCCCCGCGGTTACTCGGTCGATACCCGACACAGCCGGTCTGGAAGACGGTGACGTGGCGCGGACCCGACAAGACAGGTCCTGACATCGACAGTGCCGCAGTCAGCATCACGGCGGTCGTGCGTGGAATTCGGGAAGATGACCTGCATTCGGAAGGATTGCGGGAGACACGCAGAAATCTACGGTGGGCTATGTCGGCCGTGGCAGTGCTGGCGGTACTGACCCTTGTCGCCACTCTGACCGCCCGAGTCGCGGTTGTCCAGCGCAACCACGCACGCGATCTCGCCGCCGAGAGCCTTGCCGCTCGGCTCGTGCAGGACGCGCACCAGCAATTCACCACCGTGGGCTGGGGCAGCTATCGGCGGGCTGTCCTGGAGGTGCTTGCCGCACAACACTTTTCGCCAGAACTGGTCGAAGGCGCGGTGATCGACGCGCAATACCGTACGCAAGGTCTGGCCAAGATCGTCGATTTGGGCCCAGGCGGGGAAGTGGCGTCTATCAGTCCGGACGGGCACTGGCTGGCTACCGGGTACCCCGACGGCTTGGTGCGGTTGTGGGACGTCGGTTCGGCGGTGGCCCTCGACATGCCCGGTCGTGGGACTCGTCGAGTCCGCGCGGTCGCGGTGACCCCGGACGGTCGGCGGGTTGTGGTCGGCGACGACAAGGGCGGTGTGCAGGTGTGGGATGTCGCGCACCACACAGTCATCGATGCTCCGCACCGCAGTGCGGGGTCGGTGGCGAGTGTAGCCATTACGCCCGACGGTCGACGCGTGGTCGCCGGGGATGGGAAGGGGACGGTGTGGTTATGGGATGTCGACGGTGGAGATTTCGCCGCCGGTCCCATGCATGCCGCTGAGTCGATCGCCGCGGTGACCGTCAGCGAGGATGGTCGCGGGGTGGCCGTCGGAGACAACGGTGGCGTAGTGCAGGTCTGGGATACGGCATCGGGAGCGGTTTCCGCGATGCCGGGCGGCGGCACGTATGCGATCTCGGCGGTCGCCATCTCCTCCGACACCCAGTGGATATCGGCAGGCGACGACCATGGTGACGTGCGGGCTTGGGATCGCACGCAAAATGCGGTGGCGGCGATGCCCAACCGCGATCCCAGTTCGATCACCGCATTGGCTGTCACGGCGCAGGGGCATCGCGTGCTCAGCGGCAACGAGTCGGGTGTCTTGCGTCGCTGGGATGTCGAATCCGATGCTGTCGCCACCGCTTTCTACACGGCATCGAGCGCGATTCTCGATATGACGCCTGCCTCCGACGGGGACCGCGTCGCAGTCGTCGACTTAGGCGGTGGCATCCGTCTGTGGGACTCCGCCACATCGACGACGACACCGATTCCGGCCGGGTTCGGCGCTGGTGGCGAAGTCGCCGTTGTCGCCGTGTGCCCGGATGCGCAGCGAGCTGTGGCCGGGGGACCAGACGGCAGTGTCGTGGTGTGGAATCCGCGAGATCAGACGATCGTCGCCAGCGCCCACCCGGCAGATGCCGGAATACGCGCCGTGGCTATCAGCGCGGCCGCACCACGCGCGGCGGTCGCGGATGCGCGGGGCGGTGTCTGGCTGTGGGACACCGAGTCCGGAAAAATGCGGGCTATGCCAGGCGTAGGTGACGCCGCTGTATGGAGCCTCGCCCTCACGCCTGATGGCGGGTGGTTGGTGACAGCGGATGTGGCGGGGACGGTTCGATGGTGGGGCGCCGATTCGGGTCAACTGGTGACGATGCGCGGCGCCGACCCGAATGTCTTGCGGTCGGTATCGATCGATGCCGCCGGTGATCGGGTCGCCATCGGCGGGACCGATGGCACCGTCCAGATTTGGGAGCCTCAGCGGGACAAGACCATCGCCATTCCGAATAAGGATCCAGTTCCGGTCCAGGCTGTCGCGATAACGCCCGACGGCAGTCGGGTGGTGGCCGGCGACACGGCCGGTTCGATTCAATACTGGGACATCACCTCTGGCCGCGTCAGCCTGATGCCCAGTGCCGACGCTGTCCCGGTGTGGGGTGTCGCGGTAAGTGCCGATGGACGTCGGGCGGCCAGTACCGATGGTGTCGGCATGGTCCGGCTATGGGATACCGATCATCGGCAGGCCACTACGGCAGTGGTCAGCCGCTATTTGAGCCCGGCCAGAAGCGTGAGCTTCGATTCGGTGAGCGGTTCACTCGTGACCGGCACCGCGAACGGCGTAGGCAGGATCGAGTCGCTGTCGGCGAAGCCGGCCGAGTTGTGTGCCAGGCTGATGACAACCATGAGTACAGCCGAGTGGCGAATCTGGGTATCGAACGACTCCGGTTTCGCCCGAGTCGAACTGTGCGACGGTCTGCGAGAGCCTGCCTGATCCCGCAAACGCTGTCAGAGACCGACCACATAGGGGCTGCAAGGCGATGCCTGATGTTTTCATTTCGTATAAGTGCGTGGTGGATCAGGAACCCGCCGCAGCGCTACAGCGCGGGCTCGAGCGCCTTGTCCGCCGCTGGTATCGGCCGCGGGCGCTGACGGTCTTCCGGGACTTGACCGATCTGCCTGCCGGGGCCGATCTGCCCGGCCAGATCGAGAAGGCGCTCGACGAGTCGAGGTTCCTTGTCGTGGTAGCATCGCCCGCCGCCGCCGAATCCTATTGGGTTTCCATGGAATTGGAGCGATGGCTGGCGCACCACCCGCCGGAGACCGTGCTCATCGCCCTCGCCGACGGCGAGCTGGCCTGGGACAAGAGTGCGGTCGATTTCGATTGGGCGAAGACCACGGCGATTCCGCGCACGTTGCAGGGCGTCTTCGCGCGCGAGCCTCGCTGGGTCGACATCAGACGCAGTCATGTGGACGTGTTGCGTCTGCGTGATCCGTTGTTCAAGGACGCGGTCGCGAGTCTGGCCGCTCGAATCCATGGCATCGAAAAGCGCGAGATCATTCGGGTCGATACCCGGCAGCACCAGTATGTGATGGCCGCGCTGGTGCTGCTGTTGGTCGCGGCGCTGACAGCAGCGACAGTCGCGTTCGCCCAACGCGAAATCGCGATCGCGCAGCGGGACGTAGCCAACGCCAGGAAAACTGTGACGGAGGCGGAGGCCGAGCTGGCCGGACTGCACGGAAACAGAGCACACAACGCCGTGCGGAAGCTGCTGCTGGTGAATCAACTGCGGCCCGAGGAAGCCGAGGGCGCCATGCTCAATGCCAGCGCCGACCTACTAGGGGTTCGAAAGATATTTCCCAGCAGCATCCTCGCGGCGGTCCCTATTCCGGGATCCGATGACATCGCCATGGCGATCGACAAGCGCGTCGAAGTATGGAATACGAAAACCTGGACGCGGGCAGGTCGTGTCGTCGATATCGGGTCACCTATCACCGGATTGGCGGTCAGCGCCGATGGATCTCGCCTTGCCACCACCACAGACGACAACAAGGTTCGTGTGTGGGATGTGGCGACACGGCGTCTGCGGGCGGAGTCGGAGAGCCTGGGCAAAGCGCTCGCTTCTGTTGTCTTTGTCGCCGATGGGTCGCAGGTGATCGCCGGGGGAAGCGGCGAGCAGCTCTACTTCTTGTACGTACCGTCCGTCGACACCGTGAGCCCGCGTTTGACCGAGGCTCGTGCGCCGGTCCCGTTGCCGAATTCGGCCAACATCGCGAGCCTGGATGTCAGTCGCGATGGCCGTGTCGTCGCCGGGACGTGGTCCGGTCTCATCTGGCTGGCACGCCTCGGTGATGTGGACGCGACGCTGCGCGTCAACGGCCATCGGGCGACCGGCCCGGTCGACGCGGTGAAATTCAATACCGATGGGACACGGGTCTATTCAGGCGGTGCCGAACAGGTTGTGCGTGCCTGGAGCGTCGGGCCCGGTCCCGACGGTGCCGATGTTCTTCGTGAAGAGCAGTACGGGCGAGGCCATTACGGGCCGATCTACTCGTTGCAGGTCGACAGGGAAGCATCCGGCCGGGAGCGAGTGGTGTCCGGTGGACACGACGGCAGTGTCCGGGTGTGGGACGGTGCGACGATGCTGCCGCTCGGTCCCGCCATGGCCGGCCACAAAGGGCGGTCCGCCGCGGTGTTTTCGAGCACCGGGCATGTGGTCTCGACAGGTTACGACGGCACGCTCCGACTGTGGAACAAGGACAACACACCGTATGAGGCCGTCTTGAAGCGCGCGGGCAACGAAGTGTTCGGTGTGGCGCTCAGCCCGGACAGCGCGCGTATCGCGCTGGGTGGGTGGGACGGGCATGTTCGAATCTCTACCACCGCGGACGCGAAACCGGCGGTGCCGAAACGCGCTCCGCGCGAACACCACAACGGCGCGATCCTCGGACTGGCGTACTCCCCGTCGGGTACTCGCGTCGTATCCGGTGGTGCCGACGGAAAATTGCGCATGTGGGACGGAGTTACCGCCGATGCGCTGCGAATACTGGAGACGTCGGGGGCGCCCATCCGCACGGTTGCGTTCCTCGATGAAAACAGAGTCGTGATCGGCACCGAAGCCGGCCGGATCGAAATATGGGATATTGCCCTCGGTGGTCTCGTCACGGCGCGAGACGCGTCCACAACACCGGTCACATCAATCGCGGTCGACCCGCGCGGGCGCACGCTGGTAAGCGGCAGCGCGGACGGAACATTCGCGGTGTGGGACACGAACGATCTGGGCCAGACCGTCGCGCCACGACGAGCCGACCCCGCGGCGGTCTTCGGCGTCACGATCAGCGACGACGGCAAGATAGCGACGGCGGGTGCCGACGGCGTTGTCCGGCTGTGGAGCGTCTCGGGCGGCGAGCCGGTCAAGACGATGTCAGGTCACGCAGGTGAGGTGCTGGCCGTACGGTTCTCGGCCGACGGGCAGCACATTTACTCCGGCGGCGCGGACAGCACGATTGTGCTGTGGGACGTGCAGTCGGGCAAGCAGGACGGTGGCGCATTCGGTCACTTGGGCCCGGTCCGATCGATCGCGGTCGCTGGTGACGGACGGATCGCGACCGCCCACGATGGTGTCGCGCACCTCTGGAACACCGCCGGCCGACGAGAGATCGCGCAGGTATTCGGCGTCGCGAACAGAGTGTGGTCGTTGGCGTTCGAGCCGGGTGGCGACCGGGTGGCGTCCGGCGGCGAGGACGCGGTGGTACGGATATGGCGGGCCGATCGGATCGAGGGCGACGGCGGGACGTGCCCTATCGACTGGGGCGCGGCCGCGCCCCAGTCCGATTGCCCCATCACCTTGGTTGGTCACAGCGCAACGATTTTCAGTGTGGCCTATAGCCGAGATGGTCGATACCTCGCGTCCGCGAGCGCGGACTGCACCGTCCTGATCTGGGACACCGCGTCGACGTATGCCAACAAACAGCCGATCGCGAAATTGCCGGTGTGCACCGATCATCCGGCCGACAACAACGATCACAATGTCACTTCCGTTGCCTTCGACGAGACCGGCGATCGGCTCGTGGTCGGCACATTCGACGGAAATGTCAGTCTCTGGAGCCGATCCGGCCAACGGATCACCCCCGACATCGACGTGGACACCGGCTCGAAACCACAAAGTCCGAATGGCTCGGTCTACGTGGCCGGGTTCCTGACGGACAATCGACGGGTTTTCGCCGGTGGCCTGGATGGGACGCTGCGGTTATGGGATCCCGAGACCGGTGATGTCCGTGTGGCGCTCCCGGGCGGCCAGTCGCCGATCAGTGCCGCCGCCCATTCCTCGTCGAGCGATCTGATGGCGGTCGGATACGAGAACGGCGAGCTCGTCCTCGGCCCGATAGACGGGCGCGCGCCGGAGCGGATTCGCGCTCACGGAAATCTCCCGATCACCAAGGTCTCCTTTGCCGCCCAGGGCCGATATCTGATCTCCACTGGGCAAGATGGCAAAGCGGTGATCTGGAAAACAAATGGCGCGGGCAAGCTGCAACAAGTCGGGCGAGTACTCGACGGTAGTTCCCTCCAGGCACAGAGTTTGGCCGTGGACGACAAAGGCGGCATCGTGGTCGGCTACCGCGATGGCGTCATCCGCGTGTGGCCATCGCCTAACTCGGTCAAAGCTCGGTTGTGCCAACTGCTTGTCGACGTCAGAGATTCCGCCGATTTCTGGACCACGGACACCACCTCGCTTCCGGAACCGGAGCAGGCCCCCTGCCCGATCACATCGTGACACACGCCGGAGCCACGACCACTATTACTCAGTGCCGGGATCCTCGACGTGCGCACTGTCCTTGGCCGCCACTGGCATCGATCGACTCTCGGCGGACTCCGTGGGCGGCATCGCGTCGATCAGATCGGGCGCACCACATGCGGTAGCGAGCCAGTTCGCGTAGGTGCGAAGGTCTTCGCGCAAACGTGCGAGCGCCTGCCGGAACTCCGCGTGTCGCGGCCACTGGCGTTCGTTCGTGACGGCACTGACGTCGGACGGACGCCGCGCCTCGACCTCGGACAACAACGGATGCCACGTCGTGAGGAACGGGCGCAACACGTAATTCAAGGTGGACACCGCGAGGTAGGCGAGATTGTATTCACCGTTCGGTTTGGGCTCGGCGATCGTTGGCCCGTAACGGCGCAGCACGTCACGGTGGATGCCGAAGAGCAGATGAATACTGGTGAGTGTTTCGCGGTCGACACCGCCGTCCTCGGCCAGCGGTACCAGCGCGACGCGAGTCACCAATTCGACATAAAGCTCCCAGGCTGCGGCACGTTCGGTTTCGTTGGGATGCCACGTGCCGTGCAGATCCATTCCAGGCGTGCGCAACTGGACACGGACCGTGGCGCGCTTCGCCTCGTGTAGCCGCTCCCACCAGCCGATGCTGCCCAGATCCGGTGCGAGAGTGATCTTCTTGCGCGCCGCGTACGCCAGACAGGCAGCGACGAACGATTCGACGGTGCGCCATTCCGGCAGCACCGCCTTGCCTTTGAGCAAATCGTAGAAGGTGGCCCGAGCGACCGCGTTCTGATCGAGTTGGACCTGCATCATGCCGGGCGTCGGTTTTCCGATCGCCTCGTGCAATGCGTTGAGCGCTGAGAGCAGATCCGGTCCGCTCTCGTTGTCCGAGTTTGTCATTACATCGCCTGCCTGTGCTCGTGATGGCTTGCGCCATGGTCGGCCGCGACCAGCCGCGCGGCCGCCACCGGAGCCGCGCGGGACTCCCGCGCCGCCGGCGGCGACCCTCATTCTTCCCCCGCCTCGACGCCCGCCCGCCAGCAAAACGGGTGATCGGCGTCGACCCGGATCCGGTCCCGACTCGCTCCGGACGCCGCGGCTGGCATGCCGATAGCTCGAGGCGAGCTGTCTGGGCGGTGTCTCGGATCCGGCGGCAGACCATCCGGAAACCTCGCTTGCCGAATCTTGTGGCAGCCGAAACAACAAGCCACACAAGGCCATTCGGTTACCGGGGCGACACCCATTCCGTCAGCGCACTTCCCGCGTCGGCGGCTGTCTCAGCTCGCTCCGGACCTGCCCGATCAGATCCGAGTCAAGGGATTGAACGCTATGTCGCACAACAAAAACCACAACATTCGCCGCACCGCTTCCGGGATCGCCCGCCGCTCCGCGCTGACCGCGGGCATGGCAGCGTGTCTCGTCGGGGCGACACTCGCCGTCGGCATCCAGGCGGCGAACGCGGGTCCGTCGACGCCGATCGTCGTTCTCGGCGCCGGAGTGACCGACCAGGGTGGTCCAGGAAACGTCAATCGGCTCCAGGCCGGACTCGGGCGGATCCAGGCGTCCGCGGCGCCGGTTATTGTCAGTGGGGGCAGAACGAATGCGAAGCTCAATGTCACGGAAGCTCGCGCGATGCGAAACTGGCTGCAGGCGCATGGCGTTGACGGGAGGCGGATAATCGAAGAGCCGACCGCAGGCAACACCGCACGGAACGCGGGGGAGACGGCTCGAATTCTGCGCGACAGCCGATGGGCTCCAGAAGTGGTTCTCGTTACCTCGGGATGTCACATGGGCAGGGCGGTCACCGAATTCGCGGCAGCAGGTGTGCGAGTCGTCGAAAAGGTGAACGCTCCCGGTGGGCCCTGCTGATCGTCGCTTCGCAAGCCCGAACGAGGACACCAGCCATCCGATGAGGACCATTGCCTGATCATCGATCGTCCGGGGCGGAGCGTCGGCTCCGTCCCGGACAACATTCACCGACCCGTCGCATCACCCAGGTAGAACACAACTTTCGGCCGGATATCCAAGGACTGCGCGCAGTCGCTGTCCTCGCTGTGGTCGCGTATCACTTCGACCTGCCAGGATTCGGTGGCGGGTTCGTCGGCGTGGACGTCTTCTTCGTCATCTCCGGCTTTCTGATCACCGGCCTGCTCTGGCGCGAACGCACCTCGACCGGCACGATCCAGCTACACCGCTTCTACGCCTCGCGCGCCCGCAGGCTGCTGCCGGCTGCGGTGACCGTGATCGTGGCGACCGCGGCCGCTGCCCGCCTGTTGTTGCCGCCGACCGAGACGCGCGTCGTGTTGGGCGATGCCATCGCGAGTGCACTGTATGTCGGCAATTACCGGTTGGCCGAGCGCGGATCGGACTATCTCGCCGCAGGCGCCGCGAACTCGCCGTTCATGCACTATTGGTCACTCGGGGCGGAAGAACAGTTCTATCTGCTGTGGCCGGTGCTGATGATCGCGACCGCGCTGTTTTCGCGACGCATCGCACCCAGACGAGGCGTAACCGACTACCTGATCGCTTTGGGGCTCATCGCGACAACATCATTCGTCACCTCACTGATCTGGACACAAACGCTGCCCACCTGGGCGTACTACTCGCTGGCCAGCCGCGCCTGGGAACTGTCGGCCGGCGGACTTGTCGCGTTGTCGATTCCGCTGTGGCGCAGGCTATCTGGACCGGCAGCCAGTACCCTCGGGTGGACTGGTCTGGTGTTGATCGCCTACGCTGGCACCCGTTTCGACAACGCTACCGCTTTTCCCGGCACAGCCGCGCTGATACCTGTCGTCGGCGCCACACTGGCGATCGGGGCCGGGTGCGCCGGCTCCGACCTCGGTGCCGGCCGTATCCTTTCCCTTCCCTGGTTGCAGGCGATCGGTCGCGGGTCCTACTCGTGGTATCTGTGGCACTGGCCGGTGTCGGTGCTCGCACCGCATCTGCTCGGCCACGCGCCAGGTCTGCTGGAACGGCTCGTCCTGGCGGCGGTGTCCGGTGGGCTGGCAGCGGCGACGTTGCGGCTGATCGAAAATCCGGTCCGGTTCGCGACTGCGCTGACGCGCTCACCTGCCCGCAGCCTTGCGCTCGGCGGCACCCTGACCTCGCTCGGCATATGCGTCCCCCTGATACTCGTGCTGGCCAGCCCACCAACTGTGGGAGCCGGCGCGGATGCCGAGGGCCTGGTCATCACCCAGCCGCCACGCACGGGCGCGGCGACCCCCACCGACCGATACGACGAAGCAGTGCGCGACGCCTTCGCCCAAGTGCGGGCAGCGGTCGCCGAGTCCGCCGATCGCAACGCGGTCCCGGCCAACCTCACACCTTCACTCACCGGGGCAGGCTCCGACAAGCCGTCCGTTTTCGTCAACGGATGCGTACGCTCCTGGCGCGAAACAGGACAACCCGAGTGCGTTTCCGGCGACACCGCCGCGACAACAACGGTGACTCTCGTCGGCGACTCTCATGCCGCGATGTGGCAACCCGCGTTCGAACTCATTGCGCCGCAACATAATTGGAAAATTGTCACCATGAGCAAGATAACCTGCCCGCTGCTGGACCTGCCGATCACAAGCCCCTATCTAGCGCGACGATATTCCGAATGCGAGCAATGGCGCGATCAGGTCTTCACTCGGCTGCACCAGCAACGACCCCAATTGATAGTACTCAGCATGTCGCGACGATACGGCGCCGACTTCGGTTTCACCGCCTACGATCAGTCCTGGCTGGACAGCCTGACTCGCACAGTGACGAAGTTGCGTGCCACAGGGGCTCGCGTGCTGGTACTCGGTCCCGTACCCGATCCGCACGGCATCGTTCCCGACTGCCTCTCAGCCCATCTCACCGACGCGACGACCTGCGCACCGTCACAGTCGGCCGCATACCCAGACGGCGGCATCGCGGCCGAAGCGCACGCCGCCGACGCCGGTACCGCACGCTATGCCGACCTCAGCCCCCTGTTCTGCACAACCACTCGCTGTCCGGTCATCGTCGGCAACAACCTCGTGTTCCGCGACGACAACCACCTGACAACCAGGCACACCCAAACCCTGGCACCCGCCATAGCAGCACTCACCGAACGCGCCCTCGCCGAGCCATAGACCAGATCCGCATCGACCCGGTTCGGCCGGACCGGTCGAACCGGGTCGATGCACGCTGCAGGGCTCCTTCGTACGTCTCGGCCTGAGCCTGGTTGCGCGCGTGCGCGACCCGCTCCACGAGCGTGACCGGACTCGGCCGGATCACTCGTATTGCGCCACCCGCACCGATCCGCCCGAGGTCCATGCGCGCTGCACGTGTTCCTCGATGACTGCGTCGGCGGGCGCGCGGGTGATGGCGACCCAGGTGTTGTTGACCGCGGCGTTACCCGAGAACGTATCGGTGAGTGAGGGGTCGTGGAGCAGGTTCACGTTGGCTCCTGGCAATGCGGCGGCGACCGTCCAGCCGACGCCGGGCTCGCGGTGGCCCCATCCGTGCGGGATGGCGACCGTGCCGGCGCGGATGTCGTCGCTGACTTCGAGGGGGACCACGATCGAACCGGTGGGTGAGGTGACGGTGACGGGTTCGCCGTGGGTGAGTCCGCGGTCGGTGGCGTCGTCGGGGTGCATGAGGGCGGTGCAGCGGTCGCGGCCCTTCACCATCGCGGGGACGTTGTGCAGCCAGGAGTTGTTGCTGCGCAAGTGGCGTCGGCCGATCAGTTTGAGGTCGTAGCCGTCGGCGGGTGTGGTGAGGGCGCTGCCGGCGCGGGCGTCGTCGAGCAGGGTGCGGGTGGCGGCGAGGAAGTCCTCGGGCGCCAGGTGAACCTTGTGGTCTTTCGTTCCGATCAACGCACGCAACCTCGGCAGCAACGGGCCGAGATCGATCCCACCGGCGGACGCACGCGCCTTCGCCACCGTGAGTCCCTTACGCCCACGCCGCAGCACTCCGTATGGACCGGTAGCCACGCCTGCCGTCGCCAACCGCACCGGACTGAATTGTTCGAACAACCCGTTGAGTGCCCGCCCGGTGAACCGGCGAACCGGCATCGGCACCATCTCGGTGATCAACCGCGCCATGATCTGCCAATCCTCGAGCCCGTCGGCCGGCGGATCGAACACGCGCGCGTCGTAACGCAGGTTGTTGCGCACGCTGAACACCGGGAACAGGATATTGACGTCCTCACGTTCCAGCGGCGAGATCGGCGGCAGGATGATGTCGGCGTGCCGGGTCGTCTCGGTGATGTACATGTCCACGGCGACATAGAAATCCAGCGAATCCAACGCCGCGCCGAGCCGCCCGCGCTGCGGAGTGGACAGCACCGGGTTGCCTGCGTAGGTGATCATCGCCCGGATCCGCCCGTCACCCTCGGTCAGGATCTCATCGGCCAGCACCGCGACCGGCAGCTCGGAACGGAACGACTTGTACGCGCCGGAGCGATCCGTCCACGCCCCGTAACCCATCGGCAGATACTTCGCGAACCGCGCGGCATCGATCGGCGGAGTCGCGAACATCTGCCCACCCGCGCGATCCAGATTCCCGGTGACCGCGTTGATCGTGTTCACCAGCCAATGCGTGAGCGTGCCCGTCACCTGCTGACACACCCCGATCCGCGCGTACAGAACCGCCGACGACGCCGCGGCATGGTCGCGCGCCAGCCCGCGAATGGTGTCGGCGTCGACTCCGGCGTGCGGCGCCATCTGCTCGGGTGTCGCCTCGGCGACCAGTTCGCGCAGCTGCTCCCATCCGGTGCACTGCGCACGAATCGCCTTCTCGTCACACAGGTTTTCGGCGACCAGGACGTGCAGCATCGCCAGCAGCAGATAGACGTCACCGCCAGGGCTCACCGCCACATGCTGATCGGCCAGCCGCGCCGTCTCGGTCCGGCGCGGATCGATGACCACGACCTGCCCGCCGCGGCCACGCACATCCTTGATGCGCTGCTTGGCATTGGGCATCGTGGTGATCGACCCGTTTGACACCGCCGGATTCGCGCCGAGAATCACCAGCCGATCGGTGCGATCGATATCGATGACCGGCATCAGCACATTCGACCCGAACATCCGCCACGCCACGAACTCCTGCGGGAACTGATCGATCGACGACGCGGAGAAGAAGTTCCGGGTCAGCAGTACCACGCGCAGCAGCGCCCCGTAGATCACCGAGGAACTGTGTGCCGCCGGGTTCCCCAGATACATGCCGATCGCACTCGGACCGTACGCGCTGCGCACCGCCCGTAACCGCTGCCCGATCTCCCGGAACGCCTCGTCCCACCCGATCGGCTCGAACCCGTCGCCGGCCCGTCGCATGGGCGTGCGCAACCGGTCCGGATCATGATGCAACCCACCCATCGCGGTCGCCTTCGGGCAGATATAGCCCTGCGACAGCACGTCATCCGGATTGCCTTCGATCCGCGTGACCTGCGCGTCCTCGACGGTGACCAGGATTCCGCAATGCGCCTCACACAGCGTGCACTGCCGGGCGATGGTGGTAGCACTCATCGGTTTTCACCTTCTGCCGGTTCGCTTGCTACACGCTACCAAGCAAACCGTAGGTACCACTATGTTCGCGGAGGGCGGGACGGTCACCATCGAGTCGAGGTCCGCACCCGCGGGCACGGGTGGGCAGTTACTGACCCAGCACCGCTAACACGCTGCGTGCCTGATGGTCGGCACCGAGTTGGTTGGGATGGAAGGGGACTGCCGGGCCGGGCGGGTTGCTCGACCACGGGATCAGGCCTTCGACCCAGCGGGTGCCGGGCGGCTGGCAGCCGTCGTGCCCGCCGCTGGTGGAGTAGGTGTCGACCAGTTCCACACCCGTTGCCTGGGCGATCCGCGCCAGCATCGCGTTGAGCTCGATCAGCTTGCGGCCCAGCCAGTCCGCGTCGGTGTCGGAGATCGGGACCGTCGGGAAGCAGCCGCGGCCGGTGCTGACTCCTTCGAAGTAGTCCAGCAGCAGGATCCGGGCGTGCGGCGAGCGGTCCCGAATTCCTCGGATCGACGCGGTCACGTTCGGTTCGGCGGCGGCGATGTTCAGCGACATCTGATCCACGCCGCCGACTACGAGACCGTCGACGCACGGCGCGGCCGACGCGTCCGCGGTCAGGCATCGTTGCACGACCGCGGCCAGTCCTGCGTCGTTGCCGCCGATCTCCAGCGTCACCAGATCGGTCGACGGGGTGAGGCGATCGAACTGCGGGGGATTGACCCCCAACGGAGTGTTCTGCGGACCGGCCAGGTTCTTCGTCATCGCACCACCACACGTCGCGTCCCGGAACACCGGAACCTGCAACGCGGCCGCCACCTGCTTGGCGTAACTACCCTGGCTCTGCGCGCATCCCAACGGCACGAAGTCGCCGGTCGCCTGAATCAGCGACGCGTCCGCGGCCCACGAATCACCCAGCGCCACATACTCACCGAACCCGGGCGCCGCGGATGCCACCGGCGCGGCCGTCAACGGCAACACAGTCAATGCCGCGCACGCGATCACAGCTCGGGACGTCTTCACAATGCCTCCACCAGCGAACCAAGCTGGACGTACGACCAGCGCTGATGAAACCTAACATCCACCCGCCACTCACGCGAGCAACCACGGCCACCACGGCGCTATACGATGCAGCCCATGCCACACCGCCGCTCCCGCCTCGTGGCCCTGTTCGGAGCGCTTCTCCTCACCACGACCGGCTGCATCGGCGCCGTCGACCGCGCCGACTTCGACAAAGTAGTGCAAGCCCGCGGCGGCGGACTCGTCTCCGCCCTGCCGGCCGCCGCCATCGACACCCTCCGGCAACGCCTCGGCGTATCCGACTTCCGCGTCGGCGTCATCATGCTCACCGCACCCGAAACCCGCACCACCCGCTGGGGAATGCTCGAACAACCACCCCAGGTCACCCGCTTCAGCAACGAGAACCCCGGCCTGTTCACCCAGGACTCCGCGGTACACCTGCGCATCCAGGTACCCACCCGCCCCGAACAACAAGACGACTACACCTACGCGAACCACACCCTGCACGACCCCAGACCGGTCCACGTGTCCGCCGCCGAGCACCCCGACACCGAAATGTTCGACGTCAGCGAGGTTTCCGGCCTGCTCCGGCTCGAGGAAATCCTCGACACCGCCCTCGCCCGGACCGCCGTGACGGACGGGCACGTCTCGGCGGTGATCGTCAGCCGCCTCGGCGACGCGATTCGGATCTCCGTCACCGTCACCTCACCGCGCACCACGATGGTCGCCGACTTCGACCGTGCCGGAACGTTTCTACGAATGGACCGAGTATGAGCGAGGAATATCGGTCCGACGGGATCGACGAGCATCGAGCCGACGACCACCCGCCCCGCCGGACCCGGAAGATCCTGGTGATGCTGGGCGTGATCCTGTTCAGCACCGCGATGCTCGGCACCGTGCTGCCTGTCGCCATCTGGCCCGGCGAGGCGAAACTGACCGCGCCGCTGTTCTGCCACGCGCCCTACACCGAGCCGATCGTCGTCTCCGACACCTTCCACGACTCCGACGGACAAAGCACCAACTTCTCGATGTACTGCGTCGGCGACCGCGGGCAGTACACCGAAGTCGGATTCCTGCGGCCGTGGCTCGCGCTGTGGGCGCTGCACAGCGCGGTCGTGATCGCCCTGGTGATCATGGGCGGCTTATGGGGGCGGTGGAAGCACACCCATGCCGACGAGCCGCAGCGACTTGCCGAATCTACCGAACTCTAGGAGTTTGCTACGCCGGGCCATCTGATGCCGCGGATAGTGCCTGGTTGATCACCGACGGGTCTACCGTAGGAGGCAGAACCATTGATCTCTCTCAGGAGGCTCGTCCGATGACGAGGAAAGTAGCCGACTGCCGCAAGTTCCCAAGCGAGACGAATTGCACGCTCACCATCTCCGGCGAAGAGGATGAAGTCGTGCAGGCCGCCAGCGAGCACGCCGTCTCGGTACACAAGCACGAGGATGGGCCAGAGTTGCGTGAGCAGGTCCGCCAATCGTTGGAAGACGAGAAAGTCGCGACCTGACGCAGGGGTTCAAACTACCCCATTAACGTCACAGTGACGTTTTATGGATGGGTTCCTGTGGTGCCGTCAAACCAGCGGGGGAGCAGTCCACCGCGCCAAGGGGCACGCAGACACAAGATCAACGGGACGTGGCAGTGGCGCTACTCGGTGAATCCCGCAGCCAGGTCCCGTTGACCTTCGGGCGGGTTCACTCACGCGCGAGCAAGCTGTCGTCTTGTGCGGCCGTTACCGATGCGACGACCGCGATCTGCTCGGCCGCCTTGTCCTGGAAGCCGGGCAGGTGACGATTCACCAGCGGGATCAAAAGCTGAATCAGCGGTCCGATGCCGAACGCGTAGACCAGCGTCCCGATCCCGACACTGCCACCGAGCACCCAGCCGATCGCCAGCACCGTCACCTCGATCGAGGTCCGCACCACCCACACCGAAACCCCGGTCCGGCGAACCAGGCCAGTCATCAGTCCATCTCGTGGACCGGGACCCATCCCGGCGCCGATGTAGAGCACCGTGGCGATCGCATTGAGCACCACGGCCGCACCCATCGCGCCGATCCGCACCACGATCATGTCCCACGCAGGCAACAGCCACAGCCCGACATCCACCGAGATCGCCAGGACCACAACGTTGCTGACCGTGCCCAGACCGGGCCGCTGCCGCAACGGAATCCACGCCAGCAGCACCGCGATCCCGGTCAACGCCGTCACCGTGCCGAAGCTGAGCGGCACATGCCGCGCCACACCCTGATGGAACACATCCCACGGATCCAGCCCGAGCCCGGCCCGCACCATCACGGCCATCGAGAGCCCGTACAACCACAACCCGACATACAGCGCAACCAGCCGACGTATCAACACCCGCCCAGCATGACCGACAACTGGCATCCGAAAACAGAGCCAGTCAACAACACCTGGCCTCGCAACTGGCCCCACAGGTGGACCTGACCCGATGAGCGACCCGCCGACTCGACCGACAAGACCGCCGCCGACGCGGAGAAGAATCGCCGGCTCCGCCGCAGACTCCTCGGCGGCTACTACGGAAACGGCGGAATCTAGCCAGAGCGACTGCCACGCAATGCAATTCAAGGTCCACTGCCCTACCTTCAAAACGTCACTGTGACGATTCAAAGGTAGGGCAGTAGGCCTAGGGGAGAAGCCCCCGAAACCCCAATCCAGAACCCGCCCAAGACATTCCGGCCAAATCAGGTTCTGGCAGGAATATTTACATCAGCGATAAACCCGGCCAAGGGGAGATCGACAGCGATCCATGCCGGACAACATCAACACTCCGTGGACCTAACGGAGGCAGGACTCGGAGGGGTCGAGGCGAACGCACGCGAATCACTGCAAACACCGCCGTAAACGACCGGCGCACCCTCGATTATCCACGCCCGTTTCTACGCCGATAATCAACATTATGTCAATCTGAGGCGATGTCGGTGCCCCCTGGCACACTCACCCCATGTCCGAGGAGCCATCCCCTGCCGACCTGGATCAGAGCCAGTTGCCGATGCGGAGCTCGTGCGGATCCGGTGCGCCCGTTCCGGTTTCGACCAGCTGCTTCAGGCTCAGCAGGTAAGTCGCCCACTTGGTGCTGCAATGGTGCATGAACTCGCCGGGCTCCTTCCAGCCTTGATGCTTGAACAGGATGATCGTGTACCCGTCTTCGCGCTTCAGGTCCCAAACGACTTCGGTGCCGATCCATTCCTCGGGCCCGCCGACAACCTCCCACAGCACCCGCTTACCGGGTTGCAGGTCGACCACCTTCATGTCGAATCCGCCTGCGGTGAACCGGAACTCGATGACTCCCCCGGCGCCGGCGTCCCCTTTGGTGTCGCTGGCCCACCAGCCGGCCAATGTGTCGACCGAGGTCAGCGTCGCGTACACGTCGTCGACGGAGTGTGACTTGACCCCGACCCGGTGCAGAATATCCACCATTTCGATTCCTCTTCTACTGCTGCTTGCTGCGTTGAATGGCTTCGGCGATCCGCCTGATGCGCTGGAGCCTGGCATCCCAGGTCGTGCCGACCGCGTTGAGTTGGGCTACGGCACGGGCGAGTTGGGCGTCGTCGACGCGGTAGCGCCGTTCCCGGCCCTCGGGTGACCCGTGGACCAGGCCGACTCGATCGAGGACGCCGAGGTGACGGGCAACGGCCTGTCTGGTGACGGGTAGTTGTTCGCTGAGACTGGTCGCGGTCCCCTCGCCGTCGGCCAGGAGCAGGTCGAGCATGCGCCGTCGGGTCGGGTCGCCGATCGCGGACCACAGGTCGTCGTCGACGGTCCCGTTCATCGGCTGGCGACCAAGCGCACGGCGTACTCGCCGAGACGCGGCAGATAGGCGCCCCAGCCGGAGACGTGGTCGTTGTACTGTTGCTCCAGAACGGCGATCTCCCAGCCCATTTCGCGGAATCCGGTCTCGGTCATCCGGACCGTGGTGCCGGCTCCGGAGGGGGCGAGTTCGAAGGTGACGAACAGCGAGTTGCCGACGGACGCGACTTCGCCGGCCGGATGCGTCCAGCGAAAGGAGAACAGCCGGTGTGGCTCGGCATCGACCACGGTGATCGAGACGACGTCGCGCTCGTCCCCCGTGCCGAAGGTGAGGGTGCCGCTGGCGCCGGTGACCGGTTCGAGGTCGGCGTCGTCGGGCCACCACTCCCTGAGGTGGGTGGGGCTGCTGATCACCTCGTAGACGACCTCCGGGGCGGCTTCGACGTAGATCGTGCGTTCGATCTGGCCGTGCTCCATGCTTACTCCTCTGATTCGCAACAACTTGTTGCGCATGACGCTAACCGACGAAACCCGGACGCGCAACACTTAGTTGCACATCACTTCGGTGGTGCCTAGCGCAGATGTCCGACCGCAGAACTAGCGGTAGCAGGTAATTCGACGGCTACGGCCGTGATGATCGTTTATTCTCGGGTGGGGGCTCGGGAAGCCATTTTTGATCGGGTGGGCCACATGGAGATGGACCGGGTGGCGGCGACGCAGACTGCGTTGACGCGACTGGTTGTTGGATTCGACAGTGCATGGGAGGACGCGGCCGAGCCACCGGACCTGGCCGCGCACCTGCCTGTCGAGGGCGGGCTGCGCCGCACGGCGCTGATCGAGTTGATCAAGGTAGACCTGCACCATCGCTGGCAGCAGACC
Organism: Nocardia colli; assembly: GCF_008704205.1. Lineage (GTDB taxonomy): Bacteria > Actinomycetota > Actinomycetes > Mycobacteriales > Mycobacteriaceae > Nocardia > Nocardia colli. The sequence continues at coordinate 595,516 of NZ_VXLC01000003.1, read as the reverse complement.
CACCACGGCAAACGCCTCGCCGACTATCGCGCCCAGTTCCCCGAACTCGACGCCGCCCCGCTACCGCCGGACCTCATCTACGAGGAGATCACCGCACGCACCCGCGGCGGCGACCCCGCACTCGACCTCACCGAGTACGAGCAGGACTTCGCCGCGCAGATGGCCCAGCTCGCCACCCAGCTCGACACCGACATCCTGGCCGCCGAGAACTTCCGCACCACGCTGCTCTCGGACCCGACGGCGGTCAACGCGCTCGACACCATCGCGCCCGGCGCCACCATCGATGACTTCGATCTACTGATCGCGCTCGGGCAAGGCGCGTTCGCGCGGGTGTTCCTCGCGCGGCAGCGGTCGATGCAACGGCTTGTGGCGGTGAAGATTTCGCGAGACCGCGGGAGCGAGCCGCAGACGCTGGCGCAGCTCGATCACGACCACATCGTGCGGGTCTTCGATCAGCGGCAGATCGAGGCGCAGCATCTCAAGCTCATGTACATGCAGTATGTGCCGGGTGGCACGCTGCTCGGCGTGCTGCGGCTGGTGCGCAGTACCCCGGTCGCGCGCCGGACCGGGCAGTTGCTGCTCGACGCGGTCGACGCCTCGGTCACCTCCGGTGGGGTGCTGACACCGCAACCCTCCGCCACCCGGGCTGATCTGGCGCGCTTGAGCTGGTCGGAGGCGGTGGCCTGGCTCGGTAGCCGGCTCGCCACCGCGCTGGACTACGCGAACCGGGCCGGCGTACTGCACCGCGACATCAAACCGGCCAACGTACTGCTCACCGCGGACGGGCAACCCAAGCTCGCCGACTTCAATATCAGCTTCAGCGCGCACATTCCGGGTGCGAGCCCGGTGGCCTACTTCGGCGGCTCGCTGGCGTACATGTCCCCCGAGCAGCTCGAGGCCTGCCACCCCAACATGGCCACGACCGCCGCCGACCTCGACACCCGCAGTGACCTCTACGCGCTCGCGGTCGTCCTGTGGGAATTACTCACCGGGCGGCTGCCCTTCAGCGACGAGCTCGGCATCGGAGAGTCCGATACCTCGCTCACCAGAATGATCGAACTGCGGCGCAAGCCGATCGACGAACGCGTACAGGCGACCACGCCGGCGGACTGCCCGCAGATTCTGCGGCATGCGCTGCTGACCTGCCTGTCCCCCGATCGCGACGACCGCTACGCGTCCGGCGCCGATCTCGCGCAGCACCTCGAACTCACCCTGGATCGGACCGCCCGCGACCTCGTCGACCCGCCGAAGCGCAGTCTGCGCGGCCGGCTGCGGATGCGGCCGATGCCGGTGGTGACGTTGTCCAGCGCGCTCGGGCAGATGCTCGGCGGGCTGTACCTCGCCGGGCACAACACCAAACTGCTCGACCTCGAACTCGGGCCCGACGGGCAAGCGCAGCTGACCAAGCTCGGGTTGATCGCCGCGGCCGTCGGATATCCCGTCGGCGTTGCGATTCTGCTGTATTGGTGTCGGCTGGTGTTCCTCGTTCCGCACGGGCTGCGGCAAGGGAAGCAGTACAGCGAGGAGACGCTGACCAAAGCGCGCGCGGACACTCTGGCGTGCAGTGATCGCATTGCGGCGGTGGCGTTCACCGGGTGGCTGCTGGCGTTGGTGGTGTTCCTGATCAAGCTCCACGACATCGCCGACCTGTCGGCAGGGTTGTTGTTCAATCTGATCTCCTCGCACCTGGTCGCGGCCGCGGTGGCGGTGGTGTACACCTACTTCCCGGTGACGTTCTTCGTACTGCGCTGGTACTACCCGGGACTAGTTGCCGCGGGCCGCAACTCCCCCGCCGAGTCGGCGCAGCTGCGGCGGCTGGCCCGGCGTAGCCGGATCTACCTCGGGATCGCGGCCTCGGTGCCGCTCTTCGGGGTGGCGGCGGGCGTGGCGTTCCTGAATCCCGATCAGCAGCAGACGGTGATCGCATCGATCGTGGCGTTGTGCGTCTGCGGGTTGTTCGCGTTCCTCGGGGCGTTGCGGGTGTTCTACACGCTCGAATCCGATCTGCACGCGCTGGATCGGATCGTCAACCCGCATGCTCGGCCGTGACGGGACAGGTGTTGCAGCCCTTTCGGATCGAGATACCCGAGCAGGAGCTCGCGGATCTGCAGGCCCGGTTACGGGCGACAAGGTGGGCGGAGCGGGAGACCGTCGAGGACTGGTCGCAAGGCGTGCCGTTGGCGTACGTGCAGGAACTGTGCGCGTACTGGGCGGACGAATACGACTGGCGGGCCACCGAAGCACGGTTGAACGCACTCACCAACATGCGGACCGAGATCGACGGGCTCGGGATCCACTTCCTGCATGTGCGATCCCCGGAACCGGACGCGCTACCGCTCGTGCTCACACATGGGTGGCCGGGGTCGATCATCGAGTTCGGCAAAGTGATCGGGCCGCTCACCGATCCCGCTGCGTACGGCGGGAATCCCGCTGACGCGTTCCATCTCGTGTGCCCCTCCCTGCCTGGATACGGCTTCAGTGACCGGCCGAGCGAGCCCGGCTGGGGTATCGATCGGATCGCCGCGGCGTGGGCCGTGCTGATGGAACAGCTCGGATACGAGCGGTATGGCGCGGCGGGCAGCGACTGGGGTACCAGCGTGTCCACTCGGCTCGCTCAACTCGATGCCGAGCACGTTGTCGGGATACACCTCGTGCCGCCGCTCGCGCCGCCCGATCCGGACACGTTCGACGATCTCACCGAGCAGGAACAGACCGCGCTCCGCACGCTCGAGGAGGCAGGACGGTGGGAATCCGGGTACTCCAGGATGCATGCCACTCGGCCGCAGACGGCCGGGTACGGGCTGGTGGACTCCCCTGTTGCGTTGTGTGCGTGGATCATCGAGAAGTTCTGGTCTTGGACCGACTGTGACGGGCATCCGGAGAACGTGCTCACTCGGGACGAGCTGCTCGACAATCTCATGCTGTACTGGCTGCCCGGTACGGGTGCGTCCGCTGCTCGGTTGTATTGGGAGAGCATCGCGCAGGTCGATGAGTGGATTTCCGGGGCGGTGCGCGACACCGTGGATGTACCGACCGGGTGCTCGGTGTTCCCGAAGGAGTTGCAACGGCCGTCCAGGCGGTGGGCGGCTCGGCGGTTCAGCGATATTCGGTACTGGAGTGAGCCGGCGCGGGGTGGGCACTTTGCGGCGTTCGAGCAGCCGGAGCTGTTCGTCGAGGATGTTCGGGCGTTCTTCCGGCTTGTGCGCTGACGCGTCGCACTCCATTGCCCGCGAGGATTCGACTAGCCGCACACGGTTCGGCTAGCGACCCCTCCCCGTCTTTGTGCAGTTAGTTCTATACCGTCAGTTTTGTTGGTCGATGGACGACTAATAGCGTTTATATGCATATATACGCACGTCTAGGTACCACAATGTTTTCTTACTTCATCCGTCAACGAGGAGACCCGCTCCCTCGATGGACGACGGCTCTTCCGTGCGGCAATCGGCCCATACTCCCCCGCCAGATATCAACGCACCTTACACAATCCACTCAGCACACTCCCCTACCCTCGCCGGCAGTGTCCACTGCTTCTGTGCCGCAGCCGATCCCGATCGCCACGGATTGCCTATCCCCCAATTCGCCCGCCGCACAAGATCACTGAACACGCATTCGCTGAACGACGCTGCGGTGAACTAACCTTCAACCGGTGCTAGGACATTCTCATGCGACCAGTGGCGCTTTGGCCTGGTCGGGGGCAGCAGCGGCGCTGCCCGTCGCGATCTTGACCTACCCGACAATCCAAGGTGTATCAGGACATCTCGGCCCCGTCGATCTGCTGCTCGGAACATTCCTGACGGCCGGTGCGGCGTTGTTGCCGGACGCCGACCATCCGGAAGGAACGATCGCGCATGTGCTCGGTCCGGTCTCGTACTACCTCTGCAAGCTGATCTCGTGGATCTCCGGCGGGCACCGCCACGCCACCCATTCCTTCGCCTTCGTCGCCGCCGTCTCCTACGGCACGTGGGCGGGTGAGCATTGGATCGGACGCTGGTTCACCCTCGGGCTCGTCTTCTTCCTCTTGGCGCTCGCTGTACGCGCGCTTCACCTGTGCCCGCCGGGTGACGGCATCGAGGCGTGGGGCACCATCGTGGTCCTCGCCGTCGCGGGAACCTTCGCCATGGACCACTGGATCTCGGACAAGCCCGTCTGGCTGCCCTTCTCCGTCGGCCTCGGCGCCCTCGTGCACCTGGTCGGCGACTGCCTCACTGACCGCGGCTGCCGGCTCTTCTGGCCGTTCAAGCTCCGCACCCGGGTGCCGATCATCGACCGCACCGGGAACAAGCTCGAAACGTGGGTCCTGTCGCCACTGTTCGTCCTCGGCACGCTCGCGGTGCTGTGGTACTCGATCACGCATCAGCCGTAAGTGTGCTGGCGTCCCACACTCCTTCCCACGCGCATCTCGGGAGCTGCACCGGCTCTCGGGATACGCATTGGCTTCAAGGGCCCTTCTCGTTGCGGTTCCCCGGGAGCCAATAGAGAGCGATCCGGCCACGGCGCGTGGTCGGCGACCGACAGTCTCGTCGAGCAGTGGGAGTGCCCGTACAGGCCTAGCTCGCGGCGGCGGCATCTTGCCGGTTGAGGCGCGTTTTCGCGACATTGCCAGGGTTCGGACGGCGGTCAGCGCCGTGTCGGCGAGGCGTCCCGCCCCTCGCATGGGAGGACATGCGGAGCACAGACCGCCCATGTCGGCGTCGCCTGGACCATTCCGCGCCGCCGTCGACAGCTCGCCCAGGCCGAACCTGAACCACCTGCGACAGGGGTTGGCATGGCCGAGTCAATACTCGACGAGATTGCACCCCTCCCCTCGTCTATGCGATCTCTAGTCGTGACCACAAGGTTTGGTGAGATTACGATGGACGGAGATCACATGGTTAGATGCGCATATCTACGTAAGACAATGTTTCGTTTGCTAGTACTGAGTCTCCCGCTCGACCCCAGCCTCGGTCTGCGCTTTTCCATCGAGAGCCCCCATCGTCAACTCCTCCACGCAATACCACCGATCCCCGCCCTGTCCACCAGCCCTCCCAACGCCCATGACTCCCCTACCCCGCCGTTGCGCCGAGACGTCCACTGACCCGGCGCTACGCTGAGTCGTGCCCACAACGACAATGAATCCGCAGCGCTGGACACCACCGCCCGCTCCCCCGCGGTCACGCCAAACCCGCAGTACGCCAGCACTTCCCGCCCTCACCCGGCTCGAGCTGCCCGGCGTGGGCCCCGAGGATGTCGTGCTCGGGCCGGACGGACGGCTGGTTGCCGGCGTCGCCGATGGATCGGTTCTGAGCATCGATCCGTCCAGCGGTGACGTGCGTGAGCTGGTGAATACCGGCGGACGTCCGCTGGGCTTGCACGCCGATCCGGACGGCACCATCTTGATCTGCGATTTCGAACGCGGACTACTGCAATTGAATCCGGACGGGACACTGGAGGTACTGGTCGGCGAACTCGACGGTGAGCCGATTCCGTTCGCCAGCAACGTCGTTCGCGATGTCGACGGGACCATCTACTTCTCGTCCTCGTCGAGCCGCTACTCGCTGGCCGAGTACATGGGCGACCTACTCGAGCATTCCAGGACCGGCCGGCTGTTCCGTCGCGATCCGTCCGGCACGGTCGAAACTTTGCTCGACGGACTGGTTTTCGCGAACGGAGTGGTGCTTGCCCCGGACCGCTCGTGCGTGGTCGTCGCCGAGACCGGCGGCTATCGGGTTGCGCGGTATTGGCTTTCGGGGCCGAAGGCAGGCACCCATGATTACCTCATCGAGAACCTTCCCGGCTTCCCGGACAACATGAGTCTGGGCAGCGACGGTCTCGTCTGGATCACCTTGCCGACGTCTCGAAACCCGTTGCTGGACCGGCTTCTTCCGCTGCCTGGCATTCTGCGTCGCGTGGTGTGGGCGCTTCCCGAGTGGATGCGTCCGAAGCCGGCGCGGACGGTCTGGGTGATGGGCGTGGACTTCGCGGGCAACGTCGTGCACGACTTGCAGACCGAGGGGACGAACTTCGCGATGGTGACCGGCGTAGTGGAGCAGGACGGGGTGTTGTATCTGGGCAGTCTTGTCGAGCCCGCTGTCGGAGTGACCCGGGTGCCGCAGCCTTCCTGAGATCGGTATTCCGAGTTCGACCGAGGAGGACGGTCTGTTCAATCACAGCGGTCTGCGCGGTTTCGGCGGTGGGACGTCGCGCCGCTGGGCTCCTGCCCGGGTTTATCGAGACGCCCTTGACCGTCAGGAACGGCGGCTTGTTCTCCGAGTAGAGACGCGAGACCGCCGTGTTCGTCAGCCAGTAGAGGGTGACGTTGTCGAGGATGCCGTCTCGGGTCAGCCCATTCGGAGTGCCCCGGCGGATTGCATCGAAGCTCAGATCCGGTGGACTACCAGCGCAGACGCGGCAGTCTACGGTTGACGAGACGGTTTCAGTGCACGCTTGTACACTGAACCTATGACTGAGCAGACGCACCAGCGACAGGCCGAGGTCCGGGCCCTCGCGCGGTTGGCGGGCGACGAGCTCGGCGGGGCGGTGGACGGGATCGCGTCCGTGCACCGCGCGATCGCCGGACGGGTGTTCGCGGCGGTGCGGCTCGGAGTCGGCCCAGCGGCGGTGCCGGTCGAGGTCGTGCACGACGCGATCGCCGACAGCGTCTATCGGATCGTGAGCGGGACAGCCGTTGCGGCGGGGCGGTTGGCCGAGCGCACGGCGGACCTGCCTGGCGTTGAGGCGCCGTCGCGGACGGTCTTCGGGGCAGGGTTCCTCGGCGCGTTGCAGGGTTTGATCGGGGACGATCTCGAGGATGCGCGTCCCATCCTCGCCGGGCCGATGACGTTGCGCGTGGACGGGGATCCGGTGCCGCCCGAGCAGATCGGAGACTATGTCGCGCAACCGAGCCGGCGAGTGGTGGTCTTTCTGCACGGGCTGGTCGAGACGGAGCACGCGTGGCGGCTGGGCGGGCGGACGACGTATGCCGAAGGGCTCGAGCAGGATCTCGGCTACAGCACCTTGCAGATTCGGTACAACAGCGGTCTGCACATTTCCGAGAACGCTCGTCAGTTGAGTGAGTTGCTGGAGCGGTTGGTCGAGCATTGGCCGGTCGAGATCGAGCAGCTGTCGTTGGTCGGTCATTCGATGGGCGGGTTGATCGCTCGTGGTGCGTGTTTCGACGCGAGCGAGTCCGGGCGGGCGTGGGTGCGCAAGGTTCGCCATGTTGTCTGTCTCGGTTCGCCGCATCTCGGCGCGCCGCTCGAGCAACTCGTCCATTACGCGTCCGCCGCGCTGGTCCGAGTCCCCGAGACCCGCCCGTTCGGCCGTCTACTGCGCCGCCGCAGCGCCGGAATCCGCGACTTGCGACAAGGCTCCCTGGTAGACGAGGACTGGAGCGGCTCCGACACAGATGCGTTGACCCGCAGAGCGATCCGCGAGGTCCCCCTCCTCCCCGGCGCCGACCATTACTTCGTCACCGCCTGCATAACCCGCAGCCCCCGCCACCCCCTCGGCCGCATCATCGGTGACGGCCTGGTCCTCACCCCCAGCGCCGCAGGCCGAAACCGCGCCCGCCGCATAGGTTTCGACGACTCTAACGGCCTGCACATCCCCGCCGCCAACCACTTCACCCTCCTCAACCACCACGCCGTCTACGAAGGTCTGCTCAAGTGGCTGAGCACCGACCCCGTCACCGACCAGGCAGCCAAGTAGCTCCCTCGTAATCACCGCTCCGCCGCACGCCTTTTGACATCCGCACGCGTGTCATCGCGGCAAGTCTGCATGCGGGAAATCAGAAGCCGTGCCGCTGTCAGCCATCGGCGTCCAACACCGATCAAAGCTGAGCCAATCATCAGTCCTGAAACGACCGCACAGCCCAGCACCATTGGACGTGCAGGCCCCACTCATAGGCGGCCGCCAACAGTCGGTCGCTGTCCCATGATCAGCCGCCGGCGAATCTCTGCGCCAGGCCTTCGTCGAACGGGACGTAGCGACGGGCTTTCCCGCGTGTCGCCACACCCATGTCCCGTTCAAGTCCTGACCGACTGTCTGACGGGACATCGCTGAGCTCATAGGCCCGGTTCGGCGCAGCCATGTCCCGGTCGGTGGCGGTCCAACATGTCCCCCACTACGTATCGCCCGAGCCGCCCCGATCGATTCCGCGAGTGGCACAACCCGGCGAGACCTCTCGCGCTCTGCCGCCACCCGCCACGCAGGCGATCGTTCATGCACGAATGGGACATGACCGAGCCATCACTCGCGTGTCGCCGCAGCTACGTCCCGTTCGTATCTGGACAGACCGTCCAAGGGGACATCTGTGCGCTCTTTGGCGGGGTTTCGGCGCAGTGATGCCCCGTTCGATGGGGGCTCGAAGGTGTCGCGCACGACGTTTTGTTCGCACCTGCGTAGCTGGCGATGCGGAGTTCGGTGGTCAGACGCGTGTACCGGGCCGATAGATACGGACGGCCCGGCCTCGAGGTGCGAGGCCAGGCCGGGGCTCGGTACGGCGGGTTCAGAGGAGGTGTTCGGGGTCGGCGTCGGCTTCCAGGCGGACGTCGGCGGTGAAGAGGGTTTCCACGTCGGGGTCGTCGGTGTGGGCTGCGTAGAGGAGGAGGCAGCCGCGGATGCCGTCGAGGAGGTCTTCGAGGAGGTCGAGGGCGGGGCGGGAGGGGTCGAGGCGGCTGATGCGGAAGCCGGCCAGCATGGCTTCGCGGGTGTCGGCGTCGACCTCGAATTTGCGCGCTTGCTCTTCGATTTCGGCGACGCGGCCGACTACCGCCCACGGGGCGGGGACGCGGCCTTCGTGCACGGCCATGGCTTCGGCGATCAGGTCGACGACGACCTCGGTCGGGCTCTCCCCCGCGTCCAGGCGTTCCAGGACCAGGGTGGGGGTTTCGACTTGGAGGGCTTCGATGTCGTCTGCTTCCACGACCACGTCGGTGCAGGGCACGCCGGCCATTTCGCCGGCTACTTCGGCGGCGGCGAGCAGCCAGTGCGCGGCGGCGACGGAGGCCGAGGCGGGGTCGAGTTCGGTGAACAGTTCGATGGAGCCGAGCGGATCGGCGCGTAAGAGGTCGTCGGCGGCCTGCACCTGGGCCGGGGAGACGTCGGGGCGCGACATTTCGACGGCTTGGCGGGCGCGTCCGGATAGGTCGCCGCGCTCGGCGGATTCGATGGCGGCCTGTTCGTTGCTGACCTCGGCGGCGATGGTGTCGCGCAGGGTGAGGTCGTCGATGTCGTAGAGGGTGCGGCCGACGCGGTGCGCGGATTCGACGACGCCGCTGTAGGAGACGACGAGTCCTTCTTCGGAGGGCAGGTTGGGGCTGCGGATGCCGGCCTCGACCTCTTTGAAGTTGCGGCGTTCTTCGGCGCGGCGCCATGCTTCGCTGTTGGGGATGTCGGGGTCGCCGGCCGCGCTGGCCGGATGGGTGTAGGTGCGCCAGTGGAACCGCGACAGCGTGGTCAGGTTCGACGCCAGATTTGTTGCCTGATCATGGGTTACCGTCCGGGGCAGGGTGGCCACCGCCTGGGCGAGGTCACCGCGTCCGGTCGCCCAGATGGCGACGATCACGTTGTGGTCGGCGTCGAATGCGTATCGGGTCACTCGGCAAGTCTGGTCTATCCGGGCGCGATCCGCGCGGTCAATCCGATCCATTGGCCGCACTACGCATGCCGAGCCGGGGAATGGGCCGCTGGCGACTTGTCGGTGGGGCAGGAGAAGATAGACGGCATGACCCTCGACCACGGTGACCCCGGCGACGCTCCCTCCATCCCGCAGCCGACCGCGCCGGTGGCGAATCCGGCCCGCCCGTCGGCCGCCGAGGAGGCGAGAACCGTTGCCGCCGCGACGAATACGGCGACGCTGGCGAGTTTGAGCGAGGACGGGACGCCGTGGGCGTCGCTGGTGACGTACGGGTTGCTGGACGGGCAGCCGGTGCTGTGCGTGTCGCGGATGGCCGAGCACGGTCGTAACCTGGCCGGCGATCAGCGGGCCAGTCTCGCGATCGTCGCGCCGGACGCGCCCGCGGATCCGCTGGCGGGGACGAGGATCACACTGGCCGGGGTGGTGGAGCGGCCGGTGGGCGCGGAGGTCGACGCGGCGCGGGAGGCACATCTCGCGGCGGTGCCGGCGGCGAAGTTCTATATCGACTACAGCGATTTCTCGGTGTGGGTGCTGCGGGTGCGCCGGGTTCGGTGGGTCGGCGGGTACGGGCGGATGGATTCGGCGACCGCGGAGCAGTACGCCGCGGTAGCGCCGGATCCGATCGTGCCGGTCGCGGCGGGTGCGATCGTGCACCTCAACGACGATCACGCGCCGGCGTTGCTGGCGATGGCGCAGGGGTTGGGCGGGTATCCGGACGCGACCGAGGCGAGCTGCGAGCGCGCGGACCGGTACGGGCTGGACCTGCGGGTAGTGACCCCGCGCGGGGTGGCGCGGACCCGGGTCGGTTACGCGGAGCCGATCGGCGCGATCGACGAGTTGCGCGCCGCGACAGTCGAATTGGCGCGGCGGGCGCGCGGGATGAATCAGACTTCGTAGAGTTCCAGGGGCAGGTCATCGGGGTCGAAGAAGAACGCCATGCGTTTCCCGGTGACCTCGTCGGTGCGCAGTTCCTCGGTGCGGACACCCTTCGCGGCCAGTTCGTCGAGGGTGGCGGCGACGTCGCGGACCGCGAACGCCAAATGCCGCAGCCCTGCCGCCTCCGGCCAGCTCGCCCGGTCCGGAGGTTCGGGGAAGGAGAACAGTTCGATCCGGCTGCCACCCGGGATGGCCAGATCCAGCTTGTACGAGCGGCGGGCCGACCGGTAATGCTCGGCGATCACAGCGAGGCCGAGTGTCTCGGTGTAGAACCGCTTCGACCGCACATAGTCGGACGCGATGATCGCCACGTGATGAATGCCTAGTAGTTCCACCCAGCGACCGTATCCCAGCGGGGGCATCACTCCGGACAACCGAGCTGTTGCGTGTGGGCGAGATGGCGCGGATGGGCCGACCGCGGTGCGCAATGATTGCGGCCTTCGCGCGCATCGAACGGACGCCAACGCGTCATCACGATCCCCACGGAGTTGTCCGTCACAGTAGATGAGCTAGACGACACGGTGCGCACCAGCAGGCAGCAGGCAGCAGGCAGCAGGCAGCAGGCAGCAGGCAGCAGGCAGCAGGCAGCAGGCAGCAGATGGTGCCGTCGCATCGTGCGCCAGCGCGCGTCATCACGATCGACACGCCGTTGTCCGTCATAGGAAATGCGCTTATCGCGCCAACGGGCCGCCGACCGTGAGGTCGAAAACGACCCACCTCGATACGAACCTGCGCACTCAACTGCTCGAGCGGCCTCGGTTGTCCACGCCGAATCGAGCACGCGATCCTGACACATCGCCACCACCGGAGACTTCCCGGTCGTTCACGCCGCCTGGTTCCGCCAACTCGGCACCGCCACGCCCTGATAAACCTGGTAGCGGTTGCGCTCCCAGAACTCGCCGAGCTCAAGCCATCCGCCGTGCGACAGATACGGCGGCGTGTGGCGACTCGCTCCGATGCACCGCGCCAGACAGATGCAGCCGACGTTCCCGCACATCTCCTGATTTCTCGCATACCGAATTGCATGCGATTACGTGTGCGGGAAATCAAGAGGTGTGCGGCGGGGGTTGGCTCGGAGACATCTAGCAATGCCGAGCGGGCACGCTAGATCCCTGGACCGGCGGGCACCGCTGTAACGCGGGCTGCCGAAACGTGTCGGCGACTCAGCTGCGGCGGCTGGTGGGCTTGGTGTCGGGGGTGGGCACGGTCAACATGGCGACGATCATGTCGGTGATTTCGGTGGCGTCGTCGGGGTGGGGTTTGCGGATGCCTGCTTCGAGGGTGCGTTCGTAGTCGGCGATGAGCGCGAACATGACTGTGGCCATGGTTTCGAGGCGTTGGCGGCGTCGGCGTTGGGTGAGTTGTGGGAGGGCGGTGGCGAGGCGGGTGGCGATGATGCGGACGGCGGCGCGGTCGGTGCCGGCGAGGCGGCGTGGGTCGGCGACCACGGGGTGGGCGCGCACGACCTCCAGGAAGCGGCCGTAGTGGGTGACATCGTCCTGGGTGATGAGGTCGAGGATCGGTGCGGCGAGCATCGTGACCAGGGTGTTGATCTCGTGTGCGGTGCCGTCGGCCTCGTGTGTGGCGAGTAGGTGCATGCGGCGTTCTTCGAGCCAGTTCATCCGGCGGTCGACTATGGCTTCGATCAGGCCGTGGCGGGAGTCGAAGTAGTAGTGCACCGCGGAGTTGTTGCGGTGACCCGCGGCGGCGGCGATCTCCCGCAGCGGGACCTCGACTCCGCGTTCGGCGATGAGTCGCTCCCCCGCGTCGAGCAGGGACGCGCGCGAATCGGCGATCAGCATAAGTGGACTGTACTAAACCCTGGCCTTGACTGGGTTAAGCACACGTGTTTAGTTGAAGAAGTGGGAAGCGAGCGGGTGCGGGCGAGGATCGGGGCGGAATGCTGCCGAAACCTTGTGGCACAGGGCAATCCCGCGACCGTGTCGAAGTTCGACGCCCGCTGTCGTGCGGATACATCGGCGCCCCGGAGCCGCAATAGGTCCCGCGACCGGTTCGGTGCGGTATTCGGGTTCACGTTGCGAACATCTGCTGCTCACGGTCAGGTCGGGCCGGCATCGGCGGGAAAAGCCCTCGGACTCGGTTACTTCTCGGTGAAGGTGTCCACCCGATGATTGCGGACGGCCCGATCTTTCAGCTGTGCTGGGTGGTGCGGGATATGGCGGCGGCGCAGCGGCAGTTCAGCGATCAGTACGGCGTGCCGAAGTGGTTCACGATTCCGGATGTGCGTTTCGGGCCGGAGTTGTGTGAATTGCGTGGCGCGCCTGCCGATTACACGATCACGGTCGGGCTGGGGTATGCGGGTGGGCAGCAGTTGGAGCTGATCGAGCCGCGCGGTGGGGTCAGTTTGTACAGCGAGCATCTCGATCGGGTCGGGCCCGGACTACATCATGCGGCGTGGGTGCCCGAGGACTTCGACGGTGCGCTCGAGCAGGCGCGGGCGGCGGGGATCGAGGTGCTGGCGCGGGGGAAGTTCGACGGTGTCGGGATGGAGTTCGCCTATCTCGACGGCGGGCCGATCGGGTCGTGCTTCGAGCTGATGCGTCTGTCCGTGGACATGCAGGCGATGTTCGACGCGATGATTCCGGAGGGGTTCGCGAATCCATGGCAGTAGGGACCGAAGTTCCGTGGCTCGCGTCGCGGCCGACCCGATGGGACGAGACCGCGGACGTAGTCGTCGTCGGTTTCGGCATCGCCGGTGCCTGCGCGGCGATCGGCGCGGCCGAGGCGGGCGCGGACGTGCTGATCCTGGAGCGCACCGGCGCCGCGGGCGGGGCATCGGCGCTGGCGGCGGGGCATTTCTATCTCGGCGGCGGCACTCCGGTGCAGCAGGCCACGGGGCACGAGGACAGCTCTGCCGCCATGCGCGACTACCTCACCGCGGTCTCGCCCGACCCGGATCACCTCAAGGTCGACGCCTACTGCGTGGGCAGTGTCGCGCACTTCGCGTGGCTGGAGTCGCAGGGGCTGACCTTCGAGCGGTCGTTCTATCCCGGCAAGGCGGTGGTGCAGCCGGGCACCGAGGGGTTGATGTGGACCGGGAACGAGAAGGTCTCGCCCTATCTGGACCAGGCGCGGCCCGCCCCGCGCGGGCACAAGGTGAATGCGCCTGCCGAGCGTGGCGGTTACGAGGTGATGCGGGTACTCGCCGAGCGGGTGCGTGAGCTCGGCATCCGGGTCCGCTTCGAGACCAAGGTCGATCAGCTTGTCGCCGACGGGGATCGGATCGTCGGAGCGAGCTGGCCCGGCGGCGCGGTATCGGGTGCGGTGGTGCTGGCCGCGGGTGGCTTCGTGATGAATCCCGACATGCTCGCCACCTACACCGCGCGGCTCGCACAGCATTTCCTGCCGCTGGGCGTCCCGACCGACGACGGACTCGGTATCCGGCTCGGCCAATCCGCCGGCGCCGCGACCGCACACATGGACGGCGCGTTCCTCACCGCCTCGTTCTATCCGCCCGACACCCTGCTGCACGGCATCATCGTCAACAAAGCCGGCCAACGCTTCGTCGCCGAGGACTCCTACCACGGACGCACGGCGGGAGCGGTTGTCGCGCAACCGGATTCGACCGCCTACCTGATCGTCGACAGCAAACACATGTCCTGGCCGGAGCTGCCGATGGTGCAGTTCATCGACGGCTGGGAAACGGTCGCGTTGATGGAGTCCGCGCTCGACATCCCGGTCGGCGCACTCCAGGAAACCCTGGCCAACTACAACGTCGCCGCGGCCGACGAGCACGACCCCGAGCTCGGCAAGCATCCGGACTGGATCACCCCGCTGACCGAAGGCCCTTGGGGCGCTTTCGATTTGACCCCGGGCGCGGCAACCTACGTCGGCTTCACCCTCGGCGGACTCAGCACCACCGTCGACGGCGAGGTGCTCCGAACCGACGGATCGACCATCGAGGGGCTGTACGCCGCCGGCGCCTGCGCGTCCAACATCGCGCAGGACACCGGCGGCTATTCGAGTGGAACCTGTCTCGGTGAGGGCTCGTTCTTCGGGCGCCGCGCCGGGGCGCACGCGGCGCTACGGCGCCAGGAAGGCGACTGATATGCGCTTCACCTATGCCGAGACCATGACCGACCCGTCGTACTACGTCCCATTGGCGCGCGCCGCCGAGGAAGCCGGGTACACGTCCATGACGGTCGCCGACAGCATCGCCTATCCGCGCGACTCCGACGCCAAGTATCCGTACACCCCCGACGGGAATCGGGAGTTCCTCGAGGACAAGCCGTTCATCGAGGCGTTCGTGCTCAGCGCGGCGATGGCGGCGGCGACCACGACCCTGCGGTTCACGCCGTTCGTGCTGAAGTTGCCGATCCGTCCGCCGGTGCTGGTCGCCAAGCAGACCGCGTCGGTGGCGGCGTTGAGCGGCAATCGGTTCGGGCTCGGGGTGGGGATCAGTCCGTGGCCCGATGACTTCGAGATCATGGATGTGCCGTTCGAGAAGCGGGGGGCGCGGATGGACGAGTGCATCGACATCGTGCGCGGGCTGACCGCCGGCGGGTACTTCGAGTTCCACGGTGAGTTCTACGATTTTCCGCCGATCAAGATCAGCCCCGTGTCGACCGAGCCGGTGCCGATTCTCATCGGCGGGCACAGCAAGCCCGCGCTGCGGCGTGCGGCGCAACGCGGCGACGGTTGGATGCACGCGGGCGGTGACGGGGCCGAACTCGACAAGCTGCTGGTCGAATTGGATGCCCTGCGTGCCGAATACGGGACCCGGAAGGATTTCGAGGTCCACGTGATCTCCCTCGACGGATTCACCTTCGACGGCATCAAACGACTCGAAGACAAAGGCGTCACCGACGTCATAGTCGGCTTCCGCCTCCCGTACACCCTCGAACAAGACACCGAACCCCTCGACACCAAGATCGCCAACCTGTCCCGGTTCGCGGAGAAGGTCATGTCGCGCGTCGCGAGTTGAACGCTAACGCCACACCGGTGGGGACTACTCGCGAAACACCGCCACGTGCCGCCGAGCATGAACGGCCATGTCCCGTCACCAATCGGGACATGGCCGCGGCGAATGGACCGCCGTCCGGTCCCGCCAGTGGCTCACCCCTATGGAAGCCGGAAGACCCCCTCGGTGACCGGGACATAGCAGCGGAATCGTGCGAGTAACCGCTCCACCATGTCCCGCTCACCGATCGGGCTACCACCCAACGGAACATGGCTGCGCCGACACACCGATAACAGCGCCGCCAAGTCCCGCTCGCTGGTCAAGATGCCGCCGGACGGGGACATGGTCGCACTCGCCCGCCCACGGCTGCACCGTGTCCCGCTCACGAGTCGAGCTGCCGTCGAACGGGACACGGCTGTACGGACACGCCGGCAGCAGCACCGTCAAGTCCCACTCGGCGGTGTGGCTGCTGTCGATCGGGACTTGGTGGCAGTGACACGCCGGTGGGCGCTCCGTGATGTCCCGCTCGGTGAGCGGTTAGCTCGCTAGGGCCGCGCTTGCCGCGGTGAGGGTTTGGGAGCGGTAGCTGGGGCCGAATAGGACCACGTGGATCAGTAGGTGGTGGAGTTGGTGGAGGGGGGTGCGGGTGCGCCAGCCTTCGGCGAGGGGGTGGGTTTCGTTGTAGGTGGCGCGGATTCGGTCCAGGTGTGGGGCGCCGAAGAGGGCGAGCATGGCGAGGTCGGTTTCGCGGTGGCCGGCGTGGGCGGCGGGGTCGATGAGGAGGGCGCGGTCGGTGGTCCAGAGGATGTTGCCGGACCAGAGGTCGCCGTGGATGCGGGCGGGTGGTTCCGGTGGGCCGGCGAGGGTGTCGATGCGGTCGATTACCTTTTCGATCAGGTGGATTCCGTCGGGGCCGAGGTGGGGTGCGGCTTGTGGGAGGTATGGGGCGAGTCTGCGTTCGGCGTACCACTTCGCCCATGGACCCGGTGACGGTGTGTTGTCCAAGGGCAATTCGGCGATCCAGCCCTCCCAGGGTGCACCGAACTCGTTCGCTGAATTCGCGTGCAGCGCCGCCAGTTCCCTGCCGAATCGCTCAGCGGCGGCCGATGTCGGGCCGACCTCTTCGAGCCAGGGCAGTGCGATCATCCGGTCATCCGCGGCCAACACCGCGGGCAGCAATTCGGATGCAGGGCGGGATCGCTCGGCGACAGGCACGCCCCCGTCAGCGCGGTCGAGATAATCAGACCGGGTCGAACGCCGGGCTCGACGATCACGATCACGATCACGGCTCGGCTCGACCCGATCGACCGTTTGATTCGGCGCGGCCGAGTCATCGCTCGACCTGGCCGACGACAGGCGAGGCTCGGGTTCACCCGTCGCGCGAAGCTTGGATCCATCCGTCAGGTGAGGCTTGGGTTCACCCGTCAGGTGAGGCTCGGATCCATCCGTCAGGTGAGCCTCAGATCCACGCGTCAGGTGAGCCTCAGATCCACGCATCGGGTGAGCCTCGGATCCACGCATCGGCGGATCGGCCGATGCACGGCCGGACTCCCATCCCGCAGCGCGTGCACCCGTCGGTTCGAGCGGCGTGAATTGCGCTCCAGCTGCGACTGTCCGGTCAACCTTCGCGGCAGTCGCATCAAACGGCTCACGTGATCCTTGGCGTTCGTCAGGCACATCCGGGATCGCGCCGGTGGCAAGCCAACGCAGACCTTCGGCTTCCGCGATGAAGATCGTGCTCGGCTCGGTGGATGCTTTGACGAAGACTATGCGGCCGTCGACCAAGGTGGCGCGGTGCAGCGTCCACGCGTGACTGGCCCCGAGGTCGGTGACCGCGTGAACCGGGACGCCCAGGAGTGCGCCGAGGTGCTCGGCGACGTTCATGGGGCGGTGAGGCGCTTCATCGTGTCTTCGTCGGCGGGGAAGAACGATTCGATGGCGAGCTCGGCGACGGTGACGTTCATCGGGGTGCCGAAGACGGTGGTGACGCTGATGAACGACAGTTCGTTGCCGTCGTGCAGAAAACGCAGCGGGACGACGGACTGGTCGGGTTCGGGTAGTGCCGGGTCGATTTCGTCGCCGGGATAGGCGAGCAGTTCGTCACGCAGCTCGACCAGGTCGGGTGAGCCGGTGACCTCGATCTGGCGAGACAGCCGGGCGAACACGTGACCGCGCCACTCCGCGAGGTTGACGATCTGCCCCGCCATACCGTCGGGATGCAGGCTCAACCGCAGGGCGTTCACCGGCGGGGTCAGCAGGGCGGGATCGATGCCGGACAGCAGCACCGCGACACCGCTGTTCGCGTCGATCATGGTCCAGCTCTGATCGATGGCCAGCGCGGGATACGGCTGGTGGCCGACGAGGATCTGCCGCATAGTCCGGCGGATCGCGTCCATCGCGGGCGTATCGAGCGACGGTTCGGCGTAGGCCGGTGCGTAACCCGCCGCGAGTAGCAGCCGATTGCGTTCGCGCAGTGGGATTTCCAGGTGCTCACTCAGATGGAACAGCATCGTCCGGCTAGGCGTGGCGCGACCGGTCTCGATGAAACTCAGATGCCGGGCCGACGTCTCCGCCCGTCCCGCCAATTCCAGCTGACTGAGCCTGCGCTCGAGCCGCCAATGTCGCAGCAGATCACCTGCCGTTTGCGTACTCACTCCCCGATCCTACGAACAACGCGGCAGCACGACGATTACCTCGCAGGTAATGATCGGCAGCACCGCCATCGACGGACCACAGACTGACACGCTGCCGGTGGAACCTCGGGGCGGCGGTTGGTTCGCGTGCCGAGTCAGTTGACGGTGATGACGCGGCTGTGCCAGCCGGTGGAGCCGTCAGGGAAGGGTGGGGTGCGGGTGTCGGTTTGGGGGGCGCCGGTGCGGTCGGTGGCGCGGACTCGGAGGGTGTGGGGGCCGGGGGCTGCGGTCCAGCGCCACGTCCATTGGCGCCAGGTGTCAGTGGAGTATTCGTCGGCGAGGGTGGCCGGTTGCCAGGGTTGGTTGTCGACTTGGACTTCGACGGTGTCGATGCCGCGGTGCTGAGCCCAGGCCACGCCGGCGACGACGACCTCGCCGGCGGGGATGGTGGCGAAGGCGGCGGGGACGTCGATGCGCGAGGCGGTTTTGATGGGAGCTTGTGCGCCCCAGCCGCGGTCGGTCCAGTAGGCCTTGGCGCGGTCGAAGCGGGTGAGTTCGAGGTCGATGACCCATTTGGTGGCGGAGACGTAGCCGTAGAGGCCGGGCACGATCAGTCGCGCGGGGTAGCCGTGGGCGATCGGCAGTGGTTCGCCGTTCATGCCGATCGCCAGCAGGGCGTCGCGGCCGTCGGTGACCGCGGAAACCGGTGTGCTCGCGGTGAATCCGTCGACGCTGCGGGACAGGAGCATGTCGGATTCGGGGTGCACGCCCACCTCGGCGAGCAGGTCGGCCAGGGGGTATCCGGTCCAGACCGCGGTGCCCGCCAAGTCGCCGCCGACCTCGTTGGACACGCAGGTCATGGTGATCAGCCGTTCGACCGGTGTCCTTCGACGCAGCTGGTCGAAGTCCAATTCGATGGGGCGATCGACCATTCCGTGGATCCGCAGTCGCCAGTCGCCGCTCGTCAATGCGGGGAGTTGTAGTGCGGTGTCGACTCGATAGAAGCGATCGTTCGGTGTGACGAACTCCGACAGACCTGGAACCGACGGCCGCACACCGGGTCCCGCGGCGGGCGCGGGGACTGCCGCCCGCGGGACCACGAACCCCGCCCGATCGGCCACCACATCGTGCAACCGCGCCCCGATCCACTTCCCAGCAACCGCCGCCCCCGCAGCCAAGGCGCCAACTCCCGCAGCCATCGCCAGAAACCGTCGCCGCGAAGCACCTTCACCAGGCGAGCGCTTCCCACCGCCTGAGCCGGGATCGCGGGGCCCGCCCGGATCCAAGTTGCGCCGAACCCCACGATCACCGCTGACCGGTGCCGAGTGCCGTCCGGTACCCGGCGCGTGTTCATCGTCCACCGCAGAGCGGGGCCTAGCGCCCTCCATCGCGTTGTGGTCCCCTACGGACTTGTCATTCGCCGCCGCATCACCGTTCGCCGCCGCATCACCATTCGCCGCACGTCCGACACCACCCTCGGCATCGCCGTTCACTCCCGCGACTCCGCCCGCCCCGCGCCCGGCACCAACCTCGGCATCACCGCTTACCCCTGCAACGCTCCCTACCCCACGCGTGGTACCAGTTTCAGCATCACTGCTCGCTCCCGCAACGCTGCCCACCCCACGGCCATCACCAGCTTCAGCGTCGCCGCTCGCTCCCGCAACGCTCCACTTTGTATGTCCATCACCGGCTTCGGCGTCACCACTCGCTACCTGACGAGCCCGCGCCTCCGCGCTGCCGAACGCTGCCGACCCAGCATTGGCCGCAGATTGCCGGCCTCCCCCGGGCCGGGTCTGGTCGTTCGACTCCGGGTCGTGCGGATCATCAGTCGGCGCGTAACGGTTCAGTCGAGTACGCCACCATCTCGTGCGGCCTGAGTCCGGACTGCGACGAACCGCATGATCACCGTCGACCGGCGACGAGTGCCGCCTGGTATCCAGCTCTTGTTCACCGTCGGCCGGAGAGTGAGGCCCCACTCCAAGATCGCCGTTCGACTGCGCCGCATGCCGTCCCGTACTCGGTACGGGCGCTCCACTTACCTCTGAATCACCCCGCACACCATCATTCCAATGTGGAGCAGTCGACCGGCCGCCGCCCCGCGTGGCCGCGCTCGATGGAGCGCTGCCAGAAGTCACCGTCGCCGCCGACTCCGCACTGAGCCGATGACCACCGTCCGGGATCTGCCGGATGAGCACTCGCATCACGACCACACCGGCGATCACGCCGACGAGTGCCGGTACAGCGAACCATGTTGTGGCCGTTGGCCGTTGCAACGCGGCCACCACCACCACACCACCCAGCAACACCAGCAATGCACTGCCCAGCGGGCGTCGTCGCTCCACAATGCCGAGGATCGCCGCGAATACGATCATCACCGTGCCCATCGACACGAACAACGCCAGCTTGTCATTGCTGCCGAATCGGCGAATCGCCTCATCTTTCAACGCATGTGGCGTATGGTCGACCACTGCGGCACCCATCGCGTAGAACGGCGAGGCCGCCGGATCGATGAACGCGGCGACCAGATGACCGACGCCGAGCACTGTGAGCGCGGCCAAGACCCCCGTCAGTGCCGCAGCAGCCAGGTTGACGACCCGTTTCGGGCGTGCTTGTCCCACAACTTGTTTCATCGCAGATTCCCTATCGTCGGGATGGAAGCTGCGACGCGTGCGAAGCAGCTGGGTCAGGTGAGGTTTACGCTCGCGATCACGGAACCCGTAGGCGTCGGAGAACCGGAAACGGGTTCGACCGTGATGGCCAACGTGTCCACGGCATCGAAGCGAGTCACCATGGCCGGACCGCTGGCCGGCACCTCGGTCATCACCGCGGCAGAGCGTGCGGCCCCACCGAGCGGAATCAACCACACCTGATACGAGTGATTCGACGGCGGAGCGGACACGGACTCGAAACTCACTGTCGCGGCAGAGATCCGGGCCGAAGTACGAACGGTGAGCGTGCCGCCGCCGGCCACCGGAACCGACTTCACCATCACATCGGGCTGTTCGAGCACCATCTGCGCGGTGAGCCCGGTCGGACCGGAATCGGCGGAGCGGTACACGACCACGCCGACGCCGGCGCCGATCGCCACAACCACCGCGGCGGCGGCCGCCAACCACCGCACCCGCTCGAACCTGTTGCGAGACTTCACCGTTCCCCTGGTCGCCTCGTCCAGCGCCCGCAACAACGTCGTCTCCAATGTGGCCGGCGGCGCGGTCGCATCGAGTACGGTGAGTGCGGCCAACGTCTCCCGCACTCCGGAAACAATGGCGGCGAAGGCATTCGCGGTATCCTGATCGGCATCGCGCAACCGATGTTCGATGGTGCGTCGCTCGAGCTCGGCGACCGCGTCCATCGCGTACGGGTAGGCCAGGTCGAGCAGGTCCGCGCCGGGCCGCTCGGGGTCGGTCATCAGGTATCACTTCCTGTCAGGCAGTTCTCGAGCCGCTTCAATCCATCCCGGATCCGGGTCTTGATGGTGGGCAACGGGACCTCGAGGTGATCAGCGACCTCGCTGTAGGTGCGGCCGCTGTAATACGCCAGCGCGACCGCCTCCCGCTGGATAGCGGTCAACGTCTCCAGACAGTCGAGCACCGACTGCTCGTCGAGCAGCTGCCCGACCTCCTCGGCGACGACATCGTGATCGCGGCCCAGATTGGCTTGGCCGTAAGCGATGTCGCGGCTGGCGGCAGACTGCTCGCGCCGCACCCGGTCGACCGCCCGCCGGTGGGTCAGCATCATCAGCCAACCCATCGGACTGGACAGCTTGCGGTCATACCCCGACGCGAGCGACCACGCCTGCAGGTACACCTCCTGGGTGATCTCCTCCGCCGCCGCGTGACCACGCAGAATACGCAGCGCCAAACCGAACACCCGGTGGCTGGTCGCCCGATAGAACTCGGTGAAGGCATCGCGATCGCCGCCCCCGATCGCGTCGAGTAGCTCGACCAGCCGCCGGGACCGCGCGGCCTCCTCCGGATCCACGCCGGTCGAGCACGACGGCGTCACCGGCGCTCCGCCCTCGCCGGTGTTGCGGCGCAGGCGGATCGCGGCGAGCTTCGGCTCATTCGGCATGCGTACCTCCGCATCGATCGCTGACAGGGACAAATCTGGAATGGATCTGCGGCAGCAACACGGCGAGCACGACTCCTGAAGGGGAAGGACCATTCCGAACTACGGTGTGGCGAGGTTACGCGGCCGGCGGCATCAACACGGTATCGATCATGTACACCGTCGCATTTGCCGTCTTCACTCCGCCGCAAATCACCGAGGCATTACCCACTTTGATGTCATCTCCACTCCGGGTGACCGTCACATTTCCGCCCTCGACGGTCTTGTGCGTGCCGGCGATCTTGTCCGGGGTGACCTGGCCCGGCACCACGTGATAGGTCAGGATCTTGGTGAGCGTGGCCGAGTCGGTCTTCAGCGAGTCAACCGTGGCCGGATCGATCTTCGCGAACGCGGCGTCGACCGGCGCGAACACGGTGAACTGGCCACCGTTGAGCGTGTCGACCAGATTCACCTGCGGATTGAGCTTGCCGGACACCGCGGCGACCAACGTGGTCAGCAGCGGATTGTTGGAGGCCGCCGTGGCGACCGGATCCATGGCCATGCCACTGACCGAGCCGGCGCCGGTCGGCACCTGCTGGGCGTAAGCCTTGCAGCCGGAGCCGACCAGATCGCCCGATGCGGCGGTGGACGAGGTGGTCATCGCGGCGGACGCGGAGGGAGCCGCGGTCTTGTCGTCGGACTTGTTGTCGCTCGAACAGGCCGAGGCACCCACCAACGCGGTCAGCATCATCGCCGCCACAACCGAACGTCGCATAACAGTCATCGTTGTCTTTCGCTTCCGTCGATACGGCTCGAAGCCGTGCTGGGGATTGGACGGAACGGAATTCGCCTGGATCGCCGAACCGGATGGGTCGGATTCAGTACGAATTTTCCGGCGGTCCGTAGCTACCGGACAGCACGCGGATCGAGGACCATCGACCCGGACTGCACGAGGATGCCGCGGGCGCGTCGGCGGACCCGGCAGGTGTCGACCGAACAGTCCAGGTGGATCTGCATCGCTCGATGCGCGCGGGCCGCGGACATCGGGCCGGGATCCACCCGGCAATCAGCGATATCGGTGTTCATGGCAAATGTCTGCATCTGTCTCCCTTTCGCCGGGGCGCTCGTGAGCGCACATCCAATAGCCGTACCGGTAGTTCGCGCTGCAACCAGCAACGGACTGGCTAGCTTTTGCGGAACAGGACACGGCCGCAGGCGCGCTCGCTCATGTCCCGTTCGGCAGGCAAGATCGTGGGATGACTACTACGGCAGGTTTCGTGTTCGACAGCGATACGGCCAGCGAACGGGTCGGGGAGCACGAGTTCGCGCTCACGCTGTCGGACCGGTGGACCACCTTCATCAGCACAACGAATGGAGGGTATCTGCTGGCTACCTGTTTACAGGCGTTGCGCCACGAGTTCCCGCACCCCGATTTGCTTTCCGCCTCCGCGCATTTCCTGCGACCGGGCGGTCCCGGGCCGGCCCGGATCACCACCGAGGTGGCGCGGGTCGGGCGGCGCACCGCGACCGGGCAGGCGAGCATGCTGCGCGACGGCAAGGAAATCCTGCGGGTGCTGGCCACATTCACCGATCTGGCGGCGGCCGAGGGGCCGACGCTGGTCAACGGCAAACCGCCGGCATTGCCCGCGCCGCAGGATTGTGTCGACCCGTTCGCCGAGTATCCGCGGCAGCGGCCCACGATCTCCGAGCGGACCGAGACGCGGATGGCGGAGGTGCCCGGGTTCTGGCGTGGCAGTCCGGGAGGTGCCACCACCGTCGAATTCTGGATGCGGCTGGCGGATGGGCGGGAGGCCGATCCGATCGCGCTGGCGTTTCTGGTCGATGCGGTCGCGCCGGTGGTGTTCGATCTCGGGATTCCGGGGTCGTCGACCATCGAGCTCACCGTGCATATCCGGGCCCGGCCCGCTCCGGGGTGGCTGGCGTGCCGGGTCACGACGAATTATCTGATGGACGGGTTTCACGAGGAAGACTTCGAGATCTGGGACAGCACAGGGACTTTGGTCGCGCAGTCGCGGCAGTTGGCGATCGTTTCGACGTAGTCGCCGTCTTGTTCGTCGGGCGGCGTCGCTGCGATCCGCATCGTTCGCTCCGGAACCAAGGCTTGGGTGGACCTACGGCAGTGGTCATCACCGCAGTGCTTGATCGCTCGTCGGGTGCGCTCTTACTTCGGCGGTCCGATCACGTAGGGGGTCCGATCACGTCAGCGATGCGATCACGTCAGCGATGCGATCACGTCAGCGATGCGATCACGTCAGCGATGCGATCACGTCAGCGATGCTATCACGTCGGAGGTGCGATCACGTCGGAGGTGCGATCACGTGGGGGGTGCGATCTTCACGATTGATACAGCGCCCGGTGCGGCTGTGACCGATACGAACTGGCGGTAGGTGCGCACGGCGGCGTCGGGGCGGATTTCGGTGATCACCACATCGAAGCGGCCGTCCGCCATGGGGGTGATGATCACGCAGTGCTGGGTGCCTGCCGGGACGGATTTGATGCCCGCGTTGATCACATCTACCGGTGGTACCGACGCGTCGGTCGTCGTGACCGCGCGGGCGTCGGCGCCCGATCTCGCGACGTAGTAGGCGTATTGGAAGGCCAGGATGACGTCCGGGCCGGAGGTGGTCGAGCCGGTTCCGTTGCCGCGCACCAACTGTTCGCTCCTGGTCGGCTGACAGCCGGGGCCACCGCCGAGGACCGGATCGGAGTACGTGGCCGACTGGCGCGGGGTGCTCGCCGACGCCGTGTACACCATGACCACCGCCACCGCGGCCACCGATCCGACCACCGCGGCCGACCCCACCAGCCACGGTCGATTCCGGCGTTGCGCATGCCAGCGTTGCGGGCGCGGCGGCGGAATCATCCCCGGCCACAACGGAACCGCCTTGTGCCGCCCGCGGTGCGCGGCGGAACTCCCCCCGGAAACGTTGGACGACGACATAGTTCCGCCGCACCCCCTTAACCGGTGCCTACTCAGCGCTGCGAGACACCCCTCAATGCCGTTGCGCAGTAACAACATTGCACACCTTGGGCCGGCATGCTGGTCGAATGGGAGACAGACCGGAGCGCCGGTTTCGGTGCGGTGCCAGGATTGCCGGAAGCCCCCTGGTCGCAGCTATCGCGCCACCGCCCAGCATCCTCTGGCGTCATGGCCTCACCTACCCGCCCACTCCCCGCCGGCGCATCGATACGCTCCGAGTGGGACATGGTGGTGGCAACGGTCGAGTAACCGCACGGAAGTGTCCCGTTCGGCGCACCGTGGCGCATGGCTTACCGGTCGAGGGAATGAACTTCGCGATTCGGGGAGGTGGCGATGCAGGTTGCGGTGTGCGGACCGAGGGAGTGCAGTGCGGTCGAGAGCGAGCAGGCGCGACTGGTCGGTCGGCTGTTGGCGGAGGCCGGGGTGACCGTGTTGTGCGGCGGAGGTACCGGCGTGATGGCCGCGGTGGCCGAAGGAGCGTCCGGCGCGGGCGGGCTCGTGATCGGCGTGCGACCCGACACCGACCGAGATGCGGTGTGCGCCGGGTTGTCCGCGGTCCTGTTCACCGACATGGGCGAGGCCCGCAACGCGATCCTCATCGCCTCCGCCGACGCGGTGATCATCATCGGCGGCTCCTGGGGGACCCTCTCCGAACTCGCCCTCGCCCGCCGCCGCGGCGGCATCCCGGTCATCTCCCTCGGCGGCTGGCAACTCCTCGACGCCGACGGAACCCCGCTAGCGGCAACCATCCCCGCCACCGACCCCGCCGACGCGGTCGCCCGCGCACTCGCGACTGCCTGACGGCGAGAAACATCGCGCCGCCGTCAGCGAAGTAAGGACCGGCAGGCGCTCGGCGTCCAAGGGCGAACAGCGTTGCCCAGACCGACTCTCAGACGACTCGAACACCGGCCGTACCGGCAACCTCGCATCGTCGGCGGATTTCATCGCAGCGTTGATCACCGGCAAATGGTGGCCTGCACTACTCGCGAGATACCGCCACCGCCGTAACTACTCGCCAGATACCGCCACCCTGTGCCGTACGGGACATCACCGAGGGCCCACTCGCGGTTCGCCGCGGGCAAGTCCCGTTCGTGGGACTGGATCGTGGCAAGCCGCCGCCGACTGTACGTGGAGCAGCGCGTCCGCCAACGCGGCCACAGTCAGGTGGCCACAGTCAGGTGGCCACAGTCAGGTGGCCACAGTCAGGTGGCCACAGTCAGGTGGCCACAGTCAGGGGCCGCGTCGCCTATCCGACTGGTAACGACTCTGTTGTCGTGCGCTGCCTTTCGACTTTTGCGCCGAAGCCCGTCGGCGTGGCGGCCAACAGGGCGACCGCGATGTACAGCATCTGTTCGGGGATTCGTGCCCACAAGGGTGTGGCCGGGGCACCGTGGAACGGGATTTCGGCGAGGGCCGCGTAGATGTTGGCGGGGATCAGCAGGACGAACAGGGCGGTGAGGCCGAGGCCGGCCCAGCGGCGGGTTCGGCTGCGCAGCAGACCGACCGCGCCGGCCAGTTCGAGCACTCCGGTCACGTAGACCATCAGTCCGGGGAACGGCACGACCGGAGGGACGATCGCGACGAAGTCGGCGTGGGTGGGTATCGGCGTGTTCGCGAAGCCGTCGGGAATGAAATGTGTTGTACCCGTGATGATCAGCATCAGCGCCAGCGCATAGGCGGCGCAGGGTGGCCAGGCCGCGAACCGGCGAAGGCCGAGTGCGCCCGCGAAGCGCAGACCGAACAAGACGACGACGAGAAGTACGAGGGTCTCCATCAGACCTCCGCGACTGTGCGAGATTCCGGGCGGGGTGCGCGCACGGATCGAATGAGCAGGTAGACGAGGACGCCGAGTGGTGCGAGCAGGATCGTGAAGACCAGGAGTGGGCTGATCAATAGCGGGTGGACGCCGCGGGATCGGCTGTCCTGGTAGATCCAGCGGCCGAGGAACAGATCGAATCCGATGAAGTGTGCCCAGCCGGCGGCGGCGCCCGCGCTGGTACCGAGCAGGGATTGCACGGCGGGCAGGGTCGGGCTGGTCACGGCGGACCACACGGCCGCGAAATCAGGCAGGACCAGGGCTGCGTAGATCAGCAGCGGCGGTACGCAGATCAGCGGTGAGGCGATGATGGTCTGGGTGATACGCCACCGTGGGGCGAGGATCATCAGCGCCCAGAACGGGGCGGCGACCAGGAACGTGAGGTCGAACAGGCGGCTGATCATCGGGCGGCGCCGATCGCGACCGGCGCCGCGAAGGTGACCCGGCTGCGCAGGATCAGCACCACGGAAACCGTTGCGGCAATGGCGATTCCACCGAGTGCGAGCCCGGTCTGCGAATCGGGATGCACGATCGACTGTCCGCGCAATGCCTGCCAGGTCAGCACCGCGAGAAGTGCACCGTAAGCCGCGGTGACGACCAAGCTGATCGCGCGGCGCTTCTCGACCGATCCCAATACCGGGAATCGTCGCGCACCGAACTCCAGCGCGATCAATACCAGCGGAATCACTTGCAGCGCATGCATTCCCACGAAGTGCGGGACGCGCAGATCGCCGCCGACCGTGCTCCAGCCGAGGATCGGCAGACCGGGACCGCCGTCGGCGAGCCCCACCGTGTGCGCCCCTAGAACCTTACTGCCGCTTGCCATTTGAGCCGCGGTCGGCGTCGGCATCAGCATCCCCAAGGCGGCCCCGATCACCGACAGGACCGCGCCGGCCCGGATCGCGGAAGTGCGGGCCCGGTCCGGTGCCGGGTTCCGGAACAATGCGGCCGAAACGAGCACCGTGGCCGTCCACACGCCGATGATGGTGGCGCCCATCGTGTTCCACAGCGCGGCATTGAGCGGAGTGGTGAAGTTGAAGTGGCTCGTCGTGCCTCGCACGATCTGGACGACGATGATGAGCAGCTCAACTGCGAGCCCGACCGCGGCGACCGTTCCCGCCCACCAGGCGAGGCGATGCCAGCGGGGCAGCTGGGCGATCAGCCAGGCCCACGTCACGGCGTAGATCAGCGTGGAGAGCGCGAATTTCGCCGACTTCGCCCCAGATGGGCAGGCCGGTCAGGACGCGGTCGTCGACGATCATCCCGACGATCGACACCGCAACCAGGAACGCCATCGCGACGGCGAGTAACAGCAGTGGGCGATGCCACTGCGTGACGGGTGGTCCGGCCAACGGCCGGTGGGTCGCGGTCATGATTCAGCCTTCGCGAGTCGATACAGTGACTATCGATAGTTGTACTATCGGTAGTGATTATGGATAGCTGTACTTCTCACTGTCAATGGCCGCGAGATCAGGAGACGCCCATGCGGATCGCCGAACTCAGTCGTACGAGTGGCGTCCCGCCTGCGACGATCAAGTACTACCTGCGCGAAGGACTGCTGGCCCCCGGCATCCGGACCCACCACAATCAGGTCGATTACAGCGAAGACCACGTCAATCGATTGCGGCTCATCCGGGCGCTCGTCGACATCGGCGGCGTGTCGATCAGCGCCGCGTCGGAGCTGCTGACCGTCCTCGACTCCGGCAACCTGAGCGCGCACCAGGCGCTGGGCGAAGCCATGTACGCGCTCGGCGGACGCCGATCACCCGTGGGCGCGGAGCAGCAGGACGCCGCCGAAGCCGACGTCGAAGCACTGCTCGCCCGCCGAGGATGGGCGACCGGCGACGACAGCCCCGCCCGCCACACCCTCACCGACGTCTGCGCCGCCCTGCGCCAGCTCAACCACGCCGACGTGATCGCCGTACTCGACGACTACGCCGCGGCCGCGGAAACGATCGCCGCGATCGATATCGGACTGGTTCGCGACGAACCCACCGTCGAGCGGATGACCGAAACCGCCATCGTCGGAACAATTCTCGGCGATACGCTGCTGTCGGCGTTGCGCAGGCTGGCCCAGGAACAGGTCTCCCGGCAGCTGCTGCCCGACGAGAATCGCGAAGGCTGAACGGCGGCCTCGCTGACCATCGGTTCCTGCGAGTGTTCCTGAAGATTCGACGAGGCATGCCAGCGGAGTCGGAATCCTGCGCGGCCTCAAACGAATTGCCGACTTCGCCGAGGCGTCGAAGCCCTTCACCGGGCGCCGACTTCGCGCCCGGTTACGCCGACGAACTACGGATACCGGTACCTGACCAACTCGAGCAGGTACCGGTATCGCATGGCGGGCTGCCTACTTCGCGGCGTTCGCGCGCGACAGGTTCCAGGTGTGCCAGCTGTCGGGGTCGAGGTGGTCGCGGACGCGGTTGCGGATCTCGGTGCGGGTGGGTTCGGGCAGGCGGTCGGTGGCGGGGAGGACGTCGGCGGAGAGTTCCGCGAGGTAGCCGGTGTCGATGGACTTGCCGTCCTGCCAGCGGTTGATGTTCTGGTCCGCGATGAGGCGTTCGGGGTTCAGCACGGCCAGAGCGAGCAGGGTGGCCATGGCGGTGCCGATCATCGCGCGCGGCAGCCACATCCGGCGCAGGCTCAGCACCGCGGCGACGACCAGCAGGTAGACCAGACCGAACCAGAGTTCGCAGACCTCGACCAGCAGCCGGAGCAAGGTGAAGCCGTAAGCCTGCTGGTAGGTCCACATGCGGCCGAGGGCCGAGGCGACGATGATCAGCGAGAGGCCGCTCACCGCGCAGAGCAGCACGCGCAACCACAATCGGTCGGCGACCGTGTCTTTCGCCGCCCAGCGCAGGACGACCAGGATCACCGCGAGGGTCAGGATGGTCACCACCGCCAGCTGCCAGAAACCGCTGCGCGCGTATTCGGCGTAGGTGAGGCCCGCGGTGCGCTGCACGTAGTCGTCACCACCGAACAGCGCCATGAACTGAGCGCCGACGAACACGGTGAACAGGATGGTCAGCGCACCGACCGGCAACGCCCACTCGACCCGACGCAGCGACCGGCCCTGCCCCGCCGCAGCGGAATCCGTCGCGGGCGGCGGCGGGCCGGCCAGCAGGTACATCGCGCTGATCGCGGCCAATCCGACCACGACGAACACCACGATCCACTGGAACGTCCGGCCGCCGTCGACCTGCGGCGTCACCGACTCCAGCAGTTTCGCGAAGGTGGCATCGGCGCCGCCGAGCAGCGGAACGAACACCGCCAGCAGCACTACGGTGACCGCCACCGACACCGCGATGCCCCACTCCCGCTGCCGCGTACCGGTCCGGATCCGCTGGATTCCCGCCTGCGCCCACGGAACAGCCTCGAACACCGCGAACGGCCACGCGGTCACGTCGTACAGCACGCCACGCGCCGAGCGCCGATCGACAATCGCGAGCGACCCGGCGACAGCCGCTGCAAACACGCACAGCGTGCCCAGCCACCCCGCTGCGCGGAAGGTACTCACCGCCAGCAGGGCCAGGAGCATTGTCGTCCACCAAATTCGGGCGTATTTCTCGCCGAATCCGGGTGGGATCGTGGGCCATTGCGGGAGGTTGTCGGGATCTTCATCGGTCGGCTGGTCTACCACCGCACCGGCCGTGGGTGTCTCAGCGATGGAGAGGGTGGCTGTCTGCGCCTTCTCATCGCCGGCAGTGGACTTCTCGTCGCCGGCCGTGTCCGACGCTGCGGAGTTCGCCGCCGCCGCGTCGGCTTTGCGCGCACTGTCGGCCCCGGCGTGGGGTGTCGCGGATTCGCCGAGTCCACTTGTCTTCGGGCTCAGGTCGACCGAGCTCGCGTCATCGGAGAGCTGCTCCGTAGGCCGGGGCGTGTGATCATCCGATCGGGCAAGCTCACCGGTTTTCGAGTCTGTCTCCGCAAGCCGTGCCGCCCCTGCATCGGCGGCATCGGCGGCATCGGCGGCATCGGCGGCATCGGCGGCATCGGCGGCATCGGCGGCATCGGCGGCATCGGCGGCATCGGCGGCATCGGCGGCATCGGCGGCATCGGCGGCATCGGCGGCATCGGCGGCATCGGCGGCATCGGCGGCATCGGCGGCATCGGCGGCATCGGCGGCATCGGCGGCATCGGCGGCATCGGCGGCATCGGCGGCATCGGCGGCATCGGCGGCATCGGCGGCATCGGCGGCATCGGCGGCATCGGCGGCATCGGCGGCATCGGCGGCATCGGCGGCATCGGCGGCATCGGCGGCATCGGCGGCATCGGCGGCATCGGCGGCATCGGCGGCATCGGCGGCATCGGCGGCATCGGCGGCATCGGCGGCATCGGCGGCATCGGCGGCATCGGCGGCATCGGCGGCATCGGCGGCATCGGCGGCATCGGCGGCATCGGCGGCATCGGCGGCATCGGCGGCATCGGCGGCATCGGCGGCATCGGCGGCATCGGCGGCATCGGCGGCATCGGCGGCATCGGCGGCATCGGCGGCATCGGCGGCATCGGCGGCATCGGCGGCATCGGCGGCATCGGCGGCATCGGCGGCATCGGCGGCATCGGCGGCATCGGCGGCATCGGCGGCATCGGCGGCATCGGCGGCATCGGCGGCATCGGCGGCATCGGCGGCATCGGCGGCATCGGCCGGGGTCGGCGGTGTCGGCGGTGTCGGGCCGGACTTCAACACTGGCGCTTTCGGTTTCGACTCCCCCGCAGTTCGCGGGCTCGCTGCGGCCGGATCCGGGGATTTCCCGAGTTCAGCGGGTTGCGGATCCGCGACGACCGAGGCGTCTTCTCCAGCCTCCGAGATTTCGCTCGCCGCTACATCGGACGTCGAATCCTCCCCTCCGGGATTCGATGTCTCCGTGGATCGTTTCGTCTCAGTACCGCTCGGCCCGGTGGATGCACCGTCCACGGATTCGACTGCGCCCGACACGGAGCCCTGCGCCGACTGCCGCGCATTTCGATCCACCAGATACACCGCACCCACAGCCACCGCGCCGGCCAGCAGCCAACCGATTCCCGGACGGTCCAACGGAATCAGCGCCGCGCCGGCGAATCCGGCGAGACCCGCGGCGGGCAGCACACCGCGCGGGCTGGCGACACGACGCCACTTCGGCTGCGGGCGTGTGTAAATCGGTACCGAGCGCATGTTCATCAGCTGAGCCGTACCACCTGCAGAAGCCGCGTCCTTCGGCTCGGTGTCGGCACGAGGCTTGTCCGCCAGCAACGTCGCTCCCGTGCCGGAGCCCGGATTCCCCTCGGTGGCCGGTTCGGCTCCGTCAGGTCTCAACGGTGTTGGCGCGGCGGGTGTTTCGGACATACATTCCCCTCCTGAGGGTGTGCGGGATCATCCCGGGACGTATCGCTCCGGGAGTGACGGGTGTGACAGGTCAGTGGCCGGGCAGGACCACGCGGATGCGCGAGCCGGGGTCGGCGACCGCGATGGTGCCGCCGTGCAGGTCGACGATCCAGCGGGAGATGGCGAGGCCGAGACCCGTTCCGCCGCCTGCGGTTCGGCCGCCGCGGGTGAAACGGTCGAAGACGCGGGCGCGTTCGGCGGGTGGGATGCCGGGGCCGTCGTCGGACACCTCGATCACCAGCTTGCCGGACTGCCGGCGTGCGCTGACCCGGACCTCGCCACCGGCCGGACCGTGCCGGGCGGCATTGTCGAGCAGGTTGAGCAGCACTTGATGCAGACGTGCACGGTCTGCGAAAACCGTTACGGTGCTGGGCTGCACGTCGGTCGTGAACCGAACGCCGCGTCCGAGGGCCGCGGCGGCGACGTCTGCCTCGGCGACGACCTCCGCCAACAGCGGTGCGAGGTCGAGGCTTTCGCGGTCGAGTGGGAAGGCGCCGGCTTCGATGCTGGACAGGTCCAGCAGTTCGGAGACGAGCAAGCTCAGCCGTTCGGTTTGGGCGAGGGCGGTGCGCAAGGTCTTCGGGTCCGGTTCGGAGACACCGTCGACGAGGTTCTCCAGCACCGCGTTCAATGCGGTGATCGGAGTGCGTAGTTCGTGTGAGACGTTCGCGATGAGGTCGCGGCGCTGCTGATCGGCAGCGGCCAGATCCGCCGCCATCTGGTTGAACGCTTCGGCCAGTTGCCCGACCTCGTCCCGCGACGTCGCGCGCACCCGTCGGGTGTAGTCGCCGTGCGCCATTCGTTTGGCCGCGGCGGTCATCTCGCGCAACGGTCTGGTGATGCCGTGCGCGAGGAACTGCGAAGTGACCAGTGCGATCCCGACGGCGGCCAAGGTTGTCTTCGGCGGCAACCACCCGATCTTGATTCGGAAGAATCCGAACGCGATTCCGCCGGCGCACAGCATGAGGATCGCCAGTTTCACCTTGATCGATCGCACCGGATCCAGCGGGCGAGGCAGAATTTCGGCGATCCAGTCCGAGACCGCGCGCAGTCGATCGATGAGCGTCAGGCGCCGGCTCCGGTCGATACCCTCCCGTTCATCGCGCACGGCGCGGGGATCATCAGCCGGCGTCGACGCACGCTTCATCGCGCCTCCAACGCGTAGCCGACTCCGTGCACGGTCCGGATCAGGTCGGCGCCGAGCTTGCGGCGTAATGCCTTCACGTGACTGTCGACCGCTCGGGTGCCCGCGGCGTCGGCCCAGTCCCAGACCTCTTCGAGCAGGCGTTCGCGGGCCAGGACTACGCGCGGGCGGCGGGCGAGGCGGGTGAGCAGGTCGAATTCGAGCGGGGTGAGCTGGGCTTCGATGTCGGCGCGCCAGACCCGGCGCTGGTCGACGTCGATGCGCAGGTCGCCGACGGTGATCGTGTCGCCGTCGCGGTCCGCGGCGCGGTCCATGCGGCGCAGCAGTGCGTGTACCCGGGCGGCGAGGACGCGCAGGGAGAACGGTTTCGTCAGATAGTCGTCGGCGCCGACGCCGAGTCCGACGAG
The DNA here is from genome assembly GCF_008704205.1 of Nocardia colli. Lineage (GTDB taxonomy): Bacteria > Actinomycetota > Actinomycetes > Mycobacteriales > Mycobacteriaceae > Nocardia > Nocardia colli. The sequence goes on along the minus strand of NZ_VXLC01000003.1, from coordinate 561,636 downwards.
TTGGTCGGTCTCGTCGGTGCGGGCGGTCAGCATCAGGACCGGCACCGAGCGTTCGGCCTGGATCCGCCGGCACACCTCGAGCCCGTCGAAGCCGGGCAGCATCACGTCGAGCACCACGAGATCGGGTGCGAGCGTCGACGCGGCGGCCACCGCGCTCGGCCCGTCGTGCGCCAAATCCACCGTGAACCCCTCGGCCCGCAGCCGCGCCGCCACCGACTCCGCGATCGTCACCTCGTCATCGACCACCAGAATCCGCCGCGCCAGCTGTCCCCCAGCCGCTCCGCTCTGTTCCATGCTCGGAACCCTAGCCATGCCCTGTGGAGAGGTAAGGCACCAAATGTGGAGATTCCGTGTCGACGGACGAATCAGTCCTTGTTCACCTGATTGGTTCGCCACCATCGCTGAACCAGATCGGCGACGGCGTCGGGTTGGCTCAGGTAGGGCGAGTGGCCGGTTTCCCAGGTCTCCGACATCGCGCAGTGGGCAGCGAACCGGCTGATCAGTGGCGCGGGGATGGTGTGGTCGTCGCGGCCGGCGATATAGATGGACGGGGTGTCGTGCCAGCTCACCCGGGTGGGCGTTGCGGCGAAGATCGAGGGCGGTTCCGGACGGAGAAGTTCGGTTGCGCGGGTGGCCGCGGCTTCGCCGACATCGCCGTAGAGGTTCTTCCGTGCGTCGGCGGGATCGAGCCGCAGTCTGCCGTCACTGTCGGGGACGACGACAAGTCCCTCAGGGGGCGCACCTGTTTCGTTTGCGATTTCCTCGAGCAACTGCGCGGGTGACTCACCGACATCGAGAATCCAACTGGTCAAGAAGATCAATCCGGCTGCACCGCGGACCGTTCCGGCGGTAACCCCGCCGAAGGAGTGCCCTAGTACCAGCGGTGGTCTAGCGGACTTGGCGACGATGTCCTCGACGAGGGCAGTGCTGTCATCGAGCGACAGCTCGTAGAGATCGGGTACCTCCACGCTCATATCCGCGGAGCGCAACCGCCCGGCAACGTCGTCATAGTGAGCGGGTTGATGCCAGGCACCGTGGAGGATGATCACATCAGTCACTACGGCAGTGCACACCATGCCGTCACGGCACAGTCAACCTGTCCCCGACGGATACCCGAGCCATACCGGTCGCGACCGACACCCGCTCGGCTCTTTCGTCGCATGCTCGCTCCTGATGCCCGCCCGGGCCTCGATGAAGCACCCTCGGTCGGGTCGGCTGAGGCCAACCCGACCGGTTGAGCGAATGAGGTTGGAGGGGAATGGCATCGAGTGCGTTGCTGCGCTGTGTGCCAGTCGTTCCGATCTGGTGGGTGGCGGTCCCCCTTTGGGGCGGGGGCGGTCGTTGATGACCAGCGCGTTCCGCGCATCGGAGGGCGTATGAGCCTCTGGCATCGAATGCTTACTCGCACTTTGTGCCAGTCCCTCTAGGCGGCGGGCCACGCGGTCAGTAGGTAGGGCGGGGCTCGTGGTCGATTCCCTCGTGCTCAGCGCCACGGCGGAAACGCAGGAGGCGCAAAGCGTTTGCGACTACCAGGAGGGTGGAGCCTTCGTGGATGAAGACTGCCGGGCCGATGGGGAGGCCGAGCAGGGTGGCGGGGACGAGGGCGGCGACGATCAGGAGGGAGAAGGTCAGGTTCTGGCGGATGATGCGAGCGGTGCGACGGCTCAGCGCTACGGCGAAGGGAAGGCGGCCGATGTCGTCGACCATCAGGGCGATGTCGGCGGTTTCCAAAGCGACGGCGGAACCGCCTGCGCCCATGGCGATGCCGACGGAGGCGTTGACCATCGCGGGTGCGTCGTTGACGCCGTCACCGACCATCGCGGTGCCGTTGCGCCCGCCGAGTTTGCCGATCATGGTGACCTTGTCCTCGGGCAGCAGGCCGCCGTGTGCGGCGTCGAGACCCATGTCGGCGGCCACCGCGTCGGCGACGCGCTGGTTGTCGCCCGAGATGAGGACGATGTCGTCGATACCGAGTTCGCGGAGCCGGGCGACGACCGGCGCCGCTTCGGCGCGCGGAATGTCCATCACGCCGACCACACCCAGGTAAACGCCCCCGTGCCGGACGATCATCGTGGTGCGGCCGCGCTCGTGTAGCTCGTCGACGATCCGGATGATCTCGCTGGGCACGCCTTCGGGATCGAGTTCGAAGAACATGGTGCGGTTGCCGACCTCGGTCGCGCGACCGTCGACCAGGGCGGTGACGCCGCGACCGGTCACCGAGTTCACGGAGGTGGCGGTGCGTTCGGTGCCCGCGGGCACGAGCAGCGCGAGGTCGCGGGTGATCGCGCCGGCGAGGGGATGGTCGCTATAGGACTCGACGGCGAACAGGGTGGCGATCAGTTCGTCGCGCAGCTCGGGGCGGGCCTCGACGATGTCGGTGACCTTCGGCTGTCCCCAGGTAAGCGTGCCGGTCTTGTCGAACGCCATGGATCGCACGCGGCCGAGGGTTTCGAGGGGTCCGCCGCCCTTGGCGAGGACACCGGCCTGCGCGGCCCGGGCGATGCCGGCCAGTACCGCGCTCGGGGTGGCGATCGCCAGCGCACACGGGCTGGCGGCGACGAGCACGACCATGGCCCGATAGAAGCTGTCGGCGAACGGTTCCGACGCGGCGAACACACCGAAGGCCAGTACGCCGAGCACACCGGCGAGCACGACGGGCACGTAGAACAGCTGGAAGCGGTCGATGAACCGCTGGGTGGGCGACTTCTGCGTATCGGCCTCGCGGACCATCGTGATGACCCTGGCCAGCATGCTGTCGGCGGCCCGGCTGGTCACCAGCACGTCCATCGCGCCGGAGCCGTTCATCGTGCCCGCGAACACCCGATGCGATTCCGGGACGGGCGTACTACTCGCCAACGCGGCGGCAGCGTCGGCGATCGGCGCCTTCTCCACCGGAATGCTCTCACCGGTCACCGACGACTCGTCGACGCTGCTCACCCCGTCGACCACCACCCCATCCGCGGCGAGCCGCGAATTCGGCAGCACGACAACCACATCTCCGATGGCGAGCGCGTCCACCGCGACCTCACGCACCACCCCGTCGGGACCACGTACCAACGCGGTATCGGGGGCGAGTTCGGCGAGCGCTTCGATCGAGCGCTGCGCACGACCCATCGCGTACTCCTCGAGTGCGTGCCCGAGGCTGAACAGGAACAGCAGCACCGAACCCTCGGCCCACTTGCCGACCATGGCCGCACCCACCGCGGCGACCAGCATCAGGAAGTCGACCTCGAATCGACCGCGGCGCACGGTGTTGATCGCGGTGCGGATGGTGAAGTAGCCACCGAAGAAGTAGGTCGCCGCGAACAGCGCGATCGCCACCCACTCCGGCGCGGACACCAGATACTTCGCCGTCATGCCACCCGCGTAGGTGACGCCGGAGGCGATCGCGAAGATCAGCTCCGACCGCTCCCCCAGGAATGCGCCCCCATGCGTGTGTTCGCCTCGTCCCTCTGTGCTCATGCGACCATTATATGCATAGATCGCAATGTATGCATAGTTCTGGTTCTGCCACACGGCACCCAGCACCCGCCGCCGCCATATCGCGGTGACAGCAGAAACCCGGTCAGTGAACGATTCGGCAGAGCATTCCGTGGACGCCGGCACGGACTGAACGCGCCACAGCCGGCAACATGCTGCTCGGTGTCATCGGCGCACTGCTTGACATTCCCGTCGACGTCTTGCTGATCAAAGAGCCGCCGTTCCCGCGCCTCGCTCGGAGCACCGACGAAAGCGGCGATACCCCAATCGCTTCGACCCGAACGACGGCGAACCGGTCAAACACTCCCATACACCTCCGACATCATTCGAGCGGATGCCGCTCCGCCGAACAGCGTCCGCGAGCGGTCCCCTAGCATCGCGACCTGTGATCACCGTTGCCACGTGGAACGTTCTGCACCGCATCCACGCCGAGAATTGGTACGAGGACGTCTCCAGCCGGTGGCCGGACGAGGCGGCACGCATCGACGCGGTGACCGAGCGGGTGGCGGCCAGAACCGAGCAGGTCGTGGCGCTGCAAGAGGTCAGCGGCGATCAACTGTTCAGTCTGCGGGCGGCGTTGCCGGGACGGACCGTGCACTCGATGCAGTACGTGCGGGTGCCGACCGCGCGCAGGCATGCGAGCGCGTTGCGTGATCCGAGTGAGCATTTGGTGCTCATCGTGGAGGGACCGAGTCGGGAGATCTCCGCCGAGTCGTTCGCGGATGATCCAGGGAAAGGTGCGCTCGCGGTCAGTACCGGCGGGGTTGTGGTCATCGCCACGCACGTGACCGGGGATCGGCGGCGCGGGAAGCAGCTCGACCGATTGGCCGAAATGGCCTCTGCCACGCCGGAATACCCGGCGATTCTGCTCGGCGACTTCAACGTCGACGGCGAGACGGTCGCGTCGAGTCTCGGTGCGGGGTTCTCCGTTGCCGAGCTGGAGCAAGGGTCGCCGGCGACTCGTCCGCGTACGTCGGGGGCGAAGTCGCAATTCATCGATCATGTGGTTGTGCGCGGGGCGACAGTGCGCGATGTGGTGGTGGAGGATTCGGACGGGTTGTCCGATCACAATCTGGTCCGCGCGACTATTGCCTTGTGAGCTCGGGGATCTCGTCGTTGCAGGTCAGCACATCGTGGGCGGTGCGCCAACCCCGTGATTCTGGTGTCTGCTGGCGGTCGGTGGTGACGGTTAGGGTTCACCGGGTGCCGGATCGGCACGTAGAGACCACGGCACGAAGGGCATGATGGCACGCTGTTCGACTCCCCCGAACGCCACATGAGTCCGTTCATGCAGTCGGAAACACGTTCGCCGACGGCGACTTCGGGACGCGTAGGCCTGCGGGCACCGAACGTCTCTGTCGGCCGTTGGCCTCCTCCGTTCGGCGTTATGGCCATGACCACGCGTTACCCGTGCCTCGGTGGCATTCTCGGCTCGGCACGCGCGATGCGCGCCTTCCACAGCCCGCGGTCAGTGCATCCTTGCCCGCCGACCCGAACCCGATCGGTGCGATCGTGTCGATCGGCTGGTCGATAGCGCGCCGCCAGCTCGACGCACGCCGAACCGCCACGGCCGCACAGTAGTTCGCGATCTACTCGGCCTACCAGGAGGAGACATGTTCCGCACGAGACCCGTGCACTTATCCACCCGAAAGAGCTTTGCGGCAGCCTTACTCACGCTGGCGGCAATAGTCCTCGCGCTCACCGGATGTTCCTCGGGCAGCACCGACAAGCCTGCTGCCACAAGAACTCCCGTCGCGAGCTCCCCCTTGACCACGACAGCGACCAGCGGCAAACCCACACCCACCCAACCCGCCCCTGGGCAGCCGGCACCTGCCGCAGTCCCGCGAACAGCGGCCGCCCAACCGCCGGCCAACGACTACGTCAAGTGCACCGACCGCATCAACTACACAGGCGACCCCCGCGCGAACGCCGAAATCAACACGCTCGGCGAAGAAACCGGCGTCTGCCCCGAACCACAGCAGCCGCCCGCCGACAACTACGTCAAATGCACCGACCGCATCAACTACGCAGGCGACCCCCGCGCCAATGCGGAAATCAACAGCATCGGCGAACAAACCGGCGTCTGCCCGGAACCCCAGCTACCGACAACCGCGCCTCCCGTAACGACCACGATCGCGCCGACCGTCACCATCTCGACCACCCCCGCGCCGACCACAACCGTCGCGCCGACAACCTCGACAACCGTGTCCCCCACCGCATGACGACCCCGACGGCGAACACCCCGGAGTCCCTCCCCCGCCGCAACATTCGCAGCTAGCCGAGGCAGTTGACCCGATTCCGCCGCCGTCGCCGCCCGGGCGGACCGAGAATGCTCCTATGGTCGAGATCAGCCGCGGGGTCGCCACCGTGAACGGCATTCATATGCACTACCGCCGCGCCGGTTCGGGCCCGGCGCTGGTGTTGCTGCACGGTTGGCCACAGACCGGTTACTGCTGGCGCAAGGTCCTGCCCGCGTTGGCCGAGCGGCACACCGTGATCGCCCCTGACCTGCGCGGTTACGGGTACACCGACAAGCCGACCACGGGCTACGACAAACGCAGCATGGCCGCCGACGTGGCCACGCTGATCGAGTCGCTCGGTTTCACCTCGGCGGCGGTCGTCGGGCACGATCGCGGTGCGCGGGTGGCGCACCGCTGGGCGCTGGATCGCCCGGATCAGGTCCGCAAGCTCGCCGTGCTCGACATCATTCCGACCAGGGAAACTTGGCGGCGGATGGACGCCGCGCTCGGCCGCCGCTACTTCCATTGGCTGTTCCACCTACAACCGGACCTGCCGGAACGTCTTGTCGGCCATGACATTCCCGGCTATCTCCGTTACTTCTTCGAAACCTGGACGGTCAACCGGCACGGGCTGCCCGGTGAAGCCATCGACGAATACATCCGCGCCTTCAGCACTCCCGGCGCTCTGCGCGCGGGCTTCGACGACTACCGCGCCGCCGCGCTGGACGCCGAGCACGACCACACGAACGCGGGCCATCGGCTCACCATGCCGGTGCTCGCCCTGTGGGGCGCGGCCAGCTTCCTCGAAGATATTCCGGCACTGGAGATCTGGCGCGCCTACGCCGAAGACGTGCGGGGCGCCGCGATCCCCGACTGCGGGCACTTCATCGCCGAGGAACGGCCCGAGGCGCTGCTCGCGCATCTTGCCGAATTCCTCTGAGGTACGGGTTCATTCGGCGCAGAGTGCGTGATCGACCAGCGCGGTGACCGCGCGCTCTTGCTCGAATCCCTTGCTGTGGGTGAAGTCTGCACCGGCTTGCAGGGCCGTGGACATGGATACGACGACGCTGCGGCGACCATCCTCGGTCACGCCGATTTCGGTGATGTAGCCGAACCGGCCGCCGTTGTGCATCCAGTAGACGCCGCCGCAGGACAGGGGCACCGAGAACAGGCCGAGCCCGTCGCGACTGCCGGGCCCGATCTGCCCGATCATGCCGTTGGTGCGCAACAGAGCTAACCGGCTTCCCCTGCGGGACTAACCGGCGTGGTTGCGCTTCGCCCAAGATCTGATCACGGAACGGTGATGCGCCGCCGTAGAAACCGGTCGGTCTGAAAGAATCGGATCGTCTCCACCGCTAGCGTGCACAAATGTTCGTGACCTGCACCATCCCCCGGATGAAGGGTACGACGTGGTCGCTCTGAAACGGTTCGGGATTCGACTGACCCTCGCTGTCGCGGCGATGACGTTCGCCGCGGTCGGCCTGCAAGGCGTCGCCACCGCGGCACCCAGCGTGCCACTCGGCGGCGGTTCCGGAATCCTGCTCGGCCGCGGCGTGTGCACGCTGACCACGATCGGCTACGACCGCGCGGACCGCCTGGTGGGACTCACCGCGGGACACTGCACGGAGGTCGGCATGTCGGTGCGGTCCGAGCGGGTGCCGGACGCGGGCGTCCTCGGCACCGTCGCGGCCGTCGACCATCTCGACGACTACGCGGTGCTCGAATTCGATCGCGCCAAGGTCACACCGGTCCGTCAGGTCGCCGCCACACTGATCGGCGGCATCGGCGCACCGCCGCAACAGGGTGACGTGGTGTGCAAGAACGGGCGGACCTCCGGCTACAACTGCGGCGTCGTGTGGGACACGCATCGATGGTGGTTCCAGAACCAATCCTGTTCCCAGCCGGGCGATTCCGGCGGACCGGTCACCATCGGCGATCGGCTGGTCGGCATGAATGTCGGGCACATCGGCGTGAAAATGGTCGGCGTCACCGTGTTCGACATGGTCTGCCACCCGCCGGTCGCACCGCTGCACGATCCCGCCGTGGCCACCCAGATCGGCATGGTCCTGGAGGATATCGATCAAGGTGGCGGCGTCGGGTCGGGATTCCGGCCGCTCTGAACGCGTGCGACGATGGCTCGAAAATCGGAGCGCCAGTAGGGCATTCCACCGACGCACACCGCAGGAGCTCGACGTGGAGCCGACCCGAGGACCCGCATTCGCCCGTTTCGTCGCCCTCGGCGACAGCCAGACCGAAGGCATCGGCGATCCCGACGGCAACGGCGGTTACCGCGGCTGGGCCGACCGGTTCGCCACTCTGCTCGCCACCGCCGACCCGGCCCTGCAGTACGCCAACCTCGCCGTCCGCGGCCGGCGCGCCGCCGAGATCCGCGCCGAGCAGCTCGCCCCCGCCCGCGCGCTGAAACCGGACCTCGCCACCGTGGTTGCCGGTATGAACGACATCATCCGGCCGCGTTTCGATCGCGCCGGGCTGCTCGCCGATATCGAGGCGATGTTCACCGCGCTCACCGCTGCCGGTGCTCGAGTCGTCACGTTCACCTTCCCCGACATCGGCGCCATCGCCCCCTTCGCCCGCCCTCTCTCCGGCCGCGTACACACCCTCAACGCCGACCTGCGCGCCCTCGCCGCCCGCACCGGCGTCACCCTCGTCGACTTCGAACCGGTGCTGGCCGCGACCCATCCCGCCGCGTGGGACGAAGACCGGCTGCACCTGAGCCCGATCGGCCACGACATCGTCGCCCGCGCACTCGCCGCCGCACTCGAGGTTCCTGGCGCTGACGACACCTGGCTCGAGCCGTTGCCTGCGGTCAATCGCTCGCTCACCGAAACGGTGACGACGGAATTTCGCTGGGCCACCCGCTACCTCGCGCCGTGGATCGGGCGACGGCTGCGGGGCGAGTCCTCTGGGACCGGGCAGGAAGCCAAGCGGCCAGAACTGCTGCCGGTGCTGGTGTAGGTGGTACGCACCCTTGTCTTCGCGTGGCGGACGGCTGCTGCCACCGGTGCTATCTGGACCTACGACCGGAAGTAGTATGGCTCGGTGCGAACATCGGCGGAGGCTACGGCGCGGTTGCGTGGTGCGTTCGTCGGTTCCGCGTCCGGGGCGGTGAGTATTGCGGCGCATGCCATTGGTGGTGGTGTTGTCTCCCCTGGTCAGTCTTCGATTGGTTTGCTGATCGCCGCGTGCACGGTTGTCGGCGTGGTTGTCGGTGCGCGGCGGCCTCGTTTCGGTGTTGCCGAGGTGATGGTGCTGCTGGCTATCGGGCAGGCGGTCGGGCATCTCGCGCTGACGATGTCGCCCGGGCATCACCACAGTGCCGGGATGACTTCGATCATGCTCGCGGCACACCTGGCCGCTGTCCCGGTCGGGGCGTTGCTCATCCGCGGTGCCGAGATCGGCTTCGGGAGAGCTGTTTCGGCCGCGAACCGCGCCGTGCGAGTAATCAGCACTCGCCCCGCCGCACCCTTCGTCTTCGACTACGCAGTTCCCGTCGGCCCGCTCACTGCGCCGCGGCGGCTGCTGTTCAGCTCCGGATTCGGACTTCGCGGGCCACCACAGCACCACTGATCGGCGCTTACCACCGGCAACGAGCGACCGGCAAGTTGCGCTGTCGCACAATGCATTCCGCGCGATACCGTGCAGCACTACAGCGAGCGGCCTACGTCGAAAGCCAAACTTGCTCTGCGTCCAATGCGCGACGTTGTTGAGCCGGCCGATGGCTGATCAAGTCTGCGGATAATTCATGGCGACAAGCGATTATCCGCGGCCACACCGATTGCGCTGCGCAGCTGTTGATTCGGGTATCGGGCCATCGTCACTCGATGGAGGGACGGGGTCGCCCCGAGTACCGACCTCGTAAGTGGATGATGCGGCGATTCGAGTACAGCTGAGCGAACACATAGGCGCAGCGGTCCAACCAGGGCAACTCGGGTCGACGGACACGCATGGAACCTTGCGCAGTACAGGGCGAGGTTCGTGCACCGCGCTTCCTTGACCGCTCGGCAACGGCAACTCGGCAAGCCTGCACGCAGGTGGGCGGCAAGCTGGCGCTCAGTCAATCAGCAAGCCGGTGGCGATTAATCCGGCAGCACGGCAGCAGGCGAACAACACCGCCGGTGTCGGACTCGGCTGCGCCGGCCGAGTTGCCTGTCGATCCGCGCACGCGTGAGCCAGGTTTGCGTCGACCGACTCCTCCCGCCGACGGCGGTGCGGAACTCGCACCGCGACAACACATTCCCCACGATCGGAGATCTTCATGTTCACTCTCACCAGCAACTCAGCACGCGGCCGCTCATCACGCCTTCTGCGCGGCGCTGCGGCGGCTTTGGCACTTCCACTGCTCCTTGTCGCCTGTTCGTCCAACGACAAAGCGGAGACTCGTGCCGCCGATTCGGTGACGATCAAAGACCAGTGGGTCAAGGCGGCCGACGGTGACATGTCGGCGGCGTTCGGTGAGCTGAACAACTCGAGCGACAAAGCACGCACGGTGGTGTCGGCTACGAGCCCGGCGTCGGGCCGGGTCGAACTGCACGAGGTGGTCGCGGACGCGGGCGGCACCAAGACGATGCGGCCCAAGGCAGGCGGGTTCGTGATTCCGGCGCACGGGAAGGCGGAGTTGCGGCCGGGCGGCGATCACATCATGTTCATGGGGCTCACCGGTCCGTTGCGGACCGGGACGGAAACTCCGGTCACGCTGACCTTCGACGACGGGTCGACGACCACGTTCACCGCCCAGGTGCGCGATTTCTCGGGCAACCAGGAGAATTACGCGCCCGATCACGCGAGCGGTGCGCAGGCGCCGGCCCACGGTGGCTGAGACCAGCCCGGGACGGCTCAATCGACGGCGCCTGCTCGGGGGCGGCGCCGTCGCGGCGGGGGCGGCCGGGATCGGTTGGGGCGCTGGCGTACTCGCGCATCGTGAGGATGTACCTCGGCCGGCGATCGAACCGTTCTACGGCACACACCAATCCGGGATCGCCACGGACCCGCAGTCCCAAGCGGCCTTCGTCGCGTTCGATCTGAAACCGGGTGTCGCCAAGGAGGATCTCGTCGGCATCCTGAAGATCTGGACCGGCGACGCCGCCCGTCTCACCCAGGGCCACCCGGCCTTGGCCGACACGGAACCCGAACTGGCGCAACGCCCGGCCCGGCTCACCATCACGGTTGGCTTCGGCCCCAAGGTGTTCACCGTCTCTGGTCTCGAACACCGGCGTCCGTCCTGGCTTCGACCGCTGCCGCCGTTCGCCATCGATCGACTCGAATCCGCTTGGAGCGACGGCGATCTGCTGCTACAAGTCTGCGCGGACGAGGCGACCACGGTGTCGCACGCGGTCCGCGTGCTGTGCCGGAGCGTGTCCTCACTGGTCAGCGTCCGCTGGGTGCAACGCGGCTTCCGCAACGCCGAACCCGGCCGCACCCCACGCAACCTGATGGGCCAAGTCGACGGCACCGTAAACATCACCCCCGGAACCGATTTCGATCGACTCGTATGGGACGACGGCACCATCCAACCCTGGCTCGCGGGCGGAACCTCCTGCGTCCTACGCCGAATCACGATGACCCTCGACACCTGGGACGAAATCGACCAGGAGGGAAGGGAGCTCACAGTCGGCCGCACCGTCGCCAACGGCGCCCCACTGACCGGCAGCAAGGAATTCGACGAACCGGATTTCGCGGCCGTCGACGAGAACGGCATCCCGGTCATCCCGCCGTCCTCGCACATCGCCCGCGCGCACCACACGCACGACGGCGAACGGTTCCTGCGCCGCGGCTACAACTACGACGATGCCCCCGCACCGGGCCAGATCTCGAATTCGGGCCTGCTCTTCGCCGCCTACCAGCGCGACGTGGACGCCCAATTCCTGCCGGTCCAACAGCGACTCGCGGAGTTCGACGCCCTCAACGTGTGGACCACTCCGGTGGGCTCATCGGTGTTCGTCATCCCGCCGGGCGTGCCGTCGCCGGGCGGCTACCTCGGGCAAACGCTGTTCGACATATAACGCGGCGGCCGCCACGCCGATTCGACGTGGCGGCCGCGGGCCGGGTGATTCCGTCAGATACCGGTGTGGATCGCCTTGGCGTCCTTGCGAATTCCGAACGCCAGGATGACCTCCATGATGCCGAGCACGATCAACCAGACACCGACCACGATCGCCAGGGTCGCCACCGAGGTCAGCGGCCAGGCGATCAACACGATGCCCGCGATCACGGTGATCACGCCGAAGAACACGGCCAGCCAGCGCCCGGGCACGGCCGGCTCGGACACCGCGATCACCACCGCGGAGACCCCGCGGAACAGCCAGCCGATGCCGATCCAGATCGCCAGCAGCAGAATCGAAGTCAGCTCGTCGCGGAAGCAGAAGACACCGATCGCGATGGACAGCACACCGCTGATGAAGGCCAGCACCCGCATCCCGGTGCTGGCCGGTGCGCCGAACGCGGCCATCAGTTGCAGGAAACCGCTGACCACCAGATAGATACCGAACAGGACGCCCGCCGCCAGCAGAGTCACGCCGGGCCAGGCCAGAATGATCACACCGAGGATCACCGAAAGTAAACCGGTGACCAGAACGGTTTGCCACGCACTGCGGGCAAGAGACTGCAAAGGACCCTCGAGCACGCTGTTTGTCGTCATAATTTGATGTTATGCCTTGCCAGTAGGGTTTCCTGGACATTTGCCCACGCAACTCGCAAGTCCAGTGGGCTTACCCATCGAATTATCCGCCGGTACGGCGGCGACGTCCGGCTAAACGCCCGATTCGCCAACCGCGGGCCCGCCTGAATTCGCCGCTGCGGGCGCCACGATGTTCACCATCCAGGTGATGCCGTGCCGGTCCTGGCACAGGCCGAACTCGTCGCCCCACATCTGCCGTTCCAACGGCACCGACACCGTGCCCGCCTCCGCCAGCCGGTCCCAGTAGCCGTGCAGTTCGGCCGCGTCCTCACCGCTGAGGCTGATCGAAATGCTGCTTCCTGGTTTGTATTCCATGCCGGGCGGGGTGTCTGCGGCCATCAAAGTGAAGCCGCTCGGGGTCTCCAGGATGCCGTGCATGACCAGGTCCGCGCCGGGGGCGTCGGCATCGCTGAATTCGCTGAACGTACTGATGGTCAGGGTGCCGCCGAACACGTCTCGATAGAACTCCAGAGCTGCGCGGGCCGTGTCGCCGAAACTGAGGTACGGGTTGAGCCGGGAGGTCATGTCACGAGGTTAGTGCGCCAACGCACACCGGGCGATCGCTAGCGGGGTTTATCGACGGTTTGGCCCGGGTAGTCATCCCTAAGTGACTCTCGTCGTGTACGCCCATGGGGTGAAACGGGTGGGTCGGAAATCGTGAGTCCCGGGTGGCTAGGAGAAGAGGGTGGCGGTTGTACTCGTGCTGCAGGCACGGGGCCTTGGCGATCTACTGACCGGGGTCCCGGCGCTTCGTGCGCTGCGCCGTGCCAAGCCGCACGATCACATCGTGCTCGCCGCACCGCACCGGCTCAAGCCGATCGTCGACCTGATCGCGTCGGTGGACGCGATGATCCCGACCGCCGAAATCGGTGGCCTCCGCTGGGACGCGCCCGGTCCGCAACTCGCCGTCAATCTGCACGGGCCGAGCACCGAAAGCATTGTGCAGCTGGAGAAGACGAATCCGGGCCGGATCCTCAGCTACCGCAATCCGGCGTTTCCCGAGCTGTCCGGGCCGGAGTGGCAGACGGACATGCACGATGTGGACCGCTGGTGCCATCTGCTCGAATCCGACGGGATCGTCGCGGATCGGCGCAACCTCGGCCTGGTGCCGCCGGTGTCGACCACCAGTCATCGCGACTGTGTAGTCGTGCATGTCGGCGCGGGTGCGCCGGCTCGGCGCTGGCCGCCCGATCGGTTCGCCGCGGTCGTCCGGCATCTGCTGGTGCTCGGTCGCGAGGTGGTGCTGACCGGGAACGAATACGAGCGTGAGATCGCGCTGAACATCGCGGCCCGCGCGGGTCTGCCGATCGGCCGGGTCCTCGCCGGCGAACAGAACCTGATCGAACTGGCCGCCACCATCGCCGAGGCCGGTCTGGTGATCAGCGGCGACACCGGCGTCGCCCATCTCGCCACCGCGTTCGGCACCCGCACCGTCCTCATCTTCGGCCCGACACCGCCGCGCTGGGGTGGACCGCCCCCGCACCTGCTCAACCGGCACGCCGTCCTCTGGGCCGGCCAACTCGGCGACCCCGACGCCGACACCACCGACCCCGGCCTGCTCCGCATCGGCGTCACCGAGGTGATCGCCGCCGTCGACAAGCAGATCGACAAGCGAAACTGGCCCGGCACCGGCACCCAATCCCGCCGCACCCCCTACCGCCGCGTCGGCTGACGGTCCCACCCACCGTCAGCCTCGCTGCGCGACAACCACATCCACGACGCTTCACCTGGCCGAGCTCCTGCTCGACCGGGTCGACCGACTGCAATCAGCACCTCGAGCGTCCCCGGCATTCAGCTCACCCCAAATGCGCCACCGTTCAGCTCACCAACGGGACATCACCGAGCCAAATCGCTGGTGCGCCCTCAGCGATGTCCCGTTTCACCACGCCACACGCCGCTAACGGGGCATCCCTGAGGCAAAACGCGAGTACGCCCTCATCATGTCCCGCTGATCACGCCGCCGGTCGTGGGCGGCGCAACCAACAGGACGCCGCCGAGCTGAATCGCGAGTGCGCGCTCAGCAGAGTCCCGTTCACCAGCAGCGGGGCGTGGAATGACCAGTGGGAGAGGTGGTTTCGGTTAGAGGGCGGCGTCGGTGCGGGCGGTTTGGAGGGCGGCGGCGTAGGCGGCTAGGGCGCTGGGCCAGAACTGGTCGAGGTAGTCGCGGGCGTCGCCTAGGCCGCGGGGGTCGAGGGAGTAGAGGCGGCGGTTGCCGTCGGGGCGCATCATCACGAGGCGGGCCTCGCGCAGGACGCGTAGGTGCTGGGAGACGGCGGAGCTGGTTATGCCGGTGAGTTCGGCCAGTTCACCGACCGCGCGCGGGGCTTGCGGGAGCGCCTCGAAGATGGCGCGGCGGGTTGGGTCGGACAGCGCCATGAGGGCGCGGACTCCGTTAGTGGCCACTGAAATAGTGTGATCACCGAGCGACCATTTGGTCAACTCGGCGCAATTCGGAATTTCCCCAGGTGAACACGCGACGAGTGCACTTGCGTTACACAGTTGTAATACTTGAACTGGGCTTTCGCACCACTGTGACGGTAACCACACGATTGCGAAACCCGCATGAGCCTCCCGTACGTTCGTTCCATGCCCGTGACCGTTCCGTTATATTCTCGTCGGGGCGCGACCCGGACTCGACGCCACCGTGCCGCCACCCGCGCGGTGGCCGTGTCCGCCGTCGTCAGCGCCTCGCTCGGTGTCCTCGCCGCCGCCGACCAGCACCCGACCTCCGGCCAAATGACCACCGGAAAGCTCGCCTCCGCCGACGCCGACGTGGCCACGCAGGCGATGTTCACCGCCTTCACCCCGCGCGAAGCGCAGATGCCGCAGACCGTGCCGGACAACGTCGTGTGGGAGCAGCACCGCCTCGCCGTCGAAGCCGCCCGGCCCAAGACGGTTCGCCCCATCGCGGGCATCCTGACCTCCACCTTCGGCGTGCGCTGGGGCGCACTGCACGCGGGCCTGGACCTGGCCGACCCGATCGGCACGCCGATCGCCGCGGTCACCGACGGCGTCGTGATCGAGGCCGGCCCGGCCAGCGGCTTCGGCATGTGGGTGCGGGTGCAGCAGGACGACGGCACCATCGGCATCTACGGCCACGTCAACGACATCCTGGCCACCGTCGGCCAGCAGGTCCGCGCGGGCGACATCATCGCCACCGTCGGCAACCGCGGCTTCTCCACCGGCCCGCACCTGCACTACGAAATCCACCTGCCCAGCGGCGAGCCGATCGACCCGCTCCCCTGGCTCGCCACCCGCGGCATCGACGTTCAGGGCAACGCGCACTAATCCGGTGCGCTTCGCGAGTCGATGAGGGGCTCGCGAACGACGCCCTCGCGCGAACACCCCGGTCGCGACCGTGTCAATGGAGACACGGTCGCGGCCGGGGTGTTCGATGTCGCGGTTCACTCCGGTTCGAATCGCCTACGGATTCTCTCGGCACGACAACCATTGTGCGGCAACATGAGTCGCGGTCTCAGACCTCCTCGAGTCGCTCGATGCGGGCCGGAACGTGTTTGTGCCATGGGGTGCCGGCGAAGGCGTCGCGCCAGGTGACGTCGGTCAGCTCGTTGGCGGCAACGCCGGTGCGCTGGGTGCCGTCGCCGTCCGGGAGGTCCAGGCCGAGACCGTTGGGCAGTGACGCGTGGCCCGGTTGCATACGGTCGTTGATTTCCACGGACGAGACGGCGGTGCCGCGGCTGGTGGTGATGCGGGCTCGGTCGCCGGTGGTGAGGCCGAGGTCAGCGGCGTCGTCCGGGTTGAGGCGCAGGGAACCGTTCGGGTCGCGATGCCGCCAGGTGTTGTCGCGGAAGATTGTGTTGGCGGTGAACGCGCGGCGCTCTCCTGCCGCGAGGACGAACGGGAATTCGGCACTGGTGTGGGTGGCTGGTGTAGTAGCGAGGTCGCGCAGCGCGTGCAGTAAGTCCGGTATTGCCAAGGGGATTCGTTTGTCGGGATACGGCAGGTAGTCCCACGCGTCGGCGTAGTCGTCGATGGTGAAGGTGACCCCGGAGCGGCCCGCGAGGATCGCGTCGAAGAGCGCGTCCGCGCTGCGGTGCCCGGCCCGGCGCATCGCGGCCGGATAGACCTTGGCGACGCGTTGGGCGAGTCCCCACAGCACCGCGGCGGAGCGGGCGTTGTCCGGCAGGGTCGGGCCGAGCGTCTCGTACAGCACGTACGGCGCGAGGCCGGCGAGCGACTTATCCGTGGCCAGCAGGGCGGCGAACGTCCATTTGTACGGGCCGCGACCGAGTTTCGCCGCCGCCCGCAGCACGGCGAGTTTGCCGCGACCGACCGCGCCGAGCCGGCGCAACAGCCTGGCGTAGATCTCCGGCTCGGCCAGCGTGCCCGGCAACGGATCGAGAACGGGTGCACGCAGGTGAAAGGTGTTGTGCGGGAACTCGAGATTGAAGAAGGTGGCTTCCCACTTCTCGAATTGGCTTGCGGCGGGCAGCACATAATCCGCGCACCTGGCCGTCTCGGTGAAGGCCACGTCGAGCACAACGACCAGGTCGAGCGCGTCGAGCGTCTGCCGGAACTTGGCCGAATCGGCGAGTGAGTGTGCCGGATTGGATGATTCGACGATCATCGCCCGGAAGCGGTCGGGATGGTCGGTGAGGATTTCCTCCGCGATCGAGTTGCACGGCACCATGCCGCCCAGGATCGGCGCACCGGTCACCGGCGTGCGTTTGATATCGCGGCTGTATCCGGCCAGCGGCGCCATCCACGAATGCGGGTGCATGGCACCGGGTTTGGCGAAGTTTCCGGTGAGCAGCCAGAGCAGCTTGTTCAGATAGGAGATGAGCGTGCTGTTGGGGCTCTGCTGCACGCCGAGGTCTTCATAGGTGGCGACACTGCCCGCGGTCCCGATGCGCCGCGCCGCAGCGCGCACCAAATCCTCTGGGACACCGCAGATCTCTGCGTAGGCGGTGATATCGATGCCGGACAGTTCGCGCAGCACGGCAGCGGAGTCGGTGGTGTGCTCGGCGAGGAAGGCATGGTCGATCAGGTCGTCCTGCACCAGGACGCCGAGGATCGCGGACAGGCACCAGGCGTCGGTGCCGGGGCGCAGTTGCAGGTGGAAGTCGGCGAGGTCGGCGGTTTCGGTGCGCACCGGGTCGAGCACGATCATGCTGCGCGCGGAATCCTTGGCGATCTGCTGCAATACCGTGCGGGCGCGCGGGACGCCGTGCGACTGCCAGGGGTTCTTGCCGAGGAACACCGACACCTCGGCGTGCTCGAAGTCGCCGGTGGTGTGGCTGCCGGTGAGATGCCCGTCGACCCAGCCTTCGCCGGTCTTCTCCTGGGCCAAGGCGCTGGATCGGTAGCGCGCGCCGACGGCTCGACGCAGGGCTCCGCTGTATG
The DNA here is from genome assembly GCF_008704205.1 of Nocardia colli. Lineage (GTDB taxonomy): Bacteria > Actinomycetota > Actinomycetes > Mycobacteriales > Mycobacteriaceae > Nocardia > Nocardia colli. The sequence goes on along the minus strand of NZ_VXLC01000003.1, from coordinate 543,858 downwards.
CGCCGCCGAGGTGGTTGCCCTGTCCCCCGCCGCCATAGTAGAAGATCTTGTCACCGCCGTGTCGCCGCTGCACCTCGGTCAGGCGCGTGGCGATCTCGGAAATCGCGGTGTCCCAATCGATCTCGGTGAAACTACCGTCGCTTTCGCGGCGCAGCGGGGTGGTCAGCCGGGCGCCACCGTTCTGATAGTGGTCCAGGCGCAGCGCCTTGTTGCAGGTGTACCCGGCGGAGGCGACGTGCTCCTTGTCGCCGCGGATCTTGGCGAAGCGGCGATCATCGAGCTGGATCAGCAGGCCGCAGTTGTTCTCGCACAGGATGCAGGCGGTCTTGTGCCATTCCCCCTGCGCGGTCTCCGCACCGGCCGGCGCCGCGTTCATTCGCTGACCTGGTCGACGCGGGTGCCATCGAGCCAGGGCTTCAAGTTGCTGAGGAACGGGGTGTCGCCGAAGCGTTCGAGATCCTCGAAGAAAGCTTTCGTGGTGCGGGTGGCCGCCGGGGTGGTGCCCGCGGAGATGAACCCGGCCTGTTCACGATCGAGGCCGCGGGACAATGACTTGTCGGTGCCGAAGTAGATGGCGCGCTTGGCTTCTTGGACGACGACCGGGTTGCGGGTAGCCAATCGTGCTGCGGTCGCTTGGGTTTCGGCAAGGAGCTGATCTTCCGGAAGCAGCCGATGGACCAGACCCAGTCGGTAACCTTCCTGCGCGGACAGCGGCGCTCCTTCGAGAGTCACCTCAATCGCCTTGGCCGCACCCAGCAGTCGGGACAGGCGCTGAGTTCCGCCACCGCCCGGGATCAGGTTCGCCAGCGTCTCGATCTGACCGAGTTTGACGTGGTCTGCGTCGGCGGCATAGCGCAGGTCGCAGGACAGCGCGATCTCATGACCGCCGCCGAGCGCGGGACCGTTGATCGCCGCCAGGTACACGGCCCCGGACCGGTTCATCCGCAACGTGGTCTTCTTCCACCGATGCCCCCACACCAGTCCCGCGCCGAGCCCGCCACCGAAACGTTGCGCGAGGCGGGTCGCACCGGGCAACCGCATCGCCAGATCGCCGAACCGCAGGAACGGCGCCGCGACCCGCGCCGGAATGAAGGGATGCGGCAATTCGATCATCCCGGTGAGCGCGCTCGGGTCCGCGTGGGTGAGGAACCGGCCGGGCAGCCCGCCAGTCAGTACAACCGCGCCGACGGTGTCGTCGGCGTCGACCGCAGCGGTCAGCACATCCAGATCGCGAACGAACTCAGGCGTGGCGAAGTTCAGCGGCGGCGCGACGACCCGTGCCGTGAGCACCCGACCGTCCTGGACCAGGTCAATCGTCTCCAGTTGGAGATCGGCGACGGACATCAGCGGCTCCTTCGATGCACAGGGCAACGGTGGGTTCACGAGAATGTTTCGGTGCAAACCCGATTCACACGAACCCGTACCTGATTATGGTGTCCACCATAATAGGTGTGTCAAGAGGTACCACCCACCTGCGCGACCGGGGATGCCTGCTGCCATCGAGGCCGCCTAGTGACAATCGCCGCGTCACCCAGCGGCCCTTCACCGCGCGCCTCGCACGGCCGACCGCAGCCCTTCTCATCCATAGACCTGGACCGCCGTACCCATTGACGGCAGACCGAAAGCGGTCAGTTCCGGGTAACGGCGGGAATCAGGCCGCGGAGTTCACCGACCACGTCGTCGAGCGGAGTGATATCGCGCTGAGCTCGGCACAGGGCGATCGCGCCCTCGAACGCCGCGACCGTGAGCGTGGCGAGACTGTGGGCGCGAGTCTCGGAAACGCCGTCGCGGACAAGCATGTCGGCGAGGGCACGTTCCCAGCGGAGGAAAACGTCGGCGGCGGCGCGCGCGAATTCCGGTGCGTCGTCGTTGGTTTCGACCGCAACGGCGAACACCGGACAACCCGCGCGGAAATCGCTGTCCACCAATGTGTGTCGCCACATCGCCGCGAACTGATCGAGCGCGGTCACCGGGTCGTTGTCCCGCGCCAGCTTCTCGATGAGCTCGGACATGATGCCGCCCGCCATGACGACCGCGTCGTTGATCAGCTCGGTGCGCCCGCCGGGAAAGTGGTGATACACCGACCCCCGTGGCGCTCCGGTAGTACTGAGCACCCGATCCACACTCGTGGCGCTGGCCCCGTGCACCCGCATCGACTCGACCGCCCCCTCGATCATCCGCCGTCGCGCGTCACCCGCGCGTGGCCGTACAGAACCTTCGCTACGCGCTCGGCGTGTGCCTGCCATACCGCCATGTTATGGCATATGCCATAAAGGCGGCGCGAGCCGGGCCTGCCCCGACCTCGCCGCGGCGGGGCAGGTCACGTCGGCTCATTCGCGATATTCCACCGATCACCGCCGGTAGCCCGTTCACGACGGGCGCACGAGTGCGGGAGCGCGGTGGTTCAATCACCCGATGCGTGGTGACGAGATCATCGGTCAGTGGAGTGCGGAGGCCGGATATCACAGCTCGATGGAGGATGAGCAGTTCGTCTTCTGGGACGATGGCGTGGGGTTGGTGGAGTACGCGCGGCCGGACGCGGGCGAGTGTGTGCTGTTCCGCTGGGCGCGGACGGCGATTCGGCGGGTGCGGCTCGAACCGTATCGGCGCGACGGCGGCGAGGCTTCCGATGCTGTGCCCGAGGTAGTCGAGATCGGCTATCGGATCGCGCGGGAGCAGCGGCCGTTGATCGGCGAGACGCTGCCGGTGCTGTACCTGCCTGCTCCGTTCGCGGCGATTCCGGACAGCGGATACGGGCTGATCACCCGCGAACCGGCGGTGTACTTCACGAAAAAGCGGCGGGCGAATTCGTGAGCGGATCACGAGCTCGGCCCGGAACCGGCGCGTTGCCGAAGCGGGCCGAGCGGCGTGATCAGGTGGTGCGGTGGGCGACCCGGGTCGCGTGGAAGTCGAGGAAGGCCGCGAGGGTCTCGTCGGATGCTTCCACCTGCGGGTAATGGCCGACCTTCGGCAGTTCCACCACGTCGGGATTCGGGATCAGCTCGCGATAGCGGCGGACCATGTGCGCGCCGGAGACCGGATCGAGCGAACCGTCGATCAGGCGCACCGGAACCTGAGCGTCACGCAACGCCCCGACCCACCGTTCGCGATGTTTCCGTCGTTCGCTCATGTAGCGAATCAGCTTGTGGCCGTTGCGTTTACCGCGTTTGCCACACCATAGCGTCCAGAACTGATCCAACTCCTCCCTGGTCGGTTTGGTATCGGGCCCGAACACCCCGGACAGTCCCGCGTTGAACGCACTCTCCGTCGCCAGCAGACTGAACAACGGCCCGAGCGGACTGGCCAGCAGCCGCTGCAACAGCCGAGGCCGATGCGTCTCCGGGAACAATCCCCCGTTGAGCAGGCACACCGACTCGATCACCAGCGACTCGTCACCGGCCGCCCTTCGTTCGGCATCGCGCGCCAGCAACTCCTGAGTGACGGTGTCGCCATAGTCGTGCGCCAGGATGTGAACCCGGTCGATCCCCTGCTCCCGCAGCAGATCCTCGTGAATATCCGCCTGATCCGCGATGGAGTACAGGTAATTACGCGGCTTCGCCGACCAGCCGAATCCGATCATGTCCGGCGCGAGCACCCGGGCAAACTGTCCGCACAGCCCGGGCCAGACCCGATGCCAGTCCCAGGACGCGGTCGGGAAACCGTGGATGCAGACCAGTGTGCCATCGGCGCCACCGCCGTCGTCGCGATAGAAGATCTGGTGGCCGCGGTGGGTGAACCGCCGGCCGTTCGCCCGCCAGGACGCAAACTCCTCCATGCCTACCTCCTTGTCGCCGACAAGCATGGACCCTGAACCCCGCTCACACAGGAAATCCGTCGACGCCGGACGTGTCATCTACCGCGCGGCGAGTTGCCGTCGGTGCGCTCTGCGAGAATGCGACGGTGCATGTCGCGATCGGCCTTGTGGTTCTTGTTGCTTCGGCGGCAGCGCTGGCGGCGCTGGCCCGCCGCCTCGGAGTGTCCGAACCGCTCGTGCTGACCCTGGCCGGTGTCGCTGCCTCTTATCTGCCGTTCGTGCCGGAGATTCATCCCGATCCGGAGATCATCTTGCTCGGGTTGTTGCCGCCGCTGTTGTATACGGCGGCGATCCGGACTTCGCTGGTGGATTTCCGGGCCAATCTCCGCACCATCGCGTCACTGTCGGTGGGGTTGGTGCTGTTCAGCACGTTCGCGGTGGCGACCGTGGTGTGGTTGCTGCTGCCGGTGCCGTTCGCGGTCGCGGTCGCGCTGGGCGCGGTGGTGGCGCCGCCGGACGCGGTGGCGGCGACGGCGGTAGCCAGGCGGATCGGCATGCCGCGGCAGATCGTGACGATCCTCGAGGACGAGTCGCTGTTCAACGACGCGACCGCACTGGTGGCGTTGCGCACCGCGATCGCCGCGTCGGCAGGGACCGTGTCGGTGTGGCAGGCGGGCGGCGACTTCCTGCTCGCCGCGGGTGGCGGGGCCGCGGTCGGTGTCGTGGTGGCGTATCTGCTTGCGCTGCTTCGTCGCCGGATCACCGATCCGGTACTGGATACGACGCTGTCGTTCCTCGCGCCGTTCGCGGCGTACCTGCCCGCCGAAGGGATCCACGCGTCCGGGGTGATCGCGGTGGTGACCTGCGGCATGATCCTCGGGCACGGCGCACCGGTGTGGCAGAGCGCGGCGTCGCGGATCGCGGAGCGCACCAATTGGCGCACCATCCAGTTCATTCTGGAGAGTTCGGTGTTCGTGATCATCGGGTTGCAGGTGCGCGCGATTCTCGAGGGCGCCTGGAGCAGCGGGCTCGATCACGGGACCTTGGTGGTGGCGGCGATCGGGGTGCTGCTCGCGACGATGCTGGCGCGTCCGTTGTGGATCTTCCCGTGGTCGTTGCTGATTCGCCGGCTCGGGCGGCATACCGGCGGGGTGCCGATCAGGCATTCGGTGGTGGTTTCGTGGGCGGGTATGCGCGGTGTGGTCACCCTCGCCGCCGTGCTGCTGTTGCCCGAAGACACTCCGCAGCTGCCGGTACTGAAACTTCTCGCACTGGTCGTCGTCGCGGGAACACTGCTGCTGCAAGGCACTTCGCTGCCCTGGCTGGTCCGGCTGATGCACCTGCGTGGACCGAGCCGCGCGGAGAACGCCCTCCAGAAGGCAAACCTGCTCCAGCAAGCCACCACTGCGGGCCTGGCCGAACTCGACAAGTGGATCACCCCGCAAACGCCTGCGTCGGTGGTCGATTCGTTGCGCGACCGGGTCACCTGGAAGACCAACGCCGCGTGGGAACGCCTCGGCCGCTCCGAATCCGAACTCGCCACTCCGACTGCCGAATACCGGCGGCTCCGGCTGGAGATGCTGCGGGCCGAGCGGGAAACAGTTCTGCGCGTGCGCGATTCCGGCGGCGCCGACTACGAGATCTTGCAATACGTGCTGTCCCGGCTCGATCTCGAGGAATCGATGATCGATCGATACGACGAGACCGAGGAAGAGCCGCTAGAGCCGCTGGCCGCGCCTCGGGCGGGCGACACGTGCGCCCACTTGGAGAACGCTCCCCTGGTCGTGGATCCGGCCGGACCGGATGTCTGCGCCGAATGCCTCGACGAGGGTCTGACCTGGGTTCATCTGCGAATGTGCTTGTCCTGCAAGCACATCGCCTGCTGCGACTCCTCGATCGGCAATCACGCGACCAAGCACTACGGCAGCACCGGGCACCCGGTCATGCGCAGCGTCGAGCCCGGCGAGGCGTGGCGCTGGTGCTATGTGGACGAACTGCTGGGCTGAGCGTCAGCGGCGCGCGTGCGAATAGATCAGGCGCGCGTATTCGTTGAGCAGCTTGTCCAGGGAGAGATCTTCGCCGCCGGCGGCGATTTGCTGGTAGCCGATCAACATGGCCATGCCGAGCGAGGTGACCACCGCGGAGGTGTCGTCATCGCCGACCACGCCCTTGATCGCCTTGTGCACTGTGCGCCTGCGGGATTCGTCGACCCGCTTGAGCGCCAGGTTCACCGATTCGTCGTTCGCCGCCCAGGCGCGGATCGCGGCCTCGGCGGCGTGATGCAGGCCGGACGCGAGGTCGGACATGGCGCGGATGTCGTCGTCGGGGTTGCCCTGATTGAACTTCAGCGTGCGCAGGATCAGCACCTGCCGGTTCTCCCAGTGCTCCAGCAATACGTCGACAAAACCCTGCCAACTGCCGAAATGGTGATAGAACGAGCCGCTGGTAACTCCGAGCCGGCGGCACAGCACACCGATGTTGAGCCCCTTGAAACCCAGTTCGGCGAGCACCTCCAGAGCCGTGTCGAAGTACTGCTCCTTTGTGACCACACGTGACATGCCGGGCGCCGTTCTGTTCGTTCGGGCAGGGGTGGGAGGACCGAACAGTACCCCATTGTCTCGTCGGCTCGTACGAGGATAGCCAAGCCGCCGCACCCTGCTTTCGAGGACCTCCAGTACCTGTTACCGTGCGAAATACGTAGTGCGCGTACGGAATCGAAGGCATTTGGACTACGCGCTCTCCGCTCCGAGAGCTAGCCAGGAGTACGCCGGAAAGTCCACAGCAAACCGGCCGCCGATCACCCACCGAGAACGCACCCGACGCGCATGAAATGTGCAGCCGCGCATGACATGTGCAGCCGCGCCCGGAATTGCCCGCAATCTCGGGCGCAGCGAGAGGAAGAGTGCGCGGGGTGGGTGCGCCGGATCGCAGACACGGCTGCCGCGCCGCGCGAGGTCGCCGGTACATAGCAGAGCGGATGCTCTGTTATTGTGGTCGCATGCCTCGCCCACGGACTCACGACCCCGACATCGTGCTCGATGCCGCGGAGTCGCTGGCCGTGGTCTCCGGTCCGGCCTCGGTCACGACCCGTGCCGTCGCGGCGGCGACCGGGGTGTCCAACGGGGCGATCTATCACACCTTCGGGTCGCGGGCGGAGCTGCTCGGCCGCACCTGGTTGCGGGCCGCGCATCGGTTTCTGGCGTTGCAGTCCGCGCTGGTAGACGGTGCGCTGAACGGGCCGGACAAGCAGGACGGGGTCGAGGCGGTGGTCGCCGCGGCCGAAGCGCCCGTCACGTTCGCCGAGAAGTTCCCGACCTCCTCACGGCTGTTGCTCACCATCGAGCGCGACGAACTGCTCGGCGAGGTACCGGACAACATCGCGACCGAACTCGCGGACACCGACAAGGTGCTGGTGGACTTGATGATCCGGCTGTCTCGGCACCTGTGGGATCGTGGCGACCGCCGCGCGGTCGACGTCCTCAACCTGTGCCTCGTCGACCTGCCCACCGCGATCCTGTTGCGCCGCAACCGCTTCACCAATCCCCTGGCCCCCGAACAACTCCGCGCCGCAGTCCGGGCCGTCCTCGCGCTCGGCCCGCCGCCCTGACGACTCACCCGTTCCCGAAATCCCCACTCACGAACCGAGGAAACTCATGCCGAACCTGACCTACCACGACAAGATCGCCGTCCTCGACCTCGGCGACGACGAAAACCGTTTCTCCCCAGCCTTTCTCGACGCGGTGAACGCCCACCTCGACACCGTCGTCGCCGACGGCGCGCAGGGCCTCGTCACCACCGCGAGCGGCAAGTTCTTCTCCAACGGCCTCGACCTCGACTGGTTCGGCGCGAACCCCGAACGCGGCCCGTGGTACGTCGGCGAGGTGCAGCACATCTTCGCGCGCGTGCTCACTCTGCCTGTCCCCACGGTCGCCGCCCTGCCCGGTCACGCGTTCGGCGCGGGCGCGATGCTCGCCATCGCGCACGACTACCGCGTCATGCGCGCCGATCGCGGCTACTTCTGCTTCCCCGAGGTCGACATCCGCATCCCGTTCACCGAGGGCATGGCCGCGCTCATCCAGGCCAAGCTGACCCCGAAGACCGCGGTCGCTTCGATGACCACCGGCCGCCGCTTCGGCGGAACCGACGCGCTGGCCGTCGATATCGTCGACGCCACCGCTGCCGAGGGCGCGGTCACCGACGCCGCGCTCGCCATCCTCGCCCCGCTCGGCGGCAAGGATCCCGGCACCCTCGGCGCGATCAAGAACACCATGTTCGCCGGTGCTCTCGCCGCGCTCGCGGCGGCCCGGCAGACCGACTGACCTACTCCGGTGCGGGCCGGACCTCGTCGTCCGACTCCGGTGGCGCGGCGGTGACCACATCGATCTGCTCGCCGATGTAGCGGACCACCACCGCGACCACCGCCACCACCGGAACGGCGAGGAACGCGCCGACGATGCCGTACAGCGAGCCGCCCGCGGTGACCGCCAGCAGCACCAGCACCGCGTGCAGCTTCATGCTGCGGCTCTGCAGAACCGGTTGCAGCACATTGCCTTCCAGCTGCTGCACGGCGACGATGATGGCGAGCACGATCAGCGCGGTGGTGAACCCGTTGCCGACCAGCGCGACGAGCACCGCCAGCGCGCCGGCCACGAACGCGCCGACCATCGGCACGAACCCGCCGATGAACGTGATCACCGCGAGCACCAGCGCCAACGGAACCCCGAGGATCACCAGCCCGGCCCCGATGAATACCGCGTCGATCAGACTGACCAGCGCCTGGGTCCGGATGAACCCGCCGAGGGTGGCCCAGATCCGGTCCAGCACCTCCTCGACGTGCCGGCCGCTGCGGCTGCCGAGCACGGCGTGCAGCCAGGGCAGCAGGCGCGGCCCGTCCTTGACGAAGAAGAAGCTCAGCACGAGCACCAGGAACAGGGTGATGAGCACCGACGTCGCCGTCGACACTCCGGAGAACACCCCGCCCGCGATCTGCGCGGCGCTCGATTGCAGCCTCGACACGATCGCGTCGACCGCGGAGTTGAGCTGCTCGTCGCGAATCCGCAACGGCGGCCCCTGCATCCAGTCACGCACCTGATTCACACCCGCGGTGGACTTGTCCGCGAGGTCCGGCGCCTGGTCCACCACCGACGGCACGATCAGCGCGATGACACCGGCCAGCGCGCCGATGAACGCAACCATCGTGATGCTCGCCGCCAGCGCCGGGCGCAGGCCGTGTTTCGTGAGCCAGCGGGTCGGCGGCCACAGCACGGTCGCGACCACGATCGCCAGCGCGACCGGCAGGATCACCACCCACAGCTTCGCGAGCAGATACAGCAGCACCCACGAGCCGGCCGCGATCGCGACGATGCACAGCGACCATTTCGCCAGCCAGATGATCCCGGACCCGATCACGTCCCCGCGATCCGGCACCGCGTGGCTACCGCCGCCCGGCTTCGCCGCAGACTTGCCGCTGTCCTGCTGAATGTCTTCGCTCGGCCCACTCACGCGCCAAGTCTTGCACGGGGTCACCGCCGGAACCGGTCATTACGGGCCGCGCGGCGCGGTAGCTGTGGTCACATCCGCGGGATCGCCTACCGCGCCCGCTGACCGGGATGTCGCGGTGCGACGCGGCGGCGTCCCGGTAGGTTCGAAAGAACTTCTGAAGGAGGGCCCACTTTGACCGCCGCAGCCACGCTGGAACGCAAGGGGCACATCGCCGTCATCACCCTGAATCGCCCCGAGGCGATGAACGCGGTGAACGCCGCGTTGTCGAGCGCGGTGGGCGCCGCGCTGGCCGAGCTGGCCACCGATCCGCTGCTGCGGGTCGGGGTGATCACCGGAGCGGGGCGTGCCTTCTGCGCCGGCGCCGATCTCAAGGAATTGGCTCGAGGCAACGTGATTCACGATCCGGAGCATCCGGAGTACGGATTCGCCGGGCTGGTACAGCATTTCGTCGACAAACCACTCATCGCGGCGGTCAACGGGTTCGCGCTCGGCGGTGGCACCGAGATCGTGCTGGCCAGCGATCTCGCGGTGATGAGTGAAGATGCCTCGCTCGGCTTGCCCGAGGTGACGCGCGGATTGGTCGCTGCGGCAGGCGGATTGCTGCGGCTGCCGCGTGCGGTTCCGCCGAAGATCGCGCTGGAGATGGCGTTGACCGGCAAGCCGATCGATGCCGCGAGCGCCGCGCACTGGGGGTTGGTCAATCGGGTGGTGCCCGCCGACCAAGTGTTGCCCGTCGCGCTCGAACTGGCCGAGACCATCGCCGCCAACGCACCGCTGTCCGTGCGCGCGTCGAAGCGAATCATGCACCGCGTCAACGATTTCGGCTCGGACTGGGATACGCCGATTTGGCAGATGAGTCTCGAAGAAGCCGGCCCGGTGTTCATCAGCAAGGATGCGCTCGAAGGGCCGCGCGCGTTCGCTGAGAAGCGGGCTCCGCAGTGGCGCGGTGAGTAGTCACTGCGCGATCGGTATCTACTTTTCGGCTCCGGTCAGGTGCGTGTCGAAGAAGCTGAAGATGCGCTGCCAGGCGTCGCGGGAGGCGTCCTCGTTATAGCCGAGGCCGGTGACGCGCAGCAGCGGGTCGACCGGGGTCACGTTGGCGAAAGCGTGGGTGACCTTCGGGTAGACCTTGATGTCGTGTTCGACGCCGAGTTCGGTCAGCGCTTCGTCGAGTTTGCGGGGCGCGCCGATCAGGATCGGGTCGCGCTGGGCGTAGCTGGCCACGACGGGGCAGGCGCCGTCGAGCACGGCGCGGTAGTCGCCGTAGAGCGACGGATAGAACGGCGCGGACGCGTCGAAACCCTTCGGCGCGACCAGCAGCGCGAACCCGCCGCCCATGCAGAAGCCGATCACGGCGGTGCGGCCGTTGCAGTCGGGTTCGGCGACGAGCCGGTCGCGGGCGGCCAGCACATCGCGCACCGGCGGACCGTCGCCGGTGAAGGCCAGCGCCCGGAAGATCGCCCGGATGCAGCGCACCCGCCCACGCGAGAACAGATTCGGCGCGATCGTCAGATACCCGTAATCGGCGAGCATCCCGACGGTTCGCCGCAAGTCCGCACTGAACCCCACACCATCGTGGATCACCACCACCCCGGGCCACGGGCCCTCCCCGGACGGCCGCGCCAGGACTGCCTCGAGCCGGCCATCGGGTGCGGTGAGCTCAATCGTCTTCATGCCCACCGAATCTAGGTCAGTGTCTCAGACATGTACAGCACTATCCGGTCAACGCGGGGCGATCACGGCCAGCATGCCGCGGGCGAACTGCTCGTAGCGGGCGATGGTGAACTGTTCGGGATCGAGGAGCAGTTGGTGCCCGGCCCGCTCGCCCGCGGCCAGCAGGGACATGGCCAGCAGTTCCAGATCCAGATCGGCGAGGCCAGAGCGGCGGTCGCGACCCCATTCGAGCAGGGCGCGCAACTGATCGAGGGCGAATTGCCGCGCGGCCTCGGATCGTTCGCGGACCTGGCTCGGTGCGTCGGCGGCGGGCAGTAGCAGCAGGCGCCACGAGTCCGGGTTCGCGGTGACGGCGGTGAGCAGGTTTGTCATCGCCGCGATGAGGATGTCGTCGAAGGCGCCGTCCTCGGTGAAGACCGGCATCGCCTCGGCAAGCGTCGCCAGCGCCCGCTGTCCTTCGCGGTCGAAGAGGGCGAGCAGCAGCGGTTCCACGCCCGGATAGGCCGCGTAGACACGAGGTTTGGCCAACTCGGCCTCGCGCGAGACCGCCTCCATCGTGACCGCCGCATACCCGTGGCCGGTGACCAGCCGCAGGGTCGCGTCGAGCACCTGCTCGCGCCGCACCTCGAGCTGCATCCGCGGCTGCCGGGGGCGTTTGACGGGCTGACTCACCGAACTCACACTAGTCGCCGGTCGGAGTCCGGCCGGGCAGGCGGAGGCGTTTGAGCGACACCGCGTTCAGGGCGACGATGATGCTCGAACCCGACATCGACATGGCGGCGATCTCCGGGCGCAGGGTGAAGCCGAACGCCGGCACGAACACACCCGCGGCGACGGGCAGCGCGATGGTGTTGTAGCCGACGGCCCAGGCCAGGTTCTGATGCATCTTGCGCAGGGTGCCGCGGCCGATGCGCAGGGCGGTGGGGACGTCGAGCGGATCCGAGCGCATCAGGACGAGGTCGGCGGTTTCGATGGCGACGTCGGTGCCCGCGCCGATCGCGATGCCCAGATCGGCGCCGGCCAGCGCGGGTGCGTCGTTGACGCCGTCGCCGACCATCGCGACCTTACGGCCATCGCGTTGCAGCTCAGCGATTTTCGCGGCCTTGTCGCCGGGCAGCACCTCCGCGATCACGGTGTCGATGCCGAGGTCGGCGGCGATGCGTTCGGCGGTGGCGCGGTTGTCGCCGGTCAGCATGACCACCTCGATGCCGAGATTGTGCAGCTCGGCGACGGCGGCGGCGGAGGTGTCGCGCGGGGCGTCGGCCAGGGCGATCGCGGCGGCGGCGGTGCCGTCGATCGCGGCGAGGACCGCGGTGTGGCCCGAGTCGGCGAGCCGATCGCGTTGCGCGGCAAGCGGTCCGAGGTCGATGTGCTCGCGTTCGAACAGGCGGCGGTTGCCGACCACGACGCGATGGCCGTCGACCTCGGCGATCGCGCCGTGGCCGGGGATGTTCTCGAACTCGGCGGCGGACAAGGTTGCGCTGCCGAGGGTTTCGGCATGGCGGACGATCGCGGCGGCCAGCGGGTGTTCGGATTCGCGTTCGACGGCGGCGACCAGGCGCAGGACCTCGTCGGCCGAATGTCCTTCGGCGGTAACCACATCGGTGACTTCCGGTTCGCCCTTGGTGAGGGTGCCGGTCTTGTCCATCACCACGGTTTGGATGCGGGCCGCGGCTTCCAAGGCGAGCGCATTCTTGAACAGCACACCGCGTTTCGCGCCGAGGCCGGTGCCGACCATGATCGCGGTGGGGGTGGCGAGGCCGAGGGCGTCGGGGCAGGTGACCACGACGACGGTGATGGCGAACAGCATCGCCTTGGCGAACGAGGCGCCGACCAGCAGCCACACCGCGAACGTCAGTGCGCCGCCGAACAATGCGACCAGCACCAGCCAGAAGGCCGCGCGGTCGGCCAGCTTCTGGCCCGGGGCCTTCGAATTCTGTGCCTGCTGAACGAGTTCCACGATCTGCGCCAGCGCGGTGTCCGCGCCGACCTTGGTCGCGCGAATCCGCAACGTGCCGTTGGTGTTCAGCGAGGCGCCGATGACCGTCGAGCCCGGCTCCTTGTGCACCGGCATGCTCTCGCCGGTCACCATCGACTCATCGACCTCACTGTCCCCCTCCGCCACCACACCGTCAACCGCGATCTTCGCGCCCGGCCGCACCAGCAGCAGGTCACCGACCACCACCTCCGCGGTGGGCACCTCGACCGGCGCGCCGTCGCGGATCACCTCCGCCTTGGGCGGCGCCAAATCCAGCAGCGCGCGAATAGCATCATTGGCCCCGCCGCGCGCCCGCATCTCGAACCAATGCCCGAGCAGCACAAAGGTCGCCAGCATCGTCGAGGCCTCATAGAACACCTCGCCCCCACCGGTCAGCGTGATCGCCAGCGAATACAACCACCCCGCCCCGATCCCCACCGCGACCAGCACCATCATGTCCAACGTGCGCGCCCGCAACGCCGCCACCGCACCGGTGAAGAAGATCGCCGACGAGTAGAACACCACCGGCAAACTCAAAACCAACGCCCAAATGTCCTGCCGCATCCCGAACGGCACAGGCAGATGCAACCCGAACATGTCGGTAGCCATTGGCGACCAGAGCATCACCAAGACTGCGAATACTGCGGCTACGACGAATCGATTGCGCATGTCGGCGGCCATGTCCTCCATGGACATTCCGGCGTGTCCTGCGTGGCCTGCGTGGCCCGCGTGTGCGTCGTGGCCAGCTTGCATGTCGTGACCGGCATGCGAGTCATGACCGTCCTGCATGTCATGACCAGCCTGCATGTCAGGACCGGCCTGCATGGCGTGGACGGCATGGACGTCGTGATCGGCATGAACGTCGCGCTCGTCATGGCCGGCTTGCACGTCGTGCCCCGCGTGCACGCCATGGCCGGCATCGCCGACTTGCTCGTCGTAATCGCCGTGCTCGCCATGGCCGGTCTGCATGTCCCGGGCAGCATCCACATCATTCCCGGCGTGCGCACCATGACGGGCCTGCGCATCGTGGCCGACGAGTTCGCCATGGCCCGCGTGCGCTGCACAATCGGCCTGCGCGTCACTCGCGAGGCCTGTATCCGACGCGACGCGCCCACCGTCCGTGCCCGGTCTGCCGTGGCCGCCGTGATTCGCGGAGACGAACTCCGTCGCGCGCAACTCATCGTCGGCGTGCGCGCCAGATCCCGATTCGGCGACTATCCCACCCGCAGCATCCTCGGCATGATCGGACGGACTGTCGCGATCAGTGTGCGCCACAACATGTTCGGTGTCGGCGGTCGACGCCTTGCGCTCAGCGCCACGCGCGCCGAAAGCACTGTCGGATCCGCTCTGGACAGCCGTCGCGCTTGCTTCGGAATGCGCGCCATGGGAATTCCGACTTCCGGCAACACTCCGGCGGGCGAATGCGACCTCTGTGCCGTGACCAGGGTGATCGACAAGGTCGGCGGGCTCCGAACGAATTGCAGCCGAGTCCGTGTCGTGCGCGGTCGTTGTCACAGGCGAGGTGGCGGGAGTGCCACGTGCGGCGTCAGCTGCCACGGCGTTATCGGAGGCTAGCGCGTGACTGTCGGAGTGCGGCTCGACCAGCGGATCGCAGATGTGGCTGGGCACCGAACGGCCGGCGCAGTGGTAACCGCAGTCGCGGATCCAACCGGCTAGTTCGGCGACCGAGGTGCGGGTGGGGTCGTACGCGATCGTGGCGGTCTGCGCGGTCGGGTTGGCGGCGACATCGAGCACGCCAGGCCGGCGGCGAAGTACGGCGGTGACGACATTGGCTTGGCTGGCCCAGTGGACGCCGCGCACATCGAGGACGACGGTGCGGCGGGTCGGGTTGCGCTGCTGGTCGTGGTTCACGTACCTCACTCCTCGTTCGGAAAGCTCAGCTCGATCGAATCGAAGCACTCCATCGGCAAGATCGACCATATACCCCTACGGGGTAGGTGTCTAACCCGAATCGCCCACGCCGAAGCGCAAAACCAATCGCCGCGCACCTGCGGTCGACCCCATGGCAGACATCACCAGTCAGCCCACGACCTACGGCAACTAGATCCAGACCACCCCGAACCCGCCAAGCAGACCATCACCGAGCACTCACTCAAATCAGGCGCAACAATGTCCCACTCGACACGCAACTGGCGCGTGCCGTTCGTCGAGCGGGACATGATCGAGCACTCACTCGCGATTCTGTGCAACCAAGTCCCACTCGGCCGGCGACCGGAGGGCGCGCACTCGGCGCACGGGACATCACGGCGGGCTCAACCGTGTTGCGGCGCAACCATGTTCCGATCAGCGATGGGTAGGACCAGCGGCAGACGAGAACTCGGCGAGCATGGGGCACACTGTGGGACGTCACGTGACCATCAGCAACCCGCCAAGCGGGATCACGCTGAGCCATCTACTCGCACGGATGGACGGCTTCTCGCCGCACACCGACCGCCCGAAGTTGCCACGAGTGGCACATCACGACGGACCCGTCTCGACGTTGCCGCCACCATCTGCCACTCGCCGCCAACTCACAGCATGGTCGGCGGACCGCTGGCCCCCAGGTCGACAAGCACCCGGCACACCATAGCGATCCTTTCTAAACACTTGCCGCAGTCCATGTACCACTCATCGAGTCGCCGCCCGGTCCGCCCGTCCCCGCGCGGCAAGCCCTTCGAGCGGGACATCACGGAGCATCCACTCGTGATTCGGTGCAACCATGTCCCGTTCGACACGCAAATGGAAGTCAAGACTCATCGAGCGGGACATCACGGCCGACCCACTCCGGTTCCGACACCGCCATGCCCCACGCGGCAGGCAAGGTGGAGGTCGCGGCCCATCGAAGGGGACATCACGGTGGGCTCACTCGCACTTCGGCGCAAGCATGCCCCACTCGGCGTGCAAGAGAACGTGGCGAGTCATCGAGCGGGACGTGGTGGCGGGCTCATCCGCGATTCGGCGCGATCATGTCCCGTTCGGCACGTAGCCGGCCAGGTGTTCCTTGGCGAGCGGGACGCGGCGGAGGGGTAACTAACGATTGGCGCAACCATGTCCCGGTCCGGGGCGCGATCGGGCGGGTGGCATTGGCGAGCGGGATACGGCGGAGGGGTCGCCCGCGATTTGGCGCGGGCGTGTTCGGCTCGGCCACGGATTGGCGCGGGCATGTCCGCTCGGCGGAGTCGTGGTGGCGGGTGGTGCAGGTTTGCAGTGGGTGCAGCTGCGCGGGAGGTGTTGGTGCGGAGCGGGATTCGTAGGTTAGAGGGGGAAGGTCAGGCGGTCGGGGCGGATGTAGTCGGTGGGGTCGTGGAGGGAGCGGAGTTCGGGGCGGTTAGGGATGCGGGTTAGTTCGGATTGGAGGGGTGGGTCGTAGTTGGCGGCGCCTGCGGTGATGCCGGGGAGCCAGTTGTCGTGGTGGGTGGGGACGAAGAGGGTGGGGGTGAGGGCTTCGATGTAGCGGCGGGGGTCGCGGAGGCCGTTGGTGATTTGGTTGAAGCCTTGGATGGCGCCGATTTGGAGGTCGGTTTTCGGGAGGTCCGCGAAGATGTCGAAGACGTGGGGGGCCTTCTCGGTCAGGGGGCCGGTGGAGTCGTGCCAGACCAGGGAGAAGCCGGGGACGCGGAATTGGTAGAGGAGGGAGCCGCCCTCGGGGTCGTTCAGGCGCGGGACGTTTTGCAGGATGCCGGCCAGGCTCGGCGGATGCTGGACGAGGGCGCAGAGTTCCGGCATCGGGAAGAACGGGGATGAACCGCCAGGACGTTCGGGGGCGGTGGGGGCGGAGTGCACGTGGCGGATGGCGGTTACCTCGAGGGGGCCGACGGTGAAGTCGTGCCGCTCCCCCGGTTGCGAGTTCGCGTCGCCGAGGGCGACGGTCCGGAATGCCGGATCGCTCACCTGCGCACGGATACTCACGCCGTGATCGGCGGTTCCATAAACCACGGCACCGGAGGCCTGCGCGATCCGCCCGGCGTCACCGGCGTGATCGAAATGGCCGTGTCCGATGAAGATCGCCTCGGGCGCGAGGTCGGCGAGATCCTGTGGCGTGGCGGGCACATATCCGGTGCTGGTGAGCCGAGGCACCCAAGCGTCCAGCAGGAACACCGACCCGCCCATGGCCATCGCGTACGTCGCGCATCCGACCCACGCCAGCACCACTCGATCCGCCCGAACCGCACCGGTTTTCGCG
Source organism: Nocardia colli (assembly GCF_008704205.1). GTDB lineage: Bacteria > Actinomycetota > Actinomycetes > Mycobacteriales > Mycobacteriaceae > Nocardia > Nocardia colli. The sequence goes on along the minus strand of NZ_VXLC01000003.1, from coordinate 526,767 downwards.
TCGACGGTATCGGCTCCGAAGAATCGCTGCCGAGCGGCCACGGTCTGCGGCGCGGCAGGATCGGCCGACGCGGTCAATCGCCCCGCCGCCAGCAAGACCCCGGCACCGAGCGCTCCGCCCAGCATCGTCCGCCGCCCGATCAAGCCCCGCCCAGGAATGTTGCACACCGCAGTACCACATCACGGAACGCCACCCCCGGCAAGCATTTCCGCCGATCCAGGGATGCGGGCCTGGCCTATCCGGCGGCCACCCCGTCGGCTGATCCGACAAGTCCTAGGCCGAATCGACTGGCATCCGTATTCAGTCGATCCGATGAGGTGCGACCTCAGTGCTCAACGGACATCCGCATCGGCCTGCCGCCGATCTACGGCCGACGGATCCGTCGATGCAGGCTCACGCTGTGCTGCCAGGGTCGACCGCCCAGCGTGACGTCCACTCACCCGACTCCCCGGCAGGGCCGTCGGGAACGCGACGTACGCCCACCGGCGTCCCACGCTGTTGTCGGTCAGGACGCCACCGGGCTCCCATTTTGATTTCGGACGCTAGGCGGAGTTTGAGTCGCGGCGATGAAGGCAAGCCTCGTCACGCGCCGTTCCGCACGTCTGCTTGTCGCTGCACACACCCCTTCGAGTTCTGCGGGATGTGCGGAGCGACAAGCCGATGTGCGAAGTGAGCTACAGGCTGACGCCGAGGAGTGCGTCGACGGCGGACGCGATTGCCGCAGGCGCTTCGGGATCCGAGCCGCCGTAGTCCAGGGCCTGGCGGGCCCAATTGTCCACCGCGTCCAGCGCTTTCGGGGTGTCCAGATCGTCGGACAGGTGCTGGCGGAGGCGGGCGATGGTGTCGGTGGCGTCAGGACCGGACGCGAGGGCGGTTGCGCGACGCCACAGGTCGAGGCGAGCTTTGGCTTGCTCGAGGACCTCATCCGTCCACATGCGGTCTTGACGGTAGTGGCCGGACAGCAGGCCGAGGCGGATGGCGGCGGGGTCGACGCCGCTACGGCGCAGGGTGGAGACCAGGACGAGGTTGCCCTTGGACTTCGACATCTTCTCGCCGTCCAGGCCGATCAGACCGGCGTGCACGTAGTGACGGGCGAAGCGACGGCCGGCGATGAGCGACTCGGCGTGCGCGGCGGAGTACTCGTGGTGCGGGTAGATGAGGTCGCTGCCGCCACCCTGGATGTCGAATTCGGGGCCGATGCGGTTGAGCGCGATCGCCGAACACTCGATGTGCCAGCCGGGACGACCCGCGCCGAACGGGGCCTGCCAGGACGGCTCGCCGGGACGCTCGGCCCGCCAGAGCAGCGCGTCGATGGTGTCGCGCTTGCCGGGACGGTCCGGATCGCCGCCGCGTTCGGCGAACAGCCGCTCCATGGTGGCGCGGTCGTAGCCGGATTCGTAGCCGAACTGCTCGGTGGCGTCGGCGCGGAAGTAGATGTCGGGGAACTCGGCGTCGTCGACGACGTAGGCCGCGCCCGAAGCCAGCAGCTTCTGCACGAATTCGATGACCTCGTCGACGGATTCGATGGCGCCGATGTACTCGCGCGGCGGCACGATGCGCAGCGCGGTCATGTCCTCGCGGAACAGGTTGATCTCGCGGGTGCCCAGGTCGCGCCAGTCCAGGCCGTCGCGTTCGGCTCGCTCGAACAGCGGGTCGTCCACGTCGGTGACGTTTTGCACGTAGTGCACGTCGTGGCCGGCGTCGCGCAGGGCGCGGTTGACCAGATCGAAGGTCAGGTAGGTGGCGGCGTGACCGAGGTGGGTCGCGTCGTACGGGGTGATCCCGCAGACGTACATGGTGGCGGTGGCACCGGGTGTCACCGGCCGTACCTGACGGTCGGCGGTGTCGTACAACCGCAACGGTGGCCCTGCTCCGGGGATGGTGGGTAGGGCGGTATCGGACCAGGACTGCATGATTCGAGGGTAAAGGTGTGGTCGAGATCATCGACCCCCGCCCCGGTCCAGAGCCCGCCGTAAGCCCCTGACCTGCCGCTCCCGACCTGCGTTTTTCAGCAAATCATGGGATGTCAAGATTTTCGCTCTCGCAGAATCAGCTGTCGGGAGACCTGCGCCGCGGCACCACGCGCCCGCGAATCAACCGCCGACGGTAGCGCCCCGGCGGCGCGAGGGCAACGAGAAATCCCCAGCTGATCGACAACGCCATCGCCCGCGATCGGCACACAGTGCAGCCCTGCACGCGATGCCGAACCCACTGCGATCGAAACGCACCGCGCCCACTGAACCAGTGCCACAACATCACTCGCCTACCCCGGTGCACTCGTCGCAGCGACCCGAGCGTCGCGTGCGCCCCGGTGGCAACAGCCGCACGGCTTCTGATTTCCCGCACCGAGATTTGCATGCGAATTTCGGTGCGGGAAATCAGGAGTGGTGCGGCTATGGCGCACGTCACGTGGGTGAGGTGTCACGGAGGGTGGGAGGGCGGCGTCTTATGGGCGCCTGGTGCGGATATCAGGTGGTCGATGTGGTTGACGTTCGGACGTCGGCTTGTCGGCGAGCTAGTTCGGATACATCCGGCCGCGTCGGAGCTGCCGTATCGAAGGAGAACCTCATGAACCTCGCGCTGTGGATCGCTGCCGGAGTATTGGCGGCTATCGCGCTGGCCGGCGGGATCACGAAGGCGTTCGTGCCCAAGGCGAAACTGGCCGCGACGCCTGGTGGGGAATGGACTGGTCGAGCCAGTGCCGGGTTCATCAAAGCGCTCGGGGTGGTCGAGATTCTGGCTGCGGTCGGTCTGATCCTGCCTGCGGTTCTCGATATCGCACCCGTCCTGGTTCCGGTCACCGCCGCCTGCTGGGTCTTGTTGATGATCGGCGCGATGGTCACCCATTTGCGCGACGGCGGCTGGAAGTTCGTGCTGGTGAACCTGGTCTACCTCGCCATCGCGGTGTTCGTGGCGTGGGGCCGCTTCGGCCCCCACTCCTTCAGCTGAACCGGCGCCAAAGCACCCACGTCGCCGAAACCCGCACGGTCGCCGACACGCGAGGTCGCCGACACGCACCGTCGCCGTCGGCCGCGCGCCGATCCTCACAGCCGCACGGTTTCTGATTTCCCGCACCGAAATTTGCATGCGATTTTCGGTGCGGGAAATCAGAAGCCGTGCGTGTGTGGGCGGGGCGGGGCGGGGCGGGGCGGGGCGGGGCGGGGCGGGGCGGGGCGGGGCGGGGCGGGGCGGGGCGGGGCGGGGCGGGGCGGGGCGGGGCGGGGCGGGGCGGGGCGGGGCGGGGCGGGGCGGGGCGGGGCGGGGCGGGGCGGGGCGGGGCGGGGCGGGGCGGGGCGGGGCGGGGCGGGGCGGGGCGGGGCGGGGCGGGGCGGGGCGGGGCGGGGCGGGGCGGGGCGGGGCGGGGCGGGGCGGGGCGGGGCGGGGCGGGGCGGGGCGGGGCGGGGCGGGGCGGGGCGGGGCGGGGCGGGGCGGGGCGGGGCGGGGCGGGGCGGGGCGGGGCGGGGCGGGGCGGGGCGGGGCGGGGCGGGGCGGGGCGGGGCGGGGCGGGGCGGGGCGGGGCGGGGCGGGGCGGGGCGGGGCGGGGCGGGGCGGGGCGGGGCGGGGCGGGGCGGGGCGGGGCGGGGCGGGGCGGGGCGGGGCGGGGCGGGGCGGGGCGGGGCGGGGCGGGGCGGGGCGGGGCGGGGCGGGGCGGGGCGGGGCGGGGCGGGGCGGGGCGGGGCGGGGCGGGGCGGGGCGGGGCGGGGCGGGGCGGGGCGGGGCGGGGCGGGGCGGGGCGGGGAACAATCGCTCGGTTCGGCACAGGCTGCAACTCGGCATTCAGTGCCGGGAAATCGGATCAGCGCCTACTGAATTCAGAAAGCGGGCCACGGAATAGGCCGGGACGTGCGCGGAGTCGGCATCACCGGATCGTCGACCAACTCCTGTGTACGGTCGACCAACGCCTCGATCTCCGCATCCGTGATGTGCTCGGCCAGCACATCCGCCACCGCCCCCGGCAGTTCCTTAGCGAACGCGGTGATATCGGCAACCAGCGCATCACTCAGCGGCTGCCCGGCCCAACCCCACAGCACAGTGCGCAATTTGTGCTCGGTGTGCAAACAGATGCCGTGATCCACCCCGTACACCTGCCCGTCCATCCCCTCCAACGCGTGCCCGCCTTTCCGGTCAGCGTTGTTCAGCAACACATCCAGCACAGCCATCCGCTGCAACCGCGGATCATCGGCATGAATGAGCGAAACCTCATTCCCCGCCGGATCCTGCGCCCGCAACACCTCACGAAACCCGTCCGGCACCGAACCCGGCGAAACCAGATCGACCAGATCGAGCCGATCCCCCCGCTCGGTGTGGTTATCGACCCCCTCGATCCAACGCTGCACCATCCCGACCCCATAGGGCCCGTCGCGCAGAATCGTCTCCGGAATCACCCCCCACCCCACGGCAGCGGAAATTTCATAAGACGCCACTTCACGCCCGGCGAGCGTCCCGTCCGGGAAATCCCATAACGGCCGCTCCCCGCGCACCGGCTTATAAACCACCCGCAACGGCGCTTCACCCTCGTCGAGAATGTCGCAAACCAGGGTCACGTTACTGGCAGTGCTGATCCGCCCGATCACCGTCAGCTCGCCGCTGTGGAACCGGTCCCCGGCCCGCGTCACCGATCACTCCTCTAGTTCGGCCGCGCCGAAGATATCGCCGCGCTTGTACCCATTGGTGCGCACGCACATGTGCCCACGCGACGACAGCGGCTCCCCGCACAGCGGGCACGGCGGGCGACCCGCCGCGATCACCCTGGTCGAACGCAGCGCGAACTCCCGCGCCTGGATCGGGGTGAGGAACACCCGGACCGCGTCCGGCCCCTCCTCGGTGTCGTCGAGCACCACCGACTCGTCGACCTCGGTCTCGGTGATCGCCAGCAACTCGACCACCACGGCATTCGCGTCGGCGTCCCAGCCGAGCCCCATGGTGCCGACCCGGAACTCCGCGTCCACCGGCGTGACCAGCGGCGCGGTATCGCCGATGTCCTCGGCCTGCGGCGGCACCTCGGCGCCGAACCGGCGAGCCACCTCGTCCAGCAGCAGACCCATCCGGTCGGCGAGCACCTTCACCTGCTGCTTTTCCAGCAGCACACTGACAACCCGCGGTTCCTCTATGGCCTGCAGATAGAACGAACGATCGCCCGGCTCACCGACGGTCCCGGCGACGAAACGATCGGGGGTGCGAAATACATGGATTGCGCGTGACACATGCACCTCCTGATACGTGACCCTGATCGACTACCCACGGCGCTGGGATACAACGCCCACTATCCGTGTACAAGGAATCTCAGCGCTCCGCATTCCCATTATCCCCACTCCCCGCGTTACCTAGCTCGCCGCCGGGAACGGGCCCGGAGGTGTCGGCCGCGGCGTCCGGCTTGGCCGAACCGGAATCGGAAACGGGGCGTGGCGGATTCGACAGCGCGGACAGGTCGGTACCGGTGTCGTTGAGCCGCCACACGTAGGGCGCGGTCGGCGTGTAGCGGACGACGCTGATCGAGGCCGGCTCGACCACGATCCGCTGGAACCCGTCCAAATGGATGCCCAGCGCGTCGGCCAGCACGGATTTGATGACGTCACCGTGGGTGCAGGCCACCCACAACGTGTCCTGCCCGTGCTGTTCGGCGAGCGCCCGATCGTGCTCGCGCAGCGCCGCGACCGCCCGGGTCTGCACCTGCGCCAGCCCCTCACCGCCCGGGAAAACCGCGCCTGAGGCGTGCCGCTGCACCACTTTCCAGAGGGGTTCGTTGAGCAGTTCGGCGATCGGGCGCCCGGTCCATTCGCCGTAATCGACCTCGATCAGCCGGTCGTCGAAGACCGGTTCCAGCCCTAATTTCTCCGCCAGCGGCGCCACCGTTCGCTGACAGCGCAACAGCGGCGAGTGCACGATCCGTTCGATCGGCAGCCCGGCGAGCCGGTCGGCGACCGCCTCGGCCTGGGTGTTGCCGTGGTCGGTCAGCTCGACGCCGGTGCTGCGACCGGCCAAGGTGCGGGCGGTGTTCGAGGTCGAGACTCCGTGCCGGAGCAGAATCACCGTCATGTAGTCAGCCTAATCATGTCGCGGACACGACACCCGTCGCCAGGAGTCCCATAACGGTCAATCCGAGCACGATCCGGTACCCGACGAACCAGTCGAGCGAATGCTTCGCGACGAACTTCAGCAGCCAAGCCACCGACGCGTACCCGACCACGAACGCGAGCAACGTCGCAACGATCAGCTGCGCACCGCTGGCATTGAGTCCCTCACCGGCCGGTTTGAACGCATCCGGAATGCTGAACAGCCCCGAGGCGGTCACCGCCGGAATCGCCAGCAGGAACGAGAACCGCACGGACGCTTCACGAGTCAGCCCGAGGAACAGACCCGCCGACGACGTCGCACCCGAACGCGACACACCCGGAATCAACGCGAGGCACTGAGCGAAACCCATCACCAGTCCGTCGCGCGTGGTCAACTGCTCCAACGGCCGCAGCTTGCGCCCGTAGTACTCGGCCGCCGCGATCACCAGCGCGAACGCGATGAGCATGAACGAGATCAGCCACAGGTTGCGCGCCGCGGTGCGGATCACGTCCTTGAGCAGGAATCCGAGCACGCCGATCGGGATGGTGGCGATGATCACATACCAGCCGACCCGGTAGTCCAGCTCGCGCTGCCGCTCTTCGTCGAAGTAGCGATCGGCCTGGCCCATGGTGACCACGGGCAGCCGGGTCGTCACCTGCTCGGTGATCGGCACCCGGTTCCGCGACGACAGCTTGCTCAGCACGGTGCTGAACCACGCCTGCAGGATCCGCCAGATGTCCTTGGCGAAATACACCAGCACCGCGGCCTCCGTGCCGAGCTGCGTCACGGCGGTGAACGACGCACCCGCGTCGTCGCCGAAGAACACCCCCGACACGATCCGCAGATGCGCCGACGACGAGATCGGCAGGAACTCGGTGAGCCCCTGCACCAGGCCGAGGACGAGCGCCTGTATCCAGGTCATCGATTCGCCCGTCACACGGTCTCCTGGTGTCTCATGCCGCCTCCATGTGTTCTTGCCCGAAATAACCGTTCCGACTGGGCAATTGGTCATCAGATGGGTTGCGGGCGAGTGAGCACCGGCGCAATCCCGCAGCGACAGTACAGTGTCGCGGCCGTACTGGCATGCTCGCACCACTGTCGGGAACGACGCGCGAGCCACTGTGCGGGTAGGCGTCCGGACGCCGGTGCACGCTCTAGGCTTGGCGCCGTGACGATTGCGCGGACACGGTGATGGAACAGCGGACGGTCGGCCGCAGCGGCCTACGGGTGTCCCGGATAGGTCTTGCGACCCATACCTGGGGTTCGCATACGGATGCCGACGAGGCGGCCGTGCAGTTGGTGGCGTTCATCGAGGCGGGCGGCACGCTCGTCGACACCTCCCCCGCGTATGCCGGTGGGGGCGCGCAGCGGATTCTGGCCGAGTTGCTCGGCGACCTCGTGTCCCGGGACGATCTGGTGCTCAGTGGTTGTGCCGGTCTCGCGCCACGGGTGACGCCGGCCCCCGCCGGACCGGCGGTGCCGGACGCGACGACGCGCACGGCGGTCGATACCTCGCGGCGCGCGCTGCTGCGTCAGCTCGATCGCACGTTGCTCGAATTCGGGACCGATCATCTCGACATCTGGAATGTCGCGGTGTGGGATCCGCGGACGCCGCTCGACGAGGTCACGGCGACGCTCGAGCAAGCGATTCGATCCGGGAAGGTCCGGTATGCGGGCGTGCGCGGGTTCGGAGCGTGGCAGTTGGCGAGTCTTGCCGCGGTCGCGCCGATCTGTGCCGCGCAGACGCAGTACTCGCTGCTGGCCCGGGACGCGGAGATCGATTTCGTGCCCGCCGCGCTGCATCACGGGGTCGGCGTGATCGCTTCGGCGCCGTTGGCCGGCGGGATTCTCACCGGCAAGTATCGCGATGGGGTGCCTGCGGATTCGCGCGGAGCGGACGAGGCGACGGCCGCGGATATCCGCGACAGTCTCGATGAACGCGCGACTCGCGTGGTCGATGCGCTGGTGACCGCCGCGGACGGATTGGGCACGTCGCCGTTGGCCGTCGCGCTGGCGTGGATTCGGGATCGTCCCGGAGTGGCGAGCATGATCGTCGGAGCTCGCGATATCGGGCAACTCACCGGGGTGCTCGCCGCCGAGGCCCTTGAATTGCCGCGCGCGATCGCGGCCGCACTGGACGATGTCAGTGCTCGTAACGACTGAGGTGGTCGCGAGCATCGCAATGTTCGTCGCGAGCGGCGCGCCGGACCGGGTGGTCGGCACCGCCCCGGTGCCTGGCTCCACTCGGCACGTCTTAGGCTTGCCTACATGAGGCATGCGACGTCCGGCGAACCGTCCGTCCAGGCGCAGTGGATCGGTGGTGTTCGATCTGCGGCGGCCCGGTGGGTGCTCGCTGTGCTGGCGCTGACCATGGTCGTGGCCTCGGCCGCGTGCGGCACGGACACCGCGACCGCTTCCGGACAGCGCGGACCGGCGACGGCGACGCTGGCCGACCTCGATCCGGTGCCGATCGGGCCGGAGCCGACGCCGGTTTTGCCGGTCACCGTGCGCTCGTTCGACGGGGCGGACGTCACCATCACCGATGCCAGCCGGATCATCGCGGTCGACCGTTACGGCACCCTGTCGCAGATCGTGTACGCGCTCGGCCTGGGTTCCAAGCTGATCGGGCGCAGCACCGTCGCCATCCCCGCCATCCGCGATGTGCCGAACGTGGCCGGTGGTAACGGTGCGTTGAACCTGGAAGCCCTACTGGCACTGCGCCCTTCGGTGTTCCTGACCGACGACGTGACGGTGACGCCGCAGTTGCGTGAGCAGCTGCGCGGGGCCGGGGTGAACGTCGTGTTCGCCGATCCGAAACGCACCATGGACGGCGTCGTCCCCCAAATCGAGGCCGTGGCAAACGCTTTGGGCGTGCCCGCGCAAGGCAAGGCGCTCGGGCAGCGCACCCGTGGCGAGATCGACGCCGCCATCGCCGCTGTGCCCAAACAGGATCCGCGGTTGAAGATGGCGTTCCTGTATCTGCGCAGCACCGCCATCACGATGCTGGCCGGTCCGGGATCCGGTGCGGATTCGCTGATCGCCGCGCTCGGCGGGCAGGATGCGGGTGCCGCGTTGTCCGAACCGTTCATCACGATCACCAGTGAGGCCATGATCAGTGCCGCGCCGGATCTGCTGCTGGTGATGTCGGACGGGTTGAAATCCGTTGGCGGCGTGGACGGTTTGGAAAAGGTGCCGGGCATCGCGCAGACGCCGGCCGGGCGGAACAAGCGGGTCGTCGACATGTCGGACCAGGTGATCCTGAGCTACGGACCCAACACCGGACGGGTGATCACCGCCCTGAGCGAGGCCGTGTACGGCACCAAGCCCGCATGACCGGGCGGCTCGTATGACCGAATCCGCCGTCGCCAAAACTGAACCAGCCGTGGAACCTTCACCGCCCCTGCCGAAATCGCGCGGACGGTCGCGCACGACAGTAGTTTTTGTCATCGCGATCCTCGGACTGATCGCGCTCGCGCTGGCCTCCGCCGCGATCGGGCAGGTGCCGACCACACCCGCCGAGGTGGCCGGAAGTGTGCTGCATCGGATCGGACTGGACTGGGGGCCGATGCCCGCGCATCCCGCCGGTGAAGTCACGTTGTGGCAAGTGCGGTTCCCGCGGGTGCTGATGGCCATGCTGGTCGGGGCGGCGCTCGCGACCGCGGGCGGATTGTTGCAGGGCGTGTTCGCGAATCCGCTTGCCGAGCCCGGAGTAATCGGTGTTTCCGCTGGTGCCGCGGTCGGCGCGGGGACCGTCATCGTGGTCGGCGGGACGTTCGTCGCCGCTTGGTCGGTGGCCGCCGCCGCGTTCGTCGCGGGGCTGGCCACCACCCTGCTCGTGTACCTGCTCGCCCGTTCGAACGGGCGGACCGAAGTAGTCACCCTGGTGCTCACCGGTGTCGCGATCAACGCGTTCGCGGGCGGGTTGCTCGCGTTCCTGCTGTTCGTCGCCAGCCCCGCCGCGCGCGATCAGATCGTGTTCTGGCAGTTGGGCTCGCTCAACGGCGCGACCTGGGATTCGGTGACCATCGTCGCGATCCTGACCGCCGTCGGCATCGCCGCCGCCATCCTCATCGCCCCGCGCCTCGACCTGCTCGCCCTCGGCGAAGCCTCCGCCCGCCACCTCGGCGTCGACGTGGAACGCTTGCGGCGCAACGTCATCCTGGTCGTCGCCATCCTCGCCACCGCGGGCGTCGCCTTCACCGGCATCGTCCTGTTCGTCGGCCTCATCGTCCCGCACCTGGTCCGCATGCTCGTCGGCCCCGCCCACCGCGTCCTCATCCCACTCAGCGGCATCCTCGGCGCCGTAGTCCTCCTGGCCGCCGACGTAGCCGCCCGCTCCCTCGTCCACAACGCCGACCTCCCCCTAGGCATGCTCACCTCCCTAATCGGCGGCCCCTTCTTCTTCTGGTTGCTCCGCCGAACCCGAGCACGCGCCGGCGGGTGGGCCTGATGCGGTTAGCTTGGCGTGCAACAAATCTCGCACCCGCCCGACGCCACGAGCAGCGCGATACCCGACCTGCGGGTTCTGCACAGCTTGGTGAGGGATGCGTTGGCTACCGGTGCAACGGGAGTGCCGCAAGCGATTGGTTCGGGGGTGGCCAGTGAGCGGGGTTCGGCAGGTGTTTGCGCGGACGCATGAGTTGCCGGAGGCGCCGGAGAAGGGGGCGGTGACGTTGCGGGCGCGGGGGGTGAGTGTGGATCGGCGGGGGGCGAAGACTGCACAGCGGCGGGTGCTGGACGGTGTGGACTTCGATGTTGTTGCGGGCGAAGTGGTTGCGTTGGTGGGGCCTAATGGGGCCGGTAAGTCGACGTTGCTTGCGGCGTTGGCCGGGGAATTGACGCCGAGCGAGGGGGCGGTCGAGCTCGAGGGGCAGGCGCTGACGCATTGGTCGCCGCTGGATATGGCTCGGCGGCGGGCGGTGCTCCCCCAAACCCACACTGTCGGTTTCCCATTCACCGCTCGGGAAGTGATCGCGATGGGGCGAGCACCCTGGCTGCGCACCGAGCGGCGCGAACTCGATGATGAACGGATCGCCGCCGCGATGGCCGCTGCTGACGTGGAACACCTTGCGGCCCGGTCGTTTCCGACTCTCTCCGGCGGCGAACGCGCCCGCGTCGCGTTGGCCCGCGTGCTCGCCCAGGACACCGGCACCCTGCTCCTCGACGAGCCCACCGCCGCTCTCGACCTCGGCCACCAGGAAGCCGTCCTCCGCCTGGCCACCACCCGCGCCCAGTCCGGCGCCGCCGTCGTCGTGGTCCTGCACGACCTCGGCATCGCCGCCGCCTACGCCGACCGCGTAGCCGTCCTCGAAGACGGCCGCATAGCCGCCGACGGCCCACCCCGCCAAGTCCTCACCACCGACCTCCTCACCCGCGTCTACCAACACCCCGTAGAGGTCCTCAACCACCCCGTCACCGGCGCCCAACTGGTCCTCCCCGTCCGCCGCTGACCCACACGGGCAACCCGCGCAGGTTGCGTCGAATCGACAACGTCGTCCGAAAGAACCAGCGCGAGCTCAGGGGGTTTGCGGCTCGTCTTGCGGCTCGTCGAGGAGCAGGCTGCCTTGAAGGCGGACGCGTAGAAGGGCATTGATTGCCCAGAGGGCGAAGAAGATCAGGCCGGTCAAAAGGGTTGTGGCGGTGGACCAGGCTAGGGCGCCGCCGCCGAACCAGATCAGTTCCAGGGCAAGGCGCCAATTGCCGCGGAGGGGGAAGCGGGGGCTCGAGCCTGCGCCGAATAGTGCCCACATCAGGACGAACAACGCGGGGGTAGCGAGGCCGGCCAGCACGCGAACGAGCACACTGGCGTCCAAGGTGAATCCCCAGACTGCCACTGCCGCAATGACTCCCAACTCCAGCAGAAACGTCACGAATAGGTTGACACCTTTGACCACAGCGAATCCCCCTCAGCGCCAGATCAGTTTCAACACCGCTGGGGTCAGCAACATGCGGATCACCGTCGCATCGAGGATCAGCGCGGCGATCATCCCGTAGGCGATGTACTTCATCAGCACCAGATCGGAGAACCCGAACGCACCGGTGACAACGATCAGAATCGCTGCGGCGGAGGTGATTACGCCGCCGGTGTGCGCAATCCCATAGCGGATCGCCTCCCCGGGCTCGGCACCGTTGGCCCGCGCCTCAGCGACCCGCGACAGCAGGAACACCTCATAGTCGGTGGACAACCCGAACACCACCGTCACGATCAACGCGAGCACCGCGAACATCAACGGCCCGGGCGTGAAGTGGAAGAACCCCGCCCCGTGCCCCTCGACGAACACCCAGGTCAGCACCCCCAACGTCGACACCAGGCTCAACGCGCTCATGGCAACGGCCTTCACCGCCAGCACAATCGACCGGAACGCCGCATACATCAGCGTCAACGCCGCCGCCGCGAGAATCGCCACCAGCAGCGGCAACCCGTGCAACAGCCCGTTGATGCTGTCCCGTTCCAGCGCAGGCACTCCGGCCACCATGACATCGACCCCGGCCGGCTCCGGAATCGCCCGCAACGCCTTGATCACCCGATCCGAATCTTGCTTGTCCGTCAGCCCGGCCTGCAACACGTTGATGCCGTTCTTGGTCGGCACCGACGGCTCGAATCGCCCGGTCAGCCCGGGTATCTGACTGGCCTCGTAACGAATGTCACTGAGCTGCTGCGGATTCGCATTCCGCACCACCAGCTTCAACGGCTCGGTACGGAAACTCGGAAACAGCTCGTCGAACCGCTCCTGCGCCACCCGCGCCGGGTTCTCCGCACCGAGATACTTCTCACTGATCCCGCCGAACTCGATGTGCCGGAACGGAATACTCAACGCGAGCAGCGCGAGCACGATCGGCACCGCCACCGCCCACGGCCGCCGCATCGCCCACTGCGCCAGCCGGGAGAAGAACCCGGCATCGATCTGCTCCTCGGTCTTGCTGCGGGAGAACCGCTTCCAGCCGAGCAGATCGATCCGCCGCCCCGCGATGCTCAGCGCCGCGGGCAATGCGGTCACCGAAAGCAGCGCGGCGAGCAGCACCGAACTGATCCCGCCGTACGGCACCGAGCGCAGCACCCCGTTCGGAAAGATGAACAGCGCAGCGAGACTCACCGCGATGATGCCCGCCGAGAACAGCACGGTCCGCCCGGCGGTGGCGACCGTGCGCGCGGTCGCCTCCTCCACACTGCGCCCCGCGGCCAGCTCCTCCCGGAACCGCGTGACGGTGAACAACCCGTAGTCGATGGCCAGCCCGAGACTCACCAAAGTCATGACGGTACTGGCGAATACGTTCACATCGATCATCCCGGTGAGCACCCGCATGATCCCCGCGGTCCCCATGATCGTCATGCCGCCGATCACCACCGGCAGCAAGGCACCCACCACCCCGCCGAACACGAAGTACAGCAGGATCGCGACCAACGGCAACGCGATGATCTCCGCACGGTGAATGTCGTTCTGCATACCGGTATTCAGGCCGGCCAGCACCGGCTGCAATCCGGCCAGCTGCACCGTCGTCCCGCCCGGCCCACCGCCGGCACTCCCGGCGCCGAGATGGTCCTTGATCGCGGCGTAGTTCTCGACCGTCGCCGTGCCCTCGCCGCGCAATCCGACGCTGGCGAACGCGTGCGTGCGCGAGGCGTCCGTGGCATTGGCCGCGAACGGACTGTCCCAGTAGCTGTCGATCTTCAGGATGTTGTCCGGATACCGCGTGAGCAGCCCGTTCAACGCACCCGTCACCGCGGACCGCACCGCCGGATCATCGACCGTCGTTCCCGAAGGCGCGGTGTACAGCAGGATCAAGTCGCTGTCGGTATCCCGCCCGAACGTCGCGTCCGCGATCTTCGACGCCGCCACCGACTCGCTGGACTCGTCGAACCACCCCTCCTGGGTCAACCGCCCCGCGAGATCGCGCCCGTACCACCCGGACGCCAGCACCGCCAGCGCGAACACCCCGAGCACCAGAAACCGATGCCGGTACACGAACCGCCCCCACCGCAACAACCCGGAGTGCAGCTTCGAATCGTCCTGCGGTGCACGCGAACCCCGCACGCGCGACCCGCGCACCTCGGTCACGGTCAGCCGCAGGCGGGCGTGCGGTAGTCGGCGGAACGCAGGATCCCGCACAGGTCGGTGCGCGAGATCTTCCACTTACCGTCGAGCAGCACGAAATGCACCACCGTCGTGCGCACCGCGGTCCCGCTGCCGTCCTTGTCCAGGCGCATCGTCGCGGTCAGCGTGCCGTCGTGGTTGTCGAACACCGGATCGGTGACCCCGTAGACCGCGCGCGGATTGTCCTGCAACGCCTTGTACATATCGGGAATCGCCGTCCGGAACGCGTCACCGTCCTCGATGAGGTCCGTGCGTTCGGTGTCCGGCAGCCCGGGATCCAGCGCCCGCTTGATCTGCGCGTCCAGCTGTGTGGCCGACGGCAGCGGCGGATGCGCGGCGATGGAGGACGTGGTGATCGACGCGGACAGCGACGCGTTGGCCGACGAACGAGCGGCGTCGACGGCCGCCTCGTCCGATCCGGTGCTGCATGCCGCGGCCGCGGCCACCAGGAGGAGGCCGGTCGCGGTCAGCGCGGTGCGGGCGAGAAATGTATATGGCATCACCATCTACATACCATCAATGACGGAGCTGATGCGTCCCAGCAGGGCCCGAACCGTCGTCACTTCCCGATCGGGCGCCGCCTCGACGGGCACCGCGTCCGGGATCATGTCGCGCACCAGCGCGACGACGCTGCGTTCGTCGTCGAGATCGATATCGGTGACCCGCGCCTCGGCGACCGCGACGACATCCTCCGGGCCCGGCACCTCGCTCGCCAGATCGGCCCGGTAGATCTCCAGCGTCAAGCTGGCCCGGACCGTGCGAAACGCGTACGGCCGGCCATCGCCGGTGGTGCCGAACCCGTGAGCGAACGGACCAACGGTTATGTCATCGATGGTAAATCCCGACGTGTGGTCGGCTATCAACCGGATCTCCCTGATTTGGACACTGATTCAGCTCAACCGTAACGCGCATCACCGACATTCTCCCCCCGCCGCCACCCCGGTACGCCGTGATGGTGCGCCATCATGGTCAGATGGTGGAGTTGCGGTTAATCATCGGTAGAAGTCGGTAGAAGGAGTTCGGTGGATGCGCCCTCGCGGCTGGGTTCGATTGGCGGCGTTCGCGGGTTCTGCCGTGGTGACGCGGCGCAACCACCCCCGTCGAGTCCCCACCGCCCTGCTCGGCGTGGCGACGCTGGCCCTGCTGGCCGGCTGCGGCAACAGCCCCGACAGTGACAACCTGCCCACCAGGGATCCGGCGACCGCGGCCGTCTCGCCCACCGACACCGCGCCGCCCGCGGGCAACGTCACCGGACTGGCTCCCGTCCGCGCAATGCTCGCCGAGCAAGGCACCGGTCAGATCGGCGCGCTCGACGCCGCCGAGGCGAACAGCACCCTCTTCCTGATCGACCCCGCGACGCCCACCGGCGTCCGCACCCTGCCGCTGCCCGCCCACGGCGCGAGCCTGGCCCAGGGCAAGCCCGGCGAACTCCTGATCGCGGCTCCGAATCGCGTCCTGCGCGTCGACGTCGCCGCGGCCACCCTCAGCGAAGTCCCGTTCGACGGCGACGCCCGATCCGTCCAGCGACGCGACGACGACACGCTGCTCGTCGGCACCGCCGACGGCAAGGTCCGCACCCTCTCGCCCGAGGGCAAGATAGTCCGAACCGTTACCGGCCTCGCCTCCGCCGACGCGCTCGCCCTCACCCCCGGCCACGTGTCCGTCCTGGACCGCAGGCAGACCTCGGTCACCGAGATCGAGCTGGGCAAAGACGACCTCGGCCTGGCCCTGCGCGCGGGCGACGGCGCCACCAACATGATCGCCGACCACTTCGGCCGGATCATCGTCACCGACAGCACCGGCGACGAACTCTTGGTGTTCAGCGCCGGACCTCTCGTCCTGCGTCAGCGATTCCCGGTAAACTCTTCGCCTTACGCGCTCGCCTACGATCAGCGGTCCGACACCGTGTGGGTGACGTGCACGCAGAGCAACGAAGTCGTCGGATTCGATCTATCGACAGGTATACCGACGGAAGTGGGCCGCTACCCGACGGTGCGGCAGCCGAACTCGGTGGCCATCGATCAGCGCACCGGTGACATGTTCGTGGGATCCGCGGCCGACGGCGGTCTGCAGCGGATCCGCGCGGACGATCGGAAGAGAGGCCACTGATGACTCCGGCAACGCGCGCAGACGACGACCCCCCACCACGCGAGCAGCGTGCGCGCCGAAGCGCGCTGCCCGCAGGCTGGGAAACCTCCAGCGACGATTACGAATACGTGCCGCTGCGGCTACCACCCGAGGTGACCCGGGTGACCGCGTCCATGCGGCTGGCCATCCAGGCCGAGTTCGGCGGCTGGGAACTGTCCCGCGTGCGGGCCTATACCGACGGTAGCCGCCGGGTGCTGCTGCGCCGCCGAAAAACCGCACTACCCCAGCCGGAACCGGGAATGTGAGCTGATGTACGCCCTGTTATTACGCCTGATGTTCCTGGTCCCGCCGGAACGCATCCACCACCTGGCCTTCGCCACCATGCGCTTGGCCACTCGTTTCGCGCCCACTCGCTGGGTCATGACCAAGGTGCTCGTCACCGACGATCCCATCCTGCGCAACACCGCGTTCGGCATCGACTTCCCGACGCCGGTCGGACTGGCCGCCGGGTTCGACAAGAATGCCGACGGCGTCGACGCCTGGGCGCCGCTCGGTTTCGGTTTCGCCGAGATCGGCACCGTCACCGCCCAGGCCCAGCCCGGCAATCCCGCGCCGCGGCTGTTCCGGCTGCCCGCCGACCGTGCCCTGATCAACCGCATGGGCTTCAACAACTTCGGTGCCGCGGCCGCCGCCGAATACCTGCGCGGCCGCCGCGGCGACGTGCCGATCGGCGCCAACATCGGCAAGACCAAAATCGTCGAACCCGCCGACGCCGCAGGCGATTACGCGATCAGCGCGGCCCTGCTCGGCCCGCTCGCCGACTTCGTCGTGGTGAACGTCAGCTCCCCCAACACGCCCGGCCTGCGCGATCTGCAAGCCGTCGAATCGCTGCGCCCGCTGTTGCAAGCCGTGCTCGACAGCGTCCAGGTACCCGTGCTGGTCAAGATCGCCCCCGACCTGTCCGACGAGGACATCGACGCCGTCGCCGACCTCGCCGTCGAACTCGGCCTGGCCGGCATCGTCGCCACCAACACCACCATTCGCCGCGACGGCCTGCGCACCCCCGCCGACGAGGTCGCGGCCATGGGTGCCGGCGGCCTGTCCGGCGCCCCCGTCGCCGATCGGTCCCTCGACGTGCTGCGCCGCCTCTACCGCCGCGTCGGCGACCGCCTCGTGCTCATCTCCGTCGGCGGCATCGAAACCGCCGACCAGGCGTGGGAACGCGTCCGCGCCGGCGCCACCCTGCTCCAGGGCTACACCGGCTTCATTTACGGCGGCCCCTTCTGGACCCGCAAGATCCACCGCGGTCTGGCCGAACGATTGCGCGCCGACGGGTATCAGAACATCGCCGACGCCATCGGCGCCGAGCACACCGCCAACGCCTGAGTGTTCCGGTTACGTTGTGGCAGTACGGGTCTCGATCTAGCCGGGGACGTACGGCGGCTCGATCACGTGCGGCCGCAACCGGTAGGAGTGCGAGTTGCGGCGAATCGGCGCCGGATCGCCGTCGCGCCGCAACTCCTCGTGTAGTCGCTGCGCCATCCGCTTGGCCAGCAGGATGATCACGTGCTCGCGCAGCATGCCCAGCCGATCGGCGTAGCCGTCGACCCGGGCCTGGGCGATCCGGTCGTGCACGACGTGCGGGTCGCTGAGCAGTTCGTCGAGTTCCATGCCCGCTCGGGCTTGGGCCTCGGTCAGCTTGCGGTCGGGCAGCCAGCTCAGCCGCCAGACCTGGGCGCCGTCGCCGTCGCGGTACGCCGACTCCGGGGTGATATCACTGGTCATGGTCCATTCGGTGGTGTGAATGGTCATCGCTACCTCCGGTACAACGGATCGAGCAGGTTCGGCTCGACGTCTAGTCCCGCGGATGCCTGTCGTACATCCGCTGATGCAGCACGGACAGGGCCGCCTGCACGGTGAGTCCGAGGGCGCCGGCCAGCGCGTCGGCGCGGGCCTGCTCCTGGTTGTCAGCGACGGAGTCGGTCCGGCCGAGCAGCTCGGCCAATTCCATTCCGGCCCTGGCCTGTTCGCGGGTGAGGTGGTGCGGCAGCCAGCTCAGTCGCCAGGCTGGTTCCGAGCGGGCCGCCCGCCACGCCCATTCCACGGTGACGCTGCTGGTCATCGACCGGCTGTTCGCGTAGATGGTCACGGCTGTCTCCACGGGCGTTGGCGTCGTCGCCGAAGTCGCGTCGGCCGAAAGAGGAGCACTCGATTCGCCTAGGCCGCGTGCAGGTTCGGCTCCAGGTCGGTATCGGTGACGGCACGGCGCTGCTTGCGCCGGCGGATCTGCCGGATCAGGAAAATCACCTTCATCACCAGGCCCTCCCGAGTTGTCTGGCGGTGACGATCGAATCGTCATGACCAGTGTGGCATTTGCCGTTCTCAATGGTCAATTGCCGTTGTAGTTTGGTAATTGCCAGTTCATGTGGCGGCTAAACCGCCTATCGTGAGCGCCGCATAACGATCAGTCACCACGACCCGGAGGATGGAGATGATGCCGCAGGACTCGGGCATGGTTGCCGCCCGCAACATCCTCACCAGGCTGGGTAAGCGCTCCGGCCTGAGCCCGGATCGCTTGCGCACCACCGAGATCGACGTCGAGCCGTTGCTCGAACTGCCCGCCGTGCGCAGGCAGGCGCAGCGAACGGGGACGGACCGCGAGGAAGCGGTGCTGCCGGTGATTCGCGAACTGGCCCGCCAGCTGAACCCGTCCTCGCTGCTGATCGTCGACGCCGCCCTGGCCCTCGGCCTGCTCCGCGAAATCCCGGACACCGGAATCGATCTCGATCGTCTCTACGCCCCCGACCTCGGCGAGCGGCGCACCTACCTGGCCGACCAGTGGGAGCTGCTGCACAGCGCGCTGCACGCCGACCAGGTGCCGTCCGCGCCGTCCGTGCGGTCGCTGCGCGGCACCCAGGAGTGGCGCGCGTTCACCGAACTGGCTGCGCTGGTCGCCAACGAATCGATCTACGACGCCGGACCGGCCCACCCGGGCCACTCCTTGCCCGTCCCGGAAGCGGTTGCGCCGCCACCGGTTCCGGGTGTGGTCACGGTATTCGGCGACGCGGTGATCGATCACATCTACCGCGTCGACCACATCCCGGAGGTGGGCACCTCCACCCCCGGCAACTTCGCCGAACACCCGGGCGGCAAGGGACTCAATCGGGCGGTCGCCGCCGCCCGGCTGGGGCTGCGCGTCCAGTTGATCACGGCGATCGGCGACGACAAGGCCGGCCGGCAGATCCTGGACTATCTGCGCAGCGAGAACGTCGACACCGAGCTGGTCAAGGTGGTCGCCGGCGCGCCGACTCCGGTCACCGCAGTGTTGATGACGAGCACCGGCGCCGCGAGCCATATCGGCTGCCGCGACTACCGGATTCGGCTGAGTGCTCAAGATTTGCGCAGCCCGGTGATTCGGTCCGCGATCGAGCACTCCGATGCGGTCCTGCTGACCTTCGAGCACCCCCGCCCGGTGGTCGAGCAGGTGCTCGCCACGGTGCGGCGAATGGCCCGGCGACCACTGCTCGTCGTCCATCCCTCCCCCGCCGTGGATCTGCCGCAATATTTGTACCGGCACCTAGATGTGGTCGACTATCTCGCGGGCACCAGCGCAGACCTCGCCGCGATGGTGCCGGAGGCGAATTCCACCTCCGTCGCCGACACCGCGCAGCGGTTGCGCACCCTCGGCGTCCGCTCGGTGTGCGCGGTCGAGGACTTCCGGTGCACGGTCTGGTCGGATAGGGTCGACGCCGAGATTCCGCCGTTCCCAGCGGCTCTCGAAGACTCTCCCGGCGCTCAGGCAGCCTTCGCTGCGGCGCTGGTATATCGTCTCGTCTCGACGCGCCGACCGGCCGATCGCCAGGACTATGTCTGGGCGACGGCGGCCACGGCCGCGACGCAATCGTTCGGAGATGTCCCAGACGCAATGCCGCTCGTCAGTGAGATCGACCGGATCTACCACCTTGCTTCGAAGGAGAAGCGTTGACCACAGCTGGGTCCGACCTTGCCGAAACCGATCACCGGTTCACCCGCAAGGAGCATGATCTGCGACTGCGTGTGCTGGAGCTCGGCGACCAGGGCACGCAGGGGCATCTGCTGGTTTTCGGCGAGGTTGCCGATGATTGCCTGGTGCGCCTGCACTCGCGCTGTCTCTACGGCGACGCCCTGCGCTCCGACGATTGCGACTGCGGACCGGAACTCGACGCCACACTCGACATGTTCCAGGCCGAGGGCGCGGGCGTCCTGGTCTATCTCGAGCAGGAGGGGCGCGGGGCCGGGCTGGTCGCGAAGGCCCGCGGCTACCGGTACAGCGAGCAGCACGGGACCGACACCTTCGCCAGCTACGAGGCGCTCGGCTACCCGGCCGACGACCGATCCTACGAACATGCCGCCCGGGGGCTCACCGCGCTCGGCCTGCGTTCGGTGCGGCTGCTCACCAACAACCCGGCGAAGATCGACGCGCTGCACGCCGCGGGCATCGCCGTCACGTCGGTGCCGCTGCTCACGCCGGTGCACGGCCGGCGCGCCCGCCAGTACCTGGAGGCCAAACGCACGCGCCGGGGTCATCGCATCCCGATCGTCTACATACCGGTGGTCGGCTTCTCCATGCGGTCGCTGCGCGGCCGTTGGATGCCGCAGCTCGGCGTCGAGGTGATCGCACCGATCGCGATCCTGTGCGCGCTCATGGTGCATTTCGATCAGCTCGGCAGTGCGGCGGGAACCGCACTCGGCGCTCTGGTCGCGTTCATGGTCGCCGCCCGGCAGCGCGGCCGATTCGCCCGATCGAAGTAGACACCGGGCGGCAAATGTCGCATGCGGGTTACTTCCCGGGTAAGCCCCACCACTACCCCCACTCCCTGGCTACCATGAGTGAGCCGCGCCACTCCTGGCGCACTGAGAACCGCCCGCGTGCGGACGCCGTGAGGCGCGGTTCATGGCATGGAAATCAGGAACAGGGATATGACGACAGCAGACATCGGCTATGCGCACGAATCGGACAAAACGGTCTACACGGTTCCGGAGGCGTTCCAGGAGACCCTGACGTTGCGGCCCGATCAGGTGGCGTTGCGGACGGTCGGCGGGACCCAGCAGATCACCTGGCGGCAGTTCGGTGAGCGGGTGCGCGCGATCGCGTCGGGCCTGTCCGCGCTCGGCGTCGGCCCCGGCGACACGGTGGGCATCATGCTGACCAACCGGCCCGAGTTCAATCTGGTCGACACCGCGGCGCTGCACCTGGGCGCCACCCCGTTCTCGATCTACAACACCAGCTCGTCCGAGCAGATCACCCACCTGTTCACCAACGCCGCGAACAAAGTCGTTGTGACCGAACAGGTTTTCCTGGACAAGGTGACCGGCGCGGGCGTCGAGCTCGCGCACATCGTCCTGGTCGACGGACCGGCAACCGGCACCATCACCCTCGCCGATGTCGAGGCGAACCCGGCCCCGCACTTCGATTTCGAGGCGGCCTGGCGCGCGGTCAAGCCGGACGATCTGGCCACGCTGATCTACACCTCGGGCACCACCGGCCCGTCCAAGGGCGTCGAGGTCACCCACCGCAACGTGCTCGCCCAGGTGATCGCGCTGGTCAACGGCCCGCTGCCGGTCGGCCTCGACGACCGCGCCGTGTCCTATCTGCCCGCCGCGCACGTCGCCGACCGCATCTCCTGCCATGCCATGAACTTGGTCACCGGGGTCCAGGTGACCACCGTGCCGGACCCGCGCGAGGTCGCCGCCGCGCTGCCCGACGCCCGCCCGACCACCTTCTTCGGCGTGCCGCGGGTGTGGCAGAAGATCAAGGTGGGCATCGAGGGCAAGCTGGCCGCCGAGCCGAGCGGGGTGAAGAAGTCGCTCGCCAACTGGGCCATCGAGACCGGAATGGCCGCGGCTCGAGCCGATCTCGCGGGCAAGGGCCGCGGCCCGATCCTGGCCGTGCAGCACAAACTGGCCGACGCGCTGGTGCTGTCGAAGCTGCGGCACGCCATGGGCCTGGACGAGCTGACCGTGCCGGCCTCCGGCGCCGCGCCGATCCCGGCGGAGACCCTCGAATACTTCCTCGGCCTCGGCTTCCCGATGAGCGAGGTGTGGGGCATGTCGGAAACCACCGGCGTCGGCACCTTCACCGAGAAGACCAAGCCGCGCCCCGGCTCGGTCGGCCGCCCGGTCGACGGCATGGAGCTGCGCCTCGACACCGACGGTGAGGTCCTGGTCCGCGGGCCGATCGTGACCCGCGGCTACCGCAACATGCCGGAGCAGACCGCCGAGGCGATCGATGCCGACGGCTGGCTGCACACCGGCGACATCGGCACCCTCGACGCCGACGGTTACCTGCGCATCGTCGACCGCAAGAAGGAACTGATCATCAACGAGGCCGGCAAGAACATCGCGCCGAGCAACGTGGAGAACGCGGTGAAGGCGGTGTCCTCGCTGGTCGGCCAGGTGGTCGCGTTCGGCGACGCGAAGCCCTACATCTCGGCGCTGATCGTGCTCGATCCCGACGTTGCCGCGTTGCGCGCCAAGGAATTCGACGCGACCGGCACGGACATAGCGGCGCTGGCGACCCGCCAGGAGATCATCGACGAGGTGCTGGCCGCGGTGCAGACGGGCAACGTCAAGCTCTCGCGGGTGGAGCAGATCAAGCGCTTCACCATCATCGGCGCGGTGTGGGAGCCGGGCGGCGACGAGCTGACCCCGAAGATGTCGCTCAAGCGCACGCCGATCGCGCGGAAGTACGCGGCCGAGGTCGCGGCGCTCTACGCGAAGGACGCCTCGGACCGGGTCGTCAACGTGAAGTGAGAACGACGGTGGCCCTGAGCATTTCGCTCAGGGCCACCGTCTTGCCCGAAGCTACTTCTGCTCGAAGGTGCCCACGATCGTCGCGCGCGCGATGGCGTGCGAGAACAGATTGAAGCCGAGGTAGGCGGGCGTGGCCGAGTCATCGATGCCGAGGCTCTCCACGTCCACCGCGTGCACCACGATGAAGTAGCGGTGGTAGCCGTGTCCGGGCGGCGGTCCGGCGCCGACGAATCCGGCGAATCCGCCGTCATTGCGCAGGCTGATCGATCCGGTCGGCAGCGCGCCGCCTTCCTCGCCGCCGCCCGCGCCGCTGGGCAGCGAGGTGACGCCGGCCGGAATGTCGGCCACCGCCCAGTGCCAGAATCCGGCCGCGGTGGGCGCGTCCGGGTCGTACACGGTCACTGCGAAACTCTTTGTCTCCGCCGGGAATCCGGACCAGGACAGTTGCGGCGAGATGTCCTTGCCGCCGGCCCCGAAGATGCCGCTGACCTGATCGTTGCCGAGCGGCTGACCGTCGGTGACGTCGTCGGAGGTCAGGTTGAACGACGGCAACTGCGGCAGCGCGTCGTACGGGTTGTAGGAGTAATCGGGCACTGAATGTCCTTTCGTCAGCTGTTCAGCAGGAAGTGTTCCAGCACCCGGGTGCCGAATTGGAGCGCTTCCACCGGAACGCGTTCGTCCACACCGTGAAACAGCGCGGTGAAGTCGAGATCCGGTGGCAGTTGCAGCGGGGCGAAGCCGAAGCAGCGAATGCCCAAGCGGGCGAACGCCTTCGCGTCGGTGCCGCCGGAGAGCATGTAGGGCACGGTGCGGCCCCGCGGGTCGTGGGCGAGGATCGCGTCGTTCATCGCGTCGACCAGGTGACCGTCGAATGTCGTTTCGTACGAGTCGAGTTTGGTGATCCACTCGCGCTCGACGTCCGGGCCGATCAGCTCGTCCACCTCGCGCTCGAACGCCGCCTGCCGGCCCGGCACCACGCGGCAGTCGACCACGGCCTCGGCCGTCTGCGGAATCACGTTCGCCTTGTACCCGGCCTGCAACATCGTCGGGTTCGCCGTATCCCGCAGTGTGGCACCGATAATGCGCGAAATGGTGCCCAGCTTCGCCAGCTGGCCCTCGATGTCCGGACTCGACGGGTCGAATTCCAGCCCGGTCTCCTCGGCGACGGCGGCCAAGAACTGGGTCACCGACTCCGACATCACCACGGGGAAGGTGTGTTTGCCGAGCCGCGCGACCGCGGCGGCCAGGATGGTGACCGCGTTGTCCTCGTGCAGGAACGAGCCGTGACCGGCACGGGCCTTGGCGCGCAACCGCATCCAGCCCAGGCCCTTCTCGGCGGTCTCCACCAGATACAGCCGGCGTTCGGTGCCGTCGGGGCGCGGCACGGTCAGCGAGAAGCCGCCGACCTCACCCACCGCCTCGGTGATCCCCTCGAACAGGTCCGGCCGGTTGTCCACCAGCCACTGCGACCCCCACTTGCCGCCGTTCTCCTCGTCGGCCAGGAACGCGAACACGATGTCGCGCGGCGGCACCGTCCCCTCGAGCTTGAACTGGCGGGCGATGGCCAGCATCATCCCGACCATGTCCTTCATATCGATCGCGCCGCGCCCCCACACGTAACCGTCCTGGACCGCGCCCGAGAACGGATGCACGCTCCAGTCCGCCGCCTGCGCGGGCACCACGTCCAGGTGCCCGTGCATCATCAACGCGCCCTTGCTCGAATCGGCGCCCTTCAGCCGCGCGAACACATTCCCGCGCCCCGGCGCCCCCGACTCCACGTACTCGGTCGTATACCCGGCCTGTTGCAGTTGCTCAGCCACCCATTCCGCACACTCGCGCTCCCCCTTGGTCGTCGCCAGCTCACCGGTGTTGGAGGTATCGAACCGGATCAGCGCACTGACCAGGTCCACCACCTCGTCGACCGCACGAGAGCTGCTGTTGGGGACTGATCCTTCGACAGTTGTGGACACGTACCCTTTCCTACCACCTGGCCGCACCGTCACTGTCCAGTCCCTCCTACCGAGACGCCGAGTCGTCGGCGGGCGGCACAGCGTACGGTGCCGATCGCGCGGTCCGCAGGGGTCTGCATCACGATGATCGCAACGCCGCGCCGAGGCGAGCCACAGCGGAGATCGATCAGCAACCATCCGGCTCGCCTCGAAGTCTGTGGGCGAGCCGAGTGGGCGCGAAAAGCGGTGGCGCTCGGGGCATGCGGTTGGCAGGGTTGGGGTGTGCCTGATACCGATGTGGTGATTGTTGGCGGCGGACCAACTGGTCTGTTATTGGCGAACGAGCTGGGGTTGGCGGGGGTGCGGGCCGTTGTCGTGGAGCGCGATCCGACTCGTAGCCGACAATCCAAGGCGCTGAACTTGCAGCCGCGGTCCGCGGAGATCTTGGATTGGCGCGGTTGGCTCAGCCGGATGGACGAATTCGCCTTCGCCAACGTGGAGTGGGGACATTTCTCCGGTATCCCGTTGAACTACGGGGCGTTGGACAGTCGATTCGCCTATCAGGTCGGGATCGTGCAGGCCGATGTGGAGCGGGCGCTGGAGGCCAACCTGGCCGGGTTCGGCATCACGGCGCGCCGCGGACACGAGCTGGTCCGGATCGACTCCGGGCTCGCGCCCGGCGATGAACAGGTCGTCGCGACCGTGCGCACCCCGGACGGCGAGCAGCAGATCACGGCGCAGTACCTGGTCGGCGCCGACGGCGGGCGCAGCACCGTGCGCAAACTGAGCGGCGTCGAGTTCCCCGGCCGAGACGGGAACGCCCCCGCGACGGTCTGCGACATCACCCTCCGCCGAAAGCCGGCGGGGGTGGCCGAGTCCTGGTCGATGCCCCAATTCGACGCCGACCGTACCGATTTCGCTTTCCTGTTGCCGCTGCGCGACGGGGTGTACCGGTTCACGTTCAGCGTCCTCGACCAGACCGGAATCAGCAAGGACACGGCGATTTCCGCCGAGGAGATCCAGGGCGTACTGACCCGCACCTACGGACCGGACATCGAACTCGGCGAGGTGCGAGCCGCTTCCCGGTTCACCGACGCTTCCAGGCAGGCCGGCGAATACCGCACAGGCCGAGTGTTTCTCGCCGGCGACGCCGCGCACATTCACGCGCCGCTCGGCGGGCAGGGCATGAGCCTCGGCTTACAGGACGCGTTCAACCTCGGCTGGAAACTGGCCGCCGACATCCACGGCTGGGCGCCGGAGCACCTGCTCGACAGTTACCACACCGAACGCTATCCGGTGGCGGCCGCGGTGCTGGCGAACACCCAGGCGCAGAGCGTTCTGACCGCGCCGCATCCCGACGCCCGGGTGGTACGGGACATGATCAGCGGGCTGCTGCAGATTCCCGAGGCGAATCTCCAGGTAGCCGAGGATATTTCCGGCCTGGCCATCCGATACGACCTCGGACCGGGACTCGGCCACCGGATGCCGGATCTCGACCTCGGCGACGGCACCCGGCTCGCCGAGCACGCGCGAGACGGACACGGGCTGCTGCTGGACAGCAGCCCGGACCATCGCTTCGCCCCACTAGCCGACGACTGGAAGAGGCGGATCCGTTGCGTCACCGTCGATCCCGGCGCGCTGGCCGCGGCGGCGGTACTCGTCCGGCCGGACGGCTATGTCTGCGCGTCGAGTGACGACCCCTCGGCGATCTCGACGGCACTGGCGTACTGGTTCGGCGCGGCCGAATAACTGACGCCCTCAACGGTTGACGTGCTTCTCCACCGCGGTGTGCAGCCGCCCGAGCATGTCCTCGAGCACCGGTCGGAAGGTCGCGAAGTTCAGTCGCGCGAAACCCGCACCGCCAGGCCCGAAGTCCGGCCCCGGCAGCAGCCGGACTTTGGCCTGCTCGAGGAAGAACGCCGCCGGATCCTGGCCGAGTTCGAGTGCGCGGCAATCGAGCCAAGCCAGGTAGCTCGCCTCGGGCCGGTGGAATCGGATCCCCGGCGGCAACGACTCGGCCACCAGATCACGGTTCTCGGTCAGCACCCGCCGAGTCTGTGCCAGCCACTCGGCGCCCTCGCGCCACGCGGTACAGGTCGCGAGCACGCTCAACGCGCTCACCTGCCCGTACATCAACGGCGGCTGCGCCGCCAACGCCGCCCGAACCCGGCTGTCCCCGACATGAGCGACACAACACCGAAGCCCCGCCAGATTGAACGCCTTGCTCGCCGAATTGAGCGTGACTGTCCGCCCGGCGATTTCCGCCCCCAGCGAGGCGATCGGCAGGTGCCGCCGCCGCTCATGCGTGAGCTCGGAATGGATCTCGTCGGAGATCACGAAAAGATCATGCCGACCGGCGATCTCCGCGATAGCCGACAACTCGGCACTATCGAACATGTGCCCCGTCGGGTTGTTCGGATTCACCAGAATCAAGGCCCGGCAATCGTTCTCGTGGATGTCCTTCGCCATCCGCTCGGCGTCGAAGGTCCACCCGTCCGCCCCCTCGATCATCGGAATGGGCACCAACCGCCGACCCATGTCTTCCAGCGTCTTCAGGAACGGCGGGTACGCGGGCGTGTGCATCGCGACCGCGTCGCCCGGCCGGGTCATCAGCTGCAACACGATCTGCAGGACCTGGATCAGCTCGGTGAAGACGTATACGTCATCCGGGTCGAGCGCGAGGTCGTACAGCTCCCGCATGCGATCGGCGAAGGCCTCCTGCAAGGGGTTGCGATCGGGCCGGTCCTCCCACGCCGGATAGCCGAGATCGCCCTCGGCCGCCCGCCGCAATACCGCCTGCACCGGCTCCGGTACCGGAAAATCCATGTCCGCGATCCAGCCCGGCAGCACGCCCGCCCCCGCCCGTGCCCACTTGATCCCCACCCGCTGCCGCAGTACCTCGATATCGACCAGATCACTCATGCGCTGAACCCTAGAAGTAACGGCGCCGGACACGATTGACAATTTTCCCGCCCGCACGCAAGAATCTTGCGTGACTGTTCTCCCGCTAGACGACATCGACCACCGGCTCCTGGAGCTCGTCCAGGTCGATGCCACCCGGCCCCTGCACGAGCTCGGCGACCGAGTCGGCCTCTCCCCCAGCGCCGTTCAGCGCCGGCTCACCCGCCTGCGCACCGGCGGCGTGATCACCGCGGAGGTCGCCGTGATCGATCCGCGCGCGGTGGGCATGGGGTTGACCACCGTGGTACTCGTCGAGTTGACCGAGGACGACACCGACCACTACGTCGCGTTCTGCGACCGGATGCTCGCCGAACCCGCCGTGCAGCAGTGCTATTCCGTTGTCGGCCAATGGGATTACGTGGTGGTGCTGATCACCGAGGACCTCGCCGCCTACCGGCATCTGTCGAACGATCTGTTCGTCCGGGACAAATCCGTGCACCGCTACGAGACGTTGCCGACCTACGAACGGGTCAAAGCCCAACTCGCCGTACCGTTGTCGGGATCACGCCAAGAGACCAAACCGTAATGGGCTTCACAGGAACTGCACGGCAAACTGTTGCCGACGCCACGGGTTCGAGCGGTTTACTGGAGTAGTGCCGATCGGCACGCAGCAAGGACCCGCCCAAGGAGGTCAGGCCATGTGCTCGGCACCTGTCACCGATGGCCATGACCCCGAAGTAGTGCGGCTGACCGGCACCACCTGGGAGTCGTTGAGCAGACGCGGTTCTCGCTCGCTCAATGCCGATGCCGCGGCCGCGTTCAGCGATCCGGCCACCGGACGCACCGCGTTCGTCGTCGCCGACGGCATCGGCGATCATCTGGCCGCCGCCCGGGCGGCGCGCACCGCGGCGGAGTTCGCCGCCCGCATCGGCGCTCGCAACGGAGCGCACGCGGGAATCCTTGGCGCTCAAGCGGAATTGCTCCGCCAGTTTCCGCAGAACGAAGCAGACAGCGTCCTCGTCGTCGCCGTACTGCCCTCCGCCGGACAGCCCGACGGTCCGGGCGATATCGCCTGGGTCGGCGACTGCCGCGCCTACCGCTGGAACGGCCGCGTCCTGCACCAGATCACCACCGATCATACCGTCGGCGAATTCTGGCGCACCCGCGGTTACGGCGCCGCGCCCCGCCTCGACCACGTGGTCATCACCTCCGCGCGCACGGTGCGCCCGGCCGACATCGGCACCGCCACCACCGGCTCCAGCACCGGTCGGCTGCTGCTGAGCACCGATGGCGTACACAAACGCCTCGACATCGCGGCGATCAAAGCGATACTGGCCGGCGAGCAGTCACCCGCGAACGCCGCCGACACACTGGTGGACAGCGCCTTGCAAGCCGGCGGAACCGACAATACGACCGCCCTTGTCGCGGACTGCCGCCCTTTGCCCTGAATACCGGCGAACGCCCCGCTACGGTGCCCGATCTCGCGCCGGTTCCTCGAAATAGGCCGACTCCCAACTGTCATTTGCTGCAAATTCGCTCAACTTATTCGCGGTTGATCACAGTTCGGTAACGTCGCCAACTTACGGCACCTCACCAGGGCTAATCTTCGACCGTTGCTGTACTAATATGCCCATGCCGGGGTCGCCTCGGCCGCTCAACCATGCACTCGGAAATCATTTGCACCGACTTTGCCCGGGAAAGTGGAGTGAGATGGCTCAGGAATTGCTAGTCGCGATCTGCGCCGCGGCGATCGCGGTGGGGGTTTTGGTTGTCGGGGACCGGGTTCGCCCGAAATCATGGCGGCAGAACAGCGACGAGTCGTCCAGTCACCTCGCGCTCGACCTGGCCAAGACCATCTTCACCGCGGTCCTCGCGTTCGTCTTCGTGGCCTGCTGGAACCAGAACCAGAACGCGTACAACCACACGATCACCGAGTCCAAGGGCCTGGTCGACACCCACCTCGCCATCCACGCGATGCCGGGACCGGACCAGCAGCGCATCCACGACAAGGTGCTCGCCTACACCGACGAGGTGCTCACCACCGAGTGGCCGGTCATGGAGCGCGAGAGCAGGCTCAGCGAGTCGACCGGCAAGACGCTCGATTCCCTGCGCGACGCCGTCGTATCGGTCCGGTCGACGGATCCGATCGTGATCGAGGCCCGGGCTCGCGCGCTGGCCGGCATCGACCGGGTGACCCAGGCGCGCCACGACCGCGCCATCGACGCGGCCCGCACCGTCCCCCAATTCCTGTACATCGCTTTGTGTTTCGGTGCCGCCCTGGTGTTACTGAACCCGGTGCTGACCGGTATGCAGGTGACCCGGCGCAGCCTCGCGATGACCGCGCTGCTCGGCATCGTGATCGGCTCGTCCCTGCTCGCCATCCACGACCTGGAGCGACCGTTCTCCGGGGTGCTCGGCATTCCCAAAGACGCCTTCACCTATGCCCAATCGCAGTACGAGCAGGGCTCCATCGGACCGGTCACCCACAACGAATGAAACGCACTCGGAGGACGTCCGGTGGCGTCGCGCCGCGAATCACCAGGGGCGCACGCGGTTTGGTGGTGGTGAGCGCGTTCGTTCCGGCGGCCGTGCTGTTCGGTGGCCGGTCCACGGCCGACGAGGTAATACCGAGTCCGCCGCCTACCTCCGACGTCACGACGGAAAGCGCAGCGCCGCAGGATGTCTCGCCGACGGACGCAACGGCGATTCCGTTCGGACCACCGGTGCCTCCGGCGATCACCTACGGAAGCAACCCGTCACCTGATGCCCCGGCCGGAGACAGCCCCACACCCGCCGTCCCGTCTGGTGATCCGGCCAAACCTGGCGACCCGTCCACGCCTGACGCTCCTACCGGCACTACGGCCACGGAAGGAGCGCCCGCCGCAGACACAGCCGCTTCGGGTGCCCCAACGGGAAGCGCGGCCCCACAGGATGTTCCGACCGGCAGCGCGGGCCACGAAGACATCGCGTCCGGCAGCGCCGTCACCCCGGAGGCAGCGACCGGCAGCGCGGCCGACGGCGGCCACCTGTCGCTGGAGCCGCCGACGCTCCCCACCACGAACGCGATTCTCGACATCGGCCCCGCCGCCGACGCGGACGCCGAGACCACCGGAAGTGCCACACCCACAACGGGAGCCACCGCCAACCCCGCCGTCCTCGGTCTCGACAGCGGCAGCGTCGTCACCGCCTGCGCGGGCAGCGCCGTGACGGCGGGCGCGCTGCTGTTCCTCGGATCGGCCGCCGGCTCCGGCCTGATCGGACCGGGCATGCTCGCCCCACCCTGGTGGGCGTTCGTCGGTTCGGCCGGATCCGTGGTCATCCCACCGGGTTTCGGTTCCAGCGGCTCGGCATTGGGCAGCGCCGCGGTCGGCAGCGCGGTCACCGGCAGTGCCGTACTGACCTGCCTGCTCGCCCTCTCCACCGCGCCGACCCCGCCCACACCGTCGTTCCCCCTCTTGATCCCGTCCCCGATCCTGAGCCCGCCACTATCCTTCTTCTTACCGGCGACCGCCCCGGTCGCGGCCCCCATTGCACCCGAAACTGCGCCCGCACCAGGACGATTCGTCGTCGGGGCAACACCACCGCCGGTGGTCGACGAGGCCGCCGCCCCGGTCGCCGACCAGTTCGCCTTCAACACCCTCGAAATCGTCACCCTGCTGGTGGTGCTCATCATCGTCGCCCACCAGGGCACGACGGAAGTCACCAAGAAGCGCCCGCCGCGCCCGCTGGGTTAGCCGACGGCCGGTTCCGCGGCCATGGCCGCGCCGGTGAGCTCGACCGAACGGACGCGATCATCGATCCGCGTCGCGGAATGAGCGAGGATGAGCTCGTCGGCCGCGATGTCGGCGGCGAAATCCTCCAGGTAGGCAACGACTTCCGCGGGCGTGCCAGCGGCCGTGTACTGGGTCATCGACGCGAGCTGGCGGCCGTTCGGCGAGCCGAGGAACGCATCGATCTCCGCGTCGCTGTAGTCGACGTCGGCGGCGCCGCGCTTGATGAACATCCGGGTCCGGGTGCGCCAGGAGATCTGCTTCTGCGCCAGCGCATCCTCGCGGTCTTCGGCGGCGAACACATTGACGGCGGCCATCACGTACGGCTCGGCCAGCTGCTCCGACGGCCGGAAGGTCTCGCGATAGACGGCGACCGCCTGATGCAGCGCGTCCGGCGCGAAATGCGACGCGAACGCGTAGGGCAGGCCGAGCTGCGCGGCGAGCTGCGCACCGAACAGCGAGGAGCCCAGGATGTACAGCGGCACAATCCCTTCCGCGCGCGGCACGGCCTGCACGCCGGAGATCCGGGAATGCCCGCTCAGATACCCTTGCAGCTCCAGCACGTCCTGCGGGAACGAGTCCGCCGACGACGGGTTGCGGCGCAGCGCGTGCATCGTCTTCTGGTCACTGCCCGGGGCCCGGCCCAGGCCGAGGTCGATCCGGCCGGGGAACAGCGTCTCCAGCGTGCCGAACTGTTCGGCGATCACCAGCGGCGAGTGGTTGGGCAGCATGATGCCGCCGGAGCCGAGCCGGATGGTGTCGGTGTGCGCCGCGACGTGCCCGATGAGCACGCTGGTGGCGCTCGACGCGATGGAAGCCATGTTGTGGTGCTCGGCGTACCAAACACGTTGGTAGCCACTACGTTCGGCGGCCCGCGCCAGGGCGACGCTGTTGTCGAAACTGTCGCGCGCGGACTGGCCGGGCGCGATCTGCGCCAGGTCGAGGATGGACAGTGCAGTCGACATAGGACGTTGCCTTTCGTAGGTCAGAGAACGCGGTGCAGTTGTTCGGTGAAGCCGCGGATGCGGGCCTCGTCGCGGCGGTAGTAGATCCATTGGCCGCGCCGGGTAGCGCAGAGGAATCCGGCGCGTTGCAGGATCGCCAGATGCGCCGAGATGGTCGAGGCCGACGTGCCGGCCTTCTGCTGGATGAGACCGACGCACACGCCCAGCTCGGCCGTGTCGCCGCGCCCGGGGAAGTGCACCTCCGGCTCCTTGAGCCACTCCAGAACGCGCAGGCGGGTCTCGTTCGCCAACGCCTTGCACTCGTCGAGCACGCCCACCACCTTTCGGTATTTCGCTAATTAACGAACTTACGCCGCATCCGTGCGGGCGGCACCATGACCCTGCTCACGTGCGGCTAGCCGGCGCTGCGTGGACGCCAGCCGGGCGGCGGGTCCTCCCCGACGCGCCCGTCCACGGCCTCCCGGAGCAGGTCTGCGTGGCCGGTGTGGCGGCCGTACTCCTCGATCAGGTCGCAGACCAGCCTGCGCAGGCTGAGGTGACGGCCGTCGGGCCAGGCGAGATGGACAAGTTGGTCGAGGCCACCGTGGGCCAAGGCCGCGTCGAGCTTCGCCCGCGAGCGGGCGACGGTGTCGTCCCAGATCGCGTAGAGCGCTGCCGGAGCGTCGGCGGCGGCCGACTCGAAATCCCAGTCGGGATGCGCATGCCAATCGACGGCGTCCCAGGGTGGGCTGACCGGCGTGCCGCTGAGTTTTCGGCTGAACATCTCGTCCTCGGCCCGCGCGAGGTGCTTGAGCAGTCCGCCGAGCGTCAGCGCGGACGCGCCGATCCGGAGCTGTAATCCGGCCGAGTCGAGGTCGTCGGCCTTCCATCGGAACGTGGCCCGCAGACGCTCGAGCGCACCGACCAGGTGCTCGGCTTCGGTCCCGGCGACGGGCGGTTCCCAAGGAGTGTCGCTCGAAGTCATGCAGCCACCGTAGATCGCATCGCCGGGCTTCGGGAACGAGAAGTGCCGCGAACTCACTCGGCCGGACGGAGGATCTTGCCGTCGACGTTCCTGCGCGGCACGCCCTCGATCTCGGTACAGAGACCGAAAACCCTTGCCCGGCTGGTCCATCCGTTGATCCGGCCGTGATTGTTGCCGATCTGCACCCGGTCACCGGCGATCGCGGTCACCAGGTGCAGATAGGTGGTCCCCGAAACCCGGACCAGCACAATGTCGCCGACCTCGATCGTCGCCGGATCGACCGGCGCGATCGTCACCAGCTCGCGGCTGCGGATCAACGGCACCATCGAAGAACCGACAGGCCGGATCCGCACCGTAGCCCCACCCGCCACGCGCGCGGCAGCCGCGTCCAATGCGCCCATCCACGCAGTCTCTCGGCAAACACTCTGCGCTGCAACCTTTTTTGACCAGCTATACCGGCGGGCGCACCGAGCGGGTGTGTAGTCCGAACTCCTCGGCAGGCGGTGTCGGATGGATTTCCGGAACGCCGGAGGGTTTGCGGCGCGGACGGGGCAGCGGTTCGTCCTGTCCCGCGATGGCAACGGCGTTGCCGCCGCGGCGTTTTGCGCGATACATCGCCGAATCGGACCCGCGGAGCAGGCGGCGGTAGGTGGCCACGTTGTACGGGCCGGCGGTCCGCGAGTCGTCGAGGACCGCGACTCCGACGCTCGCGGTGATGGCCAGCGGGAGGCCGGGCATGGACTCGATCGCCAGGCGCAAGCGTTCGCCGACGGCGGCGGCGTCTTCGCGCAGGCAGCCGACGATCACGAACTCCTCACCGCCCGTGCGGGCGATGAGCGCGTCGGAGTCGACCGCTTCGCGTATGCGCTGCGCTGTCCGGATCAGCACCTCGTCGCCGAACGGATGACCGAACGTGTCGTTGACGGCCTTGAACCGGTCCATGTCCAGCGTCGCGACGAACGCCGATTCGCGACGGCAGTGCACGATGTGCCCGGACAGCCGGGCGTCGAGGCCGCGGCGGTTCAGCAGCCCGGTCAACGGGTCGGACAGCGCGTCCGCGCGCAGCAGCCAGTGGCAGAACTGCACGAACGGGAGCATGACGCCGACCACGACCAGCATGACCAGAACGACCGCCAGCCCGAGGGCCAGATCTTCCCAATGATGGTCCGGCACTCCGCCCGCCAACTCGCCGCGGAACATCAGGAAGGCCAGCACCACACTCGTGAGCAGCGTCCACCCGACATGCAACGCGAGAATCCGCGGACCGTGGAATACGGTCACGTACGCCCCCATCGCGGTCAGCAGTACGACACCCAGAACTCCGACGACGCGATCGTGCACCAGCAAATCATTGGCAGTGGTGTCGATATCGAAAAGCACGATCCAGACGAGCGACTCGGCTTCGCGCGGCCACGGCAAGAACCACCAGCGCAACGTCCACAATCCGGCGACCGTCGCTTCGACCGCGCCCTGCACCTGCCCGACCCACCCCGCGACGTCCCCCTGCGCGATCGACGCGAGCACCGCGATCAGCAGCATGACCAGCCCGCCTGCACCGAGCATGAACTTGAACCGACCGAGCGCGCCGTGCGATTCGAACGTTTCGACCAGGGCACGGTAATCGACCGGGTCCCGCCACCATGTTCGAAACATCGATCGGTCGTCGGTCAATGAATTACCGCCTTTGGTCGACTACGGAACCGGGCAATCGCCCGGGTCCCCCCTGGTCATCCAGCTTGGCGTGCAAATCGACAGTAAAACCTGGTGTACGGATCACGCAATGTGAGATCTGCGCTATCCATTTCGTGCGGAAAAGCCTATCCTAACGGCCGGTTTACCCGGTCCGCGATCATTTCTTCCGCGCGCGGTAGGCCGCGACCGCGTTGCGGTTTCCGCAGGCCGTGCTGCAATAGCGCCGAGATCGGTTGCGGGACAGGTCGAGCACGATTCCCTCACACGCGTTGTCCGCGCAGATCGATAGCCGGCTCAGCTCGTCGGTGCGGATCAGATCGATCAGCGCCATGGCCGTCTCGACGGCGATCCGGACCGGAAACGGTGCCTCGGGCGGCACTGCGTGAATGTGGTAGTCCACTTTCCCGTGCCGGACCAGTTGCGGCACCGCGCGATGCTCGGCCAGGGTCTCGTTCACCAGCCGCGTCGTCGTGTCGCGATCGCTGGTGAGCATCCGGCGCAGCGGCGCGCGCAGGGCACGGACCGCCGCGAGCTCGGCGGCGTCGCCGGTATGCACGCCGGTGTAGACGTGTTCGGCGAAAAACGCGTCCAGCTGGTCGATTTCGGTCAGCGTATCCGGCTCCTCGGCCGAATTCACCAGCTCCACCGCAGCCAGCAGCGACTCCTCGGTGTCATGAGCAAAAATCATGTTGACATATTACATGCCCACCCATAGCGTCATTACCCATGGCTACGATGACTCATGACACGGCCGTTCAGCGGCTCCGATCCGGACTGATCCTGGCGGTGCTGTCGGCGTCGTCGTTCGGCCTGTCCGGTTCACTGGCCCGCGGCTTGATGAACGGCGGCTGGAGTGCGGCATCGGTCGTCGCCGTCCGGGTACTGGTCGCTGCGGCCGTGCTGATCCCGATCGCGGTGCAGCAGTTGCACGGCGACTGGCAGTTGTTGCGCCGCAACGCATCTCTGATCACCGCGTACGGGCTGGTCGCCGTGGCCGGTACGCAGCTGGCCTACTTCAACGCCGTCGCGCACATGGCCGTCGGCGTGGCACTCCTGATCGAATACACGGCCCCGATCGCCGTCGTCGCCTGGCTGTGGTTGCGCCATCGGCAACGGCCCGGCGCCGCGACGGTCGCCGGCGCGGCGCTCGGCATCACCGGCTTGTTCCTGGTCATCGACCTGCGCTCCGGCATGAGCACCAGCTGGATCGGCCTCGCCTGGGCCCTTGCCGCGATGATCGGCGCGGCGGGCTACTTCGTGCTCTCCGCGCAGGGCGACGGCACGCTGCCGGGCACCGTCCTCGCCGCAGGCGGACTCCTCATCGGCGGACTCGGCCTGCTCGCCGCGGGCGCGGTCGGCATCGTCCCCTTGCACGCCACCACGAATCCGGTCGTCTTCCAGCACTTCACCGTGTCCTGGTGGCCACCGGTCCTCGTCCTCGGCGTGGTCACGGCGGCCCTCTCCTACGTGTCCGGCATCGCCGCCACCCGCCTGCTCGGCTCCCGCCTGGCCTCCTTCGTCGCACTGTTCGAAGTCCTGGCCGCACTACTCTTCGCCTGGGCCCTGCTCGGCGAAGCCCCCCGCGCCATCCAATTGCTCGGCGGCACACTGATTCTCGGCGGCGTAATCGTCGTCCGCCGCGGTGAGATCGACACCACCGATGCACCCCGGGCCAAGCCCGGCACCAGCGAAACACCGGTGCCCGAATTCGGCACCGAGCGTTAGGAATTCGATTGTCGAGCGCACCGCGGAACAACCCACGTCCCATCTGCCCGCTGGTCACGGCCTACCGCCCACGGCCCAACGGCCCACGGCCCACCGCCTGCCACTCGAAGCTCGCTGCTCGGACGCTCAGCCGGTCGCTCGGTCAGGGTGCACTGCTTCTCAGCGATGCGGTCGCTGTGCCGCGGACTCGACACCAGCGACACGCTGCGGACCGCCCCTACGCGCGACGAACCCCGCACCCGGACGGCACTCTCGGCAACAGAATCCGCACTCTCTCTCGGGAAACGCACCGGCTTTAGGGCACTGATTTCGGTGCGTCTCCCGAGAGCGGGTGCAGATCTTGGGCGAGGTCCGGTTCGTAGGCATAGTTGGGTTTGGCGGTGAGGGTCAAGGATTCGGCCGGGGTGGATGGTGGAGGAGGATGCGGGCATACAGGGCACGGTGGTCCGCGCCTGGCATGCGCACTGTCTCTACCTCGACTGCACGACCTCGGGCGACGAGGAAGTGGTCGATGCCGACCACGGGCGGCCAGCTCTTGTCGGTTGGATAGGTGACCAGATGGCCGGCACCCGCTTGGTCGGCGGCGTCACCGAACCGGCCCGCGAGCATCGCGCGGAACTGGGCGTGGTCATAGGTCGCGTTGAAGTCGCCGCCGACGAGCACCGGGCGGTCTGCTGGCGACCGGTCGAGAATCTCACGCAGGCGGGACAATTCGTCAGCCCAGACGGATGTGCCGTAGACCGGCGGCACCGGGTGGAAGGCGTAGGTCGCTACCGGCCCGATGTCCGGAATCGTTGCCGTCGCGGAGAGTTGGTTCAGTACGAACCCGTCGTACTCGACAGTCTCCGACAACGGATAGCTGCTCCAGATCCCGGTACCGGTCGCCGTTCTGCCAGGAGACAGATACCGATGCGGCAGTAACTGATCGAGGCCCGCCTTACCGAGACCCTCGACCGCTGCGGGCGTCAGCTCATTGACGGTGAGCACGGCGATATTCCGCGCACGCACTTCATCGACCAACGCTCGCGGATCGGCACCGTCGAACAACAGGTTGGCCTGCATCGCATTCACCGCAGACCCACCGT
Organism: Nocardia colli; assembly: GCF_008704205.1. GTDB lineage: Bacteria > Actinomycetota > Actinomycetes > Mycobacteriales > Mycobacteriaceae > Nocardia > Nocardia colli. The sequence continues at coordinate 488,689 of NZ_VXLC01000003.1, read as the reverse complement.
CGTCGCCGGAGCTGCTGAAATACAGCGGAGCCTGCGTCCACACCGCACCGGCGACGACAACGATCGCCACCCCGGCTCCGACCCACCGCCGCATCGCGAGAAATGCCACGGCCCCGACCAGCCCACACGCCATCAGGTACGGCGCACCCGAAGCGGCCAGCACCGATATCCGAGACTCCGACCGACTGAAGTGCAACCCGACCCCGGCAACGCCTACCAGCACCGCCAACCACGCCAGCAGGTTGACCCCATCCCGAACCACCTTCGATCTCACACCACCAGACAACACGAACACCGCGAACGACCCGAGCCGAGGGCGGTCGACGCGGCACCGCCCACCACCTCGACGTCACGCAAACCCACCCGTCCGCAACAGAATTCGACGCCCACTCACGCAGGCCGGACATCCTGCTCGGACGACTCTCCCGCACCCCGACCAGGCTCCGCCTGCCGAGCCCGCCGACCACGCGCAACCTCGGTAGCAAGCGCATCCAGCGGTTGAGCGAACTGCGCCAACGGATCAACCAGCTGAGCCAACCAAGCCTGCGCCGCCGCCACCCCGTCGGCGTCGAGCGCGTAGAACCGCCGTGTCCCCTCCGCCCGAACACTCACCAACCCGGCATCCCGAAGCACCTTGAGATGCTGCGAAACACCAGGCTGGGAGATCCGCGTATATCCTTGCACCGCAGCGACAACCGTGCCCGCGGCCGCCTCGCCGCCCGCCATCAGTTCGAGAATGTACCGGCGCACCGGATCACCGAGCGCCTCGAAAATCTTCTCCGCCGAACCCGCCATCAGGACTCTGGAGTGTCCTCGGGCTCAACCGTGTAGAAGGTGATCGTCCGCTGCGCGGACTCGTGCGCCGCGGCCGCATCATCACCGTCGGCGACCGCCGCGTCCGCCCACCCCTTCGCCGCCACCTCTACGAACACCAGCCCTTCGGGCGTGGTCGGAAACGTCATCCCCTCGGTCGAGTCCACCGCTTCGCCGGTCGCCAGATGCAGACCGAGCGCCATCAACGCAAGATCCCAGCCCACACCGACCGCGCCGGGACCGTACTGATCCCAGAACTCGGGCATGACGGGCGCCTCATGGGCCAACTCCAGCACGGTGCTCGCGCCATCGACGGTCAGCGTGACCGTCACCCACGACACCTGCGGACCCATCTCCCAGGTGATGGCGAACCGCTGCGGCTCGTCGCACTCCTCCACGACGCCGCCCGCGTTGCCCTCGGTCTGAAACCGCCCGCCGACCTTCAATTCGCCGCTGACCGGCAGGAACCAGCGCGGTATCCGGTCGGCATTGGTCAGCGCGTCCCACAGATCGCTCTGATCGGTGGCGTAAGTACGGCGCGCGATCACGATCCGGGTCGGCGAGCCGTCGCGCGATCCGGTGCGGACCTCGCGAACGACAAGCCCGGCGATAGCCGCAGGGTCGGTGAGCAGGGGCATAGCAACCTCCTTGTATAAGTCTTCACTTATGTTAGCGGACGCGCCCCGCCCGCGCACCCTCCCGCTGTGATCAATCACAGCTACCAGCGCGCCGCACCCTCCTGTTCTCACAAATTGGCTGGTAAACGCCGCAGACCACCAAGCCGCAGTTAATGTGAACCTGCTACATAGCTAATGCTGACAAAGGAGTTGTCATGGCTGTCGACAGTCCGATCCGGCCGAATCTGACGATCTCCGGGAAACCGATGTCCACCCCGCTGCGCGATGTGCGAGCGCTGTCCCGGCAAATGGTCGGCCACTTCGTCGAGAATGTGGTGCCGTGCGGGACGCTGCCCGGCGAAGCGATCTACGGCGACGTCACCACGATCACCCGGGTCTGCCTCGAACTCGCCGCCAGCATGCTGGACGGGCACAACATTCCGGCGAAGGTCGAACAGCTCGAGGAGGCCGCGGCCGGCTGGGCGCGCGAGGGCGTGCCGATCGACGCGATCCACAACGCCATTCACGCCGGCTTCCAGATGGGCATGGACCTCGTCGTCTCGAACCTGACGGTCAAGGATCTCGACAACTTCGTCGACGGCTCGAAGCTGAACATGGAGATCCTGCACACGCTGACCTCGGCCATTTCCCGCGCCTACTTCCGCGAACTGCGCGCCGCGGTCAGCGAGCACCACACGGCGGTTCACACGCTCACTTCCGCCCTGCTCGGCGGGCGGCCGACCTCGACGATGGCCCGCGAGTGCGGCATCGCCATCGCCGAGTCGTATGCCGTTCTCGCCGTGTCGATTCCACGCCACCGCGACGAACGCAACCCCGCGCTCAATACGCAGGTAGTCGCGCGCCGCAAGCTACGCCGCACTCAAGCCGAGCTGGCTGCCCGCTGCGGCGGCAACGCCCTGTCCCTGCTCAGCATCGACGGCGGCACCATCCTGCTGCCCGCCGACCAGCACCCCGACGAGCAACTCGACGCACTCATCGAGGGCCTGTCCCAAGCCGCGCAGGTCGGCATCACCGCCACCTTCGTGCAGGCCACCCCCGAACAGATCCCCGGCGCCGTCGACCAGGCCCACGAACTCCTCGACATGGTGCACCGCCTGCACTGCGTCACCGGCCTCTATCGATTCGACGAACTCGCCCTCGAGTACCAGCTCACCCGACCGGGCCCCGGGCGCGAATACCTCGGCGCCGTCCTCACTCCACTGGACGAGCACACCGAACTGCTCGAAACCCTGCAAATGCACATCAGCAACAATCTCAACCGCCAGCGCACCGCCCGCGCCCTGCACGTCCACACCAACACGGTCGACTACCGGCTCAAGCGCATCGGCCAGCTCACCGGCTTCGACCCCTCCCAACCCTCCGGCCTCTGGTACCTGCGCTCCGCCCTGATCGCCCGCTCGTACCACCCCACCGACCCGACCAACCGCCAAGCAGGCTGATCGATTCAGTCCCCCGACTCCTGATCATCACTGTCCTGCTCGGCCTCCACCTCACGGGTAGCCATCCCACCCGCACCCCCTTGATCCGTCGGCCCGGGCCGCCCACCCTTCGGCTCCTCGTCCTCTTTCCCACGTGACATGCCGGCTCCTTCCGTCGTCGCCTCGCTATACCCACCGCACCCTGGGTCAACCAGACGACAACCGCCGATTCACGAGGTCAGAGGCGCACCGGGCGGACAAGGTCCACCGGTGTCGTCATGCGGCCACGGGAACCTTTTCCGCTTCCCGTTCCGGCTCCGGTTCGGGCGCGGTCAGTGGCGCGGAGGGCGCGTCGAAGGTCTCTTGGTCGAGGATGCCTTCGCGTTTCGCGACGAGGACCGGAACCACCATCTGGCCGGCGACGTTCGTCGCGGTGCGGATCATGTCGAGGATCGGGTCGATGGCCAGGAGCAGGCCTGCGCCGGCCAGCGGGAGGCCGAGGGTGGACAAGGTCAGGGTGAGCATGACGATCGCGCCGGTGAGGCCGGCGGTCGCGGCGGACCCGACCACGGAGACGAACGCGATCAGCAGGTAGTCGCGCAGGTCGAGGTGGGTGCCGGTGATCTGGGCGACGAAGATCGCGGCCAACGCCGGGTAGACGGCGGCGCAGCCGTCCATCTTCGTGGTCGCGCCGAACGGAACCGCGAACGACGCGTATTCCCGTGGGACACCGAGCCTTTCGGTGACCATCCGCTGGGTCAGCGGCATCGTGCCGATCGACGAACGCGACACGAAGGCCAATTCGACTGCGGGCCAAGCCTTTGCATAGAAACGGAGCGGGTTCACGCCGCCCACGACGCGCAGCAGGATCGGGTACACGACGACCATCACGATGAGGCAGCCCGCGTAGACCGCGATCGTGAACGTCGCCAGCGGCCGCAGCAGACCCCAGCCGTAGCTGGCGATCGCCTTCCCGATGAGACCCGCGGTGCCGATCGGCGCCAGCCGGATCACCCACCACAGCGCCTTCTGCACCAGCTCCAGTACCGATTCGGCCAGTGTCAGAAAGGGTTTCGCCCGCTCGCCGAGTTTGAGCGCGGCGACGCCGAGCACCGCGCCGAGGAACACCAGCTGCAACACATTGTTGCCGGTGAACGCGCCGACGACGTTCGTCGGGATGATGCCGGTGAGGAAGTCGGTCCAGCCACCCTTCGAGTCAGGGGTCTTCGCACCGACCAGGGTCAATTCGACACCGCGACCCGGATTGGTGATCAGCCCGAGCACGATCCCGACGGCGACCGCGATCAGCGCGGTCGCCAGGAACCACAGCAGGGTGCGACCGGCCAGCCGCGCGGCATTGGTGACGTGCCGCAGTCCGGCAACGCTGACCAGCACCGCGGTGAACACCAGCGGCGGCACCGCAAGCTTCAGCAACTGCACGAAGATGCTGCCGACCTGGGTCAATGTACTGGTGAGCCAGGCGGAGCCGGTGGCGCGGGCGAGGAAGCCCGCCGCGATACCGACGACCAAACCGAGCAGGATCTGGACGCCGAACGACCAACGCGCCGGATTCAGGGCACGGCTACGCGAACTAGGTGAAGACAAGAGAACCATCCAAGACAATCAGGGGATCCGGTGAGCTGAGCGCGCGTCAGCGACACAGCTGCGCGGCCAGCCGGCCGAGATCCACATGCAACCTGGCAACCAGGTGCACGACTGTCACAGAGAGATTCATAACGTTCTGAACCGTAGGCGATTCGTCCGATCAATTTCTCCCCAGGTCGGTCAATCGCGGTATGGGCTGTGTCACAACCCGTTCCGAGCAGCGCTGATCGCGCGGTGACCGCATTCCCCAGTCGGCCCGCCCCACACCGGATCTCGGCTCGAGCACCGGGGTGTCAATCGACCGGAAGTGGGCATTACGCCCGTTGAAGAGATGAGGAACAACCATGAGTATCTTCCGGAACACCACCAGATATCGACGACGCGATCGAGTCGGCACCGTGCGCGGCGGCCGCGGACGATCCGGCTGGGGCCGCCGGGCCAGCGACTATCGCCGGCGTAGGTCCACCACATCGAGCGGCGTGGAAACCGCCGCACGCTTCGGCTTCATCGCGCGCGGCATCGCCTACATCACCATCGGCATCATCGGTTTCATGCTGGCCATCGGCATCGCCGAGCACGAGCCGGACGGCGGCGGCGCGCTGGCGGCCATCGCGACCAAACCCCTTGGCTACCTTCTGCTCTGGATCCTGCTGTTCGGCTTCGCCGCCTTGGTCGTCTGGCGCGTCACCCAGATCGCCAGTGCGCGAAGGACCTACTCGGGCGGGCATCGCTTCTACGCGATCGTCTCCGGAATCGTCTATGCCCTGGCCTTTTTGGGCACCTTCCGGTACGTGGTGCACGGCCGCACGCCGAAACCGAGCGACGCCATCGCCCGCGACCTGACCGCCCGCATCCTGAGCTGGGACGGCGGCCAGGTGGTCGTGCTGGTGATCGGCCTGGCCATCATCGCCTTCGGCATCTGGCAGACCATTCTCGGCCTCAGCCTCCAGTTCGTCGACGACCTGCGTATGGGCTGGATGACCCACGGCGCCCGTGCGGCCGTGATCTGGCTCGGCCGCATCGGCTACCTCGCCCGCGGCGCCATCGTCATCGCGATCGGTATCGCCGCGGTGGTCGCCGGGCTGAATTATGATCCCGCCGAAGCCAAGGGTATCGATGCGGTCCTGCGTGACTTCGTCGGAAAGCCGTTCGGCCCATGGCTGCTCATCCTGATCTCCCTCGGCCTCATGGCCTTCGGGGTCCTGTCCTTCCTCGAGGCCAAGCACCGCAGAACCTACGGCGGTGTCCCGGTCTAACCCCCGGACTCCACGCGACGACCCCGGCCACAGTGCCGGGGTCGTCGTCATGTTCCCCAGTTGCCCCGTTTCCGCACGTCACGCATTGGGGGGCAATGTCTTTCGGGTCTTGACGCGGAGGAAATCGTAGGGTGATGCCGCCATCGGCGGAGACACATTCCACCGGTGGCTTGCTCGTCCCCTGAAGCAGCGTGCGAACAGCACAGTAGTAGGAGGTACGAAGATGGCCCGACGTATGCGAATCCTGACGATGATGGCCGCGACAGCGCCCCTCGCGGTGGCCCTGGCGATCCTTCCGGCGGCTCCGGCCCAGGCCGCCGATGGTGATCTGAGTTGCTCGGCGACGCTCGACCTGACCTTGACCCCGCCGCTGCGGGCCGGTGGCGACGCGAAGGTGTCGGTCAGCGGCGACCTCAGCGGCTGCGCCTCGCGCAACGGTCAACATGCCGACCTGCGCGCGGGCAAGCTCACCGGCACCGGCGCGGCGACCGCCACCGCCGGTGGTTTCAATCCGTGCGGGTTGCTGGTCACCGCGAAAGGTAGCGGCACGATCGGCTGGGTGTCCGGCGCCGACAGCACGTTCGACTGGCGGATCTCCCCCGACCCGATCACCGGGCTGGCATTCAGCGCCACCGTCACCGGCGGCCAGCTGAAGGGTGACGCGATCACCGTGGCGGCGCGCAGCGCGACGCCCAACCAGGGTTGTCGCACCAACGGCCTGTCCACGCTCGCCGTCACCGCGCAGGTGACGTTCGGCTGATCCCGTCCGGCGAGCCAGGTCTGAAACATCAGACCTGGCTTGCTCTTTCGGCATCCCGGCTACTTCCACGCGCCGGCCGCCACCGCGTCGCGCACGTAGTCGGCGAAGTCGATCGGGTCGCGGCCCAGGAGCTGCCGGACGGTGCCGGTCACGTGGGCGTTGCGGCCGTCCAACAGCGTCGCGAAGATGTCGATCAGGCCGGCCACCTCTTCGTCCGGCATCCCGAACTCGACGGTCAGCACCGCACCGAACTCCGCACCGGTGACCGGGATGTACTGCACGTCCCGCCCGCTCTCCTGCGCGATCGCCGCCACCGCGTCGCCGAAGGTCAGCAGCCGCGGGCCGGTGAGTTCGTAGTTCCGGCCCGCGTGCCCGTCCTCGGTGAGCGCGATCGCCGCGACGGCGGCGAGATCAGCGGAGTCGACGAACGGCTCCAGGACCTGGCCCGCGGGGAAGGCGACCGCACCGGCGAGCACCATGTCCGTGAAGACGCCCTCGTCGAAGTTCTGGTTGAACCAAGCCGCTTGCAGGACAGTCCATTCGGCGCCGCTCTCGCGCACCGCCGCCTCGGCGGCGGCGGCCTGATCCTCACCGCGCGCCGACAGCAGCACCAGCCGCCGCACGCCATTCGCCACGGCCAGCTCACTGAACGCCCGAATGGTCTCTCCCGCACGGGGATCCCCGATGTCCGGGGTGTACATCACGAACGCAGCCCGGACGCCGTCGAGCACCGGCGCCCAGGTGCTCCGGTCCGCCCAGTCGAACGGGAGATCCGCCGAGCGGGAGCCGATCCGAACCGGGAATCCGTTGTCGGCCAAGCGTTCTGCCACTCGACGGCCCACCTTGCCGGTGCCCGCGGTGACCAGGATGATGTCGTTCTTCGTTGTTGTCATGCTCCTAGTCAAGCCGCCGGAGCGTCGACGAACCATCGACGAAAAGCTCAGTTCCATGCGTGAGCGTCTCAGTCCCCCACCCGCTCCGGATGATCAGCTGAAAGCATCTCCGACACCGCACAACTAGGCATTCTGCACAGAATTTCCGAGACGTTCCGGAATACCCGTTCACCTGATCGAAATCCCCAGTTGATCTCCACTGGAGATGGGGTACTCCACTGTGATTCTCTGGGTATCTGCTCGAAATTACCCCTGTGTCTGACACATTGGAGTTCGTATACCATGAGACGTTTTCACTTGTTGCGCACGACCTCGGCACGAGCTGTTCCACTGCTGGTGGTCGCAGCATTGGCTTCGAATGTAGGCACGGCCTCCGCGGCGAACCTCACCGGAATCGGCGACCCCAATTTCCCGAATATCGGCAGCGCCGCATACGATGTCTCCAATTACAGCATAGACCTGAAATTCGATCCGTCCTCCGGAAGGCTTTCCGGCACAACGACGATCACCGCGAAGGCCAAGCAGGATTTGAAGGCCGGTACCTCCATCGGTTTCGACTTCCTGCTCCAGACCCAGTCGGTACTGATCCAGAACAAGCCCGCCAAATACACCCTGGGCAAAGACAAACTGGCCGTGACCGTGCCGGTGAATCTGGCGCCCGGCGCCGAATTCACCACCGTGGTCGCGTATAACGACATCCCGTCCCGGGTACAGAATGCGGCAGGCGCCCGTAACTGGATCGAAAACGCGGGCGGTGCACTGATTTCCAACGAGCCGTTCTCCGCCGAATGGTGGTACCCGAGCAACGACCACCCGACCGACAAGGCGACCTACGCGATCTCGGTGCTCGCGCCCGAGGATCGCGACGTCCTGTCCACCGGCGTCGAAACCAGTGTCACCCAGACCATTCCGGGCTGGAAGCGGCACAACTGGCTGAGCAAGGCGCCGCAGATGACCTACGCCACCTTCCTCGCCATCGGCAAATACGAGCGCAGCGGCCAGGACGCGGGCACCCCGGCCCGGCCGAACCTGAACGCCTACGCGACCGACCTCGACCCGACCATCCGGGCCAACGCCAAGTCCAGCATCGAGCGGACACCGGAGATCGTGGACTGGCTCGCCAGCACGCTCATCCCGTACCCGTACGAGGCGACCGGCGGCGTCGTGGACGCGCGGATGGGCGGCTTCGCCCTGGAAACCCAGACCCGGCCGACCTACACCGACGGCTTCTTCCGCCGCGGTAAGAACGACTCGGTGGTCGTGCACGAGAACGCCCACCAGTGGTTCGGCGACTCGATCTCCGTGGCCACCTGGAAGGACGGCTGGCTGAACGAGGGTTTCGCCAGTTACATGGAATACCTCTGGTCGGAGAAGAACGACACCGGCAGCGCGGCGGAAATCGCCGACTACGCCTACGCGACCTCGACCCGGATCAATTGGAATGTCGTACTGACCGATCCGGGACCGGCCGACGTACTGCCGGCCGAGCTGTACACCCGCGGCGCATTGGCCATCCAGGCGCTGCGCAGCGCGATCAACAATGACGACGTCTTCTTCCGGTTGATCCGGGAGTGGCTGACCAAGTACCAGTACGGCAATGCCAAGGTCTCGGATTTCATCGATATGGCCAACGCCGTGACCGGCCGCAGCACGAACGCGTTGTTCAAGACCTGGCTGACCGATAAGGGCAAGCCGGCCTACAAGCCGACCGACGCGACCTTCGACGCCAGCGCAAAACGCGCCCCGAGGTCGGCGACCCCGACACCGGCGAAGCCGAAAGTTTGGGACGATCTCTACGCGGTGGTGACCCAGAAGCAGTAATTGCCGACATCGACGCCGGGCCCGTGGCAACACGGGCCCGGCGTTGCCGATCTATCCACCTTCGATCGACAAGAATGAGCCGCATGAGTAAAACCAGTGAGCGCGAGGCTGTCATGGACCGGCTGTGGGAGGAACACCTGCGCGCGACTTTTCCCGACCGACTACGCGGCGCGGAACCGGCGGGCATCGAAATGGTGTTACTCGACGCGGCCATCGCGGGCTGCGTGTCCACCTGGCAGGACAACGGCGGCTACCTCGACAACGAACTCCTGCGCATCTTGCGTAAACGCATCGCCGACCTCGATCAGGTCCTGCCGCTGCTCACCGACACCGAGGAACTGCGCTACTGCTGGCGCCTGCACCGGCTCGCCGTGCACGCCGCGGACTCGGGCGCGCGACTCCACTGACTTCCGCGCCTGACCTGAACAAATCGCTGCTAGCCTGAGATTCGGTTGCATCCGGTCTAGGAACGGCATGGTTATGCCCGGCGAGGTTCGAGCCGAAATCGGTTGGTGGCGGGCGCTTGTCGATCGGGATCTGCCGACCGCGCTGGTCGCGCGGGCACAGCGGGGCGGCGGGCTCATGCGGATCCGGGTTCCGTTGCCGGGGCGATTCTGGTTGCTCACCGAACCGGCGCTCATCGATCGCGTGTTGCGTACCGGCGCAACCGAATTCGACAAGGGTGGGGCGATCTATCGGATCATTCGGACCGCGACCGGCGATGAGGGCCTGTTCGTGGTCAACGATCCGCACACCATCTTCCGCCACGTCGCCGCCGGCACCGAACTCGCTGGTCGCCGAATGCATCCCGGCGACCAGCTGTTCATCGCCCTCGGCCCCGCCCGGCTCCCGTTCGGCACCGGCAAACGAAAGTGCATCGGCGAACCGGTGGCGCTGCTCACCGGCGCCCCGTCTATCGCGGTGCTCGTCCAGCGCTTCGGTCACTGGCAACGGACCCGGCCGGGCAATCGGCAGGTCCGCTACGCGACCACCGCCCCACCCCGGCACAGCGCGATCACCTTCACCCGATAACAGCGCTTACGATTCGTTTATCGACCGATGATGCCGCCGCAGTAGGGTTCGGCGGTCGGCGTGCCAGGCTGGCGAGGTCGGTTGTCGAATGGGCGAAGGAAGCCGAAGCGTTGTGACCACAGCAGAAGAATTCCGGGAAATCATGGCGCGGTTGCAGACCGTCGCCGACGAATACCTCGCCGCGGAAGCCGAATTGGCGCAGGTGACCAAGGAGCTCGAAGCCGGCCTCGACGAGGCGGATCTGGCCGCGGAGGCCAGCCGAGATCCGCAGCTGATGACCGAGCTCCAGACCTTCACCAGGGCCTTCCGCGCCGCCCGCGACGGGCAGGCGGACGCGGTGGACACCGACTGGACCGAGGAGATCCGCGCCTTCGCCGAGGCGTATCAGGCCGCAGAGGTCAATGGCGCACCGGTGCAGTCGATCTCCCATGCCGGGTGGCGGCCCGGTGCGCGCGTCGGCGCGCATACGGCTGTCGCGCAGTCGATCCTGATGGCCCGCCACGACTCCGGCAGCGGCGCGACGCTCATCTTCGAGGAGGGCCATCTCGACTCGTTCGTCTGCGGCGGCCTCGGCGGCGACTTCACCGCGCGCCCCTTCACGGTCAAGACGGTGATCGACTCGGGCTTGTGCGGCGTGCTCGCGCCCGGTGCGGAGAAACTCGAATTGATCAGCGAGAACGGCACGGTCTTCCCGGCCGACATCGTGGCGCGCACCTTCGCGGTGACCATCGATCTGCCGAGTGAACGCCGGCTGAACCAGCTGCGCCGCGCCTACGCGACACCCGACAACCAGGTGCCGCTGGTGTTCGACAACGATCTCCGCGGGGAGAACGACGAGACCCTCGATCACTTCACCGTCCGTGTGTACGGCCCTGACCACACACTGATGTACACGGGACCCGTTCTCGCTGATCAATTCTGAGCGGTGACCTACCCGGTGGCTGATCCGGTGGACCCGGTCGGTATGCCGAGCACCGCGTTGAGCAGCTGGCCGAGCGACTCCCCCGCGAGGCGGAGCTGCGACTCGGCTACCGGGAGGAACTGGTTGGTGTACTCGTCCCCGATGGTGTTCGAGGCCGGGTAGACGCCGGGCTCCAGGGCGATCCGGCAGCTGGCTTCGGCCCAGCGGACCGGATCGGTATCCGGTTGGGCCGGCGGCAGGTTGGGCGCGGGCAGGGCCAGCAGCCGCTGCAGCTCTTCGGCGTCGCTCGCGTGCCGGGTGTTGAGCAGCCCGCTGTCCCACACCGCGTGCAGGTTCGTGCTGCGGCCCAGGTAGTGGAGCTTGATCTCGTTTCCGCCGCGGTCGCGCGCGTACCCGGCGTGCATCGGCTGATTGATGTCACCGACGAAATGCACGATGAACTTCAGCGCCTGGCGACGATCGGCCACCGGACGGGCCCGGTCGGCGAGTATCGCGGTCTGCCGCCGCAACGCTTCGATGACGTTCTGGCCGTCGTTGCCGTTCACCGCGGGTTCGTACACGCAGCCGTTCTCGGCGATGTTGACGTAGTGCCACGGCGCGGAGATCTTCCCGAGCTCGGGGTCGTTGTTGCGCACCTCGTCGGCCCAGTTCGCCACCCCGGCGAGCGTGGGGTCGGGCTCGCCCGCGAGCAGGCGGTTGACCTCGTCCCTGGCCGGTGGGCTCAACCGCAGGTCCGCGATCGCACCGGTGGTGTTGTGGCCCTGCGGTCCCCAGGCATTGGCGGCGGGTGGCACCGACAGCAGGATTGCGGCGGCTGCACACACGCTGACTACGGCTGCTCTACCTAGCATCAAGAACAAATCCCTTCCGAGCGCACCCGCCGGAGCGGGGCATGGATTGAGTTATGTTTCGCCTCTTGCTGATTCAAGTATCGACGACAAGTGGCATATGCCGAACAAACTTCGGGATAAATCTTCGTGCGACAGGTATTCCTTCCGGCCGAGCCGGATTGCGCGAAAGTCGGTCGCCAGGTAGATGCTGAGCGGCGGTTCCGGTCCGTACCGTCCAGGAACGCACCCGCTGCCCGGCGGGTCGGCGATCAACTGGCGGCGGAGCGAACGCCGCACTGACTGTGAGGCTTTCATGAGAGCATTCCGATCCGATCATTGCGCGGCCGCCGCCGTGCTGGCATTGTCGCTGGCAGGTTGCACATCAGCACCCGATGAACCGGTCATAGGGCTACCGAGCCGGCTCAATGACCAATCGATTACCTGGCACGATTGCCGAACCAGCGCGGAGGATGAGGTCGGGGAACGCCTGGCCGCGGCCGGCGCCCAGTGTGGCGAGTTCCGGGCACCGTTGAACTACGCCGAGCCCGCCGGACAGACCATCACCATCGCCGTCGCGCGCCGGGCCGCGCCGGACAGCGCGCGCCGACTGGGGACGTTGCTGGTGCAGACCGGCGGACCGGGACCGTCCCGCGACGGCGTGACGATGATCGTCGACGGCCCCGAAGGCGGCCATCCGGCGCCGGCCCTCGCGGAGCGCTACGACCTGGTCGGCATGGATCCGCGGTTCTTCGGCGCCAGCACGCCACTCGAATGCGGCTGGCCCACAGGCACATATCTCGGCCTGGCTCAATCCGCGCCGACCAACCGCGCGGACTTCGACCGGACCGTCGACACCGCACGCGAGTTGGCCGATCGCTGCACGCCGAATCGCGCACTGCTGCCACACGCCTCGACTCGGAATGTCGCGCGGGATACCGACCTGCTGCGAACACTGCTCGGGGAGCAGAAACTGTCGTATATCGGCTGGTCCTGGGGAACATATCTGGGCGCGGTGTACATGCAGATGTTCGGAGATCACGTCGATCGGGTCGTGCTCGACAGCTCGCTGGACCCGCGGGCGCCCGGCCCCGATCTGACCCGTGACACGGCACCGGCCGATGCGGCCGCGTTGGCCGATTGGGCTCGCTGGGCGTCCGATCATGACGCGGAATTCGGTTTGGGCACAACGGGAGACGCCGTTCTTCGTACTGTCGACAAAATCTTTCGCAAGGCAGTCGCCGACCCGATAACGCTCGGCCCGCTCACGATCACCGCGGACATGATCCCGGGTCTGCTTCTGACCGTGGACGATTCCGACACGTCCTATGCCGAGCTCAGCCAACAGGTGCGCGTCCTGCGCGACGCGACCGATCCGACGCCGGCCATGGCGAGCAAGCTGGCGCTCTACACCGACACCACCACCGTTCCCGAATTCGGTTTCAGCGCAACGGTTGCCAATCAATGCGCCGATCGCCCCGCCCGCCCGATCGACGCCTACTTCGCCGACATCGAGCGCCATCGGGACGCAGAACCGCTATTCGGACCGCTGGCCCGCCACCTCACCCCCTGTGCGGTGTGGCCGACAACCCCGGCCGAACCCGCCACCGAGATCGACAACCAACTCCCCGCCCTGCTCATCGGCGCCACCGGCGATCCGGTCGCCCCCGCCGCAGGCCAACGAGCAATGCGCACAGCACTTTCCGGCTCCCGATCGATCACCCTGGCTGCCGCGTTCCGCCACGGCGTCTATCTCATCGACGGCGGCCGCTGCGTCGACAACGCGGTCGAGCGGTACCTGCTCGACGACTACCTACCCGCCGACGACTCGACCTGCCACCGCGATCAGAGCTGACCTACCCGGCGCCGGGCCGGCGCAGTCCGGCCTCGTGCGCGAGGATCACGGCCTGCACCCGGTCCCGCACGTCGAGCTTCGCCAGAATATGCCGCACATGGGTTTTCACCGTTCCCTCCCCCACCGCCAACGCGGCCGCGATCTCGGCATTCGACGACCCGCTCGCCATCTCGTGCAGCACAGCGGTTTCCCGCTCCGTCAGGCATGCCACCAGTTGCCGCGCGACCTGATTTACCGGCGGCGCGAGCCGATCGATCAACCGCCGCGTCGTCGATGCCGCCAACACCGCGTCTCCGGCGTGCACATGCCGCACCGCGGACAAGAAGTCTTCCGGCGGCGCGTCTTTCAGCAGGAACCCGCTGGCACCCGCGCGCACCGCGGCCATCGCGTAGTCATCGAGGTCATACGTGGTCAGCACCAGCACCTTCGGCGGCCGATCGACCGACAGTATCTGCCGCGTGGCTTCGATCCCGTCCAGTCGCGGCATCCGCACATCCATCACGACCACATCCGGCGCGACCCGCACCGCCTCGGCCACGCCGCTCGCCCCGTCCCCCGCCTCACCGACAACGCACATGTCCGGCTGCGAATCCACGACCATCCGGAAACCGGCCCGCACCAACGCCTGATCCTCGACCAGCAGCACCGTGATCACCGGCTACACCTCGGCCGGCATCGGGATTCGCGCCGCCAGGATGTGCCCGGATCCGCTTGGCCGCGGCCGCAATTCGAGGTCGCCACCGTAGGCACTGATCCGCTCCCGCATGCCGACCAGACCGAATCCGCCGTAACCCGAACTCCGTTCGGCCCGCCCGTCGTCGCCGACGCTGACGCACAACCAGTCGTCCTGGTGCCGCACCGAAACCTCGGCGCGCGCACCGGATCCGGCGTGCTTCACCACGTTCGTCAGCCCCTCCTGCACAATCCGATAGACCACCAGGCCGACCCCCGAGTCGAGCAGCCCGGACGGCAGATCGACGGCCAAGTCCACCGGCAGCCCCGCGTCCCGGACTTCGTCTACGAGCTGCGTCAGGTCCGCGATACCGACCCGGGGCACCGGTTGCGCAGCGCCGTCGGCCTCCTCGCGCAGCACCCCGATCGCCCGCCGTGTCTCGTCTAGCGCCCGCCGCCCGTGTTCGCCGATCGCCGCCAGCGCGCCGACCGCCGCATCCGGTTCGGTGCGCGCCGCGTAGCGCCCGCCGTCGGCCTGCGCGACGATCACCGCCAGCGAATGCGCGAGTATGTCGTGGATATCCCGCGCGATCCGGGTCCGCTCGGACAGCACCGCGAACCGGGTCCGCTCATCCCGAGTGCGTTCCACCAGCGCCGCGTGCTCGGCCAGGGCCAGGAACTCCCCGCGCCGCGCCCGCTGCCAAGCGCCACCCAGCCACGCCGCCACCACGGTGCTGCCCAGGAACGCCCCCACCATCACGTGCGCCAGCACGGGCATCGACAGCTGCGGCCAACTCCACCCGCCGAGCACCGCACCGCACAGCCCCGCGATCAGCCCGGCCCGGCTCCAATACCGGCGACTGTGCGCGGCCAGCGTGTACACCACGATCGGCACCGCGATATCGGCCAGCAGCGCGCCCGCGGTGTTCCGGACCGTCAACCACTGCACCAACGCCGCGCAGGCCACCAGGATCGCCGCCGCCTCGGGCCACCGCCGCCGGAATGCCAAGGGCGACAGCACCACCACCGACAACCCGTAATACGTCGGGCCGGCGCCCACCAGCACGCCGAAGAGCACACACGCCAGGATCAGGATCCCCGTCGTCCCGACATCCACCACCGACGTCCGCCGACGCAACCAGAACACCACCCGCTCGTCGACCACCCGCTCACCCTAGGGCCCGCCGAACCCCGCCGCGTCTGCCGGATGACGGACACACGGACCTCGACACGTACGACTTTCGGCATAGCGGGGGATAAAAGCGTTCGTCCAGTTGGATTCGGCGCGATCGGGTCGGTTCGCTGTTTGCCCGACCGAATCCCGTTCGCGCTCTGAACGTTTCATTTTCGCCGGACAATCGGGGGCGAAGGCCATCGAGCCGCGGACGCACGACGCGCCGGTCGGGCCCGCTGGTACATCTGCACGTTCAGGTGCAAGTTCGGTTGAATTGGACCGTTCCAGCGATACCATCAGGGTAGGCATGGTGTGGTTCGTCACAGCGACGGGCGCGACACCGGCGAGGTCTTCGAGAAGCGGAGTAGCAGGCATGGGCACGGAACCGGTCCGGATCAGGGGGATCGACTCTCGGGTCGCCGAACGCGGCCCGACGGCCCTGCGCATCGCGGTCGGCGGGCAACTGCGCAAGCTCCGGGAAGCGAAACGCATCACGCCGATCGAGGCGGGCGAGCACATCCGCGGCTCGCACGCCAAGATCAGCCGACTCGAACTCGGCCGGACCGGGTACAAGGATCGCGACATCCTGGACCTGCTGACCCTCTACGGCGTCACCGAGCCGGATCAGCGCGAAATGTTTCTGGACCTGGCACGCAAGGCGAACGAGCCCGGCTGGTGGCACCGCTACAACGATCTGCTGCCACCCTGGTTCGAGACCTATCTCGGCCTGGAAGGCGCCGCGCAGACGATCCGCACGTTCGAAGGTCAGCTGATCCCCGGGTTGCTGCAAACCGAGGACTACACCCACGCGGTCATCGAGGTCAGCCACCAGAACGCCGAAGCGACGCGGCGGGTGGAGCTGCGCACCAAACGCCAGGAGATCCTCGACCTCCCGGACGGGCCCCGGTTGTGGGCGGTGCTGGACGAGACCGTGCTGCACCGGCCGATCGGCGGCCGGAAGGTGCTGCGCGAGCAGATCGAGCATCTGATCGAGATCTCGTACAAGCCCGGCGTGACCATTCAGGTGCTGCCGTACGAGGCCGGCGGCCACGCGGCGGCGGGCAGCTCGTTCACCATGCTCCGCTTCGCCGAGCAGGAACTGCCCGACATCGTCTACCTGGAACAGCTGACCAGCGCGCTGTATCTGGATCGAAAGGAAGATCTCCAGCTCTATCGCGAGGTGATGGACAAGGTCGCGGTGCAGGCCGAGACGCCGGAGCGCTCCCGCACCCTGCTGGCCGCGATGGCCGCGGAGCTGTAATTCGAGCAGGCGCTCAGCCGGCGACTTTGTCCGCCCACGCCGGTGGCAGCGCCGCGCTCGAGATGTCGGCGATCTCGGCCAACCGGGACCGCCCGACCCCCAAGCGGCTCAACTGGATCAGCCCCTGCGCCACCACCACGATGTTGGCGCTGTGCGCCGACAGCTCGGCCGCATCGATCTCGCCGCCGAGACGCGCTGCGGGATAAAGCCGTTCGGCCACGCCCTGCTCCATGGCCGTGGTCGTCCGGCTACTGATGTCGACCACCTCGGGGATGCGCGGGCCGAGCTGCGCGATGCTGTTGATCATCAGGCACCCGCGCCGATTCGGTTGTGCGGCACAGTCATCGATGACCGCCCGGAACAGCGCGCGCACCGCGGCGCGCGCCGAACCCGGCGCGGCCGTGACGACGTCGCGCACGAACCGGGCGCGACGCTCGCAGTAGCGTTCGAAGACAGCCAGAAACAATCCCTGCTTGCTGCCGTACGCGGCGTACACGCTGCCGTTGCCGACGCCGGTCGCGCGGGAGATGTCCTCCACGGAGGTGTCGTCGAAACCGTGCGACCAGAACAGCTCGGTGGCGGCGTCGAGCAGTCCCGATTCGTCGAACTGTCGTGGCCGTCCCATGCGCTCACCGTACCAACCGAGATGCGAGATAACCCACACCCCTTGTTTCTGGAGGCGTCACTCCACAACAATGGTTGACATGGCCCCTAACTCCACCGAGCAGCCCCGCCGCCGGGTCGGCATTCTGGTCTTCGACGGCGTGAAGATGCTCGACTTCGTCGGCCCCGCCGAGGTTTTCGTGGAGGCGAACCAGACCGCGCCCGGTTACGAGGTGGTGCTGGTCTCGGCCGACGGCCACGACGTGCAGACCTCGATCGGCGCGCGGATCGAAGTCGGCGCCGCGGCCGCCGACGCGGGCCGCTTCGACACGGTCGTCATCCCGGGCAGCGAACTGCCGCCCGCGAAGTTCGTCACGCCCGAGCTGATCGCCGCGGCCCGGCACCTGTCCTGGCACACGCGCAGGCTGGCGTCGATCTGCAGCGGCGCGTTCGTCCTGGCCGAACTGGGTCTGTTCGACGGCCGCCGCGCGACCACCCACTGGAAGTTCACCGCGGACCTCGCGCGGCGCTACCCGTCGATCCTGGTCGACGCCGACGCGATCTTCGTGCGCGACGGAAACCTGTACAGCTCAGCGGGAGTCGCGGCCGGCGTCGACTTGGCTCTGGCCCTGGTCGAGGAAGATTACGGCGCCGACGCCGCCCGCCGGGTCGCCCAGTTGCTCGTGGTCTACATGCAGCGCGCCGGCGGGCAATCGCAGTTCTCGGCGTCGCTGAGCGGACCGGTGCCGCGCAGCCCGCTGGTGCGCAAGGTGGTCGACCTGATCTGCGCCGACCCGGCGTTCCCGCACACCGTCCAGACGCTGGCCGCGCATGCCATGGTCAGCGTCCGGCACCTGACCAGGCTGTTCCGCGCCGAACTCGAACGCTCCCCCGCCGAATACGTCGCGTTCATCCGCTTCGGCGTCGCCCGCGATCTGCTGCACGCCGGACACAGCGTCACCGAGGCCGCGATGAGCGCCGGGTACGGCAGCAGCGAGGCGTTGCGGCGGGCGTTCGTGGCCCGGCTCGGCATCTCGCCGCGCAAGTATCAGCAGCGCTTCCGGTCCACCGGCACCGTATTCGAACCGATGGCCGCCGCCGTGTCCTGATCGGGGGCTTTTGCGGCCCGTGCGGAGGGGCGCCGGACGGGTCACGCACCGGAAACTGAGTGCGCCACAACGCCATCGATCCCCGTGATCGAGAAAGGAACTCTATGTCTTCCGCGATCACCATTGTTCTCGTGCACGGCGCGTTCGCCGACGCGTCCAGTTGGGCCCCGGTCACCGAGCGGCTGATCGCCGCGGGCCACCGCGTGGTAGCGCCGCCGGTGTTCAACCGCAGCCTGTCGGCGGACGCGGCGTACATCAAGTCGTTCGTCGAGCAGATCGATGGACCGGTTCTCCTGTGCGGCCACTCCTACGGCGGCGCTGTGATCACCGTCGCCGGGGTCGCCGACAATGTCGTCGGACTGGTCTACGTCTCGGGCTATGTCCTGGAAATCGGTGAGAGCCTCGGGCAATTGCAGGGCGGTTTCCCCGACTCCGATCTGGCCGCCAACCTCGTCTACGCGCCGTATCCGGTCGCCGGCGGTGAGCCCGGCACCGACGTCTCGGTCGAGGTCGCGGCCTTCCCCGAGGTGTTCGCGGCGGGACTGGACACGACGCGGGCACAGGTACTCGCGGTGTCGCAGCGACCGCTGTCCGCGGCCGCGTTCGGCGAGCCGGCGACGGAAACGGCC
Organism: Nocardia colli; assembly: GCF_008704205.1. Taxonomy (GTDB): domain Bacteria; phylum Actinomycetota; class Actinomycetes; order Mycobacteriales; family Mycobacteriaceae; genus Nocardia; species Nocardia colli. Next base: position 469,401 of record NZ_VXLC01000003.1, on the reverse strand, counting down.
TGGCGCACCAAGCCGGGTTGGGGGATCGTTTCCAGTGCGGACCGCACCATCAATCCCGACGTCGAACGGTTCGGTTATCAGCGGGCCGCGCTGCGCTCCGTCGTCGAGCTCGACGCGCCGCACCTCGTGATGCAGACCCACCCTGATGAGGTCGCCGCGGTCATCACCGAAGCACTGGCCGAGCTGTCCTGACCACTCAAAAATAGCAGTACCGCAATGTTTTTCCGCCACTATCGAAAGGAACGACCATGACCGGAAATCCGCACGGCGTCGCACTGGAGCCGGCCGCACAGGAGTTCGTCGACGCGACTTCGACGCCCCCGTTCCTCTACCAGCTCGCGCCGGAGGAGGGCCGCAAGGCGGTCGATTCGGTGCAGGACTCCCCCATCTTCAAGCCCGAGATCGATGAAGAGTGGATCACCATCGAGGGCGGCCCGACCGGCTCGGTGCGGGCGCGGATCGTCAAGCCGCAGGGCGCGACCGAGACCCTGCCCGTCATCGTCTACACCCACGGCGCCGGTTGGGTTTTCGGCGACGCGCACACTCACGACCGGCTGGTGCGTGACCTCGCCGTCGGCGCGCACGCGGCGGTGGTGTTCCCCGAGTACGACCGCTCGCCGGACGTGCGCTACCCGGTGGCCAACGAGCAGTCCTACCGCGTCGCCCAGTGGGTCACCACCCAGGGCGCGGAGAAGAACCTCGATCCGTCCCGCATCGCGGTGGCGGGCGACTCGGTCGGCGGCAATATGGCCATCGCGCTCACCCTGATGGCCAAGGAACGCGGTGACGTCTCCTTCGTCCAGCAGGTGCTGTTCTACCCGGTGACCGACGCCAACTTCGACACCGGCTCCTACGAACGCTTCGCCGAGGGCTACTTCCTGGCCCGCGACGGCATGAAATGGTTCTGGGACCAGTACACCACCAGCGCCGAGGACCGCGCCCAGATCACCGCCTCGCCGCTGCGCGCCACCACCGAGCAGCTGTCCGGCCTGCCGCCCGCGCTGGTCATCACCGCCGAGAACGACGTATTGCGGGACGAGGGCGAGGCTTTCGCGGCCAAGCTGCGCACCGCCGGCGTGCCGGTGATCGCGGCGCGCTACGGCGGCATCATCCACGATTTCGTCATGGTCAACTCGATGCACGACACCAACGCGGCCAAAGCCGCTGTCGCCCAGGCCGTTGCGGTGCTACGTGCCGCCCTGTACCCCGCATAAACCAGAAGGGACCCATTCGTGAGTACCACCCCCACCATCGTGCTGGTGCACGGCGCGTTCGCCGACTCCTCCAGCTGGAACGGCGTCGTCGAAGTACTACGCGCCCAAGGCTATTCGGTCGTCGCGGCAGCGAACCCGCTGCGCGGCCTGGACAGCGACGCCGCCTACATCGGCTCGGTCCTCGATGACGTTGACGGCCCGATTGTTCTGGTCGGTCATTCCTACGGCGGCAGCGTCATCACCGTCGCCGCGGCGGGCAAGGCGAACGTGCAAGCACTGGTTTACATCGCCGCCTTCATCCCCGCCGAGGGTGAGAGCGCACTGGAGCTGACCGACAAGTTCCCCGGATCCACCCTCGGGCCGACCACCCGTCCGGCGAACTACCCGCTCGCGGACGGCAATACCGGCACGGAGCTCTACATCCGGCAGGACGAGTTCCCCGCCCAGTTCGCCGCGGATGTCCCCGCCACCGCCGCCGAACTGATGGCCGCAACCCAGCGGCCCGTCGCCTTGGACGCCCTCCAGCAACCTGCCAAAGCGGCTGCGTGGCAGACGATCCCGTCGTTCGCGTTGCTCACCACCGAGGACAAGAACATTCCGGTCGAGGCACAGCGGTTCATGGCCGACCGCGCGTCCGCGCACACCGTCGAGGTCCCCGCCTCGCACGCGGTGAGCGTCTCCATGCCCGGCGTGGTCAGCGACCTGATCACCCTGGCTGCCGAGAAGTAGCCGCCGGAAATCCGGTCACGCCCGACAATCGTTGGGCGTGACCGGATTTCGGCCGGTCAGCCGATCGCGGCGTTGAGCGCCGCCTGGCCACCGACCACCGGGAACGACACCTTCGTTTCGGCGAGGTTCACGCCGAAACCGGGACCCGGCTTGGGCCGCAGGGTGAACTCGTTGTCGCTGGACAACACCACCACGCCCAGCTTGTGCCCACGCGCCAGCAGGTAGTCGTGCGGTTGCATGGACAGGTTGACCGCGTACTCCTTACCCGGCGTGATCGGGCTCGTCTTGCTCAGCGATTCCCGGTTCTGCGGGTCCACCCAGCCGCGGGTGACGATCCGGGAGCTGCCGTCGGGCGAGCGATCCACCAGCAGTGCGGTCACATTCGCGGCCGGCCGCTGGAACGTCACCCCGAGCGCGACATCCACCGCGCCGCTGATCCGCAACGGGGTCGCGGTCGCCTTGGAGAAGTACGCCAGCCGGTTCGGTGAGCTCGGCGCGGCGACGAGGTCGGCGGCCAGCTTGGTCGCGTCGTCGTCGAGGGATTCGGTGACCCGCCCGGCGCCGGTCGTGGCCAGACCGCCGACATTGCGGCCACCGGGCTGGAAGACCGCGGTCGCGGCGGCGGTGCCCGGGGCGGGCCACTCCGCCTCGTTCACCCAGGACTTGTCCTCGCGCTGGATGGTGGCCTTGGGCTCGCGGTCGATCCCGTTGTTCTGGCCGAGCAGGTACTTGCTGAACCAGCGGTTCACCGTGCGCAGCCACTCGTCCTTGCGCAGGCCGATCGGATCGGTGTGGCCGGACTGGTGCAGCCAGATCTTGTGCGGCACACCGGCTTTCTTCAGTGCGTCGTACCACTGGGCGACGTTCTTGGTCTTGACGTTGAAGTCGTTGAGACCGTGCACGGCCAGCACCGCGGCGTGCACCTTGCCGACGTCGTTGAGGTAGTTGCGCTCGTTCCAGAACGCGGTGTAGTTGCCGTCGACCCGGTTCTGGTCCTGCTCGATCTTGTCGATGATCGGGGCGCAGATCTTGCGATCGGCTCTGGTGTAGACGTACTTGGCCAGCACGTCGGTGTCTTCGCCCTGGTAGGTGCCGGGCGCGACCACCGCGCCGCCCGCCCGGTAATAGTCGTACCAGTTGCTGATCGCGGCGATCGGCACGATGGCCTCCAGCCCGGGCACGCCGGTCGAGGCGACCGCGTTGGGCAGGGTGCCGTTGTAGGACACGCCCATCATGCCGACCTTGCCGCTGGCCCACGTGGCGGTGACCGCTTTGCCCTGTGCGTCACGGGCTTTCGCCCGGCCGTTGAGCCAGTCGATCGGGGCCCGCGCGCCGATGGTCTCGTTGCGGGCGCCGGAAGTCGGGCAGCCGGTGGAGGTTCCGGTGCCGAGCGACTCGCCGTACATCACGGCGAAACCGCGCGCCAGGAAGTATTCCTCGTACTGCCAAGTGATCTGGCCCTTGTCGAGGGTGATGCCCGCGGCCCGGAGATCCTCGGCCACCCGCGCACGCATTTCGCCGGGCGCCGGCGCCATCCGCGCCTCCGCGCCGTCCGGCACGTAGAGCTCCACGTCCACACCGTGATTGGTGACGTCGTTGCCGCCGGAGAAGTACGGGCTCGCCTGGTAGACGACCGGCAGCTTGCCGGTGGCATTGGCCGGGCGGACCACCTGGACGTGCACCTCGTCGTCCTTGCCGTCGGCATCGCTGTCGATCGGCGCGCGCACCCAAAGGTCTTGGCGTACCGGCGCTGCCGGATTGAACACCGGCTGGGCCTCGCCGCCGGAGAAGCTGGGTCCGGTCTGCGGCTCGGCCGTCGCGGGTGCGCCCGAGAGCAATAGCGCGGCGGCCACGGCCAGCAGCGCTAGCCGGGGTAGCCGCCGCAGGTTCGACACGGTCCAGCCGACGGCCCGGACCACGCGGGTGCGCGGTCCTCGCCGATCGGGTCTGTGCTGGTGCTGTCTGGATGCCATTGCCTTCTCCTTGTCACCGCTCAGCACGAGGCACTCCCGTGTGAGACTCGAAATAACTGCTGGCTCAGGGGAATTGCCGGTGCGGGATCAGGGACGACTCGGCGGGGCCTTGCGCTCGATCGCGGCCTTCATCGCGTCCAGCCCGATCAGGTTGAATTCGCGGCCGAGGGAACGCATCAACGAGTTGTCGGTGGGGCGGTACACGCCGCGCTTGTAATAGACCGCGCCCTCGTAGGTGCCGACGACACCGCCGTCCGGGGACGGTTTGCCCAGGTACTGGTACCACTTGGCATGGTTCTGCTGCATCTGCGCGCTGGTGTAGACCGAGGCGTTGGCCTCGCGCGGCTCGCGCCCGGTGTAGCGGTCGTTGGGGTAGTCGTACTCGTCGGCCAGGCCGCCCACCGAGTGCCCGAGTTCGTGCAGCACGATCTGGCCCGCCTGGGCGTTGCCACCGGACGAGGTCGCCACGCCGCCGCCGCCGGCGCCGCCGTACTTCGTGGTGTTGGCCAGCGCGATCACCTGATCCGCCGCGGGCGCCAACCGGGCGTACTGCAACGCCTTGGTCTCGTTGACGCACAGCAGGCGTTCGGTGCCGCCGCACCAGAAGGTCATGTCCAGTGCGGTATTTCGCATCGTTCCGCGCGGATCGTTGTCCACGCCGGACTCCTGGGAGACCACGTTGACCGCCCAGACGTTGAACGAGTTCTTGTATGTCTTGAACGGCTCGACCTGGGTGATCTCGTTCCACCGGTTGATCGCGTGCTGCTTGTAGGTGCCCAGCTGACCCGACGTGTACCCGTCGCCGACGAACACCAGGTCGAACCGCTGATCCGACGGCCCGGTCTGCTGGATCGCGATCACGTCCGCCTGCACCGCGGACCGCGGTGCAGGCGTCTTGTCCGGCACCGGCGTGACCACCCGGCTGATCGTGCCGTCCGGGGCGAACACTTCCCGTTCCTCGGTCGGCGCGGCCGATCCGACCGCGACCGACATCGCGGCAATGATGAACGCGCCGAGCATGATTGCGAACATGCGTCGTAACAAGGGCATGACGGAGCTCCTCGAGTGGTTCGCGAATTCGCTCCGGACGGCGCGTGCCGATCTACGGTCTGTCGAATTCCTAACCAAGGAACCACATTTGAGCAGCCAACTCGACTGAGGAATAACTGGGGAATACGAACGCCCCGGACCTGTGGTTACCGCTTCTCGACGACGTGCTGGACCAGTCCGTCGACGCGGGCCCCTGCACCTGACGCGAAAGCCATTCGGGCCCAGGCCAATACCGCCGCTACCACGGAACGGTCTCGCCGTGGCGATCCAGGAACTGCAAGCCCTGCGCGCCGGCCTGCGCCTCCAGCACATCGACGACGGCGGGGATGCTCTCCTTGGGGTCGAGCGGCGCGTCGGGTCCGCCTAGCTGGGTCTGATTGTGGCCCGGGTCGATCAGCAGCTTGGTCTGCCCGTCGTCGGCATTGCGCGTGGCGTAGCTGCGCATCAGCTGGTTGAGCGCAGCCTTGCTCGCCTTGTAGAGCTCGTAGCCGTCCTCGGTGTTCTGCGAAATGCTGCCCTGCTCAGAGGACATGACCGCGACCGTGCCGCCGGGCGCGACGAGATCGCGCAGCGCCTCCACGGTGCGCAGCGGGCTCAGCGCGTTGGTGATCATCACCTCGGTGAACATGTCGGTCGGCACCTCGCCGATGGGCAGGTCGCCGCGGTCGATGGCGGCGTTGACGAAGAGCAGATCGAGCCGGGTACCGGCGAGGCGGCCGCGCAGTGCGGCCAGCTCGTCGGCGCTGGTCATCTCCAGCGATTCGACCCGCAGTCGCCCGTCGGACGCATCGGCATTCGCTTGCAACTCGCCGCCACCCTGGCGCGTGGTGGCGATGACATGCCAACCGCGTCCGGCGAGTTCGTTGGCGAGCACCAGTCCCAGCCCACGGGAGGCCCCGATGACGAGGGCTTGACGGTTCGACGTGTCAGACACGGAAACTCCTTCTAACTGCGGCAATATTTTCTAGACTAGACGTCGCGTCTAGACTAACTCACCGAAGCCGCCGATGGGTATTGTGTTTCGCATGCCAGCCACGAGCACGCCGTCGCCGCGCCCCCGCTCCGGTCCGCGGCGCGACGAGGCCGCCCGCCTGGCCGTGCTGCATGCCGCGGACGATCTGCTCGCCGAGCACGGTTTCAGCGCACTGACCATCGAGGCCATCGCGCGCCGGGCCGGCGTGGCCAAGCAGACCATCTACCGCTGGTGGCCGTCGAAGGTCGACATTCTCCTGGACACGATCATCGAGGACACCGGCAAACACCTGCCCGTTCCGACGGAAACGCCGACGGCAGAAAGCATCCGGGACTATCTGCGCGCCTTCGCCCGTTTCCTCACCCACGACCCGGCGGGCAAGGTGCTGCTCGCGCTCATCGCCCAGGCACAGCATGATCCCGCCACTGCCGAGAATTTTCACGAGCGCTATCTCGGTCCGCGCCGCGCGCAGGAACGCGATCTGCTCGTGCGCGGCATCGAGGCCGGCGTGATCGCGCCGAGACTGAGCCCCGACGACGCGCTCGACGCACTCGTCGGCTCGATCGTCTATCGCGCCCTGACCGGCTCGCCCATCCCCCGCGCACTGGTGGACACCCTCGTCGAGGACCTGCTCGCGCCCCGCTCGAACTGACCATCCGCACAACCGATTTCGCGACGACGAGGAGGTCCGCATGACATACGTTCCGGAACCGACCAGGTACGAGGGCACTATGAGTTACCGCCGCTCGGGCCGATCCGGTCTCGACCTGCCGCTGCTCTCGCTCGGCTTCTGGCACAACTTCGGCGACGATCGCCCCTACCTCGTGCAGCGCGAAATCGCCTTGCGCGCTTTCGATCTCGGTATCACGCACTTCGACCTGGCGAACAACTACGGCCCACCCTACGGGTCGGCGGAGATCAATGCCGGGCGCATCCTGCGCGAGGATCTCGCCGCGTATCGCGACGAACTCGTCATCTCCACCAAGGCCGGATGGGACATGTGGCCGGGGCCGTACGGGCAGGGCGGCGGGTCGCGCAAGTATGTGCTCGCCTCCCTCGATCAGTCGCTGGGCCGGCTCGGACTCGACTACGTCGACATCTTCTACTCGCACCGCTTCGACCCGACGACTCCGCTGGAGGAAACCGCCGCCGCGCTGAATACCGCTGTCCGCCAAGGGAAAGCGCTGTACGTCGGGATCTCCTCCTACACCGCGCAGGATTCCCTGACGATGGCGAAGCTGCTGCGCGACCTCGGCACGCCGCTGCTCATCCACCAGCCGTCCTACTCGATGCTCAACCGCTGGATCGAGACCGAGGGTCTGCTCGACGCCGCCGCCGAGGAAGGGTTCGGCGTCATCGGGTTCACCGCACTCGCGCAGGGCCTGCTCACCGCCAAATACCTCGACGGCATCCCGCCGGAATCGCGCGCCGCCCAGGACAAGTCGTTCCAGAACGAGCTGCTGACCCCCGAGATGATCGATCGGCTGCGCAAGCTGAACGCGCTCGCGGACAAGCGCGGGCAGACGCTGGCCCAGCTGGCCCTGGCCTGGGCCCTGCGCGACGACCGGGTGACCTCGCTGGTGATCGGCGCGTCCACCACCGAGCAGCTCGAGCAGAACGTCGCGGCGCTGGGCACGCTCGAATTCAGCGCCGATGAGCTGGCCGAGATCGACGCGCTGCTCGAGGACGACGGGCAGGTCGATCTGTGGCGGGCGGCGCGGCAGGGCACGCTCTGAAAAGTGTTGCCCCGGCTCAGATCGTCGGGTTCACCACGTCGATGCCGAGCGCGAGTTTGCCCGCGTTCTCGTGTTGCGTGTCGCGCAGATACAGGTGCTGGTTGAGCACGTTGATGTCGCGCCAGAGCCGCTGGATCGGGCTCGACTCGTAGATCGCGCTCGCACCGGCGATGCGGAAGAGGTCGTCGACCGTGTCGCGACAGGTGTTGGCGGCCCACACCGCCTGCTGGTGCAGCTCGCAGCGGCCGGCGACCGGGAGCAGGCTCAGGTCGTCGCCGCGCAGCCGCCGGTCGACGTAGGTGTCGAACACCGCCCGCGTGGACTCGCGGGCGGCCCGGATCGCGGCCTGTGCGCGTCCGACCGTCCGCTGGATCACCGGATCCTCGGATGCGGGCTGGAACTTCGGCGGTCCGACACGCGTCGGCAGCACGGCGAGGACCTCGTCGAGCGCGTGCTCGGCGGTGCCGACCGCGACCCCGGCGAACCCGGGCGCGAGCAGACTGAACAGCGGAAGCCGATACTTCGACTCTTGGAGCCGACTGGGCGCGAAGAACGGAAACGTCCGGCGCGCAGGCACATACACGTCGTCCAGCGCAAAACTCATCGACCCGGTGCCGCGCAGCCCGGCCACATGCCAGTCATCGATGATGCTCACCTCCTCGGCGGATACGACGACCGAGACGAGTTCGGGCAACCCACCGGCCCCCGCCTTCGGCGCACCGTCCGCGTCGAGCAGGACGGTGTTCGCCATAACCCAACCGGCATAACCGATTCCGCTGGCGAACGGCCACCGCCCGGTCACCCGGAACCCGCCCTCGGTGGGTGTGCTCCGGCCGTTCGGACCGAAGACGAGTGACATCGGCCCGATCCCTTCGGCCAAGACCTCCTCGATACCGTCGGCCGGCAACTTGGACGCCACGATCGCCGGCGTCGTCGCACCGATGAACAGACTCCACGCCGTGCTCGTATCCGCGTAGGCGACCGCCCGCACGATCTCGAACGCCTCGTCGACCCCGATCAGCCCGCTGCCGCCGACGCCGGTCGGGGTGAACACGCCCCACAAACCCGTGGCCGCGATGGCATCGACCACGTCGGCCGGAAGGTCGCGGTCGTCCTCGGCCTTCTGGCTGTACTGCCGCGCGATGGGCGCGAGTTCGGTCACCGCACCGAGCGCGTCGTCCAGCGACCGAATGGCCATCTGCGAACTCCTTCGTCGTCGGGCGCGCGCCGCGCCGGGCAGATTTCCGTCCAGCCTCTCCCCTGTTCGATCGAACGCGAAAGCCCTGTTTTCACTCAACGGACCGAGGATTCTGAATCCGTGAAGATTTACGCCGATCGGGCCCCCGTCGCCGCCCGGCAATTGGTCACGGATCTGCTGGTGACGGCGTGGGTGTACGGCTCGATCAAGGCCGCGCTCTGGCTACACGATCTGGTGCAGAAACTCGCTGTTCCGGGTCAGAAGCTGGAGGGCGCGGGCGGCGGCCTGGCCGACAGCCTCGGCGACGTCGGCCGCAAGGTCGGCCGGGTCCCGGTGGTCGGCGACGACCTGACCTCGCCGTTCGAGCGAGCCGCCGGCGCCGCCCGCTCGATGGCCGAGGCCGGACACGATCAGCAGGCGCTGACCAACCAATTGGCCATGGCCCTCGCGATCAGCCTGCTGATCGTCCCGCTCGGGCTGGTCCTGTTCGTCTGGCTACCGTTGCGCGTGCGCTGGATCCGCCGGGCCGCCGCGGCCGTGTCGCTATCTACCGTGCCGGGCGGACGCGACCTGCTCGCCTTGCGCGCGCTCACCAATCAGCCACTGCGCAAACTGAATCGAATCGACGCGGACGTGGTGGACGCGTGGCGGCGCGGTGACGACGACACGGTCCGTGAATTGGCCGCGCTGGAATTGCGCGGTCTGGGCCTGCGCGGCAGCTGAATTCACGTAGATTGAATTCGGACAAGGGGACGCCATGGCAGACGACACGATATGGCAACCGGGCTGGCGTTGGTGTAGCCGATGCCAAGGCCTGACCTATCAGGGGGCGGGCCCCGGAGTGTGCTGGGACGGCGCACCCCATTACGGAAACGACAGTCGCCCTTACTTCCTGGCCACCACCGCCGACCCCGGAGCCGACGTACAGGGCGGCTGGCGCTGGTGTAATCGCTGTCAGGGGCTGGCCTGGTCCGGATACGGTTACGGCGTCTGCTGGGACGGACACCAACACGATTACAACGGCAGCGGGCTCTATGTGGTCTATGCGAATGTCCGGCCGAACGGAACGCAAGACGGGTGGCGTTGGTGTAATCGCTGCCAGGGCTTGATCTTCTCCGGTTTCGGCCAGGGAATCTGCTGGGACGGAAACCCGCACGACTTCACCGGCAGTGGCGATTACAGCGTCCGGTACACCCGGAACCTGGTCGGCGAATTGTTCCCCGATTTGGCGGCCACCGCCGAGGACGTCAGGCAGAAGATCGACGCGAAAGCGGAGAAGCTCGGCGGCGAGACCTTCACCGGACCACGCCAGGGCGGGGCCGCGACCGGACTCACCTCGTTCGACATCGCCAGCACCCGCTACGAGAAATGCACCATCTTCTACCACAAGGATGTCGGCGCTTTCGAGATCCACGGCGAGATCCGGCGCAAGTACGAATACCTGAATCTCGGTGCCGTCCTGGGCATGCCGATCACCGACGAGACCGCGTGCGCGGACGGCGTCGGCCGGTTCAACCATTTCACCAACGGCTCGATCTTCTGGCATCCCGACACCGGACCGTTCGCCGTGCACGGCGCGATCCACGACCTGTGGCAGCAGCGCGGCATGGAGCGCGGACCGCTCGGCTATCCGATCTGCGACCAGTTCAGCACGCCGTCCGGTTCACAATCCTGCTTGTTCCAGAACGGCGGACTCTCGCAGGACGGAGGTGATCCGGCCGTCGATGCCCCGGCGGCGAACCTGGATTCCGGCCCGCTGCTGGATTTCATCTGGCGGTTCTTCGATCGCTTCGTGCACGAGAGCCCCGAAAACATCGGCCTGTATCCGCAGAAGTCCAGAGACCGGATGAGTTCGACCGGCGGTGACTTTCTCCGCGCCCGCAACCGGATCATGACCGTCACCATCAACGGGTTCCGTGACAACGGCCTGCTGATCGGCGATACCGAGTGGTCCGCGCAAATGGATCTGCTGATGCACGAGGTCGACAATGTCGTGCCCGCCGACATCCCCGCCGAAAAGCGAGCCGGATTCATGGGCAAGAATCTTGTGGTCGAGTTGATGCCTGGCAGCCCGCGCGTGGTCGCCCGCGGCGGGCTCGACCAGATCGCCGCCAAGGTCCAGCGCAACCTGTCCGACGGGATCAGCGACGCCTTCGCGCGGCCGATCCGCCTGGTTGCGCCCGACGACGAACGCCTGCCCACCTTCCCCCGGGACAGCGAGATCCTCGGCATCATCATCCGCCCGGCCGGTGGGCTGTCGATCCTGTTCAGCCGGTCCTTCGCCGGTGGTTTCGCCGCCGCCGTCGCCCAGCGCCGCCTCGACGATCTCGGTACATAACACGTCAAGTCCCCGGCTAGCTGGCCGGCAACCCTCCAACCGCGGCGGGGTGCCCCGGGTCAAGACCAGGCCGAGCCGCGTAATGCGGCCCGGGCAAGCGCGGGCTCCACGGACACCTGGAGCCCTCTCGAGAGACGGGGGTCCGAGCCATGCCCGAACCACGAACTCCCCTCTCACGCCTGGGCCTGTGCCCGGGTGGAGTACGGCCACGCCAGCTCTCGGAGACCGCGTGTTGGACACCACCAGGCAAGAATTCGACCATGCGTCGCTGACCGCGCTGTTGAACGGCGACGTGCACGCGGTCAGACTGGCCGGATTCGTCCGGCCCGACGCACTCGACCACTTACGCAAGGCGTTCGTCGGCAGACAGGATCACGGGCCGCTGGCCACCGACCCGCAGTTCCGGCGGATCGGGCACGCGTTCTCCGAAACCAGCACCGAGGCCGGACGTGGGGCGTACTTCGACGAGGCGCGCCACAATATCGACCGATTGCGCGATATCGCCTCGCCGTATTCCTATCCCGCGGATGACATTCGGCTGCTGCTGGACGAGATCTGGCCCGCCGGAGCGAGTTTGCTCCGGCGCAACGGGCAGGCGTTCTTCGCCGGCGTCGCGCGCTACCAGCTCGCGGGAGTGGATCTCGAGCCGCACACCGACAACGTGGGGCGAAACCTGCCGGAGGACTTCGAGATTCGGATCGTCCGCCAGCTCTCGGTCAACGTCTACCTCGACGTGCCGGACCGGGGCGGCGAATTGGAGATCTGGGACGACTATCCCGGCGAAAGCGAGTATCGAGACCGCTCCGGCGACCGGGTCTACGGCATCGATCGCGCGGCCGTCGGCGAGCCCGCGCTGGTCATCACGCCGCAGGTCGGCGACGCGATCTTCATCGATCCGCGCCGGGTGCACGCGGTCGCGCCGTCGCAGGACCGCCCGCGCATCACCATCGGGTTGTTCATCGGGGTCAGCGATCCGGCCGAGTCGTTGAAGGTGTGGAGCTGATGACAACGACCACGCTGCTTTCCGCGTCGCACAAGGCCGCCTACGACCTACGCTCGGACGGCATCACCACCGACGGACGCTCCACCGTGCTGCTGGTCAGCGTGGGTGCGGACTATCACGAGGGCGAAAAGCTCGCGGCCACCATCGATCTGATCAATCGGTCGAACTTCGGCCGCTGCGCGATCGCGGTCGCGGATACCCTGCAACGCCACAACCTCAGCGGCGGAACCGATATCGATCGGCACGCGCGGGCGCGCATCGCCGGTGACCAGTGGATCGCCCGCAATATCGGCTACCTGGACCAGATCGATTGCCCGACAAACATATTGCGCTGGGACTTCGCGCTTTCGCATCCGCGCTACGGCGATCTATACGACGCGATCGAGCATGCCTACGAGACCGACGAGCCGTATCGTCACGCGATCGACAGCACCATCGATCGGTTCATCGAGCGGCGGCTCTCGCGCGAACCGGACGTCGATCAGGAGTCGGTCCGGAAGTCTTGCCGCGCATATCTTTTAGAGGAATGCCCGATCATCATGCCACTGTGGGCGCACGAGGGTTTCGACTACGTGATCTACCCGCAGAAGATCTCCGCCGCGATGGGGCGCACGCGAGAACTCTTCGTCGAGCCGGAGCACCCGGACCGGGTCGCGTGGTTGCCCTTGCGGTTCAAGAAGCGCAAGTCGGCGTTGAACAACGCGGAGGGCGACCGATGACCGTCGAGATTCCCGCGCGGCGGCGGGTGATCGGGTTCACCGGATTGGCGGTGGCGTCGTTTCTCGGCTGCATCGACCTGACCATCGTCACCACCGCGCTGCCCGCCATCGGCGCGGATCTGCGAGCGGGAGCGTCGAATACGGAGCTGACGCTCGGCGTCTTCCTGATGGCGTTGTCCATGTTCATGGTGATGGCGGGGCGGGTGGCCGATCGGCTCGGCCGGCGGAAGGTGTTGCTGTTCGGGCTCGCGCTGTTCGTGGTCGCGTCCGCGGGGGCGGCGGTGTCGTGGTCGATCGGGGTGCTGCTCGTCGCGCGGTTCGTGCAGGGCGCGGCCTGTGCCGTGCTGTACACGAGTACGTCGACGTTGGTGGAATCGCTTTTCCCGCAGGGTGATCGGGGGAAGGCGATCGGATGGCTGTACTCGGTGAACGGGCTCGGGCTGGCCATCGGTCCGGTGCTCGGTGGCCTGCTGGTGCCGAGTCTCGGTTGGCAGTCCATCTTCTGGATCAACATTCCGCTCGGCATCGCGGCCTTGATCGCTATCGCGCTCGCGGTTCCGCGGGCGCAGCCCGATACCAGCGGCGGGACCGATTGGGCCGGACAGGTCGTGGTCGCGTTCGCCGTGGTTTCGGCCGTCGGCATCTTCGTCCTGGGCGACCTGCGCGGCTGGCTGTCGCCATGGGTACTGATCGCCGCGGTCGTGCTGGTCGCGGCCGTGGCGGTCGGGATCGTGGCGGAGCGGCGGGCGGCGAATCCGTTGATCGACCCCGCGCTGTTCGGTAATCGCCGATTCGTGGCGGCGATCGTGTCGGATTTCTCGCTCGGTTTGTGCTATGCCGCTGCGCTGCTGGTGATTCCGACGTATCTGACGCAGGGTCGGGACTTCGATGTGCGGCAGGCGGGATTCGTGCTGCTGCTCGTCAGCGGGACGCTCGCGCTCTCGTCGCCGGTGACGGGCCGGTTCGTCGATCGGTTGGGCGCACATTCGTTGCTGCCGTGGGGATTCGGGTTGCTGGTGCTCGCGGGAGCCGGTATCGCGTGGTCGGCGTTCGGTGACCAACTGGCGGTACTGTTCGTCGCGCTGGTCCTGTTCGGTGGCGGCTGGGCCCTGGTGCTCGGCCCCGCGACCGTGCTGGCGATTTCGACCGTGTCGCCGACGCGGTCCGGATTCGCGGTCGGCGCCTCGTGGACATTCCACAATCTGGGCGGCGCGATCGGGGCGGCCGTGGCCACCGTGGTGTTCGGACATATCGACCTCGGGCGTGCGCAGGAAGTCGGCGACGCGACCGGCAGAGTGGCCTCGATCATCGCGATTACCAGTCTGGTGGCCGCGATCGTCGTGGTCGCATTGACTGCCGGACGGGCCGAAAAGGCGGCTGACGCCCGGTCAGCGGCGGAACTGTCAATTCCCGTCGAGGCGGGGACAACCAGCTCATAAAACCGATAAACCACGCATTCGACTAAACGCGAAAGTAATTCTGTTCACAAACAAGACCGCTAAGTTTGCGCAGCTGGTTCCGGCACTATCCACTGGAGCGCATGCCCACCGAGAATACGACGATAACCAGGCGCCGGAGTTTCCTCCCGCGGCTGCGCCGTCGCAACCTCGATGGCTACGAGATGGTCGTCTCCGCGCCGGAGAAACCGACGGCGGACGAAAACCAGAGCGCCGACCGCAATGTCGTCATCGTGGCCCTGTTCGCCGCGCTCGGCGGCATGCTCTACGGCTACGACACCGGCATCATCTCCGGCGCGCTGCCCAAGATGTCGGCGCAGTGGGGCATCGACCACACCCGTCAGGAGATCCTGACCGCCGCGATCCTGGCCGGTGCGGTGATCGGCGCGCTGGTCGGCGGTTCGCTGTCGAAGACGCTAGGCCGGCGCAAGACCATCTTCATCATCGCCTGCGTGTTCGCCGTGGGCGTCGTGGCCTGCGCGCTCGCGGTCGACGCGTGGATGATGACCGCCTGCCGCCTGTTCCTCGGCCTCGCCGTCGGCGCCTGCTCGCAGATCGTGCCGACCTACATCGCCGAACTCGCGCCGCCGCACCGCCGCGGTGCGATGGTCACCTTCTTCAACATCGCGATCGGCATCGGCATCTTCCTCGCCAACCTGGTCAGCGTGGTCGCGGCCGGCGAAGGCACCGCTAAGCCGAGCAGTGACTGGCGCTGGATGATCGGCATCGCCGTCATCCCCGCGCTGGTGCTCGCCGCCGCCATGCTGCAACTGCCGGAGACGCCGCGCTGGCTCATCGACAACGGGACGGTCGGCAAGGCCAGGGTGGTGCTGCGCTGGATGCGCCCTAACCGTTCGGCCGCCGTGGACGAAACCCTGAAGATCTGGGCGATCTCGCAACAGGAGCAAAAGGATTCGCGCGGCGGCTGGGCCAACCTGACCCAGCGCTGGGCTCGCCCCGCGCTGGTCGCCGGCCTCGGCATCGCCGCCTTCACCCAGCTCTCCGGGCTGGAGATGATGATCTACTACTCGCACACGATCCTCGGCAGCGCAGCCGGTTTCAGCACCGGACTGGTCGTCTGGTCCGGACTCGGCATCGCCACCGTCTACCTCGTCTTCACCGCGGTGGGCGAACGCCTCGTCGACAAGGTCGGCCGTCGCCGCCTGATGCTCCTGCTGATTCCCGGCGCCACCACCTTCCTGTTCGGCTTCGGCCTGCTCTTCGTCCTCACCGACCACCCCAACCGCTACCTCACCCTCGCCCTGATGCTCGCCTACATGGCCTGCAACGCCGCCGGCCTGCAAGCCGTCGGCTGGCTCCTCGGCTCCGAGCTCTACCCCCTCAGCATCCGCGACCGCGCCACCAGCCTGCACGCCGTAGCCCTCTGGGGCTCCAACCTCGTCCTCACCCTCACCGCCCTCAGCACCATCGACACCCTAGGCCTAGGCCCCGCCTTCATCCTCTACGCCGCCTTCAACCTCCTCTCCCTCCTCTTCGTCTACTTCTTCGTCCCCGAAACCAAAGGCCACTCCCTGGAAGACATTGAACAATCCCTCCGCAACGGCACCTTCAAACCCCTACACGGCAACATCGGCACCCACGTTTCTCCATCGCAGTAACCCAGCGATCCTCTTTGGCTTAGGTAGTCAACTGGCTCGCGGTATCGAGACCTAGCCCCGCGCAGCACCTTCGGGCCACACAATCTCCACCGGAACACCTCTCGTGTTCGCCAGCTCTACGACTGTGCCCGTCCCACCCTTTTCGCTGGCTCCGCCATCCCACACAGCTACCAGTCGGTCGCACGAGGAGAGCATCGATTCGTTCGCCGCCTCGTACGCCTCCCTACCCGCGTCCTCGAAATCCATAACGTGAACAGTCTCCGCGGCACCGATCAGCCGATCGAACAGCTCCGCATGATCCGCCTTCACCTTCCGCTCACGATAGTTCCGCGAGGGCAGCACAACCTCGAGCCGGCCTCCGGCATCGAGGACAGCCCGAGCGAACACCGAGTCAGCGCCACGCGCAATGCAGCTGACGCCCACCAGCCCGGCGGAATCCACACGCTCGGTGAGCAGCTTGCTGATCGCGTCGTACACCAGCGGTGCGGTGTCTTCGGTGATGTTCATGTGCCCGGTAACCCCAATACGCACCACTCAGCTCCTCCTACGCTGTCGCGAGCAACAACGGTTTCATTTGACCGCGCAACTCGGCAACCCGACCGACCTGCACGAACTGTTCCGTCGCGCGATACACCTTGATCAGCTTCTTCTGCACCCGGTCCGACGCTGTCTTGCCGACCGCTTCAACGGCAGTCTCCCCGATCCGGCACGCCTCCTCCACCTCGCCCTCGATGAGCCGGGCCTCCATCATTCCCAACTGATCCAGCGCGGCACTACGTCGTCGACCAGGACGGCGCAGCTGGATCGCGTGGTCGATCTGCTCGGCCGCTGCAGTGGCGAACGCGGGTTCTCTGCGCGCCATTTCCAACAGCCGCCCGCCGAGTGTGCCCGCCAGCTCTGCGGCATCGAAGTAATTGATCCAATACGGATCGGCGCTCGGATCCGACTCACTGAGGGCTTGGTGGGCTCGATCGCCGGCTCGGTGAAACGCGGTGGGCCGCCCCAATTTCCCGAATGCCCACGCTTCCCGTGTGTGAAGCATCGCACGCGTCGTCGCCGTGATGCGGTGGCCGAATTGGTCTTGCGCGAGCCGGATCAGTTCGAGCGCGTCCATGGCTCGCTCGCGCTCCACGCTCTCGCGCCCGGCTGCTAGCCCGTAGTGATCGAGTGAGAGAAGCTGGCGAGCCATACCGGCTATGGCGTTCGCACACAACGCCGGGTCGTCGGCTTCCTTCGCCGCGCGAACTGCCATGGCGTAGTACTGCTGTGCCTTGCTCTGGCGGCCCGAGTCCCACGACATTGTCGCTGCGGTCTCCGCGAGCAGCGCCTTTGTTCTGGTCAGACGCCGTTTGATCTCGGGCGGGTGGGAATCCCGCAGCAATTCGTTCACCTCGCTGAGCTGACCGATCACGGCCTTGCGGCGCAGACCGCCACCGAACTGGTCGTCCCATTCGCGGAAGATTCGGGCCGCGTTCTCCAACTCGACTGCCTCTTGGAAGCCGACCCCGACGGCCGTGACTCTGGGTGGCGTCACCTCCGCAGACGACAGCAACCATCGTTCCAGCGGTTCGAGAAGGTGCGTTCCTACGACAACACCGAGCAGGGCTCGGCCGACTTGGCGTCGATCCAAGGTGAGGTCCTCTCCGATAAGGCTGTCCACGACCGCGGTCGATTCCGCAGTCCAAATACCTGGAACCCACAGGGCAACAACGGGGTCGGTGGGATCGTCGGCGAGTTGGCTTTCAACTGCGGCGCCGAACCGGGCACGTTGTTCAGCTGTCGCGCGGGCCAGCATGGTGTCCAGGATGGCGGCGCACTTGTCGCCGAGCACGATGGCGCCGCCGCGGTGCTTCCATTTCGTCACCGTGCTCTTGGCGATTCCGGCACGGCTCGCGAACCGTTTCTGCGTGAGCCCCAGCGCTTCTCGCAAGGCCGTGGCTTCGGTACCGGTCCATTTGACCTGCATACCCAACATTCGCTCCCTGTAGTGGCCTGGGCTACCACGAGTGGACCAGAGTAGACCGCCGGTTAGACCAGCGTAGACCGAAAACCCCTTCCGACGTGCTCAAACAGGCGCGATGGTGGTACCGGCCCCGACGCCGGGCAGAGGGAGTTCCCCCATTGGCACATGACCGACATGCGTTGTGAGCCGCCGGTCGGTGTGCACGCCTCCTCGGCGTCGGGTGCTTTCCAACCGACGAGCGAGCAGGAGGCGCAAGCGATGGGTTCGGACGATGAACTGCGTTCACCGTTGGGGGTGACACCGCAGCAGCACTACTACGCACGGCGGTACTTCCTCGAGCGCCAAGGCACACCCGAAGAGGTCGCCGAGTTCTCGGCCGGCGGGCCACCGCCACCCAAGAAGGCGGACGGGGTAACCGGCAAGATCCTGTACTACGAGGCGAACACACCGACCCTCGAAGTGTTCGCCGGGCTGCTCACCGAGATGGAAACAGCCGGCTGGATCACCAGCGAAGTTCGAGGGAAGGTCGCGGAACTGCCGCGCGCAGAAGGCATCGCCGAGCTGAAAGCTCGCATGGTCGAACGGGATTCCGACGAACGACAACAAGCGGCCGGAGGGCCGCACGGGAGTACCGGGCGCGCACAGGAGTACCGGGCGCGCACAGGTTGCTCAGGCAGAAGAGAGGTCGGGAAACCCATGATATCTCGTTGTAACGCAATCATTTTCGCGGGATTACTCGGCTCCGCCATGCTCGGCATCACACCTGCCGAGGCCATGCCCAATGCACACCCCGAGTTCGTCTCCGCCAAGTCTTGCGGGTTTGAATTCACATACAGCCGACCATCGGTCTACCCACCGATGATTACCGGTAACGGCATCGCCCAGTGCGACGCGCCACCCGACGAGCACATCTTGACTCTAGCGCTGGAATACCAGCAGGGCAGCAGGTGGGAGACTGCCACCTACATCACCGATTCGGTGATTCCGCCGGGTCCGCCGAATTCGAGGTCGTACGAGGTGCGCGCAGCCTGTTACGCGGGAACCTGGCGTGTCAGTATGAGCGTGACCGGCCGCCTGCAAGGCAACCCGTTCGTGTTCAGCGACCGCTCGGCGACGCGTGACGTGCCGACCAGCCAATGCCCGAGCCGATGAAAGGACTCCAGATGTCAGACCCCATTGATGTGACCAAGTCCCGGGAACTGCGAGACAGGATCCAGCCGATCTACGAGGAAACAGTCGCCCTGCTCGGCGCCGAGCACGCGGCGGCGGTGTCACTACAACAGGCAGCAAACGAACTCGCCGCCGCGGCACCCGCCCCTCGACGCTATGGCGACTATGACGCGAGCTGAGATGCCATGAGCGCCCCGGTCTATCACACGGCGGGGCAAGCGCTCATCGACGCCGGGCGTATGCGGCCGGACTCCGCACGGAAGCGATGAGCGGCAGTCGTGAACACTATTGCGCCAGTCCCCTTTCCGACCTATCGCGAGGCATTGTCACCAGTGCGACGAGGCCGGCGGCGGTTAGGCAGAGGGCGCAGGTGGCGAAGCTGGGGGCGTAGCCGGCGGAGAGGGCTATGGCGGAGAGGGCGGCTAGGCCTACTGCGCCGCTGGTTTGGCGGACGGTGTTGAGGACGCCGGCGGCTAGGCCGTTGCGGTCGGGTGGGACGCCGTTGGTGGCGGCTACGGTGATGGGGGTGAAGGCGGCGGCGGTGCCGTAGCCGAGGATTGCGCCGCATATCAGGACTGTCCAGAAGTAGGACGCGTCCAGGGCGATGCAGATGGCGGTGCCGGCCAGGCCGGTGGCGCTGACGGCGCAGCACAGGACTGTGGCGGTGCGGACGCCTAGGCGGACGGTCAGCCAGCCGGCCGAGCGGGAGCCGGCGGTCATCGCGACGCCGACGGGTAGGTAGCCGACACCGGCCAGGAGTGGTGAGAAGCCGTGGACGTCTTGCAGATACAGGGCAAGCAGGACGGGGCTGGCGAGGAAGCCTGCACCGACCAGGAACATCACCGCGTTGGCGCTGCTCACCGAGCGGATGCGGAAAACGTCGAACGGCAGGATCGGGTCTGCGGCCCAATAGGTTTGGTGAATTCCGAAGATTCCCAGCAGTGCGAAACCGCCGAGTAGTGCGCCGAGCACGCCGGAGTCGGTCCAGCCGACGGCGGCCGAGCGCATGATCGCCAGCACCACGCCGGTGATGCCCGCGGTGACGAGCAGTGCGCCGACGATGTCCAGGCGCATCCGCGGGGCCGCCGAAACCTGCGGTGGCAGTACGAGAATCGCACCGACCATACCGATCACACCCAACGGTGCGAGAACGAAGAACACCCAACGCCATCCGGCCAGTTCGGTGAGCAGTCCGCCGACCACGGGACCGCTCGCGGCACCCGCGGCACCTACCGCACTCCACAGCGCCAACGCGCGGGCTCGCGCCGCCGGTTCCACGAAAGCCGTTGTCAGCATGGACAATGTGACCGGCATCAGCAGCGCACCACCGAGCCCTTGCACCGCCCGCGCCGTCAAAAGAAATGCCGGAGAATCCGCCAACCCGACGGCCACCCTGGCCACGGTGAATATCCCCATCCCCACGAACATGATTCGCCGACGGCCGAACACATCCGCGCACCGCCCGCCGAACAGCAGGCAACCCGCGAAGGCGAGGGTGTACGCGTTGACCGCCCACGGCAACGCGGCGGGCGTGAACCCGAGGTCGGCGCGCAGATCGGGCAGGGTGACCGAGACGATGGTGGCGTCCATGATGACGGAAAACGATCCGATGCACGCCAGGATCAAGACCAACCGTTGCGGTTCCCAGCGTTGGATCCGGTCGCGTGCCCGGTCTGCCAGCATCGCGCTCATCGATCCCACTCCTCGACACGAGCAGACGCGTGAAACCGCGTCGCGGGATCGACGTATCGTGCCGCGGGCACGGCGTAGAGGGCATCGATCGCGGCGCGATACGCCAGGTAAGTTGTTGCCAGACCGGCGATCTCGGCCGAATTCGCAGGCAGCCCAGCAGAGTTCAACAGTGTGCGGATGATTTCCGAGGACTCGTTCATGCCGCCACCGCCCCATAGCCCTGGGGCAGTTGCCGATGCCATTCGGTGCGCTGCTGAAAAGCATCACCGACCCGCAGGATCATCGCCTCACCGAACGCGGGCCCGGCGATCTGGAGCGACAACGGCAGCCCGGTCGCGCCGAACCCCATCGGCATCGCCAGCACCGGGTTACCGAGCCCGTTCCAGTAGGGCGTGTGCACGTTCACGAAAAGCTCTGCGTCGTCCTGGAATCCTGCCGCATCGACCACTTCGTCGAAGCGCGGCGCACCGACCGACGCCGTCGGACCGACCACCACGTCGAACCGGTCGAACAACTCCCCGATCGCCGACTGCGCGACCCGCCGGACCCGTTGCGCCTGAACATAATCGGCACCCGACACCAGCGCGCCCTTCGCCAGCAACCCCCGCGACGACACGAAATAGTCGTTCCACCGCTCAGCCAGCGCGGCCCGATGGTAGGCAAGTCCCTCACAGGTTGCGATCACGAGCGTCGCCGTGATGGTTTCCGCCCAGTACGGCAGGACGACCTCTTCGAGTTCAGCACCGCACGCCGCGAGAACATCTATCGCACTGTCGAATACACCAGCCAAACCAGGATCGGAGCCGTCGGGAAAATGCGCCCGCCGCACCACTCCGACACGCAACCCGGTGAGATCCGCAGGCCCAGCTTCGAACTCACCGATCGCGAGTCCGCCGGCATGCGCAGCGACGCTGTCCGGATCACTCGGATGCGGACCGGCGATCATCGCCAGCACCGCCGCACAGTCCGCCGCGGTCCGCGCCAACGGCCCGACCCGATCCGCGCTGTAACCCAATGGCACACAACCGGATTTCGGCACCCGGCCGAAGGTCGGCATCAACCCCGTGACCCCGCAGAACGCCGCGGGCATCCGAATACTCCCCGCCGTGTCCGACCCGAGCCCCGCCGGAAACAACCCCGCCGCGATCCCCCCTGCCGTACCCGAACTCGACCCACCCGTCCACCGACTCCGATCCCAAGGATTGCGCGGCAACGGAAACGGTTCGGGAGAACTCGGCACCCCACACGCGAACTCCATCGTCGTGGTCTTCCCGGTGAAGATCGCGCCCGCCCGCCGCAACCTGGCCACCACCGGCGCATCCCGCCCCGCGCCCCACGCGCGATCGTGCACCGAACTCTGCGCGGTGGTCTCCCCGTCGGCCACCGCGATCGTGTCCTTCACCGCGACCGGAACGCCGTGCAAAACACCTCGATCGAGGCCACGGGCCCGCTCCTCGTCGGCCGCCCGGGCCCGCCGCCTGGCCTCCTCATCGAACCGGGCCAGATAAACCCCCAGCTCACCATCGTGCCGATCGGCCCGCGCGATCGCGTCCTCGACCAGCGCGACACTGGTCGTCTCCCCCGCCCGCAACGCACGGGCCGCAGCGACAACGGAATACAACTCCACTGACAACTCATCCTCCAGGTCGAACGAACAAAGTTAGGGTTACCTTGCCTGTTCAACCCGGGTTGAGGTCAACTAGAAGAATGCAGCTGACCCCGATCGCCTCCGTCGTGGACCACTTCGACATCCCCCTGTCCACGCTGCACTACTGGGAACGCCGCGGCATCCTCACCGCCCACCGTCGCGGCGGTCGCCGCTGCTACGACGAGGACCAGCTCTACCGCATAGCCCTGATCAAGCAGTGGCAGACCACCGGCCTGATGAGCCTCGACGAGATCGTCACCCTGCTCACCGCCCGCTCCACCACCGCCGATTGGCGCGGCACCGTCAACACCCACCTGTCCGCCATCGAAACCCGCATGCGCGAACTCGAAAACGCCCGCCACTACCTGCACTGGCTCCTCACCTGCTCGCACGACGGCGACTTGGAACAGTGCCCCGGTTATCGAGCCTCCGTCACCCTGCCGGAACAGTAAGAACGTCGTTGCGGAAATTCCCCCGATAAACCATCGAACGATCCTCCGTCCATGATCAGGACGTGATCAGCTCGTGATTGACCGTGATATGCCAGTTAACGCCATCTGAAGTCGATTTTAGAATTCGGCTCGCGGCTCGTGGAATGTCACCACAAGTTCTACCTTGGACCTGGGATCGACACCCCGTTGATACCGACGAGATGGACCGAATCAGGCTTCCTCGCCTCGCGCTCCTGGAGGAATTCACATGGCGCTCTATGTCACCGAATGGTCGATCACCAGTGACGCAAGCCCGGAATGCGCGTCGCGCATCACCCACCGCGGGCGGCCCGCGTGGCGGTTGAGCTGGCTGCCCGACCGGGCCCTGACCCTCGAACAGGCCAGGGCCGGAATGGAACTCGACGAACTGCTGAGCGATCCGGAAAACGTGAACGACTACGCCGCCATGGCACGGGCGGACGCCTGCGCGGCCACGATCGGGATGCTGCGCGCGCACGTGGTGATCCTGCTGGCCCGGCGCATGGCCGCGCGGCTGCCGGTGGCGCTCAAGGCGAGCTGACGCCGTCGGGATCCGCGTCCAGCCAGGCCCGGATTCGATCGGTGCCCGAACCCAGCTCGGGTGGCGCATCGGTGTAGCGAACCGGATTGCGGGACAACGTGATCGGGTTGGCGACCAGCGGCGGCAGCCCGGTGTCGGCGGGGATCCGCGGCTGCAGTCCGAGCCGGTCGGCGAGCGCGAACGCGCCCGCCATGTCGTTGACCGGCCCGCACGGGACACCCAATGGCGTGAGCAGCGCTTCCCAGTCCGCGGCGGTCTTGGTCGTCAGAATGCCGCCGAGTTCGGCCGCCAGAACCTCGACATGCGCGACGCGCGTGGCGTTGTCGGCGAACCGCGGATCGCCGGCCAGCCGCTCGGCCCCGATCGCCCGGCACAGCGTCGCGAACTGGCCGTCACTACCGACCGCCAAGACCAACGGCCGATCAGCGGTCGGAAACACCTCGTATGGGGCAATGGACGGATGGCGATTGCCGAGCATCGACGGCACCACCTCCGCCAGCGCATACGCCGCGCTCTGGTTCACCATTCCGGCCAGCAGACTCGACAGCAGGTTCACCTCGACCAGCTGCCCCTCCCCGGTCGCGTCCCGATGCCGCAGCGCCGCAAGCACTCCCACCGTCGCGTGCAATCCGGCGAGCACGTCGACCACCGCGACCCCGGTCTTCATCGGCTGCCCCTCCCCGGTGATGCTCATCAACCCGCCCGCCGCCTGAATGAGCAGATCGTAACCGGGCAATTCGGCGCCTTTATCTCCGCCGAACGCGGACAACGAGCAATAGACGACCCGCGGATTCAGTTCCTGAACCTCTGGATAAGACAGCCCGAACTTCGCCATCGTCCCCGGGCGGAAGTTCTCCACCACAATGTCGGCCCGCCGCACCAATTCTCGCGCGTACCGCTGTCCTTCCGCGCTCCGCAGATCGAGAGCAACCGACGTCTTGTTCCGATTCACCGACTGGAAATAGGTGGCCTGCCCACCCGCGAACGGCGGCCCCCACCCCCGCGTGTCGTCCCCCGCGCCCGGCCGCTCCACCTTGATGACCTCGGCCCCCAGATCGGCCAGCATCATCGTCAGGTAGGGCGCGGCCAGAATCCGCCCGAAGTCGGCGACCACAATCCCGGCCAGCGCGCCCACCGCTCGTTTCTCGTCCGTCATACCGCCACTCCACCACGAGCCGCGGTCGACGGGCGATCACACCCCGGTTTACCCGTGCAACCGCACCGGCAGCGTGACCAGGCCGCGGATCAGCAGACTGGGCTGCCATGGCAGCGGGTCGGTCTGCGGCGCCAGGGCGAGCTTCGGGAAGCGTTGCAGCAGTGCGGAAAACGCGATCTCCGCCTCCAGCCGGGCCAGTGGAGCGCCGACGCAGAAGTGGATGCCGTGCCCGAACGCCAAGTGCCCGGCGGGATCACCGGCCAGGTCGAGCTGGTCCGGGTCGTGGTACCGGGCGGGATCGCGGTTCGCGGCGGCCAGCGAGACGTAGACGAACTCGCCCTCCGGGATCTCGACGCCGCCGACCTCGACGGGCGCCGAGGTGTAGCGCACGGTGGCCCAGTCGACCGGGCTGCCGTAGCGGAGGAACTCCTCCACCGCGGCGGGCATCCTGGACGGATCCTCGCGCAGGTCACGGAACTGGGATTCGTTGTGCAGCAGTGCGTATGTGCCGTTGGCGATGAGGTTGACCGTGGTCTCGTGGCCCGCGATCAGCAGCAGGAACGCCATGGCGATCAGTTCGTCCTCGGTGAGCTCGTCACCGTCCTCGCGCGTCTGCGCCAGCCCGGAGAGCAGATCCTCGCCCGGGTCGGTGCGCTTCGTCTGCACCAGCGCGGCCAGGTACTGCGCCATCTCGTCCGCGCATTGCTGTCGGTCGGCGGGGTCGCCGCCCACCCCGACCATCACCTTCGTCCAGCGCTGGAAATCCTCGCGATCGCTGAACGGCACGCCGAGCAGTTCGCAGATCACGGTGACCGGCAGCGGCACCGCGAACGCCTCCAGCAGGTCGACCTCGTCGTGCCCGGCCATCGCGTCGAGCAGCCCGGCGGTGATCTCTTCCAGCCGCGACCGCAGCGCCGCCACCCGGCGAGTAGTGAACGCCTTGTTGATCATCTTGCGTAGTCGCGTGTGGTCGGGCGGATCGGTGTTGAGCATGTGGCCGCTGACCGCGCTGATGGCCAGCGAATCCTGGTTCTCGGTCGGCATTTTCTTGCGGAACAGCTCGACGATGCCGGCCAGGCTCTTGTGCATGCGCGGATCGGCGAGCACCGCCCGCGCCTCCGGGTATCCGATGATCACCCACTGCGGTATGCCACGCGTGAATTGAACCTGGAGCACCGGGCCGCGCTCGCGCCACCGGCGGTAGTACGCCTGCGGGTCGTCGAAGAAGTCCGCACCCACCTGCTCGATCTGATCTTGCGCCTCGGTATCGGCCATGCCGCCCTCCCTGCATTTCGCGACCGGGACCGGCCGCGCCCACCCGTGAACCACCGACGAGCGGCCCACGTCAACCACCGTACCGAACCGACCGCCCGAACTCCTTGCGTAACTGACGGATTGACGTCGATGCACGAGCAGTGGCCGCCCCGCGAATTGCGCGCCCAATTCACCCGAAAGACCGTCGGACCGAATGACCGACGGCGACGCTCCCAACCACTTTATGGTTACGCCTGACCCACGCAGGCAAATACATCGCGTGAATAACATAGGTCTAACGAATACCGTTGCACTGCTTCATGTTTCGTCGTCATAGATTCGAGACGCCGAGCCCATAATCGCTGGATAATCGACACCGATCCCACCTCGCCCGCACTCTGGCCTTTCCGGAAAACCGCCGTCATCAAATCATCATCGACCCTTTCCGCCGTCGCATTCACCGACGGTCAGCGCCATAGCATTCGCCCCGGAGTTCGACCGAGGCGAGGAGATCCGGTGAGTGCTGCCGGTGAGGCATTCCGATCCGATGTGAATGACGGGATGTGGGAGTCCTTTGTTGAGCAGGTGAGCAGGCAGCCGGGAGCGGCGGCACTCATCGATGGCGACGGCACGCTGACCTATGCCGAGCTGGCCGGTCTGGCCGACGATTTCGCGGAGTGCTTGCGCGGCAACGGCGTTCGGGTCGGCGACGTGGTGGGCATTCAGCTGCCGCGCGGTCGGGCGGCGGTGGTCGCGATCCTGGGCACGCTGCGGGCGGGAGCGGCGTATGTGCCGCTCGATCCGGCGTATCCGGCGGCGCGGCTGGCGGCGATGATCGATGATGCCCGGCCTAGTGCGCTGGTCACCGCGGACGGAGTCGTCGCCCTGCCGGGTGGCGTGCCGCGGGCCGGCGCGGCCTACGCGATCTTCACGTCGGGCACGACCGGACGACCCAAGGGCGTGCTGGTCTCGCGGCGGGCGCTCGCGGGGTTCTGTGCGGCTGCGGTCGATCGGTATGGACTCGACGCCGACGATCGGGTGTTGCAGTTCGCGTCGCTGAGTTTCGACGCGAGTGTCGAAGAGCTGTTTCCGGCGCTGAGTTGTGGTGCGGCGGTGGTGCTTCGGGACGAGGACATGATCAGTCGTCCTGATCTGTTTCTCGACCGGTGTGCGGCACTCGGGGTGACCGTGCTCGACCTGCCGACGGCGTACTGGCATGAACTGGTCGCCGCGCTCGATCGCGGCGAGGCCACGCTGCCCACGACGGTTCGGCTGACCATCATCGGTGGCGAGGCGGCGCGGCCCGATGCGGTGCGCCGGTGGCAGGCGGTGGCCGGGGATCGGACGCGGCTGCTCAACACCTACGGCCCCACGGAAACCACGGTCGTCGCGACCGTCGCGGACCTGACCCGCTGGGTCGGCGACGCGGTGCCGATCGGGACGCCGTTGGACGGGGTGACCTGTCGGGTGGTCGACGCCGACGGCGATCCGGCATCGATCGGTGAACTGCTGATCGGCGGGCGCATGGTCGCTGACGGGTATCTGAATCGGCCCGAACTGACCGCCGCACGGTTCCAGCCGGGACCCGACGGCACGGAATACCGGACCGGTGACCGGGTCCGCCGGCGCGACGGTCAGTTGGAATACCTCGGCCGGCTCGATGATCAGGTGAAGATCCGCGGGTTCCGGGTCGAGCCGGGCGATATCGAGGTGGCGCTGCGGGCGGTCCCCGGGATCTCCGATGCCGTCGTGGCGGTCGCCGAGCGGGCTGGGTTGTCCGTTCTGATCGGCCATGTCGTGACCGATGCCGGTACCGATCTCGAAGCTGTGCGGATGGCACTGGGTGCAACTTTGCCCGCTTATCTTGTGCCCGCCGAACTCGTTGGGCACGTTCGGTTTCCGCTCACTCCGCAGGGCAAGATCGACCGCGCCGCACTGGTGTCGCCGGCTAAGAGCAGCAATGCGCCGTGGACGGGCACGGCCGATGAAGCGAAGATCGCCGCGCTGTGGGAGTCGTTGCTCGGAGTTCCGATCGGCGGTCCGGACGACGACTTCCTTCTCCTCGGCGGTGATTCGCTCAGCGCCGTGCGGCTGTGTTCCGCGCTCCGTCACGAGTACGGCGTCGAGCTCACGCTGCGTGAGTTGTACGCGGACCCAACGATTGCGGCGATTGCGGACCGGCTGGTTCAGCGGGTCCGCGTGGACACAGGCCCGGCAACCGGCTTGCCGGAGAACGTGCCGCTGCGGCTGAACCCTCTGCAACGCGACTTCTGGGTCGCCGAGCAGGTGTGCGCCGGGCTGCCCGCGCACACGCTCGGCATCCGGTATCGATGGAACGAGCGCATCGACGTGACGGCGCTCACCCGCGCGCTGGCCGAACTCGCCCGCCGGCATCCGATGCTCAGATCCCGCTTCCCCGATGACGGTTCGGAACCGAGCATGGTGATCGATCCGGACGGGACCATCCCGCTGGTCGAATCCGCGCCGGGCCCCATCGATCTGCGGCACGGGCCGATCGCGCGCGCGTTCTTGGTCAGCGCGGACGAGATGGTGCTCGTCGTGCATCATCTCGCGTTCGACGGCTGGTCGGCGGGCATCGTCGGCGACGAGCTCGCACAGCTGTATCGAACTGCCGCAGAAGGCGACTCGCTGCCTGCGCCAACACCTTTGCCGGACCTGGCCGCCCGAGCTGCCGCCGCGAAGTCCGATCCGTTGCTGACTGCCTATTGGCAAGCACGGTTCGACGATGCGGACCTCGACGTGGAACTGCCCGCCGACCGTCCACGCCCGACGGCTCGATCTTTCGCTGCGGCACGGGTTTCCACCCGCGTCGACCCGGAGTTGCTCGACCGACTGCGGACCTACGCGCAGAGCCGGCGTGCAAGCTTGTTCATGGCACTGCTGGCAAGTTTGCAGACGGTGCTGTCCCGCTATACCTGCCGAACCGACCTCACCATCCTGTCCCCCGTCGCCTGCCGCACCGCGAGCGGTTCGGAATCCCTGGTCGGTCCGTTGCTGAACATCTTGCCGATGCGCGGCAACGTCTCCGGCGATCCGTCGTTCGCCGAGCTGCTCGACCGAGTCCGCGACGCCGTGCTGCTCGATCTGGAGCATCAAGACCTCGCCTTGCCGGATCTGGTCGACGCCCTTGCCCGTCCTGGCAGCGGAAACCGGAATCGGCTCAGCCCGGTCATGCTGACCGTGCACAACACCCCGAAGCCCGGCGATCACACCGTCCGGTACGCGGGCGAACTGGCACCCGCGGCAACCATGGTGGATCTCGCTGTCGGACTGGACTTCCCGGTCGGCGGCGCGGTGCTGAGCATCGACTACGCGACCGAACTCTTCGACGCCGCCCGGATCGAGGCCCTGCTCGGCCACCTGCTGACCGTGCTGGCCGCCGCCGTCACCGAGCCGCTCACCCCGGTCACCCGGCTGCCCATGCTCACCGCGGCCGAGCGGCAGCGGATCGTGCACGAATGGAACGACAGCGCCCGCCCCCAGATCGAGGCGACGACCATTCACCAACTGTTCGAGCGTTGCGCCGCAACGACTCCGGACGCGCCGGCGCTCACCTTCCGCGGCAGCACGATCAGTTACGGCGGGCTGAACCAGCGGGCCAACCGGCTCGCCCGGCGACTGTGCGCCGACGGTGTCGCACCGCGCGAGCGGGTGGCGATCTGTCTCGATCGCGGCTTCGATCTGTTCACCGCGATGTGGGCGGTGCTCAAAGCCGGTGCGGCGTACGTGCCGCTCGATCCGGCGTATCCGCGGGACCGGCTCGACTACATGCTCGCCGACTGCGGCGCGCGGCTGGTCATCGACGCCGAGTACCTGGCCGGCGAAACACCCTCTGACAGCAGCGATCTCCCACCGCGCAATACTCCGGACGACCCGGCCTACCTGATCTACACCTCCGGCTCGACCGGCAAACCCAAGGGTGTCGTGGTGAACCACGGCAACCTGGTGCATGCGGTCGGGATGTGGCGGCACGCCTACGAGCTGCGTCCGGAGTGGACGTATCAGCAGGCGGCGAGCTTCTCCTTCGACATGTTCGTCGGTGAGACGCTGCGCGCGTTGACCACCGGCGGACAACTGGTGATCGTGCCGCGGGAGACGCTGCTCGATCCGGCCGAACTGTACGAGTTGATGCGGTCCGAGGGCGTGCAGTGCACCGAGCTGGTCCCCGCGGTGCTGCGCGCGCTGCTCACCCATGTCGAACAGAGCGGGCAGCGGCTGGATTTCGTGCGCGTGCTGATCGGCGGCGGGGACGAGTGGCGGGTTCGGGAGTACGAGCTGGCCCGGCGGCTGGTCGGGCCGTCGAACTCGGTGGTGAACGCGTACGGCGTCACCGAGGTCAGCGTCGACAACGTGTGGTTCGACGGGTCGGTGGCGCACTTGCCCGGCAATGCGCCGCTGCCGATCGGAATACCGTTCGCGAACAACCGGGTCTACGTGCTCGACGAGTATCGCCAACCGGTGCCCGCGGGAATCGTGGGCGAGCTGTATCTCGGTGGGGCCGGCGTGACGCCCGGGTATCACGAGCGACCCGAGTTGACCGCCGAGCGGTTCGTCACCGATCCGTTCGTGCCGGGTACGCGGATGTATCGCACCGGCGATGCCGCGCGCTGGCGGCTCGACGGGCTGGTCGATTTCCTCGGCCGGCTCGACGGGCAGGTGAAGGTCAACGGCTATCGGGTCGAGATCGGTGAGATCGAGGCGGTGCTCGGCGCATTGCCCGAGGTGGTGGCATGCGCGGTGAGCCTGCACACGCCACCATCCGGGCTGGCCCGGCTGATCGGCTACGTCGTCACCCGCGACGGCGCGGACGCCGACGAGGCCGCGATCCGCGAGGCGCTCGCCGCCGAACTGCCCGCGCACATGGTGCCCGCCCGGGTGCTCGCGCTCGAGGCGCTGCCGCTGACGCCGAACGCTAAACTCGATCGTCCCCGGCTGCCGGCGCCGCCCGACGACCTCGGGTCGAATACCGGTCCCACGCCGCGTACTCCGACCGAGAAGCACATCGCGGCAGTGTGGAGCGAGGTGCTCGGCGTCGGCGAATTCGGCATCGACGACACGTTTTTCGCGCTCGGCGGTGATTCGTTCGCGGCGCTGAAGGTGATCCGGCGGATCGAGCCGGCACCGGCGCTGGTCGAGCTGTATCAATATCCGACGGTCCGGCGGCTGGCCGCGTTGCTCGATGAGCGCTCGCCCGGTGTGATCGTCGAACGCCGAATGTTGCACCGGCTCACCGACTCCGACGCCGCTGCCGACGGCGTAACCGTGGTCGCGGTGCCGTACTCCGGCGGCAGTGCCGTCGCCTATCAGCCTCTGGCCGAGGCACTTCCGGCGCACTGGGCGTTGTACGCGGTGGAACTTCCCGGTCACGATCGCGCCCGGCCGGATGAGGAGTTGCTGCCCGCCGCGGTCATCGCCGGGCTGATCCTGGTCGAGTTGCCGGCGATCGCCGGGCCGATTCTGTTGTACGGGCACTGTCTCGGCGTCGCGGCCACGGTCGAGCTGGCCCGGCAAGCGGAGGCCGCGGGTATCGATCTGGTCGGTGTGGCCCTCGGCGCGGGCTTCCCCACCGCGCGCCTGCCCGGACGATTCTTCGACTGGTTCTACCGGCTGGTTCCGACCGACCGCTTCACCTCCGACCGCGAATACCTGACGTATCTGCGTGGCCGCGGCGGCTTCGTCGATATCGATGACGCCGAGCAGCAGGCGTTCGTGCTGCGCAACGTCCGTCATGACGCCCGGGATGCCGAGGAGTACTTCACCGCCGCCTACACCGACCCGCAGACTCCGCTGCGCACACCGGTGCTCGCGGTCGTCGGCGCGAAAGACCGGGTCACCGAGCACTATGCGGAGCGCCATCACGAGTGGCGGCACTTCAGCGACGGTCCGCTCGATCTGGCCGTACTTCCACGGGCGGGGCACTTCTTCGTGAAGAGTCACGCCGAACCGCTCGCCGAGGCGCTGGTCGATTTCGCCGAGCGCGACACCGAACCCGTTGCGCCGGCGACAGTTCCGGATGCCGGTCCGCCGCCGAGCCTGTCCCGCTTCGCGCTCGTCGCGCTCGGTCAGTTCATCTCGATGGTCGGCAGCGGTCTCAGCGCGCTGGTGCTCAGCATCTGGGTCTTCCAGCAGACCGGGTCGATCACCGACTTCGCGGTGGTCAACGCGATCGGGCTGTTGCCGGGCATTCTCGTGAGTCCGGTCGCGGGTGCGGCCGCGGATCGCTGGGATCGTCGCCGGGTGATGCTGATCAGCGACGGTGCGGCCGCGTTGGCGATGAGTGCCCTTGCGGCGCTGGTGTTTAACGGTGGACTCCAGCTGTGGCAGATCTATCTGGCCGTCACGGTGACCTCGATCGCGGGGGCGTTCCAGCGGCCCGCCTATCTCGCCGCCGTCGCGCAGCTCGTGCCCAAGCGCTATCTCGGGCACGCGAACGGCATCAGCCAACTAGGTGTCGGCGTGGGCCTGGTGTTCGCGCCGATGCTCGGGGCCGGGCTGATCGGGTTGATCGGCATCGCGGGCGTGATCCTGCTCGACATGCTGACTTTCACCGTCGGCGTGGTCACGCTGCTGCTGGTCCGATTCCCGAACTTGATGTTCCACCGCCGGGAGGAGTCCTTCCGCAGCGAGATCGTCAACGGCTGGCGCTACATCACCCGCCGTCCCGGAATGCAGGCCGCACTGCGGTTTTTCGTCATCGACCACGCGTTCTACACGCTCGGCTTCGCCGTCATCACCCCGATGCTGCTGATCGAACAGTCGCCGACCGTGCTCGGAATCGCTTTGGGCGCGGGCGGATTCGGCGGTTTGGCGGGCAGCCTCGTGATGGGACTGTGGGGCGGGACCGTCCGGCGCACCAACGGGTTGATCATTTTCATGGGCATCGGCAGCCTCGGCATGACCGTGGTCGGGCTGGGCAGCTCCCCGGCCTTCGTCATCGCGGGCATGTTCCTGCTGACCTTCGGCGAATCGCTGGCCGAGGGGCACTGGATCGCCGTGGTGCAGACCAAGGTCGGGTTCGAACTCCAGGGCCGGGTGCTGTCCATCTTCATCACCGTGATGATGCTGACCATGCCGCTGGGCTACCTGCTGGTCGGCCCGCTCGCCGAACGACACGTGCGACCGCTGCTGGAACCCGGCGGGCCGCTCGCCTCGACCGTCGGGCACCTCATCGGCGTCGGCCCCGGCCGCGGGCTCGCGCTGCTCGTCGTCGCCAGCGGCCTGCTGCAACTCGCCTGGGCCGTGCGCGGCTGGCTCGACACCCGCCTGCGCCTGCTCGAAGACCACCTCCCCGACGCCCTCCCGCCCGCCGAGATCGACTCGCGCGACGACCTGCAACGCCTTGCCGACGCTCAACTTCTCCGCTGAAAGGCCGACCGTGCCCGCCTCACCC
Organism: Nocardia colli; assembly: GCF_008704205.1. Lineage (GTDB taxonomy): Bacteria > Actinomycetota > Actinomycetes > Mycobacteriales > Mycobacteriaceae > Nocardia > Nocardia colli. Next base: position 436,087 of record NZ_VXLC01000003.1, on the reverse strand, counting down.
CTGACCACCGCGCCGACCGACGCGTATGCCACGCCGCTCATCGACGCCGGTGCGCTCGTGCCCGGAACTCGGATCCTGATCAAAGACGAAACCCGTTACGCCTCAGGCAGTCACAAGGAGCCGGCCGCTCGCGCGGTCGTCGCCCGGGCGATCGCGGAGGGGTATCAGCGGGTCGTCATCGCGACGTGCGGCAACTACGGCCGCGCCATGGCCATGGCGTGTGCCGCGGCCGAGATCGCCTGCACCGTCGTGCTGCCCGCCGGATGGAGCGACGGCGGCGCGTTCATGCGGGAGGCGGGTGCGGACGTGCACCTCGTTCCCGGTACCTACGAGGACGCCGTCGACGAATCCCGGCGGCTCGCGCAGGCCGCGGGCTCGATCGACGGGAACGTCGACGGCCCGTTCGTGGACGCGGTGTTCGAGGGACACGGTGTCGTCGTGCACGCGCTGCACGCCGCGCTGACCGAACCGCCTGCCGCGCTGTGGATTCCGGTCGGCAACGGCACCACCATCATCGCGGTGCACCGGCAGCTGCGGGCCGTCGGCTGGTCGGTGCCGATCAACGGCGTCGGGTCCGCCGCCAACAATCCCGTCGTGACCAGCTGGCCCGGCGAGTATCGGATGCTGCCGGCCGACGGCGTCGTCACCACCGATCACAATCAGCCGCTGGTGAATTGGCATGCGCTGCAAGGACCGGAGGCGATGGTCGCGGTGGCCGAGACCGGCGGCGCGGTGTTCGGCGCCGACGACACCGAGTTGCTGGCCGCTCGCGACCTGCTGGCCGAGCACGGTGCCGAGCCGACGCCTTCCGGCGCGGTCGCCCTCGCCGGACTGCTCGGCCATGCCCGGAATGCCACCCTCACCGGAACCCACGTAGTCCTGCTCAGCGGCCGCTGACCCGAAGCCGAGAAGATCCAGATGAACCACCCTGCTCCGGGATTGCTGTTCGCCCGTGCCCGGACCACCCGCGCCGACGAGCGCGTCTTCCTCGCCAAACTTGCTCTGCTCGCCGTGCTCACCACGCTCGGCGTCGTGCTCGCCCTGCGACCGGAACCTCTCGCGCTGATCGTCGGTGTGCTGCTGCTGGCGGCCATGTATACCCACGCCGTCGAGTTGCAGCATCAAGCGTTGCACCACTCCGCTTTTCGAACCGCGTGGCCGCACCGACTGGTCGGCGTACCGCTCGGCCTGCCCCTGCTCGTCGTCTACACCAACTACCGCGTACGCCACTTGCAGCACCACCGCTACCTCGGCACACCGAGCGACACCGAGTTCTTCGGCTTCGACACCCGCAAGCCACTGACCGTCGGCCTGCTGCTGCGCGGCATGTTCGACTACGCGCGGCTCGCCGTCGTCATCCGCGACGTGCTGCGCGCGGCAACCGGCCGCTGGCAGTACGAACACGGCGACATCAGCGCCACCATGCGCCGCCGAACCATCACCGAACACCTGATCCTCGGCGCACTACTACTCGCCGCCGTGATCCTCGCCGTGACCGGCTACCACGACCTCGTCCTCCGACTCTGGTTGCTGCCCTTGCTCTTCGCCGTCCCGATGCACTTCCTCGTCGAACTCCCCGAACACATCCTCTGCGACCCCGACACCACCGACGTCCTCCGCAACACCCGCTCCATCCGCGGCAGCCACCTGTCCACCTGGTTCACCAACGGCAACAATCTGCACATAGAACACCACGCCGCAATGTCGGTGCCGCTCAACCGTTTACCCGCCCGCCACGAAGAAGTCCGCGAACGCGCCGTCCACGTCGAACGCACCTACCCGGACTTCTATCGCACCCTCTGGCGAGCCATCCGCTGACCCGGCCTACGCCCGCCGGTTGATTCGCACCGTGACCGCGGCGGCGCCGTTGCCTTCCACCGTGACCACCCGTGCTCCGGGGGCCGAGGTGACGGTGCCGCCGTCGACGCGGATGTCGTAGCCGTTCGGGTAGTGCAGGTCGGAGACGTAGATCTCGGTCGGGGCGGACAAGGCTCGTGGGGTGTAGGTGTAGCTGAAATCGCCGGTGGTGGAATCGAAGACGAGGCGGCCGGGGGTGCCCGCGGTGGCGCGGGGGTAGGTGCGGACCAGGTCCCGGCCGATGTCGCCGAGGAACGGGTCGGGTTTGGGGCCGCTCGGGGCGAAGCTGGACGCGTAGTGCCAGTACTGCCACCCGATGAAGCGTTCGTCGGCGCGGACCAGGGTGTTGCGCAGGACCGTGGCGTCGCCGTCGCCGAATTCGGTGACCAACGTAGGGATTCCGGTTCGCCGGACGAACGCGTCGACATTGCCCCAGGTCTTGTCCTGCTGCACGGGGCATACGCCGCGCAGCTGTTCGGGCAGGCCGAGGTAGATGGCCAGCTGGCTGGGGATGCAGTAGTCGTGCGGCGCGAAGACGATGTCGGGTGAGGTGATCGGCGGGTTCTTGCCGAGGTTGGTCGGCATGGTCTCGTTCCAGGTCACATTCGGTTCCCAGAAGACCGGCAGGGTGGCGTTGCGCGCCCGGACCGCGTCGGTCAGTTTCTGCATGGCCGCTTGATATTTGGTGTCGAAGCCGGGGCAGCCGTTCGGGAAGCAGGTGTGGAAGGCCGAGCCGGGCCACGGTTCGTTCATCAACTCGATGCCGAGCACGCCCGAGCGCCCGGTCGTCTTCGCGGCCAGCGCACCCAAGGCCTGCCCCAGATAGTCGAGCACGCCATTGCTGTTGTCCCACACTTCGTCCCAGCCGCGGTTCATGCTCGGCATCAGGTAGTACAGCGGGAACCCTGGATTCGGCTCCCACACGGCCGGGCGGGCGCGCAGCGACCACTCCGGAAATCCGTTGCCGCCCCAGATCTTCGACAGTCCGTCCTGGTGGTTGTCGAGCAGGGTGTAGATGCCCTGTGCCGCAAGGGTATCGATGACTGCGCCGATCCGGTCGAGATAGGCAGTGTCTATGACACCGCGCGTGGGCATCAGCCCGTCGAAGCTCACGCCCAGCCGCACGGTATTGAACCCGTGCTTCGCGAGCAGTGCCGCGTCCGCATCGGTCAGCGTGAACCCGTCGCCGGGTTCCACATACGGCGCCTGCTTGTCGACGTTGTTCACGCCATGCAGCAGCACCTTGCGGCCGGCCGCGTCGACGAGGTAGCTCCCCTCGGCCTGCACCCGGCTGAGCGATGCCGCCGGAGCGGACTGCGCGGGCGCCGGCAGCGACACCAACGCGGAGCATCCGATCGCGAGCACGGCCGCGCCGATCGCGCCGCGGGTCCGCACCGCGGCCATCGTTCTCGCTATGACTGTGCGCATCGGCATCTCCGCTCGTGTGACCAACGGACTTAATGGTCACACGTCCAGTTCAACCGATCACGGCCGCACCCATCCGGGGATCCCCAGTTGTCAGGCCGATGACTGCAGGAAAAATGCTGTACGCGAGTCTGATTCGTATAGCAAACGAAGGATGGATTCGCGCAATCCGTCGATGTCGTCCTGAAAGATATCCAGATAGCCGGCCGGCCACTCGACGAATCGAAATGTGCCGCGGGTTGCCCGGTCGTCGGCCTTGAAGAACATCTCGGCGGCGAGCAGTTGCGGGACCAACTCATTCCCGATGCTGAACGCAATGTATCCGGGCCGCGTCCTGGCGATGTACACATGGGCGCGACCCGCGTGCGGGGCGGCCGGAAAATGATTCTGGACGGCCTGATTCAGCTCATCCGGCTCGGTCGCGGTCCGGAACACGACCGACGCGGCCACGCCCGATCTTGTCGCCGATTTGCCGAACCAGCCCGATAGGGCCGCACTGAGCCTCGAGTAGGCGGTGCGCACCGGGTGCGTTCCGATCAAGTGATTCAACCTTTTGACTGAAGAGCCTCGCTGCAAACAGCGTTTCACGGGCGATGGATCTGCGGATATCGGTCGAACAACGGACATTTGACCTGGCCTTCGGCTCCGAGGCAGCGCCCCCCGCCACGTGGCGTGCTGCCGATTCGGTCCTGCGCATCGAAACCCGCGCGGTCGGCGAACCGAAATCAGGACGAACATACCGTGAATAACGATGGGACACGCCGGATCGCACGATTTCCCGGCGTGATTTACCGGAAGTTTGCCATTGGGCTTATTGACAAACTCATGGGATGTTTGTTTGCCTTGCTGCACAATCGCTTCGGACCGCACTCGGGTGACGGCATGCATGTGCGACCACCTGCGGGTCAGGACGACTCGCGGAACAAAGATAGGACCTGATGCCAGCCCTGAGAAAGCGGTCCCGGCCGTCGGCACACGCCGATCCGGGTAGTAGCGGAGCCCGCTCGATTCGCCTGGATGAATCGGCCTGCCACGAGGTTGCCCGCCGAGATCCGTTGTCCGCCGACGCATTGCTGGCGAACCTGCCCGCGATGAACGCGGCCGCCGAGGTGAGCGAACTCGCCAAAGGTCTTCGGCAATTGGTATGGCGGTCCCGCCAGGTAGAACTACTGCAAGTCGCCGACCGGTTGGCGGCGATGCGGGATGTCGGAATGGTGCTCTCGTCGTTGCAGCGCCACGGCGTGGAACCGCTCGACGCCGTGCCCGAGGCCACCGACGCGCTGCTGGCCTGGGGGCTCTCCGTGGACATGGTCCCGCGCGATACCGCGCTGCACTACGGCGTCTGGAATCCGCACGACAAGCGGCAGCGGATGTTCCTCGGCGACCGCCAGGAGAACGTGCTGATCGATGCCGTCCGGGTCGGCACCCTGCTGATCGACGAAATGGCGCCGACGCTCGCCGGATTGGCCGACCTGTCACCGGATGACGGCGCGTTCGGCGAGATCTGTCACAAGGCGGCCGACCAGTTGGAAACCCTGCCGGAGGTGATGGACGCCGTCTATCGCAACGTCGATCCGGTCGAGTTCTATGCCGCACAGCTTCGCCCGTTCATGGCGGACGTGACCGTGGCCGACCGCCAGTACTACGGTCCGGCGCCCGTGCACGTCCCGCTCTATCTCATCGATCGCCTCGTGTGGTCCGCCGATCACCCCGACGCCGACCTGCGGTACTTCCACAACGATCTGGTGCGCTACGGACTCCCCCAGTGGCGAAAGCTGTTCGAGCGCACCGAGGGCGCCGCCTCCCTGGTCACCCGTCTCGTGCACGAATTCGACCGCCCCGCGCCGCCCGCGACCAGGGTCGCCTACGCCATGGACGGCGTGATCCGAATCATGAACGCCCTGGTCACCTTCCGCGGTAAACACAGCCTCATGGCCGGCGGCGCGTACACCGATGCCTCCCGATTCCCCACCGGCACAGCGGGAGTCAGCCCCGGCCTACTCGATCACGTCCGCACCCTCACCCGCGACCGCGCCCGGCTCGCCCGGTACCGCCGCACCGGCGCCAGGACCTGAGTTCCTAGTCGGCGTCCCGCTCGGCGGCCCATCGCTCGTGCTCTTGCTCGGCCCAGGTCTTCGCGACCTTTCCGGTCAGCATGCCGCGCATGGCTTCCGCGTCCCGCAGCGCGTACATGATGTGGCCGACGACGAGCAGGCCGAAGGCGAGCGCGAACCAGTCGTGCATCAGGGTCGCGCCGGTGCGCCAGGCGAGCCGGGTCCAGTCCGGAAAGAACATGATCACGCCGGTGCCGAGGAGGACGAGGATCGAGCCGGCGCTCAGTGCCGCGTTGAGTTTCTGTCCGGCGTTGAACTTGCCGACGCCGTCGCCGGACAGGCGGCGGCCTTTGTCCCGCAGCCACAGCCAGTCGGATCGGGTGAAGCGGTTCAGCCGGGACAGGTCGACCCGGTAGGCGCGCGAGAGCAGGCCGGCGAGGATCGGCACCGGCAGCGCGAAACCGCAGTAGACGTGGATGATCTCGACGATCTGGCGGTTGCCGACGAGCACGGCGAGCGGGCCGAGGTAGAGGATCGCGGCGGTGAGGACGCAGATCAGCACGAGCACACCGGTCAGCCAATGCACCCAGCGCTCGGCCCGGGTGAACCGGTGCAGGTCGCGCTCAGCCGGTCGGGTCATCGTCACGTCCGTTCGATCGGCCGACCCACCCGTCGATCGAGTAACCCCGCCGCTCCCAGTAACCGGGCACGACATCCTTGGTCAGCTCGATCCCGGCGAGCCACTTGATGCTCTTGTATCCGTACATCGGCGCGACATAGAGCCGGACCGGGCCACCGTGCTCGTGGGTGACCGGGCCGTCGAGCATCTCCAGCGCGACGAGCACATCGGTCCGCCGGGCCTGCTCGAGCGTCAGGCTCTCGGAGTACGTGCCGTCGAAGGAGGTGAACCGCACGGCACGCGCGTTCTCGTGTACCCCGGCATCATCGAGCAGATCGACCAGACGGACACCGCGCCAACGCACTTCTGGCACTCGCCAACCGGTGACGCATTGGAAGTCGCGCACGAGTTCCTGCTGCGGCATCGCCCGCAAATCCCCGAGGGTGTGAGTGCGGGGCGCGTCGACCAGGCCGGTGATGTCGAGCCGGTAGTCGCTCGCATCGCGCTTCGGGACGCTGCTGGTGACGGAGTAGAAGCGAAAGGTGTTGCCCACCGGGAGCAGTCCGACCAACCCGGTCGGATCGCGGTTGCCGATCGGGCCGAGCACCGCCGACAACCCCTGCTGGATCGACGCGCCGCCGAGCACACCCGCGGCACCCGCGGCGAGCAGTCCCAGCACCAGACGCCGCCCGGCCGGCGCGCCCAGTCGCTCCGGATCGGCACTCTGTTCACCTGACACGTCTCCACTATCCACCGCATTCGCTGGTAGGGGGCTATCGAATCGGCAGTTGACCGCTTCCGGTTGACGTCCGACGAAGAGTGAGTGTACAGTCACTCACATGACAAAGCGCGGAGCGACCCTCTCCACCTCGGAGGTTCGGCGGGACGCGGTTGTCGATGCGGCGATCACCGAGTTCGCCCGCACCGGCTACCACGGCACGCCGATCAACAACGTGGCGGCGAAGGCGGAGATCTCACCGGCCTACGTCTTCAAGCTGTTCCCCGGCAAGATCGCGCTGTTCGTGGCGGCGATCGACCGCTGCTTCGAGCTTGTCGAGCAAGCACTTTCGGCCGGCGCCGCCCGCGTCGAGAGCACCAGCCCGGACGAGATCCTGTACGCCATGGGCGGCGCGTATGCCCAGCTCATCGCGGACAAGAGCCTGCTCATGCTGCAGGTGCACGCCCAGTCCGCCGCGGACATCCCGGAGATCGCGGACGCGATGCGCCGGGGCCTGGCCAAGGTGACCGACTTCGCCAAGACCCGATCCGGCGCCGCGGACAGCGCGGTGCAGCGGTTCATGGCCTACGGCCAGCTCTGCCACCTCATCGTCACCCTCCAACTCGACCACCAGGACGGCGCCTGGGCCGCGGTACTCACCGACGGCATGCGCCATCCCGACGCCCACTAGACAAACCGAGCCCCGATCTCGGGGCCGTTTTTTCAGCACCTCAAGTGACTGACCAGTCACACACTAGGAGTCATCATGATCACCACGAAGCCCGTCACCGCAGTCGAGATCGTCCTCCCCGGCCTGGTCGAGCCGTCCGGCTTGCAGGTCACCGAGCGTCAGCTTCCGTCGCCGGGACCGGACCAGGTCGTGGTCCAGGTGGACGCGTCCGGCGTGTCCTTCGCCGAGCAGCAGATGCGCCGCGGCAAGTACTACGACCAGCCTGCGTTCCCCTTCGTGCCGGGCTACGACCTGGTCGGCACGGTCATCGCGACGGGTTCGGCGGTCGACCAGACGCTGATCGGCCGCCGCGTCGCCGCGCTCACCAAGATCGGCGGCTGGGCCAGCCACGTCGTGCTCGACGCCGCGGACCTCGTCCCGGTGCCGGCGGCGCTCGACGCGGCCGAAGCGGAAACCTTTGTGGTGAACGGCATTACGGCCTGGCAGATGTTGTACCGGACGGCGAAGGTCAAGCGCGGCGAGACCATCCTGGTGCACGGCGCCAACGGAGGCGTGGGCTCGACGCTGGTCCAGCTGGCCCGCGCCGCAGGCATCCGGGTGATCGGCACGGCGTCGGCCCGGCACGCGGCGGCGGTCGAGGCGCTGGGCGCCACCGCGGTCGACTACCGCGGCGATGTGGTGGCACAGGTCCGGGCGCTGGCACCGCAGGGTGTCGACGCGGTGTTCGATCACGTCGGCGGCCCCGGCATCGTCGACTCGTTCGGGCTGCTCGCCCCGCACGGCACACTGGTCGCCTACGGGACCGCCTCGACCAAGGACGAGGAGGGCAACTCGCGGCTGCCCGTGCTGAAGCTGTTCGCCCAGCTGATGGCCTGGAACGCACTGCCCAACAAGCGCAATGCGCACTTCTACAACCTGTGGGCGGGCAAGCGCAACCTGACCAAGTTCCGCAACCTGATCCACGAGGACCTCAGCGCGGTCTTCGACCTGGCCGCCGAGGGCACGCTGCGCGCGCAGGTGGCGGCCCGAATTCCGTTGAGCCAGGCGGCGAAGGCGCTCGAGCTCGCCGAATCCCGCACGGTCACCGGCAAAGTCGTCATCGTGCCGGACGCCTGATCAGCGACGGGTCAAACGGCCGGGCGAGTTTCCACTCGCCCGGCCGAATTCGTTTCCCCTTCCCCAGTCGTTCGCCAGTCGAGTTGATCAGCTGAATGGGGTTCTACTTAGGCATGACTTCGACACTTCGAAGTGCGGCACAATTCGCCGGCACCGCTGTGATCGCAATAGCGACAGCGTTTTTCGTCGCCCTGCCCAGTTCCGTCGCACAGCCGGTAGTCCCGGCCGGCGTCCCGGACCTCAATGCTCCGGAGGAGCTGGCGCGCAACATCGCCGTGCCGTGGGGTCTGAGCTTCCTGCCGGGCGGTTCCGCGCTGGTCGCGCAGCGCAACACCGGGGTGATCACGCGGATCACGCCGGGCTCGGCGCCCACACAGGCTTACCGGGTACCCGGGGTCGTTGCGCGTGGCGAGGGCGGGCTGCTCGGCATCGCGGTGTCCCCGAAGTACGCCGAAAATGGTTATGTCTACGCTTATTTCAGCAGCAGTAGCGACAATCGGATCGTGCGTTTCCGGCTCGACGGTCAGCCGCAGGTGATCTTCCAAGGCATCGCGAAGAACACCATTCACAATGGCGGCCGAATCGCCTTCGGCCCGGACGGCATGCTGTATGTCGGCACCGGCGACGCCGGGCAGTCGAGTCGCGCGCAGGACGCGGCGAGTCCGAACGGCAAGATTCTCCGCCTGGATCCCGACGGCAAACCGGCGCCCGGCAACCCGACGCCGAATTCACCGGTCTACAGCCTCGGCCACCGCAACGTGCAGGGCTTGGCCTGGGATTCGACCGGGCGGCTCTATGCGACCGAGTTCGGTCAGGACACCTACGACGAGATCAACCTGATCCAGCCGAAACGCAACTACGGCTGGCCGGTCGTCGAGGGCAAGGGCGACACCCAGGGCGGCCGCTACACCAATCCGCTGATCACCTGGGCGACCAGCAAAGCATCGCCCTCGGGCCTGGCGATCACCGCGAACACGTTGTACGTCGCGGCCCTACGCGGCGAGCGGCTCTGGACGATTCCGCAGCTGGCCGACGGCACACTCGGCAACCCCGTCGCGCAGCTGCGTGACCGTTACGGCCGGCTGCGCACCCCGCAGGTCGCGCCGGACGGCTCGCTGTGGCTCACCACCTCCAACACCGACGGCCGCGGTGACGTCCGCACCGGCGACGATCGGATCATCCGCTTCCCCGCCCGCTGAACTCAGCACTCGACGACGGCCACCGCCAGCCCGCCGCGCGAGGTCTCCTTGTACTTGTCCAGCATGTCGGCCCCGGTCGCGCGCATGGTCTGGATGACCTGATCCAGCGACACGTGATGCATGCCGTCACCGCGAATTGCCATGCGGGCCGCGGTGATCGCCTTCACCGCGGCGATGCCGTTGCGTTCGATGCACGGGATCTGCACGAGTCCGCCGATCGGGTCGCAGGTGAGGCCGAGATTGTGTTCCATGCCGATCTCGGCGGCGTTCTCGATCTGTGCGGGCGTGCCGCCGAGCACGGCGGCGAGTCCGGCCGCGGCCATGGCGCAGGCCGAACCGACCTCGCCCTGGCAGCCGACCTCGGCGCCGGAGATCGACGCGTTCTCCTTCATCAGCTGGCCGATCGCGCCCGCGGTGAGCAGGAACTCGACCACGCTGTCCTCGTCCGCACCGCCGATGAATCGCTGAATGTAGTGCAGCACAGCGGGAATGATGCCCGCGGCGCCATTGGTCGGCGCGGTGACGACGCGGCCGCCTGCGGCGTTCTCCTCGTTGACCGCCATCGCGTACAGGGTGACCCACTCCATCGCGCGCAGCGGGTCGTTGTCCTCGGCCTCGGTGCCGAGGCGCTCGAACAGGGTCGCCGCGCGGCGGCGCACCCGCAGGGAACCCGGCAGCACTCCCCCGGTCGACATGCCGCGGTCGACGCAGCCGCGCATCACCTTCCAGATGTCGAGGAGGTCCGTCCGCACTTGATCCGCACTGCGCCAAGACATTTCGTTGGCCAGCACGACCTCGCTGATCGACTTGCCGGTGGCGGCGGTGATGGAGAGCAGCTCGTCCGCTGAGCGGAACGGATGTGCCACGGAGACCGGTGCTTCGACGGTCCGGCCGTCGATCTCGTCCTCGTCGAGGACGAAACCGCCACCCACCGAGAAGTACTGGCGTTCGAGCAGCACCTGCCCGGCGTCGTCGTACGCGCCGAACAGCATCCCGTTGGTGTGAAAGGCCAAGCGGGCCAACCCGAGCAGTTCGACATCGCTGTCCACGGCGAACGCGATCGACTGCACGCCACCGAGATACAACCGGCCGGTGGCGCGCGCCGTGGCGACGGTGGCGACCATGGTGTCCGGGTCGATGCTCTCCGGCTGCGCGCCGGCCAGCCCGGCCACGATCGCCTCGACGCTGCCGTGACCGCGCCCGGTCGCGCCGAGCGAACCGTAGAGCTGAACGCGCAGTGCGGCCGTCCGATGCAGCACGTCGGCGTCCTTCAGCCGCTCGACGAACGCCGCCGCGGCGCGCATCGGCCCGACGGTGTGCGAACTCGACGGCCCGATACCGACCCGGAACAGGTCGAACACGCTGATCGTCACGCCGGGTTCCGCAAGCCGAGGTACAGCGGGAACCGCTCCGCCAGCGCGTCTACCCGCGCGGTCAACGCCGCCGTGGGCGCGCCACCGCTCAGTGCCGTCGCGATGATGTCGGCGACCTCGGTGAACGCGGCGGCATCGAAGCCGCGGGCAGCCAGCGCCGGCGTGCCGATCCGCAGTCCGGAACTGATCATGGGCGGGCGCGGATCGAACGGGATCGCGTTGCGGTTCACCGTGATTCCGAGGGTCTGCAGCAGATCCTCGGCCTGCTTTCCGTCCAGTTCCGCTTCGCGCAGATCGACGAGCACCAGGTGCACGTCGGTGCCGCCGCTGACGACTCCGATGCCTGCCGCCCGGCAGTCCGCGGCCAGCAGCCGGTCGGCGAGGATCCGCGCGCCCGCGAGGGTCCGCTCCTGCCGGTCGCGGAAGGCCGGCTCGGCCGCCATCTTGAACGCGACCGCCTTCGCGGCGATCACATGCTCGAGCGGCCCGCCCTGCTGGCCGGGGAACACCGCCGAATCCAGTTTCTTACCCAGATCCGCGGTGGCGAGGATGAATCCGCCGCGCGGCCCGCCCAGGGTCTTGTGCGTGGTCGAGGTGACGACATGCGCGTGCGGCACCGGCGACGGATGCAGCCCGGCCGCGACCAGACCGGCGAAGTGGGCCATGTCGACCATCAGGTAGGCGCCGACCTCGTCGGCGATGCGCCGGAATTCGGCGAAGTCGAGATGCCGCGGGTAAGCCGACCAGCCGGCCACGATCAGCTTCGGCTGATGCTCGTGCGCGAGCCGCTCCACCTCGGCCATGTCGACCAGCTGGTCCTCGGCCCGAACATGGTATGCCGCAACGTTGTACAGCCGGCCGGAGAAGTTGATCTTCATGCCGTGGGTGAGGTGACCACCGTGGTCGAGCGCCAGGCCGAGGATGCCGTCGCCGGGCCGCAGCAGCGCGTGCATGACCGCCGCGTTCGCCTGTGCACCCGAATGCGGTTGCACATTCACGTATTCGGCGCCGAACAGCGAACGCAGCCGCTCGATGGCCAGGGTTTCGATCTCGTCGACGTACTCACAACCGCCGTAGTAGCGGCGGCCCGGATAGCCTTCGGCGTATTTGTTGGTGAGCACCGTGCCCTGGGCCTGCATCACCGCGAGCGGCGCGTAGTTCTCCGAGGCGATCATTTCCAGTCCGCGTTGCTGGCGGCTGGTCTCCTGGTCGACCAGTGCGGCGACGACCGGGTCGAACTCGCGCAGCGAAACATCGAGTTCGGTGCGCAGGGCGGAGGCAGGATCAGCCATGGGGAGCCTTTCGCGGATGCGTGGGGGTGGCTCCTCCCGCTCTGTCCTATGGCCTGAGAGATTCACGCGTTGCGCGTTTGCCCCGTCGGCGAGTGCGTGGTGCACTACTTTTCAGAGTTGCCTTATGCGTAGCGGTACTGGGCCTGAGAGATTCCCGGGAGGTGTTGCTCCTTCGGCTCTCCATCGAACGGATGGAGATCTCCCGCTGCGTGTGCGGCGATATTCAGTTGGCAGATACAGACATTTGTTGCATATAGCGCAACAGGCGCGCGATATGCAACATAGTATTATCGTCGGCCGCGCGGGTTGTCAATGGCGAACCGCACCCGGCGCGATCAGCCGAAGTAGCCGAGCCGGTGACTGATCTCCGCGGCGCTCGCGATGGCCAGCTCGGCCATCGGCGCGAACCGATCCGGAGACAGGCGGTAGGCCGGACCCGAAACGCTCAGCGCGGCAACGATAACCCCGTTGCTGTCGAAGACGGGAGCGGCGACCGCGTTCAATCCGATCTCCAGTTCCTCACGCACACTTGCCCATCCGTTCTCCCGCACCTCCACCAGCTGGGCGGCGAGATCGGCGACCTTGGTCAGTGTGTTGCCGGTGAAGGACTCCAGCTTCGGGCCGACCTGCTTGCGCAATGCCGCCGGTTCGAGCCCGGACAGCAGCACCTTGCCGCTCGACGTGGCGTGCGCCGGGCAGCTCTGCCCGACCCAGGAGCGCAACGCGATCGACCCGGTGCCGGCCGCCTCCACGATGTTGATGATCCGATTGCCGTCCAGCACAGCGATATTCGTGGTCTCGCCGGTCTCGGCGGCCAGCGCGTTGCACGCGCCCTGGCTCTGCCCGACCAAATCGACCTGTGCACTGGTGGATCCGGCCAGCCGGACGATGGAGAAGCCGAGCCGGTACTTGCCGCGGTCGGAGAGCTGCTCGACGTAACCGCGCGATTCCAGCACGGCGATCAATCGAGAGACGGTAGATTTGTGCACACCGAGTTCGGCGGCAATCTCCGTGACACCCGCCTGACCGAGCTTGGCGATGATCTCCAGCACGAGCAGTGCGCGGTCGACCGACTGCACCGCAGCGGCCCGGCCCGGGTCCTCACCATCCTGTTTCGCCATGACGCCGTCATTCTAAGCCGAGGGCATCGCGATCCCGCGGACGCGTCGCTGCACGGCCGCGATCTCACGCAGCGCGTCGTTCAGCAAACTCCGGTTCAACGGCGACAACTCCGACATCACCACCACGTCGCCGGGCCGGTGGCCGGCGGACAGCTGCTCGACCTGATGCACCATCCGCATGCGCTGCAACATGACGAACACCTCGGTGAGTACCGCGGCATCGCGATCGGCGATCACCCCGGCCGTGGCCGCCGCGGCCAACCGCACCGGCGTCGCCGCGGCCGTCACACCGGCCGCCAGCCCACCCCAGCGGGCGAGGTTGACGATCGGGACCAGCGCGTGACTTTTCAGATCGAAGGTGCCGCCGCGCCGGGACAGGACGTCGCGCAGTGATCGCGCCCGGACCCGGCCGGACAATGCGTCGAGCAACTGGAGACGCAGGGCGTTCGGATAGTCGGCGCGCATCCGGGCGAACGCGGCGGGCACCGCGTGCAGCCCCGGATCACCCCACACCACCCGCCCGTCGATCAACAGCGACGACATGACCAACCCGCGATCGACGAGCGGATCGTTCAACCACCGCATCGCCGCCTTCGTCCATTCCGACCGGGAGCGTGCGAATTTCGGCTTCGCCGCGATCGCCCCGTTGCTGTCCGCGGGCAGCCCGCAGGCGTCCAGGATGGCGTGCGTGCGCTCGGCGATCGCACGCAGTTGCCCACTCGCCGTAGACAATTCATCAGCCCAGGACAGCGCGCTGTCCACATCCGAGGACGGCATCGCCTCGCGCCGGGCGATGCTGCCGAGGGTCAGCCAGGCGAACCCGCCGTTCGGTGCGTCCGCGGCCTCGGCGATCGCGAGCTCGAGCGCCTTGCGCACCACCGAGTCGATGACCACGGAAAGGATGCCGCTCGTCGCGGACGCTTTGGTGCCGTTGCGGAACAGATCGACTGTGGTGCTGGGGATTTCGCGCGCGGCTTCCTGCAGCTGTGTGGCATCGGTGGCCGCGCCGATCGCCCGGCGCAGGGCGAAGCTCTGCCGCGCGGAGGCCGCGAGCAGATCCGAGTCTTCGAGGACGCCGAGCACCTCGCCGCGCCGGGCGACCACGGGCATGTGCCGAAGGCCGCTCTCCAGCATCTCCATCAGCACGGTCTCGGCGGACAGGTCGGCGCTGACCCGCCGGGCCGGCGCGCTCATCACCCGCGCGATCGGCAGGTCGACCGGCAGCCCGGCGGCCACCACCTTGGCCCGCAGATCCTGATCGGTGAAGATGCCGAAGTCCCCGTCCGGCAACCGGATCAGCACCGCCGAGACGTGCTGTTCGGTCATCTGGATCACCGCGTCCCGGACGCTGGTCTCGGGCGTCACGAAAATCGGTTCCGCGGAGACGAGTTCGCTCGCCGGACGGGTGCCGAGCACCTGAGCCATCGGGGTTCGATTGCCGGACACCGTCTTCCACGCCGACGACGCCAGAAACGCCAGCCCGTCCGGTTGCGCGAACTGCGCGCGCACGTGCTCGCCCGGCAACCGGATCAGCAGGCTGGTTTCGGTGGCCAGCGCGACGAATTCGGCGCTGCCGCCGGTGAGCAGCGGCACGTAGCCGAAGATCCCACCGGCCTCGACGGTGTCGATCGTGCGGCTCTCGTCCGACAGCGACGACGCGGCGGCATCGGGACCGTTGCGCCGCAGGATCACCCGGCCGGTCCACACCATCCAGATGTCGTCGGGCACCTGTGCCGAATAGTCGCTGATCACCGCGCCCGCCGCGAACTCGTGCAGCGACGAGGCCGCGGCGAGCCGGTCGAGATCGGTGGCGGTCATCGACTGCAACGGCGCGTGCCCGCCGAGGAACGCGGCTAGTTCGCCCTCCGCCGACATGGCCGCTCACGTGGTCCGGACGAGATCCGCGCACTTCTCCGCCATGGCCATGACAGTAATGTTCGGGTTCACCGCGGGCAATTTCGGCATCGCCGACGCGTCGACCACCCGCAGCCGGGACACCCCCTTCACCCGCAGTTCCGGATCGAGCACCGCCAGCGGATCGTCGACCGCGCCCATCCGGGCCGTGGCGGCCGGGTGGTACACCGTGTTGTGGGTGGCGCGGATGTAGCTGAGCAGTTCGTCGTCGGTCGTCGCGTCCGGTCCGGGCGCGAGTTCGGCGGCGATCCACTCGTGCAGCGGGGACTGCTCGGCGATCTTGCGGGCCAGCCGCACGCCGGCCAGCATTACCCGTTCGTCGTGGCCGTCCGGATCGGTGAAGTAGCGCGGGTCGACCTTCGGCCGGTCACGGAAGTCGCGGCTGCGCAACCGGATCGTGCCGCGCGAGCGGCCCTGCGTGACGTTGGGGGTCAGGCAGAAGCCGTTGTCGCTGGTCGGATAGCCGCGGCGCAGCGTGTTCATGTCGAACGGCACGCTGCCGTAGTGCATCATCACGTCCGGCACCCGCAGCGACTCGTCGAGGGTGGCGAAGATGCCGATCTCCCACCACTGCGTCGAGGTCGCGACCATCGGCCGGGCGGCGTCCCAGAACACCAGCCCTTCCACGTGATCGTCCAGGTTCGCGCCCACGCCGGGCGAGTCGACCAGCACCGGGATGCCGATCTCGCGCAGGTGTTCGGCGGGCCCGATCCCGGACAGCATCAACAACTTCGGCGTATCGATGGCGCCGGCCGTCACGATCACTTCGCGGCGTGCCGAGACGGTGTCGTAGCCGATGCCGTCGGGCCGGAGATACCGCACGCCGGTCGCGGCGCGCGCGTCGTCGAACAGGATTTCGCTGACCCAGCAGTCGGTGCGCACCTCGAGATTCGGGCGCGAATCCAGCACGGGATGCAGATACGCGTGCGATGTCGACATGCGCGTGCCGTCCTCGGCGGCGTTGATCTGGAACCAGCCCGCCCCGTTGCGCACGGTGGCGCCGCGGTTGAACTGCACCGTCGGCAGCCCGACCGCCGCGGCCGCCGCGAGCACCGCCGTGCCGCACGGGTCGTCCGGCGGCACATCGCGCAGCCGGACCGGGCCGCTGCGGCTGTGCTGGTCGCCGGGTGCGTCGTTGTTCTCCAGCCGGGTCACGTACGGCAGCACGTCGGCCGCGCCCCAGCCCTTCGCACCGAGCGCGGCCCACTCGTCGAGGTTTTCCGCGGGTGGCCAGAACGCGATACACGAGTTGTGCGAGGAACATCCGCCGAGGACCTTCGCGCGGGCATGGCGCAGAAAGCTGTTCCCGCGTTCCTGCGGTTCGACCGGGTAGTCCCAGTCGTAACCGGAATCGAGCAGACGCATCCACTGGGTGAGTTCGAGGATGGCGCGGTCACCGACGTCGGACGGGCCCGCCTCCAGCAGACATACCGTGACGTCCGGGTCCTCGCTGAGCCGGGCGGCGAGCACGCACCCGGCGGTCCCGCCACCCGCGATCACGTAGTCGAACACGGCGTCAGACATTGCGTACCTCCGCTGCGTGGGATGCCAGAGTGCCGATTCGCTTGCGGCCCTTCAGGATGTACCAGAGCAGGCCGGCGCCGAGGATCGCGCCGATGTAGACGAACGCGCCCCAGGTGTTGTACCAGGGTGTGCCATAGACGGATGCGCGCGGCCAGGCCAGATTCAAGGCCATCCCGATACCCCACACCACGGCGATGATGTTGACGATCATCCCCCAGCGGCCCATGGTGAAATACCCGCCCGCCGCAAGCTCTTTCGGCGGCCACTGTCCGCGCAGCCGCTTCTTCAGCATCGGCCCGGTCACCATCAGGTAGGCCAGGTAGATCATGATGATGGCGATCGAGGTGAGCACCGTGAAGATCTTCGGCTGCCCGATGTTGATCACCAGGATGAGCGCGGCGAGCACGCCGATCAGGACGGCCGGGATGACCGGCGTCTGGGTCTTCGGATGCACCCGGGCGAGCTTCTCGCCGAACGGCAATGCGTTGTCCCTGGCCATGGCGAAGGTGAGCCGGATGGCGGCGGTGTGCACGGCGAGCGAGCACACGGTCACCGCGACGACGATGCAGCACAGGAAAATCGTGCCGAGCGGGCCCCACATCACCTGCTCGACAATGTATTGCAGGCCGCCGCTGGAGCTACCGATCTGCGGATCGTCCAGATCCGGAGCCGCCATCACCGCGAAGGCGAGAATCGCGCCGCCGATGACGAAGGACGCGAGCACGGCGCGCAGGATGGCCTTAGGCGCGGTCCGCCGCGGCTCCACCGTCTCCTCACCGAGCGAACTCGCGGTGTCGAAGCCGTACATGACATAGCCCGAGGCCAGCGAGGCCACCAGGAACGCGCCGAGATAGCCGCCGGACTCCCCCGCGCCGTAACCGTGCGTCGAGAAGAACACCTGCGGGCCGCGAGTCGCGTTGGCCGCCAAGATGATCGCGATCAGCACCGCCGCGATGATCTCGATGAACACGCCGGCGCTGTTGATCATCGACATCAGCCGGACGCCGAGCGCGTTGATCGTGGTGGTGAAGATGATCATGATCGTGCCGAGCACCACCGCGTTGGTGGCGTAATCGTGCTCACCACTGCCGTCCCCGATGATCTGGAAGCCACTCCACAACCGGGGCAGGTTCAGCTGCAACGCCAGCACGACGGCGGCCAGCGTCACGATCGATGCGGTCAGCATCAACCAGCCCGACGACCACCCGACGATTCTGCTGCCGAGCTGTTTGGACCAGTTGTAGACCGACCCGGCGACCGGATAGCGCGCGGCGAGCTCCATGAAGCACAGTGCGACAGCCAGCTGTCCGACGAAAACGATCGGCCACGACCACAGATACGCGGGACCCGCGCTGCCGAAACCGAAATAGAACAGCTGAAACGTGCCGGTGAGGATCGAGATATAACTGACCCCCGCCGCGAAGCTGGCGAACTTCCCGATACTGCGGTCGAGGGATTCCTTGTAGCCGAAATCCTCCATTCCGCTGTCATCGGACACACCGTGTTCCTGGACCACCATTGCTTACCGTGCCTTTCGCGGGCGGCCGTACGGGCTGTCCGGCCGAGATTTGTTGCTTACGATCAGACGCCCTTGAACCACTCCGCCGGCTTTGGTGCCGTGTTGTGCCAAATGTGTTTGATTTCCTGGTATTCGGCCAAGCCGGTCGGGCCGAGTTCGCGTCCGTTGCCGGACTTCTTGAACCCGCCCCATTCCGCACCGGCGGTGTAATAGCCGAAGTCGTTGAGCCACACCGTGCCGTGCCGCAGCGCGCGCACCACGCGCTCGCCGCGCGCCGCGTCCGAGGTGCGCACGCCCGCGGCGAGGCCGTATTCGGTGTCGTTGCCGAGCCGGATCGCCTCGGCCTCGGTGGTGAATCGTTCGACCGTGAGGATCGGGCCGAACGTCTCCTCCTGCACGATGCGCATCGATCGATCGCACCGATCGAAGATCGTCGGCAGGTAGTAGCTGCCGTCCTGCAAGGCGGGGTCGGTCGGCCGCGCGCCGCCGGTCACCAGCTTCGCGCCCTCCGAGATGCCCAGCGCGACATAGGCTTCCACCTTCGCGCGGTGTTCGACGGAAACCATCGGGCCGGTCTCGCTGGCCGGGTCGAGGCCGGGGCCGACCCGGATCCGCTCGGCCCGGCTCGCCAGTTCCGCGACGAAGTCCTCGGCGATGGATTCCTCGACGATCAGCCGGGTGCCCGCCGAGCAGACCTGCCCGGAGTGCAGGAACACGCCGGTCAGGACGTGGTCGACGGCGCATTCCCAGTCGGCGTCGGCGAATACGATGTGCGGGTTCTTGCCGCCGAGTTCCACCGCCACCTTGGTGACGTGTTCGGCGGCGACCTTGCTGATCGTCCGGCCGGTCGCCAGGCCGCCGGTGAACGAGATGAAGTCGACGTCGGGGTTGTCGGTCAGGGCCGGGCCGAGCACGGCGCCGCTGCCCTGGACCAGGTTCAACACGCCGGCGGGTACGCCCGCCTCCTCGGCGAGCCGCGCGAATTCGATGGTGGTGAGCGGGGTGACCTCGCTCGGCTTGAGCACCATGGTGCAGCCGGCCGCCAGCGCGGGCGCGACCTTCCAGGACATCTGGAGCAGCGGGTAGTTCCAGGGCGCGATGAGCACGCACACGCCGATCGGCTCGCGGATCACCCGGCTGATCACCGCCGGGTCGCCCACGTCGATCAGCCGGTCGGCCTGCACCGCGACCGCGTTCGCGTAGTAGCGGAACACCGAGATGACATCGTCGATGTCGATCTCGCTCTCCACCAACGTCTTTCCGGTGTCCGCCGTCTCGAGCCGGGCCAGCCGGTCCTTGTCCCGGGCCAGCAGGTCGGCGATCCGCAGCAGCAGCGCGGACCGTTCGGCGACCGGAGTCGCGGCCCACTTTCCCTCGTCGAAGGTGGTGCGGGCGACCGCGACGGCGTCGCGCGCGTCGGCCGGCGTCGCCTCGTCCACGGTCGCCACCACGGTGCCGGTCGCCGGGTCGATGATCTGCCGCACCCCGCCGTCGGCGGCATGCGTCCATCGACCGCCGATGAGCAGATCCGGATCACCATTCATTGCACGTCACCTCACGTCGCCGATCCGACAGGACAACCACTCGTGGAACTCCGCGATGTGATGCTCGGCGGGCACCAGCACCCCGCCCTCACGGTAGGCGCGCGACGACATTGCGGGTTGCGTTCGCTCACATGCCGCGAAATCCTGTTCGTTCACCCGATGGAACAATTCGACGGAGCGGGACACATCGCGTCCCGCCGCAACCACATCCTTGGTATACAACCAATCACACTCGACGATAGTTCGGTCCGCCGACATGGGGAACATCCGGTGGAAAATGATGTGGTCCGGGACCAGGTTGACGAAAACGGTCGGCCGGACCGTGATGGCGAAGTAGCGGCGGTCCTGTTCCGGGGTAACCCCGGGCAACCGTCCGAAACCCGGTGAGCCGTCGACGGTGAATCCGGCGATATCGGCGCCGAATTCCGCGCCGTGGCCGACGAACACCTGTGCGGCCAGTCCTTCGGCGAATTCGGGCAGCACCTCGGTGAGTTCGGGGTGGATGGTCGCGCAGTGGTAGCACTCCATGAAGTTCTCCACGATGAGCTTCCAGTTCGCCGCGACGTCGTACACCACCCGGCGGCCCACCGCGAGGGTGTCGATCTCGTAGGCGTCGATGGCGGCCGGGTCGCCGAGGCGCTCGGTGACCGCGCCCATCACCTCGTGCTCGAACGACGGAGGTTCGTCGGCCAGGCAGACCCAGGCGTAGCCGAGCCATTCGCGCAGGGCCACCGGGATCAGGCCGTAGGCGACTCGATCGATGTCGGCGCCGGTGGCGTCCTTCAGTGCGGCCATGTTCGGCGCGGCGACCAGTTTGCCGTCGAGGCCGTAGGTCCAGGCGTGGTACGGGCATTGCAGGTTGCGGCGGACCTGGCCTTGGTCCTCGGTGCACAGCATCGCGCCGCGGTGGCGGCAGATGTTCAGGAACGCGCGCAGCGCACCGTCGCGGCCGCGCACGATCAGGACGCTTTCCCGGCCCACCTGGACTCGTTTGAACTGGCCGGGTTCGGCGAGGTCGCCGGTTCGGATGGCGCAGAACCACATTCGTTCGAAGAGCTGTTCCTGCTCGGCCGCGAAGATGGTGTCGTCGACATACCATTTGCCACCGAGCGTGGGGATCAGGGCCGGTGTGCTCACCGGCGACAGGTCCGCCGTCATGCGGTCACCAGCCTCTGCGGGTCGAATAGGGCGATCGGGTGCTTGGTGGCGGCGTCGATCACCAGATCAGCAAGGATCTCGCCCACCACCGGTACGAATTTGAAGCCGTGGCCGGAGAAGCCGCAGGCGATGGTGATGCGGTCGCCGCCGGGATGGCGGGCGATGACGAAGTGCTCGTCCGGGGTGGTGGAGTACATGCAGGTGGCCGTGTGGACGCACGGGCCGGCCACGGCCGGGAGCAAGGCGGCGACGCGGTCGCGCATCGCGTCGATCTCGTGCGGGTGGACGACGCGGTCGATGGTCTCCGGTGTGCAGACGGTGCCCTTGCGGAAGAACGCGGTCTTCACGCCACCCGTCGGCCCGTCGATGGCGGGGAAGCCGTAGATCTGCATGCCGGAGTCGTCCTCGGCGATGTAGATCGGCTCGTCCTCGAAGGGGGTGGTGCCGCCGATCGGATCGAACCAGTACAGGACGTGGCGTTCGATGGTGATCGGAATGCCGAACTCGGCCAGCAGTTTCGGTGCCCAGGCGCCCGGGCAGATCAGGAGCTGATCGCCGTGATAGGTGGCCTTGGCGGTGGTCACCGTGACGCCGGAATCGGTTTCGGCCCAGCTGATCACCTCTTCGCCGAACGACAGTGTCGCGCCCGCGCGCAGGGCCAGGTCGATGTGCGCTTGCACGGTCAGTTCGGGGCGGGCGAATCCGCCGTTGGATTCGTAGATTCCGATGTCGTCCGCCGCGGGGTCGAAGTTCGGGAAGCGCCGCTTGATCTCGGCGGCGTCCAGCAGTTCGTGGGGCAGCGACCATTCGCGGCTCGCCCGCAGGCTGCCCGCGACCGTCAGGCTGTCCGGCGGGCCGAGGTAGAGGCCGCCGGTGAGCCGGATGACCTCACGATCCGAGTCCGCGGCCAGCTTCGCCCAGAGTTCGTAGGAACGCAGCAGGAGCGGAACGTAGGCAGGGTCTTCGAAATAGGACTGCCGGACGATGCGCGAACCGCCGTGACTCGAGCCCCGATTGTGCGCGGGGGTGAACTTCTCCAGCCCGAGCACCCGCCGGCCGCGCGCCGCGAGGTGATAGGCGGCGGCACTGCCCATGCCGCCGACGCCGATCACGATGACGTCGTAGCCCGTTGTCGCCGTGGCCATCTCGCTACCTCCTGATCCTGGACATCTCGGGATCGACCACCGGTTCGGCGTGCACCGTCGCGATGAGACGCCGGCCGAGGTATTCGACCTCCACCGCATCGCCGACGACGACGGACGCGGGCAGCCACGCGTAGGCGATGCCGCGCCCGATCGTGGCCGAATAGCCTGCGCTGGTGACATATCCACCCAGCAGGCCGTAGACGTAGACCGGCTCCTTGCCGAGGACGACCGCCGTCGGGCTCTCGAAGACGATGCTGCGCAGGATCTTCGCCGGCGGGTCGGCCTGCTCCAGGGCGGTCTTGCCGATGAAGTCGGGCTTGGCCATCCGGACCGCGAAGTCGAGGCCGGCGGCAGCCGGCTGGTGTTCCGCGGTCATGTCGGTTCCCCAACTGCGGTAGCCCTTTTCGATGCGCAGGCTGTTGAACGCGATCCGGCCGGCCGCGATGACCTCGTGTGCCTGTCCCGCCGCCCACAGCAGATCCCATAGCGCGTTGCCGTATTCGGCGGTCGCGTAGATCTCCCAGCCGAGCTCGCCGACGTAGGAGACGCGCATCATGGTGACCGGGATGGCGCCGAGATAGGTTTGCAGCGCGCGGAAGTACTTGAACGACTGATGCGACAGGTCGTCGGAACACAAGGGCTGCACCAGGTCCCGCGCGTTCGGTCCCCAGACGCCGATGCAGCAGGTGCCGCCGGTGATGTCGCGCAGCGTCACCGAGCCGTCGGCGGGCAGGTGCCGGGTGAACCAGTCGAAGTCCATCGGGCCGTTGACGCCGACCTGGAAGCGTTGCGGGTCCAGCCGGGCGACGGTGACATCGCTACGGATACCGCCGGTTTCGTCGAGCACCAGTGCGTAGGTGACCGAGCCGACGGACTTGTCCAGATTGTTCGTGGTCAGTCGTTGCAGGAGTTCGAGTGCCCCGGGGCCCGATACCTCGTAGCGAGTCAGCGGGGTCATGTCGAACATGGCGACACGTTCCCGAGTCCAGCGGGCTTCGGCGATGGAGATGGGCGACCAGAAGTTGCTCGACCAGTCGTCGCGCTCCGGGAACGGTATTCCGTCGTCACAAAGCCGTTGTGCCAGTTCCGCATTGGCCTCATACCACGCGGGTCGCTCCCAGCCGCCGCCCTCGAAGAAGAACGCGCCCATGTCCTTCTGGCGAGCATAGAAGGGACTGGTGCGCAGACCGCGCAACGCCGTTCGGTATTGGTGCGGATGGATGATGTCGTAGACCTCGACGAAAGCCTGCGAACTCGTCTGCATGATGAATTCACCGCTGCGCGCGACGTCTTCGAATCGGTAAAGATCGCACTCGTGTACATCGGTACTGGGTGCGCCGTCGATGATCCATTCGGCGGTCGCCTTGGCCACACCGGCCGAATGGGTGACCCATACCGCCTCGGCAACCCAGAACCCGGCGAGGTCGCGGTGTTCACCCATGATCGAGAAACCGTCGGGGGTGAACGAGAAGATTCCGTTGAATCCCTCTTCCGGCTTCGAATCACCGAGCGCGGGAAGCAATTCCATGGACTCACGCCACGCGGGGGCGAAGTCTGCGTCGGTGAAGGGCAGCATCGAGGGCATCGCTTCGCCGGCGGTGGCCGCGGACAGAGTCGACATGTCCACCGGCATCGGCTGGTGGCCGTAGTAGCCGATGCCGAGGCGATCGCCGTGCACGCGGTAGTAGAGGTCCTGATCCTGATGCCGCAGGATCGGCAGGCGCGCGGCGTCGACGGGACCGTCCGCCAGGGCGGCAAGGGACCCGGACTTGGCGTACTGGTGCGCCATCGGCACCAGCGGCAGGATAAGGCCGGTCTGCTTCGCCAGTTCCGCGCCCCAGAAGCCGGCCGCGCAGACGACGATGTCCGCGGCGATGACTCCGTCGGCCGTCTGCACACCCGTCACTCGGCCGCCGCTTTCGGCAATCCCGAGAACCTCCTGATTGGGCAAGAAGCGCGCGCCGCGACCGATCGCCGCCCGCGCCTGCGCCTCCACCGCGCGCACGGCGTTCGCCAAACCGTCTGCCGGAGTGTGGAATCCGCCGAGAATCCGGTCGGCATCGAGCAGCGGGTACCTAGCCGCACATTCGGACGCGTCCAGCAGACGCCCCTCGATCCCCCACGACTGCGCCCAGCCGAACTTGCGGTGCAGATCCCGCCAGCGCTGCGGCGTGGTCGCCACCTCGAGCCCGCCGACCGCGTCGAACGCGGGACCGGCCGGGTGGCTGAGCGCGCCGAACTTCTCGGTGGTGTACCGCGCGAACTCGGTCATGGTCTTGGACGGATTCGTCTGGAACACCAAACCTGGTGCGTGCGAGGTGGATCCGCCGGTGGTGAACAGCGGTCCCCGGTCGAGCACGGTGATGTCGGCCCAACCACGTGCGGTCATTTCGTCGGCCAGCGATGCCCCGACGATCCCGGCTCCGATGATGACGACTTTCGGGTGAGCCAAAGGGTGCCTCCGTTGTTGCTAGTAGCGCAACGAATTCGTATTACGCAACAAATAGTCCGCCTGTCGTGGCACCCTGTCAACCGTTGGAAACCAGTTGTTTACCGGGGAATTCCAGGGGTTGACGAGGGCTCCAGCCTGTCGCACACTGTTGCGTATCGCGATACCTGTTGCGCTCTAAGCAACTCATGGAGGGTTTATGGAATCCCTTGCGAAGCACTCGGCGACCTCCGGGACAGAACTGTTCGTCGCACGCCTCGCGGACCTGCCGGTCGGCGAGGTCGCCACCGTGCGGACCGATGGCGGGCTGCCGATCTCGGTGTTCCACACCGACGAGGGTCTGTTCGCGATCGACGACACGTGCACCCACCAGGATGCGTCATTGGCCGACGGCTGGGTGGAGAACTGCACAGTCGAATGTCCTTTGCACGAGTCATGTTTCGACCTGCGCACCGGGCGGGTTTCCGGGCCGCCGGCCAAGGTCCCGGTGCGCACCTACCCGGTGCGGGTGCTCGACGGCGGCATCGTGGTTACGGCGGAACCGTCATGAGCGTGGTCGTCGTCGGCGCGTCGCTCGCGGGGTTCTCGCTGGTGCGCGATCTTCGCGAACGTGGCTACGACAGCGAGGTCACGGTGGTCGGCGCGGAGGTTCACCCGCCTTACGATCGGCCGCCGCTGTCGAAGGAATTCCTGCACGGCGATATCGATCTCACCTTGGGCGACGACCTCGGCGCGCACTGGATACTCGGTCAGAGTGCAATCGGAATCGCTTCTACCGCAATAGGTCCCGGCGTGGCGCTCGATAACGGCACGGTCGTCGCCGGGCAGTCGCTGGTGCTGGCCACCGGCGCTCGCGCCCGCACACTGCCCGGCGCGCGAGGACTCAGCGGCGTACACACTTTGCGCACGATCGATGACGCGCGGGCGATTCGTGCCGCGTTGAGCGTCGCGCGCCACGCCGTCATCATCGGCGCCGGACTCATCGGTTCCGAAATCGCTTCGACCGCAGCCACTCTCGGAGTGCAGGTAACCATTGTCGAACTGGCCACCGATCCCCTGGCCGGCGTCTTCGGCCCGCAGCTCGGGGCGCTGTGCGCGGATCTGCACGCCGCCCACGGCGTTCAGCTACGCACCGGCGTCGCGGTGACCGGGTTCCTCGGCGGCGAACGCGTCAGCGCAGTGCGCCTCACCGACGGCAGCCTGCTCCCCGCCGACGCCGTGATCGTCGGCATCGGCGCGATCCCCAACACCGAGTGGGCACAGGACTCCCCGCTGCACATCGACAACGGGTTCGTCACCGATTCCTGCTGCCGCACCGCCGTTCCCGGCATCTACGCGATCGGCGACTGCGCCCGCGCCTATCAGGACGCCTTGGGCGCGCACCACCGCAGCGAGCACTGGTCGAACGCGACCGCCCAAGCCCGCGTCGCCGCCGCGGCCATCGTCGGCGAACCGCCCGCGAACGTCCCGAACACCTACTTCTGGTCGCGCCAGTACGGCCGGATGATCCAGTTCGCCGGCCACCGACGGCCCGGCGACGCGGTGCGCTTCATCGACGGCGACCCGTCGACCCCGTCGTGCACCGCCCTTTACGAACGCGCCGGCGAACCGGTGGCCGTCTTCGCCATCGACAACGCACGCCTGTTCACCCGCTACCGCAAGCAGATCGAGCGGCGGCCCGCGGCCATCGCAACCCCGTAGGAGGATTCGTGTCCGAAACCGTGCGCGGCGTCATCGCCCGTCGCCAAGGAACGCCGGTCGAGATCGTCGACGTGGTCATCCCCGACCCCGGATCGCACGATGTCGTCGTGCGCGTGCAGTCGTGCGGGGTGTGCCACACCGACCTGCACTACCGCGAGGGCGGCATCAACGACGAGTTCCCGTTCCTGCTCGGGCACGAGGCGGCCGGGATCGTGGAGACCGTCGGCGACGCCGTAACCCACGTGGCCGTAGGCGATTTCGTCGTGCTGAACTGGCGCGCGGTGTGCGGCGAATGCCGCGCGTGCCGCCGCGGCCGTCCTTGGTACTGCTTCGACACCAGCAATGCCGGCCGGAAGATGACCCTCGCCGACGGCACCGAACTGACGCCCGCCCTGGGCATCGGCGCCTTCGCGGACAAGACCCTCGTGCACGAAAAGCAGTGCACCAAGGTCGATCCCGCGGCCGACCCGGCCATCGCCGGGCTGCTCGGCTGCGGTGTCATGGCGGGTATCGGGGCCGCGATGAACACCGGCAACGTGTCCCGGGGCGACAGCGTCGCGGTGATCGGCTGCGGCGGTGTCGGCGACGCCGCGATCGCCGGCGCCCTGCTCGCCGGAGCCAAGACCATCATCGCCGTCGACCGGGACGCGCGAAAGCTGGCCTGGGCGAGCGAATTCGGCGCTACCCACCTGATCGACGCGAGCACCGAGGAGGTGGTCGAGCGGATCCAGGAACTCACCGACGGCTTCGGCGCGGATGTCGTCATCGATGCCGTCGGTCGTCCCGAGACCTGGAAGCAAGCCTTCTACGGACGCGATCTGGCCGGCACCGTGGTGCTGGTCGGCGTACCCACGCCGGAGATGACCCTGGACATGCCGTTGATCGACCTGTTCTCGCGCGGCGGCGCACTCAAATCGTCCTGGTACGGCGATTGCCTTCCCGAGCGCGACTTCCCGGTGCTGATCGATCTCTACCGGCAGGGCCGACTGCCGCTGGAACGCTTTGTCACCGAACGCATCTCGCTCGACGAGGTCGAGAAGGCGTTCACCGCCATGCAGCACGGCGACGTGCTGCGCTCGGTCGTGGTCTGGTGATTCGCTAGCGCGAGGGCAGGAGGCCGTTCACTATGGCTTCCAATCCCTTCCGGTGAATATCGCGCGAGGTCGTCTCGACCCACTTGTCGCCGATCGCCGCCAGCGTGGGTAGTTCGGTCAGGTCGAGCTGGTCGATGCCCGCCTCGGTCGCCGACGCCGCCGCCAGCCGGGCCCGTCGGCGATCCCGGCTCGCCCGGATCAGTAGATCCCCGACGATGAAGTACCAGATGGCGCGGTACACGTCGACGGCCTCCTCGACGGTGCAGCCATAGTCGACGGCCGCGGCGATGATCATCTCGACCATTCCCATGGCCGCCGGCACGACCACCGGGTCGGAGGCCAGCACCTCGATGATCCAGAGGCGCTCGGCGAGGCCCTCGTAAAGAGTGAACGCGGCCTCGAGGAGCCGCTCGCGCGGGTCGTCGGGGAATTCCCGCTGCGGGATGTGCTGTGCGTGCGACTCCAGCAGGAGCAGCAGCAGCTCGTCCTTGTCCCGCACGTGGTGGTACAGCGCCATCGGCGTGCTGCCCAGTTCCTTGGCCACGCGCCGCATCGACAGGCTGTCCGCGCCCTCGGTCCGCAGCACCTGGTCGGCGGCCGCGACGATCGCCTCCTGCGAGAGGCGCGGTGGTCGACCGACTTTTCCTGGGCGATCGGTTTGCCTGGGCATCGAGCCATCTTCCCTTATCCGGTCCTGCGGCCGGTCGAGCCGTCCCTGTCTCAACTTTGTCCTGTCGAAAAACAAACTTTGCCCGAGTTCGACGAAAGCGCCCACAGGACTCGACAAAGTGCGGTTGAATTCGCTCAGTTGGACAGGAAGAAGTAGCTGATGCGGATCGCGGCCCGACCGGAAAACGCCCACCAGGCACGGCTTTTGCGGCTGCTGCGCGATCGGGGCCCGCAGTCGCGGTCGGAACTGGGTCAGCCGATGGAGCTGTCCCGCTCCAAGCTGGCGGTGGAACTCGATCGGCTCGCCGAGCTCGGACTGGTCGAGGCCGGCGGGCTGGCCGCGTCGAGCGGCGGTCGTCGATCGGCCATCGCCACGTTAGCCTCGGGTCTGCGTTTCGCCGCCATCGATATCGGCGCCACCTCCATCGACGTCGCGGTGACCGACGGTGAGCTGCGGGTACTCGGGCAGCTGTCCGAGCCGTGCGACATCCGGCAGGGACCGGCCCCGGTGCTGGAACGCGCTGTGGATCTCCTGGGCAAGCTACGCACCGACGCACACATGGCCGGACGGCTGCACGGCGCGGGAGTCGGCGTGCCCGGTCCGGTGAGCTTCCGCGAGGGCATGCCGGTCGCGCCGCCGATCATGCCGGGCTGGCATCGGTTTCCGGTGCGCGAGGCGATCGCGCAGGAACTCGGCTGCCCGGTCCTGGTCGACAATGACGTGAACATCCTGGCGCTCGGCGAAATGCAGGCCGGCTCAGCGCATTCGGTGGCGGACTTCCTCTTGGTCAAGGCGGGCACCGGGATCGGCTGCGGCATCGTCGTAGACGGCGGCATCTACCGTGGCGTCTCCGGTAGCGCGGGCGACATCGGCCACCTCCGGATCACCGACGACGGACCGGTCTGCGCCTGCGGCAACAGCGGCTGCCTGGAGGCGTACGCGGGCGGCGCGGCGCTGGCGCGGGAAGCCATCGCCCGCGCCGGCCGCTCCCCCTTCCTCAGCGAACGCCTCACCGCCGCAGGCACACTCACCGCCACCGACCTAGCCGACGCCGCTGCCGCCGGAGACCCCTTGGCAGTAGCGATGATTCGCGAGGCAGGCGCCCATCTCGGCACCGCCCTGGCCGGATTGGTGAGCTTCTTCAACCCCGGACTCGTGGTGATCGCCGGTGGGCTGACCGGGTTCGGGCACCCGCTGCTCGCCGAGATCCGCAGCGTGGTCTATCGCCGGTCGTCCCCGCTGGCCACCGGCAACCTACCGATCGTGCTCTCCGAATTGGCCGAGCTCGGCGGGGTGATCGGCGCGGCGCGCCTGATCAGCGACCATATCTTCAGCGTCGCCTGACGACACGGCTAGGAGCACCGGCCATGAACACTGTGCTGACCATGCGAGGCATCGTCAAGGACTTCCCCGGCGTACGCGCACTCGATCAGGTCGACCTCGACGTCCGCGCCGGCGAGGTGCACTGCCTGCTCGGGCAGAACGGCGCGGGCAAATCCACCCTGATCAAGGTGCTCGCCGGTGCGCACCAACCGGATTCGGGCGAGCTGAGCTGGCTCGGGAAGCCGGTCCGGCTGGCCAATCCGCTGGCCGCGACTCGGCTCGGCATCGCGACGATCTATCAGGAATTGGATCTCTGCGACGGACTCGACATCGCCGAGAACATCTTCCTCGGCCACGAGAAGTCCCGCGCCGGCTTCACCCGGCGCGGATCGACCGCGCGTGCCGCGACCGCGTTGCTCGACCGCCTCGGTCACGGCGAGTTGCGACCCGAGACGGTCGTCGCCACGCTACCGACGGCCGCCAAGCAGGTGGTCAGCATGGCGCGGGCGCTGTCGCACGACGCGCGGCTCATCGTGATGGACGAGCCATCGGCCGCGCTCGGAAACGACGAGGTGGCCAACCTGTTTCGCACCATCGATCAGTTGCGCGCGGATGGCGTTGCCGTCGTGTACATCTCGCATCGGCTCGACGAGATCCGCACCATCGGCGATCGGATCACCGTGCTCAAGGACGGCCGCACCGTCGCCGCCGGACTGCCCGCGCGCACCACCAGCACCGAACAGGTCGTCTCGCTCATGACCGGCAACCGGGCCGAAGCGGTTCTGGCACAACACCAGCCGCGCGTTGAGGACACCGCGGAGGTGCTTCAGGTGTCAGGGCTCGGGCTGACCGGCCGGTTCCAGGACGTCTCGTTCACGGTGCAGGCCGGGGAGATCGTCGGCCTCGCTGGTTTGGTCGGGGCGGGCCGATCGGAGGTGCTGGAGACGATCTACGGCGCGCGCCGCGCGTCGGCGGGACAGGTCCGCGTCGACGGCCGCCGGGTACGGCCCGGCAGCACGAGCGCCGCCGTCGCCGCCGGAATGGGTTTGGCGCCGGAGGAACGCAAATCTCAGGGCCTGTTTCTGCTGGAATCGCTGGGCCGCAACATCTCTGCCGCCTCGATACCGCGCTACTCCCGATTCGGCTGGTTCGATCGGCGCAGAGCGCGAGCCGATACCGGCGACGTGCTCGCTCGCGTCGGCATCCGCCCGGCCGACCCCGACTACCCCGTGCGCGGGTTGTCCGGCGGGAACCAGCAGAAGGCCGTCCTGGCCCGCTGGCTGCTGGAGGACTGCCGGGTGCTGCTGCTCGACGAACCGACCCGCGGCGTCGATGTCGGCGCCCGCGCCGATGTCTACGCGCAGATCAGAGGTCTGGCCGAGCGCCGCGTGGCGGTGCTGATGGTCTCCAGCGACCTGCCGGAACTGCTCGGGCTGGCCGATCGGGTGCTTGTCCTGCGCGAGGGCGAGATCATCCACACCGCGGCCGCGGCCGACCTCACCGAACCCGACATCATCGCGATGATCATGGAAGGGAGTGCGCTGTGAGCGAATCCGAGATGCAGCGTGCCGGAACCGAGCGTGGCGGTGATCCGATCCGCCGGACGACCGCAGTGCGCACGAGAGCGAAACCAACAGCGGCGGAGGGGGATCCGCCACCACGCCGCAAGACCGGGCGCAGTGAACTACGCAAACACCTGACGCTGATCGTCGCACTACTCGCGCTGCTGATCGTCGGCGCGCTGACCAAGGGCGAGGACTTCCTCAGCGCCGGCAACATGATCACCATCCTGACCCTGGCCTCGGTGATCGGCGTGGTCACCGTCGGGATGACGTTCGTGATCATCGGCGGCGGCATCGACCTGTCCGTCGGCGCGATCATCGCGCTGGCGTCGGTCTGGTGCACCACCACCGCCACCCAGTCCTACGGCGTGGGCGGGATGGTGCTCAGCGCGCTGCTCGTCGGCCTCTGCTGCGGGCTGCTGAACGGGGCGCTCATCGCCTACGGGCGGTTGGTGCCGTTCATCGTCACGCTCGCCATGATGGTGGCCGCGCGCGGGCTCGCCGAGCAGATCTCCGGGCGGCAGTCCCAGCTGGTCACCACCGATCTGCTCGCCCTGGCACAGAATCGGGTGCTCGGCATCCCGCTGCTGGTCTACCTTTTCGTCATCGTGGTCGCGGTCGGCTGGATCGTGCTGGAGCGCACCACCTTCGGCCGGCGCAGCGCGGCCGTCGGCGGCAATCCGGAGGCGGCCCGGCTGGCGGGCATCGACGTGCGCCGCCACACGCTGCTCCTGTACGCGGTGTCGGGGCTGTGCTGCGGCGTCGCCGCCATCATGCTCACCGCGCAGACCACCACCGGCACCAGCACCAACGGCCAGCTCTACGAGCTGGACGCGATCGCCGCGGTGGTCATCGGCGGAACCCTGCTGAGCGGCGGTTTCGGCACGATCACCGGGTCGATCCTCGGGGTGCTCGTGTTCACCGTGATCGAGGATCTGTTCATTCTCAACAACCTCGAGCAACCCATCCAGGCAATCGGCAAGGGCGCCATCATCGTTGCCGTCCTGCTGTTCCAGCGCTTCGGCCGCGCCCGCGCGGTCCCCACCCTCACCTGAATCACGCATCAAGGAACACCATGAGCAAGACAGTCTCTCTCCCCCGCCGCGGCATCCTCCTGTCCGGTCTCGCCGCCGGCGCGGGCGTGCTCGCCGCCGCCTGCACCTCCAACGACACCACGGCCAGCACGCAGGTGGCCGGTAGTACCGGGGACAACTCCGCCGCCGGAGCCCAAGTGCGCGTGGGCTTCTCCGCACCCGCCGCCGATCACGGCTGGACCGCGGCGATCACCCGCAACGCGCGGGCGCAGGCGGAGAAGTTCGGCGATCTGACGCTCAACGTCACCGAGGGCACCAACGACGTCAGCCGCCAGATCGAACAGGTGCAGACGATGATCAACCAGAAGGCCGACGTGCTGGTGATCCTGCCGTTCGACGGCAACGCACTCACCGAGATCGCGAAAAACGCGATGAACGCGGGCATTCCGGTGATCAACCTCGATCGCGTCTTCGCCTCCGCACTCGCCTACCGGACCTGGATCGGCGGCGACAACTACGGAATGGGCGTCAACGCGGGCAGTTTCATCGTCCGCAAGATGAAGGACGCGGGCATCGGCGATCCGGTGATCGTCGAGGTCGCCGGGATCGACAACCTCCAGCTCACCCAGGAACGCAGCCGAGGGTTCCACGACGCCGTCACCGCCGCTGGATTCCGCATCACCGCAAGGCAATCCACCGATTTCACCGCGGCGGGCGGTCAGCAGGTGGCCAGCCAGATGTTGCAGGCGACGAAGAAGATCGACGCGATGTGGAATCACGATGACGATCAGGGCATCGGCGTGCTGGCCGCGATCAAGCAGGCCAATCGATCCGGCGAGTTCGTCATGGTCGGCGGGGGCGGCTCGGCGCAGGCGATGAAGGAGATCCAGACCGGCAACTCGCCACTGCAAGCCACCGTGCTCTACAGCCCGGCGATGGCGTCCTCGGCGGTCGCGCTGGCCCGGCTGCTCGGGCAGCGCCGGGCGCTCGGCGATCTCGCCGAACACGATGTGCCCGCGAAGATTACGACCTTCTCGGCGGTGGTCACCAAGGACAACGCCGAACAGTACCTGGCGAACGGCTATTAACCGATCGGAGACCGATGACCTCGACAGACCGCCGCACCCTCGGCATCGGCATGGTCGGCCACGCCTTCATGGGGCGCGCCCATTCGCAGGCCTGGCGCAGTGTGGACGCGTTTTTCGATCTGCCGTGGCGGCCGGTGCCGGTGGCGCTCGCGGGCCGCGACATCGGCCGGGCGACGGTCGCCGCCGGGCGGCTCGGCTGGGCGAGCGCCGTCGGTGCGTGGAAGCAGTTGCTCGATCGCGACGACGTCGATCTGATCGATATCTGCACGCCGGGCGACAGTCACGCCGAAATCGCCATTGCCGCACTGCAAGCGGGCAAGCACGTGCTGTGCGAGAAGCCGCTGGCCAACACCGTGGCCGAGGCCGAGTCGATGGCCGCCGCCGCCGAGCAGGCCGCGCTGCGCGGGGTGCGGTCGATGGTGGGGTTCAGTTATCGGCGGGTGCCCGCGCTGGCGCTGGCCCGAAATCTGGTGGCGCAGGGCCGGATCGGCACCGTCCGGCATGTGCGGGCGGTGTATCTGCAAGATTGGCTCGCCGATCCGGAGGCACCGCTGAGCTGGCGGCTCGATCGGCAGCGTGCCGGGTCCGGGGCGCTCGGCGATATCGGCGCGCACATCATCGATGCCACGCAGTTCGTCACCGGGGAGTCGTTGACGGGGGTGTCGGCATTGATGGACACGTTCGTCACCGAACGCCCGCTGCCGGACGGCGTGGGCAGCGGCCAGGTCACGGTCGATGACGCCGCCTTGTTCCTCGGCCGGCTCTCCGGCGGCGGACTCGCGTCGTTCGAGGCGACCAGGGTCGCCGCCGGGCGCAAGAACGCACTTCGCCTCGAACTCAACGGAACCCACGGCAGCCTGGCCTTCGATCTCGAGTCGATGAACGAGCTGTGGTTCCACGATCACACCGAGGAACCGCAGACCGCCGGTTTCCGCCGCATCCTGGTGACCGAACCGCAGCACCCCTACACCGGGGCCTGGTGGCCGCCCGGGCACGGGCTCGGCTACGACCACACCTTCACCAACCAGGTCGCCGACCTGGTCATCGCGATCGCGGCGGGGAAGGATCCGAGTCCCAGCTTCGCCGACGGGCTCGCCGTGCAGCGGGTGCTGGCCGCGGTCGAGGCGAGCGCGGCCGACGACGGGCGCTGGACCGCTATCGGAGGAGGACAACCATGAGACCGATCACGCTGTTCACCGGGCAATGGGCGGATCTACCGTTCGAGGAAGTGTGCCGGCTGGCCGCCGAATGGGGCTATGACGGACTCGAAATCGCCTGTTCCGGCGATCATTTCGAGGTGGACAAGGCACTCGCCGATCCTGGTTACACCAAGCGCAAGCAGGAAACCCTCGAACGCCACGGACTTCAGGTGTTCGCACTGTCGAACCACCTTGTCGGCCAGGCCGTCTGCGACCATCCGATCGATGAACGGCACCGTGCGATTGTCCCGCAACGCATCTGGGGCGACGGCGAACCGGAAGGCGTGCGTCAGCGTGCCGCCACCGAAATGGCCGACACCGCAAGGGCGGCCGCCCAACTCGGTGTCGACACGATCGTCGGCTTCACCGGATCGAGCATCTGGCACACCGTCGCCATGTTCCCGCCGGTCCCGGCGGACGCCATCGAACGCGGCTACCAGGACTTCGCCGAACGCTGGCACCCGATCCTCGACGTGTTCGACGCCGAGGGCGTCCGCTTCGCCCACGAGGTGCACCCCAGCGAGATCGCCTACGACTACTGGACCACCGTCCGCGCCCTCGCCGCCATCGACCACCGCCCCGCCTTCGGCTTGAACTGGGACCCTTCCCATTTCATCTGGCAGGACCTCGACCCGGTCGCCTTCATCCTCGACTTCGCCGACCGCATCTACCACGTCGACTGCAAG
The DNA here is from genome assembly GCF_008704205.1 of Nocardia colli. Taxonomy (GTDB): domain Bacteria; phylum Actinomycetota; class Actinomycetes; order Mycobacteriales; family Mycobacteriaceae; genus Nocardia; species Nocardia colli. The sequence goes on along the minus strand of NZ_VXLC01000003.1, from coordinate 401,012 downwards.
GACACCAAGGTCCGCTGCGGCGACGGCCGCCGCGGCCGCCTCTCCTCCCACCTCCCCTGGGCCGACCTGCGCCGCGGCTGGGACTTCGTCTCCACCGGCCGCGGCGACGTCCCCTGGGAGGACTGCTTCCGCGCCCTCAACGCCATCCACTACACCGGCCCCATCTCCATCGAATGGGAAGACGCCGGCATGGACCGCCTCGCCGGCGCACCCGAAGCCCTCACCTTCATCCGCGGCCTCAACGCCATCACCCCACCGGCCGCGTCCTTCGACGCGGCCTTCAGCACCGATCGGTGACCCGCCGTCGGGTCATCGCGCCTGTCCCCGTCGGGACAGCAGGGACTGGCCCACGACGAGCGCGCCGAGGATCAGGACCGTGATGCCGATCATCCGCAGGGCGAGATCGGCTCCTGAGATGAACGCCGTGACAACGTCGTCGGTGCGGTCGGGGGTGGCGGCGAGCGCCTGGGCCACGGTGTGCGGGTCGTGGGTGGTGCGGATGTCCGTGGGCAGGGCCGCGATGAACCGGGCGGTGAGGATCGTGCTGATCACGGCGACGCCGAGGGCGCTGCCGAATTCGCGGGTGGTGGCTTGTAATCCGGCACCGACACCGGCTTGCGCGTGCGGCAGGGAGCCCGAGATTGCGCCCGAGAGGGTCGGGAGGGCAAGGGTCACACCGATTCCGGTGACGATCAACCAGGCGGCGTACTCGACGTAAGGCGTCTGCGCATTGCTGGTGGACAGGCCGAGCAGTCCGCCGCCGACGAACCCGAAGGCCAGGGCGATGGTGGCGTCGAGGCCGAAGCGCTGAGACAGGCGGCCGACGTGGCGGGCGCCGAGGATGATCGGGATGGTCAGCGGAATGATGCCGAGGCCGGTGCGCAGGACGCTGAATCCCTTGCCGTACTGAAGGAACGACGCGTTGACGTAGAACAGCGCGAACATGCCGAAGAAGATCGCCGTCATGCCGAGGCAGGCACTGCGCAGGCCGGGGACCTTGAACAAGCGCGGATCGAGCAGCGGGTGTTCGACTTTCAGCTCGACGGCCGCCCAGACCACGAACAGCACCGCGGCACAGACGAACCCGCCGACGACGACCGGGCTCCCCCACCCCGACTCCGGCCCCTGCACGATGCCGAGCAGCAACGCCACCGACGCCGCGACGAACAACACCGCGCCGGGCAGGTCGAGGGCACGATCATGCCGGGGCGACACCGGCGCGATCCGCCAGACCAAGGCCACGAGCACCAGCGAGATCGGCACGGCGGCAATGAACAACCATCGCCACGAGCCGCCCGAAAGGATAGCTCCGCCACCGACATTGCCGACCACGCCGCCGATGCCGGTCATCGACGCCCAGACCGCGATCGTCGCGCCCTTACGTTCGGCGGGAACCGCATGCAACAGCACCGCAAGCGTATTGGGCAGCACGGCGGCCGCACCGACACCGGTGATCGCGCGACTGACCAGCAGCACAGCGACATTCGGCGCGACCGCCGACAACAGCGCGCCCGCCGCGAACAGGCCGAGACCGGCCAGCAGAACTCCCTTGCGCCCGAAGCGATCTCCCGCGGCGCCACCGGGAATCACCAGGCAGGCGAAGAAGATGACGTAGGTATCGACGATCCAGACGAGCGTCGACGCGGACGGGTGCAGCCCGCTCGCGGCGAGCATCGGGACGGCCAGATTGATCGCGGCGACCATCCCGACGACGACCACGACACAGGAACACATGACGGCGAGCAGGCCGCGTTGGGTGTCCGGCCTCGGTGGGCTCGCCGGTGAGGTCGGTGGACGATCACGGGTCAAAACATTGAATGGCATGGTCACGACGTTATGGACTCAGCCGGATTCCATGCCACGCAACTTTGACAACAGTCACTTGCGTACGATGCAACTATGCCCGAGCAGCTCGACCTGAACCTCCTTCGCGTGTTCGACGCGCTACTCCAGGACGGCAGCGTCACGGCGGCATCCGAGCGCCTGCACCTCTCCATCCCGGCAACCAGCCGAGCACTGGGCCGGTTGCGGCGCGCGATGCACGATCCGATCCTGGTGCGGGCCGGTCGCGGGATGGCGCCGACCCCGTTCGCGCTGCGCACCGCCCCGCGCGTGCGCTCACTGCTCGACGAGGCCTCGGCCCTGATCAGCGCCGACCGCGAGCTCAGCGTCGCCGACCTGAAGCGCACCTTCACGATTCGCATCAACGACGGCGTGGCCGTCACGCTCTCCGCGGCAGCCGCCGAGGCCACCGCCGCGATAGCCCCCGACGTGACGCTGCGGTTCGTCGCGGAAGGCAGCGAGAGCATCGAAGCGTTGCGCGACGGTTCGGTCGATCTCGACATCGGCGCCACCGACGTCACCGCGCCCGACATCCGCGACGACCTGCTCTACCGGGAACAGATCGTCGGCATCGTCCGCGCCGACAGCCCGCTGGGCAAACACCGCCGCCCGACGTTGTCCCAGTTGTGCGAGTACCCGCACGTCTCGGCCTCCCGCCGCGGCCGGGCGCGCGGCCCCCTCGACGACGTGCTCGACGCCGCGGGCCTGCACCGTCGTGTCGCCGCGGTGGTGCCGACCGCCGCGGTCGCGGCACTGCTGGTCTCCACGAGCAACTACGTCGGCCTGGCCCCGCAGCGCCTGGCCGAGCAGTACGGCCGAGCGCTCGGCATCCGCTGGTTCCGCATCCCCGGCCTGCCGGACATCGAGGTCCGGCTGCTCTGGCACGCCCGGCTCGACGCCGACCCGGCCCAGCGCTGGCTACGCGAGACGATCCGCGCCGCACTCGACACCAGCCGCACTACTTCTGACCTCCCGCACTCAGACTCGCCGCGCTGACACGCGTGCGTTTGTCAAAAGTGGTGCGGCGCCTACGCGTCGGCGTGCTCGAGCTGGGATACGTTGCCGAAGACCGCCACGGCGACCGCGCCGCCGATGGCGAGCACGAAGCCCAGTCCCGCGAGCCACGCGAGGCCGGGCCGTGAGGTGTCGCCGAGCACCAGCACGCCGACGATGCCCGGAATGACCGTCTCGCCGACCACCAACGCCGCGGTCGCCCCGTTCACCGAACCCAGTTGCAGCGCAACGGTGTGCAGGTAGAACCCGCCGATGCCGGCGATCGCGATCGTCCATGCGGCCGGATCGGCGAGCAGTGTGCCCACGTTCAACGGATCGATCCCCTGCACGATCCGCACCGCGATCGCCAACGCCCCGAACAACATTCCCGCCGCCAACCCAGCGGCCACCGCACCCCGCGAACCCAGCCGGCGCACGACCAGCTGACTGCCGGCGAACAACACCACCGACGCGATCAACACGCCCCAATGCATCACCGGATTGTCGCTACCGCCACCCTCGTGCCCCGCGGCCGCACCGAGCGCGGCCAGCGCGAAGATCACCGTGCAGATCGCCACCCAGTCGCGCGCATGCAACCGGATGCCGAGCACGAAGATCCCCAGCACCGCGGTGATGATCAGATTCGCGCTCATGATCGTCTGTGAGAGAAACAGCGGAATCAATCGCGCCGACACCGCGTTCCCGGCGAACCCGACCACATCGAGCACGGTGCCGACGATGAACCACACGGTCAGCACCGCCGCGACCGTGGACGCGACCGTCGGCGCGCCGGTCTCGGTCAGCTGCCCGTCGTCACCTCGCGCCTCCGCCGCCGCGGCCGACCGACGCGCCGCATACGCCTGGAGAACCGACGCCACCCCGTATCCGATACACGCGAGAAACGCCGCGAACAGACCAATCAGCACGCGACTACCCCCATCGACACCGAACTCATCGTTTTAGTCACGACCGAAGATAACGCGCGGCAACTCCCGCGCCCCCGACCGGCATCGATCCGACGCCGAGCCAGTTGCGCAGATCACCCGGGCCCCGATCACGAATCGCCCGCTTCGATACCGGGCAACCACACTCGCGAATAAGTGGACGGAGTGACCGGTTAAGCCGTAGTCTGCAGCCAGCTAGAAGTGGACATAATGTCCGCTTGATTCGGAGGTTACGAGATGCCCACGACAGTCGGTACCACTCCCCTTGCCCGCGAACACTTTCCGGCCGCGCGCCGGTGGGCGTATCTCAATCACGCCGGGATCTGCCCGATGCCCCAGCCGTCGGTGGACGCGATGCATCGGCGCGCGACCGAGGTTTCACTGGACGGCGAGTTCACCTATGCGGCCCACAGTGCCGAGATCGAACGGGTACGAGCGTCGGCGGCCCGGCTCATGGGCGTGCCGTCGCGCGACGTGGCGTTCGTCAAGAACACCACCACCGGGCTCGGGATGATCGCCAACGGCCTCGACTGGTCCCCTGGCGACCGCGTGATCGTGCCGGATCTGGAGTTCCCGTCCACGCTCTACCCGTGGCTGGCCTTGGCCGATCGAGGCGTGATCGTCGATCGCGTACAGCCCGAAGCCCCGAGCGGAAGACTCACCGTCGAGGCGTTCATCGATCGGATCCAGGCCGGACCGCCGCCGAAGCTGGTCGTCACCAGCTGGGTGCAGTTCGGCCGCGGCTGGCGCGTCGACCTGGCAGCGCTGAGCCGCGCGTGCCGCGCGGCCGGAGCCCTGTTGTGCGCGGACGTGATTCAAGGACTCGGCGCGATCCCCGCCGAATTGGCCGACTGGGGCGTCGATTTCGCCATGGCCGACGGCCACAAGTGGCTGCTCGGCCCGGAAGGCAGCGGCATCCTGTACGTGCGCGGCTCCCGGCTGGAGTCGCTGCGCCCGCTGGAGCCCGGCTGGAACTCGGTGGCGCATCGCGAGGAATGGGACAACCTCGAGCTCGTATTCGACGACACCGCACGACGTTTGGAAGGCGGAATGCCGAACGTCACCGGTATCGCCGCGCTCGGCTCATCGATCGATCTGCTGCTCGAGGCGGGCGTCCCGGCGATCTGGTCGCACGTCGACCGCCTCTGCGATCGGATCTGCGACGGTCTCACCTCGATCGGAGCGACCGTGCTGTCGGATCGCTCGGCCGAAGGTCGTTCCGGGATCGTCGCGGTGCACCTCGACGGCCCGCCGATCCCGTTGCTCGCCAAGCAGTTACAGGCCGAGGGCATCGCGGTCTCCGCCCGCGCCGGCGGCCTGCGCATCTCGCCGCACGGCTACAACAACGACGCGGATATCGATCGTCTGGTCGACACGGTGGCCAAGCTGATCCGCACCTGAAACCGCCGAGCCGGGGACGCCGGGTGCCGCATACTCATGACTACCAACCCGTAGGAGTCCCCATGGATCTCGCGGCACCCCTCTGCGTCATCGGCGCCGGCCAGAGCGGCATTCTCACCGCGGCGAAGCTACGCGAGCTCGGGTTCGAGAACATCGACGTGCTCGAGGCCGGACCGCAACTCGGCGGTTACTGCCAGACCGTCGACGTCGACGGTGACACCTACGATTTCCAGTCACACCTGGTCATCCAGCAGTCCTTCGGCGCGGACATGGCGGGCACGGCCATCGACGAGTTGCTGCGCAACCATCCGGTGCCGACGAAAACCGAGACGCTCTACTTCGTCGGCCGGTCCGACTCCGGCACACCGCAGCCGGCCGTGCCGCCGCATTTCCTGCCACTGTTCCAGAGCATGACCCCGGAGCAGGCGATCGATCAGCTGGTCGAGGCCTGGAACATCATCGAACGGGCGATGCGGGACCGGCACGCGCCCGGGCAGAGCGGATTGGCCTTCGACCACACCTCAGGCGAGACCTGGGAGACCTACCGGGCGCGCCACGCACCGCTGGTCAGCGAGGTGTTGCAAGGGCTGGCGATCTACGCCAACATGCGCAGGCCGCGGCAGCCCGCCGAAACCATCATCAATATCAACGCGCATATCTCCGGCCATGTCTCGCAACTCGCCAAGCTGGTCCTTTCGCTGTATTCAACCGAGAAGCAGGCACTGCTCGCCCGGATGCCGCAGTCGCTGGTCGCGCAGCTGAGTTCCCGGCGACCGGTCAGCCTGAGCTTCCACGGCGGGTTCGTCAGCTTCCTGCGCCGAATCGCCGATGACCACCGGCTCACCGTCACCGTCGACAGCCAGGTGACCCGCATCGAACCCGTTCCATCGCAAGGGGTTCGGGTCTCCTACTCCGCCGGCGGTGAGCAGCGCAGTGCACTCTATTCGCGTGTGGTGGTGACCGCGCGCCCCGCGCAGATTCGAGAGATGTTCCCCGCGGGCGACATTCGCGAACTGTTCGCCGAACGGAACTGCCCGCGCGCGTGGACCCGCAGCTACCTCATCCGAGTACGCGAGGAGCGCATCGCCTTCCCTCGGCGCGCGGATTCCGGTGAGCCCCTCGGCTTCTGGGTGATCGACCCGTACGGCAGCTACACCGACACCGATCCCGAGCAGGCCATGCACCGCATCACCGCCGCCAACAAACAGAATCCGGGACCGTACTGGGTCTGCTTCAGCAACTCCGACACCTCGATCTCCGACGCACAAGCCTGGTCGCTCGCCAAGGAAAGCCTGTTTCTGTTCGACGACCCCGAACTGATCGCCGAGACGATCGCCGAATGGCCCGCCTACCCGAGCGCGGCCGCGGTCCGCGCCGGCTGGTTCGACCGGGTGGCCGGCATCCAGGGCCGGGACGGCATCTACTTCGTCGGCGAGATCCTCTCCGGTCCGACCGCCGAATGCATCAGCTCGTTCGTCCGCGACGTGATCCCGCAATGGTTCGAGACCGGGCCCACAGACTAGGAGCAAACTCTCAGTTACTGTTGGTTACAGTCAGGTATCCGCAACTTGCCGGCCGAAGGCGGTGGATCGGTGACCAACAGTCGAGTGATGGTTCGTGCCTGGTGGCGCTACCGGGTGGATTATCGCTGGCTGATCGAGACGTTCGAATCCCACTCCGCGCTCGGGGCGTTGAAGTTCATGGTCGGCGCGGGCGGCATCGTCCTCGGATTCATCACGGTGATGGCGTTGATCTCGCAGGCCGGGCAACCCGGACCGGCCGGGCAGGCGCAGGCGGTGATCGTGATCGTGATGGCCGCGGTATGGACCGTGCGCTGGTGGTCGCTGCCATGGCCGAGCGAGCGCGAATCGCTGCTGTGGGTCGTCGCCGTCGATGTCGCCATCACCGCCAACAACGTGATGATCCAGGATCGGCTGCTGGGCGCGATGGGCTGCGTATTGCTGGTCACGACCGGCGGGTACATCACGATCTTTCACGGGCCGCCGGTGCTGGCGCTGCACGTCGGCTGGTCCGTGCTGTCGATTCTCGGGTTGTCGGCGATGATGGTGCTCGGCGTGCCGACCGGCAACGGGCACGGGCAGGGTGATGTCGCGCTCGGCATCGTCGTCGTGCTGGTGGTGATCGCGGTGACCGGCGTGGTGCTGCCCGTCGTGCAGTTCTGTAGCTGGCTGCTGCGGGTGGACGCGCTGTCCGATCCGCTGACCAAGCTGCTGAACCGCCGCGGCCTCGACTCGCACCTGCCGCGGTACTTCGGGCCGCGCCGCCGCGATCGCGTCTACGTCGTGACCCTCGACCTGGACCGGTTCAAAACGGTCAACGACACCTTCGGCCATTCGTTCGGCGACAAGGTCCTGATCCAGACCGCCGAGCAACTGCGGGCGGCCGCGCCGCCCGACGCCATCGTCGTGCGCACCGGCGGCGAGGAGTTCATGGTCATCGGCCGTGGGCAAGGCGCGGACCTCGCCGCCGTCGCCGAACGCCTGCGGCGCGCGGTCGAGACGATGCCGGGCCTGCCGAGCACGATCACCGCCAGCGTCGGGGCCGCGGAATTCGAACCCGGCCCGAATTGCGAACCGCACCCGACGATCACGCCACGGCTGTTGTTCCGCAGCTCCGATTCGGCCATGTACCGCGCAAAGCAATTGGGCGGCAACACCGTCGTGATCGCCGACCCGGAGGATGCGATCGCGCCCGTGCGCGATCTTCGCCACCTATCGTGAGCGAGTGCCCTCGATCGCCGATCCGCCCGGACCACGAGAAAGGTCCAGTCCCAACAGGTTTCTGCTCTGGCTGGTGATCAGCCAGCCCCGGCGGGTCCTGCTCGGGGCGACGCTGGGCAGCCTGTGGATGGTGGCGCTCACGGTGCCGCCCTATCTGCTGTCACGCGCCATCGATGACGGTCTGGCGAAGAACGACCTGGCTGCGCTGACCGGCTGGGTCGCCGCGTTGTTCGGCATCGGAGTGGTCAACGCGGCGTTGAGCATTGCCCGCCATCGGACCATGTCGAAGGTCCGCATGGAGGCGTCCTTTCAGACGGTGTCGACGACCGTCGAGCATTGCGTCCGGCTCGGCGCCGACCTGTCGCGCCGGATCACCGCCGGTGAGATCGTGGCGATCGGCAGCGGCGATGTGCAGGTGATCGCGCAGTCGCTGACCGTGACCGGTCCCGGTGTCGGCGCCGCGGTCGGATACGTGGTGATCGCGGTCGTGATGTTTTCCATCTCGCCGCTGCTCGCGGTGGTGGTGCTGGCGGGTGTGCCGATCCTGGCGCTGACCGTCGGCCCGCTGCTGCATCGGATCGAGCGGGCCGGGGCCGGTCACCGTGAGCAGCAGGGCACGCTGACCACCCGGCTGGTCGATGTGTTCAACGGTCTCCCGGTGCTGAACGGGCTCGGCGGCAAATCCGTGTATGCCGCTCGCTACCAAAGTGATTCGCAGGCTCTAGTGATACAGGGGTACCGGGTAGGCGTCGCTACGAGCTGGGTGGACGCGCTCGGCCGAGGGTTGCCCGCGGCGTTCCTCGCGGTCGTGATCTGGCTGGGCGCGCGGATGGCCGCCGAGGGTTCGATCAGTGTCGGCAGTCTGGTTGCCGTGTACGGGTACACCGCGATGCTGGTCGTTCCGGTGTCGTTCTTCATCGAGGCCGCGGGAGATATTGCCCGCGCACGGGTTGCCGCCCGGCGAGTGACAGGTTTGCTGTCGATCTCGCCCGACAGCAGCACCGAATCCGGCACGGTCGATGCCCCGCCCGCGGCATCGATGCTGCGCGATCCCGCCTCCGGCGTCGAGGTGCGGCCCGGGCTGTCGACCGCGCTGGTCGGCGATAACCCGGCCGAGAGTGCGGCGGTCATCGATCGGCTCGGCGGGTTCACCAAATCGGATGTCACGTGGGGTGATGTTCGCGTCGACATCGTCTTCGCCGATCAGCTCCGACGTCGAATCCTGGTCGCGGACAACGACGCCTACCTCTTCACCGGGAGTGTCCGAGACGTCGTCGCCGGCCGGCACGCGCCCGACGACGGTCGGATACGCGACGCATTGCACGTTGCGGTGGCGACCGACGTGGTCGACGCGCTGCCCGACGGCCTCGCCTCGACGATCACTCCGCGGGGCGGAAATCTGTCCGGCGGGCAACGCCAACGGCTCCGGCTGGCTCGTGCGGTCTACGCCGAGCCCGAGCTCCTGCTGGCGGTGGAACCGACGTCGGCCGTGGACGCGCACACCGAGGCCGCGATCGCGACTCGGTTGCGTGCCGCGCGACGAGGTCGGACAACGGTGGTCGCCAGCACGTCTCCGCTCGTCCTCGACCACGTGGACACCGTGATCTACCTGGTCGACGGAGTCGTCGCGGCAACCGGCACCCACCACGATCTGCTGCAGGCCGAGCCCGGCTACCGCGCCCTCGTGTCGCGCGGCACCGACGAGGGAGCACACCGGTGACCACCCCGTTACCGGTCGCCGACGCCGCGCAGATCCGTCGCGCCGCGGCGAACGAGATCCGCACTGACCCTGTCGCATTCGCCGCAGTCCTGGTGCTCAATACCCTCGCGGTGGCCGCCGGTCTGGCCAGTCCGTGGCTGCTCGGCAAGATCGTGGATGCCGTCGGTAGAACGCCGACGGCGGTCAGCACCGTCGATCGATTGGCCCTCGCTATCCTCGCCTGCACGGTCGCGCAGATCGTGCTCACCCGTTACGCGCGATATGTCGGTTATCGCTTCGGTGCGCGGGCCGCGGCCCGTATTCGCGAACGGTTCCTCGGTCGCGTCCTCGCATTGCCCGCCGCGGTGGTCGAGCGGGTCTCCGGTGGCGACCTGATCGCGCGCGGCACCACCGACGCGCCGACCATCGCGGCGATGCTCCGGACTGCCGCGCCGGATGTTTTCGTCGCCGCCATCCAGGGCGCGTTCATCATCGGTGCGGTGTTGGTCCTGGACCCGGTTCTCGGTGTGTCGAGTCTCAGCTGTCTGCTCGTCGGCACCGTTGTCCTGCGCTGGTATCTGCGCAGGTCCCGGGCGGCGTATCGCACCGAGGCGGCCAGCGGCTCCCAACTGGCCGAACTCATCGCGACCAGCGCGGCCGGGGCGCGCACGATCGAGGCGCTCGGCCTGGCGGAACGTCACAGTGCGACAACCACTTCCGCGATCGGCACGGCCCGCGCCGCCCGATTGGCGACCTTGCGGCTGCGCACAGTGCTGTTCCCGACGCTGGACGTCTCGTATGTGCTGCCGCTGGTCGCGGTGCTGCTCATCGGCGGCGCGCTGCACAGCCGAGGGGCCGTCAGCCTCGGCTCCATCGTCGCCGCGGCGCTGTATTTGCGGCAACTGGTCGACCCGCTGGACACGGTCATGTTGTGGGTGGACGGTGTGCAGACCGCCGTCGCGTCCTACGCGCGATTGGAGGGTCTCGCATCGGCGCCGACAGCGAAGCCGACTGTCTCGGCGGAGCCTGCGGACAACCGGATCCACCTCGCCGACGTGCGGTACGCGTACGACCGCGGCGATGTGCTGCACGGCGTCGACCTCGATATCCGGCCGGGCGAACGGCTCGCGGTCGTCGGGACGTCCGGGGCGGGCAAGTCCACGCTCGCCAGGCTTCTCGCGGGGGTCGACGCCCCGCGGACCGGCGCGGTACACCTTGGGGGCGTGCCGATTTCGGAGCTGGACCCGGATCGCCTGCGCCACCACGTTGTCCTGGTCACGCAGGAAAAGCACGTTTTCAACGACACCGTTCGGGGGAACCTGCTCATCGTCCGGCCCGACGCCACCGACACCCAGTTGCGCGCCGCACTCGCCGCGGTGGGCGCTGATTGGGCCGAGAATCTGCCGAATGGTCTCGACACCACGTTGGAAGGCAACGACTACCACCTCGACGGCGCACAGGCACAACAGCTTTCGCTGGCCCGCGTAGTTCTCGCCGACCCGCACACCGTCGTGCTCGACGAGGCCACCGCGCAGCTGGACCCGGCGTCGGCCCGAGACACCGAGCGAGCACTGGGTGTTGTCCTCGAAGGACGCACGGTGATCGCGATCGCGCACCGGCTACAGACGGCGCACGACGCGGACCGGGTCGCGGTGATGGACGCCGGTCGCATCGTCGAGCTCGGCACCCACGACGATTTGGTCGCGCGCGACGGAACCTATGCGGCGCTATGGCACTCGTGGCACGGCTAGGCTCGAGGCGAATCGAGGTGCTTGGCCAGCCAAGCCAGCGACATCGGGTAGCGGTAGTCGATGCCGCCGTGTCCGGCGTCGAACAGTTCGAAGTTGATGACGTCCGCGGACACCCCGGCATCGAGCAGCGCCTGCCGGAAGGCTTCGCCGCCGACGTCCAGGAACCACTCGTCCTTGGTGCCGCCGTCGATCCAGATCGCCCGCATCGAGCGCATCGCCTCGGCGTGCACCGGCACCATGCGGACCGGGTCCCAGTCCAGCCAGCGTTGCCAGACTTCAGGTTTCAGCACGCCGGTGCGGGCGTCGAAGGGCAGTTCGGGGCGGCCGTCCGCGGCCGGGGAGAAGCAGGCCGCGACCGCGTAGAGCGAGATGAGCACCATGTCTTCGGGTTCGGTGAAGGCCACCCGGTTCCGGAACTCCGCCCACCAGCGCTCGATATCGCCGTCGTAGGCGCGCAGGTGGCGCACCGCGACCGGGAATTCGGGGATATAGCTGTACTCGTAGAGGGTGTCACCGGCGTGGGTGGCCAAGGCGCCGAACAGGTCTGGGCGGAGCATCGGGGTGATCATCGCGCCGAAACCGCCGCTGCTCTTGCCCATGATGGCGCGGTGGTCGCGGTCGGCGACCGTGCGGTAGTGGGCGTCCACCCAGGGGACGATCTCGTTGCAGAGGTAGGAGTGGTACGGGCCGGTGCCGCGCGAGTCGACGAATTGACTGCCGCCGTAAGCGGTCCAGGCGTCGACGTAGACGACGATCGCCGGTGGGGCCTCGCCCGCCGCGAACATCGCGTCGGCGGCCTCCGGGAACGGAAGCCGGAACGCCGACCGGTTTCGCCACATCGCGATATGGCCGGTGTAGCCCTGGATTACGTAGATCGACGGATACCGGCGATCGCTGTCCTCGTCGTAACCCGGTGGCACGTATACCCACAGCGGGCGTTCGTGCGGGTCTTTCAACGGATTGTCGCGGAGCAGCGTGCTGTCGAAGATGTGTTCGTCGAGACGTCCGGCAAGTTCGGCAGACCAAGGCAACATTCGTCCTACGTTAGCCGCGCTCGCCGCCCTTCGATGCCCTTTCCGAACCCCCACATCTGTGGGCAGCGCCGTCGAAATACCACTACCGCACAGCGACGTTGCCCAATGATTGCCGCTGGCGACTCGAGCGCTCACCTCAATCGGCAGTGGTGAAGAGGTTGAGTTTGTAGGTCTTTACGGGCGGCGTCCAGCCGATGACCTTGAGCCCGAAGCGGTACCGGGCCGGCCAGGTACCGGCGACCGCCGGTTGCGGACTGGCGAAGGTGCGCGACTCACGCAGCCGTAACCCGTACCGCGCCAAGGTGGCCGGGTCCTCGCAGATCCATTTCATCCGCGCCGGAACAGCTTTGAAAACCGGGTTGCTGTCCTGATTGTTCATCATGATCGCGCCGCCGGTGTCGAAGGCGAACGGGCTGGCCGGGAACGCCGCCGCGATCTGCCGCAAGGTCTCGTGGACCTGATCCTCGGGAAAGTAGAGCATGACCGCTTCGCTCAGGATGAATATCGGACCAGATCGCTCGGCGACCTTCGCGTACCAGTCGGTGTCGAACAGCGATCCGGCGATCATGGTGTAGCGGTCGCCGTCGTCGAAGAACTTGCGCCGCAACGCCATTGTGTCCTCGACGTCCAGGTCGAACCAGCGCAGGCGGCCGTTGTCCAGGCGATCGAACCGGGTCGACAGCCCGCAGCCCAGGTCCACGACCGTCCCCTCGGGATGCTCGCGCAGGAAGCCGCGCACGTACTCGTCGAAGATCGACGCCCGCAGCACCGACCCGGCCAGCGACGGCCCGCGGAACTTCTCGAAGTCGTAGTCGATCGACTCCACCAGTTCGATTGCCTTGCGGTCGCTCAGCACGCTCCGGCGTTGCCGGGCGTCGCGAGCACGCCCGTACAACGGGATCAGCAGTGTTTCCTGAACTTCGCCCAGCGATACCGTTTCAGCCACTCGCGCAGCGTAACTTAGGGTCACCTAAGGTGTCTATGAGCGATTGTCCGCGACTGGCGAATCGACGTTGTAGCGCAACGGGATCCCGCAAAGTAAGGTAACCCTTACCACTCCCTCTTGGAGGCGCATATGACGACCACCTGGCTGGACACCCTGCTCCGACAAACCCGTCGAGGCGACTTCCCCTATCCGCATCAGGCCGCGTTCCTACTGGACAACCCCGTACGACGGCTCTTCACGAACCCCCGCGACACCGTCGACCAACTCGAACTGACCCCTACCGACCAGGTCCTGGAGCTCGGCCCCGGGCCTGGTTTCTACAGTCTCGAACTGGCCCGCGAACTCACTGACGGCAGGCTCGAGCTGTTCGACCTCCAGCCGCAGATGCTCGACAAGGCGCGGCACAAGCTGGAGGCCGCCGGATACACCAACGTCGGCTTTCACAGCGGTGACGCCGGCGCGGGCCTGCCCTTTCCGGACAAGACCTTCGATGTCGCGTTCCTCGCGGCCGTGATCGGCGAGGTCCCGGACAAGCCTGCCTGCATCCGCTCGCTCGCCCGCATCCTCAAGACCGGCGGCCAACTCGCCTTCTTCGAACACTTCCCCGACCCGGACCGGCTGAGCGTGGCCCGGCTGCGGGAACTCGTTGAGCCGGAAGGCTTTACCTTGCTCGACGCGACCGGAAACCGGTGGCACGACACCGTACGCTTCACCCGCAATCCGTCCGGGAACTAGCCGGCGCGGCGGACCGCAGCGTCCGCCCACTCGCGCACCGTAACCAGCACCGCGAGTAACGCCGGCGTGCAGCGCAATGACCCGGCATGACGCGGTCTGGGTAAGCACATTCCGTAGCGACGTGGATACTCGCTGATGTGCGTGTAGAGATCTGTGTCGAGTCGGTTGGTGGAGTACGGGTCGCCGAAGAGGCGGGTGCGGACCGGATCGAGTTGTGCGGCGGTCTGTCCGACGGGGGGTTGACGCCGAGCCTCGCGCTGATCGAATTCGCGGTCGCCCGAACAGTGAAAACCCAAGTGCACGTGTTGATTCGGCCGCGGGCCGGCGACTTTCACTACTCGGCCGACGAGATCTCGTTGATGGTGCGCGATATTCAGGCGGCTCGTGCGGCGGGCGCGGACGGGGTGGTGGTCGGTGCGCTCGATCTCGCGGGTGCGCTCGATCCGATCAACAAGGCGTTCGTGGCGGCGGCCGAAGGCCTGGAGGTCACGCTGCATCGGGCGATCGACGTCAGTGCGTCTTCGCAGCGGGCGCTGGACCAGGCGGTCGCGTTCGGGTTCGCTCGCGTGCTGACCTCGGGCAGGCAGCGCTCCGCGCTGGAAGGCGCGGCGGTGATCAAGGATCTGGTGCGGCAGGCCGCCGGTGCGATCGAGGTGATGGCGGGTGGCGGTATTCGACCGTCGAACGTCAGCGAGGTGATCGGCGCGACCGGAGTATCGGCAGTGCACGCCGCGGTCCGCACGCCGGTGCCCGGTGCGGCGGATCTCTTCGCGGGAGTCGGTGTCCCCCAAGGCTTCGACCGATTCGACACCGGCCCCGCAGAGGCGGCCGCGCTGTGCGAACTGGTCCGCGGCCGGCACTGAGTGGGTGCGGTCCGGCGGCCGAGTAGCCGCCGGACCGCCGGCTCAGCGGGACGCTTCGATCAGTCGCTGCCGCAGCCAGGTCAGCGGGGTGGCACCGCCGCCGATCGGGTAGCCGGGGTAGCTCTGGTGGATGCCGGACTTCAGGAAGTCGTCGACCTGACGCTTGCGCTCCTCGTAGGCCGAGTTGTTGAGCTGGTCGGCGAGCAGGCCGAGACCGCCGGCGGCCAGGGCGTCGGCGATGAGCGAGTTGGCCTGCTGCTGGTAGCTGCCGAACAGCGCCGGGTTCGGGTTCGACATCTGGGCGAACAGGCCGGCGAACCGCGCGGCGAAGTCGCCGTCGGGAGTCGCGCAGTACAGATCGCCCGCGGCGCAGAACGTGTAGGTCTGCGGGCTGAGCCAGCCGAAGCCGCCGATGCGCGGGCCACCCGCACCCGCACCCGCGACGGGCGGGCCGATCAGCGTGTCGGTCGGCGAGCGACGCGGATCGGAGATGAGCCCGACCAGGGCGACGCGGTTCGGCGACACCACGCCGAGGCCCGTGCCGATCTCCGCGGCGAGGTCACCGGCGGCGTCGGCGCCCTGGCTGTAACCGAGCAGCGCGAATCGAGTGTTGTCGCAGTGCTGCGCCATGGTGGCGACCAGGCCGCGCGCATGGTCGATGGCCTCGCCCTTGGACCTGCCGTAGACGTCGCCTTCCCACGGGAACGCGGTCGCCGGGTAGACGACGTAGTCGGTCCGGACATTGCCCGGCAGGTTGTCGGCGACCCCCGCGAGCATCCCCTTGCCCGGGTCGGAATTGGAGGTCTCCCAGGTGCCGGGAACCGCAACCACATACATGTCGGGGCAGTCCTGCGGGGCGGCCTGCGCGGTCGACGCGACACTGACCGGTAGGGCGGCCGTGACCATCGCTGCCGCGCATGCGGCGGTGTTCTTCCATCGCGATAACATCGTGTACTCCGTGTTCACTGCCGGACCGAGGCCCGGTCGGCGATGGCGCCCGGTGTCCGTTTGAGCGCCGATGGCTGTCTTTTCTTCAGGTGGATATTTTCGTGTTGCCGTCGGGAACGTCCCCGCAGATGGGAACAGTGTCCCCAGAAAGTCCGCCCAGCGCCAGCGGTTCCGACAGTACCGGCCGCGTCGCCTTACCGACGCTGTGCAGGTGTTGTAGCGCTTGGGCATACGAGTCGAAGAGTCCGGTCTGGCAATAGGGCACCCCGATCTCGGCGCAGAACTCGATCACGATCGGTTGTGCCCGGCGCAGATTGGCTCGCGGCATGGACGGGAACAGGTGGTGTTCGATCTGGTAGTTCAGACCGCCCAGCGCGGTGTCGACCAGCAGACTGCCGCGCACATTGCGCGAGGTGAGCACCTGCCGGCGGAGGAAGTCGGTGGCGTCGTCCTCGGCCAGGACGGCCATCCCCTTGTGGTTCGGCGCGAACGTGCACCCCATGTAGAACCCGAACAGCCCCTGCTGAACCAGGATGAACACGACCGCTTTCCCCGGCGAGAGCACGAGGAACACCGCGGCGAGATAGCCGGCGAAGTGCGCGGCGAGCAGCACACCTTCCCAGACCCGGTTGGGAATCGGCCACTTGAACACCGCCCGGACACTCGAGAAGTGCAGGCTGCCCGCCTCCAGCAGCAGCATCGGGAAGAACAGCCAGCCCTGGTGCCGGAAGATGAAGCGCCGGAATCCTTTACCGGTCCGCGCCCGGCCATCGGAGTGGGCCAGGATGCCCATGATGTCGGGATCGGCGCCCTCGGTGTTCGGATGCGCGTGATGCCGATTGTGGTTGCTGGTCCACCACCCGATGCTCAGCCCGATCGCGAGATTGCCCGCGAGCACCCCGTACAGGTAGTTGGCCCGCCGGGTGCCGAAGATCTGCCGATGCCCCGCGTCGTGCCCGAGGAAGGCGAACTGGGCGAACACCGCCGCCAGGAATACCGCCACGGCCAACTGCCACCACGAGTCGCCTAGCAGGAAGAACGCTGCCCACCCCGCGACGAACGCGCCGACGACGATCGCCGTCTTGCCGAGGTAGTACCGCAGTTGCCGGTCCAGCAGTCCCGCGTCGCGCACCCGGCGCAACAGCACCGCGTACTCGCTGCCTCGCTTCATCGGCCGGGTCGTCGTCGCCGATTGCGCGGCGCTCTGTTCGCCCGGATCCATGTCCAACACGTCCGCGACCGTACTCGTCGTCGCGACGAATCCCGGTGCCGCCGAGCCGGTAGATCTTCCTGTTACCACGGGGCGCCTGCGCATCCTGTTAGCAGTGGTGTTCTGATGGCCCTAACTGTCGCCTGCCAGGCCGCGGCCGATGACAGCGGGTAGCGGAAGTCGGCGCCGCACGGCTTGCCTGCCTCCATACAGCATCGTGCGGCAAGGCCACGACCAGGTGAACAAGTGTCCGGATCGGCGACACATCTGTGTGACAATTCGGTCCGGTGCGGCCGCGGTTCAGGCGCCGAGCGCGCGTCCACCGTCGACCACGATGCGCTGTCCGGTGACGAATCCCGCGCCGTCGGAGGCGAGGAAGCTGACCTCGTGCGCGATGTCCTCGACGGTCCCCATCCGACCGACCGGGACCGACGCGAGGTAACCCGCGGTGTCCATGTCCGCGACTTCCAGCTGTCGCTCGTCGTGCCGCTCGAACGGGATATAGCCCGGCGCAACACTATTGACGGTGATGCCGAACGGCGCCAGCTCGCGCGCCCAACTGGTCGCGACACCGATCTGCGCGTTCTTCGCCACCGCGTAGGGCGAGTGCCCGGGCGGCGGCCGATGCGCGACCTCGGAATCAATGGTGACGACCCGGCCGAATCGCCGCTCCTGCATCCCCGGAATCACCGTGCGCCCGAACAGAACCGGGCTCTTCACGAAGAACGCCAGCTGCGCCAGGTGATCTTCCCACCCGGTGTCGGTGATCGCGGAGCCCGGCTGCGGGCCGGTCGCGTTCAACACCAGCACCTCGATGGGTCCCAGCCGCTCCCCGACCGAATCGACCAGCCCCGCTACCTGATCCGCGTCGGTCACGTCCGCGGCGAACAGATCCGCGACGCCGCCCTCGTCCCGAATCGTGCCGACCACCGCACACGCCGCCGCACTCTCACGTAATCCGTTGACCGCCAACGCCATTCCATCCCGCGCCAACCGCAGCGCGATCGCGCGCCCCAGTCCGCGCGAACTTCCGGTCACCAACGCCACCCGCCGCACACCCGCATCCATGCGCAGATCATCTCATCGCTCAGCAACTTCGGCTCATGGCGTGCCCGCGCCGGCTGTTCGCCGCCGCGCGGACCGCGACCGACACCGCGAACGCGGTCTGCCGGATCTGCTTACTCGCCCGATCCACGTCGAGACTCGAGGCCGTGTCGCCGATGGCCACCGCCGCGATCGGCCGCCGCTGATGCCCCTCCAGCACCGGGCAGGCGACACAGCGCACGCCACGCACGAATTCCCCGTCGTTGACCGCGATTCCGAGGTCGCGAGCGGCCTGCAGCTGCGCGCTCAGTTCGTCGATATCGGTGATCGATCGCGGCGTGACCGGGATCAGCGCGCCGGGCCGGGTCAGCTCCAACGGCCGGTCCGGACTGTAGGCCAGCAGGACCTTGCCGATCGCGGTGCAGTGGGCGGGCGCGAAGGAACGCCCGTAGGACGGCGTCCGCGCCGCGAGGTGCCCGTAGATCCGTTCGAGGTAGCGCACCTCCGAGCCGGCCAGCACGCCGAGCGACACCATCGCCCCGGTTCGCACGTGCAGATCGACCAGGAACGGCACGGCCGAGGCGCGCAGCAGCTCGTGGTCCTCCGGCAGTGCCGCGATGTGCACCAGCCGGGGTCCGACGACATATCCGACGTCCTGCCGCTCGACCAGGCCGTTCGCGCTGAGAATCCGGAGCAGCCGCCACACCGTGGTCTTCGGTATTCCGGCCCATCGAGCGATATTCGACAGCGCGACCGGGCTCGCCTGATCCCCCAGCAGATCCAGTACCCGCGCCGCCCGGCTCACCAGATTGTCGGCCTCCAGCGACTCAGACATCGGACCGGATCTCGACTCGGCGAACTGCCGCACTCGGCGACCGCGCTGGATAATTGCACATACCGCTGAGCACGCTGGGTGACCGCGATGGAATCAACATCCGCAACTCCCTTATGAAAGGCCTGTTCCCGAGCCCGCGAATCCGGACTTTACGTCACGGACTACGCGAAACGGCACTTCCACATAGGGTTTGCACGTACACCGTGCAGAGCGCTGTATCGCAACTACACAACTAATGTCGCACCCTCGAGTTCAGTACGCCAGGGTTTATCCACCCACATAGCCGATTTCGTGGCAATTCGCGCACATCGAGCCGAATTCCGTTCGCCCGACCGATGTTCCATGCCCCGGAACGCTCGCTTAGACACCCTCCGCCGCATACCTAAGGTCGCGGAGTAGTCGGTATTTCCCGACCTTCTCGACCACAGCAAGTCAGGTGATAAGGGTGTCACAGATGATCGAAATCGTTCTGGTCGGCGGACCTTCCGGCGAACCGGAACTCTGGCAGATCGACGAGGCCCAGGTGTCCGCACCGGTCAAGGTACCCCGCCTGAGTGGCTACGAACACTTCGATCCGACCGGCTACAACGTCGAACTCGACGGCAACTACTTCCCGGTCTTCCTCTGGTCGTTCCGCACCAGGGCGGCCGAGTGAACAGCCGCCCGTACCGGTCCGACCTGTGCACCTCGGGCCGGTGGGCACGCAGCGTCATGGCGGCTACCGTTCGAATCATGCCGGATCTACCGATTCCCGACCCGCCGCTCAGCGATAACGTTGTCGCGCTACGGCTTTGGCGGGCCTCCGACCTGCATCAACGGCTGGCCGGGTACGCCGACCCGGAGTTCCGCCGCTTCTCGCTGCTGTCCGCCGAACCGATCACCGAGGCGCGCGTACGTGAGACCTTCGCGCAGGAGACGCGCGATCGGGAGCGCGGCCGCAAACTCAGCCTCGCCATCGTCGACGCCGCCGATCCGCGGCACGTCTGGGGCGGCTGCTCGGTCTACGACATCGACCTCGACCAGCAGCGGGCCGGCGTGGGCTACTGGCTCGCGCCACCGGCCCGCGGACGCGGTGCGGCCACCAGAACCGTTCGGCTGCTGGCACATTGGGCCTTCGAGGCACTCGACATCGCCCGTCTGGAACTGACCTGCTCGCCGGACAACCTCGCCTCCCAGCGCGTCGCCGAGCGTGCCGGATTCGTCCGCGAGGGCATCCTGCGCTCGCATATGCGGGCCCAGGACGAGCGCCGCGACTCCGTGCTGTTCAGTTTGCTGCCCGGTGACCTGTCCGGTCAGCCCGACCGCCCCTGAACAGAATGAAGGTCCCGCCTGCGAACAGGCGGGACCTTCAGTTCGACACGGTCAGCGGTACAGCCAGACACCGCCGCCGCCGAGGGCGATGACGCGGTCCAGCTGGTGCGGAACACCGTTGTCGTCGTTCTGCGTGCAGTCGTACGGGAACAGCGAATAGTGCCCGTCCCCGCCACTGCACATGATCGGCCGGCTGGTGCCGTACGGACTGATCACGATCCGCGACGACAGGCGCAGGTTGTTCTGCGACATGAACTCACCGGACCAGTCGTGCCGGTTGGCAAGCGTGGCGTCGGCGTCAGGGTCAGCGGAGGCGATCGGAGCAGCGAACAGCAGAGCAGCGGCACCGATACCTACGCACGCGAGTACTCGTTTCATGCCCTGACTATCGGTGATACCGGCGGACTATTACAGCCGACCGGTATCGCCCGCCCATATCCGGCGTGCCGGGCGCCGATCAGGCGGTCTTGGCGGCCGCGGATTCGATGATGTCGACCACGGCCTGCGGCTGCGACAGCGCGATGGCGTGGCTGCCCGCGTGCTCGACGACCGTGGCCTTGATCCGGGCGGCCATCTCGCGCTGTCCGGCCGGCGGGATCATCTTGTCGTCCGTGGCCACGAGGGTCCAGCTCGGCACCGTCTTCCAGGCCGGTTCCGCGGACGGATCGGTGAACGCGGCGACCGCGATGGGCCGCTGCCCGGCCGCGAGGACCGCCGCGTCGGTGGCGGGCAGGTCCTGGGCGAAGAACTCGCCGAACTTGTCCTGCGCGATGACCAGTTCGGGCGCGTTGCCCTTGCCGTCCGGCAGCGGGTACTCGCGCGGCCCGGCGATCTTGCTGGCCGGGCCGCCGAAACGCCCGTCCAGCTCACCGAGGGTTTCGCCCTTGTCGGGGGCGAACGCGGCGATGTAGACCAGTCCGGCGGCCTTGGGCGAGCCGGTCGCGGCATTGGTGATGACCGCGCCGCCGTAGGAGTGACCGACCACGATGGTCTTGCCCGGCATGCCGTCCAGCACACCGCGGATGTAGGCGGCGTCGTAGGTCAGGCCGCGCAGCGGGACCGCGGCGGTGGTGACCCGGTAGCCGTCCCGCTGCAGCTTCTCGGCCACCTTGCTCCAGCTGGAGCCGTCGGCGAACGCGCCGTGCACGAGCAGCACCGACGGCTTCTCGAACGACTGGTCGGCGGCCGGGCTGTTGTCGGCCTTGGCCGAGCACGCGGTCGCGGCCATGCTCAGCGCGACCGCCATGCCGATGAGCATGGTGCGGCCGACGCGAGTGCGCTTGGTCTTCATGGTCGATGTGCCTTTCGTAGTGAATCCAGTGGTCAGGTCTTGCGTGCGGGTCATGTGGTGAGCACCGCTTTCACCGTGGCGCCGGCTTTGACGTCGGCGACGGCGGTGTTGATCTGGGTCAGCGGGTAGGTGCGGACCAGCCGATGCACCGGGAATCGGCCCTCCTCGTACAGGCGCAGCAGCCGTGGAATCAGCACTCCCGGCGCCTGGTGGCCCATCACCGACCCGCTGACCGTGCGGCCCTTCAGCAGTTCGAACACGTTCGCCTGCAGGGCCGCCTCGGGCGCGGTGACGCCGAGGATGGCCGCGGCCCCCAGCGGCGCGAGGGCGGCGATGGCGGTGTTCATCACCGCGAGCACGCCGGTGGATTCGACGCTGTAGTCCACGCCGCGCCCGCCGGTGAGCTCGCGCACCGCTTCGGCCGCGTCCGCCTCGGTGGCATCCACCAGGTGGGTGGCACCGAGTTCACTTGCGAGCGTGAGCCGTTCGGCATTGCGGTCGACCACGATGAGCTGCGCCGCGCCCGCGACCACCGCGGCCAGTACCGCGCTCAGCCCGACCGCGCCCGCCCCGAAGACGGCGACCGTGCTGCCGGCCTGCACCCGCAGCGAGTTCAGCACCGCCCCGGCGCCGGTGATCACGCCGCAACCCATCGGCGCGAGCACCTCCAGCGGCGTCCGCGAATCCACCTTCACCAGGCTGCGCGGATGCGCGAGACCGTGGGTGGCGTGCGAGGACTGCCCGAAGAAGTGGTCGTGCACCGGCTTGCCCGCGGCGTCGCGCAAGCCCACCGAACCGTCGGCGCGCGCCGCGTGGAAGTTCAGCGGAATGTGGCGATCGCAGTAACCAGGCTGGCCGCTGAGGCAATTCAGGCAGGTGCCGCAGGAGTCCAGGCTCAGCAGCACCCGGTCGCCCGCCGCGAAACCGGTGACCGCGGAGCCCACCGCGACGACCTCGCCCGCGCCTTCGTGTCCGAGGACGACCGGCCGCGGCGTCGGCACATTGCCGCGCGCGGCCTCCAGATCGGTGTGGCACAAGCCCGAGGCGATGTAACGGACGAGCACCTCGTCCGGCCGCGGATCTTCCAATTCCAGTTGCTCTACCCGGAATTCGTCCAGGCCCTCGCGGGCGACGGACGCGGTGATCGTGGTCGTCATCCGAGTTCCACCGCCCGATCGAGGATCAGGTCGGCGGCCTTCTCGCCGATCATGATGCTGGGGCCGTTGGTGTTTCCGCTGGGCAGCGTCGGCATGATCGAGGCATCGGCGACGCGCAGGCCGGCGATGCCGTGCACCCGCAGTTCCGGATCGACGACCGAGTGGGCGTCCAGACCCATTCGGGCCGTGCCGACTTGGTGATGCCCGCTGACGACGGTGGCGCGCGCGTGATCGCGCCATTGCTCGCGCGTGCGCACGCCGGGTCCCGGTACCGCCTCGCCGTCGACCCAGTCCCGCATGGCGTCCTGGGCGGTGATCGCGCGCAGCATCTCCAGGTTGTCCACGAGGGTCTCGAGGTCGCGCGGATCGGCGAATACGCGCGGGTCCAGGATCGGCGCCGCGGTGGGATCGGCAGAGCGCAAACGCAATTCGCCCCGGCTGTACGGGTGCAGCAGCTGCGCGACCGCGGAGAAGCCCTGTTCCGGCAGCTCGACACCCGGCAGCGGGTAGACCCAGGACAGGAACAGCGGCTGGATATCCGGCGCGATCAGACCCGGGCGAGTGCCGGCGAAGAAGTGCGCCTCCAGTCCCTGCGCGGCCCACGCCGGACCCGGCTGCTTGGACCGCCAGACCAGCGGGCTGGACCAGTGGTCCTGCAGGTTCTGCCCGACGCCGGGCAGGTCCGCACGCACCCGAAGGCCGAGCGACCGCAGGTGCTCCCCCGGGCCGACGCCGGAGAGCATGAGCAGCTGCGGCGAGCCGAAAACGCCTGCCGAGAGCACGATCTCGGCGTCGGCGTACGCGGTGTAGCGCAGTCCTTCGCGCAGGTACTCGACGCCGATCGCCTGATCTCCGTCGAACAGCACGCGGGTGGTCTGCGCGCCGGTGATCACCGTCAGGTCGGGGTTGTCCTGCACGGGGCGGCCGTAGCCGACCCAGGTGCTCTGCCGCTGATGGTCACGAATGGTGTGCTGGGTGTAGCTGACGCCGGTGATGTCCCCGGTGTTGTAGTCGTCGTTGAACGGCAGGCCGTACTCCTGCGCGGCCGCGACCCACGCCCGCACCAGCGGATCCGGTCCGGGGTTGCGCTGCACGTACTGCGGCCCGTCGGTGCCGCGGCCGTCCGCACCGTCCTCGAACCGCTCCAGGCGGCGGAAGTACGGCTCGACGCCGCGCCAATCCCAGCCTGCCGCACCCTGATACGCCCACGCGTCGTAGTCGGCGGCGATACCGCGGACGTAGATCATGCCGTTGAACGCGCTGCTGCCGCCGAGGGTCTTGCCCCGCGGCCACGGCAGCGACCGGCCGTCGGCATAGGTCTGCGGCTCGGTGCTGAACGCCCAGTCGACCTCGCTGCCCCACAGCTCGACCGAGCGTAACGGGTCGTGGATCGCCGGATTGCGGTCGGCGGGACCGGCTTCCAGGAGCAACACCCGATGCCCCGCGTCGACCAGCCGGCGCGCGACGACCGCGCCCGCGGAGCCGGCGCCGACAACGATGTAATCGTGGTTCACGTCATTCCTCATGCTGGAGTTACCGAACTTCCTTGCCGCGGTGCAGGGCCGCGGCCACCTCGACGGCGCGGCGGGTCTGGAATTCCATCGCGGCCAGCTCGGTCTCGCCCGGCACGATCGCGCCGTTGTCCGAGACATGGCTTGTGCCGTAAGGGTTTCCGGACTTGTGCTGGATGGGGTCGGCATAGCCGGGCGGGACGATGATCGCGCCCCAGTGGTAGAAGGTGTTGGCGATGGCCAGGATCGTGGTCTCCTGGCCGCCGTGCGCGGTGCCGGTCGAGGTGAACGCCGAGCAGACCTTGTTCACCAGCCCGCCACGCGCCCACAGTCCGCCCGCGAGGTCGATGTACTGCTTGAGCTGAGCGGCGGGCAGGCCGAACCGGGTCGGCGAGCCGAACAGGATGACGTCGGCCCAATCCATATCGCCGACAACGGCTTCCGGGATGTCCCTGGTGGCCGCGAAGTGCGCCGCCCAGCGCGGGTTGGCGGCGATGGCCTCCGGCGGCGCCAGCTCGTGCACCCGGCGCAACCGCACGGTCGCGCCCAGCTTCTCGGCGGCGTCGGCGGACGCCTGGGCCAGCGCGTGCACGCTGCCGGTGGCCGAGTAGTAGATGATCGCGACGTTGATATCCGAACTCATGCACTTCCTTGTCTGAGAGCGAGTGCCGCGCGGGTGCCCGGCACTCGGCACAGATGATGCGGGCGGCGCCTCGAGGCCCACTGAACGGATTTTGAACGCGCAGCTCAGCGCGGTGCCGAAGGCGGCGTCCGAGGTCAGAGCGCGGCGAGCGCCGCGGTGCGGCCGACCACCTTGCCGAGCGCGCCGAACTCGTGCAGGTCGCCGAAGACCTCGATGCGGATGGACTGGTCGAGGCCGCCGACCGGGACGGGGTCGAACCCCGCCGCGGTGATCAGCTCGGCGACTGTCTTGCCCGCCGCCTCGTCGTCCGCGGCGTAGAAGCCGACCGCGAGCTCGGGTGTCCGACGGGAGGCGGAACCGAGGGACTCGGCGGACAGCGTGCCGAAGGCCTTGACCAGCTTGGCGTTCGCGGGGACGAGGGCGGCCAGGATCTGGCCCGCGGACTGGTCGGCGGGGATCGTCTTCACGAAACCGCCGTCGCCGGCCGGTGCGATCGGGTTGGACGGGTCGACCAGGATCTTGCCCGACAGCTGGTCACCGTATTCGGCAAGCAGCTGCTTGGTGGTGTCGAGCCAGACCGCGAAGATGATCACGTCCGCCTGGTCGACGGCCTGGTCAACGGTGACCGCGGTCGCCCGCTCGCCGAGCTTCGCGACGAGGGCCTGGGTGCCGGCCAGGTCGGTGCCCGCGAGCAGCAGGTCTACGCCGCCCTCGATCAGGTCGGCCGCGAGGCGACTGCCGATGTTGCCCGTGCCGATGATTGCGGTGGTCATGGAATCTCCTTGTGGGGGTTGATGTTCGGTCGGAGCCAGCGGCGCAGTGCGCGGGTCACCAGTGGCATGGACGCGTAGGTCATCAGGACGCTGAACAGCGCGGCGAAGACGGCGGTCCGCAATACCAGCGGCAGCGCGGTCAGGTGCGGGGCGAGGACCGCGCTGCCGAATAGGGAGATCGGGAAGATCCCGATAGCGGAGCTGGCCGCCATCTTCCAGCGCGGCGGGACGACCGCGGCGGGGTTCAGGTCCGCGAACCAGGTCTCCATGCCGGTCAGCTCACGCCGCGCGACCTCGGTGTGCCGGTGTCCCGCGGAATTGTCGAAGAACCGGGCCCGCTGCGGCGAGTCCAGCCACGCTTGCAGCGCGTCCTGATTCCGGAAGCGGTGCACGATGATCCACGGGTCACCGTCCGCGACCGGATGGAACAGGCCGCCGCCCAGGTAGCCGTCCGTAGTGGCGGCGGCCGCCAGGATCCCGCGCGCCCACTCCTGGAAGTGCTGCTCGTGACCCGGTTCGACCGTTCGGGCCACGATCAGCGCCACATCCCCGCGATGCGCGAGGACAACGGACGACATGCTCAGCCCCGCGCGGCCGCGTGCACGAAATGCTTTGTCTCTTGGAACTCTTCGAGACCGCGCAGACCGTTGAGGCGGCCGAGACCGGACTGTTTGAAGCCGCCCTCCTCGAACATGTCGTGCACGATGGCCCAGGTGTTGGTCCAGACCGTGCCCGCCTTGATCTCCCGCATGACGCGCAGCGGCAGATCGACGTCGCGGGTCCAGATCGACGCCGCCAGACCGTATTCCGTGGCATTGGCCCGAGTGATCGCCTCCGCCTCGGTATCGAACACCTCGAAGGTGGCGACCGGGCCGAATACCTCGTGCTGCACGATGGGCGCATTCAGATCGTCGACCTCGACGAGGGACGGATGCAGGAACGCGCCGTCCCGTCGACCCCGCACCAGCACCGTCGCGTACGCGGCGGCGTCGGCGACGACGCCTTCGACCCGCTCGGCGTTGCGCTCATCGATCATCGCGCCCATCTCGCTGTCCGGGTCGTCGCCGGGACCGACCTTCACCGCTTCCAGCGCGGCGACCATCCGGCGCCGCAGTTCGTCGGCGACGCCGCGCTGCACCAGGATTCGGCTACCGGTCATGCAGAACTGGCCGGTGAAGGTGGTGATCGCCTTGGTCAGCACCGGCACCGCGGCGTCGAGGTCGGCGTCGTCGAAGACGATCATCGGGCTCTTGCCGCCGAGTTCCAGCGACAGCGGCTTGAGCGTCGGCGCGGCGTTCGCCATGATCGCCCGGCCGACCGCGGTCGAGCCGGTGTAGCTGACCACGTCCACGTCGGGTGACGAAATGAGCAGCGGCGCACCGTCATTGCCGGACTCGGTGAAAACGTTCATGACTCCGGCGGGCAGGCTCTGGGTCTGCGCGACCAGCTCGCTGATCAAACCGTTGATCAAGCCGGTCTGACCGGGCAGCTTCAGCACCACCGTGCAGCCTGCGGCCAGGGCGGGGGCGAACGACCGAACAGCAAGCACCAGTGGCGAATTCCACGGTGCGATGACACCGGCGACACCCGCGGGTTCCCGAAGCGTCATGGAGTAAAGGCCGGGCCGGACCTCGGCCGCGCCGCCGTGATCGCTCAGCGCGAGCGCGGCGTAGTACCGCAACTTCGGGACGGTCAGGTCGACCTCGAAAGTCGCGTCGCCCAAGATCTTTCCATTCTCGCGGGCGAGCAGGCTGATGAATTCCTCGCGGCGGGCCTGGAGGTGATCCGCCATCTCGAACAGCGCCTTCGCCCGCAGATTTCGGTCGCGGGCCCAGCCGGTGGTGTCGAAAGCGGTTCGGGCGGCAGCGATTGCGGCCCGGGCCTCGTCGGCGCCGGCGTCGGCGAAGGTGCCGAGCACCTTACCGGTGGCCGGGTTCAAAGTTTCGGTGTGCGTGGTGGAGTCGGTCCACTGACCGTCGATGTAGTTGCGGGCGTGCGGGAGAACGGAATTGGTCACAGTGACGTCTTTCCTTCAGATCTGGCGGGCGATGTGTTCGGCAGCGGCGATGACCGTGAGGTTGGTCGCCGCGGAGGGGACGTCGGGGAAAATCGAGGCGTCGACCACACGCAGGCCGGGGACACCGCGCACCGCGCCGAGCCGGTCGGTCACCGCGGTCGGATCGTCGTCCGCGCCCATCGGGGCGGTGGAGGTCGGGTGGTGGTAGGTGTCCAGGGTGGCGAGCATCGAGGCCTCGAGGTCGGCGGCGCTCACCGCCTGCGGACCCGGATTCAGCTCGCGCACAACGAGTTCGGCCAGCGGCAGGGTGCCGCCGAGACGGCGGGCGAGTTCGATGCCCTCGATCAGGCGGCGGCGGTCGTCGGGCTCGGCGAGGAAGTTGAGCTCGATCCGGGGCGCGTCCGCCGGGTCGCGGCTGACCAGGGTCAGCGTGCCTTGCGACTGCGGGCGCACCAGTGCCACCGCGAGCACGAACCCGACGCCGGTGGGGCTGGTGGTGTGGTCGAACAGGTGCGTGGCGGTGATGTGCAGATCCAGTTCGCCCTCGGCCGCTTCGGAACTACCGGTCCAGACCTTCGCGCCGATCACCGGCGTCTGCGCACCGATGCGATCGGGGTCGGCGGCGTAGGCGTTGTAGTAGAACGGGTGATCCTGCAATCGCAGCCCGACGGGCAGGTCCGCGACCACCGGAATGTCCAGGGCGGCAAGATCGGCGGCGGGGCCGATGCCCGAGCGCAGCAGGATCGCGGCGCTGCCGTAGGCGCCCGCGCTGAGGATCACCTCGTCGGCCCGCGCCTCGGTGCCGTCGGCGAGGACGACACCCACCGCTCGCCCGTCCTCGAAGAGCACACGGTCGACGAGCAGGCCGGCGCTGATCGTGAGATTGGGGCGAGCGCGCACCTCTTCGGTCAGGTAAGCCATGCCGGTATTGACGCGGACACCGTCGCGCACGTTCATCGGGTACGGGCCGACGCCGTCGGGGTCGGCGCCGTTGAAGTCATCGACACCCGAAATACCCTGGGCGAGAGCGGCATCCACGAACGCCCGCTGCATCGGGCTGAGGTCCTCGCGAGTCAACTGCTCGATGGGCAGGGGCCCGGTGCGACCGTGCAGCGCGTCCGCACCCGCACTGGTGGACTCCAACGCCCGGAAGGCGGGCAGCAGGTCCTCGTACGACCAACCCTCGAGTCCGCTCTTCGACCAGCGCTCGAAATCGGACGGAAGAGCGCGAACGGCGACGGACCCGTTGACCGCCGAGCTGCCGCCGAGCACCTTGCCGCGGTAAACCGCGACGGGGTGGCCGAGATAGCCCGGCTCGGAGTGGTAACCCCAGTCGTGCCCGGTGTACCCGCCGAGCACGCTGCTGTCGGCGACCTCGTCGGGATATCCGTCCGGCGCGTAGGCCGGGCCCGCCTCCAGCAGGAGGACCTGTCGATCGGGATCCTCGCTGAGCCGGGCGGCGAGCACAGCCCCGGCCGAACCGCCACCGACGATCACGGTGAGCCGAGATGCGTTGTCGTCGTTCATACCGACGACGCTATGAGTGTGCGCGCCGCCTGAAATCGGTCATCGAATAGGTCGGTGACCGACGTCACCGGCCTAGGTCACGGGAGAGCTGTCGACCGTCAGGCGCAGGCCGTTCTCGAAATCGACCCTGGCCAGTTCGCCGCGTCCGACGATCCCGAGTTTCGGGAAGACGCTGGACAGGTGATGGCCGACCGTGCGGGGGCTGATCAGCAGTTGGGCGGCGATCTCGCGATTGGTGAGGCCGTCCGCGGCAAGCTTGGCCACCCGCAGTTCCTGCGGGGTGAGCGGGGCCTCCATGCTGCCCTTCGGCGATTCGGTGCGGCGCAGTTGCTGACCGGTCAGTTCCTGCTCGTTCAGGCTGCGTTCGAGCATCGGCACGGCGCCGAGACGGCGGAAGACCTCGGCGGCCTCGGCCAGCTGTACCCGGGCATCGGTGCGGCGGCGGGCACGGCGCAGCCATTCGCCGTAGAGCAGCCGGGTGCGTGCGTGGCAGAAGGGGCGCTCGGCCGCGCCGGGGACTTGGAGGGCGCGCTGGAACAGCTCTTCCGCGTCGTCGGTGGCGAGTAGCGCGGCGCTTCGGTACGCGGCGGCCACGGCCCAGGTGGCTCCGGTGCGGTCGGCCCATTCCTGCAACGGGCGCAACGCCGCGGCACCCTGTTCGGCGCGTCCCGCCCGGCACGCCGCTTCGACGGTGTCTTCGGCGGCGAGCAGGGCGAAGGTCGGGTGTTCGGCGTGGTGTCCGGGTTCGGTCAGCCGGAGCAGGTCTTCCAGGCTCTCGCCCGGTCGGCCGGCGAACAGCGCGGCCTGGCCGCGGTGCCAGTAGGCGGCGGCGGTCAGTGCGCGCACGCCGCGCGGGATCGACAGTTCCAGTGTGCGGGAGGTTAATTCGGTGACGGCCTGCTGGTCGCCACGTAACGAGGCGAGCCAGGCCAAGGAGTTACGGCATTGGGAGGCACCGTGTTCGGCGCCGATCTCCTCGGCGAGGCGCAACGTTTCCGTCGCGTTGGCGGTCGCCTCGGTCCAGCGCCCGCAGACGATGTCCAGGGTCACCGTCTGGGAGGTCGTCAGGATCAGGCCGATGAGCGCGTTCGTCCGGCGTAGTTCGTCGACCTTGTGCCGGTAGACATCTCGTAGGCGAAGTTCCAAGCCCCATGCGACGCCCAGCGGCGCGGGTGGCATCAGCCGCCAGGAGACCGTGTCGAGTTGGGCGACCGTCTCGTCCGTCCACGGCACCGGCCGCGGGCCGGGGCCGGTGCTCCACCACTGCTCGACCGTGGAAAGGAGGGTGACCTCCGGGAATTCGGCGTCGGTCGCCAATTCCGCGAGCCGGTGCAGCGCGTCGGCCTGCGCGGTGACGGACCCGCCCGACCAGCCTGCTCGAATCGCCAAGCACGCCAGCTCGACTGCTTCGGCCGCGTGCGCCACCGAGTGCGTGTCGCGCAGCAGCAACCGATTCGCGCGCCCCTGATCACCGCAGGCGAATTCGATGATGCCGCGCAGCCCGCCGCTGCCCAGCGCCACCGCTTCCGCGGAGGCCAGTCGGTCGGCGCGATCGAGCAGCTCGCGGGCCGTGTCGACTTGACCTGCCTCCCAGCCGGATCTGGCGCCGAGTGCTAGCCGCCTGCCCGCGTCGGCGGGCAGGGGTGACAACGCCGCCGCCCGGCGCATCGCTCGCGCGGCGGTGGCATAACCGCCGCGGCGCCAGCAGTCGCGCGCGTGGTTCTCCAGCAGTGCGGCGATCTCCTCGTCGGTCTCGTCGGCGGCCGCGGCGAGATGCCAGGCGCGCAGCCCTTCGTTGTCCTGGCCGCGCATCGTCTGCGCCAATGCACGGTGTGCCGCTTGGCGTTCCGGGAAGGGCGCTTCTTCGTATACGACGGCCGAGACCAGCGGGGTGCGGAATCGGGTTCGGCCGTCGGCGACGACGAGCAGGCCGGATCGTTGCGCTTCGTCCCAGGCCGCCGGGCCCGCGCCGAGCGTGGCCGCCGCCTCGCGGATCGCGCGCGCGTCGCCACGGTTCTCGGCCGCCGCGACCAGGAGCAAGGTCCGGGCCGCCGGCCTGAGCCGGGCGGTGCGGGCGCTGAACGCGCGACGCAACAGCGGGCCGACCGGTGCCCGCTCTCCGTCGTCGTCGTTGATGCCGGGAAGTTCGCGGAGTGCCAACGGGTTTCCCGCGGCCATCCGCACGGTGCGGCGGACGGTGTCCGCGTCGGCGCCCGCGACTTCGTGCCGCACGTAGTCGCTCGCGTCGGTGTCGGACAGTGGGGTGACTTCGACGCCGGAGATCTGTTCCCAGGGTCCGCCGTGCGCGGGGTCGTCGTGTCCGGCGAGCAGCATCGCGATCGGTTCGGTGCGCAGTCGCCGGGCGATGAAGGCCAGGCATTCGGCGGTCGGCTCGTCGAGCAGGTCGGCGTCGTCGACGGTGATCAGCAATGGTCGTTCGGTGGCGAAATTGGACAGCAGCGTGAGGGTGGCCGCGCCGATCAGGAATCGGTTCGCCGCCTCACCGCTGCGCCCGAGGGCACCGTGCAAGGCCGCCGCCTGAGGTGCCGGCAATGCGTCGATCCGATCGATCACCGGCCACAGCAGCTCGTGCAGTGCGGCGAAGGCGAGACCGGACTCCATCCGGGTGCCGCGGCAACACAGCACGGTGAAGTCGGCCGCGGTCGAGGTCGCGTACTCCAGCAACGCGGTCTTCCCGATGCCCGGGTCACCCCAGAACATCAGTGCCGACCCCGTGCCACGCCGCGCGCCATCGAGGACCCGCTCGAGCTCCGTCTTTTCCTGGCGCCGTCCGAACAGTTTCATTTCGAAGGAATCGTACGGGAATCCGGGCGACCGACCATCGGCGCGTTATGCGCGTCACGAACGACCGATACGGTGACCGATACGCTCGCGACCGCGCAGACCGTACCGTCGTCAGCGTGAACAGCGATCCGCATGACGACGGCGCCCACCTCGCCGAACAGGTGGCGGCGGCGACCGGAGCAAACCTCGGGCAGCGACTGCTGCACGCGCGCGGCGGCTGGGCGACCGGCGAATTCACCCCGTACCCGCCGGGCGCGACTCGATGGGCGCGATTGAGCTGGCGGCCGTTGCGCCCGCTGCCGACCCTCGATCCCGTTGCGGCGCAGGCAATGCCGCGCGACTATCTCGTGACCGACCTGGCCGATCGTCTCCCGGTTCGGTTCGAGCTGACCGCGCACTTGCCGGACGCCATCGACGAAGTGCACGACCCGACTCGGCTGTGGCACGGCACGCAAACAGTCCCGCTCGGCACCTTGACGCTCACTCGAAGCGAATCACCTTCAGCGGAACCCGATTTCGATACGCTCCGCGTGCCGGACGGCATCACCGCACCGCAGGACCAGCTGTCCAAGGAGCGCAGCAAGATCTATGCCGCGGCTCGCGGATATCGAACCGGACGTCTCGCAATCCCTTCCCCCGCAGCGGGATAGCGTCACCTGGCGTCGGATTCCGCGCTGTGCTTGTCGGAGGCGAGTTCGACCAGCTCCGCCACCAGTTCGTCGAGCGCGGCGGATTCCTGGACCAGCGTGGCCAGCACGCGAGTT
The DNA here is from genome assembly GCF_008704205.1 of Nocardia colli. Lineage (GTDB taxonomy): Bacteria > Actinomycetota > Actinomycetes > Mycobacteriales > Mycobacteriaceae > Nocardia > Nocardia colli. The sequence goes on along the minus strand of NZ_VXLC01000003.1, from coordinate 368,227 downwards.
TCGGCCTCGGCGTCGAGTTCGGCGCTGTGCAGGAGTTCGGCGCTGCCGCGGATCGAGGTCAGCGGTGTGCGCAGTTCCTGGCCGGCGTCCTGCACCAGCCGGTGTTGCTGGTCGCGGGAGCGGCGCAACGCGGCGAGCATGGTGTCGAAACTGCCGGTGAGGCGGCCTATTTCGTCGCGGCCCGCGGCGGGCAGCGGCGTGCGCAGGTCCTGCGTCGAACTGATGCGTTCGGTCGCGGCGAGCAGCCGCCGCACGGGTCGCAGGATGCGGCCGATCGCCAGCCAGCTCAGCAGCGCCGCGACCACCACCGCGATCATGGTGATCCCGAGTGCGCGCCAGAAGAATTCGCGGGCGATCCGTTCCGGTTCGTGATAGCGCTGGGCGACCATCACCGCGCCGCCGCCGGGCCGCGGCCGGGTGAGCAGCCCGTACGACTGACCGTCGACGTCCAGGTCGGATTCGACTGTGCGGCTGCCGGTTCGGGCGACCGCACGATCCGCGTCGGAGATCGGTAGCGGTTGGTAGCCCGAGCCCAGCAGGCGCACGGTGCCGTCGGGTAACAGGATCTGCTCGACGGTGTCGGGTCGCGGAGACAGCGAACCGCCGGAGTCGAGCACGGCCAGGACGGTGTCCGCGCGGTCGTTCAGGCTGCGATCGAGCTGATCGGCGACGACCTCGCTGGTCCTGCCGTAGAACGAGCCGACGATGACGACGATGGCCACCGTGGTTGCCGCGACCGCGACGGCGGTGATCCTGGCCCGGAGCATCACGCGACCCGAGATCCGACGCCTCGGCACGGCTCGGGACGATCGGCGGCAGTGATCATCCGGCTATTGTCGCTGGTCGGGCCGTCGACCAGCGACACAGGCCATCAGTTCGTGACCGCCGTCACCGCGATCGGCGGTATCCGGTCAAGGCAGGTGAGATCGTCCGTCGAGGTGGCGCGGACGAAGCGGTCGACGATGCCGACGACACAACCGGTCGGTTCCGGTCCGGGCACATGACCGGTGTTCGGGACCGATACGAACGTGGCCCGCCGGAACTGCGCGGCCGCCAGCCGGCCGTTGACGTCAGGGGTGTTCGCGTCCAGATCACCCGAAAGCACCAGCACCGGCACGTCCGGCAGGCCGTTCGAATGCGGTTGTACGGAACCGGAACTCGGCCACTGCAGGCAGATGTCGCCGCCGTCGCTCGAGCCGCCGTCGAAGCCGGCGGCACTGAACGCACCGAAGTCACCGGGCGCGGTCGCGGACAGGGCTTGCCGATATGCCGAATCACGTTGTGCTATCGGCATATCCGGTGACCATGCTTTGGCGTAGTCGTTGCAGACCACCGCTATCGCCAGGGGCGCGTCCCCGTCGTCCGACGGCGCGGTCGCCTTGACGAACTCCAGCAGCGCCGAATCGTCGCCGCGCACCGCTTTGTGCAGCGCGGCGGGCAGCGCGCCCAACGGGGTGAGCGTCGCCGGATCCGCCCCGACCCCGCCGCTGGCCGACTCGAAGACCAAACTGCTGAGCTGACTTTCGGTCACCGACAGACCGTCGAAGGTGAGCGGGGCGGTCCGCAATCGATCCATCGTTGCCGCCAGATCGGCGACGGCGGTGTCGCCGTCACACTGCTTGCTGCGCTCGCAGATGCGGTGCAGGGTCAGCGAAACCGCTTGGGCGCTCGGCCGCGACAACGGATCGAAATCGATCGGATACGCGCCCGACAACACGATCGACTGTACGGTGCCGGGATGCCGCTGCGCGTAGATCGGCATCAGATACGTTCCGTAGGACAGGCCGTACAGCACCAGCTTCGGGATGCCGAGCCGGGCACGCACGGCGTCGAAATCATCGGCGGTGGCCGCGGAGGTGTAGCCCGCCGCGCGCGGTCCGAGCCGCTCACCACATTGCCCGACCACGTCCCGCTGCCGAGCCCGGCTGGCCAGTTCGACCGCCTCGGCGCCGAGTCCGCAGTCCAACGGGCTCGACAATCCGGTCCCGCGCGGATCGATCAGCAGCAGGTCGTGATCGTCGAGGAGCGACTCGGCCAACGTCACCGCCGGCTCCGCCTGCTCGATGATCGGCCCGCCCGGCCCACCCGGATTGGGCGCGATCGTGCCCGCGACGGGCGCGTCCCGGCGACTGTGTCGCACCAGCGCGTAACTGACGTCGAGCTCGCCCAGCTCGGGCCGATCGGCGACGACCGGCCGTTTCAGCACGCCGCAGGACACCTCGTGCCCCGGCACCGTCGGACACCATGCGGGACTCGCGGACTCACCGCTGCCGCAGGCCGTGATCAGGCCGGCGGTCAGCGCCGCGGTGAGTCCGATCCCGGCCAACATCTTGCTGCCCATCTCGCGCAGCTCCCTTCGTCGAGTCGATCGGCCGGGTTACGGATTGTGGAATCGGATCTCCGGGAAGGCGGCTACCGGATTGTCCAGCAACGGTTCGTCGAGACCGCGCAGCTGATGGTCGAAGAACGCGGCCACCACTGCGCGCGTCAGCTCGACCGCCCGGGCACCGCTCAGCGCGGTCTGGCTCGGCATTCCGGCCTGCTCGGCGAGCGCGCCGGTGTCGATGAACGAGTCGTGATCCGCGCCGGCCAGGGTCAGCCATCGCTTCCAGCCGTGCAGCCGGGTCCAGGCCTCGTCCCACGACGGATCGCCGCCGGGGCTGGTCTCACCGTCGGCGCCGAGCATCAGGAAGGGGCGTTCGCCCAGACCCGCCGCCGGCACGATGCCGGGGAAAGAGCCGTCCATGTCCACGCCGGCGCGCACCCTGGCGTCGACCGCCATCGTGGCGGCGGCGCTCGCACCGCCGATCGAGTGGCCCGCCATGCCGATTCGCGCCTTATCGATGAGGCCGGCGTGCGGCCAGATCGGCGCGGGTCCGGTGAGTCGGTCGAGCAGGAAGGCGACGTCGCGGGCTCTGGTCTCGGCCACCGTCTTCAGCGAAGCGGCATCGGTCACCCGATCACAGGCCACGCAGGTGGATATCCGGCCGCCGGGAAACTCGGTCCCGAACGTCTCACCGGCGTGATCGACCGCGGCCACCACATAGCCGCGGCTCGCCAGCTCCTCACTCAGCGCGGTGAGGGTGAATCGGCCCGCGGTGAACCCGGGCGACAACACCACCATCGGGTAAGCGCCCGCCACCGGCGCGGCATCCACCACAGCATTGGTACCCGCCTTGCTCAGCAACTCCGCGGGGACACCCGCCATCCCGCCGCCATCGAGCAGAAGCCGACTTTCCTGATCCGTCGCGTACGGCGCGAGCGAACCACCACCTCGCTGCGCCGGGTAGTACATGCTGACCATCAACTCACGCGACTGCGCCGGCGTCCACGGATCCGACCGGGCCGAATCGACGAGATGCAGCACATTCCGTCCCACCGCGAAAGACCCAGTGGGCGTAGGCAAATGAACGACCGCGGCTACAGCCGAGCCCGACGACACCTGCGGCACGTCGGGCTCGGCCGCACCGGCGATACCGGCCACGGGCAGTGTCAGCGCGAGCATGATTGCGGCAATGATGCGCACCTTCCGAACTCCTCTTCGTCGGCGCACCCGGCAGCTGCCGGGTGTTCAGCGCTTATGCTGCGCGACCGTCGGCAAACCAATGTCGGGCCGATGACAAAGGGAGGTAAGAAGGTGGCCGGTGGGGGCGAAATCATCCCCGGGAGGGAGGCGGCACGCCGCGTCGACTCGGTAACTCAGCTCGGGTACACGTAGTGGATCGGCCCGTAACGTCCGGTCTGGGCGGAGCCGGCCCACGGCACGTCGAGCGGGGCGCGGTTGAGCTTGTGCGGGTTGCCGTCGAGGTCGGCTTGCCAGCAGTCCTGTTGGACACCGTGGAAGCCGGTGCACACGATGCGGGTGCCGGTGCCGAACGGGGAACTCAGTCGGTGGCGTTCGGAGAACGGATTCCAGTAGTCGGGATCGCTGGGGACGGCAAAGTCCTTGGTCTCGTAGACGGAGAGCCCGCCGGTGTTCGACGGCCATTCGTCAGCCGCGGCGGTGCCGGTGTTCATCAGCAGGGCCGCGCCGGTTACCGCGGCGAGCGCGGCACCTCGGGCGAGGCGTTCGGAGTTGGTGGTCATCCTTCTGTGCTCCTTCCGATTCGACGTGCAGATCTGGCGTGCCGTGCAACGTTACGTGTCGTGAAAGGTTGCAGCCCTGGCAATTTCGGCTGGGTTCGCGATCAGCTGCCGGGTAGCACGATCGGCTTGATCGAGCCGGGGTCGACGCGTCCGCTGGTCAACGCGTCCGCTACCTGTTCGAGGCCGAATCTGCCGGTGACCAGTCTATCGAGGTCGACGTGTCCGCCGGCCGCCAGCGCGATCGCCGTCGGCCACGTGTTGGCGTAGCGGAAAGTCCCGGTCAGCTCCAGCTCATGTTCTTGCAGGTAGGGCAACGGCAGCGGCACATCGTCGCCGCCCATGCCGATGAGCACCACCCGTCCGGCCCTGGCCACGGTCCGCACCGCGGCGCCGATCGCCACCGGATGGCCGGAGCATTCCAGCAGGACGTTCGGTTCGAAGCCGGTGTCGCCGAGCTCGGTGACGCCGACATCCACGGCGCGCGTACAACCCAGTTCGGTGGCCAGCGTCAGCCGTCGCAGATTCACGTCGGTGATCACCACTTCGGCCGCCCCGAAGGCCAATGCCGTTTGCGCGCAAACGAGTCCGATCGGTCCCGCGCCGTTCACCAGCACGCGATCACCCGCGCTCACGCGCGCTTTCCGGCACGCCCACACCCCGACCGACAGCGGCTCGAGCAGCGCGGCCGCCTCGTCGGTCAGCGAATCCGGCACCGCGTGCGCGAATTCCTCGTGCAGCACGACGTATTCGCAGAACGCGCCATCGATCGGCGGCGTGCCGAAGAACCGGATGCCCGGGCACAGGTTGTAGCGCCCGGCCCGGCACTGCACGCAGGTGAGGTCCGGCACGCCCGGCTCGAGCGAAACCCGTTGCCCGACAGCATGCCGACGCGCGTTCGCACCGAGCCCGAGCACCACGCCGGACGCTTCATGACCGAGCACCAACGGCTGTTCGACCACGTGCCCGCCGATCCGGCCGTGCTCGTAGTAGTGCACGTCCGACCCGCACACCCCGACCGCACCGACCTTGATCAGCACCTCGGCCGGACCCGGTTCGGGGATGGCCCGTTCCACGATCGCGATCTTCCCGACCGTCTCCAAGACCGCTGCGCGCATGTCACTGCCTTTCGGAGCCCCGGCTCGGCGGCGCCGGGTGGATCGATCAGATCACCGGATACCGCCCGCGCGCAGCCGAATGCGCCGGTTCAGCGTTGCGACCGCCGGAACAACCGCCGCAGCAGCGCCCGGATCCCGCGCGCCTCTTGTGCTGCCGGAGCAGCGGTTTCGACCGCCTGCTCCGCCGACGTGGCCTGGGCGAAGCGCACGTGTAGTTGTTCGCGAACCTGATCCGGGGTGTACGCGCGACGACGACGCTCGGCCCGCACGACCACCACGCCGGTGGCGACCACACCGGCCGCACCCGCCAATCCCACTGCCTTCCACCACCTCATACCGCATAGGCTACGGCCATGACGGGGACGAGCATCAATCTCGACCGAGCGCTCGAGCTGACGAGAACGGGCGACATCTGGCTGTTCCGCGGCCATTCGGCGGCTGACCGGGCGATTCGGCTGACCACGAACAGTCCGGTGAATCATGTCGGCATGTCGGTGGTGATCGACGATATGCCCGCGCTGATCTGGCATGCCGAGCTCGGCCACTCGCTGGTCGACATGTGGTCGGGCACCACACACCGCGGCGTCCAGCTGCACAGTCTGCGCGACGCCGTGCTGGTGTGGGCGCATCGCTACGGTCAGCAGGCCTGGTTTCGGCAGTTGAATCGTCCGGCCACCCGGGAGATGGAAGACAGCCTGTTGCGCACCATCGCACGGCTCGACGGAACCCCGTTCCCGTCCACCGCCGGTCTGGCCGGACGCTGGCTGCGCGGGCGGGTGAGCCTGCCGCGCAAGTCGCGTCAGCCGTCGGCCCGGGAGTTGGAGAAGGCGTATTGCGCGGAGATCGTGGCCGCGACCTACCAGTCGATGGGGCTGCTGCCGTCGGACCGCAGCCCCAATTGGTATGACCCGGGCCGGTTTTGGAGTGGCGACCGGTTGCGCCTGTCCAACGGTTTCGAACTCGGCGACGAAATCGCCGTCGAGACACCGCCGAAGCCGGACTGATCAGTTGCTGCCCGGCACCACGATGCCGGTTTCGTAAGCGAGAACGACCAATTGGGCGCGATCGCGGACGTCGAGTTTGGTGAGCAGGCGGCCGACGTGGGTCTTGACCGTCGCGACACTCACGAAGAGCGTGTCGGCGATTTCGGCGTTGGAGCGCCCGGTCGCGATGTGTTCGAAGACTTCCCGCTCGCGGTCGGTGAGCGCGGACAGCGCACCCGGCGGTGAGGCAGGCGCCGCGGGCTGGCGGGCGAACGCGCTGATCATGCGGCGGGTGATGCTCGGCGTCAGGAGTGCGTCGCCCTTGGCGACGACGCGGATCGCGTGCAGCAGTTCCTCCGGCGGCGAGTCCTTGAGGATGAAGCCGCTCGCGCCGCTGCGCAGCGCCTGGAAGACGTGCTCGTCCTGGTCGAACGTGGTCACTATCAACACATGTGGGCCGTCCGCGCCGCCGGCCGCGATGTGCCGCATCGCTTCGAGGCCGTCCATGATCGGCATCCGGATGTCCATCAGCACCACGTCGGGTCGCAGTTGCCGAGTGAGCCGCACCGCTTCGCCGCCATTGCCGGCCTCGCCGAGGACGGTGAGATCCGGCGCGGAGTCGACGAGGACACGGAACCCGGCGCGGACCAACGCTTCGTCATCGGCGATCAGCACCCGGATCGGATCCGATTCGCTTGTTGTAGCAACAGTTTCAGGAAACATCGGCATCCTCGTCGATCGGGAAGTACGCGGCGACGGCGAAGCCGCCCTCGGGGCGCGAGCCGGCCTCGAATCGTCCGCCGAACAACGACACTCGCTCACGCATCCCGATCAGGCCGAGGCCGGAGCCGCTGCCGTCCGGCCGATCGGCGGCCTCGGCCACCGGACCATCATCCTCGACGGACACCGTCAGCTCGTGCGGCGCATGCCGGATCTCGATCCGCGCGCGGTCGGTGTGCGCGTGCTTGACCACGTTGGTGAGCGCCTCCTGCACGATGCGATAGACCGTGGTCTGCAACAGCGCGGGATAGTCGACCGGTTCGCCGGTGACGTGATATTCCACGGCCAGGCCGTCGTGCCGCAGGCCGTCGACCAGGCCGGAAATCTCGGCAAGCCCCGGTTCGCCCGGGTCGAGTCGCTGCCCGGGTTCGCGGGTCTGCGCCAGCACGCGCCGCAGTTCGTTCAGCGCCGACCGGCTGGCCGTCTCGATCGCGCCCAGCGCCTGGCGGGCCTCCCCCGGCTGCTCGTCGAGCAGCAGTCGTGCCACTCCCGAACGGACCGCGACCATGCTCAGCGTGTGCGAGATCAAGTCGTGCACGTCGCGCGACACCCGCAACCGTTCCTCGGCGCGAATCCGGCGTTCCTCTTCCGCGGCCCAATGCCGTTGCTGCACGGCAAGACTGTTCCGATAGTCGCGCCGAGCGCGCAGCATGTCGCCGATCAGCCAGGCCGGAATGGCGATCAGCAGCTGCACGAAGTCCTGTTCCTGATCGAGATGCAGGTCCGTCGCGACCCACCCGGTGATGTACAGCGCGACCAGCGCCACACCGGTCGCGACCAGCGACTCACGCCGCGGTCGCCGATCCGCCAGCGTGAGCACGGCGATGCCGAACGCGGGACCGGTGTTGCTCACCCACGGGGTGAATCGAATGCCGAGCACCGCGGCCAGGCAGAGCACCGCGGCCACCGCGACGAGCACCGCCAGCGGCCACCGCCGCCGGAAGATCAGCGGAACCACCGCCGCCGCACCTAATATCGCGATCGCGGGCAACGAGCCGATCCCGCTGACCGCCCCCACCAGCAGCGGCAGCGTGAACACCGCGAAGCAGCCGACCGCGATCGCGATATCGATCGCGTCCGGCCCGGCATCGCCCGGCCGGTGCTGGAACACCGGCAGTCGTTGATGCCATGGTCGCGCGGTGTGCTCCGGCGGCAAGGTAGTAATCGCCATAACGCAGACGGTAATCGGCCCGATAGCGCGCATGCATCGCCCCGAGGTCGAGGCCGCGAATCATCCGCAAGTCGGATACTCCCCGTCGGGTCCACCCGGAGCGGGCGCGCAGCTCGCGGCCCGAGGATGACGACAACGCCCAGGTCAGCGGGCGAGGCTTGAGATATGAACGCCTACGACACGGGATCTCGAGCACGCAACCTCGCCGCCGACCACATCCGGTCCCAGCTATCGCGACCACTGCTCGTCATCGCTGCGGTCTCCCTGACGGCAGGTATCGCGGCCGGTGGTCTGATCTACCTCAACCGCTCCCCGGAACATGAAACCCAGGTGAGCGGCACGGGGGCGTGGGGAATACATGCATTCCTGCTGGCCGCGACCATCGCTTTCACCGTCGTCGTGCTACGCAGACGCGGCACACCGGCATTCATCGCCATGCTGCGCTCGCCGCTCAGTACCACCGCGGCGCAACGCCTCACCCGCACCCTCCGGTCGATCCTGAACCATCCGACCGCCCTGCTGCGCCTGATCCTCGGCTTCCTGCCGATCGCTCTGCTGATCTACAGCCCGTTCCGAATCGGCATGCAAGTCCTCGGCGGCCTCGATCCCAACTTCACCGCCAACGCCTGGGGTGGGCCGACCTATCTCGGCGCCATGGCTTGCCACTACCTCGACGCTGCCCTGCTGATGGCCGCCGCGGTGTTCCTCCTGGATCGCCTGCTGCTGCCCGCCCGGAGTCTCGCCGCTAGAGGCCGGCGATGGTGAGCTGGTGGTCGGCTTCGAGGAGCATCCAGCCGCTGAGTTGCACGGAGAGGTCTCGGTTCGGGGTTGCGGAAGCGGCTATTCGGCCGTTGGACAGTCGTATTCGGTCTTCGGGTTGGTCAGGGACGGTGGCCGGGGTCGACCAGTCGGCACCGAACAGGGGTAAGCCGTTGACGTCGGTGCGGTTTGCCCACGCGGCTTGGGCAGAGGTGTGGACGATCTGAGCAGCGGTGGTGTCGCGCAAGGTGATTGCGGCCAGAGCGAGGTAGCGAGCGAGGATGCCCATGAACAGGCCGCCGTCGCCACCGCCCGCGCCGTTGATGACGCCGTTGTCGGTCATACCTTTGCTGGTCGCCACGATCAACGCGGTTGCTCGGCGGCGGTATTCGGGAGTGCCTGTGCGCGCCGACAATTCGGCCTCCAGGCCGATTGCGGTGCCCTGGTTGTAGCTGTAGACAGCGGTCTCGAGCCGAACGCCCGGTTCGTGGAGGCCATCGACGATCAAGCCGGAGTTGTTGTCGCGCAATCGAGTATCGACGAAATCGGCGAGCTGGCCGGCGCGGGATAGGTTACCGAAACGGGCCAGCGCAATACCGGTCGGGGCGTTCGTGCACGCGTTGTAGTAGTCGGAACCAACACGCCAGCGCACCGCACCGACCTCCGGTTCCCAGCTCTCTGCGGATGCCGCACGCAAGGCATCGATGCCGTCGGGAAACCTGACGCCGAGTGTGCGATCGGCTCTTTCGAGCGCCAGCAGAAGCCAGGTCATATCGTCGTAATACTGGTTCGTCCAGCCGGTGAAGTTGCGAGTGCGAATGCCCCGGACGAGAGCGGCAACTCGATCCCGCCGCTCAGGCGCCGGCGCCCGCAACGCGGCATCGATAGCGCAATCCACAAGGTGGGCCTGAAACCAATAGTCCCACTCCTCGAACACCTCTTCCAACGGCGACGGCGGCCACGCGATCACCCCGAGCAACGTCCCCGGCAAACCCCACACCGCCAGCACATGCCGAGCCACAACCGCCTGCTCCGCAAGCCAAGCCCGCCGCGCAGACTCCGCCACGGTCGTCGGCCCCTCCGGCGCGGCAGACGCCGACACCGGCAATGCGGCTACCACAGCCCCCACCCCACCTGCCCAGAGCACCGTCCGCCTGCTCACCCCAGTTCGACCGCGATACATCGACCCGACCTCCTTCGCCCGGCGACTCTATCCGCTATCCCCACACGAACCCGGAACGCACTCCACCAAATCGCGCGCCGTCAACAGACGCACCTGCCGATACGTTGGACCCATCGTCCCGACCAGAGCAAAACCCACGCCACCATGACAAGAATCCGCCACGACATCGCGATTGCCGCCCATGACTGAAGACTTCCGAACCGACCGAATCGGCAGCGCCCTCCGCGCCGAAAACCCCACGGTAATCCACAGACTGCCGCATTCGACTACGTACACGACACATCATTCGAACTTGGACTCGCGCAATTGGATGAGGTTTCTGCGTGCCGCGGCGGTGATCGGATGGTCCGGACCCTGGGTCCGTTCGAAGGCAGCGAGCATCGTCTCGAAAAGCTTTATCGCCTCATCGAACCGGCCTGACGAATGATAGGCGGCGGCAAGGTTATTGCGGGCGATCAGAACGTGGGGGTTATCGGGACCGAAGAGCTGCGTGTAGTCGCTGAGTGTGTTTTCCAGAAAGGAGATTGCCCGGGCGAGCTGACCTGCCGATTGATAGAGCTCGGCTAGGTTGTTGCGCGCGAGCAAGGTGGCAGGGTGCCGCGGGCCCAGGACTCGTTCACGGGCCGCGAAGGCCGACTCCAGAAGCGGTATGGCACGGTCGAACTCACCGGCCACCGCGTAGGCGCCCGCCAGGTTGTTGCGGGAAATCAGAGTGTGCGGGTGGTCGGGACCGAGCACCCGTTCGCGGCTGGCGAGAGTGGTCTCGTGGATGCGCGTAGCCCTTTCGAGCTGCCCCACTGATTGGTAAGCCGCGGCGAGATTGTTGTGGGCGATCAGGGTGCGCGGGTGATCCGGACCGAGGACCTGCTCGTACGTGGTCAGCGTCGGCTCGAGAATTCCGATGGCCGGCTCGAACCGGCCAACCGAATGATAGACGTCGGCGAGGTCGCTGCTCGCGGACAGAGTGTCGGGGTGATCCGCGCCCAGAACTTGTTCGCTGTCGGCAAGCGTGGTTTCGAACAGGGGTATGGCCTCATCGAAACGTCCCGCCGACGCATAAGCGGCGGCGAGAGCGTGTCGCGCGGATAGCGTGTCGGGGTGCATCGCACCCAAGGCCTGTTCGTGTTCGGCGAGGGTGGTCTCGCAAAGAGGTATGGCCTCGTCGGGTCGGTTCGCCGCCCCGTACGCATTGGCGAGATGGATGCGCGCCAGGTGAATGTTCGGGTGGCCGTGGCCCAAGACCCGCTCGTAATCGGTGAGTATGGCCTGGTACAAAGGGATCGCCTTGTCGAACAGCTGCGCTGTTGTGTAGGCGACCGCGAGGTTGTGGCGGGTGATCAGGGTACCGGGGTGGTCCGGGCCGTGGACACGCTCGCAATCTGCCAGGACGGCTTCATACAGCGGAATAGCTTTGTCGAGACGCCCGGCCGATTCATGGACACGAGCAAGATTGCTACGGGATATGAGCGTGTCCGGATGATCCGGACCCAGAATCCGCCCGCAATCGATGACCGTGTCGTGCGCGGCGATCAACGCGCGGGCGAAGTCCGCCGCCTCGGTCAACTGGACGACGGCCCACGCCCGGGTCGCGAATAATTGCGCGAGCAGTGCGCCGTCCATCGTCTCGGGCAAGCCGGTGTTCCAGATCGCGTGGATCTGGTCGACGACATGGAAGCCTTCGTACCGCCGTGCCCACACCTCGCGGCCATCGGTCAGCAGCGGTCCGACCACGGCCAGCCCGGCGAACACGAAATCACCTGCCACACCGTCGGATTGGGCGCGTTCGCGGAACACCCGGGCCACCAGCCGGTGCATGATCACCGCATCACCGTCCGCCGACCAGGACAGCAGCGATCCCGTGACGCACCGCTCCAGCGCCTCGTCGAGACGGCCGTCGAGATCGGGCAGGATCGAACGTCGTACGCCGGCCGGGGAAAGCATCGACATCGCGGCCAGCAGCCACAGCACCGGGTCGTCGCGATCGTCGCGACCGGTGCGCGCTTCGACGGCGTCGACCGACAGCAGGATCGCCTGCACCACCGACCGCGGATATTCGTGACCGGCCTTGCGCTCCAACACCTCTGGCAGTGTCCGCTGCCCGAGCAAGTCGCGGTACCGGGCGTAGTCGAGTCGGCGACCGGTAATCGTCGCGGCCGCACAGGACAAAGCCAGCGGCAGATCACCGAGGGCGGCGGCGACCAGACCGGCGTCCGCCACGTCGGGTCGCCCCGTGGCCTGGGTGAGGTAGTGCACCGATTGCTGACGGGTGTAGCTGCCGAGGTCGACGGACCGGCCCAAAGCATCGCAGTCGCGATTGGTGCTGGTGATCAATACCCGCGTACCGCCGGCGATCGGCAGCAGTGGCCGGATCGCGTCGGGATCGACAACATTGTCGAACACCAGCAGGCCCGCCTGACGACGCCCGGCCAGACAATCGCGCAGCCGCCGCGCCGACACCGCCGAATCCCCTTCCGGGTCAGCGACTCCCAGCCGCTCGGCGATCTCGGCCAAACCGGCGCAGGCGGTTTCCAGGGTCTCCGCGTCGACCCACCCCACCAACTCTGTCCCGCTGTCGATGTCGTCACGAGCCAGCGCGGCGGCCAGTTGGGTCTTGCCCACTCCGCGCATCCCGGTCACCACCACCGGCTCCCCGTTCAGCACGGAACGTAACTCGGCCAGCTCCGTCCGGTCCACAAAACAGCGCGGCCGCCGCGGAATCTGCCCGACCACCACCTGGCCGACCGGTGGCGGCACGACCTGATTGATCGTGGTGGCGACCGTGATGTTGCCCGCTTGGACATGCGCGAACGACACCTGCCCGAAGGTCTGCGCGGCCGCAGAACCAGCCCCCGCGCCTACTGAGGGTGGGGTGACTCCCCCTGCCCCGCACGTACATTCGAGATATCGATATCCCCGGCCAGCTGCGCGTCCCGCACCCGCACTCCGCTGCCGGACGACGCGACGTCGGCAATCCGCAGCGAATTCGCCTCGAACTGTGACAGATCCACGCCGACCACCGCGACGACCTCAGCGGCCTGCACGCGTGCCAAGCCGATCAATGCTTCTGCCGCGGCGAGCAATTCGGTATCCGCGCCGGCACCCTGCGCTGCCAGCTCATCGGCCAACGCTTCCCGTGCATCGGCCGACTCCGGCGCATCCTCCACCGCACCGACATCGACACCGCGAAAGCGACTACCGAGCAGCCGCTTCAACGCAGCGTACGCATCGCTCACCGACTGCTTGGCGGTATCCGTCACCCCCGCGGCGGCACCCACCGCCACCGCCGTAGCCACGATCGTCACCGGATCCACAGACCGACCTCCTCACATCCCCAACCGATCTTGCGGACTAGACTGCCACACGGGAAGACATCCGATGGCATCCATGCCACACAAACTTTCGGGCATGCCAGACATTTTGGGCATCGATGGACCCTCGTGTGCCCAGACCATCGGCGGTTTCTGCAGTTTCGCAGATGGCACCTGCGCATTTCCCCCTTGTCTGCGCACAGGTGGGCACCAATACTGACCAACCGAACCCGTGTGCGGTGGGTCACACGCGTGCGGGCAGCGTTTGGAAGGTAGAGGAACAACTCCGATGACGTCCACGATTGAAGAAGCAAGCTCCGAAACGGGACTGGCGCGGATCGCGCAGTCGCTCGCACGGTGGACGGAGAAGTGGTTCCCGGACGCTTATGTCTTCGCGTTAGCTGGGGTATTCATCGTGGCGCTCGCCGCGTTCGCCAACGGATCGTCGCCGAAAACGGTCGCCACCGCGTTCGGTGACGGCTTCTGGGATCTGACCGCGTTCACCTTGCAGATGACCATGGTGGTGCTCACCGGCTATGTCGTCGCCACATCTCCACCGGTCGCCCGGCTGATCGACCGGCTCGCCGTGATGCCCCAATCAGCGGCCGGCGCGGTGAGTTTCGTTGCGCTGCTTTCCATGTCGATTTCGTTTCTGAACTGGGGCCTGAGCCTGGTCTTCGGCGGCCTGCTCTGCCGGGCGATCGCGCGGCGAACCGACCTGCGCGTGGACTATCGCGCACTCGGCGCGGCGGCCTTCATGGGGCTGGGCGGCGTTTGGGCACTTGGCCTTTCGTCCTCGGCCGCGCAGCTACAGGCCACCGCCGGCTCGCTACCGCCGGCCCTGCTGAAGATCACCGGCGTGCTCGACTTCGGGCGCACCATCTTCACCTGGCAGTCCCTGCTCATGTGCGTCATCCTCATGGCGCTGACCGCGGTGATCGCGCACCTCTCGGCGCCGAAGGGCGAGGCGATCAAGACCGCCGAGATCCTGGAGGTCGATCTCGACGACCAGCCCGAAGAGGTGACGCCGCGCTCCCGGCCCGGCGAATGGCTCGAATACAGCCACATCCTGCCGATCCTGGCCGGCCTGCTGACGTTGGCCTGGTTGATCTTTCAGCTGCTGGACAAGCCCGTGCTCACCGTGGTCAGCAGCCTGAACAATTACCTGCTCGTCTTCCTGATCCTCGGCCTGGTGCTGCAAGGAACGCCGCGCAAGTTCCTCCAGGCGGTCACCCTCGCGGTGCCGGCCACGGCGGGCATCCTCGTCCAGTTCCCGCTGTACGCCGCCATGGCCGCGGTCCTCACCAAGGCGAAAGGCCGGGGCGGATTCACCGTTTCGCATCATCTCGCGGAGTTCTTCACCAGTATCGGTGGCGGCGGCAGCTTTGCCATCGTGATCGCCATCTACACCGTGGTGCTCGGCATCTTCGTCCCGTCCGGCGGCGGAAAGTGGCTGGTCGAAGCGCCGTACGTGATGCAGTCGGCGAACGACGTGCACATGAACCTCGGCTGGACGGTGCAGATCTACAACGTGGCCGAGGCGCTGCCCACGCTGATCAATCCGTTCTTCATGCTGCCGCTGCTCGCGGTGCTCAAACTACGGGCGCGCGATCTGGTCGGATTCACGTTCCTGCAGTTCATTTTTCACCTGCCGGTGATTCTGCTGCTCGTGTGGCTACTCGGATTGACCTTCGACTACGTCCCGCCGATCATGCCGGCCGCGCCGTGAGCTGAACCGCCGCGAAGGTCGTAGCGCGGGAACGTATCCGGCGCTTCCTGCGAAACGATGCGACGGGTGTGCGCGTAGACCGCCGCGTGCACCCGATCGCGAACACCCAACTTGGCCAGCACATTCGAGACGTGCGTCTTCACCGTCTGTTCGCCGACGCCGAGCGCCTCGGCGATCTCCGGGTTCGTGTACGCCCTCGCGATGAGCATCAGCACCTGATGCTCACGGGCAGTGAGGGTTTCGACCTCCGGCGCGGCCGGGAACGGCTCGATGCCGGTGGCCAGGCGGGTGACGAGGCGACGGGTCAGGCTCGGATCGATCAGCGCGTCCCCGCGCGCCGCCATCCGGATGGCGGAGATCAAGCCGGTCGACGGCAGCGTTTTCACCAGGAACCCGGATGCGCCGAGACACAGTGCGCGATAGAGGTTTTCGTCGGTATCCGAGCTGGTGAGCGTCAGGATTCGGGTGGCGCCACCGAGCGCCGCGAACGCGTCGATGGTGGCCGGGCCGTCGATACCGGGCATGTCGAGGTCGAGCAGCGCGACGTCGGGCCGCAGCCGTTCGATTTCCCTGATCGCGGCAACCCCGTGATCGACCTCCGCGACGCATTCGATGTCCGGCTGGGTGCCGATCGCCGCCCGCAGGCCTGAACGGAATACCGCGTGATTGTCGGCCAGCAATACCGAAATCGTCGCCCGCGACGTCGAATCGGTGTCGGTCTGCGACCGATCGAAATGCCGGTCGCAATCGATGGGCTGATGCGTTTCGACCGTGCTGCTCGCCGAGGCGGTGGCGCTGGGCACGCCGGTCACCGACAGCGTCGCCGCGGTGATAGCGAGGACGAATGACGAAGCTACCTTGAGCAGCGGGTGATTCGACGCCGAGTCCGACCGTGAGTTCATCGTCAGCGCAGGAACCCTTCGTAGTTCTTGTTCATCACTTGGCTCTCGAGCTGTTTGATCGTATCCAGTCCGACGCTCACCACGATAAGCGCGGAGGTACCACCGAACGCAAGACCCGCCGTCGGACCGGAGGAACCGGCGCCCAGCAGCAGGTTCGGCAGCACCGCCACCGCACCGAGGTAGACGGCGCCGGGCAGGGTGATCCGGCTGAGCACATAACTCAGGTAGTCCGCCGTCGGCTTTCCCGGCCGGTAGCCGGGCATGAACCCGCCGAATTTGCGCATCTCGTCCGCGCGTTCCTGCGGGTTGAACGTGACCGCGACGTAGAAGTAGGTGAAGAACACGATCATCGCGAAGTAGATCGCGACGTACGCCGGGCTGCCGGGGTTCACCAGGTACTTCTGGATCAACTCCTGCCACTTGGCCTGCGGGCCCGAGCTGTGTTGCGTCAGTTGCACCAGCAGTTGCGGCAGATACAGCAGCGAGGACGCGAAGATCACCGGGATAACGCCCGCCTGATTCACCTTCAGCGGCAGATACGTCGACGAGCCTCCGTACATCTTCCGCCCGACCACCCGCTTGGCGTACTGCACCGGAATCCGCCGCTGCCCCTGCTCGACGAAGATCACCCCGACGATCACCACGAACACCGCCACGCACACGCCGGCGAAGATCAACCCGCCCCGGCTGTTCAGGATCGCCGTCCCCTGGCTCGGGAGCTGCGCCGCGATGCCGGTGAAGATCAGCAACGACATGCCGTTGCCGATGCCCCGCTCGGTGATCAACTCGCCGAACCACATGACCAGCGCCGCACCCGCGGTCAGCACGAGCACGATGATGATCATCCCGAACAGCGACGTGTCGGACAGGATGTCCTTGGGACACCCGCGCAGCAATTGACCCCGCGCGGCCAGCGCGACCAGCGTCGAGGCCTGCAGAACCGCGAGTGCCATCGACAGATAACGGGTGTACTGCGTCATCTTCGCCTGCCCGGTCTGCCCCTCCTTGCGCAACTCCTCGAACCGCGGGATCACGACGGTCAGCAGCTGGATGATGATGCCCGCGGTGATGTACGGCGTGATGCCGATCGCGAACACCGAAAGGTGCAGCATCGCTCCGCCGGAGAACAGGTTGATCAGCTGGTAGATGCCGGCCGATTCACCACCGGAGACGATCGCGATGCACTCGCGCACCGACCGGTAGTCGACCCCGGGTGACGGCAGCGCCGCGCCGAGTCGATACAGCGCGAGTAAACCCAAGGTGCAGAGGATCTTCCGCCGTAGATCCGGGGCCCGACAGGCCGATACCACGGCGGAAAACACAAAATCCTCCAGACGAACGACGCGGTTGGACCAGGCGAATCCCCATGGCAAGCAAGGGGAAAAGCGCCGGTCAAGGGCCTTCGACGGTACGGATCATCGGTACGCGTCCACGTCGCCCGTGAGTCGGATTTCGTGCTCCCCCGATCGGGGGAATCGAGTGGTCTAGGTGCGCACCAGCAGCACAGCACCCGCGGTGAGCAGCGCGAGCACGATCGCCGCGAGCCCGTAAACCAGGCGGTGCGAGCGCAATACCGGGACGAAGCGGTCGACGGCATAGCGTCCGGGACCGGTCAGCGCGATCGACGCGGCGGCCGCGGTGAGGATCAGCTCGTACTCGATCCCCTTGGGCGCGAAGAACGCACCGGTTCCCTTGACCACGATCGCATTCAGCAGCGTACCGACCACGGCCGCGCCCGCCAGCGGGGTGAGCAGGCCGATCGCGAGCGCGAGCCCGCCGAACGTCTCGGTTACACCGGCGACCAGCGCCATCGCCTCACCGGCCGGATATCCCTTGCTGGTGAAGAACTTTCCGGTCCCCTCCAGTCCCCCGCCGCCGAACGAACCGAACAGCTTCTGCGCACCGTGCGCGGCCATGGTCAGCCCGACCGCGATGCGCAGCAGGAGCAGTCCGGCGTCGTAGGCGTGCGGGGTGGCGGCATGGCCCGTGGTCTCGACCGGCGCCGGAGCGGCCTCGGTCGGCGAAGTCGTTGCGGTGTAACTCATCTCAGGTGTTCCTTTCGGTGGGGTGAGCTCGACCGGGTTCAGCCGAATTGAAGGGAGCGTTTGGCCAGGCCGAGCCAGAAGCCGTCGATCACGCTGCGTTGGGTAGCCAGGTCGGCGTCGGCCGCGCCGAGCGAAACGAACAGCGGCGCGAAGTGTTCGGTGCGCGGGTGCGCCAATTGTGCTGCGGGAGCTTTGTGTTCGAAGTCGAGCAGGGCGTCGACGTCGGCTGCGTCGAGCGCGCGCCGGCCCCATTCGTCGAATTCGGCCATCACCGGGTGCACCGATCCGTCGTCGTTCAGTGCGCGCAGATTGTGCGTGAAGAAGCCGCTGCCGACGATCAGTACGCCCTGGTCGCGCAGCGGCGCGAGCTTGCGGCCGATGTCCATCAGGCTCGCCGGGTCGAGGGTCGGCATGGACATCTGCAAAACCGGCACGTCGGCATCGGGATACATCTCCACCATCGGCACGTACGCGCCGTGGTCGAGTCCCCGATCGGGCACGTCCTGCACCGACATGCCAGGTCGGCGCAGCAATTTCCGCACGTCCTCGGCCAGCTCCGGCGCGCCCGGCGCGGGGTAGGTCACGTCGTAGTAGTGCTGCGGGAAGCCCCAGAAGTCGTACACCAGCGGGATAGTGGTGGTCGCCCCGATGGCCAACGGCGCGTCCTCCCAGTGCGCCGAAATCATCAGCACCGCTTCGGGTTTCGGCAGCTCCGCCGACCATGCGGCGAGCTGGCCCGGCCAGATCGGATCATCGGCCAGCGGCGGAGCGCCGTGCGACAGGTAGACAACCGGCATGCGCATCGGTCTCACCACTCCTTCCGGTAGTTCAAATTTGAACTTCCACCCGATCGTAGATTATTGTTCGAATTTGAACAACCCCGGTAAGGTGGTCCAATGACCGAACCGCGCTGGCTTGACGACGAGGAGATGCGCGCCTGGCACGCGTTCCTCGCCGCGACGGCCCTGCTGAATCGCCGAATCGAGCAGCAGCTCAAGGACGACGCCCACCTGTCGCACGCCCAGTACGAGGTGCTCGTCCGGCTGGAACGAGCCCCCGGCCGCAGCCTGCGGATGACCGAACTCTCCGACGCCCTGATCACCTCGAAGAGCGGCCTCACCTACCAGATCGACCAGCTGACCAAGGCCGGCTTCGTCCGCCGCAGCCCTGCCCCCGACGACCCCCGCGGCATCATCGCCACCCTCACCCCCGCCGGCCTCCGCAAACTCGAATCCGCCGCCCCCGGCCACGTAACCCT
Organism: Nocardia colli; assembly: GCF_008704205.1. Classification (GTDB taxonomy): domain Bacteria; phylum Actinomycetota; class Actinomycetes; order Mycobacteriales; family Mycobacteriaceae; genus Nocardia; species Nocardia colli. The sequence goes on along the minus strand of NZ_VXLC01000003.1, from coordinate 348,908 downwards.
GGTCCGCAACCTCCTCATCGACGTCCTCACCCCCGAACAGGTCACCGCCATCGCCGACGGCCTCGGCGAAGTCGCCAGGAAACTTCGCTGACCAAGTCCCGCACCCGTTGAAGAGACATTCCGAGGCCTGGACCGACAGCGTCGACCGATCCGGCAATCAACTCACTTGGCGATTGCAGCGTGCCTGATCTTTGCGATCGCAACCTTGAAGCCCCGACTCCCGATGGCTTCGCCGTGCATCTTCAGAGCGGCCCGAGAGAAGAAGTACATGATGTCCTCGAGATTCCCCTTCTTACTGGTTGCGATCGCGTAGACCACCGTCCATTCACTGGCCGAACCGAATTCGGCCGAAGGGTCCAAACGACGCAGATCGTCCATAACCTTCTCTCGATAGTCGTTGTCGTCCAACAACATCCGTGCCGACACCGAACCCTGCTGGAACAGATGGCTCATCTTGTCGGAACCATCCATCCGCTTGACACACAGCAACTTCTTGTCCCGGGTCAGTACGTCACAAACCTCGATCTTGACCCCAGGCCGGCCGCGATAGAGCTGTCGATCCAGGACGATCGCGTCTGGAAGTTTCTGACCCAACCAGTTGTTATAACGTTCCTCGCCGTACTTTCCCGGCACGTTGTCGAGCAGGAATTGGTCGTCCCATGCCGGCAGGTGCAGATCCTCAGTCATATCTAAGATGCTGTCGCGCATGTATCGGTTCACCAGATCGACGTAGTCGTTGTTGATCCGGATCCAGGTCCCTGCAGTGAGTGCGTAGTCTTGGGCACGGCCATTCAGGATGCTCTTGGCAGAACCGACCACGTAGTTCCGTAAAGGCTCCTTCTCATTGATCGGCTCCCCGCCGAGGTCGAATGCCTGAACCTTGACCGCGTTCAGGGGATCGGACCACCCATCGACGCCATCGATCGCGGAGTAGACATCGTCTGCCAGTAGTTCTGCCACCATCCCCCCTGTACGACGGCGGGAGAGCCTGAACCAGTCTGCGGCGAGATCCGAGTCGTCCGGGAGCGCGAACCCGATCTCGGGGTCTCTGTCACGCATAGCGGTGGTGATTTGAGTGTCCAGCTCGGCGATCTTCTCTTTGTCGGTTTCGCGACGAAAGTAGTCCAGGAACGGAAATATCGACGTGTAGTCATCAGATCCGTAGAGCTCCAACACCTTTCCCAGCTTGCCCGAAAGTGCAGTGAAGTCGAAGCTGTCTACATTCAACTGCAGGGCATCGGAACCGTTCACAGTCTTGGCGAAACCTGGGATCTTCACTTCGCCGCCGAACCTGCGGATCCATTCCTCATCGGTCAGCAGTCCCAGCGCGAATGCCTCATTCGGGGTCGGCAACCGACTACTTGCATTGCGCCGCCCCTTTCCGAGCCCCCGCGTGTCTGCGAGGTTGACCCGGTCGGGATTTATCGAATTTGCCGCGACCTTCAATCCGAAGTCGTGTTCTATCAAGGACTTCTCGATCGCCTGGAATCCGTAGCCGAAAGTGATCGCAAAAAGTCGAGCGTGCGCCTCTACGATCAGCACCGCACCGGCGGACCGGCCCGTAATCGGCTCGTCACCATCGGTGTGGTCAAGCAGCGGGACGAGATAATCGTGCCAGCAGACCGGCTTATCACTTCCTTGATATACGAACAGTCGCCACCGCACGCCATCCTCGGCGGGTATCAGTGGTCGTTCCTTATACCCATTAGGTTGTCGCAAGACCTCTTCAGAGAGCCGCGCGTGCTCTCGCAGCAGATATACGGTCACTCGCATGACAGCTCCACCTCCACACCGCAGAGGGACAACCTGAATGATCGCCATTTCGGGTAGCAGGGGTTCATCGTCAACCTCGATGTGCCGCCAGCGCCCGACAACCCTACTAGTCGCTTGTCCAATTCGACGGAACTCGCACTAGATTCATGGCACACTCTCAGCGATCTTCCGTCAAGAGGCGACCTGGACTGCATGGGCAAGAACTCTTCCTTCCTATCGAAAATACTTCTTCTTGCGGCACATCAAGCCGATGTGCTATTGGTACTTTCACGCAAAGGCTAGGGGGAGAACCAGATTCGGCGCGACCGGATCTGCGTACACTTCACTCCGGATTTACGCATGAGAGGGAGCTGCGTGGCCGACCTGGAGTATCAGAGACAAACTTTCTCAACGCTTCATGTCTCCGACACGGACCGACCAGACTATTGGATACGTCATGTTCGTATGAACCACGGCGAATTGAGGTTCGATTTCGGCGAACATCGAGATTTCGTCGGCCAGACCGAGGTCCAACGTTGCGGCCCATACCAACTGGTCGAGTTCGAATCGAGGCGCATCCGCTATGTACGGACCGCCGCTCATGTCCGCGAAGACGATGATCGGAGTGCGCGACTGGTGATTCCGCTACAAGGGCGGATCGCACTCGCTCAAGGTGAGGAGGCCGCCTTACTGACACCCGGGCAGATGGGCATGGTTTCCTTGGATCGCCCGCTGAGCTTGGCACATGAAGACAACGCCCACGCTTGGATTCTCACCGTTCCCGCAGAGGATATTCCGCCCGAGCTCGACAACTGCGGCGTACCGCTGACGCTCGATCCGCAGAGCGCAATCCTCGGCACGGTGCGCGCCATGACGAGGGAACTTGCCCTCCACCGCGAGACAATGTCCGAATGGGAGTTCGTGGAGATCTCTGGACGACTCGTCGACCTACTGGGCAAATCCATTCACGAACGACAAGCGCCGCATCAGGATCGTCTCGCATCGATTGCGAAGGACGCCGCAACCTATGTCCGAAAGTATTCCGACGACCCCACCATCACCCCGCTGTCAGTGGCTGATCATCTCGGCTGCTCACGACGCCAGCTCGAACTCGCACTACGTACGACCAACACTCCACCGGCACGGCTCATCCGCGAGGCCAGACTCCAGCAAGCACGGCGGCGACTTCAGGATCCACTCAATGTCAGCACCGTTGATTCCATCGCTTTCGAGTCCGGTTTCAGGTCACTGAGCGCATTCAGAGACGCGTTCGAAAAGCGGTATGGAATCCAACCGAGCCAGGTACGCATGGCCTACCGCCGCAAGTAGCACGAGTCGCTGCTTGTACTTACCGAGTCGACTGCGGGACCGGGGCGCGGTCCAGCCATGCGGCGAAGGCCTCGAAGGTGAAGGGGCGGCCGAGGAAGGTGGCGACCAGGTCGGCTGCGTCTTGGGAACCGCCGGGGGCGAGGATCAGGTCGCGGTATCGGTGGGCCACTGTGGGATCGAACAGGTCAGCGGGATCGAAGGCGGAGAACAGGTCTTTGGCGATGACCAGGCTCCACAGGTACGTGTAGTACGCGGAGGTGTAACCCGCGAGGTGGCCGAACGACGCCTGGAAGTGGGTGCCGGGCAGCGCGGGGAGCACGCCGTAGCGTTCCATCGCGGCCGAGACCGCTTCGGTGTGATCGCCGGGCCGGTCGCGATGCAGCAGATACGACACCGCGGTGTAGCCGACCTGGGTCTGGACGGCCATGCCCTTGCCGAAGTCCTTCGCCGCCCGCATCCGTGCCACCAGCTCGGCCGGGATGGCGGTGCCAGTCTCGTCGAGGGCGAAGGTGCCGAGAATCGAAGCGTCCCAAGCCCATTCCTCGAGCATCTGGGACGGCGCCTCGACGAAGTCCCACTCGGTGGCGACTCCGGAGAACCGCGTCCACTCCTGTCGCCCGCCGAGCACATGATGGATCAGGTGCCCGAATTCGTGGAACAGCGTGACCACGTCCTGGTGTTCCATCAGCCCGCGGGAGAAGTTGCACACCAGCACCCCCTCGGGCAGCAGTCGGCCGGTGACCCCGCTGACGAGGTCGAATTGCGCGGCATGCTTGTACTTGCCTTCGCGCGGATGCAGGTCGAGATAGATCCGGCCGCGCCGTTCCCCGTCCACATACACGTCGTAGGCGGTGACGTCCGCGTGCCAGCGTGGAACATCGACCTGCCGATACTCCAGCCCGAACAGCCGCCCGGTGACGTCGAGCAGACCGGCCCGCACCCGGGTGAAATCGAAGTACCGGCGTACTTCCCTGGCATCGACGTCGAATTGTTCGCGCCGGATCAGCTCGGTGTAGTAACTGATGCCGGAGCGGTCGATAGTGCCCGCGGGGTCGTCCTCACGTCGTCGCGCGAGCACGGCGTCCAGGTCGCGCCGGCCGGCGGCGGCCGCGGCGGTCGAGATCCGCTCGATGAACTCGGCGATGGCGTCGCCGGTGCCGACCATCTTGACCGCCGCGTCGTAATCGGGCCAGTTGTCGTAGCCGACGAGCTGAGCCTTCTCGTGCCGAAGGTCGAACATCTCGTGCAGGACAGCGTCATTGGTGGGCCAGCCCCGGCTCTCGAACTCGATCGTGAGGCTGCGGCGGGCATCGGCATCGCGGGCGTAGGCCCGAAACGGGCGGTAGTCCGGGTAGTCGGTGGTGACCGCGATCAGTCCGTCCTCGGCGGGCGGATGTGCCGCGATGAAGTCGGCGGGCAGCCCATCCAGCTGCTCGGGGGCGAGGCGAATCGCGCGGACGTCGTCGCGGATGGCTCGGCCGAAATCCTGGTCTAGCACGGTGAGACGCTCGGCGATCTCTCGCAGCCGGGCGCGGGTCCGATCGTCGCGGTCCACACCGCCGCGCCGGAAGTCGCGCAGCACGTGCTCGCGCATGCGCACGGCCGCCTCGTCCAGATCCGTCGTGTCGGTGGCCGCGACCACCTCGTAGAGCGCGCGATCGAGGTCGCGCTCGGTCCGGACCCGATCCACCTGCTGAACCAGTTCCTCACCACGCCGCCGCACATCGGAATCGGGATGCACCTCGACGAACAACAAGGCAGCGGAGTCGGCACCGCGCAGTGCGATGTCCGCGTCGTTCCACAAGCCGAGCACTTCGGCGGTATCACGCGGGCGACCATCTCCGAGCCGCGCCAACGTCTCCGCGACGGTCTCCAGCCGGTCGCGTACATAACCGGAGAGCCAGTCGGACCAGTCGTCGGCGGGCAGGGCAAGCGGCTGCGGACTCATTCCTCGACAGTAACTCGGCCGCGACAGTGCCCCCGGAGCGGAATTCGCCCGCAAGGTTGCACCAAACCAGCCGGTCAGATGGTTGCTGGACATCGAATCAGCAACTGATCCTGGCATGTCGTAGACACATCAACGCAGGTCCATCCTAGAATTTCAGCGGTAGGTCCAGGATTCGCTCGCGCGGTGCTGGCTGGTCCGGGCCAGGTCTGTAGCCGCGGTTGACACCAGGGAGACGGCTCATGACCTTGCGTGCAGACTCCGGCGTTACGCGTCGACTACCGGGATGGCGGCGGTCGGTGGCGGTGGTCGCCGCGGCGGTGGCGCTGTCGGCGGCGCCGATCGCGAAGGCCGAGCCGCGTGATGTGCCGCTCGGGTTGCCGTCGCTCGGGCTCGGGACCTCGTTGGCCTTCCCCGGCGCCGAGCATCAGGTCTCGGTGAACATTCCAGTGTTGCCCGGTCTGGCGCCGACCGCGCTGATCGGCACGATTCAACTTCCGCCGCATGTGGCGCGCGGGTCGTTGGAGGTGCATTCGGGTGAGCGGCTCATCGACCGGATCGAGCTTCCGCTGGTGCCGCGCGGGCCGATCCGGTTGTCGCTGGCCGGTGCCGAGATCGTCGACAACGCGATCGCGGTGACGGTCACGTCGTCGCTCATCTCCGAGGCCGGCGCGTGCGTCGTCGACTGGCTGGGGCGGCCATTGACGCTGACCGAGGCCGCGGTCGTTTACAACGGCGAGGAACAGCAGCCGACGACGGTCGCCGACTTCCTGCCGCCGGTACTGGAAAAGCTGACCGTCTACCTGCCTGCCAGTCCGAGCAAGGTGGAGAGCGCCGCGGCGATGTCGCTGACCACCGCGGTGATCGCCCGCTACGGCAATCAGCCGGTGGCGGTGGATGTCCGGGCGGTGCAGCCGGGGTCGACGGTCCCGGACCACCCGCCGGGGTTCCTCGAGCGCCAAGTGGTCATCGGCGAATCGGCCGATGCGGCATTGCGTTTGGCGACCGGACCGACGCCGGTGCTGACGATCAACGGGACCGACAAGACCCTGCCGGATCAGATGCGTTTGCTGGTCAGCGATTTGGCCAAGGTGGCGATCTCCTCGGCCGCGACGGCGGTGGCGCTGCCGCCCGCACCCCAGATCGCCCCGGACAGCACGACACTCGGCGCACTCGGCCAGACCCAGCTCAGCGCGACGGCGATCGGCCCGGTGCGGGTCGATGTCGGCATCGATCAGTCGCGCCTCGGCCGCCCGTCGAAGGATGTGCGAGTTCGATTGCGCGGCAGCTACACCCCGCTGCCGGACACCCTCAACGGTCAGCTCACCGTGAGCACGGGAACGACCTATATCGACAGCTGGCCAGTAGACGGATCGGGCCGGTTCGATCGGTGGATCTCCATCCCGAACTCGATCCTCGGCCGATTCACCACGCTGTCGGTGACGCTCCAGCAGGCAGGCCTCACCCATGGCTGTGGACTGGAAGCGCCGCTGACGCTGACCATCGAGCCGAGCAGCGAAGTCACCAGCAACGTCTCGACACCGCCGATCCCCGGCGGCTTCGGCGCGCTGCCACAGGCCTTGCTCCCCGAGGTACAGATCGGTTTGCGCACACCGGGTTTCGCGGACACCGTGCGCGCGGTGACGGTGCTGACCGGACTCCAGCGGTTGACCAGCATCCCGCTCCGCCCCGAACTGGTCACCTTCGATCAGGCGGTCGCGAGCAAGTCGCCTGCGGTGCTGATCGCCGCGAACGGCGATGTGCCGGAATCGATCCGGCTGCCCCTGCGCCAGACCGACGCGGGCCTGGCGTTGACCGGCGACGACGGCAAGACGATCAGCAAGATCACCACCGACCCGGCGACTCCGTTCGCGTCGTTGCAGAGCACCTGGTCCGGTGGACGGACCGTCGTCGTCGGCTCTTCGAGCGATACGCCAGAGCGCCTGGACCGGGTACTCGGCTGGCTCAATGCCGATCCGAACCGATGGTCTCGGCTGCACGGTGCCGTGCTCTTCCAGGCAGGTGATCGAACACCGGAGTTCCTCGATCCGGCCACCGCGGCCCCGAAAACCTCGGACAGCTCCGAAATGACTTCTCTGGCAAAGATTCTCACCGCGGCCGGAGCGGCAGTAGTGCTACTCGGACTCCTGATCGGCCTGATCCTCCTGCTGCGGCGCGGCAGGCGGTAGATGTCCACCGGCACGGCGGCCCGCGGACACGTCCGCGGAACTGTCACCAGAATCACGGCGCGGATCGTGCTGATCCTGCTGGCGACCGCCGCCGCGTTCTGGACCACCTGGGTGCGGCTGGTGCACGACACCTGGACCGGTTCGAGCATCGGCTTCGTGTTCGTCCTACCGGTGCTGGCGATCTTCTCGGCGATCGGACTGACCCTGCGCCGCGGGGCCGAACTGCCCATCCACGACCGGCAGACCGACCTCATCGTCGGCCTGATCGGACTCGGATTGTCCGCTTGCACACTGGGTTTGCTGACGCCCCGCTATCGCTACCTGTACGAGATGCTGCACCTGGACCTGCTGGCGGCGTGGTTGTTCGTCCTGTCCGCGTGCGTGCTGCTGTTCGGTCTGCGCCCGGTCACCCGGTACTGGCCGTGCTGGCTGCTCCTGCTGGCCGCGTTCCCGCCGCCGTACCGAGCGATGCGCGTCATCATCGGCGGCGGCAGCGTCGCGGCGGGCGCGACCATGCTGTTGTTTGCCGCGTTCGCCGCCGCGATCGCGGTGGGCCGCACCCGAACCCGTGCGTGGGTCGGCGCGGGCCTCGCGTTCGCCGTCGGCTGCGCGGTCCTGGTGGTGCTGCGCATCCGGTGGCCGTCGGCACGAGTGCTCGTCTACCAGGCGATTCCGTCGGTGGTCGCGGTGCTGATCGTGGCCGCGGTGATGTACGTGGACTGGCGGCGCCGGCGCGGAACATCGCTCAAACCGCTGGACCGCGAACTGGATCCGCTCACCGCCCCGCAGGCCTGGGCGGCGGCGGCCACCGTGACCGTCGCCGCGCTCTTGATCATGATCATTCCGATCCCCCCGGACTACGACCGCACCTTCCCGGTCATGCCCGGACTCGTGCTCACGCAGCCACATACCGTGCCGCCCGGCTGGAGTCAGCTCAGCGAGCGGCAATATCCGTGGGCGCAGCACTACTTCGGGCAGGGCACCTCGATGAGCCGCCGGATGATCCGCGCCGACCAGCACAACCCGCTGTGGGACAACGAATCTCGACGTCGTCGCATCGTCGTCGACACCGTGCGCGCCGAGGATCAGTACGCGATCGACCGATATCCCGAATTCGTCCTCTACAACATGCCGCAGCCGCGGATCAGCCCGCCGGCCCGGATCGACCTCGGCCACGGCATCACCGCCCGCCTCAATACCGTCCTCGACGATCGTCGCCTGCTCAGCTGGACCTGGCTGACCTGGAATTGGAGCGGCGCAGGCGGTTCCGAGCGGATCAGCCTGATCGCGGCGGACAATCACGAGTCCGACGCCGCGTTCCCGCCGCCGCAGCCGTCGATGCTCGGCATCTTCGAGAACTTCCTGCATCAGTTCCTGCGCGGCAAAGCCGTTGTCCTGGACTCGGAATCCGCGGACGTCGACTCCGACGCCGAACACAAGGACCAGGACATGCTGCTCTCGGTCGCCCGGGCGATCGTGGCGGGAGCGGGGAAAGCATGACGATCGACGAAGCGCCCCAGCCGGGTTGGGACAGTGCGCGCGCACTGCATTCGGCGGTGCACGGGCTGCGTGAATCCGATCCGCTGGCCTCGGCCTCGGTGGCTTTCCTGCCGTGGCAACGCAATACCGCGCTGGGGCTCGTGCTACTGGTCGTGGTGTGCGCCGTGTTCTTCCCGATGGGAACCTGCGTCGTGCTCGTCGCCCTGTGCACGCTCGGCTATCTCGCCGCGATGGGCGACCGGGTGCTGATCTTCCAGCGCGGCATGGCCAGGGACGCGATCATGACCGTCAGCGACGCGCGGGCGCGCGCACTCACCGATGCCGAGCTACCGCCCTACACGATTCTCGTTCCCGCATACGGCGAACCCGAGGTGGTCGGCGACCTGATCGGCGCGATGACCGCGCTCGACTATCCCAAGGACCGGTTGCAGGTGCTGCTCCTGCTGGAGGAGGACGACTCCCCCACCATCGAGGCCGCCCGGCGGGCCGGCATCGGCACCCTGGCCAGCGTCGACCACGTCACCATTGTCCTCGTGCCGGAGGCACAACCGCGGACCAAGCCCAAGGCCTGTAACTACGGACTGCATCTGGCCACCGGCGACATCGTCACCATCTACGACGCCGAGGACATCCCCGATCCGCTCCAATTGCGGCGCGTGGTCGCGGCTTTCGCGGAGCTACCGCCGGAAGTCGTGTGCATCCAAGCCAAGCTGGCCTTCCACAACGGCCGCCAGAATCTGCTCACCGCCTGGTTCACCGCGGACTACGGACTGTGGTTCGGGTTCCTGCTGCCGGGGCTCATGCGCAGCAAGGCGCCGATTCCGTTGGGCGGCACGTCGAATCACTTCAAGCGCGACGTGGTCACCGACATCGGCGCCTGGGATCCCTACAACGTCACCGAGGATGCCGATCTGGGCGTGCGCATCGCGGTGTCGGGCTACCGGACCGCGGTGATCGACTCGACCACCCTCGAAGAGGCCAACCCGGACCCGATCAACTGGGTTCGCCAGCGATCCCGCTGGTACAAGGGCTACCTACAGACCTGGCTGGTGCATACCCGGCGCCCGATCCGGTTGTGGCGCAGCATCGGCACGGTCAGCTTCATCCGGTTCACCCTGATCCTCGCGGGCACACCGATCATCGCCTGCCTGAACCTGGCGTTCTGGTTCATCACCCTGTCCTGGATCCTCGGTCAGCCCGCGGTGATCGGTCAGCTCTTCCCCGCCGCGATCTACTTTCCCTCGCTGATCGCGATGATCCTCGGCAACGGGGCGACCATCTACATGAACCTGCTCGCGTGCCGGGAGAACAACCGATCGGACCTGCTGGTGGCCTGCCTGACCGTGCCGTTCTACTGGCTGCTGATGAGCATCGCCGCCGCCAAGGGCTGCTATCAGCTGGTCCGCAATCCGTCCTACTGGGAGAAGACCTTTCACGGGCTCGGGACCAAGGAGGCCGCCGAGTGAGAGAGCGCTGGATCTTCGCCGCATCGACGCTGCTGTATCTCGCCGCGGGCACCTGGTTGAGCGCGGGCAACGGGTTCCTGATGGGCGACGCGCTCAGCCGGGTATCCGCCACGCAGGCAACGCTGTTCAGCCGCGATCCGCACCTGTCGGCGATCGGCTTCGTCTTCACGCCGTTGACCTCGCTGGCGCAGTTGCCGATGGTCGCACTGGCGCAGTGGTTTCCGGGCATCACCACCTGGGGGCTGTCGGGTGTGCTGATGTCGGCGTTGTTCATGGCCGGGGCGGTGGTGATGGTGTTCGGCATCGGCACCGATCGCGGCGCGCCGCTGTGGCTCAGCGGGGGTGTCGCCGTGCTGTTCGCGCTCAACCCGATGGTGGTGTTCTACGGCGCCAACGGGATGAGCGAGGCGCCGTTCCTGTTCTGCCTCTGCTGGGCACTGCGGCGGCTCATCCGCTGGATGCGCACCGATGACGCGAATGACCTGACCGCGTGCGGGATCGCGCTCGGGCTCGCCTACCTGACCCGGTACGACGCGCTCGCGCCCGCGGCGGCCGCGGGTGCGCTGGTCTTCGTGGTCGCCTACCGGCGTTGTCGCGGCGAAGCCGGCCGATGGCACAGCTCCGTCATGGATTTCATCCTCGTCGTGCTGCCCGTCGCGGCCGCGTTCGTGGTGTGGGCGGCGACCAGCTGGTTGATCACCGGGTTGGCGTTCCAGCAGTTCAGTTCGCAGTACGGGAACTCGTCGATCTTGCAGCAGTCCAGCTCGTCGGCGACCGAAACTACTGCGGCGCTGGAGTATTCGACCGCCGCGACGCTCATTCTCGGACCGACGCTGCCGCTGCTCGTGCCGATCGTCGCCGCGCTCGCCGTGCGCAGGCGTGATACGCAGGTGGTGGTGCCGATCCTGCTGTGCGGTTCGGTGCTCGCTTTTCAGGCATTCAGCTATCTGAGCGGGTCGACGTTCGCGTTCCTGCGGTTCTACGTTGCCGCCATTCCGTTGGCTGCTGTTCTGGCACTACAGGTTTCGCCCGTGCGCGGGTTTCCGCCGAGCCGTCGTCCAGGCCGGCACGCGCAGACCGCGACGACGGACACGAGCCCGGCAACCGGCCGGCATCGGGTTCGAACCGGTTGGCGCGCACCGGCAGTCGGGATGGCGCTGACGCTCGCACTACTCGCCGGCGCCGTTCCGCTGACCGCGTGGGGAATGTCGAGCCACGCCATCTCGGTCCAGGAGTACTCACTCGGAGCGGTGCTGTTCCCGGATCCCGACAACGCATCCGAGCGCCGAGCCGACGAGCGCAGAATCGCCGCGACCTTCAGTACCGAGCGGCGACTGGCGAACTATCTGGATTCCATGGACCTGCCGCGCGGCGCGGTGCTGATGGACACCGTGTACGGGTTCGCCGTCGTGGTCGCCTCACACCGGCCGGATCAGTTCGTCGTCCCCTCGGATCGCGATTTCGTACGGGTGCTCAACCGGCCCGCCGAACGCGGCGTGAAATACATTCTCGCGGTGCCCAACACCGGACGAGGCACCTCCGACGCGGTCAACCGGCGTTATCCGACCATGTACGAAAACGGCAGCGGTATCGCGACATTGGCCCTGGAGGCACCCAATGATGGCGCAGGCCAACCGGAATGGCGCATTTACCGAGTCCTCGGCGCGGACTGATCACCCCACGGTCGTCCGCTCGGCCGCCAGCGACCAGAGCGGATCATCCGTGCCGACATCGAAGGTGCACTGATCGGGTCGCGGATCGGGCACGAACGCCCAGATCAGCGCGCCCGCCGTACCCGCAGCCCGCTGCGCGACGAACTTCGCGTCCAGATGCGCCCGACGATCCTCGAGACTGCCGCAGGACCCGGCCTCCTCGCCGATCTCGGCCACCAGCAACGGTTTTCCCAATTCGGCGGCCTGACGCAACCGAACTCCCAAGCCGTTGAACTGATCTCCCGGCAGCGAGTCCCGGAGGTAGTCGTGATACTCGACGACATCGATCCCCGGCGACGCACTGACCTTGCGGAACTCGTCGCCTTGCGTACCGCACTGTCCACCACCCGCGAACCCGGCGTAGATCAGCCGCTGCGGATCCAGTTCCCGCACAATGGCTCCGGCATCATCCATGAACTTGCGCAGCACCGCCGCGGCATCCGGCGGGCAGGTGCGGGCGGGCAGATCACAGTGATTGCCGGTGCAATTGCTCGGCTCCGGTTCGCCGACGAGTTCCCACCCGGCGATCACCGGAATGCTTTTCCACCGATCCACGGCCCGCTCGATCCAGTCCCGGAAACTCATCACCGACCGGCCGTGCACCGGATTGAGCGTGCTCCAGCCCTTGACGTACCACTGCCGCTGTTTGAACTGCTCGTCCGCGCAGCCGCCGTCCTGCGGCGAAAGCACCGGCAGCACGATCTGCCCGTACTTTTCGGCCGCCGCGAAAACCGCGTCTGCCGCACTGAAATCCATTGCGCCGGTTCGCTTATTGATCGACAATGCCTGGAAAAGATTGAACCGGGTCATCGAGTTGGCCGGCAGCGCGCCGAAATAGCCGTCCAGATCCGTTTGCGCGCCACAACCGAAGTTCACCGACCAGTTCGTCGCCAACTGCGGTGCGTTGAATCCGGCGGGCCACCACGGCGCGCCCCGCAATCGCAACCCCTGCGGCGTGGCGGTGACGACCGCCTCGGCGGCCGGACGCGACTCCCGCGGCGGGCGCTCGTCGGGGCGCGGATAGGGCCCGTCCGCACACCCGCCCGCGACCAGACCGGCGATCGCCAGCAGGGCGGCGAGGCGAACTCGCTCGGCAGTCACCGCTCGCCTACTGCCCGAACCCGACTGTGAAACCGGGGCAATCCTCCGCATTACACGTGGTCACCGGGCTAACGCTACGCGCAGCACCCGCACTCACCCCGGCACCACGCCGTGCGCCGGGACCCGGACGAGGCGGCGGATCGAGTCACATCCAGGTAAAGCTTCTCGGCAAAACCTAGGCGCTGGGCAACGGACCGCCGCCTTGATCGGCCAGCCGGTCCCGAATCGCAACCTCTGCACCGAGCCCGCCTCGAACCTCGCTCAAGACGAGGCGGCGTCTGGGCCTCCCGCGCGAGTCATCGACAAGGCCGGCCGATCGCCACCGACGACACCCTGGCTCGCGCCGAACCTTTTGTCGCAGACAATGCACCAAACCCGTTTTCCTGCGACTACTTTCGTGCTCTGGCCCTTCCGCGACACCCCCCACTCGGGGGGGGTATTCGTCCAACTGGACAAGTTGATCTCAGGCAAGCCCCAACTTCCGATGTCATTGGCGAGCAATCGATTTCGGGTATCCGGAATGAAGGTTCGGTGTAGCGTTGCGCAAACGCCCTACTGGGGGTACCGCAGAAACTCGGTGGGCGATACGGTGGCGACTCGCCAATGTTTTATTTTTTAGTTGGGTAGGAATTGCGATGGCGGACAATGAGATCGATGATTCGGCATCGGCCCGGAAATTGCCGGGCGCGGCAATTGCCGCCGATTCGAGACTGGCCCTGGACGGCGGCGACCCGATTCGGCGCGCACCCTGGCCGACCTACGATCGCGGCGCGGTATGCGTTCATCCGGAGGACGAGGAAGCGGCGATGCGGGCGATCCGCAGCCACCTCTACTTCCGCTACGACTATCGTCAGGCACACGAAACCGAATGCAGCCAGTTCGAAGCGGAGCTCTGTCGTTACTTCCGATGTAAGCACGCGCTGGCGACGTCGAGCGGCACCACCGCGCTGGCGCTGGCCATCATGGCCGCGGGTATCGAGCCGGGCAGCCTGATCGCCTGTCCCGGTTTCACTTTCGCAGCGACGCCGAGTGCCATTCTGCTCGCCGGCTGCACCCCCTTCCTCGTAGATGTCGACGAAAACCTCCACCTGGACGTGGCCGACCTGCGCAGTCGATGGACCCCGCAGGTCAAGGCGATCATGGTGGTGCACATGCGCGGCTTCGCCGGCGACATGACCGCCCTGCTGCGCTTCGCCGACGAAATGGGCGTCCCGGTATTCGAGGACGCGGTCCCGGCGCTCGGCGCGGAACTGGACGGCCGCAAACTCGGCACCTTCGGCCTGGCCGGCGGCTTCAGCACCCAGTCGGACAAGGCACTCAACAGCGGTGAGGGCGGTTTCCTGCTCACCGACGACAGCACGCTATTCGCCCGCGCCACAGTGCTTTCCGGCGCCTACGAGGGCAGGCTGCGCCGTCATTTCCCGGACGGCGAGCCGCCGATCGCCACCGATCTGGACCTACCGTTGCTCAGTTTCCGGATGGACGAGATCCGGGCCGCGCTGCTGCGCGCCGAGCTCGACCGGCTGCCGATCCGGCTGGCCGCCTTCCGGCGCAACTACGACTACGTCGCCGCCGCCCTGGCCGACGTCGACGGGATCCACATCCGCCGCCCGGTCGCCACCGGCGCCTACCTCGGCGAAGCCTTCATCTTCCTGGTCCCGACCGGCCGCGCGCCGTGGTTCGCCCGGGCGCTGTGCCACGAGGGCATCGAGGCCCGCAACCTCGGCTCGGACGACGATCACAACATCCGCGCATTCTGGAACTGGCGGTTCATGTTCCGCGGCATGGAGACCCCGGCCATCAAGGAACTCCTGCCCAACGCGACTCGCTATCTCCAACGCGCAGTGGATATTCCGCTCTCTTCGACGCTGTCGGAGGCGGACTGCGACGAACTCGTCGCGGCCGTGCGCAAGGTGGCCGCCAGCGACGACCCGATCGCCACCGACGAAGGTTCCAGCTCCGCGTGGGCCGGACGACGATGACCGCACCCTCGGACACAGGGGCGATGCCGCGCCTCGCACTTGCCGGGGTATTCGGCGGACTGTTCTGCGGATACCTCGGCCTGTCCGCGGCGATCCCGGTCATCCCCGCCCACGTCAGGGACCAGTTCGGCGCCGGCGATTTCGCGGTCGGCATCGCGGTGACCGCCACCGCCCTCACCGCGCTGCTCACCCGGCCGATCTTCGGCGGACTCGCAGACCGCCACGGCCACCGCTCCGTCATGCGGTTCGGCGCACTCGCCATCGCGGTGGGCGGGTTGCTCTACTTCCTGCCGATCGGCCTGGCCGGCCTGCTGGCGGTGCGCCTGCTGGTCGGCGTCGGCGAGGCCGCGCTGTTCGTCGCGGGCGCGGTCTGGACCGTCACCCTCGCCCCGCACAACCGCCGCGGCCAGGTGATCGGGCTCTACGGCGTCGCGATGTGGGGCGGTATCTCGCTGGGCACCGCGCTCGGTGCGGTGTTGCGCCACTTCGGGATCGACGCGGTCTGGGCCTTCTGCGCCATCGCGCCGCTCGTCGGGCTCGTGCTGATCAGCATCGTCGCGCCGCAGCCGCACGTCGAACCGTCCGGCGGTGGCCGCGGACTCCTGCTGCGCCCCGCCGTACTGCCGGGTCTGGGCCTCGCACTTGGTGCCGCGGGTTATGTCGGCTTGGCCGCGTTCGTCATCACCGGCCTGCAAGCACGCGGAATCGACTCGGGCGTCATCGTTTTGAGCACCTTCAGCGCGGTCTACGCAGGCACCCGGCTGGTCATCGGACATCTGCCGGACAAGCTCGGACCGCGCCGGGTCGCGACCTGGTGTGGCGCAGGCGAAGCCGCGGGACTGCTGATCATCGCCTGGGCCCCGAACCTGCCGATCGCGGTACTCGGCGCGATCGTCATGGGCGTCGGATTCTCGCTGCTGCACCCGTCTTTGGCCTTGATCGTCATGAACAACACCGAAAGCTCGAAGCAGGGAGCCGCGCTCGGCGCCTACACCTCGTTCTGGGATCTGGGCCTGTTCGTGTGGGGCCCGGCGACCGGCGCGATCGCGACCGGCTTCGGCTATCCGGCCGTCTTCGTGGTCGGCGCGGCCTGCGCGCTCGCCGCCTCGGTGCTGGCCATGACGCTCCGGCAATCGGTGTCCATCGAGAAGGCAGTCGAGAGATGACCAACCCACCATCGGACAACGGCGAACCGCTGAAGGTCCTATGTATCACCGGCTGGTGCCGCAACGGCAGCACCATCATCGGCAATATCCTCAACGAGATCCCCGGCTTCTTCCACGTCGGTGAACTGCACTTTCTATGGAAGAACGCGGCGGGCCGCGGGGTGAACGAGGATTGCGGCTGCGGGAGGAAACTGGTCGACTGCCCGGTCTGGTCCACCATCCTGCCGATCGGGCAGCCCGCGGGAACCAGCCTGGTGCAGCACGCCGACGAGGTCATCCGCCGGCAACTCGGCAACGTCCGGACCAGGCACACCTGGCAGGTGCTCAGGCGCGGTCTGCACAACGAGCAGATCCGGGCGCACGCCGACCTGATGACCCAGGTCTACCAGGCCGTGGCCAAGCGCACCGAGTCCCGCGTCATCGTCGATACCACCAAGATCCCCGGCGAATCGGCGCTGCTCGAACATCTCGACGGCATCACCCCGTATTACGTCCATCTGGTCCGCGATCCCCGCGCGGTGGCCCAATCATGGAGCAAGCCGAAAGAATACGTGTACGCGATGGGTCCGGCGAAGAGCACCGGCTACTGGACCGGCTTCAATCTCGCCGCGCACGCGCTCACCAAGCGCCATCCCGAGCGGTCGATGTTCCTGCGGTACGAGGATTTCATCGCCGATCCAGCGGGCACGGTCGATCAAATGCTGCGGCTGTGCGCGAGTGATCCCGCGGACAACCCCCTCGATGATCGAACCGTCGAACTGCACGCCAATCACACGGTCACCGGGAACCCGGACCGTTTCAACGTCGGCGCCACCGTCATCCGCCCGACCGACGACTCCTGGCGGACCGGTCTGGCGAGATCGGCACAGCGGACCGTCGCGGCGCTGTCGTGGCCGCTCGCCCGCAGCTACGGATACCGCTTCGGCGCAACGGATTCGAACGGAAAGGGCTGACCGAGTGGACCTGGGTCTGGAGAACAAAGTCGCGCTGGTAGCAGGCGGGACGAGCGGAATCGGGCTGGCGATCGCCAGGGAGCTCGCCGCCGAGGGTGCGCACGTCGCCATCGGCGGGCGCGACCCCGGTCGGCTCGCCGCGGCGGAAACCGCCGTCAAAGAGGTCGCGCGCGGCCGCGTGCACGCCACCAGCGTGGACATCACCGACAGCGCGGCCACCCGCCGCTGGATCGACGAGGTCGCCGCGGAGTTCGGGGCGCTGCACGTCGTCGTCATCAGCGGCGGCACCCCGCCGACCGGCAACGCCGCGAGCTTCGAGACATCGGACTATCGAACGGCGGTCGACGCAATCCTGCTGCCCGCCGTCGATGTGGCCCTCACCGCGTTGCCCTACCTCAGGACCGCGCGTTGGGGCCGGGTGCTGTTCGTCGCGTCGGAGACCGCGAGCGTCCCGATCAGCGGCCTGGCCATGTCCGGCGTGACCCGCGCCGCCATCGTGCGCTTCGCCCAGTCGCTCGCCGCCGGGGTAGGCCGCGACGGCGTGACCGTCAACGTGCTCGCCCCCAGCGCGACCCGCACTCCCCTGCTGGAACACGTTGCGGCACAGCAATCCGCAGACGGCTCGCTCGAAGCACAATTCGACGCCATGGGCACGCACACGGCGGTCGGCCGGATCGCCCGCCCGGAGGAGATGGCCGCCGTGGCCGCCTTCCTGGCGAGCGAGCGCGCCTCCTATCTCACCGGCACGGTCCAGCTCGTCGACGGCGGCGCGAGCGTGCTCGGACCGACCTCGGCGCACCTGCCCTGGGAAGCCGACGTGCACGGACCCGCCGAACCGGAGTGAACAGTCTCGGCGCGTTGCCGATGACAGGGAAGGAATCACTACATGCTGAAGACAGAGGGCATCAAAGAGACGCTGGCGCAGGTCGTCTCGGATCGCAAGAAGGAGCTTTCGCCGGGGCGGATGTTCGTCGAGGCCTGCGCGGACAAGGGGCTCGACGCGTCGGTCGAGTACGACGTGACCATCACCGACACCCTGACCAGCTCGCGCCGCAAACCCCGCTATCCCGCGCGCAATGTGCTCAAAGCCATTGACCTGTCCCGTGATCCGCGCCAGTTCTACTGGCACGAGAGCGCCCCCGGCGCGGACGATGTGCCGATCGAAGGCGCCGAGGTGCGCCGCGAGCTGGCCAGCCGGTTCCACAAGTCGCCGATCCCGGAACTGCTCACCACCACCGCCTGGGTGCAGGTGCCGCCCCAGATGTGGGAGGACCCGGAGACGTTCGAGTCGTTCATCAACTATCGGTTGATCGTCCGGCTGTGCACCGCCGAGAACTACACGATCATCAGCGGCGAGGGCGGCCTGCTGAACATCCCCGGCATCGCCCGGATCACCGACCCCGGGCCGTTCGCCTCGACGATCCTGTGGGCCTGCAACGAAGTCGAGCAGATGGGCGGCACCGCGGACGGCCTGATCATCAATCCGGTCGACTACTACCGCGCCCTCGGTACCAGCCGCCTGATGGCCGACCTCGAGGAGAACGGCGTGTTCATCTGCCGCACCCGCCTCGTCGAACCGGGCAGCGCGATCGTCGGCGACTTCGGCCACGGCGCACAGCTTTTCGATGCGGGCCGTTCGGTGATCCGCTTCGCCGAGCCACCGCCGGGAACCTTCGCCGAGCCGGGTCCGGCGGTCATGGCGGAGATCTACGAGCGGGTCGTGGTCAACCTACCGACCAACTTCTTCGTCGTGACCGTGTAGGTGGATCGTGACGAGTGACGAGGCGAGTCCCGTGCGCAACGACCCCGATGTGGTGGTTGTCGGCGGCGGGGTCGCCGGTCTGTTCTGTGCGTATTACCTGCGGCGCAACGGGGCGTCGGTCACCGTGCTGGAGCGTGGCGCGCTCGGTGGGCCGCAGTCGTGTTCCTACGGGAACACCGGTTTCGTCGGCACCCACGGCGCCGCGCCGCTGGCCGAACCGGGGATGCGATCGCTGCGCACCCTCGGGATGTTGAGCGCGGACGCGCCGTTCTACGTCGAATTGCGGGCGGACCGCGAATTACTGCGCTGGCTCACGCATTTCGGGCGCGCATGCACTCCACTCGCCGCCGCAGCCGGCTTCCGCACGCTGATCGCGATGAAGAAGCGCAGTCTCGACATACTCCTCGACCTGTGCGAATCACCGAGCATCGCCGACACTTTCGAGTCGCCGGGCATCGTGCTGGCGTACAAGACCGCGCAGGGCTTCGCGGATGCCGGCCGAGCCGTGTCGCGAACTGTCGCGAACGGAGTGCCGCTGCGCGTCCTCGGTCCGGGGGAACTCGACGAACTCGAGCCGAAGACCCGCTTCGATATCCAAGGCGCACTGTACAACCCGGAGGGTGCGTACCTGCACGTGCCGGAGTTCGTGCTCGAGTTCGGCAAGCTGTTGCGCACGATGGGCGTCGAGATCTGCGAGCACATCGATGTGACCGGATTCGAGGTCTCCGCGGCCAAAGTCGAACGGCTGCACACGAATCGCGGGGACTTCCGCCCGCGTGACGTGGTCATCGCGGCGGGCGCGTGGTCGACCGAATGCGCACGCCTGGCCGGCATCGGCCTGACGCTGCAACCGATCAAGGGCTACAGCGTCACCGTGGACATGCCGCCCAGCGGCCCGAGCCGGCCGGTATTGCTGAGCGAGGGCCGAATGGCAATGGTGCCCCTGGGTGATCGCCTGCGCATCGGCGGCCGCCTCGAACTGACCGGAATGAGCACCGCCATTTCCGAACGCCGCGTGCAGGGCATGCTGCGCACGGTCACCGAATATCTCCCCGAACTGGAGGAAACGCAAACCCGCGAAACCTGGAGCGGTTTGCGCCCCTGCGCGCCGGACGGCCTGCCGGTGATCGGCCGCACCGGCCTGCGCAATCTCCTGGTCGCGGCCGGCTACGGCCACATCGGCATGGGCCTGGCCCCCGCCGGTGGCGAACTCGTCAGCCAAATCCTGGCCGGCGCAGAACCGACTACCGACCCCGTCCCGCTGCGGCCGGATCGTTTCAGCAGTACCCGCTCGATAAGGCTCTAACCGTGAACGAACAACCAGGTGTCAAGGGCGACACCACAATCGGCGTACTCTGCCTGGACACCGCCTTCACCAAAATTCCCGGCCACATCCGCAATCCGACGACTTTCGACTTTCCGGTCGACTACCAGGTGGTGCACGGCGCAACCCCGCAACGAATGGTCACCGAGGCAGACCCGACCCTGCTCGACCCGTTCATCATCGCCGCCAAAGAACTCGAGGCCCGCGGCGTCGCGGCGATCACCAGCGGTTGCGGCTTTCTCGTCATCTTCCAACAGCAATTGGCCGACGCCGTCCAGATCCCGCTCTACAGCTCCAGCCTCATCCAAGTGCCGATGGTCCATAGAATGCTCGGCGCGGACCGAAAAGTAGGTCTGCTGGTGGCCAAGAAAGCCGCCCTCACCCCACGCCATTTGAACGCGATCGGCGGTGAATCCGTCCCTATCTGCGTAGCCGGTATGGACGCCCAACCCGAATTCCGCGAAGTAATCCTCGAAGGCCGCCGCGACGAACTGAACGCCGACCGTCTGGGCGAGGAAGTCCTCCGCGAAATCGACCAACTCGCCACCGCCAATCCCGATATGGGTGCCCTGGTAATCGAATGCACCGACCTCGTCCCCTACGGCCACGCGATCCAAGACCGCCTGGGCCTCCCCGTCTTCGACATAGTCACCCTCACCGAAATGGTCCACCGCACCCTGAGCCACCGCCCGTTCCCCAGGCAGTAGATCAGCTCATCAGGCCGCTCTGGTAGGCGAGGACGACGGCTTGGGTGCGGTCGCGGGAGTCGGTTTTGGCGATCACGTGGGCGACGTGGGTGCGGGTGGTGGCGGCGCTGATGAACAGTTCGGCGCTGATCTCGGCGTTGGAGCGGCCGCGGGCCATGAGCACCAGCACTTCTCGTTCCCTGGCGGTCAGGGTCGACAAGGTGGTCGGTGCGGCGACGGCGCGGGGTCCGGCGCGGCGGAGGGCGCCGAGCACGCTGCCGACGATGGCCGGATCGAGCCAGCCGTCGCCGGCGGCACAGCGGCGGATGGCCTCGGCGAGGTCGGCGGGGGCGGCGTGCTTGAGCAGGAAGCCGCTGGCGCCCGCGGCGAGTGCTTCCTGGACCGCGGCGTCTTCGTGAAACGTGGTGAGGACGAGGACGGCCGGCGCGTCGGGTCCGGCGGCGATCGCCCTGGTCGCCTCGATGCCATCCATGATCGGCATCCGCAGATCCATCAGAACGACCTGCGGTGCAAGGGTTTTCACCGCTTCGATCACCGCGGCACCGTCTCCGACCTCGCCGACCACCTCGATGTCGTCGGTCGCGCCGAGCAGCATGATGCAGCCCGCGCGCACCAGCGCCTCGTCCTCGGCGACCAGCACGGTGATCGTCATGACACCTCGATCGATGCGTAGGCGGGCAGGGTGGCGTGGACACACCAGCCGTCGTCGTCGGGCCCGGAGGTCAGCTCACCGCCCAGCGCACCGAGTCGTTCCTGGAGCCCGCGCAACCCGTTGCCGGACGACAGCGCCGCCCCGGCAGGTGCGTCGCGGCCACCGGAGCTGCGCACGGTGAGGTCGAGAGTGCGCTCGCTCCAGGCGATGTCGAGCGTGACCGTCGCGTCGCGTCCCGCGTGTTTGGTCACGTTGGTCAGCGACTCCTGGACGATCCGGTAGGCCGCGAGGTCGGCATCGGGATCCAGCGACCGTGCGGCGCCGGTGACGTCCAGCCGCACGTTCAGCCCGGAGCGGCGAGCGGATTCGAGCAGCTGCTCGAGATCGGCGAGGCGGGCCGGCGCGGTGCCGCCGGCGTCGGTCGAGCGCAGCAGCCCGAGCATGGAGTGCAATTCGGTCATCGCCTCGACACCCGCCTGCTCGATCACCTCCAGCGCCTGCCGCACCCGCGGATCGGCGCCGGTCGCCAGCCCGCGTGCGGCGCCCGCGTGCAGGATCATGCCCGCCACCGCGCCGGTGACGCTGTCGTGCAGTTCGTGCGCGAGCCGCAAACGCTGTGCGGCGAGCGCCTTTTCGGCCTCGGCGGCGAGCCGGTCCCGCTCGGCGCGCGCATGCTGTTCACGCGCGTGCGCCAGCCTGCCCAGACCCCAGGCGATGGACAGGAACAGCGCCCACGCCGCCGCGGCGGCCACGAACCCGCGCAGCTGGCCTTCCGGCGGTTCGGCCTGCGCGAATCGATAGCTGAACAGCCCGAGCGGCAGCGCGGACGCCGCGAGCACGAGCCGGGCGGTGGTCCCGGGCACCCGATTCGCCACCGAGTAGACCGCCACGAGCAGGTAGGCGAACGGAAAGTAGCCGGGGAGAATGAGATTCACGCCGGTACCGACCCACACCACCAACCACACCCGCAGCGGGAACCGGCCGCGCACCAGCAGCGTCGCGCACAGGCCGACGGCAAGGAGCGGCACTACCCAGACCGGCAGCGTCGCGCCGCCGACCAGGTCCCGGTCGCCGCCCCAGAAGATCAGATCCACCGCACCGGCGACGATCACGAAGAGCACGTCGGCGATCCTGCGGAGCAGAGCGGGTGTCATGAGCGGCGGTTCCCCACGCTGGGTTCATCCGCCGCCGAAGAGGCGGAAGACGAACCGGAGCGGATCCTCGACCGGGTTCTCGGGCAGTCCGGGCGGCGGCGGAGCCTCGGCGAGCACCACCCGCACCGCCGCGACGATCTCGGGGACGCTCGGCGGCTGGAACTCGATGCCGAGCCGATCGAAATGCAGTTCGACCGGCACGCCACGGGCCGGCGCCGTCGACTCGGCGGCGAGCTGGAGCAGCACCAGGTCCGGCGCGTCGGGCACCACCCGCACCTGGGCCACGTCGATGACCTCGGCGATGCCGTCCTCGGCGGCGAACACGCCGACCCGCAGTTTCCGCGGCTGCTCCGCGAGGGCCTGGTTCAGCGGTGGATCGACCAGCACGAAGCCCGGCTCGAGCAAAGTGGCCGCCCCGAGGAGTTCCCCGGTGGCGCCCGCATCACCGACCGCGTACACCGCGACCGAGGTACGCCTCGTCATGGGCAGAAGTGTCGCACGAATCGTGACGCTACGACGGGGTGATGAGGGTTCTCATCGCGGCGCGGTAGGCCGGGAACACCGCGGCAGGCCGATTCGCGCGAGCCCCGTCCTCGGCCATTCTCGACTTGTTCGATTCCCCCGGCGAACAGGCCGAATCCGAGAAGGACGGGACCATGATGCTCCAGGATACGGCGTTCACGTTCGCCAACCCCGACTACTACGAGCCATTCGAGCGCACCGATCCGGGCCGGCGCTACAACCCGACCCGGCCGCCCGCGGGCTGGACCCGGCATCAGTTCGAGGTGTGGACCCATTGGGCGCCCCCGAATACCGAACTGCCGGAACAGGGTTGGAAGGTACACGTATCGAGCCCGCTGGGCTCCGCACAGCAGGTGCTGGATGTGGTGAGCACCGCGTGCGCCGAACTCGGCGTCTCGTTCAAGCACCTCACCGGCAAGCAGTACTTCCTCTGGATGCACGGCAAGCACGGCAGCCGAGTCCAGAGCGGCAAGTTCTGCGCCCTCTATCCGCCCACGCCCCAGCTCGCCTACGCCCTGCTCGAACGGCTGGAGCGCGAATTGTCCGGCGTCGCAGGACCATACGTGCTCACCGACCGGCGCTTCGGTGCGTCGCAGTGTGTGTCGTACCGCTACGGCGCGTTCCGGGCCCGGCATCGGCTGCAACCCGACGGCACCCGGCTGCCGACCATGCTCGCCCTCGACGGCACCGAGGTCCCGGACGAGCGCCGGCCCGAATTCCTGCTCCCCGCAGGCACTGCCGACCCGTTCGGCACGGTCCCCGAGGCGGACGACACCGACGAGGTGAGCTTCCACGGCTACACCTTCGAGAGCGTGCTGCAACCGAGCAACGCGGGCGGCGCCTACCGGGCCCGCCGCGCGGACGGCAGTCCGGTGTTCGTGAAAGAGGCTCGCGCACACAACGGTTACAGCGGCGAAGACGACGCACGCGGCCGGCTCGAGCGCGAGTACTTGATGCTGCGCGCCCTGCACGCCGGCGCGCCGGGCCTGGCGCCGGAACCGGTCGAGCTGTTCACCGAGTGGGAACACACGTACCTGGTCACCGAATTCATCCCGGGCCGCACGCTCACCAAGTGGATGGTCGCGACGAATCCGGCGATCCACGCCGGCGCGGATCCGACGGTGTTCGCCGACTACTACCGGCGATGCACCAGGATCCTCGATCAGCTCGCCGACCAGCTGGCCACCCTGCACGGGCTCGGTTACGCCTTCGTCGACGTCTCCCCCGGCAATATCCTGGTCGATGACGACGACACGGTGCGGCTCATCGACTTCGAGGCCACCCAGCCCGTCGACCATCCGCTCGGCCTGCTCGGCACACCCGGTTACGAACCGCCGGAATCGCGATCGCCGGGCGGACGGGCGAAGACCGATCCGCTGCACGTGGACGCCTACGGGCTGACCGCGATCGCGCAGTTGCTCGTCTTCCCCATGCACGAGACCGCCCGGCGCTGCCCGGAAACCCTGCACCACCTGCATGCGGATCTGGCCGAATCATGCCCGCCGCCAACGGATTTGTGGGCGACCGTGCTGCGATCGCAGACCGCACCGGCGGTGCTACGGCTGCCGACGCCCGCCCAGGTGCGTGCGACACCGGAGGACGCGGTGCGCTGGCTGCGCGACCGTACGGCCGACGCGCTGGAACGCATGGCCGACCTCACCAACCCCCGCTGGACGTATCCGACCGCACCGGACGGACTTCGGTCCAACACCCGGTGTGTCGCCTACGGCACCGCCGGCGTCCTGCACGCATTGCACGCGGCGGGCCGCGAGATCGACCAGCAGGTGATCGAGCGGCTGCGCACCCTCGCGCTGCGCGACCGGAAGACGACCGGACCGGGACTGCTGTTCGGCAATGCCGGAATCGCCTGGGTCCTGGACGATCTCGGTGAGCGCGACGCGGCGACGACCCTGCTGGCCGAGGCCGGCCGGCACCGGCTCGCCACCGAAGCGGCCGCCTGGGGTGGTGGAGCGGCGGGCGTCGCCATGACGCACCTGTCGTTCTTCCACCGCACCGGCGACCCCGACCATCTCGACCAAGCCCAGCGGCTGCTCGACGCCGTCCCCGACGGGGACGCGCTGATTCCCGCGCTCGGCCCGGACCATCCGTCCGGACTCGTGCACGGCCGGCCCGGCATCGCCCTTGCGCTGTACTACCTTTCGGCCTTCACCGGCGCGGACGAGCCGTTCGAGCGCGGGCTGCGGCTGCTGCGTGACGAACTCGTGCACGTCGAGCCATTGCCGGTCGATGCCAAGGGTTTTCGCGTCTCGGATGCCGATCGGCGCAATATGCCGTACCTCGCGTGCGGCAGCGCGGGCTACGCCCACGTGCTGGCCCGCTACCTCGGCCGCCAGCCCGACGCGGAACTCTTCGAGCTGCTGCGCAGTTGCGTTCGCGCCGCCGGCATCCGGTTCACCGCGGCCCCCGGGTTGTTCCAGGGGCAGGCCGGACTGGCACTCGTGCACGCCGATATAGCCGCCCGGTTCCCCGACGAGAACTTTCTGTCCGACGCACCGTCCCGTCCCACCGCGCTGTTCAAGTACGCGATCGCCGGCGACACCGGCGTCCGCTGGCTCGGCGGTCGCGGGCAGCGGCTCAGCGCCGACCTGGCCACCGGTTCGGCCGGCATCCTGCTGGCCCTCCAGCACGCCACCGCCGGCGTCCCCGACCCGCTGTTCACCCTCGACCACTGCCTCGACGGCGCCCCACAAGCCATCCGGCCACGACGAGATCACCAGAGGAGGTGAACCCACATGACCCAGGTACTCAAGCTCCAGCTGCATTCCGATCCGGAACTCGGCGACGACGCCCCGCTCAGCTCCTACAGCGAGCACCACTGCAACAACGCGGAGGAGACCCTCTGACCCGCGCCGAAGCAGAAGTGCGCTGAACCGAATACGACACCCACGAATCGAGAGGAGGTGAACGACATGACGAAGGTTCTCAAACTGCAGCTGCAGTCCGATCCGGAGCTCGGCGACGACGCGCCGATGAGCTCCTACAGCGAGCACCACTGCGGCGGCGGCCAGGGCGGCGGCTCCGAGGAGGTGCTGTAGTCCGATCATTCGCCGGGCGCGGGTCAACCCCCGCGCCCGGCGAAATCTCTTGTACACCAAGCTAATCAAAGGAAAGCACATGGAAATCAAGAACATGGTCACATTGGCGGCCATGAACACCGACGACGATCTGTTCGACGACGCGCCGATCAGCGTGTTGAGCGTCGCCTACTGCGACGACGCGTATTTCGGGTGAATCGATGAGAACAGCAGCTACCGCGGCCTCGCCCGAGGCCGATCTGCGGACCTACCGGATCGCGCAGGCGGCCTCGACGTTCGGCAGCACCCTCACCGGCACCGCGGTCTCCGTGGTCGCGGTCGTCGGATTGGGGGCTGGGCCGCACGAGGTTTCGCTGATCGTGACCAGCGCGATGATCCCGCCGCTGGTGCTCGGCCCGGCGGCCGGGGTGTTACTGGATCGCGTGCGCAAGCCGCGGCGGCTGCTGCTCGCCGCCGACCTGGTCGCCGCGGCGGCGGTGCTCGGCTGTGCGGCGGGAACGAGCGCGGGTGTGCTGACCATCGCCGGCCTGGCCGCGCTGTCCTTCGTCCTCGGCGTCGCCCGGGTGGTGATCGAGGGCCTGTACTTCGGCCATCTGACCACGCTCGGGGTCACCGACCTCGGTCGGGCACGGGCGGGATTGCAGTCCACGACAATGGTTTCGCGGTCGGTCGGGGCGTCGGTCGCGGGTCCGCTGGTGGCTTCGGCGGGCGCGGCGGTCATGTTCGCGTGCGACGCGGTCACCTATTTGTTCAGCGCCTACTGCCTCACCCGGATCGCCGCGCCCGACCGGCGGACGACCGAGCAGCGGCACGGCTTCGCCCGCGAATTCCTCGACGGTGTAAGGGCTTTGCGCGGGCACACGTTGCTCGCGGCATTGGCCGTGTATCTCCTGGCGGGCGGGGCCGCCTCGGGCGGTATCGCCGCGTTGCGAGCGGTGTTCTTGCTCGACGACGTCGCGTTACCCGTTGCGGTCTACGGGATTCCGGCCGTGGTGGCCACGCTGTTCTCCGCCGCGGGAGCGCTGCTGGCCCCGCGCATTCACGCCAAAGGCATACCCGCGCGGCGAGTTCTGGCGGTCACGGTGCTCGGCGGCGCTATCGGCACCGCCGCGCTGCCGATGGCGACCGGGCCGACCGCGGCGGTATTGCTCGCCGCCTGCCTCGGCGCGGCCGTGCCGATGTTCTTCGGTGCGGTGCTCAACATCGCGCTGGTGACGGTCATGGGCGAGGTCGGCGACGGTTACTTCGCCCGGGTCGGCGCGCTGCTGGCCACCGGTACCACGGCGGCGAATCTGCTCGGTGCGGTGCTCGGCGGCGTGCTCGGC
The DNA here is from genome assembly GCF_008704205.1 of Nocardia colli. Classification (GTDB taxonomy): domain Bacteria; phylum Actinomycetota; class Actinomycetes; order Mycobacteriales; family Mycobacteriaceae; genus Nocardia; species Nocardia colli. The sequence goes on along the minus strand of NZ_VXLC01000003.1, from coordinate 321,311 downwards.
GAACGCTGCGGCGCCCGCACCGGGATCTGGGCGTTCGTTGCCGCGGATCTGCTTGCCTCCGTGGCTTTTCTGCTGATCATCGGGCGCACCCCGGCGGCCGACCGCAGCACCGACGAATCGATTGTGAAGGTGGCACCATGACTGCCGAATATCCCGACGCCCCGATGTCCGATGTGTGGGATGTCCTGCACGGCAACCGGATTCCAGATCCGTACCGGCCGCTCGAGGACGCGGACGATCCGGACAACCTCGCCTGGGTCGCATTCCAGCGGCAGTTGACCGAGGAATACCTCACCGCGCTGCCAGGCCAGGAACGGTTGCGAGAAGTGCTGCGCGACATCATCGTTCAGGGACCGACCGCCTCCCCGGTGAAATCCGCGGGCGATCGCCGGTTCCGGGTCGGCCGCGCGCACGTGGGCGGGCCGTGGCAGTTGCAGGTCGCCGATGCGCCCGCCGCGGACTGGCGGACGCTGCTCGACGCGTCGACCCTCGGTGCCGGGGCGATCCTGCGGCGGTGGACGCCGTCACCGGACGGCCGATTCGTGGCCGTGCAGGCGAGCGTGGGCGGGTCTGAGGATTCGACGCCGCTCTCGCTGATCGATGCCGCGACCGGAAAAGTGGTACAGACGTGCACATTGACCCGGTACTCACCGGTGGAGTGGCTGGCCGACGGCAGCGGCTACTTCTACGTGCGCCGCCACGACAACCGTTGCGGCAGCGGTGTTTACCGACATCACCTCGGCACCACGATCGCTGACGACGAACTGCTCGTCGGCGACGACAATCCGGTAGGCCGCTACCACCTCACCTTCTGGCACGACCGCTGGCTCATCCTGACCGGCCGGGCCGGCACCAGCCGGACCACTCGGGTATCGATCGCCGATGTGACCGAAGGCGGGCCGCCGCGCCCGCTCGAACTCGGCGGACTCTCCTCGGCCGGTGTCGTACTCGACAGTGCGGGCCGCATTCTGGCTATCTCCACCGCCACCTGCGAATTCGGCCAGCTGCTCGTCGCCGAACCGGATCCGTCGGGCGGCTGGGGTCCATGGCGGGTGCTCGTACAAGCCGACGAGCCCGCGGTGCTCGCCGCGTTCGCCCTCGCCCCGGCCGACGGCGACGATCGGCTGCTGATTCTGCGCACCCGGGACGGCTACGCGGAGTTGTCGGTGCACGATGCCGAGGACGGCACCTGGCTGCTCGACGCCGACCTGCCCGGCGCCGGGACGGTCGCCGCGATCAAGTCCACCGACGAACCGGGCGTGCTGGTGCTCAGCTACACCGACTGGATCCGGCCGCTCGGGGTGTGGCGGCTGGATCTGCGGTCGGGCCGGGTCACCTCGGACGAACCGTCCACGCGCCTGCTGCCCGGAATCACCGTCACCAGAACGACTTACCGTTCCGGCGACGACACCGAGGTGCCGGTGACAGTGCTCGCCCCGGCCGGGCCGCAGGTGCCCCGGCCGACCATCCTCAGCTGCTACGGCGGCTTCGGCATCACCTTCCGGCCCGGTTATCAGCCGGACGGGCTGACCTGGGTGCTGGCCGGCGGGGTCATGGCCATCGCGGGCGTGCGCGGCGGCGGCGAACGCGGACGCCGCTGGCATCTCGACGGCGCGGGCGTGCACAAACCCAACGCGTTCACCGACCTGCACGCCGCGGGCGACTGGCTGGTGGAGACCGGCTGGACCCGCCGCGGCGAACTGGCGCTGCTCGGCGGCAGCAACGGCGGGCTGATGGCCGTCGGCGCGATGGTGCAGCGGCCGGGCGACTATGCCGCGGTGGTGAGTGCGGGCGCCCCGCTGGACATGGTGCGCTACGAACGGTGGGGGCTCGGCCGCGCGTGGCGTGAGGAATACGGATCCGTCGACGACCCGGCGGCTTTGTCTGTCCTGCTGCGGTATTCGCCGTACTACAACGTCACGGCCCGGTCCGGCGAGCCGTCGCACCGCTGGCCGCCCGCGCTGTTCACCACCGGCGACAGCGATACCAGGGTGCCCGCGGTGCACTCCTGCAAGATGGTGGCCGCGCTCCAGCACGACGGTGGCGGGCCGGTGCTGCTGGATGTGATCGTCGGCAAGGGACACGCTGGTGGAGGTCCGGCCTCCGACAACGGGCTCATCTGCTTACTCGCCTTCGTCGCCCACCACACAGGGTTGCGGCTCGACGACTGATCCGGCAAATGCTCTGTTACGGTGTGCAATTAGCTCCGATCACCGCGGCCGCGGTGATCGGATCAGAGCAGGTCGTTCAGCATCCGGCCGACCAGGCTCATCATTTCGGGGCGATCGAAGTCACCGTGCGCGCAGTCCACCTCGATGACGTCGATACGGCCGCCGATATACGAGCGCCAGGCCTGTTCGAGCTCGTTCTTCACATCGATCGTCCGATTCCCCGCTTGGTCCAGAGTCGCGCCGAAAATGGTCAAATCCCCGGCATAGAACGGCGAGGTATAGCCGTCCCACAGTTTGCAGTTGTTGATCAGAACTGTGGTCAGCCGCTCCACCAGTTCCTGAATCACCGGCGCGTCGAGTTGCCCGTCGAATCGCTCGACCGCCCAGGCCTGCACACCGGCCATTGCTTCGTCGTCGGTCACATCGAAATCCGCAGCGGTGCCGTGCGGCGGCTGGCTGTCCAGCACGCCGACAAAACCCACTTCCATTCCCCGCCGGGACAATTCGGCCGCCATCGCCTGCGCGACGACACCGCCGTACGACCAGCCCAGCAGGTGGTAAGGACCTTCGCTCTGCAAGGTCTGTATGCGGTCGATGTAGTCCGCCACCATCTCCGCCATGGATCCGGCCGTCGGCCCGCCGTCCAGTCCGCGGGATTGGATGGCGTAGACCGCCCGATCGGGCAGGTGCCGGCCGAGCTGCTGGTAGAACCAGCCGAGACCGCCACCGGGATGCAGGCACCACAGCGGCTGCCGCGTGCCCGAGCCCTTCAGGATCAGCACCGGATCGAAATCCGTTCCCCCGGCGGCGCCTTCGTCGAGCCGCGGCGCCAGCAGCGCGACGGTCGGGGCATCGAAGATCAGCCGGACCGGGACGTCGACGCCGACCACCGCCCGGATCCTGCTGGTGAGGCGGGTGGCCAGCAGGGAATGGCCGCCCAGCTCGAAGAAGTCGTCATCGATGCCTACGCGTGGGAGCCCGAGGATTTCGGCGAACAGCTCCGCCAGGGTCCGCTCCCGGTCGGTGCGCGGTTCCCGGTAGTCGTTGGCGGACAACATTTCCGGGTCGGGCAACGCCGTGCGATCGAGTTTTCCGTTGGGGGTCAGCGGAACGCTGTCGATCACCAGCACGGTCGCGGGCACCATGAATTCCGGCAGGCGTTCGGCCGCCCAGCGCCGGACCTCGGCGGCGAGCAGGCCGGCGTGGGGATGGTTGGCGTAGACGCTCGGATCCGACACGGGGCCGGGCGCGAGGTACGCGTCGGCCAGTGCTCGGTCCCGCGCCGTCGCGGTGTCGACGAAGACCGCGTCCATGTGCCCGGGTTGTGCGGACCAGGTGACCGTGGTGACGTAGCCGAGTTGCTGTCCGAGCCGGTGCAGATCCTCCGGCACTACGCCCATATCGATCCGCGCGGTGCTGTCGGCCACGATTCCTTCGAATCCCACTGCCAGCGGGACGATTTGGCCGGTAACCGGCACCGGGTCGCCGGAACGGATCCGGTTCGCGGCTTCCATCTGGCCGGTCAGCCCGGCGTGCGGGATGCCGGTGACCCGAATTCCGCCGGGGTGGCGGGTGCGCAACAACGCACGCAACCAAACATGGTCGCGGAACTCGACTTTCGCCGCGTCGGCCACGGAGAGGGCGGTCACCGGAGCGGTGTGCAGGACCACGTCGTATCGGTACCTGGTCAACTCGTTCACCGAGAATCCGCGTTTGAGCCCGATATCCACGGCACCGAAGCCGAGCATCCGGTTCAGCGACAGGAAATACTCCGGCGACAACAACAATTCCTGTTCGGCCGCGATATCGCGGCGCACCCGATCGGCGACGACCGCGGCATCGTCACCCCCGTTGCGGCTGATCTGGACCGCCGTGGTGAACTCCTCCAGCAGGGCCAGATTGCGGATGTCGCCGACGAATACCGAACCACCGGGGGCCAGCAGCGTCAGCACCTGTTCGAGGACTCGCCGCAGATACTGTTCGCTCGGGAAGTACTGGATCACCGAGTTCAGCACGACGGTGTCGAAGTAGTTTTCCGGCAGTCCGGCGATGTCGTCGGCGCCGCGGACGCTCAGCGCGACCCGGTCGACCCACTCCTCGTTCAGCTCGCCGAGCCGTTGCCGCAGCGTGGTGATCGTCGCGTCGGAGAAGTCCGTGGCCCAGTACTCGTCGCAGTCGGGCGCCAGCTGCGACAGCAGCAGGCCCGAGCCGACGCCGATCTCCAGCACCCGTCGCGGTGCCAGCCCGCGAATCCGTTCGACCGTGGCCGAGCGCCATTCCCGCATCTGGTCCAGCGGGATCGCCGCCCCGGTGTAGCTGCTGTTCCAGCCGCCGAAGTCGGCGCCGAATCCGACGCTGCCGACCGTGGCTTCGTCCGCCGGGCCGTCGGCCTCTTCGGCCGAATACAGGTCGTCGTATACCCGGCGCCACTGCCCGACCAGCTCGTCTTCACCGACCGCAGGCCCGGACTTGTCGGGGACCACGTATCCGACCAGCTGCTTGCCGCCGATTTCGCTGTCGCGCACGACAACCACCGCGCGCGACACCGAGGGATGTTGCGCCAGAATCGATTCGACCTCGCCCGGCTCGACCCGGAAGCCGCGGATCTTGACCTGATCGTCGACGCGGCCGACGAACTCCAGCGCTCCCGCCGAATTCCAGCGCACCACATCGCCCGTGCGATACAGACGACCACCGGCGGGATCGAACGGATCCGCGACGAAGCGGGTGGAAGTCAGCCCCGCCCGCCCTTGATAGCCGCGCGCCAACTGCTCGCCGGCGACATACAGCTCACCGGCGACCCCGGCCGCCACCGGCATCAACCACGAATCCAGCACGTAGGCGCGCATATTGACCAGCGGCCGCCCGATCGGCACCGCCCCCTCGATCGCCGGATCGGCAGCGAAGGTAGTCGCGAACACCGTGGTCTCTGTCGGGCCGTAACCGTTGAGCACCTGAACATCGGCGGCGACCGTCTGTACCCGGCGCACCAGCGCCGAGGACAGTTCGGCGCCACCGGCGATCACCTGCGTCAGCCCCTGGAAAGCATTGCCCGGCAGCGTCTCGGCGTGATCCAGGAGGACCGCCAACAGCGCCGGCGTCGTGAACAACCGGGTCACCGAATGATTCGCGACCAGCTCCAGCATTTCCGTTGGATCCGAACGCAACTCACCCGCCAGCACCAGCGCACCGCCAGAACTCAGCGCCGCCCACATCTCGTACGTCGAAGCGTCGAACGCCATCGACGAATGCACCAGCACCCGCTCGTCCGCGCCCGGCAGCCATCCCTGAGACACGTGATTAACGACGTTCCGGTGCGTAACCCCAACGCCTTTCGGGACACCGGTCGAACCGGACGTGTAGATCACATACGCCAGATTCTGCGCTCTCGGCGCAAGCCGGTGGGTCGGACTGCATGTGTCCTCGACGGCGACCTCGTCCAACGCCAGCCGCGGCGCGGACGTTTCCGGCACTGCCTCGGCGATGGCCGGATCGACCAGGACCACGACCGGTGCCGCGTCGGTCAGGATGAACGCCAACCGATCCGACGGATAGGCCGGATCGATCGGCAGGTACCCACCGCCTGCTTTCAACACCGCCAGCAAGGCCACGATCAACTCCACGGACCGAGGCACCGCTACGGCAACAAGGCTGTCCGGCCGCACACCACGCGAAACCAGCACCCGCGCAAGCTGATCCGCGCGGGCATCCAGCTCCCGGTACGATACCTCGGTGTTCGCGTGGATCGCGGCGACCGCGTCCGGCGTCCGCGCGACCTGGGCCTCGAACAGCCCCACCACCGTGACATCCGGTTCGATCGCGACTGCGGTCTCGTTCCACCGGTGCAACACCAATTCGCGCTCAGCCGTGTCGAGTACGTCGACGGCACCCACCGGCGCACCCGGATCCGCCACCATCGCCGCCAGCATGCGGACGAAGCGTGCGGCCAGCATCTCGACCGTGCCGCGATCGAACAGCTCGGTCGCGTACTCGATGAGCCCGCTCCACGGATAGCCCGCGGGCGCGTCCCCGATGTTGAAGAACAGGTCGAACCGGGAGGCGCCGATGGACGCGTGGTAGGGCTCGAACCGGACGCCCGGCAGCTCCAGACTGGCCAGGTTGTTGTTCTGGAAGGCCAGCGTCACCTGGAACAGCGCGTGCCGGGCCGCCGAGCGGACCGGGTTGAGCAGCTCGACGAGCAACTCGAACGGCGCGTCCTGATTCTCGTAGGCGGCCAGCGCTTTGGTCCTGACCTGCCCGAGCACCTCGGCACACGAGGCCGACGGCGAGATCCGCGTCCGCAACACCCAGGTGTTGACGAAGAATCCGACCAGGTCCGCCAGCGCCTCGTCGGTGCGGCCGGCGATCGGCGAGCCGAGCGGAATGTCTTCTCCGGCACCGAGTTTGAACAACAGCATGGCCAGCGCCGATTGCAGCACCATGGACACGGTCGCGCCCTCGCGCGCCGCCAGCCGCTCCACACCGGCCCGCAGCCCGGGATCGATGTCGAACATGACCATGTCGCCGCGATAACTCGCCACTCGTGGCCGCGGCCGATCGGTCGGCAACCGCAGTTGCTCCGGCAGGTCGTCGAGCTCGCCGCGCCAGTATTCGAACTGCTGGGCCAGCAGGCTGTCCGGGTCCTCCGCCGCGCCGAGCAGTTCCTGCTGCCACAGCGTGTAATCCGCGTACTGCACCGGCAGCGCCTCCCAGTCCGGCGCCCGGTCCTGGCTGCGGGCCGCGTACGCCACCGACAGGTCGCGCAGCAGCGGGGCCATCGACCAGCCGTCGCCGGCGATGTGGTGGATCACCAGCACCACCACGCAGTCCTCGGTGCCGGGACGCACCACCGTGACCCGAATCGGGATCTGGCCGGCCAGGTCGAACCCGAACCGCACGGCCTCGGTCACCGCGGCATCCAGCTCGGCGGGATCGGCGTCGGTGACGACCACCGGCACCTCGATCGAGTCCACGTCGAGCACCTGCTGCGCGGGCGTGCCGTCGACCTCGACGAAGACCGTGCGCAGGCTCTCGTGCCTCGCGATCACGTCGCGGATCGCGGCGCCCAGCACCGGCACGTCCAGGCCGCGCATCCGCACTGCCAGCGGAATGTTGTAGGTCGCCGACGGCCCTTCCAGCCGATGGATGAACCACAGCCGCCGCTGCGCGTACGACGCGGGCACCACGTCCGGGCGCGACTGGGCCATCAGTGTGGGCCGCATCCGCACGTCGGCGTCGAGCCGGGTCACCAACTGCGCCACCGTCGGCGCGTCGAAGACCGTCCGGATCGGCACCTCGATCCCGAGCTCCGCCCGGATCCGACCGGCCAGCCGCGTAGCGGACAGGGAATGACCGCCCAGCTCGAAGAAGTTGTCGTCGATCCCGACCCGGTCGCGGCCGAGGACCTCGCCGAACAATTCGGCCAGCACCCGTTCGTCGTCGCCGCGCGGCGCGCGATATGCCGCGGACGAGGCGAACTCCGGCATCGGCAGCGCCTGCCGATCCACCTTGCCCGCGACGGTCAACGGCACCGAGTCGAGCACCAGCACCGCCGACGGCACCATGTAGTCGGGCAACCGCTCGGCCACGAATCGGCGTACCTGTCCCGGGTCGAGCGCGGTCGAGGCGGTGCGATCGGCGACTACGTAGCCGACCAGCTGCTTGCCACCGGCCTCGGTGTCGTGCGCGACCACGAGGGCTCGCGCAACCGAAGGATGCTGTGCCAGCACGCTTTCGACCTCGCCGGGTTCGATCCGGAAACCACGGATCTTGACCTGATCGTCGACCCGGCCCAGGAACTCCAGCCGCCCGGAGCTATTCCAGCGCACCACATCTCCGGTGCGGTAAAGCCGCCCGCCGCCGGCCGGATCGAACGGATCGGCGACGAAGCGGGCCGCCGTGAGTCCCGGCTGGCCGTAATACCCCCGCGCCGTTTGGGATCCGGCGAGGTACAGCTCACCGGCGGTCCCGATCGGCGTCGGCGTCAGCCACGCGTCCAGGACGAACGCCCGCACACCGGCCAGCGGCCGCCCGATCGGCACCGCGCCGGTCCGCATGGTCGCGGCGTCGGCCGCGCACACTGTGGCGAACACCGTCTCCTCGGTGGGACCGTAGCCATTGACGACCTCGATGCCGGGCGCGATTGCCCACACCCGGCGCGCGAGCGCCGCGGACACCTCTGCCCCACCTGCGACGACCTGTGTCACCGTCCGGAATGGATTGCCCGGCATGGTTTCGACTCGATCGAGCAGCACCGGCAGCAGACCCGGCGTGGCGAACACCCGGGTCACCGCGTGGGTCTCGATCAGCTCGGCCATCTCGGCGGGGTCCGAACGCGGTGCGTCGGTCAGCACGAGGGCGTGGCCGTCGCACAGGGTCGGCCAGATCTCGTAAGTCGAGACATCGAACGACACCGAGGTGTGCATGAGCACCCGCTCGTTCGGGCCGGTCGACCACTGCTGCGCGACCAGGTTGGCCACGTTGCGGTGGGTGATGGCAACGCCTTTGGGCACACCGGTGGAGCCCGAGGTGTAGATCAGATACGCCAGATTCTGCGGTCCCGCCGGGATGCGGCCGGCTTGTTCCTCGACGTCGGACTGGTCGACGGAGTCGAGATAGAGCAGCGGCGTCGCGGTGCCGGGCAGGATGCGCGCGGTGGCGCGGTCGGTCAGCACGACTACCGGCGTGGCGTCGGTCAGGATGAACGCCAACCGATCCGACGGATAGGCCGGATCGATCGGCAGGTACGCACCGCCTGCCTTCAACACCGCCAGCAAAGCCACGATCAACTCCACCGACCGGGGCACCGCTACGGCGACAATGCTGTCCGGCCGCACACCACGCGAAACCAGCACCCGCGCAAGCTGTTCGGCGCGAGCATCGAGTTCCTGATACGACACCTCGATGTCGACGCCGATCAACGCGACCGCGTCCGGCGTCCGGGCGGCCTGAGTTTCGAACAGTCCCACCAGGGACCGGCCCGGCTCGATCGAAGCGGCGGTGTCGTTCCACCGATGCAGGACCAACTCACGTTCGTCGGCGCTGAGCAGATCGATCGAACGCACCGGCACGTCCGGATCCGCGACCACCTGTCGCAGAATCCGGACCAGCCGACCGGCCATGGATTCGACCGTGGACCGATCGAACGAGGCGGGGTGATATTCGAGCTGAAGGGTCAGGGTCGGCGCGGTATTCGCGATTACAGTCAACGGATAGTGCGTAGGCGCGTTCGGCCGGGCGGTGCTGATGGCGAGACCGCCGGTCGTGGTGGCTTCGCCGATTCCGGTGTGGTCGACCGGATAGGACTCGAACGCGATCAGCGTGTCGAAGAGAACATTCACCCCGACGGCCTGATGGATGTCGCTCAGGCCGACATGGTGATGGTCCAGCAACGCGGTCTGCCGCGCCTGCAAATCCGTCAGCAGTTCGGTGAGACTGTTGCGGGGATCGAACCGTACGCGCACGGGCACGGTATTGATGAACAATCCGACCATGAAATTCACCCCGGCGATTGCCGGCGGCCGGCCGGACACCGTGGCACCCGCGATCACATCGTGGCTGCCGGTCGCCGTGGCCAGCAGAATTCCCCACGCGCCTTGCACCATGGTGCTCAGGGTCGTCCCGAGTTCCGTGGCCCGCCGGGTCAATTCCAGTGCCGTCGCCGACGGCAGCGGCACCTCGATCCGGTCCACTTCCGGCAGCTCGGACCCGTCGGTGGTGCCGCTCACGCTGTCGGCGAGCAGCGTGGGCTCGCGGACACCGTCGAGTTCCCGACGCCACGCCTGCACGCCCGCGTCGGCGTCCTGCTCCCCCAGCCACTTCAGGAACTCTTTGTATTCGGCGACGGGCGGCAGCACACCGGACCCGCCATACAGCCGGAACAAATCCACGACCAGCAGCGGCAACGACCATCCGTCGACCAGCACGTGGTGCGCCGTCAAAACCAACTCGGACCGGTCCGCGGTCAGTCGCACCACCATCAACCGCAACAACGGTGGAACCGTCACATCGAAATGCGTATCCCGGTCCTCGGCCAGCAGTTGCCGCAAAGCCGCATCCCGTGCACTTTCGGCCAGTCCGCTCAAATCCACCACACGCCAAGGCAATTCCACCCGGTCCAGCACGACCTGAACCGCGTCACCCCGGCGATCGGAAACGAACCCGACCCGCAAATTGGCATACCGATCCACTATTCCCTGACCGGCGGCCCGCATCCGTTCCACATCGACCTGGCCATCCAGGCCGAACACGATCTGCATGTGATACGCGTCGAAACCGGACCCGGCCAATACCTGGTGGAACAACAGTCCCGACTGCATCGAGGTCAGCGGCCACACATCCACCAACCCCGGATACCGGTCCTCCAGCACCTCGATCTCGGTCTGCGCCATACCCTTCGACAGCACATCAGAGGGAGACAGGCCACCCCCGCCGGCCGACACGTGCCCGGCCAACCCGGCGACCGCGTCCCGCCACAGGTCGGCCAGCTCTTGTATCTCGTTCTCGGCCAGCACTTCCGGGGGCGCGGCGAACACTGCCTGCAACACCGGCCCCTCGTCGGTGTCGAGCACGATGGTATTGACGTCCAGCACCGCCATCGCGGGCATCGCCGCCAGCGCCGGATCGACCGGGCTGATCAGCTGCCCGGCATCGACCGACGGCGTCCAGCCCGCGCCGCGCAGTCGATGCGGCAGGAGGTCCGTCGAGGTGAAGCGGCCGAGGTAGTTGAACCCGATCTGCCCGGCCGAATACTGTTCCAGCACTTCCTCGGTCGCGGGATTCAGATATCGCAGCAACCCGTAGCCCATGCCCTTGTCCGGCACCGCGCGCAACTGTTCCTTCACCGATTTGACCAGCGCGCCCGCGGCCGGGCCACCGGCGCACAGGTCGTCCCACGCGGCCGTGGGCGCGGTCAACCGCACCGGGAACATGCTGGTGAACCAGCCGACGGTGGTCGACAGATCCGCACCGGGCACGACGTCTTCCTCGCGACCGTGCCCCTCCAACCGGATCAACACCGACGCCTCGCGCACACCCCGGCGCTCACGCCAGCGGTGCACGGCAACCGTGAGGGCCGCCAGCAGGCCGTCTTCGACGCCGCCGTGGAATGCGGCGGGCAAGGTTGTCAGCAGAACCTCGGTGGCCGCCACCGGAATCCGCACCAGTGCATGACCGGCGTCGGCCATCACGTCGATCGCCGGATCCAGCGGCCGCTTGCCGAGCATCGGATCGGGTCCGTCGAGAACCGAACGCCACCAGGACAACTCGGCTACCCGCTCCGGCCGGGCCGCCTGCTCGACCAATCCGTGGGCCCATCGCCGCATCGAGTTTCCCGAGCGGGCCAACACCGGCGTCAGCCCCGTCGACACGTCCTGCCAGGCGTTCGCCAAGTCCGGCAACAGGATTCGCCACGATACGCCGTCGACCACCAGGTGATGCGCCACGATCGACAACCACCCCGCCTGATCCGGACCCGCGTCGAACCACAGGAACTGCACCATCACGCCCGCCGACGGAGCCAACCGGCCCACGGCAGTTCCCATCTCCGACACCACGAATGCCGAGATGTCGGCTACGTCGACCACCGATATCCGGGACACCAGGCCATCCACGTCCACCGAACTCGCCGGTGCCACGTCGAGCCCTGCCCCGCGCTCGTCATCGACCAGTCGTGAGCGCAACATGTCGTGGCGATCGATCACCGCCGACAATGTCGCGACCAATCCGGCCCGATCGATGCCTACCGGCAGATCCAGCACCATCGACTGGGTGAAACTGTCGAACCCGCCGCCGAGGTTCCGCACAAACCGGGCGACCGGCAGCAACGGCATCCAGCCCACCGCACCGGTGGGCAACTCCGCCAGCACTTGTCCGGTCAATTCACGCCCGGCGGCGATCGCCGCCAATGCCCCTGCGGTCTGCTGCTCGAACACCTCACGCGGAGTGACCTCCACGCCCAACTCGCGCGCTCGTGACACCACCTGAATCGAGCGAATGCTGTCGCCGCCGAGTTCGAAGAAGCTGTCGTCCACGCCGACGCGATCGAGGCCCAGCACCTCGGCGAATACCGATACCAGGACCCTTTCCTCCGTCGACACCGGCGCCCGGTATGCCCGGGACGAGGTCAGCTCCGGGTCGGGCAGGGCTTTGCGGTCCACCTTGCCGTTCGCGGTCAACGGCACCGCGTCGATCACCAGCACCGCGGTCGGCACCATGAAGTCGGGCAGCCGCTCGGCGACGAAGTCACGCACCTGCGCGCCGTCTACCGAGCCGGTCCGATCGGCCACTATGTACCCGATCAGCTGCTTACTGCCGGTATCGGTTTCGCGCACGACCACCACGGCTCGGGCGACCGACGGATGTTGTGCCAGCATCGATTCGACCTCACCGGGTTCGACCCGGAAGCCACGGATCTTGACCTGGTCATCGACGCGACCGACGAACTCCAGGGCTCCCGCCGAGTTCCAGCGCACCACGTCGCCCGTGCGGTACAGGCGACCGCCGGCCGGATCGAACGGATCGGCCACGAAGCGCGACGCCGTCAGCCCGGCGCGGCCCTGATATCCCCGCGCCAATTGCGCACCGGCGACATACAACTCACCCGCGACGCCCACCGGCACCGGTGTCAGCCACGAATCCAGCACGTAGGTCCGCATATTGACCAGCGGCCGACCGATCGGCACCGACCCGTCGACTGCCGGATCGGCAGCGAAGGTCGTCGCGAACACCGTGGTCTCCGTCGGACCGTAACCATTGACCACCTGCACGCTCTCGGCGATGCGGTGCACCCGTCGGACCAAGGTCGAGGTGAGTTCCGCGCCACCGGCGATGACCTCGGTCAGCCGCGCGAACGGATTGCCGGGCAACGATTCCGCATGATCCAGCAGCACCGACAACAGCGCCGGCGTCGCGAACAGCCGCGTGACCGAATGATTCGCGACCAGCTCCAGCATTTCCGTTGGATCCGAACGCAACTCACCGGCCAGCACCAGCCCGCCGCCGGCACACAAGGCCACCCACATCTCGTAGGTCGAGGCATCGAACGCCATCGACGAATGCACCAGCACCCGCTCGGCCGAACCCGGCAGCCACCCCTGAGACACGTGATTCACCACGTTCCGGTGCGTGACACCAACGCCTTTGGGCGTACCCGTCGAGCCGGACGTGTACATCACATAGGCCAGATTCTGCGGCTTCGGCGAGCGACCTATCGCTGTCTGGTCCTCCGAGATCTCGAGCGCGTCGAGGTAGACCCGCGGAGTTGTCGTGTCGGGCAGCGTGTCCGCAGTCGCGCGGTCGGTCACCACAACCACCGGCGCGGCGTCGGTCAGGATGAACGCCAACCGATCCGACGGATACGCCGGGTCGATCGGCAGATATGCGCCACCGGCCTTCAACACCGCCAGCAACGCCACGATCAAGTCCGCTGACCGCGGCACTGCCACCGCGACAATGCTGTCCGGCCCTACCCGGCGCGAAATCAGCACTCGCGCAAGCCGGTCGGCCCGGCTGTCGAGTTCGCGGTAGGACACGTCGGCGTTCGGGAAGGTGAGCGCGACCGCGTCCGGCGTCTGCGCAACCTGCGCCTCGAACAGTCCCACGACGGTGACGTCGGGGATGTCGCTGCCGGTGTCGTTCCACCGGCGCAGCACGAGCTCGCGTTCCTCGGCACCGAGAATATCGATCGAGGCCACCGGTACATCCGGGTCCGCGACCACCTGGCCCAGAATCCGCACCAGGCGCTCGGCCATCGACTCGACGGCGCTCCGGCCGAATTCATCGGTGCGATAGTCGAAATACAGCGTCAGGCTGGGCGCGGCACCGGCGATGACCGTCAACGGGTAGTGCGTCGACGAGGTCGGTCGCAGGTCGCTGATGGCGATGCCGCTGGTGTCGGTGGCCGCCGCGATGCCGGTCCGGTCGACGGGATAGGACTCGAACGCGATCAGCGTGTCGAAGAGGACATTCACCCCGACGGCCTGGTGGATGTCGCTCAACCCGACATGGTGATAGTCGAGAAGCGCGGACTGACGAGCCTGCAAATCGGTCAGCAGATCGGCGAGCGAGTCCCGCGGACCGAACCGCACCCGGACGGGCACGGTGTTGATGAACAGGCCCACCATCGAGTCCACGTCGGCGATCGCCGGCGGTCGGCCCGACACGGTGGCACCGACGATGACGTCGTGCCGCCCGGTCATGGCGGCGAGCAGAATCCCCCACGCGGCCTGCACGACCGTGTTCACGGTGATTCCGAGTTCGCCTGCCCGCCTGCCCAAGGCCGCGCCGGTCTCGGCGGTCAGCGGTACCTCGACCCGTGCGACGCCCTCGATGCCGTCGCCGCCCCGCACGCTGTCCGCGAGCAGGGTCGGTTCGTGCACGCCGTCGAGTTCCTGCCGCCACGCTCGCACGCCGGCCTCGGCGTCCTGCTCCCCCAACCATTTCAAGAACCGCCGGTAGGCGGGAGCCGGTGGCAGTTCGGCAGAACTGTAGAGCCGCAACAGCTCTCGGATCAACAGCGGCAGCGACCAGCCATCCAGCAACACATGATGGGCGGTCAACACCAGCTCCGCCTGCCGGTCATTGAGCACCACCAGCGTCAATCGCAGCAGCGGCGGGACCGTCATATCGAAATGCGCGCGCTGATCTTCGACGAACAGCCGAGCCGATGCGGCATCGCGCGCCGCCTGGTCGAGATGCCGCAAATCGACTACCCGCCAGGGCAGTTCGACGTTCGCCACGACGACCTGAACCGACTTGCCGTGCGCGGCAGCGGCAAAGCCCACCCGCAGATTCGGATACCGGTCCAGCAGTCCCTGCCCAGCCGCCCGCATCCGCTCCGGATCCACCTGTCCGGCCAGCCCGAAGACGACCTGCATGTGATACGCGTCGAAACCCGGCTCGGCCAGGGCCTGGTGGAACAGCAGCCCCGACTGCATCGGGGTCAGCGGCCACACGTCCACCAGGCCCGGATACCGGGTCTCGAGTGCCTCGATCGCACCCTGGTCCACGGCATCGAACAGCACGTCCGAGGGCGTCAGGCCCCCTGCGCCCGACGTCTCGGCGTGCCGCACGAATCCCGTCAACGCCCTGCGCCACAGGTCGGCGAGGTCCTCGGTCTCAGCCGTCGCCAACACCCCGGCAGGCGTCGCGAACACCGCTTGCAATACCGGGCCTTCTTCGGAATCGGCGACCATCGCGCTCACGTCCAGCACCGCCATCGCCGGCATAGCCGGGTCGAGGGCGGCACCGACGGCGTCTTCCGCCGGGGACCATGCCGTGCCCTGCGCTCGTTGCGGCAGCAGATCCGCGGAGGTGAGCCGGCCGAGGTAGTTGAACCCGATCTGCCCGGCCGAATGTTGTTGCAGCACAGCAGCGGTGTCAGGGTTCAGGTAGCGCAGCAACCCGTATCCCATGCCCTTGTCCGGCACGGAACGCAACTGCTCTTTGATCGATTTGAACACGGCGCCGGCGGCCGGGCCACCGGCGCACAGCTGTTCCCACTCCGTCGCAGACGCCGCCAGGCGCACCGGGAACATGCTGGTGAACCACCCGACCGTGCCGGACAGGTCGGCGCCGGGAACGGTGTCCTCCTCCCGCCCATGGCCTTCCAGCCGGATCAACACCGATTCCTGGCCCATGCCGTGCGTGTGCCGCCAGCGAATGACCGCCACCGCCAAGGCCGCGAGCAGCCCGTCCTCGACCCCGCCGTGGAACAGCGCGGGCAAGGTCGTCAGCAGCACGTCGGTCTCGGCCACGGGCAGCTGAACGCGCACGCGGTCCACGGTCGCCATGACATCGACCGTCGGGTCCAACGGACGGGTACCCAAGGTCGGATCGGGGCCGTCGAGAACCGAACGCCACCACGCCAATTGCTCTGCCCACCGCGGGGTATGCGCTTGCTCGACGAGTCCGTGCGCCCACCGCCGCATCGAGGTGCCGGTCTCCGCCGGCACCGGCGACCGACCGGCCGACACGTCCTGCCAGGCAGACGCCAAGTCCGGCAACAGAATCCGCCAGGACACGCCGTCCATCACTAGATGATGGGCGACGACCGCGAGCGAACCCGTCCGTGCGGGTCCGCCGTCGAACCACACGAATTGCAGCAGCACACCGGCCGCCGGAGCCAGCCGATCCACTGCCGCGCGCACCTGGGCGGCAACCACCTCGGTCCGCTCCGCCGAATGTGCCTCGGCGGCAGTCATTTCGACACGGTGCAGCAAGCCGTCCACATCGATCGAACCCGCCGGTGCCACCTCGAGCCCCGCGCCACGCTCATCGTCGACCAACCGCGATCGCAACACGTCGTGCCGATCGATCACCGCGGCCAACGTCGCCACCAGGCCCGCTCGATCGATCCCCTCCGGCAGCTCGAGCACCAGTGTTTGGGTGAAAGTGTCGAACCCCGCGCCCAGCTCGCGCACGAATCGAGCCACCGGCAGCAATGGCAGCCAGCCCACCCCGCCGCCGGCCAGCTCCGCCAGAACTGGTGCGGACGTATCCCGCCCGGCGGCAATGGCGGCCAGCGCCGCGGCCGTCTTGTGCTCGAACACCTCCCGTGGGCTGATGTCGACGCCCAGCGCGCGTGCCCGCGACACCACCTGAATCGAACGGATGCTGTCGCCGCCGAGTTCGAAGAAACTGTCGTCCACGCCGACCAGCTCGCGTCCGAGCAACTCCGCGAACACTGTGGTCAGGATCTGTTCTTCGGTGGTGTGGGGCGCGCGGTACCGTGCCGAGGAGGTGATCTCCGGCTCCGGCAGTGCGGTGTGATCGAGCTTCCCGTTGGTGGTCAACGGCAGCGAGTCGATCACCATCACCACGGTCGGGACCATGAAGTCCGGCAGGCGTTCGGACACGAACCCGCGTACGTCCGCCCCGTCGAGTGTGGACCCGTCGCCGACGACGTAGCCGATCAGCTGTTTGCCACCGCCGGTCTCACGGGCTACCACGACCGCTTGGGATACCGAAGGATGCTGTGCCAGAGCGGTTTCGATCTCCGCGGGTTCGACGCGGAAGCCGCGGATCTTGACCTGATCGTCGATCCGCCCGACGAACTCCAACTCCCCCTGGCTGTTCCAGCGCACCACGTCGCCGGTGCGATACAACCGACCGCCGGCGGTATCGAACGGATCGGCCACGAACCGCGACGCGGTCAAATCCGTCCGGCCGAGGTAGCCGCGACCCAATTGCGCACCGGCGACATACAACTCACCGGCGACGCCGACCGGGACCGGCACCAACCAGGAGTCCAGCACGAATACCCGTACGTTCCCCATCGGGCGTCCGATCGGAACGGCACCACCGGTCGCTACCCCGGCGTCGTAAGCGGTGACGCACGCGGTGGTTTCGGTCGGCCCGTACCCGTTCATCACCTGAGCATCGGGGTACTGAGCGTTCAGTCGATCCACGACTCCTGCGGTCAACTCCGCACCGCCGACGATGATCCGCCGCATTGTCCGCAACGGGTTGCCTGGCAACGACTCCACGTGCTCGACCAGTGCCGACAGCAGCGGCGGCGTCGCGAACATCTTCGTCACCGACCGGCCGGCGATGAGCCCCGTGACCTCGTCCAGGTCCGACCGCGGCGCGTCGGCCAGCACCAATGTCGCGCCACCGCACAAGGTGGGCCAGATCTCGTAGGTGGAAGCGTCGAAGGCGATGGACGAGTGCACCAGCACCCGGTCCTCCGGATCGACTGACCACGCCTGAGCGACGAGGTTCACCACGTTCCGGTGCGTGATGCCAACACCTTTGGGGACGCCGGTCGAGCCGGACGTGTAGATCACGTACGCCAAGTTCTGCGGTGCCACCGTGACCCGAGGCAGATCGGTCCCCTCGGAATCGACAGTGTCGACGTAAAGGTGGGGAGTCTCTGTGTGCGGCAATCCCTTTGCCGTGACGGAATCGGTCACGATGGCAACCGGGGAGGCGTCGGCGAGGATGAAAGACAACCGATCCGACGGATACCCCGGATCGATCGGCAGATACCCGCCACCCGCCTTCAGCACCGCTAGCAGTGCCACGATCTGGTCCACCGATCGCGGCAAGGCTACCGCGACAACAGCATCCGGCCGTACCCCACGCGAGATCATGATCTGCGCGAGCCGATCGGCACGATCATCCAGCTCCCGATAGGACACCTCGACCGCACCGCAGAGAACGGCTGTCGCGTCCGGAGCCGCGGCGACCTGCGCCTCGAACAACCCGATCAGGGTGGTGTCCTGAATCTCGGCCGTGGTGTCATTCCACCGGCTCAATACCGTCTGACGCTCATCGGCGTCGAGAACATCGATCGAGCCCACCGCCGCACCGGGATCCGATACGACCAGCTCCAGCGTCCGCACCAACCGCGCGACCATCGTCTCGACCGTGGACCGATCGAACAGCTCGGTGGCATACTCCACCAACCCGTTCCACGGCTGACCGGCGGCGGAGTCGGCGATATTGAAGAACAGGTCGAACCGGGCGGTTGTGACGGACGCGTCATAGGGCTCGAATCGAACCCCGGGCAGCGCCAAGGTAGGCAAGGTGTTGTTCTGGAATGCAAGAGACACCTGGAACAGCGGATGATGCGCCGCCGAGCGGACCGGGTTGAGCAACTCCACCAGCAACTCGAACGGGACGTCCTGATTCTCGTACCCGGCCAAGGCTTTCGCCCTGACCTGCCCGACGATCTCGGCGAACGACGTCCCCGGCGCTACCTTCGTCCGCAGCACCCACGTGTTGACGAAGAAGCCGACCAGATCGGTCAGCGCGTCATCGGTGCGCCCGGCGATCGGCGAGCCGAGCGGAATATCCTCCCCCGCACCGAGTTTGAACAGCAATACGGCCAACGCGGACTGCAACACCATCGATACCGTCGCACCCTCACGACCGGCCAGCCGCTCCACTTCAGCGCGCAGCGACGGTTCGATATCGAACGCGACCATGTCACCGCGATAGCCGGCCACCCGCGGCCGCGGACGATCGGCCGGCAACCGCAACTGCTCCGGCAACTCGGCGAGTTCGGCACGCCAATAGTCGAATTGCCGAGACAGCAGGCTGTCCGGATCGGCGGACGACCCGAGCACTTCCTGCTGCCACAACGTGTAATCCACGTACTGCACCGGCAACGGACTCCATCCCGGCGCCCGATCCTCGATGCGCGCCGCGTACGCCACCGACAGGTCCCGCAGCAAAGGTCCCGCCGACCAACCGTCACCGGCGATGTGATGGATCAGCAGAACGAGGACGCACTCATCGACGCCACACCGAAACACGTCGGTGCGGACGGGGATCTCCGACGACAGGTCGAATCCGTACCGCATCGCCGAGGCGACCGCGGAATCCAACTCGGCTGGATCCACGTCGGTGACCGCGATCGGCACCTCGACGCTGTCCGCATCGAGCACCCGCTGGGCGGGCACCCCATCGGCCTCGACGAAGATCGTGCGCAAACTCTCGTGCCGCGCAACGACATCCCCGATCGCGGCGCGCAGAGCCGGCTCGTCCGCCCCGTGCAGCCGCACCACCAGCGGCATGTTGTAGGTCGCCGAAGGACCTTCCAGCCGGTGAATGAACCACAACCGCCGCTGTGCGAACGACAACGGGATCGTCTCGGGGCGCTGCCGAGCCAGCAACGCCGGACGCCGCCGAGTGCGGTCGTCGAGCCGGGTCGCCAACTGTGCCACCGTGGGCGCGTCGAACACCGTCCGAATCGGCACCTCAGCGCCCAGGACGACGCGAATCCGGCTGACCAAGCGGGTGGCCAGCAGTGAATGCCCGCCCAGCGCGAAGAAGCTGTCGTCGATGCCGACCCGGTCGAGGCCGAGGATCTCGGCGAACAACGCGGCCAGCATCTGCTCCTGGATCGTCGTCGGCGGCCGATACGCCACCGTCGACCGCAGATCCGGGACCGGCAATGCGTCACGATCCAGTTTCCCGTTGGTGGTCAACGGCACCGAGTCGATCACTAGCACCACCGCGGGCACCATGAAGTCCGGCAGCCGATCGGCCACGAACCGGCGCACGTCCGCGCCCGCGAGCCCGTTGCCCTCGACAGAACTGGTCCGGTCGGCGACGACGTAGCCGACCAGTTGCTTCCCACCCTCGGTGTCCCGCGCCACGACGACCGCCTGGGATACCGAAGGGTGTTGCGTCAGTGCGGTTTCGACTTCACCGGGCTCGACCCGGAAGCCGCGGATCTTGACCTGATCATCGACTCGGCCCGCGAACTCGAGCACCCCGTCCGATGTCCAGCGCACCACATCACCGGTGCGATAGAGCCTGCCACCGGATCGATCGAACGGATCAGCGACGAACCGGCCTGCGGTCAGGCCGGGTCGCCCGTGATAGCCCCGCGCCAGCTGAGCACTGGACACATACAGTTCGCCGGGGACTCCCACCGGAACGGGCGCCAGCCACGAATCCAGCACGAACACCTGCGTATTGGCCACCGGTACACCGATCGGCACGAGCGCATCCACCACGTCGTCGGGCACGACGAACGCCGTCACATCGACCGTCGCCTCGGTCGGACCGTACAGGTTGTCGACCCGACCGACCCCGCACTTGGTCTTGAGCGCATCGACCAGACCCGAGGTGAGCGTGTCAGCGCCGGTATTCACCTGCGTCAAGCTCTGGAACGGATTGTCGGGCAACGATTCCACGTGATCGACCAGCGCCGACAGCAGCGGTGGTGTCGCGAACATCTTCGTCACCGACCGCGACTCCACGAGGCGGGTGATCTCGCCCAGGTCCGACCGCGGCTCGCTCGCCACGACCAGCGTCGCACCGCCGGCCAGCGCGGGCCAGATCTCATAGGTCGAGGCGTCGAACGCGACCGAGGAATGCACCAGTACCCGGTCGTCGGGACCGGCCGACCACGCCTGAGCGATCAGGCTCGCGACGTTACGATGCGTGATACCAACGCCTTTGGGGGTTCCGGTCGATCCGGAGGTGTAGATCACGTACGCCAGATTCTGTGGCCGTACCGCGACAACCAGATCCATCTCTGGGCGGTCTTCGACATCGGTCGTATCGAGCTGGAGATGCGGTGTTTCCGTGTCGGGCAACACCTTCGCGGTGACAGAATCGGTCACGATGACGACCGGCGCGGCATCGGCGAGCACAAACGCCAACCGATCCGAGGGATAGCCCGGATCGATCGGCAGATACCCGCCGCCGGCCTTCAACACCGCCAGCATTGCCACGATCAGTTCCGCGGACCGCGGCAACGCCACGGCGACAACACCATCCGAAGCGACGCCATGTGAGATCAGCACCTGCGCCAACCCACCGGATCGGACATCAAGGTCCCGATAGGTCATCTCAGCGTCCGCGCAGACAACTGCCACCGCATCCGGTGTTCTGGCCACCTGCGCCGCGAACAGATCAACGAGGGTGCTGTCCTGCCCCGCAACGGCGGTGTCGTTCCACCGACGCAACACCAGTTCCCGCTCATCGATATCGAGCGCATCGATCGTCCCTACTGGGACAGCGGGATTCGCGACCACCAGCCGCAGCACCCGCACCAACCGCGCCACCGTCGCCTCGATCGTGGACCGGTCGAACAGATCGGTGGCGTACTCGACGTACACATCCCACGCGGCCGGACCGGCATCACTGATGTTGAAGGTCAGATCGAACTGAGACGTCTTCGCGGCGAGGGCATACGGCTCGAACTCGACCCCCGCCAGCTCCAAGGTCGGCGCGGCATTGTTCTGCACGCTCAGCAGCACCTGGAACAACGGATGATGCGCCGCCGACCGCGCCGGATTGAGCAACTCGACCAGCAGCTCGAACGGGATGTCCTGATTCTCGTAGGCGGCCAACGCCTTCGCCCGCACCTGCGCCACGATCTCGGTGAACGACTGCCCCGGCGCGACCGCGGCCCGCAACACCCAGGTGTTCACGAAGAACCCGACCAGATCGGTCAGGGCGTCATCGGTCCGTCCGGCGATCGGTGCGCCGAGCGGAATATCCTCCCCCGCACCGAGTTTGAACAACAGCACGGCCAACGCCGACTGCCACACCATCGAGACGGTGGCACCCTCGCGCGCCGCGAATGTCTCGACCGCGGTGCGGATCTCCGGATCGACCCGGAAGACCACCATATCGCCGCGATAGCTGGCGGCCCGCGGCCGCGGCCGATCCATCGGCAACCGCAGCTGCTCCGGCAGCCCCGCCAGCTCGCCCCGCCAGTATTCGAACTGCTGCGACAGCACACTGTCCGGATCCGCCTGTGAGCCGAGCAGTTCCTGCTGCCACAACGTGTAATCCACGTACTGCACGGGCAGCGGTTCCCACCCCGGCGCCTGTCCCTGCCGACGAGCCGCGTACGCCTCCGAAAGATCCCGCAGCAGCGGCCCCATCGACCACCCGTCACCGGCGATGTGATGGATCAGCAGCATCACCACGCAATCGTCGGAACTGACCCGAAACACGAAGGCGCGTATCGGAATTTCCGTCGACAGGTCGAACGCGTACCGCGACGCCGCGATCACCGCCGCATCCAGCGCGGCGGCATTCACATCGGTGATCGTCACCGGCACCTCGACGCCGTCGACGTCCAGCACCTGCTGACCCGGCACGCCGTCCGCCTCGACGAAGATCGTCCGCAGACTCTCGTGCCGGGCGACCACGTCGCCGACCGCGGCCGCGAACGCGGGCGCATCGAATACACCGGTCAGCCGCACGGTCAACGGCATGTTGTAGGTGGCGGAGGGGCCTTCCAGCCGGTGGATGAACCACAACCGCCGCTGGGCAAACGACAATGGAATCATCACAGACCCACCTCTCGATTCATTCGGCGCAGCGCCGGTCGGCGCGAGGGCGCCAGCTGCGGCCATTTGGCGGCGAGTTCGGCGGCGGTGGCGGCCTCGAACATCACCCGGATCGGGACCTCCACCCCCAATACGGCTCGAATCCGGCTGGCCAGGCGGGTAGCCAGCAGCGAGTGACCGCCCAGGGCGAAGAAACTATCGTCCACGCCGACCCGGCCGACGCCGAGAATTTCGGCGAACAACTCGGTCAGGACCTTTTCCCGCTCGGTGCGCGGCGCGCGATAGGCCCGCGCGGACACCAACTCCGGATCCGGCAGTGCGGCGCGATCGAGTTTGCCGTTCGCGGTCAACGGCACCGAGCCGATCACCATGACCGCGGCCGGCACCATGAAGTCGGGCAATCGCTCGGCCGCGAATCCGCGCACCGCGGCCGGCAGCAGCGAATCGTGCGGATTGTTGGCGTAGGCGGCGGGATCACCCACGGTTCCGGTCGGCAGAAATACATCGGTCAGTCGTTGCCCCTCGGCCGTCGCGGAGTCAAGGAATATCGCATCCATCTGTCCCGGCTTCGCGGACCAGGTGACCGCGGTGAGGTATCCGAGTTGCCGGCCGAGTTCGTACAGATCCTCCGGCAGCATGCCCGCGTCGACGCGGGGGCCACGGTTGGCCAGGATTCCTTCGAAATTCACCGCGCGCGGATCGGTTTGGCTGCCGGCGGACACCGGCTGACCGGTCCGGATGCGGTGTACCGCGTCGACCTGCCCGGTCAGTCCGGCGTGCGGAATTCCGCTGATCCGAATGCCGTCGGGATCGCCGGTGTGCAGCAGTGTGCGCAGCCACGCGAGGCCGCAGAACTCCACCGTCGGGAGACCGGACACCGAACGCGGTTTCGTCGGTGCCTTGCGCAGGACGACGTCGTATCGATATCGGGACAGCTCGTTGACCGAGAATCCGCGTTTGAGCTGGATATCCACGGCGTCGAAGCCGCTGTCGGCGTGGCAGATCGCCAGGAAGTATTCCGGCGCCAGCAGCATTTCCTTCTCCGCCGCGATCTCCCGGCGAACGCGATCGGCCACGACCGCGGGGTCGTCGTCGCCATTGCGGCTGATCTGGACCGCGGTGGTGAACTCCTCGAGCAACGCCAGATTGCGGACATCGCCGACGAACACCGCGCCACCGGGCGCGAGCAAGCCTTGTATCTGCTCAAGTACTCGGCGCATATACCGCTCGCCGGGGAAGTACTGAGCGACAGAGTTCAGCACCACCGTGTCGAAATAGCCGTCCGGCAATCCGGTGACGTCGTCGGCGCCTTGGACGCTCAACGTGACCCGATCGACCCAGCCCGCTTTCAGCTCGGCCAGTCGTTGACGCAATGTGGTGATGGTGGCCGCGGAGAAGTCCGTCGCCCAGTATTCCTCGCAGTCGGGGGCCAACTGCGACAACAACAATCCCGAACCGACGCCGATCTCGAGCATGCGGCGCGGTCCCAGATCGCGGATTCGGTCCACCGTGGCGGAGCGCCATTCGCGCATCTGCTCTTCCGGGATCGCCGCGCCGGTGTAGCTGCTGTTCCAGCCGCCGAAGTCGGCACCGAACCCGGCGCCGCTGACCCGGCGAGCGCCGTTCCCGTTTCCATTGCCATTTCCGTTACCGGCTCCGGCGTATACGTCGTCATACATCCGGCGCCACTGCCCCACCAGCTCTTCTTCGGCGACCACCGGTCCCGAACGGTCGGCGACGACGTATCCGATCAGCTGCTTGCCGCCGGCTTCGACATCGCGCGCGACGACCACGGCTCGGGACACCGAAGGATGCTGCGCCAGAACCGTTTCGACCTCACCCGGCTCGACCCGGAACCCGCGGATCTTCACCTGGTCATCGACCCGGCCCGCGAACTCCAATACTCCCGCCGAGGTCCACCGCACCACGTCACCGGTGCGATACAGCCGGCCGCCGCCGGACGGATCGAATGGATCGGCCACGAATCGGGCCGAGGTCAACCCCGCGCGGCCGCGATAGCCCCGCCCCACTTGCGCACCGGCCACATACAATTCGCCGGCAACGCCCACCGGAACCGGGACCAGCCACGAATCCAGCACGAACACCCGGGTATTCGCCACGGGCAGGCCGATCGGCACCGCGCCGTCGACCTCGTCCTGCGCGTCGTAATCGGTGACGCACGCGGTGGTTTCGGTCGGCCCGTACCCGTTCATCACCTGGGCGCCGGGATATTTCGCGTTCAGCTTGTGCACGACCGACGCGGTCAGCTCCGCGCCGCCCACGATCACCCGGCGCATCGACTGCAACGGGCTGCCGGGCAGGGATTCGACGTGGTCGACCAGCGCCGAGAGGAACGGCGGCGTGGTGAACATCTTCGTCACCGACCGGGTCTGGATCAGCCGGGTGATCTCCGGCAGATCGGACCGCTGCTCGCCGGTCACCACCAGTGTCGCGCCACCGCACAGCGCGGGCCAGATCTCGTAGGTCGAGGCGTCGAAGGCGATCGAGGAGTGCGCCAGCACTCGGTCCTCGGCCGAGGTCGTCCACGCCGAGGCGACCAGGTTGATCACGTTGAGATGGGTGATACCAACGCCTTTGGGGATGCCGGTCGAACCGGAGGTGTAGATCACGTACGCCAGATTCTGCGGCGTGACCATCGTGTCGACCCTCGACTGGTCGTTCAGCTCAGTGGTGTCGAGGTGGAGCTGCGGCGCGCCGGTATGCGGCAGCAGCGGTGCGGTCGCCGAATCGGTCACCACGACGACCGGCGCGGCGTCGGTGAGGATGAATTCCAGCCGGTCCGAGGGATAGCCCGGATCGATCGGCAGATACGCGCCACCGGCTTTCAGCACACCGAGCAGCGCCACGATCAGTTCCACGGATCTGGGCAGTGCCACCGCGACTACGGTGTCGGGTCCGACCCCGCGGTCAATCAGCCCGTGCGCCAACCGATCTGCTCGGATATCGAGTTCTCGATAGGTCAGTTCGGCATCCGCACACACCACCGCGACCGCGTCCGGGGTCGCGGTGACCCGGGTACGGAACAGCCCGGCAATGGTGTCGGCGGCGACGTCGGCCGCGGTGTCGTTCCACCAGTGCAACACCCGGTCGCGCTCATCGGTGTCGAGCACATCGATCGACCCGACCGGCGCGCTCGGATCCGAGGTGATCTGCCGCAGTATCCGCACATACCGCGCCACCATCGACTCGACCGTCGGCCGGTCGAACAGCTCGGTCGCGTACTCGACCAGGCAATTCCACGGTTGACCGGCGGGCGCGTCGGCGACGTTGAAGAACAGGTCGAATCGTGCGGTCGCGGTGGTCGCGATGTACGGCTGGATGCGCGTACCCGACAACTCGAGGTCCGGCAGGGCGTTGTTCTGGAAGGCGAGCGACACCTGGAACAACGGGTGATGCGCCGCCGAGCGGGTCGGATTGAGCAGTTCGACGAGCAACTCGAACGGAACATCCTGATTCTCGTAGGCGGCCAGCGCCTTCGACCGGACCCGGGCCAGCAGCTCGGTGAACGCCGCCGCGGGCGACACCTTCGCCCGCAGCACCCAGCTGTTGACGAAGAAGCCGACCAGATCGGCGAGAGCCTCGTCGGTGCGTCCGGCGATCGGCGAGCCGATCGGAATATCCTCTCCGGCACCGAGTTTGAAGAGCATGACCGCCAGCGCCGAGTGCAGCACCATCGACACCGTGGCACCCTCACGGCCGGCCAACCGCTCTACCGCGGTGCGAATCTCGGGATCGATGCCGAACAGCACCATGTCACCGCGGTAGCTGGCCACCAACGGACGCGGACGGTCCGTCGGCAGACTCAGCTGCTCGGGCAGGTCGTCGAGCTCGGTGCGCCAGTAGTTGAACTGCTGCGACAGCAGGCTGTCCGGATCGGTGTGCGAGCCGAGGACGTCGTGCTGCCACAGCGTGTAGTCCACGTACTGCACCGGCAACGGCTGCCAGCCCGGCGCCCGATGCTCGAGGCGCGCCGCGTAGGCCTCCGAGAGGTCGCGCAGCAGCGGGGTCATCGACCAGCCGTCGCCGGCGATGTGATGGATCAGTATCGCGGCAACGCATTCGTCCGTACCGCAGCGGAACACGTTGGCGCGGATCGGGATTTCCGTCGACAGATCGAATCCGTAACGCACCGCCGCGGTTACAGCGGCGTCCACTTCTGTGGGGTCCACCTCGGACACGTCCACCGGCACGTCGACGGTATCGAGGACCCGCTGCGACGGCACACCGTCGGCGTCGACGAAGACCGTGCGCAGACTCTCGTGCCGCGCGACCACATCACCGATCGCGGCGCGCAGGACGGAGACGTCCACACCGTGCAGCCGCACCGCCAACGCCATGTTGTAGGTCGCGGAAGGCCCTTCGAGTCGATGGATGAACCACAACCGTCGCTGGGCGAACGACAACGGGACCACATCCGGGCGCTGCCGGGCCGACAACGGCCGGCGCACTTGGACTTCCGCGTCGAGCCGGGTCACCAGCTCCGCTACCGTGGGCGCGTCGAAGACCGTCCGAATCGGCACCTCGACACCAAGGACCGCCCGAATCCGGCTGGCCAGGCGGGTAGCCAGCAGCGAGTGGCCGCCCAGCACGAAGAAACTGTCGTCGATTCCCACCCGATCGAGTCCGAGGATCTCGGCGAACAGATCGGCCAGGACCCGCTCACGCTCGGTGGTCGGCGGCCGGTACTCCAGCGAGGAGGCGAACTCCGGGTCCGGCAGGGCGGCGCGATCGAGCTTGCCGCTGGCGGTCAACGGCACCGCGTCGATCACCATGACCGTCGCGGGGACCATGAACTCCGGCAGCCGATCGGTCGCCCAGCGGCGGACGTCCGCGGCCAGCAGGCCCGATTGCGGGTTGTTGGCGTACGCGCCGGGGTCGTCCACGGGTGCGGATATGGCATAGATGTCGGTCAGCGGTTGCCCCTGCGCGGTACCGGCGTAGAGGAAGACCGCGTCCATCCGCCCCGGCTCCGCGGACCAGGTGACGGCGGTGGTGTATCCGAGTTGTTCGCCCAGCAGGTAGAGGTCTTCGGGCAGTAGACCTCGCCGGTCGGCGGCGGTGTCGAGTATTCCTTCGAAGGCGACGCCGAGCGCGTCGGTGGTGGTGGCCGACAGCCCTGCCCTGACCCGGTCGGCGGCCTCGACCTGCCCGACCAGTCCGGCATGCGGGATCGCGGTGACCCGGACGCCCTCGGTATGCCGGGTCTGCAGGAGGCTGCGCAGCCAATCATGGCCGCGGAAAGCGGCTTTCGGCGTATCGGCGACCGATCGCGGTTTCGTCGGCGCTTTGTGCAGGACGACGTCGTAGCGATATCTGGTCAGCTCGTTGACCGAGTACCCGCGCTTGAGCTGGATGTCGACGGCATCGAATCCGGTGGCGTCGCTGCACATTCCGGCGAAGTACTCCGGGGCGAGCAGCAGCTCTTGTTCGGCCGCGATGTCGCGGCGGACGCGATCTGCGACCGCGACCGGATCGTCGTCGCCGTTGCGGCTGATCTGGACGGCGGTGGTGAACTCCTCGAGCAGGGCGAGATTGCGCACGTCGCCGACGAACACCGCGCCGCCGGGAGCCAGCAGTCCCTGGATCTGGTCGAGGACTGTGTGCAGGTAGTTCTGGCTCGGGAAGTACTGGATGACGGAGTTGAGCACCACGGTGTCGAAATGACTTTCCGGCAATCCGGCGACGTCGTCGGCCGCCTGGGCACTCAGGACGACCCGATCCGCCCATCGCTCATCGAGGTCCGCGAGTTGCTGGCGCAGGACGGCGATCGTCGCGGCGGAGAGATCCGTCGCCCGATACTCCTCGCAGTCAGGGGCCAACTGCGACAACAACAGTCCCGAACCGACGCCGATCTCCAGCACCCGCTTGGGCTTCAAACCCCGGATGCGCTCGACGGTGGCCGCCCGCCATTCGCGCATCTGCTCGACCGGAATCCGGGATCCGGTGTAGCTGCTGTCCCAGCCGTCGAAACCGGCGCCGAACTCGGCTCCGTTGCCGGAGACAGGTTGCAGGCCGGCCGCTTTGGCGACCACGGCCTCGGAGTACAGGTCGTCATAGATGCGACGCCACTGCCCGACCAGCTCGCCTTCGCCGACGAGCGGGCCCGATCGGTCGGCGACCACGTATCCGACCAGTTGCTTGCCGCCGGTGTCGAGGTCGCGCGCGACCACCACGGCCTGGGTGACCGAAGGATGTTGCGCCAGTACCGTTTCGACCTCGGCGGGCTCGACCCGGAAACCGCGGATCTTGACCTGGTCGTCGGCGCGACCGGCGAACTCCAGCTGCCCGACGCTGTTCCAGCGCACCACATCACCGGTGCGATACAACCGGCCACCGGACGGGTCGAACGGATCGGCGACGAACCGCGCCGCGGTCAGCGCCGGCCGACCGTGATAGCCGCGGGCCAGCTGCGCACTGGCGACATACAGCTCGCCCGCGACGCCGACCGGAACCGGCACCAACCACGAATCCAGCACGAACACGCGGGTATTGGCTACCGGGGCGCCGATCGGCACCACCGCACCGGTGCTCGCCGCGTCGTCGGGGACGGTGTGGGAGGTGACGTCGACCGTTGCCTCGGTCGGGCCGTACAGGTTGTCGATCCGCGCGATCCCGCACGTGGTCTTCAGCGCGTCCGCCAGGCTCGCGGTGAGGGTGTCGGCTCCGGTGTTCACCTGGGTCAGGCTCTGGAACGGATTGTCGGGCAACGAGTCCGCGTGCTCGACCAGCGCCGACAGCAGCGGTGGCGTCGCGAACATCTTCGTCACCGAGCGGCCCGCGATCAGCTGCGTGATCTCGGCCAGATCCGACCGTTGTGCACCGGCGACGATCAAGGTCGCGCCGCCGCACAGGGCAGGCCAGATCTCGTAGGTCGAGGCGTCGAAGGCGACCGAGGAGTGCACCAGCACCCTGTCCTCGGTGGAGGTCGACCACGCCTGAGCGACCAGGTTCACAACGTTACGGTGCGTGATACCAACGCCTTTCGGGACACCCGTGGAGCCGGACGTGTAGATGACGTACGCCAGGTTCTGCGGCATCGGTGCAACGGGCCGAGCCAGGCCGTTGCAGCCCTCCGTATCGGTGGTGTCGAGGTACAGACGCGGGGTCATTGCCTGCGGCAGCAAGGGCGCGGTGACGGAATCGGTCACCACGACCACGGGCGCGGCGTCGACCAGGATGAAGCCCAGCCGATCCGAGGGATAGGCCGGATCGATCGGCAGATACCCGCCACCGGCCTTCGACACCGCCACCAGCGCGACGATCAGTTCCGCGGATCGCGGCAAGGCAACGGCGACAACGCCCTCCGGACCGACTCCCCGCGAGACGAGCACCCGCGCCAGCCGGTCGGCTCGCTGGTCGAGTTCGCGATAGGTCAGTTCGGTATCCGCGCAGACCACCGCGACCGCGTCCGGCGTCCGAGCGACCTGCGCCCCGAACAGCCCGGCCAGCGTGGTGTCCGCAACCGCGACGGTGGTGTCGTTCCAGCGCCGCAGCACCCGTTCGCGTTCCACCGGGCCGAGGACATCGATCGAGCCCACGGCGGCTTCCGGCTTCCGCACCAGCAGGTGCAGGATCCGCACCAACCGCTGCGCCATCGTCTCGACGGTGGACCGATCGAACAGCTCGGTCGCGTACTCTACGAACCCGTCCCAACCGGCGCCGGCGGGCGCGTCGGCGATATTGAAGAAGAGGTCGAACCGCGCGGTCGCGGTGCCGGCGGGGTACGGCTCGATCCGCACTCCGGACAGGTCGAGGGCGGGCAGGGTGTTGTTCTGGAATGCCATCGTCACCTGGAACAGCGGGTGATGCGCCGCCGAGCGGACCGGGTTGAGCAACTCGACCAGCAGCTCGAACGGGACATCCTGATTCTCGTACCCGGCCAGCGCTTTTGCCCGGACCTGGCTCAGCAGCTCGGTGAACGAGGCCGACGGGGACACCGCGGCGCGCAGCACCCACGTGTTGACGAAGAACCCGACCAGGTCGGTCAATGCCTCGTCGGTGCGTCCGGCGATCGGCGCGCCGATCGGAATATCTTCTCCCGCACCGAGTTTGAACAGCAGTACGGCCAGCGCCGATTGCAGCACCATCGATACCGTCGCACCCTCGCGGGCGGCCAGCCGCTCCACCGCGATCCGGGTCTCGGGATCGATGTCGAACAGCACCATGTCTCCGCGATAGCTCGCGACCCGCGGCCGTGGCCGATCCATCGGCAGCCGCAGCTGCTCGGGCAGGCCGTCGAGTTCGTCCCGCCAGTAGGTGAACTGCTGTGCCAGCACGCTGCCGGGATCGGTTGCGGAGCCGAGCAATTCGCGTTGCCACAGCGTGTAATCCACGTACTGCACGGGCAGCGGGCTCCACCCCGGAGCACGATCATCCAGTCGCGCCGCATACGCCACCGACAGATCACGCAACAACGGCGACAGCGACCAGCCGTCACCGGCGATGTGGTGGATCAGCAGCACCAGCACGCACTCGTCGGCGTCGACGCGGAACACGTCGGCGCGGATCGGGATTTCCGTGGACAGGTCGAAGCCGTACCGCACCGCCGCGGTCACCGAGGCGTCGAGGTCGGCGGCGTCCGCCTCGGTGACCGCGAACGGCACCTCGACGCGCTCGGCGGCGAGTACGCGCTGCGACGGCACGCCATCGGCGTCCACGAAGACGGTCCGCAGACTTTCGTGGCGCGCAACGACATCGGTGATCGCCGCACGCAGTGCCGGCACGTTCATCCCGTGCGACCGCACGGCCAGCGCCATGTTGTAGGTGGCAGAGGGCCCTTCGAGCCGATGGATGAACCACAGTCGCTGCTGCGCGAACGACACCGGAACCACGTCCGGCCGTTGCCGTTCCAGCAGCGCCGGACGCACCTGCACGCCGGCATCGAGCCGGGTGACCAACTGCGCCACCGTCGGCGCGTCGAAGATGGTCCGGATCGGCACCTCGACGCCAAGGGCGACGCGAATGCGGCTGGCCAGGCGGGTGGCCAGCAGCGAATGCCCGCCCAGCTCGAAGAAGCTGTCGTCCAGGCCGATCCGGTCGCGGCCGAGCACCTCGCCGAACAACTGAGCCAGGGCCCGCTCGCGCTCGCTGCCCGGCGCTCGATACCGCACCGAGGACATCAGCTCCGGGTCGGGCAGCGCCGCGCGATCCAGTTTTCCGTTGGCGGTCAACGGCACCGCGTCGATCACCATCACCACGGCCGGCACCATGTACTCGGGCAGCCGGTCCGCGACGAAGGCGCGCACCTGCGCGCCGTCGATCGAATCACGCTGACCTGCAACTACATACCCGACCAGCTGCTTGCCACCGTCAGCGTCGTGGACGACTGCCACCGCCTGGGATACCGAGGGGTGTTGCGCCAGTGCGTTTTCCACTTCGCCGGGTTCCACCCGGAAGCCGCGGATCTTGACCTGATCATCGACCCGGCCCACGAACTCCAGCTGCCCGGCCGAATTCCAGCGCACCACATCGCCGGTGCGATACAACCGGCCACCGTCCGGATCGAACGGATCGGCCACGAACCGCGCCGCGGTCAACGCCGCCCGCCCGTGGTAGCCCCGCGCCAGCTGCGCGCCGGCGACATACAGCTCCCCCGCGACCCCGACCGGAACCGGCATCAACGACGAATCCAGCACGAACACCCGCACATTCGGCAACGCCGACCCGATCGGCACCGACGCACCGTCGAAGTGTTCCGCAACCCCGAACGCCCGGCGGATCGCGAATGTTGTTGTCTCGGTGGGCCCGTACACGTGCACGACACGGGTGTCAGGCAGCATGCGCAGGGCGCGCCCGAATACCTCCGGCGGCATCTCCTCGCCGCCGGTCCAGACCTGGTGCAGCCCGGCGAGCGCGTCGGGGCAGTCATCGATGAACAACTCGAACAGCCGCGTGGTCAGAAACGCGGCGGTGACCCCGTTCACCACCATCAGCCGCCGAAGCGCCGTTATGTCCGTGCGTTCCGGCGGTGCGATGACCACTCGGCCGCCGGCCAGCAGCGGAACCCATATCTCATAGGTCGAGGCATCGAACGCGACCGAGGAGTGCACCAGGACCCGCTCGTGCGCGCCACCCTGCCACTCCGGCTTACGCGCGAAGGTCACCACGTTGCGGTGGGTGACGGCAACGCCTTTCGGCACGCCGGTCGAACCTGAGGTGTAGATCAGGTAGGCCAGATTGCCCGGGCGCACCCTGACCGACCGGTCCCGGCTGCCCGCATCGTCGATGTCGGTATCGAGGTAGAGATGCGGCGCGGTGGTGTGGGGCAGGGTGTTTGCGGTGGCCTGGTCGGTGAGGACGACGACCGGGGCCGCGTCGGCGAGAATGTACGCCAATCGATCCGAGGGGTAGGCGGGATCGATCGGCAGATATCCACCACCGGCCTTCAGCACCGCAAGCAGCGCCGTGACCAACTCCACCGACCGCGGCAGCGCTACCGCGACAACGCAATCCGGGCCGACTCCCCGCGAGATCAACAGCTGTGCCAGCCGTTCGGCGCGCGCATCGAGATCCCGGTACGACATTTCGGTGTCCGCGAAGACGACTGCCACCGCATCCGGCGTTGCAGCGGCCTGCGCTTCGAACAGCTCCACCATTGTGGCGTTCTGCTCGACCGGGACGGCGGTGTCGTTCCACCGGTGCAGCACCAGCTCACGCTCGTCGCCGTCGAGGACATCGATCGCCCCCACCGGGATGGCCGGGTTCTGCACCAGCTGCCGCAGTATCCGCACCAGCCGCCCCGCCATGGCCTCGACCGTGGACCGGTCGAACAGCTCGGTGGCGTATTCGATGTATCCGTCCCAGCCGAGCGGCGCCGGGGCGTCCCCGTTGGTCCGCCGTGCGGCCACGGCGTCACCGATGTTGAAGGTCAGATCGAATCGCGAGGTGGTGGTCGGCGGCGTGTAGGGCTCGACCGCGACGCCTGGCAGTTCCAGGGTGGGCACGGCGTTGTTCTGCAAGGTCAGCAGCACCTGGAACAGCGGATGATGCGCCGCCGAGCGAGCCGGGTTGAGCAACTCCACCAGCAACTCGAACGGTGCGTCCTGATTCTCGTAGGCGGCCAGCGCCTTCGCCCGGACCTGACTCAGGATTTCCGTCCCGGTCGCGGCCGGTGTGACCGCGGCGCGCAGCACCCAGGTGTTGACGAAGAACCCGACCAGATCGGACAGCGCGTCGTCGGTGCGGCCGGCGATCGGCGCGCCGATCGGAATATCTTCTCCCGCACCGAGTTTGAACAACAGCACGGCCAGGGCCGACTGGAGCACCATGGATACCGTCGCGCCCTCGCGGGCGGCCAACCGCTCCACCTCGGCGCGCAGCTGAGCATCGATCCCGAACAACACCGCGTCTCCGCGATAGCTGGCGACTCGTGGCCGCGGCCGATCCATCGGCAACCGCAGTTGCTCCGGCAGACCGTCGAGTTCGGCACGCCAGTAGTTGAACTGCCGCGACAGCACACTGTCCGGATCGGTCGGCGAGCCCAGCAATTCCTGTTGCCACAGTGCGTAATCCACGTACTGCACCGGCATCGGCGACCACTCGGGCGCCTGCCCCTGCCCGCGCGCCGCGTACGCCGCCGACAGATCCTCCAACGTCACCGTCGCCGACCAACCGTCACCGGCGATGTGGTGAATCAGCAACACCAGCAGCCATTCATCGGGGCCGCAACGGAACACACTGGCCCGCAACGGAAGCTGCGTGGACAGATCGAACCGATGCTGCGCCGCCTCGGCGACCGCCGCGGCGAGGTCGGCCGGATCGACGTCGGTCATCGCGATCGGAACCTCGACGCTGCCGGACTCCAGCACCCGCTGCGTCGGGACGCCGTCGGCTTCGAGGAAGATCGTGCGCAGGCTCTCGTGCCGGGCAACCACATCGGCGATCGCCGCCGCGAAGGCCGCCGGATCGAACGCGCCCGTCAATCGCGCGGCCAACGGCATGTTGTAGGTGGCCGAGGGGCCTTCCAGCCGGTGGATGAACCACAGCCGCCGCTGCGCGAACGACAACGGCACGACCTCCGGACGCGGCCGGACCTGCAAGGTCGGACGCATCTGCACACCGGTATCGAGCCGTGGCACCAGCTGCGCCACCGTCGGCGCGTCGAAGACGGTCCGAATCGGCACCTCGACGCCGAGCACCGCCCGGATCCGGCTGATCAGGCGGGTAGCGGACAGCGAATGCCCGCCCAGCTCGAAGAAGCTGTCGTCCAGACCCACCCGGTCGAGTCCGAGCACCTCGGCGAACAACCCGGCCAGGATCCGCTCACGCTCGCTGCCGGGCGCCCGATACGCCACCGAGGAGGCGAACTCCGGAACCGGCAGCGCGGCCCGATCGAGCTTCCCGTTCGCGGTCAACGGCAGCGCGTCGATCACCATCACCACGGACGGCACCTGGAACTCCGGCAGCCGCGCGGCGGCGAATTTACGCACCTCTGCCCCGTCGAGGACGTGGCCGTTGCCGTTGCCCGTGACCGAGCGGACCCGGTCCGCGACCACGTATCCGACCAGTTGCTCACCGCCATCGGTATCGCGGGCCACCACCACCGCCTGCGTCACCGAAGGGTGCTGCGCCAGAACGGCTTCGACCTCACCGGGCTCGATCCGGAAGCCGCGGATCTTCACCTGATCGTCGGCCCGGCCGAGGAACTCCAGCACCCCGCCCGCGGTCCACCGCACCACATCGCCGGTGCGATACAACCGGCCACCGGACGGATCGAACGGGTCGGCCACGAACCGAGTCGCGGTCAGATCCGCCCGGCCGTGATACCCACGCGCCAACTGCGCACCGGCCACATACAGCTCCCCCGCGACGCCCACCGGAACCGGCATCAACCACGGATCCAGTACGAACACGCGCAGATTCCCCAGCGGAGACCCGATCGGGCTGCCGCTGCGCGTGTCATCGGCCGACAGTTCGAGCTTGGTGACGTGCACCGTGGTCTCGGTGATCCCGTACATGTTCACCAGCGCCGGACCGGCGCCACGGCCGGACGAACGCCACGGTCGCAGGTTCGCCGGATTCAATGCCTCCCCACCGAATATCACCATCCGCAAAGCGGAATCGGTATTGCCGCAAGCAGATCGGGCCTCCGCCAGTGCATAGAAGGCGGACGGCGTCTGATTGAGGACGGTCACCTTCTCGCCGACCACCAGATGCCACAGCTGTGCGGGCGTGCGCACGACGTCCCACGGCACGACCACGACCCGGCCGCCGTGCAACAGCGCACCCCAGATCTCCCAGACCGAGAAGTCGAAGGCCTGCGAATGGCACCAGGCCCAAACATCATCCGCGCCGAAGTCACACCAGGGCGCGGTGCTCTGGAAGAGCGAGGTCACATTGCGATGGGTGACCGCGACGCCCTTCGGCGTGCCGGTAGAACCGGAGGTGTAGATCAGATACGCGAGGTTGCCGGGCAGCGGCGCGACAGGCTGCGCAGCCTCGCTCTGCCCGGCCTCTTCGATGAAGATGCGCGGAACTTCGCTGTCCGGCAATGCCTTTGCGGTGGCGCTGTCGGTCAGCACCGCGATCGGCCTGGCATCACCGAGCACGAACGCCAACCGTTGCGCCGGATAGGTCGGATCGATCGGCAGATACGCGCCACCGGCCTTCGACACCGCCAGAATCGCGACGATCAGCTCCACCGACCTCGGCAGTGCCACCGCCACCACGCTGTCCGGGCGCACACCGTGCGACATCAGTCTGCACGCAACACGATTCGCCCAGGCGTCGAGCTCTCGGTAGGAGAGCCGCACGGCACCGGAGACCACCGCCACCGAGTCCGGCCCCCGCCGCACCTGCTCCTGGAACATCCCCACCAAGGTCGCGTCCGGGTCGACCGGCACCGCCGTGTCGTTCCATTCCTCGACCACCAGCCGGCGATCCGCACCGAGGATGTCGAGGGTCCCGATCGGCGCCCGCGGGTCGGAGATCGCTTGCCGCAGATACCGGGCGATGGACTCGAGGTAGCCCTGCAGGTCCTCGTCGGTGTAGAGCTGTGCGTCGCCTTCGATTCGCAGGTAGCCACCGCGCGAGGACTCTCGTTCGTAGTAGAAGACGATCGACAGATCACCGCTGTTGCCGGCCGAGAACAGTTGCAGGTCGGCCTCGCCGTCGGCCATCTTCAGCGCGCCGAAGAACGACATGACGTTGATCACCGGGCCGAACGGATTCCCTTGGGAATTCGGCATTTTCAGGTCGCGCCGGATCTCCGACATGCCGTAGCGCAGATGATCCCTGGCGCCGGCGATGGTGGCGTGGATCCGCTCGGCCAGCTCGCCGAGCGAGAGCTCCCGGCTCGAGTCGACCAGCATGGGCACGGTGTCGGAGAGTTGGCACGGCGTCCGGCCGGAGACCTCGTCTCGATTGGAAACCGGTATCTGCACGCAGAATTCGTCCCGCAGCGCGTAGCGCTGGATGGCCGCCGCCGCGACGGACATCAGCAGGTAGGGCAGCTTGACGCCGAACGCTTGCGCGGTGCTCATCAGCTCACCCAGCTCCGCGCCGGAAAAGCCGTGGGTGCAACCGATTCGGCCCGGCTCGGTGCCGTGGGCGGCGCTGCCGGGCAGACGCAGCGGATCGATCCCGGCCGGGATCTGACCGCACCAGTAGGCGCGGTCGGCCGCTTCCCGGCTGCGGCGGTACGCGTGATCGCTGTCGATGATGTCATCGATGTGCGCGAATCCGGTTGGTGCGACGGGCGTTCCGGCGTTCATCGCGCAGTACACGTCGAGCACCCGCTGCGCCCAGGAGGCGACGCCGACGCCGTCCATGATGATGTGCGCGAAGCACATCGACAGGATGTAGTGCTCGGCGCCGACCTCGAGCAACGCGACGCTCAACAGCGCGTCGTGCTCCAGATCGAAACCCACCTCGCGTTCGCGCGTCATATAGTCCAGCGCGGCCGCCACCGGATCCGGCTTCTCGGTGAGATCCAGATACGACGGCGCCCAATCGGCGATATCGCGTTCGACCTGCATCGGCCCGTCGGCGCCGCGCACGAAATTCACAGTCAGCGACTCGGATTCGCCGAATACCTGCCGGGCCGCGGCGAGAAACTGACCCGGATCCAGGTCGGCGCGAATGTCGATGTAAACGATACAATTATTAGGAATATCTGCCAGCTCGTGCGCTATCCACAATTCTTTCTGAATAGAAGTCAGACTGCGCAGCAGTGATTTGTTACCGGATTGCATGGCAAACTCCCTCGCTTATCACCTGTGCCGGGCGGTATCGATCTGGTCACCGAGGGACATAGCTCTCGGCGAAACCGACCACCCGCACACCCATCGCCCGACGACACCGCACACCCCGAATCCCCGTGAGCGCCAACCCCGTCCGCGACCCGCGGCAGCACGACAAAACAACGACTCGGTGGGTGCACCGTCTGCTCGAGACACCAACTGGACGCTTGACCATGATCGGGCACACGGAAGCGCACCGGACAGCCGGTCGACTGCCGATGAACTCGTATCCCCCGAATCATGCTGTCGCACACTCGATCAGGATGTCGCAGTCTGCATAACTGACGCTGTACTAGTGCGTAAATGACTGGTCAAAGTGGTAACTATCGCCCGATCCGGCATGTGACGCGTCCTGCGCCACCTATGCTCAGCGCTGGCAGCACATGGTTCAGGAGGGCTTGTCCATGGCGCAAACACAGATCAGATACGGCGTGCTCGGCTCGTTCACGGCATGGTGTGATGACCGTGAAATCGAGTTGGGTCCAGCGAAACAACAGGCTGTCCTTGCGGCACTCCTGCTAGAAATGAACCGTCCAGTTTCGGTGAATGCAATTATCGACGGGGTGTGGGGCGAACACCCGCCGAGCGACGCGCGCAACGGTGTACAGACCTACGTCAGCCGCCTGCGCCGGGTCCTGGCGCCGCGCCGTCGAGTCGCCGAACCCGCACTGGTACGGGCGGATACGGGGTACGTGCTGCACGGTGACCCGTCGCTGTCGGACCACGTGGCGTTCGACCGGCTCATCGCGACGGCCGAACGTTGCCGGCGCAACAGCGACCTGGCCGCGGCGGCCTCACACACCGACGCCGCGCTGGCGCTGTGGCGGGGTGAGCCGTTCAGCGGCCTGGCCGGCCCGATCGTCGAGGCCGAACGCCGCAGGTTGCAGGAGCGGTACCTGGCCGCGCTCGAGCACCGCGCGGGGATCAAGCTCGCGCGCGGCCAGCACGCCGAGGCGGTGGCCGAGCTCGCGCCGCTGGTCAGCTCGTATCCGCTGCAGGAGCGGTTTCGTACGCTGCTCATGCTCGGCCTCTACCACTGCGGCAGGCAGGCCGAGGCGCTGATGGTCTTCCAGGACGCGCAGCGCAGGCTCGCCGACGAGATCGGCATCGAACCGGGGCGCGAGCTGCGCGAGTTGCACCGGCGGATCCTGCGCGACGAGATCGAGCCGCCGCTCGCGGCCACCAGGACACCGACCGGCCGGAATGAATCCGTTTACAACGTCGCGGATTTCACCGGCCTGGACCAACTGCCGCCGCCCCCCGAGGAGCCGGTCGCGGAGGATTCCGCCGCCGACGTGATCGTCCGCGGCAGTAAAACAGAATCTCGCCCCGACGTCGTGCCCAGCCGGAACCAATTGCCCGGCGATATCGCGGACTTCACCGGTCGCGACGGCGAGATGGCCCGGTTGCTGACCGACATCCCGCCGGTGGCGGTCCGCCCGACCGTGCTGATCAAGGCCATCGACGGCATGGCCGGCGTGGGTAAGACGACGTTGGCCATCCATGCGGCGCACCAGCTCAGCGCCCGTTTTCCGGACGCCCAGCTGTATCTCGACCTGCACGGGCACGCCGCGGACAGCACTCCCCTCGATCCGATGGTGGCGCTGGAGCGGCTGTTGCGCGCGCTGGGCGTGCCGAGCGAGTCGATACCGCCGGATCTGGACGCGCGAGCGGCGTTGTGGCGCACCGAAATCGCGACTCGGGCGGCGTTGCTGGTATTGGACAATGTCGCCGATGCCGACCAGATCAGGCCGCTACTGCCCGGTACACCCAGTTGCCTGGTGCTGATCACCAGCCGGCGCCGGCTGGTGGATTTGGAGGTCTCCAAAACCCTTTCACTGGATGTGCTTTCACGCGCGGACGCGACGGCGTTGTTCACCACGATCGTCAATGACGACCGAATAATGGCCGAGCCGGACGCGGTCGAGGAAACGGTTCGGCTGTGCGGATATCTTCCGCTGGCGATCCGGATCGCGGCCGGACGGCTGCGCGCGCGGCCGGTCTGGCCGATCGATCGATTGGCCGAGCGGCTTCGGCACCCCACCAATCGGCTCGAGCACCTGTCCGCGGGATCGCGGAGTGTGGCGGCCGCGCTGTCGGCCAGTTTTCACGATCTGCCGGTCGATCAGCAGAACGCGTTCCGGCTGCTCGGATTGCACCCCGGTCGCGACTTCGATACCTATGCGACTGCCGCTCTTGCCGACATCGGGATAGATGCCGCAGAGCAGTTGCTGGAAGCGCTGGTGGACGTTCATCTGCTGGAACAGGTGGTCTCCGAGCGCTACCGGTTCCACAACCTGGTGCGCGATTATGCCGCGACCCTGGCGCAGGCCTCGGACCTCGAAGACGGCGCCGCACTGACCCGGCTGTTCGACTACTACCGATATTGCGCCTGGGCGGTGGGCAGCAAGATTCTGCCCGATCGAACCAGTCGTATCGTCGACCTGCCGGTGCCGGGAACGCCGACACCCGCGCTGGCCAGTCACCAGGAATGTGTGGCCTGGTTGCACAGCGAACGACTCAATCTGCTCGCCATTGCGCGCGAGGCGACCCGGGGGCGGTGGTCCGATTACACGAGGCTGTTCTCCGAAATCCTGTGGTGGCCCTATGTGACCGGACTGCGGTGCTCCGATGACGCCATCACGTTGCACTTCGATGCGGTCGAGGTCGCGCGCAACAGCGGCGAGCAGGCCGAGGAGTGCCGCCTGCTGGTCAATCTCGGGTACACGCTCTGGCGGATGCGGCACTGCCGGCAGGCGCTGGTGGTGCTCAACGACGCGGTGCGGCTCGCGCACGGAATGAACGACTATGCCAGTGCCGCAAGGGCTATGCACCACAGCGGGCTGGTCTACTTCCGGCAGGGCCGGTATCGGGACGCGCTGATGGGATACCACCAGGCGTTGTCGTTGGCGCGGTGGAGCGGGGACAAGTTCATGGAGGGCTACGCCCTACAGGGTTTGGGCCAGGTGCATGAGCGGATGGGCTACTACGACGACGCTTTCGACTATCTGCACCAGGCGGTCGGCGTCGCGGACGAGACCAACGATCCGTATCTGCGCGCCTGCGCGCTGATGCGGATGAGCGACACCGACATGCGGATCGGCCGCTACGACGACGCGCTCGCGCACCTGGAGGACGCGCGCAAGGCGTTGTCGCCGATGCCGTCGAATACGTTGTTCCACAACTACTTCTCGATCCGCATCGGCAACGTGTACTGCGCGTTGAAGCAATTCGACCTGGCGCTGGACGGATTCCGGACCGCGTCGGCGCGGGCCGAGCGGAACAACGATCTGATCCTCAAGTGCTGCACGCATCTCGGGATCGGGGACGTGCATCGCCGGCAGGGGCAGTATCGGGAGGCGCTCACCCAGTACGAGCGGGCGCTGCACATCGCCTACGCGTCCGGGTCGCCGTATGAGGAGGTGCTGGCCAACGATGCGATCGCCACGGTGCACTACTGCTCGGCGCACT
Organism: Nocardia colli; assembly: GCF_008704205.1. Taxonomy (GTDB): domain Bacteria; phylum Actinomycetota; class Actinomycetes; order Mycobacteriales; family Mycobacteriaceae; genus Nocardia; species Nocardia colli. The sequence continues at coordinate 279,647 of NZ_VXLC01000003.1, read as the reverse complement.
TCTCCGTGGCCCGGCAGCGCTGGAAGGCGGCGTTGACGATCGCGGCCGGGTTGGGGATTCCGGAGACCCAGCGGATCGCCAATCACGTCGCGAGCATCGACTCGACGTTCCTCGCGAGTACGGCGACCAGGGCGGCGGAGACGCAGTCGGCGGAGTTCCGGCGGGCCGCGGATCTGATCCTGAGCAATATGACGCCCGCGCTGCGCGCGTCGGCTATGGCCGCGATGGTTGACCAGGAGATGTCGTGAGGTAGCGGGGCGCCTCGTCGGGCCGCGCCCACCAGGGCCGGGAGAGGATGCCCGCGAGCAGGGCGCCGACGGCGTTCAGCAGGACGTCGTCGATGGACGAGTGGCGACCGATCGCGAGGACGTATTGCAGGGTCTCGACCGCGATCGAGGCCGCCGCGCCGGTGAGCAGGATGCGGGACGGGTGCGCGAACCAGGGTAGGCGGATCGGCAGGAGAAAGCCGAGGGCGGCGAAGACCAGAAGGTTTCCGCCGAACTGTTCGACGACTCGGTTGTCGGACAGCTGCTCGGTGAGGTCGCGTAGCGGGATCAGGTTGAGGGAGCGCCCAGTTCCCTTGGGCGTGAGGATCATCCACAGCCACGGCGCGGTGCCGAACACCATGCCGACATCGCAGAGCGCCGCTCGCCGGCCGCGGCGTCGGGCGAGCCACCATGCCGCGATAGCGGCGATCGGTATGGCGGCGATCGCGGCGAGTACGACGTCGCCCCATGCCGTCCAGGTGCCGTTCACGTCGCCAGTCTCATCCGAATACCTTGTGCCGCAACTCTGCTCCGCGAACCATCTACACAATCCACACCGTATCTACACCTGCTAATGGTCGATAGGGCGCAGACCGATCATCGTGTGAGCGGAGGCATAGACGTAGCTGCCATTGTTTCGGGCCGCCAATTGCCCACCGCCGGTGATGGCTTCGGGTTTGTCGTTCACGGCGCGGAATGGGATGTCCCAGATCGTTTTACCGGTTTTCGGGTCCATCGCCCAGAGGCCGGTGGAGTCGGACAGGACGACGACGTGTCCGTCCCAGGCGTCCGCTGTACCGGAGCGTTGGGAATCGATCTGCCAGAGCCGGCGTCCGGTTCGCATGTCCAGGCCGGTCATCTTGTGCGCGACGTCATCTCGGAGCAACGCGACGTCGCCGAGGACGGCGGTCGCGGTGCCGTTGACGGCGACGAGGTCGGCGCTGGTCCAGACCACTGCTCCGGTGCGGCGATCGCGCGCGCTGTCGCCGAGCAGGACGGGGATGGTGTCGTCGGCGGGTTGGTCGAGTGTGAGCGAGTGGGTCACCTTGACATCGCTGGCGGCGAGTACACGTCCGGTGCGGTCGAGGATGTCGGTGCCGGAGATCCCGTTGCCGGAGCAGCCGGACTTGGTTCGGATGACCAGTGCCGCGCTCGTCGACCCGCTGCTGGCGCATCCGGCGAGATCCGCGGTCAAGGTGGGTTCGCCGGTGCCGAGATCGAATCCGGCGACATGGGCGCCGAGGGTCAGCAGGCCCTGTCCGTGGGTGACGTCCAGCGCGTCGGTCGAGACGTCCTCCCACAAGGTGCCGATGGGGAACGCGCGGGACCAGTTCGCCTCGGGCCGGGCGAGGGTTCCGGCGTGCACGCGGACGTCGTCGGATTCGACGTCGCCCTCGGCGATGTACACCCGATCGGCGGTGGTCGCGAGCGCGAAAACCAGCCAGTCCGTGGGTGTCCGGGTGATCTCGCCGCTGCCGATGTCGAACCCGACGAGGGCACCTTGCCCGGTGACCGGGACCGAGAAACACACGAGGCGGCCGTCGACCGGGACACGACCACAACCGCCCAGGTCTGCGGCGGGCGTTCGCCAGCGCACCGCACCGGTGGTCGCATCGATGCCGACCATCGTCGGATCCTGTAGCGCCATATCGCCGTTCGAGGTGCCGGTCACCGTGATCAGAGTGTCGCCGGCCTCGACGAATCCCGCGCTGCCGACGTCGAACTCGGTCCCGCCGACCGGATTACGGAACTCCGCCTTCGGGTGTCCGTCGGTGGCGGCGGCGACCGACCAACCCAGTCCGGGCGCTGCGTCGGCGGTGCCGGTGATCTTGCGCGTTCCATCGTCCGGCTGGATCAGCACGAAAACCGCTCCGGCACTGGTGATCACCGCCGCAGTGGCCGCGAGAAGCAGCCCGCGCAGGCCTGGGATGGATTTCATCAGCGCACCTCGAGGTCCGGGTTCGTGGCGATCGCCTCCAGCTGGTCGAAAGGCAAAGCTTCGGTAGCGCCCTCGGCGGTGGAACTCACCCGGATCTGAGTGCCCGACCGGCGGGTGACCGTGACGATGCGGCTGGTCTCCGGAATAGGCTGTGCGCCTGCCTCGTTCGCGTACTTCGTCGACCGGGACTCCCGGCTCTCGACCACCGCTCCATCCGGCAGTTGCCGGGACTGGACGCGGTCACCGACAGACCCGGACGCCGCGGTCTCCGGAACCCGCTGTCCCACCGCGATCGCGACACTCAGCAACGATTGCCGCCCCTGGGTGGTCACCTGAACGGCCTGGCACACCCCACTGGCGCCCGACTCCGACGGTCGCAGCTGGCCGAGCGGCCGATCGAAAGCGAGGCCGTCCAACGGGATTCGCGCCAGCACAGCATCCAGCCGGTGAGCGGCGGCCTCGTCGATCGTTCCCCCGGAATCCGAACCGCCGTGGCAGGATTGCGGCACGTCCGGCGTACCCGGCGGCACGGGTGTGCTGACGCGGAGTCCGGCGGCTGTGGCGACCGCGGCAAGATCGTCGAGGGACAGCGGCACCGTGCCGGAATGGCTGCTGCCGTCCATGCTGTCATCGGTCGCCCGAGCGGTGGCGACGGTGCCGTCGGGCAGGTAGGCGTACGCGGAACGGGTCAACGTGCGAACCCCGCGACTCTCGCTCCAGGTATCGTGCACATCGACGGTCGTGCCGTCGGCGAGGCGACGGCGTTCATCGAGATCGCCTGCGACACAAGGTGGAATCGGCGCCGTGGACTGCTTCACCGACACCATCAATTGACCCGGCTTGCCGTCCCGGAGCAGCGGCCCGTGAGCAGTGGTCCAGCCTGCGCCGAGGTCCCGCTCGCCGGAATCGGTGGTCGGATCGAAGATCGGGTCGAAGAGCAGCGATTCCTTGACCGGCGCGAACCCGACATCGACCGCGTCCGGGAGTGCGTCGCGCAGCGCTTGCGACATCGCCACCGCTTTGGGGCCGGAGAACCACGGATAGGCCGGATTGTCGTAGCCGGAAGGTTCCGCTTCGACGAACGACATCGACGGACCAGTACTGGGTGGCTCGACGACCGCGCACCCCGGGATGTCCACGGGGTACACGACCGGCGGAGTGACATAGGAACTGTCGACCTCCGGCTGAGCCGTGATCGGCGACGGAACCACCGGCGCGGTGGTCAGCTCCGGTTCCCGGCTGTGCAACAACCCGCCGACGATCACGCCGCCGGCCACGATCGCCACACAGGTCAGCGCCACCGTCCAGCCGGTCATCCTCGGCGACGGCTCCCGCTCGTCTCGCTCCTCGCCACTGTCCATCTGCTGTGTTGCCCCTGTCCGTCGAGTCCGGATGCTGCCTGCCACACGCGGAACCCGTCCATGATTCGGCATGGGCGAAGACGGCCGACATCGAGGTCGGCCTTTCGCCGTGATTGCGGTGCCGGCTACTGCGGGCGCTGCTCCGACCGTGCGCGGTCGACCGTGTAGAGGCGGTGAGTGCCGTGCAGGCCCTTCAGTTCGACGTCGCGTTCGGCGACCACCGCGATATCCGGTTCGCCGGCGAGGGACTCGCGCACCGCCTCGCTGATCAGGATCTCCCCGCCGTTCGCCTGATCGGCGACCCGGGCCGCCATCGCCACGTTCCGGCCGAACAGATCGTCGCCGCGGCGAACGGACTTGCCCATGTGGATGCCGATCCGCACCCGGACGCGTTCGCGGCCAATGGGTTTGGCCCCGTTGCCGAGTGCGCTCTGGATGCCGAGACCGCAGCGCACCGCCTGCTCGGGTTCGGCGAACGCGATCATGAAGCCGTCGCCTTGGCTCTTCACGATGTGCCCGTCGTGCTTGGCGACGCAGTTGCGGATCAGCCGGTCGTGGCGACCGAGCAGTTTGACCCAGGCCTGATCACCGAGCCGTTCGTTGAGCGCTGTGGAGCCCTCGATGTCGGAGAACATGATCACGACGTGCCCGTCCGGCGTCAGGCCGGCCAGATCCGGTCGTTCGACCTGCGCCCAGCCCGCCAGATTCTCGATCGAGGTGAGCACCGCGCCCCGGAAGCCCTTCTTGCGCAACAGGTTCGCGGTATCCCACACGGTCTTCACCGCTTCCCGGCCGCTGATCATCAGCAGTTGCCTGCTGTCGACCTTGCGTTGCAGCTCGTCGAATTCCCGGCGGCTGCGGGTCAGCAGCACGAACAACACCACCAGACCGACGGCCTCCACTGCGGCAACCGCGGCAAGTACGAGCTCGATCATCATGGGATCCGTCGCAGGTAGTGGTCGGCCAGAGCGAGTCCGACCCTAGCCGACCGGAGCGGATTCAGCGCAGTCTGGCGACGCAGAACACTCGCGGAATGGCCAGGCCGCCCGGGGTGAAGGTGAACGAACTCGTTGCGCCCTGGACGTTGTCGCACTGGTGGCCGGTGCCGACGATCCGCAGGACGCGGTATTTCGCGTCGTTGCCGCCGCAGTCGGTGGTTTCCAGATTCGGCTTGATGTTCGTATCGCGCAGGCAGTCACCGGTTTTGGCGTTTTCCAGGGCGCGGGTGGTGTCGACTTCCTTGTGCGCCAGGCAGAAGATGAGATCCGGGCCGAGCTTCGGGAATTTCTTGCCGTCGCCGATCTGTTTGAGCTCCCACGTGTAGGTGACCTCGGTGCCGGTCACGCTGTCGCAAGCCAAGGAGCTGAGTCCGCCGTCTTTGCGTTCCAGGACCTTGTAGATGGACTGCGGGTCGGTGCACGGCAGTTTGCGCACCGGGGGCACGCTGGAATCGGTGAGGCAGTCGCCCGGGCGCGCGGAATTGCTCGCCTGCTGCGGATCAGCGCCCTTGTCCCCGAGACAGACCTGCTTGTCCTCGTAATACGTGTACGTCACCCCCGCCACGTCCTTGCAGGTGTATTCCGAGCCGCTCAGCTTCTTCAACACGACGAATTTGGCCTCTGCCGACGAGCAGTCGACCACGGTGAAATCCGCACCGTCCTGCTTCACGCAATCGCCTTGCGCGACCGATTTCGTTGCCGCCCCGACCAGCGAACACCCACTGACCACCAGCGCAAGGCATGCCAAAACAGCACCGATCCAGTACCGCACGATCCCTCCCCCTCCGCACACGGCGGATTCCAGCACAATCGTCGAGATTCAATCACGACCCACCGACAAGTGCCCAATCATGTTCGGCAGGCCGGTGAATGTGGCAGTCGACCGTTATTTGATGGCAGGGAGGTCGCGGAGTTGCCTGCGCGAGTTGATGCCCAGTTTGCGGAAGATGTTGCGCAGGTGGGCGTCTACGGTGCGGGGGCTCAGGAAGAGTTTGGCGGCTACCTCTTTCGAGGTGGCGCCGTCGGCCACCAGGCGGGCGATGTGGATTTCCTGGACGGTGAGGGTTTCGACGTCGGGGGTGGATCGGCTGCGGGTCTGTTCGCCGGTGGCGCGGAGTTCGGCGGCGGCTCGGCCGGTGAAGGCTTCGGCGCCGAAGGCCGAGAACGCTTCGTGGGCCAGGCGGAGTTCGGTTCTGGCGTCACGGCGGCGGCCTTGACGGCGCAGCCATTCGCCGTAGATCAGGTGGGCGCGGGCAGCCCAGACGGCGAGGTTGCTGGATTCGAGCAGGGACACGGCTTTTCGATAGGTGTCTTCGTCGTCGTCCACCAAAGCTCGTGCGTACGTTTCGACTCCGCGACCCCACGGCTGATCGCCCGCCCCGGCCCGATCGGTCAGCGTCGCGAGAGCCGCTCGCGCGGTGGGTAATTCGCGGCAGCGCACGGCGGCCTCGACGAGTTCCGGTAGCGCAAGGCCGGCCGACCCGAGACTGCCGGTGGCGACGGCGAGTTCGGCGGCCCGCATGGCCGCCGGATAGTCGGCGAGACCGTTGTTGAGGATGGCGGTCGCGTGTTGCACGCTCAAGGACATGTGCGGCCCGACTCCGGCGAACAGCTGCTCGGCCTCGACTCGCCGACCGCGCAACGCCGCCAAGTGGATTCGCGGATAGACGAGCGGGGCGGCGCCGGTAGCCTCCGCGATCGCCTCCTCCTCGGAGATCATCGCGGCCGCGGCGCCGAAGTCGCCGGCGTACGCGTTGACGGTGGCGAGCATGGCCAAGCCGATCGGCAACAGGTGAAATGAGCCGAGCTCGCGGCCGGACTCGGTGGCCCGGGTGGCGACCCCGCGCATGGCGTCGCCGTCCCAAAATTCGAGGGCCAGTAGGAATCCGAGGGTGGGCCAGCTGGACCAGGCCGGGTCCGCGCCGCCGGCCACGACGGCGCGCAGCAGCTTCGCGGCGGCCTGATGTCCCTCGACGACCAGTGCGACGACGCCGTCCAGGATGATGTCCGCGCTCGTCTGCGGTTGTGGACTGGGCGGTGCGGTGCGGGCGGCGGCGATCACCGCGTCGAGACCGCCGGTGAGCGTGGACATTTCGATCGCGTCCACGTAATACTCGCGCGCCCGGACCGGATCCGGCCCGGCCAGCTTGGCGGCGGCCCGCAGCAGATGATCGGTCGGCTGATCCTCACCGCGGAAGCGGGCGAACGAGATTCGGCCGCGCAGCAGGTCGACCCGCGGGTCCTCGGAGTCGAGGGTGGACAGTAGTTCCGCGGCAACGCCGAAGTCGCCGACCGACAGTTTCGCTTCGACCGCGGCGAGTACCCGCTCGGTGCGCATGCCGGGTTCGAGGGTCAGCGCGGCCGCGCGTTCCAGGAACGCCGCCGCGGCGGCCTGCCCACCCCGGGCCCGGGCGCGAGCCGCGGACTGGGTCAGCGCGACCGCCACGTCCTCGTCGGGGCCCGCGCTGGCCAGCCCGCGATGCCAGGCGACCCGGTCCGGGTCGGCGACCGGATCGCTGACCTGGGCCAGCGCGCCGTGCGCGCGGCGACGTTCGGCGGCGGTCGCCGCGTGGTAGACCGCCGAGCGGGCCAGCGGATGGATGAAGCGCACCCGGGTGCCGAATTCGACCAGCGGTACCTCGCCGGCGGCCGCGTCCTCGATACCGAGGAGCGCCGCCGCGGCCCAGAGCAGGCCGGGATCGCCGACCGGCTCGGCGGCGGCCACCGTCAGCAGCAGCCGGACCTCGGGGGACAGCACTTCGAGGCGGGCACGGAAGCTCCGTTCGGCGACGCGCGGCGCGGGCAGGTCGAAACCGCCGGCCAGGCCGGCCAGACCGGCGGTCCGCGGCAGTTCCACCAAGGCCAGCGGGTTGCCTCGGGCCTCGGCCAGGATGCGGTCGCGCACCCGCACGTCCAGCGAGGACGGGACCTCGCGAACCAGGACCGACCGCGCCTCGGATTCGCTCAGCCGCTCGACGGTCAGCTGCGGCAATTGATCCAGCGCGGCCAAGCCTTCGCGCGCGGCGAAGACCAGCGCGACTCGTTCGGCGCCGATCCGGCGGGCCACGAAAGCCAGTGCGCGCGCGGAGGCGTGGTCGAGCCATTGCGCGTCATCGATGAGGCACAGCAGCGGTCGATCGGTTTCGAGCAGCAGGCCGAGGGCCGCCGCACCGGCCAGGAACGGGTCAGGGGTGCCGGTCTCCAGGCCGAAGGCGATCCGCAGTGCGGTGCGATGCGGGGCAGGCAGCGCGTCGAGGTGTTCGAGCACCGGGGCGCACAGCTGATGCAGGCTCGAATACGGCAGTTCGGTTTCGAATTCGGCGCCTGAAGCGCGCATGACCATGAAACCCGAGGATGCCTTGGCCAGGTGTTCCAGCAGAGAGCTCTTGCCGATGCCCGCCTCCCCCAGCACGACCACCGCGCCGCCGCGGGATTCGCGGGCCTCGTGCAGGAGCGCGAAGAGGCGCGCCGTTTCCGCCGATCGCCCGACCAAATAGCTCACGATCGTGCCTCTTCAACGCTCGGCGCGATCATCCACCGAAGCGCGCGATACCTCTGGTTCACCCGACGATCTTGGCGTGCACGCCGCCGATACGCCACCCGGCCCTGGTCACCAGATGTGCGGCAGCAGTCGGTACTCGACCTTCTGGGCGTAGTCCGCGTAGTCGGGGACCTTCGCGCGGACGAGTTTCTCCTCGTAGAACAGCTGCACCAAGGACAGCGGCAGAATGACCGCGAACACGACCAAACCCCACCAGGATCCGAGGGCGACGGGCATCGCCCCCAGATAGAGCAGTGTTCCGGCGTGCATGGGGTGGCGGACGACGGCATGAGATCTGTCGAGCCTAACCGCCGGGCAGCGCGAGCATGCGCAAACGAGCGCTGCCGCAACATGATTCGACCTCGCTGTGCGCAATGGCTGGTCCTGGGCGAGGCGCGAACCGGCGGCGCAGCTCTAGGTAAGGCGCGGTCCCTAGGTAATAGGTAGGAACTACCGACGCGAGCAGGTCGCCGTCGCCACGAAACTTACTGGCATGGGAACGCGATCGCTGCCTCAATCTAGCGGCCCGCCCCGAAGTCCTTCTCGAAACTGATTCTCCGACAACGCAATCCGAAAGGCTCGTCATGGAACAGCACACCACCGCCCCGGCCCGCACCGCCCAGCAACTCGTAGACGGCTGGTTGGCCCTCTGGAACGGCGACTACTCCTCGGTCAGCGATATCGTCGCGCCGGAGTTCGGCGTGCACGCCGCGATGCTGGACGGCACCGACGGGAGCGCGGTCCGCGGGCCGGACGGGCTGGTCGACTGGATCGCGCAGATCCGCGCCGCGTTCACCGAGCTGGTGTTCACCGTGCAGGTCGGCCCCATCATCGACCGGGACCAGCTCGCGCTCCGCTGGATCGCCGTCGGCAACTACGGCGGCGGGTTCCCCGGTGCGACCGCCCCGGCGGGCACCGCGATCCGCTTCACCGGAACGGACATTCTGCGCATCGAGCGGGATCTGATCGTCGAGTACTGGGTCAATTCGGACACCCATGTGCTGCTCGGGTCGCTCGGCGTTCAGCTCTAGACGGCTCGGCTCGGAGGACAAGCACATGTTCAGCACAACACCACGTCGCGAACGCGATGGGTATCCCGCCGCCCGGTCCGTCATCATCTCGGCGTGGGCGGTGCCGGTCCTGATCATCGGACAGTTCGCGATGGTGGCCGTCGTGCCGGTGGTGATCGCGCTGATCGGCACGCTGCGGGATGCGCGGCTGCGCCCGCTGCGTTGCTTCGCCGTCGCGCTTGCCGCGGCTTATGCTGTGCCCCTTGGTATCTGGCGGCTCCGGTCCGATCCGGCGCAGAGCCTCTCGAAGGACATCAATCCGTTCCTCGCCGCCCTCGTCGTCGTGGCGGCCGTCGCCCTCGCGGTCGCGCACCATCTGCTGCGCAGGCGCTACGGGACCGACGACACTACTGCTGCCGCGCCGGCCCCGAATGAGACGAACACCTCCGATGTGAAGACCGGCGAATCAGGGCAACCGGTCGACGGCCCTGGTCACGGGCCAATTCCCGGCTCCTGATGGCCAGCCGTCGGCCACCGGTTGATCACCGGTGGTTTAACGGTGTGGCCGGAATCCGCTGTACGGTCGGGCATGACCTCCGAAGTGATCGCCAAGGCGAATTACCCAGGCGGAACTGCAGTTGCCCGGCGGTCGATCGCCGACCGCGTGCGGGCATCGATTGTGCTGCTGCTGTCTGCGATACCGTCCGCGGCGTCGATGACGGTGTTGCTCTATGGGCTCGGCCGCGCGCTCGGCGTCGGCGCTCCCGGTGCGTTGCCTGCGGCGTGGTTTGTGGTGTGTTTTGTCTGGAGTGTGGTGTGCTTCCGGAGCCCGCCGCGGCGTTGGCTGCTGCGGGTATTCCGGGTGCGGCAGCCGACGGCCGATGAGCAGGGCAAATTGAGTTCCGCGTGGGCGAAGGTCGCGCACAAGGGCGGGGTTTCCGCGGCGTCGTACACGCTGTGGGTGCAGGGCGCCGATCGGCAGTTCGTGGTGCCGCGCCGGATGATCACCACGCCGCCCGAGTCGTCGCAACGGCTGAGCCCGCGGGAGTTGGAGGCGGCGCTCGCGCATCAACTCGCGCAACGGGTTCAGGGACGTGCTGCGTTCTGGCAGTTGACTTTCCGGCATTACAACCTGCCCGTGGTGTGGATCGAACGGGCCTTGCTGTCGGGTCTGGGTCTGGTCACGGTCGGCGATGCGATCGCGCGGCGGATGCCCGAGCGCAGTTCCCGGGTGTTCGGGATCGGCTGGACCGTGTTCAGCCGGGTGCTCGTCGCCTGCCCGACGGTCGCGGCGGCCACGGTGATCATCGGTCTCGCACCGGCCTTGCTGCTGCGACTGTTACCCGAGATCGCGGCACTGGCGGTGCGACCGGTCGTCGCCCGCAGCGAATACCGAGCCGACCAGATAGTCGTCGATCTCGGGTACGGACCCGAACTCGGCGGCATCCTGCAACGCACAGATGTGCCACACCCCGCACGGACCCGATTGAATCCCCTGTCGGTCTCGCTGTTCTCGTCGAAAACAGCACCGGACAAACGAATTCGGCATATCCGCGATCGACTCGACGAGCTGGCGCGCCGCTGGAATCCGCCGTCGGCATAGGCACCCGATTCGAGTCCGCACTAGATCGCCGAAATGGCGAATAGTCAGCAAATAGCGCATAACATGAGTGCTGTGATTCCGTGAGACCAGCCGGTCGAGCTGGCCGGGGACCGATCCGTACCGGACGATCAGGTGGTCGCAGATGGTGGGACTCGAACGGTCTTCGCGTTGGTTGATACTGGCCACGGTGTGTCTGGCGGTGCTGGTGATCGGGATCGACAACACCATCGTCAACATCGCGTTGCCAGAGCTCGGTATTCAACTCGGCGCCACGACGACGGCATTGCAATGGGTCGTCGACGCTTATGTTCTCGCATTCGCGGGGCTGCTCTTGGTCGGTGGCTACCTCGCGGACCGATACGGGCACCGACGGGTGATGGTGATCGGGCTGGCCGGTTTTGCCGCGTCGTCGGCGGCAGCCTCGACCTGTACCAGTATCGGACCGTTGATCGGCTGGCAGGCGGCGATGGGGGTCGCGGCGGCGCTGATCTATCCGACTACATTGGCGGTGATCGCGGCGGTGTTCACCGATCGCGGCGAGAAGGCGCTGGCCATCGGGATCTGGTCAGGGGTTTCCGGGGTTTCGATCGCGCTCGGGCCGCTGACCGGTGGGCTGTTGCTCGCGCATTTCTGGTGGGGCTCGGTATTTCTGGTCACGGTGCCGGTCGCGGCCGTAGCGATTGTCGCCTCGATGATGGTCGTGCCGGAATGGCGGACGCCGCGCCCCGGACGCTTCGACGTGATCGGCGCGGTGACGGCCGCAGGTGGTCTGACGTTGTTCGTCTGGGCCATTATCGAGGCGCCGGGACACGGATGGACCAGTCGGACGACGGTCGGTGCCTTCGTTGCCGCGGCCGCGTTATTGTCGGTTTTCTACGGCTGGGAACGGCGCAATCCCACACCACTGCTTGATGTTTCGCTCTTCGGCAATCCGCGCTTCGCCGTGGCGAGCGGTGCCATCGCCACCGCCTTCTTCGGGCTGGTCGGACTGGTCTTCATGATCATGTTCTTCTTTCAGATCGTGCGCGGCTACGGCACCGTGCGCACCGGGGTGGCGACGTTGCCATTCGCGATCTGCGTTGCGGTCTTCTCGCCAGTTGCGCTCGTGCTGACGCGGCGGATCGGGAACAAGATCGTGGTGGCCTCGGGGTTGGCCTGTATGTGCGGCGGCTTCCTCATCGCCACCGTGATATCGGTCGACGCGCCGTACTTCGGTCCGGTTGTGCTGGCGATGTCGATCGTCGCGATCGGTCTGGCACTCACCACCGGGCCGGCAACGGACGCGCTGATCAGCACGGTGCCGCCGGACAAGGCGGGGGTCGGTTCCGCGGTCAACGACACCACGCGCGAGGTCGGTGTGGCGTTGGGTGTCGCGGTGATGGGTTCGGTGTTGAGCTCGATCTTTCGCGGTCGCCTCGCGGAGCAGTGGCGTGCACTCGGCATTTCGCCTCAGCTCATCGAGCACGGACAAGACTCGGTGATCAACGCGCTGGGCATCGCGACTCGGCTGCCCGATCCCCTTGCCGCGCAGGCGATCCGGACCACCGAACTGGCGTTCACCGACGGCATGCACGCCGGTGCGTGCACTGCCGCCGCGATCACCGCACTCGGCGCGGTGAGCGCGGCGATCTGGTTGCCGCACCGCGATGCGCCTACTCCCGGCGCTGTCGCCAGGGCGAAGGTCGGCGGGGAGCGCGATGCGGAACCTGACTAGAGCTGTTCGCCCTGTTCGCGCCTGCGATCCAGGTCACTTTGCCGAGCGGCTTCCTGGCGGCGGGCTTCGGCGCGCTGCTGTTCGGCGCGCTCGCGCAGTCCGCGCAGGAATGCCGCGTCGGCCTCCGGGTCCTGGGCGACGTAGCGACCGGGGCGGTCGTATTCGGAATAGCTGGTGGTCGAGCGCGGGCCGGTCTCGTTCAGCGGGCGGCCCGCGAACAGCCAGAGCAGGGCGCCGATGGTCGGCAGCAGGATGACGACGATCAACCACCCCATCTTCGGCAGATGCCGAATTCCCACGTCAGGGCAGGTGATGATGTCGATCAGACAGTAGATCCACAACGCAAGGGTCAACAGACCCACAACCGCGTATGGCACGAAAAAACCTCCTCGTACGCCAGCCAACGACCTGTCCGTGCGGCGATTCGGTGAATCTCCCCCAACCGGCCCGGGGCATGCCCTGCCCGAAACTGGCAACAATGAATATTCAGCGACCCCGATCAACCCCCGTGGCCGCGCCCACGGTCACCTTATCCGACCGCCGATCTTCGCGCGACGGGTGCGATGCGCGTCACCTGAACGCCATATCGCGTGCGCGCGGCGGGTTCATCGCCGGACTTGACCCCATGTGGTGTGGGTTACCGCGTAGGTGGCCAGCAGGATGATGGCCAGTATGGCGGCACCGCCGTCGGTGATGAGTGATGGAAGCATGCCTGGCCAGCCGAATTCGTCGCGGGCGGCGGTGAACATCTCCGCAGGGACAGCCTTCAAACCGACTGCCTGGGTGGCGTTTACGGCGAGCATCAGCCAGAACAGCCACGGCGATGGGCGGCGGCGGAGGGCTAGGATGCCGATCGCGTTGCCGATCAGGCAGACGCAGCCGACCAGCCGGAAAGCGGTCAGAAATCCTTCTGCGCCAACAGGATCGGCGTCGGCCAGGATCATCATGCGAGTCAGGGTGTCCTGGTTGACGATCACGAAGGCTTGGAGCGCGGTACCGATGGCGAATACTATCGAGGCCGAACCTGCCAGCAGCAGAAGCGCATTCGTCCACCTGCCCGGAGCCTGAGTGGTCTGTACGTGTTCATCAGTGGCCGACGACATCAGATCCCTCCCGAATCAGCTGATCGATCGATCCTGATCCACAGGGACGTCGGCGGACATCGGGATGATCCCCCAACTCGTCCCTGAATTTCGCCCGGTCCGGATGACCAGGGAGTTTGACCTTGACCTGACGGCATGGTTTTGACTGTTGGGTGTCGGCAGGCGCCGGCGGATCCGAGTCCAGAGGAGGCTGTCATGGCGTGGAGCACTCGTCAGGTCGCCGAGCTCGCCGGGACGAGCCTGCGGGCGGTGCGGCACTATCATGACGTGGGTTTGCTCGACGAGCCGGAACGAAAGTCCAACGGCTACAAGAGCTATGGGGTTGCCCACCTGGTGCGGCTGTTACGGATCAAACGGCTGCGGGATCTAGGGTTTTCGCTGACGCGGATCGCGGAGATGGGTGCGGCGGACGAGCATCCGGAACACGCGTTGCGCGCGCTGGATGACGAGATGGCCACGAATATCGAGCGGCTACAACGGATTCGGAGTGAACTCGCATCGGTTCTCCGCGCACCGACCCCGACCGATCTGCCGCGGGAGCTGGCCGCGGCCACCATGGCGGCCGATATCCCGGACGCCGACCGGGCGCTGCTCGTCGTGCTCGCGCGCGTGCTCGGCCCCTCGACGCTGCGGGTGTACGCCGAGACGCTGGAGGCCTACTACACCCACCCCGGTGTGCTCGAGCTGGACCGGCTGCCGCCCGATGCCGATCAGCGGACCCGCAGCGAGCTGGCCGAACGGCTGGCACCCGCCTTTCAGACGCTGCTCGACGACCACCCGCAGCTTCGGGCGCCGATCACCGACGCGCCCCGCGGCACGCACTTCGCCGGCCGGACGATCAGCGCCGCCCTCGAGGACCTGTACAACCCTGCGCAGATCGATGTCATCCGCCGGATGGAGAAACTCGTGGACGCGCCGTCCCGCGCCTGACCGCTACCGCGACTGCGGCACACCGACACCGCCCGGCAGCGTTTGCCGCGCCGCCGAGGTGTAGTCGACTTGGACTTTGTAGTACCGCTCGGTCGGACCGTAGGCGGCATAGAAGGCGAAGCCGCGCGGCCCCGGCCCGGCGAACGGCGCGCCTTCGACGAAGCGGGTCAGCACCGGATCGATCGCCGGAAAGGTCTCCGCGGTGTAGCGGGCCGGGAAGCAGATCCGCTGCACGTTCGGTGTGGTCCAGTTGAAGGTCGCGTACACCGTGTAGGGCCAGCCCACGGCGGCCAGCTCGTCCTCGTCGGCGGCGACGAAATCGAGCTCGCGCAGGATCGTGGCCATGTCGGTGGCGGTGAGCTGCCCCGGCGCCAGGATCTGGGTGTACAGATTCAGCGTTCGATTGACGAAATCCACCGCCATCAAGGCGATTTCGCCCCCACCCCACCGGCTCAGCCGTTCGGCGTGATCGCGCGCCGAGGCCGGCATGCCCGCGAAACTCACGATCCGGTCCACGCTGATCAGGTCCGGGAAGGCGGTCCAGATCTTCTGCACGCCGCGGTCGACGGCGACGTCGATGCCCCAGTCCACCGGCACGGCGGCCGAGACCTGCGCCAGCAGTTCCTCCATCGGGTGCCCGACGAAGTCGAGCAATCCGGCCGCCCGCAACTTACCGACCGGATCCGCCGCCGCAGGCAGGTTCATGAACCGCGCGCTGACCTGCCGGACCGGCGCCGGATGCGTCGTCGTGCGCACGGCTAGCCAGGCGTCGGCCCACCGCTCGCCGAGCGCGTCCAGCACCGCGTCGACAACCACGGGGTCGTAACGGGTTTCGGCCAGACGCGCGAACTCACGCAGATCCCGTCGGAAGATCTCTGCGGTCACGCCGGATGCGCTCATGGGAACCACCACCTCGAATTGCAACGGGCAGAACAGGTGTAAGGCGCATCCACGATAGCGCTCGCGCGGGCCGGAGGGGACCAGGAATCAGCCGAGCGAACGCAGCCAATCGATGACGGCAGCCTGGTGCGCACCCGTGTTCCGGGCGATGACCAGCGCGTGCCCGGCGTCGGGCAGCACGAAGGTGCGCAGTCGCGCGGCGGGCCCGAAGTACGGCGCCTCGGCCGCGTACAGGGTTTCGTCGGTCGCGCACACCGAACAGAGTTTGTCCTGCGCGCCGTTGACGATCAGCACCGGCGCGGCGATCCGCCGCGTCGACGACCCGGTGGTCGCGGCCAGGCCGGTGATCATTTCGGTGAGCGAGAACGTGTCTTTGACCTGGTTTTCATCGACGGCGAGCAGCGCGGGATCGGTGCCGGGGCCGGCGAAACTGCCGGCGCGCGTGCCGGGCTCGGTGGTCAGGTATCCGGGGTCGTAGCCGGCGAACCGCCGGTCCGGATCGGTGACCGCGGGACGGAACGTTCCCGCGACGGCCATGGTGTTCGACGGGGTCACCGAATGGGAGTAGGCGGTCAGCAGCAGACCGTCGAGCGGTGCGCCGCCGATCGCGGCGAGCACGCCGATGCCCGCACCCAGCGACACCCCGCCCAGCACAATCTTCGCGAACGGCTCATGTCCGGCAATGCCGCCGCGTCGAATTCCCGCGATGATTCCGGTGACCGCGTCGGCCTCGCGCGCCGAGGTGACGGTGCCACTCGGCGGCCGGGAACTGCTGCCGGCGCCGAATCGGTCGATCGAGAGCACCGCGAAGCCGGCGGCATTGACCGCCCGCCGGAAGCTGTAGGTCGCCGGTTCGTAGGGCCAATCCCAGTACCGCGCATTGATCGCCGCACCGGGGATCAGCACCAGCAGCGTGTCGGCGGCTTGCCCCGGCAGACACAACCGGGCGCCCAGCTCGCCACCGGGCACTCCTAGTCGCAGATCTTCACACCGCCCCGGATCGTCCGCCTCCGCATGCGCGACACCTGCCGACGCGAGCACCACGGCAGCGGCGACCGCGAATGCGGTGCGCGCGAAACCCATAGTCCCGCACGCTATCCCACCCGTGTCATGCGTGCCGTGCGACAAAACATGAACATATCGACCGCAGCCGACGAGCTAACCGCGATGACGAACGCGTCTCTGCCACAGTCGAACCCGATCGATGAGCCGAATACACCGTGCACCGCACGGGTTTTCGACGTTGGAACCCTACGGGAACTGCGAGGTCGAGATCACGCCTTCGACGCCGACCGGCTCCGGCGAGCGAGTAGGCAGCACCGGTCGCGCGTTGTCGCTGTAGCGCCGCTTGACCATCGCCGCGGCCTGCTCCGGAGTTTCCGGGCGCCACGGGCGGGTCGACAGCTTTTCCAGCACGCAGATCAGCAGCATCTGCCGGGTGCGGGTGACCGGATGGCAGTTCATGCCTGCCTGGCCGAAGCCTTCCCCGGCGGCGACCTGTTCCTCGACCGGAACGGTCTCGGTGAGCACCCAGTACAACTCGGGTCCGAGCAGGACGGACTCGCCGTTGCTGTCGTTGAACCAGCGGACCGAGTATTCGATCAGCAGTTCCGCGATCGGCCCGCTCTGGCGCAGGGCGTCGACGAAACGCGGCAGTCCCCCGCTGCCTTCGGTGTTGCGCTGGATGAGGGTCGCGATTCGGTCCGCGACCTCACGTAGCTGTGTGATGTCCTGGTCCGGCCACTGCGGCAAAGTCATCAATTCTCCTAACACGTGCGATGGCGGTTTTCGCCGGCTCGGCCCTTTCCCCGTCACCCGGCAAGAATTCAGCATGCATGCGCCAGTTGTCAATGGCGCATCAATAGCAGACGGGTATCACAAAATCGGGGGTCGGTCGCCGTGACGGATAACAGCCAAATCACGTCGGCACCAGGGTGTTTCCCAATATTTTGCCGGCGAATCACCGGACGAGCGCAACCCATGCTTTTATTGCTACGTCACATTCCTGCCGCGCGGTTTGCCGCTATCGACGGTCCGCGACCGCCGCGACGGCCGTTCGCGCGCGTTCAGCCGCGTGCTTTTCGTTGGCGTAGAGCAGGCCATAGGTGAAGCCGTTCTCCCCCGCCGCCGTGCCTGCCGTGGTCGCGGTACGCCACAGGAAATCGGCCGAGACGACACCGTCGTTGTGGTCGCCTAGCACGCGCTGAAGCCGCTTGTAGTACTTGATGTTCGACTTCGCCTCCGCGCTCTTTCGCACAGGTTCGTGCAGTTCGGCGGCGTAGCGGGCGCGTTTGGCGGCCTTGCGCGCCCGGTGCAGGGACTCGTCGCGCCGATCCCGCACCGCCTGCGCGAGCCGCTTGTCGGCCTTGCCTGCGGCACGCCGGGCGCGCCGCACCAGTTCGCGCGTACGCAACCGAATCGTGAACGGCGGCTCCGGCTTCCAGGATTGCAACACCGCGAGCAGAGCCAGGTAGCGCGGCGAGTCCATCGCCTCGGCGAGCACGTTGCGGCTGGTCAGCTGCCGTTCGAGCAGCGTCTTCTCGATGCGCGCGGCCACCGGGCCGAGCACGAGTTCGGGCGGCAGATCGCCGATCTTGCCGGCCAGCCGGGCGCGCTGCACCTGGCAGTCGCGGACCTCGCCGAGCAGGCCCGCGTACCACTTCAGCTCGTCGGCGATGCCGTCGATCGCGGAGCGGTCCAGCAGTGCGGCGAACACGCGCAACGTGCTGCGTAGTCGCCGGGTCGCGACGCGGGTGTCGTGGATCGGGTCCTCGCCGCGGCGCAGTGCGACATCGCCGGCGAAGATCGTGTCGATCTGCGCGATCAGATAGTCGTGGATCGCACGCTCGGCCTTCGAGCCGGCGGCGCGCGGGCTCGGCTGCGGCAATGCGCGCGAAAGCTTCGACGGATATTGCGCCTTGGACGCGCCCGCCTCGGCGAGCCGGTCCATCAGCAGCGCGGGGACGGCGTCGGTGTGCGGGCCGAGTTCGACCTCGATCTCGCGCCACGCCAGTGCGTCCGCGTCGGCATCGGCGGGTGTCGTGCGCACGACATCGTCATCGATCTCGAGAACTAGTTCGCCGTCCGGGCCGAGCACGCGGTGCCGATTACGCAGCGTGTGAATCGTCGTGATCGCGCGCAACTGCTGCCCCAACGCGGCACCGGTGACGAGATCGGCCAGTTCGCTCGGCATTTCGTCGGACCATTCGGCGACCAGCTCGACGCGCCCGTCGGCCTGCGGAACCTTGAGTTGCCAACCCGATTCGTCGGCGCCGGCCCGGCGACGCAACGTCAAATTATGCGTGAGCAGGTCACGCGCGGAGGTGTCGAAATAAGTGCTGGTGAGTTCGACCGACGTTTCCTCGATGTGCCCGCCGGGCACGATGTCGTCGATCGGCGGCAGCGTGAATGCCCGGTCGACCTCCCATTTCGTTTCGCGTTCTAATACGTCCTTCATCCATATAGCCTTCCCGGCCTGCCGCACCCGAAACAGCGCGCCAACGCCGACGTCAGCGGCGAGCTCGAAAACCGCTCGCCGCTAACGAAATCGGCTCCCCCGGGTCCGGCCGATCAGGCGTCGGGGCGCGCGATATCACCGCGCCACGCGCCGGTTTCGTGATGCCTGCTCTCGATGAATTGCTTGAAGCGCTGCATATCGCCATTCACGCGGTGCTTCAGCACACCGAGGACGTCGGCGGCGGTTTCCACGAAACCCTCGGGGTCGACCTCCATTTGGGCGGTGATCCGGGTGTGGGTGTCGTCGAGTCGATGGAAGGTGATGACGCCCGCGTGCTGCGGACCGTTGTCGGATTTCCAGGCGACTCGTTCGTCGGGGTGCTGCTCGGTAATGGTCGCGTCGAATTCACGGGTCGCGGGACCGACGTGAATCTTCCAGTGGGTGTGCTGGTCGTCGAGCTGCTGCACCGCCTCGACGCCCTCCATGAATTCGGGGAACGACTCGAACTGCGTCCACTGGTTGTAGGCGGTGCGGACCGGTACTTCGACGTCCACGGTGGCGGCCAGCGTGCTACTCATGCGTACCTACTTCCTTTTCTTCGCGTCCAGTGCTTTGGCCAGCTGACTCTTGTTCATTTTCGAACGGCCCTCGATGCCGCGCTGGCGGGCCTCGTTGTAGAGCTGGTCGCGCGTCGGGCCGGTCGGGGCATTGCGCTGACGGGCGCGCAGCCCGGCGCGCTGCTGCGGTTTCATGTCTTCGATCGAGGTCCGGCTGGCCGTCTTGGTCTGACCTGCCTGCGCGCGAATCTTGTTCACCGTGCGCGCCGCGATCTCCTTGGCCGCACGGGCGCTGTTGCCCTGCGACTTCTCCGAATCGCGGATGTGTTCGTACTGACGTTCCTGCTTGGCGGTCCATTCCTTCGGCATGATCACACCTCCTGTTCGCCGGATAACCCGCGAGCCCGGCGGCAAACCACCGCCGGCCTGCGGGTTCTTCGACGGCTACTGGTCGTGCTGATATCCGGCCTGCCGCGCCTCGTCCACCTTGGCTTCCGCGCGGGCCTTCTCCGCTTCCGCTTCCTTCTGCGCGGCTTCGCGTTCGGATGCGGCCTTGTCCTGCTGTGCTTGTCCCTCACCTTTGAGGTTCTCGTCTCCGGTGACGACGCCAGCAGCCTCCTTGACCTTGCCCTTCACGCCTTCGACAACGCCTTCGATCCCTTCGCGGGGTCCGCTTTCATGCTCTGACACCAGTACCTCCGACACAATCCGATGAACGGTTGACATCGGGGCGCATACCCGCTGCCGAAGGTGCTAATCCGCTAGTTGACGGCGGCGACGATGCGCCGGCGACCGTATTGCCAGATCGACTCGACGGTCCGGAATCCGGCCGCGCGCAACAGGTTCAGATGCTGGTCGTAGGTGACGCCGTTGTCGGCGGGATGCTCCCAGCGGCGGTTGTCGCGTTCGGCTACGGCGGCGGACAGTTCCGGTTCGGCGGTGATCGCCGTCCACCATTCGACCCAGCCTTCGCGATCGCCGACGCCTTCGCGTTCGATCTGGCGGGTCCAGATCACGTCGTGCAGGTGGTCGATATCCGTTGCCTGCGTGGCCATGTCGTCGCCGTTGAGCAGAATGCCGCCGGGGCGCAACAGCTTTGCGGACTCGGTGTAGAGCGCGGCGAGCTGGTCTCGGTCGAGCCAGTGCAGTGCGGTGGTGCTGACGATCGCGTCGACCGGCTCGGCGGGCAGCTCGGCGATCCAGGCCGGGTCGGCCAGGTTGCGATCGACGAGTTCGAATCCGTATGCGGTGCGGGCCAATTCGAGCAGCACCGGGTCGGCGTCGACGCCGATCACCCGGGCGTGCGGCAGCCGTTCGCGAATGCGGGCGCCGAGCGACCCCGGGCCGCAGGCGATATCGAGGACGAGCGGGTCCGGGCGGTCGGTGTTGGCGGCGACCGCGTCGGCGATGACCGCGAACATGGTTTCGCGGTCGGGCAGGTATCCCTCTTGCTGACGATCCCAGCGATCGATCCAGGTCTTGGCGAGGGTGGGTGTGAGCGACATGAGCAACTCCCGTTACTGTCATAATCTTCAACGACAGTAACGACCATATCGAAAGCGAGGTGACTGATCAAGTGCATTTAGACAGTCACACATTGGCCGTGGTCCGGGACGGCGTCGAGCTGGTGAACGTCACCGTGCCCGGCGAACGCCGCGGCAGGCCGTATCCGCCTGCGGCCGACGAGGCGGAGCTGCTCGACCGGTTGAACACCGTGGTCTCGGCCTACGGCTATCTGGTCCAGCCGGCCGACACCGACGGCATGGCCCGCGCCGCTGGGCAACTTCGGGAGGTGTTCGACGCGGTCGCCGACGCGGACATGGACCGCGCCGCCACTCAGATCAACGCGATGATCACCGAATACGGCGCCAGGCCAACGCTCATCCGGCACGGCACGCGCCCCTGGCACTTGCACTTCCACGCACCCGATGCCGCGCTGGTCGACGGAATCGCCGCCGCCTCCGCGGTCGGCCTGGCCTTCGTGCTCGGCAGCGAACACGCCGACCGGATCGGCGTCTGCTCGGCCGACAACTGCGACCGCGTCTACCTCGACACCTCCCGCAACGGCACCAAGCGTTTTTGCAGCACCGCGTGCCAAAACCGGTCGAAGACAGCGGCATTCCGGGCCCGGCGGGCATCGAGCACCTGAACCGGTCGTCCGTTTCGATCTGGCTGACCGTAATACTGGCCAGGCCCGGCCCGGGATGGTTTCGTCGGACGAGACCATCAGGTTGAGCGAAAGGCCCTCGTATGTCCGTCGATTACCTGCCGGAGACCGATACCGCCGTGCGGGTGGTCAAGCTCGGCGCGCACATCGGCGCCCGGATCGAGGGTGTCCGGCTGGGCGCCGATCTGGACGCGGCGACCGTCGCGACCGTTCGCGCGGCGCTGCACGAGCACAAGGTGATCTTCTTCCGCGGGCAGCAGCACCTGACCGAGGACGGGCAGTACGAGTTCGCGGAGCTGCTCGGCACCCCGACCAGCCCGCATCCGACGCTCACCTCGGCGGGCGTGAAGAGCCTGGCCATCGATTCGAAGCATGGTCGTTCCAACGTGTGGCACACCGATGTCACGTTCGTCGATCGGGTGCCGAAGGCGTCGATCCTGCGCGCGGTCGCGCTGCCCAGCTACGGGGGCTCGACCACCTGGGCGTCTACCGTGGCCGCGTACAACGCGCTGCCGGAACCGCTCAAGCGGCTGGCCGAGAGCCTGCGCGCGCGGCACTCCAATCAGTACGACTACGCCGCGGAGAACGAAGCGGGCCTGGACGAGAACGGCAAGGCCTACCGTCGCGAGTTCGAATCCACCTACTTCGAAACCGAGCACCCGGTGGTGCATGTGCACCCGGAAACCGGCGAGCGCGCCCTGCTGCTTGGCTGCTTCGTGAAGCAGATCGCCGGCCTGTCGAACAGCGAATCGCACGCACTGTTCCGGCTGTTCCAGGATCGGGTGACCCGCCTGGAGAACACCACCCGCTGGGACTGGTCGCTGGGTGACGTCGCGATCTGGGACAACCACGCCACCCAGCACTACGCCATCGACGACTACGACGGCAGCGAACACCGCAGGCTGACCCGCATCACCCTGGCCGGGAGCGTTCCGGTCGGCGTCGACGGCGCGTCGAGCACGGTGATCGCCGGCAATGCCGAGTACTACTCGGCCATCGACCTGAAAGGGGCAGCATAGCTTCGGTCGTCGGATGATCCGACGTCATGAAACCATTGCTGCCACCCTGATTCCATGCGTTCGAACCCATTGTGAGTTGCTGCGCACCATTCTGTTTGACCGCCGGTAGCGGGGGGAATGCCAGCGCGAGATCGACAATCCGCCGATTCGCCCGCCGCGCGTCATCCAGAGCCGAACGCGCGGCGTCGATTACTCTTTGACGGCTCGCGCCCGGTGACTACGCACAAACAGGTAACGACTTCGCCTGACGATGGGACACGCGTGAATCTATGGAATTACGTCCGGGGACGGGGTGAGTTCCTGACGTTTCTCACGTATCAGCACGCCTCTCTGGCATTTCAAACGGTCCTGGTCGGGACGGTGATCGCGGTCCTCGTCGCGGTGGCGGTATATCGGCTCCCGCTGTTGTCCTCGCTCACCCTTACTTCCAGCCGGGTCGCGCTGACCATTCCCTCGCTCGCCTTGCTCGCGCTGCTGCTGGTCCCGTTCGGACTCGGCGTCGTCCCGTCGTTCATCATGCTCGCGTTCTTCGCCGCGTTGCCGGTTATCGGCAATGCCATCGTCGGGTTGCGCTCGGTGCCGGCGTCGGTGATCGAATCCGCGCGCGGCATCGGGTTTTCCCGCTGGCGCATTCTGCTGACTGTCGAATTGCCGATCGCCTGGCCGGTGATTCTCACCGGCATTCGGGTGTCCACCCAGATGATCGTCGGCGTCGCCGCGATCGTCGCCTACGTCCTCGGCCCCGGCCTCGGCTCGCTGATCTTCAACGGACTCTCCCGCCTCGGCGGCGCGAACGCCATCGAAATGGCCCTGACCGGAACCATTCTCATCGTCCTCATCGCGTTGGTGTTCGACGCGCTCCTCGTCCTGCTCGGACGCCTCACGATCGCAAAGGGACTGTCATGACAGAAGTGACCAGCCGGCCCGCTTCGGCGGAGCGCAATGTGACCGGTGCGGCGATCAAGCTCGACGGGGTCGTCAAGCGGTACAAGGGGCAGGACAACGCGGCGGTCGAGCGCCTGGACCTGGAGATCGACGCGGGCGAGATCGTCGCGTTCGTCGGGCCGTCCGGGTGCGGCAAGACGACCACGTTGAAGATGATCAATCGGCTGATCGAGCCGTCCGAGGGGCGGATCTTCATCGGCGGCCGCGATGTCACCCGGGAGGATCCGGACAAGCTGCGGCAGTCGATCGGGTATGTCATCCAGTCCGGTGGCCTGTTCCCGCACTGGACGGTCGCCAAGAATGTCGGCGCCATCCCGCGGGTGCTCGGCTGGGACAAGAAGCGGATCGCCGAGCGCACCGAGTACCTGCTCGATCTGGTCGGGCTCGATCCGGGCACGTTCGCCGATCGGCTGCCCAAGGACATGTCCGGCGGCCAGCAGCAGCGGGTCGGCGTCGCGCGCGCCCTGGCCGCGGATCCGCCGGTGTTGCTGATGGACGAGCCGTTCGGCGCGGTGGACCCGATCACCCGGGTTCGCTTGCAGGACAGCCTGATCGCGATCCAGCACGAGCTCGGCAAGACCATCGTGGTCGTCACCCACGACTTCGAAGAGGCGACCAAACTCGGCGACAAGGTGCTGATCCTGTCCGAGGGCGGGCACATCGAGCAGTACGCGCGACCGGAGGAGATCCTCACCGATCCGGCGACGCCGTTCGTGGAGGAGTTCGTCGGATCCGGCGCGAAACTGGCCTATCTGACCGTGCAGCGGGTGCGAGATGTCGACTACGACAAGGTGATCACCGCGCGGGTCGGCGAGTCCGCGTCGGCCGTGATCGCCCGCGCGAAGGCGGCCGGGCACACCTGGGTCGTGGTGGTGGACGAGGCGGGACGGCCGCGGTCGTGGCCGTCGCTGACCGAAGTGGCGACCAAGCCGGAGGTTTCGGACTTCCTCGATCGCCGGTTGCCGGTGGTCGCGCGCTCCTCGACGCTCAACGACGCTCTCGACGCGATGCTGGCCGCGAGCCAGGGCGCGGCGCTGGTCACCGACGGTCGCGGCGCGGTGGTCGGCTCGCTCAGCATCGGGTCGGTGACCGAGACGATCCAGGCCAAGCTCGCCGAGGTGCGCTCGGCGGAGGCGGACCTCTCTTACGAAACCTACGTCGACGGAACGGATCCCGCGCCGACCCCGGTGGTGGCGGCCGACGAGGAGCCCGGATCGGGCGAGCCGTCATGAGCCGCCGCGTTCCGCTCGACGTCTGGTTCGAGCCGATCATCATCGCGGTCATCGGCATCGGCTACGTGCTCTGGTATCGGTCGACCACGTTCACGCCGACCGAGCAGGCGTCGCTGGGCTGGGACAACCTGCAAACCACGATTCTCGCGCACATCAAACTGACCGTGGTGGCCACGCTGATCGTGGTCGTCGTCGCGATTCCGCTGGGCATCGCGCTGACCCGGCCCGCGTTGAAGCGCCTGGAACCCATCGCGGTGAACGTCGCCAATATCGGTCAGGCCGCACCTGCAGTCGGCCTGCTCGTCTTGTTCACGTTCTGGTTGGGCACCGGGTTCCGCACGGCGATCGTGGGTCTGGTGGTGTACGCGATCCTGCCGATCTTGCAGAACACGATCGTCGGGCTGCGGCAGGTGGATCACCGGACGATCGAGGCGTCGCGTGGTATCGGATATTCGGGTAGCCGCACGCTGTTCCAGGTGGAGTTGCCGCTCGCGGTGCCGGTGATTCTGAACGGTGTGCGGACGGCGCTGGTGATTCTGGTCGGGACGGCGACGTTGAGCACGTTCATCGGCGCGACCAGTCTGGGCACGCTGATCACCACCGGGGTCACGCTGTTCCTGCCGAAGTTGCTGATTTCCGGGGCGATTCTGGTCGGGTTGCTCGCGTTGAGCATCGACTGGCTCGGCCGGCTGGTCGAACTCGCCGCGACCCCGCGGGGGATCTCATGAAATCGACACGCGTCGCGCTGCTTTCCACACTTCTCGTGACGATGCTCGCCGGGTGCGGTCTGGTCAGCTCGTCCGGGACGTTCCACGAGGCGCATCTGCCCGGCGGGGAGCAGCCGCTCGACGGGGCTGAACTGGTCGTGACCTCGAAGAGCTTCACCGAGGGTGTGCTGCTCGGCAAGATCACCGCGACCTACCTGGCCGCGGCGGGCGCCCAGGTGAAAGACCTCACGGGCGCACCGGGTTCCGCGTCCTCTCGCCAAGCCCAGCTCAACGGTGACGCCGACATTCTCTGGGAATACACCGGCACCGGATGGGTCAACTATCACAACGAGACCGAGACGATCGCGGACCCGAAGGAACTCTGGCAGCGAGTCAACGCGGTCGAGAAGCGCGATCACAATCTCGAGTGGTTGCCGCCGGCGAACTTCAACGACACGTACGCGTTCGCCGCGTCGACGCCGAATGCCGAACGGTTGCAGGTGAAGTCGCTCTCGGATGTGGCGAAGCTGCCGGTGCCCGATCGGACCTTCTGTGTCGACGACGAATTCTTCAGTCGCTCCGACGGATTCATTCCGATGTTGCAGAAATACGGTGTGCCCTATAACGATCCGAATGGTGTTCCGTCGGGGAACGTCACCCGGATGGACGCCGGTGTCGTCTACACCGCGACCTCCAAGGGCGCGCCGTGCAACTTCGGCATGGTGTACACCACCGACGGCCGGGTCAAGAACCTGAATCTTGTTGCCCTCGACGACGATAAGAAGTTCTTCCTCCCCTACAGCGGCACCGCCGTGGTGCGCGGCGCGATCCTCGACCGCTACCCGCAGCTGCGCGGCCTGATCGGGACGATCTCCGAACATCTGACCGATCAGCTGATGCAGGAGCTCAACGGCCGCGTCGATATCGACGGCGAGGATCCGGCCGATGTGGCATATGACTGGTTGAAGAAGGAAAAACTGATCGCCTAGGGGCCGTTTCAGGGTTGTCCCGGAGGCGAATACCGGCCTGCGGGGTGACGACCGGGTCGGCCGGTGCTGCCTAGTGTGCCTGCATGACACTTGGGCGGCACGCGGATCTGTCGGCGCCGGCGGCGGATCGGCGGCGAACGGCGCAGCGCGGGGTCGGCATCTTCCTGGTCGGGCTGGTCGTGTTGTCCGCGCCCGCCATGATCTACGCGGTGATCGCGCAGAACGAGATCGCGGTCCTGTTCCTGATGTGGGCGCCGGGCGTGGCCGGCCTGATCAGCCGGTTGGTGTTGCGGGAAGGGTTCGGCGATATCTCGCTGCGGCTCGGCGGGCGGCGCACCTGGTGGGCGTTGCTGATCGGGCTCGGCTATCCGGTGGGCGTCGCGGCGGCCGCCTATGGTGTGGGCTGGGCGAGCGGGCTGGCCCAGTTCATCACTCCCGCAGGCGCATCCACCGGATGGGTCGCGTTCGGTGGTGAACTGCTGGTCGGTCTCGGGCTGGGTACGGCGATCGGAGTGGTGTTCGCGCTGGGCGAGGAACTCGGGTGGCGCGGGTATCTGCTCACCCGGCTCATCGATGCGGGGGTGCCGCGGCCGATCATGGTCAGCGGATTGGTCTGGGCCGCTTGGCATCTGCCGTTGATTCTCGGCGGCAGTTATCTGACCGGCAACGGCGGATCGGTGCCGTTGATCGCCGTGCTCTTCGTGGTCCAGGTGACGGTGGTGTCGTACGTGTTCGCCCGGCTGCGGCTCGACACCGGCAGCATCTGGCCGGCCGTCGTGCTGCACGCATCGTGGAACAGCGTGATCCAGAGCGTGTTCGACCCGCACACGTCGGGTTCGCAGGCCTGGCTGTGGCTCGGCGAGCAGGGCGTGCTGACGCTCGCCGCCAACGTGGTCGGCGTCGTGCTGGTCTACCGGCTGTCGGGCAGATTCCTGCGGCAACCGCCGACGTGAATCTGCCCGGCCGAGACGATCAGTTCGACGCGGGATCCGCGGCCGGGCTCAACAGCACGAGCGGGATTTCACGAGTGGTCTTCTCCTGGTAACCGGCGTACACCTTCTGCGCGGCGGTTACCCGCGGCCACAGGGCGGCCCGCTCGGCGGCGTCGGCGACCTTGGCGATCATCGGCACGCGCGGTCCGCTGCGCACCGAGACCTGCACGTTCGGGTTGTCCCGCAGGTTCAGGAACCAGGCCGGATGCGTCGGGTCGCCGCCGCGGGAGGCGACCACCACGTAGGTGTCCCCGTCGACGATCGGCGCGGTCAGCATCACCGCGTGCTCGCGCCCCGACTTGCGTCCGGTGGTCACGAGCTCGACCGACGGCATCCCGCCGAAGTCGTTGCCCAATTTCCCGCAACTGACCTTCAACAGCACCCGATGCGCTGTATTCATCGTCTTGAGAGCGAAATTCGATGGCATGAGGTTCCTCACCACGCTGAACGCGACCGAGCTCTGACGTTGCCCAGACTACCGGTACCGGATACCTGCGCAATAGCCCGGATCGAACTCTCCCCCGGCGCCGGCTACGGGGTCTTGCTGCCGGAGGACGGCACGGTCGCATGGGCCGCCAGACCGTCGGCCATGCGCTGCATGGTGCGGCGCATGACGGTGCGCATCAGCCAGCCCAATCCCCAACGGGCGGTGTAGGTTCCGTACCAGTGGATGGTGGTGCCGCCGTTCGCCGCGGGCACCAGGTCGACGACCGCCTGGTAGTCCCGGATGGCCCAGTTGAACTCGTCCTCGTAGGTGAGGCGCTTCTCCTCGTCCAGGCCGATCAGCCGTTCGGCGGTGACGATTCGCCCGGTGCGGAACGCGCGGACCGTGCCGACCCGATCGCGGCCGTCGGGATCGAGGCCGCTGGAGCGTTCGGTGTCCAGTGCGTCGATGGGCGACCATTCGGGCCAGGTGCGGGCATCGATCAGCAGGCGCCAGATGTCGGCGGGCGAGGCGGTCGAGGTCGCGGTCGCGTCATAGCTCTGCATGGCTGGAGATCCTTTCGTTCACTGCCGGCATCGACCCGGGACGCGAGAGTTGCTGCGCCGCTTCGAAACTAAGCGAGTGGAAGGTCGGGGACCAGGTGCGCGATTGCCGAACATCGATCAGTTCCTGCTGCGATACACCGACGGCCGGACACCGACGTGCCGCAGAAACGTCGTGGACAGCGCGCCGGGGCTGGCGAATCCACAGCGGACGGCGACCTGTTCGATGGTGAGCGTAGTACCGGACAGCAACCGTCGCGCGTGCTCGATGCGCAGCCGGGTGAGGTAGCGGTGCGGCGTCTCGCCGGTCGCGGCCCGGAAGACCCGGATGAAGTGGAACACGCTCAGGTGCAGTTCGGCGGCGATGTCGGACAGCGTCAGCGATTCCGCCAGCCGGTCGCGCATGATGGCGGTGGCGGCCCGGACCGCAGCGTGCTCGGGACCGGCCAGCCGGTCCCGCTTGCCCTCGGTGAGCAGGTGCGTGACCAGGAAAGCCGCGGCGCTTTCGGCGTAAAGATCGTTCTCCGGTTCGACGCCGGGCAGGGCGCGAACGAGCTGTTCGACGAGTGCGTCGCCGGCCCGCAACCTGGCCGCCAGCGCCTCGAAGTCCGGCCTCGACCGGCCCGCCTGGGCCGCCGCCCGATCGATCGTCGCCGACGGAATGTGCACCTGGACAGTACGCATCGCGGATGCGCCGCGATAACCGACCACGCTCGCCCGGCCGGGCACCATGAGTTCCAGCGTGCCCGGCACCCAGCGGCGCATCGAGTTCTCGTCGGCGTGCGTGCGCATGACCGCGTCACCGGCTACGCACAGCACCAGGTGCAGATCGGACACTCCGGGCAGCGCGACGTCTTCGGCCTCGGTGGCGTGCTCGAACGTCTGCACGAGCAGCGACCGCCAGCTGGCGTCGTGCCAGCTGCAATACGTGCGCCGCACGTGCGCGGGCAGGTCGGCGAAGTCCGCGTACGGTGCCAGATCGAAGGTTTGCGAGTCGAACACCACACCAGCGTAGGACGATAGGACGACTTCTATTGGACCTTGACCAGCTTGATCGTGCCTGCTCCCTCGGCGCCGGAGAGGTAGTCGATCAGCACGCGATCGCCCGCTTTCAGCGGAATATCGCTGTCCACCACCGGATCTCGTGCGATGACTTCCTCGCAGTCCTCGGTGATCAGGACCCCGAAGCCCTCGTACCTACCGGCGTACCACTTGTCGACGACCGCCCACATCCGTCAGCTCCCGCCTGTCGAGTTTGCCGTTCGCCCGACTGTAGCCGCAGGTCAGGGCAATTCTTGGGGGTTGGCGGGGGTGTGTCGGGCGGCGCACTCAGGTCGTTGTCCTCGATGCCGCACCGTCCTGGATCAGCGCGCGGAGTTCAGCGGCGAGTTCGGCGGTGGCGGCGACGATGCCGCTCCAGCGGCGGGTGAGGTCGGTGTCGAAGCCGATCGGGCGGTCGAACGCGTCGAGGACGGCGCCGCCGGACGCGCCGACCAGGATCGTCGCGGCGGCGATGTCCATCAGGCGGTGAGTGTCGCTGCCCGCGTCGACGAAGGCATCGATGGCGCCGGTCGCGACGAACGCCGCGTCCAGCGTGCTGCAACTGAGGATGCGGATTCGACCGGCGGTCTCGGCGACTCGGGACCACGCCTCCCAGTTACGCGGATGCGGCCGCAACATGGATACCGCTGCGCCGGCGACCGTCGTGCGGCCGCTGGTGCGGAACTCGCTGTGCTCGCGGGTGGCCCACCAGCGCTCGTCGGTGTGCAGCCACACGGTCAAGGCCTCGGTGAACTCGCCGTCGATGGCCACCGCCGCACTGAAACAGGCCAGCGGGATGCCGGCGGCCGCATTGGCGGAACCATCCACGGGATCGACGACCAGGGTCACCGCCGACCCCACATCCACCCAACCGCGTTCCTCGGAAAGCACATTGACCCCGGCGGCGGTGGCCGCGGCGATGATCGCGTCCTCGACCAGCACGTCGATGAACATCGTCGGGGTTCCGTCGGCACCCTCCATCCTGATGGCGCTCAGTTCGGCGGGCGAATGCTTCGCCAGCGCGTCGCGGTGCGCGAGCACGGCCGCATCCGCTGCGGCGAGCAGCGCCTTGTTCGCTTCGACACCAACAGGATTCGAGATGATCATGGAAAAACTCCGGGGTTGGGACGAACTAGGACAGTGCGCGGCGGACCCACATCGCGACGCCTTCGACGGCCAGCACGACGGCGAAGACCATCAGGACGATCGTGGTGACGACGTCGAACTGAAGAACACGCGCGGCGTTCATCAGGTAGAAGCCGATACCGCCAGCACCGACGACACCGAGCAGCGTGGCGGCGCGAATATTGACGTCCAGCTGGTAGAAC
Organism: Nocardia colli; assembly: GCF_008704205.1. Classification (GTDB taxonomy): domain Bacteria; phylum Actinomycetota; class Actinomycetes; order Mycobacteriales; family Mycobacteriaceae; genus Nocardia; species Nocardia colli. The sequence continues at coordinate 248,861 of NZ_VXLC01000003.1, read as the reverse complement.
ACGTGCGCCGCCAGCGCGGGAGCGCATTGCCGCACCGTCGCCGCGACGAACACCTGCGGCCGGGTCGCCCCGGCCGCGGACACCGCCTGCTGCACGCGCACGTCGGACTCCTCCAGCGAATCCGCGATGAGCTTGCCGAGCAGGCCGACCGCGCCGACCGCCAAGGCCAGGGCGCCCGCGGGCGCGCCAAGCCCGGTGATGACGATGAAGATGATCGCGAAGATCAGGTCCGGGATGCCGCGCACGACGACGATGACGATCCGGAAGAACCGCGCGATGCCCGGCGTCGGCGCGACGTTGCGGGCCGCGAGCAGGCCGATCGGCACGGCGAGCACCAGACCGAGAAACGTTGCGGCCAGCGCGATCTGGACCGTGACGAGCAGCTGCGCGAACAGTTCGCCGCCGATGCCGCCCGTGCTCGGCGGGACGAACAGACCGAGCGTGGTCCACAGCGTGGAGATGCTGTCGGCCATGCGCGAGACATCGATACCCGCGCCCCACACCGACGCGATCAGGATCAATGCCGTCAGCCCGAAGTACGCGGCGCGTCGAATCCGCCCCGCCGACCACGGCGGACTGATCGGATGCGGCTTGGCCACGACCGCAACGGGTCCGCCGTCTACCCATCCGCTCGTCACCCGGTGCCGGAGCTTGCTCCACCACCCGGCCCGCCTCGGCGACTGCGCGCCGAGCATGGCCGAGCGCACCGCGCCGGAGATCGTCTCGATCACGATGCACAGCCCGACGATCAACAGCGCCAACGCGATTCCGCGCCGATAGTGCAGGGTCTTCATCGCCAGGGACAGTTCCATGCCGATCCCGCCGACGCCGACGTACCCGAGCAGCACCGAGGCCCGCAGGTTGATGTCGAACCGGTGCAGCGCGGTGGCGATGAACGCGGGCATCGCCTGCGGCACAACGCCTCCGGTGATCTGCTGCGACCACGTCGCCCCGGCGGCCCGCAACGCGTCCCGCGGTCCCGCCGGGGTGTCCTCGATCGCGTCGGCGTACATCTTGCCGACCATGCCGACGGAATGGATGGCCAGCGCCAGGATGCCCGCCGCGGGGCCGAGCCCGAACAGGCGCAAAAACACGATGGCCAAGACGATTTCGGGCAATGCGCGCGTCACGACGATGACCGCGCGCATAGTCCAGCGCAGCCAGCCGTGCCGATTGGTGTTGCGGGCGGCGGCCAGCGACACCGGCACACTGAGCGCGACGCTCAATGCCGTTGCGCAGGTGACGATGGCGAGGGTCTGCGCGGTCATCCGCACGACCTCGCCGAAGGGCGGGAAGTCCAGTGGGAAGATCCGGGAGACGAAATCGACGGCGTTGCCGATGCTGTCGACGAAGGTGGCCAGGTTGAGTTGCAGCGACGCCACCGACCACAGCGAGGCGATCAACCACACCGTATAGACGACGGCGACACCGATCGCCGTACCCGACGGCCGACGCAATGTCGCCGGCTCCGGCGCGCGAACCGGCAACTGAACGACCGTGGCGTTCATGCGAATTGGGTGGTCGAGGCGGCGACGCTCGAGTAGATCGACATCGTAGCGTTGCGATCCAGCGCCGAAACCTGCTTGTCCAGCACAATTCGCCCGGAGCGCAGCCCGACCAGGCGATGCGCCCAGGACACCGCCAGCTCGACCTGGTGCAGGCTGCACAGCACGGTCAGGTTGTCCTCGGCGGCGACCTGCGCAATCAAGGCCATGACCTGCGCCGACGACTCGGGATCCAGCGACGCCACCGGCTCGTCCGCGAGCAGGATCTTCGGCCGCTGCACCAGCGCCCTGGCCACCGCGACGCGCTGCTGCTGCCCGCCGGAGAGCGTGTCGGCCCGCTGAAACGGCCGGTCCGCCAACCCGACTCGATCGAGTTGCGCCATCGCCGCCGAGCGCACCGACTTCGGATACATGAACAGCCCGATGCGCGGACCGCGCAACGTGCCGAGCGCGCCGGTGCACACGTTCTCCAGCACCGACATGCTGCCGACGAGATGGAACTGCTGGAACACGAAACCCACCCGGCGGCGCAGCGCGCGCAGCTCGCCGCCGCGCGCCGAGCCCATGTCTTGGCCGAGTACCGTCACCGTGCCGGAGCTGGGCAGATGCAGGCCGTCGAGTAGCCGCAGCAGCGTCGACTTACCCGAGCCGGACAGGCCGAGCAGCGCGACCACCTCCCCCGGATACACCTCGAGCGACACGTCGTCGAGCGCGCTGAGCCGTGGACCGAAATCCTTGCGCACGTGGTCGAGGCGGATGGCCGGTCGCAGGATGTGGTCGATGGTCGCGCCGAGCGCGACGTCCGCGGGCACGCCGGTCACGACTGGCAGACCTTCGCCTTGGTGATCCGGCAGACGTTGCGGACCCCGTCGTAGAGCGAATCCTGCACCACCGCATAGCCGTACGCGGCCTCGGGCAGCTGGCAGCTCTTCTCGTCGGTGCACGTCCCGGCCTGGATCAGGGCCGGCTTGTTCAGCTGGTCGCGGAACACGGCGGTCAGCTTCGCCTGCAACTCCGGGGAGAGCTTGCTGCTCATCGCCACCGGGCTCGCGGCGATGGTCTCCGACTTCCACAGCACGGTGATGTCGCCGGGCTTGATCTGGTTCTTCTCCAGCAGGGTCTTGTCCACGATCGTGTCGTAGGCGAATCCCCCGTCGCACTGACCGCTGTTGACCGCCAGCACCGACGCGTCGTGACCACCGGCGAAGACGGGCGTGATGTCCTTCTCCGGATCGACGCCCGCCGCCTTCAGCCCCGCGGACGGGTAGAGGTAGCCGGAAGTCGAAGAGGGGTCGACGAAGCAGACCGTCTTACCGCGAAAGTCGGTCAGGCTCTTGATATTCGACCCCGCCTTGACGATGCCGTAGGACAGGTAACCGGGCGCGGCGCCCGCCTGCTTGATCGGCGCGGCGATCGGAACCGTCGGCACGCCACTGTCTTTCGCGGTGACGTAGGAGAACGGCCCGTAGCCGGCCAGCTGGATCTTGCCCGCGCGCTGGCCCTCGATCACGGCCGCGTAGTCGGTGGCGTTCTGGAATTGCACGGGGTGGCCGGTCGACTTCTCGATGGCGTCGGCGACCAGCTTGTACTGCTGTTGCAGGCTCTGCGAGTTCTCCGAGGGGATGGACGCGAACACCAGCGTCTGCGGATCTTCCGCGGTGCCCGCGTCGGTTTTCACAGCGCTGCTGCCGCAACCGGCGAGCACGGCGACCGCCGCGATCGCGGCGGCAGCGAACAAAGGGCGAACCTTGCTACCCATGAAGTCTGTCTCCTTCTGTGCCCCGAGGTCCGGGCCTTGAAGCGGGGGCGGGCGAGACCGCACCGCAGGGTCGAGCGTCCGCGACCGCCGTGTCCCCCGCTCCAACCGCCAGTGAATCCCGGCGAAACGCGCAGGGGCAGGTGGCGCGAGTTGTTCAGCACGGCGCGGACAACTCGACCGCGGCGTCAGTGCGCCCGCAGCACCGATCGGACGACGGGACAACCGTGTTCGAGGCTGATCAGCACGAGATCCGCGCGCTGGCCCGGCGTGAGCGCGCCGCGATCGGACAGTCCGACCGCGGCCGCGGGTCCGCTGGTGATCAGCGCGACGGCCGCGTGCAGCGGCATGGTCGCGTTGTCGGCGAGGTTGAACGCGGCACCGAGCAGCGAGGACGGCAGGTAGTCCGACGCCAGCGCGGTCACCAGGTCGAGTCCGGCCAGTTCCGCGGCCGACACATTGCCCGAATGCGAGCCGCCACGCAGGATGTTCGGGCCGCCCATCACCACCGACATGCCGCGCACGCGCGCCTCGCGGGCCGCCTCCTCGGTGGTGGGGAACTCCGCGACATTGCCGCCGCGGCGGGCCAGGTCGGCGATCTCCACCGCGGATTCGGGGTCGTGGCCGAAGATCCGCACCCGGCCGGTTCCGGCCTGCCGGGCCAGCCAGTCCATCGAATCCTCGCGGACCGCGACGTTGCCCGCCCGGTCGCGGATGAGTTCGTCCACGGCGTCGCGGGCCTGCTCGGCGTTCATTCCGCGCATGCCGACCATGTACTTCTCGTAGAACGTGCGGTCGGCGTACTGCCCGATGCCCGGGGTGTGATCCTCGTGCGAGATGACGGCCTGGGCGTCGCGCCGGATTCGGCCGGCCGCGACCTGCTGTTCGAAATGGCCTTGCAGCGCGGCCAAACCGGCCGCCGAACGCACGTCGAGCCGGTACAGTACCCGGTGATCGACCAGGCGGCTGACGCTGTCGCGGCCGTTCCACTCGGCGATGGCCTCGCACATCTGTAGCGCGGCCGCCACGCTGCGCCGGTCCTTCGCCGACTCCTGATCGGAGAACGACGCGCCGTGGAAGACGGTCGTGACGCCGGCCGCGCGCAACTTGCCCTCGAAGGACATCATCGAGAACAGCCAGGGCAGTTCGGCGCCCGGGCGCGGCATGCGCTCGCGTTCGAGTCCGTCGGAGTGCACGTCCACCAGGCCGGGGGTGCAGATGAGTCCGCCGCCGTCGACATCGACCGCGGTGCCCGGCCGGGTCGGGCCGACCTCGACGATGCGGCCGTCGCGGACGACGATGCGCGCGTCGTCGAGGACGCGGTCGGCCAGCACGGCGCGGACGTGTCCGAGCACGTAGTCGCGCGGTGACTGCGGTAGCGACCAGGCGCGGGGCTGTTCCAAGGTGTGTGTCATGCCGCTGCTCCCAATACTTCGGCGGGGGTGCCCTGTTCCACGATCCGGCCGTCACGGAAGCGGATCACGCGCGACGCCAGCTGCCGCATCGCGGCCAAGTCGTGGAAGACGGCCAGTACGGCGACGCCACGGGCGGACAGCGACGCGATGAGTTCCAGGGCGCGTTCGCGATTGGTCGGGTCGAGGGCGGAGACGGGCTCGTCGAGCAGCAGCAGGCGGGGTGGGTGCACGGTGCCTGCGGCGATGTTCACCCGTTGGCGTTCACCACCGGACAGGACGCCGCAGTCGACGTCCCAGAGGGTTTCGTCCAAGGCCAAGCGGCGCAGCGATTCGACCGCGGCGTCGCGTGCGTCGGCACGGCCGAGGCCGCGGCGACGGCCCGCCGCGGCAACGACTTCCAGCGGTCCGGTGCGGGGCGGCGCGGAAAGGAATTGGGAGACATAGCCGAGTTCGCGGCCGCGCAGCCGGGCCATCTCGCGATCACCGAGCGTGGTCAATTCCACTGGGCCGGTGTCGGTTCCGAGGGTGACGGTGCCCGCGTCGGGCAGGTAGCTGCGGTGCACGCAGCGCAGCAGGCTGGATTTGCCCGCGCCGCTGGGTCCGGCCAGCGCGACGTGCTCGCCGGCCGCGACGTCGAGGTCGACGCCGTGCAGCGAGGTCACGGTGCGGCCGTCGATGGTGTGCAGGGTGAAGGTCTTGCGCAGTCCGCGCACGGAAAGCACTGGGACGCCGGGTGATTGATCGTTCATGGTCACCTCCATGGGCATGGCCGGGTTCACCTGCGCGCGGACGCGACGAGGCGCTGGGTGTAGGGGTGGTGCGGGTCTTGGAACAGCTGGTCGGTGAGGCCGGATTCGACCACGCGGCCGACGTTCATCACCAGGCAGCGATCGGTGAGGGCTTCGATGACGGCGAAGTCGTGGCTGACCACCACGGCGGCGGTGTCGCGTTCGGCGAGCAGTTTGCGCAGCAGGTCGAGCACGCCGGCCGCGACCGAGGCATCGAGGCCGGTGGTCGGCTCGTCCAGGAGCAGCACCCGCGGGTCGGTGGCCAGCGCCTTGGCGATCTGCACCCGCTGGCGCATGCCGCCGGAGAAGGTATGCACGGCGTCGTCCATCCGATCCAGCGGCACCTCTACCTGTTCCAGCAGGTAGGCGGCTCGGTCGCGGATCTCGTGGTAGTTACGCCAGCCTGCGGCGGTGAGGCGTTCGGCGATATTGCCGCCGGCGGAGACGCGCATGGTCAGGCCGTCGGCCGGGTTCTGGTGGACCAGGCCGAGGGTGTCGATGCGGAGCGCACGGCGGGCCGCGGCGTCCAGGCCGAAGACGTCGGTACGGCCGGAGCCGACCGTGGTGAGGAACATCGTTCCCGCCGTTGCGGTTTCCTCGCCGACCAGGCAGCGCAGCACCGTGGACTTGCCGGAGCCGGACTCGCCGATCAGGCCGAGCGCCTCGCCGGGCGCGACGTCGAAGCTGACGTCCCAGGCGGCGACGACCGCGCCGGTGCGCGGGCTGATGGCGGTGCCGGCTTCCGGGCCGGTGCCGGGAACCGCTGCGGCGCCGCCTGGTCCGTGAACCTTGCCGACACCGTGCACGGCGAGGGTCCAGCCGTCCGGGGTGGCGGGAACCGGGCGGGTGGCGAGTTCCACCGGGTCGCGGCGGACCGCGTCGGCGGCGGCGCGGACGCGGCGGGCCGGGTCGGGCAGGTAGCGCAGAGGTGCGTGCTCGGTGTGCGCGGCAGCGTCCACGTCGCCGGTGAGAGTTCTTGTGCACCATTCGATGTCGCTGCACGACTGACGACCGCCCGGTGCCTCGACCAGGAACGTGTCGGCTGAACCACAACGGGCGCAGCGCTGTTCGGCGTCGCCCTCGACCTCGAAGGGAACATCGTCGAAGGTCAGCGGCCGCACGTCGGTGTAGGGCGGGACCGCGAAGATGCGCTTCTCCCGGCCCGCGCCGAACAGCGACAGCTGCGGGGAATCGTTGAGCCGCGGCACATCCCAGCGCGGGATCGGCGTGGTGATCATGACGTAGCGGCCGTTCACCAGCACCGGGTAGCCGGTGGTCTTGGTGATGACGCCGTTGCGGACCAGGTCCTCGTAGAGGCTCACCCAGATCATCGAGTAGTCGGCCTCGGCGTGCATGCGGGCGCACTCGCGCACCGAAGTCTGCACTCCGCGTAGCGGTTCGGCGACCGGCACCTGCAAGACCAGGGTCTGGCCCTCGACCAGCGGTTCCTCGGGGACGCGGTGCCTGGTCTGCACGACGGTGCTCTCGCGGGTGTCCTGGGTTTGCCCGCAGTGCTCGCTGGCCACGATCAGCCGGCGCAGGTTGGTGGCGTTGACGCCGTCGTCGTCGCCCTGGTCGATGACCTTGACCGTGTCGGCGGGGCCGAGCAGGCCGAGGGTGACCTGGAGGCCGCCCGAGCCCCAGCCGCGGGCCACTGGCATCTCCCGCGAGCCGAACGGGACCTGGTAGCCGGGGATGCAGACGGCGGCCAGTGTGGCGCGGCGGATTTCGCGTTTGGAGCCCTCGTCGAGGATGCCGGGCGTGATCGCGGCTTCGTCGATGGCGGCGAATACCGTTGCCATGGTGGGCGTTTCGGCATCCGTGGCGGTGATGGTCATCAGCAGGTCCTTCCGATCGAGTCCGCGATCCGATCGCTCACGTCCGCGTCGATGTCGCGCACCGCGCGCTTGCGGTCGATCATCGAGCGGAACGTGACGTAGTGCGGCAGCTTGAGGTGTTCGAGGAAGCCGCAGGAATCCAGGCCGTCCGTGGTCAGCAGCAGGACCTGCTCGAGTCCGTCGACGTCGCCGAAGCGGCGCCAGGCGATGTCGAGATTGGCCATGGCGATGGCCTTGCGCTCGTTGTGGCCGAAGCAGAGGCCGTAGCCGACGTCGAAGCGGCTGCGGTCCTCCTCGACGCCGTCGAGGTCCTCGATGGCCTCGCATTCCGAGGCTCGAATGTGACCGAGCGACACGGGGTTTCCGGTGTGCGGGTGGGTGACGCGCAGCGGCAGCCGTCCGTGGCGGACCTCGCCGAGGGTGACCTCGTGCAGGTTGCCCTCCGGGCCGCGGATGGAGCGGTACCAGGTGCTGATCAGCGAGCCGGTTTCGGCGCGAGCCATGCTGGCCAGGATCGCCGAGCGCGGGGCCGGTGGCCGGGCCGGGTGTTTGGTGATGTCGAACGGCTCGGGGTCCGGTGTGTCCGCAGCGGGGCGGTTGTCGACCAGCAGGTCCATTTCGCGCAGCATGTCGGAGAAGCGGCGTGGGTGTCGTTGTGCCCCGGTGCGTTCGGCTTCGGCCGGCTGCTCCGCCTCTACGACGACCGGGGTCGGTTGCGCGTTCCGGTCCAGCATGCGGCCGGTGTAATCGCTGGTGCGGCCGAGTAGTTGCGGGCCGTCCGGGGTGCGGTGGGCGGGGACGATCCGGCGCAGGACCACCATCTCGTCGGGGTCGATCGGCTCGCTCACCGCGAGTCGCGGCAGCGTCGACTGGTGGGCGCGGACCAGGTGGGTGGCCTCGATGACGTCACCCTCCGCCTGACGTAGCGCGTCGGCGGCGGTGTTCTCGTCGTACAGTCCGCCTTCGCCCATCACACGATCGACCGCGAGGCGCATACGTCCGGTGATCTGCTCGGTGGTCAACCATGGTGCGGGGTCGTGGTTTCGCGCGCCGTGCACCAGGGACTCGGCGGCGAGGATCGCGTCCAGGCCGCCGCGGGCTCCTGAATATCCCATGTCAGTTGGCCTTTCGGGGGTCGACGACGGCGGTGCGCGGAATGCCGACCAGGCCGCCGTCGGGATCTACCAGGAGCAGGTCGGTTCCGGCGGGGAAGCCGATCAGGCGTTCGCGTACCGACCACAGCTCGGAATCGAATCCGGCCGGGGCGAATTCGATCGGCTCGCGCACGCCGGGGCCGCTGAGTCGCACGCTGGTCCCGCCGGACAAAGCGGCAACGGCACAGATCACGGTGGCTCCGGACTCCGGGGCGAGGGCGGTGCCGACGGCGACCGCACTGAATTCGGCCGCGGTGAGCGGGCGTAATGCGGTCACATATTTCGCGGTCTGCAAAGTCGCAGCGGGTGCTCCGGTGGCCACGGCGACGACCGTGTCCCAGCCGTCGTCGTCCAGCAGATGAATGCCGGTCTCGAGGTCTGCGAGGCACAGCACCGGGAGCAGGGCCGCCGGAAAGTCGGTGCGGGGTAGGGACACCGCGATGCCGGGACGGGCGAACGCGTCGAGAACGGCGCGAAATACACGCTGCGTCTGGTCCGGTCGTAGGGCCGCGCCGAGGGCGGTCACGGTCATCAGGTCAACTCCTCGAATTGCACGATGGTGGGGGCCAGTTGCGCCCATTCGCTGCGCTCGGCCGCGCGCTGATCGTTCTCGACGCGGGCGCACAGGTGCAGGACCCGATCACGCTGCGCGCGTTCGGCTTCGACCTCGGCGGCACAGACGGCCGCGGCGAGCGTCGCTCTGCGGTTGTCCCCCATCCGCATGGCCCAGCCCCGGGTACCGCCGAGCAGCACCTCGGCCCGGCAGGCCAGTACCGCGCCGAGGAAGAAGCGGTCGTGCGCGATCGGCTCGCGCACCTGCGCGGCGATCGAACCGATCTCGGGCGCGGTCAGGACCGCGAATTCGGCGCCGTCGGCCAGGCACGCGTCGGCCAGTTCGACCAGGTCGCGTTCCGGCGCCACCGCGAGCAGCTCGGCGACGCGTTCGCGACTGTAGACAGGGGAAGTCACTGCTGTACAACCTCTTTCAGATAGTTCGGATCGGCGGCGGACCGCGTGGGCGCGGTGCCGATCTCCATCACGACGCGCACAGCGTCGCCGCGCATCCAGGACGTGCTGTAAGTGAGTGGGCGGCCGGTGCCGGCGTCGCGGTTGACCGACTCGACCACCCACACCGGGGTGGCCGTGATCAGCTGCAACCGCTCCTGCACCTCGGGCGAGGGAATGTCGGAGGCGACCCGGCACCACGACCTGACCGCGTGCACGTGTCCCATCTGGCGGAGCACCTCGTCGAGCGACTCCTCGACGCGCATGCCCGCCGCCAGATCCGGAACCGCCTCGTAGGCAACCCATTCCGAGCCGCACGCGGCGATCGCGTCATTGATGTAGCTCAGCCGCGTCATATGATGCGCGAGCGTGCCCGGCTCGACCTCCAGCCGGTGCGCGGAATCCGCCGGGAGCGGGGCCAGCGCCGACTCCCGGACTACCGACCGCGGTACGGCACCCGCCGCCAGCACCGTGCGATGCCAGGACGGCCGCCGGTCCCCCGAGATGACGTAGTCGATCCGTTCACTGACGAACGTGCCCGACCCGCGCACCCGCCGCACCCGCAACCGGCGCTCCAACTCCTGCACCGCCGCGCGGGCCGCGGCCCGGCTGACCCCGAACCGCTCCATCAACGTGTGCTCGCTGTCGAGCCGGGTGCCGGGTCGCAGCCCCGCGATCTCGCCTTCCAGCTCGTCCGCGATAGCTCGGTACCGCTGCTCTGTCATGCCACGACAATGGCCGGACGGGTTGTACGGACAACTGCCCCGCAGGTAACCGGGGCGGAAACTCCACTGAACGCGCGGGCAAGTTGTCTCGATGGTCGCGCGCCGGCCCGTCTACGACTCCGGCGGTTGTTCCTGCTGCGCGTGCCCGGCACTACTGCCAGGATGTGCGCATGGTCGACAGCGCGAATCCCGACGTACCGGTCTCGAACAACGCCTTCGATTACGACGCGGAGCTGCGTCGTTACCATCGGCGGTTGCGCGACGCGATCGAGGTGAAACCTGGTGACCAGGTTCTCGACATCGGTTGCGGCACCGGTCAGCTCACCCGCGACGCCGCGCGGCTCGCACACCAGGGCGGCGCGCTCGGCGTGGACATCTCGACGACGATGCTGGCGACCGCGGTCCAGCTCAGCGCCGCCGAGGACGTCGACAACGTGCGCTTCGAACAGGCTGACGCGCAAACCCATCCGTTCCCGCCGGACCATTTCGACCTCACCGTCAGCCGATTCGGCACCATGTTCTTCGCCGATCCGGTTGCGGCGTTCACCAATATCAGCCGCGCGTTGCGGCCCGGTTCGCGGCTGGTGCAACTGGTTTGGCAAGCCGGTGATCAGCAGGAATGGGTTGTCGCGATCCGTGCGGCACTCGCGGGCGCACCGATCACCGCCCCGGTGGGCGGGGCGTTTTCCCTCGCCGATCCGGCGACGGCACACAGCATTCTCACCGCCGCCGGATTCACCGAGGTCGATGTCACCGACGCGTCCGAGCCGGTCTATTACGGCAAGGATCCCGAAGACGGCGTCGATTCCGTGCTCGCTTTACGCATGGCAGGCGAATTGCTCAGCGAATTCGACGCCGCCGAAACCGAGCGGGCGCTCGACCGGCTCCGCGCCGTCATGACGGCGCATCACACCGCCGACGGCGTGTGGTTCGGCTCGCGCGCCTGGATCATCACGGCCGGGATCTGAGCCTCAGGGCCAGTACTGCGCGCGGATCTTCCGTTTGAACAGCTTCCCGGTGTCTTCGCGAGGCAGATTGTCGTCGAAGACAACAACTTTCGGCACCTTGTAACCGGCCAGATTGGCGCGGATGTGTTCACGCACCGCGTCGGCGGTGACGCCGTCGGCCTCGACGTGCGCGGCGACCGATTCGCCGAGATCGTTGTCGGGGATGCCGAATACCGCAGCATCCCGGACGCCGGGGAGTTCGAGCAGACAGGCCTCGATTTCGACGGGATAGATGTTCACGCCGCCGGAGATGATCATGTCGATGCTGCGGTCGTTGAGGTAGAGGAACCCGTCATGGTCGAGATATCCGATATCGCCGATGTCCAGGAAGCCCTCGCGTTCCATGTCGGCCCGCTTGCCCGGATTCTGGTGATAGGTGAAGTTCGGCCAGCTCGACGGTGGTCGCATATAGATCCGGCCGGACTCGCCGACGGGCAGCAGATCGCCGGCATCGGAGTAGATGCGGATCGCCGCGTCCGCGATCGGCGCACCGACCGTGCCGGGGTGATCGAGCCACTGCTTGCTGTCGCAGGCGACGCAGCCGCCGGTTTCGGAGCCGCCGTAGTATTCACGCACGATCGGCCCGAGCCAGTCGATGATGCGGCGCTTGATTTCCGGCGAGCACGGGGCGGCGGCGTGCACGATCACCTTCAGTGAGGACAGGTCGTAGCGGTTGCGGACCTCCTCGGGCAGGCGCAGCAGGCGGACGAACATCGTCGGGACCGCCTGGAAATGGTCGATGCGATGGGCTTCGATCAGCCGCAGCAGTTCTTCGGGGTCGAACCTCGGCATGATCGTCAGGTCGATGCCGGCCGCGGCACTGACGAGGCACTGCACGTTGGGCGCGGTGTGATAGATCGGCGCGGGAGCCAGGGTGCGCATCCCGGGCTCCAAACCGAACGTACCGAACACCAGTCGGGCGAGGGCTTGGCTCTGTTCGGGTGTGGTCGAATCGCGGATGATGCCTTTGGGCCGCCCGGTGGTGCCCGAGGTGTAGATCATGGATTGCGGTGCCTGCGTGGGTGGTTGGGACCACGGCTGCTGCTCGGTGAGCCAGTCCTCGTAGTCGAGGTGCCGCCCGGTCGGCGGCGCGGATTCGCGGCGCACCTCGATCACGGTCCGGTCGCCGGCGACGGCTTCGACGGTCGGGACCAGATCGGTGTGGGCGAAGATGACCCGGCTGCCGCTGTCGTCGAGCAGGAAGGCGAGTTCGGCGTCTTTCCAATGCCAGTTCACCGGCACCGGGATCGCCCCGAGCAGCCCCGCACCCAGGCTGGCCTCGACGAAGGCGACGTCGTTGTGCAGGTAGATCGCGACCCGGTCACCGGCCACAATGCCCTGTGCGGCAAGCCCGCTGGCCACCCGCGCGGCACGCGCCCGCAACTCGGCATAACTACGGACGGTCTGCCCACATCGGATTTCGGCCATTATTCCTCAATCATCGTTGATCGAAACACGTGATCCACCAGCATAATTCGATTCAGTCGGCGATTCTCGAGGTACGCCAGATGTAGAAACTTGCCTGAGCCGAACTCACCGCACTCCTCGATCGCCGAAAACGACACCGCCGCAGAGGCGGCCGTACCGGTTCGGCCCGATCAGGGCAGGACGGTCAGTGCGCCGTCTCGATACTGTTCGCGGACAACGTATCTGCGGACTTTTCCGCTGGAGGTCAGGGGGACCGAGCCTGCGGTCACCAAAACCACGTCGTCGAGGCGTAATCCGTGGTGCTCGCCGACTGCTCGGCGCACGGCGGTGACGATCTCGGTCTTGTCGACCTCCTCGGCGTTGCGGTCCCGGTTCAGTTCGGCGACGACGACCAGGGCGGGTTCGTCGCGGTCGAGCACCTGGAAGGCCACGCAGCGGTCGGGGCGCAGCGCGGGGTGGGAGTCCATCGCGGACGCTTCGATGTCGGAGGGGTAGTGGTTGTATCCGTCGACGATGATCAGGTCTTTGCGGCGGCCGGTGACGTAAAGCTGTCCCTCGTGCACGAATCCGAGGTCGCCGGTGCGCAGGAAGTGGCCGTCGCGGCCGGTGACGGTGGCGGCGAAGGTGTCTGCCGTCGCCTCGGGTGCGTCCCAGTAGCCGAGGCCGATGCTGTCGCCGCGCAGGCAGATCTCGCCGACCTGCCCGTCCGGCAGTGGGGTGTTCGTGTCGGGGTCGGTGAGGAGGAGTTCGTAGGCGTCGTTGAGTTCGCCGCTGGCGACCAGGCGGCGACCGCCGCTCGCTACCGGTTCGACGCGGCCCTTGGCGAGTGCGGTGGGATCCACCTCGACGGTGGTGAGCCCGCTGCCGCGGGGACCGCCGGTCACCAAAAGCGTTGCCTCGGCGAGGCCGTAGCAGGGGAACAGGCTGTGCGCGTCGAAACCTGACGCACGGAAATGATCCGCGAAGGCGGCCATGGTGTCCGCGCGAACGGGTTCCGCGCCACAGAGCGCGACCCGCAGCGGCGACAGGTCATAGGTCGCGACCTGCTCGGCGGACACCCGTCGCACGCAGAGGGCGAAGGAGAAGTTGGGCGCAACGGTGTGGGTCGCGCCGAACTTCGACATCGCCGCGATCCACCGGGCCGGCCGCTGCACAAAAGCCAAGGGGGACATACTGATAACGGTCGAGTCGCTGTACACCGGATAGGTGACCATGCTGAGCAGACCCATGTCGTGGAAGGTCGGCAACCAGGCCACGCCGACGCCCGCGCCGATCTGACCGGTGACCAATCTCAGGTTGGCCAGTACATTCCCGTGCGTGAGCGCGACGCCCTTCGGCTCTCCGGTCGACCCGGACGAATACTGCAAATGGGCGATGGTGTCACCGGTGATGCCCGGATCACGGTAACCGTCGGCCTCGGACAGCTCGACCCGGTCGGTCACAACCGTGCGCAGCGCAGCGAATCCGTCGGCCTCGGCCAGTACCGGCGTCAGCAGCGGCTCGATATCGGCGCTGGTGAGCAGCAGCCGCGCGCCGGAATTACCGGCGATCGACGCCAGCCGAGCCAGACTGTCCGCCAACTTGTTCGGCTGCGGCGGCGCCACCGGCACCGCGACCACACCGGCATAGAGACATCCGTAGAAGCCGACCACGAATTCCAGTCCGGGCGCGTAGAGCAGCAATGCCCGATCCCCCGGTCGGGCGACCGACGCCAGATGCGCGGCTACCGCGCGAGCCGCGCGATCCAGCTGCGGGAACGTCATGGTCGCCGTGACCTGGTCGCCGTCACCGAGATGATGGAACCGCACCGGGTCGGGCGTGGCCGCAGCGCGGGCGGCCAGCATCTCCGCGAGGGTGGCGGGTTCGTCCGCGAAATAGGTTGTCATGCTTGCACTCCTGACGTCCGGTGCCGGACATTCGCTTCGGCACTGGCGGATTCGGCCGGGCGCAGCGGATAACGACGGGGCACTCGGTCGCCGACGACGGCCCCGACGTAACGGGTGCCGAGGCCGAATTGATGGACATATCGCGCGGGCAGATCGACGCCGTCGACCCCCGAAACCACCGCGCGCCCCGCCTGATCGGCGCTCAGCTCGATCGTGTCGGGCGAGACCGTCAGCCCGCTGCCCAGCCATTTGAGGTAGCTCTCCTTCGCCACCCAGTGGCGCAGAAAGCGCCCGTGGTCCGCGCCCACCCGCTCCCGCTCACGCGGCGTGAGCACCCGCGGCGCCAATCCGGCCAGATCGAAGTAGGCGTCGAGCGATTCGGCATCGACCCCGATCGAACCGGACCCGGCGATCGCGATGACGGCGAGCCCATCGGTGTGCGTGAGATTGAATGCCGGTGCCGCGCAGGCCAATCCCGGCTTGCCGTGCTCCCCCACGGTGAACGCCAGATCCGCGGGCGCGGTTCCGGCATACGCGGCAAGCACGCGCCGCATCGTCGCCCGGATACGGATGTAGTCGGCCGCGAAGGCAGCAGTATCGAACCGGTCGCTGCGCGCGAGCTCCTCGGACGACAACACCAGACGGTCACCGGCGCAACACTTCCCGTTCAGCCCGAACCACCACAGAGCGACACCGTCGGGCGCGATCGTCCGGCGCGGGGCGGTGTCGCCGCTCATAACGAGCCCAGCACGCAGTGCCGCACCCGCCGAAGCACGGTGTCACGGTGCGTGATCGGGAAGAAGTGCCCACCCGGCACCAGCCGAATATCGACCCCGGCCGAACCGCACTCGGCCCACGGCTCGAGTTCGGCCATCGACACGTGGGTGTCGGAACTGCCGCTGAGCACGGTGATCGGCACGTCGAGCGGCGGCTCCGGCACGTAACGGTAGGTCTGGTCGACCCCGAGATCCGCCCGCATCAAACCCAGTACCTGCGCACGCATCTGCGGGTCGTCGAGGACCTCCTCGGGGGTGCCACCGAGGCGGTACACGATCTCCAGCAACGTCGAGTCGGACGCCATGCGGACCCACGGCAGCCGCGACGGCTTGTGCGGCGCACGCCGTCCCGACACGATCAGATGCGCAGGCCGCGGCCCCGCGCCCGCGCTGAGCCTGCGGGCCAGCTCGTAGGCGACGAGGGCGCCCAGGCTGTGCCCGAACAGCACGAACGGTTCGCGCCATTCGCCGTCCATTACCGCGAGCAGGTCGTCGAGCAGCGGTCCGAGTTGCTCGAAAGGCTCGTCGCGCAGCCGCAATTCGCGCCCCGGCGGTTGCAGCGGCACCACGTCCACCTCGGGCTGCAACTGCTTGCGCCACGGCAGGTAGGTCGACGCGCCGGCCCCGGCGTGCGGCAGGCAGTACAACGTCGTCGCCGCGCCGCCGGGCGGCGGGTAGGGCATCCATTTACGCGCGTCGATCGCGGGCGCGTTCATCGCCGGTGCTCCGCGGCGAGCGTCTGCACCGTGAGGTAGGCCGGTGGCGGCGGTGGCGCCTCGGCGGACGCGGCCAGCAGCGTAATGCCGTCCTGCTCACCGATTTCGGTGAACCCGGCGAACCGATAGGTGATGTACATGATCCGATTCCGTTCGGTAGGCACATATTCCGCGACCAGCCGGGCCCCGTCGGCCTGCGCCAGCCGGACCACATGATTCAGCAATACCGTCCCCACTCCCCGCGAAATCACCCGGCACGACATCAACAGCAGCTTGAGCCGCCACTGCTCGGCGCCGCGTTGCGCCAGCGCCAGCCCGACCTGCCCGTACGTCCCGTACTTGTCTTCCAGTTCGGCCATCAACAGCACATGATCATCGGAATCCGCGTGCGCGGCAAGCTCTTCGGCCGAGTACATCACCCCGGTCGAGTTCAGCTGATTGGTCCGCACGACCAGCTCTTCGGCGCGACCGATGTCCGCCGGACCCGCCGGACTGATGGTGAAGCGCATATCCAGCGTGGCCAGGAACTCGTCATTGGTACCGGAGAACTGGTCCTCGGCCGTCGAGCGTTCGATGCTCGCCTGATACATGTGCCGCCGCACCCGCGAGTCCGCGGTCACCTGCTTCGGCTGGAATTCCGGCCGGTCCGGCAACCCCGCCGCCTCCTCGGCATCGATGCAGAGCACCTCCGGGTGGGCGAATCCGACCTCGTCCCGCTCCAGCGCTTGGTCATCGACGAAGGCGAGCGTATCGATGCCGATATTCAGCCGCGCGGCGATTGTCGCGACCGAGGCGGATTTGTTGTCCCAGCTGATCTGCGGATGCAGGAAGTATTCGGCGATCCCCAGTTCGGTGAGCTTCGCGAGGGCGATTTCCGGATCGTTGCGACTGGCGACGGAATGCAGGATGCCGCGCTCGTCCAGCGCGACGATCGTTTCCCGGATGCCCGGCTTGAGCTCGGTGACCGCGGCGTTCTCCAGCAGGATCCCGTCCCACAGGGTGTGGTCCAGGTCCCAGACCACGCATTTGATGTAGCGGGGACGTTTACGCACGTTGGATGTCATCGGATTCCCTCGCCTTCCTGATCAATCGACCTCGACGACCCGAGCCTGATTGCGGCAGGCGTCGGTGGCGATGAGCACGTGTTGCATCTGGGTGCTGCCCTCGATGATCTCCATCACCTTCGCGTCGCGCAGATATCGGCCGACCGGATATTCGTCGCTGCATCCGCGCGCACCGTGCAGTTGCACCGCGTCATTGGCGGCGGCGACCGCGGAGGTGGCGGCGAATTGTTTGGCGATACAGGTCGACATGATGGTGTCGGGACTACCGGCATCCTTCAGCCGCGCGGCCTCGTGAACGAGAAGCCGGGCGGCGCGCGTATTGGTGGCGATGGTGGAGATCATCTGTTGCACGAGTTGGTGTTCGCGCAGCAACGACCCACCTTGATGCCGCGTATTGGCGTAACTCACGCAGGCTTGCAAGCAGGCCTGCAAGATGCCGACGCATCCGGCGGCGACGCTGAACCGCCCGATATCGAGCACTCCGGTCGCGATGGCCAAGCCCATCCCTTCGGGCCCGATGATCGCGTCGGCGCCGACCCGGCAGTTCTCGAACACGATCTCGGCGACCTGACTGCCGCGCGTTCCGGTAATGTGCGACACCGGGATTCGGCGAATCCCCGGACTCGCCGCGTCGACCAGGAACGCGGCCGGCCCACGCTCGGTGCGGGCGAACACGAGCAGCACGTCGGCCAGCTGACCACCCGTGACCCACAGCTTGTGACCGTTGATAACCCACTCGTCGCCGTCCCGCTCGGCGGTCGCTTGAAGCGCAGCGAAATCGCTGCCCGCCTCCGGCTCGGTCAGACAGAACGCGCCGAGCACCGCGCCGGTGACCATATCGGCCTGCCACCGCCGCTTCGCCGTCTCCGTCCCCCACCGATCCAGCGCGTACAACGCCATGGAGTGCACGGTCAGCAAGCTGCGCATGGACGAGCAGCCACGACCCACCTCCTCGTGCGCACGCGCGAAGGCGACCATGCCCGCACCGGTCCCGCCATCGGCCGCGGACAGCACCGCACCCCAAAGACCGCGTTCGGCGAACTCGGACACCATGATCGGGTCGATCCGGCCCGCGCGATCGAACTCGGCCGCCCGCGGCGCGACCACCTCGTCGACGAAGGCGGACATCGCCGCCCGCGACCAGTCGTGGCGCACCTCGGTCCGCACGGCCATCAGGCCACCTCGGTGACCGTGCCACGACCGTTGCTCAGCCTGCCGACCAGGTCGGTCATCACGTCCACGGTGCGGAAGTTGTCCAGGTTCAGCTCGTCATTGGGAATCCGGGCGTCGAGGTTCTGTTCGATGAACATGACCAGCTCCATCGCGAACAGCGAGTTGACGAAGCCGCTTTCGAAGATGTCGTGGTCGTCTTGCAGCTTCCCCTCGGGGAACCGCTTGGCGACGAATTCACGGAGTTCGGCACGGGCATCGGAGAACATAACTGCGATCCTGTCGGTTATGGGGTGTACGAGAAGAAGCCCTGACCGGTTTTCCGGCCGTGCAGTCCGGCGTCCACCATCTTTTTCAGCAAGGGGCACGGGCGATACTTGCTGTCTCCGTAGAACTCCTGGAGGCCCTCGATGCTGTACAGGATGGTGTCGAGCCCGATGAGGTCCGCCGTTTCCAGCGGTCCGGAGGCGTGCCCGAAGCAGGAGCGGAAGATCTCGTCGACCTCCGCCGCCGCGGCGACCCCGTCCTGCAACAGGAATATCGCCTCGTTGACCATCAGCATCAACACCCGGTTGGACACGAAACCGGGCATGTCGTTGACCAGGATGCCGCGCTTGTCGAGATCGGCGAGCAGCTGCATCGCGGTGGCGATCGTCGTTTCCGAGGTGTGCCAGCCGCGAATCACCTCGACGGTGGATTTCATCGGCACCGGGTTCATGAAGTGCATGCCGATCACCCGATCCGGGCGGTTGGTCACGCCGCCGATCTTGGTGATCGGGATGCACGAGGTATTGGCCGCGAACACCGTCTCCGGCGAACAGATCCGGTCCAGCTCCGGATAGATCTCGGCCTTGAGCGCCCAGTTCTCGGTGATGTTCTCGATGACGAACTCCGCCGGGGCCGCCTCGGCGATATCGGTGGTGTAGGTGACCCGCTGGGTCAGGTCACCGTACTTCTCGGTGTCGTGGCCGAACAGGCGGCCGGTGCGGGAGTATCGGACCACCTCGCTCTCGGCCCGGTCGAGCTGTTCGCGGGAGCTGTCCACGAGGACGACCGAAATTCCGTGCGCCGCAAGCGCTTGGGCGAGGCCGGTGCCCATGACGCCGGCCCCGATGACTCCGACGAGTTTCATGTCCGCGCCTTCCTTTCCTCTGTGGTCGCCGTGAGCAGGTAGTCGGCCATGTCGGCGATGGTCGGCGCTTCGAACAGCGCGACCGTCGGGATGACCGCGCGGAACTGCTGTTTGATCGAGTTGATCAGTTGCAGGCCGACCAGCGAATTGCCGCCGGACTCGAAGAAGTTGTCGTGCGGGCCGACCTGGTCGACGCCGAGGGCCTGCTGCCAGAGCTCGGCGAGTCGGCGTCGGTAGTCCTCGATGGTGCGCTCGGGTGGCGCGGTGGTGATCTCTGCTGCCACAGAGAAGTTCTCGCGCAACGGATCTCCGCCGCCGACCCACGCGTCGATACGCCGATGCAGTTGTCCCGCGGAGACGACCGCGCGGCGTGGGCCGCCCGCGATGAGCCGGTCGAGCACTGCGAGCGCGTCCGAGGCGGCGAACGAGTATTTGTCCAACGATTCTGCGACGCCGGGGTTTTCGCCGTGCTGGACAGTCGCCTGCCAGGTATCCCAGCACGCCGAGCGCCAAGCAGACCCGCCGGGCAGGCCGCGCATCGCGACGAACTGGTCCTGGAATGCGTTCGCGGCGGCGTAGGCGGCGAAGCCGATGCCGCCGAGCACCGCCGACATCGAGGACAGCAGGACGACGAAGTCCGGTCGCTCGCCGCGGAGTGCGTCGGCGAGGGCGAGCGTGCCGTCGACCTTGGCGCGGAAGTGCGCCGCGCTGATCTCCGGCGAGGTCTCGGCGATCGTGGTGAACGCGTCCGGGGACAGCACGCCGGCGGCGTGGATCACGCCGTCGATCGGCCCGAATTGCTTGCGTGCGTTGGTGATTGCGGCGGCAATGGCGTCCCTGTCGCCGATATCGCAGGACTGCACCAGTACCTCGGCACCAGACTTGGTCAGATCGCGCACAGCGGTCGCCTTTGCGCGGGACGCCCCGCCGGCCTTGGCGACCGATTCCTCGTCGTCGAGATCCGGCAGTGGGGTCCTGGCCAACAGGACCAGCTTCACGTCGGCGGCAGCAGCGGCCAGGTGAGCTGCCGCCTGGAGGCCGATACTTCCGGTGCCGCCGGTGATTACATAGACGCCGCCGTCACGCACGTACGGTGTGGGCGCGTCCAGGGTGAGTGGCCTGAAGCGTTTCACCAGTCTGCGCCTGCCGCGGCGAGCGATCGCGGTGTCGGTTCCCGGCCAATTCAGTTCGGCGGCAACCGCTTCGGTCAGCTCGTCCCACGAGCCGTCCTCGTCGTCGACCGGGGTGACGACGTCGAAGGTACGTACTGCCAGGCCCGGGTATTCCTGTCCCGTGGTCAGCGCGGGTCCGGTCACGGTGGTCTTGCCCGGATGCAGGTCGTCCTCGGGATCGATGATCTGCGCGTGGTCGGTGACGACCAATATCCGGCATCCGTCGATGGCGTGCCGACCCAACTGCCCGGCCAGTGCCATCAGGCTGTCGAACCCTAGGCGTCGATGTGCGGTGACGCTGTCCGGTGGCTCGGCGTTCGGACCGCTGACCGACCACAGATGAACAACGCTGCGCGGCAGCAGTTCCCGATCGGCCAGCGCGGCAATGAGTTCCGCGTAGTCGGCCGGCCGGTCCGGCCGGATGCGGTAGCAGTCCGCGCCGGAAGTACCGAATTCGGTTCCCGGAGCGACAGATACCCAGTCGACGCCGTCCAGGAGCTTCGCCAGGTGCCGGGCCAGTTCGGCGCTGCATGTGTCGGGGTCGACGAAGACGAGGTAGGGGCCCTGCCGGTCCACGGAATCAATGGATGCCGGAGCCGTGACCCACTGCGGTTCGAAGAGTTCCGTTGCCGCAGTGGCCGTCCCGGCGATCGCGCGGACCGGCTCCGCCCGGCCGTTCCCCGGCTCCGGCCAGAACTGCTGGTGCTTGAACGAATACGTCGGCAGCGAGATCGACCTGCCCGACGAGCCGATACGCGACCAGTCCACGTCCACGCCGCCGACCCACAGCCGACCGAGCGTGCGGGCAACGATCATCTCGTCCGGATCCCGCGTCGCGGAGCCGCGCAACGTCGGCAGTGCCGCGGCCCCACCGGACTGCATCAGCACCTGACTGACCAGACTGCCCAGCTGTCCGGCCCCGAGATCGATCACCACGCACGGGTCCGACTCGGCGAGCGTGTACACCCCGTCGGCGAACTCGACCGTCGAACACATCTGGTCCGCCCAGTAATTCGGGTCCCGCGCTTGCTCGCCGGTGATCCACGTGCCGGTCAGGTTGGACACGAACGGAATTCGAGGCGCGCGCAGCTCGATGCCGTCGAACAGCTCGATCAGCCGCTCCCGCAACGGATCCAGCAGCGGAGAATGCATGGCGCGGGTGGTCGGCACCCGGCGCGCGGCGATCTCGTCCGCGGCGAGGCGCTGTTCGAGCGCGACGATCGCGTCCTCGGTACCGGCGACGACGACCGTGTTGGGACTGTTGATCGCGGCACAGGACAGGTCCGGGCCGAGATACTCGGCGACGCGGTCCGCGGCGGTCGCGACCGTGAGCATCGCGCCGGGTTCGGCATCCGCGACGAGTCGCGCGCGCCGCACCACCAGCGGTAACGCCACCTCGACCGCGAACACACCGGCCACGCAGGCGGCGGAGTACTCGCCGAGGCTGTAGCCGAGCAGGCCGCTCGGTTCGATGCCGTAGCTCTGCCACATCCGGGCCGCGGCGTAGCTCAGCGAGAAGACCACCGCGTGCGCCAAGTCGATTCGGGTGACCAGCTGGCCGGCGGCAGCCGCGCCGCCACGCAACGCGGCGAACGGGTCCGACGCGGCCGGGGCCGCGTCCGAATACAGGGCCGTACGCAGGTCCATGCCCAGCGATTCGGCCGCGATCTCGGCACAGTGATCGATCGCGTCCCGGAACACCCGATGCGATCGATACAGGTCGCGTCCCATCCCGACGAACTGATCACCGGTGCCCGGCAACACGAATCGCACGGTCGGCTGCGGTCCGCGCGGCACGGTCGCGACCGGCACCCGGCGCCCGACCTCGTCGAGGGCCTCGGCGGCGTCCAGGAGTGTCCGGAACGGGATCGCCGTGCGACAAGGCATGGCATTGCGCCCCGTCTGCACGGTGGTCGCCACGTAAGCGGAGGCGAGTCGCGGATGGCTGCGCAGGTACTCCGACATCGCGTGCGCGGTGTTGGTCAACGTCTCCGGCGAACGTCCCGACAGCGGCAGAATGTGCCAGCGCTCTTCGGGATCCGGCTCAGGCAGGTCGACCGCCGGCGCGGACACGATGACATGCGCGTTGGTCCCCGACCAGCCGAACGAGCTGACCCCGGCGGTGGCCGTCCGCTGGTCTTCGCGCGGCCACGGAATGGTCTCGTGCGGCAGCCGAACCGGACCGGCCGACCAGTCGATGGCCGGATTCGGTTCCCGCAGATGCAGATTCCGCGGAATGGCGCCCCGGTTCAGTGCGAGCACGGTCTTGATCAACCCGGCCATTCCGGCGGCCCCGGTCAGGTGACCGACGTTCGTCTTCACCGCACCCACATACAGCGGCCGGTCGTCCGCCCGCGTCGCGCCGAAAACCTCGGTCAGCGCGCCGATTTCGATCGCGTCACCGAGCTGCGTGCCCGAGCCGTGCGCCTCGACGAAATCGATACTGTCCGCGCTGATTCCGGCGTTCTGCTGCGCCGCGCGAATGACCGCGACCTGCGCGGCCCGGTTCGGCGCGGTCAGCCCGTTGCTCATGCCGTCCTGGTTCACCGCCGACCCGCGCACCACCGCGAGCACCTGATGCCGGCGCGCTCGCGCGTCGGCGAGCCGCTCGACAACGACCGCGCCGCACCCCTCACCGAGCAGAAACCCGTCCGCCTCCGCGTCGAACGTCTTGCACCGACCATCGGCGGCGAGCATGCGCATCTTGCAGGCCTGCTGGTAGGTGTCGGGATGCACGATCGCGCTGACCCCGGCGACCACGGCCCGATCGCACTCGCCGTTGCGAATGCTGTTGATCGCCAAGTGCAATGCCACCAGCGACGACGAACAGGCGGTGTCGACCACCAGGCTCGGCCCACGCAGGTCGAGCAGATAGGACAGCCGGCCGGCCGCGACACTGGACGCGCTTCCCAGACCCACGTACGGGTCGTCCAATTCGCCGTGGCCGCCGTGGTCGACCAGCACGTTCGCATACCGGCTGTCGGCCATCATGCCGACGAACACCCCGGTCCGGCTCCCCCGAATCTGCTCCGCCGGGATCGCGGCGTCCTCGAGCGCCGCCCACACCGTCTCCAGCAGCATCCGCTGCTGCGGGTCCATCCGGATCGCCTCGCGCGGCGAGATGCCGAAGAACTGGGCGTCGAATCCGGCGATGTCGTCGACGAAGGCGCCCTTGGTCGTGTACGTCGTCTCCGGGGAATAGGGATCGGGATCGAAGAATTGCTGTGCGTCCCAGCGTTGCTGGGGCACCTCCGTTGCGGTGTCGATGCCGTCGGCGAGGTTGCGCCAGAACAATTGCGGTGTGTTCGCCCCACCGGGGAATCGGCACGCCATTCCGGCGATACCCACCGCGTGATCGTCCGAATCCAGTTCGCGCACATCGGGCGTCGATCCGGCCGTCGCGCCGATCGCACCGAAATCCGGTGCGGCAGTGCCGACTTGCGTAACAGTGCCGGCAAGTGCGGCACTCAGCTGTTCTACCGTCGGGTGCTCGTACAGCAGGGTTTCCGGCAGGCTGCGACCGAGCCACTCCTCCAGCTCACCCGACAGCCCGACCGCATCCGACGAGGTCAGACCGTACGCGGCGAAGGTGGTGGCGCGATCGATAGCCGCCGGATTCATTCCGATGATCTGGCTTATCTTCTCTGCCACCCATTCCTCGATCGCCTGCCGATCGAATTCACCGGACCCCACCCGATTCGTATCCACCAATACCGCCCTTCCGACATCGGGGTCACGGATTGAATGCGATCAGGGAAATCTCAGCCCCTGGTGGCCCCGAATCTAGCACCGACACACCCACGTCGCAACGCCGTTTACCGCACCCTCCCGACCAGCACAAATTTGACCAAGAGTCGTTTGAGACCGGGTATGCTGCTAGCTCACATCAGGTCACATTCTCTCGTTATCGACGAGATCCACAACCCCCCAATAAGGGGGCTGTCACTCGAATTCGATCCCCCCGATCGGGGGGTTTACAAACTGCCTGTCCGATGCCATTAAGATAATGCAGAACGAGCAATCGGCAGGAAATCGCGAAATGCTACGATGTGAGCAGCGTCACAGGATCTGCAATGGTTACACACCGGTAGGTCGGCTACCTTGAAGGCGGGGTGGGCTACAGGTTTGCCCATCCTGAAGCCGAGGTGTTATGAATTCGATTTAATTGATCAGAGGTCTACATTGCCTGAACTTTACCCGGGGGTAGTCATCCGATTACTCGGACGCCCGGATCCCCACGTCAACAGCAGTTTCCGACCGAAGTCGCGCGCAGCTACATTTCTGACCGCCAGGTCGCAGGACTAAGGATATCCAGTGGAAACTCAGCAGATCGGCGGTTCGACCGAAACCATTTCGGCCACCTTTGCCGAGCGCACCGATACCCCGTTCGCGAAAACCCTGGACGGGCTGCGCACCAATCCGGATATGAAATTGTTCTGGGACTGCATCTGGACTCCACCGGAAACGAAAGAGAAATTCCTGGAGTACGCCGGGCAGTTGCGCCGTTTCGCGACGCACAGCGGTGGATTACTCGGCCGGAGCCCGGACTTCCTGGCCGGCATCGTTTCCGCCTGGGCCGCCAACGCGGACCATTTCGGCGAGGGCGCGGACGCGATCCGGGAGTTCCACCGCGAATGCCGGGCCGGCAATTGGATCCTCACCCACGCGATCTCCGATATCTCCGAACGCGGGCGCATTTCCGAAGACCATCTGCTGCGAGTCGTGGCGCGTGATGCCGACGGTATCTACCTGAGCGGTTTCAAACAGCTGGCCACGCTCGCGCTCTATTCCGACGTGCTGCTGATCTATCCCTATCGCCAGTTGACCCCGGCCGAGGATTACACCGCGCTGTGCGTCGCCATAGAACCCGACAGCAGTGGCGTGACCGTGCATTCCCGGGCCGGCTTCCGCGGCGCGCACGAGCTCCCGGACCAGTCCATCGATGCCCTCGACGAACAAGACGCCATCATCGAGCTGGACCACGCCTTCGTGCCCAACTCCCGCGTGTTCATCGACGGATCCATCGAGCGCTGCAACAACCTGCGCGCGGGCACCGGCATGACCCACCCGGCCTGGATCCAGGCGCTGGCCCGGATGGCGGCCAAAGCCGAGATGTATTACGCGCTCGCCCAACGCGTGCTCGACGGTGGCCAGACCTCGGTCAAAGAACCGGCGGTGGTGCTGGCGAAACTGCGCCGTTTCGCCGCGAGCACCGAACGCGATTTTCAGGCCGCGCTCGAGTCGGCGACCTTCGACGAACGCTACGGTTTCTGGGCCGCCGAGCGCAGCATGCTGCTGCAAGGCATCGGCAACTTCACCGAGCGCATCGAAGGCGCCTCGACGCTGCTCGCGCAGATCGCCGGACTGGACCTGATCTGCCCGAAGCCCGGCCGCACGACCCAGCACGGCCTGATTCCCGCCGCACCGCAGCTCTCCGATTGGACGTTGTTCACCAACCTTTCCTCGGGCGCCTACGGATATCGACAGAACAAATACGAGCTGGCCTTCGTCGGTGATCCCGATCGGCTCGCCGCTGGCTGACCGGCGGAGCACCGACCGAAAGAGAGGTATGAACGACATGCTTAACCGGAATCGCCTGATCGAAGCGCTGGAGCCGTTCAGCGGATACGTGCAGTCGGCAGTGCTGTACAACCTGATCGAACACGGTGTGCTGGAACAGATCGTGGTGAACGAGGTCTCGGCGCGCAAAGCGCTGGAGTCGGTGGTCACGACACCCGAGCGGGTCGAAGCGTTGCAGCTGTTCCTGCGCACGGCGGGATACATCGACAACGACCGGGCCACCGACAAGCTCGTGCAGATCTGGGAGGCACGCGGCTGGTATCAAATGATGATCGGCGGCTACGGCCGGACCTTCCTGGATATCGGCCGCGGTTTCGGCGACC
Organism: Nocardia colli; assembly: GCF_008704205.1. Lineage (GTDB taxonomy): Bacteria > Actinomycetota > Actinomycetes > Mycobacteriales > Mycobacteriaceae > Nocardia > Nocardia colli. Next base: position 222,421 of record NZ_VXLC01000003.1, on the reverse strand, counting down.
CCGCCGCGGTACCCAGGGACGGCCGCATGGTCGGCGTCGGCAGCTGTGAAATCAGCGTGCACGACGCGATTCCGCTGATGTACCGGGTACTCGACCAGCGAGGCAAGACCTATCGCAGCGGCATCGATCTCGGGTGCGGCAGCGGCATCTTCCTGACCACCCTCGCCGAGAAGTACGCGGACATGCGGCTCACCGGAATCGAGCCGAGCCCCGAGGGCGCCGCGGCCGCGGTGGAATTCGTCGCCGGATCGGTGCACGCCGACCGGATCGATATCGTCAACGCGGACGCGATCGGCCATCTCGAACAGACCGACGCCCATTACGACTTCGGCATCATCAGCTTCGTCATCCACGAAATCCTGGGCCAGGAGGGCGAAGACGGCGTCCGGAAGTTCCTGCGCACGTTGTTCGACAACAACCCCGGCATCGAACTGCTGGTCATCGATATCGACTACTGCTGGGATGACGCGGAGAAGATGCGCGACCCGCACCGCACCAACTACTACAACCACTATTTCCTGCTGCACCCGTTCACCGACCAGCGCCTGGCGCCCAAGCAGTACTGGGCCGATCTCTACGACAGCGCGGGACTCGAGGTGGTGGTCGACGACGTCGACACCCCCGGCCTGGACGAAACCGGGATCGTGACCGCAATGCTGTTGCGGGCCAAGGAAAACCGAGATGACTGACTATACCGACAGCCAGGCGGTGTCGCGGCTGAGCTCGGGGCCGCGGACCTTCTTCCGGCTCCCCTACCGGCCGATCCGGGAGCTGACCGCCGAGGACGGGGTGCACGCCGTCATCCTCGGCGTGCCGATCGACGGCGCGACCGGCTATCGCAGCGGCGCCCGCTTCGGGCCGGAGGCGGTCCGCTCGGCGAGCACGCTGGGCCGGCTGGGCAGCCGGGAACGCGACCTGGTCATCACCGACCTGCTCACCGTCGTCGACGGCGGCGACGTGCACATCGTGCCCGGCTACCACCTGCAAACGCTCGAGCTGATCGAGAGCAGCGTCAGCGCCGTGCACGAGATCGGCGCGCTGCCCATCCTGGTCGGCGGCGACCACAGCCTGGCGATCGCCGAATTACGCGCGGCCGCAAGGAAACACGGGCCACTGTCGCTGGTCCAGCTGGACGCGCACCGGGACGTGCTGGACAACTACTTCGGCATGAAGCACTTCCACGGCACGGTGTACCGTCGCGCCGCCGAGGAGGGCCTGATCGATCCCAGCACCAGCATCCAGATCGGCATGCGCGGCAGCGTGCCCCGCGAGGATCTGGCCGATGACGGCCTCGGCTTCACCGTGATCCACTGCGAGGACGCCCTCGATATCGGCCCGCGCGAACTCGGCCGGATCGTGCGGGACAAGGTCGGTTCGAACCCGGTCGCGCTGACCTTCGACATCGACTTCGTCGATCCGTCGTGCGCGCCCGGCACCGGCACCCCCGAGGTCGGCGGTCCTTCCTCGGCATTCGCGCTGCGGCTGCTGCGCGAACTCGACCTGCCGGATATCCGCACGGTCTCGCTGGTCGAGATCTCGCCGCCGTACGACTCCGCCGACATCACCGCGCACCTCGGCGTCGCGGTGATCTTCGAAATCATGACCATGGCCGCTGCCGCCCGGCGGACCAAGACGCAACAGGATGGTCGTTTGCATGCCTGATAACATCACCGACCTGGAAGTCAAGGCGCTGGTCGACGGTGTCAACCTGTCCGACGGTCATCCGCGAATGTCGTTGTCCAGCACGCAATCCGAGATCGTCGCCGGCTTCCCGGAGGTCTTCGCGCAGACGCGCAAGCTCCCGGTCGACGTGGTCGAGAAGAGCGCGCGCAACGCGTTCCTGTCCTCGATCGGCCAGCACACCGCGTTGTCCGACGGCGTCACCTTCCGCAGCTGCTACTCCTCCTCGACCGCGATCGACATGATCGGCAAGGCGATTCGCCTCGCCGACCGCAAGGTCGCCATGGTCGAGCCGACGTTCGACAACCTGCACGACCTGCTGGCCGGTCACGGACTGTCCATCCATTCGGTGGCCGAGTCCGAATTGGCCGGCGGCACCCTCGAAGACGTGATCCCCGCGCACGGCGTGCTGTTCACCGTCTCGCCGAACAATCCGACGGGCGCCGTGATCGACGCCGATCGCCTGCACCAGATCGCCGCCGCGTGCGCCGATCGCGACACCGTGCTGGTCATCGACTCCTGCTTCCGCGCACAGGATCTGCGCGCCCAGTACGACATGTACGCCGTGCTCGGTCAGTACGACCTCGACTGGGCGACCATCGAGGACACCGGAAAGCTCTGGCCCTTACAGGAATTGAAGGCCGGGTTCCTGAACTGGAACGTCGGCAATCCGCTCCCGCTGGCGCGGATGTACTCCGACCACATGCTCTCGGCGTCGCCGTTCATCCTGCGGATCGTTGAATTGTTCGCCGAGGACGGCAGACACGGCGGCTACGACCGGCTGCGCGGCGGCATCCAGAGCAACCGCACCCTGGCCCGCGACCACATCAACCTTGCACCGGCCTATCCTGAATCCAGGATCTCCGTCGACACATTCCGGCTGCCGGAAGGCGTCGAGGCCAGCGCGCTCTACACCGAACTCGGTGAGATCGGGGTGCACGTGCTGCCCGGCGAACTGTTCTACTGGGCCCAGCCGAAACTCGGCACCGATCTGATCCGAATCTCGCTGGCGCGCGATCCGGAAGCCGTCGTCACCGGCTGCCAACGCGTGGACCAGCACCTAGAGGCATGGAGGCGTGTTGTCATCAGGTGATCGCGCAACGGTGGTCCTGTTACAGGCGAAGCAGTCGCTCGGCACGGTCGGGCTGGCCGAGTTCGGCTCGGCGGTCACGGCCACCGGCGCCGAGCTACGGATTCTGCGCACCGGCGAGGTGCCGCTGATCCGCGAAGGCGATGTGGCACTGCACGATATCGGTGACGAACGGATCGCCGACATCGACGAATGGGCGTCGCTGATCCCGGCCGGAACCACCGCGATCGTCACCAATGACGAGTATTTACTCGGTGTCGCCGCGCAGCTGTGCGGTGACCTGGGCCTGCCGACCCCCATCCCCGCGGGCTCGCTGGAGAACTACCGGCACAAGGGTGTCATGCGCCGGACCCTCGCGGCGGCCGGCATCCCGGTCCCGGAGACGCTGATCGTCGCCGACGGCAGCGTCGAAAAGGCAGGCGGCTGCACCGGATTCGCCGACGACGAGCTGGTCATCGTCAAACCCGCCGCGGAGGCGAACCTGCGCGGGATCCGGACCGAGAAGTTCGGCGACGTCGATCTCACCGCACTGAGCGACGATTTGGTCGAACGGTTACTCGACGGCCCGCAGTACCATTCCGAAGTGCTCGTCGTGAACGGCACTGTGACACATCTGTTCTCGGGGCTCTACATCCGCTCGCTGCTCGACCTCACCCGCGGCGGCGGCTCCGGCTCGGCCAGGACCGACCCGGCGACCGAAACCAAGCTGGCCGACCTCGCGACCCGGACGTGCACCGCCCTCGGTCTCGACGGCACATTCACCGCGCACGTCGAATACCTTTCCAGCGGTGATGCTTTCGAGGATGTCGTAGTCAGCGAAGTATGCGCGCGGGCGTCCGGCGGCGAGGTTCCGTTCCAGTCGCGGATCATCACCGGCATCGACTTGGAACTGCTCAACCTCCGGGTGCAGGCCGGACTCGGCTGGGACGAGCCGAAAGCCGATGCCGATGCCTCAGGCGGCTGGATGTGGCGCGTCGGCCAGCCGATCGCCGGAGCCGAGCTCATCGAAACCCATGCCGTCGAAGCGACGTTCGACCGGATCCGGCTCGGCGGACGGGCGCGGCTCACCGGCCGCACCGACGCCGTCCTCGCCGCGCTCGAACTGCTGGCCAGCGCGAACGAGGTGCCGTGAGTGGCGAGTGAGCGCAGACCCATCGATCGGTCCCGGCGACGCGGGAAACCGTTGACCGACTTCGCCTTCCAAGAATGGAAGGTGCCGACGCTGCCGAAGCCGTGGGAGCTCACGCCGGTCACGCCGTCCACCTCGGCCGAGATCGACCAGGTGGTCGAGTGGATGGCGCGACCGCATGTGCAGTTCGCGATGCACAAGGACTGGGACCGGGCCGGTTGGCAGACCGAGATCGAATTCCAGTTCTCCGACAACAAGACTCGCCCCTTCCTCGTCGGACAGGAGGGGCAGCACGGCGGGTACGCCGAGCTGTACTTCGCCGCGCTCGACGTGGTCGCCGACTACTACGAGACGCCCGACCACGATATGGGCATGCACGGCTGTATCGGCGAGCCCGACTATTTCGGATACGCGCTGCCGTTCTGGGTCGCGCTCATCGCCGGCATGTTCGAGACCTACCCGGAGTGCACCGGCGTGATCTCCGACCCGTCCGCCTCGAATCAGCTGGTGCGCACGCTGAACCGGAGCGTGTGCAAGGTGGTGGACGGCCACGAACTCGGCGAGATCGATCTGCCGCACAAGCAGGCCGCGCTGTTCCGGTTCGAGCGCGAAAACTTCTATGCCGCAATGCAACGCCAAGGGGGTGTCGACGTTGTCCTCCGTGAACTCGGTGGTCACTGATCCTGTTCGCTGGTTCCTACTACACGGCCCGCTCCGATTACTGCCCGACTCGATGCTGGGCGACGAGAACGACGTCGGCCGGCTATTCCTCCGGCCACCGGCCAAGGGCGACCCGTACCGGGCGATCCTGACCAAGATCGGCGCATCGGCCGGCGTGCACGACAGCGCGGCCGGCCTGGTCATCACCGGCTACGAGGAAAGCGAGGAGATCCTGCGCAGCAACGACTGGTCGGCCGACCAGCCCGTTGCGATTCCGCCGACCGCCGGGTTCTACCGCTGGCTGACCAAGCGTTCGGTGCCCATCGCGCTCGACGCGCCCGCCCTGGTCTTCATGGACCCGCCCGAGCACACCAGGCTGCGCAAACTCGTCTTCCCGATGTTCACCCACCGCGCGGTGACCGGGTCGGTCGACATCATCACCAAGCACACCGACGCGGTGCTGGCCGAACTCGACGGCCGCGAAAACATCGACCTGGTCGCGGATTTCGCCCGCAAGATCCCGATCCGGGTCATCTCCGACTTCCTCGGCATCCCCGATCTGGGCGACGACATGCTCGACTCGCTCGGCGGGCACGGCGCGAAGCTGCTCGACGTCGGCATCACCTTCCCGGAGTACCGGCGCGGAATGACCGAGGCACGCAAGTTCACCAAGTTCGTGGTGGACTGCACCAAGGATCCGGATATGCTCCAGGACGGCTTCCTCAAGGACTGCGTCCGCAAGCACGCGGAGGGCGAACTCACCTTCGCCGAACTGCTGACCCTGGTCGGGTTCGTCTTCGCGGCCGGCTTCGAGACCACGGTCAGCTTCATCGCGAATTCCATTGTCACCGTGCTCGAACACGGCCTCGGCGCCGAGGTGCTCGCCGACGGCCGCCTGACCGACCCGTGGTTCGAGGAGCTGCTCCGCTACGACTCCCCCATTCAGCTGACCCACCGCACCGCACGGGTGGAGACCAAGATCGGTCACCGGGTCGTCGCGCCCGGTACCGGGGCGCTGATCTGGGTCGGCGCGGTCAATCACGACGCGCGCGCCTACCCGAACCCGGGCAAGCTCGACGTCGAAAACGTCTCGGCGCGAACGAGTATGAGCTTCTCGACCGGTGTACATCGGTGCCTCGGGTCGTCCTTGGCGAAGGTCCAGGGTCAGGTAGCGGTCGGCAGCTTCCTCTCCGCTTACCCGGACGCCCGGCTGCTGCCGGGCCGGCAATGGCGGGATTCGATTGTCCTGCACGGACATATCCGAGTTCCCCTGGCGTTGACCAGCGGACGCTGATGGGCGCCGTCACGGTGGATCCGGCGACGCTCTACTGCCTGGGCGCCTCCACCGACGCGGCCACCGTCGCCGCCGAGCTGCGGCAACTCGGGGTGCGCGTCGAACCGGTGACGGCGGGAACGGCGCTCGCGCACAAGATGATCGCCCTCGCCGCACACGACCTCACCGACGCCGAGCTGGCCGAAACCGCCGCCGTGACTACGGATTCCTGGGTGCATCTGGTCTCGTCCGGACCCAACTATCCGCACATCCCGGCGCTCGCCCGGAACAATCTGGTGACCAGGAGCGCGCGGGCCTATGCGCCGTCGTTGTCGGAGTATGTGATCACCCAGCACGTATTGCACTGCGCCAAAGACACATTCGATGATGTGCCGAAGCCCTTCCACCGCCGTGCAGCCCTGGTTGTCGGGTACGGGGCGTTCGGCCACACCATCGCGGCGACGCTGGCCGAGCTCGGCGCGACGGTGACCGTGGTCCGTCCGCGTTCGCGCACCGCGCATGCGTTCGGCAGCACCGAGGCGACACCGCTGGACCGCCTGCCGAACCGATTCGCGCACTTGATGGTGGTCGCGCTGCCGGGACTGCCCGAGGTCACCGATTTCATCGATGACGCGCTGTTTCGCTGTCTGCGCCTGGACGGGCACCTGATCAATCCGGCGCGCTCGTCCCCCGTCGATGTCGTCGCGCTGCTGCACTGGCTGGCCACCGGCACCGGCCGGCTCACCACCGACGTCGAAACCGACGAGCGCGCGGAGCTGTTGCGCCCCTGGGCCGACAAGGGACGCGTCACGCTGACCCCGCACATCGCCTGGCGGCCGTGGGACGGTGATCCGCTGTATCACCGGGATTGGGCGGCGATCTTCACCACCGGAACCCACACTCCGTCGACAATGAGGGAGCAGTCCCTGTGCCTCGACCCGCGGACGATCGCCATGGACTACCTGATTCCCTGACCACCCGTTCCACTGGAGGCCCGATGCCGTTCTGGTTGATAGCGATCACCTTCGCCGTATTCGTCTTCTACACCGACGATTACATGATCGCGGGCGTGCTCCCCGAACTCGCCGCCGACCTGGGCATCTCGGAATCCACGGCGGGACAGCTGGTTTCGGCCTACTCGCTGGTGCTGGTGCTGGGCGCGCCGATGATCGCGTTCGCCTCGGCCCGGCGCAGCCGGCTCGGCGTGTTCGTCGGCGCCTCGATCGTCTTCACCATCGCCAATCTGCTGGCCGCCGTGGTCGATTCGTTCTGGCAGCTGATGATCCTGCGGGTGGTGGCCGCGGGTGCGGCCGCCGCGTGCCTGCCCGCCATGTTCGCGCTGGCGCCCACGCTGGCCCCGCCGGAGAAGCGCAGCGCCTACATCGGCATCGTGTCCACCGGCATCGTCGGCGCGCTGGCCATCGGCGTCCCGTTCGGCACCCTGTGTGCCAGCATCTTCAGCTGGCGCGGCAATTTCGTCGCCTTCGCCGGACTCAGCGTGCTGTCGATGGTGCTGCTGTTCTGTGTGCGCGGGCGATTGCGGGTTCCCGGCGAGCTGGTCTCGGCGAAGACACATCTCTCGGCGCTGTCCAGCCGGCCGGTGCTGACCGTGTTGCTGGGCAACACGATTCTGCTCGGCGGCGCGCTCATGATGTTCACCTACTTCGGCCCGTTCGCCGCCGACTTCTCGAATTCGTCACTGCGCCAACGTGGTTTGCTGTTCGCGGTGGCGGGTATCGCCGGTCTGATCGGCTCGGTCGCCGGCGGCATCTACGTGGACAAGAAGGGCGCGTCCACCGCGCTGCGCATCGGCTTCGGCCTGTTCCTCAGCACCATGATCGTCTTCGCCATCCTGACCGCGTTCGCCCCCATCTCGATGGTGGTGCTGGTGGCGCTCACGCTGGTGTGGTCGTTCTCCCTCTACTGGAACACGCCCGCCATGCAGACGATGCTGCTCGACGCCGCACCGGATTCGGCGACCCAGGTGCTCGCGCTCAACTCGTCCTCCACCTATCTGGGCGTCACCCTCGGCAGCATTGCCGGCGGCATCACCCTGGCGGTGTTCAGTCCCTTCGCCCTTCCGATCGCCGCCGCGGCACTCAGTGCGGTCGCCCTCCTCGTCATCGAGGTCCTCGGGCGGCGCGCGCCGGCGACGGAACGGCTCCAGCACGACTCGGCGGAAAGGACCATCTCATGACCGGCACATATCCCCCGGCCCCGCGGCTACCGCGACTGCTACAGACCGTCCTGCACACCAAGCGGCACGCCCAGTTCCTCGGCGCGCAGGCGCGGCGCTTCGGCGATGTCTTCACCGTGCGGCTGCTGCCGCCGTATCCGGCGCGGATCGTGGTGTTCTCCCGGCCCGAGCACATCAAGGAGATCTTCGCCGCCGACCCGGCGGATCTGCATGCGGGCGAGGCGTATCGGGAACTCGCGATGATCATGGGTGAGCATTCGGTGCTGCTGACCGACGGCGGTGAACACGCCCGCGCGCGCAGGCTGCTGATGCCCGCGTTCAACAATGCGGCGCTCAACGGCTATCGCGCCCTGGTCGAGGACATCGCCAAGACGCAGGTGGAACGGTGGCACGCGGGCACGACCGAGCACATCCTCGCCCGCATGGAAGACCTCACGCTCGACGTGATCACCCAGGTGGTCTTCGGCGTCGCCGACGAGCAGCGCCGGGACGCGCTGACCCCACAGCTGCGCCGGGTGACGAACATCAGCCCGGTGGTGCTGCTCGGCTGGAAATGGCCGTGGCTGCAACGCTTCGGGCCGTGGCAGCGGTTCAGCGCCACCCTGACCGGCATCGACGAGCTGCTCTACGCCGAAATCGCCAGTCGCCGAGCCCATCCGGAGATCGATCAGCGCGCCGACGTGCTGTCCCGGCTGCTCGCGGTCGGTTCCGGCAACGATCCCGCCACCGAACCGCTCAGCGACGCGGAACTGCGCGACCAGCTGGTCACGCTGCTGCTCGCCGGGCACGAGACCACCGCGTCGGCGCTGTCCTGGGCGCTGCACGAGCTGGCCGCCGCCCCGGATGTGCAGGATCGGGCCAGGCAGGCGGCCCGCGACGGGGACGACAAGTATCTGGAGGCGGTGGTGAAAGAGGCGCTGCGCCACCGCATGGTGATCGGGCGCGTGCAGCGTCAGCTGACCAGAGACATGACGATCGGCGGCGTACCGCTGCCCCGCGACACCCGGGTGTCGACCTCGATCGTGCTCGCGCACCAGAATCCGGCGAATCATCCTGCGCCGGAACGTTTTCAACCGGACCGGTTCCTCGACGGCTCGGTCGCGCCGAACACCTGGCTGCCGTTCGGCGGCGGGGTCCGCCGCTGCATCGGGGCCGGGTTCTCGCTGATGGAGGGCGCCGTGGTGCTCCGCGAGGTACTGACCCGCTACCAGCTCGCGCTGCCCGGCGCCCCCGAACGCGGCCGAGTCCGCAACATCACCAACGTCCCCGCCCACGGCGCACGCATCGTAATCACCCCATCGAGCAACTGACCCCTTCAACCCCGCGCACCACGTCTCCCCCCGCGCACAAATCAGCGGACAACTTCATGCGCAGCAGGCAAACTCGTGCGCGCCCAGCCATCCCCCGCGCAGCAGGCAAACTCGTGCGCGGGACACCGTAGCGGGGCGCCGCGCATCTCTTCTCCGGCCGCGCACGTTTCGGCGGGCTAAGTCGTGCGCGGGGGGCCAGCTTGTGCGCGGCGGGTGAAAGTGTGCGCGGGAGTTCAGGTGCTGTCAGAAGGGTAGGACTGGGACTGCGTTGAGGAGGGACTGGGTGTAGGGGTGTTGGGGGTGTTCGAGTACCGTGTCGGCGGCGCCGCGTTCTACGATTTCGCCGTCTTTCATCACCAGTAGCTGATCGCACAGTTGCTGGACGACGCCGACGTCGTGTGAGACCAGGATCAGCGACAGGCCGAACTGTTTCACCAGATCTCGCAGCAGTTCGATGATCTGGGCCCGGGTGGACGCGTCCAGAGCGGAGAACGGCTCGTCGCCGACGAGCACCTTCGGATTGGGCGCCAGCGCCCGGGCGATCGCGATGCGCTGCCGCTGCCCGCCGGAGAACTCGTGCGGATACCGCACTGCCGCATCGGGTTCCAGCCCGACCGCGACGAGCAACTCGGCCACCCGGTAGTCGTGACTGCCCGGAATCCGCAGGCACTCCAGGGGTTCGGCGATCGAATCACCGACGATCATCCGCGGATCCAGCGAACTCAGCGGATCTTGCAGCACCACTTGCACTTCCCGGCGGAACCAGGCGAGATCGCGACCCACTACCGGCTTGCCCTGATACCGGACCTGGCCCGCGTCGGGCCGATCGAGGGCGAGCAGCAACCGCAGCAAAGTCGACTTCCCGGAACCGGATTCACCGACGATGCCCAGATGACTGCCCTCCGCGAGCGACAGGCTGACATCGCGCACGGCCCGCCGGATCGGCGGGGCATGCCGCAGGCTGGTCCGCGGCAGCCGGAACGACCGGCTCAAACCCGTTGCCTCCAGCAGGATCACGACACCACCTCCGGGGAACCGCTGTCGACGCCGAGCTTGCTCGCCCGCCGAAACGACGTGGCCCGCGCCAGCTCGAGCAGCGTGCGCAGATACGGATCGCTCGACCCGTGCAGGATTTCGGTCAGGTCACCGTCTTCGAGCACCTGTCCCTTCCCCAGCACCAGCACACGCTGTGTCACCTGCGCCAGCACCGCGAGGTCGTGCGTGACGAACAGCAGCGCCGAGCCCTCCTCGTCGACCAAATCCTTGAGCAGCGAAAGGATTTCGGCCTGCACAGTGACATCCAGGGCAGTCGTCGGCTCGTCGGCGATCAGCAGCGCGGGCTTCGCGGCCAAGGCCATCGCGATGCCGACCCGCTGGCGCTGGCCACCCGAGAGCTGATGGGGAAAGGCACGCACGATGTTCGCCGGATCCGGCAACCCGACCCGGGCGGCCAGCTCGGTCGCCGCGGCCAGCGCCTGTCGCCGGCCCATACCTTGGTGCAGCCGAAGCGGTTCCGCGATCTGCTTGCCCACCCGCATCAGCGGATTCAACGCCGACAGCGGCTCCTGGAACACCATGGCCATCCGGCTGCCGCGGATCTTCGACAGCGCGCGATCGCTGCGCCCGATGAGCTCGACACCGTCGAGCAGGATGCTGCCGCGCACCCGCGCCTCCTCCGGCAGCAGCCCCATGATCGCCAGGGCGAGCAGGGATTTGCCGGATCCGGAGACGCCGATCAGCCCGAGGCGCGCGCCGGCCTCGATGCCGAAGTCGACCTTGTCCAGCAGGACCCGGCCGTCGATCTCGACCGTCAGGTCGGTCACCTGCAGCAGCGTCATGGCGTCGGCACCCCTTTGCGCAGCCGCGGATCGGTGACGCTGCGCAGGGCGTCACCCAGCAGATTGAAGCCGAGCACGGTGAGCGCCACCGCCAGCCCCGGCCACACCACGAGCAGCGGGCGCACCTTGATGTAGTCCTGTTGCGCGCGCAGGATGCCGCCCCAGGACGGCGCGGACGGCGAGCTGCCGTACCCGAGATAGGTCAGCGCGGCCTCGGCGAGCACGGCCAAGGCCATCACCCAGGACAGCTGCACGATCAGCGTCGGCGCGATCGCGGGCAACAGGTGCTTGCGCACGATCCGCGCGGTGGACGCGCCCGCCGCCCGCGCGGCGAGCACGAAATCGCTGGTCAATACTCGCGCTACCTCGCCGCGCGCGACCCGTGCCACGGCAACGCCCGAACTGATGCCGATGGCTACCGCCACGGTCATCATCGATCCGCCGTAGACCGCCGCCAGCACCATCGCCAGCAGCAGCGCCGGGAACGCGATCATGATGTCGATCAGCTGCACCACCACCGAGCCGACCGCGTGCGGCGTCAGCTGCGCGCTCAACGCGAGGATCAGGCCGAGCGTGCCCGCGATCGCCGCGACCACCAACGCCACCGCGAGGGTCTGCCACGCGCCGGCCAGCAACTGGCTGAACACGTCGTGCCCGACCCGGTCGGTGCCGAGCAGGTGACCGCCGCTGAACGGCAGCAACCAGGCCTTGCTCGGATTGGTGGCCTGCGGGTCGTACGGCGTCCACCACAGCGCGATCAGGCTGGCCACCACCAGCGTGCCGACCACGGCGAGGCCGAAGATCCCGCTCGGCCGCCGGATCAGCGCGCCGAGCGCGACCTGCACCGCACGCCGCCTGCGCAGCCATTTCGGTCGGTTGACGGCGTGAATCACAGCGTGGCCTCCAGCCGCGGGTCGATGAGCCGGTGCACGATGTCGACGGCGAAGCCGATCGCCAGCACCGCGCTGACGATCAACAGCACCTCGCCCTGGACCTTCACCAGGTCGCGGTTCGCCACGTCGGACAGCAGCATGCTGCCGACGCCCGGCAGGGTGAACACCCGCTCGATCACCACGGCCCCGACGATCAGGACGGCGAATTGCAGTCCGAGGATCGACACCACCGACGGCGCGGCATTGCGAAAACCGTGCCGCACCAAGGCCTGTGTCCGGGTCAGTCCCTTCGCCCGGGCGGTACGCAGGTACTCCGAATACAGCACGCCGAGGATCGCCGAGCGCACGAAGCGGAACAGCACCGCGCCCTCGGAGATGCCCAGCGTCACGCACGGCAGGATCAGGCTGCGGATCGCGGCGCCGGGGTCCGCCCAGCGATCAGCCGGAAACCCCTGTGCCGGTAGGAATTTCAGTTCCACCGCGAACACCAGAATGAGCAGCATGGCCAGCCACAGGCCCGGCACCGCGATGCCGAGCTGGGACAGCGCGTTCGCCGCCTCCCCGGTCCGGCTGCGATGCCGCACGGCCGCCCAGGTGCCGAGCGGGATCGCCAGCCCCAGAGCGATCAGCAGCGACCCGAGGATCAGCGGGCCGGTCACGGCCAGCTTCTGTTCCAGTTCGGCGCCGACCGACGTCCCGTTCAGCTGGGAATGGCCGAAGTCACCGTTGAACACCCCGCCGATCCAGGACAGGTATTGCTCGGGCAGCGACCGATCCAGGCCGAGATCGGCGCGGATGGCGGCGATCTGCTCCGGTGTCGCCTGCAAACCGGCGACGGTGGCCGCGACATCGCCGGGCAGCAAGCGCAGCATCCCGAAGATGAGCACGCTCGCCACCGCCAGCGACACCAGGAGCAGTCCGGCTCGCTGGATCAGATACCAGAGCAAAACACCTCCGTCACTTGGCCACCGCAAGCTTGGTCGCCGGGAACCGGTTGTTGGTCTCGTGCTGCGGGACTCCGTAGATACCCTTGCGCACCACCGTATTCAGTTCGACCAGGAACAACCAATCGCAGGGTGCGTCCTGGGAGATCTGCCGGGTCATCTTCTTCAGCAGATCGTTGCGCGCGTCCTCGGTCTCCGCGGTCAGCGCGTCCTTGTACCACTGCTGTACCTGCGGGTTGTTGTAGCCGAAGTAGTAATCCGCGCGGGCGTAGTTGTTCACGTCGTGCGCTTCGGCGTGATTGACCACGCTGAGCTCGTAATCGTGATTCTTGTACACCTTCGACAACCAGGTCTGGAATTCCACCGAGCGGACGTTGAGCGTGATGCCGACGTCCTTCAGATTGGAGACCAGGACGTCGCTGAGCGCGGTGACGTAATGGTTCGGGAACTCCAGAGTCAGCGTCAGGCCGTTGCCGTAGCCGGCGGCCGCGAGCAGTTTCTTCGCGTTGTCCGGGTTGTACTGGTCGATCGAGGTGAGGTCCTCGTACCAGGGATCCTGCGGCGGTACCGGGCCGCCGATCTGGATGCCCGCGCCGACCGCCTTGATGATCGCCTTCTTGTCCAGCGCCTGCCGAATGGCATGGCGCACATCCGGATTCGCGAAGATCGGGTTGGCCTCGTTGAACGCGAGGGTGTACTCGTCGGTGCTGTTGCCGCGCAGGATGTCGAACTTGTCGTTACCGGTGAACGTCGACAGGAGCGTCGGGTCGGTCGCGGTCTGGATGTCGGTCTGGCCGGTCAGCTCCGCGTTGTTCGCGGTGTTGCCGTCGATGATGTAGTGGAACACCACCTTCGCCACCTTGGGCGTCGGCCCCCAGTAGCCGTCCACCCGGGACAGGGTGAGGGTGGAGCCGCGGTTCCACTGGGTCACCCGGAACGGCCCGGAACCGTTGTCCGCGCCGTCGAGGGCGGCGAAGTCGGTGCCGGTCTTGTAGACGATGCCGCCGCGCTGGGTCAGATTCCACAGCAGGTTGGTGTCGCGCTGCTTCAGCTTGATCGTCACGGTGGCCGGGTCGGGTGCCGAGACGTCGGCCACGGCGGTGAAGTCCTGCGCGCGCAACGACTTCGAGCCCGGCGCGGTCACCTGCTGCAACGACCACACGACGTCCGCCGAGGTCAGCGGCGCGCCATCGTGGAACTTCGCGTTCTGCACCAGATGGAAGGTGTAGGTCAGGCCGTCCGGCGACTGGTCCCACGAGGTGGCCAGCGCGGGCACGATCTTGTCCTTGGCGTTTCCGTCGACCGTGACCATGCCCTGGTAGACGTTGTCCAGCAACGCCTGATCGAGCGCGACGCCGGCCGTGGTGAAGGTGTTCAGGCTGACCGGTTCCAGCGCGAAGCGGACGTTCGCCGTGCCGTTCAGGTTCAGCTGATCGTCCGGCGGCGTCGCGGACTGGGTGGTGTTGCTCGAATCCGTGCCGACCTCACCGCCGGTCCCGCACGCGACGCTCCATAGGCAGACCGTAATGGCCAGCGCGACAACAGCAATCGAACGACCGCGCCTCACATCGCACCCCGGCGGGTGCGACGAGACATATTACGAGACTGCAATTCGGTACTCCTGATCTCGGTGCGGGGGATGAACGAGCGAGCGGGCGCCGCCGTCCGGTGCCTTCGGTTCAGCGAATCTGCTTCTGCGGCATACCTTCACGGAATGTCGCGTGTCCCGCGGGCGCGGCGGGCGCGCCGAATGGGTTGAGCCAGACCCGCAACAACTCACGGGCGACCTGATCGGTGTCGACAAAGGCGGTGCGGGCATGCACGACGACATTATTGTTGAGGAATTGTATATCACCGGGCCGGATCTGCATGGTGACCTTGTGCTCCGGCCGGTCGGCGATCGACTCAAAGGTTTTGAGCGCCAGCCGTTCTACCGTGGACAGGTCCAGATCGAATCGCTCGGCGGCCGATTCGATGAAATGCCGGACGTAATACCGGCAGGTGAGCCTGCCCTCGTGCCAGGCGTAGACGGAATTGCGGTAGTACGGCCGCTCGCCGTCGGCCTGCTCGTCGCGCCGGTCGTAATAGAAACCGGCGTAGTACAGGCCGAGCAGCTCCCGATGATGGCGGAGCAGTTCGTTGTGAATGGTCACCGAACTGGTGATGCTGCTGTCGCCGCCCTTGCCCGAGGAACGCAGGCACAGCAGTCCGACGATGTCGGAGCTGTCGGTGTGGAACGGCAGCGCCTCGCTGGTCTGGTAACCGCGGGTGGACGCGTTCAGCAGTCCGCCGTTGCCATAGTTCTTGACCGGCACCATGATTTCGCCGAGACCGTTCTGGGTCACCGCCGGGCCGAGGTGCGCGCACAGTCCCCAGTACATGAGTTCGATATCGGAGCGCGCGAGTTCGGACGCGATCGGAAAGCCGCGCAGCACCACGAATCCGCGACCGTCGACGAGTTCGCGGGACGTGGCGGCCAGTTTGGTGGCGAGGCGATCGAGCGGAAAGTCCGCGCGGGTAATGGCGCCGAGTTCTTTGCCGGTCTGCCTGCTGTGCCGTAACGCCGCGAACAACTCGCTCACATCATCCGGGGTCAGCGGCGTCGTCCACTGGTCCGGGTCGGTGTAGTCACTGCTCTGCCACGCGGCCGGGCCGGTGAGGATTTCGGTGCAGATGGGAGACGATGGGTTAATCATTTCGTTCGATCATTCCTATCGCGAGCGTAGGTACGTCACCAGTGGACGTCTGTCGAGACCGACCTCGGCGGGAATCAGCAGTTCCGACCCGCGACCGTGATCGCAGGTGAGCAGAAGCTCCAGCGCGAGATCGCGTTGAACCATGCTGCCGCCGACGCCGACCACGGCGGGCAGGACCGAAATCAGTCGCCGCGTTGCCTCTTGCGGGTTCGATCGGCAGTAATACGAGAAACTTTCGGCCACGCCGACGGCGGTGCGCCGGGTGCCGATCAGATGTTGCGCGGTATCCGCTGCGTCCGCGCCGATTTCCGTTGCCAGCTGGGTGGCCAGATCGTGCAGATCGGCGCCGATGACGGCCAGCAGGACATGCAGATCGACGAACGCCGAATTCGAGGCGCCGCGGATTTCCAGGGCTTTGTCGGCCACCGCGGCGAAGTCGTCCGGGCCCGCGATGCCGGCCAGGCGCAGGCGCCACAGCAGCGAGACGGCGTCACAGAATTGCATGGCCGAGCACTCGGTTTCCAGCACGCGGGTGACCTCGGCGGTGAGCCCGGCCAGCGCGTCGTGATCGGCTTCGGCCATCGAGTTCAGTGCGTGATGCCAGCTGAGATGGGTTCGCAGCAGGCAACTTTCGGAGTTCCATCGACTGCGGGTCGAGGACAACAGCTCGGCGACGGCGTGGTTGTCCCGCGACTCGAACAGTGCGTGCGCACAAGCGTGCACCGCCCACGGGTTGTCGTCCGGGGCGAGAGCCAACGCCCGGCTACCGGCTGTGTACGCCTTGGCGAATTCGTTGTTCTCGCCGTAGGCGAAGGCGAGCATCGCCAGCAGGTACGGATAGTTCTCGGTCGTGCCCTCGGTCAACAATGGGCTGGACGACAGCCGCGACAGCAGCGTTTCCGTCGCTCCGGTCAGGAAATCGACCTGATGTCCTGCGGCCAAGGCGAGTTCGTCGTCCGGGAATTGCCGCGAGATCTCCAGCAGGGTGTCACCCGCCAACCCGTACGCGCCGTGCAGCAGGTGCCGGATCGCGTCTAGATGTGCCGATTCCAGCACGGATACCTGGGTCGAATCGATTCGGCGCAGCGCCTCGATCACGTCGGCCGGCGGCCGGACGCCACCGAGCAGATACATATAGGCGCGCAGGACGACCACTATGGGTTGCTCGGATTCGTCGCGTTCCAGGCCATCCAGTGCGGTCACCATGGTGCGGTCGAATCGGAGCAGGCCGTTCAGCGATCCGGCGACGGCCGTCGCCACCCGGTCGCTGTACGACGACACCGCTACACCATTCATATCCACCTAACTCTCCGCGGCCGGGAGTCCGCCGAGGTAGAGCTCGCGGATGCCCGGCCGAGCCTCGCGCGCCCACGCGATCGCGCTCGCCACTTTGTCCATATCGATGTCGAAGTAGGGCTGGGACAAATCCGTCAGGCCGAACGACGGCGGCAGGAAATCGACGTCGGCGAACAGCTTCTCGAATTCCGACACCGCGGTTTCCAGGCTGGTTTCCTTGTTCCAGTAGGACTCCATGATGCGGTCGGACTTCAGGTAGAACGCATCGATGAAGCCGTCCAGGCCCGCGCCCGGCGCGGCGTCGGCCTTCGGCAGCGGCGCGGTCCCGGCGCCGCGTGCCGCGGCGAGTTCGGTGACCTGGCGCAGCCGGTTCTCGGTGCGCATGGTGCCCGTCACCTGGTTGACCTGCCACACCCGGAACCACGCGTTCCAGAGCCGATAGTCGGTGAACGAGCGGAAGGCGTTGCCGACGATGAAGTCGTTCTCCTCGATCAGGCTGGCCTGCATGTGTTCGATGTCGTCGAAGGTCTTGGGCGTGAACCCGCCCTCGAATTGATCGATCAACCGCTCGGCCAGGCGGTCCACCACGACGGCGGTGTTCTGCATGCCGCGGGAGAACAGCGGATCGATGAAGCCGGCCGCGTTCGAGGTGAGGCACCAGCGGTCGCCGACGGTCTGCGTGGAGGTGTACTGCAACCGGCCGGCGCTGATCCAATCGCGCTCGTTCTCGGCCCGCTCGAACTGCTTGCCGATCTCCGGATAGATCTCCAGGAAATCGTCGAACGCCTGCTGCGGGTTCGCGATCGGCTTCTCGTCGCCGTCGTCGATGCGCCAGGTGATGCCGACGCTGCACAGCGGGTTGGTCGATTTCGCGTTGTTGTCGAACGGGATCACCCACATCCAGCCGCCGTCGAAGACGTGATGCAAAGTGCCCGTGTGCCATTCGCGCGGTCCGTGCACGGCGGTGATCTCGTCGAACGGGATGACGCCGGTCATGTGGGTGAAGATCGACTTCGATTGGGTCCGAAGGCCTTCCGTCGTGCGCAGGCCGAGCGCGGTGGCGAGCGGCGAATTGCGCCCGCCCGCGTCGACGACGTATTCGGCCGAGATCTCGGTTCCCTCATCGCCTTCGAAGCGCACGCCCTGTTCGGTGATGTCGAGGTTGCGCGTGCCGACGCCTTCCAGCAGGACCGCGCCGTAGTCGACGGCTCGCAGCGCCAGCCACTGGTCGACGTCCGCCCGGTAGAGGTGCGACTCGGTTTCCACGATCTCCGACAGCGGGAACTGATGCACGCGGTCGGCGATGCCGCCGGGCTCGTGATAGATGAAGCCGAAGTTGTTCTTCATGCCGCAGGTGCCGACCGACCCGATGAGGTTGTCGAACGAGGAGAGCACGGCCAGTTCCGGCACCCGGTACTTTATGCTCATCAGTTTGTAGAGCTTCGAGGTGTTCGGAATGGTCGATTCGCCGATGGCGAATCGCGGGTGCGGTTTCGAATCGACCATACAGGTGCGCAATCCGGCCGCTTGTAGACACAGCGACAATGAACTGCCGGAGAGCCCGGAACCCAAAATCAGGACATCGAATTCACGACTCATCGCTGCTCTCCCGATCCTCTATTGATCGGAGTCTGCTGATGATATTGCATCTGCCAGCGATTATCACGGCGGATATACACCGTAGAAATGGCGGCATATATTCCGTCCAGACCTACGCGCTTCTGATACATTTCGTAGAAGACGATATAACCGTCCGGACCGAGTGGCCGTTCGTGGAATTCGAGTATCTGATAAGTTTCGATCGGCGGCGCCCCGGCGACCGCGTTCAAGGCGATCTGCCGCGAGAGCGAGGAGTGCGGGGACGGCACGGCCAGCACCGCATCATCGGCGAGCACACCGTCGTAGAATTCCGCACCCGTGCCCGCGCTCAGCGCCCGCCACTGCTCGAATTCTATTTCGGTCGGACTGGGATCGGCCGCATTATCGCCGACCGGTTTCCCGGCGTTTGTTTCCGCTTGTGTAACCATGAGCACCCGTCTAATTCCCGCGAGGAGACTGCCGGGCCGCCAGGGCCCTCCTCTGGGCCGCCGATAGTTTATCTTCCGTTAGGAACAGTATCACGGCCAGCGCATCCCAGGCAACAGTCCGGGAGTTGCATAGAAGGCCAAATGATGATTCATCAACAAACTATTCATCATGTCACGAACCGGTGCGCCATCGGCGGTGTTCGGGTACGGTCGAAGTGGTTCATCCATAGCCCGTGCCATCGGTCGGAGCACGTTTCGAACAATCAGGAGGGAGAATCGTTGGAGCGACTCGGCGACAGCAATTATGCGGACGACGCATTGGCTGTTCATCATGAACCCGCGGCAATGTCCAGTGTATCGCTTGCGTTGCGGAACAGTGGTCGAGAAGTTGCCCTCGTGCCCACCATGGGCGCCTTACACGACGGCCATCTCGCATTGGTTGAGCAGGCTCGAGAAAGCAAATCCGAGGTCATTGTCTCGATATTTGTCAACCCATTACAATTCGGGGCGGACGAGGACCTGGACAAGTATCCGCGGACGCTCGAGGCCGACCTCGCATTACTCCGCGAGGCCGGCGTGCGTTCGGTGTTCGCACCATCGCCCGCGGGCATGTATCCGGAGGGTCCGCGCACGACCGTGGTGCCCGGCCCGCTCGGCGCCGAACTCTGCGGCGCGACCCGGCCCGTGCTGTTCGGCGGGATGCTCACCGTGGTGGCGAAGCTGTTGCAGATCGCCAAGCCGACCGTCGCCTACTTCGGCGAAAAGGACTATCAGCAGCTGATTTTGATCCAGCAGATGGTGCGGGACCTGAACTTCGGCATCCGGATCGTCGGCGTCGAGACCGTGCGCGAGCCGGACGGTTTGGCCCTGTCCTCGCGCAACCGGTATCTCGCCCCGGCCGAACGGGAAACGGCCGTCGCCCTGCCGACGGCATTGCAGGCGGGAGCGCGGTCGGGTGCGGCCGGCGCGGCCGCGGTACTCGCCGCCGCGCGCTCGGTTCTCGATTCCGCCGCGGGCGTCGAGGTCGAATATCTCGAATTGCGCGACCCCGAACTCGGACCCGCGCCGGAATCCGGCCCGGCCCGGCTCTTGGTCGCGGCACATATCGGCAAGACCAGGCTCATCGACAACATATCCTTGACCCTGAACGACACTCAGGGAACGTGAAACGGAAATACAATGTGCACTTGTATGTTTCTTCTCGACCGACAGAATGAGCGATTCGTTGCCGTCGAAGCCAGAGACCAATCGATCTATCGGCCGCACGGTTTCGAAGCCGCCCGGAAACTCGGGCTGGAACACCGCTTCTCCTACGGGCCGCACTGGCGGGTCAACCCGTATCTGCGCGAACGCGTTTTCACGATCCAGGCCGCGAACAACCCGGCACTGGCCGACGTCGAGGGCGGGCTCGACATCGACGGCGGAACGTGGCTCGCATTCAATCGCCGCACCGGCGTCTATTGCCGCCTCTTCTCGACCGGCTGGGACGACAACACACGCACCGACGGCGAATTCCTGTCGCCGAGCGGACTGCCGATAGACGGCGCGACCGCCGATTCCGCCCAGCACGCCGTCGAACTTCTCGAAAAAGGCCTGCTGCCCGCGCTGGACAGCGCACGGCAACTGCCCGGATTTCAGATGGTGATCGCCGATTCGCGCGACGCGTTCGTGGTCGAGTTCGACGGCCGCGATTCCGTCACCGCGACTCCCCTGCCCGACGGCCGCCCGCACGTGCTCACCACGAGCGAGGAATTCGGCAAACAGTTGCAGGCCCGCGCGGAGCGCAGCCAGGCACCGACCGAGATATTGACCTCGTGGGGTCCGTGGCTGTCGGTTTTCACCGCCGCCGGAGCCGACTACGGAGACGAGAGCTGGACCGCCGACACCAATTCGGCGATCCGCCCCCCTTACCGAAACACCGACGACGCGAACCGGTACAAGAACGTCGCGCTTTTCTCGGTGACCGAACCGAACCAGGCCGCCTGGACGAAGAGCGTCTCGATCTACACCGCCGGGCGAACGGGCGCCGAGCTGTTCGCCTACAACGAGCGGCAATTGTTCGATTACCAGCCGCTGCCGACCGATGTGCGCCGCATGGGCTACCCGAGCACCACCGACGACTTCTTCGTCGTGATCGCGAACGAGAATTCCTGACCCGGCTCGGCGCGCCTGGCGGGGCAGGCTGCGGCGACCGAGGCCATCGGCTCGGTCGCCACGGCGCCTACCAATCGCCATTGTCGAACTCCGCGCGGACCGCGGCCACCGCGGCCTCGATCCGGCTGGTCACCTTCAGCTTCGCCAGGATGCGGCTGACGTATTCCTTCACCGTCTCCGGGCTGATGTAGAGCCGGGAACCGACCTCGCGATTGGACAGCCCGTCGACCACCAGCCGCAGAATCTCCCGCTCCCGCTTGGTCAGCGTCGAAAGCCGCTGCCGGACTTCGTAATCCTTGGCCACGCGGGGCCGCACGCGAGGGGAAAGACACTGCCGCACTTCATAGTCCACCGCCACATCGGTGTGCACCCGATCCGGTTGCGGCGCCATCGCCAGCACCGCGCCCGAGATCAGCACCTCCAGCACCTCGAGCACTGCGAACACCCCGCGGTCGAGCGCCACCACCGCGTCGACCTGGTCGATATCCGCCTTGGCCGCACCGTGATCCACCAGCAGGGTGATCATCGGCGCCTGCGTCAGTTCGCGCAGCCGGGCCACCGTTTCGGCGAGCCCGTCCAGGCGCGCCGCCGAGGCGTCGAGCACGACCACATCCGGGCGCCAGCGCACGGCTCGATCCACCACGTCGGGCCACGCGCAGGTACCCGCCAGCGCGAAACTCTCGCTGACCGCCACCGCGTCCTCGAAATCCGTTCTGGCGAACGGTAGATCGGAGGCAACCAACAGCGTCCGGGGCTGGACCACACCGGGACTGCGCAGCTCGATCCGGCGGCCACGGCCGTTGCGGAGCTGCTCTTCCTGAATCGATCCGAACCCGAGCGTCATGGCGGACCGTCGGCCGCATCGACGCCAGAAACTTCCAGCACCTTCCCAGGAGTTCGACGCTCTTCCGGAGTTCGATCGTCCCCAGGAATCCGGTATTCCTCACCAGACGGCCCGAAGACCAGCCCCTCCTTCCAGCCGCTGCGCTCGAACAGCCGCATGACCGGGGTGGCGACGAAGGTCGTGACGATCGCCATCAACGCGAGAATCGTGTAGAGCTGGCCGGTGATCAGCCCTGCGGTCAGACCGATGTTGAGCAGGATCAGCTCCATCAATCCGCGCGCGTTCGCGAGCGAGCCCATCGCGCCCGCCTCGCGCCAGCTCATCCCCTGCCAGCGGGCCGCGAGCCCGATCGCGCCGAACTTGCCCGCGAACGACACCACCATCACGATCGCCGCGACCGCCAGCACCTTCGGCTCGAAGATCAGGCTGAGCTTGGTGTTGAGCCCGGAGTAGATGAAGAATCCGGGCAGCAGCAGGTAGGCAACCAACGGCTCGAACCGATCGCGGATGGTGTCGAGGAACTCGCCGCGCGGCATCACCGCGCCGGCCACGAAGGCGCCGAACACCGAGTAGATGCCGACGTAATCGGTGAACCAGCTGCCGACCAGGACCACCATCAGCACGACGATCAACGGTGTGACGGCCATTCCGCCGGTGCGTTCGGTATCGCCGCCGCGCGGTGTCCAGGTGTTCAACCGGGCCAGGAAGCGCCGGGCGACGAAGGTCATGAAGAGCAGGTAGCCCAGCCCGCCGAAGATCGCGAGGAACGCGCCGGACATGCTGTCCTTGGTCGTGGCGACCACGGTGGCCAGCAGCACCCAGGCGCAGGCGTCGTCGAACGCCGCGCACGACAGCGACATGGTGCCGAGCCGGGTGTTCAACAGTCCCGAGGCGTGAATGATCCAGGCCAGCATCGGGAATGCGGTGATGGCGACCGCCGACGCGACGAACAACGCGCCTTGCACGGTGCCGACCTTGTCGGTGAAGTAGTCGCCCTGCCCCACCATCCACCAGCCGACCAGGCCGCCGAGCACCAGCGGGACGCCGATACCGGCGAACGAGGTGGCGCCGGCCTTGCCCAGATGCGACCGGAGGATGTCCAGCTTGAACGAGGCGCCGACCAGGAACATGTAGAGCACCAGACCGAGCTGGCCGACAACATAGATGGCGGTCAGGTTCGGGTGGGTGATCGACGTGGTGCCGACCTTCAATGTGGTGGGGAACAGCCATTCCTGCGCGGCCGGCCAGATCGCACCCAATACCGATGGCCCCAAGACGAACCCGGCGGCCATGATCGCCACCACCTGGACCTGCCCGAGGCGGCGGAACACCGGCCAGAGCAGGCGACAGGTCACGAGGATGAACGCGACCTGCAAGAAGAAATGTGCACTGATTTCGAGCAAAGAGGGCATCGGCAAACCTCGCTGAGGTCAAAGACGCCCACCTTCGCCGGGGCGAAGGTGGGCCGTCGGGCTACTGGGTCGGAATCGGTAGAACCTGCACGGTGGACCGTGCGATCGCCACCAGCTTGTTGTCCTCGGTATGGGCTTCGGCATCGATGTAGATGGCCGTGCGACCCGGCTTGCGCACGGTCGCGGTCAGCCGCAGCCGCTGCCCGGGGAAGATCGCGCGCATGAAGTGCGTGGTCAGTTCCAGCGTGGTCGTCGGGCCGCGCGCGGTCAGGTAGCTCAGCGGGCCGATGAGGTTGTCGAACATCGCGGAAATGAAGCCGCCCTGCACGATTCCGACCGCGTTCGCATAACTCGGCGGCGCCGCGGCCGTCGCGGTCAGCGACTTGTTCGGCACATACTCTTCGAACTGCATGTCCATCTCCTTCGCCGAGGGCGGAGGCAGCTGGAGGGTGACGCCGGGCGGGGTAAAGCTGCGAAAGAGCTCGATCGTGTATTCCAGGACCTTGTCGTTCCCGGTGATCGTGGCCTCATCGCTCATCTGTGCCTCCTCCGTTGCCGCGACTCTGTTCCGCGGCGCTCAGAAATGATTCCCACATCGTGTTGAAACCAGGCGCGTGCTGGACGGCATGTCCGGCACCCGGCAAATGCACGCGCTCCGCGTCGAGCAGCGTGGCGAGACCATCGCACACTTGCTCGAGCGCGGGGTTGTGATCGCCGGAAAAAATCAGCGTCGGCACGCCGGCCTCGGTGATCGTCTGGAACCGCGGCGTGGCCTCGCGCGGGGAACGCAGCTTGCGGCCGAATTCCATTGCGTGCCTTACGTCGTCGCCGACGTTGGCGAGCATGCTCGGATCGACGCCGGACACCGCGAAGAACTCCGCCTCGGCCTGCGCGTCCTCCGGATGCTCGGCGAACCGATCGGACAGCAGAGCCAGCGCGCGCACGGATTCGTCCTCGGGCGCCGCGACCCAGAACGGGGCCTCGATCACGGTCAGCGAGCGGACCAGATGGGGCAGCCGCTCGGCCGCGAGCACCGCGCTCAGGCCGCCGTAGGAGAAGCCGATGAGATGCGCGCCGCCGGGGATCTCCTTGATCAGCTCGGCCAAATCGTCTGCGTCCGCGAGGAAGTCCTGCCAGGGGGCGGCCGGGCTCGGCGGAAAGCCGCGGCGATTCGGCACGATCAGCGACCAGTTCTGCGCGAGCTGCTGCTGCGCCGCCCAGGTCATCGCCGCGGGCATGCCGCCATGCACGAGCACTACCGGCGGGCCGGTGCCGGACCGGTGAATGACCAGTGGTTCCAATGTCATAACCGCTTAGTTCCTTCTGAAGTCATGGCCGCCTCCTTGTCCCGGGCAATGGCCTCGTAGCGCTCCGGTGTGAGCTCCTGGTAGACGCGCTCGCCCGCGTCCCGCACGTAGATCGGCTCCCCTTCCCGCAGCGCGAAACCGTCGCGTTGCAGCGCCAGCTTGGCCAGTTTCAGCGTTGCCGTCGTTTCCAGCGTCGGCCGGACCCGGATGAAGACCGGCCGTGCGTACGGCGGCAATGCCGCATCGAGGTGCGCGGCCAGCGCCTCGCCGTCGAATCGAGCACCGTCGGCGAGCACGATGGCCGCCATCCCCGCGCGGCCTTCGCGGCCGGGTATCTCGACGCCGTACACGCTGGCGGCGGCGATGCCCGGCCACCGGACAAGCTGTTCCTGCACCTCGGTGGTGGACACATTCTCGCCCTTGTATCGAAACGTGTCACCCAGGCGATCCACGAAGAACAGATTCTTCTTGGCGTCGATGCGGAACACGTCGCCGGTGTTGAAGAGCGCGTCACCCTCGTGGAAGGCATTCGTGACAACCTTCGCGCGCGTGGCCTTTTCGTCGCGATAACCGCCGAACGGCGTGCGCTTGCGGATCGGTCCGAGCAGCACCCCGGTCTCCCCCGGCGCGCACGGAACCAGCCGGCCCGCGTCGCGGACGAAGTCGTCGCGCTCGAAGTCCCACTTCGCCAGCTTGCCGCCGAGGCGCAGCTTGCCGACCGACCCGACCTCCCCGGCCAGGTTGATCGTGGCGATATTGCCCTCGGTGGACGCGTACATCTCGACGATGCGCGGGATCTCGAACCGGGTCTGCATCGTGGTCCAGATATCGGTCTGCAACCCCTGCCCGACCATCACCCGCACCCGATGCCCGCGCTCGCGATCATCCGAAGGCGTGTTGATCAGGTACCGGCACATCTCGCCGATGTAGTTGAAGCCCGTCGCCTCGAACCGGTGAATGTCGTGCCAGAACGTCCCCGCCGAGAACCGGCGCCCGAGGGCCAGCGTGGCGCCGTGCGCGAGCACGCTCGACAACGCCATCACCAGGGCGTTGGTGTGGAACAGCGGTAGACAGTTGTAGACGACGTCGCCGGGTTCGAGCCGCCAGGCCAGCGCGCCGATGACCCGGCCGACGGTGGTCAGCCGCTGGTGGCTCATGACCGCGGCCTTGGGCAGCCCGGTCGTTCCGCTGGTGAAGATGTAGGCGCCGGTATCGCTGAGGGCGTGCGTGGTGGTCTCGACCGGATCGGTGGACGTCGCGCTCTGCACGAACCGCAGCAGTCCGGCGGCGTCCCCGGCGGGCACCTTCCGGTCCTCGTCCACCAGGCAGCGCTCGATCAGCCCGGGCGCCAGCCGATTCCGGATCGCGAGGAACGCCGGCAGGCACTCCGACCCGATGATCATCTGGTTCGCCCCGCACACCGAGATGGCGTGCGCCAGCCCGTCGCCGCGGGCCCGGGTATTCACCAGCGCCGCAACGACTCCGAGCTTGCCAGCGGCCAGGTAGTGCCAGACGAACTCGGGCCGGTTCTCCATCAGCAGGGCGAGGGTGTCGCCCTTGCGCACGCCCGCGGCCCGGTAGGCGTGGGCGATCCGGTTGACTATGCGATTGGCCTGCGCGTAGTCGAATTGCTGGTCCTCATAGAGCAGGAACGGACGCGCCGCGTGGCTCGCCTGCCTGCTTCTGCGCTCGAGCTCGACTGCCAGCGTGCGGTTCGACCCGGAGCCCTCGAGCAGGCCCCGGGCGAGGGTTCCGTACGACTGGATTCGATGAGTCAGCGACACGCTATGCGCCCTCCGAAAGGTTCGCCGGGCCGGACGGTTTCGCGACCGTCATTGCGGCGAAGTACGTTGCGTCAAGTTCCCTCTCCTGGTCGGTTATTGCGCGGATGCCTGCAAGGCCGGCTCGGCCGGCGCCCGCACCGGCAGCTCGATCCGGGCGGCGATCTCCCGCTCGAACGAGTCCGCCCAGGACTCCAGCCGATCGACATTGCGCCGCATGTCCCGGAAGGTCTGCTCGGCGGTCTTGTCGGTCAGCAGGTCCAGGTGCAGCTGGGCACAGATCGGCACCTTGCTGTACTCGACGAACAGGTACTTGTCCGGCTGCGGGGCCTGGGCCGCGAACGCGCGCAGGTTCGACTGCATCCGGGTCTGGATGCCGTGGAACCGGGACGCGATCGGATGGAACTCCGCCGCCGCGTCCGGGCTCTTGAGCAAGCCGCGGAACAGCATCTGCGACGGCAGCGCCCAGTAGAACGAGGTGTCCCACATGACCTTGGTGAACATGGCCGGCGCGTGCCCGAAGATCGGGTAGTTGCCGTTGTACATCGCCAGGTAGTTCGGCCAGAGGTCGTCGAGCAGCAGCTTGTTGTAGGTCTGCGCGACATCCTCGGTGAGCCGGCCCTTGCGGTCCAGCTCGATCATCCGCGTGGTGATGGTGTTGGTGTAGGCGATGTAGTCCGAACCCGGGCTGTAGAACGCGTCCAGGAAGACCGCCGCCTCACCGACGCACGACCACCGATTGTGCGAAAACACCTGCGTCGAAGCGTAACTCGCGTTGCGCAGCACCAGGAAGTCGAGCAGCTCGGCGTTCTCGGTGAACTTGGCCAGCGTCGGCTCGTGCTCGGCGATCCACTGCTTCGCCTTGGTTTCCGTCGAGTAGGTCCGGAACGGATGGATCGCCTCGTCGGTCACGATGCCGATGCTCGTGTTGCCCGAGGACAGCGGGATCATCCACACCCAGTACCCGGTGCCCATCAGGTGGTTGGTGGAAAACCACCGGCGCTCTTGGGTTTTCGGCTGCCAGGTGGGGCTCTTCGCCTGCGCCATCACCTCGACGTCGTACTCGCCCTTGAGCCGCCACCAGGCCGCGTTGATCTTGTGCGGACTCGGGGCGCCGAGGCCGAGCTTGCGCTGGATCAGCTTGTGCCGCCCCGACGCATCGGCGACGAAGCGCGCCCGGACCGTGTGCTCGAGCCCGCCGACCTCGTAGTGCACCACGTGATCGTCGTCGCCGTCGGCCAGCTCGACGTCGGTGACCTTGGCCTGCTCGATCAGGTCGATGCCGAGATCCTTGGCGCCGTGGCGCAGATCGCGCTCGAAGATGCCGCGGTCCACCTGGTAGGACGGCACCCGGGGGAACCGTCGCGCACCGATCTCGGGCCGCGCCTCGAACGGGCCGTGCTGGTCGCCGAAGAACAGGCGCAGGCCGAGCTTGTGCAGGTGCTGCTTGTTGAAATACCCGGTGAGGCCGAGCTGTTCGGTGAAGTAGTGCGCACCGCCCTCGACGGTCGCCTCCCCCACCTTGTACGCGCCGTCGGGGATGTCGCCCGCGGTCCGCTCCAGCACCAGCACAGTGAGGTCGGGCATGGTCCGCTTCAGCTGCCGGGACAGGGTCAACCCTGCCAGGCCGCCGCCGCACACCACTACGTCGTAACGTTCGACCGGTTTCATCATTTTTCTCCGTTCGAGCTACTTGCTCAGTCCTCGATCACGAGGCTGGTGAAGGTCGGGAAGCTGTCCTCGGCGGACAGTTCGTCGGCGATTGTCCGCATCACCTGTGCGCTGGGGTTCTGGATGAACAGGTGGCCACCCGGCACGGTGGTGAGCTCGAACCTGCCGCTGGTCAGCTTCTCCCAGCCTTGGAGCTGATCAACCTCGAACAGATGGTCGTCCGCGCCGCGCAGGACCGTGATCGGCGCCCGCAGCACGACACCGTGTTCGAAGCGGTAGTCGCCGAGCATCTTCAGGTCCGCCCGGACCGCGGGCATCATCGGCTTGACCGATGCCTCGTCCTCGACGGGTATCGCGAGCAAGTCGTTGTCCCGCAACACTTCCAGCACCCGGCTGTCGGATTCGCGATCCATGTCGAAGCCGTCGCGAATGTGCTTGAGGTTGCGCACGTAGCTTTCCACCAGCGCCGGCGACGGCCAGCCGCCGATGATCAGCTTGAGCGGGACTTCGGCGTAGTTCTGCTCGAGGTACTTGGTGAGCTCGTAGGCGAGCAGGCTGCCCATGCTGTGCCCGTAGATCGCGAAGGTGCGGTCCAGGTGCGGCAGCATGGCATCGGCCAGCTCCTCGATGAACGCGGGCATCGAGTCGATCGGCACCTCGTTGACCCGGTCCTCGCGGCCCGGATACTGGATGCCCACCACCTCGACGGTGTCCGGCAGGAAGTTCGGCCACGGCGTGAACACCGAGGCGCCGCCACCGACGAACGGGAGCGCGAACACCCGCAGCGAGGCCGTGCTCGAACGTCCCTTCACGGTGTGGATCCAGCGTTGCGTGCCTGCGGCTTCCGCCGCCGCCGCGATCATCGCCGACCCGTCACCGAACACCTGGGCCAGGACCTCCGAGGCGAGCTCGACCAGCGTCGGTCCGCGCATCAGGCCCATGGTCGGGAAGTCGATGTCCAGATGCTTGGCGAGCGCGTTGCGGATCTGCCCCGCCATCAGCGAGTCCATGCCGAGGTCGGTCAGCGCGACATCGTGTGCCAGCCGGTCGATCGGCATATCGAAGATCCGGGAGATCTGCTGCGCGAGCGCCTCCACCAGCCGCGGCTGCCGCGAACCCTCGTCGAGTTCGAGCAGTTCGGCCCGCAGTCCCTCGGTGCCGCCGGTGCTGGCCGAGCCGACGCTGTCGGCCAGGGCCAGGTGGGCGAGCCGCGGCGAGCTGCGGATGATCGGCATGACCTGGTTCATCTTCGCCCAGTTGACGCCGAACACGCTGGTGCTGGTGACCCCCTGGGCCAGGCAGCGACCGATGAAGTCGAGCGCGTGGTCCGGCGAGATCGGGGTCCAGCCGAGTCGGGCGAGGGTGTCGAGCTTGTTCCGGGCGACGAACCCGACCTCGGCCATCGCACCCCAGTTGATCGTCAGCGCCGGCAGTCCGAGCTCGCGGCGATGGGTGGCGAGGGCTTCCAGGAAGCCGTTGGCCGCCGCGTAATTCGCCTGGCCGGGAGTGCCGACGTTCCAGCTCATCGAGGAGAACATGACGAACGCGTCGAGCTCGAGATCCTGCGTGTGGTTGTGCAGGTGCCAGGCGCCGTCCACCTTGGGCCGCACGGTGCGCAAGAAGTCCGCCTCGGTCATGCCTGCCAGCGGGCCGTCGGTCAAAACCATTGCGGCGTGGTAGATCCCACGCAGCGGCGGCAGCTCCGCGATCCGTTCCAGCAGCCCGACCACCTCGGTCTCGATCGAGACGTCGGCGCGTTCGAGCACCACGTTGACCCCGAGGGTCCGCATCGCCTCGATCGGCTCCTCGTTCTCCTCGTCGATCTGTGCGCGGCGTCCGACCAGCACGACGGTGCGGGCGCCCTTCTCGACCAGCCACTCCGCGGTGCGCAGGCCGAATCCGGTGTAGCCACCCGTGATCAGGTAGGTGCCCTCGGCATCGACGACGTCGTCACCGCTGGAGGTCGGGTGGATCAGCAGCTCGGTGTCGGGCTTGTACTCGACGACGATCTTGCCGATCTGCTTGGCCGTCACCATGTACCGGAACGCGGCGGCCACCTCGGTGGCGTCGAAATCGGTGTGCGGCAACGCAGGCAGCGTCCCCGCGGAAACGGCTTCGAGCACCTTGGTCATCGCCTCGCGGCACAGCGCCGGGTCTTCCTCCAGCAGTCGATCGATGTCGATCGCGGAGTAGCTCAGGTTGTTACCGAACGGCTTCAGGCCCAGCTTGTAGTTGTCGTAGATGTCCTTCTTGCCGATCTCGAGGAAGCGTCCGCGGGGGCGGAGCAGCTCGAGACTCTTCGGAATCGTCTCGCCCTGCAGCGAATTCAGCACGAGGTCGACGCCGTCGTAGCGTTGCTTGATCTCCTGGGCGAAGTCGAGCGAACGGGAGTCGAAGACATCCGCGACGCCCAGCGAGCGCAGGTAGTCCCGCTTTTCCTCGCTACCCGCGGTGGCGACGACGGTCGCACCGAAGGATTGGGCGATGTGCACCGCCGCGAGTCCGACACCGCCGGCGGCCGCGTGCACCAGCACCCGGTCGCTCGCGCGCAGCCTGCCCACCTCAACCAGCGCGTACCACGCGGTCAGGTAGGCCATCGGCAGCGTCGCCGCCTCGACATCGGACAGGCTCTCCGGCGCGGTGTAGACCCGCCGGGCGTCGGCGACCACCAGGTTGCCGAAGCAGCCTCGAGTGAAGGCGACTACCCGATCACCGGGCGCCAATCCCTCCACGTCCGGTCCGACCTGGGTGACGATGCCCGCGCATTCCACACCGAGGTTGTTCTCGTAGAGACCACCGAAAGTCGCACCCGCGGACAGCATTCCGAGGGTCAACATGATGTCGCGGAAGTTCAGGCCGGTGGCCAGCGGCCGGATGGCCACCTCGCCGCGATCGAGGAACGGCAGCTCCTGCCGTTCGTAGCGCAGCTGCTCGACGCCGGGCTCGGTCGGCACCGCCAACGCGAACGGGGTGTCGTCGGAGACCCGGGCCGGGATCGCGACCGAGGCCTCGAACTCGGCCAGCGAGACATGCTCGAGGCGGTCGATGAAGCGGGTGTCCCCGCGGAACGCGATCTCTTCGTCGGCGGTGTCCACGTGCAGCAGTTCGTCGAAGAGCTGGGTGGCCCGCTGAGCGGCGGGGGCCGCCGGGTCGAAGTCGAAGATCTTCGCCCGTAGGCTGCTGTGCTCGCTCAACAGCACGCGCAGGATGCCCCAGCTCGGAACCTGGCTCAGCGCAACGCGTTCCGCCCGGTCCAGGACATGGGCGCCGGAGGTCGCGATCCACAACCGCGGCGTCACCGTCCAGTCCAGCTCCTCGACCGCCTGGGCCAGCGCGATCACGCTGTAGGCCCCGTCGGACTCGATCGCGGGCAGTGCCGCGGTGGTCAGCTCGGCCTCGGCGAAATCGAGGTTCCACAGGTGCAGAACGCCGGCCACGTCACCGCCGTCGGCCCGTACCTGCTCGAGCACCCGTTGCAGATCCGCGCTGCTGTTGGCGCGCACCCGGAAGTTGCGGGCGTCGACCTGCTCGAAATCCTCACCGCGAGTGACGATCACGCCGGCCGCGCCGGCCTCGGTGAGCAGGGCGGCATAGCTGTCACCGACACCGTCGGCATCCGCCAGCACCACCCAGGGCGCCTGCGCGATGCGCGGCT
Source organism: Nocardia colli (assembly GCF_008704205.1). Taxonomy (GTDB): domain Bacteria; phylum Actinomycetota; class Actinomycetes; order Mycobacteriales; family Mycobacteriaceae; genus Nocardia; species Nocardia colli. The sequence continues at coordinate 190,564 of NZ_VXLC01000003.1, read as the reverse complement.
GATGCGGCGCCAGATCTACGGCCTTGGCGCGGGCCAGGATGACCGAGTTACCGGTCTCCTCCGGCGTGGCCATGTCCGAGAAGATCTGCACGCCGTCGAAACCGACGGTGGGCAGGAACTCGCGCCACGTCGCCTCCCGCATCAGCGGGTAGTCCGGCCGCAGGTCGTGGTCGGCGAAGGCCCACCAGCCCTCGGTCATGCCGAAGGTCAGATCGACCCAGTGCGGCGGCACCGTCGCCTCGACGACCAGCAGCAGACCGTTCGTGGTCAGCAGACGCTGGGCGTTCTCCAGGGTGGCGGACAGGCTCGGGGTGGCGTGCACGACGTTCGAGGCCACGACGATGTCGTAGTAGTGCAGGCCGAAGCCCTGCTCCTCGATGTCCTTCTCGATGTCGAGAACACGGTAGTCGATGAAGTCGTACTCGCTGAACCGGTGGCGGGCCTTGCCGAGGAACAGATGCGTGATGTCGGAGTACACGTATTCCGCACGGTCGGCAGGCAATTCGGCGAGCACGTACGGCGTCGTGCCGCCGGTGCCGGCACCGATCTCCAGCACCCGGATGGGACGGTCGCTCGGCAGGTCGCGCACGCACTCCGCGACCACGTTGCTGACGATCCGATTGGCCTTGCCGAAGGAGAACGACGGGCCGTAAAGGTCGGCGACCGACTGGAATTCGTCCTCCGGGAAGATCAACTCGATCGGATTGACGTCGTCACGCAGCACCGCGTCCAGCTCGGTGCCGCAACGCCGCAGCACCGCGAGCTCGGGCTCGTACTTGTCCGGGTACTTCGTGCGCAGCTCGGCGAGCAGCGCCGCGGTGTCGACCCGATCGGGCACGACCACCAGCCGCCACGCGTCGTCGTCCTTCTCGACAACTCCGTGCAGCGCAAGCAGTTCCAGCAGGCGACCCAGGTACCGGTGATGCTTGTCGGCCACGCCCATCTCGGCCGCGATCTCGTCCACGCCGAAGTTGCGGGCCGGCACGAATCGCAGGCCGAGCTTGTAGAACGCCTCGGTCACGTACCCGATGCACAGCTCGTCCATCTCGGCCTCGGCCACCGCGTGGTAGTCGCGGTTGACCGACCAGTTCCGCAGCTCCTCGACCAGCGGGGTCACCGCGGCGTCGAGCTCTGCCGGGGCAGGCAAGAACTCGGCGGGCGTGCGGGTCTTGGTCCGCACCCGCTCCGGGTGCCAGCGGAATTCGTAGAGCCACTGCAGCAGGGCGTCGCCGTCGTCGGCGGTCGTGGTGATCGACTTGCCCCGGAACCCTTCGAGTTCTGCTACGAGCGTCCCGTCCTCGTTGACGATCCACAGATCACCGTGGCAGTACGCAATGTCGTCGCTGACTTGCGCGCGCCCGTAGCAGTACACGCGGCCCTTGGCTTTCGCGTAGAAGCTGAGCCGCTTGACCTCGACCGGCAGGTAGAGCGTCTTGTCCTCACTGTTCGGGTCGTTGCCCATCGAGATGGACAGCGACTGGAAGCAGGAGTCAAGGACCGCCGGGTGGATGGCGTGCCGGGGCGCCTCGTCCGCGAGGGCGGCCGGCGTATCGATCCGCCCGAGCGACTTGAGTTCCGCGTAGCCGAGTTTGGTGATCGCCTTGAACGTCGGGCCGAGCATCAGGCCGTTGTTGCGGAGCTTGGCGAAGACCTTCGCGGGCTCGATCTCGAACGGGCACTCCGCCTCGAGCTCGGCGAAGGGCACCGGTAGTTCGGTGTCGGGCGCGCCGCGGCGCAGGGTGCCGACCGAGTGCAGCGTCCAGTCCTTGTCGCCGTCCTGGCGGCTGAACACCGAGTAGTGCATCGACTGGGTCAGCACGACCTGCACGACGGGCGCCGGGCGGTCGTCGAAGACGAACAGCGCGCGCCGGAACTCGACCTCCTCGAGCGTGTACAGGCCGGCGCCGAACGCGTCCTCCGCACAGCCGAGCACCATGTCCAGGTAGGCCGCGCCCGGGAAGACGATGGGGCCCTGCACGCGGTGATCGTCGAGCCAGGGGAAGCGGTCCGGGTCGAGCACGATCTCCCAGACGTGCTTGTCCGGCTCGTCCGCGACCCGGCCCTGCTCACCGACGAGCGGATGGCTCAGCGCCGGGAAGCGCCGCTCCCGCGCCGTAGCCGATTCCAGCCAATAGGTTTCGCGCTGCCACGGGTAGAACGGCAGTTGCGCGCGCTCGTCGATCCCGGCGAACAGCGCGGCCCATGACGGCTCGATGCCGGCCACATACAGCGCGGCCAGCGAGGACAGCAGGGTGGCGCGGTCGCTCTGCTTGCGATGCAGCGACGGGACGGCGAGACCCTCGACGTGGCGCTGCTCGAGCAGCTCGCCGATGGCGGTGGCGTGGATCGGGTGCGGGCCCAGTTCGATGAACGCCAGGTGCTGATCCTCGATCAGGCGATCGATGGTCGGCGCGAACTTCACCGGCTCGCGCACGTTGTGCCACCAGTATTCGGCGTCGAGCCCGCCGGTCGGCACGATGTCCGCGGAGACCGTGGAGTACATCGGGACGGTGGCCGTACCGGAGGTGAGCCCGTCCAGCGAGGAGATCAGCTCGTCCTTCAGCGGATCCATGTGGTGGCTGTGGAAGGCCACGCTGACCTGGAGCATCCGGGCGAAGATCTTCTCCGCGCTCAGCTCGCGCTCGATCTCCTCGAGCGCGTCCGGATCACCGGCCAGCGCAACGGATTCCGGGCCGTTGAGCGCGGCGATGGCGACTCGTCCGGTGTAGCCGGCGACCCGCTGCTCGACCTCGGCGAGCGGCAGGCCGACGGCGAGCATCTTGCCCTTGCCCGAGGCCTGCTGCTGCACCCGGCTGCGATGGAAGATGACCCGCACCGCGTCCTCGAACGACAGCGCGCCCGACACGTAGGCGGCGGCGACCTCGCCGATGCTGTGACCGACCACGGCGGCGGGGACGATGCCCCAGCTCTGCCACACGGCGGCCAGGCCGAGCTGCACCGCGAAGACGGCGGGCTGGGCGATGAAGGTTTCGCCGATCCGGCTGTCGGCCTCGTCGCGAGCGAGTTCCTCGGACACGGTCCAATCGGCGTACTTGCCGAGTTCGGCGTCGATGCGCTGAACCGTCTGCCGGAACACCTCGTTGGTCGCGAGCAGCTCGCGGGCCATGCCCCACCACTGCGGGCCCTGGCCGGAGAAGACGAACGCGATGTCTTGCGCGACAGGGGCTTTCACGCCGGTGCGGACGGCCTCCGGGGCCGAGCCGCGGGCTACCTCACGCAGCGTGTCGCGCAGTTCGTCGGTGGACGAGGCGGCGACGGCGAGGCGATGGTCGTAGTGCGCCCGCGCCTTGGCCTGGGTGGCCGCGATCGTGGGCAGCGCGGTGCTCGACTCCTCCAGGAAGTCGGCGTAGCTGTCGGCGTAGGCGCGCAGGGCGTCCTTGGTCTTCGCGCTCAGCGTGAACAGCACCGGCTCTTGCTCGGTGACGTTGTCCTGCTTCGCTTCTGCGTCCGCCGGCCGCGTCTCGTCGATCGCCTCCGGCGCGCCTTCCAGGATCACGTGCGCGTTGGATCCGCCGAAGCCGAAGGAGTTCACCCCGGCCAGGCGCGGGCGGCCGCCCGGCCACGGCTGCTGGGACTGAGCGAGCTCCAGACCCAGTTCCTTGAACGGGATTTCGTGGTTCGGCACCGCCCCGTGCAGGTTCGCCGGGATCACACCGTTCTGCAAAACGAGGCACGCCTTGATGACGCCGGCGATGCCGGCCGCCGACTCGAGATGGCCGAGGTTCGACTTCACCGCGCCGACGATGCAGGGCCCGTTGCCATTTCGGCCGATGCCGAGCGCTTTGCCGAGTGCGCGCGCCTCGATCGGGTCGCCGACCGCGGTGCCCGTGCCGTGAGCTTCGACGAAGCCGATGTCCGACGGCACCACGCCCGCGTCGCGGCAGGCATCGGCGATCATCTGCGCCTGCGCGTCCTCGCTCGGCACGGTCATGCCGTTGGTGCGGCCGTCCTGGTTGGTCGCGCTGCCCCGGATCACCGCGTAGATGTGGTCACCGTCGGCGACGGCCTCGGACAGCTTCTTGAGCACGATCGTGCCCGAGCCCTCACTGCGGATGTAACCGTCGCCGGTGTCGCTGAACGACTTCGAGCGACCGTTCGGCGACAGGAAGGTGCCCTGGCTGAAGCCGATGGTCGCCTCGGGAATGAGCAGTGTGCTGACGCCGCCGACCAGCGCCATCGACGCCTCGCCGGAGCGGATGCTGCGACAGGCGAGGTGGATCGCGATCAACGACGACGAGCAGGCGGTGTCCACCGTCATGCTGGGGCCGCGCAGGTCGAGCAGGTACGAGACCCGGTTGGCCACAATGCAATTGGTGACACCGGTCATCGTGTGACCGCCGATGAGGTAGCGGTTCTCCGGGTTCAGCTGGATGATGCCGTAGTCATGGCCCGAAACACCCGCGTAGACAGCGGTTTTCGTGCCCGCGAGCGCTTCGGGCACAATTCCCGCGTCCTGCAACGCTTCCCAGGTGGTCTCCAGGAAGAGGCGCTGCTGCGGGTCGATCCGCGCGGCCTCGTGCGGGGTGATGCCGAAGAATTGCGCATCGAAGGAGGAGACGTCGTCGAGGTAGCCGCCGTCGCGGGTGCGCAGGTGGCCGGGGCGCGCCGCGTCGCGATCGTAGAAGGCGGTGCCTGTCCACCGATCCTCCGGGACCTCCCGAACGGCATCGCGTTCGTCCAGCAAGAGTTGCCAGAAATCGCCTACATCGGAAACTTGCCCGGGGAATCGGCAACCGATTCCCACGATGGCAATGCCCTCGTGAGCGGTCGATTCGGCCTCGTTCGAGGAGCTGTGCACAGAATCCATCGCATTACCTTCGTTTGTGAACACACATCTATCGACCCCGCAGGCAACGTCGAAGTTGTTGCCCCCGAGTCGATCAGGATCCGTATCGACCAACCTCGCTCAACGTGGCGATGCGCGTAACCGCGGCATCGACCGCAAGAGCGAGGCGATATCGAGCAGGCTGATTTGATTGTCGAGTTTCCGACCGATTGCCGATATTGTGCGGACGGTCATGTTCCCCCCTCGAGGAACACGGCACTCCCCTTATTGCCGACTGCGATGTCGGCCCCCTTCGAACGAGACCTCGGCGGTCGGGCCGAGCCGTTCGAGCCCCGAGCAAGCGGCGAGTCATCGGCTATGAGCCGGCTGGACCGGTGAACGCGGGCAGGCATCATGGCGCTGGAAGTCGTGCTAGTCGCGCTGAACTTCCACATGATCGGTGCCCACCTCACGCCTAGTGCCCAGATCCGCACTCATGTACCGAATTTAACTACCACAAGCACTCATGTCAACACATTCGTGTGCATCAGTGTGCGTCCATGCTCCACAGATGCGCATCGTCGTGGACGATACTGGGACCCGGGGTGTGCCGTAAGGGCATGATCTTGCTATTGCGACCATGCATGAGTGGTGATGCGTGGGCACAATGACCATCCCTGCGCAAACAAGTGGTACGATCCTTCCCATGGGCGACGAATTGGGCGCCAGCGAGACCGTGAAGCGTAATAAAGTCGAGTCGGCTGGACAGCGGTTCGGACGGCAGCTGAAAGCGTTCCGGCAGCGAAATCTTCCCGATGATCTGGTAACTCACCAGCACATCCACGACCTCGGCGGTCCGACGCGCAATGTTCAGTCCCGCATCGAGAGCGGGCAGGTGGACACGATCAGCGCGACCACCGAGGCGAAGTACAACCGTGCGCTCGAGGCGCTCGGTCTGCCGGCCGGGAGCGCGACCTCGGCGCTCTACCACGGCGGCACGCTCATGCCCCCGGTCGCCGAGCCGCCCGCACCCGCGGCCGCGCTGGACGACGACGATGTCGAAAGCGGCGTCAGTGCGCTGCAGAACCTGACCCGCAAGCACCGCTCGGTCGTGGATCTGGTCACCGAACTCGACCGCCTCGGCATCGAATTGAAGCGGGCGCGCAGTCACACCGAGGGCTATCAGCTGATCTTCCCCAAGACGGCGATCGACCGGCTGCTGCAGGCGCTGCAGAACACGGCCGAGCCCGGCCCGTCCGACCACGAAGCCGACGGAGACGATATTCGCTGACGCGGCGTTTCCGTCGTGTCTCCGACAGTGTTTGAGACACAACATATTCGAGCACGTGTCACATACCGTCCGGTGTCCCCCGAACCCCAGCTCAGCCTGGGCGACGGCCGTGCCCGACGGCCCTCGCGCAATCCCGGACGCGGTCTGAAATTCGCTCGGGGACTTGCGCTTTCAACATTCGACTTGAAGTCGTTCCAGACTCGCCATTCCCCCACATACGAGCAGGTCAAAGGCGTAATCTAGGGGCCATGACGGGAAAACTACGGCTACGTGAAGTCCGGGTGACAGGTAGGGTATAAGCCAGCCCAGCAAGTCGACTATGGCGAGTCGACGTCTGTCGACATGCGGGTCACTGAAGTTATCCGGACAATGGAGAATGTCGCGCTCCCCGTTGAGCGGATGACTTCGACGAACAACATTGCGCCGGTGGCAACGATGCCGCTGTGGTGCGCGATAACAAGGTGTGATCTCCAGGTGCTCGGGGGAGGAAATCGTGAACACAAACGATCCGCATTCCACCGGCCTTGTCGCAGCAGCTCGGACCAGCGTTTATGCCGACGAGCCGGACCTCACTGGCGCGGATCGCCTCGTTCGGACGAGGGGGCTGGTGAAATGTTGAAACTGTTCCGCCGCAAGGTCTCCGGCCTCGGATGGAAGCCCACCCGAGGCAAGATCTCCACGCGCGCCCGACTACAGGCCGTGGTCGACAGCCTCGAACTGCCGGCCGACTGGACCATCGAGGAGTTCATCGCCTCGGTCGAGCGCACCCGTGGGCGGCGGATCGTGCGCCTGCAGCTGCCGCCGACCGCGCCGGTCGGTCTGTGTGGCCTGTGGCTGGCCTGCAAAGGCTACGACGTGATCTTTCTTCGGCAATCCTCCGATCCCGCCGTCGAACTGCACGTAGCTTTGCACGAGGTCAGTCACATGTTGCTCGACCACGGACAAGACACGTCGCTCTCCGCGGTGGAGTGGTCGACCCTGACGAGCGGAGTCGCGCTGAATCACGAAATCGACCTCTCCACAGTGCGGGCCGCGCGCGGCGCATCCAGTTACGCCTCCATCGAGGAGTACGAGGCCGAGCTGCTGGCGACCCTGATCGGCTTCCGCGCCAGGACCGTCGGTCCGCGGCGCGATCCGATGCTGAAAGAGCTGTAAAGCATGTGGCCACATGACCATCTGCCCGCCGGGATCACCATCTCCGCGACGGTGTTCATCGTTGTCATCACGCTGATTCGGCTCGCCCTGACCCTGCACACCTCCGTCTTCGGACGGATGATCAACACTCTGCTCGGCTTCGACGCGGCGGCGGCCCTGCTGCGCGAGCCGGTCTTCGCCCGTCAGGTGGCGAAATTCGTGCCCGGCGGCCTGCCCTCGGTGTTCGACACCTGGCACTGGCTGACCGTGACCGCCTGGGCCTGCGGGCTCGGAATGGCGCTGCTGCACGAGAACGGCCCGGTGCGCTACCGATCCCAGTTCAAGATCGTCATCGGGATCTCGGCGGCGATCGGGCTGGCCTTCCTGTTCCTCAGCGCGCCCGCCCGCAGCCAGGGCATGACCTCCATCGCGGAGTACGGCGGCTGGCGATACGGCATCTACATCGGGCTGTATTCCGCTCTGCCCGTTATTGTTTCGGGTTACTACTACATCCTGAAGGTTCGCGGCACGGTGTGGCGGACGACCACGCTGTGGGAGCGGATCACCGTCGCCGCGCTGGTCTGCTTCGGTGTGGCCAGCTCGCTGCCCGTGTGCATGATGGCCGTCTCGGTGGCGCTGGACGCGGTCGGTGCGGGTAATGCGTTCACCCGCAACACCTATAACCTCGTCGCCGACGGATTCGCCTCCGGCGAGCCCGGGCTGTTCGTCTTCGCCGCGCTGGTCACGGTGTATGTGCCGTCCGCGGTCCAGGCCGTGGTGCAGCAACTGCGACTGGATCGCGAATCCCGCGCCGCGCGCCGGATGTATCCGCTCTGGCGGGATCTGACGGCGGCCGCGCCGCAGGTTGTCTTCCAGCTCAAACGTGCGGACAACTGGAATGTCTCGCCGCAGGAGCGGCTGCACCGGCGGCGGATGGAAATCCACGACGCGGCCGAGATCGTCGCCAGATATGTTCTGCCGCTGCCGAATGCGATCGACGACCTGATCGAGAGCACGGTCGAGGAGGACGATCAGGAAGACCTCCGGATGGTCGCCGAGCTGTTCCTGGCGGCCAAGCGGCTCACCGACGCCGGCGGCGAACCGGCGGGCGAACCCGCCGCACGCGGGGCGGATGTGCCGGACGAGCAGACGTTGCTGCGCTTGTGGCAACCGACGAAGGCGCTCATCCACTCGGCCGGGCACGGCGCCGATCGCCGAACACCCATCGGCACACGACGATTCACCTCCGGCATGGTCAAGTCGGGCGCCATCACGGTGCCGGCGCCCAAGCCGGCGCGTAAGACCACCGACCCGGCCGGGCTCGCCGACCCGGGCAACCGTTTGGCGGTGTGACCGGCAGTCCTCGCATGCACGCGCATGAACATTTTTCTGTACGTCGTGCGTTCTATTGTGGTGTAATCGTGTCGGTGCTCGTTGCCGAATCATTCGCTGGCAATTTGCTTTTTTCGAGGGTCGAGGGCGACCCGTTTTCAGGGCATCGGCAGCACAGCGCACCGGCTGCCTGGACGTGTTGAGCAGTGAGAGGGAACCATGGCATCGACCGACAACGTGAGCCCGGAGCAGCCGAACGTCCTGATCGTCGGCACCGGATTGGCCGGAGTCGGGATGGCGATCAAACTGCTGGAATCCGGCGAACGCAACTTCGTCGTGCTGGAGAAGGCCGACGGTGTCGGCGGCGTCTGGCGGGACAACACCTATCCGGGCTGCGCCTGCGACATCATGTCGATGATGTATTCGTATTCGTTCGCGCCCAATACCGATTGGACCCGGATGTACGCCGGGCAGCCGGAGATCCTCGATTACATCCGGCGCGTGGTCAAGGATTACGAACTCGAACCGTATATCCGCTTCCAGTCCGAGGCGGTGTCCTACGAATTCGACGACGGCAGCGACCGGTGGGTGGTCCGCACCGCGGACGGTGACGAATACCGCCCGCGCGCCGTGATCGCCGCGCACGGTGCGCTGCACAAGCCGCACATCCCGGAGTTCAAGGGGCGGGAGAAGTTCACCGGTCCGGTGTTCCACTCCGCGCGCTGGGACCACTCGGTCGATCTGACCGGCAAACGCGTCGCGGTGATCGGCACCGGGGCCAGCGGCATTCAGCTGGTCCCCCAAATCGCCGATGCCGCAGCACATGTCGAGGTGTACCAGCGCAACCCGCACTGGGTGCTGCCGAAGCTGGATCGTCCCGTCAGCGCGGTCGAGCAGCGCCTGTTCAAGCTCTTTCCGGGCGCGATGAAGGTCTACCGGAATGCCGCCTTCTGGCTGCACGAGGCGCCGGTTTACGGCTACTTCCATCCCCGGTGGAACTTCTTGCTCAAGCGAATGGCGCTGCACCATCTGAAGAAGCAGGTGCCCGATCCGGAGCTGCGTGCACAGCTCACCCCCACCTACACCTTCGGTTGCAAGCGAATCCTGTTCTCCGGCGACTTCTATCCGTCGCTGGCCCGGCCCGACGTCGACCTGGTGACCGCGGGCATCGAGGAGTTCACCGAGACCGGGATCCGCACCGCCGACGGCGAACTGCACGAGGCGGACGTGGTCGTGCTCGGCACCGGCTTCTCCACCGACAACCGCTGCGCGACCGAGCACATCGTCGGCCGCGACGGACTCACCATCCAGGACGCCTGGCGCGACGGCATGGAGGCCTACCTCGGCATGACCGTGGCGGGCTTCCCGAACTTCTTCATGATCATGGGCCCGAACTCCGGCGGCGGCGCGCAATCGATCCTGTTCCTGATCGAATCCCAGGTGCGTTACATCGTGAAATGCCTTCAGCTGATGGACAATCGGGGCTCTACCCGGCTCGAGGTGCAGGACACCGTTCAGCGCGATTTCAACGACTGGCTGCACAGCAAGCTCGACCGATCCGTGTGGGTCTCCGGCGGCTGCCACAGCTGGTTCCTCGACCACACCGGCCGCAACCGCCAATCCTGGCCCGGCACCGGCACCAGCTACTGGCGCGCCACCCGCGAGCCCAAGGCCGAGGCCTTCCAACTGTCCTGATCCGCGAGCGGGACACGGCGGAGGCTCTTCTCGCTCTTTGCCGCAACCAGGTCCCGCTCGGCGTTCACCCGGTCGGGTGGCCTACTCGGAGTTCTGACGGTCGGCCAGGCGGCGACGGACAGTGTCCAGGCGGTTGACGTAACGGGGCCAGCCGAAGCCGGAGGCGGCGTGCGCGGCTGTCGTCTCGTCGACCAGGGTCGCCGCCGCGGCGTAATCGCCCTCTGCCCAGGCCAGCGCGGCCGATACCGGCAGCGCGGCCAGCCAGGTGGTCTGGCCGGGGGCGGAGTCGTCGAGTACGCGATTCACCAGCTCGCGCGCCTCGTCCAGCGCGCCGCGCTCGATCAGCACATCCGCGAGATCTATGTCGGCGGTGCCGATTTCCTCGCCCATGAGGCTGAGCGCGGTGCGGCAGTGCACCTCGGCGGCGTCGAGATCGCCTGCGGCCGCGGCGATCCCGGCTCGAACCTGCTCGGTCAAGGCGAGGATGTGGCTGTCATCGAATCGCTTGGCGTAGTCGTCGGATTCGGCGGCGCACGCCGCGGCCTCGGTCATCTGCCCGACGCCGAGCAATGCCTTGGCCAGGTTGCTGAGGCCGCGGGCCAGCCCGTGCTCGTCGCCCTCGGCGCGGTCGATGTCCGCGGCTCGCCGATAGTTCTCCACCGCCGATCGCGCGTCCCCGGCGAACAATTGGGCCGAGGCGCAGGCATCGATGCACGCGGATTCGCGCTGCAGGTTCCCGGCCCGGCGCGCGTACTCGGCCGCGGTGAGCAAGGTGCGGATCGCGTGCCGATAGCGTGCGCGTTCGACGTCGATGCAGCCGCGGCAGTAGTACACCGAGATGGCCACGAGTCCGCTGTCGGACGGGTCGATCAGGGTCGCCGCCTCGTCGAGCAGATCGGCGGCCTCGTCGAGTTTCCCGATCATCATCCAATGAAAAGCCCAGCGGCTCAGCGCTTCCGCTCGATCGTTGGCCGGGATATCGGTTCCGGTCAACAGCGGGCCGTAATAGCGACCGGCCTGCGCGTACCAGGACCGCATCAGCCACGGCCGATGCATGGCGATCGCCAGCTGCACCGCCGTAGCGGCGGCGGGCGTGCCGGGTGCCCGATCCAGCGCCTCGGCGATGTTCGGCCACTCGGCGAAGATGGCCGCGGCGCCCTCCGCGCTGCCGTCGCCGTGCGTCTCGGCGGCGCTACGCACGTGCGCGAGGCACCATTGCGCGTGCCGCGCACGCGCGGCGGCGATTTCACCCTCGGCCGTGAGCTGACTCTGCGCGTAGGCGCGGACGGTCTCGAGCAGCAGGCAACGCCGGTAGGTGCCGTCGGTCAGCACCGCGATCAGGTTGCGGTGTTCCAACTCCGCCAAGGCAGTGTCGATCCGGTCCTGGCCGAGGCCGGCGGGCAGCACCGCGGCGACCGCGTCCGGCGGGAAGCCGCCGGCGAAGACCCCGATCCCGCGAAGCACGGATTGCGTTGTGGGATCGAGGATCTGGTAGCTGCAATCCAGCGCCATCCGGAGCGAGGTGTGCCGGTCGCTGACGCCGTCCCGAGTACCGCCGACCAGCAGTCGCAGCGTGTCCACGATACGTCTCGCGAGTTGGTTCATCGAGAGCGTGCGGGTGAGGCCGGCCGCCAGTTCGATGCCGAGCGGCAGCCAATCCACCGCCGCGCAGATCGCGACCGTGTCGGCTTGGACGGACTCGTCCAGGGCGATCTCGGCCCGGTCGGCGAACAGCGTGAGGCTCGCTCGGCGATCCAGAGCGCTGACCAGCTGGACCACTTCCCCAGCACACCCGAGCGGCCGTTGGGACGTGATCAGCGACGTGAGTCCGGGCGCGGCCGCGGACAATGCGGCAACGATGGCCGAAACCTCCTCCGCCAGATGCTCCGCGTTGTCGATCAGCAGCAGCGCGCCGTCCAATTCGGCGGCCAGCAACGGTATTTCGTCACCGGGCGCGGCGTCGATCCCGGCGGCCTCGGCGATGGCCTGCCCCACCAGATCGCCCTCCCGCACCGCGGCCAGCTGGACGGTGACCACCCGGCGACCGCCGCGAGCCACTGCGCGAGCGGCTTCCACCGCCAACCGTGACTTGCCGCATCCCGGCCCGCCGGTGAGCGTGACCGGCGCCGGATCGGCCAGCTGACGAAGTAGCTCGGGCATTTCGCGCTCCCGCCCGAGAAAGGAGGTAAGCGGCCCGGGAATCTCAGCGGTGGTGGATGTTTCGACCTCGGCCGGACGCTGGGCGACGCCGCGGTCGGACGACGGACGGAGCAGCGGATCGTGCCGCAGCATCCGCTGCTCCAGCGTGGCGGTCTCCGGGGTCACCGCGACGCCGAGCCGGTCGGTCACGGCCCGGCGCAACCGGTCGAGGCTGCTCAACGCGTCGGCTTGGCGTCCCGTCCGATAGAGGGCCAGCGCGTACAGCCGGCCCAGCGTCTCGTGCACCGGGTGCGCGGAGACCAGCCGCGCCAACTCGGTGACCACCTCGTCGGCGTCGCCGGACTCGACGGCCGCCGCGATCCCGGCGATGGTGAGTTCCAGGTGCCAGGTGTCCAGCCGCCGCGCCTCGGCGACCACCAACGGCGCGGATCGCACGTCCGCCAGCGCCTGCCCGCGCCAGTGGCCAAGTGCCGCAGCAGATTCGGCCCGTACCGCCGCATGATCGCCGGTCAACTCGGCGGCTCGCACTCGGGCGGACGCCGACTCGGCGGCGAGCAGATCCGGCATGGTCGCGGTACATCGGTATCCCCCGGCGGTCCGCTCGACCACGTCGGCGTGCGCGCCCAGCGTCGTGCGCAGCCGGGACACGACACTCCAGAGGCGTTCTACCGGACGCCCTCTGACCTCGTCACCCCACAGTCCGGCCGCCAGCCTGCTGTCCGGAACGGCGACTCCCCGCGCGAGGGCGAGACACACCAGGGCCGCCCGTTCCAGCGGACGATCCAGCGCCAGCACTGCGCCGTCGGCGCGCACCACGACCGGACCCAAGACGAGTATTTCCATTGCGGCACGGCCGTTCCCGCGGAAGCGGATCCGGCCGACCCCCTGTCCACTGTCAGGCGGACCCCAACGCACCTGCGGGCCCGTTTGCCACCCTTACGAAAGCGAATCGATCATAACAACGTTCCCCGCCTTCCCCGCCATGGCGACGATCGTCCGAGCACCGCCTCGGCGGTCGATCATGCCCGGCTCAGGGCTGTCCGGGCGGGATGTTCTGGTTCAGATGGAAGACGTTTCCCGGGTCGAATCTGCGTTTCAACTGGACCAGCCGGTGCCAGTTGGCCTCGCCATAGGATTCGCGTACCCGTTGGCCGCCTTCGTTCCCCAGCTGATTGACGTAGCCGCCGCCCGCGGACCAGGGATGCAGGGCCGACCACGTGTTCTGCGCCCAGTTGCGATGCGCGACACCGGAATCCGAGCGATCCGTCCACGCAGCGGCAACGGTCAGCAGCGCGGCGGCGTCACGGAAGCCGAAAGCGGTCGCGCCCTCCGGCACCCGGGCGATCGCGCCGCCGGTAATGCGGAGCAGGAGTTGAGAATTCGGCGAGGTGAACTGTTCGGCCGATTCGACCAGCCGGTCGACCGCGGCATCGTCGAGCGGACCGAGCCATTCCGCCAGCCCGTACACGGACAGACCCGGCCGGGCGGACTCGTCGACCATGGACTGGAGCGCGGTGTACGGCATCGGCCCGAACCGATCGACGAGGAGCGAATCGACTTCGCGCAGTGGGTGAATGAGCGCCTGGCCCACGGCGAGGTCGCCGGTGTGGCAGGCGGCCAGCGCGATCAGCGGTTTGCCGTGATGCTCCGCGGGCAGGAACGGGGCGGGCGGCGCGGTGAGCAGGGCGGCGTTGAGACCGAGTTCGTCCGGGGCGTCGCGGGCCACGTCCAGAAAGACCGACAGCGGCTCCGCCGACAGCGGGTACAGGGCCATCCCGGCATACATCGGCACCGGAATCGGGTTGAGCCGCAGGGTGAATCGGGTGACCACGCCGAAATTGCCGCCACCGCCGCGCAATCCCCACAGCAGATCGGGATGGGTGTCCTCGGTGACCTCCAGCAGGTCGCCGTCGGCGGTCACCAGTTCGGCGGCGACGAGGTTGTCGCAGCTCAGACCGTATCGGCGAGACAGCCAGCCGACACCGCCGCCGAGGGTAAGTCCGGCGACTCCGGTGTGCGAGACCTCGCCGCCGGGCACCGCGAGACCCACCGCCTCGGCGGCCATATCCAGCTGCCGCCACCGCACCCCGGGACCGACCTGGGCGAGCCGGTCACGTGGATCGATGGCGATCGACCGCATCGGGCTCAGGTCGATGACCAGCCCGCCCTCGCACATGGACAACCCGGAAAAGCTGTGCCCGCCACCGCGAACCGCGATGGGCAGGTCGTGCCGGACACCGAACCGGATCGCCAGCCCGACGTCCGCGGCCGTCCGGCAGCGGGCGATGAGGCCCGGATATCGATCGATGGCACCGTTCCACAGGCGCCGCGCCGAGTGATAGTCCGGGTCGCCGGGACGGAGCAGGCTGCCGGTGAAGCCGGCCAGGCCGGCCGTTGATCGCGTCATACCGGTCAGCCTCCCGAGGCGGACCGGCCCCGCCCATCCCCGGTTCCGGGGATTCGCCGGGCCGCCCGGGCGCGCGATACTGAGGGGATGCAGGGGAAGTCGCTCGACGTGCTGACCGCGGGCGTCGAGCATGCGTGCCGGACCGTGTCCGGTGCGGTCGCCGTGCAATGCGCGGTGGCCGCGGTGCTGCGCCAGGCCGTCGCGTTCGACGCCTGGTGCGCGTTGACCATCGACCCCGCGTCGGTCCTGCCCACGGGCGGCTTCCACCGGGACGGACTGCCGCTCGAATACATGCCGCAGCTGCTGGAGATCGAGGCGCGCGGCGACGACGCGCTCGCCCTGCCCACGCTCGCCCGCGGCGCCCGGCGGGCGGTGACGCTCTGGGAGGCGACCGGCGGACATCCCGAAACCAGCAGGCACTATCAGCAGGTGCTCGAGCCGAGCGGCATGACGCGGGAGATGCGGGTGTTGTTCGGCGGCAACGCGAACGTGTGGGGTGCGCTGATCCTGTTCCGGGCCGCCGACGCCCCCGGCTTCGCCGATGCGGACACCCGGCTGGCCGCCCGGGCCACCGGCGCGGTCGCCGACGCGATCCGCCGGGAGCTGACGCTGACCGAGATCGCGGTGGGCGAGGACATCAACGGCCCCGGCCTGATCCTGCTGACTCCGGAACTCGACCCGATCACCACGAGCCCGACGGCCGCCCGCTGGCTCGACCAGGTCGACGACGATGTCGACCCGCAGCGCGAATTGCCCTACTGCGTACTGAATCTGGCGCACCAGGCCAGGTCGCGACCGGGCCGCGCGCGCAGCCGCGTCCGCACCAGGGCCGGACGCTGGCTCACCCTGCACGCCGAACGACTGCCCGGTCCCGACGAGCAACTCTCGATCATCATCGAGGCCACCCGCCCGGTCGAGATCGCGGCACTGGTCGCCGACGTCTACCGGCTCACCCAGCGGGAACGCGAAGTCGTCGGCCTGCTCGCGCGCGGGTTCTCCCGAACCGAGATCGCCCGGCTGCTGGCCCTGTCCGCGTACACCGTCGACGACCACATCAAGCGGGTCTTCGGCAAGCTAGAGGTTCGGAGCCGAGCCGAGCTCACCGCGAAACTCTTCTTCGATCAGCATGTGCCCCGCATCGAGAAGGAGACCCCGATCGGTGGCACCGGCTGGTACCTGCGCTGACTGGCGTCGTCAGCTCGAGGGTTTCGGGTCGTCTTCGGTGCGGGAAAACGGTTGGTACGACGCGGCTTCGCCGAGCATCGCCTCGGGACTTCCGGCCACCGGCCCGAACCCGGCCACAGCGGAGACCTCGGGAACATCGTGGGGGTCCGGTCGCGGGTTGCGACGGGTGACGAGCCAGCCGAACCCGGCCGCCAGCGGGAAGATCGCGACGCCGTAAACCGCTGCGGGGATGGCCATTTCGGTGCTGTCCAGGACGCTGATGGCGATGGTGATGGCGATGACGCCGTTGTGGATGCCGACCTCCATCGAGCAGGCGATCGCCTGGCGGCCCTCGACGCCGAGCACGCGCGGGACGAGATAGCCGACGGTCAGACTGATCACGCAGAACAGGATCATCGCCACGCCGATCGCCCGGACGTACGGCACGATGTCGGCGCGCTGGTCGATGATCGTCGCACCGATCACCAGCGTCAGCGTGAGCGCGGAGCCGATCCGCACCGGCTTGTCCATCCGGTCCGCGAAGTTCGGCGACCAGCGCCGGACCAGCATGCCGAGCACGACCGGGATCAGCACGATCGCGAACACCTGAACGACCTTGCCGAACTGCAACCCGACCGTGGCCGCGCCATCGGGGTCGAAGTAGCCGATGGCGAAGTTGGTGATCAGCGGCACGGTGCCCACCGCGATCACCGAATTGACCGCCGTGAGCGACACATTCAGCGCGACGTCCCCGTGGAACAGGTGGCTGAACAGGTTCGCCGCCGTCCCGCCCGGCGACGCGGCGAGCAGCAGCACCCCGATCGCGAGCACCGGCGACGGATCGAACAGCAGCACCAGTCCGAACGCGATCGACGGCAACACCAGCAGCTGACAGATCAGCGCGATGGCAACGGCCTTGGGGTTCTTCGCGATTCGAGTGAAGTCCGCGACGGTGAGCGAGAGCCCCAACCCGAACATGATCACAATCAGAACCAGCGGCAAACCTACCGAAACAAGCGCAGAGTCCATGGTGTCCTCACCATTCGATCGAATCCGCCGACAGACCAAAGACGCTGCCACCGGCCTGTCTCGGCGCCGCCGATGCTCGACCTCGCGGCGCTACGCGCAGAGACCATCTCCGAACCTGCCAGAAGTGTTGGGGCGACGCAAGATAGCGCGGGGCACCGGCTCGGCTACTCGGCGACCGCCCGGAGCGCCATGTCCAACCGGGGATAACACCCTATCCACGCGTAGGCTCCGGTCAGTTCGAATGCGCGTTGCGTCGGCCGGGTCGACACCACGACCGCGAACCGGCGCCGGCCGTCGTCCGCCCGTTCGGCGGCGCGCACGAGCACGTCGACTCCCGCGAAGCCCAGGAACGCGACCTCGCTCATGTCCACCACCATCGCCGGAATGCGTTCGCTGTCGCGCACGACCCGATCCAGCAGCGGCGAGGTGGCCAGATCGAGTTCACCGAGGACGGTCAGCAAACGCAGACCCGGTCGCGGCGTCTCGCCCCGAATGCGAAGCTGCCCGTGGGCGAACACACCGGTGTTCGATGGTGGATGGTTATGCGACAACAACCGCCGGGACATTCGCGGCCGCCGCGGACTCACCTGATTCGCCATGCACAACGCTCCGGGTCAGCGCCGAACGGACCTGCCGCCCAGCGTGATCGGGTGTAGCCGCGGCCCGGGCTCCGCCGAAACGGGCATGCTCGAAGCAGTGACTACCGTTGGCTCGTGTCTGAACCTGTCCGCAAAAGTACCCGCGCACCCGTTCGAACACAACAGCGACTGGTCAGCATCGGTGCCGAGGCCGCCGATGTCAATGCTTGACTCGTTCAAGAAGACCGGCAAGACTTCCAGGCGTGCCCACGGCCACCGAATTCCAGCAGATGTTGCGCGGAGTTTCGTTGCGCGTGACCGCTCCGCGGGTCGCGGTGTTGAGCGCGGTGCACGAACATCCGCACGCCGATACGGATTCGATCATCCGCGCCGTGCGCGCGCGGCTGTCGGCGGTGTCGCACCAGGCGGTGTACGACTCGCTGCACACCCTCACCGCGGCCGGCCTGCTCCGGTGCATCCAACCGTCCGGCCTGGTGGCCCGCTATGAGACGCGGATCGGCGATAACCACCACCACGTCGTCTGCCGGACGTGCGGTGCCATCGCCGACGTCGACTGCGCGATCGGCGAGGCCCCCTGTTTGACCGCGTCCGACGACAGCGGCTTCGTGATCGACGAGGCCGAGGTCATCTACTGGGGTTTATGCCCCGATTGTGCGGCCGCGCAGGCCGCCTCCGTCCGTCCCTGATCGCAGCCCGCATCACAATTCAGGAAGGAATGTCGTGACCGACAGCCCCACCCCAGGTTCCGAGACTCGCAGCGAAAGCGAGAGCGAGAACCCGGCGATCCCGTCCCCCACGGTCAAGACCGATCAGCGCCCGCACACCAACGCCGACTGGTGGCCGGAGCAGATCGACGTCTCGGTGCTGCACGCCCATTCGCCGAAGGGCAACCCGCTCGGCGCCGACTTCGACTACGCCGCGGAGTTCGCCAAGCTCGATGTCGACGCGCTCAAGGCCGATGTCGCGGCGGTGCTGACCGATTCGCAGGATTGGTGGCCGGCCGACTACGGCAACTACGGCGGCCTGTTCATCCGGTTGAGCTGGCACGCGGCCGGCACCTACCGGATCGCCGACGGTCGCGGCGGCGGCGGGCAGGGCGCGCAGCGATTCGCGCCGCTCAACAGCTGGCCGGACAACGCGAACCTGGACAAGGCGCGCCGGCTGCTGTGGCCGGTCAAGCAGAAGTACGGCAACCAGATCTCCTGGGCCGACCTGCTGGTGTTCGCCGGCAACGTCGCGCTCGACTCGATGGGCTTCCAGACCTTCGGCTTCGGCTTCGGCCGCCCCGACATCTGGGAGCCGGAGGAGATCTTCTGGGGCCCGGAGGACACCTGGCTCGGCGACGAGCGCTACAGCGGCGACCGTGAACTGTCCGGCCCGCTCGGCGCCGTGCAGATGGGCCTGATCTACGTGAACCCGGAGGGCCCGAACGGTCAGCCCGATCCGGTGGCCTCCGCGCGCGACATCCGGGACACGTTCGGCCGCATGGCGATGAACGACGAGGAGACCGCCGCGCTGATCGTCGGCGGCCACAGCTTCGGCAAGACGCACGGCGCGGGCAACCCCGACCTGGTCGCCGCCGAACCCGAGGGCGCGCCGATCGAGCAGCAGGGCCTGGGCTGGAAGAGCGCCTACGGCTCCGGCAAGGGCAAGGACGCCATCACCAGCGGTCTCGAGGTCGTCTGGACGTCGACGCCGACCCAGTGGGGCAACGGCTTCTTGCAGAACCTCTACGGCTACGAGTGGGAGCTGACCAAGAGCCCCGCCGGCGCGTGGCAGTGGAAGCCGAAGGACGACGCGGGCGCGGGCACCATCCCCGATCCGTTCGGCGGCCCCGGCCGGACCCCGACCATGCTGACCTCGGACCTGGCCCTGCGCGAGGATCCGATCTACCGGGAGATCACCCAACGCTGGCTGGAGCACCCGGAGGAGCTGTCCGAGGCGTTCGCCAAGGCCTGGTACAAGCTGCTGCACCGCGACATGGGCCCGGTCAGCCGCTACCTCGGGCCGTGGGTGCCGGAGCCGCAGCTGTGGCAGGACCCGGTGCCGGACGTCGACCACACGCTGATCGACGAGCAGGACATCGCGGCGCTGAAGAGCAAGGTGCTCGAGTCCGGCCTGTCGGTTCCGCAACTGGTCAAGACCGCGTGGTCGTCCGCGGGGAGCTTCCGCAGTACGGACAAGCGCGGCGGCGCCAACGGCGCCCGCATCCGGCTCGAACCGCAAAAGAGCTGGGAGATCAACGAACCCGCCGAGCTGGCCAAGGTGCTGCCCGTGCTGGAGCAGATCCAGCAGGACTTCAACGCCTCCGCGACCGGCGGCAAGAAGGTCTCGCTGGCCGACCTGATCATCCTCGCCGGCTCCGCGGCGGTGGAGAAGGCGGCCAAGGACGCGGGCCACGAGGTCACGGTGCCGTTCGCGCCGGGCCGGACCGACGCGTCGCAGGAGAACACCGACGTGGAGTCGTTCGCGGTGCTCGAACCGCGCGCCGACGGGTTCCGCAACTACGTGCGGGCCGGGGAGAAGGCTCCGCTCGAGCGGCTGCTGCTCGAGCGGGCGTACCTGCTCGATGTGACCGCGCCGGAGCTGACCGTCCTGATCGGCGGCCTGCGCGCGCTCGGCGCCAACCACGGCGGCACCGAGCACGGCGTATTCACCGACCGCCCAGGCACGTTGACGAACGACTTCTTCGTCAACCTGCTCGACCAGAACACCGAGTGGAAGGCCTCGGAGTCGACGGAGAACGTGTATCAGGGGTACGACCGCACCGGTAAGACCACCTGGACCGCGACCGCCAACGACCTCGTCTTCGGCGCGCACTCGGTACTGCGCGCGATCGCCGAGGTGTATGCCCAGCAGGACTCCGGGGCAAGGTTCGTCAACGACTTCGTCGCCGCGTGGGTCAAGGTGGTCAACAACGATCGCTTCGACCTCAGCTGATCGAGCTTCCAACTGAAGACAACTCAGGCCGGCCCCGAGGGTCGGCCTGAGTTGTCTTTTCGGGATTCAGCGGGGTGGGCGGAGAAACTTCAACGCGGCCTTCATGATCGGGCTCGGGACGCGGTCGCGCATGTTCAATGCCGCTGCGGCGGCTTTGCTTCTGGCTTCGGTGCCGCGACCGAACACTTTGTTCAGCGGGCCGCCTGAGGGTTCCAGGTCGACGTGCAGCGGCGGCCTGCCTTCGGCCGCGCCGAGCGCGTGCGAGATGACGATGCGCTGGATCTCGCTGGTGCCTTCGAAGATGGTGTACAGCTTGGCATCGCGGTACCACTTCTCCACCGGATGGTCGCTGATGTAACCCCAGCCGCCGAGGGTTTGGATCGCGCGTTCGGTGGCTTTCACGGCCACCTCACTGGCGGCCAGCTTCGACATCGAGCCTTCGCCGCGTTCGAAGGGCACGCCGTTCGCGGCCATCCAGGACGCGCGCCAGGTCAGCAGCCGGGCTCCGTCGATCTGCGTGGCCAGGTCCGCGATCGGGAACGCGATGCCCTGGTTGTCGAGGATCGGTGCGCCGAAGGCTTGCCGTTCCTTCGCGTAGGTGGTCATGTATTCCAGTGCGGCCCTGGCGATTCCGAGCGCCTGCGCGGCCACCATCGGACGGGTTTGTTCGAAGGTACCGAGAGTGACCGAGCCGGACCGGCCGCCGGTGCGGACCGCTGCACGCCGCTTCGCCAATGAGTGCTCGAGCTTGTCTACCCCACCGAGCAGGTTCTCCATCGGCACCCGCACGCTGTCGAACTTCAATTCCGCGGTGTGCGAGGCCCGGCAGCCCAGCTTGTCGAGCTTGCGCACCAGCTCCAATCCCGGTGTGCCGCCGGGTACTACGAACAGCGCCTGCCCGCGGTGCCCCAGCTCCTCGTCCACCACCGCGTTCACCACGTGCACGTTGGCGATGCCGCCGTTGCCGATCCACATCTTGTGACCGTCGATGATCCAGTCGTCACCGTCGCGCACCGCGCGAGTACGCAGATTCCGCACATCACTGCCGCCCTCGGGTTCCGAGATCGCCAATGCCGCGAGCTTCAGATCCCCGGGCGTGCCGAAACATTCGGGCGCCCACTGCAACATCTGCTCCGGCGTCGCGGCCTGCCCGATCGCCGACAGCGCCAACGCGGGCATCACGATCGCCAATCCGATGCCCGCACAACCCCAGAACAGCTCTTCCATGAACATCGGCAACGACAACCCCGTCGGATCCCCGATCAGGTCCCGATAGAACAGCGGACTGTAGAACCCCCGCTCCGCCGCCTCCTCGAGCACCGGCCACGGAAACTCCTGCGCCCGGTCGTACTCGGCCGCCACCGGCCGAATGCACTCTTCCGCGAACTCGTGCGCCCGCTTGGCCAGATCATGCTGCGCCGCGGTCGGTGTCAGGTCGAAAGTCACGATCCGGCGATACCCACCCACGATCGACCTACTCGTATTCGACTCGCATTGCGGACCGTTGAGTACGGTCCGGTGCCGCCCACAACGCGATTGCACAGGTCAGGCACCTTAGCGCACCCCGAACCAACCGGTGTCATCACGGTTTCTGCCAACGCCGCACCGGCGACCTGACCGTCGAACGCGGGTCGGAACGCGAATTGAACGCGAGTAATTGTTCTTGCTAGAAACCCTCCAGGCAGCGAGGTCGACCCCGATCCGCCGGCAGACCACGCGTTATCGGAGGAGTCGAGCTATGGCCTCACCCCGGAGCTACCGTCGGTGCTCACCCCGCAGGACATCGTCCAGACCCTGATCGGCGGCACCCGGATCGGCCTCCAGGTGCCGCCGCTCGAGGCAGCCGAGTTCGGCACCCGTATGCTCATGTTTCTCACGAGCTGCGACGAACGTCGTTACGGCCAATGGGAATACGTGTCCTGGCTCGATTTCGTCCGCGCGCCCGGCAAGTCCGAGGCCTACCGCCGCTTCCTGTCCAAGGCTCTGACTCGCGCCCTGGTAGCCGCCAAGGAACAGGTCGCCAGCGCCCGCACCATCGGGAACATGGCCGACGCGTTCCTCGCCGCCCTTGTCCTGCAAGGCAATGACGGCGCACCCGACCGAGTCCTCAACCTGCCCACCAACGAGGCGTGGATCGATCCGTGGGTGGCTCACCTGACCAGACTCGGCGTACGATTCCAGACCCGGGTGACCGTGGAATCGTTGCAGGCGAACGGCGGTCGCATAACCTCGGCAAGCGCCCGCAACAGCAATGGCACGACCACGCGGATCGACGCCGACTGGTTCGTCTGCGCCATGCCCGCCGAACGCGCTCGAACCCTGTGGGACGCAGCGATATCGGCACTCGACGCAAACTTGACCCGAATGCACGGACTCACCACCGACTGGATGAACGGCATCCAGTACTACCTCACCACCGACGCCCCGATCATCGAGGGCCACTTGGGCTTTCTCGATTCCCCCTGGGCATTGAGCGCCCTCAACCAAGCCCAATTCTGGCAGCAGCGCGACCTCCCCCGCGACTACGGCGACGGCACCGTCCGCGACATCCTCTCCGTCGACATCTCCGACTGGAACACCCCCGGCATCCGGTACGGCAAGCCCGCCTGCGACTGCACCCGCGACGAGATCGCCGCCGAGGTCTGGGCACAACTCAAAGCCGGTCTGTACGGCGACAACAAAGCTTTGCTGCGCGACGACAGCCTGCACTCCTGGTTCCTCGACCCAGCCATCCAGTGGTCCGCCGCCGACCGCACCAACACCAACGACGAACCCCTGCTGATCAACACCGCGGGCTCCTGGGACCTCCGCCCGACCGCGCAGACCGACATCCCCAACCTGTTCCTGGCCGGCGACTACGTCCGCACCAACGTCGACCTCGCAACCATGGAGGGCGCCAACGAATCCGGCCGCGCGGCGGTCAACGCCCTCCTAGATGCCGCCGGCTCCTCCGCAGCCAGAGCCCGAGTGTTCGAGCTCTACCGCCTACCGCAATTCGACGCCGCGAAGCAGATCGACCGGCAGCGTTACGAATCCGGGCTGCCCAATCTTCTCGACACCTTCTGATCGACCTCGGTGACGTGCGCGACATCGGCCGCCGTGGCCTCCCGATGGTCGAATCGCGAACCCTCGAGATCGAGTTCGGGCAGCACCCGAGTCAGCCGGCTCGGCAACCACCACGCCACCCGGCCGAGCACCAGAATCGCCGCGGGCACCAGCGTCAGCCGGACCACGAACGCGTCGATCAGCACACCCACCGCGAGCGTGAATCCGAGCGCCTGCACGATCTGATCCTGCGACCACGCGAACCCGCCGAATACGGCGACCATGATGGCCGCGGCGGCCACGATGACCCGCGCACTGCGCGAGTAGCCACTGGTCACCGCCGTGGAAGGCGTTGCGCCACCGCGTCGTTGCTCGCTGATCCGGGTGGTCAGGAACACCTGATAGTCCATGGCCAGCCCGTAGAGGACGCCGGTGACCAGGATCGGCAGCACGCAGATCAGCGGCCCGGGTTGGTCGACGCTGAATACATCGGCCAGCCAACCCCATTGGATCACCGCCGTCGCGCAGCCCAGCGCCGCGCCCACGGTGAGCAGGAAGCCGGCCGCCGCGATCAGCGGCACGAATATCGATCGGAAGAACACGGTGAGCAGCACGAGCGTCAACGCGACGACGATGAACAGATAGATCGGCAGCGAATCCCCGAGCTTCCTCGACGTATCGATCGCCAAGGCAACGTCCCCGGTGACCGAGACGCGAGCACCGCTGTCCGCCAACGCATCCGGCGCGGTATCCCGAATCCGGTCGACCAGATCCCGGGTGGCCTTGCTGGACGGCCCGGTCGCCGGGATCACGGTGATGATCGAAAGATCATTCGCGGCGTCGAGCTGCGGCGGCAACACCGCCACTACGCCCGGCAGCGCCTGAAGTCGTTGCGCGATCTGCGAACTCGCGTGCACGGGATCAGAGGTCTCGCCGAGATCGACAGCCACGATCAACGGGCCGTTGACCCCGGCGACGAAGCCGGATGTGAGAATATCCGCGGCTTTGTGCCTGCCGAAGCTCGGTGGCATCGTCTCATCGTTGGGCAGCCCGGTGGCCATGCTGCCGATCGGCAGCGCCAGCACGCCGAGCAGCCCGACGCAGACCACGATGACCGCCACCGGCCGGCGCGCCACGAACCGGATCCACCGCCCGTCCCGGCCGCGCGAAGTCGCGTCGGACACCACATTCGGGGCGATCCGCCCGCCTGCGATACCGAGCAGGGCGGGCAGCAGGGTCAGCGCGACGAGCACCGCGATCGCGACCGCGATCGACGCCGCCAGGCCCATCCCGCTGAGGAACGGGATCCCGACCACGGCCAGGCTGGCCAGCGCGATCAACACCGTGGCCCCGGCGACCACGACGGCGCTGCCCGCGGTCGCCACGCTGCGGCCTGCCGCCTCCGCGCGAGTGGGCGCCCCGGCGATCTCCGCGCGATACCGGGACAGGATCAGCAGCGCGTAGTCGATGCCGACCGCCAGGCCGATCATCGTCGCGAGCACCGGTGCCGTCAGGTGCAATTCGACGACCGAGCTGGTCACCATGATGACGAAGGTGACGACGCCGACGCCGACGACGGCGGTCAGCATGTTCAACCCCGCCACCAGCACGGCGCGGAAGGTCGCGGTGAGGATCACCAGCGCGATGACCAGACCGGCCAGCTCGAGCGGCGAGGTCGGGATCGGCTCTTCCCGTGCGGTGCCGCCGATCTCGACGACCAGACCGGCGTCGCGCAGCGGGGAAACCGCGCGGTCCAGCCCGGTCCGGTCCGCGGCGGTCAGCTCGCCGGAGGTGATGTCATAGGTCACCACCATCATGGCCACCCGCCCGTCCAGCGAGATCCCCCGGTTCTGCGGATCGAGCGGGCTGCGCACGGACGCAACATGATCGAGCGCGCCGATCGCACCGGCCGCCTGACCGATCGCGACCGCGCCCGCGGGGCTCGTCACCCGCTCCCCCTTCGCCGCCTGGATCGCCACCCGTGCGGTCGCTCCCCCGGCATTGGCCTGCGGCATCCGGGTTTTGATCAACTCGATACTCGACTGCGCCTCCGTGCCGGGGACGACGAAGGTGTTGGTCGGCGTGCCGCCGTGCACCAGCGCGAGCACGCCCGTCGCGATCAGCAGGAGCAACCACCCCGACACGACGGCCCACCGATGCCGGAAACACGATGCGCCGAGGGTGTACAGCAGGCGGGCCATAAGCGGTGCTCCTAAGGGTGCGTCGGATCGGGGTCACGGCGGGCGGGCAGCACGGCGTAGTTGCGCACCGCCCTGGCGGCAAGCGTGTCGGCGAGGCGGGGGCGCAGCAGCAGACCGGACACGATCACGGCCAGCGGCAGCAGACTCAGCGGATCGGCCGGCGGGGTCAGGGCTTCGGTGCTGTCCCGGTAGGTTCCGCGCTTGGCCAGCGCCGCCTTGACCTCACCGAGCACCGCGCGCCGCCTACCCGTCGTGGCGGCGACGCCGAGACTGATCGCGGCCAGGCTGTGCGTGCGGACGCCGGGCCTGCCGACCTGCACACCATCGGGCAGGCTGTCCCCGCGCGCCAGCCGCACGGCCAGTACCGGAAGGTCGACGCCGCTGGCGGCCGCGTTGAACGGCTCGACCGTGCGCGGATTGCATTCGATGTATTGCGGCACGCCGTCCTCGTGGAAGTAATCCATGGTCAGCCCGCCGTGCCAGGCCAGCGCATCGCCGAGTAACGCGATGTGCTTGCGCGGCAACTCGTGATCGACGCTCACTCTGGCCGCCGCGCTGCCGCCGATCCCGGTCGCCCGCTGTTCGGAGGTGTGCACGGCGGCCAGTCGCCCGTGCTCGAACATCCCCTGCACCTGCGCGTACTCCCCGCGGGCGAACCGTTGCGCGAGCAGCGGACCGCGCCGCGCGAGATCCTGTGGCGCGCGGACCCGGCTGCGGTCGTCGGTCACCAGGCGCACGCCGTTGCCCGCCGTGCCGAACGCGGCCTTGACGTAGTACGGGTATTCGAAGGACTGCCGGTCCTCGGTCAGCCGCACCCAGTCCGGTTGCGGCAGGCCGAGATCGTCGGCGAGCCGGGCGAATTCGAGCTTGCTCGCGACGCGGGCCACGCTGGCCGCGGGCGAGATCGCCAATGGCAGGT
This sequence comes from Nocardia colli, assembly GCF_008704205.1. Classification (GTDB taxonomy): domain Bacteria; phylum Actinomycetota; class Actinomycetes; order Mycobacteriales; family Mycobacteriaceae; genus Nocardia; species Nocardia colli. The sequence goes on along the minus strand of NZ_VXLC01000003.1, from coordinate 163,862 downwards.
CGGCCGGGAACAGCGAACGCCGGTCCGCGAACAACACGACATCCTCGTGCGTCGAGAGCACGGCATCGAACGCGCGATCCCGGGTCACCGCGGTGAGCGCCCGCGCGAATCCCTCCGGATCGGCGCCCGCGGCCGGGCCGCGGTGCACCCGCTCGAGCCATACGCTCCAGCGGCCGAGGGCAAAGGCACTGGCGGACAACGCTTCCAGGTGATAGCCCGCCGGGCCAAGCACGGACAGGAACTCGCGAGCGGTAAGACTGGAAACTTCGGTCAGTAGCACCCGCACCGGTGCTCCATTGCCCCGGACTGGTGTCGACATATGATCCCCATCTGACGTGTCGTGCGCTGGTGGTACGATTCTCGCCAGTATTCGATACCAATGAGTATCGACCGGCAGGAGGTTGGTGTCAATGCCACGACCGGAAATTCGGCGTCGGCTCAGTTCCGCGGAGATGCGGAGCCGGATTCTGGCCGCCGCGGCCGCCGAGTTCGCGCGCAACGGCTTCGACCGGACCAGCCTCGACGAGGTCGCCGCGGCCGCCGGCTTCACCAAAGGTGCGGTGTATTCCCGGTTTTCGAGCAAGGACGAGCTGTTCTTCGCGTTGCTCGAAGAGCAGGTCATCGGCCGGATCGCGGCGGCGAAGACCACGCTCGAGCGATCGATGGACGATGCCGGCGGTACGCACCCGGCCGCGGCGATCGGCCGGCAGATCAATGACGCGCTGGTCTCCGAGCAGGACTGGCAGATCCTGTTCGTCGAGTTCTGGTTGCGCGTGGTCCGCGATCCGCGGATCGCCGAGCAGTTCCGCGTGCTGCGCCGCCAGCTCCGGCAGACCATCGCCGACTTCGTCGAGGCGGAAGCGCGGCGGCGCAACCTGACCCTGCGGATCAGCCCCTATGAAATGGGGATCGTCGCGCTCGCGCTGTCGAACGGGTTGTCCATCGAGGAGATCCCCGACCAGGGCACAGTGCAGAACGATCTGTTCGGCCGAATCCTGCAGTTGGCCTGTGCCCCGGACGAGGAAGACGTCAACCCAGCTTCGTGAACCCGCCGCCGGTGTAGGTCGCCTTCGCCGCGTAGCGCTGCAACTTTCCGCTGGAGGTCAGCGGCAGCGTGCCGGCCTCGACGAGCACGACGTCGCTGGGCCGCAGCCCATGCTTCTCCCCGACCGCGGCCCGGACGGCCCGGTCGACCTCACCGGCTTGGACCTGCTTGACCCCAGCCGCATTGTCGTGGACGTCGTCCACGATCTGCCAGCCTCGATCGATCTCGGCCACCACCACGATTCCCGCGTTCACCGCGCCGTCGACCTGGAAGGCAACGCAACGGTCGAGCCGGAGCGCGTCGTGGCTGGCCATCACCGTCGCTTCGATGTCCGTCGGGTAGTGGTTATGCCCATCTACGATGATCAGATCCTTCAGCCGGCCGGTCACGTACAGCTCGTCGTCGAGCAGGAAGCCGAGATCGCCGGTCCGCAGGAAACTGCCGTCGCGGTCCGGAAGCCGGATACCGAACGACTCCGCCGACAGTTCCGGCGACTCCCAATAGCCTTGGCCGACACTGTCTCCGGCGATGCAGATCTCGCCGATCTGCCCGTCGGGCAGGGTGTGCAGTGTCTCGTGATCGACGATCGCCATGGTGAACCCGTCGTTGGTCCGGCCGCTCGACACGATCTCGCGCCCGTCGGCCTCGTCCGGCACGAAGCGGTGCGCCGCAAGCTGTTCCGGATCCGCCTTGCGCGTGCGCACGCCGCTGCCCAGCGGACCGCCGGTGACGAACAGGGTCGCCTCCGCGAGGCCATAGCACGGGAACAACGACCGCGCGTCCAGCCCGGCGGGCGCGAAGTGTGCGGCGAACTTGGCCATCGCGGCGGGCCGGATCGGCTCCGCGCCGCACAGCGCGATCTTCAGCTGCGACAGATCGAACTGGGCCACCCGCTCGGCCGAAACCCGCTGCACCGCAAGCGCGTAGGCGAAGTTCGGCGCGGCGGTGATCACCGCCTGATACTTGGCCAGGGCGGCGATCCAGCGGACCGGCTGCTGGACGAACGACAGCGGCGACATCTTGACAATGGTGGAGTCACTGAAGATCGGCTGCGTGACCGCGGAGAGCAGCCCCATGTCGTGGTAGGTCGGCAACCACGACACGCCCCAGCTCTGCCTGCCGAGTTCGGCGTTGTCCCGCACCAGCGCGTTGTTGCTCAGCACATTGTGGTGGGTGAGTACGACGCCCTTCGGCTGACCGGTGGAGCCCGAGGAGTATTGCAGGTAGGCCACCGAATCGGCGGCGATCACCGGCAACTCGATATCGGTCGCCGCGCTGCGGTCGATGGTATCGGTGGCGAGCGTCTCCAGTCCGGCGAACCCGTCGAATCCGGCCGGGATGGCGGCCAATTGGCCCGCGATGTCGGAGGTGGTGAGCATCAGCTGCGCGCCGGCGTTGGCCCGGATGGCGGCCAGCCGGGCCAGTGAGCTCTCCAGCTTGCTGATCTGCGGTGGCGCGACCGGCACCGCGATGATCCCGGCGTAGAGGCAACCGTAGAAGGCTTCGACGAAGTCCAGGCCGGGCGCGTACAGCAGCAGTGCCCGATCCCCCTGGCGCGCAACGGTACCGAGCCGGGCGGCGATGGCGCGTGCGGCGGTGTCGACCGCGGCGTAGGTCAGCGCCGAGGTCTCGTTCTCGCCGTCACCGAGGAAGATGAACCTGGTGTCGTCGGGTTGCCGCAGCGCCCTGGCGGTCAGCAGCTCGACCAGGGTAGTGGCGGCGGCGCAGTCCGGATCGTCGACTTGGCTTGCGCGGCCGGTATTTTGCAGTTCGATAGTCATTGCGTGGCACTCCTGGAGCAGTCGAGAGGTTCGGCGCGAGTGGCTTCGGTCCGAATCAGTTTGCGCGCGATATGGTCGAGCACACTTGCTCTTTGCGCGACGACGAAGAAATGGCCGCCCGCGACGAGCCGCACGCCGACCGGCCCGGCGGCGCAATCGCGCCACCCGGTCAGCTCGCTCGGCGCTACCTTCGGATCGGCGGTGCCGCCGAACACCGTGACCGGCAGGTCGAGCGGCGGCCCCGGCCGATATCGGTAGGTCTCGTTCACCGCGAAATCCGCACGCAGCAGCGTGAACAGGTTCGCCCGCAACGTCTCGTCCGCCAGAACCTGGTCGGGCGTTCCACCGAGACTCCGTACGACATCGGCGAATTCGGCCTCGTCCGCCTCGTGGATGAGCGGCTCCCGCGCGGGCACCTGCGGCGCCCGCCTGCCCGAGACGAACAGATGCACCGGTCTCGGGTGCCCCTCGGCGCACAGCCTGCGGGCCAGCTCGTAGGCGATGAGCGCGCCCATGCTGTGCCCGAACAGCGCGAACGGCGTCCGCCACTGCCCCGCCATCGCGTCGAGCAGGTCGTCGACCAACGGATGCACATCGTCGTACGGCCGGTCCCGGAACCGCATTTCCCGGCCCGGCGGTTGCAGCGGCACCACCGAGATCTCCGGCGGCAGCACGCGGCGCCATTCGAGGAACCCCGAGGCGCCCGCCCCCGCGTGCGGCAGGCAGTACAGCGTCACCTGTGCGGCCGGCGCCGGCGGCGCGGGATACGGCACCCACGGCGACGTCACGGCGGTCGACATCCCTACACCCCCGGGCCGGTGCTGAGCTTCAGGTACTCCGGCGGCTCGGGCGGCGCCGACAGCGGAGCACCGAGCACCTGCACGCCGTCGCGCTCGCCGAGCTCCTCGAAGCCCGCGAAACGGTAAGTGACGTACATGATCCGGTTGCGTCCCGTCGGCACGAACGCGGCGACCAGGCGAGCGCCGCTCTGCTGCGCCAGCCGCACAGTGTGATTGAGCAGCACCGTGCCCACCCCGCGCGACATCACCCGGCACGACATCAGCAGCAGCTCGAGTTTCCACTCACGCTCGCCCAATTCGACCGAGGCGAGCCCGATCTGGCCGTAGGAGCCGTAGACATCCTTCAACTCGGCCATCAGCAACAGGTGCCGATCCGAATCGCATCGATCGGCCAGCTCCTCCGCCGAATACATGATGCCGGTGGAATTCAGCTGATTCGTCCGGACCACCAGTTCCTCGGCGCGACCGAGATCCTTGCGCTGCGCCCGGCTGATGGTGAACTCCATGCCCAGGGTGGCCAGGAACTTCTCGCTGTTCCCGGTGAATTCCTCCTCGGCCTTGGTCCGGTCGATGCTCGCGAGGTACATGGCCCGGCGGGCGGCGGAATCCTCGGTGATGTACTTCGGCGTGAATTCCGGCCGCGCCGCGAGCTCGCCGGCGTGCACCGCGTCGATGCACAGCACGCCGGGGTGCGCGAACGCGACCTCCTCGCGCTCGAACGGCTGATCGTCGATGAAGGCCAGCGCGTCGATGCCGATATTCAGCGACGTCGCGATCTTGGCCACCGACTCGGACTTGGCGTCCCAGCCGATCTGTGGATACAGGAAGTATTGGGCGACACCGAGTTCGGTGAGCTTGGCCATCGTGGTGTCGTGGTCGTTGCGGCTCGCGACCGAGTGCAGGATCCCCCGCTGGTCCAGCGTGACGATCGTCTCGACCACCTCCGGCCGCAGCCGCACCCGGTCGCCGTCCTCGAGCAGGATTCCCTCCCACAGGGTGTGGTCCAGGTCCCACACCACGCATTTGATCGTCGACGTGCGCGTCGACTCCGGTGCGCTCTGTGCACTCATCCGGCTGTCCTTTGCGAGTTAGTGTTCATCGATCGGAACGATGCGGCCCCGGTTCTGGCACGCGTCGGCGGAAATGAGCACATGCTGCATCTGCGTGCTGCCCTCGATGATTTCCATGACCTTCGCGTCACGCAGGTAGCGGGCGACGGGGTAGGCGTCGCTGCACCCGAGCGCGCCGTGCAGTTGCACCGCGTCGTTCGCGGCGGCCACCGCGCTGGTCGCCGAAAACTGCTTGGCGATGCAGGTGGCCATGATGGTGTCCGGGTCGCCCTGTTCCTTCAGCAGCCCCGCCTGCCAGACCAGCAGCCTGGCCGCCCTGGTATTGGTCGCCATGGTCGAGATCATCTGCTGGATCAGCTGATGCTCACGCAGCAAAGACCCGCCTTGCGTGCGCGAATTCGCATAGCTCACACAGGCTTCCAGGCACGCCTGCAAGATGCCGACCGAGCCCGCGGCGACGCTGAACCGGCCGATGTCGAGCACATTCGTGGCGAGCGCGAGTCCCATCCCCTCGGCGCCGAGTAGCGCTTCGGGGCCGACGTAGCAGTCCTCGAAGGTGATCTCGGCCAATTGGCTGCCACGCGTGCCCATGATCTCCGGCACGGCGATCTGGTGCAGCCCGGGCTGATCCGCCGACACGAAGAACGCGGACGGCCCCCTGTCGGTGCGAGCGAAGACCAAGAAGACGTCGGCCAGCTGACCGCCGGTGACCCACAGCTTGTGCCCGTTGAGCAGATACCCGTCGCCGTCGCGGGTGGCGAAGGTGCTCAGCGCGGTGAAGTCACTGCCCGCGTCCGGTTCGGTCAGGCAGAACGCACCGAGGCGCTTACCGGAAACCATTGCCGCGGACCACTGTTCACGCAGCGCCGGGCCGCCCCAGCGGTCCAGCGCGTACAGGGCCATGCTGTGCACGGTGAGCAGGCTGCGCATCGAGGAGCAGCCGCGGCCGACCTCCTCGTGCAATTCGCCGAATGCGGTCATGCCCCGGCCGGTGCCGCCGGCCCGCTCGGGCAGCACCGCGCCCCAAAACCCTTGTGCGCCGAACTCGTTCAGCACGTCGGCACGGACCCGGCTGGCCCGGTCGAACTCGGCGGCGTGCGGCACGACGACGCGGTCGACCACGGCGCGGAAGCTCGCCCGGGTGTGCCGTTCGGCCAGGTCCGGCTCGAAGCCGGCGACCAGGGTCATGCCGACCTCTCGGCCGGCGTCGCGGTCCGGGCCAGCAGCCGGGAGACCAGCGCGGTCATCGAGTCGATCGTGCGGAAATTGTCCAGCCGGACCTCGTCGTTCGGGATGCGGTCGCCGATGTTCTTCTCGATGAACATGACCAGTTCCATCGCGAACAGCGAATTGACGAAACCACTTTCGAAGATGTCCCGGTCGTCGGCGATCATGCCGTCGGGAAAGCGGCGGGCGGTGAAGTTACGAATTTCCGTGCGTGCGTCGGTAAACATGATGCGATCTCCCTGTTGTTTCGTTCGGTAGTGGCGTCCAATAGCTCAGGAGTAGGTGTAGAAACCCTGACCGGTCTTCCGTCCGTGCAACCCCGCGTAGACCATCTTTCTCAGGAGCGGGCATGGCCGGTATTTGCTGTCGGCATAGAACTCGTACAACCCTTCGATGCTCAGAAGTATTGTGTCCAGACCGATCAGGTCGGCGGTCTCCAGCGGACCGGAGGCATGGCCGAAGCAGGACCGGAAGATCTCGTCGACGTCCGCGGCCGAGGCGACGTCGTCCTGCAACAGGAAGATGGCCTCGTTGACGGTGAGCATCAGCACCCGGTTGGACACGAAGCCGGGCATGTCCTTCACCACGATGCCGTGTTTCTCCATGCTGCTCAACAGGTTCCCGGCGACCTCGATGGTCGCCTCGGACGTGTGGAAGCCCCGGATGACCTCGACGGTCGACTTCATCGGCACCGGGTTCATGAAATGCATGCCGACCACCCGATCCGGGCGGCCGGTCAGCGACGCGAGCTTGGTGATCGGGATGCACGAGGTGTTCGCGGCGAACACCGTTTCCGGCGCGCACACCCGATCCAGTTCCGGATATACCTTCGCCTTCAGGTCCCAGTTCTCGGTGATGTTCTCGATGACGAATTCCGCGGAGCCGAGCAGCTCCACATCCGTGGTGTAGGTGACCTTTTCGGTCATGTCGCCGAATCGGTCGGTCTCCTTGCCGAAGAGCCGTCCGGTGCGATAGAACCGCGCCACTTCTTCTTCGGCCTTGGCGAGCTGGTCCGGTGAATTGTCCACCAGCACCACTTCCAGGCCGTGTGCCGCGAGATCCTGTGCGAGACCGGTGCCCATGATGCCGGCACCGACAACTCCGATTTGTTTCATACCTGCTGCTTTCGATCGAGTAGGCGCCATTGCCGAAATGGATTGATGTCGACCGGCGCGCGGCCGGCTGGTTACAGTGCGAAACTGGTGCGTTCGAACGGATAGGTGGGCACCGGGATTCGGCGCGCGGCGCCGTTCCCGGCCACGTTGCCCAGGGTGCCGCCGGCGACCCAGTCGGCCCCTGCGGCGGCCAACCGCGACCGAGTGGCGTCGTCGGCAACGACGGTCGCCGAATCATCGAGAGCGGACAGCAACTCGCGATGGTTCGCCGCGACCACGGCTCGCCGGTAGCGGAATTCCGGCCGGCCGGCCCGCAGCGTGTGGGCGAGGTCGCCGATCGATGTCGTCGGTCGCTGCTGCACCCAGTTGTGCAGTCGTTCAGTCATTTTCGTCAGTGCGTCGGGCGTACGGGCGGACAGCACGACCAACTCCGGCTCGCCGGTCGGCAACCCTGCCGGTACCGCGGGCGGCTCTTGCAGCACGACGTGCGCGTTCACCCCGCCGAGGCCGAACGAGCTCACCCCGGCCCGGCGCGGCCCGTCCCCCTTCCACTCCCCGCCCTGCGCGGAGACCGCGAGGTTCGCGCACGCCCGCAGGGCCGAGTTGGGCGCGCGGAAGTTCGGTTGCGGGACCAGACGACCGTGCTCGAGCATCAGCGCGGCCTTGATCAGGCCGACGATGCCGGATGCCGCGTCCAGATGACCGACATTCGCGGCGACCGCGCCGACGAAACACGGCTGCGCCGCCTTCGCCGAGCCGAATATCTTTGCCAGCGAAGCGATTTCGACCTCGTCGCCCAGCTTGGTCCCCATCGCGTGCGCCTCCAGGTAGCCGAGGCTGCCGGCCGGCACGTCGGCGTTGGCGAGCGCCTCGGCGACGACCGCCGTCTTGCCCGCGACGCCGGGCGCGGTGTAGGAGGCCCGGCGCGATCCGTCGGTATTGGTGGCCGAGCCGAGGATCAGGGCGTGCACGTGGTCGCCGTCGCGGATGGCGTCCGCGGCGCGCTTGAGCACCACGGCGGCCACCGCGTTGCCGACGATCGATCCGTCCGCGCCGACGTCCAGGGCCCGGCATACCCCGCTCGGCGAACTCACGCCGGGATAGGTGATCGCCTGCGGGAACTTCACCGCCGCCGCGCCCGCGACGGCGAGATCACACTCGCCGGACAGCAGGCTTTGCGCGGCCTGATGCACCGCGACCAGTGAACTCGACGAGAAGGTCCGCACCGTCATCGCCGGACCGCGCAGGTTCAGTTTGTAGGCCACCCACGAGGTCAGCGAGTCGCAGTCGTTCGCCACGGTGATCGGCATCAACCCGTGCTCGGCGACCAGGTCCGGTCGCTGAGCCAGCAGGCCGAGCAGATAGGTCGGAAAGCACGATCCGGCGAAGAGCCCGGTCGGGACCCCGGAGTTGCCCGGGTCGTAGCCCGCGGATTCCAGTGCCGTCCAGACACATTCGAGGAACAGCCGATGCTGCGGATCGGTGATCAGTGCCTCCGCCGGATCGACCCCGAAGAACGCGGCGTCGAAGCACTCCGCGTCGCCGAGGACGCTCGCGGTGACCGGTCCGGCCCCGTTCGCCCCGGCCGCGCGCAGCACGGCCGCCGACGGACTGTGCTGCCGGATCGCCGTCCGGCCCTGTTGCAGGTTCTGCCAGAACGTGTCGACATCCTCCGCGTCGGGGAACCGGCCCGCCATGCCGACGATCGCGACGGCGAACGGCGGCGGCTCGACGCGGCTATCCATTGCGCCGTCGATTCATCAATGCCTCCCGGCGCAGCGCGCCCCGGTCATTGCCTGCGCCGACCTCTTCGGCGGAGCCGTCCCCCGCGTCGTCGATGAACTCGGCGAGATCGGCGATGGTCGGCGCCTCGTACAGCACGTGCGGCGGCAGCGCGGGCAGCTTCAGCCGGCTGCGCATCGTCGTCACCAGGTCGACGCCGAGCAGCGAGTTGCCGCCCAGTTCGAAGAAGTTGTCGTGCACGCCGACCTCCAGCAGCCCGAGCGCGTCCTGCCAGATCTCCGCGATGGCGCGGGTCAGGTCCGTGTCCGGGGCCACCAGCGGCATGCCCAGATCCGGTCGCGGATGCTTCTCCCCGCGCGGCCGCCCGCTGGCGCCGGCCAGGGTGGCCACGGTCAGCGCCGCGGTCACCGCGACCAGGGTGTTCATCTCCTGGGTGGACACCGAGACCTGTGGCTCGTCCAGCGCGAGGACGCGCAGGATCGACTCCCACCCGTCATCGAAGTCGATGCCGATCCGGGCCCGGTTCGCGCGCAGGAATTCGATTGCGCCCGAGTCGAGTCCGGCCAGCGCGTCGTCCCAGCCGTTCCACTGCCAGTCGCCCCAGTCGATCGAGATCACCCGATACGCGTCGCTGCTCGCGTGGGCGACCGCGTCGAGATAGGCGTTTGCCGCGCAGTAGTCGATCTGGCCGGGGCCGCCGCCGGTGAGCGCGGCGATCGAGGAGAACAGCAGCAGGAAGTCCAGGTCGATGCCGGTGAGCACGTCGCGCAGCACGTCCGTGCCCGCGACCTTGGCGGCGAACACCTCGGCGATCTGCTCGTCGGTCTTGAACTGCATCAGCCCCTGACCCGGCCGGCCCGCGGCGTGCAGGACGCCGTCGATGTGCCCGAATCTGGCCAGCGTCTCGTCGACGACCCTGCGCATGTCCGCCCGGTCCGACACGTCGGCGGACAGCACCAGCACTTCCGCGCCCGCCCCGACCAGCGCACGCACCTCGAGAATGCGCCGGCCGAGTTCGACCGGGGTGTCCTGGTCGGCCAGCAGGTCGTCCCAGGTGGATTCGTCCGGCAGACCGGTGCGGCCGACAAGCACGAGCCGCGCCCGGACGTGTTCGGCGAGCCGGTGCGCCATGGCGAGTCCGACGCCGCCGAGGCCGCCGGTGATCAGGTATACGCCGCGCTCGCTCAGGACCTGTTCGGGCGCGGGGACGGTGGGCGGGACGAGCTGTTCGAAGTGCGGGGTCAGCCGGCGGCGTCCGCGCAGCGCGACCTGGGAATCGGCGGTGGCGGTGCACAATTCGCGCAGCACCAGGTCGGCGTTCGGCTCGCCGGCGCCGATGTCGATATGGCGCACGCGCACCGCCGGATACTCCAGCGGAATCACCTTGAGCGGACCGGTGACCATGGCCTGGTAGGGATCCACCCGGTCGGCGTCCGTGGCATCGAACGCCCCCGTGGTGACGATGTCCAGGCCGACGTCCCCGAGGCCGGTCTCCGCGACCGCCTTCGCCAGGGCCAGCAGGCTGTGGAAGGACGAGTTCACGTCGGCGGGCGTGCCGTCCTCGGTGCCCGACCACAGGTGCACGATCCGTTGCGGGACCGAACCTTCGGCGACCAGTTCGGACAGCAGCGCGAGATAGTCCGGGGTCGAACCCGGCTCGACGGTGAACGAACCGTCCTCGGCCCGGGCGAACTCCACGCCCGCCGTCACCGACACCACGGATCCGCCTGCGGCGGTGATCGACTCGGCCAGTTCCATGGCACGCACGGAGACATCGGTGAGCAGCAGCCAGGTGCCGTCCACGCGAGCCCGCTCCGCGGTGGTCGGCGCGGACTGGTGCCAGGCGGGGATGGCGAACCATTCGTCGGCCGATCGGCGGCCCAGGGTGGCGAGGGCGCGGGCCGGATCGCGGGCGACGTCGTCGGCGCTGATGCCGTTGTCCCGCGCCGCGCCGGCCGGGCGTTCCTCGATCCAGTAGCGCTGCCGCTGGAAGGCGTACGTGGGCAACGCAATTCGCCGACGCGGCGCGTCGTGCACCGACTGCCAGTCGATCGCGACACCGTTGACCCACAGCGCCGCCAGCGTCTCGGCCAGCCGCGCCGTGCCGGTCGCGGGTTCGGCCTGGGCCGGTGCGGTGGCGACGATCATTCGCCGCCGTTCCGCCGGGCATCGCTCGGCGATCAGCGCGCCGATGGAGCCGGCCGGTCCGACCTCGAGCAGGATGCGTTCCGGCTCGGCCAGGATCTCGTCGGCGGCCGCGATGACCGCGACCGGTCCGCGGACATGTCCCGCCCAGTATTCCGGGTCGATGAGGTCCCGCGCGGTGATCCCGGTTCCGGTGACCGTCGAGACGCAGCGAACGGTGGGCTCGACCGGATTCAGCTGCCGGACAGCCCATTCGGCGAGGCCGCGGGCGACTCCGTCGAGTGCCGCCTCGGCGCCGGCCGCGTCGAGCAGGCGGGCGCGTTCGATCACCAGCGCCAGCGCGTCCGGCAACGGCAGCATGCCGGCCAGGCACATCGCCACCAGCTCGCCGATCTCCCGGCCGAGCATGACCTGAGGTCGCAGGCCCCACGCCGAAAGCTGCTGGGCGAGTGCGAATTCCGCGACGAACGCCGAGACGTGCGGCAACGCGCTCGGCGATACGTCGCCCGCGGTGCGTGATCGGTCGACGTCGAGCAGCACGTCGCGAATATCGTGGCCGGTCAACGGTTTCACCAGATCCGCGCAGGCGTCCACCGTCTTCGCGAAGACGCCGCCATCGGCATAGAGATCGGCGACGGCATCCAGTCGGATGCCCTCGACCCCCGCGAACAGGAAGCCGATCGGCCGATTGTTGGACCGATCGCGGTTGTCCACCAACCGATCCGACGGAGCCGCGTCGAGCACGTCGAGCGCGTCCAGCCGATCGGCGACCACCACCGCCCGGCGATGCTCGAAGCGCTCCCGCCCGACCTGCAAGGTGTAGGCGACATCGGCCAGGGACTGCTCCGGATGCTCGTTCATGTGCGCGCGCAGATTCTTCGTCGCGGCGTCGAGCGCCAGCTTGGTGCGGGCCGAGAGCACGAGCACGTTCGGCCGGCCGTCGTCGATCGAATGCTGTTGCACCGGAGGCTGTTCCACCACCACGTGCGCGTTGGTGCCGCCCATACCCAGCGAGTTCACCCCGGCCCGGCGGGGCAGCCCGGCCGGCTGCCACGGCGTCGAGGCGGTGCTCACATAGAACGGGCTGCGCTCGAAATCGATCTCCGGGTTCGGCGATTCGTAGTGCAGCGACGCCGGAATGATGCCGTCGCGCACCGCGAGTGCGGCCTTGATCAGCCCGGTCGAGCCGGCCGCCCGGTCCAGGTGACCGATGTTGGTCTTCACCGATCCGATCGCGCAGTACTGCTTGCGTTCGGTATCGCCGAACGCGCGGGTGAGCGCGGCCACCTCGATCGGGTCGCCCAATTCCGTTGCGGTGCCGTGTGCCTCGATCAGGCCGACGGTGTTCGCGTCGACGCCCGCGACGCTCAGCGCCTTGGCCACCACCTCGGCCTGGCCCTTGATGCTCGGCGCGGTGAAGCCGACCTTCTGCGACCCGTCGTTGTTGATCGCCGATCCCTTGATCACCGCAGTGATCGAATCGCCGTCCGCCAGTGCGTCGGAGAGCCGCTTGAGCACCAGCACCGAGGCGCCGTCGCCGAAGAGCGCGCCCTTGGCCTTCGCGTCGAAGGTGCGGATGTGCCCGTCGGGGCTTTCCATCCCGCCCTCTTGGAAGAGATGACCGACCTTGTCCGGCACCCGGACCGAGACGCCGCCCGCGACCGCCATGTCGCACTCGCCGCCGATGAGGCTGCGGCAGGCCAGGTGCACCGCGACCAGGCCGGTGGAGCAGAACGTCTGCACCGAGACGGCGGGCCCGCGCAGGTTGAGCTTGTACGACGCCGCGGTGGTGAGCGAGTCCTTGTCGTTGCTGATCACCAACTGGTAGTCGTTGATCATGTCGATGATGTCGGGATCCTGCGAAATCCGGCGCAGCAGATAGGTACTGATATTCGCGCCGCCGAAGACGCCGACCGGCTTGCCGATCGAACGGGGCGCGTACCCCGCGTTCTCCAGCGACTCCCAGACGACCTCGAGGAACAGCCGCTGCTGCGGATCGGTCAGCCGGGCGTCGAACGGCGTGAAGCCGAAGAACTCGGCATCGAAATCCTCGATGTTGTCCAGCACCGGACGGGCGCGGACGTAACCGGGCTGGTTGACCACCTCGGCGGGCACGCCCGCCTCGATCAGCTCCTCCGGACTGAAGAAACTGATCGACTCGACGCCGTCACGCACGTTCTGCCAGAACTCGTCGACCGAGTTCGCGCCCGGGAAGCGGCCGCCCATGCCGATGATGGCGATGTCCTCGACCAGCATGCCGCCGCGGCGAACGAGACCGTCGGACACCGGAACCGGCGCAGTGGCGACCGTAACCTCCGGCAGCGGCTGCTCCGGAGCGTCCGGCAGAAGATAGTCGGCCATGTCGGCCACGGTCGGCGCTTCGAACAGCGCCAGCGTCGGCACCGTGACGCCGAACTCCTTCTGGATGGAGTTCACCAGTTGCAGGCCGACCAGCGAATTGCCGCCGAGTTCGAAGAAGTTGTCGTACAGGTCGACCTGTTCGACACCGAGCGCCGTCTGCCACAGCGCGGCCAGCCTGCGCTGGTACTCCTGCACCCCGACGGTCTCACCGGTGAAAGCCTTCGGGCGATCGGCCGATTCGGCGTCGACGGGCCCGGCGGGACGGTGCTCGCCCAACTGCGGCATACCGTCGAACGGGTCGCGGCCGGGCACCCAGGCGGCGATCCGGCTGGTCAGTTCGCCCGCCGAGACGATCACCCGGCTCGGCGCACCGGCCAGCAGCCGGTCCAGCGTCGCCAGACCCTGCTCGGTGGTCATCGAGTAGCGATTGAGCGAATCACCCACGCCCGCAACGGCTTCGCTCGCAGTGGTGGCCTGCCAGGTGTCCCAGCACGCCGACCGCCACGCGGCCGGGACCGGCAGATCCGCGGTCTCGACGAACCGGTCCTGGAACGCGTTGGCCGCCGCGTAGGCGGTGAAGCCGAGGCCGCCGAGGATGGCCGACATCGACGACATCAGCAGCACGAACTCGAGGTCCTCGTAGCCCGCCAAAGCTTCGGCCAGGGCGACGGTGCCGTGGACCTTCGGGCCGAAATGCGGCGCGATCAGTTCGGGGGTCAGCGTGTTCGCGGTCGCGAAGGTTTCCGGACTGGTGAGCCCGGCCGCGTGCACGACACCGTTGATCGACCCGAACTGTTCCGCGGCCCGCTCCAGTGCGGCGCGCAGGGCCTCGGGGTCGCCGAGATCCGCGGCGAGCACGAGGATTCCGGCGCCGGTCGCGGCCAGTTCGGCGACGACCCGCCCGCGTTCCGCGTCCTGCGACCCGGGCGCCGGATCGGCCGGGAGCCCGGTGCGGCCGAGCAGCACCACGTTGACGTCCGGCTGGGCGCCGACGATGTGCCGCGCCAGTTGCAGACCGATCTTGCCGAGTCCACCGGTGATCACATACGTGCCGCCGGCCCGGAATCCGAGCGGTCGGGCCGGAAGCGCCGCGGGACGGAAGCGCTTGACGCAGCGTTTCGCGGCGCGATAGGCCACCGAGGTCGCCGTGCCCGGCCAGCGCAGCTCGCTCAGCAGTTGCACGGCGAACAGGTCCCATTCGGCGCCGTCGTCGGCGGACGGCTCCAGGTCTACCGTGCGCACGGACAGGCCCGGGTATTCCTGCGGCAGCGTGAGCGCGGGGCCCTGGATCGTCGCCTTGCCGGGGTGCAACTGATCGTCGCCGTCGACGATCTCGGCGTAATCCGTCACCACGATCAGGCGGACACCATGAATCACCTTGCTGCCCAGCGCGTTTCCGAGCGCGACGATGCTGTCGAAACCGATCCGCTGATGCTCGGCCACGCGCTCGGGCGAGCGCGGGTCCGGGCAGGGTCCGGTGACCGACCAGAGGTGGGTGACGACCCGCGGCAGCGCGCCGTCGTCGCCCAGCGCATCCAGCAGTCGCACATAGTCGCCGGGTTCGTCGCGGCGGATCTCGTAGGTCGAGTCGTTGAGCTTGTTGAAGGCGGCGCCGGGAACGACCGTGACCACCCGGGTGGACGGCGCCAGCACGCGGCGCATCCGATCGGCCAGCCGGATCCCCGGGCCCTGCTGATCGGCGAAGATCAGCTGCGGCCCGGCGACGCTGCCGCCGGTCGGCAGCTCCGGCTCCCAATACGGTTGCAGGACCGCGAATCCGGTGTCCGAACTCGGTTGCCTCGGGGCGGCCGCGCGCTCGACCTCGCGCCCGGCCGCCGCATCCGGCCAGTACTCCACGTGCTCGAACGGGTAGGTCGGCAGGTGCACGATGCTGCCCTCGGCCCGCCAGTCGACCGGCACGCCACGGGTCCACATCCGGCCGGTGGTGCGGGCGATCAGCGCGGGCTCGGGCTCTTTCATCGCCGCCGCGCGCAGCGTCGGCAGCACCATGGTGCTGTCCGCGTGGCCGGTCAGCGACTGGCGCACGAGGCTGCCGGTCTGGCCGGCGCCGAGGTCGAGGACGACGCCGGGGTGGCCGCTCGCGAGGGTCCGGATGCCGTCGGTGAACCGGACCGTGGAGCACATGTGGTCCACCCAGTAACCGGGATCCTGCGCCTGCTCCGCGGTCATCCAGGTGCCGGTGACATTCGAGATCAGCGGCAGCGCAGGCGCTTTCAGCTCGAGCTCGGCGAGCATCGCGGTGCAGCGGTCACGCAGCGGCCGCAGCAGGTGCGAATGCATGGCCCGGCTCGTCGGCACCCGGCGGCAGACGATCTCCTCGGCGGCGAGCACCGCCTCGAACCGGGCGATCGCGGCCTCGCGTCCGGCTACCACGAAGGCCGACGGGCTGTTCACCGCGGCCAGTGACAGCTCGGAGTTCAGGTGACCGGAAAGGCGCTCGACATTGTCGCCGACGGTGAGCATCACGCCCGGCTCCGATTCGGCGACCAGCTGTGCGCGCCGAATGACCAAGGGCACCACGGCTTCCAGCGCGAAGACGCCGGCGACACAGGCGGCCGCGTACTCGCCGAGGCTGTAACCGATCAGGGCCGCCGGCTCGATGCCGCGACTGCGCCACATCTGCGCCGCGGCGTAGTCCAGCGCGAACACCGCGGCGTGCGCGAGGTCGGTGCGGCTGGTCAGGGGCGAATCGGCGCCGGAGCCGCCGCGCCCGAAGGCGGACAGCAGATCCGACTGGTCCGCGTCGGCCTGCGCGAACAGCACCGTCCGGAAGTCGGTGCCGAGCAGCGGGATCGCCAGTTCGGCGCAGGCGTCGAGGGCGGCCCGGAAACTGGCGTCGGTGTCGTAGAGCCCGCGGCCCATGCCGACGAACTGGTCGCCGGTTCCGGGGAACACGAAGCTCACCTCGGCGGTCTCGCCACGCTGCACCAGCGCGGTCGGCACCTTCGTGCCGACGCCGTCGAGCTGGTTCGCGGCCTCCGCGATCGATCGGAACGCCACGGCGGTTCGATGCTCGAGCGCGCTGCGCCCGAACTGCGCGGTGTAGGCGAGCTCGGCCGGTGCGATATCCCCTTGCGTCCGAAGATGATTCGCCAGCGCCTTCGCACTCGCGGCCAGCGCGGTCGGGGTGCGCGCCGAGAGGGGCATGACATGCCACTGCTCCGGTGCTGAATCAGCCAGTGCCGGTTGCGGTTCGGGTGGCGCTTCGAGAACTATGTGCGCGTTCGTCCCGGACCAGCCGAACGAGCTGACGCCTGCGATCGGGGCCGTGTCACGTGACGGCCAGGCCGTCGGCACGTCCGGTAGCCGGACCGGCGCCGCGACCCAGTCGATCGACGGATTCCGTTCGTGCAGATGCAGATTCGGCGGAATCATCCGGTTACCGAGGGCCAGAATCGTCTTGATCAGGCCCGCCATTCCGGCGGCGCCGGTGAGGTGACCGACATTAGTTTTCACCGCGCCCACCGCCAACGGACCCGACGCCCGCTCGGTGCCGCCGAAAACCTCAGTGAGGCTGCCGATTTCGATGGCATCGCCGAGCGGCGTGCCCGAGCCGTGCGCCTCGACGAAGTCCACCTCGTCCGGCCGGACGCCCGCGCGGCGCTGGGCCGCGCGAATGACGTCGACCTGGGCGGCGCCGTTCGGCGCGGTGAGCCCGTTGCTCATCCCGTCCTGATTGACCGCCGACCCGCGCAGGATGGCATGGACCTGATGATTGTGCAGCCGTGCGGTACTCAGGCGTTCGACCACCACCGCGCCGCAACCCTCGCCGATCAGGAATCCGTCGGCCGCGGCGTCGAAGGTCTTGCAGCGTCCGTCGACCGCCAGCATGCGCATCTTGCACGCCTGCCGGAACATGTCCGGATGCACGATGGCGCTGACGCCGGCCACGATCGCGCGGTCGCACTCGCCATTGCGCACGCTCGCCATCGCGAGATGCAGCGCGACCAGCGACGACGAGCAGGCGGTGTCCAGCACCAGGCTCGGGCCGCGCAGGTCGAGCAGGTAGGAGACCCGCCCGGCCAGCACGCTGGGCGAGGTGCCGAGCCCGACGTAGGGGTCGTCCAACATGGCCGGTCCGCCACGGTCGGTCAGCACGTTCGTGTACTGGCTCGTCGCCATCATGCCGACGAACACGCCGGTGCGGCTGCCGCGGATCCGGTCCGCCGGAATGCCCGCGTCCTCGAGCGCCGACCACGCCACCTCTAGCAGCATGCGCTGCTGCGGATCCAGCCGAAGCGCTTCGCGCGGTGAGATGCCGAAGAACTTCGCGTCGAAGCCCGCGATGTCGTCGATGAACGCGCCGCGGGTGGTGTACGCGGTGCCCGGCGCATAGGGATCGGGGTCGTAGAACGACTGCGCGTCCCAGCGCTGCACGGGCACCTCGGCACTGGCGTCGACGCCGTCGAGCAGGTTCTGCCAGAACTGCGCCGGCGTGTTCGCGCCGCCGGGAAAGCGGCAGGCCAGGCCCGCGACGCAGAGCGGATCATCGACGTGATCGGACGTTTCGTCGGGCGCCTCCAGCCCGGGCTGAACCTCGGGAGCCCGGTGCGGATCGGCCAGCGCGCGGGCGAGCTGACCGATCGATGGATGCTCGTACAGCAGCGTCTCGGGGAGCTTGCGGCCCAGTATCTCCTCCAGCTCACCGGACAGGCCGACCACGTCGGCGGACGTGAGACCGTATGTGGCAAAGCTGGTTTCGGTGTCGACAGCGGTGGCGTCGACGACCATGATCTCAGCGACCCGGCCGATCAGCCAGATCCGGATTCGCTGCTCTACCGATGACCCGTTTTCCTGCATTTGGCGCACGCTTCAGCCCTTGCTCAGACGGAGGGAAGTCCCGGGATTCGAGCATCTTCGACCGACTTACCCCTGGATGAGTGGAAAGCTAGCACCGGTCCCGAGACCCCGCAATACCGGTGAGTATTGAATACTCGTAAGTATGACCCTACGTCAGGGTGGGGTTTTCCGCCTGCGGAATCCGTTGGCGGCGAACGGGTGCGAGCACAGCCGAGGCCGTGCGATCAGACCCCGACGAGGCCGGCAGCAAGCGTGGTCCGCAACCCTGCGGACGCGGTCGCGCCGCCGCGTTCGACTCCCTCGGCGCTCCCTCGAATCACACCACGGCGCTGCGGGTTCTGCTTACTACCAACCGCCCGGTTGCTTTCCGTTCGCCGGGGCCGCACACCGGGTCGCGAATGGATGCAGAATCGATCCGGCAAAGTCCCGCATCGCTGCGCCGACCGCCCCCGAACGCGCCTGATATCGCCGCGCCGCACCGTTCCGGACCACGCGCTAAAAGTGTTCGGAGCGTGCAATATTGTTCAGACGTTTACCAGAATATTACGACTGCGGCCGAGGGGTTATCTCGCTATTACGCCCGCTTATCACCAATCCCGCGGGGCGATCAACTTGCGGGAGGTCGGTAGTCGACGCAGCGGCGGGTCGAGCAGCAACTGATGCGCATCGATCAGGCTACGTCCATCAGTACATGCACGACGCCGAGGCTGCGATAACACGTCAAGGTTCGACAGTACCCGAGCTCACCCGGGTGGAGTGGTCGATATACCTTCGGACGCAACCACTTTCAGATTCGGCCTCGCTCGCTGAGCCGTCCCGGCCGACGCCGGCTCCGGGGCAGCGACTTTCCGGTGCAGGCGACGCAGCCAGTTCGGGGCCCACCAGCACGCTTCGCCGAGCAGTTTCATGGTCGCGGGGACCAGCAGCAGGCGTAGCACTGTCGCGTCAATGATCAGGGCGGTGACCATGCCGAGGGCGATGTATTGCATCATCAGCAGATCAGAGAGAGCGAACGCGCCGATAACCACGATGAGAATCGCTGCGGCGGCGGTGATTATCCGGCCGGTGCGGGCGACGCCGGTGCGGATCGCCTCGGCCGTAGACTCCCCCGCCCGATAGGCCTCGACGATGCGGGCGAGCAGGAACACCTCGTAGTCGGTGGACAGGCCGTAGATCACCGAGACGATGAGCATCAGGATCAACGGCATGATCGGCTGGGGCGTGAACCCCAGTACGCCGGCACCGTGGCCTCCGACGAAGATCCAGGTCAGCACGCCGATGGTGGCGCCGAGCCCGAGCAGGTTCAGCACCGCGGCTTTCAGCGGCAGGACCAGTGAGCCGAAGGTCAGGAACAGCAGGGCGGTCGTGGCGAGGAAGACCAGCGTGAGCATCAGGGGTAGCCGGGCGAGCAGCGTGTCGATGCTGTCGCGCTTCGCCGCAGGGTCGCCGCCGACCAATAGCGTGGTACCCCTGGGCAATTCCATCGATCGCAAGTAGTCGATGGTTGCGCTCGCCTGGTCCGGGCCACTCAGCACGGTGTCGGTGGCATAGACGAAAGGCTCTGCGCCTTGCATCGGAGCGGGGAACGGCGCGGCCAGACCGGGCGCGTGATTCGCCTGCGCCACAACGGCATCGATGTCCGAGCTGCGGTAGGTGATCATGACCAGCTGGACCGGATCTATCCGCCGCAGCGGGAAGATCTCGTCGAAGTGCTGTTGCGCCGATCGAGTCGGGTTGTCCGGTGGGAGAAAGCGTTCGGTGATGCCGCCGAAGGCGACGTGCTGTATCGGCGCGATGAGTAGCAGCAGGCCCGCGCACACCGGGATCACCACGGCCAGTGGTCGTTTCATGGCCGCCGCCGCGATGCGTCCCCAAACATTGTCCCGCACGGCGTCGGCAGTTCGAGTCCTGCGGAACCAGTCGAAGCCGAACGCGTCCACCCTATGCCCGAGCACCGCGAGCAGCGCGGGCAACACCGTGATCGAGGTCAGCGCGGCCAGTGCGACGGTCACCATTGCGCCGCAGGCGAACGACTTCAGGAAGCCTTGCGGGAACAGCAGGACGCCCGCCGCCGCAACGACCACGATGGTCGCCGAGAACATCACCGTCCGACCGGCGGTGGTCACCGCCCGGCGCACCGCCACCGGAACCTCGTGACCGTCGGCGAGTTCGTCGCGGAACCGGCTCACCAGGAACAGCCCGTAGTCGATGGCCAGGCCGAGTCCGATCATCGAAACCACCGGAGAGACAAACGAATTGACTTCGGTCACGGTGGTCAGAGCGCGAATCACACCCCACGCGGCGACCACGGTCAGTCCGCCGACGATGAGCGGAAGTGCGGCCGCGACGACGCCGCCGAAGAGGAAGAACAGCAGCACCGCGACGACCGGGACGGCGATCAGCTCCATCCGCCGTTGATCGCGGACCATGGTGTCGTTGAGCGCGCCCGCGACCGCCTGGCCGCCGGCGACCTCCATGTCGACACCCGGAATGGCAAGGCGGTCAGCGACTTTGCCGTAGTTGCGGAGCAACGCGGTGTCATCGACGCCTCGTACCGCGATGGATGCGAACGCGTGCTGACGATCCTGGGAGCCGAAGAGGTCCGGCAGCGTCAGGCCGGTCTCGGTCGGCCAGTAGGTGCCGTTGACCTTCGCGATCTCGTCCGGGAAGCGCCGCGGCAGGTCGTTCAGATAGCCGGCGACCTGCCCGCCGAAGGCCGGATCATCGATCGTCTTGCCGGGCGGCGCGTGGAACAGCAGTATCACGTCACCGCTGGGGTCACGGCCGAATGCCTCGTCCCGCAATCGGGCCGCCTGCGCGGATTCCGATCCCGGATCATCCCAACCGCGCGAACTCAATTCGCCGCCGAGTCCGAGCCCGTACCCGCCGAGCGCGCACAGGACGAAGACAACAATTCCGATGACCGCGAATCGCCGCCGGACGACCACATCAGCCCACTGGGTGAAATCCGCGAACAACGGCCGCCTCCTGAATCGTGCGTGGAATTGCTCGACGCTCGGTGGCGTCCGGCGATGAGCCTGGAACGTACCAAGGGATACCACGGTCCGAACAATCGCGATCGGAGATTCCGACAGCGCACAACTCGACCACCGACTGAGCAGTGAACTGTACCTATAGCCCCCGGACATGCACCGGATCAGCGCTGGTGCTCGCCGTAAAGGGCACTGGATCAGGACATTTCACAGATGATCACCGGTCGCAGTGCAGCGATCTCCAAATTTCCGGGTGCCGGTTATCCGCGTCGATATGATCGAGCCCGGTTTACCTATTGTGTCGGACTTTGTTTTACGCCCAGCCGATTCGTGCGGCGGCGCAGAACGACCGTATTGGAGGGCCTACGTGTCGGATATCGCTATTGTCGGTATCGGGTGTCGATATGCGGGCGGCATCGACTCGCCGGATACGTTCTGGGATTTCGTCCTCGACAAGCGCGACGGTGTCGTCGAGATTCCGCCGGACCGCTGGGATTATCGCCGGTACTACGACCCGGAACCGCGCACCCCCGGCCGCAGCTACACCAAGCACGGCGCGTTCATGACCACCGATCCGTGGGAGTTCGATCCGGACTTCTTCGGCATCTCGGCGCGCGAGGCGACCGTGCTCGATCCGCAGCAGCGCCTCTTGCTCGAGGTGACCTGGGAGGCGCTCGACGACGCGGGTGTCGCCGGGCGGGCCACCGGCGCGCCGGTCGGCGTGTATGTCGGCGGGTTCGTGGTGGATCAGTCGGTGATCGGCGTCGTCGGACCGGCGTTGTTCCACACCGACATGCACACGCCGGCGAGTGCGTCGTACACCATGCTGTCCAACCGAATCGCGTACGCGCTCAACCTGACCGGTCCTGCGCTTACTGTCGACACGGCCTGCTCCTCGTCGTTGGTCGCCTTCCATCTCGCCTGCCAGGCGCTGGAGAACGACGACTGCCATATCGCGCTGGCCGGCGGCGTGAACGTCATGCTGCAACCGGAAACCTTCGTGCTCATGTGCAAGGGCAGCTTTCTCGCCGCCGACGGCCGGTGCAAGTCCTTCGACGCAGCCGCCGACGGTTACGGCCGCGGCGAGGGCGCGGGCATGGTGGTGCTGAAGCGGCTCGACGACGCGGTGCGCGACGGCGATCGGATCTACGCGGTGGTCAAGGCGACCGGGGCCAATCAGGACGGGCGCACCACGGCGATCACCGTGCCGAACGCGGAGTCGCAGGAGTCGCTGGCCCGCACGGTGTGCGCCCGCGCCGGGCTGACACCGGACGCGATCACCTATGTAGAGGCGCACGGCACCGGCACCTTGGTCGGCGATCCGGTCGAATTACGCGCTCTCGGGCGAGCTTTCGGCGCTCCGGCCGGGCGGCAGAGTTCCCTCGGTGTCGGTTCGGTCAAAGCGACCCTCGGCCACACCGAGGCTGCCGCCGGAATCGCGAGCATCATCAAGGCGGCGTTGGCAATTCGGCATCGGGTGATTCCGCCGCAGGGCTGGCTCGACCAGCCCAACCCGGACATCCCGCTCGACGAACTCGGCCTGCACATCCAGGTGGACGCCGAGCCGCTGCCGCCGGGCGCGGACCCGATGACGATCGCGGTCAACGGTTTCGGTTACGGCGGCACCAACGGTCACGCGATCCTCCAGGAATATCTCGGGCCGCCGGCGTCAGCCGCCGGGCCCGCGCGCCACCTCGGGATCCTGCCTATCTCCGCCCGCAGTACCGGCGCCGCCCGGGCCATCGCCGGTCGTTTCGCCGAGCTGATCGGGACGGGCGCCGACCCGCAGCGGCTGGCCGAGGCCGCGTGGACCCGGCTCGCGCACCACCCGTTCCGCACCGGCGTGCTGGTCGCTGAGGCCGACGACATGCTGCACGAATTACGGCAGTTCGCGGCGGGCGAGGGTCGGGACGCAGTGCGCACCGTCGCGTCGCGCAACGCCGAGCCGGTCTTCGTGTTCTCCGGCATGGGACCGCAGTGGTGGGGCATGGCGCGGGAGTTGCTGTGCGCCGGTGGCGTATTCGCGGAGACCGCGGCGCAGATCGATGCCGAGTTCACCAAGCTCTCGGAGTGGTCGATCATCGACGCGCTGCTGCAACCCGAGGCCGAGTCGCGGGTGACGAGTACCGAGGTGGCCCAGCCGGCCAACTTCCTCGTCCAGGTCGCGTTGGTGAGTGAGCTTGCCCAGTACGGGATTTCGCCTGCCGCGATCATCGGGCACAGCGTCGGTGAGGTGGCGGCGGCGTATGTCAGCGGGATGCTGACGCTGCGCGAGGCGGTCCGGGTCGCGTACCACCGGGCCAGGTTGCAGGCCACCACCGCCGGATCGGGCGGCATGCTCGCCGTCGGGCTCCCGCTCGAACGGGCTCGCGACCTCATCGCGGACGACCCGCGGGTGGATATCGCGGCGATCAACAGCGCGACCTCGCTCACCCTGTCGGGTGACCCGGACCGGTTGGACGAGATCGCCGAAAAGCTCACCGAGGAGGCCGCTTTCGCGCGCAGGCTGCGGGTGGAGGTGCCGTATCACAGCCGGTTGATGGATCCGATCCTGGACGCGTTGCGCACCGAACTGGCCGATCTGTCTCCGCGGCCGCCGAGGGTGCCGCTGTATTCGACCGTCACCGGCGAACTCGGCACCGCGGCCGACTGGGATGCCGAGTACTGGTGTGCGAACGTCCGTCAGCCGGTGCGCTTCCACGATGCCGTGACGAAGGCGATCGGTGCGGGCAGCCGGGTCTTCCTGGAGGTCGGCCCGCATCCGGTGCTGTCCGGCAATATTCGCGAGGCCCTGGTGGACGCCGATGTGCACGGCACCACGGTGCCGACCCTCGATCGCAAGGAACCCGATTCCGCGAGCGTCCGGCGCACGCTCATCGGTCTCTACAGCGCCGGGGTGCTCGAGCCGGATCAGTTGTTCCCGGACGACGGTCCTGTCACCGCGCACGTGCCGCTCCCCCGCTATCCGTGGCAGCGGACGCGATTGCATTCGACGCTGCCGCTGTTCGAGCAGGCCCGGCTCGGCACACCGGACAGCTATGCCATGCTCGGCGATCCGGATGTCGAGGGACGCTCGGACTGGCTGTTGCAGGTCGGCTCCGAATTGCTGCCCTGGCTGGCCGATCACGTGGTCAACGGGGTGCGGATCATGCCGGGCGCCGCGTACCTGGATGCCGCGCTCAGCGCTACGGCGACCCGGCTCGGGGTCAAACGGGTTGCGCTGGAGCAGGTTCGCTTCGTCGCACCGCTGGTCATGGCCGCGCCGGATGTGCCGTTGATGGCCTTGAGCATCGAAGAGTCCAGCGGCCGCTTCCTGATCAGATCGCGCAACGCGACCGGCACGGCGTGGACCGTGCACGCCCACGGCCGCACCCTGACCGGCAGTCATTCGCCCACGACGGCAACGGTTCCCACGATCGACGTCGGGGTCGATATCGATCCGGAGATGTTCTACGCGGGACTGACCGCGGCCGGCTTGCAGTACGGCCCGGCATTCCGGCGGGTCACCTCGGTGCGGGTCGGCCGGGACGTCGCGGTGGCGGCGGTCGACGGCGCGATCGCCGCGGACTCCGGCCATCTCGCGCATCCGGCGGTGGTGGACGCGGCAATGCAGACCGCGGCCATGCTTTTCGCCGACGAGCGGATCAACGAGGGCGTCATGGTGCCGGTCGGGGTGGCCGCGGTTCGATTGCTCGCGGCGATTCCCGAGCAGGCGACGGTGGTCGCCCGGCGCGATCCGAAGGCGCGGTTGCGGGCCGATGTCGATGTGCTGGACGCCGAACACAACCTGGTGCTGCGGTTGACCGGTTTGCAGATCGGCGCGCTGAAGCCCGGCGACGATCCGCTGCATCGGATGGCCGAGTTCTACTATCGCGAGACCATCCAGCAGTGCGAGCCCATCGATCCGGCCGCGCTGCCCGACGCAGACTCGGCGACCATGGTCGTCGTCGCCCTCGGGAAAAGCGGCAGGGCTGAGCAATTGGCCGACACGATCCCGAATGCCCGGCGGTACCTGGTCGAATCGGCCGGTGCGGAACTCGAAACCGAATTGGTCGAGGTCCTGCGGCAGGCCAGGACGGCGGAGACCGCACGACTCCACGTCTGTGTGGTGGCCGGTGCCGGCACCGACGATCTGGCGGACCTGTGGACCTTGAAGCGGATCGCCGTCGCGATACACGGATTCGCCAACCCGCGGACGGACGAGCAGACGCCGCAGACGGTCTTCGGTGACGGTTCGGTGCACGCCACCCTGGTCACTGAGCGTGCGTTCGCGTTGCCGGACAGCACGATCGCGCCCGGCTCCCGGCAATCCGCGTTGGCCGGGGCACGACGAGTGCTGTTGAACGAGCAGACAGCGCTGCGCTGGCGGCTGATCGACGTGGCACCCGACACCGGCATCGCCGAGCTGATCACGGAACTGGCTGTGCCCGGAGCATTCTCGTACGACAACGCCGACGAGGTCTTGTTGCGCGACGGTCAACGCTGGGCGCCTGTAGTCACCAAGCCGCTCTCCGACCGCTTGGCGGTACATGACACTCCTGAGCCACTCACCGACCCGGAGGCCAACTTCGAGCTCGAACTCCCCCGCACCCGCTTGCTGTCGGCGCTGGCTTGGCGCGAGTGCCCGCGCGAGGAGCCGGGCCCCGGCCAAGTCGAGGTCCGCATGCAGGTGATCGGGCTCAACTACAAGGACCCGCTCAAGGTCATCGGCCTGCTCGGCGAACGCGAGCTGGCCCCAACCTATTTCGGCACCGTGCCGGGTATGGAGGGCGTCGGCACGGTGGTGCGGGTCGGCGCCGGCATCGAGGGCATCGCCGCCGGCGACCTGGTGGCGGTTGCGGCCAAGGGCATGATGCGGCGCTACGCCCTCATCGATCGGCAACTGGTGATTCCGCTGCCCGCCGACACCGACCCTGGATACTGCACCAGCGCAATCGCTTTCGCCACGGCCGAGTACGGACTGCTGGAGCTGGCGCGGTTGGAGCCCGGCGAGACGGTGCTGATCCACGGCGCGGCAGGCGGTGTCGGCACAGCGGCCATCCAGGTCGCCAAGGCGCGTGGCGCGCGGATCATCGGCACCGCCGGCACCGACGAACGGCGACAGCACATTCTGGAGCTCGGCGCGGACTACGCGATCAACTCGCGTTCGCTCGACTTCGTAGACGAGGTGCTCGCGCTGACCGACGGGCTCGGCGTCGAGGTCGTGCTCAGCAGTGCGCCCGGTGAGATCCTGCGCCAGAACTTCAATGCCGTCGCCGAATTCGGGCGCATCGTGGAGGTCGGCAAGGCCGACATCTACACCGGTGGGCTGCTGGAGCTGGCCAACTTCGACAAGAACGTGGCCTATTACTCCATGGATCTGGACCGCTTGGTCGCGATCCGGCCGGAGCGGCTGGCCGGTCTGCTGCAACGGGTCTACGAGAACGTGCTGGCCGGCGTGTATCGGCCGCTGCCCTACCGGATGTTCGAAACCGAGGACGTAGGAAGCGCTTTCGAGGAGGTCATCCGTTCGGCCGGGCTCACCCGGATCGCGCTGCGCATCGACGCGCCGGAGCCACCGGTTCGGCCCTATCTGCCGGACATCGAGATCCGTGGTGACGCAACCTATCTCGTCACCGGCGGATTCGGTGGCTTCGGCATGGCCACCGGCCGCTGGCTGGTGCTGCGTGGCGCGCGCAGGCTGGTGCTGCTCGGTCGCAGCGGTGCGACCACCGAGGCGGCCCGGCGGCAGCTGGAAGCGTGGCGCACCGTCGGGGTCGACGTGATCGAAGAACTGGTCGATGTGACCGATGCCGATGCGGTGTCCGCTGTGGTTACGCGAGCGCACACGGCTGAGCACCCGCTGCGCGGGGTGTTCCATGCGGCAGGGTCGGTGTCGGACAACCGGATCGATCTCATGGAGCACGAACAGCTGGCCCAGGTGTACCGGCCGAAGGTGCACGGTGCGCGGGCGCTGCATCGCGCGGTCAGCCAGGTGGGCATCCGGCTGGACATGTTCGTGCTGTACTCCTCGGGCGGCTCGATGTACGGAATCTTCGGGCAATACAACTACTGCGCGGCGAATGTCGCGGTCGAGGCGCTGGCCGAGGAATGGACCAGGGCGGGTGAGCGTGCGCTCTGCGTCGGGTGGGGGCACCTCTCCGGAGCGACCGGCGGGATGGCCGCCGACGCGACGGCCACCAAATACCTCGACCTGGTCGGCTTCGGGCCGATCGACATGTCCGACGCCACCGCGTATCTGGAGCAGACCCTGCGGTTGGCGGACACCAGGGCGGCGATCATCCCCACCGACTGGGCCAAGCTCACCGGCACCTTCCCGCAGCTGGCCCGCACCGGCCGGACGATCGAGCTGGCCAAGGCGTCGGCCAAGGACACCTCCGAATTGGCCCGGCTGCGTGCCGAACTGGTCGAACTGGACGACACCAAGCGGGGGCCGTTCATCGCCCGCAAGATGGCCGCGGAACTGGCCGTGGTGATGGGGGTGCCGGTGGATTCGATCGACATGACGGTTCCGGTACCGGAACTCGGCCTGGACTCCCTGATGGCCGTGGAACTCGGCGCGCGGGTCACCAAGACCCTCGGCATCGACCTGATGTCGATGCAGATGGGTCGCTCGTTCAGCCTGGAACAGGCCGGGCCGAAGGTGGCCGAACTCGTGCTCGCCGCCGAACCCGGTCGCCCGCAGCCGATTTCCGAGCCGGTGGCCGCGCTGTGATCGACCTAGGACTGATCGACGAGTGGAACCCGGCGCCCGGTCGGCTGGTGACCTGGACCGCCACACCGGAATCGGTGGCGCGCGCCGCCGCGGCGCCGGCGCATCCCGCGCCGCCGTCGCACCAGCAGGAGGAGTATCTGCGGCTGGCAGATCGGCACGCGGCAGCCGACTTTCGCTATTCGGGTCTGTGCCTGGTGACCGTCGAGATTCCCATGGGCGACCTCGATCAAGCCGCGATGACCCGCAGCATCAACGCATTCCTGCTGCGCCACGACACCTTTCGGACGTGGTTCGCCATCGATCCGAGCGGCACGATCCAGCGGCACCTGGTCGACGCGGAGGTGGTGGACTTCGCGCCGATCGACTGCGGTGAGTTCGATGACGCGGAGGCGATTCGGGAGCACGTGCAGAAGACGACTCCCGGGCCGTTCCAATGGGATTGCTTCTCCTTCGGGGCGATCGTGCACGGCGAGTCGACCACGGTCTACCTCGCGGTGGATCACCTGCACACCGACGGGCTCGGGCAGTACCTGTCCTGCTCGGACCTGGCTTACCTGTACGCACGGGAGGCCTGGAGCTTCGGTGAGATACTCGAACCCGCCGCCAGCTATCTCGAATACTGCACGGCGGAACGGGAACACACTGCCCAGCTGACGCTCACCTCGGCCGGTGTCCGGAAATGGCTGGAGCTGATTCGCGGCAATGACGGCGAATTGCCGTCGTTCCCTTTGGATCTCGGGAAACGCTCGGATGGTTACAACCGCAGCGCGCACCGCACGATCACCCTGCTCGCCGAGGCCGATGCTCGCCGGTTCGAGCGGGTCTGTCGCGCGCACGGGGCCGAATTCGTCGGCGGCATCTTCGCCGTCGCGGCGCTGGCCGAGGCCGAACTCACCGGCGGCGACTACTACTTCGGCATGACGCCGATCAGCACCCGTACGTCTGCCGCCGAACGGGCCTCTGTGGGTTGGTATGTCACCCTCGTGCCGGTCGCATTCCCGATCGCGGCCACCTCCTTCGACCGCGCGGCACCCATCGCCCAGAGCGCTTACGAGAACGGAATCCGGCTGGCGCCCACCTCATTTCATCGCGTCCTGGAACTGCTCCCCGCTGACACCGACCTGAATGTCCGTCCGGGCTGGGCCACCCCGATGATCTCCTACGTGGACGCCCGCGACTTCGCCGGACACGAATTCTTCGATCTGGTGAACGGGGGCATCTACGCCAATCGCGCCGCCTCCGAAGAAGTCCTGCTGTGGATCAACCGCATGCCCTCGGAAACCTCACTGAGCGTGATCTTTCCGGACACTCCGGTGGCGCACGAGTCCGTTCAGCGCTATATCCAGACGATGCAGGCGGTATTCAGCTCGGTGGCCAACGAGGGATGAGACCGGCACAGCGCCGCTCCCGGCAGGCGGTACCCGTCGGGAGCGGCGTGCAACGTGCTCAGCTGGCGCCGGCGGACTCCAGCAGGCCCGGCACGGTCTTGGTGGTGTTGTGGCGGAAGATGTTCACCGCGCCGACGACCTCGTCGGACTCGTCGCGGATCGGGAAGACGTTGACCAGTGCGAGCAGCCGGAAACCGTCGGGTTGTTCGCAGATGACGTCGGCGTTGCGGACGGTGCCGCCGTTGTTGATGACCACCGACGGCGGCGCCGCCTCGTGCGGCATGACCTCGCCGGACGGGTAACGCAGGCGGAACGCGCCGCAGTACTTCTCGCTCGCGCCGAGTTCGGGGGTGCGTCCCCAGGCGCCGATCGCGGTCTTGTTGCAGGCGATCAGCGTGCCGTCCTTCTCCAGCACGTAGATGCCGACCTCGATGTCGTCGATCGCGGCTTGGTCGCCGAGCAGGCCGCCGGGCACCAGGTGCCCGTCCTCGAGCTTGCCCTGAAACGTCAGATTGTCCAGTTCGCCGGCGGTGATCTGTTCGCTGATGCTCATATCGTTCCCCTGTACTCGGAATAGGGTGTCAAAGCTGCGTTCGATGAAGGAACCCGGGCGCGTCGCTCGGCCAGACAGAGGTGACTTCCGCACCCCGTTCACCGCGTGTAAGTGTACCGAAATTGCCTGGCCGGACAGCCTGTTCGAACAGAAGGATATGTTCGGCACAGCCGCAGCGCAGAGTTCACACGGCCGCCGCGAAGGCGTCATAAGCTTCCGGACCGAACAACACGAAACGCACCTCCCGCACCGCAGTATCGGCGGCCCGCACAGTCTCGACCGCGATGCGAGCACCGTCATCGATCGGCCACCCGAATATCCCGTAATGCGACGCCCGCAAATCCCGGCAAGCATCAAGAATCGCCGGACCTCCCTTCCGATGAATCGCCCCGTCCACACCCCCGCCCCCGAGCAACGAAGAATTCGCCGCATTCACCACCGCATCCACACCCTGCTCGGTGATATCCCCCCGAACCAGCACAATCTCCACCATAGAGCCATTCTCACCACCCTCGGCGGCGCAGCAAAATCAAGACGGAGACGGCGTGGCTTCGGCGAGTGCCAGCTTGAAGCCGACGTGGGTGGGTTCGAATCCGAGTTTGCCGTAGAAGCGGTGGGCGTCTACTCGGCTGCCGTGGGAGGTCAATTGGACCAGAGTGCAGCCATGTTCGCTGGCTCGGCGTACGCATTCCTCGATCAGCTGGGAGCCGAGGCCGTTGCCGCGCAGCGGGCGGTCTACCCGCACCGCCTCGATCTGGGCCCGGACTGCCCCTTTGCGGGCCAGTCCGGGCAGGATGCTCAGTTGCGCTGTGCCGACTACGGCTCCGCGGTGTTCGGCGACCAGTAATTCCTGGCGTGGATCGTTGTCGATCTCGGCGAAGGCCGCGCGGTACGGGGTCAGATCGTCCGCGGACTCGCGGACGCTGCCGATTGTGTCGTCGGCGAGCATCGTCACCAGCGCAGGCAGGTCGTCGATCGTCGCGGATCGGAAGATGATCTCGTCCATACGCCAATTCCATCATGTGCCGTTCTAGGAGCATGGCGCTGATCGGTCAGCTGACACCGGCTTCGGTATTCAGGTACACGACGAGATCGCGGGGCAGGCCGTGGGTGTCGTGCAGGTAGTGGTAGTCGTCTTCGGTCAAGGGTCCGGTGAAACGGCTGCGCGACAATACCTTTCGTCCTCGC
The DNA here is from genome assembly GCF_008704205.1 of Nocardia colli. Lineage (GTDB taxonomy): Bacteria > Actinomycetota > Actinomycetes > Mycobacteriales > Mycobacteriaceae > Nocardia > Nocardia colli. Next base: position 132,917 of record NZ_VXLC01000003.1, on the reverse strand, counting down.
TGGAGGAGCAGATCGAATTTGCGTTCCTCATCGAGCAAGACGGTGCGCACCTCGTGCGGGTCGACAGATTGCCGGAAGTGCTCGAGGGTGTGCTCCATCAGCTCGATCGGCAGGTCGGACAGGGTACGGGTCGGATCGTCGCGCCGCAGCGTGGTCAGGGTGCGGCGGATCAAACGGCGCAGGACATAGCCGCGACCCGACGGGGACGGCGTCACTCGATCACCGAGGATGACGATGCTGGATCGCAGATGATCCGACAGCAGTCGTAGCGACCGCTCGTCCAGTGGATCCCAGATTCGAGGCAAGGTGGTGATCCAGGGCTGGAAGACGTCGATGTCGTAGACGGACTGGGTATTTCGCAGAATTCGCACCAGCCGTTCCAAGCCCAGGCCGGTGTCGATGCACGGCCTGTGCAGCGGCTCGAGGGTGCCGTCGGGATGGCGGGTGTAACGCATCATGACGTGGTTCCACACTTCTACCCACCGATCGTCGGATGTCGGTGTGCCCTGCGGTATTTCGTCTCCCGTCCAGATGAATATCTCGGAGTCGGGTCCGCACAGCCCGGTCGGGCCGTTGGACCACCAGTTCTCCTCGGTGGTCGGTTCGACCGGTAAGCCCAGTTCCTCCCACGTACGCCACGACTCGTGGTCGGGCTCGACCTGTTCGTCACCCCCGAACACCGTGACGTGCATCCGGCCGGGGTCGATGCCGAATCCGTCGCGGAGCAGTTCGAATCCCCAGCGCAGGCTCTGCGAACCGCCGTAGTCGCCGAGCGACCACGACCCGAGCATTTCGAACACGGTGAGGTGGGTGTCGTCCCCGACCTCGTCGAGGTCGGTGGTGCGCAGGCAGCGCTGCCGGCCGGTCAGCCGCCGGCCCAGCGGGTGCGGCCGGCCCTCCAGATACGGGGTCAGCGGATGCATTCCGGAGGTGGTGAACAGCACCGGATCCCCCGGTGAAGGGATGAGCGATCCGCCCGGCGTGAGTTCGTGCCCGCGTTCGCGGAAGAAGTCGAGGAAGAGCTGAACGGTGTGGTCTGTCGTGATCATGGTGGTTGCTCCATCGATAAGAAATCGACCGGAAGCGACCGCACATGGCAAGTCCGGCAACAAAACCGACGCAGGCCAGCGGACCGTTTCCGGTCGCCGGCATGGGAAGAAAGGTCAAGCGGCAGCGACCGGCGAGCTGAGAGCTCGGGCGGCCGCGGCGGCGATTCGTGAATTGACCTGCATAACTGCACGGTAGCAACCAGACCGTGCTGAGCACGACCGATTATCGGAGCGCCCAGGCGCCACGGGCAGTCAGGCGGAACCGGTGCGGCAGCTGATCTCCATGCCGTCCTCCACCGGAAAGTCGACCGAGGCATAGCCGTTGGCCGGATCACGGACGTAGGCCAAGTATTCGCCCATGGAAGGCAGGGTGGTGTCGTCGGCAACCACGACGGCGCCGGGCGCGAGCCGATCCTCCAGGAGCCGTAATACGGGCAGGCACAGGTCTTTCCACCCATCGAGCAGCACGAGCCCGATCGGCCCCGGGACGTCGGCCAGGGTCGCGAGCGCGTCGCCGGGCAGGATCGTCACTGCCCCCGCCACCCCCGCCTCAGTCAAATTCGCCTGCGCGGCAGCAATTTTCGCCACGCTGAGCTCGGTACTCAGCACGCGGCCGACGCCGTTGTCAGTTACCGCGGCGGCCAGGTAGATGGTCGAGATCCCGAACGACGTACCGAACTCGACGACGGTCTGCGGCCGGGCGGCCCGAATCAGCGTGTAGAGCAGGGTGCCGCCGCGCGCGGAGATCGGCATGAGGACGTCTTGCAATACATCCGCACGTTCCTGCGCGGAGGCATCGGCGTACGAACGGCCCGCGGGCCAAGGGGAAGGATCCTCGTCCTCGACGGCGGCCGCCGCGAACAAACGGTCGAGCACGGTCAGCACTGCATCGCTCTGCAAGGTGTTGGTCATATCGCAAGAGTAGACGCAACGTTGCGTATAGACTAGACCTGAGTGCGAGCCGAGCACCGCGTCGGCCGTCGAGCGACCGCGTCGAAGAACGGGTGCCGCTGACTCCCACGACCCCAACGGATCTGAGCGAAATCCGAACCCCGCGGAGGCCGCACATGGGCGACTGATTTGTACAATTTGTGCACCGAGGAGGTCGGTGTCGCCGGACTACAGTCGTGGCCGTGACTGAGATCGACCCCTTCCCGGTGAGCATCCCCGAACACGACCTGACCGATCTGCGGGAGCGCCTCGACCGCGTCCGCCTGCCGGAACCGGAAACGGTTCAGGACGGTACGCAAGGCATCGGCGTGCACCGCCTGGAGAACCTTCTCGAGGCCTGGCGAAAGCACGACTGGCGATCCCTCGAGCAGCGATGGAATGCGCTGCCGCACTTCCGCACCCGCCTCGACGGCCTGAACATCGCGTTCTGGCATGTGCGCTCCCCCGAGACCAACGCTTTTCCGCTGGTGTTGACGCACGGCTGGCCCGGCTCGGTGCTGGAGTTCGAGAAGATCATCGGGCCGCTGACCGACCCGGTCGCGCACGGCGGGTCCGCGGCGGACGCCTTCGATGTCGTCGTACCCGCGCTGCCCGGTTACGGATTCAGCGAGCGGCCGCAGGAGCCCGGTTGGAACCCTGCCCGTACCGCACAGGCCTGGGCGGATCTGATGACCAGGCTCGGGTACGAACGTTTCGGGGCGCACGGCGGCGACTGGGGCGCGTTCGTCAGCACCGAACTGGCTTGCCTGGCGCCCGAGCGGGTCGCGGCCCTGCATCTGACCATGCCGATCGCGTCACCCCTGCCCGAGGACATCGCTGCGGCCGACGACGCCGAACAGGCCATGCTCGCCAAGCGGGACCGGTTCATGATGACCGGCCCCACCCACGTGATCGTCCAGGGCATGCTTCCGCAGACGCTTGGCTACTCCCTGCTCGACTCCCCGGCCGGACTCGCCGCGTGGCTGAGCGAGGCTCTTGTCGCTTTCTCCGACACCCGGCCCGAGGCGGGTGGTGGTGTCAGTGTGGAGCAGCAGGTAGACGACATCGCCCTCTACTGGTTCACCGGCACCGGCGCCTCCACGGCCCGCTGGTACTGGGAGGCTGTCCGGTGGACCCCACGCAGCGCCGAGGCGCAGAACGCACGGACGGTAACCGTGCCTACCGCCTGCACATTGTTTCCGGGCGAACCGTTCCCGGTCGCCAAGCGCTGGGCCGAACACCGCTACCACAACCTCATCAGCTGGAACGAGATGGAATACGGCGGGCACTTCCCGGGCTGGGAAAAGCCCGACGTGCTGGTCAGCGAGCTCCGCAACGCCTTCCGTCAGGCCCGAAATAGCTAGCTCCGCAAGCGATTCGGGACGAAGCGGACGGTCATGATCGCCTGAGCTACTGCCGTGATCGCCGGTGTCGTGGGGCCCGGGAGTCGAGCCAGGAGAACCCGGCGAATTTCCGGCGGTGCTCCCTGGACTCGTAGACCGATCACGCCGGGTGGGAAGACCGGCGACAGGCTTTCCGGGACGGTGGTGATACCGAATCCGCCGGCGACCAGATGCAGTTTCGTCAGCCAGTCGCGGGAGCTGTACGCGACGCGCCCGCGCCCGGGTAAACCCGGCCAGACACCGAGCAGTGGTTCCGCGCTCGACGAAGGGGTGGCGATCCAGGGGGCGTCGACCAGTTCGTCGACGTGCACCGATGTTCGGCCCGCGAACGTGCCGGTGGCCGACGCCGCTACGAGGAGTTCGGTGTCTTCGATCGTGGTGAGGTGCAGGCGTGGCGACTCGCTGTCCGGGGGCCGGTGTGGCGGACGCGAGGAGAGTACGGCGAGGTCGATCGAGCCGGTGCGCAACGCCCGGGTCAAGCCGGGTGTGGTTCCTTCGCGGGTGGTCACCCGGAGCTGTGGCGCGTCCGCGGCGAGCCGGGCGAGCGCGGCGGGCAGGATCACCGCCCCGGCGCTCACGAACAACCCGAGTCGCACCAGCTCGGTGCGGGGAGTCTCGCCGTTCAGGTCACGTTCTGCCGCGTCGATCGACGCCAGAATCGTTCGGGCATAACGCAACAGCGTCAGTCCGGGCTGCGTGAGCTGCACCCCGTCGGGACGGCGCTCGAACAGGGTGGCGCCGGCACTGCGTTCCAGGGCGATCGCCTGGCGGGAGACCGCCGACTGGGTGTAGCCCAGCCGTTCGGCGGCCGCGGTGAAGCTGCCCGATTCGGCGATCTGACAGAGCACCCGGAGATTCGCGCTCGACATGTCCATGCTGACTACGCATACCAGAGATGCCAGATCCTCGCTTCCCGCATGCCCGCCTCCTGCCTAGCGTGGTGGAAAAGCGAAACAGGAAAGGCTTTCTCATGCGCGCAGCGACACTGACCGAATTCGGTTCATCGCTCACGGTGCACGACGTGCCCGATCCGGAAACCAACAGCGGCGAGGTACTGGTCGAGGTCTTGGCGACCTCTGTGCCGCCATACGCGGCCGACGTGTTCAGCGGTGAACGGCGCTATCCACTCGAACCGCCCGTCGTGCCGGGAGTCGGCGGCATCGGCCGGATAGTGCACGTGGGCCGGGACGCGACCCGGCTGCACGTCGGAGACCTGGTCTGGTGCGACTCGACGGTACGAGCCCGCGACGACGCCCTGACGCCGGACATCACCTTGCAAGGATGGAGTTCTCGCGGTCCGGGCGGTGCCCGGCTCGCGCAGTACCTGCACGACGGACCCTTTGCCGAACTCATGCGCGTTCCCACCGAGAACGTGTATCGACTACCTGAAAGGGCGGCACTCGATCCCGCACAGTGGTCGAGTTTGGCCGTGTACACCATTGCCTACGGCGGCCTGCTGGCCGGCGGACTCGAAGCCGGCGAGACGATCCTGATCAGCGGGGCGACCGGCAATCTCGGCAGCAGCGCGGTAGCCATCGCGCTCGCCATGGGCGCCGGGCGTGTGGTCGCTCCGGGCCGCAACCGAGCCGTCCTCGACCAACTCGCCGATCGGTTCGGCTCACGGATCAGCCCGGTAGAACTCACCGGACACGCCGACACCGACCGCGCCGCCATGAGCGCCGCCGCCGACGCCCCCATCGACATGGTCCTCGATTTCCTACCGCCCCAAGCGCCCAGCGCGATCACCCGGACGGCGGCGATGACGGTGCGCGAGTACGGGCGCGTCGTATTGATGGGCGGCGTCGGCATGCTCGGCGGCGCCGACCTCGCCCTCCCCTACCCATGGATCATGCGCAACTCGGTAACCATCCGCGGCCAATGGATGTACCCCCGCACCGCAAACGTAGGCATGATCCGCCTGATCGCCTCCGGCGCCCTCGACCTCACCCCCGAACACCTCACCCGATTCCACCTCGACCAAGTCAACGAAGCGATCACCCACGCCGCAAAAGACACCACCCCCTTCAACCGCACCGTCCTCACCCCGAGCGCTTGATCACCTGCCCGCAGTGCTGCGACTACCTACCGCCGGTGTCGGGCCGGTGACACAATCACCGCATGGTGAGGGCGGGCGGAGTCACGGTCATAGCCCATCGTGGGCTGGCACCTGGACTGCCGGAGAACACGTTGGCGGCGTTTCACGGGGCGATCGCGCTCGGTGTGGATGCCATCGAGATCGATCTTCGGGTGACTGCCGATGGGCATCTTGTCGTACTGCACGATGACACGGTGGATCGGACGACCGACGGTCGAGGCCGGGTTGCCGATCTGACGTTTGCTGAGGTCAAGGAGCTCGATGCCGGACGTTATGCCGGTCCGGAGTTCGGTGGGGAACGGGTGCCGACCTATCGGGAGGTGCTGGAAGTGTTGCAGGGCAGTCGAACACAGTTGTTGCTCGACATCAAAGATTGCCCCATCGATGCGATCGCCGAGGTGGTCGAGTTGACTGCCGAGCTCTCCGCGTCGGATGAAGTGATTATCGGTCCGCGCACTGCCACCGACCTACGGGCATTCAAGAAACTCGATCCGGGACTGCGTGCGCTGGCATTGGTGCCCGGGCGTCAGGATGCACCACCGGATCCGGCTGTCATAGCCGAATTCGCTGATGCGGGAGCAGATCTCATCCGACTCTGGCCGTCGTGGATCCTCACCGAGGATGGAAAAGGCGATCAGCTCATGCGCACGGTGCTCGAGCTCGGGACTCCGGTGTGGACTTGCGCCGACACCCTCTACGGCGACATCAGGGCCGACGCGCCCGGCGATGATCTCCGGCGGCTCGTGGACGCGGGCGTAAGTGGGATCATGACCGACCTGCCGGAACTCCTGCTCGACATCGTGGGCGCTCGTTGATCCGGGATTCCTTGCTAGGCAACCAGTTCCATCTGTCCGCGGGGCGCGGTGGTTGGCTCGGTCGGGAAGCTGAACTGCACCAATCGATGTGGGGGTTCGGTTTCGAAGTAGGCGATGGCGGAGGGGATGAAGCCGCCGATCATTTTGTCCAGGAGGCTGTTCACGTGGGCGAAGCCTGGGCGTAGGTGGACCGGCCAGCTGGGTAATCGGCCGGCGGGGACGTCGACGGTTGTCCGCTTCAGCACTCGGGCCGTGACCGGCCAATGGACGGAGAAAGCCAGCCATAGGTCCAGGGAGGTCTCGGCTCCCTCGGCGAAGTCCAGCCCGCGCAGCAGTGTCAGTCCCCCGGCGAATGGCACTACGTTCGGCGGGAAAGGCCCTACGCCGCTACCGAATTGGAGGTGGGTGGTGTCGAGGAAATGCGCCTCCTCGCGCGACACGACGGTGTTCTGCGAGCGCGTCTCGGCCCGGTAGTCCGCCGCACGCAACCAACCGCCGACCCGGCTGAACCGTTGGTCGATGGTGATCGTCGGATTACCGTCGCCCGCACGGAGTTCGACCGTCGAGTGGTAGTCATGCTCCGCCCGCGTCACCACGCTCGTCAGCTCGAACGCCTGCGCCCGCTCGGGGACGCCGACGGCATACACGGATTTCTCGCCGTCGGGAATCACGGGGTCGCGGAACGCAGTGCGCACATGTCCTCCTGCCGGCCGATGACCGAATTCCGGTTCGGCTACGACGCTAACGATCATCAGGCAGGAAAGACCTGCGCACGGCACGGAACTGGACAGCTCACAGCTATCGGGCCGGTCGTTTTGGCACAGTTGCCTACTACCCGACCGGATCAAGCAAGCTGTCGGGCGATCAATGCCGAACGCAGATACCACAATCCACTCGCCCGGGCCGGATCGAACCCGGTCAGCTCACCGATCCGCCGCAGCCGATAGTCGACCGTATTCGGATGCACGCCAAGGCGTTCGGCCGCGCGCAACCTGCTCAGATCGACGTCGATGTAGATCTGCAAGGTGTCGCGCAGTTCCGGATGCTCGTCCAACGGCGTGAGATGGTTGCCGAGCACCTCACGGGCGATCCCGGGGCGGCTGAGCTGGTGTTGCAACGCCAATTCGGCGAATCGATGCAGGCCGGGGTCGAGCCCCATCCGTTGCGCGGTATCGAGAAGTTCGTGCGCCTGCCGAGCCGCGGTCGGCACCTCCTCGGGCCGCGCGTTCACCACGGTCGCGGTGATCGGCACCAGCGCCGCCTCGGCCAACGCCCGCACCAGCCCGTCGAGTTCGGCATCGGTGCTCGCGGTACACGGCACGAGCACAGTTCCCCCGTCGACGGACAGCAACGACAGCGCCGCACCATCGAGCAGCGCCGCGAGCGCCGATTGCAACCGGCGCAGCTTGCGCCGGGCGACGACCTGCCGATCGAGCCCGGGCCGGTCCTCGTCGGGATGCGCGGGCACCGCGAGGGCGAGCACGAAATACTCTGCGGCAACCAGCAAATCGTGCGCCGGCGGCTGACCGCCGAGCAGCGCGGAAGTCAGGTTGTGCGTCGCGGTCTGATGCTCGGCAGCGTCGGCTTTGTACTCCCGGACGTAAGCCTTGCTCACCGCGCCGGTGACCAACTTGGACAACTCGACTACTCGCCCGATCGCGGTGACGACACCGACCGTGTCCGCGGGCTCCAGCCGAGCGATCAGATCGAGCCCGGACTTGAACGCCTCGTTCACGGCTCGCAGCACCGTATCGATCGGAATCCCGGCATGGGCGCACCCTGCCGCCGCGGCCTCGAGACTGTCGGTGCTCACGGGCCCGGGATGCCCGTTCAACCGATGGATCAGCCAGTCGAGGCAGATGCGCACAACGATTTTGACCTCACCATGCAGCGCGGCGCCGGAAAACGGCCCGGCCGCCGCGACGTGGTCGATCACGGTGCGGGTCAGCGCGTCCAGATCGCGCGCCGACAACGAAATCTGTCGCCCGAGCACACCGAGCTCGGGTCGGTCGAGACTCTCGATCGTCACCGGTGGCCTCCTTGCCATTTCCTCGTGGAAGCAACGGTAAACCGAGCGGGCGCTCACCTTCTACTCCTCTTTGCGCACACTGCCCGCAAGCGCACTCGCAGCCGGTTACCAGGGGAATCGATGGATCAACGCGGGGTTCGGGCTGAGCAAAGTGCGGACGTACCTAGCGAGGTGCTCACTTTTCGACGGCCATGATTTCGGCGTCGATCCAGGCAGCCATCATCCGGGCGGTCATGCGCAGCGACTCCGCGCGGGACTCCGCGTCCACCTCCAGCGCACTGGCCCGCAGCACCGCCGCGAAACCGGTGTTGATCAGCACGAACGTCATCAGGTCGTACTCGTGGTCGTCGCCGGGACCGAGCATCTGGATCACCAGTACCTTCATCAGCAGCCGCAGGCGGGGTTCGAACTCGGGGATGCCGCTGTTGTAGAACTGCACCCCGGCGACCAGCGCCCGCACCAGCAGGGCGTTTTCGACCAACTCGTCGGCGATGACGGACAGGACGCCGTAGATCATCTCGTCGGTCGGCCGCTCCCCGAGGCCGAATACCCGCTGGGAGAAGCGTCGCTCGACATTTTCGAGCAAGCGCCGGAGCAGCTCTTCGACCATGACCGAACGGTCGGTGAAGTAGCGGTAGACGGTGCCGATGCTCACCCCGGCCGCGGTCGCGATCCGGTTCGTCGAAGTGTTGGCGATGCCGCGTTCGCCGAACAGCTGCGCGGCGGTGTCGAGGATGTGTTCCCGGGTGGCTTTGGCGCGTTCCTGGGTCGGACGGCGGCGCTCTCCTGCGGCTTTCGGCGGCATCGCGTACTCCTGCCTGCTCGTGCTCGAAAATGAGCTTTGCTCAGTTTAGTCCGGCTCGAGTATGCAAGAGTGAGTGCCATCACGCGGCAGGTTCGCCAATGGAGGTGCGACAGTGGGCGATCGAGTACCGAGGGGTCGCCTCGCGCGCGGCAGCAAGCTGGGTCGTCTGGCCGCGGGGCAGGCGGTGCGCGGAGTCGGCACCCGGTTATCGATGATCGGGCGCACCGAGCAGGCCCGGCAGCGGCTGTCCGAACGGTCGACTTTGCAAGCCGCGCAACAACTTGTCACGGTGCTCGGCGGGCTCAAGGGCGCGGCGATGAAGCTGGGCCAGATGCTCTCGGTGCTCGACGTCGACCTGCTGCCGGAAGCCCATCGGGAGATGTTCCGGGTCAAGCTGGCCGAACTGCGCGATCAAGCGCCGGCCGTCGCGTTCCCGGCCATGCGGAAGGTGGTCGAGGGTGATCTCGGGCCGATGGCGCGCGTCTTCGCCGACTTCGACGAGACCCCTATCGCCGCGGCGTCGATCGGTCAGGTCTATCGGGCCCGGTTGCGCGACGGGCGGGCGGTCGCGGTGAAGGTCAAGTATCCGGGCGTGGACGACGCCGTCGAAGCCGATATGCGGAATCTGGCGCTGTTCAGCAAGCTGTGGAAGTCCATGCTGCCGAGCGCGGCCGACGCGGAGGTACTCGACGAGATCGCGCGCAATATCGGCAGCGAACTCGACTACGTCCGCGAGGCGGACACCCAGCATCGGGTGGCCGCGCGCTACGTCGGCCATCCGTTCGTGACGGTACCGGACAGCATCGAAGACCATTGCGGCCCACACGTTCTCGTGACGGAGTTCCTCGAAGGCAAGCCGTATCAAGAGATCCGGGAGCTACCGAGCTCAGACCGCAATCGGATCGGTGAGCTGATCTACCGCTTCTACATCAGCTCCCTGTTCACCGACTTCGAATTCTGCGGTGACCCGCATCCGGGCAACATCATGCTCGCCGACGACGGCCGGCTCGGTTTCGTCGATTTCGGCCTGTACCACAGCATGAACCCGGTGCACGTCGAGCTCGAACGCGCGTGCCTGCAAGCCGCGAGCGAGTACCGGGCCGACGATCTGTACGACCTGTGGGTCCGCCACGACATCATGGATCCCGATTCCGGCGTCGACGCCGCGGAGGTCCTGGAGTACGTCTGGGCGGCGGCCGGCTGGCACCTGGGCGACGAGGAAATCACCATCACTCCCGAATTGGCCACCGGCGCTTTGATTCTCGCCATCGATCCGCGCGCCGCCGAGTTCCGCGGCATGCGCCAGCAGCGACTGCCCGCCGAGCACGTGTTCTCCCGCCGGGCCGATCTGTTCACCTTTGCCGCGCTGGGGCAGTTGGAGACCACCAACAACTGGCACCGGATCGCGCGGGAATGGCTCTACCGGGAACCGCCGGTCACCGAGATCGGGCAGCAGGTCGCGCGCTGGAGTGCCGCCCGGTAGCGCCGGAATCCCGTTGCACTTTGGGCGAATTCACATCCGGGCGCCCCGGCTCTTGGGCAGCGCACAATGTAGGAGTAAATGGTGAGCAACTGCGCCGTCGCACCGCATACTGAGATCGATTGCAGGTCGCCGGCGCTGGTGCTGCCAGCCGGGTGACCCGTGGTCGAGGGGCACCCGCCGGCCCCCGAGCTGTTCGAACCGGCCGACGAGAAGTGCATGAGTTGGTTACCGACATCATCGATGTGGGGGCGGACTTCGCGGTCGCCCGTAAAGCCCTGTGGGATCTGCTCCTCGAACCGCAGACCTACCCGCGGCTGTTCGCCGGAATCGGCGCCTGTGAGCTGGTGGAAGCCCGTCCGGACAGCCGGATCGCGCAGGTGCGCATCGGCACCGCCAGCTCCGGTATTCGCACGCATCAACTGCTGCTCACGGTGTGGCGCTGGTACGAGAGCTTCGAATTGCAGTGCCCTGGCACCGGCAGCTTCGTGTCCGTCCGGCTGCGCGGTGACGAGGAGCGCACCAAGGTCACCGTCACCGTGTTCGCACCGGGCCGGCTGCATCCATCGATCGCCGAAGGGTCCAACGCCGCAGTGGTGGCGTGGGTCAACAGCGGACTGAAGCGCGCGGTCGACGTCATCCGTGGCGCGCGGACCTCGACCGTGATCAACGCGGAGAACTCCCCGGTGCGACGGCAGGTCAGCGTGGCCAAGCAGATGGTCACCGTCGGCGTCGGCCGGACCGCGAACTTCGCGACCGGCGTCAAACAGGCGCGGTCCCTGGCGAAGTGGGGCTTCAACCTGGCCGGTGGATACGCGACCGCCGCGGCGCACACCCCGGACCAGATCGCCGTGATCGACGACTACGGCACCCGCACCTTCGCCGAGATGCACACGCGCACAAGCGCACTGGCCGGTGCGATGGCGAAGCTCGAGCTCGGCTTCGGCGACACGATCGGACTGCTCGCGCGCAACCACGCCGGAATGGTCGAATGCATGGTCGCCGCAGGGAAACTCGGCGTCGACGTGGCGCTGTTGAACGTGGGGTTGTCCGGCCGGCAGATCGAGGACATCGTGCAACGGCACCGGCTGGCCGCGCTGTTCGTCGACGGCGACCTCGAACAGCTGGTGCATTATCTGCACTCGGACCTGCCGCGCTTCAACACCGACGGTCGCTGCGTCGCACCGGGCCGGGTCACCATCGATGACCTGATCGCCAAGGGCGAGGAGCGATTTCGGCTGCCGACCCGGGCGGGCCGATTGATCGTGCTGACCTCGGGCACCAGTGGCACGCCGAAGGGTGCGCGCCGCCCGCAGCCCAAGGGTTTCGGCACCATCGCTGCGCTGCTGTCGCGGATTCCGCTGCCGATCGCGGAGCCCATGCTCATCCCGGCCCCGCTGTTCCACACCTGGGGCCTGGCCGGATTGCAGATCAGCACACCGTTGCGCGCGACGGTGGTGCTGCCGGAGCGGTTCGACGCCGAGGAGTGCCTGCGGCTGGTGGCCGAACACCGGGTCGCCAGCATGATCGTCGTGCCGACCATGGTGAACCGCATCCTCGACCTGCCCGCGGGGGTGCGCGCCCGCTACGACACGTCGAGCCTGCGCGCCGTCGTCAGCTGCGGTGCGCCGCTGGCCGGGGCGACGGTGCTGGACTTCATGGATGCCTACGGCGACCTCCTCTACAACGTCTACGGTTCCACCGAGGTCTCCTGGGCCACCATCGCCACCCCGGACGACCTGCGGACCGCGCCGACCACCGCGGGCAGGCCGCCGCTGGGCACCAGGATCGCGGTGCTCGGCCCGGATCAGCGCCCGGTGCCGGTGGGCGTCACCGGGCATATCTTCGTCGGCAACCATATGCTGTTCGACGGTTACGTGAACTCGGCGCCGCCGACCGAGGCGGACGGCATGCTCGACACCGGTGACCTCGGTTATCTCGATGTCGCGGGGCGGTTGTTCATCGCGGGCCGGGACGACGAGATGATCATTTCCGGTGGCGAGAACGTCTTCCCGCGGCCGGTCGAGGAGGCGCTCTCGCACCTGCCGCAGGTCAGCGAGGTGGCGGTGGTCGGCGTCCCGGATCAGGAGTTCGGCCAGCGGCTTGCCGCGTTCGTGGTGAAACGCGAAGGATCCGGGCTGGATTCGGACATGATCCGGTCCTATATCCGGCATCGGCTCAGCCGCTTCTCGGTGCCGCGCGACGTCACCTTCCTCGCGACGCTGCCGCGTGGCGAGACCGGAAAGATCCTCAAGCAGTTGCTCATCGGACCGCAGGCCGGTGATGCGCCGTTGTCGTCCGCGCTGGGCGGTCCGCATTTGATCACGTGAGCCGCTTGGCCGGGTCCGGCAGGGCGAGGGTCGGCAAGGCCATGGCCATCGCGCCGATTGCGATGGCGGACAACATGATCACGCTACCGGTCAGGGTGTGGGCGCGGAAGAACACCACGCTCAGCAGGGCGAGGCCGACCGCGTTGCCGATCTGTTCGATGGTGGGCAATTGGCCGGAGGCCTCGGCCATCTGACGCTCGCGCAGGCCAGCCAGCATGAGCGGCTGGAGTTGCACGCCGAACAGGCCGACGCCCAGGCCCGCGATGAAGACCGGGCCTAGGGCCAGCGCGAGGTTCACGTTTCCGTTCGTCAGGTGGAGGTAGCCCGCGCCGATCGCGACGCAGCCGCCATAGACGGCGATGCCTGCCGCGAGTACCTCTACCCCCCAGCGCTTTACCAGGAATGGCGAGGCGAGCGCGCCCGCACCCGCGCCGAGGGCGAACGGTGTCATCGCGATGCCGGTGCGCAGCGGGGAGAAGTGCAGTTCGTCCTGCAAAGTGATGGATACGGTGAAGACGAACGCGGTGAACAGGCCGAAGAAGCTCGCTACCAGTCCGGAGCCGAGGGCGAAGCCGCGGTTGGCGAACAGATCGAGGCGTACCAGTGGACTGCCGCCGCGCCGAGTCAGTCTACGCTCGTAGCCGAGGAATACCGCACCTACCGCGAGCGACGCGGCGATCACCCCGAATGGCCCTGGCCGCCAGCCGTTCTGCTGGATGTCGGCGAGCGCGGCGAGCAGTCCGAACAGACTCACGGTGGACAGCGCGACGCCGCCGAGGTCGAGTCGGTCGCGTTCCTTCGGCTGGCCGAGACGCAGGTAGCGGAATCCGAGCGCGAAGGCGAGCAGGCCGATCGGCAGGTTCATCAGGAATACCGAATGCCAGCCGAGGCCGGCGATATCGGCCGTGACCAGTGCGCCGCCGACGATCGGGCCGAGCATCCCCGCGAAGCCCGCGGTCGCGCCGTACAGGGCGAACACCTGCTGATGGCGGTTCGGCGGGAAGCTGGCGATGAGGATGGCGATGGTCTGCGCGGCCATCCCGGCTCCCGCGGCCCCTTGAAAGATTCGGGCGATCACCAATTCCATTGCGCTGGTGGACATGCCACACCACACCGAGATCGCGGTGAAGGCGACCACGGAGACCAGGAATACGATGCGCCGACCGAAGATGGCGCCGATCCGGGCGGCGGTGAGCAGGGTGCACGCGAAGGCGAGCGAGTAGCCGGACACCACGAGCAGTTGCTGCGACGGCGACGCGGCCAGGTCCGCGGTGAGGTTCGGCAGCGCGGTGTTCACGATGGTCACGTCGATCATCTGCATGAATACCGCGATGAGACAGCCGGTGAACGCGAGCCACGCGTCGATTCCACCGTCCGCGGGCGCACCGGGCAGGTGCGTGCCGAGAGCACTATCCGACATCAGAGTTTCTCCCAACAGTCGCGTATCTCAGGCACATTCACCGATTCAGGGCCGCGCTGAAGACCGGCCAGGAGTTGTGCAGGTCCTGCTGCCAGTACCCCCAGGAATGCGTGCCGGACGAACGCAGGTCGACCGTGGCCGGAATATCCAACTCCCGCAGTCGATCCCGCAGCTGCTGCGTGCACACGTTCGCGATGGCTTCCAGCGGTGCGCCGAACATGTACTGATAGGCCAGCTGCACCAGGTCGCCACGGACCCCGTCGACGGTATCTAGCGGGCCGGGCCTGCCGTTGCCGCTCGCCACGTATATCGCTGTACCGCGCAACTTCTCGGCATGCAGGTACGGATCATTGGCCGCCCAAGCCGGATCCCCCGGCGGCCCCCACATGTTCACCGTATTGCCCTGCTGGCTGGTGACAACGGCGTTGACCACGGCCTGACCGCGCGGATCACTGGTCCGCACACAGCCGCTGTACGAACCGATCGCGCGATACACACCGGGCGCGCTCAATGCCAGCTGAAACACCGCGGTCCCCGACATCGAGATCCCGGCAATCGCATTCGCACCGGTCGTCTTCAACGTGGCATCGATGATCGGCGGCAACTCACGGGTGAGGAAGGTGGCCCACCGCTGCGTACCGAGCGCCGGATCATCCGCCCGCCAATCGGTGAAGTAACTACCCCCTCCCCCGAACGGAATGACGACATTGACCTGCTTGTCCGCGAAGAACTCCGCAACATCGGTCGCATCGGCCCAGTTCTTGTCCGCGCCCCCATCCGAACCATTGAGCAGATACAACGTCGGCGCCGGTACCGAATCATCCGGAGCACGAAGAACTTTCAGAACGACCGGCCGACCCATCAACGCCGAGTGGACAGTCAGATCAATACCCGCCCGACTCTCGGCAAAACTCACCACATGAGAGCCATCGGGAGCCGAAATCGGCTCCGGCATAACCGGTTCAGCCTGCGCAGTCCCGGTCAGCACGATCCCGGCCAGCACCGCTATCGCACAACGCACGGCCATCACCACCGCGCCACGGACAATACGATCGCCCACGCGGCACCTCCGCCACTCCGTGCAGTCCCTGATGTGCGCCGACGCTAACCCGCCCCCACCACCCCGAACCAGCCTTCCCCAATTCCTTGGGACACCTGACCGCCACCCCCACACCCCACCTGGAGCCCATCACAACCGCACCGAAGTCAACCGGACACAGTCGGGCCGCGCCGTCAGCGCCTTTGCCTGACGACGCAGCCCGACCAGTACTTATTCGGTGAAGGTGACGGCGCCGGAGGGGCAGATGTCGGCTGCTTCGCGGACTTCGTTTTCGGTGGTGGGGTCGGGGGTGGGGGTGAGGACTTTGACTAGGCCGTCGTTGTCGTCTTGGTCGAAGGTGGTGGGGGCGGTGAGGGCGCAGAGGCCGGCGCCTATGCAGACGGTGCGGTCGGCGGATACTCGCATGTGCGGGCTTCTTTCGTGGTCGGTTACCAGGTGACCGGGAGTTCGTTGACGCCTTGGATCGTGGAGCCGGGGCGCAGGGTGAGCTGGTCGGTGGGGACGGCCAGGCGCAGGGTCGGGATGCGCTCGAAGAGGCCGCCGAGGATTATCTCCAGTTCCAGGCGGGCCAGGTTCTGGCCGAGGCATTGATGGACGCCGTAGCCGAAGGCGATGTGGTGGCGGGCGGAGCGGTGCACGTCGAACGTGTCGGGCGCGGCGAAGACCGAACCATCGCGGTTGGCAATGGAATTGGAGATGAGCACACCCTCGCCGGCCTTGATCACCTGACCGTCGATCTCGATGTCGGCTTTGGCGAACCGGCCGCCTGCGATGTCGGCGATGGCGAGGTAACGCAGAAGTTCTTCCACCGCACCCGAAATGAGGGTGGGGTCGGCGCGCAGGGCAGCGTGCTGGTCCGGATGTTCGAGCAGGGTGATCACCGACAGCGAGGTCATCGACGCGGTGGTCTCGTGGCCTGCGACGAGCAGCAGGATCGCGGAGGACACGAGTTCCTCGCGGCCGATCTCGCCGTGCGCCAATTGATCCGCGACCAGACTGGACAGCAGGCCGGGTCCGGGTTCGGCCTGCGACCGGGTGATCAGTCCGTCCAGATAGACGGCGAGTTCATTACGCGCGGCGCACGCGCCCTCGCCGCTGGTCGCCTGCACCAGGCGACGGCTGGCGTCCTGGAATTCATCGTGGTCTTCATACGGCACGCCGAGCAGCCGGCAGATCACCATGGACGGCACGGGCAGCGCGAACTGACTGACCAGGTCGGCGGGCGGACCCGCGGCGAGCATGTCGTCGATGAAACCGTGCACGATCCGCTCGATGTCGGCGCGCATGGCCTTGACCCGTTTCAGGGTGAACTCGCTGATCAGCATCCGTCGCTGCGCACCGTGCTCCGGCGGATCGAGGCTGATGAACGCGGGTTTGCTCTCCTGGAAGAAGCGGAAGCGCGGCGACAGGGCGGGAAAGTTCGCGTGCGTGCGATCCGACGACAAGCGCGGATCGGCGAGCAGGGCGCGGGCGGTTTCGTGTTTGGTGACGACCCAGGCTTGGGCTCCGTCGAAGAGCGTCACTTTTCGCAGCGAGGCCTCATCGTCGCGTAACTGCGTGTAGTGCTCGGGCAGTTGATAAGGGCAGGTGCGGTCGCTCGGAAAGGCGGGAGCGTTGTCGGTTCGGGGTGTCACAACAGTGTCGGTCATCGGTCCCCTCGAGATCGTAAGATACTCTTAGTACTCTATTTTTAGATTAGAGTGTCTTCCCAAGCAACGCAACGTTTTTCAGGAGCCAGGCCGCCAGTGAAAGTCCAGCAACCCGTCGACTCGGCGACCGATTACCGCAAGGGCACGCGCAGGCGCGGCGAGGAATTGGAGCACGCCATCCTCACCGCGACATTGGCCGAACTCGCCGAGGTGGGTTACCCGGCGCTCACCATGGACCGGGTCGCCGCCCGGGCGCGCACCAGCAAGACCGTCCTCTATCGCCGCTGGGCCGGCCGCGCCGAACTGGTGGTGGACGCATGCAAGTTGGGCGGCACCTCCGATGTCGAGATCCCCGACACCGGCGAACTCCGCGCCGACGTGATCGCCCTGCTGCATCAGATGGCCACGAAGATGGCCACGCCCTACGGCGGCATCATGCGCGGCCTGCTCGCCGAGCTGACCCGCGATCCCGAGCTCGCCCGCCTCATCCGCGAACACGTGCACACGGCCGGACCCGCGACGATCCACACGATCCTGGAGCGGGCCGTCGAACGCGGCGAGGTGGATCGCGCCGTCCTGAACTCCCGCCGGGCAACGGTCGCGCCCGACCTGTTGCGCAACCATTTCCTGCTGTTCGGCGTGCCGGTCGAGGAGGACGTGATCGTCGGCATCGTGGACGACGTGTATCTGCCGCTGGTCCTGCGGCATCCGCCTTCGTCGCGATAAGGACATTTCATCGACGGTGCCAGCACACGACACGTTCAACTGGCGACCGTAGTGTCGATGGAGTAGCGGCGGACGGAGATCCCATGCTCGATCCACGACTCAGAACTGCCTGGCTGGCGAACATCGCGGTGGGCGCGGCGGCGGTGACCGTGCGGACACCGTTCCGCCCGCCGGCGCGGCTGACCCTGATACGTGCCGATTCGGTTCGGACACAACGTGATTCGCTGAGCGTCTCGGACCTCGAATTGGTCACCGTGACCGACCGATCCGCGATCCTGACCTGGACGACCCGGGCCCGCGATCATTCCGGACGCCTACGCCCGGTCCCCGCGGACACCGAGGTCCGGATCGCGCCCGCGGACCAACTCGGGCCGGCACGGACCTGTCACCTCGATTCCCGCTCCACCGCATACCATTACGCGGAGATCAACGGACTGGAGCCGGGCCGCACCTACCGGTTCGAGGCGTACTCGTACGGCCGCCGCGCCGTCCCCGCCCGCACCCTGGTGACCCGCAAATCCGGAACACCGGAATCCACCGGCACATTCACCACCGCGACTCCCCCACCGGGCCGATTGCTGCGCACCATCGCACTCGCCAACGACGTGCACTACGGCGAGCACACCAGCGGACTGATAGTCAGCGGACTGCCCACCGGGTTCCGCCACGACACCGCGCAGTACCCGGAGATCATGCTGGACGCCCTGCTCGACGACGTGCACAGCCCGGACCGCGCCGCCGATCACCTGATCATCGCGGGCGACCTCACCGACAGCGGCACCCGCGACCAATCACGCGCTGTGCGTGCACGATTGGACCGCTGGGGCAGCCTCGGCCAGGACTACTTCGTCTGCCGCGGCAATCACGACAAGCCGGAACAACTCCGCGGCGAAACCCGGGACCACTGGGGCGCGGTGTTCCACAGCCGCCAGCGACTGGTCGAGTACCACCTCGGCGGACTGCGCCTGATCGGGCTCGACACCACACGGCTGACCGGTTCCGGCGGCACTATCGTCGCCCCGCAACGGGATCAGCTACGCGACCTCCTGTCCGCCGACCCGCACCGGCCGACGTTGATATTCGGCCATCACCCGGTGACATCGCATGCGGCAGTGAGCAATCCGGGCGGACCCGGCTTCGTCCTCGACCCGTCGAACGCCGCCGCGCTGCACACCCTCTACCGCAATGCCCCGGGCGTCTTTCTCCATCACAGCGGCCACACGCACCGAAACCGCCTCAGCCGCCCCAACATCGGCATCGATGTCGAATTCCTCGAAGTCGCCGCGGTCAAGGAGTATCCGGGTGGATACATGCTGCTGCGCATCTACGAGGGCGGCTACACGGCGAACTTCTACAAGACCCGCTCCGACGCCGCCCGCAGTTGGAGCACCCGCACCCGCCGCCAGTACCTCGGCCTGCACCCCGATCACTCGCTCGGCAGTTGCACTGATCGCAACCACGTCAGCCTGCGCGATTTCTCCGGCGTGAGTTCACTCCGCGAGATGTGAAAGCGGTTCCCCGGCAAGCACTCTGCGCGCATTCACGGCGAACGTAGCCGCCATCGCAGCGTACGACTCTTCGGTGACACCACCGATATGCGGTGTGACGCAAACATTCTCACTCAACAGCGGATCGCCGGGATCGATGGGTTCTGCCCAAGTGACGTCCAACCCGGCACCGGCCAAACGACCGGATCGCAACGCGTCGAGCAGTGACCGATACTCCACGATCGGTCCGCGACCCACATTGATCAGCCACCCGCCCGGCGGCATCGCCGCGAACTCGTCGGCACCGACCAGGCCCCGCGTTCGCTCGGTCAGCGGACAACAAACGATCAGAACTTCGGTGCCCGCCAAGGCTTTTCGGAACACATCGATCGAGTAGTACCGCTCGGCCGGAACCAGACCGCTCAGCGCCGGATAGTCCCGATAACCCCGCCGCCCGACCGCCGTCGTCACCACATCGAACGCGGAAAGCCGAGCCAGCAACGCAGTACCGATCGCACCAGTGCCGAGCACGGTCACCGCCTTACCGGCCAGCATGCTCCCACTCGGACTCCCGACTCGACGCTCGGCGACACTCACCTGCGTTTCGCCGAACCGCCGCAACAACATCAGCAGATGCAGCATCGCGATCTCCGCGACCGCCACCGCATTCCCGGTATCGGCGGCAGGCACAAACGCCACCGGAATCCCCCGCTCCCGCGCGGCGACCAGATCCACCCCTTGCAACCCCACCCCGAACTGCTGAATCAACCGAGGCCGCACGGCCTCCATCAACCCCGCATCGATACTGGCCCCCAACGGAACCAGCACATCCACGGCCCGCAATTCACGCGCACCCACCACCAGCTCGACCAGCTCCGCCTCCGGCAACGCCACCCGCAGATGCCGCCGAACCTCAGGAAACTCGGCCCCGCACAGTCCGATGATCACCCCGGCAATCCTGCCCGAATCGCGCCGCGCGCGCAGTCCCTCAACTATTCGCTATTGCTAAGTACCGGTACTCATCGTTACTATCTACTAGTAGTAAGTAACACCAAGTAGCAATCGAGGACATCGCGAAAAGCACTGGAGGACAAGGAGCTTCCTCCCGGAACGACTCGAACGGCTCCACGAAGGAGACCGATGACCATGTCCGACACCGCGAACGCCGGCTTGATCGCAAAGCTGGTCGGCCCCAAGCAACGCTGGCGCCGGTACAAGACGCGCATGCGCCGGCTTCCGCCCAACTACCGGGCGGCGGTCGAAGCGATCGAACAGCACATGATGCACTTCGTCCCGATCGACGGCGAGCACGACGCATCGCGGTTCGACGACCTCGCCGACCTGTTCGAGCAGGCCGCGGCGGACGCGACGCCGATCCGCGCGATCGTCGGCGCGGACCCGGTGCATTTCGTCGAGACGTTCGTCGAGAACTACTCCGACGGCGGCTACGTCCCCGCCCGTGCCCGCAGACAACTGACCGAAGCCATCGCCCGCGCCGAGGAAGGCCAGCCCCGATGACCACCACGAACTGGACCGGCATGGTGCCGGTCGACGACACCGCCCTGGCCGTCACCGATACCGGCGGCCCAGGCATCCCGGTGCTATACCTCAACGGCCACATGGCAACTCAGCGAAACTGGCGACGCGTCATCGCCGAACTGGGCCCGAGTTGGCGGCACATCACCTACGACATGCGGGCCCGCGGCAAGTCGAAGCCTTCGGCGGACTATTCGTTCAAAACGAACGTCCACGATGTCGACGCGGTGCTCGCGGCCAGGGAGGTACCGCGCGCGCTACTGGTGGGCTGGTCCTACGGCGCGTTCGTCGCGGCGCACTGGGCGAGCCGCAATCCCGGCCGCGCGGTCGGCGCGGTCTTGGTCGAGGGCGCGCAACCCTACGACTGGATCGATGAGATCGACATCGAGCAGATGCGGAAGCTGTGGCGGCGGCTGAGCTGGCTCATGCTTGCGCTGCGCCCGACCGGCCTGACCCCGAAGATGACCGCGGAACAGATGGCGGACAGCAACATCGAGGCCGGGATGATCGCCCGCAAACGCGAACTGGACCCTGTCCTGGACAACATCACCGTCCCGACGCGATACGTGAACGCCTCGGGGTCCTCGCTCGGCAGCAAAGGCGATGAGCAGGAACGGATCCGAGCCGGCCTCGACGCGGTCACCGCGCGTAACCCGAACATCCGGATCAGCGCGAAAGTCGCCAGCAACCACGGCGCGATCCTGCGCAAGGATTTCCGCGCCGTCGCCGCGGCCGTCCGCGAGGTCGGCGCCCTCGATCACGCGGATCGCTGAGCAGTCAGATCCAGCCCTTCTCCCGCGCTTTGAGGGCGGCCTCGTAGCGGTTGGAGACGCCGAGTTTCGCCATTGCCGAGGACAGGTAGTTGCGGGTGGTGCCGGCGGAAAGGTGAGCGCGGCGGGCGATGTCCTCGACGGACGCGCCGTCGATGGCGTACTCGAGGACGTCGGCCTCGCGGGCGGTGAGCACGGTGTCGCCCGCGCTGATGGCTTCGGCGGCCAGTTCGGGGTCGACGTATCGGCCGCCGCGGTGCACGGTGCGGATCACCTCGGCCAGTGTCGCCGCGGAGGTCGTCTTCGGCAGGAAGCCGCGCACACCCGCGGCGAGGGCACGTTTGAGATACCCGGGGCGGCCGTGACTCGTGACGATCAGCGTGCCCGCACCCGGGGTGAGCCGCTGTAGTTCGATGGCGGTCTCGATGCCGTCGATGCCGGGCATCTGCAGATCGATGACCGCCACCGCGACCGGCTCGCCGCTCTCGGTCCGACGCCGCCACGCCGCGAGCAGTTCATCGCCCGAGCCGACGTGATCGATCACCTCGAGGTCGGCTTCCAGATCGAGCATGGTCGCCAGCGCGGCCCGGATGAGCGTTTCGTCGTCGGCGAGAAACACGGGAATCATTTGTTCTCCCAATGGATTTGGAGGGTGAACTGCTCGGGTGTCGCGGTCACGTCGAGGGTCGCGCCGACGGTCGCGAGGCGCTCGCCGAGGCCGCGCAGTCCGGATCGCTCGCCCGGCGTGCCGTCCGGACGGTCGTTGCGCAGGGACATGCCCGCGTCGCCGAGCGTGAGCACCGCCGAGGTCGCCGACGAGTGTTCGACGATGTTCGTCGTTCCTTCGCGCACCACCCACGCGGCCACCTCGTGGAACCGCGCGGGCACCTTGGCCGCATCGCCCTCGACGTCGAGCCGGCAGCCCACCGCCGACAGCAGCGAGCGTGCGCCGCCCACCTCCCCGCGCAGATCGATACCCCGGTAGCCGCGCACCAGTTTTCGCATCTGCCCCATCGAGTCGACCGCGAGCGTCTTCACCTCGTCCATCTCGGCGGCCGCGCGGTCGCTCTGACCGGATCGCGAAAGCACCGCCGCGAGTTCGCTTTTCACCGCGATCGCGGAGAACCCGCGGCCGACGATGTCGTGCAGGTCCCGGGCGAAGCGCAAACGCTCTTCGGCCACTTGCAATTCGGCTTCGACGCCCTTCGCCCGATCCAGCTCGTCGACCACCCGCACACCCCACGCGGTCAGCAATGTCGTTGCGACGACAAAACATCCGGCGATATAGGTCACCACGGCCATGACCAGACCCATCAGCGGTGAGGAACCGATGAGCAGCCCGGTCGCCACGCTGATGCCGAGGACGATCCACCATTTGTGCCGCAGGAACGCGACGACGGACATCATGCCGAGCACCGCCGCGAAGAGACTGGCGATACTCCCTTGCCCGACGACCGAGTCGCTGTCGGCCAGCCTGGCGACCAGCGCGAAGATCAGCCACACCCCCACCAGCGCCACGATCGAAGCCGGTAGCGCCCACCGACGCCACCGAGCGGCCGACGGCCCGGCGAAGTCGGGTGCCACTTCCAGCGCAACGACGGACGCGAGACCGGCGACGACCACCCCGACGGTCAGCCACGGTCCGCGCGCACTGACCGACATCCCCGCGATCGCCGACACCACCGCGACCTGGATGGTGACGCGCGTGTAGAGCCGGAACTTGTCCGGCCCTGACAACGCGTCCCACCAGGAGGTCAAGCGGCTCAACCGCGATCGTCCCAGCGGAAACTCTTGCGGGTCAGCGCGAGCGCCAGGACGGTCCATATCGCCAGTGTGGCAAACGGCCGGCCGAGTTCGGCGAAGGTGCCCGCGAAATCCAGGGCCACGTCGGATGCGGCGGCGGTGGAGGTCTTGCCGGACGCACCGAGGGAAGCCAGATCGGAAATGGCCGCGAACGGCGTCCAGTCGGCCAGCGCGGCGAGCCGATCGGGCAGCACCGTGCGAATGGACCCGAGGCCGACCATCGCGACCACCATGATGGGCAGCGAGGTCATCTGCGCGGCCTCGGCGTTCTTCGTCACCGCACTGGTCGCGAGCGCGAGTAGCGAGAACAGCACGATCCCGCCCACCAGCGCGAGCACGATCGCCAGCGGGTTGACCGGTGCGGGTGCGCCCGCACCGTAGATGACCGCGGCGACGACGACCGTGCCGAAGGCGGTCATCACCACACCGGGAACCGCCGGGGCGGTCAGGATCTGCCAGTCGGCGGCCTCACCTGTGCGCAACCGCTTCAACACGCCTTCGCTGCGGCGCGTGGTGACCATCGACAGCACCGAGTAGTACTGCACGAAAAGCAAAGCGAGCAAGGTGAACATCTCGAACGCGATCGCCGCCGTGGCCGTCGTCGGTGCGTCGTCTTTGATCGCGATGAAGTAGGTGGCGAGCGGGATGCCGATCGGAAAGAGGGTCGCCATCCAGACCAGCGTCTTGTTGCGCCGGAACTGCAAGTACTCGGCCTTCGCGAGCGCGACCAGCGGGCGGCGGCGGAACGCGGTGGTGGGTGCGGCGAGGGTGGTCATCGGGCTGCTCCGATCAGTTCGGGGGTGGACGCGGCCGGGGCGACCGGTTCGTTGGCGATGTCGAGGAAGACCGCCTCCAGCGAGGCGGCATGGGCTTCGAGCCCGCGCAGTTGCAGTCCGTGCTCGCGGGCCCAGCCGAGCAGTTCGAACAGGTGACCTTGCAGGTCGTAGGTGCTGACCGTGACCCGGGCCTGCGCGTCGATCTGTGCGGCGCGCAGCTGCGGCAACGGCAGTCCCGGATGATCGAAGACGATCCGCGCCGGATGACCGTCGACGATCTCACGCAACGTGCCGGCCCGGGCGACCGCGCCCTTGTGCATGATCGCGATCCGGTCGGCCAGCGCCTCGGCCTCGTCCAGGTAGTGCGTGGTGAGCACCATGGTCACGCCGGAGGCCTTGAGGCCCGCGAGCAACTGCCAGGTCGCGCGGCGGCTCTCCGGGTCGAGCCCGGTGGTCGGCTCGTCCAGGAACAGCAACCGGGGCTGGCCGAGCAGAGCGCAGGCCATGTCGACGCGGCGCTGCTCGCCGCCGGAGAGCGAACCGACCCGGACGTCGGCGCGATCGGCCAGGTCGACCTGGGCGAGAACGACGTCGGAGGTGGTCGGGTCGCTGCACGTCCCGCGCCACATCTCCAGGGTTTCGCGGACGGTCAGCTCGGCCGGCAGGCCACCGGCCTGCAACATGATGCCGACCTGCGCGCGAACCTGATCGCGGTCCCGGCGCGGGTCGAGGCCGAAGACCTCGACGACCCCGGCCGAGGGCGCGGCGAGCCCCTCCAGCATGTCGAGGGTCGAGGTCTTGCCCGCGCCGTTGGTGCCGAGCAGCGCGAAGACTTCGCCCTCGAAGACTTGGAGGTCAACGCCTTTCACCGCCTCGAACGCGGCCTTGCCGGTGCCGTAGGTGCGGCGTAGTCCGCGTGCGGTGATGATGTCGTCGGTCGGTCGCGCATGCTGTGCGCGGTCCGGCAAATGAGTGCTGTTCATGACTTCTACGATCACGGACCGCGGCCGGCGGCAGTAGTAAGCGCAGTCACCGAAACCCGGTGGGTTGTGCATGGATTGCCGATGACAAAAGTCATACGGTTGCGCCCGGAACCTTGGGGTACATCCTGGTCACTATCAGGAGGTTCTACATGTTGGCCATCGCCGCCGCCGTGGCATTCGCACTCGCGTTGCTGCTCGATCTGACCACGACCACCCTCGGGGATTCCATCACCGCAGGCACTCTCACCACCGTCGGGCTGCTACTCGTGGCCCTGCACCTGGCCGGTGTCGGCACCGGGGCGCGCTCGTTCAACTTCCGTCGCCGCGGCCGCCGGTAGACATAGCGAAATCGGCACTGGCAGAACGCCTCGATTATGCGAAGACGGTGCAGGTCGTAGCGTCGAACACACGAAGGTCGGTACGGACGCGAAAGTCCGTGCCGGCCGTTGTGTCTCCAACCCATTGGTGTGCGACCGACCGCTTGACTGTGCCGCTACGGCATGGTCTTGACTGTTCGGCGTGCCCGGCACAGGCCTGCCGCCGTTCGCTCGAGCAGGCCCACCGCCGGACGTCGCCGATCAATCGCTATCGAGGGAGACAACCGTGTCAGCTGACACCACCACACCTCCGGCCGCCGGTCCCGAACAGGCCGGAAGCCTTGCGCCGCCGAGCAATTGGGGCCGCTGGGGCGACGACGACGAACTGGGCACGTTGAACTTGATCACCGACGAGGCGCGCGAGCGGGGCGCGCGCGAGGTCCGCATCGGGCGCTCGGTGTCGCTGGCTGTGCCGATCCAGCCCGCGCCGGTGATCAGCGGTCCGTTCGGGCCGTACCCGGCCGAGACGTCGCCGGTTCAGCTGGTCATGCAGTACACCGGAAGCCCGGTGTTCGCGAACGCGGACGTCATGACCGTCACCAATCACCACATCAAGTCCACGCATCTGGATGCGCTGTCGCACATGGTCGTCGACGGTCAGGTGTATCCCGGGCGGCCATTGGACGAGAGCGTCACCATGAGCGGCGTCCAGCACGGATCGACCGCGGCGTTCGCCGCCGGGATCGTCACCCGCGGCGTCCTGCTCGACCTCGCGATCGACGGTCCGGTGCCCGCCGACCGGGCGATCACGTCCCTGGATCTCGACGCCGCGGAACAACGCCAGGGTGTGCGGCTCGAATCCGGTGACGCGCTCGTCGCCCGATTCGATTGGGTGGCAACGCGATATCGCGGCAACCCGATGCCAGGGATGACCATCGACGCGCTGCGCTGGATGCACGAGCGCGGCGTTTCGGTGTATGCCGGCGACCTCTCCGATACCTACCCGCCGCAGCCAGGCGGTCCCCCGGCCATGCACAGGGTGGCGCTGCCGCGACTCGGCATGCCGTTGATCGACGGCGTCGACGCCGATGAACTCGCCGCGGTCTGTGCGGAACTCGACCGCTACAGTTTTCTGTTCGTCGCCGCACCACCACGTATCCACGGCATGACAGGAGTTCCGGTCAACCCGGTCGCGATCTTCTGATACTGCCTCGACTTCTGTTGGGAGACAACGGCATGCGCCGAACATTGTGGTCCGTCATCGTCGCGATCGTCGCGGCCTCGATGGTTCCGGGGGTGGCAACGGCGACAGATCCGCTGTCGTGGGGCGCCTGTCCGGCGGACGTCACCGGCCCCGGTCTGCAATGTACGACTCTCGAGGTCCCGCTTGACTATCGGAACCCGGACGGGCCGCAGATCCAGATCGCCGTCTCTCGGCTGAAGAGCAGCGCCCCGGCCCAACGCCGGGGCATTCTGCTGACCAACACCGGCGGTCCGGGCGGGGCCGGGCTGAACTTCCCGGCCGATCTCGCCAGGCTCGGCCTGCCACAGAACGTGCTCGACAGCTACGACGTGATCGGCTTCGACCCGCGCGGCGTCGGCCACAGCACGCCGGTCACCTGCGCGCTGACCCCAGCACAGCAGACGAGCAACATCCCGCCGTACGCCCGCGACCCGATCGATGTGGCGCAGCGCAGTGCGGCGGTAAAAAACATTGCACACCAGTGCGGTACATCCGCGACAGGATCGATGCTGCCGTTCATCAACACGGCGAACACCGCACGCGACATGGACCGGATCCGGGCGGCGCTCGGCGAGGAGAAGCTGTCCTACCACGGCATTTCTTACGGTACCTACCTCGGTGCGGTGTACGCGTCGCTGTTCCCCGACCGCACCGACCGTGTGGTGCTCGACAGCGCGACCGGCCCCGGCGGCTTCGACAGCACTCACTCGCGCAGGCTGGCGGAGGGCTTCCAGGAGCGATTCCCCGACTTCGCGGCGTTCCTGGCCGCCCACCCCGAGTACGGCCTGGGCGGCACGCTCGAGCAGGTCACCGCGAAGTACTACGAACTCGCCGCCGAGCTCGACGCGATACCGAACCCGGCCGGCGGCGGATACGGCGCACTGTTCCGCCAGGCCAACTTCGGCATGCTCTACTTCGACAAGACGCTGCCGACGCTGGCCGAGGTCTGGCGCGCGGCCGACACCGGACAGGCCGGCGACACCCCGCCGGCGCCGCCGGACCAGGACAACTACCTGTCCAGTCAGCTGTACGTGGTCTGCAACGACTCCGCGTGGCCGAAATCGGAACTGGTATACCAGGGCAACGTCGCAGTCGACCGGGTCCGCTACCCCATGTTCGGCGCGGCGGCGGCGAATATCTGGCCGTGCGCCGATTGGCCGGACCCGGTAGAACCCTCGGTCCAGATCAACGACCGTGGTCCGTCGAACATCCTCATCGTGCAGAACCTGCGCGACCCGGCGACTCCGCTGTCCGGAGCGCGCGAACTGCAACGTGCATTCGGTGACCGCGCTCGAATGGTCACCGCCGATCAGGGCGGGCATCTCGCCTATCTGTTCAAAGACAACACCTGCCTGAACGACTCGGTGACGACCTTCCTGGCTACCGGACAACGCCCGCAGCAAGACGTGGCGTGCGCGGCAGTAGCCGCACCGGCCGGTGGTTGAGACGCTACGAACCGGGCGGCGCTATCGACAGTAGATGACGAAAGATGTTGCACGGGTCCCACTTTGCTTTGATCCGCGGTAGCCGCGGTAGTAGAGGGTGTGCCGGAGGTGTTCCAGTGCGGGTCTCGCAGGTCGGGGTCCGGGTCAGCGCCGCAGTCACGCTGTGCGCGAAGGGATTTCGTCGGGGAGTGAGTCGACGCCGCGGCGGCGGAGGTCGGCGCCGGAGAGGAGGGGCCAGCCTTTGCGGAGGACGTGGTCCAGCCAGAAGCCGCAGGCCTGAGAGGTGAGGACGGCGGTGAGGACGAGGGTGGTGTAGAAGGTGGCGTTGATGATGCCGGTGTCGAAGGCGACGGAGGCCATGACGATGCCGGGGCCGCCGCGGGCGTTCTGGGTGACGGCGAGGTTGACGATGTCGAGGCGGTTCATGCCGGCGAGTTTCGCGCCGAGGCCTACGGACAGGAAGACGACCAGTGAGGTGCCGAGGAGGAAGCCGATGAGCATGAGCGGGTTGAAGGTCTTCGAAAGGTCCAGGCGGTAGCCGACTATCGCGAAATAGAGGGGGACGAAGAAGTGGCCGGAGATGTCGCTGAGCGATTGCATGGGGTCGCGGAAGCGTTCCTGCTCGGTGCCGCGCATGCCGCCCATGACACCGAAACCGGCCAGTAAGGCGGCGAAGGCGAGGGTTACGTCGAGCGCGGCGGCCAGGGACACGTAGCCCAGGAACACAGTGAGCATCCACGCGATGGGCGAGTTGCGCGCCACCACATTCCAGCTCGCCCGCGAAAGTTTGCGCAGCACAGCGGGCATGACGGCGAGCGCGATCACCACGTACGCGGCGTTGACCGCCATGTGACTGCCGATGGTCGCGGTCAACGCGTCACTGTCGGCATTCAGGGTGGCGGCAGCGATCGCGGTGGCGACGGACAGCACACCCCACAGGGCGATGTCTTCCAGTACCGCCGAACCCAATTGGAGGCTGGCGAACCGGGTGTGCAGGATGCCGAGGTCGTAGAAGATCTTGGTGATGACCGGAATCGAGGTGACCGCGGTGGCGGCGGCGAAGACGAGCACGACGGCCTGCTCGCTGCCCGCGGAACCGGTGAACTCCTCAAGCGGCAGCAGCGGCGCGGCGAAGAGAGCGATGAAGAACGGCAGTGGCGTGCCGATGCCGAGGATCCAGGCGGTGGCCTTGCGATTGTCCTTTCCCAGCAGGTGTTTCGCCGCACAGCCGGAGACGAACATCAGCATGAGCAGGCCGAGGTTGTACAGAAATCCGAAGACCACCGCCTTGGCTTCCGGGTTGCCGGTGCCGAACAGGTCGGCGGCGAAGCCGGGCACGATCTTCCCGAGAACGGTGGGGCCGAGCAGGATTCCGGCGAGGATCTCGCCGACCACCTTGGGCTGGCGGAGTTTCCGGAACAGCTGACCGAGGAGGTTGGCCGCCAGCAGCAGCACCAGGATGGCGAGCAGGATCTGTCCCAGTTGCGGATTCGTCATCGAAGCTCTCTGCCTTTCTGGCGGCACCTGCCCCCGCTACAGCAACTCGTGCTCGATCCGGCGCAGGGTCCGATACGACCGCTCGATTTCGGCGGGGTCCTGATGGACCAGGAACACCACACCGGGCGAGGAGTTGAGATCGACTGTCGGCCTGGTCATCATCTGGTCGGCGATGCGGAAACGCACACTCTCGATGGCGGGCAGTCGTTCGAGCTGCTCGCGCAACGCCTGGGCGGGCAACGGAACCTGCCGGTGCGCAATGAGATTCACGCAGCGCGCCTGCTCTCGTCGCGCGTACACCAGCGGCTGGGCCGCCAGCGCACGCCCCTCGCCGGCGTAACAGTCCATCGTCAGATCGACCTGGTTCACCCCGGTGCCCCGATCGAGCGCACCGGGATTGGCCAGCCCGGACAGCCGCGCTCCGGTCTCCAGCAGCACCGGACCCGTTGCGGTATAGATCAATTCGGTGTGCGCGGGCCCGTTGGCGATGCCGAGCGCGTCGAGCACCCCCGACACGTAGTCGAGAATCTCGCCGAATCGCGGGTCCGCCTCGGACAGCAGGTCCTCGCAGTCGTAGATTCGGCGGTTGTCGCGCACGGTCACCTTGTGGCTGATCCACACATCGGTGAACCAGTGCACACCGTCGCGGCTCACCGAGTTGACGATGTACTCGTCACCGGCGAGATATTCCTGCGCCAGCACATCCGCGTTGGTCCGCAACATCAGATTCGTCTTACCCAGGATCGTCCCGACCGCGGCGCGGATCTCCGCATCGGAATCGCTGATGAACACGTCCTCGGATCCCGCGCTGTCCAGCGGCTTGATCACCGTCCGCCCGAGACCGGCGGCCCGGCGCCAATCCAGCAGTCCCGCAACATCATGACCGCGCCGCTGCCGCGCCGTGCGCAATCCCGCCGCGGCGACCGCCTCCAGCATGTAGAACTTGTCCCGCCGCACGTACGACAGCGCCGGATCGTTGCCGCGCAACCCCAGCTTCGCGGCGATCTCGTCGGCCACCTCGACGCCGAACTCGCTCGCCGCGATCACCGCGACCGGCGACAGTTCGGCGAGCCGATGCAGCACGTCGTCGGCCTGATCGGCGTAGGACAGGTCCTCGTCGAACAACTCGGCGGGCAGACTCGCCGCGAAGGTCGCGGGCAGGTGCGCCCTGGATCGGACATGGATCAACCGGTGCTCGCGCCGCGCGTGCCGGGCCAGCAACGCGCCGGTGGAGAACGCGTCCACCAGGACGACAACGGACGGATTACCTTCGGACATCGAGCATCCCATCGGGGTGGCTGTCATAACTGTTGGCCACGTGGTCGAGCATCCCGTAGAGGGCTGCGGAGCCGAGTCGGGCGAGATCGTCGCGACCGGCGCTGGCGGGCAAGGGAAGTCGGCCCAGCTTCCCCCAGCGCAGCGCACCCTGCTCGTCGATGACCGAGGTGGTCGCGCCGAGGTTGTCGGTGTGCAGGCAGAAGGGGACGTCGAGCAGCCCGGCGGAGAACGCGGCCAGCAGCGCCTTCCCTACGTCCGGGTCGAGATTCAGCACGGTGTCGATCAGGGTCCGGGACTCGTCGAGGACCTCGGTGAAGTATTGCCCCTCGCTCGGTGATGCCGGGTCGAGCGGCCCGGCCGCCTCCTCCGACGCCATCCGCAGCGCCGCAACGTTTTCCGCGATGGACGGGATCTGCCAGGCCTCCGACACCGTCTTCACGATCATCCGTTCGCACCCGGTCGCCGCGGCCAGCCGGGCGCTGTCGCGGATCAGCCGGGTCGCGCCGTCGGGCGTACGCGGGAACAGACCCATGTACGTGTAAAGCACTACGTGCCAAGTGACATCGCCCAGATAGTCGGCGGCGAGGGTCCGCAACGCACGCAGCGCACCTCGATCCTGTTCTGCCAGTGTGCCTTGCGCGTAACTGAACGACATGTATCGCAAGCCGTGCTGCCGGAAGAACAACCCCTCGAGCACCCCCATCGCCACCAACAGCGATGGGGGGCACAGCTGCCCGAGCATGCACCCGCCGAAACTCTCGATGTGGCCGAATTCGGCGGCGTCCGCGAGATACCGGGTACTTTCCGCCCACGCCTCGACCGCGTCGCGTAGCGGCAGCCTGCTGTAGGGCAGGCAGTACGAGACCGGACCGCCTTCGGTCGCGTCCAGCCCGACCTCGACCGACCGCTGAAAGACCCGCAGCGGCAGGGCGGTACCGTGTCGCACCTGAACCGGAAACGTGGGCTTGTACAACCCGGACAACAACTTTCGGGTTTCCTCGACCGAGTGGGAGACGATCGGATACCCGTTCAGCTCCTCCCCCGCGGCCAGCCGTTCCAGCGGCGTCCGGTAGTCGCCGACGCGGGTGTAGCTGTCCAGCGTGAGCGTGCCGATCACCGGGAAATCCAGGTGCGCGACCCGGGAAAGCCCGTCCCGCATGCCTTTCAGGCTGCCGAAGCCCATGCGCGGCTGGACGACCAACTGCCCCGCGGCGGCGCGGTCCGCCACGAAACTGTCGAAGAACCCGGCCACGTCACCTACCCGAAATCAGCTCGAGGGTCGGCCGGCCCGACTGCGCGTCGACCGTGTGCACCTCGGACTTGTGCGGGTCACCGGCACGCACCCTGGCCATCACGGTGTCGCCGGACGCGAAGTCCACCAGCGAACTGCCGTAGAGCGTGCGCAGGTGCGAGATGGACAGCCCGGACACCTCGGCCAGCCACCCGGCGGCGCTGTCGCTGCCCGGCTCCCCGCGCAGCGCGGCGTGCAATGCCGGGAGCTCGGCGACCCGCTCGGGGTGCCGTCGTTCGACGAATTCCGCAAGCCGCGCACCCTGATCGGTGAACGGGGAGAACACCATTGCGACGAGCGCGTCCTCTTCCAGCCCGAACGCGCTCTCCGCGTACGCGGCCGCCACTTCGCGCCGTTCGACGATCTTGTCCGGCGACGCGTACCGGCCGAGAGCGAGATCGATGAGGTTGTCCGGCATTTCCTTGCGTCGCATCATCGTCTCGGCGAACTCGAGGTACTCGGTGATGCCCGCTTCGTAAGTCCGGCCTTCGACGTACTCGACCCGCAGTCCACGCAGATGCGCCATGAGAGTCGGGTTGGCGCAATCGGATTCGGTGAAGCTGAACGCCAGGTCGTCGAAACGGAAGCCGAGGAAATCCACGATCAGATCCCAATGGTCGTGCACGCGATAGCTGACCAGGTCGTAGATGGAGACGAAGGTGGGCTGCACCGACCGGTCGCCCACCGCGACCTCGCGTTCGGCGGGCTCGTGCTGATCGTCGCCGAACAGCTCGCGGAAGTACGCGTCGCCGACGCCGCGCAACGCGGACAAGAGGTCCTGGAACGTCATCCCCTTGCGTTGCACATCGATGCCGATTCCCTTGGCCAGCCGCAGAATCCACGCGGCGTAGAGGGCCTGTTCGCGGCGGGAGTCGCCGGTCATGATGGCGTCGACGCCGCCGCGCCACCAGGCGGCGCGGCCGTAGAAATCAGCGACCGCAAGATTGCAGCTGTTGCAGAATGTGGGGCGGCCGTCGCCGGCCGATCGGTGTCCGTTCATCAGCACGTCGAGCCGGTTGATCGCCACCAGCTTGTCCGGCAGCGGCAGATCGACGCGGAAACGGCGGATCTCGGTGTGGTCGATGGTGAGCAGTTCGGCCCGGTCGTCGTCGAGCAGGCCGAGCGCCGAGTACACCCGATCGATGTTCTCCATCACCGCGCCGACCACGCCGGCGTGCCGCATGTTCGCCACCCGCATCAGGAAGGTGCGGTCGTGGGTGAGTTGCAGGTGCAGTTGCACAGCGCGCACGAACGCGACCACGTAGGTGCTGTCCTTGCCGCCGCCGTAGGCCACCATGACCTTGTAGTCGGCGAGGTCGTCGAGACCGCCCGCGTCCTCGATCAACTTGTCGCCGACGGCGGCGACGCCTAGTCGCTCCTCCTCGGTGAGGAAGCCGATCAGCTGGTCGTAGCGTTTCTGGTCGTCCTTGGCATCATGGTTCACAGCGATTCCGCCTCGAAGTCGAAGTTCTCGATAATCTTTCGGATGCCGGCCTCGACGACGTGTTCATCCTCGTGCAGCAAAATGAAGCGCCCTCGATGCAGCGCGTCGTACGCCCCGCCGGGTGCCAGCACCTGGCCCTGTGCGGGCAGCAGTTCCCGCCAGACGATCGGCACCTGGTCGCGCATGGACGCGACCCGCACCACGCGCTCCGACTTCGCCGCGGACTTCGGCATGATCAGCCATCCGCCGGAGGAGTCGACCACCTCGGGGATCGGCGGCACCGGACCACCCGAGAGCACCCGCAGGAACATCTCGTACAGGTTCACGCCGAACACCCGATAGAGCAGGTGCGGTACCTCCGCGCCGCCCACCCGGCCGCCGACCTCCAGGAATACCGGATCGCCGGCCGGGGTGACGAACACCTCGAGGTGAAAAGGTAAGCGGCGCAAGCCGAGTGTCGTGGCGATCTGCTGGGAGAAGTCCTCGATCAGTTTCCGGCGCGGCGACGGGCTCATCAGCACCGAGCCGAGCGGAGCGCCGTGGGTGAAGGACAGGCAGTCGTTGATGTAGCGGGAGACCGCCTGGAACGCGACGTGGGAATCGTCGTCGACGAAACCGTCGACGTGGTAGATCTCCCCCGCGATGAACTCCTCGACCTCGTAACCGTCGAGCTCCAGATTGCTCAGCGCGTCGGCCAATTCCGCGTCGTTGTCCACCCGGCGCACGCCGATGCTGGCGGCAGCGGCGACCGGTTTGAGGATCAGCGGATAACCGTTGGCGGCCGCGAAGGCCCGCACCTGTTCCGCGCTCGTACAGCTCGCGAAGCGCGGCACCCGGATGCCCGCCTCGTCCAGCACCTCTTTCATCCGGACCTTGTCCCGGTAGACGGCGACCTCGTCGCGATCGGGTCCGGGGATACCGAGATCCTCGCGGACCTTGGCCGCGATCTCCAAGGTGAATTCCGACAGCGCGAGCAGTTCATCGATCGGGCCGACCCGGTCGATGATCACCTCGACGGCCGCGCGCAGGGCGTCCACGTCGTTGACGTCGCCGACCTGCACCTGACAGGCGATCTTCGCCGGGTCCGCGAGCACGCCCTGCGCGCCGGGACCGTCGACGACGTAGCTCACCTGATTCGCGTCGTGGTCGATGAATTCCTCGTAGCGGGTGAGTTCGTTGTCCCAGCGGATCCCGTCGTCGAAGCGTGGCCATCGATTGACGATGACGATGTGCATCAGAACACCTCTCGGGTCGCGGCGTCCTGATCCCACGGGGTGATCAGCGCCGGGTCCGCGCGCCAGGCGGAGAAGCCTTGCGCCAGGCCGAATTTCAGGAAGTCCTGGAAACGATCGATGGCGTCGTCGCCGAGGAACACGTCGGTGAAGCCGAGCTCGAGCAGTTCGCTGCGTACCCGGTCGTCGTCGGAGACGGCGGTGGTCAGTTTGCCGCCGATGGCGCACGCCACTTCGAGCCCGCTCTCCTTCAGGTGGGTCAGCAGGACCTGCGCGCCGTGGAAACCGTGGCCGTTGACGCTCGACACCACCAGCAGGTCGGGGCGGTCCTCGCGAATGGCGGTGGCCACGTTCTCCACGGGCGTGCAGGTGCCGAGGTTGTGTACCGACGCACCGTGCTCCTCGAGCAGCTTTTGCAGGTAGACCAGGTTCCAGAGATGGGAATCGGACTCCACGGTGCACAGCACGCACCGGAAACGAACGTTCATGTCACGACCTCAACGTTAGCGATCTCGCGGGCCTGCAAGGCTTTACGGAAGCTGGCCATGGTCAACGGCAGAAATACCGCGCCGAACAGGCAGAGCAGGATGCCCAGCCACAGCGCGAGTCGTTGGGGGCCGATAGTGGCGCCGAGACCACCGATCAGCAGGCCCGCGATCGGATAGGACAA
This sequence comes from Nocardia colli, assembly GCF_008704205.1. Classification (GTDB taxonomy): domain Bacteria; phylum Actinomycetota; class Actinomycetes; order Mycobacteriales; family Mycobacteriaceae; genus Nocardia; species Nocardia colli. The sequence continues at coordinate 97,354 of NZ_VXLC01000003.1, read as the reverse complement.
CAGGTTGAGCAAATAGAACGGCCCCATGACCTTGCCGAGATGCTCGCTGGGAATCACCTTCACCCGCTGGGTGCGGTTGTAGATGTTGTAGAGCGCGTCCCCGACGAGCATCAGGACAAAGGCAGGGGCGTAGACCCAGTAGGACGGTGCGAGAGCCGCGATCAGCAGTGCGGCACTCATCAGCCAGAAGCCGGTTACCCCAATGGGTCCGACGCCGACGCGGCGGAGCAGCGCAGGCATCAGCAAGAGGTTCAGCAGCCCGGTGACGCCGACGGCCGCGTTGAGCGCGCCGTAGGCCGAGTCGGGTGCCTGAAAAACGTCGGTGACCAGGGCTGCGTTCGAGACGATCAGCACGCCGACCACCAGGTTGATGGTGAAGTTGAGGATGCCGAGCAGCAGCACCGGCCGGATGCGCACCATGAGCTGCCAGCCGATCGCCAACTCCGGCAACACCTGCCGGGCCGCCCAGCCGACGGCGGCGCGCACCTTCGGCCGCGGGAGCGGCAGCCAGGTCAGCGCGCTGATGCCGAACGCGGCGGCGGCGACCAGCAACAGCCACAGCTTGCCGAGGAACGCCGCGGCCAGGATCGCGAGGGCGGGTCCCAGTGCCATAGCGAGCAATTCCATGTTCTGCACCAGGGACTGCACGGTGGCGATCTGCGAGTCGCGGGCGATCTGCGGCACCATCCGCTCGATCGACATGCGGATGGGCGCCACGCAGACCGACAAGCAGGCTCCGCCGGTCATCAGCGCGGGCACCATCCAGCCGGGTCGGGTCAGGCAGATCAGCACGACGACAACCAGGATCACCGCGCGCATCACCGCCACTCGGGTGAAAAGCCTTGCGCCACCGTCACGGTCGGCCAGCAGGCCGGCGAACGGGTAGGCGATCAGGGACGGCAGCCACTCCAGCGCGAACGCGAAACCGAGCGTCGACACCTGCTTGGTGTCGTGAAAGATCAACAGCGGCACCGCGAACAGCACTACTTGTTCGGCGACCAGTCCGAGCAGAACACCGGTGGCGAAGAGCGCGCTGTGCCTGGGCACCGCCCTTGTCTTCATCCCCGCCGTCTCTCGTGGTCACGAATTAGCGGCAGCACATGGGTGTAGAAGATGCGCATCTCGTCGCGGGTGGGCCAGCCGGAGAAGATGAACTCGCTCACTCCGACCGCTTTGTACTGGTAGAGGTAGTCGGCGACTTCCTGATAGCTGCCCACTACACACAGCGCGGGTCCGCCGCGGTAGGGCACGAAACCGGAGTAGATCATCGGCGAGAGCCAGTCGCCGTCGGCGCCTTCGGCGAGGCGGAAGGAGGTCTTCACAGCCACCGAATCCGAGGCGGCGACGACCTGCGCGACCCACGCGCGGTGGGCTTCGTCGGGGTCTTCCTGCATGGCGGCCAGCTCGGTGAGCGCCTGCTCGCGGGTCTCCCTGGCCAGCACGTGCATGCGGGTTCCGACGCGAATTCCCTTGTCCAGCACCGGTTGTGCCGCGGCGCCCATGCCTTCTGGGGTGTCGCCGTAGCGCAGCCAGCAGTCGCCGTACATCGCGGCGGTCTCCTGCGCGATGTCCGAGGCGCCGCTCAGGTAGATCTCGGGGCGTCCGCCGCCTTTGTAACCGAGGCCGAGTGCGGCCTCCTTCAGGACATAGTGGTCACCTTCGTAGGTCAGCGGTTTCTCTCCGCGCCAGAAGCGGTGACAGATCTCCAGGAACTCCTGGGTGCGCGCGTAGCGGCCGTCGTGCGCGACGAAATCGCCGTAGCCCGCCTGTTCGGCGGGCGAGATGCCGGCCACCAGGTTCAGCGAGATCCGGCCGTCGGACATCCACGAGATCGTGTTCACGACCTGGGTGAACAACGTCGGCGAGAGCAGGCCGGGGCGGTAGGCGAGGATGAAGGTGACGTTCTGGGTCTCCCGGACCAGCGCGCCGATCATCGGCAGCGGGTCGGGCATGTAGTCGGCGATGCCCATCAGCAGGGAGTCGACGCCGAGCGCGTCCGCCTCCTGTACGAAGTCCACCATTCCGTCGAAGTCGAGTTCGCCGACTCGGTACTTCTCGGTCGCTTTTTGCTGCCCGCTGTCCAGCGGCGCACACCAATGAAACCTCAACTGTCCTTCGTCGACGTTTCGGGCGGCAGACAGCGGGGCGAAGTTCGTACGGTCGTAGTTCATTGTTATCGAGATTCACTTCCGGTATCGCAACGGAGGCATGAGCAGATGCTCGGCATCAATTCAGACAATAGCTGACTCCAAGACCGCCCTCTCAGAATTCACACACCCGAAGCTGTACCCCCCAGATGCTCCCGACGGAAGTCGCACCCCGTATCGGCTTCCGGCCCTGTTAAAGCAAAGTTACATGGACTTCCGGTCGCTGTCAAAGAGGTATAAGCTGCCCCAGCGGCATGGTTTCAGCAATTGTTCGGCGACCCGCCCACGGTGGCCCGCGCGACACTCTCTAAATGATCTTCAACCCGGCAACCCCCCATTCGGGGGGATAGACGCGACCCCCTATCCGGGGGGTGGACAGTGTCATTCGCGACGGGGAGAATTGGCCCGCAACCAGTGCGTATGCCGGAGATCGGAACGGGATCGGGGGGTTCGACGAAAACCGTCACATAATGGTTTCCCGCCAGTTACCGAGTATTCAAGTCGACGACTCGAAGGATAGGGAACTTGGATATAAACGGTAGCCGATATTGGACCAATTGCATACGAGGGATCGCCGGATATCAGGTGATTTAATCCGCCTGTCACATACAGACGGCGAATACCGGATACGGAGCGCCGAAACCCTCGCACGACTATTGAACGGATCGGACTTTGCCTGAATTGACTGAACCGACCGCGCCGCCACTACCGCGCGTGCACCTCACGTCGAAGCGAACCGTCGCGGCGTTGACCGTGCAGGCACGATTCCTGGCCGCCGCGCGGGAATTCCTCACCGCGGAGGGATTCACCGAACTGCTGCCGCCCATCATCGGTCCGGTGACCGATCCGGGCGCGCGCGGCGCGAAACAGGTCGATATCGACTATTACGGTCACCGCTACAAACTGATGACGAGCGGCATTCTCTACAAGCAGGCCTCGCTGCTCGCCTTCGACAAGATCTTCCACGTGGCCCCGAACGTGCGGCTCGAGCCGCTGGAGACCGCGGTGACCCACCGGCACCTCGCGGAGTTCCATCAGCTCGACGTCGAGATCGCGAACGGCTCCCGCGAAGACGCCATGGACATCGCCGAACGGTTGACGAAGTACGCGGTGGAATACGTCCTGAGCAGCGCCCAGCGCGAGCTGGAGGTGCTCGACCGCGACCTCGAACAGCTCAAGCAGGTGCTCGCCGGCCCCTACGACCGCAAGCGGCACACCACCGCGGTCACCGAACTGCGCGGACTCGGCTTCGACCAGGGCGAACACACCGAGATCGAATGGCAGGGCGAGGAAATCATTTCCGCCGCCGCCACTCGCCCGTTCTTCATCACCGACTACCCCAAGGGTTCGCGCGGCTTCTACGACAGCGAGAACCCGGACGAGCCGGGCATGCTGCGCAACTTCGACCTCATCTTCCCCGGCGGGTTCGGCGAGATGATGAGCGGCAGCGAGCGCGAGTCGGATTACCGCACGTTGCTGACCCGCATACGGGAAACCGGGGAGAACCCGGCCAAATACGAGTGGTACCTGACCGTGGCCCGCGACGGACTCTCGCCCAGTGCGGGATTCGGCCTCGGCGTCGAACGGTTCACCCGGTTCCTCGGCGGCCTGGCCGCGGTCTGGCAGGCCACCGCGTATCCGAAGATTCCCGGGGAGCTGCGTCCATGAGCGTGCTGTCGGCGCCCGGCTTCCCCGAGCGGGAGGTGCGGGCGCGGGCACGAACGGCGGCGGGTTCGGTCTTCCCGGACAACGCGCAGTACGGTTCGACGCTGTTCGGCCAGGAATCGCTTACCGCGGGGCCGGAATCCGATGCGATCGACCGGGCGCGGCTGGTGCCGCCGGTGTTCGTGCCGCTGCGGGCGGAGAAGATGTTCGATCTCGGGCGGGAACCGCTCGCCGGTGACGTCGATCTGACCACGACCATCGGCGGTCTGCGGTCGACGCTGCCGGTGTATGTGTCCGCGTTCGGGTCCACCGCGGTGGCCGACGGCGACCTCGGTGTCGCGGTGGCCGGGCAGGCCGGTGCGGCCGGGGTGCCGATGGTGATCGGCGAGAACATCGTTCCGGTCTCCGGGTACGGGCGGATGGCCGACGAGCAGCAGAGCTCGCTGCTGCGGCGGCTCACCGAGTACACCAAGATGGCGGCCGAGGACACCGGCGGCGTGATCGTCCAGCAGAGCACCGAGGACGCCGACGCCGAGGTCTGGAACCTGGTGTACAGCGACCCGGCGAGCGAGGCGCTGCTGACGTCGGGCCGGCTGGCCTTCGAGTTGAAGGTGGGTCAGGGTGCGAAGCCGGGTGTCGGCGGCATGACCCTCATCCCCCGCGAACGGGGCGCGGATCTGTCGGCGCAGTACGACATTCTGGACATCTACGCTCCCGCCGAGGCCCAGGTGCTGCGCTGCGCGACGCCCGGCACGTTCACCGAGGAGATTCTGCGCCAGCAGATTCGGTTGATGCGCAACAACTATCCGCGCTGCCGCATCTGGGTGAAACTGCCGCCCGCGCGGGATGTGGGCGACGCGGCGGCGGTCGCGTGGGCGGCCGGCGCCGACGCGGTGACCATCGACGGCGCCGAGGCGGGCACCGGCTGGGCGCCGCACGGTTTCCTGGGTCACGTCGGGCTGCCGCTGGCCGAGTGCCTGCACCGGGTCGCCGGCCGCGAGCGGGACGGTCACAGTCTGCTGGTATCCGGAAGATGTTGGGAGGGAACACGAGTCGTCAAATGCCTGGCGCTCGGGGCGTCCGCGGTGGGACTCGGTCGAGCGGCGCTGGTGGCCGCGGACGAGAATACTGATCATGGACTGACGAACCTGCTGTCGGCGTTCGAACTCGAGCTGCGGCTCCTGATCAGCGCGCTCGGCAAATACCGGATCGCGGATCTGGCCGCCGAGGACATCTGGTTTCCCTGCTGACGAAAGGACGCGATGAACTCGGAGCGACCGTGGCGTGTGGCAGTACTCGGCCCTGGAGGTGTCGGCGGACTGATAGGTGCGCTGCTCGCTCGGGCTGGACATGAGGTGGTATTTCTCGGCGGACCTGATTCGGTGCGTGCCGTGCGAGAGCGCGGCATGCGGGTGCGCAGTGAGATGTTCGGCGAGTTCACGGTGCAGGCGGGCGCAGCTAGCGAATTACGTGCGCCCGTCGATATGTGTTTGGTGGCGGTGAAGCAGAACGTGCTCGGCGATGCCGTCGAACGGGTGTCTCCCGCTGCGCTGGGCGACGGTCTGGTGGTGCCGCTGCTCAACGGGATCGAGCATCCGGCGGCACTGCGCGCGCGGTATCGGCCGGAACTGGTTGTGCCAGGCGTGATTCGGGTGGCATCGTCGCGGATTGCGCCGGGGTCTGTCGTGCACGGGAGTCCGTTCGTCGAGATCGATCTGGCAAGCGCCAGTGCGCCGTCCGAATGGCTCGATGAGCTGGTGACGCTGCTGGCGGGTGCCGGTGTGCAGGCGAAGGCGCGCGCGGACGAGAGCGCCATGCTGTGGGGCAAGCTGTTCTTCCTCGCTCCCTTCGCCTTGCTGACCACCGCCCACCGGTGTGCGATCGGCGACATGCGCACCGTTCATCGCAAGCAGCTGATCGACCTCGTCGCGGAGCTCGCCGAACTGAGTAACGCGGATGGCGCACCCGCGAATGTGGAAGCGGCACTGCGGTTCTACGACGAATTCCCGCCGGAGGCGCAGTCGTCCATGCACCGCGACGCCGAGGCCGGACTGCCGCTGGAACTGGACGCGATCGGCGGTGCGCTGCTGCGCATCGCTCAGAGGCATGCCGTGCCGGTGCCGCTGACCGAGCGTCTGGTCGCAGACCTGACGCCGCTGAGCAAGGGGTCGGTCTCGGCCGGATCGCGAAGCTGACCGCTCGCCCGCACCGCCGTCGATAGAATTCGAGCTCGAATCAGGAGGTCGACTGGTGACAGCAGAGGAATCACAGCCGAATTCATCGGCGGCCGGTGCGTGGCGGGACAACGGCGTGCGGGTCATCAAGGCGGACCAGCTCGACTCGAACACCGCCCAGACACCCGGAATGGACCGCGCGGCGGCGATCAACGCCGCCCGCGTCGGCGCCCAGCAGATCTGGGCGGGCACGGTCACGATCCACCCGAACGCCAAAACCGGCGCGCATCATCACGGCGCGCTGGAAAGCGTCATCTACGTCCTGCGCGGACGCGCCCGCATGCGCTGGGGCGAGCGACTGGAGTTCGTCGCCGAGGCCGGCCCCGGCGACTTCATCTTCGTCCCGCCCTACGTCCCGCACCAGGAAATCAACGCGAGCACCGACGAACCCCTCGAATGCGTGCTGGTACGCAGCGACAGCGAGGCCGTCGTCGTCAACCTCGACATCGATCCGGTCGAGCAGCCCGACACCGTCCATTGGATCGATCCGATTCATCGGCAACCATGACGTCGACGCCGGAGGACCGTCGTGGTGGTGGGATGCCGATCGAACTGTATTCCGCGCCAGGGCTTCTCGAAGCTCCGGTGCTGGAAGTGGATGGCAGTGTGTTGTTTTCGAATGTCACCGGTGGTGGGGTGTTCCGATACGCCGATGGGCGTGCTGACACTATGGTCGAGTCGCGTCGAGGGATCGGCGGGCTGGCCTTGCACGCGGAGGGCGGTCTGTTGCTGACCGGACGCGATGTGTCGTATGCCGGGGGTGACGGACTGCGGCCGATCCTGACCGTCGAGGGCGCGACCGGGTTCAACGATGTCACGGTCGGCGCAGACGGTTCGCTGTATGTCGGTGTGCTGCGGCACAATCCGCAGCGCGGTGAACCCGCTGGGCCGAGTGAGGTTCTGCGGATCGATCCGGACGGTGTGGTCAGCACTGCGGCGGCGGATATCCGATGGCCCAACGGGTTAGGGTTCGCGCCCGACGGGCAGACGCTCTACGTCTGCGAATTCGCCGAGAGCAGGGTGCTTGCGGTGTGTGATGGCGAGACCCGCGTGTTCGCCACCGCGCCGCGCGGTGAATGTGACGGATTGGCGGTCGACGCGGACGGCGGCGTGTGGGTCGCGCTCGGCAGCGCGAGCGCCATCGCACGGTTCGACCCCGACGGCACCCTCGACACGGTCATCGACTTCCCTGACGGTTTCGTCTCGTCGCTGGCCTTCGATCAGAACACCCTCTACATCACCACGGCCGGACGGCTCCTCAGCCACACCGTCGAGCACGCAGGCCTGCCGGTACCCACCGCTCGCATACCCACACCATGAATCACGCAGCAGCCGAGGCTATTACGGGGATCCGACCGTGGCCTCGGGTAACGTAGCGCCATGAGTACCGTCGCTGATCCACGCGCCAGGCTCGGCGCCCTCGCCGATCGCCCGGTCATCCGCCAGGCGCTCGAGCTGATCGGCCGTCCCGGTTCGCGCCAGGCGATTCCGACTCCGGCGGCGGTGATCGACCGGGCGGCCATGAACCGCAACCTGATTCGGGCCGCGACGATCTGCCGCGCTGCCGGAGTCGCGCTGCGGCCGCACGCCAAAACGCACAAGTCGGCGGATCTGGCCCGGCACCAACTCACGGCCGGCGCCGTCGGCATCTGCGTGGCGAAAGTCGGTGAGGCCGAAGCGCTTTACGCCGCGGGAATCCAGGATCTGCTGATCACTTCACCGATCGTCGGCGCGCAAGTGGCGGCCCGGGTCGCCGATCTGGCGGCGGCGGGCGCCTCGGTCGCGGTCACCCTCGATCACCCCGACAACGCCACCGCGCTCGCTGCCACAGCCCGTACCGACATCGATGTCCTCATCGATGTCGACGTCGGCATGCACCGCACCGGAGTGCCGACACCCGCCGCCGCACTGGAGCTAGCCGCGGTGATCGAGGCGGCACCCCGGCTCAGATTGCGTGGCGTGCAGGGTTATGGCGGCCTCTGGCAGCACATCCCCGACGCGACCGAACGGCACGCCGCGGTGGCCGCAGGCATGGAGCAGCTCAGCGCCGCGATCGAGCTACTCGACCGGCACGGCCACGACACCACAATTCGCACCGGCGGCGGCACCGGCACCCTCGACGCCGATCTCGCCATCGGCGTACTGAACGAGCTACAGCCCGGCTCCTACACGGTGCTGGACGTGCAGTACCGCGTCGTGCGCAGCGATTGGCTCGACAGCCTGGAACACGCGCTGTTCGTGAGTGCCACCGTGATCAACGCCGCGCAACCCACATCACTGACCATCGATGCCGGGCTGAAGGCGTTCGCCACCGATGCCGATCGTCCGAGCACCGACCTCGGTGAATACCTCTGGTACGGCGACGAACAAGGCCTGATCCTGACCGGCGCACCCGACCGTCCGCGGCTCGGCACGCATATCGAACTGCTCCCCCCGCACTGCGATCCGACCGTCGACCGCTACGACGTCATCCACGTCGTCGAGGACGACATACTCGTCGACCTTTGGCCCGTACACGCCCGCGGTCGATCCCAATAGCCCGAATATGTAGTCGTCGGCTACAAAGTAGTCAACGACTACACTCTGTCGTATGCCGAATACTCCGTGTGCGTTATGAGCTTCCGTAAACGCTCATACCATCACGGCGATCTGCGCGCGGAACTGCTGCAGCGGGCCGAGGACACCCTGCGGGAGTCCGGCGTCGACGGCCTGTCCTTGCGTCAACTCGCGCGCGATGCCGGAGTCAGCCACGCCGCGCCCAGCCGCCATTTCCGGGACAAGCAGGCGCTGCTGGACGCGCTCGCCCTGAGCGGCTTCGAACGGCTCGCCGAGCTGAACCAGGAAGCCGGCACCGACGGTACCTTCCCGGAACGCATGCTCGCGATCGCGCGGATCTACCTGAAGTTCGCCGTCGAGAATTCGGAACTGCTCGCGGTCATGTTCACCCGCAAGCACAGTCCCGATTCCGGCCCGGACATGGCCGCCGCCGCGGAGCGCGCGTTCGCCGTACCGATGGCCACCATCGCCGAGGGGCAGGCACGCGGCGAGGTCGCGGCCGGCGACCCGATCCGGATCGGCCTGCCTGCCGTCGCGGCGATGCAGGGTCTGGCCACGTTCATCGGCACCGGATTCGTCACCGCGGAGAACTCCGACGAACTGCTGGCCGACACCATCGCGCAACTCATGCGGGGGCTGCGCCCGCGCGACTGACGCAGCCGAACTCACACCGGCGACGGCACGCGAGTCAGCCGCTCGGACAATTCCCAGAGCCGCCTTGCCTTTTCGGCGTCACCGGCCGCCGCGGAACGTCCGACGATGACCGGATTGCCGCGCAGTTCGAACGGTCCGCCGGGGCCGATGTAGCTGGCCGGCGGTAGTTCCTGGCTGGCCGCGTACAGGGTGGGCAGCGCGCCGGCCGCCGCGTCCTGCGCGAACAGCTTGTTGCCGATCTGCATCACGCCGTCGACCAGCCTGCTGCCGGAGTGGCTCTGCAAGTTCGTCGCGGCCCAGCCGGGGTGTGCGCTGTGCGCCCGCAACGACCCGGTGGCCGTGAATCGGCGCTGCAGTTCGAGGGTGAACAGCAGGTTCGCCAGCTTGGATTGGGCGTAAGCGCCTGCCGCACTGTACTTCCGGGTTTCCCAGTTCAGGTCGTCCAGGTCGACGGTGCCGCGGCGGTGCGCGTGCGAGGACACGGTGACCACACGGTCGGTGATGTGCGGCAGCAGCAGATTCGTCAGCGCGAAGTGGCCCAAATGGTTTGTGCCGATTTGGCTTTCGAACCCGTCCTTGGTTTTGCCCGCGGGGACGAGCATGATGCCCGCGTTGTTCACCAGCACGTCGATCTCGCCGGTCCATTCGTCGGCGAAACGCCGGATCGAGGACAGATCGGCCAGGTCGAGGGCGCGCACCTCGGTGCTGCCGTCGATCCGCCCGGCCACCTCGCGCCCGCGCGTGACATCGCGAACCGCGAGCACGACGTGTGCGCCCACGCGCGCGAGTTCCCGGGTGACCACCAGGCCGAGCCCGCTGTTGGCACCGGTGACGACGACTCGACGTCCCACGAAGGAGGGCAGATCGCTGGAGGTCCATCTGTTATCGGTCATATCCGCCAATGTAGGCGTCGACAACATAGTAGTCAACGCCTACATTGCCGTCGCGGCAGCTGATGGGCCGGAGTTCCTGCGGTCACGTAGGACAGCGGGTTCAATGAGGGGCATGACCGATCTGCGCCGAGACGCGCTGCGCAACCAGCAGGAACTGCTCCGCGCCGCGACCGCCGCGTTCTATCGCGACGGCTTGCGGGTTCCGATGGCGACCATCGCCGCCGAGGCCGGCGTCGGAATCGGCACGCTGTACCGGCATTTCGCCACGCGCGAGGAGCTACTCAGCCACCTCACCCACCGCTCGTTCGAACAGGTACTCGCCAATGCGCAAGCGGCCGAACGGGACAGCGCGACCGCGGCCGATTGCCTCCAGCTCTTCATCGAGGCCGCGATCAGTCAGCGCAACGAGCTCGTCCTGCCGCTGCACGGCGGACCACCGGTCACCGCACCCGAGACCGAGACGCTGCGCGCGGAAATCCACGACTTCGTCCAGCGGGTGATCGACCGCGGCATCGCCGACGGAACGCTGCGCCCGGACACCACCCATCAAGACATCGTCGCCTTCGGGGCCCTGCTCACCCAGCCGCGCCCCACCGACCCCGACTGGGACGCGACCTGCCGCCGGCTGCTCACCATCTTCTTGCGCGGCATCCGCCAAAACGGCTGACGCTTACCGCGATTCGGCGAGGACGAGCCCGGTCCAGGCCGCCGCGCGATGGGCGGCGACGTTCATCACCTGTCCGGTGTCGAGGGCGACGAGATAGACGGTGCCTTCCGGGACGCCGCCGTCAAAGCTGCCGAACCAGGCGATGAGCCCGGGTTGGCTTGCGTCACAGGGTTTTACGTCGGCGAGCGCGTCCGCATCGAAGCTGAGCTCGGCTACGTTGTCGCCGGTGAGCCCGGCCAGGTTGCCGCCGGACGCCTCGGCGACGGCGGCCGCCTCGGCCTGGGACACGCAGTCGGTGACCACGAAGAAGTGACCGTTCGTGCACGAGATGATTGACATGTCGCTCCGATCGAACTACTGGGAGGGCCGTTCGAAACCGGGGATATCGAGTTTCTCGCCGATCGCCGCGATGGCGTCGACCAGTGACAGCCCGCCGCATTGCGGCCAGCCCTCGCCCCGCGGGCCACGCAGCTGGATCCACTCGGCCCGAATGCGGGCCTCGGTGTCGCGCGGCAGCGGCACCTGGGTCGGGCCCGGCGGCACGGCGAATCCCGGAATACCGAGCGTTTCACCGACCAGCGCGACCCCGTCGACCAGCGTGTGCCCGGCCAGCTGCGGCCAGCCGTTGCCGCCGAGGCCCATGAAGTCGATCCACATGTCGCCGACCGGATCCGGCGCGACCGAGCCGACCCCGCAGGCGTCGGCGAACGTCTCCGGCGAGTATCCGTTCGCGGCGTTCATGTCGCAGTTGCCGAAAGGTGGTGCGCCTTCGGGCAATCCGCCACCGTAGCCGCGGCCGTCGGTGTACTGGTGGGCGATCTGGCCGGGCAGGTTGGGGTTGCTGCCGTAGCCCGCGCCGATCACCCGGAGCCCATCCGGGCGGACCCGCCACATGGTGTTGAAGTCGGACCGGTTGGCGTACCCGATCACCCGCTGGGTCGAGCCGAGCCAATCGACCAGCCGCCAGTAGGCGCGGTTGATGCCGTCGGATTGATCCCCGCCGGGATTGCCGCCGGATTCCACATCGACCATCGCGATCATTTTCGGATGCGGTCCACCGGCTTGACCGACCATCGACCGATGGGTGTCGACGGTGTCGAGCCAATTCGGCCGCCAGTACATGTAGACGATGAAGCAGGAGATCCGGCCGGCGTCCGCGGCATCGGCCGCCCACGCGTAGTTCTGGGCGAAATTGTGGTCCCGGTAGGTGCCGTCGTTGGAACGCAGCGAGAAGATCTGATACGGATACGAGTCGTCTACCGGTATCTGATATTCGGACACGTCCGCGAAAAGTGAATCGACCATAATTGCCTCCACTGAAGCGTTGTCGGTAACCAATTTTCCGCTTCCGCGGCGACTCCCGACAAGCCCGTGATCCGCTCCACGGTACAGCCGCCTGAAATTCGGTTCAGGTTACGTTCGTGCGCTCGGATCGGGGAGGGTGACGGGATCGGTGCAGCTGCTCGGCGGATCCACGTAGGAACATGCCAGCGGCGGGCGAGTCGGGCGATACGTGGCCGGAACCCCGCCGGTGCGGACGATGTCACGATAGGCGTCGACGGCGTCGGTCGGCTTGCGCACGAGGTCGGGATCGGTCCGGACGTCGACCGTGTAGAGGCCGAAACGCGGTGTGTAGAAACCCCATTCGTAGTTGTCGGTGAGACTCCAGTAGCAGTAACCGATCACGTTCATCCCGTCCATCCGGGCGCGTTGCAGCCAGTAGACGAGATCACGCAGATAATCGGCGCGATCGTAGCCGTCGGGGCGGGATTGCCCGTTCTCCGTGGGCATTCCGTTCTCGACGACGTAGAGCGGCTTGTCCGGATACAGCCGCGCGTAGTGCCGCAGGGCGTAGTAGACACCCTCGGCCTGCAACGGCAGTTCCCAGATCTGGCGATCCTCCGGGGCGGGCTCGTCCGGATCGTCGGCGCCGAAGTAATAGTCGACGCCGAAGTAGTCGAGCTTGCCCGAGATGCGGTCGACCATAGGCTGATTCACCTCGGTCTCCCGCCCGGACACGTACCCGACGTTGCAGGTGACCATCGCGTCCGGCTGCACCTGATGGATGTAGTCGTAGCTCACGTTGTGCACGGCCGCGATCCGCTCCTCGATGGTCTGCGCATCGACGCCGGTGTAGCGCATCTCGTACACGATGTAGGCAACTGGCTCGTTGACGGTGACCCACAACGGATTTCGCGGCGCATACCGGTCGACCACCACGCGCATGTTGGCCAGCCAGTCGTCGACCATCCCCGGGTTGTTCCAGCCGCCGCGATCGGACTCCCAGCCCGGATACACCCAGTGGTCCAGCGTGATCATCGGCCGCATGCCCGCCGCGACGATGGTGTCGAGCACCGCGTCGTAGAACCGCAAGGCGTTCTCGTCCCACTCCCCCGGCCGCGGCTGCACCCGCGCCCATTCGACGCTGATCCGGAACACCTGCACCCCCAACGCACCCGCGAGCGGAATGTCGGAGGTGTAGCGGGAGTAGAAATCGATCGAATTCCCGTAGGGCTCGAAGTTCGACTCGTCGATGCGGCGCAGCCAGTTGCTGTCCGGCGCATGCCCTTCGGATTGGAATCCCGAGGTAGCCACACCCCAGAGGAAATCGGGGCCCAGCGGAGTGACCGTCTGGGGTGAAACATCGTCCCGCGCCACCTCATCTGTGTACCACACGGCCGGAATTCGAAACGCATGCCATTGTGCCGCCGTACGTAGCAACGACGTTGTACGGTTGCCCAGGTGTAACAAGGGGATTCCCGGAAGTACGCTGATAGCGATCGGAGAAAGAAACTCATGTCGACCGATACCGGCCACAACTCCGATGAACCGGCTGCGCACCCGACCGGAAAGTCACCGGTGAAACACGGTATCGATTGGCTGGTGTTCGGCATCACCGCGATCTGCGCGCTCGCGTTCGTCGCCTGGGGCATCGTCGATCACGCCGGCCTCGGCTCCGCATCCGCCGACGCGCAGTCCTGGGTGATCACCAAGACCGGTTGGCTGTTCGTGCTGATCGCCTCGACGTTCGTCGTCTTCGTCATCTGGCTGGCGGCCAGCCGATACGGCAAGATCCCGCTCGGCGCCGACGACGAGCAGCCGGAGTTCCGCACCACCTCGTGGATCGCCATGATGTTCAGCGCGGGCATGGGCATCGGCCTGATGTTCTGGGGCGTCGCCGAACCGGTCACGCACTTCACCAGCCCGCCGCCGGCTACCGCCGCACCCGGGAGTTCCGAGGCCGCCGAGGTCGCCATGGCGACGACGCTGTTCCACTGGACGCTGCATCCGTGGGCGATCTACGCCGTGGTCGGCCTGGCCATCGCGTACGGCACGTTCCGCAAGGGCCGCTCCCAACTGATCTCCGCGGTCTGCCGGCCGATCCTCGGACGGCACGCCGACGGCATCGGCGGGCGCGCGATCGACATGATGGCCATCTTCGCCACGCTGTTCGGTTCCGCGGCCTCGCTCGGCCTGGGCGCGTTGCAGATCGGCGCGGGCATGGAGTTCAACGGCTGGGTCGACTCGATCGGCAAGATCGGCCTGGTCGCCATCATCACCGGCCTGACCATCGCGTTCATCGTCTCCGCTATTTCCGGCATCGACCGCGGCATCCAGTGGCTGTCGAACATCAACATGGTGCTCGCGCTGCTCATCGCGGTCTTCGTCTTCCTGGTCGGCCCAACGCTTTTCATGCTCAACCTGCTGCCCACCTCGGTGGGCGACTACCTCGACATGCTGCCGAAGATGGCCTCGCGCACCAGCGTCAGCGGCGGCGACGAGATGCAGAAGTGGCTGTCCAGCTGGACCGTCTTCTACTGGGCCTGGTGGATCTCCTGGACCCCGTTCGTCGGCATGTTCATCGCCCGGATCAGCCGCGGGCGCACGATCCGGCAGTTCGTCACCGGCGTCCTGCTGGTGCCGAGCCTGGTCAGCCTGGTCTGGTTCGTAGTCTTCGGCGGCGCAGGCATTTTCCAGCAGCGCGAGACCGGCGACCTGACCGAGGCGGACGGCTCGGTGGACTCCAACTTCACCCTGTTCCACCTGCTCGATCACTACCCGATCGCGTCGGTGACCGCCGTCTTGGTGATGATCCTGGTCGCCATCTTCTTCGTCTCCGGCGCCGACGCCGCCTCCATCGTGATGGGCACGTTGTCAGAGAAGGGCAGCCTCGAACCGTCCAAGGCGACGGTGATCTTCTGGGGCGCCGCGACCGGCGCCGTGGCGGCGATCATGCTCGTCATCGCCGACAAGGGCAACCTGGGCGGAGCATTGACCGGCCTACAGGCCCTGACCACCGTCGTATCACTGCCTTTCGTCCTGATCATGGTCCTGCTGTGCGTCTCGCTGTACAAGGACGTCCGCTCGGACCCGATGATCCTGCGCGAGGAACGCGGCGCCGAACTCATCGAAAGCGCGGTCGTCTCGGTGGTCGAGAACGAGGAACGGCACGACTGCGACTTCGGACTCGTCACCGAACGAGTGAACGGCGCCCAACCGACGACAGCGGAGCAGCCCGCCACGGAGTGAGATCGTCTGCGGGCCAGGCGCTCACTCGCCCTGCGGGGGAATCGTTCTGCGCCGCAGGATCATCGGGAGTCCGTCGCGCGGGCGGAGGGTCAGGGTGGGTTCGGGGACGATGCGGGCGCCGGGCGCGAGATCGAAGGTGTAGCGCTGGGTGAGCATGGCGAGGATGAGCTTGGCTTGCACGCGCGCGAATCCCAGTCCGATGCATTGGCGTTGGCCCGCGCCGAAGGGCAGGTACGCGAACCGCGGGCGGCTCGTTTGCTCGCCGGTGGCCGGGTAGATGAACGGCCGGTTCTCGGGCAGGAATCGGCGGGGATCGAAACCTTCGGGGTTGGGCCAGGATTTCGGATCGTGGTGCAGCAGGTAGGGCGCGACGGACACGGTCGCGCCGGCGGGTATGGTGTAGCCGCCGAGCACGTCGTCGGCGGCGGCCTGCCGTTCGATCAGCCAGGAGGGCGGGTAGAGCCGCATCGACTCCTCGATGACGGCCGAGGTCCAGGTCAGGTCGTCGAGGTCGGCCGGGGTGGGGCGGCGGCCGCCGAGGACGGTGTCGACCTCGGCGATGAGGCGCTCGCGAACCTCGGGGTGGTTCGACAGCAGCAGCAATGTCCACGCGAGTGAGTAGGCCGTGGTGTCGTGGCCGACGAGCAGGAAGGTGACCAGTTCGTCGCGGACTTGGCGCGGGCTCATTGCCGATGCGCCCGCCTCGTCGCGGGCGGCGAGCAGCAGCCCGAGCAGGTCGTGCCGGTCGTCCTGCGGGGTGTCCTGTCGTTCCCGGATGAGCCGGGCGACAACACCATCGAGCACACCGACCGCCGCGTCCAGCTTTCGCCAGCGTGGCGCTTGCAGGCGCAGCGCCAGATCCGGGGAGACGCCGGGGAGCCGGGCGGGCAGCCAGGTGAGCGGCGAGGTCATGGCTTTGCCTACGCAGCGCAGGATTTCGACGAGGGCCTCGTGCACGTGCGCGGCGTCGTCGGACAGATCGGTGCCGAACAGGGCGGGGCCGGTCACGTCCAGCGTCAAGGCGTTCATCGCGACGGACACGTCGAGTTGATCTCCGTCGGAACGGGTTTCCCAGCGCAGCAGGGTGCGGTCGGCGGCGGTGATCATGTATTCGACGAACCGGTCCAGTTGCCGTCGAGCGAAGAGCGGCTGCATGATTCGCCGTTGCCGGGCCCAGGAGTCGCCGCCGTTGGTCAGGAGTCCGTTGCCCAGCGCCATTGCCGCGACCTTGGCGTTCAGGGTCTTGACGTAGTTGCCCTGCCGCCCGACGAAGACGGCCTCGACGAGTTCAGGATCGTTGACGAGAAACAGCTTTTGTCCCGCGACCTCCAACCGGACGACGTCGCCATAACGCGCGATCAGATTCTGGAACGCCACACAAGGGTCCCGGCGCATTTCGGCCATTACCCGGAAGGCATCCCTGCCCGTCGGACCAGGGGCTTGCCGTGGCTCGGCTACGGCATCGACAATGGTTGAGGTGTCAGTCACGGTCTTCGCTTCCCATATGTCTAGCACGAAATGGGTTACTGGTGAGGAGTTTTGGATGTTACGTCGTTTTCACCAAGATCACCGGTGGATATCCGATTTGCAACCCCCCATCCGGGGCATGCCGGATCGCGGGCGGGCCTGCCAGACTGAACCCATGTGCGACGATGCCGGTAGGGACCTGCCACGCAGGTGGGATGCGTTGCACGCCAAGCCGGTTGCGCATCGCCCGCCGCGTCGCCCGGACCGCGCGTTCAAGCCGCCGCCCACCCGAACCAGTCGCGGAAACTAGTCGAGCCGCCGGGGGGCGAGAGGATTCAGATGGAAGCGGTTGAGCAATTCCTGAAAGAGCACTCGATCACCATGGTCGAGCTCGCCACGCCGGATATGACCGGCGCTATCCGCGGGAAGCGAATTCCGGTCGAATCGTTCGCGGCCAACGGGATGTCGAATGCGGTCGGCCTGTCCTCGGCGGTATTGGCCTGGGACTATCAGATGGACGTTATCGAGACCGCGGAGTACAGCTGGTCCAACGGATATCCCGACATCTTCCTGCGCCCCGATGTGTCGACGTTACGACTCGTGCCGTGGAAACCGAAGACCGCCTTGGTCTTTTGTGACATCGTCGACGCGGCCGGGAACCTCGCGGCGATCTCGCCACGGAATGTGTTGCGCCGGACGGTGACCGAGCTCGAGCAGGCCGGTCTCTCCCCCTATATCGCCATGGAGACCGAGTTCTACGCCGTCGACGGGCAGACGCTGCGCCCGCACGGCGATCGCAACCCGGTGTACAGCCTGCACGACAACTACTATCTCGAGCCGTTTCTCGATGAGGTCTGCGCCATGCTGCTCAGCGCCGACGTCGAGGTCGAGGCGTGTGGCGCCGAGTACGCGCCGGGGCAGGTCGAGATCAACCTGACGCCATCGGATCCGCTCACGGCGGCGGACAGCCTGCTGTTCTTCAGGTATGCGGTCAAGCAGCTGGCGCCGCGGCACGGATATCGCGCGACCTTCATGGCGAAGCCGTTCGGCGATCTGTCCGGCAGCGGCCTGCACATCCACCAGAGCATGTGGCGGGCGAAAGCTAATGCGTTCTGGGACAACGCCACTGGCTCACTGAGCAGCGTCGGCGAGAACTACGTCGCCGGCCTGCTGAAGTACGCGGCAGACCTGCAACTCGTGGCGGTCCCCACCCCCAACGGCTACAAGCGCGTCGCGGACCATTCGTTCGCGCCGACGAATCTCTCGTGGGGGCTCGACAACCGTTGTGCCGCAGTGCGTGTCCTCGTCCGCGACGCCAAGGGCACCCGCGTGGAGACGCGCATCGCCGCGGCCGACGCCAACCCCTATCTGCTCGCCGCAGGCCAGCTGACGGCGGGCCTGGCCGGCATCACCGAAGAGCTGAAACCGGCCCCACCTGCCGCGAATTCCTATATCTCAGCGGAGTATTCGCCCCTGCCCACGAACATCTGGGAGGCGGCGACCCGCTTCGGCGAGAGCGAATTCGCCAGGCGCGCACTCGGCGCGGCGACCGTGGAGAACCTGTGCCAGGTGGCGGCGAACGAGGCCGCGGCCGGCCAGCGAGAAGTGACCGAATGGGAGCGCAACAGGTATCTGGATTCGGTGTAGTTGATCTGTAGTCGGCAGGGATAGGAGACATTCGTGTGTGGCGTGGTCGGATTCATTGACAGCGGATTACGGAAAGATCAGCGACTGGATCTGGTTCGGCGGGGAATCCGGGCGATCGCCCATCGCGGCCCCGACGAGGTAGGCCTCTACGACAGCGCGGCGTTCACCCTCGGCACGGTCCGCCTCTCGGTCATCGACCCGAGGCTCGGCCAGCAACCCATGGTGACGCCGGACAATCGATACATCGCCGGCTTCAACGGCGAGATCTTCAACTACCTCGAACTGCGCAGCGAACTGGAAACCTACGGGATCCGGTTCAAGACGAACTCCGATACCGAGGTGCTGTTGCATTCGCTCGCGTACTGGGGACACGACGCGCTGCTGCGCCTGAACGGCCAGTTCGGTTTCGTCTTCTACGACAAATGGGAAGGGCAGCTGATCCTGGGCCGCGACCGTTTCGGCGAGCGCCCGCTCTTCTACACCGAGCAGGACGGCACCCTGTACTTCGCCTCCGAGATCAAAGGACTGTTCGCGTTCCCCCGCGTGCCGCGCGAACTCGCCGCGGACAAGGTGCGGCGCGCGATGCGGTACTGGAGCCCGGTCCCCGGCGAAACCTGCTTCACCGGCATCGACGCCATCCCGCCCGGTCATGTCCTGACGGTCCGCGACGGCAAAGCCGAGCTGTCGAAGTACTACCACGGCATCGCCCGGCAGCCCGCCGGGCCGGCGCCGAAGTCCTTCGAGGAGGCGAAAAGCGGTCTGCGGGATGTCATTCGGGAATCGATCCGGCTGCGCCTGCGCACGGACTACAAGCTGGGCACCTACATCAGCGGCGGCATCGATTCAGCGGTCGTCTCCTCGGTGATGAACGAGCTGATCGACGAGCCGCTCACCACGTTCTCCATCGACGCCGCGGACAGTCCGGTGGACGAGTGGCCGTATCAGAAGGCCATGGTGGACCAGCTGGGTAGCAGGCACGTCCGGATCCCGGTCACGCGCGCGCAGGTGCGCGAGCGGTTCCCGCACGTCGTGCGACAGTGCGAGCAGCCGCTGCACTTCACCGCCCCGGTGGCCTACGGCGTGCTGGCCGAACAGGTGGGGCTGGCCGGCGTGCGCGTCATCCTCGGCGGCGAAGGCGCGGACGAGCTGCTGGCCGGCTACGACATCGCCAAAGAGGCGACGATTCTCGAACGTTGTTTGCGGCAAGGGTCTTTCGCGGGCGCGGCCGAGGAACTCGCACCCACGCTGAACGACATGCGCTACAGCGACGCCACGAAGACCACCGCGATCTTCCAGTTCTACGCCGACCGCGCGAATCGCGATTTCATCCTCGGGGCGCATCTTCGGCGGTTCGAAACCGAACCCGTCGACCAGCTCATCGACGCCCCCGGCGACGTTTTCGACGATCACGCCGTGCTGCTGCGCCGGTTGCGCGCCGACTTCCCCGACTTCGATCAGCGATCCGCCGTCGATCGATCGATGCTGCTCGACATGCACACCTTCCTGATCGGCTACGGGATGACCTGCCTGGGCGACCGTGCCGGAACAGGCTTCGGCGTCGAAGGTCGTTATCCCTTCATGGATTTCAACGTCGTCGAGTATGCCGCGTCGCTCCCGACCGAGTGGAAGCTGAACGGGGCGCGCGAAAAGCACATCCTGCGTGAGGCTTACGCCGATCGGCTGCCGCGCGAGATCGTCGACCGGCCCAAGTTCGGCATGCGGGTGCCCGGTTCCGGAGCATTGCTGCCGGACGGCGACGACTGGGTGTCGGACGTGTTGGCTCCGTCCACCATTCGCCGGGTCGGCTTCCTGGTGCCGGAAGCGGTGGATCAGCTGGTGGAGAAGGCGAAATCGGCGACCTCGCGGATCCTGTATCCGTTCGGCGACGCCTACGTGCATCTGCTCAGCGTGCTGCTGATGGAGGAGTTCCTGATCCACGATTTCCAGGTACCCGATGTCGATATCGACCGAATCATGATGCGCAACATCGACGGTGATCTCGACCCCGTCGGTTCGGCCGCGCGCTGATCGACTGCTAGCCCCGAGAGGATCATCATGCTCCCTGTCGATTTGGTCGACGATGTGCGAGAGGTCGGGACGGCGGTTCTCGAAACCCTCGCGGCCCATGTCGAATCCGTGCGGACCGGTGCCGGTGAGGTCGTCTCCTCCGCCGACATCGATACCGTGGCCAAGCGGCTCGAGCTGAGCCGGTGGGTCGAGGAGGGCGGGATGACGCTGCCCGAATTGCTCTCCTTCGTCACCACATACAGCGATATCTCGGCCAGTCATCACCACCCCGGGTACATGGCGCATCAGATCGCGCCGTCGGATACGCCCGGCGTGGTCGCCGATATCTTGCAGGCGGTGACCAACAACATTCCGCTGGTATACGAACTCGCCCCGGCGGCCGCCGCGGTGGACCGGGCGGTGTGCCGGTGGATGCTGGACAATGTCGGCTGGGCCGAAACCGGTATCGGCGCAATGACGAACGGCGGATCGCTCGGGAACCTGACCGCGCTGCTCGCGGCTCGTTCGCACGCCGACGCTACCGCGTGGCGGGAGGGGAATTCCGGCGATCTCGTGGTGTTCGCGCCGGCGACCAGTCACTATTCGGTGCGGAAGGCCGCCGCGGTGATGGGGTTGGGTGAACGCGGGGTCTATACGCTCGCGACCGACGAACTGGGCCGCATCGATCCGGCCGGGCTCGCGCCCGCGCTCGCCGAGGTGCGCGCCCAGGGGCGGCGTCCGGTGGCCGTCGTGGCCAACGGATGTGCCACTGGGACAGGCTTATACGATCCGATCGCCGACGTCGCGGAGTTCTGCGAGAGCAACGATCTGTGGTTCCACGTCGACGGTGCGCACGGCGCCTCCGCACTGATCTCGCCGCGCCTGCGGGCCCTGCTCGCCGGCATCGAGCGAGCTGACTCGACAGTATGGGACGGGCACAAGATGCTGCGGACGTCGGCGTTGTGCACGGGCGTGTTGTTTCGCGAAAAGCACTATCTCAACACGATGTTCAAGCAGGACGCGAGTTACCTCTACCGGCCGGAGGCCGAAGAGGTGGATCCCGGGCAGTTCACCTTCGAAACGTCCAAATCGCCGCTGGGCCTGAAGATTCTGCTCACCCTCGCCTACCGCGGCGAAGCTTCCTTGCGCTCGTACGTCGAGCGGCAGTACGACCTCGCCAAGGATCTGTGGGCGCTCATCCAGGAGCGTCCCGATTTCAGCGCGCCCTATCAGCCGCACAGCAACATCCTCTGTTTCCGTTACGAGCCGTGGGGTGACCGGCAGCTCGAGCTGCGCGCTCGGCTCATCCAGGACGGGCGCTTCTATCTGTCGTCCTTCCAGCTGGGCGGGCGTCCCTACTTACGTGCGTCTCTGATGTCACCGAACACCGACCAGCAGATCTTGACCGAGCTGTTGGAGGTGATCGCGGAGGTCGCCGAGGCCTGACGATCACCCGAAACCGTTGGCCCGGAGGGGCCGTCAATTCACGGTCTTGATGAGTGGCGCGTCGCGGGTGAACTCCCGGAATCCGACGCCGTAGTACAGCTCACGCGCGGCGGGATAGCCCGGCGCACCCAGGCAGGCGACCGTCGCATGAGTGGCCCCGGCCGCCTGGGCCAGCCGCATGCCGTGCAGCAGCATCGCCCGCGCCAATCCCTGCCGTCGGTATGCCGGGTGCGTCCCGACCGGCTCGAACTCGACTGTCTTCTTCACGTCATCGAGCCACATGATCGTCGAAGACGCCATCGTCGAGTCCGGCGCTTCCACCAGCAGGTGCAGATCGTCCCGATACCCTGCCGTCTGCCGGATGCCCTGATAGCTCTCCGCCGTGTAAGTCGAAGGGGCCCAGGCGTCTACGTGCGCCTGGACGACCGCCGCCGCCTCGACCTCTGCCGCCGTGCGGAACCGAAATCCCCTCGGCAGCACCGGCTGTTCCACGTCCACGAGGTCCCGCTCGTTGAGTTGAGTCCAGGATCCGCTGTCACCGACCGAGGCCGGATCGGTCACGTATCCGTGCGCCGCCCACTGTTTCAAGCCGAACTCGTCGGCAGCGCTCGGTATCACCGTGCGCTCCAATCCCGCGGCCACCACGTCGTACCAGTCGATCACCTCGCCGACCAGCTCGGCGTGGTCCGGATGGACCTGATACATCAGGTAGGCGCCGGTGACGTCCTTCACCGACCCATCACTGCGCCGCACCTGATGCGGAAGCTGAGCCCACCCCCAGGCCACCAGATCCCCATCCGAGAACCACAATCGCCGCCACCAGCTCGCGCCCTCGGCGGCCTGCCCCTTACCCCAGATCCACGCCAGCTCCCCGAACGACGCGTCATCGTTCACCAACTCCGGACGACAGGCGGTAATCCGCTGCGCCAGACCCTGCATCAACCTCACGTCCGCCGCACTCACCGGCTCGCCGATCGTCACAGTCCCCCACTGTGGCACGCCCAGGCAAAGCCGTCGAACCATTTCCGACCTGCGGTAGCAGTCGCCTCCGCGGGGATCTCGTCCGCCAGATAACGAATATCGCGTGACGCACGCCACGAATCCGTAGTTGAAACCTCGACCACCGACTCCGGCCAGCGGACCTCAGGTGTCCAAACGGTGAACGAACGATCACGGCAGACACGAGCCGCAAACTACCGTTTGCTAATAGTTAGCTGATGCGTTTTCCTGTACGCAACGGAGAACCCCAGCAGGCAACTCCGCACAGAGACTCGACCCGGTAAAGGATGGATTCGATAATGAGGGTTGCGTTTCGACGCAGCGGAACCGCTGCAATGCTGTGCACCAGCGCGATAACAGCAGGATTGCTGTCCGCCGGACAGGGGACCGCATCAGCGGACACCGTCGCGGACAAAGCACGCGTGGTCGACACCGACGACGGCTGGACACTGACGGTCACCAAGACCGCCGAAACCCTCGACCGGTATCCGAACCTCGCCGCGACCATGTTCACCCGCGAAGGATTCGTCTCACTCAAAGCCATCGCCGAAATCTCCGGCAAAGGCAACAAACCCGTCAACGCCGCCGTCGTCAGCTTCGGCTACCAAATCGGCTGCCAGATCGACGTTTCCAGCGGACTGACCACCAGCCTCGGAGCATCCTTCGGCCCCAACGCATCCCTCAACATCTCCTACCCACCCAGCGTCAGCCTCGGCGTCAACGCCTCAGTCTCACCCAATGTTTCAACCACCCTGAAACCCGGCTCGATCGCCACCGTCGAATTCGGCAAGAAAGCCCTCGCCTCCGGACGCGCATCGATCGCCATGGACCAAGTCGAAGTGAAAGTCGACGCCTGCATGGGACCAGTCTCGCTGCGCTCCTTCGCCACCGCCACCATGTCCACCCCCACCGCGGACAACACCACCACCGCCTACGGCGACCCCATCTGGCTCTGACATCAACTCACACAACACCTTCCAACGCGGAGCCAACCGGTAGCAGGATTCCAGAAGGAGATCCGACAGCCATGACCACCGACCACGCCGCCAACTCCGCACCGGAACCGAACAAGGTCGCACTGGCGCCGATCGCCCTGCTGGCCGGACTGTTCCTGCTCATCGCCGCATTCGCCCACCTGGACCGGATGCCGGGCTGGGCCGACGACTACGGCGCGATCCTGGTCTACCTCGCCTTCTTCCTCTACATGTCCATCGCCGGCCGCCTCACCTGGTGGGGCATCGATACCCTCGCCGCGCTGGTGAAGGCCCGCCGGGGCAGCCGATGAGCCGCCCGAGAACCGTCCGGCTCGCCGCCGCCGCGACAGCCGCTGGCGCAGTCGGTATCAGCATCGGATTCGCTTCCTTCGCAACGCCTTCCGCTTCCGCAGTCCCCTGTGCCGAATGGCAGCAGATGCATCCGGGGTGGCCGTGCGTCGACACCCCCTCGATCCCGCCGGCGCCTCCACCAGGCCCGCCGACCACACCCCCGGCGTTGCCGACGCCCGCGCTTCCCGGCCAGCCGCCGAGCACCAGCGGCGGGGGAAGCCAGGCCGGCGCGCTCATTCCGCCACCGGTGGGTCTCGGCAACGGGACACCGATCGTTCCGGTCCCCGGCGCGGACAACCCCGTACTGCCGGGCAACCAGTCGCCGCAACCACCGCTTCCGCAGCCCACTGCTGAAATACCCTCGAGCGCAACGCCGCCGACCACGATTGCGGTCATCCCGTCTCCCATAGCTACCGAACATGCTTCTCCCCCAATGCCTTTGGTGAATCCGAACCCGACCGCGCCGGACAACGATCGCTCCGAACCGGTGAAAGATGGCGGCTCCGGCCGGATCCCCTTGCTGTTGCTGGCCGGCACAGCGGCCTTCCTCGCTCCGGCGGTACGATTCCGTCGCGGGGCCTCATCGCAGCAACTGACGATCGCCAAGCCGTGGGACGGCGGCGAACAGACATTCGTCCTCATGACCGACCCGGCCGCGCCCCGGGAATATCGCTTCCCGCAACAAGTTCCACCCGGTGGGCACCTGCGTACAAACCCCGACGGCTCCATCGATGTCCTCGCCGTCGACGGCAACATCGTGTCCCATACGAATCCGCCTTGGGCCTACGACGCTCCGGGCCGCCCAGTGCGCACCTGGTACGACACCGACGGCGACACCATCGTCCAGCACATCGAACCCGACGCCGACAACGTCTTCCCCATCCTGGCCGACCCCGATAGCTCGCCGTCCTGTTCGATCACCGACTACGGGAATGGTCAGACGAAGATCTCCATCGACAATCCCGACGGCAGCACCACAACCATCGCCGAGGACGGCAAGGGCAACACCAGCCGGAACACCACCACCAGCGGTACCAACTCGACAGGGGTGAGCCCCGAACAGCAAGCCGCCGATCAACTCGCCAGGGCACACGGCGACGTTCCCGACGACTACTCCGGGCACGTCCCCGTGCCCGCGAAACCGAACCCGCAATCGTCGCCGACAACCTCCGCGCAGGGATCGGGGTATCAGCCGACACCCAGTGAGCAGCAGGCCGCCGACCAATTGGCGAGGGCGCATGGCGATGTCCCCGATGGGTTCACCGGCCACGTTCCCGTCGCACCCCCGCCGGGTCGCTCCGGGGGCGGCGACGACGGGACCGCGTCCGCATTGAGCAACGGCAGCACGGCGATCGGCGGCGTCGGTGGAGCAGCGCAGGGCGCAGCCACCAAGACACCGCAGGGTAGTCATTGGGCGCCGGGCAGCGGGCCCGTCTTCACACCTGAGGAAGCGGCCCGCGCGGGCAAACTGGCCGGGCGCCTGTCCGGCGCGGCCAACGCGATGGAGCTCTTCTCCATGGGCATCGACCTGGCAGACGGTAAACCGGCTGGTGAAACGGTCGGCAAAAGCAGCGGCGCGATCGGTGGCGGCTGGGCCGGCGCATACGCTGGTGCAGCGATCGGCGGCGCCGTCGGCGGACCGGTCGGCGCGCTGATCGGTGGCGGAATCGGCGCCTTCGCAGGCTCTACGTATGGCGCGAAGGCAGGCAAATGGCTCGGAAGTCTCTTCGACTAGGAAGGTGAGTGATCGATCATGGAAATCCTCGCGGCCCTCACCGCGGTGATCGCTCTCGGGATCGCGGTGTTCTCTGCCGTCGACGCCGAGCGAGGCCACCCGCGCCGGGCCACCACCACGTTGATCATCGGGCTGGCGATCGGCACGACCGCGCTGTGTGTGCTGGCTCCGGGCGGCATTCGAGTAGGCATCGTGGCAGGCACTCTGGTGATGCTGGCGATCCAACTTGCGCCCGCCACATCGCCTTACCGCGTCGAGCGCGGCTAGCGCCATGCATGCGGTCCTGATCGCGGGGGCGGTCTTGATGGCCCTCGTCGTGCTGTTCGCGGTCAACGGCGGCGACGAACGCCCCTACAACGCCCGCCTGTACTGGAACTCGGCAGCATGCGCGGCGCTCCTCGCGGCCCCCATGATGGGAACTTTGCCCAGAGCCCTGGCCGCCACCTTCGGCATCACCTTCGCCACCATCGTCCTCGCCCTCCGCTCCACCCCCTTCCTCTCCCGCCGCCGCCCGGACGGCACCCGCAAAGTCGGCCACAACGACCTCAACTGGCCACCCCGCCTCCCCGGTCGCCCGATCCCCCGAGTGAACCGCTACGACAAACGGGCCCGCGAACAACGGCCCGCCGAAGACCAGAGCGGCTGAGCAGCCCCCACGATCACCGTCTCGGCAACGCGACTCGCGGTGGATAGGCTGCGCCGGTGACTTCGCAGGAAGACGAGTTCGCGGCCGCTATGGCTCGGGCGATCGCCGAAGACCTACGTGCATATCCGCGCGCGGGTGCGCTCGTTCGCGTCGTAGTGCGCTGGTTCGAGGAAGCCCGGCCGTCGTACTTCACGGTTCATGCACTCGGCGCGGACGAGCGAGCGGAGATCCCGCCGGAGGATGCCTGGTGTCCGCTCGAGTGGGAGAACCTCGACGACGAAACAGATCGAGGTATCCGGGTGGAGGAGCATCCCAGGGTGCAGCAGGCAGGCGAAGCCCTCGAAGCCATCTACCGAGCCGACCCGCCGGAACGCGATCACGACGACTACCGCCCCTCCCCCGCCATTTTCGAGGTAATCCGCCGCCTCCCCGACGAACTGCGCGCCGCCGGAATACCACTCGACCCCGAATTCAGCACATCGGCAGCCCATTTCGAAAGCCTGGGCGCACTAGCGGTACTCCAAGACCTCGCACCACCCCACCTCCTCGCCGCACTGAAAGCCCGCGGAGAGCTGCCGACCGACTAGACGCCCGCGGGCATCGAAGCTCACTGCGGGGCAGGGATTGTTCGGCTGTCGCCGCGGAATTCGGCGATTACCTGGTCGCCGGTGGTGACGGTTACGTCGTAGATTCCGTTGCGGCCGTAGCGGGCTCGTTCGACGGCGTCGGCGATGAGGATGTCGCCGGCTTTGGTGGGGCGGAGGAAGCGGATGTCGGCTCGGGCGGCTACCGCGGCGGTGGCGTGGGTGTTGCAGGCCAGGGCGAAGGTGGTGTCGGCGAGGGTGAAGACGTAGCCGCCGGCTTCGAACATCGCCTTGGCGGTGTGCAGGCCGGGCGCACTCACCTGACGGATTGTTCTTCCTGGGTGAACATGGTGACCCCGCCGGTGGCGAAGTTGCGCAGATCCCTGGCCGCGGCGACCATTTCGGGTGAGGACATGCCGGTTTTGAGTGCTTGCTCGTCGGCGAAGTACAGGCTGGCCACCGCATAGCAGGGCGGCTCGCCGTTATCCACCGAAGCTACTTTGCCCCAGGTGAATTCGGTCAGCCCGGGAACCGCGCGGGCGAGCGGGATGTGCACGGCGGTGTAGTGCTCGTCGAATTGCGCCGGGTTCTCGGGCTTGCCGTAGCAGACAGCAATGCGATAGGTCATGATTCCTCCGGTTTCGCCACTAGGGTCAGCACGTCGTAGGTCGCGACGGCTTCGTCGTTCTGATTGACAACCACTGCGTCCCAACGGACTTCGCCATAGGCGGCGCTCTGGCGCGGGGTGATCTGCTTCGCGGTCAGGGTCACGGTGAGCGAATCGTCGGCCTTCACCGGTGTCAGGAACCGCAGATTGTCGACGCCGAAATTCGCCAGCACCGGGCCGGGCGCCGGGTCGACGAACAGCCCTGCGGCAAGGGAGACAACGAGGTACCCGTGCGCCACGATCCCACCGAACAAGGGATTCGCCGCGGCCGCTTCCGGGTCGGTGTGCGCGTAGAACGTGTCACCGGTGAACTCGGCGAAGTGCTGGATATCGGCGCGACTCACCAGCCGCGGACCGCCGACGATGGTGTCGCCGAGCCGCAGCTCGCCCAGGTCCTTCCGGAACGGATGCACCTCGCCGGGGACGCGGTCTGCGCCCACCACCCACCTGTTCCCCACTGCGGTAAGCACATTCGGCGTCCCCTGTACCGCGGTGCGCTGCATGTGGTGCAGCACCCCGCGGATGCCGCCGAGCTCTTCACCACCACCCGCTCGACCGGGACCGCCGTGCACGAGCACGGCGAGCGGCGACCCGTGACCCGTCGATTCCCGGGCATCTTCGCTGTTGAGCACCAGAATTCGCCCGTGGTACGGAGCGAGCCCGAGCACGATCTCCCGGGCGATGGTGGAATCCTTGGTCACCACCGAGGCGACCAGACTCCCCTTCCCCCGGGCGACCAGTTCGATCAGATCGTCGGTGCCGTCATACCCGAGCACCGTCGACACCGGCCCGAACGCCTCGATCTCGTGCGGCTCGGTCGCCGCTTTGTCCCCGCCGCGCAGCAGGATCGGCGACATGAACGCCCCCGCCGCCGCGGAAGCCCCGACCACTTCCACCAATTCGGGGTCACCGAACACGATGGTCGCCGATTTGGTCAGTCCCCGAATAGATTTCACGACCTCGTCCCGCTGCTCGACGCTGGCCAGCGCCCCCATCGTGACACCCTCGGTATCCGGATCGCCGACG
This sequence comes from Nocardia colli, assembly GCF_008704205.1. Classification (GTDB taxonomy): domain Bacteria; phylum Actinomycetota; class Actinomycetes; order Mycobacteriales; family Mycobacteriaceae; genus Nocardia; species Nocardia colli. The sequence continues at coordinate 68,459 of NZ_VXLC01000003.1, read as the reverse complement.
ACAACCTTCGCCAACCGCGCCTTCGTCGCATCGATCACGTCGTCGACCATCGCCGCCGGCACGAACGCGCGCCGAATCGCGGTGCACTTCTGCCCCGCCTTGGCGGTCATCTCGGTGACGAGTTGCTTGATGTAGAGCTCGAATTCGGCATCGCCGGTCGTCACGTCCGCTCCGAGGACCGACGCGTTGAGCGAATCCGCCTCGGCGGTGAAGTGCACCCCCTCGCCGACAACGTTCGGATGCGCGCGCAGCGTGGCCGCGGTGTCCGCGGATCCGGTGAACGCGACCGAGTCCTGCCCACCGAGATGATCGAGCAACCCGCGAGCGCCGCCGCACAGCAGCTGCACCGAACCTTCGGGCAGCACACCGGATTCGATGATGCGCCGGAACACCAGCTCGGTCAGATACGCAGTTTGACTGGCGGGCTTGATGATCGAAGGCACACCGGCGATGAACGCGGGCGCGAGCTTCTCCAGGAACCCCCACACCGGGAAGTTGAATGCGTTGATCTGCACCGCGACCCCGCGCCGCGAGGTGTAGATGTGCTGACCGAAGAACGTGCCGTGCTTACCGAGCGGCTCGATCGCACCGTCGAGATACACAGTGTCGTTGGGCAATTCGCGCCGCGCCTTGCTCGCGTAACTGAGCACGGTGCCGATACCGCCGTCGATGTCGATGCCCGAGTCGCGTTTGGTCGCGCCGGTCAGCCGGGAAACCGCGTAGAACTCGTCCTTGCCCGCCAGCAGCGCTTGACCGAGTTGCTTCAGCCCGGCCGCCCGCTCGTGAAAGGTCAGCCGCGCCAGTGCGGGCCCACCCACGGTGCGCGCGTAATCGACCGCGCCGGCGAGATCCAGTCCGGTTGACGAGATCCGGGCCACCTCGACACTGTCGATCGCACTGAGCAGCGGCGTGCCCTCGTCCGCCGCGGCAAACCAGCGCCCCTGGACATAGCTCTCCAACAATCGGCTCACGAGGTCTCCGTCCCACCGTACGTTCGGTCGGTAATTACGATCCCCTCGGACAGCGAGCCTTGTCAAGCAAAACGAACTCCGGGGACGCCCCGCCGGGATGTCGCTCAGGCGCGGCGCAGACCGTCGAACACGAGCGCCACGACAGCATCGGCGAGATCCGTCGCGGACCCGCCCGCGCGCGGCCGGTACCACTCGACGAGCGAGTTGACCGTGCCGAAGACGAGCCGCGCGGTGAGCGCCGGATCGATCCCCGGCCGCAGATCCCCCTCGGCCGCGGCCTCGATCACCAGCCCGCTGACGAAATCGTCGAACTCCCGCCGCCTGGCCAGCGCGCGCCGTTCCACCGGGGTGTTCCCGCGCACTCGCAGCAACAGCGTGACGTACGGCAATTCGGCACACAGGATCTCGACGCTGCGCCGGACCAGGTACTCGAGCCGGTCGATGTACGGTCCGGTAACCGCCCGCTCCTCCGTCGTGACCGCGAACAGCGCGTTGAGCGCCCGGTTCAGCGCGAGTTCGAGCAGCTCGGACTTGCCCGACACGTGGTGATAGATGGACGACTTGGTGATGCCGAGCCCGCGCGCCAGCGCGTCCATGCTGGTGCCGTCGTAGCCCTTGTCGTTGAACACCTTCACCGCGACGGCCAGAAGCGAATCCAGGTCATATCCCGGACGCCCGGGCAGCCCGGTCCGGCGCGTCACGCGTGCGTTCGTCATGCCTCACATCCTCCCAGTTCCCGAAATCTGCCAGCGCAATGCACCGATCAACCCTTGCCAACCTACCGAATGTTCGGTTATTAATGAAGGACACAACGGGTGAGGAGCACTGTGCGTAGCGTCGCCGTCACCGAACTGCCGGACCGGTTCGTGGTCACCCTCGACCGGCCCGCCCAGCGAAATGCCATCAATGCGCGGATGATCGGCGCATTGCACGACGTCTGCGCGACCATCGAGCGAAACCCCAAGCTGCTGTTGCTCACCGGCCGCGGCGACGACTTCGCGGCCGGCGCCGACATCGACGAGCTGCGGATGCGCACCCGCGACGACGCGCTCACCGGCATCAACCGGAACCTGTTCGATCGCGTCGCGAAACTACCGCTCCCCACGGTGGCGGCGGTCAACGGCTACGCGCTCGGCGGCGGCGCGGAACTCGCCTACGCGTGCGATCTCCGAATCGCCACTCCGACAGCGGTATTCGGCAACCCGGAACCGGGACTCGGCATCATGGCCGCCGCCGGCGCCAGCTACCGCTTGCCGTCGCTGGTCGGCATGTCGATCGCGAAACAGATCCTGCTGGGCGGGCGCAACATCGACGCAGAGACCGCGCTGCGCACCGGCTTGATCCTGGACATCGCCGAAGACCATGTCGCGGCGGCGCATCAGCTCCTCGATCGCATCGCCCGCCAGTCGCGCCTCGCACTGCGGTTGACCAAGACGGTCGTCGACGCACCCGGCTCGCACCCGTGGGCCGACGACATCGCGCAAGCCGTGCTGTTCGACACCGAGGACAAACACCAACGGATGACCGCCTTTCTGGAGAAACGATGACAGTTCGCCTGAAGACCGCGCACGGACTCGCCACCATCACCCTGGCCAGGCCGTCGGCGCACAACGCACTCGACAACCCGACGAAGCTGGCGTTCTTCGAGGCGGTGACCGCGACCGCCGAGAATCCGGACGTGCGCGCGGTATTGATCACCGCCGAGGGCCGGAACTTCTGTGTCGGCCAGGATCTGGGCGAGCACGCCGTGGCGCTGGAGACCGATCCGACCACCGCGATGGACACCGTCAGTGAGCACTACAACCCGCTCATTCGGGCGCTGAAATCGCTGGAAGTCCCGATTGTCGCAGCGATTCCGGGCGCCTGCGTCGGCGCCGGATTCGGCATCGCACTGGCCGCCGACCTCCGGGTCGCCGGAACCCGGACGACGTTTGCGACAGCGTTCACCGGCATCGCCCTGGCCAGCGACTCCGGCCTGAGCTACGCGCTCGTCGAGGCCCTTGGCAGCAGCCGGGCCACCGGGCTGATGCTGCTGGGCGACCGCGTGACCGCCGAGCAGGCACTCGATTGGGGACTGGTTCATCGCGTGGTCGCGGATGACGAATTGCTCGAGACCGCAACGGATCTCGCCGAACAACTCGCAACAGGTCCGACAGCGGCCTACCGCCGGGTGAAGTCGCTCGTCGCCGCGTCGGCGTCCGGACTGTCCGCCGCCTTGGACCGCGAACTCGCCGCGCAACAGCACCTGGGCCGCACCGCCGACCATCAGGCGGCCGTAAAAGCCTTCCTGGCCAAGGAGAAACCGGCTTTCACCGGCACCTAGGCAGATTCGGCAAGGAGACCACATGCCCACCGCACACACTTCCGAAATGGGCCCGCTACAGACCCTTTTCGACGAGACGATCGCCAACGAGCAGCGCATCGAACCCCGGGACTGGATGCCCGACGGTTACCGCCGCTCACTGATCCGCCAGATCGCTCAGCACGCGCACTCCGAGATCATCGGGATGCAGCCCGAAGGGAATTGGCTCACGCGCGCACCGTCATTGCGGCGCAAGGCGATTCTCATGGCCAAGGTGCAGGACGAGGCGGGCCACGGTCTCTATCTGTACTCCGCGGCCGAAACCCTCGGCGCCGATCGCGGCGATCTGACCGTCCAGCTCATCGAGGGCAAACAGAAGTACTCCTCGATCTTCAACTACCCGACGCTCACATACGCCGATGTCGGAACCATCGGCTGGCTGGTCGACGGCGCCGCGATTTGCAACCAGGTTCCTTTGTGCCGCAGCTCTTTCGGACCGTATGCCCGCGCGATGATCCGCGTGTGCAAAGAGGAGTCGTTCCATCAACGCCAGGGTTACGAGCTGCTCATGACGATGATGCGCGGCACCGACGAGCAGCGCGCGATGGTGCAGGAGTCGGTGAACCGATGGTGGTGGCCCGCACTGATGATGTTCGGTCCGCCCGACGACGAGTCGCCGAACACCGAGCAGTCGATGAAGTGGGGCATCAAGCGGCACACGAACGACGAACTGCGCCAACGGTTCGTCGACATGTCCGTGCCACAGGCAGAGGCGTTGGGCGTGACGTTCCCCGATCCGGAACTGAAGTGGTGTCCACGGCGCGAGGCACACGACTTCGGCGAGCCGGACTGGGCCGAGTTCATGGCGGTGCTCAAAGGCAACGGCGCGTGCAACGTCGAGCGCATCGCCAATCGCCGCGCGGCCCACGAGGACGGCGCCTGGGTACGCGAGGCCGCGACGGCATTTGCGGCCCGCGAGAAGGCCGCATCGTGACCGAACCCGCTGCGGTGAAGGCCGATTGGCCTCTGTACGAGGTATTTCTTCGCGGCAAGCGCGGCCTCAACCACGTACACGTCGGGTCACTGCACGCCGCCGACGACCAGATGGCCTTGCGGCACGCGCGCGACGTCTACACCCGCCGCAACGAAGGCGTCAGCATCTGGGTGGTCCGGTCTGCCTCGATCATCGCGTCGAGCCCCGCGGAGAAGGATCCGTTCTTCGCGCCCAGCGGCGACAAGGTGTATCGGCACCCGACGTTCTACGAGATCCCCGACGACGTGCCACACATGTGAGGCGGGCGCAGATGAACGAAGCATCGCGGAGCGACAACGCCTACGAAGGCCTGGTCGACGCGGACTCCCACGGGCAGTGGGCATTCGGGACCAGTTTCGACGATCCGCTGGCCGGTGTGGATACCACAGTGCCCGACGATGTCGATCTCCCCGCACTCGCCGCGTACTGCCTCATGCTGGGTGACGACGCACTGATCAGTGCCCAGCGGATCGCTCAATGGTCAACGCGTGCACCGGAACTCGAAGAAGAGGTCGCGCTGGCGAACGTCGGTCTCGACCTGCTCGGGCAGGCGCGTCTGTTGCTTGCCCGCGCCGCCGCGGCCGATGGTTCGGTGGTGCCGTTCATTTCCAGCACCTCGCCGGCACCCGCCGAAGACGCGCTGGCATTCTTCCGGCCGGAGAACGAGTTTCGCAACGCCCGTCTGTGCGAACTCGACAACGGCGATTTCGCCAAGTCGATGATCCGGTTGTTGATCTTCTCGACCTGGCGCCTCGCGATCTTCGACCGGCTCCGCACCTCTCGCGATCCGGTACTGGCCGCCGTCGCACACAAGGGCGTCAAGGAGCTGACTTACCACCGCGACTACGCGGCGCGGTGGACGGTCACTCTCGGTTGCGGCACAACCGAATCCGCGCGACGCGCAAGCGAGGCACTGGCGCGCGTATGGCCCTATACCGACGAACTGTTCGTCCCCACCGATGAAGAGATCACCCTGTCGAAGGTCGCGGTCGGCGTCGATCCCCGGGACGTCCGTGCGGAATTCGACGCGGTGCTCGACCAAGTCCTGCATGCCGCCGAACTGACGCCCCCGAGCGGCAAGGCCGGCACCGTCGGCGGACGCGCGGGCCGGCACGGCATCCACACCGAGGCGATGGGCGCGTTGCTCGCCGACCTGCAGAGCGTCGCCCGCGCGCACCCGGAGGGACTCTGGTGAGCACCGAGGAATTCCGCGCCCGCGCCGTTGCCGCGTCGGTGACCGACCCGGAGATGCCGCCCTTGACCCTCGACGATCTCGGGGTGCTGCGGGAGGTGACGGTATCCGCCGACGGCAGTGTGCTCGTCATCATCACTCCGACGTACTCGGGCTGTCCTGCCATGGCCACCATGCGCGACGATCTCGAACACAAGCTCCTCGAACATGGATATGACCACGTACACATCAGAACTCGCCTGTCGCCCGCATGGAGCTCGGACTGGATCTCCACGGAGGGTCGTCGAAAGCTCAGCGCAGCAGGCTATTCCGTGCCAGGTCCGGCCCCGCAGCGCACAGCGGGACCTGTCCCGCTGACCCTCACGCCGAGGCCACGCACCATCAACTGCCCACAATGCGGATCACCGAACACGGTCCTGCACTCCGAATTCGGCGCAACACTGTGCAAAGCCCAGTACCGCTGCTCGGACTGCCTGGAACCGTTCGATCACGTGAAGGAGATCTGAGCATGACCTCCCCGCGAACCAAGCCCTTCCACCCGCTGACCGTCGCCGAGGTCGAACCACTCTGCGACGACGCGGTCGCCATCCGCTTCACGGTGCCCGACCGGCTGGCCGACGAATTCGCCTTCCGCCCAGGCCAATCGCTCATGCTGCGGCGCACGGTCGACGGCGTCGAGCATCGCCGCTCCTACTCGATCTGCGCGCCGGCCGGCGCACCGCCGCGGGTCGGCGTTCGCGAGGTGCCCGACGGCGTGTTCTCGTCCTGGCTGGTCCATCAGGTCGAGGCGGGCGACACCATCGACGTGCAGGGACCGACCGGAACATTCACCGCCGACCCGGCGCAGGGCGGCAGGCATGTCCTGATCGCGGCGGGTTCCGGTATCACCCCGATGCTCTCGATCGCCGGGTCGATGCTCGCCAATCCGAAGGCGGAAGTCGTTCTGCTGTACGGCAATCGGCGCACCCGCTCGGTGATGTTCGCCGAGGAGATCGCCGATCTCAAGGATCGATTCGGCCCGCGTCTCGACCTCATCCACGTACTGTCACGGGAACCGCGTGAAGTGAAGTTGTTCAGTGGCAGATTGGACGCGCAGCGCCTGCGCGCGATCCTCGGCAGTGTCGTGCCGACCGACGACATCGACCACTTCTGGCTGTGCGGCCCGTACGGCATGATCACCGACGCGCAGGAAGTGCTCGCCGCACTCGGCGTCGGCAAGCGCCGAATCCACCACGAACTGTTCTACGTCGACGACATCCCGCCGCCGCCGGTGATCCATCGCGAACCCGGAATGACCGGTCCGACAAGCGAAGTCACCATCGCGCTCGACGGTCGCTCGGTGACCGGCGCGCTCCCCCGGGACCAGCCGCTGCTCGATTCGGGCGCGCGGTTGCGGTCGGATCTCCCGTTCGCCTGCAAGGGCGGCGTCTGCGGCACCTGCCGCGCCAAGATCACCCGCGGCGACGTCGACATGCGTCGCAATTACGCACTCGAGGAATCCGAAGTCGCCGCCGGCTTCGTGCTCACCTGCCAGACCTATCCCCTCAGCGACACCCTGACCGTCGATTTCGACGGCTGAACCTGGAGTTCCGCGATGACCGGCGTCCTGCCCACTCCCACCGACACCCCCGATATCGAATTCGCCACGCGCGACCGCATTTCGGCGCTGCAACTCGAACGATTGCGCTGGTCCCTGGAGCACGCCTACGCCAATGTGCCGCACTACCGGAAGGCATTCGACGACGCCGGAGTCCACCCGAGCGACGTGCATGAACTCGGCGATCTGGCGAAATTCCCATTCACGACCAAGAAGGAGCTGCGCGAGAACTACCCGTTCGGGATGTTCGCGGTGCCGCAGCATCAGATCGCGCGGATCCACGCGTCCTCGGGCACCACCGGGTGGCCGACGGTGGTCGGCTACACCGCGAACGACATCGGCAATTGGGCGGAACTGGTCGCGCGCAGCCTGCGTGCGGGCGGGGTCAAGCCGACCGACAAGGTGCACGTCGCCTACGGATACGGTCTCTTCACCGGCGGGCTCGGGGCGCACTATGGCGCGGAACGGCTGGGCTGCACGGTGATTCCGATGTCCGGCGGCATGACCGATCGCCAGATCCAGCTCATCACCGACTTCGCGCCGGACGCCATCCTGGTCACCCCGTCCTACATGCTCACCATCGCCGACGCGATGATCGCCAAGGGGCTCGACCCCGCCGAAACGTCGCTGCGCGTCGGTGTATTCGGCGCCGAACCATGGACCGAACAGATGCGGCGGGAAATCGAGCAGACGCTCGACATGGACGCCGTCGACATCTACGGGCTCTCCGAGGTCATGGGCCCCGGCGTCGCCATGGAATGCGTGGAAACCAAGGACGGCCCGCACATTTGGGAGGACCACTTCTATCCGGAGATCATCGATCCGGAGACCGGCGAAGTGCTGCCCGACGGCGCGGAGGGCGAATTGGTGTTCACCTCACTGTCGAAGGAAGCGACACCGATCATTCGTTATCGCACGCGCGACCTGACCCGGCTACTCCCCGGAACCGCCCGCACGATGCGTCGAATGCAGAAGGTCACCGGCCGGACCGACGACATGATCATCCTGCGCGGCGTCAACCTGTTCCCCACCCAGATCGAAGAACTCATCCTGGCCGTCCCCGCCTTGGCCCCGCAGTTCTTGTGCGTACTCGAACGCACCGGCCGAATGGACACCCTCACCATCCGAGTCGAAGCCCGCCCCGGAGTTCTCGACGATCAACGCTGGACCTCCTCCGCGACCCTGCGCGAATCGATCAAGAACCGCATCGGCATCACCGTCGCCGTCGATGTAGTCCCGCCCGCTACCCTCGAACGCTCGATCGGCAAGGCGCGCAGGCTGATCGACAACCGCCCTCGGACCTGACGTCCTGCACTATGGATTCAGGTGATGAGAGGTGTCGCCGACCTGGTCCAGCGAGATTCGCCGCCGGGCGAACCGCCACTGGCCCTCGACCCGGACAAAACTATCTTCGTAACTGGCACAGGCGATCACCTGCAACGGAAAATCCTCGGTCGACTGCGACACCAGGATCGCGGAGGTGGCTTGCGCCCAATCGGACCCGATCGGCGTGCAGGCGAAGTTGGTGACCAGATGCCGGGTCTTCGGCGTTCCGGTGTCGGGATAGATCCGGACGGCTCGCCGGAACACCGCGGTCACGACGGCGGAATTCGATCGGATCGGCTGATCGGCGCTCGGCATGGTGAGCTCCGCGTCGGCGAATAGTTCGCCGACCTGGTCGAAGTCGCCCGCATCGACGGCGGCGGCATAGCGCAGCACCAATGCATTGATCGCCTGAAAATCAGCGAAATCCAACGGAAACCTCCTCGGTCGCGCCGCCTTCGCTTGTCCTCGCGGCGTCGGTCCCACAATGCTGTCGGACATGAGTGTCCTTTATCGCTTGCTGTCACCGACGTCGCTCGGTGAATTCTCCATCGTCATGCGCGGCGAGGACGAGTTCGGCACCAGGTTCTTCGTACACGGCGAGGAGGTGACACCGACACCAGCGGGTATCGAGGTCGATGTCGACATCGACTTCCGGAAGTTCGAGAGGATCCGGCCGGACTACTTGCAGACGACCTGGGGCATTCCGCTGTTCTCGAAGAACTTCTTCGACAGCGCTCCTGCGCAGTTGCGCGACGACATCGAAACCATTCCGGCGGAGCTGCATTTGCGCGGTGGGCGCAGTACCTACCTCGCCGCGAGAACCACCAAGTACCTGCGACTGGTCGACGTCGACGCGTCGAAGTTCTCGAACATCCGCGGCATTCGGATCCTCACGAAACCTTCGTTCGATCCATCGGCCGGTGATTTCCTCGTCGCTCGCGACAGGGAGTTCACGCGCGTGTTCGTCGCATCGGAATCCCTGGTCACGGCGATCAAGGAGACGAATCTCCGCATGGAGTACTGGCCCTACTAGCAAGCCTGACTATCGGCCGGACTCGCGGGCAGCAGCGATGCGCGCGGGCAGGGTGGACAGGATGAGGTCGAGGCCGAAATCGAAGCGGTCGTCGAAGGCGTTGTCGCCCGCGAACTCGCCGGCTTGCGCGAGCGCGGGATAGGCGTCCGAGGCGACGAGGGCGGCCATCGCTTCGATGTCCGCTGACGGGTAGCCCTGCTGCTCTTGGACGATCCCGAGCACGAAATACACGATGGTCCAACAGGTCCAGGAGGCCTGCTTCGGTTCGAGTCCGCCGTCGAGCAGGGCCTGCACGATCGCGTCGGCGACGCGCAGGGTGGCCGGCTCCGAAGCGTAGGTGCCCGCGACGACGGCCGCGCCGTCTCGATGCGCCAGCAGCGACTGCCGGTAGCGGTGGGTGAGCACGCGGACCCGCTGGTCCCAGTCCGCCGGCAGATCCGTGGTCGCGGTGGCGCCCACGATGGCGTCGGCCATCAGCTCCTGTAACCGCGCCCTGGTCTTGGCGTGCCAGAGCACGGTGTTCATCCGGACGCCGAGGCGGTCGGCGATCGCCCGGATCGATACGGCGTCGTGGCCCTTCTCGTTCAGGATCACCAGTGCCGCCTCGACCACCGAGGACTGGGCCAGGCCCGCGCGAGCGGTGCGTACCGGTTGCTTGTTGGTCACTGACCCAGTCTAGAGCTCAGGCCGGGAGCGGCTCGAAACCAGCGGCGTCGAGCGCGGCGGGTAGGCCGGCGGCGTCCTCGCCCACCCAGGCCAAGTGTCCGTCAGGACGGACCAGGGCCGCCGCGACGCCCGCCCACGGTTGCCGATCACGTTCCGGAAGCGCCCTTGCGACAAGCGGATTCGCAGCAAGTGCGCCGGTGAAGTCGAGGATCAGATGGCCGCCACCGCGTAGCGCGGCGAATACCGACGAGCCGTCGGCGAGCGCGAAATCCGGTGCGCGAGTGCCGGTCAGCGGATGCGCTCCCGGCTCGGCCGGATACGCGACGGCGAGACCGGACATCTGTTCGGCCAGTGGGCGCGCGAATCCCGGTTGGGTGCCGACGAATTCGGAAAGCAACGCGCGCAATTGCCGGTTCTCTGGTGTGAAGGTGCTCATCAGCGCGGTCTGCGCCTGGGTGCTGCGCAGGAGCGCGGCGCCGACCGGGTGGCGTTCGCGGTGATAGCTGTCCAACAGCCCTTCGGGTGCGCGCCCGCGCACCGTGGCAGCCAGCTTCCAACCCAAATTCATCGCATCTTGGATGCCGACATTCATCCCGACGCCACCCGCGGGCATGTGTTGATGGGCGGCGTCGCCCGCGAGCAGCACACGCCCGGCGCGGTATCGCTCGGCCTGGCGCGACGCATTGCCGAAGTGGGACAACCAGACCGGGTCGTGCATTCCCCAGTCGGTTCCGGTGATCGCGATGGCGCGGCGGCGGACATCGTCGAGGGTGAGTTCGCCGGGCCGATCGGTGCGCACGTCCTCCGGGTTGAGCCCCACCAGCCGGTACAACCCGCCGGGCAGCGGGACACCCATGATCTGCCCCGCCTCGCTCCACTTGGCCGATACCGAACTCTCCGGCGGCGCAGCCAGTTTCACGTCGGCCAGCCAGCCGAAGACGGTGGCGGGTGTGCCCGGGTAGGCGATTCCGGCCGCCTGCCGGACCGTGCTGCGCACACCGTCGCAGCCCACGACCCAGTCGGCGGTGAGATCGGGCAGCCCTTCGAGGTGCACCACCACCCCGTCGTCCTGTTGGGTCAGGCCCGAAACCCGTTGCCCCCGCCGAATATCCGCACCGGCCGCACGGGCGCGGTCCTCGAACAGCTCCTCGGTGCGGGCCTGCGGCACCGCCAGCGTGAACTGATAGGGCGTATCGAGCAGCCCGAAATCCATCCGATTTTCCAGTAAACCGAAGTGCCCGCTCGGAATTCGCGTGCCCTCCGTCAGGAACGAGTCGAGCAATCCGCGCGAGGCAAGCAGTTCGATGGTCCGCGGATGGATGGTGAGCGCCTTCGAATTCGGATCGCGCTCCGCCCGCGCCTCCAACACCACCACGGACACATCCGCGAGCCGCAACTCCGCCGCGAGCCACAGCCCGACCGGACCCGCCCCGACGATGGCGACCTCGTAATCAGCCACAACTACCTCCTTGTTGGTCACTGACCAATAACACTAGGTCAGTGACCAACAACCGGCAAGAGCGTGCGTTCATCAGAAGCCGGTTCACCCGGCCTTCGACTGATCACCCACCTCGGGAAAGTTGTTGCGCAGACGATCCAGGCAGCGGCGGACCTCCCGCAGATCCCGTTCGAGCCGCCGCCCCTCCGTGGTCGAACGCGGGGTGCCGCGCAGGGTCGCGGTGGCCTGAATCGCCGAACTCAGGGTCGCGGCCTCGGCGCTGAGCAGTTCATAGAACACCCGCGCCTGCGCCAGGTCGGATTCGTCGTGCACGGGACACCTACCTCTACACGGGCCAGCCCGTGCATCGTTCGCCTTTTGTACACACAATTGTCACCCATGATTCATGGATGCGGAACGAATGGCGGCCGGAACCCGCAGTGGGCGTTGCTTAGCGGGTGCTGTCGACGCCCGCGGCAACCAACGCGTTGTGCAGGAGGAGAGTCTGACTCGGGGAAATCGTGGTGTCTTGGCTGCCGTGGAAGATCGCGAATGGCGGGTCGGTCGCTTGGATGTAGGTGATGGGGTTTGCCCGGGCGACGGCGGCGGGATCCTCGGCGAGTGACGTTGCGCTGGTGGGGCCGTTGACATACCTGGCTGTAGCGGCGAGCAGCGGTGCCATGGCCTGCTGGGTCTCGGGGTCGAATTCGGACTGGAGGCGGGACAGGTCCGAGGCGCCGAACTTGTCGATCACCGCTTGCACGTCACTGCTCTCGTCCAGGTCGGCGCCTACGTCGAAACGTTTGTCGCCGTTGGTGACTCCGGTCATCGCGGACAGGTGGCCGCCGGCCGAGTCGCCCCAGACGCCTACCGCGCCGGGATTGATGTCGTAGTCGGCGGCGTGGGCGCGCAGGTAGCGGATCGCGGCCTTCACATCGGAGACGCTGTCGACGTAGGTCGCGCCGTCGGGTTGGACCCGGTACTGAATGCTCGCTACCACGTATCCCGCCTCGGCGACGAACGTTCGCAACGCGAGGTTTCCGCCCTTGTCCGCCATCATGAAACCGCCGCCGGGGACGTAGACGACCAGTGGCTTCCGGCCGGCGGTCTGCGGGACCTGGATGTCCATGGCGAGTTGCTTGGTCTGTCCGCCGGGAAGCGGCACTGGGCGCGTAAGCCACGTCGGTATGAGCATCGATGGGTGTGCGTCCGCATTGAATCTGCGGAGCCGTGCCCGGGTTCAGGACAGTACTGGTGCTGGCGTCGACGGGCACGACGATCCGAGGAGTTGCCGCCTGGGCAACTGGTCCGCGGGCCGAATCCGGCGGAATCGGGCTACTCGGACAGTCGTTCGCGACCGGTGCCGGCGACGTGGCGTCACCGCACGCGGCAACGGACAGGGCGATCGTGAGAGCGGCGACGACCATGACAACGCTGTTTGTACCCACCTCGATGACGCTAGTTGGGCACTGGCGGTGCACGAATCCGTCAGATGACGTACGCCGGATTACGCAGTCGCTGTTCGATATCCGTGCGGGCAGGCGACTCAGGCAGCGGGCTTGCTGGTGGCGTGGGTGTCGGCGAAGTTCCAGATCAGCGGGATGAGTGCGGCGGGGGATTCGATCTGGGGGAGGTGGCCGGTGTTCGGCATGATGACTAGTTCGGCGCCGGGGATGGCGGCGGCGTAGGCGCGGCCGTTGTCCGGGTCGACGATGCGGTCGGCGTCGCCCCAGATGACGAGGGTGGGCAGGGTGATTTCGGGTAGGCGGGTGAGCAGGGCCGGGTCGGTCATCGAGCCGCCGTAGATCTGGAGGGTGGCGCGGTTTCCGGCCATCGCCTGCAAGACGGCGGGGCTGAGCTGGGTGGGGTCGATCCGGTAGGCGTCGGGGTCGGCGTAGCTGTAGTCCGCGATCTGGGCCAGGTCGAGGGCGAAGAAATCGATGACCGGGTGGTCGGGGACCTCGATGCCGACCGCGTCGACGAGGACCAGGCCGGAGACCCGATTCGGATGCAGGAGAGCGAGTTCGGCGGCGATCCAGCCGCCGACGGAGTTGCCGACGACGGTGACGCCGGTGAGGTCGAGGGTGTCCAGCAGCGCGGCGTAGAGGGCGGCGAGACCGCGGACGGTGGTGAGCAGTTCGGGGCGCTCGGTGCCGTCGAAACCGGGGTGGGTGGGGGTGTACACGTGAGCGTTCCGTTCGGCGGCGAGGCGGTCGGCGAAGCCGGTGACCGAAACGGAGCCGGCCCCGCCGTGCAGCAGCAGGATCGGGTGGCCCTCCCCTCGTTCGCTGATGCGGACCGCGATGGTGCCGAGTTCGGGCAGAGTCACGTCGACCGTGTGGGTTGTGCTCATGAAAACCTCCTGAGATCTATATCAGTAACCTTATACAAGGATATTGATATAAACAACCTGAGTTATGCTGACTTCATGACCTCGATCGGAGAAGTAGCCCTGTCGATCAAGCGAGTACAGCACCGCCACCACCGCGCCCTCACCGCCGAGCTCGCGGATCTCGGCGTCTCGCTGGTGCAGTGGGATACTCTGCGTCATCTCGATCGGCACCCCAACGCCTCGCTACATGATCTGGCGCAGTTGACCTTTCAGACGGACCAGTCGTTCGGGACGCTGGCCGCGAGGATGGTCGAGCGCGGACTCATCGAGCGGATACCAGGGCCCGGTCGCGCAGTCCGCCACCGCCTCACAGCCAAGGGCGAAGAGATCCGCGCCGAGGGTGCGCGCCGGGTGCACGGCGTGCAACATCGATCGTTCGCCGGCCTCTCCCCCGGACAGATCGACACCCTCGGCGATCTTCTCGATGTCATCCTGTCCACACCGCTCGAACACGAGCCCGACGCGACGATCTGACCCGTTCTGCCGTGTCGTCGTCAATTCCGTTGTGGCCCTGCATGAATCGGGCACTGTTCTCGGGGCAGATCGACAGGTCATTGCATCGAGAGGCACCCACGCCGCCGGCACATGGTGCGTACATTGGCGTGTTCGCATACGGCGACGGCGACAAGGACTGGGCAGCAGTCGCTTCGGTCGCGCGGCGGCGGGCCGGTCTACCGACGTAGCCGACTCACCAAGCGCCGATGAAGAATTCGAGCACAGCCAAGGCACTCGCGGCAAGCAGCGAGATTCCTGCCGATACCGCGAGCGTGCGAAATTGAGCGCGGCGCGCGTTGAGCTGAGCGAACCGAGCTGTGACGAAACCGCCTATGCCGCCGAGGATCGCAAGCACCAGCGCACCACCGAGGATCAGATAGAACACGCTGCCCAACGCGGCATCGCCGGCCCCGCCGAACCCGCGGGCGTAATCCTCCGCCATCGGCACCGGGAATCGGTAGACGATCGCAACCAGGGCCGCGGCCAACGGTGCCAGTACGACCGCGGCAACCGCTCCCAGGCCGGCCGTTCTCCAGACAAACGCGTTCTCGGTAGAGGACATAGTCCGAGCATATGGACCAGACTTGTCCCTGGTCACCGAGGAACTACGCGTGTCGGTGAGTAGAACTACCGCAGCCGACGGCGCAACGATGGCGCGCGGCGGCGTCGAGTTCACCTTGGTCGAGGCGGGCCGGTGATCCAGCGCCCTGAATCCGTTAGGTCGAAAGTTTCGTCACGCAGCGATCCCGTTTCGTAACAGCTGTCGGTGAGAACGACCGGACAACCGCGAGGTACCGCGCCGATCAAGCCGTTTCCGGTTGACATCAAGCCGACTTCAAAAACCACACTCACGAGATGCGAAGATTTGCCGTCATACCCACCCTCGCCGTGCTCTTGGCCGCGATAGCTTGCGGCACAGGACAACCGGCCCCGGTCGAGGGCCCCGTGGTGACGGTCGCCGGTGCCGACGGACCGGTCACCATCCCCGCCACCGACGAAAACATCTGGGCGCTCGATGATTCCACCGCCCTCCATCTCCTCGCCATCGGCGTCGTCGCCGAGCACGCGGCGCGCAATGTCTATCAAGGCGACCAGATCGTCACGGCGACCGAGCGAATACTGCGCGGAGCGGGCGTGGAATTGGCCGAGCCGACGCAGATCGAGCCGATCTCCGCCGCCGAACCGGCACTGATCATCGGCACCAACTTTCCCGGCCATCGCGACCTGCTGCCGAAGTTGACCCGGATCGCCCCGGTACTGCTCGTGGACGACAACAAACCATGGGACGAGCAGTTGAATGTCCTCGGCACCGCGACCGGCCACAGCGAACAGGCGTCTGCGCTCATCTCCCATCTGAACAACCGGATCGCCACCACCGCAACCGAATTGGCCGCCTCGAAACACAACGGCACAACGGTTTCCGTACTGTCCGGCTGCGGTGATCAAGTCTGCGCTTACGGCAGTGTCCGCACGTTCGGCACCATCCTCAGCACCCTCGGCTTCCACCGCCCCGCCCTGCAAATCGGTCCCGGCGGTGGCTGGGGTTACACCACGCTGTCCACCGAGCGTCTCGACAGCCAGTCCGCGCCGATCATCATCGCGCTGACCGGCACCGTGAATCGGGGCGCCGCACCGCTATTGACCAATCCGATCCTCGACACCACCGGATCGATCACCGGCTCAGTCGATTTCGGTGCGTGGTACGGCTCAGGCGCACTGAGTGTCGTGTGGATCCTGCACGATCTCGAAGCCCTGTTGCTCGGCCGAGGAGCCCCCGCAACAGCTGCGGAGGCTCCCGCCCTCTGGGCCGAGGTCACCGGTTCATGACGTACTCGCAATGCGCCAGTGCCGTGCCCGTTCGTACTGTCCGCTGATCCGCGCGAACGCCCCTCCCGTGACCAATAGCTCTGCGGGCGTTCCGGTTTCGATCACACGTCCGCCGTCGAGCGAGACGACACGGTCCGCCGCGGCCAGCGTGGCGGGCCGGTGCGCGATCACGATCACCGTGCGATCGGGATCGTCGGCGAGGTTGGCGATGGCCTGCGTGATCGCGGCCTCGTTCTCGGGATCGAGCGCCGAGCTGGCCTCGTCTACGAGGACGATGCGCGCCCGCTTGAGGATCGCGCGCGCGATCGCGACCCGCTGACGTTCACCGCCCGACAGCTGGGCACCCGCTTCGCCCACGCGGGTCCGCCAGCCTTCGGGCAGGCGTTCGATCATGTCGTCGATCCGCGCCGCACGAGCCGCCTCCGCCAGTTCGTCCCAGGTCGCGTCCGGCCGGGCTAGGCGCAGGTTGTCCTCGATGGTGTCATCGAACAGGTAGACATCCTGGAAGACGATCGCGATCTCATCGAGCAGCACGCTCGGATCCACGTCGCGAACGTCCACCCCACCGATGCGCACCTGTCCCGCTTCGACGTCGAAGAACCTTGCGATGAGCCGGGTCACCGTCGTCTTACCGGAGCCGGACGGGCCGACCAGCGCGGTGGTCGTGCCCGGTCGGCACCGGAACGAAACACCTTGCAACGCAGTGGAATCGCCACCCGGATAGGTGAAGCTCACGTCCACGAGCTCGACGTGGGGAGCGGCGATCTCACGCACCGGCTCGACCGGCACCGGGAGCACCGGAGTAGCCAGGAACTCCTCGATCCGCGCGATCTTGTTCGTCATCGCGCGCAAGGCCCCGATCAGCTCGACGAGGTTGCCCAGCGGCTCCAGGAACCGGGCCGCCAGCACCAGCAACGCGATCGCCTCGGCCACTTCGATCTGCTTGCTCAGCACTAGTTCGGCGGCGAGCGCGAGCACCGCGACGAAACCACCTGCGACCACTCCGCTGTAGACGAAGAACGGTTGCCGCGCGCGACGCATGCCGTCGCGGTAGGTCTCGCGGTGGTCGACGAGCGCGGCGTGCATCCGCGGCGTGCCATCGGCGTACCCCGCGGCACGCAAGACCGGCTGCGCCTGACCGAGTTCGATCGCCCGGCCCGCGACCCCGACCGCCGCCCGCTCCAACTCGATCTCGGCGAATTCGGCGATCCGTGCGGCCCGTCGCAGCGCCCAGTACGCGCCAATCGCGATGGCGCACAACAGCAATGCCATCCGCCAGTCGACCACGAACGTCACGGCAACGATCGTCGCGGGCAACAGCGTCGAGGTGATCGCGGGTCCGGCGATGGTCACGGCCAGGTGCGCGGCGTCGCCGACATCCGCGGTCACCCCGCGCGCCAGCCGGGCCTTGTGCTCGGCGGTGAACCACCCGAGCGGCAGCCTGCTCACGTGGCGCATCAACTTCCGCCGCAGTTGCGCCGCGAGCGCGCCCGCCGCCGCGAAGCCGACGGGGGTCGCGATGATGCTCAGCACCGCGTACAACACCGCGCCGATCGCGCCGAGCACCAGCCACGGCGTGGCCGCGGCGAGATCGGGCTCGGGTCGCACGACCGCGTGCAGGATCGGGACGAGCAAGCCGAGCAGCAGACCTTGCAGAACGGCCTGTGCCGCGGTCAAAAACCATAGCTGGGCAAGGAGTTTCGGCTCCGGCCACAGTCGGTACAACCGGCGGATCATGCGAGGACCCCTTCCTGTGCGGCCCACATCCGGGCGTAGAGACCATTGCGGGCGAGCAACTGGTCGTGGTCGCCTTGCTCGACCAGACGCCCGTGGTCGAGCACGAGGATCTGGTCCGCGCCAGCGATGGTGTGCAGGCGATGCGCGATCACGATGACCGTCTTGCCGACCGCCAAGGTGGCCAGCGCGTTCTGCACCGCCGCCTCGCTGTCGGGATCGAGGGCGGCGGTGGCCTCGTCCAGCACGACGATCGGCGCACCGGACAGGATCGCCCGCGCGATGGTCAACCGTTGGCGCTCACCGCCGGACAGACCGCCGCCGCCCGCGTCGAGCAGCGTGTCGTACCCGTCGGGCAGACGCTCGATCACGTCGTGGATGTGCGCGGCGACGGCCGCCTGCCGGACCTCCGCATCGCTCGCGCCGGGGCGGCCGATGCGGATGTTCTCCGCCACGCTGTCCCGAAGGAGCGCAACGTCCTGGAATACCAACGACATCGAGGCCAGCAATTCCCGCGACGGAATCGAGCGAACGTCCACACCGCCGATCCGGATCGCCCCGTCCGACACGTCGTAGAAGCGCGGCAGCAGGCTGGCCAGGGTCGTCTTGCCGGCACCCGACGGCCCGACGATCGCGGTCACGCGCCCCGGCGGACAGACTGCGCTGACCTGCTCGAGCGCGTTGGTCACTCCGCCATAAGAAAACGACACCCGGTCGAACTCGACGCCGTGACCACGCGGCGATTCCGGTCGTTCCGGCTCGGGCAACGGCGAACGGGCAAGCAGCCGTTCGATATTCGCCGCACCCATCCTTCCCTTACGCACGCCCTGCGCCGCGGTCAACGCCGGAATGATCGAGTTCGGCAGCCCGATCGCGACCACCAGGAACGCCACCAGATCCGCGGCCCCGAGCGAACCATGGCCGACGAACGCCAGCCCGGCCGCCGTCACGACGGCGAGCACCGCCATCTCCGAGCCGAACAGCCGCGAGGCCGCCGAGCTGTAGCGCACCTCGGCGACCCATGCCGCGAACGCGTTGGTGTGCTCGTCCACGGCATCGTCGTAGCGGCGCAGCACGCGTCCGCCGGTGCCGAACGTCTTGACCACCTGGATTCCGTCGGCGTACTCGACACTGGCAATGCTGATCCGCGCGTCGGCCGCGATCAACCGGTTTATGTGGAATGTCATGGACCGCATCGAGATTCGGTAGCAGATCGCCATCGCGGCGAGCACGCCCAGCGCGATCAGCGCCATCCGGACGTCGACGAGAAGCAGGTAGCCCGCCGCGACGACCATCACCGTGACCGCCCCGGTCAGCTGGCCCAACGCGTGCGCGATGACCTCGTGCATCTCTTCCAGATCGCCCGTCATCGCCCGCTTGACCCGTCCCGATCCCGCGGCGCGGAACCAGCCCAGTGGCAGCGAGCCGAGGCGGCGCACGATCCGCACGCGCAGGTCGTGCAGTATCGCCGCGTCCGCGAAATGCCCTACGCGCGAGGACTGTACGAGCAGCAGCAGCCATACCGCGGCGCCGGCGGCACCGACGCCGACCCAGGTCCAGACGGTCCTGGCCGCCCCCGTGGGGTCGTCGAGCATGACCCGTGCGATCTCGGCGACGGCGATGTAGGGCACGATTCCGGCCGCCGCGGAGATCGACGACAAGATGCCGCAGACGATCAGATACCGCCGGACCGGCGCCAGCAGTCGAGCCAGCGCACCGGCATTCGCGAGTCCGGTCGACTGATCGAAGTTCCCGTAGGACTCCGATCCCCCGGCCGTTGGTGTCTCCATTGACGTCATGTCTGTAGTTCCTCCACGGGAATGTCGTTACCGCCGATCCCCAGCCACGCCTCCTACCAGCACGACTGAGGTATACCTAACTCCACGTAGATCTTGTGACTTGAAGCCGACTTCATGTCAAATAGACCCATGGGTGAACCCTTCGGCGTCTCGATCGGCCAGGCGGCCGCCCTCTACGACCTCGCCCCGTCGACGCTGCGCTGGTGGGAGTCGCAACAGGTACTGCCGGAGCCACCGCGGGTCGGCGGCCGGCGGGTCTACACCGAAACCGAACTCCGCCGCATCGGCCTCGCCTACCTGTGCTGCGTCACCGGCACAATGCCACTCGAACAGGCCTCGGTGGTAACCGCCGGAAGCCGGAACAGGCTCTGGCAGAAGACTGTTGAACACCAGGCCGAGCTGATCGAAGAGAAGATCAAACAGCTGCAAAGCGCCCGCGACTACCTGATCCACCTGTCACAATGCCCAGACGACGACATCATCGAGCAGTGCCCGAACCTCGACGACGAGCTGATGCGCCACACACCACGCGGCCGCGTCCCGGCCCCGAGCTTCGTCGCAGCAGCACAAACCCTCCCCCGTCCCCCGACGGACGATCGAGCGCGTGATGAAATCGAAGTCCCGCGTGACGAAACCACCCACCCACCGAGCAGCTGCGCAGTCTGCGCCAAACCCTTGACCCAACCGCCCCAAGGCCGCCCCCGCAAGTACTGCTCCCGCGCCTGCCAGCAACGGCGCTATCGACATGCCGCCAAATAACGTCACTATAACGACGAAACATCCACAGCCCAGCCCTGATTCAGCAAACTAACAAAAGTTCCAGACCAGACTTAAAAGCGTATTTTCAACAGTTAAGGCCTTGCTTACATCGGGTGCTTATTCGATGTTTCAGCAGTACAGTCGCCGGTGCCGATCAGCGAGTGGCGGAGCTCGCTTTTCATACACACGGAGGTCTCCACGTTATGCCGACTGTTGCCGGACGTCGCAACTATCACGGGAAGCATCGAGCCGCGAAGTCGCCGATGAATGGCACACCCCGACTATTCGCCGCGCTGGTTGCCGGCACCCTACTCACTCCCGTCGGGCTCGGCCTGACGACCACCGCCACGGCATCGGCCGCAGCTCCGAGCTTCGGCTTCCGGGCGAAGGTTCAGGGCTACGACTCGGACGGCCGGGCGATCATTCACTACAACAATAAGATCAAAGACGCCGGCATCGAGAACGCGGTCAAACACTTGAACTCGACACCGGGCCTGAATTTCGTGTTGAAACCCGGAACGGGCAACGGCGCGATCAACATCAGCAACGAACGTTTCGAAGGCGGCGTGGCCGGCCTCGGCGGATGGGATAACGGCGGCCCGTTCGTCAAACTCGATCCGAAGAATCAGAACTTCGATCGGGACGACCGGACCGAGATCGCCGCGCACGAACTGCTGCACTCCATCGGCCTCGATCACAATGACAGCGGATGCAGCATCATGGCCAGCTCGGTCAATCGCTGCAACAGCGGTCCGACTCCGTTGAGCAAGAATGAAATCGGCCAGCTGAACAGCATGTATCAGCGCGGAAAGGCGGATCCGAACAAGCCGACGGGCACAAAACCCGACAGCACGACGCAGCCAGGTGGCCCGAAAGATCCGGGCACGCGACCGAACCCACAGAAGCCTCGGCCCGGCCAGGACTCCGGAGACGATTCGCAAAGCGGGCCAGGACAAGACAGCGGCGACGATGAGCAAAGCCAGCCGGGGCAGGACTCCGGAGACGACTGGCAGAGTCAGCTGGGAGACGACTCCAGCGACAGTTCACCAAGCGATCCCAATGACGAATTCGATTGGCTCGGCGGCGACTCGTCCGAAGACGACGGCATGTTCAGCGAGGACGGCGGCAACCCGTTCGGTGACGGCGACGGGTTCGACTGGTCCGGCGACAACCGCACCGACGACTCCGGCGACCTATTCGGCGGCGACGTCAGCGACCCATCCAGCAGCGGCGACGGCTTCGACTGGCTCGGCGACAGCGGAAACGACCCATTCGGCGACACAAACCCCTTCGGCGACGACATGTTCGGCGACAGCAACCAATTCGGCGGCGACACCGGCGACCTGTTCAACACCGGCGACTTGTTCACCAGCGGCGGCGGCAACGAAGATTTCAACTGGTTCGGCAAATCCGGCACCAACCAATCCAACACCGACGACATATTCAACAACCTCACCAGCGTAGGCGGCGGATTCGACAGCGGCACCCTGTTCTAACCCACCACCAACAAGGAGACGCCGAACTCCCCTGCACCCCAGGGGAGTTCGCTCCCAAAACCCCTCCGTTTTGGCACACCGTGCAACATTGCATCCCTTGCACACTTGCAGCCCAAGCCATTCCAAAGGCGCGCCGACGACACGCTGTGCAGATCAGCCACAGTGCGAAGCCGTCCCAGATCCACTCAAACTCCCTGCACAACAACGTTTTATCGACACCATCACACCCCTAAACTGTCCCGGTGACAGTGGCAGTGTGGGTCAAAGTGTTCGACGGCATCGTCCTCTCCACCGACTCGGCGACAACGCTCGCACACCCAGTGGGCGAGCAGGTCTACAACAACGCCGACAAGATCTTCAACCTGCACAGAGCTCTACCCGTCGCGGCCATGACCTGGGGTCTGGGCCACATCGGGCCGGCAAGCATCTCGACGTTGTCCAAAACCCTTCGCCTGCGGCTCATGGGACGAGACCCTGGCTACGTCACCTGGAAAATCGACATCAACGACTACACAGTCGAACAGATCGCCCTCAAAGCAGCCGAGCTGTTCGCGACTGCTGCCGGCGAGGCCGCTCTGTCGGAACTACCCGGCGAGATGGGCTATCTCGTGGCGGGCTACTCCGCAGGCTCGGATCAGGCCGAAGCGTGGCTGTTGAAGTTCCATGGCACAACACTGCATCCAACACCGACAATCGAGCTGGACACCAACGAGACCGGCTTCCGCGCCTACGCCAAACCAGCCGCGGTCGAACGATTGTTCAACGGCTACGACGCTCGCCTCGAAGCCGCCTTGAAGAGCAAGATCGACGAGTCTTCGCATCCTGAGATCGCCAAGATCCTCTCTACCCAGGCGGTAGACCCGGTACCAGCGGGAATGCCACTGCCCGATGCGATTGCGCTGGCCCGGTTCATGGTGGAAATCACGGCCGGCTTCGCTCGATTCAAGCTCGGGCCCGATACAGTGGGAGGACCGGTCGAGGTAGCTTCCATCAACCTGCACGAAGGCTTTCGATGGATCGCCCGAAAGCACTACTTCACCGCTGAGCTCAATCAAGGAGAGCCGTCATGACGATCCACCTCAAGCGCGGCACTGGTGAGCAGCAGGCTGCCTCGACGGAGTCACGCGGATCGGTCTTTCAATCCGGCGGGCAGACCAAGCAGATGCCTGCGCGGCCGAAGGTCACTCCCAGTCAGCCGAAGACCAGCAAGTAGAACGTCCGCAATCACCCGTTGTCAGGAAGGGTTGCGTGGACGTCCAGTTGGATGCCGAGGCTGCGGAGGCGGTGGTCGAGGAGTAGCCAGGCTTCGGTGGTCAGTTGGTCTACCAGGTCGGGTTGGCTCATTTCGCGGTGGACGAGCCACCAGCGGACCGAGGCGTCGATGAGGCCGAGCAGGGCGACGACGAGGCGGTCGGCGGCCAGTGGATCGGCGCCGAACTCGGGGATGTATCTTGTTGCGGCGGCAGAGATCTCGGAGGCGAAGGCGCTGCCGCCGATTCTGGGTTCGTCGTTGCCGCGGCGGTAGTTTCGTCCGAGCAGGAAGATGTACAGGTTCGGATGTTCGCTGGCCCATCCGACGTGTTCGGCGATCGGGGCCCGGATGATGGCGTGCGGGGAACCCTCGATCTCGAGCGCGGCCCGGATCTGCCGGGTGAGGTCGTCGTGCGCCCTGCGGGCGACGGCCAGATCGAGTTCTTCCTTGCTAGCGAAATGCCGGTAGACGTGGCTGCGCGCCAACCCGGCTCGATCCGCGATCTGACCGGTCAACGCCTCGGGCCCGTGCTCTTCGATGGCCGCGATGGCCGCGTCCACGATGGTTCGGCGACGCTCGTCCCGGCCCGGGGCGCGACTGGTCGAGCGCCGCGCGGCGGCGGTATCGGTCCAGCGTCGTTGCTCCACGGGGCTCACGCTATCGGACGTTCAGCCAGCCCATACCAAATCGTGTCTTGTCCGCGCGGCCGAGTTGGTACACACTGTTCCCGCCGGGTACATGCTGTACCCGCGAACCCTGGTTACATATATTTGCCAGTGGTGCGCCGAACCAAAGGAGCTTCGATGGCCGCCTACCGGTCGAGTTGGATGAACGACGATCTGGACGCGCTGCGTGACCTGGCCCGCGCCTTCTTCCAGAAGGAGGTCACCCCGAACATCGACAAGTTCATCGACCAGCATCACGTCGACCGCGACCTGTGGAACAAGGCGGGCGAGCTCGGCCTGCTGTGCCTGTCCATCCCGGAGGAGTACGGCGGCGGTGGCGGCACGTTCGCGCACGAGGCGGTGCTGATCGAGGAGCAGGCCAGGGCGCTGGACACGGCGTGGGGCGCGAGCCTGCACAACGGCATCGTCGCGCACTACCTGCTCGCCTACGGCACCGAGGAGCAGAAGCAGCAGTGGCTGCCGAAGATGGCCAGCGGCGAGGTGGTCGGCGCGATCGCGATGACCGAGCCGGGCACCGGCTCCGACCTGCAGAACATCAAGACCAAGGCGGTCCGCGACGGCGACGAGTACGTGGTCAACGGATCCAAGACGTTCATCACCAACGGCGCGCAGGCCGACCTCATCATCGTGGTGGTCAAGACCGACACCACGCAGGGCGCCGCCGGCGTCAGCCTGGTGCTGGTCGAGGCCGATCGGGCCGGATTCCGGCGCGGCCGGGTGCTGGACAAGATCGGGCAGAAGGGTCAGGACACCTCCGAGCTGTTCTTCGAGGACGTCCGCGTCCCGGTGGCGAACCTGCTCGGCACCGAGGAGGGCCAGGGCTTCGTCCAGCTGATGCAGCAGCTCCCGCAGGAGCGCCTGATCATCGCGGTCGGCGCGGTGGCGGGCATGGAGACCGCGCTGGAGCACACGCTGCGCTACACCAAGGCGCGAGAGGCGTTCGGCCGCACCATCTTCCAGTTCCAGAACACCAAGTTCAAGCTGGCCGAGGTGGCCACCGAGGCGAAGATCGCCCGCGTCTTCACCGACGACTGCATCGCCAAACACATTGTCGGCGAACTGGATATCGCCACGGTCGCGATGGCCAAGTGGTGGACCACCGACCGCGCGATGTCGGTGGCCAGCGAATGCCTGCAGCTGCACGGCGGATACGGCTACATGACCGAGTACCCGATCTCGCGCCTGTGGGTGGACAACCGGGTGCAGATGATCTACGCGGGCACCAACGAGATCATGAAGGAAATCATCGCCCGCACCCTCTGACGGATACCGGCCTGCGCGGCAGTCTTATCCGCGCAGGCCTAGCCGTCTTGTTTCCACGTCGGGAACTCCCCCGGCGCCAGCTCGACGAAGTCCGGCAGCCCACGCAGCGCGGCCTCGGCGCCGCCGGGCGTGTACGTCGCCACCAGGCGCAGCGGCCGCCAGCCGGTGTTGAAGGTGGAATGCAGAGTGCCGCGCGGAATCCACACCGCGTCACCGGCCTTGATGGCGAATTCGCCACTGTCACCGACAGTTTGACGCCCCTCACCGTCGACAACGTAGAGAATCTCGTCGGACTCGGGATGCTCGTGGCGATCGTGCCCCTTGTTCGGGTTGATCACCACCTCACCGAGCGTCGACGACGCACCGTCGATGGTGTCGGGCGAGACGTGCCATTTGATCGATCCCCAGTCGAAAACCATGGTGGCAACGGTGTTCGGATCGCGGTACATAGGACTCTCCTTCGAAAGATGAAGCTGCGCGGGATGTTCCACTCAGGACTGGTTGGGCGGGACCTCCTTGAACGCCCGGAGCTGGTCGGAGATGGCCCGTTCGGTGGGCAGCCGCTCCATCGACGAGGCGCCGAAGAACCCCGCGACACCGTGCGTGCGCTCGAGCACGTAGCGCACGTCGGCGGGTTCGGCGATCGGTCCGCCGTGACACAGCACGATGATGCCGGGATCGACCGCCGCGGCCGCGTCCCGCATCTCCTGCACCCGCTGCACCGCCTGGTCGAGGGTGATCGCCGTGGTCGCGCCGATGCTCCCCTTCGTCGTCAGCCCCATGTGCGGCACGATGATGTCCGCACCGGCCTGCGCCATCGCGGTCGCCTGCTCCGTGTCGAACACGTAGGGCGCGGTGAGCAATTCGCGCTCCGAAGCCAGCTGGATCATCTCGATCTCCAGATCGAACCCCATCCCGGTCTCTTCGAGATTCGCGCGGAACACACCGTCGATCAGCCCGACGGTGGGAAAGTTCTGCACGCCGGCGAACCCGATCGCGCGGATCTCGTCGAGAAACCGCGGCATCTGCCGGAACGGGTCGGTGCCGCACACACCGGCGAGCACCGGAGTCTGCTTGACGACGGGCAGCACCTCGGCGGCCATCTCGACCACGATCGCGTTGGCGTCGCCGTAGGGCAGCAGGCCGGCGAGCGAGCCGCGCCCGGCCATCCGGAATCGCCCCGAGTTGTAGATGATGATGAGGTCGGCCCCGCCCGCCTCCGCGGACTTGGCCGACAGTCCGGTCCCCGCGCCGGCGCCGATGATGGGACGACCGGCCTCGAGCTGACCACGAAACCCGGCCAGAGCCTGTACACGATTCACGTTGCGCTCCTGATGAGTCGGTGCAAATGCTCGGCGGCCGCCGTCGCGAACGCCGTGTTGTTTATGTCCTGATCGCTGTCGATCACCTCGACGTGGGTTCTGTCCACCGCAGCGAGCACCGCGTCGATGCATGCCGTGTCCGCCGCACGGTCCCAGAACGGTCCGCCGTCTACGTCCACCGCGGACAGTCCGCCGCGCGGAACGAACAGTGCGGTGGGTCCCGTTGCCGCTGCGAGCTTTTGGCCGAGCACCGCGCCGATCCTGGCCGCTTCCACGGCATTCGTCCGCATCAACGTGACTGTCTCGTTGTGCACGAGCAACTGTCGTTCGCCGAACCGCTCCGGCACGGTATCGCGCGGCCCGAAGTTCACCATGTCCAACGCGCCGAGGCTGACGACCTGCGGGATGCCCGCCTTCGCGGCCGCGGTCAGTCGATCCGGCCCGGCGGACAACACGCCACCGACGATCTCGTCGGCGAGCTCGGTGGTGGTGAGGTCGAGGACGCCGGCGAAATGTCCGTCGGCGACCAGGTTTTCCATGCTGCGGCCGCCGGAACCGGTGGCGTGGAATACCAGAACCTCGTACCCCAGTTCCGTCAATCGGCTTCGAGCCGCGTCCACCGCGGGTGTGGTCACGCCGAACATCGATGCGGCGACAAGCGGCTTGTCCTGGGCCGCATCATGACTCGACCGTCTCCGCTCGTACCCGCCGGCCATCCCCGCTATCGCGGCGGCGGCGTTACCCAGAACCTGACGAGAGATCGAATTGATCCCCGCCACATCGACAACGCTGTACATCAGCGTCACGTCCGCAGTCCCGACGTAAGGCGAGACGTCCCCGCCCGCCATGGTCGAGACCAGCAGCTTCGGCAGGCCGACGGGCAACGCCTGCATGACCTTCGCGGCGATCGAGGAACCCCCGCTCCCGCCGAGCGCGAGCACCCCGCTGAGCCGTCCCCGCGCGTGCAGATCCAACGCGACGGCGCGCGCACCGGCCGCCATCGCGTCGAGGGCCGCGCCGCGGTCACGCCGCTGTCTGAGCTCGGCGAGATCCGCACCCGCCGCGGCAGCAACAGTCGACGCGTCGACGTCCGCGGTGAGGGACGGGCTGCCCAGCACACCGACGTCGACGAGAACGACGTCCACGCCACCCTCGATGATCAAGTCACGGACGTACGCGTACTCCTCTGCTTTGGTGTCGAGGGTTCCCAGCAACATGACGGCCACGCGACGTCCTCCTATCGATCCGCTTCCGACGTCCCCTCCTAATCTGTCCCAGATCACCCGTCCGCGCGGGCCGATTGCGGGATAAGCGTTGGCCGACAAGGTGTTCCCACTACCCGATCTCGACCACCCTGGCCCATTCCGGCGGCGAGTCCGGCACGTAATCCGGATTGTCTTCGCTCCACGAGTCGTCCGACCGACGGAACAGACCCACCACCGTCCGGCAGGCGGGCTGCCGGACGGGCCATGGTGTCTGGCCATCGGTGAGCACGACGAGCACATCCGGGCCGGGCCGAGTCCGCAGCGCCTTCGCGAACCCGGCGCGCAGATCCGTGCCGCCGCCGCCCATCAGCGATATCCCCTCGGCCCGGCACAGCGGATACACCACCCCGGCCGCCGCGTCGCACGACAGCACGCTGACCAGGTCGCGCCGCCCGCCGACCGCACGACTGATCGCGGCCACTTCGAGCAACGCGGAGCCAAGTTCGGTGTCACTGACCGACCCGGAGGTATCGATGAGCACCGTGACCCGCGGTGGCGTGCGCCGCAGGCTCGGCAACACGACACCGGGCACCCCGGCCGAGCGCCGAGCCGGACGCCCATAGGTGTAGTCCTCGCCGACGCCGGGGCTGGCGACCGCCGACCGCAGGGCCGCGCCCAGCAGATCACGCCACGGCTGTGGCGGATGGAAGGTCTCCTTCGCCCAGCGCTTCCAGCCTTGCGACGCGTTCCCCGGACGCCCGATGATGCCCTGCGCCACCAGGAATCGGACCGCGTCGCGTTCCTGCTCGCTGAGACCGTCCGCACCGTCCGGCCCCAGATCCCACTCGCGGTCCAACCCGTCTGCGCCGCTGCCACAGTCGAGCCAGGCCATGGCGTCCGTGCGCGGACCGAGCCGGAACTGGCGCAGGTAGTCCTCCATGAGTTCGCCCGCGTCCAAGCCCAAGGTCGATGGCAGGACAGCGCCTTCGGGCCGGACCAGTCCGTGTCCGAACGCGTCGTCGTTGATTTCGCAGTCCGCGGCGATGTTCATCCGCAGACGTTCCGCCGGGCCGGTCAGTTCGTGCTGTTTGGCGAATCGGTCGCTGCGACCGTGATGGTCGCGCAGCAGGTGCGACACCTCGTGCACCCACACCGAGGCCAGGTCCTCCACTGGCATCCGGTCCACGAAGGCCGGTGAGACGTAGCACCGCCAGTAGCGATCGACGGCCATCGTCGGCACGCGGCGCGACTCGACGACGGCCAGGGCGAACAGGGCCGTCGCCAGATAGGGCCGGGCGCGGGCGGCGAGCAGCCGGGCCGCGAAGAGCTTGTCGCGGTCCAGCGTTCCCGGCGTAGTCATCGGCCCGCCTGCACGCTGACGCGGGTGGCGGCCTGATCCGCCTCGCGGGACACCGATACCACCCCGGCGAGTTCCTCAATGACCGCGGGAACATCCCAGTCGCCTTGCCGCAGCGTCGCGAGAGTCGTTGCGGGAACGACGATCAGATCCGGAGCGCCGGATTCGAGCGCTTTGACGAGGAGTGCCCAGGCCGCGTCCCAGCGCGGCCGCTCCGGGCGTTTCCGGACTGCCGCCACGACTCCGTCGAGCACCGCCTGGCGCAGATCGCCGCGTTCGGGCAGGACGGCGCCGGCCGGGTCGGCGAGCAGTTCCTCCGGGTCCGGCAGGTCCATCCGGTCCAGGCTCGCCAGCAGTTCGAAGCCCGGCCCGTCACCCACGGTTCCCCGAATCAGCAGGGAAAGCACGTCGCGCGAAGAGCCAGCCGCCGTGGCGAAAGCGACGAGCCACAACGTCATCTCCCAGCTTCGGGGCGACGGCCACGGACCACCCCGGCGCGCTTCGCTGGTCGGGATCTGATGCACGAGAACGGGTCGAGCGGCGAGCAGGACGCACACCGCGCGCCGCGCGAAAGCCACTGCCTCAGTGAGCCTTTCCGGCGCCAGCCGAGGCAGCGTCGCGTGCGGCCAGGTTCCGCCGAGTCCGCGCACGACGACATCGTGCTCGTGCGTCCACTGGAGGTGCACGAACCGGTTGGCCAGCGGCGGGCTCAGTTCCCAGCCGTCGGCCGCCGAGGAGCGCGGGTTGGCCGCCGCGACGATCCGTACGTCGGGCGGCAGTTGCAGGGTGCCGATTCGGCGTTCGAGGACCAGACGGAGCAGCGCGGCCTGCACAGCGGGCGGTGCGGTGGAGAGTTCGTCCAGGAACAGCAGTCCGCGACCGACACGGACGAGTTGCACGGCCCAGTCCGGCGGCGCCATCGGGACGCCCTGTACCGCCGGATCGTCGCCGATGATGGGCAGGCCGGAAAAGTCTGATGGCTCATGGACACTCGCGATCACAGTGGTCAGCGGGAGGTCCAGGTCGGCCGCGAGTTGGGTGAGGGCGGCGGTCTTTCCGATGCCGGGCTCGCCCCACAGGAGAACGGGTAGGTCGGCGGCGACGGCCAGCGCGAGGGCCTCCAGTTGGTTGTTGGGGCGTGGTTCGGTGGTTACCTCGCGCAGCATGGTCAGCAGTTGGCCGGCGACATCGAGTTGCGCGAGCGGAGCGGGGTCAGCGGGCGCGCGGACAGCAGTAAGCATGTGTGATCACCTTTGGGGGTCGACAGAGTTCGAGTAGACGAAGAGTCGTCGGGTCAGTGCGCGGTGCGCGGGTGTGCGCGGTAGTGGCCGGGACGGACCTGACTCGGCTGGGAAGGGCACTTCGCGCCTGCAACCGAAAGACCCGCTTTGAACAGCCCGTACGTGATGCGGCGGTGCACGGCGGCCTCTAGTTCGTCGAGCAACGGTCCATGACGGAGGGACGCGTCAGAGCCGAGCAGCCCGGTCACGACGGCCAGCGCGCCCGCGGTATCACCGTGGTCCAGTCGTTCCCGGACGCCGGTGAGATCGTCCGGGCGACGGTGTATGGCGTCGATGGCCTGTAAGCAGGGCAGCGGCGCGCCGGTCAGCGCGACCAGCAGTTCCTCCCGGCGGAGTTCGTCCCGGTCGTGATCGAGCGCGGCCAAAACACCGTCTACGAGGGCGATTCGGTGTTGTTCGCCTCTGCACTCGACGATGCGCGGCCGCCCTGGCGGGTCCTGGATCCGGGGTGCATCGCCCGGCGAGTGGCCGGGTACCAAGGCCGACGCGACCAGCGGATGCAATTGGTCGGCCGCCATCGCCCCGGAACGGAGCAATTCCAGATCAGGCAGCACCCACGTCGCCGCATCGGGCAGGACCGGTAGGGCGGTGACACGACCGGCCGGGTATTCCGAAGCGATCCGCAGCCCGGGGCCGTCACGGTCCAGAACCAACCGTTGCCTGGCCCGGAACCGCACGACGAACGTGCTGGTCGGCAATCCCTCAGCGCGGCAGAGGATCTCGCCCTCATCCGCCCAGCGCTCGATGGCACAGACCGCCGGCGCCACGGCGAGCAACCCGGGGTCAAGTAGCGGTCGATGATCCGCGGCCCCGGACCGTACCCGCAGTTCATCCGTCCTGCGCGCATCCCACAGGTGGCGATGCAGATCCAGGCGGAAGCGCCGGTCGGGTCGAGGGTGTGGATGCAGGCCGTTCGCGGATCCGTCCCACAGCGCGAGGCTGATCCGTTGACCGGCATCCGCCCAGGCCGGCGCGGTACGCACCACCAGATGCATCGGCCGCGGGCCGCCGTATCTCGCCAGGGTGATGGTCAGCCCTGGCCGCAGCAGTCCGTCCGGCGCGACCCGCGGCATATGCCAGCGCAGCAGGTCAGGGGCTAGATAGCGAAGGTCGGACCGGATTCGGGAGGCGAGCTCGGACCCGTGTTTGCGCGCCACGGATCGCAGATCGAAATCCACATCGAAACCTGCTGCGGCGCAGGCGCCTGCCCAGTCCCCCACGCGACGGCGGGCGGTAGCGGTCCGGATCATGTCGGGCGGCACGGCGAATTCGCGCACGCGCGGCCAGAAGGAAAAGCGGGAGTGATCTCCATTCGTGCAGTCAGTGCGCATCAGCACTCACCTTGCACGAATGGGACCCCCAATCTTTGAACAGAATGAGTAGTCATCGTTTCGATCATAGAGGCACTCCCGGATCGCGGCCAACCGGGGCAGGTCAGGTCAGCTGACAGTCGCTCTGGGGCAGCACATTCGTGCCCGGCAGCATGACGCGCATCAGTGCGCCACCGCGATCGGAGGTTTCGACCGTGATGGTGCCGCCGTGTCGGGCCACGACTTGTTTGACGATCGCCAGTCCGAGCCCCGATCCGGGCATGGACCGTGCGGCAGTGCTCCGATAGAAGCGCTCGAACACCAGCTCGCGCTCGGCGGGCGGGATTCCGGGCCCGGCGTCGTGCACCGCGAGTTCCATTAAGCCGGTGCCGGTTTCGCGCATCGATACGGCCACCTCCGCGCCTTCGGGACTCCACTTGGCGGCGTTGTCGAGCACATTCAGTATCGCCCGCTCCATGTCTGCCTCGTGCCCGTAGAGGAACCACGGACGGAGCTCCGCGACGAACTTGATGCCCGTGCGGCGTCGGCGTGCGCGTTCCAGGGCACGCTCGGCGACGTCGCTGATATCGACCTGCTCGTAGGCCTCCGCGGCGACGTCCTCCCGCGCCAGATCCACCAAATCGCTGACCAGCGTGGACATTTCCTCGATCTGCGCCAGCACGTCCGTGCGCAACTCGACCATGTCCTCCTCCGGAATCGCGGGGGCGCCGGGATGATACGAGGCGATCAGCAGTTCCATGTTCGTGCGCAACGAGGTCAGCGGTGTACGTAGTTCATGCCCGGCGTCGGCGACCAGACGGCGTTGGCGCGCACGCGATTCCGCCAACGCCAGCAGCATGGTGTTGAAACTCTCGGTCAGCCTGCCGAGTTCGTCGTCACCGGTGACCGGGATCGGTTTCAGCTCGCCGGTCCGCGCGATCCGCTCGGTCGCGGAGGTCAATCGCGCGACCGGACGCAGCCCGGTCCGGCCGACGGCAGCTCCGGCGGCGGCAGCCAAAACCACACCGCTGCCGCCGATTACGAACATCAGCAGCGCCAGCCGATCGAGCACGCCCTGAGTCGGCCGCAACGACTGCCAGATCACCAGCGTCGTACCCGTTTTCATGCGCTGGGCCAGAACCCGCCGATTGTCGCTGGTGCGCAACGAGAACTCGGCCGCACCGTGCGCCACCGCCGACTCCACCTCACCGATCGGCACCCGCACCTCCCGCGGCAACGCGACCCATTCGTCAGTCCCCGGGTATTGCAGCGCGATCGACACATCACTCGAGTACAAGCTCCCCAAGGTCAGCACGAACCGAAAGTCCAACGCATCCAGATCACTATCGATCATCCCCGTGGCCCGCGCCTGCAACTGCTTGTCCACGTCCGCATACAAGGCCCGCGACACCATCGCGTACGCCGCGATCGCCGCCAACGCGACCGCGACCGCCACCACCGACGCCGCCAGCAACGTCACCCGCCACCGCAACGTCACCGAACTCGTCCCCGCCACCTGCCGCAGTTCCCGCGCACCCACCCCCGGCGAAACCCCCGCAACCACCGCCCGCCGCGACCCCGCCGACCCGTTCCCCCCACGAACCACCTGAATGCGCATGCCTACAAATCTGACCGCACCGACTGAGAGGCGACTGAGAGCGCACCGCAGTTCGGTCAGCGAACCGGACGATCGACGCCGCCTCGTTGCCCGTGTCAGGCTCGGCGACAGCAACGCGACAGAGGGGCGGACATGAGCAATCCCAACGGCGACACCACGGTGGTCGGAGTGAACAATTCACCCGCCCCGGGCGGCAACGGCGGCTGGTTCGAAAGCGCCGAGGGCGAAGGGGTCCGGGGCTGGTCGAAGAACCCGAACCACGGCGGCGTGGTGGGCGTCAACACCGGCGGCGGCAACGGCGGATACTTCGAAAGCGCTGACGGCGAAGCGGTTCGAGGGATATCCAAGAACCCCAACCACGGCGCGGTCGTCGGCACCAATATCGGCGGCGGCAACGCCGTCTACGGCCTCAGCGACAACGCGAACAGCATCGTCGGCGAAAGTCAGGGTGCGGGCGCCGGAGTCGTAGGGCTCAACAATTCGTCGCCCGGCGGCAACGGCGGCTGGTTCGAAAGCGCTGGGGGCGAAGGTGTTCGAGGCTGGTCCAAGAACCCGAATCATGGCGGTGTCGTCGGCGTGAACAGCGGCGGCGGCGACGCGGGCTACTTCGACGGACACGTGAACGTCACTGGAAACCTCACCGTCCGCGGCGACATCTTCCTCACCGGCGCCGACTACGCCGAGGCCTTGACCACCACCGACCCCGCAGTCGAACCGGGAGTGGTCGTCGTCGTCGGCGAGGACGGCGAAATTCACCCGTGCGACCGTGAATACGACACCGCGGTGGCCGGCATTGTGTCCGGGGCGGGTGGCGTGCGGCCGGCCATCGTGCTCGACCGCCACGACAACAGCGCGCATGTCGCGCTGATGGGCAAGGTGTGGTGCGCCGCCGATGCGGACGCGGCGCCCATCCGCCCCGGCGACCTACTGACGACCTCGGCGACCACCGGCCACTGCCGTCGCGTCACCGAGCCGGAACGCGCCTTCGGTGCGGTGATCGGCAAGGCGCTGACGCCACTCACCGGCGGCCGCGGCTTTGTCCGCGTTCTCGTCAGTACACGCTGAAACCCGTTGCGGCCATGGGTATCTACACGTTCACGCTGGAACAGTTCCATATCGACAACACGCGTTCGCGCAACGACGACACCGATACCGTGCAGTTCGGTTTCGCCGCCGGGCGGCGGTCGTTCGGCTCACAGTCCCATGACGCGGGCGATGTCGACAACGGCGATCACGTTGTCGGTCTGAGCTTTTCGTCGGTCGTGCTGGCCGACGCGGCCACACCCGCGGTCATCAACTACCAGATATACAACGGCAACACCGGACATTTCGAGGGCGGCCTGGCGGCGATCAGTGATCGGCTCTCCGGCAAGGCGCTCGACTTCTTCGTCGACGCGGCGCAGCCCGGAAACCAAGTCACCGAACTCAACTATCTCGATGTCGGCCAGACCACGCCGGACAACTTCGACGCCGCGGACTTCAACGATGCGTCCTGGTTCGACTTCGTCCGGCTGATCCGCATCGGCAGCTTCTTCTTCCCCGACTGCGACGGTTTTGTCGCGGTCGGCACCGTCGGCATGAACAAACTGGGCTGGGACCGTGCGATCGACGCCGCGGGCGGCGCGACCTTCCGGAAAACGATCCGCTACCCAGGTTCGGATTCGAATGCCGGCTGCGGCAGCAACTCCGACTACACCGTCACCTGGTCGGTGACCAGGCAACGCGCGAACGGGCCGAGCCTGCGCGGGTTCCTGCGCGAGCACGGCCTCGGCGCGCCCGCGGGCTTACGCGCGCTGGGTCCCGATGCGCGAATGAGCGTCCGACAACTGATGACTTAAGGGGGACTGCAATGGGGGTTTATCGATGCACGCTGGAGCAGTTCCATATCGACAACACCCGCTCACGCCACGAAGACACTGACACGGTGCAGTTCGGCCTCCGGGCCGGGGATCGGTCGTTCGGATCGCGATCGTTCGACGCGGGCGACGTCAACAACGGTGACCACGGCGTCGGGCTGACGTTCACCACCGTCATCGCCGACCCGGCGACACCCGTCGCGTTCAGCTATCAGATCTACAACGGCGAACTCGACGAACTGCCGAAAGACCTGGCCGCCACCAACGATCAGTCGATCACCGCGGCAATCGACGCCATGCGCCGATCCGCCGCCGAGCCCGATGGCGCAGTCGAATACCCCGCGGGCAGCGGGCTCGATGGCAGCGGAATCGGCTTCCTCGATTTCTCTTGGCTCAACGTGATCAAAGACATCTACCGTCTAGGTCAATTCCTGTTTCCCAATTGCGACGGCTTCGTCGCCGCCGGAACCGTCGGGAAGAACAAGACGGCCTGGGACCGAGCAATCGACGTCGCAGGCGGGACCACCTACCGTCAAACCATCCGCTACCCCGGCTACGATTCGCGCGCCGGCTGCGGCAGCAATTCCGACTACACCGTCACCTGGTCGATAACCCGCAGCCGGGCCAACGGTCCGAGCCTGCGAAACTTCCTCCGCGAGAACAACCTCACCCTCGCCCCCGGATTACGCTCGCTCACACCCGGCGAACCCCTCACTCTCCGCCATCTCATGCATTAAGAGCGCTACCCCGCGCGGGTGCCGTCCCCTCCGTCCGCCGATGTTTCCGATGCCCCGTGGATCATACGAACCGTGGCGGTAGGGTCTTCACCGCCGGTGGGACCGACTGTTACGGGGAGGATTGCGATGCGGCTTGCGTTGAACAGGGCGGTTGGGGTGCGGTCGACTCGGCGGGGGGAGGTTTGGAGGATCGCTGATGTCGGGCGGCGGGGACGGCATAGCGAGAAGCCGGCAGTTGGTGTCGGTGCCGTTTATGTGGAGCGGGAGATGGCGCCGGACGGGTTCGCGGAGTATCGGGCGGCGCGGAAGGAGGGTGGGCGGGCGTTTGTCGTGTGGGGTGATCCTGATCGGCGGCGGGTGGTTGCGCGGGTGGTGACGCAGAGTGCGGCGCGGCGGGGTGCCGCGGTTTACGAAGTACGCGGTGCGGCAGGGGAATTGGTGGGGACGGTGGTTCGGGAGCCGGGGCCTCGGGGTGGGCGGATGCGGACTCGATGGACCGTGACGCCGGCCGGTGCGCAACCTCTGGTCGGGTACAAGGGACAGCTCGGCTGGTGGATCGTGTGGTGGTTGTTGTTTCCGATTCAGCTGGTTCTCGGCTTGGTGATGATTGCCGCGGTCGTTCTCGGCGGTGGCGACGGCGATCTCGCTCGTCCGCCGCGTCGAATTCGGTGGCGGGACAACGCCACCGGTGAAGTAGTGCTCGACTATCAGGACGATCTGCTGGAAGTGGCTGACGGGCGGCGGGATCCGCGGCTGGTGTTCGCGCTCGTCGCGCTGCTCGGCACCTACCCTGGCGTGCTGGAGACCGCCTGGGACAAGCAGGACCGCTGAACATCCGGCAGTGGTTCCGGTGCCAGTGGAATTGGGGCGGTGGAACACGTAACGGGTGTCGGTAGGCTCGGAACTGCTTCTGTCCCTTGGGGATAGATCGGTCGCTTCGCGTACAGCTGCGCGCCGCAGAGCCAAAGGAAGATCATGGGGATCAAGAAGATCGCGGTGGCGGCCACGTTCACCCTCGCCGCCACGGGAATCGTCGGGAACGTCGCGCAGGCCGAGCCCGCACCGGCGATCAGCGCCTATCCGAGCACGCTGACCGGCACGGAACAGGACGTCGCCTTCGCCGTATCGAGGTCGGCCGACGGCAAGAGCCTGTCCGCCGACCTGTTCGGCGGCACATTCTCGATGACCGAGGACGCGGTACAGGT
Source organism: Nocardia colli (assembly GCF_008704205.1). GTDB lineage: Bacteria > Actinomycetota > Actinomycetes > Mycobacteriales > Mycobacteriaceae > Nocardia > Nocardia colli. Next base: position 31,287 of record NZ_VXLC01000003.1, on the reverse strand, counting down.
CACCGATGCGACGGGCACCGTGATCGCCAGCCTGCCCCTGACCGTCGAACTCGACCAGGGCACCGTCGAACTGCGTCCGCGACTCGACGCGGCCGGCACCCATCTCACCGCCGAACCCGTCGGCTACTGGCGCCAGACCTCGCCCCGGGAACGCAGCATCCAAACCGGAATGGCCATCGGCGCGTTCACCGGCGCACTGGCCGGCGGCATCCTCGGCCTCGCCATCGGTATCGCGGGCGCGGGCGTGCTCGCCCTCATCACCCTCCCGGTCGGCTTCCTCGGCGGCGCCTTGCTCGGTGGCGCCATCGGCGCCGGACTCGGTGCGGCCGTGCCCAATTCGGATATCCCGGACCGCTGGGACTACGTGCCGGACCCGAAGCCCGACGACCGGAAACCGGATCCGGAGCCCTTCCCCAAGCGCGACCCGTGGAACGACTGCGACAGCATCAACCATTCGATCAACTGCCACTAGGCGATACCGCCGAGCAACTCTTCAGTCATGAGTTCACCGGCCCGGTCACAATGGACCGGGCCGGTGAACGTGTCGTGCGGGCAATCAGCGAACCGGGCTGGTCTGCGACTGCTTGTAGGGCGCGCCGGACAACTGGGCGGCGGTGGTGAACGACTTCTTCATCTGCGGCCAGAGGGTGCTGTCCACGCAGGTGTAGCGCGGCATGAAGCCACCGCACGTCCCGCCGTTCGGGCCGATCTCAATGGTGAAGCTGGCCAATCCGAGGGCTCCGTGCGCCTGATCGTCCGTGGTGCCCCAGGTCGAGTAGCCGACGGTCTCCTCATCGGTGCCGACCGTGAATCCGGCGGGCACGACCTTCTTGATCAAGGCGCGCAACTGTTCCCGGTTCTTCGGCGTCGCCGCGGTCGGGATGATCCCGTAATTCCCGTAGGAGTGCAGATCGATCACCACACCCTTCGCGGTATCCGGGACATCAGCACTGCCGGCCGGGCGCTGATTGGTGAACAGCTTCGCGTAAAGCCCCTGGATCGCTTGGGTTTCCGGCTCCGAGGCGGCACGCGGACCCTGGAAGGTCTGCGAGCAGGGGTTGCGCGAGTCGCCACCCCAGCGGACGGTGAAGTTGCGGTTCAGATCGACGCCCGGCCCGTTGCCGGACCCGTCGACGACCGAGCAGGACGACGGCGTCTGACTGTTGTCGACGTTCTTACGCTGCATCTTCGGCCGGTTCCCGCCGCTGGACACCACGTCAACACCGTCCGGGTTGGTCACCGGGACCACCCAGACCTCGGTGTTGTCCAGGATCGAGGTCGCCGTGCTGTCGGTGCCGTATCCGTTGGCGAGATAGTCGATCCAGCGCCACGCGATTTCACCGGTCGCCAGTTCGCGGGCGTGAATCTGCGCGGTCAGCAGGAAACGCGGCTTGGTCGACGTGGGCGACAAGGCGCAGCCGTTCGGTGCGAGCGTCGTTTTCGCCGAGGCCTTTTCCTGATCGGTCGCCTGCTTCGCGATTCCGGTCAAGCAGATGACGTTCATGGTGCTGCCGCCGGAACCTCGTCCGGCCAGCCAGGTTTTGCCGATATCGTGCACCTGCGCGATTCCGGGATACTTGGCGGCGACGTCGCGGGTATGTTTCAGCAATTCCGCCGAGGTGTGGTATCCGCCGTAGTACGACTTGTTCGCCTCCGGAGCGCGCAACTCCCCCGGCGTCGACTTGTATACCGGCTCCCGCTTCGACGGCTTCAGGCCCTTGTCCCGTAGCGCCTGCGCGCCCGCCTCGTCGACCGCGATGGTCACCTTGCCCGGACCTGCGGGAACCATCTCGATTCCGGCATTTTCGATGATGTCGCGCTGCGCCTTCGACGGCACCGAGACATCCCAGTAGTAGGGGGCGTCATCGGCGGCCTGCGCCAGCATCGGTTGCAGCGCAACCGTCGAGAAACCACCGACAACGACTGCGCTGATACAGGCGAGCAATTTCCGAGATCTGCTCATAGACTTCCCTTGTCTCTCGCGCCACTGTCCGGCAACATATTTCGCGGCGTGGCGTTGTTCGATCGGGCCATGTCGGCTCCTCCAAAGGGACGGGTGAATTCCCTATGGGCGGAGATTAAGCCTCTATGTCGGCCCGGTGAAACCCCAGTCGAAGTGGGGAAAGGGTTGTCCGTGTTTACTTGTTCAGTGCCGCTTCGAACAGCGGCCAGGAGTTGTGTAGATCCTGTTGCCAGTAGCCCCAGGAGTGGGTGCCGGATGGGCGCAGGTCGAAGGTCGCCGGAATGTTCAGCTCGCGGAGCCGGTCGCGGAGCTCGAGCGTGCACGCGCTGGTGATCGCTTCCAGGAGCGCGCCGCTGGTGAGCTGACCGACGAGTTTGCCTGCGTCACCGCGGGTTTGGTCGAGCGTGTCGAGTGGTCCGGGTTGTCCGGTGCCGGTGCTGATGTAGAGGGTGGTGTTGCGGAGTCGGTCTGCGTGGAGGTAGGGGTCGTTGGCGGCCCAGGTGGGGTCTTGGGGTCCTCCCCACATGTTGAGGGGGTTGCCTTTCCAGCGTCCGACGACCGCGGCGACCATGGCTTGGCCTCGAGGGTCGGAGGTGCGCACGCAGCCGCTGTAGGAGCCCAGAGCCTGGTAGAGCCCGGGTGCGGCCAGGGCGAGCTGGAATACCGAGGTCGCGGCCATGGAGATACCGGCGATCGCGTTGGCCCCGCTGCCGTGGAAGGTGGTCTCGATCAGGGGCGGGAGTTCCCTGGTCAAGAAGGTGGTCCATTGCTGGCGTCCGAGGATGGGGTCGTCGGTGTGCCAGTCGGTGAAGTAGCTACCCGATCCGCCGATGGGGATGACAATGTTGACTTGCTTGTCGGCGAAAAACATTGCCACATCAGTCTGATTCGTCCAGTTGCTGCCTTCACTGCCGCCGCTCGCTCCGTTGAGCAGATACAAGGCGGGAGCGGGACGCGAAACATCCTGCGCTGTATAGACTTCCAGATCGATCGGCGCCGCCATCGCGGTGGAATACACCGTCACCAACAACTGCCGGCCCACACCCGGACGTACCGAGACGATATGTGATCCGTCCGATTCGGGCGCAATGGCCGCCGGACCGGCGACCGCGACGGGTGCCGCCCCGGCGATCGACAACACGAGAGCGGCGACCAGACGGCAGGTGACACAGCGAATGCGTTGCCGCACCGGCATATTCGCAGCGAAGGTCGCCACCTGGTACCTCCCGGCCGATCGATGGTTGTGCTGGTGTGGCACCGAACGTAAGACGCTCTGGTGAGCACCGACAAGGCATCCGCGGGTTGTTTGGACAGCGGACCAGTCGCACGGCCTCGCGGCTGGTGCACTTCACAGAATCGGCCGATCTTCATGGACCACGCTGTGGTTCATATCGTTAACTCGGTAACTGTGACGGCGGTTGCACCGCCTTTTCTGGGGTTTCCCCATCGGCACGAATTGAGGGTACCTGTGGTTGGTTTCGGGTTCATCGAGGAATGGGTTCCAGCGCCGGGACGGCTCACCAGTTGGACCGCCACGCCACAATCGCTGGACGCGGCGCGGCGCGCGCCGATCCATCCGATACCGCCCTCGCACCAGCAAGAGCAATATCTGCGCGTCTTACACCGCGACGCGGAGGCCGGATTCGGCGGATCCCGCCTCTGCATGATCTCGTTCACGATACCGGGATCGCCCGACCACGCCGCCTGGACCAGCGCCTTCACCGCGTTCCTGCGACGTCACGACACCTTTCGCAGCTGGTTCTCCGTCGCGGACGACGGCAACGTTCAGCGCCACGTGATGTCCCCGTCCGACATCGACTTCAAGCCGACCGAGCACGGCGATCTCGCCGACAGCGCGGCAATTCGCGCACACGTGGAAATGCAGACGCCGAGCGCGCTGTGGTGGGATTGCTTCAGCTTCGGCGTAATCCAGCATGCCGATTCGTTCACCGTGTACGCGGGCGTGGACCATTTGCACACCGACGGGGTTGCGCAGGCATTGACCTGCGTCGATCTGTTGCTGCTCTACGGCAATGAATTGTCCGGCGGCAAACTCGAACCGCAACCTGTGGACGGGCACCTCACCTATTGTGAGCGCGAACGCTTCGGCAGCGCCGAATTGACCGCACAGTCACCGCACATCCGCACCTGGCTGGACCTGCTGCGGCGCAATGACGGTGACGTGCCGCATTTTCCGGCGGAACTGTCGGACGGAACCGAGCGCGGCGCGCAACGCACGGTGCACCTGATCGATGAGGCCGATGCGCTTCGTTTCGAGGAGATCTGCCAGGCCAACGGAGGCCGCTTCACCGGTGGACTGTTCGCCGCGGCTGCCTTGGTAGAGGCCGAAATGTCAGGCGGCGACTGGTATTTCGGGCTCACCCCGGTCAACACCCGCAGCACCGCGGGCGAGACTAGTTCGATCGGTTGGTACACCAGCCTGATCCCGGTGGAGTTCGAGGTCGATCGCGCCGGCACCTTCGCGACGATCGTGTCGCGGGCGCAGGAGGCGTACGACCGCGGCAAGGAACTGACCGATGTGTCGCTGCATCGTGCGCTCGAGCTGGCACCGCCCGAGCTGGGTATTCGCACGAAACTCGGCTGGACCGCGCGGATGCTGTCCTACGTCGACGTGCGCAAGATCCCCGGTGTCGAGATGTTCGATCAGATCAACGGCGGCATGTACGCCAGCCGCGGCCGGTCGCGTGACGTCTACATCTGGATCAACCGATTCAACGACGTCACGCAGCTCAGCCTGCTCTTCCCGGATACGCCGGCGGCGCACGCCGCGATCGATCGCTACATCGCCGCGACCAGAACGGTTTTCGCGGCCGTCGTCACCGACGGCGACTACGCGCCGCGCGTCGACGCGTTGTCGTGACGGCGTCTACTTCGCTGCCGGTCGAGGCGGAGCGCACCGCAATCACCTCGGCCGCGTGGGGCTCGCTGGGCGCGTGCCTGCTCGCCGTGTTCCTGCAGATGCTGGATCTGACAATCGTGAACACCGCGCTGCCGGAGATCGCCGACGACCTCACCGCCTCGGGCGCGGCCCAGGTGCTCGTGGTCTCGATCTATAGCCTGACCTTCGCCTGCACCTTGCTCACCGCCGCCAGGGTCGGTGCGATCTTCGGGCGGCGGCGGGTGTTCTTGTCGGCGCTCACCGTGTTCGTGGCGGCGTCGCTGTGGTGCGGGTTGTCGCAGTACAGCGAAGAATTGATCGTGGCGCGGGGTGTGCAAGGGCTGGCGGCGGCGGCGATGTCGGCGCAAACGATCGCGATCATCACGGCGTCTTTCCCGCCGGCCCGGCGAGCGCTCGCGTTCGGAATCTATGGTGCCGCAGCGGGTCTCGCCGCGATCGCCGGGCCGCTGGCGGGCGGTGTCCTGGTGGCGCTCGATCCGTTCGGGGCCGGCTGGCATGCCATCTTCCTGATCAACGTTCCGCTCGGCCTGGTCGGACTCGCGCTGGCGTATCGGTATCTGCGGCAGGACTTTTCGGAAGTCGAGGAACGACTGGATCTGCCGGGGGCGTTGCTGTCCACGCTCGGGCTGTTCCTGGTGATCTGTCCCGCGACGATCGGGCGTGAACGCGGCTGGCCGCCTGGGCTGCTCGTGCTCGTCCTGAGTGGGTGCGTGACACTGGCGCTCTTTGCACTACGCCAGTACCGGCTGACCCGCCGCGGCGGCAGCCCGCTGGTGCGCGGTGAGCTGTTCGCCGATCGCGGTTTCGCCCTGGGCGCGGTGCTGACGGTGGGGTTCTTCGGGGTGTTCGGCGGATTCCTGTTCAGCGTGTCGGTCGCGGCCCAATCCGGGCTCGGTATGTCCGCGATGCAGACCGCATGGCTGATGGTGCCGTTCGCGCTCGGCGGTGCACTCGGCGCTCTCGCATCACCGCTGCTGGTGGCCCGCTGCGGGGCGCGCGCACTGACGGTCGGCATGCTGGTGTTCGCGATCGCCGTCGTCGGTATCGCGGTGGTGATCGACCCGAACCGGACCGGCGTCGACACCCTGCTGCTGAGCGGACCGGTGTTTCTCGCGGGTGCCGGGATGGGCTGCTTCGCCGCTCCCCTGCCCGCCCTCATGCTGGCCGGCGTCGCCGACCGCATCACCGGTTCCGCCTCCGGGACCGTCCCCACACTGCAACAACTCGGTACCTCCGCCGGTGTGGTCGCGCTGGGCGGACTGTTCCTGCACCGGGTCAGCGGCACCGCGTCGGCCGCGACAGCCCAATCGGAAGCGGCTCTCGCGGAACAACTCACGGCCGCCGGCGTCCGTGCCGACCGCCAGCAGCCGATCCTCACGGGCTTCGCCGACTGCACGGAACGCGTACTGACCTCCCCCACCCCGGCCCTCGGCAGACACACCTGCACAACCGGTCGCGACCTCTTCGGCCCAGCACTGAACTCCGCAACCGACATCGCCACGGCCCACGCCTATCTCACCGCCTACACGACGGTGCTGTGGGTGGTCGCCGCCACCGCCCTCGCGCTGACCGCGGTCACCCTCGCCATGCCCCGCCACCCCGCTCGGATCGACCGGTGAATACCGGCGTGAGTGGTGCGTCGAGGGCACTCGGGCTCGGTCGCCAGGCAGCGAAACCGGCTGTCCTGTCATCGAAGCCAGTCCCTGAAGGCGCGACCGCCGCGATGGATAGAGCGTCAGTCCTTGTCGGTTTCGATCGCCGAGGTGTGCAACCGCCTGGCGAGCAGGTTCCGGGGTTCGCGGCCGTACCGGTCATTGTGGTGGCGGTGGCGACTGCGGCGATCCTGATCGCCAGGGCGAGTCGATATGGCTATTTCGGTGACGAGCTGTATTTCCTCGCGGCAGGGCGTCGGCTCGCGGTCGGGTATGTCGATCAGGGGCCGTTGATTCCGCTCGTGGCCAGGGTCGCGGATGTCCTTGCTCCGGATTCCCTTGTTGTGCTGCGTCTTCCCTCGATATTGATGGCCGTGGGCGGAATCTTCGTGGCGGCGGCGCTGGCTCGCGAATTCGGTGGTCGAGTCGGCGCTCAGCTGCTCGCGTGCATTGCTTACGCGGCATGCCCGTTCGCGATCACCCAGTCGGCGACGTTGTCCACCTTTGCTTTCGACGCGACGCTCTCGGCGATGATGCTTTGGCTTGTCGTGGCGTGGGTCCGGCTTCAGCGCGACCGCCTGGTGCTCGCTGCCGCCTTGGTCGCTGCGATCGATGTTCAGGTCAAGTTGCTGCTGCCAGTGTTGTTGGTGGGCATAGTGCTCGGCGTCGCGATGTTCGGTCCGCGCGAAGTGGTGCGGCGACCAGCGGTGTGGATTGCGGCATTTGTTGTCGCGGTAGCCCTGACGCCCGGTCTGCTGTGGCAGTCTGCGCGTAGCTGGCCGCAGCTGGAGATGGGCGCGGTCATCCGTGCCGAGCAGCTTGCCGCCACCGGTGGATCATTCGGTCTGCCAGTTCAATTCGCCACCCTCGCGGGACTGCTCGGGACTTTGCTTGCGCTGTACGGGTTCTGGGGTCTACCGCACCGTCCAGCGCTGGCTCAGTACCGCTTCCTCACCGTCGTAGCACTCATCCAAGTCGGGTTCGTGCTGGTCAGCGGTGGGAGACCGTACTATCTGGCGGCACTGTTGCCGGTGCTGTTCGCCGCGGGAGCGGTGACGACACAGGACACCGTGCCACCGCGATGGTGGCGCGGCAGTGCGATCGCATTGACGGCGGTGACGGTGACGATCGCGGCGGTCGTGGTCCTGGCACTGCCGCAACAGGTTTCGCGACTGTCCGAACCGACCGCCGATCAGCGCGAACTATCTACGCGACTAAGGTTTTACGGCACAACCGGCTGGCCAGAGCTGATCACCGCCGTCACCGACGCCTACACCCAGATCGATCCGGCGGAACGCGGCCGGACAGCGATCATCACCCAGACTTATTGGCAGGCAGCCGCGATCGACCAACTCGGCAGCCTCCCACCGGCCTACAGCCCGAACCGAGGCTTCGCCTACTTCGGCGCCCCACCGGACTCCGCGACCACGATCCTCTACGTCACGGTCGGCGACGCGGAACCCACACTGCGCCCACTGTTCTCGCAACTGCATGCCCTGACCCGAGCCGACGACCCGCTCGGCTTCCCCGGAATCTCACGCGGCGTCACGGTATGGCGCGGCGACGGCCCGACCCGCCCCTGGTCCGAAACCTGGCCCCACCTCCGCACACGCACCCTCGACTCCGGCCTCTGACCGAGCACCGAAAGGACCATCGCATGGCCGCCTCGCCTCTCGGCGCAACCGTGTTCCACCCCACCTGGTCCCAGGAAGAGTTACTCGAACGCAAAGGCAGCCGCACCATTTCGGTCGTGCTGCCCGCGTTGAACGAGCAGGACACCATCGCCGGCGTCATCGCCTCGATGCACGGCCTGCTCGGCACCCTGGTCGATGAGCTGATCGTGATCGACTCCGGCTCCACCGATCACACCGTCGCCGACGCCCGCGCCGCCGGGGCCACCGTCTACACCCGCGAACAGGCCCTCCCCGCGGTCGAACCGCGGCCGGGCAAGGGCGAAGTCCTGTGGCGCTCGCTGGCGGTGGCGAAAGGCGACCTGATCGTGTTCGTCGACTCCGACCTGATCGCGCCGAGCCCGCTGTTCGTGCCGTCCCTGCTCGCGCCGCTCCTGCTCGACGATGAGTTACATCTGGTGAAGGGCTTTTATCGACGTCCGCTGTCCAGCATCGGCCCGGCCGATTTCGGCGGCGGACGGGTCACCGAACTGCTGGCTCGCCCGCTGCTGACCGCGCTGGTCCCCGACCTCGCCGCGCTGATCCAACCGCTCGGCGGCGAATACGCCGCCACCCGCGCGTTCTTGACCGCGATCCCGTTCGCACCCGGCTACGGCGTCGAAATCGGGATCCTGCTGGACGCCTGGAAACGGCATGGCGCCCGCGCGATCGGGCAGGTCGATCTCGGCATCCGCGCGCACCGCAATCGCCCGACGCACGAACTCGCCGTGATGAGCCGCCAGGTCGTCGCGACCCTGCTCGCCCGCATCGGCATCCCGGATTCGGGAGTCGCGCTGCGGCAATACCTTCCGCACGGGTCGAGCTGGCGGACCGCCGAGACGGAGCTCTCGCTGCTCGATCGGCCACCGATGGCCGAGCTGATCGATACCGATCTCCTGGTCGCGCCCGAGATCGGAGTTCGCTGATGGCACCGACGAATTCAGCACGTACTCGCCGCGGCAGCGTTCGGATGGTGACGCTGATCGTAGGCCTACTGCTAGCTGTGATGAATCCCGTTGGAGCTTCGGCAGATCCAGTCTCCGCGTCACACATCGACCATCTGCGCTTCGAACAGCCGCGACTCATCGATGCCGGGGTCTACTCGGCGGCGATGAACTCTGTTGTCCGCGTGCGAGTCCTCCGGGCGGCCGACCCGGACTCCCCCGCCCCCACGCTGTATCTACTGAACGGCGCGAACGGCGGCGTCGACGGCAGCTGGCTCGACGAGACTGATGTGGCAACGTTTTTCGCCGACAAGCAAGTCAACATTGTCATCCCCATCGGCGGATCGGGTAGCTACTTCACCGACTGGCACACCGACGACCCCATCCTCGGACGCCAGCAATGGACCACCTTCTTGACCAGGGAACTCCCGCCCCTGATCGAGACCACCTTCCACGGCAGCGGGGCCAACGCGATCGCCGGTATCTCCATGGCCGCGACCTCGGTATTCCAGCTCGCCCTGGCCGCACCCGGGCTCTACCAGGCTCTGGGCTCCTACAGCGGCTGCGTGCGTACCTCCGACCCTCAAGGCCAAGCCATGGTCGCCGCAGTCGTCGGACGCTGGAAAGGCAACCCCCTCAACATGTGGGGAGGACCCCAAGACCCCACCTGGGCCGCCAACGACCCCTACCTCCACGCAGACCAACTCCGCAACACCACCCTCTACATCAGCACCGGCACCGGACAACCCGGACCACTCGACACCCCGGCGGCCCTGCACGGCGATCTGATCCAGTCGACCTGGCAGCTCCTGTTCGGCTCCCCCCTCGAGGCCGTCATGAACCTGTGCACCCACCAGCTACGAGACCGCTTCCAGCAGTTGGGCATTCCAGCCACCTTCGACTTCCGCCCGATCGGCACCCACTCCTGGGGCTACTGGGAACAAGACCTGCACAACTCCTGGCCTCAGTTCGAAGCAGCCCTCAACAAGCGATAGGGCGGCACCTTCGGCGATGTGCCGAAGGTGCCGCCCCATCTACCGATTCGCGGCTCGAACCTGCCTTCTCAGCAGCGAACGCTGACCTGCCGATCGTTGCTATCGCGCAGGATGTACTCGCTTCCGTTGCTGTTTTCGGCGGTGATCTTCCAGTCCTGTCCGCCGATATTGACGTGCTTGCCGTAGTGATATCCGTGGCCGCACACCGCGTCCTGCCACACATCGGCCTGCGCCGGTCCGGCGATCACCGCACAGCCTGCGCCGGCCACGACAGCCATAACCCCCACGCGAAACAGCGTTTTCATTTACCCCACCTCGGAATACCTTGTCGGAAACTCATTTTCGACGGCCGCCAGGCGAGCGTAACGCGACGTTGCCGACCGATTCCACCATCGGCAACGATCTTGGCAGTGCCCTGCCACCACGGCAGTCCGCACTAGGCACTAGGGCGTGGGCTTCAGATGTGCCAGTGCCGTGATCATGCGCTCGGCGATATCCGGCGGCCACGGGAAAGCGACAGTGGCCGCCCGCTGATGGGCGAGGCCATGCAGGCCGAGCCACAGCCCGATGGTGTCGGCGGACAGATCGTCACTGGTCGCCTGACCGGCGTCGACGCAGTCTTGCAGCAGTCCGGTGAGCAGGTGCAGGGTCACGTCGCCGAGTGAGACGACGTCGGACTCGGTCAGCGTCGTGTCGTCCAGTGCGGGCATCCACAGGCCGCCGAACATGGTGCGATAGCGCTGCGGATACTGGTCGGAGAACTCCAGGTACGCGTGACCGAGGGCGAACAGCCGGGCGCGCGGATCGTCACCGGCCGCGGCCAGCGCAGCCCGCAGATGTTCCTCGAGTTCGGCGAACGCCTGCTGCACCACCGCCAGCATGATGGTGGGCTGATCGGGAAAGTGCCGGTAGATCGATGGCGCGGCGATGCCCACGCGGCGTGCGACGGAACGCAGCGTGACGGCCTTTTCATCGCCCGTCTCATCGAGCACCTCGACGGCCGCGGCCACGATCTCGTCGCGCAGGCGGGCGCCTTCCCCTCGGCGGTTGCGTACGCGAGCAGGAGACTCGGTCATGTTGTCTGCCATACCGTTAACTTACACCCGAAAACTTATCTGCGTTACCCCTTGATTCCGCAAAGCTAACGTGTGTATGTTTACAGTCGTAATCACCCACTGAGCGCGGAGAACGACATGAACACCACCACTGTGACCACCGAGGTAGTGCTGCCAGGCAAGGTCGAGGCGACCGGCCTGCTGCTCCGCACCCGCGATCTGTCCGCGCCCCGCACGGGCCAGGTCGTCCTGCGGATGGACGCGACCGGCGTGTCCTTCGCCGAGCAGCAGATGCGCCGCGGCAAGTACTACGACCAGCCCCCGTTCCCCTTCGTTCCCGGCTACGACGTGGTCGGCACCGTCACCGCCGTCGGCCCCGAGGTCGATGCCGCGATGGTCGGCCGCCGGTACGCCGCGGTCGTCAAGGTCGGCGGCTGGGCCAGTCACCTGCTGATCGACGCCGCCGACCTGGTGCCGGTCCCGGACAGCGTCACCTCGGCCGCCGCGGAGACGGTCGTGGTCAACGGGATCACCGCCTGGCAGATGCTGCACCGGATGGCCGCGGTGCCGAGCGGCGCGACGATCGTGGTGCTCGGCGCCAACGGCGGCGTCGGTTCCACCCTCGTGCAGCTGGCCAGGCACGCCGGCATCCGGGTGATCGGCACCGCCTCGCCCCGGCATCACGAGATGATCCGCGAGCTGGGCGCGATCCCGGTCGACTACCGGGACCCGGAGATGTACCAGCGCATTCGGCAGATCGCGCCCAACGGTGTCGACGCTGTGTTCGATCATGTCGGCGGCGCCGGCTTGGCCGAGTCCTGGTCGCTGCTGCGCAAGGGCGGCACGCTGGTGTCCTACGGCACCGCGGCGACGAAGGACGAGGACGGCAATTCCCAACTGCCGGTGCTGAAGTCGTTCGCGCGGCTGGCCGCATGGAACTACCTGCCCAATGGCAAGAGCGCCTACTTCTACAACTTCTGGGCGGGCAAGCGCCGGCTCGGCGCGTTCCGCAATCGGCTGCACGAGGACCTCGTCGAGGTGCTGCGGCTGCTGGCCGACGGCGTGCTGACGCCGCAGATCGCGGCGCAGTTCCCGCTGGCCGACGCCGCACAGGCGCTCGCGCTCGCCGAATCGCGCACCGTCGCAGGCAAGGTCGTCATCACCGCCTGACCGATCACCGTCACATCACTCGCACCGACTGCTCAACCCTGTTCATAATCAAAGGAATTCAGCGATGGCCACCATGACCCTCTCCGCTCCTGCCACGTCCGTCATCAATCACTCGGGCAACGTCGACAACCGCGCCACCTATCTCAGCTTCGCCCTCGCGTACGTGTTCGGACACGGTGCCGCGGCCCTCTCCAAGGGTTCCGAGCCGGTGCTCACCCTGCCCGGCTGGCTGCCGATGGCGCTGCTCGGCGCCGGGCTCGCCGCCGGCACCGTGTTCGCGACGCTGGCCGCGCTGCGCGCTCAGCGCGCTGCCGACGGCCCGGATGTGTTGTCCGGCAAGCTGCTCGGAGTTTCCTGGGGCAGCGCGTTCGCCGCCCTGTTCCTCATCATCACCGGCATCACCTCGCTGCTGGACCGGCCCGATCTCCAAGGCGTGCTCTGGCCGGTCGGCTCCGGTCTCATCGTCGGCCTGCTCTATCTCGGCGAAGGCGCCGCGCGCCGCAATGTCCTGCACTACTGCCTCGGCACGTGGCTCGCCCTGGTCTCGACCGGCGCGCTCCTGCTCGGCACCCCCAACCTGTTCTGGGTGCTCACCCTCGGCGGCGGTGGCGGGTACGCCATCGCGACCGTCCTCGAACGTCGCCGGCTCGCCGCCCTGCGCTGAAACATCGCGCCACCCGACCGAACCCGAATGTCCGGAGTCCCAGCGGCTCCGGACATTTCGCCGTCACCGGGGTCCGCCCTGCACTCGGCCCTGCACGATCTGCAACACCTGGATCAGGCTGCCCGCGAAGTTTTGGAGGTCGCGCAGGTCCGGCAATCCGCCGTGCGGGTCGGTCAGTGCGCTGAGGTCGAGGTTGGTCGCGGTGAAGAAGAACGCGTAGCTCTTGCCGCGCACGGCCGCATCGAGTTTGGGGGTGATCGTGTGCAGCCGATCGAAGAGGACTTCGAAATTGTCGCCGGTGGCGGCGAGTGCGCTCATCAACTGGCGGGTGTTGACGAGGAGGGTGCCGAGCTGCTGGCCGGTCGTGTCTGCGTAGTCGCCGAGTGCGGCGGTCGTGTTGGATACCTTGGTCAGCAAATCGCCGATGGCCCGGTTGCTTTCGGCGATGGTGCCGATCATCTGCGGCAGTGTGTCGGCCACCTGGCCGATCTCGCCGCGGCGGGCCTCGATGGTATTCGCCAGTGTGCTGAATTCTTTCAGGACGCCATCGACTTTCGCGCTGTTCGCGTTCAAACTGCCGACCACACCGGTCATTTCGGCGATCAGGCGGGACAGCTCGCCACCGCGACCGCCGACGATCGAATCCAGCTCCGAGGTCAGCTGGCCGAGGCGCACGAGGCCACCACCGTCGAACAACAGCGAGACCGTGATCAGCAGTTGTTCGACCGTCGCACCGGCCGAGGTCCGGTTCAGGCCGATCGTGTCACCGTCGCTGAGCATTCTCGCGCCCGGTTCGGTCCGCGGTCTCGACACCGCGACGAACACATCTTCGAGCGGCGCGGCCTGCCGGAGCTCGGCCGTGCTGCCCTCAGGCAGCTCGATGTCCTTGCGGATGGTCAGGTCGACGACCGCCTGGAAGTTCTTGGTCTTGATACTGGAGACCACGCCGACGTCGGAACCACCGATCTTGACCTTCGCCCGGTTCGGCAGGTTCAGCACGTTCTCGAACACCGCGTGGATCGTGTAAGTCTCGCCGCTGACGCCGGGCATGGGCAGCGGGAGCTGTTCGACCGTGAGACCACATCCGGCCGCAATCGCGACAACGACCGCTGTCGCTACGGCGATGAAAGCCCTTCGTATGTCGAGTGTTTCGGGTTTTGCGATCACCGTCAACTCCCCTCGCCACCGCTCGGACATTACCAGCGGGAGGGCGGCCGACGCGGCAAAATTGACGAGGCAACTGGACCGATGCCCAAGACGGCAAGAGGTGGCCGGCCTCGTCGAACAACGGACTATCAGGATCGACGCGAGTGGCTGCAGGCGCCGATCGGCGGACCCGCGATGCAGTCCGACAACATGCCGATGTGGTTGAGCTACACCGCAGGGCGCGAGTCTCTGCGCGGTCCAATCGCAGAATCCGCCGTTCAGCTGTTACGGCAGGTCCCCGCAGCCCCCTGGTTCCATGCCGACCATCTACCGCGGCGGCAGCGGATAACCGAAACCGCTTGCCGCAGTCGACTTCTCGTCGTCTCAGCCGTTCCCGTACACGCGCTCCGGGACGACGAGAACGACTGCGCGCCGATCCGCAGCCATCACCCGGTCGTACTCGTCCCAGTCGTCGTGCGTCCCACCCGCCGCGGTGAACACCTCCCGCAACAACACCCGCAGCCGTTCGCCGTCGATCCCCGGCACCTCGTCATCAGGCCCCACGATCCACACCGCCCCCTCAACCGCCGCCCAGGCCCACCCGACCCGAGCAACCACCGTCATCCGCGCCCGAACCCGCAGATTCTCCAATTTCCGTGTGCCCCCACGAATCACCATCCCCACCACCCGCTCCCCCGTCTGCGGATGCGCCAGCACCCCCGCATTCACCAGCGAGGACTGAACGGTCCCATCCGCCCTCGAGGTAGACACCACACAAAGGCCATGATCACCATCGATCAGCCGAGCAAAGTCCGCGATATCGGTCACGGATGAAAGTCTACGGACCGAGTCGTCCGGGCCTGCCGGTACAGCGGCACTCAGATGTCCGACTCGTTAGCGGGGTGGGGTACGAGGGCATCGAATAGGGCTCTGACCCGGCGTCCTGGCCCGGTCGTGGCGGAATCGGGGTGGCGCGAGGACACTGGGGGGAAGCGCTGAATTCACCTCCAGGAGCAATGTGATGGCATCCGATAGACCTTTTGGGATCGGTCCGGAAGAATTCGAACGCGCGTTGCGGGAGGCGGGGATCGAAATCCGCGACCTCATCGGAAAGGCCGGCGAGTATGTCGATCGCAGCGGCGTGAATACGCTGGCGTCGCTGTTCGGTCAGTTCGTGCAGCCGGAGCGGCCGCGGACGACGAAACCGGAGGACGAGACCACCGGCGAGACCGGCAGCGGGGTGTGGGTCATCTACAGCATCGTCGACGACGGCGAGGCCAGGATCGAGCAGGTGTTCCCGAGCGAGCTCGAGGCCCTGCGCGCGCATCGCGACAACACCGACGAACGGCGTCGCGTCCGCTTCCTGCCCTACGGTGTCCCCGCGACCGCACTGGACACCCCCTGACCCCGATCGACTGACCTCGATCGCTGGCGAGGGCCGACACACGAGACCTACCATGCGGGCACCGGCTTCGAGCCCAGCCCGGATGGAGGAGCACGATGACCATCTCGTTCGACGGTCCGCCCATCGAGATCGACACTCGCCCCGCGGTTCTCGACCAGTTCACGGTCGATGAGACCGGGCAGGCCGGGCAACGACCGTCCGGAGTCGCCTACCCGGCCGACGCGGACGAGGTTGCCGCGCTGGTCCACTGGGCGCAGGCGACCCGAACCCCGCTCATCTCCCGCGGCGCCGGAACGAGTTTGGAAGGGCATCTGCTCGCCCAGGGCAACGAGCTGATCGTCGACCTGTCTCAGGCGAATTCGATCCTGGATATCTCCCCCGTAGATTTCACCGCCACGGTGCAACCGGGCGTCACCCGCACCCAACTCAACGCCGCGACAGCAGAATTCGGTCTGCAATTCACAGTCGACCCCGGCGCCGACGCTTCGCTTGGCGGAATGGCCGCGACCAATGCCAGCGGCACCACCACCGTCCGCTACGGTGGAATGCACGCGAATGTCCTTGCCCTGCAAGCTGTTCTCCCGGACGCGACCGTCGTGCGGCTCGGCCGCGCAGTCCGCAAATCGTCGAGCGGCTACGACCTCAAGGACCTGCTCATCGGCTCCGCCGGAACACTCGGCATCATCACCGAACTGACCGTCCGCCTGCATCCGATTCCGGAATGGATACGCTCGCTGCGCATCTCGTTCCCCACCGTGTCCGCCGCAGTCGATGCCGCGCTCGACATGATCGGCGCGGCGCTGCCGGTGAGCAGGCTGGAGCTGGTGGACGCCCCGGGCATGATCGCGCTCAACGAGTTTCGTGGCGCGGGCTATGCCGAGTCACCGGCCTTGTTCATCGACATCGAATCGTCGTCGGAACCGGCGGGCGTCGCCGAGGAGCAGGAGATCCGGCGGATCGTGCAGGCCCACAAGGCCATCGATATCTCGGCCGCACGCACCCACACCGAGCGGCACGCGCTCTGGGAAGACCGGCACAACCTCTACTTCGCGCTCAAGGCACGCCACCCAGGCAGCCAATTCATGGTGACCGACACCGCCGTCCCCTACGCACAACTCGCCACCGCGGTCGATACCGCGACTCGGACCGGGGAAGAACTCGGCTTGGACGTCAGCGTCGCCGGGCACATCGGCGACGGCAACGTGCACACCATCGTCCCCTACACCGACCTCAATCACGCTGCGGTGCAAGAGTTCTCCGCCCGCCTGGTCCACCACGCACTAGCCGTCGGCGGAACCGCGACCGGCGAGCACGGGATCGGCCTCGCCAAGAAGAAGTACCTGCGCGAGGAACACGGCGCGGCCGTCGATCTCATGATCGCGATCAAGCGCACCCTGGACCCCCTCGGCCTGTTCAATCCGGGGAAGGTGCTCGACGCGTAAACGCAGTCGACGCCCATGCGTCGCGCGTATAGAACGGAGGCGTGACTTCTCCTCATCTCGATCGAGCACACGCCATCCTCCGCGACACCCCGGTGGTGGACGGCCACAACGATCTTCCTTGGGCCATGCGCACCGAGGCCGGTTACGATCTCGACGCCATCGACCTGGCGGCCGATCAGACCGGACGACTGCATACCGATCTCGACCGGCTCCGCGCCGGTGGTGTCGGCGCGCAGTTCTGGTCGGTGTACGTACCCAGCAGCTTGACCGGGGACTCCGCCGTCAGCGCCACCCTCGAACAGATCGACTTCGTCCGGGCGCTGATCGACCGGTTCCCCGATCGGCTGCAATCGGCCGCCACCGCCGACGACATGGAGGCCGCCCGCGCCGCGGGCCGGATCGCGTCGTTGATCGGCGCCGAGGGCGGGCACAGCATCAACAGCTCGCTCGCGACGCTGCGCACGCTGCATCAACTGGGCGTGCGGTACATGACCCTCACGCACAACGACAATGTGCCGTGGGCGGATTCGGCCACCGACGAGCCGAAGGCCGGTGGGCTGACCGCCTTCGGCGAAGAGGTGGTGCGGGAGATGAACCGCGTCGGCATGCTGGTCGACCTCTCCCACGTCGCGCCCGACACCATGCGGGCGGCGATCGCGGTTTCCGAAGCGCCCGTGATCTTCTCGCACTCCTGCGCCCGCGCGATCTGCGACCACCCGCGCAATATCCCCGACGATGTCCTGGCGACGCTGCCCGCCAACGGCGGCGTGGCGATGACCGCGTTCGTCGCGTATTTCCTGGCACCCGCCGCCAAGGACTGGGCGGCGGCGGCCGACGAATACGTGCTGACCCAAGGGTTCCACCGGATGGACTGGTCGCCGGAGGCGATGGAATGCCGCCGGACGTTCGAGGCCACTCACCCACGCCCGCAGGTGACGTCGGCGGCGGTGGCCGATCATCTCGAGCACGTGCGCGACATCGTCGGCGTCGACCATATCGGTCTCGGCGGCGACTTCGACGGTACCGACTACCTGCCTGCGGATCTGGGCGACGTCTCCGGGTACCCGGGTCTGATCGCCGAACTCCTCGGGCGCGGCTGGTCCGAATCCGACATCGGAAAATTGACCTGGCACAACGCTGTTCGCGTCCTTCGCGACGCGGAAGATGTCGCGAAAGACCTGCAACGCGAGCGTAAACCGTCCATCGTCACGATCGACCAGCTCGACGGCGCCGCGGTGCGTCGTACCGAGTCTGCCGGCCAGGCGGATACATAATCCAAAGGAAGGTGTCGCCATGAAATGGCAAACCTAGCCGCCCCATCCCGGAGAGTCCGGGGATCGGGCGGCGGGTTCCGAGAGGAACGAGATGTCCCGTACAGACCGGACGAAGCCGTTGTGGGTGCGCTTCGCGGAGCACAACCCCCGACCCGTCCATGGTCATCGTTACGGCACTTCGCAACCGCAAGGACCGCTACGCGGCTCGGCTTGCGGCTCGCCGGTTTGCCGTCGAAGCGGATCTCGATCAACGCCTTTGACGATTCCTTTCGGTGACGACGGAGGTCTACATGGTGAGGGGCCCGGCCCGGGCTCGATCCCACTCACCGAGTAGAAGGGCTGATTGCCTTGCGCCTCCCCGTCACCATGCGCGCACTTCAGCAGACGTCACTGAACGGCCCGCAGGACATGCGACTGATCACCGACGCACCGGTACCGGTCCCCGGCCGGAACGACATCCTGATTCGGGTCACCGCGGCCGGCGTGAACTTCCGCGATATCTCGCAGACGCACGGCGCCACTTCCGACAACCCGCAGCCGCCGTACGTACCCGGTTTCGAGGCGGCGGGTGAGATCGTCGCCGTGGGCGAGGCGGTGACCGATCTGAGCATCGGGACGTGCGTAGTCGGAGTCGGCTCAGGCGCTTTCGCCGAATACATGGTGCTGCCCGCAGCGGCGCCGGTGCCCGCCGGCCGGACCGCCGAGCAATCGCTGGGCCTGATCGTGAACTGGCCGACGGCATTGGCCGCGCTCAAACCCCTCGGCGACGTCGCCGCCGGGCAGACCGTGCTGATCCATGCCGCGGCCGGTGCGACCGGGCAGGCCGCGGTGCGGCTGGCCAAGCACTACGGCGCGACGGTCATCGCCGCCGCCTCGCCGGGCAAACACGACACAGTGCGGGCACTGGGCGCCGACCATGTGCTCAACTCCCGCGGTGCGGACCTCGCTGCCGAGGTACTGGAGTTGACCGACGGCGCGGGCGTCGATGTGGTGCTGGAGTCGGTGGGCGGAGCGACTTTCGATACGAGTCTTGCTGTGGCCAAACGTGTTACCGGCCGGGTCATCGTCTCAGGGTTGGCAGAAAGCGAGGCCTCGGTCACCAATTGGGACCTGGTGTACAGACACCAGATCCACCTCATCGGCCTCAATGTCGGCATACTCGTCCAGCGCACACCGCAGCTCTTCGGTGAACTCATGGGCGAGCTGTTCGAGCTCATCGCCGCGGGCGTGCTCACCCCCGGACAACCCACCACATACGCACTGGCCGACGGCCCGAAGGCGCTCGCGGAACTCGAAAACAGAGCGACCGTAGGCAAACTCGCCTTGCTGCCCTGAGCGTGCTGGTGCCTGCCCACACACGGCAGGCACCAGCCCAGGTCAGTCCGTGAGCACGTCCGGGAAGCCGAACGTCGTTGTGACCAAAGCGGAATGGTGAAACGCGACCACCCGCGACACCCCGCCGGAGGTCGCTTCCAGCACAACGGCACCGTATGCCCGCAGCACGCCATCCACATCCCGGTGATAGACCACTGCGGCAGGCTGCCCGTTCGCGGTGGTCGCGAACATCCGCCAGTCACCGGGCGCCCCCAGCACGTAGTTGCCGAGCATGCGGATACACATCGTCCGCCCCGCCGACCAATCGCGGAACGGTGTCGCCTCGAGCGTGGCATCCGTGCGCAACACCTGTTCCAACAGCTTCGCATCGGACTGCTCGAACGCCGCGATGTACCCATCCAGCAGCGCACGTGCCCGCCGATCGGCCGGTTCGAGCAATTCCGCCGGCTTCGGATCGAGTTCATCGAGCCGTGCCCGAGCCCGCTGCAAACCGCTTTTGACCGCCGCGGTGGTGGTACCGAGAATCGCCGCGGTCTCGGCCGCCGAGAACGCCAGCACCTCCCGCAGGAGGAGGATCGCGCGTTGCCGCGCAGGCAGATGCTGAAGGCTCGCGATCAGCGCCAACCGCAGCGACTCACGAGCGACCACAACCTCGGCCGGATCGTCCCCGGCCGGAATGACCCACTCGTCAGGTAATGGTTCAAACCACGAAACATCCGCCGACGCAACCAGACTCGGCGCTCGATCAGGGCCCTCATACGCACCCGACAGACCCGACGGCAACACCCGAACCTGCCGCCGCCGCAACGCCGTCAAACAAACGTTGGTGGCGATCCGATAAAGCCAGGCCCGAACCGACGCCCGCCCCTCGAACCCGGCATACGACCGCCACGCCCGAAGGTAGGTCTCCTGCACCAGATCCTCGGCGTCCTGCGCCGACCCGACCATCCGATAACAGTGCGCCAGCAACTCCCGCCGAAACCCCGCGGTCTCGGCAGCGAACTGCTCCCGCTCCGGCATCATGCGCCGAGCCTGAGCCGAAGTAACTGCGTTCTCGCCATACACGCTCCTCTGCACCGGCCCCGCTGGTCGGACCCGTCATCCGTTACGACCAGCACGCGATGAGAAAGGAATCGAACCCCAGTTCAGACCCTATATCGGAGGACTACGGCAGTGCGACGCACACGAACATATTTGGCGGCAAAGGACGTGAAGTCGGCACGGCGGGCCGACGGGTGAGGGATCATTGGGGGAGTCGGGTGAACAGGGAGTTCCGTTATGGCGCAACCGATTAGCTGGGGCAGGAGTCGTTTTCGGGGGCTCTTCGCGGCCGTCTTGGCGTTGCTGTTGGTGTCCGCGGGGTTCGTGGGGGCAACGGCCGGGGCGGATCCCGGGTTGACTCCGCAGCAGCTGGCCGGGCAGCGGGTGATCTACTCGTATCCGGGGCTGGTTCCGCCGGAGTCGCTGTTCGAGGACATTCGGGGCGGACGGGCGGCCGGGGTGATCTTCTTCGGGGAGAACATTTCGAGTACCGACCAGATCGCCGGGGTGGTTGCTCGGTTGCGGCAGGCCCAAGCGCAGAGTCCTATCTCGGCGCCGTTGTTGTTGATGACGGATCAGGAGGGCGGGCTGGTGCGGCGGCTGCCTGGTGAGCCGGTGCTGTCGGCGAAGCAGGTCGGTCAGTCCGCGAATTCGCTGGGAGCCGCGGTCAGCACGGGGTTCGGGGCGGGGAACAATCTGCGTGGCGTGGGGATGAACGTGAATCTCGCGCCGGTGCTGGATGTCTACGACACGCCCGGCAACTTCATCGACCGTTATCAGCGCTCCTACAGTGACAATCCGCTGGTTGTCGCCGCGCTCGGCTCGGCGTTCATCGCGGCCCAACAGTCGACGGGTATTGCCGCGACGGCCAAGCACTTTCCGGGCCTCGGCTCCGCTCCGGCCGGAGAAAACACCGATCTCGGCCCCGTGACGCTTCCAGTGAGCCGGTCCACGCTGTGGTCGCGCGACGAGGTCCCGTACTCCGTGGCCGTGGTCGCGGGAGTGAAACTGGTGATGATGTCCTGGGCCACCTATCCCGCCCTCGACGCGGACCGCCCGGCGGGACTCTCCCCCACCATCATCAACCAGGAACTGCGCGGCCACAACGGCTTTCGCGGTGTGACCATCACCGATGCGCTGGAGGCCGGCGCGCTGAGCGCCTTCGGCGACACCGGCCAACGCGCGGTAACCGCCGCTGCCGCCGGGATGGATCTGATCCTGTGCTCGGCCCGCGACCTCGACCAAGGACGCGACGCCACAACAGCTTTGGCCGATGCCTACACCAACGGCGGGCTCGATCCCGCGGCGTTCCGCGCGGCCGTCGGCCGCGTCGATGCCCTGCGCACCGGGCTGCGGTGAAGGAACGCGAGACCGGTTGGTGTATTCGGGGCGCGGTCCACCGCGGCTGACGTCGACCGCTGTGCGCGCGGCGGCAAACGCGATAGCAGTCCGTGCCGGACATCGTGAAACAAGTTCAGGAGGTGCCGCATGGCGGCGACATTCGAAGCGATCCAAGCCGACTTCTTTCGATTCACCCAGGAGATCGTCTGGTGCACAATCACTTCGGTGAGCGGCGACGGCCGTCCGAGATCCCGGATCCTGCATCCGCTGTGGGAGATGCGCGACGGCCGCCCGGTCGGTTGTACTCGACGGGGCCGGATTCCCCACGAACTTCACGCCACGGGTTGCTGTCCTCGGACCACCTCGCTGACGGTATCCGCGCCAGCCGAGTGGCGGGTGGATTCAGCTGATCGGGGGGATCCGCCTGCGCGGCTGCACGACTAGCGTCGAAGGGGTGATCGTTTGAGCCACCGGCCACGGGATCCGAGAGTCCGTCGTCTTCGCTCGGTCGCGCGCCGCCGGTTCGATCACCAGGCGGCCTGCCGGTCCGCACCGGGGCTCTCCCCTGTTCCCTGGTTCAGGACCGGCAGGCCATTTGTGCTCAGGTTCGGGGCAATTGGAGACGCACGGTCCAACCGCCGTCCGGAAGTGCCTGTGCCGTAACCGTTCCGCCCAGCAGCTGCGCGCGTTGACGTAGACCGGCGATGCCGGAACCCGCACTGGGCAGTTCCACCGGCGGCTCCTCGGACCTGGTGTTCGTAATCGACACTGTCACAGCACGATCGGTGTACGCGGAGGCGATGGTCACCGCCGCGCCGGGCGCGTGCTTGTGCACATTGGTCAGCGCCTCCTGAACCGTCCGATAGATGGCGCGTTCGCCGGCCGGCGTCAGGTTCTCCGGCCACTGGCCGATCAGTTCGACCGGTAGGGCGCTATTGGCCAGGAGCGCCGGAAGATGGTCGATGGACGGTTGCGGGCCGATCTCGCCCGCCGCGGCCGGGGCGCGCAGGACCTTCACCATGTGCCGCAGCTCGTCGAGGGTTTTGACGCTGAGTTTGCGAATGACATCCGCGGCCGAGCGAGCATCGCGATCAGTGCTCACCATCTGCAGGGCTCCGGCCTGCACCGCGATGAGACTGACCTGGTGGGAGACCACATCGTGCATCTCCCTGGCCAATTCGGCGCGTTCGCGATCCCGCGCGGCCGCCACTTGCAGCTCGCGTTCGTGGGCGTAGACGCGGTCGATCTCGTCCATCTGCCGGGCCAGCCGCTGTCGCGTCGCCACCAGCCACCCCAGCGCGGCCGGTCCCGCGCCGACCAGCGTGGCGAAAACTATTTGGTGGAGCAGGAATTCGAGATCGGTCAACCGGAAATCGCCATCGGGCGAGGTATACAGGCAGGACGCCCCGAGCAGGACGGCGAACACCGCGACGATCCACCGCGGCGTCGAACTACGCGCCACCGAATACATCGCCGCCATCGGCGCCAGCAGCGCCCCGACCAGCATCGTCGCCGGCAACGTGCATGCGAACGCGACGATCGGCGCGCACCGGCGCAGGAGCAACCCCGCCGCGGCGAGCAGCGCGACGCCGATCTCCCACATGGCAAGGGGCACATCGCGATTGCACCAGACGTCGAAGGCCCCGATCGCGGCCAGAACCAGGTCGACGGCGACCGGCCAGCCCGGTTTGCGTCCGCTCACGGTAGGTCGGCGCGGAGGATGCCGGCCCGCTCGGCGATCAGCGCGGCCTGCACCCGGGTGCTGATGTTCAGCTTGGCGAAAATCGCACTGACGGAGTCTTTTACGGTCCCCATGCTCAGATGCAGACGCACGCCGATGTCCGCGTTGGACAAGCCGTCCGCGATGAGCACGACGATGTCCCGCTCCCGATTCGTCAGCCGCCGCACCAGTTCGGGCGCCCCGGTGTCGACCGTGTCGAGATAGCTTTCGACCACCGCCTTGGTGACCTTCGGCGACAGCACCACCGCGCCGCCCGCCAACGCCCGGACCATCGCGCCGAGATGCTGCGGCTCAGTGTCCTTGAGGATGAAACCGGAAGCGCCCCTGCGCAATGCGTCGGCGATGTACTCGTCCGCGGCGAAGGTCGTCAGCATGGCCACGATCGGCGGCTGCGGCGCTTCGAGCAGCTTCGACAGGATGTGCAGGCCGTCGACGTTCGGCATCCGGATATCGAGCAGCACGACCTGCGGATCCGCCGCCCGGATCGCGCCGACCGCGCCCATTCCATCGCTGGTGACGACGACCTCGATATCGTCGGCGGCGCCGAGGATCAGCGTGAAACCCGATCGCACGAGCGCCTCGTCGTCCACTATTGCCACGCGAATCATGAACACACTTTCATCAACGAAATGTCCGCCAAGGGTGCCTCGGCAATAGCCGGCTGGATAGCGCGGATCACCGATAGCGGCCGTCCGGCGCGGATGTTCCAGCCGGTTGGCGGGGATCGTCATCCGATCGGCTGGAGGCCGGCCGGTGCCGGTCTCGCGGGGATGTCGACCGGGTGCAGGGTCTGGGCCAGTTCGGCGCGCATCCGTTGCAGCCGTTCGATGGCCGCGGCGAGGTCGGCGTCCAAGGCGCGCACGGATTGCTCGGACGGTCCGGTCTCGCCCATCCTGGCGATCTGGGCCAACGAGAAGCCCAGATCGGCAAGGTGTTTGACCCGCAGCAGGCGGGCCAGATGGGTCTCGTCGTAACTCTTGTAGCCGTTGGGCATTCGTTCGGGTTCGGCCAGCAGGCCGACGTCGTGATAGTGCCGCACGGTCCGGATGCTGGTGCCGGCGAGTTCGGCGAGCTGGCGAGTGCTCCAAGCCACGTTATCCACTCCTCGGTCCTCGAATGCGTTGCCACCAGCCTCGCCATGGAGCTGAGCGGTCGCATCGGTAGTTTTCGCCTATACCCGCCCGGTGTTCACCGGGCGATCGGCAGAATTCCGGTCTGCCGGAGCACATTTGTGCCGCAATGTATTTCGCCGCCCGCCACGTGCAGCGTCTCCCAGTCGTCGACATAGTGCACCGAGACTCCGGCGGACCGGTAGGCGTCGGTGACCGCGGCCTCGAACACGTCGCGCCCGTTGACGACCGGGCCCCATTGCCGCGGCGCGATGTAGTTCGACGCGTTGATCAGGACTCCGTTGATGGCACCCGGGTAGAAGCTGACCAGTGCGTCCGGTTCGTCGTCGATGCCGGCCGACAGCTCGTAGAGACCTGGAATGCGTACGAAGTCTTCGGGTTTCGTACCGGTCTCCTGGAACACGCGCTCGACGTTCTCGTCGATTTTGCGGGCCGCGAATTCGTTGTCGGCGACGAAGCGCTGGTCCGCCAGGACGTTGTCGATGGTCCGGTCGGGTGCGCCCGGTTTGGAGAACGCCGGTTCGGCGCCGTGACCGGCTCGTTGCTGTTCGCGCAGTAATTCGAGCCCGCGCCGCGGATCGGAGACCGCGGGCCGCCACCCTCGACCGGACGGAGTCGGCAGGAACTGGATGAACTCGTCGACGTGGCCGACCACCAGCCAGGTGGTGTCCAGGGTCAGCGGCGGCTGAATCTGCTGGGCGGCAAAGAATTTCTGTAGCTCCGGGCTGCCGACGGTGGCATCGTTCCGGTTGCCGGTGCCGATGATCACGCGGCCCTGCGGAAACTCGTTTCCGTTGTGCGTGTACGGCGGGATCGTCTCGACATTGCCGAACGAGTCCACGTGGCGATCACCGGCGCCGCCGAGCTGGATCGCGCCCATACCGGGTCCTCTGAGGTCGAAGACGGACCGGCCGCCTTCCCGCTCCGGTTGCGGCGAGCGGATCGCGACGCGCAGCGAAATGGTCTTTCCGCCCGCGCCGGGCATCGAGACGTAGCCGAATTCGACGAAATCCTGTGCCCAGGTGTCGGTGGTATTCATGGTGATCAGCGGTGCGGTCACGCCGCTGGCCTGCGCGGCGGCGGTCAAATCACCGACGAATCGGTCATACGCCGGGTCGTCGGCGCTCGACGGGATCACCAGCGCCTCGGCGTTCTGGTTGTGGCTGTGCAGGAGGAGCGGAGCTACTCGCAGGGCGATATCGTCGGTGACCGTTCGGCCGCCGGTTCGGACGGTGAAACGAACGGTGACGGAGCCATCCCACACGGCCCGGTCACGCACGACATCTCGGGAGTCGATGCCCAGGGTGGCACCGTCACGTAATTCGGCGTCGGTCAGATTCTCATCGGGCCGCAACCTGATCCAGGAATCTTGCCGCTTGACGAAGATGCGGATCTTGTCGGCGCCGACGCCCATCGGTTCCACCCGCCCGGTCATTCCGGCGACGCCGCGCCCGACCGGCATGGTCATCATGGGCGCCAGGTAGTCCGGTGCGCGCGCGACGTCATCGGCCGCGTCGTGACATCCGGCGAGTTCGGCGTCGGACACCGGGCTTCGGCTCGTCGGGCAGCGGCGCGCCACATCCCCGATGTTCGGCAGCACGATCGCGCCGTATTCGGCTGTCCATTTGCCTTTTTCGATGCCGTCGCCGACATCCTTTCCGTCGACGATGCCGTCTCGATTCGTATCGGCCCGGATATCCGCGACGAGTCGCTCCTCGGTCGTTGCCGAACAGGCGGTCAGGACCAAAGCGGCGGCGCCGACGACTAACCAGATCTTACGATATGCCAGGTCAAATATCGTTTCCTGATTCACCAGGTCGACGCTACCCACGGGCGAGACGCATTACGCCCCGCCGAATGGCTGAAACAGAGGGGCCGACAAGCCTTTCGAGCACCGCCGATCGGCTACCGCCGCAGCCCGGCCGCTCGGCGGAATTATTCGTCCGAATGGCCGGTTCCCTTGCGCGGCAACGCATTCTATGGTTCGAAACGGGTCAGAATTGCTGACGGGCGATAAAGGAGTCATTTTCTCATGTACGACGTCATCGTCGTCGGTGCGCGCTGCGCCGGCTCGCCATTGGCCATGCTGCTGGCCCGCCAGGGGCATCGGGTGCTCGTGGTCGACCGGAACAGCTTTCCGAGCGATACGGTTTCCACGCATTACATCCTTCAGCTGGGC
Organism: Nocardia colli; assembly: GCF_008704205.1. Taxonomy (GTDB): domain Bacteria; phylum Actinomycetota; class Actinomycetes; order Mycobacteriales; family Mycobacteriaceae; genus Nocardia; species Nocardia colli. The sequence goes on along the minus strand of NZ_VXLC01000003.1, from coordinate 4,220 downwards.
ATCGCGCGGCTGCGCGATTGGGGGCTGCTGGACAAGCTGGCTGCGTCGGGCGCCACTCCGATACGCCGCCTGAATTTCTCGTCCACGCTCTCCGGATTCGCCGAGATCGATGGCGTCATCGCGACCTACGCCCCGCGCCGGACCGTGCTCGACGCGCTGCTGGTCGACGCCGCGCGGGCGGCCGGCGCCGACGTGCTGGAGAAGTTCACCGTCACCGATCTGGTGTGGCGGGAGGGGCGGGTCGCCGGGGTGCGGGGTAGTTCCGCGGGCGGGCGCGAGCAGGAATTCCGCGCCGATTTCGTCGTGGGGGCGGACGGACGCAATTCCACTGTCGGCAATCTGGTGGATGCCGAGTATCACCACGTGGTGCCGCCGTCCGGGTTCTTCGCCTACAACTACTACGACGGGCTCGACTGGGGTTGGCAGATCCGGGCCAGCAGCGATCGGCAGTGGTTCGGCGCCTGGCCGACCAACGACAACCAGCATGTGGTCGCCGTGATGCGCAGGCTGGATCGGTTCGCGGACTTCCGTGCGGATGTCGAGGGCAACTTTCACCAGGTGTTCGATCAGATCGCGCCGGATTTCGGTGCCCGACTCCGTGATTGCGGCAGCCGCGCCGAACGATTCCGGGTCATGCGCTATTCGGAGAACTATTACCGCCGTTCCGCGGGCCCCGGCTGGGCGCTGGTCGGCGATGCCGGCTACCACAAGGACCCGTACACCGGGGCGGGCATCTCCGACGCGCTGGTCTACGCCGAATTGCTCGCAGATCACCTGCACGCGGGCCTGTCCGGTGCGCAACCCATCGACGAGGCGGTGCGCGACTACGAACGGCTGCGCGACAAGCGTTCCGCCCCGTACTACGAATTCACCCACACCCTCGCCGAACTGGCGCTTCCGCCGCTGTACCGAGCCGCGTTCGGCGCCGCCGCCGGCAGCGAACTCGGACGGGCGCAATACTTCACGCTGATCGGCGGCGGACTCGACGCCACCGAATTCTTCGGCCGCGACAACCTGCAAGTTCTCTACGACGCCGCAGGCACGCCAGCCGCCCAACGGGAGTTCCCCAACCGATCCTGAAAATCATTTCCCCTCCACCGGCGTAGTTCGTACCGTGAGCGGATGGATTGTGTAGAGGTCAGGCCGATGCACGCGGGCGACTTGCCCGGTGCGGAACGCACCTCCGCTGCGGTCTTTCTCGACAGTGATCGACGTGATCGGCGGGTCGGTGAACCCGAACCCGAGCCTCGATCGGAACTCGCCGCCGAGCGCTGGATCGATCGCATGCGCTACTTCCTCGGGGTCGACCCGCAAGGTTGCTGGGTTGCGGCCGACGGTGCGCAGATCGTCGGATTCGCGGTCGCGCAGAATCGAGATCGCCTGTGGTACTTGGCAACCTACGGGGTGTTGTCGAGCCGCCAAGGGCAGGGCATCGGGAAACGGTTACTCGACGCGGTTTTGACTCACGCCGATGGTCGTCAAGGAATGTTCTCCTCGTCCGTGCATCCCGGCGCCACTCGACGCTACCGACTGGCCGGGTTCTCGCTGCATCCGCAGATGCGCATGATCGGCACGGTCGATCGCACCGAACTTGCGGCGGTGACCGGACTGTCCGAGGGGTCGGCTGACGATTTCGAGTGGATGGACCGGCTGGACCAGCGGCTCCGCGGGGGCGGTCACGGGGCTGATCACCAGTATCTGCTGGCCGGTCATCGCCTGGTCGTGTCCCGGGCCGCGCCGGGCTACGTTTACCTCGATGGCCGAGGACGGCCGATTCTGCTTGCCGCCGCTGATCAGCGGACCGCGGAAAACCTGCTGTGGGAGGCGCTCGCCGCCGCGGACGCCGACACGCTCGTCAACTGCATCACCACCGCGAACGAGTGGGCGATCGACGTCGGATTGGCCGCCGGACTCCGGATCGGCCAGGAAGGCTATATCGCTGTGCGTGGGATGCCGACTCCAGCGCCCTACCTGGCCAGCGGGCAATTCCTGTGAATCACAGCGCCATGATCCAGCGGTTTCCGGGTGGTCGGCGCCGAGGGATGGCCTAGAGTTCTGGGCGAGCGCACGTTACGAGATCCGCGACGATGGGGTGACGTTCGATGGTCGAGCATCCACACAGTGCGGGAACCGGCGGGACGTTTCGCAATGCGTTGAATCCGGCGGCCGATCCGTTCCTGACCTATTACGCAGGGAACTACTACCTTTCGACCAGCCAGAACACCGCCTTGCGGATCTGGAAGGCATCTTCGCTTGCCGATCTGGCTGCCGCACAACCGAATACGGTCTGGTGCGACCCGGATCCCACCCGCAATCAGGACATGTGGGCGCCGTCTTTCCGTCTGCTCGACCGACATTGGTACTTCTACTACAGCGCCGGCGACGGCAGCCGCGACGGTCACCGCCTCTACGTCTTGCAGTCCGAGGGTTCAGATCCGTTGGGCCCGTACACCTTCGCGGGGCAGCTCGGCGCTCCGGAAGTATGGTCGATCGATCCGGAACTGCTCCAGCTCGGCGATCAGCTCTACCTGCTGTGGAGCGGCCCGAACAACCTCCTGCACATCGCCCCGATGAGCGACCCCGTCACCGTGTCCGGCCGAGCCGTGTATCTGCCGTCCGCGGGCGGATGCGACGAGGTCCGCGAAGCCCCGACAACAATCCAACGCAACGGCACCACCTATCTGGTCTACTCCACCTGCGACACCGGCAAACCGGACTACCAGCTATGGATGCATTCCCTCCCACCCGGCGCCGACCCCCTCGTCCCCGCCAACTGGCGCCAACACCCAACCGCACTCTTCACCCGCAACGACCCGGCCGGCGTCTTCGGCCCCGGCTCCAACGGCTTCTTCCAAAGCCCCGACGGCACCGAGGACTGGATCGTCTACCACGCCAAAGACACCAGCGAATACACCTACGACCGCCGAACCACCCGAGCCCAAAAATTCACCTGGACCCCCGACAACACCCCAGCCCTCGGCCTCCCCCTCTCCCTCGACACCGACATCCCACTCCCCTCCGGCGATCCCGCAACGTCGAATACCGCCGACGATCGGGTATGAGCGGCGAACCGGGCTCCAAGCCGATGCGACGTAAATAGATTGTGGCGCCGCCCAACAGGACGGCAGGCGATGGCAACTCGACCACATGCCTACATCGGCCTTGCAGGCGCGATGAGCAGAACGGTAGGGTCTGTCCGGCAGCAGCCGGATTGCTGATGCACCATGGCTGATCGTGTGGGGACTGATCAGGGGGAAAAGTGGCCACTGACTTGATCGGAATCGACCTGTTCGCAATGACTCTCGACGAAGGCTGCGATTCCAATGATTTCAACATCACATCCCCCGGCGCCGCGTGGCAGGCGACATGAATGTGCGGAGCCTGCTGGGCATTTCGGCGATCATTGTCCTGGTTTCTGGTTGTGGACTATTTCCGCGTCCACAACCCGAGAAGTATGAGTATCCGGACAACAATCACACTATCCAGGCATTGTGCGATTCTACGAGACAGTTTTTCGCAATCCAATCCGGTACCGATGATCTGAAGACCAGCGTTGGCGTCGGCGGAAAAGCGCTGACCGACAAGATCGGTAGCGGTAACGGGTGTACCTACGAGAAGAACGACGGATCCACATCGCCTTCTTCGCTCGGATATGTGTCCTTGTTCGGGGTCGCATTCGAGGGTAGTACCTTGATCGGGCCGCCGTCTCCTACAACGAATTACCCGACCAAGGTTCTCACCACGGACGGTGTGCCGGTCAAAGCGGCTACCGAGCCGCTCCCCAAGGGAGGCGATCCTGCCAGCACACGGCTTGACGTCGAACTCGTTGCCACGATCGACGGCTGGAAGGGCGAGCTCCACTTCAGGGCAACTGAAGACCAAACATCGCGGGATGATCGTCTCGTACAGACAGGTGCGCAGGCACTGGTAAACATGATCCGTGCGCTGAAGGCCTGATGTGTCAGGAGATTTTGCGGCGGTAGGTGAGCATGGCGAAGAAGTAGGCGACGGCGAGGATACCGAGGCACCAGGCTAGGGCGATCCAGATGTCGCCGCCTACTGGTTGTTGGGAGAAGAGGTTGCGGACGGCGTTGACGATGTAGGTGACCGGCTGGTTTTCGGCGAACGCGCGTACGGGGGCGGGCATGGAGCCGGTGGGGACGAAGGCCGAGCTGATGAATGGCAGGAAGATCAGGGGGTAGGAGAAGGCGCTGGCGCCG
>NZ_VXLC01000029.1 GCF_008704205.1 Nocardia colli | reverse complement strand
CGCCAAAGATCACTACCCTTACCGGGCTCCCCCTCGTTTTCCATGCCTCTTTGAACCGGACCACAGCCAAGTAACCACGCCGGAACTCCCACGTTGCCCATACCCACTGCGGGAGGTAGGTCGGGTACCCCACCCGACGCGCCCAGCACTATCGATCATCTCTGGGAGCAGGCGCACCTGACTGCTAGGTAAAGCCAAAGACATCCCAACGCGACCTGGCCATCGAAAACTGAAGACCTACCCAGGTTTTCACTGAAGCAGTGCTGGGCACGTCGTGTGCCGTACCCGACTTACCTCCGCAGTCAGGTGCGCAGTCTCGCGTTCGGGCGTGGTCATCTGGCTGTGGTGGCGTTGTCGAGATCTCCTTCGCACACCTGATTCATCCTGTGCATACCTGATGTCGTGCTGAGGCAGATGTGCCCGATGAATCACGGGTGCGAAGCTGACCTATCTGTCGCTTGGTCGAGGCTTGCCTCGGGGTGCCCAGCCGCGGGTTCTGTGGTCGTTCACGCCGACCCCGATCCCGAACCTGCCTGCGGATGTACCACCAGCCGGCCACGCCCAAGAGCCGCACTCCCTCTCAGGATCCGCACCGAAACAGGGCCCTACAGCCAGTGCGGATCCCGAGAGCGAGTGCGGGTTCTGCGGTTGCCGTGGGATCGGTCGCACCCAGTGGCGCGTGATCCGCTTGGCCCCGATGCGCTGGGTCTGCTTGGCGTCCTTGCCGCTATCGCGTCACCTCAGTACTGTCGAGACAGAAGTACAGTATTTGTCTCATGCATCTCAAGAGGGAGACATCATGTCGAACCTGGCTACAAAACAGCAGCTCATCGCCATCATGCAGCGAAACGTCGTCAACCCGGTCGCCCAGCGATTCACCCGCCAGACCCTACTGGAAACCACGGGACGCAAAAGCGGCGAACCCCGCCTCACCCCCATCGGCGGCAGCCGGACCGGCGATCAGTTCTGGTTCGTCTCCGAATACGGCGAGAAGTCTCAGTACATCCGAAACATCATGGCCGACCCCACCGTTCGAGTCCGGTTGCGCGGTCGCTGGCACACCGGGACCGCGCATCTGATGCCCGAAGACGACGCGCGCCGCCGCCTACGCACCCTGCCGCGCGTCAACAGCGCCGGCGTATTGGTCCTCGGCGACAATCTGCTCACGGTCCGCGTCGACCTCCACTGAGTCGATCAACGCCTCGACTTCGCGCAGGGGCGAGTCGGCTTCGGCGACAGCACGATTCCCGGACTTGAAACAGAGCAGCCACACACTCGCCGCCACCAGCGCACCGACGGCCAGCAAGGTGTACGAATCTCCGAGCAGGAATTGCCAGACGTTCCAACGGTATTCCCGCCCGTTGGTCTGCGGCACATCCCAGACCAACCCCTGCGGCAGCAGCGGCAGATCCGGATCCCACCAGCCGACCCGATCGACCCGCATCGGCCAGGCGAATACGAAGAGATAGAGGACCGCGGGCACCGCGATCCGCACCGCGATCGAACGATCACGCAGCGCGCGGAACACCCACATCAGCGCGGGCACGATCCACACCCAGTAGTGCGTCCAGGAAATCGGCGAGGCGAGCAGCATCACGGTCGCCGCGAGCAGAGCTCCGAGCAATTCGTCGCCGCGCAGGTAGGCGACCCGCGCCGCCGCGATTCCGATCAGTCCGAGCAGACCGGCGACCACCAGCGAGGAACTGCTGTCTTCCCAGGTCGACCATTGCAGCCGACCGAACAGCCCGTTGATCGATTGATTCTGCACATAGGCGAAGCCGATCCGGTTCTGCGACGTCATCGTCGTGGTCCAGAATTCGAGCGCCTGCGCCGGCCGATACCAGAAGCCGATCGCCACAGTGGCGGCGAAAGCGGCACAGGCCGTGGCCGCGGCTTTGAATTGCCGGGTGATCAGCAGATAGACGACGAAGACCGCGGGCGTCAGCTTCAAGCCGGTCGCGATGCCGATGAGAATGCCGCGATACCAACGGTTCTTGGGTATGGCGAGGTCGGCCAGGACCATCGCCATGAGAATCACGCTGAGCTGTCCGAATTGCAAAGTCTGCTGGACCGGTTCGAGCCAGAGCCCGGCGGCGGCGACGGCGATCGTGATCGCGACCAGCGCGAGTCCGCGCCGACGACGTTGCAGTACCCCGGCGCTCCATACGCTAATTCCGAGCGACATCAACGTCATGACGGTGACGCCGGTGCCGACGTAGTTGATCGGGAACTGTGCCAATTCCGCGCAGATCCACGCGGCGAATACCGGATACAGGAAGGGCAATCCCAGCGGCCCGCGTCCGTCGTACAGCAGCTCGGGATGTAGCGCGGCCATCGAGCCGCCCCACATGTAAACCTGCAGGTCGACCTGGTGCCAGTACATATCCCAGTTCGGCCGGATGAATACCAGCCAGGCGCCGACGGAAAGGCAAGCGAACACGATCGCGGCACTCAGCGCCGCGAACTTACGCGAGGTACGAGGCTTCTCGATCGCACCGGCACCGCGCTGTTCGCCCGTTTGCAGCATGACAGCCATGGAGTTGTTTTTCCTTCATCAGGTGAGGCAACACACGCAGACCAGCAACTGTTTAGCTAAACTAAGAGCAATCATCCTATCACTTAACTCACGAGTGTCGCGCGCCCCGAACTCCATGGTGTGGAACGCATCTCACGAATGCTGCCGACCTGCGAAAACAGCGCACTTTCGGCTTCCCGACCCCAATTCTGCGGGCATGACTACAGGCCGTCGCCCAAATACGATCCGGCACAGACAGACTGCTCGTCAGACGTCCTGATCACCGGGCGGCGGGGCTGACGAATCGCTCTGACTTCGATGACGACCACGGGAGGAATCGTCAGTGAACGATGATCGGGCGGGGGAAGTCGAGCACCTGGACCACGGACGTAGTGGTGTGCTCGGATTGGGTACGACGCTGCGCTGGTTCCGGGATCCGCTCGCGGTGATGGGCCGGCTGGCCGAGGAACACGGGCCGGTGGCCGGGTTCCGAATCGGGATGTTTCCGGCGGTGCTGGTGACCGGGCCCGCGGAGATCAACGAGGTGCTGGTGTCGCGGGCCGGGGAATTCCGGCGAGCGCGAGCGGTGACGGGAACGCTGTGGCCCGCGCTGCGCGAGGGTTTGATCATCTCCGAGGGTGAGGTGCACCGGACGCAACGCGCGATGGTCGCGCCGCTGTTCACCGCGCGGCGGGTGCCGAAATACGTGGACGTGATGGCGACCCGCATGCACGCGCACCTGCGCAGATGGCAGGCGGCGGGCGAGGTGGACCTGCTCGCCGGGGTGCAGGCGATGATGCACGACGTCGTCGCCGGGCTGCTGATCGATGAGCCGCTCGACGAGCACCAGGATGTGGTCGACGCGGCGACCCGGATCTTCGATTGGGAGATGCGGGCGATGTCGCGACCGATCGTCGCGCCGTTGAACATTCCGACGAAGCGCAATCGCGAGTTCATTCAAGACCTTGCCCTGGTTCGGGATTGGGCCGCGCGAGCGATCGATGTGCGCCGCCGCAACCCCGATCGCCACGACGACATCGTCTCGGCCCTGCTCGCCCAGCGCGATCGCGAAGGTGCGCCGATGAGCGAGGACCGGCTGGTCGACGAGGTGATCAACCTGTGGGCGGCCGCGCACGAGACCAGCGCGGACGCGATGTTCTGGACCACGTACGCGATGTCACGCCATCCCGCCATCGCGAACCGTGCTGCCGCAGAGGCGGATCGGGTGCTCGGCGGTGCGACGCCGACGGCCGCGGATCTCGCCCGACTCCCCTACTGCCTCCAGGTGTTCAAGGAGTCGATGCGGTTGTATCCGCCGTCGCCCGCGTTCCTGCGTGAGGCCGCGGGCGCGACCCGGATCGGCGACTACGCGATCGACGAGGGCACGATCGTGTTCGTCGCCCCCTACGTGATGCACCGTTCGGCGCGGCAATACCCGGACCCGCTGGCGTTCGACCCCGATCGATTCGCGCAGGAGGCGGACCGGTCGTGGGAGCGGATGTCCTACTTGCCGTTCGGCGCCGGCGAGCACGTGTGCATCGGTTCCGCCCTCGCCTTGCTCGAGGGGCAGATCTTCACCGCGCTGCTGCTCAACGGCGGCTCGGTGCACATCGACCGCAACGTCGGAATGAAGTTGACGATCAACCTGCGCCCGAAGCGGGAGGCGCGTGCGGTGTACGTGCCGCGGCGGGTGTCGGGCCGCGAACTGTCGAAGGTCGAGGTCAGCGAACCGCGATGACCTCGATGTCGCCGTCACTGTTCGGCCGCGTCGTGGCCATCCTGTCGGGTCGATGTAACCGGCAGACCTCGATCGGCCGGGCGGCCACCGACCGGATCGATCGCATCCTCGCCTTCGCGCTCGGCATCGGCGTGTGGATCTTTGGCGCGGGCGATGCCGCCGAGATGGCCGCGCAGTCCCGGCATTTCCAGACCTGGTGGACCGCCGTCGCCATGTTCGGGGTGTTCGGCACCGCGCTACTGCTGGCCGGGACCGCGCTCTATGTCGAGCAATCCGTCGTCCGGATCATCGCGGCGACGCACGCGGTGGTGTTCGCGGTGGCCGTCGGGTTGTCCGGGTTCGCGGTGCTGCCCGGCCAGATCACCGACGACGTGGCCTGGATCTATCGGCTGGTTCCGCTCGGCGGGGTCGCGGCCACGTTGGCCTGGCGCAGGTCCACGACCTCGATCTATGTGGTCGCCGTCGGGTTGCTCGCCGCGTCGTCGACCGGTCAGGCCACCGGCGACCTCAGCTGGACCGAGTTCACGCTCACCTCGCTGCGCATCCTCGGCATCACCGTCACCTTCGTCTACATCACCGAGACGGCGCGGCGCGCGGCCCGGCTGCTCGACAAGGAGCAGGCGCGCGCCCACCATCAAGCCTCACTCGCCGCGGCGGACGAGGCGCGGGCCAGCGAGCGGGCACGATTCGCCGGTGTGATCCACGACAAGGTGCTCGCCACCTTGCTCGACATGTCCCGCGGCGGTTGCACCACCATGCTTGCGCGCCAAGCCAATCAAGCCCTCGGCCAGCTCGCCGCCATCGGCCGCGCCAACGACATGTGCACCGACCTCGAGGCCATCGAGATCATCGCGCGCGAAGTGGTCGGCGCCACCGAAGCTCAACTGCGCGTGCAGGTTCGCCACGACTACAGCTCCGCCGACCTGCGCATCGAATCCGCCGCCGTCACCGCGCTCGCCCAGGCCGCCGCCGAGTCCGTGCGCAACAGCGTGCGGCACGCCGACGTGCCGGGGCGAACTGTCGCAAGACAATTGACGATCGTCGCGCGTGCGTGCGGCATCACGGTCGTCGTCGAGGACGACGGCGCCGGATTCGATCCCGCGCTCGTCGCGGCCAACCGGCTCGGCCTCACCGTCAGCATCGTGCAGCGGATGCGCGAAGCCGGCGGCCTCGCCACCATCGACTCCCGCCCCGGTGCCGGAACCCGAATCATCTTGGAGTGGAGCGCACCTGATGACACGTGACGACGGCGACCTGAGCCGGCTGCTCAGTGAACACCGCTCCACGATGGTCACGATCATCGCCGTCGTGCTGGCTACCGACGCCGCCGTGGTGATTCGTTCGGTGCGCAAAGCGGAACTACCGATCACGGTGGCGTTGGTCGCTGCCGCCGTGATCATCGCCGCGGCAACGATTGTCGTGGTGCTCGATACCGGGAATCCGATCCACGAGTATGCGGCGGTCTTCGTCGCGTCCGCGGGTGCCATCGCGACGTTGATCGCCAACGAGCATGTGACGGCGGAACTTCACGCGCATACCAGCGTGTGGACCGCCTATACCGCGGGCAGTGCGTTGGCGATGCTCGTGCTACGCGGCCGAAATGTCTTGGCCTGGGCGGGAACTGCGGCAACCTGGTTCGCCGTGGTCCTCGCCGCCGGCGGTGAACCGACCGCTTACGTGCAAGCCGTTGTGCCGCTGGTCAACGTCGCCATTGCCGCCGCGTTCGCCGCGATCATGCGCTCGCTCCGTCAGCTCGAAATCGAGTCGACCGCCCGCGCGGTAAAACAAGCCCGCGTCGACGCCCAAAACGCCGAACGCAAACGCCAACTCAACCGCCTAGATCGTCGCGCGCGCCCGATGCTCGAACGCATCGCCGCCGCAGTCCCCTTCCAAGCCGACGAACGCGAAGAATGCCGCCTACTGGAAGCCGAACTCCGCGACGAACTCCGAGCCCCCCAACTCTCCACCCCCGAATTACTCGCCGCAGCCCGCGGCGCCCGCCAACGCGGAGTCGAGGTAATGCTCCTCGACGACGGCGGCCTGGAAACCGCCCCACCCCTCCTCTGCACCCGCGTCCGGCAAGTCGCAACCCTCGAACTGGACAAGGTCCAAGACGGACACATCACCGTACGAGTCCTCCCGCCTGCCCGCCGCTACCTCGCCACCGTCCTGGTAGACGGACAGAACGGAAACAAACGCATCGAAATCGATTCTGCGGGAACAGTAACCGTCACCCTCGACCGCATCGCGACAGGTCGACCCGACGACTCAGGAGTATCGCTGCCAGCACCCGACCTGCTCACCGAACTCCCACCCGTCCACTCACCAGACGCATAATCGTCTCAGTGCCATGTCGCAGCAGGCCGACCTACGCGCCCTCCGCTGCTGAGAGCTGGGCGAACCAGACCGAGATAGATCGCTTGTAACCATCCGGCATGTTCAAGCCAGCGATCTCACCTTCACGAAATAAGCCAACTTCTTTGTGCTCGTGCGACAAGACCGGCTCGGCGTCGGTATCCGGATAGCAGCCGTAAGTCACGATAAAAACGTGCCTCTCAACCGATGCGATGTAGTAGATCCACGAATCGAGAATTGGCCCGGCAGTAACAGCCACCGCGTCTCCTCGGCGATCTCCCGAGTCACACACTCCTCAGGCGACTCGTCAACCTCGATCCGGCCACCCGGCAGTTCCCACTCGCCCCGCTCGTTCTTCAGCAGTAATACCCGCCCACCACGAACCACCACGCCCTTAACCGATACCGAATACAATTGCGGCACATAACCGGACCCAGTCATGGCGCGACTCTAACCGCAGCCATCATCGGCCGGTCCACCATCGCGTGGACACTCTCCAGATCCGTTGCCGGCGGCTTCATGCGCCGTCTCCGAGGAACGGCGACGCGTACGACCGCGCATAGGTGTACTGCGGAGACACGGTGATCACGTCACACACCCGCACAACCCGCTCCGGCACCTTGCCCCCGAAATGCTCCGCGCTAGGCACGACAACTGCTTCAGCCCCAACCGACCGAACCACATTCAGCAACCGGTCAACCGGCGAGTCGGTATCCGGGCCGAAGACCACGGTCTTAGCCAGCTCATACCCGAGTCGCTTTGCCAGACTGCGGATCTGGGTCTCATGCCAGGGCTGGGACGTTCCGGAAACATCACGGCGTAAGTATCCGATCGCGGTAGGTCGTTGCCTCACCGCTCAACCCCGCTCATCGCGAAACCAGTTCTACTGCTTAGCCATTCCGCGGCTAGCGCATCGTTGAGCATCAATGTGGGTGCGGCAAGGACCATGGGTTGCATTTCGGTATGCGGCACTGTGACCCCTGATGTCGATGTTGGCGGGCAACTCGGGACCAGGTCGGCACCAGCCCGAGCTCTACCTACGACGCTAGAAATCCGAGGGCAGCGCGGGCGACCGATTTGCCAATACTTGCCAGGATGAACCGAACAATCTGTGAAGCATGCCGACTCGAGCGACCATCTAAGCAGTGCCTGCCGAACACGGCAGCCAGCAAGAGAGGATCGCGACCATGCGCTTGGAGTTCCTCGGCAAAGGTGGCTCAGATCGGAACGGATGCCCGTCCCTCTACGCCACCGACCAGCAGACGTTCGTTGTGCAAGGCTGGCGGACCAGTCGGCCCGAGACGATCGAAATACCGCATTTGCTAACCGGATTCGCCGATCCGGACACGTTCATCGGTGCGGTGATGACCGACACCGGGCGCGGGACGTTCACTCTCACGGGTCGACCGATCACCGACCCCGAAATACTGGGCCAACTGGAATTGGCCGAAGATGAGACTGTCATCGAAACGGCAAAGATGGAGAGGACGTTTTACGGTGCAACTGCGGCAAGGCGACCCATGGCCTGACCTGTTCCGCGCCTGCCAGCATGAAGCGTTCCACTTGGAGCTCAGGGACTCGTACGCCGAACCGTACGAGTCCGAGCCCTTCCGCAGATTCCTGGAAGGCGAGCCGGAGCTGTCCGACCCATCGCCCGAATGGCGGGCCCTTGTACGGGAGACGACCGCACGGGGTGTTGCGATGAGCCGGGTTCGGGTAGTCACTGTCCCGCTCACCGACTACCAACGCTGGCTATTGTCGGTAACCCACTACAACGTTGATGCTGGCGACGATATTCGTTACGTACCAAGGCATCTCGTCAAGGGTGACGATGTCCCGCAAGACGATTGGTGGTTGTTCGACGGTCAGCTGGTCGTATTCAACGTATCCGACGAAGAAGGCAAACCCACCGACCCGGTAAGCACCACCGATCCGGGGATCGCGGAATACTGTCGAACTGTGAAACAACGACTCTGGCAGTTGGCGACACCGTTCGCAGAGTTCAACGGCGTGCACGGCGGGCAGTGACCGATAGCGTCCACGAAGCGCGGGAATCACTCGGTCTGCGGCTCAGGGAGATTCGCCGGCACGCCGGATTGACCGCCCGCCAGCTCGCCTCCATGGCGGGCTGGCACGAGTCGAAAGTATCGCGTTTCGAGCGTGGCATCAGAAGTCCATCCGAAGCCGATCTGCGGGCATACTGCGAGCACACCGGCGCAAACGATCAACTCGCCGATCTGATCGCCACGCTGAACAACGTCGACATCGCGTACGTCGAGTGGCGCCGCATCCTGAGCTCGGGTACCAAACGGCGACAACAGATCTCGGTGAAGCTCGCCGAGAAGACGACGCTGACAAGGATGTACCAACCAACCATCGTCCCGGGCATCCTGCAAACAGCAGAGTACGCGGAAGCGATCCTGCGGGACGTGGTCGAGTTCGAACAGATACCAGACGACGTCGAACAGGGTGTCGCCCAACGCCTACAACGGCAACAGTTTCTCTACAAGGGCCAACGAAAGTTCTGGATAGTCCTCGCCGAGCAAGTCCTCTCCACCACCGTGGGTGACGACGACGTGATGGCTGGGCAGCTGGACCGACTCCTGGCCGTAATGGGTTTGCCGCGTGTGGCATTCGGAATAATCCCGGCACACGCAATGCCACCCTTGACCGCCCCCAACTTCATCATGTTCGACGACCGCGTAGTGATGGTCGAAGGCATCAGCGCCGAACAAACCATCACCCAACCCCGCGAGATCGCCGCCTACGCCCGCACGTTCAACAGACTGGCCAGGCAATCCGTGTCAGGAGACGCCGCCCGATCAATGATCAGAACAGCACTGATCAAACGCCGCAGCACGGAGAACTCATAATTCGGCGACGTCAAGCAGCCGTTTAGACTCGACACCACCGCACCAAAGAATCGACACCTCAGAACGCTCGAATAACGAAATCCGCTACTAGACAATCGACCACGGGAACGGGTGTTGGACTCCCGACCGATGCCACCATGATCGGCCGACCGACCACTAGCCCGTAGGACCGCGGCGTCACCGCGCTGGACACAACCGAACTTCTTGCACAGCAGCCCCGCTCGGCCAGCCAGTCGTCAGAACACGATCGCGTATGAAGTCGGTGGGACGATACAGCAGATACGCCTCGGTCAAACTATGTAGCGCGACCACACAGGCTCGACAGACTACGACCCCTAGGAGTCAGTAATGCCTGGTAGATAGCGTGTTTTGTGCACGAATCGACTTGGACTGCACACCAGCAGAGTGTAACGTTGACCAGGTCTGGCCTAGCGGCCAGACACAGCGAGGGCCGGCGGCGTAACCAATCCGGCCCCCGTGTCAGTGAGCTGAAATGATCGTGGGCTTGCTATCCGAAGATCATATTCAGTGCTCTAGCTGCCAGCTCGGCGGTCTCGTGGACCGTCGAGCTCGCGGTAATCTGATCGGCAAGTTTGACGATCAGGCCGACAACGCCGATTACCAACCCCGCGACCTCAAGGCGACTTTTGAGCTTGCCTCCCTGTCTCCTAGTGTTGTTCCGCCTGCGGCGGAACGCATCCGGCGTCGGGATCTCCTTCACCGGGACCTCCATCTGAACTCGCAGGGAACCTGTCGCCGAGTGGCGGCAGGCGACACCACCCTGAGTCACACACGGAGGCCTCGGCTGCCGCCACTCGGAGCGGTTCGCCCGTTTCTGACCCAACGAACAGGTCAGTGCGAGTTGAGATTTCAGCGTTCAGACATGACTTCATCTGAACGTTGGCGAGTGTACATGAACTGACCGATGATCGGTAGAATTCAGATCTAGCAAGTACGCAATCGATGTCGCCAATCAGAACGCCAGGAAGTCATGACAGAGGCAATCCTGCACAAGAATCCCATCGAGATGATGCAACCGCGGTTAGCGATCCGAGCGCTTACCGCGGCGAACTCGATCAAGACCTCCATCGCGATTGAGGTACCAGTCCTGGAAATCCCCAGGTGAGCGGAAACCTCTGAGTTGCAACCGACCTGTTGGTACTCAACTTGCGGCAGGAGGTCGATCTGCGGCGGCAGTTTTCACCCAAATTACCTAACCGCGGTTGGCCACGTGCTGCTATCCTGGTGCCCGATCCAGTGGTGTCGATGGCCAAAAACAGGCCCCGGAAGGGACTTACGTGTCACGCGAGCAGCTCAAGCCCGTCTCAACAGGTTTTCCCATCAAGCTGATGCCAGTACGCGACCACGTCGCGATCGGTGTGGTGGACATAGAGAACCTCTTGCACATGGTCAACGACCCCATGAAGGTCGAACAGGATGCCGCCCGTGACGCGAAAACCGGTGCGGAACAAGACGGATACGCGCGGATGCGTGCTGAAGTCCAACGGGTGATCGGAACTGCCGCCAGCCCCAAATCCAAGAACATTGCCCACTACGCTGCGTACATCGGCGAAGGGCTAAGCGGCGAGTTTGGCGACGCCTGGTCGATCCCACCCGTCACGCTCTGGTGCCCGCGTCCCCTTGTGATCGAGGAGAACGGCTCCGCATTCCTTCCGATCCGCGATGGACTCATCGCAATCGACGGCGAGACTCAGATCACTGCGTTGCATCGAATCAGGAGGAACGCCAAGACGTACGGGCTGGAGGAGGACGGGTTAGATCAAGCAATCGTGGCATTTGAGATCTACCACGGCATCAGCACACTGTCGGCTCGTCAGATCTTCCACGACCGCAACCTGAAGGGCGTGCCAGTCGACAAATCGCTCGCACTATCAATGGATATGCGCGATTTCGCAACCGGCGTCGCACAGGCGCTCGTGGACGGCACGGTCGTGGAGATAGAAGGTGAGTCGACACCGCTAAACAAGCTTGTCCTCACCGGTAAGCGGCAGGTGGCCTCGAAGTCCGCTGAATGGATGACCCTGTCGGGCGTCCGCACCTTGGTTGTGACAACGATTCTCGGTAAAGCGGGCATCCACGCGGCCTCGGGAGACGTCGAGATTGACGACCTCCCCGATGGTACCGATATGAAGGTTGTCAAAAGGGAGACCATTGAGAAGCTGAGCGTCATCCTTCAACAGTTCACAGACGAATTCCAGGCGAAGTCTGCAATCTCGTCCCCAGCAGTGCTTGCGGGACTAGGAGCGACAATCCACCACTCAATGTCGTGGTGCGTCAACGATAGACTGTCCGACGAGGATCTGTCATTGCTCCTCTCCCCGATCCGATGGGAGCGCGAGTTGAAGTACTGGGGAGGCATCGCCGCCAAAGAGACAGGCAGAGGAGTTAGCTGGGCTGGCGGCGCTCGCGACTCTGGCCACAAGGTCTATGAAGCGATCAACAATCCGGATTCCGAAGTTGGCTTGCGGATTCGGGGAGTTAACGGTGCGACGCAGAGCAGTAATCAAAATACTGGCCAGTTGATCTGAATGCATTCGGATATCACATACCGCGCCAACAGAATCGAACTATAGCCCAGCTTATAAGCGAGACTCTATACAAATCAAGGCATCTGAGGGTTCCGATCATAGCGGACCCAGCGACAGATCCGTCGCAGCCTGCAATGTAGTGCATCCCCCTGAGCTTGGCGCTATGCAGACCCCTTGGACTTGCCTCTCCGGACTAAATACAGACGCCTGCAAGCACCGCAGCAGCCGGGTCGTCCGAGGCAAAACTCTAAACTACTATCCCCGCCCAAATAGACTACTCTTCGGCTGTCGGTGTTACCTCGGTAGACCTTTGATTGACTGCCAGGTCTGTCACCATTCAGCGTGAGGCATTTCGGTTCTCTAGCACCAAGTCTCGGTACTCGGTGGCGAGGCGGTGGCAGTCGCCGGGCCAGCGGGCGGAGATGTAGTTGCGGTCTCGGACTGTGAAGCCGCGGTTGGGGTGGGTTGGGGAGTCTCGTTGTGGGAGTAGGGGGCCGCGTTTGAATTGGTTGGGGTTGCGTAGGGCGGCTGTGACTTCTGCTTGGACGGTTTGAGGGTAGGTGCGGTAGTAGGTGCCTAGGCGAAGGCGGGTTAGGTTCCAGGCGGAGAGTTCTAGAGTTGCTGTTACCGCGGTGGTTTGGCGGTCGTGCAAGACTGACAGGCCGGTTGCAGGGTCTATAGCTCTGGCGGCGAGCAACACTCCGTGGCAAACGGCGGCTACTGGTTTTTCGGCGAGTAGAGCTCGGGCGAAAATGGTTTGGGCTGTGGCGGATTCGAGCATCGATTTCATGCCGGGGGCGTGGCCGCCGGGGACTACTACGCCGGTGACTTCGGAGTCGATTACGTCGGAATAGGCGAAGGGGGATTGGAAGTGGGGGTCTTCGCGCATTCGGTCGTAGGCGTGGAGGGCGGCGGGGCGGGTCATGAGGAGGGGTGAGAGGAAGGAGAAGCCCTTTTCGACGAGGCGGTCGTCGGCCAGGGCTACTCGTCCTTCGGGGGTGGCGAAGCGGGCGGGGATGCCGGCGTCCTGTAGGGCTGCCCACGGGACCGCGGATTCGGTGGGGTCGTAGTCGTGGTCGGGCAGCAGGAACAGGATCATTTATGCAGGGTAGCCGGAGGGTTGCCGGTTTAGAGGGGTAATGGTTGGCGGGCGGGGCGGGTGCGGCGCCAGCAGACGGCGAGGAAGGCGATCAGGCCGAGCAGGGGCAGGGAGGCGATTGTCCAGCTCAGGGGCAGGGGCGGGCCTGGCTGGTCGGCAACGTGGATGCCGTCGAGGGTGCCTTCGCCGTGGCCGAGCGGGCCATCGAGGGTGAAGATGAAGCTGTAGTTGCCGGGGTCGTTGATGGCGAGGATGTCGAGACCCCAGGAGTCGCGTTTGCGCGGGTGGCGGACGAAGGGGGCGCCGCGTTTCCAGGAATGGTAGGCGGGGCCGGCGATGCGATATGTCCCGGATTTGTCGGCGATGCCGCCCTCCGGCATGAAGGTGAAGTCGAGGGACTTCATGGCGCGGATGGGCCAGGTGGAGAAGCCGACGGTCATGGCGTAGGGGCCGACTTGGACGCGTTCGGTGTGCACGATGTCGACGGGGGCGTAGGCGGAGGCGGGGGCGATCGCGACGAAGGAGAGGGTGATCGCCGCCAGCACGGTGAGGGCGAGCTTGCGCAGTGTGGTCATCGGGCGATCTCCGTTGCGGGCGCGGGCAGCATGCGGGTGAAGCGGCCGGCCAGGAAGCCGGCGAGGAGGCCGAGCGGTATGGCGACGACGGTCGACAGCACGACGTCCTTGGCCGCGATGCCGGAGAAGAAATGGGTGATCTGCAATTGCACCGGAAAGGTAAGTCCGACAACGACACCCGTCACCAGACCGGCAACCAACACGATCTTGTTCGGGTCGTAGCCGCGAGTGCGGGCGAGCAGGAACAGACCCTCCACGGCGACGGCGGCGATGATCAGGAACATCGGCATGATGGCGGGCAGCGACGGCGGACGAGACCCGAGACCGTCGCGCAGCGGCAGCCCGATCGACGACGCGTACACCTCCGCGGCCCACGGCGAGAACCACCACAGGATCGCCTGGATGAGCCCGAGGGCGAGCGCGATGGCGATCGCCGCACCGGGCCGGGCCAGCGCGGCGGCACCGAGGACGAGCAGCATCGGCCCGAAGAACAGGACGCCGAGGATGGTCGAGTCGATGGGCAGTTCGAAGTTGTCCAGCGCCTGGGTGAGGATCGGGGCGAAGGTGATCATGATCGGGATGGCCAGGACGATGCCGAACTGACCCCAGCGATGATCACGATGCGACGCGAAGACCATGATGCTGCCGATCATGGTGAGCGTGATGGACAGGAACAGCGCGACGTGCGAGGGGGTGTTCAGCACCGCGTCGAAGCCGTAGATCGAATGCCACTGCATATCGAGCAGGCCGTAGAGCAGGAACAACGCGGCGCCTGCGCCGGCGACCATGTAACCGAGCGGGGCGGTGAGGTTGCTGCCGAACACGCGGATCGGGGCGCCACCCATCGCGGGCACGGGCCGTCCGGCGCGCTGGGCGAAGGTGGCGATGAGCACCATGGCGAGGCTGGCGAAACCGGAGATCGCGCTGCCGGAATACAGGAACAGGTGCGGCAGCGTGAAGAAGGTGTCGGGGCCGACGTCGTTGTGCCACTGAATATCCCAGCTGAGACCGATCAACGTGACGGCGGTGCCGACCAGCACGCCCCAGGACCCGGCGCGGGCCGCCGCACTGTTGTCCGACACGGTCGCCGGGGGCGCGCCGCCGCCTTCGATCGTGCCGGACGCTACTGAGCTGTTCATGACGAGCGGTCCCTCCTGTGTCGTGCTCCTGTGGTTCGTGCCGATACGCATGCGACCCTCAGCCGCCGACCCACAGTGGCAGGGTGACTTGGTCGATGCCGTGGTGCGCGTCGATGGACAGGCGCAATTCCCAAGGGCCGGTCATCATCAGCGATACCGCCGTGGCGTGGAAGCGACCGGAACCGTTGGCAGCGGCTGGAACTGACGCTCCGGCGTGGCCCATGAGCGGTTGGATCGCTTGAATCTGTACTGCCGCATGGTCTACCGGGGAGCCTGCACGGTCGGTGACGGTGACGTCCACGGCCGTTTCACCGAGTCGAAGACTGTCGATGGTGACGGTCACGAGATGTTGGGCCGTACCGGTTTTCAGCACGACGGGAGTGCGCGGGTTCGGCCAGACCAACCAGCCGATGACGGCGATCACGACCACGACGACTACTGCGCCGGCAATACGCAGCGACCGACCGGATGTGTTCATCGGTGCTCCCTCTGTGCCGCAACGACATCGAGCACGACAGGAACGGTGAGCACGGTGTAGTTCCGCTCGACTTGGATCCAGAGCCGGTATCGCCCCGCGACGGGGAACGTGAAAGTGAACGGAACATCGGGCCCGTACGCGGCCACGGTCTCATCGGGCGGGCTTTCGCCGTTGACCGGCGGCATGAGCATGACCCCGCGTCCTGCGGCGGCGTCGCCACTCATCCCAGGCATGTCATGCATCCCGGCCATGTCGTGTCCGCTCATTCCCGGCATGTCCGCCATCCCGGTCATCGATGTCGGCCCCATCGAGTGCGCATGCCCCCAGACGGTCGAGTTCTGCACGGCCGCAGCGATATCCGCAGCGCCATCGGGCAGCGGACCGGCCATGATCAGGTGGCCGACCATGCCGAGCCACGGTTGCAGATCGGACTTGTCCCCGATTTCGGCGGTGACGGTCGTCGGTTTTCCGACCACCGCTTCGGTTGTCCGCACCGTGATGGAATTTCCGGCGAGAACCATCGACGCGGACTTGTCACTGCCGCCGAGATGCATTGGGGTGCTGGATGTCTGAGGCACACCACTCGCATCATTCGGCAAGGCGGTGAATCCGGTTGCGGCACGAACCATCTGGACACCACCACCCCGCCGAGCCAATTCGGCCGACAGCGCGTACCGACCGGACTCGGCGGCGGTCAAGTGAACCTGATAGCGGCCGGGCCCGGTTCGAATCGGATGTAGGTGCGACAGTCCACCACTCGGAGAAACCATCAGCAGATGCATGAGCGCACTGTCGTGCACGAGCAGGTCGTCCACAGACGCTCCGGTGGCCGCATCGATCAGCACGAGATCGAGATCCCCTGCCCGACCGGCGGTTACCGAACCCTCGACGGTGAGAATGACCGGCGGACGAGAGAAGTCCGAAATCATCGGCTGGTTCAGCGAATACGGATCGGTGACGTTGCCGACCGTGGGATCGAGCTGACTGCCGGGTTGCGGCGGCAGCGGCAACGACGCCGAGAGCAACGCGGCGGTCACCGACACCGCGACTCCGGCGACCATCCCACCGGCCGGAATCAACGCCCACGCACTGCGCCGGGCCCGCATCGCGATCAGCACCGAAACCGGCAGCAGCACACCGGCGATCAGGAATCCGACATAGACCAACCGCTCCGGTGGCGAGGTGACCTGCGCGGGCACGACGAACGGGATTCGCGCCACCCGGGTCCCATCGCCGACGGCCAGCTCCCAAGGACCTGGTCGATCCATGTCGAGCGTGGTCGAGTACATCCCCGGCTCCGCACCGAGTTCGACAACAGCGTCGGCGGTGGGCGCTCCCGGAGCGGGCAGGTCCGAGTCGGCTCCCGTCGGCGTCACCGCGAGCGTGAGCTTCCCGGCGGCCGTGCCCGCATGCGTGACGACGTCCACGCGCAACGGACCAGGAACACTCGTGACCCGCCGGAGCACGATCGTCAGTTCCCGATCACCGAGCGACTGGGCCACCGATAGATCCGCGCCCGCCGCCGCGGAGTCGGCGAATGCCGGTGCCATCCCCACCGCCGCGAGCAGAATCCACAACCCGGCGACGAGCAGGACTCGGCAGCGAGCGGCGCGGGCGATAGACACGGCCCTCATCGTATGGAATTGGTCCCATGAGTTCATCACCTCATCAGGGGATCTCAGCTACCCCTCTGGGGTGATGCCGTCGTAGGGGAAGACCCGGAGAATGTCCGGCCGCCGCGGTCGCCGGCCGCTTGCCGAAGTAGTTCGAGGAAGGTGGCCAGCGGCGGCTGGGACTCGGTTCCGGCTTTGACGATCACGACGATCCTCCTCGTCGGGACCGGACCGACAACCGGGCGGTAGACCGCCGACGTCGTCGGAATGGCGCCGAGCGCGAGACGCGGAATCAACGTCACCCCGAGGCCCGCGGCGACGAAGCCGACGGCCGCGGCATAGTCGTGCGCTTCCACGGCGAAGTCCGGGCTGAATCCGGCCGCGCCGCAAGCCTTCAGCATTGTCTCCCGGCAAAGAGTGCTCGGCCATTCGTTGTCGATCCAGCGTTCCGATCGCAACTCCCCCAGCTCGATGACCTCCTGCGCCGCGAGCGGATGGGCAGGCGGCAGCACCGCGACGAAGGGATCGTCCAGTAGTGGCAGGACGCGCAGACCGGCGGGAACGCGCACGGTGTCGTCGATGACCATGATCTCCGCGTCGGCGGACTCGTTCTCGGACAAGCCCTTTCCCAGCCGGAGCGCTACTCGCACGTCCGGATGCCTCAGGCCGAGTTCCGACACGACGGGCGGAATGAGCACGGCACCCGCGGTGGCGAAGTAGCGGACCGTCAGGCGCTGCGACTTTCCGGCCCGCAGGTCGGCGAGCGCGGTTTCGGCGCGGGCGACCTCATCTTGTATCCGGCGGGTGTGGGCGGCGAGCAACAGTCCGGCCTCGGTCGGCCGGATGCCGCGTCCGTGCCGCTCCACCAACGACATTCCGGTCTCCCGTTGCAATGCGGCGATGTGCTGACTGATCGCGGACGCCGTGTAGCCGAGCCGCGTAGCCGCCCCTTGGATCGAGCCGTTTTCCACGACCGAGCGGAGCACTGTCAATCGATGCACGTCGAGCATCGCAGAATTCTACAGTCATGCTTAAGCATCCGTAAGAAATCATCGCTTGTGCTGTCGTATAGCCGGACACCAAGCTAGCGACATGAAGATCCAATTGGGCATCATCGGCCTCGGCGCGATGGGCACCGAGATGCTCGACGTGGCTTACCGGCATCCTGATTTCGAGGTTGTCGCGGCCGCCGATCCGAATCCGGCTGCCGTCGAACGGATTCGCGCCCAGCATTCGGTCATTGACCTCGGCCGAGACCCCTCGTCCCTGGCCGAGGACGCTCGGCTCGACGCCCTCTACATCGCCTCACCACCGGATACGCACGCGGGTTACGCGATACCGGCGATGTCGGCAGGTAAGGCCGTGTTCTCGGAAAAGCCTCTGGCAGTGCGACTTACGGACGGCACGGAGATGGTCCGCGTCGCCGCCGAGACCGGTGTCGTCAATGCGCTCAACTTCACCCTGTCCGATCGTGCGGCCGCGGCCGAGGTAGGGCGAGCCGTGAATGACGGCGAGGCCGGCGACATCGTCGGCGTGGACATGCGATTCACGTTTCCCTCCTGGCCCCGAGCCTGCCAAAGAGACGCCCGCTGGGTCGCCGGTCGCGAACAAGGCGGCCTGCTGCGCGAAGTCGGTTCGCACTACGTGTTTCTCACCGACCGTCTACTCGGCCCGCTCACTCCGGTGTCCACCCGAATCCAGTACGGCACCGCCGCCGAAACCTCTGCCTTCGGCACCTTCACGGCCGGCGGAACTCCGATCACCATCACCGGCCGAGTCGCCGCGACACCGGAAACCTACGAGTGGATTCTGTACGGCACCAAGCGTTCCTACCGGATCACCGACTGGTCGCGGCTGCATATCAGCGACGGCGGTCCGTGGGCGGAAGTATCGCTGAGCGGGCCGCGCGGCAGCGAACACACCCGACTGAGTGCATTCGCCGCCGCCATCCGCGGACACCGCTCTACCCTCGCCGATTTCGCCGCCGGCCTACGGGTCCAGCAAGCGGTCGAGCATTTCCACCGGGCCGCTTCCTGAACTCAGGCTTTCAGCCCGTGCTTGGTGAGGTAGAAGTTGTGGAAGGTGATCAAGGCCGCGAGGACGACCAGCCATTGCACGGTGCTCACCAGCGGTATCGCATCGATCGGCAGCGTGTAGGCGAGCAGTACCCGCACGAACGCATCCAGCAGGAAGACCGCGCCCCACACCGCGGTCAGCACTCGCAGGTGATAGCGGAACTGGGAGTCGTTGTCCCAGCGGGCATCCCACTGCCGATACCCTTCCTCGCCGATCTTCGCCGTGACGATCGCGCGGGACGCGACGCGCATGAACGGACGCTGGGTCAGCAGCGAGCCCAGCATCCACAAGCCGAGCAGTCCGAAGATCCAGCTGTCGCGCACCATGAGCGTGCGCGGGTCCCCGGTCACCAGGGTCATCACCGACCCGAGCACGATCATGGACAGCACGAACAGCGCGAACGCATCGATGCGACGCTCTCGAATCGCATGGTAGACAAGGAGTCCCGCGATGAGCAGCGTGGGCAGGATCAGCGCCGCCCACGGGTTCACCCCGGCCGCGCGCAAGGCGTAATAGCCGCCGAGCGGGAGCACCAATTCGAGGATGATCTGGCGGGCGAGGTGGCGGCGGACCGCGGCACGTTTCTGCTGCTGGGTAGGTTCGGCGGTCAGCGTCTGCGGTGAATTCATGTCAGCTCCGGTAGTGGTCACGATTGTGTGCGGGTAGCGCGTTCGAAGAGATCGGCCAGCTCGCGAGCGCAGGCCGCGGTGTCGAAGTCGGGGTCGTCCGCCGCGCGCGCCACGGCCGCATCGCGCGCGGCCCGAATGGCGAGCCCCATGACCGCGGGATCGAAGGCCCGAAATGCCCCGGCCCGCTGACCTTCTCGGAGCCACTGCTCCTGGGTGCGGGCGATCTCGTCGACGTGTTCGATCAGGCTCACCGTCTGCGGGTCGGCCGGACGGGCATTGGCGACGATGCTGGCGAGCGCCCGCTGATGCTTGGGGTACTCGTCGAGCAGGGCCAGGTTGGCGGCGAAGTACGCGCGCAGCGTGGCCGCGTAACCGGACTCGTGTTGCAGCTTGGCCACGACGAATTCCGTGTTCACCCGGACGATTTCGTCGGCGACCTCACGGATCAGCTCGTCCTTGCCGCGAAAGTGGTACGAGATCATGCCGGTGCTGCTCAGCCCCGCCTCCTGCGCGATCTTCGCGAACGAGGTATTCGGCAGACCGTGCTCGGCCACCACCTCGATCGCCGCGTCCACGATCTGTGTGCGCCGAGCAGCCTCGGTGAACGTCCGCCCCGATTGCTTACCCGAGCCACTCTTTGCTTGCATGAGCAAAACTGTAGCCCGGTTTGCTCAGGTGAGCAAGAACTGGTTCACCTGAGCAATCAACACCCGCCGCCGACCCCCACTCCTCGGCCAGCCTCGTGACAAGCGACGCCCCAAGCCGTTCGCCCCCTACGGCCGGCCGAATCCGCACTCTCTCTCGGGATACGCACCGCCCTTTTGGGCGCATTTCGGGTGCGTATCCCAAGAGAGAGTGCGGATCCTTGGGCGCTACGGGCGTGCGGCGAGCCGAAGAACAGCGCCGGCCCGCGCGGCTACCGTGCCCCCGAGGCCGAAGACTCATGCCGAGGCCGCGTACTCCGGGTCCACCCACGCGACATCGTCGACCGACAACCACGGCGCGACCGCAACCCGATTCGGAGTCACCCCGGCGAAGGTCATGACGTCGCGATGCAGGTGGGACTGGTCCGTATATCCGCTTTCCGCCGCAACCAGGGCGGCGCTGTCCCCGCCGGCGAGCCGGTGTGCCGCGTAGTCGAAACGAACCAGCTGCGCGGCCCGCTTGGGCGTGAGACCGATCTGCGAACGGAATCGCGACCACAGCCGTTTGTAACTCCAGCCGATCTCGACTGCCAGCGGTTCGACCCGAATCCGCCCACGGTTCAACATGATTCGCTCCCAGGCGAAGGCGACCTCCGAGTCGACCGGCCGACCTGCCGCCTGTCGTCGCGCGAGTACCGCCGCCGCGATCGCGAACCGCTCGTCCCACGACTCGGCGGCATGCAGCCGCTCCCGGATCTGTCCGGCGTCGCGACCCCAAAGATCTTCCAGGGCAACGACAGTCCCGCCCACCTCCGCCGAGCCACCGAGCGCCGCGCGCGCGACCAACGGTGACAGACGGATCTGCAACAGGTCGACCTCGCGCCCGCACCCGCGCACACCGACGGGAGCGAGACCGATCACGCCGCTGCCCTGCTTGCCCGCGCCCCGCGCGTCGTCGCCGAGCCACACGTCGCCGAAATCGAGGAACACGGTGAACGCGGGGTACGGGATCAGCGACAGCTCGGCCGGCCGGTCCGCACGGCCACGAAACCCGGCCATGCTGACCCCCGGCAGGCACGAGCGGGCCGGGACCGCGATATCCACCACGGCCCCGGCAAGACGAACCGGCTCGGGCACAACGCCATGCTACGAGCCGACGCCGCCCCTGATCAGCGCGCAGGCGGCGCGGGCACCGGGCAAGCGTCCACGGCCTCCGCCACCACCTGCCCGGCATCCGGCACCGGCGGACGAACGCCGTCGGCGTAATCGGACCCGACCACGGGCGGCGCCAGTTCGAGTGCCGTGTTCTCCTCGTCGGTGAAAGCTCTTGCCCGACTGAGGAATCGCCAGCCCTCCGGCGCTTCCAGACTGAACCCGCCGCCGCGTCCCGGAACCACGTCGAGGACGAGCTGGGTGTGTTTCCAGGCCTGGAACTGCGATCCGGAGATCCACACCGGCACCGCGTCGAGGTCGGCGGACGGCAGATTCGCCGGCACCTCCCCCACCGCGAGGCGCAGATCGAGGATGCCGAGCAGGACGTCCCGATCGCCGACGATGAACTCGCCCAGCGGATAACACATCGGCGACGACCCGTCGCAGCATCCGCCGGACTGGTGCATCATCAGCGCACCGTGCACGTCGCGGAGGCGGCGCAGCAACGCCGCCGCCCCCACGGTCGCGACCAAACGGGGCGGGGCGGAACTCATCGCGCCACCACCGCCGGATTGCTCGGCATCAGAAGAATCCCATAGCCTTCGGCGCGTAGCTGACCAGCAGGTTCTTCGTCTGCTGGTAGTGGTCCAGCATCATCTTGTGGTTCTCCCGGCCGATGCCGGACTGCTTGTAGCCGCCGAACGCCGCGTGCGCCGGGTACTGGTGGTAGGTGTTGGTCCACACCCGTCCGGCCTGGATGTCACGCCCCGCGCGGTAGGCCCGGCTGCCGTCGCGCGACCACACGCCGGCGCCGAGGCCGTAGAGGGTGTCGTTGGCGATGGAGATGGCGTCGTCGTAGTCGGTGAACGAGGTCACCGAGACCACCGGACCGAAGATCTCCTCCTGGAAGATCCGCATCGCGTTGCGGCCGGTGAAGATGGTCGGCTGGACGTAGTAGCCGCCGTTCAGGTCGCCGCCGAGCATCGCGCGCTCGCCGCCGGTGACCAGCTGTGCTCCTTCACCTTTGCCGATCTCGATGTAGGACAACACCTTTTCCAGCTGATCGTTGGACGCCTGCGCGCCGATCATCGTCTCGGAATCCAGCGGATCACCTTGGCGCACGGCCTTTGTCCGCAATGCGGCGAGGTCGAGGAAGCGGTCGAAGATGTCGGCCTGGATCAGCGAGCGCGACGGGCACGTGCACACCTCGCCCTGGTTGAGCGCGAACATGGTGAAGCCTTCCAGGGCCTTGTCCAGGAAGTCGTCGTCGGCGCTCATGACGTCGGAGAAGAAGATGTTCGGGCTCTTGCCACCCAGCTCCAGGGTGACCGGGATCAGGTTCTGCGAGGCGTACTGCATGATCAGCCGACCGGTGGTGGTCTCGCCGGTGAACGCGATCTTCGCGATCCGGTTGCTCGACGCGAGCGGCTTGCCCGCCTCGACGCCGAATCCGTTGACGATGTTGACCACGCCGGGCGGCAGCAGATCGCCGATGATGCTCCACAGGAACAGGATCGAGGCGGGCGTCTGCTCGGCGGGCTTGAGGATCACGGCGTTGCCCGCGGCGAGTGCGGGGGCCAGCTTCCAGGTCGCCATCAGGATCGGGAAGTTCCACGGAATGATCTGCCCGACCACGCCGAGCGGCTCGTGGAAGTGGTAGGCGACGGTGTCGTCGTCGATCTCCGACAGCGAACCCTCTTGTGCGCGAATGGCTCCGGCGAAGTAGCGGAAGTGATCGATGGCCAGCGGGATGTCGGCGGCCAGCGCCTCGCGGATCGGCTTGCCGTTGTCCCAGGTCTCGGCGATGGCGATCGCCTCGAGGTTCTCCTCGATCCGGTCCGCGATCTTGTTCAGGATCACCGCGCGCTCGGCGGCGGAGGTCTTGCCCCAGGCCGGCGCGGCGGCGTGCGCGGCATCTAGGGCGAGCTCGATGTCCTCCGCGGTGGAACGCGCGATCTCGCAGAAGGTTTCGCCGGTGACCGGGGTCGGGTTCTCGAAGTACTGGCCCTTGACCGGCGCAACCCACTGGCCGCCGATCCAGTTGTCGTAGCGAGGCTGGAAGCTCGTCGGCGACTCCGGCGAACCAGGACGGGCGTATACGGTCATCGAAACTCCTAGCGTTCACGGCGGGTGTGCACTGTGATCCACGACACTATGACCCTAACGTTGCATCACCGTTGGGAACAGGTCAGCGGCCGCCGAACTCGCGATCCAGCACGGCGATCTGCGCCGCCACTTGGGCATACAGCGACGTATCCCGCTCCAGCGAGGCCTGGTAGGCCGACCACGCGCCGCGGTCCTCGCGTCCGTCGACCGAGGAGATCCACCAGCCGAGGATCGCCGGGTCCCGCGAGGTGAGGACGGCCGCGCGCATGCGTGCGCGCAGCGATTCGCGGACCCGGACCACGCCGGGAGCCGCTGAGGCGGGCAGCAATTGGCCGCGGTAGCGCGCCACCGCCGCGCCGATGTCGCCGCGGCGCAAGCTGCGCCGCAGCTCGCCGACATCCGAATCCAGTTCGGTCAGCAGGCGATAGGGCCGTGACCCGAGCGACGCGCCGCCGAGAATCCGGCGCAGGCGCGAGATTTCGGCGCGCACGGTGACCGCGTCGAGGTCGCGTTCGTCGAGCAGGACCGCGATGTGCTCGGTCGCGAGGCCCTCCGGATGTTCCATCAGCAGCAGCAAGATCTCCGAATGCCTGCGCGACAGAGCGATTCGTTCGTTGCCGAACAGCAGCGCGGGCCGCGAGCCGAGCAGCTCCACCCGCGGCGCGGTGCGCACGATCACCGGATGTGCCCGGAGTTCGGACTCGGCGACGGCCACGGTCGCCCGGATCAGCGAAAGTACTTCCGGCGCAGCGACGCGCGGTCCGCCGGTGATGTCGATCGTGCCGAGGATCCGTCCGGTCGCCGGGTCGTGCACCGGTCCCGCCGCGCAACTCCACGGATGGACCAGTCTGCTGTAATGCTCGGCGCCGAAGATCTGCACGCAATGATCAAGGGCCAGTGCCGTTCCCGGGGCGTTGGTGCCGACCGCGGCTTCGCTCCAGTCCGCGCCGTCGACGAAGTTCATGCCGGCCGCGCGGTCCTTGGCCGTCGAATCGCCCTCCACCCAGAGCAATCGGCCGTGCGCGTCGCTCAGTGCGATCAGCAGCCCGGTGTCTTCGGCATCCTCGACCAACAGGGTCTGGACAACCGGCCGCACCGACGACATCGGATGGCTGCGCCGATACCGCTCCAGTTCGATTCCGGTCAGTGACGTCCGGCCGATCTGCCGATCCGGATCGATACCGTTGCCGCGGCTGCGCACCCAGGACGCCTCGACCACCTGCCGGATCGAGGCCGGGGCCTCACCTCGCTCGACAAACGATTCGTGCGCGGCCGACACATCGGTGCCCACCTGTTCGGCGTCTTCGTCCG
The DNA here is from genome assembly GCF_008704205.1 of Nocardia colli. Taxonomy (GTDB): domain Bacteria; phylum Actinomycetota; class Actinomycetes; order Mycobacteriales; family Mycobacteriaceae; genus Nocardia; species Nocardia colli. Next base: position 136,377 of record NZ_VXLC01000029.1, on the reverse strand, counting down.
GGCGCAGCGCTACCCACGGATTCGCTCGAATACCCGCACCGCTGCCCACAGCTCCATACTCCTCGGCAAATCCGCCCCGATCAATGCGCCGTTGCCGAGCCGGTAGCGGTCAGAGATAACGGGCGACCTGTTCGGCGGCTTCGACCGGATGTCCGGCCTGGATCGGCGCGCCGACGGCGTGGAACTTCCAGACGTCGGCCTCGCGTTGCACCTTGGCCACGACCATGCCGGTGTGCCTGCCGCCGACGCGCAGATTGCCGCCGGTGAGTTCGACGTCGGTCTTGCCGTCGACCAAGCGCCAGAATGCGTTTCGCACTCGTTCGAAGGTATGTCCGGCATAAGAGGTGACAACGAAAACGACCGTCGATGCTTCGGCGGACAACCGGGTCAGGTCGACGTCGATCATTTCGTTGTCGCCTTTGCCGGAACCGGTGAGATTGTCGCCTTGATGACGGACGGACCCGTCTTTGGAAGACAATTGACCATAGAAGGCGGCGTCCATGAGTTCGCGTCCGGAAAAGACCAGGGCCGACGCGTCGAGATCGATATCGACCTCACGGAGCCCGAAGCGGCCGGGTTCGCGGACCGGATCCCAGCCCAATGCCATTTTCACATGCGACAATTCGTTGCCGTCCGCTTTACGCAGTGCCAATTCGGTGGCGAGGCCGAGCAAACCGGTATCGGGCGCCTCGACCGGCGGTTGCGGCGCCGGGGATTTCGGTGTGCGCCCGACCGCGACGCCGTGCGCGGTGACCAGGGCGGCGAAACCGCTGTGGTAGCCGTGGCCGAGCGAACGCAGCCGCCAGTCGGGGTCGTGCCGGTCGAAGTCCATGGCGACGACCGTCGACTCGGAGCCGAGGCCGGTGATCAGGTAGTCGCACAATCGGTTTCCCGCGACATCATCGATGCGCAGCTCGGGGGCCGCGTAATTGCCGAGGCTGTCGCGCTGGTCGTCGAGTGCGACGACGATGCGCACGTGTTCGATATCGGCGGGAATCGCGCGCAGATCGATCGCCAAGGCGCTCGGCCGCCCGTCCTCGCCGGGCAGCAATCGTGCGCCCTGGCCGAGCGGCTGGTTGTAGAAGACGAGATCGGCGTCCGCGCGCACCATGCCGTCCGCGGTGAGCAGCAGCGCGGACAGATCGACGGCCGCGCTGTGCCGGACCGAGACAATGAGGTGCTCGGCTTCGAGCACATTTACCTGCCCCCGAGCCAGTTGCACGGTCATTCATCACACACTACAAAAACAATCGGCGAATACCGGGAACGGCACGCGTCTATTACTGCGGTTGAATAACGCGACCGAAGATTCAGGGTGGAAACGACGAATCGACGCGATTACCAGGCGACGCCGACGGCGTAGCGGGATACCAACCGGCAGCCGAGCCGTTCCTTGACGTCGGGCAGTCCTTTACCCCAGATAAGTCCCTGCTTCCCCTCCGCTACCGCCCAGCCGACGGTCCGGCGGAATGCGTCGAAGTACAGGTGCTTGCGGCCGCCCTCCTCCACCGGCAGCGCGCCCCATCGGTGTACCAGCGGCCAGGTCGGATGATCCAGAATCGTGAAGGCCGCCAACAGGTTTCGATCCGAATCGTGGTAGTGCACGGCCAGCACGTCGGGACGGGACAGCAGCCGGTACAGCCATTCGTCCGGCATGCGCGGCGCCCGGCCCAATCCGTCGTACTTCTCCTCCGTGCGACGGAACAGGCCGACGAGCTGATCGGCGTCCAGGGCCTCGGCGGGGCCGTGGCCGGCGATCAGGTCGTGGTCGCGGGACAACCAGCGGGCCTCGGCACGCAGGCTGCGACGGCGATTCGAGGACAGGGTGCCCAGCCAGCCCGACTCGTCCGGCCAGGCGATGGGGAGTACCGCGGTCGGGTTCACCTCCCGGGTGACCTGCACGGCACCGAGGCCGTCGGCCTGCTCGCGATCGAGCTCGCGCCACAGGGTGGCGAGCACCGCGTGCCGGTAGCGGGTGCGCAGTCCCCCGGCCAGCACGCCGAACAGCTCGGTCTGCCGCGCGGGATCGGCCACCCACCAGCCCGGTTGGCCGGTGCTGCCGGGTGCGGCGACGTTGGCGAGACCGAGCATCCAGCGGGCCGCCGCCATGGCGACGATGTCGGCGCCCTCGTGCACGACCACGATGCCGAACCGGGTGCCGGCGACGGCCAGCACGTCCCATGCCCAGGTCGCGCGGAGTCCGGCCGTCGCGCGCAGCACCTCCCACCAGGGCGGTTCCGGATCACGCCGCGGGTCGAGGATGTCGAGTCGCTGTTTCATAGCGCCTCCCGCGCCTTGATGTTCGTCCGGAGCCTCGGCAATGTCGTCGCGGCGAGCACGGCGTAGGAGGCGACCAGTACCCAGAGCGCCGCCGGTGGTCCGTGCGCGGGCACCAGCAATGCGGCCAGCACTACTACTGCGCCGAATTGTGTTGCGGCACTTGCCGCGGCGATGGTCAGTTCGCGGCGGCCCGCGTTCTCAAGGATGAACAGCGCGAGGCTGACCACCGCGTGGATGGGAATCTCGAAGCAGAGGAGCAGGGCGATAAGTGCTGCGGCGGAGAGGTTTCCGGCGAGCGCTGCCACGACGGCGCAGCCGAGCACTCCGGAGATCAGCGCCGCCGTCAACAGTCGCCGCGCGAGGTCGATGCCTGCTTGCCCGCCCGCACCGCGCAACCGCAGCGACGATACCGGCTGATAGATCCGCAGCAGGTAGAGCGTCAACGATCCGACGACGCTCGAAATCAGCAGTGCCAGATACAAAGTGGTGCTGCTGTCACGTTGATCGCTGAGGGCGAGGACCGCGTACAGCACACCGACGCCCGCGCTGCCCAGTGGCTCGTACAGCCCGAGCATCAATTCGGCGCGCACGATCGCGGCGGTGACTCCGCGTCGCGAGCGGGTCGGCAGCGAGGGCGCTGCTCCCCTGACCGACCATGCGGCGACGCCGAGTGTGACCACGACCAGCAGAGTCAACTCGCCCGCCGGCGAAAGGCCACCGACCGCAACGGCTACCACCGAGGCGGCGAGCAGGACGGCCAAGACCAGAAAACCTCGGCTGTCCCGCGTGGGCCGTCCCGCAGCGCGGTGTACGGCGACGGCGACGGTCATGAGCCCGACGCCCGCACTCCAAGCCGCCGCCAGCGGATAGACCACCACCGACGATCCGGCCGTCACGACCACCAGGAGCACGGCGATCACCAGGGGGACAGCTGCCGTGAGCAACGCGGTCCGCACCACCGCAGCGGCCGTATGCGGCAGTCGCGGAACCAGTTTCAGCACCGCCTTCTCCGGCCCCGAGCTGAGCAACGCGATCCAGGCCGTCGCGCCGACCGCGCTCGCGTACACCGCGAAGCTGTCCGCGCCCCAAATCGCCAGCAGCCCAAGCGCTATGCCGTGGTAGGCGATGCGGAATCCGCCGCGGCCGACGACGAGCGACACCACGGTCCGAGCCGCGGGCAGGGTCGACACCATCAACGCGTACGGCCGGCCGCTCGTTGCCGGACGCTCGCCGGGCTTCGCCGCACACTGCCCGAGCGCCGAAGACCGCCGCCGATCCGCTGCCAGAACCGGTCCGGGAGAAGCACGATCGCCCCGGCGAGCAGCAGGTGCACGACGATGAACGCCAGCGCCTCGTTCCGGCTGGCGACGTGGCCGAGCCGCACCGTCATGTGATCGGCCCAATCCCAGCGGTCGGCGAGCGGCCTGCCGCGCAGCAGCTGGAACGCGAGATCCTCGATGCCCGAGAGCATTATGAGGATTCCGGCGTAGCTGACCCGGCGCGTCACCGCGGGTAGCGCGCCACCCAGCCGGAGCATCAGGGCCAGGCAGAGGATCAGCAACGGGACCAGGATTCGCATCCAGGAGTACAGGCGGTTGAAATCGTCGTCCAGAGCAGCGGCGAAGATCTTCGGGACCAGGAAGCAGAACACGACGACAAATGCGCCGAGCGCGCATATTTCGACCAGTCGGCCACGCCGGAACCAGTGCGGTTGCAGGCTGGCGATCGTCTCGGCGGCCAGCACGAACGGGATCAGCGAGGCCAGTAACGTCCAGATGTTCTCGATGCTGTGCTGACGGCCGGATACCCACCACACGAATCCGGCGGCGACCACCGCCAGGGTCGCCAGGATAGTGGTACGCACCGCGGGACTCATGCCGCACCGCTCAGGTCGAAGCGCAGGGTGGCGCGAATGGACGCGGCAGCGGCGGCTGCCTGATCGGGGTCATCGGCGACAACTACGAAGTGCCCCAGCTTATTTGCCGCATTGTGGTACGGAAGTACCTCTTGTCCGGCGCTCGCGAAGAGGACCAGCTCCACCAGTTCCGGGACGGCCGAGGCAGCGTCGGCACCGATGACTTCGGTGACCACGCCGGGATGGTCGGTATAGAGGACCTCGGATATCGCTGCGCGCGAACAAGTCTGGGTTACGTCGGCCGGGTCGCCGGTCGCCGCGGCGATCGAGGCCGCAACGGTATCCACGCCGTAGGCGTGCCGGACCAGCTCGCCCAGTCCGTTGCCGCCTACTCGAGCACCCATCTCGATCAAGCGCATTCGGCCCGCAGGATCGATCAGCAGGTCGATGGTCAGTGGACCTCGTTCATAATCCAGCTCGGCGACCAGCGCGTTCAACACTTCGGTCAGCTCCCGTTCTTGTTCGGCGGCGAGGTCGGCGGGCACCCGATGTGCGGTGGTGACGAAGTGCGGTGCGGGGGTCATTGTTCGCGCGCTCACCCCGACGAACGCGATCTGCCCGTGGTCAACGAATGCCTCTGCGCTGTAATGGGTTCCGGCCAGGTATTCCTCGACGATCACGCCGCCGTCGCTGGCGAATCGCGCTGCCTCCCGCGCCGCGGCCGCGATCTCGGACGCGTCGTCGCACACCTGGATGCCTCGACTGCTCTGCGCGTCCAGGGGTTTCACCAGCACCGGAAACCGCAGGGCCGCGGCCTGAAGCGCCAGTTCGCCGTCCGCGACTCCGGCGACGTAGCCGTAGCTCGCGAAACCCAGTTGATCGCACACCGCGCGGAAGCACGACTTGTCCTGCGACGCACGGACCGCCGCCGCGGACAGATCGGGTAGCCCCCACTGCTGAGCCAGCTCGCGCTGAGCAGGCAGTCCGGTGTCGCTGGCCGGCGAGAGCACGCCGACGATATCGGCGCGCCCATCCAGTTCCGCCGCGATGAGCTTCGGGTCGCGAATACTGGCGAGCACGAACTCGTCGGCCAGTGGTCGCGCCACGGTATCGCCGCGCCGGTCGACACAGATTGTGCGATACCCGAGTTCGCGGGCGCGACGATAGGTGGACGCCGAACCGTCTGCGCCACCGAGGATCACCAACGTGCCCGTCATCGTGCACTCCCGCCGACGCTGATCCGCTCCAGTTGCAGCCGATCCGCCGCGTCGATGGCGAGGTCGGACTCGCGCACGTAGTACAGCGCGCGGCCGTCGCGGCTCGACGCCATGACCGAATAGCGCAGCAGCAGAGCCATTGCCGGAAGCATCGCCAACTGCACCGGCAGCACCGCCGCGGCCGCCCCGAACACGCCTAGTAACAGCAGCGCGACGATCACGCCGACGCACAACAAGAATGCGGCCCCGGTCGCCAACGCAGTCGAATGCCCGACGTAGAGATCGAGCGCATGCCGAGCCAGCCGGAGAACCGTGAATTTGGACGATCCCGCTCGACGCGCCTGATGCGCTGTCCGCACGGTGACATACCGATCGGTGACCGCAGGCAGCGATGCCATGAAATATGGTGCCGGGCGGCGTAATTCGACAATCCGTCGGGCGACACCGGTACGCACCAGCCGGAACGTCGTCGCACCCGGCGGCAATTCGATGCCGAGAACACGGCGGGCGATCAAGTCCGACACCGCCGATCCCCACCGCCGCAGCACTGGATCGTCGCGCTGATCACGGACCCCGAAGACCGCGTCCACCCGATCCGACGCCGCATCGATCAACTTGTGCGCCTGATTCGGATGACCCTGGAGGTCCGCATCCACGTGCAGCACCCACGGTTTCGTCGCGTACTTGTAGCCCGCCGAGAACGCGGCCTCGAAGCCGAAGTTACGGGCGAACGAGATGTAGTGCACCCGTTCGTCCTCGGCCGCGATGCCGGTGATCAGCGACAGCGTCGCGTCGGTGCTCCCGTCGTCGACGAACAGGACCTCGACGTCGTGCCCACCGAGCTCGCCCACGATCGCCTCGTGCGCCGCAACGATATTGGCTTCCTCGTCCCGGCACGGGACGACCACGGTCACGCTGAACATCGCGAACGATGCCGTCACGCCGTGGCCGTCTCGCACGGTTCCGGCGCGACCCAGTGGGTGCCGCGGGTCTCGATGAACCATTCGATGGTGCGCCGCATGCCGTCCTCGAGCGGCAGCAGCGATTCGGGGTCGACGCCGATGGCGGGCAAGGTCATCGGATCCGCCCGGACGGTGTCGCCGGGGATCTCGCCGGGCCGCATCGGCAGGTCGACGATCGGCACGCGCGCATAACCCAGCTCGACGCACTGGTCGATGATCAACTCCGCGACCGACCGGATCGATTGCGATCGACGCGGGCCGACCTCCATCACCGCATCGGGCACCACGCCGTCGCCGGCCGACTCCAAAGCCGAAACCAGCACGCGTGCAACGTCGCCCACCCACACCATGTCGGAGAGCTGGACTCCGCCGCCGTAGAGCTCCACCGGCATGCCGGACAGCGCACGGCAGATCACCGCCGGGGTGAACTTGCGCACCTTGCCCTCGCCGAACGGCGCGGCCGCGGTCTGCCTGGGCCCGTAGGCGTTGACCACCCGGACATTGGTGACGCGGGTGCCGCGATAGGCGTTGAACATGTGCACGAAGCGCTCGACGGCGGTCTTGGAGATGGAGTAGCTGTTGTTCATCCAGTGATTGCCGACGCAGATGTACACGCCGGGCAGCTCGTATTGCGCGACCGCTTCCAGAAAGTTCAGCCCGCCAACGAGATTCGTCTCCGCCGCCGGGCGCGGCTGCTTGATCGTCTCCTGCGTGCCGAGCACGGCGGCGAGGTGGATGATCCCCTCGCAGTGCGCCGCGAGTTCGGTCATCGAGGTCGAATCGCGGATGTCGCCGAGCATGACCTCGTACGGATGCCGGCGTGCGTGCCGTCGATGGTCGAAGATCACCGGCTCGTGGCCGCGGCGCACGAGTTCTTCGCAGACATAGGAGCCGATGAATCCCGACCCACCTGTGACGCCGACCTTCATTCTGTTGTACCACCTAGCGCTATCTATCCGGCTATCCGTCGGTAGTGCCGACAAACTAGCCGCGTGTGTCCACATTATCCGGATTTTGTCCCGATCCGCGCAGCCGCGGATGACGCGCACGGAGATGTGCGACACAGCCTAGAGAGCGCCGAAAGCCGCCGAAAGCCATAGTTTTCGGGGGGTTCCGATCACGCCGAGACCGGTCGGTCAGCGAGGTGAGCGCACCTCCTCGGGATGCTCGGCGACATGTTTCTTGGCCGCCGGATAGTTGGCTTTGCCGCTCGGTTGCCGCATCACCTCGTCGACGATCCAATAGGCGCGCGGCGCTTTGTATCCCGCGACCTTGGTGCGCACGTGCGCGTCCAACTCGGCCAGATCGAGCCGAATTCCCTTGCGCGGCGCGATGACCGCGGCCACCGAGGCGCCGAACCGCTCATTCGCGACGCCGACTACCAGGGCGTCGAACACGTGGGGCGACGACTTCAACGCACCCTCGACCTCTTCCGGAAACACCTTCTCGCCGCCGGTATTGATGCACTCCGAACCGCGACCGAGCAGGGTTACCGTGCCGTCTTCCTCATAGCGGGCGTAATCGCCGGGCACGACGTAGCGCGTGCCGTCGATCTCGATGAAGATCGTCTCGGTCTTCGCCGGGTCCTTGTAATAGCCGATCGGCACATGTCCGCGCCGGGCGATCCGGCCGACCGCGCCCGGCCGCACCTCGATCAGCGCACCGTCGTCGTCGATGAGCGCGGCCTGCGCGTTGAACTTCACCCGCGGCCCCTCGGTGTGGTCGGAGTCCTTGGTGACCACCGCCAGTCCGGTGCCGCCGCTCTCCGAGGACCCGATCACGTCGGTGATGAACAGATTCGGGAACAGCTCGAGGTACTGCTGCTTGATCGAGTGCGAGAATAGCGCCGCGTTGCTGCTCAACGCCCAGAGCGACGACACGTCGTACGTCTGCTCGCGGTAGGCGTCCAGCAGGGGGCGCGCCATCGCGTCGCCGGCTACCGCCAGCACGTTCACCCGGTGCCGCTCGACCGCCTGCCACACCGCGTGCCCGTCGAACTGCGGCACGTAGACGACGGTGCCGCCGGAGTTCAGCGCGATGAACGACGCCCACTGCGCCGCACCGTGGATCAGCGGCGGCAGCGGCGCCATGACGATCCCGGCCGGACCGGATTTCGCGCCCTCGGCCAGCTCCCACTCGTCGGTGACGTATTCACCGGTGACGTGGTTGATGCCGCCGCCGAGGGTCCGCCACACGTCCTCGTGCCGCCACATCACGCCCTTCGGGAAGCCGGTGGTGCCGCCCGTGTACAGCAGGTAGAGGTCGTCGGAGCTGCGCGGCGCGAAGTCGCGCACCGCCGCCTCGCCGGCCAGCGCGGCCTCGTACTCGGTGCCGCCGTAACGGCCGTAGTCCCGGTCGGTGCCGTCCTCGATGACGATGACGTCGGTGAGCAGCGGGGTGTGCGGCAGCACCTCGGCGACCACGTCGGCGTAGGCGCGTTCGTGCACCAGCGCCTTCAGGTCCGCGTTGTCGGCGATATAGCGGACCTCGTCGGCGACGTAGCGGTAGTTCACGCAGACCACGGCCGCGCGCAGTTTGTAGGTCGCGAACATCGTCTCCAGCGCCTCGATGGAGTTGCGCGAGTAGACGCCGACGTGATCGCCCTTGCCGATGCCGCGGGTGGCGAGGTGGTGCGCCAGCTGGTTCGCACGGTTGTCGAGCTCGCGGTAGGTGATCTGGCGGTCCCCGCAGATGACGGCGATGCGGTCGGGCACCGCGTCCACCGCGTGTTCGAGAAGGTCAGCGACGTTGAAGGCCATGGGAGTCAAAATAGAACTGGTTCTAGTTTTTGACTATGAAACTGGCAGTGGCAGACCAAAGTTGGCAGCTTCCTGTCAGGTTCGGCCCGAATCCCGGACACCGTAGATCAACATAGGCTGGGGGCATGTCGATTCAGAGTCAGCTCGAACGAATCTTTGTGGGTCTCAACGCATCCCTGTATCGGGTCAGCGGCGGGAAGCTCGGCGGCAAGATGGGGCAGGCGCCGATCCTGTTGCTCAACACCGTCGGGCGCAAGTCGGGTCAGCGGCGCACGTCGCCGCTGCTGTACCGGCAGGACGGCGACCGCTACCTGGTCGCCGGGTCACATCGCGGGGCCGCGACGCATCCCGGGTGGGTGCTGAACCTGCGCGCCAATCCGGAGGCGGAGGTCGAGATTGGGAAGAAGACGATCCCGGTCACCGCCACCGAGATCCCCGCCGCCGAGCGCGACGCAGCCTGGGCCGAGCTGGACGCCATGTACGCCGGTTACGCGGACTACCGCACCAAGACCGACCGGACCATCCCGATCTTCGCGCTCACCACCCGCTGAATCGGGGCGGCACGGCCCGCGACTCGGAGAGTATGCCCAGCTCGGCCGCGCGCACGCCGAGCTGGAAACGCGTCGCGACACCGAGGCGCGTCATGATGTCCGCGACATATCTGCGGTAGGTGCGCAGCGACACCGAGAGCCTGCGCGCCGCCGCCTCGTCCTTCAGTCCCGTACTCAGCACGGCGACGACGGCGAGCGTCAGCGCATCGAACTCCGTGAGCTCTCGGCCGTCGCGCATTTCCCCTCCAAAGACATCGTGCATTCCATTCATGGAATACACCGTCGACGCCGGCCGCAGTACCACCAATCCCGCTGACCAGACATCTGGGGATCCCCATCCGACCCGCAGCGGGCCACATTCCCCCAGGTGAGCGGTGCGACACGGGCGTAGCTATGACACTCACCTAGCGTTCGTCACGTTGGTGTCATACCGTGGGGTGAACGCAGCACCCGACCGATGGGGATCTCGCATGACCGTCGAGCAGAACACTCGCGCACTCGAACAGGACATCGTCACCGACTTCAGTTCCCGCCTGAGTTATGGCGGGTATCTCGACCTGCCGACGCTGCTCAGCGCGCAGCACCCGGTCAGTCGGCCGCAGCACCACGACGAATTGCTGTTCATCATCCAGCATCAGACGACCGAGCTCTGGCTCAAGCTGATCCTGCACGAAACCCGTGCGGCGCGTGCGGCTTTCGAGGCAGACGACATCGGAGTCGCGCTCAAGTGCATTGCCCGGGTGAAGCACATCCAGAAGACGCTCACCGAGCAGTGGTCGGTGCTCGCGACATTGACGCCGACCGAGTACGCCCAGTTCCGGGACTGCCTGGGCAACTCGTCGGGGTTCCAGTCGTATCAGTACCGGGCCGTGGAATTCATTCTCGGCAACAAGAACGCGTCGATGCTGAAGGTATTCGAGGCGGATCCGGTCGCGCACAAGGAATTGCACACGCTGCTGCACGAACCGAGCCTCTACGACGCGTTCTGGCAGCACGCGGCGCGGATCGGGCTCGAGGTGCCCCGGTCGACGCTGGATCGGGATGTCACGAAGGCCTACGTTCTCGATCCCGATCTACTCCCGCTGGTGAAGTCCATTTATGAAGCCCCGGAACACAATTGGTCGGTCTACGAGGCCTTCGAAGAGCTGGTCGACCTGGAGGAGAACTTCCAGCTGTGGCGGTTCCGGCACATGCGCACCGTGCTGCGCACCATCGGCACGAAGCGCGGCACCGGCGGGTCGAGCGGGGTCGGGTTCCTGCAGCGCGCGCTCGACCTCACCTTCTTCCCCGAATTGTTCGCGGTACGCACCGAGATCGGACGTTGACGACATGACCACCGCCCCGGAAGATTTCCCCACGCGCGCAACGGTTCTCGACACGGCCGACCCGCTGCGCGACTACCCGAGCCGCTTTCTCGGCAGCGAGGATCCGGAGATCGTCGCCTATCTCGACGGCAACTCACTCGGCCGGCCCACCCGCGCGACCGCGGATCGCCTCGCCGCCTTCGTCACCGAGGCGTGGGGTGGGCGGCTCATCCGCGGCTGGGACGAGCAATGGTTCGACCTGCCGGTGCGGATCGGCGAACGGATCGGCGCGTCGATCCTCGGCGCGGCCGCCGGTCAGACCATGATCGGCGATTCGACCACGGTGCTGCTGTACAAGATCGCCCGCGGTGCGCTGGGGTTGCGCCCCGGGCGCACCGAGATCGTGCTCGATCGCGACAACTTCCCCACCGACCGCTACCTGCTGGAGGCGATCGCCCGCGAGCTGGACCTGACGCTGCGCTGGATCGAACCGGAGTTCACCGGCGGCGTCACCGCGCAGGACGTCGCCGATGCCGTCTCCGAACGCACCGCGCTGGTCGTGCTCAGCCACGTCGCCTACCGGTCCGGATATCTGCTCGACGCCCCCGCGATCTGCGCCGCCACCCATGATGCCGGCGCTTTGCTGCTGCTCGATCTGTGCCATTCGGCGGGCGCGGTGGAGATCGAACTAGATTCCTGGGGAGTCGATTTCGCCGTCGGCTGCACCTACAAGTATCTGAACGGCGGTCCCGGCGCGCCCGCGTTCGCCTATGTCCGCACCGAGCATCTCGCCGATTTCACCCAGCCGATCTGGGGGTGGATGGGGCGCGAGAGCCCGTTCGAGATGGCGCAGGGATATGTTCCGGCGCAAGGGATCCGGCGGGTGATCAGCGGCACGCCCGCGATCATCGGCATGCTGCCGATCGAGGACACCCTCGACCTGATCGACGAGGTGGGCATGGCGGCGGTGCGGACGAAGTCGGTGGCCCTCACCGAGTTCGCGCTCGAACTCGTGCGATCCTGGTTGGTGCCGCTCGGCGTCTCGGTGTCGTCACCGACCGACCCGGACCGCCGCGGTGGCCACGTGACGATCGACCACCCCCAGTTCAAGGAGATCACCGCACGATTATGGCAACGCGGCGTCATCCCGGATTTCCGGCCGCCCCAAGGCATCCGGATCGGCCTGAGCCCGCTGAGCACCACCTACGCCGAGGTGCTCGCCGGGGTGGCGGCGATCCGCGATGAACTCACCGCGCGCTGACCTCGCGGGCGCGGTCCTCGACGATATCGATTCGCGGCCGGGCAGCGCGACCTCGCTCGCCCGGACCGTGCTCGGCGCCTACGTCCGCGATCTCGGTGGCTGGATCGCGATCGCCGACTTCAGCGCACTGCTGGCCGGGCTCGGGGTGCCGGAGCAAAGTACCCGGACGGCGGTCACACGGCTGAAGAGCAAAGGGGTGCTCGACGCCGAATCTCGCGGTGGGCGCAGCGGATACCGGATCACCGACGCCGCGGAGGCGATGTACTCCCGCGGCGATCCGCGCATCTTCGGGTTCCGGCAGATGGCCGACGGCGATGCGTGGCACCTGATTTCGTTCGGCATCCCCGAATCCCAGCGGGCCGCACGGCATCAGCTGCGCCGCCGGCTGTCCTCGATCGGCTGCGGGACGGTCTCGGCCGGACTGTGGATCTGCCCAGAATATCTGGCGGCGGAGGCGTCCGCGATCGTCTCGGCGCTGGAGCTGGACGAGTACGTGACCTCTTTCCGCGCAACGGAACTCACGGTGCCGGGCACGCTGCGCGCGGCGGCGGCGCAGTGGTGGGACCTGCCCGCGCTCGCCGAGCGGCATCGCGCGTTCCTCGATCATCACCGCGACCTCGTCGCCCTCGAAAAGCTCACCGACCGAGCGGCCTTCGATCGCTTCGTGCCGCTGCTGGACGAGTGGCGGATCATCCCGTATCTCGATCCCGGCCTGCCCGAGGAGATGCTGCCCGCCGACTGGCCCGGGCTGGACAGCGTGCGGCTGTTCGCCGACGCGCAACGGCGTTGCCTGGAGCCGAGCCGGCGCTGGGCGCGGGCCGGAATCGGCGCGGAAATAAACGTAGGACGATAATCCTCGGAATTCGAAATCTCTTGGCACCCAGTACCGTAATGTACTGCTCCGCGCCGTGCGACTGGGCTGAGCACGTGCGCTTATAGCTGCTTCCCATCGGTGGTAAACCCCGCGGCGGCGTTGTAGCATCAGGCCCCTTTGTCACTTCGTATGGCGGGACCAGAGCTTGACCAGTGGTATTCAGCGGACCCCCTCGGCCGCTCGGCGTGCGCGTTCCCGCCGGACCTCGGCGTCGCACTCACCCACACTCGCCGCGCTGCTCGCCTCGGCGGTGGAGCGCAATCCCGACGGCGTCGCAGCGGTGTGCGGGGACAGCTCGATCACCTACCGCCAACTCGACGCGCGCTCCGCGCAATTGGCGCGCACGTTGCTCGCCATGGGAGCCGGTCCGGAGACGGCGGTCGTGGTGGCGCTGCCCCGGTCGATCGATTCGGTGCTCGCGGTGTGGGCCGTGGCGAAGACCGGGGCCGCGTTCGTGCCGATCGATCCGGGACTGCCGCGCACGCGCATCCAGTTCCAGCTGACCGACTGCGCCGCCGAAATCGGGCTGACCACCAGCGAATCCGCGCCCGCGCTGCCGGCCGGGGCGCGCTGGCTCGCGATCGACGATCCCGAGTTCGTCGTGCGCACCTCGACGGAGTCGACCAACCCCATTTCCTATCTCGATCGTCCTGCGCTGCTGCGGATTTCGAATACCGCGTACGTGATCTACACGTCCGGTTCGACCGGCCGGCCGAAGGGTGTCGCGGTCACGCACGCCGGGCTGGCCGCGTTCTGTGCCGAGCAGATCGCCAGGTACTCGCTCACTCCGGACGCGCGCACCCTGCATTTCGCGTCGCCGAGCTTCGACGCCTCGGTGCTCGAGTTGCTGCTCGCGGTGGGGGCGGCCGCGACCATGGTGATCGTGCCGCCGACCGTGTACGGCGGTGCCGAGCTGGCGAGTCTGATCGCACGGCACCAGGTCAGCCATGCGTTCATGACGCCGTCGGCGCTGGCCTCGCTCGAACCGACCGGGCTGGATCTGCTGCGCGTGGTCGTCGTCGGTGGCGAAACCTGTTCCGCGCCACTGGTTCGCCGGTGGGCCGCGCCCGGTCGCCGGTTCTTCAACGGCTACGGCCCGACCGAGACCACCATCATGGTGGCGATCAGTTCGCCGCTGTCGCCGGATCGCCCCGTGACCATCGGGTCGGCGCTGTCCGGCATGAACTGCCGGGTGCTCGACAAGCGACTACGCCCGGTCGGGGTCGGTACCGCGGGCGAGCTGTATGTCTCCGGGCCCGGGCTGGCTCGCGGCTACCACGCTCGATCCGGGCTGACGGCGCAGCGTTTCCTGGCCGACCCGCACGGTGCGGCGGGCACCCGGATGTATCGGACCGGCGACATCGTGCGCCGGGGCACCGACGGCGAGCTCGAATACCTCGGGCGCAGCGACGATCAGGTCAAGGTCCGTGGTTTCCGGATCGAGCTCGGCGAGATCGAATCGGTGCTGGGGCGGCAGTCGGGGGTGCGGGCGGCGGTCACCGTCGATAGGCGGACCGCGGCGGGCGAGACCACGCTCGCGGCCTATGTCCAGGCCGAGCCGGGTCATCTGCTCGACACCGCCGATCTGACCAGCGCGTTGGCGCGTCTGCTGCCGCAGTACATGCTGCCCACCTCGATCACCGTGCTCGACCGGATTCCGTTGACGCCCACCGGAAAAGCGGATCGGGCGGCGCTGCGCCTGCGCGCGATCGAGCAGCTCGCCTGCCGGTCGCTGTCCGGTCCCGGCGAGGAGCTGATCGCCGAGGTATTCGCTCGAGTCCTGGGCCAGGATCAGCTGGGCGCGGACTCCGATTTCTTTGCCTCGGGCGGTAATTCGCTGCTCGCGACGCAGGTCGCGGCGCGGTTGAGCGAGACGTGGCAGGCGCGGATTCCGACCCGGTTGCTGTTCGATCATCCGACGGTGGCGGCGTTGGCGAAGGCGATCCAGGCGCAGCGGTTCGACAAGGGGCGGCCGGCGTTGCTCGCCCGGTCGAGGCCGGAGCGGGTGCCGTTGTCGCCGGCGCAGCTGCGGTTCTGGTTGCGCAATCAGTTCGATCCGGAATCGTCGGTGGACAACATCGGCTTCGCGCTGAACATGTCCGGCGATCTGGATATCGCGGTCTTGCGGGCAGCGTTCACCGATACCGTGGCGCGGCACGAGATTCTGCGCACGATGTATCCCGCTGATGCCACCGGGCCGCGGCAGCTGGCGCTCGAAACCGACAGTGTCGTTGCCGATTTCGCGGTCGAGGAGATGCCGACCGCGACGCCGGACGCGGTGGCCGAGCGCATCCGGGCCATCCTGTGGCGGGGTTTCGACGTGGCGAGCGAAGTGCCGCTGCGGGTTCGGCTGCTGCGGACGGCGAGCGAGTACGTGCTGGTGTGCGCGGTGCACCACATCTGCGCCGACGGTTCGTCGCTGGCCCCGCTGGCCCGGGACATCGCGCTTGCCTACACCGCGCGGTCCGCGGGAACCGCGCCGATGTGGCGGCCGCTGGAGATCCAGTACGCGGACTATGCGCTGTGGCAGCAAGAGTTGCTCGGTTCTCGCGAGGATCCGGATTCCATGCTGTCCCAGCAGCTTTCCTACTGGACCACGGAGCTGGCCGGGCTGCCGGACGAGCTCGATCTGCCGACCGATCGGACCCGGCCGAGTACCGCGTCGCTGCGGGGTGCGGCGACCCAGCGGCCGGTGCCGGCCAGCCTGCACCGCGAATTGCTCGCGGTCGCACGCGACCACAAGGCGACGCTGTTCATGGTGATGCGCTCGGCGCTGGCCGTGCTGCTGTCCCGGCTGTCCGGCAGCGCCGATGTGGCCATCGGGGTGCCGATGACCAATCGGGCCGAGGCGGCCCTGGACGAGTTGGTCGGCATGTTCGTCAACACGACGGTGTCGCGGACCCGGATCGATCTCGGCGAGAGCTTCGCCGCGCTGCTCGACCGGACGCGGGAGCGGGATCTGGCGAACTTCGCGCACTCGGAGGTGCCGTTCGAGCATGTCGTCGATGCGGTGAATCCGGTGCGGTCGCCGGGGCGGCATCCGCTGTATCAGGTCGGGTTCGCGTTCCAGAACTTCGGCAAGGCCAGCCTCGAGCTGCCCGGTCTCACGTTCTCCGGACTCGACGTGGATACCCGGACGGCGAAGACGGATCTGCATATCGCGGTGGTGGACGAGCATGCCGACGACGGCACGCCGGGCCACATCATCATTCGATTCAACTATGCCACCGACCTTTTCGACGAGCCGACGGTGCTGCGGTTCCTCGATGCCTATGTTCGGGTGCTGCATCAGGTGGCCGCCGATCCGGGCGGCGCGGTCGGTGACATCGATATGGTGCATCCGGATGAGCGGCGGCTGATCGAGTCCTGGTCGGCCGGAGCCGATCATGCGGTCGCGCCGGAGACGCTCGGCGCGGCGGTGCAGCGTCATGCCGAGGCGACGCCGGATGCCGTCGCTCTCGTCTTCGGGTCGGCGACGCAGACCTATGCGGAGTTGCGCGACAGGTGTAACCGGCTGGCGCGGTGGTTGATCGGGCAGGGTGTCGGCCCGGAGTCGGTCGTTGCGGTGGCCATGCGCCGGTCTCTCGATCAGGTTGTGGCGCTGTGCGCGATCGCCGAGGCGGGCGGTGCGTGGGTGCCGATCGATCCGGATCATCCGGCCGAGCGGATCGGGTATGTGCTGGATTCCGCTGCGCCGCAGTGTGTCTTGACCACGAGTGGAGACGGGTTCACCGTCACGGCGGCGCACGCCGTCGACACCCTCGATCTCACGCATCTGGATTCCACACCCGTGCGCCAAGACGAGCGACGTAGGCCGTTGCGCGGTGCGCATCCCGCGTACGTCATGTACACCTCCGGATCGACCGGACGCCCGAAGGGTGTCGTGATCAGCCACGAGGCGATCGTCAATCAGCTCGACTGGATGCAGCATCGGTACGGCGTCGGTGCCGCCGACATCTATTTGCAGAAGACCCCGGCGACGTTCGATGTATCGCTGTGGGGCTACTTCCTGCCGCTGCGCGCGGGTGCGCGGATGGTGATCGCCGGGCCGGACGATCATCGTGATCCAGCGGCGCTGTGCGGGTTGATCGCCACGCATCGGGTCACGCTCACCGATTTCGTGCCTACCATGCTGACCACGTTCGCCGGTCACGCCACCGGCGCCGAAGTAGCTTCGCTGCGTGCGGTTTTCGTGATCGGTGAGGCGCTCGCCCCGGAGACGGCGCGGGCGTTCGACGCGATCAGCCGCGCCGAGGTGCACAACCTGTACGGCCCGACGGAGGCCGCGGTCAGCATCACCGAGCACCAGGTCGATCCCGCCGATCCGGCGGCTACGGTGCCGATCGGTGTGCCGGAATGGAATTCGCGGGCCGTCGTCCTCGACGCGCGGTTGCGGCCGGTGCCGGTGGGTGCGGTCGGCGAACTGTATTTGGCCGGAGTGCAACTCGCGCGCGGCTATCACGGCGCGGCCGGGCTCACCGCCGGACGGTTCGTCGCGAACCCGGCCGAACCCGGTGCGCGCATGTATCGAACCGGGGACCTGGTGCGCTGGAACACGCGCGGGACGCTGGAGTACCTCGGACGCAGCGATTTCCAGGTGAAGGTGCGCGGGCACCGCATCGAGCTGGGCGATATCGAGACCGCGCTGCTCGCCAATCCTGCCGTCGCTCAGGCGGCCGTCGCCGTGAAGCCTTCCGAGGCCGGTGATCGTCTCGTCGGCTACGTGGTCGCCGCGCCCGATGCGGTGATCGACCCGAATGCACTGCGGCAGTCGGTATCTCAGGCGCTCCCCGCCTACATGGTGCCGTCGGCGGTGCTGCTACTCGATGCGTTGCCGGTCAACACCAGCGGCAAGCTCGACCGGGCCGCGCTCCCCCAGCCGGTCTTCGTCTCCCGGGACGGCGTCGCGCCGTCGACCGACCTCGAACGGGCCATCGCCGAGGTATTCGCCGAGGTCCTCGACGTCTCCCCGATCGGGATCACCGACGACTTCTTCGAACTCGGCGGCTCATCGCTGATGGCTTTCACCCTGCACCAACGGCTTTCGGCCCGGCTCGACTACGCGGTGCCGATGTCGGCACTGCTCAGCACGCCCACGGTGGGTGGCCTCGCCGCCCATCTCACCGGCACTGCGGAGCAGACCAAGGCGGCCACCCCGGCTGACGATGCCGTCCTCGACGCCGGAATCGATGGCCACAGTTGCCTGCCCGCGCACTCCGGCCCACCGCGCGAAGTGCTGCTGACCGGCGCGACCGGCTTCCTCGGCGCCCACCTGCTCCGAGAACTGCTGACGCGCACCGACGCCCGGGTGCTCTGCCTGGTTCGAGCCGATACCGCGGCGCAAGGTGTCGATCGGATCCGGCGGGCGCTGCACCGTTATCGCCTGTGGGACGACACCGTCGCAGCTCGGATCGTCGCTGTCCCAGGCGATCTCAGCGCACCGCGACTAGGGCTCTCCGAAGCCGACCATGCCCGGCTCGCCGAGACCGTGGACGTCATCCTGCACAACGGTGCCCGCGTCAATCACATCGACCCGTACGCACGGCTACGCACGGCCAACGTCGAGGGAACCCGGGACGTACTCCGCCTCGCGACGACACGACGGCTCAAGCCGGTGCATTTCGTCTCAACCCTCGGCACCACCGTCCCCACGACGGAGGCACCGGGAGTGATCGAAGAGAACGCCCGGCTCCGGGCCGACCAGCTCTCCGACAACGGTTACGTCACCTCCAAATGGGCTGCCGAAGAACTGGTCCGCCAAGCCGGCGAACGCGGCATCCCGATCGGCATCTACCGTCCGGGAACCATCAGCGGCGATCTGAAAGCCGGCGTGAACAGCGCCGACGACTCGTTCTGGAACATGGTCCGCGCCGCCGCGATCCTCGGCCTGGCACCGGATGTCGGCGACGCGACCGTCTCCCTCGTCCCGGTGACCTACGTGGCCCGCGCCATCGTCGAACTCGCGCTCCGGCCACGTTCGGAATCCGTGTACCACCTGGTCAACAAGACCCCGGTGACCGTGGGCGACATCTTCACCTGCCTGCGCTATCACGGACTCCCGGTGACCATCGCCCCGCTCGATACCGTCCGCGCCGCGCTCGCCGAGGAATCGCAGCGGCGCAACGCGATCGGCGACGATTCACTCGTTCGCGCCGCCTTGCTGAGCACCAACTACCTAGGCCTGGCGAACCTCGACTGGGGCGACGCGCACACCCGAAAAGCCCTCGCCGACACCGGGATCGACTGCCCGCCGATCACCGAAGCCGGACTCGACGCGTACATCCGGGAGTTCATCACCTCCGGCTTCCTGCCGTCCGGCCCTACTCCCGGAGCGGTGCTCCGCCCCACCGACGTGCGCTCAGCAGGTGGTGGGACCGGGATCGCCACCGGCGAGAACGGCGGTCAGCCATAGCAGCGACGGTTCGTAGCCGACCAGTTCGGCCGAAATATGTTCTGTCGCGGGAACTCTGAAGAAGCGGAGGTTCGCGCCCGCGGCACAGTAACGCTGCACGACGGGCTCGATGGCGGCGATGGGGATGATCGGGTCGGTCATGGAGTGCCACATCGCCACCGGGACGTCCGGGGTGTCCGCGTAGCCGAGACTGTCTCGATGCAAGACGTTTTGAATGTCGGGGTCGAGGAACGCCTTGGGGTCCTTCAAGTAGTTCTTCAGCGGCCGCCAAGCGCCGGTAGCGGCCGCGGTGTAGAGGCAGCGGTTGTCGATGTCGTGGACCAGGGTCATGCCGTCGGCGGTGAGGAACTTGTCGAGCGGGATCAAATCCGGGTATTCCCTGGACAATCCGATCAGCCAGATCCAGCCGACGAAATCTGCCTGGCCGGCCAGACCGGCGCCCGCGTCCATGGCGAACATGGTCATCGCGTGCTTGTCGCCGGGAACGCCGCCCTGGGCGCTGCCCTTGATCGGTAACTCGGGCGCGTAACTGCGGTGCAGTTCGGCGGCCCAGCCGGTGGCGCTGCCGCCGCCGGAGTAGCCCCACAGTCCGACCGGGGAATCGGCCAGGCCCAAGCCGCCACGACGGGTCGCGCGGACACCATCGAGGACCATTCGCCCTTCGCTCGGTGCGAGGGTAGTACTGGTCTTGCCGTTGAAGTCGGGAACCGACACCGCCATGCCCTCGCCGAGGAACTGGAGTAGCAGCTGGGTTTCCTTCATCGTTCCGGCGCGGACTGTGTGCGACGGGTTGCACGCCGGATCCAAGCCGTCGATCGCCTCTTGATAGGAGATGACCGGGCGCGGGCTGGGGCCCAGCCACGGGATGCCGGGGATCATGACCGTGGTCGCGGTGACGATCGGGCGGTCGCGGCTGTCGGTGCTGCGGTACAGGATCTGTTCGGTGTGCACCGGCGGCCACGGCACGGCCAGCAGATAGCTGGTCACCACGCGTTTGCGGATCACGTCGCCGTCGGCGTAGCGGTCGAGGTCGGCCGGGTCGTCGTACCACCGGTCGTCCTTGGGCATGGGCACGGGAATGACCGAGTAGATGTCGGTTTCGCGGGGCAGCGGCGGGAGCTGGTTCTCGTCGGGCCGCACCGGCCAGGCGGGCTGAGTGCCCACCTGGCCGGTGTTCGGCAGATCCGGTCCGGCGGTGGCCGGAGCGGCGACCGCGAGAGACAGAGCGAGCGTGAAACCTACGGTGCACGCGGCACGACAAGCACGGAGCACGGGCGGAGTACCTCTCAGGCGAAGATGACATCGAAGCCAGAAGCCGCTGCAGCAGCGGCCGCCAACCGGGACACCATCGAGCGCCCGACGGACCGAAAGAGGGTCTCAGTTCACACGACGGTCCGCGGACCTGTCACTACGCAACCGGCCAGGGTTTGCCCGCTGCCGCTGTGCACAGTGCATAAGCCGGTCAGGCGGTGGCCGGGCGAAACCGCAGGTGCTGGCCGGGGCGTAGCTGCGCGAGCAGGTCGACGTCGGCGGTGACGACGGTCCCGATCACCGGGTAGCCGCCGGTGATCGGGTGATCGGCGAGGAACACCACCGGTTCACCGCTCGGCTGCACCTGGATGGCGCCGAGCGGCATGCCCTCGGTGGGCAGCTCCTTGTCGTTGATCCGGGTCAGGGGCGTCTCGTCGCCGACCCGGGCCAACCGGACGCCGACCCGGTCGGCTCGGTCGGTCATCGCCCAGGTGCCGGTGAACAGCGACTGCGGATCAGTGAACCAGTCGTCTCGCGGCCCGAGTTGCACCCGGACGGTGACAACCCCGGGGTTCATCGAGAGCACCGGCGCCACAGCAACATTCGGCCACGGCAACTCGTCCGCCGCGCCCGCACTCAGCTGCTCGCCTTCGGCCAGCGGCTCCGGGCCGAGTCCGGCGAGGGTGTCCCGGCTGCGCGAGCCGAGCACCTCGTCCGCGGCGATGCCGCCGCGCACCGCGACGTACACGCGCAACCCGGCGGCGGCCAGGCCGAGCCTCAGCCGCTGCCCGGTGCGCAGCGCCAGCACGGACGCGTTGGCCTGCGCCACACCGTCCACGGTGATCGGCGCGTCGGCACCGGTCACCGCGAGCAGCACCGGCGCCTCGGCGACGAGTTCCAGTCCGCCGAGCAAGGTTTCGATGCCCGCGGCGTCTTCCGGATTGCCGACCAATCGATTCGCCAGCTTCAGCGAACCTCGATCGGCCGCACCGGAAACCCCGACGCCGACCGAGAACCAGCCGGGCCTGCCGAGGTCCTGGATGGTGCTCAGCGGACCCGCGTCGAGAACCCGCAATACGGTGCGACAAGTCGAACTCATTGCGCCCCTTCGTCGATGAACCGGACCCGGGTGCCGGGGCGCAGCAGCGACGGCTCGGCCCGGTCGAGGTCCCACATCCGGAGGTCGGTGGTGCCGATGAGCTGCCAGCCGCCGGGTGAACGCCGAGGATAGACGGCGCTGTACCCGTCGGCCAAGGCCACCGAGCCCGCGGGCACGGCGGTCCGCGACTCCGTGCGGCGCGGTACGGCCAGTCCGGATCCGCTGGATTCGAGATAGCCGAAGCCCGGGGCGAATCCGATGAACGAGCACCGCCACACCGCCCGGGTGTGCGCGGCGATCAGTTCGGCGACCGAGATGGCCAACAGTGCCGCAACACTTTCCAGATCCGGCCCGTCGTAACGGACCGGGATGACGCACACCGCCTCCGGTTCCGCCTCGACCGCTCCGGCACCCTGCACACTCCGGAACAGTTGCCGCAGTCGCTCTTCAACGGCCCGAACGTCTGCGGTCTCGCCGGTGGTGACCAGAACGGTCTGCGCCGCGGGCAGCACATCGTCTACGCCGACCGGCAATTCGCGCCGCAGCAGGTCGATGAACGCGACCAGATCGGCGTGCCGGTCGGGCGCGACGAGCAGCGACCGGTCCCCCGCGGGCAGGATACGCAGCGGTGCCGTCGGCACGGTGAGCGCGGACATCGATACCCCCTCAGGCCAATTCGCGGCCGCGGGTCTCCGGCAGGCCGAACAACGCGATCACCGCGAGGACGTAGCCGAAGGCGCCGAACATCATCGCACCGGCCAGTCCCAGCGTCGTGGAGGCCAGAAACCCGACGACCGTGGGGAATATCGCGCCGACGCCGCGACCGAAGTTGTAGGTGAAGCCCTGCCCGGTGCCGCGCGACGCGGTCGGGTACAACTCGGACAGGAACGAGCCGAAGCTGGAGAAGATTGCGGCGGTACAGAATCCGAGCGGGAAGCCGAGGATCAGCACCATGGTGTTCGCGCCCTCCGGCACCTGGATGTAGGCGACCATGAAGGCGACCGACAACACGGCGAAGAGCTGGATGGTGCGTTTGCGGCCGATCCGGTCTGCGAGGATGCCGCCGGTGACGTAACCGAGCAACGCGCCGCCGATCAGCATGAACAGATAGCCGCCGGTCCCAACGACATTCAGATGCCTGCTCTTCTTCAGATAGGTCGGCAGCCAGGTCGCGAGGGTGTAGTAGCCGCCCTGCACACCGGTGGCCAGCACCGAGGCGAACAGCGTCGTCCGGACCAGATCGCGCCGGAAGATCGCCGCGAACGAACCGGCTCGCTTGCCCGCGGATTCGCGCCGCTGCGTGACGGTTTCGGAGTCGGTCAGGTTGCGCCGCACCCAGATGATCAGCAGCGCGGGCAGCGCGCCGGTCCAGAACAGCACCCGCCAGGCCAGATCCTCGCTGACGAACTGGAACACCAGGGTGTAGACCAGCACCGCCAGGCCCCAGCCGACCGCCCAGGCGCTCTGTACATAGGCCACCGTCCGGCCCCGATATCTGGTCTGCGCGTACTCGGCGACCAGGATCGCGCCGGCCGCCCATTCACCGCCGAAGCCGAGGCCCTGGAACGCGCGGAAGACCAGCAGCGTCTCGAAGTTGGGCGCGAAGCCGCACAGCACCGTGAACAGGGTGTAGGTGGCGACGGTGAGTTGCAGCGTGCGCACGCGCCCGATCTTGTCGGCCAGCACGCCGGCCAGCGCGCCACCGAGTGCGGACACCAGCAGCGTCACCGTGGTCAGCAGGCCCGCCTTGCCCGAGCTGATCACGAAGTAGGAGGAAATGGCGCCCAGCGCCAGCGGCAGAACCTGGAAATCGTAGGCATCCAAGCCATATCCGCCGAACGCGCCGAGGAAGGCCTTCTTGCCTTTGGCGCTGAGGGTGCGGAACCAGTCGAAGGGTTGCGACTTCTCGGCGGGGTCCACCGGGAGGTCTGTGGAAAGGCTCATGGATGCCTCGCAATGCTCGAGCTCAGGAGAGCGACGTACGTCACAGTAGCGTACGGATCGTTGAACGATTCTGCAATCCTAAAGTTGGATCGTCGGCTGGCCATTCGATCCCTGAGTTATGCTCGAACGGCAAAGCCACTGGTCCGCGGAGGTTTGGATGACGACACCGGTAGATCGGCCCGATCCCGTCTACACGGCCCTTTCCGAACACAAGGGACTGCTCACCCGGTCCAGCCGGAGTTCGCAGACCGCCGACATCGTTCGCGCGAGCATCCTGGACGGGTCACTGCGGCCGGGTCAACGGTTGTCCGAGCCGGATATCTGTGCGGCGCTGGGTGTTTCGCGCAATACGCTGCGCGAGGCGTTCCGTTCGCTGATCGAGGAGCGGCTGGTCAACCACGAGCTCAATCGCGGTGCGTTCGTGCGCATTCCGACCTCCGCGGATGTCGCGGAGCTCTATCAGTGCCGCCGGGTCGTCGAGGGCGCGGCGGTGCACGGATTCGGCAGCGATCAGGACCCGGCCGAGCTGACCGCCGCCCTGGCGCACGCGGACGCGTGTGCGACGCAACAGGATTGGACCGGGGTGGGCACGGCCGACATCGACTTCCACAAGGCGATCGCCGCGCTCAACCGGAGCAAGCGGCTGGATCAGATGATGGCGAGCGTGTGGAACGAATTGCGGCTGGTGTTCCATGTGATGGCCGATCCGCTCACCTTCCACGAGCCCTATCTGGCCCGCAATCACGAGATCTACGCGGCGATGATCGCCGGACGGTCCGTCGAGGCGGAGCGGATGCTCGCCGACTACCTCACCGACGCCGAGTCCCATATCCGCGGCGCGTACACCCAGATCGTCGCCTGACCCCTCGGTTCGTCGCAGTGTGAGCGCAATCCTGGCGACCGGAGGGTTCGCCGAGGAGAGTGGGACGACTTGTCCCGCGTGTCTCGTGCCGAGAGAGGTCGTCATGTCCGACAGCAGTGCGCAGTTCCGGCCGATCGAATCGTTGCTCGAACAGACCGCGGCCGCACTCGGAGTGCGGTCGGTACTGGTGATGCGGTCCACGCCGACGCATATGGCGGTCGAGGCGACCGCCGGTGCGGCGGAAGTCCACTACACGGTCGGCGCGGAAGGCAAGAAAGGCGCGGCGTTCGCGGAGGCGCAGGAGCTGTATTGCGAACGGGTCGTGGACAACGATGCCGAACTGTTCGTGCGTGATTCGCGCGCGGACCCGGGCTTCGCGGGCAACGAGGACGAGGTGGAGTTCGGGCTGGTCAACTATCTCGGGTTAGCGGTGCACAATCCGGACGGCAGCGTCTACGGGACGGTCTGTGTGCTCGACGACCACGTGCGCGATTACACCCCGCAAGAGCGCGCGCGGCTGGCGGAGCTGCGCGCGGCGGCCGAGCGAGCGCTCGCCGATCCGCGTCCCTGACCATGCTCTGACCACGTGTTCTGCGAAGCAGACCGCTCAGTCGTAGGATCAATTCTGGTTACCGCTCGACCCTTTATCGACAGCAGCGTTATTGCCAGGCCGACACAGTGGTTCGCGTGCTTCGTTACCGGGACTGCTTGTCGCACAGGTCATTCGAAGACTTCGAGGAGAGCAGCATGCGTACCGAAGGTGATACCTGGGACATCGTCAGCAGCGTCGGGATGACCGCGCTGTTCGTGGCGGCCGTGCGGGCGGCCGAGTCGAAACAGCCGGACGCTCTGGTCCGCGACGAATTCGCCGCGCTGTTCGTCGCGGCGGCCGGCGATCCGGACACGAATCGACTGGTCAACGAGCCGGAACTGTGGACGGACAGTCCGCTCGGCAGCGAATTCATGGGACTGCGCAGCAAGTTCTTCGACAACCACTTTCTCGCCGCGACCGAGAACGGCGTGCGGCAGGCGGTGATTCTGGCCGCCGGACTCGACGCTCGCGCCTATCGCCTGGACTGGCCGCAGGGCATGGTGGTCTACGAGATCGACCAACCCAAGGTGCTGGAATTCAAGGGGCAGGTACTCGCCGACGCGGACGCCACCCCGAAGGCCGACCGCCGGGAGGTGGCCGTGGACCTCCGGGAAGATTGGCCGGCGGCACTCATCGAGGAAGGCTTCGACCCGGCCCGGCCCACAGTGTGGTCGGCCGAGGGTCTGCTCCCGTATCTGCCCGGCGCCGCACAGGACGCGCTGTTCGCGCGCATCGATCAGCTTTCCGCGCCGGGCAGCAGCGTCGCCTGCGACGCCTTCGACCCCGACGTGGACTTCGAACAGCTCGCCGGCTTCCGGGAGGAGCGACTGCGAGACACACCCTTCGGCAAGTTGGACATCACCGACCTGCTGTATACCGACGATCGCGCGGATCCGTCCGAGTGGCTGACGAAGCAAGGCTGGACCGCGGCCGGCGCGTCACCCGAGGAACTGGCCGAGCGGTACGACCGGCCGTTCACCGCGGTGCAAGAGGAGTTCGCCCAAATGTTCAACCGCGTCAAGTATTTGACGGCCGTCAAGCCGTCCTGAGCGCACCAGGGGCTGCCGCGATCGGGCGGCAGCCCTGCGGTTACGCCGCGCCCGCGATCAGGGTGGCGGCGAGGGTACCCGCGCCGGGACCGGTCAGCTGCGCGGCCGCCACAGTCCGGCCGGTCGCGAGCATCAGCAGCACGCCGGCGGTTCCTTCGACGCGCAGGCCGTCACCGGCCGACCAGTCGATGTCGGTCGCGACGAGGCGATAGCCCGTCAATCGCTCCTCGATGCCGAACCGGGAACCCGTGGCCCACACCCGATTCAGCGATTCCCGCGCCGGAATGGACGGCATCTCACGGGTGAGGCCGAGCGGCATCGCGATGTCCTGGACGTGCACCAGCATGTCCAACAGCCGGTCGGTGGGGACGGTGCCGACCGGGAAGAACCGCGACGGCACGCTGGCCCGCAGCTCCGCGTGCAGCTGCCGGGTGCTGACGCTGTCCGCGTGCCGAATGGCGGTGTCGCGCAACGCCCCGTGCACGCTGCCGCCGGCCCGGATCAGGTTGATCAGGATCCAGCCGAGGTTCGCGCGGGTGCACAGCACCACGTGCGCGACCACGTCGCGGACCCGCCAATCCGCGCACAGGGATTGATGATTCCAGTCCGATTCGGTGCGGTCGGCGAGCAGGTCGGCCATGGTCTGTCGCTCGGCGGCGACGGCGCGCCAGATGTCCTCGTCCGTCATGGTTTCGATGTGGTTCATAGCTCAAACCTCTCGTTCGAAGTTCCACTACCGTAAGAACTCCACTCAAGTGGAGGTGCAAGTTGATGTGACCGAGGACACACTTCACGCCCCGGTGAGTATCGGCGAGTTGGCGCGCCGCACCGGCGTGCCCGTGCGCACGATCCGCTTCTACTGCGACAGCGGGGTTCTGGAGTCGCGTCGCAGCGGCGGCGGTCATCGAGTGTTCGACCCGGCCGCGGCGGACCGGCTGCTGCTGGTTCGCCGGTTGCGCGCGATGGGATTGCCGCTGGCCGCGATCATGCGGGTGCTGGACGGTAGCGAGTCGATCAGCGAGGTCGCCGCCGCGGAACGGGCCGCGCTCGACGCGGAGCTCGAGGCGCTGCGCTGGCGCCGGGCGACGCTGCTGGCCATCGAGAGCGCGCCGCCGCAGGAGCGGGCGCGCCGGCTGGAACTGCTTGCCCGCGTGCATGACCGGAGTGTGGTGATCGACAGCGTGGTCGCGTTCTGGCGGCCGATTCTCGGGCCGCTGCCGCAGGAGGAGTTCGATTCGTTCATCGACATGAACGTCCCGCCGATGCCGAGCGAACCCGGACCCGCGCAGGTGGTCGCGTGTGCCGAGCTCACCGCGCTCACCACCGATCCGCAGGTCAAAACGGCGATGAAGCAGCAGATCTGGCGCTCGGATCGGGATCGGATCAGCGATCGGCTGCAATTCGTCACCTCGGTCGCGGGGGCGTTCGAAGTCGCGGCGCCGATGGTCGCCGCGCACGAAAGTCCGCACCCGGGAGCCGAACTCGACCAGTACGTGCATGCGCACGCGGCGGCCAGGTGCGAACGGGACACGCCCCGATTCCGGCGCGCGCTGCTCACCACCGGTGGGACGGATACCGATCCGCGGCTGCATCGCTTCTGGCGGCTCACGGCCGACATCACCGGCACGGAGACCACGGTCGGCGCGGTCCATTACTGGTTGCTGGACGCGCTGCGGCAGACCGTCTAGAGCCGCTCGCGCAAAGCCCGGGTTTCGGGCAATCACGAAGCGGCTGAAGACTTATGGAGTTGTGGGCTAGCGGTCGCGGCCGGCCGCGGGGGTGGACGTCTTGCGGCTGGTCCGGGCGCGGCGGCGGGCGGCCTGCAACTCGGCGAGTTCCTGTTCGAGGATCTCGGCGATGCGGAACTGGCCGGTGTCGTGGATCTCCGGGGTGGCCGGAGTGTCCTTGGCGGCCTTATCGGTTGCGGTGGTCGCCTTTTCGTCGGCCGCGGGCTGCCGCTTGATCGCGGCGGTCGTTGCGGATGCGGCGGCGGTCGCGGACGAGCGGTCGGCCGGGGCGGCGACCTTGTCCGCGGCGGGCTTGACCGGCTTGGCCGGGGTGGCCTGCGCGGCGATCTTGGTCGGCGTGGCCGGCTTCGGGGCCGCCGGGGCGACGACCGGCTTGGTGGCGGCCGGGGTAGCGGGCTTGGCCGGCGCGCCGGCGCCGTTCGCCGGGGTGATCGGCTTGCTGTCGACTCCGTTGTGCTGCTCGCCGTTCACCGGCTTGCTCTTCGCGACCGGCTCGTCGGCCGGGACCGGCTTGGAAGTGCTGGTCGCGGAGCCGTTTTCGGACTTCGACACCGGCCGGGTCTCGGCCGTGCGGTCGGACAGGTCGCTGCCGAGGGTGGCGGCGGCCACGACCTTCGCCGACGGCGCCGGGGCGGCCGAACGGAAGGCGGACCGGGCCGGGGCCGGGGGCTCGGGCGCCGTGTCGTCCTCGTCGGCGATCAGGACGGTCGGCGCGTCCTCGATCTCGGGATCGACGATGCCGGCCGGGGCCGCGTTCAGTTCCGCGAGCGGATCCGGTTCGGCCTCGACGGTCAGCTCGGCGAACGCGTTGGACGCCATCATCTCGGCCGCGGCTGGACGGCGCATCCGGTAGCTGGCCAGGTTGGGCAGCGTGCGGCGGATCTGCTCGGCCGGGTCGGGCAGATCCCGGACCTGGTCGGTGGCGCGGTGGATGGCGAGGCCGTAGCGTGCGCTGGCGGCGTCGTGGATGAGCAGCGAGACGCCGATCATCACCGGCGCGACCGCGTGCACCGCGGCGTCGTACCAGTGCTCGGCGCGCAGGTACGGATACGTGTTCAGGGTGACGGTCAGCCCGAGCAGGGCGACCTCGGCGGCGACAACCTGCTTGCGGTTGTCGACGACGCCCCACTCGGCCACCTTGTTGGTGCCGATCATGATGATGATCAGGCAGACGCTGATCATGCCTTCCAGCAGGTAGCTGAACCAGTACAGCGGGTCACCGGGACCGCCGGGCGCGATGTTGTGCTGGACGTTGACCGCGGACCACAGCATGCCCGCGGCGACGACACCGGCCAGCGCCCGCAGTGACCAGGCGCGGTGCCGATATAGGGAGGCCAGTTTGGCATGCGGGCTCGACTCACGACGCTGGGCGGCAATTGCCTTGCGGGCCACCAGTAGATCTCGCATGTCGGCCTTCTCGATCGCTTCGGTGGTCTGCCTGGCGCGGTCGGCCGCTCCCGCGGCGGCTTGAGCCTCTTTCCAGCGCTGACCACGGTCTTGCCCGCGGATCTTCTCGGCGAGCTCGCGTTCGGCTAGCAGCTCGTCCTCGGACAGCGCTTCGGTCAACGCGGGATCGAATTGGTATGCCAGCCGGCCACGGGCCTTCTCGACCCGCCGCGCCAGCTGTGTGACCTCGTCCTCAATGGGATGCTGGATGGTCATTTCGGCTCCAAGAGGAGATTCGATGGCAGACAAGTGATCACGCGTGGGAAGGCTACATCGCATTCGCCGTCGACGCACCGTTGCCAGCGAAAACCGTCGATTTGCCGGGAGAATGCGGCGTGCCGCGAACGCGTTTCCTGGATGATCATAGAACAGGCACGACGATCCGCAACCGCAGAGTTGCCGATGTCCGGCGGCGGCTCCGAGTGTCTTTGCCCCGGCGGCGAATACGGCGCGATCAGGAACGAGTCGACTTCACTATGACCGATTCGTCTGACTCTCCACGACGAAACTCGCTGCGGTCGTGGCGCTCCCACCGATGTTGAGGGTGGCGAACCGGCGCGCGTCCGGCACTTGGTAAGCTCCTGCTTTCCCGGTGACCTGTTTGTAGGCATCGAGTACCATTCGTACACCAGTCGCGCCAACCGGATGACCACCACCGATCAATCCGCCGCCGGGGTTGACCGGAATCCGGCCGTCGCGCCCGATGTCGCCGCCCTCCACCGCTTTCCAGCTCTCCCCCGGCCCGGTGATGCCGAGATGATCTATCGCCATGTACTCCGACATGGAGAAACAGTCGTGCACCTCGACGCCGTCCACGGCATCGATATCGGGCAATCCGGCGCGGCCCAGCGCGTCGAGCATCGTCTGGCGCACATGGGGAAACACGTACGGATCATCGGCGGACGCAGCAAGCTTCTGCGCCAACGACAACGGCGCGGTGCGATGACCCCAGCCGGTGATCACCGCACGCTCCGCCGGTCGTAAGCCGGTGCGGCGGGCCAGGAATCGATCCGACGCCACGATCACCGCGACCGCGCCGTCGGTCATCTGGCTGCAATCCTGGCGGCGTAACCGACCGGCGACCGGCGGATTCGCGGTGTCGTCGGCGCCGAAGCTGTCCGGGGTGAAGGTCCAATTCCGGGTCTGCGCAAGCGGGTTGGTGCGGGCATTGGTGATGTTCAGCTCACTGATCGCACGCAGGTGCGTGTCGTCGAGGCCGTAGCGGCGGTCGTATTCGTCGGCGAGATCGGCGAACATGGTGGGCCACACGTACTTCGCGTCCTGCGCCTCGTGGCCGACCCACGCGGCAGCGCCGAGATAGCCTGCGGCGGTATCGCCCGGCACGGTCTTCTCCAGCTCGGCGCCAACCACCAGCGCGCAGTCGTAGCGACCCGACTCCAGGTCCGCCATCGCGGCGAGCAACGCCATACTGCCGGAGGCACAGGCGGCTTCGTGCCTGCTCGCCGGGATGCCGGACAGCTCAGGGATGACCGTGGCCGGCATGCCGCCGAGTTGGCCCTGCCCGGTGAACAATTGGCCGAACGCATTACCGACGTGGATCACGCCGACCTCGTCCGGCGCGATGTCCGTCGCCGCGAGCGTCGCGCCGACCACCTCGCCGATGAGCGCGTCGAAGCCCTTGCCCGCGCGATGCCAGTTGACCGCGAAGTCGGACTGGCTGCCGCCGAGTAGGTGAATGGTGCTGGTGGGCATGGGAACTCCTACGTGTGCTGGTTGGTCGACGGGTCGCCGGCGAGCGTTTCCCGCAGCTCGCGGCGCAGCAGCTTGCCGACCGGGTTGCGGGGCAACGACTCGACGATCTCCAGTCGCTCGGGCAATTTGAACGACGCCACCTCGTGGGCGCGCAGATGATCGACGAGGGCGGCCAAGGTGACGGTCGCTCCGGGGGCGGGAACGACGAAGGCGCAACACTTCTCGCCGAGTACCGGATCCGGGTAGCCGACCACCGCCACGTCGGCGACGCCGGGGGCGTCGGCGAGCAGGCCCTCGATCTCGGCGGGGGCGATGTTCATGCCGCCGCGGATGATGATCTCCTTGATCCGGTCGACGAAACGCAGGTACCGGCCGTCCGGGCCGCAGAGTTCGAATACGTCTCCGCTGCACAGGAAACCGTCGTCGTCGAACGGTTCGGACGTTGCCGTGCCGGGCAGGTAGCCGCCGAACACGGCAGGGCCGAGGAGCCGGAGTTCGCCGATACCACCGACTTCGGTGACCGTGGCGCCGGTGACGACGTCGACGAGTTCGACCCGGGTGCTCTCCGCGAGCCGGGTGGACCAGCGGACGCCCGGTGCGCCGTAGCGCGGCAGGTATTGCGCGCGGATCTCCGGATCGGGGAAGTCGATGGGCGCGCCGAGCAAGGAGACGCCTTCGTTGGAGCCGA
Organism: Nocardia colli; assembly: GCF_008704205.1. Taxonomy (GTDB): domain Bacteria; phylum Actinomycetota; class Actinomycetes; order Mycobacteriales; family Mycobacteriaceae; genus Nocardia; species Nocardia colli. Next base: position 104,510 of record NZ_VXLC01000029.1, on the reverse strand, counting down.
AGAAGTTGAGCACCTCGATGCCGAGCTGGTCCTGCCAGCCGCGAACGACGCTGGGCGGCAACGGCGCACCGCCGGACCCGACCCGTTGCAGCGAGGACAGGTCGACCGAGGCACGCAGGGGTTCGTTGTGCAGCAGCATCGTGAGCAGGGCGGGCGGCATGCTGGTGTGCGTCACCTCGTGCCGGGCGATCTGGCCGAGGAACACCGGGAGGTCAAGGGGGTGGTGTTGGACCAGGTGGCCGCCGGTGAGCAGCCACGGCAGGAATGATGCGGCGAAGCCGGCCATGTTGACCATGGGAAAGGGGTTGAGCAGCACCGATTCCGAGGTGAGGTGCAAGCCGTCTTGGACGCCCCACGCCATGGCGATCCAGTCGCCGTGGCATCGGGGAATTCCCTTGGGGGCGGCTTCGGTTCCACTGGTCCAGCAGATGGTTACGCGGTCGTTGACCGAAACCGTCAGTCCGCGAACGTAGAAGCGCAGGCGTTCGCGGTCGGCGGTATCGACCGGGCCGTCGAGGGTGATCGCGTCGTCGGGGACGCCGGGGCCGAAGGCGAAGACGGTCCCTGCGACTTCCAGTGCCTCGCGGGCGAGTTCGCGGCCCGACAGCTCGCCCGCGGTGATGATCGCCTTCGCGTAGGCGGCCGCGACGATGCCGGACAGTTCATGGCGGCGGTAGGAGGCGGGCATGGGGGTCGCTACCGCGCCGAGCCGCCACAGCGCGAAGTAGGTGGCGGTCAAGGCGATCGAGTTCGGCAGGAGGACGGCTACGGCGTCACCTTGCCGAATGCCGTTGCGGTACAGCACCGCCGCGAGATCGCCGCTGCGCTCGTCGAGTTCGCGCCAGGACAGGGTTTCCGGTTGCGCTCCGGTCAATGCGGCGAGGTTGGCCGGGTCGGTGATGGCGGGCGCGTCCGGTGCCGCGTCGACCCGGCGCTGGAAGAGCTCGGGCAGCGTATCCGGTTGCCACCAGCCACGTTCGAGGTATTCGCGGACCGTGTCGGCGGGGTGGCAGGTGTGAACGGTCCCGCCGGGATCAGCGGCGGCGTTGGCGTTGGCGGCGGCTACTTCGGCCGCGGTGATCGGTGCGTCGACCATGGATGTTCCTTCAATTCAGACGCCGCAGCACGACCGCGGAGCCCAGTCCGAGGGCCGCGGGAATGGTGACCAGCGCGTGTTCGCCGCCCGTGCGCGTGAGTGCGTCGAGCGCTTGGACGATCAGGTTGCCGCCGGTCGCCCCGAGGGGGTGTCCGACGGCGAGGGCGCCGCCGGACGGGTTGACCAGGCGCTCGTCGAGGGCGAGTTCCCGGGTGAGCAGAATCGGTGTGACAGCGAAGGATTCGTTGGCCTCCACCAGATGCAGATCGGCGACGGTGACGCCCGCTCGGTCGAGGGCCATCCTGGCTGCGGTGGCCGGGGCGGTCAGGAGCGGGGAACGCACCGCGGTCTGTGCGGTGCCGGCGATGGCCGCGATGGGTGGGCGGCCGAGAAGCTGTTCCGCGCGGCGGTTTCCGACGACCAAGGCGCTGGCGCCGTCGGCGAGTTGAGGCGCGGTGGCGATGGTGTGCAGGCCGTCCACCGGGCGCGGTGAACCGGGTAGGCGGCGGGCTACCCGCGCCCAGGCGGGATCGTCGCCGAACAGGGCCGGTAGGGCCGCGAACGCGTCGTTGTCCGCGTCGGCTCGCGCGCCCTCGTCCCGGTCGAGGAGCACGGTGCCGCCCTTGCGGACCGGGATCACGGAATCGGAACTCGGTGCGGCGGTGGCTCTCTGGTGGGATCGCACGGCGTAGGCGTCGAGTTCGGCGCGGGTGATGCCGTGGGCGGCGGCGGTGAGATCGGCGGATACGCCGATCGTGACGAATCCGGTGCGTTCGCCGAGATCGGTGTCCGTGGCGATGGCGGGTTGATCCGACAGCATCGGGACCCGGGACATGGACTCGACTCCGCCGGCCACGATCACGTCAGCGTAGCCCGCGGCGACTCGGGCTGCCGCGCTCTCGATCGCGTCGAGGCCGGAGCAGCACAGCCGGGACACCACGCCGCCGGGCACTCGATCGGGCCAGCCCGCCCACAGGGCCGCCGCGCGGGCGAGGTTTCCGCCCTGCTCCCCCACCGTCGTGCTGATGCCGACCAGGATGTCGTCGACGGAATCCGGGCTGAGCGAGCGGGTTTCGAGCGCGACGAGCAGGTGTCCGAAGAGTTCGTAGGGCGGGATCTCGGCGAAGGTGCCGCCGGTCCTGCGGACGCGGGCGCGGGGTAGCCGGATCGCGTCGTAGAGGTAGGCGTCAGGCATGGTCGATCCTCGCGAGGGTTTCGAGCGTGTGGTGGCCGGCCGGGTCCTCCACCGAAGTGGCTGGGACTACGACGATTTCGTCGGCGCCGGCGTTACGGTAGGCGTCGAGGCGGCGGGCCAGGGTGGTGCTGTCGCCGAACATGCCTACGGCTGCGGGTAATTCGTCGGGTACGGCGGCAAGGACGTCGCGTGGGTGCGCGCCGCTGTGGGCGAGGCGCACGATGTCGCCGAAGCCTGCCTCCTCGAACATCGCGTCATAGCCCGGTGCTCGGAGGTAGCCCACTACGCCGCGGCGGACCGTCCCGAGGATGCCGGCGGTCGGGTCCGCGGCGGCGGTGACCCACACCGAGAGTGCGGGGGTCGGTAGACCCGCCTCATTCGCCGCCTGACGGACTATCTCGGCGCATCGTGAAACCTGTTCCGGGGTTACCAGATTCAGCACCACACGGTCGGCGGTACGGGCCGCGGCGGCCAAGGCGCGGGCGCCGAAGGCCGCCACGGTGATAGACGAGTTCGGTGGCGCAAGCCGCAGACGATAGCCCTTGGTGTGTTCCGCCGCTCCGTCGAAGTCCACCTTGTCGCCCGCGAGCAGCCCGCGCAGGATTTGTGCCGACTCTTCTAGATGCGTTGCGGTGCGGCGTCTTTCGCGACCGTGCCAGCCGCTGACGACGACTGTGCTCGAACTGCCGATGGCGACGTCGACGGATCTGCCGGTCAGCGCCGCGACACTCGCGACACCAATGGCGATGGTGGCGGGAGTACGGACGTCTACGGCGAAAGGCCCGAGGCACAACGGGATTCGTCCCGGGGCCTGTCCGATCGCGGTGGCCAGCGCGAAGGCGTCGAAGGTCGCCATCTCACCGATCCACAGCCGGTGATAGCCGAGCTTCTCGGCGGCCTCGGCGACGGCGAGTGCGTCCAACGGATCGCGATCCTGCCAGTACGGCAGGCTCACACTCAGCCGGTGGTCGGCGGCGCTCACTCGACCGGATCGGCGGCCGCGCGCATCCGCTCCCCGCTGACCCAGGTGGCGTGGAAGCCGAGGGGCACGCGGGTGGGCAGGCCGAGGCGGCAGACGGGACCGGCGGCGAGGTCGGCGGCGTCGTAGATCCACACCTCCGACAGCTGGGTATGGCTGTTGAACGCGAACATGGTGAGCCAGGCGTCGTCCTCGTCGCGGGCGTCCGGCCGGGGCACCACGGTGAGTTCGCTGCCGAAGAAGCCGTCGCCGAACGGCTGGGTCTGCTTCGCGCCGGTGCGCAGGTCGTACTTGATCACCGCGTCGAAAAGCATTGTGCTGTCTACGGATAACCGCATTTGATAGGACCAGCGCCCACGCTGTCCGGTGGTGCCCTGATCGATGGCCGGGAATTCGGTGTTGATGTCGTCCATCGGCTCCTCGATGGTGGCGCCGGTGCGCAGGTTGAAGCGGTACCGGTGCAATGTCGCCTCGGGGCGCAGGTAGGCCAGCAGCTGGGCGAGCGGGTTGGTGCGGTCGGAGACGGGGCTCGGCTTGGAGACGCGGCAGGCGATCAGGACGATCTCGTCGCCCTCCTCCCATGAGTTGACCGTGTGATAGATGTAGCCGGGCGCGGCCTCGAACCAGCGGACCTGCGAACCGTCGCCGCGGCGGGGCAGGACCGCGAACCGGCTCGGCAGGTTGCGGTCGAAGAACAGCTTGAATCGGCCGGCCGCGGCCGCTCGCGGGTCGTTGTAGAGCGGCAGATCCATCAGGATCGAGTAGTTCTCGGTGATCGCCATGTCGTGCGGCAGGCGCGGGCCGGGCAGTTCGAGGCCGGTGTAGTGGGTGACCGTGCCGGACGGATCGGCGATGCCGTAGCGCAGGTAGGGCGCGTGGATGCCGTAGTCGAAGAAGATGAATTCCTCGGTGCGTTCGTCGACCTTGGCGTGCGCGGAGATCTCGCCGGGCAGGGTGCCGCCGAAGGTGTCGACGCCGCGGGTCTCCAGGCTGATCGGGTCCAGCGCATAGGGTTTGCCCGCGCGGTACCAGAGCGAGAGCAGGTTGCCGTGATGGAAGACGACGTCGGTGTTGGCGGAGTTGCGTTCGCGGCGATCGCCGGGCGGGTTGTCGTCCCACGGCTCGATCACGCCGCGCCACAACGCGGTTCCGGCGGCGCGCTCGGCCTCGAACTCGGTGGTGCGGATGTAGCGGTTGCGGTAGGTGGCCTTGCCGTGCTCGAAATGCACCGCGTGCAGCATGCCGTCACCGTCGAACCAGTGGTAGCGGCCGATCGGCGCGAACTGAGGGTTGGGGCCGTTGCGGACGTAGACGCCGTCCAGGTCGACGGGGAGTTCGCCGTGCAGGACGGTGAGGTCGGTCGCGGTGATCTCGTCCGCGGTCGGCGCGTACATGCCCTCCAGATACGGATTGGTCAGCGCCTGCGCCGCCGGTGCGATGAGTTCTTCGTTGAGCGTCATGAGTCGCCTGCCCTTCACTACAGTTATTGAAGTGATACGCGTCTCAAAGAAGAGTGTCAAGAGGCGCTGGTGGGCGGCTCAGGCCAGGCGGTCGAGGACCGCCTGCGAGACGGGTTCGAATCGGACGTCGGCGCGGTCGAGTTCGGCTTCGCAGCCGCGGCAGCGCAGAGCCGGCGCGAGCGGCGCACCGCATTCGCGATGGCGGATGCGCAGACCGGGTTCGGGCACGTCGGGGTGTGCGCGGTCCGACCAGGCGAGCAGAAATGCGAAGATCGCGAACAGGGCGCGGCCGCGTGGGGTCAGACGGTACTCGCGGCCGGCGCCCTCGCCGGATCGGCGCAGGATCTCGGCGTCGCACAGGCGGGACAGGCGCTCGGTCAAGGTGGTCGGCGACATGTTCATGGCCGTGCGGAAGTCGCCGAAGCGGCGCATGCCGGCCAGCGCGAGGCCGGTGACGGTGGCGCTCCAGCGGTCGCCGATCGCCTCCATGACCTCGTCGAACTGCATGTCGGTGCGGGCGGAGACGGGGGCGCGGGCGCGGCGCCGGCCGCTGGAGGTGAAGCGCCACAACGCATCGTCGCCGAGGTCGACCGCGGTGTCGCGCGGGGTGACGGTGCGGCCGCAGGATCGGCACATCAGGACCGGTGGTCCGCGGTGGCCGCAGGCGTCGTGCACCAGGTCGGGGTGCAGCGCGCCCTCGGCGGTCCATTCGCGCTGCCAGCTCCAGACGGAGACGAGGATTTGCCAGGTCGCCAGGCCGAGCTCGGTGAGCAGGTAATCGAAGCGATCCGGGGATGCCGCCTGCGGAGTGCGGACGAAGACGCCTGCGTCGACCAAGGCGGCGAGGCGGGCGGTGAGTACCGCGGGCGGGGCGCCGGTGCGTTCGATCCACTGGTTGAACCTGTGGGTGTGGTTGACGAACGCGTGTCGCAGGATGGTCAGCGTCAGGCGGTCGCCGAGCAGGTCGAAGGTGGCCGCGACGGGATGCGGGGTGGGTTGACCGGGGTCGATCGGCTCATCGGTCATCCGTTTGCACCTCCCGGGACTCGTTGCACTTCATTAACTGTAGTTCATTCAGTAGCGCGTTCAGGAAATGACGACGGACTCCAGCTCGAGGTCGATCTCCAGACGCGCGAGCATCTCGCGGAACTCGTTCGCCGGGTACTGCTCGTTCTCGGTGACCAGGCCGAGAACGGTGCCGGAGCCCGGGGTCGACAGTGGACGGATCTGGTCGACCACGCCTTCGATCGGGTCGAACAGGCGGAGCTCGGGGCGGGCACGTTCGAAATAGTCACGCAGCCAAGGCAAGTGGGTGCTGGACAAGGTTATCGCGGCGATGCCCGGATGCGCGGCGAGCAGGGTGTCCAGGAAATCGGCGATGATCGTCGCGGTGTGTTCGCGGCGGAACAGGAAGTCGCCGCTCTCCACGAGTTCCACGAGGGCTGATGCGTTTACGGCATGCACCCGGGTGATCGCCGAATCCGCTTCCGCGCGTAGGAATTCGGCCAGCTCGGCGCTCTCCACCAAGGACCGCACGCCGAGCACCGCCACCTCACCGGCCACCGCGAGCGCTTCTCGCACCGGCGGGCGGACCCCGAAAATCGGGACCGGGCTGCGCAATTCGTCGAGGATGGTCACCGACGGCGCGTTGGACGCGAGCAGGATCGCGCTCGGTTCGAATTCGGCGAGGAAGCGGACGGCGCGGTCGACCACCGTCAGCAACTCGGTCCGGTTCTTCGCGCCGTACGGGAAGCTGGCCCGGTCGGCGAGGTAGACGAGGTCACGGTCGGGCAGGCGGCGATGCAGCAGTTCCACGGCCGAGTAGCTGCCGAGGCCGGCGTCGAAGACCGCGATCGGGCGGCGTAGCGAGGTCACCCGCTGATCATGCCCGGTGGTCGGTTCGCGGTCGCCGAGGGCGCCTGACAGACTCGGCGAGTGACCGATTCTCGTGATAGGGATGCGACCCGGCTGGCAACCGAATCGCTGCGGCAAGGTGATCCGACCGGGTGGTTCGAGCAGCTGTATGTGGCGGCCGCGGAGGGCGCGGCGGTGGTGCCGTGGGACGCGGACGAGCCGAACGAGTTGCTGGTGGACTGGCTCGAGCGGCATGACCGGACCGGCGGGATGCGGGCGATGGTGGTCGGCTGCGGGCTCGGGCGCGATGCCGAGCATCTGGCCGCGCTCGGCTTCGAGACGACCGCGTTCGACGTCGCGGAAACCGCGATACGTACTGCGCAGGAACGGTTCCCGGCGTCCAAGGTGAACTATGTCGTGGGCGATCTGCTCGATCCGCCCGACGAGTGGACCGGCGCGTTCGATCTGGTGGTCGAGTCGATCACCGTGCAGGCCCTGCCAGTTTCGTTGCGGGAGGTGGCGACCGCGAACGTCTCGCGGATGGTGGCGCCCGGTGGGGATCTGCTGGTCATCGCGGGGATTCGGGCGGAAGGTGCGGAGGTGGACGGGCCGCCGTGGCCGCTCACCCGGACCGAGATCGATGCGTTCGCGGGCGCGGATCTTCGATCGGTTCGAGTCGAGCAGGCCTCCCCCGCCGGGCGGCCGGACTTCGTTCGGTGGCGGGCGTTGTTCCAGCGGAACTGAGCCGTTGCGCCGGTACCGTCCGCCGGGCGGGGGCATCGGCAGAATGGTGGGGTGACCGAGAACGGCGATGGCCTGGTCTGGTACGCGGCGTACGGGTCGAACATGCATCTGAGCCGGCTCCGGTGCTACCTCACCGGAGGGACGCCCGAGGGTGGGGCGCGGGCGGTCCCGGGCTGCCGCGACCCGTCCGAGCCCGCCCGATCGATCCCCCTCATGCTGCCGGGGCTGCTCTATTTCGCCACCGAATCGCTGGTGTGGACCGGCGGGCGGGCCTTCTACGATCCGGACGGTCCCGGGGAGACCGCCGCGCGCGCCTACCTGCTCACCACCGCTCAGTTCTCCGACATCGCCGCCCAGGAGATGTATCGCGTCCCCGGTATCGACCTGGATCTCACCGAGGCGATCACCACCGGGCGCTCTCCCCAAGGTCCTGGCCGCTACGAAACCCTTTCCTATGCAGGAACATTCGACGGCTACCCCATCCTCACCTGCACCGCTCCCTGGCACTACACCGACCTGCCCGGAAACTCCCCTTCCCCCACCTACTTACGTCATCTCGCAGCCGGTCTCATCGAATCCCACGGCTGGACAATCGAATCCACCGCCGGATATCTGGCCACCCGGCCGGGCGCGGACCTCACCTGGACCCCGGAAAGCCTCGCCGCGCTCCTCACCGGCTAGGCATCGGCGGCTTGCCTGCGTCGATACTCCGCTGCCCTGGCCTGGTAGTTCTGGTGTTCCCGCGCGTGGTCCGGGGGAAGGTGCGGAGCGTCGGCGGGAGTTGTGGCGAAGAACTTGGTGAGCGCGGCGTTCGAGCCTGCGGCGAGTTCGCCGGATCGCTGGAACATCTGCGCCTCGTAGCGGGCGAGGGCGTCGTCGAGGGTGTTCTGCTTCGCGACGGCATGCGCGAGTTCGGCGCCGTCGAGCAGCGCGAGGTTCGCGCCGTGACCGCCGAAGGGGGCCATGAGGTGGGCCGCGTCGCCGATCAGGGTGACGCCGGGGCTCCGGTCCCAGGTCAGTGGGGCGGGTAGGGCCCAGAAGCTGCGCTGCACGTAGTCGCTGTCGTTGTCGGTGATCAGCGGGCGCATGATCGGAGACCATCCGTCGAACTCACGCAGCAGGTAGGACCGGACGGCCGCGCGGTCGGTGATGTCCACGCCGGCCGTGACGTACCAATCGAGTTCGGCGCGAAAAGCTATGTAGCCGCGGACGACTCCGTTGCTGTTGCGCTGGACGATCACCGCGCGGCCGTCGCCGTCGGTGGAGAACATGTGGCCGTCGCCGACGATCGCGGCGACTTCCGGGTGCCGGGTGTCCACATCGTCGAATCGGGCGTCGAGAAAGCAGACGCCGAGGTACTGCGGCTTCGCGTCGGTGAGCAACGGACGAATTTTCGACCATGCGCCGTCGGCGCCGATCACGAGGTCGGCTTCGGTGCTGACGCCATTGGTGAACTCCAGTCGGTGCGTTCCGTTGCCGAGCGGAATCGCTTGCGCGAGCGTGTGTTCCCAGTGGACCGTGCCGGGGCTCACGTGCTCGTAGAGCATGGTTCGCAGCTGGCCGCGGTCGATCTCGGGAGCCGCCTCGTCGCCCTCGGCGGGGATGAACTCGCCGAGGATGGTGCCGTGCTGGTCCCGGCGGCTTTTGGCCTGGCCCTCGACGCGGGCCAGCGAGTGGAAGGCGTCCATCAAGCCGGCGTCCTCCAGCGCGATCTGGCCGGAGTCGGCGTGCAGGTCGAGGGTGCCGCCCGGGTCGCGGGAGTCGACGGCCGCGTCCGCGTCGTACACCGTCGGGTGGATGTTGTGTCCCTGGAGGATTCGGGCGCACATCAGACCGGCGGGGCCGCCGCCGATGATGGCGATTCGGGGTGTGGTCATGGGAGTTCCTTTCACGCTTGATCCGGCGGAGTGTTCGTCACCGGGTGGACGCTTCCACAATAAGTGCAACCGTATAAAAAGTGCAACCGTTGAACTTTGTGAACTGTTGAACTAAAGCTAAGATGGAAGGGTGACCGAGACCGGGCGCCGCGAGCGCAAGAAAGCCGCCACCCGCCAGGCACTGGCGGACGCGGCGATAGAGCTGTTCCTGGAGCGCGGCTACGACGCGGTCGGCGTGCGGGAGATCGCCGACGCCGCCGACGTGTCGACGACCACGCTGTTCAAGCACTTCCCCGGCGGCAAGGAGGCGCTGGTCTTCGACCAGGACGCCGACCGCGAGGCAGCGCTCGTCGCCGCTGTCCGCGAGCGCCCCGCCGGCCAGTCCATCCCCGAGGCACTGCGACAGCTGCTGCGCGACGAACGGTCCCAGCAGGCCCGTGCCGACCCGCGCTTCGCCGATTTCCTCCGCCTGATCGAGACCACGCCGGTGCTGCGTGAGCACGTCCGGCGGATGGCACTGCGCCACGAAACCGTTCTGACCGCGGCGATCGCCGCCGACAGCGGACTACCCGACGACGATCCCGCCTGCCAGGCGCTCGCCCACTTCGCGCTCGAGGCCGTCACCCTCGTCCACGGACGAGCCGACCCCGAACCCGCCCTCGATCGAATCTTCGCCCTCCTCGACAACGGATGGGCAGGTACGCGAACCGCGCACCCGACATCCGGCCGCTGATCTGTTGGCGGCGACCCGCCGGTCAGCGGAGTTATTCGGCCTGTCGGCCGATGTCGTCGGGTCGCCGCTCTCGCTACCTTCGAGATCATGGTCGATGAGTTTCGCTTCGGCATCAGCCTGGCTCCATGCCAATTGGGTCGAGAAGGTCCGCCGGGCGGAGGCGCTCGGGTACGACGTTCTGTCGGTGCCCGATCATCTCGGGCTGATCGCTCCTTTTCCCGCATTGTCGCTGGCGGCGGAGGCGACCGAGCGGATCACGCTGGGCACCTTCGTGTTGAATACGCCGTTCTTCAATCCGGTGCTGCTGGCTCGTGACGTCGCCGCGCTGGACCGATTCAGCGGCGGCCGAATCCGCACCGCGCCCGGTGTTTTGATCGGCACACACCAGGAGATCGCCGACCGCGTGCGTGAATGCCGGGAGCGTTACGGGATCACCTATTTCACCTTGATGGAACCGGACATGGACGCGTTCGCCCCGGTGATCGAACTGCTGAGGTAATTCGGGCTTGCATCCGGTACTCGGGTACAGGTTTACCGTGGATTCATGACGCACGATTGGGTACCGGACTCGTGCACTCTGCCGACCGCCGAGCGGCCGATGCGGGTGGCCGAGTTCGACCAGTTCTTCGCCGACGCGGTACTGCGCGCCGAACGACCCGGCCGCACCCGCCTCGATCTGCTGATCGAGACCGATGCGGTGCCACTCGGGCGGGATCTGGCGGCGCGCGAAACGAACTGCTGCTCGTTCTTCACCTTCACCTTCGAACCCGCCGACGGCGGCTCGGTGATGCACATCGACGTCCCCGCCACGCGCATCGAGATCCTGGACGCCCTTGAAAAGCGGACGCGGTCCCGATGAGCGCGGGGTTACGCACCGGCGAGGTCGCCGCCGCGGCCGGGGTGAACATTCAGACGCTGCGCTACTACGAACGCCGCGGCCTCCTCACCGAACCGAACCGCTCCCTCGGCGGCCACCGCCTCTACCCCGAGCAAACGGTCGCGACATTGCGGATCATCAAAGCCGCGCAACGCCTCGGATTCACCCTCGAAGAAATCGCCGACCTCCTCCGAGCCACTCGAACCGACACCGGCCTGCACACCCGCGCGATCACCAAACTCGCCGAAGTCGACGCAAAACTCACCGAGCTGGCCACCGTTCGCGACACCCTCCGCGCCGCCCTCGCCGCCGGCTGCGACGATCTCCTCGCATGTAGCGAAACCCCTTGCTGCCCAATCCCGTTCACCAGCGATACCGTGCCGCAGACAATTGGCCAGCGCGAAAACGACTTGAAGACAGACTGATTCAGTCGCCAAATGGGGACCATGCTGCTACTCGTTCCCGCCGACGTGCTTCGTCCTCGTCGTGCCGATGAGCATTTCGCCGCCGAGGCCGACGCTGCCCGCGCGGCCGGTATGGAGGTCGCGCTGGTCGATCACGACGCGTTGACCACACCCGACGGTGCCGAGGCCGCGGTGCGCGCGGTACGAACGAGCGATACCGCGTGGTACCGCGGTTGGATGTTGCGTAGCGAGCAATACGCCGCTTTCGCCGCCGCACTGCAACGGCGCGGCGTCACGTTGCGGACCAGTCCCGAACAGTACCGCCGGGCGCACGAACTGCCGGGCTGGTACTCCTCGGTCACCGATCTGACGCCGCAGGCGGCCTGGACCGCCGGTGCCGATCGCGCCGAATTCGACCGTGCGCGTGCCGAACTCGGCCCTGGCCCCGCAGTGCTGCGCGACTACACCAAGTCGATGAAGCACTACTGGAACGAGGCGGTGTTCATCCCCGAGCTGGACGACGCAGACGGCGCCTGGCGGGTGGCACAGCGATTCCGGGAACTGCGCGGCGCGGACCTGACCGGCGGATTCGTGCTGCGCCGTTTCGAGCAGTTCCGCTCGGCCGAAATCCGCACCTGGTGGGTCGACGGCACCTGCACATTGATCAGCCCACACCCCGACACACCCCGAGAACTACCCACCCCCGATTTCGATCCCATCCCGGTCACCCAACCGATCGCGAACCTGCACCTCCCCTTCCTCACAGCCGACTTCGCACTACGCGAAGACGGAATCTGGCGATTGATCGAAATCGGCGACGGTCAGGTCAGCGACCGCCCGAACAGCACCCCACCCGATGCAGTGATCACATTCCTGCACAAGAGTTTTCGCGATTGACACGGCGATGACCAGCTCGCTTGAATCCGTTCCACCGCTGGCTCAGCCGTAAGGCAGGATGGTAGGCGTGGTAGATATCCGCTTGCTGACTGAAAACGACCGTGCCAGTTGGGAAGTGCTGGCTCGGGGTAAGGATCTTTACTTCGCGGTCGAACGACGCGAAGGCGACTATGAACGTGCGTGGCGGCGGCTGCTCGATGATGAGCAGATCCGCGGGATTGCCGGCTGGCTGGACGGCGAGATGGTCGCTGTCGCGCACTATCTGTTCCACGTGAGCATCTGGTACTCCGGGAAATGCTATTTGGCGGACCTGTTCGTCGATGCGAAAGTTCGGCGACGGGGTGTGGCGACAGCAATGATCGAGTGGGTCGCGCGGGATGCCGAAGAGCACGGCTTCCCGGGTCTCTACTGGAACACCCTGGAGGACTCCCCTGCTCGCGCGCTCTACGACAACGTGGGCAAGTTTCAACAGGGACTCATCCACTACACCTACCGGCCCGACGCCGACAGTCGCCGCATGAATCCACCCTCATGAAGTGGGTTCCGCAAGCAAACTCGCCCGCGTGGAACTGAACCATGATCGCGCCACCAGCGGCGGCGGACAACCTGTTCGGTTGAACGCCGCCGCTGTCGGAATTCGTTATCCGCGTGCGGCATTCGCGGTCGAGATGAAGGCGATCTGGGCGGGTGATGGTCCGCAGAACTCGCTCTCGATCCGGGTGGCCTCGGCGGCTTGCATGCGGTACAGACTGTCGCGCAGGCCGGGGTCGCCGCCGTGGAACCCTTCCAGGAGTTCCATCCACTGGGCTGCCAATTGCCGGGCCTCGGGGGTGGTCGGGTCCATTCCCGCGGCGATCGCGGCGTCGACCTTGGGGATGAGTTCGCCCCAGGCGGCCTCGACTTGGTGAATCTGCTGTTCCCCGAGTTCTTCTCGGCGCTGTGCGAGTTGCGTCAGCTGTCCCTCGGTGAAGTACTGCTTGAAGGTGTCGTCGACCATGACGGTTCTCCTGATCAATTCGAGGAAGCGCTCCGCGGAGGCGTCGGGCCTGCTCTCGGCGGTGGCGGCCAGTGCGGCGACCAAGGCGTGGAGTTCCTGGGTCGCGGCCAGTTGTGCGGCCAGGAAATCGCGGTGCGCGGACAGCACCTTCGGCATCGCCACCGTGCCCGCGAGCAGGTCCGTGATCTGGTCCAGTCCCAGGCCCAGTTGGCGCAAGGCCAGCACCTGATAGAGGCGCTCGACATCGCCGGCGGTGTAGAGCCGGTGGCCGGTGCTGCTCCGCTCCGCCGGGCATACCAACCCGATGTGGTCGTAGTGGTGCAGCGTCCGCACCGTCAACCCGGCCTCGGCCGCGAGTTCACCGACCTTCCATACCCGCTCGGTTCCGTGCTGGTCCATCCGTTTCGTCCCACTTCCACCGACGCTCTGTACGTCGGCGTCACCGACGGTAGAACCTGACCTAACGTCAGGTTCAAGCCTAAAAGGGCACCACCTCCGCACATGCTTCGAGGTGCGGGAACATTTGTACAAGCCACCGGGCCCATCAGCAGAGACAGTGAGTAGATGACTTCACCAATACCCGAAGATGCGCGGAAACGCCGCACGCGTCGCTCTGCCGCTGCGGCCGTGATCGGCGCGATCGTCGCGCTGTTGCTGGGCAGCTCGGTGGTGACCGCGCACCGGAGCGCCGCGGCCACCGGGGAATCGACGCTGACCGTCGACGGCCAGAACATCCAGGTCACCCAGGACGGTCCCGCCGACGGCCCGGTCCTGGTGCTGATCCACGGACTCGCCGGATCGACGCACTGGTGGGACCGGCTGGTGCCGCTGCTGACCGACTCCTACCGGGTCATCCGCCTCGACCTGCTCGGGCACGGCAGCTCGGCCAAGCCCGGCGGCGACGGCTATTCGATTGCGGCGCAAAGCAACCGGGTCGCCGGAGTACTGGAACAGCTCGGCATCCGCCAGGCCGTCGTGGTCGGTCATTCGACCGGCGGCGCGGTCGCCACCTCGCTCGCCGAACAACGCCCCGACCTGGTGCGCGCGTTGGCGCTCATCGACACCGGGCCCAGTATCGGCGACGACATTTCCGAGACACCCGCCAGCAGGCTGCTCACGACTCCGATTGTCGGAGAGGCGCTTTGGCAGTTACGCACCGATGGTCTGCTGCGCCAGGCGCTGAGTAGCGCCTTCCCCTCCGACGACTTCCCGATCCCGCAGCAGTTCGTCGACGACCTGCGGGGCATGACCTACCACTCGCTCGTCTCGGCCTCGGCGGCCAGCCGCGAGTATCTGAACCAGCGCGCCCTTCCGGATCGGTTGACCGCCCTCGGCAAACCCTTGCTGGTGATCTTCGGTGAGCAGGACCGCCGGTGGCGGCCCGCCACGTCCACCGATGCGTACCGCACCGTTCCGGGCGCTACGGTGGAGACCCTGCCGGGTGTCGGTCACTCACCCCAGGTCGAGGATCCCGCCCGCACTGCCGGAATCCTGTTGTCCTTCACCGGAATCCACGCCTCCTGAAGGAACGCTGCGCATGCGGATTTCGCGCTCCGGGCGAGTTCTGACAGCAGGCAGCAACTAGCCGCGGAGCGCGTGTGCCGAGCGAAGGCTTGCGATGAGCCGCCGGCTGCGAAGATCGCGGATTGATTCATGCCACCTTGATGACAACCTTGCCCGATGAATGACCGTTCTCGACCGTGGCGAGGGCAGTCGGTGCATCGGCCAGCGGATAGATCGCGGTGATCACCGGTGCGAGGACGCCATCGAGCGCGAGTTGGGCGGAGCGCTCCAGGTTCTCGCGGTCTAGGCGACGGTCGACGAAACGCCCACCGAGATCGGACACCGACGAATCACCCACGGCTACAACGTTGCGGGGATCCCGGGCCAGCGGTGCAACCGTCCGTAGTGAGGCGCCGCCGACCAGGTCAACGATCCCGTCGAAACCGTCCGGAACCAGGTCACGAGCTGCGGCGACGACATCTCCGGCGTAGTCGATGAACCGCACCCCGATCCCCTCGGCCTGCGCACGCTTGCCGGCACTACCGGTGCCGATCACCCGAAGCCCCCGCCCGACGGCCAGCCGGGCAACCGCAAGACCCACCCCGCCACCGACCCCGTTGACCAGGATCGTGCCCCCGGCTGGTAGACCGAGCTGATCGAGCGCATCCACCGCGGTCGTCCCTGCCACCGGCAGCGTCGCCGCGACGGTCGCGGACAACCCGGCCGGGATGCGCGCGGTGTTCGGCGCGGACAGCACCGTCGTCTCGGCGTAGGTACCACCACCGGTGAGCGCGAAGCCGAACACCGCGTCACCCACCTCGAGCCCGTCGACGTCTTCACCAAGGGCGACAACGGTTCCCGCCGCCTCCATGCCCAGCACGCGCGGAAACGGACGCCCGCTGTCGAGCTCGGCGACCAGACCCGACCGCAGTATGTGATCGAGGGGATTCACACCGGCGACATCGACCCGGATCAGCACCTCACCGCGTCCGGGGACGGGATCGGGACGATCGAAGAACTCCTGCACCTCGGGCCCGCCAAATCTGCCGAAACCCCACGCCTGCCCCATCTTTCGTCGCCTCCCGGTGACCGGCCCGGTGGTTCCGGGCGCTGTACAACCATCGTCACCTCTCACGCCGACGTCAGAGGCAACCGGATGAGAGGCAGGTCACAGCATCGGGATAAGCCGTACCGCCGCTTTCGAATCCGTTCGGCGGAGATCATCGGCGACTGGGCGAGGCGAACGATCGGCTCGGCTGGGTGTCCGCCTAGGGAATGCCTACGGACCGCTTCGGTAAAGTGGTCGGCAAGTGCAACGGGTGAATCCTATACTGCATCAACACAATTGGTCGCGGCGACGGGTCAGGTAAGCCGTCTCTGCGGTATTGCCCGCCAACTCGATGGCTCTGTCGTACGCCACACGCGACTCCTGACTGCGACCCTGCCGACGCAGCAGATCGGCCCGAGTCGCGTAGTAAGCGTGATAGCCGCCCAGCTTGTCTTCGAGCCGATCGACGGCCGCGAGTGCCACCTCCGGTCCGTCGAGTTCAGCGAGGGCGATGGCCCGGTTGAGCGCGATGATCGGCGAGGGGTCGACGCGGACGAGCTGGTCGTAGAGGGCGAGGATCTGCGACCAGTCGGTATCACGCATGTCGCGGGCGGAGGTATGTACGGCGTTTATCGCGGCCAGGATCTGGTAGCGCCCCGGAGCCGCCCCGCCGGCCGCAGCGGCCAGGCGCTCGCGCACCAGCCCGTGCCCCTCGGCGATCAGCTCCCGGTCCCAGGCCCCGCGGTCCTGCTCATCGAGAGCGACCAACTCGCCGGTGGCCGAGACCCGGGCGGTCTGGCGGGCCTCGATCAGGAGCATCAGCGCGAGCAGCCCGGCGACCTCACCGTCCTCCGGCAGCAGCGCACGGATCAGGCGGGTGAGCCGGATCGCCTCGGCGGTCAGGTCGTGCCGAATCGGATCGGTGTCGGAGCCGGTCGCCAGATAGCCCTCGTTGAACACGAGGAAGAGGACGACGAGCACGCCGGCGACCCGGGCCGGAAGATCCTCGGCGGACGGCATCCGATAAGGGATGCGCGCCGCTTTGATCTTGGCCTTCGCCCGGGTGATCCGCTGCCCGGTGGCAGCCTCGGTCGCGAGGAAGGCGTGGGCGATCTCGGGCACGGTCAGACCGCCGACCATGCGCAGCGTCAGCGCCAGGCGGGCTTCCATCGCCAGCGCCGGGTGGCAGCAGGTGAAGATCAGCCGCAGCCGATCGTCGTCGATGACGCCGAGCGGCTCGGGTGGGTCGTCGTCGTACACCATCTGAGCCTCCTTGTGCTTGTCGTCGCGCTTGTTCTCGCGGCGGATCCGGTCGATGGCCTTGCGGTTGGCGGTGGTGGTCAGCCAGGCGCCAGGGTTGGGCGGTACGCCGTCGGCCCGCCATCGCTCGACGGCGGTCGCGAACGCCTCGGCGGCCGCCTCCTCGGCGATGTCGAGATCACCGAATCGCCTGGTCAAGCTGGCGACCACCCGGGCCCACTCCTCGTGCAGGGCGCGGGTGACCGCCTCCTCGATGTCGCTCACTGAAACGGCCGCACCTCGATCTTGCGATCGCAGACCTTCGACGCCTCGGCGGCGAGCCGGAGCGCCACGTCCAGATCGGGGGCCTCCCACACCCACACGCCGGCCAGGTACTCCTTCGACTCCACGAACGGCCCGTCGCTGAACACCGCCTGCTCGCCCCGGTTGTCGATGACCGTGGCGGAGTCGGTGTCCGCGAGTCCGCCCGCGAACACCCAGTACCCGTCGGCGATCAGTCGCTCGTTGAACTCGCTGATCGCGGGCTGCCGGTCCGTGCTGCCGGGATTGCTCTTGTCATCGATCACGGAAACCAGATAGCGCATACGAAGATCCTCTCCTGTGCTGTCGAAACGGTTGTGCGGAACGATCGTGCGACCTAGTCCGCGTTCCGGGGCTTCGGCCCGACGCCCGCGGGAACCTCGGTGTGCAGGTGCGGGATGTATACGAGCTTCTGCGTCCGTCCGTCGAGCACGGTCGACTCGACGAGTTCCAGGTCGAGCTCCGCCCCGCCGTGCAGCAGCGCCGCCTCGCCGGCGCTGCCCGTGACGGCGGGGAACATGATGACCTCGAGCCGGTCGACCAGCCCGGCGGCGAGCAGTGCACGATTCAGCGAGATGCTGCCGTGCGAACGCATCGGCACGTCCGTCGTGCGCTTCAGGCGCTCGATCGCCGTCACCGCGTCCTCGTCGAGGACCGTCGAGTTCTGCCACCCGAGCGGCTCTTCGAGCGTGCTGGAGAAGACGAGCTTCGGCAGCGTGTTGATGCTGTCGTAGTAGGGCTCGTCGAACATGGTCACGAACTGCCGGAACTCCCGGAACGTGGTCGCACCGAAGACGAGCACCTGGTCCTGCGCGAAGGTGCGCACGCGGTCCTCGATGACCTCGGGGCCTTCCTTGCCCCAGTATCCGGGCCAGCCCTTGGCGGAGCCGTAGCCGTCGAGGGAGCAGAAGAAGTCGACGGTGAAGGTGGTGCTCATGTGTTGTTCCTTTCTCTCGCCACCCCCACTGGGCGGCTTCATCACTGCTACGAACGCCGCCGCCCTGATCCGACAGCCCTGCCCGGATTTCTTCGAAAAAACTTTCCGGGTCGTCAGCGCAGCAGGTCGGCCACGTCATCGAGCCGGGTCGTCAGCAGGATGCCCGCCGCCACGGCCGGCACCGATACCGCGACACCGGCCAGTTCATAGCGGTGCGTCTCGAGGGTGAGATCGAGCAGCAGTCCGCCGAGGGCAAGGACGCCGAGCACGGCACTGCGCAGCGCGTGCTCGATCCGGATCGGTGTGGTGGACGCGCCGAAACAACGACACGGCGTGGTCGAACCGCGCCGCAACGCACGCGTCAACGCGACGCTGAAACAGCCCAGCAGCAGCGCGGCCAGCCCGAGGCCGACTCGAGCCGTAGGTTCGGCGATCAACGCGCAGACGATGACCGCCTCCGCCACGACGGTCGACATCGCCGCCCACCGCGCGATCCGATCGCCCACGCCGAGCAGCGCACCCGTCGCCGCGACGAACTCGGAATATGCTGCGCGACTTCGCAACTTACCCACCAGCGCCACCAGGAACACTCCCCCGAGCAGGTACCGGCAGGACAGCACGACGTAGCTCATCCGAGCCGGCCCGCGGTCCGGGTGCGGCAGACCAGCGTGCCGACGAGACCGTCGACACGGTACGGCCCCCAGTTGCGCGAGTCGCCGCCGAATGGGTTGTCGCCGAACACCACCACCGAATCCCGCGGCACCAGACCCGTGTCGTCGGTCGCCGGAACATCCGCGGGCAACGGGTCACCGGGAAGCGCGACAACACGTTTGACGTGCCAGCCGGGACACTGCCACTCGCGCCCCTGCGCCGCCTCGGGCGCCATCAGCACCACGATCCGCCCGCGTCGCAGGCCGGCCGGACCGCGCCGGCGAACCAGGATCCGGTCACCGTCGCACAGCGTCGGCTCCATGCTGGCGCCGGTGACATTCACCAGGACCAATATCCGCCGCGCCGCGAATATCGCGCCCGCCGCGACCAGCAGTCCGGTGACCACTCCCCGCTGTCTCATATTCGTCTCCTGCAATTTCGCTTGCCGTAATCGAAAGCAATGTGGTTATGATCGGTCCGCCGCCGGACGGGCCGGCGAGATATGAGGTGAATTCATGATCGGAATCGCGCGCAGGGCCGGTGACCGGTTGCTGGCGAAGTTCGTACCACAAATGGACGCATCCGCCTGCACCGCGCCCGAACGGGAATGCTGGTGCGACCACGACAACAATTATCCGTCGTATTGCTGCCAGGAATGCCGCTATTGCCCGGGCACCGGTTATACCTGCGGTGGCTACGGCTGCCGACAGGGCTGCCCATGATCTAGGGCACCCGGTCCGGAGGCGTCGCCGGACCGGGGTTCGTCAGCCCGCGCGGGTGCCGGCGTAGCCCTGCGCCTGCACCGTGAACATGTGCGCATACTGCCCGTTCAGCGCCATCAACGATGCGTGCGTGCCCTCCTCCGCGATCCGGCCCTCGTCCAGCACCAGAATCCGATCGGCGTCTCGCACCGCACCCAGCCGGTGTGAGACGAGCACACTCGTCCGGCCCGTCCGATGTGCTTCCAGCCGCCGATGTATTCGATGCTCCGCCTCCGCGTCGAGGCCGGAACCCGGCTCGTCCAATATCAGTAATTCCCGGTCGTCGCGCATGAAGGTGCGGGCAATGGCAATGCGTTGCCATTGCCCGCCGGATAATGTCACGCCGTGCTCCGCATTGCCCTTGTCGGTCTCCTTGAAAAATATTCGACTGAGCATGGTGTCGTACCCGTGCGGCAGCGTCTCGATTTTCTCCGACACCTCGGCCTCGGCCGCCGCCCATTCGATTCGCCGCTGATCGGAAAGCGCGGGCAGATCACCGATGCCGATATTCTCGGCGACCGTTAGGTCGTATTCCATGAAGTCCTGGAAAAGGACCCCGAGCCGACGCCGCAACTCCTTGATCGGGACATCGCGAATATCCACGCCGTCCCACCGGATCGCACCGCGATCGGGCTCGTAGAAGCGGCACAGCAGCTTGATCAGCGTGCTCTTGCCCGCCCCGTTGCGCCCGACCAGCCCGACCAGCTCGCCGTGCGCGATCCGGGCGTCGAGTCCGCGCAGCACCCAGGGCTGGGACTCGTCGTAGCGGAACCAGAGGTCGACCAGTTCGATACCGGAGCTCAGGGTGGGCAGGGCCGCGGGCAGCGCGGGCGCGGGCCGATCCGGCGGCATATTCACCACGCGCACATAGTGATCCAGCTGCAGCAGCCCCCGATGCGCCCCGCTGATCTTGGTGACCAGACCGGACAGCGCCGCCTGCGACGCCGCGACCGCGGTGACGAAGGCCGAGACATCGCCGATCGACAACCTGCCCCGGCTCGCCGCGTACACCGCCCACGCGAGCCCGCCCGCGCCGATCACGCTGCCGAGCGCGGCCAGCGAGGCCTGCACCCGCAACTGCCGCCGATCCAGGTCGCGCTGCGCGTGATTCGTCGCGACGATCGCCGAGAGCACCCGCGCACGGAAGAAGTCCACCAGGCCGAACAGCCGAATCTCCTTGACCGCCCGCACATCACTGTTGAGCGCGCTCAACTGGAACTGCCGCCGGCTCGACGCCGACATCGTGTCCAGCATCCCGGCGAACCGGCGGGAGAGCGACAGCTGCGCGAAGAACACCGGCACCGCCGACAGCACCAGGATCAGCGCCATCACCGGTGCCAGCAGATACACCGTGGCGAGCAGCCCGGCCAGCGACACCAGATCGCGCACCGCGGAAAACAGGCCGGTGGTCGCGGGCGCCACCGCGTTCGAGGTGCTCTGCTGCGCGGAGCGGATGCGGTCGAGCAACCGCGGATCCTCGAATCGCTCCAACCCCTCGAATTCGCCTACGGCGGTGAACAATCGGTCGTTCATCAGCAGGTAGGCGCGCCGATTCAGTTCGGCCCGAACGTATTCCGCGATCCGCGGCTCGCAGGCGCCGAGCAGGCCCGCCACCGCGAGCACCGACACGGCCGCGACCAGCTGCCGCGAGGGTCCGTGTTCGGCGAGGCCGTCCATCATGAACTTGGTCGACCAGGTCACCGCCGAGGCCAGGAATCCGCCGATGAGCGTGATCACGACCTGGACCAGGGTCAGTCCGCGGCCGGTCGCCCAGCACAGCTGCCACGCGGTTCGCAGCCGCGACCACACCGTCACGAAACGCCCGCGGCCAGCGCGGCGAGCGAATGTCGCGCCGCCACAATGGTTCCGGACTGATCGAGCAGCAACAGCTGCGGAAACGAGTGCACGCCCAGCTCCCCGGCCAGCGCATCGCCGGTCGGGTCGCCGATCACGGTCGGCGCGTCGCCGAGCGCGGTGCGCAGGCGCTCCCGCTCGGCTTCCGGTGCCAACCCCAGCACCAGAATCGCCACCCGGTCCGGATCTGGATGTCGCGCGAACTCCGCAGCCTGTTCCACACAGGGCGCACAGCCGGCGGAGAAGAACGCGACGAGCCTGTTCGCTCCCGTGGCCTCGAACTGCGGCAGCCGCCGCCCGATCAGCTGATCCCGGTCACTCGGCCGGGTCGCCCCCGGCGTCGCCAGCCGCTCCTCGTGAATCCGCAAGCGCCGCAGCACGGCAAAGGTGAGCAGCAGATTGAGGACCACCAAGACGGCGAGCACGACAACGGCGGCGACAACGTAGGGCATGGGAGCAGCATCGGCGAATAGGTAGGTCGCCGACATCGGTATCCGGTTAGGTGTGCCGCTCGCCGGCCGGGTCGAAAAGAATCTTTCGCGGACAGCGATGAGTTCTCCGGCGGTGCTCCGTCTTATCCCTCGAACGCGCTACCAACCCGGCGCGACCAACGAGAAGGACCAGAACGATGACCACCGCAAACCCCGCCGCCACCTTCGCCGCCGACGCCACCTACCGCCCGGGCAAGGTCCGCAACCGCGTCCTGTGGACCCTGCAGATCGTGCTCGGCCTGTTCTTCATCATCGCCTCCGGCGGGCCGAAGCTGGTCATGCCGAACACCCTGATGGAGAACGCCCCCGCGAACCTGACCATCCCGTTCGGGCTGCTCATCTTCATCGGCGTCGCGGAGGTCGCGGGCGGCATCGGCCTGCTGGTGCCGCGGCTCAGCGCCCTGGCCGCCGCGGGCCTGTCCGTCCTCACCGTGCTCGCCGCCGGCTCCCAAGCCTTCCTCGCCGGCCAGCCCGCGATGGCGATCTTCCCGCTGGTACTCGCCGCGATCTTCGCCTGGATCGCCTACGAGCGCCGCGCCACCCTCACCGATCTGCGCAACTGAGACCGACTTCCCGCACCACTTCTGATTTCTCGCACCGAGAATTGCATGCGAATTTCGGTGCGGGAAATCAGAAGTGGTGCGGCTCTGTGTGATTCGGTGACTTGGTTGCGGCGGTGGGGCGGGGATGCGGTGTCGCAGTGAGGTTTTGTTGGCGGCGGGCTTGGGATGGCGCCTAGGTGTTGGCCGGGAGTTGGGGGGATCCGAGGAGTTTGCGGAGTAGTCGGACGTAGCGGCCCCAATGTGCCGGGTGTGCCACCGTTCCCGTGCAGGCTCGTTCGGCGCGGTCGAGGCTGTCTTGCAGGCAGGCGTTGTGGAGGGGTCCGACGGCCAGGGGCCAGGTGAGGCGGGCCAGGCCGTGGGTTTTCATGGCGACGGTGTGCCGTAGGAGGGTGTGGTCTTCGTCGATGACGAGGACGGCGTATTCGTGGAAGCCGTCGAAGCCGCGTGGGCCGGTGAAGGTGAAACGGATCCACGTGGCGGGTACGTAGGCGGCGACGATGTAGCGGACCGGTCCGTGTCCGCCGACCGCACCGACCTCGAGGGGGCGGTCGAACTCCATCGGCGGCCATCCGGGTGGCCACAGTCTGTCGTCGCTGCTCGCGAGCGTGTCGACGAGCGCGCCCACCTCGCTGGGTTTTGCGGCCAGTAGTCGTTCGTGCACGTTGTAGACGGCCATAACTCCTCCTCGCACAGTTTATAGAGTGATCACTCTATATTAGCGCGCAGAGGCGGAGAGGAAGGTCACCGCAAGGCAGGTTGCCGGTGGCGCACGAAATTGCCATGGTGGGTAGTAGGTCCCTGAAGAGGGCCCCGGACGAGGGAGCCGTACCCGGTGCGCGACAAGACGGCCTCGGAGGCTCGTCATGTTTGTGAAGCCGTGTGGGCTACCGCCCTGGGCAAATCCGCCGGTTTCAGTCGATTGGTTCCCACCGTGGTTTTTCTGGTCGCGCTGGCGGCGAGCATGGCCGGATTGGCGTTTGCCATGCGCGGCCTGCCGGTCGGCACCGCGTACGCGGTGTGGGTCGGCATCGGTGCCGTGCTCACGGTCGTGTACGCGATGGCGACCGGCTCGGAACCGGTGTCAGTGTTGAAAGTGCTGTTCCTGCTGGGCATTGTCGGCAGTGTGGTCGGGTTGAAGCTCGTGCACTGAACGGTGCCGGCTCACTGTCCGAGCAGTGCCCGCGCCAGCCCTTGAACGAACCGCGGCAGCTGCGTGACCCAAGACCCGGTGTCCAACGTGGACGCAACGGTGGTCGTGTGACAACCGGGGTTCGGCACTTGACCGGCCATGACCTGATCGAGCCAGGCGAAGATGTCGCTGACACTGGTGACGGCTTCGATGTTGTGGTTGCTGATCAGATCCGGCATCGCGTCGCGCACGTACGTAACCGATGCGCCGCCGGCGCAGTAGGTCGCGACGAGGTCGTCGACGCTCTGGATCGGGCTGACCTCGTCGTGCACCGCGTTCACGACGTACAGCGGTGTGGTCGGCGTCGCGGTTCCACGCTTGCGCTCGGCGATGACGGCCTGGATGACCGGATCCGCGAGCACCTGATCCAGCGGCACCGTCACCAGATCGGAGTTGGTCAGAAACAGATTCCGCGCCACGGTGGTCGAGACGCAGTCGCGCCCGGCGGCCGCGAGGATCGCGCGGGCGCCCGGCTTCAGGTACGGGTCGAGCGCGGCGGAGAACTCCGGGGAATCGTTCATCAAGGCGGCGATGCCGACCGGAATCAGTCCCCCGGAGACGCGGCCGCTGACCGAGTGCATCGCCGCGGCCAGATCGGGGACGGGAGCGCCGAGTGCCGCGCCCACGATATTCAGTTCCGGGGCATACGACGGCTGCATCTCGGCGGCCCAGCTGGTTCCGACACCACCACCGGAATAACCGGTCAGCGCGGTGCGGGTGGCGGCTCCGTCCAGGCCGAGCGGCTCGAAGTTCGCCGCGGCCCGAATGCCGTCCAGCACGGTGTATCCCATGACCCGCGGGGTGAGGAATCGGTTGTCCACGCCGCCCGGATCCGGGATCGCCACCGCCCAGCCACGATCGAGCGCGGTCACGGCTTGCAGCGCCTCGGCCGGCGGCGGTGCGGCCGGGTCGTCGGCGGTCAGTTGGTAGGACGGCATGCAGGAGCGCTGAATGGAATCGTAGGCCGCTTGGACCGACAGCAGCGGGCGCGAGCGGACCTGCCCGTCCGGGATCAGCACGGTGGTGACCGCGGCGTACGGGCTGCCGTCGGCATCGGTGGTGCGGTAGAGCAGTTGCCAGGCGCGGACGGCAAACGGCAACTGCGGCAGCACATTTGCGCGTACTGCTCGGCTGGCGAGAATGGTTCCCGGTCGGGAGGATTCGTAGCCGGCCGGCGGGTCGTAGAACGTATCTGCCGAACCCAGTTGTGCCGCAACAGGTTCAGTGTCCGGGTCGGCCGATGCGGCCGGCAGTCCGCAGACTCCGGCGAGCAGGAGTGCGCCGGCCAGAGCGGACAGTCGTGCGGCGCGAGAAGTGTGGCTGGTGTTCATGGTCGTTCTCCCCAATTGTTCGGATCCGGGCGCGGGCAGCCCCGGCGCCGTGCATTCCCCCTGGAGATGCACGGTGCCGGGACGTTCGATGCCCTATTCCGGGATGTCGGCGCTCAGCGGGATGTTCACCCAGCTGGGCTCGGCCGGATCCAGGCGCAGGTGTTGTGGAGCCAGCTTGCTGTCGATCAGGATCGGCATGGGCGGCAAGCCTTTCGGGAAGTTGCTCGCGTAGACATCGACCCGCAATCGATGTCCGGGTTGCAGGACGGCGTCGGTCGGGTCGACGGCTATATCGAGGACAAGGGGCTGGCCGGGGGTCACGGTCTGCCGCTTGTCGATGTCGATGTAGTAGGCGGGGCGCGTGTAGTCGCCGTTGGCGGATCGCGTGCTCTTGGCTTCGTCGATCTGCCGCAGGGAGGTCACCAGCTGGCCCGAGCTGATCTCGCGGGACCGGCCGTCCGGGGAGACGTCGTTCACCGTGACGACCCAGTATCCGTCGGGTTGATCGAGCACGGTGTTGAGGTGGGCGTTGATCGCGCCGGAGATCGTCGTCGGCTCCGCCACCGGGTTGCTGGTGAAGCTGAGGCCGTTGTTCTCCCAGATCCGCGAATCCTCCCCGCAGGCCATGATGATCGAGGGGACACCCGCCAGGATGCGTGAGGTGTCGCGCGAGCAGGCGCTCAGCACGCCCGGCGCGACGGTCAGATCGTTGACGCCGTTCTGTTTCGCCGTGCCCGAAAGTCCGCCGTCATACAGCGAATTCGCGGTGCCGGAGCGCTGATCGTTCAAATACATACGCCGGTAGTCGGTTTCGACCTGAGGGAAGGTGTCCGACGAGATCCACCCGCCGCCTTGCTGTTTCAGCGTGAGCGGGCTGTAGTTGTCGATCCCGTTGTCGATTCCCTTGAGCCACTTGTCGAACCATGCGCGTTGCAGCACATCCAGGCGAGGTGGCATGCCCGGATCGCCGAAGCCTTTGACGCCCGCGCCCGCGTGGAAGCCCTCCCCCACGACGAGTTTCTTGCGGTCCGGTGTCTGCGGCATCGCGTTGTAGGTTTCGGTGGGGGTGCTGCCGAACAGGTCCCACCAGCCGCTGATCATGAAGCTCGGCGCCGTGACCTGTTCGGTGTCCGCCTTCAAGCCCCTGCGCAGGTCCGAGTCGGGGTCCATGAGGTCACGGGTCTTCGGGGTGAGCTGGCCGGTGTTCATCGCGGTGAAAGCGTTGGCGACGACGTCGACCATGGTCAACGGGTCGGCGAGCCGGTCCTGCAACCACTTCAGCTGTTGCGCGGGATCGAACTTGCCTGCGATCACCGACTCCACGTCGGGTGCGAATTTGGCCAAGTTCACCACCATCGGCCAGAAGGCCGCGAACCCGAATCCGACGCTGCCGCCCGGGGCCACGATGTCATCGACCAGATCGCCGCTGCCGATATAGGTGAATGCCGCCTTCACCGCCGGATTGCCGCGGTCGGCGGCACGCAATGCCGCGATGCCCGTCGCCGAGGTGCCTTTGACGGCGACACCGCCATCGCTCCACGGCTGCTTGGTGATCCAGTCGATCACCTCGGCCGCGTCCTGGCGCTCCTTGTCCCCGAACATCTGCCACTTGCCCTCGGACGTCCCGGTGCCGCGGATGTCCACGTGCACCATGTTGTAGCCGCCCTTGACCAGGTCGTAATTGTGCAGGAAGGTCTGGATCGGTCCGGAGCGCAGCTGCTCGGTCAGATCGGTGATCCCCTCCAGCCCCGATCCGGGCGGCGCGCCGATGGAGCCGATCCACGGCAGCAGCACGTTCTCGATTCCGGGAATCTGCAACAGCACCGAGGCCAGGTTGATCGCGATTTTGCTATAGGTCTCGAATTCGACGATCGTCGGCAGTTTCGCGTCGACCGGTCGCCCGGTGTTCCCGGGCCGGGTGACGTCGAGCTTGAGCACCGTCCCGTCGCTCATGGTGACCGGCACCGCCAGGTCCGGGAAGATCTGCGAATACGGTTGCGGCCCATCGACTGCGGCCTTCCACCCGGCGGCGTACTGCCCGCCGTCGATCCCGGTGAACTCGGGAGTCGCGCCGGCCACCGGGGCGAACAGCGCCACCGCGGCGACGCCGACGATCGACACGACCGTTTTCCGGGCGAACATCGTCGTCCGTTCCCTTGATTTCATAACGCTCCACATTCTTCCGGGCCATTCGAGGTGGCCGCGTTTCTGCATATCAG
Organism: Nocardia colli; assembly: GCF_008704205.1. GTDB lineage: Bacteria > Actinomycetota > Actinomycetes > Mycobacteriales > Mycobacteriaceae > Nocardia > Nocardia colli. Next base: position 77,290 of record NZ_VXLC01000029.1, on the reverse strand, counting down.
GGCGCATGCTGATTGCCGGTTACCGGCGAGTAGGGACTGTAATGGGCGACACAATCCGCGGCAACCACGCAATTGCTGGAAGTTTCCGCATAACGCCAGGTCAGAGGCTGAATTTAGACCGTTTACCCTATGACGACATTCTTTTGCAGATGGAACTCGCAGCAAAAGAGACTTCCAATTCACGGAAAGAACTGGGCGTTGACCCCGCCGGTCGGCGTGCCGGCCGACCCGATGCGTTGCGGCGACTACTCGGCCGGGTCGACCGCCCGGCGCCCGAACGGTTCGAGCATCCGCAGCAGCAGCGCGACCCGGCGCGTGTTGCTCCTCGGGTGCGGTTCGCGCAGCGGCCGCTGGAAGACCTCGCTGTCGAACAGATCGGAAACCATGAAGACCAAGGTGATGGCATCGTCGTAGCCGAGATCGGTTTCGTGACCGACCATCTCGCGCGCGGTCTCGATCATCAACGGCCCGACGTCGCGCATGGCCTGTTGCAGGCTCGCACGCAGGAACGGGTCGGTCCGGGCGGCCATGGTCAGTTCGAGGATGGCGGTGTGCGTGGGCCGGCCTGCCAGTTCGCGCAGCACCTCGAGTGAGGTCTCCATGTCGGTGCGCCCAGCGCGCCCGGCCACCTCGCGGAAGCGCTTGCGGGTGGCCTCGACCTGACGGCGAACCGCTTCGTGCGCGGTCGCCGCCATGAAGTCGCTCATGGTCGGAAAGTGCCGGAACAGCGCGCCGTAGGACAGTCCGGCCCGCGCGGTGATGTTCGTGACCGAGGCCCGCGCATAGCCGAGTTCGTCGATGATTTCGATGCTGGCGTCGAGCAGCTTCGCGATGGTTGTTTCGCGGCGCTCGCGCTGGGTTCGGCTCACCGAACAACGGTACAACCGAGGCGTTTGCAGGTCAGATGGAAATCAATCACAATCTTGTGGCAGATTGTGGGATACGGTCTCTATTCGCGGGAGGGGTGATCCAATGGTGACCACGGCACGAGCAGCCAGTCTGCGGGGCTACCCGGCGCTGGTCGACGAATTGGGTGGTGACGGCCGCGCCTTGCTCGAACGCTTCGAGATCAGTCCCGCCGCACTCGACAACGACGACGCGATCGTTCCCGCGGAGGTGATCGGATGGGCGCTCGAAGCGGCCGCAACCGAACTGGACTGCCCGGACTTCGGGCTGCGCCTGTCTTCCCGGCAGAAACCGGAGGTGCTCGGTGCGCTGGCGATCGTGGTGACCAACGCCGCGACCGCCGGTGATGCGCTGGCCTACGCGTCGCGTTTCCTGTTCACGCACAACAGCGGCATCACCATCCGGCTCACCGGCGACCCGGAAAACGAGGCAGGCACGATCGCGCTCGAATACCGGGACACCGCCGACTCGACCGGCTTCGTCCAGGGCACCGATCTCTCCGCGGGCACGATCCACAAGTGCTTGCGCACGATACTGGGCGACGACTACGGCCTGCGCTCGCTGCACCTGCCGCACAAGCCACTGGCCCCCGCCGCACGCTACCGCGAATACTTCGGCGCCCCAGTGGTGTTCGAGACCGGACGGACCGCCTTTCGGATACCGGACGACCTCCCCGACCGGCCGATCACCGGCGGCAGCCCGATCCTGCGCACAATGTCGGTCGACTATTTGACGCGCAACTTCTCCGAACTGGATTGGACGTTGAGCGCACGGGTGCGCGTGGCGATCCTGCAGAACATCACCACCGCCAAGCCCGATATCGAGTCCGTGGCGCGCATGCTGAGCATGCACGAACGCGCCTTGCAGCGCGCGCTCGCCGACGAGGGAACCACGTTCAGCGAACTACTCGACGGAGCCCGCCGCGACACAGTGCACCGGATGCTGTGCGATACCGACCTGCCGATGAGCCGGATATCGGCGCTCGTCGGGTTGCGTGAACAATCGGCGCTGACGCGTCTGGTCCGACGCTGGTTCGGGACCACCCCGCAGCAGATCCGCAATTCCGCACGCGCCCAACACGGTCCCCGGCCCGGCCTGCGCATTCAGCCCATCACCCGGGACTAGTGGAGGTCATCGCGGTGCGGTAGCTGATCCGCCATTCCGGCAGCGGCCCGGCCCCGCCCGGCGATACGATGCGAAAGCTGCTGTACGCCTGGATGTTTCCAACATCGGTGTCGCCTCAGGTGCGAGGATGCCAGGAGGCGTCTTGACGTCAACCATTGCGACCGCTCCGCACAGACTTCCACTTTCCAGTGCAGCCGTCAGAACATCGGCTTCGGTCAACTCGACCGCGCCCGACGCACCATATTGCCGGGCATTGGCCATCCGTCCAAAATGATTGGCCGACAGCGCTTCTCAACGCACGGTATTTGTCGAGTATCGAACCCGCTTACCTCTCCGCGGACCTAGCATCCACTTTATGGACGACGATCTTTCGTACTACACACTCCAGAGCCGCATGACCGAGCCGGGCCGCATGAGCCACTTGGTGGCCGACCTTCCCGATGACCTCGCAGCGCTGCGGCGGGTTGTGTCCGGTCTGGTCGTCCACTACCGGGCCGAGAACCCGGTCGAGAACGGCGTTCCGGTCGAGCGCCTGCGCGAGATCGACACTCGTTACGTCGAGGCGATGCTGAGCAGGCTCGAAGAATTGGCCGACGGTCCGCTGACCACGCCACGCCCACTCACCGAGCGCCTGGTCGGCTGCTGCCGCGACGTCACCCTGCTGTTCGTGTCGTTGCTGCGCGCCAAGGGCATTCCGGCCCGCGCGCGCGTGGGATTCGCCACCTACTTCGTCTCCGATTACGGCATCGACCACGAGATCGCCGAGGTCTGGGACGAACCGGAACAGCGGTGGCGCAGGGTGGACGCCGAACTCGCCGACAACTACACCGGCCCGGACGGCATCTCCATCGACCCGCTCGACCTGACAACGAATCAGTTTGTTCTGGCCGGCTCTGCCTGGCAGCAGTGCCGTGCGGGTACCGCCGACCCGGTCATGTTCGTCGTCGATCCCGGGCTCGATATCCCGGAGACAAAGGGCTGGCCGCAGATCGCCTACGACCTCGTCCACGACCTGGCAACGCTCAACCGCACCGAGATGATCCTTTGGGACACATGGGGTTGGGGTCAGAACCGGCCCTTCACCGACGCCGAACTGGCTCTGCTCGATCACACCGCAGCCGTGACCCACGGGGCGGGGAACGGCGCCGAGGCGCGCAAGCTCTACGAGAGCGAACCGACCCTGCGAGTACCCGAAACGGTGGTCAGCGGCGATCCGCTCGGCGGCCCCGACCGCACGATCGCCTGGCGCTGAGCCGAAACCGAGACTATGAGCCCTTGCGGCAGGTGATGTCGCCGGGCGCGGTCAGCTGCTCGAAGTAGGCGAGGACAAGCTTGTCCACGCAGTCGACTCCGCGCAGGAATCCGCTGTGCCCGGGACCGTCGTTTGTGATGAGCGAAGCGTTCAGGGCGCGAGCCAGATTCACTCCGCCCTGGTAGGGCGCTACCGGATCGCCAGTGGTGGCGACGACGAGAACCTTTGGCAGAGCTTCGATCCCGGATATCTGGTGCGGCCGGCTGGTCGGTTGCTCCGGCCAGAACGCGCAAACATCCAGTGGCGCTTGACCTTGGAAGCGGCCGGTATCGGCGAACGGCGCCGCGTCGATGCCGAGCTTGATCTCTTCGGCGGCCTTTGCTCGATCCGTCGTACGCGGTTCGTCGAGGCACAGAGTTGCCTGCATTGCCGAGCGGTCGACCACGCCGCGGAACTCGTCCGAGAGTTCGAGCAGGGTATCGCCGTTGCCGCCGGCCAGCTCGCGCAGCCCCGTGGTGACTTGTGGCCACAGTTCGGGGATGTAGAGCGAGTAGACCACTGCGGATAGTCCGTTGAGATAGTTCAGTCCCCGCGAGTCGAGGGTCGGCGCGGGCCGATCCAGTAGCGGGTTGATCAGTCTACGTAGCCGGTCGGTCGCCGCGGCGCTGTCGGTTCCCAACGGACAGAGGCCCTTCTGGACACAGCTGTCGGCATATGTCTGGAACGCCGATTGCAGCGAGGCATTGGTTTTGACTGGGTCGGACATCCGGGCCGCCGGATCGAGTGAGGCGTCGAGCACCAGGGCGCGCACCCTGGCGGGGAAACGTTCGGCATAACTCGAGCCCACTCGCGAACCGTAGGAGACGCCCAGCGCATTGAGCTGCTTCGCACCGAGCGCGGCCCTGATGATATCGAGATCCCGGACTGCCTCGCGGGTGCCGAGATGTCCGAGCAGTTCGGCACCCGTCTTCGCGACGCATTCGGCGACATAGTCGCGATTGTCCTGCTCGGACCGCTCGATTCCGGTTGGCGACATATCCGTCATCGCCCGCAGCTGAATCGCCTCGAGCCGTTCCTGCGAGACGCAGCGCACCAGCGGGGTGGATGCGCCGAGCCCGCGCGGGTCGAAACTGACGACATCGAATTTCGCACCGAGCCCCGATTTCCCGAAGGCCGCGGGCACGCCGAGCCCAGGCTGGCCCGGACCGCCTGGGATTACGACCACCGCCCCGATCCGTTTCTCCCGCGCGGACATTCGTGAAACAGCGATCTGCGCGGTATTGCCCTCGGGCTTGTCGTAGTCGATCGGCACCTGCACCCGCCCGCACTGCACCTTGTTGCCGGTATCTTCGATGCCCGCGAACCCGGCGCACGACCCCCACTCGACCCGCTGGCTGTAGTACTTGTCGAGGCCCGGTTCCGCCCCCGGCGCGGCGGTGCACGCGGCAACCAGTGCGCCGCAACCGAGCACCACCAGCAGCCGCATGTTGTGCGCGCCAATGAATCTCATCGAAGTCCCCTCCTACCTGTCCGATTATCGCGCGCACCCTGACGATTCGCCGCCAACCCCGGAAAAATGAACGGTTGCACGGCCGGCTGTCGTGCGGCCGATCCCCGATATCCAAACCCGGTACAACCGGTTGCGCGGGGAGCCAAGTGGGGAAACACCGACTCCGGCCTCTGCGTCAATCGGCAGAGCAGCGGAATACGTTGTGCTGCTGCCCACAGCGCTAGGGGGATAGTCGCAATGAAGTCAGCATTCGCTCGTCACGCAAGTACCGCGATCGTCGCGGCGGCGGTCACGGCCACCGTGGTCGCGCTCGCCCCGGGCACAGGTGCGGCCCACCACCGGACGAAGGGGAGCCGCCGTCGACGCGCTTCTCCATGCAGCTTTTCGTCACCGTGTGGCGGGACGACCGCTGGATGATCGTGGCCCTCGCATACCGCGCTGGGCGGAGTCGATGCGGAACGGTCCATCGAGTTACGTTGTCTATCAGCGGAATTCGCTGATGACGCGGCCGAGTGAGGTCAGATTTTCGCCGATGCCCATGGTGACGAAGTAGGTGATGCCATAGGTGTCGCGGTAGTGGCGCAGCGTGTCGGCGATATCGGCGGCGGTGCCGTGGACGACGCCGGGCAGGCACAGGATTTCCGCGTCGGACAGGCCGGGGTGGATTCGTCGGAGCAGGGAAAGATCGATGTCGTCGACCCCGCCGATATGGACCATCGGCAGGACAAGGGACAGTTCGATATCGGCGATACGGTCGCCGGCGACGCGGCGGATGAGCTCGATCCGCCCGGCGAGCGGGTCGGGTTTTTCGGGGGTGGCGCTTGTGCTGAGGGAGAGGTTGATGATGTCGGCATGTCGCGCCGCCACGCTGAGCAGCCGGTCGCCCTGACCGGCGATCATCACCGGCACCCGGTGCCCGGCCTCGCTCAGCGCCTTGCCGACCTCGCTCACCGTTTGCTCCAGCTGCTCGACCCGCTGGCGGGCGCTCGGGAACGGCAGCCCGGCAGCCTCGAACTCCTCGGCGACATACCCCGCGCCGAGACCGAGTTCGAAACGCCCGTCGGTGAGTTCGTGCAATCCGGCGACATCTCGGGCCAGCAGCGCGGGCCGGTAGAAGCCGGTATTGAGTACGAACGTGCCCAACTTCGCGCGGCTGGTGACCGCCGCGACGGAGACCAGCGCCGGGAGCGGTGTGAGCCTGCCGAGATGGTCGGGCGCCAGCAGAACGTCGTACCCCAGCTCCTCGGCATGCCGCGCGGTGGTCTGCCACGCCGCACGGCCCCCGGTCGAGTTCAGGTTGACGCCGAACCGAATATCCTTGGTACTCATTGCAATCCTTTGCGATACAGGTGATCTACGGGTCGTGTCGGCTGCTGTTGTCAGCCCAACGGTGACTTCAGCAGTAATGCCCGCGCGCCGTCTTCCGCCCCGGTGCCGCGCGCGGCGAGGTAGCCGTCCGGGCGGATGAGAATCAGTTCGCCCGGCTCGGGGGTGTAGACGCGCTCGAATTCGCCGTCACCGTCGAACATTCCGTCGCCGGGGGTGGTGGTGATCCGGTACGCGCGCAGATCGGCCGATTCGATGGCCTCGGGGAGAGCCGTTGCGCTGCCGTCGATGTCGAAGGCCAGCAGGGTCCACTGTGGACCACGGGTGAGGTCGAACAGGTCGACAGCGCCGCGAGGGCCGCGCAGGCCGGTGACATTCGGGGCGCGGTCACCGGCGATCGGGTGGTCCGCGAGGCGCGCGGCGTCCCCATCGCCGTAGCGGATGCCCAGGCCGGTCGTCAGCACGGGATCGGTGAGTTCGGCCGACGCGGCCGCCACGTCACCGATACCGCCGTTCGCGGCGGCGGTCACACGGTCCAGCTTCTCGGTGCTCAGTTCCAGGACCTTGCGGGTCACGGGAATGCGTTCGGCGCCATAGGTGTCCAGCAGTTCGGCGGGCGCGCCCGCGATGACCGCGCCCAGTTTCCAACCGAGGTTGTAGGCGTCCTGAATGCCGGTGTTCATGCCCTGCCCGCCGCCGGGCGAATGCACGTGCGCGGCATCGCCGGCCAGCAGCACCCGATCGCGCCGATACTCCGGCACCATCCGCACATTCACCCGGTAGACCGACAGCCAGGTCGCGCTCGTCAAGGTGATCCCGGCGTTCCGGTCGTCGAGCAGCCGCTGATAGAGCTCGAGGGACGGCCTATCGGGTTCCACATCATTCGGGATCCGGTTCTGGAACTGCCAGATATCACTGTTGGGCAGCGGCGTGAGGTTCAGCTTTCCGGCGCTGGAGGTCCAGACGTGGGCGCGGTCGCGCGGCAGGCCGTCGACGGTCACATCGCCGAGGTACCAGCGTTCCGCTTCGCGGGTCTCGCCCTCCAGCGGGAGACCGATCAGGTGACGAGTCGTGCTCTTGCCGCCGTCGGTGCCGACGACATAGCGTGCCGTGATTGCGCGCTCACCCGCCGCGGCCCGCACGGTCACTGTGACTCGATCCGAATCCTGCACCAGGCCAACGGCTTCCGTGGCGTATTCCACCGCACCGCCGAGTTCGTGGAACCGCTCGCGCAGCGCGTGTTCCACATCGAACTGCCCGATCCAGAGCATGTCGGGGTAGGGGGTGTGCAAGCCCGCCCAGGCCGGAACTGTGACCCGCGCCAGATCGGCGACGGCGCCGGACGGATCGTGAAGGCGCATCGGCAAATTCGCGACGCCGTGCCGCACGACGTAGTCGACGGCGCCGAGATCGTCGAGCACCTCCAGGGTCCGCGAGTGAATTCCCTTGGCCTTGGAGGCGCGACCGGCGGTCACGTCCCGCTCGATGATGCGGCAGGCCACCCCGCGGCGGGCGAGATCGCAGGCCAGCGTGAGACCGACCGGACCGGCGCCGATGATGAGAACTTCGGTCTGGATCGTGGCGTGATCGTTCATGACTTCCCCTACCGGCAGATTAAGATGCAGATTCGCATCTTATGAAGTCGAGGGTATGGCCCATTGCTAAGATGCGCAAGTGCATCCTAATTAGGTTCAACCGGTCCACCTCCCGGCACAGCCGCCTGCGCGTGCCGCCAAGTGGGGAAACGTCGACTCCGGCTTCTGCGATAATCGGCAAGCAGCGGAATACGTTGTGCCGCTGTCCATCACAGTGCTAGGGGGATGTTCACATGAGGTCAGCATTCGCTCGTCACGCAAGTACCGCGATCGCCGCGGCGGCGGTCACGGCCGCCGTGGTCGCGTTCGCTCCGAGCGCGGGTGCAGCGCCCACCATCGTCACCGTGAACGCGGGCAACACGATCGGTGGAATCGGTACCGGCTGCCCGGTCACCATCACCGCCCATCTCGACCCGTATTCGAACACCTCCGGCGAGTGGGCGAACTTCTACGACAACGGTACCTACATCGGCCAGACCAGCGAACCGCACGGCGGCAAGGCGGATCTCGATTTCGTCTGGACCTTCACCGCCACCGGCACTCACGTCATCCGCGCGGACACCTTCACCGGCCGACCGCCGTACCCATCCTCCGGCAGTATCACGGTGACCGTGACCACCGGTGTGAAAGTCGGATCGGTCTGCTTCGCCCTGCCGTACTAGCGAGCCGATGCGCGGATGTGAAAGTGTGCGCGGCCGTCCGGAAAGGCCTGAGACGGACACGAACTGGATCGCCGCCGGGTGCGGATCGGACGGTCGATGTCCTCGTACCGCAGGACCTCGCCGGTGCCGAACTCATGGAAACGGATTGCCTTCATGAGACTGTCCTCCAAAGTGTTTCGATGTCGTCGCCACGGGGTGCGGCGATCGATCGGGAAGATGAAAGTCGAACCGGCTCAGGCCAATTGGACCGAGCGGATGGAGTTGCCCAGGACCAGGCGGTCGATAGCGCTCACCGCGCCGGCGGGGTCTTCGGCGGCGCCGACGGTGAGCAGCAACGGGACGAAGTGCTCGGCGCTCGGATGGGCAACCGCGGCGCCGGGCGCCCGCTTGCGGTAGTCGGTGAGTGCGTCGACGTCGCCGCGGGTCAGGGCGTCGACCGCCCATTCATCGAAAGCTGTTGTCTCGGCGGCGAGTTCAGGCCGGCGGAAGACGGCGAAGCTGTGCGTCATGAAGCCGGAGCCGAGCACGAGAATGCCTTCTGCACGCAACGGCCGCAGCCGCGCTCCGAGCGCGAGCAGCGCGCGGGGGTGGGACCGAGCAGGCCCGTGAGCCGGCGGGCGAGGTCGGTGGCGTCGGAGGTGGCGTAGGGAAGGTCTTGTAATGCGGGTCGAAGCCGCTGAAGTCGTAGTAGAGCGGGGTGCCTGCTGCGGCTGCGGTGATCACGGCCGATGCTTGTTTCCAGTGGGCCGAAATGACAACGATAGCAAGGGGTTTGGGCATCGACTGCGCCCAGGCGAAGAGATCGCCGAGCCACTGCGGATCATCGAGGGTGAACGGGGCGCCGTGACCGACGAACAGGCTCGGCAGTGCCCCGTCGGCTGGACTCCACCGGCGTTGTTCGCGAGCCTGCGGCAGGACGCGGGCGAGGAGGTTCGCGTAGGCCGCGGCCAGCTTGGGCGAGGTTCGGCCGTTCGTCGAGGACCGGCGGGTCGTTGGCATCGAAATCAGCTCTTTGGCTTGCCCCGGAAACGAATATTACTTGCCTGGGCAAGTGAAAACGTAGCGCACTTTTACTTGCCCAGGCAAGTGGATGTTGCCCAGGAAAGTACGATGGGCGCATGAATACCCCCTCACCCTGGCTCGATGAGGACCAACAGGAGCTGTGGCAGGCACTGCTCACGGTCGTGATCGCCCTCCCCGCTGCCCTCGACCGCCAGCTGCAACGCGACGCGGGCATCTCCAACTTCGAGTACGGGGTACTCGCTCAGCTCGCGATGGCCGACGACGACACGATGCGCCTGAGCGACCTCGCCCGGGTCTGCGACAGCACCCAGCCCCGCCTGTCGAAAGCGATGGACCGCTTCGAAGCCCGCGACTGGGTCACCCGCCGACCCGACCCCACCGACGGCCGATACACCTTCGCCACCCTCACCGACGGTGGCCGGCGCAAGCTCGCCGAGAGCGCACCCGAACACGTCGCACAGGTGAAACGGCTCGTGTTCGATCCACTGACCGCCACTCAGCGCCGCAACCTCGGACCCGCACTCACCCGCATCGCCGCCACCGTGCGCGGTGAACTCGAATAGATCAGCTACCCACATACCTCGAAACGGTCATTGTCGGTTCATATGAGCGGTGATGCGGGCCAGCAACCGCACGCAGTCCCATAGTTGCTGCCGCTCGTCCGGGGTGAGCGTGGTGCTGATGGCGCTGTCGAGTGATGTGGCGCGCTGGGTACGTTCGCGCCGCAGGCGGACACGGCCCGTATCGGTGATGTACAGCAGGTGCTTGCGGCCGTCGTCGGGATGAGCTTCGGTGCGCACCAAGCCGGCGCCGACGAGTTCCTTGACGGTCTTGGCGGCCGATTGGTGCGTCACGTTGCGCCGGTGCGCCAGTTCGGCGGTGGTGTGCGGGCCATCTCGGTCGAGGTAACCGAGGATGGCGGCCTCCCCAGCCGGCATGGTGTCCGCGACCCGCGCGGCGCGCACCAGATCGCCGATCGTGTGCCGCAACTCTTCGGCCAGTGCGTCGTTCACCACTCGACCCTATCCGAATGATGGAGCCTAGTTGTACAGTTTAGTTGTACAGTTTAGTTGTATTATTCAGAGAGTCTGAGGGGTCTGATGCAGCTCACCAAGTTCGGTCATGCTTGCGTCCGTGTGGAGATCGACGGCCGGCGTCTGGTTATCGACCCAGGCGGTCTCACCGACCCGCAGGCGTTGGCGGGCGCCGAGGCGGTTCTGGTCACCCACGAACATTTCGACCACTTCTCCGAGGAGGCGCTTCGTAAAGCCGCAGAACAGAATCCGGCCCTGCGGATCTGGACCAACACCTCCGTCGCCCGGAAACTGGATGGCCTGGGCGCGCGCGTCACCGCCGTCGGTGCGGGCGAGATCTTCACCGCGGCCGGCTTCGAGGTGAAGGTGTACGGCACCTGGCATGCGGTCATCCACCCCGACCTCCCGCGGGTCGGCAACATCGGGTTCTTGATCGAGGACGCCCTGTTCCATCCCGGCGACGCCCTCACCGTTCCGGACGTCACCGTCGACACTCTGCTACTGCCCGTGCACGGGCCCTGGTCCACCACCGGACAGCTGATCGACTATGTGCGGGAAGTGGCCCCACGTCAGGCGCTCGCCGTCCATGACGGCGCGCTCAACGACGTAGGCACCGCGATGGTCGCCGGGCTCCTGGGCGGCAACGGCCCCGGCATCGGCACCCCATACCGTTGGATACCCGCCGGCGTATCCGCCGAAATCGCCTGCAATGCAACGACAGTCGGTCTCACCCCCGCCTCACCCACAGAGTTACTGCCCACTGAGCGATCCTGACCGCCGAACCGCTATACCGGCGGCCCCTCGCGCCCATCCCGCGTCGGATGATTCTCCAGATTTGTTGGTAGACAATACTTCCCAGCCGATCATCGAGCAATGCTGTGCTGGTAGACGATGATTCACCGGTCAGATCTCCTCGGCGTCCAGCCCTTCAGGACTCGTCCGATGCAGGACCAGCAGCTGCCCCGGACTGTCGATCGCGGTCAGCAGTTCGAAGTCGAGCCGGATATCGCCGAAGTCACTGTGCCGGAACAGTTTCTGCTTGTGTTCGCGTACATCGATCTCGTGACTGTTCCACAGCCGGCTGAATTCCTCGCTCCGCTCGGACATCTCCGCGATCATCGCGGCGGTATCCGGATAGCTGTCGAGGTCCGGACCGATGTTCCGGCGAATACCGCCCACCAGGAATCGCGCGAAGGCCTCCCAATCGCCCCACATCCGCCGCGCCAGCGGGTCCAGGAACAGCATGTGCAGCATGTTGTCCGAGATCTCGAAGTACTCGAGGATCTGCTCCGCGTGCCGATTGCTCACCAGAATGTCGCCGCGATGATTGACCACATAGGCGGGACCCAATTCCCACGACCGCGCGACCAGCCGCAGGAACTCGTTGGGCTCAGTGTCGGCCAAGGTCCGCGGCGTCCCCCGCGGGGCGACCAGACCGCGCAGGTAACCTGCCTCGGCACTCGACAATTCGAGCGCTACGGCGAGAGCGTCGAGCACCTGGGGCGACGGATGACGTTCCCGCCCCTGTTCCAGCCGGGTGTAGTAATCGGTGCTGACCGCCGCCCGCGCCGCCACCTCCTCCCGGCGCAGCCCCGGCGTCCGCCGCCGCTGGTGCGCGGACCCGTTCTGCGAGGGGGCCGCTTCACGACGAGCGCGGAGGAATTCGCCCAACCTGTTCGCGGCCACCTGGCCATGGTAGGCCGCGCCGCTCACAGCCTGGGTGACATACACCCTGGCTAGCGCACCGGGCGCCGGGCGAGTCTGGAATCGGCGCCAGAAATACTGCGCACGTGCGAGATCGGGAGAAGGGGCACCATGGGTGAGGTAAAGGTCGCGATCGTCGGGGCCGGAATCGGCGGGCTGACTGCGGGTATCGCGCTCCACCGGCACGGCGTGGACGTGACGATCTACGAAAAAGCAAGCGAGCTGCGGGAATTGGGCGCGGGCGTGGCCATCGGCGCGAACGGCGCGCGCGTCTACGAGAGGCTGGGCCTGCTGGACTCCGTGGCCGCGATCGCCGGGAAGCTCTCGAACGTGACGATGCAGAACTGGCGCGGCGAGCCGATCCCCGGCTACCGACCGCCCTATCCGGTCGAGCGCACTTTCCCGCTGCACCGGGCGGAATTCCAGAACCTGCTCGTCTCCGCACTGCCGCCCGGCACGGTGCGCCTGGGGCGCCAGTGCGTGGGCGCGGTCGAGGACGCCGAGGGTGTGCGGATCGACTTCGCCGACGGCTCGTACGCGCGAGCGGACGTGCTGGTCGGCGCCGACGGCATCCACTCGGTCGTCCAGCCGCTGGTGGGCCCGAAATCCGCGCCGGTCAGCGAGGGAATCATGGCCTATCGCGGCCTCATACCCACCGACCGCCTGGCCGGAATCACCGACCTCGACGTCATGGCGATGTGGGTCGGGCCGAAACAGAGTTTCCTGGTGTATCCGGTCTCCGACGGCGCGCTGCTGAACCTCGTCGCGTTCGTCCCCACGGACCTGGATGTCGAGGAGTCGTGGAGCGCTCCCGGCGAGGTCAGCGCGCTGGCGGCCGCCTTCGACACCTGGGACACGCCGGTTCGCGACGTCATCGCAACCATGGAGAACACCTTCCGCTGGGGCATTTACGACCGCGCTCCCCTGCCGACCTGGTCGACCGGCCGCATCACCCTGCTGGGCGACGCGGCCCACGCGGTGACCCCGCACCTGGGCCAGGGCGCCAACCAGGCGGTCGAGGACGCCATCACCCTGGCCGTACTCCTGCACGATGCCCGCCCCGCCGATGTCCCCGCCCGACTGCGCCGCTACGAGAACCTACGCATCGACCGCAGCCGCCGCGTCCGCGAGGGCGCCCGTGCGGCCGGCTCGCTGTACCGCTCGACCGATGTTCCCGCCGACCAGCAGGGCGAACGGATCGTAGCCATCTACGACAGCCTGGAACTCGATACCTACGACCCCGAGCCCATCGCCGAGGCGGCCCTGGTGACTCCATGGCGCGACGGCTCGATCGGGTGACAGCGGACTTGAGTGAGTGTACAGTCACTCACACAGTGATTGAACGATCACACACCAGCTAGATACGCCGACCTCGGCACGAGGTTCGCAGCCCCATTCCTCGCCCGGAATATCACTCAGAAGGTTGAAAACGATGATCTACCACGGCACTCGCTTCACCATCAAGCCCGGTGTCCCCGCCGAACGACTCGAAGAAGCACTGGAAAGCCTGCGCAACCAGGGCCGCCAGATCCCGTCGGTACGGCACTTCACCGTCGGACCCGACCACGGCGGCGAATACGACTACGGCGCCGTCTACGTCCTCGATGACCTCGACGGCTACTGGGAATACCTCGTCCACCCGGCCCACCTGCACACCGACCACATCGGCCTCCCCCTGGTCGACAAGTTCGTGTCCTTCGACATCGCCGACGACCCCGACCCCGAACTCGGCGCGAAAATCGCCGCCCTACACCAGCGCCGCTACGACAATTACCCCGAAGTCACCCAGCTGGTAGCCGATCTCGGCGAATACCACGGCAGCGCGGCCCCGGGCCGGCACGGCAAGAACTAGAGCCGCGTACCCGGCCCGCATCATTGTCCGGCGGCGAACCGGCCCACCTGACACTCGCGCCCGCCACGCCACGAACCGACCGGTGCGGCAGGCGCGCTGGCGAAACCGTTGCGGCACAGGAACATCCACTACTGTCGCATGGCGCGTTGGTCGGCCGATCTGCTGGTCGGCAAGGCTACTCAACGCGCGCACATGCCGCTGTGCCCACTGAGTGTCGCGGCCCGCCAGTGAGACCAGAATCGTTGCGGCACAGTGCATCCGGTGGTGCCGATTCGAGGACGTTCCGCCCGGCCACTTCCGGGCGCACGACAACGCCGAGGCGTGTTTCGCAGGCAGGAAGTTCTTGCCCGCAAAGTGATCCGGTCCCCGGATTAGGCTGTGCCGGGTGAGTTTCAGATTGGCGGCCTACGCCGTCTGCCTTGACGAGGACCGAGTGTTGCTCGCTCGTCATGTCGCCGGGAACGGCGAAACCACTTGGACGCTTCCGGGTGGCGGGGTCGAGCACGGCGAAGATCCTTTCGATGCAGTAACCCGGGAGCTTCTCGAGGAGACTGGCTACCACGGCGTCATCGAACATCTACTAGGTGTGGATTCGAGAGTGATCCCCGCAGCCGTCGCCCATGCGGGTTCCGAGCATCAGAACGTTGGAATCTTCTACCGTGTCCGCGTCGTCAGCGGAACGCTCAGAGCCGAATTGAATGGGGCTACCGTCGAGCCGACCTGGACTCCGACTGCCCAGGTCGCGTATCTGCGCCGGTCGTCGCTTGTCGATACGGGTCTGGCTCTGGCACAGACGCTTCCGCTAACCGGACATGTCCCATGCACGCCGGTCGGCGGGTTGATCCAGCACTGAACCGCGCGGCTTCCGACCGACCAGCGAGAATCGCGGCATCCCAGGACGTCGTGGCCTACACACAGCGCGGTCGCTAACATCCGTGTGCCGATGTGCGAGCCGTTCGCTCAACGGCCCATTCCGCAGGAGGATTGACCAGATGCCGAACTGGCCGACGCTCGACCCGAGCGAACAGCACGACAAGCTCACCGAGATCACCAGCGAGGTGCTCCCCACCCTGCCGATCGGTTGGACTCGGCTTGTAGTGCGCGCCAGGATGATCGGACCGCATGCCGAATCCGATACCGGAGTGCGAATGCCCGACGGCACGATACAAGCCTGGTCCTTCCCGCCTGATGTCTGGCGGAAGTTTCAGCAACTGCGGAAAGGGATGTATGTCGAGGGACTCGGATCATGGATCGAGTTCGAATACATCCTGAATCCGCCCGGCCGCTTCACTATTCAATACAACCGAGATAAGCCGCCGGTCTTCTCGACACCGCCGACAGCTGAGCACTTCGGCACCGAGAACAGGTGGTTTCCGCGATCCGACCAAGAGATGCCGGAGTGGTTCCGCCAGGGGCTGACCCCAGCCTAGCGTCCAGTCGAGCGGCGACTATCCGGCAGATTCGATCGTCACCTGCGTCTTGACCGGGTCGCCGACCGGCTCCTCCCAGAGATCCCCGCAGTCTTGACAGCTTCCACCGCCCCGCCCAGCGGCTTTCGCTGAGCGGGGCGGTCGTCCGGCTACGTCGGCCACGCCACGCTGCCGACTCGCCGATTCGGGTCAGACCGCCTTCACCGAGTGCACCTGAACGGCGACATCGGCCGGAATATTGAGCTGTTGACCGGGGCCGCTGCGAAAGATGATGCCGCCGCGATAGTTGTATTCGGTGAACCCGTCCCAGTATCTGCCGGTGCGGTTCCACTTCGAATAGGCTTGGCCGTCGATGTTCTGCAAGCGCAGATCGGTGGAGCCGAGGCGGAACGACGCGATTCGCCCGCCCCCGTTGGCGGCGCTGAAGAGGCAGAAATGCCCATTCGGGCAGCGGTCCCATCCGGTAGCGGCGTGGGCGGGGACAGCCAGGCCGGATATACCGAGGACCAGCAGCGCCGTCACGCCGAGTTCACGCAGTTTCATCGCCTTCTCCTACTACTCGAGATCCCCTGTGACACAGAAGATTCAGTGAGTCGACGGTACAAATCCGCAGATATCGCCGGCGTATCGAAAATCCCATACGCGCCAGCAACAGTTCGCCGCCGACAATGCCAGGCAATCTGCCAACCGCGTTCAGCGCAGCTCCGCGGCGAGCACCAAACGGTATAGATAAGCAGTTGCGACGTGATGGCTATGGCGGGCACAGTGGCGACGATGTCGGTGGTCCCGCAGCAGTGGACTATCCGAACAAGACTGTGCGTAAACGGATTCGGTATGGAAGGGTGCTAGAGGATGGGCGATTCCGAAGGTCGCGTCGTTCAGGAGTTCACCGTGGTCGATGCCGCGGCCGGTCCGTACGGAATCACCACCGGTACCGACGGTGCACTCTGGCTCACACTGGCTCATAGCGGTGAAATCGCTCGCCTGACCGTGGATGGCGCACTGGAACGGTACTCGGCAGGGCCCGCCGAGTGCCGGCCGACCATCATCTCCGCGGGTGTGGACGATGCACTGTGGTTCACCCGATCCGGCGACGACCACATCGGGCGTATCACCATGGACGGTCGTGTGACCGCATTCGAATTGCCATCGGGCAGTGGCCCTTTCGGGATCTGTTCCGGCCCGGACGGGGCCATGTGGTTCACCGAGATGAACACCGCCAGGGTCGGGCGCATCACTCCCGACGGGCAGATCACCCGCTTCGAGCTACCCGTGCAGGGTGCGTTCCCCGCCATGATCACTCGTGGCCCGGACGACGCGCTGTGGTTCGCCCTCAACCAGGCCAACGCCATCGGACGCCTCGACATCGACGGCAACACCACCCTCTACCCGCTTCCCGACCAAGGCGCACCGGTAGGTATCACCAGCGCCCCGGACGCGGTATGGTTCGTCGACATCGCCGCAGGTCGAATCGGCAGCGTCGATCGCGATGGCACGATGCGGATGTTTTTCCTGCCGGACCCGACGGCGAAACCACACGCCATCACCGCGCTCACCTCCGGCGACTGCTGGTTCACCGAATGGGGAGCAAACCGCCTCGGGCGGATCAGCCCCGACGGCACCATCACCGAATATGACCTGCCCACACCGGCATCCGAACCCCACGGCATCACGGCCGGCCCCGACGGCGCGGTGTGGGCGGCATTGGAAAACGGAGCAGTGGCCCGGATCGCCTTGTAAAGCCGCCAGTAGCCCGCAATGCCACTGGGCGCGCCTTGGTCGGCCATCCAACTCCGTTGACCGCCTGAGCCCGCACCGATTTGCGTGTGTTCGGCTGTCGCTGTCGATGCTGTCCGTTTGGTTCGGGGTGGTGCACCGGGCAATCCCCCGCGTACCTGGGCACAAGAGTCTCTCGGATATGCGTGCGAGACCGGCTGTTCGGCGGCGCTAACGCAGTGATGCCCCGAGCTGAGCCCCGGGGCATCACGCAATCACGTTGTGGCTGTTGCGATTTCGTCCCGCTCCGCTGTTGGAGTTCGGTCGCGGGGCTCGGCCCGGCGAACCCGGAACTTGGTGGTCGCGCAGCCGGGGATCTTGCCCCTGCGCTCTGGATCGCGGAGGTCCTGAATGGTGACGGCGGTAGTTAGTTTCTGGTATCGCCGACCTGGTCGGGTGAGCTGATCCTCCATTTCAGATCGTTGGCGTATTCGGCGGTGAATGCGACCGTGGTGGACGCGCCACCGGCCAGGGGGCCCAGCTGGCATTCCGACATTCGCTTGTTGCTGACGCAGCGTGGATCCTGGGTTTGCGCGACCTGGTTGATCTCGTAGCCGTCGGCCTGAGCCTTGGCGTAATCGATCCAGTCTTGATCGGGGTCTTTTTCGTTGCGCGCCTCGTGGTACTGCTTGAGCGCTTCGAGTGCGAGCACAGCGTTGAAGTCACCGAATCCCCGCTCGGCGGTCACCAGGGTGACCGAACCTGCCTGGTCGGGGCCGGAGTTGGTGAGCGTCAGCGTAACGGTCTTGCCGTCGGAGGCGGGTTGGATCGAGGCGCCCAGCCGCGGACCGCTCGGTGCGCTGGTGAAGCTCACCGGTACCGAGATGGTGCCCTGGACCCAACCGTTGGAATACGAACCGTTGGAGTGGATCGTCGTCCCATTGGCCGAGACCGTGGCGCTGATCTCGTAATCACCGGGACCGGGATAGCGCACCGCGGCGTAATCGCCGGCGACCACTTCTGCGCCCCCGCGGGTCAGTCTCCAGCTCCCACTGACATCGCAGGAGTCGTAGCTGCTCCAGCCGATGCCTTTATAGAAGCAGTCACCATGCAATGAGACGGTGAGCCGGTTGCCGTCGGTTTCGACACACACAGCGATGTTGGCTTTGACATCGTCGTCGCGATTGATCTCCCGCGTCGATGAACAGTGCTTCTCCACCTCTGCCGCGGCCGCGGGAGCCGGGAGCGGGGTGAGAACCGTTAAGGATCCGGCCAGCCCCAGCACACTCACCGCCAGTGCCCCCGCGCCCCATCGAGTACCGATGAACCGATGCATTTCCTGCCTCTCGATCGGTCGGTGAGCCCAGGCTGGGCTCGCCGTACGACCGGATATTCGTTCCATCTGGCAATACGGATGGAACGCAGAATCGCTCTCGGCGACCGCCGGAGTACTCGAGCGCCCGATTCAGCCGAAAGGTGTTACCAGCAATGGGATTTGACGTAGTTCGTCGAGGGTGTAGTGGATGCCTGCGAGTGCGCTGATCGCGCGGAGACCGATGGCGAAATCGGCCTCGCCCGGGTCGAGGTAATCGTGGTCGACGGTGCCGGCCGCTTCGAACGCCGCGCGCAGTTCGTCGGGTAGTTCGGCCAGGTCGGCGTCGAGTTCGAGGTCGTCGACGTTGATCCAGGCGATTTCGTTTCCGTCGGCGTAGTAGGTCAGGCTCGCGTCGGCATTGATGGAGAAGTAGCTGGTCGCGGCTACGCGACCGTCGGCCGATAGCACCGCCGCGTCTTCGGTGACACCGAAATCGTCATAGATGAAGGTCCATTCCCCGACCCGCCCCGCCAGCAGCGTCGCGGTATCGCCACGCTCGGTGCCCAGTGCCGCCGCCGGCAGGGAAGTCCACTCGTCCGGCTTGTCTGCCGGAAGTGTGCACGGCCGGAACAGGCGCGCCTTGGCTCCTAGTGCTTCGAGTGCGGCGGCGGGTTCGAGCCCACGGACCACGTGCACGCAGTGACTGGGATCGTCGCTCGCCAGCCCGCTGATCCACAGCGGAACACCTTCGGAGTCAAGGGAATTCGGCAGAAATCCGGGTGTAGCCATACTGTCCTCGCCTATCGGAACCAGGTTCGTGTCGGGTTCATCATCGCCCGCGTCACCGGCCGGCGCATCTCCCGCAGAGCGCGACCACATCTCGGGCGACCCGCCACCTGTCTACGGTTATGGCTGACCGCAGGCCGTGCACGCTCATAGCTACGACAGGCCCGGCATCGTGGGCTTGGGCGAAGTGGCTGCTGCTGGTTGATCTTTGGGCGACAATCGGGCGATGAGGGGCATCATGCGTCGGGGTGGTGCGGTAATCGCGCGGCGGGTCTCCGCCGCCGGGTTGTTCTGGTCGATCGTGCTCGCGTTGATGCTCGGGTTCGTGCTCGCGGTGACCGCGCAGTGGGTTCTGCATCGGTTCATCGACACCAGCACAACTGCTTTGGCCGCGCCGATCGATGTCACCAAGCTATCGCTGACCGTCGTGGCGGGTGCTGGCGGTGTCGTCGCCCTCGTGGTGGCCTATCGCCGTCAGCGCGATATCGAGCACGGGCGTTTCGTGGAGCGTTTCGGTGCCGCGGCCGCGCAGCTCGGCGCGGCTGATGTCGCGGTCCGCATCGCGGGGGTGTATGCGATGGCCGGTGTCGCCGACGAGTCGCGCGGGCTACGCCGCCAGCAGTGCATCGATGTGCTGTGCGGGTATCTGCGCCTGCCCTACGACGCCGGACACGGAGCAAGCGGACGCACCAAACTCGTGGTCAAAGCACCCCGCGTCGAGCACGGGCAGCTACGGCCGGAGACCGAAGAACACATCGAATACCGGCAAAACGACCGCGAGGTCCGCATGACTGTCGTCCGCGTCATCACCCAGCATCTGCGCCCCGAGGCCGAATACAGTTGGTCGGCAAACGATTTCGACTTCCGCACCGCATATCTCGAAAGCCCCGACTTCAGCAATGCGACGTTCGCCGGCGCCTGCTTGTTCGATAGCACGACGTTCTCCGGCACCACCCGATTCGGAGGCGCGAGGTTCTCCGGCACCACCCGGTTGACGGATGCGAGGTTCCTCGGCGACGCCTGGTTCGAGCGCACGAGATTCTCCGGCGGCGCCTGGTTCAACGGCGCGAGTTTCTCGGGCACCGCCTGGTTCGGAGGCGCGAGGTTCAACGGAACCGCCCGATTCGAGCTTGCGAGTTTCTCCGGCACCACCGAGTTCGGGAGCGCGACATTCTCTGACATTGCCCAGTTCGAGGATGCAACCTTCTCCGGTACCGCCGGGTTCGAGCGTACGACATTCTCCTCCGGTATCTGGTTCGAGCGCACGACGTTCTACGACAGCACCCGGTTCGGGAGCGCGACATTCTCTGGCCCCGCCTGGTTCAACGGCGCGAGGTTCTCCGGCACCGCCGGATTCGTCAGCGTCGACTTCGGGACCAAGCCGATCTCGTTCGCGAATCCGCAGCAGTGGGGCCCGCCGGCACCGGTATTCGACTGGGACCAAGACCCGACCCGCAAGCCTGCCAACGTCGAACCGCGGGATTGGCCACCAATCCTTGCGACATAACTGCTGGAGATCGTAAACGATTGGTGCTCAACAAGTCCGGCCTACTCGAATAGACCCGCGTGGGCGTTGGGTAGCTGCTCGGCGCGTTCGAGGCCAGCCGTTGATGTGGCCGATGCGGCTCGCGGAAGGCACCGCTTATGCCGCACAGTTACCGGGATGGTCAGCTTCGAGGGTGCTGGGGAACGGTCTGGGGTGGCGTCTTGTCGAGGTCGAATAACGCCGGTGCGTTGCGGTAGAGGATTTGCTCGATTTCCGGGTCGGGCAGTCGGGATTCCTTGATGTACTCGAACGTCCGCTGGTAGGACTCGACCGCCAGCAGGGCGGGAAAGTCGCTTCCCGGGACGAGGTGGTCGGCGCCGAAGGCTTCGCAGGCGCATCGCAGGGCGGCTTGTGAACCCCAACCGACGGTGTCGTAGTAGAGGCCACGAGCGGTCGCGCTCGGCGGGCTGAGCAGGTCCGGCGTGCGTGCTTGGCCGTCGAGTCTTGCCAGTTGCATCGGGATCAGGCCGCCCAGGTGCGGAATGATGATTTTGATATTCGGAAAGCGGGCCGGGATGTTTCGTTTGATCAGATGGAGGACGATAGCGGTGTCCTCCAGGGACGCCCCGGCCGCTGTCGTGAAACCGTAGTCGTTGATGAATGGCGAACAGATGCCGTTTTGGCTCGGATGGAAGACGAGAGTGGTTCCACGTGCGTTCATCTCCGCGTAAAGCGGCTCGAATTCCGATTCGGCTGTAGATCGATCGAACACCGAACAGCTCAATGCCACGCCGACCATGCCCAGCTCGTCCAGCCCGCGCCGCATTTCCTCGAGTGACGCATCGATATGCGGCAAGGGTAGCGAAACGAGAGCGGAGAATCGGTTGGGATGTGAGCGGGTCAGCTCGCAGTAACTGTCGTTGAGCATCTGCGCCGCCTCGACTGCCAACCGAGATTCTGTCGCGTAAGGCGCCATACTGCCGGGAGAGAGAATCTGCCGTCCGACTCCGGCATCATCCATCATGTCGATACGTTGGTCGATCATCCCTGGTTCATCGGACATTGCCGCCAACATGCGACGCGCGTCTGGTGTCGAGCTTGCCGCGGGCCCGGTCGACGATATCGCGGTCAATGTCTTCAACATCGGCAGATACGAAGTGGGCAAGTAATGGGTGTGTACGTCGATGATCATTCGTCGGCTCTGCTTCTCTTCGGATTCCCCTGGCCACGGCAGTTCGTGCACTCCGTAGAGGGTCGAATGGGCAACGGCCTCGGACCGTCGGCCCCTGCGGTGCGCTGGACTGGATCTCCGACATCGCAGACCTCCTCCACACTCACCGAACACTCGTTCAGATAGTTACCGAACAAATGTTAGGAATCTTGGCGAGACTTGTCCACCCCCGGTAGAGCCCATGTTCAGGCGAAGACGAGCGAGACGAACTCGTCGACGAACGACAGCACCGAGTCCGCATCGGTGTACCCGGTGGAGTTCGGGAAGAGGGCGACGCGGCCGTGCGCGCCGACGAACGCGATCACCGCGGCGCGTTCCGCGGGCACCCGGAGCGCGACACCTGCTGCGGCGCAGCGCGCGAAGCCGGCCACGAGCAGGTCGACCACGTCGATCAGCGGTCCGGCAGGCCGGGCGCCGGACGCGGTCAGGGGCGGCCCGTCTGCCGTCATCAGCCGGTAGTGCCCCGGGTTATCCACCGCGAACCGGCAGGAGGCGTGGATCATCGCCCGCACCCGGCCCACCACGTCGCCGGACTCCACGCGGCCCTCGGCCACCTCCATCGCGGTGCGCAGCCGGGCGAACTCGTACTCGGCCAGGCCCACGACGAGCGCGCCGCGGTCGGTGAAATGCTGGTAGATGCTCGACGGCGCGATACCGGCGGCGCGGGCGACGCCACGAATGGTCAGCCCGTCCTCCCCGTCGAGCTCGGACAGCAACCGGCTGGCCGCAGCGAGGATCTCCCCACGCAGCCGCTCGCCCTCCCCCCATCGATTGCGCGCACGAGGGGCACCGACCTGGACTTCTTCCGACACGTCCCCATTCTTACTACTCACCGGCAGGTATCGCGTCATCCGCAGCAGTCCGACGCGGGTAACCGGGCGCGCCACGTCGGCATGATGCCCTCGGTACACCATCAAGCCTGCCGCGCGGCGGTGACCAAGGCACTCAGCAGTCGCAGATGGTCGGCATCAGCTTGGGCGGGGAGCGGCGGCGAAGCAAGGCGTAGGACAGCTCATGGCGTGGGTCGACCAACGCCTGCTGTCCCCGGCTCCGCTATGACCGAACGCGCCGACGCCCAGAACCGGGCAGATCTCCGACGCACACAAAATAGCCCACACTGACCAGTGACCGAACGCACGCTATGCGTGAGATGCGTTGAAGGACAGGCGATCCGGATGGCAGACGGGGCTCGGGGTGGAGGTTTTGGGGGGTCGCGGCCGCCGAACTCAGGATGCTACCGTCGGCGAAATTGTCCGAACCGACAATGCGGGGTTGCCATGGGGAGTACAGCGCCAGAGGAGCAGCGCGGTGACGCCGTGCTGCAGGTCGATGCGGACGCTTTACGCCGGCTCGGCGGCAAGCTCGGTACGCACGCCGCCGAGATCGGGCAGATCAGGATCGGGGCGAAAGTAGTCATGGCCGAGGACTCGCCGGTGCGGGCAACGTCCGACCGGGTTCCCGAGGCCGTGCGGCACGCATTCGAGCTGATCGGCCGCAATATCGACCAGATGGCCGTTCGGATGACCGCGGGCGCCGCCACGTATTCGGAGCTCGAGCAGGCCAACACGGATCAGCTGCGACGGTACGCCGGTTCATGACGACCATCGGCCACGTACGGGCCTGCGTGCCGGAAACCATGGTGTCGCTCGCCGAAGTTCTGTCGACGCAGACCAATTCGTTCACCGACCGGGTCGGGCAGATGGCTCGCGACGTCGACCAGGAGCTGGGCAACTGGAAGGGCGCGGGCGCCGCGGCGGCCTCGGCGCGGACGTTGGCGCATCAGCTCGACGCCAATCATCTCGCCGAGACCGTGGTCGGACTCGCCGATCACTACAACGCCTTCGGCACCGAACTGGCGGGATACCGGGACGTGCTGTTGACCACCGTCGTGCACGCGACCGAGGACGACGGCATGTCGGTCGACGACGCGGGCAACGTCACCGCACCGAAAGTGCCTCCCGGCAACGAACATCCGACCGTACCCGGTCTCGTCCAGCACTACCTCGACACGCAGGCGTCCGACTACCAATCCAAGATCCAGCACCTACTGGCCCAATTCGGTGACGCCGAGACGAGGGCAGCCAAGGCCATCACCGACTCCCTGCAATTGCTGGACACCTACGAGAAACACCCCGACGCCGGCGTCGGTTCGAAGGTGCAGGACATCCTCGCCGGCCGGGCTCAGTTGCCCGACGATCCGCAACAGCTGCACGACTTCTGGGCAACCTTGACCCCAGCCGAGAAGGACGCGTTGTGGAAGCACGACCCGTATATCGGAAACCGGGACGGCATCCCGGTCATCGACCGCGACCACTACAACCGGATGACACTGCAGAACGAACTCGCCCGCGCCCGGGCGGGTGACCCTGCGCTGCAAGGCAAGCGCGACGATCTGGAACGGATCAGCAAGGAACTGCAGCAGCCCGATCGCTATCTCATGCTGATCGACACCAAGTCCGGCGCTACCACGCACGCCGCGATCGCCGCCGGGAACCCCGACCTCGCCGACCATGTCGCCACCTTCGTGCCCGGCACCGGTTCCCGGCCGTCGAAGAGCATGTACATGGACTGGGTGGACCGGATGCGTGACCAGGCCAGAACGGCCGGTGCGAAGAATCCCGCGGTGATCTCGTGGCTCGGTTACGACGCACCACCCGAGCTGCTCGATGCCACGCACCAGCGATACGCCGACGCCGGGGCGGGTGCGCTGGACCGCTTCCAGAATGGCTTGCGCGCTTCACATGTCGGCCCACCGTCCTACAACACTGTGGTGGGCCACAGCTACGGGACCACCGTGGTCGGTGACGCGGCCAGTCACGGCCGGACCCTCAATGCCGACGCGGTGGTGTTCGTGGCCAGCCCCGGGACAACGGTCGAGCATGCGAACGACCTCAGCCTGACCGGCGTCCGGTCCGAGGATGTGGGCAACCGGGTGTACGCGACGGCCGCCGCCCACGATCCGACGCCTCTGTACGCGGCCAACCGCGTGGGCAAGCTCGACGATGCCGTCTTCGGCGTCGACTCCGGGCCGGCCGTGCACGATCCGTACAACCCGACCGACCCCGGCCCGGCGCTGCCGAAGGTCTCTTCTGGGCAGCTGGATGATTACGGCATGGATCCCACCGATCCCGACTTCCACGGACGCCCCTTTCCCTCCGATCCTGGACCGACTTCAGAGCTGGGATTGAACGGTGAGGCACACAACAAGTACTGGGAGCCCGGGAGCAGATCGCTGGAGGGTATGGGCCACATCATCGCGGGCCAGGGTGACCGGGCGACGCAGATCCCGCCCGCGCCGCCACCGGTGGCACGGACGCAACCGGTACCGACGCCACCGCCACCCAGGTAACCGATGAGCATGCAGCACAACAACTTCGACTCGCTCGGCTTGAAGGTGAGACGCGCCCAGGCCGCGCTGGAACATGCGCGCGGAGTAGGTGAGGTCGACGGTGTCCGGGTGGTCATCGACGCCAATAATCGCCTCGTGCAGGCATCGATACCGGGTGCGCAGGCCCTCTTGGCCGCCTACCAGGCGGCGTTGCAGGATCTGCAGTCCCACCTCGACGAGGCCATGCGCGAGATCCACGCCGACCCCCGGTTCGATGCCATATCCACCTTCGTTCACGCGAACGAGGCACGACTGGAAGTCGAACGCGCCCAACCCCTCGACGACCCCGGTCGCCCGAGGCCGACGGGAGTGGAGACGGCCTGGTGATCAGGCCTGCTGATGATCAACGCCACGGGGGTAACTGTCCTTGACCGATGCACTGACCCGCCGCGGGAAGCGGTCAGCGCGGGTCTGATGAAGACTTGACCGTGCCCCGGCGGCATGGTCTTGACTGTCCAATGTCACGCCCGCATATGCCGTGACCGGTTACCGCGCAGGCAAAGGAGGCCGTGTCGATGCAGCAAGAACCGATAGTCCTGAACCCGTCAGGCACCGATGCGGTGGCCAGGAGGTGACCGTGGTGCGCATCGAGATGCTGCCGGGCGCAACGGCTTCCGACGATCGGCTGGTTGCCGGACTGACCGCGCTGATCAATCAGGTGTACGAGGTCGCCGAGGCGGGGATATGGGTGGACGGCGCCGCCCGCACCACGCACGCGGAGGTGGCGGAGCTGATCGCGGCCGGTGAGATCGCGGCGACTCGCTCTCCGGACGGAGAGCTGGTGGGCTCGGTGCGGATTCAGCAGCTGGGCGACGGGCTAGGCGAGTTCGGCATGCTGGTGGCCGCGCCCGGTCTGCGTGGTACCGGTATCGGGCGCGAGCTGGTCCGGTTCGCGGAACGGCGCAGCGCCGAAAACGGTGCTCACACCATGCAATTGGAGCTTCTCGTGCCGAGAGAGTGGACCCATCCGGCGAAGAAGTTCCTCGCCGAGTGGTACACCCGCATCGGCTATCGCGTCGTCCGCCGCGGCGCTCTCGAAGACGACTATCCACATCTGGCCCCGCTGTTGGCCACACCTTGCGACTTCATGATCTACAACAAACCGCTACCCGGAACGTAGCGGTTCGCGCTGAACAGCTCCGCCGCCGTGTACTCGGCGCCGGGCAGCTCGTCCAGGGCGGCCGTGATCCGACGTTCCTCCCACTGGAAATGCGATTCCAGAATGGCGGACAGCCCAGCGATCTCGCCGCGCACCGCCGCCAGATTCTCGGCGCCCAGCTCGGCGAGCGCGGCGGTCATCCGGTTCAGGATGTCGGCGACCAGATGGTGGTCGGCGGAGAGCTCGGCGAGTACCGGGGCCAGGTCCGGGAAACGTTGGGCCAGAACGGGAAACGCGGTCTCGTCCTCGCTGGTGTGATGGTCGGTGAGAGCCTGGCAGAAGGCCAGGCAGTGCGCGCGTAGGTCGCGGAGCGGGCCGATCGGCTCGTCGCCCCGGTACTCGTCGAGCGCGCGGGCGACGCGGCGTAGTTCGCTGCGCAACCAGTGGTGAGTGTCGATCAATTCGCGGCCCAGGGCGCGGGCGCGATGGGGATCGGTGGACATGAAGATCTCTTTCACTACGGAGACGGGAGGGAATGCCGAAGCCTTCCACCCGGCGCGCGCACGCGACGCCACCCATCCTAGGCGGGCGGCGAGGGCTCGCTGCGACCACACCGCGCGACAGGTATGACGCAGCCCACACTCGCTCCTCGCACGCTGCGATACCGACCCTCGTAGTATCGGCAATTAGTTCAGCAACTAAGGGGGGTCCGCCGACCCGAACACAATATTCGAAGCGTTTACGCTGGAGGAGGAAAAACGATCGAACCGTACGCGAATTTTTTGCCGATATAAGCTGCATTCTTTCATAGTGTCGAAAATATCGTCTGTGACTCGGGAGTGTCTTTGTCCAAAATTCGTATCATCGGCGCAGTCGGCGTCGTCGTCATCATTCTCCTAGCGGGCTCGCTCTATTTCGGCTTGCGGGACAATTCTGATGATGCTCCGGCGAATCAGAAAGCGATCTCGGTGGCGGTCGACGTGACCAATCTGCCGCAACGCGTGATCAAGGTGAAACAGACGATCCCGGTTCAGTCGGGCGAGCTGGATCTCCTTTTTCCGCAGTGGCTGCCCGGCAGTCACTCGCCGTCCGGTCCGATCGACAAGATCGGGGGCATCACCTTCACCAGCGCCGGGAACAAGCTGGAGTGGAAACGTGATCCGGTGAACGTGTATGAGTTCAAGGTTACGGTGCCCGACGGCGTGGATTCCATCGACGCGAACTTCCAGTACCTCACCCCCACCGATTCCTCGCAGGGTCGGGTGGTGATGACGCCGAATATGCTGAATTTGCAGTGGAATGCCGTGGTCCTTTATCCGGCCGGTGTTCCCGCCAGCAAGATTCCCTTCACCGCGAGCGTGACGTATCCATCCGGATTCGAGCCCGGAACCGCGCTGGAGGTCGCCGGCAAAGACGGCGACACCGTGAATTACAAGACTGTTCCGTTGGACATCCTGGTCGACTCGCCCGTGTACGCGGGGCGTTATCACAAGGAGTTCGACCTGGCTCCCGGCGCGAAAACCCCGGTGCGGCTGCAAGTATTCGCCGATGCACCGGAGCAGCTCGAGGCCAAGCCCGAGCACATCGAGCTGCATAAGGCTCTGGTGAAACAGGCGGTGGGGCTGTACGGCTCGCAACACTACAACCACTACGACTTCCTGCTGTCGCTGTCGGATCAGCTCAGCTCCAACGGCCTGGAACACCAACGATCCAGCGAGAACGGCCAACCCACGGACTATTTCACCGGGTGGAACCCCGCGGTCGGCAGCGCCGATCTGCTCGGGCACGAGTACACCCATTCCTGGAACGGCAAGTTCCGGCGCCCGGCCGACCTGTGGACGCCCAACTACAACGTCCCGATGCAAGACAGCTTGCTGTGGGTCTACGAGGGACAGACGCAGTATTGGGGCAACGTGCTCACCGGCCGGGCCGGCTTGCGACCCGCGGAGGTCTCGCGCGACGCGTTGGCTTCGGTAGTCGCCGCGTACACCGACAACCGGCCCGGACTCGACTGGCGCACGCTGCAGGACACCACCAACGATCCCATCATCGCGCAGCGGCGCACGAAGCCGTATCGGTCGTGGCAGCTCAGCGAGGATTACTACCAGGGCGGGCAACTGGTGTGGCTGGGAGTGGACGCGCGTATCCGCGAACTGTCGGGGAACACGAAGTCACTCGATGATTTCGCGCGCGCGTTCTTCGGTGTCGACGACAGCAAGTGGGAGTCGCAGAACACCTACAAATTCGACGATGTCGTCTCGACCCTCAATGGCGTGGTCGCCGACGATTGGGCGAAGTATCTGCGCGATCGCCTCGACGGAAAGGCACCGTTCGCCGCGAGTGTCGAGAAGACGGGGTGGAAGTTGGTCTACGACAACAACCCCGGCGCCTTACTCGCGGATCAGGTGAAAAAGGCCGAGGGCGCCGTCAATTACACCTACTCGATCGGACTCAACGTGTCCGGCGCGGGCAAGGTCACCGATGTGCGCTGGGACGGACCCGCGTTCAAGGCAAAGGTCGGCACCGGGATGACGGTGGTTTCGGTCAACGACGCCCCCTATTCCCAGGCCACGATGGAAGCCGCGATCGAGGCGGCCAAGACGAACCCCGCACCGATCCGATTGCAGGTGAAGGACTTCGATCAGACCCGGACCGTTGAACTGAACTACCACGACGGCCTCCGTTTCCCGCATCTGCAACGCATCGACGGAACGCCGGACTACCTCACCGAGATCCTGGCCGCGCGGAACTGACGCCGCACGGTCAAGCATCCGGACGTCGCGGACGCGCAGTGGAAGGTGCCTGGTCCCGAACTGACCAGTGCACCGACCATGCGCGCCGCGACGAACCGGAACTCCCGCCGGCTGTTCCGGCGGAGGCACTCGTAATTCAGAACAACCGATCGCTCGACGGTGCCGGTTCTGGCGGAGTCGGTGCGTGTTCGAACTCGTCGTTGCCGATGGCGTCCTGGATCGCGTCGATCTGGTCCTGAACCACCTCGGCGCGGGTCACCAGCTCGATTCTGTCCGGCTCGGTAAGGCTTTCGGCGCCGAGCTTTTCATACACGCACGAAAGCGTGGAGCGTAAGTCCTCGAGCCTGATACCTGATTCCACGAGAGCTCACTTTACGGACCGAAAACCGCGCACACCTCCCCCTCGCCCCGCCGCACCGGGAACTAAGTCACGACTGCTGGGCGCTGATGTTGAACATCCAGCTGATCCCGAACCGGTCCACGAGCGACCCCGCCTCATCACCCCACACCTGCTTTTCGAGAGGCAGCGTCACGTTGCCGCCGACCGAAAGCTGCTCGAAATACCCCCGGAGTTCGTGGTCGTCGCCACCGACGAACACCGCAACGTTGTTACCTTGCCGATAAGGCGGCTGACCCGCCCGATCGTCCGGAAAGTCCCATCCCATCAGCGTGTAACCGGCCTGCGTGACCAGCCGGGCATGCATGACACTGTCCGCATTCGACGCATCCGGCGAACCGAAATCCCCCACCATCCCGATCTCCAACTCCCCACCGAAAACCTCTCGATAGAACTCCATCGCCCGCCGCGCATCGCCATCGAACACAATGCACGGATTGACTCCAGAACTCACGTGACATCCTTCCTGACCTGACCGATCGGACATTCCGACAGTCGCCAAGCCAGCCTTCCAACCAATCACGACATCTCCTGTCGTGATTGGTTCAGTCATCGAGCCCGTCGCGGCGGGTGTTCTGTGCCGAGCGGATCAACCAGCGCCACGCGCGTCGAACGATCATCCGTCGTAGGCGCGCTGTGCCCGCTCGATCTCGTCGCTGTGTTCCAGCGTCCACTCGTAGAGCTGCGTGAACGGCACGCGAAACGACTCCCCCAGGGGCGTCAGCGAATATTCGACACCGATCGGTGAGGTCTCCAGCACTCGGCGCACCACCATGCCGTTGCGTTCCAGGCGGCGCAGCGTTTGGGTCAGCACCCGCTGGGTCACGCCTTCGAGTTGACGCTTGATCTCGTTGAACCGCGTCGGATGTTCGAGCACCGTGAGCGCCATCATCGACCACTTGTCCGCGACCTGATCGAGGATCGGCCGAGTCGGGCAGTCGACATGAAACCGTGGCTCCGGACGGCCGTCGGTCGTGGGCATAGTGGTGTCCTCGAGGATCCTTAGTGCGCGCAAAGTGCGTTATTGACGGTTGCCGCCGAGTGCACGACGGTAAGTATTCATCGCAAACCTACATGCCTATCGACAACCGAAGGAACCGACACGATGAATCTTCCCGGCTACACCACCTTGCGCGTCACCATCAGCGCGGGCGTCGCGCAGGTCGTACTCGACAACCCGCCGGTGAACGCACTCAGCGCGACGATGATGGTCGAGCTGCACGATCTGCTGGGGTTGCTGCGGGAGGAGACCGCGGTGCGGGTCATCGTGTTCTCCAGTGCCGACGAGGAGTTCTTCCTCGCTCATGTCGACATGCACATTTTCGAGCACATGGACGAGTTGCGGGACGTCGCCGCGAAGTTCCCGGACGTCAACGTGCATCAAGGGATCGGGGAATTGCTTCGCCACCAGCCTCAGGTGACCATCGTCAAGCTCGCGGGCCTGGCCCGCGCGGGTGGTGCGGAGTTCGTGATCGCGGCGGATATGGCTTTCGCGGCGAAGGAGACCGCCGGGATCGGACAGACCGAGGCGCTGCTGGGAATCATCCCCGGCGGCGGGGCAACCCAATACCTGGGTGAGCGCGTCGGCCGCAACCGCGCGCTCGAGCTGGTCCTCGCCGCCGACCTGCTCGACGCCGATACCGCCGCCGCGTACGGCTGGATCAACCGGGCTGTCCCGGCCGCGGAACTCGACACCTTCGTCGACACACTCGCCGAGAACATCGCGGCCGTCGGCCCGGAGCTCATCGCGCAAGCGAAACGCGTTCTCCCGCCGTCGGATCTGACCGCCGGACTGCGCGAAGAACACGACGCCTGGTCCACCCTGGTCAACGGCGAGGAATCGGCAAAGCTCATGGCCGGCGCACTGGCGAACGGGATACAGACCCCGCAAACAGAACGCGACCTGGAACACTTCCTGCGCGGCGTCGCCGCCGACCTGTAGACGGAGCGGGACCAACCCAGTCGTAATCACAGCGCCCCCACCGACCGCGGGCTTGTCCGGAGTGCGTCGCCGTCGGACAGCCTCTCAGCTCGCCCCGCGATACGGTGCAGGCCATGACCTATGACTGGTCCGACGTTCCGGACAGACTGGCGCGTCTTGCCGCGACTCCGGGCGCGAACGAGATTTTCGGGGCAGGAGGTGCGGCGGGGCATGGGTGGATTCTCGAACCGCCGTTGAGTGCTGCCGAATTGAGTGAGATCGAAGGCCAGGTGGAGGTGGTGCTGCCTGAGGAGTATCGAGCATTCCTGATTGCGGCCGGCCGTGGCGGGGCCGGGCCGGCCTATGGGCTGTTTCCTATTAGTCGGGTGGACGGGGAATGGCGGTGGGAAGGGGACGGCGCAGATCTGACCGTGTTCGACACGCTCGCGCAACCGTTTCCCCATGTCGCCGCGTTCAACCCGGCGGACGGGCTGCCCGACCGGCCTGATGCGAAGAACTTCGACTCGGTCGAAGCTTTCAACATCGCGGAGGACGAGTATTGGGAAACCCATGATGAGATCGTCTACCGCCCAGGGCATTCGGTCGGGCTGCTCTATCTGTGCCACCTGGGTTGCGCACAGCGCGAGGCGCTCGTCGTGAGTGGGGAGTCGAGAGGACAGATGTGGTCCGACAACACCGCCGACGATGGCGGTTTCGCGCCGTTGGTCGATGATGCCGGAACCCGAATCGGCTTCACCCAGTGGTATCGACGATGGCTGGACCGCAGCGAAGCCGAACTCAGGAACCGGACGGCCGACGCCCGGCGCTGAACGCTCAGCCCTCGCCGTCGAGCGTCAGCACGACCAGCGGCATGGGCCGGTCGACCTTGGACTGGAAGTCCGCCAGCAGTGGATGATTGGCCAGCACCCAGGTCGCGAACTCGTCGTAGTCCGCACCTTCGAGCACCTTGCCGATCGCCCGGTAGGTCTTGTCCCGAAGCTCGATGGTGACCTGCGGATTCGCCTTGATGTTGTACCACCAGGCCGGGTACTTGTCCTCGATGAACGAGCTCACGAACATGATGCCGTCCCGGTAGAGGGGTCCGAGGGGCGTCGTGTGCCGCTTGCCGCTCTTGGCTCCCGTGGTGGTGAGCAGAATGAGGTCGCCGCCCGCGTATGCACCGCCCACCTTGCCCGAGTTCTCCCGGAACTCCTCGATCACATCATCGTTCCAGTCGGCGATGCTGACGTCCTGGTCCCATGCCTGGTTCCACGGCGCGTTCGGATCGTTGAAGTCGGTGATGTCGGTCTGATCCGGCTGTCCCGCAGTCGATTCGGTTTCGCTCATGATTCGAGTATGTCGCGGAGATAGGACAGTTACGGTCCTAACTCGACCAGAAAATTCCGACGCGACAGAGCCACAAAACATCGAACATACGTTCTATCTTGAGGTAGGCTCGCTCGCGTGAACATACATTCGACCGCGCTCGCGCCGAATGCTCCAGCACCGCGATGGCCGGACCTGGACGATGTCGACTTGCTGCGCACCCTCGTCGAAACCGAACGCCGCCGGCGGCGACTGGATGCCGCCATGCGCGCCGCCGTCGCCGAGGCCGAGCGTCGTGGTCTCGCCGCAGACACCGGCTATCGGGACACTGTGGAGCTACTGACCGATCTGCTACGGATCAGTGTCCACGAAGCGCGACGGCGAATCGAACACGCTGCGCCGCAAGCCCGCTCGCGTTCCAGAAAAGTGTGGCGGGTGCTGGCCACCGCGAGCTGAGGCCGCGACTCCCTCCGCGGTCGGTGGTAGTAAAGAAGAATGTCCCAACCAGTTGCCCCGCCGGGCTTGCGCATCGCTGTCGTCGGTCCCGGCGGAATCGGCAGCACCTTCGCTTTTCAGCTCGCCCGCGCAGGCCACGACGTCACCGTCGTCGCGCGCGGCGCTCGACTACAGGACCTGCGCCGGGACGAGGCGATCGTCACCGCGGCCGGTGAACGAGCCGCCGTGCACGTCGCCGGCGAGCTGGATACGACCACGCCGTGGGATCTCGTGCTGGTCACGGTGCTCGTTTCACAGGTCGACGTGCTGCTGCCGACTCTCGCCGACTGTGCCGCGCACACCATCATGTTCATGTTCAACACATTCCAGTCCCTCGACCGCCTCCGCGACGCAGTCGGCGTGCAGCGCACCGTGTTCGGCTTTCCGGCGATAGCGGCCGGCGTCGACGACGACGGCCGATTGTCATCGACCATTATTCGCCGAGGCGCCTCCACCACCGTCTCGGATGATCGCTGGGCGACGGTCTTCTCCGACGCCGGAATCCCCGCGGTCACGCACCCCGATATGCAGAGTTGGCTCCGCTCCCACGCAGCCGTCGCCGTGCCGCTGATGGTTGCCGGACACCGCATGCAGCAGAGCGGCCGGGGTGTGCGCCGACGCGAAGCGATGGAATTGGCCCGCGCCGTCCGCGAAGGATTGAACCTGGTGCGCCGACTGGGAAACACACCCACGCCCAGCCCGATTGCCGCACTCGACCACCTTCCGCTCCCCGTGGTCGCTTCGCTGCTGTGGACGCTCACCCGGCTCCCGGTGTTCCGCAAAACGATGGCGGTGGCACCGAAAGGTGAGTCGACAGTTCTGATCGACGAAATGAACTCCATTGCGCCGCAAGGAACTCCAGCGCTACTGGCCGTCCGGCCCGGGTAGAACTGCCGAGGAAGCTCGCGGTCCAGCTGGTGGGCGAGTCTGGCGCGAGAGGCGTCGGCGGCCTGTTGAAGCAGCCGGCGCACCTGAAATATAAGGCTCGATAGGCTGACGGTCATGAAACGGCCAGACCTGAGTTCTCCGCCGACCTACGACGAAGCGCTGCGATACGCGCGCGACGAGGCGCAGGATCCGAGCACTCTGGTCCACTACGCCCATCACGGACTGGAGAATGCCCGGTACGGCCGCGGTTTCGCCTTCTTGGAGACGATCAACGGCGACCGTGGACCGATGGACGCCTACGTCCTGGTGACCGAAACCGGATATGGCAGCGGAATACTGCCGACCGGCGGGCGAACCATCGACGAGGTGATCGCCGAGCACCTGGCCCGAGCCGAACATGCCAACCGAACCATCCCCGACAGCGAGCTCTCGGTGGCGCACCGGCTGGCGCTCACTGCCTACGATGCCGGCCTCACCCGAATGAGCGAGCTGCCCGGCAGCGCAACGATCGATGCCGAGACAGCCGACTACGCCGAGTTCGTTCTCCTGAACCTGTGGCGCAGCCCAAACCAGGAGGGCACCGGACGAAACATCCTCGCCCGCAACGATTTCCTGATGCAAGACCCGCTCCCCGGGCGGCGCTACACCCAACCTTGCCCGCACTGCGCACAGTCGGCGGTCTACTCCGAACGCTACCCCCGCGCAGTCTGCGACCGCTGCCGGAGCCGAACCACCGATCACGCCGGACGCCGAATCACCGGCTACAACACCAGCTTCAGCGGCGGCATGATCGCCTACTACACCGACACCCTCGACCCTTCGAACAACTCCGACTCCCCCAGCGACGAATGCGTCGAGGTCACCCGAACCGGCAGGTGTTACATCGACGGCCAACCCGCAACCATGCAGGAGGCCCGCTTCGGCGGGATCGTCGTCCAAATAGCCTCGGCCGATTAGGATCTTCCTCTCGATGGCGTGACCCGAGTTATCGATGCCTCGAGCGCCGGCGGTCGGCGGTCCCGGGTTGTTCGGTAGCTCTCGGTCTGCCTACGTCCAGCTCGGCTGGCGGAAACACTGCACGAGTCGCTCCGCAGCGAGTCCGCGTAAGTCAGCCGGTCCGCAGTACTGTCGCAGGGGTGATGGAGCCGGATGAAGCTGTGGGACTCGCGTTGTCGGTCGCCGGCGAAGGATTGTCGGCCGGTGAGATGCCGATAGGTGCGGTCGTGTTCGATGACGAGCGTATCCTCGGGCGCGCCTACACCCAGGAGAAGGCGCTGGGGCGACGGATGGTGCACGCCGATCTGCTCGCAATACAACAGGCCGACGAGATGTTGGGTTTCACCCACCCGGCCGGAACTCTCACCCTCGCAGTCAATCTCGAGCCCTGCCTGATGTGCATGGGTGCGGCCATCACCTTAGGCGTCCGCCGAGTGTGGTTCGCGCTCCCGTCGCCGGACGACGGCGCTGTCGCTCTGCTGGACTCGTGGTCGCCTCCACAAGAACTCTCATTCTTCGCGAAACCGGACGAGATCAGGGGCGGCATCCGATCGGACGAAGCGCGGGCACAGTTCGCCGTCTACGCCGCCGGCGACGGCCCACCGAGTATGCGCGCCTGGGCCGGTGACCTCGCCAGCCGAGCCGATGATGGACCGCCATCGCGCCGACCGCCCGGAGATGCGTAGGCCGATGGAAGCGAAAGACCTTGTAGCGGTCGACCTGTCGGATGACGAACGAGAAATACTGCGGCGCGGTCTAGGCGAATGGGGCGGACCTGCCCGCAGCACTGAGGCACTCGCGGTCGCGATGGGTTTTGCGAGCGTAGCGGACCTGTACGAGCAAGGACGGC
This sequence comes from Nocardia colli, assembly GCF_008704205.1. Lineage (GTDB taxonomy): Bacteria > Actinomycetota > Actinomycetes > Mycobacteriales > Mycobacteriaceae > Nocardia > Nocardia colli. The sequence continues at coordinate 41,224 of NZ_VXLC01000029.1, read as the reverse complement.
GATTGCGGGCAGCGTTGAACTCGAAAGAGCCACTGAGTGCGGCAGATTGGCGAAGGGCACTGGTGGCGACCGAGTTCGTTTTCGCGAGTAATGTCTTCGGATCCGGTGTGGATTGGCAGATAACCACAGGGATCCGCGACGAGGAGACCATCCGAATTCTCAGGGGGTTGCAGCGGAAGCTCGGCCGCGCGGTGGGCCGTGCCCTGTACATCCACCGTTGACCCGCGCCGAAGCCCTATTCCGCGAAGGCATGCTCCCCGAACTCGCCTTGTGAGACGTCCCCCGCTGAAAGACGCACTACTTCTGATTTCCCGCACCGAAAATTGCATGCGATTTTCGGTGCGGGAAATCAGAAGTAGTGCGGGAAGTCAGGGGTGCAGGACGATCTTGCCGCGGGTGTGCCGCTGCTCCAGCTCGCGGTACACATCCCGGACCGTTCGCCGCTAAATCCGTTCGGCTAGTAGGTGATTTGAGGTTTTGCGCTCGGTGAGATGGTCGATGATGGATCCGTCGTGGGGTGTTCCGGGGGTGAAGCAGGTGGTGGGTGTGCCGCCGGTGAAGACATTGCGGATGTTGTTCGCGGAGAGATAGGTGGCGACTTGGTCGTCCGTGCCGCCGAGGATGGCGAGCGAGAGAGTGCGGCCGAGTCGGGCAGGTTCGGTGCCGGATCCCGCGGGATAGAGTTCGAGGGCGGGGAACGGCAGTTCGGTTGCGCGCAGGGGTTTTTCGGGGTCGGCGATCGAGACCACCGGGCGCAGTGCGGCGGAACCGTCGGCGAGGTCGACGAGGTGATCGCCGGGCGGCCCGCCGTGCACGCTCGCGGCGAATTCGGCGAGGCGGCGTGCCTGCTCGAGCGGGAAGACCGGGACCTGGGTGGATTCGTCGTCCGGTCGTCCGATCCGCAGCTGATCCAAACTCGCTGCGACCGTCCGGCTCAGCGCGGCGGGGTCGCCGACGAGGCCGGCGCTGGCGTTGAGGCACTGACCTCCACCACCGTCGGCGGTGGAGGCGATCAGCAGTTGGGCCAGCCGATCGGGGTCGGCGCCGGACAGTTCGAGCACCTTCGAGTTGCCCGGTCCCTGGACCAGGACATCCGGCCGATTCCGGTAACGGCGAGCGACATCGGGCCCGCCGTAGACCAGTGACCGATCGGCCTCCCGCACCAATCGATCCGCACCGTCGTGACCGGTCGGCAGGAGTGCGATCGTGTCCTCGGCCAAACCGGCGTCGACCAACGCGCGCACGATGCGCGCCGGCGTGAACGGGTCACGCCGCGACGGCCGGACGATGACGTTGTAGCCGAGCGCGACCAACTCGAACAGCGCCACGTGCACCGCCGGATGATTCGCCGGGGAGAGCACGCACGCGAGGTCACCGCGCCGATGCACGCTGACCGTGGCCCGCCCGTAATGCTGCGCAGCCAATTCCTCGGGGACGATCTCGATGATCTGTTGCACCGCAGGCCGCACCAACTGCAAGAACCCGGTGACAACCGGCAACGGGGTACCGGAAGTCGCCGATTGCGCTAGCGCGTACTCCATGGGCGAGAGTCCGTCGACCGTCTCATCGGCGATCAGCCGCGCCGCATCGGCGATCACCTCGAGCCGCTGCACCAAGGGCTGCGGGCGGGCGGCACGCAATCGCCGAATACTCAACCCGGCCAGCAGATCCGAGGCGAAGTCGAGCCGGCCGATGTCCTCACCGCGCACAGTGCGGATCGGCTCGCCGGTGCGCGCGGGCCGGTAATCACCGCCGATCAGTGGGGAGATCCGGTAGCCGCCCATCAGTACACACCCTCGATCACGGCTGCACCCTCGACGGGCAGCGGCTGCACATTCTGCACCAGGTCGGTGCCCTCCTCGCCGGTGAAGCGGATCCGGGTCGCCTCGTCGCGCTCGTAGCTGACCGGCAGGAACACCTCCGGCGTCAGCACATGGATCGCGATGAGACCGCGCTCGCCATAACCGACCTGTTCGCGGTGTTCGTCCAGCACCGACCACGCCGTGTACGGGAAATACGCTTGGAACGTGGGCAATTCGTACGCGGGTTCGGAAAGCTCGAGCGCCGATCCCATCATGGTGTTGCCGTACCCGCCGACGATCTGTGTATCGGGGAACACCTCACGCAGCAACTCCAGGGTGTCCGGGTTCATCGAAGTGCTCCCCCACACCGCGAAACGCACCTTGTCCCTGAACAATTCGGCGACCTCCGGATGCATCGCGAGCGCGGCGAAGATCGGCGGAGTCAGATAGACGAGCCGCACGTCCTGTGATTCGAGAATCCACTGTGCCTGCCGCACAACATGTTCGATGTACAGCTCCGCGACCTCCGGGTGACCGCCCTGGATCGCCGAGCGCACGAACCTGGGATCGAGATCGATGCAGAACAGCTCCAGGCCCAACTGCCTGGCCATGATCGCGTTGCTGTACCCGACGACATGCGGACCAGTGGGACCGAGCAACATCATGCCCCCGCCATCCACCGGAGCCCCGAGCTTCCGCAGACGCTCGGCCATCCACACCGACGTCTTCTCCCACTGGACGGCATCGATGATCCGCTTCGGCGCGCCCGTGGTACCGCCGCTCTCGAAGACCGAGGGCCGAATACCGTTGCGGCGCATAGCCCGAGGCACCAGCGCCTCGATCGGCACGGTCCGCCACTCGCTGCTCACATCGGGGAACCGCAGCAGATCCGCACGCGTGCGCACCTCGCTGAGCCGGAAATCGAACGACTTCGATTTCTCGATCCAGAAGTCCGTGCCCGTCTCGGACGAGAAATGAAAATCGATCGCGCGCTGAATGTGCTCGGAGTAGGAAACGTCCTCCGGCCAGCTGACCTCGGCCAGGTAGCGTGCATGCATATCTGTGTTCATGAAAGCCCTTCCCTCGCAACCGAAAACGGCACCGCACCAACCGCGGCACCTCCATCTCCGAGGACGCTACGAGCAGACCGCTACCCTTGTCGACATGGACGTAGTGCGGATAGACCATTACAAATGGTGGGCAATCGGCCTCGCGATCGCCCTGGCGAACAGTGATCCGGACATAGCCGGCACCGAGACCCTGGACTCGGCCGCGGCGATCGACCAGCTGCTCCGCGCCCACGGCGCCACCGAGGTCCAGGTCTCCGAGGACGACCTCCCCCACCTGCGCCGCATCCGGCCCTACCTCCTGCGCGCCGTCCGCGATCCGGCCCCCGACCGGGCCGCACCGCTGCTCAACCACGTAGCCGCCGAGGCAGGCGCCACCCCCAGGCTCACCAACCACGACGACCTGCCCTGGCACATCGACTTCCACACCCCCGCCAGCACCGCCTGGCGCCACATCGCCGCCGAGGCCGCCGCCGCGCTGATGGGATTCCTCATCGCCCGCGGCCCCGACCGCATCCGCCTGTGCTCCGCCCGCGACTGCCACCGCTTCTACGCCGACACCACCAAGAACAACTCGATGCGCTACTGCCCCGACCGCGGCTGCGCCAACCGCGAACGAGTCCGCCGGCACCGCGTGCGTAACGGGTAACCGTCCCCGGTCGAGACCGAGATCACCTACGGGCGGCAGGTGACTACGTAACCGCCGGATCGACTACGTATCTAGGTAGAAATCACCGACGCGAGTGCCGGTGCGCGGATGGAAATCTCGATGTCAGCAAGCGAGCACGACTTGCCGGACACGAGGAGGAACACCATGAGCGCGGCAACCGACGAGGCGGTGGAGCGAGAGCTGGCCACACCGGCGCGCATCGCCCGCGCCACAGTGCTGGCCGCCGCGACGCTGACCGTGATGGGCCCGGCGGTCATCGCCCCGAGCCTGCCCGCCATGCGCGAGGCGTTCTCGGCGGTGGCCGGCGCGGATGTGCTGGTGCGGCTGGTCCTGACCGTCACGTCGCTGGCGATCGGCCTCAGCGCGCCGCTGGCAGGCATGGCCGCCGACCGCATCGGGCGGAAACCGCTGCTGGTGGGCAGTCTCGCGTTGTACGCCGTGGCGGGAGCGGCCGGGTTCTTCGTCGACAGCATCGGCGTCCTGCTGGTGACCAGAGCCTTGGTGGGCGTCGCGGTCGGCGGCATCATGACCGCGGTCAGCGCCATCATCACCGACTGGTTCGAGGGACCGAAGCGGGCGACTTTCCTCGGTCTGCAACAGGCTTCCGCCAGCATCGGCGGCGTTGTCTTCTTGCCGCTGGCGGGCCTGCTGGCCGCGTCGAACTGGAAGTTGCCGTTCTGGATCTACGGCGCGTCCGTGATCATCCTGCCGTTCGCGCTGTTCGCACTGCGAGAACAGCGGCGCGACAAGGTATCCGGGCCGGCCGCGGTCGAGGCCGCCGGTTCGCGGTCCGGGATCTTCCGGCCGATCGCCGGGCTCTACCTGCTCGCCTTCTTGGTGACGCTCGCCTTCTACATGGCCCCCACCCAACTGCCCTTCCTGCTGGCGGAACTGCACATCGGTCCGGCCCTGGTCGGTGCGGTGATCGCCGCGACCACGCTCAGCAGTGTCGGTGGCGCACTTGCCTTTCCGTCGCTGCGGGGCCGCTGGTCGCCGAGTGTCCTCACCGCCGCCAGCATCGGCTTGCTCGGCATCGGGTGGGTGCTGGTCGGCACCTCGAGCACGGTGGTGCAGGTGGTAGCCGGACTGCTCGTGGGCGGCTTCGGCGTCGGCCTCGCCGTCCCGAACCTGAACCTCCGATTGAGCGACCTCGCACCGGCCGCCACCCGGGGCCGGATCCTCAGCGGCCTGGTCACCGGAATCTTCCTCGGCCAGTTCGTCTCTCCGCTGATCGTCGCGCCACTCATCCACCTCACCAGCATCGGCGGCACGTTCCTCTGGACCGGGATCGCCATGACCCTGGGCGCGGCGATCGCGCTGCCCCTGCTCCGTAAGACCAAGTAACACAATCGAATTCACCACTACACACACAAAGGATGAAAGAAATGATCTACCACGGCAACCGCTTCACCCTCCGCGCCGACGCCTCCCCCGAAGCCATCGAAGAAGCCCTCGAGAGCCTGCGCAACCAGGGACGGAGCATCCCCTCGGTGAAGTCCTTCGTGGTCGGCCCCGACTTCGGCGGCGAATACCAGTGGGGCGCGGTGTTCGTCATCGAAGACCTGGCCGGCTACTGGGAGTACCTGATCCACCCGGCCCACCGCAACACCGACCGCGTCGGCCTGCCCCTGGTCGATAAGTTCGCCTCCTTCGACATCACCGACGACCCGGACCCGGCGATGGCCGAGAAGATCGCCGAACTGCACCAGCGCCGCTACGACAGCGACCCGGAACTGACCAAGCTGGTCTCCGATCTCGGCGAATACAGCGGCAGCGCCGCCCCCGGAAAGCACGGCGAGAACTGAACACTCACCCAACCCGAAACCCCCTGTCGGACAGGCTCTCCGACAGGGGGTTTCGTTTTCGTCAGGCCCGGTCGCGGAGGACGGCGGTCAGCAGGGCCGCGGATGCGGCGATCACGGCGGTGGCGATGAAGACGGCGCCGTAGGCGTGGGCGAGCTGGGATGGTGGGGGTTGATTGCCGGAGTCGCCGGTCATGGTGGCGATGGCGAGTAGGCCGGCGAGTCCGAGCGCGCCGCCGATTTGGCGGGTGGTGTTGACCAGTCCGCCGGCCAGTCCGGTGTGTTCGGCGGGGATGCCGGTGGTGGCTCGTGCGGTGAGCAGGACGAACGCGACGCCTTGTCCGGTGCCGATGAGCAGCGACGGGGCGGCGATGTCGGTCAGGAATCGCGCGTCGACGGAGGTGCGCGCCAGCCAGGCCAGCCCGGCCGCGAGCAGTGCCAGGGCGGTGGCCAGCAGGGCGCGAGTGTTGAAGTGCCGAGCCAGTTTCGGTGTGATCGTCGAGGCCGCGGTGATCATGATCGCCAGCGGCAGTTGGGTGAGACCGGCTTGGATCGGTGTGTAGCCGAGCACCTTCTGCTGGTAGAGCGGGAGGAAGAAGAACAGTCCCAGCCATACCGCGCCGAGCATGGTCATGACGATGTTCGCGGGCACTACCCCGCCGATGCGCAGGATCGCGGGCGCGACGAGCGGCTGCGCCAGTCGCCGCTGCGATCCGGCGAAGAGGATGAGCAGTAATACCGCCGCGATCAACGGGGCGATGACGCGGAGCGCGGTCCAGCCGTATTGCCCGCCGACCGAAAGCGCGTAGGTGAGCGCGGCGAGGCCGCCGGTCACGAAGGCCGCGCCCCACAGGTCGATCCGGCCGCCCGCCGGAAGGTCGGCGGGCACCAGCGAGATCGTGGCGGCCAGCACCGCGATCGCCACCGGAGCGCCGATGAAAAATACCGCGCGCCAGCCGAATACGCCAGTCAAGATGCCGCCCGACAGCACACCGGCGACGCCGCCGATGCCCGACACCGCGCCCCAGACCCCGATTGCCCGCGCGCGGCCCGCGCCTGCGGGAAACAAGGTCAGCACCAAGGCGAGTGCGGTCGGGGCGAGCAGCGCCGCGCCCACCCCCTGCCCGACTCTGGCGACGAGGAGGACCGCGGCGGTGGGGGCGAGTCCCGCCGCGATCGACGTGACCGTGAAAATCGCTGTGCCGGTGAGAAATACCCGCCGCCGGCCGAATACGTCACCGAGCCGGCCACCCAGGAGCAACAGAGCCCCGAAGGCGAGTACGTAGCCGTTGACTACCCAGGAAAGCCCGACGGGTGACAGCTCGAGCCCGCGCCCGATGTCGGGCAGGGCGACGTTGACGATCGAGGTGGTCAGCACGACCAGGAACTGCGCGGTGGCCAGGACGGTGAGCCCGATCCATGCCCGGGCCGACGGGGTGGGGGTTCGATCTACGGGGGCGGGCTGTACTCGGGAGTTCATGATCTGTCTCCAGGTCCATACACATGTGGCCGTCCGACGGCTCGGTCGCCGGCGGACGGCCACATGCAGTTGTCCTTACGAATTCGGTTGTGCGGCAAGAAGGAACGACGATCAGTCCGCGATCCAGGATCCGTGGATACCGCCGGGCACGTGCCGGGGCAGTTCGACGGCCGCGATCGGCGGCGCGGTGAAGTCGCGGGCGTCGAGGATCAGCAGCTCCGATGCTTTGCCGGCGCGGTCGCCGACGAGGGTGAGCAGGTAGCCGTCGTCTTCGCCCGCGGAGTCGGCGGCGGGGACGAAAACGGCCTCGCCGGGGATCCGGCCCGCACCGGTCGGAGCCAGCAGGCGCGCGCCGGTGTCGTTGTCGTACTTGACGATTCCCACGCCGTCGGATCCGGAGCCGGGGTAAGCGACCGCGTAGCTGTAGCGGTTGCGGCGCCCGACGTAGTCGTCGTTGATCGTCGGGAATTCGGTGACCAGCGAGTCCATCATTTCCTCGCGCGCCGTCGTCTGCCCGGGTTCGAGGACCCAGCGGTACTGCAAGGCGCCGGCGACCGGGTCGGTCGGGTATCCGGGCGCGCCGATCCACCACTTCCACGAGGTCTCCCAGGCCGACCGGTCCAGCCGGGGGCCTTCCACGACGACCCGCCCGGCCGCGTCCTCGTAGGCATTCGAAACATGCAGCATCGCACCGGGTTCCACGTCGAACCAGCGCACCGGGCCGGTGCCGGTGCGCGGCAGGATGCCCATGCGCGCCTGGTAGGCGTCGTCCCACCGGTAAGGGATGCCGGAGGTTTCGGTGGGGTTGAAGGTCACCGACAGGTCCAGCCACACCGCGTAGTTCTCGGTGATCGCGAAGTCGTGCATCAGCGACGGACCCGCCCCCTCGACGACCTGCTGGTGGCGGAGGTCGCCGTCGGCGGAGGCGATGTAGTAGATCAGGTGCGGCGCGACCGGGGAGTAAGCGAAGAAATGCAGTTCACCGGTGACCGGGTCCACCTTCGGGTGCGCGGTCATCGCGGTTTTCAGCTTGCCGCCGAAGTCGTAGGCGCCGACCGTATCCAGCTCCGGAGTCACCTCGAACGGCAGGTTCGACTCCTGCAGCGCCAGGATGCGGCCGGCGTGCTCGACGATGTGGGTGCCCGCCACACTGGCGGTCAAATCGATGCTGCCGTCCTCGCGGATATAGGGTGCGCCGTCGAGGGCGGGCGTCTTCACCCACCGGTTGCGATACCACTCGGCCTGACCGTCGCGCAGCCGCAGGCCGTGCAGCATGCCCGCGCCTTTGAACCAATGTTTCGGTGTGTCACCGGGTTTCGGGTTGTGGCCGTTGCGGAAGTAGCGGCCGTTCAGTTCGGTGGGGATGGTCCCGCGCACAGTCAGGTTGTGCGCGGTCACCTCGTCCGGCACGGGCTGGTAGTGGCCGGTCAGGTAGGGCTTGGCAAGGGTGGTGTCGCTGTTCATCGGATTGCCTCGTGATTCGTTCGAGCGGCGGGGTGCGTTCCGAGAACACACCCCTGCCAAGGGTTTTCGTCGTCGTTGCGCCGAATTAGCCGGCCGTGCCCTCGATGTGCGCCTTCAACAGTTCCAGTCCGGGCTGAACCTGCGCCGGGTCTTCGACCGGGTGCGGGCCGGGCGGCTCGGTGTCGGGGACCAGCCGCTCGAACAGCCGGCAGAACAGGGTGGTCCCGTCGCCGAGGTCGAAGGTGGTGAACGTCGCGATCGCGTGCATCGCCGGGGCCGGGACATCGTCGTCGAGCACGTCCCGGCCGACCACCGTCCACAGCTTGCCGGGCACCCGCGCCACCACGGTGTATTCCTTCGGCTTCTCGTTCAGCTCCGGAAAGATGTACTCCAGCAACACATCCCCGAGTTCGGCAGGAACGCCTTCGGTGCCGCGCCGCACCTCGGTTCCCGACGCGAACGGCAGCCACTTCGGCAGATTCGACCAGGTCGTCGCCCAGTCGTAGACGACCTGCGCGGGGCGTTCGACGACGATGCGGTTCTCCACGAACCGGACGTTCAGGTTGTCCGGGATCTGCGGTACGTACAGGTCAGACATGATCTCTCCTTGTTGGTCGGGGTAGGCCGTTATCCGGCGTGATGCGCGCCGGTCATCAGCGCGGCGAGGTCTTCTGGGTGCAGGAACGACGGTGGCGGCGGCGGGCCCCAGCTGAACAGGCCCTGAGCGCCGGTGAAGACCTCCGGGGTCCAGAGCTGATCGTCGATGATCGTGTCCATGTCGGAGTAGTACTCGGAGAAGTTGCCCGCGGGATCCTTGAGGTACCAGAAGAAGTTCGAGCCCGCATGGTGGCGTCCGAGGCCCCAGACGTGCCGCTCCGGGTTGCCCTCGAGCATGGCGGTGGCGCCGCGTCCGACGTCGTCGATATCGTCGAGCTGCCACGAGGTGTGGTGCAGGAAGTTGACCGGCGCGTTGAGCACCAGCACGTTGTGGTGGTCGGTGGAACAGCGCAGGAACGCGCCTTCGCCCTCGATCTCGTCGGAGAGCTTGAAACCCAGACCGTCGACGAAGAAACGGCGGGTCGCCGCGTAGTCCACCGAACCCAGGACCGCGTGGCCGAGCTTGCGTGGGCGGATCGGATCCGCGCGCAGCACACCGGGAGCGCGGGTGCCGCTGCGTTCGATGCGGCCGGGCCCGTTGTACGGGGTAGCCGGTGTGGCGGGTTGCGTGACGTGGTTCGAGATCCTTACCACGGCACGGAAATTGGCGATCGGTTCGGTGGTGGCGACCGAGTCCGCGGTGCGCTGCACCGGCAGGCCGAGCTTGCGCAGGCGGGCGGCCACCGCGTCGAGATCGTCGGAATCGTCTGCGCCGATGACGATTTCGGCCAGTCGTCGGGACGGTGTGCGGACGAGCCGGAGTTGGTCGCCGCCGTCGCGGGTGGCCAGCCAGCCGTCCGGTCGGGGTACGAGCCCGAATTCGGTGTAGTAGTCGCGGGTCGCGGCCGGATCGGGTACGCCGATGGTGACCGACGACAGTCGGTGTAATGCCATTGTGTCTCCAGGGAATTCGGGACGGTTCAGTGACCGGCGACCAGCAGGTGCCGCATCTCGCCGACGCCGCGCACATAGCTGACCAGTTCATCGCCGGGGGCAAGATACCGCTCCGGAGTGCGGCCGAACCCGACCCCGGCGGGGGTTCCGGTGAAGATGACGTCGCCGGGCAGCAGCGGCGTGATCGCCGACAGCCGCGCGATCAGCTCGGGCACCGGGAAGACCATGTCGGAGGTCCGGCCCTTCTGCATCTGCTCGCCGTTGATCAGGCAGCCCAGTTCCAGATCGTCGGGGTCGTCGAACTCGTCCGGGGTGACCAGCACCGGCCCGATCGGCCCGAAACCCGGGAACGACTTACCCATGCTGAACTGCGGCGCGGGACCAACCCGCTGCCGGACCCGCTCCGAGATATCCTGTCCCACAGAGACTCCCGCGACATAGCGCCACGCATCCGCCGCGTCGACACGATACGCCGGCCTGCCGAGCACGACCACCAATTCGACCTCCCAGTCCACCTTGCCCGGCACGAGCGTGACCGTCCCGTACGGAGCGGCCAGCGCGGTCACGAACTTGGTGAACACCGCAGGCTCCTCGGGGGGCGTCAAACCCGACTCCGCGGCGTGCTCGGCGTAGTTGAGCCCGATGGCGAACACCTGCCGAGGACCAGGGGCCGGATTGCCGAATTCCGCGACGGGGACATCGGACAGCGGTGTGCCCGCCTCGGTGACGGTCGTGCAGAACTCGAGCAGTTCGTCCCAGTGTTCGTAGGCGTCCTGGATGTTCGGGCCGAACCTGCCGCCGCTGATGCGGGCGAGGTCGATGACGGTGTCGGACGCGGTGATCAGCGACAGCCGATCCGAGATTGCGGCGAAACGCATGGTGTAACTCCTAAAGGTGAACGGGTTGCGGAAGGTTCAATGGGTCGCCGGCGCAGGGTCGCCGTGCGTGGTCGCCGACCGATAGTCGGTGTAGGTGTAGGGATTGTCGAGGACCTTGGTCTCGGGGATCTCCGGGTTCATGCCCGCGCGCCAGGCCTGCTCACCGAGTTCGGCGCGCAGGTAGTCGACCGTTGCCTGTACCGCACGACGCGCACCGGCCAGGTCGACACCGACCAGCCGGTGGTCGCGTTTCACGATCCGGCCGTCGACCAGGACCGTGTCGACATCGGCCCGCTGCGCATGCAGGACGACGTGCCCGTGCGGGTTGAGCAGCGGCGTCATCGCCGGCGAATCGTCGTTGCGGACGAGCACCAGGTCGGCCTTCTTGCCGACCTCCACGCTGCCGATCTCACTGTCGCGTCCGAGCGCTCGCGCGCCACCCCGCGTCGCCCACTCGACGACCTGCTCGGCATGCAAAGAGGCATGGGTGATGGTCTCACCGCGAGCGTGTGCCGCCTGATGCTCGGCCGCGCGGTCGGCGCCCAGCGTCGTGCGCATGGCGGAGAATAGGTCCCCGCTGCACAGCACACAGCTGTCCAGCGACAGCGACACCGGAATTCCGTGCGCGCGCAGGGCGGCCGTGGCCGGATAACCCTGCCCGGCACTCTGCTCGCTTTCGGTGGACACCGACACCGATCCGCCGCTCGCCGCGATGCGGTCGTAAGAGTCCGCGGACAGTGTCGAAGCGTGCACGTACACCGTCCTGGCCTCGGCGTAGCCGTGCTCGTGGATCAGTCGCACGGCGTCGTCGCCGGTCGCGCCCCAGACGCCGGCGTGCGTGGTCACAGCCAGATCCAACTCGCGGGCCACCTCGAACGCCCGCTGCTCGGGAAAGCTCGGATCGCCGGTGACGTCGAAGGCGATCTGGAAGCCCTCGAGCTCGCCGGCCCGGCGGTCGAAGAACTTGCGGAATTCCGGTGTGCCCGTCCAGTTCGCGGGCGCGTCCTGGATATTGCCGTAGGCCAGCACGAACCGGCCCGGCACCGCGGCGAGCGCGTCGACCGCGGCGTCGGCGTGGTCGATCGTCTGCAGGCCGTGCGACCAGTCGACGCAGGTGGTGACCCCGGCGTCGAGCGCCTCCAGTGCGCCGAGGAGGTTCCCGGCGTGGATGTCCTCGGGCCGGAACTTCGTGCCCCAGTTCAGGTAGTACCAGACGAAGTACTGCGTGAGTGTCCAGTCCGCGCCGTATCCGCGGGTCGTGGTCTGCCACATGTGCCGGTGCGTGTCGACCATCCCGGGCATGACGATGCCGCCGCGGGCGTCGATCTCGTCGGTGCCGTCGGGAACGACGAGGTCGACGCCCACGGCGGCGATCCGGCCGTCGACCACGAGCACGTCGTGGCCTTCGCGAACGGTCCGGGCGGAATCCATGGTGAGGACGGTCCCGCCGCGAAGCACGGCGGGACGGAGGGTGTGCGGGGGCATGGCAACTCCTCGAATATCGCTGCTCGGCAAGGTTTCCGGTTCTCCGACGGCCGAGCGATCAACACTTTCGAAACTAGACGCTAACTTTCGAAAGTTCAAGAGACATTCGTAAACTGCTAGGATGTGCGCATGGCGAAGAGCGGCGGGACGACCCGCACCGACGGCATCCACCAGGCGTTGCGGGCCGACATCCTCGGCGGTCGCCTGGTACCGGGCGAACGGCTCAAGTTCCCCGACTTGGCCGATCGCTACCAGGTGAGCGTCGGGGCCACTCGCGAGGTGCTGACCCGGCTGGTCGCCGAGGGATTGGTGGTGACGAAGCCGCATCTGGGCTTTCAGGTCCGGCCGCTGTCCCACCACGACCTGGCGGAGCTGACGCAGGCGCGGGCGGAGATAGAATCCCTGGTCCTACGGCTATCCGTACTGGACGGCGATATGCGCTGGGAGGGCGATGCCGTTGCGGCACACCACGTGCTGGAACGCGCGCCGTACCGGGACCCGGCGGATCCGGACCGCCTGACCGACGAATGGTCGCAAGCCCACGCCGCCTTTCACCACGCGCTGCTGGCGGGCTGCGCCAACCAGCGGCTGCTCGACGCGGCGCGCTCGCTGCGGCAGGAGGCCGAGCTGTACCGGCAGTGGTCGGTGTCCTTGGGCAACGAACCCGACCGCGACGTCGCCGCCGAACACCGAGCACTGCTCGACGCCGTGCTCGCCCGCGACGCCGACCACGCACAGCAACTACTGCGTGACCACATCACGCACACCACCCAGCTACTGATCAGCGGCGCAACCGATCAGCCGAATCGTTGATCACGCCACGACATTCGGCCGGCACTGTGGGCCACTCACCAGGGCACTGTTCCGGCGTCGTCGAAGAATCCGCCGGTCGGTCCGTCGTCGGGCAGGGTCGCTAGGCGAATCGCGATGGCCGCGCCCTGTTGCGGGGTGCGGACGCCGCGAAAACCGTTGAGGTCGGTGGCGGAGAAACCGGGGCAGCCGGAGTTGATCAGGATGTTGGTGTCGCCGAGTTCCTTGGCGTATTGGATCGCGAAGGCGTTGAGGAAGGTCTTCGAGGCCAAGTAGGCGGCGGGGACCGGGCCCATGTCGACGCCGGGGGTGGTGTGCAGGGCGAGCGAGCCGACGCTGCTGGACATGTTGACGATCCGCGGTGCGGCCGAGGCGCGCAACATCGGCAGCATCGCGTTTGTTACGCGGATGACCCCGATCACGTTGGTTTCCACGACGATTCGCACGGTCGCGGGATCGAGCGTGGTCGGTATCTGCGGCGCGCTGCCGGTGATCGCGGCGTTGTTGACCAGAACGTCGAGCCCGCCGGCCTGCTCGGCAATCAATTCGGCCGCCGCGGCCACACTGGCGTCGTCGGTCACGTCGAGCGGCACACCGAACGCATCGACACCTGCCGCGCACAGCTTCTCCACCGCGGTGTCGCGGCGGTGCTGGTCCCGCGCGCCCACCCCGATCCGCCAGCCGAGCGCGCCCAGGCCGGCGGCGATCTCGTATCCGATTCCTTTGTTCGCGCCGGTTACCAGCGCAATCGTCTGTTCACTCACACCGCTGATCCTGCTGCGGCTCCGGGTGCAGCGTCCAAGACCGATCGGGTCGGCGGCAATACCGCACGGGTATTGGCCGTGGTCATCGCCGGATACCATGACCTGGTGGAGACGCGGGAGATGCGATATTTCGTCGCCGTCGGCGAGGAGTTGCACTTCGGGCGGGCGGCACAACGACTCTCCATGGCGCAACCGCCGCTGTCGCGGGCCATCCAGCAGCTCGAACGACGGCTCGGCGTCGTCCTGCTGCACCGCACCGCTCGCGCGATCACTTTGACCGAACCAGGGGCGGTACTGCTGCGGGAGGCCCGGCTCGCCCTCGAAGCGGTCGAAGCCGCCGAGCGCCGCACCCGCCGTGCCGCCGCCGACCGGCCCGGAGTGGTGCTGGCCATCAAAGCCGGTGCGTCCAAAGAACTGCTGTCGACACTGCTGGCCGCCTACGCCGCCGAACCCTGCGCGGTCCCAGTCGAGGTGATGCTTTGCGGGCCAGGCGAATCCGAAGGCCTGCTGCGCAACGGGCGAGCAGATGTTGCCCTGCTCCAACGGCCGTACGACACGACAGCCGGATTCGACACCGAGGATCTGCACACCGAACCGCAGGTCGTGGTCCTGCCCGCGGGTCATCCGCTCGCCAACCGGGCGCATATACCGTTCGCCGAGGTCAAAACCCTGCCGGACCTCCCCCTACCCCGCTGGCCTCGACGGGACGGCAGCTACCGGGACGGCCCGGGTCCGCAGGTGCGCGACCATACCCAACTGTTCCAACTCATCGCGCTCGGATTGGCCTGCGCGGTCGTCCCCGAGTCGCTACGAACCCAGCTACGCGAAGATCACGCCATCGTCCCGGTCCCCGACGCACCGGCCGTCACAACCGTCATCGCGTGGCCACCACATAGCAGATCCAAAGCCGTTGCCGACCTCGTCCACACCGCGACACTCCTCTGAGCGACACCCTTGTTCGCCGACCGTGGCTCAGGTCCTAGAGGCCATGCGGTAGCCGATCACGGTGCTGTCGAAGTCACGCCGCCCGGGCCATCGCGCTGCGATACTTGTTGCCGGGGAACGGTTCTACCAGCGAAAGTGACTCCGATGAGTACTGATTCAGCTACCGACGAGAACGAACCTGTTGCCGGCGTCGAACCACCGGCGACGGATGCGCAGAAGTCCGCGCAGCGGACTCCGCCACGGGTGGGTGCTGTACCGGACTCCGTGGTGTTCATCCAGCCCCCTCCGGTCGAGTAGATCGAGTCGGCACGTCCACTCCAGTCGCTCCGCGGGCATGGGGCGGTCGCCCGGATTGGTTGGCCGGCAAGGCTGCGGGCATCAGCCGAGGGCGGGCTCGGGGTGGTATGGGGTGGCTTGGAGGGTATAGAGGTCGGCGTAGTGGCCCTGGTCGGCAAGCAGTTGGGCGTGGGTGCCCTGTTCGATGATGCGGCCGTGGTCGAGGACGACGATGCGGTCGGCGTGGCGGATGTTGGCCAGGCGGTGCGTGATGAGGATGGTGGTGCGGGCGGTGCTGGTCAAATGGTGGATGGATGCGAAGACGGCGTGCTCGGCCTTGGCGTCCATGGCGGCGGTGGGTTCGTCGGCGACGAGGATGGGGGCGTCACGGTAGAGACCGCGGGCGACGCTGATGCGCTGCCATTGCCCGCCAGAAAGGTCCCTGCCGTTGGCGAAGCGCCGGGACAAGACAGTGCGCTCGCCGTGCGGCAGCTCGGCGATCACCGTGTCGGCGCCGGATTCTGCTGCGGCGGTGGCGAATCCGAGGCCGTGCGGATCGGCGCGTTCGATCCGTCCGATGCGGATGTTGTCGCGGGCGGTCATCGGCCAGCGGGCGGGATTCTGCATCACCATCGCGATGCGCCGGTAGATCGACTCTTCGTCGACCGTCGCCAGATCGACATCGTCCCACCGCACTTGGCCGTGCGTCGGCCGATAGAGCCCGGTGATCAGTTTGGCCAATGTGCTCTTGCCCGAGCCGTTCTCGCCGACCAAGGCGATGACCTCGCCGCGGCGAATGGTCAGGTTCAGCTCGCGCAGCGCGGGCTCGGTCTGCCCCGGGTACGTGAAAGACACTGAGTGCAAGGTGATTTCATGTGGATCGGCGGGCGCCTCCGCAGTCGAGGGCGGTCGGCTGCGCAGTGCGGTCTGTTCGAGCAGGTCGGCGTAGAACTCGAGGTAGAGGATATTCTCGTACAGACTGTTCACGCCTGCCATCGTGCTGGACAGCGCGGCGGCGGCCATGCGCATCGCGACGATCGCTGTACCGGCCGACGCCAGCGGCAGGGAGCCGAGGTAGAGCAGTAGGCCGAGTACTCCGTAGGCGACACCGGTGCCGATCCCCGCGACCATGCGACCGGCCAATCGCACACGCGCCCTAGCGAATTCGACCCTGCTGGCGTCCTGGGTGAGTTGTGCGCTGATCCGCCGATACTCCGCGAGCAGCGCGGGCCCCGCCGTGCAGGCACGCAGTTCGGCGGCGGTCTCGCGATCGGAGAGCAAATCGCTGGCGATGGCAGTGCGAAGATTGCGCGTCACCATGCGGACGTAGGACTGGTAGGCCAGCTTTGCCGACCGCGCCGATGCCCACAGGTCGGGGACAACCACCAACAACACCAGCGGCGCGAGCACCGGGTGCAGCACGGCTGCGGTGCAGACCGCGGCGCCGCCGTGGATGACCGCACCCGACACGCTCGTGATGGCGTCGAGGCAGCGGGCGATGCTGCCCATGCCGCGCTGTAATCCTTGGCGGACCAGCTCGGCGTAGTCGCTGTCGTCGAAGGCGATCAGGTCGACGCGCGCGATCGCGGAGTGCGCGCGATCGCGCGCCAGCTGCTCGACTCGTGGCTTCAGCAAGGCTCCCGTTGTGGCGGTGCCACTTTCGAGCAGCGCACGCGTCGCGAGCGCGGCCACCACCAGACCTACCGCAGGTAGTGCCGACACCACTCGCTGCGGTGTCGGCCCCTGCGCCAGCAGCACCGACAGCACATCGGCGGTGGCCAGCAGACCGAACGCGGTCGCGCACCCACCCGCTACGGCGAGCATCGCGGTGAGCACGCTCAACCGCCGGGAGGCCTGCCAGGCCAGGCCGAGCACCACCCGCGCGCCCGCGGGCAGCGCGAGCAGTGTCCGCCACAGACCGGCCTCGGCCACCTGTTGATCGACCGTCATCCAGGCCGGCGTGCTCATCTCGTCCACCCCGACGAGCGGTGCGTCGCCGAATTCCGCTGTTGCCATCGGGTTTCCGGCGACTCAGTGGCAGTTCGGCCCGTGGCTGGGACAAGCGCTGCCACAGGTGGCCTCGTGCGAGTCCGGGTCGGCTTCGGTCGGCGGGTCGAGCGCAACCACTGACCAGTTGCTGCGTCCGACGCCGAACCGCACGTCGAGGTCGAACTCATCTTCGGTAATCATCGCGAATCTCCTTGCCGCTCAGCAGCAGTTGGATCGATTGGTGTGTTTGGTCGGGCAGCCGTCACCGCAGGTGTAGGCGTGCGAACCGCAGTCACCCTCGCTGGTCGGCGGAAAACCGTTGAGCAGCTGGTCGACGCGAAGGGGTTTACCGAGCCGGACATCCAGATCGAAGTCGTCGAGTACGACGGCCATGTGTTGCCTCCTTGGGTGCAGGGGTAGATCACTCCAGGCTCGCGCCGCGGCATTCCCAACCGGCAGAGGCAGCGCCCGGGAAGATCCGGGAAAGTTCCCCGGCCGCCTGCGGTCGTTGCCCCTGTCGCCGAGGGGTGGCAGTGCGGCACGGTGGAAAGCCTCAGCACTCTCTGGCGAGAAAGGAGTGAAATGTCTACACCCATCGATGAATTCGACCTCGACATTCGTCTCGGCGAGCTGTCACGGTCGCCGGAAAGCCAACTGTTCCTGACTGGCAAACAGAAGTCGGACGGCCCAGAGGCCTGCCCGACCGATGACTGTAGTAGTTGGCCGATGTGCCCTACCGGCGACAGATGCTGAGCACAACCATGGCTCGGTGTGGTGTCGATCCACACCCGGATTCAAGGAGTAATCATGTCCGCACCAGTTGACGATTTCGATCTCGACGTTCGAATCAGCGTGGCCACCAGGACACTCGATCCGATCATGTCGGGCCGAACATCGGACGCGGATTGGTGTGACGAATCGCATTGCGGCACCTGCGGTTCGGCCTGCCATATCACCCGCGACTGCTGAATACGCCGAGAGGACACCTGAGCACGTGAACACGGACCGCGCGTCGACGATCGTCGATCACTCCCATGCTGCTGCTCCAGCAGGGCCCGAAACACGATGGCGCAGTTCGCTGCCCGCCCATCGGGCCGCGGCGGCGGTCGCTGTCGCCGTCGAGGTCGGACAACGGCTGTGCGATACCGAATCGACGCCGGTGCCGCCGGACCACGCGGGCCGTGCCGTGTTGTTCGGACAGCTGGACCGGCTGCTGCCGGACCAGGGCTGGGCCGCGCACGCACATCGCAGCCTGACCATCGCGGCACGGTCCGTCGAACAGCACGAGCCGAGCAGGCTCAGTCTGTTCGGCGGCCTGGGTGAGGTGGCGTTCTCGGCCGACGCGTTGTCCGAGTGCGGCACCAGATACCAGCGCTTGCTCAGCGGCCTCGACGGTGCGATAACCACCGGGGCGGCCGCGCTCGGTGCTGCGGTCCGGCAGACACCGGCCGGGCTGCCGTTCTCCGCGTTCGACGTGATCTCCGGTGCGGCGGGAGTCGGCGCATATTTGTTGCGCCGCAAGGACGAGACCGCGTTGCGCGCGATACTGACCGGGTTGGTCGCCCTCTGTGGTGTGAGCGATGATGGCCTGCCCAACTGGCATACGCCGTTTGCCGCCATCCATCCCGACACGCCGATGGCGCGTGCCTTCCCCACCGGCGTCTTCAATTCCGGTCTCGCGCACGGCATCACCGGGCCGATGGCGGTGCTGGCGCTTGCCGAACTCGACGGCATCTCGGTGCCGGGGCAACCAGCGGCGATCGAGCGAGTGGCCCGCTGGTTGATCGCCCATCGCGCCGATGACGACTGGGGACCGAGTTGGGCCTCGGGCATCCCGATGCCGGATCCGACGGGATCCGCGCCACCTGCGTATGGACCGACCCACAATGCCTGGTGTTACGGCAGCGCGGGCATCGCACGCGCGCTATGGCTGGCCGGAACAGCGTTGGCGGACAAGGAGTTCAGCGAGTTCGCCGGACACACACTGACCGCGGTGTACCGCAGGCCGGCGAGTGCCCGGCGCATCGACACCTCGCCCGGCCTCTGCCACGGGATAGCGGGTCTCTTACAGATCACAGTGCGATTCGCCAGTGACACCGGCGATCCCGGGTACTCGGCGGCGGCCGGCGGGTTGACCGACGAGCTGATCGAGATGTTCGAACCGGGAGCTCGGTTCGGCTACCGCGCAATCGGCGAAAACGACACGACCACAGACGATCCCAGCCTGCTCGACGGCGCGGCCGGTATCGCGCTCGCCTTGCTCGCCGCTGCCACCGACATCTCGCCGTCATGGGATCGAATGTTGTTGCTGGCCTGAGGAGTTGATATGCCCGGAGCGAACCTCTATCGCCCACTCGACTGGTTGATGGTCCGCGCGCCGCTGCTGCCCATCGAGCGGTATTCGGCGCTCGATGCCGTGTCTTCGGAGTCCGCCGATGCGGAGTTGCTGCCCGCCGACCCGAAGGTACGGCGCGCGCTCGCGGTGGGCAGCGGTGACCTGGTTCGCGCGCTGGAGCGACCGAACGCCGAGGCCCGCGCCCGATTGTCGATCAAGTTGCAGCGGTACCTGATCCGAATGTCGAGCAGGCCGACGCCGTTCGGCATGTTCGCCGGTGTCGGCCTGGCGCGGTGGGGTACACGCACCGATCTCTCGATCGCCGGCGCACCGCCGACGGTGCGCACCAGGCCGGACATGGGATGGCTGCTCGATTTCGTCGCGGTCATGGAGAAGCGCGCCGAGATCCGTGCGGGGTTGCGCTGGTTCGCGAATCCAGCCGCGTTCGTGCAAGCCGATCGGGTGTTCCTGAGCGAGCGCACGCCGATCGGCGAGGGCGCCGCACCGGCGCAGCAGGCGGTGTCGCTGCGGGCAACGACACCGGTGCGGCGCGCCCTCGAGCTCGCCAAGGCTCCGGTGCCCTTTCGCGATCTGGTCGGTCGACTCGCCGCCGACCTCGGTACCGATGCCACGCGCGTCACACACCTGCTCGACCAGCTGTGGGAACAGACGTTGCTGCTGACCGAGCTGCGGCCGCCGCTCACCGCCGCCGAACCGGCTCGCTATGTGGCTGAACGTCTCTCGGCTATCCCGGCGGGCGCGGATGACGGCGCGGCACTCGGCGATCTGCTCGACGAGATAGACGCGTGGGATCGACTCGACCACGAGCAGGCCGCGGCCGCGCACCCGAAGCTCGTGGTTCGGGCGCAGTCGGTGCACTCGGCCAAGACCGAGAAGGGGCCGTTCCAGACGGATATGGCGCTGCCGCTGGCGGGCACCCGGCTCAGCCGCGCTATAGCGGACGAAGCTGTTCGCGCGGCCGAACTGCTGCTGCGGCTGACGTCATGGCCCACCGGCCACGCACATTTGGACAGCTATCGCACGGCCTTTGTCGAGCGCTACGGGCTGGAGCGCGAGGTGGGCCTGCTGGAGTTGATCGACCCGGAGATCGGGCTCGGTGACCCGGACAGATCTAAAACCGGTGCGCCGGGCAGTGACCGGCGTCGGTTGCGGGATCGCACGCTCACCGAGCTGGCATTGGCGGCGATCAGGGATCGCACGCAGGTGGTCGAGCTGGATGCGGCAACCATTGCCAAGCTGGAGTTGCAGCCCGTTGAGCCCCTGAAAGCGCCTACTTCCCTTGATATTTCGCTGTTCGTGCTGGCCACGTCGGCCGCCGCGCTCGACGCGGGAGACTTCCAGGTAGTACTCGGACCCAATATGGGCGCGTCGGTCGCGGGCCGGGTGCTCGGGCGGTTCGCCGACGTGATCGGGCCGAGTGCCGGTGCGGCGCTGCGGGAATCGGCGGCCGCCGAGGCGGCGTGCCGACCGGGGCGGCTCTGGGCCGAGGTCAGCTACCTGCCCCGGCCCAACCGGCTGGCGAATGTCGCGATCCGGCCGCTGAGCCGGGACTGGGAGCTGGCGTTCGACACGACACCGGGAGCATCGGCCGAGCGCGTCATCCCGGTGTCCGAACTCGTTGTCGGCGTGCAGGAGTCACGGTTCGTGGTGCGTTGGTCACGCACCGGCGAAGAAGTGATGCCGTGTGCGGGGCACATGCTCAACTCGCAGATGGCGCCGAGCGCACTGCGCTTCCTCGACGAGATCAAGGGCTACGGCAGGCCGATGCCGACCACGTTCGACTGGGGTCCGGCCGCCGGTTTCCCGTTCGTGCCGCGGGTTCAGGTCGGCCGGATCGTCTTGTCGCCTGCCAGGTGGCGGCTGAACACCGACGATCTGGCCGCGACCTCGGCGGCGGCGTTCGCGGCGGCGTTCGCCGCCTGGCGGGAGCGGTGGCAGCCGCCGCGCCACGTGTACCTGGCCGCTTCCGACAACCGTCTGCTGCTCGACTTGGACGCACCCGACCAAGTCGCGCAAATCCGCACCGCGGCAGCCGGATTGCGGAACGGCCAGCTCGTCCTGCACGAGGCGTTGCCAGCGCCGGCGCACGCTTGGCTGCCCGGCACCGACGGGCGTTACCTCAGCGAAGTCGTTGTGCCGTTGGTGCTCGACGCCGTCGAGGCCGCTCCCGCCGGGGTGGTTCGGGCACCGGCCAGAACACAGGCACGCGACCGTCTGCGCCCGCCGGGTAGCGATTGGCTGTTCGCCAAGCTCTACCACGTGCCGACGTTCGAGGAAGATCTGCTGGTGAACCAGATCCGGACGTTCTGTGCGGAAACCCTGGCCGACGGATCGGCCGACAGCTGGTTCTTCCTGCGCTACACCGACCCCGATCCGCACCTTCGCATTCGCTGGCACGGTACTCAGGACCGGCTGGTCGACACGGTGGCACCTGCCGTGCTGCGATGGGGAAATACTTTGGTAGCCAATGGTTTCTGCCACCGGTTCGGCCTGGACACCTACGATCAGGAGGTTGAACGCTACGGCGGCGTCGCGGGAACCGAGATCGCCGAGGAGCTCTTCGCGGCCGACAGCGTTGCGACGCTGGCGATGCTCGAACTCATCGATCAACGGGTGGTGACGATGGAGCGGGCACACCTCGGCATGTATACGGTGCACGATCTGATCGTCGCGCTCGGCCTGGACGAGCCGGCGCGACTCGATCTCTATCGAGCCGGTGTCGTCGATCGAAAGGCCACCGCGGACGAATACCGTAAGCAGAAGGGCACATTCAGGTCGTTACTCGGCGACCCGGACTGGCCTGCGGCACAGCCGGGCGGCGCGACGATCGCCGCAGTGCTGGCCGAGCGGCGAATTCGGTTGCGGGCCATCAGGTCTCGACTCGAGGCGGCCGCCGCGAGCGGCGTGCTCAGCCGGTCGATTCCGGAGCTCACGCGTAGCTTTGTCCATATGCACTGCAATCGGCTGCTCGGCTGCGGGCATCCACCGGAGCAGCAGGTGCTCGGCCTGCTCTTGCGTACGACGGAAAGCCTGCGGCACGCGCCGCTGCGCTAGTGCCCGTCCAGGAACTAGACGCCGAGTCCGGCCTCCCTTGCACGCAGGATCGCGGTGGTCCGGTCGTACACACCGATCATCGCGTTGGGCGCCCGGCCGCCACCAGCTCGAGCACTTCGCGCTCACGCCCGGTGAGACCCGGAAACGCTTGCGCGGCGTCCGGTACCTCCGATCGCCCCCCCACATGTTTTGGACGACAACAGGTATGGCACGCACCTCGGGGTATGCCGGGTGGAGCTGTAACCGGCTGGGGCTGTTCGATTTTCAGATCGACGGGCGCGACCACAGGCGCGCGATGTCGTCTGGTGGTTCGGTGATCATCGAATCAACGATCGGTGGCGCGGTGATCGCGCGGGAATTGGTCACCTTGTTCGGCGCGTAGGCAGGCCAGCGCGGGGCCCCGGATGCGGCGAAGTCGGTCCACGCGCCGATGAGCAGGTCGCGTACGGCGAGGTGTTCCGGGCGGGCCGCGTCGACGAGAGCGAGCTTGTCGAACAGATAGAGCAGGTCGGCGCCATGGAACGCGCCCAGGTCGGGGCCGCACGGTTCGGCCAGCAGCAGCTGATGGTAGGCCCGCCCGCCGGCGGCGTTCTGGGCCCGAGCGAGGTCGGTGGCCGGTATCCGGTACACCGCATCGGTGAGAAACATGCTGCGCAGATCGGACAGATCATCGGAGTGCGGGGCGCGAGAACGGTAGGCGCGCAACAGTTCGTCCGGCTCGGTGACTCCGGCGCGCTGCATCTCCGCGAGCAAGGCGGTCCGGTCCGCCGGGCGGAAGGCGTCTCCGGCGAGCCGCTGGAACAGTCGTATCTCGTCGTGTGTCGCGCCGATCAGCAACGGGATGTGCGCGACCGCACCGTCGGCGACGGTCCGCAGCGGGTCACGCGGTAGCACGACACCGTCGAGCACGACGCCCCACACGTGCCCGCCGGGCAGGTTGCGGCTGCCGATATCGGTACTCGCGATGATCGTCTGCGCGTCCAGGACGTCCTGGGTGGGGACCTTCAGCAGGTCCTCGGGGTCGTCGAGTCGTAGTGCGGCGAGCAGGTTTTCGGTCATCGTGTTCGCGGTATCCCGGCTGAGGATCCGGGAGGTGCCACCGCTGTGCAGGATCGCCTTGGCGAACAGCCCGGACGCGGCCGGGACGCCCAGCAGGGTGCCGATGGAAAACGCACCGGCGGACTGACCGGCGACGGTGACGTTGGCCGGGTCACCGCCGAAAGCCCGGATATTGGCGGCGACCCAGCCGAGCGCGGCCACCTGATCCTGGATGGCGAAATTGGTGGCGCCGGACCACTGCGTGCCCAGATCGGCCAGGTGCAGGAACCCGAACGCGCCGAGCCGGTAGTTCGCGGCCACCACGACCGCGCCGGTCTGCCGGGCCAGCGCGTCGCCGTCGCTGTACGGAGGTGCGGCCGAGCCCGCCTCGAAACCACCCCCGTAGATCCACACGATGACCGGACGCAGAGCGGTGTCTCCGCTGCCGGCCGGAACCCACACGTTGAGATACAGGCAATCCTCGGAGGTCTCGGTGATCTGCGCGGTCGGGAAGGTCGGGAAGGTCGACTTCGGGCTCGCCCCCGGCACATTCGGCGAGGCGCCCTGCGCCGGTGCGGCGCGGAAACGATCTGCGCGCCGCACGCCCGGCCACGGCTCGGGCGGCTGCGGGGCACGCCATCGCAGCTCACCCACGGGCGCGGCCGCGAACGGAATGCCCGCGAGCAGGCGACCCCCACTGGGCAGGTGGCAACCGGCAATCGTTCCCGTCGCGGTATCGACCAGGAGTGCAGCATCGGACACAGAAGACTCCGTTCGTCGGTACAGCAGGTCCGTCGATCCCCCACAGACTTCCAGACCAGATGCCCACACCGCGCCGGACACGCACTCGGCGCCGACCGTCCGCGCGCACCCGCGGTATTCGCGCATCCAGCCAGGACTTACCGGGCCACCGGAGGGGCACCACCACGAGGGTGGTGAGCACGAGAAATCCGATGAAGATCGTCCCGGCCAATTTGTCTTCTTGGTCGAGTGTTTCGAGGGGATGCGTATTACTATCGGAGCCGTGGGGAGAAGGCTTGCGCTGATTATCGGTTCCGAATGCGATGCGCTCCCCCACCTCGGTTTTCCTTCCGCACTGGTCGCGGAAGTCGCTGCCGCCCTTGCTGATTCCGGCCAATGGCGGTCGGCCGTACCCAGCGGTATGACAATTGTGAATCCGACCGTCCGGAATCTCCAAAGCACGTTGCGCGCGGCATTCGAGTCAGCGGGGCGGCAACAAGCAACGTTGCTGTTGTGGTTTATCGGTCACGGCCTCAGTGTCAATGGCGACTATTATTTCCTGGCCCGTGATTCGCTCGAATCGGATGCAGCCGGCAAGCCGATTCTGGACTCGCAGTATGCCGTTCACCTCGCCCAGACCCTCAAGGAACGGATCAGCGGTTCGCCGGGGCTGGACGGTCTCGTGGTCGTGGTCGACAGTTGCGAGGCCGCGGCGGCAGCGGACGCCGGTGCGCGCAGTTGGCCGGTTCTCATCCGCCAGACGTCCGGCCGGGTGGACCTGCTCGTCGCCAGCGACGACGGCAACGCCTACGACGGATGCTTCACCCGCACCATGCTCACGACGTTCCGCAGCGGAATACCCACCAGCGGCGAGAATTTGCTGTCCGCGGATCTGCTGGCACCGGTCGCGCGAGCCTGTGCACGCCAGCAGCCGCAGCACTTCTCGTTTGCCGCGGGGTCGCCCACCTCGGTCGCCGATCACGGATTGTGGCTGGTGCCCAACGTGACTCGGGCCCGCGACGCGGTGCGCGATCGTCCCGACGCAAGCACCGTCGACGAACTCGTTCGCGGGCTGCATGTCACCAAGGCGCTGCGCAGCCAGGTGAACGCCGTGACCGAGCACGGCTACGAGCGTCTGCGGATGCTCCTCGGACCGGGCGGCAGCGGCAAATCCACCGCGGTCGCCCTGCTGGTGCGCCCCGACCTGCTCGGCCTCGAAACCGCAATCAGCGCAGCGCATATCGGCGCCGCCATTTTCCTCACCGGCACCAGCACGCTGCGGTCGGTCACCGACGAACTCGCGGTCCAGCTAGAACGCCGAGTCGCGTTGCTCAGCGCAGCAGGCGAGATCGAACCCGCCGCGACTGCGGTAGCCGTGCCCGGCGAATACCGCAAGGTGGCAGCGAGATTGGCCCGGGCGCTGGTGACGCTTGGTGAAACCGGCCGCACCACAACGCTTCTCATCGACGGACTCGATCTGCCGACCGAACACGGCCATCGCGACGAACTGTGGACCGCGATCGAAACTTTGACCAGCCATGCCGACTTCGCGCATGTCCGTGTAATCGGTACCGCCCGAAGCGATGACGATGCCGCCGCCCCGCCACCGGCCCTGCGTATGTGGCGCTTCGAGCTTCCGCTGCCGGGTGTGGGCGACGTCGGCAACTACCTGTTGCGGCACGCGCAAGACGAACACGGTGAGCCGTGGCCGAGGTCCCGAGTCACCCGCGCACTCACCGCCGTCGACCCGGGCGTACCGGCGGATGTGCCGTGGCCGGACCGCCCGTGGCGCGCGGTGGGCGGCTGGCTGCACGCCCGATTGATCGCGCAGGTCGATCGGTACCTCGTGGACGGCGATTTCACCGCGGGTCTACCCATCGATTCTCTGGTCCGGCATCGAGTGGGGCACCTGCAGTGGTCGCTGACCGGCATGCGGGCGGAGACGGTCGGGTTGCTGATCACCGTCGTGGTCGCCGCGGAGGCCGGACCGGTCCTGCCGATCGATGTCGTCCTGCGCGCAGTGCACGATCTCGGCGCGCGCACCATCGATGAAGCGCAGGTACGTGATTCGGCCGTCGGCCTCGGCGTGCTGATCGCCCGGCGCCGCCCCGGTTCGACCGGCGAGCATCTCGGCGTCGCCCATGCGGCATTGAAAGACCCACTGCGCAAAGCGAATCCGCGCAAAGACAGCTCGAGCGTCCGCGCGCACCGGGCGATCATTGCCGCGCTCAGGCAGAGCGGTACCGCCGAAGCCGCCGCGTATCGGGAAGTCGCGGCCATCCGGCACTACCTCGGGGCGGGCGACCCGGTCGGCGCGTTCGGCGCGCTGTATGCGTTGCCCTGGGCGTCCCTGGCGGAGCGGATCGAGTTGTGGGAGGCGTGGCTGCCCAACTTCACCGCTCGCCTCGGCCCCGATCACCCGGAGACCCGGCGGGTGCGCGATACCATCGAAAAATGGCGGACGCCGACCGATCAGCCCACGGGCGGCAGTCGGCGCCGCATTCCGCGCACCCTGATCGGCGCGGTGATCGTCGCCGTCGTGCTGGGGTTGTGGGGCACCTGTTCGCAGCTGACACCCCCGCCCACCGAGATCGCCGCCACCGGCACCGTCGTCTTCACCACCCCACCCCCGGAGTCCGAGGTGGAGGAGACCGAACAGCTTCCGCCGAACCCGGGGCCCGAGCCGACCCGCACCGGACAGCCGCGGTCGAAGCCTCCGACCGCGGCACCGCCCACCACCGCGCACACCGTCGAACCATCAACCAGCACAACACAATTGGTCACGATCCCGTTTGTCACCGCGGTCACGACGCAAAAGCCGGCCTGCACCCCCTACAACACCTCGGTCAACTATGCCGCCACTCAGGTCGGGAAGGCAGTCAAGAAGTACATCCCCTTCGCCTATATGGAATGCGACAACCTCGCCGTGGTGCAGCTCGACGACGGAATGAACGGCGCGGCATTCTCCATCCTCGACGGCGAATGCCCACCGCCCCAAGGGAAGACCGAATGCTATCTACGGGTGATATTCCACCCACCCGGTGTCGGCCAGTTCGAGGCCACACTGAAGATCAACCAGAAGAACGGGAACCCGCGTCTGAAGATCACGCTGCATGGCACCGGGAAGGCGTGAGGAGACCACACGTCTGCGCGAAGGCCGGATCAAACCGGCCGTCGGTGCCGTCCGCCCCTTTGCCGAAGCGCCCGACGCCTTCGGTCCCCGCAGGCACGGCCCGGCCAAAACGATCATCCGCGTCAGCGACGAATGAACACGCCGCTAGTCGACAAAACCTCGGGCAGTCAGGACGGTCCTGAGCACATGCTCGACCGCGGACTCGAACAACGCTCCCCGTAGCTCATTTCGGGTGGCCAGGTTGCGGGTGGCGAGGTCGAGCATCTGATCAGGGGTCAGGCGGCGCACTACCAGGGCAGCAACGTCTTCCAGGTCGAGGTCGCTGTTCGCGTTATCCAGTCTGGTCAGGGCGAACGCGACGACGATTTCCTCGTCGGTCATTCTTCACCTCCGCAGTTTGCTCGCCTTGGCACGCCGTGATAGTCAGGCCCCAATACTACGGCGTTGGCAGATCGATTCACCTTCCGATGGATGGCGGGACCGGTCGGGGCTCGTTGCCGCAGAAGCACCCATACTTCGTGCTGAGCGAAGCGGCCATAGCGTGGTAGCTGGCGGGCCAGATCGGTTGCGGCACAGAACATCCGGTGGTATCGATCAGCGGATCTCGACCACCACTTTGCCGAGGGCGCGTCCCGCACCGACGTAGGCCAGCGCGTTCGCGGTCTCGTCTAGGGGGAAACTGCGGTCGATGTGGATTCCGATCTGTCCTGCGACACACGACTCCGAGAGGGGTGTGAAGTGCTCGGGCCCTTCCTTCACCGCGAGGACTCCGAGAGAACGCCCGGTCACCAGTCCGGCGAGCACGCCGACCGTCGTCATCCGCAGCAACGCGCTTGTGGTGCCGCCGACGCAGCGGTACCGGCCGCCACGCGCGACCGACCTGCGGTAGGCGGAGACCGAGCGGTGGGCGACGAGGTCGAGCACCCGGTCGTACGGTCCGGTTCGGGTGAAATCCCCAGCGCGATAGTCGATGACGTCGTCAGCGCCGAGCGTGCGCATGAACGCCAACTTGTCGGCGTTGTCCACCCCAGTCACATGCGCCCCGGCACTCTTGGCCAACTGGATCGCAAACGCTCCGGATCCGCCACCCGCTCCGTTGATCAACACCGACATTCCGGCAGCGATATCGGCCGTACCCTGTAGGGCGATCGCCCCGGCTTGGGGCAGGGTCGACGCCTCGGCGAAGCTCAGCGAGGCCGGTTTGTGAGCCAGCGCCGATTCAGGAGCCACGGCATATTCAGCGAATCCGCCCTTGAGCATCAGATTGTCGCCGTAGACCTCGTCACCCGGCGCGAACAGGGTGACCTCGGAGCCGACGGCTTCGACCCGTCCGGCGATATCGGATCCCAGAACCGGGCGCCTAGGTGCCCGGAGCCCGCCGAAGCGCGAATACAGCGGCGTCCCCCGCAGTGTCTCCCAGTCGGAGAGGTTGATCGACGTCGCATGCACTCGGACCAGCACCTGTTTCGGCGCCGGCGAGGGCGTTGGGACATCCGCGATCGACAGCACCTCGGGGCCACCGTAGCGGTCGTACACAACGGCCCTCATGCGATACCGGCGCGGAGGATCGAGCGACAGCCTGACACATGACAAACTCTAGTCGGCGGGTCACCCCGCGACCTGTGCGTCGACTACGAACGTGCCCGACGCCTAGAACGTGAGGGCAAATAGCAAGCGCGGTCGGACTCCCGATCGCGGCCGGCGTTCACGAGGCGCCGAACAGCCGGCCGACGTCGATTACCTCCCCCGCTTCGGGACCGCTGATCTCGAAGTATTCGGCGGGCGAAACATGGTGGATTGAAGCGATGACGGCGGCGGGCACGGATTCGATCTTTGTGTTCAGCGCCCGCACATTGCCGTTGTACAAGCGCCGGGCCGCGGCGATCCGGTCTTCGATATCGGCCAGGTCGCTTTGCAACGCCCGGTAGTTTCGCACGGTGCCCATGGTCGGGTACTGCTCGGCGAGAGCCCGCAAATTGCCCAACGCTGTGGTGAGAGCGTTTTCCGCAGTGGCAACTTCCGAGACGTCGGCGACTCGATGTTCCGGGAAGGACATCGAAACGTGGGCACGATTGCGCGCCTCGACCACTGCTGCCAAACTTCCGCGTTCGAAGGCTGCCGATTGCTCAACTGTGGCAACCAGATTCGGCACCAGGTCGTGGCGGCGTTGCAGTTCGACTCCGACCTGCCGCCAGGATTCGGCCACCAGGTTCCGCAACCGCACAAAATCGTTGTACACCGCGAAGTACCAGAGGACCGCGATCAGCGCTGCGGCCAAGGCCACGAGGATGCCGACGGTGCTGCTCATGCCACATTCCTTTCCGGTGCACTGTTATCGGACCACACGAACCGTGGGATGCCTTCGGCGACAACCCGCATCACGTCGAAGACCGAGCCGATCTCCCAGGGGCGATTGCCGAGCGTGGTTACGCCGACCAATCGATTCCCGGTGATCTCGAATTTGGTCAGCAACACGGCTGGTTCGCGTTTGCCGAGGTCGATCAGCCGGTCGATGGTGCGCGGGGTGAAGACCGCATGCGCGAAAGCCGGATTCGAGCAGTACACCGCGAATTTGTCGTTGAAGTCGGCGGATTCGAACTCGACCCGGGTGCCGGCGGTGGTGTCGAAGTTCGGGCCCATCGTCAGCCGGGGCAGCGCCGCGGGGAGTTCCAGAACGAAAACATTCCGGTAGTGGGTGCTCATATTGATTCTGTTGTTGTTGAGCCAGGTGAGATGGAAGAAGCTCGCCGGATAGGCGCCGACCCTGCCTTGCATCGCGTCCCGAACCCGCATGCGCCGCGCCCGGCGGATGGTGAACGGCGGGAAGTTCCACGCAGGCACCGCCCAATCCGCGGCACGTTGATAACTGAACCCGTGTTGCTCGGCCCACTGCGCGGTCCATCGTTTCCGGAACGACTTGACGATCAGCCCCGAGGGCAAGAAGGCCAGAAACGGCGTGGCGGGCAACAGTACCCACGAAACCGGTCTCCCGTGATCGCGCCACCAGATGCCCTGCACAATCACCAGAACCACGAACGTAATGAACGTCAACGTGTTGAGCAGGCGAGGCCGCGCCCAGATCGGACCCCTCGCACTCTGATCATCGGCCATGCCACCCACTGCTTCTCCTCGTGTCACACCGCCGGCGCGGATGCCTCAATGATCTTCATGAGGCTTGCGATGTTCTTACGAAGAGCTGACAGTCGAGGTTCGAGCCGCGACCCTCGCGTCGTGCTTGGTCCGCGCCACCGTGCTGATCGCGACCAGCGCGACGATCCCCACCACGCCGGCGAAGGTGCTTATCGACGGGGTGAGCCGCTGGTCGGGCAGTTGCAGGAAGAACGCGAACAGCGGTGAGAGCGTGAGCAGGATCGACGCGGTGATCGGCTCGGTGTGCTTGATGCCGACCTGCAGCAGATACAGCGGCACCGCGACGCCGACCACCGCGATCAGCAGCGACGGGAGGAACGCCGTCCGCACGCCCGGATGTTCGTTGAGCGCGACCAGCGTCCAGGTCACGGCCAGCATCAGGAAGAACCGCACCGCCAGCACCGACTGCGGCTTCAGGTCCGCCTCGCTCAGCCGCTTGGAGTAGATCACGTTCGTCACCGAGCCCAGCCCGGTGAGCAGTGTGAGCGCGATGCCGATCGCGGTGTCCGCGGTGGACCGTTCGCCGACCGCGCTGCGTCCGGTGAACGAGCCCCAGACCAGCATCGCGATCATCACGCCGATGAGCAGCGAGATGACGACCTCGGTGCGCAGCACCTTCGTCCCCGGCCGCAGCACGGGACTGACCAGCACGGTCAGCAGCGGGCCGAGCGCGAGGCCCACCACGTTCACGATCGCCGGTTCGAGGAACTTCAGCGCGTACAGCATCGACAGCCAGGTCACGGCGGTCGTCACGTTGATCATGATCACGTCGTAGCGGTTGTCCCGCAGCGGACGCAGCGCCGCCGCCGGGCCGCGGCGGATCAGGTCACCGCCGAGGAAGAACACGGCGGCGAGCGTGAACGAGATCGCCGCGACCGTCGCCGGGTCGTGCGCCTGAAGTTGGTTGCCCGCAAAGACATCGAGTGCCGCAGTGAGGAACGCGAAGCCGGTCAGGGGAACGAGCCCCTGAGCCAGCCGCGTCCGGGGAGTCGTCCCCGTGTCCATCGCAGCCGCGGCAGACCTGCGCGATCGGAGCACGAGGAGTCCTTTCGAAGCACAGCGAATTGCAAACCGCAACTTGAGCTTATCGATCGGACCCCACTGCTGGGAGCACCATTTTTGGGGGCGGACACCTCCTGCGGGGCCGGACCTATCCCGCGCTGCTCACCGACGATGCGGGCATCAACCGCAGCAATGCGCTCACGCTGTTCCCCGGGTTCGAATCCGTGCCGGGGAGGCGGTCGGCGAGGTAACCGTCCGGCCGGATGAGCAGCATCTCTCCGGGGGCGGGCGTGTAGAGCTGCTCGAATTCGCCGTCCCCGTCGAAGATTCCGTCGCCGGGAGTTCTGGTGATCCGGTACACGTGCAGGTGGTCGGATCCGAGGGGCTCGAGGAGATCCTTTGCGCTGCCGTCGATGTCGAAAGCGAGCAGGGTCCATTGCGGACCGCGGGTCAGGTCGAACAGGCCGAGCGTGCCGCCGGGGCCGCGCAACCCGGCGGCGTTCGGGGCGCGGTCACCGGCAACCGGATGCGCGGCACCGTGGGCGGCGGCGCGATCGCCATAGTGGATGCCGAGCCCGGTGGTCAGTGCGCTGTCGGCGAGCTTGGACATCGCGTCGGCCGCCTCCGCTATATCGCCGTTCGCGCCACCGACGACGCTGTTCAACCGCTGCGTGCTCAGCGCCAATACGGTCCGGGCGACCGGAATGCGTTCGGCGGCATAGCTGTCCAGCAGGTCCGGGGCCGCGCCCGCGATCACCGCACCGAGCTTCCAGCCGAGGTTGTAGGCATCCTGGATGCCGGTGTTCATGCCCTGTCCGCCGGCGGGCGAATGCACGTGCGCGGCGTCGCCGGCCAGCAGCACCCGGCCGCGGCGGTAATCGTCGACCATGCGGATGTTCACCCGGTAGATCGAGAGCCAGGTCGCGCTCGTGAGGGTGAGGCCGGCATTGCGGTCGTCGAGCAGGCGCTGGTACAGCTCGAGCGACGGCTCGGCCGGGTCCGCGTCGTCGGGGATCCGGTTCTGCAGCTGCCAGATATCGGCAGTGGGCAGGGGCGTCAGGATCAGCATGCCGGAGGCCGAGGTGAAGACGTGTATGCGGTCGCGTGCCAGTCCGGCGACGGTGACATCGCCGAGATACCAGCGCTCGGTGTCGCGAGTCTCGCCGATCAGTGGGAGATCGATCAGGTGGCGGACGGCACTCTTGCCGCCGTCCGCGCCCACGGCATAGCGCGCCTCGACGGTGCGCTCGCCCGCCGCGGTTCGCACGGTCACCGCGACGTGGTCCGAATCCTGTTTCAGGGCAATCGCTTCCGCGCCGTATTCGATCGCGCCGCCCAACTGGTACAGCCGTTCGCGCAGCGCGTGCTCGACATCGAATTGCCCGATCCAGAGCATGTTGGGGTAAGGGGTGTGGAAGTAGGCCGCAGCCGGGACGGTGGCCGGCGGGTGATCGACCGCGACGCCGGACGGATCGTGGAAACGCACCGGCAGCTCCGCGATGCCCTGCCGCACGATGTAGTCCACGGCGCCGAGATCGTCGAGCACCTCGAGCGAACGTGACTGGATCCCTTTGGCTTTGGAGGCGCGGCTGGGTGCGTCCACGCGTTCGACGACGTGACAGGCCACGCCGCGACGGGCCAGATCGCAGGCCAGGGTGAGACCCACCGGGCCGGCGCCGATGACGAGGACTTCGGTCTGAATCGGGTTCATGACTTCCTCCACGAACAGTCTTTAGATGCGCTACTGCATCTTATGAATCCGAGCGTACGGCGATCTGATAAGATGCACAAGTGCATCCTAATGAGGCTCAATCGGTTCAACGCCGCCGCGGCGCGGCACTCGAGGAAGCGCTGCTCGACGCTGCCTGGGCCGTACTGCTCGAGCACGGCTACGCCGGGTTCACCCTCGAAGCCGTCGCCGCCCGCGCCGGCACCAGCCGCCCGGTCCTGGCCCGGCGCTGGGCGGGCCGGCACGAGCTACTGCACGCCACCATGACGCACGCCAGCCGGATACGACCGGTCACGACACCGCGCACCGGAACCCTCCGCGGTGACCTCATCTCCCTGCTGCGCACCCTCAACGACTCCCGCCGCGATCTCGCCACCGTCATGGGCGTGCAGCTCGGCGGCTACTACCAGGAAACCGGCACAACCCTCGCCGACCTGCGCGAGATCTCACTGAGCGGGCAGCCGTCGACCGTACTCGACGAGATCCTGGCGGCAGCCGCCGAACGCGGCGAGCTCGACCCAGCCAGAGTCACCCCGCGACTGCGCGCGCTCCCCGTCGACCTCCTGCGTCACCACCTCTTCATGACGATGCAGCCGATGAGCGACGCGGATATCGAGGACATCGTCGACAGCATTTTCCTGCCGCTGGTCCGGCCCCCCGAACGAGATCAGCAGGACTGAATCCGACCTGAATCTTTTGGCCTGATCTGGATGGCCAGAAAGGTTGACGCTACAGATGACAAAGTCACCCGAAACTCCCAGCAATGCCGATGTGTTGCGTTTACCCGAGATCGATTCTGCGGTGAGGATTTTGGTTCCTGCCAGACTGGTCGGATGAGCTTTGATGGCCGATCACTGGCGCTGATGTCGCTGCGGGGCCTGGCGGTGGGGGACGCGTTCGGGTCGTGTTTCGACGATCCGATCAATCACGGCGCGCTTCGGGAGCGGAGAGTGCTGCCCGGTCCGTGGTTGTGGACCGACGACACTCAGATGGCGTGTTCGATCTTCGCGGTCCTGAATGAACACGGCCGAATCGGTCAGGACGCGCTGACCCAATCGTTCGCCGCGCACTACGACATCTATCGCCGATACGGCCCCGGAACGAGCCGGATTTTGCGCCTGATCCGCCAAAAGGGCCTTCACTGGCGCGAACTCGCCCAACAAGCCCGTGAGGGTCGGGGGTCCTGGGGAAATGGTGCCGCGATGCGCGTAGCGCCGCTGGGCGCGTGGTTTGCCGACGACATCGATCGGGTTGTCATCGAGGCCACGGCTTCAGCGGAGGTCACTCATGCTCACCCGGATGCCGTGGCGGGGGCAGTCGCTGTTGCGATTGCTGCCGCCCTATCCGCGGCGAAACCGCAGCTCCATGGAGCCGAATTCCTCGATATGGTCGCTGCTCAGATGTCGGACGGGCCGGTCCGAGACAAGCTCAGACATGCGAAGTCCATCCACGATTCCGGCACTGCCGCTGCGGAATTGGGCGTCGGCCACGCCACCTCCGCGCTCGATACCGTGCCCTTCAGCCTCTGGGTGGTCGCCCACCACGGGCATGATTTCGCCTCCGCGTGCTGGACAGCCGTTGCGGCCGGCGGTGATATCGATACGACCTGTGCGATCATCGGCGGGGTCCTCGGTGCCCGCGCGACTCCCGACGGCATACCGCGTAACTGGCTCGACCGTTGCGAAGCGCTACCAGAATGGGCGATCACGCTCACACGATGATCCAGGGAGCGAGCCCTGCTCTTCCGCAGATAGGCGAACGCACTACGTTGCCGTATACCCGCGCGGTCTGAAGCGGTCCGCGCGGGCCTGTGGAAGGTCAACGGGCAGAGATCATCTCAGTGTCGGCAACGCACGATACTGCGGCGCCTGATAACCGCCGACTCGCTGGAAACCGAGAGACAACCCATCTGCCCGGTTCAGACCTGCAAGGTCGCTACCGGACTCGGGATGGAGTTCGAACCGCATCGACATGGCAAACTCCTCAATCGCCTCACTATGGGCAAACCTGACGTCCGCCGTAGCGACGAGTCTTCTTCCGCGCGAGCTGGTTTCGGAATTAGCAGCGCGGCCGAGCCAGCCGGCGATGTGTCTCGTCTTCCGAAAGGGTGTCAGTCGATGGCTCGATACTCGATCGATGGGCGGGTCAATTCGGAGTGCGAGATCCAGTAGAGGTCGTGCAAGTGCCGCATCGCCCAGTGCCAAGCCTCATCGCGAAAGACCAGTAGGCGAGACTCTTCACCAGGATCCTCGTAGTAGTAGAACGTCGAAGCCCCGGCTTCCGCCTCCTTCGATTTTCGCCCGCCATACCGCTCCATCACCCATGCGTAGCGCCGATGCTCCCGTTCCAGCAGCTCGACATACTCGTCTTCACCCCACTCGCCTTCGTCCGCCACAGGTGCTCCCCACACCCCTCCCTCTTCGAACGCACTGCAATGCCGCGGCCCGATGAGTACTGATCCAGAACCGGAGACCGATGCTCAGCAGTCCGAGCAGCGGACACCGCCACGGGTGGGTGCTGTACCAGACTCTGTGGTGTTCATCCAACCCCCTCCCGTCGAGTAGATCGAGCCAGCCCGTCCACTCTTGTCCCTCCGCAGGCATTGATCAGCCGCCCGAATTGGTTGACCGGCAAGGATTTCCGACGCACCCGCACGCCGATGCGCGAACGCCGCAGGCAGGTCTTCGCCCGTCCCGCGGGCAGTCGCGCCCACAGCACCGACCGCTACTGGACGGACGATCACGAGGAACCCATGCAGGCATCGACCGAGAAGCGAGCTGCATCAATTCCTCCTGATCACTTGTCCAGCAGTGCATCTCGTATTCGCATGCCATACATACCGCAGAGCGCGCCTTCCGGGCGCACGGTGGCCTGCCCTCAACGCGCCTGCAACGTCCGGATCTGCCGATGAGCGAGTACGCGGAGGGCTGCTAGAGCAGTCGGCGCAGGCCGGGGCGGATAGTCAGGGTGGGTCGAGCGGAACAGGGTTGGCGCCTGCCGCTCCGCCGATGGTGGTGAGCGCCGCGCCCGCAGGCACGAGTCGGCGATGATCAGATGTCGTATGGGAGGTCAACCACCATCTCGGAGTTGGTACGAGGTGCGGCTGACATCGAATCCAATACCACTACCGTCGTATCGCGTGCAAGACACCCCGGGTGCCTCGGCCGGGCCGAAGACCGCGCAACGAAGACGCCCGAACTGCTCCGAATGCCCCGGCTCCCAGCGGACTGCATTGGGGGAGCCGATATTTCCCGCACACGTCCACCTCGCGGTTGCGGGCCCCAATCCCGCGAGCGTCAGCGCGGGCCGGTACCCCGAGCATGTCGACGGCTGTCTGCCGGGCAGCGTATAGGTGGGCTCGACGGGAAAGCACTGCACCGCGGTGGCTGCCATGCGGCATACAACATCTGCCGTCCCGCTTCCACTGTCGTAGTTACCGATGTAAATCCAAAGGTCTTCCGCGTGTGCGGTGCCCGCGGCTCCGGTAAGGGTTGCGACGACAGCGGCGGCCGACACAACGAAGCGGCCGATGATCGAATTGCTCCTGTGCTGCCGCATCGCTCAGGCACCGTCGCGGAGCTGATACGCGGTGCGAGAGACCTCGAAACCGTTGCCACTGCTGTCGTATCGCAGGCAGACTACGCCGGGAGCTGCGGCGGTGCCGGAGGCAGAGCAACGGAACAGGCCGACCTGTTCCGAGTGTCCCAGCTCCCATTTCACAGCGTTGGCCGAGCCAACCCTCGCCTGGCACGTCCAGCCGGAGACTGCGGGGCCCGATCGTGCGAGCGTCAGAGTCGGGAACGCGACGCACGTCCTGGGCTTCTCGCCCGGTATCGTGTAGGTGGGTTCGTTGGGAAAGCACTGCGCTGCAACGCTTGTCAGTTGGCACATAATGTCTGCAGGCGAGCCCCCTCCTGGATAGTCCCCGACGTAGAACCAGAGGTCATCCGCGTGGGCGGTGCCCGCAGCTCCGGCGAGGGTTGCGACAGTAGCGGCCGACACCAACAGGCGGCCGATAATCGAATTCTTCATGCGAGCGACGGTATGAATCGTCCATCTCATATCCATTTCACGCTCGTCTCAGAGACGTTTTGCGGATCTCATGCAGCTCGCACTTCAAACTCGGGGAAGAAGCGCCCTTCTTGTAGTTGGTGCCGGTGGCGTCGGCGAAGAGGACGGAGCGCTTCCGCGCACGCCCGGGACTGCGCCCATGATCCGGAGGGTGGTGTCGCCGGGACCTGGTGGCGTCGACGGACCGCCGATAGAGACAGGGCCGAGGGTAGGTCTCTTCATAACGTGGGCAGGCGCGGCACTATCGCGGCAGCGAAGGTAGCGGCAGCGAAGGCGGAAAGGCCCACCCGCACGAACGGCCGAGCCGAGGGTTTGCTGAGTCAGTGTTAACGCTGGCAGGGGTGGACGGACGGGACGTACTTCTCTGGCGTTCGACCGCTCCGTCTCGACAGTCCAGAGCCACCTCGGACCGCTCTCTAAGCCTCCGGAGATGCCGATTTTCGGATACTCGGCGCCGGGATGGTGGGCCCGGCTGGAGCGATGCCGAATACTCGCTCGGCCGTACGGTGGCCGATCGCCGTCCGCTGCCCTTCGCTCAGCGGTGCGTCCCGCAGGAAGGCCAGGGCGGCTGCCGGGTCTTCGTAGGGCGCATCTATCGCGAACATGATGTTGTCCGCGCCGACCGTGCGCAGGGCCAGTTCGAGCACGTCCGGATCGTCGATGCCGCTGGTGGTGACCACGAAGTTGCGGCGGAAGTACTCGCTCGGTGCGATCGACAGGGGCCGCATCGGCGTAGCGGCTCCGGCTGTCCGTGTCGCGAACGCGTGCCGGTTGTCGATCCGGCGCAGCCAGTACGGGATGCCTTCGCCGAGGTGGCCGAGCACGATGGTCAGCCCTGGGTAGCGGTCCAGGGTGCCGCTGAGGATGAGCCGCATGGCGTGCAGGCCGGCCTCGGCCTGGTATCCCCAGATCGCTCCGGGCAGGCCGTAGTCGCGGTAGGCGGCGAGCATGCTCGGTGCCCGCGGGTGCAGGTAGATCGGCGCTCGGTTCGCCTCGGCCGCTTCCAGCAGCGGTGCGAACTGCGGCTCGTCCAGGTAACGGCCGCCGGTGTGCGAGTTGATCATGACGCCGTGCAGTCCGAGCGGACCCACGGCCCGCTCGACCTCGGCGGCCGCGGCGACCGGATCCTGCGGCGCCACCGTGGCCAGCCCGCCGAAGCGGTCCGGATGCCGGCGCACGATCGCGGCCAGCGCGTCGTTGAACTCTCGAGCGAGGGGCACCGCGGCGGCCGCTGGATAGGGTTGGACCCCGGGCGGATTCAGGCTGAGCACCGCCATGTCCTGACCGAGCTCGTCCATCTCCCGCAGCCGCGTATCGAGATCGACGAGCCGAGCGCGGACCTCGGGTGAGCCCTCTACCGTACGCATCAGAGTCATCTCGGCCTCGTCGCCCGGCACGACGTCCAGGCCGTGCGCGACGGTCAGGAACTCCTCGGTGGCCGTATGCTCCTCGACGGCAACGACTCTCCCGCGGCCCGACGTGCTCATGGCCGCCGCCCGCCGTCGACCGACAGCGTGACTCCGGTGATGTAGGAGGCGGCATCGGAGCAGAGCCACACCGCGGCTGCCGCGGCCTCTTCCGG
Source organism: Nocardia colli (assembly GCF_008704205.1). Lineage (GTDB taxonomy): Bacteria > Actinomycetota > Actinomycetes > Mycobacteriales > Mycobacteriaceae > Nocardia > Nocardia colli. The sequence continues at coordinate 2,385 of NZ_VXLC01000029.1, read as the reverse complement.
GGTGCCCAACCGGCCGAGCGGTGTCGTGGCGGCCTGTCGTGTGCGGGTCGGGCCGGGACACACCGCGTTGACCCGAATGTCGTTGTGCGCGTAGTCGACCGCGGCGGCCTTGGTGAGTCCGACGATGCCGTGCTTGGCAGCCACGTACGCGGGGGCGTTCGGGATCGAGTACAGGCCGCCGTTGGAGGCGATGTCGACGACACCGGCGAGTGCTTCTCCGCCGTCTTTCGCTATCAGCTCGGTGGTCTCGGCTGCCGCGCGCTCGTCGATATCGAGCACGGCGACCGCGGCGCCGTTGCGGGCGAACGCCACTGCCGCCGCGCGGCCGATCCCGCTGCCCGCGCCGGTGACCAGTCCCACCTGGCGCGAAACGCCGCTCATATCAGTGCCTCGTGGTTGGCCCAGGCGACCCGGTACGGGTGCCGTGACTGCCAGCGGTGGATGACCTCGTGTATACCGGGCACGGTGAACACCTTCGCCAGTGTGTCCGTGTCCGCGACGCCGATCTGCACGATCGCGGTCGCGATCAGCGCCGGAATCGCTTCCTCACCCGGGACGGCGATGTGGCGGCGGGCCGCGAACGACTGCACCGAACCACTGCCGAGCAGAACCTGTTCGATATCTGCGAGGTACTGATCCAGCGTGCTATCGGGCAGCGGCTGATCGAAGGAAACGATCATCGTATGGTTGATCATGCAGCAATTCTTCTTGCATTCGGTCATTGGTGTCCAAGATCTGTTCGGCATCCGGCGATAACCTGTAGGCATGATCGAACTGGAGACTCGCGAGCTGGAGTACTTCCTCGCGGTGGCCGACGAGCTGCATTTCGGCCGGGCCGCCGTCCGGCTCTCGATCGCCCAGCCCGCGCTGTCGAAGGCGATCCGGCGGATCGAGACCCGGCTCGGCGTTCCGCTTTTCGTCCGATCCAGCCGACACGTCGAGCTCACCGCGGCAGGCGAGGCGTTGCAAGAACACGGACGGCATGCGCTCAACGCGGTCGGCGCCGCCGTCCGCAACGCCCGGCGCGCCGGCGACACTCAGGCACACCTGCGACTCGTGCTCAAGCCCGGCGGTGACGCCGGCCTGCTGTCGCCGATCCTGGCCGAGTACGCCCACCAGCCCGACGCCCGCCGGGTAGACATCATGTTCAGCGGTCCCGCGGATCGCACGGACTTCCTGCTCACCGGCCGGGCCGACGTCGGCCTGCTCTACGCGCCGTTCGACGACCTGCACGGCTTGGCCCACGAGACGCTGTATATCGAGGACCGGGTGCTCATCGTCCCGTCCGGACATCGGCTGGCCGGACGCGCCGCGGTGCGAATGTCCGATCTGGCAGGTGAAACGCTGCCACGCTGGAAAGGCGTCCCCGGAGGCGACGGCACCGGTCCCGAGGTCGTCGACGTGGTCCAGTTACTCCACATGATCGCGGTGAGCAGGGTGATCGGCGTATTGCCGCGCTCACTGGTAGAGCCGGTCCCGGCCGGCCTGGTGTGCGTCGCGGTAGCCGACGCGCCACCCAGCCGCCTGGTCCTCGCCTGGAACGCGCAGGACCACCGACCACTGGTCGCGGCGTTCGTGGCCGCCGCGCTCGAGACACGCCGGGTGCCCACTCCGACCGGCCCTCGACCGAACCACCACCACCCGGATCCGCACGCGCCATAATGCCGATGTCCGTGCAGTGCTCCCGTGTCATCAGCGGTAGTGGGCGGCGATTTCGGAACGGTGGCCAGACCTGCTGGGAAGACTTGTCACCAGATGCATCCCGGACTCGGAATTTCCCGTCGGACTCGGACCGCGTCTGGGCGACGGCGAGAGAAGCCTCGCCGTCGTCTCTCCCGGCCTAGCTATGCCTGCGGGCTTATGTCGGAAGCTTCGATGCGAGGATGTCGACGTTCTCGATCGCAGGCGAAACGGTGAACAGTTCCTCGGCGTGCTGCCCCAGCGCGGTGCCTACACCGCCGGCCAGATGGGCTTGCCGGCCCGCGTCGTCGGGGAACACATCGAAGATGCCGAATGTGGACGCATCGAACCGGACGGCAAACCAAGCCCGAGTGTCAGGCTCCTGCTCGACGATCGCTTGCGCGTCTGTCAAGAACTTCGCTACTTCCGATTCCTTGCCAGGTTTTGCCTGTACCCGGACCAGCAGACCGACTCGTACCATGATTCCTCCTTCGGTTGGACACGCTTCGAACGGACGCTCTACCCGGGCCTGGGCGAGACAAACACCAGACCCTGCGCCTGAGTGCGACCGAGCGCGTAGAAATGCGTAGCCCGGCTGGCTCCAAGCCTCAACGCAACGAAACCCGAATCGGGCGATTTATGCCGTATCCGGAGCGACCCGGACCGAACGCGCCAAAGTGCCCTTGGTCTCAATAGGTCGGCGCA
>NZ_VXLC01000028.1 GCF_008704205.1 Nocardia colli | reverse complement strand
GCTCTGACTCGAACTAAGTTACGTGTCGCGGAACGCCACGTCAAATCGCCTGCGCAGCCCGAGAATTCGCAGGTCAAGGCCCCTGGCATCGGCCGAGGATCGGCCGGAGTCACACGAATGTGACTCAGACCACGAAGACTTCACTCGACCGAGCCCGGCAAGCCTTCCGGCAGCCCCCGTCAGTTGGCCAGCGCGTGCTGCGCCCCGCGATGCAGCGGGACCGGGTTCGTCTCCCGCGCGGCGTCCCGCACGATCCCTTTGGCCGCGGCGTTCGCCTGTTCCAGCTGAGGCTTCCGATCGAACAGCGCCTTCGTCAGCACGCAGGCCACATCGGCATCCAGGTTGTCGCGGACCAGCAGCACGTTCGGCACCACGATGGACGGCACATCCTCAGACAGTCCATAGGTCGCGGCGGGGATGGCGCCCAACTCGTAGACCGGGTTCAGGATGCGCATGCCGGCCAGCTGTTCCGAGGTATCGAGGAAGCGGAACTTGTCCCCGCCCGACTTGAACAACTCCGTGAGTCCGGGCGTCGGCAGGCCGCCGGTAAAGAACAGGGCGTCGAGCGAGCCGTCCTTCATCCCGGCGACGGCCTTGGTCAGATCCAGGCGATTGACCGCGATATCGCTGTCCGGGTTCAGCCCACCCGACCGCAGGATGCGCCGAGCCAGCATCTCGGTCCCCGACTTCGGCGAACCGGTCGAGACCCGCTTACCGCGCAGCCCGGCGATGGAGGTGATGCCGGAGTCGGCCCGCACGACCACCTCGGTGTAGCTGGGGTACAGCCGCGCCAACGCCTGCACCGGCTGCTTGTCCCCGTCGAAGGTGCCGATGCCGAGCACCGCGTCGGCCGCCGTGTCGGTCTGCGCGAACGCCACCTGATACTTGCCGGCCACCAGGTCCTGAATGTTCTGCACCGACGCCATGGTCTCCGCGGCCGTCGCCGTCACCTTGCCGTCGGTGGCCAGCGCGATCTGATCCGCGAACGCGGTCCCCAGCGCGGAGAACACGCCGGTCGCGTTGCCCGTGGCGATGTCGAGCTTGGTCCCCTGCTTGACCTCGCAGGTGACCGGAGCGCCCGTGTCGGTCGGCGGCCCGGCCTGGCGCTGCCCGCAGCCGGCGACGAACCCCGCCGACACCGACACCACGGCGAAAACGATCGCCACTCTTCTCATCTCGTCCTCCCTGGAGCGGGCCGGACGACCACACCGGCCGCGACCAACCCGCTCGCCCACCAAACTCGACGCCCATGCGGGCAGCTCCACCTCGTCCACCACCACCGCGGACGACTGCGTCCGACGGCCGTGGCAGACAAGGCGTGACGATATCAACGCGACCCGCTCAGCTAATGAAAAACGTTGGTATCCGGTCGTTTTTCAGCCGGGCAGCAAAGGGACAGCGGCCGCCTACTTGGTCAACGCGTGGTCGGCGCCGCGGTTCAGCGGGACCGGGTCGGTCTTGCGGGCGTTGTCGCGGGAGATGTCCTTGGCAGCGGAGTTCGCTTGTTCCAGTTGGGGTTTGCGATCGAAGAGGGCCTTGGTGAGGACGCAGGCGAGGTTGGCGTCGAGGTCGTCGCGGACCAGCAGGACGTTGGGGACGACGATGGTTTTCGCATCGGCGGACAGGCCATAGGTGGCGGCGGGGATGGTGCCTGCCTCATAAACAGGGCTCACCTTGCGCATGGCGGGGAGCTGGTCGGTGAGGTCGAGGAAGCGGACCTTGTCCTTGGCCGAGGTGAACAGGTCGGTGATGCCGGGGGTGGGCAGTCCGCCGGAGAAGAACATGGCATCGATGGAGCCGTCCTTCATCCCGTCGACGGTTTTGGTGAGGTCGAGGCGCTGGGCGGAGATGTCGCTGTCGGGGTTCAGGCCGGCGGCTTGCAGGACGCGCTGCGCGATGACCTCGGTGCCGGACTTGGGCGAGCCGGTCGATACGCGCTTGCCGCGCAGGTCGGCGACGGAATTGATGCCCGATCCGGTGCGCGCGACCACCTGGGTGTAGTTCGGGTAGAGCCGTGAAAGTGCCTGCACCGGTTGCTTTTTGCCGTCGAAGCTGCCGACGCCGAGCACGGCGTCGGCCGCGGTGTCGGCGAGCGAGAACGCCACCTGGTAGGTGCCGGCGACCAGCTGCTGGATGTTCTGCACGGACGCGCCGGTCTCCGCCGCGGTCGCCTTCACCTTGCCGTTGGTGGCCTGGGAGACCTGGTCGGCGTAGGAGTTGCCGAGCGCGAAGTACACGCCCGTCGCGTTGCCGGTCGCGATGCCGACCCGGGTCTCCTGCGCCACCTCGCAGGTGATCGCGCCACCCGCGTCGTGGTGCGGCGCGTCCCGGCGACCCCCGCATCCGGTCAGCAGTCCGGCCGATACCGCGGCGACGGCGAAAACTACGGCGACTCTTCTCATGTCGTCCTCCTTCGAGCGAGCAGAGTGATCCCAACGGCCGCGACGAGTGCGACCATTCCGGCGATGAGCGCGCCGGTCTCCAGGTACAGCAGCAACAGACCGCCGATCGCGGCCAGCGCCCTGGCCGGCGGTTTCGCCGGGCCGACGCCGAGGATCCAGCCGCCGGTCGCGACCGCGAGGGCGGCGACGCCGACGCAGGCGACGGCCGTGGTCCACAGGATGCCGAGCACCGGGCCGCGACCGAGCAGGTATTCGCCGGGTTCGGTGAGCACGAAGACGACCGGCACCAGGAACGCGGGCAGCGCGTATTTCAGCGCCTGCCACATGGTCGGCACGGTGCGCGCGCCGGTGACCGCGGCCGCGCCGACCGCGGCCAGTGCCGTCGGCGGGGTCACCTCGGAGAGCACGGAGTAGTAGAAGACGAACATCGCGGCCGCCGGGGGCGGCACGTCGAGCGCGAGCAGTGCGGGGCCGATGATCGCCCAGCCGATGATGAACGACGCGGTGACCGGCACCGCGAGACCGAGCAGGGCGAGGGCGATCGCGGCGAGCACGACGGTGCAGGCCAGCACCACGGTGTGGTTGTCGGACAACGACTTCGCCGCGCGCACCAGTAGCGAGGCGAGTTGTGCGCCGAGGCCGGTCTTGGTGGTCATCGCGGTGATCACGCCCGCCGAGGCGCACACCGCGACCACCGGCAGCGCGGCCCGCACGCCGCTGCCGATCGCATGGAACACCCGTCGCGGCGAGAGCGCGGTGTCCCGGGTGCGCGGGTCGAAGAAGGCGAGGACGAAGGCCAGGCCGGTCGCGTAGACGACCGCCTTGGTGGCGCTGACGTCGAGCAACAGCAGCACGACGATCGCGATCAGCGACAGGAAGTGGTAGCCGAAGCGCAGCAGCAACCGCCAGGCCGAGACACCGTCCGTCTCCACCGGTTTGGTGCCCAGCCGGCGCGCGTCGATCTCGACGGCGAGCAGGATGCCGAGGTAGTAGAGCAGCGTCGGAATCAGCGCCCAGCCGAGCACCGTCACGTACGACACGTCGAGGTACTCGGCGACGATGAACGCGGCGACGCCCAGGGTCGGCGGCGAGAGAATCGCGCCGACGCCGGCCGCCGCGAGCATGCCGCCCGCCTGCTCCGGTGGGTAACCGGCGCGTTTGAGGATCGGCCAGGTGACCGCGCCGATGGTCACCGCGGTCGCGGTACCGGACCCCGAGACGGTGCCGAGCAGGAATCCCGAAGCGACGGCGGTCCGGCCGGCCGCGCCGCGCGAGCGCCGGAACGCGGCTACCGACAGGTCGACGAAAAACTGTGCCGCGCCGGAGAATTCGAGCACCGCGCCGTACAGCGTGAACAGCACGATGTAGGTGGCCGCGACATCCAGAGGCGTGCCGTAGAACCCGCTGCCCGAGTTGTAAAGCGCGTCGACGATCTGCCCGAAGTCCAAGCCCGCGTGCGCGATTGTCCAGTCCTGCGGCAGGAATCCGCCGTAGTACCCGTACGCGACGAACACCAGGCAGACCGCGACGAGCACCCAGCCCGTGGTCCGCCGGCACGCCTCCAGGACGAGGACCAGCAGCACCGCGCCCATGCCGACGTCGACGGGATCCAGCAGTCCCTGCCGATCCAAGAAGGCGTTGTATCCGCCGCCGCCCGAACCGATCGAGAACGGCAGCACCGGATAGAGGCACACGAACACGGCGGCAACGGCCAGCAGCCAATCGAAAACGCCTGGCCCGTCGCCTCGGTCGAGAAACCGCAGGCCGGAGCGGTAGGCGAGGAACACCAACGGCAGTGTCGCCGCGAGGAATACGACGAGGTAGTACTGACTCCCCTGCGGCAACGGCCGAAAGACCTGCCACACCACCAGGATCGCGACCGCGAAGGACACCACCGCGACTACCCGCTCGGCCCAGCCGGTCAATACCCGGGCGGGCCGCTCCTCGTCATCGACCTCCAGCAGCGTGGGCCGATCCTCTACGGGCGCCTCGGACTCCAGGCGATCGCCCGCCTTGTTCGACATGGCGGAACGATAGCAACGCACGACCGGTCGTATACCGGTATTGAAAACAGGCGAATCGGTCATTCTTCGACCGCGGCCCGCCCTCGTCGTCAGTCCGGGCTTGCCACCTGCGGATTCCCTGCCGCGCGAAGAAGTTTGGCGCCGACCTCGTGCAGCAGGCGCTGCATCTCCGGCGGTTCTTTGACCTCGAATTCCACGTTCAGGTGGGCGATCCGGACGGCGGTCCATTCGAGCGAGTCGGCGCTGGTGCGGATCAGGCAGCTGTGATCGTCGATCGGCTCGACCTCTTCCGGTCGCACGCGGAAGGTTTCGGCCAACTGCTCGGCGGAGGTGTGCACGAGGAACACCACGTTGCGCGTCGGCCGCGACTGCGTCAACTGACCGGTGACGAACGCTGCGGCGTCTTCGGCGGGCAATTCCCTTGGCGCGCACCGCACTCCGGTCTGGAACGGCGCGTCGATCCGGTCCAGGCGGAAGGTCCGCCAGTCGGCCCGGTCGATGTCCCAGGCGACCAGATACCAGCGCCGGCCCGCGGAGACGAGGCTGTGTGGTTCGGCGAATCGCTTGGTCTCCGCGTCGCTCTTGTCGCGATAGCGGAACCGAATCCGCTCGCCGTCCCGGGCCGCGGCGGCCAGCACGACCAAGGTTTCCGGGTCGACGCGCGGCCCCGCCGCCGGCCCGCCGAGCGAGACGGTCGCCGAATCGACCGCGTCCACCCGCCCGCGCAGCCGCGACGGCAATACCTGCTGAAGTTTGACCAGCGCCCGCGCGGCCGACTCCTCGATTCCCGCCACCGAGCCCTGCGCGGCGCTGCGCAGGCCGAGGGTGATCGCGACCGCCTCCTCGTCGTCGAGCAGGAGCGGCGGCAGATCGGTCCCCGCCTCCAGCCGATAGCCGCCGACCGAGCCGAGGCTGGCGTGCACCGGGTACTCCAGCTCACGCAGCCGTTCGATGTCGCGGCGCACCGTGCGCACGGTGACGCCCAGGCGATCGGCCAGCTCGGGGCCGGTCCATTCGCGGCGGGTCTGGAGCAGCGCCAGCAGTTGCAGCAGCCGCGCGGCGGTCTCGGTCACCGTTTCAGTATGACGCGCAATGAGGACTGATCCTGACCTCATTGCCGCATAGCGTGGTTGTCGTGAATGCAGAGCGAGACACCATCCAGATCGTCGGCGCCCGGGAGAACAACCTGCGCAACATCACGCTGGAGATCCCCAAGGGCAAGATCGTGGTCTTCACCGGGGTGTCCGGCTCGGGGAAATCGTCGATCGTGTTCGGCACGGTCGCGGTCGAGTCACAGCGCCAGCTGAACGAGACCTACACCTGGTTCATCCGCAATCGGCTGCCGAAGTACGAGCGGCCCGAGGCGGACGCGATCGACAACCTGGCGCCCGCCGTGGTGGTCGATCAGCGGCCGATCGGCGGCAACTCGCGCTCCACCGTCGGCACCATGACCGACATCCAGTCGATCATCCGGGTGCTGTTCTCCCGGCACAGCGAGCCGAGTGCCGGTGAGGCGACCAGCTATTCGTTCAACGACCCGCTCGGCATGTGCCAGGAGTGCGGCGGGCTGGGGCATGTGGTGCGGCCGGACCTGGACAAGCTGCTGGACACCGGCAAGTCGCTCAACGAGGGCGCGATCACGTTCGCGCCGTTCGCGATCGGCACGTTCCAATGGCAGCTCTACGCGCAGTCGCAGCTGTTCGATCCGGACAAGCCGTTGCGTGAGTTCACTGCCGAGGAGTGGCAGCTGTTCTTGCGCGGCAACGGCTTCCGGGTGCCGCGGCCGAACAAGACCGGCGGCATGGGGAGCAATGCGTACGAGGGGCTGCTCGAACGGTTCGATCGCCTGTACATCAAGCGCGATCTCGACTCGTTGTCGGACAAGAACCGGGCGGCGGCGAAAGAGGTGGTGACCGAGGAGATCTGCCCGTCCTGCGGCGGGGCGCGCCTGAGTCAGGCCGCGCTGGCCAGCCGGATCGATGGGCTCGGCATCGCCGACTACGGCCGGTTCGAGGTGTCGGATCTGATCGAGGTGCTCGGCGCGATCGACGATCCGATGGCCTCGGTGATCGCCGGCGCCGCCATCGAACGGCTGCGCCGGATCGAGGAGGTCGGGCTCGGCTACCTCTCGCTGGACCGGGAGACCTCGTCGCTGTCCGGCGGTGAGGCGCAGCGGCTGAAAGTCGTTCGGCACCTCGGCTCGAGCCTCACCGGCATGACCTACATCTTCGACGAACCGAGCGTCGGCATGCATCCGCGCGACGTCGGCCGGTTGAACCATCTGCTGATCCTGTTGCGCGACAAGGGAAACACGGTGCTGGTGGTCGAGCACTCCCCTGACGTCATCCAGATCGCCGATCAGGTGGTGGACATGGGTCCCGGCGCGGGTGCGCACGGCGGGCAGGTCAAGTTCCAGGGCACGGTCGAAAAGCTGCGCGCCTCGGGCACTTTGACCGGCGAGCTGCTGCGCCGGGTATCGCCGGTCAAGGAGGTCACGCGCACGCCGACCGGGTGGCTCACCGTTTCCGACGTGGCGTTGCACAACTTGAAGAACGTCACCGCGCGGTTCCCGACCGGCGTGCTGACCGCGATCACCGGGGTGGCGGGCTCGGGCAAGAGCACGCTGGTCTCCGGGGCGTTCCTGGCCGCGCACCCCGACGCGATCGCGGTGAGCCAGTCCGCGATTCACGCGTCGCGGCGCTCGAGCCCCGCCACCTACATCGGGATCATGGACCCGATGCGGCAGCTGTTCGCCAGGGAGCACGGCGTGCAGCCGGGACTGTTCAGCTTCAACTCCGAGGGTGCGTGCGCCGAATGCGGCGGCGCGGGCGTTATTTTCACCGACCTCGCTTATATGGATCCGATCACCACCGTCTGCCAGACCTGTCACGGCCGGCGCTTCCGGCCGGAGGTGCTCCCGTACACGGTGCGCGGCGCGTCCATCGCCGACGTGCTGGACATGACCGCCGAGCAGGCCTTGGACTTCTGGGACGGCAACGCCGACAGCAAGATCCGCACGCCGTTGCGGTCGTTGAACGAGGTCGGGCTCGGCTATCTCACCCTCGGCCGTTCGCTCAGCTCGCTGTCGGGCGGTGAACGTCAGCGGATCAAGCTGGCCGATCACCTGCACCGCAGCGGCGGGATCTACGTTCTCGACGAGCCGACCACCGGCCTGCACATGGCCGATGTCGACACGTTGATGGCGCTGCTGGACCGGCTGGTCGACGCGGGCAACACGGTGATCGTCATCGAGCACGACCTGGACGTGGTCAAACGCGCGGATTGGGTGATCGACCTCGGTCCGGACGGCGGCAAGCACGGCGGTGAGATCGTGTTCGCCGGAACGCCGGCCGCGCTGCTCGCGGACGCGAACTCGATCACCGCCGACTACCTGCGGCGCAGCCTGACCGACGCGGCATAGGCCGGTTACTCGACCATTACCCGGCGCAGTTCGGCGAGCTCGGCGGCGGTCAGGCCGTTCGCGCGCAACCAGTTGGCCGCCCCGCCGTACTCGGCGCGCAAGCCGGCGACGAAGCGGCGCATGGGCGCCGGATCGACGGCGAAGATGCCGGACCGGGACAGCCGCGGGAGACCCTGGTAGGAGACCATGGTGGCGAGCCGGGCGCGGATCGCGACGATGCGCTCGGCGGTGAGTACGTAGTCCGCGATGATGGCTTCGGCGCGAACGCCGATGGCATCGAGCAGGACGGCGGCGAGGATGCCGGTGCGGTCTTTGCCTGCGGCGCAATGGAAGACGACCGAATGGCGGCCGGTGTCGGCGATGAGGCGGGCGGCGGCGACCATGGATTCGCCGCTGCCGGAAAGGAGTTCGCGATACAGCCCGCACTGGTCGAGCGGGTGCGCATCTGACCCGAGCTCGCTGGGCGCGGCCGCGCTCGTCGATGTGCACACGGGCAGATTCACCAGGCGCACAGCACTTTCCGCGAGCCGGCCGTATCCCTCCTGCGCCGCCTCGGCGGTGGTGCGCAGATCCACCAGGGTCCGCAGACCCATGGGACCGAGCAGCTGCGCCAGATCGGCTTCGGACACTTGCTGCGGCGTGCTGGAGCGATAGACGACCCCGAAACGGGTTGTGCCGCCGTCATTCACGGGTAGGCCACCGAGATCGCGCACATTGTCGATCTCCGCGAACTCCACCCACCGGCGCGGGTTGAGATCGGTATGCATGGCAACTCTCTGCGGGACCCGGATCGACGCTATCCGAACCCGCCCAACCAGTTTAAGCCGCGGCGATCACACGCATGGCGTAAACGTGTTGCCGGGCTCTCATTTTCGTGTTTCGCTGGCTGATTCGCGCCCCGGTCACGACCGGGCGCACAGCGAAAGGAGCGAGCCGCGTGCCTATGCTGACTTCGGGCCCATCCACCGACGTGCGGGCAGCGCTGTGGTCGGTCCGGTCGACCTTCTTGCTCAGCGGGGCGCTGTTCGCGACGTGGGTTTCCCGCACACCCACCGTCAAGGATCAGCTCGGCCTCGACGAAGCCGGGCTGGCAACGGCATTCGCGGGCATGAACCTCGGAGCGGTGCTCGGGCTGCAACTCGGCAAGCTCGTCACCTTGCGGTTCGGTAGTCGCGCCACCCTGCAGGCGGCGGTGCCGCTGTTCGCGCTCTGCCTGCCCGGGCTGCTGGCCGGCCGGAATCTGGCCGCGCTGACCGCCGCGGTGTTCGTTTTCGCGGTGGTCAACAGCGTCGTGGACGTCGCCATGAACGCGCACGGCGTCGCCGTGGAGCAGGCCAGCGGACGGCCGCTGTTGTCCGGCATCCACGCCTGCTTCAGCTTGGGCATGATCGGCGGTTCGGTGGTCGGCGCCGCGGTGGAGCGCGCACACGTGCCGCTCACCGCCCACTTCGTCGGTGTCAGTGCGCTGGTCGTCGTGGCGGCCGTGCTCGGCGCGCGCGGGATGCTGCCGTCGTCCACCGACCGCATGGCGCGGCGCGAGTCGGGCCCGCGCGGCCGGGCGCGGCGCTGGCCGGTCCGGTTGATCGTGCTCGGGTTGCTCGCGTCCTGCGTGGCGATGGCCGAGGGCGCGGCCAACGATTGGACCGCGGTCTACTTGCGCGACGAGACGCACGCCAGCACGTCGGTCGCGGCGCTGGGGTTCGCGCTGTTCGCCGGGGCGATGTTCGCCGGACGGCTGATCGGCGACCGGCTCGTGGCGTGGTTCGGTCCGGTGCGGCCGTTCCTGCTCGGCACGCTCGCGGCCGGGCTCGGCCTGGGTGCGGCCTTGCTCAGCGGGGGCATGGTCCCGGCGTTGCTCGGTGTGGCGGTATTCGGGTTCGGCATCTCGTTCACCCTGCCCCTCGCCTTCGCGGCGAGCGGCGGCGTTCCAGGCGTGCACCCGGCTCAGGCGATCGCGAACGTGTCCTTCGTCGGCTATCTGGGCTTCTTCACCGGTCCCGTGCTGATCGGTTTCGTCGCCCAAAACCACGGTCTGGCGGTGGGACTCGCGGTTCCGGTGGTGTTCGTCCTGCTGGCCGCCGCCGGGTCGGGGGCGCTGCGACCACGGCACTGAACCGGCCACAATGCGATACCCGAACCGCATCAGTGCGGGTGATCGGCCGTGGGGCGAGGATGATGAGACGTATGGCGATGCGCGATGTGGTCTGTGCGGGCGCCTTTGTGCGTATCTACGATCCCGGCGCCGGGGAGGCCGAGCCCTGGTACATCAACGATCACACGATCGTCCGGGACACGGCCGGGCGGTGGCATCTGTTCGGGATCACGCATCCGGAGCCCGCGAATCCGTTCGAAGAGGTCGAGTTCGCCCACGCGACGGCGGATGAGCTGCTCGGTCCATGGACCAAGCAACCACCGGCGCTCGAGGTCGACCCGGAATACGGAGAGACGCATCTGTGGGCACCGCACGTGGTCGCGGCGCACGGGCGGTACTACATGTTCTATGCCGGTGGCGGCGAGGACCGGACCGCGGTGCAGATCAATCTGGCGACCTCCACGGACATGTTCACCTGGGCGCGCAGGCGTTCCGGGCCGCTGTTCCGCGACGGGTACGACGCGCGCGACCCGATGGTCGCCCGGGTCGGCGATCAGTGGGTGATGTATTACTGCGCGACAAGCGATCCCGCGGGCGGGAACCATGTGGTCGCCTACCGCACCAGCACCGATCTCGTGCACTGGGGCGACCGGCACATCGCCTACACCGATCCGACCGTGGGCACCGACGCGGGAAATACCGAGTCGCCGTTCGTCGTTCAGCAGGACGGTTGGTGGTATCTGTTCATCGGCCCGCGGCCGGACTACGTCGGCACCGACGTGTTCCGCAGTGACAACCCGTTCTGCTTCCGGATCGGCGACAAGGTCGGCCATATCGCTTCACACGCAGCCGAATTGGTGCACGACGACGTTCGCTGGTGGATCACCAGTGCGGGCTGGGGGCAGGGCGGGGTGTACCTCGCGACGCTCACCTTCCCACCGGCCCGCGATCCCTACTCCGTGCGAGCCGTGCCGCGGTAGCGGGTTCAGGCCGCGCGGTCGGCCGCGCGGCCGCGGGCGGCCTGGATCGCCGCGATGATCTCGGCGGCCCATTCGGCCGGATTGTGTTGCCCGAGAAGGTCACTCAGGCAGGACAGACGCTGCCTGCGTTGTGCAGGTGGGAGATGCAGTGCGCGATGCAGGGTTTCGACGAGATCGGCGGGTGAATTCGGCTCGGTGAGCAGTGCCCCGGACGCCAGTTGTTCGGCCACCCCGGCATGCCGGGACAGGACGAGCGCGCCGCAACCGTGCACCGCGGCCTGGGCGGCGATGAACTCCTTGGCGGTCAGGTTCATCCCGTCCTGGAGCGAGGTCACCCAGAACACGTCGGCGGCCAGGTAGTGGTCGATGACCTCGGGGAAGCTCAGGAACTGCGGGAGGTATTCGACGGGTTGCCAGTCGCCGGACGACCAGGCGCGGTTGACCTCGTCGATGCGGCGTTCGAGCAGCTGCCGGGTGTCGTCGTAGGCGGTGATGCCGGGCTCCGGTGGTGGGCACACGAGCCGGAAGCGCAGGGCGCCACGCAGTTCGGGGTGGCGGACCAGGAGATCCGCTATGGCGTCGACCTTTTGCACGGGGGCTTTGATGTAGTCGAGGCGTTCGACCGAAAGCACCACGGGTCCACCGGGTTTCCCTCGGTCGAGCGGGCGAGAGCGGGCCAGCTCTTCGATGGCCGCTCGGTCGATGCCCAGCGGATGAACGCCGACCGCGGGCGGTTGTGTGCGGTCCGCCAGTGCGCCGAGGAAGCGTTCGGCGAAGACCTCGGTGTGGAAACCGGCCCAGTCCAGTGCGCCGAGGGAGTCGCGGATCTCGGCGGCGGACGGCAGCGCGGCGAAGACGTCCGGGTCGGGAAACGGTGTGTGGTGGAACAAGCCCACCCGGAGGTCCGGTCGCGTCTCGCGCAACCGGCCCGGCACGAGCCACAGGTTGTAATCGTGCAGCCAGACCGTCGCGCCGGGGGCGGCCCGGAGGCTGATGTGGTCGGCGAAGCGCGCGTTGACCTCCCGATACGCGGCCCAGGCGGTGGGATCGAAGCGCAATCGGTGCGGTTGCGACATCAGGACCGGCCACAGCGCCTCCTTGCAGGCCAGATGGAAGTATTCGCGCCACTCGGCCGAGGTCAGCGGCAGGAAGGCGAGCGGAAGTCCGGTGTCGTGATCGTCGAGCCGCACGGAATCATCGGGTTCGATGACGACGCCGGCCGCCCACACCGCCCGCAGGTCGCCGGTGAACACGCGGTTCAGCGTCGGCAGAATGCCGTTGGGACTCGACGGGGTTCGCCAGCCGTCCGGCGTCCAGGTGACCGGTGCGCGGTGGTATCCGACGACCAGCGGATAGTCGGGTTCGACCCAGCCGAGTTCACGCAGCGCCGCGAGAATGCCCGCGGCACCCGGCAGGTCCGGGCGATGCGCCGCTTGCGCCAGCGGAACCGCTGCCAGCAGACCACTTTCGGCGTTGCCGACGATGACCCCGTGCGCGCCGCGGCCGAACATCGAACGGTCGTTGCCCGAGTCGCCGGCGACCAGCAGCCGGTCCATCGACCAGCCGTGTTCTTCGGCGAGCGCGACGAGTGCGCTGCCCTTGTCCGCGTTCGCGGGCAGCACGTCGAAGTAAGTGTTCGCCGAGTACTGCCACGAGCAGCCTAGCGCCACAACGGTATCGATCAGTTCCGGGGTCAGGTCCGGGTGTGGCAGCAGGAACGAGCAGCGGCCGTCCTGGGTCACACCTTCCTGATAGGTCAACGCCGGAAAGTGCCGTAGGGCGGCGCGAACGACCTCGGCCCCGGGCCATCCGGCGCGCACGCGTGACTGCAGCGTGGTGACCGGGGTCAGATCCGTCCCGTCGACGATGCTGGCGCCGACGTCGGCGATGATCCACCGTGGTTGTGGCACAAGCGGGTCGCGCAGCACCTCGCGGATCGAGTCGAGCCCGCGACCGGTCGCGAAGACCACCGTGACCTCGGGATGGCGGGTCAGCGCGTTGCGCAGGCGCAGCCGGTCGGCGTCGGTGCCGCCCAGCAGCGTGCCGTCCAGGTCGGTGACCAGGACCCGTCCGGGATCCAAACCGCCCGCAGCGACGCCGCAGCAGCGATTGCCGGATGAACTCGCTTCCGGCTCAACAGATTTGGAACCCTCGCCGGTTGCCATCTACGCAACGATAGCAGGACCGCATCACACCGTCGGCCGGAATATTCACAAGGAGCGGGCGCGGGGCACGCGGGCAAGCCACTGTGGCAGTTCCGTCAAGTCCGGTGCGGCACTGGAACCGAGGGCCGTCGTGGCCGCCGCGCCGCAGGCCACCGCGGTGGCGAGGCAGCCGGACAACGGCCGGCCGGCCAGGTGAGCGTGTAGAAAGCCGGCGTTGAAGCAATCTCCCGCGGCGGTGGTGTCGACGACTTCGACCGGGACCGAATCGATCTCGCACCGGAAACCGTCTCGCACCGCGACGGCTCCCCCACTGCCCCGCTTGACGACGAGCGTATTCACCAGGCCCGCAAGAACATCAATGGCTGCGTCGAGCGACGGAGCGCCCGTCACTCGCACTGCCTCATCGGCGTTCGGCGCGAAAATATCCACCCGGCCGAGTATCTCGCGCACCGTCGGCGTTTCGAGGGTGCACGGAACGTCCTGGCAGTCCATGAATACCTGGGTCCCGAGCCGATGCGCGACCTCGAGTGCGGCGAGGACGTCGTCGCCCTGCTGCAACAGCGGCAGGATCACCACCCGCGCACGATGTTCGCGCAACACCATCGCCAGCGGATACGCCGCGACCGGATCCTGATAACTCACCATCGCCCGGTCCACCGGCGAGGACAATGCCGCGGTCACGCTGCGTACCGGCACCGTGTGCAGGCGAAACCCGCTGTCGTCGAGCCCCTCCGCCCGCGCCGCCGCCAGCACCTGCGCGCTGAACAGATCGGTGCCGAAGTCCGTCGACCAGACCACGTCGTGCCCCAGCCTGCGCATCGCCATCGCCGGCGTGAACGCCCCACCCGGCAGCAGCTCGAAGCCGCGCGCGAACACCTCGGTACCGGGCTGAACGGGCCGCGACAGTCCGTGGAAAACGAGGTCGGCGTAATAGGCGCCGACCACGAGCACGTCGCGCCGATTGTCGGATGAGGCCGTGGCATCGACCCGCCCCACCGGGTCCGTTCCCATCGGGCGACCCTAGCAAAGCGCACGTCACCGCCCGGGGCGCTCGTGCGATTTGCCGAATCCGCCCAATTGTTTTGTTCTGCCTGGTATTTCTTGAATCAAACCGTCTATCCGACCACCCTGCGCGGAGGACCGGCATGGCCCGTATCGGTGTAATCAGCATGTCCGACGGTCGCGATTATGTGCACGCGGGCATTGCGGACTTCATCAGCTCGACGGAGGACCACTTGGTCGCCGCGCTGATCCAGGCCGGGCACGAGGTGGTGCGCGGCGAGGAAACGATCAGTGACAACGCGCTGGCGAGTTCGGTGGCCCGCGGCGTCGCGGCCGCCGAGGTCGATCTGACCGTCTTCCACTACGCGGTCTGGGCGTTCCCGCATTTCACCATGCTCGCCGCGGGCGCGACGCCCGGTCCGCTCCTGCTGCTGTCGAATATCGACCCGGTGCAGCCCGGCATGGTCGGCATGCTGGCCGCGGGCGGCGCGCTCGATCAGATCGGGCGCACGCACACCCGGCTGTGGGGTGATCCGGCCGATCCCGCGCTCATCGAGGCGATCGGCGTGCAAGCGAGCGCGGCCGCGGCGGTGGCGAGCCTGCGCGGCAGCACGTTCGGCCGCTTCGGCGGACGGCCGATGGGCATGAACACCGCGGTCGCCAATACCGATCAGTGGCAACGGATCTTCGGCATCGACGTCGAGGAGATCGATCAGTGGGAGATCGTCCGGCGGGCCGAGCTGGCCGACGCGAGCGAGGCGAAGGCGGCCCGCGAATGGCTCGAAACCCATGCCGCGGGCGTGCATTACGACGGCGCGAAGCTGACGCCGGAAATCTTGGAGCGGCAGATCCGCTCGTATCTGGCGGTGCGTGAGCTGATCGCCGAATGGCGGCTGGACTTCTCGGGCATCAAGGGGCAACCCGAACTCACCCAGTACTTCGCCACCATGGACATCACCGAGGCCTTCCTCAACGATCCGTACGACTGGAACGGGCCGAAGGAAACCCACGTGTGCGCCACCGAGGCGGACATGGACGGCGCGCTCACCATGCAGCTGCTCAAGCAGATCGCCGGCACCCCGGTGCTTTTCGCCGATGTGCGGCACTATCACGCCGATCGCGACATCTGGGATCTGTGCAATTCCGGTCAGCACGCGACCTGGTTCGCCGCCCGCAGCGCGGACCCGGCGGAGAACCTCGCCAAAGTACACCTGTACCCCGAGGTGTTCTTCTTCCCGGCCGGCGGCGCCTCGGTGCATCATCTCGCCGCACCCGGCGGCATGACGCTGGCCCGGCTCACCCGCAAAGACGGCGACTATCGAATGCAGTTGATGCTCGGCGACTTCGAGACCTACGACGAGGAGACCAACGAAGCGCTGATGAAGCAGTCCACCTGGGAGTGGCCGCACGCGTTCGCCCGGCTGGATGCTCGCGCCGAGGATTTCCTGTCCCGCTTCGGCGCCAACCACATTCACGCGGTGCCCGGCGATCATCGGGCCGCCGTGCGGGCGGCGTGCGAGCTGCTCGGCGTCACCCTCGACGAGTTCGTCCGGTGACGAGGTTCCTCGGCGTCGACATCGGTACCTCCAGCTCGAAGGGTGTACTCACCGACGAGCACGGCTCGGTCCTGGCCAGATCCGCACGAGCGCACGGTGTTTCGACGCCGCATCCAGGGTGGGCCGAGCACGATGCGGAGCAGGTGTGGTGGGCGGACTTCGTCGCGATCATCCGCGACCTCGTCGCCGCGGCGGACGGCGTCCCCCTGGACGGACTCGCCGTCTCCGGCATCGGCCCGTGCCTGCTCCCCGCCGACGCGACCGGCCGGCCGCTGCGGCCCGCCATCCTCTACGGCGTCGATACCAGGGCGACCGTCGAAATAGCGGAACTCAACACCGAATTCGGCGAGCATGCGGTCCTCGAGCGCGCCGGGTCACCACTCACCAGTCAAGCGGTCGGCCCGAAGCTGCGCTGGCTGGCCCGCCACGAACCCGAGGTCGCCGCCGGAACCCGCATGCTGCTGATGGCGAGTTCTTTTCTGGTGCACCGGCTCACCGGTCGCTACGTGCTCGATCATCAGTCGGCGAGCCAGTGCGTTCCGATGTACGACCTGCTGAACCGCGAATGGGCAACGGACTGGGCCGAACTCGTCGCGCCGGGTCTACCACTGCCCGAACTCGCCTGGCCGACCGAGGTCGTCGGGCGGATCGGCGCCGAGGCGGCGGCGAGTACCGGTCTGCCCGCAGGACTTCCGGTCAGCACCGGCACCATCGATGCCTGGGCCGAGGCGGCCAGCGTCGGCGTGCGCGCGCCGGGCGACGCGATGGTCATGTACGGCACCACCATGTTCCTGGTGCAGGTGCTGACCGATCCGCGCCCGCACCCCGGACTGTGGGGCACCTGCGGAACCTGGCCCGGCACATACACTCTCGCCGCGGGCATGGCCACCTCCGGCGCGGTGACCGACTGGCTGCGCAACCTGGTCGGCGGCGAATTCTCCGACCTCGTCACCGAGGCCGCGCAGGTACCCGCCGGCGGCCGCGGCCTGCTGGTACTGCCCTATTTCGCCGGCGAGCGCACGCCGCTGTTCGATCCGGACGCCCGCGGCATCGTCGCGGGGCTGACTCTCGGACACGGACGCGCCGAGTTGTATCGGGCGGTCCTGGAAGGCATCGCCTACGGCGTGCGGCACAACCTCGCGGCGATGACCGAGGCCGGCGGACAAGCCGGACGGCTGGTCGCCGTCGGCGGCGGCACCAAGGGCGGACTGTGGACGCAGATCGTCTCCGATGTCACCGGCCTGCCCCAGCAACTGCCCGCCGAGACGATCGGCGCCTGCCTCGGCGATGCCCTCCTCGCCGCCGAAGCCGCGGGCGTCGACACCGCGGACTGGAATCCGGTGGTCAGCACCGTCGAGCCTTATCCTGAACGCACCGAAGAATACGAGGCGTACTACCGGCGCTACCGCGAACTGTACGAATGCAGTACTGCTATTACCCATTTCCTCGCGAGCGAACAACACCGCAAGGGGGTGTTTTCCTGAGCCTCGCCGGCCATGCGAGGATGCAGGGTTGCTCTGTCGGAATCAATACGAGGATCTCATGCCCACTCTCCCCCTGACCCCGGCGAATTTCGAGGCCGTCATCACCCGCCACCCGATCGTGCTCGTCGATTGGTGGGCCGACTGGTGCGGCTGGTGTACCCGGTTCGCCCCGGTGTACGAGTCGTCGGCGGAGCGGCACCCCGACATCGTGCACGGCACGGTCGACGCCGTGGCGGAAGAAGCGATGAAGAACGCGGCGGAGGTCAGCGCGTATCCGACGCTGATGGCTTATCGCGAGGGCCTGCTCGTCTACAACGAGGCGGGCTATATCGATTCCGAATCGCTCGAAGAACTGGTCCAGAACATCAAATGGCTGGATATGGAAAAGATCCGCCGGGAATTCGCCGAACAGCACGGCGCCCCGGCCGATCCGTACGGTGCGGTCGTCCCGGCCGTGCCCGGCGCGACCTCGCGGATGGCGGGACTCGCGCCGATCCCGAGTAGATATGGCTGGCCCGGCCTGTAAACCAACCCTGGAGGCGCCCGATGGAACTATGGCAGCTGGACAACACGCGCACGCGGTCGATCAGCGCCGAGAACCCGACGGGCGCTCCCGGACAGGGCGGCCGCGCGACCACCGGTACCGGCGCGCACGCGGCCCGGTTCCTCGGGGTCGGCTGGAAGGTGTCACCGTCGATCCTGCTCGACGACGGTGAAACCGCCACCCTGGCCGATATTTCCGGCCCCGGCGTGGTCCGCCACATCTGGCTGACCACCGATCGTGGTGCGCTGCGCGACATCACGCTGCGGATCTCCTGGGATGATGCGACCGAGCCCGCCATCGAGCTGCCACTCGGCTACTTCTTCTGCAACGGCTGGGACGAACTGGCCCTGGTGGAGTCGGAGATGGTGGTGGTTGCACCGGCCGGTGGCCTGAACAGCTACTGGCCCATGCCATTTCGCGAACACGCCAGGATCACTCTGGAAAACCACTCCGGCCGTACGGTTCCGGTGTACTACCAGGTCACCTACACCGAGGAAGACGTGCCGGCCACCGCCGGGTACCTGCACACCCAGTGGTCACGCCGAAATCCGCTGGGCCACCCCGCCATTCACACGGTGCTGGACACGGTCCCCGGACCGGGGCGTTATGTCGGTACCTACCTCGCGATGCGGCCCAACGCCCCCGGCTGGTGGGGTGAGGGCGAGTTCAAGTTCTTCCTCGACGGCGACAGCGAGTTCCCGACCCTCTGCGGCACCGGCACCGAGGACTACTTCGGCGGCGCTTGGAATTTCGACATCGACGGCACGTACCGCAGGTACTCCGCGCCGTACGTCGGACTGGTGCAGGTGCTGCCGCCGGACCAGATCTACGAGCCCTACCAGCAATTCGGCATGTACCGCTGGCACAAGCGCGACCCCATCTGCTTCGACCGCGAGTTGCGGGTCACCGTGCAGGCCCTCGGCTGGCAGGGGGATGCCTATCTGCCGCTGGAGAATTCGGATATCGCCAGCACCGCGTGGTACTACCGGGCCGTGCCGTCACGGTGATTCGTCGGGCTCGACCTTCAGCTCGTCGATGTCCATGGCGAGCAGCTCGTCGGCGCGGGCCAGGGCGTCGTCCATAGACGCCTGAATGCCGTCGAGCACGTCCATGCCGCCCAGCAGATCGTCGAAGTCCCGGAGCACGGACTGCACCTCCGCGACCGCCGGGTCGACCCGGTACCAGGCGACGGCGTCGTGCCACCACGGGTCCTTGTCCACCCATGCCCACATGACGTCCCGGACCAGGCGGGCGTCGGGGGTGTACACCTGGAACTGCTCGTCGGAGCCGTCGGCGCGGTGCTCGATCTCGTAGACGCCGTCGGGGAGCAGGCGGGTCTGGATGTACTCGTGTTCGCCGCGGTTGATCACGATGAACGGGCATTCCGGATCGGGCGGCTCGTCCAGCATTTCGGTGAGCAGGTCGTCGGTCAGCTCCGGTACCGGGGTTCCGGCACCGGTCCGGACATGCACGTCGGCAGGTCGGTCCGGATCGTCGGTCACCGAGCCAGTCTGCCCGATCCGGGCATCGAATACCCGAATTGCGTCGTGCGGGGACGGTTCGGGTGCAAGGTGGAGCGTATGTGTGCGGCAATGGTGGCCGGGGTGGACAGCTCTACTCAGTCCTGCAAAGTGGTGGTCTGCGCGGCGGACACCGGGGAGATCCTGCACCAGGCGCAGGCCCGGCATCCGGACGGCACCGAGGTGGCGCCGCAGGCGTGGTGGGAGGCGTTGTGCGCGGCGGGCGACGGGTTGTTCGAGCAGGTGGACGCGATCGCGGTGGCCGGCCAGCAGCACGGCATGGTCGCGGTCGACGCCGACGGGAATCCGGTCCGCGACGCGCTGCTGTGGAACGACGTCCGCTCCGCCGCGGCCGCCGATGAGCTGATTCTCGAACTCGGTGGGGCGCAGGCGTGGGCCGAGGCGGTCGGCAGTGTTCCGCTCGCCGCGTTCACCGTGACCAAGTTGCGGTGGCTGGCCGATCACGAGCCGGAGCTGGCCGACCGCACCGCTCGGGTGATGCTGCCGCACGACTATCTGACCTGGCGGCTGCGCGGCGGCGGACCGTCGAATCCGGGGCTCGAACCGACGACCGATCGCGGCGATGCCTCCGGCACCGGATACTGGTCGCCAGCCGATTGCGAGTATCGCAAAGACCTGCTCGCGCTCGGGTTTCGCGGACGGACGCCCGAGTTGCCGCGGGTGCTCGCGCCGGCCGAGGTCGCCGGGCGCACGCCGGGCGGGGCGCTAGTCGCGGCGGGGACCGGTGACAATGCCGGGGCCGCACTGGGTCTCGGGCTCGGCGAGGGCGATGTTGTGGTTTCACTCGGCACGAGCGGGACCGTCTTCGCGCGGTCCGTGGCGCCCAGTGCCGATGCCAGCGGGGCGGTCGCCGGATTCGCCGATGCGACAGGGGCGTTCCTTCCGCTGGTCTGCACGCTCAATGCCGCGCGAGTGCTCGAATACGCCGCCGACTTGCTCGGCGTCGATCTCGCCACGCTCGAATCGCTTGCCGCGCAAGCGCCGCCGGGAGCGGACGGGCTGGTGCTGCTCCCCTATCTGTCCGGCGAACGTACACCGAATCTGCCGCATGCCACCGGCAGTTTGCACGGTCTGCGTCCGGAGACCATGCGCCCCAGCCACATTGCTCGCGCCGCGTTCGAGGGGATGCTGTGCAACATGGCCGAGGCGCTCGATCATCTGCGTTCGCGAGGTACCGGGGTGCGGCGAATTCTGTTGATCGGTGGGGCTGCTCGCTCCTCGCTGGTCGCGGAGATCGCCGCGCAGATCTTCGGTGTGCCGGTGACCGTTCCGCAGCCGAACGAGTACGTGGCGCTCGGCGCGGCCCGGCAGGCGGCGTGGGCGCTCAGCGGTGCGGCGGAGCCACCGATCTGGTCCGCGCGCACGGTCGCCGAGATTCCCGCGCCGGACGCTCCGGCGATCGGCAGCCGTATCCGGGCGGAATATCAGCGGGCGCAAGGGGATCTCTACGGCAGGTCCGGCGCGGTGCCGCCCGTTCCGGCACCGCGACGCCGGCGGCGAAGTCACGAGCGGAGGACCTGAGCAATCGGTGTCGCGACCGTTGGACTGCCGCAACATCTGACACTCAATCCTGCTGCGGCAGGACGAAGTTGTTCAGCGTGTCTTTACTCCCGTTGAACTTGTCCTTGCCCCGCTTGGATCCGGAGACTTCGTACTGCACGAGGGCATACGCCTGCCAGCCCCCGGGCAGTTGCTCGGCCGTATCGGCGGAGTGCAGCAGCCACAGTGGGTTCGCACCGAATGCATGGGAATCGCCCGTGCAG
Organism: Nocardia colli; assembly: GCF_008704205.1. Classification (GTDB taxonomy): domain Bacteria; phylum Actinomycetota; class Actinomycetes; order Mycobacteriales; family Mycobacteriaceae; genus Nocardia; species Nocardia colli. The sequence continues at coordinate 44,159 of NZ_VXLC01000028.1, read as the reverse complement.
GTTTTCCACCATTCGGCGGTGGTCGCGATCACCGGGTGCGGGCCCTTCGCCCGATTGATGTACGTGTTGTCGAACATTGCCAGCCAGCTGACCATCGCCGTGGGGTCGAGTCCATAGCACTTGTCCGTCTTGGAACCGTCCCGCAGGACGATGGCGCCGGGCATCGTGCGTTGGTCAGCCGCAGTCGAGCCACCGCCGCCGTGTTCGACGAAGTAATTGGCTTGGTCCATGCCGTTGCTCAGATCGGGCGCGGCAACGTGATACGCGCCGTGGAACAGACCGGCTTTGCTCGCGCCGGTGATCAGCTCATCGAACGGCGCATTGACGTGATCTCGCCCCTCGGTCGCCTCGAGGTAGGCGAACGCGGCCCCCTCCTTCTGCACAGCGGCCCAGTTGACCCCGCCGGCCGCGACGTCGATGCCTTTGATGCTGATGTCCGCCCGCGCCGCACTCGACGGCAACAGGCCGACCAGCGCCACGACACACAAGGCGGCCAGCGTATTGGACCCGACGCGCATGCATGATCCCCGTTCTCGATGATTTCCGCTGCCGCGACAGCGAGTGGACCGAGCGACCCACCGTTCTCGTATTCGTTTCTGCGCGCGGCCTGGATGGATAGGCCCATCTACGGCCAACAGGTGACCTCGGGTAACTACCCGTGCGACCATGTACTCATTACCGGTGGTATCAGATACCGGAGGGCATGGAGGCGCAGATGACGCGGTACGACGTGGTACTTCGCGGCGGGTCGGTGTTCGACGGCGCGGGCTCGCCACCGCGCACCGCGGACGTCGGCATCCGGGACGGCAAGGTCGTCACGATCAGCGCCGAACCGCTGCCGGACGGCGCGCAGACCATCGACGCGACCGGCAAGTGGGTCATTCCGGGCATGCTCGACGTGCACACCCACTACGACGCGGAGGTGCTCGGCAGCCCCGGACTCGGCGAGTCGGTGCGGCACGGCGTCACGTCGGTGGTGATCGGGAACTGCTCGCTGTCCACGGTGTACGCCGAGGCCGACGATTGCGCGGACATGTTCGCCAGAGTCGAGGCGCTGCCCTGGGACGCGGTGCATTCGGCGGTCAAGGAACACAAGGACTGGGACGGGCCGCGCGCCTACGCCCAGTCGCTCGCCGCGCGGCCGCTCGGCGCGAATGTGGCCGCACTGCTGGGACATTCGGACATCCGAGTCGCCGTCATGGGACTCGGTCGCGCGGTCGACCCACAGGCACAGCCGACCGGCGACGAGCTCAATCGCATGCGGCAGATGCTGACCGACGCGCTCGATGCCGGCTTCCTCGGCCTGTCCACCATCCGCAGCTCGTTCTCGAAGCTGGAGGGGGTGCGCTTCCCGACCAGGCAGCTGCCGTCGACCTATGCGAGCTGGCGCGAGTACGCGGCGCTGAACAAGATTCTGCGGCAGCGTAATCGGATTCATCAGAGCACGCCGAATCTCACCTCGCGGTTGGAGATCGCGCGCTACTTCGCGCAGAGTGCCGGTCGATTCCGTAAGCCGCTCAAGACAACCCTGATCGCGGGTATGGATGTCAAAGCCGATCGCACGACCGCGCGGGCCGCGATCGCGGCGGCCTGGATCGCGAATATCGTTGGCGGGGCGGCGTTCCGGTGGCAGCACCTGCCGGTGCCGTTCGAGGTGTATGCCGACGGCGTCGATCTGGTGGTGTTCGAGGAGTTCGGCTCCGGCGTCGCGGCGCTGAACATCCGCGACGTGATGAAGCGCGGCGAGCTGCTGGCCGACGAGTCCTACCGCAGGCAGTTCCGCAAGGATCTGGCGAAGAAATACGGTCCGCGGGTGTGGCATCGCGACCTCTACGACGCCCAGATCGTGGCCTGCCCCGAGGCCGAGGTGGTCGGCAAGTCGTTCGGGCAGGTGGCCGACGAGCGCGGCATCCATCCCGCCGACGCGCTGCTCGACCTCGCTGTCGCGCACGGCGCGAAGCTGCGCTGGCGCACCGTTATCGCCAACGATCGCGACGACGTGCTCGACCGGCTGCAACGCTCCCCCAACGTGCAGGTCGGATTCGCCGACTCCGGTGCGCACCTGCGCAATATGGCCTTCTACAACTTCGGCCTGCGCATGCTCGAACGCACGCAGCAGCGCGACTTCATGCCGATCGAGGCGGCGGTGCATCGGCTGACCGGCGAACTGGCCGACTGGTACGGCCTCGACGCAGGCCGCCTGCACGAGGGCGCCCGCGCCGATATCGCCGTCATCGACCCGGCAGGTTTCGACGAGTCGAGCGCCGCCTACGCCGAAACGCCATTTCCGGGTATCGCCGGACTGAATCGGATGGTCAATCGCAATGATCGGGCCGTGGCCGCCACCATTGTCGGCGGGCACGTCGTTTATGAATACGGCACCTTCGCCCCCGGCTTCGGCACCACCCTCCACGCAGGGACTTTCCTGAAACCCGTCTAGTTCGCGAGCGCGACACGCCGGTTTGAAACGCCGAGTTCCCACACTCCGGCGTTTTGACCGGTATCCGGCATAGCATCGCCGCACGGGATATACCCGACAAATCCCAATCAATTACGCGGCAGCGTCCTGCCCGGCCGAACGAATTAGTGGCCGGGGATATCTGTGGACACGGGAGGAATGGTCGCGGCGAGGAGAAACAATGACCGATACCGAGGTGCGCGCGGCGATCACGGCGGAACGGACAGAACTCGCCGAAATCTTGACCGGCCTCGCCGCCGAGAGCTGGGACGCGCCCACGCTGTGCCGGGGCTGGCGGGTGCGCGAGGTCGTCGCGCACATCACCCTGCCGTTCCGCCTGTCCGAACCACGCTTCGCGCTCGAATTGCTCCGGGCGGCAGGCGGTTTCAATCGACTGGCCGATCATGCCGCCCATCAGGACGCGGCCCGGTTCACCGCCGAGGATCTGCTGAAGTCGCTGTGGGACAACGTCGCTCACCCATGGAAGCCGCCGGGTTACGGGTTCGCGGGCGCGTTGTGCCACGACGTCATCCACGGGTTGGACATCACGGTCCCGCTCGGACTGGAGCGCAGGGTGCCGGAGGATCGGCTGCGCGTCGTGCTGGACGCGGTAAATCCCAAGAGCGTCAAGTTCTTCGGCGTCCACCTCAACGGAATCGAACTACGCGCCGAAGACCTGGACTGGAGCTACGGCTCCGGCGAAGTCCTCTCCGGCGCCGCCCAGCATCTACTGCTGGTGCTGTGCGGCCGCACGCTTCCCGACGGAACGCTGCACGGCGACAACGCCCAGCGATTCACCTGGTCCGGGCAGCACGGACGCCACCGCAAACACCTGCCCAGCCCCGCCTAGCCGCCGAGGAACAATGGCAACGCGTGCAGGCCGTGTTCACGGAATGAGGAACGCCAGCGGATTTGGTCGCGCGGTATCGCCAACTCGATTCGCGGGAAGCGGTGTAGCAGGCTGCCGAGAGCGATACGAGTTTCGAGTCGGGCCAATGGGGCGCCGAGGCAATAGTGAATGCCGTGGCCGAGGGCGAGGTGCGCGTTGTCCGGTCTCGACAGGTCGAGTGTTTCGGGATCGGGCACGAACAATGGATCCCGATTGGCGGATGCGGTACCGAGCAGCACGGTTTCGCCGGCGGGGATTCGGACGTCACCGATGGTGATGTCTTCGGTGGGAAATCGGCGGATGGCGAATTGGCTCGGGTGGGCGTAGCGGAGCAGTTCCTCGACCGCGGAATCGCTGATCGAGGGCGCGGTAACCCGCAATGCGGCAAGTTGTTCCGGGTGGTCCAGCAACGCCAGTACACCCTTCCCGATGAGCTTGACGGCATTTTCGTAGCCCGCCCAGAAGATGAGGAAGGCCAGCGAGACGAGCTCGTTCTCGGTGAGCACATCACCCGCGTCACGCACCGCGATCAGGTCGGACAGAAAGTCGTCCGCAGGCGTGGCACGTTTGGCGGCGACCAGGTCGACCATGAATTGCGCCATCTGGACGACGGCTTCTTTCGCCTGCCCCGGCTGGTTCGGATCGGGCGCGAGCAGCGCGTTGGTCCAGCCCCGGAATCGCTCGCGATCTTCGCCGGGGATGCCGAGCAGGTCTCCGATGACGGTCAGTGGCAGCGGAGCGGCGAAATCGGCGATGAGTTCGGACTGTTCACGCTCGGCGAGACGATCGAGCAGGAGGTCGGTCTCCGCCTGAATCTTGCCTTGCAGGCTGTCGACGCGCCGGCGGGTGAAGGCATGCGAAACCAAGCGGCGCAGGCGCGTGTGGTCCGGAGCGTCGATATTGAGCAGGTTCGCCTCGAACACCGGCGGGAGGGCGAAACCCGTGTACCCCGTGCTGGACGAGCGCTTGTCGATCGACAGCCGAGGGTCGGCGAGCCCCCTGCGGACATCCGCCTCCCTGGTGACCAACCATGCTTCGGAACCATCCGGAAGCACGACGCGGTGCACAGGTGCGCTCTCCCGAAGTTTGCGGTGCACCACGTACGGATCGACGAGGTAGTCCGCATCGAACGGTGCAATAGGTGAGGTCACAGCTCTACTCCGGATGCCTGGGATGGTCGCGGCGTGCGCACTGATATCCAGCCCATCATGCAGATCCCCGCCGGTCCCCGGCAAATGCGCCCCAACCACCGCCCCCGATCCTGTTGCAGGATCACGAATTTCCCGCGTCGTATGGCATCTCGCGGCGTGGCGGGGAATGATCTCGGGCGAGGAGACATGATGACGGAGACCCAGGTGCGCAAGGCGATCACGGACGAGCGGACCGACCTTGCCGAGCTGTTGGCCGGGCTCGACGCGGAGAGCTGGGATGCGCCGACCCTGTGCAAGGGGTGGCGGGTGCGTGAGGTCGTCGCGCACATGACCATGCCGTATCGGCTGTCGGGGCCGCGGTTCGCGTTCGAGATGGTGCGCGCGGCGGGCAGTTTCCATCGGATGTCGGATCGGACCGCCCGGCACGACGCCGCGGAGCTGTCCGCGGAGGACCTGCTGAAGTGGTTGTGGGACAACGTCGCTCACCCGTGGAAGCCGCCGGGTGGCGGGTTCGAGGGTGCGCTTAGTCACGATGTCATCCACGGTCTGGACATCACCGTCGCGCTCGGCTTGGACCGCAAGGTGCCCGAGGACCGATTGCGCCTGGTACTGGACTCGATCAATGCCAAGAGCGTCAAATTCTTCGGAGTTGATCTCAAAGGAATCCAGCTGCGCGCCGATGACCTGGAATGGAATTATGGGTCCGGCGAGGTCGTGTCCGGCGCCGCGCAAGACCTGCTGCTGGTGCTGTGCGGGCGCACCCTGCCCGCCGGCCGGTTGCACGGCGACAGAGCGAAACAGTTCACTCGTCCGAGCTGACGCCCGGAGATAAATCACGAGCCGCCGGCCACCTCATCGAGTTACAGTCGCCGCGTGACCTGGACCGCACCCGACCGCACCCGAACCAAGCCGCCGCTGATCGCCGACGAGCGGCCGATGTTGCAGGCCTGGCTCGACTTTCACCGCGACACCCTGCTGCAGAAGTGCGCGGGACTCGACGCGAAGCAGCTCGGAGAGCGGGCCGTCGCACCCTCGTCGCTGTCGCTGCACGGCCTGGTCCGGCACATGTCCGAGGTGGAGCGCGGCTGGTTCCGCCTGGCCGCGGCTGCCATCGACGTGGACTACATCTATTGCAGCACAGACAATCCGGACGGCGACTTCGACGACACCGAACAGGCCGACCCCGCAACCGATTTCGCGCTCTTCCTACAGGAGATCGAGCTGGCCGACGCCGCGGTCGCCGACCTGTCGCTCGAGCACACCTTCCCGCATCCCCGCCGCCCGGAACTGGTGTACAACCTCCGCTGGGTCTACATCCACATGATCGAGGAGTACGCCCGGCACAACGGGCACGCCGATCTGCTGCGCGAACGCATCGACGGCGCGACCGGCGACTGACCCGGTCAAAGCGCGTGCTCGCGGACCCACGCCGCGACCTGCGCGCGGGAATCGAAGCCGAGCTTGGTGAGGATATGGTCGACGTGGCTCTCCGCCGTGCGGATCGAGATGACCAGTTCGGCGGCGATGCGCTTGTTGCTGTAGCCGGCCGCGACCAATCGGGCCACGTCCTTCTCCCGGCGCGTGAGCTGGTCGTCGGCAACGGATTTCGGCGTCGGTAGCGGAGCGGCCTGCTCGACACCGAGCGCGTAACGCACCGCCTCGTCCAGGGTGAGCGCGGCGCCGCTGTCGAATGCCGCGCCGAATTCCTTGTCCCCCAGCGCATCATGGACTCGGAGCCGGACCTTCTCGCCGACCACATCGGTCATGGCGTGCGCGAGCCGCTGCGTACTGCCGCGCCGTACCGTCGTCGCCGCCCCCATCAGGCGGGCGGCCCGTCGCTGGTCACCACTCGCGGCCGCGGCCCAGGCCAGCCCGTCGAACGCGGAGGCCGTCCACACGCAGCGATCGAACAAGCGCAGCAGTTCGACCGCGCGCCGCAGATCCTCGACCGCCCTGTCCCCGTTGCCGTTTCGCCACTGATTCGTCCCGACCGCCCACCACGCGAGCCCACCGAGCAGATGCGAACCGTGCTCGGCGGTCTTCGCCAGGAACTGCTCGGCCAACGTGCCTGCCCGTTCGTCCTCGAGCACCATCGCGCACACATACCCGAACGCGAGACATTCCATCTCCGTGCCGTGATGCCCGCACGCGCGGGCCCGCACCGCGGCGTCCTCGGCGATTTCGAGCGCCTGCACCGGATCGGCCTCGGCGAACGCCAGCACCGACGCCAGCAGCTGCGCCTCGACCAGCACCTCTTCGGCGGCTAATTCGGTTGCTATCGCGACACATTCGGCCAGGTACTCGTACGCCGACACCGTGTCCGACAGCATGCCGGCGATGACCGAGGCGGCGGCGAGCGCCCGCGCCCGGTCGGTGGTGCGCGCGAGATCCTTGCCGAGCGCGTCCATCAGCCACCGGTAGCCCTCCAGGAAGAACCGGTAGTGCTCCCAGAACGGCCGCAGCTCGCTGGCGATCTGTAACCCGCGGTGCGCGCCGTCCGGGTCGGCGAGCGCGAATTGCAGCGCGGCACGCATATTCGCGTGTTCGCGGGTGACATCGCGGAACCAGATGACATCGGCGTCACCCCAGTACTCGACGCGCCCGCGCTGTGCGACCCGGTAGTAGTGGTCGCGGTGCCGGATCCGGAGCGCGTACTCGTCGCCATGCGCCGCCAACCGGGCCAGCGCGAACTGCCGCAGCGGCTCGAGCATGGTGTAGCGGCCGGTGCCGTCGCCGTCCTGCCGATGACTCAGCACCGACTTGTCGACCAGTCCGGTGAGCGCGTCCACCAGCGCGTCGGGCGGGTCGAGCAGGCACACCGCCTCGGCGGCGACCAGGTCGAAACCGCCGGCGAACACCGCGAGTTGCTCCCACAGGAGCTGTTCGCCGGGGGTGCACAGGTCGTAGCTCCAGCGGATAGCCGCCTCCAGGGTCTGCTGACGCTCCGGCGCGGTGCGCAGGCCGGTGGTGAGCAGACGCATGGTGTCGTCGAGGCGCTCCAGCACCTGGTCCGGGGTGAATGCCCGCAGGCGCAGCGCCGCCAGCTCCAAGGCCAGCGGAATACCTTCCAGCCGAAGGCAAATCGCCGCGAGCGCCCCGAGATTCGCCGGGGTGACCTGGAATTCGGGATTCGCGGCGGTCGCGCGGTCGATCAGCAGCCGCAGCGCGGGATTGTCCGTCGCGTCGACTTCGCCGGAGTCCTCGTCCATATCGGGCACCGGCAGCGGCGCGACCGGCAGCACCTGCTCCCCCACGACGCCGAGCGGTTCGCGGCTGGTCGCCAGCACCCGGAGGTCGGGGGTGCTGGCGATCAGCCGGTCGACGAGTTCGGCGCAGGCGCCGATCAGGTGCTCGCAGTTGTCCAGCACGAGCAGCAGGTGTTTGCCGCCGAGGTAATCGGTGAGGCCGGCCAGCGGGACGCTGGTGTCGTCGCGCAGGCCGAGCGCCTGCGCGACGGTCAGCGCCACCAGTTCCCCGTCGTTGACGTGGGCCACCTCGACCAGCCACACGCCGTCGGGAAAGGCCCGCCGCACCGCCTCGCCCACCCGCCGGGCCAGCCGGGTCTTACCGACGCCGCCCGGCCCGGTGAGGGTGAGCAGACGGGTGCTGGACAGCAGTTTCCTGGCGGCGGCGACTTCGCTGCCCCGCCCGACGAAGCTGGTCACTTCGGCGGGGAGGTTTCCTGTCACGTACCGCGCCACGCCGATTACCTTCGCACGGACGGGCGCGCCGCCGGGCGGTTTGCCCGAAGACGCCGGGCGGGTCAGGACGTCAGCATGGCCGGATAGACCGCCTCGAAGAGCTCGCGCAGCTCGGCCGCGGTGATTTCCCGGCCGGTCGCGTCGGTGTGCGCCTGCACGTGCCTGGCGAACTCGATCTGCTGAGGCCGGGGCAGGTCGATGCCGAACTCCGTCTTCAACAGGTAGGCGATGCCGCCCTTGCCGGACTGCGAATTGACCCGGATCACCGCGTCGTAGGTGCGGCCGAGGTCGGCCGGGTCGATCGGCAGGTACGGCACCTGCCAATCCAATTGGCGTTCCGGGATTCCCGCCTGCGCGGCCCGTGCGCGATGCGCGGCCATGCCCTTGTTGATCGCGTCCTGGTGGGTGCCGGAGAACGCGGTGTGCACGAGATCGCCTACGTACGGGTGCCGTTCGGCGACCGGCATGCGGGTGCAGTATTCGACCGTCCGGCGGATCTCGTCGATGTCGGCGAAGTCGATCATCGGATCCACGCCCTGCGCATGCAGATTCAAGGCGAGGGTGGTCAGATCCACGTTGCCGGTGCGTTCGCCGTTGCCGAACAGGCAGCCCTCGACGCGTTGCGCGCCGGCCAGCACCGCGAGTTCGGCGCAGGCGATGCCGGTGCCGCGGTCGTTGTGCGGGTGCACGGACAGGATGACGCTGTCCCGGCGGGCGAGGTTGCGGTGCATGTATTCGATCTGGTCCGCGTAGACGTTGGGCGTCGCGACCTCCACCGTGGCAGGCAGATTCAGGGTGACCGGGCGTTCCGGGGTGGCGTCCCACAGCGTGGTCATTCGGTCGCACAGGTCCAGTACGTAGTCGGGTTCGGTGAGGATGAACACCTCGGGCGAGAATTGGAACCGCACGTCCGGCAGTTCGTCGGCGAATTCCAGGATGTCGCGGCCACCGGCGAGGATGAGTTCGCGCAGCGCGGCACGGTCCTTGCCCAGCACGGTGTTTCGCCAGGTGGGTGCGGTCGCGGCGTACATGTGGATGACGACCTTGCGCAGTCCGCGCACCGACTCGACGGTGCGTTCGATGAGATCCCTTCTGGCGGGTGTGAATACGACGATGGTGACGTCCGCGGGCGCGAGGTCGGTCTCGGCGATCAGCCGGACGAAGTCGAAGTCGGTCTGCGAGGCGGACGGGTAGCCGACTTCGATTTCCTTGTAGCCCATGGCCACCATCAGTTCGAAGAAGCGGCGCTTGCGTTCGGGGTCCATGGGTTCGGCGAGGGCCTGGTTGCCGTCGCGCAGGTCGACCGGGACCCAGAGCGGCGCGGCGGCGATCCGCGCGTTCGGCCAATCGCGTTCGGTGAGTGGCACTTCCACCCGGTCGTAGACGGATCGGTAACGGTGCGAGGGCATCTGGGAGTGCCGCTGCGGGTTCCATCCCGGTGCGTTGCCGGGGATCGCGCCGGTGGGAGTGTTGATCGTCGGGAAAGACATGCGGTGCCTTCTGGTCGTCACGAAACGGAGGTGACCGGCCACGACAGAGCCCCACGGCGGGGGGCCGGTCGTTCAGGCCCCGCCGTGGCGGCTAAGCAGAAGCATCGTTCGCATGATGGCTAGACTATACACAACTCCTCAGACAAGTAGAGAGGTTGCGATGGTCTCGCAGGTACGCCGGCATCCGCTCGCCGCCCAGGCGGCCGAGTTGCTGATGACCCGCATCAAGGCGGGCGAATGGCCGCTCGGGCACCGGCTTCCGGGGGAAACGACGCTGGCCGCGCAGCTCGGGGTCGGCCGCTCGACGCTGCGTGAAGCGATCCGGGAACTCGCCGGCAAGGGCGTGCTGGACAGCAGGCAGGGCGCGGGCGTGTTCGTCACGGCACTGGACGCGAAGGACGACTGGGACGTGGTGCTGCGCCGCGCCACCATCGCCTCGGTGATCGAGGCGCGCATCGCCATCGAGGCGGAGGCTGCTGCCCTGGCCGCGCACCGGCGCACCCGCGCCGACCTGCGCATCCTCCGCTCCACCCTGCTCGCGCGCGAAGGACACGGCGAGCCGGTGGCCGAGCACGTCGACGCGGACATGGCCTTCCACCGCGCGGTGCTGGTCGCGGCGCACAACGAGGTGCTGGTCCAGCTGTTCGACACGTTCCTCCCCCGCCTGCGCCTGGCGATGATCGACATGCTGACGATCCGCCCGGTGCCGTCCGAACGCGCCGACCATGCCGCGCACGAACTGCTCGTCGAGGCGATCGTCGCCCGAAATCCCACGGCCGCAGCGGAACTCAGCCGCTCTCATCTGACCGCATTGAAGGAGGCATTCACGTGACCGGAGCTCCGGTGCTCGAACTGACGGACGTGACGTTCCGCCGCGAGGGCAAGAAGATCATCAACGGCATCTCGCTCACCGTGCGGGCCGGTGAGCACTGGGCGCTGCTGGGGCCCAACGGGGCGGGCAAGAGCACCCTGCTCGGTTTCTGCGGCGCGGTCACGTTTCCCACCACGGGCACGGTCCGCGTCCTGGGCGAACAGTTGGGCCGCGTCGAACTGCAACGCCTGCGCCACTCGATCGGCCATGTTAACCCGCGGCATCCGCTGCAATATCCGCTGACCGTCCGCCAGGTCGTGCTGACCGGGATCACCGCGACCATTGATACGCCCATGCGCTGGACGCCGACCGCGGATCAACTCATCCGCGCCGACGCGATCATCGACACGGTCGGCCTCACCGGCAAGGCCGGCAACACCTGGAACACCCTCTCGCAGGGTGAACGCGGCCGCACGCTGATCGCCCGCGCGCTCATCGCCGAACCGCGCCTGCTGCTGTTCGACGAACCGTCCACCGGCCTGGATCTCGCTGCGCGCGAACAACTCCTGGAAACCATCGACACCCTCGGCGACACCCACCCCGAGGTCGCGTCGGTGCTGGTCACCCATCACCTGGAGGAGCTCCCGAGCACCACGACGCACGCGTTGCTCATCGCCGACGGCCATACTGTCGCCGCCGGCCCGGCTCGGGAAACTCTCACCACCGACAACGTCACGGCCGCCTTCGCGCACCCCGTCGAGGTCCGCTACGACGGCCGCTGGAGCGCCCGCGCCGCGCACAGCAGGCCCGCCTGGCCGACCTGATCCCGGTGCGGCGCAGGGCCGCACCGGGTTTCGGGCTCAGAGCAATCCGCGCATCTTCAGGTTGGTGATGTACTTGACGATGATCGGCGCGGTGACATGCGGAATGTCCTTGTCCTGACCGACTTTCGCCTCCTGCACCGCGGCGTGGAATCGTTCGGTGGGCGCGAACGAGCCGCGGATCGGCTGCTCGGGTCGCTGATAGTTGTGCAGCAGCGGCAGCAGCGAGTGTTGCCGCTGCTGTTCCGGCAGCGCCCGCAGCGCGGTCTCGAATCTGCGCAGCCAGTCGTCGTATTCGGCGATCCGCTGGATCGAGTAGCCCGCGTCGATCAGCCAGTCGACGTACTCGTCCAGGCCGATGCCGTCGTCGTACGGGTTCATCACGTGATAGGTCTCGAACCCGTCGGTCACCTGCTCGCCGAGGGTGGTGATGGCCTCGGCGATGAAGTCGACGGGCAGGCCGTCGTAGTGCGCCCGCTGCCGGTTGCCGTCCGCGTCGGTCTCGTAGAACGAGCCGGGCGCGATGCCGGTGGCGACCAGGCTGAGCATCATCCGGGTGAACATGTCCGGCAGGTTGAGCTGGCCATCGTAGCGGTCGCTGACCAGGATCATGTCGCAGCGGAAGACCGCGACCGGCAGTCCGCACAGGTCGTTGGCCTGTCGCAGCAGCACCTCGCCCGCCCACTTGCTGTTGCCGTAGCCGTTGGCGTAGCTGTCGTCGACCGCGCGGGTCGGGCTGGCCACCCGGATGTCCGCGTCCTCGGTGAACGCCGACGGCTCGATCTGCGCGCCGACGCCGATGGTCGACACGTAGGTGAACGGCTTCAGCTTCGTGGTGAGCGCGAGCCGGATCAGCTCGGCGGTGCCCGCCGCGTTCGGGCCGAACAGCTGGCTGTACGGCAGAACGTGATTGACCAGGGCCGCGGGATCGACGATCACATCGACCGTGTCGGCCAGGCGCTGCCAGGTCTGCCGATCGAGGCCGAGGTCGGCCTCGCCCTTGTCGCCGGCGATGACCTCGAGGTGATCGGCGGCCAGGTTTCGGTAGTGCCGCAACAACTCCGGGTCACCGCTGTCGAAGGTCTCGTCCAGCCGGGCGCGAGCCGCGGCGTCGTCCTTGGCCCGCACCAGGCAGATCAGTTTGCCGTCGACCAGAGACAGGCGCTCGAGCCATTCCAGCGCCAGGTAGCGGCCGAGGAAACCGCTCGCGCCGGTCAGCAGGACTGTCCGTATCTCGGCGCTCGGACGCGGCAATGCCGGTGCGGCGGCGAGCGTTTCGGCGTCGATGAACTTGTCCAGGGTGAGATTACCGGCATGTGCTTCGGTGGCATCGCGGCCGTGCACCGTGGCGAACGTGGCTCGCTTCGAGCCACCGGTGCGTTCCGCCTCGATGTAGTCGGCGATGGTCTGCAGATCGGTCGCCGGGCTGACGATGACGCCCACCGGCACGTCGAGGTCGTAGATCTCGTGCAGCAGATTGGCGAAGGTCAACGCGGACAACGAGTCTCCACCCAGGTCGGTGAAGTGCGCGTCGGGCCGCCGATCCGCGGTCGAAGCGCCGAGCAGCGCGCCGGCTGCCCGGCTGACCGTCTCCAGCACCGGACGATCGGCTCCGTCGCGGCGCAGCGTGCGCAGTTCGTCGGCCTGCCCTTCGGCGAGCTCGCGGTAAAGCTGTTCCAGCCGATCACCGTAGTGCTCTTTGAGTTTCGGCCTGGCCAGCTTGCGGATGCCGGTGAGCAGGCCGTTCTCCAGTGTGAACGGCGTTGTCTCGATGAGCAGTCCGCGCGGGATCTCGTAGGACTGCAATTCGGCGGTGCGCGCGACCTCTTGCAGCGAGTCGCTGATCAGCGATTTCAGCGCCTCGACGTCGCCGCCGGTGCGCGCCGACGCTTCGGGCGTGGGCACGACGACCGCCAAAAGATAAGCGCGCGCACTGTTTCCGTAGATGTAGATCTGCTGCACGACCGGGCTGCTGTCGAACACCGCCTCCAGCGTGGATACCGTGACGAACTCGCCCTGCGACAGCTTCTGCACGTTGTTGCGCCGATCGAGGTAGACCAGCTCGTCCGGGCCGATCTCGGCGACGATATCGCCGGTCCGGTAGTAGCCGTCCGCGTCGAACACGCTCGCGGTGACCTCGGCTCGCTTGTAGTAGCCGGGGAACAAGTCGTTCGACTGGACCAGCAGCTCGCCACGCGGATGCGGCCGGTCGGTGCGGAAATAGCCGAGGTCGGGCACGTCGACCAGCTTGTAGTCGGTGATGGGCGGACGGCGCACGTGCCCGTCGATGAACACGGCACCGGACTCGGTCGAGCCGTAGCCTTCCAAGAGATGCAGGTCGAGATAGGTTTCGACGAACGCGCGCAGCTCCGGGGAGATCGGCGCGGACCCGGTGAGCGCCGTGACGAACCGGCCGCCGAGCAGCGACCGGCGCTGATCCGCCATCACCTCTGCTTCCAGCTCGGCCCGATCGGCGCCGTCGGCGGAGCGCCGATCCAGCTCGCTGTGGAATTCCTGGAACAGCATGTCCCAGATCCGCGGCACGAAATTCAACTGGGTCGGCCGCACCAGCGCGAGATCCTCCAGCAGCGTCGAAAGATCGCTCCTGGCCGCGAAATACGCGGTGCCGCCGGTGCCGAGCGTCCAGTACAGGACGGCGCGGCCCATGACGTGGCTCATCGGCATGAAGTTGAGCGTGATCGCGGGGGTCGAACCCTCTTGTCCCCAGGCGGCTTTGGTCGACCTGCGCCAGAAGTTGGCGACCAGTCGTTCGGTGTACATGGCGCCCTTGGGTGCGCCGGTGCTGCCGGAGGTGTAGATCAACAGCGTCAGCGGGTCGGCCTCGTTGGGCACGAAATCCGTTGTGGTCACATCTTTTCCACGGTCCAGAACATCGGCGAAGCTTTCCAGCACCGCCGGGCTGCCCGCTGCGGCCAGCCGCGCTCGGGCCGCTTCGAACGCCTCGCGCTGCGCGTTCACCTGCGGCAGATAGTCGAACACGACCAGCCGCTCGGGTGCGGCGGCCAGCGCGAGTTCGACGGCGTCGGCGAGATAGTCGACGCTCGAGGCGAGTACCCGCGGTTCGGTCTCCTCGACGATCGGGCGCATCTGGGTGACCGGCGCGCTGGTCTGCAACGGGACCGACACCGCACCGAGCGGGATCAACGCCAGGTCGATCGTTGTGTAGTCGACGCTGCTGAAGCCCAGGATGCACACACGATCACCAGGTCGCACGACGCCCGCGAGCGCTCCGGCGAAGGCATCGATGCGTTCCGACAGCTCGCCATACGTGACGGTGTCGAAACTATGCTGTAGTTCAGTAGAGACGCGCCCGGTCGCCTTGTCTTCGACGAACCGCACGGCGCGTTGCCCGAGCGCGGGCCGCTCCGCGTAACCGGACAGTGCGGTGCGCACCAGCTGCGACAGTCGCAGGCCGGGTTGCTCGAGCGCCGCGGTCACCGCCTCGTCGGGCAGGGCGCTGACGAACTGTGCGTCCGTGGCGTGCAAATCTGCGATGCGGCGCGCGAGCCGCTCTTCACGGGAATCTATCGACATAAGGTCCACCTCCACGACCAGCAAAAACTTGACGGGATCAGGTAGAAACTCGGCGGCGCGATACGCGCCCGCCGTTATTACCTTAGCAAAACTAACGTCTTTGTTGGCTGGGAGTCTGCTGTGAAGACCGCGGGGGGGCAACGCAAATCGCGTCGTCGCAGCCACGCGGGAAAAATCCGGGGAGAATCTTCGGCGAGATGTCGATTCGGGCGATAGCCGTTCGATGCAGTGAGGTGAGGATCGACCGATCTTGACGACGACGAGCAAAGGACCGCAGATGCGCTACATGATGTTGATCCACGTCGACCCGACCACCGCGCCGGAACCGGACGAGGCGATGTTCGAGCAGGTCGGCAAGGTGATCGAGGAGATGACCAAGGCGGGCGTGCTGCTCGACACCAACGGCCTGCGCCCGGTCACCGAGGCGACCAGGATCAGCCAGAGCGGCGGCAAGCAGACCATGCTGGACGGCCCGTTCACCGAGTCCAAGGAGGTCGTCGGCGGCTACTGCATCCTGCAGACCAAGTCCAAGGACGAAGCGATCGAGTGGACCTCGCGCTTCCTCGGCGTGCACGGACCGGAGTGGGACATCGACATCGAGATCCGGCAGATCGACGAGCCGGCCTGATCGGCCATGCGGATGAGCCCCGACCGGTCGCCGGAACAGACCCACCGCGCCGTGGAAACGGTCTGGCGGATGGAATGGCCGCGACTGGTCGCGGGGCTCACCCGCGTCGTCGGCGATATCGACGCTGCCGAGGAACTGGCCCAGGACGCGCTCGTCGCGGCGCTGGAACAGTGGCCGCGCGACGGCGTGCCGCCGAACCCCGGCGGCTGGCTGATGCTCACCGCCAAGCACCGGGCAATCGACCGGATCCGCCGCACGCAGAACTTCACCCGCAAGCTGGCGGTGCTCGGCCACGCCCTGGTGACCGAGCAGCCGGCGGATCCCGAACCCGACGCCGCCGTCGAGGACGATCTGCTCCGGATGATGTTCACCGCCTGCCATCCCGTGCTGTCCGAGCAGGCGCGGGTGGCGTTGACGCTGCGACTGCTCGGCGGCCTGACCACCGAGGAGATCGCCCGCGCCTTCGTCGTCCCGGAATCCACTGTGGCGCAACGCATCGTCCGGGCGAAACGAACCATCGCCGCGAAGCAGGTGCCCTACGAGGTACCCGAGGGCGCCGAGCTGACCGAGCGGCTCGGCTCCGTGCTCGCGGTCGTCTATCTGATTTTCAACGAGGGGTATACGGCGACCGCGGGCGCGGACTGGATTCGAATCGAGCTGTGCCAGGACGCATTACGACTCGTCCGCATCTTGGCCGAGCTGCTGCCCACCGAACCCGAGGTGCACGGCTTGGCCGCGCTGCTGGAGTTGCAGGCGTCCCGGCTCCCCGCACGCACCGGCCCCGCGAAAGATGTTGTCCTGCTTGCCGATCAGAACCGGTCGCGCTGGGACCACCTGCTGATCCGCCGCGGATTCGCGGCGTTGGCGCGCGCCAACACGGCCGCCCGCGACCGCGACCTACCGCCGGGCAGCTATGCGTTGCAGGCCGCGATCGCCGCCGTGCACGCCATGGCGGCCACCCCGGAAGACACCGACTGGCGGCGCATAGCCGGCCTGTACGCCGTTCTCGCCGAACGCTTCCCATCCCCCATCATCGAACTCAACCGCGCGGTCGCGGTAAGCAGGGTCCACGGCCCCGCCGCTGGCCTCGACCTCATCGACCCACTCGCGGGCGCACTGAACACCTATCACCTCTACAACGCAGTCCGCGGCGACCTCCTCGCCCAACTCGGACGCCAGGAAGAGGCACGAGCCGAATTCCGCCGAGCCGCCGAACTCACCGCCAACGAAGCCGAGCGAACTCTGCTGCTCGACCGCGCGGCACGCGATGAGATCTGACATCGCTGATGCCGCGCTGTCGCCTGCGTAGTTCCTCAGTCCTTGGGCGCTACTCGGATACGGTTGCCGTCGGGATCGGCCGCGAGAAAAGTCCGGCCGAAGCTGGCATCTCGGGGTTTCTCCAGGATCGTCACGCCCTTGGCTCGCCACTGCTCGAACATCGCGTCGAGCTCGTCAGGTCCGCCTTCGATCGCCAAGCAGACCTCACTCGTGCGCGGCACGCTCGCGGTCAGATGCTCGATCCGCCCGGACCACAGGGCGAGATCAGCGCCCGGCCCCAAGTCGAAGGTGATGTATCCCGGAGTCTCGAACGCGGGGCGCAGCTCGAGCAGATCGCCGTAGAAGCGAGCCGCGGCGGGCGCGTCGTTCACATAGACGATGAACACGACGGATGCGGTCATAAGTGGTTCCCTTTCCTGCGGTTTCTGTGTGCAACCACCACCTTGGCCGGGATATGCGCCGGATTCCGGCGTAATTATTTGGCAGAGTTGGCCGGTGACGCCTGACCGCTTCTTCTCGTTGATGCTGCTCCTCGAACGACGAGATGCCGTGACCACGCATGATCTGGCGGCCGCGCTCGGTGTGTCGCTTCGAACCGTCACCCGGGACCTGAATTGGCTGCGCGATGCGGGCCTGCCGGTCCTCGCCCAGCGCGGTCGCACCGGCGGCGTGACCATGCTCGCCGGAACGGGGTATGACCTGCTGCGACTCACGCCGGCCGAGCGGGATCAGCTGTCGCTGACGGGTTTGGATGACAAGCAACGCGCGGATCTCGACGCATCGGCCGACAGTCGTCGCGCCCAGTCGAAGCTCGCCACGCTGCGCTCCCCCCGCGCCGACGGGCTGTTACCGCTCAATGAGGTCGTGCACGTCGATAGCAGTCCGTGGCTTCGCCCCGGGCCGTCCGGCACCTCGCCGGCCGCGCTGATCGGATCGATACGGCGCGCGCGCCGACTACATATCGAATACGAAAGCTCCAGCGAAGCAAGGCATTACGACCTGACCGTCGACCCCTACGGGCTCTTCGCCAAGGCTGGGACGTGGTACCTCATCGCCGATTGCGACCGCGCGCCACGCATGTATCGCCTGGAGCGCATCACGAACTGGGCAGAAGTCGATCGCCCGCGACGCATCCGCAGGAATCAGACCCTGGGCAGCGTGACGGCCGCGCTCCTCGACCGGTGGCAACACGAGCATCTGATCGAGGTCCGGGCCACCGTCGAACAGGCCCAGTTCGAGCGCGCGCAACGGATCTTCGGGCCACGACTGATCCGGCACGACACCCGGACAGACCCCACCGCGGTGCAGGTCAAGATCTGTTTCATCCACCTCGAGGACGTGCGCGCGCTACTGCCGTTCGCCGGCGCCATCACCGTGCTCGGTCCGCCGGAGGTGCGAATCCGCCTGCGCGAGCTCGCCGACGAGATCGTCCACCGCTACGCCGACGTCCGGCCCGCAACCCCTGGTCACCTGACGTGAGCTGCGATGACCCGGGCGCAGGCCAGGGACTCGGTCAGGGTTGTGTCGACTTCCAGGTCGTAGACCATGCCCTGGTGGACCACTTCTGCCTGTGAGGCAGCCATGCCGGGGACCCGGTCGCCGCGAGCGACCTCGCGACCCGCGGCGACGGCGCTGTCGCAGCGGACACCGACCCACAGCACGCTCAGTCCGGCTACGGCTTTCTGCCAGCGCTGCTGTGACGACGCGCCGCCGAGGAAGACCTCGTCGACGATGATCCGGCCGCCGGCCCTGGCCATCGCGGCGATCCCCTCGATCCACGCCGCCTCCAGGCGCAGGAACTCCAGCCCGATCCGCACCCCGCCGTCGGCGGCGAACTCGATCCCCGCGCCGGCGGCCCGCAGCGAAACGGGCAGGGCCTCGATCAAGGTGTCGACCCCGAAGGTCAGCCAGGCATCCGGCAGGACCGCCTGCAGACATCGGGCGATACCGGACTTCCCCGAACTGGAGCCCCCATTGAGCACGATCACCTGAGTCGTCACGTCGTCACGTTAGAGGCGACACCAGCATGCCTCCAACAAATTTCGCCAAATGCCGCCCGCCGTTCACGTTTACGGGCAGCGCCCTAGTCCGGTTGTAACGCCGTGGTAATCGCCGCACCGCAATCGCGTGTGAGCATGCTACGAAATCGCTTACCTCCGAAAGGAATCCGGCCACGTGCGGCAGTTCTATCGAGCAGTGCTCCTGGACGACGACCACCGGCTGATCGGCTATGTGGAGCCGGACACCCAGCTCGAGGAACACGCCCGGATCGGCAATCACGCCGTTCAGGGCATCGAACGGCTGCTGAGCACACCCGCGCGCGTGGTGTGGGCGCGGCAGCGGCTCGGCCGCGAAAATCTGTACGCCACCGCCGGTTCGGTAGCGCCGCTGATCCCGCCGGAACACGGCTGCACCGGCCGCTACATCGTCAACCACGATCAACTCGGGTACGTGGACAAGGCGACCGTGCGGGAGAACGCGCTGCGCCGCCGCCTGCATCCGCTGCCGATCCTCACCGCCGAGGGCGGCGCCGACCTGCACGCACTGGCGGGCAAGTGGGCGCACGACCGGATCTCGGTGGGCGACAACGTGCCCGAGGGGTTCGAGCTGTGGAAGTTCGATGTAGCCGAACTTCACCAGTTTCAGTAAATAGTAGGCAACCCGCCGGCGACACGCGGCATCTCGACCGTGTCGTCCATTGCTTGCGCGCGCACCTCCGCCAGCTTGTCGAGGAAGGCCTCTGCGGAACCGAACCTGGCCGCAACCTGCGCTAACAGTTGTTCAGCTGGTTTCATGAAGTCCATACCGCTCAGCATGACCGGTCGGATGACCAACAGCGATGCCGTTAGCGCATAATTTGCCGAAATGTCTTGCGCGCGCAAGCGCGACCCGGTTTCTGCTACCGGATGGAAACGTCTGATTCGATCAGGCGCGGCGGATCGGCTGCCAGGTCTGGGTCGCGTCGGTGGTGAGGAAGAGACCGACGAGGCGGTAGACCTCGGCGGGCTTTTCGACGACGAGCAGATGCGAGGCGCCGGGGACGACGGCGAGTTCGGAATCCGGGATCGCGCGGTAAAGGGCGATGGTGTGCTCCAGGCTCATCGCGTCGTCGTCCGCGGCGATCACCAGGGTCCGGCTGCCGATGCCCGCGAGTTCCTCGACGGCCATGGTCGGTTCTTCGCGCGCCATCCGCAGGAGCTTCGCGGCGACCACGGCGAAATGCTCCTCGCCGTCCGGCGACACCTCGCCGTAGCGAGCGGCCAAGCGCCGCATCGGTTCCTCGTGACCGAAGCCGTCGAGCACGCCGGGCAGGATGCCGTCACGGTGGAAATTTCCGCTGATCGAGACGAGCTTGCCGACCAGGTCCGGCCGGCGCATCGCGACCAGCAGTGCGACGATCGCGCCGTCGCTGTACCCGACGAGGTGCGCGGGCCCGCCGACCACCTGGTCGAGGAACGCGATGGTGTCCTGTGCCATCAGGTCGTAGGAGATCGGCCCCTCGACGTCGGGCGTGCGGCCGTGTCCGCGGCGATCCATCCGGAAGACGCGGAAGTGCTCGGCCAGTCCGGCGACGGCGGGCTCGAACGAGCGCGAATCCACGAAGCCGCCGTGCAGCAGCAATACCGGTTCACCGTCGCCGGTTTCGTCATACCAAGTCCGGACCTCGCCGAGCTGTACCTCTGATGCCATCCGTCGATCATGCTCGATTCAAGATCAACAGCGCTAGTCGCCGTGCGCTTCGGCCTCGGCCAGGCCTTTCAGCGTCAGCAGTTGCTTGCGCATCATGACCAGGTCGCCGATGGCGAGCAGATGTCCGAGTGCCCGTGGCGCCTTCATCCGCGCCCGGACGACCAGACGAGTACCGGCGCCCTCCGGATGAACGGCGTAGGTGACGGCGACTCTCCCGGTGAAGAGCGTGATGTGCCGATTCGGTTCGAAGGAGGCCAGGTCGAACAGATCCATGAAGCGTTGCCCCGCTTCGAGTTCGGTGAGCCGGGGGTCGCGATGGCGCGGACTGCGGCGGCCCCAGTGATCGAGGAGGTCGTAACTGTAGGGCGCTACCCGCAATTGGCACAGCCAGGCGTAGACCAAGCCGTCCGGGGCATCGATGCTGATCGCCCGATCCACTTGCAGCCCATCGGGTTTCAACTCATCACACGGCATCGAGCCGGCACACTCGGCCGCGGTCGAGCCCCAGACCAGTCCGGTGATCATACCGCCGCGGCTATCTGGCGGAGCAGCCGGCGCACCACGAGCTTGTGCCCGCCGCTGCCGATGACCAGGGCACGGTAGATCTTGCCGTGCAGCCCAGGGAAATTCGCCCAGGATTCGGCGCGCACGCGGGTCCGGCTCGCGCCTTCGTCATCCAGCTCGAAGACCAGGGCGTACTCCGAGAACCAGTGCCGGCCTTTCAGCGCCAGCCGAGCGGGGGCATCCGCGGCGTCGAGCACGAAACCGCCCGGCACGGTGGACGGATCATTCGGGTCTTTGCAGATAACTTTCAGCAGTGCTTTCCAGGCCCGGTCGCGATTCGCGTCGATCGATCTGGCATGCTCATCAATGTAGGACAAACGCTCCATATAGAAGGAACGTACTAGTACATGGCACCTCCCCGCAAGCACGACACCGACGTGATCCTCGACGCAGCGCGCGCCCTGGTACTCGCCGACGGACCGCGCGCGGCCAGCGTGGCGGCGATCGCCGAGGCCAGTGGCGCGCCGGTCGGCACGCTCTATCACCGCTTCGGTAACCGCAACGGCGTGCTGACCGCCGCCTGGCTGCGCGCGCTCGAACGGTTCCAGAGCGGAGTGCTGACCGCCGCCGATGACCCAGACCCGGTCGAGGCCGGCGTCGCGATGGTGCGCGCCGCGCTGCTCTTCGGTCGCGAATTCCCCGACGACGCAAGGCTGCTGCTCAACGTCCGCTTCCGCGATCTACTCGACGGCGGCCCCGACGACGACTTCCGCACCCGCCTGGCCACCATGAACGAACCGCTGATCGCACACCTCCGCCGCCTCGCCACCGCCCTCTTCGGCCGCGCCGGCAAACGCGAAGTCGACGCCATCAGCCGAGTAGTCGTAGACCTCCCCTACGCCACCCTCCGCCGCCACGCCCCCACCCTCCCCACCTGGCTCGACACCGATCTCCCCGAAGCCGCCCGCACCCTCCTGACCTCCTACCGCACCCCCACCCCCTAACCAGAACACCCCCAACCTCACACCCCCCGCCGGACACCGAACGGGACTGCATGGAGCCAACACCCGCGATTCCACGCAACCATGTCCCTCTCGCCGCACAACCAGCCATCGCACGGGACCTCACGGAGCCAACACTCGCAATTCGGCACCACCATGTCCCAATCGGCACACGAACCGGCCGGCCAGCCGGAGGCCCGGATCATATGCGGGCGTGACTCGTATTTCCCGGCCATATCCCCTGGCGCGCAGCCAGTCATCGAACGGGACCATACGGAGCCATCAGTCACAAATCGGCGCAACCAAGTCCCACTCAGCGCACAGCCGGACGTCAAACGGAACCTCACGGAGCCAACACCCACGAATCGGCACCACCATGTCCCGATCTGCGCGTAGGCAAGCCCGATTGGTCGCCGAACCGGATCACACGCCGACGTGACACGTATTCCGCGCAGCTATGCCCCGTTCGGCGCACGGCTGACCGCCGGACGGGACCTCATGGAGGCGTCACTCGCGATTTGGCAGCGCTATGTCCCGCTCGGCGCGTAGCCAGTGGCCGGGCGGGACTTGACTGGGGTGCGTCCGGGGCTCGTTAAGTGCGCTGTCGGTGGGATGTGGCGGGGACGTCACTCGTGGTTGGGCGGGGCAGGTTAGGCGGGTTCGGTGACGAGGGTGGGGGTTAGTTCGGTTAGGTCGGTGATGACGTGGGTGGCGAGAGCCAGGGCGTCGGGGGCGGGTGGATATTCGGGGCGGGGGGCGGCGATGACGCGCATGCCGGCGGCGTGGGCGGAGCGCATGCCGTTGCTCGAATCCTCTACTGCGGCACAGTCGGTGGGGCGCTGACGGAGGAAGGCGGCGACCGCGACGTAGACGTCGGGGGCGGGCTTGCCGCGGTCGACCTCCTCGGTCGAGAAGGTGACGTTGAAGAATTCGATCAGGCCGGTGCGGCCGAGGACCACGTCGATCAGCGCCCGCGGCGAGGAGCTGGCCACGCCGAGCGGCCACTGCTCGCTCATCCGTTGCACCGCGTCGATCGCGCCGGGCAGCAGCGGAACCTCGTGGTCGTAATGCGCGGCCATCCGCTCGATCACGTCGCGCGCCACCGTCTCCGGCGCGGCGTCGACGCCGAGGTCGGTGCTCAGATACTCCGACCATTCGCGGGTGCTCATGCCCATCAACCGCTGCTGCGCGTCGGGCAGCCACTGCCCGCCCCGCTCGGCCACGTAGTCGCGGCGTACCTGTTCCCACACCGGCTCGGAGTCGATCAGTACGCCGTCCATGTCGAAGACAACCGCCGTAATACTCATCTACCCAAAGCCTTTCGCCGCCGAGCCGGTCAGTGCGCCGCGTGGTGGCCGGTCATCGAGTCCACGCCGCCACCCGTTCTGGTTCCTCCCTGAGTAACCACGATCGATGATCGCGAACCAGCCTAGGCCACCCGGAAGGATTCCCACCCCACTCGCCGGTCCGTCCGGCCGCCCACGAAGTGAGCACTCGGCGGGCAACCTATAACGTGTTCTGCATGGACGAACAACAGGCCGGTGACTCGCTGCCCAGCAAGGAGCACCACGAGGGCGCGTTCCGGCCGATGAGCGAGCTGATCAACGCACACGAGCAGAGTGTCGACATCACCCGCGGCGGACCGCACTACGGCGAATTCATCGAGCAGGTGCGCGGGCTGATGGATCGCGTGCGCCTGTCCTCCCCCTCCGACGAACTGGCGGTGGAGACGATCGGCCTGCTCAAGCAGCTGAACGACAAGCTGGACGCCGCGAAGGTGGACGAGTGGTCCACGCCGAACTGGACCAGGCACGATCTGCCCGGCCGGGGCAACATCACGCTGCCGCCGTTCGTGTTCGATCATGTCGGCCGCGACGGCGTCGACGCCCGCATCACCTTCCGCACCTTCCACCTCGGCGGCAACAACGCCGCGCACGGTGGCGTCATCGCGATCGGCTTCGACGACATCCTCGGCATGGCCGCGGCGGTCTACGCCGGCGAAGTGACCCGAACCGCGTCGCTCACCGTCGACTACCGATCGATCACTCCGTTGCACACCGAACTGAAGGTGCGCGCCTGGGCCGAACGTCGCGAGGGCCGCAAGATCTACGTCCGGGCGACCCTGCATGATGGCGACCGACTGTGTGCCGAGGCCAACGCGCTCTTCATCGTGCTCAAGCCGGGCCAGCCGTAGCTCGTCGAGCCACTCCGGATTTGCGCGCTCTGCATCTGCGCACGAGATGCCTCTCCGGCCAACCTGTTTCGCGATCGAGCCCGCGGCGCGACCGAAGTCGCCCCGCGGGCTCGATTACTGCACCCTCTGCACGCCTGCACGAATTGCCATGCGCGGCAACCGCGATCAGCGCCCCGGGAAGTGCGCCTCCCGATACTCCGCGAACCGCTCGTCGACCTGATCCGCAGTAAGACCGAAGTCCGCAAGCGTGTAGCGATGCGCGGGACGTGCCGCCCCGGAGGTACTTTCCGCGTGCAGCGCCGTCATCGAAGACGTCGCCTCCTCGGTCAACGGCAGATCGAAGTGCCGGTAGATCGATTCGACCGTCCCGATCGGATCCGCGACGAAGTCGTCATAGTCGACATCGCAGAACTGAGCGGCATTGTGCCGCTTGCGGTCCGCCAGGAACCGATCCGCGCCCCGCGCCCACAGATCCAATTGCGCACCGCCGACCACCGGCCCGCGGAACTTGTCCGACCAGCCGGCCGACGCCTGCTCGTTGAGACTGCACACCGAGGCGATGATGGTGCGCGGATCGCGATGCATCTGGATGACGAGCGCGTCCGGATACACCTCGAAAATGGCATCGAGTGCGAATAAATGACTGGGGTTCTTCAACACCCAGCGCCGCCCGGCGTCCGGCAGGCCGATCAGTTGCAGGTTGCGCCGGTGCCGGCGATAGGCGTCGGTCCAGTCCTGCTCGCGCAGCCACTCGGAGTAGGTCGGCAGATACCCGAGGCACTCGTAGGACACCGACATCGCCGACTGCCGCAGCAGCTGCCAGCACTCCTCCACCTGGTCGGCGGAAATATGGTGCACCCCCATGAATTCGGGATGCTCCACATGATGCTGCTCGAACGCCGCCTCGATCCGCTGATATACCGGGTTGCTCGCCCAGGTCTCCCGCGGTGGCCGCGGCTGCGGCATCTCGGTGAGCCACATCTCCAGACCCTGGTGCGCCGGATCGGCATTGAGCAGCCGGTGCACCGCGGTCGTGCCCGAGCGCGGCAGGCCGGTCACGAAGATCGGCCGTTCGATCGCCACCTCGGCGTGTTCCGGAAAGCGTTGCCACGCGGCCTCGCTGAGCAGCCGGGCGATCAGGGCCCCGCGCAGGAACGCACGATTCACCTTGTTGCCGAACGGCGTCAGCTCCGCGTCCTTGGCATAGGACTCGAGCAGCACCTCGAGCCCGGCGCGGTAGTCGTCGGCACCGAAATCGGCCAGCCCGACGACCTTGGTCGCCGACGCGTGCAGATCATCGATGGTCCCGACATCGTCCCTACCGATCAACGTTCATCTCCTCAGTTGTGGTGCGAGACAGTCGCACCCGATCAGTGGTGGTATTCGCCGCCGTTGACGTCCAGGCACGCGCCGGTGATCGCGCGCGCCATCGGCGAGGCGAAGAACACGACCGCGTCGGCGATCTCGTCGGGCTCGGGCAGCTTGCGCAGATCGATGGTCTTCGCCGTCTCGGCGTAGACCTCGTCGGCGGTGATGCCGCGCTGTTCGGCGAGGAAGTTGAAGTACCACTTCAGGTTGTCGGCCCAGATGTAGCCGGGGGCAATGGTATTCACCCGGATCCCGCGCGGGCCGAGCTCGGTGGCCAGGCTCTGGGCCAGGGCGAGCAGGCTGGCCTTGGCCATCTTGTAGGGGCCGAAGGTGCGCCGGGAGTGCCGCAGCACCGCCGAGTTGATCATCACCACGGAGCCGTTGGACTCGTCCAGCGCGGGGATGAACAGCCGGGTCAACCGCAGCGCCGCCAGCACATTGGTCTCGAATCCGGCGCGCACCTGATCGAGGTCGACGTCGGCGAGATCGGTGATCGGCGGAATCGCGAAGGCGTTGTTGACCAGGGTGTCGACCCGGCCGAACGCGCTCTGCGCGGCCTCGACCAGATGGACGGCGGCGGCCTCGTCGTTGATGTCGGTCGGCACCACCACCGCGCGCCGGCCGAGCTCGGTGATTTCCTTGGCCACCTCGGTGAGCCGCGATTCGGTGCGCGAGGCGAGCACCACGTCGGCGCCCGCCTTGGCGCTCTGCACCGCGATGGCGCGACCGAGTCCGGGGCCGACCCCGGAGACCACAACAACCTTGTCCTGCAGCAACATCAGCCGAGCATCCTTTCCGCGACGGCAGCCTGCCGTACCGCGATTCGTGCGCGCCATTGTTCCGGCGTGACGCTCGCCTGATCGTGGAACGGAAGTCGCTGGGCCAGTTCGCCGACCGGCACCACCTCGACCGTCGGGCCGTCTTCGGGCTTCATGTCGCGGGCCAGGCGCTGCCAGCGGAACTGGAGATACCCGCGATCGTGCCCGGTGCGTTCGATCCAGTTGGCCAGTCCCGGATTTCGCTCGCTGACCACGAGCCGGATCATGCCGTCGGGGTCCACGTGCGCCTGGTCGGCGGTGAGGCTGGTCTGGTGGTTGATGTAGTCCAGCGACAGGTACCACATGCTGCCGAGCTGGAAACCCTGGTACGGCGCATCGGATTTCGGCACCGTGATGATCATCGCCTGATCGTCGGTCAGCTCGTAGTGCCCGGCCGAGGAGAACTGGGTGGTGAGACCGCCCGGCGTGGAACGGGGTTCGGTCATCGTGTTCACCGGCAGGTTCAGATAGAACCAGCCCGGGAAGGCCAGGAAGGTCTGCAACCGGGAGATGAGCATCTTGCCCGCGACGCCGTACCGCTTGGTCAGCAGGTCCTTGGTCAGCGGCGGCGGTGCGTCGCCGACGCGGTCGACCCGCGCGATCCGGATGGTGCCGGGCTTCTCGGTGGCCCAGTCGCTGTAGACCTCGCGGACCACCAGCATTGCCGAGTCCGCCGCGAGATGCACGTAACCCGGGCGCGATTCGCCGGGCCCGAGCCGGAGTTCGTAGGACCCGTCCGGCCCGATTTCCAGCGAACGGTCGTCGAATGCGGTCTGGCTGTCCGGCACGTCCACCGGCGAGTAGTTGCCGTTGAGCACCTGGAAGCTCAGATCCCGTGTGGTGCCGCGTTTTCCGGTGACCACGTATTCCGCGTCCGGGCGCACATAGGAGTGGAAGTACAGGGTGTCCGGGTTGTCCAGGCCCATCTTGGTGTACGGCCCGGTGGACTGGACGAAGAACGGGAAGTCCCGCTCGTAGGCCCACGCCATCTGTAAGGCCGCGCGAATGCTGCCCGCCAGGTAGTCGTAGCCCTCGACGAGGTCCTGTTCGGTGCGGATGTGCGCCGCCTCGGTGATGATCTGCTCGGCGGCGGCGATGGCGTCCGCGAACGGCTGTGTCAGCAAAAGGTCTCCATTGAATCGCGGTGTTCCAAATACGTACCACTCTGGTACATTTCGTCTGAGGCAAGATTAGAACGTGTTCTAGGAGTGGTCAATGGTCGCCCGTAGATCCGCACCGACCGTGCGGGTGGTTCAGGTATTGGATTTCCTGGTCGAGCAGCGCGGCAAGCGCTACGGCCTGTCCGAGCTGGCCCGCGCCCTCGACCTGGCGAAACCCACCTGCCTCGGCATTCTCACCGAGCTCACCGCGGGCGGTTACCTGGTGCGCGACGCCGATACGCTCACCTACGGCCTCGGTCCGGCCCTCATCGCCGCGGGCCGAGTGGCCCAGGACAGCTTCGCGATTTCCGCGCTCGCCCGCGCCGAGCTGGAGAAACTCACCGCGCGCTACCGCACGACCTGTACCGCGTCGGCCGTGGTCGGCGAGCAGATCATGGTCCTGGAAAGCACCGGGCCCGGCCTGGTCAAGGTCGGCGCGGCCTATCATTTCGCGCCGCCGGTCGGACTGATGTACGTGCTGTGGGACACCGACGCGGCGTTCGACGCCTGGCTGGCCAAGCCGGCGACGGTGCCGTTGCAGCAGGACGAGGCGCGGTTGCGGCAGATCGTCGCCGAGTGCCGCGAGCGCGGTTACCTGGTCGAGAGCCTGACCGCCGCGGGCCGCAGGCTGTACTCGATGCTGGCCGGGTTCGCCGCCCGCGACCTGCCCGACGACCTGCGCGAACTGGTCGGCGAGCTGGTCACCAGCCTCGGCGAGCGGGTGTACCTCGGCACGGATCTGCGCCCGCGCAAGGAACATCCCGTCAGCCTGCTGGCCGCGCCGACCTACGGCGGCGACGGCAGGCAGAACATGGTGCTGACCATGTACGTCGGCAAGTCCATCACGGGCGCCGAAATCGACCGGCGCGGAACGGCTCTGGTCGCCGCCGCGGACGCCGTGACCACCGCTTCGGGTGGTAATCGACCGGCGCAGCAGTCATCCTGGAGTTGACCCCCGCGGTCTTCCGCCGATTCCGGTACGGCACGACCTGTTGCCAACAATCGAAACGTGTTCTAGTTTTGCGGTGTGAGCCAGTACGCAAAGTCGACGGCGAGCACCTACGAGCTGCCTCATCTGGACGCGCTCGAGGCCGAGTCGGCACATATTTTCCGAGAAGTCGCGGCAACCTTCGAGCGTCCGGTGTTGCTGTTCTCCGGCGGCAAGGACTCGGTGGTGATGCTGCACCTGGCGGCCAAGGCCTTCTGGCCCGCGCCGCTGCCGTTTCCGGTGCTGCACATCGACACCGGGCACAACTTCGATGAGGTGATCGCCTTCCGCGACGAGACCGTCGCGCGGTTCGGGCTGCGACTGGTGGTCGGCAGCGTGCAGGACGACATCGACGCGGGCCGGGTCGTCGAGGAAACCGGTCCGCGCACCTCGCGGAACCGATTGCAGACCACCACGCTGCTGCGCTCGATCCACGAGGGCAGTTTCGACGCGGTGTTCGGCGGCGCGCGCCGGGACGAGGAGAAGGCGCGCGCCAAGGAGCGCGTCTTCAGCTTCCGCGACGAATACGGCCAGTGGGATCCGCGCAGCCAGCGGCCCGAACTGTGGAACCTCTACAACGGCAGACACCGTGCGGGGGAACACATTCGGGTGTTCCCGCTGTCCAACTGGACCGAGTTCGACATCTGGACCTACATCGCCGCCGAGGGCATCGACCTGCCGCCGCTCTACTACGCGCACCGCCGCCCGGTGGTGCAGCGCGACGGAATGCTGTTGGCGCACACGCGCTTTCTGGAATTGCTCGACGGCGAGGAACCGCACGAGACGACGGTGCGGTTCCGCACGGTCGGCGACGCCACCTGCACCGGCTGCGTGGAGTCGACCGCGGCCACCCCCGCCGAGGTGGTCACCGAGGTGGCCGCGGCCCGGGTCACCGAGCGGGGCGCGACCCGCGCCGACGACCGAATCTCGGAGGCGGGCATGGAAGATCGCAAACGAGAGGGCTACTTCTGATGACCGCAACCCTGCTGCGTCTCGCCACGGCGGGCAGCGTCGACGACGGCAAGTCCACCCTCATCGGGCGCCTGCTCTTCGATTCCAAGACGATCTTCACCGACCAGCTCGCCGCGGTGGAGCGGACCAGCCGCGACCGCGGCGACGACTACCCGAACCTGGCTCTGCTCACCGACGGCCTGCGCGCCGAGCGCGAACAGGGCATCACCATCGACGTGGCGCATCGCTATTTCGCCACGCCCCGGCGGAAATTCATCATCGCCGACACCCCGGGCCACATCCAGTACACCCGGAACATGGTGACCGGCGCGTCCACCGCCGACTTGGCGCTGATCCTGGTCGACGCCCGCAAGGGCGTGGTGGAGCAGACCCGCAGGCACGCGTTCCTGGCCAGCCTGCTCGGCATCCCGCACCTGGTGCTGTGCGTGAACAAGATGGACCTGGTCGACTGGTCGCAGGCGCGGTTCGAGGAGATCCGCACCGAATTCGCCCAGTTCGCTTCGAAACTCGACATCTTCGACCTGACCTTCGTGCCGATGTCCGCGCTGGACGGCGAGAACATCGTGCACCGCGGCGCGAGCATGCCGTGGTACGAGGGCACTCCCCTGCTGCACCATCTCGAAGAGGTGCACATCGCCTCGGACCGCAACCTGATCGACGCGCGGTTCCCGGTGCAGTACGTAACCCGCAGCCACGCCCAGGATTTCCGGGGTTACGCGGGCACCGTGGTCGGCGGGGTGTTCAAGCCCGGCGACGAAGTGGCCGTGCTGCCTTCGGGATTCACCACGACCGTCGAGGCGATCTGGGGTCCGGGCGGCAAGCCGGTCGCGGAAGCCTTTCCGCCGCAGGCGGTCACCATGCAGCTGGCCGATCACCTCGACGTGTCCCGCGGTGACCTGATCTGCCGGCCGAACAACCGGCCCACCGCGGGACGCGATCTCGACGCGATGGTCTGCTGGTTCGCCGACGAAACCCAGCTCACGCCGGGTTCGACCTACACCATCCGGCACACCACCCGCACCGCCACCGTGGAGGTGCGGACCCTGGACTACCGGCTCGACGTCAACACCCTGCACCGGGACGAGAACGCGGAAT
The DNA here is from genome assembly GCF_008704205.1 of Nocardia colli. GTDB lineage: Bacteria > Actinomycetota > Actinomycetes > Mycobacteriales > Mycobacteriaceae > Nocardia > Nocardia colli. Next base: position 13,587 of record NZ_VXLC01000028.1, on the reverse strand, counting down.
CGTTGTCGCTCAACGAGATCGGCCGCGTCCAGCTGCGCACCCGGCAGCCGCTGCTGTTCGATCCGTATCGGCGCAACCGGTTCACCGGCAGCTTCATCCTGGTCGACGACACCACCAACAACACCGTCGGCGCGGGCATGATCACCGGCCCGAGCCTGCCGTCCTCGCGGGTGGTCTGGCATTCCACCGCGGTCGGCCGGGACGAGCGCGCGACCCGCGGCCTCACCGTCTGGCTCACCGGGCTCTCCGGCTCCGGAAAGTCCACCGTCGCGGTGGAACTCGAACGCCGCCTGGTCGCGGCGGGGCGTCCGGCCTTCCTGCTCGACGGCGACAACCTGCGCCACGGTCTCAACGCCGACCTCGGCTTCAGCGCCGAGGACCGGGTCGAGAACGTCCGCCGCGTCGGCGAAGTCGCCCGCCTGTTCGCCGAAGCCGGTGTGGTGGCGGTGGTTTCGCTGATCAGCCCGTACCAGGCCGACCGCGATCGCGTTCGCGCGGCACACCTGGAGGCAGGCATCCCGTTCGTCGAGGTCTTCGTGGACACTCCCCTGGAGATCTGCGAATCCCGCGACCCGAAGGGCATGTACGCCAAGGCCCGGGCCGGCGAGATCCGCGGCTTCACCGGCATCGACGACCCGTACGAGGCGCCCACCGAGCCCGAACTCGTCCTGCGTCCCGATCACGGTGATCCGGCAGCGATGGCGGCCACCATCCTCGCCCGGCTCTCCGGTCTCGAATAGTCCCAGGCAATCGAAGGGGCAGGCAGCGAATGGCTGCCTGCCCCTTCGGCTTTCGCGCTCAGATCAGCGTGCGGAAGAACTCGCGCACGTCACCGGCGAACAGGTCGGGCACCTCGAGGGCGGGAAAGTGACCGCCGGAGTAGAACTCCGACCAGTACGTGATGTTGTGCGCCCGCTCGGCGAACCGGCGGATGGCATAGTCGCCGTCCTTGAACACCGCGACCCCGGTCGGCACCGTGCCCTTCGGCTGCGGCGCGAACAAGCTCGCGTCGTGGAACCGCTCGTAGTAGAAGTTCGCCACGCTGCGCGCGGTGGCGGTGAACCAGTACACGCTGACGTTGGCCAGCAGCCGGTCCTTGCCGATCGCCTGCTCGGGCAGGTCGTTCGCCTGGTCGACCCATTCCTTGTACTTCTCCACGATCCAGCCGAGCTGCCCGGCCGGCGAATCGGCCACCAGCTGCGCGATGGTGTGGGGCCGGGAACCCTTCAGGTTCATGTAGGCCGCGCCGTCGTCCTGGAAGTTCTTCCGCCGGGCCAGCCGCTGCCGCTCGGCCTCGGTCAGCGCGGCCAGGTCGGCCGGGTCGCCCGTCGGGAAAATGACCAGCGCGTTCACGTGCACGCCGAGCACATGGCCGGCGTCCACCCGGCCGAGCTTCGGGGCGATGAACGCGCCGTGGTCGCCGCCTTGCACGCCGTAGCGGTCGTAGTCGAGCCGCACCATCAGCTCGGCCAGCGCGGCCGCGACCCGGCCGTCGTCCCAGCCCGCCTCGGTGATCGGCCCGGAGAAGCCGTGCCCCGGCAGCGACGGGATGACCAGATGGAACGCGGGCGCGTCGGGTGCGCCGTGCGCCTTCGGATCGGTGAGCGGACCGATCACATCGAGAAAGTCGATCACCGAGCTCGGCCAGCCGTGCAGCAGGAGCAGCGGGGTGGCGTCCGCCTCGGCCGAGCGGATGTGCAGGAAGTGCACGTTCTGCCCGTCGATGGTGGTGCTGAACTGCGGGTACGCGTTCAGTTCCGCCTCGGTGGCGCGCCAGTCGAATTTCTCCGCCCAGTAGCCGGCGAGTTCCTTCAGATACGCGGCCGGCACCCCGCGCTCCCAGCCGGTGCCCGGCAGGTCGTCGATCCAGCGCGTGCGGGCCAGCCGGTCGCGCAGGTCGTCGAGGTCGGCCTGCGGGATCTCGATGCGGAAGGGGCGGATCTCGTTGTTCGTCATGGGATAAATACTTCGGGTAACGAGGGGGGTGGCGAATCACGAGAATTCGTTATTTCCGGCGGCCGGCGCCCGGACTGGCATAAGCCGCCCGGCCCGGGCATGATCGCGGCGTGGTGCGCCTTCCCATCTGTGCCGCCTTCGTCGGGCGGGCCGCCGAACTGTCCGCACTGCGGGAGGCCTACCAGGATCCCGAAGTGCACACCGTGCTCATCGCCGGGGAGGCCGGGCTGGGCAAGTCCCGCCTCGTCGCCGAGTTCCGGACGCGGCTCAGCGCGGACACGGTGGTGCTGACCGGTCGGTGCCCCGAGTTCGGCAGCGACGGTGTGCCGTTCGCGCCGTTCGTGTCGGTCATGCGGGCGCTCGTACGACAGCTCGGCGTGGCCGAGCTGATCACGCTGCTACCGGTGAATCGTCCGGCGTTGGCGCGGTGGCTGCCGGAGCTCGCGGCGCGGGCGGGTTCGGCGGCGGCGGAGTCCGATCGGATTCGGCTGTTCGGCGAGATCCTCACCGTGCTGGAACAGCTCGCCGTGCGGCAGCCGGTGGTCGTCGTGCTGGAGGATCTGCACCGGGCCGACGATTCCAGCCGCGAGCTGCTCGCGTTCCTGCTGGCCAACGCGGCGCAACGCGATCTGCTGCTGGTCGGCACCTATCGCCCGGCGGATGCCGCGGCGATGCGCAAGCTGGTCGCGGGTCTGCGCCGCGATCCCGGTGTGCGACTGATCTTTCCGGATCCGCTGACCCGGCACGAGGTCGGCAGGCAACTCGCCGCGCTGTCCGGCCGCGAGCCGGAGCCCGGAACTGTGTCGCGAATCTTCGCGCGAAGCAATGGAATTCCGCTGTTCGTCGAGGCGCTCAGCACCGCGCCGGACCGCCCCGGCGAGCTGTCGGAGCTGCTCCTCGGGTTGCACGCCGGCCTGCCGCCGGCGGCCGAGGCGCTGCTGCGGCTGGCCGCCGTCGCGGGGTCGCCGGTGCCGCACGCCTTGCTGGAGTCGGCGACCGAGCTGGACCCGGACGGGCTGCGTCGCGCGCTCCGTCAGCTGATCGATCAGCAGGTGCTGACCGCGCACGACACCGGATACGAGTTCCGGCACCTACTGATTCGCGACGCGGTCTACGACCACCTGCTGCCGATCGAACGAAAGCACCTGCACGCCAAGCTGTCCCGCGCATTAGCGGCGGACCGCGACCCGTCCGGCGCGGGTCAGCTCGCCTATCACGCACACGCCGCCGGTGAGCTGCCGCTGGCGCTCGAGGCATCGTGGACCGCCGCGTCGAACGCGGAAAGCGCAGGCGAGCCTGCCGAACGGCTGCATCACCTCGATCGCGTGCTCGAACTCTGGGATCAGGCGCCGGAGGCGAGGCAGGTCGCCGGCGACCGGCTCGAAATACTCGAGCAGATCGTCGAAGCCTGCTACCAGGGCGTCATCATCGAACGCGGCATCGAGGCGGCCGACGAGGCGCTGCGTCTGGTGGACACCGCCGGCGCACCGCAGCGCGCGGCCCGGCTGTTCTACCACCGGGCCGGTCTGAAGAACCAGAGCAGCCGCGGATCCGACGACGATCTCCGCCGCGCCCTCGAGCTCCTGCCCGCACACCCACCGGCCGAGCTACGCGGCCAGGTACTCGCCGAACTGGCCGCCGCCCAAGCCTTCACCGGCGACCTGGCCGCGGCCGAGCGCAATGCGCTGGCCGCCGTCGAGGTGGCCGAACAGCTCGGCGCGGAGTCGCTCGCCGCCCGCGCCTATGCCTACCTCGGCCTGGCCACCGCCGCTCGATCCGATACCGCCGTCGCCTATTTCGGCAAGGCGCGCGCCGCCGCGACGGCCGCCGCGGACCCGCAGGCACTGCTCTCCGTGGCGCTGTGGGAGTCGACCGTACTGATCGCCACGGGTTCGCACGTCGCGGCCATCGCGACGATCCAGCAGGGCTTGCGCGCGGCCCACGAGACGTTCCGCTTCGCCGAGGCCGGTCCCATCCTGCTGGTCAAATGGGCGCAGGCGCTGACCGCGCTCGGCCGCTGGCCGGAGGCGCTCGACCGGATCGACGAATCACTGACCGATCAGCTGCCGCCGCTGAGCCGGGCCGCGCTGCTGCTCTCGCACGCCAGAATCGTCATCGCGCAGGGTGATTCGACTGCGGCGAACACCAGCGCCGAAACCGCCGCCGGCCTGCTGAGCGACGGGCCGTGGGCCCGGCAGTATCAGCTCCGGTTACAGACCGTCCGATGCACCGTCGCCCTCGTTCTCGGCCAGGCCCAGCGCGCGGCACAGATCTGCGCGGAGACGCTGACGGCCGACGATCTCGCCGCCTACCACCACGAGGTGTGGCCGCTGCTCGCCCTCGCGGCCGGAATACCCGATCTGCCAACGGATCTCGACGGCATCGCCGAAGCCCTGCCGACGACCACCCCGGTCGACGCCGCGCACCGCGCCGTCTTCACCGCCACCCGCGGGCCGACGCCCACCGCGTGGCACGCGGCGGTATCCGCTTGGCGCGCACTGCATCAGCCCTACGAACTGGCCGCCGCCCTCCTCGGCTGCGCCGAAGCCGAACTGGCCGTGGGCAATCGGCCGGTCGCCCAGACCGCGCTGCGCGAAGTCGCCGACCTCGCCGCCGATCTGGGCGCCACTCCCCTGGCCACGACGGCCCACCGCATCGCCGAGCGCGCCGGACTCGCACTCACCGACCGTGCACCCGAACCGGCCACCGCGCGCCCCACGACGTTCGGCCTCACCCCGCGCGAACTCGGCGTCTTACGCCTTGTCGCACAGGGACTGAGCAACCGGCAGATCGCCGCCGAGCTCTTCATCAGCGGCAACACCGCAGGCGTGCACGTCTCCCGCATCCTCACCAAGCTGGGCGTCGCCTCGCGCACCGAGGCGGCGGCCGCCGCGCACGCCCATCACCTGCTGGATGCCGAGGATAAATGAGCGCTCCGGTCATGTCCTATCGAGCGGGACGGTCATTGGCGGCGCTCTCCGGACGGGCTTAACCTCGGGTCACCGATCCGGACGGGTGGGGTTCGGCCGTGGCCGCATGCCCTCGTCGAGGACGACAGAGAGCGGAGACATGGGACCACTGCACGGAGTGAAAGTCATCGAGATCGCCAGTCTCGCGCCCGGCCCGTTCGGCGCGATGATCCTGGCCGATCTCGGCGCGGAGGTGCTGCGCGTCGACCGCGGCGGCGCACCCGGCGCGGGCATCGTGTCGCCGGCCGGTCCGCTGGATCGCGGAAAGCACTGCATCACACTGGATCTCAAGCAGCCCGCCGATCGGGAGACGCTGCTCGCGCTCACCGATCACGCGGACGTGCTCATCGAGGGGTTCCGGCCCGGCGTCGCCGAACGCCTCGGCTTCGGTCCGGCCGATCTCGCGGCGCGCAACCCGCGCCTGGTCTACGGCCGGATGACCGGCTGGGGCCAAGAGGGTCCGCTGGCGCGCACCGCGGGCCACGACATCGACTACATCGCGATCTCCGGCGCGCTCGGCCTGGTCGGCCGGGCCGGCGAACCGCCGGTGCCGCCCGCGAACATGCTCGGCGACTTCGCCGGCGGCGGCCTGCTGCTTGCGCTCGGCGTGCTCGGCGCACTCTACGAGCGCGAACGTTCCGGCAAGGGCCAGGTGGTCGACGCGGCCATGGTGGACGGTTCCGCGCTGTTCACCGCCTCCATGCACGGCCTGCACCACCTCGGCCTGTGGAACTTCCCGCGTGGGGAGAACATGCTCGACGGCGGTGCGCCGTTCTACGACACCTATGAGTGCGCCGACGGCCGATTCCTCGCGGTCGGCTGCGTGGAGATCCCGTTCTACAACCAGATGCTCGCCCTCCTCGGCATCGACGACCCCGACCTGCCGTTCCAGCTGGACAAGAACGGCTGGCCGCGGCTGAAAGAGGTGCTCGGCGCCAAGTTCAAGGAGCGCACCCGCGACGAATGGGCCGAGGTCTTCGCCGGCTCCGATGCCTGCGTCGCCCCGGTGCTGAGCCCGTGGGAGGCCCACGAACACCCGCACAACCAGGCCCGCAACGCCTTCATCGAGGTCGACGGCGTGCTCCAGCCCGCACCCGCCCCGCGCTTCGACCGCACCCCGATCGATACCCCGGCCCCGCTCTCGTCGGATCCGGAACAGGTGCGAAAGCTGCTGTCCGGCTGGGGCGTTCAGGCCGAGCAGATCGATCGCGTCACCGGCTGAGCCGACTTCGAGGCGCAGCCGCTGCCCATGCACTACGTTGGTCCGTGCGCGGGGAGCGGCTGCTGCGCTGCCGACCGTAAGATACAGTGGTTGGCACATGTCTCGAAAGGACGGCTGATGCGTTCCACGCTGCTTTCCCGGCGCGATCTCGACTTCCTGCTGTACGAGTGGTTGAACGTCGAGCAGCTCATCAAACGCGAGCGCTACGCCGATCATTCGCGCGAGACCTTCGACGCGATGCTCGAGCTCAGCGAGCAGCTGGCCACCAAATACTTCGCACCGCACAACAAGCTCAACGACGCGAACGAGCCGACCTTCGACGGCGAGCGGGTCACCATCATCCCCGAGGTGGCCACCGCGCTCGCCGCCTTCGCCAAGGCCGGACTGCCGTCCGCGGCAATGGATTACGAGCTCGGCGGCGCGCAGCTGCCGGTCACCGTCGCGCAGGCGAGCTACGCCTGGTTCCAGGCGGCCAACCCCGGCACCTCCGGCTACTCGTTCCTCACCGTGGCGAACGCGAATCTGCTGCTGACCCATACCGGTCCGGAGTTCACCGACCGGTTCGTCCGCCCGATGCTCGACGGCCGGTTCTTCGGCACCATGTGCCTGTCCGAACCGCAGGCCGGCTCTTCGCTGGCGGACATCGTCACCCGGGCCGAACCTCAGGACGACGGCACCTACCGGCTGTTCGGCACGAAGATGTGGATCTCCGGCGGCGACCACGAGCTCGGCGAGAACATCGTGCACCTGGTGCTGGCGAAGATCCCCGGCGGTCCGGCGGGCACCAAGGGCATTTCGCTGTTCGTCGTGCCGCGATTCCTGGTCGAGGACGACGGCACGGTCGGCGAACGCAACGACGTCGCGCTGGCCGGGCTCAATCACAAGATGGGCTTCCGCGGCACGGTGAACACCGTGCTCAACTTCGGCGAGGGCCGCTGGACGCCGAACGGGGCCGCGGGCGCGGTCGGCTACCTGGTCGGCGAGCCGCATCGCGGGCTCAGCTACATGTTCCACATGATGAACGAGGCGCGGATCGGCGTCGGCATGGTCGCCTCGGCGCTCGGCTACACCGGCTACCTCGAATCCCTGGACTACGCCCGCACCCGCGCGCAGGGCCGGGCGAAGCTGCCCGCGGATCCCACCGCACCGCAGCGGCCGATCATCGAGCACGCCGACGTCAAGCGAATGCTGTTGGCGCAGAAGTCATATACCGAGGGCGCGCTGGCGCTGGTGCTCTACTGCGCGCGGCTGGTCGACGAGCAGCAGACCGCCGAGTCGGCGGAGGAGAAGAAGGCACTCACGCTGCTGCTCGACATCCTCACCCCGATCGCCAAGAGCTGGCCGTCGCAGTGGTGCCTGGAGGCGAACAACCTCGCCATCCAGGTGCTCGGCGGTTACGGCTACACCCGGGAATACAACGTCGAGCAGCACTACCGGGACAACCGGCTCAACCCGATCCACGAGGGCACCCACGGCATCCAGGGCCTGGACCTACTGGGGCGCAAGGTAACCCAGCAGGGCGGGGCGAGCCTGCTCGCCCTCAACGAGCGGGTGCAGGGCACGGTGGTCGCGGCGCGCGCCGCCGGCGGCGAGGCGGCCGAGCTTGCCGCGCAACTGGATTCGTCCTGGCAGCGCCTGGTCGAGGTGACCGCGGGCCTGTTCGCCACCGGCGACTTCGAGGCGGCGCTGGCGAACAGCTCGGTCTACCTGGAGGCGTTCGGCCATATCGTGCTGGCCTGGATCTGGCTCGAGCAGCTGCTGGCCGCCGAGGGGCACGCCGGCGATTTCTACGACGGCAAGCGGCACGCGGCCCGGTATTTCTACCGCTTCGAATTGCCCAAGACGACACCGGCATTGGACCTGCTCGCCCGCCTCGACACCACTACCCTGGAAATGCGCGACGCCTGGTTCTGATTCGGTACATACCTCGAAGGATGTACCATTTTCCGATGACCACCCCGAGCCAGCGAACCACCCGCCCGCCAGGCCGACCGGCGTCGGCGACCCGGGAGGAGGTTGTCGACCTCGCGCGGCAGGCGTTCCTGGCCGGTGAGCGGGTGGACATCCAGGCGATCGCGGCGCAGCTCGGGCTCAGCCGCGCCTCGGTCTACCGCTGGTTCGGCTCGCGCGAGGGCGTGCTCGGCACGGTGCTGGCCGGCGAGTTCGCCGCGCTGCTCACCCGCGCCGACGCCAAGCGGCGCTCCACCGGGGCCCGGCGCATCCTGGACGTGCTGTACCGGGTCAATCGCTGGATGACCGACAACGTGCCGTTCCGGCGGTACTTCGAGAACGAGCCCCTGGCCGGGCTACGGATTCTCACCGCGAGCGACGGGCCGGTGCAGCCGCTGGTGGTGACCACGGTGCGCGAACTCATCGCCCGCGCCGAACGCGAGGACGGCTATCGGCCGCCGGTCGAACCGGACCTGCTGGCCTACACCCTGGTCCGGCTGGGCGAGGCCTTCCTGTACAACGATAATGTCGCAGGCATCCGAGGGGATGTCGACCGGCTGCACGAGGTGCAGGCCGCACTGCTCGGCATCCCCGAGGCGATCACGAGACCTCCCACCGGAAGCTGACATGTCGGACTCATTGCTGCACAAGCGTTTTCCAGACCTCGCCGACACCCTGCCGTATCTGCGCCTCGGCACCGCGCCGACGCCGATCCGCCGCTTGGACGTCGGCACCGGAGCCGCCCTGTGGTGCAAGGACGACAGCGGTTACGGCGACGGCGGCTGGGGCGGCAACAAGGTCCGCAAGCTGGAATGGCTGCTGCCCGAGGCACATCGGCGCGGCGCCCGGGCCATCCTCACCGTCGGCGGCACCGGCACCAACTGGGGGCTCGCCACCGCGCTGTACGGGCGCGATCAGGGCATCTCCACCATCCTCACGCTGGTCGACCAGCCGATGGACGATCACGTCCGGGCCCAGCTGCGGCGGTTGGAGAAGTCCGGCGCGGCAGTGCATCTCACGCACACGAAGCGCCGGACCATGGTCACGGCGCCGTGGCTCTTCCTGCGGAACAAGATCGGCCGCGAACGGCCGTACTTTCTGCCGGTGGGCGGTTCGTCGCCGCTCGGTGCGCTCGGATATGTCGAGGGCGCGCTCGAATTGGCCGATCAGGTCGCCGCGGGCGTGCTACCCGAACCCAGTCACCTCGTCACCGCGGTCGGGTCCGGCGGCACCGCAGCAGGTTTGGCGCTCGGGCTGCGGCTGGCCGGATTGACTACCCGGGTCGTCGGCGTCGTCGTCAACGACTCGCTCCCCCTCGACGCACCCCACATCGTCCGGCTGGCCGCGCGGGCGGAACGGCTGTTGCGTTCGCGCGGTGCGCAATTCGCGCCCACCGGGCTGAGCGTGGACGACCTCACCATCACCACCGACTGGCTCGGCCCCGGTTACGGCCACGCGACGCCCGCCGCGCGCGAGGCGCAGTCCCTCGCGGCACAGGACGGACTCCAGCTCGAAACCGTTTACACCGCCAAAGCATTGGCAGCCCTCCTGCACCTCGACACCGCCGACACCTTCGGCGCGGGCCCGGTGCTGTTCCTCAATACCTACGGTCCGCGGTAACTCGCCGCATTCGAATCGGCATGATCCGAATCCGGTCGCGCACCGCCGAGGTGGCGTAATAGCCTGTCGATCCGACATTTCGCCAGGTCGGGGCCGGGTAGTGACGGCGCAATAACATCCCCTGATTCCCGGCCGCCCCGACGCCGGGATCCCGGCCGCAGATTCCGCACTATCGTCGCTATCCATGCAGGTCAGCGACAGAAAGGCGGCAGAAGTTGCGGCCGAACCCCCACCGGTGCGGCGGCTGCGCGCCGATCAGGCGCGACGCGTCGCCGATCTGCTCCGGCACCAACTGCACGCCGGCGCATTCGACGACGGACTGCCCAGCGAACAGCAGCTCGCGGCGGAGTTCGAGGCGTCCCGCAATACGGTGCGCGAGGCCCTCGCACTGCTGAAGGACGAGGGGCTGATCGACCGGGCGCCCAAGGTCGGTACCCGGGTCGCGACCCGCAAGTACGATCACGGCCTCGACGCGCTGCTCGGCCTCCAGGAGACGTTCAAGGACCACGGCACCGTGCGCAACGAGGTCCGGGTCGCCATGCACGTCACCGCCCCGGCCGCGGTCGCGCGCCGCTTGCACCTCGCGCCGGGCGAGCGCGTGGTCTATCTCGAACGGCTGCGCTACCTCGCGGACATGCCGCTCAGCCTCGACCTCACTTACCTGGCGCCCGACATCGGCACCGAACTGCTCGGCCACGACCTGGAGCACACCGATATCTTCGTGCTGCTCGAACAGATCAGCGGCCACTCCCTCGGGCACGCCGACCTCGCACTGGAGGCGGTGCCCGCGGACCCGCACACCGCCTCCACGCTCGACATCCCAGGCGGCGCACCGCTGCTGATGCTCGAACGGCTGACCCATCTCGACGACGGCCGCCCGGTCGACCTCGAGTACATCCGCATGCGCGGCGACCGAATCACCATGCGCGGCAGCCTGACCCGCAGTACCCCCGAATGGAAGGTCCTCTAGATGGCACTCGTGAACCAGCGCACCGATATTCCGGTGACCATCGACGAATCGCTCTGCATCCAGGGCTGCACGCTGTGCGTCGAGATCTGCCCGCTCGACTCGCTGGCCATCAATCCGGACAACGGCAAGGCCTTCATGCACGTGGACGAGTGCTGGTACTGCGGCCCGTGCGCCGCCCGCTGTCCCACCGGCGCCGTCACCGTCAACATGCCCTACCTGCTCCGCTGATCTGGAAGTCTGATGAAAGTACGCCTCGTTCCCGTCCTGCTCGCCGCCGCGCTCACCCTGGCGGGCTGCTCCCTCGAGAGTTCGAACGACACCCCGGCCGGGACCGTGAAGGTCGTCGTCGGTTACCAATCCAAGACCATCAATACCGTCACCGCCGGGACGCTGCTCAAAGCGCAGGGGTACCTGGAGCAGCGGCTGAAGCAGATCACCGATCGCGGCGGCGCCAAGTATCAGGTCGAGTGGCAGGACTACGACACCGGTGCGCCGATCACCGCGCAGATGGTGGCGGAGAAGATCGATATCGGGTCGATGGGCGATTATCCGTTGCTGATCAACGGGTCTCGGACGCAGGCCAACGAGCGAGCGAAGACCGCGCTGGTTTCGGTGACGGGGTACAACCCCAAGGGTGCGCTCAACATGGTTGTCGTGCCGCCGGATTCGACCACGACGAGCATCAATGAGCTGGCCGGGCAGAAGGTTTCGGCCAGTGTCGGATCCGCTGGGCACGGCACGCTGGTGCAGGCGCTCACCCGGGCGGGCATCGATGCGGGCAAGGGCGTCGAGGTGCTGAACCAGCAGCCGCAGATCGGCGCGACCGCGTTGGAATCGCATCAGGTGCAGGCGCTTTCGCAGTTCGTCGCGTGGCCGGGGTTGCTGGTGTTCCAGAACAAGGCCAAGTTGCTGTACGACGGTGCGGAACTCGGCGTGCCGACATTCCATGGAGTCGTCGCGCGGCGGGCGTATACGGCCGAACATCCGGAGGTGTTGCAGGCGTTCCTGGCCGCGCAGCTCGATGCGACGGCGTTTCAGCGGGACCAGCCGTTCGAGGCCGCGAAGATCGTCGCGGAGGGATCGGGGCTGCCGCAGGAGGTCGTCTACCTCTACAACGGGCCGGGCGGAACGTCGTTCGACACCACGCTCAAGCCGAGTTTGATCGACGCGTTGAAAGGTGATGTGCCGTATCTGAAGTCGATCGGCGACTTCGCCGAGTTGGATATCGACGGGTTCGTCGACAGTGGGCCGCTGCGGCAGGCGTTCGCGGCGGACGGTCGCGCGGACTACGACAAGTCGGTGGCGTCGACGGCGAATCCGAGTCCGGTCAGTGGCAGTGATCCGATCTGCGGCCGGGCCGTGACGGATTCGGCGCGGGCCGGTGAGGTGTGGATCGACGGGGCGGACCGGCCGCAGCCGGCCGCCGATGCCGGGTGCCTGTTGCGGGCGGTGCAGGCCGCCAAGGCGCAGGGCAAGGTCGTCCGGGCCGCGTATATCCCCGACGCCGAGCTGGGCACGCGGTGGTTCGCCGACAAGTCGAGCTGGGTGCGCGACGGTGCGGTGTTCCTGCCGTTCACGACTCCGGCTGCGGCACAGCGGTATCGGCAGGCGCATCCGGGCGCGGTGAACGTGTCGTATGACCAGGCCGTCACGGAAGTTCGCCAATGACGACCGAGGTTTCGACGAAGGTTGCGACCAGCGACGTCGTTTCGGTTCTTCCGGCAACGGGTGAGTTGGTGCCGACCGGCGGTAATGGCAAGCAGCGCAAGGGACTCTGGCAGTCCCGTCTGATCCGGGTGGCTTCGGTCGCCGCCGCCGTAGGTCTGTGGCAACTGCTCACCGTCAACAATGTCCGGGCCGGACTCCGGTTCGACACGCTGCCCACGGTCACCGAGATCATCGCCGAATTCGGCAAGCATCTGGGATCGGATCAGTACTACCTGGACATCGCCCAATCGCTGATCCGGATCGTCACCGGGTTCGGGCTCGCCGCGGTGGTCGGCGTGCTCGCCGGCATCGGGCTCGGCCGATCCCGGCTGCTTGCCGATGTTTTCGGCCCGCTCACCGAGCTGGCGCGACCCATTCCGGCGATCGCGCTGGTGCCGGTGGCGATCCTGATGTTCCCGAGCGACGAGTCCGGCATGGTGTTCATCACCTTCACCGCGTCGGTGTTCCCGGTGCTGGTCAGTACCCGCCACGCGGTGCGCGCGCTACCGACCGTCTGGGCGGACGCGGTGCGGACGCTGGGTGCCTCGCGCCTCGGTGTGCTTGTGCGCGTGGTGTTTCCGGGGATCCTGCCCGGTGTGTTCAGCGGACTGTCGGTGGGCATGGGCGTCGCCTGGATCTGTCTCATCTCGGCGGAGATGATCTCGGGCCGGCTCGGCGTCGGTTACCGCACCTGGCAGGCCTACACCATCGTCGACTATCCGGCGGTGTTCGTCGGCATGATCACCATCGGCATCCTCGGCTTCGGCACCTCGGGGATCGTCGAGCTGGCCGGTCGCCGGATCACCCGCTGGCTCCCCAGAGAGGTGTCCGAATGACCACCACGGTATCGCTCGACACGACCGGAATGCGGTTGCGGCTCAACGGTGTCCGGATCTCCTACGGTGACCGGGCCGTCATCGACCGGCTCGATCTCGACGTCGCGCCCGGCGAAATCCTGGTCCTGGTCGGCAAATCCGGTTGCGGGAAGTCCACCGTGCTGCGCGCGCTCGCCGGATTGCGGACGCCGCAGGGCGGTACGGTGCTGGCCGACGACGCGATCGTCACCGGACCGTCGGCCGACCGCGCCCTGGTCTTCCAGGACGACGCGCTGCTGCCGTGGCGCACCGTCCGCCAGAACATCGAACTGCCGTTGCGCCTGCGCGGCCTGCCGCGCGGCAAACGCAAAGAGCGGG
>NZ_VXLC01000027.1 GCF_008704205.1 Nocardia colli | reverse complement strand
CGGCCTGCCGCGCGGCAAACGCAAAGAGCGGGCCCAACATTGGGTGAGCGAGATCGGCCTCACCGGATACGCCGACTTCCTGCCGCGCGATCTGTCCGGCGGCATGCGCCAGCGAGTTCAATTGGCGCGCAGCCTGGCCGGCGCACCCCGCGCCGTACTCATGGACGAACCGTTCGGCGCGCTCGACACCCAGACCCGCGCGACCATGCAGCGCCTGCTGATCGACACCTGGCGCGCGCACCCGACCACCATCGTCTTCGTCACCCACGATCTGGACGAGGCCCTGCTGCTCGGCGATCGCATCGCCGTGCTCGGCGGCGGCGGTCTCCGCGCGATCGTCGACGTGCCGAACCCGCGCCAGGACGTCGATCGACGCTCGGTGCGGGCCGAAATCTTGGAGAACCTGTGATCATTCCGGAGCTGTCCGATCGGGTCCGGCTGGACTGCGATGTGCTGGTGATCGGCGGCGGGACCGCGGGCACCATGGCCGCGCTCACCGCCGCCGAGGCCGGGGCCGACGTGCTGCTGCTGGAGAAGGCGCACGTGCGGCACTCGGGCGCGCTGGCGATGGGGATGGACGGCGTGAACAATGCCGTCATTCCCGGCAAGGCGGAGCCGGAGGACTACGTCGCCGAGATCACCCGGGCCAACGACGGAATCGTGAACCAGCGCACCGTGTATCAGACCGCGACCCGCGGCTTCGCCATGGTGCAGCGGCTCGAGCGGTACGGGGTGAAGTTCGAGAAGGACGAGTACGGCGAGTACGCGGTGCGGCGGGTGCATCGATCGGGTTCCTATGTGCTGCCGATGCCCGAGGGCAAGGACGTCAAGAAGGCGTTGTATCGCGTTCTGCGGCAACGGAAGATGCGGGAGAAGATCCGGATCGAGAATCGGCTGATGCCGGTGCGGGTGCTCACCGAGGGTGGGCGTGCGGTGGGCGCGGCCGCGTTGAACACGCGCACCGGTGAATTCGTGGTCGTCGGCGCCAAGTCGGTGATCCTGGCGACCGGCCCGTGCGGGCGGCTCGGGTTGCCCGCGTCAGGTTATCTGTATGGGACCTACGAGAATCCGACCAACGCGGGTGACGGGTATTCGATGGCCTATCACGCCGGCGCGGAACTCAGTGGTATCGAGTGCTTCCAGATCAACCCGTTGATCAAGGATTACAACGGGCCGGCCTGCGCGTATGTCGCCAACCCGTTCGGCGGGTATCAGGTGAACGCGCAGGGCGAGCGGTTCGTGGACTCCGACTACTGGTCGGGGGCGATGATGGCGGAGGTCAAGCGGGAGATCGAATCCGCGCGCGGGCCCATCTATCTCAAGGTTTCGCATCTGCCGGACGAGACCCTGTCCACGTTGGAAGGGATCCTGCACACGACGGAGCGGCCCACCCGCGGGACCTTCCACGCCAATCGCGGGCACGACTACCGCACGCACGACATCGAGATGCACATCTCCGAAATCGGCTTGTGCGGTGGGCATTCCGCCTCGGGAGTCTGGGTGGACGAGCATGCCCGGACCACCGTGCCCGGCCTCTACGCCGCAGGCGATCTGGCGTGTGTGCCGCACAACTACATGATCGGCGCGTTCGTCTTCGGTGATCTGGCCGGCGCGCACGCGGCGTCGACGCTCGATGACGTCGCGGCGCCCGGTGGGCTGCCGGAGGATCAGCTGGCCGAGGCGCACGAGTTGATCTATCGCCCGCTGCGGCATCCGGAAGGTCCGCCGCAGCCGCAGGTCGAGTACAAGTTGCGCCGGTTCGTCAATGATTATGTGGCGCCGCCGAAGACGGCCGCCAAGTTGTCGATCGCGGTCGAGACCTTCGATCGGATGCGGGGCGAGATCGCGGAAATCGGGGCCCGGACGCCGCATGAATTGATGCGGGCGGCGGAGGTGTCGTTCATCCGGGATTGCGCGGAGATGGCGGCGCGGAGTTCGTTGACCCGCAGCGAGTCTCGATGGGGTCTGTACCACGATCGCGCGGATATCCCGGAGCGCGACGATGTCGACTGGCGGTATCACCTCAATCTGCGTAAAAATGCCGACGGCACAATGGAATTCCTGAAGCGGCCGGTCGCGCCGTATCTGGTCCCGGTTCCTGGACTCGATGATTTGACCTCCACCGATCCGACCATCGTTCCGGTGCATCAGCCGGTGCTACTCAGTGGCCGCGCGCCGCAGCAGGCCGACGAGGTCGGTGCGGTTCGCGAAACCGTCACTCCCCCTTCGCCACGTCTCGTCGCGCTGCTCGCCCTGGATGCGCCGACGGTGTCCGAGCTGGCGAGTTACCTCGCGGACGACGACAGTGGAGTGCGGGTGGCGGCGCTGTCTGTGCTCACCGAGAACACTCCCGAAGGGTTCGCGGCGGTGCTGGTCGAGGCGCTCGATGATTCCGCTGCCGCGGTTCGGCGGGCGGCCGCGGCGAGCCTTCGAGAGCTGGTCGAGGTGTTGCCCGGCGCAACCGGATTGGCCGCGCGGCTCGGGTCGCCGGATGCTCTCGTGCGGGCCACGGTGATCGATCTGCTGCGTGCGTTGCGAGCGGGATCGGCGCCGCAATATGCGGCGGCACTGGCGGATTCGGATCATCGGGTGCGGATCGAGGCGGTGCGTGCGCTGGTGTCGCTCGATGATCGGCAGGCGGTCTCGTCCGTCGCTGATGACGGCATCCGTGAGGTTCGTATCGCCGTCGCGCAGGGGCTTGCGGCCATCGGTGGCGGTGGGCCCGAAGTGATCCGGGTTCTCGCCAAGGATCACGACCCGCTCGTCCGCGCCGCGGCGCTGGCGGCGTTCGCTGTGATCAACCCGGAACCGGCGGATGTCGCGGAACTGGCTGCCGCGCTGCGGCATTCGGCCTGGCAGGTGCGGGTCGGCGCGGCGCGCGGCCTGGCCGGCGCCGAAGGCGAGTCCGCCGTACCGATTCTGGCCGAAGCGTTGAGCGACCCGCATCTCGATGTGCGCAAGGCGGCCGTGCTCGCGCTGACCACCTGGCCGGACAACCGGGACGCGATCGACGCCCTCGAACGCGCTGTCGACGATGTCGACGCCGACGTCCGCGCCTACGCTCGGCGCGCATTGCCGCAGACCACGAGCTGAAAACGGACATTCAAGACTCACCGGTATCGGTCAGTACATTGGAGGCGTGAATCTGCCGAATTGGCTCGACCTGGTTGTGCTTTCGGTGACCGCGGTGGCGGCGTTCTTCGGCTGGCGGCGGGGTGCGATCACCGCCGTGCTCGGGTTTGCGGGCATTGTCGCGGGCGCCGCGCTGGGCGCGGTCATAGCGACGCTGGCGCTGGCCCAGCTGGCGCCCGGCGGTCTGCGGTTGCTGATCGCCGTGCTGCTCATCGTCACCCTGGTGGCGATCGGCGAAACCGCCGGCCATCGGCTCGGGCATGCGGCGCGGCGAACGGTGGGCGGGCAGGCCGCGCGGCGGGCGGACGCGGTGGGCGGTTCCCTCGTGCATGCCGTCGCGGTGCCGCTGGCGGTGTGGTTGTTCGCGGTGCCGTTGACCATGTCGCCGAGTCTGGCTTCCGCCGTGCGCGAATCGCGGGTGGTCCGCACCGTCGACGACGTCGCGCCGTACTGGCTGGCGGGGCTGCCGAGCAAGCTGGCTACCCCGCTGGTCGATGCCGGGCTGGTGCTGCCGCTCGCGCCGCCGGATGCGAGCATTCTGAACAGCCCGGTCGCCGCCGATCTCCAGAAGAGCGTGTTGCGGATTTCCGGGTCGTCGCCCGCCTGCAAGCGGACGCAGTTCGGATCCGGGTTCGTCATCGCGCCGGAGCGGGTGCTGTCCAATGCGCACGTGATCGCGGGCACCACGAAGGTTTCGGTCGATACGCCCGGCGGGCCGATGCGGGCCACCGTCGTGCAGTTCGATCCGGTGCTCGATCTGGCGGTGCTCGCGGTTCCGGGGCTCACGGCGCCGCCGGTTACCGTCGCGCCCGGGCCCGTCGCGGCGGGGGCGGACGCGATCGTCCTCGGGTATCCGCGCGGCGGGCTGTACACGGCCGCCGCCGCGCGGGTCGCCCAGCGGACGACCAGCCGGGTTCCCGACATCTACCACAGCTCGATCAGCGAACGATCGACCTACACGTTGAACGGCGCTGTGCAGGAGGGTGATTCGGGCGGTCCGCTGGTCGACACCCAGGGCCGGGCGCTCGGCATGGTGTTCGGCGTCGACCCCGGCAACGGAGGCGTCGGGCTCGCCACGGAGCTGCCCGAGATCCTCCAGCACCTGGGCGGTGCCGACGGCAGCGCCGTCGGCACCGGTCCCTGCGTCGTCTAAGCGGTGTCGGCGACGATGACCACGCCCGAGGACGCGTCCAGCAGCGGAATCGTCCTGGCCGCAGCATCATCCACGTGCACGCGCGGATGTGCGGGCAGCTCGGTTTCGTAATAGGTTCCGGGGCCGTAGAACTGGCCGTACTTCACCACCACGCCATCGATGTCGAGGACGGCGGCGTCATGATCCTGGATGACCTGGGCGCCGCCGGCCGGTTCCCACGCGATGCTCTGCGCGAGAAAACGCTTCGCACCGGCGGCGCGGGCGGCGGCGATGAGGTTGCGCGTGCCCTCGGTGCGGATGCGCGAGTTCGCGTTCGCCGACTCGGCGAGGCGCGTGACATCGTCGGGGAGATCGGTCAGCTGATGCATGACGAGGTCAGGACGGAAATCGACGACGGCCGCGGTGAGCGCGTCCGGGTCGTAGACATCGCAGATCACCGGGACCGCCCCGGCGTCGCGCACCTGGTCCGCCTTGGTGGCCGATCGGGTCATCCCCGCGACCTCGTGTCCCGCCTCGACCAGCAGCGGGACCAACCGTACTCCGATCACGCCGGTCGCACCGGCCAGAAAGATCCGCATCATTCCACCCTAGTGAGCCGCCCGGGTGTGAGACGTTTCAAGGTGTCGTCGGCGATTTGTGAGGAACCTGCATGCACACGTCAGTAGTGGACCTACCCCAGGGCAAGGTGCGCGGCAGCGCTACCGGATCCGTGCACGCGTTCCTCGGAATACCTTATGCGGCAGCGCCATTGGGTGCCGCGCTGTTCCAGGCGCCGGGTCCCGCGCCTA
This sequence comes from Nocardia colli, assembly GCF_008704205.1. GTDB lineage: Bacteria > Actinomycetota > Actinomycetes > Mycobacteriales > Mycobacteriaceae > Nocardia > Nocardia colli. The sequence goes on along the minus strand of NZ_VXLC01000027.1, from coordinate 186,349 downwards.
CGTGGGACGACGAACGCGACGCCACCCGATTCGGGCCGACCGCACCGCAGATGGGTTATCCGGAGCCGCTGCGCTCGATTCTGCACAACCCGATCATCGACGGGCCCGAATTCCTCAACCTCAATGTGTGGACGCCCGATCCGACCGCGTCGGGCCTGCCGGTGATGGTCTGGATTCACGGCGGGGCGTTCCGCGTCGGTTCCAGCGCGGTCTCGGTGTACAACGGGCATGCGTTCGCCCGCGACGGTGTGGTTCTGGTCAGCCTCAACTACCGGTTGGGCGCGATCGGCTTCGCCGCTCTCGAAGGCACGCCCGCCAACCGCGGCATCCTCGACCAGATCGCCGCGCTCGAGTGGGTCCGCGACAATATCGCCGCCTTCGGCGGAGATCCCGCGCAGGTCACCCTCTTCGGCGAATCCGCAGGGGCGATGAGCGTCGCCACGCTGCTCGCCTCTCCCCTGGCCACCGGCCTGTTCCAGCGCGCAATCATCCAGAGCGGCAACGGATCCATCGCCTCCACCCTGGACGACGCCCGCCTGGTCGCCGCCGACTTCGCTGGCCGGCTCGACACGAGTCCGGAAACCGCCGAGATATCGGCCCTTCTCGAAGCCGAGCGAAACCTGGTCCTCGACTTCACCCTCCGCCAGGATCCTGCCCGCTGGGGACAATCCACCCTCACCGCCAGCCTGGGCCTGATGGCCTTCCTCCCCACCATCGACGACCACGTCCTCACCGAACTCCCCGTCGACGCGATCGCCGCAGGCGCAGCCCGCGACATCCCGCTCATCATCGGCACCACCGCCGACGAATTCCGCCTCTACACCGCCCCCGCCGGCTTGACCCTCACCCCCGATTCCCTCGCCGATCTCCTCAGTGCCCGCGGCCTCGACCCCACCGTCGCCGACACCTATGCGGCCAACCGCCCCAACGCAACTCCCGGCGACCTCCTGGCCGCCATCCTCACCGACTGGGCCTTCCGCGTCCCCGCGACCCGCCTGGCCGAGGCGGCAACCACCGCCTATGTCTACGAATTCGCTTGGCCCACAACCTACCTCGACCTCCGCGCCTGCCACGCCATCGAGATCGCCTTCGTCTTCGACACATTGACCGCCGAAGGCACCGCCATGATGCTCGGCCCCCACACCCCACCCCAAACCCTCGCTGCCGAAATCCACCACACCTGGACAGATTTCGCCCACGGCCGCATTCCCTGGACCCCCTACGAAACGACCACCCGCCCCGTGATGACCTTCAACACCCCACGCTCCCAACTGATCTCAAACCCTCGCTCCGACGAACTCGCCCTCTGGACCTGACATTCGCACGCACCAGGTTTCTGCCGGGCACCCGATTCTCGGCATATTGCGCACGGCGAAATGCGGAGCGCGCTGGACGCGGCGCCGCCCGCAATTGGCGGCAGAATTGCGAAACCTCTTGAATGGCAGCAGGTAGGCAGGGCGGCCGACGTTATTCGTAAAGCTCGCAAAGCGGGCATCAATGCGATCGGAACGGGATCACCATCGGATTGCGCTGGGCGGGAATCGAGGGTAGCGCCGGAGTGGGATCGGGTCGTATCGTGGCTCGGCTTGATGGTGTGTGGCTATCGTGGACGCGGCAGCAGCCGCGCTCTCATTCTGAGGATCACAAAGGAGTATGCCCGTGAACGTAGACCTGTCCGGCGCGCAGTGGTTCAAGAGCCGTCGCAGTGGTGCCTCCAAGGATTGCGTGGAGGTGGCCTTCATCGAAGGTGGCGCGGTCGGTGTCCGGGACTCGAAGAACCCCACCGGACCGGCCCTGGTGTTCGCCCCCGAAGCCTGGGACGCCTTCACCACACGAGTAGCCGACGGCGCCTTCGACCGCCCGTAACTCCCCCTCAGTCAACCGTCGAGCCCGATTCCCGATCGAATCGGGCCGGCCGCGCACGGTCAGGCTTGCGGCGCGGGGTGCGACAGTCCGGCGGCGGTCAGGGTGAGGTGGTGGATCAGCGTGTCGGCGGCGGCGGCGGCGTCGCGGGCCAACGCTGTCGCCTCCAGCCTGCGGTGTTCCACTGCTCCGTCCCGGTCGGGATTGCGCTGCCCGGACCAGCGCCGAGCCAGCTCGCTCGCGGTCCACATCCGGTCGAAAGTCTCCAGCAGGAACGGATTCCCGCAGGCTTCCAACAGCGTGCGATGGAAGACCCGGTGCGCTTCGGCCCATTCGTCGGTGTAGAACTCCCCTTCGCCCGGCACGAACGGCGGTGTGCGAGCCAGACGATGATGCGCGGCGCGCACGCGAGCCTCCCACTCGATGTCGCCGCGCTCGATGGACATCCGCAGCATCGCCGGCTCGATGGTCCGCCGCGCCTCCGCGATCTCCTGCCACCGGCGATCGGAGAAGGCGGGAACGGCGAAGCCGCGGTTGTGCAGCCGGTCGGCGAGACCGTCACCGACCACCCGCACCAGCGCCTCCCGCACGACGGCGAGACTCACGCCCTGTTCCTTGGCGAGGTCCTGGGGTTTGAGCGCGGCGCCGGGCGCGTACTCCCCACGCATGATCGCGTCCCGCAGGTGCAGGTAGATCTGCTCGCTGAGCATCTGTTTCCCCGACGAGGTCGAGGCATCAGCCGTCCGGGTCATGAGCCGAGTATAGACGATCTGGCAGATAATCGATTATTAGTGCTATTGTCGATCTGGCGGCCACACCGCCGATCTCCACGCACGGCCCGAAAGGAACGACGCGATGAGCGCCAACAACCCCTTCGCTCGCCTACCCGAGGCGGCCACCTTCACAGTTACCAGCAACACCGTCACCGACGGCGGCGCCTGGTCACCCGAGCAGTACTCCGCCGGCGTCCCCGGCGGCAAGGACCTCTCCCCGCACCTGTCCTGGAGCGGCGCCCCGGAGGGCACGAAGAGCTACGCCGTCACCGTCTACGACCCCGATGCCCCCACCGGGTCCGGGTTCTGGCACTGGGCGGTCGCCGACATCCCCGCCACCGTCACGGAATTGCCCGCGGGCGCCGGGGACGACACCGGATCGGGCCTGCCCGACGGCGCCTACCAGATCCTCAATGACGCACGCACAGAACGCTTTCTGGGCGCGGCCCCGCCGGCCGGGCACGGCAAGCACCGCTACTTCGTCGTGGTGCACGCCCTCGACGTCGACTCCATCGGCGTCCCCGCCGAGGCCACCCCGGCCGTCCTCGGCTTCACCATGTCCGGCCACATCCTCGGCCGCGCGGTGCTGATCGCCACGGCGGAAACGCTTCCGGCGGGCGAGGTTTCAGCGCCGGACACCGATCGGGTCGAGGTCTCCCGCCTCATCCCCGCGTCCCCCGACGCGATCTTCGCGGTCCTGACCGACCCGAACGGCCACGTGGAGATCGACGCCTCGGGCATGCTCCTCGACGCGGAAGGCAAACCGGTCACCCAGACCGGCGACCGCTTCCTGGTCCACATGGACCGAGAAGCCTTGGGCGACTTCCCTCTCGGCAAGTACGACGTCGAGGTCGTCATCACCGAGTTCACCGCGAACCAGGAGATCGCCTGGACCGTCGAGGGCCAGATCCGCCCGCCGGTCCGCCATATCTACGGCTACCGACTGGAGCCGGCCGAGGGCGGCACCCTGGTCACCTCCTATTACGACTGGTCCGAGGTCGACGAAAAGTGGCGCAAGCGTCTCACTTTCCCGGTGGTCCCCGAGTCCGCCCTCAAGGCCACCCTCGGCATCCTCGAGCGCACCGTCCGCCGCCGCGCCGCCGAGTGACGCCGATTACGATGCCGGGGAATCCAACGCGAGGAGCGGCTTGATGGAAGCAACGTTCGATGTGGCCGCCCTGGTCGGCCATCACTACCGTGCCGACGACTATTACGAGGTCGGCCGGGAGAAGATCCGCGAATACGCCCGCGCGGTACAGGATTTCCATCCGGTGCACTGGAGCGAGGACGCGGCCGACGAGCTCGGCTACGCGGGTCTGGTCGCGCCGGCCACCTTCGTCTCGATCCCCGCGATGCTGGCCAACCGCAAGCTCTTCGAGTCCGTCATCACCGGTTACGACGTATTCGTCCAGACCGACCAGGTTTTCGAGATGTACCAGCCGGTGGTCACCGGCGACCGGCTGATCAGCGACGTCGAACTCGCCTCGGTCCGCCGGGTGGCGGGCAATGACCTGCTCACCATCAAGAACACCTTCACCGACCAGACCGGCGCGGTCGTGCAGGTCATGCACACGACCGTCGCGGGCGTCACCGGCGCCGACGTCGCCGCGGGAATCGGCGACGCGATCGAGCGCGTGGTCATGCACGGCATCGAAATACCTTCCCGGGCAACGTTCGCCGAGCAACCGGTCGAATCGAAGCCGGCCTCGGTGATCGATCCGACCCTGTCCGAGGTCTCCCTGAAGCGAGTACCGCGCACCGCTATCCGCTTCGAGGATCTCGCCGTCGGCGACGAACTCCCCACGCGGGTAACCCAACTCACGCGGGGCGACCTGGTGAACTATGCCGGCGTGGCCGGCGATGCCAACCCGATCCACTGGCACGACGACGTCGCGTCGCTCACCGGCCTCCCCGACGTGATCGCGCACGGCATGCTCACCATGGGCCTCGGCGCCGGCTTCGTCACCGGCTGGCTCGGCGACCCCGGCGCCGTGACCAGGTACGGCGTCCGGCTCTCCAACTACACCGTCATCGACGCGCGCTCGTCCGGCAGTGTGGAATTCAGCGGCCGGATCAAGTCGCTGGACCCGGAGACCAGAAGCGCCGTCGTCGTCATCGTGGCAAAGTCGGCGGGCCGCAAGGTTTTCGGCCTCGCCACCGCCAGCGTCCGCCTGGCCTGACACCCGTCCGTCAGGCAACGCGCACCGAAATACACTGCTGGACAAGCGATCACCGGGAACTGGTGTAATCGGCATCTCGACCGAGGCCGACACCGGTTCCCGGTGATCGTTCGGCTACTTACGCGTCCGCGTGGATTTCTTCGGCGCGCCGACATACTCCGCGAGATGCTCGCCGGTGAGGGTGGACCGATCGGCCACGAGATCGGCCGGGGTGCCCTCGAAAACGATCTTTCCGCCGTCGTGCCCCGCACCGGGCCCGAGGTCGATGATCCAGTCGGCGTGCGCCATCACGGCTTGATGGTGCTCGATCACGATCACCGACTTACCGGACTCGACCAGTCGATCCAGCAGCGCCAGAAGGTTTTCCACGTCGGCGAGGTGCAGTCCGGTGGTCGGCTCGTCGAGGACGTAGACGCCGCCCTTGTCGCCCATGTGCGTGGCCAGCTTCAGCCGCTGCCGCTCGCCGCCGGACAGCGTGGTGAGCGGCTGGCCGATGGTGAGGTATCCGAGGCCGACGTCGGCGAGCCGCTCGAGGATGGCATGCGCGGCGGGGATGCGCGCCTCCCCCGATCCGAAGAATTCCTCGGCTTCGGTCACCGACATGGCGAGCACCTCGCTGATGTCGCGACCCCCGAGGTGGTAATCCAGCACCGAGGCGTCGAATCGCTTGCCCTCGCACACCTCACAGGTGCTCGCGGTGCCCGCCATCATCCCGAGATCGGTGTAGATGACGCCCGCGCCGTTGCAATTCGGGCACGCGCCTTCGGAATTGGAGCTGAACAGCGCCGGCTTCACGTCGTTGGCCTTCGCGAACGCCTTGCGAATCGGTTCGAGCAACCCGGTGTAGGTCGCCGGATTGCTGCGCCGCGAACCGCGGATCGGCGTCTGATCGACCGCGATCACGCCCTCCGAGGCGGGCACCGACCGATGCACCAGCGAACTCTTGCCGGAACCGGCGACACCGGTGATGACACACAGCACCCCGAGCGGGATGTCGACGTCCACGTTCTGGAGATTGTTCGCCGACGCCCCACGAATCTCCAACGCGCCCTTAGGCTCTCGCACCGTTTCCTTGAGCGCGGCCCGATCGTCGAAATGGCGTCCGGTGATGGTTCCGCTGTCCCGCAGCCCCTCGACGGTGCCCTCGAAACACACCGTGCCGCCGCCGGATCCGGCGCCCGGACCGAGATCCACGACGTGGTCGGCGATGACGATCGTCTCCGGCTTGTGCTCGACGACGAGCACCGTGTTTCCCTTGTCCCGCAACTGCAACAGCAGATCGTTCATCCGCTGGATGTCATGCGGGTGCAGCCCGATGGTCGGCTCGTCGAACACGTAGGTGACGTCGGTAAGCGCCGACCCGAGATGCCGAATCATCTTGACCCGCTGGGCTTCACCGCCGGACAGCGTGCCCGACGGCCGTTCCAGCGAGAGATAACCGAGCCCGATCTCGACGAACGAATCCAGTGTGTGCACCAGCGAATCGAGCAACGGCTCGACCGACGGTTCGTCCAGCGCGCGCACCCATTCCACGAGATCGCGGATCTCCATCGAGCACAGGTCGGCGATGTTCTTCCGCTTGATCTTCGACGATCTGGCCTCGGTACTGAGCCGGGTGCCGTCGCAGTCCGGGCAGGTGGCGAAGGTGACCGCGCGGTCGACGAACGCACGGATGTGCGGCTGCATCGACTCCCGGTCCTTGGACAGGAACGACTTCTGGATCTTCGGGATCAGCCCCTCGTAGGTGAGGTTGACCCCGTCGACCTTGACCTTCACCGGCTCCTTGTAGAGGAAGTCGTTGAGTTCCTTCTTGGTGTATTTGCGGATCGGCTTGTCCGGGTCGACGAAGCCGGACTCGGCGTAAACCCGCACCGTCCAGAAGCTGTCGGATTTCCAGCCGGGAATGGTGAACGCGCCCTCGGTCAGGGATTTGGAGTCGTCGTAGAGCTGGGTGAGGTCGATATCGGAGACCGAACCCCGCCCCTCACAGCGCGGGCACATGCCGCCGATGATCTGGAAGCTGCGGCGTTCCCGGACGGTCCGGCCGGCCCGCTCGATGCTGACCGCGCCGGCGCCGCTGATCGAGGCGACATTGAACGAATATGCCTGCGGCGAGCCGATATGCGGTTTGCCGAGCCGGCTGAACAGGATGCGCAGCATCGCGTTCGCGTCGGTCGCGGTGCCGACCGTGGACCGCGGATCCGAGCCCATCCGCTGCTGATCGACGGTGATCACCGTGGTCAGCCCCTCGAGCACGTCTACCTCGGGCCGCGCGAGCGTGGGCATGAAGCCCTGCACGAACGAGCTGTAGGTCTCGTTGATCAGCCGCTGCGACTCCGCGGCGATGGTGCTGAACACCAGCGAGCTCTTGCCCGACCCGGAGACACCGGTGAACACCGTCAGCCTGCGCTTCGGCAGCTCGATGCTGACATCCCGCAAATTGTTCACCCGCGCGCCGTGGACGCGGATCAGGTCGTGACTGTCGGCAGCGGGCTGCGCGGGCGCTTTCGCGCCTTTCTTCGAGGCGGTGGTCATCGTGTCTCCATCTAACCGGTGATCGGTGCCGCTAGGCGAGGTTCGGGCGAATGTTGCGCCGCTTGGCGCGGTACGGCTGGACGTACATGTACAAACCGGTACCCATCAGCAAGAACAGCGGCGGCAGCGGCAGGTAGAACAGCCAGATCGCGGTCTCGGTTTCGCTTGCTCCAAGCCATGATGTCGGTTCCTTTCCAGTTCGGAGGCTATCGGTCAGCTACCGCTCGTCGAGAGCTTTTCCGTCCACCACGGTGTGTTCGGCGCGGCGGTGACCGGCTCAGCTCTGCTGCTGGATTCGGACCATGTTGCCGGCCGGGTCGCGGAACGCGCAGTCGCGCACGCCGTACGGCTGGTCGGTCGGTTCCTGGACCACCTCGGCGTCGCCGGCCTGCAACCGCTCGAAGGCCCCGTCGAGATCCTTGGTTGCCAGCACGATGCTGCCGTAGGTGCCCTTGGCCATCATCTCCTCGACGGTGCGGCGCTCCTCCTCGGTGAGGCCGGGGGTGGCCTCGGGCGGGAACAGGACGATGGAGGTGCCGGGCTGGTCGACCGGGCCGACGGTGATCCAGCGCAGCCCGTTGTAGCCGACGTCGTTGCGGACCTCGAAGCCGAGGACGTCGCGGTAGAACGCGATGGCCGCGTCCGGGTCGTTCTGCGGGAGGAAGCTCGCGTGAATGGTGATGTTCATGCTGATCAGGCTAATTCCGAGGCGGCCACCTGCGCTTCTCGATTCCTGATCGGTCTGGTGACCTGTTTGGCCACGCAGGACGGCATGCCCGCGGTCGCCTCCGCCGCGTCGCGTTTGTAGGCGCTCGGCGGCACGCCGACCAGCTCGGTGAAGCGGGTGCTAAACGTGCCCAGCGACGAGCAGCCGACCGCGATACAGACCTCGGTGACGCTCAGATCGCCGCGGCGCAGCAACGCCATCGCGCGCTCGATGCGCCGCGTCATGAGGTAGCTGTAGGGCGCCTCGCCGTAGGCGAGCTTGAACTGCCTGCTGAGGTGACCCGCCGACATGTGCGCGTCGCGGGCCAGAGCCTCGACGTCGAGCGGTTGCGCATACTCCCGGTCGATCCGGTCGCGGACCCGGCGCAGCCGCGCGAGGTCGCGCAAATGCGACGCGTCGGCAGAACTGCTGGTCATGTCCCGATCGTGCCATGTCGCGGCGGAGTTGCCCAGCGCACGGCATATGTATTCGAATTCGCCGGGCGATTTGCGCTACCCGTGCGGCGAGAACTCGATGGACCTTAATTCTATGGGGATGCACAGCGTCGCTCGGTAAGACAGGATCGACGGTCGTGACCGCTTATCTCGACCATGAATCACCAACGCTCGAACAGTTACTCGATGATGCCGCACTAATGTCTTTCGAACATCAGGATCACTGTGTCCAGGTCCTCGGCGAGCATCGGTGGCAGGTCGGTTATGAACCGCCGCGGTTCGAGTTCTCCGGCGATCATCCGTTGGTGTGCACGCGGTTTCACGTGCTGGGCACGGCGGCGCCGGGGCCGCGCAGTTGGCTGTGGAGTTGGGCGAACAATGACTGGTATCCGCCGGAGCTGACCGAGCTGGCCCGGTCGGTGCGCGATTACGGGCTGCGACACGGGATTTCGGCGTTGCACCTGGCCGAGGTGCCGTTCGCGCAGCTGCCCGGATCGCCGACCGAGCCGAGCCGGGTCACCTGGTTGATGGGTGAGCTGGCCAAGGCGGTGTCCGGCAGTTGGACCTGGTACAGCTGCGATGTCGGTGGCGGCACCCGGCTCGCGGTGCTGATCGAGCATCCCGAGCTCACGCTGCCCGCCCCGGATCTGGCCCGGGTCCGGCGCGTGTTCGATTGGGCGCTCGAGCTCGGCCTGGCCGACCACCGGCGCGTGCTGCACAGCTATGCCATGCAGCGCGGACTGGATCCGCGGTTCAACCAGGACGCCTCGAAGCTGCGCATGACCAGTCCCGGCGTTCAGGTCGTCGTCGCGTTCAACGCGAACGGTCACGTCACCGGGATGACGTCGTCGCGTGGCGCCGCCGACATCGGCTAGTCCGCGGTTAATCGCTGGCGTCGGCGATCGGAACGGCTAAGCTCGGTGCCGCGGCGCTGACGAGCGTGACGAACTCCGAGCCGCGTCGGCCGGTCACCGACTACGAAATTCGACCAGCCAGAGGCAGCGAGCAGCACGCTGCGAAGGTGTGGTGGCACCGCGACGGACCCGATCGCCCACACCTCCCGGGGATAGCGACCAGGAGGTGAAACCGATGCCACGCATGCTTTGCTCGGCCCTGCCGACCACCAGACCACGGAGCGGACCGGTGACCATCGAGGGATGGATACACCGGCGCAGGCAACTCGCGCACGTCACATTCGTCGTGCTGCGCGACCGTTCCGGGTTCGCGCAGGTGGTGGTGACCGATCCGCAAGTCCGCGAACAGGTTTCGGGACTGCCGGAGGAAACGGTGGTCCGGGTGACCGGGACGGCGCTGGAAAACGCCAAGGCGCCCGGCGGAATCGAGATCGTCGACCCGGCGGTGCATCCGCTCAGCGCGCCCGCCGAGCCGCCGCCGGTCGAGCTGTGGCGGCCCGGCCTCGGCCTCACCCTGCCGACCGCGCTCGATCATGCCGCGATCAGCTGGCGCCACCCCACCCGGCAGGCGGTGTGGCAGATCGCCGCCGCCTCGATGTCCGGCTTCCGTCGTCACCTCGACGGCGCCGGATTCACCGAGGTGACGACGCCGAAGATCGTCGGCCAATCGACCGAGTCCGGCGCAAACGTGTTCGCGCTGGACTACTTCGGCTCGACGGCCTATCTCGCGCAGTCCCCGCAGCTGTACAAGCAGATGCTCACCGGCGTCTTCGAACGGGTCTACGAGGTCGGCCCGGTCTTTCGCGCCGAACCGCACGACACCGCCCGGCACCTCGCCGAATACGTCTCGCTCGACGTCGAATTCGGTTTCATCCGCGACCATCGCGACGTACTCGCCCGGCTGCGTGACGTGCTCGCCGCGATGGTCGACACGATCGCCGAAAAGGCCGGGGCCGCAGTGCGAACCGTGGGCGCCGAGCTGCCGTTCGTGCCCGAGCAGATCCCGGTGATCCACTTCCGCGAAGCCCTCGAACTGGTGGGCGCGGCGCCGACCGAGCCGGACCTCGCGCCCGAGCACGAACGCTTCCTCGGCCAGTGGGCGAAGTCGCGGTTCGACTCGGATTTCCTTGCGGTAGAGGGATATCCGGCGGTCAAACGCCCCTTCTACACCCACCCGCAGCCGAGCGACCCGCGCTGGACCAACTCCTTCGACCTGCTCTTCCGCGGGCTCGAACTGGTCACCGGCGGTCAGCGGCTGCACAACCACGCCGACTACCTCGAAGCACTGGCGGCGCGCGGCGAAGACCCCGCCGAATACGGCCCCTACCTCGAAGCCATGCGGCACGGCATGCCCCCGCACGGCGGCTTCGCCATCGGCTTGGAACGGTGGGTCAGCCGGCTGATCGAGGCCGACAACATCCGCCAGGCGACCCTGTTCCCGCGCGACCTGCATCGCCTCCGCCCCTGAACCTCGACCGGGACATCCCGTGGCGCACCTCGGGTTTCGCCGCTCGGATGTCCCATTCGAGACACTGGCGGTACGGTGGTGGCCAGCGGTTACAGGGTCACGGCGAGAGTGGGGAAGATGACGATCATCGGTAGGTCCGTGCGGCGGCTCGAGCCCGGCGGCGGAGGCACCCAGGTGTTCGGCGAACCCTACGAAACCGCCGACGGTTCCACGGTCATCACCGTCACCCGGGTCGGCGGCGGCCCGTTCCGGCCGTCACCCCTGGGCATCTTCGTCATCCACGACGGAAAGGTGTCCTGGGAGGCGGCGGTCGACAGCACGCGCTTGGGTCTGCTCGCCGAGTTCATCGGACTGGCGGCGGCGGTGATCGCGACCCTCACGCTGTTCCGCCGCCCGCCGTGGCCCGACCTGTCCGTCGCCGGATTGGCCGCGATGCAGAAATTCAAGTCCGGCTCGAAGTAAACGCGAGCCGGCGGATCAGCGCGTTTCGTAGACGTAGCAACCGAATCCGTCGACCCGCGCCGGCAGGGCCGCCTCGCCGAAGGCGCTCTTGGATTCGCCTTCGCAGACCGCGACAATGTCCGGCTTCGGTCGCACGCCGCGCTGGTGCAGCTTGAATTTCTGCTTGATCGGGCCCGCCTCAGGTGCGCCGTTGTTCGCCTGGCAGTTCCCGGCTCCCTTCGCGCCGACCTCTTCCGGCTCCTCGATCGAGTCGCAGATGTAGGTCCACTGCTCCTCGGCGGTGGCGGCCGAGGCGAGAGCGGTCAGACCGGCAGCCGCCGCGACGAACAAGATTGCGAGGGTGACGATCCGGGCCGGGCGAAAGCGCATGACAATCCCCATTCTGTACGGTGTCGTTCCAGGCGATAGCGCGAACCGTAGCGGAATAGGGCGAGGCTTTGTCCGATTTCCACCGGGTGTCGCGGGCGAATCGTGGACCGCCGAAAAGCCGGAACGAAACTCCGCAAAAGCCGTCTGCAATATCCGCAATTACCGTACCGATAATGTTTGTCAGAGTTGCGCGACGGGTAAAGCGCGCCGAACTGTTCCGGCAATCAGCAGGTTTCACGCCATGCGTCGAGTTCACGGTGTTTGCGTATGGACGACAGCCCGAGCCGGGCCGAGTCCGCGCAGAACTCGGTGAGCTTCAGGTTGTACTCCGCATGAAACACTGGCTTACCGGCCGCGATGAACGGCGCGAGCTTGTCGCAGGTCGCCCGGTCCTCGAAACACTGCTCGTTCACGGAGAAGTCGAACAACCCGGCCAGCGCGGACACCTGGTCCAGATCGTTCTTCAACCCGACGGCCAGACCGCGATCGTGCGCGAGACCCGCGAGCATGCGGTTGTACGCCAGCTGATCGGCGGCGGTGATCTTCAGGTTGCCGGTGTTCTGGTTGTGCAGGTCGGCCCAGTCCGGTTCGACGCCGTCGAACCCCTTCTGCTTGCACAGGTCCATCCGCTTCGCCATCAGCGGCTTCAGCACGTCGATCTGTTTGACGTCGAGCCAGCGCTCGTCGTCCCACTCCGGGACCGGTCCGCTCTTCACGCTCTCCGGGAAGTCACCCGCGTCCGGCCGATACGGTTCCCACGAGCCGCCGGACATGTAGCAGATCACCTTGCGGCCCTGGTCGTGCAGGGTTTTCACGGTCGCGGCCGGGTTCTCGAACAGGTCGATGTCATAGACCTGGGCGTTGATCGAGGTGTCGACCGGTTCGTTGTGCAGCTGCCACTGCCAGCTGAGCCCCTTCTCCGGATGCCACCACGGACCCGGGTCCGACGCGGCGGAACCGAAGGAGCACGCAGCGACGGCGGTAGCGACTGCGGCGAAGACAGTCGTGCGTAGCCACCAGCGCGAGGTTCGAACGAAAGCCATACCCGCACAGTAGAACCAGACTTTTCGAACCGTGCATTGAAGTTCTTACTGTTCAGCGGACGCCGCCCCGCCGAGGCGAGATACGCGGCCGCGAAATCGAGATCTTCGGCCAGATACTGGAACTTGACACAGTGCTGTGTCAGGATTCGGTCATGTCCACCGTCGTCCGCCCGTTCCGCGGGGTCAGCGCCGAGCAGCGGCTGGCCCAGCGGCGCGCCGACCTGCTCGACGCGGGCCTCGACGAGATCGCCGAGGTCGGGGTCGCGAAGCTGCGGATGAGTTCGGTGTGCGAGCGGGCCGGCCTGACCCAGCGGTACTTCTACGAGCACTTCCGCAACCGCGACCAGCTGCTGGAGGCGCTGCACGAGACGATGATCAGCGATCTGATCACCCGGACCGTCGCGGCCGTCGAGGCGGAACCGCTGGACCTGAAGGTGCGCGCCCGGGTGGCCGTCACCACCTTCCTCGATTTCTTCGCCGAGGAACCGCGCCGCGCCCGCCTCTACACCGAAGGCGCCACCTTGCCCGCCCTCGCCGCCCGCAAGGCCGAGGGCATCCGGCGCTACGCCGAACAGGCGGCCCGTCAGGTCTGCGCCGTCTACGGCGAGACCGACGCGCAGACCGAAGCCCGCATCGCCCTCGCCGCGCTGGTGGTGGTGAACGGCAACGCCGTGGTCACCCTCGCCTGGCACAACGGCGAAATCGACACGCCCAGAGACGAATACATCGATCTGCTCGCCCAGATCTTCGTCGACGCGCTGGTCGGCGTTCATCAGCACTGACCCGCAGCACTCGCCCCCTCGAGCCAGGAGACTCCCATGCCTACCTTCGCGTCCGCCTCATCGACCCTGTGCGCGGCCTTCCAGGCCACCGTCGCGCGTAATCCGGACAAGATCGCGGTGCGCACCGTCGGCAACCGGACCACGCTGACCTACCGCGAGTGGGACGAGCAAGTCCGTTCGCTGGCAGCCGGATTCGCCGCCCTCGGGGTAGGGCCCGGCGATCGGGTCGCGCTGCTGATGACCAACCGGCCGGAGTTCTATCCGATCGACGTCGCCCTGCAACACCTCGGCGCGATCCCGTTCTCGGTCTACAACACCTGCTCCCCCGAGCAGCTGAACTACCTGCTCACCGACTCGGCCGCGACCGTCGTCGTCTGCGAAACGCAGTACGCCGCCACCGTGTTCGCGAGCCGGGACGGCGCCCGCGTCGAGCACGTGGTGTGCATCGACGGCGCACCGGAGGGCACCCGCACCCTGGATGCGGTCAAGGCCCGCGGCCTTGCGGACTTCGACTTCGATTCCGCTTGGCGCGCAGTGCGACCCGACGACACGCTGACCCTCATCTACACCTCCGGCACCACCGGCAGCCCGAAGGGCGTGCAGCTCACGCACGCCAACATGCTGGCCATGGTCGACGGCACCGAACGACTGGTCGGCGCCACCCCGGACGAGCGGATGGTCTCCTTCCTGCCCTCGGCGCACGTGGCCGACCGCTGGTCGGGCCTCTACAACCTCGAGGTGCTCGGCAACCAGTTGACCACCGTCGCCGACCGCGCCGAGTTCGCCGCGACCCTGGCCGACGCCCGCCCGACCGTGTTCGGCGCGGTCCCCCAGGTGTGGCAGAAGCTCAAGGGCGGCATCGAGGCAAAGGTCGCCGAGGCGACGGGAGTCAAAGCGGCCCTGGCGAAGTGGGCGCTGACCGTCGGCCGGACCGCGTCCGACGCGCGCCTCGACGGCAGGCCGGTCCCGGCGTTCCTCGCCCTCCAGGAGCGCCTGGCCGACGCGCTGGTCCTGTCGAAGCTGCGCGCCGCGGTCGGCCTCGCCGACGTCCGCCTCGCCCTCTCCGGCGCCGCCCCCATCGCGTCGGACGTGCTGCGCTTCTTCAACGGCGTCGGCATCGCCGCCTCCGACGCCTGGGGCATGTCCGAGCTGTCCGGCATGGCCACCATGAGCCCGCCCGGGCGGGTTCGCCTCGGCACCGTCGGAAAGATCGTGCCCGGCAACGAGATCCGGATCGCCGAGGACGGCGAGGTGCTGGTGCGCGGCCCGATCGTGATGAAGGGCTACCTGAACAAGCCCGAGCAGACCGCCGAGGCGATCGACGCCGACGGCTGGGTGCACAGCGGTGACATCGGCGCCCTCGACGCGGACGGTTTCCTGACGATCGTCGACCGCAAGAAGGAACTCATCATCAACGCGGGCGGAAAGAACATGTCGCCCAGCAACATCGAGAACTGGATCAAGGCGTTCGCGCCGCTGATCGGCCAGGCCGTGGCCATCGGCGACAACCGCAAATACAACGTCGCGCTCATCGCGCTCGACCCCGACGCGGCCGCGGCGTACGCGGACAAGGCGGGGGTCGCGGCCGACGCCGCCGTGCTGGCCAAGGATCCCGGCATCCAGCAGATCGTGGCCGACGCTGTCGCCCAGGCGAATTCGAAGCTGTCCCGGGTCGAGCAGATCAAGAAGTTCACCATCGTGCCGGACTTCTGGCAGCCGGGCAGCGAGGTGCTGACCCCGACCATGAAGCTGCGCCGCAAACCGATCAACGCGCGCTACGCCGCCGACATCGACGACCTCTATTCCTGAACCGTGCCGCCGGCCACATCGTGGCTACTCGTATGCTCTGTGCGCAGTCGCGACGAGGGAGATGGAGGATCCATGGCGGATCGGGAAGTACTGACCTGGGATTTGTTCGGTTCGGCGAGTCGGGAGCTGGCGACCACGATCGCGGACGACGGGTTCGAGCCCGATCTGATCCTGTCGATCGCCCGCGGCGGGTTGTTCGTGGCGGGCGCGCTCGGCTACGCGCTGGACGTGAAGAACCTGCACGTGATGAACGTCGAGTTCTACACCGGCATCGACCAGCGCCTGGACCTGCCGGTCATGTTGCCGCCGGTGCCGCAGGCGGTCGACCTGGCCGGCGCGACCGTGCTGGTCGCCGACGACGTGGCCGACACCGGCGCCACCCTCAAGCTGGTCCGCGACTTCTGCAAGGACCACGTCGCCGAGGTCCGCTGCGCGGTGATCTATCAGAAGCCGCGCTCCGAGGTCGAGTGCGAGTACGTGTGGAAGCACACCGACCGCTGGATCAACTTCCCCTGGTCCACCGAGCCGCCGGTGGTGCAGCGACAGGTCAAGGTGCTCGACGCGTAAGCCGCGCTCAGTGTTCCTTGCGCGCGCAGGAGATCGCGTCGAGGCGCTCGCCGAGCGCGTTGACCTGATCGCGCAACGCGATCAGGTCGTCGAGCGGGTAGCCGACCGAGGCCATCACCGACTCGATCATCTCCTTCGCCTGGCGCTGCAAGGCCAGTCCGGCTTCGGTCGCGCGGAGTTCGACCGAGCGCCGGTCGTGCGCGCTGCGCACGCTCTCCACGAAACCGTGCGACTGTAGTCGCTGGATCAGCGGCGAGACGGTGCCGTAGTCCAGGCTGAGTTGTTCGCCGAGCTCCTTCATCGTCATCCCGGGCCGTTCCCACAGCGCCAGCAAGGCCAGGTACTGCGGGTAGGTGATCTCCATTGCCTCGAGGAACGGCCGATAGGCGGCGGTCATCGAGCGCGAGGTGGAGTACAGGGCGAAACACAACTGGTTCGCCAGCGACAGCAGGTCGTGATCGGAATCCCCGGCGGTTGCGGTGGTGCCCGGCGCTGCGGCCGGTTCGACACGCACCGCGGAACTGGGATGCGCTACTTCGGGCATTCAATCACCTTACGCCAGCAAGTTTGCCGCTGCTCATGTGCTATTCCGGTGTCTGCGAGACGGTTCGAGCGGCGCTGCCGGAGCGGTTGCTCGCCGGACACCGGGGGTGGTCTAGAGCGAGATCGACGCGGCGCTCCCGGCCCGGTGGGGTCGGTGGGCATCCCCGCGCCCGATCCTGGCCACACATCCGTCAGCACTCCCGAAAACCACTGCTAGGCAGCATTTCTGGGCGGTGCTGCCGAGTTAGGATCTCGCTGACGCAATCAGTGGATCACCCCTTACCCCTTGTCTACAGTGACGCAGACATCCGATGAATTGGGGGGTTAGTGCGGTCGCGTTGGTACCGATTCTCGAGCGATCGCTGGAGCATGTTCGGCCTCATCGTGGTCGCGTTCTTCGTCCTGGTCGCGGCTTTCGCGCCGCTGATCAACGGTCTCCTCGACATCGACCCGTACACATTTCACTCCGAGACCCTCGATGCGCAGAGCGTGCCGTCCGGCAGTTTCGGCGGCGCGAGCGCCGCGCATCCGCTGGGGGTCGAGCCGCTGACCGGCCGGGATCTCTTGGCGGTCATCGTCGCCGGAACCCGGACGTCGCTGTTCATCGCGCTCGGCGCGCTGGCGATCTCGACGCTGCTCGGCCTGGTGATCGGCGTTACCGCAGGCTTCATCGGCGGCTGGGTGGATCGGATCCTGTCCGGAGCGATCAATGTGCTCTTCGGATTTCCGTCCCTGCTCTTCATGATCGCGCTCAGCGCGGTCCTGCCCGCGACGTTCCCGCGCCCGGTGCTGGTGGTCTTCATCGTGGGCATCTTCGGGTGGCCCGGCATGGCGAGAGTGATTCGGGCGCAGGCCTTGTCGCTGCGCAACCGGAATTTCGTCCGGGCCGCGCTGGTGATCGGCGTTTCGCCGCTGCATGCCCTGGTCCGCGAGGTGCTGCCGAATCTGCGTGCGCTGGTGGTGGTTTTCGCGACCACGAGCATGCCGGGGCTCATCGCGACCGAGGCTTCGCTGTCGTTTCTCGGCGTGGGTGTCCCCGCACCGACTCCGTCGTGGGGCAGGTCGATCGGCGACGCGGTGGCGTGGGTGCAGACCGACCCGTGGTTCCTGATCTTCCCCGGAATCGCCTTGGTGCTACTGACATTGGGGTTCAACCTCGTGGGTGACGGTCTACGGAATGCGTTCAACGCGACATGAGGTGGACAATCGTGCGCCGTCGGCTGTCGTCGTCGGCGGTGAAGCTGCTGGTCGCGCTCGGCGTGCTGCTCATCGTCGCGTTCCTGACCTATGCGGTGTTCTATCTGCTGCCCGCCGATCCGGCGCAGCTGGCGTGCGGAAAGCCGTGTACGCCGGACAATCTGCTCAAGGCGCAGCTGTACATGGGCCTCGACCATCCGTGGTATCAGCAGTTCTTCGACTTCGTCGCCGGTGTCCTCGTCGGTCGCAGCTATGGGTCGGGTTTGGCGACGATCCAGTGCGCCGCACCGTGTTTCGGCTACTCATTCCAGCAGAACGAATCGGTGGCGTCGCTGATCTTCGAGCGCTTCCCGATCACGTTGTCCATCGCGGTCGGCGCGGGGGTGTTGTGGCTGATCCTCGGTGTCGGCGCCGGATTGGTCGCGGCACGGCGGCAGGGCAAGCTGACCGATCGGGCCGTCACCTCGTTGGCCGCGCTCGGATTGTCCACCCCGACATATCTGCTCGGGCTCCTCGTGGTGCTGCTGTTCGGGTTCACGCTCAATGTCATTCCGGTGAGCGGCTATGTGCCGTTGAGTTCAGGTGTGGTCCAGTGGGCCTGGCATCTGGTCGCGGCGTGGGTCGTGCTCGCCTTGGTGAATGCCGCTATGTACGCACGCATTTCGCGCAATCAGCTGATCGAGATCTTCCGCGAGGACTTCATTCGCACCGCGCGGGCCAACGGCCTGACCGAGCGGCGCATCGTCTTCGGTCACGCGGTACGCAACATCCTCGCGCCGATCCTGACGTTGTTCGCGGTCGACCTCGGCGCCTTGCTGGGCGGAGCGGTGATCACCGAACAGGTCTTCGGCGTGCCCGGCCTCGGCCGGCTCCTCATCGACGCGGTGCACACCGTCGATCTCCCGGTAATCGTCGGAGTCACCATCTTCTCCGCCGCGATCGTTCTGGTCGCCAATTTCCTCATAGACGCGGTTCTCGGACTGCTCGATCCCAGGGTGAAGTGATGAAGAAACAATCCAAGACGGCACTCGCCGCCGCCGCGCTGGCGCTGGCGTTGTCGATGACGTCCTGCAACGCCAATCCCACTGACGGCGGCAAGAACACCACCC
Organism: Nocardia colli; assembly: GCF_008704205.1. Classification (GTDB taxonomy): domain Bacteria; phylum Actinomycetota; class Actinomycetes; order Mycobacteriales; family Mycobacteriaceae; genus Nocardia; species Nocardia colli. Next base: position 167,574 of record NZ_VXLC01000027.1, on the reverse strand, counting down.
AGTCGGTCCCGCCGCAGAAGGGCGGGACGTTGCGAATCCTGTCGTCCAACACCGACTTCAACTTCGATCCGGCCAAGTCGACGAACCTGGCCATCACCTCACTCAGCTTCATCGCGCGCCGGCTCACCACCTGGCAGGCCGAACCGGGCAAAGAGATGACGCCGATCCCGGATCTCGCCACCGATACCGGAACCACCACCGACGGCGGGCGCACCTGGAAGTACACGCTCAAGGACGACCTGAAATTCCAGGACGGTTCGCCGATCACCTCGGCGGACATCAAGTACGGCCTGGAACGTTCGTTCGCGCCGTTGCTGTCGGGCGGCTTCACCTACCACCGCACGCTGCTGCAAGGCGGCGAGGCGTATGACGGCCCGTACAACGGCAAGTCGCTCGACTCCATCGAGACGCCCGATGCGAAGACGGTGATCTTCCACCTCAACAAGCCGTTCGGCGACTTCCCCTGGATCGCCTCGCAACCCGCGTTCACGCCGGTGCCCAAGGCGAAGGACAACCCGGCGACCTACTTCCAGTCCCCCGTCGCGTCCGGGCCCTACCAGGTGGAGAAGTTCGACAAGGCCTCCGAGGTTGTCCTGGTGCGCAATCCGAACTGGGATCCGAAGACCGATACCGCGCGCACGGCCGGTCCTGATCGGGTGATCTTCCAGCTCGGGATGCAGCAGACGACGATCAGCCAGGAGCTGATCGCCGACACCGGTACGGCCAAGGCGGCGTTCTCCGCCTCGTTCGTGCCCGCCTCGCAGCTGCCGCTGGTCCGGTCGAATCCTTCGGCGAAGAACCGGATCGCCGAGGCCGGTGGCGGATCGCTCTATCAGCTGCAACTGAACGTCAGCAAGTCACCGCTCAACGATCCGAAGGTCCGTCAGGCCATCGTCTACGCGACGGACAAGCAGGCGTTTCGCACCTCGCTCGGCGGTGAGTCCCGCGGCGACTACGCGACCACCAACATTCCGCCGGCCATCCCCGGCTACCAGAAGTTCGACGCCTTCCCGACCCAGCCGACCGGTGACGTGGAGAAGGCGAAGCAACTCCTCACCGAATCCGGGCACCCCAACGGCATCGACCTGGTACTGGTGACCAAGAACGACGCGACCAACTCCGCAGGCGGTCAGGCCATCGAGGCCGGGCTGCGCCGCGCGGGGATCCGGGTCACCATCCAGGCCCTCGACAACGCCAGCTATGACGACATCACTCAGCACAAAGACGGCTCCGGCTACGACCTGGCGCTGGCCAGCTGGCAGGCCGACTTCCCGAGTGCGGCGTCGATGCTGCAGCCCAGCTTCGGCAGCTCGGAGATCGGCAACGGCGGCTTCAACATCTCGCGCTACAGCAACCCTCGGGTCGATGACCTGATCGCCAAGGCGACCGCCGAGGTCGACCCGAAGCGGGCCGGTGAACTGTGGCTCGAGGTCGACCGGATCGTCACCGGCGACGCCGCGAACGTTCCCCTGGTCAACTCGGTGAACACGTTCATCTTCGGCAGCGATGTCCGCAACTTCTACGTGCCGCCGTTCCCCGCCTACCCGGTGTACTTCAAAGTCTCCCTGGCGCAATGACCACACCGCCGGTCCTGGCCGTCCACGATCTCGGCATCGCGATCAATGACCAGACCATCGTGCGCGACCTCGGTTTCACCATCGAGCGCGGCAAAACCCTTGCGCTGGTGGGGGAATCCGGGTCCGGCAAATCGCTCACCGCGCTGTCGGTGCTCGGCTTGCTGCCGCCGGGTTCGACCACGACCGGCACCGTGACCCTGTCCGGCAAGAGCCTGTCCGGGATGCGGCCCGAGGCGCTCCGGCAGGTGCGCAGGAGCGATATCGGGGTCGTGTTCCAGGACCCGGCAGCGGCGTTCGATCCGGTGTACCGGATCGGGCGGCAACTGCGCGAGGTGATCCGCACCGATCGCACATACTCGAAGCAGCAGGCCGATTCGCTGGTGCTGGAGCTTTTCGAGCGCGTCAAGATCAACGATCCGGAGCGGGTGGCGGCCAGCTATCCGCACGAGATCTCCGGTGGGCAGTTGCAGCGCGCGATGATCGCCATGGCGATTTCCCGTGCGCCGCAACTGATCATCGCCGACGAACCGACCACCGCCCTCGATGCGAACGTGCAGGCCGAGGTGCTCCAGCTCTTTCGAGAGTTGCAGCAGGACAGCGCCATTGCCATTCTGTTGATCACGCACGACATGGGCGTGGTCGCCGACCTGGCCGATGATGTGGTCGTGTTGCGCAACGGCAGTCCGGTCGAGTCGGGGCCGGCCGAGCAGGTACTGATCGCTCCGCGGCAGGACTATACGAAAACGCTACTCGCGGCCGTGCTGCAACTCGAGCCGCCGACGTCGAGTTCTGTTGCCGAACAAGCCAAGCCGGTTATCGAGGTCGAGAACCTGACCGTCGACTACCGCAAGGCGGGTGCCACATTCACCGCCTTGCGGGAGGCGAATCTCGTTGTCCGCGAGCATCAAATCGTGGCGCTCGTCGGTGAATCCGGTGCCGGGAAGTCGACACTGGGTCGTGCGTTGTGCGGACTGGTCACCCCCGCCGCGGGCCGGGTCACGCTCAACGGCGAGCCGATTGCGGTGTTGCAGAAGCGAAGCCGCCGAGCACTCGGCAAGCAGCTCGGCGTGGTGTTCCAAGACCCGATGTCCTCGCTGAATCCGCAGCACACCGTGTTGCAATCGATCGAACTCCCGCTGCGCGTACACACCGCGCTCGACGGCACGCAACGACGCGAACGAGTCGAGGAACTCCTCGACGAGGTATCGCTCGACCCCGACTTGATCACGCGCTACCCGCGCCAGCTCTCCGGTGGACAGCGCCAGCGGGTGGCCATCGCCCGCGCGCTGGCCGTCCAACCCGATGTCCTGGTGCTGGACGAGCCGACGAGCGCCCTGGACGCGGCCGTCCAGGCGTCGGTGCTGGCGCTGATCCGGCGGCTGCAATCCAAACTCGGATTCGCGGCGGTGTTCATCACTCACGACTTCGCCATCGTCCAGCAACTCGCCGACCACGTGGTCGTCCTGCGCGACGGCGCCATCGTCGAACAGGGTCCCACCGCACAGGTGCTGACCGAACCTCGATCGCCCTACACCCAGCGCCTGCTGCTGGCGGTGCCGGTTGCCGAGCCCGAGGCCCAGCAACGTCGTCGTGCGCTGTGGGCACAGACGCAATCCGCCGTACTGGTCAACTCACTCGATTGATGATTTGCTGTGAGTTGTCTGATGTCGTTATCTCCCGGACTGAGCAGGAAGGGACCACGATGAGCACACAACTTTCCGAGGCCGCGGCGATCTCGCCCCCGTCGGCGCGCGTCCGGGCGATGCCGGCGGTCAGCCGGGACAGCGAGGCCGGTCGCGCGGCCCGAGCGCGTGCGCCCCGGCGATCAGCGGGTGAATGGGATCCGAGCGGTCGTTCGATGTCGGCGCTGGGCAGGTTGCAAGCTCAGGAAGCGGTGCGCGACGCCGAGTTGCTGCCGTTGCGGTACGCGAGGATGGCGTCGTCGGCGTGGGCGTATCTGCGCGGGGCGGCGGCGGTGATGGCCGCGGACCTGGCGGCGCGCGAGCATTCCGGATTGACGGTGCAGATGTGCGGGGACGCGCACATCCTCAATTTCGGGTTATGGGCCTCGCCGGAGCGGCAATTGCTGTTCGACGCGCGCGACTTCGACGAGACCCTGCCCGGGCCGTTCGAGTGGGATATCAAGCGGCTCTGCACGAGCGTGTATGTGCTCGCCGCGACCGAGGGGATCGAGACATCGACGGCGGAAGCGGCGGCCACGGCGGCGATCGACGGTTATCGCTCGGCGATGCGCCGTTATGCCGGAGCAGGCGAACTGGACGTGTGGTATGACCGGATCACCGCGGATGTGCCGTTGCGAAACCTCGACTCGCAGTTCGCCAAACACGCCAAACGGACGATCGGCAAGCAGAGCAAGAAGCGCTCGCAGGAGGGGACGGCGCGCCAGCTGGTCACCGTCGAGGACGGGCGGCGGCGCATCGCCGACGATCCGATCAAACGCCGCCACGTCGACCTCAGCGATCTGGATGAGATCAGGGTGTACGAGCAGATCTTCGACACCTACCTCGCGTCGATTCCGCCGCACCTGGTCCGGCTGGTCGGGCGGTTCTCCCGATTGGACACGGTCCAGCAGGTGGTCGGAGTCGGGAGCGTCGGCATGCGGGTCTACTTGCATCTCATGGAGGGCGACAGCGGCGAGCTGGTGTTCTTCCAGATGAAGCAGGCGACCGCCTCGGTCTACGAGGAGTTCCTCGCCCCGAGCGAGTGCGGCAACCACGGCGAGCGGGTCTGCGTCGGTCAGCGGTTGATGCAATCGGCGAGCGACATCTTTCTCGGTTCGGTGCGCGTGGACGGGATCGACTACTACACAAGGCAATTCCGCGACATGAAGATCATCCCCAGCGGCCGCCAGATCGCCGGCTACCTGCCGCAATTCGCCGAGACGTGCGGCACGGCGCTGGCAAAATCTCACGCCCGCAGCGGCGAACCCGAAGCGATCGACGCGTACATCGGGAAAGGCGCGGCGTTCACCTCGGGAATTCTCGATTTCGCCCGCGGATACGCCGCCCAGACACACACCGATCACGCCGCGCTGGTTGCGGCGATCGAGTCGGGCGAGGTGAAAGCGGCGGACCGCGGCTGGTAATTCAGTCCGTGCCCTGCCACCCGGCCGGGTCGACGCCGCCGGGGATGGGGCCGGCGGGCTCGTAGGGTGCGCGGGTGAATACGTAGCTCACCAGTTCCAGGCGTGTGGCGGTGCCGTCCGGGCCGTGCACGAACGCCATGCGTTCGCCGGCGTAGTAGCCGTCGAGTCCGGTCCAGGAGCCGTCCGGCTCGGGGCGGAACCGGGACTGCCGGCCGCCGTGTGCGAGCGCTTTGAGTTGGAGCAGGCCGTCGGCGCGCAGGTGCAGGGCGATCGAGGCGGTGCCCCAGTACCAAGTTCCGGTGAGCGCCAACAGGTTCGGGTCCACGGCGGGCCCGGGCAGCCATTCCTCGGGCAACGCCGGCTCGTGCTCGGCCAGGATGTCCAGCAGCGCGAGGTCCAGCTTGCCCCGGATGCCGCCGTAGGTGGTGTTGGACAGGAACAGCACGCCGGTGCGATCTTTGGGGTCGGCCCAGACGTTGGCGATGAAGCCGGGCATGGCTCCGCTGTGGCCGGCCAGCCGGCGGCCCTGGTGGCGCCGCAACTGGAAGCCGAGCCCGTACCCCGTGGTCCACTCGTCGCCGTCGTCGACCGTGGCCGGATCACGCATCTCCGCCAGGGTGTCGGCCGCGAGCACATCGCCGGTGTCGCCGCCGACGAACGCCGCCCAGCGGGCGAGATCGCGCACCGTGGACCAGAGCTGGCCGGCCGCACCCATCGCGCCGTGATCGTGTGCGGGCTCGGCGAGGACCACGTCCGCCCAGGGATGCACCGCGCAACCGGTGGCGTGCGGGACCGCGGGCGATACCGTTGTGCGCGTCATGCCCAGCGGGACAAGCACTTCGGCGTGCAGCGCTTCGTGCCAGCTGTGCCCGCGGAGCCGGGCGACCAACTCGCCGAGCGCGGCGAAGCCGACGTTGGAATAGTGGAACCGGCGCCCCGCCCGGTGCAATAGTGCCTGGCTCCCCGCATCACCGTCCAGGCTGTCGGCGAGCGCGGTCCAATCACCGCCCTCGGTGCGCTCCCACCACTGGCCGGGCGACTCCGCGCGCAGGCCGGCGGTGTGCGAGAGCAGCTGGGCAACCGTCCGATCCCCCAGCGGTGCCCCGGGCACATGCTTGGCCACCGGGTCGGCCAGGTCGAGTTTGCCCTCGTCGCGCAGCCGCAGCACCAGGGTGGCCACCATCGACTTGGTGATCGATCCGATGCGGTACTGCGTATCCGTGGTCGGCTGATGCCCGTCGACCCGGCCCCTGGCGCCCGACCACACCAGCTGACCGTCGCGCACCACGGCGGCGATCAGCGACGGCACGCGGTATTCCGCCTGCTCGACGGCGACCCGATGCAGCAACGCCCGCTCGGTCGACGGCAACAGCATTCTGCGACTTCCCTTCGCTCACCCGGCAACACGTACCCGGCACCCGGGTACGTCGCCTCAGGGTAGTGCCGGTCCCGGAGCGCCTGACCGCGGCCGGAATCGGCGGACCGCCCGCCTCCGCCGTCACTCGACGGCGGCGGCGGGTACCGGTCATCGATGGCGGGTGATCACCACCGGCTTGATCTCGGTGGGGACGTTGGCGAAGGCGGAGACCGGGATCCCGAAGGACGCGGCGAGGACCTCCCGGGGCAGGGAGTTGAGCGTGCCGACGATGCCGATGTCGTCGTTGGGTTCCCCCGCGCTGGTGTTGAACATGACGAGCACGTCCAAAGGCGTATCGGCACTGGCATTTTCGAAGTAGTGGAAGTACCCCTGCGGGGCGAAGACCAGATCGCCCTGCCCGGCTTCGAACACGTCGTTGTGGTAGGTCCCGTCCGGGTGCGTGCCCAGAATGGACCACTTCGCCCGGCCCGCGATGATGAAGTTCAGCTCCCAGGCCGAGGGATGCCAGTGCGGCTCACGGATGCCGCCGCCGTCGAGGTGGACGAAGTACACGGATCCCTTCTGCCCCTTCAGGACCGGGAAATTGTCTTCGTTGGCGCCTTGCAGGTAACCGCCGTCGTGGTTGGCGCGCTCCGATGCGGTCAGCTTGAACAGATGCGGCGCATTGTTGAGGTTGCTGTCGAGCGCGCCCTCGTTCCCGAGTCCGTCCGGCGCTGCGGGACTCGCCGCGGCCGCTCCGATCAGGCCGCCGCCCAGTGCCGCCGCTCCCACCGCGACCACCCCGGTGCCGATCAGCGCCCGGCGGCCGATCGCGCCATTATCGTTGTCCTGCTTCACATTCACGTCGTCAGACATGTCGCCATCTCTCCCGAAGCATCAGTAACACACGGATTTAGTTAGCACCTCTAAAGTTCAAGCTAACCCCGTCACGCATACCAAGCCAGGTGACACCCGCCACAGTCGCACACACCGCTGCCAACTGTCCGCCCACACGCCGCGTTTTGCGCAAATCCGTTGCGCTTCAATCACTCCCGCCGTCAGGACAACCCGGCCGCAACGTCAGGGTTAGCGCCATTCCGGTTCACAGCACCCGGAGGAGACCGGTGCCAGCCGGTCCGTCAGTCCGAATCCGTATCGGTACCAGCAGTTTTCGACCGCGTGAGCTTGGTCAGTAGCCGACCGAGCTGGCGCCGCTCCCCCGGATCGAGGTCGGCGACCGACGACCGGGTGAGCATGGCCGCGCCGAGTTGCTGCCGGACTTCGCGGCCACGCTCGGTCAGGGTCACGATCTTGGCCCGCCGGTTCGCCGGATCGATCTCGCGGGTGATCAGCCCCTTCTCCTGGAGACGGTCGGCGAGGAAGGTCACCGTGGACGGGTCACAGCCCAGGGCGGCGGCGAGCTGCCGCATCGACGGGGTCGCGGACGGTTCGATCTGCCACAGCGTCTTGGCCATGACGGCCGTCAGCCCCACGTCGCCGACGGTGTCGGCGAGCAGCGCATTGATCTGCTCGGCCGCGATGAAGATCAGGTCCAATACGTCGTAGACCAGCGCTTCTTCCGTGCTGCGGCGTTCAACCATACCTACACATTACTTGGAAACTCAAACACTTGACAACTCCAAGTATCGACGTGTCAGACTATCGACACTTGGATGCTCCAAGTGTTTGATCCAGGAGACTTCGGATGACCACGGGTACGCGCAATCAGCTGTCCGACAACATCTATTCCGGTGCCGGCCCATCGTCGAGCGCCGGGCGACCACCTGACCGACTGCGCTATCTGTGGCTCGGCGCCGGCACGATCCTGTCGCTGTTCGCGGTCAACGGCCGCTGGGATATCCCGGTGGCGGCATGGCTGTTCTCGATTCTGCTGCTGCGGTTTTCGCGATCCGGTCGCGCGGTTACCGGGATCGGCCTGGTCTGGCTGGCCGGGGTTGTGGCCTCGATGTTCTTCCTGTGGCATGTGGCGGTTCCGCTGACCGGGATGACCGCGCTGGGCGGCATGGCCTTCGGCACCGTGCTCACTCTCCCCTACCTGGTGGACCGCCTGCTCGCGCCACGACTGGGCAGGATCGCGGGCCTGCTGTTGTTTCCGATGGCGTTGGCGGCGTGCGAGTTCCTGCTCGGGGTGTTCGGTCCGTTCGGCACCGCGTACGGTCTGCTCGCCGACACTCAGTACACCAATCCTGGACTGCTGCAAGTGATCTCGATATTCGGACCGTACTCCGTCGGGTTCCTCATCGGTGGACTCGCCACAGTCGTCAACGATCTGTGGGAGCGTCCGCCGTCCTGGCGCGCCGCTCGAGCACTCGGCGTCTACGTCGGCGTGCTCGGCATCGTAATCGTCGGCGGCAGTGCGCGATTGGCGTTCTTCCCGGTATCGACCGCCCAGACCGTGCGGATCGCCGGTATCAACCCGAGCATGGCGGCGATGGATGCGCAGATGAAGGCGCTGGGGCAGCCCGGACTCGACCCGATGGCCATACCGCGGTTCGACCCGGACACGGTCGCGCGGGAATCGAAGGCGGTCATCGACGGACTGTTCGACGACACCCGGCGAGCCGCCGAGGCGGGCGCGAAAATCGTTCTGTGGTCGGAGAACGCGGCCAGAATCTCGGTGCCGGGCGAGCCGGCTTTCCGTACCGCCGCGCAGAACCTGGCCCGGCAGGAGCAGATCTATCTGAACGTCGCGGTGCACGTCTACCTGCCGACCGCACCCTACGGCCGCGATGAGACCCATTTCCTCGCCCCGGACGGCACGCTCCTGTGGACCTACCAGAAGGCCCACCCGATTCCGGGCCTCGAGACCTACACCCCCGGTGATGGAAAGGCGCCCGTGGCAGACACGCCCTACGGTCGAATCGCGAACGTAATCTGTTACGACGCAGACTTTCCCGCCATGATGGACGCCGACGCCGACATCATGCTGGTGCCGGGCGGCGACTGGCCGGAGATCGGCCGCCTGCACACCCAAATGTCCAGCCTGCGCGCGATCGAGAACGGCTACTCGCTGGTCCGGCAGGATTTCAACGGCTGGTCGGCCGCCTTCGACTATCACGGCCGGCCCATCGCCACCCAGGACACCACCGTCGATCACGACCCGTGGATCGTCGACGTACCGATCCACGGCACCACGACGCTCTACCGGCTCACCGGCGACCTCTTCGCCTGGCTGTGCCTGGCCGGCACCTTCGTCCTGATCGCTGCCGGAATCGGACTGCGCCCCAAGCGCTTACGGCCGAAGTCCGATAGCCGGGCGCCGTCCGGAGATCAGGGGGTCCAAGCGTCCGCGTAGGCACGGTAGGTGCCGAACGGGAGGGTCGCCTCGTAGACCAGTTCGCCGGTCGGGGAGAACTCCGAGATGCGGGGCACGACGCCCCAGCCGACCAGCGTGTTCCCGTTCGGCAGACCCTGCGCGTTGCCCATCGCGACCGTGACCAGACCACTCGGATGAGTTTGGTTGCGCACCAGGGTCGCTCGCCGGGTCGCGAGGTCGAGGTGGATCCATTGCACGCTGGACGGACCGAGCGTGCTCGGCCCGCTGGAATTGTTGTTGAACAGTCGCAGCGTAGCCGGATCGGTGAATTCGGCGTCGTGTTGAAATCCGAACTGCACACCCGGCCCGAGTTCGAAGCTGGAGTTCTTGCCGCCCAGCTGCCAGTTGATCTCGCCGGTGTGCGCATCGATGCCGTATACGGCCGAGGTGTTGCGCATAGAGACGACCAGATTGCCCGACGGGTCCAGCGCGATCGAATTCATATGGTACGGGTCATAACTCGTGTTGCCGGGGATCAGACCCGGCACCTGGGTGTCGGTCAGCGGGATGTGCGCCGCGGCGCTCCACCGGAACAGCACCTCGTTCGTCGCGATGTCGACCACCGAGGCGATGCAGTCGAACATCGTGCCGTCCTTCGGGCCACCGATCGCGCTGAGGTCGGCGGGGACCTCCTGGTATGCGGTGATCAGGGCGTGACCGTCCGGGGTGAGCCGGAATTCGTGGACATCGGAGCTGAGCCCCGGACCGGGCGTGACGGTCGCGATGATCCGGTAGTGGTCGTCGGCGAGGTAATCGACGCCGGAACCGTGCCCGCCGACGGTGCTGCCCTGCCACCAGGTCAACACCGGTTTGCCCTGATAGGTCTGGGTGCGGAAATTCGCCACCCCGTGGCCGGGAGGTGGTGTGTAGCGCCAGATCTCGCGGCCGGACCGATCCGCGATCACGTTGGCGGGCGCACCGCCGGGCAGCCCGGACAACGCCGCACCGACCGCGGGGACCAGTGCGGCCGCGCTCACACCGGCGGTATAGAAGATGTACGCCGGAGTGTTGCCCGATCGATCCACCTCGACCGTGTACGACGGCGTTCCGATCGGCAGGCTCGGCAGGAAGGGCGAGGCCGATGCCGCGGGCATCGCCGCACCGACCGACAGCGAAAAGGTGGCCACCACAATAAGAAGGAATCGGCCCGGCCCTGAACGATTCATCTTCCTGGCGCCTCTGTGCGATCGATCAGTTTTAAGCAGAGCAACGGTGACACTGTCCGCGAGCGGCAAATGTCCCGTGAACGTAGTACTTTACCGCGTCACGGCGGCGACCGCGTCGGGTTGCCGTGAAGTCGCCCACGGCCGTCCAGCGCGCCGGTTTCAGGATGCGCCGGGCGGATCCGCGAGCGCGTAGGCGAGCAGGGCTTGTGCTGTGCGGCAGAGGGTTTCGGCGGCCTCGGCGCGGGCCAGTCCGGCGACGTCGACGAGCCAGATGTAGGACTCGATACCGGTCGCCGAGCGGATGGCGACGGCGAGCCGGTGGACATCGATGCCGGGATGGTGGTCACGCAGCGGCGCCAGGGCATGCTCCAGCCAGCCGATGGCGCGTCCGCGGCGCAGCAGTGTGGTGTCGGTGGCGCCGGGTTCGAGCGAGAGTCGCAGTGACGTACGCAGTTCCGGCTCCCACTCCTGGGCGATGCGGACGCACTCGCGCATGACCAGGTCGAGGCGGGCGCACGGGTCGGCGGGCGCGGGGTCGGGCAGCAGATCGTCCCGCTCGATTTCCGGCCGCACCGCGACCAGCAGCGCTCGCTGATTGGCGAAGTATCGGTACGCGGTGGTGCGGGAGATGTCAGCGGCCTGGGCGGCGTCCTCGACGGTCGGGATCGTTCCCTGCGCCAGCAGGGTGCGCGTCGCGGACACCAACGCGGAACGGGTGCGAGCCTTCTGGCTGCGCCGGCCGCCCTCCTCATATGGTACTGACATGCCCATCATGGTACTGTAGTTCCATATCGTCTCGGAGGTGTCGCAATGAACACTGACCCCCGCTGTCGTCAATCCGGCCCTGTACCGGGTGATCTTCGAGAACGAGCGGGTGCGCGTCCTCGAATACCGCGATCGGCCCGGCGACCGGACGCAACCGCACAATCACCCCGACAGCGTGCTGTATCCGTTGAATTCGTTTCGCCGCCGGATCACCGCCAACGGGCAGCAGGTGGAAGTCGCGCTCGCGCAGGGGCAGGTGCGCTGGGTCGGTGCGCAGGAACATTCCGGCGAGAACATCGGCGACACCGAAACGCACGCGCTGTTCATCGAATTGAAGGAATTGCCGCCCACCGGGACCGGCTCGGTGCTGGGTCCGAGTTCCGCCTGACGCTGCCGCCGGACGGCGGTGCCGAGCAGCGGTCAACGCCCCCAGAGGAGTTCGTCGATCGGGCCGGTGCCCAGGTCGGCGACGAAGTCGGTGGCGATCCGGTCGACCAGCGTGCGATCGATTCCGCCGCTGCGATTCACCGAGACGTGGATGCGGTCGTACGCCTCGACGACGTTGAAGGCGAGGAAGTTCGGTCCCGGCGGGGCGATCGAGACCGTGATCTGCGGTGGCGACACGCCTGCGGGTGGTGGAGCGGACGGCCACCTGGTTCCGTAGGACATCATCAGGCGGACGGCGCCACTACCCCGTGCCGGTGGCCGGCCGGAACCGTGAATCATCGAGCGCTGCATGGCTTGACCGAAGATGAGTAGCGGCAGCCCGCTGTCGAGGATGCCGCCGATCCGCGCGCTCAGCTCGGTCGGGGTGTCCGAGTTCAGGATCGGCAAGGACTTCGACCAGCTGAAATTGCCGGCGACCGTCCCCCCGGCGGCGAGATAGCGCCGCAGGTCGACCATGAACACCACGGTGTCGTCGACTTTCAGCCCGTGATGACGGCACAGCAGCAGTGCCCGCAGGGTCATGATCGACATGACCGACGCGGGCGATCCCCGCACCGCGCGAAACCTCCGAGCCCCCTGGACAAACGAGTCGGAACTGGCGACTGTCGTCGTCGCGAAGGACGGCGCACCGGCGACGTGCATCGCCTGCTCGACGCCCTTGGTACGCAGGTGACGTATTTCCCGTTGGATCGAGACCGCCTGCGGCAGCTTGGATTTGGGGCGGCAGAACGTCGTCAGTAATCCGCGGGTAAGCGGGCCGTTGGCGCACCGCTCGGAGCCGAAGCCGGGCCGATTGTCCTGCGCCAGCAGCCATCCCAGGAAATCCCAGCTGGCGGTGCCGTCACCCAGTGCGTGCGAATAGCCGAACCGCGCCCACTCGCTGCCGAGGGTGAGCCGGAACGGTAATCCGCCCAATTCGCGCACGTCCGGAGCCGACGAGCGGTCCGCCGGACAGCCTGCCGCGGCGGTCTCGACCAGTGACCGCAGGAACGCGGCTTCCCAGCCGGGCGCCGGGCGCCCGGTCCGGCCGCGCTCGACATCCAACAGCCGCACTCGGGCGTCGGCAGGGTGGGCGGCGCTCCACTCGGCGAGCCGAGCGCGCACCACCTCGGCCTCGGGCACGACGATCGACCGGACCACCTTGAGCACCGGCACACCGCACCACAGCCGATCGCGCTGCCGGAGCGGACGGATATCCACCGCCGGCCAGCCGGCGATAATTCCGGTGCCGGCGGCTCGCCCGGATCGAAAATCCAAGCGACCGTGCAAATTCACAACTCATAGCATGACGATGCCGACCGGTTCCGGCCGCGAAATCCGCTCTCCGGCAAACTTTTAGCTTATTCTATCGGTTCTTACCGCGCCGCGCTGACGACCGCCGCCGTTGCCGCGGGGTCGCCCACGGTGATCCGGATTCCGGTAGTGCAGTGTTTCACTTGGATACCGTCGCGGGTGAAAACCGTGCGGAGCCGATCCAGTTCGGCGGGGGCGCAGCCGGCGAGGTAGACGAAGTTCGCGGCGCTGGCCGGGACGCGGTAGCCCAGATCGCGCAGACCGGAAGCGAGTCTGGCACATTCCTGGGTGATGGTTTCGGTGCGTAGCGCGAGTTCGTCCTCCGCGGCGTAGCAGGCGCGGACCCCGGCCTCGGCCAGAGCGGTCATGCCGAAAGGCAACTGCCAGCGCCGGATTCGGGTGATTATCGGAGCCGAGCCGAAGGCGTAGCCGACGCGCAGGGCGGCCAGACCGTAGGCCTTGGAGAAGGTGCGCATCACCACCAGATTGGGATGTCGTTCGACCAGCATGGCGGTGTCCACGCGGTCGCCGGGTGGCACGAAATCGATATACGCCTCGTCGAAGACGACGGTGACCGACGGGTCGGTGCGTTCGAGGAACTCGGCGAACGCGCCGTGCCCGACGCAGGTTCCGGTGGGGTTGTGCGGGCTGCACAGCACGACCACCGCCGTGCGCTGGTCGACCGCGGCCGACATCGCCGCCAGATCCTGATGCCCGTCCCGCGTCAACGGCACCTCCACGACCCGGCCGCCCACCGTGTCGGTGAGCAGCGGATAACCGTCGAAGGTCGGCGTCGCCATCACCACCCCGGCGCCGGGCGTGACGAACTCTTGCAGGATGTGCATGATCACGCCGGTCGCGCCCGCGCCGACCACGACGCGCTCCGGCGGGTAACCGAGCCGTTCCGCGATCAGCCCCGGCAGCCGGCGCGGCAGGAACTCCGGATAGCGGTTCGCGGCGACCAGCGCGCCGGTCAACGCGGCGCGCACCGAAGGCAGTGGTCCGTAAGGGTTCTCGTTGAGCGCGAGCTGATGACCGAGTTGCACAGTCGGCACGCCCCTCAGCGTCCGCCCCAGCGCACCGCGGCGGCCGCGGCGAAGTCCCCGGCGTGCGCGAAGCCGGCGAACATGACCAGCGATCCGGCCGGCACCCGGCCCGCCTGCACCGCCTGGTCGAAGGTGACGGGAATGCCTGCGGCGAACAGGTTTCCGCACTCGTCGAAGGTGTCGGGATGCTTCTCCACCGGCAGTTGCAGAGCATCCCGCCAGTTGCGCAGGAACGCGCGGTTCGGCTGATTGGTCACCAGCAGATCCAGTTCGTCCGAGCGCACACCGATGCGGCCGCACACCGCGTGCGCCGCCTCGGGGACGATACGGTTGCCGCGCGCAAGGACTTTCGCGATCTTCGACTCGGTGAAGCCGACGTGAATCTGGCCTTCGCCGGCCTCCCAATACTTACGCGGCGGATCGGCGACCACCGTCATCTGCCCGGCGAATTCCGGGAGGTGCCGGGTCTCGATATCGAGAATCGGCGAGTCGTCCGACTTCACGAGCAGCCCGACGCCCGCGCCGTCGCCCGGAATGGCGGCCTGCGGCTTGCCCCGCACCTGCTCCTGGGTGAATACCTGTCCCGCGGCATTCTGCACGGTCACGATCAGCGCGGAGCGTGCGTCGCTGTTCACCAAGAGCTGACCGGCCAACTTCATGGCGTGGATGAACGCGGCGCATCCGCCGTTGTGCAGATCGATCAGCCACTCCGGGGTGATCCCGAGCCGAGCCGCGATCTCTCCCCCGTTGCCCACGATGAAGGTCTCCGGCATCTGCGTGTGCACGATGAGAATGTCCACCTCGTCCAGCAATTGGTGGCCCCGCCGCTCCAGCATCGGGGCGATGGCCTGCTCGGCCATGTCGGCCGGGGTCTCCCCAGGTGCAAGATGCCTGCGGAACGGCGGCGCCTTGAACATGGCGCTCGAGATGGCGTCGTCGGGATCGGCATAGCGCACGAAATAGTCCGCGGCGACACGATTTTTCGGCAGGTAGCTGGAGACGTCGGCGAGGCTGACGGTGCCGGTGTTCATCAGCTCATCCATTCCGGCTTGATCGGCAGGCTCTTGGCATGACGGTGTTCGCAGAT
Organism: Nocardia colli; assembly: GCF_008704205.1. GTDB lineage: Bacteria > Actinomycetota > Actinomycetes > Mycobacteriales > Mycobacteriaceae > Nocardia > Nocardia colli. The sequence goes on along the minus strand of NZ_VXLC01000027.1, from coordinate 152,393 downwards.
CTTCTTGAGGTTGGCCAGCTCCATCCGATGGCCCGCGTAGAAGATGTTCCAGAAATCGCCGACCCAGACCGGGCGCTCCGGCGGCGCGGTGTCGGGATAGCCGTTCTCGTCGTAGAACGGGTGATGGCAATTGGTCCACAGGACAACCGATCCCGGCTTGTTCAGCACCACCTGCGCGTCGGCGACTCGCATCATGTAGATCATCCAGAGGTGCTCGGGCTGATCCCAGGCGCAGTGGTAATCGACGGTGCGGGCGGCGGCGTTGGCGACGGTACGGGTGTAGATGCGGGTGTTGTCGCCGATCCGGTCATCGGACACCCACAGGTCCGGCTCGCCGGTCCGCTCGAAACCCCGCATGCTGTATGTCCATTCGCACAGACTTCTGGTGTCGGCGAGGTAGTCGAACACCTCGTCCGGCGGCGCCGCGACGTACTCGTGCACCGTGCAGAACTGCCCGTACACGTCGTCGTGCGGGTACACGGCGCGGGTCATGTCGAGGACGATCGGCATGGCTTGTTTCAGCGGAAGGTCCTCGACCCGGTACACGCCGGGCACATCGATGTCCGGAGCCTCGATCGGCTCGGCCTTGATCGCGGTCGGTGCGGTGTCGGTCATGCGGAGAGCTCCTTCAGAAATGGTGCGAACGGAGGTATTTCGTCTGGGTCGCAGAGGATCTCGATGAAGACCGGTCCGGTGGCGCTACGGGTCTCGTCGAGCGCGGCCTCGAAGGAAGCGCGAGTATCGGTGGAGTAGGCCGGGATATGCGGGAACATCGCGGCGACCGCCGCGCCGATGCGCGCGGGGCCGAACCTGTTGTAGGTGTAATCGCCGGAGTAGTAGAGCTGTTCGCGGGTCACGCACATCGCGTGCGCGTTGTTGTTGAAGATCACGAAGGTCACCGGCACGTGATGCTCTACGGCTGTGTGGACTTCGTGACCGTGCATGAAATAGGCGCCGTCCCCGGCGATGACGAAGGTCCGGCGGCGACGGCCGAGCGCACTGCCGATGCCCGCGCCGAACGCGTAGCCCATGCCGCCCATGCCGAGTGCGATGACGAAGCGACTATCGGCAGGCACCGGCAAGTGGTGCACCGCCGCCGCGCCGGTATTGCCCGCGTCGACAACCACATCCGTGCCGGGCGTCAGCCTGGCGTTGATCGCTTCCACCGCGTCGCGGTAGCGCACGCCCGGTCCGGATGAGGGCGGAACCTTCAGCGCGGGTGGAAGATTCAGCCGCGCCGGTTCGAATTCCGAGTCCGACGGCACCGCCGACGCCACCTCCCGCAGTCGAGATCCCAGCGGCCCGCGCAGCCGGGCATGGGTCTGCACGAACGCCGGGTCGGTGCCCATGTGCAGCACTCGCGGGCAATTCGCCAGGGCCGCTTCGAGACCCGCCCGGGCCAGCACCGGCATCGGGGTGCCCACCAGCACGCACAGCGCGGCATCGCCGATCAGCTCGGCCACCCGTGGATGACCCATGCTGCCGGCGATGCCGGCGAACAGCGGATGGTCGTTCGGGAAGGCGTCTTTGGCGTCCGGCGTCACCGTCACCACGGCACGCAACGCCCGTGCCATGACGATCAGTTCGGCTCGGACATCCGCGCGAGCCACCTCCGGTCCCGCGATGATCACCGTGAGACCGCTACTGGCGGCGGAGCGGACGAGGGCGAGCGCCTCGTCATACGCTTCCGGCTGGTCGTATGCCTCGACGTCACCGCGGGCAAGGCCGACATCCAGGCGGCGGCCATCCAGCACAACAGGGTCCGGCAGCGCGTGCGCCTGAATATCCTTCGGCAGCAACAACACCGCGGGTCCGCCGTCCATGGCGACCCGCATCGCCTCCGCGAGGGCGGCGGTGACATCCTCGGCCCTGGTCACCTTGACACAGAATCGCGAGACCGAGCCGAACAGTCGCTCCGCATCGATCCGCCCGACTCCGCCGCTCGTGTCCTGGAACGCCCCGCGCCCTTCGAGTGCGCGCGGCGGCTGACCGATCAAGGCCAGTACCGGAACTCGCGAATCGAACGATTCACCGAGCGCGGCAACCAGATTCAGCGCACCCCCGCCGGACGTAGCAGCGACGACACCGAGCCGGTTGGTGGTGCGCGCATAACCGTCGGCCATGGTCGCGGCACCGAACTCATGCTTGGCCACGATCCCGGTGATCGGCGCGGCACTGCGCTGCAACGCGTCATAGAGGTCTTCGATATTCGCGCCGCCGACGCCGAAGACGTGGTCAGTGCGCTCGGCCAGCAGGTCGACAATGCGGTCTGCGACGGTGATTCGGGATTTGACGGCAGTTTCGCTCGCCGTTCCTAGAATTGATCGCGTGCGATTCATCGCCCACAATGTATCTGGGACAGTTGCGATACGACAATGTGACGTACGTCATAGTTGTCGGGAAAAAGATTGCTGCACAACAACTTTGAACAAGCGACCAGTTGTTGGTCGGATGACCAAACGAATCAGGCGGCCGCACAACCGAACCCGGCTCAACGAGTCCAACTCCGTCGAGCCGGTGACCAAATGCCCTACCGGCTCAGCCGATCACCGAGTTCATGATCGTGCCCGCGCTGGTTGCCACCGCGCCGCCCGCCATCGCGCTGGCGATCATCTTCGGCGACTGCAAACCGCCGCCGTTCCACTTCTCCCACGCGAACCGGCCGCCGCCGTAGGTGATGGCCGTGATGCCGGAGAGTTGGACCAGCCAGGTGAAGTAGCGGCCCATTTGCATCAGTTTATCTGCGAGCGGTGGCGCCTCCGGTGTCGGATTGCCGACCTCCGCAAGAACGGTGTCGTGTAACGCAGCCAGAATCATGCTCACGTTCGTGCTCCTTTTCGCAGGCTGAGGTGGGTCCGGACACGAGGAATCGCGGTGTAGCTCGCAAGACTCGAATATCGAAGAAAAACTCGTGACCTGGGCAATTCAACCTCATCAAGATCACGTATGCCCCGCGACACACCGCATAAACGACATACCGCCCATTCAAGCGACCGACCGGTTTGTCGTCAGCGTACGGCCGCTCCTGCAGCCGGTCCCGGAAATGATCATGGAAACCGGTGGGACGCCCGTAAACCCACCTATAAACCGCTGAAGCACCGCATGCCGGACGTTCGCTGGAATATCCTTGGCGAGCACAATTCGCAGTAGCAGTCGCCAGCCATGGGCGACTCGGCGGCCACCGGAACCGACGCTTCCGGACCGCCCCAGGAGGGAATCACCATGCCGGACAGTCAGTCACCGACCGCCAACGGATTACCGACCAGGATCGACACCAGCGTCGCGCACGAAGCGCGCGTCTACGATTACTGGCTAGGTGGGCGAGACAATTATCCGGCTGATCGCGCGCTGGCCGACACCATCGCCAACCACATCCCCGCCATCCGCACCATGGCTCGCGCCAACCGGGCGTTCCTCGGCCGCGCGGTCGACTACCTGACCCGCGAGGCGGGGATCACCCAGTTCCTCGACATCGGTACCGGCATTCCCACGGCGGGCAACACGCATGAAGTGGCCCAGCGGCTGAACCCGGCCGCCCGCGTGGTCTACGTGGACAACGATCCGATCGTGCTCGCGCACGCCCGCGCCCTGATGTCGAGCAACCCGCAGGGCAAGACCGCGTTCATCCACGCCGACCTGCACGACCCGAACGGCATCCTGCGCGACGAGTCCCTCGGCACCACCCTCGATCTCACCCAACCGGTCGCCATCATGCTGGTCGCGATCATGATGTATTTCCGCGACGAAGACGACCCGCACGGCATCATCGAGAACCTCCTGGACGTGGCACCCTCCGGCAGCTACCTGGTGATCAGCCACCCCACCGCCGATTTCGACGAACACGCCATGTCCCGTGTGGTCGGCTCAGCCGAACAGGCGGGCATCACCTTCTACCCGCGCACCCACGCCGAAACCGAGAGCCTCTTCGCCGGCACCGAACTCGTCGAGCCGGGTGTCGTCCCGGTGGTCACCTGGCACCCGACACCCGGCGACGAGCCTGCCGACCCCGAATCCGCCTGGTACTGGGCGGGCATCGGCCGCAAGCCCTAGTCGGCGACCTTCACCACGACCTTGCCGAAGTTGCGGCCCTCGAGCATGCCGAAGAATGCGTCGGGGGCATTGTCCAGGCCCTCGGTGACGTCCTCGAGGTAGTTGACGCTGCCGTCGGCGATCCAGCCGGCCATATCCCGCAGGAAATCCGGGTAGAGCTCGCGGACGAACTCGGTCTGGATGAAGCCGCGGATGGTGAGGCTCTTGATCAGGATCCGGCCGTAGAAGGCGGGCAGCTGATCCGGGCCGTCGGCGGCGCCGGCGGAGTTGTAGTTGGCGATGAGACCGCAGACCGGGACACGCGCATAGGTATTGAGCAGCGGATACACCGCCTCGGCGACCGGGCCGGAGACGTTTTCGAAGTAGACGTCGATGCCGTCGGGCACCGCGGCCTTCAACTGTTCGGCGAAATCGGGGGCGCGGTGGTCGATCGCGGCGTCGAAGCCGAATTCATCGATCAGGTACGCGCACTTCTTCGGACCACCCGCGATGCCGACCGCGCGGGCGCCCTTGACCTTGGCGATCTGCCCGACCGCCGAACCGACCGGCCCGGTGGCGGCGGCGACCACGACGGTCTCCCCCGCCTTCGGCTGGCCGATCTTCAGCAGACCGGAGTACGCGGTGAACCCGGGCATGCCGAGCACACCGAGCGCGGTCGACACCGGCGCGGTGCCGGGATCGAGCTTGCGCAGATACGACGCGTCCGCCACGTCGTGGGTCTGCCACCCCGAATACCCCAGCACCACATCACCTTTGGCGAAACCCGGGGCGCGCGAATCGACCACCTCGGCGACCGTCCCGCCGACCATCACAGCGCCGATCTCGACCGGCTTCGCATACGACTCGGCCGTACTCATCCGCCCGCGCATGTACGGATCGAGGGACAGATACAACGTTCGCAACAGCACCTGCCCCTCGTCGAGCGGCGGCAGCTCGGCCGTCTCGGTGCGGAAATTCGCCGCGGTGGGAGCACCCTCCGGGCGCGAAGCAAGCACGATTCTCGTCGTCTCGACCATGAACGCGAGCCTAGTCCCGGAGCCGCCGGGCTAACGGTGACGGTGACGCGACCGATAGGCGGGTGTCGGATAGCACGACACAGCTGCATCGCGCCCAAGTAGCTGAACCGACCGTTTCGCCTACGACGACCACTTGCATAGGGAGTTTCTCTTGGCACGCCTAAGTCGCACCCGAGCCGCCTTGACCATGACCACCGCCGGGCTGGCGGTCCTGCTCGCCGCGGGCACCGCGGACGGACGGCCGATCGGCCCCTTCGATGTCGGCGGGGCGATCGAGGTCGAGTACGACCAGGCCGGCGGCGGCGCGCTCTTCGGTGACCCGGTCAACCCGGAGTCGGACGCCGGCCGCGGCGGCAAGTACCAGGCCTTCGAACGCAACGCGTCCATCTACTGGCATCCCGCCACCGGCGCGCACCAGGTCGGCGGCGCGATCCGCGACAAATGGGGCAACCTGGGCTTCGAGAACGGCTTCCTCGGCTACCCCGTCACCCGGGAGCAGTCCACTCCGGCGAAGGCCGGCCGCTACAACCACTTCCAGGGCGGCTCGATCTACTGGTCCCTCGGCACCGCCGCACATCAGGTCGGCGGCGCGATCCGGGAGAAGTGGGGCGCCTACGGCTGGGAGAACAGCCCGCTCGGCTTCCCGATCACCGATGAGGCCGCCGCCAAGAGCAACGGCCGCTACAACCTGTTCGACGACGGCGCCATCTACTGGTCCCCCGCGACCGGCGCGCACGTGATCTGGGGCGCGATCCGCACGACCTGGGAGGCCAGGGCGGGCGTCAACGGCGGCTACGGCTACCCGACCAGCGACGAATACGACTACCAGAACGGCAAGGCCCAGGACTTCCAGGGCGGCCGCATCACCTGGCAACCCTGACCCGCTCGGCGCGTCGGTCGATGGCGCATGCCATCATCGCCTACCAACGCTCCGCCCTGTCTTGTCACCGTGTAAGCCTGACTGAGGAGTCCTCTTGGCCCGCCTTCGTACCCACCGCTCCAGCAACGCGACGCTGGCCACGGCAACCGTCGCCCTCGCGGTGCTGCTCGCCGCGGGCACCGCGACCGCACGCCCGATCGGCCCGTTCGAGGTCGGCGGCGCGATCGAGGCCGAATACGACGCGGCCGGCGGCGGCGCGCTCGGCGACCCGACCGCCCCCGAGGCCGACGCCGCCAATGGCGGCAAGTTCCAGACCTTCGCGAACAACGCCGCGATCTACTGGCACCCCGACACCGGCGCGCACGAGCTCGGCGGCCCGATCCTGGACAAGTGGCGCGGCCTCGGCGCGGAGACCGGCGGCCTGCGCTACCCCGTCACCAGCGAGCAGTCGACTCCGTCGAAGCCCGGCCGGTTCAGCCACTTCCAGGGCGGCTCGATCTACTGGTCCGTCGGCACCGCCGCCCATCAGGTCAGCGGCGTGATCCGGGACAAGTGGTACGCGCTCGGCGCGGAGAACAGCCCGCTCGGCTTCCCGGTCACCGATGAGGCCCCGGCCAAGGGCGGCGGCCGCTACAACCTGTTCAACGACGGCACGATCTACTGGTCGCAGAAGACCGGCGCGCACGCCGTCTGGGGATCCATCCGCACCAGCTGGGAGGCCAGGGCCGGCGCGGACGGCGTCTACGGCTACCCCACCGGCGACGAATACGACTACGAGGGCGGCAAGGCCCAGGACTTCCAGGGCGGCCGAATCACCTGGCGCCCCTGACGGATTCGACGGATCAGACCTTTTTGCCGACCGCCCCGTAGAGCGATATCCGCTTGTCGTAGCTCTGCGGGGGGTCGATGCCCTCGTTGCGCCAGCGGTGGATCACCTCGACGCCGGGCTCTACGAGTTCGAGTCCGTCGAAGAATTGGGCGACTTCGGCGCGGGAGCGTGGGCGCACCGGGATCCCGCGGTTGGCGTAGACCTTCAACAGCCGCGCCATGCCCTGCGGGTCCTTGTCACCTTCGTCGAAATCCGTTGTGACATGCGACATTGCCAGGTAGGAGCCGGGTGCCAGCGGCTCGAGCAACGTCTTGACCATCTGATAGACGTCGCCGGGCACGAAATGCATCACCGCCATGAGGGATACCGCGACCGGCTGCGAAAGATCCAGGGTCGCAGCCAGTTCCGGTGCGCCGAGGATGGCCTCCGGTTCCGCGGCATCGGCCTGGATGTAGGCGGTGCGACCCTCGGGCGAACTCACCAGCAGCGCCCGCGCGTGCACGAGCACCATCGGGTCGTTGTCGACATAGACGACCCGCGACTCCGGCGCCTGCTCCTGGGCGACCTGGTGCAGGTTCGGCGCGGTCGGGATGCCGGTGCCGATGTCGAGGAACTGCCGGATGCCCTGCTCGGTGAGATAGCGAGTGGCGTGCCGCATGAACTCGCGATTGGTGCGAGCGGTCAGCTGGACGTGCGGAAAGTCTTGTAGCGCCTGCTCAGCGGCCACCCGGTCGGCATCGTAGGAGTCCTTGCCGCCGAGGAAATAGTCGTACATCCGAGCCGGATGCGCGATATCGGTATGCAGATCGATCGGGCCATCGGACACGCCGAAGTCTCCTTGCGCGTTGGGGTCTGTACTACGAGGTATACCGCATCCGGGCAAGCGCCCAGCAGAGAAACCCCACTCCCATCCAGATCCGCAACCTCGAACCCACTAGTTGCAAAGCAACTAGTTATCTGGATACTATGACTCCGGACAAGGTCAACGGATCGGGAGCACGAAATGAGCAAGGCAAAAACGGCATTGGTGATCGGCGGCGGGGTCGCCGGGTCGGTGATCGCGCTGGCACTCGGCAAGGCCGGCATCGACGCGACCGTCTACGAGCGCTATCCGGTCGCCGCTGACGGCATCGGCGCAGGCTTGAGCCTCGCGCCCAACGGGCAGCAGGCGTTGCGGGCCATCGGCGCAGGCGCGGCCATCGACTCGATCGGGCTGGACATCCCCGGTTCGATCTTCGGCGACGCCAACGGCAACATCTTCACCGAGTTCGCCGGCTTCCCGGAGCTGCCCGCCACGAAAGTCATGCCCCGCGCCCAGCTTTTCCGGGCCCTGGCCGATTACGCGGCCGCGAACGGAGTGCGGTTCGAGTACGGCAAGCAGCTGGTTTCGGTCGCCGAAACCGCGGACGCGGTCACCGCAACCTTCACCGACGGCAGCATCGCGACCGCCGACATCCTGATCGGCGCGGACGGAATCCGTTCCACCGTACGGAATCTCATCGACGCCGACGCACCGGGACCCGAGTACGGCGGCGTCCTCAGCTTCGGCGGCCTCGCTCGCGGCAGCGGTGTGCCGACCAAGGACGGAATGATGTATTTCGCCTTCGGCCGTGCCTTTCTCGGCTACTACAGCGTCCCGGCCGGTGCGGATGTCGGTGTCGGCCGTGGTGGGCCAGTCGACTCGGACGCCACCGGCAACGACATCGTCTGGTTCGCCGGCCTACCGAGCACCGAACCGCTGACCAGTGCCGAAACCACCGCGACCACCCCGGCCGAGTGGCTGGCCCGCCTGCGCGAGTTGTACGCCGGACATGTCCCCGGCGAAACCTTGCTCGCGCACACCGTGCCCGAGGACGTGACCGTGGTCGGTCCGATGGAATTGATGCCGTCCGTGCCGATTTGGCACCGCGGACGGGTCGTGCTGGTCGGTGATTCCGCGCACGCACCGTCGTCGAGCTCAGGCCAGGGGGCCTCGCTGGCCATCGAAAGCGCCGTCGAACTCGCCCGCTGCCTGCGCGATCTTCCCATCGCCGAGGCCTTCGCCGCCTACGAAGGCCTGCGCCGGCCGCGGGTGGAAGCCATCGCTGACGGTGCCCGCGGTGCGAACAAGGCCAAGGCCCAGGGCAAGCCGGCCGGGCAGCCTGCCCTGCCCGCTCCGGAAGACATGTTCCGCCATACTCATTGCCACACGATCGACTGGGATCAGCCCGTCACCGCGTAGCCCTGCGCCGGAAGATCAAGCGGGCTGGCCCATTTCGCTGGGGTACTCGGGACGGCCGTCGGTGGCGGGCAGGGTCGGGTAGGCGGCGCGGAGCCGTTCGTGGGCGGCGGGAGTCGCGCCGAGGTGATCGAGGCCGAGCAGGGCGGCGCCGAGAACCGGTGGGGCGACGACGATTCGGGGTTCGGCGAGGGGGGCCGCGGCGGCGAGCCTGCGCGTCACGTTGTCGATCAGCAGCGGCTGCCGGGCCGCGAGGACGCCGCCGCCGAGGATGACCGGGGTCGGCTCGTCGAGCATGTCCAGTTTGCGCAGGACGACGAAGGCGAGCCGGGTGATCTCGTCGGCCTGGCGATCGATCAGACGCAGGGCCGTCGGGTCGCCCTCCTCGGCCGTGGTGAACAGGACGCGGACCAGCTCGTGTAGTCGCTTCTCCGGAAGCTCGCCGAGGTGGATCGCCTCGGCCACCGCATTGGCGCCGGCCAGGCCGAAGTACTCGCCGATCGCCGCGGACAACGCGGTCGGCTCGCCCCGCCCGTCCTCGGCGCGCGCGGCGTGCCACATCGCCTCCGCCGCCATCCCGCCGCCGCCACCCCAATCCCCGGTCAGCACACCGAGAGCCGGGAAACGGGCGGTGCGGCCGTCCGGCAGCAGACCGACACAGTTGATCCCCGCGCCGCAGACCACCGCCACGCCGCGCGGGCCGTCGGTGCCGGCGCGGAGCAGACCGAAGGTGTCGTTGACGACGCCCACGGTCAGACCCCACGGCCGGGCCGCGATGGCGGCATGGATCCGCTGCTCCTCGATCGGCAGGTCGACATTGGCCATGCAGGCGCTGACCCGGGTGGTAAGGATCCCGCCGCGGGTCAGCCCGGCCTGCCGGGCAACCGACTCGACCAGCGGGCTGAGTCCCTCGATCGCCTTGCGCGCGCCGGTCCGGTGCGGCTGATAGCCGCCGCCGCGCGCGGTCGCGAGGATCGAACCGTCGCGCCCGACCAGGGTCACATCGGTCTTGCTGTTGCCTGCGTCAATGGCCAGGACGCCCGGAACCTGTTCATTCTGTGGGAGTTTCATCAGACGCTTCCCCCGCCAACAGTGCACGGTGTTTGTCGGCATGATCACACCCAGCTCAGGTAAGCGCGGTTATGGGCGATCAGCCGGTCGGTCAGCTGATCGGCCAGTTCGTTCTGGCCGACCAGCGGGTGAGCTAGTAGCGCGTCGAAAACGCGGTCGCGACTACCGTCGAGCGCGGCCCGCAACGCGAGCTGCTCGTAGGCGGTGACGTGGGCGATCAGGCCCGCGTAAAGGGGTTCGACCGGTGGTTGCGGTAGTGGGCGCACCCCTGCGGCGCCCACCTCCGCCGGCACTTCGACGACCGCGTCGTCGGGCAGGAACGGCAGGGTGCCGTCGTTGCGGGTGTTCACCACCTGGATGCCGGTGTCGCCGGTGCCGAGCAGGGCGGCGAGCAGATGCACGGCGGCCTCGGAATAGAAAGCGCCGCCGCGGGTTCCGAGCAATTCGGGCTTGGTGTCCAAGGTCGGGTCGGCGTACATCGTCAGCAGCTGCTGCTCGATGGCCGCGACCTCGGCGGCGCGCGAGCCCTTCGTCGCGAGTTCCTCGACCACCACGTCGTGCTGATAGAAGTAGCGCAGGTAGTACGACGGGACGACGCCGAGCCGCTGGATCAACGGAAGCGGCAGCCGTACATCGGCGGCGATCTCCTCGCCGAAGCCGGCGAGGAGCTTGGGTAACGCCTCGTGGCCGGTGCCCGCGCCCGGATAGTCGAGCACGGTGACGCCGCGGACCCAGGTGAGGTGATTGAGGCCGACATGGTCGAGCCGGATACACTCCGGATCAACCCCCAAGTGCGCGGCGAACTTTCGCTGGAATCCGATGGCGACGTTGCACAGTCCCACCGCCTTGTGCCCCGCCGCTTGCAGTGCGCGGGTGACGATCCCGACCGGGTTGGTGAAGTCGATAATCCAGGCATCGGGGTTGGCCCGGCGGACCTGCTCGGCGATCTCCAGCACGACCGGAACGGTGCGCAGCGCCTTCGCCAGTCCCCCGGCGCCCGTCGTTTCCTGTCCGACACAACCACATTCGAGCGGCCAGGTCTCGTCCTCGTTGCGCGCGGCCTGCCCGCCGATGCGCAGCTGGAGCAGCACCGCATCGGCCCCGTCGACCCCGTCCGCGACCGAAGCGGCCGTGCTGACTCGCGCAGTGTGTCCTTGTTTCGCGAAGATCCGGCGCGCGAGACCCGCGATCAACTCCAGCCGGTCCGCGGCCGGGTCGACGAGAACCACCTCATCGATCGGCAAACTCGCACGGAGACGGGCGAATCCGTCGATCAATTCCGGCGTATAGGTGGAACCACCACCGACTATGGCTATCTTGAGTGCGCCCATCAGCCTTTGACCCCTGTCAGTGTCACGCCTTCGATGAAGGCTTTCTGTGCGAAGAAGAACAGGATGATCACCGGCGCCATCACCAGCAGGGTGGCGGCCATGGTGAGGTTCCAGTTGGTGTGGTGCGCGCTCTTGAACGACTCCAGGCCGTAGCTCAACGTCCACGCGCCCGGGTTCTCGCTCGCATAGATCTGCGGGCCGAAATAGTCGTTCCAGCAATAGAAGAACTGGAACAGCGCGACCGCCGCGATGGCCGGCTTGGCCATCGGCAGCACGATCCGCAACAGAATGCGCAGCTCGCCGCAGCCGTCGATGCGTGCGGCCTCCAGGTAGTCGTTCGGGATGGTCAGCAGGAACTGGCGCAGCAGGAAGATGGAGAAGGCGTCGCCGAAGGCCAGCGGGATGATCAGCGGCCACAGCGAGCCGGTGAGGTGAAACTGCTTGGCCCAGATCAGATACATCGGGATGACGGTCACCTGCGGCGGCAGCATCATCATCGAAACCACCGCCATCAGCGCCAGGTTACGGCCGCGGAAGCGAAACTTGGCCAGCGCGTAGGCGACCGGAATGCTGGACAGCAACGTCAGCGCGGTGCCGGCCACCGCGTACACCAGCGTGTTGCGCCACCAGGTGAGGAATCCCGGTGTGTCCCAGACCTTTACGTAGTTTCCCCAGTGCCACTCGGCGGGCCACAGGTCGGAGGTGAGCGCCTGCCGGTCCGACATCACCGAGGTGAAGAAGACGAACACGAACGGCATCAGGAACAGCAGCGCCGCGGCGATCGCGAACGCGTGCACGGCGACCCAGTTCAACAGGTCCTTCCGGCGCGCCCCCTTGGCCTCGGCAGTCGGGACAGCGACCGGCGCCGGCAGCGTGGTGGTCATGGTCATCGCGCTGTGCCTACCTCGCATGAGTGGGGGCCCTCCGTGGTTACGCGGGCTGCCGCCTCCGGGCCTGACCCACTCATGCGTCCTCCTGCAAGAAGCCGGATTTGCGCCGCAGCAGCAATGCGGTGAACGCCATCGACAGGGCGAACAGGATCACCGCGACGACACACGCGGACCCGAGATCGAAGCGCTGGAAGCCGAGGTTGTAGACCATCTGCGGCAGCGTCCAGGTCGAGCCGTGCGGGTAGCCGGCCTCGAACGCCTCGCCCGAGTTGCCCGCCTTGCCGCTGGCGACCTTCCCCGCGACCATCGCCTGGGTGTAGTACTGCATCGTCTGGATCACGCCGGTCACCACCGCGAACAGCACGATGGGCGTGATGTTCGGCAGGGTGACATACCGGAATCGCTGCCAGGCGCCCGCGCCGTCCAGCTCGGCCGCCTCGTACTGCTCCCGCGACACATCCAGCAGCGCCGCGGTGAAGATGACCATCAGATCGCCGATGCCCCACAGCGCCAGCATGGTCAGCGCGGGCTTCGACCATTCCGGATCGGTGAACCAACCCGGTTGCGGCAGACCGAGATTGCCGAGCAGGTGGTTGACCGGCCCGGTCCCCGGGTTCAGCAGGAAGGCGAAGGCGATGGTGGCCGCTACCGGCGGCGCGAGGAACGGCAGATAGAACACCGTGCGGAAGAACCCGAGCCCGGTCTTGATCTTGGTGACCAGCAGCCCGATGCCCAGTCCGAAGACCACACGCAGCGTCACCATGATCAGCACCAGCCACAGCGTGTTGCCCAGCCCCTGCCAGAAGAACGGGTACTTGTCCAGGACGTAGTCCCAGTTCTTCAGGCCGGTGAAGGTGGGCGCGGCGAACCCGTCGTACTTCATGAAGGAGAAGTAGAGGGTGGACAGCAGCGGGTAGGCGAAGAAGAAGCCGAACCCGATCAGCCACGGCGACAGGAACGCCAGGGTGCGCAGATTCGCCCGGCGGCGCTTGCGTTTCAGCGCCGCCGGGACGGTCGCGGTCATCGATGCCATCGCTACATCACTTCGCCTGGACGATCGCCTCGTCGATTTCCTTCGCGGTCGCGGCCAGGCCCGCCGCGAGCTCGGTCTTGCCCGCCTCGTAGTCGTAGCCGAAGTTGCGCAGCGAAAGCTGGTACGCGCCACCGTTGATGCTCGACGGCGTGGTGGAGGAATGCGGGTTCTTCGCGATGTCGATGAAGGTCTTGAAGTTCGGATCGGCGGTCAGCTTCGGCGAATTCAGCGCCGCGTTGGTGCTCGGCACGTTGTGGATGGCGTTGGCGAAGCTCACCACCGCGTCGGTGTCGGTGGTCAGGTACTTCACCAATTGCCAAGCGGCGGTCTGCTTTTGGCTGGAGTTGGCGATGCCGATGATGGTGCCGGTCTGGTAGCCGCGGCCATAGGTGGCGGCCTGGTCGTCCGGCACCGGGAACGGCGCGGTGGCCCAGTCGAAGCTCACCGGGTTCTCCGCGATCGAGGCGGTGCGCCACTCGCCGTCCAGGGACATGGCCACCTGGCCAGTGTGGAACGGATTCTTGGCGCTGAACTCCTCCCCGAAGGTGGTGCGGTACTTCTCCAGCTTGTCGTACCCGCCGAGCTTGGCGATCAGGTCCTTCTGCCAGGCGAACATCGCGGCGACCTTGGGATCGGTGGCGATGTTCGACTTCCCGTCCGCGGCGAAGTAGTCGGCGCCGTACTGGGCCAGGTAGCGCGTGGCGGCCGTCTCGTAGCCGTGGTAGTTCGGCAGGAAGCCGAGCTGTTTGAAGCTGTCGCCCTCGGCGATGGTCAGCTTCAGCGCCGCCGCCTCGAACTCACTGAATGTCTTTGGTGGCGAAGCGATTCCGGCCGCCGCGAACGCGGTCTTGTTGTAATACAGGCCATACGAGTCGCCCAGCAGCGGCAGCGCGCACTGATTTCCCTCGAACTGGCTGTACTTCAACATCCCGGCCGGGAATGTCGTGGCCGGGTCGATGCCGTCCTTCTTCAGGAACGGCGCGAGATCCGCCCAGACCTTGGCGGCGCAGAACTTGCCGACATTGTCGGTGGTGAACGAGGACACCACGTCCGGGGCGTCGCGCCCGCCGCCGCGCAGCGCCTGCTCGAGCTTGTCGTCGGCGATATTGCCGACCGGCTTGACGTGGATGTTCGGGTGCAGCTTCTCGAACGCGGCGATGTTGTCCTCGATCGCCTTGACCTCGGTGTCCTGGCTCCAGCCGTGCCAGAAGGTGATGGTGACGTCCTTGCCCTCGGCCGATCCGTCGTCACCGCCGGTGGAACTCTGGCCGGTACAGGCGGTGAGCAACAGCGCGGTAGTCGCGCATGCGGTGAGGGCGGCGAGGGTGCGGCGGGTTGTTCTGCGCATGTGCGGTTCTCCTGGGTACTGCTGTTGTGCGGCGGATCAATGGGTCGAGAACACGGAGTCCCGCGTCGTGGCCAAGGCGCGTTCCAGCGCGCCGTGCAATACCGGCGAGCCCGGCAGGGTGCTCGAACGCACCTCGGGACGCGGAAAGGTGAGTTCGGTCAACGCCTCTTCGACCAGCGCCCGCAGCCGTTCGCCGCCGGCGCTCGGCACGTCGCCGGCCAGGATCAGCAGCTCGGGGTCGACCACCGAGACGATCGAGGCCAGTCCGAGCGCGAGCCGGTCGGCGAACTCGACCAGGAACGCGTCGCCCGAGCCGGGCGTCTCCAATGCCTCGGCCACCACCCGGGCGGCCGTCGGCGCGGACAGACCGTGCTGCTTGGCGAGCGCCAAAACCGCCGGCGCACCGGCCAATTGCTGGAAGCCGCCGGAGTTCTTCCGGCGCACGTCGTGCACGATCGGCGCGCCGGGCAGCGGCATGTAGCCGACTTCGCCTGCGCCGCTGTGGAAACCGCGATGCAAGCGGCCGGCGATCACGATCGCCGCGCCGACCCCGACGCCGGTCCAGAGCAGCACGAAGTCCTCGCACCCTTGCGCCGCCCCGTGCGCCTGTTCGGCGATGGCGGCGAGATTGACGTCGTTCTCGATCGACACCGAGCAGCCGATCGCTGCCTCCAGCTCGGCGATCAGGCGCGGCGAGTGCCAGCCGGGCAAATGCGTCGCATAGCGAAGTTTGCCGGTCGCGGGATCGAGCGCGCCGCCGATGCCGATGACCACCTCGCAGCAGATGCCCTCGGCGAGCCCGGCCAGTTCGACCGCCTCGCCGACCGCCTCGCCCACCCGGGTGATGGTTTCGGCGGCGGGCCAGCCTTTGGTGGACACCTCGTGTTCGGCGAGGGTGCGACCGGTGATGTCCGCGACCGCGATTCGGATCCGGGAGGCCGTCACGTCGAGTCCGGCGACATACCCGGCGGCCGGATTCACTTGGTACAGCTGAGCATTCGGCCCCGGGCCGCCGGCCATGGTGCCGACCGGGACGACCAGGCCGGCGGCCTCCAAGCGACCGAGCAGCTGGGAGGCGGTCGGCTTGGAAAGGCCGGTGAGCGTGCCGATTTGGGTCCGGGACAGCGGTCCGTTGGCGAGCAGCAGCTCCAGCGCGGCGCGATCGTTGATCGCGCGCAGCAGGCTGGGTGTGCCGGCGAGGGTCGGTCGCGTGGTCACGTGACACCCCCTCCTCTCACCCCACATCGGGTGAACTATTAGGAAAGTTTCCAATTACTTTGAGGAGGGACTGTATGTCCGGTTCGACGGCCTGTCAATCGCTGTCCGCATGGCGGATACCCAAACGTCATGCGGCACAACGGGGCGTTTGACCTCAACCGCTGTTGAGGATCTAGCCTCGGAGCCGACCGCAGGAAACCGAAGGGGCCGTCATGAAGATTCACGAAGTAGCCATCAGCACAACGGATCTCGGCACGGCGGCGGATTTCTACCGTGACGTGCTCGAACTACCGGTCGTGGTCGACGGCGATCATGTGACGGTGGAAATCGGCCTCAGCACGCTCGTGTTGACCCGCGGCGAAAGTTTCACGGGCGCGCATCATCTGGCGTTCGGGATTTCCCCAGACGATTTCGGGCTTGCGCGGAAGTGGTTGAGGCGTCGGGTGGCTCTGATCGCGGCGAACGGCTCCGAGGTCATCGAGGGTCCGCCCGGCTGGGATTCGCGCTCGGTCTACTTCCGCGGGCCGGATGGGATCGTGCTGGAGCTCATCGCACGAGCCGCCGACGCCGGGGTTCCGGCCAGTATCGGCGAGACGCCTCGGCTGCTCTCGATCAGCGAGGTCGGCATCGGCGTGCCCGACGTTCAGCAAGCGGTCGGCGAACTCGCCGAGGCGTATGGTCTCGACGCCTTCACGCCGCGGCTGCCCGATTTCACCCCGGTCGGCGATCACGATGGATTGATCATTCTGGTTGACCGGGAACGGATTTGGTTCCCGACCGAGGCCGACCTGCCCGCCCGCGCGTCGGTGGCCGTTCGCATCGATGCGCCCAAGGGCGGCGGAACCCTCGCACTCAGCGAGGTGGCCCGTATCGACGGGTGACGCGGATCAGCTACGCGTGCCGCGTCGTTTGTCGTAGACCGCACGGAGATTCGAGCTGACCTTCTTGGCCGTGTCCTGCGCCTGCTGTCCGCGTTCGGAATTGAGCAACTGCCTGGCCGCCGCGCCGGTGTGGCGGCCGGCGTCCTGCCCGATCCGGCGCAGCTGTGCGGCCTGGTTCGATTCGCGCAGCTGCCGGAGCCGTTCGTCCTCGGCGAGGTGCTGCGCCTTTTCCTGCATGGCGCTGGTGACCGCACGCATCCGTTCGGCGCCCACCTGCGCGCGCTGGGCTCCGCGCTCGACGATGGCCGCGTCTCTGGCTGCCTGCCAAGACTTTTGGTACAGCCCGGCGCGAACGACCGTCGTCCCCGCGAGGCGATCGATCACCGTTCGACCGCCTGCCAACGGGACCGCGTTGAAAACCAGCGCCACCACGGCGGCAACCCAAAGAACAAGAGAGAGCACGAACTTGCCCGCGAGCAGCGCGATGCAGGCAGCGGAATACAGTCCGACATCCACCAGCGTGCTCGCGACCGCCCGCCGGGCCGACTGCCACTTGCTCAGGACGCCCTGCGGATCCGTGAGCGAATGAACCCGAATGTCCAGCAAGAACTTTCCGAGCGTGCGCCCCTTCCAGGCCAGCGCCGCGAACTGGTAGGCGAACACGATCAAGACCAGGGCGACGAACGCCTCGGCGACGAGGAGCAGGATCTCACCGAAGACGTCCCACCCGAACGCTTTTCCCGCGCCGCCCCAATCCCCGTTCGCGCGGAAGAGATTCCAGCCGCCCTCCTCCGCGAGCCCGGGCCAGTTGGAGAGGTAGTCGGCGATCCGGTAATGGGTCACCGAGCCGAGCAGCACCGCCACACAGAGGATGAGACCGAAATCGACCGCCCATGCGGCGATTCGCCGATTCGCCGGAGCCCGGTCGGGCGGCGGAATGTGCTCGGCCATCGTGTGCACCTCTTCGCAGTGCCGGAACCCGGCGCTCTGTCTTTGCTCTAACAGAGTCCTCGCTGCGACGAGGCCGCACCATCGGCCGAACAACCGACACGACAGCGGGGAGAGAAGAGGTTTCGCGGCTCGAGGCGAGCCGGACGGACTAGGCGGATACGCGCGGGGAGTTCGCGGCGTGCACGTCCACGGCGACGGCCCGCCGACGCGGGGCCGGCCGGCGCTGCGCGAGATGCGCGGCGACCACCACACCATGCGTCGCGATCACGACGGCTGACGCAGTACCGATTCCCACCAGTAGCAAACCCACGACAGATACCGATCCTTCCAAAGCACAGTTTTCGCCGGCGCGCTGTGCGCCGTCGGGCGGTATGCCCCGGCCCCGGATCCTCAAACAGTATGTGACCCAGAACACAGCAGCGCGCTGACCGGCCACCGTCACGGCCGTAGGCTGACCTGGTGATCACCTGTGTTGTGGAGTACGTGATCGATCCCGCCAAGATCGAGGCATTCGAACAGTTCGGCCGCCGGTGGATGGAGCTGGTGCAGCGGCACGGCGGCGTCCATCACGGCTACTTCCTGCCCGGCGAAGGGGCCAGCGACAAGGCCATGGCGCTGTTCAGTTTCGACAGTCTCAGCGCCTACGAACAGTATCGAAAGCTGTTCGGCGTCGATCCCGATTTCATCGCGGCGGATCGCATCCGGGACGAGAGCGGGTGCGTGCTGCGCTACGACCGCACATTCATGCGGCCCATGCTTCCGGACCAGGACTAGCTCAGTCGCGGACGTGCACCGGCACGTCGTCGGCCCACGGCTGGCGGGTCACCATGTCCGCGACGTAGACGAATCCGCGTTCGAACTCGCCCGTGGCGGCATCGACCAGTCGATATTCCTGCGTGTCCTGATGGATCGGCTGGGCGTCGAGCAGCACGATGCGCACCTCGCCGGGTTCGAACCGGCAGCGCTCCTGCAGCGCGGCGATCAGTTGCTCGTTGTGCATGTGGCCGTCGCCGAAGTTCCAGCCGACGGCGGTACTACAGATGCGTTCGCCGTCGGTGATGGTGTATTCGTCCTCGCGACCGGCGGGCATGGCGCGATGGACGAGGGTGAACAGGGCGCGGCCGTGGGTGTTCATGGCGCGGAAGGCGTAGCCCATGAACATCGGGATCACCGCGCGGTCCTTGCCGTAGAACCGCTCCAGCTGCGCCTGCGGCATGCTGGCGATCGCGACGATCCCCTGCCCGATCTTGGCCGCCGCCGACGGCTTCACGCACCACATCGTGGTATCCCAGTTGCCCGCGTAGTAGCGCATGCCGGGCAGGAAGGAGATCTTGCGCGGGAACAGGTTTCCGGCGATCACGATGCCCGCGATCACCGCGAACAACACCGCCACCAGCGCCGGGTTGTGCAGGTCACGCAGTCCGAGGTCGGCGTGCGCGACGAACAGCACCAGCACGCCGAAGATCATGAAGACGTTCCACTCCAGCGGCACGCCCATCGGCACGGCGGTCAGGATGCCCAGGTGGAAGCCGACCATCACGATCGCGGCGATCGCGGTCACCGGACCGCCGTGCGAGAAGAACAACACCAGCGGAACCAGCATTTCGACGGCCGTCGCACTGTGCGCGAAGATTCGGGACAGCCGACCGGGGCGCAGATCATCGGGGAAGTTCTCGAAGAACTTGCGTTTCAATGACTTTCGCCGGAAGACCGGACTGTTGGACATCATGGTGGACACCACGAACGGGAAGTGCTTGTTCAACTTGGAGGTCGCCGCGCCCATCCAGATCACCAGGAAGACCACCTTGGCGGCGACGATCATGTCGGTGCCGGTGAACAGGAAGGTGACCGCGAGGGTGGCGTACACCTCGCCGCGGGCGGCCAGGAAGATCACCTTGTCGCGCAACCCGATCAGTGCGAGCAGGCCGAGCACCGCCACGATCTGCCACATCGGCAGCAGCCCCACCGTCGTATCCAGCTCGCTCACCGGGCCGGTTCCGTCGGACAGCAACGCGACCACCGTCATCACCAGCAACGCCCCGTACAGCGCGACATCCACCGCCGTGCGAGTGTCGCCCTTGGTCAACGGAATTCGCCCCGGCCATGGCGGCAGCCGAATGGTCTTGGGCCGCAACCAATACAGGATCGAGCCGAACGGCGGAAAGAACCGGTTGTTCAGGGGGCCGAACCCGCAGCCGAGCCCGACCACCTCGAACAGCAGCGTGTACAGCACCGCCTTCTGGAAGACGATCGGCTCCGACCACCAGTCACCCACGTCGGTGAACCCATCGATGCCCTTGGTGGCCAACACGATCAGCCAGCCGCCGAGCACGTAGAGGCAGATCTTGCCGACGTAGAACAGGTGGAGCACGACCGGCGTCCCGAATCCCACCTCGGCCCAGTGCCGGGCCATCGGCCGGATTCGCTCGCCGCGGGTGCCCTTGCTCCACTCCGCCATATCGACCACCGGCAGTTCGGGTTGCAGAAAGCCCATAGCGCACGCTCCGACTCGACGACACCGAGGCGCCCAGCCGAATCCGGAACCTCGCGGTCCCTCGAACATTCGCAGGAACTGCAACGTGTGTCAATTCTGACCGACGGATTCGCCGGACGCGGACCTGGGTCGTCGGGATAATCGAGTGGGGGTGCCCGATGCGGCACGCCGGTCGAGAGGAGACCACTGTGTCGGACTCGCACAATTCCCGGTCGTTCGCGGTGGGCACCATGGCCGGTGTCAATCCGCCGCTGAGCGCCTCCCGCTTCCTGGTGCGGCTGGCCAAGCTCGGACGGCTGGATTCCATTCTGGCGCCGGATCATTTGATCAGCGTGTTCCCCCGGGCCATCTGGGATGCCGACTTCACCCCGCAGGCGAAGGTGGTCCGCAGCCCGGACGAACAGTTCGATTACGCTCCGCTGCTGGCGAATCTGGCCGCCGGGGCCGGACGGGTGCAGCTGGGCGTCGGGGTCACCGATCCGATCCGCAGGCATCCGGTGCTGCTCGCGCAGACGTTTCTCACGCTGGCGCACATGACGAAGTCGCCGCCGATCCTCGGGCTCGGTTGCGGCGAGCGGGAGAACCTCGATCCGTATGGATTCACCTGGGATCGCCCGGTCTCCAGGCTGGAGGAGGCCCTCCAGGTGGTGCGCACGGCACTGACCTCGACGGAATCGTTCGACTTCGCCGGCAAGTACTACCGGATCGACAGCGCGCCAATGGATTTGACCGCCCCGGCGGATCGGATGCCGCAGATCTGGCTCGGCGCGCACGGGCCGCGCATGCTGGAACTGACCGGGCGCTACGCCGACGGCTGGTATCCGTGGGAGGCCATGTCGCCCGACGAGTACGGGCGGCGACTGAACGTGGTGCACAACGCCGCTCGCGCCGCAGGCCGCGATCCCGAGGCGATCGTCCCCGCCACCATGATCTCGATGCTCACCGCGCGCACCCCCGCGGGCATCCGGCAACTGATGCGGCACCCCGGCATCCGCTACATGGCGCTGCTCGCGCCGGACGCGGTGTGGGCGCGTTGCGGTGCGAAACATCCGTTCGGCGAGGGATTCCGGGGGCTGATCGATCTCATGCCGCATCGGTTGACCAAAGCCGAAGTGCAGGAGGCCATTGCGGAGGTGCCGGACGAGGTGCTGCACGAGTGGCTCATGATCGGCACTCCCCCAGAGGTTCTCGCCCGGATTCGCGCGCTGGCCGACGCGGGCCTGCGGCATGCCGTCGTGTTCCCGACGGCCGCGCTGGTATCGAGCGCCGACGCGGCATTCGGTTACGGAGTCGTGCTCTGGCTGGCCGCGCGGTTGCGGCGACAGGCAGGCACTCCTGCCGCGTAGGTAGGGAACGAGCCACAGAAAGGCTTCGACGGATACCGCCGCCACTCCCCGTATGTCGCGGTTCGACTACCAACCCGCTGACATTACTGCTGTTCAGCGGTCATTTTTCGCGATGCTATTGAGGTAGACCGATCATGCTACTACTGTGCATATAACTGTTACCCACAGTTATATGCAGCTGATCGACCACCACCGTCCGCGGGCAGCGGATTCTCGGAGCGGAGATGACATGACCTCTGGTGTGCACGGTTCTTCCTGGGACGCGATTGTGATCGGGGCAGGGCTCGGCGGCCTGTCCGCGGCTTCCTATCTGGCCGCATCGGGGCTGAAAGTGACACTGCTGGAGCAGTATTCGGTGCTGGGCGGTTCGTCCCACGTCTTCCGCCGGAAACGCAAGTGGGAGTTCGATGTCGGCGTGCACTACATCGGTGACTGCGGGCCGAACGGAAACGTGCCGACCCTGCTGCGCGGTATCGGTCTCGACGATCGAGTGCAGTGGCTGCCGCTGGATACCGATGGCTTCGACACGATCATCGCCCCCGATTTCGAGTTGCGGATCCCGGTCGGCTGGGACAACTACCTGGAGAACCTGATCCAGGCATTCCCGGGCGAGGAGCGCGGGCTGCGCCGATATGTCTCGATCGTGCGCGCCATCGGCGAATCACTCGATCGCACAGCGACTTCCGCGAACGATCTGCGGCGGGCCGTCATGCGGGCGGGCACCGCCGCGGCATGGGCGCCGGTGCCGCACGCCGCGCTCCTCGCCGCTTGCCGGTTGAAGCCGCGGACCATGCTGGCGTTGTCGGTCCAAGACGGTGCGGCCGCGACGCCACCCCACCGAGCGCCCGTCGCCGTCGCCGCGGCGTTCCTGGAGAACTTCGTCGGCCGCGGCGCCTGGTTCCCGCGCGGCGGCGGCCAGGTGCTGGCGGCCGGCTTCGCCGAGGTGATCCGCGGGCACGGCGGGCAGATCCGCACCCGCACCGAGGTCGACCGCATTCTCGTGGAGTCGGGACGGGTCACCGGGGTGCGGCTGCGCGACGGCGAGATCCTGACCGCGCCGGTGGTGGTGTCCGCCGCCGATATCAAGCGCACCTATCGCGATCTGATCGGCTACGAGCAGCTGCCGAGGTGGGCGGTCATGCGCAACGAGCACTACAAGATGGCCCTGCCGCTGATCAACGGCTACTTCGGCATCGAGATCGACCTTGCCGGGACACCGAATACCAACTACTACACGATCCCGGCCACGACCTGGAAAGCGGCCGATTCGCTGTGGTCGCTGTCGCGGATGTCGTCGCAACTACTGACCGGAGCCGGTCGCCGGGATCCCCGGCAGTGGGCCGAGGACTTCGCGCTCCGGCAGCCGACCTACGTGCAGTCCTCCACCCGCCGCGATCCGGCGAATCACTTCAGCGCCCCGCCCGGGCACGCCGCCATCGAGGCGCAGACCTTGGCGCCGTGGAATCCGGCGCTGTGGGGCGTGAGCGCGGATGAGGTTGCCACGCAGAGCTATCGGAGCAACAGCGCCTATCGCGACATCAAGGAGATCATCGCCGGCGGGCTGCTGGCTCGGGTGGATCAAGCGTTCCCCGGCGCCGCCGCGAAGGTCCAGTGGAGCGAGCTGGCCACACCGGCCACGCAGGAGCGCTACACCCGGACCACCAACGGCACCTCCTACGGTCTCGAACCGCGGATCACTCAGCTCGGGCCGTTGCGTCCCGGCGCGCGGACGCCGATCCGGGGGTTGTTCCTCGCCGGCACCAGCACCTCGACGGGGCCCGCTACCGAAGGCGCGATGCTCAGCGGGGTGCAGGCGGCGTCGGCGATCGTCGGCCGCGATCTGCTGGCGGAGGTCCGCGCCGGGGCGGTGCTCGCCGATCCGACTCGAATTGCACCGTGGGGAGCCGATTTCGACCCGCTCGCCGCATGCCGCGGAGGGCGTGCGGCAACCGATGACGATGCGGCACCGCTCATTCGGATCTGAACGGCCGAACCCATGGCGTTCGAGTCGAATCCGCAGCGCATCGCGATGGGCGCAGAGCCAGGACGAGTCCTGCGTCTGCGCCGGGCTGTGTTCTTCGCGCGCGGTTTCGAGGTGTGGGCCGCTGACCTTCTGCCACTGGACCTTATCCGCGGAGATTTCCACGGCGACTCGACAGCCGACGAAGGGCCGACGGGGTCGGCAACTGGGTGAGGTTCTGGGACAGCGGCGGGCGGGTCGGGAATGATGGGGTCTTATGGTGGATTACGCGACGATATTCGAGCGGGTTCGGGGATCCCTGCTGGGTGGGGCGGTCGGCGACGCACTGGGGTGGCCTATCGAGTTCTTGAAGTTGGAGCAGATTCGGGGGCGGCACGGGGAAAGGGGGGTGACCGGATTTGTGCCGCAGGCGAATCAGGGTGCGCCGCAGGAGATTACCGACGATACGCAGATGACTCTGTTTACCGCGGAAGGTTTGTTGCGATCCGCTGCGGGCGCGGATCCGACGCCGGCGTTGCGACGGGCTTATCTGCGCTGGTTACAGACTCAGCAAGGGAGCGGGCCCGCGGACCACAGCGATGGATGGTTGGCGAGTTTGCCGTTTTTGTATGCGGCGCGGGCGCCGGGTAACGCGTGTATGTCCGGGCTCGCCCGGCAGTCGCGCGAATATCAGCCGCCGGGGCCGTTCGGCGAGCAAGGAGCGGTGAATCCGCATTCGAAAGGGTGCGGGACCGTGATGCGTTCCGCGCCTTTCGGATTGGCGGGAATGGGTGCTGAGCAGGCGTTTGTCACGGCCGCACGGGCCGCGCAGCTGACGCACGGACATCCGACGGGATATATCGCGGCGGGTGCGTTCGCGGCGATTCTCGATCGGGTGGTCAGCGGGGTCGAGTTACCGATCGCGGTACAGGAGACAATCGTTCAGCTCGGGCAGATTCCGTCGAGCGAGGAGACGGTGACGGCGTTGACCCGCGCCGTCGAGCTGGCCGAGGAGCCGCCCACCGCCGAACAGGTGGAGCACGTCGGCGCGGGCTGGATCGCCGAGGAATGCCTGGCCATCGCGGTGTATTGTGCGCTGCACTCGGCGAAGGGCGGGGACACGCGGGCAGCATTGCTGCTCTCGGTGAACCACTCCGGCGATTCCGACTCGACCGGCGCGGTCGCGGGCAACCTGATCGGCGCCGTCCACGGCGTCTCCGCGCTACCGATGGACCTGGTGTCCACGGTCGAGGGACGCGATGTCCTGATTCAGGTCGCCGACGACCTGGTCATGCACTTCGGCGTCGGCGACCGATCCGGGCTCGACGCGCGCTACCCGGTCGACGCGTAGCCGGCACCACGAAAACGGCTGTCGCACCGCAGGCTTTCAGCAGCCCAATGCTTCGGCCAGCTCGACGAAGCTAGTGACGGACAGATCGCTGACCGTGTCCTCGGCACGGTCGGCTTTCTGTTGCGGCCCTTTCTCGCCCGGCCGTTCGAGAAACGCGGTGCGCAACCCTGCGGCACTCGCGCCATCGATATCCCAGCTGTGTGCCGCGACCATCAGCACCTGCTCCGGTTCGACGTCGAGCAGCCCGGCGGCGGTTCGATAGACCTGTGCCGCAGGCTTGTACGTCTGCGCGAGCTCGGCGGACAGGATGCAGTCGAAGGGCAGATCAGCGGCCTTCACCAGCCGGGTGAGCAGCGCGAAACCACCATTGGACAACGCGGCCAAGGTGTATCGATTCCGCAGGCGCGCAAGACCTTCCACGGCGTCCGGCCAGGCGGGCAGCAGATGCCAAGCGCGGACCAGCCGCCGACGGGCCGTCTCGTCGAGCGCCGCGCCGATCCCGTGCCGCTGCAGGAGCTCGTCGAGCGACTCCCGATGCAGGGTGTCGAGGTACACCCAGGCTCGCTCACCGTCCCGGACCCGTTGCATGGCAGGCAGATACATGTCGCGCCATTCGTCGGCGAAGACCTCGGCGTCGAGATCGACACCGGCCGTGCGGAAGACGTCGGCGGCCTGCTCGGACACCCCGGTGTACCAGTCCACGGTGGTGCCGAAGATGTCGCAAGTCAGCACCCGGATATCCGCTGGATCGAACCCGGACATCGGTTCTCCCTTCCTCTGGTCACCCCACACCAACATGGCACACATCGAAAGGCGGCGCGACGCCCTCCGCACCTACCAGTCGACGACGCCGAGCTCGTGCAGCTTGCGGAAGACCAGCATCGAGCCGGGCGCGACGTGATCCATCGCGGCGTACTCGCTCACCGTGAAGTAGCGCAGCTCGGCGATCTCACTGGTCGGCTGCGGTTCGCCGTCCAGTTCGGCGGTGAAACAGGTCATGTGCAGCTGGGTGCCGGGTGCGTACCCGACCGCTTGGGCGGTGAAAACGCCCAGTTCATCGTAGGAAACGACGCCGACGCCGAGTTCCTCGCGGACCTCGCGATGCAGTGCTCCCGCGGGCGTCTCGCCGGGGTCGATCTTCCCGCCCGCCATGTAGAAGATGTCCTTGCCGATCGATCGCGTCTGCAGCAGACGACGATCCCTGATGTGGGCCAACGCGGCTGTGCGAATCACCGGCCCACCCTACTTTTCCGGTTCGGGCCGGGGTCAAGGGAGTATTCGCCGCCGCCCGACCCGGCGGTACTGGACGTGTACTCGACCCGGTCAGCGTCACCAAACCGGTTCGGCAACCACTATCGTGACGGAGCGAAACTGTTGAATTGGCGAGAGGCACGGGGGAATACACGTGAACACCACGCAGGGTGACTGGTCCACCCTCCCATCGGAGCCGGAGCGCGAGGCGCACAATCGCAAGGTGCTGGCCGCCCTGATCGCGGGCGGCGTGCTCTTCGCCCTCGTCGCGGCGGTCTGCGTCGGGATCGTCGCGCGCGACCTCACCAAGGACGTCATCGGCACGCCGAAACCGGTCCAGAGCGCCAGCCCGCTGCCGATGGCCGAGCAGTTGCCCGCCACCCCTGCGGGCGTGACCGACAACGGCGCGGTCCGGATCGGCGACCCGGCCGCGAAGGTCGTCGTCCGCGTCGTCGCCGACCTGCAATGCCCGGCCTGCCAGATGTTCGAGAAGGCCAACGCCAAGGTGCTCGAAGACGCCGTGACCAGCGGTTCGGCCATCGTCGAATACAACGTCATCTCGTTCCTGGACCGTGCGTCGACCACCCAGTACTCGTCGCGAGCAGGCAACGCCTCCTACTGCGTCGCCGAAGCGGACCCGTCGAAGTACCAGAGCTGGCTGGCCGCGATGTTCCAGAACCAGCCCGCCGAGGGCGGTGACGGCCTGCCCGACGACCGGCTGCTGGAGATCGCCAGGGACGCCGGCTACCCGGATCCGGCAGTGGCCCAATGCATTACCGACCGCAAGTACGACTCCTACCTGCGCACGAAGACCAAGGAACTGCTCGCCGGCGGCATCAAGTCCACCCCCTCGGTCTTCGTCAACGGCCAACAGGTCACCGAGGCCAAGCCCCTCTTCGGCCCCGAAGGCCTCACCCCACTGATCACCGCTGCGCGATAGTGAGCGGATTGCCGCTTTAGTGAACTTGATTCGGCATTATCGGCTAGTTTGCACGCTATGAATTCACGCTGGGGCGCTGCGCTCGCCATCTCCGTCCTATCGTTGTCCGGCCTGGTCGCGGGCACCGTCCCGGCCTCGGCCGGACCGCCCGTCGTGCCGTGCAGCTTCACGCCGACCGCGCCGGACAACGCCGCGGCCCGTCCGGTGGTGTCGCCGCCGCCGGTCGCGCTGGCCGTCGGCACCATGGACGTGACCTTCCAGTTCAACTACGGGCCGGTGACCGTGCGACTGAACCGGGCCGGTGCCGCACCGTGCGCCGCGCAGAACATGGCAAGCCTGGTGCTGCAACGCTTTTACGATCAGAGCCAGTGCTGGCGGCTGACCGACAGCGCACGCCTCGGCGTCTTGCAGTGCGGCGACATCTACGAGGTGGAGAAGGGCGGCCCCGGCTACCAGTTCCCCGATGAGGTCGACGGCACCGAGACCTACGAGCGCGGCACCGTGGCGATGGGCAATCAGGGGCCCGGCACCAACGGCAGCGAATTCTTCATCGTGCACTCGTTCGCGCATATCCCGGCGAACTATTCGGTGCTCGGCCAGGTCGTGAGCGGAATGGACGTGCTCGATCGGATGGTCGCCGCAGGCATCACGCCGACCGAACGCGGTGAACGCGACGGGCTGCCGGCCCAGCCGGTCGTGATCAATAACGCCCGATTGGGTTAGTCGCACCGATCGGCGAATTCCGCGAGACCCCAGAGTTGGGGTGTACTGCGGGACAAACGGTTTCACTGCACGGTGCGGTAGCTTCGTACGAATGAGTACATCCAATGACAGCGTGCAGTGGAAACGTGGAATCAGCAGTGTCCTGGTAGCCGGTGGCGTGGTCGCCGGTGTACTGGCCGGATCGGCGACGGCGTCGGCGGAGAGCGGGCAGCTCGCCGGCCGTGAAATCGGGACGTCCGCGGTGGCGGATGACGGGTGCACCTTCTCCTCGGTCGGTGGTTCGTGCTCCGATCCGGGGCCGGTCGGTAATGCGTTGATCAACTTTCGTAATTGGCTGAAGAGCATGGGCTACGGGACCGGAAGTTCTTCGGGCACCGCGTACTTCTTCTGATCGTCGAGAATTCGTCGAACTGATGCCGGAGATTCCCGAGTGGTCGAAGCAACTTCCGTGGGGAGTGCGAATCGACTGGGGTTTGGCGGGTGCGCGGGCGTTAGGGCCCGATAGCGCGGCGGTCGTCGTGGTCGACGTGCTGTCCTTCACGACATCGGTGTCGGTCGCGGTCGACGCGGGCACGCGGGTATTTCCCTATCCGTGGCGAAACGAGAGCGCCGCGGCGTTCGCGGCCGACCAGGACGCCCGGCTGGCCGTCGGGCGCAAGGCGGTGTCCGAGCAGCAGCCGTGGTCGCTATCGCCCGCGGCGCTGCGCCGGGCGCCTGCCCCGGCCCGCCTGGTGTTGCCGTCGCCGAACGGATCGGCGATTTCGGCCGCGGTCACCGGAGTGCCGGTGATCGCGGCCTGCCTGCGGAACGCGTCCGCGGTCGCCCGCTGGATCGTCCGGCAAGGCTGGGGCACGGTCGAGCGGCCGATCGCGGTGATCGCCGCGGGGGAACATTGGCCAGGTCAGGACGTATTGCGTCCCGCGATCGAGGACTGGTTCGGGGCGGCCGCGGTCATCTCGGCGCTCGCCGCGAACGGCGCCGGACCACTGTCGCCGGAAGCCTCGGCCGCACAAACCGTTCATGACGCGACCGCCGACGTGCCGTCGCTGATCTCCCACTGCGCCTCCGGCCGCGAGCTGGCCGCTATCGGATTCGCCGATGATGTCGCCGTCGCGATCGAAATCGACGCGAGCCGGACCGTTCCGCTGCTGGTAGACGGGGCATTCATCGACGCGGCACACTGAGTGGCGGACAATGATGACCGAAGTGTGACGTCCGGCCACGCGGGGACTTTCCCACCTGGAGCCCGGGTTATACGTGGGGCCGATATGAGGAGGTCATGTGGCACCGGAATACAACAGGAATCCCGCGGCCGTCGCCGCCCTGTCCCCTGAGCAGTACCACGTCACCCAGGAGAACGGGACCGAGCGCGCATTCACGGGCGAATACTGGGACAATCACGAGCCTGGCATCTACGTCGATGTGGTGTCGGGTGAGCCGTTGTTCGCCTCGGTCGACAAGTTCGAGAGCGGATCGGGCTGGCCGAGTTTCACCAAGCCGATCGACGCCGCGAATGTGGTCGAGAAGCGAGACTTCAGCCATCTGATGATTCGCACCGAGGCGCGTTCGGCGCACGGCGGCAGCCATCTCGGGCACGTTTTCACCGACGGGCCGAAGGCCGAAGGCGGCCTGCGGTACTGCATCAATTCGGCGGCACTGCGTTTCGTCCACCTCGACGACCTCGAGGCGGAAGGGTATGCGCAGTACCGGACTCTGTTCACGAAGGAGGACGCGTGACCGACACGCGCAAGGCGATTTTGGCCGGCGGATGTTTCTGGGGCATGGAGGACTTGATCCGTAAGCAGCCGGGGGTGTTGTCGACGCGAGTCGGTTACACCGGCGGCAGCAACGATCACCCCACCTACCGCAACCACCCGGGTCACGCGGAGGCCGTGGAGATCATCTACGACCCCGCGCAGACCGACTACCGTGCGCTGCTGGAGTTCCTGTTCCAGATCCACGATCCGACCACCAAGGATCGTCAGGGCAACGACATCGGCAGCAGCTACCGTTCGGCCATCTTCTACCTCGACGAGGATCAGAAGCAGGTCGCGCTGGACACCATCGCCGACGTGGACGCCTCCGGCCTGTGGCCGGGCAAGGTGGTCACCGAGGTGACGCCGGCGAGTGAGTTCTGGCAGGCCGAGGCCGAGCACCAGGACTATTTGCTGAAGTACCCGGACGGCTACACCTGCCACTTCCCGCGACCGGGCTGGAAGCTGCCCAAGCGGGAGAACGCCGCGCAGTAATGCGTTGAAAACCAACTGCGTCACCTGATTTCAGGTGGCGCAGTTGTCGTTTGCGGGCTCACGATCACCGTTGAACCGCCACGCGTGTAACCACGTGCTCTACCTAGTAGAGAGCGTGGTCACTCCGGCTCAGAAGGTGAGCATCGTGGGACGAACGGGAGCCGGGCCGGCGCGGGAGCAACCCGGGGCCGACCGGGAGTTGCGGCTGGTCTCCGACGACGGCTATCCCGATTGGGAGGCCGTGTACCGGGACAACGTCTCCTGGGTGTTCGCGCTGATGTTCGCCAAGGTCGGGAATCGGCCGGACGCCGAGGATCTGACCGCGGAGGTGTTCATGGCCGCGCTGCGGCCGCTGCGGGTGTCGGCGAGCGTGGCCGAGGTGCGCGCCTATCTGCGCGCGACCGCACGCACCGTGCTGGCGGGATACTGGCGGACGCGGATGGGGCGGGAGATCACCACGATCGAGGACGACATCGTCGACGATCGGCCCGATCCGGAACCGCCGGACCCGGTTTCCGCGGCCCGAGCGCGGGCCGTGCTGGATCGGCTGCCGGATCGCTATCGCCGGATTCTGGAACTACGGTTCCTGCAAGGGTTGTCGGTGCGGGATGCGGCGCACGCGTTGGGCGTCAGTGTCGCGAACGCGAAAGTGTTGCAGCATCGAGCATTACAGATGGCGGCGCAGAAGAGTGCGGGAGGTGTGCAGTGAGCGGGCGGGACGTGCGGCGATACGTCGAGCAACTGCTGGCCGGGCGCCGACCCCGATCGTTTCGGCCCGACGCGGAGGAGGCCGGGCAGATGCGGACCGCCATCGACCTGCGGGCCGCGCGACTCGGCAGTCAGGCGCCCAGCGAGGAATTCCTGGCCGATCTGCATCGGCGACTGGCCACCGAAATCGACGGCGCCACAGCGCAATCCCGCCCGGACGGAGCGACCGCGCGGCGGAATGTGATCATCGGCACCTCGGCGGCCGCGGTAGCGGCGGCCGCCGGTGCGGCGATCGACCACGCCGTCGTCGGTCGCCCGGCGAATGAGCCTGCGGCACAGGAGACTTTGACGCCGAACAACGGCACGTGGCACGCGATCGCGGCCAGCTCCGACCTGCCCGAGGTCGGCATCATTCATTTCGATGTCGGCACGTTGAGCGGATTCGTGCGGCGGGTCAACGGTATTGCGACGGCGGTGTCCGGTGTGTGCACGCATCAGGGCTGCAAGTTGTGGCTCGACGCGCCCGTCGCCCGGCTCCGTTGCCCGTGCCACACCACCTCGTTCGCCGCCGACGGCCAGGTGCTCGAGCATCAGCTGCCGATCGCGCCCGCACCGTTGCCGCGCGTCGAGGTGCGGGAAAACAACGGCACGATCGAAGTATTCGCGCCCACCCAGCCCGGGTGAAATCGCCGCCGGTGTAACCCCGGTCGCTATCTGTCGGTGAGAGGCCCGCGCCCGCGGGCCATCCCGGATGGAGGACCGGATCGATGAGACACATCCCTGGCGGCCGGCGAATGACAGTCGCCGTCGCAGCGGCCGCACTGATGGCGACGGTGAGTGCCTGCGGTGGCGCGAGCCCGAACAACTCCGCGCCGACCCCCGTATTCGCTTCCGGCACCGAAACTCCCGGCTTCCCGCCGGGCGGCGCAACACCCGACGCCATGCCCGGAATGTCGATGCCGCCACCGACGCAGGCCGCCGCACCGGCCGGGCCGAACGCCGTGAACATCGACGGCTTCGCCTTCACGCCCGCGACCCTCACCGTCAAGGCGGGCACGACGGTCATCTGGGTCAACCACGACGAGGAACCGCACACCGTCGCCGCCACCGACGGCGGATTCCATTCGCCCGGAATGGGTGCCGGGGCAACGTACACGTTCACCTTCACCAAGGCAGGCACGTTCGCCTACATCTGCTCGATCCATCCGTTCATGAAGGCGACGGTGGTGGTCACCCCATGACCGAACAGCAGGAACACCGCGACCCGCACGGCATGACCCGGCGGCAGTTGATCCGGCACAGTGCCTGGTTCGGTGCCGCGGTCGGGCTGACCGTCGTCGGCGGCGAGGTCATTTCCCACGTCGCGGGCAGCGCGCCGAGCGCGGCGGCGGACGACCGGCCGACGTTGCGCTTCGCCCAGCTCAGCGACAGCCACATCGGCTTCCAGGGCACCGCCAACGGCGATGTCACCGCCACCTTCACCGAGGCGATCGGTCAGGTCAATTCGCTCGGCTATCGGCCCGATTTCGTCATCCACACGGGCGATCTCACCCATCTGGCCACGCCGGAACAGTTCGACCAGGTCACGCAGATGATGCAGGGGCTGAACACCCCGCATGTGTTCACCGTTCCGGGAGAACATGATTCGACCGACGATGCCGGGCAGCGGTACCTGTCGGCGTTCGGCAAGGGCACGCGCGGCGACGGCTGGTACAGCTTCGACATCGCGGGCGTGCACCTGATCGCGCTGGTGAATACGCTGAACCTGCAAAATCTCGGACATCTGGGGCAGGACCAGCTGGAGTTCGTCCGCAAGGACGTGGCCGGGTTGTCCAGTGACACACCGATCGTGGTGTTCAGTCACATTCCGCTGTTCGCCATGTACCCCCAATGGGGTTGGGGCACAGACGATGCCACCCAGGCGCTGAGCTACCTGAAGCGGTTCTCCTCGGTCACCTGCCTCAACGGGCATGTGCACCAGCTGTTCACGAAGACCGAGGGCAACATCACCTTCTACAGCGGTACCACCACGGCCTATCCCCTGCCGAAACCCGGCGACGGGCCGGTACCGAAACCGGTGACCCTGCCCGCGGGAAAACTGCACGACGCCTTGGGCATTCGCGAGGTGACCTATCAAAAAGGGCAGCAGATGCTGGCGATCAAGGAGCAGACGCTCAAATGAGGAAACAGTTCTCAGCAGCCGATCTGCTTGTGCGCGTGGGAATCAGCATTAGCCTCGCGGTCAGCGGTTACCTCCACGCCGACCTCTACGACCACGGCTACCGCTACATCCACATCATCGGCCCATCATTCATGCTCCAAGCCGCCGCATCCTTCGCACTCGCCCTGGTCGTCCTCGTCGGACCGTGGACACTGCGAGCAGCCGCCGGCCTGCTTGCGGTCGGAGCGCTGACGGCATTCGTATTATCCCGCACAACAGGCCTTTTCGGCTTCACCGAGATCGGCTGGCAACCCGCCCCACAGGCAGCCCTGAGCGTGATCGCGGAAACAATCACCGCCATCCTGTGCGTGATCTCGCTACTGGTGTTGCGGAGGCGCATATCTGAACCGGCCGAGGTCATGGAGCAAAGTCTGGCCTGACGTAAGCCGCGTCACCGGTATCGGCGTCCGCCGCGGGGTCGGACGCCGATACTGTTTCCGGACATCGCCTAGACGGGCGGGAGGAAGACGTGCCCGAGTCGTTCGCGCAGGGTGTGGGAGTTGCGCAGGTCGCGCAGAATGTCGCGATAGCCGCTGACGCCGATGGTCAGTGGGTTCGTGCTGTCGATGTTGCGAACGAGTCCGAAAGTGGCGGGGTGGGTTTCGGGAACGAAAGTGCCGAACATGCGGTCCCAGATGATCAGGAAGGCACCGTAATTGCGGTCGAGGTAGTCGGGGTCGCTGCCGTGGTGGACGCGGTGGTGCGACGGGGTGTTGCAGACGAACTCGAACCAGCGGGGTAGTCGGCCGATGGTTTCCGTGTGCAGGAAGAATTGGTAGGTCAGATCGACGGTGATGACAACGCCGATCATCGTCGGGGAGAAGCCGAGTAGCGCCAGCGGAATGTTGAAGGCCAATTGCCATGGCGGCGCCCATTTCCGGCGCAGCGCGACCGCGAGATTGAAATACTGACTCGAGTGGTGCACCTGATGCCCGGCCCACATCAAACGGACCCGATGACTGGCCCGATGTCGCAGGTAGTAGAGCAGGTCGTAGCCGATCAGCAGGAGCACCCAACTCCACCATTGCGACGCAGGCATCTTCACGGGTGTCAGGACGTAGAGCGCCGAAATGCCCCCGACCAGTGGGCCGATTTGCGTGATGCCGTGAATGATCACCGAACCGAGGCCGAGTGCGAAGCTGTCGATGGTGTCGGCGAGGCAATACCCTTTGACTCGCCGACCGCTCGAGCTCGAATCGAGCAGGCGGATCGCGATCACCTCGATCGCGATGAAGGCCACATAGATCGGCACGGCACCGACCGCGGCCGTGGTCGCGTGCTGCAGGAATTCGGCCGGCATGGCCGACCTCCTCGAACTCGCCCCGATGTACGCGGTAGCGGGCCTACCTGCGACTGCTCGATTCTATCTCCGGATCGCCGGTGCTCCCGGGGACTAGGTCCGGCGGGCTTCGAGTGCGTCCAGGATCAGGTCGAGGCCGTAGTCGAATTCGGCGGTGTGGTCGTAGCCGGGTTGCAGGGCGTGGTCGGTGATCATTTCGCGGAGGTACGGAAACTGTTCGGGCGGTAGGTGTTCGAGGATTTCGGCGGCTACTTCTTCGACGTCGGTGGGGGTGGTCATCGGGAGGCTTGCCTCCTGGAGGACATAGCCGCCGATGTAGCTGTCGATGAGCGAGATGGCGTGGGCTGCGGCGGGGAGCGTGAAGCCTGCTTCTCTGAGGACGCCGAGGACGGCGTTGTGGTGGCGTAGCGTGGCCGGGCCCGGGTTGCGGCGGGAGTCCATGAGGCCGAGGGCCCAGCGGTGTTGGGACAGGACCTTGCGCGCGGAGCAGGCGCGGGTACGGATCGCGGCGCGCCAATCCGGGGCGGGCGGGGTCGGTAGGTCGATCGCCGCGAAGACCACGTCGACCACTCCGTCGAGGATCGCGTCCTTGTTCGGTACGTGGTGGTAGAGCGACATCGCCTCGACGCCCAGTTCCTGCGCGACGCGGCGCATCGTGATCGCTTCCACGCCGCCGCGATCCGCGACTCGGATCGCGGCGTCGAGGACGCGCTCTCGGTTGAGCGGTCGGGGTGGTCGTGCCAAGGCGGCTCCCGGATATCGATGTGTTGACAGCCTTACGTATGTACGTCAATCTTACAAGTGTAAGTCTGCCTTACGGACGTAAGGCGGCCCGGGATGGTTCGACTCCTGGGCGAGCGAAGGAGATTTCTATGCCGATGCCGAAATGGTGGGGGCACGTCAACAAGCGGGTGTTCAATCCGCGCGCGGTCGCGGGCGGGAAATGGCCGGTGCTGACGCACGTCGGGCGTAGCTCGGGCACGACCTTTCACACACCCCTGGATGCCCATCCAGTCGAGGGCGGCTACCTGTTCATCCTGGTCTACGGGTCACGTTCGGACTGGGTGCAGAATATTTTGACGGCAGGTAAAGCGCGGCTCCGGGTCGACGGGCAGGAGTTCGAGCTCGCCGCGCCACGGGTGATCGGGCAGGACGAAGCGTTCCAGGCGCTTTCCCCGGAGGTCACGCGGCCGCCGAAGGTGCTGCGTATCCGGGAGTTCCTTCGGATGGATCTGGCGGACGCCTGAACGCTCGGGTTCGCTTGACGCCTAGCTCAATTCGACCTCGTCGTAGCCGACGGTCAAGCTGTGCCGCCGTTCCCGCAGCACGTTGCCTTCCCGATGGACCAGTCCCTCACCGAATTCGACGCGCAGCTTCGCCCGGCGCGCGTAGACCTCCCGCACGACTCCGCAGATCCCACTGAACGGACCCTCCGGGAAATGGACGACGTCGCCTGGCGCATATTCGGTAAACCCCACGCTGCCACAGTAATCCAAGTCGGTGTGGGCGGGCCGTGGTGAACGACCCGTCGATTGCACGCAGATGGTGCGGCCCGCCGACGCGCACAGGGTCAGCTCACGATGTGCCGGACAACCATCGTCGAAGAGCGCTCTTGCGGCGCCGGGGGCGGCGTAGCGGATTGAACCAGTCCGGCAGCGGTTCTCGCGCGGCGAGCCAGTTCGGCGGGACGCCGATGGCCTTACCGGAGTCAGCGGTGCCGGTGTAGGCGGCGACTATGCCGCCGACGATAGCGCTGGTCGTATCGATATCACCATCTGCCGCAATACATGTCGTGATCGCGGACGGATAGTCGGCCAGATGCGTTGCCGCGACCCACATCGTGAACGGCACCGTGTTCTGCGCAGTCACCTGAGATCCGTTGCCGAGTTCAGCCGCTGCCTGTTCGACAGATGCCCCGAGCAGGGTGCGGGCGTGGCGAATCAGCCGGCTCGTCTCACCGTCGCCTAGATGGTCGAGCACTGTCGTGATGAATTCCGTTGGCGTGGGCCGAGTTCCAGTCAATCGCGCATGCGCCGCTTGACCGGCCGCGAGCGCCACCGCGACCGCCCCCGCCACCCCCTCCGGATGCATGTGCGTCACCTGCGCCGATCGAACCGCCTCGGCAACAACCTTTTCCGGATCGTCAGCGAAATAGGCACCTAACGGAGCGACCCGCATAGCAGCACCATTGCCACAAGACCCCTGCCCGTCATACGCCGCCCCCGCCACCTCCCGCCAATCCGCGCCACCCTGAATCCGCCGCAACGTACTGACCGCGATGAACCCATAGTCCCGCCCCGCATCGAACCGCCGCGCAAAAGCAGCAGCCAGCCGATCCTGATCAATCCCACCACGAACACAAAGCTCAGCAACCACCGTGCAAGCCATCTCGGTATCGTCCGTCCACCCCCACGGCCCCTCCGCCAGATTCCCCACCCGAATATCCCGAACAGACCGCCGCATAACCGGGAACTGCTGCCCCAACGAGTCCCCCACCGACAACCCATCCAGCGAATCAAGCATCAAGTCGATATGCATCGCCCCCGATCGTAGTCACCACTCCCCTGCCTGCCGCCTCGGCATGGCGACTCCACCGACCCGACGCGGTAGTCCTCGACGCCCTGCACGGTGTGCAATACTGAGCCTCGGCGGCATCGGAGTCCGATGCCTGACCATCTCCGGCTGCGGCGTGAATCTCCCCGCATAGCCACCCTCAGTACGCATTTCGCGGCGAGCACATCGAACGCTCCTCCGGCTCGTCTCCGTCACTGGACGCGACACCCCGGCCTCGAGATCCGTAGCTGAAACCTTCCCCGATCACTCATGCCCCGCCGAAACAGCCGGCCGGGGTCCTCAACCAGCGCAATTGGAGCGAAAACCCATGACTACCAACAGAATCACCACCGGCACCGAGCGACAGCTCATCGAGAACACCCTCGACCACAACCGCGCGGCACTCATCGCAACCGTCCGCGGCCTCTCCGACACCGACGCCCGCCGCCGACTCGTCACCTCCCTGACCACCCCGATCTCCCTGATCAAACACGCCGCCGCAGCGGAACGCATCTGGTTCCAACGCTTCTGGGCAGAACTCGACGAATCCGCCTGCGACGGATATTCGAAACGAGACGAAGGCACCTTCACCGTCACCCCCGACGAATCACTGACCGACGTAATCGCCGAATTCGAACGCGCCAGCCAACGATCCCGCGAAATCGCCGCCCACTACGACCTAGACACCACCAAAACCAACCCCCGCGAAGGCACCGTCAGCATGCGCTGGACCCTCCTCCTCATGATCGAAGAATTCGCCCGCCACGCCGGCCACGCCGACATCCTCCGCGAACAGATCGAGAGCCCCGTGCCTCGATAACCGAGGAGATCCACTGCGCGACGGCCGCTAGGCAGGATGTGGTCCCAGGCCGTCGCGCAGGAGGTCGAAGGCGTGGTTGGTGGCTTGGACGGCTTTGGGGTAGCGGGATTCGGCGGATTCGCCTTCGACGAGGGCGTTGTGGTTCATGAGGGTGAGTTCGCGGTGGATCACGATGATTTGGGCGGCGAGGAGGCGGGCGGTGAGAGGGTCGAAGCCGTTGTCGTGCAACGCCTCGGCCAAGGTGGCGACGCCGCGGGCGCCGTAGCGCATCAGCCTTGCGGCGAGAGACTCTGTGCCGTAGGCCAATTGGAGGAAGGCCATGATTTCGGGGGTGTCGTTGAGGCCGGTGTTCGGGTCGCGGCGGCGCAGTGCGTCCAGGTGCGCTTCGCGTAGTGCGTCCAGGGGCGGTTGATCGGGGCGGCGCGCTCGGACCGTTCTGGCCGCCTCGTCTTCGTGGTCGGCGAACCGTTGTAGGACCAGGTCTTCCTTCGTGGCGAAGTAGGCGAACAGGGTGCGGCGGGAGACGTCGGCGGCGCGGGCGATGTCGGTGATGGAGACCTGGTCGAAGCCTGATTCGAGGAACATGCGGATCGCTGTGGCCGCGATCTGTTCACGGATGCGGATCTTCTTACGTTCGCGCAGGCCCGTCGGTTCGGTCATGTTTGCACTCTAGCGCATTGGTAGATCGAGTGTATTGTTGCATCGAGTCTACTTTTGGAGGATGACGTGGAAACTGAAGTGATCGTGGTCGGGGCGGGTCCGACGGGGTTGATGCTGGCCAACGAGCTGGCACTGGCCGGGGTACCGGTCGTGGTGCTGGAGAAGCGGTTGACGCGTAGCGCGCAGTCCCGGGCCGGCGGGCTGCAACCGCGCACCGCGGAGGTGCTCGACCTGCGTGGAATCCTCGATCCGCTGCTCGACCGTTCGCTGCCGCGCGGCGAGTTCGGCGGGCATTTCGCGGGTCTGCCGGTCGAGTTGGATTGCCGGCCGTGGCGGACCCGGTATCCGTATCCGGTGTCCATCCCGCAGACTCGGTTGGAGGAGTTCCTCGAACAGCGCCTCCTCGATCAGGGTGTGCCGGTGCTGCGCGGTGTCGAAGTGTCTGCCATCGAACGGGATTCCGCCGGAGTCACGGTCGGGAATGTTCGTGGTAGTTATCTGGTCGCGTGCGACGGTGGGCACAGTGCGGTTCGAAAGCTGCTCGGGGCTTCTTTCCCCGGAACCGCGGGCACGATGTCCTCGGCGGTCGCGGATCTCACGCTCGCGTCCCGATCCGACAGTGTGCCAACAACTTCCGAGCATTTCAGTCAGTACATCAAGTCCGCCAACGGGTTCTTCACTACCCTGCATCCCATCGAGGGGGATCTGTACCGGTTCATCTTCGGCAAGACCTCCGGTGTGCGACCTGATCGCGAAACGCCCATCACCGCAGCGGAAGTCAACGAGGCGTTAGCGGCGGTCTATGGAGCGGAGACGCGGTTGGGTGAGCTGCGCGAGGCGTCCCGGTTCAGCAATGCCACCCGGCAGGTCGAACACTATCGCGACGGCAGGGTGATCTTCGCCGGGGACGCGGCCCACATCCACCTGCCGATCGGCGGCCAGGGGGTGAACCTCGGCGTCCAGGACGCCGTCAACCTGGGTTGGAAACTCGCTGCGACAGTGCAGGGTTGGGCGCCCGAGGGGTTGCTCGACACCTATCACGACGAGCGTCACCCGGTCGCCGCACGAGTACTGCGCACCACTCGCGCGCAGGGCATGATCATGAACCCCACCGGGGACGAGAACATCGCCGCGGTCCGCGATATGTTCACCGACCTGCTCCGGCTACCGGATGCCAATTACTTTGTCTCCGGCATGATGTCGGGCCTCGACACCCAGTACGCCGGGCTCGGCCCACGCATGATCGACCTCGATCTGACCACTCCGGACGGTCCGACCCGGGTGAGCCGGCTGATGCATTCCGGTCGCGGTCTGCTGCTCTCGCTCGATGACACGCCCCGATCGATCGACCGCTGGTCCGACCATGTCGACCACATCACCGCCAAGGCCGACGACGACACTCCCACCGTCCTGATCCGCCCCGACGGATACATCGCTTGGTCCGCCACCGACGAACAATCACTCGAAGCGGCCCTCACCCGCTGGTTCGGCTGAACACCCGATAGCAGACCCGCCGGTCGCCAATTACGTGCGCTCACAAACCAATTCGAGATAGCGACGCTTGAAACAAAGGAAATAACTGCGACGATTAGATGATTGAAATGCCCCGGGTGGCCGAAGGAGACGGGCATGATCGATGGAATGGTAATCGCCGCGTATTTAGCCGCGACGATAGGGGGAGCCGGAAGCAGATGGGCCGACCGCTCGCTGGATCAGGGCCTGAACGCCCTGTCCGCGACGGTGACCCGCAGACTGGGCCGCGGCCCGGTCGCCGACCTCACCGAGAACCCGGACAGCATCCGCGCACGCGAGCGGGTCGCGGCGGCGATCGAGCGCGCCGCCGCGGCCGACGAGCGTTTCGCACGCGAACTGGCCGACCTGCGCGATCAACTCGACCGAGCCCAAGGCCAATACACCGCGACGAGTCGCGACGGCTGGTCGGTGGCCCGCGGCCCCGGCGACGGCCACATCGCGGGCAGAGACGTCCACACCTACGACTACTACGCCCCGCAACCCGACGACCTCTCCGGAGCCCCCGGCTGGACCAAGGCCTGCCTGTGGATCGGCGGCGCGATCGCCGCCCTCGGCTGGGCCATCATGATGATCGGCATCAGCCAGCACACCTCCCAAAGCACCCCCGGCACCGGTTTCGCCATCTTCGCCATCGGCGGATTGATCATGGCCGCAGGCGAACTCGGCGCCCGCACCTCCCCACCCCGCCGCCGGTGACTTCACGCACCCGTCACCTTTGCGGCTTGAACTGCGGCTGGGACCTGCTGGAGATAGAGCCGGAAGCCCTCTGCTTCCGGCTCGAATCCCAGCGACGTATAGAGCCGATGCGCCCCGTCGGTGGCATGACGCTTATGGGACAGCAGCTGGATCTTGTTGCACCCAGCTGCTCGCGCATCACCGAGGAGACGTCGCATCATCGCACTGGCGATTCCCTGACGGCGATAACCGGGTTCGACCACGACGGCCTCGATGAACGCGGTCGGCGCACAGTCGTAGGTGATGTGCGGCAACAGCAATCGGGTTGCCGTCCCGACCGGCTTTCCGTCAGCCTCGGCGAGATAGACCGTCAGATCGTCGGACCGCTCCATCATCCGCGCCCAGGTTCGCTGCTGGAGATCTGTTGCGGCGCTGAGCGATCCATCGACAGCCTCGAGCTGGTCGTGAATTGCCAAGACAGCCAATAGATCTCCAGGACCTGCGGTCCGGATGACCACGTTTCCCATGTGGGCAGTATTCCCCTCGGTGACTACAGGGTGGGTGGGCCCTGGTTGATTCGGCGCATTACGGGGGCGAGGCGGTGTAGGGCGTCGGTGGTGAATAGTTGGCGTTCGTCCCACCAGGTGGCGCCGGCTTCGGCGTAGGGGGCGATGAGGTCGCGGGCCTTGGCGGGGTCGCCGGGGGTGAGGCCGCCTACTACTACCTCGAAGTGGTTGGGCCGGGGGTCTTTTCGGTGTTCTTTGAGGTAGGTGAGGAGGTCTCGGAGTTCGTCGAGGGGTGGGGGGTTGCCGTGGCCGTTGCTGAACAGGGGGACGACGCCGTCCCAGCGGGCGGCGCGGCGGATGGGGCGGCGGTGGGGCCAGAAGCCGGCGATCCAGACCGGTGGGCGGGGGCGCTGGGTGGCTGCGGGGAGCAGGGTGACGTCGCGGACTCGGTAGTGCTTGCCGTCGTGCTCGACCGGGTTGCCGGACCAGTAGCGCTGCAACAGGTCCAGGCCCTCGTCGAGGCGTTCGGCGAGCAGGACGGGGTCGGTCGGTTCGCCGAAGCTGCCGAATTCGTCCTCGATCGGTCCGCCCAGGCCGGCGCCGAAGATGACTCGGCCGCCGCTCAGCGCATCGAGAGTGGCGACCTGGCGGGCGAGCTGTTCGGGGCGGCGACGGGCCACCGGGGTCACGAGGGTGCCGAGTTTCAGGCGCGAGGTTGCCAACGCGGCCGCGGTGAGCAGCATCCAGGGGTCGCCGAACGGTTGACCTCGACGTTCTTTCTTGTCGAGGACCACGTGATCCCAGATGAAGAGCGCGTCCCAGCCTGCTTCCTCCGCCGCCTGGGCGGCCATGGCCACCGTTCGGGCGTCGGCGAAGTCCCCGAAGTTCGGAATGTTGATCGAGAATCGCATACCGGAATACTGCGGGGTCGGATCGCCGCAGGCAAGCGGATCGGATTCTGCGGCAACGGTACTCATTGTCCGGACCCGAGCCTGTCGGTGGTCCATGACAGGGTGAGCTGGTGATGACCAGCGGCGAGCACTCGACCGGCCTTCGGTACGCGAACCCGGCGTGGGCCGCCTGCGACGACCTGCTCGACGCGAAAACGCTCGTCTACGACCCCTGCGGGTTCGCCTGTTCGGTGCCGGTTCCCGAGGCCGAGAGCGCCGCGTACGCCGCGCACTCGTTCACCGTCGATGGCCGCGCGATCCGGTTTCGCGCGGCCAAGACGACTCCGACCAAGGCCGGTCAGTTCGTCACGGTGTGGAAGAGGACTGCGGTCGGGCCGATCCAGCCGTTCGATGTCGCCGACCTCGTCGATCTTTTCGTCATCAGCACGCGCGACCGGGATCGCTTGGGCCAGTTCGTTTTTCCCGCTGACGTGCTTCGCGAGCGCGGGGTCCTGTCGGTGGATGGTCGCGGCGGGAAGCGAGGGTTCCGCGTGTATCCACCGTGGGCGCAGACCACGAACCGTCAGGCCACCAATTCGCAAGCCTGGCAGCTGGATCACTTCCTGCACCTCCAGCCGACAGAACTCGATCGTGCCCGAATGCTCTACCGCCAGTAACGAATTCGCTGGCCTACCAGGGCAACGTTCCGGAGGCATCGAAGTAACCTCCGGTCGGCCCGTCGGGTTGCACCTGCGCCATCCGGACGATGATCTCGGCACCCTCCTGAACGGTCTGAGTTCCCTTGTGCCCGTTCAGGTCTGTCGCGGTATATCCGGGCTCCACCGCGTTGATCCGCATATCCGGAAACGACTTGGCGTACTGCACGGTGACCATGTTGACCGCGGCCTTCGACGCGGGATACGCGACACCCGGATAGAAGTAGGCGGGCGCACCCGGAGTGGCGACGTTCGCCAGCGACGCCAAACCGCTGCTCACGTTGACCACGACCGGCGCGGCAGATCGTTGCAGCAGCGGCAGGAACGCGTGCGTCACCCGGACCACACCGAAGACGTTCGTCTCGAACACCGTCCGCATCATGTCGGCGGTCACCACCCCGGCACCGATCTCCGCGCTGTCCCGCGACTGCGCTTCGATGCCGGAAATGCCCGCGTTGTTGATCAGTACATCCAGCCCGCCGTCGGCGTCGATCGTCTTCACGGCCGCCGCGACGGACGCGTCGTCGGTGACGTCGATGGCGACCGCCCGCGCACCCAGTTCCTCTGCGGCCCGGCGTCTGCGTTCGGCATCCCTGCTGCCGAGGTAGACGGTGTGCCCTGCCGCGATGAGCCGGCGGGCGGTCTCGAAGCCGAGTCCCTTGTTCGCTCCGGTGATCAATGTCGTTGTCATGAATCCAGACTCGCCCCGAACCGCCCGGTCAACCAGTCGTCTGATCTTCCTGGGACTGCTGATACCAGGCACGCCCGCCGCCGCGCGGGCAGACTGGAAACATGGCGACAGCGGAATTCGGGAAGGCGGTGCGGCGCTGGCGCGACCGGGTCGCACCCGAGGCCGCCGGGCTGTCCACCGGCGGGCAACGACGCGCACCCGGCCTGCGCCGCGAAGAGCTGGCGATGTTGGCGGGCATCTCCGTCGACTACGTCACGCGGCTCGAGCAAGGTCGCGCATCCAACCCGTCGACGCAGGTGGTCGAAGCGCTGGCCAGGGCTTTGCGCTTGTCCTCGGTCGAACGCACGCATCTTTTCCGGCTCGCGGGTTTGGCCCTACCGGACCCGGACACCGTTCCCACCTACGTCACCGCGAGCGTGCAGCGCGTACTCGACCGGCTGACCGGAACCCCCGTCGCGGTCTACGACGCCGCCTGGACGTTGCTGCAATTCAACCAACCGTATGCGGCATTGATGGGCGAGCCACCCGCACGCAACGACCCCAACCGCAACGGTGCGTGGCGGCATTTCGCCGGCCCCGGCATCCCCACCCGCCGCACGCCCGAGGCCACCCTCGCCCACGAAATCTCCCTGGTCTCCGACCTACGCACCGCAGCGGCCCAATATCCAGCCGACCAGCGCCTGCGCAAACTCATCACCGACCTCCGCGCCAATAGCCCCCGATTCACCGAACTATGGGACTCCGGCGCAGTCGGCCGCCGCGAAGCCGCGCAGAAAACGATCGACCATCCGCGAGTCGGCCCACTCACGATGGACTGCGACGTACTCACCGTGGCAGGCAGCGATCTCCGCATCATGATCTACACCGCCGAACCGGGCACCGAGGACGCCGAACGCCTCGCACTACTCACCGTTCTCGGCACCCAATCCCTGACCGGATAGCGAAAACTATCGTCACGCCCGCACACCCCCGTGACCACCTCACATTCGGGAAACCCGGCAGGTGATCACTCGAGCAAACCTGTCGGTGGCCTCTGGCAGGGTGAGGGTGAAGTCGGAGAACCT
Source organism: Nocardia colli (assembly GCF_008704205.1). Classification (GTDB taxonomy): domain Bacteria; phylum Actinomycetota; class Actinomycetes; order Mycobacteriales; family Mycobacteriaceae; genus Nocardia; species Nocardia colli. The sequence continues at coordinate 108,026 of NZ_VXLC01000027.1, read as the reverse complement.
ACCTGCTGGTCGTCGGGGTGGCCGTGGGGGAAGCTCGAGGTGGACGATGACTCCTACGACTACGCCCGATGAGGCGGAGATCCGGGGATTGATCGATAGATGGGTGGAGGCGTTTCGGCAGCGCGACGTGGATGCCGCGATGGCGATCCATGCGGTGGATACGGTGTCGTTCGATATCGCTCCGCCGCTGCGATACGTCGGCACGGAGACGTATCGGAAGCCGTGGGAGGAGACGTTCGCGAACTTCTCCGGTCCGATCTATTTCGAGATCCGCGAACTGGACATCACCCTCGGCACGGATATCGCGTTCAGTCGCAGCCTCAATCACATGATGGGCACGATGGTCGACGGGCAGGACGCCGACATCTGGCTGCGCTGGACGGCGTGCTTCCAGAAACGCGACGGGCAATGGCTGATCGTCCACGACCACACGTCGGTGCCGACCGACTTCGCCGACGGCACGGCCGTGCTGGATCTGACGCCGTAACCGGGCTCAGGCGCGCGGCCGCGCGGCACGCAAACGAATGCCGCTGAAACCCAGGGAGCTACCGGTTGCGGCATCCCAGAAGTCCCACAGATTCGGCAGGATTCGCAGCTGAATCCCCGCTTGCTCATGCAGTTTCAACAGGTCGCCGACCTTGTGCAGCGGCTCGACCGGCAGCAGTCGGCGCGACATGCGGCACGAAACGATCGATGGTCGGATCCTCGGAGAAGTGCAGAACTTCCCCCGGCTCGGGGTACATGACCAAACTCGCTACCACAATCCGGACCGCCCGGTGTGGAAAACCAAACCGGACAACGCGTTCCGGCGTCGGCGTGGCGACACGAAACAATTGCCGGGCGTGGCGCGATTGGGACATTATGCGTACCGACCTCACATGCGGTGAGCGGCGGCAAGCCGTACGACGGCTGGTTGCCGTGTGTCATCTGATGAATCAGCTCGTCGACCTGGCCGAAGACGGCGCGTCGGAGCCGTTGATCGAGCAGGCGCACGCGACCCGCCGACTACTCCAGGATCTCGTCCTGGACATGGTCGCGTCGACTTACAGCCGCCCCTGACCCACCTGTCCCGATATTGCTTCGGCGTGCCGACAATCCGGAGGGGGCAGCAAACCGAACTTAGATGTGACGGCATCGACGTTTCGGAATGAGGTCACGATGGGCACGTATCAACCCGCCAGTGCGTCCCGCCAGCACCAGGTGTCCGTGTACTGGTGCAACGCGCTGAGTTTTCCGTCGGAAACCCGCCAGACGTGGGCGAATTCGGCCTGCACCGGCTTGCCCGTCGCCCGCGCGGTGCCGCGATAGTGCCCGGTGACGATGACCGCGCCGTCCTGCGCGTCGAACCAGGTCTCCGCATAGGGCGCGATCCGGAAGTCCCGGAACACCGGTCCCCATACTCCCGCCAGCGCCGCTGCCGGACCATCCGGCGCGGTATCGGTGACGCTGGGCATCCCGGGCGCGACCCGGGCCGCGAAGCGCGGGTGCAGCAGCTCGACGATCGCCTCGCCGTCGCCGGCCTGGGTTGCCAGATAGAACTTCTCCACCACATCTCGATTGCTCATAGCGCCATATTAGAGCGATCCTTCTAATTCGGACAGAGGGGGCGATGGTTCGATGTTCAACCACGGTTCGGCGGCGAGATCGGTTGCGCAGCAATCCATGCGCGCGCGATTCGCGCGGCGTTTGCGGTGCCGCGATGACACCGTGCGGCTATCATTTAGTTAATCGTTCGGGGTACCGGGGGTCGGGTGGTAGCCGAGAGCGGCTCGGCGAGTCATGACAAGGCAGGGGTTGAGTGGCCACGATCGCGCAACTGAGGGCAATTCTCGCGGTGCTGCATATCGACCCGGGCGACGCCGATGCCCCCGCGCACCACGACACCGCGGTCGAACGCGCCAAGCTGGCGGCGTTGTTGCAGCGGGTGTTCAGCAGCGAACTGCGCAGCGCGGTAACCAACGCGCCGGATCAGAACGAGCTGGCCCGCCGCTGGACCGCGGCCAGCACCCAGCCCGCGCTGGACGGCGAAAACGCCACCGAACAGGCCCATTTCGACGCGCACTGGCTACACAACCGGATCGACGCGCTGGCCCCGCGCGACACCTCGGACCAGGCCCCGGTGCTGCTCGACGCCGCAGCCCGCGCCGCCGAGGCCGCGCAGGTGCTGCTCTCACTGAGCAGCGGCAACCCGCACGGCGACGGCACCGAGTCACTCTGGCAGACCGCGCTCGACGACTTGGCGTCCGCGTTCCATCTGATCAACGACGAGCACAACGCGATCACCCAGCCGATCGAGTAACCCCGTCAGCTCCGCCCGATCTTGGTGTGATTGAGCCGGAACTTGAACAGCGCGACCAGTCCGCCCGCCACACCGACGGCGATCAGGATCAGGCACGGCTTGACGATGTCGCCGAACCCGGCGCCGTGCAGGATGACGTCCTGATATCCCTTCAACGCCCAGTACTGCGGCGTGTACGGCGACAACGCGCGCGCCCAGGCGGGCAGCGTGTCGCGCGGGGTGATGGTGCCCGCGAGTCCGCCGATGGCCAGCGACCCCACCTGCGCCATGATCGCCAACTGATCGATGCTGCGGCACAACGAGACCAGCGCGATGCCGAATCCCCAGGTGGCGACGGCGAGCGACGCGGTCAGCGGAACCAGCAGCCAGGTCGATCCCTTGCTGTGCAGATCCCACAGCGTGAACGCGACCAACCACAGAAAGGTCAGCTGGAACACCGAGAACAGCACCGACGGGAACGACTTCCCGATGATGACCTCGACCGCCCGCACCGGCGCGGCGCGCAGCCGATCCCAGGTCCCCCACTCGTGTTCGCGGAAGAACGAGGCACCGAGCAGGGTCGTGATGAAGAACGCGAACAACACGATGGTGCCCGGCCCGGACTGTTCGATGCCGGTCGCGTTGAAATACCCGGTCAGCCGCAACTGCGCCCGGTTGGCCGGCGTCAGGAACGCCATCATGCCGATCGGCAGCACCATCATCACGATGAGCTGAGCCGGATCGGAACGGATGCGGCGCAGGTCCGCCCAGGACAACGCGCGTACTCGATCGACAGCGGAGTCATGCAACAGCATCTCGGATCCCTTCCACAGGCTCGTCCGCGTCCTGCGCCGCGCGCATGATCGCCAGGTACGCGTTCTCCAGGTTCGGGTGATGGATCTCCGCGGCCAGCAGCTGGCCGGTATCGGTGTCCAAAGTGGCGAACAGTTGCGCGAGCAGCTGTCCCGGCGTGTTGGTCGGGATGTTCAACCGCTTCGACTCCAGCACCACCGCGCCCGGTGCGGCGAGGAAACCGCCGAGGCTCGTGGGGATGGCTGCGGAGAACTCCAGGCTCACCGCGGATTGCGCGTACTGCTCGACCAGATCCGTGGCACTCCCCTGTGCCAGGATCCGGCCTTGATGCAGGACGACCACGCGGGCGTCGAGCACTTCGAGTTCGGGCAGGTAGTGCGTCGCATAGACGACGGCGGCACCTTGATCGGCCAGGTTGCGCACCTCGACGAGCAGGTCCTGCCGCGCCGAGACATCGGCGCCGACGGTCGGCTCGTCGAGCCAGAGCACGTCCGGCTCGTGCAGCAACGCCATCGCGGTGTGCAGCCTGCGCTGCTGACCACCGGAAAGCTGATGCGCCCGGGTCTTCAGGAACGGCGTGACCCCGAGCCGCTCGCCGACCTCGGCGATGCGCGCGGTCAGGTCCTTGCGCCCGACGCCCATGAGCCGGCCGAAGAAGATCAGGTTCTCCTCCGCGGTGAGCGTCGGATACACGCCGAGTTCCTGCGGCGCGAGACCGAGCTTGCGCCGCGCCTGACGGGGATTGCTGCGGATGTCGATGCCGTCGATACGCACCGTGCCGGAATCGGCGGCGGTGAGGCCGGACACGATCGACGCGGTGGTGGTCTTGCCCGCGCCGTTGGGGCCGAGCAGCCCGACGATCTCGCCCGGCTGCACGATCAGATCGATCCCGGTGAGTACCTGTTTCTTACCGTACGACTTGTTCAGGTCGGCGATCTCCAGCATCCCGCACCTCCTCACTCAGAATTGGCCATGGTGCGCCCCAACCGGCTGTGCCGAGCACCGAAACTTCCCCGGCGACAACGTCTTGCGTGGAGAACGCGTTGACGATGTCGGCGGCGACCGGCGCGATGGGGTTGCTCACGGCACGTCCGCCCGGCGTGTTCGTCAGGTCGGTCCAGAGTCGCGGTGGCCGGACCACCACGACGTTCCAGGGATGGTGTCGCGCAACGTATTCCGCGAGTCCTTCGACGGCCGCCTTGGCCGCCGCGTAATGCGGCCACCAGCGGGGCGGCGCGAGTACCGCCTCCGAGGAAATCAGCACGACCGTCGCGCCTTTGCGCAGCCGCGGCACGCACACCGACAGCGGGGCGAACACCAGGCGGGTGCTCGCCGCCATGAACTGCGCGGCGGTCTCGACCGCGTCCGGCGCCAGCGGCAGCGTCGGAATCGCCGGTGCGGCAAGCAGAACCACGCCATCCAGGGGGCCTTCCGGCAGAGCCGCGCCCAGTGCCCAGCCGTCGCTGGCATCGGCGAGTACCGGCCACAATCGATCCCGGTAAGCGTGCGAGGCCGCCGCCAGCACCTCGGGTGCGCGAGTGCAGCTCACCAGCACGCGGGCACCCTGACTGGCCAAACCCAGTGAGACCGCGGCACCTAACCCACGACTGCCGCCGACGACCAGAATGGTGCGTCCGGCCAGCGACTCCGAGGGCGGCAGGATCGCCGCCAGTTCCGCCGGATCCGGTCCAGGCACCGACTCTCTGATCAGACTCTGCACTGTGACGTCCGCACTTGCGCCGCAACGCATTCCCGCGCGCAAGGTGACCAGCCCGGATCGCCGATCGACCTCGGGCTCGTTCGTCTCGAATTCGACCGCGCCGGAACCGGATCCGTGCAACACGACGGTGCACGCGACGAGCAACGCGTCCCGGCCGGGCGTGCACATCCCGGTCCAGTAGCTCGCCCAACCCAGCACGGCCGCAACATGTTCGGGGACACGTCCGCCGATGACCCGCGACACCAGACCCGCGATCAACGGATAGTCGACCGAGTACGACCCCTTCTCCTGGCCGGGCGCCTGCGCGGAATCCCCGGCCACGTCGGCCAATCCGAGCACCCGGGGCGCATCCCGCCGCGGCTGGTCCTCGGCGGCGGGACCGCACCACGGCAGCACCGAGCCGAGCCGGCAACGGATGCCGACCACCTCGATCCCGCCGAAGCTGACCCGCCCGCGGGCCTCGCTCTCCGACACGGTCCAGTCGACCTCGTAGCGGCGGCCCGGAATCGTGGGCTGCCGGAACGTCGCTCGGATGTCGCGCACCGCCATCGGGTCGGTCGTCTCGGCCAGCGCGGCCAATGCGAGGGTGACCACCAGCGCGCCGTGCGCGACCGGCCGGCCGTAGGGCGATCGGTGCCCGAAGTCGTTGTCCACGTGCAGCGGATTGCGGTCGCCGACCGCGGCGGCGTAGGTCGCCACGTCGGTATCGGTGACCCGGAAGACCCGGGAGTTCATGAGACCCGCTCTTGCTGTGCGGCCGAGACGGAGTCGGCGATCTCGGCGAGCGAGGGTTCGCCGGTGAGCGTGCTCTCCGGAAGTTCCACCGCGAAGGCGCGTTCCACCGCGTAGACCAGGCGCACCTGGGCGAGCGAGTCCCAGGTGTCCATGTCGCCGCGGACGGTGTCGGGGCCGTGCGCGGCCGGCTCACCGACCACCTCGGCGAACAGCTCGAGCAGCTGCTCCATCAGATCAGTAGCCATGTTGCATCTGCGCCTCTCGCACATGCGGGCTGCGCGCGAGTGCGCCGCCCGAAAGGTCGTAACCGAATACCGACCCCTGTTCGGACTCCGCTTCGAGCGCGAAGCCGTGCCCGGGGTACAGGTCGCGCACCAGCGCGTTGCGGGCGGTCGGGAGATACCGGCCCACCAATCGCGAACTGCCCTGTGCCAGCGCCCATTCGGCGGCGGCGGCCAGGAGATTGTTTTCCGCGTTCCGGCCGATGACCCGGCAGCTGAGCAGCAGGGTGTCGATCTCGACGGCGCCATCGCCGCCGGCCTCGGCCAGCAGCACGCCGACGATGCCGTGGTCGGCGAAGCGGTCCCGCAGGCGCAGGGTGGCGGCGAACCATTGCGGGTCCTCGGCCATCTTCCGGACCTGGGTCTGGGTGTGCCTGCGGGTGGTCAGGTTGAACTGGTTGGTCTTGGCGATCAGCTGCGCGGCCCGGTCGAGAGTGGTGCTGTTGATCGGTTCGATCGTCGCCACCATCTCCAGGCCGGCCAGGAAGTCGTCGAGGTTGTCCGTCACGGTGCGCTCGGCGGCGGCCAGCGCCTGGTAGGAACGCTGCCTGGTGAAGTCCTCGCTGGACAGCGAGCCGGGATGCAGCCAGGGCAGCGCCGCGAGTTCGGTGGCGAACTTCGCCGGCGCGGCAGGCAGGCACAGCGCGCGCACCTCGGGATGCACGGCGAGGACCTGGGCGCATTCGGCCGGATTGTCGTCGACGAAGGCGAAACTGTGCAGGCCGAGCCGGATCTTGTCCGAGATCTCCTGGAGCTGTTCGGATTTGGGCCGCCAGTCGGCGACGATATGGGTAAAGTCCTCGACCCGCAACACCATGCCCGGCGCCTCGGCGATGGCGCGCAGGGCGAGGTCGCGATCGTTCTTGCTGGCCACGGCGAGCAGCACGCCGCGCTCGGTCAGGGCGCGCAGGTAGCGCTGGAAGTCGGCGAACGCCTCGCCGTCGGGGCCGGTGCCGACGCGGATGCCGTCGACGCCGTCGTCGCCGAGGACGCCGCCCCACAGGGTGCCGTCGAGATCCACGACGACGCAGCGCGCGGAGCGGCCGCGGTCGGCGGCGATCGTGTCGGCGATGGCAGCGGCCAGCCACGGCAGGCTGTCCGGCGCGTACGGCTGCCGCACGCGGTACCAGCTGCGCGGGTCTTCCCACTGACGCAGGCCGACCTGGGCGGCGAGCTGCTCGACGTCGACGAAAAGCACTCGCCCGGCGGCTTGTTCGGCCAGGCGGGCATTGACCTCGCGCACCCGATGCGAGAGTGATTGCGGCGCGCGCCAAGCCGCCGGTCCGTAGGCGTCGACTGCGGGCGGCGCGAAACCGAGCTGCACGACCCGGACACCGGAACGCGCGGCCGCGTCCCAGAGCCCGACCCAGCGGTTTACGGTCTCGTCGACCGTGCCGGTGACGTCGTGGTGGGTACCGGCCAGCACCACGTAATCGCCTTCGCGGAACGGTGTTTGGGGCGCGAGCAGCACCTGCTCGACCTGACCGAACGGAAACTCCAGGAGTTCCGGTGTCAGGCCGGCGCGGGCGCCCGCCAGCGGTAGCAATTCGGCGAGGAAGTCGGTGGTGTAGGTGGCCAGCAGCGCCATCCGCACCGCGATCCCGGGCCCGCCGGGTTCGCGCGCCAGCGCTTTCGCGCGCTGTGTCCACGCCACGTAGCCGTCGGCGGGGGAAAGTTCTACTGCCACATCGGTTGTCATGGCTACTCCCGCTCCGTGCGAGGGTGGTGCGCGAAAGCCAAGTGCTTGCCCTCGAATTCGGCGAGCGACAGCAGGGTCTCGGCGATGTGCGCGGTCTGCACGGTGCCGCCCGCGGCGGCCCGCATCCTGGCGTGCATCAGCAGCGGCGGCAGCTTGCGCCACTGGGTGACCGCGCGCTCCCAGTGATCACGTCCGGCCGCGTCCAGCAGGTCGGCGTCGAGGTCGGACGCCCACAGCAGCAACTCGCGTTGCCGCAGCGCCTGCCACAGATCGTCGAGCTGGGTGAAATCGTCCGGCGTCGAGGCGAACTGATAGCGGCTGGCCAGCGCGATGAGCGCGTCGGCACCCACCAGGCGGTCCGCTCGGGGTGAGAGAGGCGCGACCGGATGGGATTCGAGCCACCGGAAGGTCTTACCGGTGTGGATCGCGGCCGAGCCGGCCATCGCGCGTTCGCGCAGCAGCGCGACCGTGTTGTCCGGGCCGAGACCGACCGACCACTCGCGCAGCTCGGCGGCGGAGAGCACCGGAATCCGTTGCCCGGTCTGCTTTCCCAGCTCGGTGGTCATGGTCAGCGGGTCCTCGATCACCCAGCCCTCGATGGTCTCCACGACGGCCAGCCAGTGCGGGGCATGCCAGCGCTGATGTCCGTGCTGCCAGGGCAGGTGGAAGATGTCGGCGAGCAGCACCACCGAACCGTGTTCCGCCACTTGCTCTTCCAGGGCGTGGTAGGCGGTGGCCCAGTCGTCGTCGCCGTTCACCCGCAGGCCAAGGGCGGGCAGCGGCGGGGTCGCGTCGTGCTCGAACAGCAGCAGGTCGTCCTCGGCGGGGCTGACGGACAGGGTCGGCCCGCCCGCGAGTAGCGGCCGCCACCACCGGGTTTCACCACGGGCCACCAGCGCGCTCGCCAACGCCGCGGTGAAGCAGGTCAGCTTGTCGCCGTGGGTCGCGAGGGCCGTGGTCATTTCGTGCCCCGCAGCGTGCCGTCGAGGTAGGCGGTGCGCGAGGCCGAGCGCTGGATCTTGCCGCTGGAGGTGCGCGGAATCGCGCCGGGGCCGAGCAGCACCACCTCGTGCACACCGACGTCGTGGATGCTGAAGATGGCTTGGCGCACCGCGTTCCGCAGTTCCTGGGCGATCGTCTCGTCGCCCGAGGGGATGCGGGCCTCGATCAGCACCACGATCTTCTCCTGCACGCCGACCTCGACGGAGAAGGCCGAGCACCGGCCGGGCAGCACCAGCGAATGCGACTGCTCGGCGGCGTCTTCGAGGTCCGGCGGGTAATAGTTGCGGCCGTCGATGATGATCAGGTCCTTGAGCCGGGTGGTCGGATAGACCTCGCCGTCGTGCAGGAAGCCGATGTCGCCGGTGCGCAGGTAGTACTTGCCGTCACGCGGCGAGAGTTCGCCGCGGAAGGTGTATTCCGTCTCCTCGGGGCGGTTGTAGTAGCCGGTGCAGACGGCCGGGCCGGACACCCAGATCTCACCGAGCCGGTCCTCTGGCAGGGCCAGCCTGGTCTCCGGATCGACGATCTGGATGGTGGTGCCCGGCGCCGCCGCGCCCCCGCTGACGATGTCCGCGCCGTTCTTCGCCACGACCACCCGACCGGCGGCGAGCGCGTCGCGGTCCACCGTGAGGGTCTGCACCCCGGACAGCGTGCGCCAGTTCACCGACACGATCAGCGTCGACTCGGCCAGCCCGTACCCGGCGATCAGGCTCGACCGGGCCAGGCCGTGCTCGGCGAAGGCCGCGTGGAACTTCTCGATCGTGCTGACCCGCACCGGTTCCGCGCCGGACAGGGCGTAGCGCCATCGGCTCAGGTCGATGCCTTCGAGTTCCTTCGGGCCGATGCGTTCGGCGCAGAGCTCGTAGCCGACGTTCGGTGACGCGGCGAAGATCTGCGCGGGGTTGTCGCTGATCGCCTGGAGCCAGCGTTCGGGCCGGCGCAGGAACGACGTCGGCGACATCTGCACCACGCCGTGGCCGCTGATGATCGGCATGATCACGCCGACCATCAGGCCCATGTCGTGGAACAGCGGCAGCCAGCTGACGAAGCCGACCTCGTCCTCGGCGGAAATGCCGACGTGGTACATCATTTCGTAGACCTGCCGGGCATTGTCCAGCAAGCCACGATGCGGCACCATCACGCCGGCGGGGGTGCGGGTGGAGCCGGAGGTGTACTGCAACAACGCGATCTGCTCGCGGTCCACCAGGACGGGTTCCCAGTCGATGGCGAGCTTCTCGTCGACCTCGCCGGTGGTCACGATGAGCCGGGTCGTGTCGGTCGGCGAATTGTCCAGCCAGGCGGTGACATTGGCGAGCGAGCTGTCGGTGGTGACAATGCAGGCGGGATCGGAGTCGACGCAGACCGCGTCGATGCGACCGTTGGAGTTGTGCGCGCTCGGCGGGTACAGCGGCACCGCGATGATCCCGGCGTAGAGGCAACCGAAGAACGCCTTCACGTACTCCAGGCCCGGCGGCAGGAGCAGCACGGCCCGGTCGCCGGGATGCGCGACCTGGAGCAGCGTGGCCGCGTATGCCCTTGCCGCACGGTCGATCTCGGCGTAGGTCAGCGACTCGGTCTCGCCGTGCTTGGAGGTCGAGTCCGGGTAGCTGAGAAAGCTGTAGGCGACCTTGTCGGGCCGTTGCGCGGCCTGGTTGGTCAGCGCACGCACCAACGTGTCGTACTCGAGCGCGCCCCCGGTGAGCAGTGTTGTGGTCATACTCCGACCTCCTGTGGTGACGGCGCGGCGAAGAAGCCGACCTTGCGGAAGTAATCCAGGTAGCGGATGAACAGGTCCCGGGAAACCGGCGGGCAACCCACGCCGATCTCGTCCAGCGCGGTGACGGCTTGGTCCACGTCGAACTGGATGAGCGGGGTGAGGCCGTCGTTGGCGCTCAGCAGGCTCAGCACGCTGAACGAGGCCGAACCCGGTCCCGCGCTCGCGGCGTGCGCGGCGATCGCGTCGCGCCACCGGTCCAGGGCCACCAGGTCTACCGGATGGCCACTCTCCCGCAGCCAGCCGACGGCGTCGGTGAAAGCGCACGGCTGCGGGTTGCGCAGGTGGTAGATGTGCGTGCCCGGCCGCGGGTCGCGGGCCAGCTCGACCATGGCCGCGCCGGTGAAGTCGGCAGGCGCGAGGTCCACCGCGAAGTCCACCTCGGGCGCGAGCCCGACCTCCTGGCTGGCCTTGACCAGCAGCCAGAAGAAGTCGCTGGTCTGGCAGGCGCCGGTGCGGCTGTCGCCGCCGATGCGACCGAGCCGGAACACACTCACCGGCAGGCCGCGTTCGCCCGCCTCGGTGACCAGGCGCTCGGCCACCCACTTGCTGCGCAGGTAGCCGAGGGACAGCTGCGAAGGATCCTGCGCGGCAAGGGGTTCGGTGACCCGTCCGTCGACCGCGTCGCCGGGGCCGAGCACGTACAGCGAGGACACGAAATGCAGTGGCGCGCCGCTGGTTCGGGCCAGCGTGATCAGCTCCTGGGTGCCCTGGACGTTAGCCGCCTCCAGCACCCGGTACGGCAGCGCGAAGTTCACCTGCGCGCCGTTGTGGTAGATCGCGTCGATCGTGCGGCCCAGCAGCAGGAACTGCTTCTCGGACAAGCCGAGTCGCGGTGCGGCCAGGTCGCCGAGGACGGGCACGACCCGGTCGAACGAATCGCGGGGCAGCTCATAGCTGTCGAAGGTGGCGGCCAGGCGCGCGAGCCCCTCTTCCCGGCTGTCCGCCCGCACCAGGCAGTGCACGCGGGAGTCGGTGCGCGCCAGCAGTTCGTGCAGCAGGAACGCGCCGACGAAGCCGGTAGCGCCGGTGAGCAGCACCTCGCCGGTGCTCGGCGGGGTCACGGTCCACGGTGCGGCAGGCCAGGATTCGATCGCGGCAGCAACCTCGGCCTCGAGATCGATCGCCTCCTCCGTGGCGGCCTCCCCGGCCAGCAGCGCCACCACGCCGGCCACGGTGGGCCGGGCGAACAGCGAGCCGAGCGGAATGTCCTCGCCGAAGGTCTGTTTCAGCCGCAGGATCAGCTGAGCGGCCAGCAGCGAATGGCCGCCGAGGTCGAAGAAGTTGTCCTCGCGGCCGACCCGCGGAATGCCGAGCACGTGCGCGAAGACGCCGGCGACGCGCTGTTCGAGTGGGGTGCGCGGCGGCTCGTACTCCAAGGTGTTGCGGCGCAGGACCGGCGCGGGCAGGGCGCGGCGATCCAGTTTTCCGTTGGTGGTCAACGGGAATTCGTCCAGCACGAGGACGGCGGCGGGGACCATGTGCTGCGGTAGTCGCCGCGCCAGGTGGGCACGCACATCGACGACCAGGTCGTCACGGCCCTTGACCCGCAACGGATCCGAGATGACCAGGTCGTCCGGCCATTCGGCGTCGCGCGCCACCGGGATGGACGGCAACGCGACGTCCCACCCGGTCACCACGACGTCGTAACGGCCGCCGGGGCGGCGCAGCGCCTCGATCCGATATGGCACTCGATCGGCAAGGGCGAGATAGTCTTCCGGGCTGACGCCGCCGGAGTCGGCGAGGGCGGCGCGGATCTGAGCGGCACTCGCCCGGCCACGCTGCAGCTCGGCGACCACCGCGAGCGGACCGGCCACCCGGGCGTCGAGCACGTCGGCGATCAGCACCGCCGCCGGACGATCCCGCTCGAGCAGTTCGGCCAGCGACTGCGGTGTGGTCGTCGCGTCGAGCAGCTTCGGCCGCACCGGCAGTCCACGCTGACCCGCGAACAGCACGGCGTCATAGCGGAATCGGGACATCTCGTTGAGGTACTCGCCGCGCTTGAGCAGGATCCTGGACCCGGTCAGCGTGGGCTGCGCGGCGACGAACTCCTCGAAATACCTTGGCGAGATCACCAATTCGGCGTCCCGATCGAGCGCGGCGCGCACGGCCGGCGCGAGTTCGGCGGCGCCGGCGGACGGCGCGTTGGTCGCCTCGACGGTCGCGTGGAACGACTCGCTCAGGGTGAGATCGCGAACGTCGCCGACGAACAGCACGCCCTCGGGGGCGAGCAGGCCGACCACCGAATCCAGCACCCGGGTCAGGTAATCCGCGCTCGGGAAGTACTGCACCACCGAGTTGATCAGAATGACGTCGTACGGTCCGGCGACGTCGTAGGGCAGCTGGTCGGCGGCGCACTGGTCGAGCCGGACGTGCTGGAGGTCCGGATTGCCGTCGATGATCTTCGTGCGCACGTTCTCGATGGCCGATGCGGAGACGTCCGTGGCGTCGTACACCGCGCACTGCGAAGCCAGCCGGGACAGCAAGAGGCCGGTACCGCAACCGATTTCGAGAACACGCCCGCACTTACCCACCCCACCGGCTCCGCCGGATATCGTCCCCCAGGGGGCCAGCGTGCGCACTGCGGCGACGGTCGCCTCGACCCATTCCCGCATGTGCTCCTCGGGGATGGCGGCGTTGGTGTAGGAGTCGTTCCAGCCGGAGATGTCGAAATCGGCGTCGCCCTCGTGGCCTTGGCGATAGGTACTGTTGAACACGATCTGCCAGTTGGCGACCTGGTCCTGCTCCGCGTCGGCGGCGTTCGCGGACGCGTCGCCGGGCGTGAAATAGGCGACCAGGGAGAGGCTTCCGCCGGTGTCCTTGCGGGCCAGCACGACCGACTGGTCGACGCCGGGGTGCGCGGTGATCGCGGCCTCGATCTCGCCGAGTTCGATGCGGAAGCCGCGCACCTTGACCTGCTGGTCGATCCGGCCGAGGTATTCGAGATCGCCGTCGGCGCGGCGGCGGGCGAGGTCGCCGGTCCGGTAGACCCGGCGACCGTCGAGGACCGGGCTGTCCACGAAGCGTTCGGCGGTGAGCTCGTCGCGATTCAGATAGCCGCGCCCGACACCGGGACCGGAGACCAGCATCTCCCCCGCCACCCCGTCGGGCACCGGGCGGCCCGCCGGATCTACGATGAGCACGCCGAGATCGGGCAGCGGGACACCGATAAGGCTGCCCGCCGCCGACACCACATCGGCGCGGGTGAGTTCGCGATAGGTGACGTGCACGGTCGTTTCGGTGATGCCGTACATGTTCACCAGGCGCGCGGCGTCGCCGAAACGGTCGAACCACGGTGTGAGCGTGGACAAGTCGAGCGCCTCGCCGCCGAAGACGATCCAGCGCACCGCGAGTTCGGCGCCGTTGTCCAGCGCGCGCAGCAGCTGGGTGAACGCCGACGGGGTCTGGTTCAGCACCGTGACCTGTTCGCGGGCAAGCAGTTCCGCGAACTCGGCGGTGGAGCGGCTGACCGAGCCGGGGACCACGACGAGGCGGCCGCCGTAGAGCAGCGCGCCCCACATCTCCCAGACGGCGAAGTCGAAGGAGTAGGAGTGGAACATCGTCCACACGTCCTGCGCGCCGAAGTCGTACCAGCGGCGGGTCGTCGAGAACAGGCGAATCACGTTGGCGTGCTCGATGACCACGCCCTTCGGGACGCCGGTGGAGCCCGAGGTGTAGATGACGTAGCAGGGGTCGTGCGGCGCGGCCTTCTCCAGCGGGAGGTCGGGCAACGTCTCGGCGACGGGTTCGTCGATGAGCAGCAGCTCCGGACCCGATTCCGACGCCGAGACCAGCGAGCTGTGGCTGATCACCAGGCGCGCGCCCGAGTCGGCGATCATGAATTCGATGCGGTCCGCCGGGTACATCGGGTCGAGCGGAACGTAGGCGGCGCCGGCCCGCAGCACCGCGAGAATCGCGACGACCACGTCGGCGGAACGCTCGAGGTGGATGCCGACGAACGAACCCCGGCCGACGCCGCGGGCGCGCAGGCGCTGGGCCAGCTCGTCGGCGGCGGCCGCGAGTCCGGCGTAGGTGCGGGCGCTGTCGCCGAACGTGAGCGCGACCGCGTCGGGTGTCTGGATGGCCTGCGCGGCGAAGAGTTCGTGCAGCGTCAGGGCGGGTTCGGCGGACGTTTCGGTGGGCAGTGCCGCGGCGACCGCGCGTGCGCGCTCGTCCGGCTCGAGGAAGTCGAGTTCCGGCAGCGCGGTGTCCGGGTCGGCGACGACCGCGGTGAGCAGGGCGACGAAGTGCCGTGCGATGGCCGCGACGGTCGGCTCGTCGTACAGGTCGACGTCGTATTCGAACGCGCCGACGAGTTCCGCGCCGACCTGTCGCAGCGTGACCAGCACGTCGAATTTGGTCGTGCCCGAATGTACTTCGACGTATTCGGCGCTCAGGCCGGGGATGGCGAGTTCGGGCAGCGCGGTGTTCTGGAGCACCACGGCGGTGCGGAACAGCGGTGAGTGGCTCAGTTCGCGATCGGGGCGCACGTGCTCGACGACGAGGTCGAACGGCGCTTCCTGGTGGTCGAACGCGTCGAAGACGACGCGCTGTTCCCGGGCGAGCAGCTCACGGAAGGTCGGCGCACCGGACAGGTCCGTGCGCAGCGCGAGCGCGTTCACGAAGAACCCGATCAGCGGCTCGATCTCGGGCCTGGTCCGGCCCGCGATCGGCGTGCCGACGGTGATGTCCTCCGCGCCGGTGTAATAGCGAAGCAGCGCTTTGAATCCCGCCATCAACGCAATGAACAATGTTGCGGGGCGGTCGTTCACCCTGACCTCGTCGGCCAGCTGCCGCAGACCGGACAGCACCGGCGCGGGAATCGTGAACAGCACTCGCGCACCACGGTTTTCCGGCTCCAGCGCGCGCGGGCGATCGGGGTGGAAGGTGACCAGCGGCGGCTCGTCGCCGAGCACGCCGCGCCAGTAGTCGAGGTCCGCGCCGAACTTGTCCTGCTGCGCGAGATCCTGCAACCAGGTCGCGTAGTCGGGGTACTGCAACGGCAATGCCGGCAGTTCGGGCAGGTGCTTGCCGGCCGTGAGATCGGCGTAGGCGGACATCAATTCGGTGGCGAACACCCCGAGCGACCAGCCGTCGGAGATGATGTGGTGCATGGCGACCGCGAAGATCGAATCGTCCTCGCTCAGCCGCACCAGCAGCACCTCGACCAGCTGACCGGACAGGTCGAACACGGTCCGGCTGAACTGCTCGACCTGCGCGGTGGCGTCCGCCAGCGGGCGCTGCGGATCCAACTGTGACGGCGAAACCATGGTCATAGGCAGCGGCGTCACCGGCCCGACCACCTGCACCGGAACACCTTCGCGCACTTCGATGCTGGTACGCAGCGACTCGTGCCGGGCGACCACGAACGACAGCGCGCCTTGCAGGGCCGCGATGTCGAGGTGGCCGCGCAGGCGCAGCGCCAGCGGCATGGTGTAGGTCGCCCGGTCCGGGAACAGCTGCTCCAGGAACCAGATTCGCTGCTGCGCGGCCGAAAGCGGCGCGGCCGCAGTCGGATCGGTGCGGCGCGGGATACCGGCCCGCGGGGTGCCACCGGCGGCCCAGCGCCGCAGCAACGCGCGGCGCGATGCGCCGGTATCGACGAGTTCAGGCATTGTTGCTCCGTTCTTCGGCCGCCCCCGGCTGGTTGAGCAGCAGCTCGACCTCGCTGTCGGACAGTTCGTCCAACCGCTGCATCAGATGCGCGGCGATGGTGTCGGCCATCCCCGCGGCCGTCGGACCGGCGAACAGCTCGCCGAGGGCTAGGTCCAACGGGAAGATGGACCGCAGCTGCGTGGCCACGTGCACGGCGAGCAGCGAATCGCCGCCCAGCTCGAAGAAGTTGGCGTCGGTGCCGACCTCCTCGACGCCGAGCGCCGCGCACCACACCGCGACGACCTGGTTGCGCACCGCGACGACGAAATCGTCCTCGTCGGCATCGCTTTCGACCGGCGCCGCCGGTGCGGCGGGCTGGACGGTTTCGAGGCGCCGCGGCGGCATCGGTGCGGCCTCCGGTGCGTCGACCCAATAGCGTTTCAGCGCAAAGGGATACGTCGGAAGGCTGACCGTCGCCGGTGCCTCGCCGCCGTAGATCGCGTCGAAGTCGACCGCGACACCGGACAACCAGAGCCGTCCGGCCGCGTCCACGATCGCGTTTTCCGGTGCGCCCGCCCCGAGCCCGACGCCCAATGTACCGACCGTGGCCGAGGCGCGATCGGCGGTGCGCAGGAACGAGACCAGGGACTTGCCCGGGCCGACCTCCAGCGCGACGATCCCCGGGTTCCGGCCGACCAGGCCGAGCGCGGCCTCCCGGAAACGCACGGTGCTGGTCATCTGCCGCGACCAGTAGGCGGGATCGACCGCCTGCTCGGCGGTGATCGGCGCGCCGGTCACGTTCGACCAGAACGGGACCTGCGGGGCCTGCCGGGGCAGGCCGCGGACGAGTTCGGCGAAGCGTGCCGCGGCCTCGTCCATCAGCGGGGTGTGGAACGCATGCCCGACGGGCAGCAGCGAGCTGGGCACGCCTTCCTCGGACAGCTCACCGGCCAGGCGGAACAGCGCCGCCGGAGCGCCGGCGACGACGCAGCGGCTGGCCGAGTTGTCGGCGGCGAGCCAGACATCCTCCGGCAGGCGCTCGGCGATGATGTCGGCCCCTTTGGAGATGGCGAGCATGCCGCCAGGTGGAGCCGCGGCCATGATGCGGCCGCGTTCGACCACCAGTTCCAGCGCGTCGCCGAGGTCGAAGACGCCCGCGATCGTGGCGCAGACCAGTTCGCCGAGGCTGTGGCCGAGCAGTTCCGTGGGTTCGGCGCCGAATTCGCGCCACATGCCGGCCAACGCGTATTCGACGGCGAACAGGGCGGCCTGGGTCTGTTCGGTGCCTTCGGCGTTGCGTACCGCGGCGTCCAGGTCGAATCCGCTGCGTTCGCGCAGGAGGTCGGCGCAGGCGCGGTAGCGGTCACCGAACGGGCGGACCGTCTGGGCGAGTTCGAGGACCGCGGCACCGAGCGCGACGCCCTGGCCGGGGAACAGCCAGGCGAGCGTGGGAGCGGGTGCGGCCTCACCCGCCGTCGGCTTGCGCAGGGCAGCCACGGCCTCCTGCGCAGTGCTGGCTACGACCATGCGGCGGTGCGGGAAACGTCGGCGGCCGTGCGCCAAAGTGTGTGCCACGGCGGCGAGTTCCGCGTCGGTGCTGCCCAGGTGCTCGGCGAGCCGGGCAGCCGCGCGATCCGCGTCCGGTGCGGTGCGGCCGGAAATCAGCAGCGCGCGCGGGCCGGGCTGTACAGCGGCGGCAACCTGGGCCGGCGGCTGTTCGACGATCACGTGGGCGTTGGTCCCGCCGATGCCGAAGGCGCTCACCGCTGCCCGGCGCACCTCGCCGGACCAGGTCCGCAGTTCGGTGTTGACGAAGAACGGCGTTGCGGCGAAATCGATTTCGGGGTTCGGCCGGGTGTAGTTCAGGCTCGCCGGGATGCGCCCTTCGCGCACCGCCAGCACCGCCTTGATGAATCCCGCAACACCACCCGCGGAGTTCAGATGGCCGACATTGGATTTCACCGAGCCGAGCGCACAGTACTGAGCCACCTCGGTGTGCTCGCGGTAGGCCGCGCTCAACGCCGCGACCTCGATCGGATCACCGAGTTTCGTTCCGGTGCCGTGCGCTTCGACGTAACCGATCGTCTCGGCGCCGATTCCGGCCGCCGACAACGCTTCCCGGATGACCGCCCGCTGCCCCGCGATACCGGGAGCGGTGAAGCCGATCTTGTTGCCGCCGTCGTTGTTCACCGCGGAACCGAGGATCACCGCATGGATGTGGTCGCGGTCGGCGATCGCGTCGGCGAGCCGCTTGAGCACGACAACCCCGACACCCGAACCGAATACGGTGCCGCCGGCGTCGGCGTCGAACGCCCGGCAGTGCCCGTCCGGGGAGAGGATCGAGCCTTCCTCGTAGATGTATCCGGCCTCCTGCGGCACCTGCACGCTGGCACCGCCGGCCAGCGCGACATCGCACTGGAAGTCGAGCAGTGCCTGCGCGGCCTGGTGCACGGCGACCAGCGAGGTGGAGCACGCGGTCTGCACCGCGACGCTCGGCCCGGTCAGGTTCAGCTTGTACGAGATTCTGGTAGCCAGGTAGTCGGAGGCGTTGCCGTGCAGAGCATGCAACTGCGAGCTGGGCGTCTGGAACAGGCTCGCGTGCCCGACCAGGTTCCGCAGCAGGTAGGTGCTGATGCCCGCGCCCGCGAAAACACCGACCGGCGTGGGGTTTTCGGCCGCGATGTGACCGGCGTCCTCCAGTGCCTCGTACGCGCACAGCGTGAACAGGCGATGCTGCGGGTCGGTGAGTTGCACTTCGCGCGGCGGCATTTCGAAGAACTCCGCGTCGAACTTGTCCGCGTCCGCGAGCAGCGCGCCCGCGTGCACATACCCGGCGGGCGGGTCGGCGGGCATGGACTCCGGCGCGAGCGGGCGCACCGACTCGCGCCCCTCGCACAGGTTGCGCCAGTAATCGGCGACCGTGTCCGCGTCGGGGAAGCGGCAGGCCATGCCGATCACGGCCACGCGGAACTCGGTGTCGTCCTGGGTCATCGCTGGCTCCCAACGCTGTCGGGCAGGGTCTCGGTCGCTTGGCGGTGCGCGCGGCGGCGGGCGGCGGCCGCGCGGCGGTCCTGGCCGCGGTCCGCGTCCTCCTGCGGGGCGGTGCGGCCGGCCAGCGACTTGGCCAGCCCGTCCACGGTCGGCGCGGCGAACAGGTCGGTCATCGCCAAGGTGACGCCGAGCCGGCGCTCGAGCAGGCCGCGGACCCGGGCCAGCGCGAGCGAGTGGCCGCCGAGGTCGAAGAAGTTCTGTCCGAGACCGATTTCGCGGTCGAGCACCTCGGCCCAGACCTCGGCGACGATCCGTTCGAGCTCGGTGCCCGGCGGGGTGTACACCGGCGGCGCGGCCGGGGCGATCTTCGGCAGCTTGGCCCGGTCGAGCTTGCCGGTGAGGCCGCGCGGCAAGGAGTCCAGCACCATGTAGGCCGACGGAATCATATAGTCCGGCAACCGAGTACGCAGGTACGCCGAGAGCTCCAGGTAGTCGGGTTCCAGTGGGCCGTCCTGGGTCAGGTAGGCGACCAGGCGGGGCACGTCGGCCTCGGCGTCGAGGACCACGGCGGCCTCGGCGACCGTCGGGTGCGACCGCAGGAACGTCTCGGCCTCACCGGGTTCCACGCGGTGGCCGCGAATCTTGACCTGACGGTCCTTGCGGCCGACGAAGACCAGGCGGCCGTCGGGCAGCCGCCGGGCCAGGTCACCGGTGCGGTAGTACGGGACGCCGTCGCGGCCGGTGCCGAACACCTTGCCGGTGAGTTCCGGCCGATGCCAGTAGCCGAGCGCGACGTACTGGCTGCGCAGCGCGATCTCGCCGTAAACCTCGGTGGGACGGCCGCTTCCGTCGACCAGGTCGACCTCGACGCCCTCGACCGGGTGGCCGATCGGCACTCCGGCCCGGTCCGCGTCTTCCGGAGTGACGATGTGCTGCAAGGCGACCGAGCATTCGGACGGGCCGTACAGGCTCACCAGGCGGCAGGTCGGGGCGAAGTGCTTGCCGAAGTCGACGACGTCGCCGCGGACCACTTCCTCGCCGCCGAGCGCGACCAGGCGCAGTGCGTGCGGCACCCACGGTCCGTCGGTGTCGCTGAGCAGGTAGCGGAAAAGCGTTGGAGTGCAATGCAGCACGGTGATTCCGGCGCGTTCGATCTCCTCGCGCAGACCCGCGGGAGCGAACAGGTGCGGGTCGATCACGTACAGCTCAGCTCCGGCCACCGCCGCGCCGAACGAGTTCAGCACGCCCGCGTCGAAGGTGTAGCGGGCGGGCGCGGCCACGACGTCGTCGGGTCCGATGCGCAGTCGCCGCGCGTAGGTGACGGCGTGCGCCAAGGCGTTGCCGCGGCTCTGCGCCACGCCTTTCGGCCGACCGGTCGAACCGGACGTGTGCAGGACGTAAGCGAAATCGTCAGCGCTGATATGCGATTTCGCCCAGGTCGACAGGTCGTTGGTCGGCACCGTGTTCAATGCCGGGTCCGGCTGATCGGTGCGGCCGGACACGGTGAAGACGTGCGCCCCGCCGGCCACCGAGCGGGCCAGTTCGGCCAGCGCCGGATCGCACAGCAGCGCGGAAACGTCGGCCTCTTCGAGGATTTCGATCAGCCGGGCCTGCGGGGCCCGCGGATCGAGTGGCACATACGCCACACCCGCGCGCAGGGCCGCCCAGACCGCGACGAAGCTCTCCGGCGTGTGGTCGTAGAGCAGCGCGACGCGGCTGCCGTCGAGTCCGGCGCCGATGAGTTCCTTGGCGATGACGGCCGTGATCGCGTCGAGTTCGGCGAAGCTGGTCGTGCGGTCGTCCACGCGCAGCGCCGGTGCGCTGCCGCGCAGGTCGATCACGGCGTCGAGCCGATCGATCAGCCGCTCGTCCGGCTCCGGCTCGGGCACCATCGGCGAACCGGGCAGCGTCCACACCGCCTCGGCGACAGCCTGATCCGCGGTTTCCAGGCCGACCGCGCCGACGAGCTGTTCCGGGTTCGCGACGATGCTCGCGAGCGCGGTCGCGTAATGCCGCAGGGTCCGAACGGCAGTCGGAGCGTCGTAGAGGTCGGCGCTGTATTCCAGGACCAGCTTGGTCGGGCCGTCGGTCTCGTCGACGGTGAGGTCGAAGTCCAGCTTCGCCGTCGTCCGCGGCGCGTCCACCAGTTCGACGTCGAGGCCGGGCATGCCGAGCGACGGTGGGGGCGTGTTCAAGTAGTTGAACATGATCTGGGCCAACGGGGTTCGGCTCATGTCCCGGGTCGGCACCATCGCCTCGATGACCTTCTCGAACGGCAGATCCTGGTTGGCGTGCGCCGAGAGGACCGTCTTGCCGACGCGGGCGACCAGCGCGGTGAACGTCTCCTCGGGGTCGACCTCGGTGCGCAGGGCGAGGGTGTTCAGGAAGCAGCCGACCAGCGGCTCGACGGCCGAGCGGGTACGCCCGGCGATCGGCGAGGCGACGATCAGATCCGGTTGGCGGGTATAGCGATTCAGCAGGGTGTAGAACGCGGCGAGCAGCACCGCGAAGGTGGTGACGCCGCTGCGCGCGGCGAGCGCGCGCACCTCGGCCATCACCTGCGGGTCGAGGCTGAGCCGCTCGACCGCGCCGCGGGAGGTGCGGCGCGCGGGACGTGGCCGGTCGCCGGGGATTTCGGTGACCGTCGGGTCGGCCAGCTCGGTCCGCCAGAACTCCAGCTGACCGTCGAGCCGGTCCGCGTTGCCGCGCTGCCAGCCCGCGTAATCCGCGTACTGCACCGCCAGCGGCGGCAACGGCGTCTCGACGCCGGCCAGCTGCGCCTGGTAGTGCGCCGAAACCTCTTGGCTCAGTACGGCAATCGACCAGCCGTCGCACACGATGTGGTGCAGCGCGATGGCGAGCAGATACTCCCCCGGGCTCGATTTGATGAGGTGGTATCGCCAGACCGGCCCCTCGGCCAGGTCGAACGGCGCGCGGTAGACGCTCGCCGCGAGTTCGGCCTCGGCGGTGCCGCGCTGCTCGGGCGCCAGATCGCTGAAGTCGGTGATCTCCAGTGGCCGTGGCGAATACGGGCGGATCACCTGACGCAGCTGCCCGTCCTCGGTGGTCCGGTAGACGCTGCGCAGCACCTCGTGCCGCTGTTCGACCAGGGCCAGGGCGTTCTCTACCGCGGCGACGTCGAGGTCGCCGCGCAGCCGCAGGCCGCCGGGCATGATGTAGGTGGCGTTGCCGGGATCGAGGGTCTCCAGGAACCAGAGGCGTTCCTGGGCATAGGAGACCGGCAGCAGTGCGCCATCCGTACGCGGCACGGCCTGTAGCGGTGGCAGCGAATCCTGTTCCGCGGAAGCGGCTTCGATCAAGCGCGCGGCCGTCACGATGGTCGGGCTCTCGAACAGTTCGCGCAGCGAGATGCTGACGCCGAACTCGTCGAGGATCTGCGAGATCACCCGGGTCGCGGCCAGGGAGGTGCCGCCGAGCAGGAAGAAGTCGTCGTGGCGGCCGATTTCGGTGCGCTCCAAAGCCTGCGACCAGAGGGCCGCGAGGCGGACCTCCCGCTCGCCGATCGGGGCCTCGAAGGCTGTCTCGGCCGAATCCGGTTCGGCCGCTCCGTCGGTCACCGCGTACTCACGCACGGGCAGCGCGGCGAGCAGCGCGTCCACCGGCGTGGTCGGCGCGGCCGCGGCGGCGGCCGCGAGAGTGAAGAAGTCCTGCGCCAGGTCGGCGGCGGCGGTCGCGTCGAGCAGCTTCGAGTTATAGGTCAGGTGACAGACCAGCTCGGAACCGGTCTCGGCGACATGCATGACCAGGTCGTAGAGCGTCGCGCCGGTGTCGATGGTCTGCCACTCGACCGTCAGGCCCCACGCGCTCAGATCGGGTCGCTCCAGCATCTGCTGCACGAACAACGTCTGGAACACCGGGCTGAAGGCCGGATCCCACGGCCCGCCGATCGCCTCGACGACCCGCTCGAACGGGACGGTCTCGTCGTCGTAGGCGGCCAGCGCGGTGTCGCGGGTGCGGTGCAGCAGGTCGAGGAAGGTCTGTCCGCCGGTGAGGTCGGCGCGGACCGGGACCGTATTGACGAAGTGCCCGATGGTTTTCGCGAGCTCGGCATACGGGCGGGCGGCCATCGGGATGCCGACGCAGAAGTCGCGCTGGCCCGTGCGCTGCGCCAAAGTCAGTTCGTAGCAGGCCAACAGGAAGACGAACGGCGGAATGCCGTTGGCCGCCGCCGCGGAACGCACCGCGTCGGCCACCGCGGGCGGGAACGAATTCTCCACGCGGGCACCGCTGTTGCCCACCCGGCGCGGGCGGCGGCCGATGGACAGATCCAGTGCCGGTGCGCCGCGCAGCAACGCGGCCCGCTTCTCCACCGCGGCCGCTCGGGTTGCGGGCGTGCCGTGTTCGGCGCTCCACACCGCGTAGTCGGCGTACTGCCGCGGCGGCACGTGCAGGATGATCTCCTCGCCGCGTACCACAGCGCCGTACGCCGCCCAGAGCTGATCGATCAGCAGCGCGATCGACAAACCGTCCAGCACAAGGTGATGCGCGACGACCGCGAGGATCCACTCCTGCTCGGCGAGCCGGATCAGCGCCCACCGCACCGGCGGCCGGTCCGCCAGATCGAACGGCTCGGACGCGAGGGTGTGCAGCAGCTGATCGACCGCCGACTCCCGCGCCTTCGCGGGCACCAGCCGCAGATCCGGCGTCTGCCAGTCCGCGCCCGCGACCTCGACGACCTCGGCCCGCAAGCCCTCCGGGGTCTCCTTGAAAACCGTGCGAAAGGCGTGCTGCTGCTGGGTCACCGCGTCGGCGGCCGTGTGCAGCGCCGCCACCTCGAGCGGGCCGTTGATCCGAATGCCCAGCGGCACATGGTAGATCGCGGCGTGCCCGGCGAGCTGCTCGTGCAGCCAGATGCCGCGCTGCGCCGGCGTCGCCGGGAACGGACCCGCGCCCTCGCGCAGCGGGACGGTGGTGGTGGAGATGCCTGCGGCGCGGCGCTCCCGCAGGCGCGCCAGGGCCAGGCTGCTAGCCGGTGAGTTCATGATCGTTCTCCAAAAGGGCTGCATCGGCTTGCTCGACCATGAGCTCCTCCAGCGCGGCCGCCACCTGGGCGACGGTCGGCTCCTGCAACATGCGCCGGAGGGCGAACTCGATCTCGAAGAGTTCGCGGAGCCTGCGGACGAACTGGGTGGCGGCCAGGGAGTGCCCGCCGATGCGGAAGAAGTTCTCGAAGACGCCGACCTGCTCGAGCCCGAGCAGCTCGGCCCACATCTCGGCCACGACCTGCTCGTATTCAGTGCGCGGCGCGACATAGTCGGCGTCGGCGGTGAACAGATCGGTCGACGCCCGCGATACCGGGGCGGCCTCGACGCTCGGCACGCCGCCGACGATCCGGTACGACTTGCGGTCGAACGGATACAGCGGCAACCGGGCCAGCGGCCGCGTCGCCGCGTCTACCCCGGCCCAGCGCACCTCGTGCCCGCGGACATGCAGCTCGCCGAGGGCAGCCAGCATCACCGAGAGGTCATCGACGTCGCGAACCAGCGACGGCACCGCGACCCCCGCCCGATCGTGATGGCGGAGCAGGCTTTTCAGCATTCCGTTCAGCGCCGGGTGCGGGCCGAGCTCGATGAAGGTGCCGATATTGGCGTCGATCATCGCGCCCACCGCCTCGGCGAACTGCACCGGGCGCACCACCTGATCGGTCCAGTAGAGGCCGTTCAGGTGCGCGCCGTCGATCCGCGCGCCGGTGACGGTGGAGAAAAACGGGATGCTGCCCTCACGAGGCTGGATGCAGGGCATGTCCGCCGCGAACTCGGGCAGGCAGTCGAGCATCAGCGGCGAGTGGAAGGCATAGCGGCCGGGCAGGCGGCGGGTCATGATCTGCTCGCCGTCGAGCCGGGCCAGATAGCCGTCGACCGCGCCGGTGCTGCCCGAGATCAACGTCCACTTCGGGCCGTTGGTGCCGGCCAGGTGCACCCGCGGCGGGAGTTCGAGTTCGGTCGCGGGCCGGTTGACCACGGCCATGCAGCCGTTGTCGCGCAGGCGTGCGGTCGCCTTGGCCCGGGCCGCGATGATCTGCGCGGCGGTGCGCAGGTCGATAGCGCCGCAGACGTGCGCGGCGGCGACCTCGCCGACGCTGTGCCCGACCACGGCGGACGGGGTGATCCCCCACGACCGCCACAGTGCTGCCAGCGCGACCTGCAAGGCGAACAGCACCGGCTGTGCGGTGCCGGTGTCGGCGAGGGCCTCCTCGTCGCGACCGCGGTCGAGGACGGCGAAGGTGGACCAGCCGAGTTCGATGCGCAACTCGCGGTCGACCGCGAGCAAGGCATCGCGGAACACCGGCTGATGACGAATCAGCTTGCGTCCCATGCCGACCCACTGGTTGCCCTGCCCGGTGAAGACGAACGCCACCTTGCCGGGACCACTGCGCGGCACCCGACCGGCGGCGGCGCCCAGCGGCAGCGAACCGCCGGAGATCGAGGTGAGCTGCTCTGCCAGGTCGTCGTGGCCGCGTGCGGCGACGGCGACCCGGAACGGGTGCTGGGCCCGGCGCGCGGTCGAGGTCTGCGCGAGTTCGGCGATCGGCGGGGCCGTGCCGTCGCGGAGCATGTCGATCCAGTGGTCGACCAGGTCGAGCGTGGACTGCTCGCTGCGGCCGGAAATGCTGACCAGATACGGCTTTTCGACCGCGGCCGGAGTGTGGGCCGTCTCCGTCGATACGCCGGTGAGGACGGCGTGTGCGTTGGTGCCGCCGAACCCGAACGAACTGACGCCCGCGAGGGCGCGGCCACGGCGCTGCGGCCACACCTGGTTCTCGGCAGGCACATTGAACGGCAGATCGTCGAAAGCGATGTGCTTGCTGGGCGATTCGAAGTTCAGGTTGGCGGGCACCTGTCCGTGGTGCAGGGCGAGCGCGGTCTTCACCAGTCCGGTGATGCCCGCGGCGGCCTCGAGGTGACCGACCACAGTCTTGGCCGAACCGACCAGGAACTTCTCGTCGCGGTTATCGGCGAACACGGTGCCGAGCGCGCGTGCCTCGATGGCGTCGCCGAGGATGGTCCCCGTGCCGTGCGCCTCGATGTACTGCACGTCGCCCGGGTTCACCCCGGCGCGCCGGTAGGCGCGACGCAGCACGTCGACCTGCGACTGATAACTGGGCGCGGTCAGTCCATTGGTACGACCGTCCTGGTTTATCGCCGAACCGAGCAGCACGGCGTACACGCGGTCGCCGTCCTGTTCGGCCTGCGCCAGCGGCTTCAGCACGACCGCGGCGCTGCCCTCGCCCCGCACGTAGCCGTCGGCGCGATCGTCGAAGGTCTTGCATCGACCGTCGGCGGCCATCATGCCCGCGCCGGCCAGCGACTCGGTGACCCGCGGGTCGAGGGTCATGTTCACGCCGCCGACCACGGCGACATCGCAGTCCCCGTCGTGCAGGCTGCGCAGCGCCATGTGCAGCGCGACCAGCGACGACGAGCAGGCGGTATCCACGCTGACGCTTGGGCCACGCAGGTCGTAGAGGTACGAAAGCCGGTTTGCCGCAATGCTGCTGGCAT
Organism: Nocardia colli; assembly: GCF_008704205.1. GTDB lineage: Bacteria > Actinomycetota > Actinomycetes > Mycobacteriales > Mycobacteriaceae > Nocardia > Nocardia colli. The sequence goes on along the minus strand of NZ_VXLC01000027.1, from coordinate 81,618 downwards.
TGCCGGTGACGGCCGCGATCGGCATCCCGGCCGCCGCGGATTCGCCCATACCGCGCGAATAGTCACCCGCGGTGATGCCGACGAAGGTGCCGGTCGAGGTGCCGGCCAGCCGCTCCACCGGCACCCCCGCGTCCTCGAAGGCGTCCGCGACGGTCTCCGCGAGCAGCCGATGCTGCGGATCCATCGCCGCGGCCTCGGCGTCACCGATGCCGAAGTAGTTGGCGTCGAAGGCATACGGGTCGTCGAGGAACGAGCCGAACCAGGATCGGCGCCGCTCATCGCCGCGCGCGGCGCCGGTCGACGGCCAGTCGTGCCGGGCGTCGGGCGCCTGCCCGACCAATTCCCGGCCGTGCCACAGGGTTTCCCACAGCTGCTCGGGTCCGCGCAGGCCGGGGAACGAGCAGCCGATGCCGATGATCGCCACCGGTTCCTGTGCGGCGCCGGACCGAGCCGGGCGCCCCCCGACTTCGGGCTCCCGATCCGCGGTGTCCGGCGACGCCGGTTCGAGGCGGTCCTGTGCGGCGGCCAGCCCCTCGGCCAGCGCGTGCACGGTCGGATACTCCCAGGGAAGATCCGGCGGAAGTGGTTTTCCCATCCAGGTGGAAATCTTGCCGACGAATACCAGCGCCACCGCCGAGGTGAGCCCGAAACTCGAGAAAGGCTCACTCAGTGCGACATCATCCGTGGCAATGTCCAATAAATCTCCGAGCGTTTCGGTGAGAAACAAACTGATCTCGTCGGCCGTCCGACGGGCCATTTCTGCAGACATCTAGCACTATCCCTACTACGTAGAAACAGAAGTACGTGGCTCGACTGAATTTTCAGTGTTGTCCGCGACGGCGGGGACATTGTGGTCGGTCAGGGTTTTCCCGGGTATTTCGGACAATCCTCGCGCGGCCAGGTTCTGCCGCGCCTGGGCCAGCGGGAAGGCCAGCACGCGCAGATCATGGAAGAGCTTCACCGCAATGGTCGGCCAGATCGCGCCGGTCAATTTATAGGTCAGCGCGAGGGCGACGCCGCCGAATATCACCTGGGCGGAGACGGCGGGGCGGAATCCGTGCCGCAGGCCATCGATGACGCCACCGGCAACGATGATCAGGATCCAGAACGGCATATCCGGCCAGAGCAGCGCGACCGCGTAGATGGTGAAGCCGCGGTAGACGACCTCCTCGGCGGGCGTGCTGAACGAGTTGGCCAGCCACCAGAAGCGCTCGATCGAGGTCTCCGGGGTGATGAAGACGACGTACTCGATCTGCTGCGCGATCCAGTCCTTGCCGCGGCGGCCGCCGACCAGCGGAATCAGCACGGGCCCAAGGAGATACGAGACGTACACGGCGACGATGGCCAGGCTGACGATCTTCTCCGCGAGGGAGAAGCCGCGGAAGATCGAGAAGTCGAAGTGGGTCAGGCCGAGCTCGTGCACCGAGGTGCCGCTGATCGCGAAGGCGACCAGGATGACGGCGAGGGTGGCCCAGGTCCGGAAGACGCCGCCCTGATACAGGCGAACACGCGCGTCGGACCGTTCGCCGAATTCCTTCGTGAAGACGCGGACCGAGAATATCTCGAAGAATGGCTCGGCGAACACGAGATAGACAAGCAGAATTATGCAGAAGATTTCCATCGGGAGGCCCCGTTCACTTCCGGTCGGGTCGGTCTGTACATATCGGTGGAGTGGGGTCGTCCGCGCCTTTACACCACCTACCTACGGCGTCGTCCTGAACACATCGGCAGACAGTACAACTGTACTGAGATGACTGTCTACAGCTTCCACCTGGAAGCTCCTGTGAGCTGGACCACCGGTTTTATACGGAGTAAGGACCTCCGCATGCACGAGGGGTAATACGTCCGATTCGCGCCGTTTTTTCGTCCGATTTCACCTGGTCGGACAAACGTCGCCAACCATTCGCCCTATCGCATTCAACTGCCGGAAACATTCGAGTCCGTTCGATGGAACATCGCGTCACGCCAATTTGATTGCTAATTGTTTGCCGGAGATGTGCGGTCGTACAACTCCTTATGTACGCCCGTCCAACACCGAACCAAGGCAGCCCCACGCGAGACGGGCTCGATCGGTGCCGACTCCGGTCGGCCGAAGCCCCGCCGCGGGCCTCCCCGACCACCGGGCCGCGAAAATATTCCGAGCGGGAATAGCTGGGCCAGGACTACGTTCGTTGAAGGTGATTAGTCGGACAAACGAAAGGGGCCGCACGCGTGGCAACCGAGACAGTGGCATCGGGCGTCGGCTTCCGATCGGAGCGCGGGGCCATCCTCGGCGCGCTGATGCTGGCGACCGGTCTGGTTGCGCTGGATTCCACCATCATCGCCACCGCGGTGCTGACCATCACCGACACGCTCGGCGGGTTCGCCCAGTTCCCTTGGTTGTTCTCCATATATCTCTTGGCGCAGGCGGTGACCGTCCCGATCTACGGCAAGCTCGCCGACACGGTCGGGCGCAAGCCGGTGCTGATGTTCGGCATCGCGGTGTTCGCGCTCGGCTCGCTGCTGTGCGGGCTGGCGACCAGCATGCTCGGGCTGATCATCTTCCGCGCGGTGCAGGGCATCGGCGCGGGCGCGATCCAGCCGATGACCATGACCATCGCGAGTGACCTCTATACCCTCACCGAGCGAGCCAAGGTGCAGGGTTATCTGGCCAGCGTGTGGGCGATGTCCTCGGTGGCGGGCCCGCTGCTCGGCGGCGTCTTCGCCGACTACGTCAGCTGGCGGTGGATCTTCCTGATCAACCTGCCGCTCTCGGCCGTCGCGGCCTGGATGCTGCTGCGCAAGTTCTCCGAGAGCGCGCCGCGGCGCAAGCAGCAGGTGGACTATCTCGGTGCTGCGCTGTTGACCGTGGGTGCGGGCGCCTTGATCCTCGGCCTGCTCGAAGGCGGGCAAGCCTGGGCGTGGAACTCCCCCGCCGGCATCGGCATCTTCGTCGGTGGCGCGGTGCTGCTGGTGCTGTTCGGACTGGTCGAGCGGCGGGCGGCGAATCCGATTCTGCCGCTGTGGGTGTTCACCCGGCGGGTGGTCATCGCGAGCAGTCTGGTGTCGGTTCTCGTCGGCGCGATCCTGGTCGGCCTGACCTCGTATGTTCCGACGTTCACGCAGGGCGTGCTCGGCACCGGCGCGCTCGTCGCCGGGCTCACCGTCGGCGCGCTCACCCTCGGCTGGCCGATCGCCGCGTCCCAGGCCGGAAAGGTGTACCTGCGCATCGGTTTCCGCGCGACCGCGCTGATCGGCAGCGGGCTGGCCACGGTCGGCGCCGTGACCACCCTGCTGATCGCCGAGGATTCGACGCTGTGGCAGATCGCCGGCTCGTGTTTCGTGATCGGCATCGGCATGGGCCTGGTCGCGACGCCCACCCTCATCGCCGCGCAGACGAGCGCGGACTGGTCCGAGCGCGGCGTGGTGACCTCGGCGAATATGTTCGCCCGCTCGATCGGCAGCGCGGTCGGCGTCGCGGTGTTCGGCGCGATCGTGAACTCGCGCATCGGCGACACCGATCATCCGCTGCCCGCGACGTTGTCCTCGGCGGTGCACCTGGTCTTCATCACGGTCGCGGTGATGGCCGCCGTGATGGTGCTGGCCTCGGCCTGCATGCCGAGCCGCAAGACCGTGATCAGCTAGGCGAATTCGAAGGTCGCGACCACCGGCGCGTGATCGGACTCGGGGAACTTCCGGTCGGTGGCGAAGTCGGCGGACTCGTCGTGCAGCAGCTCGTTGTGGATCTCGGTGCCGCGGTAGTTGGCCAGCAGGTTCCGGGTGACCAGCAGGTGATCGAGCATCTGCCCCTTGCCGTGATGGAACAGCGAATAGCGCGAGGACTCGGGAACCGTGTTCTCCAGCGGAACCAGGACCCGGCCGGCCAGCGCGCCGTTGCCGGTGTCCTCGACATCGCCGCGGATCGCGACCAGCGGCACCTCGTCGGCGGTGGAGTTGAAATCGCCGGCCACCACGATGCGCGCGGCCGGGTCCTGGTCGAAGATCTGATCGACCAGCCGCCGGACCTCGACGGCCTGGCTCATCCGTTTCATCGCGGACAGGAACGAGCCCTCGGCGGCCGCGCCCGCGTCGCGCCAGGTGAAGCGATCCAGCTTCTGCCCGGCGATGTCGGTGGGCAGCTTCGACTTGAGGTGCACGACGATGACGTGCAGCGGGGAGCCGAGCAGGTCGAGTTCGACGTGCAGGATCGGGCGTTCGATGGCGATCGACTGTGGTTGCGCCGCAGGCGGATTCGCGGTCAGCACCTGGTAGACCGGGGCCGCGACCAGGTCGTTGAGCAGCTGGGCGCGCGCGGTGACCGGCAGCGAGGTGACCACCGCGAGGTTGCGTTCGTCGAACACCTCGCCGTTGGCCTTCTCGGTCGAGACGATGTTCCAGCCGGCCAGGGCGGTGCCCTGCAACAGGTCGGTCAGCGCGATCAGTGAGCGCGGCTGGCCGGGGCGCTCCTGGCCGTTGACCTCCTGCAAGCACAGGATGTCGGCGCGCAGGCGATTGATCTGCGGTCGCATCACCGCGATGCGGTCTTCGAGGGTCGGCTCGTTGGGGGTGGGATTCGGCGTCTCATCGAAATTTTCGAGATTGAACGTCGCGATACGCAGGGTGACCATTGCACACATCCTCATCAAGGCCCCGACCGTTCATACCCTTCAATTGTCGTCCTGCCGGGGCGTTCGCAGGCGCGTACTCGACTACCCGAAAATGTCTGTTCATCCCCCGGCTACGTGCCGGGTACGCCGTCGGGCATCAGGGTGATCCCCGATGTTCAGGGCCCTTGTGCTGCGGCATGCTCGGCCGTGTGACGAATCGCGGATGGTCATGATGACGGGGGCGGCAGCGGTTTTCGTGATCGCCGGGTGGGGGCTGATGGTCTGGCTCATCGCGACGGTCGCCCGGCGGGTGATCGGATCGCCGGTCGGGTGGCCGCGCACGATCGTGCTCTCGGCGGTGTTCCCGGTGACCGGGTCCGCGGCGGCGACCGGGTTGGCGCGCAAGCTCGGGCTGGTCGACGCGATGGACCGGATTCAGGATCCGTGGGGCGCGTTCACCGTGGTAGTCCTGTTGTGGGCGTGGATCTTCGTGCTGCTGCTCGCGGTGCTGTATGTAGCGGAGATCGTGCTGCCGAGCGGGTCGATACCCGGGCCGATCGCGCTGTTCCGGGCGGCGCGGCGGTCGCGGCAGGAGGCGATTCGCTACTGGCAGTTGCTCGGGGTGCTGATCCGGCACGGGCTCGGCGGGTTCCTGTTGCGGGGGTCGCGGGCGCATCCGGATCGGACCAGTGCGGCGGCGGCGAATCTGCGGGACGCGTTGAACGATGCGGGGGTCACGTTCGTCAAACTCGGCCAAATGCTTTCCACGCGAAGGGATGTCATTCCGGCGACGCTCGCCGATCAGCTGGCGACGTTGCAGACCGAGGCGACGCCGTTGCCCTGGGCGCAGGTGGAGTTGATCATCGCGGCGCAGCTCGGCCGTCCCGCCGACGAGGTGTTCGAGTCGATCGAGCAGGAGCCCCTGGCGGCCGCGTCGGTCGGGCAGGCGCACGCGGCGGTGCTGGTGGATGGTCGCCAGGTGGTGGTGAAGGTGCAGCGGCCAGGGGCGCGGGTCCAGGTCGGGCGGGATTTGCAGATCATGCGGCGGTTCGCCGGACGGCTGGAGCGGGAAGCGCAGTGGGCGCGGGAGATGGGTGTCGCCGATCTGGTCGAGGGATTCGCCGCGTCGTTGACCGAGGAGCTCGACTACACGATCGAACTCGACAACATGCGCAATCTTGCTGCGGCACTCAGGGATTCCACGACCGGCGAGTGCGCGATCACGATTCCGGTGGCGTATCCGGAGTATTCGTCGTCGACCATGCTGGTGATGCAGCGGCTCGACGGCACGCCGGTCGGGTCGGCGCGGCGGGTGCTCGACAAACTAGACTCGGAGACAAGGGCTTTCGCCGCGTCGACCTTGCTGGCCGAGACGCTGCGGCAGATCCTGGTGGCCGGGGTCTTCCACGCCGATCTGCATCCGGGCAATGTACTGGTCGATGAGGCGGGCCGGCTCGGGCTGCTCGATTTCGGTGCGGTGGGCCGGCTCGACGAGACCGAGCGGCTGGCGTTGGCGGCGTTCCTGGTCTCGATCGAGGGTGATGATTCGGTCGGTGCGACCGAGGCGATGTTGCGGCTGCTCGGTGTGCCCGCGGAGTTCGAGCGGCGGGCGTTCGAGCGGCGGATCGGGCAGGTCATCGTGCGGTTCCGGGGCGGGTTCGGGGCTGGCGGCAGCAAGGCGTTGTTCACCGAGATGATCGGGCTGATCACCTCGGCCGGGTTCGCGATTCCCGGCCAGATCGCCGGCGTGTTCCGGACGCTGGCGTCAGTGGAGGGGACGTTGCTGTTGCTCGACCCGGGTTTCGAATTGCTGGTCGCCGCACGGCAAGTGGGTGACGAGGTGCTCGCGCCGATGCTGGCGCCGGATCGGCTCGCGATTCGGGCCAAGGGGCAGGCGTTGGCGATTCTGCCGGTGCTGCAACGGCTTCCGGGGCGGATCGACAAGCTCAGCGCTGATCTGGAGGCGGGGCGATTCAGCGTCGGGGTGCGGGTGTTCGAGCATCCCGGTGATCGCGCGTTCGTCTCGGGGCTCGTGCAGCGGTTGATCACGGCGTTGTTCGCGGCGGCGTGTGTGGTGGCCGCGGCGGTGTTACTGGTGGCCGGGAGCGACGCCGAATTGATCGACGGGGTGGCGGTTTCCGCGGTGCTCGCGGCCGCGCTGGGGTTGATCGGGGCGGTGCTCGGGATTCGGACGTTGTTGCGGACCTGAGCGTTACGAGGCGGGGCGGCGGTCGGCGATTTCGGCGAGGGCGCGGTCGCGGTGTTCGGCCGGCAGTTGGTCGACCGCGGCGCGGACGGCCGCGAGGGATGAGTCGGAGAGACCGCCGAGGGTGCTGCGGTATTCGTCCCACAGGTCGTGTTCGGCTGCGGCCCTGAGCATTTCGGCGAGCTTCTGCTCGGGGACCAGGCCGACCAGGCGTTCCAGGTGCTCGATGTCGTCGATGAGGAATGCCGAGTGCAGGAGCGCGGTGCCGTCGAGGGCGGCCTGCGCGGCGCGGACGGCCTCGTCGGAGACGGCGGCCATCAGATCGCCCAGGGTAATCCAATCCTCCTGCCGGGCAAGCAGTTTGCCGACCGCGACAATGGTGTCCGTCGGTACGCCGGCGATGAGGTAGGCCGAGCGGCGCGGGTCGAGCAGCGGGGCGACCTCGGCGAGGAAGTCGACCGGGAGACGCTTGGCGACGTCGACCGCGTGCGCCGGTTCGAGGACGCCGGCCATGCGCGCGGCGAGCAGAGCGTTGCGGCTGCGGGCAACCAGCTTGGCAATGACCGGGGCCGGGATCACCTTGGCGGCCGCAGCGACCTTGCGCAGGCCGCCGGACTGACTGTCGAACAGGAGGTCGGCGACCTGGTAACGGAAGTCCCTGAGATCGGTGGCCGGGACGTCGGTGAGGTAAGCGAGCTGATCGACCGGGACGCCCAAGGTACGGGCGAGTTTGATGATCTGGGCGCTGGTCGCGTCGGTCACAGGCCGGCCGCCTTCTTGACCGCGCCACGCAGGAAGCGGGGAACGAAATCGAGCAGCGAGTAAGCGGCGGTCTCGAGATCCTTCGCCTGCTTGCGCCGAGCCTCCGCGACCACCGTCGCCAGCTGAGCCTGGACCTCCGGTGTCAACGCGGCGATCCCGGCCGGCAGCTCACCCGGCACCAGGTCGTTCAACGTCTTCGCCGTCATGTCACTGCCTCCGCTCAACTCACCACCGAATCGGCCCCACACGGTCCCCCGGTCTTGTCCAGGGCAACGCTACTGTGCCATCGGCCGAGGTGCTGCATGCGTCGACATGATCACAACGGAGTTCGTGTCGGATTGGTACAGATCCACAGCGTGAGAGTGGGGCTGAGCGGCAGATCGGGGTCCGGCTACAGATCCAAGACCAGGTGAGTGAGCTTGCCGGGCGCGGTGATACAGAGGCGGACAGGCCGGGGGTAGCGATCGACGGGGGGCCCGGTCCTGGGATGCGGCACACTCGGCAAGCCCGGCTCGGTCGCGGGCGCAATCTCAGAACGCGATCCGCTCACGCGAGGCGACGCGCTCGGCGAGCCCGCCTCGGTCACGCAACCCTGCGCACCCACCGAACCCGGCTCTAACACGCGACCCAGCACACTCGCCGAACTCGATTCACTCACACGAGGCGACATGCTGGGCGAGCCCGGCTCGCTCACGGGACGCGACGCATTCGGCCGGCCCGGTTCGAGCACGCGTGGCGACATACTCGCCGAACCCGGTTGGGACACGCGACTCGGTGGACCTAGCTCGGTCGCGGGACGCGGCGGGCTTGCGGAGCGCAGTTCGGCTGCGGTGAGAGCTAGTGTTTCGCAGGTTCCGCAGATGCCGGCGCGGCACATCGAGTTGATGGGGACGCCCTCGTTCTCTAGGGCCTCTAGGACGGTCAGGGTGGGTGGTACGAGGATCGTGCGGCCTGATCTGCGTAGTTCGACGGCTAGGGGTCGGATTGGGGTCATCGGACCGGGCAGCGGGCTAGGCCGGTGGCCGAGTCGTCGTGGTGGTCGTAGGGGGTGCCGTAGATGCCGATTCGGGCGGCGAGGAGTTTTGCGATCTTCGTGTTGCGGCGCCAGACCGGGTCGTCGGCGGAGGCTCGGCGGATCATGCGGCGGTGTGCGCCGGGTAAGGCGTCGTCGAGGGCACGGAGGCGGACGTCGAGGGCGGCCGCCACACCGGTCAGGGTCGACCATGGTTGGACCGGTACGTCGCGTAATGGTGTGCTGCGGACCAGTTCTCGGACGAGGGGTTCGCTGCTGAAGTAGGCCAGCAGGCCGAGCAACGGTGCTGTCGCTTGGACTTTCAGTCGATCGGTGATGCTGGTGGAGTTCGCCAGGCGGTGGGTGGCGGCGCCGGCCATGTTCGCGGTCCATTCCGGGGCGACGCCGGCGGTGGCGACCATGTAGTCCGACATTTCCATGCCTTCGACGGCGGTGCGCGGGATCAGTTCGTCGGCGACGCCGAAGACGTGGGCGATGTAGGCCCAGTAGTGCATCACCGCATCTCGTTGCCGCTCAGTGGATTTGCGGCCGTGGGTGTGGTCGAAGCACATGGGCGAGATGCCGAACGTCACGGCCGCGCCCATCATCGTGCTGTTGGAGATCGGGTTGCCGTGGACGGCGAAATGGTCGGGGCCCCAGGCGCGGCGGAGTCCGGCGCGGACCTGGGAGTGCATGAGCCGCACGCGGACAGTGTCTTTGAAGACCGGGGACCAGCGGTCCATACCGCCGCGGACGGTCACATTGCGGAACCAGGTGGAGGTCTCCAGGTTTCGCCGGTACGGGTCGTTGACGAAGCGGCCGGTGGCCCCGGTCGCGGAGGCCACCTCGGCGCCGACGAAGGTGCCCATGAAGTCCTGCACGCCCATCGCGAGTTTGCCGGAGGTGGAGACGTTGATCCACAGTTGGCGGCCGCGTTCCCAGAGGTCGGGGTCGTACCAGTCCGGCGGGTTGTCGAGCACGGCGAACAGATTCACGAGTTCCGGCGGCGGATCGTCGAGGGAATGGATGCCGTGGTCGAGGGCTTGATTGAGGAGGCGTCTGCCTTCGGCGGTGCCGATGCGCTGGAATGCGGCGACCAACTGATCCATCGGCTCGTCGCCCTGCCAGAGGTGGTCGGCCATCAGGCGGGTGCGTGGCGTTTCGGCGGGCACCTGTCGTACGTCGATCCACGGCGCGAGGATCGATTTCCTTGGCTCGTACCACAATTCGGAGGCGACGGCACGCGGCGGCGGTGGGCGCAGCGGCATGCCCGGGCGGTAGTAGTAATCGTAGGGATGCGCGTCGGCGTGCACGTCCAGCATCGGTCAAAATCCTGTCAGTTGCCGGAATTTCGTGGTGGGGGTCGTGCCGTGGTCGGCGTGGACCGGGCAGTAGTGCTTGGGGTCGGCGCGGTGCTCGGTTGCGGGCCAGAGCAATTCGGGCGCCTCCGGTGGGGGCAGCGTTGCGGGGCGTAGGCCGCGTTCGCGGCGGCGGCCGGCGCGGATGCGGGGGAAGAAGTAGCGGATCTCGTCGGGTGTCACCCGGTTCATCGCGGTGAACAGGGCGCACCAGCGGTCGAACCAGAACTGGTCGCGGCGGGTCCAGGTGAAGCCCATCGTGCGGCGGATCGACGGGTCGCACAGGCCGATGGTGACGAACTGATAGAACCTCGCACCGAACGGCCGAAGCAGTTTCTCCCACAGGGGTTTCGGCAGCAGGTCCAGCACCGGGAACGGTGGCACCGGAGCGTTCTCGGCCAGCCGGTAGACATCCCATGCGGCCTGCGTCGGCTCTAACACGTTCTCGCACATGTCATTCCAGTAGTTCTGGAACTCCGCCCAGCTCTTCGGGACGACCCGCATGCTCATGCCGTACATCTCGTACCACTGGTACTGCTCGCGCCAAAGCTGTTCGCGTTGCACGGGTGTCAGCCCGCCCATGAGCAGTTCGCCTGCACGCAGCGTCTGCACGAAGAACACCGCGTGCGCCCAATAGAACGTGCCGGGGTCCAGCGCGTGGTATCGCCGCCCCTGCTCATCGGTGCCTTTGATCGTGCGGTGGTAATTCACGATCTCGCGGGCGGTCTGCTCGGCCCGCGGTCCGTCGAAGACCACGCCGACGATCGGGTACGCCGAGCGCAGCACCCGCTGATAGAACTCGTCCTTGATCTGCGAGTGGTACTCGACGCCCGCGCCGAGGCCGGGATGCATGTTCTGCACCATGCCGAGGAACAGCCCGGTCGGCGCGAAGTAGAGCGAACCGAAGATCTGCCAGGTCAACGAGTCCGGACCGAGCGGCACGGGTGCACTGTGGCTCTCGTGCACCACGTCATTGTGTGCAACCATGAAACGATGCTGACACGAATAAATACTCGCGTTCAATTCGTCTTCTGATGCCGCCGAAGACGCGGAAAACGCCGCAGCAGCAGCGCTCCCGGGAGATGGTGCAACGCATCGTCGACGCCGGTCAGCGGGTGCTCATCGAGCACGGTTACGACGGCGCGTCCACCAATCGGATCGCCGACGCCGCCGGCATCAGCCCCGGCTCGCTCTACCAATACTTCCCGGGCAAGGACGCCATCGTCACCGCGGTGATCGAGCGCTACAACAGCGAGGTCGCGTCCCGAGTGCACAGCAGCGTGCTCGCCCACCTGCATCAGCCGCCCGAAATCGCCGTTCCGGCAACAATTTCCGCACTCCTCGACGCACTGGGCAGTCATCCCGCACTGCTGCGCGCCGTCATCGAGCAGACACCGCGGCTGAGTGGCGACAACACCGTGCTCGCGTTCGAGCAACAGATCGGCGAGATGGCCCGCGTCGCACTGACCATGCACCGCCACTCGCTACCCGACGACGTCGACTTCGAAGCAGCCTCATGGATGCTGGTCCGCGCAGTCGAACACCTCGCCATCCGCTACATCCTCGACCAGCCCCCCGTCTCCCGCGACCGCTTCCTAACCGACATCACCCGCCTAGTCCTGAACTACTTCCGCCCCACCCCCTCACCAGCCAAAACCACCCCCCGCCCCCGTTCACGAGCAGAACGCGAGTAGGCAAACACCCGCAACAAAACTCGCCGCACCCCTTCTGATCTCCCGCACCGAAATTTGCATGCAATTCTCGGTGCGGAGTATCAAAAAGCGTGCGGCGACGTCCAGCGCCCGACTGCTTCCCGGTGGAGCGCGGCCGCACGCAGACCTACATCCGCCCGGCGGACGCTCGAGCAGCAATCGCCAGCCGCCGCATTCGCCCCGCGGTGAGAACAGCCGCACTCGCGACTGCTTCCCAGCCGAGCGCAGTTACAGACGAACCCCCGCGTCTACCTTCACCCGGCCGACTCGCAACGACCATCACATCAAGAGCCAACCACTGCGTCCCCGCACACGACGACAACAGCCGCACGCCTTCTGATCTCCCGCACCGAAATTCGCATGCAAATCTCGGTGCGAGAAATCAAGAAGCGTGCGGCGACCACGCCCAATGCCCGTCTGCATCCCGGCCGAGCGCAGGCGCATGCGGACCTCGCGTCTGCCGTCGCCCGGCGGACTTGTAAGCGACCATCGCATCAGGGCCAACGACTGCGTTCCGCACACGACGACAACAGCCGCACGCCTTCTGATCTCCCGCACCGAAATTTGCATGCAATTCTCGGTGCGGGAAATCAAGAGGCGTGCGGCTGTTGCGCCGGACGATCAGCGGCGTCGCGGGTGATGTGCGCACCCGGGGGTTCAGTTAGCGTCGCCGCACACCTGCTGATTTCCCGCATACGGAATCGCATGCGATTCGGTGTGCGGGAAATCGAGAGGTGTGCGGGTCGTGGGGCTAGCGGCCGGCGGTGTTGCGGGTGGGGTTTGGTGTGGTGGTGGAGGTTCCGAGGCGGGTGAGGGCTAGGTAGCCGGCGGAGACCAGGATGGTCCAGACGACGCCTACGATCACTGCGGTGCGGCCGCTTTCGGTGAAGAACAGCAGGACGACCACCAGCGCGAGGAAGGCCAACGCCAGCACGCTCGTGTATGGCGCGCCGGGAAGGCGGTAGTCGGCGGCGGGAAGTTCGCCGCGGGCGACCCGGGCCCGGTAGATCAGGTGGCAGACGAGGATCATGCCCCAGACGAAGATGATGCCGATGGTGCTCACCGAGGTGATGTAGGCGAACGCCTTGTCCGGGGAGATGATGTTGACGATCACGCCGATGACCATCGCGGCCGCCGACGCCGAGATGCCGACGTACGGCACGTGGCGCGAGCTCAGCTTGTTCAGCGCCGACGGTGCTTCCCCGTGCAGCGACAGCGTGCGCAGCATGCGGCCGGTCGAGTAGATGCCGGAGTTGCAGGACGACAGCGCGGCGGTGAGCAGCACGAAGTTGATGATGCCCGCGGCGCCGGGGATGCCGATCTGCTGGAACACCTCGACGAACGGGCTCTTGCCCGCATGGAACGTGCGCCAGCTGGACACCGACATGATCACGATGAGCGCGCCGACATAGAACAGGCCGATCCGGAACGGCAGCGTGTTGATCGCCTTGCGCAGGGTCTTGCGCGGATCGCGCGCCTCACCGGCGGTGACGCCGACCAGTTCGACGCCGACGTAGGCGAACAGCACGATCTGCAACACCAGCAACGACTGCCCGAATCCGTTCGGGAACACGCCGCCGTCGGCCCACAGGTTGGTCACGGTCGGGTTGGCGGCGTGGCCGAAGCCGATGGTCAGCACGCCGATGCCGAGCAGGATCATGCCGATGATCGCGGTGACCTTGATGGTGGAGAACCAGAACTCGCCCTCACCGAACAGGCGCACCGAGATCAGGTTCGCGGCGAACATCACCGCGAGCACCACCAGCGCGGTGATCCATGGCTGGATGTCGAACCAGTACTGCACGTACTTGCCCGCCACGGTGATCTCGGCCATGCAGGTCGCGACCCACACCGCCCAGTACGACCACCCGGTCACGAAACCCGCGTAGCGCCCGAGGAATTCGTGCGCGTACTCGGCGAAGCTGCCCGAGACCGGACGGTAGGTGAGCAACTCCCCCAGCGCGCGCATGATCACGAAGATCGCCACGCCCGCCGCGAGGTAGGCCAGGATCAGCGCGGGGCCGGCCTGCTCGATCGCGCCGCCCGCACCGTAGAACAGGCCGGTGCCGATCGCGCCGCCGATGGCGATCATCTGAATGGTCCGCGGACTCAGGCCGCGAGAGTAACCCTCCGAGTCGCCGGTCGAATCCTGGGTTCCAGCGTCCGATAGATGACTGTCGGCGGCTGTCATAGTGCGGTCCTTCTCTCTTGCGGCAACGACGCGACGGCCGGGGTCATCGGTCGGTGACCCCGGACACATGACATGGGATCATCGCATGTTCCGGAGTCGATCAGCACGTCACGCTACCGGTCCGGTGTTATCGGCAGCGTAAGGCGGAGCGAACATCGCAGGTCAGCGCCCTGGTCGCGGGCTGAGCGCGGCCCTCGGATCGTGTGGGGAGCCACGCACCGCGACGGCGAAGCTCGGGCCCGCTTGCCGCGGCGGGCCCGAGTACGTCGATCAAGGAGAAGGTCGTGTCACTTCAGGTGGAAGCCGTGGTTCTCCAGCGAGGTGCGCAGGCGGTGGCGGCCGTTGAGGCTGGCGGCAGACGCCAGGCGGGCCAGTACGCGTTCGGTCCAGGAGTGCGAGAGTTGTTGTTCGGCATAGAATTCGGCAATGCGGGACTCGTAGGCCGTGACGTGTTCGCGTTGCGCGGTCAGGTCGTAGGTTTCGTGGTGCAGGACGGCGGCCTGGGGCAGACGCGGTTTGACTCGGGCGTCCTCGGTCGGGTCCGGGTGGCCGACCAGAAGGCCGAAGACAGCGAATACCTGCGGGGGTAAATTCAGTTCTGCCGCAACGTCTTCCGGATGGTTGCGCAGCGCGCCGAGGTAGACCGTGCCGAGGCCGAGGGATTCCGCGGCGACGACCGCGTTCTGCGCGGCGAGGGCGGCGTCGATGAACCCGACGTAGCTGGATTCGAGATAGTCGGCGCCGTCGAGCGGCGCCTCCTGATCGTCCGCGAGCTGGCGCAGTCGCGCGAAATCGGCTGTCCAGACCAGCAATACGGGCGCTTGCAGGATGTGTGCCTGATTGCCGGCCAGGGCTGCGAGCCGCTCCTTGCGTTCCGTATCGCGCACCGCGATGACGCTCCACACCTGCAGGTTCGAGGAGGTGGGCGCGGACTGGGCGGCCGAGATCAGCAGGCGCAGCGTGTCATCCGAGACCGGGTCGGGCAGATAGCGGCGGACCGAACGATGCTCGTGCAGCACCTGCAATACCGGGTTCCAGTCGGCGGGCTCGGTAGGCTGGGGGTCGCGGTAGCGCTGCTGCACCAGGTGGGTCGGCGTCGGCACGGTCTGGGTCATGTCCGCCATCCTGGACGGCGGCGGCGCGTTCGTCAGCGGTTGCTCGCACGGTGAGCCGAACACCGCCTGGATTTCCTTGGAGATCAACTCGGAGTAGGGTCGGTAAGGTAACCCTAATTAGTAGTGGGAGGAACACCTATGGCCCGACCCCGTACCACCCTGACCGTGCAGCACACCGAGTGGCTGAGCCCGCACCTGATCCGGGTCCACCTCGGCGGCCCCGGCTTCGCCACGTTCCAGGCCGGTGAGTTCACCGATTCCTACGTCAAATTCATCTTCGAGCGCGACGGCATCGAGGTGCTGCGCACCTACACCGTCCGCTCGATCGACCAGGAGGCCGGCCAGCTCGCAGCCGATTTCGTGTACCACGGCGCCGAGGGCATCGCGGGACCGTGGGCGGCCGCGGCACAGCCCGGCGAGACCATCGACCTGTTCGGTCCCGGCGGCGCGTACTCGCCCCGCGCGGACGCCGACTGGCACCTGCTGGCCGGTGACGAAGCGGCGCTGCCCGCCATCGCCGCCGCCCTCGAAGCCATGGAGCCGACCGCAGTCGGCTACGCGTTCATCGAGGTCTCCGGACCCGATGACGAGCTGCCCCTGCGCGTGCCCGAAGGCATCGAGCTGACCTGGTTGCACCGCGGCACCCAGGCGCCGGGCGAATTGCTCGCCGAAAGCGTGCGCAACGCACCGTGGAAGGACGGACAGGTCCAGGTCTTCATCCACGGCGAGGCGCAGGCCGTCATGCACGACATGCGTCGCTACGTGCGCCGGGAGCGCGGCGTGTCCGCCGAGTGGGCGAACTCGATCTCCGGGTACTGGCGTCGCGGACGCACCGAAGAGGGCTTCCGTGAGTGGAAGGCCGAGCTCAAGCAGCAGGAAACCGCGCCGGCGACCAGCTGAGTCGGGAGCCACGCACCCGCCGCGCTGAGCGCCGCCGCATCGCTCAGCCCGCATTACCTGCCGCGCACAAAATCGCCGCTCGCACACAAATCGCCGACCAATTCATGCGCGGGCAGACAATTCGCGCGCGGCAGGCGGGACCAACGGAGACGTGGGCCGCAGCGGAGCCCGGCAACACTCGCCCGCAACAGTCTCGGCCGCCGAACAGACTGAGCGCACCCGCCGCCTCGCTTGGCCGCGCATATCTTCTGCGGCCGCGCATGTCCTCTACACCCGCGCACGAAATCGCTGCACATTTCGTGCGCGGGCAGACGACCCGTGCGCGACAAATGGGACCAACGCAGCGGAGCCCGGCAGCACTCGCCCGCAACAGTCTCGATCGCCGAACAGACTGAGCGCACGCCTCCCCGCTTGCCGCGCACGTCCTCTACACCCGCGCACGAAATCGCTGCACATTTCGTGCGCGGGCAGACGACCCGTGCGCGACAAATGGGACCAACGCAGCGGAGCCCGGCAGCACTCGCCCGCAACAGTCTCGATCGCCGAACAGACTGAGCGCACGCCTCCCCGCTTGCCGCGCACGTCCTCTACACCCGCGCACGAAATCGCTGCACATTTCGTGCGCGGGCAGACGACCCGTGCGCGACAAATGGGACCAACGCAGCGGAGCCCGGCAGCACTCGCCCGCAACAGTCTCGATCGCCGAACAGACTGAGCGCACGCCTCCCCGCTTGCCGCGCACGTCCTCTACACCCGCGCACGAAATCGCTGCACATTTCGTGCGCGGGCAGACGACCCGTGCGCGACAAATGGGACCAACGCAGCGGAGCCCGGCAGCACTCGCCCGCAACAGTCTCGATCGCCGAACAGACTGAGCGCACGCCGCCTCGCTTGCCGCGCACGTCCTCTACACCAGCGCACGAGATTGCTGACCAACTCGTGCGCGGGCGGACAACTCGTGCGCGGCGAGGGTTACTGCGACGCGCAGCAGCGATCGGTCTCGATCGGTGACCGGGCTTAGCGCACGACGTCCGCTCGTTGCGCACGTTTTCTGCGCCCGCGTACGAAAACGCTGAACAACTCTTGCGCGGGCGGACAGCTCGTGCGCGGGCAGAAGATTCATGCGCGACAGGTGGGGGTGGTGTCGGCTGTGACGGAGGTTAGTGGTTGAGCACGGCTTCTAGTGCGGAACGGGTTGCCGCTATGTACTTTGCGGGGTCGGTGAGGAAAACGTCATGTGCGGCGACCAGCTCGATTACCGTCGCATTCAGCAGTGCGGCCAATGTGCGCTGATCCCTGGGCGGGACCGCCCCGTCTCGCGTGGTGACGACGACGGCAGCGGGCAATCCAGCGACTTCCGCCGCATACGGCCGGAAATCGAACACGTACTCGGCCAGAATCACGTCGACGATCACCCGCGGATGACAGTGCCCGAGCTCGGCCCGCAACCACGGCCACAGCCGCGCGACCTCCTCGGACTTGAGCCGGGCCTTCCAGAAATAGGACAGCGGCACCGACCGCCCGATCCCGCCACTGCGATGCGCGAACGGCCGCAACCCCCGGAAGAACACCCGCCCGACCTTGTCCTCCGTACTGTCGAACGCCATCGCGGTCGCCTCGAACACCAGCCCGCGCACCCGATCCCGGTGTCGCCGAGCGAATTCCAGCCCCACCGGTCCACCGAGCGAATACCCGCACACCACCACCTGATCGATGCCGAGCGCGTCCAGCACGGCCGCCGCGTCATCGGCACACTGCGCGATATCGAACCGCTCCCCCGCCGCCAACGGCAGACCGCGGCCATGCCCCCGCATGTCCATCGCGACCAGGCCGTAACTGTCTGCGACCGGTTGCATGAGGTGGCAGAAGTTCACATCCGCCGTGAGCGCCCAACCATGCAGCAGCAGAACAGGATTGACTCCGGGCGCGACCCGGACGTCGACGCTCGAACCGTCGGCCAGTTCGACGGCTCGCCGCGGCGGCAACGCGACCGGAGCGGCGACCACGTCACCGCCGCGGCGCTCCCTCGTTCGTGGCAGACCCGTCATCTGCTCGACGGTAGCCGATCAGTCCCGCCACCCGCTCGCGGCGAGGATGTCGTCCCAGCTCGGCCGGGGTACCTCGGGATGGCGCAGCCGGATGATCTCCCCGGCCAGGCTGGTCGTCGGCGCCTTCCGCGGATTCGCCAGACCCTGCGCTTCGATGGCGTCGGTGAGTGCGCGGCTGCCGCCGAGGCGGGGATAGGCGGCATGCACCTGGTCGGCGTAGCCGGGCGGCAGATCGGCGGGGCCGCCCGCGACATCGATGCCGATGCCCTCGACGGCGATCCAGATCTCGGGCGGGCGGCGACGGCGGTAGACCGGAGACCCGGTAAACCCGATGGTGTGCGCGGCGATGGCATCCCAGATGAGGTCGACCCGGGCATCGGTGACGCCGTTGTCTTCGAGGAATCGAGCGGCGTCGTCCGCGCCGTCGATCTCGAATCGCTGGTCGCCGCCGGCCTTTTCGGCGAGGCCGAGGTCGTGCAGCGCACAGATGAGGTACATGACCTCCTCGTCGTAATCGGCCCCGGGCCCCAGGCCCTCCCGGGCGGCGACGGCACCGCCGAACAGGAATCCGCGCACGCTGTGGTTGCGCACCGCGAGCGACAAAGCACCTTCGATCAACTCACTTGCCTTGTCCGCCAACGGTGTTGACGGCGGCGTGAGCGTAAGGGATGAAGACATGACTGAACTCCTCAGTGACTCAAGTGATTCGGGTGATTCAGAGCGCCGAGGCGCGGAATCGCTCGCGATAGTCGCTCGGCGAGGTGCCGAGCACCTCGGCGAAGGTGCGGCGCATGGTCTCCTCGGACCCGAAACCGCTGCGCCGGGCGATCGCGGCGACCAGGTCGTCGCTGGTTTCGAGCAGGACCCGCGCGGCCTCCACCCGCGCCTGCTTGACGTACTGCGCCGGAGTCAGCCCCGTCTCCTGACGAAACAACCTGCTCAGGTGGCGCTCGCTGAGCGCGGCGCGGGCCGCCATCGCGGCCAGGCTGTGGTCAGCCGCCAGATCCTCGGCGACCGAATCGACCGCCTTACGCAAACCGCTGCTGCGCGGCTGCCCGAGGCCCGCGCGCATGCTGAACTGGGCTTGACCACCGGGACGCCGCAGATACACCACGAGATACTTGGCGAGCGAGCGCGCCAACTCGACCCCGTGGTCTTCTTCCACCAGCGCGAGCGCCAGATCGATACCCGCCGTGACCCCCGCCGAGGTGTATATTGGCCCGTCCCGCACACAGATGGCATCCGGCTCGACCTGCACCCGCGGAAACTGTCGCGCCAGTTGCGCACAGGCCAGCCAATGCGTCGTCGCCCGCCGCTCGTCCAGCAGGCCCGCTTCGGCCAGGACCAACGCGCCGGTGCACACCGAAGCCACGCGCCGCGCTCTCGCGCCCGCGGCCCGGACCGACCGGACCAGATCGGCCGGAACCGGCCCCTCCGGCGCGTATCCCGGCACGAGCAACGTATCGATCGGCCCGGCCAGTTCGCCGAGCGCTTCCGAAACCCCCAGCGGCACACCTACATCGGTGCACACATCCCGCCCGTCCGGTGACGCGAACCGAACCCGATGCCCGGCCCAGTGCAACACCTGAACCGGCCCGGCGACGTCGAGCAGCAACACACCCTCGGATACCGCGACCACCACGTCACCGTTCGACTCCATGTCCCCAGTCTCGAACACCCCGGATATGTCCACAAGGACGCGCAGCCCACAGATCCGGCCATCCGAGCGTGCGCGGAACAAGCTCCCGCGCACGCAAATGCGCCGCCCAGGACCCCTGGACGGCGCATCGCCTGAACGCGCTACTGCTTGGGCGCGCGCAACGCCTCCTCTACGAATTGGGTGGTGTAGGTCTTGGACAGATCGATGCGGTCTTTCATCGGTGCCACGTTGCGCGAATACTTGCCGAGGATGTTCAGAACGTTCTGGGCGCCTTCGGGTTTCATCAGGCCATCGCCGTTGAACATGCCGATCGAGTCGCGGATGGACTGGATGTAGAGGTCCTTGCCCGCGCTCGCGTACTGCGAGGGCATCTTGGCCGCGATCTCTTCCGGCGTATGGGTTTTGATCCACTTCAGCGTCTGCACGAAGGCCGCCGCGAGCTTGCGCACGATGTCCGGGTGGGCATCGATGGTCGCGCAGTTCATGTACAGCGAGGTGGCCGGGTACAGGCCGCCGAGGGCGGCCCGGGTGCCGGCTTCGGTGCGCATGTCGACCAGGATTTCGGCCTCACCGGAGTTGATCATCTGCGCGACGGTCGGGTCGGTGGTCATGCCGGCGTCGATGCCGTTGTGGTTCATGCCGGCGATGAACGTCTGTCCCGCACCGACTTTCACCCGGGTGTAGTCCTTGGTGGTCATGCCCTGCTGGCCGGTGAGCGCCTGGGTGAGGAAGTCGGTCGAGGAACCGAGCGAGGTGACGCCCAGGTTCTTGCCGCGCAGGTCCGCGGTCGACTTGATGGTCGCCGCGTCCTGCTTGGAGACCAGCTCCACCTCGCCGGGCACGTCGGAGAACTGCACCACCGAGCGGATGCACTGCTCCTTGGCCTGAAGGTCGATGGTGTGGTCGTAGAACCCGACCACGCCCTGCACATCGCCGGTGAGCAGCGCGGTTTCGGCATTCGCGCCGGACTGCTCGCCGAGCAGCTTCACGTCGATGTCGTTGCTGTCGAAGAAGCCGAGCTGCTTGGTGAGCATCGCGGGCAGATAGATCACCTTCTCCAGCCCGCCGACCATGATGGTGATCTGCGGGCGCCCGTTCGCCATCGGAATGTGCCGGGAATCCCGGCATCCCGTGGCCAGCAGCAGCGCCGCGATGGCGACGAGGACGACCGACACATGTTTGCGGTACCTCATGCTCAGATCCCGTGGCCCGAAGTCGCCTGCGAAGGACGCCATTTCAGCAGCTTGCCCTCGGCGAAGCCGATCGCCCATTCGGCGAGCAGCGCGATCACCGTGATGATGATCATGCCCGCGTAGATGCCTGCCGAGTCGAAGGTGCCCTGGGCGTTGCTGATCAGCAGGCCCAAACCCTTACTGGCACCGGCATATTCACCGACCACCGCGCCGATCAGCGCGAAGCCGAAGGCGGTGTGCAGGCTGGACAGGATCCAGGTGGTCGCGCTGGGCAGCACGATCGCGGTGAGCACCTGCCGCTTGCCCGCGCCGAGGATGCGGGCGTTGTTGATGACGTTGCCGTCCACTTCACGAGCACCGGTGAAGGCGTTGAAGAACACCGCGAAGAACACCAGCACGACCACCGTCGCGACCTTCGAGCTGAGCCCGAGACCGAACCAGATGATGAACAGCGCCGCGAGCACGATGCGCGGAACCGCGTTGAGCGCCTTGATGAACGGCGCGAGCACGTCGGCCCAGTACCGGCTGCGGCCGAGCAGCGTGCCGAGCACTACGCCGGCGACCGCGCCGATCAGGAAGCCGAGCACGGCCTCCTGGACCGTGGTGAAGATCTGCAACCAGATCGAGCCGAATTGGGTTCCTTCGGTGAACCATTCGACCAGGCGGTCCCAGATCAGCGACGGCTTGGAGTAGAAGAACGGATCGATCCACAGCGAGGCGGTCAGCTCCCAGGAGCCGAGCCACAGTGCGACCAAAGCCAATCGGAGACCCCAGGTGCGCACACGCACCCGCCGGGCGTTGGTGCGGACCCGGTTGAGGATCTGCTCTTCGGTCTCGTTCTCCGGCACCGCCGTTGCGGCCGAGCCCTTTTCGATGACGTTATGCGACACGGGAGGCACCTTCCTTACCCGCCCCGCTGGCTCCGCCAGCTACCGTCCCCCTGGTGGCTCGAGCCGCCTCGACCTCGTCGCGCAGCGTTTCCCAGATTTCCTTGTAGATATCCCGGAATTCGGTGGTGAGCCGGATCTCTTCGACATCGCGTGGCCGGTCGAGCGGGACGGCGAAGTTGCCGCACACCGTCGCCGGGCTCGCCGTCATGACGACCACCCGGTCGGCGAGCACGATCGCCTCCTCCAGGTCGTGGGTGACGAAGATGACCGCCGCGCCGGTGCCCGCCCACACGCGCAGCAGTTCGTCCTGCATGAGCTGGCGGGTCTGCACGTCGAGCGCGCTGAACGGCTCGTCCATCAGCAGGATTTCCGGATCGTTGACCAGCGTCTGCGCCAGCGCGACGCGCTTGCGCATGCCGCCGGAGAGCTGATGCGGGTAGTAGGTCTCGAACCCGGCCAGGCCGACCTTGTGCACCCAGACCGAAGCCTTCTCCCGCGCTTCGGCTTTCGACGCGCCACGCAGGCGCGGGCCGAGGGCGACGTTGTCCAGCACGGACTTCCACGGCAGCACCGCGTCCTGCTGGAACATGTAGCCGATGCCGTCCGGGATGCCGTCGACGTCCTTGCCGCGCACCAGCGTCCGGCCGGCCGAGGCGGGTTCGAGGCCGGAGACCAGGGACAGGGTGGTCGACTTGCCGCAGCCGGTCGGGCCGACCACGGAGACGAATTCGCCGGGACGGACCTCCAGGTCGAGGTTCCGGACGGCGGTGTGGATGCCGCCCCCGGTGCCGGGGAAACGCTTCGTCGCGCTCCGCAGCTCGATGAGTGGGTGGTTCATGGTTCTAGCTCCTGCGAGATCGAGGTAGAGCGAACGTACGTGGCCCCGGTCACACCGCGGAGCTTGTGCGCACAAGCCGTGCAAAGTGCCGATTCGGTGGTTCTGCGCATTCTGCTCACCCCCGGTGGGTGGTCTATGCTGCGCCAATGGCCAATGAGGGCGCGCCGGCCGTGCGATTGAGGACTCAAGTTCTGCTGTTGCAGATCGTGGTGGTCACCCTGACCCTCGGCGTCGCCTTCGCCGTCTTCGGCTACCTCAGCGACGGGCGCCTGCGCGACGGATACGGCCAGCGCGCCCTCGCGATCGCGCGCACGGTCGCCGCCGAGCCCGTGGTTCGCGAGGAGGTGACCAAGTACGCGCCCGGGGCGATCAGCACCGACCCGCAGGTGCGCGAACAGCTGGCCGCCGGACCGCTGGAACGGATCGCGATCGACACCACGCAGCGCACGGACGCACTGTTCGTGGTGATCACCGACGACTCGGGCATCCGGCTGGCGCATCCGGACGCGGCGCGGATCGCCGAGCACGTGAGTACCGATCCGTCCGGCGCGCTGGCCGGGCGGGAGGTGATCGCCGAGGAGCGCGGCACGCTCGGGGATTCGGTGCGGGCGAAAGTTCCTGTGCTGGAACCTGGTTCGGACCGTATCGTGGGCGCGGTGAGTGTGGGCATCTCCACCGACGCGGTGCGCGATCAGCTGCTCGACGACCTGCGGACCGCCGGGTTGCTGATCGGCGCCGCGCTGCTGGTCGGAATCGCGGGATCCATGCTGCTGGCCCGACGCTGGCGCGGGCTGACGCTCGGATTGGAGCCGGCCGAACTCGCCGAGCTGGTGCGTGGCCAGGCCGCGGTGCTGCACGGCATCGGCCGCGGCGTGCTGGCGGTCGATTCCGCTTGGCGCACAACGTTTGTCAACGACGAGGCGCGCAGGCTGCTCGGCATCGGCGCGGACATCGGGCGGCCGGTGGACGAGATCGGGCTGACCCCACGGGTACTCGAGGTTTTCCGCGGGCTCGACGAGCAGCCCGCGTCGGCCACCGTCGGTTCGCACATCGTCGTCGTCGCGGCGCGGCCGGTGCACCGGGACCGGCGCGATCTGGGCGCGGTGCTGACCGTGCGCGACCGCACCGACGTGGAGGCGCTGACCCGCCAGCTCGACGCCGTGCAGTCGATGAGCACGGTGTTGCGCGCGCAGCGCCACGAGTTCTCCAACAAAATGCACCTGATCAGCGGCTTGCTACATGGCGGACGCACCGAGGAAGCCTCGCGGTCGATCGATGAGATGATCGGCGCCGGCCCGCTCGGGGCGGCCGCACCCGGCATCGACGCGATCCACGACGCCTACCTCCAGGCGTTCCTCGCGGCAAAGGCGGCGCACGCGCGCGAAGGCGGCGTCGAGCTGGTGCTCGGCCCGAACACCTGGGTGGACGGCAGCCTAGCCGATCCCGTCGACGTGACCACCGTGCTCGGCAACCTGCTCGACAACGCGATCGAGGCGGTGCGCGCCTCCGACAATCCGGTCAAACAGGTGGAAGTCGAACTGGTGCAGGAGGATTCGACGCTGCACATCGTCGTCGCGGACAGCGGTGACGGCGTCGCGCCGGAGTTGATCGACGTCCTGTTCACCGAGGGCACCTCGACCCGCGACAGCGGCGACGTGCCCGGCGGCCGCGGCGTCGGCCTGGCGCTCATCCGGCAGATCGCCCGCAATCACGGCGGCGATGTCCGGCTGGCCAGTCCGCGCGGGGGTACTCCCCCGTTGACCGGTGCCGAATTCAATGCCCGCATACCCGAAGTGCTCGTAGACAGTAAGGCGTCATGGCTCCATCAGATCTGACCGTTCTCGTCGTCGACGATGATTTCCGCGTGGCGAACCTGCATGCCGGAATCGTCGACTCCATCGCGGGTTTCACCGTTGCCGGGACCGCCAACACCCTGGGCACGGCGCGCGAGATCCTGGCCGCCGAACCGGTCGACCTGGCCCTCGTCGACGTCTACCTGCCCGACGGCTCCGGCATCGACTTCGTCCGCGAATTACGCTGCGACGCCATGGTTCTGACCGCTTCCACGGACAGCGGCGCGGTGCGGGCCGCGCTGTCCGCCGGCGCGCTCGCCTTCCTCGTCAAACCCTTCCCGCACACCGAACTCGCCGCCCGCCTGGCCGCGTACGCCCGCTACCGGCGCATCCTCACCGCCCCGCAGGTGGACAACGCGCGCGTCGACGCCGCCCTTCAAGCCCTCCGCCCCACCACGACCACCCACGCTCCCACCACCGTCGCCTCCCCCACCAAAGACCTTGTCCTGCACTCGATTCTCGAAGCGGGCACCCCGCTCTCGGCCGGCGAGGTGGCCACCGCCATCGGCATCTCCCGCGCCACCGCCCAGCGCTACCTCGCCAACCTCGTCGGCACCGGAACCCTCCGCATGAGCCTGCGCTACGGCAGCACCGGACGGCCGGAACAGGAGTACTCGGCGGTTACCCGCGAGGCGAAGACGGATCGCTGATTCAGGCCGGGAAGCGGCGCGCCCAGGTCTCGTGTTCGATACGGGCAGTGTTGATTACGGTGCTGAGCAGGCGGTACCAGCCGGTGGCGGTGATCAGTTCGAGGATTTGGTCGTCCGGGTAACGGGCGCTGAGTTCCGTCCAGAGCCCATCGGAAACTGTTGCGGTGTCGTGGATTTCGTCAACGAGCCGCACCAGGACTGTGTCGTCCGCCGACCAAGCCGGGTCGTCGGGCTTGCCGATGACCGTCGCGTCGATCTGCTCGGCCGTCAATCCGACCTCGGGAGCCTGGATTACGGCGTGGATGCCCCATTCGTATTCGGCGTTCGCGCGGGCACAGGTGCGAAGGATGACGATCTCGCGGTCGCGGGGCGGGACGCGGCCGTGGCCGAGAATGCCGGCGCCGAGGGGGCGCATGCGGCCGAAGAGGTCGTCGTGCAGTGCAAGGGTGCGGAACAGAGCCAGCGGTTCGATGGCCGAGCCGGGCGGCATCCATTTGAGTAGCTGCGCCTCGATTTCGGGAGCATAGGGCGGGCTCAGCGGGGCGATGCGTGCGGTGTCACTCATGGTAGATCCTCATGCTTGCAGCGATGACGGAGTATTCTTGCTTCGAAAATCAGAGCAAGGATGGTGACGATGGTAGCTTCGGAATCCGAAGCGAACAAGACTCCGGCGGTCGGCGAACCGGTCCGGGGATCACAGACCGGGCGGCCGATCATGGTGCTGCTGGATCTGCTCGGCCGGCGGTGGGCGCTGCGCGTGCTGTGGGAGTTGCGCGACGGACGCGCCGTGACGTTTCGCGAGTTGCAGGCGCTGTGCGGCGGCGTATCGGCGAGCGTGCTCAACGATCGCCTACGCGAACTGCGCGACGCAGGGGTCGTCGCCGCGGAACCCACCGGCTACCAGCTCAGCGCCGACGGCCTCGACCTCGTCGCCGCCCTCGCGCCCCTCCAGGTCTGGGTGCAACGGTGGGCCGAGCACTGACGCACGCCTTCTGATTTTTCGCACCAGGATTTGCATGCGATTCTCGGTGCGGGAAATCAGAAGGCGTGCGGCTACTTCGGCGGCGTGCCGATCGTGCGCACTTTCTGTCCCTCCCAATGGAATTGGACACGGGTGACGGTGCCGTCCGGGCAGGCATTGCAGCTGCCGGGCGTCTTGTAGGCCAACCCGACGGTGTCGTCGGTGGTGCGGTCGACGTCCAGCGAGGTGAAACCGTGCGCCTCGGGCGTCGCGGTGCCGAGGTAGTTGCCCTTGTGGAACAGCAAGGCCTGGTTCGGCGAACTCCCCGTCGCCCCCTGCACCGTGATGATCACGGTGGACAGGGTGGCGCACGGATCGAAGTTCCCCTCGAAACCGCGCGGATCGCTCGACCACGCCGCGTGCGTGACCGGCTCGACCGGCAACGCGGTGATCGCGGACTGGATCACCGACGCCGTCAGATCGACACCGCACCGGGCGGGCAGCCCGGACGTCGTCGGCGCCGCATTGTGCACGTGGGTCTCCGACGACCCCGTGTCGTTGTCGGCGGCACATCCGGCCGCCGCCACGGTCAATCCGGCGCACATCACGAAGACAGGTCGAGCTATCCGCACCACGAAAGATCCTCTTCAGGTCCGCCGACAGATTCGATCGAGCTCGGATCAGCCTAGGCGGTCGAGGCGGGCGAGGGCGCATTGGCCACCGCGAGGTATTCGATGACCTGATGCAGGTCCGGATACAGCCGGTGGGCGAGCCGGCGGGACTCCTCGGTCGGCTGCACCAGGTCCGGGACGAGGATGCAGCGCAGGCCCGCTGCGTGCGCGGCGCGCAGACCGTTGGTCGAATCCTCCAGCGCGAGTGTGGTTTCCGTCTCACCGCCGAGCGCGGCCATCGCCTCGAGATACGGCTCGGGGTCGGGCTTGCCCTTGGTCACGTCCTGACGCGTCACCACCACGTCGAACCGGTCCGCGATGCCGGCCAGTTGCAGATGATGGTCGGCGCGCTCGCGCGACGAGGAGGTGGCGATCGCCTTCGGCACACCCTGCGCTTCCAGCGCGTCCAGCAGCTCGACCGCGCCCGGCTTGGTCTGCAACCGGCCGCTGTCGACCAGCACGCGCAGGTGCTCGTCGTGCAGCGCGAAGTACTCCTCGAGCGGGAAACCCCGCCCGTACGCGGCCGCGGCCAGGGTACGGCAGCGGTCGGCGGGGACGCCGATCATGCTGCGGCAGAACTCGATCGGCATCTCGTAGCCGAGCTCGGCGCCCGCAGTGACCAACGACTCCATGGCCAGGCTCTCCGAGTCGATGAGCAACCCGTCCATATCGAAAACTACCGCGCGAACCGGACTTTCGGCGTTCATCCGTTGCTCCCTTCCGCCTGCGGCGCCAACCTGCGCCGGACCGCGACCTCGACCCCGTCGCGGCTGATCTCCGCCAGGGCGTCACCGACCTGTCGCTGCACTCTATCCAGCTCCGGTAGCGTGCCGAAAATATCGGTGCGCTGCAAGAACGCCTGCGCACAGCGGTGCGGATCGCTGTCCACCAGCACGGCGAGCGAGTCCTCGCGCGGATCGATCAGCTCCATCACCGCGCCGGGGGCGTGGCTCGCGGTGAACCAGCGGATCCAGGCGGCGATCAGCAGGGTCGCGCCGGGCGTGGGGCGACCCGCCTCGATGTTGTCGCGCAGCGCGTCGACGACCCGGGGCATCATCTTGTCCGAACCGTTGCGGCCGATTCGGGTCATGTCCTGGGCGATGGCCGGATTGCGGAACCGACGCATCAAATCGTCCACGGTCCTGCGCAATTCGGGTTCGGCGAGGGCCAGCGTCGGCCCCTGCTCGTCCAGCATGAACTGCCGGGCCAGCGCCGCGAGCGCCGGACTGGCCGTCGCGTCGGCGATGGTGCGGTGCCCCGCCACGCCGCCGAGGTAGGCCAGCAGCATGTGCGTGCCGTTGAGCAGGCGCAGCTTCGCGAGCTCGTAATCCTTGACGTTGGCGACGAATTGGGCGCCGCCGAGTTCCCACTGCGGGCGTTCGCCCTCGAAGTCCTCGATGGTCCAGGTCATGAACGGCTCGGCCGAGACCGGCGCGAGATCCTCGATGCCGCCGAGCCAGTTGCGCGCCACCGCGGCGTCGGTCGGCGCGGTCGGCTGCACGATGCGGTCCACCACGCTGTTCGGGAACTGCACGTGCCGGGCGATCCACTCGGCAAGGTGATCGTCGCGCAGCAGCGCGAAATCGATGACCGCGCGACGGAGGGTGCTGCCGTTGGCGCACAGGTTGTCGCAGCTGATCACCACCGGCGGGGTGCCGCCTCGACGGCGGACCAGCTCGAGCCCCTGCGCGAGCATGCCGATCGGGGTGATCGGCCGAGTCGGCGAGCGCAGGTCATGACGGACGCCGGGGCAGTCCACCTCTAACCGGCCGGTGACCGGCGAAACGCAGTAGCCGCTGGCCGTGACGGTCAGCGTGACGATCTTGACCCGCGGATCGGCGATCCGCTGCGGCACCCCGATCAGGTCCGACGGGGCGTGGATCGCCTCGGTGATCGAGCCGACCACCTCCACCCGTGCCTGCCCGTCCTCGTGCAGCAGCGTGGTGTACAGGTGATCCTGCGCCCGCAGTGCGTCGACGACGGTCGGGCGGTTGATCGCGACGGCGGCGATGCCCCAGCGCGGATCGCCGGTCTCGTTCATCGCGTGCTGAGTAGCCAGGGCCTGGTGCGCCCGGTGGAACGAGCCGCAGCCGAGGTGCAGGATGCCGGTGCTCAGGCTCCGCGGGGCAAACCCCGGCTTGGCGACCGTGGCGGGCAGTCTGGTGAGCATGTCGGTGGACAGGCGCGGCACCACCTTGCCCGGTATCCGGGACGTCATTTCGGTTCGAGTTTTCTTCGCCGTAATCAGCGGCACACGCATGTGCGGCCTCCGTTGGGTCTGCGAGAAGGGGCGATATAGAACGCCGTATCAGCATTGACTAAGCGCCGTTTCACACGGTAGGTCAGGCACGCCAGTATTTCGACAGCAAACCCCGAATTTGCCAACTGAAGGCAGTTCGCCGCAGGTCACCGGACGTATTGCAAATATTCCGTAAAGCACCACCTCAGGCCGCATGAATCGGCGGCAACAACTGGAAACGAGCACTGCCAAAATGCGCGCTGGTGACATCTGTCACGCGCCGTCATTTCCGATTTGCCCGATAGGGAACGCTTTAAGATTGTTCTAAGATTTGCTGAAGAATTGCCGAATTATCGCAGGAGAATACGGCGTAAACACGGTCGCCGGCGAACAGTGGAACGACGAGAGGCACTGTCGCATACACGTTTCCAGATGGAAGCATTGCAAGGGTGGCGACGAGGCGCAGCTACCGTCCGGCACGGATCGTAAGCAAGACTAAGGTTGCTTCACGGTTGCGGACGGTCGATGGTCAGATCGGAGCTGCCTCCGCTAGCGTCGAGACATGAGCCTGGACGTCGCAGTTGTCGGATACGGATTGGCCGGGTCGGTCTTCCATGCTCCGCTGATCGCCGCCGAACCACGGATGCGGGTCGCGGTGGTGGTGACCGGCAACCCCGAACGTGCCGCCCAGGCCGAACGCGAACATCCCGGCGTGCGGGTCGTCGCGACCACCGATGAGCTCTTCGCGGATCCGTCCGGCCTCGACCTGGTGGTCGTCGCGACGCCCAACCGCACGCACGCGCCGCTGGCCGCACAGGCCTTGGACGCGGGACTGCCGGTGGTCGTCGACAAGCCGTTCGCGGTGACCGTCGCCGACGGCGAAGACCTGGTCGAACGCGCCGAGCAAGCCGGACTCGTGCTGACCGTCTTCCAGAATCGACGCTGGGACGGCGACTTCCTGACCGCGCGCGCCCTCATCGAGGCGGGCCGGCTCGGCGAGGTCCGCCGCTTCGAGTCCCGGTTCGAGCGCTGGCGTCCGGTGCCGAAGGGCGGCTGGCGCGAGGTGGGCGGCGCCGCCGACGGTGCGGGACTCCTCTTCGACCTCGGCAGTCATCTCATCGATCAGGCGCTGACGCTGTTCGGGCCGGTGAAATCCGTGTATTGCGAACTGGATCGGCGACGTCCCGGCATCAAGACAGACGACGACGCCTTCGTCGCGCTCACCCACACCTCGGGAGTCCGCTCGCACCTCTGGATGAGTGCCGTTGCGCCGCAACTGGGCCCACGCTTCCGCGTGCTCGGCTCCGAGGCCGGCTACGTCGTCCACGGACTCGATCCGCAGGAGAGCGCGCTGCGTGACGGTCGCCGGCCTGACGACGGCAAGCCTTGGGGCGCAGTCGAATCCGCGCACTGGGGGGTGCTCGGCGCGGAACCCGCCGTCGAACCGGTCGCCACCCTCGCGGGCGACTACCCCGCCTTCTACGCCGAACTGGCCGCCGCGCTGCTCGACGGCGGCAAAGTGCCGGTCGACCCGCGCGACGCCGTTGCCACCCTGCGCATCCTGGACGCCGCGCGCCGATCGGCCGCCGACGGCGAGATAGTCGCCGGGTAATCGCCGGCACCCTCGAATATTGGGCTGGCGACCCGCGCCGGAGATCGATAACGTCGACGCTCGGTGTCGGCCGCGCGCGGGTCGGCCGTTCGGCTGAGAGGAGACCCGCATGGGTTCAACGATTTTCGCGGTCTGCTTACCGCTGGCCCTGGCCTTGGTGATGTTCGGACTCGGATTGACCTTGGCCGTGGACGATTTCGCCAGGGTGCTGCGCTATCCCAAAGCGGCGGTGGTCGCCCTGCTCTGCCAGATGGTGCTACTGCCCGCGGTCTGCCTCGGCCTGATCTACCTGTTCCAGCTCGAAGGCGCGCTGGCCGTGGGCATGCTGTTGCTCGCCGCGTCGCCGGGCGGCCCGTCGGCCAACCTGTTCAGCCACATCGCGGGCGGCAACGTCGCGCTGAATATCACGCTCACCGCGATCAATTCGGTGCTCGCCGTGTTCACCATGCCGCTGATCGTCGCGTTCGCCTACAGCCGGTTCATGGACGGCGACGGGTCGTTCGGGCTGCGGCCGGACAAGTTCGCGCAGGTGTTCGCGATCGTGCTGGTCCCGGTCGCGATCGGGATGTGGGTGCACCGCCGGTTCACCGGGTGGGCCGAGCGGATGCGCGGGAACGTCAAGATCCTCTCCATCGTGGTGCTGGCGCTGGTGGTGCTCGCGGCGGTGGCGAAGAACTTCGGCACGCTCAGCGAGAACATCGGCAAGCTCGCCTCGCTCAGCCTGGTGTTCGCCGTGATCAGCCTGGCCGTCGGCTATTTCGTGCCGCGGCTGTGCAAGGTCGACGCGGATCAGGCGATCGCCTCGGCCATGGAGATCGGTATTCACAACGGCGCGATCGCCATCGCCATCGCCGGTTCCGTGCTGCACAACGACGCGATGGCGGTGCCGGGCGCGGTGTACGGGGTGCTGATGAACATTCCCGCGGCGATCGCGGCCTATCTGCTGGCGAAGTATGTCCGCCATGATCGTCCGGCGCCGGTGCCGAGCACGGTGGCCGGTTGACAACCGGTAACTGAACCGGACAGCACGTCGCCGGGTAGGTAACCTTTCGATGTTCGACACTCGAAGGGAACCAGCATCGCGATGCGACCGCTCGGCGCAGATGATCCGACGCGGATCGGCGACTACCGGCTACTCGGCGTGCTCGGTGCGGGCGGCATGGGGCGGGTCTACCTCGGTCGCAATGCCGGTGGCCGGACCGTAGCCGTCAAGGTGATCCGGCCGGATCTGGTCGGCGACAACGAATTCCGCGAGCGGTTCCGCCGCGAGGTGACCGCGGCGCGCCGGGTCGGCGGACAGTTCACCGCGCCGGTGCTGGACGCCGACGTGGAGGCGGACCCGCCCTGGCTGGCCACCGGATACGTCGCCGGATTCTCGCTGACCGAGGCGGTCGGGGAGTACGGACCGTTCGCCGAGAACTCGCTGCTGGTGCTCGCGCACGGGCTGGCCGAGGCGCTGGTCGCCGTGCACGCCGCCGACCTGGTGCACCGCGATCTCAAACCGTCCAACGTGCTGCTCGCCCTCGACGGCCCCAAGGTGATCGACTTCGGCATCGCCCGCGCGATCGATGACAGCCAGTTCACCACCACCGGAAAGGTCATCGGCTCACCGGGATTCATGTGCCCCGAGCAGGTCACCGGCGACCCGGTCGGCCCGGCCACCGACGTGTTCGCGCTCGGCGGCGTGCTGGTGTTCGCCGCCACCGGGCAGGGTCCGTTCGGCATCGGCGACATGGTGCAGATGCTGTGGCGAGTCGTCTACGAGGAGCCGCGCCTCGACGCGGTCCCGGATCGACTGCGCCCACTCATCGCCGCCTGCCTCACCAAGGATCCCGCCGCCCGCCCGACCCCCGAACGCATCATCGCCGACCTGACCGCCCTCGGCCTGCCCGGCCGCGGCGGCTGGCTCCCGGGTGCCGCGTTGGAGGAGGTCAGCCGGCGTGCGGTGCAGTTGCTGGATCTGGACTCCGGGCCGTTCGATGTGCCCGACGCGTTGAGCAAGCAGCCGAACCCGACCCGGACAGCGGAAACCGTGGTGCAACCGTTCACGGATCCGAACGCGCGGCCGGTCACGGATCCGAATGCGCGGCCGGTCACGGATCCGAACGCGCGGACCGCCACCAGCATGCCCGGTGCCGGACAACCGAATGTCACGCCGCGATCGTGGTGGAAGGGTGCGCCCGATCCCGCAGGTCAGCAGTATTCCTATGGGCCGCAAGACGGTTCGAACACCCCGCCGCACGCCCAGGCGGCGCCGCAAGACCGGTCCTATACCCCGCCGCACGCACACCAATACGTGGCGCCGCAAGACGGGTCGTACGGCACTCCGTACCCGCAAGGCGGGCCGTACGGGACCCCACACCCGCAGGACGGGCCATACGGCGCGTCACAGCCGGGCGCACACCCCAACCGCGCACGCCGCCGCATCGCATTGATCGCCGGCGGGCTGGTGCTGTGCCTCGTGGTAGCGATTGCCGCATTCGTGATAACCAAACAGTTCACCGATTCCAACAGCTCCACCGACCACTCCACCGCGTCGCCGGGCGACCCGGCCGCCGAATTGCCGGAAGCGTTCGTCGGCGAATGGAAAGGCGCAGTCGAAGACAAACTGGCCACCTTCGACGTCGTGCTGACCTTGAATGCGGGAACGGTCGGCGACGAACTCGGCAGCTCCACCAATACCGGGCGAGTCTCCGGCGCGACCTGCGGCCGAGCGGAAACATTGACGGCCGCCGACGACGAACAACTCACCCTCACCGCACGACTCACCGAGGACGGCGGCGGCTGCAACGACGACGGCAAGACCACACACCTCCAGCTACTCCCCGACGGCACATTGTCCTACCGCACCGCCAGCATCATCGGCGACATGTCCGGAATACTCACCAAGACCTCATGACCCGGCTTGCGCTACCCGTTAGCTGAGGAAGTGGCAGACTGCGAAACATGGGCGATGCTTCGGGCAGCAGTTCAACACCAACCATCACCTGCGCGGGTCGCGTAAGAGCGCAGGCCGAGGCGCATCAGCGGGCGGGACGGCTAGCCGCCGGCCTCGCGGCGGCGGGGGTGCGGCCGGGTGATCGGGTGGCGATGATGATCCGCAACGACATCGAGTTTCTCGAGGTGTCCCTGGCGGTCGCGGCGTGCGGGGCGAATTCGGTGCCGATCAACACGCGCTGGCAGGTGCCGGAGGTCGCGCACGTGCTCGGCGACAGCGGTGCGCGCCTGGTGATCGCGCACACCGAGTTCATCGATATCGTCGAAAAGGCTGTACCGCAATCGGATACGACCATCCTCGAGATCGCCATGCCGAGCGAACTGCTCGCCGCGACGGGAGCGGACCCCGCGCTGGCCGAGCCGACCGGCAGGCACGCCACCCTGGAACAGTGGATCGAAACGCACGTCGAACCGCTCGGCCGCATCGAGGGCTCGCGCGACGACTCGACCGGTCTGATCTACACCTCCGGCACCACCGGCAAACCCAAAGGCGTACTGCGGGAACGCATGACGCCACATCAGTGGCTGTCCATCGCCGGCAGCGCGGCCAAGCGGCTCGGCCTCACACCGCGCGGGCAGGCGGTGATCCCCGGCCCGCTCTATCACGCGAGCCCGAACGGCATTGCCACACTTGCCTTGCGGGTCGGCACGAACATCACGATCATGCCGCGCTGGGACGCCGAGGAATTCCTGCGCCTGATCGACGAGCGCCGCATCACTCAGGCCAAGGTGGTGCCGACCATGCTGTCGCGGCTGCTCTCGCTGCCCGCGGACGTGCGCGCCCGCTACGACGTCTCCAGTCTCACTCACATCATCCACTCCTCGGCCCCCTGTCCGCCCGCGGTGAAGCGGGCCGCGATCGACTGGTTCGGCGACGCGCTGATCGAGTTCTACGGCTGCGCCGAAGCCGGCACCATCACCTGGATCTCCGCCAGCGAGTGGCTGGCGCATCCGGGCAGCGTCGGCCGCCCGGCGGACGGTGCCGCCGTCGTGGTCCTCGACGACGCGGGCGAGCCGCTGCCCACCGGCCAGACCGGCCAGGTGTTCGTGCGCGGCGCCGACTACTGGCCGAAGTTCCGCTACCTGCACGACACCGGCGAAGCGCCCAGTCCGCTACCGGATTTCCTCGCCGTCGGCGACCGCGGCTACCTCGACGAGGACGGCTACCTCTACCTCACCGGACGCTCCAGCGAGCTGATCATCTCCGGCGGGGTGAACATCTATCCCGCCGAGATCGAGAACGCGATCATGGCCCTGGACGGCGTCGAGGACGTCGCGGTGTTCGGCATCCCGCACTCCGGCGATCTCGGCGAAGCCGTTGCCGCGCAGGTCGTTCCGCGCCCGGGCGCCGAGCTGAGCGCGGACGGCATCCGGGCCGGCCTGGCCGGGCAGCTCGCCGCGTACAAGGTGCCGAGGGTGCTGCGGATCGTCACCGAACTCCCCCGCGACGATGCCGGGAAGATCTACAAACGTCAGCTCCGAGCGGAGATGTCCGACGCCGGATAAGGTGCGGCGGTGGACAGAGCCGAATGGGTCGAGCGGGGCACCTCCATCGTCGACCGCTTGACGACAACGCAAACCCAGCCGCCGTGGTGGTTGGTGGCCGGTGCGGGCGTCGTGGCGCTCGTGCTGGTCGGATACACCCCCGTCTGGCGGTTCACCCGCAATATCGTCACCATCGCGCACGAGGGTGGGCACGCGCTGGTCGCGCTGCTCACCGGGCGCAAGCTCAACAGCATCCGATTGCATTCGGACACTTCGGGTCTCACCGTGTCGAGCGGAAAGCCCTACGGGCTGGGCATGATTCTGACGACGATGGCGGGTTATCCGGGGCCGCCGCTGCTCGGGCTGGGCTTCGCCGCGCTGCTCGGCGCGAGCCGGATCACGCTGATGCTGTGGGTGGCCATCGCGCTGCTGGCCGCGGTGCTGGTCATGACCCGCAACGTGTACGGCATGCTGACCGTATTCGCGGTCGGCGCAACGGTGTTCGCGGTGTCCTGGTTCGGCACCGACACGCTGCAGGCGGGTTTCGCCTATCTCGGCGCGTGGTTCCTGCTGCTGGCCGGGGCGCGGCCGGTGATCGAGTTGCAGCGCGGGCGGTCCCGGCAGTTGCGCAGCCGCTATCAGGAGGACGTCGCCTCCGACGCGGACCAGCTCGCGCGCCTCACGCACCTGCCGGGAATCGTCTGGGTCGGGTTGTTCGGGCTGATCGCGGTGGGGTCGCTGGTGATCGGCGCGGGCTTCCTGATCTCCGACATCTCCGGCGTCTGCCTGCCGGGCGGAACCTGCGCTCCCGGGCAGTAACACTCCGGAGCCGGCTCGGTGGCTGCCCGCGGACCATCCGGTCGGCTAATGTTGGGCCACCTCCGGTTTCGCCGGAGCCTCTCGCCCTCGCCGGCGCCGACCGTCTGCGCACGATCGACCGTCGCCGACGCACAACGCGGTGCGTGAACATCCCGGAGCAGCACATGATCACGACCATCCGCCTCGCCGTCGCCTCGGCCCTGATCCTCGGTTCCACCGGCCTTTTCGGTATCGGGCAGGCCACCGCGGTCGCCGACTCGGCCTGCGGTACACCGCTGTCGCCCGCCGAAATCACCTCGATCGCGAAGCTTTCGGACACGACCACGCTCGCCGGCTCATCGATGGAACAGCTCGAGCAAGCAGTCGAAAACCATCGGCAGCTCACCCAGATCCTGGTCGAGCACCGCGACCTGCGCGGCGTCTTCGCGCTCGGCCTCGATGCCGTCGAGCAGGCCGCGGTGATGCCGTTGCAGCGCGACCCGGCTTCGTTCACCGATCCGGAGTGGGCGCATCGGATCAGCCTCGAGCTGCTGTCCCGCTTCCTGCGCAACGTGCACGCCGAGTTCACCGGCGCGCCGACCGATCCGCAGTGGACCAACTACTTCGACCTCGCCCGCCGCTGCGAACTGTCGCCCGCACGGGTCGCGATGGCCGGATACGACGCGCACCTGAGCGTCGACCTCGCTTACGCGGTGGCCGCGGTGGGCGGGACCACCGCGAACGCGGCCGACTACTTCAAGATCGTCGACTCGATCGCCCAGCAGGGCTCGTTGATCGTCTCCTCGACCAGGGAGATCTATCACGGCGATCTCGGGCCGCTGTGGCGGTTCTATTTCGTCGGCGAGGGTCTCGATCTGCTCTTCGGTGAGGGTGTGGCCACGCCGCAGCTGCTGCGGCTGGCCGATCTCGGCGCCAATGTGGTGATCTTCGGCAACGGACTCGCGCTGACCGATCCGGCGCTGGCGCCGGCCGCCCGGGTCGAGATCGACGCCCTGTGGCGCAGCGCCGACGTCGCATTCGAGGTGCTCACCCGACTCGGTGGGCTCTAGGGGGTTTAGCTTTCCGGATTCGCGGCACGCCTACTCCTGGGACGAATGATGGAAGGGAGTTTCCGGCATGTCGGAAGAGCTGAACGGGAAGCGCGTACTGATCATCACCTCGAACACCGGCGTCGAGCGCGATGAGCTGCTGGTTCCGCAGAAACAGCTGACAGACAAAGGGGCGGCGATCGTGCATGCCGCGCCGAAGAACGAGCAGGTGCAGACCTTCGAGCACGACACCGAAAAGGACGTGACCGTGCAGCCGGACGCGTCGTTCGATGATGTGGATGTCGACGACTTCGATGTGCTGGTCGTGCCCGGTGGCACGGTCAACGCGGACAAGCTGCGGACCGAAGACCGCGCGGTCGAGCTGGCCAAGGCGTTCGCTGCCGCGGGTAAGCCGATTGCCGCGATCTGCCACGGGCCGTGGCTGCTGGCCGAGGCCGAGCTGACGCCCGACAAGACGCTGACGTCGTACTTCTCGCTGAAAACGGATCTGCTCAATGCGGGCGGGCGGTGGGTCGATGAGCCGGTGGTGCGTTCCGCGGAGAACGGCTGGGCGCTCATCACCTCGCGCAATCCGGACGATCTGGACGATTTCTGCCGGGCGATCGCGGACGAGCTGGTCGACAAGTCATAGCTCGGCCGCTTACCTCAGAGGCCGTGCAGTACGACCGAGGTTTCGCGGGCCAGCTGGGCAGGGTCGCGAGTCGCGTCGACTACGGCGCCGCGCTCGTCATCCGCCAAGGGTTCGAGCGCGGCCAGCTGCGAGTCGAGCAGGCTCGACGGCATGAAATGCCCGGTGCGGTCGGCCATTCGGTGGGCGAGTTCCTCGTGTGACGCGGCCAGATGCAGGAAGAACGCGTCGGGTGCGGCGGCGCGGAGCCGGTCCCGGTAGACGCGCTTGAGCGCCGAACAGGTGATCACCCCGCCCTGCGCGGATCGTTCCGCCATCCAGGCCGCCACCTTGTCCAGCCACGGCCAGCGGTCCTCGTCGTCCAGCGGGATACCAGCGGCCATCTTCTCGACGTTCGCCTCGGGATGCAGATCGTCGCCTTCGCCGTACTCGACACCCAGCTCGGCCGCGAGCGCCCGGCCCACCGTCGACTTGCCGGACCCCGACACCCCCATCACAACCACGACGGGCAGCGCTCGTTCCGGCACATCGGCTCCTTTGCTCGGTGCACTGCCCATGGCGGGCGACGTACATCTCCGATCCGACATTAGCGCGAGCACGAAAACGTCCGAATGCGGCCGGCTGCATCGCAAACAACCGACTTCCGGTCACACTCGGCATACGTCGTTCGTCGAGTGGGACATGAGGACAGGCCCACCGGCGTTTTGCCGCCACCATGTCCCACTCAGTGTCCGTCCGTTCGCCCAGCGGGACATTGCGGTGTATCCGATCGCACTTTGCCGCAGCCAAGGACCGCATACCGGGCGTTGTCGCCGCCGGCACTGGGGCGAGCTGGTCACGGTGATGGTGTATCTACGGGCTCGCTCGACCTCGTAGCGGGCACTCCTGCTGTTGACCACCGAGCAAAGCCTCGGCCTGCGCACAATCGCCGCGCCGGCACGGGTTTCAAGCCCGATGCCCATCCACAGCCGCTGTGATCAGCTCGGCAATCGCGCGATGGGTGTCCTCGTCCACCGGCAATAGGGGTGGTCGCGGGTCGCCGACTTGGATGCCGAGCGAGTTCAACCCCGCTTTGACGGTTCGTGGCAGGCCGCCGCGGGACATCGCGACGAGCAGCGGTTCCAGTCGTTCGAAAAGCTTTGTCGCCGAATCGGTTTCACTGGACGACAGCAACCTCCACACTTCCACGATCTGCTCCGGCACCAAACACGCTGCGGCCGTGCACCATCCGACAGCGCCTGCGTCGAACGCTTGAAGCGCGAGCCGGCTGCTGCCGTTGAAGAACGGCACACCGTGCTCCGCCAGCCGGCGCATCCGCGCGATGTCTCCGCTGGATTCCTTGACCATCGTGATGTTGTCCACGGCACCGACCAGTTCCACCAGGAACTCCGGCGGCATATCGATCCCGCTGGTGCCGGGATTGTTGTAGGCCATGATCGGCAACGCGACCGAGCCTGCCACCGCCGTGAAATGCCGGCGCAGTTCTTCCTCGGTCAACCGCCAGTAGGCGACCGGCAACATCATCAACGCCGTGGCACCGAGCCGTTCGGCAAGCCGTGCCCGCGCAATGGTTCCCGCCGTGGTCAACTCCGACACCCCGATCACCGTCGGCACCCGCCCGTCGACCTGCTCGATACAGATCGACGCCACCGCGGCCCATTCCTGATCGTCGAGGTACGCGGCCTCCCCCGTACTGCCAAGCGGCGCAACCGCATCCACGCCCGCGTCGACCAGCCGATCGACCAGCCCGCGCAGCACCGTCTCGTCGACCTTGCCACCGTCCGCACCGAACGGCGTCACCGGATATGCCACGATCCCCGCGATAGACCCACGCATCGCCACCTCCATTCCTCCCCCAGATCATGCCCCGCACCCCGGCCGTTCCGGACGGAAGCGTGCTGGGGCACGATGGTGATCATGGAATTGCGCATCTTCACCGAACCGCAGCAGGGCGCAAGCTACGACACGTTGCTGACCGTCGCCAAAGCCACCGAGGACCTCGGCTTCGACGCATTCTTCCGTTCCGACCACTACGCGGCCATGGGCGGCGTGGACGGACTCCCCGGCCCGACCGACGCCTGGATCACCCTCGCCGGCCTGGCCCGCGAAACCAAGCGGATCCGCCTCGGCACGCTAATGACCGCCGCCACCTTCCGGCTGCCCGGACCGCTGGCCATCCAGGTCGCGCAAGTCGACCAAATGTCCGGTGGCCGAGTCGAACTCGGCCTCGGCAGCGGCTGGTTCGCCGAGGAGCACGCCGCCTACGGCATCCCGTTCCCCGCGGACAAATTCGCGCGGCTGGAGGAGCAGCTCGCGATCATCACCGGGTTGTGGGCGACCAAGCCGGGCGACAAGTTCGACTTCGCCGGCCAGCACTACCAGCTGACCGACTCCCCCGCCCTGCCCAAGCCGGTGCAGGACCCGGTGCCGGTGCTGATCGGCGGCCACGGCGCCACCCGCACGCCACGGCTGGCCGCGCAGTACGCGACCGAGTTCAACAAGCCGTTCTCCTCGATCGAGGACAGCGCCGCCCAGTTCGGCCGGGTCCGCGCGGCCGCCGAAGCACGGGGGCGGCGCGCCGACGACCTGATCTACTCGAGCTCTCTCGTGGCCTGCGTCGGCGCGAACGACGCCGAGGTGGCGCGCCGGGCCGCGGCGATCGGCCGCGAGGTGGACGAGCTGAAGACGAACGGCCTGGCCGGTTCGCCCGCCGAGGTGGTGGACAAGATCGGCCGGTTCGCCGAGATCGGCACGCAGCGGATCTACCTGCAAATACTGGACCTCGCCGACCTCGACCACCTCGAGCTGATCGCCGGACAGGTGCAGGGGAAGCTCTGATATGAAGACCGGAAAGCCGAGCCGGACGGCGCTCGCCACCGCGCACGCGCGCGCCTATCACCAGATCGCTCCCGAGCCGCGGGTCTTCACCGACCCGTTGGCCGGGCCGATCATGGGCCTGACTCCCGAAGAGCTGACCGAGCAGACCGCTGCCGCGGCGGCGGGTCAGGACATCACCTTTCATCGCATTCGCCGGCTGCTCCTGGCCAGCCGGTCGCGCTTCGCGGAGGAGACGGTCGCCGCCGCGGTGGCGGACGGGACGCGGCAGGTGGTGATCCTCGGCGCGGGGCTGGACACCTTCGCCTACCGCAATCCCGATCCGGCACTGCGGGTCTTCGAGGTCGATCATCCCGCGACGCAGGCCTGGAAACGCCAGCTGCTGGCCGATGCCGGAATCACCGTTCCCGATTCCCTGACGTTCGCCCCGATCGACTTCGAGAGTGAAACCCTCGCAACAGGTTTGGCCGCGGCGGGCTTCGACCGGGACCAGCCCGCGGTCTTCGTCTGGCTCGGCGTGGTGATGTATCTGACCAGAGAGGCCATCCGGTCGACCCTGGGATATATGGCCGAGCAGGCGGCCCCGGTTCGGCTGGTCTTCGACTACATCCCACCGGCCGCCGATGCCGCACCGGAACATCGGGCTCAACTACAAGCGCGAGCCGACCGCATGGCCGCGGTCGGCGAGCCGTTGCTGAGCTCGCTCACCGCCGCCGAACTGGCGGCGGACCTGCGCGCGGCAGGCTTCGACGAGATCGAAGACTTCAGCGCGCCGGACCTCATCGCGAGCTATGTCGGCGAGGCCGAGCTCGGTCCCGAACCCGAGCGTCTGCACGCCCGCATCGCCCGCGCCCGCCGCACCTGACTCACCCCAGCGGCCTGCTGGTCGGCAGGTTGACGAAACTCGGTTGCGCCGGATCCAGTTGCAGCGTTTGCGGTTTGAGTTCGGTGTTGTTGAACAGCGGCCGGAACGGCAGTCCCTTCGGGGAGTTTCCGGCGAACACGTCGACGCGTAGTCGATGTCCCGGCTGGAGCACCGCCTGGATCGGGATGACCGCGATGTCCAGCACGATGGGCTCCCCCGGGGTTACGGGCAGCAGGCTGTCCAGGGTGATCGGGTTGTACGGGGCGGTGTAGTCGCCGTTGGGTGAGCGGGTGCTCTTCGCCTGGTCGATCGCGCGCATCGACGCGGTGAGCTGGCCGGTGCTCAGCACCGTCGAAGTTCCTTCCGGGGCAACGTCGTTCACGGTGACGGCCCAGTACCCGTCGGTCGCGTCGTGCACAACGTTGAGGTGCATGTTGATCGGGCCGGAGATGACCGTCTGTTCGGTGACGGGTGCGCCGGTGAAGGTGAGCGCGTTGCGTTCGGCGATGCGAGAGTCCTTGGCGCACATGTCCACTACCGCGGTGATGCCGGCGGCGCCTTGCGCGGTGTCGCGCGAGCACGCGGTGGTGAGGCCGGGTGACACCGTCAGCGTGCGGCGCTCGTCCGGCTTTGCCGCGGACAGTGATCCGTCGTACACGCTCGCCGCGGTGCCGCTGGGCGTCGCGGACAGATAGACCCGCCGATGGGTGGCGCCGGCCTGCGGGAACTGCTCGAGCGTGCGCCAGCCGCCACCTTGTTCCCACACCGTCACCGGTCCGAATTCGCTGAGGCCGTGATCGATGTCCTTGAGCCACTTGTCGAACCACACCCGCTGCAACACCTCCAGCCGTGCCGGACCGCCGGGCATGCCGGTGCCCGCGCCGGGATTGGCGTGATACGTGTCGCCGACGAGGAGCTGTTTCTGGCTGACGGGCAACGGAATCGCGTTGAACAAGGTGGTCGCACTGTTGGCGAAGATGTCGTGCCAGCCGCCATAGACGAACGTGGGCACCGTGATTCGCTCCGGATGCCCGAGAATCGCCTGCCGGAAGTCGCTGTCGTGATCGAGCGCCGCGGCCAGGGTCTGCGGGACCTGATCGAGCGACGGGGTGAGCAGCGCCTGGCTCAGCAGGTCGTAGTTGGTGGCCGGATCGGCCAGCCGGTCGTTCAGCCAGCGCCAGTCGAACGTGCCGTCCAGCATCGAGCGCACGTCGGGGATGAGCTTCGTCTGATTCACATTGCTGAGCCACAGCGGCAGGAAGGTGGTGCCGACGCCGCCGCCCGGCGCGACGACATCACGCATCAGGTCGCTGCCCGGTTCGACCGGAAAGATGGCTTTCAGTGCGGCCGGGGCATTTTCGGCCGCGCGCAGCTGGGCGATGCCCGCGTAGGAGCCGCCGCTCATCCCGACCTTGCCGGTGGACCAGCGTTGCGCGGCGGCCCAGCCGATCACCTCGCGGGTGTCCAGTTGTTCCCGGGCGCCGAGGGTATCCCACGTGCCCTGGGAGAAACCGGTGCCGCGGACATCGGCGACCACCAGCGTGTATCCGCTGCGGATCAGGAAGCGGTCGATGCCGAGCACGGTCTGCACGGTGCCGCCGTCGAGCGCGTGCAGCAGATCACCGAAGCCGCTGATCGGCGTCCCGGATAGGTTCATCCGGCGCAGCAGATCCATCACCATCGGCTGTAGCCCGGGCGCCGAGATCGCCGAATCCACCAGACTGGACAGCAGTTTCGTGTACGGCGTGAGGTTCACGATGGTCGGCAGCGGACGCTGTTCGACCACTCCGTCCGCGTCCACCGGCCGGTACACGTTCGCCTTCAGGATGACGCCGTCGCTCATCCGGATCGGCACGTCCCAGTCGATGTGCACGTCGGCGTACGGCTGCGGCCCGTCGTGTAGCGCGGTCCACTGCGCACTGTGTGTTCCGCTGTCCGGCTGGGCCGCCACCGACCCCACCGCAAACCCACCGCCAACTATGACAATCGATAGGACGGTCGCCAATCGAGCCATGCGGACAAACTGTTGTGCCACTTGCTGCCCCGAAAGCATCCTGCTCCTCGACCGATGTGCCGCACGTTGATTGAGTTCGCCGTA
The DNA here is from genome assembly GCF_008704205.1 of Nocardia colli. GTDB lineage: Bacteria > Actinomycetota > Actinomycetes > Mycobacteriales > Mycobacteriaceae > Nocardia > Nocardia colli. The sequence continues at coordinate 38,385 of NZ_VXLC01000027.1, read as the reverse complement.
TCGGATTGACAAGATAGCAATCTGCGCGCAAATCACCGGGAGGTACGAATCGGCCGGTTTGTCGTGTTGCCTGCGACCCGGCGGACCGATCCGGTTGTGCGATAGCGGATTTGCGCAAATCGGGCACGATAGATACCCACCAGTTTGGTTTAAGATCTAGGCGGGCAACAACGTTCCGGTCAGTCGTTCAGCCTCGCTCCACAGTCGCCGAGCGGTCTCCTTGTCCCGCGCCCGGCGCGGCACCGACGCGACGTGCGTGGAGCCGACGAGACCGAATCGCGGTCCGTAGTACTCGCCGTTGCGCGCCGCCGGATCGACCGCGGCGAAGAGCAGCGGCTCCGTCCCCTGCCCCACCTGCTGCTTCGGCAGGAAGTCCAGACTCGTCATCAACGACCGCTTGGGCCGTTCGCGGCCGAGGCTCGCCCCCGCGCTTTGCAGGTTGGTGACGGTGTAACCGGGATGGGCTCCGGTGCTGAGCAGATTCCAGCCGCGCTCGTCGGCGATCTCGGCCAGCCGCACGGTCAGCATCAGGTCGGCCAGCTTCGACTGCGCGTAGGACCGATCCGGGTTGTAGCGACGCTCCCACTGCAGGTCGTCGAACCGGATCCGCCCGTACAGCGCGGTGCCGCTGCTCATCGTGGCGACCCGGGGCTGCTCGGCGCGGCGCAGCTGCGGAAGCAGCAGCATGGTCAGCGCGAACGGGCCGAGGAAGTTACTGCCGAATTGGAGCTCGAATCCGTCGGCTGTGGCATTCCGGGTGGGCGGAGCCATCACACCCGCGTTGTTGATCAGCACATCGAGGATTCGATCCTCAGCGCTCAGCTGCGCGGCGAACTCACGGACCGAGACGAGATCGGCGAGGTCGATGCGCCGCACCTCGAGCGACGCGCCGGGATGCCGAGCCAGGATTTCGGACTTGGCCTGCTCGCCCTTGGCCGGCGTGCGCACAGCCATGATCACGTGCGCGCCCGCACCCGCCAGACGGGCGGCCGCTTCCTTCCCGGTGCCGCTGTTCGCGCCGGTGATGACGATCGTTTTGCCGGTTTGATCAGGTACTTCATACATCGTGAGCTCCTTCGGGCGACTTAAGAGACCGTCGGTCTTTTGATGGTTTTCACGTTAACGGACCGCCGGTCTGTAGTCAATAGACCGCCGGTCTGAAATACTGGTGGCATGGTCGGATTCCAGCGAGCACGCAGCGAAGAGCAGCGCGAGGTGCGCAGACGCGCCATCCTCGACACGGCGGCCGCGATGTTGCAGCAGATGCCGGTCGCCGAGGTCGGCCTGAACGAGCTGGCTCGCCGCGTGTGCCTGGCCAAGTCGAATGTGCTGCGCTACTTCGACTCTCGCGAGGCCGTGCTGCTCGAACTGCTCGACGAGTCCTATCGGGAATGGGTCGCCGCGCTGCGCCTCGAACTCACGGACACCGCGGGCGATCTGCCGGCCCGCCGCGACCGGCTGATCCACGCGATCGTCACCTCACTCGCACAGAACCCCGTGCTCTGCGATCTGTTCAGCGCGCAGGCGGCCGTGCTGGAGCGCAACATCTCCCCCGACGTCGCCGCCCGATTCAAACGCAATTCGCTGAGCACGACCGACGAGTTCGCCGACTTGGTCGCCGGCATGATTCCCGAGTTCGGCCGGGAACGCTCGTGGACCTTCTGCGCCCTGACGCTGCTCAATGCGGGTGCGCTGTGGACGCACAGCCACCCGTCCGCAGCCATGCTCGCCGCCTACGAACAGCATCCCGACCTGGCCGCCGCCCGCATCGACTTCACCGGTACCTGCACGACACTGCTTAACGTCATCGCCGCCGGCTTGCTCGCGGGTGAAGGCTGATCTCACTGTTGCCGGAAACCCACGCGAATCGCCGAGCCGGGGCCTACCTTGGTGGGCATGACGCCGCTGCAGCGCTACATCGCGGAAGAAATCGCACTCGATCATGCGGACGGCCTGCTGAATCGGCGCGAGGCGTTGCGCCGCCTCGGGCTGCTCGGGTTCGGCATTCCGGCGGCGGCCGCGTTGCTCGCGGCCTGCGCGACCGACTCCAAGGATCAACCGGCGACCACCCAACCGCCTTCCGCCGCACCACCATCCACACCGCCCGGGTCGGGCGCGGCCCTGCCGACTTCGCCGATCACCTTCGCGGGGCCGGACAATCGCGAACTGCAGGGTGCGTGGGCGGCCGCGGCGCAGCCCCGGGGTGCGGTGCTGGTCATCCACGAGAACAAGGGGCTGACCGAGCACATCCGTTCGGTGACAGGACGATTCGCCGGAGCCGGTTACTCCGCCCTTGCTGTCGACTTGCTTTCCGCCAAGGGCGGCACCACGGCCTTCACCGATCCGGCGCAGGCCACCGCTGAACTGAGCAAGACCCCGCAGGACCAGTTCATCGGCGACCTGCGCGCGGGCTTGGACGAGCTCGGGCGGCGGGCGCCCGGAAAGAAGCTCGGCGCGACCGGGTTCTGTTTCGGCGGCGGACTGGTCTGGCTGCTACTCGCCTCCGGGCCGTCAGCTCTTGCCGCGGCGACGCCGTTCTACGGCCCCTTCCCGGACAAGGGCGACCTCACCGCCTCGAAGGCCGCCGTGCTGGGGATCTACGCGGCGGCGGACGCCCGAGTGGATGCCACGCGCCCGGCCGCGGAGGCCGCACTCACGCAGGCGGGTGCGCCGCACGAGATCTGGGTTGCCCCGAATGCCGATCACGCCTTCTTCAACGACACCGGGCCGCGGTACGCGCCGACCGCGGCGAACGAAGCCTGGCGGCGGGTAATCGATTGGTACGGAACGCATCTGGGCTAGGCGTCACCAAGCGTCGAAGAAGTCCCGGATCGGTTCCAGGCCCGTGGCGATGACACCGATGTAGCCGTCGGGACGAACCAGCACGAGCGTGCCCGGGTCGATGTCGTAGTTACGAAAGGGCTCGCCAACGGTTCCCTCGATCACATTGCCGGGTTCGATCACGCGCCCACGAACCCGGTCGCCTTGCGTACGAACGACTTCGGCGACCGCGGCTGCGGTATCGCCACCGAACCCCAGCACCGTGAAATGCGTACCGCGGAATAGATCGAACAGGCTCGAATCACCGACCTGACCGTCCGGCGCACGGTCGCCCGCACGCACCGCGCCCGGCTTCTCCCGCGCCTCCACGGCCAACGGCCCGCCCGATAGTTGACCTTCAACTGGAAGATATCCAGACTCCCCTCCCCCGGCTCGGCATCGCGGAACTCCTGCCGATGCGAGCGCGTGGTCACGTCGAGCACCCGCGCCGCGACCGGAAACCGTTCGGCCTCATAGGTATCCAGCAACCGATCCGGAGCGCCCGACAACACCGCCGCCAACTTCCAGCCCAGGTTGTAGGCATCCTGCACGCTGGTGTTCAACCCCTGCCCACCTGATGACGAATGCACGTGCGCCGCATCGCCGGCCAGGAACACCCGCCCGACCCGGAACCGGTCCACCATCCGGACATTCACCCGATACACCGAGATCCAGTTCAGATCGAACAACCGGATATCCGAGCGACCGGACCGCTCGTCGAGAATCTTCTGCACGGCCTCCAGGGTCAGCTCGGGCACGTCGTCAGCGGTCATGTTGGCGATGAACTGGTAGTAGTCGGTGCCCGGCATGGACCACAGCGAAAAACGTTCCTGCACATTGCCGGTCGTCAGCATGTGACAGTAGGTGCCGGTCAGGCCCTCCGCTCTGACGTCGCCGATCAGCGTTCGCTCGGTCTCGAAGGTTTCGCCCTCGAAGCCGACGCCGAGCGTCTTACGGACAACGCTGCCGCCACCGTCCGTGCCGACCAGGTACCGGGCACGCACCTGTACGAGTCCATCGTCGCGACGCAGCGTCGCGGTGACACCGGTATCGTCCTGCACGAAATCGATGAATTCCGTGTTCAATTCGAGCCGGCCGCCGAGTTCGAGCAGCCGGTCGCGGAGCAATTCGTCGGTGCGCCACTGCGGCAGGATCCACGCGTTCGGATACGGCACGCCGTCGACGCGTTCGAGCGGCGGCAGCCCGAGCATCGCCTCCACGGTCCGGGTCAGTTTCACCTGAGTGTCCACGTACATGCGGAACGACGGGAACGGAGCCCCGGCCGCCACCACCGCATCGATCAGGCCGAGATCATCGAAGACCTCCAGAGTTCTTGGCTGCAAACCCTTTCCGCGTGAGCCGGGAAACAGCCCCGCGGCCTTGTCCACCACCAGGCACTCGATCCCGCGCCGGGCCAAATCGCAGCCCAGTGTCAGTCCGGTCGGTCCGGCGCCCACGATCAGCACCGGCAGATCTGTTGTCATCGCTCTTCTTTCGTGAAAGTTCGGGTGAGGATCGGCAGCAGCAGCTCGTCGACCAGTTCGGTGAGGAACGCTCGATCCAGGGGTTCGCCGAGGAACATCCGGCGCATGATCTGACCTTCCGAAACCTGGTGTGCCAGTTCGGTTGCGGTGCCCTCGGGCAACTCACCCCGGGTGACGGCCCGCTCGACAACGGTGCGGAACGGGCCGAGATCCTCGTCCGCGACGTGCTCGCGCAGCGCCGCCGCGAGCTCCGCGTCCACCCGCATGGCGTGCATCAACCCGGTCATCATGGTCACGTAGTGCTCGTCGACCTGCGCGGTGAGATCGACGAGCGCCGCGATCAGATCCCCGCGCACCGTCCCGGTGTCCGGGATCTCCGCGACGTACTCGGCGTCGTGCGCGTCCATCGCCGCCTTCACCAGCGCGGGCTTTCCCGGCCAGCGCCGATAGATGGTCGCCTTGCTCGCCTGCGCCTTGGCCGCGACGGCGTCCATTGTGATTGCCGCGTAACCGATTTCGCCCAGCAACGCATAGGTGGCGGCGAGTATCGCCTGCTCGCGTTCCGCGCCCCTGATCACACACCCTCCAAGTGAACGATACGGTTTCGTTCACTTCGACGGTATCGGAAGAGCGGCAACCGGCACAAGGCCGTTCAGAGAATGTGATCGCCGAGCGCGACGTCGCGGCAGGCCTCGAGCAGCGGCTCCAACCGCTCCATGGCATTGGTGCGCACGGCGAGCACCGTGGGCAGCGCCAGCACACCGGGCGTGCACACGGGCAGGAAGGCCACCCGGCTGCTGTGCAGGAGGCGGGCGTGCGGCGCGTAGAGGACGGTCCAGCCGGCGGCGCCGGCGCCGAGCGCGGCGAGAGTGTCCTGGATCGAGACCTGCTCGGGACCGAGCACCGGTTCGAATCCCGATTTGCTGCACGCGGTCAGCACGAGATCATCGAGCAACGCGTTGTTCTGCCGGTTCGTCAGATAGAGCGGCAGCTCGGCAAGCTGCGCGAGGTCGACACATCGCTCGGTGGCCGAGGGGTGATCGGCGGGCAGCGCGACGACCAGCTCGTCGTACCAGACCGGAATCTGCTCGACGCCCTCCGGCGCGGCCACCTCGCCGCGCAGGAACGCCGCGTCCCACTCGTGTTCCGACACCTTGCGCAGCCGCTGGCCGAGCGCCGCCGACGTCAGTTCCACCTTGATCCCGGGCGCACGGTACTTCAGCGCGACGAGCAGCCGCTCGAGGCGCTCGCCCATCCCCCGGCTGGTGCCGATGCGCAGCACGGTCGGCGTGGTCAGGAAGTCCGCGACGCTGGTCCGCGCGCGTTTCTCGGCGGCAAGGACCTTCTTCGCGGCAGGCAGGAACGCCGCCCCGGCCTCGGTGAGCCGGACGCTACGAGGCGACCGTTCCAGCAGCACGACGCCGAGCTCGCGTTCGAGCCGGCCGAGCTGCTGGCTGACTGACGACTGCACAATCATCAGCCGTTCCGCCGCCCGGCCGAAATGTAGCTCCTCGGCCACCGCGACGAAATACCTCAGTTGACGAAGTTCCATGACCTCAACGTGGTTCGGGGACAAGACTGGGTCAGGCTACCGCCCGGGGTGCGCGGCCAACCGATGTGGCTTCGTCCCGCGCGCCGCGCACACACAAATATCGCCGGAGGTGCCCGCGTGAGATATCCGAATGTCAGCCCAGCGCGACGTCGCATGGTCGGTGTCGCGACCACCGTAATACTGGCCGTCGGCGTGCTCTCGGCCTGCGCCAGCGACAAGGAGCCCGCGCCCGCCACCGAGACCGTGCGCAGCACCGCGCCGAGCAGACCGCAGGGCGCACCCGACCTCGGCGCGGCGGAGGAGATCGCGCACGGGATCGACGTGCCGTGGGGCCTGACCTTCCTGCCCGACGGCAATGCGCTGGTGGCCGAACGCGACAGCGGGCGCATCCTGCGGATCGGGCCGGGTCATGCGCCGGAGCAGATCTATCAGGTGCCCGGAGTGGTCGCGAGCGGTGAAGGCGGGCTGCTCGGTCTGGCGTTGTCGCCGCAGTATGACCAAAACCATTACGTCTACGCCTATTTCACCGCGCAGAACGACAACCGGATCGTACGATTCCGCCTCGACGGGCAGCCGGAGGTGCTGTTCGACGGAATTGCCAAGGCGTCCAATCACAATGGCGGCCGGATCGCGTTCGGGCCGGACGGCATGCTGTACGCCGGCACCGGCGATGCGGGACAGAGTGGCCGGGCGCAGGATCCGGCGAGCCCCAACGGGAAGATTCTCCGGCTGACGCCGGAAGGCCGACCGGCAGCGGACAATCCGATCGCGGACTCACCGATGTACAGCCTGGGGCATCGGAATGTGCAAGGACTGGCGTGGGACCGCGAGGGGCGGCTGTTCGCGGCGGAGTTCGGGCAGAACCGGTTCGACGAGATCAACCTGATCGAGTCGGGGCACAACTACGGCTGGCCGACCGTCGAAGGGGTGGGCGGCGCGGACCGCGGGTTCACCGAACCGTTGACGACCTGGTCCACCTCGGAGGCCTCGCCGTCGGGGATCGCGATCGCCGGAGACACGTTGTACGCCGCGGCATTACGCGGCGAACGACTGTGGACCGTGCCGCTGCGCGAGGGCACGGCTGGCCAGCCGCGAGATGTGTTCCGGGACAGCTACGGCCGGCTGCGCACGGTCATGGTCGCGCCCGACGGCGCGCTGTGGCTCACCACATCCAACACCGACGGACGCGGCAACCCGCGCACGAACGACGATCGCGTGCTTCGCTTCCCGGCGCGATGAGTCAGTCGAACATCGGCGTTTTGATCTGGCGGCCCAGCCGCCATACCGCGTAGGTCAGCGGCACGCCCGGACGGTAGGCCAGGTGGGTGACCGACGGTGCGTCGAGCACCTGGAGATCCGCGCGGGCGCCGACCCGGATGACGCCGACGTCGTCGCGGCGCAACGCGCGCGCACCGCCCGCGGTCGCCGCGTGCACCGCCTCGGCCACCGAAAGTCCCATCTGCAGTACGGCGGTCGCGACGCAGAAGGCCATCGAGGTGGTGTAGGAGCTGCCGGGGTTGGCGTTGGTGGCCAGGGCGACCGTGGCGCCCGCGTCCAGCAGCGCGCGGGCCGGTGCGAGGCGCTGCCGGGTGGACAGGTCGCAGGCGGGCAGCACGGTGGCGACCGTGTCGGAGGACGCGAGCGCTTCGATGTCGGCGTCGGTCAGATAGGTGCAGTGATCGACGCTCGCCGCACCGTGTTCGACCGCCAGTTGGACGCCGGCGCCTTCGCCGAGCTGATTACCGTGCACGCGCAGTCCGAGGCCGTGTGCCTTGGCCGCGCGCAGCACCCGATCGGACTGGTCCCGGTCGAAAGCGCCTGTCTCGCAGAACACATCGGCCCAGCGGACATAGGGCGCGACGGCGTCGAGCATGTCGCCGCACACCAGATCGACGTACTTCTCGGCGTCCATGTCTGCCGGAACCAGATGGGCGCCAAGGAAAGTCACCTCGTCCGCGGCCGCGGCGGCCAGCTTGGCCGAGCGGAGTTCGTCCTCGACGCTGAGACCGTAACCGGTCTTGGTTTCCAGGCAGGTGGTGCCCTGCCTGCGCGCCTCGGCGATGTGGCGGGCCAGGTTGACCGACAGTTCGTCATCCGACGCGGCGCGGGTGGCGGCGACCGTGGTGGCGATGCCGCCCGCCCGATACGGCCGTCCCGCCATCCTGGCCTCGAACTCGGCGGTGCGGTCGCCGGCGAAGACGAGGTGGGTGTGGCTGTCCACCCACCCGGGCAGCGCGGCCCGGCCAGCGAGGTCGATACGGTCGTCGGCGGCGGGCGCGTCCTGCGCCGGACCGACCCAGGCGAAGTGCTGTCCGTCGAGGACCACCGCGGCGTCGTGCAGCGGGCCGCCCTCGGTGTTGGTGGTGAGTTCGCGGATGCCGGTGATCAGGGTCGACACAGTGCCTCGATTTCCTCTCGCAACACGGTTTCCGGATGGTGCACCTGTAGGTGGCGGTGTTCGGACACGACGGGACGGCCCGCGATCAGCACCGAGCGGATATCGCTCGCGGTCGCGGCGAACAGCGCGGCGGCCGGGGCGGTACCCGCGGTGCGGATCGAGTCGAGGTCGACGGTGACCAGGTCGGCCGCGGCGTTCGGGGCGATCCGGCCGGCCTCGGGCCAGCCGATGGACGCGTGGTCGGTGGCGGCGCGGTAGAGCTCGGCCGGGCTGAAGCGGCCGCGGGCGCGGCTGGCCAGTCGCTCGTCGAGTTCGAGGGCGCGCCACTCCTCGAAGGCGTCGATCACGGCGTGGCTGTCGGTGCCGAGGCACAGGCCGACGCCGGCGTCCGAGAGCGCGCGGGCCGGGCCGATGCCGTCGCCGAGGTCGCGTTCGGTGGTGGGGCAGAAGCACGCCCGGGTGCCGCTGTCGGCGAGCAGGGCGATGTCGGCGTCCGTGAGATGGGTCGCGTGCACCGCGACCGTCTGCGGGCCGAGCAGGCCCGCCCCGGCCAGTAGCGCGGTCGGAGTAACGCCGTGCGCGGCAAGGCAATCGGCGTTCTCCGACGGTTGCTCGGAGAGATGGACATGCAGCGGGCGCCCCGTGGCCGCCTCCGCGACCACGGACAGCGCCGCGGCGGGGACCGCGCGCACCGAGTGTGCGGCGACGCCGGTCCGGACCAGCTCCTGCTTCGGGGTGAACGCGGCGGCGCGTTCGGCCCACGCGTCCACGCTGCCGTCGCCGAACCGGAGCTGGTGCTCCCCCAGCTCCACACCGAATCCGCCTGCCAGATAGCAGGTATCGAGCAGCGTGAGTCGAATACCGGCATCGTCGGCGGCGGCCGCGAGGGCCGCGCTCATCGCGTTCGGGTCCGAGTATCGCGCGCCGCCCGGGGCGTGGTGCAGGTAGTGGAACTCGCCGACACTGGTGTACCCCGCCAGCACCATCTCGGCGTACACCGCGCGGGCGAGCCGATAGTAGGAGTCGGGATCCAGCTGGGCGGCAACGGCATACATGCGTTCACGCCAGGTCCAGAACGTGCCTTGATCGTGCTGGGTGCGCCCGCGCAGCACACGGTGGAAGCCATGCGAGTGCGCGTTGGCGAAGCCGGGGATCGTCAGTCCGGGCAGTACCGTGCCGGTTCGCTCGGTGCCGCCGGTGACCGACTGGATCGTCGCGCCGTTCACCTCGATCGTCACCGCTGCGGCGACGCCGTCCGGCAGCCAGGCGTATTCCGCCCAGTAGGTGCTCATCCGGCCAGTTCCTCGAGGATCCGCGCGAGGCTCTGTGCGCCGCTGTCGATGTCGGCGGGCTCGGCGAATTCCTCAGGGGCGTGGCTGATTCCGGTCGGGTTGCGCACGTAGAGCATGCCGGAGGGGACGTGTCCGGCGAGGATGCCCGCGTCGTGTCCGGCGCCCGTGGGCAGCGCGGGTACGCCGCCGAGCACCTTGTCCATCCGGCCGCGCAGCGTCTCGTCGAAAACGACGTCGTCCGAATAGGACTCCTCGGTGACGGTCAGCTCGCAGCCTTCGGCGGCAGCGGCCTCCCGCGCGGCTTCGGTGATGTCCTCGACCAGTGCCGCGGTCCGGCCGTCACCGGCGACCCGGGCGTCCAGCCACAGATCCACGCTGGAGGCAATGACATTCGTGCCACCCGGGTTGGGCACCAGCCTGCCGACCGTGGCACGTGCGTCCGACATCGCGGCGGCGGCCCGGCGCGCTGCCGCCACCACCGTCGCGGCGGGCAGCATCGGATCGTGGCGATCGGTGAGCCGGGTCGCGCCCGCGTGATTTCCCTGGCCGGAGAACGAGAATCGGTACCGCCCGTGCGCGATGATGCTGCTGCCGGTCGCGACCGGGCTGTCCAGCTCGATCAGCCCACGCCCCTGCTCCACGTGCAGCTCCACGAAACAGCCGATCTGGGCGAGAGATTCGGGATCCGCGCCGAAACGCTTCGGATCGTGCCCCGCCTTCACCGCGGCCTCGGCGAGCGTCACGCCCTCGGCATCCCGCAGATTCCGGGCCCGATCGGGATCGATGGCGCCGGTGAGCAGTCGCGAACCCAGACACGGCACGCCGAACCGCCCGCCCTCCTCCTCCGCGAACACCAGCACCGCGAGCGGCTTGACCGGCGTGAATCCCTTGCCCTGCAAGATCTCTACCGCCGCGAGGGCGCTGGCCACGCCGAGCGGGCCGTCGTACGCGCCGCCGCCGGGGACCGAGTCGAGATGGCTGCCGGTGACGACCGCGCCGGCTCCTGGACTTCCCCACCAAGCCCAGATGTTGCCGTTGCGATCGGTGTTCACGTCCAGCCCGCTGTCCAGGGCCTGGTCGATGAACCAGTCCCGCAGCTCGAAGTCGGCGTAGTCGTACACGTGCCGCGAGTAGCCGCCGCGCCGGGAATCCCGGCCGACCCCGGCGATCTCGTTCATCAGCTGGTTCACGCCCACGGCGTCGCTCCTGGTGTGCTCTGGGGTCTGGTTCACGGCGCCTCGTGCATCGGAATGCGCACGCCGCGTTCGGCGGCCACCTCGGTGGCGCGGTCGTAGCCCGCGTCCACGTGCCGGATCACGCCGGTGCCCGGGTCGTTGGTGAGCACCCGCTCGATCTTCTGCGCGGCCAGCTCGGTGCCGTCGGCCACGCACACCTGGCCGGCATGGATGGACCGGCCCATGCCGACGCCACCGCCGTGATGGATGGACACCCAGGTCGCGCCGGACGCGGTATTGAGCAGCGCGTTCAGCAGCGGCCAGTCCGCGATGGCGTCGGAACCGTCGGCCATCGACTCGGTCTCCCGGTACGGCGACGCGACGCTGCCGGAATCGAGGTGATCGCGGCCGATCACCACCGGCGCGGACAGCTCGCCGCTGGCCACCATCTCGTTGAAACGCAGACCGGCCAGGTGCCGCTCGCCATAGCCGAGCCAGCAGATGCGGGCCGGAAGTCCTTGGAAGGCAACGCGTTCGCTCGCCATCCGGATCCAGCGGCGCAGCGACTCGTTCTCCGGGAACAGGTCGATGATGGCGCGGTCGGTGGCCGCGATGTCCTTCGGGTCACCGGAGAGCGCCGCCCAGCGGAACGGGCCCTTGCCCTCGCAGAACAGCGGGCGGATGTAGGCGGGCACGAAGCCGGGGAAGTCGAAGGCCCGCTCGCAGCCGCCGAGCTTGGCCTCCCCGCGCAGCGAGTTGCCGTAGTCGAACACCTCGGCACCCTTGTCCAGGAAGCCGAGCATGGCTCCGACGTGCTCGGCCATCGATTCGCGGGACCGGTCGGTGAACTCGTCCGGCTTCTTCGCCGCGTAGTCGGCCCAGTCCTCGACGGCGATGCCGCGCGGGAGATAGGCCAGCGGGTCGTGCGCGGAGGTCTGGTCGGTGACGATCTCCGGGTCCAGGCCGATCGCGAGCAGCTTCGGCAGCACCTCGGCTGCGTTGCCGATCAGGCCGACGGACAACGCCTTTCGCTGCCTGCGCGCGTTCGAGACGCGGATCACCGCGTCGTCCAGGTCGGTCGCGATCTCGTCGAGGTAGCGTTCCTGCACCCGCCGCTGCGCCCGGGCCGGATCGCACTCGATCACCAGTGCGACGCCGCCGTTCATGGTGACCGCCAGCGGTTGCGCGCCGCCCATGCCGCCGAGTCCCGCGGTGAGCGTGAGCGTGCCGGCCAGGGTGCCGCCGAAACGCTTGTCCGCCACCGCCGCGAACGTTTCGTAGGTGCCCTGCAAGATGCCCTGGGTGCCGATGTAGATCCAGGAGCCCGCGGTCATCTGCCCGTACATGGTCAGCCCGAGCGATTCCAGCCGGCGGAACTCCGGCCAATTCGCCCAGTCGCCAACGAGATTGGAGTTGGCGATCAGCACGCGCGGCGCCCACTCGTGCGTGCGGAACACGCCGACCGGCTTACCGGACTGCACCAGCAGCGTCTCGTCGCGCTCCAGGGTGGTCAGCGAGTGGGTGATCGCGTCGAAGCTGGCCCAGTTCCTGGCCGCCTTGCCGGTGCCGCCGTAGACCACCAGGTCCTGCGGCCGCTCGGCCACCTCCGGATCGAGGTTGTTGTGCAGCATCCGCATCGCCGCCTCGGTCTGCCAATTCTTCGCAGTCAGCTGCGTACCCCGCGCCGCCCGAACTATCCGAGTCATGAAATCGCCGCCCTTCCAGCACAATCGAGATCTAGTGAGCCGCGCGTGGCGGCAAGTGTGGCGCTCATTCGCCGAGGTGTGGTGCGACCGCACGGGTGAGTTCGCCGGAGCGGACCAGTTCCTCCGCGGCGGCGATCTCCGGCGCGAGATGGCGATCCGAGCCGGGGCCGTCGACCTTCGTGCGCAGCAGTTCCAGGGCCGCCGCGGTGGCGGGCGCCGGACGCATCGGCGCACGGAAGTCCAGTGCCCGTGCGGCCGTGAGGTATTCGACGGCCAGCACGGTCGTCAGGCCGTCCACCGCGGTGCGCAGCTTGCGGGCCGCGGACCAGCCCATCGAGACGTGGTCCTCCTGCATCGCGCTGCTCGGGATCGAGTCCACCGACGCGGGCACCGCCAGCCGCTTCAGCTCGCTGACCACGGCGGCCTGGGTGTACTGGGCGATCATGTGCCCGGAGTCGACGCCGGGATCGCCGGCCAGGAAGGCCGGAAGTCCGTGCGAGCGGGCGACATCGAGCATCCGGTCGGTGCGGCGCTCGGCCATGCTCGCCACATCCGCCACCGGAATGGCGAGGAAGTCGAGCACGTACGCGACCGGCGCGCCGTGGAAGTTGCCGTTGGACTCCAGCCGCCCGTCGGCCAGCACCACGGGATTGTCCACGGCCGAGGCCAATTCGCGCCCGGCGACCAGCTCGGCGTGCGTGACGGTGTCCCGGGCCGCGCCGTGCACCTGCGGCGCGCAGCGCAGCGAGTAGGCGTCCTGCACCCGATTGCAGTCCGGCCCACGGTGACTCGCCACGATCTCCGAACCGGCCAGCGCGGCGCTGATCCGCGCCGCCGACCGCGCCTGACCCGGATGCGGGCGCAGGGCTTGCAGATCCGCCGCGAACACCCGGTCGGTGCCGAGCAGCGCCTCCACGCTCATCGCCGCGGTGACGTCGGCGACGTCGAGCAGCATATGCAGGTCCGCCAGCGCGAGCACCAGCATGCCGAGCATGCCGTCGGTGCCGTTGGTCAGCGCCAGGCCTTCCTTCTCGGCCAGCACGACCGGCTTGATCCCGTTGGTGCGCAAGGCCGTTGCCGCGTCGGTCACATTGCCGGCGGCATCGGCGACGTCGCCCTCGCCCATCAGAGCCAGGGCCACCGCGGCCAGCGGCGCGAGGTCGCCGGAACAGCCGAGCGAGCCGTACTCGTGCACGATCGGGGTGATGTCGGCGTTGATCAGCGCGGCGAGCGTGGCCGCGGTCTCCGGCCGGATCCCGGTGTGGCCGGTCGCCAGGGTGCGCAGCCGCAGCACCATCAGCGCGCGGACCACCTCCCGCTCGACCGGGCGGCCCGCCCCCGCCGCGTGCGAGCGGATCAGCGAACGCTGCAGCGCGACCCGGCTCTCCTGCGGGATGCTGTGCGTGGCGAGTGCGCCGAAGCCGGTGGAGACGCCGTAGGTGGGCACCGTCCCGGCGGCCAGCGCGTCGACGTGCGCCCTGGCCAGCGCCAGCCGCTCCTCGGTGGCCGCGCTCAGGTGAACCTTGGCGCCGAGCCGGGCGACGGCCACGACCTGTTCCCCGGTCAACGGTCCGTCTAGCGCCACAGTCGGTGGCAGTGCAGTTTCGGGCATGGGGTCCATTCCACCGTCAGCGCGGGCAGTGGAGAATGAGGGACGGTCCGATTGTGTCTGATATCCAAGACTTGCCGAGGAGATGGCATGGGAACGAGCAGCGACGTCCCGGCGTTGCGCCGCGGCCTGGCGGTGTTGCAACTACTCGCGGGGCGGGCCGGCCCGATCTCGGCATCGACCATCGCGCGCGAACTCGGCCTCCCCCGGTCTACCACCTATCACCTGCTCGGCGAGCTGGAGTCGGCCCGGTTCGTCACCCGGCTGCCCAGCGAACGCCGCTATGGGCTCGGCATCGCCGCGTTCGAGCTCGGCTCGGCCTACCTGCGCCACGATCCGCTAGAGCGGCTGGCCGGACCGTTGCTGCGCGAACTGGTCGAGCAGGTCGGGCACAACGCGCACCTCGGCGTGCTGCACGGCAACGAGCTGCTCTACCTGATCAAGGAACGCCCGATCCGCCCGGAAACGCTGATCACCGGGGTGGGCGTGCGGCTGCCCGCGCATCTGACCGCCTGCGGGCGGGCGATTCTCGCCTACCTGCCCGCCGCGCAGATCCGCGCGCTGTTCCCGTCGGCGTCGTCGTTCGTGCGGCGCACCGAGCGCGGGCCGAACTCGCTCGCGGCGCTGCGCACGGTGCTGGCCGTCGAACGCAATCGCGGCTGGGCCAGCGAGGACGGGCACATCACGCCGGGGTTCGCCTCGGTCGCCTATCCCGTCTTCGATCACAACCAGCGCCCGATCGCGGCCATCAGCGTCACCTTCCGGCACCACTGCGAGGCCACGCCGTGCCCGGCCGACTGGACTCCCCTGGCCGACCGGCTCCGGACTACCGCCGACAGCCTCACTCAGCGCATCGGCGGTCGCGTCGGCTAGAGCTTGCGGCCGATGCCGCCCCACGCCGCCGACGGCACGTCGCTCGCGGGCTCGGAGCCGTCGGCGCGCCACTGGTTGACCGGCACGATGCCGGGTTCGACGAGATCGAGATTCTTGAACACCTCGCGCACCTGATCGACACTGCGCACGTAGTACGGAACCGCGCCGGTTTTCGAGTAGTAGTCCGATAGGCGCACCAGCCGTTGATCTTCGGTGGTGCCTTCGTACATCGCGAAATAACTTCCGGACGGAATGGCTTCCTGCAAAGCGCCGGTTATCCGGATAACGTCGTCCCAGGTGCGCGCGTGGCCGAGAACGCCCATGAACATGACCGCGATCGGTTTGTTGAAGTTCAAAATGTTGCGCGCTTCGGTGACCACCTGATCGGTATCGTGGAAATCCGCTTCGATCAGTGCGGTGACGCCTTCGTCGGTGGTATTGATCAGCAACGCGCGGGCATGCGCGAGCACGAGCGGATCGTTGTCCACGTAGACGATCTTGGATTCCGGCGCGACACCCTGCGCGACCTCGTGCGTGTTCTGCATGGTGGGCAGGCCGGTGCCCACGTCGAGGAACTGCCGGATGCCGGCCTCCTCGGCCAGGTAGCGCACGACGCGCATCAGGAACCGGCGCGATTGCCGCGCCATGGTGCCGATATCGGGAAACACCGATTCGCCCGACTCGCCGGCTATTCGATCGACTTCGTAATAATCCTGACCACCGAGCCAGTAATTCCAGATACGGGCGGAATGTGGTACATCGGTGCGGATCAGCCGATCGCTTTCGCGGACCATGATGCGGCTCCTCGAGAGGTGGTACGTGCGGCTGACTGTACAAGCGTCCAAGGGCTCACGTCGGCGAATTCAGACATAAACACCGAAGAGTCAGATCGGACACGAGTCGCGTGTTCCGCCGAACGCTCGGAAGGCGGTTCTCGCCAGCCCGGTGGGCTCCGACACTCTACATCCAGCGACGCCCCGGACTGTGACCGGCAACACCCGCAGATCAGTTGTGCACAATATAATTGAGGACTACGTTATTGGACATGACCGACGACCATCTCACCCTCGATGAGCAGATCTGCTTTCCGCTCTACGCGGCATCCCGGGCGATGACCGCGGTCTACCGGCCGAAACTGGAACGGCTCGGGCTGACCTACCCGCAGTACCTGGTGATGCTCGCCCTGTGGGAACGCGACGGGCGTAGCGTCGGCGACGTGTGCCACGCCCTCGCGTTGGACTCCGGCACGCTGTCTCCCCTGCTCAAGCGGTTGGAGGCGGCGGGCTTCGTCCGGCGGCAGCGCGCCGCCGACGACGAACGCCGCGTCGACATCGAACTCACCGAACGCGGACGCGCCCTGCGCGCCGAAGCCCGCGGCATCCCGGCCGAAATGGCCGAGGCCTGCGGTCTTTCCGTGGACGAATTCCTGGCGCTGCGCGCCACCCTGCGCCGACTGACCAGCGCACTCTCGGCACCACCGATCGAAGGAGAACAGCCATGAAGACCCTCTACACCGCAGAAGCCCTGGCCACCGGCGACGGCCGCAACGGCCACGCCCGCACCACCGACGGCAAGGTCGACGTCGATCTGGCCACCCCGCCGGAGATGGGCGGCAGCGGCGCGGGCACCAACCCCGAGCAGCTGTTCGCGGCGGGCTACGCGGCCTGCTTCCATTCGGCGCTGCGCCTGGTCGGCAAGCAGGCCAAGGCCAATGTCGACGATTCCGCGGTCGGCGCGAAGGTCGGCATCGGCCCGAACGACGCCGGCGGCTTCCAGCTCGCGGTCACCCTCGAGGTGTCGCTGCCCCATCTGTCCCGCGCGGACGCGCAGGCCCTCGCCGACAAGGCACACCAGGTGTGCCCGTACTCCAACGCCACCCGCGGCAACATCGACGTCGACGTCGTTGTCGCCGAAGACTGATCGGAGGAGCAAGCCATGCGTGCGGTAGTCATCGAGAGTTTCGGCGAACCGAAGGACGTACTGACCACGGCCGAGCGGCCGCTGCCCGAACCCGGCGAGGGCGAGGTGCGGGTCGAGCTGATCCTCGCGCCGGTGCACAATCACGACCTCGCCATCGTGCGCGGCGTGTACGGCTACAAGCCGCCGCTGCCCGCGATCCCGGGCACCGAGGGGGCCGGCCGGATCGACGCGCTCGGCGCCGGCGTCACCGGACTTACTGTCGGCCAGCGGATTACCGTGTCCGGCGCGCAGAACGTGTGGGCCGATTACTTCGTCGTCAAGGCGGGTCAGGTCGTGCCGGTGCCGGACTCGGTGTCCGACGAGACCGCCGCTCAGCTGCTGGCCATGCCGCTCAGCGCGCTGATGCTGCTCGAGGATCTCGACGTAGCGTCCGGCGATTGGATCGCGATCAACGCGGCCAACGGCGCGGTCGGGCGGCTGGTGAATGTGCTTGCGCGCCAACGCGAAGTCAACGTGCTGAACCTGGTGCGCGGGCCGAAGTCGGTGGCGGCGTTGCGGGCGGCCGGTTTCGAGCCGGTCTTCGACACCGAGGCCGAGGGCTGGCGGGACGCCGCCGTCGCCGCGACGTCGGGTGCGCCGATCGTGCGTGCCGTCGATCAGGTGGGCGGACAGGCGGCGAGCGACGCGATGGCGTTGCTGGCGCCCAAGGGCGAGCTGATCTCGTTCGGCGCGCTCTCCGGCCAGCCGATGACGTTGAGCCCGAGTGATCTCATCTTCAAACAGACTGTGGTCAAGGGCTTCTGGGGCTCCAAGCGGATCGAGGAGACCTCCGCCGAGGATCGCCGGCGGCTGATCGGCGAACTGGTGAGCGCGGCGGCGCAGGGCGTGCTGAAGCTCGACGCCGAAGCCACCTACCCGCTGGACGCGGCGGCCGACGCGGCCGTCGCCACCGAGAGCCCGGGACGCAGCGCCAAAGTCATGCTGGCGCCGAAGGTCTGACGCGCTACGGGCGCAGTTCGAGCACGGCCATGGCGGCATTGTGACCGGGGATGCCGCTGACCCCGCCGCCTCGTACTGCGCCCGCGCCGCAGAGCAGGACGTTGCGGTGACCGGTCGCGACACCCCAGCGGGTGGCCGGGTCGGTGTCCGAGTCGTCCTCCCGATAGGGAAAGGCCAAGTCGCGGTGGAAGATATGGCCGCCCGGCAGACCCACCTCGCGTTCGAGATCGAGCGGGGTCTTCGCTTCAAGACACGGCTCGCCGTTCTCGTCCACGGCCAGGCAGTCGCCGATCGGCTCGGCGAGCACCGAATCCAGCTGGGCTAGGGTCGCTTTCAGCAATTCCGCCTTCGCATCTGCCGGGTCCTTCGCGAAAAGCTTTGCCGGTGTGTGCAATCCGAACAGCGTGAGCGTGTGCGCGCCCTGGGCCGCCAGCTCCGGGGACAGGATCGATGGATCGGTCAGCGTGTGGCAGTAGATCTCCGACGGCGGCGCTGACGGGATCCGCCCGATCGCCGCCTCGCCGTAGGCGCGATCCAGCTGCGCATACGACTCACCGATGTGAAAGGTCCCCGCGAAGGCTTCCCGCGGGTCGACCGAGTCATCGCGTAGCCGAGGCAGCCGCGTCAGCAACATGTTGACCTTCAATTGCGCGCCTTCGGGTTTCGCCTCCGCCGGTTCACCGAGCAGCCGCGCGAGTTCGTGCGGCGCGGCATTCACCAGCACATGCCCCGCACCGACCACCCCACCCGCATGGCTCACTTCCGCTGTGCGCCCGTCGGTTTCAATCCCGGTGACGGCGCAGTCGGTGACGATCTCCGCGCCAGCTGCCCGCGCGGCCCCGGCCAGCGCGTCCGTCAGCGCCCCCATGCCACCGACCGGCACATCCCAGTCCCCCGTGCCGCCACCGACCACGTGGTACAAGAAGCACCGGTTCTGCCGCAACGACGCATCATGCGCGTGCGTGAACGTCCCGATCAGCGCATCCGTCAGCACCACACCCCGGACCGTGTCGTCGGCGAACTCCGCCTCCACGATCTCCCCCAGCGGCCGCTCGAACAATGCTGCCCAAGCCACCTCGTCATCGACAATCCCCCGCAGTTCGGCTCGCGACGGCAACGGCTCCGTCAACGTCGGAAACACCCGCTCGGCCAGCCGCCCGGTCATCGCGTAAAACCGCTGCCACGCAACGAAATCCCGATCCGACCCGGTCAACCCGGCAAAGCTGTCCCGAGTCCGCTCCGCCGACCCCGTATCCACCAACAACCCACCCCCTCCCACCGGCGTATATGAAGAAATCCGCCGCCGCCGAGTAACAAACGACAACCCCAGCTCCTCGACAATCCGCCGAGGCAGCAAACTCACCAAATACGAATACCGCGACAACCGGGCATCCACCCCCGCAAACACCCGCGACGACACCGCCGCCCCACCCGTACTGCCTTGCCGCTCCAACACCGCAACCGATCGCCCGGCCCGCGCCAAATACGCCGCAGCCACCAATCCGTTGTGCCCGCCTCCCACAATCACCACGTCATACGACGCCCGCGTCGGCTCCATCCGTCCTCGATAGCACGAATCCCGTCCGATCGGCACCCCAACACGGCAAAGATCCGACCGGTCGCCGCTGGCTACCCCGTCGTGAACCGACTGGTCCCCTGTGCCGATTTCCCGTTGCCGCGTTCCCGACGCGGTATTCTCTATGCATCGAATAGATCGAAAGCTCAATGGATGCAAGCGATTCCGTTGAACAGAGGCTTTCGTCACAAGAAATGGCAAGCTCATGATTGTTGTCTTCATTGCCAAAGACATCGATGTTCTCGACGCCGGATACGACGACTCCGCCTACAAGCCGGCCACGTTCGGCCGCGCGTATGCCTACAGCAAGAAACTCTGGCCCTGTGCCACGCTGGGCAAGACCGAGAACCTCTTCATCACCGCCCACGGCGACGAGGACTCCATCGGCGACGAGGATTCCACCCCCGGCAAAGGTCCGGTCATCGATCTGAATGCGGACCAGCTAGCCGGCATCATCAAGGCCATCCTGCCCGGCGGCTACACCGGCAATATCTACATCTCGACCTGCAATTCCTTCAAGATCGCCCAGGCAGTCGCGGAGAAACTGGGCATGCTCGTCGGCGGCGATGTATACGGAACCAAGAACTCCATCGACTACGCCATCCAAACTCCGAGCGGCAGCAACTGGTCGCTCGCTGGGTGACGGCCCGGCCGAGTCAGAGGTCCAGTACCAGGACCTCTGACCTGGCCCGCGATACGCACAGCATCATGGTGTCGCCCCGCGCCTGTTCCTCGGCGGTGAGCAGCGAATCTCGGTGATCGATGTCGCCGGACAGGACCGGAGTTTCGCAGGTGCCGCAGGTGCCTTCCCGGCAGGACGTGACCAGGGGGATGCCTGCTCGTTCCAAGACGTCGGCGATGGATTGCTTGACGCCGATCCGGAAAGTTCGTCCGCTGCTTGCCAGTCGCACGTCGAATTCCCCGTTGGGCGCGAATTCCATTGGGCGAGGGACGAATCGCTCGAGGTGAACCGGTAGGCCCTGCTGTGTGCCCTCGGCTTCCACGGCGGCGAGCAGCGGTTCGGGGCCGCAGCAATAGACGGTCGCATCCTGGTGAGTGGCGAGGATGTCGGCTAGGGGCAGGAGGCCGTGCTCGTCCTGAGGTAACAGCTTTGCGGTGGAGTATTCCTTGGCCAGCTCGTCTGCGAAGGCCATGTGCGCGCGGGTGCGGCCACCGTAGTACAGGGACCAGCGAGCACCGGCGGCCTCGGCAGCGGCGATCATCGGCAGGATCGGGGTGATGCCGATGCCGCCGGCGACGAACACGTAACTCTCGCGCGCGACCAGCTCGAAATTGTTGCGCGGCTTCGACACTCGCAACTCGGTGCCGGGCTGCGCGGTGCGGTGCAGATGACGTGATCCGCCGCGACCGTCGGGCTCGTGCAGCACCGCGATGCGCCAGCGGTCCGAATCGGCGGGATCACCGCAGAGCGAATACTGGCGGATTCCCGCGTCACCCACGGCAACATCGATGTGCGCGCCCGGCGTCCAGCCCGGCAGCTCCCCGCCGAGGGCGGACAGCTCGAGCGAGAACACGCCTTCGGCCTCGTCGCGGCGCGCCGACACCCGTACCGGAAACTCAGTCATTTCGGCCTTCTTTCGCGGGGTTGGTCGTCGCGATCACCGTCTCGGAGATCCCCTGGCCACGCAGCAGGCGAACGGGCAGTCGATTCGGGCGATCGACGTTGACTATCGCCCCGACTCAGACGGCCCCGCGGCCCCGAAACTGGCGCCATGACGACTGTGGGGCAATTGGTGGACAAAACCACCCAGTTCATTCGTGACCAGGTCGTTCCGGTGGAACGCGAGGTCATCGTCGACGGGCGGGTGATGGACGACGCGCTGCGCCTCGACCTGCAGAAGCGGGCGAAGGAGGCGGGCGTGTTCGGCCCGCTGTCCGACCCGAAGTACGGCGGCCTCGGCCTGGACACCCGGGCACAGGCCCAGGTGCTGGAGGCGGCGGGCGCCAGCCTGCTCGGCCCGATCGCGGTCAACGCCTGGGCGCCCGACGACGGCAACATCCATCTGCTCGCCCACGTGGCCAACGCCGAGCAACAGGAGCGCTACCTGGCGCCGCTGGCCGCCGGCGAGGTCCGCTCAGCCATCGCCATGACCGAACCGGCCCCCGGCGCGGGCTCGGACCCCGCCATGTTGCAGACCGTCGCCGAGGAGACCGACGACGGCTGGATCATCAACGGCGCCAAGCACTTCACCACCGGCGCGCAGGGCGCCGCGTTCACCATCTGCGTGGCCCGCACCGGCGACGGACCGACGATGTTCCTGGTCGACGCGGACAACCCGGGCCTGCGGGTCGGACGCCGGATGCCGACCCTGGACCACACCAGCGCCCCCGGCGGGCACTGCGAGGTGAACTTCGTCGACTGCGTGGTTCCCGATTCCGCCGTGCTCGGCGAGGTCGGCCAGGGCCTGGTGCTCGCCCAGGTGCGGCTCGCCCCGTCCCGGCTGGTGTTCTGCATGAACTGGCTCGGCCTCGCGGTCCGCGCGCACCACCTCGCCATCGAGCACATCAGCACCCGGACCTCGTTCGGCGTCCCGATCGCCGATCACGGTCTGGCGCAGGGCATGGTCGCGGACAACGAGATCGACATCGCCGCCGCCCGCGGCGTGATCCGCACCGCCGCGGAGACCATCGACGCGCAGGGCCCGACCTCCTCGCAGGCGCGCCACGACGCGTCGATCGCGAAAACCTTCGTCTCCGAGGCGGTCTGGCGGGTGCTCGACCGCGCCGTGCAGCTGCACGGCGGGCTCGGCGTCTGCGAGGACTACCTGGTGGCCCGATTCCTGGTGGAGGCGCGGGCGTTCCGCATCTACGAGGGCCCGTCGGAGGTGCTGCGCTGGTCCATCGCCAGGCGCGCACTGCGCAATCGCTGACATCCGTTATCGCTGAAGGGAGTACCGCAATGACTACGCGAGAGATCGCCGGCTTCGCCGCCGCCTACCCCGAACTCGACGGCGCCGCCGTCGACTACGAATACCTGCGCGCCGTGTCCCAGGACCTGGTGCCGTTCGGCCGCCACGTCGGCACCCGGATCACCGAGATCGGCCCGGAGCGCGCCGTCGTCGAGATCCCGGTCGGCGACACCGTCGGCAACCACATGGGCACGGTGCACGCCGGCGCGCTGTTCACCGCCGCCGACATCGGCGGCGCGGCCGCGTTCGTCGGCGCGGCCGCCCCGCGCCTGTCCACCGTCGAACGCCTGGTGCTGCGCTCGGGCACCGCGTCCTACCGCAAGCCGGCCATCGGCCGGATCCGCGCCATCGCCACCGTCGACGAGCGCGAGCTCGCCGCGGTGCTCACGGCCACCGTGTCGAACCGTTTCGAGTTGTCCGGCAAGGCTTCTCTGGTCGACGACGGCGACGTGGTCGTCGCCAAGTTCACCTTCGACTACGTCTGCGACGTAACCATCCCGGAGTCGGACCGGTGACGACCACGGCCCCGAAGAAGCCCTCGGAATTCACCACGCTCGAGTCGGCGACCGTCTCGACCCCGGACGACGTCACCTTCACCGTTCGCTTCCTGCCCGGCAAGAAGGCCGACGCACCGGTGGTGCTGATCCTGCCCGCCATGGCGATGAAGGCGAAGAACTACCTGCTGCTCGCCAAAGAGCTGAACGCCCAGGGCCTTTCGGTTGCCACCTGCGACCTGCGCGCCCACGGCGAGGCACAGCCGGAACTCGGCCTGCACCGCGACTTCGGCTATCGCGAGATGCTGGAGATCGACCTGCCCGCGATCGTCGCCGCTGTGCGGCAACGCTTTCCGGACGCGCCGCTCCACCTGTTCGGCCACAGCCTCGGCGGCCAGGTCGCGCTGCTCTACGCCGCCGCCGAACCGGACTCCGTGGCCGGCGTGACCGTCATCGGCACCGGCACCGTGTTCTGGTGGGCGTTCGGCCCGCGCCGCTGGTTCGAGGCACTCAGCCAGATCCAGTGGATCGGCCTGGTCTCGCGCTGGAAGGGCCACTGGCCCGGCGGCGTGCTGATCCCCGCGCCGATGCCCGGCGGCGTCATGCGGGACTGGGCGATGCACTCGCTGACCAGCTACTACCGACCCAAAGGTTCAGCACGGCAATACAACACGCTGCTGCGCAACCTGACCAAGCCGGTGCTGGCCATCTCGCTGTCCGACGACGTCCTCGGCCCGAAGTCCAATGTCGACTTCCTGGTCTCCCGGATGCCGAAGGCGCAGGTCACCCAGTGGCACATCGACGAGGACTCGCCGGTCGAGCATCGCGATCACTTCACCTGGGTCAAGGATTCCCCGGCGATCGCGGCCCGGGTCGCGACCTGGATTGTCGCCGGCGAACTGCCCGGCTGAGGAGAACTGGTGGCAAGACTGCGAATTGACAAGGTGTCGAAGCAATTCGGCGCGACCTACGCGGTGCGCGAGGTGAGCCTCGACATCGCCGACGGCGAGTTCCTGGTGCTCCTCGGTCCCAGCGGCTGCGGCAAGTCCACGCTGCTGCGGATGATCGCGGGCCTGGAGGATCCGACCGGCGGCGTGATCCGGTTGGACGACAACGACATCACCCACCGCGCGCCGCAACAGCGTGACCTCGCGATGGTGTTCCAGAGCTACGCGCTCTACCCGCACCTGACCGTGGCCAAGAACATCGGTTTCCCGTTGCGCACCAGGCACACTCCGCGCGCGAAGATCGCCGAGCGGGTGGCCGAGGTCGCCTCGATCCTCGGGCTCGACGAGCTGCTGCGACGCAAGCCCGGCGCCCTGTCCGGCGGACAGCGGCAGCGAGTCGCGCTGGCTCGCGCCATGGTTCGCGATCCCGGCGCGTTCCTGATGGACGAGCCGCTGTCCAACCTGGACGCCAAGCTGCGCAGCGCGACCCGCGCCGAGCTGATCGCGCTGCACCGCAGGCTGGGGGCGACGTTCCTGTACGTCACCCACGACCAGGTCGAGGCGATGACCATGGCCGACCGGATCGCGCTGCTCAACGAGGGCCGGGTGGAGCAGGTCGGCACCCCGACCGAGCTGTACGACCGGCCGCACTCCACCTTCGTGGCCGGCTTCCTCGGCGCCCCGCCGATGAACCTGTTCCCCGGCATCGTCACCGAGCGCGACGGCAGGCTGTTCCTGGTGGCCGACGGCATCGACGTCGAATTGGCCATCACCGCCGAGGATTTCGGCAGCACGGTCGACGTCATCGCCGGCATCCGCCCCGAGCAGCTGCGTCTCGACGTGACCGCCGCCGACATCCGCGGCGAGGTGCGCATGGTGGAAAACCTCGGCAGCGAGGAACTGATCCACTTCACCACCGGTGAGCAGACCCTCTGCGCCCGCGCCCCGCGTCCCGCCGGGGTGCAGGCCGACGACAGCATCGGGCTGCGCGTCGATCCCGCCCACATCCACCTCTTCGACCCCGAATCCGGCTTGCGCATGACCTGGCAAGAGCCACAACCGGATTCGCTACGCGAGGGCGCCGACGAAGTCGTCGCCGTCGCCTGACTCGTGACAACGCTGTCCGACATCACCGAATCAATGAGGAGAACACCGTGAACCGCACCGCGCCCATCTTGGGCATGGTGTTCGCAACCACCGTCGCGCTCAGCGCTTGCGGCGGACTCGGGAGCACCAGCACAGACTCGAACTCCAGCACCGCGCAGATCCCGGACCTGAAGCCGGATCAGCACGTGGCCATCGTGTTCGAGTCCTACAACTACGGACTCGCCGGAGCGTGGACCGATACCTTCAACACGCTCATCGGCGACTTCCGCAAGAAGTTCCCGAACATCACGGTGACCGCGCAGAAGCCGCAGGGCAACAGCCCGAACCCGGCCACGGACACTATCTCCAGCATCCAGAACCAGACGGTCGCGGGCACCCCGCCGGACGTCGCGCAGCTCGGCTTCAGCGACCTGGACTACACCGTCCATCAGCTGGGCGCCAAGCCGCTGGACACGCTGGTCTCCAAGCAGGAGGTGCAGCGCAACTTCGACGGCGCCAAGTACCCGTACGCGCCGAAGGCCCGCACGCTCGCCGATTGGGACGGCCACACCTACGGCGTGCCGTTCGTCTTCTCCACTCCGGTCCTGTATTTCAACGCCTCGCTGTTCACCGAGGCCGGGCTGGATCCGGCCAAGCCGCCGAGCACCTGGCAGCAGGTCGCCGAGGCGTCCGCCGCGATCACCGGCAAGACCGGTAAGGGCGGCGTCTACGTCGACTGCCTGACCAAGACGGCCAAGGACTGGTGCTTCCAGTCGCTGGTCCGGTCCAACGGCGGCCGGGTGATCTCCGCGGACCGCAAGTCGCTGACCTTCGCCGACGCGCCGGTGGTCGAGGTGGCGCGGCAGCAACAGCAGCTGGTCGAGTCGGGCAGCATGCCCAAGCTCAACCAGAAGCAGGGCTACGAGGCCTTCGCCCGCGGCGACATCGGCATGATCCTGGAGACCAGCGCGATCCAGGGCACCTTCACCACCGGCGCCAAGGACAAGTGGGACCTGCGGGCCGCGCCCATGCCCAGCTTCGCCGGCAAGCCGACGGTGCCGACGAATTCCGGTGCGTCGCTGCACATCCTGTCCAACGATCCGGCCAAGCAGCGCGCGTCCTGGGAGCTGATCAAGTTCCTCACCAGTGAAGAGGCCTACACCAAGATCTCCCAAGGCATCGGCTACCTGCCGCTGCGCACGGGTTTGATGGATGACCCTGCCGGACTGAAGGATTGGTCGGCGAAGAACCCGCTGTTGCAGCCGAACGTCGCCCAGCTGGCGAACATGGAGCCGTGGATCTCCATGCCGGGCACCAACTATCTGCAGATCCGCGACGGCATGATGGACGCGGTCGAGGCGATCGTGTTCCAGGGCAAGGATCCGCAGTCCACCTTGACCGCCGCCAAGGAGCAGGGCGCCAAACTGCTGCCCGTCTCATGAGCGGGGTCACGATCGTCCAGCTGACCGACACTCACATCCGGCCCGTCGGCGAACGGGTGCACGGCAAGGTCGACACCTACGAGAACCTCACCCATGTGCTGCAACAACTTCGGGCCTCGGGGCAGCCGATCGACGCGCTGGTGCTGTCCGGAGACCTGACCGACAACGGGTCACCCGAGGCGTATCGGCGGCTGCGCGACGCGGTCGAGCCGGTGGCCGCCGACCTCGGCGCGCAGACGGTGTATGTCATGGGCAATCATGACGAGCGCGCGGTGTTCGGCACCGAGCTGCTCGGAACCGATTCCGCGGCAGTCGATCCCGACTTCACCCACGACAGCGTCACCGATGTCGCCGGGTTGCGGGTCATCGCATTGGACAGCACCACCCCGGGCCGGCACGACGGCCGGCTGGAACCCGAACAGCTCGACTGGCTGGCCGGCGTGCTGCGCACGCCCGCGCAGCACGGCACGCTGCTCGTGCTGCACCACCCGCCGATCCCGTCGCCGATCGCCACCACCGAGTACCTCAAGCTCGAACAGCCCGAGCTGCTCGAGGAGGTGCTCTCGGGATCCGATGTGCGGCTGATCATCTGCGGGCACAACCACCTCACCGGTGCGTCCGCGCTCGGCGGCATCCCGGTCTGGATCGGGCCGGCGCTGTCCTACCGGATCGATCCGATCGCACCGGTCGGGCGGCACCGCGGGCTGGTCGGATTCGGGTACAGCCGCATCGATCTGCTCGGTGCGAGCCTGGTGGCCACCGCGATCGAGGCGACCCCCGCCGAAACCGTCTACGACAGAACGGAACAGGACGTGCTCGATCAGCTCGCCGCGTTGGCCGCGGCCGAGACCAGGTAGGTCGATGTTCGTCATCGAATCTCCGCGCGCCATCGAGGAAGTCGCCGAATCGGTCGCTTCCCCGGTGCCGCCGCCGCACCGCCTCGCCCGGTTCCGCCGGGCGGGGCGGTTCGTGGTGCCGTACCTGTATCTGGCGCCCGCGCTGTTCCTGCTCGTCGTGTGGACCTACCGGCCGCTGGTGCAGGCGTTCGAATTGTCCACCTACTCGTGGAATCTGCTGCCGACCTCGCCGATGAAGCCGGTCGGGACGGGCAATTACGAGCGGCTGATGGACCTGCCCGCGTTCTGGAACTCGATCGGGCGCACCGGCGCGCTGATCGTCGGCATGCTGCCGTTCACGGTGATCCTGCCGGTGCTGATCGCGCTGGCGAGCAAGCGGGTGCGGGGGCGGGCCCGGACGATCTATCAGGCGTTCATCTTCGTGCCGTTCCTGGTGGCTCCGGTTGCGGCGGCGGCAGTTTGGCGCTGGCTGCTGCATCCCGGTAGCGGATTCGTCGACCAGCTGATCGGCTCGAACCGCAACTGGGTCTACGACGCGGGCACCGCGCACATCGTGATCATCGCGATCACCGGCTGGCAGCTGCTCGGGTTCTCCGTGCTGGTGGTGTGGGCCGGATTGGCCGGTATCAGCGGGGATTACCACGAGGCGGCGCAGGTCGACGGCGCGAGCCCGAGCCAGATCCGGCGCTGGATCACCTTGCCGCTGCTGTCCCCCACGGTGATGTTCCTCGTCCTGACCACCGTGTTGCTCAGTCCCGTATTGACTTTCCCGCTCATCGACTCGATGACGCAGGGCGGTCCCGCGCAGGCCACCACGAATATCTATTACCTGCTGTGGGATTACGCCTTCCACAGCTTCGACGCCGGGCTCAGCGCGGCGGCCGGCGTGCTGTTGTTCGCCGGATTCGGCGTGATCGCCGGGATCCTGGTGTGGATCTCGGAAAAGGTGGCCTTCCATGATGATTGATCGTTTACGGACCGCGGGCAGCCACGTGCTGCTCGCGGTCACCGCGCTGGTGTGCATCTTCCCGATCTACTGGCTGTTCGCCACCTCGCTGCGCCGGCCCGAGGACGTCACCTCGCTGTCGCCGATCCCGTGGCCGATCTCGTTCGCCAACTACACCGACGCGGCCGCGAAGGTCGACGTGGTCGGACTGATCGGCAACACCTTCTTCATCGCGGCGCTGTCCGCGGTGGGGCAGCTGCTCGTCGCGCTGCTCGCGTCCTACGCGTTCGCGATGTACACCTTCCCGTTCCAGAAGGTGCTGTATCTGGCGTTCGTCGGCACCTGGCTGGTGCCGTTCCAGGTGACCATGCTGCCGAACTATGTGCTGCTCACCCAGCTCGGGCTGATCAACTCACTGGTCGGCGTGGTGCTGCCGACGCTGTGCTCGGCGCTCGCGGTGCTGCTGCTGCGGCAGCACATGGCGAGTTTTCCCAAGGAGCTGGTCGCCGCCGCCAAGATCGACGGCCGCTCGTCCTGGTCGATCCTGTGGACCGTGGTCGTGCCGAACCTGCGGCCCGCGCTGGCCGCGCTCGGCATTCTGCTGTTCATCAATGCCTGGAACGAATATTTCTGGCCCGCGGTGGTGCTGCGGCAGTCCAACAGCGTGCTCCAGCTCGGGCTGCGCAGCTTCATGGGCACCGAGGGTGATCAGTGGGGGCCGATGATGGCGCTGGCGAGCCTGGCCTGCCTGCCTGTCCTGGTGATGTATCTGCTGTTGCAGCGCCACATCGTGAACGCGTTCGTGCGGTCGGGACTTAAGTAGTTTCAGGCCGTCGGTTACGAATCGGTACGCGAACTGAGATTCCGCTCACTCGGCCGTGCGGAGACGGCGATCACACGACATCCTGATCTTGCTGGGAACATCACGACCTGCGGTCGAACCGAGCGCTGTAACAGCGCGGAGCGAATCGTCGACGCAGGGGCACAGGGTGATGCGGGGATAGCTAACGGTGCGCAGCAGAGTCGAAGGAGCGAATGGATCGTGCGTCCGAAAAGGGCACTGACGTGGGTTTCCCTTGCCGCCGCCGCGGCGTTGATCGCCGCGAGTTGCGGGTCTTCGCCGGACACCGCCGCCGAGACGCCGCCGAAGCCGGGCACGCTCCTTTCCCAGCGGCCGCTGACCAACGGCGGTCCGAAGATCTCCGCGTCGGCCGGTTCGGCGACGTATATCCGGTATGTCTCCACCGCACCGGACAAAGCGCCCATCGAGGTGTCCGGTGCGGTGTACTTGCCGAAAGGCGCCGCGCCGGAAGGGGGTTGGCCGCTGGTAGCCTACGGCCACGGCACCTCCGGGGTCGCCAACGAGTGCGCGCCGACCAGCTCGCCCGAGCTGTTCGGCAACGACGTCACGGTCGCCAACCTCCTCGACGCGCACAAGGCCGTGGTGATGACCAACTACCAGGGCCTGGACGGCCCCGGCTCCGCGCCGTATCTGCAAGCCGAGTCCTCGGGCTACGACGTGCTCGACTCCGTGCGCGCGGTGCGGCAACTCGACCTGCCGGTGACCGAAGACGTTGTGCTCGTGGGGTTGTCGCAGGGCGGGCGCGCCACCGAGTCCGCGGTGGAAACGGCGAAAACCTACGCGCCCGAGTTGAAGATCCTCGGCAATGTGCTGCTCTCGCCCGCGCTGCGCAGCGAACTCGCCAAGGCCGCGGAGACGAACACGCTGACCGTCGGCCAGTACCTGCTGCTGCCCTATCTGGTCGCCGCCGTCCGCTACGACCATCCGGACTACTCCTACGACAAGGTGCTGCACGGCCCGCTGCTCGCGGCGGCGCCCCGGCTCGAAGGCCTGTGCACCGGCCAGTCGACGCTGAAGGACTTCGCCGTCGGCCAGGCCGCGACGCCGGCCGCCGCGCAGTTCGTCGACGACACGGCGAAGAGCCTGCTGGCCGACTACGAATCCGCCGGTAACCTGCCGAAGGTGGCCACCGACATCCCGACCTTCCTCGCCCGCGGCGACAGCGACGACCTGGTCAACACCGCGTGGGGCAATCAGGCGGTAGCCGATATGTGCCGCCTGGGCATCAACCTGGTCGACCACGTGCTGCCCGGCGGTCACGAGGCCTGGCGCGCCCGCGGCGATCTGGTCACCGCGTGGATCAACGACCGGTTCGCCGGTCTGCCCGTCCCGCCGACCACCTGCCGCGCATGACCGCCCGCCTGAAATTCGGTGCGGCACTGCTGTTCCTGACGATCACGTACTACATCGCCGAGTTGGTCGTCGGCGGCCGCTGGCACGACGCGAACCCTTACAGCTGGTCCGCGAACATGATCAGCGACCTCGGCGTCCCCGAATGTTTCGGCGACATGGCGCAATACGGCGCGACCACCCCGCGCTACATCTGTTCACCGTGGCACGCGCTCATGTCCGCCGAGTTCGTCCTGCTCGGCGTCCTGGTGCTCGCCGCCGCTCTGCTGCTCACCCCGCTGCTGCCGAAAACCCGTGCCGCACGGTCGATCCCCTATCTGGCCCTGATCAACTGTCTCGGCATTGTCCTGGTCGGGCTCTTCCCCGGCAGCGCGGGCGAGGTCCCCAACGGCAACCAGCTGCGCGTCGTCCTGCACCCGGCCGGCGCCTATCTGGAACTGCTCTCCGGCCTCGCGATCATGATCATCATCGCCCGCCTCTACCGCACCCACCGCGCCTACACCGCAACAACTCTCGCGCTGATCGCCGTCACGGTCATCGGCATGATCGCCAGCCTCGCCCCGAACCACCTCGGCCTCGGCGCGGGCACCGCCGAGCGCCTCGCGATCGATCCGTTCGTCGTCTGGCGAATCATTACCGGCGCCGTTCTTTTCCTCGCGCTGCCCCGAATCCAGCTCCAGGGCAACGAAACCGCCGTCGAGTCCGCGCGATCCGGTGGAGCTACCGAGGCTTGACGCCTCGCACCCTATTGCTGCTGCTCTAGCGCAGCGTGGTGGTGAGCGGGGCCGAGTCGCGCTTGCTCGCCTGGCGGGCGGCGATGCGGTCGCGGCGCTCCTCGAACTTGAGCATGTCGCGTTCGTACTTCGCCAGGTAGTCGGCGAGCTTTTCGCGGGTCTGCTCGCCGGCCGCGGTGAAGTCGGTGCGCTCGAAGATCTTCCAGATGCGCAGCACCGGCATCACCACGTCTTCGAGGTGCTGGCGCATGTCGTAGATGCCGTGCTTGGCCATCAGCGCGCCGTAGCGGCGGAAGTTGGGGTTCTCCGCGCCGGGCATCTGGAAGTTCATCAGCGTCAGCGCGATCGCCTCGATCGCCTGGTCGGGTGCCAGGTCCAGCGCCGCACCGCACATGTTGCGGTAAAAGATCATGTGCAGGTTCTCGTCGGCGGCGATGCGCTGCAGCATCTTGTCGGCGATGGCGTCGTTGCACACCCGGCCGGTGTTGCGGTGGCTCAGTCGGGTCGCGAGTTCCTGGAAGGTCACGTAGGCCACGCCGAGCAAGAATCCGGTGTCCGGGACCTCGCTCGGATCGATGGTGCCGTACTTCGCGACGGCCAGCGGGTCGAAGCCCGTGGTCATCGCGATCATCCTGGCGTTCTCCAGCTCGACCGGGTCGACGCCGCGGGTGACCACCAGGTAGTCCCGCAGCACGATGCCGTGCCGGTTCTCCTCGGCGGTCCAGCGACCGACCCAGGTGCCCCAGGCGCCGTCCTGGGAGAAGTTCTCCGCGATCACCCGGTGGTAGGAGGGCAGATTGTCCTCGGTGAGCAGGTTGGTGATCATCGCCGCCTTGGCGACGTCGGACAGCTGCGACTGGCTGGGGTCCCAGTCGACGCCGCCCATCGCGGCGAAATTACGGCCCTCGTCCCACGGCACGTAGTCGTGCGGATGCCAGGCCTTCGCCATGGACAGGTGCCGGTTGACGTTGTCCGCCGCGATCGGTTCCAGCTCGGTGAGCAGCTCGAGCTGGGTCAGAAGTCGGCCCATTTGCGTTACCCCTCAGACATTTTGGCTCACTTTGCGCGGGGACCGAACACGACCGCCAGCGCGACAACCTCCGCGAGCCTACGGATCCGTAGGTGGCAATTCAACCGGCCGATCAGCTGCCCCCAGAACTGGTGGCAGCGCCGAGCGGCCGCGGAACGAAGCGGTGGCAGTCGGCCGGCAGCCGCGCGCCCGCCGTGCGGAGCTGGGCGATCCGGGTGAGATAGGCGGCGCCGAGCATGAGCTGATCGGCGATGTCGGCGACGTGCCGGTTGCTGAGCGCGGCCAGGTAAGTCCCGTTGACCCAGCTGTTGAAGCCACCCATCGCCGGCCCGGTCCACACCTGGTAATCGGCGGCGCGGTCGGCCTCGCCGCGGATGCTCCACCCGGACGACAGGCCGAGATACCACCGGAACACCAGCGCCATCTTGCGCTTCGGATCCTCGGCCGCGCCGATCAGCTGACCCGGATCGCGTTCGGTGAAGTAGCTGACGCAGTCCTGCCACACCGCGTCCAGCGGTCGCCGGAACAGCGTGGCCTCCAGGTCACGGCGCAGGTCGGCCGGGATGTCGTCGATTCCGGCGTACGCGCGGTAGGTGTCGTAGAGACGTTGCGCGCGGGCGGCGAACATGGTGCCCCGGCGCAGCACCTGTACCTGCACACCGAGCTCGAACATGTCCGAGGACGGCGCCATCGTGCAGTCGGCGAAATCCGCTCGGGCCAGTAGCTCTTTGGTGGTGTCGCATTGCGCGGCCTCGCGGGTGGCCTGGTTGATCGAGCCGGTCACCACGTAGGCGGCGCCCAGCGCGAACGCCGCGGCGGCGGCCGCCGGAGTGCCGATGCCGCCCGCCGCACCGATGCGTACCGCGGCAGCGGCCGGCAGAATGCTCCGATCGCGCGCGGCGATCAGTTCCGGCAACAGCACCAGCAGCGGCCTGCGGTCGGTGTGACCGCCGGAGTCCGCCTCCGCGGTGATGTCGTCGGCCATCGGCACCTGCTCGGCCAGCCGCGCCTGCTCGGCGGTGATGTCGCCCGACGCGACCAGCTGACGCAGCAGATTCGCCGGCGCGGGCCGCAGGAACGGCTCGGCCACCTCGACCCGGGAAACCTTGGCGATCAACCGGTTCCGCACCTCGACCTGCCCGTGCCGATCGACGCCGAGACCGGCGACCCGGTATCGGACCACCTCGGCGGTGAGTCCCATGAAGGCCGATGCCTCCACGCAGCGCACCTGGTGGCGCAGGCAGGAATCGACGATGGCGCGTTCCAGCGCCGGTTCGGACGGACTGTGGATCAGGTTGCAGGCGAACGGCTTTCCGGGCAGCGCGGCGCTGAGTTCGGCCAGCGCCGCGTCCACCACCGCGGGCGTGACCCCCGCGGCGCCGTACGAGGCGAGGTAGCCCGCCCGTGCCATCGCCGAAACCAGGGCCGGCGACGCGATCCCGTTGGCCATCGCCCCCGCCGCGTATGCGGCCCGCACGCCGTGGGTGGCGTGGAACTGCTTGTCGCCGAGCAGTTCCGGCGGCAGCGGGGCGACCGCGGTGAGCACCTCCGCGCGGGCGGCGATGCCCGCGTCCGAGGTCACGCCGACCCGGCCGTCGTGGCGGACGATCCAGGCCGGCCGCCGTACCTCGAGCAGCACGGCGCCGATCTCTTCGGCCGTCTGGGCGACGGCGCTCGTCTGCGCGGTGGTCATCGGTGGTCCTCTCGCTCGACGAGTTCGACCGCGAGGTCGTTGAGTTCGTAAATGCGCAGGCCGGGCTTCCACAGCGAACCGTCCACGATGACGGTGACGCCGTGCGGTCCGCGCCGGATCTCCTTGATGTGCGCGTCCAGTTCCACGGTGCCGTCAGTGGGCAGGAACTGGCCCCGGTAGCGCCAGCTGAACGGCAGGTCGGCGGGGATGCGGAAGACCGGGTCCCTAAGGGAGTCAGCGAATCCCGCGTCCAGCATCCACTCCTGTACCGCGTGGATGACCGACTCCACGCCCAGCGAGCCCGGGATGACCGGGTCGAGGTGGAAGTGCCGTTCGAAGTACCAGTCCGACGGGTCGATCGCGCGCAGCGAATGCAGGTAGCCCGCTTGGTATTTCCCGCCGCCGTCGACCACGTCGATGTGGTCGATCAGGGCGAGGGTCCGGCGCGCGCACAGTTCGGCGGCCGGGTCGGCACGACGCGCGGCCACGTCGATGGTCCGGATCCGCGCGTCCGCGTGCTCGTCCAGCCAGGTCGGGGCCGCGCGGCCCGCGTCGAGGCCGGTCTGGTTGGCCAGGGCCTCGTCGCTGAAGTAGCCGAACATGGTCTCGCCGGAGTAGAACGGCTCGCCGTCCACACTCAGCGTGTAGTCGAACGTTTGCAGCGACGACCCGGGCAGGATCGTGGTCGACAGCAACCGGGACGACTGCTCGATCGTCTTGTCGCGCAGGTCTATCTGGCGCAGCACCGTTGCCGTGCCGCCGAGATTGCGCAGGCTGAGCGTGACGCCCGGCTGGGTGAGGGTCGGTCCCGCGTAGTAGCCCATCAGCAGCGCGGCTTGCAGCGAGGTTTCCATGTAGACGAAGTGCGGCATGGACTCGTTCGCCGTGTCGCCGTAGTACCAGGAATCGGCGGGCGAGTCGTATTCGGTGGTGTAGGTCGCGCCGTCCAATCGGCCACGCGCGCCGTCGAATTCGATGACCCGGTCGACGAGCAGCAGGCCGCCGGTGGGCAGCCGAGTCGCGCGCACGCCGGTGTATTCGGCGAATTCCGGTCCCATGGCGATGCTTTGGTCGCCGCGGGCGAGGTGGGTCATGTGGAATTCGTTGAGCAGCAGCGACGGTGCGGCCGCGCCCGGTCCGACTCCGGTGCCGACCGGTTCGGCGACCGTGACGGTGACCTGCAACTGTCCCTGTGTGCCAGGGAAGTTCGCGGTCGCGGAGACGTGCGGCCTCGGCACCAGGTCGATGTCGGTGACGACGAGTTCCACCGTTGCGGCGCTGCCCACGACCGAGCCGCTGAGCTGCGCGGTATTCAGCGTGCTGCCCGACAGGCACAGCTGCATGCCGGTGAAGAGCGCGAACACCTCCGCGGCCTGCACCGCCGCGGCCTGCGGATCGCCGTCGAAGTGCGCGACCACGCGGCCCTTTCCGGTGCCGCCGCGCAATTCGATCGTCGTCACGTCGGTCAGCACCAGGGGCCCGGCCGCGGCGAGTCGAGCCACCGAGGTGACGCCGAATCGCTGATGCCGAGAGCCGAACACACCGGCCACATCGCCGTCGACCAGGCGCAGCAGGGCCGCGCGGTCGAGGCTCCGCAGCCGGGTGCGGGCCAGCGGCTTGAACGCCGATTCGGCTGCTGCGCCCTCGGTTTCGGCGACGGCGCCGTTGCCGCCGCCGAAACCGGGGCCGCCCGTCGGCTCGCCGACTGCCGGGACGAGCTGACTGTCACCGGTCGCCGCGCGCAACGTCCGCCGCCAGACCGCCCGCTGCAAGGCCACCTGCGCGGACAAGGCCGCACGGTGCGCGGTCACCACGCCGGCGCGAATCTCGCTGAGCGGGTTCTCGACTCGTGCCGCACCGACGCGCGGCGAGGCGACCGCCGGGCCACCACCGGCGGCGATGCCGCCGTTTCCGGAGCTCGGAGCCACCGGGTCAGCGCCCTGCCGTTCGCCGCTCGGCGAGCCGTGCGGGTACTGCGGCCCGCGTGTCGCCACCGCGTCCGCCCGTTCAGCGGACGGATCCGGATCAGGGGCCGCGCCACTGTTTTCGGACCTCATCGCCACCGCGGAACCCGTCGGGTCGAACGGTATTCCGTCGAACTCGAGCACTGTCATGCCATCCACCGCCTCACCGAGGTCTGGAACTTCTCTGTCAGATCCGGCGTCGTCACCACGGTGACGTCGGAGAACCGTTGCAGCACTGCGCCGTCCGTTGTGATCGCGGTGGCGTCGATGCGGGCATCGACGCGTCCCGTGCGCGGGTTGTCCACGACGAGCAGGAACGTCTCGTCCGCGGGCAACGGCCGGTAGTAGTCCGCCCGGCCGACCCCGAGGGGCAGGCAGGCGCCGCCGAGCAGGCGGTAGCCGAGGACCGGCGGGCCTTGCAGGATCAGGTCCGCGAGGACCGGATCGTGCAAGCGGCCCGCGTAGGCGCCGTTCGCCACTCGGGCTGCCGGAAGCGAGCATTCGAAGACGATCGCGTCGTCGGAGGCCGCCCGCACCAGGCGCAGACCCTGAAGGGCCGGCGCGTGGAACTGGATGGCGTCGCGATAGATGTTCGCGTCGCTGGCCGATCCGCTCGGAATCAGCTTGCTCGGCGCGTCCTCCGCGCCGCTGCCGAGCAGCAGCGTGGCGCGGAAGTGCAGGATGTTGCCGCCGCGAATGTTCGCTTCCACCAACGTCCGGCCGTCGGCCGACTCGCCGGGGATCAGTTCGAGCTCGACCTCGTCGATCGGGCGGTCGAACACGATTCCCTTGAGCACCTCGAAGTCCCGGACACCGACCACGGTTCGGCCGGCCAGGCTGCGCTCGGCGAGGTTGATCATCGCGCCGAGGCCGAAAGTGGCGGGCAGCACGACGTGTTCGCCGATGCGGTGGGCCTGGATGATCGGCTCGTCGGTGAGTCCGGTCAGTACCCGTCGAGCGGACACAGCGCTCGGTTCGACGCCGGCGTCGCCGGACAGTCCGTTCGCGGGACCGATGAGGACGACGGTGTCCTCCCGATGATCCGCGGTGAACTGCTCGGTGAAGGCGGCCGCCCCGATCTCCGGGTCCAGCAGCGCGATGCCGCGGGCCAGGAAGTGGCCGCGGAGCGCGGGCGTCACCATGCCGCCGTCCCAGGCGCCCCAGTCGATCGCGGTGACGTGGCAGTCGGGATGGTGCCGCCGCCAGCTCACCGCGAACCGGGACAGCGCCTCGTTCGCGGCGGCGTAGTCGGCCTGCCCCGCGTTGCCGAACAGGCCCGCCACCGAGGTGAACAGCACCAGGTGCCGCAGTTCGCCGAGGGCGGCGAGCACGGTGGCCAGTCCGGCGATCTTCGGTTCCAGGACTCGTCCGATGGATTCGGCGGTCTTGTCCGTGATCATCGAGTCGGCCAGCACCCCGGCCCCGTGGACGACGCCGGTGATGGTGTCGCGCCACGGTGCGAGCGCGGTCCGCACCGCGGTCTCGTCGGTGGCGTCCACCGCGAGATACTCGGCCCGCGAACCCAGCTCGGTCAGCGTCGCCCGGATCTCCCGCGCCGCAAGCACTCCGGCGCAGGCGCGCTCGATCTCGCGGGGCTTCACGCCCGTGCTCGCCAGCGCACGTACCGCCGCGGGCTTGAGGTCCGCGTCGGGAACGCCTGCCGCCCAGTCGGGTTCGGGTGTCAGCTCGGATCGACCGAGCAGGACGAACCGGGCCTCGCTGCGTTGCGCCAGCGCTTTCACACACGTCGCGGTGACGCCACGCGCGCCGCCGGTGACCAGCAGAACATCCGCTGCCGTCAGCAGACTCGGCTGCTGCTCGGTGCCGGGACGGACGATGGTCACGGAGCCGGCGGGCGCATACGCACTCGGGAGGAGTGTCCGCCGCTCCCCCGCCGCGTCGATTCCGACCTCGAGGGAGTCCCGTGCCGCGTCGAACAATTCGGCGGTCACGAGATCGGCCAGCCGTTCCGGCGTGACCTCCGGGTCAATCTCCAGCGCCCGGCAGAACAGCGACGGCTGTTCGGCGGCAAGCGTTTTCACCACGCCGCCGACGCCACCGAGCAGAGCGGACACTGGATCGGCCGTGCCCGCGAAGCCGAGCTGACCGTCGAGGCGCGTGACGGTGACGAAGCTCGCCCGGTCATCGGCCTTCTGCAACAACGGCACCGCCTGACCTGCGGCCAGGATGGTCGCGCCGAGGCGCTGCTGTGCCGAATCCCAGTGGGCCGCATCGCCGACGACAACGAGGCACACATCCACGGAGCCGAGCTCCGCCAGATCCGGGCCACTGCGACGATGGACTGCCCAGCCGAGTGCGACGAACGCGGATTCGAGTGCGGCACAGTCTGCCTCCGCCTCCCCGCTGAGGTCCAGGAGCGCGATGTCGGCGTCCGCGCGGTAGGGCGCGTCGGCCCGGTCGACGGCGGGCAGGGTGATCAGTTCGACGGCGTGCCGCGGCGTTTCGGCCGCGGCTTCAGCTTTTGGGTGGACATCACCGCCCACCGACGAGGCGAGCTCGTCGACGATCTGATCGAGGGTACGTAGCGTGCCCAACTGCTCCGGGCCGAGGCTCGGTAAGTCCGGAAACCGTTCCTGTAGTGCGCCGATCACCTGCACCCGCTTGATCGAGTCGACGCCGAGATCG
>NZ_VXLC01000026.1 GCF_008704205.1 Nocardia colli | reverse complement strand
AGACGCCAAGTTCACCTTCACCGGCAAAACCAAACTCACCAAAACGGACGAGGACAAGGAAAAGCCTGAGGCCGCGCTGACCTGATTTCCGCGGGAAAACTGCCGCGCAACACGCGAGGTGTTGCGCGGCTTCGGCGTGCAATTTGTCGATGTGAATTCGGCGGAGCCCGGAATTAAATCTTGATTTTCGGCCCTTTTGATAGTGCTCGTATCATTGACCTAGATTGGTTCAAAAACATATAGTTAACGATATCGTTCCCACTAGTACCGCAGACGCTGGAGGTGTCTGGATTGAGCGCCATCAAAGAGACGTATGAATCACTGAACCTAGAACCGAAGCCGATCCGCCCGCACATCCTTGCTGCCGCGACCGTTGCCTTCGGTGAGGATTACTATGCGGCACGAAAGGAGACCATCAACCTCTCCGGCTTCGTCCAACTGAACAAGTGGCCCATGCCCGGATTCGAGCACCGCGTCGACGAAAAGGGTTACGCGGAGTTCCAAACCGAGTTGATCTCAGCACCCGAGGTCGGCATCAAGGGCTTCAGCTACGAGTTGGACGACCGCATCCAGGTGCTGTCCAACCCGTTCCTACCCAACACTGGTCACGTCCGGCAGATCACGCCCGGCAAGAACTTCCCCGCGGAGTTCAACATTCGCCGGTTCGGCATCCTGGAGTCCAGCACGCTGCGCCTGGCGCATCGCAACGTGATCGACATCTATGGTGTCGTCGACCATATCCCGCCGTTCAAGAAGCCACTGACCGGCCCGTACCTGGGCAAGCCGCGTGGTGACGGTCCGTTCGATGTCATCGTGGGGCCCAACGTGGTCAAGGGAACCACCCTCCCCGAGGCCTGGTACCCCGCCAACGACGACAACGAGCCGGTGGGCATCACGCCGAGCATGTTCTTCATGCCCAGCGCCGGCCCGTGCATCTCCATGCTGGTCGACCCTTCGATGATCATGCAGGTCTCGTTGGAGGGCCAGGCCAAGCTGGAGGTGGGCGGCAAAGAAGTCACCGTCGATCTGGCCGGTGACTACAAGAACGCGGCAGGCACGGAGATCCTGCTGTTCGGACCGGAGAAGCACGACGAGGGCACCGGTGTGCTGGCCCAGATTTCGCGGATCGCGATCTCCGGCCACTGCGCCGCTCTCGGCGGGCGCGTGATGCTACGAGTGAGCTTCCCGCGTCCCTCCGGTGGCACGCTCGGCGAAGGCACCGAAGACAGCCTGAGCCGCATCCGCTACCCGAGCGAACTGCACATCGACACCGAGTTCGAGCTGGTCACGCCCGACGTGACGCTCTACGCGACGAACCCGGTGCACGTGTTCGGCAAGCTGGGCAGCATGGAGGCCACCGGGACCGAGCTGCAGATGAACGGCACGGACACCGCGCTGGTCACCACGGCGGACGAGGTCAAGGCCAGGCTCACGGGCATCAATCTGGTCATGCGTGATTCATTTGTCGGCGAGCACGCGGCCGTCAACGTGTAGGTGGGGCTTTCCCGGGCGGTCGTCGCTTGACGCCGGCCGCTCGGGTGAGTTTCCTAGAGTTATCAATAGTGATAGTTCGGCCTTGCTGGTCCCTCTCCGCGCCAAACGAGAGGGACCAGCACCCACGACCGGCGGGAGGCATCATGGATCCGTTGATCCTGCTCATGCACCAGGTGATGCTGTCCGATCGCCCACGGATGAACGCCTACGATCAGGCGCTCGCGCAGGCGGTCGAGCCCGGCTCGGTCGTGATCGACGTCGGCGCCGGAACGTTGGCGCTGTCGCTGCTGGCGCTGAAACACGGTGCCGCGCATGTGTACGCGATCGAAGCGGACCCGGACATGGCGGCGGTCGCCGAACGCATCATCGCGACCAACGACCTGAAGGACCAGCTCACCCTGATCCAGGGTGACGCGCGCGCGGTCCGGTTACCGCGCAAGGCCGATGTCATCGTCTCGGAGATGATGGGCAATCTCGGCCCGGAAGAGAACATGACGCGGGTGCTGGACAGCGTTGCCCGCAAGAACCTGCGGCCGAACGGCCGGATCATCCCGCAGGGGCTGAACACCACGCTGGCCGCGATCCAGTTCGACGACGAAGGCTGGGGATTGTGGGGGCAGGATTTTCACGGCTTCCGGCTGGACGCCGTGCAGGAATTCGCCGAACCGCACGCCCAGCTGCACTTCTTCCAGCGGGCGCCGCGGCTGCTCAGCGATCCCGTGCCGATCGCGGATCGCGTGCGCCTGCCGATCACCCGGTCCGGCAGCCTGCACGCCGTCATGGGATTCTTCACCGCCGATCTCATCGACGGCGTCTCCCTGTCGAATTTCCCGTCGTACCAAGGCTGTAACTGGGCGGTGTGGATCTGGCCGCTGCGGCACACCCCGGTGACCGCCGGCGATGCCGTCCAGGCGACGGTGCACCGGCCGTCCGGCTCCGCCCGGTCCCGGGTGGCCACCGAATGGCGACTGGACTGCACGATCGCCCGAGGAGGGGAAAGCTGATGCCGATCTCGGTCGGAACGGTGCGTGACATCCCGGTGCGCGCGCTGAAGCTGTGCGGACTGACCTGGTCGGGGGATCTGCTCTGGTTCTCCGAGGGCGTGCTCAACCAGATCATCGCGATCGACCCGGCGACGGGCGCGGTCGAACACCGAATCCCTTGCGCGGCAGTCCGATCGGACTTGACCACGTTGGCCGGACACCTGATCCAGGTCGTCGGCGACGATCGGGTCTTGCGCGTGATCGATCCGCTGACCGCCGACACGGTCGCCGAGTTGCCGAATCCCCGTCCGGGCCAAGGGTTGTACGGACTCGAAGCGGCCCAGCACGGGATGTGGTTCGGTTACGAGGATCGGAAGGCGATCGATCTGCGCACGACCGACGGGCTGCAGCTGATCGACACCATTCCGGTGAGTGCCCGGCCCGCCGGCGTCACCGTCTCCGACAACTACCTCGCCTACGCCGACTACCACGGCGCCATGATCAATCTGGTCAGCCTGGAGACCCGTCGCGAGGTCGCGTCGTACCATGTCGCCGGCAATCCGACCGGACTGACCTGGGACGGCAGCCGGATCTGGTACTGCGATCACACCACCCTGCAGCTGCGGGCGATCATGGTGCCCGGCATCAGCGCGCAGTAGCCGGTGGCCCCTGCGTCACGTCCAGATCGCGCTGAAGGTCGCTGGGCAGCAACGGATTACGGAGCAGGCCCTGATACCGTTCGGCAAC
This sequence comes from Nocardia colli, assembly GCF_008704205.1. Lineage (GTDB taxonomy): Bacteria > Actinomycetota > Actinomycetes > Mycobacteriales > Mycobacteriaceae > Nocardia > Nocardia colli. The sequence continues at coordinate 86,794 of NZ_VXLC01000026.1, read as the reverse complement.
AGGCTGATTCGCCGGCCCGGCGGCCAGCCACGCACCGACCAACCGGGCTCCCTCGATGTAGGTGACCGTGTACGCCCGCCACAGCGGGTCGGTCAGGAAGCTCACCATGTGCTGGGCCCGGTCGCGCGGAAGCAACAGCCACCGTTGGAGATAATCGGTGACCTCGTCGACGTCGGCCCCGCGGTCGTGCAGCATGATCGCCGCGTCCTGGCGCGCCGGCAACAGCCGCCGAACCAGCGTCAGCACCTGCTCGACCAGCTCGCCGTCGGTGTGGATCCCCTCGGCGGCAAGGATTTTCGCTGTCCAGTCGCCCCACCCCGGGCCAAGCACGGCCGCGAGCGCGAGTTCGGCGGCGCCTTCGGAGATCAGGCACTGCGGAGTGTTCACCAGCGAGATGAGCTGCTCGGTGTGTCCGTGCTCGCGCACGAGCCCGGCCTCCTTGAGACAGTGATCGGTGTGGTGGCCCGGATACGACTCGTGGGTGACCAGGGTCGGCAGGGCGCCGATCGCGCGCCCGGCCTCGTCGTTGAGCACGACCTTCGAGCGGAAGCCGCCCAGATACCGATTGAAGGCGTTCCACGGCTTGCCGTGCACCACTTCGTAATCGACGCACTCGCCATCCGGCAGGCCGAACAGGGGGCGGGCTAGCCCGCGTAGTTCATCGGAGACGGCTTGTACGGCGTGCTGCAAGCGGTCCGGTGGAATGCGGTTGCGCTCGTAGTACGCGTCGAGCCGCTCGTGCATGCCGCCGCTGCCGGGGAGCAACTCGGCGATCGCGTCGTGCACGGTCGCGTAGGACTCGGGATCGCCGAGGGCGATGTCGACGTCGAAGTACTGGCGGATCTCGTCCAAGAACGGGATGTCCGTGCCGGACAGCCGTTTTCCCACACATTCCAGCGCCGTGAGTTGCGCCGACAGATACCGCTGCCGCGGGTCGGGCAGGCCGGAGTCGGCGAGTTCGGCCCGCAGCCGGGCCGCCTGCCGAACCAGCTCGTCCGGATCGGCGGGCGGTTCCGCGTCCACTCGGGCGGAGAGCCGCGGATCGCCGAACCAGCAGTCGACGAAACCGTCGATCAGTCTGCCCAGGCGCAGCCCCAGCAGCAGGTACTCGCGGACCACCGGCTCGTCGGCCGGAATGTCGTTGCCGGGCATGCTCATTCGGCGGTGTCGAGCCAGAGATTGGACAGGTCGAACCAGCGATCGATGGTGGGCATGGCGATCGCGTTGCGCACCCGGGCGCCCTTGATATGCGGAATGGTCGGCGCGTGCACCAGGATCGGCACGATCGCCGCGTCCCGCATCACCTGGAGATCCACCGCGTGCCACGCCGCGTGCGCATCGGCCGGATCGGTCGCCGAGAGCGCCTGGTCGATCATGCGGTCGACATCGGGGTTGCTGTAGCAGCCGTAGTTGCCGGTGCCGCGAACCTCGTTGGTCTGCAACATCGGTTGCAGGAAGGCGCGCCCGTTGTTGCCGAACCAATCCGGCGTCCACGCCGGTGTCGAGATGTCCCACGCGCCGGCCCGCGCATTCGCCGGGTCCCGGAGGAAGGGGTAGAAGTCGGTGTGCCCCAGCGCGACCGAACGCAGCGTGATGCCGATCTTCGCGAGGTCGGTGGTCAGTGCGTCGGCGACTTCGGGGTTCGCGTCCACATCGCGATGCGCGATCGTCAGCGTCAGTCCGTCCGGATACCCCGCCGCGGCGAGCAGCGCGCGCGCCCGCTCCGGATCGCCTCGATCGCCCGGCGTCGCATAGAGATCGAAGTCCTCGTAGCCGTAATTTCCCGGCGGGATGGCCGAGCGGGCGGGCCACATCACCGTGCCGACGCTCAACTTGTCGAAGATGTCGACCATCGTCGCCTTGTTGACCGCGAAGGAGATCGCCTGGCGCACTTCGGGTTTGCCCATGGCGCCGCCGGCGTTCGGGCTGACCGTGTTGAACACGAGGTAGGGATTCAACGCGTAGCCGAGGTTGTTGCCCGGATCGGTGGGGTTCTCGTCGTAGGTCTCGGTGACCGGGGACGCCCAGGACAGGTCCGCGTGTCCGGCTCTGATCCGCTGCCCGACCTGCTCCGGCGTCGCCTTCTCCATGACGACCTCGACGCCGTCCAGATATTGGTGCCGCACCGGATCGGTGTCCTGCTGCCACACCGGGTTCCGGGCCATGCGCAGGTCCACGCCGTGGCGGTAGTGGGTCAGCCGGTACGGCCCCAGTGACCTGACATTGCGCCGGAATTCGGGGCTGTCGGGGACGAACTCGTCGTACTCCACCGGGGCCGGGGACGCGAACATCATCGAGATGATGTGGATGAAATCGAGGGCAGGCCGGATCAACTCGAACACCAGGGTCCGATCGTCGACCGCGGTGATCCCCGGAATGTCGCGGGAGTTCTGGAACCGCGCCAGCTCGGCCGGCGCCGGATTCCGTTGGGGCACTGCGGCGGCGTAATCGTCACAGTATTCGGCTACGCCCTTGATGGTGCTGGTGTAGTAGTGGATCGCGCCGGCCCGGAGCACCGGGTTGCACATGCGTTTGAACCCGCGGACGAAGTCGTGTGCGGTCACCTCGCGCGGCGGGTCGGTGTCCCAGTGGACCCCTCGGCGCAGGCGCACGGTATAGGTCAGGTGGTCGCGACTGAGACCGCCGTTGTCGACCGTGGGGACCTCGAGCGCGACATCGGGCACCGGCGTCACCTGGTTCCAGTCGCGCAGGTGCGCGACCGGGCGATAGGTGAACAGCTGGCGGGTGAACAACCTGATGATCTGCCCGGACAGCATGTAGTAGGAACTCGCCGGATCCACATGATCCATGCTTCCGGGTCCGTACAGGCGCAAGGTGCCGCCGTACCGGGGTTGATCACCGCTCATTGCTCTGACCTCCTGGTTCGGACCGTCCCGAAAGATCCTCTAGATCACTATATGTAATAGAAGTATACTTTGGGGCGGGATACGGAAAGGCGGTGTCGCAGTGTGGGAATCGACGATTCGCGCAAGCTCTGCCGAGGACCGGGCGCCCCGGCGCGGCGGCACGCTCACCCTGGTCGGGGCCGGCGACGTCGACTATCTCGACCCCGCGCTGGCCTATCACACGGCGACCCGCGGCATCATCCGCGCCTACACCCGGCAACTGGTCGGCTGCGTGGCGAGCCGCAATCGCGAGGAGGCCGGAAAGATCGTCCCGGACCTGGCTATCGCTGTGCCGACCGTGGCGAACGGCGGGATCAGCACGGACGGCAGGCAATACCGGTTCACCCTCGCCGAAGACCTGCGGTGGAGCACGCCGTCGGGCATTCGCCCGCTGGTCGCCGGCGATATCGTCCGCGGGATCAAGCGCCTGGCTCACCCGCTGGCGAGCAGTCCCGGCCTGGCCTACTACCTGAGCACGATCGACGGCATGGTCGAGTTCCGCAACGCGATGGCGGGCACGTCACCGGACGCCCTCGCGGATCGGCTGGAGCACACCGAGATTCGCGGTATGCGCGCGGTGGGGGACCGGGAGATCCGGTTCACCACCCGGCATCCGGCCTCCGACTTCTTGAACATGCTCGCCCTGCCGTTCGCCACACCGGCGCCGATCGAGTACCTCGATTTCGTCCCCGGCAGTCCCGAACTCAACCACGTGCTGGCCTCGAACGGCCCGTACCGGGTGGCGAATTACGTTCCGGGAGAACAGATCGTGCTCGAGCGCAATCCCGCCTGGGAACCGAGGTCCGACCCGCTGCGGGCCGCCCACGTGGACACCATCGTGGTGCGCGAGGGAATGTCCGAGCGTGCTGCCCACGAGCTGGTCGCCACCGGCATGGCCGACATGCTGTGGGACATTCAGCCGCTCACCGAGGAACTCCCGCCGCTGCTCGGCGACCATGATCCGCGACTGGAGGTCTATCCGGCCGGATTGCTGAGTCCCTATATCCTGATCAACTTTTCGCGTCCGGTCATGGCCGACCGGCAGGTCCGCGTCGCGTTGCAGTACGCGGTGGACAAGGCCGCGGTGTCGAAGGTGTGGGGTGGTCCGCGGCTGAACGACATCGCCGACCAGATCCTGCCTCCGCTGTGCACCGCCCACCGCGAATTCCGTCCGTACCGGACCGACGGCGGCCGTGGCGATCCGGAACTGGCCAGGCAGTTGCTCGCCGACGCCGGATACCCGAACGGCCTCACGCTGCGGCTGGTCTTCCGCGACCGCGACATCCACCCGGAGACGGCCGAGGCGGTCAAGGTGGCGCTGGCCCGGGCGGGCATTTCCGTTGAGCTGGTAGGAGTTTCGATCAACGAACTCTTCACCGACTACTTCTCCGGCTCGGCTACGGGCAAGAGCTGGGACATCGCCCTCACCGGCTGGGAACCGGACTGGTACGGCAACAACGCCAGAACCTATCTGCAACCCCTGTTCGACAGCCGGGGTGTGGTCGAGGACGGCGACTGGGGCTCGAACTTCGGCCGCTATCGCAACGAGAAGGTCAACGAGTTGCTCAGCGCCGCACTCACTTCGGCGGACGAGAAGCGGGCAGGCGAGCTCTTCCGCCGGATGGAGGCCGAGGTGTTGCTGGACGCCGCGGTGGTGCCCGTGCTCTTCGCACACCAGTACTGGTTTCATGCCACGACCGTGCGGAACTGGCTGCCCTACCCGGTGCTCAACGGCGATCTGACCAACTTGTGGCTCGAGGGAAAGGGCTGTTGACATGCTCGAATGACCCACAGCGACACCCATCCACCGTTATTGTGGCTCCGAACTACTATCGAAAGATTTACTGAATCTCAGTGAACAGGAGACACACTATGGTTGCGCCGCAGTCGATCCAACCGCCCTCGGTGGACGTCCGCATGCTGATCCGCCGCCCACCGCACGACGTCTTCGAGGCCCTGGCCGACCCGTCGATAACGACCAGGTTCTGGTACACGAAGAGCAGCGGCCGCATGGCCGAGGGCGCCGAACTCACCTGGGAATGGGAAATGTACGGCGCGACGCGCACTATCCGGGTGGAAAAGGTCGACATCGACAGCAGGATCCAATTCACCTGGGACAATTACAATCCCGACCACCCGACCACCGTGGAATTCTCGCTGACTCCGTATGAAAACGACGCGACATATCTGCAAATAACGGAGAATGGATACAGCGGCGACCTCCAAGCCCAGGTCGATGCCGTACGGGATTCCACCGCCGGTTTCGCCTTTTTCGTCAGCGGTTTGAAGGCGGCGCTCGAGCAGGACATCACCCTCGGGCTGGTGCAGGACGAGCATCCGCCGAACCTGTAGCTGTCTCGATCGATAACTCGTAGGTGAGTTGGACGGTTAGTGGGTGACGTCGCGATGCGGGTGCCGACATTAATTCGTCATAGCAGTATCGAAGTGCAGAAGGATGAGCAAGATGGAATTCACCTACACCACCCGCATCGCGACGACACCCGAACAGCTGTGGGCAGCACTGACCGAGCCGGACTTCACTCGCCGATATTGGTTCGGCGTCGCCATGCAATCCGATTGGCGAGTGGGGTCACCGGTCAAATGGCAGAACATGCCGACCGAGGAATTCCAGGATCTGGGGCAGGTCGTGCTGGCCGCGGACCCGCCGCGGCTGCTCACCTACAGCTGGCACCTGCTGCAACCCGCGCACGCCATGCTCTTCGGCTGGACGGCCGAGGAACTCGCCGAGTACATGAAGGAACCGCGCACCAAGGTCACCTTCGACCTCGAGCCCGAGGGCGACGGCAAGGTCCGCCTGCTGGTAACCCACGACGGCTTCGAGCCGGGCAGCGTCATGTATCGCGCGATCAGCGGCCAGCTCGAGGGCAGCGGTGGCTGGCCCGGGCTGATGAACAACCTCAAGGCGCTGCTGGAAACCGGCACGGTGCTGGCCACCGTGCCGTCGGCCGCCCACACCGCGCACGGCGATGCGTAACCCGCGCGGCCCGATTCAGAAAGCGGCGAACCGATGACCACGATTTCCCGACAGCCGACCCTCACTCCCGGCGGTAAGCCGCTGCTCGGCCACGGACTCGAAATGAAGCGAAGCCCGGGTGATCTGCTGCTGTCCTTGCAGTCCGGCGATCCGGTGACCGTGATCCGCCTCGGCCGCCGGCCGATGTATGTGGTCAACGACGCCGATCTGATGCGCCAGATCATGCGCACCCCGGAGATATTCGCCAGGGGCGGGCCGATCACCGAACGGTTCCGGGTCATGTTCGGCAACGGCCTCGGCATCTCCGACGGCGCGTTCCATCGGCGCCAGCGCCGCCTGCTCCAGCCCGCGTTCCATCGCAACCGGATCGTCCACTACTGCTCGCTGATCAGCGGATTGGTCGTGCAGACGAGCGATGCCTGGTCCGACGGCGAGACCATGCGGGTCGAGCGGGTGATGGACGAACTCGCCCTGGCCAACGTGACCCAGGTGATCTTCGCGCCGGGCACCGCACTGGATCAGCGCCGGTTCATGGACGCCACGGGCACCGTGCTCGGCGGGCTGTTCCGGCGGATGACGGACGCCACCGGCCTGCTGACGAAGCTGCCGACCGCGGCGAATCGGCGATACCGGGAGTCGGAGGCCTATCTGCGGCGGACCATTCACGAGACGATCCGGCAGTATCGGGCCGACGGCGTGGATCGCGGCGATCTGTTGTCGATGATGCTGTTCGCCCACGACGACGACGGCCGGCCGAGCATGAGCGATCAGCAGATCCACGACGAGGTGCTGACCTTCTTCATCGCCGGCAGCAATACGATCAGCAATACCCTGGCGTGGGCGTTCCACGAGATCGCCACCCATCCGGAGGTCGAGCGGCAACTGCACGAAGAAGTGGACCGGGTACTGGCCGGCGGGGCGGCCGGATTCGATGCGGTCGGCCAATTGGAATACACCCGCCGGGTGCTCACCGAAACGCTGCGCCTGCGCACGCAAGGTTTCTTCCAGACCAGGCAGACCACTCAGGACACCGAACTCGGCGGCTATCACATTCCGGGTGACGAGGCGGTGCTCTACAGCTTCTACGCGCTCATGCACAATCCGGAGATCTTCGCCGACCCGGAGCGATTCGATCCGGACCGCTGGCTACCCGATCGCCTGACCGCGACCCAGCGCAATTCGTTCATGCCGTTCGGCGCCGGCGTCCACGGCTGTATCGGTGACACGTTCTCCTGGGCCGAATTGATCATCGTGCTCGCGACCATCGCCGCACGCTGGCGATTGGTGTCCGTGCCGGGGCATCAGCCCCGGCCGAAACCGGCGGTCACCATGCCGGTGGACGCGCTTCCGATGACCGTGCATCGAAGGCGCGTCCAGACGGGCTAGCGGTTACAGTTCGCCGGCGATGTGATTCCCACGCGCGGCCGGATCGTCGCTGAGCCAGAATTCCCTGGAGGCCAGCACGTATTCATCCGTGGTGACGAATCCATCGCCGTCGGCGTCCAAGAGGGCGAATGCCTTGTTCGTCTCCTGTTCGGACATTCCGCCTTTGATCTGTGCGGCCATCATTTCGGGCGCGGTAATTCGCCCGTCCTGGTCTTTGTCGGCGGCGTCGAACACCGCCATGCTGAACGGTATGGCGGCAGTTTCGACGAATTCCGGAAAATCCGGATGATCGCCCCACGCCACCCACTCGTCGATGTTCACCTTTTTCTCGCCGTCGGCGTCCACCGTTCCCGGAATATCCCGGAACATTCGGTTGGCCTGTCGGTGAATTCTGCTCCACTCCGCCGAGAGCGGTGGGAGTTCGTATGTGTCGCACCACATCTGGGCCAGCGCCGTGACGTCGAGTTCGTCCATGACGCCGTCCTGGTCGACATCTAATGCGCCGAAAAACCTGCGGAGTTTGTTTGTTCTAAGTGCACTGGGCATCGCGTTACCGCCGTATATTCGAACCGGATGGTGTGGAGTGCTGCTGATAGTCGATCAGTGGCGAATGCTATCATCTTGTATACCTATCTTACTACAGGAGGCTGGAGTGACGATCCGTGAATCCGGATATCACTGCGATGTAGTGATCGTCGGCGGCGGCGCCGCGGGCTTGAGCGCCGCTTTGATGCTCGCCCGGGCGCGATATTCGGTCGTTGTCGTGGACAGCGGCCGGCCGCGCAACGCCACCGCCGCACACATGCACGGGTTCTTGAGCCGCGACGGCATGCCGCCGGGGGACTTGCTCGCGGCGGGTCGCGCCGAGATAGGGCAGTACGGCGCGGAATTCGTCACCGGTGTGGCGACGGGGGTGACGGCGTCGGAGGACGGGGTCAGCGTGGAGGTCGCCGATTCCGGCACCATTCGCGGCCGCCGCCTGCTCGTCACGACCGGTCTCACCGATGATCTGCCCGAACTCCCCGGGCTCGCCGAGCGGTGGGGCCGGGACGTGCTGCACTGTCCGTTCTGTCACGGCTGGGAGGTGCGCGATCAGGTCATCGGCGTGCTGTCCACCACCCCGATGTCCATGCACCAGGCCACGCTGTTCCGGCAGTGGTCGCCGCACCTTCGTTTCCTGTCGCACACCGGCCCGGCGCTGAGCGACACCGAGGTCGAAGAGCTGACCGCTCGCGATATCGAGATCATCCCCGGCGAGGTGGTCGGGTTGCAGATCACCGATGATCGCCTGACCGGCGTCGAACTGGCCACCGGTACGGTGGTCGAGTTGCAGGCGCTGGTGTGCGGTCCGCGGTTCTCCGCGCGCGGTGACCTGCTCGCCCCGCTCGGCTTGACCCCGACCGCGCACATGAGCGGGATCGGCGACTACATCGCCACCGACGCCACCGGCCGCACCGCCGTGCCGGGGATCTGGGCGGCAGGCAACGTGGCCGATCCGGCCAAACAGCTGATCGGCGCCGCGGCGCAGGGCGCCGAGGTCGCGGTCGCGATGATCGACGATCTGATCTCGGACGACGTGCGCGGCGCCGTCGCCGCCCGGCGAGCAGCCGTCGGCTCGAAGTAGCCGACCCGGCGCCGGGGGCGGTCGGCCACCGGCGCCGGCGGTCGTCACGGAGCCGGCGCGTAGGCCCGCGGCCGCTCGATGGCGACCGAGACGAACGCGGTGGCCAGCGCGAGCGACGCGACGACCACGCCGACCCAGATCACATCGGTGATCGCCGCGTGCGCGATCACGACGCCGCCGATCAACGGACCGATCGCGTTGCCGATGTTGAAGGCGGACATGACAATTGCCACGGCAAGCGTCGGCGCGCCCACCGCGAAACCGATCACCCGCGAGCTGAGCGCGGCGGTCATCGAGAACGCGCACACGCCGAGGATGGTGACCGCGGCGGCCGCCGCGATCCCGTGGTGCACGACGGCCCGCAGCACCAGCATCATGACGATCATGGCGATCAGGCTGCCGATGACGTTCTTCATCGCGTTCCACTGGGCCAGCCGGCCACCGAGGGTGTTGCCGGCGAACAACCCGACACCGAACAGGAACAGCACGATCGGGACCTGATGCACGCTGAAGCCGCTGGCCTCGGTGAGCAGCGGCTGGACGTAGGCGTACACGCTGAACAGCGCCGTCTCGAACAGCACCGTGGTGGCGAGGGCGACGAACACCCGAACCTGGACCAGCGACCGCAGTTCGCGGGCGACCAGCGTGCGCAGCGGGACCTCGGGCCCGCGGTCGCGCGGCAGCCTGGGCACGAAGAACAGGACGAGCGTGGCGCCGATCGCGCTCATCACGCCGATCATCACGAAGATGACCTGCCAGCTGAACAGCGCGCCGACCAGACTGCCGAGCGGCACGCCCGCCACATTCGCCAGCGTCATGCCGCCGAGGATCACCGCGATCGCCTGCGGCATCCGGCCGGGACCGGCGAGCGCGACGGCCATCACCTGCGCGACGGTCAGCGCGGTCGCGCAGGCCATGGCCGCGATCACCCGCATGGTGAACATGAGACCGAAGACCGGGATCACCGTCAGCAGGTCGGAGACGCAGAAGACGACCATCGCGCCCAGCAGCACGGTCTTGCGGTCGCGTCCGAGGGTCAGCACGGCCATCGTCGGCGCGCCGACCAGCATGCCGATCGCGAACGCGGTGATCAGTTGCCCGACCTGGGGCACCGAGACCCCGAGCGAGCCGGCGATCTGATCGACCAGCCCGGACACGATGAATTCCGAAGTGCCCAGGGCGAATACGCTGATCCCCAGGACATACACCCCGATCGGTAGGCGTTTGTTCGTGTGGGGCTCCGCGGCGGTGTGATCTTCTTGCGTAGTCGATTTGAGCAGCCGTCGTCGGATCTCGGACACGCTCGATCACACTCCTTGTTCATCTGGTGGGAGCCGCTGACCTCATGGCTTCTGGCACACAATCAGGTAGTAACCGATCTTTTCCCGGCAGAGTTCGAACATGGTCGTCATGCCGGACTGGAAGGCGTCGATCCGATCTTTTCCGTACGCTGCGGCCAATTCCTCCCGCTGGTCCCCGAGTCGTTGCAGGAAATCGCCGTAGAACCGGCGCACCTGATCGCTGCAATCGAGTTCCTCCAGCACCTCGAATCCGGCCGTGACCGCGGGTGCCACCGCCGCGGCCATGCTGGTCGGCGGATCCGGAACGGTATTCGCGCGCAACACCTCCCGCTGAGCCGCCGTCATGTCCGCGATCGCCGGGTATTCCGAGTACACGACCCGGCTGCCCGGGCGCAGCACCCGGAACATCTCGTCGAACCATTGACGCTTGTCCAGGGCGTTGGGCACCGAATCGAAGGCGATGGCGGCATCGAACTCGTTGTCCGGGAAGGGGAGTGCGGCGGCGTCGGCCCGGGTGATCGACATCCGCTCGGACAGGCCGGCGAACGCGATGTTCTTGGTGGCCTCCTGAACTTCCCAGCCGCTCACCGTGATTCCGCTGACCGATACGCCGAGGCGATCGGCCAGGTAGATCGCCGGTTCGGCCACGCCGCACCCCACATCGAGGAGATGCTGGCCCGGATGCAGGGGTAGTCGTTCGGCGATCATCCGGGTGAGCCTGGTCATGGCCTCGAGGAACGGCGTGTCGTCTTGGTCGTCGTCCCAGTACCCGAGGTGCAGGTTTCCCCCGACGAGCTCGACCAGCTCGCCGACACCGTCGTAGTACTCGGCGACCTCGTCGGTCAGCTCGATTGATTTCTCGGCCATGATGACCTCCGCGCTCTCGTGCCGGTCCGCCGTTGGTCAGCGCGTTCCAGGGGGTTGCCGACACTGCCTACGGATAAAAATTCTACTATAATAATTTATAGCTAGTTGGTGACTTCGGCTGCCCGGCAGTGGAATCGGCGCGTGCATCTCAGCGATCTCCCTCCTCGGCCGCGCGTTTGATCGCCGACAGCCGGCGTTCCCAGCGGCCGGCGAGTTCGGCAAGCCAATCGGCGGATTCATTGAGGGGTTCCGGACTGATCCGGTAGAGCACTTCACGTCCCGCACGGCGACCCGTGACGAGCCCCGCGTCCTCGAGGACGATCAGGTGTTTGGCCACGGCCTGCCGGGAAACGGGCAGGTGGGCCGCGAGTGTGGTGGCGCTGGCCAGCCCCTCCTCGACCAGGGTGTCGAGCAGCAGGCGACGGGTCGGATCGGCGAGCGCGAGCAGAATCGTGCCGATCGGGGGCTGGTCGGCCTTGATCGCAGTTACTCCGCGCTGGCTTTCAGGACGTCCAGCTGCATTTTCCAGCCACCGACGTTGTCCTCGAACCGCTTCGCGCGGTCGTCGTCGGACAGGTTCAGGGTGGCGAAGCCGCTCTCGGTCACCCGCAGGCGGGTTCCGCCGTCGCGTTCGGTGAGCCGGAACTCGACCAGCGTGGAATTGCCGTCGCCGGGGGTCGCGCCGGGGAAGGCGGATGCCCACCGGTAGGAGATGTAGTTCGGGGGTTCCATCGTCTCGACCCGGACCGGGAACCGGCCGTATTTCGGGTCTTCGATCACCTCGAAATCGCCGTCCCGCGAACGACTCTGACCGGACCGGTCGCCGTCGCCGACCCACCAGCCGGGGTCGGTCACCAGCTCCCAGACCCGTGCGACGGATGCGTTGATGTCCACCTCATGCTCGATCTTGTCGGGCGCGGTCATCGGGAATCTCCTCTCCGGACGGCATTACTACTGTTTCGGGACAGGATGCTCGCTGTGGCGGCGAAGTGCAACCCTAGGGTAGCGCGTCAGCATGCCCTGCCGGGAGAGAATTGCGGGGTCGGCGGAGGCGTTGGACTGCATGGGGGGCCGGCGTCAGAATGGGACGACAACCCCCGCGCAGTTCCAGATCTTCTGGTCGGTGCGACCGGTTACACGCGACCGGCGAGGTGATTACCCGCGGCCTCGAGGTCGTCACTGCCGAAGAATTCACGAAGCGCCGCGTCGTGCTCGTCGGTGCTGATGTATCCGTCGCCGTTATGGTCGAGCGCTTGAAACATCTTCAACGCCTCGACCTGACCGACGCCCGAAATCGACTGCAGGATCATCCACTCGCTCAACGACAGTGAGCCGTCGCCGTCGACATCGCCGAGTTCAAAGGTGAGCTGCGCCAACGGAATAGCGACCTCGTCGACGAACCGGGGATCTTCGTGCGCCGCGATCCATTCCTCCCTGCTGATTATCTTGTCGCCATTGGCGTCGGCATGCCCCTGCAGGTCCTGCCAAAGCCGGTTGGCCCGCTTGATGGTGATCCGCCATTTATCGGAACCAGGGGGAATGTTGAATGCATTGCACCATTTGTTGATCAACGCGTCGATGTCCGACTGGTCGATCTTGCCATCGTTGTCGGCATCGTACCGCTCGAAGTGCTTCGCGAATTTCTGCTGCCGGGCTTGCGTGACCATGGGGACTCCCTATCTCAACCGGTCATTCACTATGCGGACCTCTACTATCCCTACTTTACTGCTGGGGAGGCGGGTCTTCAAGAGGTAATTATATCTTAGTGAAGTTACTTGGTTCGGCGCCGAAGTGAAGCAGGGGCATGTCTGAGTGCCGCGAGAAGTGATCGCGGTCGTCGGCGGTGGTCAGCGGCGTGCGCGGCGGTATCGAGGCGCGGTGTACGCGTCCGGCCGGCGGCAAGGCGCGGCCGTGCCCGGTAATAGGGGACTTGCTGTCCGAGTCAGTGCAGGGACACGAGATCGGTCGTTGTCGTGACAGGTGTAATTGCGCTGGGTGTTTGCGAGCGCTTGCTTACCATCGACCGAGCATGAAAAAGACAGACATTATCGCGGTGGCAACCCCGACCGCCATTTTCACGAATACCTCGACGGCGAATGCCGCCGCCGCTTCGCCGATAAGATGCCGAGAGGGCAGGCCTACGTCCGCGGCCCGCTCCATGGCCAATGATCGGATCGTTTCGATTCGCCAGCCCAACGTCGACAACGCCACCGCGGACACGAACGCGGTGAGCGTGCACAGCAGCAGCGATGCCTGATTATCCGGAGCCGGCACCGTGCCGTAGGCCTGGGTGAACGTATTCGTCGACAGCGATAGTACGACCGCGCTGGCCAGGTAGTAGGCGCCCGGATGGACCTGGCCGAGACTGGCGCTGATCCTACGAATCACCGAGCACCCGCGCCGATTCCGCCTCGAACAATTCCACCTCGCGGGCCAGCTCGTCCAACGCCACCACGTCGCACCTGGCCTTCGCTGCCGCCTCCAGTTCGATCAATTTGTCCGCGCGCCGGGTCAATACGGTTCGGCTGTTCGCGGTCGGGTCGCGGCGCTTGGCGCCGCTGCGTAGCTGTTCCGAAAGCTGCTGTAGCCCATTGATGCGCCGGCGCAATTCGGTCTGCGCGGCCAGCGAAATCGACGCGACCTCGTCGCGTGCCTTTTCCCGGCGCCGGCGGTCCGAGCCGACGAGCAGATCGCTCACCGTATCGATCAGATCGGTGGTGCCGTAGCCGGCCCGGTCGACATCGCCTTTGATCACGATGTCGCCGACGCCGTAGCGGAGCAGGATATTCTTGCTGATCGCGCCTTTCAGGCGAGAGCCGGTCACCACGGCACGCGGCAGATCGGGCCGGTTGTGCAGAATGTAGGACAAGACCTCGTAACCGGAGTAGTCGTCCTCGTCGGTGAGGTTGAGATCGATCAGTGCGCAGTCCACATCGGGACGTTGGAGTTCATCTATCGCGGCGTCGACCCTGGTCACGTGTCGTACTTCGTGCCCACGGAGTACGCGCTGCACCGCCCGGGCAAATTGAATATTGTCCTCGAGCAACAATATAATCGCCATCTACGCTCTCCTGGAAATGGGCAGAACTATGAGAAAAGTGGCGCCGGTCGAGTAGTGCACGTCCACCGTGATCTGGCCGCCGAGGTCGGTGACGATTTCGCGGGCCCGGGCCAGGCCGAGTCCATGACCTTCGCCCTTGCTGGAGACCCCGAGCTGGAAAATGCCTTCGACCGACTCGGGCGGGATTCCGGGGCCTTCGTCCGACACGATGATCGACACGGACCGGCCGGAGACCGAGGCGATCACCCGCACCCGACCGTCGCCGTCCACCGCCTCGATGGCGTTGTAGAGCAGGTTCTCGAACAGTGCCGTGATATCGCCTTTGACGCCACGCACGAGAACCCCGGCGATGCCATCGATATCGAGTTCGATGACACTGTCCGGAAACTCGAGACCGAGCCGATTCCGCAGCGCGGTCAGCACGCCGCGGATGCTGATCCGGGCAACCTTCTGGGCGCGATGCAGCTCTTCCGGCGCACGGGCCAGCTCGGTGCAACCCAAGGTGATGTCGTCGATCCACTGGGCGAGTTCGCCGTCCAGTTTCACCCCGCGCAGATGCAACTCCTCGCGGATCGAATGAACGTCGCGCAGAATCGGATCCACCGCTTTGCGAATTCGATGAGCGAAGTCGCCGTTGAGTCGCAATCTGGTCGCCTCGGCCCTGGACTCCGCGGCCTCCTCCCGCCGCCGGCGAACTTCGGCGGCCAGTCGGGCGCTGGCCAGCACGGCCGACGACAACACCGGCAGCGCGTCCCGCTCGAGCTGTGAGAACGAATGCGGCGCCGCCACCCGGATCACATGGAGTCCGAGGAGTTCGCCTTCGGCGTGCAGCGGAATCAGGCCCACCGTGTCCATCGGCCCCTGGTGGGTGTCGAAGAGCTGTTTGAGCAGCCGGTGCGGCCGGGAATTGGAATCATGGAGTATCGGCTTGGTGCTCGACCTGAACCAGTCGAGCGTGCGGTCTATGTCGAAGCCGGGCGGATTCTTCCAGGCACTGCTTCGAAACACTTCGCTGAACTGCCCACCGGCGCCTGCCAGCCAGACACTCGATTCGGCCTGCACGTTCAACGCCTGACGCAGAAGTTCCACGCCCAAGGCCAGGGCGGCACGTTCGTCCTCGCCGGTTCCGGACAACGTCAGCGCGCCGACCAGGCGGCGCAGTTGCTCCGACAAATCGTATCTGGCTGCGCTCTCGCTGATATGAATCGCCTCTTCACGTGTACTGGTGATCAGCGTTGCTTCTTCGAGGGTGATGCCGGTTATTTCGATGCCGGTCTCGGCTAGTAGATGTGCCTTCATCGCCTTGTCGTAGAGCGGAAATCGAATCGTGAGGAGCAATCGCTGTGAGCCGGAATAGATGACATCGTCTACCAGGTTCCGAATCTCGATGCCGTTTCGAATTATCTTGTCGTGGTCCGCCTTTGCGCGGTCGTGCTCGAGCTTGTTGGTCAGCAGGGTGAGATAGCTTTCGCCGATGGCCTCGCTCATCGAGTAGCCGTACAGCCGTTCGGCGCCGCGCGTCCACAGTTTGATGACGTAGTCGTCTTCCGGACCCGCGGCGGCCCACAGGGATACCGATGTATTGCCCGCGATCTCGGTGAGGAGATCCGCGTCGTGCTCATCCACTTCTACTGCCCTCCCCATCCGGCGAGGGCGGGTCGAGCCGGAGCGTGGCCAGGTCGACCGCGAGGCCGTGCGTGGGCAGCACAGCGGCGGCGCGCACGCGGCGGCCACACAGCTCCCTGGTCGTGGGGACCTGGAACAGGAGCGGCACGATCGGGGCGTCGGCCAGCGCGGCGCGCTCGGCCTTGCGCCACGCGGCGTCGGCCGATTCGCCGTCCGCGGCGGCGAGCGCCCGGTCGATCAGCGCGTCCACCTCGGGATTGCGGTAGCCGCCGAGGTTGGCGGGGGAGCCGGATTGCAGCAGCGGCTGGAGGAAGACGCGACCGTTGTGCTGCGGCCAGGTCGGCGACCAGGACGCGAGCGCGATATCCCATTCGCCGGCCGCCGCCCGGACCGGGTCGGCCAGCAGATCCAGACACTCCGGGACGGCCAATTCGACTGGCTCGACGGTGATTCCGGCCGCGGCCAGGTCGGCGGCGTACCGGCGGGCGACCCGGCGGGCGTGCTCGGTAGCCGGGTGGATCGCGGTGATCCGCAGATCGCGCGGATGCCCCGCGGCGGCGAGCATCGCCGCGCAATCTGCCGGGGCGCCGCGGTGATCCGGCGTGGAGTACGGATCGAGGTCCTGGTGGCCGTCGTTGCCCGGCGGGACGATCGAGCCCGCGACCCGGATGATCGTCTCGCCGCCCAGCGAGGCGACGTCCGCCGCGATGGCGGCCTTGTCGATCGCCTGCGTGATCGCCTGGCGCACTTGCACTTTCCGCACCGCACCGTCGGCATTGGGGCTGCGGGTGTTGAACACCAGGTAGGGGTCCAGCGCGAAACCGAGGTCATGGTCGACGGTCGTCGCGGGATCGGGGATGCGAACGCCCCAGGCCAGATCCGCACGGTCGGTGCGGATTCGGTACGCCACCGCGCCGGCGCCGACCGGTTCGGAGCTGACCTCCACGGCCTCGACGTGCTGGCGCCGAACGGGGTCGGTCTCCGCGCTCCACGCCGGGTTCCGGCCCAGCCGCAGGGCGCGGCCGGGGGTGAAATCGGTGGGCCGATACGGGCCGGTGGACCGGATATTGGCGCACAGCTCGATGCTGCCCGGGACGTAGCGGTCGTATTCGACCGGTGCGGGCGAGGCGCACGGCAGGGCCAGGATGTCGATGAAATCCATGGTGGGCCTGCGTAGTTCGAAGACGATCGTCTCGTCGTCGAGCACCAGCAGACCCGGAATGTCATGGGAGTTCTGATATTCGGCCAATTCGGGTCCGGTCGGCACGGCGCCGGCGAACGCGGCGGCGTACTCGGCGCAGAACTTCGCCATGCCCCGGATGGTGTCGGTGAAATAGGGCAGTAACGTGCTGCGGTGCAACGGATTACCCATCCGCTTGAACCCGCGAACCACGTCGTGCGTGGTGACCGGGCGCGTCGGATGGCTGTCCCAGTACACGCCGCGCCGCAGATGGACCACATAGCTGGTGTAGCTCGCGCCCATTCCGGCGTTGTAGATGGACGGGACCTCGGTCGCCAGATCGGGCACCGGCGCGCCGGCCTGCCAATCACGCGGGTCGCCCTGCGTTCGATAGGTGAACAGCTGCCGGGTGTACAGCCGGACCACCCGGTCGATCGGAGATCGCGGGCAGCACACCGGATCCAGCTGATCGAGCGGGCCCGGACCGTACAGGCGCAGGATCGTCGGTTCGGTCATGACATCTCCGCGGCCAGCCCGGCCATGATGTCGACGGCCTTGTCGATCTCGTCGAAGTCGTTAAAGATGTGGGTCGTGATGCGGGACGCGTAGTGCTGGTGCGGCGATCCGGCCACGTCGAACTCGGTCCACCTGGTGAAGAGCCGGTACTCGCGTTGCAGCCGCATGGTGAACTCGTGCACCTTCTTCACGTTCCACGCGTCCTCCGGCCTGCGGAACGGATGAAAGGTGATCAACGGCGATTTCAGCACGCGATCCGCGCCGGGGGAGTACATCGCGTCCCGGCCGAAACGCTCGGCGACGCGGTAGCGCGCGTACTCCGCGAGCAGCATGATCCGGCGCTCGATCCGATCGCGGCCGATGTCGTCCCACAGCGCGCAGGCCGTGGCGAGCCCGGCCCCGCGGGCGATGCTGGCACTGCCCGCGCTCTGCAGGTAGTCGCCCATGTTGTCGCTCTCGATCGAGGTTCGCGTGCGGGGCGGCGGGCTGCCCTTCATCGGGTACCAGGTGGAGATGATCGGCCAGAACCGCGGTAGCGGCAGCGGATTGTGTTCCGGATGAATCTTGTTGCGCACGTACAGCAATCCGGTACCCAGCGGGCCGCACTGGAACTTGGACCCGGAGCAGGAGATGAAATCCGCGCCGATGGCCCGCATGTCGAGATCGAGCATGCCCGGCAGCAGCGCGCCGTCGATCACCGTGATCAGGCCGTGCCGCTGCGCGAGTTCGCACAGCGCGCGCATCGGCAGTTTGGTGCCGGTGAACAGCGTGATCCCGGCGAAGGCAAGCACTTTCGTGCGCGGGGTGATCGCCGCCTCGAACAGTTCGATGATCTGCTCGGCGCGCACGTCGTACCCGGTGGGCAGGGTGATCGTGGTGAGCTCGATGCCGAGCCGGTTGCGCAGCAGGTTGAAGTTGGACAGCACGGAGTAGCACTCGTGCGTGGTGGTGACGACCTCGTCGCCGGCGTGCAGATCCAGGCCGTGGATGACCCGCGCGACGCCCTCGGTCGCGTTGTGGGTGATCACCATCTCGTCCTGATCGACCCCGTAGGCCTTGGCGATGGCGGCGCGATGGTCCGGATACATCCCCGGCGGATAGACATCGCCGAGCCCGCCGGCCCAGTGCCTGGTCACCCGGTCCACGGTGTCGAGCACGGCGTGCGGCATCGCGCCGACGGTGCCGGAGTTGAGGTGGATGGCGCCGGGATCCAGCGCGAACAACCCGCGGATCTCGGACCAGTCCGCGGTGCGCAGACTCGGTGGGGACTCGGCGGTCATCGTCGCCGCCAAGTGCGGCGGGATGGGATCGACAGCGCCATTCATGGGGAACCCCTCTCCGCGACTAGCTATATATTACATAAGTTTCCTCGGCTTTTGAGCGTTCTTGATGGAGCTACTCGTTCACAACACCTAGTTGGCTTCAAAAAGCTATGGTGGATATCGTGGAGGGCTTCCGGAGCCGAGCGCTAGCGCGGGTGGTGCCCCGATGAGTGGCGACGGGCGTTCGGTGGCGGCCTTCCTCACGGCGCTGCCGAAGGTGGAATTGCATGTGCACCTGCTGGGTTCGGCGACGGTGGACACGGTCGCCGAGTTGGCCGGCGATCGTCCGGAGGCCGGGGTGCCCGCCGACCCGGTCGAATTGCGCCGGTACTACCGCTTCACCGACTTCGCGCATTTCATCGAGGTGTACACCGCGGTCAACCGATTGGTGACCAGCGGGCCCGCGGTGGTGCGGCTGGTGACCGGCCTCGGTGACCAGCTGGCGGCGGACAACGTGCGATATGCCGAGGTGACCGTCACGCCGCTGTCGCATCTGCGCATGGGTATCGCGCCCGCCGAGCTCGCTGAGGCGTTGTCGATCGGCCGCCGGCTCGTCGCCGAATGCCATGGCATCCAGATCAATTGGATATTCGACGTGTCGGCGGACGACGGCGTCGCCGGCGCCTTCGCCACCCTGGACTGGATTCTGCGGCACCAGCCCGACGGAACGGTCGGGTTCGGGCTGGGCGGCCCGGAACTCGGTGCGCCGCGCCGGCGGTTTCGCCCCGCGTTCGAGCAGGCAAGGGCGCACGGACTGCACGCTGTACCGCACGCGGGCGAGACCTCCGATGCCGGCGAAATCTGGTCTGCCTTACGCGATCTGGGCGCGGAGCGGATCGGGCACGGCATTCGCGCGGTGACCGAACGCAGACTGCTCGACTACCTGGCGGAACAGAGCATCACCCTCGAGGTCTGTCCGACATCGAATGTCCGCACCGGCGCGGTGCGCGCGCTCGACCGGCATCCGCTGCCCGCCTTGCTCGCCGCCGGCGTCCCGGTCACCCTCGGCGCCGACGATCCCGGGATGTTCGGCACCTCGCTGAATCGCGAATATCAGCTGTGCCACGACCGGCTCGGCATCTCGGTCGCCGCGCTGGTGGACATCGTGGCGGTGGGGATCGACGCGGCCTTCTGCCCGGCGCCCGTGGCCCGCGACATCCGCCGGGCCCTCGCGGAGTCGGTTCATCGGTTCGATCGACAGCAGAGAATAGGGAGATGAGGCCATGCGAACACGATTCGCGCTCATGCTGCGGGCGGTGCGCGTCGCGGGCACCGTTGTCGCGGTTGGCGTTCCGGCTATTCCGGGTGGTTTGATCCGCCGGTTGCGGTACGGTCCAGCGGCCGGCCGGCAGCACATCTACCATCAGCTCGTCGCGCTGTTGATGGTGCTCGGACCGACCTTCGTCAAGGCGGGACAGGTGCTCGGCACCCGCCGCGATCTGCTGCCGCCCGCGCTGTGTGACGAACTGTCGCTCCTGCAGGATTCCGTCGCACCACTGGATGCCGCGCACACCGCGATCGCCCTGGCCGAGGCCTACGGCGTCGAGGTCGATGAGGTCTTCGCCGAGCTCGATCCGCGACCGGTCGCGTCCGGCAGCGTGGCGTCGGTCTATCGGGGGCGGTTGCGCTCGGGGCAGGATGTCGCGGTCAAACTGCGCAGGCCGGGCATCGAGCAGGTCATGTCCGATGATCTCGCGCTGATTCGCGGCGGTGCGGCATTCGTCGCGCGGCTCAAGGTTTTTCGCGGCGTGCCGGTCGAGGAGGTCGTCGCGAATATGGCGGGCGCGATCCTCGGGCAGCTCGACTTCGAACGGGAGGCCGACAATCTGCGGCGGTTGCGCAAGAACCTCTCCGAGGTGCCGCGGGTCTGGGTGCCGAAGGTGTATCCCGAGGCCTGCCGGCCCCGGTCCATCGTGATGGAGTTCATCCCGGAGCTGGCGGTGGACACGGCCGAGCATTGTTCGCCGGCCGCGCGCCGGCGCTTCGCGGCGTCCGGGATGGCGGCGATGTATCAGATGCTCTTTGTCGACGGATTCGTGCACTGCGACATGCATCCCGGCAATCTCTACTTCACCCGCAGCGCGCAGGTCGTGGTGCTCGACGCGGGCTTCAGCGTCCAGCTGACCGACCGGCTCCGGCGCCTGTTCGCCGAGTTCTTCATGAACATGGCGATCGGCCGCGGGCGTCATGCCGCCGAGATCGTGATCCAGAGTGCGGCCAAGATCGCCGAGGGCGCCGATCTCGAGGGTTTCACGGTGCGGATGGCGGATCTGGTCGAGCGCAGCCACGGCCAGCCGGCCAGCGAGTTCAGCCTGATCGCCTTCGCCATGGAGATGTTCGACCTGCAGCGCCGCTTCGGCATCAACGCCGCGTCCGAGCTGGTCTTCCCGCTGCTGTCCCTGCTGGTGATCGAGGGGACCATCCGGGAACTCGATCCGGACATGGATTTCCAGGAGGCGGCCAAGCCGCAGCTGATGCGCGGACTGTTCGGGACCGACGGCGGCCGTTCTACGCTCGATTGACCAGCACGGCGTCGAGTTCGATGGCGCGCAGCGCGCGGGCGGGGAAGTCGCAGTACCAGAGATGGCTTCCGTCCCAAGTCATTCCGGTCGGGCGGCCGGGGACGCGGACCGCGCCGACCTGCGCGCCGGTGCGGGCGTTCAGCGCCCGCACCGTGGAATCGCTGTAGTCGCCGTGCAGCACCAGACCGTCGGCATAGGTCAGTCCAGAAGGGGATTCGCCGCCCGCCGGGTACTGGCGTTCGATCTCCATGGTCGCGTAGTTCCGCAGTTGCACCACGGTCGGCGCGCGCAGGCACATCCACAGTCCCTCGGGGCCGAATTCGATTCCGGTCAGCCGGCCGTTGCGCGGGAGCACCGTCTTCTCCCCGACGGATTCCCCGGTTGCCGGGTCGATGAGCACGAGCCGTTTCGGGTGCCCGCCGACCTGGAGCAGCCGGGTGCCGTCGTAGGCGAGGTCGGCGCGCACGCGGGCGCAGGCCCAGGAGCGGGTGACCGTTCCGTCGGACGGATCGATGGCGAAGATCGTCTGCGCGTCCTGGTCTGAATGCCACAGCCGCGAGCCGTCCCAGGTGAGGCCGCACAGATAGGCGGTCGGCGCGGGCAGCGTCCGGGCGATGGGCGCGGATTCACAGTAGGTCATCTCGATCTCCCCTGGCCTGGCGACAATCTTGCTTCAAGAATATATTGTGAACTAGAGGTGATGCTGATGGAAGCCGAGCTGGCCGATCTTGCGCAGGCATACGTCGATCGCCACTGGCCCGCGAACACGCGTCGGATCGCCTCGTCGGCAACCTTCACACTCGACGAGGACTACTGCCGGCGGGTGGCCGCGTATTTCGAGCAGGCTCCTCGACTGGCCTACGCCACCTCCCTCGCCCGGCGCTACGACCGGTTCAAGCGGGAGAACGTTCAGCAGTACGAGCTGGTCGTCGATGCGGGGATCGCCGTGCGGCCGTGGCTCGCCGCGGGGCAGCCCTATCGGAGTTCGGCCGAGTTGCGTGCGTCCGTCCGGAAAACCGGTGAGCTGTATGTATATCTGACGAGTTCCGGGCACGGGCCGGAGCTGGTCGACGATTTCCATCCGATGCTGGAACCGTCCGGCATCGTGGTCGACGGCGTCGAACTCAGCCACAACGACGTGTTCCGGGTCGTGCACGACGTTTTCGGGCATGTGATGTCCGGGCGCGGTTTCTCGGCCCGCGGCGAGTTCGGGGCGGCCTTCTGTCACATGGGGATGTACTCCGAGGACGTTCATGCGGTGCTGTTCACCGAGCAGATCGCGCAGATCTGCTGGTTCTTCTACGGCCCGTGCGCGGGCGAGCGCCGATACCCGCCGCAGAAGGTGTTCGAGTTCCCCGCGCGCTATCTGACCGAGTTCCGGAATCTGTTCAGCCACTAGGCAAACTAACTTCATTTAGATATGGTTATCTAATGACTGATCTGGTGAGTAATGGGAAGATCAGCCCTTCGATTCCGGGGGAGTCCGTTCGCCGCGACTTTCCTATCCTGGAGCAGCGCTTCGGCCCGAATCCGTTGGTCTACCTGGACAATGCGGCTACCTCGCAGAAACCGCGCGTCGTGCTCGACGCGCTGGTGAACTACTACTCCGGCGTGAACAGCAATATCGGCCGGGGCTACTACCAGCTCAGCATGGCCGCGACCGACGCCTATGAGGCGGCCCGCGAGACCATTCGACTCGCGATCAACGCCGAGCACGCCGACGAGGTGGTTTTCACCCCCGGCACGACCGCCGCGGTCAACCTGCTCGCCGATACCTTCGGCCGCTCGGTCGTGACCGCCGGCGACCAGGTCGTCGTCACCGGCATGGAGCACAACTCCAACATGCTGCCGTGGCGGCGGCTGTGCGAGCGGGTCGGCGCCGAACTCGTCGTCGTGCCGGTCGGCGCCGGCGGACGAGTGGCCCTCGACCGGTTCACCGAAGCGCTCGGACCCCGGGTCCGGCTCGCCGCCGTCGCGCACGTGTCCAACGTGCTCGGCACGGTCAACCCCGTCCGGGACATGATCGGCGCGGCGCATCGGCACGGAATCCCGGTGCTGGTCGACGGCGCCCAGGCGGTGCCGCACCGGCCGGTGGATGTCCGCGACCTCGACGCCGACTTCTACTGCTTCTCCGGGCACAAGATCTACGGCCCGATGGGCATCGGCGTGCTGTACGGGAAGCGAAAGCTGTTGTCCCGCTTGGATCCGTATCAGGTGGGCGGCGGCACCGTGAAGGGCGTGACGCTGGACGAGCCGGTCGCGTACGTTCCGGTGCCGGCCCGGCTCGAAGCGGGCACGCCGCACATCGCGGGCGCGATCGGCCTGGCCGCGGCGTTCGGGTACGTCCAGGATCTCGGGTGGGCGAACCTCCGGCGGCACGACGAGGTTCTGGTCAACGCCGCTGTCGGAGCCCTGCAGAGCATTTCGCGCGTCCGGATCATCGGTGACCCGGCGGATCAGCCGAGCGGGATCGTCTCGTTCGTGGTCGACGGCATCCACCCCTACGATGTCGGCGGCCACCTGGATCGCCACGGTGTGGCGGTGCGCAGCGGGGTGCACTGCGCCAACCTGTTCATCGATTCCTTCGGTGTAGTCGGCACGGTTCGCCTGTCGTTCGCGGTGTACAACACCGAAGCCGAAATCGAGGTGGTGCGGCGCGCGCTCACGACCGTGCGGCCCGGTTTCTGGACCGAAGAGCATCCCACCGAACGTTTTCTGGCGACCGATCCGTCCACCGAGAACCAGCACTGACGGGACAGCTGCGATGACGACTGCCGAATTCGATCCGGTGAGCTTCAAACAGATGCAACGCGCCAACTGGAACGCGATCAGCGCCGGCTGGGAGTCCTGCTCGCACGACTTCGAAACCGGTGGCGCACCGGTGACCGCACGGCTGCTCGAACTCGCCGGCGTGCGGGCGGGGCACCGGGTTCTCGACATCGGTTCCGGCACTGGAGAACCGGCGCTGTCCGCCGCCGCCGTCGTCGGCCCGTCCGGGTCGGTCACCGGGATCGACCTCGCCCCGGACATGATCGCCCGGGCGCGCGAGCGCGGACGCGGTGCGGGCAACGTCGAATTCGTGGTCGGCGACGTCGAATCGCTGGAGTTCCCCGCCGCGTCGTTCGACGCCGTGCTCAGCCGCTGGGGCCTGATGTTCGCGGTCGATCACGTCGAGACGTTCCGCGAACTGGCGCGGGTGCTGGTGCCCGGCGGCCTGCTCGCCGCCGCCGTATGGGCCGCTCCGGGATCGGAAGTGCCCATGATGTCCCTCGGCTTCCAGGTGATCGCCCGGCGGCTCGAACTACCGCCCCCGGCACCTGGGGCGCCTGGTCCGTTCAGCATGGGCGACCCGGAGACGGTCGGCGCCGAGCTGACGAAGGCCGGTTTCAGCGATGTCGAGGTGACCGCGTTCCGGGTGCCGTTCGTGCTCGAATCCCCGCAGCGCTTCATCGAATTCAACAAGGTGGTCATTCCGCCCGGCCTGAAGACCATGCTGCGGGAGCGGTTCGGCAGCGCGGACGATCCGGCGACCTGGGCGGCCGTGGGCGCGGCCGTCGAGCCCTACCGCAGGCCCGAGGGCACCGTCGCCCTGACGAGCAAGGCCCTGCTGCTGCGGGCCGTCGCGCCGATCGGCTGAGCGGCATGCGCTTCGATACCCGACTCGTCCACAGTGGGCAGCGGCCGTCGCCCGGCACCGGCGACATCGTGCCGCCGATCCATGTCGCCACCACCTACGATCGCTTCGCGCAGGATCCCTTGCGGCTCTTCTACTCTCGTGGCGAGAATCCGACCAGAGAGGCGTTGGAGCAATGCCTGGCCGCGCTGGAGGACGCGCGATTCTGCGCGGTCTTCTCCTCGGGGCAGGCGGCCGCGACCGCGGTGTTGTCCCTCCTGGAGACCGGGCAGCGGGTGGTGTCCTCCGATGACGTGTACGGCGGCACCTACGCGTTGTTCGCCACGTTGGGCCGGCTCGGGATCCAGGTCGACTACGCGGATCTGACCGATCCGGCCGAGGCGCGGCGCGCGCTGGCGAGCGACGCCGCGCTGGTGTGGGTGGAGACGCCGAGCAACCCGTTGCTGAAGATCACGGATGTGGCCGAGCTCAGCCGGACCGCCCACGCGCGGGGTGCGCTGGTGGTGGTCGACAACACCTTCGCGAGCCCGGCCCTGCAACGCCCCCTGGAACTGGGCGCGGATGTAAGTCTCTACAGCACAACCAAATTCATCGCCGGCCACGCTGACGTGCTCGGCGGTGCGCTGGTGTGCGACGACGAGGAGCTGGCCGCCCGATTCGCCGGCCACCGGACCGTCACCGGCGGCGTACCCGGCGGCCTGGACTGCTATCTGGTGCACCGCGGCGTGAAGACCCTGTCCCTGCGCGTGACGCGCCAGACCGCCACCGCGCGCGCGATCGCCGAGGAGCTGTGCGATCAGCCCGCGGTCACCGAGGTGCGCTATCCCGGTCTGCCCCAGCATCCGCAGCACCGCCTGGCCACCCGGCAGATGTCCGGACCCGGCTCGATCATCAGTTTCCGCTACCGCGGCGATCCAGAGAAGTTGATGGCGCGAACGCAGCTGTTCGCCTGCGCGGTGAGCCTCGGCGGCGTGCGCTCGCTGATCGAGTGCCCGGCGCTGATGACGCACCGACCGATACCGCGTGCGATCCGGCACGCGGCCGGAATCACCGACGACCTGATTCGGCTCTCGATCGGGATCGAGGATCCGGTCGATCTGATCGAGGATCTGACCGCTGCGCTGGAAGGTGACTGATGACGAATTCCCTTGCTGACCAAGGAATCCGGCTGCTCGACGGTGGTACCGCGACCGTGCTGCAACGCGCGGGTCTGCCGGTGCGCCCGCCGTGGTGGACCTCCGGAGCCGTGCTCACCGACGCGAAGCGCGGCGTGCTCCAGTCGGTGCACGAGGCGTATCTCGCCGCCGGCGCGCAGGTGATCACCGCGAACACCTTCCGGGCAAACCTGCGTGCCCTGCGCCAGACCAAGCTCGACGACGCGGGCTGGGCCTGGATGGTGCATGCGGCCGTGGGCGTGGCCGGCGCCGCGCGGAAACAGTCCGGCGTGCTCGACGCACAGATCGCCGGTTCGATCGGACCGGTCGAAGACTGCTATCGGCCGGATCTGGTGCCGTCCGACGAGGAACTGCGCGCCGAGCACGGCTGGCTGGTGCGCGAGCTCTCGCGGGCCGGGGTGGACCTGTTCCTGATCGAGACGATGAACACCATTCGCGAGGCCCGGATCGCGTTGCGGGAGGTGCTGTCCGCGGGCGGGCGGGCCTGGGTGTCGTTCGTCTGCGCGGATGACGCGACGCTGTTGTCCGGGGAGCCGCTGACCGGCGCCGTGCACGCGGTGCAACGCGACGGCGCCGAGGCTGTTCTGATCAACTGCACCTCGCCTCGCGCCACGGAGGTGGCGTTGCGGGTGTTGTGCCGCGGGCGTGCGGGTTTGATCGGCGCCTATCCGAATATCGAGGATCGGACCGGCCTGACGCCCTATGAACACGTCGATCGCGCATTGCCGTCGGGGTCGACCCCGGACGAGTTCGCGGAGCTGGTCACGCGATGGCGCACCGAGTACGGCTTGGACATCATCGGCGGATGCTGCGGCACCACGCCCGCGCACCTCGAGGCGGCGAACAAACTGCTGAGCACGTCCGTCGGGACGTGAGAGCTCTGGTTCGTTGTGATTATTACTATACATTAAGATATTATTACGGCGAAGATGTGCTGCGGGCTGTCGGGGGACGGTGGAAAGGCCCGTCGACAGCCGGCGTCGAGGCTCGGGCGGACTCCGATGGCGTCGGCTGTTCGCCCTCAGCCCCAGCTCCGAAGTGTTATTTCCGGATGGCATCAGTTCCGTGGCGGCGTCCGCGGCCGTGCGCAGGTCATCAGTGAAACATCGTTAGCTCAGAAGGTACTGACCCGCGGGTAGGTGTCCGCAGCTACCCAAGGGAAACATTTGACGTAGTATCAGTGTCACTAGGAAGTTGTAGTGATCCGACACTCGAGGTACTCACATGGGAACGAAGCGCTACGCGCAGATGTGCGCGGTCGCGGCCGCGCTCGACCTCGTCGGCGAGCGCTGGACCCTGCTGATCATCCGCGACCTCACGACCGGTCCGAAGCGGTACAACCAGCTGCTCGAAGAGACGCTGGTGGGAATCGGCCCGAACCTACTCGCGGCACGGTTGCAGATGCTCACCGAACAAGGAGTGATCCAGCGCGAGCCGGTACCCGGCGATGGCCGTGGCGTGCAGTATCGGCTGACCGCCAGCGGTGAAGCGCTCCGGCCGGTGATCATCGGGTTGGCGTCGTGGGGTCTGTCCCACATCTCCTCCTACGAGGCGGACGGACTCGTCCGCTCCGAGTGGGGACGATTGGCGTTGGAGGCGATGCTCAGCGTCGGGCCGCAGCCCGAGGTGGACGAGTCGTACGAGTTCCGGATCGGCGACGAAGTGTTCCACGTGTCGTGCGAAGACGGCGTCGCGCGCGTCGTCGAGGGATCGCCACCGGATGAACCGGTGCTCGTGGTCACCGCCGACCCGGAGACGTTCATCCGGATCGGCACCGAGCAGGTCGGCATCCTCGACGCGATGCTGTCCGGCAGCCTGACGGTCAGCGGCGATTCGACCTCGCTGACCCGCTGCCTGCGACTGCTCGGCCTCGAGCTCACCTCGACGGCGCAGGCAGCGCACGCGGCCCACGCCGACGTCTCCTGACTCGCGTGACAGATCGACCATGATTCAGTCGGGGCGGCGGGCGGTGACCGGGCGCCGGTCGGTTCCGCGGGGACCCGGTTCGGCGTAGGGCTCGAGCGCGCGCCGCAGACTCTCGGGCACCCGGGTCGGCTCGACCCGAGTTCCGTTGGCGCGCATACACGCGACGCGTTGCCGGCCACGCGCCACCAGGTGCTCGCCCCCGGTCTGGTCGTTGATGCCGAGGTAGGCGAACCCGAATTCGATCTGCGTCTGGGTGAGATCGATCAGCGTCATCCGGATGGTGAGCGGCTGGAACGCGGTCAGTTCGGCGAAGTACTCACACTCGCATTTGATCGTGAAAAGCTTGAGGTCCCGGTGGATCTCGTCGAGCACATCGGGCGCGTGCTCCATCAGGAACATCTCCCGGCAGCGGCCCTGCCAGCGGAAGTAGTGCACGAAGTAGACGTTGCCGACCAGGTTGGTTTCCTCGAAGCCGACGATATGGGTCATCTCGTAAGAGCGCACGTATCAACCTTTCTCGGTCACCGAGAACACCACCGGCTGCTGGGGTTGCGGTGACGACAGGGTGGTGCTGAACGACCAGACGACGTCGGTGCCGTGCCGCAGGGCCAGCCAGCCGTCGGCCGCGGGACGGTTGTCCAGGGTCAGCCGTGGTCTGGTGACCGTGACGCCGAGCTTCGTCACCGCTTCGCGGGCACTCCAGACCCGGGTCGCGGCGGTGGCGAACGACTCACCGGTGGCCCGGCAGCAGATCTCCGCGAGCGCGACACCAGAATCGCCCAGCAGGCCGGACCACTGTGCCGGCGTGCGGTCCTGGACCGGTTCGAGGTCACAGCCGACCGGGCGAGCGGCGACCACCGCGACGGTGAGATCCGCACCGTGGGAGAAACTTACGTGTCCGTCCGGTATCTCCGGCCGCCCGTCGGGCCGGTGCCGGAGGGCCACCGCGCGGCCGAGCGCGGCGGCCAGCGCGCGCCGGGTCGCTTCGCGGCGGCCCGAGATCCGCGGGCCGATGTCGTCGTCTCCGGATGGCTGCCGGTCGCGCACGATCGCCAGCTGAACCGGCGACGACAGCAAGGTATCGAGACGCCGCTGCACGAGTGGACCGAGCAACTCCGGCGTCCACCCCGACGGCGACGTGATCGGTGCGACGGCGGTGAGTTCGAGCGCCTCCCAGAGCGCGACGACCGCGCCCCGCTCGTCGCGCACGATGACGTCGTAGATATACGTCGATTGTTCGTGGGACCGTTCCCGCGCGGCCAGCACGACCGTCCGGACGTCGGGTGCTATCGGTAGCGACAGCACGCGCGCCACCTTCGACGGCAGCAGCGTCGAGTCGGGCACGCAGACCTGGATGGCGTGCATGAACGCGTCGCGCGCCGACGGGTCGTCCAGCACAAGCGATTTCGGCAACATGGGGGAGAACCAGCGCTCGTCGCCGACCCGGATCCGGGCCACGCACTGCCGCGCGGACAGGTGGTGATAGTCCTCGACCGACCGGAACATCGGTCCGTGGAACATGATTCGGTCGTAGAAGTCGGTCTCGACCGCCATGCCCAGGCCGGACGTCGCGGTGGCGGCGGTGTGCGCGAATTCGGCCAGACGTTGCAATGGTTCGGTCGCCGACGTCGGGACGGCGGGAGCGGCGGCCGCTATGTCGTTGTGCGGCCGCGCATGTCGGCAGACGCCGCGGAAATGATCGATCTGAAAGGCAGTGGTATCCGACCGGATCGCCACCCGGACGCTGTCGCCCGATCGCAGCGCGGCGACCCGGATCGTCGTGACCCGGTCCGGCGCCGCGATGATCGGCCGGAGGAATTCCAGATCGTGCATCTGCACCGGGTGCTGTTCGCCGAACAGCGCGGTGGCCGCCTGCGCCATCGCCTCCATGCCCATGACCGCGGGGAACAACGCGTCGCGAGAGAATTGATGATCCGCGAGATAGGGGTCGGTCGCCGTCGAAATGTCGGCGTCGGCGAGCAATTCGATCCAGGGGACATGCAGGCGCGGCCGCTCCAGGAACCGCAGCAGCGGCAGCTCGACCTCGTCGAAGCGGATCGTCGGTAAGCCGCCGGTTCTACCGATCACGACCACACTGCTCGGACAGGCCGGGGTGCGCAGCAGATCCAGCATGATCTCCACGCCGACGTCGGTCGGAATCGGCTCGATGCCTTCGCGGACAAGGGAATCCAGCACGCCGAGCCGTTCGCCCATCCCGGTTCCGGCCCAGACCGACCACTCGATGGTGAGGCATCGACAGGCCGGCAGTTCGTGGTCGAGGGTGTCGATGGCCGAACGCAACCAGTCGTTGGCGGTCGCGTAGTGCCCCTCACCGCGCAGGCCCGCCCGGCCGATGATACTGCCGAAGCCGACGACCAGCCGAAGCTCGGCCGGCTGCAGCGAATCGAGGAGATTGCGCAGGCCGTCGACCTTCGGGGCGATGGTTCGCGCCATGTGGTCACCGGTCAGCGATCCGACGGCCGCGGGGGTGTTGATCCCGGCGCCGTGCAGGATGCCGGTGATCGCGCCGAGCTCGCGGCGAATCGCGGCTGTCGTGTCGGCGATCTGGTCTCGGTCGGTCACGTCGGCGGTGTAATAGTGTGCGGTGACACCGGATTCGCGCAGCCGAGCCATGTTCGTGGCGATGTCGGGATCGTCGGCGGGGCTGCGCGCGATGACCGCGAGCACGCATCCGGTCTGCCGGGCCAGCGCGACCGCGCATTCGATGGTGATGCCGCGCACCCCGCCGGTGACCGCGACGACATCGCTCGCGCCGAGCGGCAGATCGGCGCCGGCCAGGGTCAGCTCACGAAGCACCGGTTCGGTCCGGTTGCCCTCCCGGTCGTAGTGGACTTCGCGGAAGGTCGTGGTCGCGGCGATATCGGCGCATGCCAGCTCGGCGGCCTGCTCGAGCGGCAGGCCGGCGGCGACATGGACGACGGTCGTCCGGACCGTGGGCGCCTCCAGATGCACCGTCTTCGCCAGCCCGGCCGCGTCTCGGCCGTCATCGATAATGACCAGGCGCGACCCGGCGTCGATCGCCGATCGGGCGGCGGAAAGCATACGGTCGATAGCGATTTCGGTAGTCGCCGCGCCGAGCCGCAGGAGCACACCGTCGCCGAGACGGGCGGTGTCGAGCCGGTGCCGGACCGCCGCGGCGAGCGGATCGTCCGCCGGTGCGAACACCTGCCACCGCCCGGGCTCGTCGTCGCCACGGTCGGTGACCGGCGGCCCGGCGGCCGGGACCAGGTCGACGGTGAACGGCCGCACCCAGATATCGACGCCGGCCAGATCGTCGGCCGGCTTCGCCGGTGCGTCCTGCGCCGTCTGCGCGAGGTCGTCGATCGCCTCGGCCAGCTGCGCGATCGTCGCGGTAGCGACGTTCGTGGTCGGCTCCGGTATCTCCGTTCCCAGCAGCTTGACCGCGTCCGCGACCAGTTGGGTGATGGTGATGCTGCTCAGGTGAAGATCGTCGAGCGGGCAGATCTCGGGGGTGATTTCGTCCAGGGGAAGCTCGACGCGCTCGGCGATCAGTCGCCGCAATGTCGACAGGGACGAGCTGCCGTCGGCCCAGGCCTGGTCGGGTTGATCGGCAACTTCCGGCTGGGCGGCAACGTGCCCGTTGGACAGCGCCCGGGGGAGGAACGAGTCGTTCGGTGCTTGCTCGCAAGGACTCTCGAGGAACACGAACTGCTTGTCCAGCGGGATCGTCCGGTTGAATCGTTCGGCGGCGAATCCGTCCAGGTCGGGACGCGCGCCGAGGACATAGCAGGCGGCGAGGGTGCGCAGGATCCCGGCGACGGAGTTGCCGTCGGTTTCCATCGCGACCGCGGGAACCCCCGGGCAGACATCGGCGGCGAGCGCCGACAGCGTCGCCCCCGGACCGACCTCGACCAGCAGATCGCAGGTCTCCGCCAGCTGCGACAACGCGTCGGCGAACCGGACCGGCGCGTGCACCTGACGCTCGAGCAGATCGGCGACGGTGCAGCCGGGCTCCAGCGGACCCGCGGTGACGGTCGAGAACAGACCGGGGCGCTTGACCCGGCCGAGGTCGATCTCGTCGAGGTAGCGGCGGAAGGCGTGCGCGGCCGGCGCGACCAACGGCGAGTGGAACGCATGCGAAACCAGCAGGGTCCGGCATTGCATCCCGGCCGCGCGCGCACTCACCAAGACCACGTCGACGGCGTTCGTCGGACCCGCGACCACCGTGTGTTTCGGACCGTTGTATCCGGCGATCACCACGGGGCTGCCGTTCAGCAGGGTCGACACCTGATCGGCGGCCGCGAAGATCGTCGCCATGGCGCCGGGCTCGGCCACGGCGGCGGTGTGCATCGCCTCGCCGCGGAACGCCGCGGTGCGCACGAGCTCGGTCTCGTCGAACACGCCCGCCCAGTAGAGCGCGGTCAATTCCCCCAGGCTGTGCCCGACGCAGCCGACGACGTTCATGCCGACGGAATCGAGCACGCGCAATCCGGCGAGCGAGGCGGTCACGATGCGCGGCTGGGCCTCCTCGGTCGCCTGACCTTCGGCGCGCACGCCCACCTGCTGGTACAGGTCGGCGACCACGGCGAAGCGACGGGCGGGTGCGCCGCCGTCACCCTGCCCGGGGGCGCCCTGCCCGGGAAACATCAGGCCGATGCGCGGCGCGGATCCGATTCCCGCGCCGAGGAATTGGCCGGTGCCCGGCGCGAACCAGTGCCGTTCACCGGCGGCGAGGACATCGGCCAATTCGGTCAACCGGTCCGCGGCCTGTCGCTGGTCCGCGGCGACCACCGCCGCTTTGATCGGTAGCCGGGAGTCGATCCGGATCAGTTCGGCGGCGAGATCGCCGAGCTCGGCGAACGAACATCGCGCGGCGAGTGCGGCGACCGCGCGCAGCTTCGCCTCCAGCTCGACGGGTGTCGCCGCGGACAAGACGAACAGCTCCGCGTCCTGCGCGCTGCGCGCCAGGCGGGTGCCGGCCGTGCGGGACAGCGCGCGCGGTGGCTGTCGGCTCTCCAGCACCACATGGGCGTTGATGCCGCCGAAGCCCAGCGACGACACGCCGGCTCGCCGGGGATGCGCAGACCGTTGTGCCGCAGCGGATCCCGGCCATTCGAGGGCCTGGTCGGGGAGCCGGAGACGATTCCCGGCCTCGGTGAAGGCCGGATGCGCCCGGTCGGTTCCGGTGATCGGCGGAATGATCCCGTGGTGCACGGCGAGGGTCGTCTTGATCAGCGCCGCGATACCGGCCGCCGCCTTCGTATGACCGATATTGGCCTTGATCGATCCGATCGCCACCGGTGGCCTGCCCGGATTCCGTGCGGCGACAGCGGTATTGAACACCTCGAGCTCGGTCCGGTCACCGACGACCGTGCCTGCGCCGTGACCTTCGAGATAGTCGACGGTGTCCGCCCCGAAACCCGCCATCCGGTACGCGCGTTCGATGGCCCGCAGGTGGCCGTTGGGTTCGGGCCGGGTTATGCCGCCACGACCGTCCGAGGAGATGCCCCAGCCGGCGATCGTCGCGTAGATCCGCGCGCCCCGGGCGATCGCGTCCTCCTCGCGTTGCAGCACGAGGATCCCGCAGCCCTCACCCGGCCAGAAGCCGTTCGAGCGCTCGTCGTACACGCGCATTTCCGATGCCGACAGGGCGCCGGTCTTCGCGAAGCCGACCAGTTCGAACGGGTCGATGGACAGGTCGACGCCGCCGACGATCGCGGCGTCGAGGTGACCGGCGAGCATGGCGTCACCGGCCTGGGTGATCGACAACAGCGACGACGAGCAGGCGCCGTCGACGATGAAACCGCCGCCGCCGAAATCGAAGTGGTTGCAGATCCTTCCGGCGATCGTGTTCGCCAGGCCACCGGCCAGGCTGTCCTCGGTGATCGCCGGGAACGGCGCCTTGTAGTCCGCCTCGTACTCGTCGAGGAAGGCGGCGATCTCCGCCGCGGGCCTGCCGTTGCGGTGCAGCGCGGCGGCCAGGGTGCGCCGCACATACGGCCAGCGCAGCCGCATTCCCGACGCGCGGGTCATATCGCCGGTGAGCGTGTTCCCGAGGACGACGCCGGTGCGCTTGCGGTCCAAGCCCTCCCCGGCGGGAAAGCCGGCGTCGTCCAGGGCCGCCGCGGCGGTGTCCAAGGCGAGCCAGTGCACGATGTCGGTGGACCGAAAGGTGTTGGCGGCGATGCGATGCCGGGCTCGATCGAAGGTCCAGCCCTCGATGACCGCCGAGTGCGTCGCGTAGTGGCGGTCCGCTGCGGCGGGGTCACTCGCGTAGTAGTCGGCCGGGTTCAGTCTGGCCGGCGGGGTCGGCCGGAAGGCGCGCCTGCGGGCGAGGACGTTGTCCCACAGCTGAGCCGGAGTCTCGGCGTCGGGAAACCGGCACGCCATTCCTACGATCGCTAGCCGAACCATCGGTCAAGCCCGCTGGGTGGTGGCGCCGGGGGACAGCGCCGGGATTTGTTGCCGGCCTTCGGCGGAACGCTTTCTGGCGGCCTTCGTCCAGGTGGACAGCCAGGCGTAGCTGCCACGGATCGCGCAGACGAGCGTGAGCGCGAAGAACAGCGTGTACACGATGTCGACGGCCATCATCAGTCCGTACACGGTAGCCACCGAGGCGCCGAACATGAATTGCACGCGCGCCGGGAACGGCGTCGTGCCGGGGTCGGTGATCATGTAGTTGGTGAACAGGATGAAGGCGGTGCCGGTCATCGTGCCGAGCGCGGCGACCAGGGCGACGTCGAACACCGCGTGCCGGACCAGGGCCTGGATGACGAACCCGCCGAGCCAGCCGACGATCAGCGGCACCCGGCCGACCAGGGTCGCGTTGATCACCGAGCCCGCGACGAGCAGGACCAGCGGGACCGCGATCCGGAACATCGTGTTGATGTTCTCGCCGAATTCGTACGGCGGCGCGATGCTGACCCAGGTGCTGAAGAACAGCAGCGCCATCGTGATCCCGAAGTTGGACGGATTCATGAAATGGCGCATGCGCCCGGCGAACGGGGCCTGGAATACGTACTTGCTGGTGATCGCGGCCGCCACGGCGAAAAGGACCGGCCAGAATTGATTGTTGGCGTAGAGCAGCATATTCACGGCCAACGCGGTGATATGAGCCGGTAGCAAGAACTCGTATACGCCGCGGGCTCCGCAACCGAGGAATCGCGGTGCGGTGCTACGCGACCACGCGGTAATCCACTCGAAAACCAGGTCGATCGCATAGGACGCCAAGAGCGCCAGAATGGGCCACAGCGGTGGTTGTTCGAAGCCGAGCAGGGTGTAGCCGATGATATTGAGCACGCTGAGCGAGATGGCGAAATTCCGGAGGGCCAGATATCGCACATCTTTCTTGACCGGTGGGGCGGGCTTCCGGTCAGTGGGCGTTGCGCCGTTGGTGGCGGGCGGTGCGACCGCCGTCGTGGCCGGCCGATCGCCATTGGTTGTTTTCCGGTTGAGCAGAGTCATGGTTTCGTGATCCCCTCGGCGATCTCGGTGGCCGTGTCGGTCAGCATCAGGGTGTGTGCGCCGGGCGCCAGTTGGAGTGTTTGGTGGTGTGGGACGCCGGCGTTGTCGAGCCATTCGACGTCCGCGGAGACCGGGGTGGTGGCCGCGCCGAGTCCGAAGTGGACGTCGAAGCTGCGCTTGCCGCTGTGCCCGCTGCCGCCGTCGAGCTGGCTGCGCATGATCCGGCCGTCGGCGGTGCGTACCGTGACGATCGCGTTGTAGGCCGGCTGTGCGGCGCCGGTCGCGGGCGTCCCGGTGGCGGGGAGTGCCGGTCGGCACAGCCGCAGGGCCAGCGAGTTACCCAGGTGCGGTGAACGATTCGCGAAGAAGGCGGGCGGCCCCCACTGGCGGGCGACGGCGAAGTCGAGCCTGCCGGTGCCGGTGGTGTCGCCGATGGCGACCCCGCGGGTCGGGATCGGCGCGTTGGTGCCGACCTGCTCGGTGATGTCGACGTACTTGCCGTCGTTTCCCTTGGCGTACAGCGCCATCGGGTGCCGGCCCGCGATGTCGTCCCCGGGGATCACCCGCGGCCACATGCCCGGGTCGTGCAGCACGACATCGTTGGTGGTCGCGAGCTCCTGCAGCCAGGGCCATCGGTTGCTGCCGCCGCTGCCCTGGACGAACCCGGCGGTCTGGAGCACGTCGAGGGTGCCGGAGTTGCGCAGATCGGCGGCCTTCATGTCCCAGCCCCACCCCGTCCAGGCCAGCCCGAGCTGCTGGGCCTGCTGGGTGAACGGCGCGTGGCCGGCCGCGAGGTCTCGGCGCATGTCGTCCGGCGTGTTCGTATCGTTGCGCCAGACGAAGTTGCTTTCCTGAATACCCCACGCGGTGGTGATATTGCTGACCACCATGTCGAATTTGCCGCGGTTGTACATATCGGCGAAATCGACGCCCATGCCCTTGAACGAGTCATTTCCGAGTATGAAAGATTTGGGGTCGGTCCAGGTTCGGTTACCGGTTGCCGTGGTGAATCGGATAGTGCCCGGCGTCGATTGGTTGAGCAGCAGATGGTCATGGCCGAAGTCGTTGCCGATATAGAGCTCGGGGAGTAGATCGGCGGTCATGTCGCCCGCACCGAGCGCCAGGGTCCAGCCGGTACTGACGTCGATCGGTATAGCGCCCTTCTCCTCGATGTATTTCGGTTGTCCGGCCGGGTCGTTACCCGTCCACCGGAATACGCGCTCGCCCGCGGCGTTCTTCGCACTCGACATCGAGTCGTTCATGACGACGTCCGGACGCCCGTTCGGGTCGAGTACCCCGGAGTTCGGGAAATAGTTCCCGAAGACGATGTCCGGACGGCCGTCACCGTCGAAGTCGGCGATCGACACGGCATTGGTGTTCCAGCGTTCGCCTTGGTACTGACCTTGCGTGGTCCCCGAGGGGATCACTTCGGCCGGGACGTAGGCCGGCGCCGGATTCGCGGCATCGCCCTTGTGCAGGAACATGATCGGCGTTCGGCCCCAGTAGTAGACGAGCAGATCCATGCCGCCGTCGCCGTTGAAGTCGCCGGGGGCACAACCCATCGGCGCCATCGTCGAATCCATCGGGATCGGGTCCGGACGGAGCACGAACGGGGTGAAACGGTCGGTCGGCGCCGCGGTCGGCGTGTAGGTCACGATCACCGAGTCGGTGCGGGTGTCGACGATGCACATGCCATCGGATCGCCCGTGCCCGACCAGATCGTTGATCGCGATCGAAGCGCCGACGGAGGAGATCCAGGAGCGAATGTTCTGATACGCCGGGTTCACCTCGCGCACCGATTTCATCGGCAGCTGGTCGTATCCGGGTGGCATGGCGATCGGCATGGACTCGAACTTGTAGTCCTGCGCCACCGCGGCCGGATCCTCGGTGGCGACCTGCGCTTGCGCGATCAGAAAGGTGGACGCCAGCAGCGCCACCGCGCCGATCGCCGGGGCCAAGGCGCGCATTCGGAATTTCATGTTTCGGCCTTTGCGGTTGTGTCCGGGGCTGCGGAGGCGGTCGGGTCGGAAGGCTCTGCGGTCAGGCACCGTTGTCGTATTCGCTCGCGCCAGACCTCGAATCCAGGCCGGCCGTTGATGGTCAGATCCACCGGCCGGGTCTCGATCGCGAGCGCGGCCGCGTCGTCGACCTGCCCGCCGGTGAGAATCGCCACGGCGGCTTCGGTATTCGGCTGCACGATGCCGGCGCGGGAGCGTGCCTCGGCGGCGAACGTCGCACCCTGACCGATGTCCTGCCGGTAGGCCGACGCCCGGTCGCGCAACGTGGCGAGCTCGGCGGCGCTCGCGCCGCCGGCGTAGGTCGCCGCCAGGCCGAGTCCGGCGAACAGGTCCGGCCGCCGCTCCGCCGCGAACCCGTCGATGATCGTGCACGCGGCCGCCGGATCGGCGCCCGAGACGAACCACAACGCGCGTCCGATTCCCTGATCGATCGCACGCGGCACATAGTGCGGGTGCCGGGTCGACACGACGGGCGGGATCGGGTCAACATACTGTCGTTTTACGTAGTGATCTGTGTGGAAGTAGGCCTGGTGAAATCCGTAGCCGTCCAAGGCAAGCCAGATCAGCACCGGATCGGTCGCCCCGGTCAGCGCCGCTCGGTGCAGGGGCCGGGGAAGCCTGGCCAGCGCCCAGCCAACGCCCACGTAGATCATGTAAAGGTGTTCGCCTGCTGCGGTGATGAAGTCGGTCACGTGGTGGTTGTGCCCGATCGGCAGGCCGTCCCGGATCGCCAGCGCCATCGCGGCGCCCTCGAACGCGAAACCCCTTCGCTCACTCTCGATTTCCGATAAAAACGCCGCTGTCTCGGCGGCCGTGGCCCGCTCGGCGCCGACCCCGAATCCCGCGAGGAACGTTGTGCCCGCCATCTCCAAAGATGCTGCGGCGTAAGGATTTCTGGCCGGAAAGCCGCGAACCTTCAACGTTGCCTGCCGGACATCCGGCGTCAGGATCTTCCGGCGAAGCCCACCCAATGCGGAGACCATCTGAAGCCCTCCTTCGCAGAAACGTGTACTCCAGATTGACATCCGGCCGCGTCTGGGGCTTCTCCCTCGTTGCTCAATCTACGAAATGGAAGTATTCTACCGTCCAGTTGAATCAATCAATCGCGGTGGCGAACTGAGCCACCGTTGGGCACTCCGCTCGCCTGCTTCGCCGCATCGGGGCTACGGGGCTTGCGTCGGGGCTACCGGGCAAGGGGGTGCTGAGCAGGAGTGGAACCCCCTGCGGAAATCGACGGCTTCACTTACCAAGCATTCATCCCGCAGCCGATGGGCTACCGGCATTTCGTCGTGGCGCGCGGCCTGTGGAGCGACATCTGAATGGTTTTACCTTCGGTGCCAGCGGCGGCGGTCAGTTCCACATCATCGGCAGCGGCCA
Organism: Nocardia colli; assembly: GCF_008704205.1. Taxonomy (GTDB): domain Bacteria; phylum Actinomycetota; class Actinomycetes; order Mycobacteriales; family Mycobacteriaceae; genus Nocardia; species Nocardia colli. The sequence continues at coordinate 47,912 of NZ_VXLC01000026.1, read as the reverse complement.
TGTTTTGTTGCCGAAAGCACCGGCGCTATTTCTTACTTCTGCGGCCGGCTCCGGCATCCTGGATTGTTTTGAGTTTGGAGAGTTCGTGTCGGATCATATCGATGACAGCATCAAGTACATGTGGGAAAACTGTGGGCAGCAGGTTACCTTGGACGATCTCGCCGATGTCGCAAAATGCAGTAAATTTCACTTCGTCAGACGGTTTCGCGCGGAGACCGGCTGGTCTCCCGCCCGGTTTCTCGCGGCCATCCGGCTGGCCCGAAGCAAGAAATTGCTGGCGTCGACGTCGATGAAAGTTTCCGAGATCTCCTATGCTGTCGGGTACCTCAGTTACGGGACATTCACCTCGCGATTCACCGAAGCGGTCGGACTGAGTCCGTCACAGTACCGCCGCTACGTCCGCGGCGAGCGGGTTCCGTTGAGATGGTCCGAGCAACACGCCAACTGTGGCAGAGAATCCAGCACTCCGTTATTGCGCGGCAAATTGTCCGATCCAGGGGGAGCCGTGGTAGGCCGCCGGTATATGAGTATCTTCTCCGCGGCCAACCCGATGACGTCGGCCGCTGCGTTGCTCATTGTCACAGACCAAGGGGCGTTCAGTATCAGTTGCCTACCGCCCGGGAAATGGATTGCGCGGGCGATCTCGGTCTCGACCGTTCGGGACGACCGAAGTCGCCGGGTAACCCGGGACGTCCGGGTCGGCATCTGTGAGTTCCGGCTTCGGGAGAACGATCGACTCGAAATCGGTATCACGTTGCGCGAACGGACGATTCGAACCGCACCCTTCTTGCTGGCGCTGCCGCAGCCTTGAGGCGCGCCGCATTTCGGCTCCACGACCGCGACGCGCGCGGGGCCGGCGCAGGTGTTCGTGGAATCGCTGCGGCGTGATCGGCGAGATGGGATTCTGAAACCGCAAGGGAGAGACCAGGGCTCAACGTCGAGCCAGGTGGCTGCGGCGTCGCGCCGCAGCCGTCGCTGGTCGTGCAACTGCCGCGTCGGTACGCGGGTGCGGCTTTCATCTCGTCCGCTGTCCGTGCGGTAAGAACGGAGATATCTGTGTCCAGCCAAAGACATGTGGACTCGTCGATCGATCAATCCGACGGTGGAGCTCGCCCCGCGCCTATTCGGCGGCGCACCCGGGCCTTCTGGTTCGGGCTCGCCGCAACAACTCTCGGTACCGCGCTGCACTTCCCGATGTACTGGGAGTCCAGGCACATGGGGTATCACATGGCCGACATGCCCATGGACACATCGATGATCATCGGCATGGCGCTGATCGTCGTCGGTCTGGTGGTCACCACCTACGGGCTCATTCCGGTTGGGGCACACCGTGATCAGGTGGCGAACCTGCGGGTGCGCGCGCTCGACGACGCTCCGATCAACCGGGTACACGTGGTCCTGCTGCTCGTGATGGCCGCGGCGATCACGATCGACGTGATGAAGCCGACCACGCTGGCGTTCGTCGTGCCCGGCGTCGCCAAGGAATACGGCCTGAAGACCGCCGCCAATCCCGGCGGCGGGCTGCCCGCGGCCCTGTTGCCGCTCGCGGGCATCTCCGGGACGGTGATCGGCTCGTTCCTGTGGGGCTGGCTCGGCGATCGGATCGGCCGCAAGGCGGCGATTCTGCTGGCCGGGGTGTTCTTCGTGGCGACCTCGGTGTGCGGCGCGATGCCGAGTTTCGAGCTGAATCTGCTGATGTGCCTGATCATGGGCATGAGCGCGGGCGGCATGCTGCCGATCGCGTTCACCCTGCTCGCGGAGACGATACCGGCCCGGCATCGCGGCTGGCTGATGGTGCTGATCGGCGGCGACATCGCGGGCGCCTACATCATCACCAGCTGGCTGTCGTCCACCATCGGCGACAGCTACGGCTGGCGGGTGATGTGGCTGATCGGGTTCCCGACCGGGTTGCTGACCATTCTGCTCACCCGCTGGATCCCGGAGTCGCCACGCTTCCTGCTCGCGCTCGGCCGCCGCAAGGAGGCCGAGGAGGTCCTGCGCGTCTACAACGCCTCCATCGTCGAGGTCGAAAACTCCGAGCTGACAGTCGAATCCGGGGTCAAGGGCGGATTCCGCCGCCTGGTGCAGGCGCCGTTCGGCGGGATCACCACGGTCCTGGTGCTGGTCGGTCTCGGTGTCGGCCTGGTCGTCTACGGCTTCCAGCTCTGGCTGCCGACCAACCTGCGCCAGCTCGGGTACAGCGGCGTCTCGGCCGATCAGATCCTGCGCGACTCCGCGCTGATCGGCTTCCCGCTCAATTTCCTGGTCGCCTACTGCTATCACCGCTCGTCGAAGTGGACGATGGTGATACTCAGTGCGCTGCTTGCGGTTTCGCTGTTCGGGTTCGTCGTGCTCGGCGATCGGGTCGCGGACAGCAAGGTCCTGCTGTATGCGCTGCTCATTCCGCCGATCTGGGGCGCGAGCTCGGTGGTGGCGGTGCTCGTCGCCTATGGCGCCGAGGCGTACCCGACCCGAATACGTTCCCGCGGGACCGGTTTGGCGGCGGGCATGAGCAAAGCCGGCGGCATCATCGTGATCGCCCTGGTGGTGCTCGCCGTTGCGGCGCCGTCGATTTCGGTGACCGCGCTCATCAGCGCCATCCCGATGACCATCGCGGCGGCGGCCGGCATCGTCTTCCTGGTCGAGACGCGCCGCCGCTCGCTGGAGGAGATCACCGCCGAGGAACTGCGGGTAACCGCCTGACACACAGCCGAATTCGGGTACCGCCGAAGCGGCGTCGCACTGTGGACATCTACGGGTAAGCGTGCATCCAGCCGATCCGCAGCAGCCACAGTGCGGCGCCGCAGAGCGTGACGTAGACGATCAGCCAGGGGAGGGGCGAGAGGTAGTTTCGCATTCGGTCTCCGTCCCCATCGGTAAATGCCGGTGGTTCAAGTGATTTCGGCTGCGCAATAGTGTCGCGCACAGCGACGTCTCCGACTTCGTCGGCCATATACGTTGCGGCACTGACAGATTGGACCTCTGCCGAGCGCAGAACGTCGCGATATCGATAAGGATAGCAAGCGAAAACCGCGCCCACGGCGAATTCAACCCACCCGGTCCGAACCGTCGAATCACGGCTCGCAGCGGAAGCGGATCGCGGTCACAGAAAAAGCACTGTCCGGCAACGGATCGACGCCGAAATCGGCCCCATAATCAGGAATCGGTACTGCCGCATAACCGTTCGATCAAATTGCCCGAACCAACGCTCTACCGCAGCAATTCCATAGTAATCGCATATCGCCTCGATTCAACTTATGCGGCAGTTAGTTTCGGGGCTCGCCGTCGTCACTGTCGCGCAGGGAATGGATCATGCTCCGCAGGATTCGGAGCGCGGCCGACTGATCGGTCTCGGTCAGGCCGGTCAGCATTCTGACCTCGACGGAGCGGACCGCGGCGCTCGCTTTCTCGAGCTTCCGCCGGCCGAGGGGAGTGAGCCGGGTGGGTAGTACCTTCCCGACCGGCGCCGCCGCGGGCCTGGTCACGTGGCCCTCGCGTTCCAGGGTTTGCAACAGCACGTTCATCGTTTGCCGGGTCACGAACGCACCCCGGGCGAGCTCGGAGTTCGACAACCCCGGTCGTTGCGCGAGCAGTTCGAGGCAGGAGTAGTGCGTCACGCTCATCCCCAGCGGACGCAGCACCTCCTCCATGGACACGCGCAGCGCACTCGACGCTTCTTTCAGCAGGTAGCCCAGTGACGTCTGCAGTTCGACGCCGGCCCCGTCTTGACTCATGTCAGTATTCTGACATACATTGATCCGTGTCAGAAGACTGACACGCAAACCGAAGGAGCATCATGCCCGCCACCGGCCCCGACTTCATCTCGCTACAAGCCCGCGACCTCGACGCATCACAGGCGTTCTACGAGCAGTACCTCGGCCTCGTCCGCTCCCCGGCCGGCCCTCCGCACGCCGTCGTCTTCGAGACCAAACCGATCGCCTTCGCCCTCCGCACACTCGTCCCCGGCACCGACCTCACCGCCGCCCCCCACCCCGGCCTCGGCGCCGCAATCTGGCTGCACGCCACCGACGTCCAGTCCATCCACGACGCCCTGCTAGCCGACGGCCACCCCATCATCACCACCCCGATAGACGGCCCCTTCGGCCGCACCTTCACCTTCGCCGACCCCGACGGCTACCACATCACCCTCCACGACCGCGTCTAGACTGAGTGATGTTGCTGGATCAGGGGAGGATGGTGGAATGGCTGAACTGGATGGTGCGCTCGACGCGCTGATCGATACGTACTGTGCGGGATGGAGTGATCCGGATCCGTTGCGGCGGCGGAAGTTTCTCGGCGAGGCGTTAGCGGACGGCGCGACTTATACCGATCCGACCGTGCACACCATCGGGGTCGAGGAGTTGGCTTCGCATATCGATGGTGTGTTCGCGCAGCAGCCGGGAATGCGGGTGCTGCGGGTCAGCAACGTCGATGCGCACCACGGGGTGGCCAGGTTCGGGTGGCGGCTGGTGCAGGCGGACGGCACGGCGTTGCCGGACGGAGTGGATTTCGTGGAGATCTCGGCGGAGGGGCGGATCCGCAAGATCGTCGGATTCTTCGGCGGGTTGCGCAGCATCTAGCCGTTCCGCAAAGACCGCGTTGCACTTAGGCCTCGCCGAACTCGATTACCGCATCAACCGGTACAGCAGCCACAGTGCCAGCGCGACCGGTGTCAGGATCGCTGTGAACAGGATTCCGGCGAACATTCCGTAGCCGTGTGGGTCGAAGGCCAATCCGGTGATGCTGAGCAGCGCTTCGCCGACCAGCAAAGCGATCAACGCGACGGTTGAGACAAACGCGCCGAGCACGATTCGCCGGAGCACGGTTCGCAGGACGCTGGTGCGGTCCGGAGTGTTCGGCTCGGCGGGTGCCATCATTTCGGGTCAGGAGTGCAGACGGTCAGAAACGACTTCTGGTTCTCCTGTTGGACTTTCGCCGCGTCCATCCAGCCCTGTGGGCCGAACAGGTAACTTCCGGACGGGTGCCGGGCCGACTCGCGCAGGACCTGGCCGAGGTCGACCCTGGCACCGTTTGCCTCGGGACCGTCGACGGAGAAGTTGAGCGAGCCGGCCTTGGTCCAGTCGTAGCCGGCGGGCAGCGGTTTCTGGACCTGGAGCGGTCCATCGGAGCCGTCGGCAGTCGGCAGCAGATCCATGCGCTCCACCGGCACCCCCGGCGGCGGCGCGGTCCACCGCTGCTCCGTGCTCTTCTCGGTGCCGGAGTCGAAGATCAACGTCAGGCCGGTGACGCCCGCGCACGGGGTGCCCGTCCACAGTTTCAGTACCCCGTCATCGACGCGGAACCCGGCCGCCGGCGGCAGCGACGGCTCGAACTGCGCCTTGCTGTCGCACGCCGCGGTCACCGCCGCCACCAGCAAGGCAGCGCAGGCGACTTGCGGCCACCTAATACCCGCCATCGGCAAGCCCCGCGTCCTCCTCGGTCTCGTTACCGCCGGTGACCTGCTCCCACACGTAGGAGGCGAGGAAACCCGTGTAGCCCTCTTCGGCCCACTGCTGAGAATGGCGCTCCTCGTGATGCAGATACCGGTCCAGGTCGAGTTTGCCCTGGTACGGGCCGTTATCGTTTTCGTACCACGCGTGACCCGACCTCGCCACCTCGCGAATCTGCTGCGCCGGATCCTTTGCGTCATCGACGTTCAGCATGAACGTATCGCCCCAGGTAGTTCCACCGTTCTGGCTGAACTGGTCCTGGATCAGATTGCCGCCCAAGCCCATCATCATGCCGTTCGGCGTGGTCACCAACCGCCCACCGTTGCCGTGCACGAACCCGACATCTTCGTTGTAGCTCCAGTCGTTCTTCCCTTGCCGCTCGGTGATGCGCCGCAGTTCCGCGGAGCTGTACGGGGTCGGCGGGAAGTCGGTCGGATGGTCTTTGCCGTAGTCGGTGCCCGCGTTCAAGATATACGTCATCCGCACCGCCTTGGCGGCGTCGGCCGCGCTGATGTTGGTCGGCATCAGGAAGAACGACTTGAAGATCCCGTCCCCGTCCGCGTCCTCGCGGATCTCCTCCATCCCGTCGAGGATCTTGAAATCCTCCGGCGTGATGTGGTGTTCGGAGATGATCTGCTTGATCGTGTCGAGCGAAACGCCCCGGCGCACCGCGTTTTCGAGCCACTGCCGGTAGTAGCCGGTCACCGGCGGCCCGGTCAGCAGCCCGGCGTCGCGCAGCGCCTGCTCCAGCTCGGCCACCTGGGCGTCGATCTCGCCACCCTTCCTGGCGTCGTCCAGGGTGGTCGCGCCGTGGTCGCTGATCTTGCGGTCCTGCGCGAGTTGCATCACCGCGGCGAGGCCGGCGTCGATGTTGTGCGCCGTGGTGAGGATCGCCTTGGTTTCGGTGATCAGCTGTTGCCGGATGGTTTCGCGGTGGCGTCGGATCTCGGCGCGATCTTCGGCCTCGGTCCGCGACTTCGGCGGGGGATCGGCGGGTTTGTTGTCCACGATCGCGCCGTCGGCGGCGATGCCGAACTGGTAGGTGTCGGCGAGGGCGTCGTTGTTGGCGACCCGGTTCTTCAGGGCGGTGACGTCGTCGGAAACATCTTGCAGGGCACGGTCGACGGCGGACAGTTCCGCGATCAGGATCTCGGCGTTGTTCCGCGTGGTTCCCAGTGAACTGCGTGCCTTATCGCTCGCGGGGCCGTGCCACTGGGGCAGCCGCCTGGCGTCGTCGAGCTCGTCCTGCAACCCGATGAGTTTGTCCCGCCGCCCGCGCAGGTTCTTGGCCGTGGTGTCGAGTGCGCCGGCATCCCATTTGCGGACGTCGTGGTAGCTGATCGTCATGGCCCGAACGCACTTTCGGCTTCTTTTTCATTGTCGGTGTACAACTGCGCGGCCGATGCGATCGTTCCGCTCCACTTGCCGATCTCGTCCGCCCACCCCGTCGAGCGTTCGTTGAACGTCGTCGCCAGCTTGGGCGCGTTCTTCGCCGCGTCCCCACCCGGCAAGGCGGTCGCGATCGCGTCCAAGCCGGTACCCGGGTTCACCACCTTGGCCTGGGTCTCGGCGGAGCCCGCCGCCTTGGCCGCATCCTTCAGCTGGCTGATCTCGACCTCGAACCCGCTCACCGCGCGTGCCCGCTATCTGTGCGGGCTGTTCTGCCCTGCGTCTTTTCTTCTGGCACCGAATTCTCCCCGGGCGCACTATCCATGGTGTGTGTAGTGCGTAGACGCAGATGGTATCGCCCATCGAGTTCCACCTCTGCCCCTATTTCCGGGGCTCCCGGGCCGGCTTCTCGTCAAAGGTGTTCTGCCGGAAGACTTCCTGGCACAGCAGAGCGGCGGGTTCGCTCGGGTTTCGTCCGGATGGTGGGGGTGCGGCGGGCGCACCCCCACGGACCGGTCAGGCCGGGGTGTACTCCGCCGTGACGTCGACGATCCAGGTGACCCCGAATCGATCGGCCAGCATCCCGAAGGCGGGCGCCCACTGGGCCGGACCGAACGGCTCGATCACGGTCGCGCCCTTGGCGAGCCCCTCCCACACCGGCGTGACCTCGTCGACGCTCCCACCTCGGACGGAAAGGAAGAACCGCTCCTCGGTGATCGTGGTGCCGTTCTCCCGGCGCGTACTGGGCGTGACCGGCCCGGCAGGTGCGTCTCGCCCCGGCACGTCATACGCCATCACCCGAAAACCGTTGTCCGCGACAACCTGCCCGAACACCACATTCGTCGCCCCGGGCACCTCGGCGGGCATCCCGAAGTCGGCATAAGTGGCAATAGTGAGCTCCCCACCGAACACCGACCGATAGAACTCGAGCGCTTCCCGGGCCTGCCCGTGGAAGTTCAAATGAGCAACAGCATTGAGCGACATGATGTTCCAGTCCTTCACAAGCGAGTTCGCCACCGGAGATTTCCGGCGACGAATCCACGATGTCACCAGTAGCGGTCAGCAAGTGTCCGCTATTTGCGGCAAGCGGGAATCATGCCTACGACCCGCGCTACGGAAGGCGGGCAACCCGGCGTCGAGATTCCCCGGACCCCGCGTCGAAGCCGATGGGCGGGTCGACGCGGGATCGGGAAACATATTGTCGGACAGCCGGATTCGACTCTACGGGGACAGGACCGTCGAGTTCATCCAATCACTCACGGCGGCTTGATATTCCGCGGTGTTCGGGGCCAGATTGACCGAATGCCCGCTGTTCGGGAGGACGAACGCGCGTAACCGGGCGGCGGAGTTGAAGTATGGCGCTTCCTCGGCGGTCAGGGTCGCCGTGTTCGCGCAGGCGTTGAGGCACAACCGATCCGAGCTTCCGTTCACGACCAGCACCGGGACGTTGATGGTGTTGGTGATCGGCGGCACGGTGGAGGTGAGTCCGTCGGGATACTCGGTCAGCGCGAAGACGTCCTTGGTCGCCTCGTCGGTGGCGACCACCTGGGGATCGGCGCCTGCACCGTGGAAATCGGCGGCGCGGGTGCCGGGCCGCGTCGTCTGATAGCCGGGGTCGTAGCCCTGCCCCGCGAACTTGGGGTCCGCCGCGGCCGCTTGATAGGTGGCCACGACGGCGGTCACGCCGACCACGTCCAGGCTGTGCGAAAAGCCGGTGAGCAGAACGCCGTCCACATCGTGATGGGTACTGGCCTCGTTGACGGCGATCCCGGAACTGAGCGAGTGCCCGCCGGTAACGACCTTGCCGAAGGCATGCCCGCCCAGTTGTCCCTGGCGCAGCGCGCCGACGAGCTCGTGCAGGGCGACCACCGAGGTCGTCGCGGTCAGCAGCGCGCTGGGCGGCCTGCTGCTGGCACCCGTGCCGAACCGATCCACGACCAGGGTCGCGTACCCCACATTGTTCATCGCCCGCCGAAAACTATAGGTCTCCGGATGGTAGAGGAAATCCCAATAGGTGTGGTTGTAGTTGGAACCGGGCAGCAGCACCATGACGGTGTTCGTCGCGGTGCTCGGCAGGCACAGGGTCGCGGCCAGGTTTCCCAATGGCGGTTGCGGGAAGGAAATCGCCGAGCAGCCGCCCGGTGGCACGGGTTGCTCGGCCTGCGCTACGGCTGGTGCGAAAAGCAGAACCGTTGACGCGACAATTGTTCGGATGGCGACTCGCATGACGGGGATCTCCCCTCGGAGAATCACGGGAAGGCCTGTGTCGCATTCCCGTTCGATCTTTATGGTGCGGGGAGATTAGCTCGCGAACCGGACCGCGCGCTACGTCGATGCCGAAATCGAAGGCATTGTTGCGCAAAGGAAACCGAAAGTATCCGGTTTTACCGCCGGTCAAACAGTAAGCAGGCAGCCAGAATTCGCGACTCGACGCAGGAGTGTCGAGATCCGCGACGGCCTGATTTGTGCGCCGGGTGCGGTATCGAGTGGGCGCCCGTCGATACCGCACTGACCGTGATGGTTACTTCGCCTGGCCCAGGCCGAGTTCCGGGAGCAGGGTGAAGGTTCCGGGCGCGCTCGGTGCGGCAGGCTGGGGGGCCGCCGCGGATCCGATGACGGTCGTGGTGAAGATCGGTGCCGGCGACGGATAACAGGACACCGGGACGTTCACCGCGAACGGGCCCGCCTGCGCGTTGACGACCATGGTCAAGCCCGGATTCGTGTAGCTGGTACCGGCCAGCGTGGTCGTGATCGAGCCGGAGTTGCCTGCCTTCACGTTCACGGCGAGCGCCGGCAACGTGAAGGTCGAGCCGCCGGGCAGCCGGTCGGTCACCTTGATCGCCGCGTTGCCTCCACTGGTGTCGATCGTCGCGTGGACGGTGCCGCCGGACAGCGACGAGGACACGTAGGTGGAATTGGTCGGGAACGGCGCGATCAATTTCAGGTCACGCACATAATTGATCTTGTATCCGCCCTGATTCGCGGGAATCTGTCCCTGTCCCGCAACCAGATTGATGGCCACCGCGGAGCCTGGCGTCGCGGTTGCCGGTGCCGTGCCGTTGACCTGCATGGCCATCGTGGATTCCTGCGGCGCGCCGATCGGCGGCTTGGCCTGGCACTGGAAATTGACCGTCACCGGATCCGCCGAAGCAGGCCCCGCCAGCAGCGCGGGCGCCAGTGTCAGTGACGCAAGGGCCGCAATTGTGGTTATACGAAGGGATTTTGCCGAATGTGTTCTCATCGCTGTTCCTCGTGAATATTTCGGGCGCACGGACGACCGCAATGTGCCGGACGTGGCAGCGAGCAGTGAAATAACGAACCAGTCATCCGAAATTCAGATGCTTCTGATTGGTATAATGATTATGTGCAGAATGCACTGTCTAGATGAAGCAAGCTGACTGGGGATCCGACTGGGGAATGCCGCGGGAGTGTAGACGGTATAGAAAACCGACCGTACCGCTGCCCGGACTGTCGTGGACCTCGACAGCCCAAGGATTCAGGGGCTTGACGGATGCCGCGCCGTACCGGGCCGGGGAAGGTCCTGCGCGCATACGCGAAACCCGCTGGGCGACAAAGCCTTCCGGCAGAATCAAGCGGATTTTAACCCTCGCGCCGCCGCCTTCGGTCGGGGTATCCATATCCTCAGGTCCGAAAATCGGACAATCGACGTTGTCCTGCCGGGCCTCGACTGACCTGCGGCGCAACTCTATTGGGTAGGGGGGACTGAATTGGCTGTGCGGCAGGAATCCGGGAGCGTCGCAGCCCCGCCGGTAGGAAGCCGTTCCATCGTGCTGACCGCGTGTAGCGCGGTCGCCGCGGCGCAAATGGCGACCACCATCTATCTCCCGAGCATGCCCGCGCTGGGCGCCGACATCGGGGCCGGCGACGCGACACTGCAGCTGTCGGTGGCGGTCTTCGTGGTGTTCGCGGCGCTGCCCGTGGTCGCCTGGGGACGGGCGGCGGAACGATTCGGCCGGGTGCCCGCGTTCGTGGCGGCCGGACTGTGTTTCATCCTCGCCAGCGCGGGCCTCGCGCTGATCACGAACGCGCCGGAGTTGCTCGGCCTGCGGGTGGTGCAGGCGATCGGCGCGGGCGGCATCGCCGTCGTCGCCCGGATGATGATCAAGGACCTGTTCTCGGGCGCCGAACTCGCGCGCCAGCTTTCGCTGCTGTCGATGGCGTTCGTCGTCGCGCTCGGCGGCGGGCAGGTGGTCGGCGGCGTCCTCACCTCGACGGTCGGCTGGCGGTACGGCTTCGCGGTGCTGGCCGTGCTCGCCGCGGTACCCGTCGCGCTCGCCCTGCGGATCTCGCTGCCGAAGCCGGAGGCGAAGTCCCCGGCCAAGGGCACGGTGCGCAGGCTGATCGGCGATCGGAACTTCGTCGCCAGCGCGGTCGCCGGCGGCATCGGATTCGCCGTCATCGTCATGATCCAGCAGAAGTCGGCGTTCATCTTCACCGACCGATTCTCGTTGCAGCCGTGGGTATTCGGCCTCTTCGGCGTCCTGTACGGCGCGGCCTACCTGGCCGGTGCGACCTATGTGCGGCGCACCGTGCGCCGCGTCGGGGCGCACGCCATGATGCGGCAGGGCGCGTGGATCATGCTCGCCGGATGCGTGCTGATCACCGTGGTCTGGGTCTTCGATTCCCCTCGGGCGATCGCACTTCCGGTCTTTCTCGCCGGCTACATCGCGACCACGTTCGGCCAGGCGACCCTGTTCCCGAACAGCGCCGCGCACGCGGTCAGCCATCTCGTCTCCGGCGCCGCGATCGCGGTCACCTGGTGCGCGCTGATCCAGCAGGGCCTGGCGGGCATCGCCTCGCTGGCCGGACCGTCGCTGACCGGGCTGATCGCCTGGTCCACCGCGATCAGCCTGCTCGCCTTGGCGAACGTATTCATCGTGGCGGCACCGGAGAAGCCCGCCGCCACTTCCTGATTCACCGATCGACGTGCACGCCAACGAAGGAAATAAGGGGAATGGTTACTCATCAATTCGCCAACGTCCGGCGGCAGTTGCAACTGAGCAACTCCTTCTGGGACGACAGCGCAGCTCACGGCCTGGTCGACATCGTCGCAGCGGACATGCGCGACGGACACGTGCACGACCGTGACGGCCGCACGATCGTCAACTTCTCGTCCTACTCCTACCTCGGCCTGGACAGCGACCCGCGCATCGTCGCGGGCGCCCACCGCGGACTCGAGGAAACCGCGACCATCAATTCCTCCATTTCGCGCATGCGAATCCGGCTCGCACTGCTGGAGGAGGCCGAGCAACGCCTGTCGCAGACCTTCGGCGCACAGGCCGTCACGGTCTCGTCCTGCGCCGCCGCGGCCTGGGCGACCCTGCCGCTGCTGGCCTCCGGCGAGCTCACCGACGGCCACCCGCCGCTGGTCGTCTTCGACAAGAACGCGCACTTCTGTCTGAACGCGATGAAACCGCTCGTCGCGGACGAGACCGAACTGATCACCATTGCGCACAACGACATTGCCGCGCTGGAAGAGCTGTGCCGCAACCATGCGCACGTCGCCTATATCGCCGACGGCGTCTACAGCACGGGCGGGGGAGCGCCGCTGGCGGAGCTGTTCCGCCTCCAGGACGAGTACGGGCTGTTCCTGTATTTCGATGAGGCGCACGGCATTTCGACCCTCGGCCCGAGGGGGCGGGGATATGTTCTCGGCGCCTACGAAGGCTGGCGGGAAAAGACGCTCGTAATCGCCTCGCTCAACAAGGGTTTCGGCGCCAGCGGCGGCGTCATCTTCTTCGGCGCGCTCGGCGACGACGCCTTGAAGAACACCCTGCTGCGCACCAGCGGCCCGCTGATGTGGTCCCAGCGGATCAACACGGCCGGGCTCGGCGCCATCGTCGCGGCCTGCGACCTGCATGACGACGGCACGGTCGACGAACGGCAAAAGGCGTTGCAGGAACGGATTCGGCTCTTCGACTCGCTGGTCGACACCGAGCTGGCCGGCGACGGGCTGCCCATCCGCTTCGTCAGCATCGGCCAGGAGGACACCACCATCGCCGTGGCCAGGGACATGCTCGGCGCGGGCTTCTACACCTCGCCCGTCTTCTTCCCGATCATCCGCCGCGGCAGCGCGGGCCTGCGCCTCATGCTGCGCGCCGACCTGGAGCCCGACACGATTCGCCGATTCGCCGACACCCTGAACGCGAGTCTCGCCGCACATCAGGATCGAGCGGAGCAACCGGCATGACCATCACCGTCGAGCACAACACCGGATTCGAAGCACAACGCCGACTTCTCCGCGACCACAACGCGGGCATCGTCGCGCCGCGCCGCCGGACGGGCGACGCCAAACTGCCGGTCCGGGAACGGGTCAACCGCATTCTGGACCCGGGCACGCCGTTCCTGGAGATCGGCCGGCTGGCCGCGCACGAGGTCTACGACACCGACCTGCCCGCTGCCGCGCTCATCGTCGGGATCGGCAGCATCCACGGCCGCCCCTGCATGGTGTTCGCCAACGACCCGCACGTCAAAGGCGGAACCTACTACCCGCTCACCATCAAGAAGCAGTTGCGCGGGCAGAAACTGGCGCGCGAATACCGCCTGCCGTGCGTGTATCTCGCCGACTCGGGTGGCATCTACCTCCCCTTGCAGGAGGAGATCTTCCCGGACGAAGAGCATCTCGGGAAGATGTTCCGCAACATCGCGGAGATGTCCGCCCTCGGCCTGCCGCAGATCTCCGCTGTGCTCGGAATCTGTACTGCGGGAGGCGCTTACATCCCCGCGATGAGCGACGAGACGGTCATGGTGAAGGACCTCAGCACGGTCTTCCTCGGCGGCCCGCAGTTGGTGGAGGCCGCCACCGGCATCAAGGTCGACGCGCAAACCCTCGGCGGCACCGACCTGCACGTGCGTGAGACGGCCGTCGCGGACCACCTGGCCATGAACGAGGTGGAAGCGCTGGCGATGGTGCGCGATATCGTCGCGCGCACACCGGGCGATCAGGTCCGCCCACCGGCCTTCGCGGCGCTCGAGCCTGCCGACGATCCGGCGCGGCTGCCGGAGCTGATTCCGGCCACCACGAAGAAGGAGATGAACGTTCGCGCGATCCTGCGCTGCGTCGTCGACGCCACCTCGTGGACGGAATACCGCAAGGACTACGGCATCACCATGGTCTGCGCGACCGCGCGGATCGCCGGCTACGAGGTCGGGATCGTCGCGAACCAGGGCGTGATCTTCCCCGACAGCGCGCTCAAGGCGACCAACTTCATTCAGATCTGCAATCAACGCCGCATCCCATTGCTGTTCGTGCACAACGTGAGTGGCTTCATGGTCGGCGAGCAATACGAACGCGCGGGCATCACCAAGCACGGCGCGAAGATGGTCAACGCCGTCTCCTGCGCGACGGTGCCCAAGATCTCGCTGGTGATCGGCGGCAGCTTCGGCGCGGCCAACTTCGCCATGTCCGGCCGTTCGATGGGCGGGCAGTTCATGGCCATGTGGCCGAACGCGCGCTCCACCGGCGTCGGCGGCGAGCAGGCGGCCGCGGTGATGGCAATCCTCAAGCGCGACAAGCTCCGTCGCGAGGGCAAGGAGTTGAGCGCGGAAGCGGAAGCGGCGATCAAACAGCCGATCATCGACAGTTTCGAACGCCAATCGCACCCGGCGTATATCGCCGCCCGGATGTGGGTCGACGCGGTGGTCGAGCCCGAGGACACCCGCACCTGGCTCGCCCAGTGCCTGTCCCTGGCGCATGAACGCTGGGATCGGCCGCAGCCGGCCGCCGGCACCTTCGGGGTGTTCCGCCTGTGATCAGCACGCTGCTCATCGCGAATCGGGGTGAGGTCGCGGCGCGGATCGCGCGGACCTGCCGCCGCCTCGGCATCGACTACGTCACCGTCAGCGTCGACGAGGATCGCGACCTGACCTATCACGACGGTGCGGTGGCCACCGTGCGACTACCCGCCACCGGCAGCCATCTCGATGCCGCCGCGTTGGTGCGCGCGGCTATTGAAACAGGTTGCGACGCAGTGCATCCCGGATACGGATTCCTCTCTGAGAACGCCGGCTTCGCCCGCGCGGTCCGCTCCGCCGGATTGGTCTTCGTCGGACCGAGTTCCCGGGTGATCGAGACCATGGCGGACAAGGCCTCCGCGCTCACCGTGATGGCCGAGGCCGGGGTGCCGGTGCTGCCCGGCACCCGGCAGGCGAGCGGCGACCTCGATGCCCTGGCTCGTGCGGCCGTGGACATCGGTTACCCGCTCATCGTCAAACCGGCCGGTGGCGGCGGTGGCAAGGGCATGTCGGTGGTGCGTTCCCCGGCCGAGCTGCGCGAGTCGCTGGCCTCGGCCACCCGGACCGCGACCGCGGCCTTCGCCGACGGCCGCCTGCATCTGGAACGGTATGTCGAGCACGCGCGCCACATCGAGGTGCAGGTCTTCGGCGACGAATTCGGCAGCGTCGTACACCTTTTCGACCGGGACTGCTCTCTGCAGCGCCGGCACCAGAAGGTGATCGAAGAGGCGCCGGCCCCGCGCATCCCGGACGCCATCCGCGCGCAGATCTTCGATGCGACGGTGCGCGGCGCCCAGGCGCTGAACTACGTCGGCGCAGGCACTTTCGAGTTCCTGCTGGTCGGCGAGGAGTTCTTCTTCATCGAGATGAACACCCGGCTACAGGTCGAGCACACGGTCACCGAGGAGATCACCGGCATCGACCTGGTGGACTGGCAGCTGCGGGTCGCCTCGGGCGAGCCGCTGCCCGCCACCCAGGAGCAGATCACCTACTCGGGCGCCTCGGTGCAGGTCCGGATGTACGCCGAGGACCCGTTCCGGGCGTTCCTGCCGTGTCCCGGTGCGCTCGAAGTGACGCACTGGCCGGACGTTCGGGTCGAGCGCGCCTTCGACCGGCACCTGACCGTCACCGGCGGATTCGACCCGATGATCGCCAAGCTCATCGCCACCGGAACCACCCGCGACGAGGCCCTCGCCGCCGCCCGGCGGGCCTGCACGGAGCTGCGCTGGACCGGCATCTCCACGAACCTCGGATTCGTCGCCCACGTGCTCGGTTCGCCGATCCTGGCGGCCGTCGAACACGACACCGCCTACCTCGACCGCATCGACCCGACCACGGAGTTCGCGGATCCAGATCTGCTGGGCGCCTTCGCCGTTGCCGCCGCATTGACCGCCCCCGATCGCGCGACGCCGTGGTCGGTGGGCGCGCCGACCGGCGACCGCGCGTTGCTCGATCCTGCCGATCACGACCTCGGCAGCATCGATCTGTCGGTCGACGGACGGCCGTTCACCGTCCGGGTCAACGGCTACGACGGCGACGCGGTGCGCGTCCGCGCGGACACCACCGACCCGGGTGTCGTGTGTGTACGAACCGGCGGCGACACGATTTCGGTCGGTTCGGCACCGTGTGTGGTCCGACGCGCCGGGGAGGCCTGGGCCATCCAGGTCGCGGGTGTGTCGCGGGAAGTGCGCTACGCCGAGTACCGCTCGTTCGGCGCCACCGAGGCCGATCCCGAGATCCGTTCGCCCATGCCGGGCACCGTCGTCCGGCTGCACGTCGAATCGGGCGTGCAGGTCGAAAAGGGCCAGCTGCTCGGCGTGGTCGAGGCCATGAAGATGGAGCACGAGCTGACCGCGACCCATCCCGGAATCGTCACCGTGACCGCGGCGGAAGGCGCGGTCGTCACCACTGATCAAGCACTGTTTCTCATCGAAGATAGGAGCGCCGCACTGTGATGCGGACTCGACGACTGGCCACAGCTCTCCTGCTGGCCACGGCCCTGCTGGCGACCGCGTGCGGCGGCTCGGACACCACGGCGGGCACCTCGGCGCAACCGAAGAGCGGCGGCTCGCTGACCTGGGGCGTGGAGACCGAGCCGACCACGCTCAATCCGCACCTCAACGGGCAGAGCAACACCCGGATGATGTTGCGCAACACCTACGAAACGCTGCTGGCCCGTACCCAGGACGGCGGCTACGTCCCCTGGCTGGCCACCGGCCACGAGGTGTCGCCCGACGGGCTGACCTATACCTTCACCCTGCGCGATGGGGTGAAGTTCACCGATGGCAATCCGCTGACCGCGGCCGCGGTGGCCCGCAACTTCACCACCATGCAGGACGTGGCCTACTCCGGCGGGTTCTCCTCCGGGCCGCTGTCCAACCTCGGCGGGGTGAGCGCGCGCGACGAGCGAACGGTGGTCTTCACCCTGAAGAACCCGTACGCCCCGTTCCTCGACTTCGCCTCCGGCTTCGACATCATCTCGCCCGCCGCGTTCGACAAGCCGCAGCTCAAAGCCGGTGGTCCGGAGATCGCGGGCACCGGGCCGTTCATCCTCGATCGCTACGTCAAGGGTCAGGAACTGCACTTCAAGAAGAACCCGGACTACAACTGGGCGCCGCAGAACGCCGCCCACCAGGGCCCGGCCTACCTCGACGAGCTGACCTACCGATTCCTGCCCGAGTCGTCGGTGCGCACCGGTGCGCTCACCTCCGGCCAGGTCGACCTGATCGAGGGCGTGTCCGGTAACGACGCGTCGCTGTTCGAGGGCGATTCCGACTACACGTATCAGCGCTCGCTGAACAACGGCAGCCCGTACACGCTGTACTGGAACGCCACCTTCGGCCCGGCCACGGACGAGAAAGTCCGTAAGGCACTGAACAATTCGGTCGACGTCGACGCGGTGCTGAAGTCGATCTATCGCGGCCAGCGCACCCGCGGCTGGGGTATCGCCTCCAGTGTCGACGCGCTGTTCTACGACAAGAGCATCGAGGGCGCCTACGGACCGAACAAGGATTCCGCCAACCGCCTGCTCGACGAAGCGGGTTGGACGGCAAAGGATTCCGACGGATTCCGGACCAAGAACGGCCAGCGCCTGACCATCGAGCTGGTCCAGGCCCAGTCCACCGTCCGTGATCAGCGCGAGGTGCTGCTGCAGGCGGTGCAGGCCCAGGCCAAGCAGAACGCGGGCATCGATCTGAAGGTCTCCTACGTCGATCTCGGCACCTACGCCGAACTGCGCAAGAACAACACCTTCGGCTCGATCGCCAACTCCGACACGCTCACCGGCGGCATCGACATCGAAAACCATTGGTACCCCTCGACTTCGAAGGGCACCCTGAACTACAGCCGGGCCGGCGATCCCGAACTCTCCGGCTGGCTCCAGGCCGCCGCCGCCACGATCGACAACCGCGAGCGCGCCAAGCAGTACGCGCAGTTGCAGCGGTTCGCGCTCGTGGACAAGGCGTATGGGCTGCCGCTCTACATTCCGGAGAATCAGATCGCGGCCGCCGCGCACGTGCACGGCGCGGGTTTCCGTCCGTACAAACAACTTCCGGAGAACTCCTACGACATCTGGATCGATCGTGGGTGACGCGGTGCGTGGCGAACCGGTGTGGTGTCGATGACCCTCGAAATCGCCGCACCGCCGGTGGTGGACATCGCAGACGACAGCACACCCGATGCGCGGGTCCGGATCGCGAAACGGATACTGCTGCGGTTGATCTCGGGTGTCGGCGTGCTGTGGGGCGCGGCCACCCTGTCCTTCGTCGGCGTGCGGCTGGCGCCGGGTGACACGGTCGACGTGTTGCTCGGCGAACAGCCGCGCACGCCGGAGATCGAGGCGGCCATCCGCGCCGAATGGGGGCTCGACAGTCCCGCGATCGTGCAGTACGCCAGGTATCTGTGGAACGTCGCGCACGGAGACTTCGGGCGTTCCTACGTTCTGCAACGGCCGGTGTCGGAGGTGATCGGCTCGCAGGCTGGGCCGACGCTGGCGCTCACCGGGGCCGCGCTGCTGGTGGCGGTGGTGTTCGCGGTGGTCGTGGCGACCACCACCGCGCGGCGGCGGCGAGCCCGCGCCGTCGCGAATGCGGTTGAGCTGGCGTTGATCTCGACGCCCGCGTTCTGGCTCGGCATCGTGCTGCTGTCGGTGTTCAGCTTCCAGTTGAAGATCTTTCCGGTGGCCGCGAACAAGGGCCTGTCCGCCCTGGTGCTGCCCGCGTTCGCGCTCGGCCTTTCGCTCGGCGCGGTCATCTCCCAGGTGCTGCGCGACGGGCTGGAGCGGGCGCTCGACGAGCCGTTCGCGGTGACCGTGCGCTCCTGGTCGGTGAGCGAGACCGAGCTGCGCCTGCGGCACGGGCTGCGCCACGCCGCACTGCCCGCGGTGACCCTGACCGGCTGGCTGGTCGGCGGGTTGCTGGGCGGGGCGGTGATCATCGAGGAGGTCTTCGGCCGGCCGGGTCTCGGCCGGGTGACCGTGGATGCCGTTCTGGCACAGGATCTTCCGGTGGTGCTCGCGGTCGCCATCCTGTCCGCGTTGGTCTACGTGGTGATCAGCACGCTGGTCGATCTGCTGTACCTGTGGCTCGACCCGCGGCTGCGCCGGGACGCCAGAGGGGGAGGGGCACGATGACGACTGTCGGTATTCCGCGCGCGGCTGTCGATAGAATCGCCACGCGGGCAAGGAATTTCAGTGTCCCGCCCGGTGTTGTCGTAGCGGCGCTGATGGTGCTCCTCGTCACCATCGCGGTGATCGCGCCCGCCGTGCTGGCCGGTGACGATCCGCTGGCCGCCGATCCGCTTGCCGCCCAACTCTCGCCGAGCGCGCAACACTGGTTCGGCACCGATCATCTCGGTCGCGACGTCTTCACCCGGGTGGTGCACGGCGCACGCTACTCGCTGCTCATCGGGGTCACCGCCGTCGCGATCGCCGTGGTGGTCGGCACGGCGCTCGGCCTGCTGTCCGGGTTGGCCCGCGGGCTGCTCGACGAGCTGATCACGCGCTTCCTCGACGTGGTCTCCGCCTTCCCCGATCTGCTGCTCGCGCTGGTGCTGATCTCGTTCACCGGGCCCGGAACCACGAACCTGATCTTCGCGCTCGGCATCGCCTCCATTCCCCGGTTCGCCCGGGTGGTGCGCGCCCAGACCCTCGTCGTCCAGGAATCCGGGTACGTCGAACAGGCCCGCACCTTCGGACTCACCCGAGCCACGCTGGTGCGTCGGCACGTCCTGCCGCACGCGGTTGCCCAGGTGCCGATCCTGGCCACCATCGGCCTGGGCACCGCCATCCTCGGCGCGGCCGGCCTGAGCTTCCTGGGGATGGGACCGCAACCGCCAGAACCGGAATGGGGCGCGATGCTCGCCGAGGGACGCAATTATCTGCGCAACGCCTGGTGGATCGCGGTGCTGCCCGGTGTGGCGGTCACCGCCACCGTCATCGCGGTGAGTTCGCTCGGCCGGCACTGGCAGAAGCACTACGACGGGAGGCCATCATGAGCCTGGTCTCGATCACGAATCTGCGCATCGGGTTTCCGGCGAAAGCGGGCAGCCGCGACGTGGTGCACGGCATCGATCTGCGGATCGAGCCGGGCGAAGTCGTCGCGCTCGTCGGCGAATCGGGTTCCGGGAAGTCGGTGACCGCACGCGCCCTGCTCGGTCTGTCCGGATCCGGCGCCGTCGTCCGCGCGGACAGTCTCGAGCTATTCGGGCAGAACGCGCGGGCGTATCGCGAGCGGCAGTGGCGGCGGATCCGCGGCTCCGATATCGGTTACGTCCTCCAGGACGCGCTCGTGTCCCTCGACCCGCTGTGCACGATCGGCGCGACCCTCGCGGAAGCCCAACGCGCGCTGACCGATCTGCGCGGGGCGGCGCTCACCGCGCGCAGCGTGCGGCTGCTCACCGATGTGGGCGTCCCCGAACCCGAACGGCGACTGCGCCAGTACCCGCATGAACTCTCCGGCGGCTTGCGCCAGCGGGTGCTGATCGCCACCGCCATCGCCGGTGATCCACGCTTGATCATCGCCGACGAGCCGACCACCGCCCTCGATGTCACTGTGCAGCAACAGATTCTGGAGCTGCTCCGGCAGCGCAAGGCCGCGGGCAACGCGCTGCTGCTGATCAGTCACGATCTCGCGGTGGTCGCGGAACTGGCCGATCGCGTGCTGGTCATGAAGAACGGAGCGGTCGTAGAGCAGGGGAGTACCCACGACGTCCTGACCCGGCCGACGCACATCTACACGAAACGCTTGCTCGCCGCCGTCCCCTCGGCCGACTCCCGCGGCACGACGCTGTCCATCCCCGATGATCCGTCCGCCGACATCGACCTCCACGATCGCAAGCCGCTGCCCCCGCGCACGGTGGACGAAACCCGAATCGTGTTGTCCGTCCAGGATCTTCGCAAGACCTACGGCACCGGACCTGCCGCCCGCACCGTGGTCGACGAGGTCAACTTCGACCTGTTCGCCGGCGAAACCCTCGGCATCGTCGGCGAATCCGGCTCCGGCAAGACGACCACCGCACGCCTCGCGTTGCGCCTCGTCGCGCCGACCGCGGGCCGCGTCGTCGTCGACGGCGAACCGTGGAGCGAATACTCCGACAAAGAACTGCGCCGCCACCGCGGCACCGCCCAATTGATCGCCCAAGACCCGCTGAGCTCCTTCGACCCCCGCTACACCGTCGAACGCATCATCGGCGAAAGCCTGGACACGGTCGGCATCCGCGGCCGCGACCGAGCCGACCGCGTCCGCGAAGTACTCGACGCGGTCCAACTCGACCGCAATTTCCTCGACCGCCACCCCCGCACCCTCTCCGGCGGCCAACGCCAACGCGTAGCCATCGCCCGCGCCATCGCCCCGCGCCCCGCCCTGATCGTCGCCGACGAACCGGTCTCCGCCCTCGATGTCTCCGTCCAAGCCCAAATCCTCGACCTACTCGCCACCCTCCAAGCCCAATCCGGCACCGCCCTCCTCCTCATCTCCCACGACCTAGGCGTAGTCCACCACGCCGCCGACCGCGTAGTAGTCATGAAAGACGGCCGAATAGTCGAATCAGGCGACGTAGAAACAATTTTCACCACCCCCCGACACGACTACACCCGCCGCCTCATAGCCTCGGTCCCCCAACTCCCCGGCCCGCAGCGAGCCCGGTCATGAATTCGGATTCGGTTGTCGTACGCATCTGCTTTCGCGCTTTCCCTGCACGCCGTGGAAGTTGACAAAACCGAACGGCACCAGAGAGGGTGGTCGCGTCCGCCTCGACGGCGACTGACATGACACGGGGGTTGATGTTGATTCGGGGTATTTCGACGCTGCCTGCATCGCGGGTAACCGGTCGCTTCTGTTCGGCTTCGAGGAGCGCAGCCGTCGCCGTCGGCACATCCGTGGTGTTCGCGCTATCCGCCTGTGGTTCAGGCGAATTCGTGACACCGACTGCCGCGCCGAGCTCCTCGGCGAGTACGACAACCAGCGCCGCAGCATGCGGGAACGGGCCGGTTTCGCCGTCTCAGAATGCGGACGAGAAATTCTTGACGGCGGAAATCGCGAAGCTGCGGTTTCCGGCAGGGACCTGCTTCTTCATGGTGGACACGGTCGACATGCGGGACAAGCCGGGCCTGGTCTCGGTGACCGTCGATCTCGACGCGTCAGGGTCGACGAGTCCGGATGATCTGCGCCCGGCCGCCACCGATATCGCGCGTCTGCTCAAACACACCGAGATCGGATCGCGGACGGCCGTGCTGGACATCACCAACCAGGGTGCGCCGAAGCCGAAGTACCGGACGCTGCTGACCGACGAAAGCTTCCAAGACCACCCGTGGGACGGCACCTCGCCCAAGGACACCGAGCAGGCGATCTGGAAGATCGTGAACCCGAATTGACGCCGCTTGCCCGTAGATCTCAATGAGCAACAACATATTGGACGCCAACTAGCCCGATCGTCGCCTACACCTGGTATCTGCCCTAGGCGTCTCGAGCCACGGTCAGGCCGGTGCGTCGACAGGTACGAGCAGGCTGAAGATTCGGATCGCGACGTAGCCGTCGCGCAGTGGTGCCTGGCTGTCGGCGACTACCGCATTGCCGCCAGGCCATTGCTCGTAGTCCAGCAGTATCTCGTTGGTGGCCAGCTCGCCGTCTCGATAGGCGATGAACAGTCGTAGCCCGTGCACCTTTCGGGTCAGCGGCACTCCGCGGAGGGCGTTCAACAGCTTTTCGAACAGCGGCGTGACCGGCGGTACGGGGCGGTCGGTGAACATATTGATCTGGGGTCCGAGTACCACATCGAACACGCCGTCCGGGTGCTCGTAACGCTCCCGCTGGACATGATCGTCGGCACTGCCGGGGCGGAGCAGGCCGGCCACGATCGGGTGCAGCGCACCGAGCATGAACGTGTTGACCGCCTGGCCGATCGCCACGCCCCAGGTGGTCCCGAGCCCAGTGGCGCTCTCGACGAGCGCCGACCCGGCTGCCGCAGGGTGCGCCACCGCGAACTCGACCTGCGCTATCACCACACCCACCGGTGATGGGTGAACCAAGAGCCGCGCATCGAACCTGACCGCACCATCGAACGCAACGCCGTGCTCCCGCAGGCAGTGCTCGAACAGGACTCGCGGCGAGGGCACGCCGCCGTCCCCCGGTTCAATCGGCTCCCAGTCGTTGACCAGTTGGGTCTCGCCCAGGATCAGGTCCGGCAGTTTCCCACCGGCGCGCAGGGCGTCGTTGATCACTTTGAACTCGCTGCTGCGCGGTGCGATCCGGTCGAACTCGTGGCGGTCGCCTTGTTGCGCGCGGCGCACCGCGGCCACGAACACCGGTTCCTCCGAGAGGTTCACCCGGCCGCCGGGAGCCGCCAGCACGTCCGAGTATGCGATGTCCGACACCCACCGCCGTCCATAGGCCATCGGCAGCAAGATCAGCAGCCGTTCGGCCAGCCAGGGCGCGACACCGGTCTCGATCAGCCGATCCCATACCTCATCGTCACTCGGCGGCTCGTCCCCGGCACAGAACGCCGCGATTCCCACCTCGACCGCCGCATCGAACACCAATGCCTCACTCATCACGAAATACGCTGCGTCACATCTGTTGACGGTCGTCTGCACCGCTTATGTCGGTGATCTTCCATCCAGCGTGCTCATCCACCGTGATGAAATAAGTGATCGCCGAACGCATTCCTGCCGGTTCCATAGTGGTGATGGTCTTGACGTCGAGAAGCACCTCGACTTGATAGATGCCGTCGTGCCCGGCTCGGATCCCGGCATCGATCAACGTTGCCGTCGACACCCACTTGGCCGGGATGAAGACCTTCTTCAGCTCCGGCGCCTGAGCGTCGAAGCGGCGCGCCAGCTCTGGCGAGGCGTCGGCCTTGATCCTGTTCAGCCATCCATCGAAGTCGCGATAGTCGAGCGTCGCATTCACGATGGCGTAGTCGCCGGCGACCTGCTTCGCCCGCACGGTGTCCGCTGCCGCGGTCCCCGAAAAGCCAGGCAGCGCAGAGAACATCAGCGCCACCACAGCGATCGCCACAGCCTGAATCAACCTCATAGCCCGCACCGGTACCCCCATTCGCCGCCATCCCACAATGACGACCCCCACAGCTTGGCGCGAAAAGGCTTCTGGCGCAAACTAGGACGACTACAGCACGCGCAGCACTCCTTGCATTCACGGGTGGACCGAGTCGGATAAGTAGTGGTCGCCTTCGGTGTCCGCGGTGATGCGAATGCTCCCGCTTCGCGGGGTCGGCCGCAGGTCTTATCGACTGCCGACGAGTAGACCTGATCCGAAGCCGCCGACCCGGTGGGTCAGCGTCGCACCAGACGGCGTGGATTCCATAAGCGTCGCTCCAGCAGAAGTGGACGCGATCGCCGCGCTGAGCGCGAGCTGACAGCACACTGCCCACCGGCGGCTTAAACGTCCCACCACTCATGAATTAGGGTAGGCAAACCGTATAGTCTGCAATCGAAGGTAACCGACACACATGGATCGCGCCCGCACCAGGACGCTCCCGCTCGCACTGGGGCTGGCGCTGCTACTAGCGCTACTCGCGTTCACCGTGCTGCTGAGCATCGCCATCGGCTCACGCGCGTTGACGTTCACCACCGTGCTCGACGCGTTGCTCCACTACAACCCCGCCGACGTCGACCACGCCGTGGTGCGCGATCTGCGGTTGCCGCGCACCGTGATCGGAATCCTGGTCGGCACCGCGCTGGGCCTGGCTGGATCGATCATCCAAGGAGCGACGCGAAACCCGCTCGCCGATCCCGGGCTACTCGGGGTCAACGCGGGTGCGGCGCTGTTCGTCGTGCTCGGGATCAGCGTGCTCGGCCTGAGCTCGGTAACCGGCTACGTCTGGTTCGGCTTCGCCGGCGCCGCGGTCGCGGGCGGCGTTGTGTACCTGGTCAGCTCGCTCGGCCGCGACGGCGCCACCCCGATGAAGCTCGCGCTCGCCGGCGCCGCGGTGACCGCCGCGTTGCAGTCGGTGACCAGCGGACTGTTGCTCACCGACACCACCACTTTCGATCAATATCGGTTCTGGCAGGTGGGCTCGCTCGCCGAGCGCGACCTGCCGACCGTCGGGCAGGCGCTGCCGTTCCTCGCGGTCGGCGTCCTGCTCGCGATGCTGTCGGCGCGCATGTTGAACGCGCTGGCGCTCGGCCCGGACGTGGCCCGCGCGCTGGGCCAGAACGTGCCGCTCGCCCGCGGTGTCGCCGCGCTCGCGGTGGTCATCCTGTGCGGCGCGGCCACGGCCATCGCCGGACCCATCGCCTTCGTCGGCCTGATGATCCCGCACGCGGCCCGGCTGATCACCGGCCCCGATCACCGCTGGCTGCTGCCGTACGCCGCGGTGCTGGCCTCGATCCTGTTGCTGGTCGCGGACGTGGTCGGCCGCGTCATCGCCCGGCCCGCCGAGGTGCAGGTCGGCGTCGTGACCGCCGTCATCGGCGGGCCGCTGCTCGTCGTGCTCGTGCGCCGCCGCAAGCTGGTGGCGGCGTGAATACCGTCGACGCGGCCGCGCTGGCCGCCATCGCCCGCGCCCGGCGCAGTGGCGCGACGCGCGCCCGGATGGTGACGCTCGCGTTGTTCCTGACGCTGCTGCTGGTCTTCGCGCTGACGCTCACCGTCGGCTCATATTCGGTTCCGCTGCAAGACATTCCGGGCATCCTGTTCGGCGACGGCACCGGGCAGGGCGCGTTCGTGATCAGGCAGCTGCGGTTGCCGCGCGCGGTCGCGGCCACGCTGGTCGGCATCGCGTTCGGCATCGGCGGCACGGTGTTTCAGCGATTGCTCCGAAACCCGTTGGCCAGTCCGGATGTGATCGGGGTTTCCCAGGGCGCGAGCGCGGCCGCGGTCGCCGCACTGGTCGTCTTCGGGCTGTCCGGCACGGCGTTGTCGCTGGCCGCGTTCGCCGGCGCGGTCGGCACGGGTGCGGTGATCTACGGCCTCGCGCACCGCGGCGGGGTGAACGGTTTTCGGCTCGTGCTGGTCGGCGTCGGCGTCGGCGCGGTACTGACCAGCGTCGTCTCCTACCTCATGACCTGGGCCGACGTCGCCCTCGCCCAGCAGGCGCTGGTCTGGATGATCGGCAACCTCAACGGCCGGAGCTGGCACCACGTGATCCCGCTGGCGATCGCGCTCGCGGTGCTGGTGCCCGCCGTCGCGCTGCTCGCCCCCGCGCTCAACGGACTGCAGCTCGGTGACGACGTCGCGGCCGGCCTCGGCCTGCGGGTGGAGTACTCGCGGCTGCTGTTGCTGCTGATCGCCACCGCCAGTGTGGCTTTCGCGACCGCGGTGGCCGGTCCCATCGCGTTCGTCGCGTTCGTCGCGAACCCGATCGCCACCCGGCTGACCGGCGGCGGCCGCACCGCCCTGGTGCCCGCCGCGCTCACCGGAGCGCTGGTCACGCTGACCGCCGACTTCGTCGCACAGCATCTGCTCGGCACCACACTGCCGGTCGGCGTGGTGACCGGCGCGGTCGGCGCGCCGTATCTGCTGTGGCTGCTCGCCGCCGCCAACCGTGCCGGGCGAGTCTGAAAGGGGCCGTGCGTGTCTGAAAGGAAAAGCGTGACACCAACTCTGCGCACCGAGAACCTGCGGCTCGGCTATGGACCGGTGACGATCGTGAACGACCTCACCGTGCGCATCCCCGAGGGCAAGGTGACGATGATCGTCGGCACCAACGCGTGCGGGAAATCGACCCTGCTGCGCGGATTGGCCCGGTTGCTCGCACCCACCCAGGGCTCGGTCTATCTGGGCGACGAGCAGATCTCCGCGTTGCGCAGCAAGGACGTCGCGCGGGTGCTCGGCCTGCTGCCGCAGTCCCCGGTCGCGCCCGAGGGCATCACGGTCGCGGACCTGGTCGGACGCGGTCGCTATCCGCATCAGGGCATGTTCCGCCGATGGACCCCCGAGGACGACGCCGCCGTGGCGCGCGCACTGCAAGTCACCGACACCGTCGAACTCGCGTCGCGCTCGGTCGACGAACTCTCCGGCGGCCAGCGCCAGCGGGTGTGGATCGCCATGGCGCTGGCCCAGCGCACCCCGATCATGCTGCTCGACGAGCCGACCACCTTCCTCGACATCGCCCATCAGGTAGAGGTGCTCGACCTGCTCGCCGACCTCAACAAGGTCGACGGCACCACGGTGGTGATCGTGATGCACGACCTCAACCTGGCCGCCCGCTACGGCGATCACCTCATCGCCATGAAGAGCGGCGACATCGCCCGCGAGGGCGCACCCGCGGACATCCTCACCGCGGAATTGGTCGAGGACGTCTTCGGCCTGCCCTCTCAGATCATCCCGGACCCCGTGTCCGGCACCCCGATGGTCGTTCCGATCGGACGACATCGCACCGGCCGGGCCGCCGAGCCCGCCACCCGGTCCTAG
Organism: Nocardia colli; assembly: GCF_008704205.1. Classification (GTDB taxonomy): domain Bacteria; phylum Actinomycetota; class Actinomycetes; order Mycobacteriales; family Mycobacteriaceae; genus Nocardia; species Nocardia colli. The sequence goes on along the minus strand of NZ_VXLC01000026.1, from coordinate 20,449 downwards.
GAAAGGAATCACACAATGGTCCGATGGACGAAGGCGGTGGTCGCCGTTGCGGCCGTCGCACTGCTCACCGCATGCGGGTCCGACCCCGCCACCACCCCCGCGAGCGCGGGCGACACCGGTCACGGCGACAAGAATGTCGCCACCGGCGGCGCGATGTTCGGCACCGCCGACACCGAGACCGCCAAGCTCAAGGCCGACGTCGGGCCCGGGGTGTTCCCGCGCACGGTCACCCAGGCGATGGGGCAGACGCGCATCGAGAAGAAGCCCACGCGGGTGGTCGTTCTCGACTCCGGCGAACTGGACGACGTTCTCGCACTCGGGGTTACGCCCGTCGGCATGGCCACCACCGCCGGTCAGCAGGGTGTGCCGTCGTATCTGGCCGACCGGGTGCAGAACATCGCCACGGTCGGTCCGACCAACACCCTCGACCTCGAGAAGATCGCCGCGCTGAAGCCGGACCTGATACTGGGCAGCAAGTTACGCGTCAACGACCTGTACCCGCAGCTGTCCGCCATCGCGCCGACCGTGCTCTCCATCCGGCCCGGCTTCCCGTGGAAAGAGAACTTCCTGCTGGTCGGCGCCGCCCTCGGCGCGGAAGAGCAGGCCACCAAGCTGCTCAACGACTACCAGACCAAGGCGAATCAGGTGAAGGCCAAACTGCCTGCCGCACCGACGATTTCGCTCGTCCGCTTCATGAGCGGCAACATCCGCCTCTACGCCAACAAATCCTTCATCGGCGTCATCCTCGCCGACGTCGGCCTGCCCAGACCCGCGAATCAGAACGTCAACGAACTAGCGGTCGAGGTCTCGAAGGAAAACATCGATCAGGCCGCCGCCGACTGGATCTTCTACTCCAGCTACGGCGCCGACGTCTCCCCGGACCAGAAAGCCGTAACCTCCGGCCCGATCTGGCGCAACACCAGCGCGGTCAAAGCCGGCCACGCCATCGCGGTAGACGACGAAGTCTGGTTCCTCGGCCTCGGCCCCATCGGCGCCATGCGCGTCCTCGACGACCTCGGCAAGTTCCTCGCCTGAGCACCTACCGATAGTCCTGCGGGTCGGCGGCGAAGGTTTTTTGCATCTTCCGGGAGATCCATTCGCCGGCGGTGGTCGCGCCGTAGTGCTGTTGCGCGTCGCCGTCGGTGAAGGAGCCGATCGGGTCGATGGGGGTGTCGTGGTTGGGGAGGTAGAAGAACGGGATCGATAGGCGCGAGGAGTTGTTGCCGCGTTCGGGGTTGATGACTCGGTGCATGGTCGACACCCATCGGCCGGCGGTCCACAGGGACATCAGGTCGCCGATATTGACGATGAATCCGCCGGGAATGGTGGGGATGTCCCGCCATTCGCCGGTTCCGTGGCGCACCTGGAGCCCGCCGATGTCGGTGTCCTGGTAAAGGATGGTCAGGCTGCCCCAATCGGTGTGCTCGCCGCGACGCAGTTGGCCGGGGAGCGGCGCCTCGCGCTGCGGGAAGTAATAGTTGACAGCGACCGAAGACACATGGCGGTCGAAGACGCCGTCGAAGAAGTTCTCGTCGAGCTCCAACGCCAGCGCGAACAGTCGCATGAGATCACCGGCCAACCGCGTCAGCGCCGCCATGTATTCGCGCCAGGTTTCCGCGAAGTCCGCCGGAGTATCCGGCCAAATGTTGGCCAACTTCCATGAGGCCCAATGATTTCCGAGGCCCGCGCGCTCCTGTTCACTCAGATCCCCGGTCACATGGGCCGAAAAGACCTCGCACAGATCCGGCGGCGTCCGCTTGTCCAGACTGTGCGCCGTGGATCCCGCCATCCGCCGGAACCCCGACACCCCAGGGCGATGCGCGACAACGTCTTTCACCGCATCGGGCAGCGCAAAGAACTCCCGATTCGTCACACACATCCGCTCGATGAGCTCCGCCGGCACCCGATGCCCGACGACGGTGAAGAACCCCGAACCCATACAGGCAGCACCGATCGCCTCGGCAATACTCCGCCGCCCCGAATCGCTGTCTCTGGTCGACAGATCGATCACCGGAACGAACCCCTCGACAACCGTCACTCGGTTCTGCTCGTTCAATGTTGTTGTCCTATCTCGATATCCGGCAGGTAGGCCTCGAGTATCGGAAGATCGACGACGAACAGCCGTCCTATGGGCGAGCCGTCACGGATTTCCTCCACGAGTAGACGCACACGCACTTAGAACCTCTATCCCGGAACGTCCCGGATGCACAGAACGTGCATGCGCAGCGAACGGCCGCCCCGTCGAGCGAGCGGGGTGCCTCGTTCGGACTAGTGGGTGTCAGCCCACCCAGGCCGTTAGTGAACCGATAGAGCTTGCTGAGGGTCGGGCCGCAAGCTTTGTGGCGTAACACCTTTCAATGCAGCGAGAAACGGGAACATCATGACTGTCTGCCTCACCACCCTCCGCAAAGTGGCCTTCGCCATGGTCACGATCGCGGCGGCGTTCTTCGCCGTCTCGGCGGGCGCGGGCGTCGCGAACGCCAGCGGGGTCTACGCCGAGATCAAGTTCGCGCCCGGAACCGACCACGGCACCGTGACCGGCTACATCAATCGCGGCTACACCGATATCTGGGTGATCGACGCGCGCGCCGGCCAGCAGATGAGCACCGACCTCATCTCGCACTACACCTCAGCCTCCGGCACCGCTCGCTTCGTCATCGCGGCCCCCGACGGCCAGGTGATCTGCCGCGACAACACCTCGAGCCAGATCCGTCTCCCGCAGACGGGCAAGTACCACGTGACGCTCACCTCGCCGGCGGACGACGCCTCCTACACGATGAACGTCCGTATCGTCTGACGAGATCGCCTGGCCCCGAGCTGATTTGCGGAGATGCCAGTACGTCTAGAACGATATCCGTTGTGTCATAAAGAAACTGGGGATGACCCCGCGGCCCGTAGGTGGGCCGCTCGGTCGTCCCCGGTTTTCGTGTATCCCGTCGCGGACCATCGACGCCGACGCTTGCCGGAATCGCGATTCGATGTGGCAATAGAATTGCGCCGCACGGCAACAATCGCATAACAGCAGCGCCGACACGCGCAATGCGACGGCACGATGCCTCCGAAGTATGCATATCGACCGGCCGATGATTCCTCGACGCCCCCATCCCACTTTTTCGGATTCGACATAACCTCGACCCATCCGCGACACTCGCGGCGACGAACTAGGAGGAACACTCGACCACTGCCGTCGCGTCGCACTCTGGAAGGAGAACAGTGACACGTATCAGTTCGCTACGCCCTGCCGTCCTATCGTGCCGCTGACGAGACGTTCTCCGAGATTTTCGAGTGACCGGGATCGAGTGCGCGAGGAGCAGATAATCCACAGTGCAGTAATGACTTTCGACGTCGGAGGCGGCGACACTCGGACCGCCCGGTGCCAAAAGCAATCGCTTGGTGCTGCGGCTACGCGACGGACCGCCGAAGTTCTGATCGCGAAGGGCTTTCGACAGACCGGAGTTCGGTCGCCGCTGGGTCGCTCGGATCTGTGCAAGGATGTGCAGCGCGCGGAGCGGTCGGTACTCGCTCCCCGGCGTCTTGTGCAGGCCTGAAAGTCGTTCGTCCAGTGTGGCTATAGCTGAATTGGGAGGTCGAAGGTCGATGAGTTACGAACAATTATCGGGGCGCCCGTCGACTCTGGCGGACATCTTGGTGAGTCGCGCCGCCGAGCAACCCACGCGGGTCGGCTACACGTTTCTCGACGGCCGCGGCAACCGCGAAGTCGAGGATTATGCGGTCCTGCTGGGCCGGGTGGCCGGCTTGGCGATCCGGTTGCAGGAAATCAGCGCGCCGGGCGATCGAATCCTGCTGCTCTGCCCGCCGAGCCTCGACATGGTGCACGCATTCTTCGCCTGCCTGCTGAGCCGGCGCGTCGCCGTGCCCCTGTATGTGCCGACCTCGCAACGACATTCCGACACCGTGGCGGCGATCGCGCGCGACAGCGGCGCGGTGGCCGTCATCGCGCCGCAGTCGGCCGCGGCGATCGCCCGTGACCTGCTCGGTTGGCCCGACGAGAAGGTCATCGACAGCGCGGCCACCGACGGCGGCGGTTCCCGGCGGCTGCTCGACACCTCGCTGCCGGCCGCGCACGACGTGGCCCACCTGCAATACACCTCGGGTTCCACCGGCAGCCCGAAAGGTGTTGTGGTGCGCCACCGCAACCTCATGCACAATCTCGAATGCCAACGCCGCGCCTTCGGGCACTCCGAGAACAGCTCGGCCGTCCATTGGCTGCCACCGTCGCACGACATGGGCATGATTCTGGGAATTCTGTCGCCGCTTTTCGCCGGTTATCCGGTGACGCTCATGTCCCCGCTGACCTTCCTGCGCGATCCGCTGATCTGGTTGCGGGAGATATCGACGAACACGAATATCACTGCGGGTGGCCCGAATCTGGCCTATGGAATCTGCGCCGAGCGAGTGTCGCGCGCGGATGCCGAGCAACTGGATCTGTCGCAATGGGACGTCGCGTTCGTCGGCGCCGAACCGGTCAACCCGATCGTCTTGCGAAAATTTGCCGACAAGTTCGAGGCGAGCGGATTCCGCCGGGAGAGTTTCTTCCCCGGTTACGGCCTCGCCGAAGCGACCCTGTATGTCAGCGGGGGACCGGTGGGCTCGGGACTGCGCACGCGTTCGTTCGCGAGCGGGGATCTGGAAAAGGGTCTCGTCGTAGAACAGCCGAATGCCCGGGAATTGGTCGATCTGGGGCGGGTCGGGGCGGGAACCGCCGCGCTGATCGATCCCGAGACCCTGCAACGAACGGATCCGGGCCGGGTCGGCGAAATCTGGCTGTCCGGGCCGAGCGTCACTTCGGGCTATTGGAACAAACCCGAGGAGAGCAAGGAAATATTCGCGGCAGAGATCGCCGGCGAGGACGGAACACCGTATCTGCGCACCGGCGATCTCGGATTCATGGTCGACGAGCATCTCTTCGTCTGCGGCCGGCTCAAAGAGGTGATGATCATCAACGGGCGAAACCTGTTCCCGCAAGATATCGAGTGGAGTATCGAGTCCACCCATCCGAGTCTTCGCCGCGGCGGCTGCGCCGCGTTGTCGGCCGAGATCAACGGCGAAGAGCGGTTGATCGTAGTGCAAGAACTCGACGACGAAATCGCGGACGACGGTGTCGCCGCCTTGGAGGCGTCGATCAGGTCCGCGGTCAGCCGGGACCACGCCGTAGCGCTGCATCGAGTGATCTTCGTGGACAAGGGCAAGGTGCTGAAAACGACGAGCGGCAAGATCCGTCGATCGCACCTGCGCCACCTGTACGCCAACGAGTCGGAATCGAGGGCCATATGAGCGAGCCGCAGGGCGACGCCGACACCGCGGCATTCTTCCTGGACTGGGCGCGGCAACGCCTGGGGCTCGAATCCGTCGACCCGCGAACACCGCTCACCGCACTCGGTCTCGACTCGGTCAAGGCCGCCGAGCTGCTGACGATGCTCGAGGATCGATTCGGCCTCGAGATATCCGCCGAGGACGTCTACGGCGGCATGTGCGTCGCCGATCTGGTCGACGAGGTAGCCAAGCACCGCGCTCCCGGTGCCGAGGTCGGCGGCGCGATCGCACGGTCCTGCCCGATGGGCGCGGGCCTCGAGTTCAGCCTGTTCTTCTTCGCCAGCGACGCGCAGCAAACCGGTGCCCAGCGCTACCGCCTGCTGTTCGACAGCGCCCGCTTCGCCGACACGCACGACTTCGCCTCGATCTGGTTGCCGGAGCGGCATTTCCACAAGTTCGGCGGGTTGTACCCGAACCCCGCCGTCCTCGGGGCGGCGCTGGCGGCGATCACGCAGCGGGTGCGGATCCGGGCGGGCAGCGTGGTGCTGCCGCTGCACAACCCGGTGCGGGTCGCCGAGGACTGGTCGGTGGTCGACAACCTGTCCGACGGCCGGGTCGACGTCGCCTTCGCCACGGGCTGGAACCCCGACGATTTCGTACTGGCGCAACACAATTACCGAAACCGGGTCGAGGTCATGCGCTCCGGCATGCGCAGCGTTCAACAGCTGTGGCGGGGTGAGTCGATCGAACTGCCGAACGGTGCGGGCGAATCGCGATCGGTGCGCATCTTCCCGACCCCGATCCAGCCGGACCTGTCCGCCTGGGTGACGTGCAGCGGAGGCGTGGAGCGCTTCGAGATGGCCGGCGAGCTCGGCGTGAATGTGTTGACCGCCTTGCTGTTCCAGAGCGTCGACGAACTGGCGGACAAGATCACCGCCTATCGCAAGGCGCGCGCCCGGCACGGCCACGACGCCGACGGCGGCAAGGTCACGGTCATGCTGCACACGTTCGTCGGTGACGACGACGCCGCGGTGCGGCAGACGGTGCAGGGACCGTTCAAGCGCTACCTCGCCGATTCCGTCGATCTGTGGCGCCGCGGCGCGGAGGCCCTCGACGGTCTGGACGACCGGTCCCGAAACAAGGTGCTGGACTTCGCTTTCGAACGGTACTACCGGACCAACGGCCTGTTCGGCACCCCGGATTCGGCGCTGCCGATGGTCGAAAGCCTGCACCGAGCGGGCGCCGACGAGATCGCCTGCCTCATCGACTTCGGCGTGGCCGAGCCGGCCGTGCTCGACGGTCTCGAATCGCTGGCCACCCTCGCGAACAAAGCACGTTCTCTTTGAGCTTCGGATCTTCAGGAGGCGGGATGCCCGACCATCGTTCACCCCTGCATGCCCGTGACGGTCATCCAGCTACCTATCCGCTGACCGCGGCACAGCGGGCGATTCAGTTGTTGCAGCAGTTGGCCGGCGCCACACCCGTGTCGAACGCGCTGTACGTGGAACTCGCCGGTGAGCTGGATACCGTGCGGCTGATCGGGTCGTTCGAGCAGGCGCTCGACGAGTTCGAGGTCAGCCGCATGCGGGTATTCGAGGTGGACGGACAACTGCGCCAGGTGGTGGACGAAACCGCCAACAGCTCGGTGCGGCAACTGGATTGCACGTCGGTGCCCGATCCGGTTGCCGCAGCACAGGATTGGATGCGCGCAGACTACCGCGCACCCATCGACCTGCGGCACGGCCCGGTGGTGCAGGGCGCGATCGTGCGGGTCGCCGAGCGACGCTGGTTCTGGTACCTGCGCGCCCATCACATCGTGCTGGACGGCATCGCCGCCCTGAACATCCTCACCCGCAGCGCGCAGCTCTATTCCGCGACGTTGGCTGGTAAAGACGCTGGCGCGCAGTCGATTCGGTCACTGGGTGAAATCGTTGCCGCGGACGAGCAGTATCGCGCCTCGCAACGCTTCGACGACGATCGGGTGTTCTGGTCGAAGTACGTCGCCGAACTCCCCGAGCCGGTCACGCTGACCGATCGGGTCGCGCTCGCTGAAGAACACCCCCTCTCGGTGAGCGCACTTCTGTCCGCCGACACCGACAACGCGCTCCGCACCGCTGTCGCGACGCGCTCGGTCGGCCCGTCGGTCTTCCTGCTCGCCGCCTTCGGTCTGTACCTGGCGCGCATGACCGGCTCCGACGACGTGGTGCTGAGCCTGCCGGTGTCCGCGCGGGTCACCGCGTCCATGAGCCGCTCCGGCGGGATGACCGCCAACATCGTGCCGTTCCGGATCGCCGTGACCCCCGATCGCACCGTCGGGTCACTGCTGGAGGAGACACAGCGCACGCTGATGGCGGTCCTGCGCGGCCAGCGGTACCGGCACGAGGACATGCTCCAGGACTCGGAATCGGTTGCTGCCCAGCATCTCCCGCGGGCCGCCGGGCCGATGGTCGACCTGATGATCCTCGATACGAGGATCGTCCTCGGTGACATCACCGGCCAGCTGCAGGTATTGACCCCGGGATTGGTTCCCGACCTCTCGGTGAACGTCTATCCGGCGGTCGGCGGCGAAAGCACCCGCGTCGACTTCTTCGCCAACCCAAGCGTTTACACATCCGAACAGGTCGAGTACCACCACCGGCGGTTCGCGCAGTTCCTCGACAGCTTCCTGCACAGCGTGCTCACGGACTCCGACACCCGAGCGCGCTCCGTGGAATTGCTCGAGCCCGACGAGCGCCGGATGCTGCTGGAGTCTGCCGCCGGTGGTTCGGGGCCCACGCAGGTCACGTTGCCGGACATGCTGTCTCGGGCCGTGACTGCGCACGCGGATCGGCTTGCGATCCACGGCGCCACGCGCACGTGGACCTACCGCGAACTGGGCGAATGGTCGAATCGATGTGCGCGGGGTTTGATCGATTGCGGTGCCGGACCGGAAACCACAGTGGCGGTAGCGATTCCGCGCTCTGCGGCGTGGGTCCGTGCCGTATGGGCGATCGCCAAGACCGGTGCCGCGTTCGTGACCATCGATCCCACCCATCCGGTCGAACGGAATCGGTTCATCCTCGCCGATTGTCCCGCCTCGATTCTGCTGACAAGCAGTGAAACCGTCTCAGAAGCGACCGATTTGGGCGGCGTTCGGGTAGTCGATATCGACCGGCTCGAACTGCGTGAGCACAGCGCCGCCCCGATCACCGACGCGGATCGACGCGGTGCGGTTCGGATCGGCAATACCGCTTACATTGTGTACACCTCAGGTTCGACGGGCACACCGAAAGGTGTCGCCGTCACCCACGCCGGTCTTTCTGGAGTGTCGGACACCCTCGCCCGGCAGTACCGACTCGACCAAGACTCTCGTGTGTTGGGAGTTGCCGCAAGGACGTTCGATGCGGCGGTCTTCGAATTACTGGCAGCGGTACCGGTCGGCGCGGCGCTGATCGTCGCTCCCCGTGATGCTTTCGCCGGTGACTCGTTGACGGAGTTGATGCGTGCCGAGAGTGTGACGCATGCGTGTTTGACTCCAGCTGTCGCGGCCACCCTCGATGCGCGGCAACTCGATGCTCTGCGCGTGCTCATGGTGGCGGGCGAAGCGTGTCCGCCTGCGCTGGTGCAGCAATGGTCGGGTAGCGACGCCAGCGGTGTTCGTCAGCTGTACAACCTGTACGGGCCGAGCGAGACCACGATCTGGGTCACCAGCGCGGCGCTGCGTCCGGGTGACGCGGTGTCGCTGGGCGCTCCGATACCGGGAGTCCGCCTGGCGGTGCTGGATTCGTGGCTACGGCCGACACCACTCGGCGTGGCGGGGGAGCTGTACGTATCCGGCCCGGGGGTGGCCCGCGGCTACCTGGGCCGGGTCGGTTTGAGCGCGGCGTCGTTCGTGGCCGACCCATACGGTCCGGCCGGTGCGCGGATGTACCGCACCGGCGACGTGGTGCGCTGGGAGCCCCGTGGCGCCGACCGCGCGACGCTGCTTTTCGTCGGCCGCGCCGATGCCCAGATCAAGATCCGCGGCCAGCGCCTCGAACTCGGGGAGATCGAAGCCGCCCTGACCGGCCTGGACGAGGTACAGCAGGCGATCGCCACCACCGTGGGCGGACAGACCGGCGAAGCATGGGTCGCCGCCTATCTCACCGCCACACCCGGACGCACCATCGACGCGAGCACGGTCAAACAGGCGGTGGCGCGTCGACTGCCGTCGTACATGGTTCCCGAAACCTTCACGGTGCTCGACGAATTGCCGATGACCTCGAGCGGAAAGGTCGATCGCCGTGCGCTGCCGACACCGCAGCGACCGGTCGCACCGTACCGAGCCGCCTCCGCACCCTTCGAAGAGATTGTCGCCGTTGCCTTCGCCGAGGTGCTCGGGGTAGACCGCGTCGGCGTAGACGACGACTTCTTCGCGCGCGGCGGACATTCGATCTCGGCGACCCGGGTGGCCACGCGACTGACTGAGGTGACCGGCCGCACGGTCGGCGTGCGCGACATCTTCGATTCCCCCACAGCCGCTGGAGTCGCCCGGTTACTCACCGAACGCGAGACCGGTCCGGCGCGGTCGAAGCTGGCCGTTCGGGAGCGTCCCGCGCGAATCCCGTTGTCGTTCGCGCAGTTACGTATGTGGTTCATCAACCGATTCGACCCCGAATCGCCGACCTACAACATCCCGCTGGTCTTCCGGCTGGGCGGATCGCTGGATACCGAGGCGTTGACCGACGCACTCGGAGCGGTCGTCGAGCGCCATGAAGCGCTGCGGACCCGCTATCCCGAGCTGGACGGAGTGCCATATCAGGAGGTCGTGCCGAGCGCTCCGGCGCTCGAGCTGACCGCCGTTGATCCCGCGCGAGTGAAAGATGCCGTGGCGGAACGGGTCCGCAGCGGATTCGACTTGCGAGTGGATATGCCGCTGCGGGCCACCGTGATTCGGTGCGGCGAGTCCGAGCACGTCATGGTGTTGGTCGTGCATCACATTGCCGCGGATGGCATGTCGATGGCGCCGTTGCTGCGCGATCTGTCGACGGCCTATGCGGCCCGGCTGGCGGGACGGGAGCCGGGCTGGCGTCCGCTGCCGGTTCAATACCCCGACTTCGCGCTGTGGCAGCGTGAACTTCTGGATGCCGAGTCCGATACGGGGAGCGCGCTCGCGGCGCAATGTCGCTACTGGGAACAGGAATTGGCCGACGCGCCGCAGCCGATCGCGCTGCCCACCGATCGGCCCCGCCCACCGCTGGTGAGCAACCGCGGCGACGTCGTCGAATTCACCGTCGACGCACCGCTGCGCGAAGCGCTGTACCGACTCGCCCGCGAACGCCGGGTCAGCGCGTCGATGGTCTTGCAGTCGGCGCTCGCGGTGCTGCTGTCGCGGCTGGGTGCAGGCCCGGATGTGTCGATCGGCGGTCCGGTCGCCGGGCGTACCGACGAGGCCCTGCGGGAGCTGGTGGGGTTCTTCGTCAATACCTGGGTGCTGCGGGTGGATCTGTCCGGCAACCCGCGTTTCGAGGAGGTCCTCGACCAGGTGCGCCGAAAGGCCTTGACCGCCTACGAGAATCAGGACGCGCCGTTCGAGCGGCTGGTTGAGCTGATCAATCCGGCCAGGTCGACGGCCTACAACCCGTTGTTCCAGGTGTCGCTCGAGGTGCAGAACGATGGTCTGCCCGCGCTCGACCTGCCCGGCCTGGCTGCCGAATTCGTCGCTTTCTCCACCGGAACCGCCAAGACTGACCTGCATTTCGACCTGATCGAGATTCCCGGCAGCACGGAAAGTCCCGGAGTGCTGGTCGGCCGGATCGAATACGCCACCGATCTGTTCGACCGAACCACGGTGTCCGGCATCGCCGACCGCTACCTCCGTGTCTTGCGCGCGGTGAGTGCAGACCCGGCGGAAGCGATCACGGATATCGGTCTCCTGGCCGACGTGGAACGTGAACAGCTGCTGACGCAGTGGAACTCGCGGCTCGAGACCACGCTGCCGGAGACCACGATCGTGGCGGCGTTCCGCGCGCGCGTCGCCTCGGCACCGAGCGCCGTCGCGCTGCAGTTCGGCGATGAGCAGCTGACCTACGCGGAACTCGCTGTGCGGGTTGATGTTCTGGCGTGCGAGTTGGTGGGTCGTGGGGTCGGTCGGGGTTCAGTGGTGGCCGTGGCGCTGCCGCGGTCAACGGACTTGGTGACTGCGTTGTTGGCGGTGGTGGTCGCCGGCGGCGCGTACCTGCCGATCGATCCGGACTATCCGAGCAGCCGTATCGAGTTCATTCTCGGCGATGCCGATCCATTGCTGGTGTTGACGACGGTATCCGCCGGTGCGCGGCTGCCGTTGGGTGAGCGCACATCGCTGTGCCTGGATGTTGTTGATCTGGAGGGTGATTCGCTCGGTGATCTGCCGGAGTTGTCACCGGCGGATGCGGCGTATGTGATCTATACGTCGGGTTCGACGGGACGCCCGAAGGGCGTTGTGGTCGAACACCGCGGTGTGGTGAATATGGCAGCGCACGGCTGGCCCGGTGGTCCGGGCGAGCGGGTGCTGTTGCATTCATCGATGGCGTTCGACGCGTCGGCATACGAGTTGTGGCCTGCACTGCTGGCCGGGTCCACGATCGCCATCGCACCCCCCGGCCGATCGGATATCGCGGAACTGAGCCGGTCCATAGCTCGGCATCGGGTGGCCGCGTTGTACGTGACGACCCCGCTGTTCGAGATACTGGCGAGCTCAGGCCCAGAACTCGAACTCGATTCGGTACATCGAGTGGTCACCGCCGGCGACGCCCTGAGGACTGTCGCGGTCGCCCGCTTCCACGACCGGTGGCCGGGCATCAGCGTGGTCAACGCCTATGGGCCGACCGAGAACACGGTGTGCGTATCCGCCTATGAAATCCCCGATTCGCCGGAGTGGACGAGTGGGGGCAGCGTGCCGATCGGCGCACCCATCGGGAATATGCGCGTATACGTACTGGATTCGCGATTGCGGCCGGTGCCGGTTGGTGTGGCGGGCGAGTTGTATGTGGCCGGAGTGCAACTGGCACGCGGGTATCGGAATCGACCGGGCCTCACCGGAGAACGGTTCTCGGCCTGTCCGTTCGGTGCCGGTGAGCGCATGTACCGGACCGGCGACGTGGTGCGGTGGACCCGCGCCGGCGTGCTGGAATTCGTCACCCGCGCCGATGAACAGGTCAAGGTCCGCGGGTACCGAATCGAGCCCGGCGAGGTCGAGACCGTGTTGACCGCGCACCCGCTGGTTTCCCAGTCGGTGGTGATCGCCCGTGAGATCGATTCCGCGACAGCGGATTCAGCCGGCGCCGTGGACAAGCGGCTGATCGGCTACGTCGTCCTCGATCGCGGCGACGCGACGCAGGAGGAGACGGCTGTCGCCGACGAGATCCGGCGCTTCGTCGCGGATCGGTTGCCGGAGTACATGGTTCCGTCGGCCATCGTCGTCCTCGACCGCCTGCCGTTGACGCCCAACGGAAAGGTGGATCGACGCGCATTGCCCGCGCCGACGTTCGCCGTCGCCGACTATCGCGCCGCGCTGACGCCGGCCGAGGAGATCGTCGTCACCGTCTTCGCCGAGGTGCTCGGCGTGGAACGCGTCGGAGTGGATGCCGACTTCTTTGCGCTGGGCGGACATTCGCTGTCGGCGATGCGGGTGGCCTCGCGGATGACCGCCGTACTGGGCATCGAGGTCGGCGTACGGGATGTGTTCGAGGCCCCCACCCCCGCCCGGTTGGCGCAGGTGCTCGCCGAACGCAAAGCCGACCGCGGCCCGGCCCGGCCGGAGCTGACGGTTCGAGAGCGCCCGGAGCGAATGCCGTTGTCGTTCGCCCAGTCTCGACTGTGGTTCATCAACCGATTCGAACTGGACTCACCGGCCTACAACATTCCGATGGTGCTGCGCCTGCGCGGACCGTTGGATCAGCAGGCGCTGGCGGCCGCCCTGACCGATGTGGTGGCGCGGCACGAGAGCCTGCGCACCGTGTTCCCCGATGCGGACGGGGTGCCCTACCAGCGGATCCTGCCGGTCGACGTGGCGGGGACAACGATCGAGACGGCGGACCCCGGTGAGCTGGCCGGTCTCGTGCGGCGCGGATTCGACGTCTCGACCGAGACGCCGTTGCGAGTAACCCTGCTGTCCAACGGTTTCAACGACCACAGCCTGGTGTTGGTGCTGCACCACATCGCCGCGGACGGTTGGTCCATCGCGCCGTTCGTACGGGACCTCTCGGCCGCATACGTCGCGCGTCGACAAGGACAGACACCGCCGTGGGCCCCATTGCCGGTGCAATACGCGGACTTCACGCTGTGGCAGCGTGCGACCTTGGGCGCCGAGTCCGATCCCGACAGCATCCTGGCAACTCAATTCCGTTATTGGGAAACCGAACTCGCGGACGCACCGCAGCCGATAACACTGCCGACCGATCGCCCCCGGCCGCCGACGGCGAGCAATCGCGGCGACGTGATCGAGTTCGCCTTCGAGCCCGCGCTGTGCGCGGCACTGTATCGAGTTGCCCACGATCGCCAGGTAACCGTGTCGATGCTGCTGCAATCGACGCTCGCCGTGTTGCTGTCGCGGCTCGGCGCAGGCGAGGACATCTCGATCGGTGGCCCGGTCGCCGGACGCACCCAGGAGGCGACCCATGATCTGATCGGCTTTTTCGTCAACACCTGGGTGTTGCGGGTGGACTTGTCCGGCAACCCCCGTTTCGACGAGGTTCTCGACCAGGTCCGCCGAAAGGCCTTGACCGCCTACGAGAATCAGGACGCCCCCTTCGAGCGACTGGTCGAATTGCTGCAACCGATCCGTTCGCCGGCGTACCACTCGCTGTTCCAGGTGTCGTTCGCGTTGCAGAACAACCTGTTGCCGGATCTGCACCTGCCCGAGCTGGCGGTCGAGATCGTTCCGGCGATCACCGGCACCGCCAAGTTCGACCTGCACGTCGACGTGGTCGAGCGGATGAATCCGGCCGACGACACCGCGGCTCCCGAGCTGTCGGGCCGAATCGAATACGCCACAGATCTGTTCGATCGTGCGACCGTGGTCGGCTTCGCCGAGCGTTATCTGCGGCTGCTGGACATCGTCACCACGGACCCGGGATTGCCCCTCGGCCGGATGGACGTCCTCGCGCCCGAGGAACGCGACCGGGTGCTCCGGATCTGGAACGACACCGCAGCGCCACTGCCGGAAGAGACTTCGCTTGCGCGCCTGTTCGCGCGACAGGTAGCGGACGCGCCGGAAGCGGTAGCAGTCGCGCACGCGGATGGTGACATCACCTACGCGGAACTGGCTGTGCGCGTTGACGTTCTGGCGCAGGCGTTGGTGGGGCGTGGGGTTGGTCGCGGTTCGGTCGTGGCCGTGGCCTTGCCGCGGTCGATCGATCTGGTAACTGCCGTACTGGCGGTGGTTGTCGCCGGTGGCGCGTACTTGCCGATCGACCCCGAGTATCCGAGCGAGCGGATCGAGTTCATTCTGGGCGATGCGGATCCGTTGCTGGTATTGACGACGGTGTCTATCGGAGCCGGGCTGCCATTGGGTGACCGCGCATCGATATGCGTGGACGTTGCGGATTTCAGCACTGGTGAGTCATTCGGTTTGCCGGTGTTGTCGCCTGCCGATGCGGCGTATGTGATCTACACATCGGGTTCGACCGGGCGTCCGAAGGGTGTTGTGGTCGAACACCGCGGTGTGGTGAATATGGCGGTGCACGGCTGGCCCGGTGGTCCGGGTGAGCGGGTGTTGTTGCATTCATCGATGGCGTTCGATGCCTCAGCCTATGAGTTGTGGCCAGCCTTGCTGGCCGGGTCGACGATCGTCATCGCGCCCCCCGATCGACTCGACCTTTCCGTGCTGATGCGCACGGTATCCCGTCATCGTGTCACAACAATGTTCGTCGCCACCGCGCTCTTCGAATTGCTCGCGACCGCAGAACCCGAACTCGATGCCGCGCCGATACGTCAGGTGGTCACCGGCGGCGACGCCTTGAGTTCGGCCGCGGTAGCCCGATTCCGGGATCGCTGGCCGGGCGTCGATATCGCCAATGCCTACGGGCCGACCGAGAACACGGTGTGCGTCTCGACCCAGGAGATCCTCGGTTCGCAACCGTGGGACACCGATCAGCGGATACCGATCGGTGCGCCGGTGGCGAATGTGCGGGTGTTCATTCTGGATTCGCGGTTGCGCCCGGTACCGGTGGGTGTAGCGGGCGAACTGTATGTCACCGGAATGCAATTGGCGCGCGGTTACGCCGGGCGGCTCGAGCTGACCGCGCAACGATTCGTGGCCTGCCCGTTCGGGGTCGCCGATCGGATGTACCGGACCGGCGACGTAGTGCGGTGGACCCGCGACGGCGTGCTCGAATTCGCGGGCCGGGCCGACGACCAGGTCAAGGTGCGCGGCTATCGGATCGAGCCCGGCGAGGTCGAGGCGGCACTGGTGGCGCATCCGGCGGTGTCCCGCGCGGTGGTCGTCGCCCGCGCTGTCGCCGATACCGACGCTGTGGTCGACAAGCAGTTGGTCGCCTACGTTGTCCGCGATCGCGAAAAGACCGTCGTCGACGACAGCGACCGGGCAGCTGACCTGGTCGACCATTGGCGGCAGGTCTACGACAACCTGTACGCAGGCAAGGAAAGCTACCGCGGCGACGGCCGTGAATTCACCGAGCCCCTGGCTTTGGATGCCGACTTCGGCGGCTGGAACAGCAGCTACACCGGCGAGCCGATTCCGATCGAGCAGATGCGGGAGTGGCGCGACGCGGTCGTGGACCGGATTCTCGACCTGCGCCCGGCCCGGGTGCTGGAAATCGGTGTCGGATCGGGCTTGCTGATGTCGCGACTGGCGCCGCAGTGCGCCGAATACTGGTGCACCGATTTCTCGGCGGCGACCATCGAGAATCTTCGATCGCGACTGGTCGAATCGGCGGTGGAGTGGGCGGACCGGGTCCAGTTGCGCGTGCAGTCCGCCGACGATGTGTCGGGACTGCCGGTGGGCCGATTCGATGTGGTCGTGGTGAACTCGGTCGCCCAGTACTTTCCGAATGCCGCCTACTTGATCGAAGTGATCGACCAGGTCATGGGATTGCTGCTGCCCGGCGGCGCGTTCTTCGTCGGCGATATCCGCAACCTGACGTTGTTGCGGGAGTTCGCCACCGGCACACAGTTGGCCGGCGGCGGGGAAGAGGACACGGTAGCGGCGGTGCGGGAACGCGCGCGCCGCGCGCTGATCGCCGAGCAGGAATTGCTGGTCGCCCCCGAGTTCTTCGTCGCATTGCGGGACAAGTTCGCCGATGTGGCCGCGGTGGATATCGAGTTGAAGTACGCGCCGGTCGACAACGAATTGACGCGATACCGCTACGACGTGGTCCTGCGCAAAGCGCCGGCACAGGTTCGCTCGCTCGCCGGACTGCCGCAGCGACCCTGGTCCGAATTCGGTGATCTGCGCGGACTGCGCGCTCAGCTGAGCGCCGAGCGACCCGACAGCGTGCGAATCATCGGGATACCGCAGGGCGGAACGCTTTTCGATGTCACGGCCACCCGAACCGTCGACGCGGCCGTCGAGCAGAAGCGCGTGGCCGATCTCGCCCTGGGCAGCACGACCGCGGCGGTGCTCCCGCACGAGATCCGAGCGCTCGGAGCCGAATTGGGTTTCACGGTCGCGGTCACCTGGTCACCGGTGGCAGGCCGGATGGACGCGGTGTTCGTCCGCGGCGCCGACGAGACCACGGTGTTCGATGACGTCTATCTGAGCGCGGGTCCGCTGGATTCACTGGGCGCCTACGTGAACGACCCCGGCATCGCCGATCTGATGGCCGAGATCCGTGAGTTCGCGGCAGATCGGCTGCCCGAGTTCATGATTCCGGCGGCCATCGTCATCCTCGACGAGCTGCCCCTGATGCCCAACGGCAAGGTGGACCGTCGCGCCTTGCCCGCCCCGCAGCTGATCACCTCGACCTATCGGCCTCCGTCGACACCACTGGAAGAGACCGTCGTCTCGGTCTTCGCGGAAGTGCTCGGCACCGACCGAGTGGGTGCCGACGACAACTTCTTCGAGCTGGGCGGACATTCACTCTCGGCGACGCGGGTGGCCTCCCGCGTGGCGACGGCCACGGGAATCACGGTCGAAGTACGCGACGTGTTCGACGCACCGACCGCCGCCCGGCTGGCTGGGGTACTGGCCGCGCGGTCCACCGAGATCGGCGAACAGCCGAGTGTCCGGTTGGCTCCGTGGGACCGCCCTGCCCGAATCCCGTTGTCGTTCGCGCAATCTCGAATGTGGTTCATCAACCGATTCGAGCCGGACTCGCCCGCGTACAACATCGCCATGGTGCTACGGCTGCGCGGCCGACTGGATTCGGCGGCGTTGTCCGCCGCGATCGGTGATATCGCGGCCCGGCACGAGAGCTTGCGCACGATATTCCCGGACGAGAAGGGGATACCGTGCCAGCGGATTCTGCCCATCGACGGCAACTCGGCCGTCGCACTGGAGGCTGTCGAATCGTCCGAGCTCACGCATCGGGTGACGAGTATCGTGCGACAGAGCTTCGATGTGTCCGCGCGGCCACCGTGGCGAGTCACGTTGCTGCGCAGTGGATCCGACGACCATCTGCTGGTCGCGGTGCTCCATCACATTGTCGCCGACGGATGGTCGATCGCGCCGCTGGTGCGTGATCTGTCGCTGGCCTACACCGCCCGTCGATCGGGGCGGACGCCGGAATGGACGCCGTTGCCGGTGCAGTACGCCGACTACACGTTGTGGCAGCGCGAAGTGCTCGGCGCGGAGTCCGATCCGCAGAGCATGGCCGCGCGTCAACTCGCCTATTGGACAGCGCATTTGGCCGGTCTGCCGGATCGGTTGGAGTTGCCTGCCGATCGGCCGCGACCGGTGGTGGCGTCGCAGCGTGGCGGTACCTACTCGTTCACCCTGGATGCCGCGACGGTGGCCGGGCTGAGCACCGTGGCGCGCACCTATCGGGTAACCGTGTTCATGGTGGTGCACGCCGCGTTGGCGGTGTTGCTGTCGCGATTGTCCGGCAGCGCCGATGTCGCGGTGGGTACGCCCATCGCGGGCCGCGGCGCGTCCGCGCTGGACGGTGTGATCGGCATGTTCGTCAACACGCTCGTCCTGCGGACCCAGGTCGACGAGTCGGGTTCGTTCGCCGACCTGCTCGACCACTGCCGCCAAGTGGACCTGGCCGCGTTCGCGCACGCCGACATTCCGTTCGAGCGAGTCGTAGAGGCCCTCGACCCACCACGCAGCCAGGCATATCACCCGCTGTTCCAGGTGCTGTTGGCCTTCCAGAACCTCGACCTCGACCCGGCGCTGGCCCAACTGCCGGGCCTCGCGGTCGAGCCGCTGAAGAGCCTCGATATCGGGGTCGAACGCTTCGATCTCACCATCACCGTCGCCGACATCCCGGACAGCACTGCCACCGGTGTGCCGATCACCCTCAGCTTCGCGCTCGACCTGTTCGATCAATCGACGATCGTCGCGTTCGCGCGTCGCCTCCAGCGCACCGTGCAGGCCGTGGTGGCGGATCCGCGGATCGCCTTGCGCGGTCTGGATCTGCTCACGCCGGACGAGCGAATGCTGTTGCGTCAGTGCAGCGATGGCGGCACCGGTCCGCAACCGAGCGCGCTCTCCGAGATACTCACCCGCGCCGCAGCGGAATTCGCGGCCCGGCCCGCAGTCGTGGACGCGGGACAAGCCTGGACGTATCGGGATCTCGACGAGTGGTCGAATCGTTGTGCGCGGGCGCTGATCGCGCAAGGCGCCGGCTCGGAAACCGTTGTGGCGATCGCCATTCCCCGATCCGGGGCGTGGATGCGAGCGGTGTGGGCCGTCGCGAAGACCGGGGCCGCGTTCGTCTCCATCGATCCCGCACAGCCTCAGGAGCGTAATCGAGGCATCCTCGCCGACTGTGCGGCCTCCGTGCTGCTCACCGTCGATGTAGGGGAGTGGGAAGTACCCGGGCTCGTCGTGTTCGATCTGGACACATTCGACCCGTTCCCATGGAACGCTGCCTCGATCGAAGACGCTGATCGGCGCGGCTCGACACGGCCGGACAACACCGCCTACATCGTCTACACCTCAGGGTCGACCGGCACGCCGAAGGGGGTGGCGGTCACCCACGCCGGGCTTTCCGCGGTCACCACGGCCCAGCACCATGACCTTGGCACGGATGCCGAGTCACGCGTATTGGCTGTCGCCGCACGCACTTTCGACGCGGCGATCTTCGAACTGCTGCTCGCGGTGCCGGTCGGCGGCGCGCTGATCGTCGCTCCCGATGATGTTTTCGCAGGGCAGCCGTTGACCGAGCTGATGCGCGCCGAGAGGGTGACCCATGCGGCGTTGACTCCGGCGGTCGCGGCCTCACTCGATACCCGACAACTCGATGAGCTGCGCGTGCTCATGGCGGTCGGCGAAGCGTGTCCGCCTGCGCTGGTGCAGCAATGGTCGGGTAGCGACGCCGCCGGGATCCGGAACGTATACAACCTGTACGGCCCCAGCGAGGTCACGATCTGGGTTACCGGCACGAAATTGCTTGCCGGCGTTCCGGTGTCGATCGGCAACCCGATTCCCGGTATCCGTTCGATGGTCTTGGATGCCTGGCTGAATGTGGTGCTACCGGGCGTGGTCGGCGAGCTGTACGTGGCCGGACCCGGCGTGGCCCGCGGATATCTCAACCGGGTCGGCACGACGTCCGCGGCATTCGTGGCCGATCCGTTCGGACCTGCCGGAGCCCGCATGTATCGCACCGGCGATCTGGTGCGCCGGCTGCCCGACAGCGGGGCGTTGGTCGTCGTCGGCCGCGCCGATGCCCAGATCAAGATCCGCGGCCAGCGCCTGGAACTCGGCGAAATCGAAGCCGTACTCACCGAACTCGATGAAGTACAGCGCGCCGTCGTCACTCAGGTCACGAATGGCGACACCGCGCGGCTGGCCGCTTACCTCACCCAGGCGCCAGGCCATCGCCCGGATCCGGACGCCATCCGCGCTGCCGTGGCGCGGCGACTGCCGTCGTACATGGTGCCCGACACCATCACCGTCCTGGACGAATTGCCGCTGACCGCGAGCGGGAAGGTGGACCGGCGAGCGCTGCCGGTCCCCGAGTGGGCGACCACGGAGTACCGCGCGCCCGCCACCGAAACCGAGGACGTCGTGGCCGAGGTGTTCGCGCAGGTCCTCGGGCTCGACCAGGTGGGT
>NZ_VXLC01000025.1 GCF_008704205.1 Nocardia colli | reverse complement strand
TTCGCGCAGGTCCTCGGGCTCGACCAGGTGGGTGCCGACGACGACTTCTTCGCCCTGGGCGGCGACAGCATCGTCTCGATCCAGTTGGTCGCCCGCGCGAAGGACCGCGGGGTGGTGTTCACACCACGGCAGGTGTTCGAGGCCCGGACGGTCGCCGCGCTGGCGCGCGTCGCCGAATCCGTCGCGCCCGCAGCGGTTCTGGCGGAGCTGCCCGGCGCTGGCGTCGGTGCGCTGCCGCTGACCGCGATCGCCCGATGGATGGTGGAGCGAGGCGAATTCGAGCGTTTCAATCAGACCCTGGTGCTCACCGCGCCGGTCGGGTTGGATCGGGCCGGCTTGACGGCGATCGTGACCGCGTTGATCGACCGGCACGACATGTTGCGGGCCCGGCTGTGGCACGACGGCCGGGACTGGCAGCTGGAGACGCGGCCGAGCGGGCTGATAGACGTCGAGTCGCTGGTGCATCCGATCGTGCTGGCCCCGGATATCGCTCCGGAGCAACGCCATCGCCGCGTGACGGCGGAGGTCGATGCCGCGCTGGGTCGACTGGATCCGGCCAACGGCGTTGTCTTGCAGGTGCTCTGGTTCGCTCCCGCGGATGCGGCGCAAGCCGGTCAGTTGATCGTCATCGCGCATCACCTTGTGGTGGACGGTGTTTCGTGGCGCATCCTGCTGCCCGACCTGATGTCGGCGTGGCAGCAGTACCGCGCCGGTGGTGTGGTGGCGATGCCTCCGGTGGGAACCTCGATGCGACGGTGGGCCCACGGCATGGTCGAGGCGGCACGATCGCCGCAGCGGGTCGCGGAATTGCCGCTGTGGCAGCAGATCGTCGACGGGCCGGACCCAGTGCTCGGTTCGCCGGTCCGCGAAGCCACAGGCGCGATACGTGCACGGCGAGTACAGATTTCGCCGGACATCACGGAGGCATTGCTGACTCGGGTGCCGGCAGCATTCCACGGTGACGTACAAGACGCACTGGTTGCGGCGCTGGCCTTGGCCGTGATGCGCTGGCGGGCCGGTAGGGGAGTGCCGGAGTCATCGACGCTGTTGCGGCTGGAAGGGCACGGACGCGAAGAACAGGCCCTCCCGGGTGCCGACCTGACCGCGACGGTCGGCTGGTTCACCACCGTGTATCCGGTTCGAATCCCGTTGGCCGGAATCGATCTCGAGGATGCCTACGCCGGTGGACCGGCGATCGAGACGGCGGTCAAGAGCACGAAGGAGCGTCTGCGCGCGATCCCCGACCACGGCATCGGCTACGGACTGCTGCGCTACCTCAACCCGGAGACCGCGCCGGCCTTGCCTGCCGGGCTGCCCGCGCAGATCGCCTTCAACTACCTCGGCCAACTGTCGCCGAACCGATCATCTACCGGGACAACCACATCCGCGTTCGCTGTCACCGACGAACTCGGCGCGCCGATCGCCGACGAGGACCTGCATATGATGGCGACGGCGGTCGTCGACATCACGGCGGCCGTAACCGACGGGCGCTTGTCGGCCACCTTCGGCTACCGCGAAGACGTGCTCGACGAAGCGGAAGTCGATGAGCTGGCCCGGTTCTGGGTCGACGCGCTGCATGCCGTCGCCGCCCGGATTCGGCAACCGCACTCCGGCGGACACACGCCCTCCGACTTCTCGTTGGTACGCGCAACCCAATCCGACATCACGACCTGGGAGGCGCGCTACCCGAGCCTGGTCGACGTATGGCCGTTGTCGCCGTTGCAGACCGGGCTGCTGTTCCACGCCCGGCTGGCCGAGTCCATGGTCGACGTCTACGCGGTGCAGCTCGCCATCACCCTGACCGGAGCAGTGGACGCCGGACGCCTGCGCCATGCCGCCGGGTTCCTGCTGGAGCGGTATCCGAATCTGCGGGTGGCGTTCGATGCCACCGCCGAGGGCGAAGGCGTGCAGATCGTCGCCGACGACGTGGTGCTGCCGTGGCGTGCGGTCGATCTGCGTGCGGAGCCCGAATCCGCGCTGGCGGAGGTGCTGGCGCGGGACAAGGCCGAGCCGTTCGACATCGAAACGGCGCCGCTGATGCGCTGCACCCTGATCACGGTGGCCGAAGGCAGGTTCACGCTGCTGCTGTCGTATCACCACGTGCTGTTCGACGGCTGGTCGATGCCGTCGCTGCTGCAAACCCTGCTGGCGGTGTATGCGGCGCCGAACGCGGCGATCGCGGAACCGGCGGGCTCGTATCGGTCCTACCTCGACTGGTTGAGCCGCCAGGATCCGGCGGAGTCGCTGCGGGTATGGCGGCACGCGCTCGACGGCGCGGAGGCGACCGTGCTGGCTCCGCACGCTGGGGCTCAGGGCGCGGCAGATCGAATGAGCTCCGTCGCAATAAAATTCGAGCACGGGCTTTCCGATCGGTTGGTCAGTGCGGCGTCATCCGCCGGGGTCACGGTGAACACCCTTTTCCAGGTCGCGTGGGCGATCGTCGTCGGGTATCTGACCGGGCGCGACGACGTCGTATTCGGCGCGACGGTGTCCGGGCGCCCCGCGGATCTGCCCGGCATCGAGTCCGCCGTGGGACTGTTCATCAACACCATCCCGGTGCGGGTCCGGCACAACTCCGGCGAGCCGATCGCCGCGGTGCTGAACCGGGTTCAGGCCGAACAGTCCGGCTTGTTGGGACATCACCACATCGGACTGTCCGATATCCATGCCGCACTGGATGTTTCGGCCATGTTCGACACGGTTCTGGTATTCGAGTCCTATCCCGTCGACGAGGCTGCGCTGGCGGCCCAGGCTGCCGCGATCGGTGGCATGAGCGTCGAGGAACTGCGCTCGAACGACTCCGCGCACTATCCCCTCGCACTGGTGGTGGTGAAGGGAGAACCGTTCCGGGCTCAGTTGCAGTACCAGCCAGGCGTATTCGCGCACGAGTGGGTGCAGAACTGTGCAGATCGGCTCGCCCGCGTGCTGGAGGCGATCACCACCGATCCGTCGGTGCCGGCAGAGTCGATCGACCTGTTGTCCTCGGCCGAGCGGGTACGACTGGTGCCGGTGCGAGGCCTTGCGGCAGAGTCGCCGCGACCGCTGGCGGACCTGCTCGTCGAAGGAGCCGCCATCGATCCGGCGGGCCTCGCGGTGGTGTCGGGTGCGCTGACGCTGAGTTTCGCCGAGCTGGACAGTTATTCGAACCAGTTGGCGCGGTTGCTGATCAGCCGCGGCATCGGGCCGGGCGACGCGGTCGCGCTGGCGATGCCCCGGGGTGCCGAGTTCCTCGTCGGGTTGTGGGCGGTGACCAAAGCCGGTGCGGCCTTCGTACCGATCGACCCGCGCCATCCGGCGGATCGGGTGGCCGGCATGATCACGGATTCCGCTGTGTGCCTTGCCCTGTCGGTGGAAGACACCGTGGGCACCGTGCCAGGCACCATCGAGCGGCTGATGCTCGACGGGCCGGATCTGCCTGCGCGCCTTGGCGAATTCTCCACGACCGCGGTCACCGACACGGTCCGGGTCCGCCCGCTGCGGCCGGACCACACCGCTTACGTGATCTATACCTCCGGGTCGACCGGCACCCCGAAGGGTGTTGTGGTCTCCCATGCCGGCTTGGCGAACTTCACTGCCGAGCAGCGCGAGCGTTACCGCGTGGGCACCGATTCCCGGATACTGGCGGTCTCCGCGCCGGGCTTCGACGCGGTGATGATGGAACTGCTGATGGCGCACCCGAACGGGGCCGCGCTGGTGGTTTCGCCGCCGGACGTCTTCGGCGGTGCGTCGCTCGCGGAAATTATTCGGCAGCAGCGGGTTTCGCATGCCTTCGTGACCACGAGCGTGCTGGCGACCATGTCGCCTGCCGGGCTGGAATCGCTGCGGGTGCTCGTCACCGGTGGCGAGCGGGTACCCGCGGAGCTGGTGGCGGCCTGGGCGCCGGATCGGGAACTGTACGTCGCGTACGGGCCGACCGAGACGGTCATCGTCACCACGATCAGCGAGGCGATGGAACCTGCCGCGCCGGTGACGCTCGGCGGGCCCATCCGTGGCGTCGAGGCCGTCGTCCTGGACGCGCGGTTACGTCCGGTGCCGGTCGGTGTGCGTGGTGAGCTGTATCTCGGCGGCATCCAGCAGGCGCGCGGCTACTCGAACCGGCCGGAGCTGACGGCCGCGTCCTTCGTCGCGAATCCGTTCGGGCTCAGCGGTTCCCGTCTGTATCGCACCGGCGACCTGGTCTGTTGGAACGAGCGCGGCGACCTGGAGTTCTTGGGACGCAACGATTTCCAGGTGAAGGTTCGCGGCCAGCGGGTCGAGCTGGGTGAGATCGAGGCGGTGCTCGCCGAACAGGCCGGGGTGACGCGAGCCGTGGTGGTGCATCACTCGAAATCCGATCGGCTCATCGGTTATCTCGTCGGCGCTGATCTCGATCCGCAGCAGGTACTGGCTGCCGCTCGGCATCGATTGCCCGCGCACATGGTTCCCGATGCGTGCTCGGTCCTGTCCGAGCTGCCGTTGACCGTCAGCGGCAAATTGGATCGCGCGGCCTTGCCGGAGCCGGAACAGGTCACCCGGGCATATCGCGCGCCGTCGACGCCGACCGAGCAGGCGGTGGCGGACGTGTTCGCCGAGTTGCTCGGGGTCGAACGGGTCGGCGCGGACGACGATTTCTTTGCGCTGGGCGGGCATTCGCTGTCGGCGATGCGCGTGACGTCGCGGGTGTCCGCGGTGGTGGGTGTCCGTATCGGGGTGCGTGATGTGTTCGAGGCGCCGACGCCCGCGCGGTTGGCGCGGGTGCTGGATGCCGGTAACGATGGCTCGACGCAGCCGGCATTGGTTGTCCAGGAGCGGCCGGAGCGGGTGCCGTTGTCGTTCGCGCAGCTGCGCATGTGGTTCATCAACCAATTCCACGGTGCGGCAGCGGCGTACACGATTCCGCTGGTGTTGCGGTTGACCGGCGAGCTGGATACCGAGGCCTTGGTCGCCGCGATCGGCGATGTGGTGGCACGGCACGAGAGCTTGCGCACGGTCTTCCCCGACGAAGACGGGACACCGTTCCAGCAGGTGCTGGCCGCGGACCGGGCCACGGTAAGTGTCGATGTGCGGTCGGTGGATCCGGCTCAGCTCGACGCTGCCGTGATCGAGTCGACCCGGCAGGCGTTCGACCTGGCGACCGACCTTCCGCTGCGAGTGACATTGCTGGACGGCGGTTCCGGTGAATTCGTGTTGACGGTGGTGATTCATCACATCGCCGCCGACGGGTGGTCCATCGCGCCGCTCGCACGGGACTTGTCGACGGCGTACGCGGCGCGCCGGTCGGGGCGGGCGCCGGAATGGGTTCCGTTGCCGGTGCAGTACGCGGACTACACGCTGTGGCAGCGTGCGACCTTGGGTGCGGAGTCCGATCCGGAGTCGACGCTCATGCGTCAGCTCGACTATTGGACAACGCATTTGGTGGGCCTGCCGGATCGGCTGGAGCTGCCTGCCGATCGGCCACGGCCGATGGTCGCCTCGCAAGCCGGCGACAGCTATTCGTTCGTGCTGGACGCGGGATTGTTCGCGCGCATAGGTGAGTTGGCGAATGCCGTTGGGGCGACGGTGTTCATGGTCGTCCACTCGGCCGTGGCACTGTTGCTGTCGCGGTTGTCCGGCGCCGGTGACATCGCGGTCGGCACGCCGATCGCGGGACGTGGTGCGGCGGCCTTGGACGAATTGGTCGGCATGTTCGTCAACACGCTGGTGTTGCGGACGCGGATCGACGAGGCCGGTTCGTTCATCGATCTGCTCGGACAGGTCCGGCAGGTGGATCTCGATGCCTTCGCCAACGCCGATATCCCGTTCGAGCGCGTGGTGGAGTCCATCGATCTGCCGCGGACCCAGGCGCACCATCCGCTGTTCCAGGTGATGCTGGCCTTCCAGAATCTCGACCTGGATCCGGACTCCGCGCAACTGCCGGGGATTCGGGTCACGCCGATGAATCTCGGTGCCAGTGTCGAACGATTCGATCTGTCCATCACCGTCGCCGACCTTCCGGACTCGAACGGCGATATCCCGGTCGTCATCGGTTATGCCTCTGAGCTGTTCGATCGGTCGACGGTCGCGGAGATGGCTTGTCGGCTGAAGCGAATCCTGCTCGCTGCGGTGGCGGATCCCGCGATCGGATTGCGTGAGTTGGATGTGCTCGATTCGGGTGAGCGGAAGTTGTTGCGGGAGTGGGGTGATGGGGGCGTAGCACCGCCTCCGATCACGCTGAACTCGATGCTCTCCCGAGTGGCTGCGGAGTTCCCGGATCGGCTCGCGGTCGTCGATGCGAACCGTCGGCTGACCTATCGGGAACTGGATCGTTGGTCGAACCGGTGCGCACGGATGCTGATCGAGCGGGGTGCAGGTCCGGAAACAGTTGTAGCGATTGCGCTTCCGCGCTCGGCGGATTGGGTGCGGGTGGTATGGGCGGTGGCGAAGACCGGTGCCGCCTTCGTGTCCGTGGATCCGACCCACCTGTGGGAACGGAACCGGTTCGTCCTCACCGACGTCGCTGCGACGGTAGTGCTTGCCGACAGCGGAAACTCGGACGGCACAACTGGATTGGGTACGGCGGAGTTGAACGAAGCCGGGATTTCGGTGATCGATCCGGATCGGCTCGATCTGCGCGAGTACAGCGACGCGCCGCTGACCGATGGCGATCGTCGCGGTGCCGTGCGGCCGAGCAATACCGCCTACATCGTGTACACCTCGGGGACGACCGGTAAGCCGAAGGGTGTCACCGTCACCCATGACGGGCTGGCCGCCGTCACTACGGCGCAGTGTCAGCAGTTCGGTCTCGATGTGGATTCCCGCGTATTGGTCGTCGCCGCACGAACATTCGATGCGGCCGTGTTCGAATTGCTGGCGGTTGTGTCGGTCGGTGCGGCGTTGATCGTCGCCGACAGGGATGTTTTCGCCGGAGCGCTGCTGACAGAGTTGATGCAGGCCGAGAGTGTCACGCATGCGTGTCTGACTCCGGCAGTGGCGGCCACGTTGGATGCGGCGCAGCTGAATGATCTGCGCGTGTTGATGGTCGCCGGGGAAGCGTGCCCGGCGGCGCTGGTGCGGCAATGGTCCGGCACCGATGCCGCCGGAGCTCGTAGCTTGCACAACTTGTACGGGCCGAGCGAGGCCACGATCTGGGTGACCGCGACCGAACTGCTTGTGGACGAACCGGTTTCGTTGGGCGGGCCGATTTCCGGAGTCCGTGTGGCGGTGTTGGACGCATGGCTGCGTCCGGTACCGGCAGGCGTGGTGGGGGAGTTGTACACCGCCGGTCCGGGTGTGGCGCGCGGATACCTCGACCGGGCGGGGTTGACGGCCGGTTCGTTCGTGGCCGATCCGTTCGGGCCTGCCGGGTCGAGGATGTATCGCACAGGAGATCTGGTCCGGTGGACCAAGGGTGAGCGTCCGGCGTTGATGTTCGCCGGTCGCGCCGATCGCCAGGTCAAGATTCGGGCCCAGCGCCTCGAACTCGGCGAGATCGAAACCGCATTGACGCAGCTGGACGAGGTTCGGGACGCGGTGGTCGTCACGCATACCGGCCCGGAGTCGAGCGGGACAGTGCGATTGGCTGCCTACGTCACCCCGGCACCCGGACAGGTGCCCGACCCCGTGGCGGTCCGGCATGCCATTGCGCAACGACTGCCGTCGTTCATGGTCCCCGACACCGTCACCGTGCTGGCAGAACTGCCGCTGACCTCGACCGGCAAAGTGGATCGGCGCGCGTTGCCCGCTCCGGACCGGGTGGCAGTGCCGTATCGGGCTGCCTCGACGCCGTTCGAGGAGATGGTGGTTTCGGTGTTCGCCGAGGTGCTCGGCGTGGACCGGGTCGGCGTCGACGACGATTTCTTCGCACTGGGCGGGCATTCGCTGTCGGCGACGCGGGTGGCGTCCCGGGTATCCGCGGTGGCCGGCACCGAGGTGGGCGTGCGGGATGTGTTCGACGCGCCCTCCGCGGCCCAGCTGGCGCGGGTGCTCGCCGAGCGCTCGGACGCCGGCGACGACCCGGTGCGGTCGAAGCTTGTGGTTCGCGACCGGCCCGAGTATCTGCCACTGTCGTTCGCGCAGTGGCGGATGTGGTTCATCAACCGGCTCGAACCGGACTCGCCGGCCTACAACATCCCCCTCGTGCTGCGGTTGACCGGCGAGTTGGATATCGAGGCGATGACCGCTGCCATCGGTGATCTGGTAGCGCGGCACGAGACGCTGCGCACGGTCTTCCCGGACCGGGACGGGAGTCCCTACCAGCGGATCGTGCCGGTGGCCGAGGCGACCGCCACGGTCGAGGTGCGGACCGTCGACGCGGCCGGGGTGGAGCATGCGGTGCTGCCGCTCGTGCGGCGTGGGTTCGATCTGTCGACGGTGCCGCCGTTGCGGGTTACATTGCTGGACAACGGTTCCGGCGAGTACATCCTGGTGCTGGTCCTGCATCACATCGCGGCGGACGGTTGGTCCTTGGCACCGTTGGCACAGGATCTGTCGCTGGCGTATTCGGCGCGGCGGGCGGGGCGGTTCCCGGATTGGATTCCGTTGCCGGTGCAGTATGCCGACTACGCGCTGTGGCAGCGTGCGGTTCTGGGGTCGGAGGCCGACCCGGAGAGCGTGTCGGCGCGGCAGGCCGGGTATTGGACCGGGCAGTTGGCTGGCTTGCCGGATCGGCTGGAGTTGCCTGCCGACCGGACGCGGCCCGCGGTGGCCTCGCATCGCGGCGGCACGTATTCGTTTGCGGTAGAAGCGGATACGGCGGCCGGGCTGCATCGAATCGCGCGCGCACACCACGCGACCGTGTTCATGGTGATGCATGCGGCGCTGGCGGTGGTGCTGTCGCGGCTGTCGGGGAGCGGCGATATCGCGGTCGGTACGCCGATCGCGGGGCGCGGTGCCGCGGCGTTGGACGGGCTGGTCGGCATGTTCGTCAACACCTTGGTGTTGCGTACCCGGGTCGATGACGCCGCCTCGTTCGGTGATCTGCTGGACGAGTGCCGCCGGGTCGATCTGGAAGCGTTCGCGCACGCCGATATTCCGTTCGAGCGCGTGGTGGAAGTGGTCGATCCGCCCCGGACCCAGGCGCATCATCCGCTGTTCCAGGTGATGCTGGCGTTCCAGAACCTCGACCTCGTTCCTTCGGACGCGCTGTTGCCAGGGATTCGTTGCACGCCAATGGATCTCGGCAGCGGGGTGGAACGATTCGATCTCACCGTCACGGTGTCCGATACGCCGGACGCGGATGGCGGCCTGCTGGTCGGGGTGAGCTATGCCCTCGATCTTTTCGATCAGGGGACGATCGCCGCGATGAGCCGGCGGTTGCAGCGCGTCATCGGCGCGGTGGTTGCCGATGATGCGATGGGATTGCGGGATATCGAGGTGCTCGATTCGGGCGAACGACTGTTGTTGTCGGAGTGGGGTGATGGTGGGGTGGGCCCGGAGCAGGCTGTTTTGGCCGAGATGCTGGGTCGAACCGCCGCCGAGCACGGGGACCGGCCGGCGGTCGTAGAATCCGGTCGCGCGTGGACCTATCGGGAACTGGATGAGTGGTCGAATCGCTGTGCGCGACTGCTGATCGTGTCGGGTGCCGGGCCGGAATCCGTTGTTGCGATAGCGATTCCACGGTCAGCGGAGTGGGTGCGCGCGGTGTGGGCGGTTGCCAAGACCGGTGCTGCGTTCGTGTCCATCGATCCCGCGCATCCTGTCGAGCGTAATCGGTTCATTCTCGCCGATTGCGCTGCTGGCATCGTGCTCACCAGTGGTGAAATCGTGTCGTGGGGAACCGATTCGGATCGCGACCGGATGGACGGTGCCGGGATCTCGGTGATCGACCTAGATCGGGTCGACCTTTCCCGTTACAGCGCAACACCGGTCAACGACAGCGACAGAGGTGGGACGGTACGGCCAGTCAACACCGCCTACGTCGTCTACACCTCAGGGTCGACCGGTACGCCGAAGGGAGTGGCAGTTACCCATGCCGGGTTGGCAGCCGTTGCCGCTGTCCAGCGTTCGCGACATCAGCTGACTCACGACTCGCGTGTACTGGCAGTTGCTGCGCGCACTTTCGACGCCGCAATGTTGGAGCTGCTGCTGGCGGTACCAGCTGGCGCGGTCTTGGTCGTCGCTCCGGACTATGTCTTCGCCGGGGAACCGTTGGCGGAGTTGATCCGTGGTGAGCGCATCACACACGCATTCCTGTCGCCGGCGGTCGGCCTTTCGATCGATCCAGACGGGCTGGATGACCTGCGAGTGGTCCTCACCGGGGCCGAGGCCTGTCCGCCGGAGTTGGTGCGCCGATGGTCGGGCACGGACGCCGCCGGTGTCCGCAAGCTGCACAACCTGTACGGGCCGAGTGAGTGCACGATCTGGATGACCGGTACGCAATTGGACGTCGGTGATCCGGTGTCGGTGGGTGGTCCGATTCCCGGAGTGCGGTTGGTGGTGCTGGATTCATCGCTGCGGCCGGTACCGGCGGGGACGGTCGGCGAGTTGTACGCGGCCGGCGCCGGTGTGGCGCGCGGATATCTGAACCGGATGGGATTGTCCGCGACGACCTTCGTGGCCGATCCCTTCGGAGCGCCGGGCGCGCGGATGTACCGCACCGGAGATCTGGTGCGGTGGACGGCCGATGGTGCGCTGATGTTCTTGGGCCGCAACGATTTCCAGGTCAAGATTCGCGGCCAGCGCCTGGAGCTCGGCGAAATCGAAACGGCGCTGGCAGGTTTGGCCGAGGTGCAGCAGGCGGTAGTTACCGTCCACGACCTCGGGTCGGCCCGCGGTTCGCGATTGGCCGCCTATGTCACCGCCGCGCCGTCGTGCGGCCTCGATTCGGCAGCTATCCGGCAGACGGTGGCGCAACGGTTGCCGTCGTACATGGTTCCCGACACCGTCA
The DNA here is from genome assembly GCF_008704205.1 of Nocardia colli. Classification (GTDB taxonomy): domain Bacteria; phylum Actinomycetota; class Actinomycetes; order Mycobacteriales; family Mycobacteriaceae; genus Nocardia; species Nocardia colli. The sequence continues at coordinate 162,069 of NZ_VXLC01000025.1, read as the reverse complement.
CCGTACTCGATGCGTTGCCGCTGACCGTGAACGGAAAGGTTGATCGCCGTGCGCTTCCTGCCCCGGAGCGGGCGGTCACGACCTATCGAGCGCCCTCGACTCCGCTCGAGGAAATCGTGGTCGCGGTGTTCGCGGAGGTGCTGGGAGTAGAGCGGGTAGGTGTCGACGATGACTTCTTCACGTTGGGCGGAACCTCGGTCGTCGCAATGAAGTTGGTGTCCCACCTCCGTACCCGCACCGGGACGGCAGTTCCCTATCGACTGCTGTTCGCCGACTCGACACCGGCGTCACTCGCGAGATACCTGGAGAAGCCATCCGAGCTGGGCGTGTCCCTCGGCGTCCTGTCACCCCTGCGTTCGGCGGGCGATAAAGCCCCGCTGTTCTGCGTCCATCCGGGCGGCGGCCTCGCGTGGGTCTATGGCGCACTCGCAGGCCACTTGGACCCGGATCGCCCTGTCTACGGTTTGCAGGACCCCTACATCGTCGAAGACGGACCGCGGCTGGCGTCGGTGGACGCCTACGCCGAGCGCTACGTCGAGGAGATCCGGAAAGCCTTCCCCAACAACACCATTCACCTGCTCGGCTGGTCGCTCGGCGGAAAGATCGCCCACGCCATGGCCGCCCGACTGCAACAACTCGGCCACCCGACCGGACTCCTCGCCCTCGTCGACACCGGCATCGCGGAAAACCTCGAACACCTCCCCGAATCCGCCCCCGACGATGACCGCCGGGCACTCGCCGAATTCCTCCGCGGCTGGCGAGATTTCCTCGGCCTGCCCGACGACCAGCAAATCGACGACCCAACCGAACTGTTCCCCCTCCTCGCCGAACGCCTCACCAGCGAAGGCATCCTCACCCCCCAGCAAATAGAACGAGTAACCGAAAGCTTCATGACCCCCGTCCCCCACACCCCACCCCACTACACCGGCCCCGCCGCCCTTTTCATAGCCACCCGCGAGCCCTACCGAGACCAGCTCGCCGCAACCTGGCAAAACCACATCACCGGCCCCATCCACGAATACCCGATCGACGAATGGCACACCGGCATGATGAACCCAGAAGGCGCCGCCCAAATCGGCCCCACCCTGAACACGCTGCTCCGAGAACGCGATAAGAAGATGTGACAGGTGAGATGCGACCGATCAGCGGCGATCCACGACCTTCGCCGCTGATCGAACCGCCCAATCAACCGATGGCGAGGGAGAATATGGAGTCCAGTGAGCGCCGCCGCAGGGCACGCGATAGGCCGGTCCGGACGCAGGAGCAGATCGATCGGCTCACGCGGTTGAACGAGGGGTCGCGAAGTCTGTTGGACCGGCTGGCGGATCGGCTGGGGCCGGAAACGCTTGCCCAGTATCGGACGTATAGCGATGTCGGGGAGTGGGGGGAGTTGGTTGATGGGCTGTGTGCGAGCCTGGTTAAGCGGCGGATCGCGATTAGCCCGGCCGAGCGGGATAGCTTGGCCGAGTTGATGGCGATGTTCGAGAACCGCGAAGGTTATGTGTATCTCAGTGATCCTGAGGGAGTTCTGTCGAGGCTCGTTGTTGCCTCTGAATGATTGACCTTCGGCCGTGGTGGGTTCGGGGGAATCAGTTGGCGGCCAGTGTGCGGAGTTGGAAGCGGGCTAGTTTGCCGGTTGAGGTGGTGGGGAGGGATTCGACTATTTCGATTCTGTTGGGGCGCTTGAAAGGGGCGAGGTCGGTGCGCAGGGCGGACATTACGGCGCTGCGGAGGGTGGGGGAGTCGGGGGCGGCGGGTACTACGTAGGCGACTGCTTCGTCTAGTCCGTCGGCGTTGTGGGCGGCGATTACGGCGCAGTCGGCGACGCCGGGGACGGCTTGGATGACGGTTTCTATTTCGCCGGGGGCGACCTTGTGGCCGCCGAGGTTGAGCATGTCGTCGGTTCGGGCCAGGTATCGGATCGAGCCTTCGCTGGATATCTGGGCGATATCGCCGGTGTAGACGCCGCCGTCGGCGAAGGTTCGCCGTTCGGCGTCCGGTCGATTGAGGTAGCCGGCGGCGACGGTGGGGCCCGCTATGTGCAATCTGCCCTCGGTATCGTCCGGGAGCACCTGACCGTCATCGCCGCGGACCGTGGCGACCGCGCCGGGAACCGCGCAGCCCGTTGCTCCGGGTTCGGAGCGGTCGGTGGTGGCGATCACGATGTGCAGGGCTTCGGTCGCGCCGAGGCCGTTGAGCACGGGGACTCCTAGTAGCAGCTCGGTTGCCTCGATCAGCTCCGCCGGGCAACGTTCGCCGGCCGTAATGGCAAGCCGCAGAGCGTGATTACTCGTCTCGCCAGCGCTGAAGATGCGGGGGAGTGCCGCATAGATGCGCGGCACCGAGCACAGGACGGTGGGCTGGTGGGTGCGGATCGCGCTCGCGACGACATAGGCGTCGATACCGCCGCGCAACAGGACCGTGCACGCACCCGCGGTCAACGGAAGCAGCACGGAATTCCCGAAGCCGTACCCGAATGACAGCTTGGCCGTGGACAAAACGGTGTCCGAAGGATCGAGGGCGAGAATTTGCCCGAACCCGGCCGACACCTCCAACAGCGCCGCGGCGGAATGCAGCACGCCTTTCGCGAGACCGGTACTCCCCGAGGTGTATTGCACCAATGCTTCTTGCCTGCCGGACGACCGCGCACAGGCAAGCAGTTCACCGACCTGTCCCGCGGCCGCACTCGCGAGGTCATCCACCACGAGCGCACTGTCGAACTGTTCGAGCCCGGACAGTAAGGCAGCGAGACTCGTTCGCTTTCCCGACGGCACATCCAAGTAGACAAATGCCGCAGAACTGTCCTCGGCGATGAACCCGATTTCCTTCTCGGTCAGGTACGGGCTGACCGGCACGGGAATGCAGCCGTACCACCACAATCCGATGATCGCGGTGACCGCCGTCGCGGAATCATCGGCGACCACGAGGCACCGCGACCCGGAACGGATGCCCCTCGCCGCCAGCCGAGCGGCGAACAGTCCGGCCGCGTGATAGAGCTGCTGATAGCTCACCTTGCCGAGATCGGCGTCGATGTAGGAAATCCGATCCCCGTGCCCGGCGACCACATGCTTACCGACGAACGATTCGACCAGATCTATCGTTTCCGGCATCACGACCGCTTCCCGTCGAACGAACTCACGACGCGAGTCGCATCACCGAGGCTCATAATGGCGGCCGACTGCTCCGGATCGAGCTGGATGTCGAACTCCTTCTCGAGCCGAGCCAGGATTTCCGCTTTGTCGAGCGAGTTGGCGGCCAGATCGTCGTACAGGTCCGCGCCCTTGTCGATCTGCGTATCGGCGATCTCCAGGACCTCGGACATTATCTTTCGCACACGGCTTTCCGTAGCCAGTTCATTCGGCGAAGACATGGGGGGATCCTTTCGATCGGGTACAGCGAGTTTCGAGGTCTGGTCGTGCACCAGGGCCGCCAGCCGGTCCAGACCGATATCGATCTGCTGGGTGGTGAGCGAGCTACAGGACAACCGCAACTGGTTCAGGGCCACATCGCGAGCGAAGAAGTGGCACATAGGCGTCCACAGCACCCCGTAGTGTTCGGCGGACCGTTCGAGCAGTTCGTCGTCGACCGGAAATCCGACGTCCACGACGACGAAGAAGCCACCCTGCGGAATGTTCCAGCGCACCTGGGAACCGGCGAATCTGGCGGTCAATCCGTCCAGCAGGTGATGCAAGTTGCGGCGGTACAGCTTGATCTCCGCGGCATTCGCCCGAACCATGCTGCCATCGTTCTCCAGCAGTTTGCCGCCGATGACCGCCTGCGCGATCGGTGAGGTGTTCACCGTCAGCATGCTCTTGATCTTGGCCAGTTGATCGGCGAGCAATCCCACGGACTGCCCGCCGGCGGTGACCGGCTGGTCCGCGACGACGTACCCCACCCGGGCGCCGGGCAGACCGGTCTTCGCAAACGATCCGAGATAGACGACCCGGTTCCGCGTATCCAGCGCTTTGAGCGTGGGAACGTGCGCAGCGTCGGTCGCATGGAACAGCCCGTACGGATTGTCTTCCAGCACAAGCAGATCCAGCCCTTCGGCCGCATCCAGCAACTCTCGCCGGGTCTCCGGATCGAGGCTGATCCCACTCGGATTGGAGAAATCGGGAACCAGATACAGCGCTCGCGGTCGCTGCCCGGCCTGCTTCGCCGCCCGCACCTGAGCGCGCAGATCGGCGAGATCGACCCCGCGCTCGCCACCGGCCACCGGCAGCACCGGCATATCGACCAGCCGGGCCGCCCCGGTGAATCCGACATAGGTGGGCGCAACCGCCAACGCCACATCCCGCTCGTCACCGCGCAGCGCGCGCAACACCAGGACCATGGCTTCCTGGCAACCGACCGTGACGACGATCGACTCCGGATCGACGTCGATCCCCTCGTCCAGCCGCAGCTGCTCGGCAATCAGTTCGTGCACAATCCCTTTGGTGCGTCCGTACTGGAACAGCGTCCGCCGGATCTGCTCCTCGGAATACCCACGCCGCTCCCGCAGATAGCGGCAGTAGGTGTCGAGATAGCGTGGTACGGAGTCGATCTCGAACAACCCCTCGAACGGGCGCCCGGGCGCGAAGGACACGGCATCGGGGAACCGGTTGACCACCTCGTTGAGGAAGTTCATCGTCTCCAGCGCGGGATCGGTCAGCACCGGGTGCAGGCCGTCGAGACGGAGTTCGGTCATCGGGACAGCACACCCTTCCGCGGATTCGCATGACGCAGCGCGGCCGCCGCGGCGAGATCGGGACATCCGGTGAGCCGCATCGCGGTGTGCAACTCCGCCCGCAGCATCGACAGCGTCGCGCTGACCCCGATCTCTCCGGCGACGCCCAGCCCCCACAGCACCGGCCGGCCGAGCAGGACCGCCCGGGCGCCGATGGCCAGTGCCCGGAGCACGTCGGTGCCACTGCGAATCCCGCTGTCCAGCAGCACATTGCATCGATCACCGACCGCCGCGCAGATGTCCGGCAGCGCGTCGATGCTGGGAATCGCGCCGTCGAGCTGGCGGCCGCCGTGATTGGACACGACGATCGACTCGACGCCGTGCTGCACCGCCAGCGCCGCATCGCGCGGGTCGAGCACCCCTTTGAGCATGATCGGCAACTTGGTGTTCGACCGCAGCCATTCCAGGCCCGCCCAGTTCAGCCCGGGGTCGAAGAGTTCACTGGTGTGCGCCGCCACCGCGGAGTTGTCGGCCGATCCGGCGTGCGCGAGGCGGGTGGTCGCCTCGGGCAGTTGGACCGCTCGAATGCCGTCGGGCAGGGCGAAGCCGTTGCGAATGTCCCGGAGACGGCGGCCCATCTCCGGGACGTCGACGGTGAGGATCAGGCCCGAACATCCGGCGTATTCGGCGCGATGCAGCAGGTCGAGCATCAGGCCGCGATCGCGCAGCCAGTAAAGCTGGAACCAGGTATCGACGCCGGTCTCGGCGATCTGCTCCACCGCGACGGTGCTGAGCATGGTTGCGGTGAACGGGATTCCGGCCGTCGCGGCGGCGCGCGCGGCGGCAAGTTCGCCGTCGGGATGCAGCAGTCGCTGGTAGGCCATCGGCGCCACGGCGACCGGCATGGCCGACTCGCGCCCGAACAGCGTTGTGCGGCAGTCCGGTTGGGTCACGTCGACCAGGACGCGAGGAACCAGCTGCACCGCGTCGAAGGCGGTTCGATTGGCGGCGACGGTCACCTCGTCGCCGCTGCCGCCGTCGATGAAGTCCCACACCGGTGTCGGCAGTTGCTGTTCGGCGAGGCGCCGAAGACCGGCGATCGAGTGGGCCGAGGTCACGTCGGTCATCGGGTCGGTGCGCGGTGATTCGCGTGGTCGAGTTCGACGGCCGTATACAACGCTTTGATGTTGCCGCTACCGAAGGTTCGCGCACCGCGGCGCTGGATGATCTCGGCGAAGTAGGTGCCGCGCGGGTGGGTCGAGCGGGTGAAGATCTGGAAGAGCTGCCCGTCGTGATCCTCGTCCACGAGAATGTCCAGGGCCTGCAACTCGGGCACGGTGTAGGCGTCGGGTTCCAGGCGATCGACCAGGAGCGTGTAATACGTGGCCGGCGTTTGCAGGCAGGCGACGCCACGATCACGCAGTGCGGCAACGGAAGTCAGGATGTTGTCGGTGCTGAAGGCGAGATGCTGGACGCCGGGGCCACCGTGGTCGCGCAGGAAGTTGTTGACCTGCCCCGGTGCGTCCGCGCCGTCGGGTGCGACGAACACCAAAGTGACGGTGCCGGAGTCGTTTTGCACCACCGTCGACAACATCGTCTGCTCGCCGATGACCACGCGCTCCTCGTAGATGGCGCGGAAGCCCAGCACCTGCCGGTAGAACTCGACGGTCGACTCGAGCCGGCCGGATTCCACGCAGACGGCGACGTGATCCAGGGTCGACAGCCGGGTGTTCGTCTCGGAGCGGTCGAGCGGCGGGACGGTGCGCAGGCCCGGGGGCAGGCGATGCGCGGTGGCCGGGCCGTGCTGGACAAAGGTGTGCAGCACATCTCCGAACGCGCCGATGGTCGCGGTCACCGCGCCGGTGTCGTGCCGCACGACCGGCTCGAGTACCGGGCGGGCCCCGCGCTCGACGGCGGCCTCGAAGGCGGCGTGGGCATCGGCGGTGACCAGCGCGATATCGGCGACACCGGTCCCGTGCACGGCGACGTAGTCGGTGGCCGGGTGGTCATTGCTGTAGCCCTCGGTCAGCACGACGGTGATATCGCGCTGACGCAGCGCCACCGAACCGCTGTCCACGCTCGTGCGGGCCGGATCGGTGACGCCCGCGACGGTAAAGCCGTAGCCGTCAACCAGTTCCGCGGTATGCGCGGTGAGATCGTCCACATAGAATTCGACATGGTTTACCGCCAGCCCGGTCAGGGCCGCTGGCAACGTGTCGTCCATTACGTATCTCCTTGCAGTGGTGCGGATGTCAGCGCGGCGCCGGCCCCTTGGCTGAACGGACCGAGGATTCCTTCGTGACTCGGTGAACGAATTCGGTGGTCAGGTAAGTGAATTCGACAAGCGCGACGCCGTACGGTCGGCGGCTACGCCTAGATGATCAGCTGGTCGGCCCATGCTATGTGACCGCAACGGATTCGGCTGCTCGATCCGATTCCCGAGCCGACGCCGCTACGCTGGGGAAATGTTATGTGTCCCAATAAAAGTGATGCGCATGTGATGTTCTTGTGATTGCCGGCCCCGGCGACTTCGGTGTCGGTTCCTGCGACGACATCGAAAAGCTATCGAGCACTATGATCGACGACTCGTACCGAGGAGGTAACAAGTGACCATCGACGAGTCCGCCGGACCGATAACCCTTTTCGAGGTGCACGACTTGTACGCCCGCACGCTCGGTCCGATGCTGATCGAGGCGTGCGCGCGTTGGGGTGAGCCGGCGCTGGCACAGGAAGCCTTGCGGACGTTGCATACTCGCGCCGCGGCCGGCGATCGGATCGCCGCAACCGATTGGATCGCCGCCCTCGAGCCCGCGTTGCGGCAGATCTATAGGCATGCCTACCCGTATGCCCAGGCGTACGCCGCCGCGGCGACGGACGCGAGTTCCTATGCCGCGGCGCACGGTTACACCGCGGCAGAGGCCAGGCAATTCGGCGACACCTACGCCGAAATGAACACCGCCGCCAATGCCCGCGTCCACGCCGAGGCGAACGCGGCCGCCAATGCCGCGGCAACGGCGGCCGCCTTCGCGACCGGAGACCCGCACGCCTACGCGGCGACCTACCCGTCCGCCCGACTGCGCGCCGCGGTACTGGCCTGTGCCGGAGGCGATGCGGCACGGGCACAATCGATCTGGAATCGGCTAGATACCGAGCTGCCCGACGGCTTCGCGCAGTCGCTCACCCCTTCAGCGGACCACCATTGATCGCCACTCGCTGCCCGTAACGGGTATGCGGGTAGTAGTCGTAGGTCGCATGGTGCTGAACGCATCGGTTGTCCCAGAACACCAGGGTGTTCGGGTACCAGCGGACCCGGCAACTCAGCAGCGCCCGATCCGGCACCATCCGGAACAGCATGTCGAGCACCGCCCGGCTCTCGTCGGCGGAGAGCTGCGGGATGGACTCGGTGTAGCCCTGATTCACGTAGAGGACCTTGCGGTCGGTCTCCGGATGCCGCACCACCAGCGGATGTTCGTTGCGCGGGATGACATATCCGGGCGGTGCGACGAAATCCTTCAGCGCGACGTGGCCGTCGTGGATGGCGGTGAGCCCGTCGAGGAACTCCCGCATGGCCGGCGAAAGCATCTCGTAGGCCAGATGCATGTTCGCGAACATGGTGTCGCCGCCGCTGACGGTCTCCGGGACGCGGGTCAGGTAGAGCATCGAGCCGAGCGCGGGCTCGGGGTTGTCGGTGCCGTCGGCATGCCAGCCGTTGCCCGCCACATTCGCCGCCTCGGCGGAGGTGGCGATCTCCAGGATGTACGGATCACCCTCCGGCGGCGGCGGATTCACCGCCCGCAGCTCGCCGAAGTAGCCCGCGAAGCGCTTGTGATCGGTGGCCGAGATGACCTGATCGCGGAAGACCAGCACGTGATGATCGAGGAACGCGGTCTTGACCTCGGTGAGCTGTTCTTCCGACAGCTCTTCGGACAGATCCACGCCGGAGATCTGCGCGCCGATGATCGGGGTGAGCGTCTCGACCTCGATGGTGCGGTAGGTCCGCGGGGCTCTGGTGGTAATGCGTTCGATGGCCTCTAGTTCATAGCGCTGCACAGATTCCTCCTGATTGCGATGGTTGGGTCAGAGTCCGCGGTCGAGCAACTCGCGCAGCACGATCCGGCCCCAGGCGGTATTGCCGTGGATTTCGTCGTCGGCCTGGCACAGCTCGCGGCGTTGGAAACCGCTCGCGTCAGTGATGCGGGCCCGGAGGTCGATCACCTCGACGTCCAGGGCGGTGACCGCGCGGCGGATGGTTTCCTGCGCGGCCAGGAACACCTCTGGATCGGACAGCGGCGGCACCCGCTGCGGCGGCATTACCGCCAGCACCCGCAGGCCGAGCGCCCGGGTGTGCCGGTAGAAGGCGAGCGCGTCGCGGACCATGGCCGTGACGATGGCGTCGAACAGCGCACTGCGCAGGAATCCTGGCTCGAACGCGTTGTCGCTCAATCGATACAACGCCCAGTTCTCCGTGGTGGCGACGAAATGCGCGGCGAAGCCGAACGTCGTCACCAACGGCACGGTCAACTCGCCCAGCGCTGTAATGCCCAACTCGCCGAGGAACTTTCGGTAGTACTGCTCGGCCTCCGGCTTACCGAGGACGACGTCGTCGGCGCGGGGTGCGAAGAAGTCGTCGGTGAACTCGCGCCCGGCGCCGATCGGCCCGCCCCGGAACGGGATTCGGGCCGCCTCGGCGGCCTTGCCGATCGGTCCGGCATGGGAATCCCCGAGCAGCAGGAACCTAGCGCGGGGCGTAGTAGTCGAGGACGGCGTCGTCACAGACATCTCCTCCCGTCAGTTGTGCGCCGGTGCGAGCGAGCTGCGGTTCCACGGTCTGGCCGGCGAGGGCGGACAGCAGATGGCCCATGACGAAGTCGACGCCCTCCGGTGTCACCTCACGCAGATTCGGCCCGTAGAACATGCTGCGGAAGGGCGGGCTGGTGATCAGTTCGTAGGAGGGGAAGTAGTCGATGTCGTGGTTTTCCCGCGCTACCTGCCCGGCGACCGCGCGCAGCAGGGATTTGGTGTCGGCGTTGGCGACGAGCACGTGCTGGCCGGTCGCGGTGGCGGTGATCGGTTGCGGGGACACGGTGAGCAGTACCCGCAGCCCCGGATTGGCCGTGCGGGCCAGCGCGATCGCCTCGGTCAGGTCGGTGTAGACCTCGGTAAAGGTGTTGTTGCGGAAGATATGTCGCTGCGGATCGAAGCTGCCGCGCACGGTACCCGGACAGGCGGGGTAGGTGGTGTCGTGGACACTGTCGCGCCAGGTCTCGGTCAGCCCCAGGGTGATGATGAAGCAACTGGCCGCCGTGACCGCGTCGCGGATCGCCGCCAGGGTGACCGCCCTCGCGTCGAGCATTTCCTGCGCCGAGGCGTATCCGTCCGGTTGGACGGCGGGCCGGTACGGATCGTAGAACCGGCCGTCGGCCTGCCAGACATCCCTGGGCGGCGCCGAATACCCGAACGCCCAGGACAGCCACTGCCGCAGCACGGCAGCGGTGTAGATAGTGCCGGTGCGGAAGGAGAATTCGCCGTAGTGGCCGCTTCGGCGCTGCTCGGTGGTCAGTCCCGCGGGGGCGGGTTCGGCATCGAACCAATGCATTCCGTGCTCGATCAGGGCCCGCCCGAGCCGGGCCGCGAAACAGGAGCCTGCGGTGATGATCGGATCATCTTGGCCGAGCGCGAATTTCGGCGACCACACCCCCGTGATGGCGGATATGTCGGGCTCGGCGACGGCCGGACGCCAGAATGCGCGCACCGGCAGCGACTGATAGGGATTTCCGGTTGTCTCGGTCATCGAAGCCTCGCCGTCGTCGAACCTGGTGCTGGACGGCCATGCTAGCCACCGAATCCGAACTCCGTGCGTTAGTTGATAATTGGAAACTGCTCTATAACAGGGCAATAACCCTGTCTTACAACGTCACTGATTTTTATGTGATGCCCGAATGATTTTCGGCGTGAGAGCATCCAGGACACGGCCATCGCCGGCCGCCGGCGGGCGATTGACCATGCCCGAATTGGGCTCGGCTGGAAAGAGTTTGGTGGATCGTATGAACTTGGAGCAGGCCCCACTCGCCTTCGGACAGCAGCGACTGTGGATCCACACGGAGCACGGCCAGGCCAGCGTGGCCTATAACGAGGCGGCGGCGTTCGAGCTGCGCGGGGCGGTGGATCACGAGGCCCTCGGCCGCGCCTTCGACGCGCTGGCCGCGCGCCATGCCGCGTTGCGCACCCGCCTGGTTCCGAGCGATGCGGCGGTGCACCAGGTGATCGATCCGCCCGAGACCGGCTTCGCCCTGGAGATCGTGGATCTGACCGAATCTCCGGATGCCGCAGCACGTCTGGCCGAGCTGCGCCTGCACAACGCCGGCGCACCGTTCGATCCGGTATACGGTCCGCTCGCCCGGGCCCACCTGGCCGTACTGGCCCCGGATCGCCGAGTACTGCTGATCACGGTGCACCACATCGTCTACGACGGCACGTCCAGGACGATTCTGCTGCGCGACCTCGGCGTGCTGTACGCCGCGGCGCTGAGCGGCGTCGAAGCCGACCTGCCGCCGCTACCGCAGCAATACGCGGATCATGCCCGGTGGCAGCGGCAATGGCTGGACGGCGACGAGCCCGCCGTCCAATCCGCCTACTGGGCGCGGACTCTCGCCGGTTCCCCGCCGTTGCTCGAGTTGCCGACCGACCGGCCGCGACCGCCCGAACAGGACCATCGGGGTGACCGGGTGCGGTTCGCGCTCGACGAGCGCCTCGCCGCCGGCCTGCGCGCGCTGGCCCACGCGCACGGCACCACCCTGTACACGACCGTGCTAACCGGATGGTCGGTGTTGCTGTCCCGGCTGAGCGGCCAGACCGACCTGGTCATCGGGGTGCCGACGGCCAACCGCGGCCGTGGGCAGCTGGCGGAAGCGATCGGGTTCTTCGTCAACACCGTCGCGGTGCGGGTCACCCTCTCCGAATCACCTGATACAACAACGCTTCTCGGCCAGGTGCATCGCACGCTACGGGGTGCGCTCAAACACGCCGACCTGCCGTTCGAGCAGGTGGTGGAGCTGATCAATCCACCCCGCAGTCCGGCGCACACGCCGCTGTTCCAGACCGCGTGCGCGCAGTTCCCCCCGCTGCGCGGGCGGCTGCAACTGCCCGGCGTCGACGTCGAACCGCTCGACATCGACGACGCCCCGGTCAAATTCGATCTGGCGCTCGGACTGGTGGACGAGGACGGCAGTCTCGGCATCGAGCTGGAATACGCCACGGCGCTGTTCGAACGGACGACGATCGAACGCTACGGCCGCTATCTGCTGCGCGCACTGGAGCAGATGGTCGAGCACCCCGGCCGTGCGGTCGCGGACCTGGCCCTGCTCGATCCGGACGAGCGGCGAACTGTGCTGGGGCAGTGGAGCATCGGCGAGCCGACGACCCCGTTCGCGCCCGGTGGCGTCATCCGCCGGTTCGAGGAGCAGGCGCGGGAACGGCCGGAGCAGCTCGCGCTCGTGTGCGGACCGGAGCAGCTCGATTACGCCACGCTGCGGCGGCGGGTGCACCGGCTCGCGCACGCCCTGATCGCCCGCGGCGTCGGCCGCGAGCAGGTGGTCGGCCTGCACGTGCGCCGCTCGTCGGCGCTGGTGGTCGGCATGCTCGCCATCTTCGAGACGGGCGCGGCGTACCTGCCGCTGGATCCCGCCCAGCCGGAGGACCGGCTGTCTGCGATGGTCGCCGACGCCGGACCGGCCCTGGTGCTCAGCGACGTCGAGAGCCGGCCACCGTGGTGGCTGGACGTGACCGCGGTCGAACAGGAGTCCGATCGCGACGACTTCCCCGGCGTCGAGGTCGCGGCGGCGAACCTGGCCTACGTCGTGTACACCTCGGGGTCCACGGGCCGGCCGAAAGGTATCGCGGTGCCGCACCGCGGCCTGGTCAACCTGCTCGACCAGTGGTTGCAGCGGTTCGGCGCGCTGCCCGGTGTACCGGCGTCGGCCTGGTCGAGCATCGGCTTCGACGCCTCGTTGCAGGAGATGCTGCTGCCCTTGACCACCGGCGGGATTCTGCACGTGGTGCCCGAGCAGTTGCGGGGCGATCCGGCGGAGCTGCTCGATTGGCTGCGGATGCACAGCGTCGAACAGGCCTTTCTGCCCCCTGCCTTCGTTCGATGGATCGATGAGGACCCGCATCAGCGGTTGGCCGGATCTGCATTGCGGCAGGTGAAGTCCGGGGTCGAGGCGCTCTCGGAGATCGCGCTGGCGCGGTTGCGGCAGGTGTTGCCCGGACTGCGGGTGCTCTACGGCTACGGGGCGACCGAGACCACGGTCTACAGCTCGGCGCACATCGATCCCGAACCGCGGCAACGGCCGTGCCCGATCGGTCGTCCGCTGCCGGGCACCCGCATGTATGTGTTCGATCAGCGACTGCGACCGGTGCCCGCCGGGGTGGTGGGCGAGGTGTACGTCGCCGGGGCCGGGGTGACCCGGGGCTACCTCAACCGGCCCGATCTCACCGCCGAACGGTTCGTCGCCGATCCGACGGTGGTCGGCGAGCGCATGTATCGCACCGGGGATCTGGCCCGCTGGCGGCACGACGGCACCGGCGAATTCGTCGGCCGCAGTGACGATCAGGTCAAGGTCCGCGGTTTCCGGATCGAGCCGCGGGAGGTCGAGGCGGCGCTGCTCGCGGTGTCGGGCGGACGCGAGGCGATGATGCTGCTCGATCGCGCGCCGAACGGTGAGCCGCGTCTGGTCGCCGCCGTCGCCGGGACCGCAGCGGGCCGTTCTTCGCACGACTGGCGGACCGCTCTGTCGAATCTGTTGCCGGACTACATGATTCCCGCGGTTGTCGCCGAGATCGATCCGTTTCCGTTGAACCGCAGCGGAAAACTGGATCGTCCGGCGCTGCTGGAGCGGATCCGTGCCGAACACGCGGCGCGGGTGAATACCAGCAGCCCGCGCGAGCACGTGGAGATGGCGCTGTATCGGATCTGGCGACGGGTGCTGGTCCACCCCACGATCGGGATCACCGACAACTTCTTCGACGTCGGCGGCACCTCCATCTCGGCCATCCGGGTGGCCGACGCCATCGCCGCGGAGTTCGGCCGGCCGGTACCGGTGCCGGACCTCATGCGGTATCCGACGATCGAGGCGTTCGCTGCCCATCTGCGCGCGGACGTCGACCTCGCGCCGGACAGCACCGTCATCGAGCTGCGCACGGGCACCGGGCCGCAGCGGGTGGTGTGCGTGCATCCGGCCGGCGGCACCGCGTTCTGCTATCTGCCGCTGGCCGCGGCGCTTCCGGAGACGATGACCGTGCAGGGGATGCAGTCGCCCGGGATCGATCCAGGACAGACGCCGCTGCCCAGCGTGGAGGCGATGGCCGAGCGATACCTGAAGCTGATCGATCCGGATCCCGCGGAGTCGGTGGTGCTGTGTGGTCTGTCCTACGGCGGACTGGTGGCCTACGAGATGGGCCGCCAGCTGACCGCGCGCGGGCATGCCCAGGTGAGTGTGGTGTTGCTCGACACGAACGGTACTGCCGATCCCGCGGCGATCGAACCCGTTGGGGCAGCGGAGTTCCGGGAGAAGCTGGTCCGGTTCAACGGCATGTACCCGGGCATCGACGATGCGCAGATCGAGCGGTACCTGCAGATCTACAACCACAATCGGATGACCGGGTGCAACTACCGGCCGCCGCTGTCGGCGGCGCGGGTGGTCTTCATGCAAGCGGTGACCGGACCCGCCGATACGCCGGAATATGCCGCGGCGGCGGACTTCTGGCGCGAGCGGGCCGCGGGCGGCCTGTCGGTGGTGCCGGTGGAGTGCGGTCACTGGGAGATGCTGGAAGGCGATCAGCTGCCCCGGGTGGCCGAGCTCATTGTTGCTGAGCTGGCTGAGCTTTCGGCCTCCGCGATGGAGTCGTGATGGGTGCCGAACCGGCGGCGGCGAGCCTGGCCGCCGCTGTGCACGTTCAGGCTCAGCGCACGCCCGACGCGGTCGCGCTGTGCGACGGCGAACGTCGGCTGGAGTACTCGACTGTCGACGCGCTCGGCGCAACGGCCGCGCTGGCGTTGGCCGACAGGGGTATTCGGCCCGGCGATGCGGTCGCGGTGGCGCTGCCGCGTGGGTGGCAGCTGATCTGCGTCATGCTCGGTCTACTGCGACTGGGTGCTCAGGTGGTGCCGCTGGATCGGCAGAGCCCGCCGGATCGCCGCCGCCACATTCTCCGGGACTCGGGTGCGGTGGCGGTCGTGCACGAGGACGGGGTGGCACTCGCGGAATCGCTGCTGTCGCTCCAGGTCTCGACGCTGCTGGCCGGCGATCGGGTAGTCGCCGGATCGCCGGGTCCACCGGCCTCGGCGTCATTTCTCTTCTACACCTCGGGCACGACCGGACTGCCCAAGGGCGTCGAGGTGCGCGACGCGGGAATCCTGCGGTTGGCTCGGCCCGGATACCTTCCGATCGCGCCGGGCAGACGCTATGCGTGCCTGTCGAATCCGGCGTTCGACGCGCTGAGCTTCGAGGTCTGGGTGCCCCTGGTGACCGGCGGGTGCTGCGTGATCATCGATGATGTCACCGCGCAGACGCCGGACCGGCTGGCCGCCACCTTGCGTCGCGAACGCATCGACACCGTCTTCACGACGACGGCCCTGTTCAACGCGATGGTTGACGCGGTCCCCGACTGTTTCGCGACGGTCGATCAGGTGCTGGTCGGAGGGGAGCAACTCAACGTCACCCTGATGCGCCGGTGGTATCGGGACAACGCCGACGCGACCACCCAGCTGCACAATGTGTACGGGCCAACGGAGACAACGACTTTCGCGCTCTGCTATCCGATTCCGCGGGAGTACTCGGCGGATCGGGTGCCGATCGGGCGACCGCTGCCGGACACCGGGGCGCTGGTGGTCGTGCCGGACACGGAACGGACGGCCGTCGTGGGCGAGGTCGGCGAGCTGTATCTGTCCGGCGCGGGTGTCGCGGTGGGATACCGCAACCTGCCCGAGGAAACCGACAGGCGTTTCGTGCGGTTGCCATGGCACGACGGCGGTCGCGAACGGTTCTATCGCACCGGCGATCTGGTGTCCCGCAATGCGGACGGGGACATCGAATACGTCGGGCGCGTCGACCGGCAGGTGAAGGTGCGTGGCTTCCGGATCGAGCCCGGCGAGGTGGAGCGACAGCTCATCGCGCACCCGGGAATCCGGCACGCGTTCGCGTGCACCCGGCGCACCGACGAGCACGGGCCGGTGGAGTTGCTCGCCTACCTGGTGACCGAGCCGGAGCTGGCGTTCGCCGCCGTGGATCGGCATCTGGCGGCCACCGTGCCGACCTACATGCGACCGCATCGTCTCTACCGGGTCGACGCTCTGCCGTTGACCGCCAATGGCAAGGTCGACCAGGCCGCGTTGCTGAGCCGTGCGGATCAGCCGTGGCGGGCGGACACCGTGGCAGCGGAGGTCGCTCCGCGGCACCGGGTGGTGCTGGATGTGATCGGGCAGGTGCTGGGTCTGGCGGATCCGCGGCCGGGGGATCGGTGGATCGCCTGTGGCGGTGATTCGCTGGCGGCGTTGCGGTTTCGGCACCTGGTCCAGCGGCGCTGGGGTTGCGATATTCCGCAGGGGCTGGTGTTGCAGGCGGACTTCGCGGAGCTGGCCGCGGCCGTCGACACGGCGCGCGGCAATTCGTCCTATGCGGCGCTGCCGATTCCCGCCGAGGCAGGCGCGGCGCCGGCCACCAGCGAACAGCAGCGAATGTGGTTGTTGCAGCAGCGATCACCGCGGTCGCGGGCCTACAACGTGCCGCTGGTGTTCCAGGTGGACGGTGCGCTGGATGCCGAGGCGCTGCGCAATTCCCTGCGTGCACTGGTGGTTCGGCACCCGGCGATGCGGACCGGGTTCACGGCCGCGCCCGAAGGGTTGCGGCAAGTGGTCGGCGACCCGTATGACCCGTGGGTGGAGCCGGATGCCGGGGCGTCGCGCGACGAGCACACGCGACAGGACTTCGCCGATCGATTCTTCGGTGTCGCTTTCGATCTCGCGCGGCCGCGCATGCTGGCGGCGTGCTGGCTCGCGCACGACGGTGGCGGCACGCTGCTGCTGCGGTTGCATCACATCGCGGTCGACGGCTGGTCGCTCGGTGTGCTGTTCGCCGACCTGTCGGCCGGCTATGCGGGCGGGCTATCCGAAACCCGCGGCACCGCACCGACTCCGCTCGACTTCGCGGTCTGGCAGCGAGAATGGTTCGCCGCCGAGGTATATCGGGCGCAACGGAGCGAATTAGCCCGCTACTACGCGAATGTGGAGCCGGCCAACGATCCGCTGCGACCGGCGCGGGAGCAGACTGTCTCCACCGCACGGCTGCTGCACACCTCGCTCGACACCGATCGCCACGGCCGGGTGGACCGGTTGTGCGCCGATCTGGGGCTCACGCGTTTTCAGGTGTTGCTCGGCGTCTTCGCGTGGAGCCTGTACGCGGTGACCGGGCGGACCAGGTTGCGGATCGCCGCGCCCGTGGCCAATCGGGCACTGTCGGAATTCGAGACCAGCGTAGGGATGTTCGCCAACACGGTGCTGCTTCCGTTGACCGTCCGGCCGAGCGCCGAGGCGAGCGAAGAGCTGCGGCGGCTGGGTGAGTGCGTCCGGGAGGTGCTGGACCGGCAGGACGTGGCATTGGCCGACGTTCTCGCCGATACCGAATTCGCCAGTGGCAGTGCGCCGTTCGACACGCTGCTCGTCTTGGAGAACACCGATTTCGGGGCGCTGAGCTTGCCCGGCTGTACGGCCCGCCCGCAGTGGGTCGCCGCGCCCGAGGCCAAATGCCCGCTGACGCTGTCGGTGGTCGAGCGCGCCGACGGCATGGACCTGCTGTGGGAGTACGCCGAGGATCATTTCGACGAGGCCGAGGTGACGGCGCTGGCCGGGCTGTTCGAGCGCGGTCTGGACGTGGTGCTCGATCACGGCACGGAAAAGCCGTCCGACCTCGCTGCGTCTTACCGCAGCGCATTGCCGGAGAGCGGGCGCGGTGCGTCGGTGCCGCTGTCGTTCACCACGGTGGCCGAGGGATTCGCCCGGCAGGTCGCGCTGACTCCGGACGCGCCGGCACTGAGCGTCGGCGGGCGCACGGTGAGCTACGCCGAGCTCGACGCCTTCGCGGCCGGCCTGGCCGGTGAAATCTCGTTAAGCCGAGCACTTTCGGCAGGCGAGGACGGGCTCCGCTGTGTCGCGCTGTTCTTCGAGCCGTCGATCGAACATGTGGTGTCCTTGCTGGCCTTGGCTCGCCTGCACCTGACCGCGCTACCGCTGGATCCCGCCTATCCGCCCGCGCTCCTGCACCAGATGCTCGAGCAGGCTCAACCGTTGTGCGTACTGCTGTCGCCGAACTCGGTCGAGGCCTGGGACGCCATCGACAACGGAGTCGTCGCCCGCCACCCGGTCACGCTGTCCTCGGATACCGAGCCGAGTGACGAATTGCGCAGCGGTGCAACCGAAAATGTGGCAAGCGGCGAGTGGCCGCTCTACCTACTGTTCACCTCCGGCTCTACGGGGACGCCGAAAGGCGTGCAGGTACCCGATCGCACGCTGTGCAATCTGCTTCGGTGGCAGTCGGATTCGGGGCAACTGGGTGCCGCGGCGGTGACGCAGCAGTTCTCCGCGCTGTCGTTCGACGTGTCGTTCCAAGAGATCTTCTCGACGCTGTGCGGTGGGGGATGTCTGCACCTGACGCAGCCGCAGTGGCGACACGACATGCCCGCCTTGCTGGATCAGCTGAATTCGGCCGGTGCCGAGCGAATCTTCTTGCCTTACGTGGCATTACAGCTGCTGGCCGAGCACGGCGTCCAGTCCGGCCGGTATCCGGCGCGGCTGCGCGAGGTGATTACTGCGGGCGAGCAATTGGTATCCACCGACGCGATTCGGCGCTGGTTCGCGGGGATGCCGGGGGCGCGGCTGTTCAATCACTACGGGCCGACGGAAACGCACGTGGTGAGCACGTTGTCCCTGGACTCGGATCCGATGCGGTGGCCGGAACGGCCGTCGGTCGGGCGACCGATCGACAACGCGGTGCTGCGGGTGGTGGACGAGGCCGGTCTGGTGGTGCCGCCGGGGGCGGTGGGGGAGCTGCTGATCGGTGGTTCGATGGCGACTCGGTGCTATCTGGGTGATTCCGGCGCGGACAGGTTAGTCGAGGTGGCCGGAGTCGGGTTGTGCTATCGCAGCGGTGATCGAGCATTCTTCGATCGAGAAGGCCTGCTGCACTTCGTCGGTCGGGAAGACGAGCAGATCAAGGTGAGCGGGCATCGAGTCGAGTTGGGGCAGCTCGAGGTGGCGCTGCTGCGCTATCCCGGGGTCGTGCAGGCCGTGGTGGTGCGTGACGGTGGTGCCCTGGTGGCCTGCCTGCAGTGTCGCGGTGCGGTACCGGAAGTGCCCGAGCTGACGGCACATTTGGCGCGGTTGCTGCCCGGTCCGGTCAGCATCGATCGGTTCAGGGTGGTGGCGGAGCTGCCGCGGACGCCGAGCGGCAAGCTGGATCGGCGGGCGGCGGCGAGCGCCCCCGGCGAGGACTTGATCCGGACCGTTGCGCCAACCCTGTGGTCGGCGCGCGAAGCGGAGCTGGCGGCGGCGTTCGAGGCGTCGACCGGTGTGCCGATCGGGCCGGAGCAGACGTATTTCGGTGCGGGCGCAACAAGTTTGGCGTTGATGCGTTTTCATCTGCATTGCAGTGCCGCGCTGGGTCTCCGGTTCACCGTTGCTGATCTGTTCGAGCATGTCACCATCGGTGCGCTGGCGCGGTTCGTGGACGGGGCGAATGTGCCTGCCGCGCAGGGGCCGCGAGAGGCGGCCGCGGTAGACGAACCGATCGCCGTCGTCGGCATGGCGGTCCGGCTCCCCGGTGCGGACGATGTGGCAGCGTTCTGGGACATGGTGCAGAGCGCCGGGCGGGGTATCGAATTCTTCGACGCCCCAACCGGTGTGGTGGGCGCGCGCAGTCAAATGGCGGGTCTCCTGGCCTTCGACCCAGCGCATTTCGGCATCAACCGGCGCGATGCCGCGGTGATGGACCCACAACAGCGTCACCTGCTGATGAATTGCGTACAGGCACTGGCGCATGCGGGCATCGCCGACCCGTCCGATCGGCTCGTGGGTCTGATCGCCGGGTGCGGGGAGAACACCTACTTCCAGACCCTGCTGCGCGAGGCCGATCCGGCGCTGCTGCCCGACGAGTTCCAGCTCGCGCAGCACCACGACAAGGACTTCCTCGCCACCAAGGTGGCCTACCATCTCGGGCTGACCGGTCCGGTGTTCACCGCGCAGGCGGCGTGCGCGAGTTCGCTTGTCGCCGTGCACCTTGCGGCCGGGATGCTGCGCAACGGCGAGGCGGAGGTGATGCTCGCCGGCGGGGTGCTGGTCGATCCGACGCTCGCGGACGGGTATCGATACCGCCCGCAGCACATCTTCTCGCCCGACGGGCATTGCCGTCCGTTCAGCGACGATGCCGGCGGCACGATCGGTGGGAGCGGGGTGGGTGTGGTGGTGCTGGAGCGGCTGTCCGTGGCGCGCCGCAACGGCCACACCGTGTACGGCGTGATCACCGGGTCCGCCGTCAACAACGACGGCTCGGCGAAGCTCGGGTACAGCGCTCCGGGGCTGGCCGGGCAGCGGGCGGTGATTCGGACCGCGTTGCGCCGCAGCGGTCGTCGTGGTGACGAGGTCGCCTACGTCGAGGCGCACGGTACGGGTACCCGGCTCGGTGATCCGGTGGAGGTCGGGGCGCTGCGGCAGGCGTTGGACTCGGCCGAATCGGGTGGGTGTGCGCTGTCGTCGGTCAAGAGTCAGCTGGGCCATCTCGGCGCGGCGGCCGGGGTGATCGGGCTGATCCGCGCCGCCCTTGCGCTGCACCATGAATTGATCCCGCCGACAGTGGATTTCCGGGCGCCCAACCCGCAGCTAGTCGACGACCTCGAGCCGTTCTACGTGCCTACTGAGGCGCGACCGTGGCCGGTGAACCGGCCGCGGGTGGCGGCGGTCAGCAGTTTCGGTATCGGTGGTGTCAATGCGCATGTCGTGCTCGAGGCCGGTCCGGATACTGGTTCCGCGCCGGAGTCTGTTGCCTGCCTGATGCTTTCGAGCAGTAGTGAAGTCGCGCTGCGGGCCGATGCGGCGCGGGTCGCCGAGTATCTGGCGGAGTACCCGCAGGCTTACGCGCAGGTGCTGCGCCACTTGCAGGCAGGTCGGCCCGATCGACGGTGGCGGATGGCCGTGGTCTGCACCGATGCGGCCGATGCCGTGCGGTGGTTGCGGGCGGGCGAGGTGGTCGCCGTGGAGACGGTCGCCGACCCGGTATCCGCTACTTCGGCGCCGGGTGAGCTGGTGGAGGCCTGGTTGTCCGGTCGGTCCATCGCGTGGCCGAGCGGACCGGCGCAGTCACCGTGGAACTTTCCGCCGCCGGCTTTCGATCTCGCCGAGTTCGACTTCCCGCGCGCGAAACCGGCAGTGCAGCAGCCGCAATCGGTCGCCGAGACCGGACCGCGACGGCTGCCGAAAGCCGACTGGCTGCATCAGCCGCACTGGGTGCGGCTGCGTCGCGCCGGTGCTCCGGCGGCATCGCCACGGAATCGACTGCTGGTCTTGATGACTGACGGTCCATCCGACCCCGCATTGGTGGCGGCATTCGGGCGGGCGCACCTCCGCGTCGTCCAGGTCGTCGCCCGAGACAGTTACCGGCACGCGGGAGAAGACGTGTTCGACGTCGACCCCGCAGATTCGGGATCGCTTCGGCAGCTGCTCGACGTGCTCGCCGATATCGATTGCGACGGGATCGACTGGGTGCACGCGCTGCCCTTGGGCGTCGACGGACCAGTCGGACCGGCCAGTGTCGAACGAGCGAACTGGGCGTGTGTCGATACCCCCGCCGCGTTGCTCCGTGCGGTGGCGGATCACCGGGTCGCGCAACGTGTTCGCGTGTGGTGGTTGTCGGCGGCGGCACGCCCGGTGGATGGGGCGGTGCTACGGCCGGAGCCGAATCTCCTTGCCGGGGTGTGCGAGGTGGGGACGCAGGAGACCGGTGTGCCCGGGTCCTGGATCGATCTGCCCGGGACGGCTCCGAGCGAATGGGCCGCGGCGCTTGCGGAATTGACGAGCGGATTCGACAGTGATGCCGAGGTGCCGAAGGATCTCGCTCTGCGGCAGGGATATTGGTGGCAGCAGCTGGTGTCGCCCGTCTCCGTGGATACGGGAGACGTCGTTACTGTCGCGGGCGGCACGTATCTGATTCTCGGCGGGACCGGCGGCATCGGCGCGAGTGTGGCGGACTGGTTGCTGGACAACGGCGCGGGCCGGGTCGCACTGCTGGCCAGGCACGCACACCTCCCAGAAGTGTTGGCGCCCTGGGCCGATCGGGTCGAGACCATCGATGCGGATCTGGCCGAGACCGATCTCGACGTGCTCGTGCGGCGCATCGGCGATCGGCTGGACCGGCTCGACGGCATCGTGCATGCGGCCGGCGTGGCGGCCGGCGGGCTGATCGCGCGCCGAGATCCCGACACGGCGCGGCAGGGGATCGCAGCAAAGCTGCGGGGAGCTCTGCTGATGGAGCGCCTGATCCAGCAGCACCGGCCCACCCTCGCCGTGTACTGCTCGTCCATGGCGGCCCGGTTCGGCGGAATCGGCCAGCTCGACTACGCCGCCGCGAACGCGCTGCTGGACGGTTTCGCCGGATACCGGAGCGGAGCAGACGACACCACGCTGCGGGTGAGCATCGGCTGGGATGTGTGGCGAGAAACCGGAATGGCGGTGCGGGCCTTGCCGACAGACGCCCGGCATCGGGCGCACCTGGCCGTCGGCCTCACCGATCACGAGGGGCAACGGGTGTTCGCGCGCGCCCTCGGCGTGCAACTGCCGCAACTGCTGGTCTGTACCACCGATCTCGACGAGGCCCGCTCCTTCTATGCCGCTCCCGCAGCAGCCACGACACCGGCGGGCGGTGGTGTGGTGGTCGAATCGGCGGAACGGCTGCTACGTGCGGAGCTGTGCGACGCGCTGGGCCTGGACGATCTCGATCCGCACGCATCGCTCTACGACCTGGGCGCCGACTCGCTCACCATGCTCGATCTGCTGGACACGATCAAACAGCATTTCAACGTCGAGCTGGACCTGGCTCGGCTGAGCCACCGGGTGAGTCTGGACGAGGTCCTGTCCCGGCTCGCCGAAGCGGCGGGGACGGCCGGTCCGGAGGACGTCGTGCTCGACGTCTGGCAGGAGGGGACCGGATCGGACGTGGTGTGCCTGGTGCATCCGGTGGGCGGTGACATTCAGGCTTATCGGGCGCTCGTCTCCGCGTTGGCGCCGCACCTCACGGTGTGCCTCATCGCCGACCCGGCGCTGCGGCAGGCCACCGCGCCGACCTGGACGCTGACCGAGCGCGCACACCACTATTACGTCGCCCTGCGGACCCGTTTCCCGGCTGAGGAATGGCGATGGCAATTGGCCGGCTGGTCCTTCGGGGCCTGGGTGGCGATCGGGATGGCCGCCGAAGCCGAGGCCGCGGGGCGGCCTGCGCAAGGGCTGCATCTGATCGATCCGCCACCTCCGGGAGCGAGCGCTGTGGTGCGCGCGTACGACCAGGCGCGACTCGATGACGTTTTCGCTCAGGAGCTGGACCACGCAGGTGCCGCGGCGGCAACCGCCTACGCCGAACGGCTGGCCCGATGCTGTCGCGCCAACCTGAACAGCATGGTCGAACACAGGCTTCCGCACCTGGCGCACACCCCGAGCGAACTTTGGCTCGCCGAACAGGCGGGTGTCGACGGGCCGAGTTCAGCTGCGCAGCAGCAGGATTGGCCCACGCACTTGGGGCCGAAGACTCAGTGGCATCGACTGGACACCACGCATTACGGAATCGTGCGACCACCCCACACCTCACTGATCGCCGAAACGATCAACGAGGCGCCCGAACGATAGGAGTCGCGAAACACTTAGCGCCGCAAGGTGATCGGGGCATTGACGAGTTCGGCCGCAGTGGGATTCCCCGCTGCGTCGTAGAAGGACCAGATACTGGTGAAGGTTGCCGGGCCCGGCTGGAAGGAGAAGTAGCTCCCGGCCGGAAAGTGGATGGTGTAGGGGTGCGCGGCGCCGTCGCAGGTGCCCGGGATCGTGGTCGACGGTGAGCCGACGTTGTCGCTCTGCTGGTCCAATACCGAGTCGCCCAAGAGGATGTTGCTCGGACCGCCGCTACAGCGGTAGGTTCCGATGACGTCCACGGTGCCGTCGGCGTTGAGATGCTGATTGTCTTCGACGGTGAGAACCTGAGGTGTGGCCAGTGCCGGTCCCGCGAGCACCGTGGAGCCGGCGAGTGCTGCCGCTGTGGCGACGGCCAGTCGGATGCTCCGGATTCTGGGCATGGCAAACCGGCGAGATTCGATCATCACGTGACTCCTGTTGTGCAGGAAAGAATTCGAGTGAATGGTGAGTTAAGCGTATGCGGGGGATTCCCGCGCACCAATCCCCAGAAAGTACGGTCCTGCCCCAAGCGGGTTCACCGGCGGGTGGTGGTCGCCTCGATCAATTCGTAGGCCAGGTCGAGGTGGATGCCGTCGGGGTTGGTCAATCCTTTATCTGCGTACCAGGATTCGTCGGCCTCGGGGTGGGGGCCGCTGACTCCGACTCGGCCCTTGCCGTAGGGGGCGACGACGACGGCTGCCATTCCGTTGGGGTAGGTCGCGAGCACGGTGGCGTCGGCGCCGTTGTCCAGGAGGAAGGCTGGGCCGTCTTGGAAGTACATGTGCCGCGGCTTGCCTTGCCAGGTCACGGCGACGACGGTGTCGCGATCGTCGGGGACCGTGGCGCCGGGGGAGCCGGCGTATCCGTCGGTGTCGCCGGGGAGCAGGTCGAAGCCGGGGTCGCGGCCGGCCAGGTAGCCGCCGAAGCACAAGCCGAGGTAGCTGCCGCCGTTGCGGACCCAGTCGCGGATCAGGTCGGCGGAGTCGCGCAGGGTCCGCCAGGTTCCGTCGAGGTCGGCGCCGCCGCCGGGCTGGACGTAGAGCTGCGCTTCGGCCAGCGCGGCTGCGGTCAGCGGCGTTCCGGTGCCGGGGCCGACGTATTCGACCTCGAACGGGTGCGGGGCGTGCCGCAGCACGTCGGCGATCGCGGGCGCACAGCCGGGGCAGCCCTGCGGACCGTTATAGATCAGCGCGAGTCGCCTTGGGGCGCTTTGCTTGTCGGCATCGGACTCGCCGCAGCCGGCCGCCAGCAACGCGGCGGCCGGGAGCACGCCGAGGAGTAACCGGCGTCGGTCTACAACGGTCGAGCGCATATCGCCGCTCGGTTTCGTGCCGGACATAGTTCTCCTGTCTGTCCCCGGCCGGGCCTGCGCCGGTGGGAGATTCCCCGCAACGGTATGCGGCGTCGATCCACTCGGATCTCCACCACGGTCCCATCGCGAGTCGCGAAAACGCTTCGGCGGCGACGCAGTCCCGCCGGTCAGCGGGGGCAGTCCCGCCGACCGGCGGGGTCGGGTTACGCAGTTGGTCTGCGCGATTCGATACAGGTGCTAGATGGTCAGCCGCGCGGCGTCGCTGTCGCTGACGGTGACTGCCAGCGATGCCGGGCGTAGTTCCACGGTGTGCGGAGCCGGATCGACCAGATCGAGCAGCCGCGGCAGATAGTCGACCAGGACGCCGCTGTTATGTGCTTCCAGGTCGGCTTCGGCGGCGTATTTCTCGATCACGGTGACGCGCAAGGGATCCGTGCCGGGTTCGACGTAGAAGGCATAACGCTGCAAGCCGGGTTCGCTGTGCAGCACCGGGGGGATCAGTTCGGCGAGCAGCGCGAGCAATTCGGCGCCGCGCTCCGGTTTGGCCTGGAGACTGGCGATGACGACGATTTCGGACACTGGGGACTCCTTCTGCTGGTGTTTACGGTCATCCGCCGAGCACCGGCAGGCGCAGGGCGGACCGGGTGGCTGGGCCGTAATGCACGGTGTGCTGTGCGGTGACGGCCTCGTCGAGCGTGCCGAACTCGGGAATGGTGCGGGTGTGCAGATTTCGGCTGAAGCGCGGGAAGCTGAATCCGGCGATCTGCACGCGAATCCGGTGGCCGACGCGGAATCGATGGGCGACGTCGTTGAGGGTGACGGTCACGCGGCCGGGTTCGCCGGCATCGAGCCAATCGGTGTCGCCGCCGTTGCGGTACCGGGCACGCTGGGCCCCGTCGGCGACGTTGCGGGCGAAACCGTCGGGTTCGACGTCGACCAAGGTGACGCAGACGTCGGCGTCCGGGGCGGTGCTGCTGAGGAAGGTGCGCAGTTCCGGTTGTCCGGCGATGGTCAGGTCCTCGGTCAGCGGATCGCTGGTATAGACGAGCAGATCGGCGCGCCCGTCGACGGCCCGCTGGTCCTGGATGCCTTGCGGCGTCGTCGCGGGGTCGCCTTCGACCGTGATCGCACCGCCGTGGGTGGGGAACGGGTCGTGCGGGTCGGCGGTGAACGTGTCGGAGCCGATCTTTGAATCATGTTCCGCGCCTGGGGAAATGAGTGTTCCGTCGCCGGTAGCGGTGCGAGCGTCGCCGCCGGAGCCGAGGACCCATTCCGCGACCGTCGTCGCGGGCGGCCAGGCGGGTGCGTGCGCCCAGGTGTCCGAGCCGCCGACGAAGTAGGTGACCCGGCCCGGTCCGGACAGGTATCGGTCGGCGGTGGGGTAAGCCGAGCCGTCGCCGCCGCGCAGGTGGCGGTCGAAGAAGCCGGCGAGCACCGGATTCCAGGTGGGCACCCCGGCGGTGGCGTCGGCGGGTACGCGCGCGCCGACCTGCCCCGGCGGGGAGTACGCGCCGAAGTGGTTCCACGGTCCGGCGACGAGCTGGGCGTTGTCGTTCCCGGCCAGCCGGGTGGCAAGCCGGAACTGGGTGGGACTTGTGAAATCCAGGTAGCCGGTGACCTGCAAGAACGGGATGGTGACGCGTTCGGGCTCGGTGAGCAGGGTGGGCCGGTCCCAGAACGGGTCGTGGGGCGAGCGCAGCCAGTCGGCCCAGAACGGCGCGACCCGTTCGTCGTCGAGCGGGCTGATGCCGGTCAGGGGCAGGCGGCTCAGGGTGGCGTGCGGGTCGGCGAAGGCTTCGCCGATCAGCTTTCGAACATGTTCCCGCTCAGTAGAATTCAGTGATGTGTGGTCGAGACCTTCGCGGCTCAGGACGAGGCCGTAGGTGGTGAGGAAGCCGAGCTCGAACACGCCGCCGGGTCGGGCGGTGTGGCGCATGTCGGCCGTGGCGACCATGGCGACCGCGGCTTTGAGGTGTGGATTTCGGGCAGCGACCGCCTGTAAGACGGCCATTCCGAGATAGGACGAGCCGTAGCTGCCGACGTTGCCGTCGCTCCAGGATTGTGTTGCGGCCCAGTCGATTGCGTCGGAGGAGTCGTTGTATTCCTGGGTGATGAAGTCGAACTCGCCGCCTGAGTCGAACCGGCCGCGGGTGTCCTGGACGAGTACCGCGAACCCCTGCCGGGCGAGCCACAACGGGTCGGCGACGATCCCGGAAACTCGGTAGGAGTCCTTGCGGTCGTAGGGGGTTCGGTGCAGCAGGACCGGCCAGCGGCCGTCGTCGGCGGGTCGGTAGAGGTCGCCGGTGAGGGTTACGCCGTCCCGCGTGGTCATCTGGATGCCCGCGTCGATGCGAGGTTGGTACATGGTGGATCTCCTGGGGAAGTCGATCGTGAACCGGATTGTCGCGTCGAATCCAGCTGCGCGACTGGATGATTCGGATCAGACGAGCAGGACCCGGCGCCCGCGGGTGTGTCCGGCCTGGCTGTCCGCGTGGGCCGCCGCCGCTTCGGCGAGTGAATAGGACTGGGCGACCGGGATGTGCAGCTTCTCGCGGGTGATGAGGTCGACGGCTTCGGCGAGGGCCGCGGGCATGTTGCCGCCCACGCCGGCGAAGCGGATGCCGAGCATCGGCGCCTCCAGGTCGGCGATGGTGATCACCTTGTCCGGGTCGCCGGTCAGGTCGAGGAGGCCGCGGAGCACGCCCGCGCCGTTCAGGTCCAGCGCCGCGTCGACCTGGCCGAGCGCACGGACCCGCTCGACCCAGCCCGGGCCATAGGTGGTGGCGCGGGCGCCGAGGCTGCGCACGTAGTCCTGGTTCGCGGGCCCGGCGGTGCCGATCACCGCGATGCCCCGGTCGCGGGCGATCTGCAATACCGCCGAGCCGACACCGCCGGCCGCGCCGCTGACCAGCAGCGTCTGCCCGGGTCGAACGCCGACCAGCCGGATGATCCGCAGCGCGGTCTCGACCACCGACGGGTAGCCGGCCGCTTCGGCGAAGCTCAACCCGTCGGGCAGGCGGGTCCAGGAGGAGAGGACGGCGAACTCGGCGTAGGTGCTCGAACCGCGGCCGAGCACGGAGTCGCCTATCGCGATGCCGGTGACCCCGATGCCGACCTCGTCCACCACTCCGGACGCGTCCTGTCCGACGCCCGCGGGCAATGGGATCGGGTTTATCCGCTGGAACTGGCCCTCGCGCACCCGCCAATCGTGTGGATTCACTCCCGCCGCACGCACGGCGATTCGTATCTGACCAGGGCCCGGGTGGGGCTCGGCCACGTCAACCAGTTCCAGGACATCCGGGCCGCCGTACTCGGCGAAGCGCACTGCTTTCATGCCTCGAACATAACGCTAACCGTTAGTGTTTTGCAACGGTTAGTTATTTGGATCAGGTGCTGATTGATACCTGATAGCATCAGCTCATGACAGCGCCGACCGTCGGACGTCGTGAGCGAAAGAAGGCCGCGACCCGCCAGAAGATCGCCGAGACCGCCCTGCGGCTGTTCCTGGAACGCGGCTACGACGCAGTGGGCATCCGGGACGTGGCCGCCGAGGCAGACGTGGCCGTGACCACCCTCTTCTCTCATTTCGCCTCGAAAGAGGCCCTGGTCTTCGAGCAGGAAGAGAACTTCGACCGGCGCCTCACCCAGGCCGTCACCGACCGCTCGCCCGACGAGCCGCTCATCCCGGCACTGCGCCGCGAAATCCAGGCCATCGTCCGGCACTGCGCCTCCGACGAGGCCACCCCCCTCTGGCGCATGATCAACAATTCCCCCGACCTGCGCCAATACGAGCAGTCGATGCGCCTGCGCTACGCCGAATCACTGGCCACCGCCATCGCCGCCGACCGTAACCACCCCTCGACCGGCGCATCCTGCCGGGCAATTGCCAGATTCGTCATCGATGCCTACGCACTGGCCCGCGAGTCTTCCGACCCGGACACCGCTTTGGACGAGATCTTCCCGATGATCGAGGCCGCCTGGAAGGTCGCCTAGGCCTCGGTGGGTGCACGTCGAGTGGGGCAGCGCGTAGCCGTCGGGGGTACCGGCAGGACCTCCCTTCGCCTGCGGGCGGGGCCTACGGTGAAGGGATGACCACGATCGATCTGCGCACCGAGATCAAGGAATTCCTGAGCTCGCGGCGCGCGCGGATCGCGCCCGAGCGGGCCGGACTGCCCGCCTACGGCGGCAACCGCCGGGTCAAAGGTCTGCGTCGCGAAGAGGTGGCGCTGCTGGCGGGAGTATCGGTCGACTACTACGTGCGAATGGAGCGCGGCAGCCTCTCCGGCGCGTCCGACGGGGTGCTCGACGCGTTGGCCGCTGCCTTGCAACTCGACGAGGCCGAGCGCGATCACCTGTTCCACCTTGCGCGACAGTCCAAGGCGCCCAGCGGTGCCCGCCGCCGGCGACCCGCCGCGACGGTGCGTCCGGCGCTTCGGCAGGTGCTCGACGCCATCACCGATGCGCCGGCCTGGATTTGCAGCGGCCGTTTCGACGTGCTTGCCACGAATCACCTTGCCCGCGCGCTGTATTCGCCGGTGTTCGCCGACCCGCGACGGCCCGCGAACACCGCGCGTTTCGTATACCTGGATCCCGAGGCGGCAAGCACTTTCTTCATCGACTACGACCGAATCGTCAGCGATGTGGCCGCGAAGCTACGCATGGAAGCCGGCCGCGATCCGCACGACGAGGAACTCATCACCCTGGTCGGTGAATTATCAACGCGCAGTGAGCTATTTCGGCAGCGCTGGGCATCTCGGGACGTCCGGCTCCACCGATCCGGACGCAAACGAATCCACCATCCGGTCGTGGGCCGGCTCGACCTGGACGTCGAGTCGATGGAGTTGCCCGCCGACCCCGGCCTGCTCCTGAACGTCTACACCGCACCCGCCGGCACGGCGACCGCAGACGGCCTAGCCCTGTTGGCGTCGTGGGCGGCCAGCCAGGAGAAGCAACGCTAACGACCGCCAGGCCTCGAATGCCTTCAGGCGCACAAGGTTCGGGTGGCGGGGACTACGTCGCCGATCCAGCGGCGGAGTTGGGTGTCGTCGGGGGATTCGGGCCAGTAGGTGAAGGTGTCGAAGCCGGTTTCGTTGGCCAGGTCGGCGAGGATGGCGGCCCAGCCGGGGGCGTCGGTGCGGATGGGTTCTTCGCCGCGCAGGGTGACCGGTCCCGGGGTGTCGGTGATCGTTCCGACGAGCTGGGCCATGCGGGTGATGTCGGCCGGGTTGCGGCCGGCGTCGGTGGCGGCGGCGGAGATGATGTCTTGTGTCGCTTGCCATTTCTCGTATGGCAGGTAGTGCGGGATGGGGGCGGCCCAGCCGTCGGCGATGCGGCCGGTGAGGGCGTTGGCCTTGGGACCGACGCTGCCGAACCAGATCCCGACCGGATGTGCGGGCGCGGGACCGGACTGCACGCCGTGCACGGTGTAGTGCGTGCCATGGACTTTCGCCTTCGACCCGGGCAGCCACATGGCGCGGATGATCTCGGTGGCTTCCTCGAGTGCTTGCAGCGCTTCGGGATTCGACCGCACCGGGCCGCCCATGGCGCCGATCGCCGGCCAGAACGCGCCCGCGCCCAAGGCGAGTTCGAATCGGCCGCCGCTGAGCAGATCCAGCGTCGCGGCCTGCTTGCCGAGCATCGCCGGCCCGCGCAACGGGAGGCTGGCCACATCCGGAAACACCCGCAGCCGTTCGGTTTCGGCCAGCACGGTGGCGATCACGGCGAACGTGTCGGCCAGTCCGCCCGAGTACGGATGATCCTGGATGCCGAGCAGGTCCAGGCCCTCCCGGTCCGCGACCTTGGCCAGCGCGCGCAACTGCGGCAGCTCGGTCGCGGTCGGCGCCAACTGAATACCGAAGCGTAAACTCACATCGCGATCATGCCAGTTCGCTCGGCCGCGATTCGCGGCACCGGTAGCTGGACCGTCACGCGTAGCCCGCCCGCCGGGCGGGGCGTGAGGGTGAGCGTGCCGCCGTGGGCTCGGGTGATGCTGTCGACGATGGCCAGGCCGAGCCCGACACCCGCGTGATGGGTGCGGACGCGTTCGGTACCGCGCTGAAACGGCTCGACCAGCGTGGATACCAGTTGCGGAGTGAGGGTGTCACCGGTGTTCTCGACCGTGAGCAGCACGGCTTCCGGGGAGGCACTGGTCATGACCCACGCGATGCCCCGCTCCGGCAGGTTGTGCACGATCGCGTTGTGCACGAGGTTCATCGTCAGCTGCAACAGCAGGGCGTGCGAGCCGAGGGTGCGGGTGATGTCGCCGGACGTCTCGAGCGTGACGCCGTGCCGTTCCGCCAGGGGGAGCAGGGTTTCGGTGGCTTCTTCGGCGATCAGGGACAGGTCGACGTGTTCGGGCGTGAACGCTCGTCGGTCGGCGCGGCTGAGCAGCAGCAACGCCTCGGTGAGGTCGATCGCCCTGGCGTTGACCGCGTGCAGGCGGGCGGCGAGTTCATCCGGATCGTGGGTCGGATCGTTGCGGGCCACGTCGAGCAGCGTCTGCGTGATCGCCAGCGGAGTGCGCAGCTCGTGCGAGGCGTTGGCGGCGAACCGCTGCTGCTCGGTGACGTGCGCCTCGAGCCGGGTGAGCATGGTGTCGAAGGCGTCGGCGAGTTCGCGGAACTCGTCGCTGCGGCCCGGGAGCCGGATCCGGTGCGAGAGTGAGCCGTTCGCCGCCATCCGGGTGGCGGCGGTGATGCGGGTCAGCGGGGCGAGCATCCAACCGGCCAGCAGCCATCCGCCCACCAAGCCGATCACCAGCAGAAATGCCAGCACGGTGGCCACGAACGGCGCGAAGGCGCGGAACAGGGCGGAGCGGTCGATCCAGAAATTGCCGCTGGTATTGATCCACCCCTCGGGCAGATACCACAGGTAGAACACGCACACGGCGATCGACAGCAAGCCGCCGACCAGAGTGATGAACCCGGCGTAGCTGAGGGTGAGTTTGAGCCGAACGCTCAACCCGGGCTGCCTATCCATCGGATCCTTCCGCACGTCCGGTGTCGATGCGGTACCCGGCGCCGGGCACGGTCGCGATGACCCAGGGTTCGCCGAGCCGTTTGCGCAGCGCCGAGACCGTGATGCGCACGGCGTTGGTGAACGGATCCGCGTTCTCGTCCCACGCCCGCTCCAGCAGCTCTTCGGCGCTGATCACGCCACCTTCGGCCGCGACCAGAACTTCGAGCACGGCGAACTGCTTCCGGGTCAGCGCGACATAGCGGCCGTCGCGATAGACCTCGCGGCGGAACGGATCCAGCCGCAGGCCGGCGATCTCCCGCACCGGTGGCCGATTGTTGGCGCGCCTTCGGTCGAGTGCCCTGAGCCGGAGCACCAGTTCCCGGAGGTCGAAGGGTTTCGTGAGGTAGTCGTCGGCGCCGAGCCCGAACCCGGTGGCCTTGTCGTCGAACCGGTCGGCGGCGGTGAGCATCAGGATCGGCATGCCGCTGCCGGAGGCGACGATGTGTTCGGCGATCTCGTCGCCGGACGGCCCGGGAATGTCCCGGTCGAGAACAGCGATGTCATAGGCGTTGATGCTCAGCAGTTCCAGCGCGGTGTCGCCGTCACCGGCGATGTCGGCCGCGATCGCGTCCAAGCGCAGGCCGTCGCGGATGGCTTCGGCCAGATAAGGTTCGTCCTCGACGATCAGCACACGCATAGGGCCTCGATTCTCCCAGCTGGGACATATCGTCGGCGTATCGAAAATCGCATACAGGACGGCAACGCCGCGCTGCCTTGACTGAAAGCATGAATCACAGCGAAACAGCGACTCGCCGGCTGCGGTCGAGTGTCCTTGCTGCCGTCGTAGTTGTCAGCGCGACGCTCGTCGGCGTCGTTGTCTACCAGTCGTCGCCCTCGCTATCCTCCTTGGTCGCGCGGTTCGGCGACGAGCCCGGTCCGCTTGTCGACGACGGTGCGGTCCCGGCCGGCGTGACGGTCTTCGATGACGGAGTTCCGTCCGTGGCCAACCTCGACCCCGATCTGCTCGATGCGCTGCGCCGAGCGGCGACGGATGCGGCGGACGACGGGCTCGAGTTCGTCGTCAACAGTGGCTGGCGCTCGCCGGAGTACCAGCAGCAGCTACTGCGCGCGGCGGTCTCGAAGTACGGATCGGAGCGGGAGGCCGCCCGATGGGTGGCCACGCCGAACACGTCTGCGCATGTATCGGGGGAGGCGGTCGACATCGGTCCCTCCGAGGCCGCGGCGTGGTTGTCCAGTCACGGTGCCGAATACGGGTTATGCCAGATCTATGCCAACGAACCCTGGCACTACGAATTACGTCCCGAGGCCAACCATCGCGGCTGCCCGGCCCGGTATGCCGACCCCACGCAGGACCCGAGGATGCAGCAGTGATCACGGATACGCTTGCCGCCGGAACCACGACGCCTGCTGTCTGGAATCCGTTGGCGCAGAGTGCGTTCCGATTCTGTTTCGTCTATCTCGGCCTCTGGTGCCTGCTCCTCACCTATATTCCGTTCGCACTGCTCGGCATCCTCGGCCGCTGGGTCCGCAGATACGTCAGTCCGTGGGACATGTCCATGACCGACCCCGTGACCGGCTGGGTGGGCAGAACGTTCTTCGGGATCGACGCGGTGCAGCACGACGATTCCGGAGCCGGCGACCAGGCGGCTGTGTGGGTGCTGCTGCTCTGCCTCCTGGTTGTCGCGGTGGTGGTCACCGCGGTGTGGACGGCCTTGGACCGCCGTGCGTCTCATCCCCGCCTGCTGGCTTGGTTCCTGCTGTTCCTGCGG
Organism: Nocardia colli; assembly: GCF_008704205.1. GTDB lineage: Bacteria > Actinomycetota > Actinomycetes > Mycobacteriales > Mycobacteriaceae > Nocardia > Nocardia colli. The sequence goes on along the minus strand of NZ_VXLC01000025.1, from coordinate 128,368 downwards.
TTGTGCCTGGGCGGAATGATGTTGTCGTTCGGGTTCGCCAAGCTGATCCCCACCCAGATGCCCGGCCCGACGCTGGCGCAGTTGTTGCAGCCGTACGGCGATTTCAGTCCGGCGTCGGTGCTGTGGTTGCAGATCGGCAGCTCCTATCCGTACGAAATGGCGCTCGGCGCAGTGGAAGTCGTCGCCGGGTTGCTGCTGTTCGTGCCCAGGACCGCGGTGCTGGGCGCGGTGGTGAGCCTGGCGAGTATGGCTCAGGTTCTGCTGACGAACCTGACGTTCGACATACCCGAGAAGGTGCTCGCCTCCCATCTGCTGCTGATCAGCGTGGTCCTGCTCGCCCCGTACCTGCGGCGCCTGGTCGATGTGTTTGTGCGGCAACGTGACTGCGCGCCGCTGACCCAATCCGCGCTGTTCGCCGACGGCCGGAAGAATCGCATCGCGCTGTGGATTCAAGTGGCCCTGGGTATCTGGGTCGCTCTGGGTTGCGGCTATGACCGCTGGGTGGTCTGGCAAGACCAGTACGGCCCCGCCAGTCCCAAGTCCCAGCTGTACGGAATCTGGGACGTACGCGACTTCACCCTCGACGGACAATCGGTGCCACCGCTGACCACCGACCAGAACCGTTGGCAGCGGCTAGTTTTCGACGACCCGAAAGCGGCGACCTACCAACGCATGAACGGCGAACTGGTACCCGTGCGCGCCGACTTCCTGCCCAACGGACAACTTGAACTCGTAGCCGACGAAAATTCCGGACGCCCAACACCCTTCGCGATGCTGTCCACCGAACGACCCACCGCCGACCAGTTGCTACTCCGCGGAAACCTGAACGACCATCCGGTCACGATCACCCTGCAACGCATGGATCTGAACAGCTTCACCTTGCGCAGCCGCGGATTCCACTGGGTGCAGGACTATCCGTACTTCCGCTAGCGACGTCGTGGTCATGCTGACCATGGTCGAGGCGGGAAGGAGCGAGTCGAGTATTCCCGCCCGCTACGGCCGATCCTGCGGTCGCAATGGTCGGTCAGTCGCCGTAGCTGTCGTAGCCCTCGAACTCGCCGAGGTCGTCCTGTAGCCAGCCCAGATCACGCCAGGTTCCGGAGCCGTCGAACGGGCCCTCGTAGACGATCTCGAGATAACTGCCGGACTGGTCGTCGAGCCGTAGGCGACGGCCTCGGCTGTACAGGAAAAGCACTACGCTGATGTCCGGCTGTCCATCGCTGTATCCCATGCCGAGTACCCCCTCCCACGCCAGCTGAAGGGATGGCCCGGACGGCTCAGCTCCCCGGACGAGACAGGAGAACCCCTGCTCGATCTCGGTGGTGTTGACCACGGTCACCGGCTCGCCGAGGTGGCGGGCGAGACTCTCGGCGAGGGCATCGATCGCCGACCTCCACCGGCCGGGTGCTGGGTCGTCCTCGGCGCCGTTGTCGATCGTCATGGCCAGCCGTTCCTTTCCCAGAGCTCCCGGTTGGGATACACCACTTCGTGGGCGCCGTCAGTTGTGCGGATCTCGACGTAATTCGGGTGGCCCGCCCAGTTTTCCAGCTTGGCTCCCCGCACCTTTGGCTTCCTTTTGTCGATCAAACCATAGGCAGTGATGACGGACCTCTTGTTACCTGCCTCGGTGATCACCACCGAACCCCTGGTGTATTCGTTCGTTCCTGCCTGGTAGTAGACATCGACGTCGCGCGTATAGGGCTCACCGGTGATTTTGTGTTTACCCTCGTACCGTCCGCTGAAGACCCGATCCGGGTTGTTGAGGATGGACGCCTGGACCTCCGGGGTGACGCCGTGTCGTTCGAGTGCGTGCCCGATGTCGCCGCCCGGGTATGGGGCCGGCGCACGTTCGAGCTCCCCGGGCGTGACCTGTCGATCGAAGTTGGCCAGCCGCTCGCACGCGGTCGGTGTCAGACCGAGCGGGTCGATGAACCTGAGCGGATTGCTGGGATAGGCATAGGGATTGGGTGACGGGGCGAGGCCGAGTGGGTCGGGTGTGAGGTATTGACCGGTGTCCGGGTTGTAGTACCTGAACATGTTGTAGTGCAGCCCGGTTTCGGGGTCATGGATTTGCCCCGGAAACCGTAGCGGGGAGCTTGTTTTGCCGTGCCACTCGGTCCGGCCCCAGAGGTCGGCGCCTGCGGTTGCCGCGGGGTGGGCGGTGGCGGGATCTATCAGTTCGGTAGGGGCGCCGACGAGGTCGGTGATGATCGCATAGAACTCGCGGTCGATCATGGCCCCGTCGGTGGTTTGGGTGAGCGGTGTGTGTGAGCCAGGCTGGTACTGCCAGCGTGTGGTCGAGGTGCTGGTGGCCTGTTCGATGAGATGTAGGCCGTCCCATAGGTAATCGATGCGCTCGAGGATGGTGCCGTCGGTGGCGAGGTGCTGTTTGGTGGTGCGACGGCCGAGGGCGTCGTAGGTGTAGTGCCACCATTGGCGGTCCGGGGTCCAGACGTCGGTGAGTTCATCGAAGGCGTTGTAGCGGTAGTGCCAGACGTCGGGTTTGCGGGACAGTCGGACGGTGGTTTTGCGGATCAGCCGACCGGCTCGGTCGTAGCGGTAGCGCGTTCGGCCGTCGCGGATGAGGAGGTTGTCGCGATATTCGCGGCGGCCGTCCTGCGCCGGGAGAGGCCGTGCGGCAACGGGTGTCGAAGTCGGGTGGACGCCGGACGCGGGAGTGGTGGAGTCGGTGATGTTGCTGAGAGCGTTGTAGGCATAGCGCTCGGTGGGCGTGCCGTTGGTGGAAACGGTGGTGACCCGACCGGCGGCGTCGAGGCTGTAGTCGCGCTGTAGGACGTCGGTCTGCGAGCGGACCACGGTGTGTGCGGTGAGGTATCCGTCTGGGCGGTAGGTGAAGTCGTCGCGACGGAGTAGATGCGGGGCGGGTCGAGCGGACATGCCGGATCCGAGGGACAGGGACCTGGCAGGAAACGCAGTCACCTCTTGGTGGGCTACCTGGCCGACTGTGGTGATACCACGGGTCACCGCCAGCTCGCCGATGCGCCAGCTGGTCAGCCGGCCGAGTGGATCGTAGTCGAAGGTGACGTCATGCTCGTCGGCGCTGAAATGATCCAGGCGACCGGAGACGTCATGATGCCAGGTGGCTACGGATCCGGAGGGGGTGGTCCGGCGGACCAGGTGGCCGCGCTGATCGTGCTCGAACACCATCGGCGCCCGGGTATCGAGCTGCTCAGCGGCCACGCTTCCGGTTGTGGTGTAGGCGAATTCGAGCGAGTGGGTGGGGTCGGCACCGACGCCGTTGACCGCAGATAGGACGCGTCCCACCGGATCATAGGTGTAACGGATCCAGGCGTCCCCGGCGGTGATCTCGGTGAGGCGACCGAGGATGTCGTGGCGTTGGTGCCGAGTTGTGCCGGTGGCCGGGGTGATCGCGCCGATTCGGCCGGCTCGGTCGAAGGTGTATCGGGTTGTGGTTCCGGCGTAGTCGGTTTCGGCGACCAACCTTCCGGCACTGTCGTATTCGTAGGTCCAGCTTTGGTCGATCGGGTTGTGGACGGCGGTGATGCGGCGTTCGTTGTCCCAGGTGTACCGGGTGATCGAGCCGTCGGGATCGGTGCGGGAGTGCAGGAGATCGAAAGCGCCGTAAGCGAACCGGGTCGACCCACCCGCGCGGTCGGTGTGGGCGAGAGTGTTGCCTTCACCGTCGTAGGCCCACGATTCGGTGTGGTCGTCGGGATCCGTTCTGCGGAGTAGCTTTCCGGCGGCGGACCATTCGAAGCGGGTCACTGAGCCGAGCGGATCGATGATGTGTGTCGGGCGCCCTGCTGCATCGCGCCGGATGTGGGTTACCGCGCCGTCGGGTTGGGTGATTTGGACCAGGAGACCGGCCGCGTCCACCTCCATAGCGGTGCGGGCGCCGTTGGATCCGACGATGGTGGCCAGAGCGCCGTTGGGATGGTAGGTGAATTCGGTGCGGTTGTCGGCGGGGTCGATGGCGGCGGCGAGGTCGCCGTCCTCGGTCCATTCGCGACGCGAGACGGAACCGTCGGGCGAGGTGATCGTGCTGGGGCGGTTGCGCCAGAGATATTCGATCTCGATCGAATTCCCGTCGGGTCGAATGATTTTCGATCGGTCGCCCGCAGCGTTGTATACGTAGCGAGTAACGGCTCCGTCGGGATCGGTGATGGCCAGTGGTCTGCGGTCGGCGTTGTAGTCGATGTGCGTGCGGCCGCCGGTCGGGTCGATGATGTCGCGCAGCTGGAGTTCGCGGTCGAAGCCGTGGGAGGTGGTGGCGCCGAGTGAGTCGGTGATGGTGGTGAGGCGGCCGGAGCCGTCGGGGAGGGGGAGATAGTCGTAGTCGCAGTTGAGGATTCCGGCGGTGCCGCGTTGGAAGACGACGCGGCCGGACTCGTCGTAGGTGTTGACCATTTGGTTGCCGTTGGAGTCGGTCCAGGACGTCATCCGGTGGTCGGCATCGTAGGTGTAGCGGGTGGTGGCGCCGTCGGCGTCGGTGACCGCGATCAGATTCGTGTCGTCGTAGGTGAATTCCAGTATGGGCGTAGCGAACTCGCCGATATCCGGGTCGTCGGTGATGAGGGAGAGGCCGGTGATCCGGGCGCGGTCGGAGTCGATGCGGACGCGGTATCCGCCCGAGTGCGTGACGCCGACCGGGACACCGTCGGCGTCGTAGTGGAAACGGAGGCGATTGTGGTGTCGGTCGGTAATGGCCGAGACCGCGTAGTTGCCGAATCTGGCTTCGATGCCGTCTAATCCGAGCTCGGGGGCGAAGTGCCAGATCAGCTCTCGGCGTTGATCCCGTACGCGATAGCCGCCGGCGTCGGTGCGGGTCAGTGACCATTGCTGGCCCTCGGACAGTGGGTGCACGGGAACGCCGACCTCGGCATGCGGGTAGGCGAGCATCATCGCGTTCTCGCCGATGAACGTGACACCGGCCTCTTCGACGACGATCCGCGCGTCCAAGGTGCTGGACCACGACGGGCCGAACCAGCGACCGAATCGGTAGTTCGAGTGGTAAGCGCGCAGCAATGTCAGCGAGAGGACGCCGGGTAGGTCGAGATCTGTTTCAGGAAGCAGGAATTCGCCGGTGCTGATGTCGACGGGGTCTTCGGAACAGGTCTTCTGTTCCGGCGTCCGATCGGTTTCGGGGCCGGATTCGCGCGCGTGATCGTGGGCGTTGCGGTCGGCGTCGGCTCGGTCCTGTGCCGTCGGGTGGTCTCGGTCGTGGTCATGTCGGCGATCGTGGTCGGGATCGCGATTCGGTTCGCGGTCATGATCAGATCGGTGGTCGCGCTCCGGGTCACGATCGTGGTCGGGCTTGTGATTGCGATCGTGCTTGTGGTCGCGGTCTGGTTCGCGGTCGTGGTCGGGCTTGTGGTCGCGATCTGGTTTGCGATCGTGGTCGGGTTTACGTTCGTGATCCGGTTGGCGGTCGTGCTCGGGTCGGCGATCCCGGTCTGGTCCACGATCACGGTCAGGCTGGCGATCATGCGGTCGGCGCTCGTGGTCTGGCTGGTGTTCGCGGTGGTTGTCAGGCGTGCGGTCGTGCTCTGGTCCGCGATCCCGGTCCGGACCGCGATCGCGGTCCGTCCGGCGCTCGTGGTCTGTCTCGTGATCTCGATCCGGATGACGATCTCGCGGCGGATCATCCGGTCCATGTGGACGGTCGCCATCCCTGCGATCGGCTGCACGGTCCGGATCATGATGTGGCGCTCGCGGATTCGCGTCGGCATCCGGACGGCGGCTGGTCGGCGAGTCCGGATGACGCTGCGGTTCGTTCGGGTGGGCGCGGGTCGGCGGGTCGGTATGTGGGCGCTGCGGTGGGTGGTCTGGACGTGTGTGCGATGGCGAATGTGGTTGTGTGCGGGCAGAAGGCGACGAATGCGGGTCGGCGCGGCCTGCCGGTACCGGGTCGCGCTGTGGTCGGGCTGTCGGGGCCCTGTCGGGATGGGAACGCGTCGTGGGTGTCGGATCCGGATTCGTGCGTGCCGCGGGTGCTCGATCGGGCTGTGGGCGGGCCGCGGGATCGGAGCGCGGGGCGTCGGAGTGTGGACGGTTCGCGGGTGTGGGATCTGATTGGGGGCGCGCTCCCGGTGTTGCGTCCGGCCGGGTGTGAGGTGCTGGGCTATCGACATGGGGCGCGGGATTCCCATGCCATGCGGGGACCGGATCGGGTTGGCGAGTGGCGGCGGGTTGTCCCTCGGGCGTGTGCGGGCGACCCGGCGCTGCCCCATCAGGCTGGTTGTGTGACGCCGGAGCGGAGTCGGGATCCACGCGTGTGCTCGGAGTGCGGTCCGCGTCCGCGCGCGCGGAGGGTGTCGCCTCAGGATTCGTGTGCGGCGACGTCGCGTCGGGATTGGTGTGTGGCGACGTTGTGTCGGGATTGGTGTGTGGCGATGTCGTCTCGGGAGTTGTATGCGGAGCGGTGGTCCCTTCGGGACGTGCAGGCGCATCAGCATGCGGGGCCGGTGTCGAATCGACCTCACTCCGCGGGCTCGGCGCGTGTTCCGGCCCGGCGTGCGGCGACGGGGTGTTGTCCACGTGCGCTGCCGGATTCGCCGCCTCCGGGCGCGGATCGGTGCGCGTCGGATCGGGATCGGGATCGGGGTTCGGACGAGACGCCGGTTCCGGGTCCGGCCTGGTGTGCGGCGAAGACGCCGGGTCCGGGTCCGGGTGTGGGGCGGGCGAACGGTCGGGCGCGGGATCCACATGCTGGTTCGGCGTCGGCGAGGGATCGGCATGCGAACTCGGGCCAGGCGATGGATCCGCGTGCGGCGCCGGTGTCGGATCGGGATCCGCGTGTCGAGTCGGCGCGGGGTCAGGTGTGTGATGTGTCGGCGCGGGCTCGGGCGCGTGATGTTCGGGCGCGTGTTGCGTGGGCGCTTGTTCGGGCGTGTGCTGAGTCGGGCTGGACTCCGGTCGATTCGGACTCGGCTCAGCCCTCGTCGCCGGTGCCTCTGGATGGCTGTTCGCCTGGATCGGGTGCGAATTGGTGGGTGTGTGCCCGTTGTCGACAGTCGTCGGGGCGGGATGCTGCGACGTCTCCATCGACAGATGCGAAGGGGTGCCGGGCGGTTCGTGCGTCGGCGTCGGGCGCGGGGCGGAGCGGGGCAGGTGGCGTCCGACGTCACCGACATCGTCGGCAATGCGGGTGAGCCGGCTGGCATCTTTGATCTTCCGCAGCGCGTTGATCGCGGTCTTGGCGCTGCCGCCACCGCCGGTGGCCGCGGTGAGTAGCGCGTCACCGGTCAACGCACCGAGGAATTCGAACGGGTTCTTCCTGGCGTCGGACAGTATCGCCGATACCGTCGCGCCCGGATCTGCCGCTGCGACAACCAATCCCGTCGCTAGATCGGACAGACCGGCCGCGTATTCGGCCGGATGGGTCAGGTTGTAGATGTCGGTCGGGTTGACCTGGCGCACGAACTGCACGAGCCCGGTGAAACTGGTGAGCAGGCCCGAGGTGAAGTTCAATGCCCCGTGTTCGAGCACCCCGTACAGATCCGAGACGTTGGCCATCCAGCGGTCGCTGAAAGGCGGCTCCTTCGGTGCTTTTTCGGTGGCGGCGGTGAAGGCGCTCACCGCGATGGACGCACCGTTGTCGCGCTGAGTTCGCGCGCCGCGCAATATCTCTCGCGCATCATTGCGCATCGGGGTCCAGGTGTCGACCAGCGTGGTCTGTGCCTGCTGCTCGCCGGTGAGCGAGTTCCACCAGTTCTTCTGCCTGCGCTCCTCCGCGTCCGCGGCCTTCCATTTGTCGATGGCGTCGGCGGCCTTGTCCTGTGCGGTTTTGACCTCGTTGTGCCAGGCCCGCATCGCCATCGCCGCCGAGGTGAACGCGTCGGCGCAGTCGAACCACAGCTTGGGCTGCTTGTCGTAGACCGCGTTGAACGCGTCCGCGCCCTCGCCGACCCATTCGGCGGCGTCGATCTGCTTGAGCGCCTGGCCAGTGGCTTCGACGGCGGCGGCCATCTTCTGCAATGTCTCTGCGGTGGAGTGGATTTCGGACGGGTCGCCGCGGATCAGTTCCTTCGGATCTTCCGTCTCGCCGAGCTCTTCCTCTTCGACGTCGCCGCCGGTGGCCGAGGCGATATTGTCGCCTAGATCATCCAATCCCTCGGCGATGCCGTCCAGGCCGATCGCTTTCGCGCCGTCGGCGACGAAGTCCAGCGTGTCGTCGATGACCTGGCCGGCCCCTTCGACAACCGCTTCGACGCCATCCTCGATCGCTTCGCCGATACTGTCGACGATGTCCCAGAACCCCAAAGTTACTGTCCCCCCGACTCCTTCATGATGTCGGCCGCCTTCTGCGCCGCGCCGGTGTTCCAGCCGGGTGTCTCACCGGTGATCAGGCTGCCGGTGATGGGGGACAGGTTCGCGTACGCCTGCGGGCCGACCGCTTCGATCACTTTCCAATTCGTCTGTATCTTCTGGTTCGCCTTGTCGAACGACGCCATGCTGTAGTCGGCGTTGCGGATGTGGTTGAACGCGTTGTCGGAGAACGTATCTCCCCATGACCGGCTGGTGATCTGTTCATCGGTGAGGTGTGGGTTACCCGCCAGGTGCGTCCACATCTTCTTGCCCAGGTCCTGCAGCTTGGTGTCCATCTCGTGATAGCGTCCGGCCGCCAGCCCGAGGCTCATGGCGATCGAGTTGCCGGCCTGCACCAGCGCGCGCACGCCCCACGACCACCGCTCGGTGAACTCCTCGAAGGTTTTCTGGACCGTCTGCTTGCCCGCCTCCAGCGTCGACATGGTCAGCAGCGAGAACCCGCGGCCCATATTCCCGGTTTCGCCGATGCCCATGTTCGACAGCTCGCCGATGGTGGATTCGATTCCTTTCGCGGCCTGCTGGAGAACCGCCGGGTCGACTTTCACCTGCTGTGCCATGTGCCCCCTCGATTCTTTTGTTACTCGGTCACTTCCGGCGGAAATGCCATCGGGGCCGACCCGACGATGTCGACCGTGATGCCGGTCGGCTGCTCCCGGGACTCGGCGTATTCGAGCAACCGCCACCCCGCGAGCGTGTGATACCGATACTCGCGGTCGGCCCCGATGCCGTTCTCGGTCAGATAGCCGCGCGCCATCATGTAGCGGGCGTATTCCTCGATGCTGGTGAAGGCACACAGCCAATCGACGCCACCCAGCTGGGAAATGGTGACGCGCTCCTCCTCGGTCACCGGCACGAACAGCGCCGCCTGCCGAAATGCGGCCTGCAAGGCGTCGGACTGACCGAAACCGGCATAGAACGCCGCGATTTCACTGCGCAGAGCTCCCCGGCCGTCGGTATCAGACATCCCCCGGACCTTCCCCTCAGCATTGCCTGCGGAACGGTTAACCCAATATTGTACGCATACCCATCAGCGCTCCGGGTGCGCTGGAAATTCTCCGAAGTGCCCATAGTTTTTGTGGCACAGTCATTCTCAGCTGGGCTGCAAGACCGGTTGACACAGCTTTCGGCAATTCTCGGGCATCGCCGATGCCAATGGAACTGGGGGCGCGCCGCCGGTCTAAGTCGATTGCGCGGCCAGGTGTGTGGCGTCTTCGATTCGGCCTGCCGCGACGAGTTCGCCGAGGAACAGGGCCTGGATGGCGCGGCGGAGGGCGATTCGATCGACCTGCTGGGTTTCTGCGGCGAGGGCGTGCAGGGCGAAGCCGTCGATCAGGGCGACGAAGGATTCGGCTGTGGTCTCGGGGTCGTTCGCTCCGGCGGCGCGGAGCGTGGTGACCGCGACCTGCCGTAGCGCGTCCAGCGCCGCGGCGACTGCGGTGCGGTGTCCGGGATGACGACCTGCGTGCAGCACCGCCTCGATCATGGCCATGCTCTGGGTGCGATCCGCCGCCGCGGCGTCGGCGAACAGCGTGGCCAGGTCGGCGATGTCGTGGTCGGTTGTCGCGAGCGCGTCGCTGAGCGCGGTCAGCACCCGCACTCGCTCGGCGATGAAGACGCGCAGTGCCTCTTCGGCGAGCGCGTCGATCGATTCGAAGAAGTAGCTGATCGTGGCCAGGGGTACTCCGGCGCGCTCGGTCACCGCGCGGTGGGTGACGCCGGCCATGCCCTGCTCGGCTACCACCGCGACCGTGGCCTGGACCAGCGCGTCACGGCGGGCCGCGCCCGCGGCGCGATGCCGCCGGGTGCGGGCGGTGGAGGCGCGATTCGGATCGGCAGGGGCCATGACGTTGATGTTAGCCGTTCGGAAGCTGGAGTCTGGAAGATTTTCTAGACTTTGCTGAAAGGGTCGGGCATGCTGGGGAAACTGAAACGCCCGTCAACGGCAGGAGTATCAATGCGGATACATCACCTCAACTGCGGAACACTGCGTCCACCGTCACCGCGACTGGTCAATGGGACCGGTTCGCTGTTCGGCCGCGGGAAATGCGTCTGCCATTGCCTGCTGATCGAAACCGAGGATCAACTCGTGCTGGTCGATACCGGCATCGGCACCAACGACATCGCGCGACCGAAGGAAACTCTCGGCGCCGAGTTCGTCCTGGGTGTCCATCCGGTGCTGGATCCCGAGGAAACCGCGATCCGGCAGATCGAACGACTCGGCTATTCGGCCCGCGATGTCGGGCACATCGTGATGACCCATCTCGACATCGACCACACCGGCGGCCTACCGGATTTCCCGCACGCGACGGTGCACGTCAACGCGGACGAACTCGAAGCGGCGCGCAGGCCGCTCACGTTCATGGAACGGCGGCGCTACGCGGGCGCGTCCTGGGCGCACGGCCCGAACTGGGTCGAGCATCGGGCCGAGGGCGCCGACTGGTTCGGATTCCGTGCCGTGCGCGAATTACCCGGCCTGCCCGCCGAAATCCTGCTCGTCCCACTGGACGGCCACACCCGCGGCCACGCCGGTGTCGCGATCGACACCGGCGCCACCGAGGGCCCGCGCTGGTTGCTGCACGCCGGTGATTCCTACGACTTCCACGGTCAACTCGCCGCCGATCCGACCTGCCCGCTCGGATTCAAAGTCTTCCAATACGCCATGCAGTCCAACAGATCCAACCGCCTGCACAACGTCGAACGTCTGCGCGAACTCGCCACCACCGGCGAGGCGGACATCTTCTGCGCGCACGACCCCGTCGAGTTCGATCGCTTCGCACCAGCTCACTCATCCGGCTACGACACGTTGCCGGTGCACGCCCCAGAGCGGACTCTGCAGCCATGATGGTTCGATGACGCGAAACGCTGACGACTCGGGTTCGCCGGTACGGGAGTTCCGGGTGCTCGCCTTGAACGTGTGGCACAGCGGTAGCAAGGTCTCGCACGGCACCGAGTTGATCGCCGACCTCATAGTCGAGACTCGGGCCTCGATCGTGCTGCTGTCGGAGGCGACCGAGGCAACCACGGCGGTCGCGGCCGAATTGGCCCGGCGCGGGCACGAATTCAACGCGGTCAGCTCGCACGACACGGGCATTCTGACCGTGTTTCCGGTCGAGGACAGTGCCGATCTGCGATGGATGGTCAAGGCGCGGTTGGACATCGGCGGACGGCGGCTCACCGTCTACTCGGCGCATCTGGAGTTTCGCTGGTACGCCTGCAACCTGCCCCGGGGTTACGGCCCGGGGGTCCCGCAACCGGATGAGTTCGCCGAGTACAACTTCGAGAAGCTGCCGGGCGGCCCGGTGACCGACTCTGCGGTGATCCAGCGCGTCAACGCGGCCTCGGGACGCCCCGACGTCATCGGCGGCTTTCTCGCCGACGCGAAAACCGAGGCCGCACAAGGGGCTTCGGTCATCATGGCCGGTGACTTGAACGAACCCTCGGAGCTGGATTGGACACCCGCTACCGCGAACATGTTCGACCACAACGGTGTGGTGGTGGCCTGGGAGTCCACTCGGCTCCTGCACGAAGCCGGTTTCATCGATGCCTACCGATCGACGTATCCCGATCCGGTTACCCACCCCGGACTCACCTGGCCCTCGGACAACGTCGAGGTGGATGTTTCCGAACTCGCTTGGGCCCCTGAGGCCGACGAACGTGACCGCGTCGACTTCGTCTTCGCTCGCGGGACCGCATTGACCCTGTCCACCGTCGGCATCGTCGGGCCCCGCGGAACCATCGTGCGCGGCACTCGCCACGAGGAACCCACCGAGGACAATTTCGCCGCCTCGCCCGCGCGGTGGTGCAGCGACCACAAAGGCATTCTCGCCACGTACGAACTCGCCGACTAGGTCAACTGAGCTGCCAGCCGCTTCGCGTTCATATAGGCGATCGCCTCGATCGAGACCATCGGGTTGACGCCGGACGCGGTGGGGAAGCAAGAGCCGTCGGCGACAACGATATTGGCGACCTCCCAGGTCGCGCCGTCGGGGTTGGTGGCCGAGAGTTGCGGAGAACCGCCCATGCGGGCCGAGCCCATGATGTGCAGGGCGCCCATCGCGCACTGGCCCGGTCCGTAGCCCGCGTCGCGGCAGGCGGCGGCGAAGTCGGCGTGCGAACCGCGGCGGCCGGGTTCGTAGTCCACGCCTGCCTGATGGCCCGAGAAGATGCGACGAGCGCCCGCCGCTTCGAGAATGCTTGCGGCGCCTTCGATTCCGGTGTTCAGGTGGGCGGCGTCATAGTCGGACAGGCGGTAGTTGACGATCGGCTCGCCGGTTTTGTCGACGGCGACGGTGCCCGAGTCGCGGTCGCGGGTGATGACGCCGATCGGGGTGGTGTGCGCGAAGTCGAGCAGGGTGCGGCGGTGCGCGTCCGCGCCGCGCCAGCCCATGAAGCCGAGGGCCAGGCCCGGATGGACCGGGCCCGTCTCGTAGATGACGCCGTAGCCGTTGCCGTCGAGATTCGCGTGCTGACGGGAGATACGCCCTTGTAGTGCGCCCTCCCAGCCTCGCACCTCCTCGTCGAAGACGCCGAACACCGCGGCGGCTGGATGCAGGCGCAGGTGGCGTCCGATGTTCTCGTTGCGTAAACCGGATCGGCGCAGCAGCGCCGGTGTCTGCACCGCGCCTGCGGCGACGACCACCGCGCGGGCCCGCACCTCGATCTGCGCGCCGGACTCGGTGATCGCCGAAATGCCTTCGGCACGGCCGTTGTTCACCTTTATGCTGCGGACGTTCGCGTCGACGACAAGCCGGGCACCGGCCGCGGCGGCATCGGCGAGCCAGGTCTTGGTGACGGACTGTTTGGCGCCGACTCGGCAGCCGTAACCGCAGGAGCCGCATTCGATTCCGGCGTCACAGGCCTCGGTTACGTTGCGCGGCAAGTCACTCACATCCCAGCCGAGTGCCCGAGCTCCGCGTTCCAGGACAGCGTCGCGGGCCGAGAGCGGGGAGCGGGTGTCGGTGATCGCGAGTCGGCGGCGCACCGCCTCCAGCGCGTCGCCGAACTCGGCCTCGGCGAATTGTGCGGCACCGAGTTCGGCCCATTCCGCGCGAACGGAATCGGGGGTGAGCAGGGAGGTGCTCCAGTTGACGACGGTGCCGCCGCCGAGGCAGGTGCCGGCGACGAGGGTGATCTGCCCCTCGGAGGAGCTGGCGCCGGGAGCGTAGAGCTGTTCCAGCGCGGTGAGTTCACCCGCGCCGAAATCCCGGTCGTCGTAATAGTTTCCACGCTCGAGCACGATCACATCGAGGCCGGCCTCGGCCAGCACGGCCGCCGCGGTGCCGCCACCCGCACCCGATCCGACGATCACGACATCGCAAGTGAGCGTGGTGTTCTCGGTACACCGGATCGGCGTCAGCACCGGCTGTGCGGCGGTACCGAGCGGCCCGGCCGGTCCGGGGTAACCGATCTCCTTCCACAACGGATTGGTGCCAGTCGGCCCCGGAGTCACGTTGTAGGCCAACAACGCTGCCTGTTTGAGCGCTTGGAAGATCGCGCGCACCGGCGCCAACCGTGAATCGCCGAGCCGCAGCAATGCCCGCTCACGCTCCTGCTGCGACAGCATGGAAAACCGTCGCGCCCCCACCCCGAGCAGCACTCCCGTCAGTCGAGAATCCCACCACCCCAACAGCATTGCCAACTGCTTACGATCCGCCTCCCGCGGACTGCGGGCCAGCAACCGGAACACGGTATCGACCGCGCCGAGCTCACTCGCCGCCGGCAACGACGCCCCATCGCCGGGAACGAACGTATCGCAGATCATGCTCAGCGCTGCCCGCTGCGCAACCGTAGGCTCCATATGAAACTCCCCTTTTCCTAACGCCGGTCGAGTTAATCACGTCGCCCGGACTCCGCGCGCATTTTGACGCGAACATGCAGGTAGGAGTCCTTCGGCAAAAGAATGATCATTCACTTGCTTGAGGTCTGCGATACTCGATAGACCGGAGCGGGTGTGGGCGCACCCGGCTACTGGATGCGTGTGCCAAGTCGGGGCAAACCTGGCTGCGGCCGGTCGCCTCGCTCAGCGTCCAGGCGCGAGGACGCAGAACTCGTTGCCTTCCGGGTCGGACAGGACCGTCCATGGCACGTCGCCCTGGCCGATGTCGGTTTCTTTGGCGCCCAGCGTCTTCAGTCGAGCTACCTCGGCCGCGGCGTCATCGCCGGCGTAGGGAAGGAGGTCGAGGTGGACGCGGGTGCGGATCGATCTCAGGTCGGGTGTGCGGAGGAACTCGAGGTAGGGGCCGACGCCCTTGGCCGAACGTAATGTTGCGTGATCGTCGTCGACCTCGTGCACGGTCCAGTCTGTCGCCGAACCCCAGAATCGGGCCATGGCGCGGGGATCCGCGCAGTCGACCACTACGGCGGCGATCGGTCCGGTGTCGAGGTAGACCGGGCGGGGTTCCAGGACGCAGAAGACGTTGCCCTCGGGGTCGGCCAGCACCGTCCACGGGACGTCGCCCTGGCCCACGTCGGCCGGCGTCGCACCGAGCTCTTGCAGGTGCGCGACCAATTCCGCCTGATGCGCCGCGGAGGTGGTGGCGAGATCGAGATGCACCCGGTACTTCACGGTTTCAGGGTCCGGGACGGTGACGACGTCGATGTAGAGCGCGGTGGGGTCCGGCCAGGTGCGACCCGGGGGTTCGACGTTGGTCACGCCGGGTCCCTCGCTGGACAGGCCCCAGCCGAGCGCGTCCGCCCAGAATCGGCCGAGCGCCGCGTCGTCGCGGGCCTTGATATTGACTTGAACGAGCCGTGTCCCCATGCGGCGATCCTATGCACCGTGTCCCGCAACGGCATACGCAATATCTTCGGCCCGGGCGTGGTGCCGATTCGGCGTGCGGTAGTGTCTCGAAACTAGAGGTTGATCCTCCGTTTACGGCCTTATCTTGCGTTTCGATCCCTACCGTGCGGTAGGTAGATAACGGCCGTCCGGGGGAGTGTTCGCAGGCAAGGTGGGCCGCGAAGGTGCTGTACGGGCCCTGAACTCAGCACTATCCGGTTACCTCCAGGAGAACCTAGTCGTGTCCGTATTCCTCTATCGCTGGGGCAAATTCGCGTTCCGCCGCAAGTGGATCGTGCTGCCGCTGTGGCTTGTCTTCCTCGGTGTACTCGGCACCGCGGGCGGCCTGCTGAGCAAGCCGATGAGCGACGAGTTCAGCATGCCGTCGCTGCCGTCGGAACGTGCCACCCAGATCCTGGACAAGCAGTTCCCGGGCATGTCCGATCAGTTCGGTATCGATGCCGTCAGCGGCGCCTACGTGATCAAGGCACCCGACGGCACGAAGCTGACCGACAAACGCAACAGCGACGCCGTCGACGCGCTGATCGCCGACCTGAAGACGCTCACGGTCGAGGACGGCAAGCGCAAGCTCGTCTCCGAAAAAGAAGCCGCGGCACTGAAGAACCCGGTCGAACTGACCAAGACGATGGGCTGCCTGACCGACGCGGACCCGTCGAAATGCTCTGGCGCGCCGCTCAATGTGCTGAGCAAGGACGCCCCGGCGACCGTCGCCGTGCTCTCGGTGCCGTTCGACATCGCCTCGGCGATGGACATCACCGACGAAGAGCGCCGCGCCGCCTACGACGTGGCCGCGCCGGCCCGCGCCCAAGGACTGACCGTAGAGGTCGGCGGCGCGATCGAGCAGAAGCAGGAACAGCCGAGCGGGCACGCCGAAATGATCGGCATGAGCGTGGCATTGGTGGTCATGGTGATCGCCTTCGGCGCCATCGTCGCCGCCTTCGTGCCGATCATCACTGCCATCGTCGGGCTGGGCGCCGCGATGATGGTGATCTCGCTGAGCACCTCGATCATCGAGGTGCCGAGCTTCACGACGTTCCTGGCGTCGATGATCGGCATCGCGTTGTCCATCGACTACGCGTTGTTCATCGTCTCCCGATACAAACACGAACTGCGGGTAGCGGCGAGTCCCGAAGAGGCCGCGGGTATTTCGGTCGGCACCGCCGGATCCGCGGTGGTGTTCGCGGGCCTCACCGTCATCGTCGCCCTGAGTGCGTTGAGCATCGTCGGCGTGAACTTCCTGACGTTCATGGGCCTGGGCGGCGCGGTCGCGGCGATGTTCGCGGTGATCACCGCGATCACCCTGATGCCTGCGCTGCTCGGCGCGTTCGGCCGTTTCCTGTTCAAGCCGAAGCTGCCGCTGGTCGCCCGGCACGACCCGGAGGACGACACCTCCGTCACCAACGGCATGCGGGTGGCCCGGCTGATCGGCAAGCGACCGTGGATCGCGCTGGTCATGGCCGTGGCGGCGCTGGCCGTGCTGGCGACGCCGGCGCTGAACCTGCAACTGGGTCTGCCTGGCGAGGACAGCTTTCCGACCGAATCCACGGTCCGGCAGGCCTACGACATCCGGACCGCGGGCTTCGGTGAAGGCCGCAACGGCATCCTTACCGTCGCCGCCGATCTGGAGCGCGTGCCGGAAGGCGAACGCGAGGCCGCGGTCACCGCGCTGCGCGATCGGCTGGCCGCGTTCCCGGAGATGGATTACGTCACCACACCGCAATTCAGCTCGAACAAGCTCGGCGTCATGCTCAACGGCGTCCCGAGATCGGGGCCGAACAACCAGGCCACCAAGGATCTCGTGCGCGACGCCCGTGCCGCCGAGGCGGAACTGACCGAGCGATACGGGATCGAATACGGCATCACCGGCACCACCGCCATCTACGCCGACATGGACCACGTCCTGCTCGGCAAGATCGTCCCGTACCTGGCGATCGTGGCCGGCGCGGCGTTCGTCCTGCTGATCCTGGTGTTCCGGTCCATCCTGGTCCCGTTCACCGCGGCGCTCGGCTTCCTGCTCTCCATGGCGGCGACGTTCGGCGCGACCGTGCTGATCTTCCAGGAGGGCACCTTCGGCCTGATCGCCGATCCGCAGCCCATCGTCAGCTTCCTACCGATCATGTTGATCGGCTTGGTATTCGGGCTCGCCATGGACTACCAGGTGTTCCTGGTGACCCGCATGCGCGAGGAATACGTGCACGGCAAGTCGCCGACCGACGCGATGATCTCCGGCTATCACCATGGCGCGCGGGTGGTCACCTCGGCGGCGATCATCATGATCTCGGTGTTCGGCTCCTTCCTGCTCGAACAGGACGTCACCGCCAAGTCCATGGGTTTCGCACTGGCCTGCGGTGTCGCCATCGACGCCTTCGTGGTGCGCATGGTGCTGGTCCCGGCGCTGCTGGTGATCATGGGCAAGGGGGCATGGTGGATGCCGAAGTGGCTCGACCGGATTCTGCCGGACATCGATGTCGAGGGCGCGAAGCTGCGTGAGCTGCGGCAGCCCGAACCGGTTGTCGCCGAACCGGAACCGATCCTCGCCCACCTGAACGGCAATGGGGTGCAACAGGATGTGCCGGCCGCGGTGGCGAGTGGCCGGACGATCGGCGGCAGCATCCGCCGGGACAGCGGGCAGCCGGTGCCCGACGCGGTACTGACTCTGATCGACCAACGCGGACACCAGGTTTCGCGTGCGACCGGGGACAGCGGCGGCAGTTACGTCATCGAGCCGCCCGCGTCGGGAAACTACGTCCTGATCGTCTCGGCGAGCGGGCATCAACCGGCCGCGGTACAGGTCCTCGCCGTCGACGGCGCGCAGCACGTCGACATCACGCTGGACGGCTCCGGCGAGTTGTCGGGGGTGGTGCGCACCGCGGCCCGCGAGCCGGTGGCCGGTGCCTCGGTCACCGTCACCGACCTGCGCGGTGCGGTGGTCGGGGCCGCGGTGACGTCGTCGGACGGCGCGTACGCCTGCAAGGGCGTGCTGGCCGGGACCTATACCTTGGTCGCGGTGGCTGCCCGAATGCGGCCTACCGCAACGACATTGACCGTTCCGGACGGCGGTCGCTTCCGGTTCGACGTCGAGCTGGCGCCGATGGCGATGCTGTGGGGCACGGTGCGCGCCGACGGCCGGCCGGTGCACAACGCCCGGATCACCGTGGTCGACTGGTCCGGCGCGCCCGTCGGCACCACCCACACCGACGCGGACGGCCGCTACACCGTCGCCGACCTGCCCGAGGGCGAGTACACCGTCGTCGCTCGCGGGTACCCGCTGGTGACGGGCCAGGTGACCATCACCGGCAACCAGGTCGATCACGACATCCGGCTCAGCTTCGGCGCCGACGAATACGCCGACCTGTCCTGATCTTTCACTCCGACAGGATCTCGACGTATCCGTCCGTGCCGTTCACCCGGATGCGCTGCCCGTCGCGGATCAGCTCGGTGGCGTGCTCGACGCCGACGACGGCGGGCAGCCCGTACTCGCGGGCGATCACCGCGCCGTGCGTCATCAGGCCGCCGACCTCGGTCACCAGGCCCGCGATCGCGACGAACAGCGGGGTCCAGCTCGGATCGGTGTAGGCGGTGACGAGGATGTCGCCCGCTTCGAGATCGGCCTCCGCGATGTCGGATACGACGCGGGCGCGGCCCTCGATCGTCCCGGCGGACACCGCCATTCCGGGCAGCGCGCCCGCGGGCAGGTCTTCGCGGCGGTACGCACCGGTGAGGGTCTCGCCGTCGGAGGTGAGCACGCGCGGTGCGGTGAGCGTTTGGTACGTGCGGAACGCTTCCTTGCGTTCGTCGATGAGTTCCGCACTGGCGCTGCGTGTTCGGACCACCTCGCTGAGTTCGTCGAACTTCAGGTAGAAGATGTCTTCGGGTTCGCGCAGAACGCCTGCCGCCACCAGGCTTTCGGCCTCGCGCAGCAGTGCCTGCTTGTAGACGAAGTAGCGGCTGACCATCCGGTACTTCGGGTACTCCCGATATCCGGAGAACGTGCGGACGCGGTCGATCATCCGCTCGGTCTCCTCGGCCTTTTGCTCGCCGTCCGGCAGGGCGCGCAAGCGTTGCAGGAGTGTGCGTGTCGTCTGCTCGGCGTCGCGCAGACCGTCTTCGAAGCGCTGCCTGCCCGCGCCGGGTCCGAAGTTCTTGATATTGCCGAGGATTGTCGGCACGAGGGTGGCGGGGCTTTCGGTCCAGCGTGGCCTGGTGATATCGATCTCGCCGGCGCAGCGCATGCCGTACTTGTCCAGGAAGTCCACGATCGCGGCCCGGACCTCTTGGCCGCCTTGGTATTCCGCCAGCTCGTTCAAGAAGTCGTCGTTCCCCGCCTGCTCGACCTGTTGCAGGAAGGCCACCACCTCCGGATGCGGGCGGATCACGTCGGCGACGTCCAGCAGGGCCAGGCCCATCTCCGAGGTCACGTTCCCGGGGACCGACTGGGTGAGCGCGTCGGCGGCGTTCTTCTCGCCCAGCCATTCCTGTAGCTGATCGTTGAGCCAGAACGAGGCGTCCATCCCAGCATTGATCACCTGTAAACCCAACGGGGTGAACAGTACTCGCTGCAACTCCGGGATGTCGGCCTTGATGAAATCGATCAGATCGGGTCCGGATACGGCCTCGATATCGCGAGTCAAGGCGGCGTAGGAGGCCTCGCTTGCCTCGATCAACTCGGTGACGATGCCGGGATCTGTCTCGATCGGTGCGGGCGCAGGCGGAGGCGTGGCTGCGGAAACCGGTTCCGGCACTTGATGAACGAAGCCGCGATCGATCACGGTCTGTAGCGCGTCCCCCATGAGGGGATCGGACTTGCCGAGCGCCGCGGCCACGCCCGCGCTGGTTTTCGGCGACGACAGCGCCTTGGTGACATCCACGAACAACCGGCCGCCCGCGTCCCGCATGGGCGCGCGACTCGTCATCTGCCACAGCGAGATTCCCAGCGGCTTCATCGCGTCGGTCATCATCTGCTGATGGCCGACCGACACGTAGACGTGGTTCTCCTCGTCCGCGGCAACGGGAATCGGGAACAGCGTGGTGATCGGCCTGCTCTGCACGATACGGATCGCGTCGCCGTCGAGGCACCATTCGATGTCCTGCGGGCTGCCGAAATGGGCTTCGATGTGACGGCCGAGTTGGGCGAGGCGCAGCACTTCGGCATCGGTGAGGACCGGTTCGTTGCGGCGTTCCGGGGCGATTTCCCGCACCTCGGTTCCGCCGGTCGGGGTCGGCTCGATGGCGAGTTTCTTGGTGGCGATCGTCTTGCCGGTGATGCTGCCGTCGCGCACCTGGTAGACGTCGGCGTTCACCAGGCCGGAAACCAGGGCCTCGCCGAGGCCGAAGCCGGCGTCGATGGACACGACCGTCCGGTCGGAGGTGACCGGGTCGGCGGTGACCAGAATGCCCGCGGCGCGCGGGAACACCATCCGCTGCACGACCACCGCCATCTGAATCGCCTTGTGGTCGAATCCGTTTCGCAGACGGTAGGTAACGGCCCGCTCGGTGAACAGCGAACCCCAGCACCGGCTGACGTGTTCGAGGATCGCCGCCGATCCCACGATGTTCAGATAGGTGTCCTGCTGGCCCGCGAAGGACGCGGTAGGCAGATCCTCCGCGGTCGCACTCGATCGAACCGCATACGCACCCTCCACGCCCAGCCGAGCGTGCGCGTCGATGATCTCGCCCGCGACCTCGTCAGGCATGGCGAGCCCTTCGACCGCTTGCCGGATCTGCGCACTCAGCGCGCCGATCGCCGCCCGATCGTCGGGCTCCAACCGCGACAACTCCGCCAACCGATCCTCGATCGCCGCCCCCACAACCCGCGCGAACGCCTCCGTCGTCACACAGAACCCCGCCGGCACCTCGACCCCGTCGACCCGCGACAACTCCCCGAGATTCGCCCCCTTACCACCCACGATCGCCACCTGCGTCCGATCGATCTCACCGAAGCCGAGCACAAACCCCATCCCGCTACTCCTCACCTGGTGGTTTCGGCATACAGCGAGCGATTATGGACCACAATCCGACGTCTCATGAGGACCTGGAATCGTGTATACACTCCGCTTCGCGCCGTGACTCAACTCTTCTGCCACGTGCCCTCGAAGTGAATCAACGGCCTCGTCCGGGCGGTGGACCGACTTCCTGGATTCCGATGCGGGCTCGGGCGAAAACCTCTGCGGGGAAACGTATGTCGCTGCCCCTGCGGTCCGCTCGCAAAGGTCGAAACGTCCCTCGGGGACGGGACGTTCGGCTCTGTCCGGCGGTAGTGGGTGGGTGGTGGTCTGTTCCTTGGTTGACCGAGGAGACGAATCAGCTGGAAGAGGGTGATGTCGCATGACTTCCACGGAGTTGTGGCCGGTCGGGTGCTATTCGGACATCGGGGTGGCGGTGCACGGGGTGGTTGACCCGCAGGACGTGGCCGCGGTGCGGCGCGAGGTCGGCGACGTGCTGCACAGTCATCGGATTCACGAGTCGGCCCGGGTGCGCTTGTCGGTGCATCCGGAGGTCAGCGGGTCGGAGGTGTTGGCGCAGATCAATGTTCGGTGCCGGTTGGCCATGGTGCGGGTTCAGGTCACCGGACCCGGCCGGTTCGTGTCTGTGTTGGTCGCCGACCGCTTGGAGCGGCAGATCATCCGCTGCACCGCCGGGGCGATGCCGCGGGCCTGGCCGGATCCGGCGCGGCCGCCGTTGGCGTACGTGTCCGAGCGACGTCCGATCACCCGGCGAAAGTCGTACACCCTACTGACCGGTGACCCTCGGGAAGCCCAGCGCGTACTGGACGAGATGGATTACGACGCAAACCTTTTCACCTGCGCGGAGACGGGGGAGGACGCGGTGATCTACCGGGCCGGTCCGTTCGGGGTGCGGCTGGCCCGCCAGTACACAGTCCGCCCACCCGTCCCGACTACGCCGTTGACCGTGCATCCGCATCCAGCGTTGGTGCTGACCGACGACGAGGCCGCCGCCCGCCTGTGCCGATACGGCCTGCCGCACTTGTTCTTCACCCATCCGGCCGACAACCGCGGGCGACTGCTGCTCCGCCGCTACGACGGCGATCTGACCCTCATCGGCCCGGCCGAGGTCACCGGAATCAGACTCATCGACAAGAAAGGCGAACACCTCTGTGACGCGTGATCTGACCCAACGCGAGGTCCTCACCGAACTCGAAGACGTCGCGGCGACCTGCCTGAACCGGCACCTGTCCAGGACCGAGGACTGGCAGCCGCACGAGTACGTGCCGTGGGAACAGGGCCGCAACTTCGCCGACCTCGGCGGAATCGCTTGGGAGCCGGCACAATCGAAGCTGACCGAGGTGGCCAAGGCGGCCATGATCACCAACCTGCTCACCGAGGACAACCTGCCCTCCTACCATCGGGAGATCTCCGAGAACTTCTCCCGCGACGGCGCGTGGGGCACCTGGGTCGGTCGCTGGACCGCGGAGGAAATGCGGCACAGCACGGTGATCCGCGACTACCTCGTGGTGACCAGAGGCGTCGATCCGGTAGCGCTCGAGACCGCGCGTATGGTCCATATGACCAACGGCTTCGCACCGACGAAGGTCGACCTCGAGGGCGCGGCCGGGTTCCTGCACTCGGTCGCCTACGTGAGCTTCCAGGAACTGGCCACCCGGGTCACCCACCGCAACACCGGCCGGGTCTGCGCCGACCCGATCGCCGACCGGATGTTGCAGCGCATCGCGGCCGACGAGAACCTGCACATGCTCTTCTACCGCACGGTGTGCGGCGCGGCCCTGGATCTGGTCCCCGACCAGGCGATCGAGGCGATAGCCAACATCGTGGAGAACTTCCAGATGCCGGGCGCGGGCATGCCCGACTTCCGGCGCAACGGTGTGCTGATGGCCAAACACGGCGTCTACGACCTGCCCCAGCATCTGCACGAAGTGATCCGGCCGGTGATCCGGCAATGGAAGATCTTCGAGCGCAACGATTTCACCGCCCGCGGCGAACGAGTACGCGAGCGACTGGCCGGCTTCCTCGACACTCTGGAGCGAGTGAAGATTCCCAAGTTCGAGGAAAGCCGCGACCGCCTGCTGGCCCGCGAACTGAGCCAGCAGCACTAGATAGTCGAACGGTCAAGGGACCTTGGTCCCTGAATGCTGGGCCGAACCCCGGTTCCGCGCGGCCTGCGGCTCCGTAGGCTGAACCCATGATCAAGGTCTTTCTGGTCGACGACCACGAGATCGTGCGGCACGGCGTGGGCGAGCTGATCGGCTCGGAGCCGGACATGGAGGTCATCGGCGAGGCGGGCAGCTACGCCCAGGCTATGGCCCGGCTGCCCGCGTTGCGCCCGGACATCGCCGTGCTCGATGTGCGCCTGCCCGACGGCAACGGCATCGAGCTGTGCCGCGAGCTGCTGTCCGCGCATCCCGGCCTGCGCTGCCTGATCCTGACCTCGTTCACCGACGAGCAGGCCATGCTCGACGCGATCCTGGCCGGTGCGAACGGCTACGTGGTCAAGGACGTGACCAGCCTCGAGCTGATCAGCGCCATCCGCGAGGTCGGCGCGGGCAACTCGCTGCTGGACAACCGCGCCGCGGCGGTGCTGATGGCCAAGGTCCGCGCGGACGCCGAGGCCGACACCGGCCCGCTGGCCGGCCTGACCGAGCAGGAACTGTCCCTGCTCGGCCTGCTCGGCGAGGGCCTGACCAATCGGCAGATCGCGGCGCGGATGTTCCTGGCCGAGAAGACGGTGAAGAACTACGTCTCCCGGCTGTTCGCCAAGCTCGGCGTCGAGCGCCGCACGCAGGCCGCCGTGCTCGCCTCGCGGCTCGAGGTGGGAGACCGACCGGCGTGACCGACGGCCGAACGCCGGTGACCCTGCCGCGGGATCGGCTCATGGAGGCGATGCTGGTGGTCACCGCCGGTCTCGATCTCGACGACACGCTGCGCACCATCGTGCACACCGCGATCGAACTCGTCGACGCTCGATACGGCGCGCTGGGGGTGCGGGAGTCCGATCGGACGAGCACTCGGCTCGCCGAATTCGTGTACGAGGGCATCGATGACCGCACCCGTGGCGAGATCGGTGACCTGCCGCACGGTCACGGCGTCCTCGGCCTGTTGATCGAACAGCCGACACCGATCCGGCTCGCCGATCTGTCCGGCCACCCGTCCTCGGTCGGCTTTCCCGCGAACCATCCGCCGATGCACTCGTTTCTCGGTGTGCCCGTTCAGGTTCGGGGCGAGGTGTTCGGCAACCTGTATCTGACCGAGAAGGCGGGCGGGCAGGAATTCACCGAGGAAGACGAGATCGTCGTGCAGGCGCTCGCCGCGGCCGCGGGTATCGCCATCGAGAATTCGCGGCTCTATGAGGAGTCCCGGGTCCGGCAGCGCTGGCTCGAGGCGACCAGGGACGTGGCCACCGAGCTACTCGCGGGTGGGGAACGGGACGAGGTGCTCGAGCTCGTCGCCGAACGTGCGCTGACCCTCACCGGGTCCGCGCGCACCTACCTGGCGCTGCCCGCGGACCGGGATATCCCGGCCGCCGAGATCACCGAGTTGGTGGTGGTCGCCGCGGCCGGGAGCGATGCGGCGGCGTTCACCGGGCAGCGGATATCACTCGTCGACTCCCCGTGCGGGGTTGCTTTCCGCGCGGGGCATGCGGTGTCGGCCGACAAGCTGACCGGTGTGCCACTCGCGGATTCGGCGGCGAAATACGGTGTGGCGCTGATCCTTCCGTTACGCGCCGGGTCTTCCGTGCTGGGTGTTCTCGGCACCGTGCGTCCCGCGGGCGCGCCGCCGCTGGACGCCGCGGCGCAGGCGATGATGGCCGCCATCGCCGACCAGGCCGCCCTGGCGCTGCGCTTGGCCGACAACCAGCGACGGATGCGCGAGGTCGACGTCCTGTCCGACCGCGACCGCATCGCCCGTGATCTGCACGATCACGTCATCCAGCGACTGTTCTCGGTCGGACTGTCGTTGCAGGGCACGGTCAAACGCTCCGCCGCGCCGGACATCACCTCCCGGCTCACCGAGACCCTGGAGGACATCCAGGCCATCGTCCAGGACATCCGCCATTCGATCTTCGACTTGCAAAGCGATACCGCTGCCGACTCGTCCAGGTATCGGAAGCGGTTGCACGGCATCGTCACCGACATGACCGCCGACAGCGGACTGCGGACCACCGTGCGGCTGGCCGGACCGGTCACCGTGCTGGCGCCGCCACTGTCCGATGACGTCGAAGCGGTACTACGCGAGGCGGTCAGCAACGTCGTGCGCCACGCCCGCGCGACCACGGTCGCCGTGGAACTCCGGATCCGGGACGAGGTCACCATCGAGGTGACCGACGACGGCATCGGCGTCCCGGACGACGTTTCCCGGCGTAGCGGCCTGGCGAACCTCGCGGCACGAGCCGAGCGGCATGGCGGCAGCTTCAGCGTCGAGCGCCGCGAGGGTACGGGGACCGTGCTGCGCTGGCGAGCGCCTTTGCCGTAGCGATCGGCCTCAAGCCGAAACGTTGTCGCTCAACCGGAACAGGCGGCCGGTGATGGACTGGACGGCGATCCGCACGTACTCATATTTGGGCGTCTCCACCCAAGGGCGAATGGCGAGCCCATCGGCGTAGTGGATATCGGCGGCCGTCCGCAAATGCTGAGCCCGCCCGCGGGCCACTACGCTCCATGCCTCCCGTTTCTCGGCCGTCACCAGGTCGGCTTCGAACAAGACGACGGAGTGGATGGTGCGCGTGACCAATTTGCTGCCGCTCTCGCACTACCTGTTCTTCCGGACGGTTCATCGCGAGCTCCTCCCTAGAGGATTGATCGCATCATGCCGACGAACCTCCCGGCCAGGGGCCTGTGACCCTGCTTCGGTGACCTTCGTCCTACATCGAGGCGAGGCTGATCGCGCCGAGCAGCGCCAGGCCGAACGCGGCCAGGACGGACAGTGCCAGCGGGCGGATCAGACCGGGTCCGAGGGCTCTGGCGAGGAAGTAGCCGACGCCGCCACCGAGGGCCGCCAGTACGAATCCCTCGCCCTTGATCAGGTAGAACACCGACGCCAGTGCCGCATTGCCGACCTCCGCGACGCCGCGCGCGTCGTCACCGAACGGGATCGGGAACCGGTAAAAGATCCCGACCAGGGCCGCCGCGACCGGCGCGCCCAGCACCGCGATGATCACACCCCACATCGCCACCGCCCACCGCGTGGGCGCACTCGTCCGACCTTCCTCGATCTCCATGCGTGCTCACTCTCTGGTCTCGGTAGATGAATCGTAGAGTTGCCGGCCTTTCGCGGGCGCGCACCGTCCTCGGAAAGAGTTCGCCAGCGGTAGCGGCTACTGTCGGTGCCGGAAATGGTCTTGCTCGAAAGATGGTGTGCGTGAACGGCGTTATGGGTTCGGTGCCGAGGGGGCGTCGGTGAGTGGGATGGGCCGGCGGCGGTTCATCGCCGGGGTGTCGGGGGCCGCGGGGGTGCTGGCCGTCGGATTCGGGGGAGCCGGGTCGGCGCAGTCGCGCTCGCCGGTGCTGGAGACCGAGCACGGCAGCGGTGAAAAACCCAGTGCGCGTGATGCTCCCGCCGCCGAGCTGAGCACGTTCTTCGCGACCGCGGCGGTAGGAAACGCGCTCGAGGTCGACAGCGAGAGCGACGGCGACCTGTGGGTGACCTGCTGGGCGGACGACGACAACCTGTACTCGGTCAACGGCGACGGCAGCGGATTCGGCGACGGACCGCGGCACGACATCGCGGTGAATCGGATCAGCGGGGATCCGAAAAACGGGTTCACCGGGGAGGTGCTGGCGGTTTCCGACGCGGTCGGGGCCGTGTGGGGCGACCCCGAGCGGTACAACCGCAAGCCGACCGGGATCGTCTGCGTAGACGGCCGGCTCTATCTGGCGATCCAGGACCTGCGGGCCGGTCACGAGGACATCGCGTTCAATGACGCGCCCGCCGCCAGCGTTTCGTGGTCGGACGATCACGGGCAGACCTGGCACAAGACGCAGCAGCCGATGTTCACCGGCGGCGTCTTCACCACGATCTTCTTCATCGACTTCGGCCGCGACTCCGGCGATGCCGCGGCGGCGCTGGGCGCGGATGCCGCGCGCTACGTCTATGCCTATGGCCTGGACGGCAATTGGCGCGGTTCCTTCACCGCGACGGTGGCCGACCCGTTCGACCTGTATCTCGCGCGGGCCCCGAAAGACGCTGTCGAGAAACGTAATCGGTGGGAGTTCTTCGCCGGGCTCGACGGCGACAAGCCGCGGTGGAGCAAGCAGCTGGAGGAACGCCGCGCGGTGCTGCGCGACACCCGGCGGCAGTACACGACGCTGCGCAACTATCGCGAGAACCCGCACAACCTGTCGGTGCTCGCGCAGGGCGGCGTCGTCTACGTCAAGGCGCTGAACCGGTACCTGTACACGTCATGGACGGAGTACACGTTCGAGTTCTACGAGGCGCCTTCGCCGTGGGGACCCTGGAAACTGTTCCTCACCAAGGATTTCGGCGGCTATCCGTGGTTCGGTCGCGGGCCCGGCTGTCCCGGTCCGAAGAACGGCGGCTACGCCACCACCATCCCGTCCAAGTTCATCTCACCCGACGGCACCTCGATGTGGGTGCAGTCGAACTGGTGGGTGGGCAGCGCGGGCGGCGACACCGCGTACAGCTTCAACCTGCGAAAACTGGCGTTGCAACCGTTCAGCGCGCAGTCGCCGACGAACCAGCCGGACCCGCGCGACAACCTCGCCTACAGCGGCGCGTCCGTCACGCCCATCGAGAAGTCCGCACATTACGGCCACACCGAGTACTACAACGACGGCGATTTCACCAAGAGCGAGAACAGCTTCGATCAGGAGAACAAGGACCTGGACTACTGGGGATTCACCTGGTCGAAGCCGTATCTGCTGAACCAGGTCGTCTATACGACCGGCGAAATGTTCGACGACGGAGGCTGGTTCGCGGCGGGGTTGCGCGTTCAGGTGCGGCAGAATTTCCAGTGGATCGACGCGCAGAACACGAAAGTCGAGCCCCGGTATCCATATACGTCCGCGGCCGGCGAATTCAAGAGCTACACGTTCAACTTCGCCACACTGGCCGGTGACGGCGTGCGGATCGTCGGAAAGCCCGGCGGCAGTTCGTATTTCACCTCGATCGCGGAACTCGAGGTCTACTACCGGTAGCGCTGCCCGCGATACCCGGTTGTCAAGTGGCGCTGCGGCCCTGTCTAAAGCGCTCGGGCGCAAGTAAACTGGGTCGGATACATGGGGCGCAAGGAGGGGTCATGTCACCCGATCCGCGGTATCCGAAAAATGGTCGACGTCGAGCGGCCCGAATTGTCCGCGCCGCCACGGTCCTCGCGGCGCTCACCACTCTCTGCTTGAGCACCACCCAGGCCTCCGCGCAGCCGTATCCGATCTACGGGGCGATCCGGGTCGAATACGACGAGGCCGGCGGTGCAGGCTTCTTCGGCCTGGCGGTGAACCCCGAGTCCGACGCCTCCCGCGGCGGCCGCCACCAGGAGTTCGAGAAGGACAGCTCGATCTATTGGCATCCGCTGGTCTCCGACGGCCACGCCAATCAGATCGGCGGCGCCATCCGCGCCAAGTGGGACGACCTCGGCGCGGAGGACGGCGCATTGCGCTATCCGACCACCAGGGAGCTGGCGACTCGAAAGCCGGGGCGCTTCAACCACTTCGAGGGTGGCACCATCCACTGGTCGCGAGCGACCGGCGCGCACAACACCTGGGGCGCGATCCGGGACAAGTGGGCCACCCTCTCCTGGGAGGACGGCCGGCTCGGCTTCCCCGCCACCGACGAGTTCCGCGCCAAGAACAACGGTGCCGGACAGCATTTCGAGGGCGGCTCGATCTATTGGTCGGCCGATACCGGCGCGCGGGTGATCGTCGGCGCTATCCGCGACATCTGGGCCGGCCAGAACTGGGAGAACGGCCGCTACGGCTACCCGATCAGCGACGAATACGACTACAACGGCGGCCGGGCCCAGGACTTCCAGGGCGGTCGTATCGAATGGCGGCCACCGCGCTGAGTCATTTATGCATCTCGTGCATATGTCCGTCCGTCGAGGGTACGCGGTAATCGCAGCTACTTCGACGAATGGAGGCTCTGATGAACGTCGACGACAACGTTTCCGCGGACCGCGGCCCCAGATTGCGGATTCCGCGCAGCCGCGGCGCCCTCGGTGGGTTTGCGGTGTTATTGCTCGGGATCTGGGGTGCCCTGATTCCGTTCATCGGGCCGTACTTCAATTTCGCCTACACGCCCGACGACTCCTGGGTGTGGACATCGGCGCGTGGCTGGCTCGAAGTCCTACCCGGCGCCACCGCGGTTGTCGGTGGCTGGCTGATGCTGGCCAGCCGTAATCGCCTGGTCGCCGGCTTCGGCGGCTGGCTGGCCGCAGCGGCCGGCCTGTGGTTCATCATCGGGCCGTTCCTCGCGGACGCGCTGAGCATCGGCTCGCACGGCGATCCGGTCGCGACTTCCGACCTGAAACGCGCTGTCCTGCAACTGACCTTCTTCTACGGCCTCGGCGCGCTCATCCTCTTCTTCGCCGCCACCTCGCTGGGCCGGTTGTCCGTGCGCACCGCGCGCGATATCGCGTTCGCCCAACGCCAGGTCGCCGCGCGCGCCGACACCCGTGGCGCGATAGCCGACGTGCCGGAACCGGTGGAAACCACCGACCGCCCGACCTTCGGCACCCAGCCACGACTGAACAAGCCGGGACTGGGCGGCGGGCACGCGTGATCGAAGGTCAGCTCGCGGGCGCGGTGGGCAGACCCTGCGCCCAGCTGCGCTGCTGGCTGCGCCGGGCGATCCGCCAGCCCTGCGGGGTGCGGACATAGTCGTCGAGGTACCACATGCCGAGCAGCGCGATCGTCGGCTCGTCGTCCTCGACCGGGAACGCGATCGCGTTGTAGCACATCACCCGGCCGGTCGCCCGGTCGCCGTCGACCCGGATTTCCGGGTTGCCCAGCAGATGCTGGGAGGCGGGCAGGTACGCCATGCTCTCGGCGAGCCATTTCTTCATTTCGGGGAGTTTGCCCGCGATAGCGCCGAACGGGGTCAGATCGATGTCGGCCTCGGGCGCGAACACGTCGTCCAGGGCGTCGAAATCCCGGCTATCGATCGCGGTCGAATACGCCACCTGCAATTCCTGAATCTCCAACCGGTCGGAGATCTCCTGAATGTCGAGCACCTAGCCTCCTATAGAGCGATAACGAGAACCGAACGCTATCGGCCGCGAGGATTCGGGCACAGCCCCCTGACGAGCTGAACTGGCCAGCCGATCGGCTGAATCGAGGCGGAGTCAAAGGGCTTGCGCCGTAAGGGCTATCGGAGTTCGGTGACGTTGGCGAGGATGGTTTTGCGGGCGGCGGCCCACGCGGGTGAATTGGCGTCGGCGAACTCGCCGTGCCCGGTCCCGTCGAGGATTTGCAGATCCGCGCTCAGGCCCGCCCGTTGCGCGGCGGCGACATAGCGTCGGCTCTGCGCGGGGGCGACCACGGTGTCCCGGTCGCCGTGCAGGGCGCTGATCCGGACGCCGACGGGCAGGTGTGCGATCGGGGACGCCATCCGATAGCGATCCGGGACGTCGTCGGGCCGCCCGCCGAGCAGCTTGCGGACGTACCCGTCGCGTCCGTTGTTCACCGCGAACACGAGATCCAGCACGCCGGCCATCAGGGTGACGCTGCGAATGCGAACCGCGTTGGGCGGTGTCTCGGTGCTCTGCCGTCCGGCCACCCACGCCGCCAGTTGCCCGCCCGCCGAATGACCGGCCAGATGGACCCGTTGCAGATCCAGGCGATTGCCGGAACGCAGATTCACCACGGTCGCGAGGGACCGCACGGCGTCATCGACGTCGGTGAGCGTCATAGGCCAGCCGCCGACGCCGTTGACCCGCCGATACTCGATGTTCCACACCGCGACGCCGGCTTCGGCCAGCGACGCGGCCAGCGGCCCGACATGGTCGAGCGTGCGATTCTGCGACCAGCCGCCGCCATGGATCAGCACGACCACGGGATACGGCGCGGATCCGGTGGTGGGGAGATATAGATCACCGAACATGTCCGGAGAGGTGCCGTACGCGATGCGCAGCGGAATGCCCGGAATGGCAGGCGTGGTCTCGAGGGTTACCGCGGCGGTGAAAACCGGTTCGGTGACCGTATTTCCGGCGATCACGGCGGCGACGGCGAGTAGCGTCGCCAAGACCGGTTTCCAGGCTCGGCGAATGGTTCCGCTGACCACGATTCTCAATACTCCCGCAACACCGACGACATCGTTGCCAACGTACTCGATCCCGCGAAATCGGACACTATTGCGCGCACCGGGATTTCACGAGAGCGGTCGCAGGGCCTACCACCAGCCGAGCAACGGCTGTAGCCGACGGCCCAGTTCGTCGGCCAGCGAGCGCGAATAGCTTGCGGTCAGGTGATGTTCGTCGTGGTAGACCAGGATGTTGCCGATGGAGACCGGGCACACCGTGCCTTCGCAGACCGCGTCGGTGAGGTCGATCGGGTACACGTTGGGGAACGACCAGGTCGGCGCGAGCTCGGGGTTGATCGGGTCGAGCGCGTCCGTGCGCTTCATCCCGCAGCTGATCCGATCGCCGCCCTTGGCCAGGCAGTCGATGGCCTTGTAGCGAACCCCATTGCTGCGCAGCCACGGCGTGTCGCGGATCGCGATGACGTTGAGGCCGCGTTCGCCGAGCGCCGACCAGACGTCGAGGTACTCGCGCGGGGTTTCGTCGCCGGTGTCGTCGCGCGGCCGGGTACCGGTGGTGAACACCCAGTCCGGCCGGTCGGCGCCGAGCCGCTCGATCACCTGCTGGGACCAGTCGCGGCAATCGGGGATCAGCTCGCCCTTGTAGGTCGCGTCCTCGGCCAGGGTGAGCGGGCAGCCCATCTTCAGATAGACCTGGATGCGGAACGGATGCCGCTCGGCCAGGACCTCCAGCGCCGGCAGCCAGTGCTCGGCGTGCGAGCTGCCGACCACGGCCAGCGTGTGCTCGGCGTCCGGATCGCCGTAGGTGCAGGTGATGAGTTCCGCGTTGTCCCAATCGGCGATGCAGCCGTCCGAGGTGGGTGCGGGCGCGTCGGCGGGCGCTTCGAAAACCGTCGGCCGCATGCGCGCGTGCGGCGTGGGCCGACCGGAGACCAGGGCTTCCGCCCCGGGATACAGCGTCGGATTCAGGGCGCCGACCGGTCGTGGCGGACTGACTCCCACCGCGATCTGCCAGAGCACGGTGACCGCGACCATCGGCACGGCCGCCGCCGTGACCACCCAGGTGGCGGTGCGCCGAGCCCGCATCGAATGGTCGGCGCCGCCCCGCGAGCGCACGCGCAGCGGTTCCTCGACCACGCGGTGGGTGACCCAGGCCAAGACCACCGAGACCGCGATGATGCCCAGACCGTCGAGCAGTCCCGCGCTGGGGTGGCCGAGTTCGGCGAGGTAGAAAATGAGGATCGGCCAATGCCACAGGTATAGGGGATAAGCGATGTCCCCGAGCCAGCGGATCCCCGGGGTCGACAAGAGCCGATTGAACAGCGGCCGCTGATCGGCGGCGAGGTTGTTGCCCGAGACGATCAGCGCCGCGGCGGCACCGACCGGCAACAGGGCGTACGGGCCGGGGAATCGGTTGGCACCGTCGAGGATCAACCACCCGCACAACACGACACCGGCCAGTCCGAGACCGGCCAACCCAACTCGAAGTTTGTGCGGCAGGCGCAGATACGGGGCCGCGATGGCCAGGCCCGCGCCGACCAGCAACTCCCATGCTCTGGCGAAGCTGTCGTAGTAGTTCCAGCCCTGATGCGTGGCCGTTCCCGTCGCGGCGAGCCAGAACGACGCGACGGCGGCCACGGCGATCACCGTGCCCAGCACCGGGCGCAGCCGAGCTGTCCGTTCGCTGCGTCGGAGGGCCCAGGCGGTCCCGGCGACCAGCGCGAGCGCGGCGAGATAGAACTGGCCCTGGACCGACATCGACCACAGGTGCTGCAGCGGACTCACCGACGGATCCGCGGCCAGATAGTCCGACCAGGTCAGCGCGAGTTGCCAGTTCTGGTAGTAGAACATCGAGGCCAACGTCTGGGCGGCCACGTCCGACCATTGCGTGTAGGGCCGCAGGATGACCGTCGCGGCCACGATCGCGGCCAGCACCACCGCCGTCGCCGGAATCAGCCGGCGTGCCGTACGCCGCAGCGTGTGACCTA
The DNA here is from genome assembly GCF_008704205.1 of Nocardia colli. Lineage (GTDB taxonomy): Bacteria > Actinomycetota > Actinomycetes > Mycobacteriales > Mycobacteriaceae > Nocardia > Nocardia colli. The sequence continues at coordinate 95,087 of NZ_VXLC01000025.1, read as the reverse complement.
TGCCCACCGATCCGGTCGATTCGGCCCGGCGCACCAGCAATCCGGTGAAGAAGAAACCGGACAGCACCAGGAAGACGTCCACGCCCCCGGACACCCGCCCGAACCACACGTGGAACACTACGACCAGCGCGATCGCCAGCCCGCGGAGCCCATCCAGGTCCGCGCGGTAGCTGGTTGACGCGGACTGGTCCGGCGGGGTTACACGCTCATCCGGCGGAAGGGTCCATAGTGGGCGATGAATGGACACCGTACGAAGATTACTTCGGTGACCGCCCCTTCGGCGAATCCACCGCTAACTCGCCGGTGCCGGTCAGCCGTTGACGACCTGGGGTGCGGAGACGGATTTGAGGCCTTCGACGCCGAATTCGAGGCCGTAGCCGGACTGCTTGACGCCGCCGAACGGGATCATCGGGTGCACGCCGCCGTGTGAGTTGATCCAGACGGTGCCGGCCTCGAGGCGGGCGGCGATGGTGCGGGCGGCGGCCTTGTCGGCGCTCCAGACCGATGCGCCGAGGCCGACGTCGAGGGCGTTGGCCATGGTGATGGCGTCCTCGACGTCGCGGTAGCGGATGATCGGGAGGGCCGGGCCGAACTGTTCCTCCGCGACCAGGGGGTTGTCGTTGTCGATGTCGGCGACCAAGGTGAGCGGATAGAAATTGCCGGGAGCGGTGCGATCGGGATCACCACCGGTGAGCAGCGTGGCGCCGGACGCGCGGGCCGCTTCGACCAGTCGGGAGACGATGTCGAACTGCTGGCGGTTCTGTAGCGGGCCAAGCACATTGGCTTCGTGCAGGCCGCGGCCCATCGGGGTGTTGGCGGCGATCTCGACGAGGGCCGCGCAGACAGCGTCGTAGACGTCGGCGTGGACGTAGAGGCGTTTCATGGCCGCACAGGTCTGGCCGGTGTTGATGAACGCGCCCCAGAACAGGTCGTCGGCGATCGCCTGCGGGTCCACGTCGGGCAGGACGATGCCGGCGTCGTTGCCGCCGAGCTCGAGGGTCAATCGTTTCACGGTCTCGGCCGAGCTCTTGATGACGGCCTGGCCGGTTCGGGTGGACCCGGTGAACATGACCTTGGCGATATCGGGATGACCGGCCAGGCGGGCACCGAGTTCGCCCGCACCCGCCACTGCTTGCAAAACATCTTGGGGGAGAACGCTGTTGAGCACCTCGACCAGCGCGAGCACACTCAGCGGCGTGTACTCCGAGGGCTTGACCACGGTGGTGTTGCCCATCCGCAAGGCAGGGGCGATCTGCCAGATGGTGATCATCATCGGCCAGTTCCACGGGCCGATGGCGCCGACCACACCGAGTGGGCGATAACGCAGTTCCGCATGGGTGGTTTCGTCGTCGACCACTGTCTCACCGGGCAATGTCGTTGCCGCGGTGGCCCGCAGCCACGAGACGCAGGCGCCGACCTCGAAACGGGCGTTGGGGCCGTTGAGCGGCTTGCCCTGTTCCCGCGAAAGCAATTCGGCGAGTGGCTCGGTCGCGGCCTCGACGGCGTCGGCCGCACGCAGCAGAAGGTCTACGCGGTCCTCGTCGGTGCGTGCCGCCCAGGCGATTTGCGCGGTGCGGGCGCGCGCGATCGCCGCGTCGAGTTCCTCGACGGGCCGAAAACGGACTCGTCCCACCACCTCTCCGGTCGCGGGGTCCGGGATGGCGCGCCCGTCGGGGTCGGTGATGGTCGCGAGGAGGGTGTCGTAGCTGACCGTCGTTGACGTCATTGCCAAGTCCTTCTGTGTGGTCGATCAGTAGCTGCCGCGGGCGGTTTCGTCGGGCGGTGCGCCGATGAATCGGTGGGCGAGGGCTTCGGATCCGCGGGCGAGCAGGGCGGCGTCCGCGCCGACGAGCAGGAACGTGGCCCCGTGGCCGGCGTACGCCGTCGCCTGCGCGGGGTCGAAAGCGTTGACGCCTACCGGTTTTCCGGCGTCGATGACCTCGGCGAAGGCTTTGCGCACCTGTGCGGTGACGTCCGGGTGGGTCTGCTGCCCGAGCAACCCCATCGCGGCCGCGAGGTCGCTCGGTCCGACGAAAACGCCGTCGATACCCGGCGTTTCGGCGATCGCCCGGGCGTTCTCGACACCATCGAGAGTCTCTATCTGCACGAACACCGAGACATGTTCGGCCGCATGGGGAAGATAGTCATCGATGCGATTCCATCGCGCGGAGCGCGCCAACGCACTACCGACTCCGCGCCGCCCGATCGGCGGATACTGCGCGGCCGCAGCGACATCCCGCGCCTGTTCCGCAGTGGAGATCATCGGCACCAGGATGTTCTGGGCACCCAGATCCAAGACCTGTTTGATGACGACGGTGTCGCCGACCGGCACCCGCACGACCGGCGTCACCGCATAGCCCGACACCGCATACAGTTGCACCAGAACCGATTCCAACCCGTTCGGCGCGTGCTCCATGTCGATGAGCACCCAGTCGAGCCCGGACCCGGCCATGATCTCGGCCGCCACCGGTGATCCGGTGGTGATCCACCCGCCGTACAGCGGTCGACCGCTGTCGGCGAGCGCGTCGCGCAGCGTCCGATTCAGGCGAATCGGCATGAGATCGTTCCCATCGGTCCGTAGTCGGCGAGGATGGTGTCGCCCTGCTCGACCCACAGCGGGCGGGTGAACGACCCGGCGAGCACGATCTCGCCCGCGTCGAGCCGATCGCCGTGCTCGCCGAGCTTGTTCGCCAGCCAGGCCACCCCGGTCGCGGGATGGTTGAGCACCGCGGCGGCGACCCCCGATTCCTCGATCGTCTCGTTGCGGTACAGCAGCGCGCAGACCCAGCGCAGGTCGATGTCGCTGGGCCGCACCGGATTTCCGCCGTAGACCATCCCGCCCATCGCCGCGTTGTCGCTGATCGTGTCGACGATGGTCCGCCCGGGCAGGTCGATCCGCGAGCTCAGGATCTCCAGCGCCGGGACCACGTACTCGGTGGCCCGCAGCACATCGAAGATGGTCGCGCCGGGACCGTCGACGGGTGCGCAGAGCACGAAGGCGAGTTCGACCTCGATCCGCACATTGGCGAATCGCCCGTGCTCGATGACGGACCCGTTGTCGTAGACCATGTCGGCGAAGATGGCCCCGTAGTCCGGCTCGGTGATGCCGGTCGCCGCCTGCATCACCTTGCTGGTGAGCCCGATCTTCCGGCCGACGGGCTTGCGTCCGCTCGCGACACCGCGGCGACGCCATTCGTTCTGCACCGCATAGGAATCCGCCACGGTCATGCCGGGGTAGCGGGCGGTCAGCAGCGGGATGGTGCGGCGGTCCCGCTCGGCCGCGGCCAACTCGTCGGCGATCGCCGCGATCGCCTCGGTGGGCAGCATCGGTTCTCCTCTCAGAGTTGCGCGCCGAGCTTGTATTCGCCCTGCGTCGATTCGGTGTCGGGCTTGCGGGTGTAGGAGAACCCGTCGGCGCCGATGGTCACGGCCATCTCCGAGTCGTCGGTGCGCATGGCGAGCGGCTGCGGGTTACCGTCGAGATCCAGCACCGGCGACGCGTCGGTGTACCAGCTGGGCACCACCGGGCTGCCCCACCAGTCGCGGCGCTGGTTGTCGTGTACGTCCCAGGTGACCACGGGGTTGTCCGGATCGCCGGTGTAGTAGTCCTGGGTGTAGATCTCGATGCGGTGCCCGTCGGGGTCGCGCAGGTACAGATAGAAGGCGTTCGAGACGCCGTGCCGGCCGGGGCCGCGTTCGATCAGGTCGGACATCCGCAGCGCGCCCAGCTTGTCGCAGATGGCGATGATGTTGTGCTTCTCGTGGGTTGCGAAGGCCACGTGATGCATTCGGGGTCCGTCGCCGCCGGTCATCGCGGTGTCGTGCACCGTGGACTTGCGTCGCAGCCAGGCCGCGTACACCGTGCCGCCCGCGTCCTGGATGTCCTCGGTGACGCGAAAGCCCAAGTCCTCCATGTACTTCACCGCGCGCGGAACATCGGGCGTGACCTGATTGAAGTGGTCGAGCCGGACCAGCGCGCCCGGTCCGTACAGCTCGTAGTGCCAGGCGAGGCGCTCGACATGTTCGACGTCGTAGAAGAATTCGTACGGAAAGCCGAGCGGATCCTCCACCCGCACCGAATCACCGATGCCCTTGGTGAAACCCGTCGCGCGCCGCTCGACCCGGCAGCCGAGCTCGGTGTAGAACTCGACGGCCCGGTCCAGTTCCGCGGCGCTGCGCACCCGGTAGGCGAACGCCGCGACGGCGGCGACCGGACCTTGCCGGAGCACCAGGTTGTGGTGGATGAATTCCTCGAAAGACCTGAGGTAGACGGTGTTCTCGTCCTCCTCGGTCACCACGAGACCGAGGATGTCGACATAGAAGTGCCGCGATCGCGCCAGGTCCGTGACGACGAGCTCCATGTACGCACAACGGACCACATCCGGCGGCGTGGCCTCCGGCGTGCGCAGCGGGTTGCTCGCACGGATCGGATCCGCAACGGTCATAACGGGTTCGGGGGAGTCGGGGGAGACGATCACGATTGTTCCTGCTTGCCGAAGGTCGGATTGTGCGCCGCGCCCAGGGTGATGTGCACGGCCTGCTGATCGGTGTAGAAGTCGATGGAGCGGTAGCCGCCCTCATGGCCCAGCCCGGAGGCCTTCACACCGCCGAACGGGGTCCGCAGATCGCGGACGTTGTTGGAGTTGAGCCACACCATGCCCGCCTCGACCGCCTGCGCGAAGGTGTGCGCGCGCTTCAGATCGTTGGTCCAGACGTAGGCGGCCAGGCCGTAGCGGACGCCGTTGGCGAGGGCGAGCGCCTCCGCGTCGGTATCGAACGGAGTGATCGCGACGACCGGGCCGAAGATCTCCTCCTGGAAGATCCGGGCCGTCGGCTCGACGTCGGCGAATACCGTTGGCGCGACGAAGTTTCCGGTATCGAAGCCGTCGGGACGGCCACCGCCGGCGACCAAGCGGCCCTCGGACTTGCCGAGCTCCACATAGCTCATCACCTTCTCGAAGTGCTCCGGATGCACCAGCGCGCCGACCTCGGTGCCAGGGTCGTGCGGATAGCCGACGACTACCCGTTTCGCCTGTGCGGCATAGCGTTCGACGAACTCGTCGTAGATCGGCCGCTCGACCAGGATCCGGCTGCCCGCGGTGCACCGCTCGCCGTTGAGCGAGAACACGCCGAAGATAGTCGCGTCGATCGCGGCGTCCAGGTCGGCGTCGGCGAAGACCACGGCGGGGCTCTTGCCGCCCAGCTCCATCGACAACCCCTTCAGCGACGCGGCGGCGTTGCCGAAGATGATCTGGCCGGTGCGGCTCTCGCCGGTGAACGAGATCAGCGGCACGCCAGGATGTTTCACCAGCGCGTCACCGGCCTCCTCGCCCAGTCCGTTGACCAGATTGAACACCCCGTGCGGCAGCCCGGCCTCTTCGAAGATCCCGGCCCACAGCGACGCCGACAGCGGCGTGAACTCGGCGGGCTTGAGCACCACCGTGTTTCCGGTGGCCAGCGCGGGCGCCAGCTTCCACGACTCCAGCATGAACGGGGTGTTCCACGGCGTGATCAACCCGGCGACGCCGATCGGCTTGCGATTGACGTAGTTGAGCTGCTGCCCGGGCACCTTGTAGGCGTCATCCACCTGGGCGACCACGAGATCGGCGAAGAACCGGAAGTTCTCCGCCGCGCGCCGGGCCTGGCCCAGCGCCTGCGTGATCGGCAACCCCGAGTCGAACGATTCGAGCTCGGCCAGCCGCGCGTCCCGGGACTCCACGATGTCCGCGATCCGATGCAGCACACGCGACCGCTCACGCGGCAGCATCCGCGGCCACGGCCCCGCGGTGAACGCCTTGGTCGCGGCGACCACCGCGAGATCGATGTCGGCCTGTTTCCCCGCCGCAGCCTGGACATACACCTCGTTCGTGACCGGGTCCAGCACACCGAACGTGGCACCATCGACCGAATCGACGAACGCGCCGTCGATGTAGTGCTGGATACGCGCCGGTAGGTCCGAGGGCGTGTGCGGGGTGGCTAGGGTGCGCACCGCGTTGGTCATTAGCGACTCCAGGGTTCGGGGTTCAGAGGGCTGTTGGGCCGAGGGGTTCGTCGGGGTGCTCGTGGGCCAGGTAGGCGTCGAGGGTGGCCGCGCGGTGGCGGCGGGCGACCTGCTCGATCTCGGTGAGCGGTGCGCCGATCTCGATGAGGCGCACGATGTTCTCGTGTTCGCGCACGGATTCGTGGGCGCGTCCGGGCACGAAGGAGAAGGTGGACGAGCGCAGGTGCCCCAGGCGCGACCATTCCGCCTCGACCAGGGTGACGATGCGCGGATTCACGCACCTGGTGAACAGGATCGCGTGGAACTCGTGGTTGAGCGCGGTGAACGCGCTCGGGTCGAAATCGTCCAGGGACTCGATCATCCGCTCGTTGACCGCCCGCGCCCGGCGCAGGTCGTCCTCGGATAATCGACCGGCGGCCAGGGCCGTCGCCGCGCCTTCGAGCACGCTGAGCGCCTGCATGCTGTGCCGGTACTGCGAGTCGTCCACCATCGAAACCTGTGCGCCCACATTGCGTTCGAAGGTGATCAGGCCCTCGGCCTCCAGCTGCCGGATCGCCTCGCGCACCGGAACGACGCTCATGTCGAGGTCCTTGGCGATGGCGCTGAGCACCAGCCGGTAGCCCGGCGTGTACTCCTGCCGCGCGATCCGGTCCTTGAGCCAGTGATACGCGACCTGTGACTTGCTCTGCGTACCACTGGATTTCACTGATTCTGGCGCCACTGTCGGTACCTCGCCTTCCATTCCGCGTCGGGGGGAAACAGCCCGGCCACCGGATGACCGGCGCCGACCTGCTCGGCGATCCAGCCGTCTTGGATCTCCTGCTCGAGCGCATCGTCGACCACTGCTTCGGCGATGTTCGAGGGTAGGACGATCACACCATCTCCGTCGCCGACGATGACGTCGCCGGGCTGGACGGTGGCGCCACCACAGGAAATGGTGAGGTCGCAATCCCAGGGCACATGCTTGCGACCGAGTACCGCCGGATGCGGACCGGCGGTGAAAACCGCGAGACCGCTCTCGGCGACGGCGTCGTGGTCGCGCACTCCGCCGTCGGTCACCACGCCGGCGGCTCCGCGCACCTTGGCCCGCAGGGCGAGGATGTCGCCGAGCGTGCCCGATCCGGTCTCGCCGCGCGCCTCGATGACGATGACCTCGCCCGGCGCCACGGTGTCGAACACCCGCTTCTGCGCGTTGTAGCCGCCGCCGTGCGCGGTGAACAGGTCTTCCCGATTCGGCACGAACCGCAGGGTCCGGGCGGTGCCGACGAGCCTGGTTCCGGGTTTCGCCGGGCGCACGCCCTCGATGGACACGTTGTTCAGGCCGCGCTTGCGCAGCTGCTGCGACAGCGCCGCGACCGGCACCCGGGACAGCTTGGCGCGCAACGCGTCGGAGATCGCCGTCGCGGGAAGTCCTGCGGCGGAACGAGATCCCCATGCCTCGATGCGCTGGGTGTCATCGACCGACGGGAGGGATCCGACCGTGGCGTCGAACTCGTGGGTTCCTTGCACAACCGTAGTGACGAGACGTCCGGAGCTGGGTGCCTCTGCCGTGTCTAGTGCGTCGACCTCGACCTCGACCACATCGCCCGGCACGACGACCGAGGAACCGGCCGGGGTTCCGGTGAGGATCACATCGCCGGGTTCGAGCGTGCAGTGCTGCGAAAGATCCGAAACCAGCTGGGGGAGTGGGAAAATCATCCCCGACGCCGAGTCCTCCTGGGCGAGAACACCATTGACCCAGGTGCGCACCCGCAGCGCCGCGGGTTCGACGGTCCGCGCATCGATCAGTTCGGGCCCCAACGGTGTGAACCCGTCACCGCCTTTGGATCGGATATTGGATCCCTTGTCGTTGGCCCGCAGGTCGTACAGGCCGAAGTCGTTGCCCGCGGTGATCGCGGCGACATGCTGCCACGCGGATTCGATCGGCACCCGGCGAGCCGCACTCCCGATGATCAGCGCGATCTCGCCTTCGAACGCCAGCAGCTCAGTGCCGCCGGGCCTTTCGATGACCCCGCCGGTGGCCGCGACCGAACTGCTCGGCTTCAGGAAGTAGGACGGGTGCGCCGGGCGACGGCCCCGCTGGTCTGCCCGCGAGGCATAGCTGAGATGGACCGCGATGATCTTGCCCGGCCTGGTCGGCAGCGCGGAAAACCGGCTATCACCTGCGCCGATGTCGATCTTCATGAACCTCCTCAAACCGCTATTGCATCGTATCTCAAATCGTATATCATCGGTGAAGCGAGCCGCAAGTGACGCAGATCGCATTTCGAAGTCGTCGTGTTCTCCGACGCCACCTACCCCGGCATCGCCGACGACCGGCACGATCCGAAGGAGTCCCAGATGAGCGCGCCACCCCGATCTGGGCCACCGACGGTCAGCGAAACCGACCGCCGCCGGGTCGTTTTCGCCACCGTGGTCGGGACGACCGTCGAGTGGTACGACTACTTCGTCTACGCGGGCGCCGCCGGGCTGGTGTTCGGCAAGCTCTTCTTCCAGCCCGCCGGGGAGGGAATCGCCACCATCCTGTCCTTCCTCACGGTGGGGATCAGTTTCCTGTTCCGTCCCTTGGGCGCATTCCTCGCCGGTCATTTCGGCGACAAGTACGGACGACGGGTCATCCTGATGGTCACGCTGGTGGCCATGGGCGGCGCGACGACCCTGATCGGCCTGCTGCCGACCTACGCGGTCGCCGGCCTGGCCGCGCCGATTCTGCTGATCCTGCTGCGCATCCTGCAGGGGATCTCGGCGGGCGGTGAATGGGGCGGCGCGGTGCTGATGGCGGTGGAGCACGCACCACCCGGCAAGCGCGGGGTCTTCGGCGCGGCGCCGCAGGTGGGCGTTCCGCTCGGCTTGCTGGCGGCCTCCGGCGTGCTGGCGTTGATGACGGTGCTCGCGCCCGGCGACGCCTTCCTCGAATGGGGTTGGCGCGTCCCGTTTCTGCTGTCGATCGTGCTCATCCTGATCGGCCATTACATTCGCCGCCGGGTCGAGGAGAGTCCGGTCTTCGTCGAGCTCGCCGAACGCAGCGAGCAGGCCACGACGCCGATCGTCGAGCTGTTGCGCAGGCACGGCCTGCTCGTGCTGGTCGCGGCGCTCGTCTTCGCGGGCAACAGCGCCGTGGGATACATGACCACCGGCGGCTACATCCAGAATTTCGCCACCGACCCGCACGGATCGGTCGGCCTTGCCCGCGGCCCGGTGCTGTGGGCGGTCGCGGGCTCTGCCGTCACCTGGTTGCTCTTCACCTGGATCGGCGCCGCGCTCAGCGACCGGATCGGCAGGCGCGCAACCTATCTCATCGGCTGGGTGCTCCTGCTCGCCGCGCTGATCCCGCTCTTCCCACTGGTGAACACCGCGAACCCGTGGCTGCTCTGGTGCGGACTGGCGCTGCTGACCGTCGGCCTCGGATTCACCTATGGCCCGCAGGCCGCGTTCTACGCCGAGCTCTTCCCGGCCTCCGTCCGGTTCTCCGGAGTCGCGGTCTCCTACGCGATCGGGGCGATCCTCGGTGGCGCGTTCGCCCCGACGATCGCCGCCGCGCTCGTGCGCGCCAGCGGGACGACCACGTCGGTCGTGGTCTATCTCGGCGGATTCGTCGTCGTCAGTTTCGTGGCGACGCTGCTCCTGCACGACCGGCGCGCGATCCCGCTCGGTCCCGATCACGAAGCGGCACAGGCGATAAGCCCGATCAGAGGAATGACGAGGGTCTGAACAGTGCAGTTCCATCATCACGGTTACGTGTCCACCGATCCGCGCGTGCAACCGGCGGCCGGCGTCGGCCTGGACCGGCCCGACGACCTCCCCGAAACGGTCGACGTGCTCATCGTCGGCACCGGTCCGGCGGGCATGATCACGGCCGCCCAGCTGGCCCAGTTCCCGACGGTCAGCACCCGGATCATCGAGCAGCGCCCGGCCCGCCTGGCCATCGGGCAGGCCGACGGCATCCAGGCGCGCAGCGTCGAGACGTTCCAGGCGTTCGGGTTCGCCGAGCGCATCATCGCCGAGGCGTTCCGCATCACCGAAATGGCCTTCTGGAAGCCGGATCCCAACGATCCGGCGAAGATCGTCCGGGCGGCGCGGACCCGCGACGATCCGACCGGTATCAGCGAATTCCCGCATCTGCTGGTCAATCAGGCTCGGGTGCTCGATTACTTCGCCGAGGCGATGGCCAACGCGCCGGCCCGGATGCGGCCCGACTACGGATACCGGTTTCGCGACCTGGAGATCACCGACGGGGACTATCCGGTGCGCGTGCGCTTGGAGCACACCGCGGGTGAACGGGAGGGGCAGTCGCGCACAGTGCGCGCGAAGTACGTCGTCGGCGCGGACGGTGCGCACAGTCGAGTACGCGACGCCATCGGCTGTATGCCGCAGGGAGACAAAGCGTTCCATGCCTGGGGCGTGATGGATGCGCTGGCCGTCACGGACTTCCCCGACATCCGCACCAAGTGCGCCATCCAGTCCGGGACCGGCGGGAGCATCCTGCACATTCCGCGGGAGGGCGGCTACCTGTTCCGCATGTATGTCGATCTGGGCGAGGTCGCCGCGGACGACAACGGCAAGGTGCGTGAGACCGGCATCGAGGCGATCATCGAGCAGGCCAACGAGATCCTGCATCCGTACACCCTCGACGTCCGGGAAGTCGCCTGGCACAGCGTCTATGAAGTCGGCCACCGGGTGACCGACCGCTTCGACGACGTACCGGCGGACGCGGTGGGCACCCGGACGCCGCGGGTGTTCATCGCGGGCGACGCGTGCCACACGCACAGCGCGAAGGCCGGCCAGGGCATGAATGTCTCGATGCAGGACGGATTCAACCTCGGCTGGAAGCTCGGTCACGTGCTGGCCGGGCGGAGCCCGGAAACCTTACTGGCGACGTATTCGGCAGAGCGGCAAGTGATTGCGCAGAATCTCATCGACTTCGACCGGGAGTGGTCGAGCATGATGGCCAAGCGCCCGGAGGAGTTCGAATCGCCGTCGGCGCTCGAGGACTTCTACGTCAAAACCGCGGAATTCCCGGCCGGATTCATGACCACGTACCAGCCGTCGATGATCATCGGCGCACCGGCGCATCAGCGGCTCGCCGGCGGATTTCCGATCGGGAAGCGCTTCAAGTCGGCCCCGGTGGTCCGGGTCGCCGATGCGAATCCGGTCCACCTCGGCCATCACCACCGGGCCGACGGTCGTTGGCGGATATACGCTTTCGCCGCCGACCCGACCCTGGTCGGGGCCGACGTCTCGGTGCTCGACCGATGGGCGAACTGGCTCGGCGCGGCGGCCGAATCTCCCGTCGTCGCGTACACGCCGAAGGACGCAGACCTGGACACCGTCTTCGACGTAAAAGTGATCTATCGGCAGGAGCACACCGGCGTGGATATCGGCGCGGTACCCACGATCTTCCGGCCGGCGGTCGGGCCGTTCCACGTCGTCGACTACGAGAAGGTGTACGCGACCGACCCGCAGGTCGACATCTTCGCCGAACGGGGGATCGATCGCCGCGGCGCGGTGGTGGTCGTGCGCCCGGACCAATATGTCGCCGCGGTGTTTCCGCTCACCGCGACCGCCGAACTAGCCGCCTTCTTCGACCAGATCCTGCTGCCTCCGCTGGAGTTCTCATGACCCTCGACAGTCCGGCGAACGAGCCGGTCGTCCACGATCACCAGCTGCGCCGAGGTTCGCTCGGCGTGTTCGGGGTGACGTTCTTCGTGATCTCCGCGGCCGCGCCGCTGACCGCCATGGCCGGCGGTGCGCCGGTGGCGATGCTGCTGGGCAACGGTGCCGGCGTGCCGGGCGCCTACCTCCTGACCGTCGGCACGCTGCTCGTGTTCGCCGTCGGCTACACGGCGATGGCTCGCCATCACACCAGCACCGGCGCGTTCTACTCCTACATCACCCGTGGTCTGCGGCAGCAATTCGGCGGCGCGGCAGCGTATCTCGCGCTGTTGAGCTACAACGCCATGCAGATCGGGCTCTGGGGACTGTTCGGCGCGGCGACCGGCGGGTTCTTCGCCGACGAGTTCGGGATCGACCTCGACTGGTGGGTGTATGTGCTGATCGGCATCGCGTTCGTCGCGGTGCTCGGCTATCGGCAGATCGATCTGTCGGTGAAGATGCTGTCGGTTCTGGTGGCCGCCGAGTTCCTCGTGGTGCTCGTGCTCGCCGTGGTGATCGCGGTGCGCGGCGGCGACTTCGGGACCACCTCGCTGAGCGCCGCCCCGCTCACACCGAGCGCCCTGACCAGCGGCTCCCTGCCGATCGCGCTGCTGTTCTGCTTCGCGTCGTTCGTCGGATTCGAGGCCACCGCGATCTACAGCGAGGAGGCCGCGGACCCGAAGCGGACGGTGCCGCGGGCGACGTTCCTGTCCGTGCTCACCATCGGCGTCGTCTACACGGCCGTCACCTTCCTGATGATCAACGGCGCGGGTGTCGACGGCACCCAGGGCTTCATCGAAAAACTGGTGGACCCGACGACGTTCCTGTTCGAGCTCTCGAATTCCTATATCGGGCCGTGGTATTCGACGATCATGCGGTTCCTGTTCTGCACCAGCGTCTTCGCTGCCGTGCTCGCGTTCCACAACGCGGTGGCTCGCTACAGCTACGCGCTCGGGCGGGAGGGTCTGCTGCCTGCCCGCGCGGGCCGGACCCATGTCGTGCACCGGAGCCCGCACGTCGGCTCGGTAGCGCAGTCGGTGCTGGCGTTGGTGGTGGTCGGGGTGTTCGCGCTGACCGGGCAGGATCCGGTGCGGGCGCTGTTCACCTGGCTGACCAACCTCGGCACGCTGGGCGTCATCGCGCTGATGGCGGCGTGCTCGTTCGCCGTCGTCGCCTTCTTTCACCGGAATCGTGACGTGGACGAGAACCTCGTCCGGACGCTGATCGCGCCGATGGTGGCCGGCGCCGCTCTGGTCGCCATCCTCGGGTATGCCATCGGGAACTTCGATCTGCTCATCAGTGCCGGTGGTGTTCTGGTGTGGTTGCTGCCGGGCTTGCTGTTGGTTGCCGCAGTGGCCGGAGTTGTTGCGGCGCTGGTACTTCGAGCGCGTTCGCCGCAGCGGTACGCGGAGATGGGACGTCACTATGTCTGACACGTTGCACACCGATGCGGTGGTATGGACGGCCGACGAGGCGGTACCGCATGCCTCGTCGTTCCTGGTCCGCGACGGCCTCGTCGTCGCACTGGATCCCGCGCGCGGCGACCTGACCGGACGCGAGACCGTGGTCGATCACGGCGGCGCGTTCGTCATGCCCGGTCTGGGTGACGTCCACACGCACCATTTGGTAGCCGGCCGCGCCGACCTCTTCGAGCTGGCGCTGGACGCGACGGCCTCGCTCGACGCGGTGCTCTCGGCCATCGAGAAGTGGGCCGCCGGTCTGGCGAACGACGCGTGGATCGTCGGCGGCGGGTGGGGAAGCACTCTCGCAGAGGCTGTTTCGAGTCCGGCTACCCTGCGCCGGCTCGACCGGGCCGCCGGGGGACGGCCGGTGCTGCTGCGTGACGACAGCTGCCACAATCGGTGGGTCAGCTCACGCGCCATGGAACTCGCGGGCATCAGCGCGTCCTCCCCGAACGCGGCGGACGGCGAGATCGTGCGTGACCGGGAGACCGGTGCGCCGGTCGGCCTGCTCATCGAATCGGCGCTCGTCCCGGTGGAACGGGCCTACGCGGCGGCGCTGGGCGACAGCACCGCACTCGACGCCGCCGGGTGCCGCCGGGCCGTCGAGCTGCTGCACGGCTTCGGCATCACGCACTTTCAGGACGCCGCCGCGTCGTTGCCGATGCTGCGCGCGCTCGCCGACCTCGACCGGCGCGGCGACCTGAACGCCTGGGTGGTGACTTCGGCGCAGATCAACGACCGGATCTTCGGCACCGATCCGATCGGTATTCCGCTGCTGGACGCGGCCGAACAGTATCGGAGCACCCATCACCGGCCCGACTTCGTGAAGATCTTCCTCGACGGCGTACCCACCTCGCGCACCGCGCTGTTCCTCGAGCCGTATCTGCCCGACGCCGAGCACGGCGACACGTGGGTGGGGGAGAGCGCGATGACTCCCGCCGAACTCACCGACTGGCTGGTCGAGGTGGCCCGGCGCGGGTTGGGCGCGAAGGTGCATTGCACCGGAGACGGTTCGGTCCGAATGCTTCTCGACGCTGTCGCCGAGGTCCGCGCGGCCGGTTACGCGGACACGATCGTGCAACTCGCGCACGGTGAGTACATCGCCGAGGCGGATCTGCCGCGCGTCGCCGAGTTGAAGGTGGTCGCGGATCTGTCGCCGCCGCTGTGGTTTCCGGGCGTCATCTTCGAGGCGCATTGCCACTGCATCCCGCGCGATCGGGCAATCCGCATGTGCCCCAACCGGACTCTGCTCGACTCGGGCGTGCTGCTGGCCGGCGGTTCGGACTGGCCGGTCACGCCGAGCCCGAATCCGTGGATCGGCATCCAGGGTTTGGTGACTCGGGCCGATCCCACCGGGGCGTTCCCGGGGACGCTGGGGCCGGAGCAGGCGCTGACCGTGGCCGAGGCGATGCGCGCGTACACGATCGGCGTCGCCCGCGCGACCGGGCTCGGCGCGCTCACCGGATCGCTCATGCCGGGCAAGTCCGCCGATTTCACTGTCCTGGACCGTGATCCGTTCGCGATCGACCCGGCCGAACTGGTCGACACCAAGTCCGTACAAACCTGGTTCGCCGGACGTCCGGTCCATCCCTCGGTGCCGTAAGGAAGCAGCATGGATTCCCCCTCGATCGACTTTCTCTATCTCTCCGAACCCGACATGATCGCCGCCGGCGTCACCGATATGGCAGCCTGCGTGGACGCCATGCAGGAGACATTCGTGCTACTGCACCAGGGCGATTACCGCATGGCCGGCCCGAACAGCGACTCGCACGGGGCGATGATCACGTTTCCGGACGACTCGCCCTTCCCGAATATGCCCGCCAATACCGCGGAGCGGCGGTTCATGGCGATGCCCGCCTACCTCGGCGGCAGCTTCGGCACCAGCGGGATGAAGTGGTACGGATCGAATATCGCCAACCGCGACAAGGGATTACCACGGTCGATTCTGATGTTCCTGCTCAGCGACACCGACACCGGTGCGCCGCTCGCGCTCATGTCGGCAAATCTGTTGTCCGCCTATCGAACCGGTGCGGTGCCGGGGGTGGGTGCGCGCCTGCTGGCTCGTCCGGACTCGCGGGTGGCCGGCATCGTCGGCCCCGGTGTGATGGCCCGGACCTCGCTCGCCGCGTTCGTCGCGGCGTGCCCGGACCTCGACACCGTGAAGATCAAGGGCCGTGGTCAGGGCAGCATCGACGCGTTCACCAAATGGGTCGCCGAGGAGTATCCGCAGCTCGAAACGATCATCGTGGACACGATCGAGGAGGCAGTGCGCGACAGCGACATCGTCACCTACTGCACCACCGGCGTGCCCGGTGATCCGGCGAATTATCCGACCGTCGTGCGGGATTGGGTGCGGCCCGGTGCGTTTCTGAGCATGCCCGCCCCGTGCGATATCGACGAATCCATGCAGGGCCCGGACGTCCGCAAGGTCGTCGACAACGTCCGCCTCTACGAGGCGTGGGCCGAGGAGGTCGGCCATCCCGTGCACCACCGGATCCCGATCATCGGCTGCAAGTTCATGGACATGATCCATGCCGGGACGATGGACAAGGACGACCTGGTGGATCTCGGCGCGATCGCCGCCGGCGCGCAGACCGGTCGCCGCACCGACGACGAGATCGTGCTCCTCTCGGTTGGCGGCATGCCGGTCGAGGACGTGGCCTGGGGGACCGTGGTGTACCGGAACGCCGTCCGGCGCGGCATCGGCACCACCCTGAACCTGTGGCAATCACCCGCTCTGGCATGACGACGGAAAGGTCTCGAACAATGGACGCGGATGTGGTCGTCATCGGCCTGGGCAGCGCGGGCTCGATGGCGTTGTGGCAGTTGGCAAAACGCGGGCTCGACGTGATCGGCATCGAACAGTTCGGCGTCGGCCACGCCCGCGGGTCGTACGCGGGCGACTCCCGCCTGTTCCGCTCCGCGGTGCACGAGGGGCCGCGGTATGTGCCCCGGCTGCGGCGAGCACGCGAGTTGTGGCTGGAGCTGGAGCGGGAGACCGGCAGGCACCTCTACGACGAATGCGGTGCGCTGCAAATCGGCGCGGCCGGCTCGGGCGGCATCGCCAAATCCATTGCCTCGGCCGAAGAATTCGGGTTGCCGCACGAGGTACTCGACGCGGCGGCGTTGCGTGCCCGCTATCCGCAGCACCGCGTCGACGACGACACCGTCGCCGTATTCGACCGGCACGCGGGCAGCCTGTATCCCGAGGCGAGCGTCCTCGCCGCCGTCGAAGCCGCCAGATCCCATGGCGCGCGGATCATTACCAACGCCGAGGTCACCGACTTCGACGAACGCGGCGGCCGGCTGGAGATCGTGACCCCCGACGTCCGGGTCACCTGCGCCAAAGTCGTTGTGGCCACCGGTTCATGGACCCTCCGGCTCCGCCCGGATCTCAAGGGGTTCCTCCAGATCCTGCCGCTCTCGCTCACCTGGTTCATGCCGCATCACCCCGAATGGTTTACCGCGGAACACTTTCCGGCGTTCATCCGCGACGCGGACGGCGTGCACCTCTACGGCACGCCCAGCCACGATTCCTACAGTGTGAAGGTGGCGACGGAGCCGCTGTGGGCCGCCATCTCCGGACCCGACGACGTGCCCGTCTTCAGTCGCGCGGATCTGCGCCGAATCAGCAGCTGGGCAGCGGATTTCATCCCCGACCTGAACCCCGAGCCGGTCCGCTACTCGATGCACCACGACATCTTCGCGCCCGGCGATCTGCCGCTCGTCGATCTGGACGAGGACACCGGAATGCTGCTGCTCACCGCGTTCTCCGGGCGCGGGTTCAAGTTCGCGCCGGTGTTCGGCGAGCTCGCCGCCGATCTGCTCACCGGAACCCGCAACGAGCTCTGGGACCCCGGTTTCGCGCTGTCCGCGCATCCGCGGTGAGGTCAGGACTTCGCTCGGCGGGTGCGTTCGGCGATGGCGCGCAACGTGCCGAGTTTGTGGTCCCGGGCAGCGAATTCGATCTCGCGCACGTCCGCGCCGGTCTCGATGAGGTCGATCAGGTGCTCGTGTTCGGCGATGGAGCCCTGCGCGCGGCCGGGCACGAACGCGAACGAGGTGCGGCGCACCAGGTCCAGCCGGGCCCACTCGGCCCCGGCCAGCGATCGGATGTGCGCGTTCGGGCAGCGTTGCAGGATCACGTCGTGGAAGTGGTGGTTGAGCTCGGTGAACGCGGCCGGGTCGAAGGCGGTCAACGCCTGCGACATCTGCCGGTTGAGCGTGCGGGCGCGGGTGATGTCGGTCTTGCGCATCCGCGTCGCCGCCGCGGCGGTCGCGTACCCTTCCAGCACCGCCAAGGTCTGCATGGCCTGCTGGTACTCGCCGGTCTCCAGATGTGCCACGCGGGCACCGACATTGCGGATGAACTCGACGTATCCCTCGGCCTCCAACCGGCGCACGGCCTCCCGCACCGGCACCGCGCTGACGCCGAATTCACGGGCCAGTTGCTCGAGCACGAGGCGATAGCCCGGCCCGTACTCGCCCGCGACGATGCGGGACCGGATGAGCTCGTAGGCGGCCTCGTGTTTGGATCCGGTCCCGTCCGGGCCGGTCGAGGGGGAGCGTTGCGGCACGGTGCCTTCCATGCCCATGATTCTGCGGCCGTTTCGCCGCGCCGCATCGCGCACCCGGTGTCCATCCGTTGACTTCACGCGCACACTGTCACGGCCGGGCCTGCGCCGGAGGCGGTCAGGCGGCGACGATCCATCGGGTGACGGACTACGACTTGCATGCCGATTACATCGTCGTCGGCGCGGGCACGGCCGGTTCGGTCCTGGCCCGCAGGCTGCTCGACCGCACCGAGGCCACCGTGCTGGTGCTCGAAGCGGGCCAGGCCGATACCAATCCGGCTATTCACGACCCGCTGCGGATGCACGAACTGTGGCACACGGCCGAGGACTGGGACTATTTCAGCGTCGCCCAGCCACACGCCGCCGGCCGTCGCCTGCATATGCCGCGCGGGCGGGTGCTGGGCGGTTCGCATGCGCTCAACGCGACCATCTACGTGCGGGGAAACCCGGCCGACTACGACTCCTGGGCCGAGTGCGGCGATCCGGGCTGGTCGTGGCGGGAGATCGAGCCGCTGTTCCGGCGGATCGAGCGCTACGATCGCGACGACTCGGGCGTCAAAGGCACCGGCGGGATGCTGGACGTGCTCAGCGATTACGCGGTCGATCCGATCCAGGAGGCCATCCTGGCGGCGGCCGAGCAGGCCGGGGTGCCCGCCAATCCGGACTACAACAGCGGGGTGCAGGACGGCGCGGGGCGGGCGCAGTTCACCCTGCGCGACGGGCGGCGCAGAACCACCGCCGATGCCTATCTCAAACCGGCACTGGACAATTCGCGGCTGAGCGTGCGGACCGGTGCGCGGGTGCACCGCGTCCTGATGCGGCAAGGTCGGGCCGTCGGCGTGGCCGGTAGCATCGACGGCCGCCCGTTCCGGGCGTCGGCGCAGGCCGAGGTGGTGCTGACCGCGGGGGCGATCGATTCCGCGGCGTTGCTGCTGCGCTCGGGCATCGGACCGGCCGGGGAGCTACGGGCCGTCGGCATCGAGCCGGTCGCCGATCTGCCGGGGGTGGGCAGGAATCTGCGCGACCACTGGCTGGTGCCGGTGATCTTCAGTGCCGAGCGCGAGATCGTGCACACGCCCGGGCTGCCGCACGCGCAGACGCAACTGTTCTGGCGCAGCGAGCCCGGGTTGGCCGTGCCCGATGTGCAGCCGCTGCATTTCAGCGTCCCGCTGTACGAGCCGTGGATGTCGGGGCCGGGCAACGGATTCTCGCTCATGGCCGGGCTGATCCGGCCCGACAGCGTCGGACACCTGACCGTGGCCGGTGCGGACGGGCCGACGCTGATCGACCCGGAAGTGCTTGCGGCACCGGCGGATCTGTATCGACTGGCCGACGCGGTGAACCTGTGCCGGCAGATCGGTGCGGCACCCGCGCTGCGGGACTGGGGCGCCGTCGAGCGGTATCCCGGCCCGAGCGTGGGGGCCGGGACGGACCTGCGTGACTACATCCGGCGCACAGTACTCAGCTACCACCACGTGAGCGGGACGTGCGCGCTGGGCGTGGGCCCGGAGTCGGTGGTGGATCCCGCGCTGCGGGTGCGCGCGGTGACCGGGCTGCGGGTGGCCGACGCGTCGGTGATGCCGACCATTACGACGGGCAATACCAATGCGCCCACCATGGTCATCGCCGAACGAGCCGCCGATCTGATGGCACCGCTCTAGCGCGAATCCGGTTGCCGGACAGGGAACAGCGGGTTGCCCGGCACCGCACCGAACGCCGATTCCGCGATGGTGCAAGCCTGCGCCGGGCAGCATGAGGCGATGACGATCCTGACCCGCATCGACAGCGCCCCCGTCGATCATGCCGAGGCGGACTCGCCGCTGGACATGGTGGTCGACGACCCGACGACCTTTCGCGGTCGCGTCCGTGGGCACGCCGCGGGGGAGTTGGTCTTCGCGGAGGTGTCCGCGATCGCGCACCGTGGTGTCGGGACAGTGCGCGACGAGTCGTATTACAAAGTGCTGGTGCCGGTTCGCGGGCACTGCCTGCTGAGTCAAGCCGGGCGACAGGTGCGACTCGCGCCGAATGATGTTGCGGTGCTGGATATGTCGCTGCCCTACTCGGTGCTCTTCGACACTGCCTGCCAGTTGCGGGTCGTGGTGCTGCCCAGCCGCGTGCTGCGCCTGCCGGCGACCGGAGTCGACGCGATCACCGCCACCGCGCTGTCCCGGCGGCATCCCGCGACGGCGCTGCTGCCGACCCTGCTGGCCGGGATGAGTACCAGGACAGGCGAATTCGGCACGGTCGAGCTGCTCCGGCTGGCCGATACCGTCATCGATCTGGTGACGACCGTGCTGGCCGCCCACGCGGGCGAAGATCCGGCGGCAACCGCCCACGGAGTACTGCCACGGGTCAAGACTTTCCTCGAAGACCATCTGGATGATCCGGACCTGTCCCCGGCGATGGCGGCCGCGGCGGCGCATCTGTCACTCGGCTACCTGCACAAGCTGTTTCGCGCCGAGGGCGCGACGGTGTGCGGATGGATCCGGCAGCGCCGGCTCGAATGCTGCCGTGCCGATCTGACCGATCCCGCGTTGTATGAACTCACTGTCGCCGCGGTGGCGGCGCGGCGGGGCTTCGTCGACGCGGCACACTTCAGCCGGCTGTTCAAACTGACCTATGGCGTGCCCCCCCGCGAATACCGAATCCTGCACGGTCTCGGCAACTTTCCGGCCGAATAGTTCAGCGCGGAGGGGTGCCGTCCTGCTGTTCGGCTTCCAGGAGGGCGAGCAGTCCGGGAAACCTGCTCTCGACGTCCGTGCGGCGTAGGCGGATGCCTTTGCGGTTGCCGTAGTCGATCTCGTCGATGAGGCCCGCTTCGCGCAGGACCCGGAAGTGGTGGGTCTGGGTCTGCTTCGAGATCGGGAGATCGAACGAGTTGCAGCCGCGCTCGCTGTCGGTGCGGTCGGCGGCCAACTTCGTCATCACCGAACGGCGGTGCTCGTCCGCGAGCGCACGAAGGACCACGCCCAGCTCGAGCGCGTCGACCGCGGGACCGACCAGGTTCGTTCCGGCCACAGGCTCCTCCTTCAGGTACGTCTTGCATCGTACCTTACGGGCGTGTTCTACTCGAGTACGAAATTGATCGTACCTAGACGTCCGGGAATACGGTCGTCGCTCCGAGAGGTCTTGTCATGAAGAAGCCCGAGGTACTGATAGTCGGCGCCGGAATCGCAGGCCCCGCGCTCGCGTACTGGCTCGCCCGGAATGGATACCGGCCGACCGTCGTCGAGCACGCCCGGCAGCTGCGCTCCGGTGGCAGCGCGATCGTCGTGAAGGGGCCCGCGATACCGGTCGCCGAGCGGATGGGCATCCTGCCGCAGCTGCGCGAGCTCGCCACCCGCAATCGGTCGCTGACCCTGCTCGACCCGGCCGGCAAGCAAGTCCTGCGAGTTCCCGCCTCCGCCGAAGGTGTGCCGACGGTCGAGGTGACCCGGGCCGATCTGTCCGAGGTGCTGCACCGGTCGGCGGACGGCGATGCCGAGTTCGTGTTCGACGACACGGTCACCGCGCTCGATCAGGACGAAGGCGGGGTAGCCGTCACCTTCCGACGGTCCGCGCCCCGGCGTTTCGACTTGGTGGTCGGTGCCGACGGGATGCATTCCACCGTCCGGCGTCTGGTGTTCGGGCCTGAGCGGCAGTTCGTGCGCGACCTGGGTCTGTACGGCGCGACCGTCCCGCTGGATCCCGCCGCCGTCGACGACCCGAGCGAGCTGACGATGCTGACCGTGCCGAACCGGATGCTGGTCGTGCACCCCTCGCGCAGCACGCCGCTCGCGATCTTCACCTTCCGGGCCGCACTACCGGCTGCGCACGACCGCAAGAACATCGCGCTGCACAAGCAGATCGTGGCCGACACCTACGCCGACGTGCGTTGGCGGGCACCGGAATTCGTGGCGGCGTATCTCGACCACCCGGCCCCGTTCTTCGACCCCCTGACGACTGTCCGGATGCCCTCGTGGTCGCGCGGGCGGGTCGTGCTGCTCGGCGATGCGGCAGCGGCCACCGCACTGCTGGGTGACGGGTCCAGCATGGCGATGGCCGGAGCGTATGCCCTCGCCGAAGAACTCGCCGCCCACCACGGCGCGCACGCCCGCGCCTTCGCCGCCTACGAGTCGCGGCTCCGCCGCGAAGTGCGACCGCGGCAGCGACGCGTCGGCGTGCTCTCCAGACTCTTGGTGCCCAGCACCCGATCGGGCCTCGCAGTACGCAACACGGTGGGCCGCGTGGTCGGTCGCGCGAACGGGATCAGTTCGCGCGAAACCACAAACGACGCCACCCCGTCGGCCGACACCAGTCCCGTCGGACACTAGGTCCGCATGGCCGCCTGGACCAAGGCGGTGTCGGTGAATTGTTCGAAGCGCGTGACGGTTCCGCCGGACAGCCGCCACACATGCACGAACCGAGCGGTCATCCACTGCCCGGTCGCGCGGAAAGTACCCGAGTAGTTGCCGATTCCGATGACGATGCCCTCCCCGCCGCCCGCGATCTCGTCGACCGCGGCCGTGTAGCCGTCCCATTCGGCGGCGATGCGGGCGAACACATTGTCGCGCACCGCGTCCGGGCCGATATAGGTGCCCGCGTAAGGGAACCCGGCCATCTCGGTCCAGGCCACATCGGCGGCCAGCGGGGCCAGCATCCCGGGCAGATCGCCCCGGTCGGAGGCCGCGTAGTGGGCCGTGATCACCTCGAGGTCGCGGTTCATGACGTTCGTCTCCTTCAAATCGGTTGTCCGTCTTGGGGATACTGCACTCGGCCCAGGCTGGTGATGTGCGCGCCGCCGGGTGCGTTGCGCACCGCGCCGCCGCGGCCGATGCCGAAAAACTTTCCGGTGGAACGCATTGCGGCGAGATCGTAGAGCCAGGTCGCGGCGACCGGGATGAGGAACTCGCGGAAGGTGAAGACGTAGAAGTCGTCCGCGAGTTTCCAGGTGGTGGTCAGGTCCACGTCGCCGTGACCGCGCTGTTCGCCGACCAGGCATTGCCAGCAGTAGCGCTCGGAGCTCAGGTAGACATGCTCGTAGAGATGGTCCGGGCTGTACCGGTACAGGGCCCGCCAACCCACCAGATCGCGAGTGGGGCCGGGGATTTCGCCGCTCGGGGTGCGGCCGTCGCCGGGATCGACCACGCCGGCGAAGAATCGCTGCGATACCTGCGGGACACCCGGCGTCGGTTGCTCGGCGATGGTCGATTCGATCGTCACGGTGCGCGCGGTCGGCAGGTGCAGCACCGTCACATCGGTGACGTGCGGCCGGTCGTCGAAGGTCTGATCGAGGAAGAACACGTCGGGGGAGACCTCGATCGCCTGATACCAGTCGGTGCCGGATTCCGAGCCGCGCGTCCACTGCACCTGATCGGCGGAGTCGAACCGGAGTTCGGTCACCACGTCGTCGGACCGGCGCAGTTGCCAGCGCTGGTCTTTCAGCCGATCGGTGGGCGGTATCCGGTTGCCGTCGATTCCGGCGGCGAAGTCGTCCATCTCCTTCCAGTCGGCGGGCGAGTTCCAATCCTGTACTGCGGTACTGTCTTCGGCCATCGTCGTCTCCTCAATCGTTGGGTGCGAACGCGATTGTGGGCAGGTCGACCGCGGACGCGCCGGCATCGGCGGTCACCACCGACCCGGTCATCGCCGCGGAATCGGCGGACAACAGGAAGGCGATGATGGTCGCGATCTCCGCCGGTTCCACCGGGCGGCCCAGAGGGGTGTCCCGGGTGACCAATCGGTAGGCGGCTTCGCGATCGATACCGCGTTGGGCGGCAAGCACATCCATCTGCTCGTCGGCCATGTCCGTGCGCACCCAACCCGGGCACAGCGCGTTCACCCGTACGCCGTCGCGGCCGTAGTCGCGGGCCAGTGACTTGGTCAGCCCGATCAGCGCGTGCTTGGCGGTGACGTAGCCGGCCACCGCAGGCCCGGCGAACAGTCCGGCCAGCGACGACACCACCACGACCGAGCCGCCCTGCGCGCGCAGCTGCGGCAACGCGGTGCGCACGGTGACGAACGCGGTGGTCACATTGGTCTGCATGGCGAGTTGCCAGTCGTCGTCGGTGGTATCGCCCGCCGTGCCGAGGCCGTGCCCGCCCGCGTTGGCGACCACCAGGTCCAGCCGGTCGTAGCGCTCGACGGCGGCGTTCACCATGCGCTCGACGTCCGCGGTGTTCGCGGCATCGCCCGCCGCGACCAGGGCGGCGTCGCCCAGCTCGGCGGCCACCGCCTCGAGTGGTTCGCGCCGCCGGCCGCACAGCACCACCGCCGCGCCCTCGGCCACCAGCCGCCGCGCGGCGGCCGCGCCGATGCCGGTGCCGCCGCCGGTGATCAGGGCGACCTGTCCCGCCAATCGTTTCGTCATATCCATCCGGATCTCCGCATCGCTGTTGTGGCGCCGACGGTATCCGGCGCGAACCGGCGAATTCGAGGGCTGCCCGCGGCGGGTGTTCTGGCGGACAAGGACTGTGCACGCAGGGACAAGGGATCTCGGGCGCGGTGCCGGAAGCTGGTTCGCACATTCGACGACAGGAACGCGATCGTGACCGCCAATGACACCGAACAGCGTGAACCGGCAGCCCGGCCCGCTACCGCCCCGGCCGGTATCACCCCCTTGCTGCGGCGGATGCTGCACACCGAGTCCAACAGTGTGCTGCTGGCGACCATCGCCCTGGTGATCCTGATCGGGGTGCTGCATCCGGACTTCTTGAGCGCCGGGCAGATTCGCGATGTCTTGCAGAGTTCGGTGTACGTCGGGCTGCTCGCCGCGGGGATGGCGTTCCTGCTGGCGATGCGCGAGATCGATCTGTCGGTGGGGGCCGGGTTCGCGTTGTCGCTGATCACCGCGGCGGTGCTGATGCGGTCGGGGGTGAATCCGTGGCTGGCCGCCGGGGCCGCGATCGTGTTCGGCGCGTTGCTCGGCCTGGTCAACGCGCTCGTCGTGCAGGTCATCGCGATTCCGGCGATCGTGGCGACCTTGGCGACGATGCAGGTCTACCGCGGGCTGGCGGCGGCGTGGAGCAACGGGCAGCAGGTGAACGGATTGCCTTTGCAGAACTCGTTTTTCACGGTGGTCGGCGGTGATCGGCTCGGCCTGCCGGTCAGCGTGTGGGTTTTGCTCGTGGTCACCGCGGCGCTCACGGTGATCCTGCGGCTGACCCCGTTCGGCTATCGGGTCCGGTCCATCGGATCCAACCCGGAGGCGGCCACGTTCTCCGGCATCTCGACGGGCCGCACGCGGCTGCTGGTGCTGATGGGAGTCGGTGCGCTGTGCGGGCTGGCCGGCGTGCTCGGCCTGGCGTTCTTCACCTCCGGTGACCCCAATGTCGGCACCGGGTATGAGTTGCAGGCCATCGCGGCCGCGGTGATCGGCGGCACGCCGCTGCGCGGGGGCAGCGCGACGGTGGTCGGCGCGGTCGCGGGCGCGGTGCTGCTCAGCGTGGTGTCCAGCGGGCTGGTGTATTTCGACATCCCGGTCAACTGGAGCGCGTTCGCCAGCGGGGTCGTCGTGTTGATCGCGGTGGCCATCGACAGCCTGCTGCGCAGCCGCCGACGCGCCAAACGGTCCGAATTCGGGCTCTAGCGAACATCTTTCGAAGGAAAAGGGATCGTGATGAATCGATCGAGTAAATGGCTGCAAGGTGCGGTCGCGAGTTGCGCGCTGGTCTTGGTCGCGTGCGGCAGCAGCGGCACCGGCACCGGCGGCGGGCCGAAGACCGGCACGCTGCACATGGCGTTCGTGTACGCCACCACCTCACAGAATCCGTTCCAGGAGATGGCTTTAGGCGCCGCGGCGGGGGCCGCCGACGCCGGGGACGTGGATCTGACCGAGACCGCGCCGCCGTCGATCAACGGCCCGCAGGAGGTGTCGCAGTTCCAGGCCGCGGTGCGCACCGCGCGGGACGGCGTCGCGATGGAAACGCTCACCCCGGATCTGTTCGTGCGCCCGCTCCAGCAAGCCGCCGCCGCGGGCGTTCCGCTGGCCACCGTCGACACCGTGCCGCCGCCCGGCGCGAAGGTGGAGCTGTACGTCGGCAACGACAACACCGAACTCGGTCGCAGCCTCGCCACCGAGATCATCAAGCAGATCCCGGTCGGCACCACCGGCGAGGTGGTCCTCGGCAACGACATCCCGGGCCTCGATCTGCTGAGCCAGCGGCTGGACGGCATGAAAGCCGTTCTGCAAGAACAGCGTCCGACGCTGACCGTGCTCGGGCCGTTCGACACCGGCTCCGAACCCACGGACAACTACAACAAGTGGAACAACACGGTGAAGGCGCATCCGGACGCGATCGCCTACCTCGGTGCGGGCGCGTCCGACGCGGTGTCGCTGTCGTTGATCCAGAAGAACACCGGCCGCCGGATGCTGGTCGGGTCCTGCGATCCCGACGCGCAGGCGTTGCTCGGGGTGAAGGACGGCTATGTCGCCGCGCTCGCCTCACCGGAGCATTGGCTCAAGGGCTACATCGCGATTCGGCTGCTCGCCGAGCACGCGCGCACCGGCAAGCCGCTGACCCAGGGCTGGTGGAATCCGGGCGGGCTGATCATCAATGCCGCCAACATCGACAACATCATCGCCCGTCAGCAGAACGACCAGAGCAGGCGGCAGTGGTTCGCCGACGCGGCCGCCCGTCAGCTCGCCGATCCCGGGAGCTACCTGCGGCCGTTGGCCGAGGCGAAATGACCGGCGCGCCAATGCTCGAGGTCAGCGGCGTCGGCAAAGCCTACGGCGGCGTGACCGCCCTGCACGATGCCAAGCTGACCGTCCGCGAAGGGTCGGTGCACGCGCTGCTGGGGGAGAACGGCGCCGGAAAGTCCACCCTGATCAAGGTGGTGTCCGGCGCCGTAGCGCCCGATCGCGGCAGCCTCCGGCTCGGCGGTCGCCCGGTGTCGTTCGGCTCGACCGCCGAGGCCGCCCGGAACGGGGTGGCGGTGGTGTCGCAGGAACTGAATCTGTTCCCGGACCTGGATGTGCTGGCGAATCTGTATCCGATGCGCGAGCCCACCCGCGGGCCGTTCCGGAATCGGGCGGCCATGGTCGCCCGGGCCGAGCCGGTGCTGGCGCAGCTCGGGCTGGAGGTGGACGTGCGGCGCGAGCTCGGCACCTTGTCGCTGGCGCAGCGTCAGCTGGTGGAGATCGCCAAGGCGCTGATCACCGAGCCGCGTGTGCTGATCCTGGACGAGCCGACCTCCGCGCTGGACGAGGCCGGCACCCGGCGATTGCTGAATATCGTTCGGGTACTGCGGGAACGGCGCGTCGCGGTGGTGTTCGTGTCGCACATCCTGGAGGAGACCATGGCGCTGTGCGACGAGATCACCGTGCTGCGCGACGGGCGGACGGTGCTCTCGGCGATGCCGCGGCCCGAGCTGGATCTGGACCAGGTGGTGACGGCCATGCTCGGCGAGCGGGACACCGTCGCCGCGGAAGTCACGGTGACGCGGGCGGCTGAGCCGGTCTCCGGTGCGTTGCGGGTAGCGGGCGTCGACGTGCCCGGCCGGTTGCACGGGATCGAATTCAGCGCCGCACCAGGCGAAATCGTCGGCATCGCCGGTCTGGTCGGGTCCGGGCACAGCGCCATCCTCGAGGTCGTGGCCGGGCTGTGCGCGCCGAGCGCCGGTCGAATCACCCTGCCGGACGGCCGATCCGGTCCCTCGGGCCTGCGTGCGGCGATCGCCGCCGGCGTCGCGCTGGTATCCGGTGATCGGCGGCGGATCGGGCTGATGCTGGACAAGCCGTTGTGGGAGAACACGGCCCAGATCCGGTCGGTGGCACTGGCGCGCGACGGTGCGCTGCTGACACCGGGCAGACTGCGGATCCGTGCACGAGAACTGGTGTCTCGGTTCCACATTCGAACCTCTGATGTCGATCTGGCTTGCGGCCTGCTGTCGGGCGGAAACCAGCAGAAGGTGGTCCTCGCCAAATGGCTGGCGGCCGAGCCGACCGTGCTGCTGCTCGACGACCCCACCCGCGGCGTCGACGTCGGCGGCAAGGCCGAGATCCACGCCCTGTTGCGCGCCGCGGCGGCGACCACGGTGGTGCTGCTGTGCTCGACGGACCTCGACGAGCTTGCGGCACTCTGCGACCGGGTGCTGGTGCTGTATCGCGGGCGTTTGTGCGCGACGTTGGAGGGGGAACGGATCGATCCGCACACAGTGCTGCACGCCATGAACACCGGAGCCGCCTGACCCGGACCGAACGCGGTGCGGGCGAAGATGTTCCACTGTCGCATAGAATCTCAGCTACGAAATCGTATATGATCGTTACCTGACAGTGCCGCATCATCGAGGAGGGCACATGCCGGTGGCGATTCCGCCGCGGTTCTCGCGCGTGGACCGATTCGACAGCTTCCGCGACGCCGTCTCGCACACCTTCGTGCCGCTCCAGGTGGAACGTGTCGGACCCGAACCCTTCGACGGCCGGTTACGCAGCGTCGCGCTGGGCGCACTTCAGGTGACCGAAGTCGGGGCCACCCCGCATCTGGTGCACCGGACCCCGGCGCTGATCGCGCGCTCCGATCCCGAGTGCTACAAGCTGGGCGTGCAGTTGCACGGACACTGTCTGCTCACCCAGGACGACCGCGAAACCCGTTTGGCCGAGGGCGATTTCACGATCTACGACACGAGCCGCCCCTACTCCATGGCCTTCGACGGACCCTACCGGCAGTTGGTGCTGATGCTGCCGCGCCGGCTGCTGTGCCTGCCCGAGGACCGGATCGCCGCCGTCACCGCGCGCCGGGTGCCCGGCGACCACGGCGCGGGCGCACTGCTGTCGATGCTGCTGCGCGAACTGGCCGGCCATCTCGACGAGGTGACCGGACCGGCCGAGACGCGTCTGGCCGACAACATCGTCGACCTGCTCGTCACCGTGCTGGCCGGCCGCCTGGACCTGCTCGCCTCGACCCGGACCGCGGTGCGCCGCCCACTGACCGCGCAGGTCATGTCGTACATCGAAGGACACCTCGGCGAGGGCGATCTCTCACCGCAGCGGATCGCCACCGCGCACTACATCTCGACTCGATACCTGCACAAGCTCTTTCACGAGCAGTCGACCACCGTCGCCGGTTGGATCCGGGAGCGGCGGCTGGAACGCTGCCGTCGCGACCTGCGCGACCCGCTGCGCCGCGACCGTTCGATCGCCGCCATCGCCGCGCGCTGGGGTTTTCCCGACCCCGCGCATTTCAGCCGGACCTTCCGCGCCGCCTACGGCATCAGCCCGCACGAGTACCGGTGCGCGCAACGCGCGCAACCGGTCTCGGCTTCGGCTCACGACTCCTGAATGGGATCGGGCAGCTTCCAGCGTTCCGGGCGCGGACGCAGGTAGAGGAGGTAGTAGGCGCAGCCGAGCAGCATCGCGGCGACCGCGACCACCATCTGCTGCCAGGACGCGTCGACGACGCTGTAGGCCGCATAGCCCATGGTCGCGACGACGATGATCGGCGGCAGCGGCCACAGCGGCATTCGATAGCCGCCGCCGGCCGGGCGGCTGCGCACGCGGAATGCGGCCAGCGCCACGAACAGATACACCATGACCAGTCCCGCGCCGGTCGCGGTGATCAGCCAGGTCAGCGGCAAGACGGTCGCCGCGACGGCGGCCAGCGCCCCGACCACGACGGTGGCGACCGCCGGTGTGTGCCAGCGCGGGTGCACACTGGCCAGCGCCCGATCGATCGGGTCGGGCCAGCTCCGGTCGCGCGCCGAGGCGAACAGCAGGCGGGATATCTGCAGGATGATGGCGATCACCGCGTTGACGATGGCGATCGCGATGCCGACGCTCACCAGGGTGTTCACCGCGGATCCGCCGCGTTCGGTGAGGAAGTAGTTCATCGGTGCGGGGCTGGTCAGCAGGTCGGTCATCGACGGGGCGCCGAGGACCACCGCGGCCAGCGGGATGATTTCGATGGCGACGGTGGCGGCCAGGCAGACCATGATCACCCGGCCGATGGTGCGCGTCGCGTTCTTCGTCTCCTCGGCGTAGTAGACCGCGGCGCCGTAGCCGTTGTAGCCGAACAGCGCCACCGGGATGAGCGCGGCCAGCGCGCCCGCGCCCACCGGGGTCGGGCCGGCGTCGGTCATCGTGATCGCGTGCACCCATTCCGACGGCCCGCGTTCGACATTGGTGAAGCCGAGGAACGCCAGCACCGCGATCGCCGCGACCTCGATGAACAGGAAGACGCCGGTGACCCAGGCGTTGGCCTTGATGTTGAGGATCGCGATGCCGGTCGTCACCACGATCACGCCGATGCCCACCCATTTGCCGCCGAGCTGGGGTATCGCGACGCCGAGGTAGTCGCCGGTGCCGAGGGCGATGACCGAGATGATCAGCACCCCGTTCACCAGCGTCAGGGCGAACAGGGCGAACCCGATCGGCCGGCCGAGTAGCCGTGCGGCCCAGGTGTATTCGCCGCCGGTGATCGGATAGGCCGCCGAGAGTTCGGCGTAGCAGAGGCCGATGAACACCGACGCCACCGCGGCGATGGCCAGGGTCAGGACCGACGCACCGCCCGCCGCTAACAGGATCGACGGAATGATGATGAACACGCTCGAGGCCGGCGTCACCGACGACAGCGTGATCAGGATGTTTTCCCCCATGCCCAGCGCGCGTGAGAGCTGCTGGCGGTAGCGGGGGTGTTGATGGTCGTCGTCGGCAGTCTGGCCGGTGGTCTGGGTCGCCATGGCCGGTCCTTTCTTTGATGTACAGTCAAAGAATGACCTATAAGGGCTGAGAAGATCCGGTTTTCGAGGTTACGAATAATTAATTCGTCATCAACATGAGGCAACAGGAGGGGCGGATGGCCCGGCACAAGGATCAGGAGCGGGCGCGGCGGGTGATTCTCGACGCGGCACTGACCGCGGTGTCCGACCGTGGCGTGGGCAAGCTCAAGATCCGCGAGGTCGCCGAGGTCGCGGGAGTGTCCCCGGCGACGGTGCACTACTACTTCGACGATCTCGACAACCTGTTGCGCGAGGTCCACCGCGACGCCAGCGACCGGTTCTTCGGCGGGCGGCTGGCCATGGTCGCGACCATCACCGACGCCCGGGCGAAGATCGGCGCGCTGATCTGGGCGGGTCTGCCCGCCTCGGACGCCGACGAACTGGTCGTCGCGCTGTACCGGCTGGCCGCCTATCGCAGCGTCGCCGCCGAGCACGGCGACCGGATCACCGCGCTGTTCGAGCAGCAGGTCGCGGTGTACATGAGCGCGCTGGAGGTGGGAGTCGCGCAGGGGCACTTCACCATCGATGCGCCGGTCCTGGATGTGGCCGCGAATCTGGTTGCGCTGGAGGACGCCTACGGTCTGCACATCGTCAGCCGCAACCGGTCGATCACGAAAGCCCGTGCCGCCGAACTGATCTGCTCCTATGCGCGGACGGCGACGCACTGCCCCGACATCACCACACCCGAAGGATGAACGATGAATGAAGCATCGCGTAGCGATTCGATGAGGGGTGGTGGCCGGGTGACGGGTGGGCATGAGCATCGATCGTTTTCTCCTGATGGACGACCGCGGGCGCGTGCCCTCGGCCTCGCGCCCAGCGGCACACCGGGTCGGTGGAACGCCGTCACCGATGTGGCCGGTCTCGAGGTCGGGTATCAGACCCTGATCCAGGGGGATGGCCCCTTACGGCGGGGCGAAGGTCCGGTGCGGACCGGCGTGACGGCGATCCTGCCGCGCGGGCGGTCGGGGGTCGGCCGGCCGTGCGCCGCGGGGCGCTACTCGCTCAACGGAAACGGTGAAATGACCGGCACCGCATGGATAGACGAGGTCGGTCAGCTGTCGATGCCGGTCACGATCTCCAACACCCATGCCATCGGCGCCTGCCACACCGGGGCCATCCAGTGGATCAACAACACCCATCCGGCGCTCGCCCGGGAGTGGCTGCTGCCGGTCTGCGCCGAAACCTGGGACGGTTACCTCAACGACATCAACGGTGCGCACGTCACGCCGGAACTCGTTGTCACCGCACTGGATTCGGCCCGGCCCGGTCCGCTCGACGAGGGCTCGGTCGGCGGCGGCACCGGAATGAACTGCTACGCCTTCAAAGGCGGCAGCGGCACCGCGTCCCGACTGGTCGAGTTCGGCGCGCAGACCTACACCGTCGGGGTGTTCCTGCAAGCGAACTTCGGCTCCCGGCGCGAACTCACGATCCGCGGACATCGCGTGGGCGAAGAGCTGGCGGTCGCCAATCCGATGGAATCCACCGACTGGGGCTCCGCGCCCGACCGAATGCCCGCCGCGCCAGGCGGTTCCGGCTCGGTCATCGTCGTCGTCGCGACCGATGCCCCGCTCGATCCGTTGCAGTGCACGGCGATGGCCCGCCGGGTGCCGTTCGGCCTGGCCCGCACCGGCACCACCGGCAGCCTCTTCTCCGGCGACCTGTTCCTCGCCTTCTCCACCGCCGCGGACCGCCCCTCCGACACCGGTTTTCCGCGCGGCGAGCCCACCGCCGCCGACCTCGTCTCCGCCACCCGCCTGCCGTGGAACCGGATGGATCCGATGTACACCGCGGTGGTCGAGGCCGTCGAGGAGGCAGTGCTGAACGCCCTCATCGTGAACGCCTCGATGACCGGCCGGGACGGTCACCACTCACCTGCCCTTCCACATGATCAACTGAAGGCATTGCTGGCCAACGGGTTTCGATAGCCCCGGGTCACCGGCCGGATTCGACGGTGCGTTCGACGAATCCGGCGATCGCCAGCCCGGCGGGATCCGGGCGGCCGTCGTTCTGCACCTCCGCGCCGGCCAGGGTGTCGATGTGCGTGTATCCCGGCAGCATGACGCGCTCGAAATGCGGTGCGTCGGTGAATATCCGCGACGCGACCTCTTGCAGTTCGAGCATGTTGTTGACCACGCTCTTGTCGCCGTTGATGGTGATCATCGGCTTGTCCCGCACCTGGGCCTCGTACCGGATCGGGGCCAGATCGCCGGACCGGGTGCCGCCGAGGGCGAAGAAGGTGTCGTACAGGACCTTTGTCGGGAAGTAGATCTCGGTGAAGCCGAGTGGCCCGGTCAAGGTGCGGGCGAAATCCTTGATATCGACCACTTCGCGCGACGGGTTGGTCCACGCGGTCGTCGGGGTGTCGCGGTAGTTCTGCCACCGGTAGAGCCAGTTGTGATCGGTGGGCGCGATGCGCTTGCCGTGACCGATGGTGGCGGCCAGGAGATTTCCGGCCAGCGGGCCGACGAACGGCACCTGGGTGAGCTGATCGCCCCATTCGCCGGGCACCGGGAACGACTTCTCCGCGACCGGACCGTCGAGGGTGCCGAGGCTGGTCTGATCGAGCCCGATGGTCATCGCGTTGTCGTCGATGATCGCGCCGAGGTAGGCCTCGTTGGTGTAGCGGAAGCTGTCGAGCCCGTTCGCTCCGGTGACGGCGTCGAGCAGATTCGGCGCCGACGTCGTCCGGAAGGTGCTGGCCAGCTGCCAGTCCTGCGGCAGGATCCGGGTGAGGTCGGTCTCCTCGTCCGGCGCGAACCTGGCCGCGAGGCCCGCTATCGTGACCGCGTTGAACGACTTCGGGTTGAACACCGGGACGAGTGCGTTGTCGTTGGGGATCAGTCCGAGCTTCAGGCCGAAAGTCTCGATATCGTAAGGCAATCCGGTGAGCACCGTGGACAGCGCGTTCATCAGCGGATCCACCCTCAACCCGACCACATCCGCGGTGACCACGGTGTCCAGGGCCACGAAGCCCGCGCACTGATTGAATCCGGCGTCCTCCGGCCTGCCGGTGAAGTCCCAGGCGCCGAAGATGCCGGTGATGAGCCCGCCCTGAGAGTGCCCGCCGCACAGGGTCTTCGACTTGCGGAACTCCCGGTCGGGCAGCTCACGCACGAGCAGCTCGTTCATGTCGGTCACGGTCTGCGCCATGCCGAAATCCGCGCCTTGCTTGTCGCCCCACAGGCCACGGAATCCGGCGAACCGCCGGCCGTCGATCTCCTTGTTGTTGTAGTAGTAGTCGACCGCGACGTGATAGTCGCGCGCGGCGACCGCGGCCTCGATACCCGTGTCGTCCTGCTGGCAGACGCCGCGCCGGGCGATCGACCACCATTCCGCCCGCTTGCCCTGACTCTTCAGATCGTTCAACGTATTTCGCGCGACGCGATCGAGCGAGGACGCGCTGCCTGTGGCGCCGGGCTGCATCACGAGCACGGCGTCGGCCTGCTCGGGATCCGCCGGACCGTCGGTGAGCTTGTAGCGCAGATAACTGATCTTCTGGCATTGCGGTGGTTGCGGTCCGGCGCTGAGCAGCATCGGGCTGTCCAGGGTGACCTGGCGGACCTCGATACCGCCCCAGTCGTCCACCACCTGTTCGGTTCGGCCGAGTTCGGCCGGTGCGGCGGCGCAGACCGTCACGCTGCCGATCGACAGCGCGAAAGCCGTTGTCAGCGCGCCCAGTACTCGTGTGTTCGGTGCCACGGACCCTGCTCTCCTGATCAATTGATGAAGCGGAAGCACGCGCGCTGGCCGCGGTCGCCGACGGTGGACGAGGACATGCACACCATCCGGTACTCCTTGGCCGGCCGGTCGGTGAGGATGCCGAAGATGTAGCCGCCCGCGCACTGGTCGATCAGCGGATGAGTCTCCTGCACACCGGATTTCGTCTCGAAGACCAGTGAGCCCTGCGCGCAGTTGTTGGCTAAGAACGGGGCGATATCGGCCAGCCAGCCGATGGTGAGCGCGGGCCACTCCGGATCGACCGCCCATACCGCGCCGTCGAAACTGACCCCCGCGGGGAACTGGTTGGTGTGCTTGAAATCGAAGCCGAGGATGTTGGCGTTGAAGTTGAACGGCGGTAATAACGGTGGCAGAGCGGTTTCCGCGTGGGTGACGGGCGCCGTGCAGACCATCGCCGCGGAGGCCGCGCCGATCAGTCCGGTGAGCAGTCGAATCGTGTTCATATCGGCCGTTTCTCAGTCGTTCGGGAAGCGAAAGCAGGTCTCGGTGCGCTGTTCGGCCACGGTGACCACGCCGCACACCTCGGCGTAGTCACCGGCGGGCCGGGTGGCGATCAGCAGGTAGGGGATCGGCGCGCCACAGCTGGTGCCGACCGGAATCGTCTCGGGTGCACCGGATTTCGGCAGGAAGACGAGCTGGGCGGTGGCGCACACCTGGTCGAACGGGGTGGCGTCGGCGAGTACGCCGAGCACGCCCGGCTGGATCATCGGGTTCAGCGTGGCGATATCGCCGTCGAACAGCGCCCCGTTGGGCACGGTGGTGAAGTGGTTGAGGCTGGTGCCGCCGAAGCTGGTGCCCCAGGACAGGGTCGGCTCGACGGCGTCGGCGCTCGGTGCGCCGGCCACGGCGATTCCGGCCGCCAGCACCGGAATGATCAGCGGGGTCCTCATCGGGCATCGTCCTCCGGGATTCGGTTGAGCAGCACCGCGACGTCCTGGGAGACGGTGCTCATGGTCAGGACGTCGGGGCGGTGCCCTTGGCGCAGTTGCGCGGTTGCGGCGGCCTGCGGTCCGAGGCCGATGGTGTGCTGTTCGACATAGCCGAAGCTGCGGTCGCCGTTGTTGCGGAACAGCATGGCGGTGGACGGAAGATATTGCAGGGCAACCACATCCATTCGCCCGCTGCCGGTGAAATCGCCGATCGCGATGGCGCACGGCGCGATGCCGCCGACGGTCGGCACCGGGGCGGAGAAGTTGCCCCGCCCGTCGCCGTAGTGCACGGAGAAGCCGAACGCCGCGATGTTGGCGGTGATGAGGTCGAGATTGCCGTCGCCGTCCATATCGGCGAGCTTGACGTCCTCGCTGGGCAGGGTCGCGAGATTCCAGCGCGGCGGCAGGAATCCGCCGTGCCGGTCGTTGACCAGCACCCAGACCCCCGAGGTGGCCAGGTCGTGCGAGACCAGATCCGGCCAGCCGTCGTTGTCCACGTCCCCGGCCAGCGCGCTGGCCTTGCCGAGACCCGCGCCGAACCATCGTGGCGGCGCGAAATGCCCGGCGCCGTCGTTGTCCATCAGGCCGACGCCGCCGGGCACCGGGATGAAGGAGTTGATCGCGATGGATGGACGTCCGCTGTGATCGAAGTCGGCGATCGCGAGGCCGAACGGGATGCCGCCGGTGCGGTAGGTGACATCCGGATTGAAATCCGTTGCGTACGTGCGGTCTACGGTGAACCGTCCGTTTCCGTCGTTGAACAGGACGGTGATGCTCAGATAGTTTGTCACCACCAGATCGAGCACGCCGATTCCGCGCAGATCGGCGGCCTGCACGGCGTTCGCGCCGACCTCCGTGCCGATCCATTGGGTCCGGGTCAAATGGCCCTGCCCGTCGCCGCGCAGGATGCCGACCCCGCCGCCGATACCGGTGGCGGCGACGGATTGCCTTCCGTCGCCGAAGAAGTCACCGACGGCGATGGTCTGCGAGCCGACCCCCGCACCGAGGCCGCCGACCGGATACTGCACCGATTCCTCGAAAACCGGGTCGGGTCCGGCCGATCCGGAACCGGATCCGGAGGACGGCTGCGCGAGCGCGCCCGGCATCGAGCCGGCCGCCGCGAGCAGCAGCGTGAACGCGGCGCAGACGGCAGCCGATCGCTGCATGCGTGACATTCCAGCCTTTCTGGTCGGTGTAGTGGCCTGTGCGCCACGGCATTCGGTTCGGCTCATGCTTGCGGTCGGCAGTCGTAGCGCGGACGTCCGTTGAGCGCGTCGATGAACCACTCCGGCCGGATCACCTGGCCGATCGAGGCGCGATCCGGAATCCGCAGGCAGAGGTTGGGACCCGCCGCACCGGCCGGCGCGTACTCGCTGGCGAAGGCCCGGGACAGGCCGACCCGCGGCTTGCTCAGGCTGTCGCACGCGGCGTCGTCGCGATCGGCTCGGCCGTAGCAGTTGAACCAGGCCATCGAGTAGTCCACCGAGAGCGCCGGTCCGCCGAGCGAGCGCGGCACCCCGACCCAGTTGATGGAGTCGCCGTGGCTACCGCTCTCGTAGCTGATCCACTGCACGGGTGCGGTGGTGCCGGACGCGAGGATGTTCCGGTAGCGGTCCATCGTGCCGAAGGGGCCGTCGGTGGCATTGAAGAACGGCTGCGGAAAGTTGGTGATGCCGTAACCGCTCAGACCGGGGATATCGATGTCGGCGGTCTGCATCTGCAAGGGGACGTCGGTGTTCAGCGCCTGGAAGCCGGACATCACCGAGGCCGAGGCGACCCGCGGCAGCGGTTTCCCATCGATGCCATGCCCCTTGACCTGCCAGTCGAGGTAGCTGGACACGCCGACGGCGCCGATCGACTGACCGAACAGCGACACGTGCTCGAGGTCCATCCGGTCGAGCCAGGGGTTGACCATGTTCTTGCCCGCGGGCGCGTACGCGGGGT
Organism: Nocardia colli; assembly: GCF_008704205.1. Lineage (GTDB taxonomy): Bacteria > Actinomycetota > Actinomycetes > Mycobacteriales > Mycobacteriaceae > Nocardia > Nocardia colli. The sequence continues at coordinate 58,087 of NZ_VXLC01000025.1, read as the reverse complement.
CGTAGCGGATCAGCCGGGGCGGGGCGACCGCGAGATTGGCCAGCTCGTCGGCCAGGTCGACCACCAGGTTGACCGGTTCGCCGAACACCCAGCGCACGGCGTCCTGTGCGTCGCGGCAGGAGGTCGGCGCGAAGCAGTCCGGGACGCTGAGCAGCGGCACGTACATGTCGAGCAGGCTGCCCGCGCTGCCCGGCTGGCCGGCCTGGGCGACCGTGATCGCGATGAACCCGTTGCGCACCGCCGATTCCGCGTACATCCCGATGTCCAGTTGCTTCTCCGCCGCGCCCGGCAGGCCGACCGCGACCGGGAACTTCGCGTCGGAATTCTCCGCGCCCGGCGGGAACCAGATCTTGGCGGACAGCGGGATGCCACGCGAATTGATGATCTTGAACTTCTTGACCTGGCCGACCTTGAAATCGGCGCCCGAGTCGCCGGGTGCGCAACTGCCCGCGGTGGTTTCGTAGAAGACGCTGCCGTCGGGGTTCAGGCAAGGAAGCCGGAAGGCGGCCTCCTGAAAGCGCGGATCGTCGTAGTTGTCGTCGACCATCGTGTCGGAATCCGGCGCGATGATCACCTGTCCTGCGGTGTCGTCGATGCCGAAGTGCCCGTTGCTGTTCCAGTCCGGTAAGTAGTCCGGATGCGGGGGAAATCCGGCGCTGAAGGGCGGCAGATGGGTGACGGCGTCCCAGACCCGCTGCGCCGCGACCACCAGTCGCTGCTGGGAATCGGGAGCGGTGAAGGTTTCCGGCTTGGTCAGATCCGCGAACGCGTCGGTGAAATGCCCCAGGTTGGTGAGGATCCCGGCCTTGACGAAATAGTCGAGCATGCCCGGCGCCAGCACGTCGCGGACCATGCCGCTGCCGCCGCCGATGAGATTCCAGACCTGTTGCAGCACATAGCTCGGATCCGGCGGCTGCGGCGCGAAATCGGGTTCGGCCGTGGCCGTGGGCAATCCGGCGGCCGCGATGGACAGCGAGGTCACCGCGGCGATGGTGCAGACAGCTCGAGCGAGTGTGCGAGGGTATGGCACCCGGTCCTCCTTGACAGATGTGCGATGCGGCGCGGCGGGCGCCCCCGGGCTGTGCTGTCCGCCCGGCATGGCGTGACCCAGGCTCGCCACTCGACCGTAAGGTCCGGTGACCCAGTAGGTCTCGACCCGATTCGCCACGGGATTGATATCCGGAGCCAAGCGTGCGGTCTTCGGCTAACGCGCAGGCGGGGGCGGCCGATGCCTTCGATCGCCGAGATCGCTGAGCGTGCGTGAGCAATCAGCCTGCCGGGGAGTTGCTGTGCGGATTCGATCATGACGACCCTCGAGGGTCTGGCTGATCTCGTGCCTGGTCGGCCGAAGCGGAAAGCGAGCTGTTCATGACCATTGCCGCGATCGCGAGAGAAGGTATCCGTGCTATAAATGTTTCTAGCGTAATGCTAGTAATGGACATTTGGGACACGGAGTCGATTCGCGCGCCGGTGCGGCGTCTCCGGAGAGGAACGCCGATGCCGCTCGTTGCCCGAAGTCTTCTCGCACGCGGCCTTCTCGGTCGCGCCGCCCTCGCGACGGCGCTGCTGCTCGTTCCCGCAGGACCGGTCGCGGCCGAGCCCGCTGCCGCGGCGGCCGTTGCGGTTTCCGCGGCCGATCTGACCTGGCATGACTATGGCAGCGGCGGGCAGGCTCGGCGGTATCTGCTCTACACGCCGCCTGGACTCGCGCCCGGCAGCCCGGTCGTCGTGTGGCTGCACGGTTGCTGGTTCAGCGGCAGCGACCCAACCGATGCCGAGCGGGTCCAGAGCGCGCTGTCGACGGGGTTCCCCGATCTGGCCGCGGCCAAGGGTTTCGCCGTTGCCTTCCCGCAGCAGCCGAAGTCGGCGAATTCCGACGAGTGCTGGAATTGGTACGACCCGACTCAGCAGTGGGGAGCGAAAGGGGAGGCGGCCACCATCGCCGGGATTACCGGTCAGGTTGTCGATTCATTGCAGGCCGACCCGAAAAAGGTCTATCTGGCCGGACATTCCGCCGGCGGGGCGATGACCGCCGTCGTGGGTTCGGTGTATCCGAACCGGTTCGCCGCCCTCGGGATCAGCGCCGGATTTCCGGCCGACACCGGCCTGGACGCGTTAGGGATGATCGCCGCGGCGAAGATGATCGATCAAGGCGTGCGGCGGATGCCGGTCACCGTGGTCACCGGCGAAAAGGATCCGGTATCGGTGCCGTTGTTCCAGCGCTTGGTGGTCAACGAATGGCGGCACGCCAACGCCTCGGCACGCGCGGGAAGACTCGATCTGATTCCGGCCGTGATCGATGCGATCGCGCCGCCCGCGCCCGACTCGGTGCGGACCTACCCCGGTGGCGACGGCGAATACGCCCGGACCGTCTCGCATTACCGGGTCGGCGACCGGATCACCGTCGACCAATGGATATTCAAGGGCATGGGACACGAATATCCTGGCAAAACCATGACACCCGCGCTGTGGCAGTTCTTCTCGGACAACGGGCCGCGGTAGCCGCGCCCGGGTTCAGTCGTTCTTGGTGACGCGCTCGAGCAGGTATTCGTAAGCCGCGGTGATCCGCTCGTCGAGTTCGGCGACCGGAACGCCGATATCGCGCGCGACCATATCGCGGAAGATCACATACCCGGCGACGGTCGCGGCGGTCAGCACGTTGAGTGCTTCGGCATCGACCTCTTCCGGCAGCGCCCCGTAGGCCTTGTCCCGCTGCAATGCCGCACGCTGCTCGTCGGGTTCGGTGAACAGCGCGAGTTTGTCGTCGCCGTCGAGGGCCAGCAGGGCGGCGAAGGACATCCATTTGCCGGTCAGCGCGGCCTGCATGAGCCGGCGTCGGCGTTCGATGAACGGGAGATCCCAATGCCCGGGAAACTGCGGGGCCAGCTCGGTGAACCGGTGGGTCATGGTGGCCCGCAGCAATTCCTGCCTGCTGCCGTACATCTGATAGATCTGCCCGCGGTTGACCTTCGCTTCGGCGGCCACCTCGTTCAAATTCAATCCGGCCAGCACACCGTCGCGTTCGAGCAATCGCTCGACGGCATCGAACAGGTCCGATTCGGTACGCGCGCGGTCCCGCGGCTTGCGCGAGCGCGGTGTGGTCGGATCATCCATAGCCGGAATTTTGCCCTATTCGCCGCTCGCCCCCGCAGCCGCCGTGGGTCGCAGCCGATCGCGCGTTATCCGGGCAACCCGACGCCGTGCGCCAGCACGGGCCAGGAGCGAACCAGTGCGTCGTACCAGTAACCCCAGGAATGGGTTCCGGTGGGCGTGAAGTCGTACGTCGCGGGAATGCCGAGGGAGTTCAGGCGGGACTGCAGGTTGTGCGTGCAATAGTTCGTCGCGGCCTCGATGACGCCGCCGACGGTGAGCTGGTTGGCCAGGCCGCCGACGCCGGGCAGGCTGAACGGACCGTCGAGGGTGTCGTTGGGGCCGGGGAGTCCGGAGCCGCTGGACACGAACAGGTCGAGGCCGCGCAGCTGGTCGGCGTGTACGTAGGGATCGTTCGCGGCCCACATCGGGTCCGCTTGCGGTCCATACATGTTCGCGACCTGGCCGTGGCCGGCGTCGACGGTCGTCTGGACGAATGCGTAGCCGAGGGGATCGCTGATCTGCGCACAGCCGCTGTAGGCCGCCACGGATTGATACAGGCCCGGTGCGGCGATCGGTAGTTGCAGAACCGACGTGCCCGAGGTGGAAAGTCCCGCAATGGCGTTTCGCCCGTTGGCGTTCAGTGCGCTATCGATCAGCGGTGGTAGTTCCTCGGTGAGAAAGGTCTTCCATTTGTTCACGCCCAGAACGGGATCCGGGGCCTGCCAGTCGGTGTAGTAACTGAACTCGCCACCGATCGGCTGCACCACGTTGATGTCCTTGGTTGCGAGGAACTGCAAGCCCTGCGGTGCCTTGTGGTCCCAATTCGCGCCGCCGACACCGCCGTCGGCGCCGTTGAGCAGATAGAGCACGGGCCGGGGTTCGGACGGGTCGGCCGGGCGCTGTACCTCGACGGTGATCGGCCGGTCCATGGCGGCGGAGTAAACCGTCAGGCTCAGGTGGTTCGCGTCGACCACGGTGCGCCCGGTGAGGTGCGATCCGTCGGGTGCGGCCGAATCGGTCAGCGGCGCATCGGGGTTCATGACCGGATCGACGACCTCGGCGCGGGCCGGCGCGGCAATCGTCAGCAACATCGCCGCCAGCGCGCAACCGCCGGTGAAGGTCTGGCGAATCCGGTTCCGTCGCATAATCTTTCGGCTTTCACATCGCGAGGTCGAGTCGCCTCGATGGCGGAGCGATCTGCTGAACGGGCCGACCTCGCGCAGGGGGATACGAGGCCGGCCCTGGCTCAGATCAGCGACCGAAAGATCCGGTCCACAGGGTGTTTCCGATTCCGCCGAACAGGGCTCCGATCGTGTTGAGGAGCCCGGACAGCGCGGCGCTTCCGGTGTCTAGGACGAGTGGGATCAAGGTTCTTACCTTCCTTCGGGACTGCTTACTGGAAATGACTTGCGGTACCGAAGGTAGCGAGCCTTCCCGCTATTTACTAGCGTTCTGCTAGTATGATTAGAATCACAGCTAACATTTGGCAAAGGAATGACGATGGGTGGTCCGCGGCTCGGTTCGAGCATCTGGGTGTGTGTCTCAGACATGGGGTGGCACAATGCTTTTGTCGTTCTGCCCAGCTGAGGTCGGCGTGCTTGCTACGTTTCGCCAAATCGGGTGGGTGGCTGGTTGGCAAGTCGATGAGGACTACGCGAATGTTCGACTGGGATCTGCTGCGCAACACCTCCAGCGTCCACATCGTGACGCGGTTGGCGCAGGAGCGGGGGATGGCCCCGGTGGAGTGCCTGGCGGGCACCGGTCTGCGACCGGAATCGGTGGACGATCCGAATGCCGAGGTCACCGCGCGCCAAGAGGTGATGGTGGTGCGGAATCTGCTGGCTCGGTTCGGCGCCGAGCCGGGGTTGGGTGTCGTGGCCGGCGGCCGGTATCACATCTCCATGTACGGGCCGTGGGGTCTGGCCTTGCTGAGCAGCCGCACGCTGCGGGAGGCGGTGGAGGTGGCGCTGCGCTACGTCGGGCTGGCCTTCGCGTTCGGCGAGTTGTCGTTCGAGGAATCCGGTGGCGAGGCGCGGTTGGTGCTCGACGATCACGAGATGCCCGAGGACGTGCGGGCGTTCCTGACCGAGCGGGTGCTGACCGGTATTCAGACGATCGGCCGCGAGTTGTTCACCGTCGGTGTCCCGGCCACCCGGGTCCGATTCCGTCATCCCGGACCGGCCGACACCACTCGCTATCTCGAAATGTTCGGTGTGGAGCCGATGTTCGCCGCACCGGTCAACGAGTTCGCCTTCGACGCCGCCTATCTCGACGCCCCCTTGCCGCAGGCCAACGAATGGGCCAGGCAGGCGTATGTGCAGTTGTGCCGGGATCTGCTCGACGACCGTCAGGCCCGGATCGGCATCGCGGGTGCGGTGCGGGAACTGCTGGTGCGCGATCCCGGTGAGATTCCGGATCAGGTGCAGGTCGCCGCGGAACTGTTCATGAGCCCGCGCACGCTTTCGCGGCGGCTGAACGACGAGGGCGTGTCGTTCCGGGCGCTGCTGGACGAGGTGCGACAGACCCTGGCGCTCGGCCTGCTGGACCGGACCGATATGACCACCGAGCAGGTGGCCATGCGCCTCGGCTATTCGGAGTCGGCCTCGTTCATCCGGGCCTTCCGGCGCTGGAAAGGGTATCCGCCGCAGGAGTATCGCAGCCGTGGCGATGCTGCCGCCGCGGTTCCCGAACTGGTCGGCTAGATTTCGCGATCCGTCGGAAAGTGTCAATCGAACGTCGCTTCGGGTGCTGTCCGGTCCCCGCCGCGCACCATAGTGTTCGGCGGGAAGAGGGTGACCCGAAGGACGTGACGTGGCTGATTCCCTATCCGCTCCAGCGGGATTCGACTTCGACTGGCTCGTGGTCGGCAGCGGGTTCGGCGCGAGCGTGTGCGCGCTGCGGTTGTCGCAGAAGGGATATCGGGTCGGCATACTCGAACAGGGCCGGCGTTTCGCGGATCACGAGTTCGCCGAACGGGCCGGGCAGCTGCGGCGATTCGTGTGGTTGCCGATGCTGGGATTGCGCGGAATCCTGCGGCTGGCGCCGTATCGGCATGCGACGGTGCTGGCCGGGGTCGGCGTCGGCGGCGGCAGCCTCGTGTACGCGAATACGATGTATCGACCGCAGAGCGACGATTTCTACCGGCATCCGCAGTGGGGCGAACTGGCCGATTGGCGGGCGGAATTGGCGCCGCACTTCGAGACGGCGTCGCGGATGTTCGGCGTGCGGCCGTACGCGGGGGAGCGGCCGGTCGACGCCCTGATGCGGGAGCTGGCCGCGGATCTCGGTGTGCCACAGGGATATCGGAATACGCCGGTCGCGGTGTTTCTCGGGGCGCCGGGCGAGACCGTGCCCGACCCCTACTTCGGTGGTGCCGGGCCGGCGCGGACCGGCTGCGTGCATTGCGGGCAGTGCATGCTCGGCTGCCGCTACGGCGCGAAGAACACGCTGCCGAAGAATTATCTGTGGCTGGCGGAAAAGGCCGGCGCCACAATAACTCCCGACCTGAAGGTGGTCGATATCGTTCCGATTCCGGCGGGCGGCTATCGGGTGCGTGCCCGCAAGCCCGGCTCCTGGCGGCGGCGATCGCGCGAATTCACCGCCGGCGGTGTCGTTGTCGCGGCAGGTGCGCTCGGCACGAACGAACTGCTGAGCGCGTGCAAACGCAAGGGATCGCTGCCCGGCTTATCGGCCCGGCTCGGTGAAATGGTGCGTACCAACGACGAATCGATTCCGGCGGCGTCCACCGGTGCCACGGCCGACTATCGCAGCGATATCGCCATCACCTCGAGCATCTTCCTCGACGGCCACACCCACATCACCAACAACACCTACGGCGACGGTGGTGGCTTGCTCGCGCTGGCCTACGGGCCCGCCACGTCCGCTCGCTCAGTGCCGGGCCGCTGGGGCGAATTCCTGTGGCGTTACCCGGGATATCTGGCGCAGGTGCTGATCCGGGGGAAGTGGTCGCGGCGCACCGTGATCTTCACGGTGATGCGGGGAACCGATGTCTCGCTGCGGCTGCGCCGCGGGTTCGGTCCGGGGCGGCTGCGCACGGAGTCCACCGGCTCCGGCGCAGGAGGGGAATCCGCCGTGGACGTCGCTCGTCGGGTGGCTCGGCTGGCTGCGGCCAGAATGCGTGGCCGTCCGCTGGCCGCGCTCGGCGAGACCCTCGGCTCTGCGCCGATGACCGCGCATTTCCTGGGCGGCGCGGTGATCGGCGCGGACGCCGAGCACGGTGTGATCGACCGATATCACCGGGTTTTCGGCTACCCGAACCTGCTCGTGTGCGACGGCTCGGCGGTGCCGGCGAACGTCGGCGTGAATCCGAGCCTGACGATCTGCGCCATGGCCGAGGCGGCGATGGCGCAGGTGCCGCACGCGCGATCCGGTCAGGGGTCGAGCAGATACTGAGCGACGATGTAGCCGGAGTTCCCGGAGACGCCCGCGCCGGGCCAGGTGCCCGCGCCGAGTACGTAGAGATTGGGTATGAAGGTGCGGTGCCCCGGGGCGGCGGCGATCGGACGCAGCGCGAAGCTCTGGGCGAGATCCTGGGCGCCGCCGTAGGGGTCGCCCGGACCGCTGTTGGGGTTGAACGCGGCGAGCGTGACGGGGGTGACGATCGCCCGGTTGACGATCGTCGAGGTCAAGCCGGGGACATGCCGTTCGACGACCTCGAGCACCCGATCGGCGAAACGGTTCACCACATCGGTGTTCCAGGTGCCGTCGGTGGTGATCAATCCCGCCGCGTCGCCGCGCGGCCGGGTGGGCACATCGGTGACCTGGACGCGCAACACACTGGTACCGGCCGGGGCCCGGGTCGGATCGTGTGCGGTCGGGCAGTCGACGGTCATCGTCGGCCACGCGGGCAGCAGGCCGGCCCGCGCCTGCGCGACATGCAGCGACAGTCCGTCGAGGGAATCGGTGAGGAACGGCTGGCCGATCCGCTCGAACCGCTTGTCCGTCCAGGGAATCGGCGCCGAGGTGGCGAGGTGCAGCTGGAACAGCCCGGTGCCGTAGCGGTATCGGCGGGCCTGCGCCAGAATGCGTTCGGGCACATCGGCTTCCGCGAGCAACCACTCGTAGAGCTGGTCGGGATTCACCGAGGCGACGACGCTGTTGCGGGCCCGGTACCCGCTGCCGTCGGACAGTTGAACGCCGACCGCGCGCCCGTCGGCGACCCGGATCCGGGTGACGGTGGCGCCGGTCTGCACGACACCGCCGTTGTCGGTGATGATGCCGCCGAGCGCCTCGGCGAGTTTGCCGATGCCGCCCTGCGGAATCGGATTGCCGGCCGCGGTGAAGCCGAGCGGGAAGATCGTCGTCCAGAACGCGCCGCCCGCGTCGTCCGGCCCGTGACTCACGTGCGCCGGCCAGGAGCCGAGAAGGCTTCGCATGGCCGGAGATTCGACCTCCGACACGGCCGAGCGCGCGCTGTCCACCGCGGTTTCGGCGATCTCGGACCAGCCCTTGCCGTCGCTGACCAACCGGGCCAGGGTGGCTCGGGCCGCATCCGCGGTCAGGTCCTGGCTCATCAGCCCGAAGGCGTCGCCCGTCGCGGGGCCAAGCGCCGAGACGATCTCGGCGACCGCCGAGCTGTCGCCCGGATGCAGCCGTTCGGCCTCTTCGGCCAGCGCCACGGGATCGCGGGGGAACACCGCGGTGGTGCCGTCTTCCATCGACACACCTGTCGGGAATTCGGGTTGCAGGATCTCCAAGCCCTGCTTCTGCAGGTCCTGCCCGAGGTCGCGCCAGGCGGGACCACTGACGAACAGGGGGACCGCGGAGGAGAACGGGTCGTAGGTCACCCCCGGCGCCAACTCGGCGCTGCGGACGAATCCGCCGACCCGATCGTTGCGATCGATGACGAGGACCTCGTATCCGGCTCTGCTGAGATAGGCCGCCGCGACCAGCGCGTTATGGCCGCCGCCGACGAAGATGTGGTCGAAAGTCTGCATACCGCCAAGTCGACCAGCCGCACCGGTGCGCCGTCGAGATCTGTTGTCACTCAACGGACCGGCTCCGGATCCGGCTTGGTGGCGACCACGATCTCGAACGGTCCGGGGAGCACCTCGACGTCGCGGAAACCGACGTCACCGAGCAATTCGAGATAGTCGGTCACCGCGCGCAGCATGCTGGCGCAGGTGTCGACGCCGATCAGGAAATACGACCAGAAGAACTGCCGGGCGAGCCGCTCGGCGTCCCGGAATTCCTCGCAGATGAGGACTCGCCCGCCCGGCGGGAGAGCGCGGTAGGCGTTGGTCAGAAGTTCGCGGGCCTGCTGCCGTGGCCAATCGTGCAGTACCCGCACGAAGGACAGGACGTCGTATCCGGACGGGAGCGGCTCGGCGAGGAAGTCGCCGCCGACGAAGCCGAGCCGGTCGCGGTGGTCCGACTCTGCCCGGGTCCGGTCCACGAGGGGGCGCAGGGCTGGAAGGTTGTAGACGTCGACGTGCAATCCGGGGTTGTCGTGCAGCAGGCTTACCGCCAGCGTGCCGTCACCGCCGCCCACATCGAGCAGCCGCAGTTCGCCGTCCGTGTGCCACAGCGCGGTGTGGGTGCGGAAAGCCTCGGCGATGGGGCCGATTCCGGCTGCCATGCTCTGCTCGAAGCCCGCGACCTGGTCGGCGTTGTCGAGCGGCCAGGTGAATGCTTCCGGTGGCATGCTGTGCTCGCCGCGGAGCACGTCGGGCAGTCTGCCGTACAGCGTTCGCCACGGGTAGCCGTCGCGGTCCCGTTCGAGCGAGGCCGGGCCTAGGACATCGGCCACGGCGGCGCACGCGCCCTCGCGCGACTGAAATGCGTTGCCGTGCAGTTCGTCCGCGGAGGTTCTGGTGACGAGGCCGAGGCATTCGAGGCAGTCGAGGAGCTTGTACAGGCGGGCCGGGACCAGCTCGAATCGAGCGCACAGCGCGCCGAGGGTGACGGGCCCGGCTTCCAGCGCGTCGAGGATGCCCATTTCCCACGCGGTGCGCACGACGTCGATTGCCTTGTCTGCGTTGAAGAGCAGGCTCATCAAGGCCCGGGGCGAGATGACGAGCGGGTTCATCCGCGCAATGCTGTTCGCTCGGCGATCACCGCGTCCATGAACGCGTCGACCTCGTCGAGGGTGTTGTACGCGTGCGGGGCCACCCGCATGCCCTCGCGCCAGCTACAGACCAGGCCGCGCGCGGCCAACCGCTTGCGCACCGTCTCGTCGCCCGGAAAAGCCAGGCAGACGACGCCGCCGCGCTGCCGCACCGCTCGCGGGGTGCGGACCGGGATGCCCGCGTCGGCGGCCCGGGTCAGGATGCGATCGGTGCAGCGCAGCGAATGCTCGCGGATCGATTGTGTGCCGACTGCGGCAAGCAGTTCGAGGCCGACCCGGGAGATCATGGCGGTGAGCGGGATCGGTGTGCCGCCGGCCAGGCGCTGCGCGTCTGGTGCCCAGTCCTCGGCCGGGCGGAAGGACAGTGGGTCTCGGCCGGCGAACCATCCGGTGGCCGCGGGGCGCAGCGTCGGCAGGAGTTCCTTGCGCGCGTAGAGGAATGCGGTGTGTGCCCCGCACATCCATTTGCCCGCGCCGCCGAGGACGAAATCAATACCGAGCGCCCGCACGTCCAGCGGTACTACGCCGACGGTTTGGAAGGTGTCCGCGATGACCAGCGCGCCCATCTCGTGCGCGCGCTCGACGATGCGTTCGAGGTCGAGTAGCGCACCGGTGGTGTAGGTGCCGTGCGCGACGCAGACCAGCAAGGTGCGCTCGTCGATAGCGGAAACCACTGCGTCGGTGTCGAAGTCGACCACCACCCGTTCGGCGCCGTATCTGGCGAAGCCCTGCCACAGGAACGGCACGGTGGGGAATTCACTGTCGGTGGTGAGCACCTGGGTGCGCTCGCCGCGGAAGTCGAAACAGGTGGCGAGCCGGCCGAGCAAGGTGGTCAGATTGGTGTCGGTGACCACCGTTCCCGTTGGGGCCCCGAGGAATTCGGACAGGGTGCGAATATAGGCGGCGAGTTCGTCGAGCCAACCGCCCCACGCGTCGTCACGCCAGGCGCGCATCGTGTCCCAGTAGCGATCGAGCACCTGCTGCACGCCGCGGGGCAGCGCGCCTGTCGAGTTGCTGTTCAGGTAGACGCAGGTCTCGAGCACCGGGAACTCCGCGCGCAGCGATCGGAGCGGGGTCGGCGCGTTCATCGGGTCCGCGACCGCCTCGCCGCGCCCGGCGCGTATCCGCCTGCGCGACTCCAGTTTTCGGTCAGCTCGGTTCTGACCTGCCACAGCGTGCGGAACAGCGGCTTGGTCATCCGCCCGGTCAGTACCCTGGTCGGCACCCCGTCCAGGGCGTTCACCCCGTGGCCGATGCCGATCGTCCGGCGCACCAGCATGAAATGGGTGACGAGCCACAGCTGGAACCGCTCGTCGAGGTCGAGCAGCAGTTCGCAGATTCGCTCGAGCGCGGGCTGTGCGGTCGCGTAGACCTCCGCGATGCGGACGCCGCGGCGGTCGAGCAGCCGCTCCAGTGCCGCGCCGACCTGTTCGGCGGCGGTGAGGACCGCGTTGTAACCGGGGGATTCCTGGCCGCTGCCGTTACCGAGGCTGCGCCGGATGATCTGGTAGGTCTCCGGCGTCATGGTCTCCAGGACGCGCAGCTCCCGGGCCAGGCATTCGGCGATCCGGATCGTCCGGTCCAGCCGCGCGGACACCTCCCACAGCTCGTCCAGGTCCAATTCGCCGACCACCCCGGCGAGTTCGTGGGCCAGCAACTTGAGCCAGACCTCCTGAGCCTGATGCACGATCTGGAACATCAGTTCATCGGAGTCGGTGAGCCGGCCGACCTCCGTCTGCAACGACAACAGCTCGCCGGTGCGCAGATAGACCTCGTAGTCGGTGGTGCCGTCGCCGACCCACGCCTTCAGTACCGTATTGAACATCGGTTTGGACAGCGCTTCGCGTAACCGGTCCTCCGCCGTGTTTCCCTCGATCGTGGACAAGACGCCCCCTCCTGGCAATTGCCGAAATAGCTTGCGCCACAGTCGCATATCGGCACTCGCGGACACATCCCCGCGGTCCGTCCACCGGATCGGCCAGCCTGCCCCCGATTTTCGGGGCCCCGGCAGCTCCCCGGGAATCGGTCGAAACCGGTTGCCGGGAAGCCCTTTCGACGGGTGGTTATCCTTCGAGCTCGTCGATCAGAATTCCGCCGTCCCGGTTGCCGCAGTTGCAGACGCAGTATCCGCAGGTGCAACAACCGCTGCAGTCGCACGGCGGGATCAGGCCCGACGGGGCCGAGCGGTCCTCGGCCATGGTCAGGTCTTCTGGCTCGAGATTCAGCAATTCGAGGGCGAGTTTCGCCGAAATGGTAGGCATGCGCCGGTCCTCTCCTGGAATGGGTTGAGCAGGAATGTCGAATATGCGCGTCGCGTCGTCCCGGTCGACAGGGCAGATGTCCCCGCCGCGGCCGGGCGGTGGCCCGGTCCGGCTGGGAAGATTCCCGGCCGGTTCGGGAATTCGTGCCCTGTCGGCCGGACCGTCGCGCGTGTGATCGTGCTGGACGAGGCGAGAGGAGTCCGGCATGCGTCCACGTTTGGATCCGGCTGTGCGCTATGTGCCCTGCCCCGACGGGGTGTACCTGTTCGGCGACCGGGGCGCGCGCACGCTGCGCGGAGCTCGGGCGTTCGACTGGCTCAGCCGGCTCGAGCCGTATCTGAACGGTGAACTGACCCTGGACGAGCTGACCGCGGCGTTGCCCGCCGAGCAGCGGGCCACGGTCGAGGGCATGGTGACCGCGCTGCACGAGCACGGATTCCTGACCGACGCGCAGGCCGACCTTCCGCATCGGCTCTCGGTGGCCGACCAGGGCATCTACGCCCGCGAGATCGCCTTCCTCGCGTGCGCGATCGACTCGCCCGAGCACCGGTTCGAACGGCATCGCGAGGGCCGGGTGACGGTGTTCGGCGCAACGGGGACGGAAGCCGTCGTCACCGCCGTGGTCGCGGCCGGCGTGCGATCGGGTTGGGCCGATGTTCGCGTTGTGGCGACCGAGCAGATCGGCCCGGGGCTGGCGCGGGCCACCGAAGCCGCGCGGCGAGACGATCGGCAGCGGGTGCGCAGCGTCGCGGCGCTGTCGACGGCGGACTTGTGCGACACTGATGTCGTTCTGCAAATCGCCAGTGCCGCAAACGAGTTGGCCACCTTTGCCGACGCCTGTCCGGATGGCGTATCGCTCGGGCAGATGTTGATCGAGATCGACGAAGCGTGGATTTCCGAGGTCGGCGCTCCGGCCGACAGTGCGGCGTGCTGGAAACGACTGCGGGCCAACCGTAAAGCCGCCGGGGCTTCGGGGTCGAATCGCTGGATCAGCGGACCGGTGCCCGCCGTGCTGGCCGCGCACCTGGTCCTCGGGTCCTTCCGATATCGCACCGGACTGGCCGCGCTACCGGCACCGAGCGGACCTCGCGTGGCTCGGCTGGATCTGCGGACCCTGGACCTGACCACGCACAGCGTTGCGCCGATTCACGCTGCCGCCGAACGTGATCCACGAGCGGCGGATGGTTCGATCGCGGCGACACCGGATGATCTGCTCGCCCGGGCCGGCGGTCTCGTCGATCAGTACACCGGCGTCCTCAGCGTTCTCGACGAGGGTAACTTGACGCAGTTCCCGCTGGCGCTCTGCCGTGCCGTGGTCTCCGATCCGGCCGCGGTGATACCGGCCGAAGACGCTCTCGCGGAAGTTGTCGGGTGGGGGCCGGACCAGCGCGTTGCTCGCACCCGCACGGTGCTGCGGGCACTGGCCGTTTACGCGTGGCTCAGCGTGGACGCGGCGGAGACGACCACTGGCATCGATCTGGTGACTGGGGAAACGCGCACTCTGTCAACATCATTCGCGCTGGATGGCGCATCGCTCGTCGGCGTCGCCGCGGGACTCACGCAGGCGGATGCCATCGCGTGGGGGCTGCGCCAGCAGTGCGAATCATTGCTCGTCGAGCGCCGGGCGGTGTGGATGGTGCGGCCCGCTCTGGACACGGGTCGAATGCCGCTCGACGAGGCAGGGATTCGGCTCCTGCACCAGCTGGATCTGGCGGGGTGCCGGACGTCCGTGGCGGACCTCGGCGACATCCTTGGCGTACCGGCCTACGTTGTGCGGACCGAGCACGGCGACGAGGTGGTGAGTTGCGCGGCCACCGCACCGGACGCCATTCGGGCCGGCCTGGAACGCGCGCTGGTGGCCTGGCAGGGCCATCCGAGTAGCTGCTCCGCCGCGACCGTGGCGACGTCCGAGGATCCCGGTCTGCTCGCCAAAGCCTTGTCCGAGTGTGGTTTCGCGCCCGTCGCCTTGCTGCTCGACAGCGACGTCACGCTCGTGCATGCGGTCCGGGTGGTGCTCGATGGGGTATGAGGTCGCCGTGTCCGGCGAAGGACTGCTCGCCGCTGCGGTCAGAGCGGCGCTGACCGCAGCGGGTAACCGCGCCACCGGCGACCGGCAATCCTGCGCCGCGCTGGTCGTCGCCGACGATGGCGAGGACACTGCGCTGCCGATGGTTGACATGCCCTGGGTTCCGTTGCGGCTGAACCACACTCGGGTGCTCGTCGGACCGGGTCGCCTGCCCGGCAAGCCGGGCTGTCCGACCTGCGCGCACCGCCGCCGCGAACACAATCGGGCAGACGCGCCCCAGCGTGCGGCGTTGACCGAGAAGTTCGGCGCGGCACTGCTGCGTCGTCCCTCGCCGTTGCTGTTGGAGACCACGGCGGCGGCCGCCGCGGCGCTCGCGGTCGCTGAAGTGGAGCGGTTGGTGGCCGGCACATCGGATGCCACCCAGTGGAGCCTGGACCTGCAAACCGCGGCCATCAGCGCCCACCCGATCATGGCCGACCCGCTGTGCCCGGATTGCGCGGAGCCGCCCGGCAGCAGCTCCGACTTCGCGCGGACCTTGCTCGCGCCGACGCCGAAGCCACACCCGCGGCGGCTGCGGACTCGCGACCTCACCGCGGATCTACCTGAGCTGCAACGTATTTACGTCGACGCGGACACCGGGATGGTTCGCGCGATCACCACCTGGACCACCGCGACCTGCCCGATGTCCAAGGCGGCACTCGAATCCGAGCAGGCGCCCGCGAGCAGCCACGGTTACGGGCGCGGCTTCGAGGTCGACGCGACCAAGGCCGCCGCGGTCGCCGAGGCGCTGGAACGCCTTGGCGGACAACGTCCTCGCGGCGCGGGCACGGCGGTTCGTGCCGCGTACTCCGCCGTCGCGGACCGAGCCATCGATCCGCGCAGCTTCGGCCTGTACTCCGACGAGGGATACAACGCTCCCGGCTTCCCGTTCCATCGCTACCACCCGGACCTGGAAATTCCCTGGTTGTGGGCGTACTCGTTCGCCAGGGCCGAACCGGTGCTGGTGCCGCAGTGCCTGGCCTACTACGGCGTGCACGGCGGGCGTTTCGCCTACGAGACGTCGAACGGCTGCGCCGTCGGGAGTTCGCTCGCGGAGGCTGCCCTGCACGGGTTGCTGGAGGTCACCGAGCGGGATGCCTTCCTGCTCACCTGGTATGCCCGGCTACCCGCACCGCGGGTGGACCTGAATTCTGCGGTGGATCGGCGGATTCCGCTGCTCGCGGATCTCGTCGCGCATGAATTCGGCTACGAGGTAATGGCTTTCGACTGCACGACCGAGGCGAAGGTGCCGGCGTATTGGCTGATGGCCGTCGATCGGACGCCCGACGACGGCAGGCCGCGGGTCTTGTGCGGGGCGGCGGCGCATGTGTTCGCCGAGCAGGCGTTGCTGAGCGGCGTGCAGGAAATGGTCGCCATGCTGGAGGGATTCGTCGCCCGCTACGATCGCGAAGCCGCCGGCCGGCTGGTCGCCGACGACAACAAAGTCGCCGACATGGACGACCACAGCATCCTCTACGGCCACCCGGAGGCCTTTGCGCGCTTGGGTTTTCTGCCTATCGACGGCCCGCTCGAATCGATATCCGGCGACTCGTGGCCCGAATATACCGATCTCACTGAGGATCTGCGGCAGCTCGCCGACCGCTACGTGGCGAGCGGTCTCGATGTGCTTGTGGTCGACGAGACCTCGCCGGAACATCGTGCGGGCGGGTTCGCCTGTGCGAAGGTCCTCGTGCCCGGCACGCTGCCGATGACCTTCGGCCACCGGAACCGCCGGGTGCACGGACTGCCGCGAATCCGCAGAGCACCAAGAATTCTCGGCTACGCCGACCGTGACCTCGCGGCAGATGAGGTCAATCCGTATCCGCATCCGTTCCCCTGAGGAGGCGGTCGATGAGCGCCGAGATCGGTTCATTGCTCACGACATTCCTGGATCGCAGCCGCAGGCCCGCGAACGGTCCGATCGACTGGAACGTCGCTCCCGCGCGGTATAAGCATTACCCCGAGGCCGAGCGAGTGAACTTGCCTTGGGACGAGGAGGAACCCGCCACCGCGTCGATCGGTGCACTGCTGCTCGAGCTGTGCGGCGTCACCCGGGTGCTGTGGACGCCGGTGCTGGACCACGACGGCATGCCGGTGCCCGGCGCGGTCAACATCCAGCACGGACGGTCCGCTCCGTCCGGCGGTGCGCTGTATCCGCTGACTGCCTATGTCGCCGTTGGCGGTCCGGAAACCGGTCTTTATCACTATGATTCGGCGCATCACTGCCTCGAGCTGTTGCGACCGGGCGATCACCGTGGCGCGCTGTCCGCGCTGGTGCCCGATCCGCCGGAGATCCTGCCCGCCGCGCTGGTCGTGCTCGCAACTCGATTCTGGCGCAACGGATTCAAATACGGTGAGTTCGGATACCGCTTGCAGACACAGGAAATCGGCGTGCTCGCCGCTCAGGCCGAGGCGGTGGCCGCGCGCCTGGCCACCGCCGTGGACACCCGCCTGCACTTCGCCGACGAGTCGGTGAATGCCCTGCTCGATCTCGATCCGCGCGCAGAGGCCGCGCTGGCCATGATGTTCGTCGGGGAGGACACCGGGGCTGAGAGCACCGCGGAGCTGATCGGGTCGGCTCCGGCCGCTGCCAGTGAGCGCACACCGGCGATCACGGACAAGTTGCCGGCGATGGCGGCGTTGCACGCGGCATCCGTGACAGCGCCGGACAACCTGGCGGCGGAACCGCCGCCATATCCGGTGGAGGCCGGGCGCACGGTCGCACTCCCGCGGATACCGGTAGCCATCGACGCGGGCATCGAGAGCCGATCGTCACCCGCTGACGGGTTCTACCCTCGCGCCATCGAGATGAACCGGTTGGCCGGTCTGGTCGGTGCGGTCGCCGACCGCTGGATGGGGTTCGGCCGGGGAGCGGCACTGTACTGCCTCGCCGCCCGGGTCGACGGGCTCGCATCCGGCCTGTACCGCTACGATCCCGCCGAACACGCGCTCATCGAAATCGCCCGTGGCGTTGATGATTCCATCCGATACCACCCCATCGTCGGTGAGGCCGCTGCCGCTCTCCTGCCGGTCGGCGATTTCCGCGCGGGCATCGCCGCCGCCGGAGCCCGCTGGTATCGAATAGTGCAAGCCGATGCGGGTGTCGTCCTCCAGCGAGGAGCCCTCGCTGCCGCCGCACTCGGCCTCGCCGCCCGCATCTACTCCGGCGAAAGTCCCGATTTCATTGCTCATCTCGGCTGCACTGCCGACCGCACCGTGCTGGCCGCCTTGCTGATCGGCGTGCCGCGTGCGGTCTCGACCCTGGAACATCGGATTCACCCGTGCGGGTGAGCCTGCGCAGGGTAGGGGGCACGCAGTGTCGCCGCTGAACGAATCAGTGCAGCAACCTCTTTGGCGCGACTGCTCGATGGCCAAGCGATCAGGGTGGTGGCTTGCGGCGACCGCGGCGCCCTGCTCGGGCCACTGCCAGGCGCGGCTGAAGGCGGGGATGACGAGCAGGGTTCGCCCGAGCAGGGCGCCGCGGTCGCCGTTGGCTCGCCACCCTCTCGGACGACGGTCCGCGCGGCAGTTCTTCGACGACAGAGGTGTCGTCCCCCGGTGCTGGGGGAGAGCCGAATCTGGTTGCAGGCGTGTCTATTCAGGTATCGGGTCGACTAGCGGCGCAGTTCGGCGAGTACCTGACGGGCTTGGTTCTGAGCGCCGTGACCGTTGGGATGCAGCGGGGCGGCGAGGTCGGTGGGGATAGGGCCTTCGAGCCACTTCGTGCCCGGGGCCTGGCACATGTCGTGGCCGATGCTGCTGGTGTAAGTGTCCACGTAGGTGGCGTTGTGGCGGGCTGCTTGCTCGGTGAGGACCTGGTTGAGCAGTTTTATCGTGTCCCGCAGGAAGGGGACGTCGCCGTCGGAGATCGGGACGATCGGCCAGCAGCCGGGGCCGGTTTCCGGCAGCACCACCGGATAGCCGACGAGCAGCACCTTGGCCTTCGGTGATCGCCGGTGGATACCGTCAAGTGCCGCACCGACTTTGGGGGCGACGTCGCGGACCTGCTCGGCCAGCGTGTCGGTGCCGCCTCTGGTGTAGAAGTCATTGCAGGGGGAGCCGTGCGGGACCGCCGCGTCCCGCACGCCGCAGTTGAACACGACGTCGAAGGCCGGAATGTCGTTGCCGCCGATGCCTAGGGTGACCAGTGCGGTGTCCGGTTTCAGTGCGTCGAACTGTGGTGGATTGCCGGTGGCCACCTGGGGATCGGTGAGGGCCTTCGTAGTCGCGCCGGCACAACTGGCGTCGGTGAAGGACTTGGGTTTGATCGCGGCCGCGACCAGGCGGGGGTAGTTGCGGTCGGCCCTGGCGCACAGCGGGGCCACGAACGGGAGGAACGATCCCGACGTGTAGGAATCGCCGAGCGCGACGTAGGACGGATAGTCGGACGAGGTCGCCTCCGGTTCCGCGGCGGCGACCGGCGCGGCGACGGTGCCCGCGAGGGTGATCAGGATGGCCATGAATACGGGTCGCTTGGACATCGACATTCTCCTGTGCAAGTCAATGCGAATCGCCCTGGCTCGGATGATCGGCCAGGGCTGGGACACTCGATCAATGGTGTCCCATGCCACACTAGAATCGATGACGCCCGCGCCGCCAGATTCCCCAATTCCCCAGTTGACGTCGACCGATCCGGTGCTGCGCGCCGCAGTCGAGATGTTTCTCCGCGACGGTTGGATCGACGCCAGAGCGCTGGCGACGGCCGCCGGTATCGGCCGTTCGACGCTGTACCGGCGCTACGGCGATCGGACGCAGATCCTCGGCGAAGTCATCTGGGTGATCGCGACCGCGGGGTTCGCGGAGATCCGCCGCGAGTGCGGTGGGCAGGGTGCGGCCGGCGTCGCCGAAATAGTGCGACGCTGCCTGTATCTGTCCGCCGGATATCCGGCCATGCGGACCTTCGTCGCGCAGCACACCGACACCGCTTTACAGGTGCTGACCTCCCGCGACGGTGTCATTCAGCGACGCTTCGTGGCCTCGATCGCGCAACTGATCCGCGAGGATGTCGGCGAACCCGACGACATCGACGCCCACACCCTGGCCTACGCGATCGTCCGGATCGGCGAGTCCTTCTACTTCCGTGAACTCATCACCGGTGAACCCGACGACATCGACGCCGCCGCAGCCGTGATCCGCCGATTACTCAAATAAGGGTCCCGACCGCGCTGCGCGAGTGGCGCAGGCCACTGAGTGGGCCGGAGTTGGCGGGTTAGGATCACTCAAGCAAATTGCCCGCAACCTGACCCGGCGAAAGGGAGGCGGTACGTTTGAACGTCCTCGGCGGCGCAATCATGGTCAATGTCCCGGATCCCGATGTCTCGGCCGATTTCCTGATCAAACACCTCGGCTTCACCGACACCATCTCCGATGATGGCCTGGCCGTAGTCTTTTCCGCCGAAGCCGACCTCCATATCGCATTCCTGCGCGTCGGCGCCCCCGACTTCGTCCCGGAATCCGTCGCCGGCCCCTTGAACAAGGGCATGATCATCGTACTGGTCATCGACGACGTCGACGCCGAGTACTCCCGACTCCGGCAAGCAGGGGTCGAAATCATCACACCACCCGTCTTCTCCAAATGGGAAGGCAGCTCAGGCGAACGATACTTCCAAATGCGCGACCCCAACGGAATCATCGTCCGCCTCACCGAGTGGATGTAGCGTCCGGCCCTGACAAAGTGCACAGGCGACTCGGATCGGTTCCTCGGATTCGTCAATTGAACGACCTCCCCGTGGTGCTGATTGCTGATTGGTAGCTGAACCAGCGCCGCGACGAAGGAGGGACTATGTCCATCAAGCAGTACAACTCCGGCTGAAATTAATTTGGGTCTGGATGTCGAGAACGTGTGGGCGGCTCCGTCCTAGGGGTAGAGCGGCCAGAATGGGCCGCGCGACTGAGGAGGAAGACCGCTATGCGCAAGCTCATCGTCCAGCAGTGGGTGACCGTCGACAATATTGTTGCGGAGGAGGATGGCGGGCTCAGTTTCGTCACGGCGGAGCCGTTCTCCGAGAAGTCGGATCAGGTGTATCAGGCGAGTGTGATGGGGTTCATCGATTCGGTCGACACGATGATTATCGGTGCGAACACCTATGCCCAGTCCAAGGACTACTGGCCCTATGCCAAGGATCAGGGCGAGTATGGCGAGAAGGTCAACGGGCTGACCAAGTTCGTCGCGTCGACGACGCTCGAGGATGCTCCCTGGGGCGACTTTCCGGCCGCGACCGTCACTCGCGACCCGGCTGCCACCATTCGTGAGCTGAAGCAGCAGAGCGGCAAGGACATCTGGGTGTGGGGGAGCTTGACCCTCGTGCGCTCTCTGTTCGACGCAGGCCTGGTCGACGAAGTCCAGATGCGCGTGTGCCCGGTCGCCCGCGGCAAGGGTGCCCGCGTTTTCGAGGACCCGCGCGAGCTGAAACTGGCCGAGGCCACCGCATTCGACAACGGCCTGGCGCTGCTGCGCTACGAGGTCAAGAAGTAGGCGCCCCGAAAAGCCTTCAGCGCGTGCGATTTACCCGCGTCTCGTCCCAAACCGGAGTATCGCGTTCGTAGACGGTGCCGTCGGAACCGAAGACCAGGAATCGGTCGAATTCGCGGGCGAACCAGCGGTCGTGGGTGACGGCGACGACGGTCCCGGCGAATTCGGCGATGCCCTGCTCGAGCGCGTCGGCGGAGTGCAGGTCGAGGTTGTCGGTGGGCTCGTCGAGCAGCAACATGGTGACGCCGGACAGTTCGAGCAGCAGGATTTGCAGCCGGGCCTGCTGGCCGCCGGAGAGTTCGTCGTAGCGCTGCTCGGCGGCGCGGGCCAGGCCGTAGCGGTCGAGCACCCGGGTGGCCGCCTCACGGCCCATGCCGTCGCGGTGTTCGTTGCCGAGATGCAGGATCTCCAGCAGCGTTCGCCCGGACAGGTCCGGTCGCGAGTGGGTCTGCGCGAAATAACCGGGGCGAACTCGAGCGCCGAGCACCGCGGTGCCGGTGTGCGGCACCGGCGCGAGGTCGATGTCCTGGATCGGCCGGTGTTCGTTCTCCGGATCGGTGCCGCCCGCGGCCAGCAGCCGGAGGAAGTGTGACTTGCCGGATCCGTTGGCGCCCAACACCGCAACGCGATCGCCGAACCAGATCTCCGCGTCGAACGGGCGCATCAATCCGGTGAGTTCGAGCTGCGTGCAGACCAGTGATCGCCGTCCGGTCCGGCCGCCGCGCAACCGCACGGATACGTTCTGCCGCAACGGAATAGCCTCCGGCGGCCCGGCCGCCTCGAACTTGGCCAACCTGGTCTGCGCGGCGTGATACCGCGCCGCGACACCGTCGTTGAACTTGGCCTTCTCCCGCAACCGCAGCACCAGCGCACGCAACTTGGCGTGGTCTTCGTCCCAGCGCCTGCGCAATTCGGCCAAGCGCGAATTGCGATCCTCGCGCGCCTGCTGATATCCGGCGAAGCCGCCACCGTGAATCCAGGACGTCGCGCCGCTGACCCCGGGTTCGAGGGTGACGATCCGGGTGGCCGCGTTCGCGATCAGCTCGCGATCGTGACTGACGAACAGCACCGACTTGTCCGACTCGGCGATCGTCCGCTCCAGCCACTGTTTGCCGGGCACGTCCAGATAGTTGTCCGGCTCGTCGAGCAGCAGCAACTCGTCCGGCCCGGCGAACAACGCCTCCAGCACGACCCGCTTCTGCTCGCCGCCGCTGAGCGTGCGCACCGACCGCCACTTGGCTTTGTCGAACGGAACGCCGAGGGCGGCCGTCGTCACCCGATCCCAGAACGTTTCGGCGTCGTATCCGCCGACGTCGACCCAGTCCGTCAGCGCGTGCGCGTACGCGAGCTGAGTCGACTGCTCGTCCTGCTCGATCAACGCGTTCTCGGCCGCGTCGAGTGCGATCGCGGCCGCACGAACCGCGGGCGCGGCCACCCCGATCAGCAGGTCACGCACGGTGGTCTCGTCGTCGACCTGCCCGACGAACTGCCGCATCACACCCAGACTCCCGGACCGGGTCACCGAGCCGCCATCGGGCGTGAGATCGCCGGCGATGAGCCCGAGCAATGTCGTCTTCCCGGTGCCGTTCGGCCCGATCAGCGCCGCCTTGACCCCCTCGCCGATCCGGAAGCCGACCCCGTCGAGCAGCTGTCGCCCGTCCGGGAGGAAGTAGTCGAGATCCGCGATATCTATGTGCGCCATGGGACTTCCAGCCAACCCCACCGACGCGGCCCCTGGCAACTCGGTTTCCGCGGAGCCCGCGACGAGTTGCTCCGATTCAACTGCTATCGATAGAGTCGTGAAAATGGGCGAGGCGGTGGGCCAGTCGGGTCGGACGGTGTCACCTGCGCTTATGCGCGCTACTACGGCGACGTTGCAGCGGTTGGGTCCCAGGCAGTTCAATCTCACCGCGGTCGCCGAGGCGGCCGGTGTGTCCCGCGGCACCGTGTACAACGCCTTCGGTAATCGAGACGCGGCGATCAAATCAGCGCTGGACTATGTGACGTCGGCGTTCATCGAAGCGCTGGTCACCGAGGTGCGGCAACACCAGACCCTCGCCGACCAGGTGGCGGCTGCGGCGGTGCTGATCTGTGCGCATCGGCAACGCGCCGACACGATCGCGCCGGGGACTAGCAACGAATCGGTACTGCTGTTGTTGCTGCGCAACAGTGGCGACGATCTGCTGGCGCGGTCCATGGACTTGTGGAAACCGCTGGTGCGTGAGGCAAAGGAGCGCGGCGAGATCCGTGACGGTGTCGATCCGGCCACCGTCGGCGAGTGGATCGTGCGGATGCTGCTCAGCTTCGAACTGCTGCCGCCGATGCAGGTGAATCTGGACAACCCTCGGGCGGTACGCCGCTTCGTTTCCGAGCACATCGTCGCGGGTTTCGCCGGTAGTTGAACCGCTGGTCGGTCAGCCTTCCTGAGCGCAGAGCTTCTCGGAAACGTCCCACAGGGCAGCCGCATTGGCCTCGTCCAGCGCGTACGGCGCAGCGTTGCTGCGGATTTCGCAGTTCGCGAGATACACCGAACCGATGTCGGTGAGCTCCGGGCTGACGGCCGCCCACACCTGGGTGGCGGCGCCCTGTTCGGGCGTCGAGATCTTCGGGCGCGCATCGGTTTCGGGGGTTTGCTCGGTGGCGCGCCGGGCCCGGCGCGGCAGATAGCCGCGCATCGTGGTGAGGTCCTCGGCGGTCATGTGCTTGGCCAGCGACGTCGCCACCATGCCCGGATGCACGGCGTAGGCCCGCACGCCGCGGTCACGCAGTCGCCGGTCCAGCTCGACCATGTGCAGCACGTTGGCGGTCTTCGAGGCGCCGTAAGCCCGGAACTTGTCGTATTCGCGGTCGTGCCAGTTGAGGTCGGCCAGGTCGACGTCGCTGATCCGGTGGCCGTCGGAGGACAGGATGACCACTCGCGCACCGTTCGCGGCGACCAGCTGGGGGACCAGTAGCCGGGTGAGTTCGAAGTGGCCGAGATGATTTGTGCCGAACTGGGTTTCGAAGCCGTCTACCGTCCGGCCGAACGGCGTGAACATGACCCCGGCGTTGTTCATCAGCACATGGATCCGCGGGGCGAGTTCGGCGATCGTGGCCGCCGCGACCCGCACGCTGTCCAGCGAGGTCAAATCCAGTGCGACCGTGGTGGTCCGCGCACCGGGCACCTCCGCATCGATCCAAACCTGAACCGCGGCAAGCACTTCGGCGTTCCGGGCGGCCAGCACGACATGCGCCCCCGCCGCAGCGAACGCCCGCGCCGATTCCCGGCCCAATCCGGAAGACGCGCCGGTGATTACGCAAACTTTGCCGTGCAGGTCGACACCTACGACGACCTCCAGCGCGGTAGTGAGAGGCATATTGAACAAAGTATGTCAGTGTGTTCAACAAGTCAACGCGAGTTCGTGACGTGGTAACGCATGGCATCTCTCTCTCGGATGCTGTTCCGCTGCAGGAGGACTCGCTGTCGTTCAGGTGGGCGGCTGTGCGTATGCCAGGGCGCAGCGCTCCCGTCCCTGCCTCGGCGAGCTGGATCTGCCGCCGACGACGATCCTCCGGATCAATGGTCTTGCTGATCAGGCCGTGGCCGTCGAGTCGATCAACGAACGTGACAAGGGTCGATTCGAACTTCCCGCGGGATACGCGGCTCGCACGAACTGATCGTCGAGACCGCGATGTAGACATCGCCGCCTCGGCTCCGACGTTTCGGGTAAGGATGGGTCGGCTGGGCGCATCCGTGAACGCGAAGGAGTCGTGATGAAGTACGTGATCCTGATTCACTCCAACCCGCAACCCTGGGGTCATCCGACGGGCGACTATCTGCCCGAGGTCCAGGCGATGCCACAGGAAAAGCGGGATCGGCTGAACTCCGATTTCGAGAAGTTGCTCGGTGAGATGCAGGAGAAGGGTGAGTTGGTGGGCGGGGAGGCTCTCGGCGCCCCCGAGTCGTCCCGGCTGTACCGGTGGGGTGATGGGAAACCGCTGGTTACCGACGGGCCGTACTCCGAGGCCAAGGAGCATCTGGCCGGATTCTTCCTGATCGATGTGGAGAGCCACGCCCGCGCCGAGGAGATCACCGCGCAGTTCGCCGGCCCGGGGGAGACCGTCGAACTGCGGCCCGCGATGTGGCAGGGCGGCGACGACCAGTGAGCGACCGGGTGGTGGAGGACGTGTGGCGGCAGGAGTCGCCGCACGTCCTCGCCGCCCTGCTGCGCAGACACGGCGACCTGGGCGACTGTGAGGACGCCGCGCAGGAAGCGGCGGAGGCGGCGGCGACCCAGTGGCAGCGCGACGGGGTGCCCGCCAATCCGCGCGGGTGGCTGATCACCGTGGCGTCGCGGCGACTGATCGACCGGGTGCGGGCCGACCGGGCGCGCGCGGGGCGCGAAGAAGCGGTGGCCGCCGCAGAGCCCGGCGACTCGGCTCTCGCGCCGTCGGCGGATCAGGCCACGGCCGACGACGACATGTTGCAGATGTTCGTGCTGTGCTGCCACCCGAGTCTGAGTCGCCCCTCTCAGGTCGCGTTGACCTTGCACGCCGTCGGTGGCCTGAGCACCGACCAGATCGCCGCCGCCTACCTCGTTCCGCCACGCACCATGACGCAACGGCTGACCCGGGCCCGGTCGACCTTGCGGGCGGCCGGCGCGGCATTCGAGCTACCGAGCCGAGCGGAACTGCCCGCGCGCATCGCATCCGTCCTCGACGTGTGCCACCTGCTGTTCACCGAGGGGCATACCCGCTCTGCCGGTGGCGCGCTGGTGGATTGGAGCCTGACCGGCGAGGCGATCCGGCTGACCCGCCAATTGCATTGTGCGATAACGGATCACGACGAGGTAGCGGGTGCGCTCGCGCTGATGCTGCTCACCCACTCGCGCGCGGCGACGCGCACCTCGAACGGCAATCTGGTCCCGCTGGCCGAACAGGACCGCTCCCGGTGGGACAGTGACTTGATCGCGGAGGGCGTCGCGATCCTGGAGCGAGTCCTGCCCCGCGGCCATGTCGGCCGGTTCCAGTTGCACGCGGCGATCGCGGCAGTGCACGCGGAGTCGCCTACTTGGGAGAGCACCGACTGGCAGCAGATCAGCATCCTGTACACCATGCTCGACCGCGTCGCGCCCGGCCCGATGGTGACGCTCAACCGGGCCGTCGCCCTCAGCATGTCGGTCGGCCCGAAGGAGGGTCTGGACCTGATCGCACCCTTGCTCGACAACCCGGCTATGCGCCGCCACCACCGAACTCACGCGGTGCGTGCGCACCTGCTGGAAATGATCGGCGACCTGCCCGGCGCCACCGAAAGCTATCGGCGGGCCGCCCAACTCGCCGCGAGCGTCCCCGAACAGCGGTACCTCAACGACCGGGTACGCCGCCTCACCGACCTGGATTAACACGGAAGGCCATGCGCGCGGCCGACATTCGAGAGGACAACCGGTTGTCCTGCGAACTTTCGGCGCGTCCGCGCGCCGCCGCTGCCACACTGACTGCACCGGGCCTGTCGAGCGTTTCCGGGTCGCGGCATCGGATGTCGATCGGTGGGGACAGGAGCGTGATCGCATGTCGCAGAGGTCGAATCAGCGGGCAACCCGGGGCGAGGACGCGGTACTCCTAGCCGCCGGGCTGGCGGATCTGGCGCTGAGCCGGATCGGCCCGGTGCTCGATCGGGCGTTCGGGCTACTACGCCGATCGGATCTGCCGGGTCTGGCCGGCGCGGCGGAAACCGACCTGAAGGCCCGCGGTCGGCTGGCGCTGGACCGGAATGCGCTTGTGCCGCAGGCGCACATGGAACTCCTCGCGCAGCGGGTCGTCGCGCGTAAGTCCGGTTCCGGTGCGGACTGAGCGGTACGACGCCTGCGCTTTCAAGGCTCGCGTCGACGGCATCCTCGAGGAGTTCGTCGGACGGGAACGCGACCAACTGCTCGACATCGACCCGCGACTACGTCCGGTGGCCGATCAGCTCGTGCTGGCCAGCGGGCAGGGGAAGCGGTTACGGGCGGCCTTCTGCTATTGGGGTTGGCGCGCTTCCGGACAACCGGACAGCGACGCCTTCGTCCGCGCCGCGGCGGCACTGGAATTGGTGCACGCGGCGGCGAGCGTGCACGACGACATCATCGACGACAGCCCGCTGCGGCACGGATTGCCTACCGCCCAAACCGCTTTGCATGCATTGCGCGCACGCGAGTTCGAGCAGACCGGTAAGGCTCTGGCCATGTTGGTCGGGGATCTGCTGATGGCGCTGGCCGGTCAACTGTTCGTGACCAGCGGACTGCCCGCGGCCTACCTGTCCCGGGCCCGACCGCTGTGGGCGGTGCTGGCCCGGGAGCTGATCGCCGGCGAGTGTCTCGAAATACTGTGCACCGGAGCGGTTCCCGATGTGCACGAGTCGTTGAAGGTGGTGCGCTACAAGACGGCCAAGTACACCGTCGAACAACCCTTGCTCATCGGCGGCGCGCTGGGCGGTGCGGATGGCCGGTTGCGGAAAGCGTTCTCCGCGTACGGCTTACCGTTGGGCGAGGCATTCCAGCTCCGTGACGACCTGCTCGGCCTCTTCGGCGACCGAGCCCACACGGGCAAGGCGAATCTCGACGATTTCCGGGCCCGCCGCCCCACCGCCCTGCTCGCCGAAACCTGGCGAACCGTCGACAGTTTGCAGCGGGCACGGCTGATCCGGCTACTCGACCTCGCCGAACCCGACGATGCGGACCTGTGCGAATTGCGTGACCTGATGACCGAGGTCGGCGCGCCCGACCGGATCGAGCAGATGATCACCGCCCGGGTCGAGGAAGCCACGGACGCCCTGGCCGACGTGCCCGCGCCCGCCGCTCGCGCGCTGACCGAGCTGGCCCACGCGGCCACCACGCGTCGCTACTGATTCGCCACCGAGGCAAGGAGTTTCGATGAGCTATACGCAAGAGTCGATGGACGCGCTGCGACTGCACGGTGACGAACTCGCCGATGCCACCGTGGCCACATTGTTCGAACGCGGGGAGGTGGGCAAGTTCAACACCCTGATGCGTTACGTATCCACCGCCGGTTCGCCGCTGCCCGACGACCTGCCCGAGGTCGCCCGCGAGTATCTGCACACGACCGCCGCCCCGCCCGCCTGGGTGGACTGGGACGAGATGGAGAAGGCCAGGCTGTTCTTCATCGACAACAACGTGCACATCTCCACCGCGCTGTCCTTCGCCGCCATGCCCGCGTGTTACGTCGTGCCGCCGGTGGCGAAACTGCTGTCCGCCACCCATTCCCTGGAGTATCCGTCCAAACGCATGGCCGAGACCGGACAGTTCACCGTGTATCTCATGCAGCCCGACGCCTTCGAGGCCGGGAGCCGTTTCGTGCCCGCCGTGCAGAAGGTGCGGTTGCTGCACGCCGCCATCCGCCACCACCTCTCCCGGGAAAACCGCTGGGACACAGCCGAATGGGGGACGCCGATCTGCCAGGAGGACATGATCGGCGGCCAGATGCTGTTCTCCATGCTGGTTCTCGACAGCCTGCACCGGTTGAACATCCACATGAGCGTGGACGGCGCCGAGGCCTACTTCTACGCCTGGCGGGTGGTCGGCGCGATGCTCGGCGTCGACCAGGCACACGCCCCGACGGACCTGACCTCCGCGCGCGAATTCCTCGACAACTACCTGACTCGCCACATGGGGCCGAGCGCGGAAGGAGTGAATCTCACCCGCCAGCTCATCGACCTCTACGAGGAGGTCGTCCCCGGCACCTTCTTCGACCCGGTGGTCGGCGCCCTCATCCGCTACCTCATCGGCGACACCTGCGCCGACTGGCTAGCGGTGCCGCGCACCGCTTGGGACACCGCCGTCAAAGCCGCCCCGGCTCTGCTCGGCGTACTCGAAACCATCGAGGACAGTTCACCTTTGGGCGAGTGGGCCCTGGACCGCCTAGGCCACCTCACCACCTGGTTCGAGCTCAGCTCGCTCACCCGCGGCCGCGTCATGCAATACGCCATCCCGGAAGAACTCAAACCCGATTTCGGCGTCTCCTCCGCAGCCTCCCGCGCCCACCGCTGGATCCCACCGGAACCCACAGCCGCGCTCGCGTAGCCGATCTCCCGCGCTGGTCCGGTCAGTCGGCGGCAGCCTGGCGGATGTGGTGGGCGAGGGCGGTGAGGGCGGGTGATGAGGCTTTGGCTTCGGCGCCCCAGGCCAGCAGGTGGTGGCGGCGTGACCAGGGGTCCGAAAGTTCGCATACCGCAACGGATTCGTCGGCGATCACCGCATTGCGGGGCACGATGGCCAGACCGACGCCTGCGGCCACCAGGGTGATCACCGTGGTCAGGTTCGCGACGCGGGTGCGGTAGCGCGAATGCGGGCCGCCGTGGGTGCCGATGTTCTGCTCGATCCATTGTTGCA
Organism: Nocardia colli; assembly: GCF_008704205.1. Taxonomy (GTDB): domain Bacteria; phylum Actinomycetota; class Actinomycetes; order Mycobacteriales; family Mycobacteriaceae; genus Nocardia; species Nocardia colli. The sequence goes on along the minus strand of NZ_VXLC01000025.1, from coordinate 28,746 downwards.
GTGAGGAACCGGTGTCCAGGCCGACCAGCGGATGTTCGGCGACCTCGCGGTAGGTCAAAGTGGTTCGCCCGGTGAGGATTCCGCCGGCCTGGCCGATTACCACGAGCGAGCCGTCGCAGAGCGGCTCGACCTCCAGTCCGCAGTCGCCGGCCTCGTTGTCGATCAGGACGCCGAGGTCGGCCTCGCCGTCGGTGAGCATCCGCACCATCCGGGGTGTACGACGTTCGGCGACAACGACATCGATGCCGGGTTCGGCGCGCAGAAACGAGATCAGCGCCTGCGGAATGATCCGGTGCATCGCGCCGCCGCCGCCGAGCAGGGTCAGCGAGGCGACGGGTGAATGCGTGTATCCGGCGAGGGCGCTGTCGAGTCGGGCCGTTTGCCGCAGCACCTCGCGTGCGTGACGCGCCAAGGTGGCGCCCGCGGGGGTGGGTCGTACGCCGCGCCGACCGCGGATCAGCAGGGGGAGGCCCGCCTGGTTTTCCAGCGCGCGCACCCGAGCGCTGGCCGAGGGCAGGCTCAGGTGCATCCGGCGTGCGCCCGCCGTGATGGATCCCTCCGTGACGATGTCGAGAAACAGCCGCAGGTCGACCAGGTCGTAGTGCACCCGGTGAGCCTATGTCGCTGGCTTAGGCTGCATGCGTGGATTGCGCATTGTGCCGAGGTGGACCGATCGGCGAATCTTGGTATCTGGCGTGCTGTTTCCGCACGCAAGGACGCGAGATCGTTGATACGGAGGTGTCGTGGTGACCCGCCCTGCCACAAACCCGGACGGACTGCTGCCGACCGCAGAGGAGTCGTCTGCCGATGTCGCGCGTCTACTCCGGGCCTTCGGCCGCCGAGCACTGTTCTTGGCGGCGCTCGCCCTCCTCATCGGCCTGCACCTGCTGGCGCTGGTCCTCGCCTTGGCCGGTGTCGGACTCCTCGTTGCATCGATGTCCGGTGGCGACATCGAACGCCCAGCCGGACATGGTTGACGTGGAATCGGCAATTGTCCACAACAAAGCGAATGTGGTGCAACCGTCGGAGTCTATGGCAAAGTTGTTTTAACGCTGATTGCGTCTAGGTACTTTTGCAGACCTACCTAACTATTTACCTATCGAGCCCGACGAATTACCTATTGAGCGAATGGCATGCGCGCGAGTACCTTTGGCCGCGTCGCTGCTGGACACGTCATTTGAGCGTTGAAACACCGCTGGTAGCGAAATTCGATGAGGGCTCGCCTTGGATTATCTGCGTGTTTTCCGTTCGCCCGATTCCGGCGCGCTGTTGTCGACCGCGGCAGGTCCGGTGCTTTTCGGCACCGCATTTCTCGCGATCGAGCACCTGCCCGCTACTCCGTTGTGGAACGCGGTATTCCGGGTATTGCCGGCCGGTTCGGTATTGATCGCCTTCCGTCCCGCGCTGCCGCACGGCGTGTGGTGGCTACGGATGGTCATCCTCGGTGTGCTGAACTTCGCCGCCTTCTTCGGTTGTCAGGCCATTGCCGCGCACCGGCTCCCCGGCGGCGTGGTGTCGACCATCGCCGCAGCGCAATGCGTCGTCGTTCCGCTGGTGGTGCTCGCGTTCGGCCGGCGGCTCGGCGCAAGACAGTTCACCGCGCCGGTACTCGGTTTGATCGGCGTCGGGCTGCTCGTGCTGCGCGGCGGGATATGGACGGACACGACCGGCATCGTGGCGGCCGCCGCCCTCGCCCTGCTCTCGGCCACCGGCATGGTGCTCACCCGGCGCTGGGGAGTGCCGCCGTCGGCGCACCCGCTGAGCGCGGTCGCCTGGCAGATGCTCGCCGGTGGACTGATTCTGGTGCCGCTGGCCGGCGTGTTCGAGGGCGGACCGCCGAGCCTGACGCTCAGCCAGCTCGCCGCGACCGCGTGGTTGTCGATCCCGGCGACCGCGCTGGCGTTCGCGCTGTTCTTCGGCGGTCTCTACCGCGGCGTCGAGCCGACGACCGCGTCCCGGCTCATGCTGCTCGGCCCGGTGGTCGCGGTGGCGCTGGGCTGGGTGTTCGCGGCCGAAAGCCTGACCGTGCTGCAATTCGCCGGGGTCCTGCTGGTGCTGGCCGCGCAATTCGGCGGACTCGAACGCGGCGGCGCGAATCGGGTGGCGAGTGGTTCAGCTCGGACGGACGGTGAGCACGGTGCGCTCGCCGACGTCGACGGTCAGGTCCGCTCGACCGTATTCGTCGGCCCGGACACTCGCCTCGACCGCACCGAGTAACTGGTAATCACGGTGTGGCGCAAGCTGATCCAGCCGAACCGTGCACCGTTGCGGCTGGAGTCCCGCGCGAAGGACCGCGTCCAGGCCCGCACCGTCGGTGACCGCCTTGGCGACCAGCACCGCGGGATAGGGCACGGCCCGAATGCGCGGGCCGCGCGCCCACTGTTGCGGCCTCGGCACCGTCATCATGTCGGTCAACGCGTGCGCGCGGCCCAGCCCACCCAACCCCAGCATGCCGTTGGCGTGCACGGACGCTCGTTCGAACGCCCACACGCCCGGCTGCGGCTGATCGGGGGAGAACTGCAATTGCCGGGTCGCCTCCGTCCACAAGGTGTCCCACCACTCGGTCTCGCCGCATTCCTGCGCGAGCAGCAGTGCCGCGGCGAGGGGTTCGGCGTTGGTCGGCGCGCCGGAGCCCCAGTCGCCCGCCGTCGGTGATTCCTTTCCGGCCGAGGCCGGGACCAGGTATCGGCCGCTGTCGAGCCATTCGTCGCGCAGGATTTCCCAAGCCCGCCAAGCCAGATCCGGGAGTAGCGGGCTGACGAACCCGGCGATCGCGGCCGTCGAGGCGGGACCGCGGAAGGCGCGGGCGGACAGTCCGAGGCCGGAGACGAGGAACGCGATGATGTCACCGTCGCCCGCGGTGAACTCGGTGTCCAGCCGATCCCGCAGCCGGGCCGCGATGTCGACGGCATGCCGGGTTCCGTTCAACGCGTCGAGCACGGCGACACCGGCGGTCGCGACGGCATTGCAGTAGGGAAATACCAGACCGTTTCGGCGACCCCGGCCGACCGGCACCGGCTCGCACGCCCACAGACACAGGTCGGTGCCGAAGTTCCGCAGCACGATGTCGTTGATCGCAGGGTGGTCGTAGGTGTAGATCTGCTCCGGCGATCGCTGGAACCGCAACGATCTCGGCTGATCGAACCTGGCGTCACCGGTCGCCTGCCGGAACATGGCGAGCTGGAGGTTGAGGTATCCGGTGAACATGATGTTCTGCGGCACGTCGATCGGGTCGGCGCGCCGATGCCGAAAGTCCCAGTTGCCCAACAGGTTCTGCTGATACCAATAACCCCAGACCTGTGCGTCCTGCATGCGTGTGAAGAGGTTCAGTTGCGCTTGGTGCGGAGCACCCCAATAGGCCGGGGTGTGGGCATAGCCGAACATCGACAGTCCCCAGCCGACCGCGTTGAGTTGATATCGATACTGCTGCAACGGACCTGGGCCCTCGCGGTCGAAACCCGTCCAGCTGTCCACCGGTTGCAGGGCCAGCCTGGTCAGATGCCGGTGCAGCCGAAGCTGATCGGGGCTCGCTTCGCTGACCAGCGGCAAGGCCTGACGTCTGAGGGGGATGGGAGCGGTGAGGATCGGGCAGTGCAACGTCGCGCGGCGCTGTTCGAGATAGCGTTCCCGTTCTTGCCCGACGCGCTGGGCGCTGCGGTGTCGCAGCTGTTCGCGCAGCACGATGCCGAGCGTCACCCCGATAGCGAGGGCAGGCGCGGCCCACGATACCCAGGCCAGCGGAAAAGATTGGGCGCCATGCGAATTCGTCAGCAGAGCGCCGGCCGTCGCCGCGCCGACGACGATGGCCGGGACTGTGACATGGTCCGAACGGGCGATGGCACGGAACATGAACGCCCACCCGGTCGCCGCCGCGACGAGGAGAAATCCGGCGATATGCGCGGCCGCGACAAGTGCGACCGGTGCACTCAGCGTGGTCCAGCCGACGGCAGCCACCGCGGCAACCACCACCACGGACGCGACGACACGACGATCCCGCAGCGCCCAACCGAGCGCCACGATCACCATGGCCAGCACGACGACGTGCACAGCGGTGAAGCCGGCGCCACCGACATGATGGTGGTGCGGCGCCGGCATCGCATACAGCAACCCGGCCCCGGGAACCGCCAGCCCGGCCGCGAACGCCCGCCACGGCGCGGACAGCTCGAGCAGCGACGGCCCGACCGCGAGCACCACCCACCCCGACAGCGACACCGCCAATGTCCGACGCCAAGCTCGGCTGGTGATCGGCCCGCGCACCCGGCGCGCGGCACTCGGCGTGGTCGAGATATCCAGGGTCACAGTGCTTTCCGATGCAACGCGGGTTCGAGGCGGGCGTCGAGCAACTCGGGGTAGGCCGAAGTTTCGGCCGGCCGCTGTCGTGTCGCCGGATCATCAGGACGACGCCCCCGTCTGAGCACTATCGCCAGGCGCGGCCCGACGACCAGCACCAACCCGGAGAGCAACGCGCAGCACAACATGCCGACTTCTCCTCATCCCTCTGGCGGCACCGCGAAGTCGCGGCGAGAACCGGACCGCTGGTTCGAGGTTGGCTGCCGGGTCGCATTCACGCATCAGTAGGCGGATAGGTACGTAGGCAGGCTAAGGTCCCTGGCCATGGGTGCTCGAGACCGCTCCGAGGGGCCCGGCATGCGTTCCGCTCCGGATGCGTTCGTCGGAAGACAGCCGGAACTGGACCAGATCATCACATTGCTGCTGTGCACACCACGCTTGGTCACCCTGCTGGGGCCAGGCGGAATCGGCAAAACCCGGCTGGCCTCGGAGGCTGTCGCCCGGTTTCAGCGCAGCACGGGCGTCGAGGCGCATTGGGCCAGGCTGGCCCGCCTTGCCGCCGGCGCCGACGCGACCGCGGTCGCGGAGGAGATCGCGCACGCGGTGCTGGAGATCGACTTCTCCGGTCGCTCGGCGTGGGAGGCGATCGTCGATGCCCTGGCCGGCCCCGGCGAACAGGTGGTGCTGGTGCTGGACAACTGCGAGCATGTGCTCGACGGTGTCGGCACCGTGGTCAACCAGCTGACCGCCGAATTGCCGAACCTGACCATCGTCGCGACGAGCCGGGAGGCGATCGGCTGGATCGACGAGCACCGGGTTCCGGTGCCGCCGTTGTCCCGCGAGCACGGTATCGCGCTGTTCCAGCAGCGGTCGGAGCTGATCGGCCGATCGGTCATCCATCCGGATCAGGCGGAGATCATGGCGGAGATCTGCCGCCACGTGAACAACCATCCGTTGTTCATCCGGCTCGCCGCGGCCCGTTTGGTGCGCGAGCCGCTGCCGATGATTCTGCGCGAACTCAGTGGCGAGGCGCCCGATGACCAGCGGTTGCGCTGGTCGGACGGTCCCAGGGTGGGCGCGGACGCGCGGCATCGCGGGGTGCGCGACGTCATCTCGTGGTCCTACGAGCTGTGCGATGAGCAGGAGCGGATCCTGTTCGAGCGGATGGCGGTGTTCGCGGCCGGTTACGACATCAATCCAGAGGATGTCCCGGACGGCGCGGCGCTCGATGTCGGGGCCGAGCGGGAGGCGATCGAGTTCGTCTGCTCCGATCCGGCTGGTGACGGGCCGATTCGGTTGCCCCGCAGCGCGATTCCGGATCTGCTCGATCGCCTGGTGGATCAATCGCTGGTCTCGGCACACCTCACGGCGACCACGGTCCGGTATTCGCTGCTGGAGAGCATCCGCGTGTTCGCGCAGCAACGACTCGAACTGCGGTCGCGGGACGGGCTGGACGAACGGGCGCGACTGGAACGCAGACATCGCCAGTACTACCGCGACAAGGTGGTCGACGCGGCGACGAATTGGTTCGGCGCGGCCGAATTGCAGTACCTCGACTGGGCGCGTGCGGCGTGGGACAACATCCTGACGGCGATCGACCGCAGCCTGGCCGAGCCGGGGCAGGCCGCCGTCGGCCTCGACATCTGCCGCGGTCTGCTGGCGATCCGGTTGCCGTTCCTCGGTTGCTCGTTCCGCGAGATCCGGCTCTGGTCCGCCAGGACGCTGCAGGCGACCCGGCTGCTCGCGCCCGAGCCGACCGGGAATCAGCTCGAGACAACAGCTTTGGTGGTGTGGATCGCGCTGTGTCAAGGGACGCTCGCGGAAGCCGAGGCGATGCTCGACGAATGCGTGCGGACGTGCCTCGGCGAGGGCGCGGACCTGGACGATTGGCGTGCTTCGGCGGACACCGATCTGGGCCTGACCGCGGCCGTCGAGTTCGCCTGGGGCGTCGAGCTTTTGATCGCCCGCAGCGACCCGCGCTCGATCATCGTGTTGAGCCGGGCCGCGGAGAAGTACCGCCGGGACAACGATGTCGGCGGTTCGGTGATGGCCGAACTCTTCGGCGCGCTCGCGTCCGGTCTGCTCGGCACCGTCGAGCAAGCCGACGCGATGACCGCGAGTTTCCTTGCGCGGGTGGAGGGATCGGGCGCCTCCTGGGTGCACTCGTGGGCCCGACTAGCCCGGACCGTCGCGCTCGTCCGCGCCGATCAATCGAGCGAGGCACTGACGCTCGGCCGTTCGGCGCTGACCCACCTGACCAAGATTCGAGACCGGTGGGGCGAGCTGTGGGCGGTGCAGTTCCGGACCTGGGCGCTGGCGCGACTCATCGAGCAGGCCCAGCAGGCCAAGGCGGACCGGCCGCGCTTGGTCGCCGCGGCCACGGAGATCGCGCAGCTCGCCGGTGGCACGAAAGTGCTTCTCGCCGAGACGAATATGGACGTCAGCAGGCTGGGACCGTTCTCGGCGGAGACGGTGAAGGCGGTCACCGCAGCGCGCGTGGTACTCGGCGAAACCGCTTACGCGGCAGCCGAAAAGCAGGGGCTCGGGCTCCGGCCGGAGCGCGGCGAACTGCAATCGTTCGCCCTCGGCTCGCTGTCGCTGTATCGGCCCAGAGCGGAGGACGTGTGGACGTCGCTCTCGCCCGCCGAAGGGGAAGTCGCGATCCTGGCCGCGGCGGGCTGGACCAACAGCGCGATCGCGGTCCGCCGGGGCATTTCGACGCGAACCGTCGACGCGCAGGTCGCGTCCGTGTTGCAGAAGCTGGCGATCGGTTCCCGCGCGGAGATCGGCGAGCTGGCGCCGCGTCCGCTGCGTGATCGGATGCGCGCGGAATCCATGCGCGCGCCGGGTCGTCAGCCGGGGCGTCGCGGAACGTAACGCCAATTGCGGTGCGTAGGTGAGGTACCGATGCGTATGCCGATGCCGTCACCGGTCACGCCCGGCATGGTCGCTGGGCAGCGGTTCGTCCGCTGTGCGTTCCCCGCCTACGTTTCCTCGCCGGAAGGCCCGGACTGTGACCACGCCATCAACCAGTGCCCACGCGCCGCGATCGTCACCGCACCACGGATCGCCGGTGTGTCCGGCCGGCGATCGAGTTCCCTTGCACCGCCCCGAATTCGCGGCCGACCCGCACCGGGCCTACGCCGCGATGCGCGCCGAATACGGCTCGCTCGCGCCGGTGGAACTCGCGCCGGAGGTGCCCGCCACGCTGGTGATCGGCTATCACACCGCCTTGCGCATCCTGCACGACCCGGAGCATTTTCCGGCCGATCCCCGCCACTGGCAGCACTCCGTTCCGGCCGATTCCGCCGTGCTGCCGCTGCTCGAGTGGCGGCCGAATGCGTTGCGCAGCGCCGGAGCCGAGCACGCGCGGTATCGGCTGGCGAACACCGCGGCCATCAACGGCATCGATCTGAGCGAACTGCGCAGCACCGTCACCGATCTGGCCACGGCGCTGATCGGCCGATTCCGCCGGGCCGGAAAAGCCGACCTGGTGCGTGAATTCGCGCAGCCGCTGGCGTTCGGGGTGGTCAACGGCATGCTCGGCTGCCCGGCCGACATCGGCGAGCGGATCGCCCGCGGCATGGTCGCGATCTTCGAGGGCGACAATGCGGCCGAGGGCAATCAGCTGCTCACCGCGGCGCTGATGGACCTGGTCGAGCACAAGCGGGCCGCGCCGGGCGAGGACGTCACCACCCGCCTGCTCACCCATCAGGTGGGTCTCGACGATCTGGAACTGGTCCACCAGCTGGTGGTGCTCTACGGCGCCGGAATCGAACCGCTGCAAAACCTCATCCTCAACGCCCTGCTGCTCATCCTCGACGACGACCGGTTCGGCGGCGATCTGCTCGGCGGCAGCCTGTCCACCCGCGACGCGCTCGACGAGGTGCTGTTCACCGACCCGCCGATGGCCAACTTCTGCATCACCTACCCGCGCCAGCCCGTCCTGATCGACGAGGTGTGGCTGCCCGCCCACCAGCCGGTCGTGATCAGCATGTCCGCCGCCAACAACGACCCCGCGATCCGCGCCGACGACCGCACCGGCAACCGCTCCCACCTGGCCTGGAGCGCAGGCCCGCACGCCTGCCCGGCCCGCTCCGCCGCCTACCTGGTCGCCCAGGAGGCGGTGGACCAGCTACTGGATGTCCTACCCGACCTCGAACTATCCGTCCCCGCAGCCCAATTGGTCTGGCGGCCGGGGCCTTTTCACCGTGCGCTGGCCACCTTGCCGGTGACGTTCCCGCCGGTCTTCGCCGACGATTAGTTGCGGTGATGATGCCCACGCGGGTGCGGTGACAACGCGCGCGGCGCGCGCGGGTCTGCGATGGTGTGGTGATGCGCATGTGGGATCGGTTCGCGGCCGTGGTCACCGCTCGTAAGTCCTGGTTGCTGCTCGTGCTGCTTGCCGCCGTTTCGGCGGGGTTGATCGGCGGGATCGGGGGGAACGACGCCGCGGGGGAGGCGCCGAATTCGCTGCCGGGTAGTGCGGAATCGGCGCAGGTGAAAGAGCTGCTGACGCAGTTCCCGGATGCCGGCACGGCACCTGCGGTGGTTGTGGTGACGCGCACCGATGCCGCCGAATTGAGGGTCGACGATCTGACCGGGCTGCGCTCGAAGCTCGGAGATCTGGCCATGTCGCCTGATCGGAAGGCGGCGATCGGGCGGTTGCCGGTCGACGCGAAGTTGAGTGGATTCGCCCTGACCGACCGCATCAACGAGCTGCGGGACACGGTAAAGGCCGGGCAGCCGGCGGATCTGCGTATTCAGGTGACCGGTGGGCCCGCGTTCGGTGGGGACATCGCGGATTCGTTCGCCGGCGCCAACATCACGCTGCTCGCGGTGACCGCCGCGGTCGTCGCGTTGCTGCTGATCGTGACTTATCGGTCGCCGGTGTTGTGGCTGGTGCCGTTGCTGGTGGTCGGATCCGCCGATCGGGTTGCCGCCACGGTCGGCACCGGTTTGGCTCGGCTGACCGGGCTCGCGTTCGACGGGTCGACCTCGGGGATCACCAGCGTGCTCGTGTTCGGCGCGGGGACGAACTATGCGCTGCTGCTGGTCTCCCGCTATCGCGACGAATTGCACCGTAATACCGATCACCGCACCGCGTTGCGGCACGCGGTCCGGCATGCCGGACCGGCGATCCTGGCGAGCAACGTCACGGTGGTCGCCGCGTTGCTCACCTTGCTGCTCGCTTCGCTGCCCAATACCCGGAGTCTCGGTGTGGGCGCGGCCGCAGGTCTGGTCGTCGCGGTGGTGTTCGTGCTCGTGGCACTGCCCGCCGCGCTGGCGTTGTTCGGGCGGAATGTCTTCTGGCCGTTCGTGCCGCAGGCGGACGAGCGGATCGCGGCCGAGCAGGGAATGTGGCACGCGATCGCCGCGGGGGTGGTGCGCAGGCCGGTGCTCGTGGCCTGCGGCACGCTGGTGGTGCTCGGCGGGTTCGCGGCCGGATTGATCGGCACCGACGTCGGGTTGTCGCAGACCGATCAGTTCCGGGTCCGCGCCGAATCCGTCGAAGGCTTCGACACGCTCGCCGCGCATTTCCCGGCCGGTGCGGCCAACCCGACAATCGTTCTGGCCAGAGGTGATTCGGCCGCCGGAGTCGAACAGGCGTTGCGCGCGTTGCCCGGTGTCACGCAGGTGACGCCCACCGGCACCGCGCCGTCCGGACTGGCGCGGTGGTCGGTCGTGCTGAACGCCGAACCCGGTTCCCCGGAAGCGTTTTCCACGATCGAGTCGATGCGCGGCGAATTGGCCTCGATACCCGGCGCACTCGTCGGCGGCGGTGACGCGGAGGGCCTGGACACCAGGAGAGCCGCCGAACACGATCAGCGCGTGGTGATTCCGATGATCCTGGCCGTTGTCCTGATCATCCTGCTCGCCCTGTTGCGCGCCGTCCCCGCCGCCGTGCTGCTGGTGGGTGTCTCGGTGCTCAGCGCGCTGGCCGCGCTCGGCCTCGGCGCCTGGATCGGCCTGCACCTCTTCGGTTTTCCCGCCTTGGACACCAGCGCTCCGTTGTACGCCTTCCTCTTCCTGGTGGCCCTCGGCGTCGACTACACCATCTTCCTGGTCAGCCGGGCCCGCGAAGAAACACCCGACCACGGCAGCACACAGGGCATCGTCCGTGCCGTCTCCGCCACCGGGGCCGTCATCACCAGCGCCGGAATCGTTTTGGCCGCCGTCTTCTGCGTTCTCGGTGTCCTCCCGCTGATCATCCTCACCCAGCTGGGCATCATCGTCGGCCTGGGCATTCTCCTGGACACCTTCCTCGTCCGAACCGTCGTGATACCAGCACTTTTCCGCCTCATCGGCCCGAAGATCTGGTGGCCCAACCCGCTGTCCCGTATCCGAGATCAGGGAGCGGGCACAACACCCCATTCCGGCGCCTGATTGTCGAAACGCCCGACGGCGTCTTCGATCGTCGTCTCGGTCAAGGGTGGGCTTCGCTGTCCACCTCGGTGCGCAGCCAGGCGAGGTTGGCGCGCATGCCGTCCGCCCATTCCTCCAGTCGCCGGGCGATGATTCGCCCTTCGAGTTCCGGTTTCGCGGTGATCGCCGGGGTCAGGCCGGACGGGGCTGGGCCCATGCGCGCCCACTGGCGGACGATGACGCCTTCGCGCGCGGGGTCGATCTCGAACGCCCAGGTGGCGCTGGTGCCGTTGTCCGGGCCGAGTACTCGCCAGACCCAGCGACGCTGCGGTTCCACTTCGACGACTTCACAGACGGTTTCCCAGGATCCGAGGGCGGGGTGATCGTTGCGACCGCGGAACCGCGCGCCCGGCTCGACCCGGTTCGATGTTCCCTCCCATTGCACGGACGTCAGCTCCGGCGAGCTCCGCACCGGCAGTCCGATGTCGGTGATCAGCGCCCACGCGGTGTCCGGGTCGCATGGAATCCGTTCCGCCACTTCGATAGTGGGACAGTCTCGATAGCGCATCCGCACCCTTCCCTGCTGCCGCGATCCGATCTCTCTATACGCTATTGCCACTATGCCCGAGGAGGCGCGATGCGTATCGGTGTTCTGATCGAGCCACGGCTGCCCGGCGCGGTGGAGTTCGCCGTCGCGGCGGAGGCGGCGGGTGTTTCGGCGCTGTGGGTGGCGGAGGTGTGGAGCTATGACGCGCTCACCGGGCTGGCTTACCTGGCGGCGAAAACCTCGTCGATCCGGTTGGGGACGTTCGTAGTTCAGCTCGGGTCGCGTACGCCCGCGCTGTTGGCGACGTCGGCGTTGAGCCTGCACGAGCTGTCCGGTGGGCGGTTCGATCTCGGCATCGGTGTGTCCGGGCCGCGGGTCATGGAAGGGTGGCACGGCGTTCGGTTTCGGCAGCCGGTGCAGACCACGCGCGAGACGATCGAGATCATCCGGACGGTCGGTCGCGGCGAACGGCTCGAGCATGCCGGCGAGATCTATCCGCTGCCGTTGCCGGATGGGCCTGGGCGGGCGTTGCAACCGATGGTGAAGCCGGCCCACGTCCCGATCTACAACGCGGCGATGGGTCCGCGAAATCTGCGACTGACCGGTGAACTGGCCGACGGTTGGCTCGGGAACGCGTTCATTCCCGAGGCGGCCGAGGTTTTCCTGGATCCGTTGCGCGAGGGCGCGATTCGGGCCGGGCGCGCGCTGTCCGATCTCGACCTGGTCGCGCCGGTCGCCGTCGAGATCACCGAGGACGACCAGGCTGCGGCCGAGGCGATCGGCAAACACGCTGCGGGATATGCGTTCACGATCGGAGCCATGGGCGTCGGCGGCCGGAACTTCTACAACGACGCCTTCACCCGCCTCGGTTTCGGCACGGCCGTCGAGCGGGTGGTCGAACTCTGGCAGTCCGGCGACAAAGCCGCTGCGCGCCGCGAAGTCCCGCGTGAACTCGGCGAGCTGACCAACCTCATCGGGACGCCCGCGCGGATCGCCGAGCGATTGACGCACTATCGCGCTGCTGGAATCACCAGCCTGCTGGTCAAACTCGACGGCGACTATCCGCATCAGCTGTCGATGTTGCGGCGACTGATCGACATCGAGTCCAGCATCGCGGGTTGATCCTGACCTCGAGCGCGGGCTATGGGCGGCCCAGGTCCTGAGTCGCGCAGTCCTGATCCACCGAGTGGCGCTGCCCCTGCCCGCTGTGTGACAATTTGTCCAGGAATTGACACTTTGTTAAGGAGCAGTCGGGATGATCGCGGTGGTCTTGATAGTTGCGGCACGGATCGGCAGCTCCGGTTCCTCGGCGGCGAAGCAGTGACCGGTACTGCGGACGCGGTGTTCGGTGCCTTGAAGCCACTGGTCGAGGGGATCGCCGCCACCTTCGGGCGCAGCTGCGAGGTGGTCTTGCACGACTATCGCGATCCGGAGCGATCGGTGGCTGCTGTCGCCGGCGCGGTCACCGGGCGTGTAGTCGGGGATGCGATGAGTGAGATCGGGCTGCGGGTTCTGGCGGCGGGGGCGGACGCGAGCAACGAGGTCGGTTACGTCACGCGTGCGCAAGACGGGCGGCTGTTGAAGTGCACGACCCTGCCGCTGCGTGACGCAGACGGGTCGCTGATCGGCGCGCTGTGCATCAACATCGATCTCTCGGCGATCAACCGAGCGACGGGGGTGCTGTCGGATCTGCTGGGGTTGTCCGTGAGCGCGGAATCGCCTGTGCCGGCGACGGATTTCTCGGGGGAGCTGGACCAGGTAATCGACTCGCTGATCGAGCGTGCCGAACGTGCGCACGCAGTGCCCGCGTCGGCGCTCGGACGTGAGCAACGGCTGGAACTCGTTCGCGCACTGCACGATGCGGGCGTTTTCGCGCTGCGTGGCGCGCCCGCGCGGGTGGCCAAACGCCTCGGCATCTCCCGGACCGGTCTCTACAACGACCTGGCTACGTTCAAGAAGGACAGCGAACTATTAGGAAACCCGTGATCACGCTGGACACCCCCGACACCCCTTTCGTCGTCGTCGACGCCACTCGTCTCGACCGCAATATCCAACGGCTGCAACACCATCTGGACACGCTTGGTGTTCCCCTGCGCCTCCATGTGAAGACCAGCAAATCCATCGACGTGGCCCGCCGCGTGCATGCCGACGAACCCGGACCCATCACCGTCTCCACCCTCGGCGAGGCCGAGTACTTCGCCGACGCCGGCTACCGCGACATCCTCTACGCCGTCGGCATCGACCCGCACAAACTGCCTCGCGTCGCCGCGCTCATCGCCCGTGGCGTGGATCTCACTGTCCTGCTCGACAGTTCAGCTCAAGCGGAAGCCGTCACCGGGTTCAGTCGCGAGCATGGCGTTCGGATCCCCGCCTTGATCGAGATCGACTGCGATGGTCACCGCGGCGGTGTCGCGCCCAGCGATCCCGCGTTGGTCGAGATCGCCCAGATCCTGGTCGACAATCTCGCCGGTGTCCTCGGCCACGCCGGCGAGTCCTACTTCGCTTACACCCCTGACGCGTTGCGGAAAGCCGCCGAAAACGAGCGCGACGCAACGGTCGGCGCGGCACACGTCCTCGGCATAGCGGGACTGCCCTGTCCGGTGGTCAGTGTCGGATCGACACCCACCGCGCACAGCGCCCTGGACCTCGCCGGAGTCACCGAGGTCCGAGCAGGCAACTACGTCTTCTTCGACCTCGTCATGGCCGGCCTCGGCATCTGCACCCCCGACGACCTCGCCCTCTCCGTAGCCGTCACCGTCATCGGACACCAACCCGCCAAGAACTGGATCATCACCGACGGCGGCTGGATGGCCACCTCCCGCGACCGCGGCACCCAGAACCAGCCTGTAGACCAGGGCTACGGTCTCGTGACAACCCTTGCCGGCCAACCCATTCCAGATCTCATCATGACCGGAGCCAGCCAAGAACACGGCATCCTCACCCCCCGCCCCGGCACCACCCACCTTACCCCCGACCTCCCCATCGGCACCCGCCTCCGCATCCTCCCCAACCACGCCTGCGCCACCGCCGCCCAACACCACCGCTACCACGTGATCAACGACGCGAGCACCACGCCCGTAATCGACGCGGTGTGGACCCGCCACAACGGTTGGTGAGTCCGCGCGTCACTGCGAATGTTCCCGGGCCGCACTGGTTTTGCGGGCGTCATCGATGATCAACGGGTGTGCCGGGTCGACGTCGGTGTGGTGCGCGATGGTGTAGAAACGGACCTCGTGACCGTCGGGGTCGTGCAGTTCGGGCAGGATCCAGCCGATGCTCGCGAAGTGCACGCCGGCGTGCTGCTCGCCGAGTGCGCTGAGGTGTTCGGCGAGCTCGATGATCGATGCCTTGTCCGGCACGCCGATGGAGAAGTAGTCGAATCCGGCCGCTGCTGCGGCCTTTTCGGGGTCCAGTCGCAATCCGAACATCGGGCCGCCTGCGGGGTGGTGGAGGCCTACGCCCATCAGTACGCCCTGCTCGTGGAACTCGACCTCGACCTCGTAACCGAGTCGCGTCCGATACCACTCGATCGATCTGGCGAGGTTCGACACGGGCAGTTTGAGGTGATGCACTCCGGCCAGGGTGGGGACCATGACGTATCCTTTGCAGTGACAGTGCTTAAATGCAGTAATACTGCATTGATGTAGTAAGGGTGCATCTAGTGAGTGGTGGTGTCAAGAAGCAATCTCCGTTGCGGGAGGCGCGCAAGGCCGAGACCGAGCAGAAGATCCTGGATGCGGCGGTCCGGCTATTCCTGACGGACGGCTATGTCGCGACCACCCTCGCGGACGTGGCCGCCGCCGCGGGGGTCGGTGCCCGCACGGTGTATCTGAGGTTCGGCACCAAGGCTGATCTGCTCAACCGGGCGATCGATGTGGCGATCGTCGGTGATACCGCCGAAGTCGGTGTGGCGCACCGTGATTGGCACGTCCGCGCGGCCACCGCGCCGACCCTCGAGGAACGAATCCGCGCGTATGCCGAAGGCGCTCGCGGATTGATGGAACGGGCCGCCCCGCTCATCGCGGTCGCCGTCCAAGCCGAAGCCAGCGAACCGCTCATCGCCGCCGCGGCCACCGCGGGCCGGGACGCCACCCACGCCAACATCACCCACATCTGGCAGCAGCTACACGCCGACGGACTCCTTGATCCCGGCGTCGACCTGGACTGGGTCATCGCCACCGTCGGCCTGCTCGGCCAAGCCGAGACCTACATCCTGATGACCCGGACTCTTGGCTGGGACCCGGCCGCCTACCAGCAATGGATGTACGACACCTGGCATCACTTCGCGGTCACGCCGAGCAGGTCCGCGCACTAGGCATGTCCGCCGGTAGCCGCATGGAATGGCTGAATCGTTAATGCGGCAGCAGTATTCGCCGGGTGCTATCGCCGGACCGGTGTGTCCGGGTGGGTTTCGTGCGCGATCTGTAGTCGCGCCGGATCGACTCGGGTCAAGGCCGCCTGTGTGTCCAATTGCCAGCCGAGCTCGTACGCATCATCAAAGCCCTTGTCGCCCAACGCGGTCCGGCACTGTCCACGCAGTATCCGAACCTGCGGATCGGTCCGGTCGTGCGCGCCCCGCAGCCGAGCCGCCGCGCCGAGTATCGCGGCCACGTCCGCGAACCGCTCGTACAGCGCGGCGAGCCCGGCCACAGTCACCGCAACCGTTGCCACGATCGGCATGTCCCGACTGTCGACGGCCGCGGCATAGGCCTGGCGCAACACCTCATCGGCACCAGGTCCGTCGCCGAGCTCGAGACAGAGCGCGCCCCGCACCGAGCCGATCACCGCCCGCCCTTGATCGCCGCTGAACGGATGCCGCTCGGACAACGTGCCCTCGGCCGCCTCGATCAGCTCACGTGCCCGATCGAGGTCGCCGACGCGCAGCGACAAGTCGGCCTCGCGCACGTCGAGCAGCATCACCAGCTCCGGTGATGTCCTGCGCTGCACCCGTTCCCGGGTCGCGGTGATCATCTCGATTGCCGCCGCGGTCTCGTCGAGCCGCACGTGCAGATCGATCCAGCGCAGATCGATGAAGATCTCGTCGCTGAGGCTGAGCGACCCGAATTCGCGGGCGAGCCGTTTGGCCTCGGTCAGATCGGCCAGCGCACCGTCCAGATCGCCGTCGTACTGCCGCAGCAAAACGCGCATCGGCAGCGCCGTCGCCAACCCCCAGCGGTCCCCGGCCTGCGCGAAGCAATCCAGTTCGGCGCTCACGTCGTCGCGAACCTGGTCGAGATGCCCGGCGTTCTCGGCGAGATGGGACCGGAACATGCGGGCCAACCCGGCCAGCCACACGTCCGGCCCGTCGATCAGCCGCCGCATGATCGCCGGCGACGCCTCGTGCACCGCCATGGAAGCCAACCTGGCCGTGATCAGCGCCCCGCCGAAGCCCGGCAGTTCCGGCCGGCTCAGCAGCCGATCGGCGAGTTCCCAGAGCTGCGTGCGCCGCTCCTCGATCGCGTCGACGACCAGCGCACTCTGCGTGGCGACGGTGGTGAGCAACAGCCCTTCGGCGATGTCGCGCTGCACACTCGGTCGCTCGGCCGGCACCGTGAGCGCCTCGCCCAACCAGTAGGCCGCATCGTTGCGCTGGCCGAGCATCTGCCAGTACCAAGTCAGGTTCACCGCCAGCCCGATCGCATCGTCGGCAGCACCACGGTCACAGAGATGGCGCAGCGCAGCGAGCACGTTGTCGTATTCGGCTCGCAGCACGTGCAGTGCGTCTAGTTGCTCGGGACCACGTAGCAGCGGGTCATTACGGGCGACCAGCTCACCGGAGTAGTGAGCGGTCAGATCCCTGACGTCGGTCAGAATGCCTTGCTCCGCAAGGCGTTCCAACCCGTATTCACGAATCGTCTCCAGCATCCGATACCGCCCGGTGTCCGGCACGAGTTGCAGCAACGACCGATCGACCAGGGCGGCGAGCAGTTCGGGGACGTTATCGGCGGACACTCCGACGTGGGTACCGGCTGCCGAGATCTGCTCCGCTCTGTGTCCAGCAGGCGCCGCTGAATCGGCGCAGACCGCAGCGGCCGAGGCGAGCGTGATACCGCCTGGAAGCACTGAGATCCGTTCGGCGGCAATCTGTTCGGGTTCGCTCAAGAGGTCCCAGCTCCACGCGATGACTGCGCGGAGCGTGCGGTGGCGGGGGAGGGCGGTGCGACTGCCGGTGGTGAGCAGGCGGAATCGGTCGGCGAGCCCGGCGGTCAGGTCGGCCAGTGCGAGCGTGCGCAGGCGGGCCGCGGCGAGTTCGAGGGCGAGCGGCATGCCGTCGAGGGCGCGGACGATGCGCAGCACGTCGTCGAGATTGCCGTTGTCGACGGCGAATCCGGGACGCACGGCCGCCGCTCGTTCGGTGAACAGGCGCACCGATGCCACAGCACGGGCTTGCTCGAGGTCCGCGTCCGGCTGCGGCACGGTGAGCGGGCCGAGGGGGACCAGCGCCTCGCCGTCGATCGCCAGCGGCTCGCGGCTGGTGGCGAGCACCCGCAACCCGGCGCAGCGGGTCAACAACGCCGAAATAAGCTGGGCCACAGCGTCTATCAGGTGTTCACAGTTGTCCACAACGAGCAGGCTCTCCCGGCCGCTCAGTTGGTCGGCCAAGACATCCAGCTCGCCGATCGGGTCACCGCGCAGCTTGGCCGAGGCCTCGAACAGCGCCGAGCCGCGCAACCCGATCGCGGCGAGCAGAGCCGCGCCGACCTTGGCCGGCTCGGTGACCGAGGAAAGGTCGATCATCCAAGCGCCGTCACGGTATTCGTGGCGATGCCGGCGGGCGGACTCGACGGCGAGCCGGGTCTTGCCTGCCCCGCCGGGACCGAGCACGGTGACCAGGCGGCCGGCGGCGAGGAGCGTGTCGATTCGGGCGAGGTCGTCGTCGCGGCTGATGAAGCTGGTCAACGGTGCGGGCAGGTTGGTCGAGTTGACTTGCGGTGCAGGCTGATCCGCACGCAGCAGACTCAGGTGGCGTTCGCGCAGCGCAGCACCGGGGTCGGTGCCGAGAACGTCGGCGAGGGATTCGCGGACGCGCTCGTAGCGGGCAAGCGCCTCGGCTTGGCGACCTTGGGCGGCGAGCGCGTCCATGAGCAGCGCGGCCGCGCGCTCGTGGACGGGCTGCTCGGCGAGCAATGCGGTCAGCCGATCGGCGGCCACGCCGGCCTGGCCCAGGGACAGCTCGCCCTCGGCAAGGTCTACGACTGCCTCGACCGAGGCGGCCGCCAGCCGGGTCGCGACGGCGGGCGCAACCGCAGCGACGACCGCGGGCTCGGTACCGGGCCGGTCACCCCACAACTGCACCGCCTCGCCGAGCACAGCCACCGCCGCATCGACGTTGCCGCTGCGTAGGTGCTCACGCCCGGCCGCGGCGAGCTGCTCGAACCGCACCGCGTCCACGTCATCCACGGCCAGCCGATACCCACCCGCGACCTGCACGACGTCCCCGGCCGAGCCGAGAATTCGCCGCAACCGCGAAACCAGCGCCTGCAAGGCATGCGTGGGATCGGCCGGCAGATCCTCCGCCCAGATCGCGTCGACCAGCGCCCCCTGCTCGACCACCCGACCGCCCGCGAGCGCCAGCCGAACGACCAGCCCCTGCAACCGCGCTCCCGGAACGGACAGCGCTGCCTCGCCGCGAGACACCTGAAAGGCGCCCAGCAGCGTGACGTGCAGTCGCGCATCCCCGTTCATCCCCCGATCTTCGCGCACCCCCACCCAGGTCCTCACATCAGGGCGGTTCCCGTGTCAGCGTGGTGTGCGCCCCGTGTGAGCGGTGGGTAGCAGTCTTGGCGAGTCAGCTTCGGCACGCACCACGTGCCCACTCACCAGCGCCCTCAGCGGCGGGAACGGAGCACCTCATGAAGGCAGTCGAGTTCAGCCGGTTCGGCGACCCCGACGTCCTCGAGCTCGTCGACCTTCCGGATCCGCACCCGGGCCCCGGCCAGGTCCGGATCGCCGTGCGCGCCGCCGGCGTCAACGCGAGCGACTGGAAGAAGCGCCAAGGCCTGATGGACGAGGAACTCCCGCAGACCCTGGGCCACGAAGCGGCGGGCATCGTCGACGAACTCGGTCCGGATGTCACCGACGTCGCCCTCGGCGACCGCGTGTTCGGCGTCTCCGCCGACAGCGGCGCACAAGCCGAACTGGCCGTGCTGGATTACTACGCCCCCATCCCGCGGTCGCTCGGCTTCGCGGATGCGGCCGCGCTACCGGCCGCGATCGAGACGGCAGCACGTGCCCTCGACCAGCTGGGTGTCGAAAGCGGCAGCACGCTGCTCGTCAGCGGCGCTTCCGGCAGCATCGGCAGCGCCGCGGTCCAACTCGCTGTGGCTCGAGGTGCCCGCGTGATCGGCACCGGAAGTCCGGCAACCCATGATTTCCTCCGCTCACTCGGTGCCGAGGCGGTCGCCTACGGTGCGGGCATGGCGGAGCGGGTTCGTGCCCTCGCGCCGGACGGCGTCGATCTCGCGCTCGACGTAGCCGGCAGCGGGATCCTGCCCGAACTCATCGAACTGGCCGGTGGCGCAACGCATGTGGTCACCCTCGCCGATTTCGCCGGTGCCGAGCAGTACGGTGTGCGGTTCAGCAGGGGAGACGCGGGCCGCGCGCTGTACGTGATCGACCAGATCGGCGAACTGATCGAATCCGGCCGGTTCGTCCTCCCCGTCGGCCGCACCTTCCCCCTGAGCGAGGTCGCCGAAGCACACCGCGTCGGCGAGGCGGGCCGGGTGCGCGGAAAGCTCGTGCTGCTCGTCGACTGACCCGGAGTCACTCCGAAAATCGCAGGCCGCCAAGGGAGTTGGCGGCCCGAATCGTCACGCCCATATCCACATGAGAGACCACCATGAACCCTGACACATCTGCCCCTTCATCGACCGAAGCGGCACCTCAGAAAGACGGACCCCGCATACCGAACCGCTGGATGGCCCTGGTCGTCCTCGGCCTCGCCCAGCTGATGGACATCCTCGACTCCACCATCGTGAACATCGCACTGCCAAGTGCCCAGCAGGACTTGGGCTTTCCCGCCGATTACCGGCAATGGGTGCTCACCGGCTACGCCCTCGCATTCGGCAGCCTCCTGCTGCTCGGCGGCCGGCTGTCGGACTTCTTCGGCCGCAAGCGGCTGTTCCTCATCGGCGTAGGCGGATTCGCCGTCGCGTCGGCCTTCGGCGGTGCCGCCGTGGACTTCTCGATGCTGCTGATCGCCCGCATCGGCCAGGGCGCGTTCGCCGCGATGCTCGCACCGGCGGCGCTGTCGCTGCTGTCGGTCACGTTCGCCGACGACGCGAAGGAACGCGGCCGCGCGTTCGGCATCTTCGGCGCGATCTCCGGGGCGGGCGGCGCGGTCGGCCTGCTGCTGGGCGGCGTTCTCACCCAGAGCCTTTCGTGGCGATGGTGCCTCTACGTCAACCTGATCATCGCGGCGGTGGCGTTCATCGGCGGGATCGTCTTCCTGCGCGACGGTGATCGACCGGAACGGACCAAGCCCGACATCGCGGGCACGGTCACGGTGGTGCTCGGTCTCGTCGGCCTCGTCTACGGCCTCGGCACCGCAGAAACGCACGGCTGGAACGACTTCCGGACGATCGGCTCGGTCCTCGCCGGCGTCGCGCTGGTCGCTGCCTTCGTGCTGATCGAACTCCGCACCGAACATCCGCTGCTGCCGCTGCGGGTGATCCTGGACCGGGTCCGCGGCGCGGCGTATCTGTCCCTCGGAATCTCCGGCATCGGAATGTTCGCGGTCTTCCTGTTCCTCACCTACTACCTGGAGAACATGCTGGGATTCAGCCCGCTGCTGACCGGCGTCGCGTTCCTCCCGATGATCGTGTCGGTCATGGTGGGCGCGGTCTTCTCCGGCGCGGTGTTGTTGCCGCGCACCGGACCTCGGCCGCTGGTCCCGATCGGCTGCGTGCTGGCCGCGATCGGCATGGCGATCCTCACCGGCATCCACACCGACTCCAGCTACGCCGGTGCCGTGCTGCCCGCGCTGCTCGTCACGGGCGTCGGATTCGGCTTGATCTTCGGCCCGGTGCAGAACGCCGCGACCAGCGGAGTGCACCCGCACGACGCCGGCGTAGCGGCCGCCCTGGTGACCACCGCCCAGCAGATCGGTGGATCGCTCGGGACGGCGGTGTTCAGTTCACTCGCCACGACGGTCATCGCGAACTATCTCGCCGACCATCCCACGACCGCGGCCCAGCCCGCGACGCTCGCCGAGGCGACCCTCGCCGGCTACCACCTCGTGTTCTGGATCGCCGCAGGAGTCTTCCTCTGCGCCGCAGCGCTGGCCGCACTGCTGTTCCGCAGTGGTCCGCTCCCGCTGTCCGACTCGGAACTCGCTACCGCACACTGAAATCCAAGAAGTCAGGACGTACCGAAATGACGATCACCCTCCATTCAGGAACCACCGTGATGTTCACCGGTGATTCGATCAGCGACCTCCGCCGACCGGTCGGCGAGGACGGGACCGGCTGTGCGTTCCCGGTGCGGGTCGCGGGCGAATGGTGCTTTCGCCACCCCGACCGTCCTGTCACCTGGCTGAACACCGCCAACGCCGGCGACAAGGTGATGGATCTCGAAACCCGTTGGCAGACAGATGTACTCGACGCGCATCCGGACGTGGTCTCGATCCTCGTCGGCGTCAACGACATGGGCTGGCACACACTGGACCCGGACGGCCACGAGATCCCCGTGGCGGAATTCCGAGCGGGTTACGACCGCCTGCTCGCACCCCTCGCCGCGGCGGGCGCCCAGCTGATCCTGATCGAGCCGTTCCTCCTGCCCATCGACGGCGTCGTCGAGGCCGGCGCCGCGCTCGTCGGACCGCAGGAGCGCAAGGAGTGGCGCGCCGACCTCGACCCGAAGATCGAGGCCGTGCACGAACTCGCGGAAGAATACGGTGCCCACCTGATTCCGGCCGACGCCATGTTCGCCGAACTGGCCGCGGGCACCGGACCGGAACACTGGTCCGCGGACGGCGTCCACCCGACCGCGGCCGGTCACGACGCGCTCGCCGAGGCCTGGCTGCGCTTGATCGACTGACCGCACCGAGACGCGCTTCGATTACGTGACCAGCGTCTCCAACCTCGTAAAGGTTGCGTCAGGGCCGTACACCCGGAGGATTCGGCGGCCTACCGTGATCATCGAGGGACTGAGTGGGAACGTGGAGGTCTTGTTGCACGAGCAATACTCGGTGGCGGCGCTGGAGCTGCGTGGCCGAACCGTTGAGCGGAGTTTCCGGCACGGCATTCCGGGTCTGGTCCGGGCGGCGGCGACGCGGGCGCCGGGGGCGATCGCGGCCGCCGACGGCTGCGGCGAACTGACCTATCGCGAGTTGGAGCTGCGCTCGGATCGCGTCGCCCGGCTGCTCCGCACCAGCGCACCGCGGGGGCGGACGGTCGCGATCGCGGTGCCGCGCGGCGCCGCCCTGCTCGTCGCGTTGCTCGGGGTGCTCAAGGCGGGGTTGCCCTACTTGCTGGTCGATCCGAGCGCGTCTACCGCGCGGATGCGTCAGGTCACCGAAATCTCCGACTGCGCAGTGGCTTTGGTGACCGGCGCCGGTCGGGAACTGGTCGTCGAATGTGGGCTGCGGGCGCTGGATCTGCCCCGGGAGTCCGATACGGACGAGCTCGACCCGTTGCCGGAGGTGCCGGCCGATCAACCCGCCTACGTGCTGTTCACTTCGGGATCCACGGGCGCGCCGAAGGGTGTCGTCGTGTCGGTCCGCGCGTTGGGCAATCGCCTGGAATGGATGCGCGAGACCTACGGGGTCGATGCCGATGACCGGATCTTGCAGAAGACGCCGGTCTCGGTCGACGTCTCCGGCTGGGAGCTGCTGTTACCGCTGATCGCCGGTGCGCGCTGCGTCTTCCTGGCATCGGCGGAACACCGCGACCCGGTCGCGGTCGCCCAGGCCGTCGTGCGGCATCAGATCACCATCTGCCATTTCGTGCCGTCCATGCTGCGGGAGTTCCTGCGCTGGCCGGACGCGGCCCGGTGTACCTCGCTGCGGCATGTGTTCTGTGGCGGTGAGCCGCTCCCGGCGCCCGTGGCCAGGGAGTTCGTCGCGACACTGCCCGCCGCGCTGCACAATCTGTACGGTCCGGCCGAGGCCGCGATCGACGTGACGGCCTGGACCTGTCCGAGCAACCCGGCCGACATCGACGCGGTGTACATCGGCCGGCCGATCGACAACTGCGTGCTGACCGTTCTCGATGCCGACGGACTGCCGGTCTGCCCAGGCGAGGAGGGGGAACTGCACATCGGCGGCGTCCCCGTGGCAGCCGGATACCTGAACCGTCCCGACCTGACCGCGCGAGCATTCGTCGCCGCGCCCGAAGGTTCGTCGGTGCCGAGGCTCTACCGCACCGGCGACCGGGTACGGGTGGTCGACGGCGAGCTGGAGTATCTCGGCAGTGTCGACGAGCAGGTGACGATCCGCGGACAGCGGATCGAGCCAGGGGAGATCGAGCAGCATCTACTCGCGGACCCCGGGGTCGCGGCCGCCGTGGTGGTCGCGGTCGACGTCGACGACGACACCACCATGGTCGCCTGGATCCAACCCGCCGACACCGACTGCGAGCCGGAAGCGCTGTTCCGTCGCCTGCGCGCCTGCCTCAGTCAGCAGCTGCCGTCGGCATCGGTGCCCAGCCGATTCGTCCGCACCCGGCGAATCCCATTGACCTGCAATGGAAAACAAGACCGCGCGCAACTACGTCGACGAGCCGTCGAACAGGTTCACGCCCGCCCGGCCGTGATCGCGCAGCCCGACGGACCGAATCCAGCACTGCGCCAACTGATCCGGCACTAGTCACGGCGGGGGCTTGCCCAACCCGTTGAGCGCGGTGGCGACCCGGCTGATTCCGGTGGCGTTGTCGGCGTCCATGCCCTGCAACGTCTCTGCCGCGGCCACGATCTTCTGCCCGGTCGTCTCGAGATCGGTGATCGTGCCCTCCATCTCGGCTTTCAGCCCGCTGGCATAGGTGACCAGCGCCGGACCGGACGCGAAACCTTTGTTGCCGTCCGCGGCCGGTTGCGCCGAGTCGAACATCGGCGTCAGTGCCGCCCGTGCCTCGGTTGCTTCGGTCGAAATCGTCGAGCCGGACTGTTTCACCTCGCCCGGCGCGATATTGATCTCGTCGGTCATGATCGGAACTCCCTCTCCCCGAGCGTATTACCCGCTGGCGCAGGGCAATCCGCTGCCGTCCAAACCGTCGTGCGCGTCGGTCGGAGTGGTCGTCGCGAACAACAGCCCGACTGCCAGGCAGCCGACCGCCACCACGGCGAGCATCGCGCCGATCACCACGCGCAGCGAGGTCCCGCGTGCGCGAACAACCACCCGGCAGTAGTACGCGAACGCCACGATCGCGACCACGCTCGACGCGATGCCGAGCCAGTTCAGCGCCGTGACGTCCGGCAGCGGCGGGACCGTGCGACAGCGGGTGCCGACGACCAGATCCTGCCAGTCCTGGCGCCGAGCATGCCGAACCCCGTATGCGGCAACCGATCCGGCGAGTGCGACCGCGCCGAGGGCAACCGACGACCACTCGGCGGTGCGCGCCGGCGCCGTGGTCACCATGTTTCCTTCGGGCGGACGATGGTGATCCCCTGCCGCCCTTCGCCTTGTTCGACCATCGGCAGGCGGTCGCTCAAACTCTGGTTCGCCGCACCCGGCGTGTGCTGCGTGTACAGCACCTCGCCATCGGGCAGGACCGCGGTCACCACGGCCGTGTGATGGCTCTGGCCGTCCGGATGACCGCCCGGACCGTCGTTGTAATTGAAGTACACGATGTCACCTGGTTTCGCGGCCGACGGGGGCACCTCGGCGCCGCCGTGCTCGAGGAAGAACTGTCGCTGCGCGTCCGAGTTATACCAGGATTGGGTGTGCGTTTTGCCTGCTATGCCGGGGACATTCGCATCGCCCGCCAACGAGGTGCCCCAGTTGTCGCTGTCCAGGGTGCCCCAACTCCAGAAGTCCATTTTGTCCTTCAGGCCGCCGTGCCGCAGCGAATGCGAGGCGAAGTTCGCGCAGTTGTTGCCGAAAACGTCGATGTCGCGGTTGTCGGCGTTGGCCAGCGCCCAACTGACCGTTTTCACCGGATCGTAGCCGCGGCCGTCATCGGAGAGTTGCTTTTTCACGTCGTCCGGAATCCCGGCCAGGTTGTGCAGTTCGACGGGCACCGCCCGCATCAGCTGCTGCTGTTGTTCCGGCGTGAGCGCCTTCCACCACTGCTCGACCTGATATCGAGACAACCCGTCCGGCAGCAGGTTTCGCATCTCCTGCAAAGCCTTGCGCACCGCCTCGCTCTGCCTGCGCTGCGCGTCTTCCTGCGTCACATTGTCCGGATCCACGTTGACCGCGGCGATCGCCTCCACGCACGCCTGATCGGCCTGGGTGGCCGCCTCGATCGCGTCGTCGATCATGCGCTGGGTGCTCAGCATCGACAGATACTTGATGATGCTGAACTCGCCCTCCGGCGGCATGCTCAGGGTTCCGTTCGCCGCAACGGAGAACTCTTGTGCGGTGGCGTAATTCACGGCAGCGGTCAATTCGCGCTGTGCGATGGCGATCGAATCCTGCAGCGCGTCGAGTGCGGTCATCGCACCGCGGGACAGAATGCTCGCGTTCACCATCCGGTTCGCGACCTTGACCAGGGTCTCGCGGGCACGGTCGCCGGTTTTGTCCGGCCAGCTGTCCTCGAGCGCCTTGATGCCGTTGGCGTGAATATTGTCCGCGGTCCGCTCGGTCTGTTTGGACACCGCCAGCAGATCATCGGCAGCCACCTGCCACAGATCCGGCTTTGCATCCCGCAAATCGGCGAAAGAAACCATCGAATCCCCCCAGGGATCATTCCATTCGGTAGTCACATCATCGCCGCGCCGGTGTGGGCCGTCATGCCCAAGGTAGTGGGGGATTGCCTACCGCCGCACCGAGGTTTCGATCTGTGCCGAATCATGTTGGGAGACTTGGAGAAACCGTTCTATCCGCAATGCGGGGGAAGCGCTTACTCGCTCGCCGGTGCCTGCGCACGCAGGCCCCTTGCCTCTCCACTATTCAGTGTTACTATCTACTAGTAGTAAGTGACATTGAGTAGTGGGAGGTGATCCGTGGGCAAGCAGATGACGGAGATGCTCAAGGGCACGTTGGAGGGCATCGTCCTGGCGATCCTGTCCGTGCGCTCCGCGTACGGGTACGAGATCACGGCGTGGCTGCGCGAGCGGGGATTCGCCGACATCGCCGAGGGCACCATCTACGCCCTGCTCGTCCGGATCGAGAAGAAGGATCTGGTCGACGTGGAGAAGATCCCGTCGGAGAAGGGGCCGCCGCGCAAGGTGTATTCCCTCAACGCGCAGGGACGCGAATACCTCGACGAGTTCTGGAGCACCTGGAGATTCCTCGCGGAACGGCTCGAACAACTTCATGAAGGAGGCAAGTGACCATGTTCATCGAAAAGGTGATCGGCGACCTCGGCGAGAAGCGGCGTTGGTGGCAGTACAAGGCGCGGGTGAAACAGCTTCCCGCGCCGTATCGTTCGGCGGTCGATGCGTTCGAGCGGTACGTGAACTACTTCGGGCACGGGGGAGGCGTCTCGTTGTTCGAGGACCTGCTCGACCTGTTCGAGCAGAGCGCGTCGGACGGAACCCCGATCCGCGAGGTCGTCGGTCAGGATCCGGTGGAGTTCATCGAGGCGTTCGCGCGGAACTATCAGGAAGAGTCGTGGATCAGCCGTGAACAGCGACGACTGACCACCGCCATCGAGCGCGCCGCCGGAGCGGAAAGTTAGCGCCGATGCCGACTTGGCAAGTGCTTACTCCGGAGAAGTGCTGCGGGACAACATATGCCGTGCGAGATGGGTTCACGATCGACCGGGCGGCGGCGTTCGCCGGTGTCACGGTGGCTACGCTGCGGGACTACCATCGGCGCGGTCTGGTCGATGAACCGGAATGCGATGGCTCCGGCACTCGCCGCTACGGACCTGTCGAGCTGCGGCGGTTGGTGCAAGTCCGCACGCTGGCCGGGGCGGGCGTGCCGCTGGCTGAAATCGGGGATCTGCTCGACTACCTCGCGCACGTCGAGTACATCCTCAATAGGTCTCTGACCTGCGGCTGAGTATCACCGGCCGTGCTCGTGTATGTCCTAACCACGAACGCTTAACTGCCACACAACTGCCACTTGTATATACGTATAGCTATACCTATAGTGTCCACGTATACATATACGTATAGTTACTGAGCAAGCAACCCAAAGGGTGATCACATGAACGCTCAACGCACCGATCTCAGCGCGGTTCCGGTCGACGACACGGCTGCGGACAACGAAAGCGGGTACGTGCGATGACGACACGGCAAGCTCCACCGATCCGCGTACAGGGCCTGGAAAAGTCCTACAAGGACCTGAATGTGTTGCGGGGCGTGGACTTCGAGGTGGAGCGCGGCAGTATCTTCGCCTTGCTCGGCTCGAACGGCGCCGGCAAGACCACCGTCATCCGCATCCTGTCCACGCTCCTCAAAGCCGATGCGGGCACCGCGGTCGTCAACGGCTTCGACGTCGCCACCGAGGCGGCGAACGTGCGCGAATCATTCAGTCTCACCGGTCAATTCGCGGCCGTAGACGAAATCCTCAGCGGCCGAGAGAATCTCGTGCTGGTCGCCAAGCTGCGCCACCTCGACAACCCGCGCGCGATCGCCGACAACCTGCTCGCACGTTTCTCTTTGGCCGACGCGGCGACCCGTAAGGTCTCGACGTATTCCGGCGGCATGCGCCGCCGCCTCGACATCGCCATGAGCCTCATCGGCGACCCGCCGATCATCTTCCTGGACGAGCCGACAACAGGTCTCGACCCGCAGGCGCGCCTCGAAGTGTGGCAGGCGGTCAAGGACCTCGCCGGGCACGGCACAACGGTTCTGCTCACCACCCAATACCTGGACGAGGCCGAACAACTCGCCGACCGGATCGCCATCCTGCACAAGGGCCGGATCATCGTCAACGGCACCCTCGCCGAGCTCAAACAACTCCTTCCACCCGCCAAGGTCGAATACGTCGAGAAGCAGCCAACTCTCGAAGACGTCTTCCTGTCCCTCGTCGGCGACGAAGCCCTGACCAAGGAACAAACATGACCACGCATTTCTTCGGCGACACCGCCACGTTGCTCGGCCGATCCCTGCGTCACATCACGCGCAGCGTGGACACCATCATCACGACCACGATCATGCCGATCGCCTTCATGCTGCTGTTCGTCTACGTCTTCGGCGGTGCGATCAACACCGGCTCGGATTCCTACGTGAACTACCTGCTGCCCGGCATCCTGCTCATCACTATCGCATCGGGCATCTCCTACACCGCGTTTCGGCTCTTCCTGGACATGAAGGGCGGCATCTTCGAACGCTTCCAATCCATGCCGATCGCCAGATCATCGGTGCTGTGGGCGCACGTCCTGACCTCGCTCATCGCCAACTTGATCTCGATCGTGGTCGTCGTACTCGTCGCCCTGCTCATGGGCTTCCGCTCCGGAGCCGGCGTACTGGCCTGGCTAGCGGTAGCCGGCATC